>NZ_JAMTCJ010000005.1 GCF_024171815.1 Williamsia maris | reverse complement strand
GTTGTAAGTCCTCGGCCGATTAGTACCAGTCACCTGCACCCATTACTGGGCTTCCAGTTCTGGCCTATCAACCCCATGGTCTGTGGGGGGCCTTAACCACGCGATGGTGGTGAGAAACCTCATCTTGGAACAGGCTTCCCGCTTAGATGCTTTCAGCGGTTATCCCTTCCGAACGTAGCTAACCAGCAGTGCTCCTGGTGGAACAACTGGCACACCAGAGGTTCGTCCGTCCCGGTCCTCTCGTACTAGGGACAGGTTTCCTCAAGTTTCTTACGCGCGCGGCGGATAGAGACCGAACTGTCTCACGACGTTCTAAACCCAGCTCGCGTGCCGCTTTAATGGGCGAACAGCCCAACCCTTGGGACCTACTCCAGCCCCAGGATGCGACGAGCCGACATCGAGGTGCCAAACCATCCCGTCGATATGGACTCTTGGGGAAGATCAGCCTGTTATCCCCGGGGTACCTTTTATCCGTTGAGCGACACCGCTTCCACTTGCCGGTGCCGGATCACTAGTCCCGACTTTCGTCCCTGCTCGACATGTCCGTCTCACAGTCAAGCTCCCTTGTGCACTTACACTCAACACCTGATTGCCAACCAGGCTGAGGGAACCTTTGGGCGCCTCCGTTACATTTTGGGAGGCAACCGCCCCAGTTAAACTACCCATCAGGCACTGTCCCTGAACCAGATCATGGTCCGAGGTTGAGGTATCCAATACGATCAGAGTGGTATTTCAACAACGACTCCACCCACACTGGCGTGCGGGTTTCACAGTCTCCCACCTATCCTACACAAACCGAACCGAACACCAATACCAAACTATAGTGAAGGTCCCGGGGTCTTTTCGTCCTGCCGCGCGTAACGAGCATCTTTACTCGTACTGCAATTTCGCCGAGTCTGTGGTTGAGACAGCAGAGAAGTCGTTACGCCATTCGTGCAGGTCGGAACTTACCCGACAAGGAATTTCGCTACCTTAGGATGGTTATAGTTACCACCGCCGTTTACTGGGGCTTAAATTCTCAGCTTCACCACCGAAGTGATTAACCGGTCCTCTTAACCTTCCAGCACCGGGCAGGCGTCAGTCCGTATACATCGTCTTACGACTTCGCACGGACCTGTGTTTTTAGTAAACAGTCGCTTCTCTCTGGTCTCTGCGACCACCCCCAGCTCAGATCGTAAAGATCGTCACCAGACGTGGTCCCCCTTCTCCCGAAGTTACGGGGGTATTTTGCCGAGTTCCTTAACCACAGTTCTCTCGATCGCCTTAGTATTCTCTACCTGATCACCTGTGTTGGTTTGGGGTACGGGCCGTGTCACCACTCGCTAGAGGCTTTTCTCGGCAGCATAGGATCATGGAATTCGCCTCATTCGGCTACGCATCACCTCTCAGGCTATGTGAACGGCGGATTTGCCTACCGTTCGCCCTACAGGCTTACACCAGTACAACCACTGACTGGCCCCACTACCTTCCTGCGTCACCCCATCGCTTGACTACTACCACACAAGGTCCCATGCAGCCCCACACTCGAGACCCGAAGGTCTTCTCGGCGGTTTTGGATGGTTAGTACATGTGATTCATCACGGGCGCGATAACACGGGTACGGGAATATCAACCCGTTGTCCATCGACTACGCCTGTCGGCCTCGCCTTAGGTCCCGACTCACCCTGGGCGGATTAGCCTGGCCCAGGAACCCTTGATCATTCGGCGGACGAGTTTCTCACTCGTCTTTCGCTACTCATGCCTGCATTCTCACTCCCACACCCTCCACCACTAGATCACTCTGTGGCTTCCATGGGTGCAGGACGCTCCCCTACCCACCCACACCACCACACACACCCCCGCAGAGGTGCATGAATGTATTGTGTGAGTGCCGCGGCTTCGGCGGTGTACTTGAGCCCCGCTACATTGTCGGCGCAGGATCACTTGACCAGTGAGCTATTACGCACTCTTTCAAGGGTGGCTGCTTCTAAGCCAACCTCCTGGTTGTCTTCGCGACCCCACATCCTTTTCCACTTAGTACACGCTTAGGGGCCTTAGCCGGCGATCTGGGCTGTTTCCCTCTCGACTACGAACCTTATCGCCCGCAGTCTCACTGCCGCACTCTCACTCACTGGCATTCGGAGTTTGGCTGACATCAGTAACCTTTTAGGGCCCATCCGCCATCCAGTAGCTCTACCTCCAGTGAGAAACATGCGACGCTGCACCTAAATGCATTTCGGGGAGAACCAGCTATCACGGAGTTTGATTGGCCTTTCACCCCTACCCACAACTCATCCCCTCCATTTTCAACTGAAGTGGGTTCGGGCCTCCACGTCGTCTTACCGACGCTTCACCCTGGCCATGGGTAGATCACTCCGCTTCGGGTCTAGAACACGCCACTG
>NZ_JAMTCJ010000004.1 GCF_024171815.1 Williamsia maris | reverse complement strand
TAAGAAACTTGAGGAAACCTGTCCCTAGTACGAGAGGACCGGGACGGACGAACCTCTGGTGTGCCAGTTGTTCCACCAGGAGCACTGCTGGTTAGCTACGTTCGGAAGGGATAACCGCTGAAAGCATCTAAGCGGGAAGCCTGTTCCAAGATGAGGTTTCTCACCACCATCGCGTGGTTAAGGCCCCCCACAGACCATGGGGTTGATAGGCCAGAACTGGAAGCCCAGTAATGGGTGCAGGTGACTGGTACTAATCGGCCGAGGACTTACAACAACAACCTTCAAATAAAAGCAATAGATTTGAATTTGTTTCGCATCCACTGTGCAATATCTGAAACAACACACAAACAAACACATAGAATCCAGACGCAAGAATGGTTTCACCGTTATGTTCGTGTCTCTGTTTCGCAGAGTTACGGCGGCCATAGCGGAGGGGAAACGCCCGGTCCCATCCCGAACCCGGAAGCTAAGCCCTCCAGCGCCAATGGTACTGCACCCTAATCAGTGTGGGAGAGTAGGACACCGCCGAACACAACTTACTGAAGCCCCGGAAACCATCATCGGTTTCCGGGGCTTCAGTCATTTCCGAGACCGTCTGCTTGGATGGGCAGCATGGTGTCCGTCGTGGTCGATTATCTGCGTCATATCGAATCCGACTGCGTGGTGAACAACGTTGGTGAACTGGCCGATTACATCCCCGAGCTCGCAGCGGTCGACCCGGACAGGTTCGCGGTGTCGGTGGCCGTCCACGACGGACATGTCTACTCGATCGGTGACTCGTCCCTCGAGTTCACCATCCAGTCGATCTCCAAGGCCCTCACGTACGCGCTCGCGCTGTCCCTGCGGGGTGTCGAGACCGTCGACGCCCACATCGGGGTCGAGCCGTCCGGCGAGGCCTTCAACGAGATCAGCGTCGACGCTCGAACACGCAATCCGAAGAACCCGATGATCAACGCCGGCGCCATCACCGCGGCGGCACTGCTTCTCGCTCCCGGCGACGAGGACGGCACGACCGATGTCGGCGACGTCGATGAGGCGTTCCGGACAATCCTCGATTTCTATTCCGGGTGTGCCGGGCGTCGACTGTCGTTGGACGATGCGGTGTACCGGTCGGAGACGGCGAGCGGGTCACGCAACCGTGCGATCGCCTACATGCTCGAGAGCTACGGCGTCATGCCCGCCGATCCCGAGGACGCGGTGGATCTCTACTTCCGGCAGTGCTCGGTGCGCGTCACCACCGACGATCTCGCGGTGATCGGTTCGACCCTGGCCAACGGAGGGATCAATCCCCGTACCGGCCGTCGGATGTTGGACCAGGTGGTCGTACGTCGCGTCCTGAGTGTGATGACGACCTGCGGCATGTACGACGGCGCCGGTGACTGGGTCACCTCGGTGGGGCTGCCCGCCAAGAGCGGTGTCGGCGGCGGGATCCTCGCAGTCCTGCCCGGCCAGCTCGGTATCGGCGTCTACTCGCCTCGTCTCGACGAACACGGCAACAGCGTCCGCGGCGTGCGGGCCTGCCGGCATCTGTCGGCCGATCTGGGGCTGCACATGTTCAACGTGGCCCGGGAGAGCCGGGTGACGATCCGCTCCACCTACGACGGACACGAGCTCGAGGTGGGTACGGACCGCAGCACGGTCGAGCAGGTCTACCTCCGCGCCCACCGCGACCGGATCCGCGTCCTGGAGCTGCAGGGCGACCTGACGTTCTCGGGCACCGAGAGCGTCGTCCGCCGCGTCGAGTCGATCCGCGCGGACTCCGAGGTGATCATCGTGGAGCTGAGGCGTGTCGGCATCATCGACGAGGTGTCCCGTCGCATGTTGATCGGTCTGCGTCGGTCACTGCGCGAGGACGGCAAGGAATGGGTCATCGTCGACCCCGACGGCATCCTCGTGGGGATGGACCGGCGGTCACGTGAGCGGTTGCCTGCCAACCCCTCGGAGGCCGCCATCACCTCCACGATGGCGGAAGCGGTCGAGGTGGCCGAGGACGTCCTGCTCAAGCAGGCGGCGAACCGCGGTTGATGACGCAGGCCCACGCGGCCAGCGTCTGGGCGTCGCAGATCCTCCCGGTCCCGATCGCCGCCGTGAGCTCCGACCGATCCCACCAGCGGCCACGCATGTCCTGCTCCTCGTGCTCCCGGTCCGGGTCGCCCTGGACGAGGTCCTCGGCCAGCACGATCGCCGATCGTTGGGCACAGAACCCCGGCGCCACGTCGATGGTGGCGAGATGGGTGAGACGCCCCGCGATCAGACCGGTCTCCTCGCGGAGTTCGCGGTCAGCGAGCGCCACCGCCTCCAGCGCCATCCCGTCCGGTGCGGTACCGGCCGGGAACTCCCAGCGACGTGCGCCGACCGGATATCTGAACTGCTCCACGAGGTAGATCTGCTCGTCATCGGACGCGGTGGGTCGGCGCGCCACGACGACGACGCCGAGCGGACGGTCCACCACGCCGTAGATCCCCGCGCTCCCGTCCGCCCGTCGGACGTCGTCCTCCCGGACCGACATCCACGCGTTGCGGTACACGGTTCTCGACGACAGCCGGGTCACATCGGTCACGCACACAGCATCGTCGGGTGGGTCCGCCCCGACAACCCGCCGACCCCTAAGGTGGGAGGGTGCGTTTGGTGATCGCGGAGTGCCAGGTGGATTACGTGGGCCGGTTGACGGCTCATCTGCCGATGGCCCGTCGTCTGCTGCTGGTCAAGAACGACGGCTCGGTGAGCGTGCACGCCGACGACCGCGCCTACAAGCCGTTGAACTGGATGAGCCCACCGTGCCGGCTCGTCGAGCAACCGGTTCCCGACGGGGCCGCGGGCACCGCCCTGTGGGTGGTGACGAACAAGGCCGGTGAAGAGCTCCGCATCATCCTCGGCGAGGTCGAGCTCGACTCCTCGCACGAGCTCGGCATCGATCCCGGTCTGGTCAAGGACGGCGTCGAGGCACACCTGCAGGAGTTGCTGGCCGAACACGTACAGACCCTCGGACCGGGCTACACGCTCGTGCGCCGTGAGTACATGACGGCCATCGGGCCGGTCGATCTCCTGTGTCGTGACGCGTCCGGTGGGTCGGTCGCCGTCGAGATCAAGCGCCGCGGTGAGATCGACGGTGTCGAGCAGCTCACGCGCTACCTCGAGCTGATGAACCGCGACTCGACGCTGGCCCCGGTGTCCGGTGTGTTCGCGGCGCAGCTGATCAAGCCGCAGGCACGAACGCTGGCCGAGGATCGTGGGATTCGTTGCCTGATACTGGATTACGATGCGCTGCGGGGAACCGAGAGCACCGAGTTCCGGTTGTTCTGAGGCCGACATGCCCCGTCACAACAGACGAGATCGCCCGCCGCCGCGAGCGGCGTCGGCCGGACCTCTGCACCGGGTGGAGAGCGGACCTGCGGGCTACGAGGTCGACCATCACGTCCGACCCATCTCCGGTGCGGCCGCGACCAAGACCTACCTGTGCCCGGGCTGCAACCACTCGATCCTGCCCGGGATCGCGCACATCGTCGCGTGGCCGGTCGACGACAGGGGCGGCGACGACCGCCGGCACTGGCACACGGGGTGCTGGCGTGGACGCGGCGGCCGTACGGGCTATCGGTCCTGAGGCGTTTTCAGCGGTAGGACTGACTCATCGGCGTCGTACGGTTCGATCCCTGCTCGTCCTGGTCGTCGGCGGTCGTCTCAGCATCTCCCGGAGACCGTCCGTCGGTCGACCGGGAGATCTTGGCGTGTTCGGCCAGACCGGAGTTCAGCAGATCGGTGCTGTCGGTGTCGACGAGTTCCTTCTCGTCCTCCAGCTCGGCGAGCAGGCGGGGCAGGTCGTCGAGCTGCGTACGCACTTCGCTGAGCTGCGCCAACATCCGTGACCGCAGCTGACGCGCGCTGTGCACCAGCTCCGACGAGCGGGTGACCCGATCCGTCGCGATCGAATGCGAGTGGGCGAGGAGCCGATCGGATTCGGCGGATGCGTTGTCGATGAGATCGCGTGCGGTGGCCTCCGACGACAGCTCGAGTTCCTTGACCGCGGTCACGGCCTTGTCGCGGCGGGCCGCCATCGTGACGTCGAAGTCCTCCTGGACGCGTTCGCGGTTGCGCTGCGCCTGGACGTCGATCTCCTCGGCCTCGGCGCGCGCGTTGGCCACGATCCGCTCGGCCTCCTGCTTGGCCGCGGTCATGGTCCGCTTGTGCTCGGTCTCCATGGCGGCCGTGCGGTCGGCGATGAAGGCGGCGTTGTCCTCCGAGCGCTTGCGCGCGTCGCCCTCGAGACGGGATGCCTCGGTGCGCAGACGCTGCGACTCCACGTTGGCCGCGGCCAGGGTCGACGACGCCTCCTCGGCGGCGTCGGCCCGTAGAGCCGCCGCCTCCTGACGGGCCACCGAGAGCAGCTCGGCCGCCTCCGACTGGGCGGTCGCCCGCATCTCGGAGGCCTCGTCCGCCGCGAGCTGCAGCATGCGCGAGATGCGGTCGCTCATGCCCTGGGCGGTGCTGACCGGCACCGACAACGAGTCGACGTCGCGACGGAGCTGTTCGATCTCGTCGCGGGCGTCGTCGAGGTGCTCGGCGAGCTCGCGCGCGTTGGATGCAGCCGCATCACGGTCGGCGGCGATGACACGCATCTCCGCGTCCGAGCGTTTGAAGAACTCGCTGACCTGTTCTCGGTCGTAGCCACGCATGGCGATGGCGAAGGGAAGGCCGGACTGCGAGGCGTGATCGTGTTCGGACATGGCGCAGAGTTTACGCGGTGGAGCCGACTTCATTGAGTCGACTCCGCCATCGGACGGACATCCGGTTCGAACTCAGTGCGATGCGGGTTCCACCAGCTCGAGCAGCACGCCACCAGCGTCTTTGGGATGGACGAAGTTGATGCGCGAGTCGGCGGTCCCACGACGTGCCTCGGGGTACAGGACGCGGACGCCGTTGGCGGTCAGTCGACGAACCACCTCGTCGACGTCGACGACCCGCACGGCCAGCTGCTGCAGTCCGGGTCCCTTGCGGTCGAGGAACTTCGCGATGGTGGAGGAGTCGTCCAACGGGGCGAGCAGCTGGATCTGTGCGCTGCCGGTGATCTGCGCGTCGGCCGGGCCCACCATCGCCTCGATGACCCCCTGGTCGGTGTTGGTCTCCTGGTGCAGACACACGAAACCGAGATGCTCGGCGTACCAGGCCTTGGTGGCCTCGAGGTCGCTCACCGCGATGCCCACGTGATCGATCGCGGTGACCAGATCGCCGATGAGCGCAGTGGGGCCGGACGCGGGGTCGGGCGCGGAGGGCGACTCTGCAAACGCTGTCATGAGGGCAACGGTAGCGTTGGGCCCGAAAACGTCGCCACTCGACGGTCGCCGGAGACGCACACCGCGTCTCCGCCCGTCACACACCGGAGGTCCCCATGTCATCGGTCATCGTCGCCGGAGCCCGTACCCCGATCGGTCGCCTGATGGGCTCCCTCAAGGACGTCAGTGCGGTCGACCTCGGCGCCATCGCCATCCGAGGCGCGCTGGAGAAGGCGAAGGTGCCTGCCTCGGCGGTCGAATACGTGATCATGGGCCAGGTCCTGACCGCGGGCGCCGGTCAGATGCCCGCCCGCCAGTCGGCGGTGAAGGCCGGGATCGGCTGGGACGTCGCGGCGTTGACGATCAACAAGATGTGCCTGTCCGGCATCGACGCGATCGCGTTGGCCGACCAGCTGATCCGCGCGGGCGAGTTCGACTGCATCGTCGCCGGCGGTCAGGAGTCGATGACCGGCGCCCCCCACCTGCTGCCCGGCAGCCGCGGTGGGTTCAAGTACGGCAACACCGAACTCGTCGACCACATGGCGTTCGACGGTCTCTACGATCCGTTCACCGACCAGCCCATGGGCGCGCTCACCGAGCAGGAGAACGACCGCACCCACTACACGCGGGAGCAGCAGGACGAGTTCGCGGCCCGCTCGAACCAGCGCGCCGCCGAGGCCTGGAAGAACGGCGTCTTCGCCGACGAGGTCGTCCCGGTGAGCATTCCTCAGCGCAAGGGCGACCCGATCGAGTTCACGACCGACGAGGGTGTCCGGGCCGACACCACGACCGATTCGCTGGGGCGTCTGCGTCCGGCGTTCCGCAAGGACGGCACCATCACGGCGGGCAACTCGTCGCAGATCTCCGACGGAGCGGCCGCGGTGGTGGTGATGAGCAAGGAGAAGGCAACCGAACTCGGTCTGACCTGGCTTGCCGAGATCGGTGCCCACGGCGTCGTCGCCGGCCCCGATTCGACGCTGCAGAGCCAGCCCGCCAACGCGATCGAGAAGGCCTGTGCACGTGCGGGTATCGCGCCGAAGGATCTTGATCTGGTGGAGATCAACGAGGCCTTCGCCGCGGTGGGACTGGCGTCGACCGACCAGCTCGGCATCGATCCGGAGATCGTCAACGTCAACGGCGGCGCGATCGCGATGGGTCACCCGATCGGCACCTCCGGCGCCCGGATCACCCTGCATCTCGCACTCGAACTCGCCCGACGCGGCGGCGGTGTGGGTGCGGCGGCCCTGTGTGGTGCGGGTGGACAGGGCGACGCGCTCATCCTCACCGTTCCGGCGCAGTCCTGACCCGCTCCTACTACCGCGCGTAGTATCACCGCCCCGGATCGGGCACAATGGTCGGCATGAGCAACTTCTTCGACCTGCGCACCACGGCCAAGCGATTCCGCTTCATCGCGGTTCTCGAGGCCATCACGTGGTTGGCACTGCTGATCGCGATGTTCTTCAAGTGGGTGCTCGGACACACCGAGGCGGTGGCCGTGCCCGGCATGGTCCACGGCATCGTCTTCGTGGTGTTCGTGATCGTCTCGATCGTCACGGCGATGTCGCTGAAGTGGCGGACTGACGTGCCGATACGTCTCGGAGGAGCCCGGGAGTTCCGTGTCCCGGTCGTCGTGCTCGCGCTGATCTCGAGCATCCCGCCGTTCGGCACGATCGTCTTCGAGCGCTGGGCTGCTCGCAACGGTCATCTGGCCGAGCTGTCGTCGGCGGTCGAGGGCCGGCCGGCCTGATCGGCCTGCCGGTTGCGGTCGGCGCTGCGTGCATGTGACCGTTGACCCATGATCGTCGCCTTCAGCCTTGCCCCGTCCGGTGCCGACTCGGTGGATGCCGACGGCGGGATGAGTGCCGCGGTCGCCGCCGCCGTCCGTGTCGTGCGCGAGTCCGGCGTGAGCCATCAGACCACCGCGATGTTCACCTATCTCGAGGGCGAGTGGGATGAGGTGATGGCGGTCGTGAAGGCGGCCACCGACGCGGTCGCCGCCCTCGCGCCCCGGGTGTCGCTGGTGCTCAAGGCCGACATCCGCCCCGGATTCGACGATCAGCTGACCGCCAAGGTCGAACGCGTCGACCGACACCTCGAATGAGCGTGTCCACGGCGTCACCACCGGTGACGCGTCGACTGCGGGGACAGCGGATCTCGGTGTCGGCGGTGTTCGGCATCAACGGCTTCCTGGCGTCGATGTGGGTGTCGCACATCCCGGTCATCTCCGACCGGACCGGCGTCGACCACACCACCCTCGGGGGACTCCTCCTCATCCTCGGCGGCTCGGCGTTCGTGGGGATGCAGCTCTGCGGCCCGTTGATCGACCGGTGGGGCTCGCGCGGTCTCACCATCGCGGGTGCCCTGATGCTCGCGGTGTCGACACTCGGTCCGGTCTTCGCCGATTCCGCGCTCCAGCTCGCGGTCGCGCTGGCGGTGTTCGGTTTCGGCAACGGTGCGCTCGACGTGTCGATGAACTCGCAGGCCGTCGTCATCGAGCAGGCCTACGGTCGTCCCGTCATGTCGTCGTTCCACGCCTACTTCTCCGTCGGCGGGTTGGTGGGGTCCGGGATCGCGGCGGTGGGACTGTTCCTCGACATCCCCGTGGCCGCGACCGTCGGCACGGTGGCCGCGGTGTCGACGGTCGGGGTGCTGGCGACGCGGCCGTTCCTGGTCGCCGGACGCGCAGGTAACGGCGCGGATCCGGTCCCGTCCGGCGATCCGATCTCGCGCAAGCGATTCCCGCCGGGTCTGCGCGGACGGGTCGCGCTGATGGCGTTGGTCGCCTTCGCCTTGATGCTGGCCGAGGGCACCGCGTACGACTGGAGCGCACTGCACCTGGTCGAACGGTTCGGTACCTCCGACGCCGCGGGTGCGGTCGCGTTCGGTGCCTTCAGCGCCACGATGCTCATCGGCCGGTTCGCCGCCGACGCCGTGACCGCACGGTTCGGACCGGTCGCGGTCGTCCGCGGCGGCGCCCTCACCGCGGTTCTCGGCATGACCGTGGTCATCTGCGCGCCGGCACCCGCCGTCGCCATCCTCGGCTGGGCGGTGTTCGGCATCGGGGTCGCGGGCGGCGTCCCGCAACTGTTCACCGCAGCGGGCAACGTGACCGCCGAGCCCAGCGGCCGCGTCATCTCGACGGTCGTCGGCAGCGGCTATCTCGGCATGTTGGCCGGGCCGGCGCTGATCGGTCCGATCAGCCACACCTTCACCCTGGGAACGGCCCTGTGGCTGGCCGCCGCGGCCATGGCGTTCGGTGCCGTCGCCGCCGGCGTCGTCCGCACGAGCGGTCGTGCGCCGCGTGGATCCGATGCCACCGCTCGTGCCAAACTGGATGTGTGAGCCGACCCCAGCAACGTCCTCCCGCCGGTGCCGTCGCCCGCGCGGCCGCCATGACCGGCGCGGTTGACCTGTCCGTACTCAAAGAACGAGCCGATGCCGCGCGTACCCGGCCGGCCGCTCCGTCGCGTCCGCCCGTCGCGGACGCGACGGGAACCGATCCAGCTGGGTCGGCCCCGACCGTTCCGTTGGTCGTCGAGGTGTCGGAGGCGACGTTCGAGACCGAGGTGCTCGCCCGTTCCGAGCAGGTCCTCGTGCTCGTCGACCTCTGGGCGACCTGGTGCGAACCGTGCAAGCAGCTCTCGCCGCTGCTGGAGAAGCTGGCGACCGAGGCGGACGGCGCGTGGATCCTCGCGAAGATCGACATCGACGCCAATCCGCGGATCGCGCAGGCGTTCGGCGTGCAGTCGGTCCCGACCGTGGTCGCGATCGCGCTCGGTCAGCCGGTCGCCGCGTTCCAGGGCGTGCAGCCGGCGGCACAGATCACCGCGTGGGTCGACGAGATCATGGGCAAGGTGGGCGACCAGCTCACCGGACTGCCCGCGGCCGAGGCGTCCGAGCCGGCCGAGGTCGAGGACCCGGGCATGGCCGCAGCCGAAGCCCTGCTCGACGACGGTGACCTCGAGGGTGCGGTGGCCGCGTATCACGCACTCGCCGAGGCGGATCCGACCAACATCGAGGCGGCGTCGGCGGCCCGCAACGTCGAGTTCGTCATCCGCGCGCAGAGCCACGATCCCGCCGTGGTCGACACCGCCGGGCCTGGCGACATCGAGGCGCAGTTCGCCGCCGCCGACGTGTTGCTGCTCAGCCAACGACCCGACGACGCCTTCGACCGGCTCATCGCACTCGTCCGCGCGACCAGCGGCGACGAGCGGTCACAGGTCCGCACCCGACTGCTGTCGCTGTTCGAGCTGTTCGATCCCGCCGAGCCGTACGTGGTCTCGGCGCGACGCAAGCTCGCCAGCGCCCTGTACTGACCCTCGGCGAATCGGGGGGGGGCGTCGACTAGGTGGCCAGGCCCGTCGCCGGGGCGAACCAGATCGCACCGTTGGCGGGCAGGGTCATCCGCGCCGAGGCGGGACGACCGTGCCACGGGTCGCCGTCGGCCTCGACGGCACCCATGTTGCCCTCGCCCGACCCCGCGTAGTGCGGCGAGTCGGTGTTGAGGACCTCGACCCAGGTGCCCGAGACCGGCAGTCCGACACGGTAATCGGTGCGTGTCACGCCGGAGAAGTTGAACAGGCACGCGACGACGCTTCCGTCGGAGCCGAACCGCAGGAAGCTGATGATGTTGCCGGCGGTGTCGTTGGCGTCGATCCAGGAATAGCCGTTGGGTGAGGTGTCCTGGGAGTAGAGCGCCGGGGTCGCGCGGTAGACGCGGTTCAGGTCGGCCACCAGTGACTCGATACCGGTGTGCAACTCGCCCTCCCAGCCGGTGCGCTGATCCCAGTCGAGGCTGCGCTCCTCGGACCACTCGGCGACCTGCCCGAAGTCCTGGCCCATGAACAGCAGTTGCTTGCCTGGGTGGGCCCACATGTACGCCAGCGCCACGCGGACGCCCGCGGCCTTGGCGTGCGAGTCGCCGGGCATGCGACTCCACAGCGTGCCCTTGCCGTGCACGACCTCGTCGTGGCTGATCGGCAGGACGAAGTTCTCGCTCCAGGCGTACATCAGCGAGAAGGTGATCTCGTGGTGGTGATGGCTGCGGTGCACCTGATCCCGGCCGAGGAAGCCCAGGGTGTCGTGCATCCAGCCCATGTTCCACTTCATGGAGAAACCCAGACCGCCGAGGTTCGTGGTCCGCGTGACGCCGGGCCACGACGTCGACTCCTCGGCCACGGTCACCACCCCGGGGTGGTACTTGTGCACGGTCGCGTTCATCTCCTGCAGGAACTGCACCGCCTCGAGGTTCTCCCGCCCGCCGTAGATGTTCGGCGTCCACCCGCCGTCGGGCCGCGAGTAGTCGAGGTAGAGCATCGACGCGACCGCGTCGACCCGCAGACCGTCGATGTGGAACTGGTCGAACCAGAACAGCGCGTTGGCGACGAGGAAGTTACGGACCTCGCTGCGCCCGAAGTCGAACACGTAGGTGCCCCAGTCGAGTTGCTCACCACGGGTGGGGTCGCCGTGCTCGTAGAGCGGCTGCCCGTCGAACCGCGCCAGCGCCCACTCGTCCTTGGGGAAGTGTGCCGGCACCCAGTCGACGAGAACGCCGACCCCGAGCGCGTGCAGGTGATCGACGAAGTGTCGGAAGTCGTCCGGGCTACCGAAGCGCGACGTCGGTGCGTAGTACGACGTGACCTGATAACCCCACGACCCGCCGAACGGGAACTCGGCGACCGGTAGCAGTTCGACGTGGGTGTAGCCCATCGCGACGACATAGTCGCCGAGCTCGACGGCCAGTTGGCGGTAGTCGAGCCCCTGCCGCCACGACCCGAGATGTACCTCGTAGACGCTCATCGCCTCGTCGGTCGGCACGAGCTGTGCCCGCGCCTCGATCCACGCCGCGTCGTCCCAGACGTGGTCGGTGTCGTCGACGATCGACGCCGTCGCCGGCGGCAGTTCGGTGCGCCGCGCCATCGGGTCGGCCTTTTCCCGGGTGACGCCGTCGCTGCCGACGATGCGGAACTTGTAACGCGTCCCGGCGCCGATGTCGGGGACGAACACCTCCCACACCCCGCTGGACCCGAGCGACCGCATCGGGGTGCTCCGACCCGCCCACCCGTCGAACGACCCGATCAGGGTGATGCCGCGGGCGTTGGGCGCCCACACCGCGAACGAGGTGCCGGTGACGGTTCCGTCGGGGGTGTCGTAGCTGCGCAGGTGCGCACCGAGGATGTCCCAGAGGCGCTCGTGACGGCCCTCTGCGAACAGGTGCAGATCGAGCTCACCGAGACTGGGCAGGAACCGGTAGCCGTCGGCGACCAGGTAGTCGGTGGTGGTGCCGTCGGCGGCCGGATAGGTGACGCGGTAGCGGTAGTCGATCAGATCGGCGTAGGGGACGGCGACGACGAACAGGCCGTCGGCCTGCCGCTGCATCGGGTGGTCCTCGCCGCCGATGACCGCGACGACGGCGCTCGCGTCCGGACGCAGCGTCCGCAGGATGGTGTGGCCCGGAACGGGATGCGCCCCGAGCACCGAGTGCGGGTCGTGATGGGTACCGACCCGTAGCCGGTGGAGGTCCTGGGCCGGCATGGCCGCGTCGATGGTGCTCATGAGCTCGCTTGCCTCTCGGGGAGTCGGAACGCCAGTCGGGCGGCGGTGTCCGGGGTGATCGGTTGCAGCGCGACGATGTGCGCGACCTGACGCCACGGTTCCAGTCGGACGTAGTTGGCCTGACCCCAGTGGAAGTTCTCGCCGGTCACCTCGTCGACACCGGAGAAGCGGTCCGACCAGTCGTGTCCGATCGCGGGCATGTCGAGCCAGAGGGTCGACTCCTCGGCGCCGAACGGGTTGAGGTTGATCACGACCACGACGAGATCACCGGTGGCGGGGTCGAACTTCGAGTACGCGATCAGCGCGTCGTTCTCGACGTGGTGGAAGGTGATGTTGCGGAGCTGCTGGAGCGCTGGGTGACGGCGACGGATGGAGTTGAGTGAGGTGATCCACGGCTCGAGCGAGTCGCCACGCGAGGACGCCGCCTTGTAGTCGCGGGGACGCAGCTCGTACTTCTCGGAGTCGAGGTACTCCTCGCTGCCGGGGTGGACGGCGTCGCCCTCGAACAGCTCGTACCCGCTGTAGACGCCCCATGTCGGCGCGAGCGTGGCGGCGAGAGCCGCACGGAGAGCGAACATCCCGGGCCCGCCGTACTGCAGCGTCTCGTGCAGGATGTCCGGGGTGTTGACGAACAGGTTCGGCCGGGCGACGTCGGCGTGCTCGGCGATCTCGGTGCCGAACTCGGTCAGCTCCCACTTCGCGACCCGCCAGGTGAAATACGTGTACGACTGCGTGAACCCGAGTTTGGCCAGCCCGTAGAGCCGGGCCGGGCGGGTGAAGGCCTCCGAGAGGAACAACACGTCGCGGTCGCGCTTTTTGACCTCGGAGATCAGCCACTCCCAGAAGTCCCCGGGCTTGGTGTGCGGATTGTCCACGCGGAAGATCTTGACGCCCAACGACACCCAGTGCAGGACCACGTCGAGTACGGCGCGGTAGATGCCCGCGCGGTCGTCGTCGAAGTTGAGCGGGTAGATGTCCTGGTACTTCTTCGGCGGGTTCTCGGCGAACGCGATGGTGCCGTCGGGCTGTACATAGAACCAATCCGGATGGTCGAGTGCCCAGGGATGGTCCGGCGCGCACTGCAGGGCGAGGTCGATGGCGATCTCCATGCCCAGCTCGTCCGCCCGCGCCAGCAGGTAGCCGAAGTCCTCCTCGGAGCCCAGCTGCGGGTGGATGGCGTCGTGACCGCCGTGCGCGGATCCGATGGCCCACGGTGAGCCGGGGTCGTCCGGTCCGGGGGTCAGGGTGTTGTTGGGTCCCTTGCGGTTCATCTCGCCGATGGGGTGGATCGGCGGGAGGTAGACGACGTCGAAACCCATGTCGGCGATCCGAGGCAGATCCTGTGCGGCGGTGAGGAAGGTGCCGTGCACCGGGCGTCCGTCGTTGTCCCAGCCGCCGGTGGAGCGCGGGAACATCTCGTACCAGGACCCGAACAGGGCCCGGGTGCGGTCCACCCACACCCGGAACGAGCGGCTCTTGGTGACCAGGTCGCGCACCGGGTGGTCGCTCAGCAGGCGCACCACCTCCGGTGCGAGCGCGGGGCGGACGCGTACGGCGAGATCGTGGTCGGACCGCAACGCCTCGACCGCGTCGGTGAGCAACTGTCGGTCGGTGGGTGGCACCCCGTCGGCCGCGCGCTCGAGCAGCCGCGCACCGGACTCGAGGTCGTTGGCCAGTTCGGTGGCGTCTTGACCGGCGTCGAGCTTCTTGGTGACCGCGCTGTTCCACGTCGTGTACGGGTCGCTCCACGCATCGATCCGGAACGACCAGTAACCGGGCGCGTCCGGGATGAACGCGCCGTTGTAGGTGTCGGGCTCGTGGGCGGGATACATCGGCGACTCGAGGACCGACCCGCGGACCGGTCCCTCGACGTGCAGCGTCGCCGCGACCGCGTCGTGACCCTCGCGCCAGACCGTGGCGCTGACCGGGAAATATTCGCCGACAACGGCTTTGGCCGCGAACTGTCCCGCGGATACCACCGGCTCGATGTCATCTATGCCGATGCGCCCAATCACCCGTTCGCCACCCTTCGCCTCACCGGTTGCTGACCCGTGCCGTCGGCGGGGTCAGCGTCGACCGACTTCGCATCGGCCCCACTCAACCGTAGGGGATGACCGGGACTTTGGCGGGAGGACGGCCTGTTGGGCACCTCGTCAGGCGTTCGACGCCGTCGTGTGCAACCGGGTGAGCGCGGCGCGGACCACGGCCGGGTCGCTGGTCTGCCAGAACGGCGGCAGCGATGCGCGCAGGTATCCGCCGTAGCGGGCGGTCACCAGTCGGGGGTCGAGGACGGCGACCACGCCGCGGTCGTCGGTGGCTCGCAGCAGTCGGCCCGCGCCCTGCGCCAGCAGCAGCGCCGCGTGGTTGGCGGCCACGGCGAGGAAGCCGTTGCCACCTCGGGCCGCGACCGCGGCCTGGCGCGCGATGAGCAGCGGATCGTCGGGTCGGGGGAACGGCACCCGGTCGATCAGCACGAGGCTCAGCGACGGGCCGGGGACATCGACGCCCTGCCACAGCGACAGGGTCCCGAACAGACACGTCGACTCGTCGGCGGCGAACTGCGAGATCAGCGTGCCCGTGGCGTTCTCACCCTGGCAGAGCACCGGGTGGTCGATGCGTTCGCGGACCAGTGCGGCGGCCTCCTTGGCGGCACGGATCGACGAGAACAGCCCGAGGGTGCGTCCGCCGGCGCTCTCGATCAGCGCGACCATCTCGTCGATGGTCGCCGGCGCGATCCCGGCGCGACCCGGCGGGTCGAGGTGCGCGGCGACGTAGAGGATCGCCGAGGTCCGGTAGTCGAACGGCGATCCGACATCGACGCCCTGCCACCGGAAGGTGTCGCCGTCGGCGGGCACCGAGGAACCGGTCGCGGTGAGGTCGGACAGCGGAGCGGTGGTGTCGGCGCCGCGCCCGGAGATGGGCAGTCCCCAGTTCGCGGCCAGGTTGTCGAACGTGCCGCCGATGGTCAGAGTCGCGGAGGTGAGGATCGCGGTGGTCTCGTTGAACAGCGACGACCGCAGCAACCCGCCGACCGAGAGCGGTGCGATACGGATGACCCGCCGACGCTCGTCACGGACCAGGTCCTCGGCGATCCACACGACGTCCCGTCGCTTCGACTCGTCCGGTTCGTCGAAGGCACCGAGCAGACGGACCGCGTTGTCGTGCAGGTCGTCGAGCGCGGTGATGGCGGCCGAGCGGGCGGCCGCACCGGCGGGATCGGCGTTGCCGCGGGCGGGACCGATCGCCGAGCGGGCCCGCCACAGCCGGTCGCGGAGACCGGCGAACGTCTCCGGCGCGCCGTCGGGCAGCCGGGTCCAGCGGCCGGGAGGCGTCTGGTCGAGCAGCTGCGCCACGAGTTCGCCCGCACCTGAGATGTCGTCGGCGAGTTCCTCGTCGATGAGCTTCGCGCACCGTCGGGCGACGCCGGCCACGGTGCCCGGGGAGATCTCCGCGGTGGCCACCGAGGTGATCCGGTCCACGAGTTCGTGCGCCTCGTCGACGATGACGACATCGTGCTCGGGCAGGACGTTGAAGCCGCTCATCGCGTCGATCGCGAGCATCGCGTGGTTGGTGACGACCACGTCTGCCGATCCCGCCTCAGCCCGGGCCAGCTCGGCGAAGCAGTCGGTGCCGTAGCTGCAGTTCGTCGCGCCCAGACATTCACGGGCGCTGACGCTGATCTGCTTCCACGACCGGTCGAGGACCGCGATCGGGAGCTCGTCGCGGTCGCCGCTCTCGGTGTCGCTGACCCATTCGCGCAACCGGACCACCTCGCGCCCGACCCGGGACATGGTGAACGCGTCGAACAGCTCGTCGGTCTGTTCCTCGGCCTCGCCGCTGTGCACCTTGTTGAGGCACACGTAGTTCGACCGTCCCTTCAGGATCGCGAAGGTAGGGGCTCGTTTCAGGGGTTTGGTCAGCGCCTTGGCCAGCCGGGGCAGGTCGCGCTCGATGAGCTGGCGCTGCAGGGCGATGGTGGCGGTGGAGACGACCACCGTGGTGCCCGAGTCGACCGCGTGGCGTAGCGCGGGGACCAGGTAGGCCAGCGACTTGCCGGTACCCGTGCCCGCCTGGACCGCGAGGTGCTCGCCGGTGTCGATCGCGTTCGCCACCGCCGACGCCATCCGCACCTGGCCGTCACGGTGCGCTCCGCCGAGTGCGGACACGGCGGATTCGAGGAGGGTGGTGACCGGGGGCAGCTGGGTCACGGCAGGGCGAAGCGGGTGGGGATCGCGGGCTCGCCGCGCGAGAGACCCAATCCCTCCCACGGCAGGCTGACGAGCGCGTCGGCGAGGTGATCGCGGCCCTCGGTGAGGGTGGGGAGTCCGTCGACGGGCTGCCCGTCGCGGACCAGCGGGATCTGCAGGTCGGTCGTCGCGAGCCCGCCGGTGTCGGGGACGGACCCGCCCGCCGGGTAGATGATCTCCTCGACGATGGTCCCCGTCGAGCGGGCCGACCGCGCCGCGGCCTTCGCGCCGCCGCGCGACTCCTTGTGGCTGGATCGTTTGGCGACACCGATGCCGTCGACCTCGACCAGCTTGTAGACCATGCCCGCGGTGGGCGCGCCGCTGCCGGTGACCAGTGAGGTCCCCACCCCGTAGGCGTCGACGGGCTCCGCACGCAACGCGGCGATGGCGTATTCGTCGAGATCGCCGGAGACGACGATGCGGGTGTCGTGTGCGCCGAGATCGTCGAGTTGCGCGCGCACCTGCCGGGCCAGCACCCCGAGGTCGCCGGAGTCGATGCGGACACCGCCGAGTCCGGTCCCCGCGACCTCGATCGCGTTGATCACGCCCTGGGTGATGTCGTAGGTGTCGACGAGCAATGTGGTCCCGACGCCGAGGGCGTCGATCTGCGCGGCGAACGCGGCGCGCTCGTCGGGGCCGTCCGGACCGGTGTGGGCGAGGGTGAACGAGTGGGCGCTGGTGCCCGCGCCGGGGACGCCGTAGCGCCGCGTCGCCTCGAGGTTCGACGTCGACGCCATCCCGGCCAGGTACGCCGCGCGTGCGCTGGCCACCGCCGCGGACTCGTGGGTCCGACGCGAGCCCATCTCGATGATCGGTCGGCTCCCGGCCGCGGTCACCATGCGGGCTGCGGCCGAGGCGATGGCGCTGTCGTGGTTGAGTACCGACAGCACCAGCGTCTCGAGCAGCACCGCCTCGGCGAACGTGGAGCGGACGCTCAGGATGGGGGATCCGGGGAAGAACAGCTCGCCCTCGCGGTAGCCGTCGATCGAGCCGGTGAAGCGGTAGTCGCGCAACCAGTCGAGGGTGTCGGCGTCCACGGAATCGGCGAGCGCACGCAGTTGCTCGTCGCCGAACCGGAATCCGGCGAGGGCGTCGACGACACGGCCGGTACCGGCCACGACACCGAAACGGCGGCCGTCGGGGAGACGTCGGGCGAACACCTCGAACGTGCACGAACGATGGGCGGTGCCGTCCCGCAGGGCGGCTGACACCATCGTCAGTTCATACCGATCGGTGAACATCGCTGTGTTCTCGGCGCTCACAATCACCTACCCTGGGGCCATGCGCGGACTGATGACGACCGCACGCGTACGCACCGCAGCAGGGCCGGTTGATCGCCGGACCGAGGCCAGATCGGAGCGTCGGATCACACTCGACGGTCAGGATGAGGCTACCCCGGCGGGTACCGCGGTGGCCGAACCCGACACGGCCGACGCCGGCACCGCGATCGACCGTCCGTGGGTGACGATCGTGTGGGACGACCCGGTCAACCTGATGCGCTACGTGACGTTCGTCTTCCAGAAGGTGTTCGGCTACTCGGAGTCACGGGCGTCGCAGCTGATGATGCTGGTGCACACCGAGGGCAAGGCGGTGGTCTCCAGCGGGGATCGCGACAAGATGGAGATCGACGTGCGCAAACTCCAGTCCGCCGGTCTGTGGGCGACCATGCAGCGGGACAGCTGACCGGGTGCAGAACTGGAAGCGTCGGGGCCGTGGCGGCTCCATCCGGATCACCACCCGTCTCGACTCCCACGAGAGTGAGCTCATCGCGTCGTTGGTGACGTCGATGACCGAGCTCCTCGACGAACGATCCGACAGTGCCCCCACCGACGACCTGTCGGCGATCACCGGCATCGAGACGGGACACTCGACCCCACCCGACGACGCCACCCTGGGTCGGTTGCTCCCGGACTTCCACCGGCCGGATCAGGATCACGAACTCGGTGCCGACACCGTCAACGGAGATCTCAACGGCGCACTGCGCAGTGTGCACGAACCGCACATCATCGCCGCGAAATCCGAAGCGGCGCAGACGGTCCTGAACACCCTGCCGCCCGGGGGTGGTGACGTGACGCTGACCCCGGCACAGGCCGAGCAGTGGCTGACCGCCGTCAACGACGTGCGCCTCGCCCTCGGCGCCATGCTCGGCGTCACCGAGAACACCCCCGACGAACTCCCGCCCGACGACCCCCAGGCCGCCCACCTCGACGTCTACCACTGGCTGACCGTGGTCCAGGAACTGCTCGTCGTCGCACTCATGGGGAAGTGACGCCGCGATGATCGGGTTCCGCACCAGCGCGAACGACGCTCTCGGTGACGTCGCGGGGATCACCGTCGGACACGCCCACCGGCTCGACGACGACGTGCGAGTCGCCGACGACGAGGTCCCCGGCTCGGGCTGGGCCACCGGGGTCACGGTGGTGCTGTTGCCCGCAGGTGCGGTCGCCGCGGTCGACGTGCGCGGCGGCGGACCGGGTACCCGGGAGACCGATCTCCTCGATCCGTCGAACACGGTGCAGACCGCCCACGCGATCGTCCTGACCGGCGGCAGCGCGTACGGACTGGCCGCGGCCGACGGCGTGATGAGCGAACTCGGTTCGGCCGGGGTCGGATTGGCGATGAACCCGTTCGGTGACGTGGTGCCGATCGTGCCCGCCGCGGTCATCTTCGACCTCCCGGTCGGTGGCTGGACGGCGCGGCCCGACGCCGACTTCGGCGCACGCGCCGTGCGTGCGGCCGACCGACACTTCGCGGTCGGATCGGTGGGCGCGGGCACCGGTGCCCGCGCCGGTGTCCTCAAGGGTGGTGTCGGGACCGCGGGCGTCGTCCTGGACACCGCGGCGGCCCCGGGCGTGACGGTGTCGGCGCTGATGGTGGCCAACCCGGTCGGCGACGTGCTCGACCCGGACACCGGTCTGCCGTGGGGCGCCACCGCCGACGACCTCGACCACCACCGACTACGCAACCCCGACGCGGCCGAACTCGACGCCTATCGCGCGCTGCGCGCCAAGGCCACCGTCCTCAACACCACCATCGGTGTCGTCGCCACCGACGCCCGTCTCGACGCCGCGTCCACCCGGCGCGTCGCGATGGCGGCCCACGACGGCATCGCCCACGCCATCCGTCCGGCCCACTCGCCGCTGGACGGCGACACCGTCTTCGCGGTGGCGACCGGGGAGCGGGTCGTGCCGCCGACCCCCGATGTCCCCGCGGGCATGAACCCCGACGTCGCCCTGCTGGCCGCGGTGTGTGAGGCCGCCGCGGTGGTGGTCCGTCGCGCCATCGTCGCCGCGGTCCTCGCCGCCGGCCCCGTCGCCGGAATAGCGTCTCTGCGCACGACGTTGCCCTCGGCATGCTCTCCATCAGGCGAGATCTGATCGATCAGATGATCGCGCACGCCCGCGCCGACCATCCCGACGAGGCGTGCGGGATCGTGGCGGGACCGGAGGGATCCGATCGCCCGGAGCGCGTCGTCGCGATGATCAACGCCGAACGCTCACCGACGTTCTACCGCTTCGATTCCGGCGAACAACTTCGGGTCTGGCGGGCGATGGAGAACGCCGACGAGGAACCGGTGGTCGTCTACCACTCGCACACCGCCACCGAGCCCTACCCGAGTCGGACCGACATCTCCTACGCCTCGGAACCGAACGCGCACTACGTCCTGATCTCGACCCGGGATCCGG
Organism: Williamsia maris; assembly: GCF_024171815.1. Taxonomy (GTDB): domain Bacteria; phylum Actinomycetota; class Actinomycetes; order Mycobacteriales; family Mycobacteriaceae; genus Williamsia_A; species Williamsia_A maris. The sequence continues at coordinate 933,735 of NZ_JAMTCJ010000004.1, read as the reverse complement.
ACCACACCGAGGTCCGCAGCTATCGCATCGTCGACGGGCTCGTCGACGACGAGGACATCGTCATCGCCGACACCGACATCTCAGGAGCACAGCCATGACCGTCACCGTCTCCATCCCGACCATCCTGCGGACCCACACCGACGGCGAGAAGCGCGTGCAGGCGTCCGGCGACACGCTCGCCTCGCTCATCGACGACCTCGAGTCGAACCACCCCGGCCTGCGCGATCGGCTGATCGCCGACGGGAAGCTGCACCGGTTCGTCAACGTCTACGTCGACGACGAGGACGTCCGGTTCTCCGGTGGTCTCGACACCGCGATCACCGACGGCGGCCAGGTGACGATCCTGCCCGCGGTGGCAGGTGGGCGGCGATGACCGGACGTCCGACACGGCCGCGCCCATGACCCGGTACGACTCGCTCATCGACTCCGTCGGCCACACGCCGATGGTGGGTCTGCAACGGATGTCGCCTCGATGGGACGACACCGACGAGGGTCCGCACGTCCGGCTCTGGGCGAAACTCGAGGACCGCAACCCGACGGGGTCGATCAAGGACCGTCCGGCGTTGCGGATGATCGAGGAGGCCGAACGCGACGGCACCTTGACCCCGGGCTGCACCATCCTCGAACCCACCAGTGGCAACACCGGCATCTCGCTGGCGATGGCCGCGAAACTCAAGGGCTACGAGCTGATCTGCGTCATGCCGGAGAACACCTCGGACGAGCGTCGGGCGCTGCTCGCGATGTACGGCGCACGGGTCATCGCCTCGCCCGCGGCGGGTGGCTCGAACACCGCGGTGGCCATGGCCAAACAACTCGCGTCGGAGAACCCGAGCTGGATCATGCTGTACCAGTACGGCAATCCGGCCAACGCCCTGGCGCATCAGGAACACACCGGACCCGAACTGCTGGCCGACCTCCCGGAGATCACCCACTTCGTCGCGGGCCTGGGGACCACCGGCACCCTGATGGGGGTCGGGCGGTACCTGCGTCAACACCGGCCCGACTGCGCGATCGTCGCGGCCGAACCGCGCTACGGCGACGAGGTGTACGGGCTGCGCAACATCGACGAGGGATTCGTCCCGGAGCTGTACGACGCCTCGGTCCTGACGCGGCGGTTCTCGGTCCAGGGCGGCGACGCCATCCGTCGTGTGCGCGAGCTGGTGGAGACCGAGGGGCTGTTCGTCGGCGTCTCGACCGGGGCCATCGCCCACGCCGCCCTGGCGATCGCGCGCACGGCCCTGGCCGCCGGCGAGCGTGCCGACATCGGCTTCATCGTGTGCGACGCCGGATGGAAGTATCTGTCGACCGGTGTCTACGCCGGTACCCTCGATGAGGCAGAGACCGCGCTGGAGGGCCAACTCTGGGCGTGAGGCGAGGAGCCGAGAACATGACCGGATACGACGCACCGACCGTGGACGCGGCGGGTCGCCGCCCGTTGTGGATCCGATCTGCGGTCGTCATGGCCGTCGTCATCGCGACGTTGTACGCCGTCGAGGCCGTCGACACCGCCATGAACAACCGGCTCGACGCCGACGGGATCGTCTCCCGCAACGCCGACGGGCTGGTCGGGATCGTGTTCTCGCCCTTCCTGCACGACGGGTTCGCGCATCTGACCTCCAACGCCGTCCCGGGCGCGGTCCTCGGGTTCCTGCTGCTGCTCGCACGTCGTTTCGTGATCGCGACCGCGGTGGTGTGGATCGTCTCGGGCGTCGGCGTGTGGCTGTTCGGTCCCACCGGCGCCATCACCATCGGCGCCTCCGGGATCATCTTCGGGTGGCTGGCCTTCCTGCTGGTCCGCGGCCTGTTCAACCGCTCGCCGCTGCAGATCCTCCTCGGCGTCCTGCTGTTCCTCGTCTACGGATCGGTTCTCCTGGGTGTCCTCCCCGGACAGAACGGGGTGTCCTGGCAGGCGCATCTCTTCGGCGCGATCGGCGGGGTCCTCGCGGCATCGCTGCTCGCCGGCCGCGACCGTCGTCGGCGCCAGAAGGATCCCGCGGCGTCGTCCGCGCAGCTGTTCGGCGCGAGCCCGACGACCCCGACCCGTGGGACACTGCCTCGGTGACCGAGGCAAACATCGACGCGCCGATCGGCATCTTCGATTCCGGCGTCGGCGGGCTCACCGTGGCCCGGGCCATCGTCGACCAGCTCCCCGACGAGGACATCCTCTACGTCGGCGACACCGGCAACGGTCCCTACGGACCGCTCAAGATCCCCGACATCCGCGCACATGCGCTCGCGATCGGCGACGACCTCGTCGAGCGCGGGGTCAAGGCGTTGGTGATCGCCTGCAACACAGCCTCATCGGCCTGCCTGCGCGACGCCCGCGAACGCTATCCGGTCCCGGTGATCGAGGTCATCCTGCCCGCGGTGCGCCGGGCCGTCGCCACCACGAGATCGGGTCGGATCGGGGTCATCGGCACCTCCGCCACCGTGGCGTCACGCGCCTACGACGACGCCTTCGCCGCCGCCCCGCACGCGGAGATCACCTCGGTGGCGTGCCCACGTTTCGTCGACTTCGTCGAACGGGGCATCACGTCCGGGCGGCAGATCCTCGGTCTCGCCGAGGGGTACCTCGAACCGCTGCAGCAGGCGCGTGTCGACACCGTCGTGTTGGGCTGCACCCACTATCCGCTCCTGTCGGGGGTCATCCAGTTGGCCATGGGCGACGAGGTGACGCTGGTGTCCAGTGCCGAGGAGACCGCCAAGGACGTGGTGCGTGTGCTGACCCGCAACGACCTGCTGCACTCGCACACCGACCGTCAGGCGCAACGCGTGTTCACCGCGACGGGCGACCCGGTGTCGTTCGCACGTCTGTCCACCCGATTCCTCGGACCGTCCGTCGGGCAGATCCAACACGCATAAGCGCCATCGTCGGTGCTGTGTGGCGCGTCACGTGGCACAGTGAACGACATGCGACTGACCGTCCTGGGGAGCTCCGGCAGTGTTGCCGGGCCGGATTCACCGGCCTCGGGGTATCTCTTCACCGTGCCCGGCGAGCAGCCCGTCGTGCTCGATTTCGGGCCCGGTGTGCTCGGGGCACTCCAACAGCACACCGATCCCAACTCTGTGGCGGTGATGCTCAGTCATCTGCACGCCGATCACTGCCTGGATCTGCCCGGCATGCTGGTGTGGCGCCGCTACCACCCGACGCCGGCCATCGCCCGTGCGCCGATGTTCGGGCCCGGCGGCACGGCGATCCGGATCGGCGCGGCGTCCTCGGAGTTCGCAGGCGCGGTCGACGACATCACCGACACCTTCGACGTGCGCACCTGGGTCGACGGCGAGGCCGTCGAGATCGGTGGCATGACGGTCCTCCCGCGCCGGGTCCTGCACCCGCCGGAGACCTACGGGCTGCGGATCACCGGGCCGGCGGGGGAGGTGCTCGCCTTCAGCGGCGACAGCGCCGTGTGCGACACCCTCGTGACGCTGGCCGCCGACGCCGACGTCTTCCTCTGTGAGGCGTCGTGGACCCACGCACCGTCCGAGCGGCCGCCGGAGCTCCATCTGTCGGGCACCGAGGCCGGCGACATCGCTCGGCGCGCGGGAGTCAAATCGCTGCTGCTGACCCACATCCCGCCGTGGACGAGCACCGAGGACGTGCTGGCCGAGGCCCGCGCCGCCTACTCCGGTCCGGTCAGCGTCGCGCGGCCGGGGCTGGTCGTCGACGTCGCATGACCGAGCCGTCCGGCCACACCGGGGTGTCGTTAGAGTTGGTCTCGTGAGCAGACGCGCAGACGGCAGAGCAGACGACGAGATGCGGGCGGTCCGCATCACCCGAGGTTTCACCGATCACCCGGCGGGCTCGGTGCTCGTGGAGTTCGGGCAGACGCGGGTGATGTGCACGGCGAGCGTCGAAGAAGGCGTTCCGCGGTGGCGGCGTGGGTCCGGACTCGGGTGGCTGACCGCCGAGTACTCGATGCTGCCCGCCGCCACGCACAGTCGGTCCCAGCGCGAATCGGTCAAGGGCAAGATAGGCGGCCGCACACACGAGATCAGCCGACTCATCGGCCGGTCCCTGCGCGCCTGCATCGACCTCGCGGCGCTGGGGGAGAACACCATCGCCCTCGACTGTGACGTGCTGCAGGCCGACGGCGGGACCCGGACCGCGGCCATCACCGGCGCTTACGTGGCCCTCGTCGACGCGGTGGCGTTCCTCAACGCCCGCGGCAAACTGGCCGACCCCCAGCCGATCTCCTGCGCCATCGCGGCGGTCAGCGTCGGTGTGGTGGACGGCCGCGTCCGACTCGACCTACCGTACGAGGAGGATTCGCGCGCCGAGGTGGACATGAACGTCGTCACCACCGACGCGGGGACCCTCGTGGAGATCCAGGGCACCGGCGAGGGCGCGACGTTCTCCCGCGCGACCCTCGACAAGATGCTCGACCTCGCCGCGGTCGGCACCGAGCGCCTGTTCGAGGCGCAGCGCGCGGCTCTCGACGCCCCGCGCCCCGCGAGCACCGCCGAGCACACCGCGGATTGATGCCGACGACCCTGCTGCTGGCCAGCCGCAACGCGAAGAAGCTCGCCGAGCTGCGACGGTTGATGGTGACCGAGGCCATCGAGGGCATCGACGTGGTCGGACTCGACGAGGTGCCGCCGTTCGACGAGGCCCCCGAGACCGGGGAGACGTTCGAGGCCAACGCGCTGGCGAAGGCCGTCGACGGCTGCGCCGCGACCGGGTTGGCCTGTCTGGCCGACGATTCCGGGCTCGAGGTCGACGCTCTGCGCGGGATGCCCGGGGTGCTCTCGGCGCGCTGGTCGGGCCGGCACGGCGACGACCAGGCGAACGTCGATCTACTCCTCGGACAACTGACGGACGTGCCCGACGAGCGTCGGGGAGGAGCCTTCGTCTCCGCGTGCGCAGTGGTCACGCCCGACGGTGCACAGACCGTCGTCCGTGGTGAATGGCGCGGCCGCGTGGCCCGTGCGCCGCTGGGCGACAACGGATTCGGCTACGACCCGATCTTCGTTCCCGACGAGGACGCCGATCGAGGTGCGGGGACCGTCGCCGGTCGGACGGCCGCACAGCTCTCCGCGGCCGAGAAGGACGCTCTCAGTCACCGCTCCAGGGCGCTCGAACAGCTCATCCCGCTGCTGCGCGAACTCGGGTCGCTCGGCGGCTGAGCCGCGCTGCTCAGACCGCGAACTCGGACTTGATCTCGCGGGTCCGGATGTGTTCGACGTAGAACGACAGGAACGGGATCGTGCCGGCCAGGAGTGTGAAGATCGTTTTCTTGGCAGGCCACCGGACCTTGATGGCCAGGTCGACAGCCATGAGCAGATAGACCACGTAAACCCATCCGTGCACAACCGGCACGAAGGACAATGCATCTGCGGGTCCCCGACCCACCACGTGAATCCCGGTGTCCCAGGCGTTCCAGCCGCCGCTGATCACCTTCAAGACGACCTCGGTTACCAACAACAGCAACCACAGGCCGGTGATCCATGCCATCACCCGGTAGCGCAGCAGTGCGCTGCGGATCTTGTCCGGGGTGGCGGTCGCCTTCGACGCCAGCGACGGCTCGGGTGTTGAGGTCACGGGTTCTCCTGCTGTGCGGGTCCGGACTCGCTGCTCGCGAGTTCGGACAGATAACGGTTGTACTCGGCCAGGTCGCGGATCTCGGGCGGGGAGTCGTCGTCGGCGGTGACGCGGGCCGCGGTCGCAGGGCGAGGGGGGAGCAGATCGGCGGGGACCTCGGTCGCACCGTGTGCCCGGGGCGAGAGCTTCGCGACCTCGTCGGGGTCGCTCTCGAGGACCACGAAACGTCGGTAGGCGTAGACGAACATGACCCCGAACGCCGGCCACTGCAGCGCGTACCCGAGGTTCTGGCCGCTGCCCGACGACGACTCGAACCGGCTCCACTGCCACCAGGCGAGCCCGAGGCAGGCGATGGCCGCGACGACGACCAGCACGATCAGCGCAGGACGGTGTCGACGTTTCCCTTCTGGCATGAGATCGACGGTACCTGCAGACCGAATCCGGCAGGTCAACCGGTATCGTGACGGTGCACACGCGCGAGTGGCGGAATGGCAGACGCGCTGGATTTAGGTTCCAGTGTCCGACAGGACGTGGGGGTTCAAGTCCCCTCTCGCGCACGGACAACCCAGAACCGCGACGTTCGGAGACCCCGTGAGCATCGATGTCGACTATCTCGTGATCGGTGCCGGCGCGATGGGTATGGCCTTCGTCGACGTGATCCTGACCGAGACCGACGCCACCGTCGCCCTCGTCGACCGGTACGACCGCCCGGGCGGGCACTGGACGTTGGCGTATCCGTTCGTCCGCCTGCACCAGCCGTCGGCGTTCTACGGCGTCAACTCCCGCGGCCTCGGCGTCGACCGGGTGGACACCGCGGGCTCCAACACCGGCCACTACGAACTGGCCTCCTCCGCCGAGGTGGTCGCCTACTTCGACCAGATCATCACCCAGCAGTTCCTGCCCACCGGTCGGTTCCACCACTTCCCGAAGAGCGAGGCCACCGACGACGGCATCGTGACGTCGGTGCTGACCGGCGCCCGGCACGACGTCCGGGGCACGACGATCGTCGACGCCACCTACAGCCGCGTCAGCGTCCCGGCCATGCGAGCACCCGCCTTCCCCGTCAGCCCCGACGTGCGGTGGATGGCGCCGAACGAACTGCCCGAGATCACCCGTCCCGCCGATGGATACGTGGTCGTCGGAGCGGGCAAGACCGGTATCGACGCCTGCCTGTGGCTGCTGGGCAGGGGCGTCGACCCCGGTGACATCCGATGGATCATGCCGCGGGATTCGTGGCTGCTCGACCGGATGAACATCCAGCCGGTCGAGGGGTTCTACGACAGCACCGTCGGCGGGTACGCGCTGCAACTCGAGGCGTCCGCCGAGGCCGAGACCGTCGACGACCTCTTCGATCGGCTCGAACGCGCCGGTCAGCTCCTGCGGATCGATCCCGCGGTCCGGCCGTCGATGTACCGCTGCGCGACGGTGTCGCGAGCCGAACTCGACACCCTGCGGCAGATCACGAACGTGACCCGGCTGGGGCGCGTGGTGTCGGTGGAGGCCGACACCATCACCCTCGAGTCGGGGACGATCCCCACCTCGCCCAACACGGTGCACGTCGACTGCACCGCGGACGGACTGCAACGACGTCCCGAGGTACCGGTGTTCACCGAGGGCCGCATCACCCTGCAGAGCATCCGGACGTGTCAGCAGGTCTTCAGTGCTGCGCTGATCGCCCACGTCGAGGCGACCGTGTCCGACCCCGAGAAGAAGAACGAGCTGTGCGAGGTCATCGCGCATCCGGACTCCGACATCGACTGGCTGCGCACGACCGCCGCCAACACCAGGACCGTGTCGCGCTGGGCCCGCGAACCCGGACTGGGCGAGTGGCTGGAGGGGTCGCGACTCAACAGCATGCGCATCGGCGACGCGAGCGCACTGACCCCGGACCAGGTGGCGGTGTCGATGCGGGTGCTGCGCAACCTCAGCCGGGCGGTCCGCAATCTCGATCGACTGCTCGCCGAACCGTCGACGTAGACCCGCGACCGGCAATTCGCCTCCGGCTGAGCAGGAGAGTGGACGCCGCGGCGAGTCGCGGCCAGCATGGAGACATGCTTCCCGTCCTGGATCTGTCGACCGCCGACGCCGACCCGGATTCGTTCCGATCCGCGCTCCGCGAGGCCGCGCACACCCACGGGTTCTTCTATCTGGTCGGCCACGGCATCGGTCCCGACCGTTTCGACGAGGTGCTCGCACTGGCCCGGCAGTTCTTCGCGCTGCCCGTCGAGGACAAGAGCGAGATCAGTCAGCTCGACAGCCCGCACTTCCGCGGTTGGGCGCGACTCGGCGGCGAACTGACCAACGGCGCCGTCGACTGGCGCGAACAGATCGACATCGGTCCGCAGCGTCCGGCCGTCGTCGATGCCGAGGGCTACTGGAACCTGCAGGGCCCCAACCTGTGGCCGGCGGACCCGCCCGGGTTCCGCCGCGCGTTCGAGCGGTGGTCCGACGACCTGGCCGAGGTGGGCCTGCGACTGCTGCGGCACTGGGCCGTGTCCCTCGGGGCACCCGCGGATCACTTCGACGCGGCCTTCGCCGACGCGCCCGCGACCCTGATGAAGGTCGTGCGCTACCCGGGCAGCGCCGACAACCCGCAGGGGGTGGGTGCCCACAAGGACTCCGGGGTGCTGACCCTGCTGCTGGTCGAACCCGGTTCGCAGGGCCTGCAGGTGCAGACCGGTGACGACACCTGGATCGACGCACCGCCGCTCGACGGTGCGTTCATCGTCAACACCGGTGAGCTGCTCGAGGTGGCGTCCGGCGGTTATCTGCGGGCCACCCGGCACCGGGTCACCGCGCCCGAGCCCGGGACCGACCGGATCTCGATCCCGTACTTTTTCAACCCGGCCCTCGACGCCGTCATCGACATCATCGATCTGCCCGCCGGACTCGCCGAACTGGCCCGCGGCGTCGACTCGGATCCGGACAACCCGATCTTCTCCACGTACGGTGAGAACGCCTGGAAATCCCGCACGCGGGCGCACCCGGATGTCGCGCTGCGACATCACGGGATCACGCCCGCGCGCTGACGGTCTCGGGTCAGTCGACCTGCATCTCGCCCATGGGACCCCAGCTGTCGGCACCGACCTTCTCGCTGATGATCTTCGGTGTGTGCGCCAGGTACTGAGGCAGTTCGGAGACGGCCTTCGCGAAATGGTCGCTACCGACGTGGGCCTCGGCGGCGTCGTCGGCGAAGCCCTCGGTCAGGACGTACTCGTTCGGGTTGTCGAGGCTGCGCGCCCAGTCGAAGAAAAGATTGCCCTCCTCGCCGCGGGTGTTCGTGGTGAACTCGGCGACCAATTCGGGCCACTGCTCGGTGAATTCGGGTTTCGTCTCGAATTTCACGACGATGAAGATCATGTACGCGCTCCTGGGGTGTGGTGAACAGTTCGTCCCCACGGTACGTGGCGGGTTCGATCGGGCGGCACGATCGTCACGGCGTGAGGATGGCGCGACCACGAACATTGCCGGCGTCGAGATCGTCGATGGCACTCTGGAAGTCGTCGAGCGAATACTTCGCGGTGTGCAGGTTCACCGCGCCGCGTGCGGCCAGCTGCATCAGATCGCACAGGTCGTTGTACGAGCCGACCAGGTTGCCCACGATGTTCTTTTCGGCCGAGATCAGATCGATGGACGGGACATCGATGTTCTCGCCGTACCCGACGATGTGGTAGTCGCCGGCAGGACGTGTCATCGCGAGACCCTCTGCCGTCGTGCCGTTCTCGCCGACGAAGTCGATGACGACCTCGGCACCGTTCCCGCCCGTCAAGTCCAGGAGCTGCTCCACGTGGGTGCCGTCGGCGACGATCCCCCGGTCGGCACCGATGGATTCCGCCAATTTCAGCGCCTGCTCGTTGCGGTCGATGACGATCAGTTCGGCGGGGGTCAGCGCCTTGAGGACCTGGATGCCGATGTGCCCCAGTCCACCTGCGCCGATGACCACGCATCTGTCGCGCGGGGTGAGCCGCTTCGCCGCCTTGGCCGCCGCGTGATAGGCGGTGAGGCCCGCGTCGGCGAGCGCCGCCACGTCGGCGGGCTCGAGTGCGTCGTCGATTTTGACGACACTGCGTGCCGAGGTCTTGATGTACTCCGCGTATCCACCGTTGGTGTCGATCCCGGGGAACTGGTTGACCTCGCAGTGCACGTCGTCGCCCGACCGGCAGGCCCGGCACAGACCGCACGTGATGAGCGGGTGCAGGATCACCTTGTCGCCCTCGGCGACGTTGGTGACCGCAGAGCCGACCGCCGCGACCCAGCCGGCGTTCTCGTGTCCGATCGTGTAGGGAAGCGTCACTTGGGATTTCTCGGCCCACTGGCCTTCGAGGATGTGCAGATCGGTACGGCAGACGCCGGCGCCGCCGATCTTGACGACCACGTCGAACGGTCCGGTCGGGCTGGGGATCGGGAGCTCGGTCATCTCGAGTTTCTGGTGGTAGCCGACCACCTGGACGGCGCGCATGGTGCTCATGGGGTTCTTTCCGTTGTGAAGGATGGGGGAGTCACGCGGGCATGGTGAGCGCCGCGAGCGGGACGAAAGCCCCGGTGTCGGTCTCGGGCGCATCGGTCGATGTGGTGTCCGGTCCGTATCGGGTCCGGAGCAGGCCGCGACAGAAGTGCGCGTTCCCGTCGATGGAGATGCGGGTCGAGCGCGCCCGACGCAGGGCGAGCGGCACGGCATCGGGTTCGGGACCGATTCCTCGGTGGTCGACTATCACCGGTTCCGTGGCGCCGGTGGGCAATCCGATGCTCCGGCGTCGCCGCAGCAGCGATTCGGTCATCTCGTCGGCGGGGAGGTCGCCCAGCGTGAGGGTGCCGAGATCGGCGATCTCGATGCCCGTGTCGCGGCGCAGGACCCCGGTCAGGCATCGCTCCATCGCCGCGGTGTGCGCCTTGCGCAGGAACGTCTCCCGGAGTTCGGTGAGATCGTCGAGCGCCTCGTGGCCGAACGTCCCGCGGTAGCCGGCGTCGGCGGCCAGTCCGGTGTTGATGATCTCGGAGTCGTGATGGTCGTCGAGCTCGACCGTCACCACGGCCGTCCAGTCCAGAGCGGTCAGGACGTCCTTCGCGTCCGACGCCATCAGGTAGGCGAAGTTCGGTGCGCAGAACGACGTCGGCAGTCGCAGATGGACCGAGACGTCCCCGTCCGAGGCGATGTCCAGCGAGCGGACGAACCCGAGGTCGGTGATGGGCTCGTCGAGTTCGGGGTCGATCACCACGTCGAGTGCATGCCACGCGGCGTCGCGCCGTTGCTGGTCGTCCACGTCACGCACCGACCATCTCGTCGGCGCCCCGCGGCCCGACCGGGGTCTCCTCGGCCGAGGCGACCTGCAGCTCTGCGGGCACCGGGATGTCGTACATCGCAGCGGCGTTGAGCCCGAGGATCTTCTTCTTCTGGTCGGTGGTCAGCTGCGGGTACTCACCCAACTCGTCGGGGATCTGGAAATCGACGAACGACTCGATCAGCCACCGCGGCGTCCAGATCGCGTAGTCGGACGAGAACTGGATGCGATCCTCGCCGATCCAGTAGAGGAGCTCGCCGAGGATCTGCGCGAAGTACTTCGGGCGGGAGTGGATGAACGGCATGGCGACGGCCAACCCCGCGTGCACGTTCGGCTCCTGGGTGGCGATCCAGCAGAAGTCCTCGAGACGCGGCAGGCCACAGTGTTCGACCACGAAGTTCAGGTCGGTGAAGTCCGACGCCACATGGTCGACATCGGCGACGTCGAAGGCATCGCGGTCGAGCGGTCGGATGGTGGGGCCCTTGTGTACGTGGATGTTGCGGATGCCGAGCTCGCGGCAGGCCTCGAAATAGCGGTAGGCCCACGGGTCGTCGAGCTTGTAGCCACGGGAGTCGCCGTGCCATTCGGCGGTGTACAGCTTCACGCCCTTGAGGTGGTACTTCTCGGCGTCGAGACGCAGCTGGTCGAGCCCCTGCTCGCCGTTGCGGGGATCGAAGTGGTGGTTGTAGGTGAGCTTGTCCGGGTGCTCGGCGGCGAGCTCGGACGCCTCGTCGGTCTGCCCGAACCCCTTGTAATAGAACTCCCCGAGGTGGGCCGGCTGGAAGATGGCGTGGTCGACGTACCCGTCGGTGAACAGGTCCTTCATCAGGCGCTCGCCGCCCTGGTAGAGGTAGTCGTCGTAGTCCCAGACCTCGCTCTCCGGCGACAGGTTGCGGTGGTAGTCGTAGAAGCAGTCGATGAACTGCTTGCCGTGGATGTTGCGCTGGTTCTCCGGACGCGCGTCCCACAGGGCCACGTGTGCATCGACGATGAAATAGCTGGTGTCACCTTTGCGGTACATCAGGTCCTCCCAAATTGTGTGACTGCTGTCACAGGCTGTTCGACACGACAGTAGGGAGGCCGACACGGGGGAGCGGTGCGCTCGGCGTCTCAATCTGAGACGCACGCCCGCCGTGGGACCCGGTGTTGCCGTGGTCCCCTCTTGTAACGTGGATCACAGCGGGTGATGCGCCCGTGGCGTGGAGGTGTGGCGGTGTCCGACAGGTTGCCGGAGCGGGCGAAGCAGGGCGATGTCGTGTTCGGCTCCGCGGCCGACGTCCCCCGCCGGCTGCTCGCGTCGTGGCAGCGCAGCGAGGAGTACGGGGTCTCCCTCGACTCGGTCGAACCGGTGTTCACCGGTACCGACGATCTCGGATCGCTGTTCTTCGAATGCGGCAACGAGGTACTCGTCGACCTGCACCGGACCCTCGCCACCGAGCCGGTCAGCATGATGCTCACCGACGCCGACGGTGTCGTGCTGAGCCGGATGAGCGGTGACCACTCGTTGCTGCGTGCCCTCGACGACGTCCATCTCGCGCCGGGTTTCGCCTATTCCGAGCGGGAGGTGGGTACGAACGGTCTCGGTCTGGCCCTGGCCGACCGCGTCCCGACCCTCGTCCGGGCCGATCAGCATTACGCGCAGAACCTGTGTTCGTTCACGTGCGCGGCGGTGCCGGTCATCGAACCCGCATCCGGACGTCTCGAGGGCAGCGTCAACCTGACGACGTGGTCGCAGTCGTCGAGCGAGTTGCTGTTGGCGTTGGCCCGGTCGGCGGCGAGCACGACCGCGGCGCTGATGCTCGCGCGGACCTCAGGCCGCACCTCGCGTCCCACGCCCCGGGGCCGCGTGTTCCGGGTCGAGGTTCCGCGCCTCGAACCCGGTTCGGGCACAGTGCATTCGCTCTCCGACGGGTGGAACTCGGCGGTCGCCGCGGCCGAGGGGGCCATGTCGACGGGCACGATCGTCGCGGCCATCGGCGAACCCGGCTCCGGCCGATCGACCGCGCTCGCGCAGGCCGCTCGTCATGTGTGTCCGCGGGACCGGATCCTCTCCGCCGAGGCCCCGGCGCCGTCGGACCTGCAGACCTGGCTCGGGTTGTGGACCCCGGAGCTGGGCAAGTCGCACACCGCGGTGATCGTGCGCGACGTGGATTCGCTACCGATCTGGGTCGCCGATCAGCTGGCCGAGCTCGTCGTGCGATCGCGTGCGCAGTCAGCACTGCCGTTCGCGATGAGTGCCGAGCGGTTCGAGGACATCCCGGCACCGTTGGCCGCGCTGGTCGACACGGTGGTCGCGATTCCGCCGCTGCGTGAACGCAGCTCCGACGTGCTGCCGTTGGCCCATCACATCGCCACCAGGGCGCGCGGCCGCGACGTCGTCATCGCGCCGGCGGCGGGTCGCGCACTGGCCGGTTTCGACTGGCCCGGCAACGTCGCGCAGCTCACCCGGGTGATCTCGCACGCGACGAGTCGTGGCGACGTCGTCGACGTGTCGAGCCTCCCGCACGAGGTCCTCGCCGGATCGGCGCGTCACCTGTCGCGCATCGAGGCGTTCGAGCGGGGCGAGATCGTGCGCGTCCTCGCCACCGGCAACCCGACCATGGCCGATGCGGCCCACGAACTCGGGATGAGCCGGGCGACCCTCTACCGCAAGGTCGGTCAGTACAACATCCGCGTCGTGCGGGACTAGAACCGCGTTTCGCCGACCCTCGTCCGGCATTCGGGATCTGCTCTTGCCCGCTTCGGTACATGTGCGTACCTTGGCCACGGTACAACCGTGTACCAAGGAGGCGCGATGAGCACGCGAACGATCCATGACACCGGCGAGACCGTCGTGTTGCCCCCGGGCACGGCAATGCCCGGATTCCTGCAGGGGGTCGCGGCGTTGCGCGACCGTCGCGCGGCCCTGATGCGACTGCGGGATCGTTTCGGGCCCGACTTCACGATCAAGCTGCCGACGTTCGGGACCGTCGTGGTCATCAGTGATCCGGACGAGGTCCGACAGATCTTCAAGACACCGCCCGAGGACCTCGATCAGATCGAGGCCAATCTCGGCCGCGTCCTCGGCCCGAACTCACTGTTCGCGCTCGAGGGCCGGCGGCACAAAAACCAGCGCAAGCTGCTGGTCCCGCCGTTCCACGGCCGCCGGCTGGCCGGCTACGAATCGGTGATGGTCGACGAGGCCTCGCGAGAGTTCGCCTCCTGGCCCCAGGGTCGGGAACTGAGCGTTCTCGACCCGATGATGTCGATCACGCTGAACATCATCCTGCGCGCCGTGTTCGGCGCCGAAGGAAGCGAGTTCGCGCGGTTGCGCGACGTGATCCCACCGATGGTCGAACTGGGCTCGAAACTGATCGTGGTGCCGGTGCCCACATGGGATCTCGGCCGCTTCAGTCCCTGGGGCCGACTCCACCGATACCGCCGCGAATACGACGCCATCGTCGACGGACTGATCGCCACGGCCACCTCCGACCCGCACCTCGCCGATCGCAACGACGTGCTCGCGATGATGGTCCAGAGCCGGTACGACGACGGATCGGCGATGAGCAACGCCGAGATCTCCGACCAGCTGCTCACCCTGTTGACCGCCGGTCACGAGACCACCGCGACGACCCTGGCGTGGGCGGTCGAGCGGCTCCGACGCCATCCGGCGATCCTCGATCGCCTCGTCGCCGAGGTCGATGCCGGTGTCGACGACCTGCTCACCGCGGTGATCCTCGAGGTGCAACGCACACGTCCGGTGATCGACTCGACGTTCCGCCAGGTCAAGGCGGCAAGCTATTCCGTGGGGCCGTGGGTGCTGCCGCGGGGCCAGAACATCATGGTCGGGATCGACCTGGTCCACACCGACGACACCGTGTTCCCGCACGCCGCGCGCTTCGACCCCGACCGGTTCCTGGGCTCGCGCCCCGATCCGCACGAGTGGATCCCCTTCGGTGGTGGCGTCCGGCGCTGCATCGGCGCGGCGTTCGCGACGATGGAGCTGCACACCGTGCTTCGTACGCTCCTGAGGGGTCACGTCATCGAGCCCACCCTGGCGCCGGACGAGAGCTGGTACTCCCGAGGCGTCGCGTTCGCGCCCGGATCGGGTGGGCGGGTCGTGGCGCGCAGGCGGTCCTGATCGATCCGGGGTCCGCCGTTGCCAACCCTGCTCAACAGGTGTTGTTAACACTCACTATTGCGTGGATCACACTACGTTGGTGAGACTTGATCAGGTGACATCAACGCAGGCGGAGTGTGTGGACGTGGTCATCGTCGGCGCGGGTTTGTCCGGTGTCGGGGCCGCGCACCACGTCCGTGAGGCGTTTCCCGACGGGTCTCACGTCGTCCTCGAGTCGAGGGAACGCATCGGGGGGACGTGGGATCTGTTCCGCTACCCCGGGGTCCGGTGCGACTCGGACATGCAGAGCCTGAGCTATCGATTCCGCCCCTGGTCCTCGTCTGACTCGATCGTCTCCGGTGCCGACATCCGCGAGTACATCGAGCAGACCGCCGTCGAGGACGGCACCGACGCGCGAATCCGGTTCGGACACAAGGTGATCCGCGCGGACTACGCGACCGAGACCGCCACGTGGACGGTCGTGGCGCTGCGCGGCCACACCGCCGTCGAGTTCACCTGCCGGTTCCTCTACCTGTGCACCGGCTACTACGACTACGACCGCGGCCACACCCCTGACCTGCCCGGCAGTGCCGAGTTCACCGGTCCGGTGGTCCATCCACAACAGTGGCCCGACGACCTCGACCACACGGGTAAGCGGGTCGTGGTGATCGGCAGCGGGGCAACGGCGATCACACTCGTGCCCGCACTCGCCGAGACCGCGGCACACGTGGTCATGCTGCAGCGGTCGCCGACCTACGTGATGGCGTTCCCGCGCCGGGACACCCTCGACGAGAAGCTCGGTCGTGTCATCGGGCCGCGCCGCGCCGCGGGACTGACCCGGTGGAAGAACATCGCCATCGACACCGCGCTCTACCACTCGTGCCGGCGCTGGCCGACCTACATGCGTTCGGTCATTCGCAAGGAGAACGCGTCGCAGCTGCCCGACGACTTCGACATCGATCGGCACTTCACGCCGCGGTACGACCCGTGGGATCAGCGGATGTGCCTGGCCCCCGACGGCGACATCTTCGCGGCGTTGTCGGACGGACGTGCCTCGATCGTCACCGACAAGATCGACCAGATCACCTCCGAGGGAGTCGCTCTGGCCTCGGGTGAACACCTCGACGCCGACATCATCGTCACCGCGACCGGGTTGCAGATGCTGGCGTTCGGCGCCATCGACATCGCCGTCGACGGGGCGGCGGTCTCACCGTCGGAAACCCTGACCTACAAGGGGATGATGCTCAGCGGCGTACCGAATCTCCTGTTCACCATCGGGTACACGAACGCGTCCTGGACGCTGAAGGCCGACCTCGTGGGGGAACACTTCCGGAGGATGGTCGCCCACATGGACGCGCGTGGGTTCGATCAGTTCGTCCCGGTCCGACCGGAGGGTATGGCCGAGGAGCCGCTGCTCGACTGCGAGGCCAACTACATCCTGCGGTCCATCGACACCTTTCCCCGCGCCGGTACGAAGTCACCGTGGCAGCTCGGGATGAGCTATTTCCACGACATCGTCGCACTTCGATACGCCCGTCTCGGGGATCCGGCGATGCGATTCGCGCGCAGTGCGCGTGCAAGCGGACGCACCGGGAGCGTTCCTTCGTAGAATCGGTTCTCGTGACCGACACATCGCCACCGACGACGCTGCGCATCGAACTGCCCGAACTGACGGTCAGCGCGTTGGCCTGGGGCCCCGACGACGGACCGTTGGCCGTCGCGCTGCACGGCTATCCCGATTCGGCCTGGTCGTGGCGACATCTCGGACCGGCACTGGCCGAGCGCGGCTACCGTGTCGTCGCCCCGTTCACCCGCGGGTACGCGCCCACCGACATCCCGGCCGACGGCGACTTCCACATCGGGGCGCTCATGCACGACGCCATCGGCGTGCACCGGGCGCTGGGCGGGGGCAGGGATGCCGTGCTGATCGGACACGACTGGGGTGCGATCACGGCCAATGCGATCGGCGCCCACCACAGATCACCGTTCCGGGCGGTGGTGTCGATGTCGGTGCCCCCGGTGCCGGCGATGACGAGGTCGGACCTCGAGCCGCGCACCCGATTCGGTCTCCTGCGTCGGCAGGCGCGCATGAGTTGGTACATGTTCTTCAACCAGATCCCGGTCGTGTCCGAGCGCTCCCTGGACCGCCTGATCCCGAAACTGTGGCGCGACTGGTCGCCCGGGTACGACGCCACCGATGATCTCGTCCACGTCTTCGACGCCCTGCCCACGCTCGAGAACCGAAGAGCCGCACTGCGGTACTACCGGTCCGTGGCCGCCCCCGGCCGTCCGTCGGCCCGGTATCGCGAACTGCACGACTCGTGGCGACGGGCACCGAAGGTCCCGACGCTGTACCTGCACGGTGCGGACGACGGCTGCATGCGGGTCGAGTTCGTCTCGTCGGTGCACGAGGTCCTCCCCGAGGGCAGTCGGGTGGCCGTCATCGACGGCGCGGGCCACTTCCTGCAGGTGGAGCAGCCGGAGGCCGTGAACGCCGAGATCCTCGACTTCCTGGGGCACTGACCCGCCCGTCACCGGGGGAGAACCGACCTGCGCCCGGCCATCCTCACCGCGAGAACGGGTGCGCGATGCAGCTTGTCCAACCCGATGTGACGCCGGAACTCCGCCCACGCCCAACAGAGACCGAACACCGCCAGCGCGATGCCGGTGGCGACACCGTCGGACCACGGGGCCATGACGACGATCGGCAGCACCATCAACAGAACCGACTGGAGCACATAGGAATCGAGGCTGCGCGAGCCCACCTGACACAGCGGGCGCAGCCAGTCGCGACGCAGGCGAGCGATCACGATCCGCAGCACCACGTAGACCGCGGGAACCATGGTCCACGCCGCGAGCGCGCGACCGGGGCCGAAGTCGAGTTTGTCCACCAGCAGCGCGTCGGCGGTGGCCGCGGCGTCGGAGGAGTGCAGAGCCATCGACACCGCGGCGCCCGCTGCGGCGACGAGGATCACCGGGACGACGCGGCGGACGAGCAGTGGACCCAGTCGTCGTTCGTGCCACAGCCATCCGATCACCAGGGCGGGGACGAAGATGATCTGCCACATCGCCCAGTTCTGGATCTCGGGCTGCTCGGCGGTGCTCGAGATGTAGAACCACGGCGGCGAATCGAGTAGGGCGACCGTGTAGAGCGCGACCGACGCGGCGATGACCACCGGCCATGCGCCCCGTCGCAGCAGCGGGAGAGCCAGGGCGGTGACTGCGATGAGCACCAGGTAGAGCACGAGGATGTTGCCGCCGCCGGGCAGGTATCGCAGCGTCAGCGCCCACCAGATCCCCTGCGACCAATCCCGCACGGGCAGAAGGAAGGTCAGCTCGGTGTGGCCACCCAGCGACACCGCGACCGCCGTCAGGGCGAGCAACACCTGACACAGGTAGATGACCGCGGCGCGCCGGATGATCCGTCGCCACGACTCCTGCAGCGACCCGGTCCGGTCCGACCAGCCGCGGTGCACGATCCCCAGCAACAGACCCGACAGGAGCACGAAAGCCGACGCACCGTCCGCATACGGGAACACGTGCGTCGGCTTCGCGAGATCGGTACCGAGCGCGAAATGACCGCTGACCATGCTGAAGATGGCCACACCGCGCGTCGCATCGATCGCACGGTCCCGGGTCATCTCGGGGGGAACGTTACCGCTTGGTGTACAGCTCCTCGATCTCGTCCCCGTGCGCCTGGTGGATGACGTTGCGCTTGAGCTTCATGGTCGGGGTGATCTCGCCCGACTCGATCGTGAAGTCGGTGTCGAGGATGGTGAACTTCTTGATCGCCTCGGCCTTGGACACCTTGTTGTTCGCCGTCTTCACCGCACCGTCGATCTCGGCCAGCAGCGTCTCGTTGTGCGTCAGGTCGGCGATCGGGGTGTCGGCGGGCAGGCTGTTGCGCTCGAGCCAACCGGGCACGGCCTCGGGGTCGAGGGTGACCAGGGCCGCGATGAACGGCTTGTTGTCGCCCACCACGAGGCACTGGCTCACCATCGGATGCGCGCGGATCGAGTCCTCGAGCGGTGCGGGGGAGACGTTCTTGCCGCCTGCGGTGACGATGAGTTCTTTCTTGCGACCGGTGATCGAGAGGTATCCGTCGTCGAGCGCTCCGATGTCACCGGTGCGGAACCATCCGTCGACGATCGCGTCGGCAGTGGCCTCGGGGTTGTGCCAGTAGCCCTCGAACACCATGGGGCCCTTGAGCAACACCTCGCCGTCCTCGGCGATCTTGACCGATGCGCCGGCGACCGGCCGACCGACCGTGCCGACCCGCTGGTTCTCCGGGGTGTTCACGGTGACCGCGGCGGCCGTCTCGGACAGGCCGTAGCCCTCGTAGACCGGGATGCCGACGCCACGGAAGAAGTGGCCGAGGCGGTCGCCGAGCGGTGCGCCGCCGGAGATCGCGTCAGTGCACTTGCCGCCGAGCGCGGCGCGGAGCTTCGAGTAGACCAGTACGTCGAACAGCTTGTGCTTGGCCTTGAGGGCGATGCCCGCGGATCCGGTCTCCTGGCTGCGGCTGTACTCGATGGCGGTGTCGGCGGCGCGATCGAAGATCTTGCCCTTGCCACCGTCGTACGCCTTCTGCTTGGCGCTGTTGTAGACCTTCTCGAACACGCGGGGCACCGAGAGGATGTAGCTCGGCTGGAACTTCTCGAAGTCGCTCAGCAGGTTCGCTATGTCGTTGGTGTGTCCGAGCACGACGCCGTTCTCCACCGACGCGACCGCGACGACGCGCGCGAAGATGTGGGCCAACGGCAGGAACAGCAGGGTGGACCGGCCCTCGGACATCATGTCGCCCATGACCTCCCGGACGCTCTTGCACTCGGCCAGGAAGTTGGCGTGGGTCAGCGCGACACCCTTGGGGTTGCCGGTGGTGCCGGAGGTGTAGACCAGCGTCGCCATGTCCGATGACTTGATGCCGCTGCGGCGCGAGTCGAGTTCGTCGTCGGCGACGTCGGCACCGCGAGCAGCCAGCGCGTCGAGGATGCCGTCCTCGATGACGAGGGTGTCGCGCAGCGACCCCGACGCGGCGTCGATGACGTCGGCGTGGGCGGTGCGCTGCGCCTGGTTCTCCACGATCAGCAGCGAGGTTCCCGAGTCGGAGAGGATGTACTTGACCTGGTCGGACGCCGAGGTCTCGTAGATCGCGACCGTGGATGCGCCGGCACGCCAGATGGCGTAGTCGAGCACCGTCCACTCGTACCGGGTCGACGACAGGATGGCCACGCGGTCACCCGCTGCGACCCCGGCGCCGATGAGGCCCTTGGCCGCGGAATCGATCTGGTCGGCGAACTCACGAGCCTTGACCGTCGTCCAGGTGTCGCCGGAACGACGACGGAACAACTCCAGGTCGGGACGCTCGCTCCGGTACCGCAGCGGTGCGTCGATGATCGATGCATCGTCGGCGACGACGAACTTCGCGGGAGTGGTCGCTTCCAGCACGGGGGCCTCCATTTTTCCAATCGTGTCCCTGTGTCGGGAATCGACAATTCCGACTGACGGGACGACTGTGACTCAGATTACCTGGGCCACCGGTGAGGGAAACCGTAGCAACGAGCATTGAGACGGTGGTCGGCGCACACGCCGAGCAGGCGAGTTTCTCGAATAACGATCTGCCTCCTCCGGCGGCTAGAGTGCTGTGCAATGACAGATCAATCCCCGCAGCACGACGAGGACCGGGGTACAACCCACGGCCAGGTGCCGGGAAGAGCCGGAGAAGCAGTGAGCGACAGCGGGATGGAGACCACCACATCGGTCTCGTTCGCAGACCTCGACATCGAACCCCGCGTGATGCAGGCGCTCAACGATGTCGGATACGAGACCCCGTCGCCGATCCAGGCGGAGACCATCCCGCCGCTGATGGCCGGCCGGGACGTCGTCGGTCTGGCCCAGACCGGAACCGGCAAGACCGCGGCCTTCGCGATCCCCGTGCTCTCGAAGATCGCGGGCGGCGGCAAGAAGCCCCGCGCGCTCGTCCTCGCACCGACCCGTGAGCTCGCACTCCAGGTCGCCGAGGCGTTCGGCAAATACGCGGCACATCTGCCCGACATCCGCGTCCTGCCCATCTACGGCGGCCAGAGCTACGGCGTCCAGCTCTCCGGTCTGCGCCGCGGTGCGCAGATCGTGGTCGGTACGCCGGGCCGCGTCATCGATCATCTGGACAAGGGCACACTCGACATCTCCGAGCTCGACTTCCTCGTCCTCGACGAGGCCGACGAGATGCTGACCATGGGCTTCGCCGAGGATGTCGAGCGCATCCTGCGTGACACCCCGGACAGCAAGCAGGTCGCGCTCTTCTCGGCGACGATGCCCAAGGCGATCGGCCGGCTGGCGCAGAAGTATCTGAAGAGCCCGGTCGAGATCACCGTCAAGGCGAAGACACAGACCGCACAGAACACGACGCAGCGCTATCTGCAGGTCTCGCACCAGCGCAAGCTCGACGCGTTGACCCGCGTGCTCGAGGTCGAGTCGTTCGACGCGATGATCATCTTCGTCCGCACGAAGTCGGCCACCGAGGAGCTCGCCGAGAAACTGCGTTCGCGCGGGTTCTCCGCGGTCGCCATCAACGGCGACATCGTGCAGGCGCAGCGTGAACGGACCATCGCGTCGCTGCGCAGCGGCAGCCTCGACATCCTCGTCGCGACCGACGTCGCCGCCCGTGGCCTCGACGTCGAACGCATCTCGCATGTCGTGAACTACGACATCCCGCACGACACGGAGTCCTACGTCCACCGCATCGGCCGTACCGGTCGCGCCGGCCGGTCGGGCAACGCACTGCTGTTCATCACCCCGCGCGAGCGCCACCTGCTGAGGTCGATCGAGAAGGCGACCCGTCAGCCGATCACCGAGATCGGTCTGCCCAGCGTCGACGACGTCAACGCCCAGCGCGTGGCCAAGTTCGGCGAGTCGATCACCGAGAACCTCGGCTCGGACAACATCGCGATGTTCCGTCGCCTCATCGAGAACTATGCGCAGGAGAACGACGTCGCGATGGCCGACATCGCCGCGGCGCTCGCACTCGAGACGCGCGACGGTGGCTTCCTGCTGAGCCCCGATCCGCCGGCGAGTGAGCGGTCGAAGGGGCCGGACCGTCCCGAGCGCAAGCAGCGCGACGGCGGCACCAACTTCGCGACGTACCGCATCGCGGTCGGCAAGAAGGACCGCGTCACCCCCGGTGCCATCGTGGGCGCGATCGCCAACGAGGGCGGCCTGACGCGCGGGGACTTCGGCCACATCAGCATCCGCAACGACTACAGCCTCGTCGAGTTGCCCGACGACCTCGGTCGCGAGACGCTGACGCTGCTGCGCGGGACGAAGATATCCAACGTCCCGATCAACATCACCAGGGACGAGGGCGGACCGCGGGGGCGGTCGGCCGCACGCAACGGTGGTGGACGCGGCGGACCGCGCGACTTCGGCGGTCGTCGCGGTGCCCAGCCCCGCGTCGCCGGTCGCGGCCGGAGCTGAGACCCGACCGAGACTTCTGTTCCCGGCCACCGACGAAACTTTCCCGTAACATCTTGGCGTTGCCCGACGACACACCCGTCACGGGAGTCCGCGCAACATCGCGGTTGCTCGAATCGGCTTCCGCGGCAAGGTGAGAACAATTCGGTAAGAGGATCGGTGGAATCCCCGGTGTCATTGGTGGATCGGATCTCGGCGACAGAAGCGGCCGAGCATACGCAGCAGGGCAGTGCAGTGGTGGTGGACATGCGTCCCCAGGTGGTTCGCCACCAGGGGAGTCTGCCCGGGGCGGTGGTCGTCGAACCCGCTGATCTCACCGCCGCCTTCACACCGACCTCGCCGCGGCGCGTCGCGTGCATCCACGACCTGAACATCGAGATCGCGATCGTCTCCGTGCAGGCGCAGGCACGCAGGATCGCCGAGCAGATCGCCGCCCTCGGTTACACCAACGTCCGTTACGTCGACGGCGGCTTCCCCGCGTTCCGCTCGGCCCTGCTGGCCGGCTGAACCGCCCGCATCTCATCCGGCGTCACCGCGATCCGCGGTCGCCCACACCCCGGCCGGGTTGTCCAATAGTGTGATCACCCATGAATGTGATGGTCACCGCCCGACCGGGTAGCGTTCTTCTCACACAGGTCGCGTGTCGACCTGAGGTATACGTGCAGAGCACGCCGAACCCTCGACCGGCGATCGTGTGGGTGAAAAGGACCTGATGACCGAACCGATGTCCGGCGACGACCGTCGCGCCCGGGTGTTACGACTCCTGCAGTTCCTGCACGAGCTGATCCGGGCGCGATCCACGGTGGTCCGACACGTCGACGACCACGAGGCGATCGTCTGGTTGGGCGACGATCTCGGCGCCCCGGTACGGACCAAGGCGACACCGGGGGAGCGATGTGTCGAGCTCACCGCCACGGGTACTGCCGCGACGGCGTTCGCGCAGGTCGCGCGCATGCTCGACGACCTCGCCGAGCGGCCCGAGTCACTCGAGCTGGTCATCGGGACCGGATTGCTGACCGTGACGTCGGCCGACGGTGCCACCTCGGTCAACGAGCATCTCGTCACCCAGGCCGTCGTCGCCGAACACGATCACTCGACCGGCGTCATCACCATCGGTCTCGCGGGCGACTCGGTCCCCGAACTGCAGGACAGTCATCTCCTCACCGGCATGGGCGGTTTCGACCTCGGTCGGTCGTCGGCGATCGCCGAGGCGCTGGGCAGCCAGCCGTCGGCGCTCGCCGCACCGGTGGCCGACATCCTCACGCGGTGGACGTCGGAGGTCCCGTCCGACCCGTCGTCGGTGTCGGTGGAACCACGTCCCGCGCTGATCCTGCGCAACCGCGGTTCGGGTGCCGTCCTCAGCTACTACGAGGCGATGATCACGGCGCTGCGCGACGAGACGGTCGACATCCCGATCGGTCTGGCCCAGCTCGTCGAGCCGATCGAATCCGCCGAGCGCGTGGAGCGGTTGGCGTCGGCCGGGGCGATGTCGGCGGGTGAACTCGTCGAGGATGCGCTCTACCCGCTGCCGTCCAACGTCGAACAGCGCGACATCCTGGCCCAGCTCGGACTCGACAGCGGTGTCGTCGTCGAGGGTCCGCCGGGTACCGGCAAGACCCACACCATCGCCAACCTGATGTCGGCCCTGCTGGCCAAGGGACAACGCGTCCTCGTGGTCAGTGAGAAGGCCCAGGCGTTGCAGGTTCTTCGCGACAAGCTGCCGCCGGAGTTGCGCGAACTCGCAGTCGCGATCACCGACGTCACCAAGGACGGCTCGACCTCGTTGGTGGAGAGCGTCGGGTCGATCGCCGCCCGCAAGGGGACCTTCCAGTCGCGCGTGGTGACCTCGGAGATCAAGAACCTCCGGTCCAAGCGGGACCAGGCGCGGGCCAAGCGGGAGCAGACGCTGCGCGAGATCTGGCAACTGCGCGAGTCGGAGACCGAGAAGCACGAGTGGGTCGCCGCCGGTTACAGCGGGACCGCCGCCCAGATCGTGCGTGCCTGCCGTGAGGTGGAGTCGCGATACGACTGGCTGCCCGGCCCCCTGGAGTCGGCGCTGCCCCCGCTCGACGGTGACGAGATGGAACGTCTGCTGACCCTGTTGCGCGAGCGCGACGACACGTGGGCCAGCCGGCTCGGTCAGCGTCTGCCCGACCTCGACAACTTTCTCCCCGACTCGGTGGAGATCGACCGCATCTGTGCGCGTATCTCCGAACAGCCCACCGAGAAGATGACCGGCAACGGATCACTGCTCGCGATCCTCGCCGACGTCGACAGCGCGCGGCTGCTCTCGATCAAGAACCAGTGTGACCACCTCGGCGGCGCCGTCCGCGAGGTGCGGACGTTCGAGCCGCACATGCAGCAGATGGCGCAGCGCCTCCTGTCCGGCGAGGCGGCGTACCTGTGGAACCGGATCACCCAGATCTCGGCGATCATCGACGAGGCCACCCGCCACGACGCCGGTATCGGTACCCGCGACGTGGTCGTCGACGGAGCCGGCCAGGGCACGGCGTCGGTGTATTCCGAAGCAGCGCAGTACCTCCGGTCTGACGGAGTGTGGCGCGGACGGTTCCGCAAGTCCCCGCAGCAGCGCGCCGTCGAGACCTCGGGTGCGACCGCGACCGTCGACGGTCGCGAACCCCGAGACGCGGAATCGTTGCAGCTCGTGGCCGATCACCTCGCCGTTCTCGAGGCCGTGGCCCGGGTACAGACCATCTTGGCCGACGTCGACGTCCCGGTCGACACCACCGGTTCGCGATCCTCGCAGCTCAACCAGTTGGTGCGTCTCGACGACCAGCTCGGGTGGATCTCGGAACTGCTCACCGGCCGTGACGCGCTCGTGCGGCAACTCGAGTCGATCAGCCCCGGCGGACCGCGCCCGAAGAGCGTCGACGAGGTCGCCGACGTCGCCGAACAGACCGGGGCCATCGCCGCGACGAATGACGGTGTCCTGGCCCGCCGCGAGCTCGACGAGTGCGCGCGGACGTTGGCCGCCGAGGTCGACGCCGGCCCCTCGGCCGAGGGCGAGGCGCTGTTGGCCGGCCTCGTCGCCGCGGACGCGGTCGCGGTCAAGGAGGCGCGTCGTGAGTGGAACAAGGCTCGCGCACAACGTGATCAGCAGGGCTCGTTGGACCTGCTCGAACTGCGCCTGAAGCAGAAGGCCCCCGAACTGCACCGGGTCCTCCGTGACACCGCCGCCGAACAGGTCTGGGATGCCCGCCTGCGGGAGCTGACCGAGGCCTGGTCGTGGCGGCGCGCCTACGCGTGGGCCGAGAACCGTAGCGACCCGGGCCGGGAGTCGCGCCTGGAGTCCGACCTCGACGCTGTCGAGGCCGACATCGCGCACTTCACCGCCGGACTGGCCGCGGCCTGCGCGTGGCGGGAGTGCCTGGAGCACATGACGGTGTCGCAGGTGCAGGCACTGCAGTCCTACCGCGACCACATCACCAACCTCGGCAAGGGCTCGGGCAAGCACGCCGAACGTTTCCGGCGCGCCGCCCGCTCGGCGATGGATCAGGCGCAGGGCGCGGTGCCGGCGTGGATCATGCCGATCTCGCAGGTGCTCTCGTCGATCGCGCCGGAGCAGAACTCCTTCGACGTGGTGATCGTCGACGAGGCGTCCCAGGCCGACATCACCAGCCTGTTCCTGCTGTGGCTGGCACCCCGCGTGATCGTGGTGGGTGACGACCGTCAGTGTGCGCCAGGTGGTTTCGCCGGTGCAGGCCTCGACGACGTCTTCGCCAAACTCGACACCTACCTCCCCGACATCCCGCAGTACATGCGCGACAGCCTCACTCCGCGGTCGAGCCTGTTCTCGATGCTGCGCACCCGGTTCGGTCACGTGGTCCGGCTGCGTGAGCACTTCCGGTCGATGCCCGAGATCATCGAGTACTCGTCGCGGCAGTTCTATCCCGATTCGCCGCTGGTGCCCGTGCGTCAGTTCGGCGCCGACCGACTGCCGCCCCTGCGCACGGTCTTCGTTCCCGATGCCGTGGCCTCGGGTGACAGTTCCGCACTCACCAACGGCGTCGAGGCGCAGGCCCTCGTCGACGAGGTGGTGCGCTGTGCGGCCGACCCCGCCTACGCGGGGATGACGTTCGGTGTCGTGGTCCTGCAGGGGCAGCGGCAGGTCGACCTGATCAACCAGTTGCTCCGCTCCGCCCTCGACGACGAGGAGTGGCACGATCGCGCACTGCGCATCGGCACCCCGCCGGACTTCCAGGGCGACGAACGCCACGTGGTGTTCCTGTCGATGGTCGTCTCACGGGACCGTAACCCGGTGTCGCTCACCCGAAGTGAGTCGCAGCGTCGGTTCAACGTCGCCGCGTCGCGCGCGATGGAGCAGCTGTGGCTGTTCCACTCGGTGTCCTCGGACGACCTCAAGGCCAACGACCTGCGGTTCTCACTGCTGTCGTACATGGAGCGCACGCAGGGTGCGCTGGTGGCGCCGATGCCGACCGACGTCGGTGTCGCCGAACGGTGCGAGCCGTTCGAGAGCATCTTCGAACAGCAGATCTTCCTCGACGTCGCCGCCCGCGGCTTCCACGTCAACCCCAAGGTGTCGGTGAACAACCGGGTCATCGACCTCGTGGTCACCGGATCCGATGCGCGGTTGGCCGTCGAGTGCGACGGCGACGAGTTCACCTCCACGCCCGAGCAGGCCCGCGCCGACATGGAGCGTGAGCGCGAACTGCGTCGATGCGGATGGCGGTTCTGGCGGGTGCGGGAGTCGGAGTACCTCCTCGACGCCGACCGCGCGCTCGACGGACTGTGGCGTGAACTCGCCGTACGCGGCGTGAGCCCGGAGTCGGTGGACGCCGATCTGGTGGCGGCCCCGGTCGCCGAATGGGCGCCGATCGATCTCTCCGGCAACGACTGACCCCGCCGCCGAGCGGGCCGAAACGACCCTCCGAGCGGGCCGAAACCGCCCGTCGATCGTGCCGCGTGTGCGGTGACGGCACGGTGGGCACGTCGTTTCGGCACGGTCGGCGGATCAGGTCGGTGCGATGACGTCCCGGATCGCGTCCGCGGTCGCGTCGGCATCGGGATCCCGGCGGACGACCAATCCCTTCGCGAGGGTGATGCGGTCACCGGTGTGCCGGGGGACCACGTGGACGTGGGTGTGGAACACGGTCTGGAACGCCGCGCGGCCGTCGTTGATCATCACGTTCACGCCGTCGGCGGCGATGCTCGACGCCCGCAACGCCGCCCCCACCGTGCGGGCGCCGTCGAACAGTCGAGCGCCCACATCGCTGCTGACCCCGGCCAGATCCGGAATGTGGTCTCGCGGGATCACCAGGGTGTGCCCCGGACGCACCGGCCGGATGTCGAGGAACGCGACGACGTGCTCGTCTGAGTAGACGATCCGGGCCGGTGCGGAACCGGTGACGATGGCGCAGAACACACAGTCGCTCATGTCCGACACCCTACGAAGCGTTCACCCCTCGCGACGCGCGGCACGGCGCCACGAACCGTTGTAACGATTCGATAACGAACCGTGGACGTTGTCCCATCGCTCGATGGCGAGCGGAAAACCGACCCTGACGTGCGGTTCGTTCCCTCGAACGGATGACCCGCCGGAGCGGCCCACTTGTTACCCGCGGGGTTACTGGCGGGTATACCCACGGGTCACCACAGAACATGAGGGATCCCTCATTTTCGTGTGCGAACATGTGTGAGTTGCCAAGAGATGAGGCGTCAGGCGAGTACCCCCGACTCGACCCGGACGATCATTGCGCGACAACCGAACTCGACCCGCTCACCGATGAGCTGCGGCCGCCGGGAGTGGACGAGCGTCGTCGATGACGCCGTGACCGCCCCGACGCCGGGTCGTGCTTCCCGGCGACCCCCACCACCTCCGATGGCGATGACGCCACCGATGTTCACATCACGACCACACCAGTGCACCCAGCCAGTTCGGCTGCCACCACGAGGAGACCCATTCAGTGACCGTCCATCAGTTCCGCAGTGGCCCCGGCGATTCCGCGGCGGCACGCCGTCCCGACGACACCCTGATCCAGCGTCTCCGCGACGGTGACCCGTACGCGATCAGCTTCGGCGGACAGGGTGTCCCGTGGTTGCCGGCGCTGGCCGAACTGGTGGTCGACGCCGAACTCGACCGGAGCATCGCGCAGATCGTGGACGCCGCCGAGCGTCTGCTCGCACCGGTGGCCGACGACCTGGTCGCCGGTCGGCCCGACGGTTTCCATCCGCTCACCTGGGTGCACGCCCTGGGCGCCGACGAGCCGGTGCCCACCGCGCTGACCCTGCAGAGCGCCGCCCAGTCGGTACCCGGCATCCTGCTGACCCAGCTCGCCGCGATCGCAGCACTGCGCAAGCAGGGCCTCGACACGTCCGAGCTCGCGCCGACCGCCATCGTCGGACACTCCCAGGGCGTCCTCGCCATCGACGCGGTCACCGACGATGCGGAGAACTCCACCGGTGGCGACGGTGCGCTCCTCGCGCTCGCGCACCTCATCGGCGCAGCCGGTGCCGTCGTGGGACGTCGCGCCGGGCTGGTCCCGACCGCCGACGGCACCCCGATGCTCTCGATCACCAACGTCGACCCCGCACGGATCGACGACCTCGTCGCCGAGTTCCGCTCCTCGCTGCGCGGACCCGACCTGGACAACGCGCCGGTCGTCGGCATCCGCAACGGCCGCCGGTCGGTCGTCCTGTCCGGATCGCCGCGTCACCTGCGCGCGTTCGAGCAGTTCTGTGACACCGTCGCCGCGACGGAGACCGCCGCCCGCAAGGACAAGGTCATGGGCGGCGCCCCGTTCGCGCCGGTCTTCGATCCGCTGGCCGTCGGCATCGCCTTCCACCACGAGGGTCTGAGCAAGGCCCGCGACCTGGTGGGCGAGTGGGCCGGTCGCTGTGGCCTCGACGTCTCCTGGGCGATCGCGCGGGCCGACGCCGTCCTCGTCGCCCCGGTCGACTGGGTGGCAGCGCTCGACGGTGTCGCCGAGAAGGGCGCCGCGTGGTTGCTCGACCTCGGTCCCGGTGACGTCGCGACGCGGCTGTCGGTGCCGGTGCTGCGCGGTCGCGGCGTCGGCTGCATCTCCGCCAGCCTGCGCGGGGGCCAGCGGAACCTGTTCGCCCCCGGCGGCATCCCCGAGGTCCAGCGTCCCTGGACCCAGTACGCCCCGACCCTGGCCACGCTGCCCACCGGCCGTCAGGTCGTGGAGACCTCCTTCACCCGGTTGACCGGTCGTTCACCGATGTTGCTGGCAGGCATGACGCCGACCACCGTCGACCCGGCCATCGTCGCCGCAGCCGCCAACGCCGGACACTGGGCCGAGCTCGCCGGCGGCGGACAGGTCACCGAGGCGATCTTCGCCGACAACGTCGCGCGACTGACCGAGCTGCTCGAGCCCGGTCGTCAGGCGCAGTTCAACGCGCTGTTCCTCGACCCCTACCTGTGGAAGCTGCAGCTGGGCGGAAAGCGCCTCGTGCAGAAGGCCCGCGCCGCAGGCGCCCCCATCGACGGTGTCGTCGTCTCCGCAGGCCTGCCCGAACTCGAGGACGCGGTCGCGCTGGTCGAGGAACTGGCCGAGGCCGGGATCTCCCACGTCGCGTTCAAGCCGGGCACCGTCGAGCAGATCCGCTCCGTCGTCCGCATCGCCGCCGAGGTCCCCGGGCACGCGATCATCGTTCACATCGAGGGCGGTCGCGCGGGTGGGCACCACTCGTGGGAGGACCTCGACGATCTGCTCCTCGCGACGTACGCCGAGCTGCGCGCACGGCCCAACGCGGTCATCTGTGTCGGTGGCGGCATCGGCACCCCCGAGCGGGCCAGCGAGTACCTGACCGGGACCTGGGCGCATGCGCACGGCTACCCGACGATGCCGGTCGACGGGATCCTGCTGGGAACCGTCACCATGGCGGTCCTCGAGGCGACCACGTCGCCCGACGTCAAGCAGCTGCTCGTCGACACCCCCGGATGCGACGCCTGGATCGGTGCGGGGTACTCCAGCGACGGAATGGCCTCGGGCCGTAGCCAACTGGGCGCCGACATCCACGAGATCGACAACGCCGCCTCGCGGTGTGGCCGTCTGCTCGACGAGGTCGCCGGCGACGGTGACGCCGTGGCCGACCGCCGCGACGAGATCATCGCCGCACTCGATGTCACCGCCAAGCCGTACTTCGGCGACGTCACCACCATGACCTACCGCCGGTGGCTCACCCGCTACGCCGATCTCGCCGTGGGCGCCGACGCCGGTGTCGAGGCACAGTGGGCCGACATCACCTGGCGCGAGCGTTTCGCCGAGATGTTGCAGCGCACCGAGGCCCGGATGAACCCCGCCGACCGTGGCGAGATCGTCACCCTGTTCGGTGCGACGTCGTCCACCGACAACGCGCACGCCGCCATCGACGCACTGGGTGGCGTCTACCCCGAGATCGACTCCGACACCCTGCATCCCGCCGACGTCGCCTTCTTCCTCGGCCTCTGCAAGACCCCCGGCAAGCCGGTCAACTTCGTGCCCGTCGTCGACAAGGACGTCCGCCGGTGGTGGCGCAGCGATTCGCTGTGGCAGGCACATGACGCGCGGTACAGCGCCGACGAGGTCTGCATCATCCCCGGACCCGTCGCCGTCGCAGGCATCACGCGCGTCGACGAGCCGGTCGGCGATCTCCTGGACCGCTTCGAGGCGCAGGTCGTCACCGACCTGACCGCCCGTGGTGTCGAGCCCGTCGAGGTCACCGGCCGCCGACGCGCCGGACTCGTCGCCGGCTCCGGCGTCCTCGTCGACGTCATCGAATCCGACTCGGTCCTGTGGGCCGATCGCATCGTGCCCAACCCGATCGCGCTCCTCGGCGACCGGGACGCCTGGACCCTGCCGCACGCCGACCGTGCCGAGCACGAGCCGACCGGATCGGTCCTCGAACGCGACGGCGACACCGTCGTCGCGACCATCCCCATCGCGGCCTCCTCGGTGTCC
This sequence comes from Williamsia maris, assembly GCF_024171815.1. Lineage (GTDB taxonomy): Bacteria > Actinomycetota > Actinomycetes > Mycobacteriales > Mycobacteriaceae > Williamsia_A > Williamsia_A maris. The sequence goes on along the minus strand of NZ_JAMTCJ010000004.1, from coordinate 902,406 downwards.
ATCGCCATGACGATCGACGCGAGCATCGTCGACGGCGGATCGCCGAGGGTCACCCTCGACGCCGCGTCCGACGCGATGCGGTCGATCCTGGCCGTCGCCGCAGGCGGATCGCTGGCGCAGGTCGTCGACGGTGTCGCCACCAGCTCCGCGACCTGGACCGCGGACCTCGCCGCCGATCACTCCGCGGTCACCGCCTACACGCTGCCGGAGCGTCTGAGCGCCACCATCCCGGCCGGCACGACCGGCTTCGCCATCCCGGACACCCTCGTCGGGCTGTGCTGGCCCAGCGTGTTCAGCGTCATCGGTGCCGCGCAGACCGCGGACGGCACCCCGGCGGTCGAGGGGTTGCTCGACCTGGTCCACCTCGACCACGCCATCGCGGTGGACGGCCTGCTCCCGCGGACCGACACCGAACTGTCCATCACCGCGACCCTCGGCGCCGTCCACGACACCGATCTCGGACGCGTCGTGGAGGTCGACGTCACGATCACCGACGTCGACGGCACCCACATCGCCACCCTGGCCGAGCGTTTCGCGATCCGCGGGCGACTCGGAGACGGAGCGCTGGCCGACCCCGTGCGTGCCGGTGGAGCCATCGCCGACGAGACCGACGCCACCCGCAAGCTCATCCGCCAGACGACCATCACCGCCCCGACCCGGATGCACGGGTTCGCGCTGGTCTCCGGTGACCGCAACCCGATCCACACCGACTCCCGCGCCGCCCGCCTCGCGGGTCTCGGCGAGCCGATCGTGCACGGCATGTGGCTCTCGGCGGCCGCGCAGCACGTGGTCACCGCGACCGACGCGAAGAACCCGATCCCGGCTCCGCGCCCGATCCTGGGCTGGACCACCCGCTTCATGGGCATGGTCCGCACCGGCGACGAGATCACCGTGCGCGCCGATCGTGTGGGACTCGACCACGGCTGTGAGGTCGTGGAGGTGACCTGCAAGGTCGGTGATCGCCTGGTCATGACCGCGACGGGCCGACTGGCCGCACCGCGCACCGTCTACGCCTTCCCGGGCCAGGGCATCCAGAGCAAGGGCATGGGTCTCGACGCCCGCTCGCGCTCCAAGGCCGCCCGGGAGATCTGGGACCGCGCCGACAAGCACACCCGCTCGGCGCTGGGCTTCTCGATCCTCGCCGTGGTCCGGGACAACCCGACGACCCTGGTCGCACGGGGCACCACTTACCAGCATCCCGACGGCGTCCTGTTCCTCACCCAGTTCACCCAGGTCGCCATGGCCGTCCTCGGTGTCGCGCAGATCGCCGAGCTCAAGGAGTCCGGCGGCTTCGTCGAGAACGCCATCACCTGCGGGCACTCCGTCGGCGAGTACAACGCGCTCGCCGCGTGTGCCGGCGTGCTCCCGCTCGAGGCCGTCCTCGAGGTCGTGTTCCAGCGCGGCGAGGCCATGCATCATCTCGTCCCGCGTGACGAGCTGGGCCGCAGCAACTATCGGCTCGCGGCCATCCGGCCCAGCCAGTTCGAGCTGGCCGACGCCGAGGTCGCCGACTTCGTCACCTTCGTCGGCACGGCGTCGGGGGAGTTCCTCGAGGTCGTCAACCTCAACCTGTTGGGTTCGCAGTACGCCATCGCGGGCACCGTCCGCGGACTCGAACACCTCGAGGCCGAGATCGACCGGCGCCGTGCGCTCGTCGGCGGCAAGCGTGCGTTCATCCTGATCCCCGGCATCGACGTCCCGTTCCACTCGACCGTCCTGCGCGACGGCGTCCCGGAGTTCCGTCACCGTCTCGAGGAGCTGCTGCCCGAGTCGTTCGACCCGGCCATCCTCATCGGCCACTACATCCCCAACCTTGTCCCGCGCATGTTCAGCCTCGAGCGCGAGTTCGTCGCCGAGATCGCCGAGCTCGTCCCGTCGGATCCGCTCGACGCCGTGCTCGCCGACTGGGACACCGTCGCCGCCGACCCCGGTCGCCTGGCGCGCATCGTCCTGATCGAGCTCCTCGCATGGCAGTTCGCCAGCCCGGTCCGCTGGATCGAGACCCAGGAGCTGCTCTTCGCCACCCCGGATCTCGGGGGCATCGGCATCGAGCGGTTCGTCGAGATCGGTGTGAAATCGGCACCCACGCTGTCCGGTCTCGCGGCCAACACGCTGAAGCTGGACGGTTACGCCCGCTCGGCGGTGCAGGTGCTCAACCTCGAACGCGACAGCCTGGTCGTCCTCGCGCAGGATGCCGACGTCGAGATCGACGAGCCCGAGGACACCGCCACCGCGACCGAGACGCCGGCCGCCGAGCCCGTTGCCGCGACACCGACTCCGGCCGTCGCCGCCGCACCCGCGGGTGGTCCGCGACCCGACGACCTCGCGTTCGCGCCCGCCGACGCCGTGCGATCGGTGATCGCGCTGTGGACCAAGATGCGTACCGATCAGATCGGTGCCGCCGACACCATCGAGGCGCTGTGCGACGGGGTCTCCTCACGACGCAACCAGTTGCTGCTCGACATCGGCGGTGAGCTCGGACTCGGTGCGATCGACGGCGCCGCCGAGGCCGACATGGCGGCGCTGGCGTCCACGGTCAACAGCCTCGCCCGCGGCTACAAGCCGTTCGGTGCGGTGCTGACCGACGCGATCAACGACCAGATCCGCAAGGTGTTCGGTCCGGTCAACAAGCGCCCGTCCTACATCGGTGACCGGCTGTCGTCGGTGTGGCAGCTCGACTCCGGGTGGGTCCTGCACACCACCGTTGCCGTCGCACTCGGAAGCCGCGAGGGGGTCAGCGTCCGCGGGGGAGACCTCGGTGGTCTGTTGAGTGCCCCGGTGAGCAACGCCGACGGACTCGACGCACTCATCGACGCCGCGGTCTCCGCGGTGGGCGCCGAACGCGGTGTGCCGGTGTCGAAGCCGGCGGCCGAGGGTGCCTCCGGTGGAACGGTCGACGTGGCCGCACTCGGCGAGCTGACCGAGCAGTTCACCGGCCGCACCGGTGCACTCGCCAGCGCCGCCCGCGTGATCCTGACCAAGCTGGGTCTCGACGACGAGGTCGCGGGCATCGCGACCGAGGAGTCCGACGACACCCAGGCCGTGGTGGACCGTGTCAGCGCCGAACTCGGCGCCGACTGGTTCCGCACCGTGGCCCCGGCGTTCGACGAGCGTCGTACGGTCCTGGTCGACGACCGATGGGCCACCGCCCGTGAGGATCTCGCCCGGATCTGGGTGGAGGACGAGCACGATCTGCACGATCGTTTCGACCATGTCGCCCCGCGCTTCGCCGGTGCGGGCGACACCGTCGCCCATCACGCGACCTGGTGGCAGGGCAAGGCATTGGCCGCCGGCCACCCGGTGCACGCCCGAACCTACGAGGCCATCGCCCACGCGGCGCAGGATCCCGCCCGCGGGATCTGGGAGTCCGAGATCGCCGTGGTCACCGGTGCGAGCGCCGGGTCCATCGCGGCCGCGGTCGCCGGACGTCTGCTCGCCGGCGGGGCCACGGTCATCGCGACCAGCTCGCGGCTCGACGACACCCGTATCGCGTTCTTCAAGAAGCTGTACCGCGAGAACGCCCGTGCCGGTGCGTCGCTCTGGCTCGCCTCGGCGAACATGAGCTCGTACACCGACGTCGACGACCTCGTCGAGTGGATCGGCGGCGAACAGACCGAGAACCTCGGCGGCACCACCGGTGTCGTGAAGCCGGCCCTCAAGCCCACCCTGCTGTTCCCGTTCGCCGCTCCGCGGGTCGCCGGCGACCTCACCGACGCGGGCGGTCGCGCCGAGCTGGAGATGAAGGTCCTGCTGTGGTCGGTCGAACGGCTGATCGCGGGCCTCGGATCCATCGCGGCCGACCACGATCTCGAGGCACGACTGCACGTGGTCCTGCCCGGATCGCCCAACCGCGGGATGTTCGGCGGCGACGGCGCCTACGGCGAGAGCAAGGCCGCCCTCGACGCCCTCGTGACCCGATGGGGTGCCGAGGACTCGTGGAACAGCACGGTCACCCTGGCGCACGCCCTGATCGGGTGGGTTCGCGGAACCGGTCTCATGGGCCACAACGACGGCATGGTCGCCGCCGTGGAGGCCGCCGGTGTCCGGACCTGGACCACCGAGGAGATGGCCGACGAACTGCTGGGTCTGTGCTCGGCACAGATGCGGGCGGATGCCCGTGTCCGGCCGGTCGACGCCGACTTCACGACGGGCCTCGATCCGGCGACGCTGGATCTCAAGGCGCTCGCCGCGGTCGCATCCGAGACCGCGACGTCCGACCTCGACGAGCCGGCCGCTCAGGCCACCGTCGCGGCACTGCCGTTCCCGGCACGACCGTCCGCCGCCACGGTGCCGTCCTGGCCCGCGCTCGACGTCGCGCCCGAGGACCTCGTGGTCATCGTCGGCACCGGCGAGCTGGGGCCGTACGGCAGCGCACGCACCCGTTTCGAGATGGAGGTCGACGAGAAGCTCTCGGCGGCAGGCGTTCTCGAGCTGGCCTGGAACACCGGTCTGATTCTCTGGGAGGAGACCCCGAAGCCGGGGTGGTACGACTCCGAGTCCGGTGACCCGGTGGCCGAGAGCGAGATCGCCGATCGGTACCACGACGCGGTCGTCGAACGCTGCGGCATCCGTCGCTACGACGACGCCGGCGCCATGGTCGACAACTCGGCCCCGCTGCTGCAGTCGGTCTTCCTCGACGAGGACCTGTCGTTCTCGGTGACCTCGGAGGACGAGGCCCGTGCCTTCGCCGCCGCCGATCCGGAGAAGACGCGCATCGTCGCCAACGCCGAGACCGGTGACTGGCAGGTGACCCGTCGTGCAGGCACCGAGATCCGGGTGCCGCGTCGTTTCGAACTCACCCGCACCGTCGGTGGGCAGATCCCGACCGGATTCGACCCCACCCGCTGGGGGATCTCGGCCGACATGGCCGAGTCCGTCGACCGGGTCGGGCTGTGGAACCTCGTCGCCACGGTGGACGCGTTCCTGTCCTCGGGCTTCGAGCCGTCGGAACTGATGCGCTGGGTGCACCCCGGTCTGGTGGCCAACACCCAGGGCACCGGCATGGGCGGCATGGAGTCGATGCGCTCGCTGTACATCGACACGCTCCTCGGCGAGTCCAAGGCGAACGACATCCTGCAGGAAGCGCTCCCGAACGTGATCGCCGCGCACGTCGTGCAGTCCTACATCGGCAGCTACGGCGCGATGATCCATCCGGTCGCGGCCTGTGCGACCGCCGCGGTCTCGGTGGAGGAGGGCGTCGACAAGATCAAGCTCGGCAAGGCGCTGTTCGCCGTGGCCGGTGGTTTCGACGACCTCGGCATCGAGGGGATCGTGGGCTTCGGCGACATGTCTGCCACGGCCGACTCGGCGAAGATGGCTGCGCGCGGGATCGATCCGCGCCGGTTCTCCCGTGCCAACGACCGTCGCCGCGGTGGTTTCGTCGAGTCCCAGGGCGGTGGCACCGTGCTGCTGGCCCGTGGTGACGTGGCCGCCGAGATGGGGTTGCCGGTCCTCGGAGTGGTCGCCTGGGCGCAGAGCTTCGGCGACGGCGTGCACACGTCGATCCCCGCGCCGGGTATCGGTGCGTTGGGTGCGGCACGTGGCAAGCAGGATTCGGGTCTCGCCCGGTCGCTGTCCGCCCTGGGAGTCAGCGCCGACGACGTCGCGCTGGTCTCCAAGCACGACACCTCGACCAAGGCCAACGACCCCAACGAGGCCGATCTGCACGAGCGTCTCGCCGGCGCGCTGGGTCGCAACGACGGGGCACCGCTGTTCGTCGTCTCGCAGAAGTCGCTGACCGGACACTCCAAGGGTGGCGCGGCCGCGTTCCAGCTCATCGGGCTGTGCCAGATGCTGCGCGACGGGGTCATCCCGCCCAACCGCAGTCTGGACTGCGTCGACGAGGTGATGGCCTCCCACGAGCACCTGGTGTGGGTCACCGAGCCGCTGCGACTGGGTTCGCGATTCCCGCTCAAGGCGGGACTGCTGACCAGCCTCGGGTTCGGCCACGTGTCGGGTCTCATCGCGGTCGTACACCCGGAAGCCTTTGTGCAGGCACTCGATCCGGCGGCGCGCGAGACCTACCGGAAGGCTGCCGCCGACCGTGCACGTCTGGGCAACCAGCGGATGCTCGAGGCGATGTGCGGGGGAGCGCCGCTCTACCAGCGCCCGCCGAACCGCCGTCTCGGGGAGAGCAACACCGACACCGAGCGTGAGGCCGCACTGCTGCTCGATCCCGCCGCACGACTCGACGACGCGGGCAGCTACCCCGCCGTGTCCGCCGACGCCTCGGTGCCCTCCACGTGAGCGTGATCGGTGTGGGCATCGACGTCGTGTCGATCCCCGAGTTCGCCGATCAGCTCAAGGTGCCGGGAACGTCGTTCGCGCAACGGTTCACCGTGGGCGAGCGGCGGGACGCGGCATCGGGGACGGCCGAGGACGCACGACATCTCGCGGGCCGCTGGGCGGCGAAGGAGGCGGTCATCAAGGCGTGGTCGGTCAGCCGGTTCGCCCGCTCACCCGCCCTGCCCCTGATCCGCCACAGCGACATCGAGGTCGTCACCGACACCTGGGGTCGGCCGGCGATCCGGTTGGCCGGTGAGATCGGTGAGCACCTGCGCGACGCCACCGTGCACATCTCGTTGACGCATGACGGGGCGATCGCCGCCGCGGTCGCGATCCTCGAGGACGCACCCGCGGCCGGCTGAGTCAGTGTGAGCCGAGGTGGTCGGTGTCCTCGAGCATGAGGTAGCCGCCCATCATCCGCTTGAGTTCGGCGACGGTCTCGGGGTGGTTCTGCCCCTCCTGGACCGAGAAGCTGAGCAGCGAATAGACGGTGTGCACCAACACCTCCGACATCATCGCCCGGCGCGGGCGCTGACTCGGGGTGAGCGGTGCGATGATCCGTGCGACCTGCTCGGCCAGGGCGCGCTCGTGCACCGTGGCGGTGGCACGGGTGGCCGGCGTCGACTGGACGGCGAGCCACACCGCCCGACGCGACGTGTCGTCCTGCCACAGGCGCGCGAGGTGGTCGATGAACTTCTCCAGCAGTCGCGGCCAGTCCAGCGACGGGATCTCGGCCCCGAACGCGGCGACGGCGTTCTGCACGCCCGCCGCGTCCTGCCGATCGAGTTCGCAGACGATGACGTATTTGTTCGCGAAGTACTGATAGAGCGTGCCGATGGGGACATCGGCGCGGGCGGCGATCTCCTCACACGTCAGCGACTCGAACCCGACCTCGATGAGCAGCTCCCTGGCCTCGGTGAGCATCGCGTCGAACTTGCGTCGGCTGCGTTCCTGCGTGGGCCGTTTGCGCGGTACCAGCGGTTCGGGCGACGACAGGCGACGTGCGTGCGCGCCGCGCTGGGTGTCGCTCGTGGCTGCCATCGACTTCGACGACGTCGGATCAGACCGAGAGGTCGCGACGGAGCTTCGCGACGTGGCCGGTCGCCCGCACGTTGTACTGCGCGACGGCGATGGTGCCGTCGGTGTCGACGAGGAAGGTCGATCGGATGACACCGGTGACCGTCTTGCCGTACATCGTCTTCTCGCCGAACGCGGCCCACTCGGTGAGCACGGTCTTCTCCGGGTCCGAGAGCAGCGGGAAGGTGAGGCCCTCGGCGTCGCGGAACTTCGCCAGCTTCGCGGGCTTGTCGGGCGACACCCCGAGAACCGCGATGCCCGCTCCGTCGAGCTCGGCCAGGTTGTCGCGGAAGTCGCAGGCCTGCTTGGTACAGCCCGGTGTCGACGCGGCCGGGTAGAAGTACACGATGACCTGCTTGCCGGCGTAGTCGCTCAGCGACACGGGGTTGCCGTCGGCGTCGGGGAGGGTGAACGCAGGTGCCCGGTCGCCGGGCTCGAGTCGCTTGGTGGTGGTCACCGGAGTCACGGTAGTCGAGGCGATCGGGGTGCGACGGCAGGTGTCACGACCGTTCTGAACTACCGTGGGGGTCACAACCCGCCGAAAGATCATTCTTTCGATTCGACCCAGATGGAGGACACGTGGCACGGGACACCGACAGCATCGAACGTGACATCGCCCGTGCTCGCGAGGAACTCGCCGCGACGCTGGACAACCTGGCGGTTCGTGCGAACCCTCAACGGCTGGCCGATGACGCGAAGAACGGCCTCCTCGCGACCCTGAACTCACCGGCGGTGAAGTTTCCGCTGATCGGTGTCGGGGTGTTGGCACTGGCATTGACGGTGAAGAAGCTCGTCAGCTGAAACACCAAGCGAAGCGCCCGGATTCGACAGAATCCGGGCGTTTTGCATATGCGGTGTGCCTCGATGAGGCGGAAGGTCCAAGCGTGTGGTGCGCCATCAGGGACTCGAACCCCGAACCCGCTGATTAAGAGTCAGCTGCTCTGCCAATTGAGCTAATGGCGCTTGGATCGTGCGAGATGGAACATTAACAGGTCCCCGCCCCTGGGTAAAAATCGTCCACCCCGAGGGGTCGGTGGGCGCGACATGCCGCAGGGCTCGCGCGGCATTCGGTGACAAGTGGTGTACGTCTCGTACACTGATGTCACCCTGGGGGCTCGACGTGCAGAGCGGCATACCGATACAGCCCGAGGTGAGTGCACATGCAGTCCGATCAACCGCGCGACGCGCGCTGATGTTTTTTCTGGGAGCAACATGGGGTTCGGTCCTTTCGGTCGTCGTACACGCGGTTGGGCGTCGCTGGCGGTGACGATCTGCGCGGTGGGAACACTCGCGGCGTGCTCGGCGGGCACGGCGGCGCCGACGTACAGCGATCAGGTCAACACCAACACCGGGTTCGACGATCTGATGCGTCCGTCGGTGTCGATCACCACGTTCAACGGTCAGCCGCTGCGTGACCGCGCGGCGGGCATCCAGCCGGGCGCACCCCTGAAGGTCGTCGCCAAGTCCGGCGAGCTGACCGACGTCCGGATCCCGAAGCAGACCGGCGGCACCATCGCGGGCGCCTACAACTCCGACCGCACCGAGTGGACGAGCACCGAGCCGTTCGGCTTCGACAAGACCTACACCGTGGCCGCCGACGTCCAGGGCATCTCGGGCACCAACTCGAGCAAGATGTCGTTCACGACGCGCGCGCCGAACAACCTGACCGACACGTACCTGCTTCCGGAGAACAACTCGACCGTCGGCGTCGGACAGCCCGTCGCCATCCGGTTCGACGAGCCGATCACCGACAAGCGCACCGCGCAGAACGCGATCACCGTCACCACCGATCCGCCGGTCGCCGGCGCCTTCTACTGGCTCAGCGACTCCGAACTGCGGTGGCGTCCGCAGAATTATTGGAAGCCGGGCACGAAGGTCAACGTCAAGATCAACACCTACGGCATCGATCTCGGCGGCGGCGTCTTCGGACAGCAGAACAAGACCCTGAACTTCACCATCGGGCGGTCGCTCGTCTACACCGCCGACGACAACACCAAGCAGGTGACGGCGGTACTCAACGGCAAGGTCGTGCGCACCATGCCCACGTCGATGGGCAAGGACTCCACGCCGACCAACCGCGGGACCTACATCATCGGTGATCGCGTCCCGAGCATCATCATGGATTCGTCCACCTACGGCGTTCCGGTGAACTCGCCGGAGGGCTACAAGGAGACGGTGTACTCCGACACCCAGATGTCCTACAGCGGCATCTACATGCATGCGGCGCCGTGGTCGATCTACGCGCAGGGCAACTCGAACGTCAGCAACGGATGCCTCAATCTCAGCCCGGAGAACGCCGAGTGGGTCATGAGCACCTCGCTGCGCGGTGACATCGTCCAGGTCAAGAACACCGTCGGCGACGTCCTGCCGGGTACCGACGGCCTCGGCGACTGGAACATCCCGTGGGACGTGTGGAAGCGCGGCAACGCAGGCAACGCCTGACCCGGTCTCGATCGGCCCGTCGAGGGTGCGGGTGAGCCGGCCTCGCGGCTGAGGGAAACCGATACTGCCATCGTCAAGTGTTACGCTCGGCGTTGACAATGTTCGCAGACCTCATCTGTCGAGGAAGGCTCTACTCACCATGACCAACGCTTCCCCCTGGGCGACCGACGACCTGGACGACCTGCGCGGTCTGGTCCGGTCGTTCTTCGAGAAGACCGTCGCCCCCAACGTCGACAAGTACATCGACCAGCACCACGTCGACCGGGACCTGTGGAATCAGGCCGGCGAGCTCGGGCTGCTGTGCATGTCGATCCCCGAGGAGTACGGCGGCGGTGGCGGCACCTTCGCCCACGAGTCGGTGCTGATCGAGGAGCAGGCCCGCATCGGTGACTCGTCGTGGGGCGTCAGCCTGCACAACGGCATCATCGCGCACTACCTGCTCGCCTACGGCACCGAGGAGCAGAAGAAGCAGTGGCTGCCCAAGATGGCCTCCGGTGAGGTCGTCGGCGCCATCGCGATGACCGAGCCGGGCACCGGATCGGACCTGCAGAGCATCAAGACCAAGGCGATCCGCGACGGTGACGACTACGTCATCGACGGTTCGAAGACGTTCATCACCAACGGTTCCCAGGCCGACCTCATCGTCGTCGTGGTCAAGACCGACACCAAAGAGGGCGCCAAGGGCATCTCGCTGGTGCTCGTCGAGGGGGATCGGGAGGGTTTCCGCCGCGGTCGGGTGCTCGACAAGATCGGTCAGCGCGGTCAGGACACCTCGGAACTGTTCTTCGACAGCGTCCGCGTCCCGGTCGCCAACCTCCTCGGCAGCGAGGAGGGGCAGGGCTTCATCCAGCTGATGCAGCAGCTCCCGCAGGAGCGACTCATCATCGCCGTCGCCTCGGTGGCCGGTATGGAATCGGCTGTGGCGCAGACCATCGCCTACACCAAGGACCGTCAGGCGTTCGGTCGTCCGGTCTTCGGCTTCCAGAACACCAAGTTCAAGCTCGCCGAGGCGGCCACCGAGACCCGTATCGCGCGGGTGTTCGTCGACGACTGCATCGTCAAGCACCTCACCGGTGACCTCGACATCCCGACCGTCGCCATGGCCAAGTGGTGGACCACCGACCGCGCGATGGCGGTCCTCGACGAGTGCGTCCAGCTCTTCGGCGGCTACGGCTACATGAGCGAATACCCGATCGGCCGCATGTGGGCCGACGGCCGCGTGCAGAAGATCTACGCGGGCACCAACGAGATCATGAAGGAGATCATCGCCCGGTCGCTGTAGACCGCCGAGGCGCTGCCTCCGACCCCACGACGACCGAAGGCCCACTCGAACGAATCGGGTGGGCCTTCGGCGTTGCTGGGGTGGAGGACCGGATCCGACCTGCGGCGTCACCTGCGCTGGAGTATCCGCACCGTTCACGCTCGGTCGACGCGCAGTGGAGATCGCGCGCAGACGAGGGCGGCAGCTGCGAAGGCAGCGATCACGCCGAGGAGCGTGAGGCGATCTCCGATCACGCCGACGAGGAAGCCTGCGCCGATCGCCCCGACGGCTGCCGACGTTCGATTGATCGAGCGTCTTGTGCCGTTCACCCTGCCGAGAAGCTCATCCGGCGTGAGCGTCTGCCAGACGTTCATCTCGTTCGAGTTCTCGATCCCGGCGGCGATACCCAGGAGCCCCAGAGCGCCGAACAGGAGTGTGAGGCCACCGCCTGTCGCGGGGGTGATGGCCACCAACAGCCACGCGATCGGATAGATCGCACGGGCGAGGATGATCACCGGCCCCGAACCGATCCGCTCACCACACCTCGGCGCGATGGATGCCCCCACCAGACCGGCGAACCCGACGACCGCCAACAGCAGCCCGAATGCCAGAGCTGTGAAGTCGAGTGACCGTAAGACGAAGATCGAAAGAGTGGTCATCGCAGCGCCATTGGCGAGGAACCAGATGTGTGTCGATACGGCGAGTGGCCCCAGCGTGGGGTGGTGGTACGTCCACCGCACGCCGTCGCGGATCTCCGCGCGAAGACGACGTGGGCCGGATCTGTCGCGAGACTCGTCAACTCGGATCCCTGCGGAGAGGGCCGCGTCCACGAGGTAGCTGATCGCGTCGACCGCAATCGCCACGGGGGCTCCGAGCAGTCCGACGAGCCCGCCGCCGAGGGCCGGCCCGAGGGTTGTCGCGGCGGCGTCCGCCTGATCGAGGCGCGCATTGGCTGCGATGAGACCTGTTCGGGGAACAAGAGCGGGAAGTAGCGACTGGGTCGCAGCGAACCCGAAGACCGAGAACGCGCCGAACAACACCAGCGCGATGACCAACATCCAGATTTGCAATGACCCCGCAAGCCAGAGTGCCGGCACGGCACCCAGGGACAAGGCGCGCCCGACGCTCGCCCACACGAGGATCGGCTTGCGCCGCCACCGGTCCACGTAGGCGCCCGCGATGAGACCGAGTAGCGCGTACGGAACGAACTGAGCGGCATTCACGACGCCGACCTCGAACGGCGACGCGTCCAGTTGGTGGACCACCAACACGGGCATCGCGACGGCCGTCACGGCCGAGCCGATCGAACTGATCGCCGCTGCCGCCCAGAACCGCGGAAATGACGAACGCGGGGTGGGAGTCGCAGGGTCGTGATGCCGCCGGTCACCCATCTCGAGAGAGTGGCGTCCGGCGTTCATCAGCTGACCGTGCAGGAGTGCTGTGGGCAGCCATGCAATCAGATTAGTGCGGCAAACGACTGCCGCTCACGATCGCGTCGGGCAGGTGTCGCGGCAGCGGACAGTCGGAAGCGCAACGCACGTGAACTGCGGGGACGTGCAGGATGGGGAGAACAAAAAGGTGGGAGGGCACAATTGCCCTCCCACCTACTGGGGTGGATGACGGGACTCGAACTTGTGTCACGGGCCTGCATCGGCCCACCTAGAGATGCCAAATACTCTCGTTGACCAGCGTGGCAGCTCGCCTACTCCGACATCCTGATGCATCGTGGAACCAATCAATGCATTGCCCGCAATGCACAGCTCCATGCATCGGCAAGCTGAACGAACCTGTAGACGACCACGAGGTTGGCAGTGCCAAACATCGCGAAGCTGCACCACACAGTGCCCAAGTTCTACCTCCGTGGTTTCGCCGATATGGACGAGCGAATCACGACGGTCCGTCTACCGGGCGACAAGCGATTCACCCAGGTAATTGGTAAGACTGCCGCGACGAACCACTTCTACACAGTTCAGGACCACCCCGAAGGGCCGGACGTCATCGAAAAGGCGCTGGCCGCGGTCGAGTCAAGTGCAGCATCGATCTTCCGGTCGATCGTCGACGGAGTCTGGCCTCTTCCCGAGGAGCAGCGGCTAGAACTTGGGTACTTCTTGGCAATGCAAGCGGTGCGGGGGCCAGACCAACGCAAAATGCTCGGACACATGCTTGCTCAGATGGCGCGGCTAGAGGCAATGGCAGCAAGCGGCGACCGTGCGCGGCCGTGGGCGAAACGCCGACTCGGCCTCGACCTAAATGACGAGCAGGCCGCAAGGTATCGAGAACAAGCGGCAAACCCCCAGGGGCCGTACAGGGTCCCCGCACCCGTCCACATCAAACAGATGGCCGAACTACCCGAGAAGCTGGTGAAGTACCTCGTTGGCAGGCCCTGGACGCTGGTTCGCTTCGACAAGCGATCGCTTATCACCAACGACGCGCCAGTAGGACTTGTGCGTCAGCCAGAGGACGGCGCGACGGAAATGGGTGTGGGCTTTATGACTGCGTGGGGCATTACGTTTCCGGTGACAAGGAAGCTGGGTCTGGTCATGAGCGATATTGCTCCGCTTGTAGAAGCGGGAGTGCCCGTCGAGCGAGTCTGGTCGGGTGCGTTCGACGTCGCTCAGGAGGGCTCCACCGCGTACGAGAAGCTCATCAACGAGACCACGGTCGACATGGCTAGTGAGTGCATCTACCACCACCCGGACGACAAGAAGTATGTACCTGAACCGCTACCGGAGGCGACCTACGCAAACGGCTACGGCGACGAGTAGGTGCACCTTGATCGGCGGCCGCAGTTCAGACCTGCAAGCGGAGGGCCGTGCGCCCAATTCTGACGATGCCCTGCCTGACGTGGGTTCCGTTGCACCGAGTCTTGGCGACGGAGCGGCGGCCCCCGGGATGTCCGTTGCGTAGTGCATCATCGTCACGTGTCTGATTTCGAAGTGGTCTGGATAGTTCGATGACAGTCGCGGAGACCGTTCAGGTCGCTCGCGCAACCGGCGAGGTTTTCACTAGGCGCTGGGTCGTGGAGGTGATCCTAGACCTGACGGGCTACACCGCTGACCGCGATCTTGGAGCCGTGCGACTCGTCGAGCCGTCATGCGGATCGGGAGCGTTCTTGGCGGTAATCGTCGAGCGGCTGATCAACAGCGCTCGGCACCGGGGGACCGCGTTGTCGGAGCTACATGACGCTATTCGGGCTTACGACCTGCTTCCAGAGCACGTTGAAACCTGCCGAGCGCTTTCGTGCGCGCTGCTGGTGGAGGCGGGTATGCCACGCGACGCAGCGCTTGAGATGGCGTGTTCGTGGGTTCGTCAGGCCGATTTCCTTCGGCCCGCGGCTGGAACGGTGCTTGACCTCGATACAGATGAGGTTGGTGGACCCGACGACCAAGCCGCCGACATCGTGGTCGGCAACCCGCCTTACATCCGTTACGACGATCTACCCGACGCCGTTGCGTCGCTGTACCGGCGGACGTGGCTGACCATGACCGGTCGAGGTGACATTTACGTTGGCTTCTACGAACGCTCCCTGGGCATGCTGGTTCCCGGGGGAAAGGTCGGCTTTATCTGCGCCGACAGATGGATGCGGAACAGCTATGGGGCACAGCTCCGAGCCCTCGTGTCCGGGAGATACGCGATGGACCACGTCTGGACCATGCACGATGTCGACGCCTTCGAAACAAAGGTGTCGGCCTACCCTGCGATCACCGTGCTGAGCAATTCCCCGCAGGGAACGGTGCTCGTCGCAGACACGACAGAAGAGTTCACTGAAGCCACCGCCCGGGCGCTAGCGAAAGCCGCGACCGACCCAGAGTGGGTCGAGTTCAGCGAGGTTGGTGTGCAGGCTCACCGCCTGCCGTCGTGGTTTGAGGGCGGCGAGCTCTGGCCGACGGGTTCGCCCGCGCGCCTCGCGTTGATCAAGCACCTCAATGAGTCCTTCCCCCCGCTACATGACGAAGCAACCGGAACGCGAGTCTCGATCGGAATCGCGAGCGGTGCGGACAAGGTCTACGTGACGAAGAATCCATCGGCTGCTGAGGCCGACAGGATGCTTCCGCTAGCGATGCGGCGAGACCTGATGTCAGGGTCCTTCGACTGGCAGGGCAACTACCTCGTGAACCCGTGGGGCGATGATGGCAAACTCGTCGCTCTGGAGGACTATCCGCAAATGGCGGCGTACCTTAGCCACGACCCGGCCTTGCGCGCGCGGTTCGTCGCGAAGAAGGACCCGTCGTCGTGGTACCGAACGATCGACAAGGTGCAGCCCGGGGTCACAGACCGGCCGAAGCTTCTGATCCAGGACATGAAGACCACGATCCACCCCGTCCTCGACCCTGGGGGCCACTACCCGCACCACAACCTGTACTTCGTCACCTCGGACGGGTGGGATATCGAAGTGCTTGGTGGACTGCTGCTCTCACGCGTGGCGCAAGCGTTCATCGAGGCGTACTGCGTGCGGATGCGTGGTGGGACGCTGCGGTTCCAAGCGCAATACCTCAAGCGAATTAGGGTGCCGCGACTCGATGAAGTCGACGAGACGACGCAGGCCGCCCTCCGCGCCGCCTTCAGATCTCGCAACGTCGCGGCAGCAACAACGGCCGCCTGCGAGGCGTACGGAATTGACATGCACGATTACGAACTAACGGAAGAGGTACCTGCGACGTGACCGCAACACGGGACGAGTTTGACGAGGCAGTGCGAGCGTTCTGGGCTGGACGAGATCTGCAGACGCAGAGGCAGGTTGAGTCCGGAAGGATCGACGCAGGAACTCGCGGCAGCGTGACCGGAGGTCTACACCTGACGGCGTTACAGGACTTAGTGGCGGCGGAGTTCGCGCCTCTGGAGAAGTACGGCGTGGAGATACGACAGTCGGGCATCATCCCTCTCCCAGGCTTCTACCGCAGAGCGAAAAACTGGGACATCGTCGTGACTTACAAAAAGACGCTTGTCGCCGCGATCGAGTGCAAATCGCAGGTTGGCTCGTTTGGAAACAACTTCAACAATCGAACCGAAGAGGCCATCGGGAACGCCATCGACATCTGGCGCGCCTACGAAGCTGGTCTGCTGGGCGATATCAAGCCGTGGCTAGGGTTCGTCTACGTCTTGGAGCGCGGGCCCGGCTCGACGAAAGTGGTCCGGGATCACGGAACCGCTCTGTATCGAACGGATCCCGTTTTCGACAACTCCTCGTACACGCGACGCTACGAACTATTGTTCGAGCGTCTGGTGCGAGAGCGTCTTTACGACGCGGCGTGTCTGCTCAGTACTGAGAAGGGCGAAGGCATTCACGACGAGCCGCACCTTGCGGTTTCAACTACCAACCTCACAGCGAATATTGCCGGCCGGGTCGCGTACATCCAAGGGCTCATAGAGGGGGAGTAGGCAATCGCCTGCTCCTGCTATGGCTTCGATGCAACTGGTGTTTCGGTCTAGCTGCTAGCAGTGTCACGCTGCTGTGCACCCATAGCTGATCTAGTTGTGGGGTGACCAACCAACTCGAACTCACTCATCCCAGCTCGCGCACGATGGAATCCTGGCGGGCAACGCTTTCGGCGCTCAAGTCACGCGGCGAGACCGATGGTCCCCGGGTCGACGCCGCCGAGAGTGGGCTGTCCTATTGGCGATGCCACACGGCTCTGTTCCGCGAGGTCGAGCGCGGCACGGTCGACGAGGCGCTCGCTAACAAGGCGCTCGACATCCTCACTACCCGCCCTCGTCGCTGACCTTTCTCGCGCAGCTGTGCCCGACTCGGCGGGACCAGCTGTCACTCCGCTCACCCCATTCGGCCTCGTATCCCAGAACAGGACCGTTATGCACAGCACCACCGAGAGCACCCCGACCACGATGACCGATGGCGAGGTGAGCGAGCTGATCGTCTCCCTCGTCGAGAACGCACCGGATAGCGTTGCGTGGGCGGACATTCGCTCGCAGCTGCCCCGCACCAATTGGCGTGCTGGTGAGCTGGCGGTAGCGCTGCACCTGAGTGGACGCATCTACGCGTCCAAGTGGCACGGGCGCACCTACCTCTGCGAGCCGCTCACGGGCAGCGTTGCCGCGTGATGTCGAACATCGCACTAGTCACGGCGGCGCGGGCGATCTCGGTGGCGAGAGGGCGACACAGCCCCGTCACGCCTGCAGAACTCGCGCGGAGGATCATCCCGGGTTACGTCGTGACGCCCGCCATCGCGTTGATCTCGGATGTGCTGCGTGAGGCGATTTCGCAGTCTGATGGGCGCTACATCATCAGCACGCCCCCGCGCACGGGGAAGTCGGTGCTGGCGTCGCAGATCGGCGTCATTGAGGCGCTGCGCCACGATCCCGACTCACGGGTGGTGCTGACGTCCTACGCCGATACGTTGGCGCAGGAGCACTCTCACGCGGCGCGCGCTCTCATCGCGGAGCACTCCGACCTGCTCGGGCTGTCGTTGCGTGGCGATAAGACGGCAGTGGGTCGGTGGATGCTCGACGGGAACAACGGCGGGCTGCTCGCTGCTGGCATCCTTTCGGGCATCACCGGATTCGGCGCGGACCTGCTGCTCATCGACGACCCGATCAAGAACGCGCAGGAGGCTGACAGCGCCGCCCACCGCAAGCGCGTCCTCCACGAGTTCCGCTCGACTCTGATGACGCGGCTCCACCCCGGGGGCTCGGTGGTCGTCATCGGCACCCGCTGGCACGAGGCCGATCTCATCGGAACGCTGCTCGACGAGGAGGGGGAGCGGTGGACCCACATCAACATCCCCGCGATCGCGGAGGCGGGCATCCCCGACGACCTCGACCGTGCTCCCGGTGTCGCGATGACCTCGGCGCTCGGGCGCACAGCTGAGCAGCTCGACGACATGCGGCGCTCGGTTGGTGAGCGAACCTGGTACTCGCTGTTCCAGGGAGTCCCGTCGCCCCCGGATGGTGGGTTGATCAAGCGAGAGTGGTTCGAGCAGTGGCGGTTACCTGATGCCCCGGAGTCGCCCACGATGACGGTCGTGGGCGTCGACCCCTCGGACTCAGGCCGTGGGGACTCGTGTGGACTCGTGGCGGCGTCGTTTGGCAACGACGGTGTGACGTCGTTGATCGCTGATCGAAGCCGACCGATGACGAGCGATGAGTGGGCCACTGCTGCTGTCGCGTTGGCGATGGAGGTGGGGGCGTCGGAGATCGCGATCGAGGGATTCACCACCGCCGAGACCTACCTCCAGGTGACGCGGACGGCGCTCGACCGCTACATGCGTGAGCACCCCGACGCCCAGCACCGCCCGCGCATCACCCCGTGGCGAGCCCGCGGGGACTCGGTAGCGCGGTCGTCGGCGCTGCTGCAGGGGCTTGAGACGGGCACGGTGCGTCTGGCTGGGAGCTTCCCGTCGTTGGAGGACGCGGCGGTCCTGTGGCAGCAGGGTCAGCACCAGCCCGATCAGCTCGCCGCGCTCGTCGTCGCGCACGACGTCCTGATCCACAGCGCAGGAGTGCGGGTGACGCTCGCCGCTCCGATGGGGCGACTGGGTGATCGTGGTGCAGGAGGATGGCCCGTGCCCGGGGCCGGGGCTCCCCGGGTGGCGTCGATGGACGCGTTTCTGCGGCGACGGATCGACGGCAGACGGATCGGGTGATGGTCGAGCGTTGGGTGCATTCGGTTTGACGCTCAGGCGGTCAGCAGCGTCGACACGTGGAGCGTCTCGCCGACCTTGGTGACGGAGAACCTGCCAGGCTTCCGCCCCGCCCGAATGAGGTGCAGCTGGTGCGCTGACACCTCGGGGTCGCTGGACAATCCGAGCGCCCGGGTCACATCAGTGTGGGTGACCGGGCCGTCTATGAGCGCGGTTGCGACGTCGCCCACTGCCCGCCAGCACGTCTTGAGGTGTTTCTCGATGGTGCGGTGGTCGTCGGAGTATCCAACGTCGCGCATCTTGGCGAGGTCGATGACGGACTGGTCGCGTCTGCCGCTGGCCGCGAGTACCTGCAGGAGCCCCGTTCGCACATCAGGGCGACCCTTATCGCCCCATCGGGCAAGGGCCTCGGCGTAGGGGCCAGCCCACGCAATCAGGGCGTCGTCGCGTTCGTGATGGTCGTAGGTCTCGCACATGCCGATCGTGGTCGGGTCGTTGTCGACGATCCGCGCCATACCCACGCGCCCGCCACTGAGAACCGTTGCCACCGCGTGCCCGGCCTCGTGGAAGGCGATGTAGACGCGCTGTTCGGGGGTCATGTCGGTCATCGACCTATCTCCGGTTCTTGGTGGGGTTCTTGTTGGGTCGGTGCGCTTTTGCTGACGACGTCGGAGAGGTGGAGCGGTCCGCAACCAGGCCCCCACCTCCCCAACGCCGCTGGGGAGCGCTCGTGATGGGCCCGAAGCCCAGCACGGGTCGCCCCATGCGCCCGATCACCTCGGTCAGTCCAATCGCCGCCTCAATGCACGCCGCACACCGCCAGCCATGCACGGAGCCGCGCCAGCTGCGTGACGGTCCCCGACAATCGGGACACTGGTAGTTGCCCGTCACGGCTCGACCTCGACCCCGAGGTCAGCGAGCGTCGCGCGGTGCTGCTCGGCGATCACCTGCTTGAGCGGCGTGAAGCTCGCCTCAGCGCGGAGGGACGCGGCGCGCTTAAGGACGCGGTGAAGATCGTTCGCGGCTGCGTCGATCTCACGCAACGCCGCCTCTACGCGGCCTGACACCGAGATCGCGGGGTCGATGTCCCCGGGCTGCCGCGCGTGGGCGAGGTAGTCGCTGAGGGGCTGGGCGTATCTGCGGGCGTACTCGGTCAGGACCGCCGCCCACGCACCAGAGAGCACGTCGTCGTTGGTGACCTCGGGCTCGACGGGGCGCGGGGCGAGTGCAACGACAGCGCGCATCGCCTGTGCGCGATTGGAGTCCGGGACGTGGGCGGTACGTCGTCGGGCGTCGCGCTCGACGAGCAGCATCGAGATCGTGGCGATAGCGCCATGCACGGCAGCGACGATGTCCTCGACGCGATGGAGGTAACTCAGAGGGTGGGGCTCACCGGCGACGCGGCGGGCCATCGGCTCGGTCAAGGCAGCGACCTCTGCAGCCAAGTCGAACCTGCCGTCGTAGGTGATGAGCAGGTGCTTGCGGCGGCGGAAGCGCTGCTCGTCCTGACTCACCGCTACGGGTGCAGCGCTCGCCGGGGTACGCGGTCCACGAGTGATCCTCACGCCGTCACCGCCTCGCGCAGATGTCCGATCAGGGCATCGAGGTGTGCGGGGGAGATGTGCCCGCGCTCGGCGTCGAGCGCACGCCTGCATCGCCAGTAGGCCAGTGCCGCGCGGCACTCGACCACGCGAGGGTCACTCTCGTCGACCATGCGTGACTTGAAGGACGCCAGACGGGTGCCCCACTGGATCGGCGAGAGAATCGCGGGATCGGCGAGGGGATCGGCAACGGTGATCGTGGACACGAGACTCACACTAGGAGGGCACCGTGCACAGCAGCGGCGCTGCTGCGCACGATGGGAGCGACGTCGAGCCAGGTCGCCGGCTCAATCCCTACTAATATCGGTGTTGTTGCTGCAGAACTGATCTCGTCCTGAGCTGGGAGAATGCGCGGCGCGCGTGCGGTTGGCGTGACGTTCCCGTGACGCGTGACTTCAGGCTGGCGTTGCCGCTGCTCGCGCCCGGGTGTTGTAGATGGTCGCGCGGCTCACCCCGTACTCGATCGCCAGTGCTGCAGCCGACGCGCCCTGATCGAGACGCGTCATCACGGACGCGACCTGATCGTCGGTCAGCGAGGGCTTGCGCCCGGTGTACTTGCCTTCGCGCTTGGCGATCGCGATGCCCTCCCGCTGCCGCTCCAGGGTCAGCGATCGCTCGAACTCTGCGACTGCTCCCATCACCGAGAGCATCAGGATCGAGCACGGGTCCTGGGAATCGCGGGCGAACGTCATGCCCTCCTTGATGAACCGCACACGCACCCCGCGCCCGGTCAGCTCATCGACGATCCTGCGCAGGTCGACGAGCGACCGCGCGAGCCGATCCATGCTGTGCACGATCAGCTCGTCGCCATCGCGCACATACTCCAGGCACAGCTGCAGCTGGGGCCGGTTGGTGTCCTTGCCGCTGGCGTGATCGGTGAACACCTTGTCGAGCTGGAGCCCGTCCAGCTGGCGTGCGGTGTTCTGCTCGATCGTCGAAACCCGCTGGTACCCAACGGTCTGTCCTGCACTCATGTCGTCCTCCGTGTTTGTCTGTTTGATCTCTAGGACAAACTAAGACGGCTGTTGAACAATGGGCACGCGGCTCTAGATACACGGGGGACACTGCGCCACAGGATGTTTGGTATGACTACACCCCAGCTAGACCGCGTCGGGATCGCTTACCGTGCGACCAAGCTTGAGTACACCCATCTCGCCGAGTTCGTACTGGCTCCCGTGGACCTCCATTGCAATCGCCGCGTCGGTGATGCGAGTGCGAGCAACGGGGGAGAAGCGCGGGCCGTCGCCACTGCCGCCTGCCTGCAGTGCAACGCGCAGCTGTCGAGCGATCACGCGGGCGTCGTCGGGACGAATGTGGTCCATGCTGCGATCCTGACAGGTCGGCGCTCCTGCAACTGCTCAGGTGGCGGGGTTATCCACAGCCTCGGCTCGACGACGGGCAACCGCGAGCCACTCGGACAGCTCGTCGGCACCAATTCCGCCCACACCGAGCACCTCGCGCGTGACGTCGAGCTGCAGCTCCCACAGCGGGTCGCCGGGTCCGAGTACACCTCCGAACAGGTCTCGGGCCTCAGCAGCGAACTCAGCCGCCAATTCGTCGGGGTCGAGGCGTCCCTCGGTCACGTCGGACGCGAGGTCCATCGCCGAGTTGACGACGTCGCGCTTGGTGGGGTGGGTCATCGGTCGATCTCCTTGATGGGGGTGGGCTCGAACTCTCCGTCGATCACAGCGAGCAGCCGCTCGCGGGCGTCGGCGATGATCGCCGTCGAGGTCTGAGTGACGTTCACGTCGACGGTCTCGCTGCTGAGTCCGTAGAGCTTGGCAAGCTCGGCGTCCGACCGCGTCATCGTGTCGATGAGGCGCGCCACTGCCTGGTGATCGCTCGCCCGCTTCGCCTCGACTAGAGAGCTGAGCGCGACGCTGTTCGTGATCCGCTTGCGCTCACGAATCTCGGCACGAACCTCCTCGACTGCGGGCGACGGGATCGACTCGCAGTAGCGCTTGTAGGCGGTCTGCACAGCTCCGATCGAACGGAACCCGAGGGAGTCCGCGATCTGCTGCCACGTACGCCCCACGGCGGCGCGCTGATGGAACACTTCCGCAGCTCGGGCGCGCGACTCGGCGAGCGGCATGGTTCTGGACACCTCCTACAGATACCGCAGAAGGGTGAACGACAACGCCGGCCAAAGTCGGCGTTGTGCGTTGTCGCCGTTGAGGTCTCGCGGCCACTGAGAGCCTCGCTGAGGTGACGCGATCACTCATCTGCCCACTGCTCCCACTCCACTGGCGTTCGTCGGGGAGAGCCCAACACAGCCCCGGGAGCAACGCCTACGCTGCACACCGCTCGGGACCCGACACGGCTCCTCGGGTGCAACACAGCTCCGTTCTGCTCGGTGATCCCGTCCTGCGAGCTGGGTGTCCGCGATGGCGTCGCCGCCTCTGGTCACCGCTCGTGCCACCACCCTTTCGGTTCAGCTCGTTGCTAACGAGCTGACCCTCAATCTCCGCCCCCATCTCGACCATCCAGCTCAGCTCGTCCCTATAGACGAGCTGACGAGCTGGATTTGGCGCTCGTTAGATCGTTCTAACGAGCTGTAACGAGCTGACGAGCTGCCGTCGAATTAGCCCGTGGCGACCGTGAACGGGTCGCCTCCCGGAGACAGCAGATGCTTGCCCCGGTCGCCGATCTCGAACACCAACGACCCCTCTGCGAGCGCCTTTTTCAGAGCAGCGCGAGCAGCCTGCTGCGGGATGCCGTGGTCGTCCTTGAGTCGTCTCTCAGCATCGTTCTTGGACAGCTTTCCGGGCTCCATGCTGATCAGCGCGAGCAGCTTGGGCATCGCGACGCGGGCGGTCGAGTCCTTGCGGCTGCCATCCTCATAGGCGAGGTGTCGGGTAGCTGTGTCGAACGTGAGTTGTCCCTCGGGCAGCGACACATCACGACCCAGTGCCGAGAAGAAGCGCTTGCGGGTGGCGTCGTCGTCGCTGTCGTCGCCCGAGCGCACGATCTTCCACATCGCGTCGTTCCAGTCGAGTAGCCGCGAGTCACCCCGAGCGCGTTCGTTCTGGTGTCCCATGTGGGTGACGACCATGCCCTCGGTGGCACCGATCTCGGCGAGCAGCGCGTCGAATGCAACGAGCACACGGCCAGAGTCCTTGTCCTCCGACAGCCCCAGTGCGTCGAGAACGGGGCGGAGGCAGTCGAGAATCACGACGTCCGCGCCTTCGAGCTTGCGAGCCCACTGAGAGCGCGTGGCGGGGTCGGTGATGTCGAACGTCGACACCGCGCCGCGCAGCGGGACCACCGACACTGCGTCGGTGTTGTCGATGCGCTGATCCCGAAACCATCGCCGCAGCAGCCTCGTGTCGAGCTCGGTGTCGATGAGGACCACCTTGCGCACGGGTGTTACGTCGAAACGATCGAGAAACTTCCCGCCGTCGACGAGGGTGCGGATGACGTTTCCGACCATGTGCGACTTGCCCGCCTTGTACGGCGCAGCCAACAGCACACGGCCCCCGATCGGCCACAGCTCGCCAATGCGATAGGCAGCATCCTCGTCGGGCTGCGTGAGGAGGTCGGTGAGGTCGAAGGGTTCCGGTGCAACGACGGCTGTGTCGCGCTGCGTCGCCATGCTGCGCGCCAGAGTGTCGATCAGGCGTCGCGTGTCGGTGAGCTCCGCGGCCTCGCGCAGCTTCACCTCGGCGATTTCGTTGTTCGTAAGCTTCGCCAGCTGCGCGAGCTGTGCGTCGGTTGCTCCCGCTTCGACTGCCTTGGACCCGAGGAACATCAGCGTCGGGGGTGCCTTCACAGGGTTACGTGCTGCGTCGGTTCGCTCGATCGCACCGGCGAGCTTGCGTGCCCAAGGGGCTGGGTTGTCGACGAGTGCGCTCACGTCGTATCGGTTGCGCCCCCACCGCTTACGCCGTGCTTCGGATGCGGCAGCCTCGTCGAGGTCGCGTCGAACGCGAGCGGCTGCACCGGGGTTGTCGTAGGGATTGACGTCGTCACTTCGCACCGCTGCGAGCGAGGTGACGCCATCGCGAGTGGCGGTTATTTGGGTATTGTGGTGGGAGGTCATTGGTGGTGGCCTTCTTTTCGGGTACGTCGCCCGCCTGGCTCTCGTAAGCCGAGCGGGCGTATCTGTGTGGTGCTGAGGTCCGAGACGCACTCAGCTAGTGGAGTGCGGGGTCAGTCGGCGATGCCGAGCAGCCGCATCAAAGGCACCCGAGGCACCACCACGCGCCGACCGAGCCGCATCGAGGGCAGGGACCCATCGGCGATAGCGCGACCAACGGTGCGCTCGTCCACATCGAGGAGCTGTGCGACCTGGGGGCGGCTGAGCGCCGCAACTCCAGTCGACCGCAGCCAGTCGAGATCAACACGAGCAGAACCGGTTTCGTGGGCTGACGTAGGAGAGTGCGCAGTCATGTCGTAGTAGTCCTTCTCTAGTGGCCCTGGGGCGCTTTATGTGTCGCTGGGTCAAGACAAGCGCAAAAAAGGGCTAATTGCTATGGCATTGCGTTATAGTCTTTTTGTGACTACTTACAACGCCAGCTCGATCAAGGGCGATGTCCAGAACATCGACCGACTTGCCGACGGCCTCATCGAGATTCAGCTCGTCGGCCATGAACACCGCTATCAGGTCCGCGTCGACAGGTCGGGTGCTGCCCCGCGCCTCGTTGAGATGCGGATCGTCTCGCCCGACGACTCTGCGGACATCGGGCCGATCACCGTGCGCCAGATTCCCGTCCGACGACTGGCTGAGTCTGCCGCCAAGTTTGAGGCGTACGGAGATGGCGCGTTCACGACGATCGCTGAAATCGACGACCCCACCTTGATATTGCGGCCCGAGCGCAGCCCTGGTGGACGGGGCAACAAGCGCGACGACGCGCACTACCGACAGGTGGCTCTCCTGCTCATGACGGCTCGCGAGAACGGGGCGTCGCCCCGTGAGTATGTCGCTGCTCATGCGCAGGCGTCGAAACCCACTGTTGACAAGTGGATTGCAGAAGCTAAGCGACGCGGGTTCTTGCGCCGCGACTGGGCCACTGCAACGGCCAACCAGGACGACAACGAGAGTGCAGCAAAATGACTCAGCGCAAGTCCCGAGCGGCACGCGTAGGCACGGTGGTCAAGTACTCGATCAAGGCGGGCACAAGGTGGCGGTACCAGCTCTGGGTCCCCGCTGACCCCGAGGACCCCAACGGCCCGCATAAATACGCGGGCAAGGGCGGTTTTGCAACATCAGAGCAGGCCGACGATGCAATGCAGGCGGCGCGTGCGCAGCTGCGTGCGGGAGTAGACCTCGCGGCGAAAGTGCCTACGTTCAGCGACTACTCGACCCGCTGGCTGGACTCTCGTGCTGATCTGGCGGCTGCCACTCTCGCCGGGTATCGACGTATCTTCGCTATCCACGTCAACCCGTCCATTGGCCACCTGCGACTCGACGGCGTCACCACGACGAGGTTGCGCAAGCTGTACGCCGACCTGCAGATGCCCGACCCGTCGCGTCAGCGAGCAGCGGGTGGGCTGTCCAAGACGTCGGTACATCAGGTCCACGTCGCAGTCTCGGCGATGTTGGAGGCAGCGCGCGACGACCGCCTGATCGCTCTCAACCCCGCGCGTACTAAGGGGGTGAAGGCTCCGTCGATGAAGGAGGTGAAGCGCCAGCAGCGTGAGCGGAGCGGCGAGATGGTCACGTGGAGCGGCTCGCAGCTCGGAGCGTTCCTCAGCTGGAATCGCGACACCATGCGTGACGAGGTGCACGCACTCTGGTGGGTCGTCGCGCACACGGGAGTGCGACGCTCGGAAGTGCTGGCGCTGCGGTGGGGCGACATCGACCTCACCGCTCAGCGAATCCAGGTACGCCGCGCGCTCGACACCGCTCGCCCTGGGGAGGTCAAGGGCACCAAGTCAGACCGCGCCCGCGTGCTCGACATCGACGCGACGACAGTGCGCGTGCTGCGTCAGTGGAAGGCCGAGCGCGGTGCCTTGTCCTTGGGGTTCGCGCGCGCCGACGCATACGTGTTCGGCACGCTCGACGGGTCGCCGCGCAATCCGATCTCGACGTCGCAGATGTTCAGCCGCCGCGTCGACAAGGCTCGCCAGAAACTCGGGTCGGACGCGTTGCCCGCGATCGGTTTGCACGGACTGCGCCACACTCACGCGACGATTCTGCTGGAGAACGGGGAGAACCCGAAGGTGGTGCAGGAGCGCCTGGGGCACTCGACGATCACGACGACAATGGACGTCTACTCGCACGTCACGCCGACCATGCAGAAGGCGGCGGTCGACCGGTTCAGTGCCGCTATCAGCGGTGCGACATAAGCGGCTAATGCAGGACTCAATGCATCGAGCTCGAAACGAATAGTGCCCCACCCGCGAATCTGCAGGTGGGGCGCTATTTTCTCTTCGGGTGGATGACGGGACTCGAACCCGCGACAGCCAGGATCACAACCTGGTGCTCTACCAACTGAACTACACCCACCATGTGGTTCTGAACCAACCAGAACCGCAGAGCACACTCTATCTGGTGGCCCGCGCCGAGTGCCAATCGGTTGTTCGATACGCGTGGGACAGCAGGGACGAGGCCGTGCCGGGGTGGCTAGGCGTCGCCGAGGTCGGTGACGATCTGCGCGATGGTGTCGGTGTCCGGGCCGGGCTGGGCGACGAACGCCGTCTGCCGGTAGTACCTGAGCTCGCGGATCGACTCACGGATGTCGGCCAGCGCACGGTGCGCGAGACCCTTCTCCGGCTGACCGAAGTAGATCCGCGGGTACCAGCGGCGACTCAGTTCCTTGATCGAGCTGACGTCGATCATGCGGTAGTGCAGGTAGGTGTCGAGCGCGGTCATGTCGCGGGCGATGAAGCCGCGGTCGGTGGCGATGGAGTTACCGGCCAGCGGGGCCGCCCCGGCCGACTTCACGTGTTTGCGAACGTAGTCCAGCACCATCTGCTCGGCCTCGGGCACGGTGACCGTCGACGCACGCACCTCGTCGGTGAGCCCGGAGGCGGCGTGCATCTTCTTCACCACGTCGGGCATCGCCTCGAGGTCGGCGTCGTCGGCATGGATGACCACGTCGACGCCCTCGCCGAGGATGTTGAGATCGCTGTCGGTGACCAACGCCGCGATCTCGATCAGTTTGTCGGTGTCCAATCGCAGACCGGTCATCTCGCAATCGATCCACACAAGTTTGTCCTGCACCCGACAACCTTAGCCAACGCCCCGCGCGGCGCTAATGTGTTGCCGGACGCGCCGGGGGAGCACCGGCGCCACTGATGTGCCGGCGGGGGTCGGCGACGACCGGGAGGACCACACGTGACCGAACCGACGCAAGGCCAGACGGCGGCGCAGCAGATCGCCGCCGGATACCGATTCGAGGGCCCGGCGTTGGAGCTCGGGGCGGTCAGCGTCGACGGCGTGATCGACCCCGCCGCCCAGGTCCGCATCCCGCTGGCGATGATGAACCGCCACGGACTGGTCGCAGGGGCGACCGGCACCGGCAAGACCAAGACGCTGCAGGTGATCGCCGAACAGCTCTCCGCGGCCGGCGTGCCGGTGGTGCTCGCCGACGTCAAGGGCGACCTGTCCGGGCTCAGCTCGCCCGGCGTGGCGGGGGACAAGATCGCCAGGCGCGCCGCCGAGATCGGCGACACGTGGGCGCCGGCCACCCACCCGTGTGAGTTCGTCTCCCTCGGTACCGAGGGCATCGGCGTCCCGATCCGCGCGACCATCACCTCGTTCGGCCCCATCCTGCTCAGCAAGGTGTTGGGACTCAACGCAACCCAGGAGTCGACGCTCGGCCTGATCTTCCACTGGGCCGACGGCAGGGGCCTCGCGCTGCTCGATCTCAAGGATCTGCGTGAGGTGATCGTCCATCTCACCAGCGACGAAGGCAAGGCGGACCTCAAGGGCATCGGCGGGGTGTCGTCGGCGACCGCGGGCGTCATCCTGCGAGCGTTGTCGAACCTCGAGGCCGAGGGTGGCGACACCTTCTTCGGGGAGCCGGAGATCGAGCCCGGCGACCTCATCCGGATCGACCCCAGCGGCGCGGGCATCATCACGCTGTTCGAACTGGGCAAGCAGGCCGCCCGGCCCGCGCTGTTCTCCACGTTCCTGATGTGGATCCTGGCCGACCTGTTCGAGTTCCTGCCCGAGGCCGGCGATGTCGACAAGCCCAAGCTGGTGTTCATCTTCGACGAGGCGCATCTGCTGTTCAGCGACTCGTCGAAGGCATTCGTCGAGCAGGTGGAGCAGACGGTCAAGCTGATCCGCTCGAAGGGGGTCGGCGTCTTCTTCTGTTCGCAACTGCCCACCGACATCCCCAACGAGGTGCTCTCCCAACTCGGTGCACGCATCCAGCACGCGCTGCGTGCCTTCACCCCGGACGACCAGAAGGCGTTGTCGAAGACGGTGAAGACCTACCCGACCTCGACCGCATACGACCTCGAGAAGGCGTTGACGTCGTTGGGGATCGGCGAGGCCGTCGTCACTGTCCTCTCGGAGAGGGGCGCCCCGACCCCGGTCGCGTGGACGGTCATCCGTCCGCCGCGGTCGTTGATGGACACCATCGGCGAGGAGGCCATCACCGCGGCCGCGTTGCTGAGCCCGTTGCACCAGAAGTACGGGCAGTCGGTCGACCGTGAATCGGCCTACGAGATGCTGACCGCGAAAGTCGTTGCACCGGAACCGCAGCCGACCCAGGCGAGCCCGCAGTCGGCGCCCGCGCCGAAGCCGCCGGTGTCGAAGCCGCCGGAGTCGAAAGAGAAGGACGAGCCCGGTGTGGTGTCCGAGGTGCTCGGGAACGCTGCGGTGAAGAGCTTCCTGCGCTCGGCGGCGTCCGCGGCCGGTCGGGAGATCACCCGATCGCTGTTCGGCGCGGGCAAGCGGCGTCGCTGACCGTGTGGGTCAGTCGCCGAGCTTCTTGTAGAAGCCGCCGACGATCGGCGCCACGATCCTGCGCGGTGTGTACCCGCCGGCCACCGACATCGCCTTCGACAGCATGCCGGGGACGACGCGCATCTTGTTGCGCGCCAACGCATCGAGACTGAGCCGGGCAACGCCGGCGCTGTCGTCCCACAGGAAGCCGGGCACCATCTTGTCGACGATGCTCGCGTCCTCGGGGGACGGGTCCTCGGTGCGTACGGGTCCCGGTGCCAGCAAGGTGATGTGCACGCCCTTCGAGGCGACCTCGCCGCGCAGGGACTCACTGAACGTGTTGACGAAGGCCTTCGACGCCGCGTAGGTCGCGTTGTTCGGGATCGGCATGTTGCCCGCGGCCGACCCGACCATGAGGATGCCGCCCGAACCGCGCTGCACCATCTGCGGCAGCACGGCCAGCGTGAGGTCGTGGACCGCGGTCGCGTTGAGTCGTAGCTGGGCACGTTCGTACTCGGGGTCGAGGTCGACGAAGGCGCCGAAGGTCGCGATGCCCGCGTTGTTGCAGAGGATCGAGATCTCGCGGTCCGCGAGTTCGGCGCACAGCACATCGAGGGAGCGCAGGTCCGACAGATCGGTGGGGCGCACCTCGACGGAGATCCCGTGGTCGGCACGCATCTTCTCGGCGGTGATCTCGAGGATCTCGCCGCGGCGGGCCACCAGGATCAACGAATGGCCACGCCGGGCGAGCTCCCAGGCGAGGGCCTCGCCGATGCCAGAGGAGGCGCCGGTGACGACGGCGCGGGCAGATGCGGTGGGTGCGGGAACGGCCATGCCCGCGATCGTATCGGTGCCACGTCGGACGTGGACGGTGCCCTTGGTACAGGTATCGGCATCAGGCGACCCGGTCACCTGGCCAGGTGACATCGAAGCGCGACGGTCGGAGGTCGCGGTGGCCGTCGATGGGGTCGATCGGGTCGGGGTGCTCGACAGGTTCTGTGGTGTCGATGGATTCGGTCCAGGGGTCGTCGGGTGTGGTGTGGAGATCTGCAGGCTTCTCCGGTGGCACGGGCTCACCCCACGGGTCATCGGCCGTCACCGTTTCGGCCCGCGCGGTGGATTCGCCCCATGGGCCCAGTGCTGCGCGGCGGTGTCGGTCGATGAGTTCATCGACGAGGTGCAGGTGGTTGGTACGGATTTCACCCGGTGGGTCGGTGTTGCGGCGCCAGCCGTAGCGGCCTCGATCGGGTCCCTCGGTGATTTTCACCGTTTCCCAATGGTGGGGTTTGGTACCCACGGATCGGTTGTGCGGTCCGCAGGCGGGTGCCATGTGATTGGCGTCGGTCTTTCCGCCATCGGCCCAGTCGGTTTCGGCGTGGTGCATTTCGGTGTGCGCGAATGGTGTGGGGCAGTCGGTGCGGCTGCAGCCGCCGTATTTGGAGAACGCGATGAACCGTTGTGCTTGGGAGGCGAGACGGTGCGCGCGGCCGAGGAACAGGGGTTCGCCGGTGTGCTCTTCGAATACCGCGAGGTGCATCTGTGCACGTGCCGCCATCTGCAGGACGTCAGAGATGGGGAGGTCGGTGCCGGTGGCGGTATGGGCGATGCCGGCGCGTTCACGAAGTTTGTCTTCGGTGATGGAGATGATGATGTGCGGCGGTAGTCCGCGGTGCGAGGCACCGTGCAAGCCGCCATCAGCAGCAGCCTGCAGCAGGGCTCGCAATGCATCGTGGTTGCGTTGACCGACCGAACGGGTGTCCCGGTCGGCGGCTTCCCGCAACTGCTCCGGGTCGATGTCGGTGGTGTCACCGCGTGGTGACCGATCGTCGTCGGGGTTGTTCATCCCGGGTGCCGCCCAGACGGCGAGCATCACCTCGAACAGGGCGCGCGTGGTGGGATCCAACGTCGCGAAGACCTTCGACATCAACTGGGTGTCCTGGCAGCTCAACGACAGTCGGCGTTGCCTCGCCCGGTCCCGGTCATCGGTCAGGTGTCCGTCGGGGTCAAGGTGGGCCAGGACACGGACACCGGCTTTCGTGATCTCGCGGGGGCTCAACTTTCGGGCGTGCTCGGCCAACAGTTCCTCTGCCGCGGCCCGGTCGTCGGGGTCGACGGCGGCAGGGATCTTGCGCATCACATCGAGGATCGCGTCGACGTGATCGGCACCGATCGCACCTGATGCCAACTCGTCGGCGGTGTTGGGGCATGTCGGTGGCAATTTCTCACCGGTCATGGCATGCATCGACTGCAACTGCGCGACTGCCCGTAAACGATTCCTGGGGTTGGTGATCCGCAGTTCGATGCGCAGGAACTCACCGAGCTTCTGACACCCCACGGCCCGGTGGGCGTCACGGTCGGAGACATCGAGGATCCTGCGGTTGCCGATCGATTCCATCCGTCGGACGGCCCGTTCATGGCGGATGGCCAGATCGGCGACCACTGCATCAGTGCAGGGGTCTGACATTGCCGCAGCAATCTTCTCCAGAAGGCGTTCGAGCGCAGCGTAATCCGACTCCAGATCAGACATGGTGTCGGTCACTATGCACTCCTCCCCAGGCGCGGCAACTGAGGCCAGATCAGCACAGGTGTTCGAACCAGGCAACGGTTTAATATGGTGAATGATGTTGAACGTCAGCAAAGTTCGCTGGATCGTCGTCCGCCGCGATGGCGTGGACCTGCGTGTGGTGGATCGGCGGTCCTCACGGCCACGGTCGGCGCCGAGGGGTGCTGTCAGAGGGCGGCGGCGACCTCGGTGCCCTGACGGATGGCCCGCTTGGCGTCGAGTTCCTCGGCGATGTCGGCGCCGCCGATCACATGGGTGCGGATCCCCGCGACGGTCAACGGGTCGATGAGGTCGCGCACGGACTCCTGTCCGGCGCACACCACGACGGTGTCGACGTCGAGCACCCGCGGTGCGCGATCGTCATCCTCGAAGTGCAGGTGTAGGCCGGCGTCGTCGATGCGGTCGTAGCGGGCACCCGAGATCTGTTCCACGCCTTTCATCTTCACCGACGCGCGGTGGACCCACCCGGTGGTCTTGCCCAGTCCACGGCCCTGCCCGCCGGACTTGCGCTGGACGAGATAGACGGTGCGGACGGCGGGTGTGGGGCGAGGCTTCGTGACGAATCCCGGGATGGAGGTGTCCTCGGAGACGCCCCACTCCTGCTCCCATTCCTTGAGGTCGAGCGTGGGGGAGTCGTCGACGGTGAGGAACTCGGTGATGTCGAACCCGATGCCGCCCGCGCCGATAACGGCGACGGTGGAGCCGATCTCCCGATGTCCGAGAACAGCATCGGCGTAGGTCACCACCTTCGGGTGGTCGATCCCGGGGATGTCGGGGATGCGGGGGACCACGCCGGTCGCGATGATCACCTCGTCGAACTTCTCGGCGATCAGGTGTTCGGCACCGGCCCAGGTGTTCAGGTGGACGGTCACGCCGCCGACCTCGAGTTGGCGGGTGTAGTAGCGGATCGTCTCGGAGAACTCCTCCTTCCCCGGGATCTTCGCGGCGATCGCGAACTGCCCGCCGATGGACGACCCGGCCTCGAACAGTTCCACGCGGTGACCGCACTCGGCCGCGGCGACCGCGGCGGACAGACCGGCCGGTCCCGCACCGATGACGGCGACGCGTTTGGCGTGCCGGGTCGGGGACAGGGTGAGGACGGTCTCGCGTCCGGCGCGCGGGTTGAGGAGGCAGGACACCTTCTTGCCGACGAACGCGTGGTCGAGGCACGCCTGGTTGCAGCCGATGCACGTGTTGATCTCGTCGGCGCGACCCTGCTGGGCCTTGTTGGGCAGGTCGGGGTCGGCCAGCAGCGGACGCGCCATCGACACCGCGTCGACGCGACCGCGTCGCAGGATGTCCTCGGCGATCTCCGGGGTGTTGATGCGATTCGACGCGATCAGCGGGATCGACACCTCGTCGCGCAGACGTTCGGTGAACTTCACGAACGCCGCCCGCGGCACGGAGGTGATGATGGTCGGGACCTTGGCCTCGTGCCATCCGATGTCGGTGTTGATCGCATCGACACCGTGGGCCTCGAGTGCGCGCGACAGCTGGGCGATCTCGTCCCAGGTCTGCCCGCCCTCGACGAGATCGGCGATCGACTGCCGCATGATGACCAGGAAATCCGTACCGACACGCTTGCGGATGCGATCGACGATCTCGAGGACGATTCGTTGCCGGTTCTCGGTGGACCCACCCCAGCGATCGGTGCGGGTGTTGGTGCGCGGGCACAGGAACGTGTTGAGGAGATATCCCTCGCCGCCCATGATCTCGACGCCGTCGTAGCCGGCGTGCTTCGCGAGCTTCGCGCATCGTCCATAGGAGTAGATGGTCTGGCGGATGATCGCCTCGTTCATCTTGATCGGCTGGAACGGGTGGATCGGCGACTTCTCCCGACCGACACTGACTTTGAGCGGCGTGTAGCCGTAGCGACCGGCGTGCAGGATCTGCAGGGCTATCTTGCCGCCCTCGTCGTGCACCGCGTCGGTGAGCACGCGGTGTCGACGAACGTCGATCTTGTTGGTCAGCTTGCCGCCGAACGGCAGCAGCAGGCCCAGACGGGTCGGGGCGATGCCGCCGGTGATGATGAGGGCCGCGCCACCACGGGCGCGCATCGCGTAGTAGGCCGCCAATTTCTTGGTGTCCCAGGCGCGTTCCTCGAGGCCGGTGTGCATCGATCCCATGATGATCCGGTTGCGCAGGGTGACCGAACCGAGCTCCATGGGTTCGAACAGGTGGGGGTACGGGGTGTTCATCGCGAGACCTTCTCCTCAGATGTGGATGTGCCGGGCTGGGCGGGGCTGGTGGACATCTCGGATTCGAGGGCGGCGACGACCTCGTCGAGCCAGTCGACGAAGCCCTCCTCGATGCGGATCCCGCCGCGCAGCACCAGGTACTGGTGCAGGCGTCGGCCGGTGGTGGCCGCGGCGTCGGGGTGGTCGCGGTCGGCGAAGGACCGGTAGAGCGCGAGTTGTTCGGTGTGGATGTCGCGGTGACGACGCATCTCGGCGGCCAGGTCGGCGAGGTCGCCGTGTTCGGCGGCCCGCAGCTTCACACTCAGTTCGTCGCGCAGGCGGGGAACCGGTGCGCGGTCGGACACCCACGCGCGCAGTGCATCTCGCCCGGCATCGGACAGCGTGTAGACCTTCTTGTCCGGGCGGGCGTCCTGCGCGACCGCCTCGAATGCGACGAGTCCGTCGTCGTGCAGCTTCTTCAACGTCCGATATATCTGCTGGTGGGTGGCCGACCAGAAGTAGCCGATCGACCGGTCGAACTGTCGGCCGATCTCGTAACCGGTGCCGGGACGCTCCGCGAGCGACACCATGATCGCGTGTTCGAGAGCCATGAGCGCAGGCTATTACGCAATCACGCACTGTGCAACAAAGTGCATAGGGAACATCGACAGCCTGAGTTCCCGCAGAGCGGGAACTGTGGCTACGTCTGTGTCCGAGAAGGTCGGGGACCGTGTGATCGATCCCGGGGTGCCCCCGGCAGGACTCGAACCTGCGACCTAGAGATTAGAAGGCTCTTGCTCTATCCACCTGAGCTACGGAGGCGCGTCCGCTCACGGCCGGAGTCGGCGGTGAACGATCTGCGCCGGAAGTATATCCGCCACCCGACCTCCGGTGAGGGACGGCCACGGGCTCGCCCGGCCACGCCCGAGGGCGCCGAATACGAACGTACGAATCGCCGCCACAAGAGTTGCGCCGCCGTTGTCTTTACGTCATCTTTACTTTTGCCCGATGATGTAGGGCGGGGGTTCGACGAAGGGGAGCGTTGGCATGGACGGCATCAGAACTCTGGACTTCACCGGCGGCGCGGCGGTCGACTCGCCGATCCGGCCGGAGTGGGTTGTGGAGGGCGACCCGGTGGCCAGGATTCACGAATGGACGATCAGCTCCGATCTGCTGTCGACGACGGCGATCTGGAGCTGCACGGCGGGCACGTTCCGCTGGTTCTCCGCCACCGAGGAGTTGATTCACATCCTCGAGG
Organism: Williamsia maris; assembly: GCF_024171815.1. Lineage (GTDB taxonomy): Bacteria > Actinomycetota > Actinomycetes > Mycobacteriales > Mycobacteriaceae > Williamsia_A > Williamsia_A maris. The sequence continues at coordinate 867,308 of NZ_JAMTCJ010000004.1, read as the reverse complement.
GTGCGGTGGTCGTGACGGACCTGTCCGGACAGGAGGTCGAGCTGACCCCGGGACGTGCCGCGGTTTTGACCGCAGGGCAGTGGACCACCTGGACGATCGACGATCACGTCAAGAAACACGCCGTGTGGAAGACCGCGGTACCGACCCCGGTGCGGCTGTTCTGGCGCGCGCTGTCGGCGTTGCGCCGGATCGCCCGCGGTGGGGCCCGGATCGTCCGTCGGGGTTCGACGTCCGACGCGCAGTCCGCTGCCGCCGATCCGTTCGGGACCCGCACGGCAGCCTGAGCCGCAGCTCACGCCGACAGTTTTCCCGGCTGCGGCGTCCGTTGCCTAGAGTGCAGTCATGAGCGTGACCACTGCCGATTCGATCGACCTGCGCCGCAGTGCGGCCGCAGGCCTCGGCTGGGTCGTCGCCTGGGTGACGGCCGTCGTCGCGATCATCGTCACGGCGATGTCGGCCTCGCAGTTCACCGAACTGACCGGTATCCCCGACCCGGGATGGATCACCACCTACGGACTGCCGACGGTCCAGGGCATCGGCGAGATCGGTGCGGCCATCGCGGTCGGGTCGGCGCTGTTCGCGGCGTTCCTCGTACCGCCGCAGGCCGACGGCGTCCTCGACGTCGGTGGCTACCGCGCGGTGCGCTGGGCAGCAGTCGGCGCCCTGGTGTGGGGCATCACGTCGTTGATGATGATCCCGCTGACCCTGTCGAACGTGTCGGGTCGGCCGCTGGCGGAATCGCTGCAGCCGTCGAATCTCGTCACCGCCGTCGAACAGGTAGCCGACGCCCGATCCTGGCTGTGGACCGCCGCGTTCGCACTCGTGACCGCGGCCTTCGCGCGGGTCGCGTTGCGGTGGTGGTGGACCGTGGTCATCTTCGGTCTCGCCCTGCTGAGCCTGATGCCGCTCGCCCTGAGCGGGCACTCCTCGGCCGGCGGAAGCCACGACTGGGCCACCAACAGCCTCATCCTGCACATCGTGTTCGCGACCGTCTGGCTCGGTGGTCTGTTCGCGGTGCTCGTCTACGCCCGCGGACTCGGTACCCACACCGGTCTCGCGGTGGCGCGCTTCTCGCGGGTCGCACTGTGGTGCATCGTCGTCGTCGGCACCAGCGGTGTGATCAACGCGCTCATCCGCGTCTCGTTCTCCGAGCTGTTCACCGACACCTACGGCCGGATCGTCCTGCTCAAGACGGTGGCGCTGATTGTGCTCGGCGGACTCGGTGCGATCCACCGGCAACGGACCATCACCGCTCTGCGGTCCGATCCCGACGACCGTGCGGCGTTCATCCGTTTCGGGCTCGTCGAGATCGTGGTCTTCGCGGTGACCTTCGGCCTGGCCGTGGGGCTGTCGCGGACGCCTCCGCCCGCCGAGGACACCTCGAAACTCTCGGTGACCGAGGTCGAACTCGGATACAACCTCCCCGGTCCGCCCACGGCCCTGCGGATCCTGACCGAGTGGCGGTTCGACCTGCTGTTCGGGACGCTCGCGATCGTGCTCGCAGTGGTCTACCTGCGCGGCGTCCTGCGCCTGCGTCGTCGCGGTGACGCCTGGCCGGTGGGTCGGATGATCAGCTGGTTCGCGGGGTGCGCGATCCTGCTGTTCACGTCGTCGTCGGGTCTGGGCAGCTACTCGCCCGCGATGTTCAGCATGCACATGATCGCCCACATGCTGATGTCGATGCTGATCCCGGTGTTGTTCGTCCTCGGCGGTCCGATCACCCTCGCACTGCGGGCCCTGCGTCCTGCGGGCCGTTCCGCACCGCCCGGACCGCGCGAGTGGATCCTCGCGGCGCTGCACAGCCCGGTGTCGCGTTTCCTCACCCACCCGGCGGTCGCGTTCGTGCTGTTCGTCGGCAGCTTCTACGTGCTCTACCTGGGCGGACTGTTCGATGCGGTCGCGACGTATCACGCGGGACACGTACTGATGAACCTGCACTTCCTGCTCAGCGGATACCTCTTCTACTGGGTGGTCATCGGCATCGATCCCGCGCCGCGGCAGGTGGCGCCGCTGGCGAAGGTTGGGATGGTCTTCGCCGCCCTGCCGTTCCACGCGTTCTTCGGGGTGGCGCTGATGTCGATGAGCTCGGTGATCGCCCTCGACTACTTCCGCGGCCTGCGGTTGCCGTTCGGCGTCGACCTCATGTCCGACCAGCGGGTGGGCGGTGGCATCGCCTGGGCGGCCGGTGAGGTCCCACTGGTCATCGTCATGCTGGCGCTGCTCATCCAGTGGACGCGGCAGGATCAGCGGGTCGCCAAGCGCTTCGACCGTCGCGAAGACCGCGACAACGACTCCGAACTGGCCGGATACAACGCCATACTGGCCGAACTGTCCGGCACGAGTGCGACGGACTCGCCCGGAGTGGACAGCGGCGCGTCGGCGGCACCGGATCCCGTCGGTGGGTCCCGTCCGGGTGGCGACGCCTCGTAATCCGGGGCGCCCGGGCAGCTAAGGTTGGTGTCGACCTCGTCCGGCCGGGTCGTCCCGCAGCCGTAGGGCACCAGCCCACATGCGCACCCGCCGGACGCCTCGAGTCGTAGTGCACATGTTGCGTGGAAGGTGATACGAGTGCCCGAATTTATCTACACAATGAAGAAGGTGCGTAAAGCACACGGGGACAAGGTGATCCTCGACGATGTCACGATGTCGTTCTACCCCGGCGCGAAGATCGGTGTCGTCGGCCCCAACGGCGCGGGCAAGTCGTCGATCCTCAAGATCATGGCCGGCATCGACCAGCCGTCCAACGGCGAGGCGTTCCTCGACCCGGGCGCCTCGGTCGGCATCCTGATGCAGGAGCCCGTCCTCAACGAGGAGAAGACCGTTCGACAGAACGTCGAAGAGGGCATGGGCAAGGTCAAGGAAGACCTCGATCGCTTCAACGAGATCGCCGAGCTCATGGCCACGGAGTACTCCGACGAGCTCATGGACGAGATGGGCAAGCTGCAGGAGGCCCTCGACCACGCCGACGCCTGGGACCTCGACTCCCAGCTCGAGCAGGCGATGGACGCGCTGCGCTGCCCGCCCGCCGACGAGCCCGTCACCCACCTCTCCGGTGGTGAGAAGCGCCGCGTCGCACTGTGCAAGCTGCTGCTGTCCAAGCCCGACCTGCTGCTGCTCGACGAGCCGACCAACCACCTCGACGCCGAGAGCGTGCTGTGGCTCGAGCAGTTCCTGGCCTCCTACGCGGGCGCAGTCCTGGCCGTCACCCACGACCGGTACTTCCTCGATCACGTCGCCCAGTGGATCTGTGAGGTCGACCGCGGCAAGCTGCACCCCTACGAGGGCAACTACTCCACGTACCTGGAGAAGAAGGCCGCGCGTCTCGAGGTCCAGGGCAAGAAGGACCAGAAGCTGCAGCGTCGTCTCAAGGAGGAGCTCGCCTGGGTGCGCTCCGGCTCGAAGGCCCGCCAGACCAAGAACAAGGCGCGCCTGGGTCGGTACGAGGAGATGGCGGCCGAGGCCGACAAGATGCGCAAGCTCGATTTCGAGGAGATCCAGATCCCCACGCCGCCGCGACTGGGCGACGTGGTGGTCGAGGTGAAGAACCTCGACAAGGGCTTCGACGGCCGCGTGCTGATCAAGGATCTCTCGTTCACGTTGCCGCGCAACGGGATCGTCGGTGTGATCGGACCCAACGGTGTCGGTAAGACGACGCTGTTCAAGACCATCGTCGGCCTCGAGAACGCCGATTCGGGCACCGTGAAGGTCGGCGAGACGGTCAAGCTCAGCTACGTCGACCAGAACCGCTCGAACATCGACCCCAAGAAGAACGTGTGGGAGGTCGTCTCCGAGGGACTCGACTTCATCGAGGTCGGTCAGAACGAGATGCCGTCGCGTGCCTACGTCAGTGCGTTCGGCTTCAAGGGGCCCGATCAGCAGAAGAAGGCCGAGGTCCTCTCCGGTGGTGAGCGCAACCGCCTGAACCTCGCGCTGACCCTCAAGGAGGGCGGCAACCTGATCCTGCTCGACGAGCCCACCAACGACCTCGACGTCGAGACCCTCGGTTCGCTGGAGAACGCGCTCGACACCTTCCCGGGTTGTGCCGTGGTCATCTCGCACGACCGGTGGTTCCTCGACCGCACCTGCACCCACATCCTCGCGTGGGAGGGCAACGTCTCCGAGGGACAGTGGTTCTGGTTCGAGGGCAACTTCGAGGCCTACGAGGCCAACAAGATCGAACGCCTCGGTGCCGACGCCGCGCGTCCGCACTCGGTCACCCACCGCAAGCTCACCAGGGACTGACCCCCTCCCATGGGCACGGCATCGTCGACGACCCTCACGCCTGCCGAGGTCGCGCGTGGTTATTACGCGCGCCCCGGTCGGGTTCTGACCGACGATGCCGCGCCCGCCGCGGGTGGTCGCGACGCGGTCGATCTGGGACAGGTCGAACGCCATCTGGCGGTCGCCCGCGTCCGCCCGGCGGGCCGACCGGTCGTCGAGGTCGTCGAATCCGACGGCGTCGTGCGGTCGGTCTACGTCGTGGTCGACGACCAGGCGCTGCTCGTGGAGGCGGCCGTGGTCGTCGTCGAGCAGGCCGGACTGTCGGTGCGACGCGTCGATCACCCGATCTTCGCGGCCGTCCGCGACGACGCGGGCGCACTGGTCTCGCTGACCGCGGCCGGCTCACCGGATTCGGATGCGGACGCGGTGACCGAGTCGTGGATCGGACTGCAGGTCTCACCGGCCCGCGGTGCGATCGACGCCGACGATGTCCGGGCCCGCCTCGTCGAGGTGATCGAACGCATCGGCGGAGTCCACGCCGATGCGCCGCAGATGCTCGCCGAACTGGCCTCACTCGCCGACGTGGTCCGCGCCGGCGGTGACGGCGACCGTGCCGAGCTGCTCACCTGGTTGTCCGAAGGGCACTTCCTCGCCCTCGGATCTCTCCAGGCCGGTGCGGGTGAGTCCGAATGGTCGGCGGCCACCGGGGTTTTCGTCCAGCCTGCGGTCGCGCGGCCCGGAGAACCCGCGCGGGTTCCCGACACCGCGGTCTCGATCGGACGCGTCCATCTGCCCACCGGTGTCATCCGGACCGAGTACCCGACCGCGATCCGGATCGTCGAACCCGGCGCGAACGGTCGAACCCATGTGTTCGTCGGGATCCTGACGTCGGCGGCCCTGCACACCGATGTCCTGGCGGTCCCGGTCCTGCGGAGCGTCGCGGGCGCGGTCCTCGCGCAGGCGGGGGTCGGCGGCGACTCCTATGCCGGTGCCACCCTGCTCGAATTGCTGCAGAACCAGTCGCGCGCCGAATTGTTCGGCGCCGTACCCGAGGACCTCGCCGCGACCCTGATCGATGTGCTCGACGCGATCGCCGGACGCGAGGTCCGCGTCTACCTGCGCGCCGACCCCGCCTCCGAGATCGTCACCGCCCGGATCTACCTCCCGCGCGACCGCTACACCACCCGTCTGCGCGAGCAGATGCAGACGCTGCTCGTCGAACGCCTCGGCGGTCGGTCGCTGGAGTACACCGCCCGCATCAGCGATTCGCCGCTGGCGTTCGTGCACGTGATCATGCGAGTGGACCGCGGCACCTGCGAACTGCTGGCCGGGATGGATCCCGCCGACCCGCGCCGCGCCGAGATCCAGACCGACATCGCCGCGGCGGCCCGTAGCTGGGACGACGATCTACGTGCCATCGCAGGCGGTGCCATCGATGCCGACCTCGTCGGCGCGTACGCCGCGGCGATCCCGCAGGCCTACAAGAACGAACGGGATCCGCGCGCGGCTCTGACCGACGTCGTCGTCCTCGCGGGCCTCGCCGACGGCGACCATCACGTCCGACTCCGCCCGCACATCGCCGAGCCCGACGACCGCTGGACCTTCGGGCTCTACCTCTGCGGACGATCGGCGTCGCTGACATCGGTCCTGCCGATGCTGCAGAGCCTGGGTGTCGACGTCCTCGACGAACACCCCTTCGCGGTCACCCGACCCGACGGGATCGCCTGCTGGATCTACGAGTTCACCATCGTGCCGGCCGCCGGGGTCGGCGTCGCCGCCGATTCCTCGAGCGACCTACAGGCGCGTTTCACCGACGCCTTCGCGCAACTGTGGACCGGCGTCGCCGACGTCGACCCGTTCAACGAACTGGTGCTGCGATGCGGGTTGGGGTGGCGTGAGGTCGTCATGCTCCGCGCCTACTCGCGGTACCTGCGGCAGTGCGGGTTCGCCTCCGGCGCACGGCACGTGACCGGTGTGCTCGGTGACCACCCGGAGATCACGTCGGCGCTCGGTGAACTCTTCGCGCTGTCGTTCGACCCCGACCGGGTCGACGACGACGCCAGGGCGGGCGTGGTCGACCGGCTCGACCGGTTGGCCGGCGACGTGCTCAGCCTCGACGCCGACCGGATCATCTCGGCCTTCGTGTCGGTCGTGAAGGCGACGTCGCGTACGAACTTCTACTCGCCGGACGCCGGTGCTGCGTTGGCGTTCAAGCTGCGCCCCCGGGAGATCCCGCAGACGCCGCAGCCCCGCCCGCTGCACGAGATCTTCGTGTACTCCCCGAGGGTCGAGGGAGTGCACCTACGGTTCGGGTCGGTCGCCCGCGGTGGCCTGCGCTGGTCGGATCGGCGGGAGGACTTCCGCACCGAGATCCTCGGGCTGGTCAAGGCGCAGGCGGTGAAGAACGCGGTGATCGTGCCGGTCGGTGCCAAGGGCGGGTTCGTGGTCCGGCAGCCACCGACTCCCACCGGCGATACGTCGGCCGACCGGGACGCGACCCGCGCCGCCGGTGTCGCGGCGTACCGCGAGTTCATCTCGGCGTTGCTCGACCTCACCGACAACCTCGACGTCGGTGACGGCACCGATACCGCCACGGTCGTCCCGGCTCCCGGGGTCGTGCGTCGCGACACCGACGACACCTACCTCGTGGTGGCCGCAGACAAGGGCACCGCCACGTTCTCCGACATCGCCAACTCCGTCGCCGCCGCGTACGGGTTCTGGCTCGGTGACGCGTTCGCATCGGGTGGGTCGGTCGGATACGACCACAAGGCCATGGGCATCACCGCCCGCGGTGCCTGGGAATCGGTGACGCGCCACTTCCGGGAGATGGGCACCGACGTCGCCCGGGACGACTTCACCGTCGTGGGCGTGGGCGACATGAGCGGCGACGTGTTCGGCAACGGGATGTTGCTCTCCGAGCACATCCGTCTGGTGGCCGCGTTCGACCACCGCCACATCTTCGTCGATCCCGATCCCGACGCCGCCGGATCGTTCGCCGAACGCCGCCGCCTGTTCGACCTGCCGCGGTCGTCGTGGGCCGACTACGACACGACTCTGATCTCCGAGGGCGGCGGCGTGTGGTCGCGCGAGAGCAAGTCCATCCCGGTCACCGAGAGCGTGCGCGACGCACTGGGACTGGAGGCCGGCGTCGAGCGCCTCTCGCCGCCGGAGCTGATGCGCGCGATCCTGTTGGCGCCGGTCGACCTGCTGTGGAACGGCGGCATCGGGACCTACGTCAAGGCGTCCACGGAGAGTCATGCCGACGTCGGCGACAAGGCCAACGACGGCATCCGAGTGGACGGGAACGCGGTGCGCGCCAAGGTGATCGGCGAGGGCGGCAACCTCGGGGTGACCGAACACGGACGCATCGAGTTCGACATGTCCGGCGGTCGCATCAACACCGACGCGATGGACAACTCGGCCGGGGTGGACTGCTCCGACCACGAGGTGAACATCAAGATCCTGCTCGACTCGCAGGTCGCCTCCGGTGCACTCGCCCCGGACGACCGCAACCGGCTGCTCGAGTCGATGACCGACGAGGTCGGTCGGCTGGTGTTGTCCGACAACATCTCCCAGAACTCCGAGCTGGGTACCTCGCGAGGTCTCGCCGGGCAGATGCGTGACGTCCACGCGCGGTTGCTCGGCCGCCTCGCCACCGACCACGGTGTGGACCTCGAGCTCGAGGCCCTGCCGCACCCCGATGACCTGGTGGCCCGGGAGGGTGGCGCCGGCCTCACCTCGCCCGAGCTGGCGACGATGATGGCGCACGTGAAGCTCGCTCTCAAGGACGATCTGCTCGACGGCGACCTCCCCGACAACGACGCCTTCGACGACCGTCTGATCGCGTACTTCCCGCAGGCGCTGCAGGATTCGTATCCTGTCGGCATCGCCGCCCACCCGCTGCGGCGGCAGATCGTGACCACCACACTGGTCAACGAACTCGTCGACACCTCGGGGATCGAGCACGTCTTCGCACTCGGCGAGAGCACCGGGGCATCGACGACCGACGCCGCCCGCGCCTTCGTGGTGGTGGCCGAGACGTTCGGACTGTCGGAGTTGCGATCGAGGATCGTCGCCGCGCCGGGGGAGATCACCGCCATCGACGAGATGCTCATCCACTCGCGGCGCCTGTTGTTCCGGGCGTCGCGGTGGTTCGTCGCCACCCGGCCGCAGCCGATGGCCATCGCCGCCGAGATCACCCGCTACGCCGATCGGGTCGCCGCGCTCGATCATCACCTGCCGGACTGGTTGGGGGACAGCTCACGGTCCGACATCGACGTCCACGCCGCCCGGTGGGAGTCGGCCGGGATCCCCGCCGACATCGCACACGACGTGGCCGGATGCCTGCACCGGTTCTGCCTTCTCGACATCATCGACGCGGCGGAGATCTCCGACCGCGACGTGCACGAGGTCGGCGCGCTGTACGGAACGCTCCTCGACCACCTCGGCGTCGAGCAACTGCTCACCGCCGTGTCCGACCTGGAGTCGGGGGACCGGTGGCAGTCACTGGCCCGGCTCGCGTTGCGCGACGACCTGTTCGCGGTCCTGCGTGCGATGACCCTGGCGGTCCTCGAGGTCGGTGAGCCGGACGAGTCGCCGCACGAGAAGATCGCGGAGTGGGAGCTGCACAACGCATCTCGACTGTCCCGGGCCCGCGCCACGTTGGACGAGATCGCGCAGTCGGGTCACCGGGATCTCGCGACCCTGTCGGTCGCGGCCCGCCAACTGCGGAGCGTGATCCGCTGACGTCGGTGACCGAGGTGCCCACGACGACCACCGCAGCACCGATCAGGGAGGCAGACCATGTCTGATGCAGGCCATCAGCGAGACGACTCACTCCGGGACGACTCACTCGGGGGCGACGACGGACACCGCGTCGACGCCGGCTATCTGGTGACGGTGCCGGTCCGCTGGTCGGACATGGACGTGTTCCAACACATCAACCACGCCCGCATGGTGACCCTCCTCGAGGAGGCCCGCATCCCGTGGCTGTTCTACGACGAGCGGCCCACGGTCGGTCTGCGCAACGGGTGCCTGGTGGCCGACCTGCACGTCAAGTACCAGGGGCAGGTACGCCACGACGAGTCGCCGATCGAGGTCACCATGTTCACCACCCGCGTCCGCGCGGTCGACTTCTTCGTCGGATACGAGGTGCGTCCGAAAGGTGCTGCACCGGAAAGCCGTCCGGCCGTCGTCGCGTCGACGCAGTTGGTGTCCTTCGACGTCGACACCCAGCGCCCGCGGCGGATGACGGCACAGGAGAAGGACTACCTGACGAGTTTCCTGCGCCCATGATCCGTTTCGCGACACCCGCCGACCGCAACGACCTCACCGCATTCGTGATGCGCGCCTGCCGTATCGACGAACTGGCGGTGATCCGCCTGCGCCGTCGTGGCGACGGGGCGGTGGGTGCGTGGGTGATGAGCGGTTTCGACGTCCTCGCCGGTCGGGTCATCCGCGCCGAACTCGATTCGCCCGACGTCGTGCACGACGGACCGTCGATGTTGGCCGCGTTGCGTGCCGACCCGTCCGCGTCGGCCGTGGATCCAGGGTTCTCCATCGACAGTGCGTGGCAGGCGGGGGCTCTGCCGCCGGAGAGCGGTTTCGGTCACGTCGATGACGTGCCCGCTCGTACGATCGTCGAGTTGTCCCGTGAGGGAGCGCATCTCGCCCGTACCCAGGCCGGGCCATTGGGGCCGCCCGCCTCGCTGCTCGAACAGACCGTCATCGAGGTCGACGATCCCCGCGGGACCGGTGCCGACGCGGTGGCCGTCTCGATGCGTGCAGTGTTCGCGCTGACCGCGATGGGTTTCGTCCGCACCGTCGACGGTGACCAGGTCACCGAGACGTCCCCGATCGAGGCGATCGCCGCGGACGAACCGGTGCGGATCCGCGCGACCCGGGTGTGGGCACGCCTCGACGCCCGCTATGGCTCGGTGCACATCCGACGGACCGCGTCGCTGGCGGTCACCCCGACCTGATCAGACGAGCCAGGCGGCCGCGTTCGGCGGGAGCTTCCCGTCGCGCAGCGGGGCGCTGCTCAGCAACACCTCACCGCCGGGCAGCCCGACCGGCTCGTCGCCGGTGTTGACCGCACAGATGAGTCGCCCCTCGGCGCGGCGGTAGGCGATGCACCCCTCCGGCGCGCCGTACCACTCGATCTCGACGCCGGCGAACTCCGGGCGGGTCTTGCGCAGCTCGATGGCGAGCCGGTAGAGCGACAGCGTGGAGTCGACGTCCTCGAGCTGGTGCTCGGCCGTGAGGGCCTTCCAGTCGTCGGGCATCGGCAGCCAGGTGTCCGGAGTGGTGCTGAACCCGTAGGGCGGGGTGTCGCCCTGCCACGGCAGCGGGACCCGGCAGCCGTCTCGCCCGCGCATGGTGTGTCCGGAGCGTTCCCACACCGGATCCTGTAGTGCCTCGTCGGGCAGCTCGGTGTTCGGCAGTCCCAGTTCGGCGCCGTTGTAGATGAAGATCGTCCCCGGCAGGCCCAGCTCCACGAGGAGCATCGCGCGCGCCCGGTCGAGACCGGCCTCGGGCGTGGTGCCCTCGGCGTACCGCGTGACCTCCCGCTCGACGTCGTGGTTGGACAGGGTCCACGTCGGGTTGCCCTGCACCGAGTCGACGGCCTCCAGCGAGTTCTCGATCGCCTCGCGGATCGAATCGGCGGTGAAATCGGCCTCGGCGAGCCGGAAGTTGAAGCCGAGGTGCAGCTCGTCGGGGCGGATGTACTCGGCGAACCGGGAGTTCTCGCGCACCCAGATCTCGCCGACGGTGACCGCGTCGGGGTACTCGTTCATCACGGTGCGGATCTTGCGGTGGATCTCGTGGACGCCGGGGTTGTTGAACCGGGGATCGTCGTCGTCGTTGATCAGCAGACCGGTGCGCATGTCGGTCATGTCCGGCAGACCCGGTGGCTTGGCCATGCCGTGGGCGACGTCGATGCGGAAGCCGTCGACGCCCCGGTCCAGCCAGAATCGCAGGGTGGTGGCGAGATCGTCGAAGACCTCGGGGTTCTCCCAGTTCAGATCGGGTTGTTCGGGCGCGAAGATGTGCAGGTACCACTGCCCGGGGGTGCCGTCGGCCTCGGTGACGCGGGTCCACGCCGGCCCACCGAAGATGCTCGGCCAGTTGTTCGGCGGCTCGTCGCCGTCGTCACCGAGCCCGTCGCGGAAGATGTAGCGCTCCCGCGCGGCACTGCCCGGTTCGGCGGCCAACGCCTCGACAAACCAGGCGTGCTGGTCGCTGGTGTGGTTGGGGACGAGGTCCATCGTGACCTTGATGTCCCGTGCGTGCGCCTCCTCGATCAACGCGTCGAGGGCACCGATCCCGCCGAACAGCGGGTCGATGTCGCGCGGATCGGAGACGTCGTAGCCGTGGTCGGCCATCGGCGACCGCATCACCGGGCTGATCCACAACGCGTCGACACCGAGCAGTTCGAGGTAGCCGAGCTTGTCGATGACCCCGTTGAGGTCGCCGACACCGTCACCGTCGCTGTCGGAGAACGACCGCGGGTAGATCTGATAGAAGATCGCCGAGGTCCACCAGTGCTCGTCCCGGCCGATCCCGGGGGCGTCCGCCTCGGTCGTCGTGGTCTGCGTGACGTCCCGATGGGACAGGTGATCATCTTGCGCGACAACGGTGTTCGATGTCTCATCCACGTCGGACGGGGTGGGTCGTCCGGCGTCGGTGTTCAGCTCGGCGGCGCCTGTTGACTCGTCATTCACACGATCCATCTTGCCTCACGTACCGGCGCGAACACGCCGTACGCCGCGCCGGGGGTGGCGGCGGTCACATCGGCGCGTTCACCATCGATTGCGCGGCCATCTCCATGTACCCGACCAGCGCCGCGCGGTGCTCGTCGTCGAGGCGGTCGGGGCCGATCGACGCGATGGCCGTGTGCATGCACCGCAGCCACGCGTCGCGTTCCATCGGGCCGATCCGGAACGGGTTGTGTCGCATCCGCAGGCGAGGGTGCCCGCGCTCGTCGGAGTAGGTCCGCGGACCGCCCCAGTACTGCTCGAGGAACATCCGCAGGCGTCGTTCCGCGCCCTCGAGGTCGTCCTCTGGGTACAGGGGTCGCAGGATCTCGTCCCGGGCCACCTCGACATAGAACCGACTCGTCAGGTCGTCGAAGGTCTGCGCGCCGCCGACTGCGTCGTAGAAGGTCTGTGCGCCGTCATTCACCCCTCCAGTGTTCCCCATCGTGAGTTGTTCACCGCCACGTCGCCCCGATTCACCCGATGGACGCCCGTCCGGCGCGATTAATGCTGTGCATTCGGCGCGATTCCGTGGTCCACTGAATTGTTCCCACTCGAGATCAGTAGTGCGGGGAGGCCGGATGGCGCGCATGAGGAAGCAGTCGACCACGGTGACCTCGCTTGCCTCCGTGCCGCCCGATCCGCCGACCGAGGACATCCGCGAGCCCGTCGTCGGGAACTCCGCGGTCTGGGGAAAGCACCGGGTGCTGCTGCTCAACGCCACCTACGAGCCGCTGACGGCCATCTCCATCCGACGTGCCGTGGTCCTCGTCCTGCGCGAGCGCGCCGACATCGTGCACACCGACGAACTCGGTCCGCAGATCCACTCCGCCGACCTCGCGATGCCACTGCCGTCGGTGATCCGCCTACGGACCTACGTGCGCGTGCCGTACCGGGCGAAGATCCCGATGACCAGGGCCGCCCTCATGCACCGCGACCGGTTCCGCTGCGGCTACTGCGGCGCGAAGGCCAACACGATCGACCACGTCGTGCCCCGCAGTCGTGGGGGAGCCCACAACTGGGAGAACTGCGTGGCGTGCTGCGCCCACTGCAACCACAAGAAGGCCGACCGGCTGCTGTCCGAGCTCGGGTGGACGCTGCAGGCGTCGTTGACCCCGCCCAAGGGCAGGCACTGGCGACTGCTCGCGACGGTCAAGGAGATCGACCCGGCGTGGTCCCGGTACATCGACGTCGGCGCGGCCTGAGCGGGCCGCGAACACGTCGACAACGACAGCGTGTCAGCAGCGGCGGCGCCCGCTCTCGCTCCGGGCCTCGCTGCGCTCGATCCTCACTCGGCGACGCCGCCGTGTCGTACCCAGGTATCCCCGTCTCGGGGAGTTCGGCTAGATTTTCATCCTGAGCGCAACTGACGACTGTCGAAGGGTGTTTCGGATGGATGGACTCATTGTCGCGATCGGGCTACCTGTCACGATCCTCTGCATCATCGCCGTGGTGGGCTGTGTCCTGTCGATGGCCTGGGCCTTCGGTGCGAAGTACCCCAAGGTCGAGAACTACACCCTGAGCAAGCAGTGGAAGCGCGAGCCGCTGCTGCTGAGCGCAACCGAGGTGTCGCCGGTCTCCGCGGCACATCACGACGCGAGCGTCGACGATCTGATCGGAGGGTCCGCAAGTGGCAAGTGGTGAGATCAAGCACGTCGTCGACCCCGACTCGTTGCCCCTGGGCACCGTCGTCACGACGAGTGGCCGCATATCGGCGGCCCGCATGCCCGGTTACGCCGCGGACACCCCGCCGTTCGCCCGCGAGGAGTTGGTGGCCCTCGACGAGGCGCTGACCTACGCGACCGAGCTGGTCAACATTCGTTTCTCGATCTACATCGGCGATCTGGGCGAGGATCCGTTCGCCGGTGCGACTGCCGTCTTGCCGACCGTTCCCGAGCCGGAACACGCGACGGTCATCGCGGTGTCCCCGGACACGCACGACGTGGTGGTCGTGTCGGGTCGGGCCGTGTCCGACCGGGTCAACGACCGCGTGGCCCAGCTCGGCGTCACCGCCGCGATCGCCAGCTTCCGCAACGGCGACCTGATCGACGGCCTCATCGCCGCACTGCGGGTCATGGCCACGGCCGTCGCCCGCTCGTAGCGCCGATCCACTCGGCTCCACGCACACGAACGCCGCGTCCCCTTCTCGGGGACGCGGCGTTCGTGCGTCGGTGTGCGCGGACGGTCAGGCGTTGCCCGCGTCGAACGCCCGGATCCGCAACGAGCGCGCGACGGTGTCGCGTCCCTCCAGGATGAGACGACGCAGCGCCGGCGGATGGTCACCCTCGAGGAAGCGGTCGGCGAGGGCGAGGGAGTCCTCGTCCACCGAGAATCCCGGGTACAGCCCGATGACGACGCTCTGCGCCACCTCGCTGGAACGTCGACGCCACACGTCGGGCACGGCGTCGAAGTAGCGCTGCACGTACGGGGCGAGCAGCTCGCTCTGGCCCGGCCGCGCGAAGCCGCCGATGACCGAGCGCGCGAACGTGTTCGACAGCGTGTCGTCCTCGACCGCCTGCTCCCACGCCCACTTCTTCGCCTCGGCGAGCGGACGGGCGGCCTTGGCGCCTGCGGCCTTGCGGGCGCCGGCGGAGGTGTTGTCGCGCTCGGACTCGGCGTCGATGACCGGTGTGGACTCCGGGTCGGTGTCGATCGCCCCGGCCGTGGCCAGCGCGGTGACGATGCTCCAGCGCAGATCGGTGTCCACGACGAGTCCGGACAGTCCGTGCTCGGCCGGGTCGTCCCCGTCGAGCAGGGCCTTGAGCGTGGTGACGACGTCGTCACCGACCGAACCGCCGAGCAACGCACCGACGAATGCGAGCTGGTGGTCGGAACCGGGCTCGGCGGCCTGTGCGAGTTCCAGCAGACGCGCGCTGAACCTCGGCCACCCGGTGGACGTCGCCCACTCGGGATCGCTGTAGCGGTCGACCGCGGTCTGCGCCTGCATCAGCACCCGCTGCACCACGCCGATCTCGGTCTCCGCGCCGATGCCGCGTTCGACCAACTCGACGAAGTCGCGGGCGCGCATGGTGGCTCCGCGGGTCATCTCCCACGCCGCCGACCACACCATGGTCCGGGGGAGTGACTCGGTGATGTCGGCGATGCGCTGCGTCGCCGTGGACAGCGAGTGGTCGTCGAGCGCGACCGTGCAGTAGGTCAGGTCGTCGTCGTTGACGAGGATGAGTGCGCCGCGATCGACACCGACGAGTTCGGGGACCGCGGTCCGCTCGCCCTCGACGTCGAGCTCGGCCCGTTGCACACGGACCAGCTTGCCGTCGGCGTCGTCGTCGTAGATCCCGACGGCGATCCGATGGGTGCGCAGCTCGCCCGCACCCGGGGCGGCGCCCTCCTGCACGACCTCGAACCGGGTGAACTTCCCCGACTCGTCGACGTCGAAATCGGCGCGCAGGACGTTGATGCCGGTGGTGCGCAGCCACTGGTCACCCCAGTCGGACAGGTCGCGACCCGAGGACTTCTCCAGTGCTCCCAGCAGATCGGAGAACGTCGCGTTGCCGAACTTGTGGGCGGCGAAGTAGTCGCGCAGGCCGGCGAGGAAGTCCTCGAGACCGACGTAGGCGACCAGCTGCTTGAGGACCGACGCGCCCTTGGCGTAGGTGATGCCGTCGAAGTTGACCTCGACCGCGGCGATGTCGGGTATGTCCGCGGCGACCGGGTGGGTCGAGGGCAGCTGGTCCTGGCGATAGGCCCACGACTTGTCGACCGTCGCGAAGGTGGTCCAGGCGCTCTTGTACTCGGTGGCCTCCGACTGGCACAGGACCGATGCGAAGGTCGCGAAGGACTCGTTGAGCCACAGGTCATCCCACCACTTCATGGTGACCAGGTCGCCGAACCACATGTGCGCCATCTCGTGCAGCACGGTCTCGGCGCGACGCTCGTAGAGCGCCTTGGTCACCTTGGACCGGAAGACGTAGTCCTCGAGGTAGGTGACGGCACCGGCGTTCTCCATCGCACCCGCGTTGAACTCGGGGACGAACAGCTGGTCGTACTTGCCGAAGGCGTAGGGGACACCGAAGTTGCGGTGGTAGAAGTCGAATCCCTGCTTGGTCTCGGTGAACAACCGCTCGGGGTCCATGAACTCGCCGAGCGACGCCCGGCAGTAGATGCCGAGGTCGATCGAACCGTGATCGTCGGTGTAGGTGTCGGTCCACCGCGCGTACGGTCCGGCGATCAGGGCGACCAGGTAGGTGCTCAGCAGCTCGGTGGTGACGAAGGAGTGCTTGCCGTCGGTGCCCGAGTTCTCGTCGGCGGCGCCGTTGGAGATGACCTTCCAGTCGGTGGGCGCGGTGACCGTGACGGTGAAGGTGCCCTTGAGATCCGGCTGGTCGAAGCAGGCGAACATCCGCTTGGCGTCAGCGGTCTCGAACTGCGAGTACAGGTACACCGACTCGTCGGTGGGGTCGACGAAGCGGTGCAGGCCCTCGCCGGTGTTGGAATAGATGCAGTCCGCGACGACGGTCAGCTCGTTGTGCTCGGCGAGGTCACCGAGCGCGAGCCCGGCCTCCTCGGTGTAGCCCGAGACGTCGATGTCGGTGCCGTTGAGCGTCGCCGAGTGGATGGTCTTCGCGATCACGTCGACGAACGTCGACGCGCCCGGTGTCGCGTCGAACGTGACCGCGCTGGCCGACCGGAAGGTCTCGACTCCGGGTTTCCCGGTGCCGTCGGTCAGATCGAGATCGATTGTGTAGGTGTGGACCGAGATGGTCGCCGATCGTTCGGCGGCCTGGTCGCGGGTCAGATTGGGTGCGCTCACGATGTTCCCCCTGGTCGTGTCTGGTGTCAGCCGTGTCTGGTGTCCCCACACACTTACCGCATCTGACCCGGAAGGGAATTACCGAGGCCGACGTAGGTTGTAACCCAGAGCAGCGCCCGCCGTCCGCGGTGGGCCGCGACAACTCACCATTCGCCGAGCGAGGAGTCATCCATGACCGCGACAGCCGATCAGACCACGACGACCGGGACCGACAGCACGCGCGACCGCGTGGACTTCTGGCTCGACCCCCTGTGCCCGTGGTGCTGGATCACCTCGCGGTGGATCCTCGAGGTCGAGAAGGTCCGCGACATCGACGTCGAGTTCCACATCATGAGCCTGGCCGTGCTCAACGAGGGCAAGGACATCCCGGCCTCCTACGCCGAGAAGCTCAAGGACGCGTGGCGACCGGTGCGTGTCCTGCAGGCCGCGGTGAACGCCCACGGCCATGAGGTGCTCGACCCGCTGTACACCGCGATGGGCACCCAGATCCACAACAACGGCGTCGAGGACTTCGACAAGGCGATCGAGGCGTCGTTGTCCGATGCCGGGCTGCCCGCCGAGCTGGCGAAGGCCGCCGACTCCACCGAGTTCGACGAGACCATCCGCGCCAGCCACCACGAGGGCATGGACAAGGTAGGCGACGACGTCGGGACCCCGACGATCCACATCAACAATGTCGCGTTCTTCGGCCCGGTCCTGTCCCGCATCCCCCGCGGTGACGACGCCGGTCGGGTCTGGGATGGCGCGGTGTTGCTCTCGAGCTACCCGCACTTCTACGAGCTGAAGCGCAGCCGCAACGAGAACCCGCAGTTCGACTGAGCACCGCGCCTCGGGACAGCCATGGCGAGATGACAGAATGATCGCCATGCGCGTTTACCTCGGTGCCGACCACGCCGGCTTTGAACTCAAGAACCTGATCAGTGACCACCTGAAGGCGGCGGGACACGACGTCACCGACTGCGGCGCCCATGCCTACGACGCACTCGACGACTACCCGGCGTTCTGCGTCGCTGCGGCCGTCGCCACCGTCGCCGATCCCGGCAGCCTGGGAATCGTGTTGGGCGGCAGTGGGAACGGCGAACAGATCGCGGCCAACAAGGTCCCCGGCGCGCGATGTGCGCTGGCGTGGAGCGTGGAGACCGCGCAACTGGCGCGTCAGCACAACAACGCACAGCTGATCGGTATCGGCGGGCGGATGCACACCACCGAGCAGGCCCTGGCCATCGTCGATGCGTTCCTGTCGACCGCGTGGTCGGACGAGCCGCGTCACCAGCGCCGCATCGACATCCTCGCCGAGTACGAGCGCACGGGACAGGCTCCCGCCCTGCCCGCGAACTGACGCCGCCGTATGCCCGAGGGCCATACGATCCACCGGCTCGCGCGTCTGCACCAGCGGCGCTACCGCGGCCAGGTTCTGCGGGTGAGCAGTCCTCAGGGTCGTTTCGTCGAGGAGGCGGAGCGTCTCGACGGACAGACGTTCACCAAGTCGGAGGCGTGGGGCAAACATCTGCTCCACCATTACGACTCGGGCGACATGGTGCACATCCATCTCGGCCTGTACGGGAAGTTCTCCGACGTCACGTCGCCGATGCCGCCACCGGTCGGGCAGGTGCGTCTGCGGATCGAGGGTGACGACCACGGCGGCGATCTCCGTGGCCCCACCGCATGCGAGATGTTCACCCCCGAGGATCTCGATCTGCTCGTGGCCCGACTCGGGCCCGATCCGCTGCGCAAAGACGCCGATCCGGACAAGGCGTTCGCCCGGATCCACAAGTCCAGACGAGCCCTCGGGGCGATGCTCATGGATCAGAAGATCGTCGCCGGCATCGGCAACGTGTATCGCGCCGAGGTCCTGTTCCGCGCGGGTGTGCACCCGATGCGAATCGGTACCGCCGTCGACAACGATGTATGGCAACGGATGTGGCGCGACACCGTCGAACTGATGGACGTGGGTGTCCGCAAGGGCAAGATCATCACGATCAGACCGGACGACGACCACGGCGTACGCGGACCGCGTGGGCGCCCACGGAGTTACGTCTATCGACGTCGCGGCGAGCCGTGTCGGGTCTGTGGCAACACGATCCTCGGGGAGATCATGGAGGGTCGCAACCTCTTCTGGTGCCCCAGCTGTCAGCCCGACTGATCGACGGGCACCGCCGCTCCGCAGAGAACTCTCAGGGTTGCGACCGTCGATCTCTCAGGGAGCGCGCCGATGATCGAACCATGACCACAGTGACCGTTCTGGCCGTCGGCGGGACCGGCGAGTCCTTCCCGGGTGATCCCCGCACCCACGTCACCGGTCTGCTCGCCGGCGTGACCGACCGTCTCGACGGCCGGTTCCGGAGCCGGTGGGTGGGCTACCCGTCGAGCTACGGCCCGGCGCCGACACGCAACGGCATGAGCTTCACCGCCAGTGTCGCGGCGGGATCGGCCGAGCTGCGTTCGGTGCTCGCGGCGACACCGGGGCCGGTCATGCTGATCGGATATTCCCAGGGCTGCGTCGTTGTCCGCGAGGCCCTCGCCGCAGGCGGTGTCGATCCGTCGGACCTGTGCCGGGTGATCGGAATCGGTCTCATCGCCGACCCGCACCAGCCGGCAGGGGTCGTCGACGGATGTACGGGCTCCGGTGTCGCGGGTCCGGGGCCTGACCTCCCCGACGGCGTCGCCACGCTGTGGATCGCCGACCCCGACGACATGATCTGCAACGCCGATGCCGACTCGCTCGTGCGCGACGTGGCCGACCTGACCGGCGCCCTGTCACTCGGCGACCTCGCCGGGTGGCTGCGCCGATCCTGGGAGACGCTTCGGCGCAATGCGTTCCAGAACGCCGCCCGTACCTCCATCCGCCCCCGGCAGTGGCGGCGCGACGTCACCCGACTGCGACGGTTGGTCCTCGACATCCTCGGATACCTACCGGCGCTGATCGTGATCGGGGGATTCCGGATCCGCAACCGCCGCGGGGGCCGGCACACCGCCTATGCGTCCGAGCCGTTGGGTGGACGCGGCGAGTACCCGGGCGTGGTCGTACTGGCCCACTGGCTCCAGGTGCAGGCCACCTTCGCCGGCGGTCTGATGTCCGAGGCCGCCTGAGAGCTGCCGGTCGGATCGACGGTTCCATCCGCCGGAATTCATCCGCTCGACATGTGCGCATGTCCGGTGTGGGCGAGACTGATCCCAGGTGCGCCGATGTCGCGCGGAAAGCGGAGTGGAACTGTGGATCATTACGACCTGGTTGTCATCGGTTCGGGCCCCGCCGGGCAGAAGGCGGCCATCGCGGCCGCCAAGCTCGGCAAGAGCGCGGCCGTGGTGGAACGTCGGGACATGGTGGGCGGGGTGTGTATCAACACCGGCACCGTCCCGTCGAAGACGATGCGTGAGGCCGTGCTCTATCTGACCGGTCTCAGTCAGCGCGAGCTCTACGGGCAGTCGTACCGCCTCAAGCAGGACATCACCGTCACCGACCTGTCGGCGCGTACCGCGCACGTCGTCAACAAAGAGATCGACGTTATCCAGAGCCAGCTCACCCGCAACCGGGTGGCCTTGCTGATCGGCAGCGCGAGATTCACGGGCCCGCACGAGATCTCGATCGACGGTCCGGACGGCGAACGCAAGGAGATCACCGCCGACCACATCGTGATCGCTGTCGGGACCCGTCCGGCGCGACCGAACTCGGTCGAGTTCGACGGGGCCACCATCGTCGACTCCGACCAGATCCTCGGGATGAGCCACGTTCCGCAGTCGATGGTGGTCGTGGGCGCCGGCGTGATCGGGATCGAGTACGCGTCGATGTTCGCCGCCCTCGGCACCAAGGTGACCGTCGTCGAGAAACGCGCCAACATGCTCGAGTTCTGTGACCGCGAGATCGTCGAGGCGCTGCAGTATCAACTGCGCGAACGTGGGGTGACCTTCCGCTTCTCGGAGTCGGTGAAGACCGTGGAGAAACACCCAGGGGGCACCCTGACGATCCTCGAGTCGGGCAAGAAGATCCCCGCCGACACCGTCCTGTATTCCGCAGGCCGACAAGGGGTCACCGACGAACTCGACGTGGCGAAGGCCGGACTGCAGGGCAACGAGCGCGGACGACTCGATGTCAACGAGAACTACCAGACCGAGGTCGACCACATCTACGCCGTCGGCGATGTCATCGGGTTCCCGGCGTTGGCTGCGACGTCGATGGAACAGGGACGCCGCGCCGCCTATCACGCGTTCGGCGAGCCGGCGGGCGACGTCGACCCCATCCAGCCGATCGGGATCTACGCGATCCCCGAGGTCAGCTTCGTGGGCAAGACCGAGGACGAGCTGACCGCCGAGAACGTGCCGTTCGAGGTGGGGGTGGCCCGCTACCGTGAGCTCGCGCGCGGCGCCATCATGGGCGACTCGTACGGGATGCTCAAACTCCTGGTGCACGCCACCGACCGGAGTCTGTTGGGCGTGCACGTGTTCGGCAGCAACGCGGCCGAGCTCGTACACATCGGCCAGGCCGTGATGGGGTGCGGCGGAACCGTCGACTACCTGGTGGGCGCGGTCTTCAACTACCCGACGCTCGCCGAGGGCTACAAGGTGGCCGCCCTGGACGCGGTGAACAAGATGCGCGCGATCTCCCGGGTCACCGGGACGGGAAACGGACACGACCTCGGAGCCGCGTAGTCGATCGATGAGACAACAAAAATCCGGGCGGACCGCATACGCGGTCCGCCCGGATCTTTGTGTGTCAGTGGGGGATCAGCTGCCCTGGACGTACTGGCCGCCGACCGTCCCGCGCACCACGATCGGGGTGCCGGTGGGGAAGTTGTCGAAGGCCCACTTGCCGTTCTCCGTGCTCACGTTGATGCAACCGTGGCTCACGTTGGACTTGCCCTGCTGCGCCACCGACCACGGTGCCGCGTGCAGGAAGATGCCGTCGAAGCTCATCCGGATGGCGTACTCGACATAGGTGCGGTAGCCCTCCGCGGAGTCGACCGGAACGCCGTACGTGGACGAGTCCATGTACATGTCGCGGTACTTCTCCTTGGTGAAGTACGTGCCGTTGGGCGTCGGGTGCTCGTTCGAGCCCATCGAGATCGGCATCTTGCGCACGATCTTGCCGTTGTGCCAGACGGTCAGTTCCTTGGTGGCGTCGTCGGCCAGGGCGACCCAACCGGTCTTGGTGGCCACCGGCGGAGCGGGCTCGGCCGGGACCGGCGCGGGCGCGGGCTCCGGGGTCGTCTTCGGCGCGGGCGGTGCCGGCAGAAGGGGCTTGAGGAAGTCCGGCACGGGCACTCCCGGCAGGCCGGGGATGGTGGGCTGCGGCGCCACGGGGGCGGCGCTCGCGGCGGACGGGACGGCCACGACGGCGAGAACGATGCCGAACATGACCATGAGGAGACGCGTCATGAGACGCGGACGCCCTGCGGCGCTACGGGTGGACTTGGGAGTCAGCACGAGTTCGTGACCTAACCTTCGCTTGAAGTACAACGGACAGCGCGAGACCCCACGCGCTGTTACATCGTTGCATGGGTGGAGAACCGCACCAAGCCGAATCGTGACCGTTTTGTGGCTGAAGTGGACTTGTGTGGCTGAAGTCACCGTGTGTGGCGGCGGATTGGTACGTTGAAGTTGGAGACGCCGGTCACATGATCAGAGGGCGAGCGGGATGGTGGTCGAGTAGATCGTCTTCACCGGCGCCTCGGTCACGATGTCGCCGAGTCCGCTGCGGCCCTCGGGGGTGGTGCGCCACTGGGCGTACGCGTCGTGGTCGGCGGTGGTCGCCCACTGCTCGACGATGATGACGTGCGCGGGATCGGCGTCGTCGACGATCGCCTCGAGTCCGAGATTGCCGGGCCAGGCCCGCGTCGCGGTGAGCGTCGTGCTGAGGATGCCGGCGGCGCCGTCGAGTGCGGCGGGGTCGAGGTGGAGATCGAGGAGCACGGTTGTCGTCATGCTCGCCTCAACACCGAGGACGGACGAGCATTCCCGGACCGTCCTGCAGAACGAGAAGACCCCGATCGCGCCGGGGCGCGATCGGGGTCTTCCTCCATCGGTGAGCGGGTGACGGGAATCGAACCCGCGTAGCTAGTTTGGAAGACTAGGGCTCTACCATTGAGCTACACCCGCGAGCACACCGCGCCGAGTGGGATCGCCACCGGCGCCGCGTGCGGAAGCGACTGTACCGCGTCGTGGGCGCGGAGCCGAAATCACCACCGACACCGACGCGGTCGGCCACCGATTCACGCCGGTCACCACCTGACACGTAGTATTTGCGGCTGGTGTCTGCGTGGGGGAGGAAATCGCCCCGCGGTCGTTCGGGCGCCTGGTGCGGGATGTGGCGCAGCTTGGTAGCGCATCCGCTTTGGGAGCGGAGGGTCGCAGGTTCGAATCCTGTCATCCCGACCACGAGGACCGACGGAAGTGGCGTTGTCGGTCGCCGACAACCCAGGCCGGCAGCAATTCGCTGCCGGTCGTTCTACATAAGGAGTCAAGTTCGTGAAGAGCACCGTCGAGCAGCTCAGCCCGACGCGGGTCAAACTCAACGTCGAGGTCCCCTTCGAGGAACTCGAGAAAGAGTTCGCCCGCGCCTACAAGTCGCTGGCGCAGCAGATCCGCATCCCCGGCTTCCGTCCCGGCAAGGCGCCGGCCAAGTTGATCGAGGCGCGCGTCGGTCGTGACTCCGTCCTGGCCCAGGTCGTCAACGACGCGCTGCCCGGCAAGTACAGCGAGGCCGTCGCCGAGACCGAGACCAAGGCCATCGGCCAGCCCGACATCGACCTCGCGGAGCTCGAGTACGGCAAGTCGATCACCTTCACCGCCGAGGTCGACGTCCGTCCCGAGATCGCCATCCCCGGGTTCGACACCCTCGCCGTCGAGGTCGAGCCCATCGCGGTCGACGACGACGCGGTCGCTGAGCAGTTCGAGGCCCTTCGGGCCCGGTTCGGCACCCTCACCGGTGTCGATCGCCCCGCGCAGGACGGCGACTTCGTGTCGATCGACCTCGCCGCGTCGGTCAACGGCGAGGCGGTCGAGGAGGCCTCGACCACCGGCCTGTCGCACGAGGTCGGTTCCGGTCAGCTGATCGACGGACTCGACGAGGCGCTCGTCGGGATGACCGCCGGCTCCGACAAGACCTTCACCACCACCCTCGTCGCCGGCGCACACGCGGGCGAGGAGGCGGAGGTGGCCGTGACGGTGAACACCGTCAAGGAGCGCGAGCTGCCCGAGCCCGACGACGAGTTCGCGCAGATGGCAAGCGAATTCGACACCGTCGACGAGCTCAAGGCCGACCTGCGCGAGCGGGTCGGGCAGTCCAAGAAGATGGAGCAGGCGAGCGCGATCCGCGACGCCGTCCTCGAGAAGCTCCTCGAGACCGTCGACATCCCGCTTCCGCAGGGCATCGTCGACGCCGAGGTCGAGAACCAGGTGCACGAGGTCCTGCACGGCCTCGATCACGACGAGGAGCAGTTCGCGAAGCTGCTCGAGGCGCAGGGCACGACCCGCGAGGAGTTCGAGGGTCAGGCACGCGAGTCCGCCGAGAAGTCGGTCCGGACCCAGCTGCTGCTCGACGCCATCGCCGAGGACCAGGAGACGGTCGTCAGCCAGGACGAGCTGACCCAGCAGATCCTGTTCCAGGCGCAGCGCTACGGCATGTCGCCGCAGGACTTCATCGGTCAGCTCCAGCAGGCCAACCAGGTCGGCGCCGTCTACGCAGACGTCCGTCGCAGCAAGGCCCTCGCCGGGCTCATCGGTGAGGTCACCGTCACCGACACCACCGGCGCGACCGTCGACACCGCCGAGTTCTTCGGCGCCGGCGAGGACGACGCCGCCGTCGAGGCCCCGGCCACCGACGACGTGATCGAGTCCACCGACGACGCGACCACGGACGACGCGACCACCGAGGACGCGAAGCCGACCAGCTAGGTGATCTGCGACGGCGGACGGTCAATCGTTCCGCTGTCAGCGAATAGAGGCGGCGCCGCGACTGCGGCGGCGCCTCTATTCGTTAGGGTCGAGGACAGGAACATCGCACCGGGCCCCGTCAGGGGTCCCTCGTAGAGAAGTCGAAGGTAGGAACTGTGACCGAGTCGAACATCCATACACCCGCGATGAGTTCGGGTGTCGCCGGGCTGAATCTGAGCGATTCGGTGTTCGAGCGGCTGCTCCGTGAGCGGATCATCTTCCTGGGCAGCCAGGTCGACGACGACATCGCCAATCGGCTCTGCGCG
The DNA here is from genome assembly GCF_024171815.1 of Williamsia maris. Lineage (GTDB taxonomy): Bacteria > Actinomycetota > Actinomycetes > Mycobacteriales > Mycobacteriaceae > Williamsia_A > Williamsia_A maris. Next base: position 842,364 of record NZ_JAMTCJ010000004.1, on the reverse strand, counting down.
CAGATCCTGTTGCTCGCCGCCGAGGACAGCAGCAAGGACATCAGCCTCTACATCAACTCGCCGGGTGGTTCGGTGACCGCCGGCATGGCCATCTTCGACACGATGCAGCTCGCACCGTGCGACGTGGCCACCTACGCGATGGGCATGGCGGCCTCGATGGGGCAGTTCCTGCTCGCCGCGGGAGCACCGGGCAAGCGCCACGCGCTGCCGCACGCGCGGATCATGATGCACCAGCCGTCGGCAGGCATCGGTGGCACCGCCGCCGACATCGCCATCCAGGCCGAGCAGTTCGCGCAGACCAAGAAAGAGATGAACCGGCTCAACGCCGAGTTCTCCGGCCAGCCGCTGGAGAAGATCGAGGCCGACGCCGACCGCGACAAGTGGTTCACGGCCGAGGAGGCCAAGGACTACGGCCTGGTCGACCACGTGATCGCCCGCGCCTGAGTCACCCCGCCGATTCCCTCGATCCCATCCGCCGCACGGCGCACACTTTTCGGAGACATCACATGACGAACATGTTCGGATCCACCCCCGGCCAGGCCGGCCCGTCCGGTCTGGCGCCCGCCGGACCGCAGAGCCGCTACATCCTGCCGTCCTTCATCGAGCACACGCCCAACGGGATGCGCGAGTACAACCCGTACGCGAAGCTCTTCGAAGAGCGCATCGTCTTCCTCGGCACCCCGATCGACGAGACCGTGGCCAACGACATCATGGCGCAGCTGCTGGTGCTGGAGTCGCAGGATCCCGACCGCGACATCACCATCTACATCAACTCGCCCGGTGGCAGCGTCACCGCGATGCTCGCCATCTACGACACGATGCAGTACGTCCACTGCGACATCGCGACCATGTGCCCCGGTGAGGCGGCATCGGCCGCCGCCATCCTGCTCGCGGGCGGCACTCCCGGCAAGCGCGGCGCCCTGCCGAACGCGTCGGTCCTGATCCACCAGCCCCGCACCGGTGGCGCGTACCAGGGTCAGGTCTCCGACCTCGAGATCCAGGCCGCCGAGATCGAGCGCATCCGCCGTCGTCTCGACGAGATCCTGTCGGTGCACACCGGACAGGACCCCGAGAAGATCCGTCGCGACACCGATCGCGACAACATCCTCACCGCCGAGCAGGCGAAGGAATACGGGATCATCGACCAGGTCTTCGAGTACCGCAAGAAGTCGGCCCGCCGGAGCTGATCGGCGGCTCGTGTCGGCGTGACGCGGTGCGACACGCCGGGGTCGCGGAGATGATCGACGCGACGGTGCGCAGGGGTGATCCTGTAGCCCTGTGACCAGTGTGGGACGAGGGTTCCACGAGGTCTGACATTGCTTTTATCGGTCGAAGTTCGGCCTGCTCGCGGGTACGGTCAGTAATACTGGCGAGCAGGTCGGTCCGCCCCGTGTGAATCGTGAGTTCGCACAGGTGCACAAGGAAGAGGTACAGCACACGATGGCTCGAATCGGAGACGGCGGCGATCTGCTGAAGTGCTCTTTCTGCGGAAAGAGTCAGAAGCAGGTCAAGAAGCTCATCGCGGGCCCCGGCGTGTACATCTGCGACGAGTGCATCGACCTGTGCAACGAGATCATCGAGGAAGAACTCGCCGAATCGAGCGACGTCAAACTCGACGAGCTGCCCAAGCCGACCGAGATCCGGGACTTCCTGGAGAAGTACGTCATCGGTCAGGACACGGCCAAGCGCACCCTGGCCGTCGCCGTCTACAACCACTACAAGCGCATCCAGGCGGGTGACCGCAAGGACGCCCGTGGTGGTGAGGTCGTCGAGTTGGCCAAGTCCAACATCCTCATGCTCGGCCCCACCGGCTGCGGCAAGACCTACCTCGCGCAGACGCTCGCCAAGATGCTGAACGTCCCGTTCGCCATCGCGGACGCGACCGCGCTGACCGAGGCCGGCTATGTCGGTGAGGACGTCGAGAACATCCTCCTCAAGCTCATCCAGGCCGCCGACTACGACGTCAAGCGCGCCGAGACCGGAATCATCTACATCGACGAGGTCGACAAGATCGCCCGCAAGAGCGAGAACCCGTCGATCACTCGCGACGTCAGCGGCGAAGGTGTGCAGCAGGCGCTGCTGAAGATCCTCGAGGGAACGCAGGCCTCGGTTCCCCCGCAGGGCGGACGCAAGCACCCGCACCAGGAGTTCATCCAGATCGACACCACCAACGTGCTGTTCATCGTCGCGGGTGCGTTCGCAGGCCTGGAGAAGATCGTCTCCGACCGGATCGGCAAGCGCGGCATCGGTTTCGGTACCGAGGTCGCCAGCAAGAACGACGTCGACACCGTCGACCACTTCGCCGAGGTCATGCCCGAGGACCTCATCAAGTTCGGCCTGATTCCGGAGTTCATCGGTCGCCTCCCGATGATCGCCTCGGTGACCAACCTTGACAAGGAGTCACTGGTCTCCATCCTGTCGACCCCGAAGAACGCTCTGGTCAAGCAGTACATCCGCCTGTTCGACATGGACGGCGTCGAGCTGGAGTTCACCGAGGAGGCCCTCGAGGCGGTGGCCGATCAGGCCATCCACCGCGGCACCGGCGCCCGCGGTCTGCGCGCGATCATGGAGGAAGTCCTCCTCCCGGTCATGTACGACATCCCCAGCCGCGACGATGTCGCCAAGGTGGTCGTGACCGGAGAGACCGTGCGGGACAACGTCTTGCCGACGATCGTCCCGCGCAAGCCGCGTCGCGACGAACGACGCGACAAGACCGCGTAGTCTCGCGGCGTGACGCACGCCGAGAACACCGACTTCCACGACCTCGATCGCTACATCGCGACCTCCCGCGTCAACGGGCTGGCCATGTCGCCCGACGGCAGCCGACTGATCACGACGGTCGCCGCCCTCGACGAGAAGTCGACCGGGCATGTCAGTGCACTGTGGGAGATCGACCCGACCGGGGAACTCCCGGCCGCACGCCTCACCCAGGGCACCCACAGCGCGTCCGCCCCGACCTTCGACGGCTCCGGCGCCCTGTGGTTCATCCGAAAATCTGCACCCGGGCCCGACGAGGACCCGACCGCCGCAGTCTGGCGTCTGCCGACCGTCGGTGAGGCCGAACGTGTCGTCGCCCGCCCCGGTGGGGTCAGCTCGCTCGTGACCGCACGGGACGCGGACACCGTCCTCGCGCTCGCCGACGTGCTGGGCGGGTCCGCCGAGTCCGACAACACGCTTCGGGCGAAGCGCACGACCGCAGCCGTGTCGGCGATCCTGCACGACCGCTACCCGGTTCGCCTGTGGGACACCGACCTCGGCCCCGGACAGCCCTTCCTCTTCGACCTGGCCCGCTCCGGCGAGCTGACCCCGGTGGTCGAGAACCCGGGACCGGCGTTGCGGGAGGCGGGTGTCGGCGTCGCGCCGGACGGCTCGTTCGCGGTCGCGACGTGGCGCGTCGGTGCGCCGCAGGCTGCGACCCGGACGACGCTGGTGCGCATCGGATTCGGCCACGCCGGCAGCCCGGGGGAGCGCGTCACCCTGATCGCCGACCCCGACCACGACTTCTTCGCGCCCACCGTCTCGCCGGACGGCACCCGGGTGGCGTTCTTGCGCGAGTCGGTCACCACCCCCACCGATGCCCCGGTGATCACCGCGCACACCTACGACCTCGCCTCCGGCACCGTCACAGACTGGGCCGACGGCTGGGACCGCTGGCCGAGCTCGGTCGCATGGTCGGCCGACGGCACCGAACTGATCGTCACCGCCGACGACGACGGCCGCGGACAGGTGTTCGTCCTCGCCGACCCCGCCGCAGGGACATCGGACGCTGTGCGTGCCGTGACCGCCACCGACCACTGCTACACCGACGTCCGTGTCCACCCGGATACGGAACACCTGTTCGCACTGCGCAGTTCGCCGGCCGAGCCCCCGCATGCCGTCCGGGTGCATTGTGGATCGGGAGAGGTGACCGTGTTGCGCGGACCGGTGGCGCTCCCCGAACTGCCCGGGACCCTCGAGGACCTGCGCACCGAGGCCATCGACGGCACCCCGTTACGCGCCTGGCTGGCGCTGCCCCACGGAGCCACCGACACCTCGCCGGTGCCCCTGCTGCTGTGGGTGCACGGAGGCCCGTTGGGGTCCTGGAACGCGTGGTCGTGGCGGTGGAACCCGTGGATCGCGGTGGCCGCGGGCTATGCGGTCGTGCTTCCCGACCCGGCGCTGTCGACCGGATACGGTCAGAACTTCATCCGACGGGGCTGGGGCAGCTGGGGTTTCGAGCCCTACACCGATCTGATGGCGGTCACCGACGCCGCCGAGGCGGACCGTCGCATCACGACCGGCCGGACCGCGATCATGGGCGGATCGTTCGGCGGGTACATGGCGAACTGGATCGCCGGGCACACCGACCGGTTCCGCGCCGTGGTGACCCACGCCAGCCTGTGGGCTCTCGACCAGTTCGGACCCACCACCGACGGCGCCGACTACTGGGCGCGGGAGATGTCGCCGGAGATGGCCGTGGAGAACTCGCCGCACCTCTACGTCGCCGACATCGTGACCCCGATGCTGGTCATCCACGGCGACAAGGACTATCGCGTACCCATCGGCGAAGGACTACGCCTGTGGTACGAACTGCTCTCGGAGTCGGGACTGCCGGCCGCCGACGACGGGTCCACCGTGCATCGGTTCCTGTACTTCCCGGACGAGAACCACTGGATCCTCAAGCCGCAGAACGCGATCATCTGGTACCGGGTCGTGCTCGCGTTCCTCTCGCAGCACGTGCTCGACCGCCCGTCGGAGCTACCCGACATCCTCGGTGACGTGACGATCGCCGCGGGCGAGGACTGACGGGTCCGACGACCCCGCCGGGTGGCCGACCACTCTTTCGGGCGCGGAGTAGACGTTCATCGACTCACCGCGCAGGAACCCGATCACGGTCAGTCCCGTCTCGTCGCCGAGCGAGGCGGCCAGCGACGACGGCGCGGACACTGCCGCGAGGATCGGGATGCCGGCCATCACGGCCTTCTGGACGAGTTCGAACGACACGCGACTCGACACCATCAGTACGGTGTCGCGCAACGGGATCCGACCCTCGCGGACCGCCCAGCCGATGACCTTGTCGACGGCGTTGTGCCGTCCGACGTCCTCGCGCACCACCAGCAGCGTGCCGTCGGTGGAGAACAATGCGGCGCCGTGCGTGCCCCCGGTGCCCGCGAACGTCTTCTGCTCGGCCCGGAGCCGGTCCGGCAGCGTGATCAACACGTCGGTGGCCACCGTCGAGTGGTCGTCGCGCAGATCGAACCGCGAGGTGGCGCGCAGCTCGTCGATCGACGACTTGCCGCACACCCCGCACGCCGACGTGGTCGGGAACGCCCGCCGCGGAGCGGTCAGGGTGACGCCGGGCGCGGAGGCCACGTCGAGGACGTTGTAGGTGTTCTGGCCGTCGGCGTCCACCCCGTCGCAGTAGCGGATGGTGTCGATGTCCTCGGCGCCGCCGATGAGGCCCTCCGACAACAGGAACCCGTGTACCAGGTCGATGTCGGCGCCGGGGGTGCGCATCGTCATCGTCAACGGTGCACCGGCGACGCGGATCTCGAGGGGTTCCTCCACCGCCAGGGTGTCCGGTCGGATGGCGTCGCCCTGGAGTCGTATGCGACGCACCGGGATCCGTGTGGTGACCCGTCCCATCAGGGAACTGCGACCAGCCGCACGGTGATCCCCTTCGACACCGGCGTGTTCGACTTCGTCGCCACGTGGTCGAGCGGGACCAGTGGATTGGTCTCGGGGTAGTACGCCGCGGCGTTGCCGCGCGGGGTCGGATACGACACCACCCGGAAACCGTCGACGCGGCGTTCCTCGAGCCCGCCGGCGCCCTCGAACTCCGAGACGATCGAGACCGGCTGATCGTCGACGAGACCGAGCTCGGCCAGATCGTCGGGGTTGACCATGATGATGCGGCGGTTGCCCTTGATACCGCGGTAACGGTCGTCGTGCCCGTAGATCGTGGTGTTGTACTGGTCGTGACTGCGCAGCGTCTGCAGGATCAGTCGCCCCTGCGGTGTCGGCAACCACTCGAGGTCGTTGACCGTCAGCACGGCTTTGCCGCTGTCGGTGGGGAACTCGCGGCTGTCCCGCGGCGGGTGGGGGAGCAGGAAGCCGTCGGGCTGACGCACACGGTCGTTGAAGTTCTCGAACCCCGGCACCACGGCCGCGACGTGATCGCGGATGCGGTCGTAGTCGGACGCGAGCCCCGACCAGTCCACGGCGTGGTCGGATCCGAGGACGGTCTCGGCCAGCTCGCAGATGATGCCGACCTCACTGCGCATGCAGTCGCTCGACGGTGTCAGCGACCCGCGGGACAGGTGCACCGAGCCCATCGAGTCCTCGACGGTGACGAGTTGCCGCTTGCCGTCCCGGATGTCGCGATCGGTACGACCGAGGGTCGGCAGGATCAACGCCGTGTCGCCGGTCGCGAGATGCGACGCGTTGAGTTTGGTGCTGACCTGCACCGTGAGCCGGCACCGGGCCATGGCCGCCTTGGTGACCTCGGTGTCGGGCGTCGCGGAGACGAAGTTGCCGCCCATCGACATGAAGATGCCGACCTTGCCGTCGCGCATCGCCCGCAGCGCGTCGACCACGTCGTACCCGACCTCCCGTGGGCTGGTGATCCCGAACTCGGAATCGACCGCGGCGAGGAAGGATTCGGGCATCTGCTCCCAGATGCCCATGGTGCGGTCGCCCTGGACGTTGGAGTGTCCGCGGACGGGGCAGACCCCGGCGCCCGGCTTACCCATCATGCCGCTGAGCAGCAGCGTGTTGGTGACCTCCTCGATGGTGGCCACGGCGTGCTTGTGCTGTGTGAGCCCCATGGCCCAGCAGACGATGGTCTTGTCGGAGGAGATCCACAGCTGCGCCAGCGTCTCGAGCTCCGCCGGCCGCAGACCGGTGGCCTCGTAGATCTCGTCCATGTCGGTGTCGGCGACCAGGGCGAGGTAGTCCTCGACGCCCGAGCAGTAGGTCTCCAGGAAATCGTGGTCGAACACGGTGCCCGGGTTCGCGTTCTCGGCCCGCAGCAGCAGCGCGGCCAGGCCGCGGAACAGGGCCATGTCGCCACCGAGCCGGACCTGCAGGAACTCGTCGGCCAGTGTGGTCCCCGCGCCGAGGATGTCGCCGGGTCGCTGCGGGTCGCGGAAGCGCATGAGCCCGGCCTCGGGCAGCGGGTTGATCGCGACGATCTTCGCGCCGTTGCGTTTCGCGTCGCCGAGGATCGAGAGCATCCGGGGATGGTTGGTCCCGGGGTTCTGGCCGGCGATCAGGATGAGGTCGGCGTTCTCGACGTCGAGCACGGAGACCGAGCCCTTGCCGATGCCGATCGTGGTCGACAACGCGTGCCCGGACGACTCGTGACACATGTTGGAACAGTCGGGCAGGTTGTTGGTGCCCAGGCTGCGCGCGAACAGTTGGTAGACGAACGCGGCCTCGTTGCTGGTGCGGCCCGAGGTGTAGAACACCGCCTCGTCGGGGGAGCCGAGCGCGGCGAGTTCGTCGCCGATCAGCCGGTAGGCGTCGGCCCAGTCGATCGGCTCGTAGTGGGTACCGCCGTCGCGCAACAGCATCGGATGGGTGATGCGTCCCTGCTGGGACAGCCAGTACTCCGACCGCTCGCGCAGCTCCGCCACGCTGTGGGTGGCGAAGAAGTCCGGGGTCACCCGGCGACGTGTCGCCTCCTCGGCGACGGCCTTGGCCCCGTTCTCGCAGAACTCCGCAGGCTTGCGGCCGCCCGGCTTCTCCGGCCAGGCGCACCCGGGGCAGTCGAAACCGTGTCGCTGATTGAGCTCGAGGAAGGTCTTCGCGGTACGCAGCGGGCCCATCTGGGTGAAGCCGCGCTTCATGGAGACCGCGACCGCGGGGACTCCCGCCGCATAGGTCTTGGGGTGCGAGGTGTCGGTCCGCGTCGGTTCGTCGACGGCGGTCTCGGACGCCTCGGGAGAACCGGTCCGTGAGGCGGACCGATCCGAATCGGTGGAAGTCATTCCTCCATAGTGGCCTCGCCGGAGCAGTCCGTCACGCGATACTGGCCCCATGACCGATGTGGTGACGGATTTGGCGTTGGCGGGCGTGGTCCTGGCGGGCGGTGCATCGAGACGGATGGGCTCGGACAAGGCGGGGCTGGACTGGAACGGTCAGCCGATGCTGGCACGCATCGTCGGAGAGGTGGGACGGCGCTGCGACCCCGTCTCGGTGGTGGCGGCCGCGTCGTCGGCGGCCTACCGCACCCTGCAGGGCAGTGGTGGCCCCGAGGCCCACTGGGTCACCGACGAGAAGGCAGGCACCGGCCCGCTCGGGGCGCTCGCAGCGGGTCTGGCCGACGCGGCCGCGGCCGGACGTGAGGTCGCCTTCGTCTGCGCCACCGACATGCCGTTGATCTCCACCGACCTCATCGACGAACTCCTGCTCGGACTCCGGGAGAACGACGACGCGGCCATCGCGGTCGACGCGACCCGGGCGCACCCGTTCGCGGCCATCTATCGGACCGCCTGCGCGGGTCGGATCCGCGACCTCGCGGCCACCGGTGAGCGACGCATGTTGGCGGCCATCGACACCCTCGTGGTCAACCGCGTGTCGATCAGCAATCCCGACTGGTTGATCAACGTCAACGCCCCCGAGGACCTCCATCGGCTCCGCATCGCCGCCGGGGGCGTTCCCGGGCAACCCGGGGCGATCACCGTTCCCTAGAATCGAACGGTGACCGAACTCCCAGCACCTGCCGTCTCGCTGCCCAAGTCCTGGGAACCCGCCGCCCACGAGTCCGCGCTCTATCAGCGCTGGATCGACGGCGGGTACTTCACCGCCGATGCGGGCAGCGACAAGCCGCCGTTCTCCATCGTCATCCCGCCGCCCAACGTCAACGGGTCGTTGCACATGGGCCACGCGTTCGAACACGTCCTGATGGACACGCTCTCCCGCCGCCGCCGGATGCAGGGCTACGAGGTGCTGTGGTTGCCCGGTATGGACCACGCCGCCATCGCCATGCAGGCGATGGTCGAGAAGCGTCTCGCCGCGCAGGGCATCTCCCGCGACTCCCTGGGCCGCGAGGCGTTCATCGACAAGGTGTGGGAGGCCAAGGCCGAGATCAGCGGCGACATCGGCGGCCAGATGCGCCGACTCGGTGACAGCGTCGACTGGTCCCGTGAACGTTTCACCATGGACGAGGGGCTGTCCCGCGCCGTGCACACCGTGTTCAAGCGGATGTTCGACGACGGCCTGATCTACCGCGCCGAGCGGCTCGTCAACTGGTCGCCGACCCTGCAGACGGCGATCAGCGACATCGAGGTGTCCTACGACGACGTCGAGGGTGAGCTCGTCAGCTTCCGGTACGGGTCGACCGACGACGCCGAGCCGCACGTCGTCGTGGCCACCACGCGACTGGAGACGATGTTGGGCGACACCGCGATCGCGGTGCACCCCGACGACGAGCGCTATGCCCACCTGGTGGGCACCGTGCTCCCGCACCCGTTCCTGGAGCGGTCGATCCCGGTCGTCGCCGACGACTACGTCGATCCCGAGTTCGGGACCGGTGCGGTCAAGATCACCCCGGCACACGACCCCAACGACTTCGCGCTCGGTCAGCGGCACGGGTTGGCGATGCCCACGATCATGGACGCCTCCGCCCACATCTGCGACACCGGAACGCAGTTCGACGGACTCGACCGGTTCGCCGCCCGCGTCGCGGTGCGGGAGGCGCTCGCCGAGCAGGGCCGCATCGTGAAAGAGGTGCGCCCGTACCTGCACAGCGTCGGGCACTCCGAGCGCAGCGGCGAGGCGATCGAGCCGCGGCTGAGCATGCAGTGGTGGGTGCGCGTCGAGACGCTGGCGAAATCGGCCGGCGACGCGGTCCGCAACGGCGACACCGTGATCCACCCGGCGTCGATGGAGCCGCGCTGGTTCGGGTGGGTCGACGACATGCACGACTGGTGCATCTCGCGTCAGCTGTGGTGGGGGCACCGCATCCCCATCTTCTACGGCCCCGACGGCGACGTCGTCTGCGTCGGACCGGGGGAGGAGCCGCCGGCCGGGTACGAGCAGGACCCCGACGTCCTCGACACCTGGTTCTCGTCGGGTCTGTGGCCGTTCTCCACGATGGGATGGCCGGACGAGACCGCCGATCTGGCCAAGTTCTATCCGACCAGCGTCCTGGTCACCGGCTACGACATCCTGTTCTTCTGGGTGGCCCGGATGATGATGTTCGGCACCTACGTCGGCGCCACCATGGGCGACGACGCGAAGGTCCCGTTCCGGGATCTGTTCCTGCACGGTCTGGTTCGTGACGAGCACGGCAAGAAGATGTCGAAGTCGAAGGGCAACGGCATCGACCCGCTGGACTGGGTCGACCGGTTCGGCGCCGACGCCCTGCGATTCACCCTCGCGCGCGGCGCGACCCCCGGCGGCGACCTGTCCGTCGGTGACGACCACGCCGAGGCGTCGCGCAACTTCGCCACCAAGATGTTCAACGCCACCAAGTTCGCGCTGATGAACGGTGCGCGACTCGGCGAGTTGCCGGACCGCTCCGACCTGACCGACGCCGACCGATGGATCCTCGGCCGTCTCGACGAGGTGCTCGCCGAGGCCGACGCCGGGTTCGAGTCCTACGAGTTCGCCAAGGCGTGTGAGGCGCTCTACCACTTCGCGCGGGACGAATTCTGCGACTGGTACGTCGAATTGGCGAAGGTGCAGGTCTACGCGGGCGCCGACGGCGTCGTCGACACCGACCGCGCAGAGTCCACGGCGATCGTGCTCGGCACCGTCCTCGACTCGATCCTGCGGATGTTGCACCCGGTCATGCCGTTCGTCACCGAGGTCCTCTGGACCACGCTGACGGGGGAGGAGACCCTGGTCACCGCGTCGTGGCCGACCGCCATCGGTGACACGGCCGATGCGCAGGCGGCCCAACGCATCTCCGACACCCAGCGACTCGTCACCGAGGTCCGGCGGTTCCGCGGCGACCAGGGCATCGCCGACAACAAGCGGGTGCCCACCCGCCTCGACGGGATCGACGCCGCCGGCCTGGGGTCGGTGCGGCCCTATGTCGACTCCCTGGCCAAGCTGTCGGCCGCCGGCGACGATTTCTCGGCGACCGCGACCATCGACGTCCGGTTGAGCTCGGCGACCATCCGGGTCGAGCTCGACACCTCCGAGTCGATCGACGTCGATGCCGAGAAGCGCCGTCTGGCCAAGGATCTCGCCGCGGCCGAGAAGGAGCTGGCGCAGACGACCGGCAAGCTCGGCAACAGCCAGTTCCTCGCCAAGGCGCCGGAGCCGGTCGTGGAGAAGATCAAGAACCGTCAGCGCATCGCCACCGAGGAGGTCGAGCGCATCCGCGCGAAGCTCGACGAGCTGGGTGGGGCGTGAGCACCCCGCAGAACGCCACCGGCATCCCGACCGCCGACGACCTCGCCGAGTTCGCCGAGGTCGAGGCCGAGCTCGACGACCGCTGGCCGGAGACGAAGATCGAGCCGTCCCTGACCCGGATGGTCGCGCTGATGGATGTCCTCGGCTCGCCGCAGAAGGGGTACGCGTCGATCCACATCGCCGGCACCAACGGCAAGACGTCGGTGACCCGGATGATCGACTCGCTGCTCACCGCGCTGCACCGTCGGACCGGTCGGATCACCAGCCCGCACCTGCAGCTCGCGACCGAGCGCATCTCGGTAGACGGTGTGCCGATCTCGCCGCGGCTCTACGTCGACACCTACCGCGAACTCGAACCGTTCATCACCATGGTCGACGACTCGTCGATCGCCCAGGGCGGTCCGCGGATGAGCAAGTTCGAGGTGCTCACCGCGATGGCCTACGCGGTGTTCGCCGAGGCGCCGGTCGATGTCGCCGTCGTCGAGACCGGACTGGGCGGCACCTGGGACGCCACCAACGTCATCGAGCCGTCGGTCGCGGTCATCACGCCGATCGCCATGGACCACGCGGACTACCTCGGCGACACACTCACGGCCATCGCGGGGGAGAAGGCGGGCATCATCAAGTCCGCCGACGCCGACGACGTGGTGCCCGTCGACCCCGTCACGGTCCTGGCCGCCCAGGACCCCGAGGCCGCGAGCGTGTTGATGGCCCGTGTCGCCGAGGCCCAGACGCTCGTCGCGCGGCAGGACTCGGAGTTCCGGGTGCTCGAGCGGCGCACCGCAGTCGGAGGACAGCTGCTGGAACTGCAGGGGCTCGGCGGGGTCTACTCCGAGATCTTCCTGCCGGTGCACGGAGGCCATCAGGCGAACAACGCGGTGCTCGCGCTCGCGGCCGTCGAGGCCTTCTTCGGCGCCGGAGCCGACCGGCAGCTCGACATCGACGCGGTCCGCGCCGGATTCGCCGCCGTCACGACCCCCGGGCGGCTCGAGCGTGTCCGCACCGCACCGTCGGTGTTCCTGGACGCGGCCCACAACCCCCACGGGGCGGCGGCACTGGCCCGCAGCCTGGTCGAGGAGTTCGACTTCCGCCGCCTCATCGCGGTCGTCGGTGTCATGCGGGACAAGGACGCGGTCGGATTGCTGACGGCCCTGGAACCGGTGGTCGACTCGGTCGTGCTCACCAACAACGGCTCGCCGCGGGCGATGGACACGACCGACCTCGCCGACCTGGCCCTGCCGATCTTCGGGGAGGACCGCGTCGAGGTGCGACCGTTCCTGCCCGAGGCGGTCGAGGCCGCGGTGGCCGCAGCCGAGGAGACCGGCGACGAGCTGGATCAGATGTCCGGCGCAGGCGTGGTGATCACCGGCTCGGTGGTGACCGCGGGTGCGGCCCGCACGTTGTTCGGAAAGGACCCCTCATGACGCCCGATGCCGGGAGCGAGACGAGTGGGCCGGAGGACATCCGAGCAGACGCGGGCGGAGGTCGTTTCACGCCGCCGGTGAACGATCCCTGGAAGGGTCTGCGCGGGATCATGGCCGGCACGCTGATCCTCGAGTTCATCGTCGTGCTGCTGGCCCTGCCCATCGTGGCCCGGGTCGGTGGTGGCCTGACGTGGGTGTCGGGTGTCTACCTGGTCGTGCTCGCGCTGCTGATGGTCCTGGGCGCAGGCGTGCAGGGACGTCCGTGGGCTCTGCAGTTCGATCTCGCGCTGCAGGTCCTGCTCATCATCGGTGTGGTGTTCCACTGGTCGATCGCCGCGGTCGGCATCGTGTTCGGGTTGGTCTGGCTGTACATCGCCTACATCAAGCGCGACGTCCGCCTCCGGATCGAGCGGGGACTGTTGCCAGGTCAGGAGCCGGTCACCGGCACCGGGACCGATCCGTCCTGACCCCCGGCCGACGTCCGTGTCCGATTCGTTACCGTCGTGCCCGCAATTCGGGATGACGTGAGCGCGACCGGCTGACACCATGCGAGGGTCGTCCGCGGGCGCCCGCCCGCGATCTCCTCCGTCGAAAGGCCCATCACCTCATGCGTCGTCTCAGCACCCGTTCGTCCGTGGCCGTGATCTCGTGCGCTCTCGCGGCGGGCATTTCGACGATGGGCGTGGGCGCTGCGTCCGCGGTCGAACCCGACACCGGTGCGGTCGAGGTGCTGCCCGCGGGTGAGCCGGTGCCGGTCTCGCCGTCGGAGTTCGGGTACGTCGCGACGCATGACCTGACGGTGCGCGCCTCGAGGATCGACCTCGCCGAGTTCGTCGCGTCGATCCCGGTGCCGAACCAGTACCGCGCCGCGAACCTCGCGTTGGCCGCTCGCTTCGACGCGACCGTCGCCGAGGCGCTGAAGTCCCCGGGAGGGTGCGTGCAGGTCGTCGTCGACCCCCGCGCGACCTCGGGGAATCTGTTCAACTACGGCTTCTTCGCCATCGAGGGCAAGTACTGCGACTGAGCCGTCCGTGGTTCGCCGACGGGGCATGGCTACGCTGTCGTCGTGACCGAACGCACCCTGATCCTGATCAAGCCCGACGGCGTAGCCCGGGCAGTGGTCGGCGAGATCATCAGCCGAATCGAACGCAAGGGCCTGTCCTTGGTGGCCCTCGAACTGCGGACCGCGAGCGACGACGTCGCGCGCGGCCACTACGCCGAACACGAGGACAAGCCGTTCTTCGGATCGCTGTTGGAGTTCATCACCTCCGGGCCCCTGGTGGCCGCGGTCGTCGAGGGCCCGCGCGCGATCGCCGCGTTCCGGCAACTCGCCGGCGGTACCGACCCGGTCGAGAAGGCCGTCCCCGGCACGATCCGGGGAGACCTCGCGCTGAACACCCAGAACAACCTGGTGCACGGATCCGACTCGCCCGAGTCGGCCGAGCGCGAGATCGCACTCTGGTTCCCCGGCCTGTCCTGACCCACCTCGTCCATCGGTGCACCCGACCCGGGAACGACCGGGTCGTACGCGCCTCCGGCCCGTCCCGTGCGCTCGCGCACAGGGCGGGCCGAGTTCGTGGACGGAAGCCGAACCGCGGGTGAACCGCAGTGGTGCGCCGTCTCGAGACACCCGTGTGGGATACTGCAAGGGTCGTTGCCGACGCCGTCGGTGATGACACCCGATGACCCACCGATTTCCCTCGGTCCCCGCTTGGCGTTGATCACAACAACGCGATGTGTCGATCACAACGACGCACGCGCGGTGTGGACCGCTCGGACTCCGGTGATGCCATCAGCCCAATGCGTTGCGCGACCACGGCACAACCGCTGTTCGCCGACGCGAGACCATACAAACTCGGACCGCTCGCGGTCCGACACACAGCACAGCCCTCGTGAGGCCGCGTCGAGACGATGCGCCCGGGGGCCGAGGAGAACACGTGGCCGACAATGGCTCGTCCGAAGACTTGAACAGCACCGACTCGAACGCCGATTCCCCGGCGCAGGAGTTCCCCCACAAGCTGAGGGTGCACGCCCTCGCACGGATACTCGGCATCCCGAGCCGCGAGGTGCTCGTGCACCTCGCCGACCTCGGCATCGTGGCCCGCAGCCCCCAGTCGAGCATCGACCGCAGCGCCGCGGTGCAGGTCCGCGACCGCATCGCCGAGCCGGCCGGCGCCGACAGCGAGACCACGCCGACCACCCCGGATGCCCCCGCACCGGTCGAGACACCCGCCGCGTCGGCTCCCGTCGAATCGGCCCACGTCGAGTCGGCACAGCGCGACCTGTCGTCCGAGTCGACGACGCCGTCGTTGTTCTCCGCGGTCGAGGCCGTCGAACCCACCACCAAGGCAGACGCGGGCGAGTCCTCACAGGGGCCGCTGTTCCTGCAGCCGCAGACCCCGGAGCCCGGCACCCGCCGTCGCGCACAGCGCGCCGAGAAGCCCGCCCCGACCGCCGACGACGCCACCCCGTCCGGCGAGGGCGCCACCGCGACCCGATCCGAGTCCCCGGCGCCGACCGTCGACGACTCGAACGACAGTGGCGGCGACAACGACAACGACAGCGGCGGCGACAACGACGGTGACGGATCCGGTACCGGCTCCCGCCGTCGGCGCCGTGGACGTCGCGGCCGCGGCCGTGGCCGTGGCGACCAGATCGCCGGCGAGCAGAACTCCGATGTCGACGACTCGTCGGACGAGGACTCCACCGGCTCGTCCGACGACTCCGGCGCCGACAGCACCGCCACCGGCGCCGACGAGTCCGCGTCCGACGACGCCCAGCAGTCCGACGCGACCACCACCGAGCCCCGCTCGGGTCGCCGCGGTGGCGGTCGTCGCGGATCGGGTGCGAAGAACGCCGACGCGACCACGGGCAACGCCGACGACAACGCAGGCGAGAAGTCCGACGATCAGAAGTCCGGCCAGAACACCTCCGCCGGGGACAAGTCCGACGGGAAATCGTCCGACGGGGACGACGCGTCGACGAAGGACGCCGGGTCCGACGACGCCGACTCCCGCGATGACGACTCCGACGATTCCGGTGACGACGACTCGTCGGCGAACAACCGTCGCCGTCGCCGTCGTCGCCGTCGCAAGGGTGGCGCCGATGGTGACGACCAGCCGAGCGACGATCCGCCGAACACCGTCGTCCACGAGCGCGAGCCGCGGGCCAAGTCGCGGTCGTCCTCGTCGTCCTCCTCGCGTGATCGCGACGAGGTGCAGGGCATCTCCGGATCCACCCGTCTCGAGGCGAAGCGTCAGCGTCGTCGTGACGGTCGCGACGCCGGGCGGCGTCGACCGCCGATCCTCACCGAGTCCGAGTTCCTGGCCCGTCGCGAGGCCGTCGACCGGGTGATGGTGGTCCGGGAGCGCTCGGCCAACGTCGGCCTGTCCGACGACTCCGACCAGACGACCGCACCGACCGAGGACTACACGCAGGTCGCTGTCCTCGAGGACGGCGTGCTCGTCGAACACTTCGTCACCACCTCGACCTCGTCGTCGATGGTCGGCAACATCTTCCTCGGCCGCGTGCAGAACGTCCTGCCGGGCATGGAGGCGGCCTTCGTCGACATCGGTCGGGGACGCAACGGCGTGCTCTACGCCGGTGAGGTCAACTGGGACGCGGCCGGACTCGACGGCGGCAGCCGCAAGATCGAGCAGGCGCTGCGCCCCGGCGACCCGGTCGTGGTGCAGGTCAGCAAGGATCCCGTCGGGCACAAGGGTGCGCGACTGACGACCCAGATCTCCCTCGCCGGCCGCTACCTCGTGTACGTACCCGGCGGTTCGTCGACCGGTATCAGCCGCAAGCTGCCCGACGTCGAGCGCAAACGGCTCAAGCAGATCCTGTCGAAGTTGGTCCCGGCCGAGGCCGGCGTGATCATCCGGACGGCATCCGAGGGCGTCAGCGCCGAGGAACTGTCCGCCGACATCGATCGGCTCAAGGCCCAGTGGGCCCAGATCGAAGAGGCGACCGCGGGAGCAGGCAAGGCCAAGGGTGCCTCGCCGCAGGCGCTCTACGAGGAGCCCGACCTGCTCGTGAAGGTCGTCCGCGACCTGTTCAACGAGGATTTCAAGAAGCTCGTCGTCGACGGCGACTCCGCCTGGGACCACGTGCAGGGCTACGTCGAATCGGTCGCCCCCGACCTCGCCGACCGTCTCGTGAAGTTCACCAAGTCGCACGCGGACTCGCCGGACGCGTTCGTCGTGCACCGCATCGACGAGCAGCTCGCCAAGGCCCTCGAGCGCAAGGTGTGGCTGCCCTCGGGCGGAACACTGATCATCGAGCACACCGAGGCGATGACGGTGGTCGACGTCAACACCGGGAAGTTCACCGGCTCCGGCGGCAACCTGGAGGAGACGGTCACCCGCAACAACCTCGAGGCCGCCGAGGAGATCGTCCGGCAGATGCGCCTTCGGGACATCGGCGGGATGATCATCGTCGACTTCATCGACATGGTGCTCGAATCCAACCGCGACCTCGTGCTGCGGCGTCTGACCGAGGCCCTCTCGCGGGACCGCACCCGGCACCAGGTGTCCGAGGTGACGTCCCTCGGACTGGTCCAGATGACGCGCAAGCGGTTGGGAACCGGTCTGCTGGAGGCGTTCTCGTCGACCTGCACCTGCTGCTCCGGCCGCGGCATCATCGTCCACGCCAACCCGGTCGAGGTGACCGGCGGCGGTGACGACGCACCGCGCCAGGAGAGTTCCAAGCGCTCCCGCCGGGGCGGTAAGAAGAAGGCGGACGCACCGGCCGAGGCCAAACCCGCGCACAACCCGTCCGAACACCCCATGTTCCGCGCGATGGCCTCGCACCCCGAGGGCGAGGAGCCGTCGGGAGAGAACACCGAGGATTCCGCGAGCACCGACACCGCTCCTCGTTCCGAGGGGGACCCGACCGCGCCCGACCGTGACAGCGATCCGGTGGAGGTCGCCACCGAGGCGGTCGCCGCCGTCGTCGACACACCGGACGCTTCCGCCGAGGTCGTCGCCGAGCCGGCCGCGCCGGTCGCCGAGCCTGTCGTCGTGACACCGCCTGTCGAGACCCCGCCCGTCGAGACGGCAGTCGACGAGCCCGAACCGCCGCGCAAGCGTCGTCGTGCGGCGCGTCGGCCGGCCGCGGCACCGGTGGCGGCCGCCGAACCCGTCTCGGGCACCGTCGAGTCACTCAGCGTCGCCGCCGTCGTTCCCGCCGACACCGCCCCGGTCACCACCGTGGGTGCCGCGGCAGCGGTCGACGAACCGGTGGTGGCGGCGAAACGACGCCCCCGTCGGCGAGCGGCCGGGCGACCGGCCGGTCCGCCCCAGGAGGACTGAGGTCCGCGGTGGGCGTTCCACGGCGCTGACCTCGGTTTGACCCGGCGAGTGACACTCCCGTAACCTCGGTTAGTCGCCTTCAGGCGAGCAAGGTAGCGCTGTGTCCGAAACCAGCGCGTCGCGTCCCTCCACCGGAGACGACGCCCTCGTTCACCGCAGGCAGGTCGGACTCCCACGAGACCGACGTGAACACGACGTAAGACGGCCCCGCACACCCTGCGGGCGCACAGGACAACAGACAGTAAGAGGTAGTGCTCCGATGGCAACGTACGCGATCGTCAAGACCGGCGGTAAGCAGTACAAGGTCGCTGAAGGCGACCTGGTGAAGGTCGAGAAGATCGACAGCGCTGTGGGTGCCACGGTGTCGCTGCCGGTCACGCTGGTCGTCGACGGCTCGACGCTGACCACCGACTCCGATGCGCTGGCCAAGGCCGCCGTCACCGGTGAGGTCGTCGAGCACGTCAAGGGCCCGAAGATCCGCATCCACAAGTTCAAGAACAAGACCGGGTACCACAAGCGCCAGGGCCACCGTCAGAAGCTGACGGTGCTCAAGGTCACCGGAATCAAGTAACGCGACGTCGAGAAGGAGTTAAGACATGGCACACAAGAAGGGTGCATCCAGCTCGCGCAACGGTCGCGACTCGAACGCACAACGACTCGGCGTCAAGCGATTCGGTGGCCAGGTGGTCAGCGCAGGTGAGATCCTGGTCCGTCAGCGCGGAACCCACTTCCACCCGGGCGTGAACGTCGGACGCGGTGGCGATGACACCCTGTTCGCCCTGTCCGCGGGCGCGGTGGAGTTCGGCCAGAAGCGTGGACGCAAGACGATCAACATCGTCGTCGCCGACACCGCATCGGTCTGACGCACGACGCCTCGATTTCTCGAGAGCTCCGCGAGGGGCGGGCCAGGGTCTTTCGACACCCGGCCCGCCCCTCGTCTCGTTCCACCTGAACACCGTCTCGTTCCACACCACCGGGCCCGCCGCACCTGACGAGCCCATCACATCACCGAGAAAGGCTGGGAAATGTCGAGATTCGTCGACCGCGTGACCATTCACGCTACGGCGGGCAACGGCGGTCACGGCTGCTCGTCGGTGCATCGTGAGAAGTTCAAACCGCTCGGCGGACCCGACGGCGGCAACGGGGGCAACGGCGGCAGCGTCACCCTCGTGGTCGACCCGCAGGTGCACACGCTGCTCGACTTCCACTTCCGACCGCACGCCAGTGCCCAGAACGGCCGACCGGGCGCGGGTTCCAACCGCGACGGCGCCGACGGCGAGGACCTGATCCTGCCGGTGCCCGACGGCACGGTGGTGCTCGACGGCAACGGCAAGATCGTCGCCGACATGGTGGGTGCGGGAACGACGTACGCCGCCGCCGCCGGTGGACGCGGCGGCCTCGGCAACGCCTCGCTGGCCTCGCGTGCCCGCAAAGCGCCCGGCTTCGCCCTCCTCGGTGAGGAAGGCGAGGTCAACGAACTCGTCCTGGAGCTGAAGTCGGTCGCCGACGTCGGTCTGGTCGGCTTCCCGTCCGCGGGCAAGTCCTCTCTGGTCTCGGTGCTCTCGGCGGCCAAGCCGAAGATCGCCGACTACCCGTTCACCACGCTGGTGCCCAACCTCGGTGTGGTCACCGCGGGGTCGGACATCTTCACCATCGCCGACGTGCCGGGCCTGATCCCGGGGGCCTCGGCGGGCAAGGGGCTCGGCCTCGAGTTCCTCCGACACCTCGAACGGTGTGCCGTCCTCGCACACGTCGTCGACTGTGCGACCCTCGATCCCGGTCGGGATCCGTTGTCCGACATCGACGCCCTCGAGGCGGAGCTCGCCGCGTACACGCCTGCACTGTCGTCGGACCACGGTCTGACCGACCTCGCCGACCGTCCCCGCGTGGTCATCCTGAACAAGATCGACGTCCCCGACGCCGCGGATCTGGCCGAACTGGTCACCGCCGAGGTCGCCGAGCGCGGCTGGCCGGTGTTCGCCATCTCGGCGGTCAGCCACGCCGGGCTCACCGAACTGACCTACGCGCTGGCCGAACTCGTACGACGCCACCGCACCGAGAACCCGCCGCCGGTCCCACGCCGCGCGGTCATCCGGCCCAAGGCGGTCGACGAGACGGGTTTCACCGTGGTGCCCGACCCGTCGACACCGGGCGGTTTCATCGTCCGCGGTACGCGACCCGAACGCTGGATCAAGCAGACCCAGTTCGACAACGACGAGGCCGTCGGCTACCTGGCCGACCGGTTGAGCCGCCTGGGCGTCGAGGCCGAACTCACCAAGCAGGGCGCGGTGGCCGGCGCGCCGGTGACGATCGGCGACGTCAGCTTCGACTGGGACCCGCAGGTGCCCAGCGGCGAGGACGTGCCCATCCAGGGACGCGGCAGCGACGTCCGACTCGATCGCCCCGATCGCATCGGTGCCGCCGACCGCAAGGTCGCGCGCAAAGCACGTCGGCACCACGCCGACGACTTCGGTTCCGGGCCGGTTGATCTCGGTGCGGCGGCCTTCGCCGACGCCGGCACGTCGGACGACGGGTTGAGCGACGACCTGCACGACGATGACCGCTGAGCTCAGGTCCTCGGTACGCACCCAGATCGCCGACGCACGCAGCATCGTCGTCAAGATCGGCTCGTCGGCGCTGGTGAGGTCGTCGCCGACCGACATCTCCGACGGTCTCGATCTCGACCGCCTCGATGCGTTGGCCGACGCGCTGGAGTCCCGGATGGCGTCCGGGACCGACGTCATCGTCGTCTCGTCCGGTGCGATCGGCGCGGGCATCGGACCGCTCGGACTCAAGAAGCGACCCACCGACCTGGCCACCAAACAGGCGGCCGCGAGTGTGGGCCAGTTGGCGCTCGCGCACGCCTGGGGCACCTCGTTCGCCCGATACGGGCGCACCGTCGGTCAGGTTCTCCTGACGGCCCATGACATCTCGATGCGCGCCCAGCACGCCAACGCCCAACGGACCCTGGACCGACTCCGCACCCTCGGCGCGGTGGCCGTGGTCAACGAGAACGACACCGTCGCCACCGACGAGATCCGGTTCGGCGACAACGACCGCCTCGCCGCGCTCGTCGCGCACCTGGCCGGCGCCGACGCTCTCGTCCTGCTGTCCGACGTCGCCGGCCTCTACGACGGCGACCCGCGCAAGGGTGACGCCCGGATGATCTCCGAGGTGGCCGGCGCCGCCGACCTCGACGGGGTGATCGCGGGATCCGGTGGGGCACTGGGCACCGGCGGCATGGCGTCGAAGTTGTCGGCCGCCCGCCTGGCCGCCGACGCCGGCGTACCCGTCCTGCTCGCGGCGGCATCCGACGCCGCGGCCGCGCTGGGCGACGCGGGGGTCGGGACGGCGTTCGCCGCCCGGGACGCCCGCATGTCGGCCCGGAACTTCTGGGTCCGCCACGCCGCCGAGACCCGCGGACGCATCGTCGTCGACGACGGCGCCGCGGCCGCGATCGAACGGCGCAAATCCCTGCTCCCGGCCGGTGTGGTCGGGGTCGAGGGCCGCTTCTCCGGTGGCGACGTCGTCGACGTCGTCGGTGCCGACGGTTCCGTGCGGGCGCGCGGGGTCATCGCCTACGAGGCCGCCGAGGTCGCCGAGATGATCGGCCGATCCACCTCCGAGCTCCCGCTGGGTCTGCGTCGCCCGGTCGTCCACGCCGACGACCTGGTCCTCAGCTCCTGATCCGACCCCCCGGGTGCGCGATCGGTCCTATCGGGGCCGCGTCAGTCGGGTGAGGACCTCGGCGCAGCGGTGGTCGATCTTGAGGTCGGCGAGGTCGTCGCCACGGGTGTGTCCCCGGTTCACGACCACGACGGTCTTACCCGTCCGGTGCGCGTGCCGGACGAACCGCAGTCCCGACATCACCGTCAACGACGACCCGAGGACGAGCACGGCGTCCGCGTCGTCGATCATCGAATAGCCAAGCGCCACAGTGGTCTTGGGAACGCTCTCCCCGAAGTAGACGATCGCCGGTTTGAGTGCGCCGCCGCACTCGGGGCAGTCGATCATCGCGAAGTCGCCGGTGTCGGACACCGCGACATCCGCGTCGGGGGCGACCTCGATCGCGCCCCGACTGCGGATCCGTGCGGAGAAGTTGGCGTTGAGCGGTTCCAGGATCGCCGCGAGCCGGTGGCGGGAGATCTGCCAGCCGCAGTCGACGCAGCAGACCCGGCCGTAGCAGCCGTGCAGTTCGAGGACCGGTGCGTTGCCCGCCTTGATGTGCAGCATGTCGACGTTCTGGGTGATGACGCCGGACACCATTCCCTGGCGTTGGAGTTCGGTGATCGCGAGGTGCCCGCGGTTGGGCAGTGCGGCGTCCATGTGGCGCCAGCCGAGGTGGTTGCGAGCCCAGTAGTGCCGCCGGAAATCGGCCGACGACAGGAACATGTCGATGGTCATCGGTGCTCGGGGGACGGCGTTGGGGCTCCGGTAATCGGGGATACCCGAATCCGTGGACATCCCGGCCCCGGTCATCGCCACGACGCGACGCCCGTTCAGCAGCTCGCGGGCCTGCTCGACCCTCGCGTCGAGATCGTCGTCGACCTCGGTGGGTTCACCGGGAACCCAGGCCAACTGACTACGAGTGCGCACCCGTCCAGCGTAGCGAGATCGCCGTCGGTGCGAGGCGAGGGCGACGGCGCGATGCCGACGCCGGGAGGTGGCGGGCCGATCAGCGCGCGGTCCGCAGACCGTCGAGCACGACGGCGAGCAGGTGGCGCGACCGCGACTCCCACTCGTCGTCCTCGAGTCGTGTCAGATAACCGATCAGCAGGATGACATCGCGCGCGTCGACGTCGGGGCGGATGGTGCCGTCGGCGCGACCGGCCGCGAGAAGCGTCGACACGGCGTCGCCGATCGGCCCGATGCTGTGCGCCGACAGGGCACGCCACACGCCCGCCTCTACGGCGGGGAAGACGCCTCGCTTGATCTGTGCGTAGTCGGCGACCCGCTCGAACCAGAGCGCCAGCGCCTCGATCGGCGGGTGCTCGGTCAGCAGCGCAGGGGCGGCCGCGACGAGGACGTCGACGTCACCGCGATAGACCTCGGCGAGCAGGTCCGCACGGGTCGGGAAATGTCGGTAGAGCGTGCCCTGGCCGACGCCGGCGTCCTTGGCGATCGCGTTGAGCCTCACCTCGTCCGACGCCGCGATCGCCGCCCGTGCCGCGGCGACGATGCGTTCGCGGTTCTCGAGCGCGTCGGCGCGGCGCGGCGCGGTCAACAGCCGACCCAGGCGGTTGGGGACTGGTCAAGCGGACACGTGTCCGCTATGGTCGGGGCGTAAGCGGACATGTGTCCACTCTAGACCGGAGGTACGAACAATGGCGGACATCGGCGACAAGGTCGTGGCGATCACGGGCGCGAGCAGCGGAATCGGTGAGGCCACCGCGAGGCTGCTGGCCGCGCGAGGGGCGGCGGTCGTACTCGGCGCACGGCGGACCGAGCGTCTCGACGACATCGCACGGGACATCGTCGACGCAGGCGGTCGCGCGGAGGTGTGCGCGACCGACGTGACCCGACGCGAGGACCTCGAACGACTGGTCGGCGCGGCCGTTCAGCGTTTCGGTCGACTCGACGTCCTGGTGAACAACGCGGGCGTCGCGCGGTTGGGCATGGTCGACGATCTCGACGTCGACGGGTGGTCGGCGATGATCGACGTCAACGTCGGCGGGGTGCTCAACGGGATCGCCGCGGCGGTACCGGTGTTCCGGTCGCAGGGTCACGGTCATCTCGTGACCACCCTGTCCACCTCGGGCCTGAAGATCACCCCGACGCAGGCGGTCTACGCGGGCACCAAGAACGCGGTCCGGACCCTGCTGGAGGGCCTGCGTCAGGAATCGACCGACGGCGTGCTGCGGACGACGTCGATATCGCCGGGGATGGTCCGGACGGAGTTCTCCGACCTCATCGCCGAGTCCTGGACGGACCGGGAGGCGGCGGACGCACTGACGGCGGCCGTCGCGGATCTGGGCATGGAGCCCGAGGCGGTCGCACGGGCGATCGCCTTCGCGATCGAGCAGCCGTCGGACGTGGAGGTCGGCGACATCACCATCCGACCCACCCGGCAGGGGTGACGAGGCGGGACGATCAGGTCGGGGACGTCAGTAGGTGCTGCCCGGGGTGATCGTCGACAGCAGCGGGCGACCGGAGCGGAACCGACGCAGGTTCTCCGCGACCCAGGGTGCGAGCGTCCGGGTGAGTCCCGACGACGGGTTCGCGACGTGCGGGGTGACGATGATCCGCGGCTCGTCCCAGATCGGGTCGTCGGCCGCCGGAGGCTCGGGATCGGTGACATCGAGTGCGGCGCCGGCGATCTGACCGTCACGTACCGCGGTCAGCAGTGCACTCTGGTCGATCAGCGAACCGCGGGCGACGTTGACGATCCAGGCGTGGTCGGGGAGTGCGGCCAGGACCGACGCGTCGATCAGATGGCGGGTCTGCGCGGTCGAGGGCGCCGCGACGACGACGTGATCGCAGCGCGACCACACCTCGTCGATCCGGTCGGCGGGCACGGTCTCCCGGGCGCCGTCGACGGGGCGGCCGGACCGGTTGACCGCGATGACGTCGGCCCCACACGCGGACAGGCGCGGGATCAACGATCGCGCGATGCCGCCTGCACCGACGATCGCCACGGTCGAGCCGTGCAGCGAGCGGATGGAGGTGTCGATGACGTCCTTGTCCCATCGCGACCGCACGGCCGCGGGGATCTGTCGGAGTCCGGCCAGCAGGAGGGCGAGGGCGTGCTCGGCCACGTTGTCGGCGTAGAACCCCGACGCGTTGGTCCAGATCCGACGGTCGTCGATCAGGCCTGCGGCCATGAACTCCTCGATGCCCGCGAGTTTGAGCGCGACCCACTCGATCGAGTCGGGGAGGTCGGCGGGGAAATCGGCGACGCCGCCGGCCCACACCAGGACGCGCGCGTCCGACAGAGCGACGAGCACCCCGCCCGCGGATTCGATCGCCGCGGTGAGGTGCTCGTCGTGTCCCGGCGTCAGGGCGACGGGTGTGCGTTCGTCCTGATCAGCCACGGGGATGATCAGTCGTCGACGGTGACGAGCGGGTAGACGCCGTTCTCGTCGTGCGTCTCGTTGCCGACCACCGGCGGGTTGAACACGCAGTACATGCGCAGTTCGGTCTTCGCGGTCACGGTGTGGCGCTCGTGGCCGTTGAGCAGGTACATCGAGTCGGGTCCCAGCGGGTACTCCTGGCCGGTCTCACGATCGAGGAGCGTGCCCTCGCCGGAGATGAGCCACACGGCCTCGACGTGGTTGGCGTAGTGGAACTCGTTGACGGAGCCGGCCTTGATGACCGTCTCGTGCAGCGAGAAACCCACCTTGTCGCCGCCGAGGATGATGCGCTTGGAACGCCAGTTGCCGTTCTCCGAGACGATGTCGCGATCGGTGTCGGTGATCTCGGTCGTGGTGCGGACGATCATTCTTCGTTCCTCTCGTTGTGGTGACTTCGTGAGGGTGCGGGGTGACTCAGACGACCTGGGCGGTCGCCGCCGCGAGGATGTCGAGGCCCTGCTCGAGCTCGTCGTTCGTGATCGTCAGCGGCGGGAGCAGCTTGACGACCTGGTCGGACGGGCCTGCGGTCTCGGTGAGGAGGTGGTTGTCGAACGCGAGCTGGCAGACCTTGCCCGCCTTGCCCGGCGCGTCGAACACGAGGCCCTGCGCCATGCCGCGGCCGCGGGTGGAGACACCCTCGAACTTCGCGGACAGATCGGCGAACACCTCGTGGATGCGATTGCCCTTGGCGATCGTCTCCTTCTCGAAGGTGTCGTCGGACCAGAAGTGGTCGATGGCGGCCTTGGCCGTGATGAACGACGGGTTGTTGCCGCGGAAGGTGCCGTTGTGCTCGGCCGGCTCCCAGATGTCGAGGTCACGCTTGAACAGCGTGAGCGCCATCGGCAGACCGTAGCCACCGATGGACTTCGACAGGGTGACGATGTCGGGAGTGATGCCCGCGATCTCGAACGAGAAGAACGGTCCGGTACGCCCGCAACCCATCTGGACGTCGTCGACGATGAGCAGGATCTCGTGACGCTTGCACAGGTCGGCGAGACCACGCAGCCACTCGGCGCGCGCAACGTTGACGCCACCCTCGCCCTGGACCGTCTCGACGATGACGCCGGCCGGCTTGTTGAACCCGCTGCCGGAGTCCCCGAGGACCTGTTCGAACCAGCGGAAGTCCTTCATGTCGCCGTCGAAGTAGTCGTCGTAGGGCATCGGGGTGGTGTGCACGAGCGGCACACCGGCACCGGCGCGCTTGAACGCGTTGCCGGTGACCGACAGTGCGCCGAGCGTCATCCCGTGGAATGCGTTGGTGAAGTTGATGATCGCCTCACGACCGGTCACCTTGCGGGCCAGCTTGAGTGCCGCCTCGACGGTGTTGGTGCCGGTGGGGCCGGGGAACATGACCTTGTAGTCGAGGTCTCGCGGCATCAGGATCTTGTCCTGGAACGTCTGCAGGAACTCGCCCTTGGCGATGGTCGACATGTCGAGTCCGTGGGTGATGCCGTCGCCGGCCATGTACTCGAGGAGTGCTTCTTTGAGCACGGGGTGGTTGTGCCCGTAGTTCAGGGCGCCTGCGCCCGCGAAGAAGTCGAGGTACTTGTGGCCGTCACGGTCGGTGAGCCACGAACCGGAGGCGGTGGCGAACACGGCAGGCCATCCGCGGCTGTAGCTGCGGACCTCGGACTCGCGTTCGGTGAAGATGCTGTCGGAAAAAGTCATGGTGAATCCTCGGGTCGAGAGGCGGGAGAGCGGCGTTCTGTGCTCGGTCCCGTGGGAGTGTGCGGTTCGGGTCATGGTCGGCGACGGTGCTCGACGCTGTCCGCACACGGGCTGTGACGTTCCGGAGAGGTCAGGTCCGGGGTGCGATGGTGTAAAGATCCTCGGGCTCGTGCGAGTCCGGGAAGACCTCGGGCGCGAAGTAATCGCGACGGGTGATGGTCATGCCGCGACGCTCGGCGAACCGGGTGAACAGCGCCTGCGACGCGTCGTTGTCGGGGCTGATCGTGGTCTGCATCCGGGAGATCGCATCGCCTTCGACGCGATCCATCAACGAGGACAGCATGCGGCCGGCGAGGCCGAGTCCGCGCTGGTCGGCGTCGACGGCGACCTGCCAGACCATCAGTGTGTCGGGCGCCTGGGGACGGACGTACCCGGTGACGAAACCGACCACCTTCGCATCGACCTCGGCGACGACCGAGGTGCGCGAGTAGTCCTGGCACCACAACACGTAGGAATAGCTCGAATTGAGGTCCAGGACCTCCGAGTCACGGGCGATCTCCCACAGGCGCACGCCGTCGGAGACGTCGGGCGCACGGAAGGTCACCTCGGGTGAAGGGGTCAGGGTCGCACTCATCTGTGTGGGGGTCATGTCATCAATGAAGTTAACAACGGGTCACAGCGATGTCACCCAGCATCAGATATTTGCAGGTAAAAGCGCTACTAACGGCCAGTACAACACGTCTTTGTGAGTCCCGTCACCTTTGTCGTCCTCCGGGGTCGCCGATGTGTCCCTCGTCGGCGCATATGACAATCATCCGCGTGAGGATCATCGCGGGTCTGGCGGGCGGACGCGTCATCGCCGCACCACCTGCGGGCACGCGCCCGACGTCGGACCGCGTCCGCGAGTCGTTGTTCGGCATCCTCGACTCCCGCGTCGGCCTGGACGGCCTGCGGGTCCTCGATCTCTACGCGGGTTCGGGCGCTCTCGGTCTCGAGGCGGTGTCCCGCGGTGCGGCGCACGCGACCCTGGTGGAGTCCGACGCCAGGGCGGCATCGACCATCGCGTCGAACGTCACCGCGACCGCGTTGCCCGCCACGGCGTTCTCGGTCCTGCGGCGTCGGGTCGAGGTCGTGGTGGGAGCGCAGGCGCCCGACGGATTCGACGTGGTCCTGCTCGACCCGCCCTACGCCCTCGACGACGCCGCGGTCTCGGCGAACCTGTCCGGTCTGCTCGCCCACGGGTGGTTGTCGCCGGACGCGGTCGTCGTCGTCGAACGCTCGGCGCGGTCGGAGCACACCGACTGGCCGGCCGGTCTCGAGTCGTATCTGACCCGTACCTACGGCGAGACCCGCGTCGACATCGCCACCGCCACGTAGGTGTCGGTGAGCGGCGGGGGTCGTCGACGACCTCCTGCTAGCTTGACCCCATGCCTGGCGCCGTCTGCCCCGGATCGTTCGACCCGCTCACCCGCGGGCACCTCTTCGTGATCGAACGATGTGCCGCCCGTTTCTCCGAACTCGTCGTCACGGTGACGATCAACCCCGCGAAGAAGGGGATGTTCAGCATCGACGAGCGGGTGGCGTTGATCGAGGAGTGCACCGCCCATCTGCCGACCGTCCGGGTGGACCGGTGGGAGGGGCTGCTCGTCGACTATCTCCGCGAGAACGACCTCGGCACGATCGTGAAGGGTCTACGCAGCGACGTCGACTTCTCCTACGAGGTGCCCATGGCGCAGATGAACCGCGACCTGACCGATGTCGAGACCCTCTTCATGCTGACCGATCCGCAGTGGTCTCACGTGTCGAGCTCCCTGGTCAAGGAGGTCGCCCGCCTCGGTGGTGACGTGCAACCGTTCCTCCCGGCCCCGGTGTTCGCAGCCCTGCGCGCCAAGCTCGATTCCTGACCGCAGGCCACGTCCCCCTGTGCGGCCCGGTTGGCGCCTGCCCCGACACGCCCGGGCAGATACCGCGCAAATCGAGTAACAGTGGGCACACTGGTCACAGAAACAACACCAATCACTCGAGTAGGGGTACACCCCCGAGCGGGAAACAGAGGTAGCTGTGTATCGAGTATTCGAAGCTCTGGACGAACTGGGTGCGATCGTCGAGGAGGCGCGTGGCGTCCCCATGACCGCCGGCTGCGTCGTCCCACGCGGTGATGTGCTGGAACTCCTCGACGACGTGAAGGACTCGATCCCCGCGGAACTCGACGACGCCCAGGATGTCCTCGACCAGCGCGACAAGCTGGTCGGTGACGCCCGCGAGCACGCCGAGAGCGCGATCGGCGAGGCGACCTCGCAGGCCGACGCGATGGTCTCGCACGCCCGTGCCGAGGCGGACCGCATCCTGTCCGAGGCCAAGTCGCAGGCCGACCGCATGGTCGCCGAGGCGCAGGCCCACTCGACCGACGTGGTCTCCGAGGCCAACGCCGACGCCCAGCGCACCGCCGCAGGCGCCGCACGCGAGTTCGAGGCCGTCACCGGTCGCGCACGTGCCGAGGCCGCCCGCATGATCGAGTCCGGCAACAGCAGCTACGAGAAGTCGGTCGCCGACGGCATCGCCGAACAGCAGCGACTCGTCTCCGAGACCGAGGTCGTCGCCGCGGCCAAGTCCGAGGCCGACCGCATCATCGACGCCGCCCACGCCGAGTCCGATCGTCTCCGCGGCGAGTGCGACGTCTACGTCGACAACAAGCTGGCCGACTTCGAAGAGGTCCTCACCGGCACGATGCGCTCGGTCAACCGTGGTCGCCAGCAGCTGCGCACCGGCGCGGGCGTACACGATTACAACGAGCACCCGCGCGCCGGGATGGAGTTCCCGACCGGAGTGGCGGTCTGATCTGCTCGATGGTCATCGAACACCGGCGGATCGGGTGGGTTCGTCTGTCATGGCCCATCGGCGTACCGTGGTGATTCGTGTCCGATCAGCGTCTTCGTACCAACTCCGCGGTGACCCCCTTCGTGCTCGACATCCGGTCCCTGGGCCGGCGTGCCGGGTCGATGGCGCAGGTGCACCGAACCGTCTCGGTCGACCGGTCCATCGGGCTGGATCTGATCGCGATCCCGTCCGAGAGTGACATCGACCTCGACCTGCGTCTCGAAGCAGTGGCCGAGGGTGTGCTCGTCACCGGGACGGTGAGCGGCGACACCGCCGGACAGTGCGCACGGTGTCTCGAACCGCTCGGCGGCACGGTCAACGTGTTCCTGACCGAGCTGTTCGCCTACCCCGACAGCGTCACCGATCAGACGACCGACGCCGACGACATCCACCGCATCTCCGACGACCAACTCGACCTCGAGCAGGCGGTCATCGATGCGGTCGGTCTGGACCTGCCGATGGTTCCGCTGTGCCGCGACGACTGCAGCGGACTGTGCCCCGACTGCGGGGTGCGGCTCGACACCGCCGACCCCGACCACCACCACGAGAAGATCGACCCGCGGTGGGCCGCCCTGCGCGACCTCGCCACCGACGGTGATTCGACGACCACCGACACCGGCCCGGACACGTCGCGATGACGGGACGGGTGGAGTGACCCGGAATGCTCCCGTGACCGAAGACGACCCGCGTCCCCTCGACGAGCCGACGCCGGCGGTGTCGCCGCCGGCGCCCGTGCTCATCGTCGATCCCGCCCCGCTGCTCGAGGCGGTCGGGGTGTCGATACGTCGCGATCTCCTCGTCCTCGCGTTGACGCACCGCTCCTACGCCTACGAGAACGGCGGACTGCCCACCAACGAGCGCCTGGAATTCCTCGGCGACTCCGTGCTCGGCGTCGTCATCACCGAGGAGCTCTACCTCACCCACCCGGATCGCCCCGAGGGGGAACTGGCCAAGATCCGGGCCAGCGTCGTGAACATGTACGCGCTCGCCGACATCGCGCGGGGGCTGGGCGACGGTGGCCTCGGACGCCACCTGCTGCTGGGCCGCGGTGAGGAACTCACCGGTGGTCGCGACAAGGCGAGCATCCTGGCCGACGGCATGGAGTCCATCCTGGGCGCGCTCTACCTCGACCACGGCTTCGAGACGGCGCGGCGCGTCGTCTCGTCGTTGTTCGCGGCGTCGATGCAGCGCGCGGCGATGATGGGCGCGGGCCTCGACTGGAAGACCTCGCTGCAGGAACTCACCGCGGCCCGCGGACTCGGGGTCCCGACCTACCAGATCACCTCGGTCGGGCCCGACCACAGCAAGGAGTTCACCGCCACCGCGCTCGTGGCGGGCGATGCCCTGGGTGTGGGAGTCGGGCGGACGAAGAAGGAAGCCGAGCAGAAGGCGGCCGCCACCTCCTGGCAGGCGATCACCGAGTCGGGTTCTGCCACCTAGTGGTCGTCTCACCCTCCCGCGCCATCGCAGGCGCACATGCCTGAGCTCCCCGAGGTCGAGGTCGTCCGCCGCGGACTCGAGTCGCACGCCGTCGGACGCACCATCGACTCGGTCACCGTGCTCCACCCGCGCGCCGTCCGTCGGCACCTGCCCGGCGCCGACGACCTCTCCGGGGTGTTGGCGGGCGCCCACATCCGCGCCGCGCGCCGCCGTGGCAAGTACCTGTGGCTCGACCTGCACCGGCCCGACGTGCCCCAGAGAGCTTCTGTCCCGGTCGAATCCGCGGTCGCCGACCCGCCTGCCGACTCGTCCGACCTTGCTCTCGTCATCCACCTCGGCATGAGCGGTCAGATGCTGGTGACGGCGCCGGACGCGCCGGACCCCGTGCACCTGCGGGTGCGGGCGCAGCTCGGCGACGGCATGGAGCTGCGCTTCGTCGACCAACGGACGTTCGGCGGGTGGTTCCTCGACGCGTACTCCGACGACCCGGACCCGGCGCTCGCCGACATCCCGACGACCATCGCCCACATCGGCGCCGACCCCTTCGACCCGGCGTTCGACCCCGCTGCGATCGTGGCCGCCTGGCGGACCAAGCACACCGAGATCAAACGCGCGCTCCTGGATCAGACCCTGGTGAGCGGTGTCGGCAACATCTATGCGGATGAGGCGTTGTGGCGCAGCAAGATCCACGGCGCGCGGCTGACCGACGAGCTCGGTCCCCGCAAGCTCCGCTCGCTCCTCGATGCCGCGCGGCAGGTGATGTCGGAGGCGCTCGAGTCGGGCGGTACCTCGTTCGACGCGCTCTACGTCAACGTCAACGGGCAGTCGGGTTACTTCGAGCGGTCGCTGAACGCCTACGGCCGCGAGGGGCAGCCCTGCCGACGGTGCGGTCGGTTGATGCGCCGTGAGCAGTTCATGAACCGCAGCTCGTTCAGCTGCCCGAAGTGTCAGGTGCGTCCCCGAGGGGTGTGATCGCGACCCGTCATGTTTTTCGCTTGGCGAACGATACGCGATGATCGGATTCGTCGGCGTATGGATTGCGTCAAGACTGCAGGTGAGCGCGTCGAGAGCGCGTTAACGCGGGCTTTCTGGCCCCGATCCTGAGACACGATCAGACTCGCGAACCGGACCATTGCGGGTCCGGCGCTCGAGTCGCCTAGGAGATCGCGTGACGGACCTGATTTTCGTGCTCATCATCATCGGGCTGTT
This sequence comes from Williamsia maris, assembly GCF_024171815.1. Lineage (GTDB taxonomy): Bacteria > Actinomycetota > Actinomycetes > Mycobacteriales > Mycobacteriaceae > Williamsia_A > Williamsia_A maris. The sequence goes on along the minus strand of NZ_JAMTCJ010000004.1, from coordinate 810,018 downwards.
CGGTGCCTGCGCGCTCGTGCTGCGCGCGGTGTCGAGCCGGGTCTCGCGGTGACCGCCTCGGGGACGGTCAACGTCATCCTGCTGGTGATCGCGGCCGTCGTCGCGCTGTACCTGCTCACGGCACTCGTCTTCCCCGAGAAGTTCTGATGAACCCTGCTCTGGCCGCGACACTTCAGATCGCGGCGGTGGTGGTGGTCCTCGTGCTGGCCTACGTTCCGCTCGGCGACCACATGGCCCGCGTGTTCACCGGCACCCACGACATCGCGCCGGAGCGGTGGTTCTACCGCGTCGTGCGTGTCGACCCCGGCCGTAAGCAGACGTGGGTTGCGTACGCCGCCGCGTTGCTCGGCTTCTCACTCGTCAGCGTGCTGTTCCTGTATGTCCTGCAACGCATCCAGAATCATCTGCCGATGTCCGGCGGGCGGCCCGCGGTACCGAGTTCGATGGCGTTCAACACCGCCGTCTCGTTCGTCACCAACACCAACTGGCAGTCCTATTCGCCCGAGGCCGTGATGGGGAACCTGACCCAGGCCGGGGGGCTCGCGGTGCAGAACTTCCTTTCCGCCGCAGTCGGACTGGCGGTCGCCATCGCACTGGTGCGCGGCATCGTCTCGAAGGTCAGCACCGGTGAGATCGGTAACTTCTGGGTCGACCTCGTCCGCGGCAGCATCCGGATCCTGTTGCCGCTCAGCGTCCTGTTCGCGATCCTGTTCCTCACCCAGGGCGTCGTGCAGTCGTTCCACTCGGGATTCGACTTCACCAGGCTCGACGGCGCCACCGGTCACGGGGTGCTCGGTCCGTTCGCCTCCCAGGAGGCCATCAAGGAACTGGGCACGAACGGCGGCGGTTCGCTGGCCACCAACTCCGCGCACCCGTTCGAGAACCCGACGCCGTTGAGCAACATCGCCCAGATCATCGCGATCCTGATCATCCCGGTCTGCCTCACCCGTACCTACGCCACGATGGTCGGCGACCGTCGCCAGGGCTTCACCATCCTCGGTGTCATGACCGCGCTGTTCGCGATCATCCTGTCGATCACGTGGGCGTTCGAGGAACGTACGAGCGGCGTGGCCGCGACGGCGGCCGGCGCGATGATGGAGGGCAAGGAGCAGCGCTTCGGGATCCCTGCCTCGGCGCTGTTCGCGGCCGCGACGACCGGGACCTCGACAGGTGCCGTCAACGCCCAACACGACAGTTTCTCGGCGGCCGGGGGCGGGGCGCTGATCTGGAACATGCTGCTCGGCGAGGTCGCCCCCGGCGGTGTGGGCACCGGTCTCTACGGGATGTTGGTGCTGGCCATCATCGCGGTGTTCGTCGGCGGTTTGCTCGTCGGCCGCACGCCGGAGTTCCTCGGCAAGAAGATCGGCCAGCTCGAGATAACGATGGCCGCGCTGTCGATCCTGGTGATGCCCGCGCTCGTCCTCGTCGGCACGGCGATCACCGCGATCCTGCCGTCTACCCCGTCGTTCCAGGGCAACAGCGGCGACCCGGGGACCCCGGGCTCGATCCACGGCTACTCGGAGATCCTCTACGCCTTCGCCTCGGCGTCGAACAACAACGGCAGCGCGTTCGGTGGCCTGACCGTCACCAGCGACTGGTTCCAGACCTCGTTGGGTGTGGCGATGCTGTTCGGTCGGTTCCTGCCGATCATCTTCACCCTCGCGCTGGCCGGCCTGCTGGCCCGCCAGAAGGCGAAACCGATCTCCTCGGCCACTCTGCCCACCCACGGCCCGCTGTACGGAGGCCTGTTGACCGGCACCGTCCTGCTGGTCGCCGGACTGACGTTCTTCCCGGCCCTCGCGCTGGGCCCGATCGCGGAGGCGCTCGCATGACCATCACCGATTCCCCGACGCCGGAGACAGCGGTGTCGTCGGCCCCGTCCGACGACATGGCGGGCAGTGGGGCGTTCTCGCCCACCCAACTCGTCCGGGCCGTACCCGACGCGCTGCGCAAGTTCACCCCGCGCGACCAGGCCCGTAACCCGGTCATGTTCGTGGTCTACCTCGGTGCGATCGTCACCACGGTGCTGGCCGTCGCGGAGCCGTCGTGGTTCTCGTGGGCCATCGCGTTCTGGCTCTGGTTCACCTCGCTGTTCGCCAACCTCGCCGAGGCCGTCGCCGAGGGGCGTGGCAAGGCCCAGGCGGCGAGCCTGCGCAAGGTCAAGCAGGACACGACGGCCCGCCGGCTCGGGGCCGGCGACGAGATCACCGAGATCTCCGGCGCCGACCTGGTGATCGGCGACCGCATCGTGGTCGAGGCCGGCGAGGTGATCGCAGGCGACGGTGACGTCGTCGAGGGGATCGCGACCGTGGACGAGTCGGCGATCACCGGCGAGTCCGCCCCGGTGATCCGCGAGTCCGGCGGGGACCGGTGCGCGGTGACCGGTGGGACCGTGGTGCTCTCGGACCGGATCGTCGTGAAGATCGCGACATCGCCGGGGGAGTCCTTCGTCGACCGGATGATCGCGCTCGTTGAGGGCGCGTCGCGCAAGAAGACGCCCAACGAGATCGCCCTGGACATCCTGCTGGCGAGCCTCACCGTCATCTTCCTGCTCGCGGTCGTCGCCGTCGGACCGTTGCAGCAGTACGCCGGTTCGACGCCCGACCCGGTCAAGCTGATCGCCCTGCTGGTGTGTCTGATCCCGACCACGATCGGCGCCCTGCTGTCGTCGATCGGCATCGCGGGCATGGACCGGCTGGTGCAACGCAACGTCCTCGCCATGTCGGGCCGTGCCGTCGAGGCGGCCGGCGACATCGACACCCTGCTGATGGACAAGACCGGGACGATCACGTTCGGCAACCGCCGGGCCACCGCACTGGTCCACGCGCCGGGCGTACCGATCGACGAGATCGCCCGCGCGGCATGCCGTTCCAGTCTCGGAGACGACACCCCCGAGGGACGCAGCATCATCGACCTGTGTCGGGACAGATACGGCATCGACGTCGAGTCGGTCCGGCCCGCACCGGGATCGGCGACCATCGTGCCGTTCACCGCGCAGACCCGCATGAGCGGTCTCGACATCCCCGAGGAGGGCGACCTCGCCATCCGCAAGGGGGCCGCCGACGCCGCGATCCGGTGGGCCCGCGAGGGCAGGACCCCCGTCGACGACGCGGTGACCGCGGCGGTCGACGAGATCGCCGCCGGAGGCGGGACCCCGCTGGTCGTGGCTGACCGTGTCGGTGATGCGCCGGTACGGATCCTCGGTGTCATCGCACTGTCCGACGTCGTCAAACCCGGTATCGCCGAACGCTTCGCGCAACTGCGGGCGATGGGCATCCGGACGGTGATGGTCACCGGCGACAACCCGCGGACCGCAGCCGCGATCGCCGCCGAGGCCGGCGTCGACGACTTCATCTCCGAGGCCACTCCCGAGGACAAGCTCGCGCTGATCAAGACCGAGCAGTCCGGTGGGCGGCTGGTGGCCATGACCGGTGACGGCACCAACGACGCACCCGCTCTCGCGCAGGCCGATGTCGGGCTGGCGATGAACACCGGCACGTCGGCGGCGAAGGAGGCCGGCAACATGGTCGACCTCGACTCCGATCCGACCAAGTTGATCGACGTCGTCGCGATCGGCAAGCAGCTGCTGATCACGCGCGGCGCGTTGACGACCTTCTCGTTGGCCAACGACCTCGCCAAGTACTTCGCGATCCTGCCCGCACTGTTCAGCGGGATCTATCCGCAGCTCGACGACCTCAACGTGATGCGACTGCACTCGGCGGCCTCGGCCATCACCTCGGCCGTCATCTTCAACGCGCTGATCATCATCGCGCTGATCCCGCTGTCGTTGAAGGGCGTTCGCTACCGACCGAGTTCGGCGTCGAAGCTGCTGGGCCGCAACCTCGCGGTCTACGGCGTCGGCGGGGTCGTCTCCCCGTTCATCGGTATCTGGCTCATCGACCTCGTCGTCCGTTTTCTCCCGGGAATGGGGTAACCCAGCGTGCTCATCATCAAACAGGTTCTGCGACAGTCGATCGTCGGTCTCGCCGTGCTCATCGGGCTCACCGTCGTGCTCGGCGCGGCCTACCCCGCCGCGGTCTGGGGCATCTCCCGTATCGGCAGCGCGTCGGCCGAGGGGTCGACGGTCACCGACGCCCGCGGCTGCGTCGTCGGCTCGTCTCTGCTCGGCGTCGACCTCACGGCACCGGCGGGCGGCCCCGACCCGTACCTGCACTCGCGGGTCGTGGGATCGGCCGACGACCCGTTCGCGCCCGGTGACCCGTCGGCGTCGGGGGCGAGTCAGCAGGGCCCGAACAGCGAACTGCTGGCCCGCACCATCACCGCCCGCCGAGCGGCCATCGCCGCTCGGGAGGGCGTGGCGCCATCGGCGGTCCCGGTCGACGCGGTGACGGGGTCGGGCTCCGGTGTCGACCCCGACATCAGCGAGGCCTATGCGGCACTGCAGGTCCCACGACTCGCCCGGGCCAACGACCGGTCGGTCGCCGACGTCGAGGCCATCGTCGCGCGGCACACCTCCGACCGGCAGCTCGGATTCCTCGGGCAGGCGCGGGTGAACGTGCTGGAGGTCAACATCGACCTCGGCCGGCTGGCACCGAGGTGCGGGTAGCGGGTCGTCGTGGGGCAGGAGAAAGATCAGGTGGTGCCCACCCGATCAGCAGACGCGTCGCCACCGGCGGGACGCGGCGTCGGTGGGCCGGCCGAGAAGCGCGGGACGCTGCAGATCTTCCTCGGCTGCGCTCCCGGCGTCGGCAAGACCTACGAGATGCTGGCGCAGGCGGGCACGTTGGCGGCCGAGGGCGCCGACGTCGTGGCCGCGATCGTCGAGACCCACGGGCGCAGTGCGACCGCCCGGATGCTCGAGGGCATCGAGACCGTACCGACCACCCCGGTGCACTACCGCGGCACCGTGCTCGACGAACTCGACCTGTCCGCGGTGCTCGAACGCGCGCCCGACGTCGTGCTCGTCGACGAACTCGCGCACAGCAATGCCCCCGGCGGCGCCAACGCCAAACGGTGGGAGGACATCCGCGACATCCTCGACGCGGGGATCGACGTGCTGTCGACGGTCAACATCCAGCACCTCGAGAGCCTCAACGACGTCGTCGCCCAGATCACCGGGGTGACGCAGCGCGAGACCGTCCCCGACGACGTCGTCCGTGCCGCCGATCAGGTGGAGCTCGTCGACATCGCGCCCGAGGCGCTGCGTCGCCGCCTGTCGGCCGGGAAGGTCTATCCCGGCGAACGCATCCAGGGCGCCCTCGTCAACTACTTCCGGCAGGGCAACCTCACGGCCCTGCGCGAACTCGCGCTGCTGTGGCTGGCCGACCGCGTCGACGACTCGCTCGCCGACTACCGGGCCGAACACGCCATCACCGCCACCTGGGAGACCCGTGAACGGGTGGTCGTGGCCATCACCGGCGGGCCCGAGTCGGCGACCCTGCTGCGTCGGGCCAGCCGCATCGCCTCCCGCTCCAGTGCCGAGCTGATCGCGGTACACGTCATCCGCGGTGACGGTCTGCTCGACCGACTCTCGGGCGAGCTCCCGTCGCTGTCGGATCTCGCCGCTGGGTTCAACGCCCGAATCCACACCGTGGTCGGCGACTCGATCCCGGAGACCCTCCTCGACTTCGCGCGGGGCGTGAACGCCACCCAGCTCGTGATGGGCACATCGCGGCGCTCGCGGTGGCAACGCCTCGTCGACGAGGGGACCGGTGCGGGCGTGGTGCGGATGTCGGGGAAAATCGACGTCCACATGGTGACCCACGATCAGGAGCGACGTCGCAACCCGCTCGACATCCGCGAGACCCGCTTCCACCGTCCCCTGAGCTGGGTGCTGGCGGTGGTGGTGCCGTGCGCGGCCGCGGCGGCGCTGTTCGGGCTGGACCGGTGGCTCGGGTTCGCCAGCGAGACCGCCGTGTTCTTCGTCGTGGTGCTCGCCATCTCGATGCTCGGCGGGGTCGGGCCGGCCGCGCTGACGGCCATCGCGTCGGGACTGCTGCTCAACTTCTTCTTCACCGATCCGCGCTACACGTTCACCATCGACAGCGTCGAGAACCTCTCCACGATCGTGGTGATGCTGCTGATCGCCATCGCGGTCGCCGCGCTGGTCGACTCGGCGACGGTGCGTCGCCGCGAGGCCACCCGTGCGGCGGGGGAGGCCGAACTGCTGGCCACCTTCGCGGGCGCGGTGCTCAGCGGGCAGAGCCTGGACTCGCTGCTCGAGCTGGTGCGGACCACCTTCGACCAACAGGCGGTGTCGGTGATCCGGATCGACGACGGCACCTCGGTGCCCGTGGTGGAGAACGCGGTGGGGATCGACCCGCCGACGACCCCCGGTGCGGCCGACACGGTCTGCTCCGTCCCGTCCGGGCCGTTCGTGCTCCTGCTGCGGGGTCCGTCCGTCGGCGGCCGGGACCGCCGGGTCCTCTCAGCGGTGGCCGCGCAGGCGGCGGGCGTCGTCGAACGCAGGCGGCTGGCCGAGGAGGCCTCGAACGCCAAGGCACTCGCCGAGACCGACCGGCTGCGCCGCGCGCTGCTGTCGGCGGTGAGTCACGACCTACGGACCCCGCTCGCCGCGGTCAAGGCGGCCGCCTCGAGCCTGCGCAGCACCGATGTGTCGTTCTCCACCGAGGACACCGCGGAACTGCTGGCCACGATCGAGGAGTCGACCGATCACCTCACGGCGCTGGTGGGCAACCTGCTGGACTCCTCGCGGCTGGCCGCCGGGGTGGTGCGGCCGCAGATGCGGACGGTCTACCTCGCCGAGGTCGTCGGTCGCGTGCTGGTCGGGATGTCGACCTACGACATCCGCCAGGTCAACCGCGTCGAGATCGGTGTCCGGGACGTCGCCGTGCACGCCGATTCCGTTCTGCTCGAACGCGTTCTGGCCAACCTCATCGACAACGGCCTACGCCACGGCGGCGACGGTCCGGTGCAGGTGACCGCCGAGATCACCGCCGCCGACCCCCGACGGGTCCTGATCGGTGTCGTCGACCACGGCGAGGGGATCCGACCGCACGACCGTGACCAGATCTTCGCGGCGTTCCACCGGCTCGGCGACCAGAACGCGAGTTCCGGTGTCGGTCTGGGACTGTCGGTGGCCCAGGGGTTCACCGAGGCCATGGGGGGAGCGCTGGACGCGCACGACACCCCCGGCGGCGGACTGACCCTCGTGGTCGACCTGCCCGCCGATCCCGATCCCATCGAAGGAGCCGACGGTGTCGCAACCACAGACCGATGAGCACGTGCGGGTCCTCGTCGTCGACGACGAACCGCAGATCCTGCGCGCACTGCGGATCAACCTCAAGGCCCGCGGTTTCGAGGTCACCACCGCCTCGACCGGGGCGGGTGCGTTGCGGGCGGCCGCGCAGACCAACCCCCAGGTCGTCGTCCTCGATCTCGGGTTGCCCGACATCGACGGGTTCGAGGTGCTCTCCGGTCTGCGCGGGTGGACCACCGTGCCGGTGATCGTGCTCTCGGCCCGGACCGACGCGGCCGACAAGGTGCAGGCCCTCGACGCCGGCGCCGACGACTACGTCACCAAACCCTTTGGCATGGAGGAACTCCTGGCGCGGCTGCGGGCGGCGGTCCGCCGGGCGAGCGCACCGACGCCGGGCCTCGAGGAACCGGTCGTCGACGCGGGGACGTTCGTCGTCGACCTGCGGGCGAAGCTCGTGCGGCGTGACGGCACCGACGTCCACCTCACCCCGACGGAGTGGGGCGTGTTGGAGATGCTGGTCCGCAACGAGGGCAAGCTCGTCGGCCAACGTGAGCTGCTGCACGAGGTGTGGGGACCGTCGTACGACTCGCAGACCCACTATCTGCGTGTCTATCTCGCCGGACTGCGCCGCAAGCTGGAGTCCGACCCCGCCCATCCGACGCACCTGCTCACCGAGGCGGGCATGGGGTACCGCTTCGTCCGCTGACCCGGAGGCCGGAATGCGGTCACCGGACGCGGTGTTCAATCGTCGTATGACGACGAGCGCAGACAGCACCGACAACACCGCTCCCGGTACGTCCGGTACGACACGACTGTGGGTCGAGCGCACCGGGACCCGCCGCTACACCGGCCGGAGCTCCCGCGGCGCCGAGGTGCTCGTGGGTTCGGAGGACGTCGAGGGGGTCTTCACCCCGGGGGAGCTGCTCAAGATCGCGCTCGGCGCGTGCACGGGCATGAGTTCGGACGCCCCGCTGTCGCGACGCCTCGGCGACGACTACGACGCGACCGTGCGGGTGAGCGGTGCGGCGGACCGCGACAACGAGGTGTACCCCCGTCTCGACGAGGTCCTCGAACTCGATCTCTCCGCTCTCGACGTGGACACCGCGAAGCGACTGCTCGTCGTCGTCGAACGCGCGGTCGACGCGGCCTGCACGGTGGGCCGCACCCTGAAGGCGGGCACCGAGGTCGGCCTCACGATCGAGGCGGGCCCAGCTTCGCCCCGGAGGGTCGCCGAGTGAGAATCGAGCGGAGCGAGGATCGGAGCGAGAGCGGGCCCTCCGGCGAAGACACAGTCCGGCTCACCGCTTGGGTACACGGACATGTGCAGGGCGTCGGGTTCCGCTGGTGGACGCGATCAAGGGCACTCGAACTCGGCCTCGTCGGTTACGCCGCGAATCAGTCCGACGGACGGGTCCTGGTCATCGCCGAGGGGACCGAGACGAACCTGCACCGCCTGCTCGAACTGCTGCGCGGCGACACCACACCGGGCTCGGTCGACCTCGTCGTCGAGGAGTTCGGCGCACCCGCGGGCGACCTGACGGGCTTCAGCGAGAGATGAGCGACTTCGTCGCGGAACGCTGAGCGACACCGCGGTGAACAGCGCCGGAACAGCCGAGCCGACACGAGTGGTGATGGCCGTCGCACCGGATGGGTAATCTCTACCGTCGTGCACCTCAAGAGCCTGACGCTGAAGGGATTCAAGTCCTTCGCGTCGGCCACCACCCTGAAGTTCGAACCGGGGATCACCTGTGTCGTCGGACCGAACGGCTCCGGCAAGTCCAACGTGGTGGACGCACTGAGCTGGGTGATGGGCGAGCAGGGCGCCAAGGCACTGCGCGGCGGGAAGATGGACGACGTCATCTTCGCCGGTACCTCCGGTCGGCCCCCGCTGGGTCGGGCCGAGGTCACGCTGACCATCGACAACGCCGACGGCGCACTGCCCATCGACTACTCCGAGGTGTCGGTCACCCGCCGGATGTTCCGCGACGGCGCCGGCGAATACGAGATCAACGGCAGCTCGTGCCGTCTGATGGACGTCCAGGAACTGCTCAGCGACTCCGGCATCGGCCGCGAGATGCACGTCATCGTCGGTCAGGGACGCCTCTCGGCCATCCTCGAGTCCCGCCCGGAGGACCGGCGCGCGTTCATCGAGGAGGCCGCGGGCGTCCTCAAGCACCGCAAGCGCAAGGAAAAAGCGGTCCGCAAGCTCGAGTCGATGCAGGCCAACCTCGCCCGACTCGGTGACCTCACCGACGAACTCCGCCGCCAGCTCAAGCCGCTCGGACGCCAGGCCGAGGTCGCCCGCCGCGCGCAGACCGTCCAGGCCGATCTCCGCGACGCCCGCCTGCGCCTCGCCGCCGACGACCTCGTCACCCTGCGGGGCGCCATGGCCGATCAGAGCGCCGTCGAGACCGCGATCCGCGAACAGTCCGACCTCGTGGCCGCCGAACTCGACACCGCGACCGCCGAGATGAACCGACACGAGGCCGACGTCGCCGCGATCGTGCCCGCCGCCCAGTCGGCCGCGGCGTCGTGGTTCCGGCTCTCGGCGCTGGCCGAGCGGGTCGACGCCACCCGCCGGGTCGCCGCCGAACGCACCCGCCATCTGTCCCAGCCGGTCGTCGCCGAGAGCGGCCGCGATCCCGACGAGATCGAGATGCAGGCCGAGGCGGCCGCCGAACAGGAGGCCATGCTCGACGAGGCCGTGGTCACCGCCGACGCGGCCCTCGAGGCCACCCGCGGCGCGCTGTCGGGAGCCGAATCCGCCGCTGCGACAGCGGAGAAGGCGCACATGGACGCCGTGCGCGCGGTGGCCGACCGGCGTGAGGGGCTCGTCCGCCTCGAGGGCCAGGTCACCAACCTGACGACACGCGCGGAGTCGACCGACGCCGAGGCTGCGCGTCTGTCGGCCGCGATCGCCGACGCCACCCTGCGGGCCGAGGAGGCCCAGGCGGAGTTCGACGCCGTCTCCGCGACCGTCGCCGACCTCGACGCCAGCGAACTCGGCCTCGACGAACACCACGAACGCAGCGTCATCGCGCTCAACCACGCCAACGAACGGGTGGCCGAACTACAGGCCGCCGAACGCACCGGCGAGCAGCGCGTCGCGTCGCTCACCGCCCGGATCGAGGCTCTCACGACAGGTCTGCACCGCAAGGACGGCGGCGCGTGGCTGCTGTCGAACGGGGTCGACGGACTGTTGGGTTCGTTGGTCGATCTGCTCCGCGTCGACACCGGCTTCGAGGCCGCCATCGCCGCCGCGCTGGGGCCGGCGGTCGACGCGGTCGCCGCCGCGGATGTGACCGCCGCTCGAACGGCGTTGTCGGCGTTGAAATCCGCCGACGGCGGTCGCGCCGCGCTGATGATCGGCGGACTCACCGCACCCGCCCCGAACGAACGGGGTGCACTGCCGCCCGGTGCGCGGTGGGCGTCGCAGGTTCTCTCCGCCCCCGACGACCTGCGCGGCGCGGTGTCGCTGCTGCTCGCCCAGACCGTCATCGCCGACGACGAGACGATCGCCGAGTCCGTCGCTCGCGATGCCCGCGAGCGGGGTCGTCGCCTCGACGTCGTCACCCTCGACGGCGACGTCCTGGGCCCGGGGTGGATCAGCGGCGGTTCCGATCGCAGACCGTCGACCCTCGAGGTCCAGGCCGACATCGACTCGGCGAAGGCCGATCTGGTCATCGAGCAGCACAAACGTGAACAGGTCAGCGCGGCGCTGTCGGGGGCGCTCGCCGAGCAGGAGAGCCGACGCCAGTCCGCCGACGACGCCCTTGCGGCCCTGCACGAGTCCGACGCCGCCGTCGGCGCGGTCTACGAACAGCTCGCCCGTCTGGGGCAGACCGCCCGTGCCGCCCACGACGAGGCGTCCCGCCTCACCGGGCAACGCGCCGGTGTCGAGTCAGGACGTGCGGCGACCCTCGCCGAGCTGCAGGAGATGGAGGACCGGTTGCGCGCGGCACGCGCCCGGCCCGACGAGTCCGACGACGGCGACGAGGGCGCCGACACCGAGCGCGTCGCCGCGGCGGCCGCGGTGTCGATGGCCCGCGCGGCCGAGACCGATGCACGTCTGACCCTGCGCACCGCGGAGGAGCGTCTCGCCTCGGTGCGCGGCCGCGCCGACTCGCTGCGTCGCGCCGCGGCGTCGGAACGGGAGTCCCGGGCCCGCGCCGAACGACAGAACCGGGCCCGCGCCCACGCCGCGGAGGTCGCCCACGCGGTGGTCGCCGCGGCCGACGAGATCTCCGAGCGGCTCGTCGACGCCGTCGCCCAGGCCCAGAGCGCCCGCGACGAACTGGAGACCGCTCGCACCGAACGATCCGCTCAGCTCGACGCCGTCCGTCGACGGGTCGCCGAGCTGACCACGACGATGGCCCGCCTGCGCGACGAACTCCACCGCGACGAGGTGGCGGGCGCGCAGGCCGCCCTCCGGGTCGAGCAGCTCGAGGAACAGATCTCGTCGACCTACGCGATCGGGCTCGAGGACCTCGTGACCGAGTACGGTCCGGACGTCGAGATGCCGCCCAGCGAACTGGAGATGGCCGAGTACCAGCAGGCGGTCGAGCGCGGGGAGATCGTCGTCGCCCCCACGCCGCTGCGCTACAACCGCACCACCCAGGAAGCCCGCGCCAAACGCGCGCAACGGGACCTGAACACACTCGGCAAGGTCAATCCGTTGGCCCTCGAGGAGTTCGCCGCCCTCGAGGAGCGCTACACCTTCCTGTCCACCCAGCTCGAGGACGTGCGCAGCGCCCGTCGGGATCTGCTCGAGGTCGTCGAGGACGTCGACGCGAAGATCCTGGAGGTGTTCAGCGAGGCCTACGCCGACGTCGAACGCGAGTTCGCCGAGGTCTTCACGACCCTGTTCCCCGGGGGTGAGGGGCGGCTGTTCCTGACCGATCCGGCCAACATGCTCACCACCGGCATCGAGGTGGAGGCCAGGCCGCCGGGCAAGAAGGTCAAACGACTCTCCCTGCTCTCCGGCGGCGAGAAGTCGCTGACCGCGGTGGCCATGCTGGTGGCGATCTTCCGCGCCCGACCGTCACCGTTCTATGTGATGGACGAGGTCGAGGCCGCGCTGGACGACACCAACCTGCGTCGCCTGATCCGGTTGTTCGAACAGCTGCGGGAACGGTCGCAGCTCATCGTCATCACCCACCAGAAGCCCACCATGGAGATCGCCGATGCGCTGTACGGCGTGAGCATGCAGGGCGACGGCATCACCACGGTCATCTCGCAGCGGCTGCGCGGCGTCGACGTCACCTCCTGACAGACTGTGGGGGTGAACACCGAAATCATCATCGGCATCGTCGTGGCCGTCGTCGTGGTCGCGCTTCTCGTCCTCGTCGTCGGCCTCGTCCGTGCCCGTCGTAGGCGGATCTCGCTGCGTGACACCGCAGGCGATCCCACACAGGCCGGCCCGCGCGAGGTCGACCGCTCCGGCGGCTACACCGCCGGGGGTGGGTTCAACTTCAGCCAGGGCGGCGCTGCGACGCCGACACCGACGGCCCCGGCTCCCGGCGAGAAGCCCGTGGCCCCCGACCGCGGCGAGTGGGCGGATCTGCCCGAGCGCACCGAGACCGACGGCCAACCCGGTGTCGGTGACGACGCCGCGATCCCGCGGGATTCCGCGCAGCGCGGCATGACCGACCTGTCGCTGCCCGACCCCGACCTCTACGACCCGCCCGCGACGCCGCAGGATCCCGACACCGCGGCCGACGAGGCCGGGACCACCGCGCCCGACGACCTCTCCGGACTCACCGAGGCACCGGCGCCGGTCCGGATCGACGAGATCGCGCCCGTCGACGGCCGCCTGCATCGACTACGCGGACGTCTCGCCCGCTCGCAGGGCGTGTTCGGCAAGGGCGTGCTCGGCCTGCTCGGTGGCGGCGACCTCGACGAGGACTCGTGGGAGGAGGTCGAGGACACCCTGCTCTCCGCCGACCTCGGCAGCGCCACCACGACCGCCGTCGTCGACCGCCTGCGTGCCGAACTGGCCACCGCCAGCGTTCGCAGCGCCGCGGAGGTCCGCGAACTGCTGCGTTCGGTGCTCGTGGCCGCCCTGCTGCCCGACCTCGACCGGTCGGTGCGCGCCCTGCCGCACGCCGACACCCCCGCGGTGTTGCTCGTGGTCGGTGTCAACGGCACCGGCAAGACCACCACGGTCGGCAAGCTCGCCCGTGTGTTGGTCGCCGATGGGCGCCGCGTCGTCCTCGGGGCGGCGGACACGTTCCGTGCCGCCGCGGCCGATCAGCTGCAGACATGGGGCGAACGCGTCGGTGCGACCGTCGTCCGCGGCCGTGAGGGTGCCGACCCGGCCTCGGTGGCGTTCGACGCCGTGGCCGCGGGTGTCGCCGACGGCGTCGACGTGGTCGTCATCGACACCGCGGGCCGCCTGCACACCAAAACCGGCCTGATGGACGAACTCGGCAAGGTCAAGCGCGTCATCGAGAAGAAGACGAAGGTCGACGAGGTGTTGCTGGTCCTCGACGCCACCACCGGTCAGAACGGCATGGCGCAGGCGAAGGTGTTCGCCGACGTCGTCGACATCACCGGCGTGGTGCTCACCAAGCTCGACGGCACGGCCAAGGGCGGCATCGTCTTCCACGTCCAGCACGAGCTCGGCGTACCGGTGAAGCTGGTCGGACTGGGGGAGGGCGCCGACGACCTCGCACCGTTCGAACCCGGCGCCTTCGTCGACGCACTGCTCGGCTGAACACCACTGTCCGATTCGTCCGACTGGTGGTGATTTGCCTTGCGTACGGGTTTTCTGACCTGGGGCGATACGTGGACGAAATATAGGATGCCGATCCGTTCACGCTCGCGAAACATGTAATCGCCATCGCTGAAACATCCGGATAGGAACCTTCTCGCAGATCGAAGCCGCGGCGCCTCGTCGCGGTGCACAGACGAGGAGGATTTAGGGTGGCTTACCCCGTAATGGGTGTCCCGGATACCGGTGACACCGCCTGGATGCTCGCGAGCGCTGCGCTCGTGTTGCTGATGACCCCGGGACTGGCGTTCTTCTACGGCGGCATGGTCCGCGCGAAGAACGTCCTCAACATGATCATGATGAGCGTCATCGCGATGGGCATCGTGACGGTGCTGTGGGCGCTGTACGGCTTCTCGTTCGCCTTCGGCGACGACAAGGGCGGCGTGATCGGTGATCCCGGTCAGTACCTCGGGCTCAAGGGCGTGATCGGCGCCAACGGTGCGGCTGCGGTTGCCGCCGATCCGGCCAGTGGGACCGCGGCATCCGACGCGGTGAACATCCCCCTCTTCGGCTCCCTCCCGCTGTCGGTCTTCGTGGTCTTCCAGCTGATGTTCGCGATCATCACCGTGGCCCTCGTGTCCGGTGCGGTCGCCGACCGCATGAAGTTCAGCGCCTGGGCGGCGTTCACCGTCCTGTGGTCGACCATCGTGTACTTCCCGGTGGCGCACTGGGTCTTCGCCTTCGACGGCTACACCGGTGAGCACGGCGGCTGGATCGCCAACAAGCTCAAAGCCATCGACTTCGCGGGCGGCACCGCCGTCCACATCAACGCCGGTGTCGCCGGTCTGGTCCTCGCGATCATCCTCGGCAAGCGTCGTGGCTGGCCCAAGACCGCGATGCGTCCGCACAACCTGCCGTTCGTGATGCTCGGCGCCGGTCTCCTCTGGTTCGGCTGGTACGGGTTCAACGCCGGATCGGCCACGTCGTCCAACGGCACCGCAGGCACCACCTTCCTCACCACCACGGTCGCCACCGCGGCCGCGATGCTCGCCTGGCTGGTCGTCGAGGTCATCCGCGACGGACACGCCACCTCGCTCGGCGGTGCCTCCGGTGTCGTCGCCGGACTGGTCGCCATCACCCCGTCGTGTTCCTCGGTGAACGTGCTCGGCGCCCTGATCATCGGCGTCGTCGCCGGCGCGATCTGCGCCCTGGCGGTCGGACTCAAGTTCAAGCTCGGTTTCGACGACTCGCTCGACGTCGTCGGCGTCCACCTCGTCGGTGGTCTGCTGGGCACGTTGATGGTCGGACTCGTTGCCACACACCAGGCTCCGGCAGCGGTCGACGGCCTGTTCTACGGTGGCGGATTCGATCAGCTGTGGCGCCAGGCGGTCGGTGCGTTCGCCGTGCTCGGCTACTCCGCGGTCGCTACTGCCATAATTGCCTTGATCATCAAGTACACCATCGGTCTCCGTATCGACCCCGAGGGTGAGGCCGAAGGTGCAGACGAGTCGCAACACGCCGAATCCGCTTACGACTTCGCTGCTCTGGGTGGAAGTTCCGGAAGTAGCGCATTGAGCCAGAGCACCGTTGCTGTTGGCAAGGAGGGATGAGCAAGTGAAGCTGATCACAGCAATCGTCAAGCCGTTCACGCTGGAGGACGTCAAGGCCGGTCTCGAGCAGGCCGGAGTCCTCGGTATGACGGTCAGCGAGGTCCAGGGCTACGGCCGTCAGAAGGGCCACACCGAGGTCTACCGCGGTGCGGAGTACTCCGTGGACTTCGTGCCCAAGGTCCGTGTCGAGGTCGTCGTCGACGACGGCGCCGTGGACAAGGTCGTCGACGTGATCGTCGAGGCCGCACGCACCGGCAAGATCGGTGACGGCAAGGTCTGGGTGTCGCCGGTGGACTCGGTCGTTCGCGTCCGTACCGGCGAGCGCGGCTCGGACGCGCTGTAGAGACGAAAGCACCTGTGCCTTTCGTCACCAGCGGGAACGATTCATCCGGTGAATCTCGCAGGGGAGGCCCCGCGTCCGACGACACGTCGAGCGCGGGGCCTCCGCCGTCCCGAACAACTCCCACGGCCGCAACCGATCTCGTCGCGGCACGCAAACAACTCCTGCGCCGCACCGACGGCGCCAAGCGCACCGACGCACCGGCCCTGCGTCAGGTCATGGTCGATCTGCACGACTTCTGGCTGACCACGAAGGGCGCCGAGCTCGGCGTGCGCCCCGACAGCGGCTTCGCGATCGTCGCGGTCGGCGGACTGGGCAGGCAGGAGTTGCTCCCGCATTCCGACCTCGACCTGATCCTGCTGCACGACGACATGGATCCCGCGGTCGTCTCCGAGGTCGCCGACGGTCTCTGGTACCCGCTGTGGGACGCGCACATCAAGCTCGACCACAGCGTCCGCACCGTCCCGCAGGCCCTGCAGGTCGCGGCCTCCGACATGAGTGCGGCCCTCGGCCTGCTCGAGGCGCGCCACATCGCGGGCGACGAGTCGCTCACCGAGCTGCTCATCACCGGTGTCCGCCGCCAGTGGCGGGCCGACATCCGCAACCGGTTCGTCGAGCTGGTCGACCAGGCGGGGGACCGGTGGCGCCGCAGCGGCGACATCGCGCACCGGGCCGAGCCCGACCTGAAGAACGGCCGCGGCGGACTCCGCGACGTGCAGATGCTCGGTGCGCTGGCCATCGCCCAGCTCACCGACGGCATGGCCAACCTGCGGCCGGACTCACCCGGCGCCGGTCTGCAGGTCGCGTACACCCGTCTGCTCGACATCCGCACCGAGCTGCACCGGATCGCCGGCCGACCGCGAGAGCAGTTGCGGGCGCAGGACGCCGACGAGATCGGCGCCGCGCTGCGCATCGGCGACCGTTTCGACCTCGCGCGGGTGATCAGCGACAGCGCGCGGACCATCAGCTACTCCGTCGACGTCGGCCTGCGGACCGCGGGCAACGCGCTGCCGCGGCGGGGGCTGGCCATGCTGCGTCGTCCGCCCGTGCGGCGTCCCCTCGACGAGGGGGTCGTCGAACACTCCGGTGAGGTCGTGTTGGCGCGCAACGCGATCCCGAGCAAGGACCCCGGGTTGATCCTGCGGGTGGCCTCGGCCTCGGCGAGGACCGGACTGCCGATCAGTGCATCGACGCTCAGTCGTCTCGCCGACTACGCCCCCGAACTGCGGGAGCCGTGGCCGTCGGAGGCGTTGAGCGATCTGCTGGTGCTGCTGGGCACCGGCCGACACATGGTCGCCCCGATCGAGGCCCTCGACCGCACCGGTCTGTGGGGTCGGCTGCTGCCCGAGTGGGGAGCCGTCCGCGACCTCCCGCCGCGCGACGCGATCCACACCTGGACCGTCGACCGCCACCTCGTCGAGACCGCGGCCAACGCCTCCCGCATGACCACGCGGGTGTCGCGGCCGGACCTGCTCGTGCTCGGTGCCCTGGTCCACGACCTGGGCAAGGGGCGCGGGGCCGACCACAGTGTCGTCGGGGCGGAGCTGGCCACGCAGATCGGCAACCGCTTCGGTCTCTGGCCCGACGATGTCGCGACCCTGTCGGCGATGGTCCGCCACCATCTGCTGCTGCCCGCGACCGCGACCCGCCGCGATCTCGACGACCCGGCCACCACCCGTGACGTCGTCGACGCCCTGGGCGGCGACCGGCTGCTGCTGGAGTTGCTGGCCGCGTTGGCCGAGGCCGACTCCCTGGCCACCGGTCCGGGCGTGTGGGGCGACTGGAAGGCGTCGTTGATCGGCGAACTGGTCCGCCGCTGCCTGCGGGTCATGGACGGCGAGGAGCTGCCCACCCCCGAGCCGCTCACCGACGACCAGCGAGCGCGGGCCGAGGCAGGCGGGGTGTTCGTCGACATCGCGGCCACCGAGAACGCGCACACCCACCTGGTCACCATGATCGCCCCCGACACCGACGGCGCCCTGTCGAAGATGGCGGGCGTGTTGGCGCTCAACGGGTTGCGCTGCCACAGCGCGACCGCGCAGTCGCACGCGGGCAGTGTCGTCGACACGTTCATGGTCATCCCCGCGTTCGGTGATCCACCCGACGCAGGCCTGCTGCGTCAGCAGTTGCTGCAGGCCACCGCGGGCACGATCGACGTCCTCGCGCGGATCGACGCCCGGGAGCGGGAGTCGCCCATCCCCACCGCGCCGCCGCCGGTCACCGACCCCGACGGCGCACCGGTGGCGGTACCCGCACTGTTCGCCCTCGCCCCGCCACGCGTGCTGTGGATCGACCGGGAGTCGGCGGCGGGCACCGACGGTTCACCGCGCACCGTCCTGGAACTGCGTGCGGCGGACCGCTCGGGCCTGCTCAGCAGGGTCTCGGCGGTCATCGAGACGCACGGTGCCGCCATCGAGTGGGCCACGGTCGCGACCATGGGCGGGACGGTGATCGACACCTTCGGTCTGCGTTTGACCGAGGACTCCGCCGATCTGCGGTCACGACTGGCCGACGCCGTCATCGCGGTGGTGCCTCCGCCGGAGCCGCCGCGGGAGACCGACGACGAGCAGGGAACCTCCGGCGTGCCGATAGGGTAGGTCCATGTTCGATTCGCTGTCCGACCGGTTGACCGGGGCACTCAAAGACCTACGCGGCAAGGGCAAGCTGTCCGACGCCGACATCGACCGCACCTGCCGGGAGATCCGGCTCGCGCTGCTCGACGCCGACGTGTCGCTGCCGGTGGTCCGTGGCTTCATCGCCCGGATCAAGGAGCGCGCCAAGGGTTCGGAGGTGTCGGGGGCGCTCAACCCGGCACAGCAGATCGTCAAGATCGTCAACGAGGAGCTCGTCGGCATCCTCGGTGGCGAGACGCGCCGCATCAACTTCGCGAAGACCCCACCCACGGTCATCATGCTCGCCGGTCTGCAGGGTGCCGGTAAGACGACGCTCGCGGGCAAGCTGTCGGCGTGGTTGAAGAAGCAGGGACACACCCCGCTGTTGGTCGCATGTGACCTGCAGCGGCCCGGAGCGGTCAGCCAGCTGCAGATCGTCGGTGAGCGCGCGAACACCCCGGTGTTCGCGCCGCACCCGGGGACGTCCATCGGTGGCGAGGGCGAGCTCGGGGTCAGTGCGGCCGATCCCGTCGAGGTGGCCCGCGCCGGTATCGCCGAGGCCCGCTCGAAGCAGCACGACATCGTCATCGTCGACACCGCCGGTCGTCTCGGCATCGACACCGAGCTGATGGCCCAGGCCGCGGGCATCCGCGACGCCGTCCAGCCCGACGAGATCCTGTTCGTCGTCGACGCGATGATCGGCCAGGACGCCGTCACCACCGCCGAGGCCTTCGCCGAGGGCGTCGGTTTCACCGGCGTCGTGCTGACCAAGCTCGACGGTGACGCGCGCGGTGGCGCGGCGCTGTCGGTTCGCGAGGTCACCGGCCGACCCATCATGTTCGCGTCGTCGGGCGAGAAGCTCGAGGAATTCGACACCTTCCATCCCGACCGCATGGCCAGCCGCATCCTCGGCATGGGCGATGTGCTCTCGCTGATCGAGCAGGCCGAGGAACACTGGGACGTCGCGCAGGCCGAGGCGACCGCGGCCAAGATCACCCAGGGCGAGCTGACCCTCGAGGACTTCCTCGAGCAGATGCTGATGATCCGCAAGATGGGGCCGATCGGGAACCTGCTCGGCATGCTGCCCGGCGCCGGTCAGATGAAGGACGCCCTGAGCCAGGTCGACGACAAGCAACTCGACCGGGTCCAGGCGATCATCCGCGGCATGACCCCCGCCGAGCGCGACAACCCCAAGATCATCAACGCCTCCCGCCGCCTGCGCATCGCGACCGGTTCCGGTGTCGCGGTCAGCGAGGTCAACCAGCTCGTCGACCGCTTCTACGACGCCCGCAAGATGATGTCGCAGATGTCGGGCCGCATGGGCATGCCCGGCGGCAACCGGAACAACCGCAAGAAGGGCAAGAAGGGGAAGAAGGGTGGCCGCGGACCCACGCCGCCCAAGAACCGCACCGGCATGCCGGGCATGCCCGCGGGATTCCCGGACCTGTCGAACATGCCCGCCGGACTCGACCAGATCCCGCCCGGTCTCGAGGGCATCGACATCTCGCAGTTCCAGCCCCCGAAGAAGCGCGGCTGAGTACTGATGTGGCACCGATGACCTCGGGCGCGCTGCACGTCCGGGGACGCGTCCCCGGGATCGACGGGGTCTCCGACGACCGCGAGGTCGACCTGTGGACCGTCGACGGGCGCATCGTCGACGGACCTGTCGCGGATGCGCAGACCGTCGCGACCACGGGCTGGATCGTCCCGGGGCTCGTCGACGCCCACAACCATGTCGGCATCGCTCCCGGCCTCGGTGTCACCATCGAGCGGGCGCGCGGGTTCGCCCGCGCCGATGCGAAGGCGGGTGCGCTGCTGATCCGCGAGGTCGGCTCACCGCTGGACACCCATCCGCTCGACGGCGATCCGCGCAGCCCGCAGTTCATCCGGGCAGGCAGGCACATCGCCCGCCCCAAGCGCTACCTGCGCGGGTACGGGGTCGACCTCCACGACCCCGACCACCTGCCCGACGAAGTGCGCAGACAGGCCCGTGACGGTGACGGCTGGGTCAAGATCGTGGGGGACTGGATCGACCGCGAGGTGGGCGACCTCGCCCCGCTGTGGACCGACCGCCAACTCGCCGCCGCGGTGGACGCCGCGCACGACGAGGGGGCCAGGGTGACCGCGCACGTCTTCGGCACCGACGCCCTGCCGGGGCTGCTCGACGCCGGGGTCGACTGCATCGAACACGGCACCGGTCTCACCGACGACCTGATCGCGACCATGGCCGAGCGTCGGATCGGTCTCGTGCCGACGTTGATCCAGGTGGACAATTTCCCGGGCATCGCCGACGGCGCCGACCGGTTCCCGACCTATCAGTCGCACATGCGTGCTCTGTACGACGGCGCGCGCGACGTCTTCTCCGCCGCCCGCGAGGCGGGTGTGCCGATCTTCGCCGGAACCGACGCCGGCGGGTTCGTCGAACACGGCCGCATCGTCGACGAGGTGGTCGCGCTGCAGGGGATCGGTCTCGACGCCGCCGGGGCGCTGGCCGCGGCCACGGACCTGCCTCGGGCCTGGCTCGGCGCGGGCACGGTGGCCGTGGGTGATCGCGCCGACTTCCTGGTGTTGCGCTCCGATCCGCGGACCGACCTGGAGACCCTCCGCGATCCGGTCGCCGTCGTCTGTGGCGGCATCGTCCTGTAGACGGATTTCGTCGGGCGTTCACCGTCTGGCAGAATGACCTGCTGGTTCGTCGGATCCGGTCACGCACCGCCCGACGGTCACACCTTCGACATCGCAAAACCGGGCCCACCACACCGGGTGGGTCGCTGAATTGCATCGTGACCACTGGAAAGAGAAGACATGTCTGTCAAGATCAAGCTCACCCGCCTCGGCAAGATCCGCAACCCGCAGTACCGCATCGTCGTCGCCGATGCCCGCACCCGTCGCAACGGTCGTGCGATCGAGACCATCGGCAAGTACCACCCCAAGGAAGAGCCCAGCCTCATCGAGGTCGACTCCGAGCGTGCGCAGTACTGGCTGGGTGTCGGCGCGCAGCCGACCGAGCCGGTCGAGGCCATCCTGAAGATCACCGGCGACTGGCAGAAGCACAAGGGCCTGCCGGGCACCGAGGGCACCCTGAAGGTCAAGGAGCCCAAGACCAGCAAGCTCGACCTGTTCAACGCGGCCCTGGCCGCCGCCGACAGCGAGCCGGCCGCCGAGGCCGTCACCCCCAAGAAGAAGGCCGCCAAGAAGGCCGACACCGCTGACGACGCGGCCGCCACCGAGGCGCCCGCAGCCGAGGCCACTGACGCTCCCGCCGCCGACGCCGGAGACGCCGCCAAGGCGGACGCGTGAGCGCTGTCGTCGCCGACGCCATCGAGCATCTGGTCCGCGGCATCGTCGCGAACCCGGACGAGGTCCGCGTGGACATGATCACCGGCCGCCGGGGCCGTCTCGTCGAGGTGCACGTGCACCCCGAGGACCTCGGCAAGGTCATCGGCCGCGGTGGACGCACCGCCACGGCGCTGCGCACCCTGGTCACCGGCATCGGTGGGCGCGGTCTGCGCCTGGACATCGTCGACACCGATCGCTGATCGCATCGCCTCGATGGATCTCGTCGTCGGCCGGGTCGTCAAGGCCCATGGTGTTCGCGGCGAACTGGTCGTCGACGTCCGTACGGACGATCCCGACGACCGGTTCGCCGACGGTGCCACGCTCCGTGGTCGTCTGCCCAAGGGCCGTGGCGACCGCGACTTCACCGTCACCGGGGCTCGCGAGCACTCCGGCCGTCTGCTGCTGACCCTCGACGGGGTCGACGACCGGTCCACCGCCGACGACCTGCGCGGTGTACTTTTCCTGATCGACAGCGCCACAGTCGATTCCGGATCCGACCCCGACGAGTTCTACGACCACGAACTCGAAGGGGTCGGCGTCCGGACCGTGACCGGCGACGACGTCGGGATCCTCTCGGAGATCCTGCACCTGCCGGGTGGCGACACCCTGGTGGTGCGCACCCAGGGCGGTCGCGAGATCCTCGTGCCGTTCGTGACCGACATCGTCCCGACCGTCTCGCCCGACGGCATCGAGATCGATCCGCCCGACGGTCTGCTCGACCTGCAGTGACCGATCCCGCTCGGCCGTCCGACAGCGCGCCGACGCTGCGCATCGACGTCGTCTCGATCTTCCCCGAATACCTGACGCCGCTACGCGCGGCGCTGCTCGGGCGTGCCATCGACCGGGGCATCATCTCCGTCGACGTCCACGACCTGCGCGACTGGACCCATGACGTCCATCGCGGCGTGGACGACTCGCCCTACGGCGGCGGGCCCGGCATGGTGATGAAGCCCGAGGTGTGGGGCCCGTGTCTCGACGACGTCTGTCCCGACGACGCGTTGCTGGTGGTTCCGACCCCCGCAGGCGTCCCGTTCACCCAATCCATGGCCGAGGACCTCAGCCGCGAGCGCCATCTGGTCTTCGCGTGCGGACGCTACGAGGGCATCGACCAGCGGGTCGTCGACGACGCCGCCACCCGGACACGCGTCCTCGAGGTGTCCATCGGCGACTTCGTGCTGATCGGCGGTGAGGTCGCGACGATCGCGATGGTGGAGGCCACGGTCCGGCTCATCGACGGTGTGCTCGGCAACGCCGCGTCGCACCAACAGGATTCGTTCTCCGACGGTCTCCTCGAGGGGCCGAGCTACACCCGACCCGAGGTGTGGCGCGGGTTGGCCGTGCCCGCCGTTCTCCGCAGCGGCGACCACGCGAAGATCGAGAAGTGGCGACACGAGGAGTCGCTGCAGCGCACCCGGAGTCGTCGGCCCGATCTGTTGCCCGCCGACGAGCCGGGCCAACCGGACTAACCTGACACGGTGCATCACTGGTTCACGCACGACATCGTCGACGGTGGCCGACTCCCGCTGTTTCTGTTCTTCATCGGATTCATCGTCGGGTTCGTCTGTACCCGCATCAGCGTGCGCCTCATCCGCGCACAGGTCCGGTGGTGGTTCGGCAACATGAGCACGGGGGAGACCCATGTCCACCACATGGTGTTCGGTGTGGTGCTCGTGCTCGTCTCCGGCGTGGCCCTGATCGCGGTGTCGCTCACCGGGTCGCAGACGACCGCGTCGGTGTTGGCGTGTTTCTTCGGGGTGGGGGCCGCACTCGTCCTCGACGAATTCGCGCTGATCTTCTACCTGCGCGACGTCTACTGGGCCGAGGAGGGGCGGGCCTCGGTGGACGCGGTCTGGGCGGTTCTCGGTGCGACCGGCATGGTGCTGCTCGGGTTCCGCCCGCTGGAGCTGTTCCAGACCTCGATCTTCGCCGACGACGCGAGCGTGGCCGAGATCGTCATCGAACTGACCGTTGCCGCGGCGAGTCTGGGGCTGGCGGTGGTCGTCCTGCTCAAGGGAAAGATCTGGACCGGGCTGGTCGGGATCTTCGCCTGGCCGTTGCTGCTGGTCGGGGCCGTCCGTCTCGCGCGTCCGGGATCGCCGTGGGCGCGCTGGCGCTACACCCGCAGGCCGAAGCGGATGGACCGGGCGATGAGCCGGGAGCGCCGACTCCGCCGCCCGCCGATCCGGGCGAAGATCTACCTGCAGGACCTGATGGCCGGTCGCCCGGACGTCCCCCGCGCGTTCTCCGAGGCCGAGTCGGTGCTCGACGAGGTGGTCCACGCCGCCCCGGCGCCGGACCCGGCCACATCGATTTCGTCCCGGCGGGGTCGCTCTGGCACAATGGTCGGGTTGCCGTTCGAGGGTCGCTCGACCATGTCGAGCCCCCGTTCCGGCGATCCACACGACTAGAGCACGAACCGGTCGAACCGTTCACACGGCCGCCAGGTTCCTCTGTTCCCAGTGAACGCCCATGATTGGACCACCTGATGAACACCTTGGACTTCCTCGACAAGCGGTCGATGCGCGACGACATCCCCGACTTCCGGCCCGGCGACACCCTTGACGTCCACGTCAAGGTCATCGAGGGCTCCAAAGAGCGCGTCCAGGTCTTCAAGGGTGTCGTCATCCGTCGCCAGGGCGGTGGCCTGCAGGAGACGTTCACCGTCCGCAAGGTCTCGTTCGGCGTCGGCGTGGAGCGCACCTTCCCGGTGCACAGCCCCACCCTGGCCAAGGTCGACGTCGTGACCCGCGGTGACGTCCGTCGCGCCAAGCTGTACTACCTCCGCGATCTGCGTGGCAAGGCCGCCAAGATCAAGGAAAAGCGCTGACGTCAGCGCTCGGCGGGCCGGTCACCGACCGGACCCGCCGTTGGCGTCGCCGCGGTCCACTAGGCTGAGCGGCGTGCCCGATACCCCCCGCCACGGCAGCCCGACAAACGACGAGCTCGGTGCCGATCGCCCGGATCGCAACGACTTTCGTGAGTCCGATGCCGAGGACACGTCTTCTCGCCCGTGGCGGTCCCGCGGTGACGCGAAGCCGACCAAGAAGCGCTCGGTGTTACGCGAGACGGTCATCATCGTCATCAGCGTGCTCGTCCTGACCTGGATCCTGCAGACCTTCATCGGTCGCCAGTACGTGATCCCGTCGGAGTCGATGGAGAACACGCTGCACGGGTGCGCCGGCTGCACCAACGACCGCATCGTGATCGACAAACTGTCCTACCGCTTCGGCGACCCCGAACCCGGCGATGTCGTGGTCTTCAAGGGACCCACCTCGTCATGGGACGAGGGATGGACGTCCCCCCGGTCGTCGAACACGGTCCTCCGCGGACTCCAGGATGGACTGTCCTGGTTCGGATTCGCCCCGCCGGACGAGAACGACCTGGTCAAACGCGTCGTCGCCGTAGGCGGTCAGACCGTGCAGTGTCGCAACGCCGACAAGGTCGGTGTGACCGTCAACGGCAAGGCGCTGACCGAACCGTACGTGGATCGCGCTCTGCAACAACAGGACACGACCATCAACCCCGGTCTGGTCGACGAGCAGGACGGCTCGACGCTCAACAGTTGCCTCGGCGCGGACTTCGGCCCCATCACGATCCCCAAGGGGAACGTCTGGGTGATGGGCGACAACCGCGGCAACTCCGCGGACTCTCGCTTCCACATCACCGACGAGCTCCGGGGCACGGTGCCGGTCTCCGACATCCGCGGCAAGGTCCGGTTCATCATCTATCCGTTCTCGCGCATAGGTGGTGTCGGCTCCGACAACCCGCAGAAGTAGCGGGGCGTGCGTCGATGAGTCGTTGGCCACCCCGTTCGCCGATCCGGCGGGCGGCCAGTCTGCGCACCTACGAGTTCGCGTTGCACAACAGCGGTCTCGGCCCGGTCGCCGGTGTCGACGAGGCCGGTCGAGGTGCCTGCGCAGGCCCACTCGTGGTCGCGGCGTGCGTCCTCAAACCGACGCAGTTGGTGTCGTTGGCCGATCTCGACGACTCGAAGAAGCTCAGCCCGGCCATCCGGGAGAAGCTCTACCGCTCGGTCGTCAAACACGCACTGAGCTGCAGCGTGGTCATCATCGACGCGGCGGAGGTCGACCGCATCGGCATCCACGTCGCGAACATCGAGGGGATGCGCCGCGCGGTCGCCACCCTGACCGTCCCGCCCGGCTACGTGCTGTCGGACGGGTTCGTCGTCCCCGGCCTGACCGTGCCGTCGCTGCCGGTCATCGGTGGGGACGGCGCCGCCGCCTGCATCGCGGCCGCCAGCATCCTGGCCAAGGTCACGCGTGACCGGATCATGGTCGAGATGGAACGCGACCTGCCCGGCTACTCCTTCGACATCCACAAGGGCTACAGCACCGAGCTGCACATGTCGGCGCTCGATCGACTCGGCCCGTCGCCACAACATCGGATGTCCTATCGCAACGTCCGCCAACGGGTGCGGCCGGTCGGTGAGACCGCCGCACTCGACGCATCCGCTGCGAACGCGGCGGCGCGAAACCACTAGGCTGGACCCATGAGTGCTGAGGATCTCGAGAAGTACGAGACCGAGATGGAACTCTCCCTGTACCGCGAGTACAAGGACGTGGTCGGCCAGTTCACCTACGTCGTGGAGACCGAACGGCGCTTCTACCTCGCGAACTCGGTCGAGATGGTGCCGCGCAACGCCGACGGCGAGGTCTACTTCGAGCTCCGGATGTCCGACGCGTGGGTGTGGGACATGTATCGGCCTGCACGGTTCGTCAAACAGGTCCGGGTCATCACGTTCAAGGACGTCAACATCGAGGAACTCGAGAAGTCCGAGCTGCGGCTGCCCGAAGACGGCGCGCTGCCCGACTGACGTCCCCTGCCGACGTGGTCAGGCTCGCAGCCGATGCCGACCCGTCGAGGTCATGGACGGATCGTGGTCGCCGACGACCGGGATCTCCTCTGATGTCGCGGCCATCTCCGGTGGGCGCTTACGCAAACCGAGGCTCAGCAGCGCCAGCCCGAGCGCGGTACCGGCGATCGTCCACATGATGACGACGAACGCCCCCAGGAACGAGTGTGCGGCGACATCACGACCCGCCTCGCGGATCGCCGGCGCGGCCTGACGGGCGATCGTCGACCGCATGTCGGTCCCGTTCGACGGAGCCGAGGCGGTGCCCGCGCATCCCGGCGGCACCACCTCGGGTCGTGCCGAGGCCAGCTGCTCGCGGGCGCACCGGGCGAACTCGTCGATGACGAACTGCTGCACCGACCCCGGCACCTCGGTGGTCGTCAACCGTTGCGTCAGGACCTGACTGCCGTCCCGCACCGCGGGAACCGACTGGTCGGCGACCTGGTTGAAGAAGAAGATCCCGATCACGGCCAGTCCGATCGACGCGCCGACCTGTTGGACGGTGGGGATGGAACCCGATGCTGAACCGACGGTGGCCGTCGAGGTGCCGGACAGGATCGTCGCTTGCAGTGGCGCCACGAACAGGCCGGTGCCGATGCCGCCGATCGCCAGTGGGACGAGTACCGACGCGACGTCGAGCGTCCGGGCCGACGGATCGATCAGCAGCGCGACCCACGCGACCGACACGGCGAAGAACACCATCCCGACCGCGAGGGTGCGGGCTCCGATGCGGTTGACCAGGAACGGTGAGGTCAGCGACCCGATGGCGGCGCCGACGGCGAACGGCAGGGTGATCAGGCCGGTCCGCAACGCGGAGTAACCCAGCCCGAACTGGGTGGTGATCGACACCGCGAAGAAGAACGCCGCGAACACGCTGAAGAAGAGCAGTGACAGCGTCGCGCCGACCGCGAACGCCCGGTTGCCGAACAGGTCCAGACGGAGCAGCGGGTTGCCGCCGCGTCGGAGCAGCCTGCGCTCGTAGACCACGAAGGCGATCAGCAGGACGATCGACACCGCCAACAGGCCGAGCAGCCAGGTGGGCCAGCCCTCCTCGCGACCGACTGCGAGCGGATAGATCAGGGCGAACAAGCCCGCCGAGGACAGGACCGCGCCGACCACGTCGAGCGGCTCGTGATCGGCCGAACGGATCGACGGCAGATAGCGGAACGCCATCGCGCAGGCCACGACCCCCAGCGGCAGGTTGACCAGGAAGATGGTCCGCCACCCGAGCCCCAGTACGTCACCCGAGATCAGGGCGCCGCCCAACACGGGGCCCAGCATCGCGGCGATACCCGCCGTCGCCCCGTACAGCCCGAACACCGCACCGTGCCGCGACCGCGGGAACATCGCCGAGATGATCGCGATGGTCTGCGCCGACGCGCAGGCGGCGGACACCCCCTGCAGACCGCGCAACACGATCAACTCGGTTGCGCCGGTGGCGGTACCGCAGAGAACCGAGGTGACGGTGAATCCGATCAGGGCGCCCAGGAAAACTCGGCGTCGGCCCCAGAGTTCGCCCAGCCGCGATGCCGTCATCAGGGTGCACGCGAACGCCAGGGTGTAGACGGTCAGCACCAGCAGCTGGTTCGACGAGGTCGCGCCGAGATCGGTGGACAGACTCGGGAGCGCGATGTTGACGATGGTCGTGTCGACCATCTGCATGAACACCGCGATGAGACAGGCGCTCAGCGCCAGCCAGCTGCGTGCCGACGGCTCCGCGATGCCCGGTGGGTCCGCGAAGGACATGCCGTCGAGCGCGCCGAGAGCACGGACAGCCCGGTGGTCGATCGGGCGGGTGTCGCCGTCGGCGAAAGCCGGCAGGTCGATCGGCGAGGTGTCGTCGATCGAGAAGGTCGAATGCCTGCCGGCCATCAGCGGCCCCTACTTCGCGAGCACGGCCACCGAGGGGACGTAGTCACCGGTCGCTGCGATGGTTGAGAAGATCTCGAGCATGCGGTCTACGTAGAGCTTGATCGACGTCTCGGCCTCGTCGGTGCGCGGGTAGAGGAAGCTCATCTTGGTGCCCTCGGGGAAGCGGTTCACCCAGATGAACACCTCCTCGGAGCTGCCGCGGTTGCCGAACACCGAGAAATTGACCTTGTCGAACATGTCGCCGCCGGGGAGTTTGCGTACGTCGAGGTAGCTGACCATCGGAACCGACCAGCCGGCCGGCACGCTGATGGTCGAGTCCTCGGGCACCAGCTCGAGCACGCGGTGCAGCGACACCTCCGACATGGTCTTGCCCTCGTTGAACGACTGCTGCGTGGCCTCGACGATCGAGGTGAAGCTCGAGCCGTCGGTGATGTCGACGCATACGGGGATCAGGTTGGTGAACCACCCGACGGAGGCGAACTCGCTCGCCGTCGAGCGGGTGTTCTTCGGGGTGAAGCCGAAGTACTTGGTGCGGTTGGTGAACTCGTGACTGACCAGTCCTGCGATGGCCAGTACGCCGGCTGCGAACCCCGCGCCGTTCGTGTGGCAGGCGGCGTCGACCCGCTCGGCCTGCTCGGGCGTCATCAGATCGACCGTCGTGAACGCGCTGCGGTTGTAGTCCGCGGTGGACAACCCGAGATCGAGCGGGAAGTGGGGGAGCTCGCCGTCGTTCTCCTCGAGCAGTTCGATCCACTTGCGGACCTGCGGGGTCTCCAGGGTGAGTTCGCGGGAGATGTCGCGTTCGCGGCGGCAGAAGTCGATGTAGCTGCCCACGGGCATGAGATCCGGTGCATCGGTGGAGATCTCACGTTGGTAGGCCGACATCAGGTCGACACACGACAGGGCCTGGGAGATGCCGTCGGAGTTGAGGTGATCGGCCGCGAGGTAGACGACGAACCGCCCGTCGTGCTCGATGGTGCCCAGGGTGAAGCAGTCCCAGTTGAACGGGCCGGGCGTCTGTGCCTCCACGTGCTCGCGGATGTCCTGGCTGCTGGAGATGTAGGTGGAGTCGGTGGGGACGAAGTCGACGATGCTGGGGTCGATGACGTGGCGGGTGACCACGTCGTCGTCCATGGAGAACCAGCTCAGGAAGGTGTCGTGGCGACGGAGGAACACGTTGATCGCGCGGGTCATCGCGTCGACGTCGAGTTCACCCCGGATCTCGAACGCCAGCAGGCACAGACGGCCGAAACGAAAACCCGCATCCTCATGGCGCTGAGCGGCGCGGAGGTAGGCTTCCTGCTGGTAGGAGGGTCCGACGGGGTGTGTCGGGGCATGCCCGGCCGCGGCTACCGAGGTCAGCGACGCGACCCAACTGGTGACCCTGCCCGGAGACGGTTCCCACTCGTCGATCAAACCGAAGTTGATCATGATTATTTCTCCCCTCGCGAACCCCTGGCCGTGCACCACGTCGAGTGATCGTTCCCCCGCACCGCGTCGTGATCAGGCTCACTGGTTGTATCACGAGTCGATGTGCATTCGAAAACATCAGCGATCGTTGATGACGGCCGAATGCGAGAAGCAGTGTCCGCGTTGAATACTCGCACGGTTCCCCTCCCACGCGATAGTCAATGAGAGTACCGTGGGTGGTTCACAGCGGCAACCGATGCGGTTCGTGACGTGTGACATCCGGGCCTCGTCTGTGATGTGTCCCATGACGCGTCGATCGCAACTGTGGTCCGGGCCAGCGCGCTGCGTCGTGGTCGATCGGTGTGACCCACGTCAACTATCGTGGCGTCAGTCAGGCCGCGAGGGCGAGCCGACTTTTCACGGGGAGGATTTCCGGGGTGAGGGGTTTTCTCTCTGCGGGTACGCGACGACGAGGTCGTCGGTGGTTGGGTGTGTCGACTCTGGGCTCGCTGGCGATGGCGGTCGTGGCGACCGCGCCGATGGTGGTGGCTCCCGCGACGGCGACGCCGTTGTCGGTCGGCGGGGCGACGATCACACGGACCGTGGCGCAGGCCGACGGCGTCCGCGACGTCTACGTCCGGTCGACCGCCATGAAGGCCGAGATGCTGGTGAAGGTGCTCCCGTCGCGGGTGAACGCGGCGACGTCGCCCACGCTGTACCTGCTCAACGGCGCGGCCGGCGGATACAACGGCAGCAGCTGGTTCGACCAGACCGACGTCATCAAGTTCTTCGCCGACAAGAACGTCAACCTCGTCGTCCCCGTGGGTGGGGTGGCGAGCTACTTCACCGACTGGCGTCGAGACGATCCCAAGCTCGGTCATCTCAAGTGGTCGACCTACCTCACCAAGGAACTGCCGCCGCTGATGGATGCGGCCTACAAGGGCAGCGGCCGCAACGCCATCGCCGGCATCTCGATGGCGGGCACCTCGGTGTTCCAGCTGTCGCTCGACGCCCCCGACCTCTACCAGGGGATCGGCGCCTACAGCGGATGCGCGATGACCAGTGACCCCATCGGCCAGGCGTTCGTGAAGCTGACGGTCGCCCGAGGTGGCGGCAACACGCTGAACATGTGGGGACCGTCGAACGATCCCGAGTGGGTGCGCAAGGACCCGTACGTCAACGCCGAGAAGCTGCGCGGCAAGGCGATCTACGTGGCCGCGGGCACCGGTGTCCCCGGGCAGTACGACAACATCAACGCCCCCGGCATCAAGGGTGACGTGACCGCCCTCGCCGAGCGGATCGCGGCCGGTGCGGTCATCGAGAGCGCGACCAACTACTGCACCCAGCGGATGCAGACCCGTCTGCGCTCGTTGAACATCCCGGCGACCTTCCGGCTCAACTACCCCGGAACCCACAGCTGGCCCTACTGGCAGGACGACCTGCACAATTCGTGGCCGATGTTCGCGGCGGCACTGAACCGGTGACCCTCGGCGGCGCGATCGGCGACGGGTTCGTCACTGCCGACCGTCTCGCCGCCCGGACATGGGCCCACCCCGAGTGGTCGGTGTCCGACCTGATCGTCGCCAAGGGCGACCGATCGGTGTCGGTCGTGGTGCCCACACGTGACCACGCCGACGTCGTCGCCGATGCGCTGGACGGCATCCTTCCGCTGGTGGGGACACTCGTCGACGAGGTCGTCGTGGTGGACGCCGGGTCCATCGACGCCACCATCGATCGCGCGGAGTCCTGTGGCGTCCGGGTCGAGACATGCACCGCCCGCGACGCCGGCGATCGATCGGGCCGCGGTGAGGCGATCTGGCGGTCGCTCGAGGTCACCGACGGCGACATCGTGGTGTTCGTCGATCCACGACTCGACGCCCCGCTGGCCGCGCTGACCGGGCCACTGCTCACCGACGACCGGGTGTCGCTGGTCAAGGGGTTCCGGCGGCGGCCCGCACCACGTGACGGCCAGGCCGACAACGGTGACGGCCGGCTCACGGAACTGCTGATCCGGCCACTGCTCGCGTCCCTGCGTCCACAGCTGACCGACATCGTGTCGCCACTCGGGCGCGAGTTCGCCGCGTGCCGCGACCTTCTCGCCGCGCTCCCGATCGCGCCGGGCCCGTCGGCCGACATCGGGATCCTCCTCGACGCCCTGCGCACCCGGGGGATCGAATCGATCGCGCAGGTCGGGCTGGGGGAGGCGCAGGAGCACGATCCCGCATTGACCGAGCTCGGACCCATCGGACGACAGATCGTCGCGACCCTGATGGACCGGTCCGGTGTGGTCGACTCCGGTGCGCCCCTGACCTCCTACCGCGCGGTCGAGGGTGGGTTCGAGGCCCACCGGGCCCATCCCACGCTGCGTGACCTGCCGCCGATGGCGACGACGAACCTGACCGTCCGCTGACGTCGTAGCCGGTCTCGGCGCCGGTTCTGCACAGATCGGTTCGCCTCCGCAGATCGGTGTCGCGCGGGTGGTCGTGGCGGGATCGCGGTCGGCGGGTGCGGTCATGGTTGGTCCGTGGCTACAGCGAAGCGGGGGCGCAATCGGCGTCAGGTGATCGGGCAGCGCGGCGAGGATGTCGCGGTCGAGTATCTGTCCGGTGCGGGTTGGTCGGTGCTGGAACGCAATTGGCGGTGTCGGTACGGCGAGATCGACGTGATCGCGGTCGACGGGGCCGATCTGGTGATCGTCGAGGTGAAGACGCGCACGGGGTCGTTGTACGCAGATCCGGCGGAGGCGGTGACGTACGAGAAGTATCGCCGTCTGCGTCGTCTGGCCGGTCTGTGGTTGGCCGAGCAGGAACGCGGGTGGCCGGTCATCCGGTTCGATGTCATTGCCGTGCAGATCGATTCGGCCGGCGTTCCGAGTGTCCGGCATCTGCGTGGGGTGTTCTGATGTCGCTGGGGTGTGTGCGCTCGGTCGCGATCAGCGGTGTCGAGGGCGTGATGGTGGAGATCGAGGCGTTCATCGGCCAGGGGTTGCCGGGTGTGCAGTTGGTGGGTCTGGCCGACGCGTCGCTCAAGGAGTCCAAGGATCGGGTTCGGGCGGCGATCACCAACAGTGGGAAGAAGTGGCCGGACGGTCGGATCACGTTGAGTCTGTCGCCGGCCACGTTGCCCAAGTCGGGGTCGAATTACGATGTGGCGCTGGCGTTGGCGGTGTTGGCGGCGAAGGATCTGGTGCCGACGCATCACCTGGAGAAGACGGTGTTCATCGGGGAGTTGGCGCTCGACGGCCGGATTCGCGGAGTGCGTGGGGTGTTGCCGGCGGTGGTCGCGGCGCGGCGGGCCGGGTTCACCCACGTGGTGGTGCCGTTGGCGAACGTGGCCGAGGCGGCGTTGGTGTCGGGGATCGATGTCGGTGGGGCCGGGCATCTGTCGGATGTGTTGGGCTGGTTGGGCGGTGAGCGGGTTCTCGACACCGTCTCCGACGAGACGAGAGTCGTGGCGTCGGCGCCGGTTCCTGATCTGGCCGATGTGGTGGGGCAGGAGGAGGCGCGCTACGCGCTCGAGATCGCGGCGGCCGGGGCGCATCACCTGTTCATGACCGGCCCGCCGGGGATCGGCAAGACGATGCTGGCGCGGAGGCTGCCGGGGATCCTGCCGCCGCTGACCGAGCTGGAGTCGTTGGAGGTCACCGCGATCCACTCGATCGCCGGGACACTGCCTGCGGGGCGGCCGTTGGTGACCGACCCGCCGTTCATCGCGCCGCACCATTCGGCCTCGTCGACCGCTCTGGTCGGTGGCGGTACCGGGATGGCCCGCCCCGGGGCGGCCTCCCGCGCACATCGAGGGGTGCTGTTCCTCGACGAATGCGCCGAACTCGGCGTCAAGGCGTTGGAGTCTCTGCGCACCCCTCTCGAGGACGGCGAGACCCGCGTCATGCGCCGCGACGGGGTCGCGGTGATGCCGGCCCGGTTCCAGCTGATCCTCTCCGCCAACCCGTGCCCGTGTGCACCCGCCAATGACGTCGACTGTGTGTGTTCGGCGCAGGTCCGCCGCCGCTATCTGGGCAAGCTGTCCGGTCCGCTGATGGACCGCGTCGACATCCGCGTCCGGATGGACCCACCCGGCAACGCCGCGCTGATGAACCCGTCGGGTGAGAGCAGCGCCGATGTCCGGGCACGGGTGTCACTGGCACGACAGGCGGCCCGAGAACGATGGGCGGCCCGCGGCTGGCAGACCAACAGCGAGGTGCCGGGTTCGGCGCTGCGTCAACAGTTCCGGCTCCCGACGGCGGTGACCCGCCCGGTCGAGTTGTTCCTCCGGGACGGCCGGGTCACCGCACGGGGCGCCGACCGCGCCTTGCGACTCGCGTGGACTCTGACCGACCTCCGCGGTGGGCTGTCACCGACCGAGGACGAGGTGGCGCAGGCGCTGCTCTTCCGTGATCGGGGATACGCATGACCGACGCACAGGACGCCCTGGCCTGGGCATATCTCTCCGCGGTGGCCGAGCCACCGTCGACCCCGGTGGCCCGGCTGATCGACGCGGTCGGTGTCCGCGAAGCCGCCCGGGCGGTGTCGACCCGACGGATCCCTGACGGCCATCACGCCGTCCTGCGCGCCACCGCCGCGCGATACGAATACGACGGTGCCCAGGATGATCTCGAGACGGCCGCGCGGCTGGGCGGCCGTCTGATCACCCCTGAGGACGAGGAATGGCCGGGGTGGGCGCTGCATGCGCTCACATTGTCGGACACGGCATCGCGCGGCGGCCCGCCGATGGCGCTGTGGGTACGCGGTCAGGGGCGCCTCGACGCCATCGTCGACCGTGCCGCCGCCATCGTGGGATCCCGGGCGTCGTCGCAGTACGGCGAGCACGTCACGTCGCGACTGGCTTCAGGTCTGGCGGCCGCCGGGCGCGGCGTCGTGTCCGGCGGCGCCTACGGGATCGACGGCAGCGCCCACCGCGCCGCGCTCGCATCCGACGGTGCGACGGCTGCGGTCCTCGCGTGCGGAATCGACATCGACTACCCGAGCGGGCACGGTCGGCTCTTCGACGAGATCGTCCGCACCGGGGTGGTGGTGAGCGAGTACCCACCGGGGACCTCGGCCGCCCGGCACCGGTTCCTGACCCGCAACCGGCTGGTCGCGGCGCTGTCGAAGGCGGTCGTGGTCGTCGAGGCGGGCCGCCGGAGCGGGTCGCTGAGTACCGCGGCGTGGGCGGTCAAGGCCGGGGTCCCGGTCGGGGCCGTGCCGGGTCCGGTGACGTCGGCGACGTCGCTGGGGTGCCACCGGATGATCCGCGACGGGCAGGCTCAGCTGGTCATCGACGCCGATGACGTCGAACGACTGATCTCCCCGGACGGCACCGACACCGCGGCCGGAGCCATCACCCGCCGACCGGACGAGAAGGTGCTCGACGACATCCAGGCCCGCGTGCGCGACGCCATCCCCGGTCGCGGGTCGGCCACCATCGCCGAGATCGCCTTCGCCGCGGGCATCGAGGTCGCGCGGACCCGGCCCGCGCTGGCGATGTTGGAGACCTACGGGTTGGTCACCTCCGACGGATCAGGGTGGCGCCTGCCGGCACGCTGATGACCGGCGTTGCCGATACCGTCGAGTTCGACCTACTGCACGGCGTCGGCGTGTGTGGGGAGGAGGGCGAGACCATGGTGGCAGCCGGAGACGACCCGCTCGAGGGGGCGGCACACGCCGCGTTCGAGGTGTTCTGGTCCGACCTCGATTCCGGGACGCTGAACCGAGACGAGGCGATCGACGGCTTCGCCGCGCTGATGTCCATCGCGGCCTCGCCCTCGGACGAGCCGTCGCTTCCACCGGACTCCGACCTCGAGATCCTGCGCAACACCCCTCGAGATGCCGTGCTGGCGACGCTCCTCCCGATCGGCGGATGGGTCGTGCCCGACGTCGACTCGACGGACGGTTTCGTCGGACGGATCAGCGTCGAACTCAGCGAGCTCGCTGCCATCGCCCGCGATTTCCGACACCACATCGTGGTGGCCGGGCTGGCTGATCCGGGTGAGCTCGTCGGTCACTTCCTCATCGTGCGTACCGCACGCGGAGAGACCGTGGTGCGCGAGTTCGCTACCAGCGTGATGCTCGACGACGCGTACCGGAACACCGCCGCGGTGTGGGCGAGTGGTCGCCGGGGTCCGGTGCTCTAGAACCGACGCCTGCCGGGGGTGCGCTGACTAGGCTGGCCGAATGCGCATCCTGCTGATCGGTGCCGGTGGCGTCGGCGACGCCATCGCGAAAATCGCCGCCCGCCGCGATTTCTTCGAACTCTGCGTGGTGGCGGACTTCGACCCGGCGCGTGCCGAGAGGACGGTCGCGGCGATCGCCGAACGCACCGGTGTCGAGTCGGCGCGTCGTTTCATCGCGGCGCAGATCGACGCCTCGGATGCGGACGCGGTGACGGCGTTGGCTCGCGAACACGGGGCCACCCACGTGATGAACGCGGTCGAACCGTCCTTCGTGCCGACGGTCTTCGCCGGCGCGTTCGCGGCCGGGGCCGACTACCTCGACATGGCGATGAGTCTCAGCGCGCCGCACCCCACCGACCCGTACGCGCAGACCGGCGTGATGCTGGGGGAGCAGCAGTTCGCCGCGCACGACGAGTGGGAGTCGTCGGGTCGGCTCGCGCTCGTCGGTATGGGCGTGGAGCCGGGCCTCTCGGATGTGTTCGCGCGCTACGCGTGTGACGAACTCTTCGACACCGTCGACGAGCTCGGGACACGGGACGGCGCCAACCTCGTCGTGCGCGACGAGTCCGGGAACGAGATCTTCGCACCGTCGTTCAGCATCTGGACCACGATCGAGGAGTGCCTCAACCCGCCGGTCATCTGGGAGTCCGGCCGCGGATGGTTCACCACCCCGCCGTTCTCCGAGCCCGAGGTGTTCGACTTCCCCGACGGCATCGGCGAGGTCGAGTGCGTGAACGTCGAACACGAAGAGGTCCTGCTCATGCCCCGCTGGCTCGACGCGCAGCGGGTGACGTTCAAGTACGGCCTGGGCGCCGAGTTCATCGGGGTGCTCAAGACGCTGCACACGCTGGGGCTCGACTCCACGGCCCCGATCCGCGTCCGATCGGCCGACGGTCCGGTGTCGGTCGCACCGCGTGACGTGGTCGCCGCCGCGCTGCCCGATCCCGCCGGCATCGGACCGATCATGACCGGGAAGACCTGTGCCGGCATGTACGTCACCGGCACCAAGGACGGCGCGCCGCGGGCCGTGTACCTCTACCACGTCAGCGACAACGAATGGACGATGCGCGAGTACGGAACGCAGTGCGTCGTCTGGCAGACCGCGCTCGGACCGGTTGTCGCACTGGAACTCCTGGCCGCAGGGACATGGGCGGGAGCCGGAGTCCTCGGTCCGGAGGCGTTCGCGGCCGGTCCGTTCCTCGACCTGATGGCGCGCCCCGAGGCCGACGGTGGGTTCGGGCAACCGTGGGGACTGCGCGAAGAGACGCCCGCGACAACTTAGGGTGCCCTTTGCTGGCGTGTACGCTCGGTAACGACAGCAAGGAGAAACACCTGTGGCCAGGAAGCTCAACACGATGGTCGTCACCCGCACCGAGTGGATCACCGCGCACATGGTTCGCGTGTACCTCGGCGGACCCGGGTTCACCGAGTTCGACGCCAGCGACGACACCGATTCCTATATCAAGATCATCTTCGGCCGACCGGGGGTCGACTACCCCGAGCCGTTCGACCTCGACCGCATCCGTAGCGAGTTCGCTCCCGCCGACCAACCCGCCGTGCGCACCTACACCGTGCGGTCGGTCGATACCGAACGCGGTGAGATCGCGGTCGATTTCGTCGTCCACGGCACATCCGGCATCGCCGGCCCCTGGGCTGCGTCCGCGGAGCCCGGCGACGTCGTGCGATTCAACGGCCCGGGCAGTGGGTACCGCCCCGATCCCGCCGCGCCCTGGCATCTGATGGCGTCCGACGAGGCCGGCCTGCCCGCGCTCGCGTCGGCTCTGGAGGCATTGCCCGACACCGCGATTGCGAAGGTGTTCATCGAGGTCGCCGGCCCCGAGGACGAGTTGACGCTCGCAGCGCCCTCCGGCGCGGACATCACCTGGATTCATCGTGGCGCCGGATCGGACGAGGCCGACGACGCCGTGGCCGGCGACAACGCTCCGGTCATCGCGGCCGTGCGCGCCGCCGAGTGGCTCGACGGCGAGCCGCAGGTCTTCATCCACGGCGAGGCGCAGGCGGTCATGCACAACCTGCGGCGCTACGTCCGTAAGGAGCGCGGCGTCTCGGCCAGGAACGCGTCGATCTCCGGCTACTGGCGTCGCGGCCGAACCGAGGACGGTTTCCGTCAGTGGAAGGCCGAGTTGCGCAAGGAAGAAGAGAGCGCGGGCAGCGCCCTGTAGGGCCGTCGTCCCGCGCGCTCGGGGCACGCTTTGGTCACGGAGTGCGTGTGCGCTTGCCCCGTCGACACTTTCGACGTGAGGTGACCACGTGACGACTTCCACCCGGCTCGGCGAGTTCGAGGACTTCCTGCGCTACGAGCGCGGGAGCAGCGAACACACCATCCGTGCCTATGTGGGTGACGTCCGCGCGTTGATCTCGTTCGCGGGTGTCCGTAAGCGCGCGATCGCCGACATCGACCTCGCCCTGCTGCGCGCCTGGCTGGGGGAGTCGACGCGCCGCGGCGCCGCGCGCACGACCATCGCCCGGCAGGTGTCGTCGGTCAAGACGTTCTGCGCCTGGGCGACACGCGAGGGGCTGCTGGGCTCGGATGTGTCGATCCGCCTGCAGGCCCCGCGGGCGCACCGCACCCTGCCACCGGTGCTGACCGCGGAGCAGGCCCGGCGGGTTGCCGGCGATCCGACGCGCTCGACCAGCGACGAACCCGTGGCGATCCGCGACCGTGTCATCGTCGAATTGCTGTATGCCACCGGGATTCGTGTCGGCGAGCTGTGCGGGCTCGATGTCGGGGACGTCGACGACGGCCGCCGTGTCCTGCGCGTCATCGGCAAGGGGGACAAGGAACGGACGGTTCCGTTCGGCGTCCCGGCGGCCGAGGCACTGGACCGATGGTTGCGCATCGGGCGCCCCGCGCTCGCGAATCCTCGCTCCGGTGCGGCCCTGCTGGTGGGGGCCAAGGGCGGCCGACTCGATCCGCGGATGGCGCGCAGCGTCGTGCACACCGCGACGCAGTCGGTAGAGGGAGCACCCGATCTGGGTCCCCACGGTCTGCGGCATTCGGCGGCGACCCACCTGCTCGAGGGCGGGGCGGATCTCCGCGTCGTCCAGGAGTTGCTGGGGCATTCCTCGTTGGCGACCACACAGCTCTACACCCACGTCGGTGTCGAACGCCTCCGCGCGGTCCACCGTCAGGCCCACCCCCGCGCCTGATCCGAACCCGCTCGCCCACACGCGGGTTGGGCCGTCGTTTTCCCCCGGTGGGCCCTAGCACTCGCGGAGTGGGCCGTCGTTCGTCGTCGGTTGGGCTCCGTGGCCGCCGCCGCGGTCGCCTGGGCTCGACGCGCTCCGACAACGGCCCAACACGGAGAAACGAGGGCCCAACACGGAGAAACGAGGGCCCAACACGAAGAAACGACGGCCCAACGCGGAGGAACGGCCCACCACGGTCAGGCGTCGCCGGGCTGGAGGGGTTTGAGTCGCACGCGACTCACTCCGAGCAGCGCCAGGGGATCGAGGTACCGGGCTCCGGACCCCGCGCCCCGGCGCGCGCCCCAGTGCAGACAGACACCGACACAGCCTGCGTGACCGACCACGAGCGTTCCCAGCGGATCGCCGCGCGCCACCGGCCGACCCGCCGTCACCAGCGCCTCCACCGGTTCGTAGGTGGTGAGGATGCCGTCGGCATGGCGCACCGACACCACCTGTTTGCCTGCGACCTCCCCGGCGAAGTTCACGACCCCACTGCCCGCCGACCGGACGACTGCACCGGCGGTGGATGCCAGGTCAACCCCGCGATGACCCGACATCCACCGCTGTTCGGGTGGGTCGAAACCGCGCACCACCGACGGTCGCGGCGCCAACGGCCAGGTGTACTCACCGGTGGCCGCCGAACCGCCCGACGCCACGAGCCCTGACGCGACGACACCCGTCCCCACGAGACCCGCCACGACCGACGCCGTGAGCAGACGCGTCGCGAGTTCCCGCAACCGCACGCCGATTCGACTGTCCATCGTGCTCAGACGTGCCCCGTGACCTCGCGGTTCCATCGCGCCGTCACGGATTTCTCGTGCACCCGTCGACGTGCGTAGACTGGCCGATGCGCTTCACCCGGCGGGTGGAGTGACTTCGCACGCCTGCGAAACCGTCTGCACCCCGTCATCGGGGATCGGAGACGGTGCCACCGACCAGGCGGTCCCGAACTCACACGAGTCCGGGTTCTGGTCGGCGTCAGGCGTCAGGGTCGGTCGCACCTGCGACCGACGAGGAAACTGCACACAGGAGAGAACACACACATGGCAGTCGTGACCATGAAGCAGCTGCTCGACAGCGGCGCTCATTTCGGGCATCAGACCCGTCGTTGGAATCCCAAGATGAAGCGATTCATCTTCACCGATCGCAACGGCATCTACATCATCGATCTGCAGCAGACGCTGACCTACATCGACAAGGCCTACGAGTTCGTCAAGGAGACCGTCGCCCACGGCGGCACCGTCCTCTTCGTCGGCACCAAGAAGCAGGCGCAGGAGTCCATCGCATCCGAGGCGCTGCGCGTCGGCATGCCGTATGTGAACCAGCGCTGGCTCGGTGGCATGCTCACCAACTTCTCCACCGTCCACAAGCGTCTCCAGCGCCTCAAGGAGCTCGAGACCATGGAGCAGACCGGTGGCTTCGAGGGTCGGACCAAGAAGGAAATCCTCATGCTCACGCGTGAGATGACCAAGCTCGACCGCACCCTCGGTGGCATCCGGGACATGGCTCGCGTTCCGTCGGCCGTGTGGATCGTCGACACCAACAAGGAGCACATCGCCGTCGGCGAGGCTCGCAAGCTGAACATCCCGGTCATCGCGATCCTGGACACCAACTGCGATCCCGACCTGGTCGACTACCCGATCCCGGGCAACGACGACGCGATCCGCAGCGCTGCGCTGCTGACCCGCGTGGTCGCCTCGGCCGTCGCCGAGGGCGTCCAGGCACGTGCCGGACAGAACACCGCCGGCGACACCAAGCCCGAGTCGGGTGCCGGTGAGCCGCTGGCGGAGTGGGAGCAGGAACTGCTGACGCAGGCCACCGCCCCCGCAGGCGCCGAGGCTGCTGCCCCGGCTGCCGACGCCGCACCCGCGGAGGCCGCACCGGCCACCACGACCGAGGCACCGGCGGCCCCGCAGGCCTGATCACCTGTCGGCGAGCCACCTGCTCGCCGTCATCGACGTGCACGACGTCGCCGAGGTGACCACCTCGGCGACGCGTGCGCCCGGACTCGACTCGCGAGGCGTTCTCCACACCGCCGCCCGCGACATCCGACACGGCGATGCGGCCCGCGTTCACCCGCGTGGTCCATCGCCCACCGAAGATCTAAGGAGGCTCGCCACCGATGGCGAACTACACCGCCGCTGACGTGAAGCGGCTCCGCGAACTGACCGGCTCGGGCATGCTCGACTGCAAGAACGCGCTGGCCGACAACGACGGCGATTTCGACAAGGCCGTCGAACAGCTCCGCATCAAGGGCGCCAAGGACGTCGGCAAGCGTGCCGAGCGGTCCACCGCGGAGGGCCTCGTCGCCACCCGCGACGGCGTGATGATCGAGATCAACTGCGAGACCGACTTCGTCGCCAAGAACGAGGAGTTCCAGAAGCTCGCCGACCGCATCGTCACCGCGGCCGCCGAGCAGAAGACCGGCGACCTCGACGCCCTGGCTGCCGCGAAGCTCGACGACAAGACCGTCGCCGACGCCGTCGCGGAACTCTCGGCCAAGATCGGCGAGAAGCTCGAACTGCGTCGCGTCGTGTCCTACGACGGCCCGGTCGCGAGCTACCTGCACAAGCGGGCGTCGGACCTGCCGCCCGCCGTGGGTGTGCTGGTGTCCTACACCGGTGACGGACCCGAGGCGGCCGAGGCCGCTCGCGGTGCCGCCATGCAGGTCGCCGCACTCAAGGCGAAGTACGCGACGCGCGACGAGGTCCCCGCCGACGTCATCGAGTCCGAGCGTCGCATCGCCGAGCAGACCGCTCGCGAGGAGGGCAAGCCCGAACAGGCCCTCACCAAGATCGTCGAGGGTCGCGTGACCGGCTACTACAAGGACGTCGTCCTCGTGGACCAGTCCTCGGTGCAGGATTCGAAGAAGACGGTGAAGTCCGTGCTCGACGCCGCAGGCGTCACGGTCGTGGCCTTCACCCGCTTCGAGGTCGGCCAGGCCTGATCACACACTGACAACCCCGGTGAGCATGAAGTCGCTCGCCGGGGTTGTTTGTGTCCGGCCCGCGATCGTGAGATCCCGCGCCGAGGGGCACCGGTGAGTGTGATCGCCACCGCCTGCACCGCATAGGATCACCGAGGGCGAACCTCCTCCCTCGCCCCGGCGTGGGGCAGAGGCGAGGACAACGAAAGGTGTCGTAGTGACCGAAGTGGGTGACCCGGGATCGACCGGTGACCGTCCGGGCTTTCGCCGGGTGGTCCTCAAGCTCGGTGGCGAGATGTTCGGTGGCGGCAAGGTCGGACTCGACCCCGACGTCGTCGCCACCGTCGCCGCGCAGATCGCCGAGGTCGTCCGTACCGGCGTCGAGATCGCCGTGGTCATCGGCGGCGGCAACTTCTTCCGCGGCGCCGAACTCCAGCAGCGCGGTCTCGAGCGGTCCCGTTCGGACTACATGGGCATGCTCGGTACCGTGATGAACTGTCTTGCCCTCCAGGACTTCCTGGAGAAGTTGGGCATCGTCACCCGCGTGCAGACCGCCATCACGATGGGGCAGGTCGCCGAGCCGTACATTCCGTTGCGCGCACAACGCCATCTCGAGAAGGGTCGTGTCGTCATCTTCGGTGCCGGCATGGGCATGCCGTACTTCTCCACCGACACCACCGCCGCGCAGCGCGCACTGGAGATCAAGGCCGAGGCGGTGCTGATGGCCAAGGGTGTCGACGGCGTCTACTCGGCCGACCCGCGCATCGACCCGAACGCGACGCTCTACCGCGAGATCAGCCACCGCGAGGTGATCGAGAAGGGGTTGGCCGTCGCCGATTCCACCGCGTTCAGCCTCTGCATGGACAACAAGATGCCGATGCTGGTGTTCAACCTCCTGGTGGAGGGCAACATCGCCCGAGCGGTCGCGGGTGAGAAAATCGGAACCCTGGTGACCACCTGATGGAGGAGAAGTCGTGATCGACGAAGCATTGTTCGACGCCGAGGAAAAAATGGAGAAGGCGGTCAGCGTCGCCAAGGACGACATGGGTGGGATCCGCACCGGTCGTGCCAACCCCTCGATGTTCAACCGCATCGTCATCGACTACTACGGGGCGACGACGCCGATCACCCAGGTGTCGTCCATCAGCACCCCCGAGCCACGCATGGTCATCATCAAGCCGTACGAGGCGGGCACGCTCAACGACATCGAGACGGCAATCC
This sequence comes from Williamsia maris, assembly GCF_024171815.1. Lineage (GTDB taxonomy): Bacteria > Actinomycetota > Actinomycetes > Mycobacteriales > Mycobacteriaceae > Williamsia_A > Williamsia_A maris. The sequence continues at coordinate 766,541 of NZ_JAMTCJ010000004.1, read as the reverse complement.
GCAACTCCGACCTCGGCGTGAACCCGACCAACGACGGCAACATCATCCGTGTCTCGATCCCGCAGCTCACCGAGGAACGTCGACGCGAGCTGGTCAAGCAGGTGAAGTCGAAGGGCGAGGACGCGAAGATCTCCATCCGCAACGTCCGACGGAAGGCCGTCGACGAGCTCAAGCGGATCCAGAAGGACGGCGAGGCGGGCGAGGACGAGGTCGGCCGCGCCGAGAAGGATCTGGACAAGACGACCGCGGGCTACGTTCATCAGATCGACGAACTCGTCAAGCACAAGGAAGGCGAGCTCCTCGAGGTGTGAGACCCCGGGCGACTCGAAACGAATGGACAGACAGGATCGACCAGTGACGGACACGGATCCGACGGCGGGACCGCCGTCGTCACCCCCGGTGACGACGGGCGGCGATGCCGCGGCCCCGGAGCCGAAGAAGTCTCGCGCCGGCCGTGACCTGCCTGCCGCGATCGCGGTCGGCGGATCGCTGGGCGTCGGGGTCATTCTCGTCCTGGTGTTCATCCCGAAGGTCTGGATCGGCGTGGTCGCGGTATCGCTCGCGGTCGCCATGTGGGAGGTCATCAAGCGGCTGCGAGCGGGCGGGTACGACGTCGGCGTCGTCCCGCTGCTCGTGGGCGGCCAGGCGATCATGTGGACCAGCTGGCCCTACGGCACCGACGGAGCACTGGTGTCGTTCGTCGCCACGGTTCTCGTCGCGATGATCTGGAAGTTGTTGTCGGGGGGCATCACCGACCCGCCGGTGAACTATCTCCGCGATCTCGCGGTGACCGTTCTCGTGCTCGCGTGGCTCCCGCTGCTGGCGTCGTTCGCGATCATGATGGTGCTGCAGAGCCACGGGTGGGCACGTGTGCTGACCCTGATGATCGTCGTGGTGTGCTCCGACGTGGGCGGTTACGCCGCCGGGGTGCTCTTCGGCCGGCATCCGATGGTGCCCGCCATCAGCCCCAAGAAATCCTGGGAGGGGATGGCCGGTTCGCTGGTCTTCGGCACCGTCGGCGCCGTCCTCGTCATCACCTACCTGGTCGACGCCCACTGGTGGATCGGGTTGGTCCTCGGGCCCGTGTTGGTCGTCTGCGCGACCCTCGGCGACCTCGTCGAATCCCAGGTCAAGCGCGATCTCGGCATCAAGGACATGGGCACCCTGCTGCCCGGCCACGGCGGGATCATGGACCGACTCGACTCGATCCTGCCGTCTGCGTTCGTGGTGTGGGCGATCCTGGGCGCCCTGCTGTAACCGACACCGTCGAATCGGCCGTCGGTCGGACGCTCCGGCCGATGACCAGGGCGGCCGCGCCGAGCACCAGGCCGACGTAGACGCCGACGTCCGGGCGCTGCCCGAGCATTCCCCACCCCATCACCGCGGCGACCGACGGGATCACCGTGAACAGCATCGCGGCCTGAGCCGCGCCCGCCTGGTTGACCGCCCGCATGTACAGGGTCGTGCACAGCGCGGACGAGAACAGCACCATCACCGGGATCACCCACGCCGCCCGCAGCGGGTCGGTGATGGCCTCCGGTGTCATCGCGGCGATGATCGCCACCGGCACCGCCGCGACACCGAGCTGGACGGCATTGGCGCTGCGGACGTCGACGTCGGAGCAGAAGCGTTGTTGGTACAGGCCGCCGAGGGACAGACCGAGGACGGCGACGAGGGTCAGGGCGACACCCGCGTCGAGCGGGCCGGTCGTGGCGACGCGTTGTGCGCAGGCGGCGACGACCGCGGCGACCCCGATCGCCAGACCCAGGATCTGACGCCGCCCGAGGTGGGCGCCGAGGATCGGACGGGCCAGCACCGCCGTCACCACCGGGTTGAGTGCGATCAGCAGGGCCGCGATCACCGACGGGACACCGAGTTCGAGGCCGATGTAGAGGCAGCCGAACTGCACGCCCTGGGTGAGCAGGCCGGCCACCGCGACGTGCGCGAGTTGACGTCCCCGGGGGAACCGGGCGTGCGCGACGGCCGCCGCGCCGCCCATCAGCAGCGCCGACAGCACGAACCGGAACGTGAGCAGGAGCATCGGTGACATCGCCGTGATCCCCAGCGCGCCCAGGGGATAACCGAACGACCACAGCACGATGATCGAGCCGCCGAGTGCAGGTGAGATCCGCATGCTCATGAGCCTGACAAACGACACGTGTCGCTGTCCAACAACGATCGGCGATCGTGATCGATCGCATTCGCTGATCGTTCACGCGCTATCGTGGTGGCCATGAGTGCGACCCTCGACATCGTCCCGTTGCGCAGCCTGGTGGCCGTGGCCCGCTGCGGCGGATTCCACCGCGCAGCACAGGCGCTGCACCTCACCCAGTCCGCGGTCAGTCAGCACGTCCGGCGACTCGAGACCGCGACGGGTGTGGCGCTGGTGGAGCGGCGCGGCCGGACCATGGCGTTCACCCGGGCGGGGGAGGTCCTGCTCGTGCACGCCGACGCGATTCTCGCTGCGCACGACACCGCGCTGCGGGCGGTGTCGGTCCAGGCGAGCGAGACGGTGTCGGTGGCCACCACCGAACACGCGGCCGATCGTCTCATCCCCGCCCTGACCGGTCTGCTGCGCGAACGCCTCCCCGCCAGTCGCGTGCACTTCCGGGTGGACCGCAGCGCACGGGTGCTCGCCGGTCTGGACGACGGGAGCGTCGACATCGCGGTGTTCCTCGACCTCATCGGCGCCGACGACGATGCCCCGGTGATCCCGGTGCGATGGTTCGCCGCTGCTGATCTCGACCTCTCGACCGTCTCCGAGTTGCCCGTGATCCTGTTCGACGACCCGTGCGCGCTGCGCACGCCGTCGGTGGAGACGTTGCGCGCCGCGGGGATCGACTGGCGGGTGGTCGCCGAGAGTCAGGACCTCGCCGGGGTCACCGCCGCGGTCCGGGCCGGGTTGGGAGTAACCCTTCTGCCGGTGATCGACGGTGTCCCCGACGGGATGCGACTCGTGCTCGACCTCCCGGAACCGCCGCCGTTCACCCTGCGTGTGCGGACGGGATCGGCGCTGCCCGAGGCCATCTCGGAGGCCGCACGGTCGGCGGTCGCCGACATCGCCGGCCAGGGCGCCGTGGTCCACGCCTGACCGACGACCCCCGCCCGCCCGAGGAGGTCAGGCCTTGCGGACCGCGCGCCGGATCTGGAACATGCGCGCGCCACCGACCACCGCGGTGATCAACGCGCCCGCGATCGCGGCGATCAGCAGGCTCACACCCTGGGGGAGGTTGACCTCCCAGAAGAACAACTGGATCGTCCGGCTGTCGAGGTTCTGCAGGATGAAGACCAACAGCAGGATCAGGATGACCGCCCCGACGATCACCCCCACCCACGCCGATTTCGTCCGCGTGTGCTGGACGTCGCTGAGCGCCTGCTTGACCGAGTCGCGGTGATCGGCTGCGGGCAGCCCCGCATCGGTGGAGCCGCTGGTCTCGACCGGCTGTGGATCCTTGCCCGCCACGGGTTCTTGGTTCGTCATGGACACATCATCGTCGATTCGCCCGGCGGAGTGGGAACGATTCCGCGCGCGTCGGGACGCAATCGGACAATCGGGGTACCGGCCGACCTGCGGCGGCGCGGCGGGAGTCGATTGGATTTCCGTCCCGAACTGCGAGACCGTTGACCCATGCCTGGTCCCGACCTCCCGTTGGTGTTCGACGCCCCCAAGCGGGGGCGTCCGCCGACCCACCTCGCGGACCTCGATCGCGCGCAGCGTGCCGAGGCCGTGCAGAAGCTCGGGCTGCCCGCGTTCCGCGCCGATCAGCTGGCCCGTCAGTACTACGGTCGGCTCGAGGCCGACCCGGCCGCGATGACCGATCTGCCCGCGGCGGTGCGCGCGACGGTCGGACAGGAACTCTTCCCGACCCTGATGACGCCGATCCGTCACATCGCCTGCGACGACGGGACCACCCGCAAGACGCTGTGGCGCCTGCACGACGGCACCATGCTCGAGTCGGTCCTCATGGGCTACCGCGACCGCACCACGGTCTGCGTCTCGAGTCAGGCCGGCTGCGGTATGGCGTGCCCGTTCTGCGCGACCGGGCAGGGCGGTCTCGACCGGAACCTGTCCACCGCCGAGATCGTCGACCAGGTGCGGGCGGCAGCACGTGCGGTGGCCGACGGTCAGCTCCCGGGAGCCCGTCGACTCTCCAACGTGGTGTTCATGGGGATGGGCGAACCGCTGGCGAACTACAACCGCGTGCGAGATGCCGTGCTGCGCATCACCTCACCCGCGCCCGAGGGCCTCGGGATCTCGCAGCGATCGGTGACCGTGTCGACGGTGGGGCTGGCCCCGGCGATCCGCCGCCTGGCCGACGAGAAGATGCAGGTGCGGCTGGCGGTGTCGCTGCACACCCCCGACGACGAACTGCGCGACACCCTGGTCCCGGTCAACAACCGGTGGTCGGTGGAGGAAGTGCTCTCTGCCGCACGGTATTACGCGGACGTGTCCGGTCGGCGCGTGTCGATCGAATACGCACTCATCCGCGACATCAACGATCAGCCGTGGCGCGCGGACCTGCTCGCGAAACGACTGCGGCAGCACCTCGGACACCTGGCGCACGTGAACGTGATCCCGCTGAACCCGACACCGGGCAGCGAGTGGGACGCCGCCCCCAAGCCGGTGGAACGCGAGTTCGTCCGACGGGTCAACGAGGGTGGGGTGCCGTGCACCGTCCGTGACACGCGCGGTTCGGAGATCGCCGCGGCGTGCGGACAGCTCGCGGCCGAGGGCTGAGGGTCAGTTCTTCCACTTGCGACGACCGAGGTACAGGTCGCGCAGCAGGATGAACCACAGCACCGCGGCGAAGCCGATCAGGTAGAGATCCTCGACCCGGCTCTCGTGGTTGCCGATGAGCATGGCCAGCAACGCGATCCCGCTGACCCATCCGCCGATCCGCATCGCGGTCTTCGATTCCCCGTGCCACCCGAAACGGGCCGACGGCGCATCGGCGGGCTCGTGGGCCCAACCGGTCACGGCGACCTCGGAGTGGGACTTCGAGTGCTCGACCTCGCTGCTTGCCACTGGCGTTCTCCTCATTCTCCGACGTCGCGCCGCTCGCGTGGGCGTCAACGATGGCGCGTAGTAGGCACAGCATATCGCCGTCGTGTCGGGGGCTGCAGTCGAGGATGGCCGGTGTGAGAATGACCGGGTGTCGCTGTCGAGATATCGGTCCGAGAACTATCCCCGCGACATGGTCGGGTACGGCCAGCACCCACCCGACCCGAAGTGGCCCGACGGTGCCGCGATCGCCGTGCAGTTCGTCCTCAACTACGAGGAGGGATCGGAGAACAACGTCCTCGAGGGCGACCGGGGCAGTGAGACGTTTCTCTCGGAGATGTCGGGCGCGGCGTCCTATCCGAACCGGCACCTCAGCATGGAGTCGCTCTACGAGTACGGCTCCCGTGCCGGCGTGTGGCGGCTGCTGCGGGTGTTCGAGCGCCGCGGGATCCCCCTGACGGTGTTCGCCGTCGCCCAGGCGATGGCCCGGAACCCCGAGGTCGTCGCGGCCTTCGCCGAGCGTGGCGACGAGATCGCCGCACACGGTTTCCGCTGGCTGAACTACCAGCTGATCAACCCGACCGTCGAGCGGGCGCACATGACAGAGGCGATCGACCTGCTCACCGAGATCACCGGCCACCGCCCGCTCGGGTGGTACACCGGCCGCGATTCCCCCAACACCCGCCGCCTGGTCGTCGAGCAGGGCGGATTCGTCTACGACTCCGACAGTTACGCCGACGACCTCCCGTACTGGGTGCGGGTCCCCGACGGTGCCGGCACCGACGTCGAGCACCTCGTGGTGCCGTACACCCTCGACACCAACGACATGAAGTTCGCGTCGCCCATCGGCTTCGCGACCGGCGACGATTTCTACACCTACGTCCGGGATGCGTTCGACGTCCTCTACGCCGAGGGCGCTGCGGGTGCACCGAAGATGCTGTCCATCGGGCTGCACTGCCGCCTCGTCGGTCGCCCTGCCCGGATCGCCGCCCTCGAGCGGTTGTGCGATCACATCCAGTCCCACGAGCGGGTGTGGATCACCCGGCGCATCGACATAGCCCGGCATTGGCACGCCCATCATCAGCCGACCACAATGACCCGGTGACCATCCGCGTACTGATCCTCGGTTCCACCGGGTCGATCGGAGTCCAGGCCCTCGAGGTCATCGCCGAACACCCCAACCGGTTCGAGGTGGTCGGTCTCGGCGCGGGTGGATCGAACATCGACGCCCTCGCGCGACAGATCACCGCGTTCGGGATCGTGTCGTCCGCCGTGGCCGTCGCCGACCCGGCCGGTGCCACCGAACTCGAGCGCGTCCTCGACATCACCGGGGTCCTGCGGGGCGACGACGCCATGTGCGACCTCATCGCATCGGTGGAGGCCGACGTCGTGCTCAACGCCGTCGTCGGGTCGCTCGGTCTCCGGCCCACCCTCGCCGCGTTGAACTCCGGGGCCCGACTCGCCCTGGCCAACAAGGAATCCCTGGTCGCCGGCGGCTCGCTCGTGCTCGCCGCGGCGGCACCGGGGCAACTCGTGCCGGTCGACTCCGAGCACTCGGCCATCGCGCAGTGTCTGCGCGGCGGCACCGCCGCCGAGGTCGACCGCCTGGTCTTGACGGCCTCGGGCGGCCCCTTCCGTGGACGGACCGCCGCCGAACTCGTCGACGTCACCCCCGAACAGGCGGGCAAACATCCCACGTGGGCGATGGGCCCGATGATCACGCTGAACTCGGCGACGCTGGTCAACAAGGCGCTCGAGGTCGTCGAGGCGCACCTGCTCTTCGACGTCGCCTACGACCACATCGACGTCACCGTGCACCCGCAGTCGATCGTGCACTCGATGGTCACCTTCGTCGACGGCGCGACCATCGCGAAGGCCTCGCCACCGTCGATGAAGCTGCCCATCGCGCTCGCGCTGGGATGGCCCGACCGGGTCCCGGGCGCGTCGAGCGCCTGTGACTTCTCCACGGCGTCGGCGTGGACGTTCGAACCGGTCGACAACGACGTGTTCCCGGCGATCGACCTCGCCCGCGCGGCCGGAACCCGCGGCGGGTCGCTGACCGCGGTGTTCAACGCGGCCAACGAGGCCGCGGCCGACGGATTCTTCGCAGGTGCGATCACGTTCCCGCGCATCGTGGGCATCATCGGCGACGTCCTCGCGCAGGCGGACGAGTGGTCCGCGACCCCGGGTACCGTGGAGGAGGTTCTCGCCGCCGACGACTGGGCTCGTCGGCGGGCCGCTGAACTCGTCATTCGGTCAGAGAGGTAATTGCTCCGGTGGTCTTCGTTGTCGGTGTGCTGCTGTTCGCGCTGGGATTGTTGCTGTCCATCGCGTGGCATGAGTGCGGTCACATGTGGGCTGCGCAACGCACCGGCATGCTCGTACGGCGGTATTTCATCGGTTTCGGCCCCACCATCTGGTCGTTCCGGCGCGGCGAGACCGAGTACGGCATCAAGGCGCTGCCGTTGGGCGGCTTCTGCGACATCGCCGGTATGACCACCTACGACGAGATCGCGCCGGAACAGGCCCACCGGGCGATGTACCTCCAGAAGGCGTGGAAGCGCTTCGTGGTGATGATCGCCGGGCCGATGCAGAACTTCATCCTCGGCTTCGTGCTCATCGTGATCATGGCGCTGAGCGTGGGCCTGCCCGACCTCAGTCCGCCGCCGACACCGTCGCGGGTCGGTGGCACCGACTGTGTCAGCGCCACCATCGCGTCGGACGGCACCTCGTCGCCGTGCGTCGGGACCGGGCCCGCCGCGGCCGCCGGACTCCGCGCGGGGGACGAGATCGTCGCGGTCGGCGGCCAACCGGTGAGCACGGCCTCCGAGCTGAGTCCGGTCATCCAGAAGAGCACCGGTCCGGTCGTCCTCACCGTGCTGCGCGACGGTGCCCGGTTCGACGTCACCGTCACCCCGCAGCCGGTGACGGTCCCCGACACCGAGGCCGGTGCGGGCGCGACGAAGACGGTCAACCAGATCGGCATCGCCTATCCGCGAACGGCGGGCTACACCCAGTACTCGGTGATCGGCGCCATACCCGGTGCGGTGGTGTTCACCGGCCAGCTCGCCAACGCCACGTGGGACTCGCTGCTGTCGCTGCCGTCGAAGGTGGGTGCACTGTGGACCTCGGTCACCGGTGGTGAGCGCGCCGCCGACACCCCGGTCAGCGTGTACGGGGCCAGCGTCATCGGTGGCGACCTCGCCGAGCGGGGTCAGTGGGCCGCGGTCCTGCTGCTGCTGATCAGCATCAATTTCTTCCTCGGTCTGTTCAACCTGGTCCCGTTGCTGCCGCTCGACGGCGGGCACATCGCGATCATCGGATACGAGAAGGCCCGCAACACGATCCGCGCCCGCCTGGGCAAGGTGGCCAAGGGGCCGGTCGACTACATCAAGCTGATGCCGGCGACGTACGTGGTGCTCGCGATCATGGGCAGCTACATGGTCCTCACCCTCACCGCCGACATCATCAACCCGATCAAACTCTTCTAGGAAGCGACAGCCATGAGCAGCGACTCCACATCCGGCCCGATGTCGATCGGCCTCGGCATGCCCGCGGCACCGCCGCCGGTGCTCGCACCCCGACGCAAGACCCGCCAGATCCAGGTCGGGACCGTCGGTGTCGGCAGCGACCACCCGATCTCGGTGCAGTCGATGACCACCACCAAGACCCACGACATCAACGCCACGCTGCAGCAGATCGCCGAGCTGACCGCCTCGGGTTGCGACATCGTGCGGGTGGCCTGCCCCCGGCAGGAGGACGCCGACGCGCTCGCGATCATCGCGAAGAAGAGTCAGATCCCGGTCATCGCCGACATCCACTTCCAGCCGCGCTACATCTTCGCCGCCATCGACGCCGGCTGCGCCGCCGTGCGCGTCAATCCCGGCAACATCAAGGAGTTCGACGGTCGCGTCAAGGACGTCGCGCTGGCCGCCAAGGACGCGAACATCCCGATCCGTATCGGCGTCAACGCCGGATCGCTCGATCCGCGACTGCTCGCCAAGTACGGCAAGGCCACCCCGGAGGCGCTCGTCGAGTCGGCGCTGTGGGAGGCCGGCCTGTTCGAGGAGCACGGCTTCGGCGACATCAAGATCTCGGTCAAGCACAACGACCCGGTGATCATGGTGGAGGCCTACCGTCAGCTCGCCGCGCAGTCGGACTACCCGCTGCACCTCGGTGTCACCGAGGCCGGCCCGGCGTTCCAGGGCACCATCAAGTCCGCCGTCGCCTTCGGTGCGCTGCTGTCGGAGGGCATCGGCGACACCATCCGTGTCTCGTTGTCGGCGCCGCCCGCCGAGGAGATCAAGGTCGGCGACCAGATCCTCCAGTCACTCAACCTGCGACCCCGCAAGCTCGAGATCGTGTCGTGCCCGTCGTGTGGTCGCGCGCAGGTCGACGTCTACAAGCTCGCCGACGCGGTGAGCGCGGGGCTCGAGGGCATGGAGGTGCCGCTGCGTGTCGCGGTGATGGGATGCGTCGTCAACGGACCCGGCGAGGCACGTGAGGCCGACCTCGGTGTCGCGTCGGGCAACGGCCGCGGACAGATCTTCGTCAAGGGCGAGGTCATCAAGACGGTGCCCGAGGCCGAGATCGTCGAGACCTTGATCGAAGAAGCACTACGCATTGCGGCCGAATCGGGGGAGACTGGACCCGAGGCGACCACCGGATCGCCGGTCGTCAGCGTCGGGTGACCGTCCGCTGCACCGGATGAGACGTACCCGATCGTCCACGCGGCTCGTCGCCCGACGGGTTGCGCCACACCCTCCGAGCCGGGAGCAACCGTGCTGAAGCTGCTGGGCGACAAGCCCCTCGGCGCGCGAGACGCCGAGGCGGTCGCACACGCGCTCGAACTCGACCCGGTCGGCATGTGCATGGTGGCGGCGCGCGTCGAGGAACAGGGGATCAGTCCCCGGATGCTCGGCGGCGAGCTGTGGAGCAATGGCGACCCCGCGTCGGCCCTGTGTTTCTCCGGCGCGAACCTGATCCCGATGCTCGGCGACGACGAGGACATCGCGGCGTTCGCCGCCCGAGCGGTACGCAATCCGCGTCTGTGCTCGTCGGTGGTCGGCCGCGCACAGCACGTGATCCCGTTCTGGGAACGTGCCACCGTGCACTGGGGCCCCGCCCGCGAGATCCGTGACGATCAACCGCTGCTGGCGATGTCGGGGCCGCCTGAGCTGCGTCCCGACCCGGACGTCCGACGGGTCCGACTCGATGAGATCGACGCGTACCTGCCCGCGGCCATCGAGATGTTCGTCGGCGAGGTGGGTGTCGACCCGTGTGCCGGAGACGGCGGACGGTCCTACCGGCGTCGGATCGCCGCACTGATCAGCGCCGGACGCGCCTTCGCCCGCTTCGAGGACGGCGTGGTCGTGTTCAAGGCCGAGGTGGGCTCGATGTCGCGGCGGGTGGGTCAGATCCAGGGGGTCTGGGTCTCGCCCGAACGACGCGGTCACGGCCTCGGTGCCGCGGGAACCGCCTCGGTGGTCGCCGCCATCGCCGCCGAGGGGCGCATGTCGAGCCTCTACGTCAACGGCTTCAATCATCCGGCACGCCAGGCCTACGAGCGGGTCGGTTTCCGCGAGGTCGGTCGGTTCGCCACCGTCCTGGTGGACTGAGTCACCCTCCGCCGGCGCGCCCGGGATTCCTCGGTGAATTCTCAGGAGAACGTGCTGCGTGGCGCGGCGGCGGACGGGGTGCGCCGACCTAGTATCGGACCCGATGAGAGTGGATCGGAAGGCGACGCGACACCTGGTGTCGCTCGCGGTCGTCGGAGTCGTCGTCGTGGCCGGGACGGCGTGTACGAGCGGCGATGACGACGGACCGCGCGCCGCGGCCGGGAACTTCCTCTCCGTCTTCGGCGCGCACCGCACCGACGAGGCCGCACGCCGCACCGATTCCCCGCAGCGCGCCGCCACCGACATCGACGCTGCTTTCTCCGGCCTGCGGGCCACCGGTATGACCGCGACCACCGGCCGGTCCCAGGTGACCGGCGACACCGCCACCGTGGACGTGACCTACCAGTGGGCGCTGCCGCGCAAGCAGACGTGGCGTTACGACGCGAAGCTGGCCATGTCCCGCACCGACTCCGGTTGGCAGGTGCGGTGGGACTCCACCGACATCCATCCCGAACTGGGTGCGACACAGCAGATGTCGCTGCAGGACGTCCCCGCCCCGGTCGGGTCGGTCAACGAGAGCGACGGTTCGACGGTGCTCGAACCGGGCACGGTGATGCGGGTCGGGCTCGACGCGGCCTCCGCGGCGACGACCGGCTCGGTCTCCGACGCCGCCACCCAACTCGCGGCCATCCTCGGACGGTTCACTCCCGGACTCAGTGCGCAGGCCATCGCGGAGGGCGCGACGGCGGTCTCGGGGAACTACGTCGTCGCCACCATCAACCGCGGCCAGTACGACCAGGTCAGCGACCTCCTCGCGGCCGTACCAGGGGCGACGACGTCGGATCAGGCGGACCTGGTGCCCACCGATCCGACGTTCGCGCCGGACCTGGTGGGGCAGGTCAAGAAGCAGGTGGCGACCGATCTCGAGGGCAAGGCCGGGTGGCGGGTGCTCTCCCTCAACCCCAACGGTGCCACCGCCGGCGTGCTGGCCGAGGTCGATCCGGCACCGTCGCCGTCGGTCGACATCAGCCTCTCGCGCAGCGTGCAGGAGGCCGCCCAGCGCGCGGTCAACGCCGCGTCGCGCTTCCAGACCATGATGGTGGTCATCCAACCCTCGACCGGCCGCCTGCTGGCCGTCGCTCAGAATGCGTTGGCCGACAAGGTCGGTCCGCTGGCCACGATGGGTCTCTACCCGCCCGGGTCGACGTTCAAGATGGTCACCTCGGCCGCGGCGATCGCGACGGGGTTGTCGAAGCCGCAGACCGTCGTCGGATGCCCCGGCGAGGTGACCATCGGCGAGCGCACCATCCCGAACTACGACAACTTCTCCCTCGGCGACGTCACGATGCAGAAGGCGTTCGCCCGGTCGTGCAACACGACCTTCGCCAAGCTCGCCAGCGAGATGGGCCCGTCCGACCTGGCCAACGCCGCCGCCCGCATGGGCATCGGAACCAAGTTCGACGTCCCGGGGATCCCGGTCGACTCGGGCTCGGTGCCGATCGAGCCGGCGCTGATCGCCCGCACCGAGGACGGTTTCGGGCAGGGCAAGGTCCTCACCAGTCCGTTCGGGCTCGCCATGGTCGCGGCCACCGTCGCCCACGGATCGACACCGGTGCCGCAGCTGATCCTCGACCGGGCCACCACGGTGTCCGGCCCGCACCCCGACATCGACCCGGCCGTCGTCCGGCAACTGCGGCCGATGATGCGCGAGGTGATCGTCGACGGCACCGCCGACCGGATCAAGGATCAGGGCGAGGTGTTCGGCAAGACCGGTGAGGCCGAGGTCCCGGGCGGATCGCACGCCTGGTTCGCCGGCTACCGCGGCGACCTCGCCTTCGCAACCCTCGTCGTGCTCGGCGCGAGTTCGGACAACGCCGTCGGCGTGACCCGCGACTTCTTCACCGCCCTCCCGCCGGACTTCCTGGACTGATCCTCGCCCGCTCGCGGGGCGACGAGCGCATCCCCGCGAACGGATATGGTGGATGGATGTCTGTACGTACAGCTCTGGAGCCGGGTGTCGTCTCGCCGACGTTGGCCGTCCCGTCGTCGATACCGCGCCCGGAATACGTCTGGAAGCCGAGCGCGAACGAGGGGCACGAGCCCTGGGTGCAGACGCCGGAGACCATCGAGAAGATGCGCGTCGCCGGCCGGATCGCGGCCGACGCCCTCGCCGAGGCGGGCAAGGCGGTCCGACCCGGTGTCACCACCGACGCGCTCGACCGGATCGCGCACGAGTACATGATCGATCACGGCGCCTACCCCTCGACGCTCGGCTACCGCGGGTTCCCCAAGTCGTGCTGCACCTCGCTGAACGAGGTGATCTGCCACGGGATCCCGGACTCGACCGTCATCCAGGACGGGGACATCGTCAACATCGACGTCACCGCCTACATCGACGGCGTGCACGGCGACACCAACGCCACCTATCTCGCGGGCGACGTCGCGCAGGAGGTGGCCGACCTGGTCGAGCGCACCCACACCGCGACCATGCGAGCGATCAAGGCGTGCCGGGCCGGACGCGAGCTCAACGTCGTCGGCCGGGTCATCGAGTCGTACGCACATCGGTTCGGCTACAACGTGGTCCGCGACTTCACCGGACACGGCATCGGCGAGACCTTCCACAACGGCCTCGTCGTTCTGCACTACGACCAGCCCAACGTCGACACCGTGCTCGAGCCGGGCATGGTCTTCACCATCGAACCCATGATCAACCTGGGGTCGCTGGCCTGGGACACCTGGGATGACGGCTGGACCGTGGTGACACGGGACCGCAGGTGGACAGCACAGTTCGAGCACACGCTGGTCGTCACCGATGACGGCGTCGAGGTCCTCACCCTTCCTCCCACCTCTGCCACGGCCCAGTAGACCGGCGTGCGAGGCGCGCTGCTAATCGGCGGCACGAGTTCCGACGCGGGCAAGAGCCTGCTGGTCGCCGGACTGTGCCGCGCACTGCACCGCCGCGGGGTCCGGGTGGCGCCCTTCAAGGCACAGAACATGTCCAACAACTCGGTGGTCACCGTCGACGGCGGCGAGATCGGCCGGGCGCAGGGCATGCAGGCGTTGGCGTGTGGACTCGAACCGTCCACGCGTTTCAACCCGGTTTTGCTCAAACCCGGTAGCGACCGCCGCTCGCAGGTCGTGGTGTGCGGCCGGCCCGACGGATGGATCTCCGCGACCGACTACCACAGCCGTCGGGTGGCCCTCGCGGAGATCGTCGACGCCGAACTGGCATCGCTGCGTGCGGATTTCGACGTCGTGATCTGCGAGGGTGCCGGGTCGATCGCCGAGATCAACCTCCGGGAATCCGACATCGCGAACATGGGGCTGGCCCAGGCGGCCGACATCCCCGTCGTCGTGGTCGGCGACATCGACCGCGGGGGAGTGCTGGCGCATCTGCTCGGGACCGTCGCGGCGCTCGGTGCGCAGGACCAGTCCCGGGTGGCGGGGTTCGTGGTCAACAAGTTCCGTGGGGCGCAGTCGATCCTCGACCCCGGACTCGACCAGCTCCGAGCCCTCTCCGGCCGGCCCACCCTGGGTGTGGTGCCCTACGAGCCCGACCTGTGGCTCGACGCCGAGGACTCGCTGTCGTCGCCGATCGGACGCACCCTCGGGCTGTCGACGCCCGGGATCGGGGCGGACCGGTTGTCCGTCGCCGCCATCCGACTCCCACGCCTGTCGAACTCGACCGACCTCGAGGCGTTGGCCTGCGAACCGGGCGTCGACGTGCGCTGGGTCGCCGACATCGCCAGTGTCGCCGGCGCCGACCTCGTCATCCTGCCGGGCACCCGCGCGACCGTCTCCGACCTCGCCTGGCTGCGGGAGCGGGGACTCGATCGCGCGCTGACCGAGCGGGCCGGACGCGGCCAGGCGATCATCGGCGTCTGCGGGGGCTACCAGATGCTCGGGACGACGATCCTCGACGAGGTCGAGTCGACGTCGGCGGGGTCCGGTGACGTCGACGGGCTGGGGATCCTGGACCTGCGTGTCGAGTTCGCGTCGGAGAAGACGGTGCGCCCGGTGAGCGGCAGCTGTGGGGGACACCGCGCGCAGGGGTATGAGATCCACCACGGCCAGGTGACCGCCACGACCGAGGCCCCATGGGTCCTCGACGACGAGCACGGTCCCGAGGGCACGATCGCGGGTACGATCCGTGGAACCCACTGGCACGGACTGCTCGCCAACGACGGTGTCCGTCGGGATGTGCTGCGCGACGCGGCGCACGCGGCAGGCAAGACCGGTTTCGTCGTCGCACCCGACACCGACTTCACCGCGATCCGCATGGCGCAGATCGACCGGATGGCCGACCTCGTCGACGATCACCTCGACATGCCCGCGATCATCGCGCTCATCGAGTCGGGCGCTCCGGATGACCTGCCCACGGTCGGCATCACCCTCGAAGCCGGTGGCCGGGGCGAGCAGCGCACGTAAGCTGATGTGGATGAATGTCGACACCACGACCGTCGCCGTCGGCGACCTCGAGTTCACCGTCCGGGTCGGTGGCCCCGCGAACGGTCCCGTAGTCCTGCTGCTGCACGGGTTCCCCAGCAGCGGAACCTGCTTCGACCAGATCGTCCCCCGGCTGCACGAGTCCGGCCTGCGCACCGTGGTCCCCGATCAGCGCGGGTACTCGCCGGGTGCGCGGCCGCCGAACGTCGAGGACTACCGCATCGAGCACCTGGTGTCCGATGCGGTGGGCATCCTCGACGGGCTCGGCATCAACTACGCGTTGGTCGTGGGCCACGACTGGGGTGCGATCGTCGCCTGGCACCTGGCCGGTCGACACCCCGGCCGCCTCACCGGGCTCGTCGCCGTCAGCGTGGGGCACCCGTCCGCCATCGCCGGGGCGCTCTCGCAGAGCACCGACCAACGCGAGCGTTCCTCCTACATCCCGATGCTGATCGATCCCGCCTCGGAGGACCGACTGCTCGCCGACGACGCCGCGTTCCTGCGCGGCCTGCTGCCCGACGACTCCTGCGCGCCACTGCTCGAGCGGGCCGGGCTGACCGGCGCGACCAACTGGTACCGGGCCAACTTCAGCGGCGACATCGCCGCGAACATGGCCTGCGCGCCCGTGGAGGTCCCCACCACGATGGTGTGGAGCGACGGGGACACCGCGCTGGGTCGTGAGCAGGCCGAGGCCAGCTCTCGATTCGTCTACGCCGACTACCGTTTCTGTGAGCTGCCCGGCGTCGACCACTGGATCCCGCAGAACGCCGCGCCCGCACTCGCCAGTGAGATCGCGTTGCGATCCGCGGTGTTCTGATCCGCGGCGTCACCGAACCGAACGACGAGAGGAGGTCGCGATGCCGTTCGTGGCCGTGATCTATGTCCTCATCATCGTGGTCGTGCTGGTCGACATCGTGTTCACCGACGGCCGCACGGTGCGCGGCGTCCCGAAACCGGTGTGGGCGTTGCTGTCGATGGCGCTGCCGCTGGTCGGGCCCATCGCGTGGATCGCCCTCGGACGTCCCCAGAAGGACGAGGCGCACAAGGACGAGGCGCAGGAAGGCGGGACCGAGAAGCCCCGTGCGACAACGGGTTCGGCCCCGGCGATGGACGTCGACACGCAGGCCGCCCTGTTCTCGGCCCAGGCGCGTGAACGCGCCGAGCAGCAGCGCCGCATCGCCCGCGAGCAACGCGACCGCTAGACCGGACGCTGCGCCGCAGAGGCGTTCAGGCGCGCGACCAGATCATCCACTCGGGCAGCTATGTCGTCGCGGATCAGGCGCATCCGCTCCGCACCCTCGATCCCGCGATCCGACGGCTCGTCGGTGTCCCAGGTCTCGACGATCGGGCCGGGGCCGGGGTCGAAGCGCGCCTCGCGACCGAGGACGATCACGTGGGTCATCCGCCCGGCGAGGTCGGGGTCCGTCGGCTTCGGATGTTCCCCGCCGACATCGACGCCGACCTCACGCAGAGCGGCCACCGACATCGCGTTGAGTGCCTTTCCCGGCCGCGTCCCCGCCGAGTGGATCTCGACGGTGTCGCCGACGGCCGCGCGCATGAGTCCCGCGGCCATCTGCGACTTGCCCGCGTTCTTCGCGCAGACGAACAGGATCGACCGGGTCGGAACCGCATGCTCGGTCATCGTCGGTCCACGGTGTCGGCGAAGCGCCGACGCAGCGCGAGCGACACATAGACCAGGCCCACGAGCACCGGGACCTCGATGAGCGGGCCGACGACGCCGGCCAGTGCCTGTCCGGACGTCGCCCCGTACGTCGCGATGGCGACGGCGATGGCCAGCTCGAAGTTGTTGCCCGCCGCCGTGAACGCCAGGGTCGTCGTCCGCTCGTAGCCGAGTCCCATGGCGGCGCCGAACGCATAGCCGCCGCCCCACATGACGGCGAAGTAGACGAGCAGGGGGAGCGCGATGCGGACGACGTCGAGCGGACGGGAAGTGATCTGGTCACCCTGCAGCGCGAACAGGACGACGATCGTGAACAGCAGCCCGTAGAGCGCCCACGGGCCGATGCGGGGGACGAACGTCGTCTCGTACCAGTCCCGGCCCCTGGCTCTCTCGCCGAGGAATCGCGACGCGAACCCGGCGACGAGCGGGATACCGAGGAAGATCAGGACCGACTTCGCGATCTGCCATGGTGAGGTCGAGATCTCGGTCTGCGCCAAGCCCAACCAGCCCGGCAGGACCGACAGATAGAACCAGCCCAGCACCGCGAACATCACGACCTGGAACACCGAGTTGATCGCGACCAGGACCGCGGCCGCCTCACGGTCCCCGCAGGCCAGGTCGTTCCAGATGATCACCATCGCGATGCAGCGGGCGAGGCCGACGATGATCAGTCCGGTGCGGTACTCCGGCAGGTCGGGCAAGAACAGCCAGGCCAACGCGAACATCAGCGCCGGGCCGAGGACCCAGTTCAGCGCCAGCGAGCCGAGCAGGAGCTTCCGGTCGCCGGTGACCGCGTCGAGGCGGTCGTAGCGGACCTTGGCCAACACCGGGTACATCATGATCAGCAACCCGATCGCGATCGGCAGGGAGACGCCGTCGACCGAGATCGTCGACAGCGCGTCGTCGAGCCCCGGTACGGCCCGGCCGAGCAGCAACCCGACGACCATCGCGACGCCGATCCACACCGGCAGGAACCGGTCCAGGGTCGAGAGCCTGCCCACCACCGCCGATCCGTCGCGGGAGTCGGTCGTAGCGCTCACGCGAACGCGGCCGCAACGCTCGTGGTCGGTGCGGCGACCTGCAGCACGTACGCGAGTTGCGCCACCGCGGCCGGCGCCACGCGGTGGTAGACCCAGGTGCCGCGTCGCTCGGACTCGAGCAGTCCCGCCTCGCGCAACACCTTGAGGTGGTGGGAGATGGTCGGTTGCGACAGGTCGAACGATCCGGAGATGTCACAGACGCACGCCTCGCCGCCCTCGTGCCCGGACACCAGGCTCAGCAGCCGGAGGCGCACGGGGTCGCCGAGTGCCTTGAACATCCGCGCGAGACCGGCGGCGGCGTCAGCGGAGACGGCCTCGGTGATCACCGGGGTGGGGCAACACCCGTCCTCGGACGACGATGATTGATTCGACATCCGTCTATATTGATGTCTGTCGAATCAACCGTCAAACCCGGCCGGGGCGGTCAGATGTCGAGGCCCAGCAGCGCGTTCTCCAGGACCTCGGGCATTCCCGGGTGAATCCAGTACTGGCCCGTGGCCATCGACGTCGCGTCGAGCCCGAAGTGCAGAGCCTGGATGACGGGCTGGATGACCGTCGGCGCCTGCGGCCCGATGATGTGGGCGCCGAGGAGTCGGCCGGTACCGCGCTCGGCGATGACCTTGCACAGACCGGTCTTGTCCTCCATGGCCCAGCCGTAGGCGACGTCGCCGTAGTCCTGCACCTTGACCGTGATGTCGATGCCCTGCTCACGTGCCTCCGACTCGGTGAGACCCACCGACGCGATCTGCGGGTGGGTGAAGACCGCGGCCGGGACGAAGCGGTGGTCGAACGCGTCGAGTTCGTCGGAGTCCCAGGAGCGCAGCAGGTTTGCCTGGACCTTGCGGGCCTCGTGGTTGGCGACGTGCTTGAGCTGGTACGGCGAGCTGACGTCGCCGAGGGTCCAGACGTTCTCGGCGGCCGTGCGGCCGAACTCGTCGCACTCGACGCGGCCCTGTTCGTCGAGCGACACCCCGATGGTGTCGAGATCGAGCCCATCGCCGTTGGGTTGGCGACCGGTGGCGACCAGCAGTGCATCGCCGACGAGCGTCGTGGAGTCGGACAGCTCGAGTTCGACGGTGCCGTCGGTGCCCGTACGAGCCCCGGCCACCGTGGCGTTCAGACGCACGTCCCAGGTGTTCTGCGCGATCTCGGTGAAGCGAGCGGAGATGTCGCCGTCGAGGTGGCGCAGCAGGTGATCGCCGCGGGCCACGATCGTGACCTCACTGCCGAGAGAGCCGAAGACGTGGGCGAACTCGGCCGCGATGTAGCCGCCGCCGACGATCAGCAGTCGGCGCGGCAGCTCGGCGAGTCGCATCACGTCGTCGTTGGTGTGGAACGGCACGCCGCCCTCGGAGATGGCCTCGGGGATCACCGGTCGCGAGCCCGCCGCGATGACGACCTTGCCCGCGGTGACCTCGTCACCGTCGTCGGTCCGGAGTCGGTAGCGGCCGTCCTCGGTGCGTCCGGTGAAACGGACGTGTGAGTGATAGACGGTGATGTTGTCGCACTTGTCCTCCCGGTAGGACAGCCCGCCCGCCGAGATGGGGTCGATCCGACCGAAGACACGGCCGACGACATCTCGCCAGCGCACGTCGTCGATGTGGCTGTCGACGCCGTATCGCTCGGACTCCGTGATCGTCTTCGCCACCTCGGCGGCGTAGACGAACATCTTGGTCGGGATGCATCCGACGTTGAGGCAGGTGCCGCCGTAGACGCCCTTCTCGAACATCGCGATGCTCATGTCGTCGAAACGATCATCGGGGATCGAGTTCCCGCTGCCGGATCCGATGATGGCCAGGTCTACGTCGGTCATGTGCGCGCTCCTCGTGCCGGGACGGTGCCCGGCTTCGGTGGGTGGATCTCACGGCGGGTGGACAGTGTGGGGGTGTTCTCCGACAACCACCGGGACAGCTCGGCGTAGGCGGCGGCGCGGGGTTGTGCGCGGGACAGGAACACGTCATGGCGTGCGCCCTCGATCGGGACCGCGGTCACCCGGTTGCCGAGGCATCCGCTCCAGCGGGCGATCTGGGCGGTGTCGAGGACGTTGTCGGCGGTGTCGACGGCCGGTCGGTAGGGGCCGCCGAGAGCACTGCGCGCCGACCGCAACACCAGCGACGGCACCCCGACATCGAGTCCGCGGTGCAGACGGGCGTGTCCACGGCGCACGGCGGAGAGGAACCCGAAGGTCACCGGGAACCCCGACAGCGGCTTGAGTCGGAGGTCGTAGTCCCACTCGCCGTGGGCCGAGGAGTGCAGACTCTGCCCGTACCCGCCGGGCAGTGTGCGCGGGATCACCCGCAGGCCGCCCAGTTTCGCGACAGCGTTGACGAAGACCGTTCCGTAGGAGCGCAATCCGGGCGGCCCCTGCAGGTCGAACCACGGACTGTTGAGCACCAGGCCGGTGACCCGGTTGTGTCGCTGCGGATCGCGGGTCCGGAGGCGGTCGAGCCACAGAGGTGTGATCAGACCGCCGGTCGAGTGTGCGGCCACCACGATCGGCGTCCCCGGGTGCGCGGCGTCGATGACGTCGAGGGCGGCGTCGAGTTCGGCGTCGTAGAGCGCGAGGTCGGAGATGTAGTGCGGCGTGTGCCCCTCGTGCAGCGACCGGCCGCATTTGCGCAGGTCGAGGGCGTGGAAGTCGTAGCCGGCCTCGCCGAAGGCGTCCGCGAGCGCGACCTGGAAGAAGTAATCGGTGAAGCCGTGGACGTAGAGCACCGACGGTCGTACGCCCTCGGTGTCGGCGGGCGTCGCGGTCCGGCGACGGCGCACCAGCGTCGCGTCGACCCGGGCCTCGCCGTCGGGATCGTCGCCGAGGTCGATCGTCAGGGCCTCGAAGCTGTCGCCGAGCAGGTCTGGACCCCACTGCGCGGACCCGGCCGCGAGGGGTGTGTCGGAGGTGGGGGGCACGGGTGTGTGCGATGTGGAAGCCACCGCCCAACTGTACTGAGCTGCCGGTGCGCTTTCCCACACCGACGTTTCGATCGGTGCTCTCATGGGGGACAATGGACCGGAGATGTTCCCGGACCAATCGGCCCGGAGTACGGCAAGGGAGTTGAGCGTCAAGTGTCTTCATCGTCTGCGGTCGTCAAAACCGACGTCGTCCTGGTCGGAGCAGGAATCATGAGCGCCACCCTGGGTGTGCTCATCCGATCGCTGCAGCCCGACTGGTCGGTCAGTGTCTTCGAGCGCCTCGACGCGGCGGCGGCAGAGAGCAGCGATCCGTGGAACAACGCGGGTACCGGGCACTCCGCCCTGTGTGAGCTGAACTACACCCCGCAGACGGCCGACGGTGGTGTCGACATCACCAAGGCGATCACGATCAACGAGCAGTTCCAGGTGTCGCGCCAGTTCTGGGCGCATTCCATCGAGAACGGCATCCTCAGCAACCCCAGCGAGTTCATCAACCCCATCCCGCACGTGAGCTTCACCCACGGCGCCGACGGGGTGGACTACCTGCGCAAGCGGTACGACGCGCTGGCCGGCCAGACGCTGTTCAAGGGCATGGAGTACATCGACGACCCGGCCGAGTTCACCAAGCGCCTGCCGTTGATGTCGACCGGTCGTGACTTCTCCGACCCGGTCGCGTTGAACTGGTTCGAGGGCGGCACCGACGTCGACTTCGGCGCGCTGACCCAGAAGCTGCTCAACACCGTCGCCGACGGCGGCAACGTCAACTTCGGGCACTCGGTCACCGACCTGAAGAAGCAGTCCGACGGCAGCTGGATGGTCAAGGTCGTCAACCTGCGCACCAAGCAGAAGACCACCGTGCACGCCGGCTTCGTGTTCGTCGGCGCCGGCGGTGGCGCCATCCACCTGCTGCAGAAGTCCGGCATCAAGGAGGCGCGTCAGTTCGGTGGGTTCCCGGTCAGCGGCGCGTTCTTCCGCTGCACCAACGCAGAACTCATCGACGAGCACCACGCGAAGGTCTACGGCCGCGCCGCGGTCGGTGCGCCGCCGATGTCGGTGCCGCACCTCGACACCCGTGTCATCAACCACAAGCCGGGTCTGCTCTTCGGCCCGTACGCGGGCTGGTCGCCGAAGTTCCTCAAGGAGGGCAGCAACCTCGATCTGCTCAAGTCGGTGACGCCCTTCAACGCGTTCCCGATCGCGAGCATCGCCCCCAAGGAGTTCGGGCTGCTGAAGTACCTCATCAGCGAGCTCGCGGCCAACTCGAACGACCGGGTCAAGACCCTGCAGGAGTTCGTCCCGCGCGCCCTCGGCGCCGACTGGGAGCTCATCACCGCCGGACAGCGTGTCCAGGTCATCCGCAAGAACGGCGCCATGAGCGGCGCCCTCGAGTTCGGCACCGCCGTGGTCAACTCCGAGGACGGCACGATGGCCGGCCTGCTGGGCGCCTCGCCCGGTGCGTCGACCGCGGTTCCCGCGATGCTCGACGTCCTAGAGCGCTGCTTCCCGCGGCACTTCGAGGCCTGGAAGCCGACCCTCGCCGAGATGATCCCGTCGTTCGGTCACAAGCTGTCCGACGACGAGTCGCTGTTCCGTGAGGTGTGGGACTGGACCTCGAAGGTGCTGGAACTGTCGAGCACCCCCGCCGACGACTCGGTCGCCGACGACGAGCGCCGCGTGGCGGCTCCCACCCCCGTGTGATAGTCACAACCACATGACTGCCACCGCGACCCTGCACCGGAGTTGGGCCCAGGACCTCGACACCGCTCTGATGTACAAGATCCTGAAGTTGCGGGTGGACGTGTTCGTCGTCGAACAGTCCTGTCCCTACGCCGAACTCGACGGACGGGACCTCGACCAGGACACCCGTCACCTCTGGCTGCAGCAGGAGGGCGAGGTCGTCTGCACCTTGCGTCTGCTCGAGGAGCACGACGACGGCAAGTCCTTCCGCATCGGGCGGCTGTGCACCGAACGCGGACACCGCGGACAGGGGCACACCACCCGACTGCTGCGGACCGCTCTGGCCGAGGTCGGGTCGCACGCCTGCCGCATCGACGCGCAGACGTACCTGGTGGACATGTACGCCAAGCACGGTTTCGCGCCCGAGGGGCCCGAGTACCTGCTCGACGGGATCCCGCATGTGCCGATGCGTCGTGGCGGCGGGGAGCCCTGGCAGGCCTCGTGACCGACTCCTCCCACCCCGATCCCGACCCCACCGACCGTCCTCTCGCCCCCTACCCGTTCACCGCGGTGGTTGGTCAGGACGCGCTCAAGCTCGCGTTGATCCTCTGCGCGATCGCACCGTCGATCGGTGGCGTGCTCATCCGCGGTGAGAAGGGCACGGCCAAGTCCACGATCGTGCGCGCACTGGCGCCGCTGCTGCCCGCCGACGACCGGACCGGCGCCGCCGGACGCGTCGTCGAACTCCCGATCGGTGCCACCGAGGACCGCGTCGTCGGATCGCTCGACGTGCAGAAGGTCCTGCGGGACGGCGACGCGTCGTTCACGCCGGGGCTGCTGTCGGCGGCCGACGGTGGCGTGCTCTACATCGACGAGGTGAACCTGCTCGCCGACCATCTCGTCGATGTCCTGCTCGATGCCGCCGCCATGGGACGGGTGACCGTCGAACGTGACTCGGTGTCGCGCAGCTACGCCTCCCGCTTCGTCCTCGTGGGCACGATGAACCCGGAAGAGGGTGAGCTGCGCCCACAGCTGCTCGACCGGTTCGGACTGACCGTCGCGGTCACCGCACCCCGTGACGTCGACGACCGGGTCGAGGTCATCACCCGTCGGATGGACTACGACGCCGACCCGACCGCGTTCGCCGACCGCTGGCGTACCTCCGACGAGTCGATCGCCGCATCGATCGCGACCGCGCGGGCCGCCGTCGGATCGGTTCGTCTGCCCACGTCGGAGATGCGTCGCATCGCCGCCATCTGCACCCAGCTCGACGTGGACGGCCTGCGTGGCGACATCGTCGTCGCCCGCACCGCCCGCGCCCACGCCGCGTGGCGCGGAGCCGACGAGGTCGACGAGACCGACGTCCGGGCCGCCGCGGAACTCGCGTTGCCGCATCGCCGCCGCCGAGATCCCTTCGACGACACCGACATGAGCCGCGACGACCTCGACTCGGCCATGGACTCCGCAGCCGAATCGGCCCAGCAGGACACCGACCGCGACGACGGCGACGGCGACACAGACGGGGACAGTGGTGGGCCGACGGATCCCGATGACGGCGGTCGGGACCCCGACGACGACCCGACCGACCCCGGTCCCGACGACGATCCGGGATCGGGATCGCCTGCCCCGGAGAGCTCGTCGCCCGCCGACGGACCCGCCCGCTCGGCCGACCCGTCACCCACCGACGACGCGGACTCGCGGCGTGACCCGATCCCGGTCGGGCCATCGCCGTCGAACCTCGCCCTGTCGCAGACCGCCTCGGTCACCCGCACCCTGCGGGTCTCCGGCGTCGGTGACGGCGACCCCGGTCGGCGTTCCCCGGCACGCAGCCGACGCGGGCACACCGTCGGATCGACCACGTCGGTCGACGGTTCCGGTGTCCACCTGCACGCCACCGTTCTGGCCGCAGCGGCCGGCCACGGTGAGCGCGGCGGCGGGCCACGACTGCGGGTGACGCCCGCGGACCTGCGGGGAGCGGTGCGCATCGGTCGTGAGGGCAACCTGGTGGTGTTCACCGTCGACCTGTCCGGGTCGATGACCGCACGTCGGCGACTCGACGCGGTCAGCGGCGCGTGCGCGGCACTGCTACGCGATTCCTACCAGCGACGCGACCGCGTCGCGGTGGTGGTGCTCCGCGGGTCGAGCGCCACCGTCGTCGTGCCGCCGACCCGGTCGGTCAGCATCGCCCTGCGAGGCCTGTCCGGGGTGGCCACCGGCGGCCGAACCCCGCTGGCCGAGGGGCTGATCGAGGCCACCGCACTGGTCGAACGTGCCCGACACACCGACCCTCGCCGCCGGCCGTTGGTCGTGGTCCTGACCGACGGCCGCGCCACCAGCGGTCCCGACGCGGTCGGACGCTCCGCATCCGCCGCCGCCCGCCTGCGCACCCGCGGTGTCGACAGCGTGGTCGTCGACTGCGAGCAGGGCATGATCCGTCTCGGCCTGGCCCGTACGCTGGCCGGACACCTCGGTGGCGGCTACGTGGCGATCGACGAGATCACCGCAGACGCCGTGACCGGCGCCGTCCGGGCCGCGGCCTGACCACGCCGCAGTTCACGACCGGACACCTATCGAGAGGAGTACGACTGTGCCGCAAGGAGTTCCCGCCGTCGTACCCGACGACGGTCTGACCACCCGCCAACGCCGCAACAGTGCGCTGCTCGCCGTCCACACCGGCGACGGCAAGGGGAAGTCGACCGCCGCGTTCGGCATGGCCATGCGCGCCTGGAACGCCGGCCTCGACATCGGCGTGTTCCAGTTCGTCAAGAACGCCAAGTGGAAGGTCGGCGAGGAGACCGCGATGACCGCGCTCGGCGAGCTGCACGACCGGACCGGACAGGGCGGGCCGGTGCAGTGGCACAAGATGGGCTCGGGTTGGTCCTGGATCCGGCACGGCGACGCCGAGACCGACCATGCCGAGCAGGCCCGCGAGGGGTGGACCGAGATCGCCCGCCGGCTCCGTGCGGAGACACACGACTTCTACGTCCTCGACGAGTTCACCTACCCGCTCGGCTGGGGCTGGATCGACCTCGACGAGGTCCTCGACGCCCTCGCCGAACGCCCCGGCAAACAACACGTCGTCATCACCGGTCGGCGGGCGCCCGAGGGCCTCGTCGCCGCCGCGGACCTCGTCACCGACATGACCAAGACCAAGCATCCGATGGACGCAGGACGCAAGGGACAGAAGGGAATCGAATGGTGACACCCGCGATCCCCACCGTGGTCGTCGCCGCGCCCGCATCGGGCAGCGGCAAGACCACCGTCGCGACCGGACTGATCGGGGCGCTCTCACGTGCCGGACACCGGGTGGCCCCGTTCAAGGTGGGCCCCGACTTCATCGATCCCGGCTACCACGCGGTCGCCGCCGGTCGTCCCGGACGCAATCTCGACCCGAACCTCGTCGGTCCCGACCGCGTCGCACCGCTGTTCGCCGCCGGGTGCGCGGGTGCCGACTTCGCCGTCGTCGAGGGCGTCATGGGCCTGTTCGACGGCAGGATCATCGACGACGATCTGGACGGGACGGGTACCGGCCCCGCACTCGGATCCACCGCGCACGTCGCGGCGCTCATCGGCGCCCCGGTCATCGTCGTCGTCGATGCATCGGGACACAGTCAGACCCTGGCGGCGATCCTGCACGGCCTGCGCAGCTTCGACCCGTCGGTCGACATCTGCGGCGTCATCCTCAACCGCGTGGGATCACCCCGCCACGAACACGTGCTGCGACAGGCGTGCGACCGCGTCGGCCTGCCGGTGTTCGCCGTGCTGGGCCGGGCCACCGAACTGGTCGTGCCCTCGCGCCACCTCGGGCTGATCCCGGCCGTCGAACACGGGGGAGCGGCGCGCACCGCCGTCGACGCGATGGCCCAACTGGTCTCCGCCACAGCCGATCTCCCCGCCGTGGTCGCCGCCGGCCGCGCCCGCCGGGCGATGTTGGGGCCGGTGTGGTCGGCCGCCGAGGAGGTTGCCGTCGCGCGGGCCCGCGCCGACGTCCGTGCGCCACGACGACCCATCCGGGTCGCGGTGGCCGGTGGCGCCGCGTTCACCTTCAGCTACGCCGAGCACGCCGAGCTGCTGGCAGCCGCCGGAGCCGAGGTGGTCGCCTTCGATCCGCTGCAGGACGGCCTGCCCGAGGGGTCCGACGCGGTCATCGTCGGTGGAGGGTTCCCCGAGGAACACGTGCACACCCTCGCCGCCAACGTCGGACTGCTCGACCAACTCCGCGCGCACGCCGACGCGGGCCGACCGATCCACGCCGAGTGCGCGGGCCTGCTCTATCTGGCCCGTGACCTCGACGGCCACACCATGGCCGACGTGCTCCCGGTTCGGGGGCACTTCGGCCCGTCGCTGACGCTGGGCTACCGCGACGCCGTCGCGCTCGCGGACTCCACGGTCTTCACCGCGGGCGCCCGGATCACCGGACACGAGTTCCACCGCAGCGTCGTCGAGCCGATCGGGCCCGCACAGGCCGCCTGGGGATGGCGACGTGTCGGGACGTCGATGACCGACGGTGTCATCGCGGGGTCGGTGCACGCCTCCTACCTGCACACCCACCCGGCGGGTGCGCCCGAGTCCGTTGTCCGACTGGTCGATTCCGCCGCCGCGGTGACCGGCGAGGCGGAATTGGTCCCCGGACACACCTCGTCGGTACGGTCTACGCATGTCCGCACCCACCCCTGACGACCCGGCCGTGGCCGACGGGTCCGGCGACGACCACTACCTGGTCGGCCTCGACCTGCGGGGGCGACGTGTCGTCCTCATCGGCGGGGGATCGGTCGTCACGCGTCGGCTCGGCACCCTCTCGGCCAGTGGCGCCGACATCCACGTCATCGCGATCGACCCGACGCCGACCGTCGAGTCGTTCCCCGGCATCACCGTCGAGCGCCGCGCCTACCGCGACGGTGACCTCGACGGCGCCTGGTACGCGCTCGCCTGCACCGACGACGCCGAGGTGAACGCCGCGGTGGTCGCCGAGGCCGAGCGTCGGCGGATCTTCTGCGTCCGCGCCGACGACGCCCGCCACGGCAGCGCCGTCACCCCGGCGTCGATCCAGCACGACCGCCTCAACATCGGGGTGCTCGCCTCGGGCGACCACCGACGTTCGGCCCGCATCCGCTCGGAGATCGGCCAGGGGCTCATCGACGGGACCCTGGGCACCGCGGTCCCGGGGACCTATCCGGCCGGCGTCGCGCTCGTCGGCGGCGGCCCGGGCGATCCGGAACTGATCACCGTCCGTGGCCGCCGGCTCCTCGCCGCGGCCGACGTGGTCGTCGCCGACCGCCTCGCACCGCCCGCGCTGCTCGCCGAGTTGGCGCCGTGGGTGGAGATCATCGACGCCGCGAAGGTGCCCTACGGCCGCGCCATGAAGCAGGAGGCGATCAACCAGGCGTTGATCGACCACGCGCGGGCCGGGAAGTTCGTGGTCCGTCTCAAGGGCGGTGACCCGTATGTCTATGGCCGCGGTTTCGAGGAACTGGCCGCGTGCGTACAGGCCGGAGTCGCGGTGACCGTCGTCCCCGGCATCACCAGCGCCATCGCCGCCCCCGCCGCGGCCGGGATCCCGGTGACCCACCGCGGGGTGACCCACGAGGTCGTCATCGTCTCCGGTCACCTGCGGCCCGGACACCCCGACTCGCTCATCGACTGGCCTGCCCTCGCTCGGCTGCGGGGCACCATCGTGCTGATGATGGCGGTCGAGCGGCTCGAGGAGTTCACGGCCGCGCTCATCGAGGGCGGCCGTGACCCGCAGACCCCGGTGGCGATCATCGAGCACGCGTCGATGCCCACCCAGCGGAGCGTCACCGCCGATCTCGCCACGGCCGGCGACACAGCCCGTGCGCAGGACATCCGACCGCCCGCGATCGTCGTGATCGGCGAGGTCGCCGCGTTCGACGCACTGACCGGGTCCCTGGGCCGGGTCTCGGCCTGACCGTCTCCCGCATCCGCGACGACCTCAGTCGGTGAGGATGACCAGTTCGGTCGCCGAGGCGATCTCGGTGCGCTGACCGCCGTCGGACACCACGGCGGCGAGCGAGTCGATGTCGCGGACCCGCTTGCGGGTCGTCACCAACGACCGCGCCATCACACCCTTGTAATGTTTGTTGAAATGGCTGACCACGCTGCGTGATCCGTCTGCGGCCTCGGTCAGCACGGTCACGTCCATGGCGCCGGGGATCGGACCCAACGCGCGGTAGCCGCCCGACCGCAGGTCGACCACGACCTCGTCGTCGAGGTCGGCCAGAGCATCGGTCAGATCCGGCTTCCACTGCGCCGCCAGCGTTCCCATCCCGGGCAGCTTCGATCCCGACGACAATCGGTAGGCCGGGATCAGATCGCGGGCCCGCACGACCCCGAACAGCGCGGATCCCACCGCCAGCCGCTCGTCGGCCTTGGTGCGCGACGCCCGGGTCAGGCCCCCGACGCCGAGGGCGTCGTAGAGCACCCCGGTGTACCGCTCGATGGCCGGTCGGGTCGGCGAGGTCCACAGCGCCGCGTTGCGGTCGACCTCGGCGAGTTGCCGCTGACCGAGACCCAGGACCGTCGCGCTGCGGGCCGGGTCACCGGCCAACTCCACCAGTGCCGTCGCTATGCGCTCGCGGACCGCCGTCAGTGACGGGAACGACAGCGTCGCCAGGTCCAGCGGGGCGCCACGCCCGCCGTCGGACTTGGTCTCCGAGGGCGGCAGAACGATGAGCACAGACGTTGACGGTAGTGCGCCCGTCCCCACGGCCCCCACCCGAGGGACGGCGGGGGACGACAGGGCAGCCGACCACTAGGGTTGGCGTTCGTGATCACCCGCATGTCGAACCTGTTCGTCCGCACTCTCCGTGACGATCCCGCGGACGCCGAGCTGCCCAGTCACAAGCTGTTGGTGCGCGCCGGCTACATCCGCCGCGTCGCCCCCGGCGTCTACAGCTGGTTGCCGCTGGGACTCAAGGTGTTGCGTCGTGTGGAGGCGGTGGTGCGCGAGGAGATGGACGCCATGGGCGGCCAGGAGATCTCGTTGCCCGCACTGCTCCCGCGTGACCCGTACGAGGTGACCCATCGGTGGTCCGACTACGGCGACGACCTCTTCCGGCTCAAGGACCGTCGCGGCGTGGACATGCTGCTCGGACCGACCCACGAGGAGCTGTTCGCCCTGCTGGTCAAGGGGGAGTACACCTCCTACAAGGATCTCCCCGTCACCCTGTACCAGATCCAGAACAAGTACCGGGACGAGGCGCGACCCCGCGCGGGCATCCTCCGCGGTCGGGAGTTCCTCATGAAGGACTCGTACTCGTTCGACCTCGACGACGCAGGCGCCAAGGTCTCCTACGCGAGCCACCGCGACGCCTACCAGCGCATCTTCGCCCGCCTGGGTATCCGTTACGTCATCGTCGCTGCGACGTCGGGTGCGATGGGCGGCAGCGCGTCCGAGGAGTTCCTGGCCGAGAGCAGCAACGGCGAGGACACCTACGTCCGGTCCACCGAGTCGGGTTACGCGGCCAACGTGGAGGCGGTCTTCACGCCCGCGCCTGCGCCCGTGCCGACCGACGGACTGCCCGCCGCCACCGTGCACGAGACGGGATCGACACCCACCATCGCGACGCTCGTCGACTGGGCGAACTCCGCCCTCGACCATCCGGTCACCGCCGCCGACACCCTGAAGAACATCCTGGTCAAGGTGCACCACCCGGCGGGGGAGACCGAGATCATCGGGATCGGCATCCCCGGTGACCGTGACGTGGACATGAAGCGACTCGAGGCATCCTTCGAACCCGCCACGGTCGAGCTGCTCGACCAGGCCGATTTCGACGCCAACCCGTTCCTGGTCAAGGGGTACATCGGCCCGAACGGGCTGCTGCACAACGGCGCCCGCTACCTCGTCGACCCGCGCGTCGCCGACGGCACCAGCTGGATCACCGGCGCCGACGAGGCGGGTAAGCACGTCGTCGGTCTGGTCGCGGGCCGCGACTTCGTCGCCGACGGCACGATCGAGGCCGCCGAGGTCCGCGACGGCGACCCCTCGCCCGACGGCAAGGGCACCCTGGTGGCCGCCCGCGGTATCGAGATCGGCCACATCTTCGCCCTGGGCACCAAGTACACCGACGCGTTCGGCGTCGACGTGCTCGGCGAGAACGGGAAACCGGTCCGACTCATCCAGGGGTCCTACGGGGTCGGGGTGTCCCGCCTGGTCGGGGTCATCGCCGAGCAGACCCTCGACGAGAAGGGCCTGGCGTGGCCGAAGTCGGTCGCGCCGTTCGACGTTCACGTCGTGATCGCGAACAAGGACGCCGGCGCGGCCGACGGTGCGCTGGAGATCGCGCAGAACCTCGACGCCTCCGGTCTGTCGGTCCTGCTCGACGACCGCAAGGCGTCGCCGGGCGTTAAGTTCAAGGACTCCGAACTGCTGGGCATGCCCACGGTGGTGGTCGTCGGCCGTGGTTTCGCCGACGGACTGGTCGAGGTGCGCGACCGTGCGACCGGTGAGGTCACCGAGGTCGGGCTCGACGCCGTCGGATCAGCGGTTGCCGGTACCCGGTAGCGCCACGGTGGACGGGGAGACCCGGAGGACCAGGCGCCACGCCGCCGCCCGGCGCGCGCTGTCGGTGAGCCCGCCCAGCCCGGCCCGGCGCTGCGGGTCGGAGTCGGCGCGCTCCAGCAGTGACCGGTGCGCCCGCGCGCAGTCCTCCTCGGCGACCAGCACGGCCCGGATCGCGGTGATCGGGTCGGTGACCGCCACCGGGATGACGTACCCCGGCGCGGATGCGGGTGCGGTACCGCCGGCCGCGACGATCAGACCCTCGAGTTCGTCGCGGCGCGAACGGTGTTCGGCGGTGAAGTCGTCGATGTCGGATCGCCGCGTCGTCGAGGCGTAGGCCACGGCCACGCCGTAGACGAACACGGCGGCGTTCTCGGAATCGATCGCGGCACCCAGGCCGTCGGTGGCGGTGCTCATCCGAGCTGCACCTCCACCTGGGCGTTGCATGCGGCGGCGATCGAGCCGAGCATCCCCGCGCGGTAGCCGCTCATGCCCACGGCCAGATCCCCGGTCGACGACGCGGCCGAGGCCAGTCGTTCCCGCAGCTGGTCGACGGTCGTGACCGCGGGCTCGGTGGGTGCGGCGGGTGCACCCGATGTCGGCGTGGCGCCGGAGGCGGGCACGGAGGCCGCCGCCACCCCGGAGGACGTACTCGGGCGGGCGAGATCGGGCGCGAGCCGGGCGATCTCGTCGTTGATGGTGGTGGCGTGCGTCTCACGTTCGGACGCGATCACGGCCAGCGCAGCGGACCGGTCCGGATTGCGCGCGCCGAGTGTCCGTGCCGCGGCCGCGTCGTCGGACGCGGTGAGCGACAGCGGAGCGAGCTGTTCGGCGATGCGGGTCGACTCACTGATCCCCGAGCCGCTGCCGCAGGCCGCGAGAACCGTGCCGGTCGCGGCGAGACCGCCGGTCACGGTTGCGGTGCGCACCAGCATCGAGCGGCGACTGATGGGTCGCGCGATGCGCGGGCGGAGGGGATGGGCCGCGACGGTGGGCCCGGGACGTGGCTGCGCGATGGTCACAGCCGCAATAGTGCCACCGCGCGCCCGCGTCGTTCGCGCCAGGCGACACCGTTCTCGGCCTGCGGCCGATCGCCGATGGCGGGATCGGCGCCGTGCGGGGGGTAAACTCCTGGGGCACCGCAGCGGCCCGCGGCGGGCGGATCCGGGTATCGCCGGGTCGCCCACGCGGTGAGCACCGTGAGACAACTACAGACGAGGAGGCCCAGATGTCCGGCGACACCGAGGCGATCACCGTCCTGATCTCACCCGTCGTGCACGCGCAGGGTTTCGACCTCGAAGAGGTCATCGTCCACCGATCCGGCGACCGCAGTGTGGTCCGCATCCTGGTCGATCGCGACAACGGGACCGAGCTCGACGTGTTGGCCGACCTGAGTCGCGAGATCTCCGCTGTCGTCGACGACGCCCCCCAGCCGATCCTGGGAGCGCTGGCCTACACCCTCGAGGTCACCTCGCCGGGAGTGGACCGTCCGCTGACCGCGCCTCGTCACTGGCGACGGGCCCACGGCCGCAAGGTCATCGCCCAGATCTCGTCGGGTGGCGCGGCCGATTCCCCGACCGAGAAGGTCGCGGGGCGCATCGGGCGACTGAACGAGGACGAGACGGTCGTCGACCTGGTGATCACCCACGGCGGACGCAGCGACGTCCGCCGGGTGGACCTGGCCGATGTCGCGTCCGCGGTGGTGCAGGTGGACTTCGGAGGGCCCAGTGCCGACGAACGCGAGCTGTGCGGACTGCTGGAGAAGAACGTGAAAGGAAACACATGAACATCGACATCGCCGCACTGCGCATGATCGAGGCCGACAAGGGCATCCCGGCCGACACGGTCATCACGGCGATCGAGACCGCCCTGATCACCGCCTACCGCCACACCGACGGCTATGCGCCGCACGCGCGCATCGACGTCAACCGCAAGTCGGGGGAGGTGCGCGTGATGGCGCAGACCCGCGACGAGAACGACCAGCTCATCTCCGAATGGGACGACACCCCCGAGGGCTTCGGGCGTATCGCGGCCACCACCGCCCGCCAGGTCATCCTGCAGCGGCTGCGGGACGCGGAGAACGAGAAGAACTTCGGCGACTTCGTCACCCACGAGGGCGAGATCGTCGGTGGTGTCGTGCAGCAGGACTCGCGCGCCAACGCCCGGGGTCTGATCATTGTCCGCATCGGCAGCGAGGCGACCGGTACCGAAGGCGTGCTCCCGTCGGCCGAGCAGGTCCCCGGTGAGACCTATGTCCACGGCGACCGGATCAAGTGCTACGTCGTCGGTGTCGCACGAGGTGCCCGCGGTCCGCAGATCACGCTCTCGCGCACCCATCCGAACCTGGTGCGCAAGCTGTTCTCACTCGAGGTCCCCGAGATCGAGGACGGATCGGTCGAGATCATCGCGGTCGCCCGCGAGGCCGGTCACCGGTCCAAGATCGCGGTGCACACCCGCGTGTCCGGTCTCAACGCCAAGGGTGCGTGCATCGGCCCGATGGGCCAGCGGGTGCGCAACGTGATGCGCGAGCTCAGCGACGAGAAGATCGACATCATCGACTACGCGCCCGACCCCGCGGTGTTCGTCGGCAACGCGCTGTCGCCGTCGAAGGTGGTCTCGGTGACGGTCATCGACCCGGTGGCCAAGGCCGCCCGCGTCGTCGTGCCCGATTACCAGCTGTCGCTCGCGATCGGCAAGGAAGGTCAGAACGCCCGGTTGGCGGCCCGGCTGACCGGATGGCGGATCGACATCCGGTCCGACGCCGAGGCGCCCGTGGAGGCGTCCGCCGACGCGGCGGAGAGCCCCTCCTGAACCGATGCCGGTGCGTCGCGACACGGCCCGTCGGGCTCTTGTCGTCGGCGATTTGCGGTGGGCGGTAGACTCTTCGATGGTAGAAAAAGCGCTGACGACCACCGGTCCCGTGCGAACGTGCATCGGCTGTCGGCAACGTGCCGCGATCGCAGAACTCGTGCGGGTCGCGGCGGCAGCAGAGCACGGTGCGACGGTCGCCACGATCGACCGCACCTCGACCATGCCGGGTCGGGGCGCCTGGCTGCATCACGATCCCGATTGTCTTCGGGCCGCGATGCGGCGGAAGGCGTTCGGTCCGGCGCTCAGGGTGCCAGGACTCGTGGTGGACGCCGACGTTCTCGAACGTGAGATGACGGCCGGACACCCACCGGGCGCGTAGGAAACCGATCGCGATGCGATCGGGGTGTGAGCCGGTCACAGACGTGACCGGTCGAGAGCGGGGGACTCAACAGTCCCTCCGCAGAACGGGTGGCAGAAGACATGAGCACACCGTGAAGTTCCCACGATGAGCACGTTTCTAACGTAATCCGAGGTCGCAGCGGGCAGCCCGCTCGACCTCCAAGTGAGGAGAGCAGTGGCAGGCAAGGCCCGCGTGCACGAGTTGGCAAAAGAACTCGGCGTCACGAGCAAAGAAGTCCTGGCTCGCTTGAGCGAGCAAGGCGAATTCGTCAAGTCGGCATCGTCGACGGTGGAGGCCCCGGTCGCACGACGACTGCGTGAGTCCTACCCCGCCGAGAAGGCCGCCGCACCCGCGTCGGCGTCCCCGGCACCCGCATCCAACGGTTCGACCGGCGCCGCGCCCACCCCGGGCGGCACCCGTCCGTCGCCGGCCAAGCCCGGCGCCCGCAAGCCCGCGGCACCGGCGGCCCCGACCCCGGCTGCGCCCACACCGAGCGCACCGGCCCCGGCCGCACCCGCAGCCCCGACACCGGCGGCTCCGACCCCGGCCGCGGCCGAGGCGACCCCCGCACCGGCCCCGAGCGCTCCCGCGCCGACGCCCGCACCGGCCGCTCCGGCTCCGCAGGCCCCCGCGGCCTCGGCCGATGCGCCGGCCGCACCCACCCCGGGTGCTGCTCGTCCCGGCCCGGCCGGACCGAAGCCGGGCCCGAAGCCTCCCCGCGTCGGCAACAACCCGTACTCATCGGCGCCCGCGCCCCGGCCGGCCGCTCGACCCGCTCCGGGTCAGGGTGCAGCCCCGGCTCGTCCGGGTGCAGGTCGACCGGCCGCAGGTCCCGGCGGTCCCCGCCCGGCCCCCGGTGCCGGTGGACCCCGTCCCAGCCCGGGCAGCATGCCTCCCCGCCCCAACCCCGGCGCGATGCCGTCGCGTTCGGCCCGTCCCGCACCCGGTGCGGGCGGTCCCGGTCGCCCCGGTGCCCGTGGCGGTCCCGGCGGTGCCGGTGGCGGTCGTCCCGGTGGCGGCGGCGGTGGATACCGCGGTGGCGGTGCCCCCGGTGGCGCCCCGACCGGTGGTCCTCCCGGTGGCTTCCGCGGTCGTCCCGGCGGCGGCGGAGTCCGTCGCGGTGGCGGTGCCGCAGGTGCGTTCGGTCGCCCCGGTGGTGCGCCCCGCAAGGGCCGCAAGTCCAAGCGCCAGAAGCGCCAGGAATACGACTCGATGCAGGCGCCCGCCGTCGGCGGCGTCCGGTTGCCCCACGGCGACGGTCAGACGATCCGACTGGCGCGCGGTGCGTCGCTGGTCGACTTCGCCGACAAGATCGACGCCAACCCGGCCGCCCTGGTCCAGGCCCTGTTCAACCTCGGCGAGATGGTCACGGCCACCGAGTCGGTGAACGACGAGACGCTGGAGCTGCTCGGCGGCGAGATGAACTACGTCGTGCAGGTCGTCAGCCCGGAGGACGAGGACCGCGAGCTGCTCGACAGCTTCGACCTCACCTACGGCGAGGACGAGGGTGGCGAGGACGATCTCGAGCAGCGTCCGCCGGTGGTGACCGTCATGGGTCACGTCGATCACGGTAAGACGCGACTGCTCGACTCGATCCGTAACGCGACCGTCCGTGAGGGCGAGGCCGGCGGCATCACGCAGCACATCGGTGCGTACCAGGTGCTCACCGAACTCGACGGCAACGAGCGTCTGGTCACGTTCATCGACACCCCCGGTCACGAGGCGTTCACCGCCATGCGCGCCCGTGGTGCGAAGGCCACCGACATCGCGATCCTCGTGGTCGCGGCCGACGACGGCGTCATGCCGCAGACGGTGGAGGCCATCAACCACGCGCAGGCGGCCGACGTGCCGATCGTCGTGGCGGTCAACAAGATCGACAAGGAAGGCGCGGATCCGCAGAGGATCCGTTCGCAGCTGACCGAGTACGGCCTGGTCGCCGAGGACTTCGGCGGCGAGACCATGTTCGTCGACATCTCCGCCAAGCAGGGCACGAACATCAACGCCCTGCTCGAAGCGGTGCTGCTGACCGCGGACGCGGCGCTCGATCTGCGCGCCAACCCCGACATGGACGCCCAGGGTGTCGCCATCGAGGCACACCTCGACCGCGGCCGCGGCCCGGTGGCCACCGTGCTGGTGCAGCGCGGAACGCTGCGGGTCGGCGACTCGATCGTGGCGGGCGACGCCTACGGTCGCGTCCGACGCATGGTCGACGAGCACGGTGCCGACGTCACCGAGGGCCTGCCCTCGCGTCCGGTCCAGGTCATCGGTTTCACCTCGGTGCCCGGTGCCGGCGACAACCTGCTGGTCGTCGACGAGGACCGGATCGCCCGTCAGATCGCCGATCGACGCAACGCCCGCAAGCGCAACGCGCTCGCTGCGCGCAGTCGTAAGCGGATCAGCCTCGA
This sequence comes from Williamsia maris, assembly GCF_024171815.1. Classification (GTDB taxonomy): domain Bacteria; phylum Actinomycetota; class Actinomycetes; order Mycobacteriales; family Mycobacteriaceae; genus Williamsia_A; species Williamsia_A maris. The sequence continues at coordinate 730,033 of NZ_JAMTCJ010000004.1, read as the reverse complement.
GGATCTCGATTCGGCTCTGAAGGAGACCTCGCAGCTGAACCTCATCCTCAAGGGTGACAACTCCGGAACCGTGGAGGCCCTGGAGGAGGCGTTGGTCAACATCGACATCGGCGACGAGGTGACGCTGCGCGTCATCGACCGCGGAGTCGGCGGCGTGACCGAGACCAACGTCAACCTGGCGTCGGCGTCGAACGCGATCATCATCGGGTTCAACGTCCGCGCCGAGGGCAAGGCCACCGAGCTGGCCAACCGCGAGGGTGTCGACATCCGGTACTACTCGGTGATCTACCAGGCGATCGACGAGATCGAGAAGGCCCTCAAGGGCATGCTCAAGCCGATCTACGAAGAGGTCGAGTTGGGCCGTGCGGACATCCGCGCGATCTTCCGCTCGTCCAAGGTCGGCAACATCGCCGGCTGCCTGGTCACGTCGGGCATCATGCGACGCAACGCCAAGGCGCGTCTGCTGCGTGACAACGTCGTGGTGGCCGAGAACCTCACGATCTCGTCGCTCAAGCGTGAGAAGGACGATGCGACCGAGGTGCGCGACGGCTACGAATGTGGTCTGACCATCACCTACGGTGACATCAAGGTCGACGACGTCATCGAGACGTACGAACTGGTGGAGAAAGCGCGCAGCTGACCCTCCCGTTCCGCCGACGCCCGACCGCCCCGGTTCGCCCGGGCCGGTCGGGCGTTTGGTTCACCCAGTGTTCTCGGACAGGAGTCCGGGGCCGACGAAAGACAAGGTGGTTCCCATGGCAGATCCAGCACGCGCACAACGGTTGGCCAAGCGGATCTCGGCGATCGTCGCGTCGGCCATCGCCACCGAGATCAAGGACCCGCGGCTCAACGGGGTCACGATCACCGACACCCGGGTGACCGGCGACCTGCACGACGCCACGGTGTTCTACACGGTGATGGGGGAGTCGCTGTCGGTCCCGCCGGACTACGTCGCCGCGGCCGCCGGGCTGCACCGCGCGACCGGCATCCTGCGGTCGAAGGTCGGTGCGGGTACCGGTGTGCGGTTCACTCCGACCCTGGCGTTCCAGCTCGACACCGTCCTCGACACCGCCCGCGACATGGAGGAACTCCTCGAGCGCACCCGCGTGGCCGACGAGCTGCTCGCCCAGCAGGCGCGCGACGCCGTGCCCGCGGGTGATCCCGATCCCTACAAGGAGCCCGAGTCGCGCGGTCACGATGACCACGACTCCACCGAAGAACGCTGACGACGTGCCAGGATTCGATGATGGGTCACACGGAGCGCACCCGATGAGCACGACCGGGGCTCGTCGATGAGTCAGGCCGTGGCGGGTCCACGGGCACAGGTCGCCCAGATCCTGCGCGAGGCGCAAGCGGTCACCGTGCTGTGTCACGTGCGTCCCGATGCCGACACCATCGGCAGCGGCCTCGCGTTGGCCCTCGCGCTCGACCGCGCGGGCGTCGAGGTGGAGGTCGGGTTCCCCGGACCGTGGTCGCTGCCGGACGCGCTCGGCGCCTTGCCCGGTGCGAAGCTGATCGTCGACCCCACCGAGCTGGTGGGCCACCGCGTCGCGGTGGCGATGGACTGCGCCTCGACCTCGCGCCTCGGTGATCTGGCCGAGCTGATCGAGCGCGCCGATCACGGGGTCGTCATCGACCACCACGCGTCCAACCGCGGCTTCGGCGACGTCAACGTCATCGACCCGTCGGCGGACTGCACCGCCGAACTGGTGCTGGAGTTGCTCGACGACCTCGAGATGCCGATCGACAGCGACATCGCCACCTGCCTGTTCGCCGGCCTGGTCACCGACACCGGGTCGTTCCGATGGGCGCGGGCGGGTGCGCACGAGGTCGCGGCCCGGTTGCTCGAGACCGGGGTCGACGGTCCGGCGTGGACCCGCCTGCTCCTCGACACCCATCAGTTCGGTTGGCTGACGATGGTTTCCGAGGCCCTGCAGTCGGCCGTCCTGGTCCCCGAGGCGTTCTCGGGTGCCGGTCTCGTCTACGCCCTGGTCGGTTTCGAGTGTTCCAAGCAGATCGACTGGGCCGAGGCGGAGAGCGTCATCGACCTCGTCCGTACGGTCGGCGACGCCGAGGTCGCGGTGGTGTTCAAGGAATCCGAGCCCGGGGAGTGGACGGTGTCGATGCGGTCGCGCTCCGACGTCGACCTCGTGCCCCTGGCCCGGACGCAGGGTGGTGGCGGACACCGCCACGCCGCCGGTTTCAGCATCACCGGCTCGGCCACCGAGGTCGTCGAGAAGCTGCTCGCCTCGGTGTGAGCACTCCCGCGGCCGACGCGACGACCGATCCGTCGGCGGTCCCCGGTGTGCGGGCCATCCTGCACCTGACCGTCTCGGCGCTCGCCGTGCTGGTCGCCGAACCGCTGTACCTGATGGAGGACCTCGCGGTCGTCGGTCGCCTCGGTGCCGTGGCGCTGGCCGCGCTCGGCGTCGGTTCGCTGATCCTCGGCGTCGTCAGCACCCAGCTCACCTTCCTGTCCTACGGGACGACGGCCCGATCGGCCCGGCTCTTCGGACGCGGGGACCGCGCGGGTGCCGTCGACGAGGGGATCGCGGCCAGCTGGATCGCGGTCGTCGTCGGGCTCGTGATCGTCGCGGTGATGCAGGTGATCGCCCCCTGGGTGGTGGGCGTCATCGCACCGTCCGGCGGGGTGTCGGGGGAGGCGACGGGCTGGGTCCGGATCGCGGTCTGCGGCGTCCCGCTGATCCTGTTGTCGATGGCGGGCAACGGGTGGATGCGGGGTGTGCAGGACACCCGACGGCCGGTGGTCTACGTCGTCATCGGTCTCGGTGTGAGCGCCGTGATCTGCCCGCTGCTCGTCCACGGACTGCTCGGCTTCCCGGACCTCGGGCTGCACGGGAGCGCGGTCGCCAACCTCGTCGGCCAGTCCATCAGCGGGCTGTTGTTCGCGCAGCGACTCCTGGCGGAGAAGACCTCGGGCGGGCTGCGGCCACGCTGGACGACCATCCGCGCACAGCTGGCGTTGGCCCGCGACCTCATCGTGCGCAGCCTGTCGTTCCAGGTCTGTTTCCTCTCCGCGGCCGCGGTCGCCGCGCGCTTCGGCGTCGCGTCGCTCGCCGCGCACCAACTGGTCCTGCAGCTGTGGAACTTCGTGTCGTTGCTGCTCGACTCGCTGGCCATCGCGGCGCAGTCGCTGGTCGGTGCCGCCCTGGGCGCGAAGGCGATCCCCGGCGCGATCGGGGTGGCCCGCAAGGTGACGGCGATGTCGGTGGCCGCGGCCCTCGCCCTGGTCGCCCTCTTCGCGGCCGGGCAGCCCGTGCTGGCGCGGATCTTCACCGACGACCGCGATGTGCTCGACGCCGTGGTCACCCCGTGGTGGTTCTTCGTCGCGATGCTGCCGGTCGCCGGCGTCGTGTTCGCCCTCGACGGGGTGCTGCTGGGTGGTGGTGACGCGGCCTACCTGCGGACCAGCACCGTTGTGTGCGCACTGGTGGGTTTCCTGCCGATGATCTGGGCCTCGCTGGTGTTCGACTGGGGACTGGCGGGAATCTGGACCGGCCTGTGTCTGTTCATGGTGTTGCGTCTCGTCGCCCTCGTGGCGCGGATGTCCACCGGCCGGTGGACGGCGATCGAGTTGCGCTGAGCCGGGTGCGTACCGGGTCGGTCGGACCCGCCCGGACCGGCCGATACAGTTGACGCCGACGGTGACCGCCCATCCGGGGCGCCCGTCATGGTGGGAAAGGAGACCGGTGGCCACCCTCTGGGCGATCAGCGACCTGCACGTCGGGCATCGCGGGAACGAGGCGATCCTCGACAAGATCCGACCGGAGAGCGACGACGACTGGCTCATCGTGGCCGGCGACGTCGCCGAGCGCACCGACGAGATCGCCGAGACCCTGCGCCGACTCAAGCAACGGTTCTCCACGGTCATCTGGACCCCCGGCAACCACGAGCTCTACACCACCGCGAAGGACCCGCTGCAGATCCACGGCGTCGCACGCTACGACTACCTGGTCGCGAGCTGCCGCGAGCTGCACGTCATCACCCCGGAGGACATCTACCCGCTGTTCGATCCCGGTGACGGCACCCCGCCGGTCCGGGTGGTCCCCATGTTCCTGCTCTACGACTACACCTTCCGGCCGGCCGGGACGACGAACAAGATCCAGGCTCTCGCGGTGGCGCGGGAGAACAACGTCGTCGCGACCGACGAGTTCCTGCTGTCACCGGAGCCGTTCGGGACGCGGGACGCGTGGGGTCGCGACCGGGTCGAACGCACCCGCACACGACTCGATGCCCTCGACCCGAGCGAGCAGACCGTCCTGATCAACCACTGGCCGCTCCGCCGGGAACCCACGGACACGCTGATGTATCCCGAGTTCGCCCTGTGGTGCGGCACCGAGCTCACCCACGACTGGCACACCCGCTACAACGCGGCCTGCGTCGTCTACGGCCACCTGCACATCCCGCGCACCACCTGGTACGACGACATCCGGTTCGAGGAGGTCTCGGTCGGGTACCCGCGCGAGTGGCAACGCCGTGGACTCCCGGATCCGTTGCTGCGCCGGATCACCCCGGACAACGGACTGCGTCCCGACGACCTGCCAGAGCACGGCGCCCGCTTCGAGCTCCCGCCCGACTACCGCGAACGCGCGGCCGAGTTCGCCGAGAACCTCGCGGCCAAGCGCGCCGAGGCCAAGGCCAAGCGTGAGGGTGGGCCCCGATGATCGACCAGGTCCTCCCGCGCGGCGTGGTGGCGGCCGAGGCGTTCGGTGACGACGGCGACGGCGCGCTGCTGCCCGCCGAGGAGTCGTTGGTGGCCCGTGCGGTCGGCAAACGTCGGACCGAGTTCACCACCGCCCGGACACTGGCGCGTCGTGCGCTCGGCGAGTTGGGGGTCGAGCCGGTGCCGATCCTGCGCGGCGACAAGGGCCAACCGCTGTGGCCGCGAGGCATCGTCGGGAGCCTGACGCACTGCGACGGGTACCGGGCCGCGGTGGTGGCCCACAAGTTGGCGCAGCGCTCCCTGGGCATCGACGCCGAACCGCACGGCGAGCTCCCCGAGGGGGTCCTCGACCACGTGAGTCTGCCCGCCGAGCGGGACGTCCTCGCGACCCGACCCGATGGGCTGCACTGGGACCGACTGCTGTTCTGTGCCAAGGAGGCCACCTACAAGGCCTGGTTCCCACTCACCGAACGGTGGCTGGGTTTCGAGGACGCGCACATCACCTTCACGCCGACCGGTCCGGACTCCGGGACGTTCCGCTCGCAGATCCTCATCGACGGTTCGGTCATCGACGGCGGCCCGCCGCTGTCGGTGCTCGACGGGCGGTGGCGGGTCGAGCGCGGTCTCGTCGTCACCACGATCAGCCTGTGAACGGTGACGCGCAGATGAGCACGGAGAACGCGAGCACCGAGAACCGCAGCATCGCGACGGCGGGACTGGTCGTCGTCGACAAGCCCGGGGGCATCACCAGCCACGATGTCGTCGCGCGGTGCCGAAAGGCGTTCAAGACCAGACGCATCGGGCACGCGGGGACCCTGGACCCGATGGCCACCGGGGTGCTCGTGCTCGGCGTCGAGCGCGCCACGAAACTGCTCGGGCTGCTGTCGCTGACCACGAAGTCCTATCAGGCCACCATCCGGCTCGGTGCGTCGTCGGACACCGACGACGCCGAGGGCGTCGTCTCCGAGCGTGCCGACACCACCGGCCTGACCCTCGCGCAGGTGACCGACGCGATCGGCGCCTTCGTCGGCGAGATCGATCAGGTCCCGGCGACGGTCAGTGCGATCAAGGTCGACGGGCAGCGCGCGCACGCCCTGGCGCGGCAGGGAACCGAGTTCGAACTGAACTCCCGTCGGGTGACGGTGACGCGGTTCGACGTCGTCGACCACCGGATCTCCGGCGGGTGGTTCGACCTCGACGTCGTTGTCGACTGCTCGTCGGGAACCTACATCCGTTCGCTCGCACGAGATCTCGGATCCTCGCTGGGTGTCGGCGGACACCTCACCGCGCTGCGTCGCACCGCGGTCGGACCGTTCGACCTCGAGCAGGCCACCCCGCTCGAGCAGATCGAACAGCACGGCGAACTGACCTTCGACATCGACCACGCGGTCGCGGTGGCGTTCCCGCACCGCGTCATCGGCGCCGACGAATCCGAGGCGATCAGTCAGGGCCGCTGGCTCGAACCCGTCGGCATCAAGGGTGTCCACGCGGCGATCGACGAGAACGGGCGGGCCATCGCGCTGCTGCAGGAGAAGGGCAAGCGCTCCGGATCGGTGATGGTGGTGCGGCCCGCGACGCTGCGCTGAGCTGCTGCCGCAGGGCTGAGCTGCGACCGCCGGGGCTGAGCGACCGAAGGGCTCAGGCGCTCCGGCCGGCGACGGGGTCGAGCCAGATGGCGCGGGTGGCGATGTCACCGAGGTCGATGGGCTCGGCGCCCTCCACCGCGACGGCGACCGTACCGGCGAACGGACGCTGCTCGACCACCTCGATGTGGCGGTCGAGTGCGATGCCGACGGAATCGAAGTAGCGCAACATGTCCGGGTCGGTGTCGGCGATGCGTGCGACCCGACCGAGGTCGCCGGGACCGAAGTCCGCGAGCTGACGGGCACTCGACTCGGGGACGGTCCCGTGCAGGTCGGGGATGGGATCGCCGTGCGGGTCGCGGGTCGGGTTGCCGAGCTTGGTGTCGAGGCGCTCCATCAACCGCTCCGAGACGGCGTGTTCGAGGACCTCGGCCTCGTCGTGCACCTCGTCCCAGCCGTATCCGAGTTCGCGGACCAGGAACGTCTCGATCAGACGGTGCCGGCGGACCATGAGCACGGCGGCCGACCGGCCGACCTCGGTCAGCGTCACCGACCCGTAGCGCTCGTGCGACACGAGTCCCTGATCGGCGAGTTTGCGGACGGCCTCGGACACCGTCGACGGCGAGACCGCCAGCTTCTCGGCGAGGAGTTTCGTGGTCACCTTCGTGGCCGACCACTCCTGCGCCGTCCAGATGACCTTCAGATAGTCCTGTGCGACAGCGGACAGTTCGGCGACCGGGATCGTTGCCGCCGGTGCATGACTGCTCGGCGCGCCGTCGGAGGAGGGCATTGTCCGAGCTTAGGTCAGGCTGCCCGATTCTCGGAAAGTACCGGTGCTCACACGGGGAGGTCTGGTCCGGTTCAGCGCACACCCGTAGGCTTGCCCCGTGTTGCGATGGCGAGGGTTGGAGGATATCCCCGCGGGATGGGGCCGATGTGTCGTCACCATCGGGGTGTTCGACGGCGTGCACCGGGGTCACGCACAGCTGATCAAGACCGCAACCTCGGCCGCGGCGAAGCGCGGCGTCCCCGCGGTTCTCATGACGTTCGATCCGCACCCGGCCGAGGTCGTCCGACCGGGCAGCCATCCACCGCAGCTGTCGACCCTGACCCGGCGCGCGGAACTGGCCGAGGAACTCGGCATCGACGTGTTCTGCGTGATGCCGTTCACCCCGGTCCTCGCGGCGCAGACCCCCAAGGACTTCGCCCACGGCGTCCTCGTCGAGGGACTGCACGCCGCCGACGTGGTGGTCGGCGCGAACTTCACCTTCGGCAAGAAGGCGGCGGGCACGGTCGAGGTGCTGACCGACCTCGGTCGAAAGTTCGGCTTCGACGTGCAGGCGGTGTCGCTGCTCGGGGAGGACGGCACCGACGGATCGACCAAGTCCACGGTCACGTTCTCCTCCACCTACATCCGGTCCTGTGTCGCCGCCGGCGACGTGGAGGCCGCGGCCGAGGCGTTGGGCCGACCCCATCGCGTCGAGGGCGTCGTCGTCCGGGGCGACGGTCGCGGACGTGAGCTCGGGTATCCGACCGCCAACGTGGCCCCGCCCATGTACTCGGCCATCCCATCCGACGGCGTCTACGCCGCCTGGTTCACCGTGCTCGGTGCCGGGCCGGTCGTCGGACAGGTCGTGCCGGGGGAGAGCTACCGCGCGGCGGTGTCGGTGGGGTCGAACCCCACGTTCTCCGGGCGGACCCGCACAGTCGAGGCGTTCGTCCTCGACACCAAGGCCGACCTGTACGGCCAGCACGTGGCGGTCGATTTCGTCGGACGCATCCGCGGCATGGAGAAGTTCGACTCGGTCGACGACCTGATCGTGCAGATGGACGACGACGTCGTGCGGACCCGCGCGGTGCTGTCCGACCCCACCGTCTGACCTGCGCCCGCTGATTTGGGCGGGGTGATCGGCGCTGGTAGATTCCCTCGTTGGCGCGCGCTGCGGTTCGCGGTGGCCACGCCCGGGGAGTCGACGACCATGTCGGCCGACTCCCACCCACCAGGACGCGAACATCATCACCAGGAGAATCACACGTGGCACTGACCGTCGATCAGAAGAAGACGATCCTTTCCGAGTACGGCCTGCACGAGACCGACACCGGATCCCCCGAGGCGCAGATCGCGATGCTCACCAAGCGCATCAGCGACCTGACCGAGCACCTCAAGACCCACAAGCACGATCACCACAGCCGTCGCGGACTGCTGCTGCTGGTCGGACGTCGTCGTCGCCTGCTCAAGTACATCGCCAAGGTCGACGTCGCCCGCTACCGCTCGCTGATCGAGCGCCTGGGCCTGCGTCGCTGACCTCCCTGCGTCGCTGACCTCGTAGTACCGGCTCGACCCACATCGTCACCGCGGACCGCGGCACTCCTCGAGTGTCGCGGTCCGCGTCGTTCGCCCCGCGTGCCGCGCGGCGAGCAGGTCCGGGAGTGTCCAGGTGATACCCTCGGCCACGGACCCGATGCCACGAGATGACAATCTCCTCACGCGTGCCCTGCGTTCGCGATCGGTCTTCGGTAGTGGCTGCCGGAACCCATGGGTTTGCCCACACGGTTCCGACCGCTTCGATCGACGGCCGTCGCCGAACCTCCTCCGCCTCCACAGCGCGGACATTCGCACCTGCGGCGATATCACCTCTCGGGCATCGACCCACAGCTCCCGTCCACCTGGACAGGCGCTGATACACCGATGCGCTGCGATCACTCGCGCGCATCGAACGAGAGGAATCACCCACACATGACCGATGTGACAAACGCGCCCGCGGAAGCGGACTTCGACGACGACGTCACCGAAGCCACCGCCGTCATCGACAACGGCAGCTTCGGCACCCGCACCATCCGCTTCGAGACCGGACGTCTCGCGCAGCAGGCCGCCGGCGCCGTCGTCGCCTACCTCGACGACGAGAACATGCTGCTCTCGGCCACCAGCGCCGGGAAGCACCCGAAGGACAACTTCGACTTCTTCCCCCTGACGATCGACGTCGAGGAGCGGATGTATGCCGCCGGCCGCATCCCCGGATCGTTCTTCCGCCGTGAGGGCCGCCCCTCGACCGACGCGATCCTGACCTGTCGCCTCATCGACCGGCCGCTGCGCCCGTCGTTCGTCGACGGACTCCGCAACGAGATCCAGGTCGTCATCACCGTCCTGTCGCTCGACCCGAACGACCTCTACGACGTCGTCGCGATCAACGCCGCCTCGGCGTCCACCCAGCTCGCCGGCCTGCCGTTCTCCGGCCCGGTCGGTGGCGTGCGCGTCGCGCTCATCCCGACCGAGTCCAACCGCGCCGGCCAGTGGGTCGCGTTCCCGACCGTCGAGCAGCTCGAGGGTGCGGTGTTCGACATGGTCGTCGCCGGTCGCATCGTCGGCGAGGGTGACACCGCCGACGTCGCGATCATGATGGTCGAGGCCGAGGCCACCGACAACGTCATCGAGCTCATCTCCGGTGGTGCGCAGGCGCCGACCGAGGCGATCGTCGCCGAGGGCCTCGAGGCCGCCAAGCCGTTCATCGCCGCACTGTGTGAGGCCCAGAAGAGCCTCGCCGCGCAGGCCGCCAAGGCCACCGGCGAGTTCCCGCTCTTCCCGGCCTACCAGCCCGACGCCTACACCGCCGTCGAGTCGGCGGGCAAGGACCGTCTGTCGGAGATCCTGACCATCGCGGGCAAGACCGAGCGCGACGACAAGACCGATGAGCTCAAGGCCGACATCCTCGCGTCGCTCGGCGATCAGTTCGCCGGACGCGAGAAGGAGATCGGCGCGGCGTACCGCTCGCTGACCAAGAAGCTCGTGCGTCAGCGCATCCTGACCGACCACTTCCGCATCGACGGCCGTGGCATCACCGACATCCGGTCGCTCTCGGCCGAGGTCGCGCTGATCCCGCGTGCGCACGGCAGCGCGCTGTTCGAGCGCGGCGAGACCCAGATCATGGGCGTCACCACCCTCGACATGGTCAAGATGGCCCAGCAGATCGACTCGCTCGGGCCCGAGACGTCCAAGCGCTACATGCACCACTACAACTTCCCGCCGTACTCGACCGGTGAGACCGGTCGCGTCGGTTCGCCCAAGCGTCGCGAGATCGGTCACGGAGCGCTCGCCGAGCGTGCGCTCATGCCGGTCCTGCCCAGCGTCGAGGAGTTCCCCTACGCGATCCGTCAGGTCTCCGAGGCGCTGAGCTCCAACGGCTCGACCTCGATGGGTTCGGTCTGTGCCTCGACGATGTCGCTGCTCAACGCCGGTGTGCCGCTCAAGGCCCCCGTCGCGGGTATCGCCATGGGCCTGGTGTCCGACGAGGTCGACGGTGAGACGCGCTACGTCGCACTGACCGACATCCTCGGTGCCGAGGACGCCTTCGGTGACATGGACTTCAAGGTCGCGGGCACCAAGGACTTCGTGACCGCCCTGCAGCTCGACACCAAGCTCGACGGCATCCCGTCCGCCGTGCTGGCCGGCGCGCTCGCGCAGGCCAAGGACGCCCGGACCACCATCCTCGAGGTGATGGCCGAAGCGATCGACGAGCCCGACGAGATGAGCCCCTTCGCTCCTCGCGTCACCACCGTCAAGGTGCCGATCGACAAAATCGGTGAGCTGATCGGGCCCAAGGGCAAGAACATCAACGCGATTACCGAGGAGACCGGCGCCAACATCTCCATCGAGGACGACGGCACCGTGTTCGTCGGAGCCACCGATGGCGTCAAGGCGCAGGCCGCGATCGACCGCATCAACGCGATCGCGAACCCGCAGCTACCCAAGGTCGGCGAGCGGTTCCTCGGAACCGTGGTCAAGACAACGGCTTTCGGCGCCTTCGTGTCGCTGCTGCCGGGTCGTGACGGCCTCGTCCACATCTCGAAGCTGGGTCAGGGCAAGCGCGTCAACAAGGTCGAGGACGTCGTCAACGTCGGCAGCAAGCTCCGCGTGGAGATCGCCGACATCGACGACCGCGGCAAGATCAGCCTCGTGCCGGTCGCCGACACCGAGTCCGAAGACGCGGCTCCGGCCACGGTCGACGCGTAACCGCGCGGGTAACGAAACACACTGAGTAAGAACTCCGTACGCACGCAGCCCACCGGGACCCCGGACGCCATCAGGCGATCGGTCCTCCCCGGTGGGCTGCGTGTCGTCACCGAGCAGGTTCCCGGCGTCCGGTCGGTGTCGGTCGGACTGTGGGTCGGCGTCGGCTCCCGCGACGAGAAGCCGTCGGTCGCCGGTGCCGCACATTTCCTCGAACATCTGCTGTTCAAGGCGACGCCGACCCGTACCGCGGCCTCGATCGCGCAGGACATGGACGCCGTCGGCGGCGAACTCAACGCCTTCACGTCGAAGGAACACACGTGCTTCTACGCGCACGTGCTCGACGAGCACGCCGACATGGCGATCGACATGCTTGCCGACGTCGTGTTGCGCGGACGGTGCGCGTCCTCCGACGTCGACACCGAACGTGATGTCGTGCTCGAGGAGATCGCGATGCGCGACGACGACCACGAGGACCTGCTCGCCGACGCGTTCATGACCGCCATGTTCGGCGATCACCCCATCGGCCGACCGGTCATCGGTTCCGCCGAGTCGATCACGGCCATGTCGCGCAGGCAGATCCATTCGTTCCACACGCGGCGGTACACGCCGGACACGATGGTGCTCGCCGTGGCGGGCAACATCACCCACGCGGCGGTCCTCGCGCAGGTGCGCACCTCGTTCGGTGCCCATCTGCGACAGGGCATCCCGGCCGCCGGTGTCCGGTCCGCGGGCACGGCACCACGGGCGAGTGCCGGGCTCGAGTTCATCCACCGCGACACCGAACAGACTCACCTGCTGTTCGGCATGCCCAGCCCGGGCGTCGGCCACCCCGACCGTTTCGCGCTGTCGGTGCTCAATGCGGCCATCGGTGGCGGCCTGAGTTCCCGGCTGTTCCAACAGATCCGGGAGGAACGCGGCCTGGCCTATTCGGTGTACTCCTCGGTCGACAGCTTCAGTGACGTCGGCACGTTCTCCGTCTACGCGGGCTGTTCACCCGATCGCGTCGCCGATGTCGCCGATGTCGCGATGAGTGTCCTGCGCGACGTCGCCGAGAACGGGATCACCGATGCCGAGTGCACTCGCGCCCAGGGGGCTCTACGCGGTTCGCTGCTGCTCGGACTCGAGGACACCCAGTCCCGGATGCACCGGCTCGGCAGCGCCGAACTCGACTTCGGTCGACGCCGACCGGTGAGCCGGTCGCTGACCCGGATCGAGGCGGTCCGTCCCGCCCAGGTGCGGGCCGTCGCGCGCCGAGTTCTCGCACAACGACCCGCGGTGGCGGTGGTGGGCCCGTATCGACGTGCTCGCGACCTGCCGAGATCGGTACGGACCCTGACCGAGCGCTGACCGCCTGCGCTCGGGCACGGTCGCTTGTTAGCATGGCGCAGAGGCCGGGGGGCCTCGTGTCATTTCTCAGCTCGTCCGGGGGGGTTCCGGTGTCCGATCCAGTTTCTGCCGTGTCCGTGTCGCGATCGACGTTCGAACGTCGATCACCTGATCGCCTCGACTCCTGGCGTTTCCGGTCCCTGGCCCAGGCGATCGCCGTGCACGCATTCGTCCGTCCCGACGGTGTCGCGCTGGTGACCGAGTCGGCGACGGTGACCTCGGCGCAGTTGTACGCCCGGATCGAGCAGGCCCTTCCGGTGATCGCCGATCTCGGCGGGACGGGGCGACGGCCGGTCGCGGTCGAGATGGACGGCTCGATCGAATCGGTGATCGCCGCGATCGCGGTTCTGATGTCGTCGGTGCCGCTGGTCCCGGTGGACCGCCACCAGCCGCAGTCGCGTCGGGCGTTGATCTCCGAGCTCACGGGGGCGATCGTCCTCGACCACCGTGAACTGTTCATCGCCCCGGCCCCGACCGAGCCCCGGTGGTCGCCGCCGGGCCCCGGTCCCATCGCCGATCCGGACCCCGACGAGGTGGCGATGATCCTGATGACCTCCGGGTCGACGGGTACGCCCAAGGGGGTGATGCTCAGTCACCGGATGTGTCTGGGCAAGGCCTACGACGTGATCGGCCCGCTGGTGTTGGCGCAGACGGATCGGTTGGGCAACGTCCTGCCGCTGGGGTTCGGCGCCGGGATCAACACCTTGACCGCCGGCCTGCTCGCAGGCGTGCCGGTCATGTGCCGCGATCCGCGTTCGACGGACCCGGCGGCGCTGCGACAGTGGTTGCGTGACTCAGGTGTCACGACCCTGCACTGTTCGGCGGCCCTCGGGCGGGCGCTGGCCACCGCGGGCGTGTCGGCGGCGGCCGTATCGACGGTGCTCCCGGAGCTGCGGGTGGTGGTCTACTACGGTGAGCCGCTCTCGGGTTCGGACCTGCGGACGACCCGTGCCGGGTTGGCGCCCCGGGCCACGGTCGTGAACTGGTACGCCTGCACCGAATGTGGGGTGGTCGCTTTCCGGTCGTTCGCCCCGGAGGACGAGGTGCCCGACGGGCGGCTCGCGGCCGGCCGGGCCGTACGTGGTCGCCGGATCATGATCGTCGACGCCCAGGGGCGTCCGGTCGAGCCCGGCGGGATCGGCGAGATATGGATCCGCGGAGGCGATTTCGCGGTCGGATACCTCGGGGAAGTGGCGCTGCCGACCACGCGGACCGCCGACGGCGAGCAGTGGTACCGGACCGGGGACCGAGGCCGTGTCGACGACGAGCGCGTCCTACACGTCATCGGTCGGTTGGGCTCGGCGGTGAAGATACGTGGGTACCTCGTGGAGCCGGGTGAGGTGGAGTCGGCGCTGCGACGGGTGTCGGGTGTCGTCGACGCCCACGTCACGGGAGTGGAATTCGAGGGGCACACCGAACTGGTCGCACACGTCGCGCTGGACGCGCCGGTCAACGGTCCGGCCGACGCGCGCTCGGTGCGTGCCCTCGTGCGCCGCGACCTCCCCGACTGGATGGTTCCGCGGTTCGTCGAGAGCTATGACCGGATCCCGCGCACCGACCGGGGCAAGATCGATCGAGAGCGGTTGCGCGCACCCGCATCACCCCGAGATGCCGTCGCCGGGTCCACGTCGCCGTTGCGTACGTCCGACCTGACGGTGCTGGGAGTTGCCGACATGGTGCGAGACGTGATGGGGCGCAATGACATCGGTGTCGACGACGACCTCATCGAACTGGGAGCCGACTCGTTGGCGCTCACCACCATCCTGGCCCGGGTCACCGCGAACTTCCACGTGCGTGTCGACGTCGCACGGGTCGCCGCGGCCCCGACGATCGCGACCGTCGCGTCGATGGTGCGTGACGAGGTGGCCGCGGACGCGCGTACCCGCGCCGGCCTGTCCGTCCTGGTGCCGCTGCGGAGCGGCGGTGACCGGACGCCGTTGTTCATCGTCGCCGGTGCCGGAGCGCCCGCGGTGTCGCTGATCCCGACGGCCCGCCACCTGGCCCCCGACCGTCCTGTCTTCGGGCTGCAGGCGTGGGGACTCGAGAACCGTGGCCGGCCGGATCGAACCGTGGCGGCCGCCGCCCGTCGGAACATCGAGGCCATCGGTGATGTCGCACCCCGAGGGCCGTATCTGCTCGCGGGTCACTCCATGGGCGCACACGTCGCGTGGGAGATGGCCGCCCAGTTGCGGGAACGCGGGCACGACGTCGCGGCGGTTATCCTGATCGACCCCCACCTGTCCGAGCCCATGCTGGCCGACCTGCGCGGCGGCGCCGTGAGCGCGCCTGCGGACGGGGTCACCGAGTCCGCACTGCACACCGGGGAGGCGCTGGACATCGGTCTGCGCCGACTGGTCGCGGTGCGGCTGAAGATGATGGTGGCCGGTCTGGTGCAGTTCGAACCGCTGACGCAGTGGCTGCTGTTCTACAACCTGGGCATGGCGACCCTCGGACGGCACCGGCCACGTCCACTCGATGTGCCGGCCGCGGTCCTGCGCACGTCGGACAACCCGCACGGCCGGGCCCACTGGTCTCTCCTCGCGCGTGGACCCCTGCACATCGATTCGGTTCCCGGCGGCCACACCGACCTGCTCCGCGAACCCTCGGTGTCCTCCGTGGCCGCGGCCGTCGACACCGCGATCACCGAGCTGGGGGCCGGCTGACGCCACGCGGCGCCGAGCGCACCATGCGTGTGCTCGGCGCCGCGCGGGGTTCCTAGGGGCGTGCTCCGTCGGATGCGGCGTTGTGCTCGCGCTCCTTGTCGGCCCACACAGACTTCAGCATTCCGCCGGTGTGTTCGGTGACCTGACCGCGGATCAGATACCAGCCACCGATCAGTGCGGCGGCGATCAAGGGGATGCCGACGACCACGACGTAGAAGTCGATCCTGCCGCCCTCCTTGTCGAGCCAGCCCGAGACCCCCAGTCCGATGATCACCGCGACGAGGAAGACCAACCCGAAGATCGATGTGTACGGATAGCCGGGTGCCTGGAATTTGGCCTTCGGGATGATGCCCTTGTTGACCAGGGATCTCAGTTTGAGCTGACACGCGAAGATGGTTCCCCACGTGAAGACGATGCCGATGGAGGAGGCCTCCAGGGCGATGTCGAAGGCGCGTCCCGGCACCAGCACGTTGAGGACGATTCCCAGCAGGTAGACAACCGTGGTCATCGCGATGCCGGCCCAGGGGACACCACCCGCGCTCATCGAGGTGGTGAAGCCCGGCGCCTGCTTGCTCATGCCGAGACTGCGCAGCACGCGTCCGGTGGAGTACAGACCGGAGTTCAGGCTCGACAGTGCGGCGACGATGAGAACGATCTGGATCACGTCGGCCATCCACGCGAAGCCGAGTTTGTCGAAGACCGTGACGAACGGACTGGTCCCGGATGTGTACGACGCGGTCGGGAGAATGGCGCAGAGCAACAGGATCGAGCCGATGTAGAACACGGCGATACGGAAGATGACCGCGTTGACCGCGCGCGGGACCTCCTTGTCGGAGTCCTCCATCTCGCCGGCCGCGACGCCGACCATCTCGATCGCGGCGTAGGCGAAGACCACACCGGACATCACCAGGATCGGGCCGTACCAGTTGTAGGCGCCGCTGGTCGGCCAGAACCCGCCCGGGTTGTCCCAGAGGTTGGAGAAGCCGGCCTGTGAATCGCCGACGTGGACTGCGCCGAGGACGACCACGAGGCCGACGATCAGGAACAGCACGATCGCGCCGACCTTGAG
This sequence comes from Williamsia maris, assembly GCF_024171815.1. Taxonomy (GTDB): domain Bacteria; phylum Actinomycetota; class Actinomycetes; order Mycobacteriales; family Mycobacteriaceae; genus Williamsia_A; species Williamsia_A maris. Next base: position 713,640 of record NZ_JAMTCJ010000004.1, on the reverse strand, counting down.
GATCGACGCCCAGAACTCGAACTCACCGAAAGCCTTGGCGCTGAGGAGGTTGACGACCAGGACCACGACGAGAGCGATCAACGCCGACAGCCAGTTCGGCATGGACTCGAACTTGTTGTGCACGTACACGCCGACCGCGGAGAGTTCCGCGATGCCGGTCAGCGCCCAGTTCAGCCAGTACATCCAGCCGGTGACGTACGCGGCCTTCTCGCCGAAGAACTCGCGCATGTACGAGACGAACGCGCCACTGGTGGAGCGGTGCAGGACCAACTCACCCAGGGCCCGCATCAGGAAGTACGCGACGAGCCCGGCGATCGCATAACTCACCAGCAGGGCGGGGCCGTTGGCGACGAGTCGTGAGGATGAGCCGAGGAAGAGGCCGGTACCGATGGCGCCACCGATGGCGATCATCTGCACCTGTCGGCGCCCGAGCGATTGTTTGTAGCCGACCTGTTCGGCGTCGAACTGTGAAGTATCCGGTGGTGCTGTCATGTCTGCCTCCGTCGCCGGATGAATCCCGGTTGATCGTGATCGGTGTCCGGATCCCGCAGATGCCACGGTGTTCGAGCCTGCCCGGAGTTGGTCAGTATCACGGCGATTCGTTTCGCTCGTATTACGTTTGGCGATACCAATATTTCGCAAAGCCGTAAAGCGGACACAGGCCCGTGTGGATGGCGACGTGGCGCAGGACGAGCCGACTTGCAAAGATGATCCGATGACCGCGGTCGCGCAATTCCTGGGGCTCCATCCGCCGTTCGATGCCCTCGAACCCGCGGCGCTCGAGCGACTGGCCGCCCGGGCCACGGTCGGCGAGTTCGCCGCGGGCGCGGAGATCTTCGACGGCTTCCGCGACACCGTCGAGGAGCTGGGTGTGGTGATCACCGGCGAGGTGGGTCTGTGGAGTCTCCCCGACCATCTCGACGGTGAACCCGACGAGATCCTCGGTCCCGGCGGCGTATTCGGCTATTTCTCACTGCTGACCAATGCCGCTCGTGGCCCACGCGCGGTCGCCACCGCGGTGAGCACGATCTGCCGGATCCCCAGTGACTCGGTCCACGCGGTCTTCTCCAGCATGGCCGGCGCGCGCTTTCTCGCGGGGCAGCTGCGGTTGCCGCGACGGACGGAGTCCGTGCGGCCGCGCGGGGGCATCGTCGACGAGTTGATCCGGACCGCGCCGGTGACGGGTACGCCGTCGATGTCGGTGAGCGAGGCCGCGCGGTTGATGACGGCACGATCACGTGACTACGTGGTGATCCCGGCGGGCGACGGAACCGTCGGGGTCCTGACCGATTCCGACATCCGGTCGCGGGTGGTGGCGGCGGGCGAGTCCGGCGACATCTCGGTGAGCCGGGTGGTCACCCCGCGTGCGCGCACCGTGGTCACCGGTACCCCTGCAGCCGACGCTCTCCTGCAGATCCTCGAGCACGGATTGGGATGTCTGCCCGTCGTAGACCCCGGGGGACGTGTGATCGGTGTCGTCGGTCCCGGCGATTTCATCTCCGCCCCGGGCGGCGCGAGCGTGACCCTTCGACATCAGATCGGCCGCGCCCGGTCGGTGGAGACCCTCGCCGAACAAGCACAACGGATGCCCTATGTGGTCGCCGACCTCGTCCGACAGGGGCAGCCCTCACACGAGGTCACCGCGATGTTGTCGCTCGTGCACGACGCCGTCGTGCGGCGGGCCCTGGAACTGGTTGTCGAGCGTCACGACGAGGTGGATCCCGACAAGCTGACCTGGCTCTCCCTGGGCAGCAACGCTCGTCGTGAGGCGGTGTTGAGCTCCGACGTCGACAGCGCGGTGGCGCTGGACGAGTCGGTGTCGACGCCCGAACAGATCGCCGTCTACCGTGCTGCGTTCGCCGAGGTCGACGAGATCCTGCGCCGATGCGGACTCGCCATCGACAACAACGGCGCGGTCGCCTCGTCGACGTTGTTCACCCGGACCCATACGCAATGGCGGACCGCTGCGCACCAGTGGTTGGCAGCACCCTTGGAGAACAAGGGCATGATCATGACCTCGCTGATGCTCGACGGACGCCCGATCTGGGGTGACCGGGGCCTGTCCGGTGTGGCCGAGGTCTTCGGAGATCTCCGGTCGCATCCCGGCACTCTGCGACTGTTGCTCGCGGAGTCGTTGTCGCACAAGGCGCGCATCCGGTCGGTGCGCGACGTGCTCGCCCGCCGCGGTGGCACCTTCGACATCAAGACGCACGCGCTCACGCCGCTGGTCAACATCGCCCGGTGGGCCTCGCTCAGCGTCGAGTCCATGGAACTCGACACCCGGTCGCGGCTCCGTGTCGCGGCGGGCAGTCCGATGCTGACCGAGGACAACGCGCAGGTCCTCATCGAGGTGTTCGATGTGCTGCAGAAGATCCGGATCGCCTATCAGGTGGCGCAACTCGACCGTCGCGAAGCCGCGGGCGACGTGCTCACCATGCGCAGATTGTCTCCGCTCGATCGGAGCCTGCTCGCTCAGGGTGTGCGTGAGGTGTCGGCGATCCAGCGGCGCATGACCAACCTCTCGCACTACACACCGGTCGGGGAGTGAGCCGCCGCAGCACATGACGCGAGCCCGGCTGACGTGGGGGCAGCCGGGCTCGTGTCGTATCGGGGGAGGCGGGTGCGCCTCAGTGCAGCGGCGACGCTCCCAACGGGAGGTCGAGCGCGGTCGCGACGGTGGGGCAGAGCAGCTCTCCTGCGTGGGTGCTGAGGCCGGCCGCGAGGCTGGGATCGGCCTGGCACGCGGCCTGGAAACCCTTGTCGGCCAGTGCGACGACGTAGGGCAGCGTCGCTCCGGTGAGCGCCGAGGTGGAGGTCCGGGCCACCGATCCGGGCATGTTCGCGACGCAGTAGAAGACCGAGTCGTGGACGGTGAAGATCGGATCGTCGTGCGTGGTGGGACGCGAGTCCTCGAAGCAGCCACCCTGATCGATCGCGATGTCGACGAGCACCGAGCCCGGCTTCATCTGTGCGACGAGGTTGTTGGAGACGACGATCGGGGCCTTGGCGCCCGGGACCAGCACCGCGCCGATGACGAGGTCGGCACGCTTCACGGCCTCCTCGAGCGCGAGGGCGGTGCTGTAGCGGGTGTGCACGCGACCGCCGAAGCGGGCGTCGATGGCGCGGAGCTTGGTGATGTCGAGGTCGAAGACGGTGACCTGCGCGCCCATGCCCATCGCGATGGTCGCGGCGTTGACACCGCTGACGCCGCCGCCGATGACCACGACGTCGGCCGGCTCGGTTCCGGGGACGCCGCCCATCAGGACGCCGCGGCCTCCGGCCGAGCGCATCAGGTGGTACGCGCCGACCTGCGGGGCGAGACGTCCGGCGACCTCGCTCATCGGGGCCAGCAGCGGCAGCGAACGGTCGGGCGCCTGGACGGTCTCGTAGGCGATCGAGGTGATGCCGGACGCGAGGAGGGCGTCGGTGCACGCGCGGCTGGCGGCGAGGTGCAGGTAGGTGAACAGGGTCTGCCCGTCGCGCATCCGGTGGTACTCGTCGGCGATGGGCTCCTTGACCTTGAGCACGAGGTCGGCCTGCTGCCACACCTGGTCGGCGGTGGAGAGGATCTGCGCGCCTGCGGCCTTGAAGTCGTTGTCCTCGATGGACGACCCGAGGCCTGCCCCGGCCTCGATGACGACCTCGTGGCCACGTCGGCTCAGTTCGGAGACGCCGGCCGGGGTGATGGCGACCCGGAACTCGTTGTTCTTGATCTCGCGGGGGATACCGATGCGCATGACATGTCCAATCGTGGTCGTCGGGTGGGCTCGTCGATGGTCCAAGCGTGAACACCATTCGGTCGGTCCGCAAGATCGATGAAGATAATTCTCTCAGCCGCGCCATCTGTGACGTTCATACGAGATACGGTGTCGGGATGACCGCTGAGTCGAAGATCGTTCGGACGCCGCCGGCGTCATCGGGGCTCGACGAGATCGACGCCGCGCTGCTCCGTCTCCTGCAGACCGATGCGCGGATGCCGAATCGTGAGTTGGCCGACCGTGTGGGTATCGCGGCCTCGACGTGTCACGGGCGGGTACGACGCCTCATCGATCTCGGCGTCATCCGCGGCTTCTTCGCCGACATCGACCCGGCCACCGTGGGTCGGACGCTGCGCGCCATGGTGGCGGTCAGTCTGCAGTCGGATGCGCGCGGGCAGATCCGGCATTTCGTCGGTCAGATCGGTGTGCGCGACGAGATCATCGACGTGTTCTTCCTCGCCGGCACCGACGACTACCTGCTGCACGTCGCGGTGGCCGACACCGAGGAGCTCCGCGGGTTCGTCGAGATGCTCAACGCGCGTCCCGAGGTCGCGGGCACGACGACCTCACTGGTGTTCGAGCACGTGCGCGGCTCGGCCCCGATCTACTGAGATCGCCTCGCGCGCCGCGGCGTCCATCGCCTTGCGTGCGCGCATGAAGGTGCGGGGACTGTCGACCGCGGCGACCGCCAACGGCCCGGCCGGGTCGCCGAAGACGGCGACGAAACGGTCCTGCGCGACATCGCCTTCGACAACGGTGGGGGCCAGGCCCACCGGGATCTCGCCGCAGACCTGGATGCGGTGCCCGTACTGGTCGCTCCAGAAGTAGCGGGACCGCACGGCAGGCGCGGGTGCCCCCATGATGCGGTGGGCCACCCGTCGTCCCTGATCCACCGCGGCGCTCCAGTGCTGGTGTCGCACATGCAGACCGGTGCGCTCGTCGAGTGGTCGTGCGCAGTCGCCGATGGCGTAGACATCGGGCATCGAGGTCGCACCGTCGGCGTCGGCGACGAACCCGTCGTCGATCGCGATGCCCGACGCCGCGGCCCATTCGGTGTTCGGGACCGATCCGATACCGATGATCACGAGATCGGCGGGCAGCACCGTCCCGTCTCCCAGGGTCACCGACCGGACGTGGTCGTCGCCGACGAGGGTGTCCACCGCGGCGCCGGTGATCAGATGCACCCCGGCGCGGGTGTGCAGCGTCGCCGCCCACCGGGCGATGTCGGGGCCCAGGGTGTTGGCGGCCGGGACCGCGGCCGCCTCGACGATGGTGACGTGTTTCCCCAGAGCGACGGCGGTCGAGGCGATCTCGGCTCCGATGAACCCCGCGCCGATGATCACGACGGTGCGCGCGGTGGCGAGGCGGGCACGGATCGCCCGGGTGTCGTCGACGGTCCGCAACACGTGCACACCGTCGAGGTGATCGCCGATCAGCGATCGCGGCCGGGCGCCGGTGGCGACGATGAGGTGATCGGCCGCGGGGAGGTCGATCTCGGGGCACGTGTGGACGCGGTACCCGTCGCTCGACGACTCGAGGCCGTCGGCCCGGACCCCGAGCTGCCACGAGAAGTTCTGGTCCTCGCCCTCGGTCAGCAGTCCCGTCGCGCCTGCGTGTGGAGCACTGCCCGACCCGACGGTCTCGTCGGTCAGCGCGTCCTTCGACAGCGGCGGGCGGTCATAGGGGAACCACGGTTCGTCCCCGATCAACGTGATCGGGGCGTCGCACCCCAGCGACCGCAGCTCGCGGGCGGCGGTCAGGCCGGCGAGCGAGGCGCCGACGACGGTGATCACGCGGCATCGGTGGCGTCCTGCGCGGAGGTGTTCGAGAGGGATGCGCTGCGGGCGAGCAGCACGTAGACGAGCCCGTCGACCACCGACACCGGGTGGGTGGCCACCGCGCGGGTCGCCGGCGGCCCCTGCGGGATCCCGGTACGCAGGTCGAAGCACGTCTCGTGCAGCGGGCACTCGATGGCGCAGTTCTCGACCCATCCGTCGGACAGCGAGGTGTCCTGGTGGGTGCATGTGTCGTCGATCGCGAACACGCCGTCGTCGGTGCGCACGACGGTGATGGCGGGATGGTGCTCGGGTGCACAGCGCACAGGGGTGTCGAGCTCCATCTCGGACAGGACGGAGACGTAGTAGGACGTCGTGTCGGACAGTGTGGTCATGAGGTCACCTCGGAAGAGAACGGACGTCGTCGAGTCGCGGTCGCGTCGTTGCGTCCAGTGCAACACTGTGCGACTTGCGCAACAGAGTGACATCCGTGGCGGTACACGTCAAGCGTGCCTGGCGGTTAGCCGACGCAACGGTTGCGGGCAACTAAGGTGAATGGAATATGGACATCAACGACAACGTGGCCGAGGAGCGACCCGACGGCGCTCGCGCGCGGACCGCGTCCATCCAGTCGGTCGACCGCGCCCTCGAGGTCCTCGAGATCCTGGCCCGCCACGGTGAGGGCGGCGTGTCCGACATCGCCGATACCCTCGGGGTGCACAAGTCGACGATCTCGCGGCTGGTCTCGGTCCTGGAACGTCGCGGGTTCGTCGAGCAGGTCGCCGATCGCGGCAAATACCGACTCGGTTTCACCATCGTCCGACTGGCCGGCGCGACCATGGCCACCCGCGACCTCGCGCGGGAGAGCCGCGACATCTGTCAGCCGCTGGCCGACGAGGTCGGCGAGACGGTGAATCTCGCCGTTCTCGACAACGGTCGGGCCGTCAACGTGACCGAGGCCAGCGGGTCGGCCGGCATCGGGCTGCGCACGTGGGTCGGGCAGAGCTGTCCGGCACACGCCACCTCGAGCGGCAAGGTGCTGCTCGCCGGACTGCCCAAGGACGACCTCGAGCCGTACGTCGCCGCGCCCTTGGAACGCTTCACCGACGAGACGATCACCGAACCGGATCTCGTGCGCGCCGAACTCGACGACATCCGGGGTCGCGGCTGGGCGCTGGCCCGACAGGAACTCGAAGAGGGGCTCAACGCCATCGCGGCGCCGGTGCGCGACCAGACCGGTGAGGTCGTCGCCGCGCTGAGCGTGTCCGGTCCGACCTTTCGTCTCGACGACGACCGCATGACCGAACTCGTCGGCCGCGTCACCGATGCCGCCGACCGCATCAGCATGCGCCTGGGCCACTCCGGCTGACCGGCCCCCCCGCGCGACTTCCTCCACACCCCTCCTCGTCGTGTCCCTGCGCGCGCCGAGTTGACTCGACGCGCGCTACGTCCCACGATGTGTTGCACATGCGACATCACGTTGCATAAAGCGCAACAATGTCAGGAGCGGCGGATGAGCAACCCGCACGTCGTGATCATCGGTGCCGGCATCGTCGGCACCTCCCTCGCCGACGAACTCGCACTGCGCGGCTGGACCGATGTCACCGTCGTCGACCGTGGACCGCTGCCCGCGACCGGCGGATCGAGTTCGCACGCACCCGGCCTCGTCTTCGCGACCAACGCATGCGAGACCCTGTCGGGTTTCGCGCAGTACACCATCGACAAACTGGTCTCCCTCTCGACGCCGGATCGGTTGTGTTTCAACCAGGTCGGCGGTCTCGAGGTCGCCGCGACGGCGGCCCGGATGGACGATCTGCACCGCAAGGCCGGGTGGGCCCGCTCGTGGGGCGTCAGCGCCGAGGTCGTCGACGCGGACCGCTGCGCGCAACTGCATCCGCTGCTCGATCCGTCGCGGGTCCTCGGCGGGCTGCACACCCCCGACGACGGGCTCGCCGACGCCCAGGCCACGGTCGACGCGCAGCGTGCCCGGGCGACGGCGGCGGGGGTGCGGTTCCGTGGCGACGAACAGGTGCTCGCCATCGAGACCGGCGGCGGACGGGTGACCGGCGTCCGCACCGCACGCGAGACGCTGCCCGCCGACATCGTCGTGTCCTGCGCCGGGTTCTGGGGTGTCGAGGTGGGGGCGATGGTGGATCTCGCCGTGCCGCTGGTGGCGATGGGCCACCAGTACGTCACCACCGGCGCCGTCGAGAACATGGGCGGTTACGTCGACGAGCGGCCGGGAAAGGCCGCGGCGGCGATGCCGATCCTGCGCCATCAGGACTCCGACCTCTACTACCGCCAGCACGGCGACCGGATCGGCATCGGCTACTACGGTCACCGCGCGATGCCCGTCGCCATGGACGAGCTGTACCGCGACACCGCCGGACAGCCGATGCCCTCGATGCTCCCGTTCACCCCCGAGGATTTCGACCCGGCGTGGACCGAGTCCACCCGGCTGCTGCCCGCGCTCGCGAAAACCCATGTCGCCGAGGGCTTCAACGGGATCTTCTCGTTCACCCCGGACGGCAGCCCGCTCCTCGGCGCGCACCCCGGGCTCGACGGGTTCTGGATCGCCGAGGCGGTCTGGGTCACGCAGTCCGCGGGCGTCGGTCGGACGATGGCCGAGTGGATCACCACCGGGACGCCCGACGTCGACGTCTCCGGGTGCGACATCGCCCGGTTCTCCGCCCTCGAGGTCGAACGCGACCACGTCGACGTGCTCAGCGCCCGCGCCTTCGACGAGGTGTACGACATCTCCCATCCCCGCGAGCAACGCACCGTGGCGCGCGACCGGCAGACCAGCCCGATGCACGCCGGGCACCTGCGTCGGGGTGCACAGTTCGTCACCTCCCACGGATGGGAGCGACCCGCCTGGTTCGAGGCGAACGACCCCCTCGCAAGCGGTGGACGAGATGCTTTGGGCGACGAATGGTTTCGCAGGTGGTGGTCACCGACCGTCCTCGCCGAGGCGGCCGCGACCCGCACTGCGATGGGTCTCTACGACATGACCTCCCTGATGCGCGTCGAGGTCACCGGAGCCGATGCGGCGAGGTTCCTCGCCCCACTGCTGACCCGCGACCCGGACCGGCCGATCGGCACGGTGCTCTACGCGCTGATCCTCGACGACACCGGCGGGATCCGCAGCGACGTGACCGTCGCCCGCACCGCCGCCGACCGATTCCAGATCGGCGTGAACGGCCCCGTCGACATCGCGTGGCTGACCGCACACGCCCGTCGGGCGCGGGCGGGCGGCATGTCGGTGTCGGTGCGCGAGACCACCACGGAGACCAGCTGTCTCGGTGTGTGGGGGCCCCGCGCGGAGTCGGTCATCGCGCCGCTGACGACGACCGCCGTCGACGCTACGTCGTTGCCCTTCTATCGATGCGCGCCGGCCACGGTGGCCGGTGTCGAGGTGTTGCTGATGCGGGTGTCCTACGTCGGCGAATTCGGCTGGGAGATCTACGCCGACGCCGCCGACGGCGCCGAACTCGCCGATCGGATCACCGAGGCGGCGCAGCCCGTCGGAGCGGTCTGGGCGGGCCGAGGTGCACTGGACTGTCTGCGCATCGAGAAGGGTTTCCGTTCGTGGGGGACCGACATGAGCGCCGTCGACTCGCCCGACGAGGCCGGGCTGGCGTTCGCGGTGGCCAAGAACCACGAGTTCGTCGGCCGCGCAGCGATGCTCGAGCGGCCGGTTCGGCGGCGACTGCACACCGTCATCGCCGACGACCCCGCCACCGTTCTGATGGGATCGGAACCGGTGTCCACCGCCGACGGGCCCGTCGGACACATCACATCGGCGGCCTTCTCCCCGACGATCGGGCGGACGATCGCCTACGCCTGGGGGCCGGCCGACCTGCGTACCGGTGATCAGGTCGGCGTCGACTGGTTCGACACCACGGCGTCGTTCACCGTCTCGCCGACCACCACCGTGGACCCGGAGAACGCTCGGATCAAGGGAAGGTACTGATGAGCTCATCGCAGCGGTACGACGTCATCGTCGTCGGACTCGGGGGCATGGGATCGGCTGCGGCATACCACCTCGCGGCGCGCGGACAGCGCGTCCTGGGTCTGGAACGGTTCACACCGGCGCACGACCGGGGGTCCTCGCACGGCGGGTCGCGGATCATCCGCCAGTCGTACTTCGAGGACCCCGCGTACGTGCCGCTCCTGCTGCGCGCCTACGAGCTGTGGGAGGAACTCGCCCGTGACTCGGGTCGCGAGGTCTACTGCATCACCGGAGGACTGTTCGTCGGTCCACCGACCTGCGCGACGGTGTCGGGGTCGCGCCACGCGGCGCAACTGTGGGGACTGCCCCACGAGGTGCTCACTGCCGACGAGGTCCGCCAGAGGTTCCCCGCGTTCGCGCCCGCGCCGGGGCAGGTGGCGGTCTACGAGCCGATGGCCGGGTTCGCCCGACCCGAGGAGACGGTCACCGCGCACATCGAGCTCGCCAGCCGCGCCGGAGCCGATCTGCGTTTCGGCGAGACGGTCACCGGGTGGACGGACTCGGACACCGGCGTCGAGGTGACCACCACCTCCGGCGTCTTCGCCGCCGACCGTCTCGTGGTGTGTCCCGGGGCGTGGGCCCCGGAGATGCTCGCCGACCTCGGCGTGCCCATCGAGATCGAACGACAGGTCATGTACTGGTTCGAGACCGAACCGGCCCCCGAGGGCGACGGTGTCCCGATGGACGACATCCCGATCTACATCCACGAGACCGACGCGGTCGAACAGATCTACGGGTTCCCGGCCATCGACGGCCCCGGCGGCGGCGTGAAGGTGGCGTTCTTCCGCAAGGGCCGGACGTGTTCACCCGACACCATCGATCGTGTGGTGGGCGAGGACGAGACCGCGCAGATGCTCGACCGCGTCCGACAGTTGCTCCCCGGCGTGCGCGGGCCGGCGCTGGACGCCGCAACCTGTATGTACTCGACCACCCCCGACCACAACTTCGTCATCGCCGAACACCCCACCCAGCGCAATGTGGTGGTGGCGTGCGGATTCTCGGGCCACGGTTTCAAGTTCGTCCCGGTGGTCGGGGAGATCCTCGCCGATCTCGTGATCGACGGCGCGACCCGGCACCCGATCGACATCTTCGATCCGCGCCGGGCCTCGGTGACCACGGTGGACGCCCGATGACGGCCATCGATCCGGACACCCGTCCCGCGGGCGTGTCGACCCCGGTGGCCGACGAGCTGCCGCCGACGCTGTTGCGCACCCTGCCCGGCGGCGCCTACACCGACGCCGGGTTCTTCGCGACCGAACAGGAGCGGATCCTCGAGCGCCGCTGGATGTGTGCCGTACGCGTGGCCGATCACCCGAACGCCGGCCAGTTCGCCACCGTGCACGTCGGTCGCGAGAGCGTGCTGGTGGTGCGCGGTCGCGACGGGGGACTGCGGGCGTTCCTCAACAGCTGTCGCCACCGCGGCGCACTGATCTGCACCGAGGACGCGGGCGCGGTCCGACGGAACCTGCAGTGCCAGTACCACGCCTGGACCTACGGCCTGGACGGCAAGCTGGTCGCCGCGCCCAACCTGAGCAGCCTGGGCGACATCGACCGCAGCGCCTACGGACTCATCCCGGTGGCCTCCCGGGAGTGGCTCGGATACCTGTGGGTCTGTCTCGACGACGACCCCCCGTCGTTCGACGAGACCGTCATCGGTGCGGTCGTCGAGCGCCTCGGCGACGCCACGATGATCGACAACTACCGGGTCGGCGATCTGGCGCTGGCGCACCGGGAGACCTATCGGGTCGCGGCGAACTGGAAGCTCATCGTGGAGAACTTCATGGAGTGCTACCACTGCGCAACGATCCACCCCGAGCTCACCGAGGTGCTACCGGAGTTCGCCGACGGCCTCGCCGCGCAGTACTACGTCGGTCACGGCGCCGAATTCGCCACGGAAGCCGACGGGTTCACCGTCGACGGGTCGGCGGGGTTCGACCGGCTGCCCGAGCTGGCCCCCGAACAGGACCGGCGCTACTACGCCATCACCGTCAACCCGACCGTGTTCATCAACCTGGTGCCCGACCACGTCATCGTCCACCGGATGTTCCCGGTCTCGGTCGACGAGACCCTCGTGGTCTGTGACTGGCTGTTCCATCCCGACGTGGTCGCGGCCGGCGCCGACGTCGGGGCGGGGGTCGAGCTCTTCCATCGCGTGAACCAACAGGACTTCGAGGCGTGCGAGCGCACCCAACCGGCGATGGGTTCCCGGGCCTACCGCCGGGGTGGGGTTCTGGTACCGGCCGAGCACCACATCACCGCGTTCCACGATTGGATCACCGAAATGTGCTCCGAGGGGTAAGGATGGGACCGTGCAGAACGACGCCGTGAGGTGGTCGTCCGTGTTCGACGATGTGTGAGACGAGGGTGCCGGTGACCGCTGACCTGTTCATCGACGGCAGCTGGACCGATTCGTCGACCGGTTCCCGGCGCGACTGCATCGACCCGGCCGACGGCACGGTGATCCGATCGGTGTCCGAGGCGTCACCCGACGATGCGCTCGCCGCGGTGGCCGCGGCCCGTGCGGCGTTCGATCGTGCCGAATGGCGGGACACCACCGTCGCCGACCGCTCCGATCTGCTCCGCCGCATCGCCGACCTGCTGGTCCGCGACCGCGAGAAGATCGCGCTCATCGAGACCCAGGACACCGGGAAGACCCTGGTGGAGAGTCGGATCGACATCGACGACGTGGTGTCGGTGTTCCGGTACTACGCCGACCTCGCGACCACGACCGCCGATCGTCTCGTCGACGTCGGCAACCCGGCGGTGATCAGCCGCGTGGTGGCCGAACCCATCGGCGTCTGCGTGATGATCGCCCCGTGGAACTACCCGCTGCTGCAGATCTCCTGGAAGATCGCACCCGCCCTGGCCGCCGGCGCGACGATGGTCCTCAAACCCAGTGAGGTGACGCCGCTCTCGACGATCGCGCTGACCGAACTGCTGATCGAGGCCGGCGTCGGACGCGGCGTGGTCAACCTGCTGCTGGGCAGCGGGGCCGACCTCGGCCCGGCCCTCACCGACAACCCCGACGTCGACCTGATCTCGTTCACCGGAGGCCTCGCCACCGGGCAGATCATCGCCGAGACCGCGGCGAAGCACGTCACCCGCGTGCTGGTCGAACTCGGCGGCAAGAACCCGCATGTCGTGTTCGCCGACGCGTGCGCCACGCGCGAGTCGTTCGACGCGACCGTCGACCAGGTCCTCACCGGCGTGTTCCTGCACTCGGGCCAGGTCTGCTCGGCGGGTACACGTCTGATCGTGGAGGAATCGGTGGCCGACGATGTCGTCGCCGCCCTGGCCGACCGGGCCGGCCGCATCGTGATGGGACCCGGTGTCGACCCGGCGAGTCTGACCGGCCCGCTCGTGTCGGCGGCGCAGCTGACGAAGATCACCGACTACGTCGCACTCGGGATCGACGAGGGTGCCGAGCTGGTGGTCGGTGGGGAGCAGCCGTCCGATCCCGACCTCGCCGACGGATACTTCTTCCTGCCCACGATCTTCGACCGCTGCGACCGCTCGATGCGGATCGTCACCGACGAGACCTTCGGGCCGATCCTGACCGTCGAACGTTTCGACACCGAGGCCCTGGCGCTGGAACTGGCCAACGACACCGACTACGGACTCGCCGCAGGTGTCCGCACCTCCGATGCGGCGGTCGCCGAACGGATGGCGCGGGGGCTACGACACGGCACCGTGTGGATCAACGACTTCGGGTACTACACCCCCGCGGCCGAGTGGGGTGGTTTCGGCCGGTCCGGCAACGGCCGGGAACTGGGGCCGTCCGGGCTCGCCGAATACCAGGAACAGAAACACATCTGGAACAACACCGCCGCCCCGCCCGCGGGGTGGTTCCCGCCCTGAGCAGACCGCGGGACCGTTCTACCGCGTCACGAGTTCGTCGTATCTCACCGTAGAGAGCAGTCGTCGCCACATCTGTCACACCAGTGCTAGGGGCCCACATGACCATCGAGAAGAGCGTCGATCCCGACAACGGGATGGAACACTTCGGATACAAGGAAAGTCTCGATCGCAGCATCGGGAAATTCGCCAGCTTCGCCGCGGGCGTCAGCTACATCTCGATCCTCACCGGCACGTTCCAGCTCTTCTACTTCGGCTTCGGAACCGCAGGCGCGGCGTACCTGTGGTCGTGGCCGATCGTGTTCGTCGGGCAGTTCGCCGTCGCACTCTGCTTCATGGAGCTCGCCGCGAAGTATCCGATCGCCGGGTCGGTCTACAACTGGGCGAAGATCCTGGGCAACAAGGTCGTCGGCTGGTTCTCCGGATGGATGATGCTCACCGCATCGATCGTCACGATGTCGGCGGTGGTGCTCGCCATCGACTCCACGCTGCCCAAGATCTGGAGCGGTTTCCGCCTCATCGGGTCCGAGGATCTGGCCGTGGTCTCACCGTCGAACGCAGTCCTGCTGGGGTCGATCCTGGTGGTGGTCACCACCGCGATCAACGCCTTCGGCGTACGCCTGATGTCCATCATCAACAGCACCGGGGTGTTCATCGAACTCATCGCCGCGGTCCTCATCGCGGTGATCCTCGCCTTCAACATCGAGCGCACACCCGCGGTGTTCTTCTCCACCAACGGGTACGGGGCGGGCCAGAGCGGCGGGTATCTCAGCGCCTTCCTGATCGCCTCTCTCGCATCGGGTTACGTCATGTACGGCTTCGACACCGCCTCGTCGCTGGGGGAGGAGACGGTGAACCCGCGCAAGACCGCGCCGACGGCCATCCTGCGCGCCATCCTGGCCTCGTTCGTCATCGGCGGTGCCATCCTCGTCTTCGCGATCCTCGCCGCCCCCAACCTGTCCGATCCGGCGCTGGGTGTCCAGGGTGGTCTCCAGCAGATCGTTCTCGACGTCATGTACGGCCCGGTCGGCAAGATCTTCCTGATGTGCATCGTCGTCGCGGTGTTCGTGTGCACGCTCGCCGTGCACACCGCGGCCATCCGCCTGACCTTCGCGATGGCTCGCGACAACGCGCTGCCGTTCGGCGAGTCGTTGGCCAAGGTCCACCCGAAGACCCAGGCCCCGGTCATCCCGGCCGTGCTGATCGGGGTGCTGTCGATCCTCATCCTGGTGATCAACATCAACCAGCCGACGATCTTCCTGCTGCTGACCTCGGTGGCGATCATCATGATCTACATCGCGTATCTGATGATCACCGGACCGCTGCTCCTCAAACGACTCAAGGGTGAGTGGCCGCCGAAGGACCTCAAGGAGGGCGGGTACTTCACGATGGGCCGCTGGGGACTGCCGGTCAACATCGTCGCCGTCGTGTGGGGCATCGGCATGGCCCTGAACCTCGCCTGGCCGCGAACCGCGGTCTACGGATTCAACTGGTACAACACCTGGGCGGCGTTCCTCTACATCGGTGTCATCGGCGGTGTCGGGTTGCTCTGGTATCTCGTCAAGGGCAGCAAGGGCATGGGTACGCTGAAATCCCATGCGTCGGAAACGAAAGCAGACGCACCCGCGGCCGATGCCGCACAGCCGTTCCCGGGACCCGAAGGAGTCTGAAGAGCCCATGGCAGATCCGTTGCGCGACGACGCAGTGACCGCAGGAACCTTCGACTACGTCATCGTCGGCGGTGGGACCGCGGGGTGCGCACTGGCGGCTCGCCTGACCGAGGATCCGGATGTGACCGTCTGCGTCCTCGAAGCGGGCCCGACCGACGTCGGCAACGACGACATCCTGGTGCTCAGCGAGTGGATGCATCTGCTGGACTCGGGTTACGACTGGGACTACCCGATCGAACCGCAGGAGCGGGGCAACGATTTCATGCGTCACGCCCGGGCCAAGGTGCTCGGCGGATGTTCCTCGCACAACTCGTGCATCGCGTTCTGGCCGCCCGCGGAATACCTCGACGAGTGGGAACGCATCGGCCTGACCGGATGGGGTGCTGCCGACATCCATCCGCTGACCCGCCGGTTGGAGAACAACGACGCCCCCGGCGACCACGGGCACGACGGCCCGGTGCGTCTGCGCGACGTCCCGCCCCTCGATCCCTGTGGCGCAGCGATTCTCGAGGCCGCGGCCGCGGCCGGACTGCCGACGGTCGGGTTCAACCGCGGCGAGACGGTTCGCAACGGTGCGGGCTGGTTCCAGATCAATGCGGGTGAGGACGGTCTGCGGATGTCGACCTCGCACGCCTACCTCCACCCCATCATCGGGCAGCGGCCGAACCTCGAGGTGCGTACCGGCTGCTGGGCGCAGGGCATCACGTTCGACGGCGTCACCGCGACCGGTGCGCGTTACCAGCGTCCCGATCTCACCGGTTTCGACGTCGTGGGTGCGCGGCGCGAGGTCATCGTCACCGCCGGTGCGATCGACACCCCGAAGTTGTTGATGCTCTCCGGGATCGGGCCGGCCGCGCAACTGCGTGAGTTCGGGATCGACGTCCGGGTCGACCTGCCCGGCGTCGGCGAGAACCTCGACGACCACGTCGAGGGTCTGGTGTTCTGGGAGGCCGCGCAGCCCATGGTCACCGAGTCGAGTCAGTGGTGGGAGATCGGCGTGTTCGCCACCACGAAGGACGGCCTGGAGATCCCGGACGTGATGATGCATTACGGCAGCGTCCCGTTCGACATGAACACCCTGCGGTGGGGATATCCGACCACCGACAACGGTTTCTGCCTCACGCCGAACGTGACGCAGGGGCTCTCCCGCGGCACGGTCAAGCTGCGCAGCCCGGACTTCCGTGACCGCCCGCGCGTCGACCCGCGGTACTTCACCGACCCCGACCACCACGACGAGACGACCATGCTGGCGGGTCTGCGTCTGGCCAGGGAGATCGCCGCCCAGGCACCGATGAAGCCCTGGGTGGCAGCCGAACTCGCACCCGGACCCGACGCGGTCACCGACGACGAGTTGATCGACTACATGCACAAGACGCACAACACCGTTTACCACCCGGCCGCGACGGCGAAGATGGGTGTCGATTCCGACCCGATGGCGGTGCTCGATCCGCAGCTGCGTGTGCGCGGCACCCAGCGCCTTCGGGTCGTCGACGCCTCGGCCATGCCCAAGCTGCCCTCGGTCAACCCCAACATCACCGTCATGACGATGGCGGAGAAGTGCGCCGACCTGCTCAAGGCGGCGTCCGCCTGAGGCCGACCGCGCCCGCCCGTGTCGTCGACCCGCACCGATAGAATCGTCGGACGTCCTCGGCGTCTGCCGCGGGACCTTTCGACGACGAGGAGTCTGTGCGTGAGCAACGGCACTGTGGGTGACCGGATCCGGGTCGGCGTACTCGGCAGCGGCGGCAAGGTCGGTCAGGCCATCGTCGACGCGGTGTCCGCCTCCGACGACCTCGAGTTCACCGTCGGCATCGACAAGGACGACGACCGCGCCGCGCTCGTCGACTCCGGCACCCAGGTCGTCGTCGACTTCACGCACCCGTCGGTCGTCATGGACAACCTCGAGTTCCTGATCGGCAACGGGATCCACGCCGTCGTCGGGACGACCGGGTTCGACGACGATCGCCTCGAGGCGGTGCGCGAGTGGTTGAGCGCGCAGCCGGGCGTCGGCGTCCTCATCGCCCCCAACTTCGCGATCGGCGCCGTGCTGAGCATGCGATTCGCCGCCGCGGCCGCCCGCTTCTACGACTCGGTCGAGGTCATCGAGCTGCACCATCCGCACAAGGCGGACGCCCCCTCGGGCACCGCGTTCCGTACCGCACGCCTGATCGCCGAATCCCGGGCGCAGGCAGGATGTGCCCCGATGCCCGACGCCACCACGAGTTCGCTCGACGGCGCGCGCGGCGCCGATGTCGAGGGTGTCCGGGTGCACTCGGTGCGGCTCGCCGGCCTCGTCGCCCACCAGGAGGTGCTTCTCGGCACCGAGGGAGAGACGTTGACGATCCGCCACGACTCGCTCGACCGCACCTCGTTCGCGCCCGGTGTGCTGCTCGGTGTGCGTCAGATCGCGCAGCGGCCCGGCCTCACGGTGGGGCTCGACGAGCTCCTGGATCTGTAGGCCGACCGTGACGGACCTGCGATGAGCGGCGGCAAGCGCGACTTCTACACCCGCGACTCCCGACCGATCGTGCTGGTGATCGTGCTGATCGTCATCGCGTTGATCTTCTACATCGGGCTGCTCGGCTATCGCGGCATCGAACTGATCCAGGACGGGTCGGTGGTCGGCATCGGACTCGGGGTCGGTGTCCTGCTGCTCCCGCTGTTGGGGATCTGGATGCTGGTCGCGACACTGCGGGCAGGCATCACCCATCAACGCCTCGGTCGCCGCATGCGCGAGGAGGGGCGGGAACTCGACGTCTCCTCGCTGCCTCGGCGTCCGTCCGGACGGCTCGAACGTGACGCCGCCGACGAGCTCTTCGCCACCGTTCGCACCGAATGGGAAGCCGATCCGGACAACTGGCGCAACACCTACCGGATCTCGCGGGCCTACGACTACGCGGGCGACCGCACCCGTGCTCGCGCGATGATGAAACGTGCTGTCGCCCAAGAAAAAGCCGAGAGCTCCTGAAGACGTATGGCCACCCTGCTGATCGTGCACCACACGCCGTCGCCGCACTGCCACGAGATGTTCTCCGCCGTCGTCGCCGGGGCGACCGACCCCGAGATCGAGGGGGTCGACGTACTCCGCCGACCGGCATTGACGGTCTCACCCGCGGAGATGCTCGCCGCGGACGGGTATCTGCTGGGTACCCCGGCGAACCTCGGCTACATCAGCGGAGCGTTGAAGCACGCGTTCGACACCGCCTACTACCAACTCCTCGACGCGACGCAGGGGCGCCCGTTCGGGCTCTATCTGCACGGCAACGAGGGCACCGAGGGCGCGCAGCGCGCGGTCGACTCGATCACCACCGGGCTCGGTTGGACCCGCGGAGCCGAGGACGTCATCGTCTCGGGCAAGCCGACCAGGGATGATCTCGAGGCCTGCTGGAATCTCGGCGCGACGGTGGCCGCGTCGTTGATGCCCTGAGTCGACCACGAGCCGCAGTTCCTGTTCACCGACGTCCTGATGCCCGGCGTCACACCGCGGTTCTAGACTCTCAGGCGTGACCGTGTCCCACAGTGCAGCCATCCCCACCCCGGCAGCCATCCCCACCCCGTACGAGGATCTGCTCGCGCTGGTCCTGCGCGACGGGGTCGCGAAGTCCGACCGCACCGGCACCGGCACCCGCAGTCTGTTCGGCCATCAGCTCCGCTACGACCTGAACGACGGCTTCCCGCTGATCACCACCAAACGTGTGCACCTCAAGTCGATCCTCTACGAACTGTTGTGGTTCCTGCGCGGCGACTCCAACGTGCGCTGGCTACAGGAGCGGGGCGTCACGATCTGGGACGAATGGGCCGACGAGGCCGGTGAACTCGGACCGGTCTACGGCGTCCAGTGGCGCAGCTGGCCGACGCCGTCCGGTGACCACATCGACCAGATCTCGAACGCGCTGGCCCTCTTGAAGTCCGACCCGGACTCGCGACGCAACATCGTCTCCGCCTGGAACGTGGGGGAGATCCCGCAGATGGCGTTGCCGCCGTGCCACGCGTTCTTCCAGTTCTACGTCGCCGACGGCAAACTGTCGTGCCAGCTCTACCAGCGCAGCGCCGACCTGTTCCTCGGGGTCCCGTTCAACATCGCGTCCTACGCACTGCTCACCCACATGATGGCCGCCCAGGCGGGGCTGCAGGTCGGGGAGTTCGTCTGGACCGGCGGCGATTGCCACATCTACGACAACCACGTCGAACAGGTCGAACTGCAGCTCTCCCGGGAGCCCTACCCCTATCCGACGCTCCGGCTCGCCGAGCGATCATCGCTGTTCGACTACGAGTTCACCGACATCGAGGTCGTCGACTACCAGCACCACCCGGGCATCAAGGCGCCCGTCGCGGTATGACCGTCGCGCTCATCTGGGCACAGGGCAACGGCGGGGTCATCGGTCGCGACAACACCATCCCCTGGCGGGTCCCCGAGGACGCACGCCACTTCCGTGAACGCACCACCGGGCACCCGGTCGTGATGGGACGCCGGACGTGGGATTCGCTGCCGGAGCGATTCCGTCCGCTCCCGAATCGGATGAACGTGGTGCTGACGGCCGATCGGTCGTGGACCGCCGAGGGGGCGGTCGTCGCGCACGACCTCGCCGACGCACTGCGTCGTGCCGCCGACGCCGACCCTGAACTCACCGTCGTCATGGGTGGCGCGCAGATCTACACCGCGGCACTGCCCGTGGCCGACCTCCTGATCGTCACCGAGATCGACGTCGACGTGCCCGGAGGCGATGCCTTCGCCCCCGCGATCGACGTGACGCGGTGGCGACCGCAGAACGACGGCGAGTGGATGACATCGGAGAAGGGGCCGCGCTACCGGTTCTGCGACTACCGCAGGATCGACGGCTGATGGCCCGGATCGGCGACCGGCTGTCCATCGAACGTGCACGACGTATCGCCTTGACAGCACAGGGTTTCACCGATCCGCTCCCGTCCGGCCCGGTCACCCGTCGCCATCTCCAGCGGGTGCTCGCACGCACACGGTTCCTGCAGATGGACTCGGTCAGCATCGCGGTCCGCGCGCACTACATGCCGCTGTTCAGCCGACTCGGGCCGTACGACCGCGACCTGCTCGATCGTGCGGCCGGCGAGTCCACCGCCCGCGCCCCGCGCCTGCTGGCCGAGTACTGGGCGCACGAGGCCGCACTGATCCCGGTGCAGGACTGGCCCCTGTTCGGGTGGAGGATGGCCGACTACCGGTTCGGTCGCTACGGGTCGGCCGTCGACGAGCCGGCCGAACGCACCGCATTGCGCGCCGAGATCGCCACGGCGATCGACGATCTGGGGCCGTCCACCGGTGGCGAGCTGGAGGAGTACCTCGGACGCCGCCGAGAAGGACCCCGCCGCGGGACCTGGTGGGACCGCAGCGAGGTCAAACACGTCTGTGAGGTGATGCTCGCCGCGGGGGAGCTGTCGGCCATCCGCCGGGGCGGGTTCAACCGACACTACGATCTGGCCGCGAACATCGTCGGACCGGAGATCGCGGCCACGGTCATCGACCGCGACGTGGCCATCCGCACCCTGGTGGGCAAGGCCATCGGCGCCCTCGGCGTCGCCACCGAGACCGACCTACGCGACTACTACCGACTCCCGGTCGCCGACGCCCGGTCGGCCGTCGCCGATCTCGTCGACTCCGGTGACCTCGTGTCGGTGGAGGTCGAGGGCTGGGACCGACCGGCCTTCGTCGACCCGGGCGCGACGGTGCCCCGGCGGGTCGAGCGTTCGGCACTGCTGGCGCCGTTCGACCCGCTGGTGTTCTTTCGTCCCCGGCTGCTCCGACTGTTCGACACCCACTACCGCATCGAGATCTACGTACCCGAACACAAGCGAGTCCACGGGTACTACGTGTTCCCGTACCTGCTGGACGAGACCATCGCCGCCCGTGTCGACCTCAAGGCCGAGCGCGCCGATGGTGTCCTGGCCGTTCTCGGAGCCTTCGCCGAGGAGGGAGTCGACCGCGCACACGTCGCGACGGCACTGGCCGCCGACCTGAGGTCGATGGCGACGTGGTTGGGCCTCGACGGCGTACGCGTCGGACACCGGGGCGACCTCGCGCCCGGGTTGCGTGCGGCACTGCGCAGCGCCGGCTGAGCGGGGACGATCAGCGGCGCGTCGGCGTGAGCAGAACCGACCGCAGCGTCGTGATGTCGCGTGCGCTCAGGCCGAGCCCGGCGCGCACGTAGCCGTCGATGCTGCCGTACCTCGCGTCCGCGGTCGCGAACGACGACCGCAGCCACGCGACGTCGACGCCGTTGATCCGGTCCGACGCCGAGGTGTGGCGGTAGGTGTTGCTGGCCAGGAAATCGGCCTCGATGGTCGGGCGATCGACGCCGAGCACGCTCAGCAGCACCGCCGACACCCATCCGGTGCGGTCCTTGCCCGCGGTGCAGTGGATGAGCGTGGTGCCCCCGGCGGCGG
Source organism: Williamsia maris (assembly GCF_024171815.1). Classification (GTDB taxonomy): domain Bacteria; phylum Actinomycetota; class Actinomycetes; order Mycobacteriales; family Mycobacteriaceae; genus Williamsia_A; species Williamsia_A maris. The sequence continues at coordinate 692,159 of NZ_JAMTCJ010000004.1, read as the reverse complement.
CGGTGGACTCGATACCGCGCAGGGTCGCGGCGATCGCGACGCGCGCGCCGGAGTCGGTCACGAAGGAGCGGTAGGCGGACGGCAGGTCGACCAGCGTGGTGATCGGAGAACGCCCCAAGACGTCGTGGGTGACCTCGACGGCGCCGGGCAGACGACGGTCCGGCTGTAGGGCTCGCTCGACCCCGGTGCGCAGGTCGACCACCGAGCGCACCGACCGAGTGGTCAGCCGCGCGACGTCCTCGGAGGTGATGCGGGACAGGTTGTCGCTGCGAATCACCTTCGAATTGACCTGCGCGCCTTCGATTCCGCGGTAACCGGCGAAGTCGCGGGCGTTGGGTGCGCCGGTCAGGTGCAGGGACCGATCCGTCGCCTCGCGCGTGGTCGGTGACGGCGCCGCGCCGGCCGGGGCCCCGAGCGTCGGTGCGGCGACCGGGATCAGGAGGAGGGCGGCGGAGGCGAGCAGTCCTGCGATGGCGCGCCGCGGTGTCGTCGATTTCACGAACCGATTGTTCCCCCGCATCGGTCGTTCGCACCAGAGATCGAACGGTCCCCGTCGGATAACTCGTGACATTCACTAACTGTTTGCCATCCGTATTCCCCTGCGCCCCATCGGAGATGGCGTGAGTCGCTATTGGCGGATCGGGGTGTCGTAGGGCACAATCACGGCGTTGGTACTGCAGGGGACCAGGGGAGTACCACGAACGACCAGGGGGAATTCACATGCGCTTTGTGCCGTCGACGTCACGTCGCACCACACCCGTTCCGGCTGCGCCACCGCGTGCCCACACCGGCGAGACCCGCGAGGCGCTCGTCGCCCACGCGGGACATCACGGGTGGGATGTCGTCGGGCATCGGTGGCTGCGGATGACCCGGGGCACCGTCACCGTCGAGGTGTGGTTCGCCGACATCTCGACGCGCGTGGTCCGGGCGCGGCACAGCATCGGCGGTGTCCAGACCCGCGAGATCGACATCGTCCACAACCGCGAGTACCGGCTGTCGCTGGGCGCCCTGGTCATGCAGTGGCTCGGGGTCACCGATCCGGAGAGTGTGCCCGCCCGTACGTCGCATCGGCCCGCATCGGCCGCGCACTCCCGCGAGTTCGAGGCCATCAGCGCCACGGTGGTCGACCGCGTCGGCGGTCCGATCGCCGGAACCGGCGTTCGCGGCCTCGCGCCGCGTGCCTCGGACCGGGTGCGTACCGACCTCAGTCCCGCCTGAGCGGACCCCGAGGCGAGCGGACACGGGGGCGGCGGCAGTCGGTCGCGGTCGACGCGGGACAATCGACGCCTGCGCCGTGTGGCTGTGCTCGGTGAGCGCGGCGGCGGTGCCGCCGATCTGATCCGAGGAGTCGCAGGTGTCGCAGTTGGTCCCGTTGCAGGTGCACATGATCGCGCACACGGAATTCCACGCCCCGGCGGAGGTCGACTGGTCGACCGACGTCGACGGGGGCGAGGCGCTCGTCGAGTTCGCGGGCCGGGCCTGCTACCAGAGCTGGGACAAGCCGAACCCGCGCACCGCGACCAACGCCGCCTACCTCCGCCACATCCTCGAGGTCGGGCACCTGTCGCTCCTCGAACACGCGTCGGTGACCTTCTACATCACCGGTATCTCGCGGTCGTGCACACACGAGCTGATCCGTCACCGTCACTTCTCGTACTCGCAGCTGTCGCAACGTTTTGTGCCCGAGCATGATTCGAATGTGGTGTGCCCCCCTGCGATTCGAGGCGACGAGGAGCTCGAGGCCTTGTTCGTGACGGCCACCGACGCCGCACGCGCCGCCTACGTCGAGCTGCTGGGAGCCCTGGAGGCCAAGTTCGCCGATGTGCCCAACGCGATCCTGCGCCGCAAACAGGCCCGCCAGGCCGCCCGCTCGGTCCTGCCCAACGCCACCGAGACGAAGATCGTCGTGTCGGGCAACTACCGGGCATGGCGCCACTTCGTCGGCATGCGGGCGACCGAGCACGCCGACGTCGAGATCCGGCAGCTCGCCATCGAATGTCTGCGTCAGTTGTCGGCTCTGGCGCCCACGGTTTTCGGCGATTTCGAGATCGGGACGCTCGCCGACGGCACCGAGGTCGCGACATCTCCGTTCGTCATCGAGGGTTGAGCGGGATGCGATGTCGTCGGACGGTAGCCTGACCACCATGAACAGCGGCCATACGCAGCATGGGCTGCATCCGTTCGGAACCGTGGGTGTCGCGATGGTGACCCCGTTCGCACCGGACGGCAGCCTTGACATCGGCAAGGCCGTCGAACTCGCGACGCATCTCGTCGATCGGGGAGTCGACGGGCTCGTGATCTCCGGGACCACCGGTGAGTCGCCGACGACCACCGTCGACGAGAAGCTCGACCTGCTCAGCGCGGTGCTCGCCGCGGTCGGCGATCGTGCACGCATCACCCAGGGCGCGGGAAGTTACGACACCGCCGAGAGCGTTCGGTTCGCGATCGAGGCCGCCGCGCGAGGGGCCCACGGTCTGCTCGTGGTCACGCCGTACTACTCCCGGCCGCCGCAGACCGGGCTGCTCGCGCACTTCACCGCGATCGCCGACGCCACGGAACTCCCGGTGCTGCTCTACGACATCCCGCCCCGGTCGGTCGTGCCCATCGAGCACCGCACTCTGCTCGAGCTCGCACGCCACCGTCACATCGTCGGCGTCAAGGACGCCAAGGGAGACCTCAACTCGGCCGCCGCACTGATGGCCGACGCGGGTCTGGAATATCTGTCCGGAGAAGACGCCCTCAACCTGCCCTGGTTGGCGGTCGGCGCGTCCGGATTCGTCTCGGTGATCGGCCATCTCGTGCCCGATCGCCTTCGTGAGCTGCTCGAATCGGTCGACAAAGGCGACATGGTCCGGGCCCGCGAGATCAACCTGTCACTGATCCCTCTCGTGAATGCGATGGGTCGCCTCGGAGGAGTCACCATGGTCAAGGCCGCACTACGCATCATCGGACTGGACGTGGGTGATCCGCGCTTGCCGCAGATGCCCGCAACCGGGCCGCAGATCGAAGCTCTCATCGCCGATTTGCGTGCAGCGCAGGTTCTTTCGTGACCGAGACCCCGAACGCCGGACGTCGCCCCCGGCGCGCCGCCACCCGACGCAGCGGCCCGCCCGAGCCCACCCCCGAGGTCAGCGCCGCGCCGCAGCCCGTCGCCGAGACCGCGCCCGCCGCGGCCGAGCCTCAGTCGTCCCCGGCGCAGTCGTCGGCTCCGGCCGATCAGCAGACGGCACCGGCCAAGTCGCGACGGCAGAAGTCCGGATCGGCGAAGTCGGCTCCCGCAAAGGGATCCGGCGATCGCGCCCCGGCGAAGTCATCGCGCTCGGACAACCGCACGGGCGGCGGCAACCGCCGGTCCGAACCCGGCCGCGACCGCTCGCCCCGCGCCGCGTCGCAGCCGATCGGGGACGCCACCGATCGCCTCGGTCTGCCCAACAAGCTCCCGCGCGGCGGACTGCGTGTGGTCGCGCTCGGCGGCATCGGCGAGATCGGCCGCAACATGACCGTCTTCGAGTTCGACGGCAAGCTGCTCATCGTCGACTGTGGCGTGCTGTTCCCCGAGGACCAGCAGCCCGGCGTGGACCTGATCCTGCCCGACTTCCGCTACATCGAGGACCGGATGGACGACGTCGTCGCCATCGTCCTCACCCACGGTCACGAGGACCACATCGGCGCGGTCCCGTTCCTGCTGCGCCTGCGCGCCGACATCCCGGTCGTCGGGTCCCGCTTCACCCTCGCCCTGCTCGCCGCCAAGTGCCGCGAACACCGTCAGCGACCGAAGCTGGTGCAGGTCACCGAGGGCGAGACGTCGAAGTACGGGCCGTTCGCCCTCGAGTACTTCGCGGTCAACCACTCCATCCCGGACGCACTCGCGATCGCCATCCGCACCCCGGCCGGCCTGGTCCTGCACACCGGTGACATCAAGCTCGACCAGCTGCCCCTCGACGGTCGGCTGACCGACCTCGCCGGTTTCAGCCGTCTCGGCGACGAGGGCGTGGACCTGTTCCTGGTGGACTCCACCAACGCCGAGGTCCCCGGGTTCGTCACCCCCGAGCGCAACATCGGCACGGTCCTGGACCAGGTCATCGGCAAGGCCAGACAGCGCGTGATCGTCGCGTCGTTCGCCAGCCATGTGCACCGCATCCAGCAGGTCGTCGACGTCGCCGCGGCGCACGACCGCAAGGTCTGCTTCGTCGGACGGTCGATGGTGCGCAACATGCAGATCGCCCAGGAACTCGACTACCTCCGCGTGCCCGACGGCGTCGTCGTCGAGATGGACGCCGCCGCATCGCTTCCCGATCACCGGGTCGTGTTGGTGTCCACCGGATCGCAGGGCGAGCCGCTCTCGGCCCTGTCGCGGATGGCGCGCGGCGAACACCGCCAGATCAACATCCGGGCCGACGATCTCGTCGTGCTCGCGTCGTCGCTGATCCCCGGCAACGAGAACTCGGTCTTCGCGGTCGTCAACGGTCTGGCCAAGCGTGGCGCCACCGTCGTCACCCAGCAGAGCGCCAAGGTGCACGTCTCCGGACACGCATCGGCGGGTGAGCTGCTCTACCTGTACAACGCGGTCCGCCCGTCCAACGCGATGCCGGTGCACGGCGAATGGCGCCATCTGCGCGCCAACGCCGCGCTGGCCGAGGCCACCGGCGTCGACCCGGATCGGGTCGTGCTCGCCGAGGACGGCGTGGTCGTCGACCTGGTCGACGGTCGCGCGGGCATCGTCGGACGCGTGCCCGTCGGGTTCGTCTACGTCGACGGCCTGTCGGTCGGCGACGTGGGGGAGTCGACCCTGTCGGAGCGTCTGGTCCTCGGCGAGGGTGGCTTCATCGCAATCACCGTGGTCATCGACGCCGCGGACGGAACCCTGGTCAGCACCCCCGAGGTGTCCGGACGCGGCTTCTCCGACGATCCGGCGGCGCTGAAAGAGGCCTCGGACATGATCCACACCGCGCTGTCGGAGCTCGCCGCCGAAGGTGTCACCGACACCCATCGCATCGCACAGATGATCCGGCGCTCGGTGGGCCGCTGGGTGGCCGACACCTACCGTCGCCGGCCGATGATCGTGCCCACGGTGCTCTCGGTGAACACGGACCCGGCCAAGAAGAAGCGCTGAGTGCGACCGCACGGTTCGCCCGGTGGGGCGGGCCGTGCGGACGTTAGGGTCGACAGATGACCGCTGCACGCGCCGAACGCGCCGCTCTCGTCGAGACCCTGCGCCTGTCCGGGCCGGACGCCCCCACCCTGTGTGAGGGGTGGGTCACCCGGGACATCACCGCGCACATGGTGATCCGCGAGGTGCGACTCGACGCAGCCCCGGGGATCCTCCTGCCGCCGTTGGCGGGTTACACCGAGCGGGTGCAGAAGGGCTACGCCCGGCGGGACTGGACCGGGCTCGTCGATCAGCTCGCGTCCGGCCCGCCCTGGTATTCGCCGCTGCGCCCGCTGGACCGGTTCGTCAACGCCGCGGAGATGTTCGTCCACCACGAGGACGTCCGTCGCGCGGTCGCCGGGTGGACTGTCCGACCGTTGGACCCCGATCTGACCGCGGCCCTGCGACGGCCGCTGCCGTTGATCGCCAAGAAGAGTCTCGGATCGGCGCCCGCTCGTGTCGAGTTGCGCACCCCCGACGGCTCGACGGTCACCACGGTCGGCTCCGGCCCGTCGGTCACCGTCACCGGGGAACCGGGTGAACTGCTGCTGTTCGCGTTCGGTCGCGACGAGGTCGCATGCGCGTTCACCGGGGACGACGACGCGATCGCCGCGGTGAAGGCGTCGGACCGCAGCGCGTAGTCCGTCGCGGCGAGATCGTGACGCCGAGGAACGGCGTCGGGTCACAAAAGGGACACGCCCCCGGTAACCAGTGAGGCGCGCGAGGCTTATGTGACAGATGCGGTTTATCCTGAGCTGCATGAGCCCCAAGTCCACGGCCCGCGGTTCCACTGCGGCCGCGAAGCGCACATCGTCGGGGTCGTCTACTCGTCGTGCCTCCGGAAAGCCCAGTTCAGCGGCATCGTCGACCCGGTCGCGGTCGGCCTCGACGGCCGGCGGTCGGTCCACCGGTTCCCGCTCCACCGGGTCGCGCGCGACCGGGCGGACCGCCGCCAAGCGGCCTCCGGCGTCGACTCGCTCCACCGGCAGGTCCCAGACCGCCCGTACGGCCACGATCGCGCCGACCGACGAGGCTCCCCGCGGCTCGGTCGTCCGATCGGTGGGCCGCGGCGTCGGGGCCGGGTGGCTGATGATGGCCCGCGGCGTCGGTGGCATGGCCCGCGTCGGATCGTCGTCGCGTGCCGGGGCGCGAACCGCCCGTGCCGACGTCGACGACCGATACGACGATCTCGAGATCCCCGACCTGGACTTCGACGATGACGAACCCGCCCCGGCCGCGTCCGCGGCGACGCCGGCGCCTGAACACACCCACCGCCGCGACGGGGTCGCCCTGGCGTTGATCGCCGCCGCCATCCTGATCGGGGCAAGCGTCTGGTTCCACGCCGCCGGTCCGATCGGTGCCTTCGTCGACACCGCCGTGCGCTCGATCGTCGGGCAGGCCGCGCTGGTCGTGCCCGTGGCGGCCGCGGGTCTGGGCATCGCCCTGATGCGTCGCGGTCCGAATCCGACGCAGCGCGGTCGGCGCATCGGCACCGCGCTGTTGATCGGGCTCCCCGTCCTCGGCCTCTGGCATCTGGTGGCGGGTGCACCCGTGGCGTTCGACGGACGTCTCCGGGCCGGTGGCTTCCTCGGGTTCGCCGCCGCGGGACCGCTCACCAGCGGACTGACGGTCTGGGTGTCCATCCCGATCCTGCTGCTGTGCATCGTGTTCGGTGTGCTCCTCGGTCTGCGGATGACCGTGCGCGAGGCGGTCGACCGGTCGCGTGACTACCTCGGGATCGGCCGGATGCGAGACGACCTCGACGAGCTCGACGACCTGGGTCCGGAGCGTTTCGACGACGACGACCGCTACGCCGACGACCCGGCCGACGCGCCCTACGGCGACGACCCGTACGCGAACTACCCGCCCGACGACACGCTCACCGACATCGCACCGACCACGCGGCTGCGTCGGCGCAGTGGCGTCAGCGCGGGCGACGCCCTGACCGAACCGCTCATCGACGACGGTGACCGCACGGTGCCCGCCGCGGAGGCGGACCGGCCGACCGAGGTGGTGGCTCGTCGCCCCAAGCGCACCTCGGTGCCGAAGAAGCCCGCTCCCGTCGCAGCTCCGCCAACATCGGAGGACGTCGCCGAGTTCGTGGAACGGGCGATCGAGGGTGACTACCGCCTGCCGCCCACGTCGCTGCTCATCGACGGTGAACCGGCAAAGCTGGGCAGCGCGGCCAACGACGACATGATCGACCGGATCACCGCGGTGCTCGAGCAGTTCAAGATCGACGCCGCGGTCACCGGCTTCACCCGGGGACCCACGGTCACCCGGTACGAGGTCGAGCTCGGTCCCGGCGTGAAGGTCGAGAAGATCACCGCGCTGGCCCGCAACATCGCCTACGCGGCGGCCACCGACAACGTCCGTCTGCTGGCCCCCATCCCGGGCAAGTCGGCCGTGGGCATCGAGGTGCCCAACAGCGACCGCGAGATGGTCCGTCTCGCCGACGTGCTCAAGGACCCCTCGACCCGTAAGGACTCCCATCCGCTGGTCATCGGCCTGGGCAAGAACATCGAGGGTGAGTTCGTCAGCGCCAATCTGGCGAAGATGCCGCACCTGTTGGTCGCCGGTTCGACCGGGTCGGGCAAGTCCAGCTTCGTGAACTCGATGTTGGTGTCGCTGCTGACCCGTGCGACACCCGACGACGTCCGGATGATCCTCATCGACCCCAAGATGGTGGAACTGACGCCCTACGAGGGCATCCCGCACCTGATCACGCCCATCATCACCGAGCCGAAGAAGGCCGCCGCGGCGCTGGCCTGGCTGGTCGAGGAGATGGAGCAGCGCTATCAGGACATGAAGGCCTCGCGGGTCCGCCACATCGACGACTTCAACTCCAAGGTGCGTTCCGGCGAGATCAGCACCCCACTGGGATCCGAGCGCGTCTATCGCCCGTACCCGTACATCCTCGCCATCGTCGACGAGCTCGCCGACCTGATGATGACCGCACCGAAGGACGTCGAGGACGCGATCGTCCGCATCACCCAGAAGGCCCGTGCCGCCGGCATCCACCTCGTGCTGGCCACCCAGCGCCCGTCGGTCGACGTCGTCACCGGTCTGATCAAGACCAACGTCCCGTCGCGCCTGGCCTTCGCCACCTCGTCGCTGACCGACTCGCGCGTCATCCTCGACCAGCCCGGCGCGGAGAAGCTGATCGGTATGGGCGACGGCCTGTTCATCCCGATGGGCGCCAACCGTGCGATCCGCATGCAGGGTGCGTTCATCACCGACGAGGAGATCTCGGCGGTCGTCGAGTTCGCCAAGGAACAGGGCGACCCGCAGTACCAGGAAGGCGTCACCGCGCAGAAGGTCGCGGACTCCAAGGACATCGACGGCGACATCGGCGGCGACCTCGACGACCTGTTGCAGGCCATCGAGCTCGTCGTGAGCAGTCAGTTCGGATCGACGTCGATGCTGCAGCGCAAACTACGCGTCGGGTTCGCCAAGGCGGGCCGGTTGATGGACCTGATGGAGACCCGCGGGGTCGTCGGCCCGAGCGAGGGGTCGAAGGCGCGCGAGGTGTTGGTCAAGCCGGAGGATCTCGCCGGGGTCATCGCCTCGATCAACGGCGGCGTGGCGGGCGGCGACGACTCCGACTGAACACCTCGTGACGGATTTGCCCGAACCCGAAAGCCCCTGACCTGTGCATGTGGCAGCACCGTCGGCCCAAAGGTAAAGTAAATTTTGCTTTCGAGGGGAGTATCCCTGTCGCGGCGATCTCGTCAATACGTTCGTCACCGGACCGGTGCCATCACCGGGACCATGTGGCGTTCCGGGACGTCGGCCGAGTGGTCAGCCACACGGCGGGAGAGACCTCTGGCACCCGTGTTCGGTCAGCTGGAGGATTTTCTGTATGAACGTGTCCGCAACAACCTGGATCATCACCCTCGTGGTGATCCTCGGGTTGTTCATCTTCGACTTCTTCGCCCACGTGCGTACGCCACACGCCCCGTCGCTCAAGGAGTCCGGCGCCTGGTCGGCGGTCTACATCACGATCGCCCTGATCTTCGGCGGCTTCGTCTGGTGGCAGTGGGGTGGGACCTACGGCGGTGAGTACTACGCCGGATTCGTCACCGAGAAGGCGCTGTCGGTCGACAACCTGTTCGTGTTCGTCATCATCATGGCGAAGTTCGCGGTCCCCAGGGAGTACCAGCAGAAGGTGCTGCTCCTCGGCATCGTGATGGCCCTGGTCATGCGCGGCGGCTTCATCGCCGTCGGTGCGGCCGCGATCAACGCCTACAGCTGGGTCTTCTACCTGTTCGGCGCGTTCCTGATCTACACCGCCGTCAAGCTCATCCGCGAGGCCACGTCGTCCGAGGACGACGAGGAGGAAGGCGACAGCGCGATCATGCGCTTCGTCAAGCGCTACCTGCGGACCACCGACGAGTACAACAGCGACAAGCTGTTCACCAAGGTCAACGGCAAGCGTCTCGCCACCCCGATGCTGATGGTCCTCATCGTCATCGGCTTCACCGACGTTCTCTTCGCGCTGGACTCGATCCCGGCGATCTACGGCCTGACCACCGAGCCGTACATCGTCTTCACGGCGAACGCGTTCGCCCTGATGGGTCTGCGTCAGCTGTTCTTCCTGCTCGACGGACTCCTCGATCGCCTGGTGTTCCTGTCGTGGGGCCTGTCGATCATCCTCGGCTTCATCGGTGTGAAGCTCGTGCTGCACGCACTGCACGAGAACACCCTGCCGTTCCTCAACGGAGGCGAACACATCAAGGTCCCGGAGATCTCGACCGGACTGTCGCTGGGCATCATCGTCGGCGTCCTGGTGATCACCACGGTGGCCAGCCTCGTCAAGGCCAAGTCGAACGACAAGAAGGAACAGGAAGAGGTCTCGAGCACCTGATCGCGGCCGACGATCGCGTCGCGGACCCCGCCCACCTCACGGTGGCGCGGGGTTCGCCCGTCTCAGGGGGCGAGAGGCCCGAAGAGCGGCTTCCACTCCGTGACCCGGGTCCCCGCGATCGCGTCGACGTCGGAGAACGGGTCCTGGGTCAGGATCGTCGCGAGCGCGTCGGCGTCGTCGGCGCGAAATATCAGCAGGGCGCCGCTCCCGTCGGGGTACGGGCCGGACTCGAGGACGGTGCCCTCGTCGACCAGGCGGGCCAGCCACGCCCGGTGGTCGGACCGGTGCTCGTCGCGCAGGCCGGTGGTGGTCTCGGAGTACGTGTACTCCACTGCGAACACGGTCATCGTGTGTTCTCCGTTCCCCGGCGATCGCCGGCGGTAGGGCCGGGCGGGCTAGAGCGCGGCGATCATGCGGGTGTTGCCCAGGGTGTTGGGTTTGACGTAGCTCAGGTCCAGGAACTCGGCGACACCGGCGTCGTACGAGCGGCACATCTCCTCGTACACCTCGGCGGTCACCGGGGTGCCGTCGATCTCGGTGAAACCGTGCCGGGCGAAGAAGTGGGTCTCGAAGGTCAACACGAAGACCCGCGTCAGTTGCAGTTCACGCGCCACGTCCATCAGCCGTGCGACGAGTCGGTGGCCGATGCCCCGCCCGGCGTGGGAGGTGTCCACGGCCACCGTGCGCACCTCGCCGAGGTCGGCCCACAACACGTGCAGCGCACCGCATCCCACGATCACGCCGTCGATCTCGGCGACCCAGAACTCCTGCACCGCCTCGTACAACGTGACGAGGTTCTTCTCCAGCAGGATCCGGCCCGCGTACTGGTCGATGACCTCTTTGATGCGCGGGACGTCGGAGGTACGAGCCCTGCGAACCACCATGTCGGTGCCGGCGGAGTCGTCGTCTGCCATGCGAGCACAGTAGTACGGTCGCACCGGTTCGAGGACACATGGCCGCGTGCAGGTGGACCTGCGCGGTCGGGTGGGGTGATGCACGGATATTCTGACCGAGTGGGTGATCTGCGACGCATGGACGCGCGACCGCGATGTCGTGACGCCGCGGCATCGGTACCGATGCGCGGTGGGTGCGTGCGATGACCGATCGCCTGCGGAACTCGATGAAGCCGACCGACGCGGATCCGATCGCCGATCCGGTCAGCAACGTCCCCATCGTGAACATCGCCAACATCCTCACCGTCTTCCGCATCGTGCTGGTCCCGGTGTTCCTGGCCGCACTGTTCGCCGACGGTGGTCACAACCCGTGGTGGCGGGTGGCGGCCTGGGCCGTGTTCGCCCTGGCCGCGATCACCGACCGATACGACGGTCGGATCGCCCGGCAGCGTGGTCTGATCACCGACTTCGGCAAGATGGCCGACCCCATCGCCGACAAGGCCCTCATCGGTTCCGCACTGGTGGCGCTCTCGCTGCTGGGGGACCTGAACTGGGCGATCACCGCGGTGATCATCGCGCGCGAGGTCGGGGTGACGCTCCTGCGGTTCTGGGTGCTGCGCCACGGGGTGATCCCGGCCAGTCGCGGCGGCAAACTCAAGACTCTGTTGCAGGTGGTGGCGATCGGGCTCTACATCCTGCCGCTGCCGGGCCCGCTGCACTGGATCGCCGTCGCGGTGATGGTCGCGGCGATCGTGGCCACCGTCATCACCGGCTTCGACTACGTGTGGCGCGCGGTACGCCTCCGGGCCGAGGGCACGGCGCGCGCACGTGACGCCGGGTGAACCGATCTCGGCGGATCAACGAGAATAGGACGGGGATCGGGAACTGTATCGACCCTCGCCGCGTTGAACCCGGAGTACGTGAGGAGGACTCAAATGGCAGTGCTACTTCGTGAGGCTCTGGGTGGCAGTCTGCGCCGGGTCCGGACGGATCAGGGACGCACACTGCGCGAGGTGTCGAGCAACGCCCGGGTGAGCCTCGGGTATCTGTCCGAGATCGAGCGTGGTCAGAAAGAGGCGTCGAGCGAACTGCTCGCCGCCATCTGTGATGCGCTCGACGTGGAGATCGCCGAGGTGTTGCTCGATGTCGGCAACTCGCTCAAGCTGCGGACGACCATCGCCGAGGACACGCGCGTCGTGATCCCGGCCCCCACCGACTCCTCCACCCTCACCGCGGCCTGAGACCGCGGCACGCCGTCGGCGATCGCCCACACGAGCCCGGAGTCAACCGCGCCGGTGTGCGTCGGTCACGGCCACGCCCGGGTGCCGAGCGGCTAGATTGGTGCCAAGCAGATCCGTCCGTGGATCGGGGCGGGGCCTCCGATCCGGTAATCGAGAGATCGAGGAACCAATGGCAAACCCATTCGTGAAGGCCTGGCGGTACATGATGGCGTACGGCAACGCCACGATCGACGAGAAGGCCGACCCCAAGATCCAGATCCAGCAGGCCATCGAGGACGCCCAGCGTCAGCACCAGGCGCTGTCGCAGCAGGCCGCCGCCGTGATCGGCAACCAGCGCCAGCTCGAGATGAAGCTGAACCGCCAGCTCGGCGAGGTGGAGAAGCTCGGGGCCAACACGCGACAGGCCATCACCCTGGCCGATCAGGCGACCGCCAACGGCGATACCGCCAAGTCGCTCGAGTACAGCAACGCCGCAGAGGCCTTCGCCGCGCAGCTGGTGACCGCCGAGCAGAGTGTCGAGGACCTCAAGAACCTGCACGACCAGTCATTGCAGGCGGCGACACAGGCCAAGAAGGCGGTCGAGCAGAACTCGATGATGTTGCAGCAGAAGCTCGCCGAGCGCACCAAGCTCCTCAGCCAGCTCGAGCAGGCGAAGATGCAGGAACAGGTGTCGTCCTCGCTGCAGCAGATGAGTGAGCTGTCGGCGCCGGGGAACACCCCCAATCTCGAACAGGTCCGCGAGAAGATCGAGCGTCGTTACGCGACGGCGCTCGGTTCGGCGGAGCTGTCGCGCAACACCGTCGGCGGTCGGATGATGGAGGTCCAGCAGGCGACGGTGCAGATGGCGGGACACTCCCGGCTCGAGGAGATCCGCGCGAAGATGCAGAACGAGGCGATCTCGGGTCCGAGCGCCTCGACGCCGGCCGTCGAGCAGGGCAACCCGGATCTGCGCAAGCGCCCCGAGCAGTCCTGACGTATCTCGTCCACCCCCGTCAGGGTCATCCCTGATCTTTCCCCCGTCTTCGCTCCGCAGCGGTGACGCGGCGTGTCCGCGCTGCCACCCTGGATGCATCGGGCCGGTATCCGACCGGCGCGGGCAAAGGAGAGATGTCATGTGGTGGAAGATCGCACTCGCAATCGTGGTGGTGTGGTTGTTCTTCGGTCTGATCGTGGCGGCGGTGAAGGGATTCGTCGCCGTCGCGGTCATCGGTCTGCTCGCCGTCGGTGCGTTCACCGTCGTGAAGTGGTTCGGCCGATCGGGTGAATCGTCCGAGAAGTTGTCGGGTCCGCCGACGATCTAGCAGGATCTCACGGAAGGAACGCATCGGTGCGGATCGCGATCGTCGCAGGACCCGATGCGGGACACGCCATCCCGGCGATCGCCCTCGCGCAGCGGCTCGTCGCGGCAGGGGAGTCGGTCACGGTGTTCACCGGGACGGCGTGGCTCCCCGGCACCGGACCGACGCGGCCGATCCCCGACGGCGTCGCGGTGGCCGAACTGCCGGGTCTCGACGTCCTCGACACCGAGGACGACTCCGACGCCGGCGCCAAGCTCAGCGTCCGCGCGGCACGGATGTGCACCGAACTCGTCCCGGTCCTGCAGGCCGACCCGGTCGATCTGGTGATCTGCGACGTCATCACCGTCTGCGGCGGATGGGCCGCCGAGCGTCTCGGCATCCCGTGGATCGAGTTGTCACCCCACCCGCTCTACGAACCGTCGGTCGGTCTGCCGCCGATCGGCAGCGGACTGGCCCCGGGGACCGGACTGTCGGGCCGACTGCGGGATCGCCTGATGCGGGCCGCGACGACACGCTCACGGGCACAGGGGGACCGCCAGCGGGGAGCCGCCCGTGAATCGATCGGCCTGCCCGCCGCGTCCCCCGGACCGGCGGCACGACTCGTCGCCACACTCCCGGCACTCGAGGTCCCCCGCCCGGACTGGCCCGCGGACGCACACGTCGTCGGCCCCCTGCTCTGGGAGCCGACCCGGCAGGTGTTCACCCCGCCGGACGGAACAGGGCCGCTGGTCGTCGTCGCGCCGTCCACCGCCACGACCGGGGTCGCCGACCTCGTCGACACCGCACTCGAGGCCCTCGATCCCACCCACACCGGCGTCGCCGTGCGCGTGGTGATCTCGGCGCTGCGACACGGCGATCGGACGTTGCCGCCCTGGGCGGTCGCGGGCACGGGCCGCCAGGACGCCCTGCTCGCGCACGCCGACCTCGTCGTCTGCGGTGGGGGACACGGGATGCTCGCGAAGTCGTTGCTCGCCGGCGTACCCGTGGTGACCGTCCCCGGCGGCGGCGATCAGTGGGAACTCGCCAACCGGGTGGTCCGCCAGGGTGGTGGCGCGCTCGTGCGCCCGTTGGACACCGAGACCCTGCGGGCGGCATGCCTGGCTGTCCTGGCCGATCCCGACACGGCGGCCGCGGCACGCCGTGCCGCCGACGGTGCGGCCGACCTCGCCGACCCGGTCGCGGTGTGCCGATCGGTGATCGACGACTAACCTCGACGGCGATGCGTCTCACCGAGTTCTCCGAGCTGATGCAGACCGAGTTCGGCAGCCTCACCGCCGATTCGATGCTGCGCGACCACGTGCTGATCGACTTCGGCGGCCGCACGGGTGCCGAGGCCCTCGAGGCCGGCATCGACCCGAAGCTGGTCTGGGTCGCCCTCTGTCGCGAGTTCGACGTCCCCCGCGAACGCTGGTGACGGTCGCCGGTCCACCCTCGTGGGTCGGATCGGCGACACCCCGGCGTGTCACGGCGTCACGTGCTTGCATCGAACAGATGTTCGCCTAGTCTGGGGTTGTTCGAACACGTGACCTCCACCGAGGTGACCGCCGGATCTCTCCACAGATGCTGTTCATCCACAGCACGTCGTGAGGATTTTCCGCCGCTGTCGGTGGTCCGGTTTAGCGTGACGCACACCGACGATCGCAGTGGCGATCCGCAGGCCACCTCATGCCGATGACCATCGGTGGAGAACAACCACCGATGAACCGATGATCAGGAGACACCCCATGGCAGGATCGCAGGATCGCGAGAAGGCGCTGGATCTGGCGCTGGCGCAGATCGACAAGAACTTCGGCAAGGGCTCGGTGATGCGCCTGGGCGACGAGGTCCGTGCGCCGATCGAGGTGATCCCCACCGGGTCGATCGCCCTCGACGTCGCGCTGGGTATCGGCGGGCTGCCCCGCGGCCGTGTCGTGGAGATCTACGGCCCGGAGTCCTCGGGTAAGACCACCGTCGCGCTGCACGCGGTGGCCAACGCGCAGGCCAACGGCGGCATCGCCGCCTTCATCGACGCCGAGCACGCGCTCGACCCCGACTACGCGCAGAAGCTCGGTGTCGACACCGACGCGCTGCTGGTGTCGCAGCCCGACACCGGTGAGCAGGCCCTCGAGATCGCCGACATGCTGATCCGCTCCGGCGCGCTGGACATCCTGGTCATCGACTCCGTCGCGGCGCTCGTGCCCCGCGCCGAGATCGAGGGCGAGATGGGCGACAGCCACGTCGGCCTGCAGGCACGTCTGATGAGCCAGGCGCTGCGCAAGATCACCGGCGCCATGAGCAACTCGGGCACGACGGTCATCTTCATCAACCAGCTGCGCGAGAAGATCGGCGTCATGTTCGGCTCGCCGGAGACCACCACGGGCGGCAAGGCGTTGAAGTTCTACGCGTCGGTCCGCCTCGACATCCGTCGTATCGAGACCCTCAAGGACGGCACCGACGCCGTGGGCAACCGCACCCGCGTCAAGGTCGTCAAGAACAAGGTGTCGCCGCCGTTCAAGCAGGCCGAGTTCGACATCCTCTACGGCCACGGGATCAGCAAGGAGGGCTCGCTGATCGATCTCGGCGTCACCGAGGGATTCATCCGTAAGTCCGGCTCGTGGTTCACCTACGAGGGTGACCAGCTCGGACAGGGCAAGGAGAACGCCCGCAAGTTCCTGCTCGAGAACGTCGACGTCCGTGACGAGATCGAGAAGAAGATCAAGGAGAAGCTGGGTATCGGTGCGGTCCTGACCGCCGACGACACGATCCCGGCTCCGGCACCCATCGACTTCTGATCCTGCGCACATCATGACGGACCCGGATGTCCGAGCGCGTCTCGACGACGCGACCCGCGAGATCCTCGCCCGTACCGAGCAGACCTCCCTGCCGACGACGCCGAACCCGGCGCCGTCGGCAGGGTCGTCTCGCAATGCACAGGGCGGCGGTGCGAGCGCCTACGACAGCGCCCTGCGGCTGCTCGGGGTCCGGGCCCGCAGTCGTCACGAGCTCCGTACCCGACTTCTCGACAAGGACTTCGAGCCGACCGAGGTCGACACCGTTCTCGACCGGCTCGCCGGCGTCGGTCTCGTCGACGACCGCGATTTCGCCCACCAGTGGGTCCGTGCCCGACACACCTACAGCGCCAAGGGACGTACCGCCCTGCGCCACGAACTGCGCACGAAGGGAGTCGATCCCGGCGTCATCGCCGAGGCGCTGGGCACCATCGACGACGACGACGAACGCACCCGGGCCGCGGAGTTGCTCGAGAAGAAGATCGGACGCGTTCCGGTCGACGCACTCGACGACCCGGCCGAACGCAACAAACATCTCCGGCGGCTCGTCGGCATGCTCGCCCGGCGCGGTTACGGTCCAGGGATCGCGATGGAACTGGTCCGCACCGCGCTCGACGAGCGCCGCCGCAACTGAGAGCCTCGGCGCTCGTCGCCGGCCGGACTCACTTCCCGATGGCCACACCCGGGATCGCGTCCTGCTCGGTGGGCAGGTCGTCGGATTTGGCCCGTTTGCCCTGGCGGAGTCGTCGCTCGACGTTGGTCGCGAGAGTGGACAACGTGAAGTTGATGATGATCATCACGATCGCCACCACGACCAGCGCAGGCAGATAGTTGCCGTAGTACGACGCCGACTGGATGCCCGAGCGGACCACCTCGATGTAGCCGATCACATAGCCCAGCGCGCTGTCTTTCAAGGCGATGACCATCTGCGAGATGAGAGCCGGAAGCATGGCGGTGACCGCCTGGGGGAGCAGGATCAGTCGCATCAACTGAGACTTGCGCAGCCCCAACGAGTTCGCGGCCTCCGCCTGGCCGGACGGCAGCGAGTTGATGCCTGATCGGATGATCTCGGCGATGACCGAACCGTTGTAGAGGGTCAGCCCGGTGACCACCGCGGCCAGAGCCAGTTGTTGCGATGGGAACACCGCGTATTTGGCGAACAGGTAGTAGGCGAAGATGATCAGGATCAGAACCGGGATGGCCCGGAAGAACTCCGCGACCGCGCCACTGAGCCATCGGGTCGCCCGGTGGTCGGAGAGTCGACCGATGCCGAGTACGGCCCCCAGGATCAGCGCGAAGACGATCGACAACGCCGCTGCCTTCAACGTGCCCCACAAGCCGGGCAGCAGGTAGGTCGTCCAGGTGTTGCCCTCGATGAACGGCTTCCACTTCTCCGAGGTCAACTGATCATTGCCGGCAAGCGTGACGATCACGAAGACCGCCACAGCCACGAGGATGATGCCGAAGATCGCCGCGATCCCCACGTTACGACGGCGGGCGCGGGGCCCGGGCGCGTCGTAGAGAACCGTCGCGCCGCTCATCGTGTGCCGCCCGTCATCGTGTGACTGCCGTTCATCGCTTGACCGCCAATCTCTTTGCGAAGTAACCGAACACGAAGCCCTCGAGCAGCGTGATGATCATGAATCCGATCGCGATGATGACGAAGATCGCGACGATCTGATCGGCATGGTTCTCGATCTGCTCCTTCATCAGCAGCGAGGCCTCGGCCACGCCGATGGCCGAGGCGATGGTTGTGTTCTTGGTGAGTGCGATCAGCACACTGCCCATCGGTCCGATCACCGACCGCGTCGCCTGGGGCAGCACGATGGTGCCGAACACCCGGCTGAAACCGAGACCCAACGAGCGTGCCGCCTCGGCCTGGCCGAGCGGCACGGTGTTGAAACCGGAACGCAACGTCTCGCACACGAAGGTGGACGTGTAGATCACGAACCCCAGCACCGCGAGCCAGAAATTGTTGTTCTCGATGAAGTTCTCGTTCTCCGGCGCGAGTGTCAGACCGAGGTTCTGATAGAGCCCGATCGAGCAGAAGATGATGATCAGCGTGAGCGGTGTGTTCCGGACAACGTTCACGTAGGACGTCCCGAACAGCCGCATCACCGGTACCGGGGACACCCGCATCCCGGCGAGGATCGTGCCCCACACCAGCGACCCGACGGCCGCGAAGAAGGTCAGCTTGATCGTGACCCAGTACGCGGGCCACAGTTCGGGACCTATGTCGCTCCACAGTTCGTTCATGACAGACCCGCCGGACACGGCGTCGACTTCGAGTCGAGGAACGACAGATCGCCGGGTTTCGGGGTGAACGTGAACGGTGAGTCCGGCGCGTCGGCCCGCTTCATCAACGTGTCGACCTCTTCGTCACCGACGGACTCGCGCAGCGCGCGTTCCCACGGCGACGACCCCGAGCCATCCGGCGTGAGCATCTTGTCCAGCGCCTTGTTGGCGGCGGTCACGTTGGCCGGGTAGTTCTTCGGCATGCCGATGCCGTACCGCTCGGTGGAGAACGGTGCGCCCTCCTTGCGGAGCGCCTTCTTCCCGGACGAGGTGACGCAGGCGTCCTTGGGGTAGGTCATGTCGACGATCTTGAACTGATCGTCGTAGATGTCGAAGTTGGCGAAGCCGGCGAGGATGACCTCGTCGGTGGTCAACGCGTCGATCTTCTTCAACCTCAGCGCCTCCACACAACCGGAGTAGGAGTCGTACTCCTGCAACTGGATGCGGGGGAGCTGCGCCTTGACGTTCTGCGCCGACGTCGAGCCGGTCACCGAACAGAGCTTCTTGCCCTTGTCGAGATCGGTGAGCGTGCCGATGCTGTCGTCGTCCTTGCGGACCAGTAGTCCCTGATAGTTCACCAGGTAGGGGCCGGCGAAGGCGACGCGCTCCGAGCGTGCGGCGTTGATCGAGTAGGTGGCGGCGATCATGTCGACCTCGCCGTTCTCGATGAGGGTCTCGCGCTGGGCGGACGGTGTCTCGCGCCAGGTGATCTCGGGATGCTTGACGCCGAGGTCGTCGGCGATCGAGTTGACCACGTATCGCGAGACGAGCGTGTCGAAGCCGGTGAAGTCCTTGCTCGGTTCCCGGAGTCCGAGGCCGGGCTGGTCGTATTTGGTGCCGAGGATGACCGATCCGTTCTTGATCGAGTCGATCAGATCGCGCGGATTGGTGTTGCCGCAGGCGGTCAACGATGCCGCGGTGACGGCGAGTGTCATGGTGAGAATGCCGAGGGTCGACCATCGACGCCGGCGGGGATGTGCAGTCGTCATCAGTGGCCCAGGATCTTGCCGAGGAAGTCACGGGCGCGATCGGATTCGGGCCGGGTGAAGAAGCTCTCCGGATCGGTGTCCTCCACGACCGCTCCGTCGGCCATGAAGATGACGCGATCGGCGGCCTTGCGGGCGAAGCCCATCTCGTGGGTGACCACCACCATGGTCATCCCCTCCTTGGCCAACGACACCATCACGTCGAGGACCTCGTTGACCATCTCCGGGTCGAGCGCGGAGGTGGGCTCGTCGAACAACATCACCTTCGGCTCCATCGCGAGTGACCGCGCGATGGCGACGCGTTGCTGTTGACCGCCGGACAGCTGCGCGGGGTACTTGTCCTTCTGGGCGGCGATGCCGACACGCTCGAGCAGTTCCATCGCGCGCGTGCGTGCCTCGTCCTTGCTCTTGCGACGCACCTTGATCGGCGCCAGCGTGACGTTGTCGAGGATGGTCTTGTGTGCGAAGAGGTTGAACGACTGGAAGACCATGCCGACCTCGGCGCGCAGCGCGGCGAGTCCCTTGCCCTCGGACGGGAGCAGGTCTCCGTCGATGCGGATCTCGCCGTTGTCGATCGGCTCGAGACGGTTGATGGTGCGACACAGCGTCGACTTGCCCGATCCCGACGGACCGAGCACGACGACCACCTGACCGGCGGGGATCTCGAGGTTGATGTCCTTGAGAACGTGGAGTTCACCGAAGTGCTTGTCGACTCCCCGCAGCGAGATCATCGGCGGTCTGTCGGTCTGCGGCGCCGGTGCGGCGGATCCGGGTTGCGAAGCGGTCATGGGTGGCAACCTTACGTTTGCGAGTACCGGAATCGGCGCACAATCACCGCCTTGGGTAACGAAAACTTTACTGTGTCGTCCCCGATCTCGCCGGGCTGCGCGCCCGTGGACGACCACCTCCGATCCGCTGAGTACCCTGGTCACGATGAGTGCCACCGCCATACACAGCCCCCGTGGCGCCGAACGTCCGGCGCCGACGACCGGTGCCACCGGGTCCCCGCGCAGCTACCAGGTCCGCACCTACGGCTGTCAGATGAACGTGCATGATTCCGAGCGCATCTCGGGTCTGTTGGAGGACGCCGGGTACGTCCGTGCCGTCGACGGATCCGACGCGGACCTGGTGGTCTTCAACACCTGTGCGGTGCGCGAGAACGCCGACAACAAGCTCTACGGCAACCTGTCTCACCTGGCGCCGATCAAGGAGCAACGCCCGGACATGCAGATCGCCGTCGGTGGCTGCCTCGCGCAGAAGGACCGTGCGACGGTGGTGGACAAGGCGCCGTGGGTGGACGTGGTGTTCGGTACCCACAACCTCGGGTCCCTGCCCGCCCTGCTCGATCGCGCACGGCACAACGAGACCGCCCAGGTCGAGATCCTCGAATCGCTCCAGGAGTTCCCGTCCACGCTCCCCGCGCGACGGGAGTCGTCCTACGCGGGGTGGGTGTCGGTGTCGGTGGGCTGTAACAACACCTGCACGTTCTGCATCGTTCCCGCGCTGCGCGGCAAGGAGGTCGACCGGCGTCCCGGCGACGTGCTGGCCGAGGTGCAGGCGCTCGTGGACCAGGGCGTCGTCGAGGTCACCCTGCTCGGGCAGAACGTCAACGCCTACGGGATGTCGTTCGCCGACCCGGAGCTCGGACGGTCCCGCTCGGCGTTCGCCGACCTGCTGCGTGCGTGCGGCGACATCGAGGGCCTCGAGCGGGTGCGGTTCACCTCGCCGCATCCGGCGGAGTTCACGACCGATGTCATCGACGCGATGGTGGAGACCCCCAACATCTGCCCGCAACTGCACATGCCGCTGCAGTCGGGGTCCGACCGGATCCTCAAGTCGATGCGTCGCAGCTATCGCCGGACGAAGTTCCTCGCCATCCTCGACGAGGTGCGTGACCGGCTGCCCGACGCCGCCATCACCACCGACATCATCGTGGGTTTCCCGGGGGAGACCGAGGAGGACTTCGAGCAGACCCTCGACCTCGTCGCCCGCGCCCGGTTCACCTCGGCCTTCACCTTCCAGTACTCGCCGCGTCCCGGCACCCCCGCCGCGACGATGACCGATCAGGTACCCAAAGCGGTTGTCACCGAACGGTATCTGCGGCTGACCGCGCTGCAGGACGAGATCTGCCTGGAGGAGAACCGACGCCGGATCGGCTCGACGGTGGAGTTGCTCGTCGTCGCCGACGCCGACGGCAAGAACGGCGGCCGCAAGAACTCCGAGACCAACCGGATCTCCGGCCGCGCCCGGGACGGGCGGCTCGTGCACTTCGTGGGCGACCGCGCGGAGATCCGGGCCGGCGACGTCGTCGAGTCCGTGGTCACCGGCGCGATGCCGCACTACCTGATCGCCGACGGACCGCTGCGCTCGCATCGGCGCACCCGCGCCGGGGACGCGTCGCAGGCGGGACGGACCGCCCAGACACCACCGATCGGTGTCGGGCTGGGCATGCCGACGATCGGCCGAATCGATTCGCCACCCGCAGCAGCGGTCGGCGGCTGTGCAGGAGGATGTGACGTATGAGCGAAGGAACGAATCGGGCGCCGGGAGCGGACGGATCCGACGGGTTCTCCCAGTTCGAGGGGGACCTGCGTCGTGCCGAACGCAAGGTCGCCGGTGAGATCGACCCGGGTGCGCGGGCGGTGGTCGTCGCGGCCGCCGTGCTCGTCGCGATCCTGTCGATGATCCTGCCGCACACCGGGTCGGCGAACGGTATCGACGTCCTCACCTTCGCCGCGGACGCCACGACCGAACGGGTGACGATCACCTCGCGCGTCTTCGTGTTCCTCGTGGTGATCTTCGGTATCGGGTTCTCCATGCTCGCGCTGGTGACCCGCCGATGGGTTCTCGCGTGGATCGCGTTGTGCGGCAGCGCCGTCGGGTGCGTCGCGGGGATGCTCGCCTGGTGGTCGCGCAACACCCCCGGGGTCGACGGCATCGCGCCGCCCCACGGTGTCGGCATCGGTCTCGCGCTGGGATGGCTGGCGATGTTCGTCATCACGTTCCACTGGGCGCGGGTCGTGTGGGCGCGCACGAACTATCAGCTCGCCCTGGAGGAGCGGCGTCGGGCCGACGCCGCGGCCGCCGAGGACCGGGCCCGCGCACTGCAGCGCAACGTCACCCCCACCACCGCGCACACGCGTCCCGCCCCCGAGGATCGACCTGCTTCCGACGACCTGGCCGGACCGCCGTCCGCCTGACCTGAGGGGCTCCGGGGACTAGCGGTCGGAGACGGCGCTCGCCGCCGCCTGCGCCCACTCCCGCCACTGCTGGGCCTGTGCCCGCAGATCCGCCGCCTCGCGGTCCCGACCACGGGCGTCGGCCTTCTCGGCCTGTTCCTCGAGCTGTGCCACCCGCGCCTCGAACTGCTGCGCGCGGGCGATGACCTCGGGATCGGTCGAGCGCCAGTGCTTCTCCTCGGCGTCGGAGATGCGCTTCTCGATCGCCCGCATGCGCTTCTCGAGGCTCTGCATGTGCTCGCGTGGCACCTTGCCGATGGCGTCCCACTGCTCGCGGATGGTGCGGAACTCGCGGCGGGCGGCCTCCAGATCGGTGGCCGGGTCGACCGTCTTCTCGGCCGTGGCCAACAGATCGCGCTTGGCGGCGGCGTTGGCGTCGAACTCGGCGTCCCGTTCACTGCCTGCGGCGTTGCGCGCGGCGAAGAACACGTCCTGCGCGCCCTTGAACCGTTCCCACAGCGCATCGTCCTGATCGCGCGGGGCGCGTCCGGCCGCCTTCCAGTCGGTCAGCAGATCCCGGAACTTCCCGGCGGTCGGACCCCAGTCGGTCGATCCCGACAGCGCCTCGGCGGCGGCGATCAACTCCTCCTTGCGCGACTTTGCGCCCGCACGTTCCCGGTCGAGGTCGGCGAAGTGCGCACCGCGGCGCCGGTTGAACGCATCACGCGCCTTCGCGTAGCGCTTCCACAGGACGTCGTCGGTCTTGCGGTCGACCCCCTTGATGGTCTTCCACTCGTCGAGGATCGCGCGGAGACGGTCGCCCGCGGACTTCCACTGTGTCGTCTCGGCGCCGATCTGCTCTGCCTCGGCGGCCAACTCCTCCTTGCGGGCGATCGCGGCGGCGCGCGAGGCATCGCGATCTCGGGTGCGCTGCGCCGCCACCGAGTCCGCGTCGTCGATGATCGCGGTGAGCCGCGTCTCGAGTGCGGGCACGTCGCCGAGGACCGCGGCGGTGGGCAGGGTCTCCCGCAGTGCGATCGCGGCGGTCTTGGTCTTGCGGGGATCTCCGGTGCCCGCCGCGAGACGTTCCTCGAGGATCTCGACCTCGGTGGCCATGTCGTCGAACCGACGTCCGAAGTGGGCCAGCCCCTCCTCGGGCGCGCCGGCCTGCCACGAGCCGACCTGTCGTCGGATGTCGCCGACCTCCAACCAGACCGCACCGTCGGTGTCGATGTGGCCGAATTTGCTCGGGTCGGTCTGCGGTTGATGGTGCGCGTGCACGACGACCTCGGGGGCCGCGGGCGCATGCGGTCGTGGGCCCGGGCGGGGACCGGGCTTGGGCGGTCCCGGGGTCGGGCGCGGCGGTGCCGGTACCTCGGATGCGGCCGGCTCGGTGGCCTGCGCGTCGTGCGGTGTCGGATCGGTCATGTCGGTGTCCTCGTCCCTGCCGCGCGTCACGGCTGCCGTGTACCTGAAGCGGATACGCCCGGCCCGAGGGCCGGTTGCGGTGTCCATTCAAACAGGTGGGCGCCGTTTTCGTGTGCACTCGTCACAGGACGCCGCGGCGTCCCGCGGGCGCTGCGGCGCCGCTCGGTCGACTAGCGTTGCGAACTGTGTTGACCGCAGCCGCTTTCGTGCCCGGTGCGCCCCTGGTGGTCCCGGCCCTGGCCGGCCCCGGTGCCACCGACGTCGTCGACCTCCGCGCCGCGGTTCTCGAGGCGGTCCGGCGCCTGTCGGACACTGCGCAGCGATGGGTTGCGATCGGGGTGGGCGACACCGCCACCGCAGACCTCACGCGGGGCACGTTCGCGGGTTTCGGTGTCGACGAGATCGTGTCGTTGCGACCCGGCGTCGGCGAGCCCGCGTCGGCTGTCATGGCCACCCCGATGCTCGTCGCCGGCTGGCTGCGTGGACAGATCGCACCGTCGGCACAGGTGTGCGCGACGCTGGTCGACCCGTCGACCAGCCCGGGGGAATGCGCCCGGATCGGGGCCGAACTGG
The DNA here is from genome assembly GCF_024171815.1 of Williamsia maris. Taxonomy (GTDB): domain Bacteria; phylum Actinomycetota; class Actinomycetes; order Mycobacteriales; family Mycobacteriaceae; genus Williamsia_A; species Williamsia_A maris. The sequence goes on along the minus strand of NZ_JAMTCJ010000004.1, from coordinate 667,482 downwards.
GCGCCCGGGTCGCCGGCACCGATGACGCCGTCGGAGTGCTGGTGGTGGCCGACGGCTCCTTCGGGTTGTCCCTCGGCGCGCGCGGTGGGGAGATCGCCGGCGCCAGGGAGATCCAGGACCGACTCGATGCGGCCGTCGCGACCGCCGACCTCGACGCCATCGAGGCGCTGGGCCGGACGGAGACGGCGCGGGCCGGGATCGACGGTCGCGCCGCGTGGCAGGTGGCGTCCGCGGTGTGGCGGACCGCGACCCCCGAGGGGTTCTCGACCGAATCCCTCTACCGCGCCGCCCCGTTCGGCGTCGGCTATCAGGTGGCGTGGTGGGGTCCCCGACCGTGAGGACACCGGTCGCGGTGATCGGGCCCACCGGGACCGGGAAATCCGACCTCGCGCTCGATCTGGCCGAGCGGTTCGACGGCGAGATCGTCAACATCGACGCGATGGCGCAGTACCGCGGTATGGACATCGGCACCGCGAAACCCGCACCGGCGCAACGTCGTGGCATCCCACACCACCAACTCGACGTCCTCGACGTGACCGAGACGGCGACCGTCGCGCGCTATCAGCAGGCCGCCCGTGCCGACGTGGAGACGGTCTTGGCCGCGGGGCGGCTGCCGGTCATCGTCGGCGGCTCCATGATGTACATCCAGTCACTGCTCGACGACTGGAGCTTCCCGGCCACCGACGCCGGCGTGCGGGCGCGTCTCGAGGCGGAGCTCGCCGACGTCGGGGTCGCGGAGATGCACCGACGTCTCGGCACGGTGGACCCGGCCGCGGCCACGGCCATTCTCGACACCGACGGCCGCCGGATCGTCCGCGCTCTCGAGGTGGTGGAGCTGACCGGCGAGCCCTTCGCCGCGTCGGCGCCGCAGAAGGGGACCCCGCGATGGTCGACCGCGATCGTGGCGCTCGACCGGGACACCGACACACTCGACGACCGGCTGCGCGTGCGGACGGACGCGATGTTCGACGCCGGGCTCGTGGACGAGGTCACCCACCTGATCGATCTCGGACTGCGGGACGGACTGACCGCCTCCCGGGCGATCGGCTACGCACAGGTGCTCGATGTCATCGACGGGACGCTGGACCTCGACACCGCCCGCGAGCTCACCTTCACCGGCACCCGCCGCTACGTCCGAAGGCAACGATCGTGGTTCCGTCGCGACGACCGCATCCGCTGGTTCGACGCCGCCGACGACCGGTTGCTCGACCACGTCACGACCCACCTTCGCGACCACGACGTCCGGTAACCTGGGCGGATGCGCAGCAGTGGGCGGTCGGCAACCGAGTCCCTCGATGCCGCCGGGATCGACTTCCTCAAGGGGCACGGGACGCAGAACGACTTCGTGCTGCTCCCGGACGCCACCGCGTCGATCGATCTGACCCCCGACCTCGTCCGGGCGCTGTGCGACAGGCAGCGTGGCATCGGCGCCGACGGTGTCCTCCGTGTCGCCCGGGCCGACGCCTTGTGCGCCACCGGTGTCCTGACGGAACTTCCCGCCGGCGTCCGTACCACCGACTGGTTCATGGACTACCGCAACTCCGACGGCTCGGTGGCCGAGATGTGCGGCAACGGCGTCCGCGTGTTCGCGCACTACCTCGCGTCCTCCGGCGCGGTCTCGGGGTCGACGTTCACCGTCGGCAGCCGGGCGGGCGGCCGACGCGTCGAGGTGCACCACGCCGACGACACCACCGCCGACGTCAGCGTCGAGATGGGCGCGGTGAGCACCGGTGTGGAGAGCAAGGCGGTCCTCGGTGACACCACGGTCGCCGGACTCGCCGTGGACGTCGGAAATCCCCACCTCGCCTGTGTCGTCAGCGGTCTCGATGTGGCGACACTGGCCGGGATCGACCTCGCCCACGGAGCAGAGTTCGACCCGGCGGTGTTCCCGGACGGGGTCAACATCGAGATCATCACGCCCGTCGCCGACGGTTCGGTCGACATGCGCGTCCTCGAACGCGGTGTCGGCGAGACGCGTAGCTGCGGCACCGGGACCGTCGCCGCGGCTGCGGCCGCACTGCGTGCGAGCACCGGGACGCAGGTGGGCACGGTCGACGTCCGTGTGCCGGGCGGTCAGGTGACGGTGCGCATCGACGAGACCGGTGCCGTGCTGCGGGGGCCGTCGGTCCTGGTGGCCTCGGGCACCCTGCGCGCCGGGTGGAACACCCCGTGACCGGGGACGCCGACGGAAATAGACATGCGCCGTGCACGGTTTGCATGAGATACATGAGTGAGACCCGCGAGGCCCCGGCACCCAGCCGGTGAGTTCTCGACACAGATCAGGAGAACACCTTCATCTTCGACACACACACCTCAGATGACGCGACCGCCACCGACGTGACCGACGCGCTTCACGACGACGACACGCTCGACACCGATGCGCCGACAGCCCGGGTGCCGTGGCGATCCCCGACCACCGGTGAGTTCCAGCTCGACGAGCGGTCGTCTCTGCAGCGTGTGCCCGGTCTGTCCACCGAGCTCGAGGACGTCACCGAGGTCGAGTACCGCCAGCTGCGACTCGAGCGGGTCGTGCTCGTCGGTGTGTCGCTCGACAGCTCGGTGGCCACCGCCAACGCACGGATGGCCGAGCTCGCCGCACTGGCCGAGACCGCGGGGTCGGAGATCCTCGACGCCGTCATGCAGCGTCGCGACAAGCCCGACCCGGCCACCTACATCGGCTCGGGCAAGGCCCACGAATTGCGTGAGGTCGTCCTGGCGACCGGCGCCGACACCGTCATCTGCGACGGTGAGCTCACACCCGCCCAGCTCAACGCACTGGAGAAGGTCGTCAAGGTCAAGGTCATCGACCGGACGGCACTGATCCTCGACATCTTCGCCCAGCACGCCACCTCCCGGGAGGGCAAGGCACAGGTGGCGCTCGCCCAGATGGAGTACATGATCCCGCGGCTGCGTGGCTGGGGTGAGTCCATGTCCCGACAGGCGGGTGGTCGCGCAGGCAGCAACGGCGGTGTGGGTCTGCGCGGACCCGGCGAGACGAAGATCGAGACCGATCGTCGGCGCATCCGTGAGCGGATGGCCAAGCTGCGTCGTGAGATCCGGCAGATGAAGACCTCGCGGAACACCAAGCGCAGCAAGCGCAGGGATTCCTCGGTGCCGTCGGTGACGATCGCCGGCTACACGAACGCAGGCAAGTCCAGCCTCATCAACGCCATGACCGGCGCCGGTGTACTGGTGCAGAACGCCCTGTTCGCGACGTTGGATCCGACCACCCGCCGGGCCACCCTCGACGACGGTCGTGAACTCGTCCTCACCGACACCGTCGGGTTCGTCCGACACCTGCCGACCCAGCTCGTCGAGGCCTTCCGGTCGACGCTGGAGGAGGTCGTCGACGCCGACCTCGTGCTGCACGTGGTCGACGCCTCCGATCCGCTGCCGATGGAGCAGATCTCGACCGTGCGGACCGTGATCGACGACGTCGTGCGTGCCGAGAACGCCACGGCGCCGCCGGAGGTGTTGGTGATCAACAAGATCGACGCCGCCGACCCGACCACCCTGACCGCGCTGCGCAGCGAGTTCCCCGACGCGGTGTTCGTCTCCGCGCTCACCGGCGCCGGACTCGAGGAACTGTTCGACCGTGTGCGTGACGTGGTCGGTCGCGACGACGTCGAACTCACCGTCGAGGTCCCGTACTCACGTGGAGACCTGGTGTCGCGCATCCACGCCCAGGGCGATGTGCTGTCCACCGAGCACCGCACCGAGGGGACGTTCATGCGTATCAAGGTGCCCGCGGCACTCGCCGGGGAACTGGCCGGTCTGGCACTCAGCGGCTGACCGACGCCGGCCGCGGCCGGGCGTCAGACGTCTGGGCCGTGGCCGCATCCACCGACACGAGAACGCCCCGGGGACCATGTCCCCGGGGCGTTCGTCGTCGAGACGTGTCTACTCGGCGTCGAGATCCTTCGCGACGAGACCCGCGATCGAGTCCAACGTCTCCTGGTCGTCGGCGCTGACCACGACCGAGGTGCCCTTCTCGGCACCGAGGGTCATGATCATCAGGGCCGAACCGGCGTCGACCGGCTCGCCGCCCTCGACGGCGAGGGTGACCGCAGCCCCGGCCGCGGCGACGGCCTCGGCGATGATGGTCGCCGGTCGGGCGTGCAGGCCGACGGCGGATCCGACGGCGATGGTGGTGCTGGGCATATCAATTCCTCCTGGTTGTGGGGTCTGGTGGTCCGGGGTGGATCAGGCTGCGACCGGCTGGGCCGCGACGGTCGCCGGGGTGGCGACGACGGGCTTGCTGCGCATCTGCTTGGCGGCGACCACCAGAACCGCTCCGACCACTGTGCCCGCCGCGAGGGAGATCAGGAAGCCCAACACGTTGGTCATCGCGAAGAAGACGAAGATACCGCCGTGCGGGGCACGCAGGCCCACGTCGAAGGCCATCGTCAGAGCGCCGGTCACGGCGCCGCCGGCCATCATCGAGGGGATGACCCGCAGGGGGTCGGCCGCCGCGAACGGGATCGCGCCCTCGGAGATGAACGACGCTCCCAGCAGCCAGGCCGCCTTGCCGTTCTCCCGCTCGGGCTCGGTGAAGAGCTTCGGACGGATCGTGGTGGCCAGGGCCATCGCCAGCGGCGGGACCATGCCCGCACACATCACGGTGGCCATGATGCGCAGGTCCGCGGACCCGCCGATCGCCAGCCCCTGGACCGCGAAGGCGTAGGCCGCCTTGTTGACCGGGCCGCCGAGGTCGAAGCACATCATCAGGCCGAGGATGACACCGAGGATGATCACCGAGCTGCCCGACATCGACGAGAGCGCGTCCTGCAGCGAGGTGGTGATCCACTTGAGCGGTCGACCCAGCACCATGAACATCAACGCGCCCGTGATCAGTGTGGCGAGCAGCGGGATGATGACGACGGGCATCAGGCCTCGAGCCCACTGCGGCAACGGGATCCGGCTGATCCACAGGGCGACGAAACCGGCGATCAGACCACCGACGAGACCGCCGATGAAGCCGGCGCCGACGACCGACGCGATATAGCCGGCGGTGAAACCGGGGGCCAGACCGGGCCGGTCGGCGATCGCGAACGCGATGTAGCCGGCCAACGCGGGGACGAGGAAGAAGAAGGCCAGCGAACCGATCTCGAAGAAGACGCCGCCGAGGTACTGCAGGAACCCGCCGGAGGGCAGGTTGGTCAGGCTGTTGGACAGCGCGATGGTCGCACCGATGGGATCGGTGGCCCCGTTGGGCTTGAGCGCCATCTCGTATCCGCCGAGCAGGAACCCGAGCGCGATCAGCAGTCCGCCTGCGGCGACGAACGGGATCATGTAGCTGACGCCGGTGAGCAGGATCTGCCGGGTACGGGTGCCCCAGCCGAGCTCGCTGGAGCCCGACGCCGCCGCCGTGGCCGTCGATGCCGATCCGCCGACCTTCTTGGCGTTCGGGTCCTTCGACGCCGCAACGGCTTCGGTGATCATCACGTCCGGCTCGTTGATGGCCCGCTTGGTGCCCGACTCGATGACGGGCTTGCCGGCGAACCGCTCGCGGCCCTTGACGCCCACGTCGGTGGCGAAGATGACCGCATCGGCCCGGGCGATGACGGCCGGATCGATCGGGGTGGTCTTCGACGACCCCTGGGTCTCGACCACGAAGTCGACGTCGAGACGCTCGGCGGCGTAGGTGAGTGAGTCCGCGGCCATGTAGGTGTGCGCGATCCCGGTGGGGCAGGCGGTGATCGCCACGACGGTCGGGCGATCGGCTGCGGGCGCGTCCGCGACGGGCGGCGGGGTCACCGCCGCGGGGGCGGTCGCGGGTGCACTCGGCGCGGCCGGTGCGGGCGAGACGACGCCCTGCACCAGGTCGACGATGGTCGCCGCGTCCTTCGCCGAGCGCAACTGCGCGACGAAGTCGGGGCGGACCAGCGCGCGGGCCAGCGAGCTGAGCAGCTTCATGTGCTCGGAGCCGCCGGACGCCGGTGCGGCGATGAGGAAGACGATGTCGGCCGGTGCGTCCTTGGCGCCGAAGTCGACCTTGGGGGACAGGCGGGCGAAGGCGAGGCTGGCGCGCTGGGCGGCGTCGGAGCGGCAGTGCGGGATCGCGATCCCGCCGGGCAGTCCGGTCGCCGACTGGGCCTCGCGGGCCATCGCCGGGGTGACGAGACCCTCGACGTCGGTGGCCCGACCCGCGGCGACGAGCCTCTGGGCGAGATAGGTGATGACGGCCTGGTTGTCGCGGCCTGCGTCGACATCGAGTGCGACCGTGTCGATCTCGATGATCTGGGTGGGATCCGGACCCTGCGCACCCCCGTGCGCGGTGCCGGCGGTATGTGTATCGGACATCGTTGTGCCTTTTCTGATGAGTGGATGACGCTGTTGGGAGTTGTGGTGGAGAGGGGAGCGCGGGCGCGCGCTCAGACCGCGTGGGTCGCGACCTCGCTCACGTGCACCGCGGCGAGTGCGAGATCCGAGGGAGTCGGTGGTTGCGTCCCGGCCAGCGCCGCTGCGGCCGATCCGTAGGCGACCGCGCGGCGCAGACGCTCCGCCGGTGTCGCCTCGTCGAGGGTGGCGAGCAGGTAGCCCGCCAGGGTTGCGTCGCCCGCGCCGACCGTGCTGACCGGGACGATGGGGGGCGGCGTCGCGAGCCACGCGCCCTCGGCGGTCACCAGCAGTGCGCCGGCGGCGCCGAGCGTCGCCAGTACCGCGCACCCGGCGAACTGCTGCAGGGAGCGGGCGGTGTCGAGAGTGGGCCCGAAGTCGCCCGCATCGGCGGACCGTTCCAGCAGATCGAGGTCGGCGCCGGTCATCTCGCACAGCTCCTCGACGTTGGGCTTGATGACGTCGACGGCCACGTCGGGCATCGCGGCGCGGAACGCGGTCAGCGGGGCACCGGAAGTGTCCACGGCGACCCGGCAGCTCAACGGAGCGAGGAGCGAGGCCACCTCGGCGTACCAGGAGTCGGGCACCCCCGGCGGCAGGGAGCCGCACAGGGCCACCCAGCTCGCCGTGGCGGCGGACTCCACGATCAGCGCGGTCAGCGCGGACAGATCGGCGGGGCTCATCGGGTTGCCGGGGAGGTTGAGCTTGGTGGTGGTGCCGTCCGGTTCGGTGACGGTGAGGTTGCTCCGTACGTCGGCGGCGACATCGACCGTGCGGTACCGCAGTCCGACGGTGTCGAGTCCGGTCAGCAGGGGGTCGCCGGAACGGGCGGGCAGCAGTGCGGTGGTGGCCACCCCGGCCATCTGCACGGCGCGGGAGACGTTGACGCCCTTGCCGCCGGGCTCGGCGCGGGAGGCGAGCGCTCGGGTCACCGAGCCGCGGACCAGCGGTCCGGGCAGGGTGACGGTGCGGTCGACGCTCGGGTTGGCGGTGACGGTGACGATCATGCGATCACCACCTCCACCCCGCGCGCGGACAGCCGCGCGGAGAAGCCGGCGTCGATGCCGGCGTCGGTGATCAGGACGTCGACGCGGGACAGATCGGCGAAACCGGTCATGTCTTCCTTTCCGAGCTTCGATGAGTCCGCCAGGACGACAACGCGATTGGCGGCATTGATCATGGCCGACTTCATCGCACCCTCGTCCGGGTCCGGGGTGGACAGCCCGTGGCGTTCGGTGATGCCGTTGGTGCCGATGAAGGCGACGTCGACGCGGTAGTTCGACAGGGCCGCGATCGGCGCGGCCCCGACGGCGGCCTGGGTGAGACCGCGGATGCGGCCACCGAGGAAGTGCAGGTGCGCGCTCGGGTGATCGGCGACGGTCGACGCCACGGGCAGCGAGTTGGTGAAGACGGTGATGGTCCGGTCGCGGGGGAGGCAGGCCGCGGCCTGGATGGTGGTCGTGCCCGCGTCGATGACGAGGCTGCCGCCCTCGGAGGGGACGAACCGGCAGGCCGCCATCCCGATACGGATCTTCTCGTCCGGGCGGGCGGTCGCACGCTCGGCGACACCGAGCTCGGTGACCCGTACCGCGTCGACCGGTACCGCGCCACCGTGTACCCGGCGCAGGAACCCGGCGCGTTCGAGGAACGCGAGGTCGCGACGCACGGTCTCACTCGTGACGTCGAATTCCTCGGCCAGCGCCGCCACCGACGCGCGACCGTGGTGATGCACCTGGTCCGCGATGGCTTGCTGTCGCTCTTCGGCGTACATGGGAGAACGTCCCCGTTTCGGTTGGATTGTGTTGCTTTTGATGTTGATATGAGTCTGTTTACGCCTGGATGTGTTGACAAGTCAAGCTTTTCTTGTAATTTGAATCACATGGCACCGCAGAATGACGTTCAGCTCGCTCATCGCACCCCGTCGACGGACACGTCGTCCGAGTCGCCGTCCGTGCTGTCCGGGACCCCGGTCGTGGCCGGCGTCGCCTACGCGCCGGTGATGTGGCCCGGCCCGCGACCCGAACTACCCGGTGCGGGAGCGCCGCCTGCCGACGTCGAGGCCGAGTGCGACCGCTTCGCCGCCGCGACGGTGATCGTCGCCGACCGACTGCGGGTGCGGGCCTCGGCCAGTACCGGCGTCGCCTCGGAGGTGCTCTCGGCGACCGCCGCGCTCGCCGAGGACCGCGGCTGGATCGGCGCCGCGCAGAAGCTGATCCGGGCGGGCTCGCCCGCGCCGAACGCCGCGGTCGACGCCACCGAGCAGTTCGCCGCGGTGTTCACCAAACTCGGCGGACTGATGGCCGAGCGGGTCACCGACCTCATGGACGTCCGCGACCGCGTACTCGCCGAACTCGCCGGTGACCCCGAACCCGGACTGGCCCAACCGACGTCGGAGGTGATCCTCTTCGCCGACGATCTCGCTCCCGCCGACACCTCCGGCCTCGATCCGTCGATGGTGCGGGGACTGGCCACCCGGTTCGGCGGACCGACCAGCCACACCGCGATCATCGCCCGCCAGCTGGGTATCCCGTGCGTGGTCGCCGTCGCCGATCTCGCCGCGGTGTCCGCAGGGACCCCGGTGATGCTCGACGGCACCGCGGGTACGGTCACCCTCGGGTGTGACCCCGACGACGCACGCGCCCAGGTCGCGGAGTCGTTGCGTCAGTCGGCGTTGGTGTCGCGGTGGACCGGACCCGGTCGGACCGCCGACGGGGTCGAGGTCTCCATCCTGGCCAACGTGCAGGACGGCGCATCGGCCCGCACCGCGACCGACTTCCCGGTGGCCGGCATCGGACTGTTCCGCACCGAGCTCGCGTTCCTCGATCGTGCCTCGGAGCCGACGGTCGCCGAACAGACCACCCTCTACCAGGAGGTCGTCGACGCGTTCGCGACCGATTCGGGCGCCCACACCGCGAAGATCGTCATCCGCACCCTGGACGCCGGATCGGACAAGCCGCTGCTGTTCGCCGACCAGGGAACCGAGGCGAACCCCGCGCTCGGTGTCCGTGGCCTGCGCATCGCGTTCGCCGATCCCGGCCTGCTGGACCGTCAGCTCGACGCGATCGCCGCGGCCGCCCGCGCGACCGGTGGGTCACCCTGGGTGATGGCGCCGATGGTGGCGACCGCGGCCGAGGCGCGGGGTTTCGCGGCCAAGGTGCGTGAGCGTGGCCTGACCGCCGGGGTGATGATCGAGATCCCGTCGGCCGCCCTGCTGGCGCCCGCGATCCTCGCCGAGGTGGACTTCGTGTCCATCGGCACCAACGATCTGACCCAGTACACGATGGCCGCCGACCGGATGTCGTCGGAACTGGCCGGTCTGACCGACCCGTGGCAGCCCGCGGTCCTGGCCCTCATCGATCGCGTCGCGTCCTCCGGTGCGGCGGTCAGCAAATCGGTCGGGGTGTGCGGCGAGGCCGCCGCCGATCCGCTGTTGGCATGCGTCCTGGTGGGCATGGGCGTCACCTCCCTGTCGAGCGCGCCGGCCGCGGCTGCAGGCGTGGGTGCTGCGCTCGCCGACGTCACGCTCGCGCAGTGCCAGGCTGCCGCCCGTGCGGCGCTGGCCACGGCCGATCCGGCCGCCGCGCGTCTCGCCGTCGCAGACGCGTTGCACGCCTGACGATCTCGATCACCAACCGGTGCCCTTTCGGGGGCCTCGACCGCTGCGGTGACAGCCGTGCGGCGGGGTTCGCACCACATGGGCACTAGAGTCGTGGGGCGAGGTGAGGAGGACGTCGAGGTGGTCGAGGAGACAGGCCGGCGCTACGCCGGGCGGGACCCGGCGACTCGTCGTGCAACACGGCGCGAGAAGTTGATGGCCGCCGGCCTCGACCTGTTCGCCACCCAGGGGTACACGCGGGTGTCGGTCAAGCAGGTCTGCGACGCCGCGAGACTGACGCAGCGGTACTTCTACGAATCGTTCGTCGATCGCGAAGATCTCCTCCTCGCCGTGTACGACTCGGTCGTCGCCGACACCCGTGCGACGATCGACGGTGCGCTCGCCGAGAGTGCCTCGGATGTCGTCGATCTCGCGCAGTCGGCCCTCGGCGCGTTCATCGGACACCTCACCGACGACCCGCGGCTCGCCCGCATCATGCTGCTCGAGGTGGTCGGTGTGAGCCCGCGGCTGGAGGATCGTCGGTATCGCGTCATCCACGACTTCGCCGACCTGATCCTGGCCGCCGGGATGACCTCGACACAGATCGAGGACACGTCGGCGCCGGAGTTCCGTCTGGTGGCGGTCGGTCTGGTGGGGGCGGTCAACCAGTTGTTGGTCGACTGGGTCCTCGGCAACGGGTCGCACGATCCCGATGCGATCCTGTCGGTGTGCACCGGCCTGTTCGCGGCGTCGTTCGAGCGGTTCTACGACCGGGCCTGATCGGCCTGCCGAACACGGTTGCGCCTCAGCGCAATCGACGTCCGGAGCGTGTCTCCACCTGGCGGACGAGGTCGAGCAGCGTCGCATCGCGACGCAGCGACCGGTCCAGCAGCGGGTTGACGATGCCCCGCAGTGTCGCGACCGGGATCCAGCGGCGCGGGATCTGCACGCGCGCGGCGCGTCGTTCGATCCCGGCGGCGACCGCACGCCCCACCCGCTCCGGGGCGATGGGGGTGCGCAGCGGGGCCGGGAACGCCCGCGCGACCAGAGCGGTCGCCAACTCGTCCTTGCCGAAGGCCACATCGGCGATGGGGGTGGCGACCCACCCCGGGTACAGCACACCCGCGGAGGCCCCGTGTGCCGCCAGTTCGACGCGGAGCGCCCGACCGATCTGTTCGACCGCGGCCTTGGTCGCCGCGTAGGGCGCGTTGACCATGCCGTTGAGGTAGGCGTAGGTCGAGGAGGTGATCAGCAGATGTCCCTGCGACTCGACGATGTACGGAAGCGCCGCGCGCACCGTGTTCCACACACCGGCCAGGTTCACGGCGATGACTCGCTCGAACGTGCCGTCGGCGACACTGAGCACCGTGTCGGCGGATTCACCGCTGGAGATGCCCGCGTTCGCGTGGACCACGTCGATGCGGCCGAAACGCGCTGCGGCAACGGTCATCACGTGGCGCAGATCATCGGGAGAGGTGACGTCGGCCCGCAGGGCCACAGAGCGGGAGTGGCCCAGTTCGGCGGCCACCGCATCCACCGAGCCCTGATCCAGATCGACCAGCACGACGATCCCGCCGCGACCGTGCAGCTCGCGCGCGACGGCTCGACCGATCCCGCCGGCGGCGCCGGTGATCACGACGACCGCACCGGACAGGTCGATCTTCTTCTCGCTCATGCGGTCAGTGTGACACGCCGTCGGGTCAGATCGGCGGGTCCAGGTCCGGCCGCGACGCCTCAGATGCGACGCATGACGGTGACGACCTTGCCCAGGATGGCGGCCTCGTCTCCGGGGATGGGATCGAACAGCGGGTTGTGCGGCATCAGCCACACCGTGCCGTTCGTCCGCTTGAAGGTCTTGACCGTGGCCTCGCCGTCGATCATCGCGGCCACGATGTCGCCGTTGTCGGCCACGTTCTGCTGCCGGACTACGACCCAGTCGCCGTCACAGATGGCCGCGTCGATCATCGATTCACCCACCACCTTGAGCATGAACAGGGCGCCGTCGCCGACCAGCTCGCGGGGGAGCGGGAAGACCTCCTCGACGGCCTGCTCGGCGAGGATCGGACCACCGGCGGCGATGCGGCCGAGGACCGGCACGTAGGTCGGTGTCGGCAGCGCGTCGGCCTCGGGCGTGATGTCGGCGGGATCCTGGTCCTGGACGTTGACCGCGCGGGGGCGGTTGTGGTCGCGCTTGAGGAAGCCCTTGCGCTCGAGCGTGCGCAGCTGATGGGCGACCGAGGACGTGGAGGTGAGGCCCACGGCGTCACCGATCTCACGGATGCTCGGCGGGTATCCCCGCTCGCGGACCGACGCGCGGATGACCTCGAGGACCTTCGCCTGCCGCGAGGTCAGATCGGCCTCGCTGATGGGTCCCTCGGCGGCCTCGGTGGTGCTGACGGTGGTGTCGGACACGGTGTCCCTCCTGTCGCGGTCCGCCTCCGACGGGCCTGTGGGGCCTGTTCGAGGAGCGCGCGGACCTGCTGTCACCTGGGACAGTAGTGGACTTGATAACAACTTTCAAACATTTGTTCGATCGTGTCGGGACATTGTCGGACCCCCGTGATCTAATCGAACATACGTTCATTCGAACGTCTGGTCGATGAGGAGAACGTCATGAATCAGACTCTCACGCGTCACACGAGCACCACAGCCGATGCGCCGGTCCGTCCGTCTGAGCCCGCCCGCCGGGGCGCGTCGCACGGTGCACCCGCGCGTCGACGCACCACCACCGACGGTCTGCGCCCGGATGTCCGTCGTCCCGCGGGACGACGCCCCGAGGTCGTGCGTCCGCGGTCCGGTGTCGTCTGTGGTGACGCCCGTCGGCAGGCCCCGCAGTCGCTGCGGCCCGCCCCGATCGGCTGGGCGGTCGCCGTCGTCGTGGGCATCGGGCTCGCGGTCGTGATGTGGATGATGGTCGTCAGCGGCTCGGTGTTCGCGGACTCCACCGCGCCGGCGGTCAGCGGTACCGAACTGGTGCACGTGCGCGGGGGCGAGTCGCTGGGTGAGCTCGCCACCCGGGTCGCACCGGATCAGCCGATGTCCTCGGTCGTCGCGACCATCAAGGACCTCAACCACCTGAGCGGATCGGCGGTCACCGCCGGCCAGCCTCTGCTCGCCCCGACCTACCTGCGCTGAGCGGTCCGGTGGGCGTCGAGGACGGTCGGCGGGTGCGTCGGAACCCCGATGTCACCACGGCCGTTCACGCCGTGTCCGGCCTCGGATACACATCGGTATCCTGGGCACCAGGGGTTCGTCTCGGACTCCGCGTCGACGCCGGGGGCATGTTCCCGTCGTCCCGCCCACGGACCCGGCTCGAGGACACATCGATGCATTGCCCCTTCTGCAAGAACGAGGACACCCGTGTGGTCGACTCGCGTGTTGCCGACGAGGGACAGGCCATTCGCCGGCGCCGCTCCTGTTCGGAGTGTGGTCGCCGCTTCACGACGGTCGAGAGCGCGGTGCTCGCGGTGGTGAAGCGCAACGGTGTCACCGAGCCCTTCAGTCGCGAGAAGGTCATGCTGGGCGTGCGTCGGGCGTGCCAGGGCCGTCAGGTCGACGAGGACAGCCTGCGCCAACTCGCCCAGCAGGTCGAGGACTCCGTGCGGGCGTCCGGATCGGCCGAGATCCCCAGCAACGAGGTGGGTCTGGCCATCCTGCAGCCGCTTCGTGAGCTCGACGAGGTCGCGTACCTGCGTTTCGCCTCGGTCTACCGCTCGTTCGAGTCGGTCGAGGACTTCCAGCGTGAGATCGATGATCTGCGCGCGCTCCCGTCTCGCGCCGCGAACGCCCACGCGACGGTCGGCTCAGCCGCCGAGGGCGTCGATCGCCCGTAGTATCCGCTTCTCCGACACCGGGTAGGCCGTCCCGATCCGCTCCGCGAACAAGCCGATCCGGAGTTCTTCGACCATCCAGTGGATCTGTTCGTTGACCGCTGCGCGCCGTGCGGGCGTGGCTCTCGCCACCGCGCTGTTCCACCGGGCGGTGACGGTGTCGACGGCGCTCATGGCGCGGGCATCCTGCGCTGCCGCCGCGGGCAGCTTCGCGAGTCGGACAACGATCGCGTCGAGGTAGGCATGCAGCCGTAGGAGGTGGTCGAATCCCGTGTCGGCGATGAACCCCTCGTAGACGAGGTGGTCGAGCTGCTCCATGACGTCGTCGGACACCGCCCCGGGACCGACCCTCTCGAGATCGGTACGGATCGGCGCCATCCGGGTCATCGCGTCGCCCACGGCGGCGAGCACCCGCCGTGCCGACTGCGGCACGTCGCGGGCCACGCGTGCTCGCAGGGCGGCGTACCCGGCACTGTCGGTGACGGTGTCGGTCGGACCGAGCGCGCCGCGGATGGCCGCTCCGGTGCAGTCTCGTAACAGTGCGTCGGTGCTCGCGTACGGACTCTGCGACAGCGCGATCCGGTCTCCGACCGGGAGTTGCCCCACCGCACTGGGTTTGAGCTGCGGGATGGACAATTCGAGCAACGCGATGATGCCCTGACGTGTCTGGGCGCGTGCCTGCGCCGGTGACGAGGCCATGTCGACGACCACACCACCCGGCACCGCACGCAGCGACGGGTGACTGGTGACGCGTTGCCCGGCGATGGTGTCGACCACGGACTCCGCGAGAGTCCCGATGGTGGCCGGCGTCCACTCGGTCACGACCGTCGGGGCGGGTTGCGTCACGGCACGATCGGCGGTGGGCCGTTCCGTTGTGCCCTTCGTGGCCTGCCGCCGAGACGTCCGGGGTTCGACAGCGGCCACACGCGGTCGGTCGGCCGCCGCGACGGCCGCGGCGAGGTCGGTCAGCGACGACGCGGACGCGACGGGCGTCCCGTCGTCGGTCTCGGCGGCGTAGGTCATCCGCAGGTGATCCGGCAGACCGGCCGGATCGAAGTCGGTCGGTGCGATCACGACCCCGGTGCGTCGGGTCAGCTCACGGGCGAGGCCGGTCGCGATGGGCTCACTGCGTGGGGTGAGCGCGGCGAGGGCGGGACCCGCGGCATCGGCTGCCGGCGGCAGCCTTCGACGGATGGCCTTGGGAAGGGTCCGGACCAGCGCGACCGCGAGTTCGGACCGCAGACCCGGTACCAGCCAGTCGAATCCGGACGGCCGGATGCGGGGGAGCAGCGCGACGGGGATGTGCACGGTGACGCCGTCGCGATCGGTGCCGGGGCGGAACTCGTACGTCAGGGCCAATCGAGCCTCGCCCTGCTGCCAGTGGTCGGGGTACTCGTTCGCCGAGATCGCGTCGGGATCGGCGACGGCGTCCGCAGTCAGGTCGAGGAGGTCGGGATCGGCGGCGCGCGCGGTCTTCCACCAGGTGTCGAAGTGTGCGCCGGACACCACCTGCGGACCGATGCGGTCGTCGTAGAAGTCGAACAGCTGATCGTCGTCGATGACGAGATCGCCACGCCGAGCGCGGTGTTCGAGGTCGCGGGCGTCGTCGAGCAGTGCGCGGTTGCGTTCGAAGAACGGATGCCGGGTGCGCCACTCGCCGTCGACCAGCGCGTGGCGGATGAACAGCTCGCGCGAGACCTCGGGGTCGATCCGGCCAAACGGCACCGGCCGGTTCACCACCAGTGGCACGCCGTAGAGCGTGACCCGCTCGTAGGCCATCGCGCACGCACGCTTGATCGACCAGTGCGGTTCGCTGTACTGGCGTTTGGCCAGCGGCCCGGCGATCTTCTCCGCCCATTCGGGTTCGATGCCCGCGGCGGTGCGTGCGAACAGCCGTGACGTCTCGACGATCTCGGCCGCCATCACGAAGCGCGGCGGTTTCTTGGCCAGGGGGGACCCCGGGAACACGACGAACCGGGTACCGCGGGCGCCCAGGAACTCGCGCGCCTCACCCTCCCGGATCCCGAGATGTCCCAGGAGGCCGGCGAGCAACGACTGGTGCACGGCCGCGGGCGCCGCGGCGGTGGAGTTCGGCGACCACCCCTTGTCGGCGGTGATGCGCTCGAGCTGACGGTGCAGTTCCCGCCACTCGCGGATCCGCAGCCAGTGCAGGAACTCCCGCTCGCATTGCCTGCGGAACTGGTTGTTAGACAGGTCGCGGCGGGCCTCCTCGAGGTGGTCCCACAGCGCGAGGATCGACAGGAAGTCCGACCCGGCGACCGAATATTTCTTGTGCGCCTCGTCGGCGGCCTGACGGTGCTCGGCCGGCCGCTCTCGGACGTCGGGCAGCGACAGCGCCGAGACGATGACGAGCACCTCGGCCAACGCGCCGTTGTCGCGGGCGGCCACCAGCATCCGAGCCCACCGGGGATCCACCGGCAGGTCCGAGAGGTCGCGGCCCACGGGCGTGAGGGTCCGCTCTGCGCCCTGTCCCTGGACCGCACCGAGCTCGTCGAGCAGTCCGACGCCGTCCCGGATCGAGCGGGCATCGGGGGCCTCGACGAACGGGAAGGCCGCGATGTCGCCGAGACCGAGCGCGGTCATGGTGAGGATCACCGAGGCGAGATTGGTGCGCAGGATCTCCGGTTCGGTGAACTCCGGCCGTGCGTCGAAGTCGTCCTCGCCGTACAGCCGGATGCAGATTCCGTCCGCCACGCGGCCGCAGCGACCGGCCCGTTGTCGGGCGCTCGCCTGCGAGACGGGTTCGATCGGCAGCCGTTGCACCTTCGTGCGCAGCGAGTACCGCGAGATCCGGGCGGTACCGACGTCGACGACGTACCGGATGCCGGGCACCGTCAACGAGGTCTCGGCGATGTTGGTGGACAAAATGATCCGTCGCTTCGCCGACGTGGTGAACACCTCGTGCTGCGCCGCGGTCGAGAGCCGGGAGAACAGCTGCAGGATCGTCACACCGGAATCGGCCAGACCGCGTAGGGCATCGGCGGTGTCGCGGATCTCTCGTTCGGTCGCGAGGAACACCAGGATGTCGCCCGGGCCGTCACGGCTGAGCTCGTCGATCGCCGCCCGGATGGCCTGGATCTGGTCGAGGTCCTCGTGGTCGTGTTCGGGGTCGTCGGATTCGACCGACAACGGTCGGTACCGGACCTCGACCGGGTAGGTGCGCCCGGACACCGCGATGATCGGCACCGGGTTGCCCGGCGTCGCGAAGTGCTCGGCGAAGCGGCCGGGATCGATGGTCGCCGAGGTGATCACGACCTTCAGATCGGGCCGGCGGGGGAGCAGCTGCTTGAGGAAGCCGAGGATGAAGTCGATGTTCAGACTCCGCTCGTGCGCCTCGTCGACGATGATCGTGTCGTAGGCACGCAACAGCGGATCGCGCCCGATCTCGCGCAGCAGGATGCCGTCGGTCATGACCTTGACCAGGGTGTCGTCGCCGGACTTGTCGTCGAAGCGGACCGAGAACCCCACGGTCCGTCCGAGTTCGGTGGCGGTCTCCTCGGCGATGCGGGCGGCGACCGCGCGGGCGGCGATGCGACGGGGCTGGGTGTGGCCGATCGTGCCGCGGACGCCGCGGCCGAGTTCCAGACAGATCTTGGGCAGCTGGGTCGTCTTGCCCGATCCGGTCTCGCCGGCCACGACGATCACCTGATGGTTCGCCAGTGCCTCCGCGATTTCCTCCCGGGCGGCCGAGATCGGGAGCTCGGGCGGATAGTCCAGCGCCGGCACGGACTCCCGACGGCGGACGAGTCGCGCCTGGGCGGACCGCAGGGCGCCGGTGAAACGATTCCGGTCGGTGTCGGTGCGCAGGCGTGACCGGCGGCGTCGCAGCCGGTGCTCGTCGGCGATCGAGACCTCGTCCCAGGCGATCGCCTCGCCGTCGGGGTCGGCGCTCGGACGGGGCCGACGGGTCTGGTTGGACATGATGTTCCCCAGGATATTCGTCCTCGCCGAGGCGGTGCCGGTGGCGTCGGAATCGGCGGCTGCGGACGCCGCAGGCATGATGTGTGCCATGACATCGACGTTGTGGCATGGATTCGCCGACATGGGCGCAGTGAGCGCGAACGGTCCGTTCGCCATCGCACGGGGCGAGGGCGTCCACATCTGGGACACCGAGGGCAAGCAATACCTCGACTCCACCGCAGGCCTGTGGTTCACCAACGTCGGACACGGCCGGACCGAGATCGGCGACGCCGTCGGACGCCAGCTCGGTACGCTCGCCCATTACTCCGGCTTCGGCGACATCGCCCCGGCGATCACCATCGAACTCGCGGAGCGTCTCGGTGAGATCGCTCCGGTGCCGGGCAGCAAGGTGTTCTTCACCTCCGGTGGCAGCGACTCCATCGACACCGCCGCCAAGCTGGCCCGACGGTACTGGCACGAGAAGGGCCTGCCCGACAAGAAGCTGATCGTCGGCCGGACCAAGGCCTACCACGGGATGCACGTCGCGGGCACCGCGCTCTCCGGGCTGCCGCCGAACCGCGACGGGTACGGCGAGCTGATGGCCGACGCCGCCACCATCGACTGGGACGACGCGAAGAGCCTGCTCGGCCTCATCGAGCGTGTGGGCGCCGACTCGGTGGCCGCGTTCTTCTGTGAGCCGGTCATCGGTGCGGGTGGCGTCTACCTCCCGCCGGAGGGCTACCTCTCCGAGATCCGGCAGATCTGCCGCGACCACGACGTGCTGTTCGTCGCCGACGAGGTGGTCACCGGGTTCGGTCGTATCGGTGGATCCTGGTTCGCGTCACAACGATTCGACCTCGCTCCGGACATGGTGACCACGGCCAAGGGCCTGACGTCGGGGTACGTCCCGATGGGCGCGGTGTTCATCGCGCCGCACATCGCCGAGCCGTTCTACTCCGGCGGCGTCTGGTGGCGCCACGGCTACACCTACGGCGGTCACGCGGGCGCGGCGGCCGCGGCGATGGCCAACCTGGACATCATCGAACGCGAGGGTCTCGTCGGGGAGGCGAAGCGTATCGAGTCCGATCTGCACACCGCACTCGCACCGCTGGCCGACCATGTGGCGGTCTCCGAGGTCCGCAGCGGCATCGGCGCGATCGCCGCGGTCCAGCTGGCCGACCCCGCCACCGCCCCCGCCGCCGTTGCCGCACTGCGCGCCCACGGTGTCAGCGGTCGGGCCGCGGGTCAGGGTGCGCTGCAGATCTCGCCCGCGTTCGTGATGACGACCGAGCAGGTCCACGAGCTGGCGCAGCGTATCGGCGATGCGCTCGACCACCTGGTCTCCTGACGCCCGGGGCTGACGGTTGGTTCGACATCCCGGTGTCGGCCACGACCGTGCGCGGAGCCATCGAGCTCGAGGAGACCGGGCAGGGAACCCTGCCGCACCGGCTACCACGGTGGGCCCTCGAGCAGGTCGGAGACGACCGCCTGGCCATGTCCGAGACGCAGCCCGCCGGGGTGCGACTCGCGTTCCGCTCGGCCGCCACGTCGGTCGAGGTGGACGTCCGCGCGACCAGGGTCGTCTACCCGGGACTCCCGGCCCGTCCCGTGGGGCTGCACGACCTGCTCGTCGACGGCCGACTCGTGGCGCAGGCGAGCGCGGTGACGCCCACGACGGTGTCGGTCGACATGGCCACCGGAGGAGTGAACACCCGGCCGGGTGAGGTGTCCACGCTGCGGTTCGACGGGTTACCGGGGCGCGCCGAGGACATCGTGATCTGGTTGCCGCACAACGAGACCACCGAGATCGTCGCGATCCGGGCCGACGCCGCGATCGAACCCGTGGACGTCTCCGGTCGCCGCAGGTGGCTCCATCACGGCAGCTCCATCAGCCAGGGCTCGAACGCCGAGTCCCCGTCGAGCACGTGGCCCGCCCTGACCGCCACCGCAACCGGCCTCGAACTGACCAACCTCGGCTTCGGCGGCAACGCGTTGCTCGACCCGTGCGTCGCCCGGGTCATGCGGGACACCCCGGCCGACCTGATCAGCGTGGAGATCGGCATCAACCTGGTCAACACCGACCTGATGCGCCTGCGTGCGTTCGGTCCGGCCGTCCACGGATTCCTCGACACCATCCGCGACGGACACCCCGACACCCCGCTGGTGGTGGTGTCGTCGATCTGCTGCCCCATCCACGAGGAGACCCCGGGCCCGGGTGCGTTCGACCCCGCCGCTCTGGCCACCGGGCAGGTCCGGTTCCGTGCGACCGGCGATCCCGCCGAGATCGCAGCCGGGAAGCTCACGCTGCGGGTGATCCGGGATCGTCTCACCGACATCGTCGCGCAGCGGCGCCGTCACGACCCGGCCCTGCACCACGTGAACGGTCTCGACCTCTACGGCCCCACCGACGCCATCGAACTCCCGTTGCCGGATGCGCTGCACCCGGACACTGCGGGACACCGACGGATCGCCGAGCGCTTCGGCACGCTGGCGTTCGGACCCGGCGGGCCGTTCGCGCGCTGACATGTCCGACGCGACGTCGCCGGGCCGCGTTCGACCAGTGTGTGACCGCCGCCACGATCGGTCGTCTCATCACCGAGGACGAGGTCGCGCAGTCGGTCGTTCATCTGCTGCTCAACGGCGCGATGACGGGCTCGGTGGTCTACCCCGACGGCGGCTACTCGTTCCGCTGACGTCGTCGAACCCGGGTCGTTCCGTACTGCGAGGTCCGGGCAGCTCTGGTTGAATCCCGGCAAATGCGGCAGAGACTCGATGCGGTGCGGTCATCGGAGAACGCGGACACGGTCGGCGATCTCCTGACCGTCGCCGCGCGTTCGGTTCCGGACATGATGGCGATCGTCACCTCCACCGGTCGGATCGCCTACCGCGACCTGCACCTCGCCGCGGCCGCGCACGCCCGCCGACTCCGCCTCGACGACGAGCGGTCGCCAGTGACCGTGCTCCAGGACGGGACCGCCGACGCGGTCGCTCGGTCGCTCGGCGTCATGATGTCGGGCCGCGCACTGGTCGCGATCGACACCGGCCTGCCCGCCGAGCGGGTCGCCCGCATCGTCGACGCATGTGCGGCGTCGACCATGTCGCCGCACTCGACACCGGATCCGGCGGCCCACGATGTCGAGCCCGGCGATCGCGTGGACCCCGACGCGATCGCGATGATCTGTTACACCTCGGGATCGACGGGAGATCCCAAGGGCGTCATGCTCAGCCACCGGACCTTGGTGGCGAAGGTGCTCGACATCGTCGAGGGCCAGGGACTGCGCCCCGACGATCGTCTCGGGGATCTGCTCCCGTTGGGGTTCAGTGCCGGGATGAACACCGTTCTCGCCGGGATCGCCTGCGGTGCAACGGTGGTGTGCGCCGATCCGCGCGACACCGATCTCGGTTCGTTGGCCACCTGGCTGCGCTCGGAGTCGGTGACGACCCTGCACAGCTCGGTGGTGGCGGCCCGGTCGCTCGGCGCGGCCGTACGGTCCGGGGCTGCCGGACCCATCCCGACCGTCCGGCAGGTCGCCTACTACGGAGAGGCGGCCACCGGTGCCGATGTGGCCTGGACCCGGCACATCGCGGAACCGGCCCCGTCCATCCTGAACTGGTACGCCGCCACCGAGGTGGGGATGATCGGGCATTGCGTCCTCACCCCGCGCGACGACCTCCCGACCGGGCGTATCGCCGCCGGGCATCCACTGCCGGACCGCGCCGTCCGCATCGTCGACGAGCATGGGAACCGGATCGGTGACGGCTCGGTCGGCGAGGTGGTCGTGGTCGGTGGGCCGATCGCCGCCGGCTACCTCGGTCGGTCGTCGGCGCGGTTCTTCACCGATGACGCGGGAATCGCCGGATACCGGACCGGCGACCGCGGACATCTCGATCCCGGCGGCGGTCTCCACCTGGCCGGTCGGATGGACGACGCCGTCAAGATCCGGGGGTATCTCGTCGAACCCAGCGAGGTGGAGTCGGCGCTGTATCGCCACGACGGCGTGCACGAGGCCGTGGTCTGCGCCACCGACGTCGGCGGCGGCAGCGACCTGGTCGCCTACATCGGTGGGCCGATCACCTCGGAGGCGAACCTGGACAACCGGATCCGTGGTCACCTGCGCTCGGTGCTGCCCGAGTGGATGGTGCCGCGGTACGTCGTCGGTGTGACGGCGCTCCCGAGAACCGAACGCGGCAAACTCGACCGGTCGGCACTGCCCGCCCCGGCCGTGCGCACCACGGCACCCAGACGTCGTGCGGCCCCCGACATCGTCGACTCGGTCGCCCGCTTCGCGGTCGCGCTGGCGATGGGGACCGACGACATCGACGCCGATCAGGATCTGATGGCACTCGGCGCCGACTCGCTGGCGCTCGCCCGGATCGCGACGACCGTCCGTCAGCGGATCAACGGCGACATCGACTTCGCCGCGTTCACCACCACCCCCACGATCGCCACGTTGGCGGCGAGCATCCGTGACCACTACCGCAACGGCGGCGGGGTCCGCGAGGGCAACGGTGTCCTGGTACCGATCCGCGCCGCGTCAGCCGAGACCCCCGAGATGACCCCGCTGTTCGTGGTCGCCGGTGCCGGCGGCCCGGCGTCGTCACTCATGGCGATGGCCCGGCACCTCGTACCCGGCCGGCCGGTCCACGGCCTGCAGGCGCTCGGCCTCGAGCGGACCGGGCGGCCGGATCGCAGCGTCACCGCGATGGCGCGCCGCTACGTCGACCTGATCACGACGGTGCAGCCGCACGGTCCGTACCTGGTGGCCGGACACTCGATGGGTGGGGTCGTGGCGCTGGAGATGGCGGCGCAGCTCGCCGACCGGGGTGAGCAGACGCGTCACCTGATCGCGATCGACACGTCGTTGTCGGAGAAGCTGATCGCCGATCTCGACCCCGCCGATTCGCCTGACGCCGAACCGGGTGAGGTCGGCGAACCCGAGGTGCCGTATCAACCCGACGTGTCGGTGTCGAAGCGGCAACTGCTCACGTTGGTCGCGAAGATCCCGCTCGCCGGTCGGGTGATCTTCGACCCGGTGACGCAGTGGATCATCTTCTACCGCCTCGGCGGACGCCTCACCGACCGACACCGACTGCGCCGGGTCGATGCGCCGATCACCGTGCTCGCCGCGCCGGGAACCCGTCACCGACGTCACTGGTGGCAGGCCGTGACCGGCGGCGAGGTCAACATCCGACCGGTGCGCGGCGGGCATGTCGAACTGCTGCACGAGCCCTTCGTGGCCGAGGTGGCGAGGATTGTCGACGACGTTCTCGACGGGTGACCACGGCGGTTCAGCCGGGGTGTATCTCCATGTCCGTCATGCGGATTCGGTCGGCTTCGTCGACGTCCGGGTCGGTCGCGATCTCCACCTGCGCGGTGAGCGACCACCCGCGGTCGCCCTGCGGGTCGTCGAAGGTCTGACGCACCCGCCAGGTTTCGTCGCTCTCGTCGAGGGCGAACAGCTGCGGGCTCCGGGCCTGCGGACCCGCGTCGAGCTCGCCGTACTCGTCGAAGTACTCGGCGAGCTCCTCGCTCCACGCGACGTCGGGGTGGGTTCGGTACAGCGTGGGCCAGTCTCGACGCGAGATCGCGCTGATCAACGCGAACATGTGGTTGCGGATCTGTACGCGGCACGCGCGGAGGTTCGGACCCGTCGTCGGCGGCCGGGCGTCGGTGGGGGCACCGTCGTCGTCGGGGTGGGTGAGCTGTTCCCACTCGTCGATCAGGCTGGAGTCGACCCGGCGCACCAGGTCGCCGAGCCACTCGATCAGGTCGTCGAGCTCGGGGGTGTGCTGCGCGGTCGGTAGACCGTGGCGTGCCGAGCGGTAGACGTCGGTGAGGTAGCGCAGGACGACCCCCTCGCTGCGTGCGAGTTTGTAACGGGCCACGAAGTCGTTGAAACCCATTGCCTGCTCGACCATCTCGCGGACGATCGACTTCGGTGACGGGGGAGTGCCGGAGACCCACGGGTGTCCGCGACGGTAGATGTCGAACGATCCCTCGAGGAGGTCGAACAGCGGCATGGGCCACGTGATCTCCTCGAGCAGCTCCATCCGCTCGTCGTATTCGATGCCGTCGGATTTCATCTCCGCGATGGCGACGTCGCGAGCGGCGCTGCGTTGGGCCCGCAGGATCGGTCGGGGGTCTTCGATGGTCGACTCGATGACCGACAGCGCGTCGAACGCATAACCGGGATCCTCGGTGTCGAGGATCTCCATCGCAGCGATCGCGAAGGAGGACAACGGGTTCGACAGCGCGAAGTTCGCCGGGAGGTCGGTGGTCAACCGCACCGCTTTGCCCGAGGCGTCCGGCTCCATCGACTCGACGAGACCCGCGGTGCGCAGTCCCCGGTAGATCTCGATGGCCCGCAGGATGTGTTTGCGCTGTCGCTCGCGCGGTTCGTGGTTGTCCTCGAGGAGATGGCGCATCGAGGTGAAACAGTTGGCCGGCCGGGCGATCACGTCGATCACCATCGAGGTGGTGACCTTGAAGTGTGACCGCAGGGGCTCGGGTGGTGCGGCGATGAGCCGCTCGAAGGTGGGCTCGCCCCACGAGACGAAACCCTCCGGGGCCTTCTTGCGCTGGATCTTTTTGAGCTTCTTCGGATCGTCGCCGGCCTTCGCGGTGGCCCGCGCGTTCTCGACGTCGTGCTCGGGGGCCTGGGCGACGACGAAACCGCGCGTGTCGTAGCCGGCACGGCCTGCGCGTCCGACGATCTGATGGAACTCGCGTGCCTGTAGGTGGCGAGTCTTGACGCCGTCGTATTTGGTCAGACCGGTGAGCAGCACCGTGCGGATCGGGACGTTGATCCCGACGCCGAGGGTGTCGGTACCGGCCACCACCTTGAGCAGTCCCTGCTGCGCAAGACGTTCCACGAGTCGTCGGTAGCGGGGGAGCATGCCGGCGTGGTGCACCCCGATCCCCGCGCGGACCAGTTTGGAGAGCGTGTTGCCGAACCCGGAGGTGAACCGGAAATCGCCGATCGCGACCGCGATGGCGTCGCGCTGCTCCCGGCTGCAGATGTTGGCACTGAGCAGGGCCTGGGCACGTTCGACCGCCGAGGCCTGGGTGAAGTGCACGACGTAGACCGGCGCCCGGTCGGCCTCGATCAAGCGCTCGATCGTGTCGTGCACCGAGGTCAGCACGTAGGAGTAGTCGAGGGGGACCGGTCGTTGGGTACCGGTGATCGACGCCGTCTCGCGGCCGGTGCGGCGTCGGAGATCGTCGGCGAAGAAGGTGACGTCACCGAGGGTGGCCGACATCAGCAAGAACTGCGCGCGCGGCAACTCGACGATCGGGACCTGCCAGGCCCACCCGCGTTCGGTGTCGCCGTAGTAGTGGAACTCGTCCATGACGATCAGTCCGACGTCGGCATCGGCCCCGGTGCGCAGCGCAAGGTTGGCGAGCACCTCGGCGGTGGCGCAGATGATCGGGGCACCGGCGTTGACGGTGGCGTCGCCGGTCATCATGCCGACCGAATCGGCCCCGAACTGAGCGCACAGGTCGAAGAACTTCTCGCTGACCAAGGCCTTGATGGGCGCCGTGTAGAACGTGCGCTGACCGCGGCCGAGCGCGAACGACGTCGCGCCCGCCGCGACCAGGGACTTCCCCGATCCGGTGGGGGTGGACAGGATGACGTTGGCCCCGGAGACCAACTCGATGAGGGCCTCCTCCTGCGCGGGGTAGAAGGTCAGTCCGCGTGACTCCGCCCAGCGGGAGAACTCGTCGAACAACTCGTCGGGGTCCGACGTCCCCGAGGGGATGAAGGTGGCCGGTGCGTCACCGCTCACGCATCACCCGGCAGAACCCGGCTGTGCATCGTCGTCGGAGTCGTCGTCCGGGGCCGCATCCGGCTGATCTGCCGTCGACGTGTCGACCTGATCTGCCGTCGACGTGTCGACCTGATCTGCGAGGAAGCGCTCGAGCTCCGCGCCGAGCTCGTCCGGGGACGGCAGTGCCTCCTCGGCGGCGAGCAGCGAGGCCTTCTCGGTCTGCGCGGTGTTGAACGCGTCGTACTGGTTCTCCAGCGCGGAGACCACCGACTCGACCTCGGAGTTACCCGAGACCTCGGCGTCGACCTGGGTGCGCACCTTGGCCGCTGCGTTCTCGAGGGCGGCGACCGGCAGGTCCAGTCCGGTGACCTGGGCCAGCGACTGGATCAGCGTGGCCGAGGCACCCGGGTACTGCGCCTGCGAAAGGTAGTGCGGCACGTGCACCGACAGGCCGGCGGTGTCGTATCCGCTCTGCGCCATCCGCAGCTCGACGAGCATCGAGGCGCTGGCGGGGATCTTCAGCTCGCTGCCCCATCGGGGCAGGTCGCCGAGCATCTCCTGATCGGATCCGTGTGCGGTGATCGACGACGGCCGGGTGTGCGGGATCGCCATCGGGATCGCGTTCAGGCCGACCACCGACGACACCTGGAAGTGATCGGACAGGCGCCGCACGGCCTCGACGAACCGCTCCCACCGGAGATCGGGTTCGGCGCCCGCGAGCAGCAGGAACGGGCGACCGGCGTTGTCGCGGATCGCGTGGATCGTCAGCGTGGGCATCTCGACGTCGGTGAACTCCTGCCCGGAGAACTCCATGGTGGGACGACGCGAGCGGTAATCGATCAGCTCGTCGGTGGAGAACGTCGCGACGAGCTCGGACTCGAGGCTGTCGCGCAGGTGCTCGGCCGCCAACGCGACGGCGTGCCCGGCGTCGGCGAAACCCTCCATGGCGTGGACCAGAACCGGGCCGTTGCCCTCGTCGCCGGTCACCTGGGGTACGGGAAACTCCAGCTCGTACAACGTGGATTTCTCGTCCATCATGGCCTCCTTGTCGGCGCAATTGTCGCCCACCGCCGTGTCGACGGCCAAATGACCCGCGGCCGGGGCCGGAGGGACTCGTGTGGGGACGTTCGCCTCTGTGCAACGACCGCGACGGGGTCAGGTGTTCCCCGCGACTCAGGTATGCCTGTTCGCGCATGACAAACTCGGAGATGCACGACACACTGGTCGCGAGACGTTCTGGACAGGTGTCCATCGACCGGATGTGCCCGACAGATGTCACGAAAGGGCGGAAAACGCATGCCACAGCAGGTTCGCGGGGTTGTCTCGATGAGCAAGGGGGCGCCGACCGAGGTGGTCACGATCACCCTGCCCGATCCCGGCCCGCGCGATGTGATCGTCGACATCGCCGCGTGCGGGGTCTGCCACACCGATCTCGCCTACCGCGAGGGTGGCATCAACGACGAGTACCCGTTCCTGCTGGGACACGAGGCGGCCGGTGTCGTCGAGCAGATCGGCGACGAGGTCACCCACGTCGCGGTCGGGGACTTCGTCGTCCTCAACTGGCGCGCGGTGTGCGGACAGTGTCGGGCGTGTAAGCGGGGTCGTCCCTGGTACTGCTTCGACACCTTCAACGCCAGCGTCCCGATGACCCTCGAGGACGGAACAGAACTCACCCCGGCGCTGGGGATCGGCGCGTTCGCCGACAAGACCCTCGTCCACGAGGGCCAGTGCACCAAGGTCGCCCCCGACGCCGACCCCGCCGTGGTCGGTCTCCTCGGATGCGGCGTGATGGCAGGTCTGGGCGCGGCGATGAACACCGGTGAGGTGGGTCGCGGTGACAGTGTCGCGGTCATCGGCTGCGGTGGCGTCGGCGACGCGGCGATCGCGGGTGCCCGTCTGGCCGGCGCGACGACGATCATCGCCGTCGACCGGGACCGACGGAAACTGGACTGGGCCACCGACCTGGGGGCCACGCACACCATCGACGGGTCGCAGGTCGACGACGTCGTCGCTGCGATCCAGGATCTCACCGACGGCAACGGCGCCGACGTGGTCATCGACGCGGTCGGTCGCCCGGAGACCTACGAGACCGCGTTCTACGCGCGCGACCTGGCCGGGGTCGTGGTGCTGGTCGGGGTGCCGACACCGGAGATGAAACTCGAGTTGCCGCTGGTGGACTTCTTCTCCCGCGGCGGCGCGTTGAAATCGTCCTGGTACGGCGACTGCCTGCCCGAACGTGACTTCCCGATGCTGGTCGACCTCTACCAGCAGGGACGTCTGCCGCTGGAGAAGTTCGTGACCGAGCGGATCGGGCTCGACCACATCGAGTCGGCCTTCCACAAGATGGAGGCCGGCGAGGTCCTGCGTTCGGTGGTGCTGCTGTGAGCCTGCGCATCGACCACGTCGTCACCTCCGGGAAGTTCGAACTCGACGGCGGGAGCTGGGACGTCGACAACAACATCTGGATCGTCGGTGACGACCACGAGGTGGTCATCATCGACGCGGCCCACTCCGCGGATCCGATCGTCGAGGCCGTCGCCGGGCGGACGGTGCGCGCGATCGTCGCCACGCACGGCCACAACGACCACATCACCGTGGCCCCGGAACTGCGCGACCGCCTCGACGCGCCGATCCTGCTCCATCCCGGTGACGACATGCTGTGGCGCGACACCCATCCCGACGTCGACCACGGTGACATCACCGACGGCCAGCGGATCTCGGTCGCCGGTACCGAGTTGATCCTGATCAACACCCCGGGTCACTCACCGGGCTCGTGCTGCCTCTACGCACCGGAGGCGGGTGTCCTGTTCAGCGGCGACACGCTGTTCTCCGGCGGCCCGGGGGCCACGGGTCGATCGTTCTCGAGCTTCCCGACCATCATCGAGTCCATCCGCGACAAGATCTTCACCCTCGACCCGGAGACGTCGGTGCGCACCGGACACGGCGATTCCACGTCGGTGTCGGCGGAGGCCCCGCACCTCGAGGAATGGATTGCGCGCGGGAACTGACAGCGGCGTGATCGTGTCGGTCACCTCCCGCACCGTGCTCCGGTGGCACAGTTGCGTCGTGACATCCGTGCCCCGCCGCCCAGGCGTCCGTCCCGTCCGACGGTCGTGGATGCGGTCGTCGGTGGGTGTCGGTGCGCTGGCGCTGTGCGCGATGCTGACGGTGGCCGGGTGCGCCGACGGCGTCGACGGCGACCCGGTGGCGGCCTCCGGTGCCGCCTCGGGGTCGTCGGATGGGTCGTCGGCCCGACTCGACCGTCTGTCGCTGACGCCGTCGGACTTCCCGGCGTCGTACCCCGCCACCCGATTACGCAGTGAGCAGGCCGGTCAGGCGCTCGCCGATCTCAGCGGACACGCTCCGGGGACGACGGTGACCCCGTCGGAGTGCGAGCCCCCGCAGATCCCGTCGGGCGACGGCGAATCGGTGGTGCTGGTCGGCATGTCGAGCACCGGCGGCGCCCTGACGGTCGTCACCACCACATCGCAGACACCGTTGTCCGACCTCGCCGATCAGATCCGCCGGTGCGGGTCGTACACCACCGACATCGGCGGCGTCACCGCGCAGGTGAGCACGGAGGTGCTGCCGCCGTCGCCGATCGACTCCCCGCAGTCGCTGGCCTACCGCCGGGTCGTACGCTCCGGACAGTCGCCGGTCACTCTCACCCAGTCGACCACCGTGCTCGCGGCGCAGAACGACGGCGTTCGTGTGTTCGCGAGCTACCTGTCGTTCTCCGGCTCACGGCCCGACGGGGCCGCGCTCGACGCGATCTTCACCAAGGCGGTCCAGAGGTCCCGGTCGGGGTAGAGGCGACACTGTGGGTGTCGGCCGTCATGTGCACAACCTGACCGTCGCGCCCCGCCGGAGCCCGGTCACGTCGTCGTCGGGACGCAGAGTGGCCGACATGACCACAGACCCGCGCACCGTCACCTTCCGCGACCCCGGTGACCTCATCGCCGCCGTGCCCGCCATGGTGGGCTTCATCCCGGAACGATCCCTGGTCCTGCTGGCGTTCGATGCGAGCGGCACCAGGATCGGCGTCACCATGCGTCACGATCTCGACCTCGACGCCGACGGCATCGCCACCGAGGCGATGGAGGTGATGATCGCTCACCTGTGTGAGATATGTCTGCGCGACAACACATCCGGCGTCTTCGCCCTCGTCATCGACGATCGTTTCGAGATCGACGCCCCGTCCTGGGACCACCTCTTCGCCCTCATCGACACCGGTCTCGACCACCTGGGTCTGTACACCGGGTTCGTGGTCGCGGACATGGCTCTGGGCCAACCGTGGCGGACCCGCTGGGGAGCGATGGGCACCCATGGTGACCGAGGCATCCTCGATGATCCACGGTCCAGCCCGATGGCCGTGGCGCACGCGGTCACCACCGGCCGCGTCGTGCTCCGATCGCGCAGCCAGATGGTCGACTCGACGGCCCGCACGACGCATTGCGGCGACCCCTCGTGCACCTACGCCGTCGACTCACGGACGAAGGCCGCGGCGGTCGGTCTCGGCGAGAGCGAACTGCTGCGGCGAGTGCTCGACGCCGTCCTGCACGGGTTGGACACCCACATCGGTTGCACGCAGCTGCGGGTCCTGGAGGCGGCGATCCGCCGACCCCCGGTGCGCGATGCGCTGCTGGCCCTGGCGGTCTCCGACGTCGCCGACGCGGCCGAGGCGGTGTGGGCCGAGCTGACCCGCCGGCTGCGTGGGGGCGGCCGCGCCTGTGCGGCAACGCTGTTGGGCCATCTGCACTATGTGCGCGGAGACGGGGCGATGGCGGGGGTCGCCCTCGACTGCGCACTCGACTCTGACGTGGGTCACTCGCTGGCAGCGCTTCTCGACCGGTCGCTGCGGGCCGGACTGCGACCGTCGACCCTCGAGGAACTTCTCCCGACCAGCTACGCCGCCGCGGACAAGCTCGGCGTGATCATGCCCGCGCCCGCTGAGCGCGCGGCCGGCTGAGGCAATCGGGCGGGGGCGATTGGGCGGGGGCGATCAGGCGGGGGCGGAGTGGGCGCGGTCGCCGAGGGCTCGGGTGTACTCCCACGCGTCGGCCACGATCGTCGGCAACGCGGTGTTGGTCGGCTCCCAGCCGAGGTCGCCGATGGCCTTGTCGCTCGATGCGATCAGTACGGCCGGATCGCCCGCGCGGCGAGGTGCGTACACGACCGGGATGTCGAGACCGGTCACCTCCGAGCACGTCTCGATGACCTGCCGTACGGAGAAGCCGGATCCGCTGCCGAGGTTGTAGATCGCATGGCGGCCGGCTATCGCGGCCTCGAGTGCCAGGGCGTGCGCACGAGCCAGGTCGTAGACGTGGATGTAGTCGCGGACCGCGGTGCCGTCGTCGGTGTGATAGTCGGTCCCGAAGATCTTCACCGACTCGCGGTGTCCCATCGCCGCCTGCAGGACGATCGGGATCAGATGTGTCTCCACGCGGCGGTTCTCCCCGGCGCCGCCGTGGGCGCCCGCGACGTTGAAGTACCGCAGGCTGATCGCGGCCAGCCCGTGGGCGTTGGCGTAGGAGGTGATGGCGTGATCGATCGCCAGCTTGGTCGCGCCGTACGGGTTGGTCGGTCGCGTCGGCGACGACTCCACGATCGGCACCGCATCGGGCTCGCCGTAGGTCGCGGCGGTCGAGGAGAACACCAGTCGTGGCGTCCCGGTGGTGCGGATCGCCTCGAGCAGCTTCAACGACTCGACGACGTTTCCCTGCCAGTACTTCTCGGGCTGCTCCACCGATTCGCCGACCAGCGACTGCGCCGCGAAGTGCAGCACCCCGTCGAAGGATCCGCCGCCGAGGATCTCCGGTGCGAGCGCACCGACGTCCCCCTCGACGAAGGCGGCCGCCTCGGGAACCGCGTCCCGATTACCCGTGGTCAGATTGTCGACGACGGTGACGTCGTGCCCGGCGTCGATCATGACGCGGGCACAGACGCTTCCGACGTAACCGGCGCCGCCGGTCACCAGGAGCTTCACTGTTCTCAGACCTTCTCGACGTGCACCGAGTGGGCCATCTCCGAGGACAGCCGCAGTCCGGCGTGTCCGGGGGTGTTGATGGTCACCGATCCCGGGTCACTGGTCACGGTCACGCGGGCGTTCGGGACCACACCGGCCTCACGGAGTGCCGTGATGAGGCTCGGGTCGTCCTGGGCGTGCTCGGAGAGTCGGCGGATGATCACCGCGACCGGCTCCCCCTCGGGGAGGTCGGACAGCCGGGTGGCGTCACCGACCGCCGGGCCGCTCTCGACGCCGAGCAGTTCGAGGCCGGGAATCGGATTGCCGTACGGCGAGGTCGTGGGGTGCTCGAGGACCTCGACGAGGCGGCGCTCGACGTTCTCGCTCATCACGTGCTCCCAGCGGCAGGCCTCGGCGTGGACGTCCTCCCAGGGCATCCCGATCACGTCGACGAGCAGGCGTTCGGCGAGCCGGTGCTTGCGCATCACCGAGATGGCCAGCGTGCGGCCGTGTTCGGTGAGCTCGAGCTGCCGGTCACCCGCGACGCGCAGGAGGCCGTCACGTTCCATCCGGGCCACCGTCTGCGACACCGTCGGGCCGCTCTGATCGAGGCGCTCGGCGATGCGTGCGCGCAGGGGAACGATGCCCTCTTCTTCCAGGTCATAGATCGTGCGTAGGTACATCTCGGTGGTGTCCACCAGATCGTTCACAGTGCCAACCCTCCGTCATACGGCCAGTCCCATCGAGCCGGTGACCAGATTACCCGTATCCGACCCACATCTTTCACAGCCGCGGACCACTACCGTTGGGCTCATGAGTTCTGACACGGTCGCGAGCGCCGGCACCGGTCCCGCGGCGGACGACTCGCTGATCGTGTGGAGCGAGGACTTCCTGCGCTATCGGTGGGGGGAGACCCACCCGATGAACCCGATCCGGTTGGCACTGACCATGTCCCTCGCGCACGGTCTCGGGGTCCTCGACGGTGTCGAGATGCGGGCGCCCGCCTCGGCCGACGACGCTCTGCTCGAGACCGTGCACCGCCGGGAGTACATCGCCGCGGTGCGGGCGGCGGGGGAGATGGCCGCAGGTGGATCGGT
The DNA here is from genome assembly GCF_024171815.1 of Williamsia maris. Classification (GTDB taxonomy): domain Bacteria; phylum Actinomycetota; class Actinomycetes; order Mycobacteriales; family Mycobacteriaceae; genus Williamsia_A; species Williamsia_A maris. Next base: position 634,965 of record NZ_JAMTCJ010000004.1, on the reverse strand, counting down.
GGCGGGCTTCTCACCCGCGGTGGCCGAACGGATCTTCGGACTCGGCAGCGTCGACAACCCGGTGTTCCCCGGGATGCACGAGGCCTCGGCCCTGCTCGTGGGCGGCACGGTGGCGGCCGCGGACGCGATCGCGAGCGGGTCGGTACGCCGCGCGGTCAACATCGGAGGGGGGATGCACCACGCCCTGCCCGCCCGCGCGTCGGGTTTCTGCGTCTACAACGACTGCGCCGTGGCGATCGCCCACCTGCTGGAGCGCGGATTCGACCGGATCGCCTACATCGACATCGACGCCCATCACGGCGACGGCGTGCAGAACCGGTTCTCCGGTGACCCGCGGGTGCTGACGGTGTCGGTGCACCAGCACCCCGCGACGCTCTGGCCGGGCACCGGATATCCCGAGGACATCGGCCCGGAGACCGGACACGGCACCACCGCCAACGTCGCGTTGCCCCCGAACACGCCGGACCGGTTGTGGCTGCGCGCGTTCCACGCCGTCGTGCCGTCGCTGGTGGCGAGCTTCCGACCCCAGGTGATCGTCAGTCAGTGCGGTGCCGACAGTCACCGCGCCGACCCGCTCACCGACCTCGGGCTCACCATCGACGGGCAACGGGCCGCGATCCTGGCCATGCGCGACCTCGCCGACACGTACTGCGACGGGCGCTGGCTCGCGGTCGGCGGTGGCGGTTACGGCGTCGCCGACGTCGTGCCGCGCATCTGGACCCACCTGATGGCCGCGGCGTTGGGACGGGACATCGACCCCTCGACCCCCACCGGCGACGACTGGTGCGACTCGGCGGCCCTCGCCGCCCGCACCGTGCACCCCGACTTCGTCACCGAGGTCCCCGCGCACACCATGTCCGACGGTGGGGACACCGATTTCCACGCGTGGGAGGGCAACTGGGGGCAGGAGGCCCCCGACGGGATCTCGGCGCACCTGCACCAGTCCACCGACGCGGCCATCCTCGCGACCCGGTCCGCGGTGTTCCCGCTGCACGGACTCGACCCGGCGGATCCCCGTGACTGACGCCGATCCGGATGGGGGCGCGGTCTCCTCGGCGGTGACCGGCCCGATCGAGACCGGTGGCGGTCCCTGGGATTTCCCACGGCACTGGATCGCCGACGTGCTCGCCTCCGACGGGGGCGCGGTGCACCTGCGGCCGATCGTCCCGGCCGACGCCGATCGGATCGTCGCGTTCCACTCCAAGCTCTCCGAACGCACCCGCTACATGCGGTATTTCGGCCCGTATCCGGTCATGTCACCGCGCGACGTCGTCCACATGACGACTCTCGACCACCGCACTCGCGTCGCGTTGGTCGCGTTGCTCGGCGGCGAGATCATCGCCGTCGGCATCTACGAGGGCCTCTCGAGTCTCGGGCGGCCGGAGTCGGCCGAGGTGGCGTTCGTCGTCGCCGACGACCACCAGGGCCGCGGTCTGGGCACCGTGCTGCTCGAACACCTCGCCGGCGCGGCCGCCGAGAACGACTTCACCCGGTTCGAGGCCGAGGTCCTGACCGAGAACCGCGCCATGCTGTCGGTCTTCCGGGACGCCGGTTATCAGCTGACCCGCAGCTTCGACGGGTCGACGGTGCACGTCGAGTTCCTGATCGACCCGACCGACGCCCTGCGCACGGTCCGCAACGCCCGCGAACTCGGCTCGGAGTCCCGCAGTGTCGCCAACCTGCTGCGGCCGTCGTCGGTGGCGATCATCGGCGCGTCGACCGATCCGAGCAAGGTCGGGAACGCGTTGTTGGCCAACGTGATCAGCGGTGGGTTCACCGGACCGGTGTTCCCGGTCAACGCCGAGGCCCGTGCGGTCCACGGCATCCGCGCCTATCCGTCGGTCCGCGACATCCCCGACCCCGTCGACCTCGCGATCGTCGCCGTGCCCGCCGACACCGTCGGTGACGTGCTGCAGGACTGTCTGACCAAACGGGTCAAGACGATGGTCGTCGTGTCGGCCGGCTTCGCCGAGTCCGGCGATGTCGGTGCCCTCGCCGAACGGACGCTGGTCCACGAGATCCGCGCGCATGGGATGCGGCTGGTCGGACCCAATGCGCTGGGCGTGATCAACACCAGCCCCGACGTGGCGCTGAACGCCACCCTCGCGCCGCGGGTGCCGGGTCGGGGCCGCATCGGGTTCTTCTGCCAGTCCGGTGCTCTGGGCATCGCGATCCTCGACACCGCCGCCCGCCGACAACTCGGCCTGTCGACGTTCGTCTCCGCGGGCAACCGGGCCGACCTGTCCGGCAACGACCTGCTGCAGTACTGGGACACCGACCCGCAGACCGACGTGATCCTGTTGTACCTGGAGAGCTTCGGCAACCCGCGCAAGTTCTCCCGCCTCGCGCGGCGGGTGTCGCGCAACAAGCCCATCGTCGCGGTGAAGTCGGGACGATCGTCGGTGGCGCCGTCGCAGGTGCGTCGCGACTCCACCCTCGACGACGCGAGTGCTCGGGCGGTGCTCGAACAGTCCGGGGTCATCCAGGTCGACACGATCGCCGACCTCTTCGACTGCGCCACCGTGCTCGCCTACCAACCTCTGCCCCGCGGTCCGCGTGTCGGCATCGTCGGCAACTCGACCGTGCTCGGGGTCCTCGCGGCGACCGCGGGGGAGCGCTTCGGGCTGCGCGTGGTCGAACAGATCGACCTCGGACCCGCCGCCGGCGCCGACGAGTTCTCCCTGGCGCTGCACCGCGTGATCGCCGACGACGGCGTCGACGCGGTCATCGCGGTGTTCGTCCCGCCGGTCGCGGTCGCGGCCGACACCTACGCGCGGGCACTGACCGAGGCGACCGCCGGTGCCGACAAGACCGTCGTGTCGACGTTCCTCGCCGTCGAGGGCATCCCGGACAACCTGACCGTGCGCGACGAGTCCGGCGTGCCGACGTGGGGTTCGATCCCGTCCTACCCCGCACCGGAACGCGCCGCGTCCGCCCTGGGCCAGTCGTGGCGCTACGCGCAGTGGCGCGCCACACCGGAGTCGGAGGTCATCCGTCCGGCCGACGTCGACTCCGACACCGCGCGCGAGATGGTGCGTGCCGCGATCGTCTCGACACGGGTGGGAACCGACGAGACGTTGGCCTTCGACGAGCGGGACTCGGCACGGCTGCTGTCGCGCTACGGCGTACACGTCACCGACTTCGCCGAGGTCTCCGACGCCGATGCGGCCGCCGAGGCCGCACAGACCCTGGGGTTCCCGGTCGCGGTCAAGGCGATCTCGTCGCGCTGGCGGGGACGCCTCGACGGCGAGGGTGCGCGTCTCGATCTGTCCGGACCGGCCACCGTCCGGGCGGCGTTCGACGAACTCGTCGCGCTCACCGGCGACCGGCAGCTGCACGTGCAGCGCATGGCGCCGCGTGGTGTCGCGACCGTCATCCGGGTGCGCGACGACCCGTCGTTCGGGTCGCTGATCGCGTTCGGACTGGCCGGGGCGACGTTCGACCTGCTCGGCGACCACGCCTACCGGGCCATCCCGCTCACCGAGGCCGACGCCCGCGACCTCGTGGCCGCGCCGCGATCGGCACCGTTGCTGGCCGGCTACCGGGGCGAGCCCGCGGTCGACACCGACGCTCTGGTCGATCTGTTGGTACGGGTCTCGACACTCGTCGACGACATCCCGGAGGTGCGTGAGCTGGTGCTCGATCCCGTCCTGGCGTCGGGATCGGGGGCAGTCGTGCTCAGCGGCCGCGTCCGGGTCGGTCCGGTGCCGTCCCGTCGCGACGCGGGACCCCGCCGACTGAGCTGAACGGCGCCGACCGGATTGGTTCTGGTGCACCGACGACGACGGCCCCCGATCATCGGATGATCGGGGGCCGTCGTGTCGGTACGGGACTCAGCTGGCGTAGGCGCGCAACCGCTCGGCGCGGTCACCCTGACGCAGCTTCGCCATCACCTCACGCTCGATCTGACGGACCCGCTCGCGAGACAACCCGAAGAGCCGGCCGATCTGGTCGAGGGTGCGCGGCTGACCGTCGTCGAGGCCGAAACGCAGGCGGATGACCTGCTGCTCACGCTCGTCGAGGGTCGAGAGCACGCTGCGGACGTCGGTGTGGAGCAGACCGGCGATGACGGCACTCTCGGCCGAGGTGGCCTCGGCGTCCTCGATGAAGTCGCCCAGGGGCGCCTCCTCGTCGCTGCCCACCGGCATGTCCAGGCTCACCGGGTCGCGGCTGTGGTCGAGCAGATCGGCGATCTTCTCCGCCGGGATGCCCGACTCGGCGGCGAGCTCGTCGTCGGTCGCCTCACGGCCGAGCTGCTGGTGCAGCTCACGCTTGATGCGGGCGAGCTTGTTGACCTGCTCCACGAGATGGACGGGGAGCCGGATGGTCCGGCTCTGATCGGCCATGCCGCGGGTGATCGCCTGACGGATCCACCAGGTGGCGTACGTCGAGAACTTGAAGCCCTTGGCGTAGTCGAACTTCTCCATCGCGCGGATCAGACCGAGGTTGCCTTCCTGGATGAGGTCGAGCAACGGCATGCCGCGACCGGTGTAGCGCTTGGCCAGGGACACGACGAGACGGAGGTTGGCCTCCAGCAGATGCGACCGCGCCGACTCACCCTCGCGGATGAGCTGCGCGAGATCGCGCTTCTTCGTCGGTGACAACCGCTTCTTGGTGGCCAACACGTGCTTGGCGTAGAGGCCGACCTCGATCGCCTTCGCGAGTTCGACCTCCTGCTCGGCGTTGAGGAGAGCGGTTCGACCGATCCCGTTGAGGTACACCCGGACAAGGTCTGCAGCCGGGCTCTGGGCATCGAGATCCGCATCGGTCATCTGCGGCCGCACGGTGTCTGCGGGCCTTGTCGTGGTGGCGGTGGTGATGGTCATATCGGCCTCCTCGCGAGCGTGTGTCTTCATAGGGTCCAACGGTTCGCCGTCCGCGAATAGTTCCCCCGCCCGTTCCCGCCGAACCCCGGCTGACCTGGGCAGATGCGTTCGGTGGTCTGAGAAGATGCTGAGAACTCGTGAGACATCCCGATATCGGGAACCAGTGAGATGCCCGTCACACCCGTGGAGACGGTTGCGACGTCCGCGTCAGCGGGCCGGGAGGAGCAGTCCGTGGCGCACCAGCGCCGCGACGAACCCTTCGATCGCGCCGGGCTCGGGTTCCTCGCCGGTCGCGGCGGCCAACAGCGCTGTCACATCCCCGAGGGGCAGACCGTCGGCACGCAGGCCGGCGACCAGCGACCGGCCCCACGAGTCGATCTCATGGGTCCAGCGTGGTCCGTCGGCGCGATGCAGCCGGGCGACGACCTCGCCCCAGCCGAGACCGTCGGCGGCCGAGCCGGCGGACAGGGTCGAGATCTGCTCCAGCGCAACACCGTCGGCGGCACGGAACCGTGACGCCTCCAGGTCGGCCGTCCGCAGCCAGGCGACACGGTCGAGGTACTCCGATGCCTCCGGGCCCAGTGGATCGTCGAGCGCGTGGCTCAATTCCTCGGCCAGCAGATCGGTGGGCTCGCCCGTGGAGCGCAGGAACACGAAACCGAAACCGATGCCCTCGACCCCGGATCGCTCGAAGTGCGCCAGCCAGTCGTCGGCGAGCGCCGCTCCCGGGCCGGAGCGGGGGTCGTATCCGGCGTCACGCAGCCAGGTCCCGACGTAGAGCGCAGGATCGGCGACATCACGCTGCACGACCCACGCGTCGACACCGTGGTCGGGGATCCACGACGCGACCCGGTCGCGCCAGTCGTCGCCGGTGATGACCCAGGAGGCGAGCATGCAGGCGGTCCCGCCGTCGGCGAGGTGATCGGCCGCGCCGGACACGACCAGTTCGCTGGCGCCGTCGAGGTCGAGTCCGGAGTCCCGATAACTGTGGGTCACGGTCGGTGGTCCCACCACGAACGGCGGGTTCGCCACGATCCGATCGAACCGCTGCGATCCGGCCGGGGAGAACCACGGACCGGACCGCAGGTCGTACCGGTCGGGGGCGATGTCGTTGATGGCCAGACCCGCGCGGGTCATCGCCAGCGATCGCGCGGTGATGTCGGTGGCGGTGACTTGGTCTGCCGACGACAACGCGTGGACCGCCTGCACGCCGCAGCCGGTTCCCAGGTCGAGGACCCGTCCGGCGGGTGCGACCGTGGCCCGCAGCAGCGACAGCGACGCCTGCCCGACCCCGAGGACGTGATCAGGGGTGATCGTGGTCGGTCGCATGGCGCCGTCGAGGTCGGAGAACAGCCATCGGGTGCCGTGTCCGGAGTCGAGTGGACGCACGTCGATTGCCGCGCGGACGTCGTCCCCGTCGGCGTGCAGCATTCCCACCGCGACGGCCGCGTCGATGTCAACCGATCCGAGCGCCGCGGCCACCTCGGCCCGCGGGCACGAGTCGTTCAGGAGCAGCAGCCGGATCAGGGTGCCGAGCTCACCGGCGTCGCGGCATGCCCGCCGCACGGGCACCGGCTCGGCCCGTCCGAGCGCGGCGTGGGCGTCGACCCCGAGGAGGTCGAGCACCCCGTCCGCGTCGTAGCGGTGCGCTTCGAACGCCTGCCGGAGACCGGGGGTGATGGTGTGCAGGTCATCGACCGGGGTGATCGGCGGTGAGGTCATGGGGGATCAGGGTGCCACGTGCGGCGACGAGATCAGCTGTCGTGACCTTTGAGCTGGCGGAAGTGGGTCGGCTCGACCGCGGGAGGGTTGGCGTCGCCGGACCACTTGTACCGGGGGATCTCGCCCTTCTCGCGCGGCGGGCGGTCGTTGGCGATCAGGACCGCCACCCACGGGATCGGGATCGACAGGGCGATCACGGCCAGCGCGAGCAGTCCCGAGCCGGTGGCGCCGTAGACGATGCCGGCGATGACGAGGGCTGGTACGCGGAAGGCCATGAGCGTCAGATATCGCCGCACCCGGGCCTTGTGCTGGGCGTCCTGGGACACCTGTGCCTGGGTGATGAGAATCGCTTCACGTGCCTCTTCATGTGCCACGTCCTCCACTGTTGCACTTTCTGTTCAGTAATGCATCGGTGCAGCTCAGATGAACGTGTTGAGACCCTGAGACATCGGGCACAATGACTGCCATGGACACCCAGACGATCGAGCGCCCCGACGTCGACACCGATGAGACGACCGACGACGAAACACCGAAATTCTTCCACTACGTCAAGAAGCACAAGATCGCCGAGAGCGCGGTCATGGGCAGTCACGTGGTGGCGCTCTGCGGCGAGGTCTTCCCGGTGACCCGGTCGCCGAAACCCGGATCGCCGGTGTGCCCCAAGTGCAAGAAGATCTACGAGAAGATGAAGAAAGACCAGTGAGTGCGTCCGCCGGTCACTGCGGCGGGCGCGTCTGCTTGCGGATGGGTCCGGTCTGCATCCGTTTGGGCATCGACTTCAACTGATCGGTGAGGTCGGTGGTCTGCTGGGAGACCCAGTCCTTGACCTGCTCGACGTGGGTGGGCGCCAGGGAGGGCCAGGTGGCCTGGATGGCGGCGTTGAACTGGGCACCGATCACGATGGCGAATCCCAGGAAGAACGTGAACAGCAGGAACGCGATGGGTGTCGCGAGCGCACCGTAGGAGTAGCCGGTCTTGGTAATCGTGCCGAGATAGACGCGGAGCGCCGCGCTGGCGCACCAGAACACCACCGCGGCCAGCACCGCGCCCGCGACGAGTCGGTGCCACGGCAGCGGCTTGGGCAGCGAGATCCGGTAGAGCGTGGTCAGCGCGACGATCAGCAGTACGCCGACGGCGGGGTAGTAACCGAAGTCGATCAGGTTCGTGCTGACCGGATGCCACGAGTCCGGGATGATGTCGTTGATGTAGGTCGGGCCCAGCGCGACCAACGGCAGCATGAAGATCGACACGACCAGGAACACGATGTAGAGGTTCAGCGCGAACACCCGCTGCCACACCGCGTTTCGCACGTCGTGCTGGTCGTGGGCCTTGTTGATCGAGTCGACGAAACTCGACATCGCCGAGGACCCCGACCACAGCGACAGGACAAATCCCAGTGAGATCAGCTCACCGCGCCCCCGCGCCAGGACATCGTTGACGGTCGGCGTGATGATCTCGTCGACGACGTTGTCGCTGAACACCCCGCCCGCGAATTCGACGATGCCGCTGCGGATCGTCTCGAGGGTGTCGGGCCCGAACCATCCACCGACGTAGCCCAGACTGCCGAGCAGACCCAGCAGCAGGGGTGGCAGGGACAGCGTCTGCCAGAAGGCGGCCTGCGCCGACATGCCGAAAATCGAGTCATCCCAGGCCTTGACGATGGTGCGCCAGAACACTCGCGGCAGGCTGCGCAGGACGGGCGGGCCGCTCCGGGACGCGGAGCGCCCAGGACCCGTCTCGTCAACATCACCGGTGGCATCGATGTCATCAGCATCCCCGATCGGGTCCACGGATGGGCGACCCGGGCCGTTCGCGTGTCGGTGGGACGTCCCCCCGGCGGGGTACGATCATGCACGACCCGCGTGCCGTCGAAGCGGCCGTTTCACGCCTGTCACAAGCCGCAGTACGTCGAGGAGTTGTCGATTTCCGAGGTTATGGTTCCGGACGCGTCCGCGTCGCTCCGGACATGGCAGCGCCGCGCTCTGACGAAGTACCTGGCCACCGCGCCACGGGACTTCCTCGCCGTCGCGACGCCCGGCGCAGGCAAGACCACGTTCGGTCTGCGGATCGCCAGTGAGCTCATCCGCGACCGCACCGTCGAACAGATCACGGTGGTCGCACCCACCGAGCACCTCAAGTACCAGTGGGCTCAGGCCGCGTCCCGCGTCGGCATCGCGCTCGACGCCCGGTTCAGCAACTCCGCGGGCGCCACCAGCGCCGACTACGACGGTGTCGTGGTCACCTACGCCCAGGTCGCCGCCCATCCGTTCCGGCACCGCGTGCGCACCGAGAACCGCAAGACGCTTGTGATCATGGACGAGATCCACCACGGCGGCGACGCCAAGAGCTGGGGCGACGGCATCGCCGAGGCGTTCTCCGACGCGACGCGTCGGGTCGCGCTCACCGGGACACCGTTCCGGTCCGACGACTCGCAGATCCCGTTCGTCACCTACGAGCCCGACGGCGACGGCGCGCTGCGCTCGAAGCCCGACCACAGCTACGGCTACGCCGACGCCCTCGCCGACGGTGTGGTGCGCCCGGTGGTCTTCCTGGCCTACTCGGGTCAGGCCAGCTGGCGGACGAACGCGGGGGAGGAGTTCTCCGCCCGTCTCGGCGAACCGTTGTCGGCCGAGCACACCGCCCGCGCCTGGCGTACCGCGCTCGATCCGCACGGCGACTGGATCCCCGCCGTGCTCACCGCGGCCAACACCCGTCTCGGTCAGCTCCGTGCGGGTGGCGTGCCCGACGCCGGCGGACTGGTCATCGCCACCGATCAGAAGACCGCCCGCGACTACGCCGAACTGCTCGAGGAGATCTCGGGGTCGCCGGTGACGCTGGTGTTGTCCGACGATCCGAGCTCGTCGTCACGGATCGACGAGTTCGGTGCGTCCGACGACCGCTGGATGGTCGCGGTCCGCATGGTCTCCGAGGGCGTCGACGTGCCGCGGCTGGCCGTGGGCGTCTACGCCACGTCCGCCTCGACCCCCCTGTACTTCGCGCAGGCCATCGGACGGTTCGTGCGGTCGCGGCGGGCGGGGGAGACGGCCAGCGTGTTCCTGCCGTCGGTGCCGGTGCTGCTGCGGCTGGCCAGCGAACTCGAGGCCCAACGTGATCACGTGCTGGGCAAACCGCACCGCGAGGAGGAGGGGTTCGACGACCAGCTGCTCGCCGAGGCGAACAAGGTCGCCGACGAGCCCGGTGACGACGAGCCCGCGTTCATCTCGTTGCACGCCGACGCCGAGCTCGATCAGGTCATCTACGACGGATCCTCGTTCGGTACCGCGACGTTCGCGGGCAGCGACGAGGAATCGGACTATCTGGGGCTGCCCGGACTGCTCGACGCCGATCAGGTCCGGGATCTGCTGCGCAAACGTCAGACCGAGCAGGTCGCGGCACGATCGGCGGAACCGGTCCCACCCACGCCGCGACCCGATGTGGGCACGGGTCCGCAGCTGGCGGCGCTTCGTCGGGAACTCAACGGACTGGTCGCCATGCACCATCACCGGACCGGCAAACCCCACGGTCTGGTGCACAACGAACTGCGGTCGCGGCTCGGTGGGCCGCCGACGGCGATGGCCACCGTCGATCAGCTCAAGGAACGCATCAGCGCACTTCGTCAGTGGAAGTGACGCCACGTCGCCCGAGTCGCCGACGTCGAGTCGGGCGCGGCGAACCGGGTCCGGATAGCACTGACCTCCGGCACCCGTGGGGGACACCGGAGGTCAGTGGCTATGAGGTCAGACCAGTTCTTCTTCGGAACGGGTCACTGTGGCACCGAGGTCCGCCAGGCGCGCCTCGTGCTCGTTGTAGTGGTGGCGGCAGAACAGCAGTTCGCCTCCCGCGGGAAGGTTGGCGCGTACGCGTGCTGCTGCCCCGCAACGGTCACAACGGTCGGCAGCGGTGAGGGGCATGGAGATCGAGGTGGTGGTGATGACATCTGACATGGTTCCTCCGTCCCGGGCGAGCGCGAACGCTTCCCTTCGCGAGCTGACCCACCAGGAATGGTGGGCTTCTCTCACTCTCTCAGACGATTCGCGTCCCCGTATTGTTCCCGCGCCCGGGGAGTCGTCTCGTCATGCACCCGTAACACGTGGTCGGAGCGGGCGGTGAGTGTGCTCACGTCGCGCCTCGGTCGGCGGCCGTCGGGCGATCCGGTGCGGTTCGTCTGGGTCCTGTTCGTCGTCAGCGCGGTGTGCCAGTACCTCGGTGCCGGCATCGCGGTGCCGCTGTTCGACCACACCGACCCGGCGGTGATCGCGTGGTTGCGCACCGTCACCGGCGGGATCGTGCTCGTCGCGATCACCCGGCCGATCTGGGTGGTGCGCGACCCACGACGTCTGCTGCGCGCGACGATGTTCGGTCTGGTCACGACCGGGATGAACGTCGCGTTCTACCTGGCCATTTCCGACATCGATCTGGGCGTGGCGGTGGCCATCGAGTTCATCGGTCCGACCGCCGTCGCCGCCGTCTCGACCCGCGGGCCACGCGGCGTCGCGGCCATCGTCGCGGTGGTGCTCGGTGTCGTCCTGGCCAGCGGGGCGTCACCGAGCGGTTCGGTGTTCGGGGTGTCGTTCGCGGTCCTCGCAGGGGTTCTGTGGGCCGGGTACATCGTCCTCGGGGCGCGAGTCTCGGGTGCGACGGCGACCGAACTCGGTGGACGCCGACGCTGGCGAACCGGGGTGGAGGATCTCGGCGTAGGCCTTGCGGTCGCGGGCCTGCTCACCGCGCCGGTGGTACTCGGCGTGAGTGAGATCACAGGCTCGATCGGGTTGTCGGTCGGTGTGGTCGCGGCGGTCGCGGCGGTGGGGGTGCTGTCCAGTGTCATCCCCTACGTCCTCGACCAGGTGGTGCTCACCCGGATCGGACGCGGGCGATTCGCCCTCATGCTGGCGCTGCTACCCGCCACCGCGGTTCTCGTCGGGGCGGTCGTGCTCGCGCAGGTCCCCACGATCACCGAACTCGTCGGTATCGCGCTGGTCATCGTCGCGATCACCCTGTCCGCGGGTACCGACCGTGCCGACGAGGTGGGTTCGGAGCCCGCGGTGCCGGGCTGATGTGGCACCGTGGAGAGCGATGACCGATTCCACTCGATCTCCCTCCTCCGAGTCGTCCGCGTCGCGGGCGCACCCGTCGACGCCGCTCGTGCACCTGTGCGCCAAGCCCGACTGGGTCCGTGCGCACGCGTACGGGCGGCTCGCACCCGAGTCGCTGGATGAGGTGGGGTTCATCCATCTCTCGGCGCTCGAGCAGGTGCACATCCCCGCCAACGCGATCTTCGCCTACCGCACCGATCTGGTCCTGCTGGAGATAGACCCGGCGCGTGTGCCCGCCGACATCGTCTGGGAGGACGGCGATCCGCCGCACCCCGACGGGATCCAGTTCCCGCACCTCTACGGCCCGTTGCCGGTCACCGCGGTGTCGCGCGTGCATGACTATCTCCCCGGGTCGGACGGCACCTTCGCGCCTCGTACGACCTTCGACTGATCTCGACAACTCAGCTGCAATCGCAACAGTCGCCACAATCACAACAGTCGCAGCCGTCGCAACAACAGTCACCGCAGCAGTCGCCGCCGCAATCTTTTCCGACCCTCGCGCACCATCCCTCCTCGGACCCGTCGGCCGCAGACGGGCCGGGACCGACCGCACACAGCGCCGCTCCGACGGCGAGGAGCGCGCGGGGTCCGCTGCCCGCTCGGCTCGCGCCGGTCGCGGACGGCGCTGCAGGGGCGAAGGCGTCGGAGATGGAATGCCCGAGGCCGCGCACCAGCATCGCGCGTACCAGGCGGTCGTCGCGGAGTTCGAGCCGACCGATCTCGTCGGAGATGACGCGATGGAGTCGACGGCACTCGGTGTGCACCTCCTCGATCGACACCCCGGTGGCGTCGATGAGGTTGTAGGCACCTGAGGCACGATCGGCCCTGCGGTCCTCGACAGCGTCGACGAGATGTCCGCATCGCCCGAACGCCGCACCGATGGTCGCCAGCCGCGCGCGATTGTCCGGACGGCCGGCCAGGTCGGCCGTGGCCGCGAACACCTCGGCACACGCACGCTCGGTTTCCGCGACGATCTCGTCGAGATCGACCGACCGCTGCTCGATGGCCGCCTGTCCGGTGATCCGCTCGATGACCCCTGCGGTGTCGAGAGCCGTCCCGACGGCCGGGTCTCGTCCTGCGTGTCGCCGTAGCGGTCCGACGACCCCCCGAGCCACCGCGGCCCGTGCGCGTGTGTGGCCGGACGAGTTCAGTTCGTGTTCGCCCACCTCGTCGGCTGCCTTGGCCGCAGCGAGAGTCAGTGACGTAGCCGCCCCGATCCGGACGCTCAGTGAGTTCGCGCTGATCACCTCCGCCGGTTGCATTCCGCGCAGTGCGCACCGTCCGGCCCTGACGCGGGAGTCAGAGATCGGTTGTTGCGCCTCGAGGAGCACCGACGCCGCGATGGCGTCGGTGTTGAGGGTGGCCCTGGCCCACTGGCCGTGCCGGTCCCGCAGGGTGAGGCACACGCCGCACATGTGCGCGCGCCACAGCTCGATCACATCGGGATCGGATGTACGCAGGCATGGTCGGAGTAGTCCCAGCACCGCACGATTGGATCACAAACACACCACCGGGATCGGGTTGAGTCCGAGGTCAACGGGACTCGCGCGCGACGATCGCCGCCTGCACGCGGGACTGCAGGTCGAGTTTGGTCAGGATGTGCGACACGTGGGTTTTCACGGTGGTGGGGGAGATGAACAGGGTGCGGGCGATGTCGGCGTTGGACTGCCCCTCACCGAGGCAGTCCAGGACGCCCCGCTCCCGCTCGGTGAGCACCCCGAGGTCGACGCCCTGCCGGTCCGGGGTCGTCGGACGGGAGGTGGTCGGTCCGGTCGCGCGGGCGATGACACGGCGAGTCACCTCGGGCGCGAGCACCGCGTCGCCGCGTGCGACGGCACGGATGGCGTCGATGATGTCCTCGGTCTCCGCGGTCTTGAGCAGGAATCCGCTCGCACCGGCGCGTAGGGCGTCGAAGACGTTGTCGTCGATGTCGAACGAGGTGAGGACGAGTACGGCGGAGGCGTCCGCGCGGGTGATCGCCGCGGTGGCCGCGATGCCGTCAGTGCCGGGCATCCGGATGTCCATGAGCACCACCTCGGGGCGCAGTCGGTGGACCATCTCGATCGCCTCGTCGCCGTCACGGGCCTGACCGACGATCTCGATGTCGTCGACCTGACCGAGCAGCAGCGCCAGGCCGGAACGGATGGCCGCGTGATCGTCGGCGATCACCACGCCGATGCTCACCGCGATACCCCCGGGGCGTCGACGCCCGGTGTGTGATCGACAGGTGTGCCGTCGGATCGCAGGGGGAGCGAGGCATCGACCACCCACCAGTCGCCCTGCGGCCCGCCCGAGCAACGCCCGCCCACGGACTCGGCCCGCAGCGCCATGTTCACCAGACCGTGTGACGGCCGCCCGGTGTCGGCCGGGTGATCACCGCCGGTCAGCGGGTTGCGCACCGTCACGGCCAGGTCGGTGCCGGTTGCATCCAGGGAGACCGAGATCGGCTGTGCCGGAGCATGCCTGGCGGCGTTCGTGAGCGCCTCGGCCACGATCCGGTAGGCGCAGACGTCGACCGACGGCGGGAGTGCCGGCGGCGCCGACCCGGTGATCGTCACCGGTGACCCCGCGGTGCGCGCAGTGGTCACGAGACGGTCCAGTCGACGCAGGGATGCCGTCCGTCGGCTCTGTTCCTGTTCGCCGTCGGTCCCGGTCTCCGCATCGACGCCGCCGAGGACCTCGATCATGGTGCGCATCTCACCCAGTGCTTCCACGCTGTTGCTGCGCACCGACGCGAGTACCTCGGCGGTGATCGGTGAGCCGGGCCCGGCCCGCAGGGCCGCGGCCGACTGCAGCGCGATGCCGGAGAGGTGCCCGGCGACGATGTCGTGGAGATCGCGGGCCAGCCGGCGGCGTTCGTCGGCGACGGCGTCGGCGCGATCACGCGCGGCGAGCTGGGCGACGGCGAGTGATCGTTCGCGTTCGCTCTGCGCGGCCAACCGGTGCTCGGCGATGGCCCGTCCGTATCCGATGGGGGAGATGACCAGCGCCAGCAACCACAGCAGGATCAGCAGGACCGAACGCCAGCTGCCGTCGACGGCGAGCACCGATGCGACCGCGAGGACGGTGATCGCGCCGACCGTCGCGTACATCACGTGGACGGTACGACGGCCGGCGTACAGCGCGACCGCGTAGGCGACATCGGACAGCACCAGCCACACCGAGATCGACTGCGCGAGGGCGACATCGACCCCGACGACGACGAGACACAGGGCGAACGACAGTCCGGGTTCGGTGGACCGCATCGACTGGACGGCGCACGCGGCGGCCAGGGTGATCAGCGCGAGCCAGCGCGGCATGTCGAACGGTGATCCGGAGTTGCCGCCGATGACGGTCAGATCAGCGGCGTAGAGGACGAGGCCGAGTGCGAGGAACGCGAGACACACGACGAGGTCACGCAGACGCGGCCGCCCGGCCATCCGACTCCACATCCTCGCCGCCTCCTTCCCGTCCGGACCGACCCATCACACCATGTGCGACACGGTGGGCGGATCGTCCGAAGTGATGACGGGGGCGCGGTGATCTCGTGCGCGCGGCCGATGTGCACGCCGGGCATCCGTATCAGGCTGAGGGACATGGAATCCCCCGTGCTCCTCGTCATCATCGGTTGTGAGATCGGCTTCTGGGTCGTCGTGTTCGCCGGACTCGCGGTGCGCTACGGCCTCCGCGCGCCCCGCGCGTCGACGATCATCCTGCGCATGGTGCCGGTCGTCGATCTGGTGCTCCTCGTGGCGGTCGCCCTGGACCTGCACTCCGGCGCGACGGTGGAACAGATCCACCGGATCGCGGGCATCTACCTCGGGGTGACGGTCGCGTTCGGGCACTCGATGATCCGGTGGGCCGACGTGCGGTGTGCGCACTGGTTCTTCGACGGCCCCGCGCCGACACCGCGTCCGAAGCGCGGCCCGGAGGCCGTGCGGAACGAGATCGTCGGATTCGGACGATGGCTGCTGGCCGCCGGTGTCGCCGGGATCGCCGTCCTGGGTCTGGCCGTCACCGTCGCCGACACCGACCAGGCCCACGACCTGTACGGCATCTTCCCGCTGCTCGGCATCATCACCGCGATCTGGTTCGCGACCGGACCCGCCTGGGCATGGTTCGACCAGGGGAGCAGGGTCCGCTCGTAGGCGTGAGCAGCGTCCGTCGGTCCACAGACGACAGCGCCGCCCCGGAGGATCTCCGGGGCGGCGCCGTCGTGCGTACGGATGCGACTAGTCGAGGTAGTCGCGCAACACCTGAGAGCGCGACGGGTGGCGCAGCTTCGACATCGTCTTCGACTCGATCTGGCGGATACGCTCGCGCGTCACGCCGTAGACCTGGCCGATTTCGTCGAGGGTGCGCGGCTGACCGTCGGTGAGACCGAAGCGCAGACGCACCACGCCCGCCTCGCGCTCGGACAGCGTCTCGAGCACCGACTGCAGCTGATCCTGCAGCAGGGTGAACGACACGGCGTCGACGGCCACGACGGCCTCGGAGTCCTCGATGAAGTCACCGAGCTGGCTGTCGCCCTCGTCGCCGATGGTCTGGTCGAGCGAGATGGGCTCACGGGCGTACTGCTGGATCTCCAGCACCTTCTCCGGCGTGATGTCCATCTCCTTGGCGAGCTCCTCGGGGGTGGGCTCGCGGCCCAGGTCCTGGAGGAGTTCGCGCTGAATGCGACCGAGCTTGTTGATGACCTCGACCATGTGCACCGGGATGCGGATGGTGCGGGCCTGGTCGGCCATGGCGCGGGTGATGGCCTGACGGATCCACCAGGTGGCGTACGTCGAGAACTTGTAGCCCTTGGTGTAGTCGAACTTCTCGACCGCTCGGATCAGGCCGAGGTTGCCCTCCTGGATCAGGTCCAGGAACGCCATGCCGCGACCGGTGTAGCGCTTGGCCAGCGACACGACGAGGCGCAGGTTGGCCTCGAGCAGGTGGTTCTTGGCGCGGTTGCCGTCACGGGAGATCCAGCTCAGGTCGCGACGCTGGGCGACGGTCAGCTTCTCGCCGGCGTCGGCGATGCGACGCATCCGCTCGGTGGCGAAGAGTCCGGCCTCGATGCGCTTGGCGAGCTCGACCTCCTCCTCGGCGTTGAGCAGGGCGACCTTGCCGATCTGCTTGAGGTAGGCGCGGACGGAGTCGGCCGATGCGGTGAGCTCGGCGTCCTTACGGGCCTGCCGCAGCGCCTCGGACTCGTCCTCGTCCCACACGAAGTCGCCGGACTTCTTGTCTTCCTCGGTGGGCTCTTCGATCTCCTCGGCGTCGGCCTTCGCGGCCGGCTTCACCTTGGCGGTCGTGGTGTCGTCGTCGTCATCGACCTCGACGTCGTCGACGACGATCTCTTCGGCATCGATCTCACCCTCGGGTGCGTCGATGTCGTCGATGGTGTCGGCGTTGGCCTCGTCAGGGGCCGAACCGTCGGCCGCCTTGGCGGGCGCCTTCTTCGCGACGGCCTTGCGCGCGGCCTTCTTGGCCGGGGCCTTCTTCGCGGGTGCCTTCTTGGCGGCGACCTTGCGGGCCGAGGTCTTCTTCGCCGGCGCCGGTGCGGTCACGTCCTGTGACTCGCTCTCGGTTTCCTGGCGAGTTTTGGTGGCTGCCACGTACGACCTTTCACAGACTTCAAACATGTGGCTTCACACCGAGCGATCACCTCGGCGGAGCGGGGACTTGAGGGCCGGTAACTGGTGCCGACTGACACATTGTAACGATTCTCGGGCCGCTCGGTCTCCACACCACGCCCACCGACCCCGACCGATGGCCCGGACCTGCGTCGATGGGGACCGGTTCAGACCTTCAGACGGGCGTTGACGGCCATCGCGGCGCCGACGATCCCTGCGGTGTTCTGGAGCGTGGCCGGCACCACCGGGGTGCGATTGGTGAGGTGTGGGATCCACTTGTGTGCCTTGCGGCTGATGCCGCCACCCGCGATGAACAGATCGGGCCAGAAGAGGTTCTCGTAGGCCGTGAGCACCGTCGACACATGCCCGGCCCACTTCTCGTAGGACCAGTCGTTGTCCTCTTTGATCTTCGACGACGCCTGGTGCTCGGCCTCCTTGCCGCCGACCTCCATGTGTCCGAGTTCGGTGTTGGGCAGCAGCTTGCCGTGGAACAGGATCGCCGAACCGATGCCGGTCCCGAGCGTCAGCAGCATGACCATGCCCTTGGCGTCCTTGCCCGCGCCGTACGCGTCCTCGGCCATGCCGGCCGCGTCGGCGTCGTTGAGGACCGCGAGCGGACGGTCGCCGAGCACGCCCGTCAGCAGCGCGTAGGGATCGCTGTCGATCCAGCCCTTGTCGATGTTCGCGGCCGTCTTGACCACGCCCCCGGACACGACGCTGGGCAGGGTGACCCCGACGGGGCCGTCCCAGGAGAAGTGGTCGACGACCTCCTTGATGCCCTGGGCCACCGCGGCCGGGGTGGACGGCTGCGGGGTGAGCACCTTGAACCGGTCGCCGATGAGTTCACCGGTGTCGAGATCGACGATGCCGCCCTTGATGCCGGATCCGCCGACGTCCACGCCGAAGGCGCGTCCGAGCGTGTCGGTGATGGGTGCGTCCGCACCCGGGCTGGCGGCTTGCGACATGACGTGTGTCCTCCATGCGATCGTCCGACTCCGGTACGCGCTCAAGGCTAGTCATGCCGTCGGCGCGCCGCTTGCTCTCGGTGATTCGGCCCGACCCCGTCCGACCACCCCACCGGGCGGAGACGACACCGCGATGCATCGTGTGCTGAGGTTGTCCGGTGACATCCGCCGCGGAACTGACCGCCATCGCCATCGAGATCGCCGAGACCGCCGCCGACCACGCCCGCGTCCGCCGGGGCGAGTTGTTCGACGATGCGGGGGCCCCGCCGCGGTCGTCGTCGGTCAGCACGAAGAGCACGCCGACAGATCCGGTCACCGTGGCCGACACCGAGACCGAGACCCTGATCCGTGCGGCGCTGACCCGCCTGCGGCCCGACGACACCGTCCTGGGCGAGGAGGACGGCGGCACCCTGGAGGTGCCCGAGGGGGTCCGCTGGGTGGTCGACCCGATCGACGGCACGGTGAACTTCCTCTACGGCATCCCGGCGTACGCGGTGTCGGTGGGCGCGCAGGTCGACGGCGTCTCGGTCGCCGGTGCCGTGGTCGACGTGGCCCGTCGGATCACCTACTCGGCGACGCGGGGTGGCGGTGCGTTCCGCGACGACGGGTCCGGGCCGACGCCGTTGCGCTGCACCGACGTGAGCTCGGTGGCGCTGGCGTTGGTGGCGACCGGTTTCGGCTACGACGAAGACCGTCGCCGCGCGCAGGGAACGGTCATCGCCGAGTTGCTCCCGCAGGTCCGCGACCTGCGGCGCGTCGGATCCGCTGCGCTCGATCTGTGCATGGTCGCGTCGGGCTCGGTCGACGCGCACTTCGAACACGGACTCAACCCGTGGGACTGGACCGCCGGCGCCCTGATCGCCGAGGAGGCCGGGGCTGTCGTGACCGTGCCCGGACCGGCGACACGCGGATCCGACGGTGCGGTGACCATGGCCGTCGCCCCCGGGATCGCCACCGAGTTCACCGCGCTGCTCGAGCGGATCGGCGCGCTGGGCTCCCTGCCCTGATCCGGGTCGGCGTGTGTGATCTGCGTCGGATGGGACGCGGCGGTCAGCAGGAGGAGTTGTGCACCGCGCGGACCAGGGCCGGATCGGCGCCGGTCTTGGGGTTCTTCGGGTCCGCCGACCGGAGGGACTCGAGCGCGGCCTGGGCGTCCTGCGACTGCTCCTTGCTGGTGAACGCGGTGCCCAGCACCAGGTCGACAACCGCGCCGCTGCGGCCGTCGTCGATCAGTTCGGCGCACGGCTCGGCCAGCCAGAGGGCGGCGGCCGCGGCGCGACTGGCCTGCCCGAACCGGATCTGTCCGATGCAGGCGAGGTTCTGGTCGTAGATCGTGTCGTCGGCGTAGGGGGTGTCGGTGGCCGGGGTGAACCCCTGCGACGTGAGGTCGTCGAGCACGGTCCGAGCCTGACCCCGCTGTGCCGACGCGTTGAGCACGCGGACCTGGAAGGTGGACAGCGCGCCCGGTGCCACGTCGATCAGGTCGGCCGCGGGGACGGTCGTCAGCGACGGGGCGGCCGCCGCGGAGGTCGGGGTGCCCGCGGCCGCCGAGGGGTCGGTGGACGCTGCGGGCGGCTGATTGCAGGCCGTGTTCACCGACGAGGAGTCGCCGTCGGCGAGCGCGCTCGCCCAGATGACGATGCCCGCGACGAGCAGCACGACCGTCGCGATGGCGAACGGTATGTAGCGGCGACGTCGGAACGGCCGCCCGTGATCGTCGGTGGGGAATCCGGTGGTGATCTGCGAAACCACGGGTCTGACATCCTTCCGGAGGGTCGGCCGCGCCCGCGACGTCGTCGTGGCCGACATCGTCGTGTCGACACCTTCCGGGGCAGCGCATCACACTCTAAACGTCGACCGGCCCTCACCACCCTGCGACTCGCTGTTGACCCTGGGAATCCATTGCGCTACGCTTCGCCCGCTCCCCGGGTTCCAGCCTCAGAAACACGGTTTCGCCGGGTGTGGCAGACATCACTGAAGTTCCGCCCCGCTGGGGCAACAAATTGCCCATAACCGTCGTTGTGTTGGGGCAGAGCGGCCGACTCGAAGAAACCGGGTCGACGGCAGTGATGGCGCCGTCGGACACGAAGTGAGATGTCCGAGCGGCAGCGCTAGTCGGAAGTATTGAAGTTAAGGCGGAAACCCATGGCAACTGATTACGACGCCCCACGTCGCACCGAGACCGAGGACCTCAGCGAGGACTCGCTCGAGGAACTGAAGGCACGCCGCAGCGAGGCGCAGGCCGCATCGGTCGACGTCGACGAAGCCGACACCGCCGAGTCGTTCGAACTCCCGGGAGCAGACCTCTCCGGTGAAGAACTCTCGGTGCGTGTCGTGCCCAAGCAGGCCGACGAGTTCACCTGTACGAGTTGTTTTCTCGTGTACCACCGCAGCCGTCTGGCTCGGGAGAACGGCAACTCGCGCATCTGCGTCGACTGCGCCTGACAACTACACAAGCGATGCGCCGATCCGCCCACGGGCGGGTCGGCGCATCGTCGTTTCCGGACGAGCGGGGTCGGCCTCAGGCCTCGTCGGCCGCGGCGTCGGGCATCCCGAGGGCGGCGATGAGCTCACCGGGCCGGCGCGTGCTGACCAGCCAGTAGGGGGTCGGATCGTCCGGATCGTCGAGCACGAGCAGGACCATCGTCTTCACCCAGGCTCGGTGCATCATGAACGCGGCCGGATCGAGCTGTCGTCCCAGTGCCGAACTCTTGGCCGTCGCGGGGATGGTGGCCGCCCGGGTGATCACCGTGGCGGGCAGACGCGCCTTGTGCGCGAACAGTTCGCCGTCAGGGCTCACGCGGATCTGCGCCCGGCCCATCGACCACAACATCCACGCGCCCAGCAGGGCCAGGATCACGTAGACGACGGGGCTCCACGACGCCTTGTGCAGTGAGAGTTGCAGCTCGTACCCGAAGACGGCGACGACCACGGCCCCGGCGAGCCACCACCACCACGGGACGCGCAGACGCTCGCTGAAACGGTCGGTGACCGGCGGGGAATTCCTTGCGTCGGTCGATGAAAACGAAGCCACCGCTCCAGCGTAGTCTGCGTTCGTGGCAGTCGATGTGCAGGTGGGGACGGTCGCGTTCAGGCGACTCGATCCCACGATCCCCGTCCCCGTGCGCGCCCATCCCGGTGATGCCGGCGTCGATCTGTGCAGTGCCATCGACACCGTCCTCGCGCCCGGCGCACGTGTGTTGGTGCCGACGGGCATAGCAATAGCGCTCCCCGTGGGGACGGTCGGACTGATCCATCCCCGCTCCGGTCTCGCGGCCCGTGCGGGCCTGTCGATCGTGAACACGCCGGGCACAGTGGACGCCGGCTACCGGGGCGAGATCAAGGTGTGTCTGATCAACCTCGACCCGAGCGAACCGATCTCGATCGCCCGTGGCGACCGGATCGCGCAGCTGCTCGTGCAGCGGGTCGAGCTACCGGAATTCGTCGAGGTGGACTCACTCGACGAGACCAGCAGGGGTGCAGGCGGTTACGGTTCCAGCGGCGGACATGCGCTGCTGTCGGCGACCGACCGACCCGCCCCGGACGAAGAAGGCTGAGGAGATATGGCCGCGCGACGCGGATCCCGTTCCAAGGACACCACCGACGTCGATCCCGCTGCGGGGTCGGATACCGGACCCGGCGAGGAGATCGGCGCCGGACGCGGTCCCTACGACATCGAGGACCTCGCGTCCGAGATCGACCTCGGCAACTCGCATCTCGACCTGGGGTCGGTTCTCGTCCCGGTGGTCGAGGGCGGACAGGTGACCGTCGAGATGACCGCCGACCACCAGCCGCAGGCGGTGTATCTCGTGACGCCACACGGACGGATCAGCGTCGCAGCCTTCGCCGCGCCGCGGTCGCCGGGCATGTGGCGTGAGGTCGTGGGCGAACTCGTCGAGTCGCTGCAGACCGAGGGCGCCCAGACCGCGATCGAGGACGGGCACTGGGGCCGCGAGGTGGTCGCCACCGTCCCCGGTGCGGTGCACCGGTTCATCGGTGTCGACGGCCCGCGGTGGATGGTGCGCTGCGTGTGCAGCGGTCCACCCGAACTCGCCGACGACCTGGCCCCGGTCGGGCGTGCCGTGCTGAGCGAGTCGGTCGTGCGTC
Source organism: Williamsia maris (assembly GCF_024171815.1). Taxonomy (GTDB): domain Bacteria; phylum Actinomycetota; class Actinomycetes; order Mycobacteriales; family Mycobacteriaceae; genus Williamsia_A; species Williamsia_A maris. The sequence goes on along the minus strand of NZ_JAMTCJ010000004.1, from coordinate 612,652 downwards.
GTGGCTCCGATCCGCACCCGCCCCGCGATGCGCTGCCGGTCATCCTGCCGCCGGTGTTGGCCGAGCAGGTGGCCGCGGCCCAGGAACACATCATCGCCGAGGGAGTCGAGCCCGGCGCGGTGGCATCCGACGTCGAGGAGCAGACCTCGTCCGACGAGCTGGTCATCGACTCACTGACCGAGGGTGAGGGAGCGCGTGAGCAGATCGCCCGCGCCCAGGTGATCGCCGAGTCCGATCCGGCCCCCGAGCCCGTCGCCGAGGTCGAACCGGAACCCGAGCCCGATCCGGAACCGGCCCGCCGCTCGTCGGGGTCGGCTCTGCAGCGTCTGCGTCGCCGTCAGGGGCGCTGAGACCCCGACGGATCGTCCCCATCGGTCATCGCGATCCATCCCTGGACGCTCTCTCGACCGAGGATCGCGGCGTCGGCGCCCCACTGTTCGAGGGTGACCGAGCGCAGGACCGACATGGTCGCGCACTCCGCCCAGCGTCGGGCGACCGCGATCGGGTGGACCGGGTCGTCGACGGCGGCGGTGATGATCAGCGGGACCCGCAGCGCGGCGATCCTCTCGTGGGTCGGGACGGCCATCTCCGCGGCCTCGCCGAGGTGTGCCCGCAACGCCGGCCCGATGGCCGACCACGAACGACGCAGCTCCGCACCGAGCCACGCCGGGCTGCCCGCGACCATGTCCTCGATCGCGCCGTCCAGGCCGAGGCGGTCGATGAGCGCCGCGGTGGCCCGGGCGCTGTGCGAGGCCGGGGCGTCGCGCGCGGAGTCGATCCAGGGCGGCAACGCCGCGAACACACCGACACACCGGTCGTCGTCCACGGCCCAGTCCAGGGCCACGCACGCCCCGATCGACACGCCGCCGACGAGCAGGTGTCGGTGCCGTGCGGCCGCGGCGTCGAGCGCCCGTCGGTATCCCGCCTCGATGCCGTCGGCCGTCGGGTCCACCGCGATCAGCTCGACCCCCAGTGCTTGCGCGGCCGGAGCGAAGGCCCGCCGGGCGTAGTCGGCGTCGGATCCCGTCCCCGGCAGCGCGACCAGCGCAGATGGCCTCGACAGAGTGGCCGCGGACACGGCGTCGGAGTCGGTCATACCGCGATCCTGCCCCGCAGGTGGTGGGTTGTGCGGACGGGGGTTACGCTGGCGCAAGAGGGGCACCGCAGCCCCAGTGCCGTAGGCACCGAAAGGGTGGAGATGACCGCAGCCGGATACCTCAAACGCCTCACGAAGAGGCTCACCGAGGATCTCGAGCAGCTCGACGCCGAGAAGATCTCCGAGGAGTCGCAGGCGACCGGAGCCCAACGCGCATGTGACTGCGCGCGGGGCGAAGAGGTCAGCATGCTCGGCGAGCTCCGCTCGGTCCAGACCTGTTCCAAGGCAGCCAAGACCGGCGTGGTCGCCGAGTTCTTCGACGGCACCGACGTGGTCAACCTGAAGTGGATCGGTCGTAACCGCATCCCGGGCATCGAGCCCGGCCGCAAGCTCACCGTGCGCGGTCGTCTGGGCGAGAAAGACGGCGCGAAGGTGATCTACAACCCGTACTACGAGCTCCTCGGTGACGACTGATCCCGAGTCCGACCCGACGGTGACGGCCGAGGTGGAACGGGTCGCCCCGACCCTGCTCGAGCAGATGGGCGGCATCGCCGGCCTCATCTACTCGACGGTCCCCATCGTCGTGTTCGTCACGGTCAACTCGATCTTCGACCTCACCCCGGCCATCGTCGCGGCCGTCGCGGTCGCCATCGCCGTCCTCGCGTTCCGACTCCTGCGTCGCGAACCGATCCAGCCTGCTGTGTCCGGACTGTTCGGCGTGGCGATCTGCGTGTTCATCGCCCACCGCACCGGCGATGCCAAGGGCTTCTTCCTGTTCGGCATCTGGACGTCCCTGCTGTACGCCGGGGTGTTCGTGCTGTCCATCGTGGTGCGCTGGCCGTTGGTCGGTGTGATCTGGAACGTGGTGAACGCCAACGGAACCGCGTGGCGCAAACACCGCCGCACGCTGATCGCCTACGACATCGCCACCGCGATCTGGGCCGCGTTGTTCGGGGTGCGGTACCTGGTCCAGTCGTTCCTCTACGACTCGGACCAGACCGGCCTGCTCGCCGCAGCTCGTATCGGGATGGGCTGGCCCTTGACCGCACTTGCCGCCCTCGCGACCGTGCTACTGGTACGTCGGGCCGAACGCATCGAGGAGTCGGTGCTCGACCCCGAGGTCACCGACGTCGATGTCACCGACACCGACACCGATTCCGAGCCGAGCGGCGAGATCTCCTCTAGAGATTGAGAATCGCCTCGCGGAGAGCTTCCTCGACCTCCGCGGGTGCGATGAAGACCAACTCGTCGCCACCCTCCACCGGGTCGTCGGACTGCGGCACGATCACGCGTCCGCCCCGCAGGATCGCCACCAGCGCTGCATCACGCGGTAGATCGAGCTTGCGCACGGGTTTTCCCGCGAACGCAGTGTTGGGCGGCAACGTCATCTCGACCAGGTTCGCCTGCCCCTGCCGGAACGTCATCAGTCGCACCAGATCGCCCACCGACACCGCCTCCTCGACCAGCGAGGCCAGGATGCGCGGGGTCGAGACCGCCACGTCGACACCCCATGCCTCGTCGAACAGCCACTCGTTGCGGGGGTCGTTCACGCGGGCCACGACGCGTCCCACGGCGAACTCGGTCTTGGCCAGCAGGCTGACGACGAGGTTCGCCTTGTCGTCACCGGTCGCGGCGACCATGACGTCGTAGGTCTGCAACTGAGCCTGTTCGAGGTTGTCGAGCTCGCACGCGTCGGCGTTGACCCAACTCGCACCCGGCACGGCCGAGGAGTCGATGTGGTCGAGCTGACGTTCGAGGAGCATCACCTCGTGGGAGTTGCTGAGCAGTTCGCGGGCGATCGAGCGCCCGACCGCGCCGGCGCCGGCGATGGCGACCTTCATCGACGTGTTCCCTCGGTTGTGCTGGTGCCGCGCATGGACGGACGGGTGGACCGGGACATCTGTGCCCGGGGTCGGGACGCGGTCACGCGCCTGCGTCCCGCTGTGCGCCGGCGATGGACTCGGCGTTCTCCCGGTTGTCGCGCAGCACCGCCACGAAGACGTTGTCGTCCTGCTGCAGCACGGTGCGGGGTTCGGGGAGCAGGGCGTTGCCGAGGCGGTTGATGAACGCGACCCGGGCGCCGGTCTCCTCCTGGAATGCCTTGACCGTCTGGCCGACCCACGACTCGTGGAACGCCATCAGCGTGACGACCACCGATCCGGACGGGTCGCGCCACGCGGTGGCGGGGCTGCCCTCGCCGAGCGCGGCGACGAATCGCTGTGTGGTCCAGGGGACGGTGGCGACGGTCGGGATACCCAGCCGTTCGTAGACCGCGGCGCGTTTGGCGTCGTAGATCCGGGCGACGACCTTCTCGACACCGAAGGTCTCGCGGGCCACGCGCGCGGCGATGATGTTGGAGTTGTCGCCGGAGGACACCGCGGCGAACGCGTCGGCCTCGGCGATGCCCGCCGACCGGAGGATGTCCTGGTCGAAGCCCACACCACGCACCGTCGTACCCCGGAAACCGGGGCCGAGACGACGGAACGCCGACTCGTCACGGTCGACGACGGCGATCGAATGTCCCTTGTCCTCGAGGGCGAGGGCCAGCGACGAACCGACCCGGCCACACCCCATGATCACAACCCGCACCTGCGGCCTCCTCGGTAGGCGCTTCGACCTGCGCATCGAACCGTACCGCCCCGCGTCGCCCGGGGACTCACCACGCCCTATGGTTGCCACGTGTCCCGAATGTCGAAGGTGTCCGTCGCAACGAAGCGGATGGTTCTGGGTACCCCGTTTCGCAGCGACAAACTCGGGCACACGCTGCTGCCGAAGCGCATCGCGCTGCCGGTGTTCGCCTCGGACGCGATGTCCTCGGTGGCCTACGCCCCGCAGGAGATCTTCCTGGTCCTCTCGGTCGCGGGCCTCTCGGCCTACACCTACACACCGTGGATCGGTCTCGCCGTCGCGGTGGTGATGGTCGTCGTGGTCGCCAGCTACCGGCAGAACGTGCACGCCTACCCGTCGGGCGGCGGCGACTACGAGGTGGCGACGGTCAACCTCGGGCCCCGCGCCGGACTGACCGTGGGCAGTGCCCTGCTCGTGGATTACATTCTCACCGTTGCGGTCTCGATCTCCTCGGCTGCGGAGAACATCGGTTCGGCGATACCGTTCGTCGAGCAGCACCGCGTGCTGTTCTGCATCGCGGCCATCGTGTTGATCACGAGTATCAACCTGCGCGGTATCCGCGAATCGGGCACCGCGTTCGCCATCCCCACCTACGCGTTCATCGCCGGCATGGTCGTCATGCTGGTCTGGGGCTTCATCCAGATCTTCATCCTGGGCACCGACGTCTCCTCCGACACCGCCGATTTCGGCGTGAAGGCCGAGAACAGTCACCTCGTCGGCATCGCGTTCGTCTTCCTGATCGCGCGTGCCTTCTCGTCCGGATGTGCGGCGCTGACCGGTGTCGAGGCGATCAGCAACGGCGTCCCCGCCTTCGAGAAGCCCAAGTCGCGCAACGCGGCCACCACGTTGCTGCTGCTCGGCGGGATCGCCGTCGTGCTGCTGATGGGCATCATCGTGCTCGCCCGCGAGATCGGCGCGAAGTACGTGGAGAACCCGGCCAAGGACCTGATCGGTGCACCGGCCGACTACCAGCAGAAGTCGCTCGTGGCGCAGCTCGCACACGCGGTGTTCCGCGACTTCACGCCCGGCTTCTACTTCATCACCATCGTCACCGCGCTCATCCTCGTTCTCGCGGCGAACACCGCGTTCAACGGTTTCCCGGTCCTCGGTTCGGTGTTGGCGCAGGACCGCTACCTGCCGCGTCAGCTCCACACCCGCGGCGACCGGTTGGCGTTCAGCAACGGCATCCTGTTCCTCGCCATCGCCGCGATCGTGTTCGTCGCGGCCTTCGGGGCCCAGGTCACCGCACTGATCCAGCTCTACATCGTCGGTGTGTTCGTGTCGTTCACCCTCAGCCAGATCGGCATGGTCCGGCACTGGACACGTCACCTGCGCACCGAGACCGACCCGAGCGCGCGCAACCGTATGCAGCGGTCGCGGGTCATCAACTCGATCGGCCTGCTCATGACCGGCACGGTGCTCATCATCGTGCTCATCACCAAGTTCCTGGCCGGTGCGTGGATCGCGATCGTCACGATGGTCGCCATCTACATCCTGATGCAGCTCATCCACCGGCACTACGCGTCGGTGCAGACCGAGCTCGACAACACCGACTTCGAGACGATCCTGCCCAGCCGTACGCATTCGGTGGTCCTGGTGTCGAAGCTGCACCTGCCCACCAAGCGGGCGCTGGCCTACGCACGGGCGACCCGTCCGGACAACCTCGAGGCCATCACGGTCAACGTCGACGACCGTGACACCCGTCGCCTCGTCGCCGAGTGGGAGGGCAGCGACATCTCGATCCCGCTCAAGGTGATCGCCTCGCCGTATCGCGAGATCACCCGTCCGGTCATCGATTACGTGCGGCGGCTGCGACGTGAGTCGCCCCGCGACGTCATCACCGTGTTCATCCCGGAATACGTCGTCGGTCACTGGTGGGAGCAGATCCTGCACAACCAGTCGGCGCTGCGACTCAAGGGCCGCCTGCTGTTCGAGCCGGGCGTGATGGTGACCTCGGTGCCGTGGCAGTTGAGTTCGTCGGACCGTCGCAAGAACCGCGATCGCGTCTACAACGCACCGGGCGACACCCGCCGCGGCATGGTCCCCGGTGACGGCCCCTCCGGTCCGGCCGACACATGAGCGAGCAGCGACCCGACTCGACGGTCACCGCCGGTGACCGGTTCGAGATCGACGGCCTGCGCGCGGCCCACGGCGGTGTGGTGGTCGGACGCCACGACGGCCGTGCGGTGTTCGTGCGCAACGCCCTCCCGGACGAGCGGGTGCTCGTCGAGGTCACCGACGCCCGCAAGCCCTCCTTCTGTCACGCCAGGGTCATCGAGATCCTCGACCCCTCACCCCATCGGATCGACCCGCTCTGTCCGGCCGCGGCGGCCGGGGCGGGGTGTTGCGACCTGTCCTTCGTCGACGACACCCACGCCCGTTCGATGAAGAGCCTCGTGGTCGGCGACCTGCTGGAGCGTGTCGGCGGGTTCGACGCCGGGCAGTTCGAGGTCCCGGTCCGATCGCTCGGGGCACCCACCGGGTGGCGTACCCGCGTCCGGATGGGTGTCGACGCCACCGGCACCCCCGGGATGCGCGTACACGCCTCCGACGCGATCGTCGTCGGCGTCGACTGCGCGCAACCCGTCGACGGGCTGCTCACCGACCTCACCGCGCACCGATATCGTGCCGGCTCCGAACTCGTCGTCGTGCGCGACGCGGACGGGGCGCGACATCTCACCGAGATCACCGCCTCGGGAGCACCCGAGCCGGCCGATCGACGGTCTCGTGACCGGCAGGGACGCCGACGCAGCAACCGGTCCTTCAGCGGCGATCGCGGCCGCGCACAGCGCTCACGCGCCGCCCGACCGCGCAGCGTGGAGACGGTGATCGCCGGCGGCGCCATGGCCGTGCACCGTGTCGGCGACCGACGCTGGGATCTCCCGGTGACCGCGTTCTGGCAGGCCCATCGGGAAGCGCCCGGCCGCTACGGCGCCACGGTGGTGTCGATGGCACAGGCCTACGCACCGGGCGCACGCGTGGCGTGGGACCTCTACGGAGGCGTCGGCGTGTTCGCCGGGCAGCTCGTGGACGAGCTCGACGGTCTCGACCGGGTACTCGTCGTCGAGGCCGACTCGGCCGCGGTCACCGCGGCCGAGGCCACGTTCGCCGATGACGACCGGGTGCGGCTCGTCCGCGCGCCCGTCGCCGACGCCCTCGACACCCTCGACGCGCCCGACATCGTCGTCGTCGACCCGCCGCGCTCCGGTGCCGGACGCGGGGTCGTCGGCGCCATCTGCGACGCGGAGCCCGAACTCGTCATCCACGTCGGGTGCGACGCAGCCACCTTCGCCCGCGACCTCGGCACCTACCGGGAACTCGGGTACCGGCCGGTCGAGATCGAGGGCTTCGACGCCTTCCCGATGACCCATCACGTCGAGGCGATCGCGGCACTCGTCCCGACCCGGTGAAGTCCGCCACGGTGGGCCACGACACGTGACGGTGACGCCGCAGGCACCCCGCCTTTCCGTAGACTGGCCGAACGCACGTGGAAGGAGCGTCGATGGGTGTGTTGGATCGGATCGATTCGCCGCAGGACCTCAAGGACCTGTCGGCCGCTGAGTGCATCGATCTGGCCGGCGAGATCCGCGCGTTCCTCATCGACAAGGTCGCGGCCACCGGGGGACACCTCGGCCCGAACCTCGGCGTGGTCGAGCTGACGCTCGCGATCCACCGGATCTTCGATTCCCCGTCCGACGCAGTCATCTTCGACACCGGGCATCAGTCGTATGTGCACAAGATCGTCACCGGTCGTCGCGAGCAGTTCGACACCCTGCGCCAGCGCGGCGGCCTGACCGGATACCAGGAACGCGCCGAGAGCGAGCACGACTGGGTCGAGTCGTCGCACGCGTCGGCGTCGCTGTCCTACGCCGACGGGTTGTCGAAGGCCTTCGAGCTCCGGGACGAGCAGCGCCACGTCGTCGCCGTGGTCGGGGACGGTGCACTCACCGGTGGCATGTGTTGGGAGGCGCTGAACAACATCGCCGCCGGAGATCGCCCGCTGGTCGTGGTGGTCAACGACAACGGCCGCTCCTACGCGCCGACGATCGGTGGCCTGGCCAGTCACCTGGCCGGCCTGCGGCTGCAGCCGGGCTACGAGAAGCTCCTCGACGACGGTCGCCGCGTACTCACCGGGCTGCCGATGGTCGGATCGCTCGCCTACGCGGTGCTGCACAGCATGAAGAGCGGCATCAAGGACTTCCTCGCCCCGCAGGCGATGTTCACCGACCTCGGCGTGAAGTACGTCGGCCCCGTCGACGGGCATGATCTCGAGGCACTCGAAACCGCGCTCGCGCACGCCAAGTCGTTCGGCGGCCCGGTGATCGTGCACACCGTGACCCGCAAGGGCATGGGGTACGCACCCGCCGAGGCCGACGTGGCCGACCAGATGCACGCCATCGGCATCAGCGACCCGCTCACCGGGCGCGCGACCAGCGTCCCGCCCCAGGACTGGACGTCGGTGTTCTCCGCCGCCCTGCTCGAGGCCGGCTCGCGACGCGACGACATCGTCGCGATCACCGCGGCCATGGCCGGCCCCACCGGCCTGGCACCGTTCGGAGAACGTTTCCCGGACCGTCTGTTCGACGTCGGCATCGCCGAGCAGCACGCCCTCACCTCGGCCGCAGGCTTGGCGCTGGGTGGGATGCACCCCGTCGTCGCCATCTACTCGACGTTCCTCAACCGCGCGTTCGACCAGTTGCTCATGGATGTCGCGCTGCTCAAGCAACCGGTGACGCTGGTCCTCGACCGCGCCGGCGTGACCGGTCCGGACGGCCCGAGTCACCACGGCATGTGGGACCTGTCCCTGATGGCGCTGGTCCCGGGACTCCGCGTCGCCGCACCCCGCGACGCGGTCCGGCTGCGCGAGGAACTCGGCGAGGCCCTCGACACCGACACCGGGCCCACCGCCCTGCGGTACTCCAAAGGAGCCGTGCCCGAGGACATCCGGTCGGTCGAACGTCTCGGCGACGGTACCGACATCCTCTACCGTTCCAGCCCGCAGGCCTCCGACGTGCTCATCGTGGGCGTCGGCGCGTTCTGCGCGTTGGCCGTCGACACCGCCGAACGTCTCGCCCGGCAGGGGATCGAGTCCACGGTCGTCGATCCGCGCTGGGTGCTGCCGGTCGCCGACTCGATCGTCGACGTCGCGCGGACCCACCGGCTGGTGGTCACGGTCGAGGACAGCGGAGTGCACGGCGGGGTCGGATCGGCGATCGGGGACCGGCTGCGCACCGCCGGTCTGGACGTCCCGGTCCACAATCTCGGCATCACGCAGGAGTTCCTGACCCACGGGAGTCGGGGAGAACTGCTCGGCGATCTGGGCCTCACCGCCCAGGACATCGCCCGGACCATCACCTCGACGGTGTCGACGATGCAGTCGTCGTCCCCGGTCGACGACGTCACCGACCCCCAGCCCGCCGACCAACAGCCTGCCCCGCGCCGCCGCGCCGAACAGCAGTAGTCGGTCAGGCCTCCGAGGCGGGTTCGACCTCGGGTGGCTCGGTGAACGCGGTCAGCAGCAGCGGCGCGCACAGATCGCGCTGCCACGGCCGGGCCCCGCCCTTCGCGAGTCGATCGTCGATCGCCTCGATCGTGACCGGTTCGGCCACCCCGTCCCAGCAGATCTGCCGCAGCAGGTCAGGCTGTAGCAAGTTCTCCACCGGTGTGCCGACCCGCTCGGACGTCTCCGCGAGACCGGTGCGAGCGGCCGAGAGTCGTTGCGCTGCTTCTGGATTGCGTCCCGCCCAGCGGTTGACCGCGGGCAGGCCCACGCCGCCGGCCGAACGTGGTGGCAGTTCGGAATCGGGGAGGCGTCGGGCACGCTCGAGCGCATCGAGCCAGCGACGTGCCTGACGGCGCTGGCGGTGGCCGCCGAACACCGGGAGGGCGGTCAGGTCGTCGACGGTGCGCGGAGCGGCAAGGGCCGCCGCGACGATCGCCGAGTCGGGCAGGACCCGACCCGGGGCGATGTCGCGGGCGACCGCGATCTCCTCACGCGCGGTCCACAACTCGCGCACCGCGGCGAGGGCACGGGTCGACTTCACCGTGTGCAGCGACGAGGTCCGCCGCCAGCGATCCACCCGCGGTGCGGGGTCGGGCTTGATGCGTACGTGGTCGAACTCCTGCTCCGCCCAGGTGTCCTTGCCCGTCGCGACGAGCTCGGCGGCCACCGCGTCGCGCAGTTCCACCAGCACCTCGACGTCGAGGGCGGCGTAGTTCAGCCAGTCGTCGGGCAGTGGGCGGCGGGACCAGTCGGCGGCCCCGTGGCCCTTGGCCAGGCCGAGCCCGAGGTGGTGGGCCACCATCGCCGCCAGGTTGACCCGGGGGATGCCGAGCAGGCGTCCGCCGAGTTCGGTGTCGAAGAGGTCGGCGCACACGAAACCGAGCTCGCGCAGGCACGGCAGATCCTGATCGGCGGCGTGCAACACCCACTGCGGACCGTCGAGCGCCTCGATCACGGGGCCGAGGGCATCGGGGTGGTCGATCGGGTCGATCAACAACGATCCGGTCCCGCGCCGACGGATCTGGATCAGGTAGGCCCGGCCGGAGTAGCGGAAACCCGAGGCACGCTCGGTGTCCAGGGCGATGGGTCCCTCACCGGCGGCGAGACGCGCACCCGCGTCGGCGAACTCGGCCGGGGTGCTGAGTACGGGCGGGACACCCTCGACCGGCTCGGTGAGCGGCGTGATCTCGGGCTCGTCGACCACGGGGGAGTCGACGGACTCGTTCTCGGGTGTGGGGACGTCGGGGGGACCGGATTCGGTCATCGGGTGCCTTGTCTACGGGGCGGTGGTGCCGACGCCGAGGTTGGTGACCCCGGTCGGCGGAAGCCCCGCTGCGGACGAGAGGACCTCACAGAACGCCTCGACATGACCGGCGAGGGCGATCCCGGTGGCCGTCCACGACGCGCGGAGTTCGAGTTGATGCGCACGTGGCGGACCGGAGATGTCGCCGTATCGGACCGAGGTGGTCGATGTGACGGTACCCCCGAGCGCGGTGATCTCGGTGTCGGCGAGCGCCTCGGCCAACCAACTCCACGCCACCTCGGGCAACAGCGGATCGGTGGCGAGCGCGGCTTCGACCTCGGCCTGGACGAAGGCCACGAGACGCATCGTCCCGTTCCAGGCCTCGTGGCCGTCAGGGTCGTGCAGCAGGATCAGGCGGCCGAAGGCGCTGCCCTCGGAGTCGGTGGGCACCTCGCCGTCGGGTTCGGGCTGGCGCACCTCGGCGCCGAGCGCATGGCTGTAGGGGGCCAGACGTTGCGGCGGTCGGATGCTGCCGACCTCGATCTCCGGACGGATACGGGCCTGATGCATCGAGTCGACAGCGCTACGGAAATCGACAGGCTCCGCGCAAGCCCCGGGTGAGGTCACACGAGCGACCGTAGGCGGCCCGGGCGGCCGGAGGTAGGAGGCGCGCCGCAGCCGTGGCAGCATTGAGACCGTGATGACCCAGCTCCGGAAGCCGTTGATCGCCGCCGCCACCGGAGAGCGACCCAGCCGTCGCCCCGTGTGGTTCATGAGGCAGGCGGGACGATCGTTGCCCGAGTACCGGGCGCTGCGGTCCGGTCGCGGGATGTTGGAGTCCTGCTTCGACCCCGACATGGTCGCCGAGATCACGATGCAGCCGGTCCGCAGGCACGACGTGGACGCGGCCATCCTGTTCTCCGACATCGTCGTGCCGCTCAAGGCCGCCGGCATCGACCTCGACATCGTGACCGGCACCGGCCCGGTCATCGCCTCGCCGGTCCGTGACCGCGCCGCAGTCCGTGCGCTTCCGCGCCTCGTCCCCGAGGCGGTGGGGTCCATCGGCCATGCGATCGGCGCGATCCGCGAGCAGCTCGACGACGCCACGGCCCTCATCGGCTTCGCCGGTGCGCCCTTCACGCTCGCCTCGTATCTCGTCGAAGGCGGGCCGAGCCGCAACTACGAGCGCACCAAGGCACTGATGCACGGCGATCCCGACACCTGGCACGAGCTGGTCGGCGCCCTGGCCGACATCACCATCACCTTCCTGCGCGTGCAGCTCGAGGCCGGCGTCGACGCGGTGCAGCTGTTCGATTCCTGGGCGGGGATGTTGTCGCTGGCCGACTACGAGCACTTCGTGGCCCCGCACAGCAGGCGGGTGCTGGCCGAGGTCGCCGACTTCGGCCGCCCGCGCATCCACTTCGGGGTCGGGACGGGTGAGCTGCTGCACGCCATGGGTGACGTCGGTGCCGATGTGGTCGGCGTCGACTGGCGGATCCCGCTCGACGTGGCCGGTCGCCGTGTCGGCGGGGGCAAGGCACTGCAGGGCAATCTCGATCCCGCGATGCTCGCCGCGTCCTGGGACACCGTCGCGGCGTCGGTGCGCCGCATCGTCGCCGAGGGGGATCGGGCGGTCGCCGCCGGTGCCGGCGGGCACATCTTCAACCTCGGCCACGGCGTCCTGCCCGCGACCGATCCCGACGTCCTGACCAAGATCGTCGAGCTGGTCCACTCACTGTGAGCCCGTCGCGCGATGAGTGAGTCCGAACCGCGGGTGGCGGTGATCGGCGGCGGGGTGTCCGGGCTGGTCGCCGCGCTGCGTCTGCGACAACGTCTGGGGCCGCACGCGGTCATCGACGTCTTCGAGGCGTCGTCGTCGCCCGGCGGGCTGCTCGCGTCGCAACGGGTCGACGGACTGCTCCTCGACTCCGGCGCCGAGTCGTTCATCGTGCGCAGACCGGAGGCCGTCGCGCTCATCGACGAGCTGGGGCTGACCGATCACGTCGTCACGCCCACGACACGTCGGCCCGCGGTGCTGGCCGGTGGGCGCCTGCATCCGCTGCCCCGACCCACCCTCATGGGTGTCCCCGCCGACGTGTCGGCGGTCGACGAGCTGATCATCCCGGCCGATCGGGACCGGATGCGTGGCGAGGCCACCCGCGAGTTGGACTGGTCGTCCGACGGTGACGTCTCGATCGGGGAGTTCGTCGCCGACCGTTTCGGACGCTCGGTCGTCGACCGCAGCGTCGATCCCATGCTGTCGGGGGTCTACTCCAGCCGGTCGGACGACATCGGCCTGCGCGCGGCGTTGCCGCAGTTGGCTGCCCGTCTCGACGCCGGCGCGGACAGCCTCGGCGCCGCGGTCACCTCGCTGCTGCCGCCGTCGTCGTCCGCACCCGTCTTCGGGGCGCTGGACGGGGGATACCGGCTGCTCGTCGATCGGCTTGTCGAGACATCCGGGGCACGTCTACATCTCGACCACCCGATCGGCGCGCTGACCCCGGACGACCACGGCTGGACTGTCGACGAGGTGGCCTACGACGCCGTGATCGTGGCGCTGCCCGCGCCGGCGGCGGCGAACCTGCTCGCGGTCGGTGCGCCCGGCCTCGCCGCGCCACTGGGACGCATCGAGACCGCGAGTTCGGCACTGGTCCTGCTCGCGATCGCCCCCGGCGTCGACCTGCCGGACCATTCGGGGGTACTCGTGGCCACCGGTGAGACGACCACGGCAAAGGCCATCACCCTGTCGTCGCGTAAGTGGTCGCATCTGGCCGGTGGCCCCGGCCTGGTGCGGGCGTCGTTCGGTCGTTTCGGCGATCCCGTGGACGACACACCCGACCGGGCCCTGATCGACGCCGCGATCACCGACCTGGGCACCGTCGTCGAGCTGACCGGCTCCGGACCGGTGTTGACACCGGGCGACGTGATCGACGCGGCCGTCCAACGCTGGCCGGTGGGACTGCCCCGCTACGCCCCGGGCCACCGCGACGTCATCGCGGAGCTGGCCGCGCACCGCCCGTCGGGCCTGGCCCTGTGCGGGTCGGCCTACGACGGGGTCGGTGTACCTGCCTGCATCGCCCGGGCCGGGGTGGCCGTCGGGCAGGTGGTGACCGATCTCGCGTCGGCGGGCGCGAGCGCCGGTGGCACGATGGAACCATGACCCGCCTCGACTACGCCGAACTCAACTCGACGGTCCGCTACCTGATGTTCTCGGTCTTCTCGGTTCGTCCCGGTGAGCTACCGGAACAGCGCGACGAGCTGATCGCCGACACCCGCACGTTCTTCGAGAAGCTCGAGACCACGAACGTGGTCGTCCGTGGCCTCTACGACGTCGCAGGTCTGCGCGCCGACGCGGACTACATGATCTGGTGGCACGCCGAGGACGTCGAGGACCTGCAGCGCGCGTACGCCGACTTCCGGCGCACCACCGCGCTAGGTCGCGCGAGCAACGCCGTGTGGAGCAACGTCGCGCTGCACCGTCCGGCCGAGTTCAACAAGAGTCACCTGCCCGCGTTCATCACGGGCGAGGAGCCCGGGCGCTACATCTGCGTGTACCCGTTCGTCCGGTCCTACGAGTGGTACCTGCTGCCCGACGCCGAACGCCGCACGATGCTGGCCGATCACGGCAAGGCCGCGCGGGAGTACAAGGACGTCCGCGCGAACACGGTCTCGTCGTTCGCCCTGGGCGACTACGAGTGGCTGCTGGCCTTCGAGGCGCCGGAGCTGCACCGGATCGTCGACCTGATGCGCGATCTGCGTGCCACCGAGGCCCGGATGCACGTGCGGGAGGAGACCCCGTTCTTCACCGGGCCGCGGGTCGAGGTCGAGCAGTTGGTGAGCGCGCTGCCCTGACCGGTCCGGTCAGGCCTCTTCGAGGCGCATCGACACCGAGTTGATGCAGTACCGCAGGTCGGTGGGGGTGTCGTAGCCTTCGCCCTCGAAGACGTGTCCGAGGTGGCTGCCGCAGTTCGCGCACAGCACCTCGGTGCGCTTCATGCCCATCGAGCGGTCGACCTTCTCGATGATCGACTCACCGGCGAGCGGGCTGAAGAACGACGGCCACCCGCAGTGCGATTCGAACTTCTGGTCGCTGCGGAAGAGTTCGGCGTCACACGCCCGGCAGCGGTAGACACCGGTGGTGGTGGTGTCGGTGTACTCGCCGACGAACGGCGCCTCGGTGCCCGCCTGCCGCAGCACGCGGTACTCCTCCGGGGTGAGCTTCTCGCGCCACTGCTCGTCGGTCAGTTCGGTACCGGTGTGGCCTGTGTTGGACTCTGTGCTCATACCTCTACGGTAGCGCGATCGCGCCGCAGGTCCAGATGACGGAACAGCAGCACGCAGAACACGACGATCATCAACAGCGACCAGCCCCAGGTCACCTTGTTGTATTCGAGTGCGCGTCCGAATGCCGCCCAGCGCGTGGAGTAGAAGGCGTCGAACGTCATGCAGCCGTACACACCGAGCCATGCGGGCCAGTTGCGCATCACCGAACCGGGACGCACGACGGTCATCAGGAGCGGGAACAGCATCATCGAGTAGTAGCCCTGGCCCAGTCCGAGAACCAGGAACGACGTGCCGAGCAGGACACCCGACGACGTCGCCATCCACAGCAGCTCGTCGGTCTTGCGGTAGTGCTTGTAGAGGAACCACAGGCTGAACACGGCCATCAGCACGAACGCGATGCGCAGCACATAGATCAGCCACGACTGCACCCCGAAATAGGCGCCGTTGCCCGCGATCGAGCTGTTGTAGTAGTCACGCGCCTCGGTCAGATACGGGACGGTCCGCTTGACGAACGACATCGGGTCGACGCTGATCGGCCAGGCCAGAGCGGTCAGCACCAGCGGCACACCGACGGCACCGATGAAGACCTTCCACTGACGGTTCAGCAGCGGCAGCAGGAGCAGCACCGCGAGCACCGGCTTGACCGCGAACGTGATGCCCAGCGGGACACCGGCCCACAGATCGCGTCGGCGAAGCGCGAGCAGCATGAACGCCAGCTCGCCGAGCAGCACGAACGAGTTGAAGTTGGTGAAGATCAGCGTGTGCGCGACCGTCTCGGTGCTGAAGAAGAAGAACAGCACGGCCGGGAACGCGACCGACGACACCGCGAAACCGAAGAGTTTGACCAGCAGCCAGGCCGAGACGACGAGGGCGACGACCGAGACCCCGATGAACAGCCACCGCGCGCGTTCGGGGTCGATGTAGGCGAACGGCGCCATGAGCAGCGTCCCCGACGGCGGGTACAGGTAGTGCGGATCGACGGTGTTGTAGTTCTCGGCGTACACCGGCTGATCGCGCAGGAACCGCAGCGCGGCGTTGTAGACCGGGGTGAAGTCATCGGTCCGGTCGCCGTTGACCCCGAGGATGATCGACCGTTGGATGATCAGGAGTATGGAGATCGGCCACAGCACCACAGACGCTATCCGCGATATGTCCATGGTCGGGAACAGACGTCTGTCGGCAACCGGCACCCGCGAACCGTACTACGGCGTGCGCCCGATCTGCCCGCGGCACCCCGAGGACTAGGACGGGCAGGCGCCGGTGTCCGGCACGGTGCCGGTGTTCGCGTAGCGCCCGACGATGTCGGCCGCGCAGTCGGAGTGGGCGGCGACCGAGTAGCCCAGGCCGTCCCAGGTGACGGTGCTCGAGGTTCCCCTCGCCGCGAGGATGAGTGGTTCGACCGCACCGACGCCGGTGGCGCCGTTGATCGTGTCGGTGCCCCCGTTGAGGACCAGGACGGCGACGTCGAAACCGGTGGGTCGCGGCGCGGCCGGTCCGGCCGGCCACCCGTTGCATCGCAGCAGCGACAGCGCCGTGTCGGCGCCGGTGAGCGGGTACTGCTGGGTCCACGAGGTCACCAGGTCGCCGATCTCGTTCTGGCCCACCGGTTGCGAGGTGTCGTTACAGCGCGACAGCAGTTGTCCGTCACTGCCGCGGATGGCCCGTGCGCGCGCGACCGCTGCGGTCAGCGGGGCGACGTCGCCGGTGATGGCCGACTGCAGCAGTGTCGCGACACGGGTCACGGTCGCGGCACGATCGGAGGTGGTCACCGCCAGCTCGGTGGTGAGCGCGCTGAGCACGTCGGCGTCCGACAGCGTCGCCAACCGCCCCTGGGCGGCCTGCGCGATCAGTCCGGTGATGGCTCGGCGCGGGTCGGACCCCAGCGCGCAGCGCGCAGCGGCGCAGAGGGTGGCGAACTGGGCCAACGCCGCGTCGGTGCCTGCGGCGAGTTGCTGGCCGCGTACCCGGGCGGAGGTGAGATAGGGGGTGGGGGTGTCGAGGACAACGCGTCCGACGCGGTTGCGGTAGAGGCCCGAATAAGCGAGCGCAACATCGGCCCCGGATCCGACACCCAGCAACCCGATCCGATCGACCTTCCAGATGGTGCGGAGTCGTTCGATGTCGCTCGCGGCGTTCGCGGCGGTGAACGCCACCTGGTACGGACTGATCGTCTCCGAGCACCCGTCCGCGGCCTCGGCTGCGGTCGAGATCAGTCGCTGCTGTCGAGATGCGTCACCGCCGGCGATGTCGCTGCTGTCGAAACCGTTGTCCAGCAACGCGTTGCGCTCGCGGACGGTCAGGCAGTCCAACGGCGAGCTCTCACCGATGCCGCGGCGGTCGACGGCGACGATCGGGTGGTCGGACAGCAGGGAGCGGCCCGGAGCGGACGCGAGCAACATCGCGGTCAGCGCCGACGGCATGTCGGTGCCCGAGGTGAGGACCAGCGGAGCGGCCGTGGCGGGGGTCGCGGCGAGGCGCACACGCACGGCTGACACGACGACCGCGTCGATGGTGGCGACGCCGGGGGTGATGCTCGACTGGTAGTCGGCGCAGTCGACCAGCACGCCCGCAGGTACCGCGGGCAGACCGAAGCGGGCGGTGACCGGACTCGCGCACGGCTTCCACGCCAGGTCCGCGTTCGGTGCCGTCAGTTGCGGCGGCGGGGGCGGGCCGGCACTCGAGGCCGGTCCGTTGCCGTCGTTGCCGTTGTCGATGACCAGCGCCGGGCCGGTGTCCGGGCCGACGGCGCATCCGGTGGCCAGCGCCACGACCACCGACAGCGCGCACAGCAGTCGAACCGGCAAGACAGAGCGCATGCCGCGAGCCTAGTGGCTCCGTCGGCGGTGCCGGCGTGGGCGCGTCGGCACTAGGCGCGCACCCACCTCGTGAACAAGTAGCCCTCGTCGTCGGCGAGCACGTGGGCCCGACGCATCTGTCGGGTCGGTGCACCGTCGGGACCATGGGTGATGCGCCCGGCCGAGCCGCCGACGATGGTGGGCCCGATGGTGACGCAGAGGTCGTCGACCAGGTCGGCGGCGTACAGGTTGGCCAGCAGACCCGGCCCGCCCTCGCACAGCACCCGATTGCGGCCGCGGTCGGCCAGTGCGGACAGGACGCGGGGGAGTTCGACCTCGGTCTCGCCGCAGTCGACGAGTGTCGCGCCGACGTCGAGCAGGCGACGGCGATTCTCCTCGGGCGCCGAAGCGCAGGTCATGATCACCGTGGTGGGTGCGGCGACACTGCCCTGCGCGGGATCGATGCTCAGCGACCCCGACACCATGGCCAGCCGTGGCGCGGTGTCGGCATCGGAATCACCGCGGATCGGTCCGTAGTCCTCGCCGATGACGGTTCCCGACCCCACCAGCACCACGTCGCACAGTTCCCGGAGGAGTTCGAAGATCTCGTGGTCGCCGTCGCCGCCGAGGGCACCCGAGACCCCGCCGACCATGGCGGCACCGTCGAGGGAGGTCACCATGTTCGCGACCAGGTGGCACCGCCCGTCGAGGTCCGGGGCCGGCGGGTACGCGTAGAGGTCGGTCAGCGTCGCGCGGTCGACTGTGAGCTGGGTCGCTTTATCCAAGAGGTACACGAGATCATTCTTACGGCCTGGCTACTGTCGGGACATGACGGCACGGTTGAGCGATCGCACTCCCCAGGTGCCGCCCGAGGCACTGGTCGACGAGATGGTTCCGCCATCGATGTTCGACGAGGTCAGCTTCGAGAGCTACATCCCTGATCCGAACGAGCCGAGCCAGGCCGCCGCGGTCGAGGCCGGGCGCGAATTCGTGACCAAGGCACGCAAGGCGCGTGAGGGCAAACGCAGCATGCTCGGCAAGCGCAGCCCCAGCCAGGGCGTCGGCATCTACCTCGACGGCGGCTTCGGTGTGGGCAAGACCCACCTGCTGGCCTCGATCTACCACCTCATGCCCGAGCCGAAGGCGTTCGCGACGTTCGTCGAGGTGACCCATGTCGTCGGGGCACTCGGCTTCACCGCATCGGTCGAGCGGCTGTCGAAACACAGTGTGATCTGCATCGACGAGTTCGAACTCGACGATCCCGGAGACACCATGCTGGTGTCGCGACTGCTGACCGAGCTCACCGCGCAGGGCGTGTCGATCGCGGCCACGTCGAACACCCTGCCGGGACAGCTCGGAGAAGGTCGGTTCGCCGCACAGGACTTCCTGCGCGAGATCCGCAAGCTCTCCGGCGTGTTCGAGACCATCCGGGTCGACGGCCCGGACTACCGCCATCGCGACCTCCCGCCGGCACCCGATCCCGCCTCCGACGAGGACCTGCGCGCGCTCGCCGAGAAGACCGAGGGTGCCACCCTCGACGACTTCGACGAGCTGTGCGCCCACCTCGCCAAGCTGCACCCGTCGAAGTACAAGGCACTTGTCGACGGGGTGACCCTGGTGTGCGTGTCGAACGTGCACCCGGCGTCGGATCAGACCGTCGCGCTGCGGATGGTCGTCCTCGCCGACCGGCTGTACGACGCGGGCATCCCGTTGATGGTCTCCGGGTGCAAGCTCGACGAGATCTTCACCGAGGAGATGTTGGCAGGCGGATACCGCAAGAAGTATCTGCGCGCGACCTCTCGTCTGTTGGCCTTGTCGCGCTTCGCGGAGAAGGCCACCTAGTCCATCGGCCGGAGCATCACGAAGTCGCGCTGCTCGTCTCCGTTGAGCCAGAACGACTTGTGGCCCACCTGGGTGAAGCCCATCTTGGAGTAGAACCTCTGCGCACGTAGGTTCACGTTGCTCACGCCCAACCACGTTGCGACACTGCCGCGTTCACGCGCCGAGATCAGCGCCCGGTCCATCAGTGCGTGCGACGCCCCCGTGCCGTGGGCCTCGGGGAGGACGTACATCTTCGACACCTCCGACACCGGGCTCGCGGTGACCACCGCACACACCTCGGGATCGGTGGGGCCGGTGTGGTCGACAAGCGCGTAACCGACGAGTGCGCCGTCGACGCGCGCCCCGAGGACGTCGTGGTCCGGTGATGCGAGATGGTCGCGGAAACGCGCGGCGGTCAGGTGCCGGGCGATGTGTTCGGCCGTGTCGGCGTCGGTGGTGCCGGGCGGACATGCCAGCGGGAACGTGACCGCGGCGACGGCCGCGAAGTCGTCGGCGAGCTCGGCGTCGGTGTCGATGGTGACGATCAGATCTGCGGGCACGGTCACTGATTCCAGCACACGCGCGGCGGCGACGGCCCAACGGTTCAGCTCACACCGCGTCCGTCGTAGATGTCAACTGCTCTGTCCACAGGAAAGACGCCTGTGGACAACATCTTTGGCGAATCCGCGCCGTCGGCGCACAGTGCTCCGCATGACATCGAACCCCACGTCCTCGCCCGACCCCATCCCGAACATCGCCACGGCCTCGGAGGCCTTTCACACCGGCGACGAACTCCGTGAGCGCTGGCGGGCCCTGATGGGGCCGCTGGGGTTCTCCGAGAGACTGCTGTGGTTCGCCTTCGTCGACACCACCGGGCACATCCTGCCCGCGCTCAACCAACTCCCACTCGACGGACCGCCCGAGCCCTACCTCGCCGACCTGCTGATGTACCGGTTGTCCGACGTGATCGACGGACACGACGTGGTGAGCGTCGCGATGCTCATCACCCGGCCCGGCGCCGACGCGATCACCCCCTGGGATCGGGGCTGGGCCCGGCTGTTCACCACCGCGGCCGACCTCGCCGGCGTGGCGATCGAGCCGATCTTCCGGGCCAACGCCGTGGATCTGGTTCAGGTGAGCGATCCCCGAGCCGACGGCCGGTCGGTCGCCTGACGTGGCACGTGTCCGCGGTCAGTGGCCGTGCGGCATGGGGCCCCAGGCGGGCAGCGGGTCGTCGTACCGCCGCCAGGCGCCCGCGCCCGCGGCGACCTCGTCGTCGGTCAACAGCGCTGGATCGAGCAGGCCTGCGATCGCACTCGGGTCGAGGTGGACGCCGATGAACACGATCTCCTGACCGGGAGTCTCGTCGGGGACGGCCGACCAGAGGGCCGCGGGTTCGATCACCAGATTCGGTCCCGCCTGCGACCAGATCGCCACCACGTCGGCCCGCGACGCCACCCAGCAGAAACCCTTGCTGCGCAGGACGCCCCGCAGTTCGCCGAGCGCCACTGCCAGGCGGGCGGCGTGGAACGGGCGGTCGGCCCGGTAGGTGGTCGACGAGATGCCGTATTCCTCGGTCTCCGGCGTGTGACCGCCCGCGAGTTCGGTCGCCCAGTCGGGATGGTCGGCGGCGAGATCGGGGTCGAAGAGCCCGGTCTCGAGGACCCGGTCCAGCTCGACCACGCCGCCACGGGCGCGGATGATCTGCGCGTGCGGGTTCAGCAGGCGCAGGGTCGCCTCGACGGCGCCGACGACGGTGTCGCTGACCAGATCGATCTTGTTCACGACGAGGACGTCGGCGAACTCGACCTGGTCGACCAACAGGTCGGAGATCGTGCGTTCATCGCCCTCGGCCGCCTGCAGGGATCGGCGCTGCAGGGTGTCGCCCGTGGCGATCTCGCGCAGGATCGTCGACGCGTCGACCAGGGTCACCATGGTGTCGAGTCGCGCGACGTCGCCGAGGCGGGTGCCGTCCTCGAACTCCCAGTCGAAGGTGGCCGCGACGGGCATCGGTTCGGAGATCCCGGTGGACTCGATGATCAGCTGATCGAATCGCCCCTGTGCCGCAAGGGCTCCGACCGATTCGACGAGATCCTCGCGCAGGGTGCAGCAGATGCACCCGTTGGTCAGCTCGACGAGCTTCTCCTCGGTGCGATCGAGTCGGCTCTTGCCGCGAGGGCCGTCGATCAGCGCGGCGTCGATGTTGACCTCGCTCATGTCGTTGACGATGACGGCCACACGGCGTCCCTCTCGGTTCGCCAGCACGTGGTTGAGCAGTGTCGTCTTCCCGGCGCCGAGGAAGCCGGACAGGACCGTGACGGGAAGGAGAGGGGTTGCGGTCATCGCTAGATGATAACCATTGTCATTAAGCGGCGGCTTCTCGAGGCCGCTCCGATGGCCTCAGTCGATGAACCGGCTCTCGACCAGGCGACGTTGCGGGCCGGACTGTAGGAACTGCCGGTGGCTCTTGCGGGTACCCGATCGCAGCTCGTCGATGCGGTCCAGGGTGCTCTGAAGGTCGAGCCCCTGTGCGCCGAGCCAACACGCGACGACAGTGCTGGTCCGCCCCACGCCTCCCCAGCAGTGCACGTAGACCCGTCCGTCACGGGCGATCTCGTCATCGATGTACGCGAGGATCGCGTCGTAGCCGGCATTGTCGATCACCCCGAGATCCGGGATCGGGAAAGACCAGTGGGCGATGGTGTCGGGCAGGTGCTCGGCGTAGGGGAGCAGGGGATCGTCGCGCGTCGTCAGGTCGACGATCGCGGTGACCCCGGCGTCGGACAGCAGATCGATCTTGGCGCGCGCGGCGTCGGATCGCTTGTCGCCGGGGTACTCACCGGCGAGAAGGTCCGGTGTGACCCACCACGCATGTAGTTGCCGGTCATGTGGCCACGTCGGGTGGGTGGTCATCGGTTCTCCTCGTCGTTGATGGCAGCGGCGATACGGGCGCCGAGGTCGGTTCGATCCCGTCGCACGACCACCGATTTGGCGATCGTCATGGATTCATCGCAGCGCACGAACTCGATACCGAGAGCGGTGGTGTTGAGCTGCCGGGCGTGGGCCGCGAAGAACACGCTCCAGGCATGGGTGACGGTGGTCAGCGCGCTGAGCGGATCGGCGCCGGGGGACAGCACCTGCAGGCGCGGCTCGATCCCCGCCCGTCGACACGACGCGATCGTGGTGGTGCACACGGGTTCACCGATCGCGTCGACGGTGAAGACGAGCGGATGCTCGGCGAGATCAGCGAGACGTACTCGATCGACGGATATCGCAGGATGGCCTGTCGCGACCACCACGAGAAGCTCATCGGCGGGTAGCGCGTAGCTGACGAGGTCTGAGTGCGTGGGGTGTGTGCGGACGATGGCCGCGTCCAGTTCTCCGTCGACGACCTTCTGCTCGCGGTCGGGGCTGGGGACGCCGATCACCTCGACGGGTGCGGGCAACACTCTCGGCGGCACGGCACTGATCGCTGCGGTGACGAGTGCACCCAGTCCGGTCGGCACGCCGATTCGCGTCGGTCCTGTCGGGCTGGACGGCGACAGTGCGCTCCGAGCGGCACGCTCGGTGTCGAGCATCGACCGGGCGAACGGTTCGAACTGTCTGCCGGTGACGGTGAGCTGCACTGTTCGGCGCTTCCGGTCGAACAGGTCGGTGCCGAGCTCGCGTTCGAGGCGGGAGATCTGTTGGCTCACCGCGGATTGCACGATGGACAACGACGCGGCGGCACCGGTGAAACTCCCGGTGTCGATCACCGCGATGAAGTACCGCACCTGCCTGAGTTCCATGCGCCCACCCATCAGTTCTCGTGATGAGACTAGTCGCGAAGTGCTCGTTGTTCGTGCGGCTGCGCGACGGTGTGCTGATCACATGCCTCTCATCGACATGGATCACACCGTCCTTCACTACACCGATCGACCCGCTGACACATCTGTCGAGCGTGGGGTCGACATCGTCCTGCTGCACAGCTTCGGTACGACCGCCCGTGTGTGGGAACCGATGCTCGCGATGCTCGATCGTCGTCACCGCGTCGTCGCGCTGGACGCACGCAACCACGGTCGATCAGGCGCCTCGACCTCGAGTTCACTGAACGACAACGTGTCCGACGTGACCGCCGTGATCGGTCGGTTGTCGCTCGATCGTCCTGTCATCGTGGGTAGTTCGGTCGGAGCCCTCGTCGCCGTCGCGGTGGCTGCGCGGGCCCCGGAGTCGGTGCGCGCCGTGGTCTCGGTCGGTGGCGCCTCGCACGCGCCGGTCACCGTCCCCGAGCTCGCCGCCGCGATGACCGCGATGGTCGAGGGGCTGCGCACCGATCCGGAATCGACGATCAAGGCTGTCACGCCCGGGTGGTTCGGCCCGCTCGTCGGACCGCGTGTCCATGACTGGGTCGCCGAGCAGATGCGGGAGATGCGCGCCGAGGCGATCGCGATCGCCGACGACGCGCTGATCGCGGATCCTCGCGCAACTCTCGCCGCACTGCCGGTTCCGGTCCATCATCTACACGGGGCGCTCGACCCCATCCCGGCCGCGATCGCCCGTGAAAGCGCGGAACTGTCGCCTCTGGCGACCATCACCGTGCTCGAGCGGGTCGCGCACATGCCGCACATCGAGATGCCGGGGTGGTTCGCCGGGTGGTTGGGGGATGTCGTGGGCGCCGCCGACGATGACCATCGTCTGGGCTCATCGCGGTGGGCGCGGCCCTGACAACAAGAAAGGCACCCGAGTCGGGTGCCTGACCTGCGTGAAACGTGGTGCGCGATACTGGGATTGAACCAGTGACCTCTTCCGTGTCAGGGAAGCGCTCTCCCACTGAGCTAATCGCGCGGGTATGTAGTTGGAAAACACTGCGTGGAGGCGGCGACGGGAATCGAACCCGTGTGCACGGCTTTGCAGGCCGTTGCCTCACCACTCGGCCACACCGCCACGGTGACATCTTCTCCGAGCGGACGACGGGATTCGAACCCGCGACCCCAACCTTGGCAAGGTTGTGCGCTACCAGCTGCGCCACGTCCGCGTGCCCCGCGCTGCCGTAAACGGCTTCGCGGTGCGCTGTGAAACATTATCCGAATCCAGGGCTACGCAACAAATCCGCAGGTCACAAGCGAAGCTGAGGTGAAAGTCCGGTGAATCCGGGAGTTCCGGCACATCGATCGTGCTCCCAGGTGTGGCCCGGGTGGCGATTTGGGGCGGGGGTGCACCCGCGTGATAAAGTTCAGCGGTCGTCGGCGCGTTGGTATTTCGCCGCAACGGTCCCGTGGCTCAGTGGAAGAGCGTCCCGTTCACACCGGGAAGGTCGCTGGTTCGATCCCAGCCGGGACCACCCCCTCGCATCGCGAGTTCCATCTTCCGATCGATTCCTGCCGGAGACCGGTGACCGTAGGGTTGAACCCGACATATCCGCCGCACACGCGGATCGGCACCGAGTGAGGACCACGCCAGCGATGACCGACCAATCGGAGTCCACCGCCCGCCCCGATGCCGACGCACCGTCCGACGATCCCGGCGGTCTGCTGCCCGACGCGCTGCAGCGTCGGCGGGACAAGATCGCCGAGAAGCCCACGCTCAACCTGGTCTACCGGATCGGCGTCGGCGTCATCGGCGCCGCGGTCCTCGTCGTCGGCATCATCGCGATCCCGTACCCGGGCCCCGGCTGGCTGATCGTCTTCGCCGGCCTCGGCATCCTCGCGACCGAGTTCTCCTGGGCGCACCGACTGCTGATCTTCGCCCGCGCCAAGTACGACGCGTTCGCCGACTGGCTCAAGAAGCAACACTGGTCCGTCCAGCTGCTCTTCGGCGTGTTCACCTTCGCGATCGTGCTCGCGACCCTGTGGATCCTCGGTGCCCTGAAGCTCGCCGGGGGTTGGGTCGGCCTCGAATGGAGCTGGCTCCAGAGCCCGATCTTCTGATCGTCGGGACCGCACCGGGGTCGACGCGCGCGAAAAGCCGTGGCCGGGGCCGATACGATCATGGGGTTGATTGCCGCGGCCGGTCGCCGTGGTGGTCGATTTTGTCTGTGATCACCGAGGTCACCACATCTGAGGAGCTGACACCGTGCCCGAGAATTCCGTAGTCGCCAGTCCAGCCACGATTCGTGTGCCGGCCGGGACCACGGCGGGCACCGCGCTCCGCGAGGCCGGCGCCGAGAACAAGGGGCCGGGCGCGGTCGTGGTCGTCCGCGATCCCGAGGGCGCCCTGCGCGATCTCTCGTGGACCCCGGACGTCGACGTCGACGTCGAACCGGTCATCGCGGCCAGCGATGCGGGCCGCAGCGTCATCCGGCACTCGGCGGCGCATGTGCTGGCCCAGGCCGTCCAGGAACTGTTCCCCGACGCCAAGCTCGGCATCGGGCCGCCGATCACCGACGGCTTCTACTACGACTTCGACGTCGCCGACCCGTTCACCCCGGACGACCTCGTGGCGCTCGAGAAGAAGATGAAGCAGATCATCAAGTCGGGTCAGCGGTTCTCCCGACGGGTCTACGACTCTCTCGACGCGGCGAAGGCCGAACTGGCGGACGAGCCGTACAAGCTCGAACTCGTCGACGACAAGGGCTCGGCCGACGACCCCGAGGTGATGGAGGTCGGCGGCGGTGAACTCACCGCGTACGACAACCTCAATCCCCGTACCGGCGAACTGATCTGGTGCGATCTGTGCCGCGGGCCGCACGTCCCGACCACCAAGTACATCGCCGCGTTCAAGATCACCCGCAGCTCCGCCGCCTACTGGCGCGGCGACCAGGCCAACGCAGGCCTGCAGCGCATCTACGGAACGGCGTGGGAGTCCAGCGAGGCGCAGGATGCCTACCTCGAGCTGCTCGCCGAGGCTGAGCGTCGCGACCATCGTCGTCTCGGCGTCGAACTGGACCTGTTCAGCTTCCCCGACGAACTCGGCTCGGGACTGCCGGTGTTCCACCCCAAGGGCGGGATCATCCGCAAGGAGCTCGAGGACTACTCGCGGGCCCGTCACTCCGCCGCCGGCTATGAGTTCGTCAACACCCCGCACATCACCAAGGGACACCTGTTCGAGGTCTCCGGTCACCTGGACTGGTACCGCGACGGCATGTTCCCGGCGATGCACGTCGACGAGGAACTCAACGACGACGGCACGATCCGCAAGCCCGGCCAGGACTACTTCCTCAAGCCGATGAACTGCCCGATGCACAACCTGATCTTCCGGGCGCGTGGGCGTTCCTACCGCGAACTGCCCCTGCGGCTCTTCGAGTTCGGGTCGGTCTACCGGTACGAGAAGTCCGGCGTCATCCACGGGCTGACCCGCGTCCGCGGGATGACCCAGGACGACGCGCACATCTACTGCACCCGCGACCAGATGGCGGGGGAGCTGACCTCGCTGCTCACCTTCGTCCTCGACCTGCTCAAGGACTACGGACTCGACGACTTCTACCTGGAGCTGTCGACCCGCAACCCGGAGAAGTCGGTCGGCTCCGACGAGGTCTGGGAGGAGGCGACCGCGACGCTCGCTGCGGTCGCGGCCGACTCGGGTCTGACCCTCGTGCCCGACCCCGGGGGCGCGGCCTTCTACGGCCCGAAGATCTCGGTGCAGGTCAAGGACGCCCTGGGGCGCTACTGGCAGATGTCGACGATCCAGCTCGACTTCAACCTGCCCGACCGCTTCGAGCTCGAGTACACCGGCAACGACGGCGCCAAGCACCGGCCGGTGATGATCCACCGCGCACTGTTCGGATCGATCGAGCGCTTCTTCGGAGTCCTCACCGAGCACTACGCCGGCGCGTTCCCGGCCTGGCTGTCCCCGGTTCAGGTGGTCGGCATCCCGGTGGCCGAGGACTACGCCGCGCATCTGCAGGGCGTGGTCGGGAAGCTGCGCGCCGCCGGTATCCGCGCGGAGGTGGACCACTCCGAGGACCGCATGCAGAAGAAGATCCGCAACCACACGACCGGTAAGGTCCCGTTCATGATGCTCGCCGGCGACCGCGATCTGCAGGCCGACGCCGTCAGTTTCCGCTTCCGCGACGGCACCCAGGTCAACGGTGTTCCGGTCGATCAGGCGGTCGCCGCGGTGTCGGACTGGGTGTCGGCACGACGCAACGAGTCGCCGAGCGCGGAGTACTTCGCGCACCTCGCCGACACCGCGACCACGAGCGGCGCCGGAGCACAGTGACCGAGGAGCAGATCCGCGACAGCGGCGCCGGCGAACCCGACCGGCTGTCGCGTCTGTGGAGTCCGCACCGGATGTCCTACATCACCTCCGCGGTCAAGGGATCCGACTCCGGGTCGGCGGCGTCGAGCCACCCGTTCCTCGACATACCACGGCTGTCCGACGAGGACGGTCTGGTCGTTGCGCGCGGGGAGTCGGTGTACGCGGTGCTCAACCTCTACCCCTACAACCCGGGTCATTCGATGATCGTGCCGTATCGGCAGGTGGCCGACCTCGAGGATCTGACACCGGCCGAGAGCGCCGAGTTGATGGCCTTCACCCAGAAGTTGATCCGGGCCATCAAGACGGTGTCACGACCGCACGCGTTCAACGTGGGGCTGAACCTCGGGACCGCGGCCGGCGGGTCGCTGGCCGAGCACCTGCACCAACATGTCGTCCCGCGGTGGGGCGGCGACGCCAACTTCATCACGGTGATCAGTGAGACGAAGGTGATGCCGCAGTTGCTGCGCGACACCCGCTCGTTGCTCGCCGACGCCTGGACGGCACTCGGGGACTGACATGGCACGCTTTCTGAGCATCACCGGCCGGGCAGGCATGAGCAAGATCACCGTGCCCATCGCCCGCAGCCTCCTCAAGGTCGGTCTGACCCCGGACGCCATGACGATCATCGGCACCGTGGCGTCGGTCGCGGCTGCGGTCACCCTGTTCCCGATGGGTTACCTGCTGGCCGGTGCGCTGGTCATCTGGCTGTTCGTCATGTTCGACATGATCGACGGCGCCATGGCCCGCGCCCGCGGCGGCGGAACGCGCTTCGGAGCCGTCCTCGACGCCACCTGCGATCGCATCGCCGACGGCGCCATCTTCGCCGGACTCGGCTGGTGGGCCGTCGTGCACGAGGAGCACACGATCCTGTTCATCGGGTTGATGATCTGCCTGGTGACCTCGCAGGTGATCTCCTACGCCAAGGCCAGGGCCGAGGCGAGCGGTCTGAACGGCAACGGCGGGCTGATCGAGCGGCCCGAACGGCTCATCATCATCCTGGTCGGCGCCGGACTCAGTCAGCTCGCGATGCCGTGGCTCGTCCACGTCGCGGTGTGGGCCCTCGCCGCGGGCAGCATCGTCACCGTCGGCCAACGCATGCTCTCCATCTCGAACTCCCCGGGTGCCCGCGACCTGCTGCCGATCGAGGACAAGTCGGAGCAGACCGCCACCGGGCAGCCCACCACCGAGCAGACCACCGAATCCGAGCCGCCCAGGTGAGTCTCGGCGGACGGGTGGCCGATTGGGGTTACGGCGCGGGGTGGTCGCTGGTACGCCGACTCCCCGAGCGGACCGCGCGGCGCGCGTTCGACGCCGTCGGGTCGCGGGTCGGCTCACGCGGCGGACCGGACCAGCTGCGACGCAACCTCTCCCGAGTGTTGGGCGTTGCGCCCGAGGACGTCCCGGCCGACCTCATGCGCGATGCCATGCGGTCCTACGCCCGGTACTGGTGCGAGGCGTTCCGTCTTCCCGCCATGGACTTCGCCACCGCGGCGTCCCGGGTGTACGTCGCGCCACCGGATCTGGCGAACTTCGAGACCGCCTACGCCAAGGGCAAAGGCGTGGTGTTCGCGTTGCCGCACAGCGGCAACTGGGACATGGCCGGCGTGTGGCTCGTCCAGCGGACCGGACAGTTCGCGACGGTCGCCGAACGACTCGAGCCCGAGTCGCTGTTCCGCAAGTTCGTCGACTTCCGTGAGAGCCTGGGCTTCGAGATCTTCCCGCTCTCCGGAGGCGAACGCCCACCCTATGAGCAACTGGCGCAACGCCTCCGCGACGGCGGTGTCGTCTGCCTGCTCGGTGAGCGGGACCTCGCGAAGCACGGCGTCCCGGTGGAATTCTTCGGCGAGCCGACCCGCATGCCCGCGGGCGCGGCCAAACTGGCCATCGACACCGGCGCCGCATTGATGCCGGTGCACCACTTCTTCACCGACGGCGCCGACTCGCAGATCCTGTGCGACCCGCCGATCGACGTCTCGGACGGCATCGGACCGGCCACGCAGGCCGTGGCCGACGCCTTCGCCCGCAACATCTTCGCGCACCCGCAGGACTGGCACATGCTCCAGCCGCTGTGGGAGGCGGACTGGTCCGACGAACGACGCGCACGCATCGAGAGTCCCGGCCGATGAAGATCGGGATGATCTGTCCGTACTCCTTCGACACCCCGGGCGGTGTGCAGGCCCACGTGGTCGAACTCGCGCAGGTGTTCATCGAGCGCGGACACACGGTGAGCGTCCTCGCGCCCGCGAGCGACGACACCACGTTGCCGGACTACGTAGTCTCGGTGGGGCCGGCGTTGGCCGTGCCCTACAACGGGTCCATCTCCCGGGTGAACTTCGGGCCGAAGGCCTACGCCCGGATCCGGGAATGGTTGCGCGACGGCGAGTTCGACGTGCTGCACGTCCACGAACCGAACGCCCCGAGCATCTCCATGCTGTCGTTGATGGTGGCCCAGGGGCCGATCGTGGCGACCTTTCACACCTCGACCACGAGGTCCTGGTGGCTCAGCACGTTCCAGGGCATCCTGCGTCCGTACCACGAGCGCATCGTCGGCAAGATCGCCGTCTCCGAGCTGGCCCGCCGCTGGCAGATGGAATCACTGGGGTCGGATGCGGTCGAGATCCCCAACGGCATCCACGTCGCCGCCTTCGCCGAGGCGACGCCGCTCGAGGGGTTCCCTCGCGAGGGACGGACGGTGCTGTTCCTCGGCCGGTACGACGAGCCGCGCAAGGGCATCGACGTGCTGATGCGCGCGCTGCCCGCGATCGTCTCCCGGTTCCCCGACGTCACCGTCCTCGTCGTCGGCGGCGGCAACGAGCGCGCGCTGCGCCGTCGCGCGGGCACGCTGGCCGATCACCTCGTCATCCTCGGACAGGTCGACGACGCGACGAAGGCTCGCGCGCTGGCGTCGGCAGACGTCTACTGCGCGCCCAACCTGGGCGGCGAGAGTTTCGGGATCGTGCTCGTGGAGGCCATGGCCGCGGGTGCTGCCGTCGTCGCCAGCGAACTCGACGCGTTCCGTCGGGTCCTCGACGACGGCCGATCGGGACGACTGGTGACCACCGGCAACGGGCAGGCCCTCGCCGCGGGCGTCATCGACCTCCTCGGCGACGACGCCGCCCGCGCCGAGCTGACCGCCCGCGCGTTCGACCGCGCCCAGCGCTACGACTGGTCGCGTATCGCCGACCAGATCCTGCAGGTCTACGAGACCGTCACCGTGGGCGCCGACCCCGTGTTCGTCAGTGACTGACCCGCAACCGACCTCAGCGCGACCCGATCGAAGAACCGACCACCGGCCAAGGGGTAGAAGATGACTGTTTCGGCGTTGACGATCCTGGTCACCGGCATCGTCGTGCTGGTGGTGGTGATCGTGTTCGGGTGGATCTACAAGACCGCCAACCGACTCGACCGGCTACACGTCCGTGTCGACCTGGCCTGGCAGTCCCTCGATGCCGCGCTCGCCCGTCGCGCCGTGGTCGCCCGCACGATCGGTGCCGGACTCGGTGCCGACGGACGGGAACTGATCGCCGCCGCCGACCGAGCCGAACGCGCCGACCGGACCGCACGGGAGTCCGCCGAGAACCAGGTGTCGTCGCATCTCGCGCAGGTCGACACGTCCACCCTGCGTGCTCAGGTGGTCGCCGAACTCGCCGACGCCGACGCTCGGGTGATGATCTCCCGGCGGTTCTACAACGACGCGGTACGCGACACCCTCGCACTGCGCGGCCGCCGACCGGTGCGGTGGCTGCAGCTCGGTGGGACCGCCGAGATGCCGCGGTACCTCGAGATCGTCGAACGCGTTGTGATCTGAATCATCACCCAGCCGGTCGTCGCGGGATCGCTCTCGCGAACCGGACGGCCGTGTGCAGGTCAGCGCACGGTGTGGGCCTAGAATTGTCCCGACACCCCGGCGCGGTCGGACCGCACCGCGGCCCCGACACCGCCCGAACACAGCGAGAATCGCGGCGCCGCACGGCACCCGTGGAGGAGAGCATCACAGTGAGTAACAGCCAGGGACCCGAATCCACCCAGCCGACCGGCGCGGGCACCGCACGGGTCAAGCGCGGCATGGCGGAGATGCTCAAGGGCGGCGTGATCATGGACGTGGTCACCGCCGACCAGGCGAAGATCGCCGAGGACGCAGGCGCGGTCGCCGTGATGGCGCTCGAGCGCGTCCCCGCCGACATCCGCGCCGAGGGCGGCGTCTCGCGCATGAGCGACCCCGACATGATCGACTCGATCATCTCCGCGGTGTCCATCCCGGTCATGGCCAAGGCCCGCATCGGTCACTTCGTCGAGGCGCAGATCCTGCAGAGCCTGGGCGTCGACTACATCGACGAGTCCGAGGTCCTCACCCCGGCGGACTACCGCAACCACATCGACAAGTGGAACTTCACCGTCCCGTTCGTCTGTGGCGCGACCGGTCTCGGCGAGGCGCTGCGACGGATCACCGAGGGCGCGGCCATGATCCGCTCGAAGGGCGAGGCCGGAACCGGTGACGTGTCGAACGCCACCACGCACATGCGCACCATCCGCGACGAGATCCGACGCCTGACCTCGATGCCGCAGGACGAACTGTTCGTCGCCGCAAAGGAACTCGGCGCCCCGTACGACCTCGTCGTCGAGGTCGCCACGGCAGGCAAACTGCCGGTCACCCTGTTCACCGCGGGCGGCATCGCCACCCCGGCCGACGCGGCGATGATGATGCAGCTCGGCGCCGAGGGCGTGTTCGTCGGCTCGGGCATCTTCAAGTCGGGCAACCCGGCCGAGCGTGCCGTCGCCATCGTGCAGGCCACCACCTTCCACGACGACCCGGACGTGCTGGCCAAGGTGTCGCGCGGACTCGGCGAGGCCATGGTCGGCATCAACGTCGAGCAGCTCCCGGTGGATCACCGCCTGGCCGAGCGCGGCTGGTAACGGCGCGATGGGGCGGGGGCCTGTGAACGCGCGCGTGAACCCGGACGTCGTCGTCGATCCCGTGGGGGAGTGGCGATGACCGGCCGGCCGTTCCCGACGGTGCGCAACGCATCGACGTCGGGAACGCACGACTTCGCCGGCCTGCGGGTCGACTGGGCCGCGGTCAGCGACCGCGGTCTGGTGCGCGAGGCCAATGAGGACGCCGCCCTGGTGACGGACCTGTCGTACCTGCTCGCCGACGGCATGGGCGGGCACGACGCGGGCGAGATCGCCAGCGAGGCAGCGTTACACGCCCTCGGCGCGGTTCACCCCAGCGATCGGTCGACGACGAGAGCAGCGGTGCTCGACGCCCTCGACACCGCTCGACACGACATCGAGAACATCGATTCCAGTCACGGTCGCCGCGCCGGGACCACGGTCAGCGGCGCACTGCTGGTGACCTTCGACGAGCAGCCGCACTGGTTGGTCCTCAACATCGGCGACTCGCGTACCTACCGCTGGTCGGCGTCGGACATCGAACAGGTCACCACCGACCACTCTCAGGTCCAGGAACTGATCGACGCCGGCTACCTGACCCCCGAGGCGGCCCGGACGGACCCGCGGCGCAACGTCATCACACGCGCACTGGGTGCCGGGATGGACGCCGAAGCCGACTTCTTCACCTTTCCGGTCATCCCCGGCGACGTGGTCCTGGTCTGCTCCGACGGCCTCACCGGAGAGCTCCCGGATTCCGAGATCGCGCAGATCATCACCGACACCACCCCGGACGCGGCAGCCATCGCGGCCGAGCTGGTCGGGGCGGCACTGTCGTTGGGCGCACGGGACAACGTGACCGTCGTCGTCGCCGTCGTGGCCTGAGCCACGGGTATGGCGGACATCACCGCGTCGACCGGGTGACACACTGAGCCGTTGAGAAAGCCACGTGACCAGCCGCGTGCGCATGCATGAGGAGGAGTCACATCATGGCGACCATCGAGGAGATCCTGCAGCTCGAGACGATCGACGCGGACATCTACCGCGGCGGGGCGCACGCCAGCCAGCTGCAGCGCACGTTCGGCGGACAGGTCGCGGGGCAGGCGCTGGTGTCGGCGACGCACACCGTCGACCCGGCCTACCGGGTCCACTCGCTGCACGGATACTTCCTGCGCCCGGGCAACCCCGATCAGCCGACGATCTTCCTGGTCGACCGCGTCCGCGACGGACGGTCGTTCTGCACGCGACGCGTCACCGGCATGCAGGGAGGCGAGGCCATCTTCTCGATGTCGGCGTCCTTCGGCATCCCGTCCGACGGTCTGGAGCATCAGGACGAGATGCCGCCCGCGCCGGACCCCGAGAGCATCGCCGACCCGTTCCTCACCCGCACCGAGGCCCAGAAATCGGTGTTCCGCGAGTGGGAGAACTTCGACATCCGGATCGTCCCGCACGAGCAGATGGTGCGCTACGAACGGTTCGCCGCACAGCAGCGTGTGTGGTTCCGCTACCGGCACCGGCTGCCCGACGACCAGGTCTTCCACGTCTGCACCCTGGCCTACATGAGCGACATGACGTTGCTCGGTTCGGCGAAGGTCGCCCACCCCGACGCCAACCCGCAGAGCGCCTCGCTCGATCACGCGATGTGGTTCCTCCGGCCGTTCCGCGCCGACGAGTGGTTGCTCTACGACCAGACCTCGCCCTCGGCCGCCGACGGCCGCGCCCTGACCCAGGGCCGCATCTTCGACGCCGCCGGCCGCATGGTGGCCGCGGTGACCCAGGAGGGACTCGCTCGCGTCGGTCGGCAGATGCCCGTCGACCAGCACGCGAGGCGCGCCCAGGACTCGAAGTGACCGACACGCGGTGAAACCCATCGTCGGCGTACTCGCCCTGCAGGGTGACGTGCGCGAGCACATCGCCGCCCTCGACGAGGTGGGCGCGCGCGGGGTCCTGGTCCGGCGTCCGGCCGAACTCGCCGCGGTCGACGGCATCATCATCCCCGGTGGGGAGTCCACCGCGATGAGCCGACTTCTCGAGTTGCTCGACCTGCTCGATCCCCTGCGCGACCGGTTGGCCGAGGGGCTGCCCGCCTACGGATCCTGCGCAGGGATGATCCTGCTCGCCTCCGACGTCCTCGACACCCGACCGGACGCCCATCATCTCGACGCGCTCGACATCACGGTGCGGCGCAACGCCTTCGGGCGACAGGTGCAGTCGTTCGAGACCGATCTCGAGCTCTCCGGGATCTCCGGTGGCCCGATGCGGGCGGTCTTCATCCGCGCCCCCTGGGTGGAGGCGACCGGCGAGGGCGTCGAGATCCTGGCGCGCGTGCCGAACGGACCGGCCGCCGGACGGGTGGTCGCGGTGCGCCAGGGCCAGGTGTTGGCCACCTCGTTCCACCCGGAGGTGACCGGCGACCGGCGCGTCCACCGCCACTTCGTGGAGATGATCACCCGGTCGGCGTGACGACCGCGGGTCCTCGATCGGCGACGGGTGTGAATGCGTGGTGGCGCAGGGGTGTCCGGGTAGGATCGCTTCGGCACCGACGCCGCTGCGCGCCCCGATGACGACGGGCGCGGCGTGGCCGCACAGGTGTGAGACGACGCGAAGAAACCCCGACACGCCGTGGGCGTGATCGGGTGAGAAAGGGGCACCTGCGATGAGCGGCCATTCCAAGTGGGCCACCACCAAGCACAAGAAGGCGGTGGTGGACGCCAAGCGCAGCAAGATGTTCGCGAAGCTGGTGAAGAACATCGAGGTCGCCGCGCGGACCGGCGGCGGCGACCCCGTCGGCAACCCGACCCTGTTCGACGCGATCCAGAAGGCCAAGAAGTCCTCGGTGCCCAACGAGAACATCGAACGCGCCCGCAAGCGCGGCGGTGGCGAAGAGGCCGGCGGCGCCGACTGGCAGAACATCACCTACGAGGGGTACGGCCCCAACGGTGTCGCACTGCTCATCGAGTGTCTGACCGACAACCGCAACCGCGCCGCCGGCGAGGTCCGCACCGCGATGACCCGTAACGGCGGCAACATGGCCGACCCCGGGTCGGTGGCCTATCTGTTCACCCGCAAGGGCGTGGTGACGTTGGAGAAGTCCGACCAGTCCGAGGACGACGTGCTCGACGCGGTCCTCGAGGCCGGTGCCGAGGAGATCACCGACCTCGGCGACTCCTTCGAGATCATCAGCGAGCCGACCGATCTCGTCGCGGTCCGCTCCGCCCTGCAGAGCTCGGGCATCGACTACGACTCGGCCGAGGCCAGCTTCCGTGCGTCGGTCGAGGTGCCGGTGGACGCCGACGGCGCCCGCAAGGTGTTCAAGCTGATCGATGCCCTCGAGGACTCCGACGACGTGCAGAACGTCTACAGCAACGTCGACATCAGCGACGACGTACTCGCGGAACTCGACGAGGACTGACCCACCTGCCTCGCTGACGCCCGTAGGAGTCAGTCGTCGACGGGTGGGTGCTCGGCGACGCAGAACAAATTGCCCTCCGGGTCGGCGAGCGTCGACCACTGCACCCAGGGCACCTCGTCGAGTACGTCCCACCGATGGGTGGCGCCGAGTGCGACGAGTCTGTCCACCTCGGACCCGCGCGTGCCCCATACGGCGGTGAGGTCGAGATGAGTGTCCTGGTCGGCGGGTCGCGGATGAGTCCGTGGCCGGAAGAACATGGCGAAACCGCCGTCACCGGCGGCGACGAAAACGCTCTCACCCGCGGTGCCGGCGACGCGTCCCCCGATGACCTGTGCCCAGAAAGCCGCGAGGTCGGCGGGACGTTCGGCGGTCATGTTGACGGCGCCCAGCGCGAGGTGGGCGGTGGGGACGGATGCGTGGGTCACGCACCGACCGTACGGGTCGTGGGTCAGACCTCGGTCCTGATGGCCGGCCGGTCGGCGTGCTCGTAGCGCACGGTCAGGTCGGCCTCGTCGTGCACGGAGCGCTCGTGCTCGATGACCGCCTCGACAGTCCACTCGTCGTCCGACGGTGTGGTCCGTCGTAGCGCTGCCGCACTCATCGTCAGTCGGACGGTCGGGGAGAGGGCCAACCCGCGCCCCAGCAGCATCGGGCCCGCGACGATCACCACCTGATCGGGTCCGGCCGTCATCGGTCGATCGCGAGGGGAGCGATCGGTGCGTTCGTCCCAGAGTCGGGGGAGCCACACGCCCGAGCCCCGGACCGCGGTGATCACCTCGCGGTCGAGGGCGTCGTAGTCGAACCACAGCGTCCGGTAGCTCTCGGTGTCGGTGCGGCCGAACTCCATCCGCACCGAGGCGGGGCGGATGTAGTCGACGACGCGGACGACCGCGGCCGGACGCCCGGATGCGCGCAACGCCGCCGCGACATCGTCGGCGAGTCGGTCGGGGTGTGCCGCGTCCGCGCCGTCGATCGCCCCGACGACCGGGCCGCTGCGTTCGGCGAACGCCGTGACACACGCCTGCACGAGGTCGGCGGGAGTGGTCGGTCGGTACGTCGGCATCGGTGTCGATTGTCCCGTGTTGCTGCCGTGCGGCCGTCACGGACCCCGCTAGACTCTCGAACAACTGTTCGCTTCTGCTCGGAGGTACATGTGCGTGTCATGGGTGTCGACCCGGGTCTGACCAGGTGCGGTATCGCGCTGGTCGAGTCCGGTTCCGGGCGGTCGGTGACGGCGCTCGACGTGGACGTGGTGCGGACCCCCGCCGACATGGACCTCGCCGAACGGCTCCTGGCCATCCACACCGCCGCCGTGCACTGGCTCGACACCCACCACCCCGACGTCGTCGCCGTGGAGCGGGTCTTCGCGCAGAACCAGGTGAGCACCGCGATGGGCACCGCCCAGGCCGCCGGCGTGATCGCACTCGCCGCGGCGCAGCGGGGCGTGCCCGTCCGCTTTCACACCCCCAGTGAGGTGAAGGCCGCGGTGACCGGCAGCGGACGCGCGGACAAAGCGCAGGTGACGACCATGATCACCCGCATCCTCGGGATGCAGGAGAAGCCCAAACCCGCCGACGCGGCCGACGCGCTGGCATTGGCCATCTGTCACTGCTGGCGCGGTCCCGCCGCCGAACGCCTCGCGCAGGCCGAGGCCCGGGCCGCCGCGATCACCGCGTCGCGGCTCGCCGCGGTCAAGGCCGCGGGCACGCCCGTCCGGGCCCGGGTGCGTCGATGATCGCGTCGTTGCGCGGCCCGGTGCTGCACATCGCACTCGACCACCTGGTGATCGAGTGCGCAGGCGTCGGCTACCGCGTACTGGCGACCCCGTCGACCCTGGGCGCGGTCTCACGCGGCTCGG
Source organism: Williamsia maris (assembly GCF_024171815.1). Classification (GTDB taxonomy): domain Bacteria; phylum Actinomycetota; class Actinomycetes; order Mycobacteriales; family Mycobacteriaceae; genus Williamsia_A; species Williamsia_A maris. The sequence goes on along the minus strand of NZ_JAMTCJ010000004.1, from coordinate 574,950 downwards.
AGATGACGCTGCTCACGACGATGATCGTCCGCGAGGACTCGATGACCCTGTACGGGTTCACCGAGCCCGACGCGCGGGAGCTGTTCGCGCTGCTGCAGACGGTGACCGGCGTCGGCCCGCGGTTGGCGATGGCCACCCTCGCCGTCCTCGAGCCCGACTCCCTGCGGATGGCGCTGGCCGACTCCGACATCAAGGCGCTGTGCACGGTCCCGGGCATCGGCAAACGGGTCGCCGAGCGACTCACGGTCGAGTTGCGCGACAAGGTCGACCGCCCCAGTGCCGGACCGCGGTCCCTCGGGGGCGCCGGCGTCCCGATGGGTGTCAACGACCAGGTCGTCGAAGCGCTCACCGGTCTCGGATTTCCCCTGCCTGCGGCCGAGCGGGCGGTGGCGAGCGTCCTCGCCGACGAACCGGACGCGGACTCGGCGAAGGCGCTGCGCGCGAGCCTCGCCCTGCTCGGGAAGGGCACGCGATGACCGACGGAGCAGAGCCGTACCCCGGCACCGACGCGTTCGGTGAGCCCGACGACCGCGACATGAGCCCGTTCTCGGTGACCGGTGACGGCGACTTCGACACCAATCTGCGGCCACGGAGCCTGGGCGACTTCATCGGACAACCACGGGTGTGCGAGCAACTCGAACTCGTCCTCGCCGGCGCCCGCGGTCGCGGTGGCACGCCGGACCACATCCTGCTGTCCGGCCCGCCCGGACTCGGCAAGACCTCGCTGGCGATGATCATCGCCGGGGAGATGGGGGCGGCGATCCGCGTGACGTCGGGTCCCGCTCTCGAACGCGCCGGTGACCTGGCTGCGATGCTCTCCAACCTCGTCGAGGGCGACGTGCTGTTCATCGACGAGATCCACCGGATCGCCCGGCCGGCCGAGGAGATGCTCTACCTCGCGATGGAGGACTACCGCGTCGACGTCGTGGTCGGCAAGGGCCCGGGTGCGACGTCGATCCCGCTGGACGTGGCCCCGTTCACGCTGGTCGGGGCGACCACACGTTCAGGATCACTCACCGGACCGCTGCGCGACCGGTTCGGTTTCACCGCGCACATGGAGTTCTACGAGGCATCCGAGCTTCTGCAGGTGATCACCCGGTCCGCCGGGATTCTCGGCATCACCATGAACCGCGAAGCGGGCGCCGAGATAGCCGGACGGTCCCGCGGCACACCGCGTATCGCCAACCGACTCCTGCGTCGAGTGCGCGACTACGCCGAGGTGCGCGGGGACGGCGTGGTCACCCTCGACGTCGCGCGGGCCGCTCTCCGGGTCTACGACGTCGACGAACTGGGTTTCGACCGCCTCGACCGCGCGGTCCTCAACGCGTTGGTGAAAGGTTTCGGCGGGGGACCGGTCGGGGTCTCGACGATCGCGGTGGCGGTCGGCGAGGAGCCTGCGACCGTCGAGGAGGTCTGCGAGCCGTTCCTGGTGCGGGCCGGGATGATCGCACGCACCCCGCGCGGCCGGATCGCGACCGCGGCCGCATGGCACCACCTGGATCTCACCCCGCCCGCCGGTGCCCTCAACGCGTCGTTCGGCGTTCGGGTGCGCGACGACGACACCCTGTTCGGCCCGGACCTGTAGAACCGTCATCGTGCGAGGTCATGCCGCGGATTCTGGACGTGCCGGGAGAAGGTGGCACACTGGTACATCAGCGTGACCCATGTCGCGTTCTTCGATGCACCACCCGAGACGACCGCTTTTCCCCAGACAACCCTGACGAGGACTGAACGACACCATGGAATTCCTGTTCCCGATCCTGCTGATCTTCCTGGTCGGCTTCATGTTCCTGTCCGTCCGGCGCCAGAAGAAGGCCGCCACCGCCGCGCAGGAGATGCAGGACTCCCTGCAGCCGGGCGCGCGGGTGCAGACCACCTCGGGCACCTACGCGACCGTCGTCGGCCTCGCCGACGGCGTCGTCGACCTGGAGCTGGCGCCCGGCGTCGTGTCCCGCTGGAACCGACTGGCCGTCCGTGAGGTCGTGCACGCCGACGACCTCGCCGCATCGTTCCCCGGTGCCGCCACCGAGCGTCTCGACGATCTCGACGCCGACGACGAGCTCGAGGCCCACGACGACTTCGAGTCGATCGATCACGACACCGACGACACGGTGACCCTCGACAAGAGGGCCGACAGCGACAAGTGACGCAGTGGCCGCGACCCTCGGGTCGCGGCCATCGCCACGTCCGACAGGGCTACGTACCCGGTTCGCGAGACCGGGCACGTAGCCTGTCGTGCGGGCCGACGACTTTTCACCCGTCGTCGGTGAGTGGATCCAGCCCGGGTCGGCACACCAGTTCATACGAGGAGACGTAAGCAGCGTGGCATCGTCCAATCGCGAGATCCCGCCCGTGCGGATGTTGACCATCTTCTTCCTGTTGATGGCCATCGTCTTCGGGCTGGTGTTCTTCACCGGCGGCGGCAAACCCGAACCGAAGCTCGGCATCGACCTGCAGGGCGGCACCCGCGTGACGCTCACCGCGCGCACACCGGACGGGAGTGCGCCGGCCAAGGACCAGCTCGACAAGGCCAAGCAGATCATCGAGCAGCGCGTCAACGGCCTCGGTGTCGGCGGTTCCGAGGTCATCACCGACGGCAACAACCTCGTGATCACCGTCCCGGGCACCGACGGACGGCAGGCCCGGTCTCTGGGCCAGACCGCCCGTCTCTACGTTCGTCCGGTCGAGACCGTGCAGGCCGCCGCACCGCAGCAGCCCGTGACCCCGCCCGCGGATCAGACCGCCGCGCAGGCCATTGCCGCGGCGAAGGCACTGCGTCAGGCCCCGGCCGGTGACGCCGCGGCCAACCAGGCGGCGGTCGCGAAACTGACCCCGCAGCTGGCCAAGACCGACTGCAGCACCCGCGCCACCGACCCGCTGCAGGGCAACGACGACCCCTCCCAGTACCTCGTCGCGTGCAGCCAGGACGGCACCCAGGTCTACCTGCTCGGCCCGCAGATCATCGACGGCCGCGACATCGCCGACGCGAGCGCGACCACCAGCTCGCAGGGTGGCGCGTGGATCGTCAACGTCGAGTTCCGCAACCGGGCCAAGGACTTCTGGCCGCAGTACACCGGCGCCAACATCGGCAAGCAGACCGCGTTCACCCTCGACTCCCGTGTCGTCAGCGCCCCGCAGATCCAGGGCGCGATCAACACCCCGAGCACCGAGATCAGCGGAAACTTCAACCAGTCCGGCGCCAAGGACCTCGCGAACGTGCTCAAGTACGGCTCGCTGCCCCTGTCGTTCAGCTCGTCGGACGCCGAGACTGTCTCCGCCACACTGGGACTCGCATCACTGCGGGCCGGCCTGATCGCCGGCGCGATCGGACTCATCGCCGTCCTCGCCTACGCGCTGCTGTACTACCGCATGCTCGGTTTCCTCACGATGCTGTCGCTGATCGTGGCCGGGCTGATGGTCTACGGGATCATGGTGCTGCTCGGCCGCTACATCGGCTTCACCCTCGACCTGTCCGGCATCGCCGGTCTGATCATCGGTATCGGCATGACCGCCGACTCGTTCGTCGTCTACTTCGAACGAATAAAGGACGAGATGCGTGAGGGCCGAAGTTTCCGGTCCGCGGTGCCCAGAGGCTGGGTGCGGGCGCGGAGAACGGTCTGGTCGGGCAACGCGGTCAGCTTCATCGCCGCCGCCGCGATCTACTTCCTGGCCATCGGTGAGGTGCGTGGTTTCGCGTTCACCCTCGGCCTGACCACCATCCTCGACCTCGTCGTGGTGTTCCTCGTGACCCATCCGTTGGTGGCGCTTGCGAGCCGGTCGACGTTCCTGTCCAAGCCGTCGGTCAACGGCCTCGGTGCCGTCACCGACGTGGCCAAGGAACGCCGTCAGGCGGCCGCCGACGCGGCCTCGTTGCAGAAGGAGACCGTCTGATGGCCAGAGAGACCTCAGGACGCGACGACTCGGGTCGCGAGGACTCCGGGCGCTCCGTCCGCGACGAGACCCCGGTCTTCGACCAGACCACCGAGGACCGCAACCGCGCCGTCGCCCAGAAGCACTCACTGTTGTCGCGGCTCTACACCGGCACCGGCGCCTTCGAGATCGTCGGCAAGCGCAAGATGTGGTACCTCGTCAGCGCCGCGATCATCGCGATCTGCCTGATCAGCATCGCCGTTCGTGGCTTCACCCTCGGCATCGACTTCGAGGGCGGCACCCAGATCTCGTTCAAATCGACCAGCCAGACCTCGGTCTCGGCCGTGGAGGACACGTTCTCCGAGGCGATGGGCAGCGACCCGCAGACGGTGCAGACCGCCGGGTCGGGTGCGTCGAAGACCGTCCAGATCCGCACCGAGACGCTCAACCAGGCCGAGACGGAGAAGATCACGGCGGCACTGGCGCAACGGTTCGGCCCCGAGCTGACCCCCAACGACATCAACTCGTCCGACGTCAGCTCGACGTGGGGCGGTGAGATCACCGAGAAGGCGCTGCTCGCGCTGGCCGTGTTCCTGGTGATCGTCCTGATCTACATCGCGGTCCGCTTCGACAAGGAGATGTCGGTCGCGGCGATGGCGTCGCTGATCTTCGACATCGTCTGTACCGCAGGCGTGTACTCGCTGGTCGGTTTCGAGGTCACCCCGGCCACCGTCATCGGACTGCTGACGATCCTGGGCTTCTCGCTCTACGACACCGTCGTCGTCTTCGACAAGGTCGAGGAGAACGTCCGTGCCGTGCTGCACACGACCCGAAGAACCTACGGCGAGCAGGCCAACCTCGCCGTCAACCAGACACTGATGCGGTCGATCAACACGACCATCATCTCGGTGCTGCCGATCATCGCGCTGATGATCATCGCCGTCTGGTTGCTCGGCGTCGGAACGCTCAAGGACCTCGGTCTGATCCAGCTCGTCGGTGTCGTCGTCGGTGCGTACTCGTCGATCTTCTTCGCCACGCCGCTGCTGGTCACGCTCAAGGAACGTCGCACCGACATCAAGCAGCACACCGCGAAGGTGCTGGCCCGTCGCTCGGGATCCGACATCGCACCGGTCCCGGCCGGTGTCGGCGCGGGTTCGGGATCGCGTCGGTCGGCCGCGGTGGACACCACCAAGCGGTCCACTGCCGACGACGTGCGTCCGTCCGGCAAACGCCGCCGCAGCAACTGACCCGCCCCGAATCGGTGGGCGCCTCGACACGGATCCGCCCCGCACGGCGCGGCGTCATGGTGATCGCGATCGTCGCGGCCGTGATCGCCGGAGTGACCTCGTGTTCAGGTGCGTCCGAACCCGACGGGATCGACTACGTCACCGACGCGACCCTGAGCACCTACAACTCCGCGAGCACGGCCGGCTCCTCCGGCGGTGCGCTGATGGCGTTCACCCGTACGCTCGGCGGGTTCAGCTATCTCGGCCCGGACGGACGAGTCGTCGCCGACCCCGACGTGGGCACCGCCACCGTCGTGCCGGGTGACCCCGATCGGCTGGTCGTGCGCTATGACGTCAACCCCGCCGCGACCTTCTCCGACGGCTCGGCCCTCGACTGCGACGACCTCGTGCTCGCGTGGGCGGCGAACAGCGGACGGTTCCCCGGATTCGCGCCGGCCACGACGGCCGGTTACCGCGACATCGACACCGTGGACTGCGCCGACGGGCAGCGTTCGGCCACGGTGACGTTCGCCGCCGATCGCCCGTACCGCGACTGGGCCGCACTGTTCGGTGCGGGCACCCTGATGCCGGCGCACGTCGCGGCCCGCGCGGCCGGGGTCGGCTCGGTCATCTCACCCATCCGGGCCCGCTCGACCGGCCCGCTCGGCGCGATCGCCCGGTTCTGGAACACCGGGTGGGATCTCAAGGCAGGATCGGTCGACGAGAAACTGTTCCCGTCCGCGGGGCCCTACCGCCTCACCTCGGTCACCCGGGACGGCGCGGTGCAGCTCGAGGCGAACCCGCGCTGGTGGGGTGAGGCGCCGCAGGAGAAGGCGATCACCGTCTGGCCGCGTGGGTCGGCCGGATCGTCGGTGCTCGCCGACGACGACGCCGAGGTCGTCGACGTGGCCACCGGTACCTACGAGAGCACCGACGGAGCGTCGACCTCGACCACGACACCGACCGTGGGACAGCCGGCCACCCAACAGGATCCGGGACCCGCGGTGGACCAGCTCGTGTTCGCGACCACCGGGGTGTTCGCCGACCCGGCCACCCGCCGGGCGGTGGCGGCCTGCGTGCCCCGCGACCGACTCGCCGCTGATTTCGGGTACGGCGCCGACCCGTGGAATCTGCACCTGATCGGCCCGGGCGACGTCGCCGCGGCCGAACTCAACGCGCAGTACGGTTCCGACTTCGCCCGCGTCGACATCCCCCGGGCCCGCGGTGCCCTCGGCCGGGAGATCACCGTACGGATCGGGTTCGTCGAACCGGACGCCCGCCGCGCCGCGATGATCGCCGCGATTGCCGAGTCGTGTTCGGCCGCAGGCGTACGGGTGCAGGCCGTTCCGCAGGCCCGTCCCACCTTCGACGCGGGTGTCGACGCGCTGGTCCTGACCACCGGATCGTCCACTGCGGCGTCGGGAGCCCTCGACCCGACCCGCGACAGCTACGCCTTCGTCGCCGGCGACCCCGCCGACATCGACCGCTTCGTCGACCCGCAGGTGTCGGCGGCGATCAACCGCCTCGCGGTCAGCGATGACGAGGAGCTGCGGCTGAACCTCGTGCGGTCGGTCGAGAACGCCCTGTGGACCAAGCTGCCCGCGCTCCCGCTGTTCGCCACCCCGCGCACCCGAGGCGGCAGCGCCGAGATGACCGCCGCGGTGCCGGGTGTCGCCCGCAGCGGCACCGGCTGGAACATGGACCGGTGGAGCCGCAACTGATGCGCCCGTGTCCCGACCCGCGACCGACCACCCCACCCACCGCATCACCGGAGGCCAGATGACCGACACCCAGATCACCGACGCCGCCGACCGGGCCCGGGCGGCCATCGCCCGGCACACCCGTCTCGTCCCGGACTTCCCGAGCCCGGGGATCGCGTTCAAGGACCTCACCCCGGTGCTCGCCGACGCCGAGGGCCTGTCGGCGGTGACGACGGCGCTGGCGCAGGCCGGTGGCGACATCGACCTCGTCGCGGGGATCGACGCGCGTGGCTTCCTGCTCGGCGGTGCCATCGCGCTGCAACTCGGTGTCGGGGTGCTGGCCATCCGCAAGGCGGGCAAGCTGCCGCCGCCGGTGCGCAGCGCCGACTACGACCTGGAATACGGCACCGCCAGCCTCGAGGTGCCCGCCGACGGAGTCGATCTGCACGGCCGGCGGGTGCTGGTCGTCGACGACGTACTCGCCACCGGTGGAACACTCAACGCCGCCATCGGGTTGTTGGAGGCGGCGGGCGCGGTCGTGCCCACCGCGGTGGTGGTCATGGAGATCGACGGCCTGCCGGGACGCGACGCCGTGGAGTCCGCGCACCGCGACCTCGTCCTGACCAGTCTCGCGGCAGGGTGAGGACTACGATCGCGAGGAAGTCCGACAGTCCGGTCCGGCCCGACCGACGAGCAGTTCACGACCCCGTGGCGAGGAGGTGCGCATGACCGAGCCCCCGACGGTCCGCGAATCGAACGAGTCGTCGCCGACCGAGGCGTCCGGCGAGAACGGGACCGGTGAGACGTCCGGACTGCGCTCCACGGTCGCGTCGTCGTCCTCGACCTCACGCCGGGTGCGGGCCCGCCTGGCGCGGCGGATGACCGCCACCCGCAACCCCATCCGGCCGGTCCTCGAGCCGCTCGTCGCCCTGCACCGCGACCTGTACCCCAAGGCCGACGTGGTCGTGCTGCAGCGCGCCTACGACGTCGCCGACCAGTACCACGAGGGCCAGTTCCGCAAATCCGGTGATCCCTACATCACCCATCCGCTGGCCGTCGCGTCGATCCTCGCCGATCTCGGCATGGACACCACGACGCTGACCGCGGCCCTGCTGCACGACACCGTCGAGGACACCGGCTACAGCCTCGACGCGCTGGCCGCCGACTTCGGCGACGAGGTGGCGCATCTCGTCGACGGGGTCACCAAGCTGGACAAGGTCGCGCTGGGCAACGCGGCCGAGGCCGAGACCATCCGCAAGATGATCATCGCGATGGCCCGCGACCCCCGCGTGCTGGTGATCAAGGTCGCCGACCGTCTGCACAACATGCGCACGATGCGTTTCCTGCCGCCGGAGAAGCAGGCCCGCAAGGCCCGCGAGACGTTGGAGGTCATCGCGCCGCTGGCCCATCGACTCGGCATGGCCACGGTCAAGTGGGAGCTCGAGGACCTGTCGTTCGCGATCCTGCACCCGAAGCGGTACGAGGAGATCGTGCGCCTCGTCGCCGACCGGGCGCCGTCGCGCGACACCTACCTCGCCAAGGTGCGCACCGAGATCACCAAGGCGCTCGACGGGTCCCGGATCGACGCCACCGTCGAGGGCCGCCCGAAGCACTACTGGTCGATCTACCAGAAGATGATCGTCAAGGGCCGCGAGTTCGACGACATCCACGACCTGGTCGGCATGCGGATCCTGTGCGAGCAGATCCGCGACTGTTACGCCGCGGTCGGAGTCGTGCACTCGCTGTGGCAGCCGATGGCCGGCCGGTTCAAGGACTACATCGCCCAGCCGCGTTTCGGTGTCTACCAGTCGCTGCACACCACCGTCATCGGACCCGAGGGCAAGCCGCTCGAGGTGCAGATACGCACCCGGGACATGCATCGCACCGCCGAGTTCGGGATCGCCGCGCACTGGCGCTACAAGGAGACCCGGGGTCGTAACGGCGGCAAGACCGACGACGCCGCCGAGATCGACGACATGGCGTGGATGCGCCAACTGCTCGACTGGCAGCGGGAGGCCGCCGACCCGGGGGAGTTCCTCGAGTCGCTGCGTTACGACCTCGCGGTCAAGGAGATCTTCGCGTTCACCCCCAAGGGCGACGTCATCACACTGCCCGCCGGGTCCACGCCGGTCGACTTCGCCTACGCCGTGCACACCGAGGTCGGCCACCGATGCATCGGTGCCCGCGTCAACGGTCGGCTGGTCGCCCTCGAGCGCACGTTGGAGAACGGCGAGGTGGTCGAGGTGTTCACCTCCAAGGCCCCCAACGCCGGGCCGTCGCGCGACTGGGCGACGTTCGTGGTGTCGCCGCGGGCGAAGACCAAGATCCGTCAGTGGTTCGCCAAGGAGCGCCGCGAGGAGGCGCTCGAGAACGGCAAGGACGCGATCACCAAGGAGGTCCGCCGTGGCGGACTGCCCTTGCAGCGCTTGATGAGTGCCGAGTCCATGGGGTCGATCGCCACCGAGTTGCGCTACGCCGATGTGTCGGCGCTGTACACCGCGATCGGTGAGGGACATGTCTCGGCCCGACACGTCGTCGGCCGGTTGGTCGCGGCACTGGGCGGACTCGAGGACGCCGAGGAGGAACTCGCCGAACGGTCGACGCCGTCGACGATGCCGACCCGGCCGCGTCAGACCGGTGACGCCGGTGTCGTGATCCCCGGGGCCGACGGGGTGCTGGCCAAATTGGCGAAGTGCTGTACCCCGGTGCCCGGGGACGAGATCCTCGGGTTCGTCACCCGCGGTGGTGGCATCAGCGTGCACCGCACCGACTGCACGAATGCCGATGCGCTCCAGGAACAGTCCGAACGCATCATCGAGGTGAAATGGGCCCCGTCGCCGTCGTCGGTGTTCCTCGTGGCGATCCAGGTCGAGGCCCTCGACCGTTCGCGTCTGCTCTCGGATGTGACAAGGGTGCTGGCCGACGAACGGGTGAACATCCTCTCGGCGTCGGTGACGACGAGCCGGGACCGGGTGGCCATCAGCAAGTTCACCTTCGAGATGGGCGACCCGAAGCACCTCGGACACGTGCTGAACGTGGTGCGCAACGTCGAGGGCGTCTACGACGTCTACCGGGTGACCTCGGCCTCCTGAGACCGCGGGAAGACCGACGAGAGTCGGTCCGACCGCACCGGATCCGGCGCGGTCGGACCGGTCGGTGTCAGCTGACGGTGACCGTCTTGATCTCGACGGGCAGCTTCGGCGCACCGTCACCGGGGGTCGGTGCGTAGGTCACGGCGCCGGTGTTCGGGTCCTGGCTCGGCCGGATACCCGGGTTGATGCCGCCCTTGTAGACGGTGTCGAGCACCTTGAGGCCGTTCTCGTCGACCTTGCCCACGACGCTGTAGTTCGGCGGGAGCTCACTGTCGTTGATCACCAGGAACATCTGCGCCGAACCGGTGTTCGTGCCGCTGGCCTGACCGCCCTGTCCGGGCTGGTAGCTGTTGGCGATCGCGACGGTCCCGCGCGGATAGATCGCCGAGTTGGGCAGTCCCATAGCGGCGAGCTGCTGGCTCTGCGGGATCACCTTGAGGTCGGTGGGGAACTCGTCGGGGCTGCTCCAGCCCGGCGCGCCCGCACCGGTCCCGGTGGGGTCGCCACACTGCAGCACGGCGATCTTGCCGGTGCCGCCCTCGGTCATCCGGTGACACGTGGTGTTGTCGTAGTACTTCTGCTTGATCAGCGTGGTCACCGCGGCCACGTTGCAGGGGGCCGACGACCGGTCGAGGGTCATCGTGATCGGCCCCTGGCTGGTGGTGAACTGTGCGGTCAGCTCGCCCTTCTTCAGTTCACGGTCGGCGGGGATCGTGGCCGTGCGCTGCTTGGACTTGCCCGCGGTGAAGTTGTCGACGAACTCCTTGGCCAGCACCTGCTGGGCGGCGGGGAGGTTCGGCGGGACCTGCGGCGCCTGGGCGAACGGGTTCGCGTCCGCCGGGGTCGGTGTGTAGGCGCAGGCGGTGTAGCGGGCCTTCTCGCGGTCGTCGAGCACCTTGTTGACCACGAGGGTGGTCACCGCCGCGGCGACGACCAACACCACGATCACCGACGACGACACGATGATGATCTTGCGTTTGCGTGCTGCGGCCTGCTGGGTCTCCAGGCGCTGCTCGAGCTTGCGTTTCGCGTCCTGGCGGCGCTGCTCGTTCGTGGGCTGGTCGTTGCTGGGTTGCTCGTTGCTGGGCAAGCCGCGATCCCTCCATCGACAGATGCGGAACGCATCGCGCATTCCGATCGTCGAACTCGTAGATGAGGCGCCGGTGGCACCACTGCCGGTGAAAGTGTGCCAGGACACCCTGTGAACATCCTCAGTGGGCACCGGCGGGTCGCCCCGGACGGCACCCGCACGAATGTTTGCGATGATGTACCCCGACCAACCCGAAGGAGCACTCGATGCTGATCACCGGTTTCGCCGCCGGCATGTTCGCGACCAACTGTTACGTGGTCGCCGAGCAGCCGGGCTCCGAAGCCGTCATCATCGATCCCGGACAGGATTCCGCCGCCCAGGTGCGGTCGATCCTCGCCGAGCACTCGCTGACGCCGGTGGCCGTCCTGCTCACCCACGGTCATCTCGATCACACCTGGGACGCCGCGGATCTGTGTGACGAGTACTCGATCCCCGCCTACATCCATCCCGAGGACCGCCCGATGCTCGCCGACCCCGCATCCGGGATCGGTCCGGCCCTCGGATCGGTCATCGGCGGCATGGTGTTCCGTGAGCCGGAGAAGGTCATCGACTTCGTCGACGGAGAGGACGTCGAACTCGCCGGAATCGACTTCGACGTGGTCGCGGCGCCCGGGCACTCCCGCGGCTCGGTCCTGCTCACCGTCGACGTCCCGACCGAGGGCGCGACACTGCCCGTGTGTTTCTCCGGCGACGTGCTGTTCGCCGGGTCGATCGGGCGGACCGATCTGCCCGGTGGGGACCACGAGCAGTTGCTGAGGAGCATCGCCACCACCCTGTTGCGGCGCACCGACGACACCCAGGTCCTGCCCGGCCACGGTCCGCAGACCACGGTGGGCCAGGAGCGGACCACCAACCCGTTCCTCGTCGGACTCCCCGGGGTGTCCGACGCCGCGGCCGATTCACCCACGAAAGGACGTCACGGACTGTGACTGCGCAATTCCAGGCGCCGCGAGGGATTCCCGACTACATCCCACCGGCGTCGTCGCGATTCGTCGCCGTCCGGGACGAACTGACGCGTGCCGCGCGGCTCGCCGGCTACGCCCACATCGAACTGCCGATCTTCGAGGACACCGCGCTGTTCGCGCGCGGGGTCGGGGAGTCGACCGACGTCGTCTCCAAGGAGATGTACACCTTCGCCGATCGCGGGGACCGCTCGGTCACCCTACGACCCGAGGGGACCGCGGGCGTCATGCGCGCGGTGCTGCAGCACGGGCTCGATCGTGGTGCCCTGCCGGTCAAGCTGAGCTACGCAGGCCCGTTCTTCCGGTACGAGAAGCCGCAGACCGGTCGGTACCGGCAGCTCCAGCAGGTCGGTGTCGAGGCCATCGGAGTCGACGACCCCGCACTCGACGCCGAGGTGATCGCGATCGCCGACGAGGGTTTCCGTCGGTGCGGGCTGACCGGCTATCGCCTGGAGATCACGACGCTGGGGGACGACACCTGCCGCCCGGCCTACCGCGAGGCGCTGCAGGCGTTCCTGTTCGGTCTCGACCTCGACGACGAGACCCGCCGGCGTGCCGAGATCAACCCGCTGCGCGTCCTCGACGACAAGCGGCCGGAGATCAAGGCCGCCACCGCCGACGCCCCGCTGATGATCGACTTCCTGTCGGACTCGGTCCGCGAGAACTTCGAGTCCGTCCGCGGACACCTCGACCGCCTCGGCGTCGCCTACGAGGTCAACCCGCGCCTGGTCCGCGGGCTCGACTACTACACGAAGACCACGTTCGAGTTCGTCCACGACGGGCTCGGCGCGCAGTCGGGTATCGGTGGCGGCGGTCGTTACGACGGGCTGATGAGTCAGCTCGGCGGCAAACAGGAGCTGTCGGGCATCGGTTTCGGACTCGGCGTCGACCGCACGGTGCTCGCACTGGAGGCCGAGGAGGTCGCCGATCTCGGGGCGGCCCGCTGCCAGGTCTACGGCGTGCCGATGGGCGCCGCGGCCCTCGACCGTCTCGTGGTCCTCGCCGGCGAACTGCGCGCCCAGGGCGTCAGCACCGACCTCTCCTACGGCGGCCGTGGGCTCAAGGGCGCCATGAAGGGCGCCGACCGGTCCGGGGCACGGTTCGCGCTCGTGCTCGGTGACCGGGAGCTCGACGCCGGTCAGATCGAGGTCAAGGACCTGGCCGACGGGTCGCAGCGCACCGTGGCACTCGACGCGGTCGTCGCCGACGTCGCGGCCGGCCTGCGCGGGTAGCCGCGACGGACCGCTCTACGTCCGGCCGATCAGCTCCGCACGCAGCACGTCGAGGCTGACCCCTCCCAGGCGCAACGCCCGGGAGTGGAAGTCCTTGAGGTCGGCGTCGGGGTGCGTGCGCAGGAACTCCGCGCGCGCCTGCTCCCAGACCCGCTGTCCGAGAGCGTAGGACGGCGCCTGCCCGGGCCATCCGAGGTAGCGGTTGAGCTCGAAGCGCAGGACCGACCGGTCCATCGCAACCGCGTCGCACAGGAACGTCCACGCCTTGTCGGCGTCCCAGGTGCCGCCGCCGACGGAGTCGGGGGCCGTGAGACCGCAGTGCACGCCGATGTCGACGACGACGCGGGCGGCCCGGAGGCGTTGCGAATCCAGCATTCCCATCCGGTCACCGATGTCGTCGAGCCAGCCGAGTTCGGACATCAGGCGCTCGGCGTAGAGCGCCCACCCCTCGCCGTGACCGGAGGTGAACGACGCGAGTTTGCGCCACCGGTTGAGCTCGGGGCTGGTCATCGCCTGGCCCAGCTGCAGGTGGTGTCCCGGCACACCCTCGTGGAAGACCGTGGTGGTCTCCTGCCAGGTGTGGAAGACCGTCTGTTCCGGCGGCACCGACCACCACATGCGGCCGGGACGGCTCAGGTCCTCGCTGGGCATCGTGTAGTAAATGGTCCCGGTCGCCGAGGGCGCGAGCCGACACTCGATGCTGGTCAGCGCGGTAGGGATGTCGAAATGGGTGCCCGCGAGCCCGGTCGTCGCCCGGTCGGAGAGCTCCTGCATCCAGGCGACGAACGCGTCCCGGTCGGTCATCTGGTAGCGGGGGTCGGCGTCGAGGGCGGCCAGTGCGCCGGCCACCCCCGCTCCCGGCGCGATCTGCTCGGCGAGCGTCTTCTGTTCGGCCACAATCGATTCGAGGTGGTCGAGGCCCCACAGGTAGGCCTCGTCGGGGTCGATGTCGGTGCCGACGAACTCCGCCGAGTGCAGTCGGTACCGATCGCGCCCGACCCCGTCGGCCTCGGTCGCGGTCGGCAGCACCTCGTCGGTGAGCACGGCACGCAGTCTGTCGAACGCGGCGCCCGCACGGCTGTGGCCGGCGGCGAAGTCGGTCGAATACCTGGAGTCGGTGTCGAGGGCGCGGTCGATGTTGCTCAGCAGCGCGGACGCCGCGTCCGCCGCCTGCCCGGCCACCAGCTCGACCTGGCGGCGCGCCGGTGGTGGTCCGGCGGCGATCCGATGCCGTAGGCCCTCGACGATCGAGTCCACGCTCTCGGGGACGGCGCGGACACGGGCGAGCATCGTCGAACGATCCTCGTCGGTGTCGACGGGCATGAGATCGAACACATCCCGGATCGACTGCAGCGGGGACTCGATGACGTTGACCTCACCGGTCCGCAGGCCGGCCTCGTCCACGGCGAGTCCGCGGCCGAGCTGATCGGTCATCGTCGCCACCGTCACCCGGTCGACCTCATCGACCGGGGTGGCTGAGGCCAACGCACGCACAGTGTCCCGGGTGAGTGCGGCGCGGTCGTCGATGGCGCCGGGGGAGTAGTCGGTCAGGGCGTGGTCGTTTCCGCTCACCCCGGTCAGGGTCGAGAACACCGGATCGGCGACACACGCCCGGGTGAGGAAGTCGTCGGCGATCGCGTCGATGGCGGTGGGGGTGCGCGGGGAGTCGGGACCGGTCATGGCATCCATGCAATCAGATGGTCATGCCGGATGCATCGCTGATCGCCCTCGCGCGGTGGGCCGTGACGTTCGCGTGTTGGGCCCTCGTTCCCGCGTGTTGGGCTCTTGTTGTCGTGTGTTGGGCCGTGGCGCCCGACACAGCGAAACGATGGCCCAACACAGCGAAACGATGGCCCAACCCGGAGCAACGACGGCCCAACCCGGCGAGACGACGGCCCAACAGCGGTGGGGTCAGAGGCGGTTAGTGGAGAAGGTGTCGCAGCTCGCGGGGTCGCCGGACCGGTAGCCCGTGGTGAACCACCTCGTCCGCTGCGCCGCCGACCCATGCGTCCACCCCTCGGAATCGTTCTTGCCCGACAGGGTGTCGTCGCCGATGGCCTTCGCGGTGGTGATCACGTCACCGATCTGCTGCTGGGTCAGCGGTTCGAGCAACGCGTCCGGCCCCTTGTCGGCGTGCTCGGCCCAGACGCCCGCGTAGCAGTCTGCCTGCAGTTCGAGACGCACGGATCCCGATGTGGCACCACGGGATCCGAGCTTCTGCGCCTTGTCCATGGTCCCCTGCAGGTTCTGCACGTGGTGCCCGAATTCATGGGCCACCACGTACTCCTGGGCCAGCGGCGCATCGCTGCCACCGAGCTGGTCGGCGAGAGTGGTGAAGAAGGTGGGGTCGAAGTACGCCGTCTGGTCGCCCGGGCAGTAGAACGGCCCGACCGCCGACGTCGCCGAGCCGCACCCGCCGGTGTCGACGGCATCGGCGAAGATCACGGTCTCGGGCTTCGTGTAGTTCGGCATCAGGGTCGGCCAGACACGGTCGAGACTGTTCTTCGTGGCGACGATGCGGCAGATGGTGTCGGAGTTCGCCTTCTCGATGGTGCAGCTGTCGATCTGGCTCTGGATGGCGCTGTTCGACGATCCGGAGCCGGCGGTCGAGCCACCGCTGCTGTCGCCGCCGAGGATGTCGCCGGGGTTGACCCCGAACAGGATCGCGACGATCGCCACCACGATGCTCGCGCCGCCGCCGAGGGCGATCCGGCCGCGACCACCGCCCCCGCCGCCCCCGGAGACACCGCTGGTGTCCAACGGTCCGTTGCCCTGGAACGTCATGACTCTCCTGTTCGACGACAACGCATTCGTGATGGGTTCCTCATGCTACGTAGGATGACCCTCGTCCCGTACCCAAGACCCATGCATCCACATCGGCGATCGCCACGGCGACGCCATCGGAAGGACTCCCGTGCTGCGCACCCATTTCGCCGGATCATTGCGAGCCGACAACGCCGGTGACACCGTCACCGTCGTCGGCTGGGTGGCGCGTCGCCGTGATCACGGCGGGGTGATCTTCATCGATCTGCGCGACAGCTCGGGTCTGCTGCAGGTGGTCTTCCGTGACGAGCAGGTCGCCGAGGCGGCCCACCGACTGCGCGCCGAGTACTGCGTGCAGGTGACCGGCACGATCGAGGCACGCCCCGAGGGCAGCGAGAACCCGAACCTCTCCTCCGGCGCGGTCGAGCTCAACGCCGGGGAACTGGTGGTGCTCAACGAGTCCGCGCCCCTGCCGTTCCAGCTGGACGAGAAGCCCGGCGAGGAGGCGCGCCTGCGCTACCGCTACCTCGACCTGCGTCGTGAGGGCCCGGGCAAGGCCCTGCGTCTGCGGTCGAAAGCCAACGCCGCCGCGCGCTCGGTGCTCGCCGGCCACGACTTCATCGAGGTCGAGACCCCGACGCTGACCCGGTCGACGCCCGAGGGTGCACGTGACTTCCTCGTCCCCGCCCGTCTGCGCCCCGGCTCGTTCTACGCCCTTCCGCAGAGTCCGCAGCTGTTCAAGCAGCTGCTGATGGTCGGTGGGCTCGAGCGGTACTACCAGATCGCGCGCTGCTACCGCGACGAGGACTTCCGCGCCGACCGGCAGCCCGAGTTCACCCAGCTCGACGTCGAGATGAGCTTCGTCGACCAGGACGACATCATCGCGCTCGCCGAGCAGATCCTCGTCGCCCTGTGGGACCTCGTCGGCTACCAGGTGCCCACCCCGCTGCCGCGGATCACCTACGCCGAGGCCATGCGTCGCTTCGGCAGTGACAAGCCCGACCTGCGCTTCGACCTCGAGCTCGTCGAGTGCACCGAGTTCTTCGCCGACACCCCGTTCCGCGTGTTCCAGGCCGACTACGTCGGCGCCGTCGTCATGCCCGGCGGTGCGGGTCAGCCCCGTCGCCAGCTCGACGCCTGGCAGGAGTGGGCCAAGCAGCGCGGCGCTCGCGGTCTCGCCTATGTCCTTGTCCAGGAAGACGGTTCGTTGGGCGGCCCGGTCGCCAAGAACCTGTCCGACGCCGAGCGCGACGGACTCGTCGCCCATGTCGGGGCCGCTCCCGGCGACTGCGTGTTCTTCGCCGCGGGCCCGGTGAAGGCGCAGCGCGCACTGCTCGGTGCCGCCCGTGGTGAGATCGCCTCGCGCCTCGGCCTGATCGACGAGAACGCCTGGGCCTTCACCTGGGTCGTCGACGCCCCGCTGTTCGAACCGGTGGCCGAGGCCACCGCCGGAGGCGACATCGCCGTCGGGTCGGGCGCCTGGACCGCGGTGCACCACGCGTTCACCGCACCCAAGCCCGAGTCCCTCGACACCCTGGAGTCCGATCCCGGCTCCGCGCTCGCCTTCGCCTACGACATCGTCTGCAACGGCAACGAGATCGGCGGCGGCAGCATCCGTATCCATCGTCGCGACGTGCAGGAGCGGGTGTTCGCGATCATGGGCATCGACAACGCCGAGGCGCAGGAGAAGTTCGGGTTCCTGCTCGACGCCTTCGCCTTCGGCGCACCGCCGCACGGCGGCATCGCCTTCGGCTGGGACCGCATCACCGCGCTACTGGCCGGCGAGGGATCGATCCGTGAGGTCATCGCGTTCCCGAAGTCCGGCGGCGGTGTCGACCCGCTGACCGACGCGCCCGCCCCGATCACCCCGGCGCAGCGCAAGGAGTCGGGGATCGACGCAGTGGCCAAAACGGGTCCCGCAGACCGGTCGCAGACACCGGAGGCCGACTCGGCCTCCACTCCGGAGGCCTGACCGCCCAGGTGTTGCACCTCCGGATCGTCGCGCCCACCGAGCGGGGGACCGCGGTGGTCGACCTGCTGCGTGAGGCGCTCGGTGTCACCCACCTCATCGTGCATCCCGGCGCCGCACTCGAGCCGGCCGGTGATCTCGTGGAGGCCGACATCACCCGTGAGGCCGTCAACGACGTGCTCGACGGCCTCCTCGCCCTCGGTCTCGTCCACGACGGTGCCATCACCATGGAGCCGCTCGACACGGTCATGTCCGATGCCGCGGTGCGCGCCGAGAAGCAGGCGCCCGGCGACCCCGACGACTCCATCGTCTGGGAGGAACTCACACGCCGAACCCGTGAGGACGCGACGCTGAGCGTCACGTTCGTCACCTTCCTGGTCCTGGCGTGCCTGCTCGCCGCAGTCGGCGTGATCACCGACTCCCCGGTCACCGTGGTCGGTGCGATGGTGGTCGGCCCCGAGTTCGGGCCGCTCGCGGGGATCGCGGTCGGACTGGTGCGGCGTCGGTTCGACCTCGCCCGCAGGTCGGTGTACGCGCTGATCATCGGGTTCCCGGTGGCGATGGTGGTCACCGGTGTGGCTGCCGTCGTCGGAGAGGCCACCGGCACCGTGGACATCACCGACGTCACCGCGGCCGACCAGGTGGATTTCATCTATCAGGTGGGCCCGTTCTCCCTCGTGGTGGCGGTTCTGGCCGGTGCCGCGGGCATGTTGTCGTTGGTCTCGGCCAAGTCGGCGGCGCTGGTCGGCGTGTTCATCTCGGTGACGACCGTGCCCGCGGCCGGATACGCGGTGGTCGCCGCGACCCTCGGCCAGTGGCAGGTGGCGGCGGAGTCGACGGCGCAGCTCGCGGTGAACATGGTCGGCATCGTGGTGTCCGGCGTCGGTGTCCTCGCCGTGCACCGGCTGCTCGCCCGTCGGCGCGCGGCGACCCCCGCCCATCTGTGATGGGATCGGTGGGCGTCCGATCGCGGCGCGTCGAGGCGAGGAACAGGGGTACGTGGCGTTGACCATCAAGGTGGCACTGGAACACCGGACCAGCTATTCCTTCGACCGCCCGGTCAAGGTGTACCCGCACGTCGTCCGGCTCCGGCCGGCGCCGCATTCACGGACCCCTATCGAGGCCTACACGCTCACCGTCGAGCCGTCGGGCCACTTCGTCAACTGGCAGCAGGACGCGTTCAGCAACTACCAGGCACGCCTGGTGTTCCCCGAACCGACGACCTCGCTGAGCATCACCGTCGGCCTGGTCGCCGACCTCACCTCGATCAACCCGTTCGACTTCTTCATCGAGGACTGGGCGGAGAACTACGGGTTCGCCTACCCCGAGCAGATGCGCACCGACCTCGAGGCCTATCTGCGACCCGTCGGCGGTGAGAGCGGGGGACGACACTCCTCGGACGAGGAGGACGACAGCTCGCTGGTCGCCGCCTGGGTCGAGCGGCACCGTCCCACCACCGGCGCGCGCATCATCGACACCCTGGTGGCGCTGAACCAGGCCGTCCGTGACGACGTCGGCTACACCGTCCGTCTCGAGGCAGGCGTCCAGTCACCCGAGTACACGCTGTCCAGCGCGATCGGATCGTGTCGGGACTCGGCGTGGCTGCTGGTGGCGATCCTGCGCCGGCTCGGTCTGGCGGCGCGGTTCGTGTCCGGCTATCTGGTCCAGCTGACCTCCGACGTCGCGTCGCTCGACGGACCGTCCGGGCCGTCGGCGGACTTCACCGACCTGCACGCGTGGACCGAGGTGTTCCTCCCCGGCGCGGGGTGGGTCGGCATGGATCCCACGTCGGGACTGTTCGCGGGCGAGGGCCACATCCCGCTGGCCGCGACACCACAACCTGGTGGGGCGGCGCCGATCACCGGCGCGACCGGTCCGTGTCACGCCACGATGGATTTCTCCAACACCGTCACCCGTTTCCACGAGGACCCGCGGGTCACGCTGCCCTACACCGACAGTCAGTGGGCGGGCGTCGTCGATCTCGGTGCGCTGGTCGACGGGCGGATGGCCGAGCGCGACGTCCGGCTGACCATGGGCGGTGAACCCACGTTCGTCTCGATCGACAACCAGACCGCGCCGGAGTGGTCGACGACCGCAGACGGCGGTCACAAACGCCGCCTGGCCTCGGTGCTCGCCGAACGACTGCGCACCATCTACGCGCCGTCCGGTCTGGTGCAGCGCAGCCAGGGCAAGTGGTACCCCGGAGAACCGTTGCCGCGCTGGCAGATCGGTCTGCTGTGGCGGGCCGACGGCGAAGCCCTGTGGCAGCGACCGGAGCTGTTGGCCGATCCCTGGGCCGACGAGACCACCGCCGCGGCGTCGATGGACACGGAACCGCCGGTGGCGACCGCGGACTCCGCCACGCGCAGCGCCGCGTTCCTGTCCGCGTTCGCCGGCGCCCTCGGACTACCGGACACGACCGTCACCCCTGCCTACGAGGACCCGTTGGTACGGCTGGCCGAACTGCTGCGCTCACCGCCGGGGGAGCCGACGGCCGAATCCGGCCCGGAACCCGATGAGGACGAGGACGATCCCACCGCAGGCCGACGCGGTCGTGGGCCGGACCTGACTCCCGAACAGGACACCGTCGCCGCCCGGAAGGCGTTGCTGGCGCGACTCGACGAGCCGGTCAGCGCCGCGACCGCGCACGTGCTGCCGGTCAGCCGCACCGACGACGACACCGCATGGCGCAGCGTCGGGTGGTTCACCCGCCGTGGACGTCTCGTGCTCACCGCGGGCACCTCACCCGCAGGACTCCGCCTGCCCCTGGACTCGCTGTCGTGGGGTCCCGCCCCGGTGGTCCACGAGACCGATCCCACCGCCCCCACCCGACCGCTGCGAGCGCCCCTGGCCGCCGTCGTCGGCCCGGATGACGACGGTGACACCCACAAAGCGGACACCCGAGAAGCAGACGCCGACAAGGACGACACGGTCGACCTGTTCGACGGCCCGGTCCCGCGGACCGCTGTGGTCGCCGAGGTGCGCGCCGACATCCTGCACGTGTTCCTGCCGCCGACCGAACGACTCGAGGACTACGTCGAACTGGTCGAGACCACCGAGGCGGCCGCGGCCGCCGTGGGCACCCCGGTCATCGTCGAAGGCTATGGGCCGCCGTCGGATTCGCGCGTGCAGTCGCTCACGGTGACCCCGGACCCCGGGGTGATCGAGGTCAACATCCAGCCGACCGCGTCGTTCGCCGAGCAGTCCGAGCTGCTCGAGACGCTCTACCACGAGGCCCGCGTCGCCCGTCTGGGCACCGAGTCGTTCGACCTCGACGGCAGCCACGGCGGTACGGGCGGCGGCAACCACATCACCCTCGGCGGCATCACACCGTCGGAATCGCCGATGCTGCGTCGACCCGACCTGCTGGTGTCGATGCTGAGCTACTGGCAGCGGCACCCGTCGCTGTCGTACCTGTTCTCCGGTCGCTTCATCGGGACGACCTCGCAGGCGCCCCGCGCCGACGAGGGGCGCGAGAGTGCGCTCTACGAACTCGAGATCGCGTTCGCCGAGATCGATCGGCTCTCGGCGACGGGCGCCGAGGCAGGCCCGTGGATGATCGATCGCGCGCTGCGCCATCTGCTCACCGACATCACCGGCAACACCCACCGGGCCGAGTTCTGCATCGACAAGCTCTACAGCCCGGGGGCGGCCCGCGGACGTCTCGGACTGCTCGAGCTCCGCGCGTTCGAGATGCCGCCGCACCACCGGATGGCGATGGTGCAGTCGCTGCTGGTGCGCAGCCTGGTCTCGTGGTTCTGGGACGACCCCTTCCGCGGCCGACTGCTGCGCCACGGCGCGGATTTGCACGGCAAACACCTGCTGCCGCACTACGTGATCAACGACATCTCCGAGGTGGCCGAGGACCTGCGCGAGGCCGGATACGACTTCGACACCGCATGGCTCGACCCCTTCACCGAGTTCCGGTTCCCGCGACTGGGCACCGTGGCGATCCGCGACCAGGAGATCGAGCTGCGCGGCGCCATCGAGCCGTGGAACGTGCTGGGCGAGGAGTCCACCGCCGGCGGCACCGCCCGCTACGTCGACTCCTCGATCGAGCGCGTCCAGGTGCGGGTACAGGGCAGTGACGACGACCGATACCTGTTGACCTGCAACGGGTATCCGCTGCCGCTGACGCCCACCGGGCGCCCGGGGGAACGGGTCGCGGGCATCCGGTTCCGCGCCTGGCAGCCGCCGAGTGCGCTGCACCCGTCGATCGGCATCGACTCCCCGCTGGTGTTCGACATGGTCGACACCGCCAACGGCCGATCCGTCGGCGGCGCGACCTACCACGTGGTGCATCCCGGGGGCCGCGCCTACGAGCGGCCGCCGGTCAACGCCGTCGAGGCGGAGTCACGACGCAACGGCCGGTTCGAGGCCATCGGGCACACCCCCGGCGTCGTCGACGTCGCGGCGTTGCGGGAGATGCAGGCCCGGCTGGCCACCGACCTCGGGGTGCCGACGATCCTCGATCTACGGCGGGCACGTACGGTTCTGCGGTGACGTCGCCTTCCCCCACACCTGCGGAGACGCCGTCTGCGGTGGTGGACCGCTATCGGTCGGATCGGTTCGCGCTCTTCGACATCGACGGTCCGGAGGCGGGCTCGCCGCCCTACGACGAGATGATCGACGCCGACGGCGCGATCCGTCCCCAGTGGGCCGATCTGGTGGCCGGGTACGCCCGCGCCGGGACCGTCGGGATGGCCCGCACGGCCATGCGCCTGCGGACGATGGTGGCCGACGAGGGCATCACCTACAACCTCACCGGCGACCGCGTCGCGAGCGGTGCTGCCGAGGTCACCGACACCACCCGCCTCTGGGAGCTCGACAGCGTCCCGCTGGTGGTCGACGGCGACGCCTGGGCTGCGGTGGAGGCCGGGATCGCGCAGCGGTGCCTGTTGCTCGACGCCCTGCTCGTCGACCTCTACGGCGAACGACGCACGATCACCGAGGGTCTCGTCCCGGCGGAGATGGTCTACGGCCATCCCGGATACGTCCGCAAGGCGGGCCGGCTGGGCATCGCCGGACCGCACGCGCTGTTCTGTCACGCCGCCGACATCGGCCGCACCGCCGACGGTGGTTTCGCCCTCTGGGGCGACTACACCCAGGCGCCGTCGGGCATCGGGTACGCGATCGCCGACCGACGCCTGACCTCGCGCGCGGCGTCCGCACTGTTCGGTGCGGTCGGACCGCGCCCCATGACGACGTTCGCGGGCACCCTTCGGCTGGCCCTGTTCGACTACGCACCCCCCGGCGCGGACGACCCGACGGTGGTGGTCCTGAGTCCGGGCAGCCTGTCGGAGACCGCGTTCGACCAGGCCTACCTCGCCTCGGTCCTCGGCTTCCCGCTCGTCGAATCCGCCGACCTGCTCGTCCGCGACGGCGCGGTGTACATGCGGTCGCTGGGCAGTTTCAAACGCGTCGACGTCATCCTGCGGCGCGTCGACGCGACGTTCTGCGACCCGCTCGATCTGCGGTCGGACTCCCGCCTCGGGGTGGCCGGCCTGGTGGAGGCCGTCGCCCGCGGCGCGGTCACCGTGGTCAACACACTGGGCAGCGGGGTCATCGAGAACCCGGCGCTGCACACCGTCGTCGAGCGGCTCGCACCCGCCCTGATCGACGAGGAGTTGGCGCTGCCGACGGTCGAGACCTACTGGGGTGGTGCCGGTTCCGAGCACACCAAGATCATGGCCGACCTGGCAGGCCTGGTACTCGACAACTTCCGCACCGGTGAGCAGTTCATCGGCGCCGCGCTCGCGCAGGCCGACCTCGAGACGTTGCGTCGTCGCGTCGAGAGCGACCCGTGGCAGTGGGTCGGCCGACGCCCCGGACAGTTCTCCGTCGCCCCGTCGATGACGCCCGCCCACGCAGGTGCGGCCGCCCGGTTGCGGGCCGCACCGGTCGGGATCCGCACGTTCGCCGTCGCCCAGGGGTCGGCCTACGCCGTGATGCCCGGCGGCATGGGACAGGTGCTCGCCACCGGCGCCGAGGGCGCCGCGATGGGCGCGATCGCCGCGAAGGACGTCTGGGTCGCGAACACCGAGGCCGTCGGCGACACCACCCGCGTGGCCGAGTCGGTGTCGTCGTCCGTGTCGCCCGCGGTCACCGCGTCCGACCGTTCCGCCGCGTCACCGCGAGTGCTGGCGGACCTGTTCTGGCTCGGCCGCCACGGCGAGCGCGCCGAACTGACCGTGCGGATGGTCAAGGTCGCCCGCGAGCGCTACCAGGATCGCGACCGACTGTGGATGTCGGGCACCGGGTCGCTGCCGTTGTTCCTCGCGGGCATCGCCACGACCACGGCGACGACCGTCCACGTGGGTGTCGTGCCCGACGCCGCGACCACGGACAACGGCGCGGCGGTCGCGCTGGCCGCGATCGGTCGGCTGACGATGTCGCGGTCGGTGCCCGGGACCGTCGCCCACTCGGTCGACCGTCTCGTCGCCTCGGCGCGCGCGGTGCGCGATCAGATGTCGACGAGCACGTGGATGGTGCTGGGCACCATCGAGCGCGCGTTCGCCGACCTCGCCCACACCGTCGCCGAATCCACCCCGCTCACCGGGGGACAGGCCGGGACGAGCGCGGCCGTCGACACCGTCGACGTCGACGAACTCGCCAGGGCACACGAGTCGATCCTGCACGGCCTGCTCGCACTGGCCGGCCTGCAGGCCGAGTCGATGGTGCACGACCCGGCCTGGCTGTTCATGGACGTCGGTCGCCGGATCGAGCGGGCCGTCATGCTCGCCGACCTGACCCGTGCCGTCCTCGTCGAGCGCCACGACCTCGACGTCGAGCAGGGACTCATCGAGGCCTATCTCGTGGCCAACGAGTCCGCGGTCATCTATCGCCGTCGGAACCGCGGACTGCACCGGCTGCGTCCGGTGATCATGCTGGCCATGTTCGACGAGACCAACCCGCGGTCGATGATCTATCAGCTCGCGCGTCTGCGGTCGGACCTGTCGGCCATGCCCGACGAGATCCGTTCCGCGGCCGCCGAACGCGTGGTCGAGGAGATGATCGCCGAACTGCGCCGCGTCGATCCCACCGATCTGACCACCGTCGGCGACACCGACCGCCGCGACGAACTCGCCGAGCTGATGACCACCCTGGCCACCGGTGCCCGCGAGATCTCCGACGTACTCGGCCGGACGCGTTTCGCGCCGCCGCGCGACATCCAGCCGCTGTGGGGCGGTGGCAGCCGGTGACCGGCCGCACCGGGACCGACGTCGCCACCACGCGTCGCTACCGCGTCACCCATCGGACCACCTACGACTACGACGACGTCGTCAGCGCGTCGTTCGGTCGCTGCTTCCTCATGCCCAGAGACGTACCGGGACAACGGGTCCTGGAGGCCGCGATCGGCGTCGACCCGGAACCGGCCGACCGGTCCACCGGCACCGACATCTTCGGCAACACCGACACCTACTTCCACGTCCGCACGCCCCATCACCGTCTCGAGGTGACCGGGACGTCGCTCGTCGACGTCGATCCTCTCGATCCCGGTCTTATCTCCTCGGCCGCGGCGACCGCACCCTGGGAGGACGCCCGTCCGTCGAGACCGGCCGACGCCCGCGAGGTCGAGTACGTGCTCGACCTGTACCCGCCGGAGATCACCGAGGCCGTCCGCGAGTACGCCGCGACCGTCTTCCGACCCGGTGTCGCCCTGCTCGACGCCGTCGTCGACCTGACCACACGCATTCACACCGATTTCACCTACCGCTCCGGCTCGACCGCGATCAGCACCAAGGTCGACACCGTGATGTCGCGGCGTGAGGGTGTCTGTCAGGACTTCGCGCGTGTCGCGATCGCGTGTCTGCGGTCCCAGGGGCTCGCGGCGCGGTACGTGTCGGGATATCTCGCGACCGAGCCTCCGCCCGGCCGCGAGCGCGTGATCGGGGCCGATGCGTCGCACGCATGGGCCGCGGTGTGGCTCCCGGGCGGTCGCTGGCTGCCGTTCGATCCGACCAACGACAAGCTGGTCGACGAGAGGCACGTCACATTGGCGTGGGGACGTGACTATGATGATGTACCGCCGCTGCGTGGAGTCATCTACACCGAATCGACCAAGAGCAAGATCACCGTCTCCGTCGACGTGGCGCCGCAGGAACTGCCGACCGTGTCGCAAGAAGTGCCGACCACGTCGAACGAGTCGTCAACGGGCTCGTGAACCGTCGCAGTTCATCGCAGGGACCCGCCGACCGGCGCAACAGGCTGCCGGCCGCATGACCTGCGTGAATGTCCCTCGGGACGCCGCCTGAGGTCGACTCGCATTGCGATCGGGCCGGGCGTGACACGTGCCACCTGTGGGTGGCGTTGGGTAGGTTTACACGTAATGACTGTCATCGCCGAGAACCGCATGTCGGGTGCGGTCCGGGCCGCCGAGCAGGTTCTGTCCGCTCGCGCGGGCGCCCGGGTGACCCTGGCCGACCCGGTGGAGTTGGGCGGCAGCGGTCGCACCGACGTCGTCCGCGCGCGGGTCGCCCAGAACCCCCTGTCGATGGACCGGAGTCTGGTCATCAAGGTGGTCCCCACCGACGAACCCGCCGACGCGTTCGCTCGCGAGCTGGCGTCGTACAAGTACGCCAACGCGCTGCCGATGCACTCCCGCCCCGGCCCGCAGCTCATCGCCTTCGACAACACCGCCCGGCTCATCGTGCTCAGCGACCTCGGCCACGGTCGCTCGATGAGCGATCTGCTCGGCAGCTCCGACTGGGCCGATCCCAGTCACGCGATCAGCGCGTGGGGGCAGGCGTTGGGCCGGATGCACGCGGCCACCGTCGGCGGCGAGAACGACTTCGACGCCCTGCTGCGGCACGGCCCCGGAGGTGGCTCGGTCGAGGTGCTGCCCGCGCAGGCGCGCATGGCGGTCGACCTCGCACCCGAGGTGATGACCCGTCACCTCGGTCTGCCCGCACACGACGAGTTCCTCGCCCTGCTGCGTCGCGGGGAGGCGTTGTTCGCCGAGGGCGACCATCGCGCGTTCAGCCCGTCCGACGTCGGACCGCCCAACATCCTCATCAACGACGAGGGCGTGCAGTTCATGGACTACGAGTGGGGCGGGTTCCGCGACGCCTCCCTCGACATCGCCTACGCGATCGTCACCTTCACCCCCGACCTCGCCCGGCGGTGGACCGACCGTCGCACCGATCTGGAGACCGCGCTCGTCGACGGATGGCGCTCGGAGATCCAGGCCATCTGGCCCGCCCTCGGGCACGACGGCGAACTCCACCGCAAGGTGCTCACCGCCCGTGCCCTGTGGGTGTGGATGAGCACCGTGTGGATGTTGCCGGTCGACCTCGAGGTCGACGCGCAGTCGCACGGCCTGGCTCTGCACACCACCGACCCCACGATCGTCGTCGGCCGGTGGACCGACCTCGCCGCCGCGGCCGAGCGTGCCGGACTGACCGACATCGCGGAGTTCGGTGTCGCCGCGGCATCGGCGCTGGACGCGGCCTGGCTGCGGTGACCTTCGCGCCCGGCGGGGACGGGCTGTTCGATCCGCCGGCCCCACCCCCCACATCGGGGTCGTTCGCCGATTCGCAGACGCGGTCGGCCACGTCCGGGCCCCTCGCCGTCCGCATGCGTCCCCGCGGTCTCGACGAGATCGTCGGCCAGCAGCACCTGCTCGCGGCGGGTTCACCGTTGCGCCGACTCATCGAGGGGTCCGGGGCGGCGTCGGTGATGCTCTACGGCCCGCCCGGCACCGGCAAGACGACGATGGCGTCGCTGATCTCGACCGCCACCGGTGGTCGGTTCGAGGCGCTCTCGGCGTTGTCGTCGGGTGTCAAGGAGGTGCGGTCGGTCATCGAGGTCGCCCGACGCGCCCTCATCGACGGCCGACAGACCGTGTTGTTCATCGACGAGGTGCACCGCTTCTCCAAGACACAGCAGGACGCGTTGCTCGACGCCGTGGAGAACCGCATCGTGCTGCTGGTCGCCGCGACGACCGAGAACCCGTCGTTCTCGGTGGTGTCGCCGCTGCTGTCGCGGTCGCTGGTGTTGCAGTTGCAGCCGCTGTCCGATGACGACATCCGCGAGGTGCTCACCCGAGCGGTGATCGACGAGCGGGGACTGGCGGGGTCGGTGGAGATCGCCGAGGATGCGCTCGACCACATCGTCGCGCTGTCCGGCGGCGACGCCCGGCGCGGCCTGACCGCGCTCGAGGTGGCAGCCGGTGCCGCACTGGGCCGCGACGGCGACGCGGGGACCTCGATCCCGACCATCGGTCTGGCCGACGTCGAATCAGCGGTGAACCGCGCCGCGGTCCGCTACGACCGCGACGGGGACCAGCACTACGACGTCATCAGTGCGTTCATCAAATCCATCCGCGGGTCCGACGTGGACGCCGCGGTGCACTACCTGGCGCGGATGATCAGCGCGGGGGAGGACCCCCGGTTCATCGCGCGGCGACTGATGATCCACGCCAGCGAGGACGTCGGCATGGCCGACCCGACCGCGATCGGCGTCGCCGTCGCCGCGGCGCAGGTGGTCGCTCTCGTCGGGATGCCCGAGGCCAGACTCGCGCTCACCCAGGCCACCATCCACCTCGCGAGCGCGCCCAAGTCGGGAGCGGTGGTCTCCGCGATCGGTGCGGCGATGGCCGATGTGGCCGCGGGCAAGGCCGGAGCGGTCCCGCCCCACCTGCGCGACGGGCACTACCCGGGCGCGGCCGCCCTGGGCAACGCCCAGGGGTACCGGTATCCACACGACGACCCCGACGGAGTCGTCACCCAGCAGTACCCGCCCGACGAGCTGGTCGGGACCGACTACTACGAACCGACCGACCACGGCCACGAGCGCGAGATCTCGGCCCGTCTCGGGAGGCTGCGCTCCATCGTCCGCAGGGCCACCGCCCGACGCTGATCGCCCCCGGCGTCGCCTTCGGGGACCCATCGGACCCACCCGGTAGGGTGGACTCGCCCCGACCCGCCCAGGCGCACCCCCTGGTGCGTGTGTCGCGACGAGGCAGACCAGGGCGCTGTCCGACGACGGTGGCCGCGAATCGGCGTGAGGACACCAGGTGCAGACCCATGAGATCAGGAAGCGATTCCTCGATCACTTCATTCGTGCCGGTCACACCGAGATCCCCAGCGCGTCGCTGATCCTCGACGATCCGAACCTGCTGTTCGTCAACGCGGGCATGGTCCCGTTCAAGCCGTACTTCCTCGGCGAGCAGACGCCGCCGTCCGAGCGCGCCACCAGCATCCAGAAGTGCGTGCGCACACTCGACATCGAGGAGGTCGGCATCACCACCCGCCACAACACCTTCTTCCAGATGGCGGGCAACTTCTCCTTCGGCGACTACTTCAAACGCGAGGCCATCGGCTTCGCGTGGTCGCTGCTGACCGGCTCGGTCGACGACGGCGGGTTCGGCATCGACCCGACCCGGCTCTGGCCCACGGTGTACCTCGACGACGACGAGGCCGAGGCCATCTGGCGCGACGAGATCGGTGTCCCCGCCGAGCGGATCCAACGCCGCGGGATGGCCGACAACTACTGGTCGATGGGGGTCCCCGGGCCCTGCGGCCCCTGCTCGGAGATCTTCTACGACCGCGGACCCGACTACGGCGTCGAGGGCGGACCCGAGGCCGACGAGGACCGCTACATCGAGATCTGGAATCTCGTCTTCATGCAGAACCAGCGTGGGCCGGGCATCGGCAAGGACAACTACGAGATCCTGGGCCCGCTGCCGCGTCAGAACATCGACACCGGCATGGGCATCGAGCGCGTCGCCTGCATCCTGCAGGACGTCGACAACGTCTACGAGACCGATCTGCTCAAGCCGGTCATCGACGTCGCCGCCCGGCTGACCGGCCGCGCCTACGGCTCGTCGGCCGCCGACGACGTGCGTTTCCGCGTCATCGCCGACCACACCCGGACCGCGGTCATGCTCATCTCCGACGGGGTGCTGCCGGGGAACGACGGCCGGGGCTACGTGCTGCGGCGACTGCTCCGCCGCATCGTGCGTTCGGCCCGTCTGCTCGGTGCCTCCGAGGCCACCATGGGCGAGTTCGTCGACACCGTGCTCGCGACCATGGCGCAGTCCTACCCGGTGCTGACCTCCGACGCCGCACGGATCCGGACGGTCGCCGTCCGCGAGGAGGACGCCTTCCTCGCCACCCTCTCGGCCGGATCGAAGCTGTTCGACGACGCGGCCGCGTCGACCGCGGGTGCCGGGCGCACCCAGATCTCCGGCCGCGACGCCTTCGCTCTGCACGACACCTACGGGTTCCCGATCGACCTGACACTCGAGATGGCCGCCGAGGCCGGGCTGTCGGTCGACGAGCAGGGATTCGCCGATCTCATGGCCGAGCAGCGCAAGCGCGCCAAGGCCGACGCGAACGCCAACAAGAAGTCGCACGCCGATCTCTCGGTGTACCGGGAGTTCCTCGATCGCGGACCCACCGAGTTCACCGGTTTCGACGAACTGGTCTCCGAGGCACGGGTTCTGGGGATCGTCGACGGCGGGGTGAGCCTGCCGGTGGCGGGCGCCGGACGCGACGTCGAGATAATCCTCGACCGCAGCCCGCTCTACGCCGAGTCGGGTGGACAGACCGCCGATCTCGGGGCCATCACCACCAGCTCGGGCATGCGTGCACGGGTCACCGATGTGCAGAAGATCGCCAAATCCGTGTGGAGCCACGCCGTCACGATCGAGTCCGGCGAGATCACCGTCGGTGACGACGTGATCGCACAGGTCGACTCGCAGTGGCGACGCGGTGCCACCCAGGGACACTCCGGCACCCACCTCGTCGGTGCCGCGCTGCGTCAGGTCCTCGGATCCGATGCGACACAGGCGGGTTCGCTCAACCGACCCGGCTATCTGCGTTTCGACTTCCGCGCCCAGGGCCCGGTCACCGATTCCCAACGCGACGAGATCGAGGAGATCGCGAACACCGCGGTCGAATCCGATTTCCCCGTCCACACCTTCGAGACCGGTCTCGACGAGGCCAGGGCGATGGGTGCGATGGCGTTGTTCGGCGAGAACTACGGCGACGTGGTGCGCGTGGTCGAGATCGGCGGACCGTTCTCGATGGAACTGTGCGGCGGAACGCATGTCGGTTCGTCGGCGCAGGTAGGGCCGGTCACGCTGCTCGGTGAGTCGTCGGTCGGATCGGGCATCCGCCGCGTGGAGGCCTACGTCGGTCTCGACTCCTACCGGTACCTCGCCAAGGAGCGGGCGCTGCTCGGGGCGCTCTCGTCGTCGCTGAAGGTGCCCAGCGATCAGGTGCCCGACCGCGTCGCGAACATCGTCGAGCGACTCCGCGACGCCGAGAAGCAGATCGAGCGGATGCGAGCCGAGTCGGCGCGGGCGTCGGCGGCGTCGCTGATCGACGACGCGCAGCGGATCGGCTCGGTCCTCGTGGTCGCCGCGCGTCTCCCCGACGGCCTGGCGGCGGGCGATCTGCGCGCACTGGCCACCGATCTGCGCGGTCGTGTCGCGGCCGAATCGGCCGTGGTCGCCCTGTTCTCGGTCGCCGGCGACAAGGTGCCGTTCGTCGTCGCCGTGACCGACGCGGCCCGCGACTCCGGCGTGGCCGCCGGGGCAGTCGTCACCGAGATCGCGCCACTGGTCGGGGGACGGGGCGGCGGGAAGCCGGATCTGGCCCAGGGCTCGGGCAGTGACGCCGCAGGCATCGACGCCGCGCTCGCCCGGATCCGCGAGCTCGCCGACGTCACCCGAGCCGGGGCAGGCGGGTGAGCGGGCTCGTCCCGCGCGGTCGTCGACTCGCCGTCGACGTCGGGAGTGTGCGGATCGGGGTCGCCTCGTGTGATCCTGACGGCATGCTCGCCACCCCCGTCGAGACCGTCGCGCGCTCCTCCGACGGCCGCGACCTGACCCGCATCGCCGAACTCGTGGCGGAGTATGAGGCGATCGAGGTCATCGTCGGACTGCCGACGACACTGCGTGGCGAGCACGGTGCCGCCGCCGACGCGGCCACCGGTTTCGGCGCCCGCATCGCCCGACGCATCGATCCGGTTCCCGTGGTCTTCCACGACGAGAGGTTGACCACCGTCGCCGCCACTGCGATGCTGCGCGCGAGCGGACGATCGACGCGATCGCACAAGGCGGTCATCGATCAGGCGGCCGCCGTGGCCATCCTGCAGTCCTGGTTGGATCAGCGCGCCCGCCAGTACCCGGTCGGCGGGGCTGCCGGTGAGTGATCAACCGAATCGGCACCGTCGCCGGGCCCCGGGTGAGGACCAGACCCCGGAGGAAGCCGACCGTCTGCGCCGACTCCTCGAGAACGGTGGCAGCGGACCGCAGCGACACCGTCGCGCCGGCCGCGGTCGCCCCGACGACTCGGGCGTGATCCCACGGGTCCCGCGAGACGCTCCCCGCCCCGGTGGCGACAGCGCCTGGCAGGAACCGGACCGTCGCGCGCGACCCCGCGTCATCCCGCCCGCGGCACCCGGACAGGTCCCACCCGGCCCGCCGCCGATCGGCGACACCCGCCGGGACCCGTACCCGGCCGACGGCCCACCGCCCGCCCCGCGTCGGATGCCGCCGGAACCCCGTCGGTACGAGGCGCCTCCCGCGCCGTCCTACGTCGACCCGCCGCTCCCGCCGTCCGACGAACCCACCACGTTCATCGAGCGTCCGGTGCCCCCGGCCGACCCGGATCCCGCCGCCGACGAGACGCGCACCCGGCCGCCCGGCCGCAATCGCGGATCCCGATCGAGCGGTCACATGCACCGACGCAAGCGCCGACGACGCATCACCCTGGCGTTCGTCCTCGTGTTCATGATCGCGGTCGTCGGAGCCCTCGGTTACACCGGTCTGCGGATGACCGGCTACTTCGTCAACGACGACAACTACTCGAACGCATCGGGCACCGGCGACGTGCTCGTGCAGATCCCGCAGAACTCGTCGCTGACCCGGTTCGGACAGATCCTGCAGGACAAGGGCGTCGTCGCCAGCGTGCAGGCGTTCACCGACGCGGCCGGCGACGCACCGATATCGGCCGGCTTCTACAAGCTGCGCACCGGTATCCCGGCCGCCACCGCGGTGTCGATGCTCGGCGGCGACAGCAACCGGGTCGGGCGGCTGGTGATCCCACCGGGACGTCAGCTCGACACCAAGCAGACCGCCGACGGGTCCCCGAGCATCGGCATCTTCGAGATGCTCGCGCAGGCGACCACCGTCACCATCAACGGGCAGCGCGACGGCGTCACCGCCGAGGAGCTCGCGCAGGCGGCGGCCACCGCGTCGCCGGCCGATCTGGGCGTGCCGTCCTGGGCGACCGACGCCGTCTCGGCCCTGAACGGCGACCACCGGCGTATCGAGGGACTCATCGCGCCGGTCGCGTGGGAGATGATCGACCCGTCGCTCACCCCGGTGCAGATGCTGCGTTACCTGATCTCCGGTAGTGCCGACCTGTTCTCGCAGTGGGGTCTGACCGAGCCGAACCAGACCGGCCTGACGCCATACCAGACCCTGGTCTCGGCCTCGGTGGTCGAGAAGGAGGTCGCCGATGCCGACGACTACGGCAAGGTCGCCCGCGTCATCCTGAACCGGCTGGGCAAGAACCAACGCCTCGAGATGGACTCGACCGCCAACTACACCGCGGCCGTGGTCAACATCGACGTCTCCGGTGACGCGTACACCGCGCCGACCAAGTGGAACACCTATCAGGTCCGCGGCCTGCCGGTGACACCGATCGGCTCGGTCGGCAAGGAGCCGTTGGCCGCCACCGAGGCTCCGCCGGAGGGCAACTGGATCTACTTCGTGGCCGTCGACTCCCAGGGCACGACGTTGTTCACCGACAACTACGAGGAGCATCTGCGCAACCGGCAGAAGGCCTGCGACAACAGGGTTCTCGCGGTCGGATGCCGGTAACGCCGGACAGCCCGTCGACTCGGGTGCGGCGCGCGGCGGTCCTCGGATCGCCGATCGGGCACTCCCGCTCACCGGATCTGCACCTCGCCGCCTACCGCGCGCTCGGTCTCGTGCACTGGTCCTACGAGCGGATCGAGTGCACCGCCGAGGCGTTACCCGCGCTCGTCGACGGACTCGACGACAGCTTCATCGGCCTCTCGGTCACCATGCCCGCCAAGGTGGCCGCGCTGCAGTACGCCTCGACGGTCACCGACCGTGCCCGTCTCGTCGGTTCGGCGAACACCCTGGTGCGCACCGATTCCGGTCGGTGGCACGCCGACTGCACCGACATCGACGGTGTGACCGGTGCACTGGCCGAACTCGGCGTGACCGACGTGGCGGGGGAGCCGGTCGTCCTCGTCGGGGCCGGTGGCACCGCGCGTCCGGCGCTGGCCGCGCTGGCGTCGGCGGGGGCCGGCCCGGTCACGGTCGTCGTCCGCGACATCGCGCGCGCCGCCGGGCTGCGCCGACTCGCCACCGACCTGGGCATCACCCTGGCCACACTCCCGTTCGAGCCGTCGGTGGAGCTGACCGCGGCGTGCGCGCGGTCGTCCGTCGTCGTCAGCACCGTCCCGGCCGACGCGGCCGCGCACATCACCGAATCGATGGCGGCCGCATCCCGACTGCTCGACGCGATCTACCACCCGTGGCCCACCCCGGCCGCCGCCGCGGTCACCGACGCCGGCGGACGTGTGGTCGGTGGTCTCGTGATGCTGCTGAACCAGGCCGTCACCCAGGTCGAGGCGTTCACCGGCCTGCCCGCGCCGCGCGCGCAGATGGCCGCCGCCCTCACCGACTGACGCGCCGCATACCTCCGCCGCGAGCCGATGTCACCGCATGCGGCCGGGGCTGGGGACAACCGGTCACCGAACCGGGTGGGTGTCGCATCGCTGCACAGACGGACTCGCCGACGCTGCCGCCGGCACCGATCGGCGGCCACGATGACAGGGTGATGATCGTCTCGTTCGCGGTGGTGTCCTGGTTGATCGTCCTGTGTGTCCACGATCTGCGCACCCACGTCCTCCCGAACCGCCTGACGGTGCCCGCCGGTGTCGCGGCCGTCGCCATGGGTGTCGCCGACCCGCACGTCGGGATGTCGATCATAGTGCTGGCCGCGCCGTATCTCGTCGCGACCACGCTCGGGGCCTGCGGCGGTGGCGATCTCAAGTTGGCCGTCGGACTCGGTGGGGTGGTCGCCGACCCGACGCTCGCGCTGCTCGTCGTCGGAGCCGCCGCCCTCACGACCCTCGCGGTCGTCACACTGCGGGGTCCGCCGGCGCGCCGGGCGGGTGTCGCGCACGGTCCCGCGCTCGCGGGCGCGGCCATCGCACTCGGCGGTGTGTGGGTCTGAGGCGCCGCGCGTTCGGGGCACGGTGCACCACATGGAACAATAGGAACTCGTGTTGCGCTGGATAACTGCCGGAGAATCCCACGGCCCCGCCCTGGTCGCCCTCGTCGAAGGGATGATCGCCGGGGTCGAGGTCACGACGGACGACATCTCGTCCCAACTCGCACGTCGCCGCCTCGGCTACGGGCGCGGTGCGCGGATGAAATTCGAGGCCGACAAGGTCACCGTGCTCGGCGGTGTCCGCCACGGCCGCACCCAAGGTGGACCGGTCGCGATCGAGATCGCCAACACCGAGTGGCCCAAGTGGGAGACCGTGATGTCGGCCGATCCGGTCGATCCGGCCGACCTCGCCGACGTCGCGCGCAACGCGCCGCTGACCCGTCCCCGCCCCGGCCACGCCGACTACTCCGGGATGCTCAAGTACGACTTCGACGACGCGCGTCCGGTGCTCGAGCGTGCCAGTGCCCGCGAGACCGCGGCCCGCGTCGCCGCCGCCACCGTGGCGCGGAACTTCCTGGCGCAGGTGCTCGGCGCTCACGTGGTGTCGCACGTGATCTCCATCGGTGCCTCCGAGCCGTTCGACGGCGCCACCCCCGGTCCCGACGACCTCGACCGCATCGACGCCAGCCCCGTCCGGGCGGCGTCGGCCGAGGCCGAGGCGTCGATGATCGCCGAGATCGAGGCGGCCAAGAAAGAGGGGGACACCCTCGGTGGTGTCGTCGAGGTCGTCGTCACCGGCCTGCCCGTCGGCCTCGGGTCCCACGTCAGCGGCGAGACCCGTCTCGACGCCCGTCTGGCCGGCGCCCTCATGGGCATCCAGGCCATGAAGGGGGTGGAGATCGGGGACGGCTTCCTCACCGCACGCCGCCGCGGGAGCCAGGCCCACGACGAGATGGTCCCCGGTCCCGACGGCGTCCTGCGCTCGACCAATCGAGCGGGCGGACTCGAGGGTGGGATGACCAACGGCGAGGCCCTGCGTGTGCGGGTGGCGATGAAACCCATCTCGACCGTGCCCAAGGCGCTCTCCACGGTGGACATGTCCACCGGCGAACAGGCCAGCGCCATCCATCAGCGATCCGACGTCTGCGCCGTGCCCGCCGCGGGTGTCGTCGCCGAGGCCATGGTCGCGCTCGTCGTCGCCCAGGCCGCGCTCGACAAGTTCGGGGGCGACTCGGTCACCGAGACCGCCGACAACGTACGCCGGTACCGCGAGCGCGCCGCGGCGCGGCTCCCCGGCACGGACCACCCCGCCACCCCGTGACCGCCGGACCCGTGTCGGATCACGCCCCGGTGGCCGTCCTCATCGGGTTCATGGGCGCGGGCAAGTCGACCGTCGGTGTCGCACTGGCGGATCTGCTCGGCGTCGGGTTCTGCGACACCGACCACGAGATCGTTGCCCGAGCCGGCCGCACCGTGGCCGAGATCTTCGTCGACGAGGGCGAGCCCTACTTCCGGCAGTTCGAGGCCGAGGTGGTGGCCGACGTGCTCACGACCCACTCGGGCGTGATCGCGCTCGGCGGTGGGGCCGTCATGACCCCGGCGGTGCGCGCGGTCCTCGCCGGTCACCGTGTGGTCCACCTCGCCGTTTCGCCCGACGCCGGGTTCGCACGAGTCCGTTCGTCGAAGCGACCCCTGCTGCGTGCGGGGCCGGGCACCGGATCCGTCGACACCACCCCCGAGGACCGGTACCGCGCGCTGCTCGCCGAGCGCGCGGAGACCTACCAGCGGGTCGCCGACATCACCACCGACACCACCGGCCGCGCCCCCGCGGCACTGGCCGACGAGATCGCGCGCGCACTGGGGGTTCTCCCCGCGTCGGCGCCCCGAGACGAAGGACTCCCGTCATGACCGAGCCCATCCGCATCCATGTCGCCACCGAGCGCCCCTACGACGTCGTCATCGGGCGCGGACTGCTCACCGACGTCGTCGAGGCGGCCGCGGGTGCCGATTCGATCGCGATCCTCTACCAACCGCCACTGATGGCGACGGCCGAGGCGGTTCGCGAGGCCCTGGCCGCGGCCGGTTTCGACGCGCACCGCATCGAGATCCCCGACGCCGAGGCAGGCAAGGACCTCTCGGTCGCCGCCTTCTGCTGGGAGGTGTTCGGGCGGATCGGCATGAAGCGCAACGACATCGTCATCGGACTGGGCGGGGGAGCGGCCACCGACCTCGCCGGGTTCGTCGCGGCCACCTGGATGCGCGGGGTGCCGGTGATCAACATCCCGACGACGCTGCTCGGGATGGTCGACGCGGCCGTCGGCGGCAAGACGGGCATCAACACCGACGCCGGGAAGAACCTGGTGGGCTCGTTCCACGAGCCCCGCGCAGTGCTCATCGACACCGCGACGCTGGAGACGGTGCCGCCCAACGAGATCATCGCCGGGCTCGCCGAGGTCATCAAGACCGGCTTCATCGCCGACCCGGAGATCCTGACGCTCATCGAGGCCGATCCGGCCGCGGCCCGCGACCCCCTCGGCACGGTGCTGCCCGAGCTGATCCGCCGTTCGGTGCAGGTCAAGGCCGACGTCGTGGCCGCCGATCTGCGGGAGTCGTCGCTGCGCGAGATCCTCAACTACGGCCACACCCTGGCCCACGCCATCGAGCGGCGCGAGCAGTACCGCTGGCGCCACGGCGCGGCGGTGTCGGTGGGGCTCGTCTACGCCGCCGAGCTGGGACGGCTCGCGGGTCGGCTCGACGACGCGACCGCGGATCGGCACCGGGAGATCCTGGAGTCGGTCGGTCTGCCCACGGGCTACGACGACGACGCGTTCGGGGATCTGCTCAAGACGATGTCGGGCGACAAGAAGAACCGCTCGGGCGTGCTGCGTTTCGTGGTTCTCGACGGGCTGGCCAAGCCCGGACGGCTCGAGGGGCCGGACCCGAGCCTGCTCGTCGCGGCCTACGGGGCGATCGCACGGACCGCCTCGCCGTCGGGACCCGTCCTGCTCTGACCCGAGGGCGCGGGACCGACCGGGCGATCAGACGGTCTGGTGCTCGCGGGTGTCGTCCTGCGCGGTGCGTGCGTCCTTGCGGGACTGGCGGTGGGCGAGGAAACGACCGACCCCGACACCGGCCAGGGCGGGCACGAAGACCAGCAGCGCGGTGAACGAACCACCGGCGAAGAGCTCGACGAAGAAGCTGTTCTGCCCCATGCCGCCGAACACGTAGTTGCTCAGCGCCCAGGACACGATGCCGGACACCACACCGGCGAGTACACCGGCCTTGAGCCACATGACGGTGAGGTCGGCGTAGTCGTCGGGATCGTCGTGCGCGCGTCCGTCGATGATGCCGTCGACGCCACCCCAGATCAGGGCGATCAACACGACCGCGGCGACCGCCGCCGTCTTCCACAACGACCCGTGCAACGGGGAGTGAACGATCGCCATACCGAGCAGAACTCGGGCGACGATGTGCACGGCCGACATGGACAGACCGCGAAGCAACCACGAAACCATGGGCGAAGCGTACCCAACGGGCGCTCGGGCATGTGCGCCAACACACACTTGGCGACGGTAGCGTTGGCGAGATGACCGCACTGACGCCTTCGGTGACCGATCCACACGCCGCCCACCAGGCACGACGCGACCTGCTCCGCGTGCACTTCACAACCCTCGGGGCCGATGCGGCGGTGATCAGCGACCTGGTCAACGTGCGCTATCTGACCGGTTTCACCGGCTCCAACGCCGCGCTGCTCGTCTCGGCGTCGGCGCAGGGGGACCGGATCTGCACCGACGGTCGCTATGTGACGCAGGTCGGCGAGCAGGTTCCCGACGTCGAGCCGGTCATCGGTCGCGACTGTCCGGCGACCCTGCTCGACCTCGTGGCGCCGTCGGGCCCCACGGTCGCCGTCGAGGAACACGCACTGACGGTCACCGCATGGCGGGCCCTGACCGACCGAACGTCCGGATCGGAGCCGCCGGTTCGGCTCGTCGCACTCGGTCGGGCGGTCGAGAACCTGCGGATGATCAAGGACGACGGCGAGGTCGAACTGCTGCGTCAGGCCTGTCAGGCCGCGGATGTCGCGTTGGCCACGATCATCGAGCGTGGCGTCATCACCCCCGGACAGACCGAACGACAGGTCGCACGCAGCCTGGAGTGGGAGATGTACGCGTGCGGCGCCGACGACATCTCGTTCGAGACGATCGTCGCCGCCGGCGCCAACTCCGCGGTCCCGCACCACCGCCCCACGGACGCGATTCTGGCCACCGGTGACTTCGTCAAAATCGACTTCGGGGCCGTCGTCGGTGGTTATCACTCCGACATGACCCGTACCTACGTGCTGGGGTCGGCCGCCGACTGGCAGCACGAGATCTACGAACTCGTCGCCACCGCCCAGGCCGCCGGACGGGCCGCGCTGACACCCGACGCCCCGGTGGTCGAGGTCGACGCCGCGGCGCGATCGGTGATCGACGACGCCGGCTACGGGGAGAACTACGTGCACGGACTCGGCCACGGCGTGGGTCTGGAGATCCACGAAGCGCCGGGAATCGGCAAGTTGGGGACGGGTACACTTCCGTGCGGTGCGGCAGTCACCGTCGAACCCGGTGTCTATCTGCCCGGCAGAGGCGGTGTCCGTATCGAGGACACGCTGGTGGTCCGTGCGGGCGCTCCCGAGCTCCTGACCACCACCGACAAGACATTTTCTGTCATCTGACGATCGCGTTCGCGCGCGACGGAGATGACCAGCGCCCGATGTTCGGGTGAGAGGAAGAGACACACGTGGCAAGTACCGCAGATTTCAAGAACGGCCTCGTTCTCCGGATGGACGACCAGCTGTGGCAGATCCAGGAGTTCCAGCACGTCAAGCCCGGCAAGGGTCCGGCCTTCGTGCGCACCAAGATCAAGAACGTGCTCTCGGGCAAGACCGTCGACAAGACGTTCAACGCCGGCGTGAAGGTGGAGACCGCGACGGTCGACCGTCGCGACATGACCTACCTGTACAACGACGGCAGCGATTTCGTGTTCATGGACGCCGAGAACTACGAGCAGGTCTCGATCTCGCCGGAGACGATGGGCGACGAGTCCCGTTTCCTGCTCGAGGAGATGCGCGTGCAGGTCGCCATGCACGAGGGCAACCCGCTCTACGTCGAGCTCCCGGTCACGGTCGAGCTGATCGTGTCGCACACCGATCCCGGCGTGCAGGGCGATCGTTCCACCGGTGGCACCAAGCCGGCGACGCTCGAGACCGGCGCCGAGATCGCCGTGCCGCTGTTCATCAACACCGGCGACAAGCTCAAGGTCGACTCGCGCGACGGCAACTATCTGGGGCGCGTGAACTCGTGATCCGTGCGGCGACCCCGAGATGGGTGCACGCGGTGCGCTGTGCCCGACCCGTGATCCGGTGAAGAAGCCCGGAACCCGGCACAAGGCACGCCAACGCGCCGTCGATCTGCTGTTCGAGGCGGAGGCGAAGAACGTCGCCGCACTCGATCTCGTCGCCCAGCGACGCGAGTTGGTCGTCGACGACGAGAGCATCGGGATGATCCACCCGTACACCGCGCGCGTCATCGAGGGCCTGGCCACCGACCGCGCGCAGATCGACGCGGTGCTCGAGTCGCACCTGCGTGAGTGGACGTTGCCCCGGCTGCCCGCGGTCGACCGCGCGATCCTCCGCCTGGCCGCATGGGAGTTGTTCAACACCCACGACGTCCCGCCGGTCGTCGTGGTCGACGAAGCCGTGGAACTGGCCAAGGAGCTGTCCACCGACGACTCACCGGCGTTCGTCAACGGTGTCCTCGGTCGCATCGTCGAGCTCGCCCCGCAGGTGCGTGCCGCGGCCCAGGCCACCGCGCCGACCGCCGATGCCGACGGCGAGTGATCCACCTCGCACGATCAGGGGCCCACGCGGCACGACTGCTAGTGTTCTCGGCGACAGACATCCTTTAACGATCCGTCCAGTGAGGCGGAGAAGGAGGTCGGTTGGTGACACCGACTGACGGCGCTCCCGGCACCTCTCGAGTTCTTCTCGACGCCGGGGACGTGACCCGAACCATCGCTCGCATGGCGCATCAGGTGATCGAGAAGACCGCCGTCGACGCCCCCGACGCCCCACGGGTCATCCTCATCGGGATCCCCACCCGCGGAACCAGTCTCGCGAGGCGACTCGCCGCCCGCATCCAGGAGTTCTCCGGAGTCGACATCCCGGTGGGATTCCTCGACATCACCCTCTACCGCGACGATCTGCGCGCCAAGCCGCATCGCCCGCTCGAACGGACCTCGGTCCCGCCGGGCGGTGTCGACTCCGCGCTGGTGATCCTCGTCGACGACGTCCTGTTCTCCGGCCGGACCATCCGCGCCGCCCTCGACGCGCTCCGCGACCTCGGTCGCCCCGCCGCGGTACAGCTGGCCGTGCTCATCGACCGCGGCCACCGCGAACTGCCGTTCCGGGCCGACTACGTCGGCAAGAACATCCCGACCTCGCGCTCGGAGGACGTCTCGGTGCAACTAGACGAACACGACGGCATCGACCAAGTGGTTCTCGCCGAACGGCGGACCAGCTGATGCGGCACCTGTTGTCGGTCACCGACCTCGACGTGTCCGAGGCCGTCGGTCTGCTCGACGGGGCCGAGCGGTTCGAGCAGGCGCTCGTCGGCCGTGAGGTCCGCAAGCTGCCCACCCTGCGTGGACGCACCGTGATGACGATGTTCTACGAGAACTCGACCCGTACCCGGGTGTCGTTCGAGGTCGCGGGCAAGTGGATGAGCGCCGACGTGATCAACGTGAGCGCATCGACGTCGTCGGTGGGCAAGGGGGAGTCGTTGCGCGACACCGCCAAGACCCTGCACGCCGCGGGCGCCGACGCACTCATCATCCGACACCCCGCCTCGGGCGCGGCCCATCAGATCGCCCGATGGACCGACGAGGACGGGGACGGCCCCGCGATCATCAACGCCGGCGACGGCACGCACGAACACCCGACCCAGGCGTTGCTCGACGCGCTCACGCTGCGCCAGCGCCTCGGATCGCTCGACGGTGCGCGCGTCGCGATCGTCGGCGACATCCTCCACTCGCGGGTCGCGCGGTCCAACGCGCACCTGCTCGCGATGCTCGGTGTGCAGGTGGTGCTCGTCGCACCGCCCACCCTGCTGCCGGTCGGTGTCGAGTCGTGGCCGGTCGAGGTGTCGCATCACCTCGACGCCGTGCTGCCCGGACTCGACGCGGTGATGGTGCTGCGGGTGCAGGCCGAGCGCATGAACGGCGGCTTCTTCCCGTCGGCTCGTGAGTACTCCATCCGCTACGGACTCAGCGACAGGCGCATGGCGATGCTCGACGACCACGCGGTGGTGCTGCATCCCGGACCGATGTTGCGCGGCATGGAGATCGGATATTCCGTGGCCGACTCGCCGCGCGCCACCGTGCTGCAACAGGTGAGCAACGGCGTGCACATGCGGATGGCGGTGCTGTTCCGACTCCTCGTCGGGACCGATGATCAGGAAGGTGGCGGGATATGACGCGCGCGACGGGTGCGAGCACCTCGCTGCTCATCACCGACGTCCGGCTCTACGGGGAGGGCGACCCGGTGGACGTCCGTGTCGTCGACGGGGACATCGCCGAGATCGGGACCGGTCTCGCCGGTGCCGACGAGACCGTCGACGGTGGCGGCGGCGTGCTGCTGCCCGGCTTCGTCGACCTGCACACCCATCTGCGTGAACCCGGCCGCGAGGACACCGAGACCATCGAGACCGGCTCGGCCGCAGCGGCTCTCGGCGGCTACACCGCAGTGTTCGCGATGGCCAACACCGACCCGGTCGCCGACACCGCGGTGCTCACCGACCACGTGTGGCGGCGCGGTCAGGCCGTCGGACTGGTCGACGTCCATCCGGTGGGAGCGGTGACCGTGGGGCTGCAGGGCACCCAACTCGCCGAGCTCGGCGCCATGGCCGACGGCGACGCGCACGTGAAGATGTTCAGCGACGACGGCAAGTGCGTGCACGACCCGCTGCTGATGCGTCGCGCGCTGGAGTACGCCCGCGGGCTCGGTGTCCTGATCGCCCAGCACGCCGAGGAACCGCGCCTGACCGTGGGCGCGATCGCCCACGAGGGACCGAACGCGGCGCGCCTCGGTCTGGCCGGCTGGCCGCGCTCGGCGGAGGAGTCGATCGTCGCCCGCGACGCGATCCTGGCCCGCGATGCCGGTGGGCGCGTGCACATCTGCCACGCGTCGACGGCAGGGACGGTGGAGCTGCTCCGGTGGGCCAAGGCCCAGGGCATCGCCATCACCGCCGAGGTCACCCCGCACCACCTGCTGCTCGACGACTCCCGGCTGGCGACCTACGACGCCGTCAACAAGGTCAACCCGCCGCTGCGCGAGGACTCCGACTGCGTCGCCCTGCGGGCAGCGCTGGCCGAGGGTGTCATCGACTGTGTCGCCACCGATCACGCACCGCACGCCGAACAGGAGAAGTGCTGCGAGTTCGCCGCGGCCCGCCCCGGCATGCTCGGTCTCCAGACGGCGCTGTCGGTGATCGCCGCGACCATGGTCGCCGACGGCGCCCTCGACTGGCGTGGCGTCGCCCGCGTCATGAGCGAACGGCCCGCGGCGATCGTCGGCCTACCCGACCAGGGCCGCCCGATCGCAGTCGGCGAACCCGCCAACCTGACCGTCGTCGATCCCGACGCCACCTGGACGGTGGACGCATCGGCACTGGCGAGCCGCTCGGCGAACACGCCGTTCGACTCGATGACCCTGCCCGCGCGGGTGGTCGCGACCGTTCTCCGCGGACGGGTCACCGCGATCGACGGAGAGGTGCGTGCCCGGTGAACTCCATCGTGATCATCGCGATCGTGATCGTGGCGTGGGGCGGGATCGTCGGTCTCATGCTGCTCGGCTGGCGCAACCGCGGGCGACGTCAGCAGGACGTCATCGGCGCCTTCCCGGACGTCCCGACCGATCCGGGTGCCCTCCTGCTCGGCCCCGACACCGGCGTCTACGTCGGGTCGACGGTCGCACCGAGCTGGCAGGACCGGGTCGCGGTCGGCGACTACGGCGACCGCGCGTCGGCGGAGTTCTCGAACTTCGACACCGGGATCCTGATCAGCCGGTCCGGCGCGAACCCCATCTGGATCCCGCGTGAATCCATCACCGCGATCCGCACCGAACGTGGACTCGCGGGCAAGGTGATGACCGCCGACGGCGTGCTCGTCATCCGCTGGACGCTGCCCTCGGGCACCGAGATCGACTCGGGTCTGCGTGGCGACGACAAGCTGCGCTACCCCGAATGGACGGCGCTCGACCCCCGCGCGTCCGACGTCCGGGGCGGGATGACCACCGAATCCGACACCACCACCCCCGGCGACGCGGCAGCCCCGACCGCCGACGAGACACCGAAGGACGACCACTCATGACCACCGCCCTACTGATCCTGGAGAACGGCCAGGTGTTCACCGGGCAGGCCTACGGTGCCACCGGTCAGACCCTGGGCGAAGCCGTGTTCTGCACCGCGATGACCGGGTACCAGGAGACGCTGACCGATCCCAGCTACCACCGTCAGATCGTGGTCGCGACCGCACCGCAGATCGGCAACACCGGGTGGAACGTCGAGGACGACGAGAGCCGCGGCGGGAAGATCTGGGTCGCCGGATACGCCGTGCGCAATCCCACCCGCAGGGTGTCGAGCTGGCGCGCCACCAGCACCCTCGACGACGAGCTGGTGCGGCAGGGGATCGTCGGGATCTCCGGCATCGACACCCGGACGCTGACCCGCGTCCTGCGCGACCACGGGTCGATGCGGGCCGGGGTCTTCTCCGGGGACGCCCTCGCCGAGACCGACGTGCTGCTCGACCGGGTCCGCACGGCCCCGTCCATGGCCGGCGCGGATCTCGCAGGCGAGGTCAGCACCGACGCCGACTACGTCGTCGAGCCCGACG
Organism: Williamsia maris; assembly: GCF_024171815.1. GTDB lineage: Bacteria > Actinomycetota > Actinomycetes > Mycobacteriales > Mycobacteriaceae > Williamsia_A > Williamsia_A maris. Next base: position 529,954 of record NZ_JAMTCJ010000004.1, on the reverse strand, counting down.
GAGAGCACCGGTTCACCGTCGCCGCCATCGACCTCGGCATCAAGACCAACACCCCGCGGATGTTCGCCCAGCGCGGTGTCCGGGTGCACGTGTTCCCGTCGACCGTCGACCCGCAGGCGGTCATCGACCTCGCCCCGGACGGGGTGTTCCTGTCCAACGGACCGGGTGACCCGGCCACCGCCGACGGCGCGGTCGCGCTGACCCGCAGCGTTCTCGAACAGCGGATCCCGTTGCTGGGCATCTGCTTCGGCAACCAGATCCTCGGTCGCGCACTGGGCCGCGGGACCTACAAGATGAAATTCGGTCACCGCGGTATCAACATCCCGGTCATCGACCACACCACCGGACTGGTCTCCATCACCGCGCAGAACCACGGTTTCGCCCTCGAGGGCGAGGCGGGCGAGGAGTTCGACACCGACTTCGGACGCGCCCGCGTGAGCCACACCTGCGCCAACGACGGCACCGTCGAGGGCGTCGAACTGCTGGACGGCCAGGCGTTCTCGGTGCAGTACCACCCGGAGGCCGCGGCCGGTCCGCACGACGCCGCCTACCTCTTCGACCGTTTCTCCACCGTGATGCAAGGAGCCCGTGCCTGATGCCCCGCCGCACCGACATCTCCCACGTCCTGGTGATCGGGTCGGGTCCGATCGTCATCGGACAGGCCTGCGAGTTCGACTACTCCGGCACCCAGGCGTGCCGCGTCCTGCGCGCCGAGGGGTTGCGCGTCAGTCTGGTCAACTCGAACCCGGCCACGATCATGACCGACCCCGAGTTCGCCGACGCCACCTACATCGAGCCGATCACCGCCGAGTACGTCGAGAAGGTCATCACCACCGAGCGTGACGCCGGACATCCTATCGACGCCGTCCTGGCCACCCTCGGCGGACAGACCGCGCTCAACTGCGCTGTCGCACTGCATGAACAGGGCATCCTGGAGCGTTACGACATCGAGTTGATCGGTGCCGACTTCGAGGCCATCCAGCGCGGCGAGGACCGGCAGAAGTTCAAGGACATCGTCGCCAAGGTCGGCGGCGAGAGCGCCCGCTCGCGTGTCTGTTTCACCATGGCCGAGTGCCACGACACCGTCACCGAGCTCGGCTATCCCGTCGTGGTCCGTCCGTCGTTCACCATGGGCGGTCTGGGGTCGGGAATGGCCTACGACGCCACCGACCTCGAGCGGATCGCAGGCGGCGGACTGGCCGCGTCCCCGACGGCCAACGTGCTGATCGAGGAGTCCATCCTCGGGTGGAAGGAATACGAGCTCGAGCTGATGCGCGACGGCAAGGACAACGTCGTCGTGGTCTGTTCCATCGAGAACGTCGACCCGGTCGGCGTGCACACCGGCGACTCGGTGACCGTGGCGCCGGCGATGACGCTGACCGACCGCGAGTACCAGATCATGCGCGACCTCTCCATCGACATCCTGCGCGAGGTCGGCGTCGACACCGGCGGCTGCAACATCCAGTTCGCGATGGACCCCGCCGACGGCCGGCTGGTCGTCATCGAGATGAACCCCCGCGTGTCCCGGTCGTCGGCGCTGGCGTCGAAGGCGACCGGCTTCCCGATCGCGAAGATCGCCGCGAAGCTCGCCGTCGGCTACCGACTCGACGAGATCGTCAACGACATCACCGGCGAGACCCCCGCGTGTTTCGAGCCGACCCTGGACTACGTCGTCGTCAAGGCCCCGCGGTTCGCGTTCGAGAAGTTTCCCGGTGCCGACGACACGCTGACCACCACCATGAAGTCGGTGGGGGAGGCGATGTCGTTGGGCCGCAGCTTCGCCGAGGCGCTCGGCAAGGTCATGCGGTCGATGGAGACCAAGGCGGGCGGCTTCTGGACCGACGCAGGCACCGAGGGCTCGGTCGAGGAGATCCTCGCCGACATCGCCATTCCGCGTGACGGGCGGCTCTACAAGATCATGGCGGCGTTCGACCTCGGCGCGACGGTCGAGCAGCTGTTCGACGCGACCAAGATCGACCCGTGGTTCCTGGCCGAGATCGAGGCCGTCGGTGAGCTCGGCCGTCGCGTCCGCGCGGCCGACACCCTCGACGCCGAACTGCTGCGCGAGGCGAAGTCCACGGGTCTCTCCGACCGCCAGATCGCGGTGCTGCGCCACGATTTCGCCGACGACGCGGCCGTGGCCGCCCACCGGCGAGCGCTCGGTGTCCGGCCGGTCTACAAGACGGTCGACACCTGTGCCGCGGAGTTCGAGGCCAAGACGCCGTACCACTACTCGACCTACGAGATCGATCCCGCGGCGATCAGTGAGATCGCGCCGCAGACCGAGCGCGGCAAGGTCCTGATCCTCGGATCCGGTCCCAACCGCATCGGGCAGGGCATCGAGTTCGACTACTCGTGCGTGCACGCCGCGACGACGCTGTCGGAGGCCGGCTACGAGACCGTGATGGTCAACTGCAACCCCGAGACCGTCTCGACCGACTACGACACCGCCGACCGCCTCTACTTCGAGCCGCTGACGTTCGAGGACGTCGTCGAGGTCTACAACGCCGAGAGCGCGTCCGGGACCGTCGTCGGGGTCATCGTCCAGCTCGGTGGCCAGACCCCACTCGGGCTGGCCCGACGGCTCGAGGAGGCAGGCATCCCGATCGTCGGGACGAGCCCGGCGGCCATCGACCTCGCCGAGGATCGCGGCGAGTTCGGCAAGGTGCTCGACGCGGCCGGACTGCCGGCCGCGAAGTACGGGATGGCCACGACCTTCCCCGAGGCCCGCGCGATCGCATCCGACATCGGCTACCCGGTCCTGGTCCGACCGTCCTACGTCCTGGGTGGTCGCGGCATGGAGATCGTCTACGACGAGCCGTCCCTGGAGGGCTACATCTCGCGCGCGACCGAACTGACCGCCGAGCACCCGGTGCTCGTGGACCGCTTCCTCGAGGACGCGGTCGAGATCGACGTCGACGCGTTGTGCGACGGCACCGAGGTCTACATCGGCGGCGTCATGGAACACATCGAGGAGGCCGGTATCCACTCCGGTGACTCGGCCTGCGCGCTCCCGCCGGTGGCGCTGGGCCGCGCCGACGTGGCCGCGGTCCGCCGCTCGACCGAGGCGCTCGCCCGCGGCATCGGCGTCAAGGGACTCCTCAACGTCCAGTACGCGCTCAAGGACGACATCCTCTACGTGCTCGAGGCCAACCCGCGGGCGAGCCGCACCGTGCCGTTCGTGTCGAAGGCCACGGCCGTCCCGTTGGCCAAGGCGTGTGCCCGGGTGATGCTGGGGGAGACGATCGCCGAACTGCGCGAGCAGGGACTGCTGCCCGCCACCGGCGACGGCGGCGACCTGCCGGTGGGCGCGCCGATCGCGGTCAAGGAGGCGGTGCTGCCGTTCAACCGGTTCCGTCGTGCCGACGGCAGCGGGGTCGACTCGCTGCTCAGCCCGGAGATGAAGTCCACCGGCGAGGTGATGGGCATCGACGCCGACTTCGGCCGCTCCTTCGCCAAGTCGCAGACCGCGGCGTACGGCTCCCTGCCCACCTCCGGTGCGATCTTCGTCTCGGTGGCCAACAAGGACAAGCGTGCGCTGATCTTCCCGGTGAAGCGGCTCGCCGCATTGGGATTCGAGGTCCTGGCGACGGAGGGCACCGCGGATGTGCTGCGCCGCAACGGCATCGCCTGCACGATGGTCTACAAGCACTCCGACACCGACTTGCCCGAGGGGGCGCGCACGATCGTCGAGACCATCCGCGCGGGGGAGGTGTCGATGGTGATCAACACCCCGTTCGGCAACTCCGGTCCCCGTATCGACGGCTACGAGATCCGCAGCGCGGCGGTGTCGGTGAACATCCCGTGCATCACGACCGTGCAGGGTGCCAGCGCGGCCGTGCAGGGCATCGAGGCCGCCATCGAGGGTGACATCGGCGTGATGTCGCTGCAGGAGCGTCACCGCGCCATGCGCACCACGTGAGCGCAGGCGCGCCCGCCGACTTCGCGACCCGATACCGGGCCGCGGTGGCCGACCGTGGTCGCCTGTGTGTCGGCATCGACCCGCATCCGGGTCTGCTCGACGCCTGGGGTCTCACCGACGACGTCGACGGCCTGCGTCGGTTCGCCGACATCGCCGTCGCGGCCCTCGCGCCCGTCGCCGCGCTGATCAAGCCGCAGGTCGCGCTGTTCGAACGCTTCGGCTCGGCGGGGTTCGCGGTGCTCGAACAGACCATCGCCGGCATCGGCGCGGGCGGCGCGCTGGTCGTCGCCGACGCCAAACGCGGTGACATCGGGTCCACCATGGACGCCTACGCGAGCGCGTGGTTGCGTGACGGTTCCCCGCTGTGCTCGGACTCGGTCACGGTCTCGCCGTACCTCGGCTTCGGATCGCTCGATCCGGCCGTGCGGGCCGCCCAGGAGACCGGTCGTGGGGTGTTCGTACTCGCGCGGACCTCGAACCCGGAGGGCGCCGCGGTCCAGACCGCGCGCGGTGAGCGAACCAGCGTCGCCCAGGCGATCGTGGACGCCGCCGCCGAGCTCAACCACGCCGGCCCCGCCGCGGTGGGTCTGGTCGTCGGGGCCACCCGCGCCCACGGGCTCGATCTCGAGGCCGTCGGGGGCCCGATCCTCGCCCCGGGGGTGGGTGCCCAGGGCGGTACCCCCGCCGACGTCGCCCGGATCTTCGCCGGTGTGCACGAGTGGGTCCTGCCCGCGGTCTCGCGGGAGATCCTGCGCCGCGGACCCGACCACGCCGCGCTGTCCGACGAGGTGGCCCGGATGCGCGACGACGTCGAGGCCCACCTGCGCGGGTGAACCCGGCCCGTCGCACTCCGACGCAGCTCAGCGCGCCAAACGACACGCTCGACTCACCCGACGAGAATCCATCGGAGGGGTTTCGGCACACGCGTCACATCCGTCACATCAGCACCCCGCCCGGGTCGGTCCGGCAGGGATCGCCACTGCCTCCGTTTTCCGTTGTCGCACAGCCATTCTCGTGATCCGAAGACCGGATTCGGGTGCGGTGGCCGGAAAATCCGTCCGGTCGACACCCGTGCGCCTACAACACCGTCCGTACTGCACAAATGCCGGGGTGGGACTCGCAAATCCCTGTTCACGTCGGTACGGTCGCAGACGCTGCGGAAACGCAGCTCCGACAAGACTCATGTTCTACGAATACGGAGGAACCCGTGGCCCTTCCCCAGTTGACCCCTGAACAGCGCGCTGCTGCTCTGGAGAAGGCGGCTGCCGCTCGCCGAGTGCGCGCGGAGCTCAAGGAGCGGCTCAAGCGCGGCGGCACCGATCTGCAGCAGGTGCTCAAGGACGCAGAGTCCGACGAGATCCTGGGCAAGATGAAGGTGTCCGCCTTGCTCGAGGCCCTTCCCAAGGTCGGCAAGGTCAAGGCTCAGGAGATCATGACCGAGCTCGAGATCGCACCGACCCGCCGCCTGCGCGGCCTGGGCGACCGTCAGCGCAAGGCGCTGCTCGCCAAGTTCGACCAGGGCTGAACGCCCTGAGCTCAGACGTTCGGAGGGGTCGACTGGTTGTTTTGGTCGGCCCCTCCGCCGTCGGCAAGTCCAGCGTCGTGCGACGCCTGCGCGAGCTGATGCCCGACCTCGTCTTCAGCGTCTCGGCCACCACCCGGGCCCCGCGGGCCGGTGAGGTGGACGGTCGCGACTACCACTTCGTCGGCGCCGATCGCTTCGCCGAGATGATCGCCGACGGGGACCTGCTGGAGTGGGCCGAGATCCACGGCGGCCTGCAGCGGTCGGGAACACCCGCACGACCGGTCTTCGAGGCCCTGGAGGCCGGCTCGCCCGTCCTGGTCGAGGTCGACATCGCGGGTGCCCGCGCCGTGCAGGCCCGACTCGCCGACGCCATCACGGTGTTCCTGACCCCGCCCAGCTGGGAGGTGTTGGTCGAACGCCTGACCGGACGAGGCACCGAGACCGCCGAGGTGATCGAGCGCCGGCTCGAGACCGCGCGGGCCGAACTGGCCATCGCGCACGAGTTCGACCACGTCATCGTCAACGACGATGTCGACCGGGTGGCACAAAACTTGGTAAGCTTGCTGGTCGGGCGTGAGGATTCCCGGACGCCGTGATCGGCAACCGTTGTGTACACCCGCCTGAACAGTGCGTTTCGACCGACGAGATGTCACAGACAGTACGAAGTGAGGACTTTGCGTGAGCAGTCAGACCAGCGTCGAACCGACCGACATCGCCGACGCCCCGGCTTACGACACCCCGTTGGGCATCACCAACCCGCCCATCGATGAGCTGCTCGAGCGTGCCTCCTCGAAGTACGCCCTGGTGATCTACGCGGCCAAGCGCGCCCGCCAGATCAACGACTACTACAACCAGCTCGGCGACGGGATCCTGGAGTACGTGGGCCCCCTGGTCGAGCCGGGCATGCAGGAGAAGCCGCTCTCGATCGCGATGCGGGAGATCCACGCCGATCTGCTCGAGCACACCGAAGGCGAGTAGTCCCATTCGCGGTGAGCGGGACGAGGCGGCGTGAGCGGTAGTGGCACGTCGCGGCGAATCGTCGTCGGGATCGGTGGCGGCATCGCCGCCTACAAGACCTGTTCGGTCATCCGGCACTTCACCGAGGCGGGTCACGACGTCCGGGTCATCCCGACGCGAGCCGCCCTCGAGTTCATCGGGGCCGCGACGCTCGAGGCGCTGAGCGGCAACCCGGTCAGCGCCGAGGTGTTCGACGACGTCGAGCACGTCCCGCACGTCCGCATCGGACAGCAGGCCGATCTGGTGATCGTGGCGCCCGCGACCGCCGACCTGATGGCCCGCACGGCCACCGGTCGTGCCGACGACCTGCTCAGCGCGACCCTGCTCACCGCGCGGTGCCCGGTGCTCTACGCCCCGGCGATGCACACCGAGATGTGGGAGCACCCGGCCACCCAGCACAACGTCGAGACGATCCGCGCACGCGGCGGTGTCGTCATGACACCGGCGTCGGGACGACTCACCGGCAAGGACACCGGCGCGGGCCGCCTGCCCGACCCGTCGGAGATCGCCCTGATGGGTGAGGTGTTGCTCAGCGACCCCGACGCGCTGACCTACGACCTGCGCGGCACGCGGGTCCTGATCACGGCCGGCGGCACCCGCGAACCGTTGGACCCCGTCCGCTACCTCGGCAACCGCAGCAGCGGCAAACAGGGGTTCGCGCTCGCCCGCGCGGCGTCCCATCGGGGCGCGACGGTCACGCTGATCGCCGGCGCCACGGCGGAACTGGCCGTCCCCTCGGGGGTCGAGTTGATCCCGGTGGTGACCGCGGCCCAGATGTCCGAGGAGATCGCCAAGCGGTCCGACGAGGCCGACGTCGTCATCATGGCGGCCGCGGTCGCCGACTTCCGTCCCGTCAGCGTCGCGGACTCCAAGATCAAGAAGGGCGCGGCCGGTCCCGCCCCGATCGAACTCACCACCAATCCCGACATCCTGCGCACCCTCGTGGCCGCGCGCACCGCGGGTGACGTCGCCGCGTCGACCGTCATCGTCGGGTTCGCCGCCGAGACCGGGGACGCCAGCGGGGGAGTGCTCGACCACGGTCGGGAGAAGTTGGCGCGCAAGGGGTGTGATCTGTTGGTGGTGAACGCGGTCGGTGACGGCAAGGCGTTCGGCACCGACGACAACACCGGCTGGCTGCTGGCGGCCACCGGAACCGAGACGGCACTGCCGCTCGGATCGAAAACACTCATGGCGAGCCGAATACTGGACGCCGTCACCGATCTACTACCCGAGGATCGATGTAGCTGAGGATCGACCTCGCACCGGCTGGCCAGGTCACCGATCCGCCACCGGTATGTGTACCTTGAACAATCGTTACTCGGGGGACACACGAACACCTGCGGGTACACACCTGCCGTCACCACCACCTGCCACTCCCGTGCAATCTCGAGAGGAAATGATGACCAGTTCCGGCCACCGTCTCACCGGAGCCTCCCGGCTCTTCACCAGCGAATCGGTCACCGAGGGCCATCCAGACAAGATCTGCGATGCCATCAGTGACTCGATCCTCGACGCGCTGCTCGAGCAGGACAAGCACTCCCGCGTCGCGGTGGAGACGCTGGTCACCACCGGCCAGGTCCACGTCGCCGGTGAGGTCACCACCTCCGCCTACGCCGACATCCCGAAGATCGTGCGCGACAAGGTCCTCGAGATCGGTTACGACTCGTCGTCCAAGGGCTTCGACGGCGCCTCGTGCGGCGTCAACGTCGCGATCGGCGCGCAGTCGCCCGACATCGCGCAGGGTGTCGACAACGCCTACGAGGCGCGCGTCGACGGCGAGACCGACGAGATCGACAAGCAGGGTGCCGGCGACCAGGGCCTGATGTTCGGTTACGCCACCGTCGAGACCCCGGAGTACATGCCGGTCCCGATCGCGCTGGCCCACCGGCTCTCGCGTCGTCTCACCGAGGTCCGCAAGAACGGCACGCTGCCGTACCTGCGTCCCGACGGCAAGACCCAGGTCACCATCGAGTACAACGGCGACCAGCCGGTCCGTCTCGACACCGTCGTCCTGTCGACCCAGCACGCGGCCGACATCGACCTCATCAAGATGCTCACCCCCGACATCAAGACCCACGTCGTGGACACCGTGCTGGCCGATCTGGACCTCCCGACGCTCGACACCTCCGACGTGCGCCTGCTGGTCAACCCGACCGGCAAGTTCGTCCTCGGTGGCCCCATGGGCGACGCCGGCCTGACCGGCCGCAAGATCATCGTCGACACCTACGGCGGCATGGCCCGTCACGGTGGCGGCGCCTTCTCCGGCAAGGACCCGTCGAAGGTCGACCGCAGCGCGGCGTACGCGATGCGGTGGGTGGCCAAGAACGCGATCGCCGCCGGTCTGGCACAGCGCATCGAGGTCCAGGTCGCCTACGCGATCGGCAAGGCCGCCCCGGTCGGGCTGTTCGTCGAGACGTTCGGCACCGAGACGGTCGACCCGGCCAAGATCCAGGCCGCGATCGCCGAGGTCTTCGACCTGCGTCCGGGTGCGATCATCCGCGACCTCGACCTGCTGCGTCCGATCTACGCGCCGACCGCGGCCTACGGTCACTTCGGTCGTACCGACATCGACCTCCCGTGGGAGAACACCGACCGCGCCGACAAGCTGAAGGCGGCCGCCGGCCTGTGACGACCCGGACCGTCACGACGGTCCGTCTGATCACCATCCACACAGACGCCACCGATCGATGAGCGCACGCGCTGCCACCCGCACGCCCGCTGCTCATCGGCCGGTGGCGTCCGTGCTCCCCATGTTGGGTCTCGCACACCTGGACCGGCCGTTCGACTACCAGGTCGACGCCGACCAGGACGAGGCCGCGGTTCCCGGTGCGCGCGTGCGTGTCCGGTTCTCCGGGCGCCTCGTCGACGGTTACGTCCTCGAGCGCCTCGAGACGAGCGAGCACCCGGGCAAGTTGGGGTGGCTCGATCGGGTGGTGTCACCCGAACCTGTCCTGACCCCGGAGGTCGCCGCGCTCTGCCGCGCGGTCGCCGACCGGTACGCGGGCACGATGACCGACGTCCTCCGCCTGGCCATCCCCCCACGACACGGACGGACCGAGCAGGCCCCCGACACCACCACGGACACCACGACCGCGGACGGGTCGGTGCCCGCTGAACCGGACCCGGCCGGGTGGGCGCGCTACCGCAACGCCGAGTCCTTCACCGGCGTGGTCGGTGCCGGCGGACCCGGCCGCGCCGCGTGGCAGGCGCTTCCGGGGGAGGACTGGTCGCGACGACTGGCCGAACTGGCCACCCACGCGGTGCGCTCCGGCCACGGCGTCCTGATCGTCGTCCCCGACCAACGCGACCTCGACCGCGTCGAGCGCGCGTGTCGTGAGGTGCTCGGCGACACCGTGGTCGCCCTGTCCGCCGGTCTCGGGCCGGCCGCGCGCTACCGCCGGTGGCTGCGGGTGCTGCGCGGAACCGCCACGGTGGTCGTCGGCACCCGCAGCACCGCCTTCGCCCCCGTACACCGCCTGGGCCTGATGGTCGTCTGGGACGACGGTGACGACAGCCTGACCGAACCCCGCGCGCCCTATCCGCATCCGCGGGAGGTCGCCGTCCTGCGCGCCGCCGAGAGCGGGTGTGCGCTCGTGATCGGCGGACTGACCCGTACCGCCGAGACGCAGACCCTGGTCGACTCCGGATGGATGCACGACCTGGTCGCCGACCGGTCGACCGTCCGCGCCCACGCGCCCCGGATCCTCGCGATCAGCGACGAGGACCGCCGCGTCTCCCGCGACCCCAATGCCCGGATCGCGCGCATCCCGGAGATCGCCTTCGACGCGGCCCGTGCCGCGCTGGCCGCGCAGACGCCGGTACTCATCAGCGTGCCGCGACGCGGCTACCACCCGTCACTGGCCTGTGAGCGGTGTCGCACCCGCGTCCGCTGCCGCCGCTGTCGCGGTCCGATGTACGCCGACGGTCCCACCGCCCGCGGCGAACCCGTCCGGATCACCTGTCGGTGGTGCGGACACCACGAGTCGTCGTTCCGGTGCGCCGAGTGCGGCGACACCCACCTGCGCGCCCTCACCTCCGGCTCGCGACGCACCGCCGAGGAACTGGGCAAGGCGTTCGCGGGTGTCCCGGTGATCACCTCCGGCGGCGACCACATGGTCGACACCGTTCCCACCGGTGCGCGTGTGGTCGTCGCGACCCCGGGGGCCGAACCGGTCGCCGAGGGCGGGTACGGCGCGGCCGTGCTCCTCGACACGTGGGCGCAGATGGACCGGCCCGACCTCCGCGCGGGCGAGCAGACCCTGCGCCGCTGGTTCGCCGCGATCACCCTGGTCCGTTCGGCGGCCGACAACGGGACCGCGGTCATCGTCGCCGACGCCGGGATCCCGGTGGTCCAGGCCGCCATCCGGTTCGACGCGGTCGGTTTCGCCGCCGACGAGGTGCGACAGCGCGCCGAACTCGGACTACCGCCGGCGGTGACGATGGCGTCGGTCGACGGCTCGGCGACGTCGATCGCCGCGTTCGCGGACTCGGTGGCCCTGCCCGCAGGCGGCGAGGTACTCGGACCGGTCGACCTCCCGCCCGACGCCCGACCGCCCGCGGGCGCCGATCGCACCGTCGACGGCGGCGATGTCGCGCGAATCCTGTTGCGCGTCAAGCGGTCCGAGGGCCGAGCGCTCGTCCGGGCGCTCCGGGACGCGCAGATCGCGCGCACCACCCACCACGACGCCGGGGCGCTGCGGGTACAGGTCGACCCGCCGACGATCGGCTGACGTCGGCGCCGGGACGATCGGCGTCGATACGCGCCCGGTCGAGCCCATAGACTCGTACGCGCCCGGTGCACCACTGCGCCGGGACCGAGGGAGAGGATCCAGACGTGTCGGTGGTGCCCATCCGGTTGTTCGGCGATCCGGTGCTGCGCACCCGCGCGTCCGAGGTATCCGATTTCGGCCCCGAACTCGGCCGTCTGATCGACGACATGTTCGAGACGATGGACCGACACAACGGCGCTGGTCTCGCCGCGACGCAGATCGGTGTCGAATCCCGGGTCTTCGTGTTCAACTGCGGCGGGATGCGCGGCCACATCGTCAACCCGGTCTGGTCGGCCGAGGGCGACGACACCCAGACCGGCGCCGAGGGCTGCCTGTCGATCCCGGGGATCCAGGCCTCCTGCACCCGCGCCGCGGTCGTGACGGTCAGCGGCGTCAACCGCGACGGCACCCCACTGCACTTCACCGCCGACGACATCGTCGCCCGCGCAATCCAGCACGAGACCGACCACCTCGACGGCGTGCTGTTCCTGCAACGCCTCGACCCGGCGATCCGCAAGGGCGCGATGCGCGCGGTGCGTGAATCGGAATGGTTCGCCGCGGGCGTCACCAGCAGCGATGACCCCGGTGCGTACCCGACGACGTGGATCCACGAGCCCGACGAGTCGGCATGAGAATTGTCTTCGCGGGAACCCCTGATCCCGCCGTGGCGTCGCTGCGCCGGCTCATCGACTCGCCCGATCACGAGGTCGTCGGTGTGATCACCCGACCCGATGCCGAATCCGGCCGTGGGCGCAAGGTGCTGCGGTCCCCGGTGGGGACGCTGGCCGACGAGGCGGGCATCGAGGTGATCACGCCGCGCCGACTGTCCGAGCCGGATGCGGTCGCGTCGCTGACCGATTGGGCGCCGGACTGCTGTGCCGTCGTCGCCTACGGGGCGCTGGTGCCGAAGGCATTGCTCGATCTGCCGCGGCACGGGTGGATCAACCTGCACTTCTCGCTCCTGCCGGCCTGGCGAGGCGCGGCCCCGGTCCAGGCCGCCATCGCCGCGGGCGATGAGATCACCGGCGCCAGCACCTTCCAGATCGAGGCGGGCCTCGACACCGGGCCGGTGTTCGGCACACTCACCGAGCGGATCCGCCCCACCGACACCAGCGGCGACCTCCTCGACCGGCTGGCCGAGCACGGGTCGCACCTGCTGGTCTCGACCCTCGACGGGATCGAGCGCGGCGAGCTCGTGGGACTTTCACAGCCCACGGACGGGGTCAGCTTCGCACCCAAGATCGACGTCGCCGACGCGCGCGTCCGATGGGATCGGCCCGCACACATCGTCGATCGTCAGATTCGTTCGGCCACACCGGCTCCCGGTAGCTGGACCGAGTTGGGAGAAGTCCGTTTGAAGATCGGCCCCGTCACCACGACCGACGGCGAACCGCTGCCCGCGGGCGCGCTCGCGGTGTCGAAGAAGTCGGTGCTGGTGGGTACCGGCTCCGCCCCGGTGCGGCTGAGCACGGTGCAACCGCCCGGGAAGAAGCCGATGGCCGCGGCCGACTGGGCCCGCGGCGCACACCTCGCATCCGGCGCGGTGCTGTCATGATCCACCGCTACTGCGCGTTCACACTGCAATCCGGACCAGTCGACGGGGTGGTCGGATGACCCGCCCGGCGCACGTCCGCGACAAGGCTGTCGACCCGGTCCGCAAGGCCGCCCGCGACGTGTTGCGTGCGGTGCGCGAGCGGGATTCCTACGCCAACCTCGTGCTGCCGAAACTGCTGCGCGACCGGGGTATCACCGGCCGCGACGCGGCACTGGCCACCGAGCTCGCCTACGGCACCTGTCGGGCGACGGGGGTCCTCGACGCGATCATCGCCTCGGCGGCGGGGCGACGGGTCGACGAGATCGACGGTCCGGTCCTCGACGTGCTGCGCCTCGGGGCCTACCAGCTGCTGCGGACCCGCATCGGTGCGCACGCGGCGGTGTCGACATCGGTCGACCTCATCCGCAGCGAGGCGGGTCAGGGCCCGGCCGGATTCTGTAACGCGGTGCTGCGCAAGATCTCCCAGCGCGACGAAGAACTGTGGACCGAGGAGCTCGCGCCGTCGATGGCCGACGACGTGGTCGGTCATCTCGCGTTCCGCTACGCCCATCCGCGCTGGATCGCGCAGGTGTTCGCCGACGCCCTGGCGGGTCCGGACGGCGGTGTGCGCGCGGGTGAACTGCAGTCGGCGCTCGCGGCCGACGATGAACGACCGATCGTGCACCTCGCCGCGCGTCCGGGTCTGATCAGCGCCGAGGAACTCGCGCTGGCGACCGGGGGAGAGGTCGGGGCGTTCTCCCCGTACTGCGTCTATCTGCCCGGCGGCGACCCCGGCAAGCTCGACGCCGTGCGCGACGGGATGGCCGGCGTGCAGGACGAAGGCAGTCAGCTGGTGGCCCGTGCGGTCACCGTCGCCCCGATCGAGGGGGACGACACCGGTCGCTGGCTCGACCTCTGCGCCGGTCCCGGCGGGAAGGCCGCCATGATCGGTGCCCTCGCCGAGATCGACGCCGCCGACCTCGACGCCGTCGAGCCGTCCGAGCACCGTGCCGAACTGGTGCGGACGTCGGTGAAGGGACTGCCGGTCACCGTGCACGTCGCCGACGGCCGTGACAGCGGCCTGCCCCCCGGATACGACCGCGTGCTGGTCGACGCCCCGTGTACCGGTCTGGGCTCGTTGCGTCGACGCCCCGAGGCCCGGTGGCGACGCACGCCGTCCGACGTCCCCGAACTCGTGGCGCTGCAACGCCAACTGCTCGTCGCCGCACTTCAACTGATCCGGCCCGGCGGTGTGGTCATCTACTCGACGTGCTCGCCGCACCCGGCCGAGACCGTCGGCGTGGTGGAGTCGGTGGTCGCCGACGGACTGGCCCGCACCCTCGACGCCCGCCCCCTCGTGCCGGTCGACGACCTCGGCGACGGCCCGTACGTCCAGCTCTGGCCGCATGTGCACGGCACCGACGCGATGTTCCTGGCGGCGCTGACCCGACCGTGACATCGCGGGGGATCCGACGGTCGGCGCAGCGGGCGACACGCGGGGGTGGAGTTCGCCGTGCAGGCGATGCATAGACTTCCGGCCATGTCTCTCGACCGTCCGGCCCAGCCGATGATCGCGCCGTCCATCCTCTCCGCCGACTTCGCCAACCTGGCCGCCGAGGCCAATTCGGTCGGCGACTCCGACTGGCTGCACGTCGATGTCATGGACGCACACTTCGTCCCGAACCTCACCCTCGGGTTGCCGGTGGTGCAGAGCCTGCTCAAGGCCACCGAGATCCCGATCGACTGCCACCTGATGATCGAGGACCCCGCCCGCTGGGCGCCGCCGTACGCCGAGGCCGGCGCCCACAACGTCACCTTCCACGCCGAGGCCACCGACGACCCGATCGCCGTCGCCAAGGACATCCGCGCCGCCGGGGCGAAGGCGGGGCTCAGCCTGAAGCCGGGCACCGACCTCGATCCCTACCTCGAGATCCTCTCCGAGTTCGACACCCTGCTGGTGATGAGCGTGGAACCGGGTTTCGGAGGACAGTCCTTCATGCCGGAGGTGCTCGAGAAGGTCCGGACCATCCGCAAACGCATCGACTCGGGCGCGCTACGACTTCTCGTGGAGATCGACGGCGGCATCAACGCCGACACGATCGAGCAGGCCGCCGAGGCCGGGGTCGACTGCTTTGTCGCGGGTTCCGCGGTCTACGGCGCCGCCGATCCCGCGGTCGCGGTGTCGAAACTGCGCGCGCAGGCACTCGCCGCGCGCGGCTGACAATGATCACCGGCGGCCCGCGACGCCACGAGTCGGCGATGCGCGAGGCCATCGCCGAATCCCTGCGGGCGCGGGGTGTGAGCTCGCCCAACCCGCCGGTCGGCGCAGTCATCGTCGACGACACCGGCGTCGTCGTCGGACGCGGACACACCCAACCCGTCGGCGGCCCCCACGCCGAGGTCATGGCCCTGCGCGATGCCGGTGATCGCGCCCGGGGCGCCACGGCGGTGGTGACCCTCGAGCCCTGTGATCACACCGGCCGCACCGGTCCGTGCACCCGCGCGCTGCTCGACGCGGGCGTGTCCCGGGTGATCTATGCCGTCGACGACCCGAACCCGGGGGCGGGTGGGGGAGCGACGACGCTGCGCTCGGCCGGGACCGCGGTCGAGGCGGGGCTGCTCGCCGATGTCGTCAGGGACGGCCCCTTACGCGAATGGCTGTTCCGGCAGCGGACTTCTCGGCCGCACGTGACCGCCAAGATCGCGGCGACCCTGGACGGCCGTATCGCCGCACCGGACGGGACCAGCCAGTGGATCACCGGCTCCGGCGCGCGCGAGCGCGTCCACGTCGATCGCGGTGAACTCGACGCGATCGTCGTGGGTACCGGCACGGTCCTGCGCGACGACCCGACGCTGACCGCGCGGTTCCCCGACGGCACCCTGCGCGAGCACCAACCGGTCCGGGTGGTCCTGGGCAACCGGCCCATCCCGTCCGGCGCGCGGATCCTGGGACCCGATGCCCCGACCGTCCACGTCCCCGGGCACGACCCCGTCGCGGTCCTGAGCGCGCTCGACGACGCACTGCACGTGCAGGTCGAGGGCGGGCCGACGATCCTCGGCGCGTTCTTCGCCGCGGGACTCGTCGACCGAGTCCAGGTCTATCTCGCGCCGACGATCCTGGGGGGCGGGGCCGCCGCGGTCGACGACCACTCGGTGCAGACGCTGACCGACGCGCACCGATTCGTCCGTTCCGGGCTGGAGATCCTCGGCGACGACGTTCTGATCACCCTGACCTCAACCCCCTGACCGGCGTTTTCGCCGGTCGCGGGCGCGCGGTGTGCGGTTCGCGCTGTGCTAGCGTCGAGGGAGAAGTTCTCAGGGCGGGGTGTGATTCCCCACCGGCGGTGACGACGAGAAATCGGCGAAGCCCGCGAGCGCCCGGACCATCGACCGACCGGTCGGAGGGACGGGGTCAGCAGATCCGGTGTGACTCCGGAGCCGACGGTCATAGTCCGGATGAGAGAGAACGCACCGCGGTGGATTCCGCGTTCGTATCGCCCTGGGTCGTGACGACTCGAGGAGCATTGGTGTTCACCGGAATTGTCGAAGAGCGCGGGACCGTCGTCTCGCGCGAGGACCTCGTCGACGCGGCGCGGTTCACCGTGCGCGGCCCCCTGGTCACCAGCGACGCCGGACACGGGGACTCGATCTCCGTCAACGGCGTGTGCCTGACCGTGGTCGACCAGCCCGCGGCCGACGACTTCACCGTCGACGTGATGGCCGAGACCCTGCGCCGCAGCAGCCTCGCGTCCCTGGACGCCGGCGCGCCGGTCAACCTGGAGCGCGCCATGGCCGCAGGTGGTCGGTTCGGCGGCCACATCGTGCAGGGCCACGTCGACGGCGTCGGTCGTGTGTCGTCGGTCAGCCCGTCGGAGAACTGGACCGTCATCCGCATCGGCATCGACGCGGCCACCTCGCGCTACATCGTCGAGAAGGGATCGATCACCGTCGACGGTGTCTCCCTGACCGTCTCGGGCATATCCGAGCCCGGAGCGGAGTTGTCCTGGTTCGAGATCTCGCTGATCCCGACCACCCTGGCGATGACCACACTCGGCACCGTCACCGTCGACACCGTGGTCAACCTCGAGGTCGACGTGATCGCCAAGTACGTCGAGCGGCTCACGGCCACCCAGAACCACCCCACCGTCTCCCAGCAGAACGACGAGGTTGCATCGTGACGATCTTCGACACCGTTGAGCGCGCAGTCGCCGACATCGCAGCGGGCAAGGCCGTCGTCGTGGTCGACGACGAGGACCGCGAGAACGAGGGCGACCTCATCTTCGCCGCCGAGAAGGCCACGCCCGAACTGGTGGCGTTCATGGTCCGCTACACCTCGGGTTACCTCTGTGTGCCGCTCGACGGCGCCGACTGCGACCGTCTCGGCCTGCCGCCGATGTATTCGGTGAACCAGGACAAGCACGGGACCGCCTACACCGTCACCGTCGACGCCCGCGAGGGCATCGGCACCGGTATCAGCGCCTCGGACCGGGCCGCGACCATGCGCCTGCTCGCCTCGTCGGAGAGCACCGCCAACGACTTCACCCGTCCCGGGCACGTGGTCCCGCTGCGCGCCAAGGAGGGCGGGGTGCTGCGACGTCCCGGCCACACCGAGGCCGCGGTCGACCTCGCGCGGATGGCCGACCTCGCACCCGCGGGCGTCATCTGCGAGATCGTCAGCCAGAAAGACGTCGGCGCGATGGCCCAGACCGACGAACTGCGGGTCTTCGCCGACGAGCACGACCTCGCGCTGATCTCCATCGCCGACCTCATCTCGTGGCGTCGCCGGCACGAGAAGCACGTCGTCCGGGTGGCCGACGCGCGTATCCCGACCGGGCACGGCACCTTCCGCGCTGTCGGGTATACCAGCATCTACGACGAGGTCGAGCACATCGCGCTCGTCCTCGGCGACATCCCCGGGCCCGACGGCGAGGGCAACGACGTCCTGGTGCGCGTGCACTCGGAGTGTCTCACCGGTGACGTCTTCGGCTCGTTGCGGTGCGACTGCGGACCGCAACTCGACGCGGCGATGGAGATGGTCGCCGCTGAAGGACGCGGCATCGTGCTCTACATGCGGGGACACGAGGGCCGGGGGATCGGACTGCTGCACAAGCTGCAGGCCTACCAGCTCCAGGACAGCGGTTCGGACACCGTCGACGCGAATCTCGAACTCGGACTGCCCGCCGACGCCCGCGACTACGGACTCGGCGCGCAGATCCTCGTCGACCTCGGCGTCAGCTCCATGCGCCTGCTCACCAACAACCCGGCCAAGCGGGTCGGGCTCGACGGATACGGACTTCACATCACCGAGCGGGTCCCGATGCCGGTACGTCCCAACGCCGAGAACCTGCGGTACCTGCGTACCAAGCGTGACCGGATGGGCCACGACCTGATCGGCCTCGACGACGTCGCGGGTTCGGCCGCCAACGCGGGCGGGACGTCGGCGTGAGCGGGGCGGGCGAACCGACCGTCGAACTCGCCGCCGCGTCGGACCTGAAGCTGGCGATCGTCGCGTCGCAGTGGCACGCCACCATCTGTACCGCGTTGCTCGACGGCGCCCTGCGCGTCGCCCAGACCGCGAAGATCGAGTCGCCGACGGTGGTGCGGGTGGCCGGGGCGATCGAGCTGCCGGTCGTGGTGCAGGCACTGGCCCGCACGCACGACGCGGTCGTGGCGCTCGGGGTCGTCATCCGCGGCGAGACACCGCATTTCGAGTACGTCTGTGACGCGGTGACCGCGGGGCTGACCCGGGTGTCGCTCGACGAGAGCACCCCGGTGGGCAACGGTGTGCTCACGACGCTGAACGAGCAGCAGGCGCTCGACCGCGCCGGGCTGCCGGACTCGTTCGAGGACAAGGGCGCACAGGCGGCCACCGCAGCGCTGGCCTCGGCGATCACCCTGACAGAGCTCGCGAAGCTCCCACCCCGGTGACCCGTCCGATGGATGCCTCCACCTCGACCGAATGGGACTTCACCTATCGGAGTCGGCGGACCGCGCGCTACGCGACGATCGTGGCGGCGCTGTTCGTCATCGCCCACGTGGCCGTCGGCATCCTGCTGCGGGTCTCCGACACCGGCGTGCGGTTCCGCATCACCGATCAGATCGGTCTCGCGATGATCGGCGTCGTGCTCGGTGGCGCAATCATGACCCTCACGTTGCCCAGAATTCGTGTCGGCGCATCCGGTGTCGCGGTGCGGAACATCCTGGGGGAGCGCGTCTTCGACTGGGCTGACGTCGAGGGCATCTGGTACCCCGATTCCGGCCACTGGGCCCGACTCGAACTGCCTGCCTACGAGCATGTCCCGGTGATGGCCATCCAGGCCAACGACGGCATCCGCGCGGTCGAGGCCATGGACACCGTCCGCGAACTCCTCGAGAGATATCGCGCCTAGAGGGTTTGTCGAGCCCGTCGAGTGCGCCGACGCTGATCAGTGCAGATGGTCGGCTCACGTGACGAAAAGCCGCTGACGGTGCGGAAAGCGCGCATCGAGTGTGCGTCGTCTCGTCGAATCTCGCGTGCCGTCGTCAGCACACTCGATGGCGCTTTCCACACAGCCAGCAATCATGATCAGCGGGTGTCGCCCATGACCTCTCCCTCGCGGCGGGGGTCGGCGCCACCGATCCACCCGTCCTGGTCGCGGACGACCGCGGCGAGTCCGGACGACTGGTCGGCGACCGACACCTGATGGCCCATCTTCCGTAGCGCGAGGACCAGGGGATCCCGGTCACCGTTGTCGGTCGGGTCGACGCCGGGGTGCTCACCACCGACGTTCGTGGTCGGGCTGTTGGCGGCACCGAAGTCCACACCGGAGACCGCCTGCTGCGGATCGAGCCCCCAGTCGAGGATCCCGACGAGGGTCTTGATGACGAACTGGATGATCACCGAACCACCGGGCGAGCCCACCGCGGCGGTGAGATCCCCGCGGCCACCGTCGGCGGCGTCGAAGACCAGGGTCGGCGACATCGAGCTCCGCGGTCGCTTGCCCGGCTCCACCCGGTTGGCCACGGGCGCACCGGATTCGTCGACCGGGTCGGCGGAGAAGTCCGTCAGCTGATTGTTCAGGATGAACCCGTCGACCATGTGGAACGACCCGAACGCGGACTCGACCGTCGTCGTCATCGAGGCGGCGTCCCCCTTCTTGTCGATGACCACGATCTGGCTGGTCCCGTGCTCCGGTGTCGGCACGACACCGGCGGGCACCGGTCCGAAGTCACCCGGCTCCGCCTCGCCCATCGAGCGGTTCGGATCGATCAGCGACGCACGCTTCTTCAGATAGGCGGGGTCGGTGAGCGCCGCGGGTGAACCGCCCGGCAGGGGGACGAAATCGGTGTCGGCGACGTACTTGTCGCGATCGGCGTAGGCGAGCCGCTCGGCTTCGGAGATCAGGTGCACGGCCTGTGCGGTCGGCACACCGCCGTTGCGGTCCCTCTCGCGCGGGCCCATCGAGGCCAGGTCGAAGTTCGACAGGATCCCCATCGCCGACGCGACGGTGATGCCGCCGGACGAGGGCGGCGGCATGCCACACAGGACGTGACCGCGGTAGGTGGTGCACAGCGACTCCCGCTTGCGGGCGCGGTAACCGGCCAGGTCGTCGAGGGTGGTCAGTCCGGGCGTCATACCGCCGGCGGTCGACCCGACCTTGTCGACGATGTCGCGGGCGATCGCGCCGGTGTAGAACGCGTCGGGTCCCTCGCTCGCGATCGCCCCGAGCGACTTCGCGTAGGCCGGGTTGTTCAGCGTCGTGCCCGCGGCCTTGGGGGTCCCGTCGGGGTTGAGGAAGTAGGCCTTCGCCTCCGGGTCGGCGACCAGATCGGTTCTGCTGTCGGCGATCGCGGCCGCCATCCGCGGGCTGATGGCGAACCCGTCGTCGGCCAGCCGCACGGCGGGGGAGAACAGGTCACCCCACTTCTTCACGCCGTGGTCGGACTGCGCCATCTCGAGCATCCGCAGCACGCCCGGCGTACCGATGGACCGTCCGCTCGCGCGCGCCGAGGGGACTGGTTCGGTGCGCTCGGTCGGGCTGATGTGACGCAGGTAGTCGCCGGTCGCCGCGGCCGGTGCGGTCTCGCGACCGTCGTAGGCCTGCACCGATCTCGACGCCGCGTCGTAGTAGACGAGGAACGCACCGCCGCCGATCCCGGTGGCCTGCGGCTCCACCAGACCGAGCACGGCCTGCGCGGCGACGAGCCCGTCCGCGGCGCTGCCACCGTCGCGGACGACGTCGCAGGCGGCCTTCGTCGCGAGGGGGTTCGCGGTCACCACCGAGTACGACCCGGTGCGCACCGGCGTCATCTGCGTCCGGTAGCCGGTGGCGACCTCCGGGTTGGTGGCGATGTCGCGGCTCGCCGGTGCCCCCGCGGTGGCCGAGGCTGCCGCGATCGGTGTCCCGTTGGCCACATTCGTACACGTCCCCGAGTCGGGCCCGGACGCGGTGGAGCCGTCGTCGCCGCACGCGGCCGAGGTCAGGGCGATGGCGGCGACGGCGAGGACGGCCACGCTGCGGACGGGACGGGGGTGCACCTTCATCCGCCGACGCTAACAAGTCGGGCACGTCTGTGGGCCGTACTAACCTGGACGCGTGCCCGATCCGACCACGTACCGCCCGGCGCCGGGGAGCATTCCGGTCCACCCCGGCGTCTACAAGTTCCGGGACACCTATGGCCGCGTCATCTACGTCGGCAAGGCGAAGAACCTCCGCTCGCGGCTCACCTCGTATTTCGCCGACCTGTCCACGCTGCACCCGCGCACACGGCGGATGGTCACCACCGCCGCGTCCGTCGAGTGGACGGTGGTCGGTACCGAGGTCGAGGCGCTGCAGCTCGAATACAACTGGATCAAGGAGTTCGATCCGCGGTTCAACGTCCGCTACCGCGACGACAAGACGTACCCGATGCTCGCGGTCACGTTGAACGAGGAGTACCCGCGGTTGTTCGTCTACCGCGGACCGCGGCGCAAGGGTGTCCGCTACTTCGGCCCGTACTCGCACGCCTGGGCCATCCGCGAGACCCTCGATCTGCTGACCCGGGTGTTCCCGGCCCGGACGTGTTCGGCCGGGGTGTTCAAACGTCACCGGCAGATCGACCGCCCGTGCCTGCTGGGCTACATCGACAAGTGCGCCGCGCCCTGCGTGGGACGGGTCGACGCGGTCGAGCACCGCGAGATCGTCCAGGACTTCTGCGACTTCCTCGCCGGCCGCACCGACCGCATGATCAAGCATCTCGACAACCAGATGGCAGCCGCGGCTGCCGATCTCGACTTCGAGCGTGCCGCACGTCTGCGTGACGACGTCGGCGCCCTGCGTCGGGCCCTGGAGAAGCAGGCCGTCGTCCTCGGCGACGGCACCGACGCCGACGTCGTCGCGATGGTGGCCGACCAGCTCGAGGTGTCGGTGCAGATCTTCCACGTCCGCGGCGGTCGCGTCCGGGGCGAGCGTGGGTGGGTGGTCGAACGCACCGACGTGCTGAACGCGACCACCGACTCCGACGACGACACCCCCGACCTGGCCGAGCAGGTCGGGCAGTTCCTGACCCAGTTCTACGGCGCCCAGGTCGATCAGGACGCGACGGTGAGCGTCGACTCCGACCACGAGGGCAGCGAGCCGGTACCGCGCGAGGTCCTGGTGCCGGTGCTCCCGCCCGACGCCCCCGAGTTCACCCGGTGGCTGTCCGGGCTGCGCGGGTCGAACGTCGACCTGCGCGTCCCGCAACGCGGCGACAAGAAGGCGTTGTTCGAGACCGTCGAACGCAATGCTGGCGAGGCGCTCACCCAGCACAAGCTGCGCCGGGCGGGGGACCTGACGACCCGGTCGGCGGCCCTCACCGAGATCCAGGAGACCCTCGGACTCGACATCGCGCCGTTGCGGATCGAGTGCATCGACATCTCGCACGTGCAGGGAACCGATGTCGTCGCCTCGCTGGTCGTCTTCGAGGACGGCCTGCCCCGCAAGTCGGACTACCGGCACTACGCGATCAAAGAGGCTGCGGGCGACGGGCGTTCGGACGACGTGGCATCGATCGCCGAGGTGACCCGACGCCGGTTCCTGCGCTACCGCTCCGACGCCGAACCGAACGCCGGTGTGGTGCTCGAGAGTGGTCCGGTGCCCGCGCCCGGCGCGACCGCCGACCCCGCCGACAACGGGGGAGATCTCGCCCCCGAGGCGTCGATCGACCCGGCCACCGGCCGACCGCGCCGCTTCGCCTACCCCCCGAACCTGTTCGTCGTCGACGGTGGCGGCCCGCAGGTCCGCGCCGCGGCACAGGTGTTGAGCGAGCTCGGCGTCACCGACGTCGCGGTGATCGGGTTGGCCAAACGTCTCGAGGAGGTCTGGGTCCCCGACGACGAGGACCCGGTGATCTTCCCGCGCACGAGTGAGGCGTTGTTCCTCCTGCAGCGGGTGCGCGACGAGGCGCACCGGTTCGCGATCACCTTCCATCGCAGCAAGCGCAGCAAGCGGATGACGGCCTCGGTCCTCGACGGTGTGCCGGGACTCGGCCAGACCCGTCGGGCCGCGTTGGTGTCGCACTTCGGTTCGGTCGCCCGGCTCCGCGACGCGTCGATCGAGGAGATCGCGACCGTGCCGGGGATCGGTCAGTCCACCGCGAAGGCCGTACAGATGGCTCTCGCCGGCCCGGTGGTCGAGGCCTCATCCGGTGCGTCGGAGCCGCAGCAGGCAGGATCGACCGAGCGGACACAGGATTCGCGAACAGATGGGAACAGTGATGGCTGACCGGGACCCCGCGTCCGACACCGACATGGTGCCCGGCGCGACGACCGGACGACAGATCGACGTCCTGCTCGTCACCGGGATGTCCGGTGCCGGTCGTGGCACGGTGGCGAAACTGCTCGAGGACCTCGGCTGGTATGTCGCCGACAACGTCCCGGCGTCGCTGATCACCCAGATGGTCGGTGTGGCGCAGAGCGACGACCCGTCGATCACCCGACTCGCGTTGGTGATGCGGGCGGGCGCGGAGTCGTTCAGCGCCGAGGTGTCCGACGTCCGCGAGGAGCTCGAGGCCCTCGGTCAGCACCCGCGACTGCTGTTCCTCGACGCCGGTGACGCCGCGCTGGTGCGTCGCTTCGAGCAGGTCCGCCGCTCGCATCCACTGCAGGACAACGGAACCCTGATCGAGGCGATCGCGCGTGAGCGCGCCGTGCTGGCCAAGGTGTCGGAGACGGCGGATCTGGTCGTCGACACCTCCGATCTGTCGGTCACCGCGCTGCGCCGCATCGTCGACAACGCGTTCGCCCAGCCGTCGACCACCGAGGTGCGGATCGCGTTCCAGTCGTTCGGGTTCAAGTACGGGCTGCCCATCGACGCCGATCTCGTCGCCGATGTGCGTTTCCTGCCCAACCCCTACTGGGTGCCCGAACTGCGCGACCACAACGGCCTGGAGTCGCCGGTCTCGGACTACGTGCTGGGCCAACCCGGCGCGTCGGACTACCTCGATGCTTTCGAGCGCGTGATCCGACTCACGGCCCGGGGATACGAGCGAGAGGGCAAGCGCTACATGACCGTCGCCGTCGGGTGCACCGGCGGCATGCACCGCAGCGTGGCGATGGCCGAACAGCTGCGGACACGGCTGTCGGTCGCGACCGCGGACTCACCGGACTCCGGCGCGGACACCGACGTCGCCGACACCGCGGAGGGCCGCGCGTTCGCCGTCCGGGTGGTCCACCGCGACCTGGGACGCGAATGAGCAGCGGGATCGGCAAGGTCGTCGCGCTCGGTGGCGGACACGGTCTGCACGCCACCCTGACGGCCATGCGACGACTCAGCGACGAGGTCACCGCGGTGGTCACCGTGGCCGACGACGGCGGGTCGTCGGGCCGGTTGCGCTCGGAACTCGGGGTCATCCCGCCCGGTGATCTGCGGATGGCGATCGCGGCGCTGATGTCGGCAGGCGGCGAGCACGAACCGGCCGGTGGCCGGGACCGTTGGGTGGCCCTGTTGCAGCACCGATTCGGCGGCCGTGGCGCCCTCGCCGGACACCCGGTGGGCAACCTGCTGCTCGCGGGCCTCACCGAGGAACTCGGCGACCCCGTGACCGCCCTCGACGCCGTGATGGAGCTGTTCGGCGTCCCCGGACGCGTGCTCCCCATGTCGGCGGTGCCCCTGAACATCGAGGCGGAGGTCTCCGGGCTGGAGGCCGATCCGCGGATCAGCCGCAGCATCGCCGGGCAGGTAGCGGTCGCCACGACACCGGGCACCGTGCGACGCGTTCGTCTCCTCCCGCCCGATCCGCCGGCGTGTCCGGAGGCCGTCGAGGCGATCGCCGCCGCCGATCTCGTGGTGCTCGGCCCCGGGTCGTGGTTCTCCAGCGTCATCCCGCACGTCCTCGTGCCCGAGCAGCTCGCCGCCCTCAAGGCGACGTCCGCCCGCCGGATGCTGTTCGTCAACCTCGCGCCGGAAGCCGGTGAGACCAGCGGCTTCTCGGTCGAACGACACCTGCACGTGCTGCACGCCCACGCCGACGACTTCCGCGTGGACGACGTCATCGTCGACGCCGGTTCGGCACCCGCCGGGCGCGAACGCGACCACGTGGAGCGTGCCGCCGCACTGTTCGGCGCCCGATTGCACGTGGGCGACCTCGCGCAGCCGGGCACCCATGTACACGATCCGGAGAAATTGGCCTCCATGGTGCTTACGCTGTGCGAGGAACAGACCGATGGCTACGCTGTCGGGGCAGTCGACCGACCGCCTTCGGCAGACCGGCTCGGGTAGCCCCGCCGCCGCGAGCACGACGGGGGACGTCGTCGACGCCCGCGATCACGGGCCAGCAGCGACGAGTCGGCGCAGCGCCGAGGAAACTACGCGTCTGGGGGGCGACCCCCGGCAGGAGGACAGCAACCGGTGGCGATGACAGCAGCCGTCAAGGACGAGCTGAGTCGGCTCGTGGTGACTCAGACGAGTTGCCGCAAGGCCGAGGTGTCGGCGTTACTGCGGTTCGCGGGCGGCCTGCACATCGTCGCCGGACGAGTCGTCGTCGAGGCCGAGGTCGACCTCGGCAACGTCGCCCGCCGACTCCGCAAGGAGATCTTCGACCTCTACGGCTACAACTCCGAGGTCCACGTCCTGCGCAGCGGCGGGATCCGCAAGTCCGCCCGCTACATCGTCCGCGTCACCAAGGACGGTGAGGCCCTGGCCCGCCAGACCGGTCTGCTGGACATGCGTGGTCGCCCGGTGCGCGGACTGCCCGCACAGGTTGTCGGCGGCGGTGTCGCCGACGCCGAAGCCGCTTGGCGCGGAGCATTTCTCGCGCACGGATCGCTCACCGAGCCGGGACGCTCTTCGGCCCTGGAGGTCAGTTGCCCCGGACCCGAGGCGGCGCTCGCGCTCGTCGGTGCCGCACGGCGGTTGGGGGTCTCGGCCAAGGCCCGGGAGGTCCGTGGCGCCGACCGCGTCGTCATCCGAGACGGCGAGGCCATCGGCGCCCTGCTGACCCGGATGGGCGCACAGGACACCCGCCTCACGTGGGAGGAACGCCGGATGCGCCGCGAGGTGCGTGCGACCGCGAACCGGCTCGCCAACTTCGACGACGCGAACCTTCGCCGCTCGGCGCGGGCCGCCGTGGCCGCGGCCGCACGGGTCGAGCGCGCCCTCGACATCCTCGGCGACACCGTCCCCGACCACCTCGTCGCGGCCGGTCGGCTGCGGGTGACCCATCGTCAGGCCTCGTTGGAGGAGCTCGGACAGCTCGCCGACCCGCCGATGACCAAGGACGCGGTCGCCGGGCGGATCCGCCGGTTGTTGTCGATGGCCGACAAGAAGGCCCGCACCGACGGCATCCCCGACACCGAGTCGGCGGTCACCTCCGAACTGCTCGACGAGGCCTGAGAACACCCTGCTCGCACGCGGTGAAGGCGTCGCCTTCGCCTGCGGGACCCCGGCAGATTAGGCTGGCCGTACCGCGACAGATCGATCCACACCCCACAGCTGAGGAGCTCATTGTGACCGTTCGGGTAGGCGTCAACGGATTCGGCCGGATCGGCCGCAACTTCTTCCGTGCCGTCGAGGCGCAGAAAGCGCTGGGCACCACCGACATCGAGATCGTCGCCGTCAACGACCTGACCGACAACGCGACCCTCGCGCACCTGCTGAAGTTCGACTCGATCCTGGGTCGTCTCGACGCGGACGTGTCGCTCGAGGGTGACGACACCATCGTCATCGGTGACCACAAGCTGAAGAGCCTGTCGGTCAAGGAAGGCCCCGCCGCGCTCCCGTGGGGTGACCTGGGTGTCGATGTCGTCGTCGAGTCCACCGGCATCTTCACCAAGCGCGACAAGGCCCAGGGCCACCTCGACGCCGGCGCCAAGAAGGTCATCATCTCCGCCCCCGCCTCCGACGAGGACATCACCATCGTGATGGGCGTGAACCACGACAAGTACGACGGCAGCCAGAACATCATCTCCAACGCGTCGTGCACCACGAACTGCCTCGGCCCGATCGCGAAGGTCCTCAACGACGAGTTCGGCATCGTCAAGGGCCTCATGACCACGATCCACGCCTACACCCAGGATCAGAACCTGCAGGACGGCCCGCACTCCGATCTGCGCCGCGCTCGCGCCGCCGCGATCAACGTGGTGCCCACCTCGACCGGTGCCGCCAAGGCCATCGGCCTGGTGATGCCCGAGCTGAAGGGCAAGCTCGACGGCTACGCACTGCGCGTGCCGATCCCGACCGGCTCGGTCACCGACCTCACCGCGCACCTGCGCAAGGCCGCCACGGTCGAGGAGATCAACGCCGCGATGAAGGCCGCCGCCGAGGGACCGCTCAAGGGCATCCTCAAGTACTACGACGCGCCGATCGTCTCGTCCGACATCGTCACCGACCCGCACAGCTCGCTGTTCGACGCCGGCCTGACCAAGGTCATCGACGACCAGGCCAAGATCGTCTCCTGGTATGACAACGAGTGGGGCTACTCGAACCGCCTCGTGGACCTCATCGGTCTCGTCGGCAAGTCGCTGTAAAGGGCGGTCGGTCTCCTCTCATGGCACTTGCATCGCTGAAAGACCTGCTCGAGAAGGGCGTGCCCGGCCGCATCGTCCTGGTGCGCTCGGATCTCAACGTCCCGCTGGACGGGGAGACCATCACCGACGCCGGGCGAATCATCGCCTCGGCGCCCACCATCGCGGCCCTGGCCGACGCGGGTGCCTCGGTGATCGTCACCGCGCATCTCGGACGCCCCAAGGGTGAGCCGGACCCGAAGTTCTCCCTGGCGCCGGTCGCCGCCCGCCTCGGCGAGGAGCTCGGACGCAACGTCCAGCTCGCGTCCGACGTCGTCGGCACCGATGCGCTCGCGCGCGCCGAGGGTCTGACCGACGGTGACGTCCTGCTCCTGGAGAACATCCGGTTCGATCCGCGGGAGACCTCGAAGGACGCCTCCGAGCGGGAGGCGCTGGCCAAGGCCCTCGTCGAACTCGTGGGTGACGACGGTGCGTTCGTGTCCGACGGTTTCGGCGTGGTCCACCGCGAGCAGGCGTCGGTCTACGACGTGGCGAAGTTGTTGCCGCACTACGCCGGTGGGCTCGTCGAGTCCGAGGTCAAGGTTCTGCAGAAGCTGACCGCCGACGTCGCGCGACCGTACGCGGTCGTGCTCGGCGGGTCGAAGGTGTCCGACAAGCTCGGCGTCATCGAGGCCCTCGCACCCAAGGTCGACACGCTGGTCATCGGCGGCGGCATGGCGTTCACGTTCCTCGTCGCCCAGGGCCTCTCGGTCGGCACGTCGCTGCTGCAGGACGATCAGGTCGCGGTCTGCAAGGACCTGCTCGAGCGGTTCGGCGACGTCATCCATCTGCCGGTCGACGTGGTCGTCGCCGACTCGTTCTCCGCCGACGCCGCCACCCAGACCGTGTCGGTGCGCGACATCCCGGACGGCTGGATGGGTCTCGACATCGGCCCGGAGTCGGTGAAGCGATTCGCCGCCGTCCTGGCCGAGGCGCAGACCATCTTCTGGAACGGTCCGGCCGGTGTGTTCGAGTTCGACGCCTTCGCGGCGGGTACCAAGGGGGTGGCCGAGGCCATCGCCGGCGCCACCGCGTCGGGCGCGTTCAGTGTTGTCGGCGGCGGTGACTCCGCCGCGGCGGTGCGCCACCTCGGTCTGTCCGACGACGCGTTCTCGCACATCTCCACCGGCGGCGGCGCCTCGCTGGAATACCTCGAGGGCAAGGAGCTCCCGGGGCTGAAGGTCCTGGAGGACTGAGAACGTGGCAAACCGCAAGCCGCTCATCGCGGGCAACTGGAAGTGCAACCTCAACCACCTCGAGGCCATCGCGCTCGTCCAGAAGATCGCCTTCGCGCTCCCCGCGAAGTACTTCGACAAGGTCGACGTGACGGTCATCCCGCCGTTCACCGACATCCGCAGCGTCCAGACCGTCGTCGACGGCGACAAGCTGCTGGTGACGTACGGCGCGCAGGATCTGTCCGAGCACGACTCCGGTGCGCACACCGGCGAGATCAGCGGCGCGTTCCTGGCCAAGCTGGGCTGCACCTTCGTCGTCGTCGGGCACTCGGAGCGTCGGACCCTGCACGCCGAGACCGACGAGGTCGTCCTCGGCAAGACCAAGGCCGCGCTGCGGCACGGGCTGACGCCCATCGTCTGCATCGGTGAGGGCCTCGACGTCCGCGAGGCGGGGGAGCACGTGGCCTACAACGTCGCGCAGCTGACCGGTTCGCTCGCCGGCCTCTCGGCCGACGAGATCGCGAAGGTCGTCATCGCCTACGAACCGGTGTGGGCGATCGGTACCGGTCGGGTCGCGAGCGCGGCCGATGCCCAGGAGGTCTGCGCGGCCATCCGTTCGACGCTGGCCGAACTGGCCGACGCCACGGTGGCCGCATCCGTGCGGGTCCTCTACGGCGGCTCGGTGAGCTCGAAGAACGTCGGCGAGATCGTCGGCCAGACCGACGTCGACGGCGCCCTCGTGGGCGGCGCGTCGCTCAAGTCCGACGAGTTCGCGACCCTGTCCGCGATCGCCGCAGGTGGACCGCTGCCCTGATCGAGGGGTGGACCACGTAGACTCGCCGAGAGTTTGCGTCGCGACAACGAAAAGGATCACCGTCAGTGAAGTTCGTCTTGGACATCGGATTGGTCATCACCAGCGTTCTGATGGTGATCCTCGTGCTGCTGCATCGCGGTAAGGGCGGCGGCCTGTCCTCTCTGTTCGGTGGTGGCGTCCAGTCGAGCCTGTCCGGATCCAGCGTCGTCGAGCGCAACCTCGACCGCCTGACCGTCTTCGTCGGCGTCATCTGGTTCATCTTCATCCTCGGCATCGGTCTGGACATCAAGCTGTCCTGACCGCCCGAGATGCCGCCGATCGCATTGGGCGGGATACTGGAGCGATGACGGAACAGTCCACGGCAGCAAGCAGTCCCGCGTCCGACCGCACCACCTCCGAGCACGGAGCGGACGAGAGCTTCGTCGCCCCCTCGGACGTCCGGGTCACCTCGACCGCCACCGGTAGGCAGGCGACCGAACCCCTCCGCGAGGACATCCGACTGCTCGGCGGTCTGCTGGGCGACATCGTCCGCGAACACGCCGGCGAGGAGATCTTCGACCTCGTGGAGCGGGCACGCGTCGAGTCCTTCCGGGTCCGTCGTTCCGAGATCGACCGCAGCGAGCTCGCCGAGACCCTCGCCGGCCTGGACGTGGCGCAGGCGACGCCCGTCATCCGGGCCTTCAGCCACTTCGCCCTGCTGGCCAACCTGGCCGAGGACATCCACCGCGAGCGCCGCCGCGCCATCCACGTCCGTGCGGGCGATCCGCCGGTGGACTCCAGCCTCACCGCGACCTACGCCAAACTCGCCGAGGCAGGCCTGTCCGACGAGGAGGTGGGTCGCGCCCTCTCCGACGCCGTGGTCGTCCCGGTGATCACCGCGCACCCGACCGAGACCCGCCGCCGTACCGTCTTCGAGGCCCAACGCCGCATCACCGACCTGATGCGCTTCCGCGGACGCACCGAGTTGACCCCCGACGAGGACACCGAGGTGACCGCCGCGCTGCGCAGGCAGGTGCTGACGCTGTGGCAGACCGCGTTGATCCGCCTCGAGCGTCTGCGCATCGAGGACGAGATCGAGGTGGGCCTGCGGTACTACGACGCCGCGTTCTTCTCGGTGATCCCCACGATCAACGCCGCCTTACGCGACCAGCTGCGCGACCAGTACCCCGGGGCGGGCCTGTCCGACGAGCCGATCCTGCGAATGGGGTCGTGGATCGGAGGCGACCGCGACGGCAACCCGTTCGTCACCGACGAGATCGTCGCCATGGCCACCGGACGGGCCGCGCAGACCGCGGTGACCCATCACCTCGAACAGCTCACCATCCTGGCCCAGGAGTTGAGCATGTCCTCGCGACTGGTCACCGTCAGCGACGAACTCGTCGCGCTCGGCGGGATCGACGACCCCGAGGACACCGCGACCGACGAGCCCTACCGACTCGCGTTGCGGCGTATCCGCTCGCGTCTGATGTCGACCGCCCACGACCGCTTCGGTCCGCAGACGCAGGCCCTGGTCGACGCATTCGTCGACACCGAGGCCCAGCCGTACGCGACCGCCGCGGAACTGCTCGCCGACCTCGACGTCGTCGACGCGTCGCTGCGCGCGAACCGTGACGGCCCACTCGCCGACGACCGCCTGCTCACCCTCCGCGAAGCGGTGCGCGCGTTCGGTTTCCACCTGTCCGGCCTCGACATGCGGCAGAACTCCGACGTCCACGAGGAGGTCGTGGCCGAGCTGCTCGCGTGGTCGGGGGTGCACGACGACTACTGCTCGCTCGACGAGGCCGACCGGGTGGCGCTGCTGACCCGCGAGCTCGCCGACCGCCGTCCGCTGGTGCGCCCGGGCGCGCAGCTCGGTGAGCTGGCCGCCAAGGAACTCGCGATCGTGACCGCGGGCGCCCGCGCCGTCGCCGACTACGGCCCGGAATCGGTGCCGAACTACATCATCAGCATGTGCACCTCGGTCAGCGACATGCTCGAGGCGCTGATCATGCTCAAGGAGGCCGGTCTCTTCGATCCCGGATCGGCGGAGGAGGACCCGCGCTGCACCGTGCGCGTCGTACCGCTGTTCGAGACCATCGAGGACCTCCAGCAGGGTGCCGCGACTCTGCTGGCCGCGCTGGACGTCCCGCTTTACCGCGCGCTGGTGTCGGCGCAGGGCGACATCCAGGAGGTCATGCTCGGCTACTCCGACTCCAACAAGGACGGCGGGTACCTGGCCGCGAACTGGGCTCTCTACCGAGCCGAACTCGACCTCGTCGAGGCGTCGCAGAAGGCCGGGATCCGTCTGCGACTGTTCCACGGTCGCGGCGGAACGGTCGGACGCGGTGGCGGACCGTCTTACGACGCGATCCTGGCCCAGCCCCCGGGGGCGGTACAGGGATCGTTGCGTATCACCGAGCAGGGTGAGGTCATCGCGGCCAAGTACGCCGAACCGGTGCTGGCCCGACGCAACCTCGAGACACTGCTGGCGGCGACCATCGAGTCGACCCTGCTCGACACCGAGGGTCTCGGGGACGAGGCCGAGGCCGCGTACGTGGTGCTCGACGAGCTCGCCGCGCTGGCCCGCGGCGCCTACAGCGCGCTGGTCCACGACACCCCCGGATTCGTCGAGTACTTCACCTCGTCCACGCCGCTGTCGGAGATCGGTGCCCTCAACATCGGCAGCCGTCCGGCGTCGCGCAAGCAGACCGAGAAGATCTCCGACCTCCGTGCCATCCCGTGGGTGCTCTCCTGGACACAGTCCCGCGTGATGTTGCCGGGTTGGTACGGCACCGGGTCGGCGTTCGAGCAGTGGATCGACGGAGATCCGGAGCGGCTCGAGACCCTGCGCGGGTACTACCGCAGCTGGCCGTTCTTCCGGACCGTGATGTCGAACATGGCCCAGGTGATGGCCAAGTCGGACCTCGGGCTGGCCGAGCGGTACTCGCGCCTGGTCGCCGACGAGTCGTTGCGCGAGCGGGTGTTCGGGATGATCACCGCCGAGCACAAGCGCACCGTGCAGATGTACTTCGACATCACCGAGAGCACCGATCTGCTCGCCGACAACGCGTCGCTGGCCCGATCGGTGTTCAACCGGTTCCCGTACCTCGAGCCGCTGAACCTGCTGCAACTCGAACTGCTGAAGCGATTCCGTGCCGGCGACGACTCCCCGCAGGTGCGACGTGGTATCCAGCTGACGATGAACGGACTGGCCACCGCGCTGCGCAACAGCGGCTAGCGCGGGTGATCAGGGCGCGGGTGATCAGGCGTCCGGGCGCGCGGTGATGACCCAGAAGATCGACCGGATCTCGTCCGCGGTGGGCGTGTCGAGGCTGTCTCGTGCGTGCAGGAAACCGATGCCCGCGTAGACGAGGGCGCCGGCACGCAGGCGCGCCTCGGCGTGGTCGAACCCCAGCTCCAGCAGGGCCTCCTGCACGACGGAGAACACCAACCGGTCGAGTCGGCGCACGGTGTCGGCCACGATCACGTTGCTGCGGGCCCACTCGCGGATCGCGTTCTCGACCGCCCAGGAGCGATCGCCGACGAGCGCCGCCGTCATCGTCTCGAGTCGGTCGCGTGGCGCCATCGACCCGAGGTCGACGAGAGCTCCCATCGACGTGTTCTGGGTGTCGCACCAGTGGTCGGCCACCGCTTCCATCAACCCGTTGATGTCGGTGAAATGCCAGTAGAAGCTGCCCTTGGTGACGTGCAGTTCCTCGCACAGCCGCGTGATGCGGACCGCGGCCACGCCGTCCCGGACGAGCAGGTCCAACGCGGCGCGCACCCAGTCGTCGACGGACAACCGACCGGTGCGCCTGGCCGGCTCGGACTGCTCCTGCGGTACGGCGAACGCCTCGGACGCGGTCATGTCGCGACGCCGGTGATGCCACCGATCGGGACGGGGT
Organism: Williamsia maris; assembly: GCF_024171815.1. Classification (GTDB taxonomy): domain Bacteria; phylum Actinomycetota; class Actinomycetes; order Mycobacteriales; family Mycobacteriaceae; genus Williamsia_A; species Williamsia_A maris. Next base: position 496,313 of record NZ_JAMTCJ010000004.1, on the reverse strand, counting down.
GCAGTGAATGGGTATGGACGATCATCCGCAATCCTCATGAGTGGAGCCGGTGGTTACGACAAGCGCCCCTGCGGCGTCTCGACGGTGCTGCGATGACCCGGTCCGACCACCCGACGTCGGACTTGTTGACCCACGGCACACACTACCGGGACCTGTGACAGTTCACAGGACGGTCGAATAATTGAGATGCGGTGTCACATCGCGTGACCCGATCCGGGCGTCACAACGCGCCGGCAGCCCCACGATCGACGAACCAGACCGTCGCCGCCGACCCGTGTGCACCCGCACACGGCCATTCGACCGGGTCCCCGCCGGTGACCCCGGCGGACACGGCATCGGCCTTGTCCTCACCGGCGACCAGGAACCACACCTGTGCGGCGCGGTTGACCGCGGGCAGGGTCAGGGTGATGCGCCGCGGCGGGGGTTTGGGGGAGTCGGTGACGGCCACGACGGCCGCGGACTGCTCGGCTCGTGCGTCGGTGTGCGGGAAGAGCGAGTTGATGTGGCCCTCGCCGCCCATCCCCAGCAGGTGCACGTCGAAGACCGGGCTGTCCGCGCCGTCTCCGTGCTCTCGCAGGATCCGGGCGTAATCGGCTGCGGCGGCATCGATGTCATCGCCGAAACGGCCGTCGGACGGCTCCATGACGAACACGCGGGCGGGGTCGACGTCGACGTGGTCGAGCAGTGCGCGCGCCGCCTGGCCGTGGTTGCGCTCGTCGTCGTCGCGCGGGACGAAACGGTCGTCGCCGAAGTACACGTCGACCGCTCGCCAGTCGACGCCCTGCGAGTTCTCACGAAGCCATTCGAGGATCGCGATCCCGTTGCTGCCCCCGGTCAGGACGATCGAGGCCGAGCCGCGGTCGCCCTGCGCCGCGACGACGACGTCGACGAGGCGTCGGCCGGCCTGCGCGACCAACTCGGCGGGATCGGCCGCGACGACGACCTCGGGTTCCGGTGTGCTCACAGCGATGCCTCCGCGGTCGGTCGGGTGATGCGCGATGCCCCCTGCAGGGCGAGGTGGTAGATCTCGTCGGGATCGAGGCGCCGAAGCTCCTCGGCGATGCAGTCACGCACGCCCCGGGCGCTCATCGCGACCTTGCCGTCGGGCTTGCCGGGGTTGCTGAGCACCGCATTGTTGTTCTGGTCGACGGCGAGTACGAGCGGGCCGGTGGTGCGCTCGAGGCGGACCTCGAAACTGCCGGCATGGCGTTCGGTCGGTACCCCGAGCTGAGCCTGGAGCCAGCCGGCCAGCAGGTCGATCGACGGCGACCGACCCGGTCCGGTCACGACGACCCGGTCGACGGGCTCGAACGGGGGACGATCGAGCGCGGCGGTCAGGATCGCGCGCCAGTAGGTGATCTGCGCCCAGGCGAGGTCGGAGTCGCCGGGTGCGTAGGTGGCCAGCCGGTGCGCGAGCGCCTCGTCGGGAGCGGCGGCCCTCGTCGAGTCGGTGATGCGACGGGTGCCCAGACGACCGACCGGATCCAGCGCCGGGTTCTCCGGAGCCTCGCCGGGCCACCAGGTCACCACCGGGGTGTCGGGCAGCAGGAAGGGGACCACGACGCTCTCGGCGTGGCCGGCGAGCTCGCCGTACAGCCGCAGCACCACGACCTCGGATGCGCCGGCGTCGCCGCCCACCCGGATCTGCGCGTCGAGTCGGGACGCCGCCGCGCTGTTGCCCAGCGACACCACGATCACGCGACAGGGGTGCTCACGGCTGGCCTCGTTGGCCGCCTCGATCGCGCCCTCGGTGGGTTCGCCCTCGTCGGCGCAGACCACCAGGGTCAGCACCCGACCGAGGGTCACCGCACCGCCCGACTCGCGCATCTTGACGAGCTTCTTGCTGACCTTCTCGGTCGTCGTGGCGGGCAGATCCAAGATCATCGGAGACGTTCCTTCGCTGGGGGAGCAGGGGTCACGGTCGGCGTCCGTTCACGGACGGCGCCACGCCCGCCCGACGCGGGTCATCATGTCCTCGGCCGACCGCGGTCCCCACATCCCGGATTCGTAGGTGTCCGGCCTGCCTTCTGCGGCCCACGCCCGCAGCACGGGATCGAGGATGCGCCAGGACAATTCGACCTCGGCGTTGACCGGGAACAGCGACGGTTCGCCGAGCAGCACGTCGAGGATGAGACGTTCGTAGGCCTCGGGCGACGACTCGGTGAAGGCCTGGCCGTAGCTGAAGTCCATGTTGACGTCGCGGACCTGCATGCTCGAGCCGGGCACCTTCGAACCGAATCGCAGCGTGATGCCCTCGTCCGGCTGGACCCGGATCACCAGGGCGTTCTCGCCCAGTTCCTCGGTCATCGTCTTGTCGAACGGCAGATGCGGTGCCTTCTTGAACACCAGGGCGATCTCGGTGACGCGCCGCCCCAGGCGTTTCCCGGTACGCAGATAGAACGGCACACCGGCCCACCGGCGACTGTCGACCTCCACCGCGATCGCGGCGAACGTCTCGGTCGTCGAGTCCGCGGAGAACCCCTCCTCGTCGACCAGACCGGGAACCGGGTGACTGCCCTGCCACCCGGGGCCGTACTGGCCGCGGGCGGTGTTGAGGTCCAACGGCAGGATGTTGCGCGTCGCCGAGAGGACCTTGATCTTCTCCGCCTGCAGCTCCCGGGGCTCGAAGGAGACCGGCTCCTCCATGGCCACCAGGGCGAGCAGCTGCAGCAGGTGGTTCTGGATGACGTCGCGCGCCGCACCGATGCCGTCGTAGTACCCCGCCCGACCGCCGAGTCCGATGTCCTCGGCCATGGTGATCTGGACGTGGTCGACGTAGTGCGAACTCCACAGCGGATCGAACAGTTGGTTCGCGAACCGCAGGGCGAGGATGTTCTGGACGGTCTCCTTGCCCAGGTAATGGTCGATGCGGAACACCGAGTCCTCCGGGAACACGCCGTTGACCACGGCGTTGAGTTCCTTCGCGCTGGCCAGGTCGTGACCGAACGGCTTCTCGATGACCACCCGGCGCCACCGCTCCGCGGGCAGGCCCCCGTCGTCTCCGCCGGGGACCGCGAGCCCGGACCGCTGCAACTGCTCGCAGACGGTCGGGAACGCCCCCGGCGGGATCGACAGGTAGAACGCGTGATTGCCGTCGGTGCCGCGCTCGGCGTCGAGTTCGGCCAGCGTGGTGCGCAACTGGTCGAACGCGTCGTCGTCGTCGAACGCGCCCTGCACGAAGCGGAACCCCTCGGCCAACCGCTCCCACACGTCCTCGCGGAACGGGGTCCGGGAGTGCTCACGCACCGCGTCGTGGACGACCTGACCGAAGTCCTGGTCGTCCCAGTCGCGACGGGCGAACCCGACCAGCGCGAAGCTGGGCGGCAGCAGACCACGGTTGGCGAGGTCGTACACCGCCGGCATCAGCTTGCGCTTGGCCAGGTCACCGGTGACACCGAAGATCACCAGGCTGCACGGGCCCGCGATCCGGGGCAGCCGCTTGTCGCGGCTGTCCCGGAGCGGGTTGATCCACGTCGTGTCGGCGGCGGCCGTCACGCGCCTCAGCCCTTGGACGCCGAGTCGAGCTGCTTCTGCGTCGCGTCGAGCAGCTCACCCCACGACTTCTCGAACTTGTCGACACCCTCGTTCTCGAGGGTGAGGAACACGTCGTCGAGGTCGATGCCGATGTCGGACAACGCCGTGAAGACCTCTTCGGACTCGGGTCCGCGACCGACCAGCGACCCGGTGTCGACCGCGCCGTGATCGGCGAAGGCGTCCATCGTCTTCTCCGGCATGGTGTTCACCGTGTTCGGCGCCACCAGATCCGAGACGTACAGCGTGTCGGAGTAGTCGGGGTTCTTCACCCCGGTCGAGGCCCACAGCGGACGCTGCGGACGGGCGCCGTCGGACACCAGGGCCTGGAAACGCGACTCGACCTCGAAGACCTGCTGGTAGGCGACGTAGGCCAGGCGAGCGTTGGCCAAGGCAGCCTTGCCCTTCAACGCGGTCGCGTCGGGGGTACCGATGGCGTCGAGCCGCGAGTCGATCTCGGTGTCGACACGGGAGACGAAGAACGACGCCACCGAGTGGATCTTCGAGACGTCGTGGCCCGCGGCCTTGGCCGCCTCGATGCCGTCGAGGTAGGCGCCCATCACCAGTCGATAGCGCTCGACCGAGAAGATCAGGGTCACGTTGACGCTGATGCCCTCGGCCAGGGTCTTGGCGATGGCGGGCAGACCCTCCTCGGTCGCGGGGATCTTGATGAGCAGGTTCGGACGGTCGACGATCTTCCACAGCTCGATCGCCTGCGCGGCGGTCTTGTCCGCGTCGTGGGCCAGGCGCGGGTCGACCTCGATCGACACCCGTCCGTCGACGCCGTTGCTGGCCTCGTAGACCGGGGTGAAGATGTCGCACGCGTTGCGGACGTCGTCGGTGGTCACCGTGCGGATGGTGGCGTCGACGTCGGCGCCCTGGGCGGCGAGTTCACGGACCTGCAGGTCGTAGCTGTCACCGGCGGACAGTGCGGCCTGGAAGATCGACGGGTTGGTGGTCACGCCGACCACCGACTTCGTCTCGATCAGCTCGGCGAGGTTGCCCGAGGAGATCCGCTCACGCGAGAGATCGTCGAGCCAGACCGATACCCCGGCCTCGGAGAGTTCGTGCAGATGTGCGTTCTGGGCCATGGTGGCTATCCCTTCACTGTGGTGATGGAGCGCTGAGCGGCCGCAACGACGGCGTCGGCGGTGAATCCGTACTCGCGGAACAGGGTCTCGTAGTCCGCGGACTCGCCGAAGTGCTCGAGCGAGATGATCTCGCCGGCCTCGCCGACGACCCGGTACCACGGCATCGCGATACCGGCCTCGACGGATACACGGGCCTTCACGGTCGGCGGGATGACCTGATCCCGGTAGTTCTGGTCCTGGTCGAAGAACCACTCGAAGCAGGGCAACGACACGACGCGCGTCGGGATTCCCAGCTCTTCCAACTTCGTCCGTCCCTCGACGGCCAGCTGCAGTTCGGAACCGGTGGCGATGAGGATGACCTCGGGGGCGCCGGTGGACGCGTCGGCGAGGACGTAGCCGCCCTTGGACACGCCCTCGGCGTCGGTGCCCTCGAGGATCGGCACGCCCTGGCGGGTCAGCGCGAGACCGACGGGACCGCTGCTCGACGAGCGGGCGATCACCGACTTCCACGCGAACGCGGTCTCGTTGGCGTCACCGGGGCGCACCACCGAGAGGTTGGGGATGGCCCGCAGCGCGGCGAGGTGCTCGATCGGCTGGTGGGTCGGTCCGTCCTCGCCGAGCCCGATCGAGTCGTGGGTCCAGACGTAGATCGGGTCGATGTCCATCAGCGACGCGAGTCGGACCGCGGGACGCATGTAGTCGGAGAACTGCATGAACGTGCCGCCGTAGACGCGGGTGGGTCCGTGCAGCACGATGCCGGACAGGATGGCGCCCATGGCGTGCTCACGGATGCCGAAGTGCAGCGTCCGGCCGTAGGGGTGTGCATCCCAGTCGTCGGTCGAGATCGACTCCGGGCCGAAGGACTGCGCGCCGTCGATGGTGGTGTTGTTCGATCCGGCGAGGTCGGCCGAACCGCCCCACAGCTCGGGCAGCACCGGTCCGAGGGCGTTGAGCACCTTGCCGGAGGCGGCGCGGGTGGCCACCCCCTTGTCGCCGACGTTCCAGGTCGGAAGGACATCGGCCCAGCCGTCGGGCAGTTCGTCGGCGGTCAGCCGGTCCAGCAGCGCCTTGCGCTCGGGGTTGGCCGAGGCCCAGGCGTCGAAATCCTTGGTCCACGCCTCATGTGCGCTGCGGCCGCGGGCCTGCAGTTCCCGGGTGTGGGCGATGACGTCGTCACCGACCTCGAACGTCTTCTCTGGGTCGAACTTCAGGATCTTCTTGACCGCGGCGACCTCGTCGTCACCGAGCGCGGCACCATGTGCACCGCCGGTGTTCATCTTGGTCGGGGCGGGGAACCCGATGATGGTGCGCAGCAAGATGATCGACGGCTTGTCGGTCACGGCCTTGGCCGCGGCGACCGCATCCTCGATGCCGGAGACGTTCTCGCCGCTCTCGACGACCTGCACGTGCCAGCCGTAGGCCTCGTAGCGCGCCGCGGTGTCCTCCGACAGGGCGATGTCGGTGTTGTGCTCGATGGAGATGTTGTTCTGGTCGTAGAACAGGATCAGGTTGCCCAGCTGCTGCGTGCCTGCCAGCGACGAGGCCTCGGAGGTGATGCCCTCCTCGATGTCGCCGTCGGAGGCGACGCAGTAGATGTGGTGGTCGAAGATGCTGTCGCCGACGGCGGGCTCGGGATCGAAGAGTCCACGTTCGCGACGGGCGGCCATGGCCATGCCCACCGCGGTGGCCAGACCCTGACCCAGCGGACCGGTGGTGATCTCCACGCCACGCGTGTGGCGGAACTCCGGGTGTCCCGGGGTCTTCGAGCCGAAGGTGCGCAGCGCCTCGAGGTCGGACAGCTCGAGTCCGAAGCCACCGAGGTACAGCTGGATGTAGAGGGTGAGGCTCGAGTGTCCGCACGACAGGATGAAGCGGTCGCGGCCGAGCCACGCCGTGTCGTTGGGGTCGTGACGCATCACACGCTGGAAGAGGGTGTACGCGAGCGGGGCCAGGCTCATGGCGGTGCCGGGGTGGCCGGATCCGCACTTCTCGACGGCATCGGCGGCGAGGACGCGCACCGTGTCGACGGCTCTGGTGTCGAGATCGCTCCAGTCGTCGGGGTAGGACGCCTTGGTGAAGGCCTTGATCTCATCTGTAACTGCCACGATGGGGAATTCTCCTGTGTCGGTCGCATCGAGCGGGGAAGAGTCGGTCGGTGTCCCGACGGTGCGCGCCCGGTGCCGATCGTGACGGTTCGACCCGATCGCCGGCAGCTCGCATCTTCCGACTCCTGGCCCCAACCCTAGTCGGCCCACCCGGTGCCGGGGCGCATCGGTAAATCATCCGATACGCGCAGTTCTCTCCCGGCGCGTGAGACGTCCAATTGTCGATCGGCAGGTCCCGCCGTCTACCATGCCCTGTAGTAGATGTCGGCGTTCTCGACGACGGTCTCGACGAGGTGTCACCTCGCGACCACCGCCCACCCGTATCCCGCTCAGCGCCACGGGATACGGCACGCGACGACACGACACGACGAGTGCAGCGGAATCAGGAGAGCACGTGGAGATCGGGCACAGCGGTGGAGGACACGGAGCCGCCACCACCCGCCCCGTCCGTTCCCCCGACGAGACGCCGGGAACGTCCGGTGCGAGCCGCCTGCGGACCACGCTCCTCGCCTACATCGCGCTGACCAAGCCGCGCGTCATCGAGCTGCTGCTCGTCGCCACCGTGCCGGTGATGCTGCTGGCCGATCGCGGATCGGTCGACATCGGTCTGATCGCGATCACCCTGGTCGGCGGATGGCTCGGTGCGGCGAGCGCCAACACGCTCAACATGGTCATCGACCACGACATCGACCAGAAGATGAAGCGCACCGAGCGGCGCCCGCTGGCCCGTCATGCGGTGTCGCGCCTGAACGCACTGATCTTCGGACTCGTCCTCGGCGCCGCCTCCTTCGCGGTGCTGTGGAGCTTCGCCAACCTGCTCAGCGCCCTGCTCGTGATGGCCACCATCGCGTTCTACGTGTTCGTCTACACGATGGTCCTCAAGCGCCGGACCTGGCAGAACGTCGTCTGGGGCGGGGCCGCGGGATGCATGCCGACCCTGGTCGGCTGGGCCGCGGTCACCGGATCGATCAGTTGGCAGCCGGTTGTGCTGTTCCTGGTCATCTTCTTCTGGACGCCGCCGCACACCTGGGCGCTGGCGATGCGCTACAAGGAGGACTACCGGGCCGCGGGCGTGCCGATGCTGCCGGTGATCGCCACCGAGCTGCACGTCGCCCGGCAGATGGTTTATTACACCTGGGCCACCGTCGCCGCGACGCTCGTCCTGGTGTGGGCCACCGGACCCATCTACGCCGTCGTCGCGATCGGCGCCGGTGCCTGGTTTCTACGGGCGGTGCACAAGCTGCTCGCCGCCACCCGCCGTGGCGAGCCCATCACCCCGCTCAAGGTGTTCCTGCAGTCCAACGAGTACCTGGCCATCGTGTTCTGCGGCCTCGCGATCGACTCCGTGGTGCACCTGCCCACGATCGCCTCGTACTTCTGATCTCCCGCGTCGGGCGCGATCAGGGGATGAGCACGACCGATCCCGTCGTCGCGCGAGCCTCGAGATCGCGGTGCGCCTGCTCGGCGTCGGCCAACGCATAGCTGTTGCCCACCCGGACGTCGACCCGTCCCTGTGCCACCGCCGACATCACCTCGCCGCTGCGCCAGGCGAACTCGTCCGGATCGGACACGAAGTTCGCCAGCGTCGGGCGGGTCACGCTCAGTGAGCCGAGTCCGTTGAGTCGCTGCAGGTCGAACGGCGGTACCGGGCCGCTGGCGGCACCGAAGAGCACGACCGTTCCGCGCACGCGGGTGCTGCGCAGACTCTGTTCGAAGGTGTCGGCCCCGACGCCGTCGTAGACCACCGCGACGCCCGCGCCGTCGGTGAGTTCGCGGACCGTGTCCGCGACGTGGTCGCCGTAGCGCAGCACCTCCGACGCCCCCGCGGTACGCGAGAGTTCTTCCTTGGCGTCGGTGGACACCGTCGTGATCACCCGGATCCCGCGGGCCGCCGCCATCTGGGTCAGCACGAGCCCGACACCGCCGGCACCCGCGTGCACCAGGATCGTGTCGCCGGGCGTGTCCGCGGTGGGTCCCTGCGGATGCGCGCTGCCGTCGAGGAGATAGTGCGCGGTCAGTCCCTGCAGGAGGGCGCTGGCGGCGACCGGGTCACTGACCCCGTCCGGTACCGGCACCGCGCGCGCGGCGGTGACCAGCGCGATCTCGGCGTAGCTGCCCGGCGCGTCCGACCACGCGACGCGCGATCCGACCCGGCTCTCGTCGACACCCTCGCCGACCGCGACGACGGTGCCCGCGCCCTCCGAGCCCGGGACATACGGCGTCTGCGACGGATAGAGCCCCGATCGCAGGTAGGTGTCGATGAAGTTGATCCCGACTGCGCCCACCCGTACGGCCAACTGACCGGGTCCCGGGGTCGGATCGTCGACGTCGACGCTGCGCAGGACTTCGGGTCCGCCGTGGGCGGTGACGTGGATTGCCTTCATGCCCACCGTTCTACCGCGAGGCGTCCGACCGGGTGTCGCAGGCCCACCGATATGCTGGCGTGCATGGCCGATACCACCGAAGACCAGGGCACCGTCGAGCAGGACGAGAACGCACGGTCGATCCGCATCCCGCGCGGCACGCTCGCCGCGGCCGCCCGCTTCGTGCGCAGCAACGGCGGTTCCGCCAGTGCGGTGATCGAACCGGTCGGCACCTCCGGCGTGCGGGTCCTCATGGTCGGCTCGGAGAACGGCGTGATGGGTGATCAGGTCGTCGAGGACGTGGAGACCGCGCACGCGCTCGTCGGCGCCGTGGACGGCCTCGAACTAGCCGAGTGGGATCGCGAGCTCAGTGCCGCGGCGACACCACGCACGGGTCACTGGGCCACGATGGCCGGATGGGTCGCCCGCAGCTGATCGATCAGGCGTGCAGGCCGGGTGCCTCGGTCGGTGACGCAACCGCGTCGGTCGACGGCGTCATCGCCTGACGGGGTCGCATCGCGACCCGCAGCGCGGCGGTCGCGGCGACACACGCCCCGGCGCCGGCCACGTGCATGACCACGAGCACCTCGGGAACCCCGGTGAGGTACTGGGTGAGGCCGATCAGTCCCTGGGCCAGCACGAGCGCCACCAGGACGTAGAGACGGCGTCGCAGGCGGACGGGTGCACCGACCGCCGCGAGCCCGAATCCCAGCGCGACCACCAGGGCCAGGTACGCGATCATCAGCTCGGCGTGCGCGTGCACCAGCGTGGTGATCTCGATCGCCAGCCGGGGGACCGGCTTCTCGACACTCTTGTCCCCGGCGTGCGGTCCGGCGCCGGTGACCATCGTGCCGGCCACCAGCAGTGCACTCATCACCACGGCACTGAGCGCGGCCAGCCAGCGCAGCGGGTCGGGCACCTGCTTCAGCGCCTCGCCGTCGTCGGGCTCGCGGACCTTCTCGAGCAGCAGCACCGACAGCCAGACCATCCCCATCGACACCAGCAGGTGGATCGCGACGGTCCACCAGAGCAGGCCGGTGAGCACGGTGAGGCCACCGAGAACGGCCTGCAGGACCGTCGAGAGCGGCATCAGCCACGCGTAGAAGCGGACCTCGCGGCGACGGTTCGCGCGGGTGACGGCCAGGACGATCAGAGCCGCGGTGAGGACCACCGCGAACGTCAGCATCCGGTTGCCGAACTCGACCGCGGTGTGGATGGCGGCCACCGACGCGTGCGGCTCGGGGGTGAAGCTGCCCGGGAAGCACTGTGGCCACGTGGGGCAACCGAGGCCGGACGACGTGACCCGCACGATCGACCCGGTGACAGCGATACCGGCCTGCGAGAGCATCACCGCGATGGCGATGCCGACCTGTACGCGTCGGGAGGGGAGTGGGAGGTGATTCACCAGCCGGACGAAACCGCGATACAACACGGCTTCGATGCTATAGACCCCGGTGAGAGCGCATCACCAACGCGTCGGTGTACCCACGTGATCCTGGCCACGCGGCCTTCAGGTGAAGCGGAAATACCGCACGGCGGCGGCCCCGGCGACGACACCCCAGGCGATGAGCACGCCGAAACCCACGTAGTCGACGGACTGCTCGCCCGCGCGGTGCAGGATCTCGCTCAACGCCCCCGAGGGGGTGCACCGGGCGATCCAGCGGACGGCGGTCGGGACACCGTCGCCGATGACGACCAGGCTGCCGACACCGATGAGCACGAACCAGATGACGTTGGCCAACGCGAGCACGATCTCGGCCCGCAGCGTGCCGCCGAGCAGCAACCCCAGCGCGGAGAACGCCATCGTGCCGATCGCGATGGCGACGGCACCGAGGAGCAGCCCCGGCACCGACCAGTTCCATCCGAAGGCGACGCCGATGAGGCCGATGATGATCGCCTGCAGCACCACGACGATCGCGACGGCGATCGACTTGCCCGCGATGACGCCCCAGCGGGGCAGAGGGGTGGCGCCGAGTCGTTTGAGCGCGCCGTAGCGGCGGTCAAAGCCGACCGCGATCGCCTGGCCGGTGAACGCGGTCGACATCACCGCGACCGTCATGATCGCGGGGACGAACCGGTCGGCGCGGTTCTCCTCGAAGGTGCCGATCGGCAACAGGCACAGACCGATCAGCAGGGTGACCGGGATGAAGAGCGTCAGCAGCAACTGCTCGCCGTTGCGCAGCAGCAGGATCAGCTCGATCCGCGACTGGGCGAGAAGCATCCGCAGGACCGGCGCCGGGCGCGGATCGGGGGTGAACTGGCCCGGGGTGAAGTGGGAGGCCCGTGAGGCCGCGGGGGTGGTCATCCGCGCAACTCCCGTCCGGTCAGGTCGAGGAAGACGTCCTCGAGGCTGCGTGTCTCCACGCGGAGGTCAGTGGCGAGCACGTTGATCTTGGCGCACCACCCGGTCACGGCGGCGAGCACCTGGGGGGTGACCTCGCCCGCCACGAGGTAGGTGCCGGGGTTGACCTCCGAGACGCGGTAGCCCTCGGCGAGGATCGACACGAGCAGGGTCAGGTCGAGTCCGCGGGGTGCGCGGAAACGCAGTTCGTTCTCGGCGCCACGACTGGTCACCTCGGCGGGTGTGCCGTGCGCGACGACGCGGCCTTTGTCGATGATGATCAGGTCGTCGGCGAGTTGTTCGGCCTCGTCCATCAGGTGGGTGGTCAGCAGCACCGACACCCCGTCGGCGCGGAGCCGATCGATCAACTCCCACACCAGGATCCGCGCTGCGGCGTCCAGTCCGGCGGTCGGCTCGTCGAGGAACACCAACTCCGGACGTCCGACGATGGCGCACGCCAGGGCCAGTCGCTGCTGCTGCCCACCCGACAGACGGCGGTAGGAGGTGCGGGCGGCGTCGACGAGCCCGAGGGTCCGCAGCAGCCAGTCGGGGTCGATCGGGTTGGCCGAGTAGGCGGCGCACAGTCGCAACATCTCGCCGGCGCGGGCGCCCGGGTAGGCGCCGCCGCCCTGCAGCATGACCCCGATGCGGGTGCGCAGGCGTTCGTTGTCGGCGACCGGGTCCAGACCCAGCACGCGGACCTCGCCGGAGTCAGGGACACCGAACCCCTCGCAGATCTCGACCGTCGTGGTCTTGCCCGCACCGTTGGGACCGAGGAGGGCGAGCACCTGCCCGCGCTGGAGGTCGAGGTCGAGACCGTCGACCGCGGTCAGGTCGCCGTACCGCTTGACCAGCCCGCGGATCTGCAATGCGGGCGCGTCGGCACCGGGTCCGGTGTGCACGGAACCGCTCCCGTCGGCGGGCGGCGCGGCGGCCGGGCGACCGAGGGGACTCTTCACAGGGCCCAACACTATTCGTCGGCGGCCTCGAGTCGCCAAACGGACCTGCGTGGACGGCGGTGTCGCCGATCAGTCCCCGGGGGTCGCGGTCGCCGGCTCGCGGGCCGGCGCCGCCTCGGTGGGCCCGGGAGGCGGTGGTCCGACGTCGTCGTGATCGACGGTCGGCGGGGCGTCGCCGGTCTTCTGCCAGGGCATCTTCTCGAAGAACACGGCGGTGAGCACAGCGGTGAGGAAGATCGACGCGACGATCGCCTCCGCGAGTTGGAAGCCGCGCGTGCCCGCCCCTGTGGGCAACACCACCACGGCGATGATCGCCGAGACGGCGATCGCGACGAGGCGGAACCACCGACCGGTCGCCCACGCGGCCAGCGGGATGACCGCCCAGAGCAGGTACCAGGCCTGTACGAACGGGAACAGCAGCACGAACGTCGCCATCGCGATCCCGAGCGCACCGAGCGGATGAAGTCGGCCGGCCAGGGCGGCGAGCAGCCATCGGATGATGAACAGCCCCGCGATGACCTGCCCGATGGGGCGCGCGACGTCGAGCATCGCCTGGGTGTGGTCGCCGAGTCCCATCAGCACGCCGACCCGACCACCGGTCACCGACAGCAACGTGGGCATCGACATCCACGACCGGACCACTCCGCCGGTGCTCAGCGTCGACGTCCAGCCGAAGCCCAGGCCGGTGCCGAGGCAGATCGAGACGACCACGACCACGAGGACGGTCACCAGCACGGTCGCGGACGCGGCGAGCGCGATCACCGACTGTCGGGAGCGCGCCCACCACTGCGAGGGCGGTGCGTGGCGCAGTGCGGGCAGGGTGGCACCCCAGCGCAGGGCGAGGGCGATGCCGACGAAACCGAGGGCCAGCAGCGAACTGATCTTGATCATCGCCGAGGCCGCGATGATCGCCGTGCCCGCGATCAGCAGCCATCCGGACGGACTCGGCAGGACCGTCCCGACCCGTCGGAGTCGGTGGGTGCCGTAGATCGCCCGGAAACACAGCTCGAGGCCGGCGAGCATCAGTCCCAGCATCAGGGCCTCGTTGTGGATGCCGCCGACCAGATGCAGGATCAACAGCGGGTTGAGGGCGCCGAGCCAGAGCGCGGCGGTCGGCGACACCCCGCAGCGGCGGGCCAGGCGGGGCAGCGCCCAGACGATGAGCGCGACGCCCACCAGTGCGAGCACGCGGTGCAGCAGGATCGCGGTGGTGAGGTTGTCGCCGGTGATGGCGGTGATGTTCTTGCCGAGCCACAGGAACAGCGGTCCGTACGGCGCCGGGGTGTCACGCCACAGATTGGGCACCGACCGCGTCAGCACGTCGCCGACCCCGAGGCCGCGGACCGGGCTGACCTTGTAGGGATCCATCCCGCGGTAGGCGATCGCGCTCTGCGCGAGATACGAGTAGATGTCCTTGCTCAGCAGTGGGGGCGCCAGGATGATCGGCGTGATCCACAGCAGCAGCGTGCGATCGGCCTGCCGCTGCGTCATGCGGCGTCGGGGTGTTTTGCCGCCCATCACCTCGACGTTGAGCCGGCCGACCGCGAAGCGCCCGAGCAACAGCCAGGCCAGTACCAGGATCAGGGTGCCGCCGATGGACAGCGTCAGCGCGACCGGCCACATGCGCGAGGGCAGCGACAGCAGCCGGACCCCGGCGATGGGGTTCTGCAGGACGGGGACGGCGCCGGTGCCCAGCGAGCCGATCAGGATCAGGATCGACCCGACGGCCCCGAAGACGCGGACGCGGTTGAGACGACGGTTCTCGTCCGGCTCGAGGTCGCCCACCTCGGGCTCGTCACCGTGCAGGCGGGCCATGGTGACGCCGTAGTCGCCGGTGTCGTCGACCGCGGGCGTCGCCGACCGATGCCGTAACCCCAGGTAGGTCAGCATGGCGCGGACGCGGGCCCGGACGCCGGTCACGGCGTCGGGATCGGTGGTGTCGACGCTCCCTGCGTGCGCAGGCAGCTCCGCGCGAGGTGTGGGATCGGGCACAAGACAAGACTGTAATCGTCTTCGGCGACGCGGGTGGTCGGGCGCGTGTGCAGGTCTTTCCGCGGTGTTCGGGTATCGATGGTCATGCGGTCCCGGCCGTGGTCAGAGCAGGATAGGTAACCCTTGCTGGCATGCGGTGTCCAATTAGGTGACACTTGTGTTGTGAAATCCACTCAGGACGGTTCTGCCGTGTCCGTCGACGCCGGTGCTGCACCGGTGTCGGTGTCACACGACGGTCAGACCCGCACCGCGGTGGTGGCCTTCCTCGTCGAGCACGGACCGGCCACCGCCGGTGACATCGGTGAGGAGCTGGGCATGAGCGCGGCGGGTGTGCGCAGGCACCTCGATGCTCTCATCGCCGGCGGCGAGATCCGGGCGTCGGCGGTGTCGACGCGGTATGCGCGGCGCGGTCGCGGACGTCCGGCCAAGCAGTTCCAGCTCACCTCCATCGGACGCGGCAAATTGCACCACGCCTACGACGACCTCGCCGGGGCGGCGATGCGTCGCCTGCGTGACGTGGCGGGCGACCAGGCGGTCCGTGACTTCGCGGCCGACCGGATCGACGCGATCGTGTCCGACGTACCCGGGAACACCGCGGGCGATTCCGATCCCGACGCCGTGATCGAGACCGCCGACCGGATCGCGGTCGCCCTCACCGCCGCGGGCTTCTCCGCCAACACCCGACGCGTCGGCGCCGGTGTGCAGATCTGCCAGCACCACTGCCCGGTCGCCCATGTGGCCACCGAGTTCCCCGAACTGTGCGAGGCCGAGACCGCCCGGTTCACCGACCTCCTCGGCACGCACGTGCAGCGCCTGGCGACCATCGCCAACGGTGACTGCGCCTGCACCACCCACGTGCCGCTCGCGGTGGCGTCTCCGGCCGAACCGGCCGCCGACGACTCCCGCAGCACGATCGACAGCCCGTCGGGATCCGATGCACAGCTCGCATCGGCCACCGGCACCAAACGAGAGGATTCTCGATGACAATCACCGATCCCCAGACCGCCGCGACGGGAACGACCGTGCTGCCCACCGGCACCACGCCGCTGACGCAGGAGGAGACGATCGACTCGTTCGGCTCCTACGGATACGGCTGGTCCGACTCCGATGTCGCCGGTGCGAGCGCCAAGCGCGGCATCAACGAGGCCGTCGTCGCCGACATCTCGGCCCGCAAGAGCGAGCCCGAGTGGATGCTGGCCGCGCGCCTCAAGGCGCTGCAGACCTTCGGCAAGAAGCCCATGCCCACCTGGGGTTCGAACCTCGACGGCATCGACTTCGACAACATCAAGTACTTCGTGCGCTCCAGCGAGAAGCAGGCCGCCACGTGGGACGACCTGCCCGCCGATATCAAGAACACCTACGACAAGCTCGGCATCCCCGAGGCCGAGAAGCAGCGGCTCGTCTCCGGTGTCGCGGCGCAGTACGAGTCCGAGGTCGTCTACCACTCGATCCGAGAGGATCTCGAGGCCCAGGGCGTGTTGTTCCTCGACACCGACACCGCGCTCAAGGAGCAGCCCGAGCTGTTCCGCGAGTACTTCGGCACCGTCATCCCCGCCGGTGACAACAAGTTCTCCGCGCTGAACACCGCCGTGTGGTCGGGTGGCTCGTTCATCTACGTCCCGCCGGGCGTCCACGTCGACATCCCGCTGCAGGCGTATTTCCGCATCAACACCGAGAACATGGGTCAGTTCGAGCGCACGCTGATCATCGTCGACGAGGGCGCCTACGTGCACTACGTCGAGGGCTGCACCGCGCCGATCTACAAGACCGACTCGCTGCACTCCGCGGTCGTCGAGATCATCGTCAAGAAGGGTGGTCGGTGCCGCTACACGACCATCCAGAACTGGTCGAACAACGTCTACAACCTGGTGACCAAGCGCGCCAAGGCCGAGGCCGGCGCGACGATGGAGTGGGTCGACGGCAACATCGGCTCCAAGGTCACCATGAAGTACCCCGCGGTGTGGATGACCGGTGAGCACGCCAAGGGCGAGGTGCTCTCGGTGGCGTTCGCCGGACCCGGCCAGCACCAGGACACCGGTTCGAAGATGGTGCACCTCGCGCCCAACACGTCGAGCAACATCGTCTCGAAGTCGGTCGCCCGTGGCGGCGGTCGCGCGTCGTACCGCGGTCTGGTCCAGATCAACAAGGGTGCGCACGGATCGCGATCGACGGTCAAGTGTGACGCCCTGCTGGTCGACCAGATCAGCCGCAGCGACACCTACCCCTACGTCGACATCCGCGAGGACGACGTGACGATGGGCCACGAGGCCACCGTCTCCAAGGTCAGCGACGAGCAGCTCTTCTACCTGATGAGCCGCGGACTGACCGAGGACGAGGCCATGGCCATGGTGGTCCGCGGGTTCGTCGAGCCGATCGCCAAGGAGCTCCCGATGGAGTACGCCCTGGAGCTGAACCGGCTCATCGAGCTGCAGATGGAAGGATCCGTCGGTTGAGTACCGAGAACATCACCCCGGACACCGCCGGCGTCGTCGGCGCTGTTCGCGGGGAGAACGTCCACCCGGTCACCAACAAGGGTGAGCTGTTCACCTCGTTCGACGTCAACGCCTTCGAGGTCCCCGGGTCGCGCGACGAGGCATGGCGTTTCACGCCGTTCCGTCGCCTGCGCGGTCTGCACAACGGCGAGGCCACGGCCAGTGGCACGGCGACGGTCTCCGTCGAGGGTGCCTCGGACGGCGTGACCGTCGAGACCGTCGATCGCGACGACACGCGCCTCGGTGACGGCGGCGTCCCGTTCGACCGGATCGCCGCGCAGGCGTTCTCGTCGTTCACCTCGGCCACCGTCATCACCGTCGGCCGCGAGGTGGAGGTGGCCGATCCGGTCACCGTCACCATCACCGGTCCCGGTGAGGGACAGGTCGCGTTCGGGCACACCCAGATCCGTGTCGAGCGCTTCGGGCGGGCCGTGGTCGTCATCGATCAGGCCGGCAGCGGTACCTACGCCGAGAACATCGAGTTCGTGGTCGCCGACGGTGCACATCTGACCGTCGTCAACCTGCACGACTGGGCCGACGACACCGTGCACGTCGCCGCCCATCATGTGCGGCTCGGTCGCGACGCGACCATCCGGCACTTCGCGATCAGCCTCGGTGGCGACCTGATCCGTCTGTCCCCGCTGGTGCACTACGACGGCCCGGGCGGCGACGCCGAGATGTGGGGCCTGTACTTCGCCGACGCCGGACAGCATCTGGAGCAGCGACTGCTGGTGGACCACTCGCAGCCCAACTGCAAGTCCAACGTCGTCTACAAGGGTGCGCTGCAGGGCGATTCGAGCAACCGTGCCCGCGAGGCACACACGGTGTGGGTCGGCGACGTGCTGATCCGCGCGGAGGCCGAGGGCACCGAGACGTTCGAGGTCAACCGCAACCTGCTGCTGACCGACGGCGCGCGCGCCGACTCGGTGCCCAACCTGGAGATCGAGACCGGCGAGATCGTCGGCGCCGGCCACGCCAGCGCCACGGGACGATTCGACGACGAGCAGTTGTTCTACCTACAGGCTCGGGGCATCCCCGAGGACCAGGCACGACGACTGGTGGTCCGTGGTTTCTTCGGCGAGGTCATCGCCAAGATCGGCGTGCCCGAGATCCGCGAGCGACTCGAGGCGGCCGTCGAGGCCGAACTCCAGATCGCCGGTGCCTGAGATGTCTCGGGCCTGACGGGCTCCGCGCCCGCACACACTTCGCACGACTACGACCAAGAGGACTGAAACACCGTGGCAAAACTCGAAATCCGTGACCTGCACGTCAACGTCACACCCAAGGACTCCGACGCGGAGCCCATCGTCATCCTCAAGGGTGTCGACCTGACCGTCGAGTCCGGTCAGACCCACGCGATCATGGGGCCCAACGGTTCCGGCAAGTCGACGCTGTCGTACGCGATCGCCGGTCACCCGAAATACCAGGTGACCCAGGGGACGATCACCCTCGACGGTGAGGACGTCCTGGCGATGACCGTCGACGAGCGTGCACGCGCCGGGCTGTTCCTGGCCATGCAGTACCCGGTCGAGGTCCCCGGCGTCTCGATGTCGAACTTCCTGCGCACCGCGGCGACCGCGGTCCGCGGCGAGGCGCCCAAGCTGCGCCACTGGGTCAAAGAGGTCAAGGAATCCCTGAGCGAGTTGGAGATCGATCCCTCGTTCGTCGAGCGGTCGGTCAACGAGGGCTTCTCCGGTGGTGAGAAGAAGCGTCACGAGATCCTGCAGCTGGGCATGCTCAAGCCGAAGATCGCGATCCTCGACGAGACCGACTCCGGCCTCGACGTCGACGCGCTGCGGGTCGTCTCGCAGGGTGTCAACAGCTACCGCGAGCGCGAGAACGGCGGCGTGCTGCTGATCACGCACTACACGCGGATCCTGCGCTACATCAAGCCCGAGTTCGTCCACGTCTTCGTCAACGGTCGTGTCGTCGAGTCCGGCGGCCCCGAGCTCGCCGACGAGCTCGAGGAGAACGGCTACGTGAAGTTCACCAGCGCGGCCGCGGGCGCCTGAGCGTTCGCCCCACGGACCGCTCGCATTCTCTCGGGAGGTGATCGCATGACCACAACCGTCGCGACCGAATCGCCGGTCGACGCCCTCGACGTGGAGCGGCTCCGCGCCGACTTCCCGATCCTGGCCCGGACCGTGCGTGATTCGAAGCCCCTGGTCTATCTCGACTCCGGGGCGACCTCGCAGCGTCCGTTGCAGGTGCTCGACGCCGAACGGGACTTCCTGACCACCTGCAACGCCGCCGTGCACCGGGGCGCGCATCAGCTGGCCGAGGAGGCCACCGACGCCTACGAGGACGCCCGCGAGATCATCGCCGGCTTCGTGGGCGCCGAGACCGACGAGATCGTGTTCACCAAGAACGCGACCGAGTCGCTCAACCTCGTCGCCTACACCCTCGGGGACGACCGATCGGGCGCGTTGTTCGGCGGGAAACCGCTCGGACCCGGCGACACGATCGTCGTCACCGAACTCGAACACCACGCCAATCTCGTTCCGTGGCAGGAACTCTGCCGCCGGACCGGGGCGACGCTGCGTTGGTACGGCGTCACCGACGACGGTCGTGTCGACCTGACCTCGCTCGACCTCGACGACTCCGTCAAGGTCCTGGCGTTCACGCATCAGTCCAATGTGACCGGCGCGGTCACCGACGTCGACGAGATGGTCCGCCGCGCCCGCGCGGTCGGAGCCCTCGTCGTCCTCGACGCCTGCCAGTCGGTTCCGCACATGCCGGTCGATTTCGCCGCGTCCGACGTCGATTTCGCCGCCTTCTCCGGGCACAAGATGTTCGGTCCGTCGGGCGTGGGTGTGCTCTACGGCAAGCGCGCGTTGCTGGCCGAACTGCCCCCGTTCATCACCGGCGGATCAATGATCGAGACCGTGTCGATGGAGGTGTCGACCTACGCCGACCCGCCGCAGCGGTTCGAGGCCGGCGTCCCGATGACCTCCCAGGTCGTCGGACTCGGCGCAGCAGTCCGTTATCTGCAGGCCATCGGGATGGACGCCATCGCGTCGCATGAACGTGTCCTCGTCGGGCACGCGCTCGCCGCGCTCGGCGCGATCCCGGGCGTACGGATCATCGGTCCCACCGACACGACGAACCGCGGGGGAGCGGTGGCGTTCCTTGTCGACGGCATCCACGCGCACGACCTCGGCCAGGTCCTCGACGACGAGGGTGTCGCCATCCGCGTCGGGCACCACTGCGCGTGGCCGCTGCACAAGCGACTGGGGGTCGCGGCCAGCGCGCGCGCGTCGTTCGCCGCCTACAACACCACCGCCGAGGTCGACGCGCTCGCCGCGGCCATCGTCACCGCACAGGAATTCTTCGGAGTGACTGCGGGAACGGGGCAGCGATGAGAATGGAACAGATGTACCAGGAGGTCATCCTGGACCATTACAAGCACCCGCACGGTCGCGGACTCCGTGAGCCGTACGGCGCCGAGGTGCACCACGTCAACCCCACGTGTGGCGACGAGATCACCCTGCGTGTCACGCTCTCCGACGACGGCTCGTCGGTCACCGACATCTCCTACGACGGCCAGGGCTGCTCGATCTCCCAGGCCGCGACGTCGGTGCTCTACGACCAGGTGGTCGGCATGGACATCGCCGAGGCGCTGGCCACGGTCGGCTCGTTCAACGACATGATGACCTCACGCGGGAAGGACGAGGGCGACGAGGACGTCGTGGGCGACGGCATCGCCTTCGTCGGCGTCAGCAAGTACCCGGCCCGCGTCAAGTGCGCGCTACTGGGCTGGCTGGCCTTCAAAGACGCTCTCGCACAGACCGTTGCACTGCAGTCCGCGGAAAGGAACTGACATGACCGACACCACAGCACCGACCGGCGAGGTGGCCACCTCCCTGCCCAGCCTCGACGACATCGAGGAGGCCATGCGCGACGTGGTCGACCCCGAGTTGGGGATCAACGTCGTCGATCTCGGGCTCATCTACGGCATCGACGTCGACGCCGAGGCCGTCGCGAAGATCGACATGACCCTCACCTCGGCGGCCTGCCCGCTGACCGACGTCATCGAGGACCAGTCGCGCGCCGCGGTCGTCGGCAGCGGCCTGTGCACCGAACTGGTGATCAACTGGGTCTGGCTGCCGCCGTGGGGACCGGACAAGATCACCGACGACGGACGCGAGCAGCTCCGCGCGCTCGGCTTCACCGTCTGACCCTCGTCGATCGGCGGTGGATCCTCACACCGGCCCCGAGCGGCCCACCCACCCTCCCGAGGCGTCGGACCCGGACGCGAGGTCGGATCTCGACGCGAGACGTGCGCGCAGGCTGCGGCGTTGGCAACGGCCGCCGGTACCGGAATCCCGTGTCGACCGACTGATACGGGAAGCCCGTGAGCGGGGCGATTTCGACGACCTGCCCGGTCTCGGCAAGCCGCTGGATCTGCGGGGTCTCGACGACCCGGACTGGTGGGCCAAGAAGAAGATCCGGGACGAGGGGCTCGATTCGTCGGAGTTGCTACCGGCCACGTTGCAGTTGCGGCGCGAACGCCAGGAGTATCCGGAGTCGTTGCGCGACATACGCAGCGAGGAGTCGGTTCGCCGCATCCTCGTCGATTTCAACCGCCGGGTGAAGCGAGAACGACTGGCGCCGTCGCTGGGCCCGTCCTCACGCATCGTCGTGCCCACCATCGACGTCGAGGACATGGTCGAACGGTGGCGGGCACTTCCGCGCTAGTCGCCCCGGTCGCCGATGTTTGGTGGCGCCCTTTTAGTTGTAGTGGTAACAATGGTTGTTGTGACTACAACTGATTTGGTGTCGGAAGCACCCCCTCGTCCGCTCGACCGCATCCTGTTGATCGGGGCCTCCCGCGGCCTGGGTCTCGCACTCGCCGACGAATGGTCCGGGCTCGGCAGGCACGTGGTGGCCACCGTGCGCGGTTCCTCGCGCACGCCGCTGCACGAGCTCGCGGACCGCGATGACCGCGACGTCGAGATCGAGACCGTCGACATCACCGCGCCCGACCAGATCGCTGCCCTGCGTGATCGCCTGTCCGGGCGCACCTTCGACCTCCTGTTCATCAACGCCGGTGTGACGAACGAACCCGATGGGACGGTCGCCGAGACCACCGACGAGGAGTTCACCCGGGTGATGATCACCAACGCCCTGAGCCCGTTGCGCGTCATCGAGGCGCTGGCCGACCTGGTGGAGCCCGACGGCACCATCGGCGTCATGTCGTCGGGACAGGGGAGCGTCACCAACAACGTCAACGGAGGCCACGAGGTGTATCGCGGCAGCAAGGCGGCGCTCAACACCTATGTGCGCAGTTACGCCGCACGGCACGTCGGCGACCGGCGATCGCTGGTGCTGATGGCGCCGGGGTGGGTACAGACCGACCTCGGTGGCAGCGAGGCACGTCTGACCGTCGACGACTCCATCCCGAATGTCGTCACGACGCTGGACTCGCTGTCCGGATCGACGGATCTGCGCTACGTCGACTACCTGGGACGTACGGTGCCGTGGTGAGTGATCCGACCGAGCGGGACCACGGGGCCTGGACGCTGATGTACCGCTACGTCGAGGCGCAGAACCGCCGCGGCGCACTCGCCGAGGCTCTCGGGTTCCGATTGGGTGGTGGTCGGGGCAAGGTCCTGTTCCAGCTGCGCGATCGACCGATGACGCTGCGCGAACTCGCCGAGGCCAACAACGTCGACGCGCCGTACGCGACGCTGATCGTCGACAAACTCGAAGCGCACGGACTCGTCGAGCGGCGCCCGCACCCCGACGACCGGCGACGCAAGCTCGTCACTCTCACCGCGGCCGGTCATGACGCCATCGCGACGGCCGACGCGATCCTCCTGCGGCCGCCGTCGTCGGTCTCGGCACTCACCTCCGACGAACTCCGACAGCTGGCCGACCTGATCCGCCGCCTGCTCGACGCCGAGGGCGACACCGCCGTGCGTGACTGAAGGTCACCAGCGGGTCGGCGCCGCGGCCCCTCGCGCCACTGCGATCCCGACCCCGGGATCGGCGACCCGCATCATCGTGAGCATCGCCGCCATCACCCCGCGCGGGTCGTCGCGACCCGAGAGGTAGGCCCGCTGCCGGTCGGCCGGCAGCGCGAAGAAG
The DNA here is from genome assembly GCF_024171815.1 of Williamsia maris. Classification (GTDB taxonomy): domain Bacteria; phylum Actinomycetota; class Actinomycetes; order Mycobacteriales; family Mycobacteriaceae; genus Williamsia_A; species Williamsia_A maris. The sequence goes on along the minus strand of NZ_JAMTCJ010000004.1, from coordinate 473,349 downwards.
GCGTCGAAGAACTCGACGGTCGTCTCGGCGTCGAGTCCCAGCAGTGCGTTGAGCCCGCGCCGACGCAGGGTGTGCACCAGTCGCGCGCGGGCCGACCACAGGGCCGACCCGGGATCGTTGCCGCGCTCGATTGCCGCGACCACGTCGTCGGCACATCGCATCGACGTGGCGACGCTGTACCCGGTCGCCGGGTGCATGAGCCCGCCGGCCGCACCGAACGTCATGGGTCGCGACGTCCACGGGCGTCCGCCGCCCCCGGTGACCGCGAAATGGACCCGCTCGATGTCGTCACCGTCGACGTCGACGGCGTGCCCACGAAGATTCATCCTGGTACGCAGGCGATCTCGTAGGGTGCCGACCGACAACGCCGGGTGCCCGACGAGGCACGTCTCCTCGACGAGAACACGGTCGGCCGAGACCGGGACGGTGTACAGGAAGCTCGCGACGCGCGGCTGTCGGTCAGAGCCGTCGAACGGCCGCCAGTCCATCAGGACGGCCGGGTCGGCGCCCAGGATCGGTGCGGCTGCCCCGGTGGGGACGAACACCCCGTACGCGGTCTGGGCGGGACCGGTCGTCGAGATCGACCCGCGTGCGTCGACGACGACCTGTGCGCGCACGGTGACGCCGGTGCTCAACGACACCGACCGTGCGTCGGTGGTCATCGCCGTCCCACCGACCACCCGGACCCCGTCCAGCCCCAGGCTGCGCTGCAGGGCGGCGGTGTCGAGCACCGTATAACCGCGTCGCAGGATGTGGTGCGAAGGGGAGTACACCGCCACCGCGTCGACCTGATGCGAGATGGCGGCCGGGTCGACCCACCACGGCAGTTCGTCGGTCCAGGTGGCGTAGGTCGACCGCCACACCCGCTCGGGGTCGCGGTCGACGAGTACGACGTCGATCCCGGCCCCCGCGGCGCGGTGGGCGAGCGACCGTCCGGCGGGTCCGGCACCGACGACGGCCAGGGTGCACCGATGGTCGGCGTCGACCACGATGGTCCTAGCTGCCGGCGGCGAGCATGCCGCCGTCGATCCGGATCGTCTCGCCGGTGATCCAGCTGGACTCGTCGCCGGCGAGGAACGCCACGACCTGCGCGACGTCGGTCGGCACCCCGACGCGTTTGAGCGGGTAGCGCGACGCCACGACGTCCTCACCGGCGGCGAGCAGACCCTCGGCGAACTGCGTCTTGACCACCGCGGGGGCGACCGCGTTCACGCGGATGCCGGGCCCGAGCTCGGCTGCGAGTTCCTCGGTCAGCCGGATCAGCGCGGCCTTCGACGCCCCGTACGCGGCGATCACGCCGGTGGAGCGCAGGCCGGCGACACTTGCGATGTTGACGACGGTCCCGCCGTTCTCGCCCATGCCCGCGCGGTGGCATTCCTGGATGAATCCGAGTGCGGCGACGACGTTGACGTCGAAGATCTTGCGGACGGCATCGAGGTCGGCCGACATCAGCGGCCCGAAGATCGGGTTGATACCGGTGTTGTTGACCAGGATGTCGACGGTGCCGGTGGGCGTGGCCGCGGTGGCGACCGCGCGGGTGCGGTCCTCGGGCGACCCAGCGTTGCCGGGTTCGGCCGCGACGACGGCCCCCGGTACGGCGGCGCGGATCGACTCCGCGGCCTGCTCCAGTGGTTCGGGTTTCCGCGCGGTGATGGTGACGGCGGCACCGCGGCGGGCGAGCTCGGTGGCGATCGACAACCCGATGCCCCGGCTCGCGCCGGTCACCAGGGCCGAGCGTCCGGCGAGCGATCGGAGGTCGGATCCGGTGGGTGCGTCTGTTGGTCTGGTCACATCCAGCACCGTAACGAAGCACCTCCGGCGCCCGCCCGGCCGGTCGTGGCGAAAAGCAATGGTCATGAGCGCGTAAACTCAAACGTCGTGATCACGGCAACCGACCTCGAGGTGCGCGCAGGCGTCCGCACCCTCCTCAATGTTCCGGGGCCGGGTATCCGCATTCAGCCCGGCGACCGGATCGGACTGGTCGGCCGCAACGGTGCCGGCAAGACGACCACCCTGCGCATCCTGGCCGGTGAGGGCGAACCGTACGCCGGTTCCGTCAGCACCATCGGTGAGGTCGGATACCTGCCACAGGACCCCAAAGAGGGCGACCTGAACGTCCTCGCCAAGGATCGCGTCCTGTCCGCGCGGGGTCTCGACACCCTGCTGCGTGACCTGGAGAAGCAGCAGGCACTGATGGCCGAGGTCGCCGACCCGGTGGCCCAGGACAAGGCGGTGCGTCGCTACGGCGAACTCGAGGACCGGTTCTCCTCCCTCGGTGGCTATGTCGCCGAGTCCGAGGCCGCGCGCATCTGCAACAGCCTGAGCCTGCCCGACCGCGTCCTCGAGCAACCGCTCAAGACGCTCTCGGGCGGACAGCGTCGCCGCATCGAGCTCGCCCGGATCCTGTTCGCCGCGGCCGACGGCAGTGGCGGGAAGTCCAACACCACCCTGCTGCTCGACGAGCCGACCAACCACCTCGACGCCGACTCGATCGGCTGGCTGCGTGCCTTCCTGCACAACCACGACGGCGGCCTCGTCGTGATCAGTCACGACGTGGATCTGCTGGCCGACGTCGTCAACCGCGTCTGGTTCCTCGACGCGGTCCGCAGCGAGGTCGACGTCTACAACATGACGTGGAAGAAATACCTCGACGCCCGCGCCAGCGACGAGCAGCGACGCAAGCGTGAACGCGCCAACGCCGAGAAGAAGGCGGGTGCGCTGCGCGTGCAGGCCGCGAAGATGGGGGCCAAGGCCACCAAGGCCGTGGCCGCGCAGAACATGCTCAAGCGGGCCGACCGGATGATGGACGAGCTCGACGCCGAGCGGGTCTCGGACAAGACCGCCAAGATCCGTTTCCCCGAGCCCGCATCCTGCGGCAAGACGCCGCTGATGGCGTCGAACCTGACCAAGATGTACGGGTCGCTGGAGATCTTCACCGGCGTCGACCTCGCCATCGACAAGGGCAGCCGGGTGGTCATCCTCGGGCTCAACGGCGCGGGCAAGACCACGCTGCTGCGGCTGCTCGCCGGTGTCGAGAAGCCCGACACCGGATCGCTCGAACCCGGGTTCGGGCTCAAGGTCGGGTATTTCGCGCAGGAGCACGACACCCTCGACGACCGGGCGTCGGTGTGGGAGAACATCCGTCACGCGGCACCCGATGCGGGCGAGCAGGACCTGCGCGGCCTGCTCGGTGCGTTCATGTTCACCGGACCGCAGCTCGAGCAGCCGGCCGGGACGCTGTCCGGCGGTGAGAAGACCCGCCTCGCGCTGGCGGGGCTGGTGTCATCGGCGGCCAACGTGCTGCTGCTCGACGAGCCGACCAACAACCTCGACCCGATCTCCCGCGAGCAGGTCCTCGACGCGCTGCGTACCTACTCGGGCGCGGTCGTGCTGGTCACGCACGATCCCGGTGCTGCCGCCGCACTGGAACCCGAGCGGGTCATCCTGCTGCCTGACGGCACCGAGGACCACTGGAGCGACGAATACCAGGAGCTCATCGAGCTCGCCTGATGACAGCGCTCCGCGGAGTGCAGATCACTGGTATTGCTCGCGCAGCTGACCTTTCACGAGCTTGCCGGTGGCGGTGCGGGGTAGTTCGTCGACGAAGTCCACGGTGCGTGGGACCTTGTAGGCCGCGATCGCCTCGCCGGTGAACGCGATGAGGTCGGCCGCCAGTTCCTCCGACGCGGTGGCCCCCGCCTCGAGTTGCACGCAGGCCTTGACCTCCTCGCCGAGCTCGTCGTTCGGCACACCGATCACCGCGACGTCGAACACAGCGGGGTGGCCGATCAGGATGTTCTCGGCCTCCTGCGGGTAGATGTTCACTCCACCGGAGATGATCATGAACGCCTTGCGGTCGGTGAGGTAGAGGAAACCGTCGGAGTCGACGTGCCCGATGTCGCCGGTGGTGGCCCACAGCGGATGCTCGGGATGCTGTGCGGCCCGGGTCTTCGCGGGATCGTTGTGGTAGGAGAAGGTCTGCGCCTCACGCTCGAAGAACACGGTCCCGGTCTCGCCGGTCGCCAACTCGGTCCCGTCGTCGTCGCAGACGTGGATGACCCCGAGCAGCGGTTTGCCCACCGACCCCGGATGCTCGAGAGCCTCCTCGCTGTTGATGAACGTGGCCCCGACGGCCTCGGTCGACGAGTAGTACTCCTGGATCACCGGGCCCCACCACTCGATCATCGCGCGCTTCACGTGCACCGGACACGGTGCGGCGGCGTGGATGGCGACCTTCATCGACGACACGTCGTAGGAGTCGCGGGTCTCGGCGGGGAGCTTGAGCATGCGGATGAACATGGTCGGCACCCACTGGCTGTGCGTGGCCCCGTACTTCTCGATCAGTCGCAGCGCCTCCTCGGCGTCGAACCGGTCCATCATCACCACGGTTCCGCCCACCGACTGGGTCATGCCGCAATACCGCAGCGGCGCAGCGTGATAGAGCGGTGCGGGGGAGAGGTAGACGGTGTTCTCGTCGAACCCGTACATGGGCGCGAAGATCGCCGTGTAGACGTCCGGGATCTCGTCGACCTGGCCCTCGGGCAGCGCGGGCTTGATGCCCTTGGGGCGACCGGTCGTCCCCGACGAGTAGAGCATGTCGTGTCCGCGTGGTTGGGTCGCCGGTCGGAGCGGTGATGCCTGCGCGAGGGCCTCGTCGTAGGAGTCGAACCCGTCGATGCCCGCGCCCCAGGCGAAGCGGCGTTCCAGGTTCGGCACCTCGCCGCTGGCCGCGACCGCGTCGGCGGAGGCGGTGCTCGCGAACAGCACGCGCGCACCACAATCGCCGAGGATGAAGTTCGTCTCCGCGGCGGTCAGGTGATAGTTGACCGGTGTGATGTAGAGCCCGGAACGCAGTGCGGCCCAGTAGACCTCGAACACCTGGAGATCGTTGGTCGACACCATCGCGATGCAGTCGCCGCGGCGCAGACCCAAGTCGTGCAGCAGGTTGGCCAGGCGGGTCGATCGCTCGTCGAGTTCGCGGTAGGTGAGTTGCTCACCCGTGGCCGGGGAGATCGCGGCCGGTTTGTCGGGCGTCGTCGCCGCGAAAACTCCTGGGAACATATGTGGGGCCGACCTTCCGCTGACGTGATCGCACGTGGGTCCGATGCTATCGATCGACGACGATCCCGGAGGACGAATAACTCAACTTACGGACAGGGTGTCGCAGGCTTTGTCGAGGCGGTCATCGTGCCCGGGGACGGCGCACGGACTCCTCGACGAGATCGAGGACCGCGTGCAGGTCGCCGCTGCGATGCCCCGACGCGAGCCGGGTGATCATTCCGTCGAGCACGAGGTCCAGGTACTGCACGATGACCGCGGTCGGGATGTCGTCGCGCAGGCGGCCCGCGCTGCGCTGACGTTCGAGTCGGGCCAGGGTCGCGGTCTCGAGATCGACCGACCGCGCCAACCACTCGGTGCGGAACGCGGCGTCCGTGCGGAGCTTGCGCGCTATCTCCAGGCGGGTGCCGAGCCAGTCGAAATCCTCGGGGTGGTCGAGCATGTCGCGCATGACCTGGACGAGACCCTGCTCGGCGGCGACGTCGGCCATCCGCTCGGCGTCCTCGTGGGCCAGCGCCAGGAACAGCGCTTCCTTGTCGCGGAAGTGGTGGAAGATCGCGCCGCGGGAGAGTTCGGTCGCCTCCTCGAGGCGACGGACGGTGGCGCCGTCATAGCCGTATTCGGCGAAGCACCGCCGAGCCCCGTCGAGGATCTCGCGACGGCGCGCGGCGAGATGGTCCTCGCTGACCTTGGGCACGGTGATGACCTCTAACTCATGGGGCGCTCACCCACGGTGGACCCTCGAGCGGGCCCACCGTGGGATGAACGGACTTCGGCACTGCGGTACTGCGTCAGTCCTTGATCATGTTGCGCAGCACGTACTGCAGGATGCCGCCGTTGCGGTAGTAGTCCGCCTCGCCGGGGGTGTCGATACGCACGACCGCGTCGAACTCGACGGTGGAGCCGTCGGTCTTGGTCGCGACGACCTTCACCGTGGCCGGGACACCGCCGTTGTTGAGCTCCTCGATGCCCGAGATGTCGAACGTCTCGGTGCCGTCGAGCTTCAGCGACCCGTGCGACTCGCCCTCGGGGAACTGCAGCGGGATGACGCCCATGCCGATCAGGTTCGAGCGGTGGATGCGCTCGAAGCTCTCGGTGATGACGGCCTTGACGCCCAGCAGGCTGGTGCCCTTGGCGGCCCAGTCACGCGACGACCCGGTGCCGTACTCCTTGCCACCGAGCACCACGAGCGGGGTGCCCTGCGCGGCGTAGTTCTGCGCGGCATCGTAGATGAACGACTGCGGTGCGTCGTCCTGCGTGAAGTCGCGGGTGTATCCACCCGAGACCCCGTCGAGCAGCTGGTTCTGCAACCGGATGTTGCCGAACGTCGAGCGGATCATCACCTCGTGGTTGCCGCGACGGGCACCCAGCGAGTTGTAGTCCTTGCGCTCCACGCCGTTGGCGTCGAGGTACTGCGCGGCGGGGGTACCCGGCTTGATCGTCGAGGCGGGGGAGATGTGGTCGGTGGTGACCGAGTCGCCCAGCTTCGCGAGCACGCGTGCACCGGTGATGTCCTTGACGGGAGCCGGCTCACGCTGCATGCCCTCGAAGTACGGGGGCTTGCGCACGTAGGTGGACTTCTCGTCCCACTCGAACGTCTTGCCGTCCGGGGTGGGCAGTCCGCGCCAGCGCTCGTCGCCCTTGAACACGTCGGCGTAGTCGGCCGCGTACTGCTCCGGCGAGATCGACTCGGAGATCGTCTTCTCGATCTCCTCACCCGAGGGCCAGATGTCCTTCAGGAAGACGTCGTTGCCGTCGGTGTCCTGGCCCAGCGGGTCGGACTCGAAGTCGAAGTCCATGGTGCCGGCGAGGGCGTAGGCGATGACCAGCGGCGGCGACGCCAGGTAGTTCATCTTCACGTCGGGGTTGATGCGTCCCTCGAAGTTGCGGTTGCCGGAGAGCACCGCAGTCGCGGTCAGATCGTGCTCGTTGATCGCCTTGGAGATCTCCTCCGGCAGCGGTCCCGAGTTACCGATGCAGGTGGTGCAGCCGTACCCGACAAGGAAGAAGCCCAGCTTCTCCAGGTAGGGCCACAGGCCGGCCTTCTCGTAGTAGCCGGTGACGACCTGCGACCCCGGGGCCATCGAGGTCTTGACCCACGGCTTGGAGGTGAGGCCGCGATCGACCGCGTTGCGGGCCAGCAGTCCGGCGCCGATCATGACCGACGGGTTGGAGGTGTTGGTGCAGCTGGTGATCGACGCGATCGAGACGATGCCGTGGTCGAGGACCATCGAGCCGAGCTCGTCGGAATCGACACGGACCGGCTTGGTCGGGCGACCGGTGGCGTTGCGCGCGGCGGAGTGCAGCGGTGCGGCATCGTCGTCGGCGAAGGACAGCGCGGCCGGATCGGACGCCGGGAAGGTGTCCTCGACGGCGTCGTCGAGCTTGGTGTGCTCGGCGGAGTTTCCGTTCTCCACGTAGTTGTGGATGTCCTTGCGGAACGCGTTCTTCGCGTCCCACAGCTCGATACGGTCCTGCGGACGCTTCGGTCCGGCGATCGACGGGACGACCTCGGCGAGGTCGAGCTCGAGGTACTCCGAGTACACCGACTCCTTGTCGCCGTCGTGCCACATGCCCTGCTCTTTGGCGTAGGCCTCGACCAGCGCGAGCTGCTCCTCGCTGCGACCGGTCAGACGGAGGTACTTCACCGTCTCCTCGTCGATGGGGAACATCGCACAGGTGGAACCGAACTCGGGACTCATGTTGCCGATGGTCGCGCGGTTGGCCAGCGGCACCGCGGCCACGCCCTTGCCGTAGAACTCGACGAACTTGCCGACGACGCCGTGCTTGCGCAACATCTCGGTGATGGTGAGGACCACGTCGGTCGCGGTCACGCCCGCCTTGGTCTCGCCGGACAGCTTGAAGCCGACGACGCGGGGGATGAGCATGGAGATCGGCTGGCCGAGCATCGCGGCCTCGGCCTCGATGCCGCCGACGCCCCAGCCCAGGACGCCCAGACCGTTCTCCATCGTCGTGTGCGAGTCGGTGCCCACACAGGTGTCGGGGTAGGCCTGTCCGTCGCGGACCATGATCGACCGGGCGAGGTGCTCGATGTTGACCTGGTGGACGATGCCGGTGCCCGGGGGGACGACCTTGAAGTCGTCGAACGCGCCCTGGCCCCAGCGGAGGAACTGGTAGCGCTCCTCGTTGCGCTGGTACTCGATGTCGACGTTGCGCTCGAACGCCTGCGCGTTGCCGAACGCCTCGATGATGACCGAGTGGTCGATGACCATCTCGGCGGGCGCGAGCGGGTTGACCTTGTCCGGGTCGCCGCCGAGCTCCTGCACGGCCTCGCGCATGGTGGCGAGGTCGACGATGCAGGGGACGCCGGTGAAGTCCTGCATGATCACGCGCGCAGGCGTGAACTGGATCTCGATGCTCGGATCCGCGGACGGGTCCCAGTCGGCGATCGCACGGATGTGGTCGGCGGTGATGTTCGCGCCGTCCTCGGTGCGCAGGAGGTTCTCCGCGAGAACCTTCAACGCGTAGGGAAGTTTCTCGGCACCTTCGACCGCGCTGAGCCGGAAGATCTCATACGAGTTCTCGCCGACCTCCAACGTCCCCTTGGCACCATATGTATCGATACTCGAGCTCACAGAACACTCCACTCTCGCTGTGTCGACGGGGCGGCGCCGACGTTTTTCACCGGCGGGCTGGCCGGCGCTGTTGCGGGCACCCGAGGCAGATCGGATGCGTGGCACAAGTCTAGCAGTACGCGCGTACTGGTTAAATCACCACCGGTGACAATGTGTCGCGCGCACGGTGAACATCGCGTGTCCCCGACCCGCGCGAGCGGGCCGGGACACCGCGGTTCGATCACCGCGGCTCAATTGTGTCGTACTGTGCCTGTGGATGTGACCCCTATGGAGGGTCTTGGCGGGGTCGAGTCATCAACCCCGGAGCGGAAGGCAGCGACACGACATGGCCCCCAACGCGAGCACCTGGGCGCAGAGTCCGGCGATGTCGATCATCCCCGCCGATGTCGACCTGAAGGCGATCGAGGCCGATCTGGCCGACGACCACGTCGCAGCGCCCGCCGACATCACGCCGCGTCTGACCTCGGTGGTCTCGCAGGCCAAAGACGAGGGCCACGACATGTACTTCGTGGTGCTGTCGGAATCGCAGCCGAAGTTCACCTACTTCCGAGACATCGCCACCGCGCTGCAGGACGAGACCGGGGGAACGGTCGTCGTGTTCGGTCCCGGGACCGTCGGTTCGGCGTCCGACGACTTCAGCCGTGTTCAGCTCGAGCAGGCCCAGGACAACCTGTCCACCAGCAATCCGCCGGTCGCCGCTCAGCAGCTGCTCGACCGGATGACCGACCAGACGCAGGTCCCGTGGACTGTCGTCACCATCGCGCTGATCGTCGTGGTGGCGGTGGGCGCCGTTGCGGCCCGTGTGCTCGGACGCCGCCGCGTGAGCGCGACGAACTCGTCCACACCTGCGGAGACGGCGTCGGTCGCACCCGCCGCGGGTGCCGGATCCGCACCCGGCGACGACGAGCGGGACAGCTCGAACCGCTAGATCATCTCGGCAAATACTCGGTTTGCCACATTTAATGAATTACCGCCGTGTCATTCACGAAATACATTCGTGATGACGCGCAGTTCACCGCATATATGCAGGTAATCACCTCTTTGTAATTTGTGACTCATGTTTCGCTCGGGGCTTTTGTGGCGTACGGTTCGACATGTCATAGGTGGTGTTGATGGGGAAGTTGACACCTGCCGGGACACAAGTTGGCGGTGGTGATCGGTGATCGTGTCGTATCCGGCGGTGTCGGAATCGACCGGATTGCGGTGTCGCCGGACGGTCGGGCGTCCACCAGCCGCACGTCAGTTCTGCGAGGGAGTCATCAGTGAGGCGACGTTTCGTTCCCGTCGGCCGAGCACGCGCAGCGCGCGTCTCGTACCGACGGCCACACGCCGCTCCGGGTCGTCGCGACCCGGGTCGAAACCACCACACCGAATCATCCGAGAGCCGCGATCGTGGCCCCCGGATGACCGCGGTCGCCACGATGGCACTGGTGGTGATCATCGCCCTGCTGGGTATGGGCGTGGGCCCGTCGGTGGCCGCCCCGTCCGCGGGTGACTCGCCACGCAGTCCCGGCGGGATCGCGGACCTGATCAACCAGATCGCAGGCACCGACCAACATCTGGCCGATCTCGACAACACCGTCGCACTCAAGCGGGAGTCGGTGAACCGCACGCTCGTCGACCTGCAGAACGCCCGCGATCAGGAACGCCTCGCGTCGATCGCCATGAAGGGGTCGCAGGACGCACTCGGCAAGGCCACCGCCGCCATCAGCACGGCGCAGCGCGGCTTCGACGACTTCGTGCGCAACCTCTACCGCCAGGGCAGCTCGCAGAGTTCGATGACGAACTACCTGTCGACCTCCGATCCGAGCGCGGTTCTCGACCGCGCCGGGATCCTGGATCGGCTCACCAAGAAGCAGAAGGCCTCGATCACCCAGTTGAAGGTCGCCCGCAACGAGCAGGCGAACCGTGTCGCGACCGCGGCGGCCACCCGAGCGCAGGCGTCGTTCGCGACCAAGTCGGCAGCAGCCCGCAAGAACGATGCGCTGCAGGCGATCCAGGACGCGATGGCCGCGGTGCGGACCGAGTCGGCGCGACGCGTCGAACTGACCGCCGCCCGTGACCAGGCGCAGGCCCAGCTCGACGCACTTCGCGGACGAGCCGCCGCGGCTGCGGCCGCAGCGGTCCCGGGTCAGGTCCAGGCCTCCGCTCCGACGCAGGCCCCGGCCGCGGGCGCACCAGCAGCACAGGCCCCGGCAGGACAGGTGCCCGCCGCGGCACCGGTCATTCCGGGACGCGTCCCGGCGGCCGCTCCGGTGAACCCGATGCAGAACGCGATCCAGACCGCCGCGCAATCGGCACTCAAGGTCGCAGCCGAGGCCGCCGCGAAGCTCGCGGTCGACGCCGCACAGCAGGTCCTGGCCTCGGTCGTCGCCTCGATCCAGCGCCCGCACACCGATCTCAACGGCACCGATCAGGGCACCGCGGCCACACCGGGTACCGGTGGGTCGACCTCGGTCACCCCCGGCGTCACCGGGTCGGCGGCCGTCGAGATCGTGGTCAACCGTGCCCTCTCGCAACTCGGCGTCACCTACGCCTGGGGCGGTGGCAACGCCAACGGACCCACCAAGGGCATCCGGGACGGCGGCGTCGCCGACAGCTACGGCGACTACAACAAGTCCGGCTTCGACTGCTCGGGTCTGATGATCTACGCGTTCGCAGGCATCGGTATCTCGTTGCCGCACTACACCGGCTACCAGTACACCTCGGGCAAGAAGGTGCCGCTGTCGCAGATGCAACGCGGCGACATGATCTTCTACGGCCCCAACGCGAGCGAGCACGTCGCTCTCGTCCTGGGCAACAACCAGATGGTGGAGGCACCGCAGTCCGGCGACGTCGTGAAGATCTCGCCCCTGCGGACCAGCGGCGCCATGCCGTACGTCATCCGCCTCACCGGGTAGCCACCAGGCTCCGCCGGTCGGCGACCTCGACACGGTCGGCGTCGTCGGTGAGCAGCGCGTTCGCACGCATCCGACCCTCGGGTGCGTGCGACCGCTACTCTCGGTGAGGTCAAGTCTCCCCACTACCGGCTCTCAATCGGAGGATCACGCGTGTCCGCAACGCACGACGGCAATGACCAGGGCGGCGAGTTCGCACTCACCGACGCGGACGTGAAGCTCCTGGAGCGCACGATGTTCGAGGTCAAGCGCGTCATCGTCGGGCAGGATCAGCTGATCGAGCGGATCCTGGTCGGTCTGCTGGCCCGCGGCCACATCCTGCTCGAGGGCGTCCCCGGTGTCGCCAAGACCCTCGCGGTGGAGACCTACGCGCACGTCATCGGCGGCAGCTTCTCCCGCGTGCAGTTCACCCCCGACCTGGTGCCGACCGACCTGATCGGTACCCGCATCTACCGGCAGGGCCGCGAGGAGTTCGACACCGAACTCGGACCGGTCGTGGCAAACTTCCTGCTCGCCGACGAGATCAACCGAGCGCCGGCCAAGGTGCAGTCGGCGTTGCTCGAGGTGATGGCCGAGCGGCACCTGTCGATCGGCGGGACCACCTACCCGATGCCCGATCCGTTCCTCGTCATGGCGACGCAGAACCCGATCGAGAACGAGGGCGTCTACCCGCTGCCCGAGGCGCAGCGCGACCGCTTCCTGTTCAAGGTCCTCGTCGACTACCCCTCGGTGGAGGAGGAGCGCGAGATCGTCTACCGGATGGGCACCCGCGTGCCGACCGCCGGACAGATCCTCGACCCCGCGTCGACCGTGCGGCTGCAGAAGGTCGCCGCGAACGTCTTCGTCCATCACGCGCTGGTGGATTACGTGGTCCGCGTCATCACCGCGACCCGCCGTCCGGCCGACTTCGGCATGAACGACGTCGCGAGCTGGCTGTCCTACGGCGCGTCGCCGCGCGCCACCCTGGGCATCGTCGCCGCGGCCCGGGCGCTGGCCCTGGTCCGCGGACGTGACTACGTGATCCCCTCCGACGTCGTCGAGATCATCCCCGACGTCCTGCGGCACCGTCTGGTGCTCAGCTACGACGCGCTCGCCGACGAGATCGACGCCGATCAGGTCATCACGCGCGTACTGCAGACCGTCGGACTGCCCCAGGTCAGTGCACAGCCGATCCAGGGTGGGCCGATACCGCAGTCCGCCCCCGGGGGTCCGCCGCAGGGTGCACCCCAGCACGGCGTACCCCAGCCCCCCAACGGCGCCCCGGTGGGCATGGCCAAGCCGCAGCAGTCCACACCCGGCCAGGCACCGGATCCGCGCGCCACCGGCGGCCATCCGGCGCCGACGCACGGCCGCATCGATGGCGGACGCTGACCGCCTGCCGTCGTTCGGCGCGGGCACCCTCGACGACCCGACGCTGACCGCGGCACTGAAGACGCTCGAGATCACCGTCCGCCGCAAGCTCGACGGTGTGCTGCAGGGCGACCACATGGGCCTGATCCCCGGTCCCGGTTCCGAGCCCGGTGAGGCGCGGATGTACCAGCCGGGCGACGACGTCCGCCGGATGGACTGGTCGGTCACCGCGCGGACGACGCACGCCCACGTCCGGCAGATGGTCGCCGACCGCGAGCTCGAGACCTGGTTGGTCGTCGACATGTCCGCGAGTCTCGACTTCGGCACGGTCAACGGCACCAAGCGCGACCTGTCGGTCGCCGCGTGTGCCGCGATCACCCACCTGACCCTCGGTGGCGGCAATCGTATCGGTGCGATCGTGGCCACCGGCGACACCATCGTGCGGATCCCGGCCCGCAGCGGACGAGCCCACGCGCTGAATCTCCTCAAGACCATCGCGACCACCCACCGCAGTTCCGACGGGGTGCGTGGCGACCTCAACGCGGGCATCGACGCGCTCCGTCGCCCCGAGCGCCGACGCGGACTCGCCGTCGTCGTCAGCGACTTCCTCGGCCCCATCGACTGGGACCGACCACTGCGAGCGGTCGGTGGCCATCACGAACTGCTCGGCATCGAGGTTCTCGACCCCCGCGACATGGCGCTGCCCGACGTCGGCGAGGTGGTGCTGCGCGACGCCGAGAGCGGCCAGGTCCGTGAGATCACGGTGACCGATCGGGTCCGCGACGACTTCGCACGCGCGGCGCACGCCCACCAGTCCGACGTCCACCGGACGTTGCGTACCTGTGGTGCACCGACATTGACGTTGCGCACCGACCGCGACTGGATCTCCGACGTGGTGCGTTTCGTCGTGCGCCGCCGTCGCGGTCTCGGCGCCGGGTCGGGACGGTAGGGCCCATGTTCGATCTCGCGACACCGTGGTGGTTGCTGATCCTGCTGCTCGTCGTCGGCCTCGGCGCCGGCTACGTCTACATGCAGCGACGCCGACACAACCGCGCCCTCAAGTTCGCCAACCTCGACCTGCTGAACTCGGTGGTCCCGACACAGCGCAACCGGCTCCGCCACGTCCCGATCGCGGTGATGCTGGTGGGACTGATCCTGCTGACCGTGGCATTGGCCGGTCCACAGGCCGATCGCCGCATCCCCCGGAACAAGGCGACGGTCATCCTGGTGATCGACGTGTCCCGGTCGATGAACGCGACGGACGTCGCACCGTCGCGCATCAAGGCGGCGCAGCAGGCCGCCAAGAAGTTCGCCGACGACCTCACCGACGGCATCAACCTCGGGCTGATCTCCTACGCCGGTACCGCCGCGACCCTGGTCTCGCCGACCCCGGACCACAACGCGACCAAGGTCGCGGTCGACAAACTGCAGCTCGAGGACAAGACGGCGACCGGCGAGGGCATCTTCGCGGCCATCCAGCAGATCAAGACCCTCAACGCCGTGCTCGGCGGCGACAAGGGGGCCCCGCCCGCGCGGATCGTGCTCGAGTCCGACGGCAAGGAGACGGTGCCCGACGATCCGGACGATCCCCGGGGCGCGTTCACCGCCGCCCGCAAGGCCAAGGAGGAACGGATCCCGGTCAACACGATCTCGTTCGGTACCTCGACGGGCTCGGTGGATCTCGAGGGTGACCGGATCCCGGTTCCGGTCGACGACGAGTCGCTGAACAAGATCGCGAGCCTGTCCGGCGGCGAGTTCTTCACCGCGTCCAGTCTCGACGAACTCACCAAGGTCTACGACACCCTGCAGCAGCAGATCGGGTACGAGACCCGCAAGGGCGACAACTCACGTCCGTGGTTGATCGCGGGCACGATCCTGGTGCTGCTGGCCGCTGTGGGTGCCGTGGCACTCAATCGGCGCCTACCGTGATCGGTCACAACACCAGATCGTCGAGCCGTGCAGTGCCCACCCGGGATTCGACCTGCTCCACGTCGCGCCACGCGCGGACGATAGGTTGACCTCCATGGCAGACACCACGACATCGACAGACGAGTCCACAGCCGCGGGGGGCCGGATCTCCCGCTCGGTACTGGTGACCGGCGGCAACCGCGGCATCGGACTGGCCATCGCGCAGCGCCTGGCCGCCGACGGACACAAGGTCGCGGTGACCCACCGCGGTTCCGGTGTGCCCGACGGATTGTTCGGCGTGGTGTGCGACGTGACCGACGCCGAGTCCATCACCACGGCCTTCGCCGAGGTCGAGAAGCACCAGGGTCCGGTCGAGGTCCTGGTCTCCAACGCGGGCGTCACCGACGACACGTTGCTGATGCGGATGAGCGAGGAGCAGTTCTCCAAGGTCATCGACGCCAACCTCACCGGGTCGTTCCGGGTCGCCAAGGCCGCGTGTCGGTCGATGCTGCGCAAGCGATTCGGGCGGTTCATCTTCATCGGCTCGGTGGTCGCCACGATGGGTACCCCCGGCCAGATCAATTACGCGTCGTCGAAGGCCGGTCTCATCGGCATGGCACGGTCGTTGACCCGTGAGCTCGGTTCCCGCTCGATCACCGCGAACGTCGTC
This sequence comes from Williamsia maris, assembly GCF_024171815.1. GTDB lineage: Bacteria > Actinomycetota > Actinomycetes > Mycobacteriales > Mycobacteriaceae > Williamsia_A > Williamsia_A maris. Next base: position 457,870 of record NZ_JAMTCJ010000004.1, on the reverse strand, counting down.
GCCCCCGGCTTCATCGACACCGAGATGACGGCAGCACTGCCGGAGAACTATCAGGAGCAGGCGCTGCAGTTGATCCCGGCGCAGCGCATGGGCCGCACCGACGAGGTCGCGGCGGTCGTCAGCTGGCTCGCCTCGGACGACTCGTCGTACGTGTCGGGGGCAGTCATCCCCGTCGACGGCGGCCTCGGCATGGGCCACTGACCCACCCCACATCACCCGCACGACCCCCACATCCACAGCCAGGAGGACACACGTGAGCGGACTGCTCGAGGGCAAGACCATCTTGATCACCGGCATCATCACCGATTCGTCGATCGCGTTCCACGCCGCGGCGATGGCGCAGAACGAGGGTGCCAAGGTCATCATCACCGGCATCCCCGAGCGTCTGCGCCTGATCGATCGCATCGCCCGCCGACTCCCGCAGGAGGTCCCGGCCGCCATCGGTCTCGACGTGACCAACGAGGAGAACCTCGGCCAGCTCGCCGACAAGGTGCGTGAACTGGCCCCCGAGGGTGTCGACGGTGTCCTGCACTCGATCGCGATGGCACCCAAGAACCTGATGGGCCCCGACGCCGTGCCGTTCCTCGACGCGCCCGGACCCGATGCGGCCAAGTCGTTCGAGATCTCCGCCTGGAGCTACGCGGCACTGGCCCGCGCCGTGCTGCCGGTGATGAACGAGGGCGGCTCCATCGTCGGCATGGACTTCGATCCGCGCACCGCCATGCCGTACTACAACTGGATGGGCGTGGCCAAGGCCGCGCTCGAGTCGGTGAACCGTTACGTGGCACGGGAAGTCGGCGCCGCCAAGCGGATCCGGTCCAACCTCGTCGCGGCCGGCCCGATCAAGACGCTCGCCGCCAAGGCGATCGCGGGCACCGCCACCGACGACGCCAAGCAGCTCAACATGCTCAACGAGTACTGGGACGGCGCGTCGCCCATCGGGTGGAACGTCGACGACCCCACCGTGGTGGCGAAGTCCATCTGTGCGCTGCTGTCGGACTGGCTGCCCGGCACCACCGGATCGATCGTCTACGTCGACGGCGGTGCGAGCCACAACACCTGGTTCCCCGAGGGGTTCACCGGTTCATGAGCACTCCCTTCGACTCCATCCTGGTGCTGTCGTTCGGTGGTCCCGACGGGCCCGAGGACGTCCGGCCGTTCCTGGAGAACGTCACACGGGGTCGAGGGGTGCCACCGGAACGTCTCGACGCGGTCGCCGAGCACTATCTGCACTTCGGCGGCGTCTCGCCGATCAACCGCCTCAACCTCGACATCATCGATCACCTCCGGGCCGGTCTGGAATCGGCGGGCATCGACCTCCCGGTGTACTTCGGGAACCGGAACTGGCACCCGATGATCGAGGACACGGTGTCGGCGATGTACGACGACGGCCGCCGCCATGCCCTGGTGTTCCCGACCTCGGCGTGGGGTGGCTACTCCGGCTGCGCGCAGTACCACGAGGACATCCGCCGAGCGCTGGATGCGTTGTCGGACAAGCACGGTCAGCCTGGCACGGATCTGATGGGCCTGCGCAAGCTGCCGCACTACTGGGATCGGCCGGAGATGATCGCGGCCTGTGCCGACGCGATCACCGCCGCCCGGGACCGACTTCCGGCCGACTCGCGTGGTGACGCCCGACTCGTGTTCACCGCGCACTCGATCCCGTCCGCGGCCGACAAGGCCGCGGGTCCGCCCACGCTGGGCGGACACCTCTACAGCCGCCAGGTGGCCGCCGCGTCCGAACGCGCGGCCGCCGCAGCCGGATTCGCCGCGCACGACCTCGTGTGGCAGTCGCGATCAGGCCCGCCGCAGATCCCGTGGCTCGAGCCCGACATCTGCGATCACCTCGAAACCCTTGCCGCACAGAACCTCGACCCGGTCATCGTGTGCCCGATCGGGTTCGTCTCCGACCACCTCGAGGTGGTCTGGGACCTCGACACCGAGGCGGTGGAGGTCGCCGAGCGACTCGACCTGCCGATGGAACGTGCGGGCACGGTGGGTGTGGACCCGCGGTTCACCGACATGATCATCGCGCTGATCTCGGCGCAGTTGCAGGGACTCGACACCGACGCCGCGGGGATGGGCTGCACCGAGAACGGTGCACGCTGTGCGGTGGGATGCTGTGTCTCACAGCGTCCGTCACGTCCGGCGGCCTGAGCGGGGTCACTCAGGGCGGGGTCACCTCAGGCTCTGCTCTGATTCGCTGATGATCGTGTTGACAGCGGTCATCCGCGCCACCCGCGTCAACGATCGCAGCCGTTCCACCGCGTGATCCCCGCTCGACTGGGCTCCCGAGGTCAGCCCGAACGCCGGAGTCCGTTCGAGTACGAGATCGACGATCGCCGCGACCTGGGTCGCCTGATCGATCACGCGGATGACGCGTTCGGAGGTGTGCGGCGGCAGATCGATGTGTGAGCGCGCGGTCAGCTCCGTGAGTCTGGTGCGCAGATCGGGCGCATCCGCCGCGGACGTCGGGGCGTCCATCGACCCGAGCTGGGTGAACAGTTCGGCCGCCGAGCGGATGCCCTGTCGCAGGTCGTATTCCACGGTCGCCAGGCTCTCGACCGGTCGGGGGGTGACCCGGCCCAGGTGGTACGCCGTCCAGGTCACCGTGTCCGTGGCGATCGTCCGCGCGACGAGGCCGTAGGCGTCGTCACTGTCGGGTTCGGGACCCCGGGGCCACAGCACCAGGATCTCGCCGGTGTCGAGTGCGCTGCGCAGAGCCGGCGACGCGACGATCCCGCAGGTGTCACCCGGTGACGGCATGAGCAATCGGATGCACCGCGAGTTGCGGATCATCCGCAGCAGGCTCCCGGTGCCGGTCTCGGCGGCGCCCAGCGACAGCGCCTGCGCCGCCGCGGGGTCGGCGGCGGTGATGCGGTGACTGTCGGCGGCATCGGACAGTGCGTCGACGATGTCGTCGGGGGCGCACTGCCCACTGCGCCACCGCGCACCCCACGTGGCGAGGCTGGTGAGGGCGCGGAGGCTGCCGGTCGGTGGCTGGTGGGTGGTCTCGGTCATCGATCGCCACGATAGCGCTCCGTCCCGACCCGCATCGGACTCACCGCCGACGCACCCACCCACCTCGGCGTGGCGTCGCGATCGGTTCGACGCGGATCTCTACGGTGGTTCCGGTGAGCGCATTCTCCGGCAACGACCCGTACGGAACCGACGTCCTCGCCGGTGGTGGCCATCGGCGCCGACCGGTCGTCCCCGAGGTGCCCGCCGATCGCGGCACCGTGGTCGAGGACGCCGCGAGCGGTTTCTGCGGTGCGGTCGTGGGGTTCGAGAAGGGCTACGACGGCGACTATGTCCGCCTCGAGGACCGCAGGGGAGCCACCCGGATCTTCGGGATGCGACCGTCGGCCTTCCTCATCGACGGCGCCACGGTCACCCTGACCCGACCCGTCGCGGCCCCGGCGGCGGGTCGCACGCTCACCGCCTCCGGATCCGTCGCGGCGCCCACCCGACGAGCCCGCACCGCACGAGCCAGCCGGCTGTTCGTCGAGGGCGTCCACGATGCGGCACTCGTCGAGCGCGTGTGGGGTGACGACCTGCGCGCCGAAGGCGTGGTGGTGGAGAGCCTCGACGGCCTCGACAACCTCGACGCCGTCCTCGACGTGTTCGAGCCCGCCCCACACCGACGTGCCGGCGTGCTCGTCGACCACCTGGTCGCGAACTCGAAGGAGTCCCGCCTGACCGCCGAGGTGGGACCGGACGTCCTCGTCTGCGGACACCCCTTCATCGACGTCTGGGAGGCGGTCAAACCCGACCGGATGGGTATCGAGGAATGGCCGCGGGTCCCGCGCGGCGAGGAGTGGAAGACCGGCGTGTGCCGCCGGTTGGGCTGGGGCACACCGCAAGACGGATGGCGCCGGATCTACGGCCGGGTGCACGACTATCGCGACATCCGCGTCGAACTCATGCGCAGCGTCGAAGAGCTCATCGATTTCGTCACCGCAGGCGAGGACCGAGTGCCCTGAGGGTCCCGTACGGATCAGCCGGCAGAATGCCGAATTCTGGCACTATGGGGCCATGGCGGCTCTGGTGTGGTTGGCCGCGGCGCTCGTACTCCTGGGCGTCGAGGCACTCAGTGGTGAACTGATCCTGCTCATGTTGGCGGGTGGTGCTCTCGCCGCGTCCGGGAGTGCATTGTTCTTCGACCTCCCGATCGCCGTCGACGGCGTCGTGTTCGCCGTCGTGTCGGTGCTCCTGCTGGCGGCAGCTCGTCCCGTGGCCAAACGGCATCTCATGCGTCGGCCGGCTCTGGCCACCAATGCCGAAGCGCTGCAGGGGAAGACCGCGGTGGTGACCGCCGAGGTCACCTCACGGGGCGGTCAGGTCCGACTCGACGGGGACACCTGGTCGGCGCGGCCCATGCACGACGCCGACGTGTACGAGACGGGCCAGGACGTGATGGTCATGCAGATCGACGGAGCTACCGCGGTCGTGTGGAAGGGATAGGTGCGCTGATGATTGCCGGACTCGTCGTGGTGGTGGTGCTGGTTCTGCTGGCGTTCATCATCCTTTTCCGATCGGTCGCGTTGATACCGCAGGCCGAGGCCGCCGTGATCGAGCGGCTGGGTCGGTACACCAAGACGGTGTCGGGGCAGCTGACGCTGCTCATCCCGTTCGTGGATCGCATCCGCGCACGCGTCGACCTCCGCGAGCAGGTCGTCTCGTTCCCGCCCCAGCCGGTCATCACCGAGGACAACCTGACGCTGTCGATCGACACCGTCGTCTACTTCCAGGTGACCGTGCCGCAGTCGGCGGTCTATGAGATCAACGACTACATCATCGGTGTCGAGCAGCTCGCGACCACGACGCTGCGCAACGTGGTCGGTGGTATGACGCTCGAGGAGACCCTGACCTCACGTGATTCCATCAACGCCCAGTTGCGTGGTGTCCTCGACGAGGCCACCGGCCGCTGGGGACTCCGGGTCGCCCGCGTCGAGCTCAAGAGCATCATGCCGCCTCCGTCGATCCAGGAGTCGATGGAGAAGCAGATGAAGGCCGACCGCGAGAAGCGCGCCATGATCCTGACCGCGGAAGGTCAGCGCGAGTCGTCGATCAAGACGGCCGAGGGCAACAAGCAGAGTCAGATCCTCTCTGCCGAGGGCGCCAAGCAGGCCGCCATCCTCGCCGCCGAGGCCGACCGTCAGTCCCGCATCCTCAGCGCCCAGGGTGAGCGCGCCGCGCAGTACCTGTACGCACAGGGTGAGGCGAAGTCCATCGAGAAGGTGTTCGCCGCGATCAAGGCGGGCAAGCCCACCCCGGAACTGCTGGCCTACCAGTACCTGCAGAAGCTGCCGGAAATGGCTGCGGGCGAGGGTAACTCGGTCTGGGTCGTTCCGTCGGACTTCGGGTCGGCGCTTCAGGGCTTCGCGAAGTCATTCGGGGCGCAGGGCGACGACGGCGTGTTCCGATACGAGTCCTCCGACACCGACGTGCCGCCCGTGGTCGACGATTCCGACGTCGAGGACTGGTTCGACCTCGCGTCGGACCCGAAGGTCGCGCAGGCGGTCGCCGAGGCCGAGGCGGTTGCCCGTAAGCCGGTGTCGGAGCCGCTCACGGCGCGGTCGCAGTCGACCGCTCCGGAGACGGTGCTCGGGGGTCGCGACCGCGGATACCCCGACGCCGAGCAGAGCGAGATCGAACCGGGCGAGGACACCGACCGCACCTGAGTCCGACCAGGCCCGCTCACCTCGAACAGACGGACCGTTCCGCCTGGACGAGGGCGATCGTGTGTACCGCATCGAGTCCGCGGTCGACGACCACGCGCGACGTCACAGACGCCAGGTCGGCGAGGCAGCCGATCCCACCGACGGTGCCGGGACGGACCGTCGCCGCGGCGATCTCGGCGGTCAGGTCGCTGATCCGGGTGCGCACATTCCGCAGGTCCGGATCGGTGCGCGGTGCGGTTCGGGGCGTGGCCGACCACCCGGCGAACAGCGCACGCTGGACGGTCTTGCTCGCCTCGATCTGATCGCGCACCACCACCCGCACCCGGAGGGCGGGGGCTCCGGGCGGCGCCGTGCGGGCCGCCGCGTCGAGAACGGCGTGTTCACGCACGGGGTCGTCGATGGCCGAACGGGTCACCCATTTCGACCGGGCCACCGTGTCCGCCAACACGAGTCGGTCCGCGATCAGCGTGACGATCGTGGTCGCCGACGACGCGGCGACGTCAGGACTCGCCGCCGCAGATCCGGCGGTGGCGGTTGCAGCAGTGGCGGCCGCGGTCACCGCACCGATCACCCCGACCACCGACGCGATGCGTACTCGCGTGCCCACGCGTGTCATCGCCGGGCTCAACTGACGATCAGATGTGCGGTGCCGGCCACGGCGACGGCGTAGAGCACCGACCCGAACGTGCCGATGATGAACTGCTCGCCGGCGTGCGACTCACGCAGTTCGGGATACCGGGCGAGCCCCTTGACCGCGAGGATGATCGCGAGCCCCTCCGGCCAGCCGACGATGAGGGTCACCGCCACCGCACCACGCTCGAGGAAACCGATGACGCGGCCACCGCGCAGAGGCGGTGCGGCGAGCGGTTCCGTCGAGTCGGGGTCATCGGGCGTCGGTGTTGGGGAGACCGACTCGTCGGTCGACATCGGGGTGTCCGACCGCCAGGGGTCGACGCCACCGAGGACCAGGACCGATCGGACCACCGCGCCACCGCCGGTGACGGCGGCGATCACCGCCGCGCACTGGGCGATTCGAGCCCCGACACCGTCGGCCGGTCCGGCGATGCCCGCGACGATCGCGGTCGCCGCGAGCAGCACCAGCGTCACCGAGGCCGCGAACAGCACCGGGGTGACCCGGTGCCTGCGGGCGATCGGGTGCAGTGCCGCGGGCAGCACCGCGAGCGCCACGAGCAACACGATGGCGGTCATCGTCATCCGGTGGGCTCCTGTCCTGGGGTCTGCGTCCGTCTCAACATCTCAGTGACCAGGGCGCGGGTGTCGGCGTCGATGTCCCATCGCGCGCTGCGCAGTCGTTGCGACATCGCCTGGGGCGTGATGCCGAGTGTGGCAGCAGCCTCTGACTGACTGGATGCCGCGCGCATCGCGTCGACCGCGTCGGCCCCGGGTTCGCTGCGTCCGAGCACCAGGTCGCCGAGCAGCCGGGCCGCGGTCTGTGCGTGATGGCACGGGTCCCCGTCCGGACCACGGACGGCCACCGGGACCCGGGATCTCTTGGCCCCGTCCACCGCCTCCCGGGCGAATTCGAACGCAGGTCCGCGGCCGGCCCGGGTGGTGCGTGGCAGCGGGGAGTCGACGGGACCGGTCCCGACGCCGACACTCCAGTGGCCGGTGCGGACCAGCTCGACGATCAGGCGGGTGACCTCGGCGGGTTCGTCGAGGACACCCTGTATCTCGTCCCCGGCCGTGCGTTCGAAGGGTCGTACGGTGATCGCGTCGGCGAGCATGTCGAGGACGGCCCCGACGCGGTCGACGTCGTGGCGACTGTCCCGCTGGTCGACGGTCATCACGAACACGAGATCCTCCGTAAGTACTGGGACTTGATCCGGAAGAATCAAGTATGGACCCTTTACTGCGAAGAATCCAGTCTCACGACTTGATCGCGGGAGTGGAGTGATCCGTGGCCTGCTCCGGCGGAGCCACCCGGTTGCGTCGGTCCAGCGCGATGTCGACGGCCAGACCGCCGATACCCACCAGGAAGAACGTGGCGCTGAACGCCAACGTGATCGGGTTCAACCGGCCGGTCAACGCGTCCCCGACGAACACGATCGACGCGGTCCCCGGCGCCATGCCCACCACCGAACCCAGCAGATACGACCGCAGTGGCACCGACGACAGGCCCGAGCAGTAGTTGACGACCGAGAACGGACACGCCGCGATCAGGCGCAGCGAACCGACCGCCAACCATCCGCGGCGGCGGAGCCGATGTTCGATGCTCGCGACGATCGGGCGGTCGACGAAACCCTGGACGCGACCGCGGCCGAGTCGTCGGGCCAGGACGAACGCGAGAGCCGCGGCGACGGTCGACGCGACCATCGCGCCCACGAAACCGACGACCGGCCCGAACAGCAGTCCCGACGACACGGTGAACGCCGTGCGGGGGATGGGGCCGACGGTGATGAGTGCGTAGGCGCAGAAGAACAGGGCCACGAAGCCCGGCCCGACCGAGTCGGCCCAGGTCCGCAGGTATCCCACCGACGGCAGCGGGACCACGTAGGCCAGTCCGATCACCGCGATGACGACCAGCCCGGCCAGCGCCGCGGTCACCAGGGTGCGCACCGGGGAGCGCTCGACCGCGTCGTCGGGTCGTTCGGGTGCGGTCACGTCGTCGAGCATACGAACCCGACGGTGGTGTGGCGTGGATCGCACTGCCGGGGTGACGGCCCGAGCGATCGATCGGCTAGTGTCGATTCACCGATGGACCGCCGGGCAGATCGCCCTCGAATACGTCCTCACGCTGCGGCGGGATCGGGCGAGGAAGGCAGGCGCGATGTCCGACAATGGGATCTCGAACACGGACACCCCGACTGCGGACGCCACCACGAACGCGGCTACGGCCACCGGCTCCGCGCTGCAGGATGCGTACCGACAGTGGTCGGAATCGGCCACTGCGGTCCTCGCCAAGTCGCGCCGGGTGTCGGCCGACGAACTGCCGGGCAGCCCCGAAGAACTCCTGTCGACGAACCTGCCGGGTTCACTGACCGTCAGGCCGCTCTACACCCGACGCGATGAGCTCCCCGAGTCGTCGTTGCCGGGCGAGTTCCCGTACGTGCGGGGCAGCGACGCCGACCGCGACCCGATCATGGGGTGGCGCGTCACCGAGCGTTTCGGGGATCCGAGCTCACCGCGTGACCCCGGGGCGATCAACGACGCCATCATCGATGCGCTCGAGAACGGCGCCAGCGGGCTGTGGCTGTCGGTCGGCACCGACGGGATCGCGCTCGACGACCTTCCCGCCGCTCTCGACGGTGTCCTGTTCGACCTGGTGCCGGTCACGGTGGACGCAGGCGTCGACGGCGTCGCCGCGGCCCGGACGCTCCTCGACCTGCTTCCCGACGAGCACCGTCCGACCGTGTCCACCGTCATCAGCCTCGGTCTGGCCCCGCTCACCTCCGCCTACTCGACGCGCCCCGACGTCGACCTCGCAGCCGCCGTCGACATCGCCCACCGGGCCGGGACTCGCGCTCGCGCACTGCGCGTCGACGGCACCGACTTCGCCGCGGCGGGCGCCACCGACGTCGCGGAACTGGCGTTCTCCGTCGCCGCCGGCGTCGACTACCTGCGCGCCCTGACCGACTCGGGGTTGTCGCCCGAACAGGCGTTGGGTCAGCTGACCTTCGCCCTCGGCGCGTCCGACGACCAGTTCCTCTCGATCGCGAAATTCCGTGCACTGCGCCGACTCTGGGCGCGCGTCGCCGACGTGGTCGGTGCACCGGCAGCCGGTGGCGCCGTCACCCACGCCGTCACCACGATCGGCATGTTCTCCCAGCGCGACGCATGGGTGAACATGCTCCGGTCGACCGTGGCCGCGTTCGGGGCCGGGGTGGGCGGAGCCGACCAGGTCACCGTGCTCGGGTTCGACGCCGCTCTCCCGCTCGAGGCACGCACCTCGAGTCCCGCCTTCTCCCGCCGCATGGCCCGCAACACCCAACTCCTCCTGCTGGAGGAGTCGAACCTCGGCCGGGTCCTCGATCCGGCGGGCGGCTCATGGTTCGTCGAATCGCTGACCGACGACGTCGCACACGCGGCCTGGGCCCTGTTCCAGACAGTGGAGGGACACGGCGGATACCGGGCTGCGCTCGAGCGCGGGTTCATCGCCGAACAGATCGCCGAGTCGTTGGCCGAGCGGGACCGGGCCATCGCCCACCGCACCGTCCCGCTGACCGGGATCAGCGAGTTCCCGAACCTCGACGAGCGACCGCTCGTGACCTCGGAATCCGCCACGTCGCCGAACACACCGGTCGCCCCGGCGCCACCCAACCTGGTCCGCACGGCCCACCAGTTCGAGGAACTGCGCGACGCCTCCGACCGAACGCTGGCCGAGGCGGGCGCACGGCCCACGGTCGTGCTGGTGCCGCTCGGTCCGGTGGCCGAGCACAACGGCCGCACCACGTTCGTCGCGAACCTGCTGGCCGCAGGCGGTATCGCCGCGGTGAACCCCGGTCCACTGCGCCCCGAGGAGATCGCCGACGCGGTGGCCGCGGCCGGTGACCCGTCCGTCGCCGTCCTGTGTGCCGCGAACCCCCGCTATCGCGAGGAGGGATCGGCAGCACTACAGGCACTCCGAGACGCCGGCGTGACGACCGTCCACGTGGCGGGCCCGGCCTCGGCGTGGCCCTCGGATGAGCCTGCCCCCGACGACTTCGTCGGCATCGGTGTCGACGCGATCGACACGCTGACGTCCCTGCAGCAACTCCTCGGTGTCGGTGCCCGCTCGGGCGCCGGGGCCGCCAACCGACAGGACGCGCGGTGACCACCACCCGATCCACGATCGCCACCTTCGCCGACATCGCACTCGACCCCGAGACCCCGTCGGACGCCACCCCGGCCGGACCGGCCGCCGCCTCGGCCGCCCCGGAGACGGTCTGGACCACGCCCGAGCAGATCGAGGTCGGTCCGGTCTTCGGACGATCCGACCGCGACGCGGTGGCCGATGACGCCGGCGAGCACCCCTACCCGTTGGACTCCGTCCCCGGGGCGGCGCCGTTCCTGCGGGGCCCGTACCCGACGATGTACGTCAACCAGCCGTGGACCATCCGCCAATACGCCGGGTTCTCCACCGCCGCCGAGTCGAACGCCTTCTACCGCCGCAACCTCGCGGCCGGACAGAAGGGACTCTCGGTCGCCTTCGACCTCGCGACCCACCGCGGCTACGACTCCGACCACCCGCGGGTCCAGGGCGACGTCGGCATGGCCGGCGTCGCGATCGACTCGATCCTCGACATGCGTCAGCTCTTCGACGGCATCGACCTCGGGTCGGTGTCGGTGTCGATGACCATGAACGGCGCCGTGCTGCCGATCCTGGCGCTGTACGTGGCCGCCGCCGAGGAGCAGGGCGTCGGACCGGAGAAGCTCGCCGGGACAATCCAGAACGACATCCTCAAAGAGTTCATGGTCCGCAACACCTACATCTATCCGCCGAAGCCGTCGATGCGGATCATCTCCGACATCTTCGCCTACACCAGCGAACGGATGCCGCGGTACAACTCGATCTCGATCTCCGGCTACCACATCCAGGAAGCCGGTGCCACAGCCGATCTCGAGCTGGCCTACACCCTGGCCGACGGCGTGGAGTACATCCGCGCCGGGCTGGCCGCGGGCATGGACATCGACTCGTTCGCACCCCGGTTGTCGTTCTTCTGGGGCATCGGGATGAACTTCTTCATGGAGGTCGCCAAACTCCGTGCGGCCCGGCTCATCTGGAGCGAACTCGTCGCCGAGTTCGAGCCGAAGAACCCCAAATCGCGCTCGCTACGGACACATTCGCAGACCTCGGGGTGGTCGCTGACCGCGCAGGACCCGTTCAACAACGTCGCCCGCACCTGCATCGAGGCGATGGCCGCCACACAGGGCCACACCCAATCGCTGCACACCAACGCCCTCGACGAGGCGCTCGCGCTGCCCACCGACTTCTCCGCGCGCATCGCGCGCAACACCCAGCTGCTGCTGCAGCAGGAGTCGGGCACGACGCGGCCCATCGACCCGTGGGGCGGTTCGTACTACGTCGAATGGCTGACCCACCAGCTCGCCCAGCGCACCCGCGAGCACATCGCCGAGGTCGAGGAGGCCGGCGGCATGGCGCAGGCCATCAACGAGGGCATCCCGAAGCTGCGCATCGAGGAGGCCGCGGCCCGTACCCAGGCCAGGATCGATTCGGGGCGTCAACCCGTCATCGGCATCAACAAGTACCGCGTCGACTCCGACCAGGAGGTCGAGGTCCTCAAGGTCGAGAACAGTCGCGTGCAGACCGAGCAGCTCGAGAAGCTGTCCTCGCTCAAGGCATCTCGCGACTCCGCCGCGGTCGAGGCCGCGCTGGCAGACCTCAGCCGCGCGGCCGCCGACACCTCCGGCGGGATGGGCAACAACCTGATGGCGCTGGCCATCGAGGCGGCCCGCCACCAGGCGACGGTCGGGGAGATCTCCGAGGCGATGGAGAAGGTCTACGGTCGGCACCAGGCGGAGATCAAGACCATCAGCGGGGTGTATCGGGATGAGGCGGGACAGGTGAGCAACATCGACGCCGCGATCGACATCGTGCACCGGTTCGCCGAGGCCGAAGGGCGCCGTCCCCGTGTGCTCGTCGCGAAGATGGGGCAGGACGGCCACGACCGCGGGCAGAAGGTCATCGCGACCGCCTTCGCCGATCTCGGCTTCGACGTCGACGTGGGCCCGCTGTTCCAGACCCCGGACGAGGTCGCGCAGCAGGCGGCCGACAACGACGTGCACGTGGTGGGCGTGAGCTCGCTCGCCGCCGGTCACCTGACCCTGGTACCCGCGCTCAGGGCCGCGCTGGCCGCGGTCGGCCGCGAGGACATCATGATCGTGGTCGGTGGCGTGATCCCGCCCGGCGACTTCGACGAGTTGTACGCCGCGGGTGCCGCCGCGATCTTCCCGCCCGGGACCGTGATCGCCGACAGCGCGGTGGAGCTCATCACCAAGCTGGCCGTCGAACTCGGCCACGACCTCGAGGGTGCAGCTCCCGCGGACCCGGCAGAGCAGTGAGTCCGACGCTCATCTGATGCCACGTCAACCCATCGACCCGCGGGCTCTCGCCGAGGCGGTCCGAGCGGATCGCCGACCGCAGCTCGCACGCGCCATCACCCTCATCGAGTCGACGCGCGCCGACCACCGGGCGTTGGCCCAGGAGTTGCTGCTCGACCTCACCCCGGACTCCGGACGCTCCTACCGGGTCGGTATCACCGGTGTCCCCGGCGTCGGGAAGTCCACCGCGATCGAGGCGCTCGGGATGTACCTCATCGAGCAGGGACACAAGGTCGCGGTGCTCGCGGTGGACCCGTCGTCGACGCGTACCGGGGGCTCGATCCTGGGGGACAAGACGCGCATGGGGCGACTGTCGGTCGCACCGCAGGCCTACATCCGGCCGTCGCCGACGTCGGGCACCCTCGGAGGTGTCGCGAAGGCCACCCGAGAGACCATCGTGCTGCTCGAGGCCGCCGGGTTCGACGTCGTGCTCGTCGAGACTGTCGGGGTGGGGCAGTCCGAGGTGACCGTCGCGAACATGGTCGACAGCTTCTGCTTCCTCACCCTCGCGCGCACCGGGGACTCGTTGCAGGGCATCAAGAAGGGCGTCCTCGAGCTCGCCGACATCGTCGTGGTCAACAAGGCCGACGGCAAGCACGAACGTGAGGCCCGCTCGGCCGCCCGCGAACTCGGCGGCGCGATCCGTCTGCTCTACCCGCACGACGCCCTGTGGCTTCCCCCGGTGCTGACGATGAGCGCGCTGGAGAACGTCGGCGTGGACGATTTCTGGCAGACGGTGCTGCGGCACAAGAAGGTGCTCGCCGACGCCGGCCGCTTCGAGTCGCGGCGCGCCCAGCAGCAGGTCGACTGGATGTGGGCCATGGTCAACGACCAGCTCATGCACCGCCTCGACACCGACCCGACCGTGCGGGCGACCCGGCGACGGGTCGAGCACGAGGTGCGGGCGGGCACGCTCACACCGGCACTCGCCGCGACCGCGATCGTCGAGGCGTTCGACCAGAGCTGATCGCGCACTACACATTTCGTACACGTGAACCGTGTGAGGGTAATGACCCACGTCATTGTTCTCCGCGTAACCATCGGGAAACACCTCGGGCGTCAACTGGGTACAGATCGAATCGACCCCACCGAAGGACATCCGATGACAACCATCGCAGCGGTCGCCGCCAACTTCACCCGCGACCTCGACCAGAATTATGCCCTGATCCAGACGCTCACCACGCAGGCCCGTGACCAGGGCGTCGAGTTCCTCGTCTTCCCCGAGGCGGCCATCGGCGGGTACCTGTCGTCGCTGGGCAACCACGGCGACACGGTCAAGAACACCGATCGTTCACTGCCCCCGGCGATCTCGCTCGACGGACCGGAGATCCGTCGGGTCCAGGACATCGTGGGCGATCTCGTCGTCGCCATCGGATTCTGTGAGCTGGACCGTGACGGCGAGACCCGGTACAACGCGGCCGCGGTGCTCGACGGGCAGCGGATCTACGGCAGCTACCGCAAGGTGCACCAGCCGCTCGGTGAGAACATGTCGTACTCGGCCGGGTCGGAGTACCCGGTCTTCGACACACCGGTCGGACGCGTCGGTCTCCAGATCTGTTACGACAAGGCATTTCCCGAGGCCGCACGCTCGATGGCGCTCGACGGGGCCGAGATCATCGCCAGCCTGTCGGCGTGGCCGGCCGCGCGGACCGCGACCGCGACCGATCTGCAGGAGGACCGGTGGACCTACCGGTTCAACCTCTTCGACATGGCCCGGGCGTTGGACAACCAGGTGTTCTGGGTGGCGTCGAACCAGTCGGGCACCTTCGGGTCGCTCAACTACGTCGGCAACGCCAAGGTCGTCGATCCCGGCGGGAACATCCTCGCCACCACGCTTCTCGGTAGCGGGATGGCGGTCGCCGACATCGACATCGAGGGCACCTTCCGTGCGATGCGCGGCGGCATGTTCCATCTCCGTGATCGCCGTCCCGACGTCTACGGTGCGCTGACCGACGCCGACCACACCGCCGCATGGAACGGGTTGGCCCGTGCCTGAGATGACGTTCGAGGTGCGGTGGCCAGACGGCGCCGTGGAGAACTGCTACTCGCCGAGCCTGGTGATGCACGACCACCTCACCGCCGGGGCGAGCTACACCGTCGCCGAGTTCGTCGACCGCTCCACCACCGCGCTGAGCGAGGCGAGCGAGCGGGTGCGCGCCAAGTACGGGTTCGCGTGCACGTCGGCCGCAGCCACCACACACCAGATCATTACCAGCGCAGCACGATACCCGGACGGGGCGAAGGTGGACGTCGTGTCCATGAGCCCGCCCCTCTGACGCCGACGACCTCCACCGGCACGCCTGTCCGACCCCCGTACGTCCATCGTCCATCCCAGCGATCAGGGACATCCTCATGAGCACATCGCCCGCGACCCCCGAACACCTCGCCTCCGACGACACCACCCACGTGCCGGTCATCGTGATCGGCGGCGGACAGGCCGGCCTGTCGGTGAGCTGGTATCTCGGCGCCAACGACATCGACCATCTCGTCGTCGAGGCCGGTACCCCGATGCACCAGTGGTCCGACACCCGCTGGGACAACTTCACCCTCGTGACCCCCAACTGGCACTGCCGGCTGCCGGGATACGCCTACCAGGGCCCCGACCCCGACGGTTTCATGACCCGCGACGAGGTCGTCGAATGGCTGCGCGGCTGGCTCGACACGTTCTCCCCGCCGCTGCGCACCGGCACCCGGGTCACGCGCCTGTCGCACGGCGAGGACGGTGGCTACGAGCTCATGACCGAGGGGGAGCACGGGCCGGAGATCCTCACCTGCGACGAGGTCGTCGTCGCCACCGGCGGCTATCCCGTCCCGGTCGTCCCGACCTTCGCGCCGACCCTGGATCCCGCGATCCGTCAGCTGCACTCCGAGGAGTACCGCAACTCCGACCAACTCGCCGACGGCGCCGTACTGGTGGTCGGCTCGGGGCAGTCCGGCGCACAGATCGCCGAGGACCTCCACCTCGAGGGACGGTCGGTCCACCTGGCCATCGGAACCGCTCCGCGGGTGGCCCGCTTCTACCGCGGCCGCGACTGCATGACCTGGCTCGCCGACATGGGCCTCTACGAGACCCCGGCCCAGCAGTACCCGGGTGGGAAGGCCGCCCGGGAGAAGACGAACCACTACGTCACGGGTCGTGACGGCGGACGTGACGTCGACCTGAGGGCTTTCGCGCTCGAGGGGATGTCCCTGTACGGAACCCTCACCGACGGGCGCGACACCGGCCTCACCTTCGCCCCGACCCTGACGAGTTCGCTGGACAAGGCCGACTCGGTCTACAACTCGATCTGCGCCGACATCGACGCCCACATCGCCCGCGAGGGGATCGACGCCCCGCCGGCGTCGCGGTACGAGCCGGTGTGGCGTCCGTCGACCGATCCCGAGACGCTCGACCTGGCCGCGGCCGGCATCACCACCATCATCTGGGCCATCGGGTACCGACCGGACTACCGCTGGATCGAGGCGAGCGCGTTCGACGGCGGCGGCCGACCGATGCAGACCCGCGGTGTCACCGGCGTCTCCGGGCTGTCGTTCATCGGTCTGCCGTGGATGCACACCTGGGGTTCGGGTCGGTTCCTCGGCATCGACGACGATGCCCGGCACATCGCCGAGACCATCATCGACCGCGGGCGCGGCACCGCCGGCGGCCTGCGCCTCGCGGTCGGTAGCTGACCCCGTGGCCCGGCGATCGATCTCCCGCCTGATCTCCGCGAGGGCGGCAGCCGAACCGGACCACCCCGTGGTCATCGGAGCCGACGACCGGTGTGTACTCACCGCCGCCGAGCTCGATCGCGCGGGCAACCGGCTGGCCCGTGACTACCGGGCCCGTGGTGTCCGCGCCGACGACCTGGTGACCATCGCCCTGCCCACCTGCATCGAGTTCGTCGTCGCGTGCACGGCCGTCTGGAAACTCGGCGCCACACCGCAGCCGATGGACCCGGACATGGCGCGGGCGGAGCGCGAAGTGCTCGAACGAGTCGACCGTCCCGCACTGGCGATCGGAGCCCGACCCGCCGACCACACCATCGGATGGGTCCCCGCGGGGCACCGGGCCGACGACTCGATGTCCGACGCCGCCCTGCCCGACGCGTCGGCGTCCTGTTGGAAGGCCTCCACCTCGTCGGGCAGCACGGGACGACCCAAGGTCATCCGCAGCACCGCTCCCGCCCGGTTCGATCCCGATGCCGATGTCGCCCCGTTCCTACCGGCCCGGGCGGTCCAGCTGATCTGCGGTCCGCTGTGGCATTCGGCGACGTTCACCTACGCGTTCCGGGGCCTGATGACCGACCACCGGTTGGTGCTGGCCGACGACTTCGACGAGCACACCTTCACCGACATCGTCGCCCGGCACCGCATCACGTGGGCGTTGTTGTCGCCGAGCATGATCCACCGGCTGATGCGACTGCCCGAAGCGGATCTCGCCGCCGCCGACACCTCGTCGATCCGATCGGTGTTGCACATGGGCTCCCCGTGTCCCGAGGGGGACAAGCGCGCGCTGATCGACTGGCTCGGCCCGCAGCGTGTGCACGAGGTCTACGCGGGCAGTGAGTCCAACGGGCTGACCATGATCGACGGGGCGGACTGGCTGGCCCACCCGGGCAGTGTCGGTCGTCCCATCGGCGGTACAGAGGTGTCCGTCCGCGCCGACGACGGATCGGCCGTGGCGCCGGGGGTCATCGGCCAGATCTGGATGCGCCGTGCCGGCGGTGCCCGCTACACCTATGTCGGTCACCGGTCTGCGCGAACCCGCGACGGCTGGGACACGTTGGGCGACATGGGCGTCGTCGACGACGACGGATTCCTCACCGTCATCGACCGCCGGTCGGACACCATCCGATGCGGTGACCGCACCGTCTATCCGGCACGGATGGAGCAGGCGATCGTCGCCCACCCCGCGATCCGGGACGCAGTGGTCTACGCGGTGCGCGACGACACCGGTGCGCAGACGGTGTCCGCAGTCCTCGACATCGCCGATTCCGACGTCGATCCCGGCGAGATGGAACACTTCACGCTCGGTCACCTCGCCGCCGTCTGCCGACCCGGGCGGGTGCACGTCGCCCGGCGCCCTCTGCGCAACGCGGCCGGGAAGGTGCGGCGCAGCTCGTTCGCCGCGGCCGACGCGGGGATCACCCCGAGTGCCCGGGAAACCTGACCGCAACACCACGGCGATTGCGTAACCGCGCGTTATTCCGTCAACAACCACAACGCAATTCGGCACCGATGTAATCAACACAGGCACCGAGATCGACCACCTACGAGAGGACCCTACCCATGACCGAGATCGACGACACCATCGCCGAGAACATCAAGAAATCCCTCGCCGAGATCCCGCACCCGTCCCTGCCCAAGGGGTCGAACATCTACGGCGGCACCAAGCTGTTCCCCGACTACCAGGCCGAGGACGGCGAGACGTACTTCACGCTGGTGCACGGCATCGCCCACGAGTCGTCGGTGAGCTTCGTCGCCGTCCTGCAGGCCACCCGTGCGCTGCGCAAGGGCTTCGAGTCGGCGCTGTACTTCTACGGACCGGGTGCGATCAACTGCCTTGCCACGCGCGGCTTCCCGACCACCGGCGACTCCGGATTCCCGGGCGAGCAGAACATCAACGACTCACTCGCCACGTTCATCGGTGAGGGCGGCACGGTGTACTGCTGCCGATTCGGCCTGGCGCTGCACGGTGGTCGCGAAGAGGACCTCATCGAGGGCGTCATCCCCGCCCACCCCCTCGACGTGCAGGATGCGCTGATCCACTACGCACGCAAGGGAGCCATCATCAACTCCACGTACATGGTCTAGGAGACACCCATGTCGGTATCCACCCGAGTCGACCTCGCGCTGTTGGGCGTTCGCGGACGGCCGCCGGTGACCCGCACCGCCGGTGCCGGTCCCAGCGACGACGGACACCTGGTGATCGACGGCCTCAACGCCGCGATTCCCCGGAACCCGCTCAGTCCCTATGTGTTCGACGGTGATCGGGTCCTGCTCGACGGTGTCGACACCGGACTCGACGTCGAGGCGGTCGATCGTCCACGGTTCTACGACCTGACGACGCACGACGGGGTGCGATACGAGAAGTTGGCCAAGCTGCACGGCCGCGACGTGCTCGCCACCACCGTGGTGCAGACCTGCATCCGATACGACGCCGATCAGAGGTGTCGGTTCTGCTCCATCGAGGAGTCACTGCGCTCGGGTGCCACGGTCGCGGTGAAGAAGCCGGCCGAGCTCGCCGAGGTCGCCGAGGCGGCGGTCCGCCTCGACGGGGTCAGGCAGATGGTGATGACCACCGGCACCTCGGCCGGTCGTGACCGTGGTGCACGCCATCTCGCGCGCTGCGTGGCCGCGGTGCGCGCGGCGGTTCCCGACCTGCCCATCCAGGTGCAGTGCGAACCGCCCGCCGATCTGGCGACCATCACCGAGCTGTACGACGCGGGTGCCCGATCGATCGGGATCCACGTCGAATCCCTCGACGACGACGTCCGGCGTCGGTGGATGCCCGGCAAGTCCACCGTGCCGTTGGACGAGTACCGGACGGCCTGGCGCGAGGCGGTACGGGTCTTCGGCCGCAACCAGGTGTCGACCTACCTGCTGATCGGGCTCGGTGAGGACCCTGACGATGTCGTCGACGGCGCACGGGAGCTGATCGATATGGGCGTCTACCCGTTCGTCGTCCCGTTCCGCCCGCATCCCGGCACGCTCGCGGTCGACGTCGACTCCGCGCGGGCCCCGGATCCGGCTGTCGTGGAGAAGGTCTCGCGGCGCGTTGCCGAACACCTGCAGCTCGCGGGGATGGCCGGTGCCGACCAGAACGCCGGCTGCGCGGCCTGTGGCGCCTGCAGCGTGTTGCAGAACGTCGGGGGATGACGCGGTGGACCACCACGCACCGACCCTGCGGACATCCACCGCCGAGATGTCCATCCTGTCCGGACACCGCCGTGACGACTCCGACCACCGGCCGCCGTTCATCATCCGGCCCGCCGGGTCGCCTGCCGACCTCGACGCCTATCACCGGTTGCGGCGGACGACGTTCGTCGACGATCAACGCATCTTCGCCTCCACCGATCACGACGAGATCGACGACGATCCGCGGATGATCGTGCTGCTGGCACATTCCCTCGACGGCGGGGTCCTGGGCGGTGTCCGGCTCGCACCGCACGGCGACACCGACATCGGGTGGTGGACCGGCAGCCGGCTCGTGGTGGACGGCGCCGCACACAGTGCCGGCATCGGTCCGGCCCTCGTCCGGGCCGCCTGCGCCCACGCCCAGGCGCGCGGCGTGCTGCGATTCGACGCCACCGTGCAGGAGCGACACCGACCGATGTTCGCCCGGCTGGGCTGGGAGAGCCACGGGTCGACCGTCGTCGGTGGGATCGCGCACCGGTCGATGCGGTGGCCACTACACGGCATCCAGGACGTGGCCGACGCCACCAAGTCGTTCCTCGCCGAGGTACTCGACCCGCTGCGTGCGCAGTCCGGCGGACTGGGCCCCGACGGTTTCCGCGGGGACGACGGGGTACCGGTCCCCGGCAGCGACATCATCGCGGCGTGCGACGCGATCATCCCGTCGATGGTCGAACGTGACCCGGAATGGGCCGGGTGGTGTTCGGTCCTGGTCAACATCAACGATCTCAGCGCCATGGGTGCTGCCCCCAGCGGCATGTTGGACGCGGTGGGCGCACCGACACGGTCGCTGCTGACCCGCATCATCCGGGGCATCGCGCAGGCGTCGCAGGCATGGGGTGTGCCGGTGCTCGGTGGCCACACCCAGGTCGGGGTCCCCGCATCGCTGGCGGTCACGGCGTTCGGCTCCACCAGCACCCCGGTACGGGCCGGGGGAGCCTCCGCGGGCGACGCGATCCGTCTCACCGCCGACCTCACCGGATCATGGCGTCCCGGCCACCACGGTCGCCAGTGGGACTCGACGAGCACCCGCAGCGGACCCGATCTCCGCACGATGACCGGTCTGGTCGCGGCGATGTCGCCACGCGCGGCCAAGGACGTCAGCATGGCCGGTATCGCCGGGACCACCGGCATGATGGCCGAGGCCTGCGGCGCCGGGGCCGAACTCGAGGTCGCGTCCATCCCGCGGCCCGCCGCGGCCGAGATGGGTTCGTGGCTCACGTGTTTCCCCGGATTCGCGATGCTCACCGCAGAGGCTGTCGACCGACCGGCCGGCCTCGCGGGGCACCCCGTCCCCGACGGGGTCGTCGGTGCGGTGTGCGGGAGTCTCACGTCCGAGCCCGGGGTGCGCCTGCGCTGGCCGGACGGGGTCACCACGGTGGCCGTCACCGCCGGAGTGACCGGTCTCGGTCGAGCGTGACGGGCCGACTCGGATGAACGGCAACGCCTTTGAGCGACCCCGGTAGGGTCTCCTGACATGGCACCGATCACTGTGGGCGCGGTCGCGGCACACTTCGGTCGTGACGTCGATCGAGCCGTCGCGAAGGCGGTCGGCATCATCGAGGCCGCCGCCCGCGACGGCGTCGACCTTTTGGTGTTCCCCGACGCGTCGCTGGGCGGGTACATCGGTGATCTGAACGCCCCCGACGTCGCCGAGCTGCCGTCGGCCCTCGACGCCGACGGACCCGAGATCGCGGCGGTCATCGCCGCCGCCGGGGCCATGACGGTCTGCGTCGGATACGCCGAGGCGTCCGACGGACTGACCTACAACTCGGCCATCTGCGTGAGCGGCGACGGGGTGCACGGCACCCACCGCAAGGTCCACCAACCGGCCGGGGAGGCCCTGGCGTATGCCGCCGGGGACTCGTTCTCCGCGTTCGACAGTCCGGTCGGCCGGATGGGGATGCTCATCGACTACGACAAGACCTTCCCGGAGGCCGCCCGCACCATCGCACTCGACGGTGCGCACATCATCGCCGCCCTGTCGGCCTGGCCGGCCAGCGTCACCGACCGCGCCTCCCGCCTGCCCGCCGACCGCCAGTCCCGTCTGTTCGACCTCTACGACGCCGCCCGGGCCGCGGAGAACCAGGTCGTCCTCGTGTCGTCGAATCAGACCGGGGTGATGGGCTCGCTGCGGTTCCTCGGACAGGCCAAGGTCGTCGGTCCCGGCGGCGAGATCCTCGCAACCACCCGCTCGAAGGGCGGTCTGGCGACGGTCACCCTCGACGTGGAGGCCGAGATCACCCGCGCCAGAAGGGTCCTCGACCATCTCGGCGAACGGCGCAGCGAGACCTACGTCCTCGACCCCGTCCCGGCCGTCGAACGGTGAAGGGGTTCGGTATGCGCGTCGCGCTGATCACGTACTCGACCAAACCGCGCGGCGGGGTGGTGCACACCCTGGCCTTGGCCGAGGCCCTCGCCGACGCCGGGGCCGACGTGACGGTGTGGTCCCTCGCCCGCGGGTCCGACAGCGGTTTCTTCCGCAGGGTCGACCCCCGGGTCCGGTTGCGGCTCGTCGAGTTCGCCACGATCCCCGACGAGACCGTCACCGATCGGATCGTCCGCTCGATCGAGACCATGCGCCGGGCGTTCGACCGACAGCACTACGACATCGTCCACGCCCAGGACTGCATCAGCGCCAACGCCGTCGGGCCGTGCATCCGCACCGTGCACCACCTCGACGAGTTCACCACCCCGGTCCTCGCCGAATGCCACGAGAAGGCGATCGTCGACCCCTACGCACGGATCTGCGTGTCCCGTGCCGTGGCGGACGAGATCGTCGACGGGTGGGACCTGCATCCCACCGTGATCCCCAACGGGGTTGCCGCACAGCGGTTCAACGACGCCGCCGACGACACCCCCGACGCGATCGCCGCACGCGAGCGTTGGCGTTCGCAGCTCGGCCCCTACGTGCTCGCCGTCGGCGGCATCGAACCCCGCAAGGGCAGCATCGATCTGCTCGACGCGTACGCCCTGTTCCAGACCACCCATCCGGGGTTGTCGTTGGTGTTCGCCGGCGGGGAGACCCTGTTCGACTACCGTGACTACCGCGCCGAGTTCGACCGTCGGCGCGGTGAACTCGATGTCACACCGACGGTGTTGGGCACCGTCGACGACGACGACCTGCCCGCGCTGGTCGCGGCGTCGGACGTCTTCGCCTTCCCGTCGACCAAAGAGGGATTCGGTCTCGCCGCCATGGAGGCCCTCGCCGCCGGGCGTCCGGTGGTGACGCGCGATCTACCGGTGTTGCGGGAGGTGTTCGGCGACAGCGTCTCCTACGCCGCCGACGTGCCACAGCTCGCAGATGCCCTGGCCGACGCGTTGACCGTCGATGCCGATCGCGTCGCGTCGGGACGACGACTGGCGGAGTCGATGACGTGGGCAGCCGCAGCTCGGGCGCATCTGCGTTTCTACGCCGATCACCCGATGGCGATCCGCTAGAACCGTGCCGCGAGCCCCGCGACGCGTTCGATCAGCTCGTCGAAGAACAGTTCCGGATCGGTCGAGGTGGCGATCGCGGCGTTGGGCTCCCGGCCCCACATCCCACGTTCGTCGGCGACCGTCGTCCCGCGCGTCAACGTGCCGACGAGTTCCACGTCCACACACGCCGGGCGGGTCGTGGTGATGGTCGGATCGAGTGCAACCGCGGCGGCGAACGGGTCGTGCATGTGGGCGATGTAGCCCTCGTCGTGGTCGGCGTGGAACTCGAAGTAGAAGCGGATGGCGTCGACCAGGTGCCGGACGACCGCCCGGCTGGCCACCGATCGCGTTCCCGGCTCGTCCACCGGCGTCGGCTGTTCGACCGGCGTGCTGCCCGCCGACGCGGCCAGACGACCGAGGTGATCGGGGGTCATCACGATCGTCTCGGTGAGATCGAGCGGGCAGATGATCGGGCTGGGCGCCCCGGAGTGGCCGAACGCGGCGAACACCCGTTGCGCCGCCTCGGGATCCACCGCGATGTTCCACTCCGAGGTGGGCGTGGTGTTGCCCGGGTGATGGAACGACCCACCCATGACCACCAGACGGCGCAACCGGGAGGGCAGGCCGGGATCGCGGTCGATGGCGATCGCGAGGTTGGTCAGGGGGCCGGTGACCAACCCGATGATCTCGCCGGGGCGCTCGGTGGTGAGGTCGATCCAGGCGTCGGCGGCGTCGCGGTGCGAGGGCGGTGTCGGGGCGGGCGGGAGTTCGGCGTAGCCGATTCCCAACGGGCCGTGCGTGTCCTCGGTCGTCATCAGCTCGGCGACCAGCGGTGCGGCGGCGCCGAGACACACCTCCACGTCGTCCCGGCCACACAGCGCGAGCCAGGCGAGGTTGTTGGCGCACACCACGTCGGTGGGCACGTTGCCTGCCGTGGAGAGAACGGCGAGCAGATCGGCGTCGGGGTGGGCCAGGAGGTAGAGCAGGGCCAGCGAGTCGTCGATGCCGGTGTCGCAGTCGAACACGAGGGGATGGGCGGCCACGTGCAGAACCCTAACCGACGCCGTGGACCAGGATGTCCCGGCTCAACTCGAGCTGGCCCAGGTGCTGCGACAGCTCGCGGATGATGTGCAGCAGCATCCATTCCGCCGACCTCGAGGAGACGTCCGAGCTGCGGGTCGACCCCTCGGCGTCGCGGTCCCGCGGACCTTCGGTCAGTGCGATGTGCACCCAGCCACCGACGCGCGCCGCCACGTCGTCGATCGCCGACTCGAGTGCGCCCACGGTGCCCGTCGCGGTGAACTCCGAGGCACGGTCACGCGGGATCCGTTCGCCGCCGATGACACTGCCGCCCCAGAACTTCAGCATTCCCACACAGTGGAAAACGATTGCGAACGGAGAGTTGGCCCCCGGCAGCGCGGGCACCGTGTTCACCCGATCGTCACCGAGTTCGACGACGATGGCGCGCATGGCCGTCAGGTTCTCCTCGATCAGAACCTCGACGGCGCCGCGGAGCGGTGTGTTCACCACGGGTAGGGCTCGAAATCCTTGAGGAAGCATCCGTAGCGGTCGATCCCGTTCTCCCCGTCCACGATCGGGTGATAGACGCGCGCGGCACCGTCGACGAGGTCGAGTGGGGCTCGGAATCCCTCCTCGGCCAGGCGCATCTTCGAGTCGTGGGGACGCTCGTCGGTGATCCACCCGGTGTCGACCGCGGTCACCAGGATGCCGTCGTCGAACAGTTCGCCGGCGCTGGTCCGGGTCAGCATGTTCAGCGCGGCCTTGGCCATGTTGGTGTGCGGGTGGCCGGGCCCCTTGTAGCCGCGGGAGAAGATGCCCTCCATCGCCGAGACGTTCACCACGTATTTGCGGCGAGCGGTCGAGGCACGCAGGGCCGGGGTGAGGCGCGAGAGCAGGATGAACGGCGCCACGCTGTTGCAGAGCTGCACCTCGAGCAGTTCGAGCGGGTCGACGTGATCGACCGAGGCGACCCAGCTGTTCGAGCTGACGAGGTCGGGGAGCAGACCGCCGGCATCCACTGCGGTGCCGTCGGCGATCCGTGCGGGTGAGGCCGATCCCGCGGTCATCGCCAGGGCCACCAGCGATTCCGCGGCCGCATCCGAGTCCGAACCGCCGGCGAGCGCGTTGGGGTGCAGTTCGCTGCTGTCGCCCATGGTCAGTGTCGGGATCTGCGCTGCACGACCGGACAGCGGCGCGTTCTCGGCGTCGGTCAGCGACCGGTACGAGCCGGGGGAGCGGCGCACGGTCTGTGCGGCGTTGTTGACCAGGATGTCGAGGCTGCCCTTCGCGGCGACCGCGTCGGCCAGCGCCACCACCTGCGCCGGGTCACGCAGGTCGATGCCGACGATGTCGAGTCGGTGCAGCCAGTCGGCCGAGTCATCTTGGCGCGCAAAGCGTCTGGCGGCGTCGCGCGGAAAGCGCGTGGTGATGGTGAGCTCTGCTCCGTCGCGCAGCAGCATCAGAGCGATGTACATGCCGATCTTCGCCCTACCACCGGTCAGCAGCGCCCGGCGTCCGGTGAGGTCGGTGCGCTGGTCGCGACGCGCGCGGTTGGTGCGCACGCAGTCCGGACAGAGCTGATGGTGGAACGCGTTGACCTCGGTGTACTCGCGCTTGCAGATGTAGCAGGCCTGGGCGCGGATCAGATGGCCGGCGACACCGGTCGCGTCGCCGGACAGGCCGATCCCCGCGGTCTCGTCGTCGATGCGGTCGGCCGACCCGGTCGCCGTGGCGGCGAGCACGGCACGGTCGGCGTCGAGTCGCTGACGGTGCTTGGCGCGCCGATGGGTGCGCTTGGCGACCTTGAACATGCGTGCCACCGCGCGCTGTACCGCCACCGAGTCCGGATGCCCGTCGTCGAGCAACGCGGCCTGCTCGAGAACCCGACGCATCGTCGCCATGTCATCGGGGTCGATCTGCTCGGTCACCCGACCAGTGTAGAAGGGTCCGTCGACCGGTTCCGGCCGGGACGGGTTGTGCTACAAGGAACTATGACCAAGCCTGCGATCGGCCGGGACGTACACCTCTGCGTGATGGGCGTCAGCGGGGTGGGGAAGTCGACCGTGGGCGCTGAACTCGCACGGCGACTGGGTCGTTCGTTCGGCGACGCCGACGATCTGCATCCACGGTCCAACGTCGTCGAGATGGCCGCGGGCACCCCGCTCACCGACACCGAACGCGGTCCGTGGCTCGACGCCGTGGCAGCGTGGCTCGACGAGCAGTCCGAGACCGTGGGCGGGGTCGTCTTCGCGTGTTCGGCGCTCAAGAGGCGCTACCGCGATCGGCTCGCCGAGTCGGACGCACCGGTGTTCTTCCTGCACCTCACCGCGGACACCGACGAACTGCGGCGCCGGATGACCGAGCGGAAGGGACACTTCATGCACGTGAACATGCTCGAATCGCAGCTGGCCGATCTGGAGCCGATCGAATCCGACGAGCGCGGTCTGCAGATCCTGACCGGCGGGTCGGTGACCGAGACGGTCGAACGCGTGCTGGCGAGTATTCGCCCTGAATGAGGGTCTCGACCGAAGCCGAGACGAGTGTGTCCGGAGGGGGACTTGAACCCCCACGCCCGTTAATAGGGCACTAGCACCTCAAGCTAGCGCGTCTGCCATTCCGCCACCCGGACATGCACGGTTTTGCTCCCGTACGAGTGCCGGACAACATTAACCGACCGCCTGACCGGAACCCAAATCACCAGCACGCCCGACGGTGTGACCAGTGATAGGAATGGGACGTGACCGACAACACCGCACCCCGCGCGACCGACGAGGTAGTCGACCTCGTCAGCGCCCTCATCCAGTTCGACACCACCAACACCGGTGAACTCGAGACCACCGTCGGCGAGGAGGAATGCGCCCGCTGGGTGGCTGCCCAGCTCGAGGAGGTCGGCTACGAGACCGAGTACGTCGAGTCCGGACAGCCCGGTCGCGGCAACGTCTTCGCGCGCCTACGCGGGTCCGACCCCGAGCGCGGCACGCTGCTGCTGCACACGCACCTCGACGTCGTACCCGCCCGTCCGGAGGACTGGAGCGTCCATCCGTTCTCGGGGTCGGTGAAGGACGGCTACGTGTGGGGTCGCGGTGCGATCGACATGAAGGACATGGTCGGGATGGCCCTCGCCCTCGCCCGTCAGTTCCGCCGCGAGGGCACCGTCCCGCCCCGCGACATCGTGTTCGCCTTCCTCGCCGACGAGGAGGCGGGCGGCAAGTGGGGTTCACACTGGCTCGTCGAGAACCGTCCGGACATCTTCGAGGGCATCACCGAGGCGGTCGGCGAGGTGGGCGGCTACTCGCTGACCGTCGACACCCCGGACGGGTCGCAGAAGCGCCTGTATCTCGTGGAGACGGCCGAGAAGGGCATCGCCTGGATGCGACTCACCGCGTCGGCCACCGCGGGCCACGGATCGTTCCTGCACGAGAACAACGCGGTGACCATCCTGGCCGAGGCCGTCGCGAAGCTCGGGCGGCACACCTTCCCGCTCGTGATGACCGACTCGGTGGCCGAGTTCCTCGGGGCCGTCAGCGCCGAGTCGACGCTCGAGTTGTCGCCGGACTCCCCGGATCTCGAGACCACGCTGCACAAACTCGGCTCGATCGCGCGGATCATCGGCGCCACCCTGCGCGACACGGCGAACCCGACGATGTTGAACGCCGGCTACAAGGCGAACGTCATCCCGCAGACCGCGACCGCGGTCGTCGACTGCCGCGTGCTCCCCGGCAGGCAGGCCGCGTTCGAGGCCGAGGTCGATGCCATCATCGGACCCGACGTGACCCGGGAGTGGGTCACCAAGCTGGACTCGTACGAGACCACCTTCGACGGGGCCCTCGTGGACGCGATGAACGACGCGATCCTCGCCTTCGACCCGGACGGCCGCACCGTCCCGTACATGCTCTCCGGCGGCACCGATGCGAAGGCCTTCGCCAAGCTCGGCATCCGCTGCTTCGGTTTCGCACCCCTGCGGCTGCCGCCCGAACTCGACTTCGCCGCGCTGTTCCACGGCATCGACGAACGGGTCCCCGTCGACGGGCTGCTGTTCGGCACCGAGGTGCTCGAGCACTTCCTGCTGCACAGCTGACCGAAGGGAACACCGTCGGCGTCCCGGGGCGTTGAATGGTTCCACGGCGTGCCCGACCGGCACGCACCACGTCGAAAGGATGTGCACCGCACTCATGTCGAGAAACCCGTACGACGATCTGCCCGACCTCCCGACCTTCACCATCTCGTCGGAGAGCTTCACCGACGGTGGGGCCTTCGCCACGGCGCAGGTGAGCGGGATCATGGGGGCCGGCGGCGACGACGCGTCACCGCAGGTGAGCTGGTCGGGCTTCCCCGCCGAGACCAAGAGTTTCGCCGTGACGGTCTACGACCCCGACGCCCCGACCGCGGCCGGCTTCTGGCACTGGGCGGTGGCCGACATCCCCGTGACCACGACGTCGCTGGTCGAGGGTGCCGGCGACGAGAACGGCAGCGGCCTGCCGTCGGGTGCGGTGACCCTGGCCTCCGACGCGTCGGCGAAGCGGTTCATCGGCGCGGCGCCGCCCCCCGGACACGGACCGCACCACTACTACATCGCGGTCCACGCCGTGGACGTGGAGACCCTGGAACTGCCCGACGGCGCGACGCCGGCGTTCCTCGGTTTCAACCTGTTCAGTCACGCGATCGCCCGCGCGGTGATCCACGCGACCCACGAACAGCCGGCCGAGTGAACTGAGCGAGACGACACGGACACCGCCGGGGCCTCAGGCCTCGGCGGTGTTCTCGCTTCCCACCGCGGCCGAGAGTGATTCGAAGCCCCCGGCGCGCAGTCGGGCGGCGATGCCGTCGTGGATGTCCTTGATCCACATGGGCCCGCCGTAGATGAATCCGGTGTAGCCCTGGATCAGCGATGCGCCCGCACAGATGCGTTCCCACGCCTGATCGGGTGTCTCGATGCCCCCGACCGAGATGAGTTCGAGCCGGTCACCCACACGTCGGTACAACCGGCGCAGTACCTCGAGGGAGCGTTCGGCCAGCGGCGCGCCGGACAGTCCACCGGCGCCGATGTCGCGGATGGTCGCCTCCTCGGTTCGCAGGCCGTCGCGACCGATGGTCGTGTTCGTGCAGACGATCCCGGCGAGCCCCAGCTCGACGGCCAGGTCCGCGATGTCGTCGATGTCGGTGTCGCTGAGGTCGGGGGCGATCTTGACCAGCACCGGGGTGGTGGTCGCCCCGATCACCGCCGTGAGCAGGGGGCGTAGCGAGGCGACCGCCTGGAGGTCGCGCAGACCCGGCGTGTTCGGTGAGCTGACGTTGACCACGACGAAATCCGACAGCGGACCGAGCAGCCGCGCACTGATCAGGTAGTCGGCGACGGCGTCGATGGGGTCGACGAGCTTGGTCTTGCCGATGTTCGCCGCCACCGGTACCGATCGAGAATCGCGTCGGCGTGCGGCCAGTCGACCGGCGGCCGCGGAGGCGCCGTGGTTGTTGAACCCCATGCGGTTGATCAACGCACGGTCGGCGGGCAGGCGGAACAGCCGTGGCGTGGGGTTACCCGGCTGTGCGACCCCGGTCACGGTGCCGATCTCGGCGAAACCGAATCCGAGTGCGCCCCAGGCATTCACGGCCTCGGCATTCTTGTCGAACCCGGCCGCCAGTCCCATCGGCGCCGCGAAGTCGATGCCGAACACCGTGGTCTGCAGGATGGGGTCGTGGCGGGCGAACACGCGCGCACACAGTGCCGTCACCAGGCGGGTCGACCCGACCGTGGCCAGGGTGCGCGAGACCAGGGTGTGGATCCGCTCCGCGGGCAGCAGGAACATCGCGCGCAGGAGCAGGGGGTAGGCGAGGCGATCGACCCGGCGCAGCAGCGACCCGGATCCCGCCGACGTCGCCGGGGGAGCAGCGCTCACCGATCGACCTCGACGCCGTTGCGCTCGGCCCGTGTCTTCTTGCGTTTCAACAACACCTTGCGCGTGCCGTCCGAGTAGAGCCGGACACGTGAGATCTCCCACCCGCCGAACTCCGCCTCGATCGACAGCCGCATCGACGCGGTCACCCGCGTGACGTCCGGGGGCAGCCGGAGCGGGGTGTACTCGTAGTCGTCGCTGGTCGCCGATGTCCACTCACGGGGGAACCCGGGGCCGCGACCACCTGCCGTCGTGCGCCGCATGTCGCCTCCCATGGTCGTTGTCGTCACCGGATGATCTGGAGCCCCTCGCCACGGGCGGAGAGCAGGTAGACGGTGCCGGTGGCGCTGTCGACCGCCAGCGAGTCCACCTGACCCACTGTGGCCAACCGTCGGCGCTCCACCGGAATTCCGGTGGACAGATCGTAGGCCACGACCTGGTTGTTGCCGGTGGTCGCGACCCACGCCAGGTTCTTCGTGTCGTCGTATCCTACGGCGTACGGACCGGCCGCCACCGGGTAGCGGAACTTCGCCACCAGCGGGTTCCCGTCGAATCCGAGGAACTCGTTGCCGCGGGTGTCGGTGGTCAGGAACCGACCGTAGTGATCGACGGTGATGCCGGTCGCGCCGTCACCGGCGCGCAGCGCGGCCCCCAGCGATCCGTCCTCGACATCGACCGTCGTGACCGACGACTGTGCCCGGTCCAGCGCCACCACCTGACCGTCGCCGCTGTTCTGGTCCGCAGAGGCCACCGCGAGACCGTCGACGCGGACGAACCCGGTGATGGTCCTCGCGATCGTGCCGTCGGCGCGCACCCGCAGGATCGACCCCGAGCCCGTCCCGACGAGCAGTGAGCCGTCGGTGTACCTCGCCAGGCTCAGTGGATCGGGGGCCGGGATGTCCTGCTTCGACACGGCCCCGGTCGTCGTGTCGACCCGCAGGACCGCATCGGGCGCGATCGCCGCGACCGCGCCGTCGCCGACGGTCGTGATCGCGACGACGGTCGTGGGCAACGTCACCCGACGGGGTGCGGTGTCCGCGCCGGAACCGGCGGTCGAATAGATCTCCAGAGAGGACCGATCGGCCCCCAACACGGCCAGCGTCGAGGTCGACGGGTCCAGCGCCATCGACTGCGACGCCGGCGCGGGCACCACGGTCCCGGCCGCGGCGGCAGCAGTGGGAGGCGCGCTGATCGGCGTCTGCGGTGTGGTCGTCGGGACGTTCGGGCCACTCGACGAGCTGTTCCCGCAGGCGCCCACGGTCAGGATCACGAGCGCGCTCAGTGCGACGGCGAGGGCGGTCGACGTGCGACGCGGCAGTACGGGCATGCGGTCCATAGTGCTGCACGCACGGGCGCACATCCGATTCCGCCCGCGCAGGGGTGCGCCCCGGTCGGTCCGCTGCCGTAGTGTCTGACGCCGTGACTGATGCGATGACGTGGACCCAGACCGTCGTGCTCGGGGCGGTGCAGGGCCTGACCGAGTTCCTCCCGGTCTCGTCGTCCGGGCACCTGCGGATCGTGTCCGGGGTCTTCTTCGGCGACGACGCCGGCGCCTCGTTCACCGCGGTCACACAGCTCGGCACCGAGGCCGCGGTGCTCATCTACTTCCTGCGCGACATCATCCGCATCGTCGGCGCCTGGTTCCGCGGTTTGTTCTCCCCGCAGGAGCGCGGACTCGACTACAAGATCGGGTGGTACGTGATCTTCGCCACCATCCCGATCGGTGTGCTCGGAATCGTGTTCAAGGACCAGATCCGTACCGGCGCACGCAACCTCTGGCTGATCGCGTCGATGCTCATCGTCTTCTCGGTCGTCATCTTCCTCGCCGAGCGGTACGGCAAGCGGGAACGGCCGCTCGAACAACTCACGCTGCGCGACGGCGTGACGATGGGACTCGCGCAGTGTTTGGCGCTGATCCCCGGAGTGTCCCGCTCGGGCGCGACCGCCAGCGCCGGCCTGTTCCTCGGTCTGGAACGCGAGGCGGCGGTGCGGTTCTCCTTCCTCCTCGCCATCCCCGCGGTGACCGCATCGGGGCTGTTCAGCCTTCCGGACGCGTTCTCGCCGAGCGGCGACGGTCTCGAGGCCAGCGGCGTGCAACTGCTGGTCGCGACGGTCATCGCGTTCGTCATCGGCTACGCCTCGATCGCCTGGTTGCTGCGTTTCGTCGCCAAGCACTCGCTCAACTGGTTCGTCGGATACCGGGTCGTCGTCGGCCTGATCGTCATCGGACTGCTTGCGGGCGGCGTGGTCAGCGCGACCTGATCGCCCCGCGGCGGACGCATATGGTGAACGTGTGACCGTCATCCTGCTCCGCCACGGACGCTCGACCGCGAACACCTCGGGCGTGCTCGCCGGACGCAGCATCGGCGTCGACCTCGATGACACCGGGCGCACCCAGGCCCAGTCCATCATCGACCGGTTGTCCGACGTCGCGACGTTGACCGCGGTGGTCCGGTCGCCGTTGCAGCGCTGCGAGCAGACCGTTGCGCCGCTCGTCGCCGAACGTGGACTCACCGAGATCGTCGACGACCGGCTCATCGAGGTGGACTACGGCCAGTGGACCGGCCGCCCCATCAAGGACCTGCTGGGCGAGGACATGTGGAAGACGGTGCAGCAGCAACCGTCCGCCGCGATCTTTCCCGACGGTGAGGGGCTGGCTCATGTCCAGAGTCGCGCGGTGGCCGCCATCCGCGAACTCGACGCGCTGCACGGCGGACCGGACGGCAGCGGCGTCTGGGTGGCCTGCTCACACGGCGACGTCATCAAGTCGATCCTCGCCGACGCCATGGGAATGCACCTCGACTCGTTCCAGCGGATAGTGGTGGAACCGGCGTCGATCAGCATCATCCGGTACAGCCCGTCCCGGCCGTACGTGCACACGGTCAACTCCACGGGTGTGAAGCCGTCGTTCCCCGCCCCGCCGCCGCCGACCACGGACGCCGCCGCAGACGGGGGCTCGGCCGACGATGCGGTCATCGGTGGATCGACCGGGACGCCTGCCGCACCGGCGGGCGGACACCCACCGCACTAGCCACACCGGTCGGGTCGAGAACCCATCGGGCAGTATTGAGACAACAGCTTGGAGGAGGTGCCATGCCCAGAGCGATACACGTGTTCCGCAGCCCGGATCGATTCGTCGCGGGGACCGTCGGCGCACCCGGCGACCGGACGTTCTATCTGCAGGCCACCCACGAGGCCCGCATCGTCAGCGTGATGTTGGAGAAGCAGCAGGTACAGATCCTGGCCGACCGCATCGGTGCCCTGCTCGAGGAGATCCACCGCCGGTTCGGGACCCCGTTGCCCCCGGAGACCGATCGGGTCGACGATCTGAGTCCGTTGCAGATGCCGGTCGACGCCGAGTTCCGGGTCGGGACCATGGGTCTGGGCTGGGACGCCGAGGCCGAGGCCGTCGTCGTGGAGCTGCTGGCGATCACCGAGGGCGAGTTCGACGAGAGCGTCGTCCTCGACGACACCGACGAGGGCCCCGACGCAGTACGCGTCTTCCTCAGCACCGCGGCCGCCCGGGAGTTCGCAGCCCGGTCGACGAGAGTCATCTCCGCGGGCCGCGAACCCTGCCCGCTGTGCGCCGAACCGCTCGATCCCGCAGGCCACGTGTGCGTGCGGACCAACGGCTACAAGCGCGACGTCGCTATCGACAAGTCCATCGAGTTCGTCGATCCGATCGTCTTCGACGACCCCACGCTGCGGGCCGCGTTGGAGGACGCCGAGGACGACGACCCGTCGGACGACGACGATCCCGACACCGACAGGCCCTGACCCGATGCCGCCGAGCGCTGCCGCGTCGGAGTCGTCGGAGACCGGGTCGTCCGCCGGCACCGCGGAGATCCTGCGCACCGGGGAACTCGAACTCATCGGCCAGGTCCGTGGCGCCAGCAACGCCACACTGGTCTGTGAGGCCGTCCTCGGCGACGACACCGTCCGCTGCGTCTACAAGCCGGTCCGCGGTGAACAGCCGCTGTGGGACTTCCCCGACGGCACGCTCGCCGGTCGTGAGATCTCGTCGTTCCTGGTGTCGGACGCCCTCGGGTGGTCGGTCATCCCGGTCACGGTGTTGCGCGACGGACAGTTCGGTCCGGGCATGGTGCAGCGCTGGATCGACACACCGGAACCCAGCGACAGCGTCCCCGAGCACCTCGACCTCGTCGACCTGTGTCCCAGCGGCGCGATCCCGGACAACTTCCGGCGGATCATCGACGCCTACGACGCGCTCGGCGAAGAGGTGACGCTCGTGCACGCCGACGACCCGCGTCTGCAGCGGATGGCGGTGCTCGACCTGCTGATCAACAACGCCGACCGCAAGGGCGGTCACGTGCTCGAAGGGTGCGACGGCGAGGTGTACGGCGTCGACCACGGCATCTGCATGCACACCGAGGACAAGCTGCGCACCGTCCTGTGGGGGTGGGCGGGAGAGGCGATCCCGGCGCACCTCGTCGCCGACATCGAGACCCTGCTGAGCACCCTGACCACGCCCACGTCGGCGCTGTCGGAGGCGTTGCCGTCGCTGATCACCCCCGCCGAGGTGGTCGCTCTGCACGATCGCGCCCGCGAACTGGTGCGCAGCCCGGTCATGCCGACGCCCGCACGGTCGCGGCCGATACCGTGGCCGGCCTTCTAGAGACGAGCCGTTCGGGGACGGTGCAGGTGAGGGGGTGGATGCGCGTCCTCGACCACCTCGCCCATATGGTGGAGCGATGCAGTCGTGGTCAGATGTCGCGGTACGTCCGCTCGCCGGGCAGGGCCCGCAACTCAGGCTCTACGACACCTCCGATCAGCAGGTCCGGCCGGTCACACCCGGCCCGGTCGCGACGATGTACGTCTGCGGCATCACCCCGTACGACGCAACCCATCTGGGCCACGCCGCGACCTACGTGACGTTCGATCTCGTCAACCGGATCTGGCGCGATCTGGGCCACGAGGTCAACTACGTGCAGAACGTCACCGACGTCGACGACCCGCTGTTCGAGCGGGCCGACCGCGACGGCATCGACTGGCGTGATCTGGGACGGCGTGAGACGCAACTGTTCTGCGACGACATGGCGGCGCTGCGGGTGCTGCCGCCGCGTGACTACATCGGCGCCGTCGAGTCCATCGACGAGGTCGTCGAGGTCGTCGGCAAGCTCCTCGACTCCGGCGCGGCCTACATCGTCGACGACGCAACGTATCCCGACATCTACTTCCGGGCCGACGCCACCGAGCAGTTCGGCTACGAGTCCAACTACGACCGCGCGACGATGGACACGTTCTTCGCCGAGCGCGGCGGGGATCCCGACCGAGCGGGCAAACGCGATCCGCTCGACGCCCTGATCTGGCGCGCGGCCCGCGACGGCGAACCGTCCTGGCCGTCGCCGCACGGACCCGGACGCCCGGGATGGCACATCGAGTGCGCCGCAATCGCTCTGAACCGCCTGGGGGCACCGTTCGACGTCCAGGGCGGCGGCAGCGACCTCATCTTCCCGCACCACGAGTTCTCGGCCGCCCACGGCGAGGCCCTGACCGGCGAGCGTCGGTTCGCCGACCATTACGTGCACACCGGGATGATCGGCCTCGACGGCGAGAAGATGTCGAAGAGCCGGGGCAACCTGGTCTTCGTCTCCAAGCTGCGCGCGGCGGGGGTCGACCCGAACGCGATCCGTCTCGCGCTGATCGCCGAGCACTACCGGACCGACCGGATGTGGACCGACACCACGCTCGACGACGCCAGTGCGCGCCTGGCCCGGTGGCGCGACGCCATCGGTCGCCCGACCGCCCCCGACGCGGCCGACACCATCGCGCGGATCCGTCAGCACCTGGCCGACGACCTCGACACCCCGAAAGCGATTGCCGCGCTCGACGCGTGGGCCTCCGACGCCATCGGCGGGTTGGGGTCGGCGACCGACGCCGGTGCCGACATCGCGATCGCCGTCGACAGCCTTCTGGGCATCGACCTGTAGACGTTGATCGCGTGTCCACGACGGATCCGGTGGTGAGCGTGCCTCACGTCCGGACGCGTGGGTAGAGTTCCCGCTGTGGCGAACACGCAGGAGCTCGAGCCCGACACCACCGACGGCGTCTGGACGGTGGTCACCCGGACGTCCACTTACCTCCTCGATTTCGAGGAGATGACGCTGCTCCGCGCTCCGGGCGTGGGCGGCAGCACCGACGACACCTGGGCGGTCAGTCAGCTGCGCCGCGACTCCGAGGACATCCCGCTGCTCGGCGTGAAGTCATGTCGGGTCGGGGAATCGGCCCAGTTCTGGGTCCGCGCCGCCGACGATCCCGATGTCCGGACCTGGCGCATCACCACGCCGGTCGTGTCGATCGAACGGATCAGCTGACCGCGACCTCGATCACGCCGTCGACCACCCGTGCCGGGTACACCGCCAACGTCGGGATCGACGGATCGTTGCAGGCCCCGTCGGCGAACGAGTACACGTACTGGTGCAGCGGGCACATGACCTTGGTGTCGTCGCTCTGACCATCGGCGATCGGCCCTCCACGGTGCGGACAGACCGCTGCGGTGGCCCGTACCGTGCCGTCGCCGAGGAGGAAGACCGCGATCTGGTCGCCGCCCACGGCGTAGGCGCGCCCCTCACCGCGAGTGAGGTCGGAGACCGCTCCCACGGGCACGAAGGTGACGTCGGTGGCGGTGTCGGTGCTCATCGGACCGGCACCCGGGGCAGCGGCAGCAGCGGCAACGCCGAGACGAACTGCGCAGGCGACCGCGGCTCGACGCGCTCCTCCCACGGATCGCGGTACTGACCGACGGCCGCGGTCACCCGCTCGTGCAGACCCTCGACGAGTCCGTCGCGGTCGTCGACGAGGATGGCCCTCAGCTCGTCGATCCCGACCCGGGGGACCCACGCGTAGGTGCGTTCGAGCCACTTGGCCTGTTCCCGGTAGTACTGGATGAAGATGCCGCACAGGCGGATCACCTCGGCGCTCGAATCCGCCGTCGCCAGCAGGTCGCCCTTGCGGATGTGTGCGCCCGCGGCCCCGCCGACGTAGATCTCCCAGCGGTCCGAGGCACCGCCGTCGGCACCGACGGCGACCACACCGAAGTCCTTGCAGAGCGACTCGGCGCAGTTGCGCGGGCACCCGGTCACGGCCAACTTCAGTTTCGCGGGCGATTCCAGGCCCTGGAACCGCTGCTCGATGGCTATGCCCAGCGCGGTCGAGTCCCCGAGGCCGAACCGGCAGTAGTCGGTGCCCACGCAGGTCTTCACGGTCCGGAAGCTCTTGCCGTAGGCGAAACCCGACGGCATGTCGAGGTCGCCCCACACCTTCGGCAGGTCCTCCTTGCGGACGCCCAGCAGATCGATCCGCTGCCCACCGGTGATCTTCACCATCGGGATCGAGTACTTGTCGGCCACGTCGGCGATCCTGCGCAGCTGCGCGGCCGTCGTGACGCCACCCTTGATCTGCGGCACCACCGAGAACGTGCCGTCCCGTTGGATGTTGGCGTGCACCCGGTCGTTGATGAACAACGCGCCGCGCTCGTCGGTCCACTCGGGACCCCAGATGACGCGCAGCAGCGAGGCCAGCGGCATCTTGGCCGCGGCGTCCTCGCCCGCGGGCGCGAGTTTCTCGAACACCTCGGAGACCGAACGGATCCCGCTCGCGCGGATGGCGCCGATCAACTCCGGTTTGGTCATCGGGATGGCGGGCACGTACCAGTCGGCGGAGACGTCGACCGCGAGATCGTCGCCGGCGGCGAAGGTGACGATGTCGGAGACGAGTCCCTTGCAGGACCCGCAGCCCTTGCCCGCTCGGGTGGCGGCGACCACCTCGCCGAGGCTCGTCGCGCCACCGCGGACACATCCGAGGATCTGGCCCTTGGTGACGCCGTTGCAGTTGCAGACCTGGGTGTCGTCGGACAACTCGGCCGCGCCGGTCTCCGCCGACGGCGTCCCCATGTCGAAGAGCATGCTGATGCGCTCGTCGGGGAGCGCCACCTTCTCGTCGAAGGCCTGCGTCAGGAAGGCGGCCTTGCTGATGTCGCCGAGCAGCATCGCGCCGATCAGCTTGTTGTCACGGACGACCACCGACTTGTATGTGCCGCTGCGGGGTTCGTAGAACTGGACGAACTCGTCGTCGTCCCGCTCGGGACCCTTGACGCCCATGGCGGCGACGTCGACGCCGGCCACCTTGAGCTTCGTCGTCAGACGCGACCCGTGGTAGGCGGCCGTGGGATCGGCCCCGGTGAGGACGTCGGCGAGGACCACGGCCTGCTCCCACAGCGGTGCGACGAGACCGTAGACCTCACCGCGGTGCTGGCAGCACTCGCCGACCGCGTAGATCGATCCCTCGTCCTCGCAGCGCATCTGGTCGTCGACGACGATGCCACGCTCGATGACCAGTCCGGCGCTGCGGGCGATCTCGACGTTCGGTCGGATACCCGCGGTGACCACGATCATGTCGGCGGGCAGCGTGGTGTCGTCGTTGAAGCCGACCCCGACGACCACACCGTCGGGGTCGCGGAGCACCGACGTCGTCCGTTTCGAGGTGTGCACACCGACACCGAGGGACTCGATCTTGTTGCGGAGCACCCGTCCGCCGCGCTCGTCGAGTTGCTGGTTCATCAGGTGGCCGGGGGAGTGCACGACGTCGACATCGACTCCCTGCGTGCGTAATCCGTAGGCGGCCTCGAGTCCGAGCAGTCCGCCTCCGATGACCACCGCGCGCACGTCGGCGGCGGCCTCGGCCATCTGCAGCATGCCGTTGGTGTCGGCGATGGTCCGGAACCCGAACACGCCGCGCGCCAGCCGTCCGTCGGGTTCGCGTAGTCCGTCCATGTTCGGGAAGAAGGTGTTGCTGCCGGTGGCGACGACGAGCACGTCGTAGTCGACGTCGCGTCCGCTCTCACACGTGACCGTCTTGGCGAACCGGTCGATGCGTCGGGCGCGGTCGCCGGCGTGCAGGGTGACGCCGTTCTCGCGATACCACGCCATCGGGTTGAGCATCAGATCGTCGTCGTCGATGGCGTTCTCGCCCGCCAGCACGTGCGAGAGCATGATGCGGTTGTAGTTGCCGTAGGGCTCGTCGCCGACCATCGTGATGTCGAACATCGCGCCACCGCCGCGCGACAGGATCTCCTCGACGGTCCGGGCGCCGGCCATACCGTTGCCGACCACCACCAGCCGGCGACGTCCCGAAGCTGACCCAACGGCCGAACTCGTGTCCCTCACAAGATCACGAACCCGAAGTCGACGACGACCTCGCCGCTCGCTCCATGCGGCGCCGCGAACACCAACTCGAGCACCGAGTCCGGGTCGACGTCCTCGACGACCCGCAGCGGCACGTTCACCGACGCCTTGGCTCCGATCGGGAACATCCGCATGGTCGCGCCGTCGCGCGTGAGGCTGACGTAGACCAGTTCGTCGGAGCTGTTGCCGCCGCGGAAGTACAGCGGCTGGGCGATCATCCCGGCCGGGACGAGGAAGGTGAGGGACGGATCCAGCGGTGCCGGTTTCGTGAGGCCGCTACCGGTGAAACCGAACACCCCCTGCAGGAACTTCGGAGTGGTCGACATGAGCGCCAGTGTTCGTGGCCGGGATCAACCCGCATTTGCGCCTGCGTTACGAGTCGATTGTCAGGTGCTCACGATCGGGGCGACCGACGGGTGATCACGCCCCGAACGAACCGGGGCCGCGTCGACGCAGGTATTTCTCGAACTCGGCGGCCAATGCGTCGCCGTCGATCTTCGACATCGCGTCGTCGACGGAGACCTCGGCGTCGCCGCGCTCCTCGAGCCCACGCACGTACTCGGCGATCTCCTCGTCGTCCTCGGTCATCTCGGTGACGGCCTGTTCCCACTCCTCGGCCTGCCCCGGGAGATCGCCGAGGGGGACCTCGATGTCGAGGACCTCCTCGACCTGGCTGAGCAACGCGACCGTGGCCTTCGGGTTGGGCGGGGTCGACACGTAGTGCGGGACGGCGGCCCAGAACGACACCGCCGGGATACCCGCGTTGACGCACTGGTCCTGCAACACGCCGGTGATGCCGGTCGGTCCCTCGTACCGGCTCTCCTGCAGGTTGTAGGCCAACGCGGAGTCGGTGCTGTAGGCGGTGCCGGTGACCGGTACCGGCCGGGTGTGTGGCGCGTCGGCCAGCAGCGCACCCAGGATGACCATGGTCTGGACGTTCAACGCGCGGGCCAGATCGAGGATCTCCGCGCAGAAGCCGCGCCAGCGCATGTTGGGTTCGATGCCGCGCAACAGGACGATGTCGCGGTCGGATCCGGGTGGGCTGCACCAGGAGATCGACGTGGTCGGCCAATCAATACGTCGCGTGACACCGTCGATCTGCTTTACGATCGGACGGTTGACCTGGAAGTCGTAGTAGTCGTCGGAATCGATGTCGACGAGTGGCTGCGCATCCCAGATCAGCGCCAGATGTTCGACCGCGCCACTCGCTGCATCGCCCGCGTCATTCCAGCCCTCGAAGGCCGCTACCAGGATCGGCGTCCGCAGGGTGGGAAGATCTCCGGTCGCATCAGCGTTCACTGAACCAGCCTACGACCGAACACCGATAGGGAGCGAACT
The DNA here is from genome assembly GCF_024171815.1 of Williamsia maris. Classification (GTDB taxonomy): domain Bacteria; phylum Actinomycetota; class Actinomycetes; order Mycobacteriales; family Mycobacteriaceae; genus Williamsia_A; species Williamsia_A maris. The sequence goes on along the minus strand of NZ_JAMTCJ010000004.1, from coordinate 417,358 downwards.
ACCCTGAACACCATGTCTGCACCCACACGAAGCGCCTCGTACGACTCGGCCTTCCTCGATGCCATGGCCAAACGGGTCCTGATCGGCGACGGAGCCATGGGCACCATGCTGCAGGCGGCCGACCTGACCCTCGACGACTTCCTCGGTCTCGAGGGCTGCAACGAGATCCTCAACGACACCCGCCCCGAGGTATTGGCCGCGATCCATCGCGCCTACTTCGAGGCCGGCGCCGACGCGGTCGAGACCAACACCTTCGGCTGCAACCTGTCCAACCTCGGCGACTACGACATCGCCGACCGGATCCGTGAGCTGGCCCGCAAGGGTGTGGCGATCGCCAAGGGCGTGGCCGACGAGATGGGTCCGTCCTCCGACGGCACGCCGCGTTTCGTCCTCGGCTCGATCGGCCCGGGCACCAAACTGCCCAGCCTCGGTCACACCACCTTCGAGGTCATCCGCGACGCGTATCAGGAGTGCGCGATGGGGATGCTCGAGGGCGGCGCCGACGCCATCCTCATCGAGACCTCACAGGACCTGCTGCAGGTGAAGGCGGCCGTGCTGGCCTCCAAGCGTGCGATGGTCGACCTCGGCCGTCGGATCCCGATCATCTCCCACGTCACGGTCGAGACGACCGGCACGATGCTGCTGGGCTCGGAGATCGGTGCCGCGCTGGCCGCGATCGAGCCGCTCGGCGTCGACCTCATCGGTCTGAACTGTGCGACCGGTCCGGCCGAGATGAGCGAGCACCTGCGTTACCTCTCCAAGCACGCGCGCATCCCGGTGTCGGTCATGCCCAACGCCGGTCTGCCCCAGCTCGGGCCCAAGGGCGCCGAGTACCCGTTGATGCCCGACGAGCTGGCCGAGGCCGTCAGCGGCTTCGTCTCCGACTACGGCCTGTCGTTCGTCGGTGGTTGCTGTGGCACCACCCCCGAGCACATCGCGCAGCTCGCCGAAGCCGTCCGCGGCTCGAGCAAGGGCACCCGGACCATCGAGCACGAGCCCGAGGTGTCGTCGCTCTACGCGTCGGTGCCGTTCGAGCAGGAGAACAGCTTCATGATGGTCGGGGAGCGGACGAACTCCAACGGCTCCAAGGCGTTCCGCGAGGCAATGCTCTCCGGCGACTACCAGAAGTGCCTGGACATCGCGAAGGACCAGACCCGCGACGGCGCGCACATGCTCGACCTGAACGTCGACTATGTGGGCCGCAACGGTGCCGATGACATGACCGCGCTCGCCACCCGACTCGCCACCGCGTCGACGCTGCCGATCATGCTCGACTCGACCGAGCCCGCGGTGATCAAGGCGGGCCTGGAGGCCCTCGGTGGTCGTTGTGCGGTCAACTCGGTCAACTACGAGGACGGCGACGGCCCCGAATCGCGGTTCACGAAGATCATGGAGATGGCCGTCGAGCACGGTGCCGCCGTGGTCGCTCTGACGATCGACGAGGAAGGTCAGGCGCGTACCGCCGACACGAAGACCGCGATCGCCGAACGGCTCATCACCGACATCACCACCAACTGGGGCCTCGGCGAGGAGGACATCATCATCGATGCCCTCACCTTCCCGGTGTCCACGGGTCAGGAAGAGACCCGGATGGACGGCATCGAGACGATCGAGGCCATCCGTCGGATCAAGGAGGCTCATCCGGCCGTCCACTTCACCCTGGGCATTTCGAACATCTCGTTCGGCCTGAACCCGGCTGCACGTCAGGTGCTCAACTCGGTGTTCCTGCACGAGTGCGCGCAGGTCGGTCTCGACACCGCGATCGTGCACGCGTCGAAGATCGTGCCGATGGCCCGCATCCCCGACGACCAGCGCGAGGTCGCGCTCGACCTCGTCTACAACCGTCGCGGCGTGGAGGGAACGCGCAGCGAGGGCAACTCCGACTACGACCCGCTGCAGACCCTGATGGGGCTGTTCGAGGGCGTCTCGGCGGCCTCGGCACGCGAGAGTCGCGCCGAGGAGATGGCGAAACTGCCGCTGTTCGAGCGTCTCGAGCGTCGCATCGTCGACGGCGAGCGCAACGGTCTCGAGTCCGACCTCGACGACGCGATGAAAGAGGTCCCGCCGCTCAAGATCATCAACGAGACGTTGCTCTCGGGCATGAAGACCGTCGGTGAGCTGTTCGGGTCGGGTCAGATGCAGCTGCCGTTCGTGTTGCAGTCGGCCGAGGTCATGAAGATGTCGGTCGCGCATCTCGAACCGCACATGGAGGCCACCGGCGAGGACGGCAAGGGCCGCATCGTGCTGGCGACGGTCAAGGGCGACGTCCACGACATCGGCAAGAACCTGGTCGACATCATCCTGTCCAACAACGGCTACGAGGTCGTCAACATCGGCATCAAGCAGCCGATCGCGACGATCCTGGAGGTCGCCGAGGACAAGCGTGCCGACGTGATCGGCATGTCCGGACTGCTGGTCAAGTCGACGGTCGTCATGAAGGAGAACCTGCAGGAGATCAACTCCCGGGGGCTCGCCGAGAAGTACCAGGTCCTCCTCGGTGGTGCCGCGCTCACCCGTGGCTACGTCGAGAACGATCTCAGCGAGACCTACGAGGGCGACGTGCACTATGCGCGTGACGCATTCGAGGGTCTGCGTCTCATGGACGACATCATGTCGGCGAAGCGCGGCGGCGGATCCACCCAGGATCCCGAGGTCAAGGCGGCCGCCGAGGCCAAGGCCGCCGAGCGCAAGGCACGTCACGAGAAGTCGGCGCGGATCGCGGCCAAGCGCAAGGCGGAGGCCGCGCCCGTCGAGGTGCCCGCACGTTCGGATGTCGCCGCCGACAACCCGATCCCGGTCCCGCCGTTCTGGGGATCGCGGATCATCAAGGGCATCCCGATCGCGGACTACCGCAATCTGCTCGACGAGCGTGCGTTGTTCCTGGGCCAGTGGGGTCTGCGTGAGACCCGCACCGGCGACGGTCCGACGTACGAGGAGCTGGTGGAGACCGAGGGCCGTCCGCGCCTGCGCGAGTGGATCGCCCGGCTCTCGACCGAGAACATCCTGCAGCACGCTGCGGTCGTCTACGGCTATTACCCGGCGGTCAGCGAGGGCGACACGATCCACGTGTTGGCCGAGCCCACGCCGGACGCCGAGACGCTCTTCAGCTTCGAGTTCCCGCGTCAGCAGCGCAGTCGATTCCTGTGCATCTCCGACTTCATCGCCTCGCGTGAGCGGGCCCGTGAACTCGGTCAGGTCGACGTGCTGCCGTTCCAGCTGGTCACGATGGGTCAGCCCATCGCCGACTTCGCCAACGAGCTGTTCGCCAAGGACGCCTACCGCGACTACCTCGAGGTGCACGGCATCGGCGTGCAGCTGACCGAGGCGCTGGCCGAGTACTGGCATCAGCGGGTGCGCTCGGAACTGACGTTCGGTGACTCCTCGGCCGCGGCCGACGACCCGGATTCGCCGCAGGGGTTCTTCGACCTGAAGTACCGGGGTGCGCGCTACTCCTTCGGGTACGGGGCCTGCCCCGACCTCGAGGACCGCGCGAAGATGGTGGCGTTGCTCGAGCCGGAGCGCATCGGTGTGGAACTGTCGGAGGAGCTGCAGCTGCATCCCGAGCAGTCGACCGACGCCTTCGTCCTGCATCACCCCGAGGCCAAGTACTTCAACACGTAAGGCACCGTGAACCGATCTGATCTGCCGGTACCCGATCTCGGCCGGCAGGAGTTCGAGCTGCCGCGTGCCGTCCTGTGGGACATGGACGGCACGCTGCTCGACTCCGAGAAGTTGTGGGACGTCGCGATGGCCGAGCTCGCGGAGCGACTCGGCGTCACGATGACCGTCGCGCTGCGTCAGTCGACCCTGGGCAACTCGATGCAGGGCGCGATGACCAAGCTCTACGTGGCCGCGGGCATCGCCGAGGCCGACCGCGACCTCGACGCGCAGGCGGCGTGGATACGTGGCCGGGTGGCCGAGCTGTTCGCCGGCGGCATCCCGTGGCGGCCGGGCGCCGACGCGGCGCTCGACACCGTTGCGTCGCTGGGTATCCCGATGGTGTTGGTCACCAACACCGAGCGCGATCTCACCGAACGCGCACTGCCCACGATCGGCAAGCACCGCTTCGCGCACACGTTGTGCGGCGACGAGGTCGCCGAGGGCAAACCCGCACCCGACCTGTATCTCGCGGCCGCTGCGGCGGTCGGTGCGACCCCGGCTCAGTGCCTGGCCATCGAGGACTCGCCGACCGGCACCGAGGCGGCGACCGCAGCGGGGTGCCCGGTGCTGGTGGTCCCGTCGGACGCCGAGGTCCCGCCGGGGCCGGGCCGCACGTTCCGCGACGGACTACTGGGTCTCGACATCGCCGACGTCGTCACCGCATGGCGCCCGATCGGGTCGGCCGGCGACTCCGTGGGACACTGATCCCTCGTGAAGACCTTCGACGAACTCTTTATCGAGCTCACCGACCGCGCCGCGACCCGTCCTGAGGGCAGCGGGACGGTCGCCGCACTCGACTCCGGGGTGCACACGCTGGGCAAGAAGATCATCGAGGAGGCCGGTGAGGTGTGGCTGGCCGCCGAGCACGAGCCCGACGAGTCGCTCGCCGAGGAGATATCTCAATTGCTCTATTGGCTCCAGGTGATGATGATCAAGCGAGGCCTGACCCCGGCCGACGTGTACAAGCACCTCTGACCCAGTCATCCCTGCCCCGAACGTCCCTGACCCGAAGGACCGATCCCCATGCTGCGGGTAGCTGTACCCAACAAAGGCGCGCTGTCCGACTCGGCCGCCGCGATGCTCGCCGAGGCGGGCTATCGACGTCGGACCGACGCCAAGGACCTGACCGTGCTCGACGCGGCCAATGACGTCGAGTTCTTCTTCCTCCGTCCGAAAGACATCGCGATCTATGTCGGATCCGGTGAGCTCGACCTCGGGATCACCGGCCGCGACCTCGCCCTGGACTCGCAGGCCCCGGTGGTCGAGCAGTTGTCCCTGGGCTTCGGCGGATCCACGTTCCGCTACGCCGGTCCGACCGACCGCGAGATGTCGGCCGCCGACCTCGCCGGGTCGCGCATCGCCACGTCGTTCGCCAACATCGTGCGCGCCGACCTGGACTCCCGCGGCATCGACGCCGAGATCATCCGGCTCGACGGCGCGGTGGAGATCTCCATCCAGCTCGGTCTCGCCGATGCCATCGCCGACGTGGTCGGGTCGGGACGCACTCTGCGCCAACACAACCTCAAGGCCTTCGGCGACGTGATGTGCGCGTCCGAGGCCGTCCTGGTCAGCGGCGCCGATGTCGAACCGTCCCGCGCCGCCAAGCAGCTCATCGCACGCGTGCAGGGCGTCGTCGTCGGTCAGCAGTACGTGATGATGGACTACGACTGCCGCAAGGACCTGCTCGACCGCGCGGTGGCCATCACCCCCGGCCTGGAGTCGCCCACGGTGGCGCCGATGGCCGACGAGAACTGGGTCGCCGTGCGCGCGATGGTCCCGCGCAGCGGACACCAGAACGTCATGGACGACCTGTCTGCGATGGGCGCCAAGGCGATCCTTGCGAGCGACATCCGCTCCTGCCGCTTCTGACCCGTCGACTGGGCGTCTGCGGACGCCAGTTGGGCAGCTAAGTCCCCCAGTTGGGCAGTTACGTCAACCATCTGGGCACCGGGTGCCCAACGAACGGGTGTACGTGCCCAACTGGTGGGTGTACGTGCCCAACTGGCGGGGTCGGTCAGAGCCGGGTGAGCAGCACCGTCTGGCTCGATCGCCCGACTGATCCGGCCTCGTCGAACAGATCCGCGGCGGTGTAACCGAACCCGCGTCCGCCGCCGACGAGCTGCGCGTCGACACCGAACCAGTCGCCGGCCGGCGCGCGACGGAGGTGGATGGTCGTGTCGGTGTTCATCCAGGTCCATTCGCGGGGCGAGAGGGTGCTACCGAGTCCGTTGGCGATGTCCACCACGCAGGCGAACCGGGACAACGGTGTCGCGGTCTCACCCTCGACGAGATCGATCCGCGGGCGAAGCCACGTCAGGCCCGGCCGAGAGGTCCCGGTGTCGGCACGGTGGAAGTCGACCGAGGAGATGAACCCCGTTGTCGCCCAGCCCATCGCCGTCCAATCCGGCAACGCGCCACCCGCCACGTCGTCGGTCGGGATGGGGAACACCTCAGACGGTGTGACGAGCTCGGCGGTGTCGGTCGACGCGAGGAGCCAGGCGGTCGCCCGCGCGGCGGTGCGGTATCGGCCGTCGGGACCGAGTACGTCCAGCTCGGCCTGAACCTGCGAGATCTGCCGGCCGGGTCGGATCGCGGTCGCGCGGATCCGGTTCTCCGACAACCCGATCGCCCCCAGGATGTCGATGGTCACCCGCGATATCGACAACCCCGGCGCCGACGCCAGTCCCTCCAGCGCGCGGACCAGCAGCGCCGATGGGGGACCGCCGTGCTGGATGGTGTCGGTCCACACGCTCACCGTCGAATGGGTCGGGGTGAAGTGTTCGTATCCGTCGGTGACACCGAGCGGTAGATAGTAGGCCGCGTCGGTGGGCTCGCGCGAGGTCACGAGGCCAGGTAGTCCGCGGCGGAATCCTCGGCGGGGCGGCCGGGCCATCCGGGGTAGGCCGGGATCTCGCCGCCGAACTCCGGGCACCGCGCCTTGTGGTCGCACCACTGGCACATGCGCGACTTCTTCGGGCGGAAGTCCCCGGTGGCACCGGCCTCGGTGATGGCCCGCCAGATCGCGGTCAGGGTGCCCGCGAACCGTTCGAGCTCGTCGCGGTCGGGTGTGTACCGCAGTTGCTGGCCGTCGGCCAGGTACATCAGCTGGAGGCGGGTCGGCACCACGCCGCGCAATCGCAGGATGGCCAGTGCGTAGAACTTCATCTGGAACAGCGCGCGCGCCTCGAACAACTCACTGGGGGAGCGGCCGGTCTTGTAGTCGACGACACGGACCTCGCCGGTGGGCGCGACGTCGATACGGTCGACGAAACCCCGCAGTGCGACGTCGTCGGCCAGATCGACCTCGATGCGCAGCTCGCAGGACTCGGCCTCGAACGCGGTCGGGTCCTCCATCTTGTAATAGGTGGTGAGCAGCCGGTGCGCCTCGGCGAGGAAGGCGGGCACGTCGGTGTCGGGCACCAGCGCACGCAGTGCGGGTTCCTTCTCGCACAGCGTGTCCCACGCCGCGTCGACCAACACGTCGGCGGTGTCGGGGGTGCGCAGATGTGCGGGCATGTCGAAGAGGTTCTCCAACGCCGAGTGCACGACGGTGCCTTTGACCTGGGCGGTCGTCGACGTCTCGGGGAACTTGTCGATGGCGCGGTACCGGTACAGCAGTGGGCACTGCTTGAAATCGGCTGCGCGCGACGGCGACAACGCCGGGCGCCTGGGCCCCTCCGGGATCGGATCGACCAGCGATGCGGGGTTGTTCTCGAACGTCGTACTCACACCTGGCAGGGTATGCCTGATGTACGACAGACCCGCGCAGGACGCGACCCCATGACCGTCTCCGCGAGTTTCGAACCCGGTGACCGTGTCCAGCTCACCGACACCAAGGGCCGTAAGTTCACCGTCCACCTCGAGGTGGGCAAGAGTTTCCACACCCATCACGGCGCCATCGCGCACGACGACCTGATCGGCGCGGACGAGGGCAGCATCGTCACCTCGACCGGCAACGCGCAGTACTTGGCTCTGCGTCCGCTGCTCACCGACTACGTCCTGTCGATGCCTCGCGGCGCGCAGGTCATCTACCCCAAGGACGCCGCGCAGATCGTCGCCGAGGGCGACGTCCACCCCGGCGCGGTGGTGCTCGAGGCCGGCGCCGGTTCCGGCGCGTTGACCTGCTCGCTGCTGCGTGCGGTCGGTCCGACCGGTCGGGTCATCTCGTATGAGGTGCGCGACGACCACGCCGAGCACGCGGTGCGCAACGTCGAGACGTTCTTCGGTGGACGCCCCGACAACTGGGACCTCGTCCTCGGCGACATCGTCGACTACGGCGCGACCGAGAACTCCCGGGCCTCTGTCGACCGCGTCATCCTCGACATGCTGTCGCCCTGGGAGACCCTCGAGACGGTGTCGGCGGTGTTGCGCCCAGGCGGGGTCCTGATCGTCTATGTGGCGACCGTCACACAGTTGTCCCGCGTGGTCGAGGCCCTGCGTGAACTGCAGTGCTGGACCGAACCACGCTCCTGGGAGTCGCTGGTCCGTGAGTGGAACGTGGTCGGACTCGCGGTCCGCCCGTCGCACAAGATGCAAGGTCACACCGCTTTTCTGGTCTCCGCCCGTCGTCTCGCCGACGGCACCGTCACCCTGCGACCGCAACGCAGGCCCAGCAAGGGGTGATCGGCACACGCGCCGAACCGTCCGTCGACGAACGGGCGAGTTAACGAGACGTCAACACCGAACGTCGCGTGGTGTGGGGCACAACGGCCGACACGCCGGTAACGTGAGGGAACGGTGAAACCATTGGTGTTCCGCCGGGGAGAGGAGTCAGCAATGACCGAATCTGACCGAGACAATGCCCGGGACGCGTCCGAGACCAGTGCGCGTTCCACCGACTCGGGTGAGACCCCCGTGCCCGACACCGGCGGGCGCAGCCCGTTCGGACGCCCCGGCGACACGCCCGGGAGCAACGATTCACAGGGTCGCATCGACACCCTGACCGCACGCAACACCAAACTCCTGGAGACCCTCAAGGAGGCGCGGCAGCAGCTCCTCGTCCTGCGCGAGGAGGTCGACCGCCTCGGCCAGCCGCCGAGTGGCTACGGCGTGCTGCTCTCGACCTACGAGGACTCGACGGTTGACGTGTTCACCTCCGGCCGCAAGATGCGCCTGACCATCTCGCCGAACATCGACGTCGACACCCTCAAGCGCGGACAGACCGTCCGCCTCAACGAGGCCCTCACGATCGTCGAGGCCTGCGACTACGACCTGGTGGGCGAGATCAGCACCCTGCGCGAGGTTCTCGGCAACGGTGACCGCGCCCTGGTGGTCGGTCACGCCGACGAGGAACGCGTCGTCTGGCTGGCCGAGCCGCTGACCGGTGAGGTCGACGGTGAGGACGGCAAGCGCCGCAAGCTGCGCCCCGGCGACTCGCTGCTCGTCGACACCAAGGCCGGGTTCGCCTTCGAGCGGGTGCCCAAGGCCGAGGTCGAGGATCTCGTCCTCGAAGAGGTGCCCGACGTCGGCTACGAGGACATCGGTGGTCTCGGCCGCCAGATCGAGCAGATCCGCGACGCGGTCGAACTGCCGTTCCTGCACAAGGACCTGTTCCGCGACTACGACCTGCGCCCGCCCAAGGGTGTCCTGCTCTACGGCCCTCCCGGCTGCGGCAAGACACTGATCGCCAAGGCGGTCGCGAACTCGCTGGCCAAGAAGATCGCCCTGGCCCGCGGCGACGACGCCCGTGAGGCGAAGTCGTACTTCCTCAACATCAAGGGGCCTGAGCTGCTCAACAAGTTCGTCGGCGAGACCGAGCGGCACATCCGCCTGATCTTCCAGCGAGCCCGCGAGAAGGCCTCCGAGGGCACCCCGGTGATCGTGTTCTTCGACGAGATGGACTCGATCTTCCGGACCCGCGGTTCGGGCGTCTCCTCCGACGTGGAGACCACCGTCGTCCCGCAGCTGCTCAGCGAGATCGACGGCGTCGAGGGTCTCGAGAACGTCATCGTGATCGGTGCGTCGAACCGCGAGGACATGATCGACCCCGCGATCCTGCGACCCGGCCGTCTCGACGTGAAGATCAAGATCGAGCGTCCTGATGCGGAGTCGGCGATCGACATCTTCTCGAAGTACCTCGTCGACACCCTGCCGATCCACGCCGACGACATCAACGAGTTCGGCGGCGATCGTGCCGCCTGCATCGCCGCGATGATCGAACGCGTGGTGGAGAAGATGTACGCCGAGAACGACGACAACCGGTTCCTGGAGGTCACCTACGCCAACGGCGACAAGGAGATCATGTACTTCAAGGACTTCAACTCCGGCGCGATGATCCAGAACGTCGTCGACCGGTCGAAGAAGTACGCGATCAAGTCGCAGCTCGAGACCGGTACACCGGGCCTGCGGGTGCAGCACCTCTTCGACTCGATCCTCGACGAGTTCGCCGAGAACGAAGATCTGCCCAACACCACCAATCCCGATGACTGGGCGCGCATCTCGGGCAAGAAGGGCGAGCGGATCGTGTACATCCGTACGCTTGTCACCGGTAAGAGCGCCGGCGCGAGCCGCGCCATCGACACCGAGACGAACACCGGCCAGTATCTGTAGTCGCCCACGTGTTCCGTCACCGAGTGGGTCGTGAAGGCCCACTCGGTGGTGGCACTAGGCTTTGGTGATGCAGCGAATCATCGGCACCGAGGTCGAGTACGGGATCTCCGCGCCCAACGATCCGAGCGCCAATCCGATCATGACGTCCACGCAGGCCGTGCTGGCCTACGCGGCCGCCGCCGGTGTCCCGCGCGCCAAGCGCACCCGGTGGGACTACGAGGTCGAGTCGCCCCTGCGTGATGCACGTGGCTTCGACTTCAGCCGCGGGTCCGGACCGGCACCGATCATCGACGCCGACGAGGTCGGCGCGGCCAACATGATCCTCACCAACGGTGCCCGTCTCTACGTCGACCACGCCCACCCCGAGTACTCCGCGCCCGAGGTCACCGACCCGATGGACGCGGTGATCTGGGACAAGGCGGGCGAGCGGGTGATGGAGGCCGCCGCACGACACGTCGCGAGCGTTCCCGGCGCCCCGAAACTCCAGCTCTACAAGAACAACATCGACGGCAAGGGCGCCTCCTACGGCACCCACGAGAACTACCTGATGGCCCGCGAGACCCCGTTCGCGTCGGTCATCACCGGTCTCACACCGTTTTTCGCGTCCCGACAGGTGTTCACCGGTTCCGGTCGGGTGGGCATCGGTCAGTCCGGCGACGAACCCGGCTTCCAGCTGTCGCAGCGGGCCGACTACATCGAGGTCGAGGTCGGCCTCGAGACCACCCTCAAGCGCGGCATCATCAACACCCGCGACGAGCCGCACGCCGACCCCGAGCGCTATCGGCGTCTGCACGTCATCATCGGCGACGCGAATCTCGCCGAGACCTCCACCTACCTCAAAGTCGGCACCACCTCGCTGGTGCTCGACCTGATCGAGGCCGGCGTCGATCTCTCCGACCTCGAACTGGCCCGTCCGGTGCACGCCGTCCACGTCATCAGCCACGATCCCGGCCTGACCGCGACCGTCGCGTTGTCCGACGGCCGTGAGATGACCGCGATTGCGCTGCAACGGATCTATCACGAGCGGTGCGCCCGCTTCCACGCCGAGAACCACAGCGACGACGCCCGCGCCAAGCACGTCCTCGACACGTGGGCCGACATCCTCGACCGCCTCGACCGCGACCCGATGGAGTGCTCGGACCTGCTCGACTGGCCCGCCAAGCTGCGGCTGCTCGAGGGCTTCCGGCACCGCGAGGGGCTGGGCTGGTCGGCACCGCGCCTGCAGCTGGTCGATCTGCAGTACTCCGACGTCCGTCTCGACAAGGGTCTCTACAACCGTCTCGTCGCCCGCGGCTCGATGCAGCGTCTGACCACCGAGGCGCAGGTCATGGAGGCCGTCGGCACCCCGCCGGAGAACACCCGCGCGTACTTCCGTGGAGAGTGCCTGCGCCGTTTCGGCGCCGACATCGCGGCGGCGAGCTGGGACTCGGTCATCTTCGACCTGGGCGGCGACTCGCTGGTCCGCATCCCGACTCTCGAGCCGCTGCGCGGCAGTCGCGCCCACGTCGGCGCGCTCCTCGATTCGGTCAACTCGGCCGCCGAACTCGTCGACCAACTGACCAACTGAGGTCGCCCCCGACACCGTCGTCCGGTGTCGTGGCGCAACCCGTTCACAACCCCATCGGCGGTAGGGTGGTCACACGGAGCTCCCGCTGGTGCACCAGTGGGGGATCGCAGGCTCAAGGAGGCAGCAATGGCGCAGGAACAGACACGGCGAAGTGGTGGCGGGGACGACGATTCCGGTTCGGGCCCCGACACGAGTGCCGGTCAGGAACGTCGCGAGAAGCTGGCCGACGACACCGATGACCTGCTCGACGAGATCGACGACGTGCTCGAGGAGAATGCCGAGGACTTCGTGCGCGCGTACGTGCAGAAAGGCGGCCAGTGAGCGACCAGGTCAACTCGCTCGGCCGGGACCTCTCCTCGTTCTCGGATTATCTTCGACAGAACGCGCCGGAGTTGTTGCCGGACAAGGCATTTGCCAACGTGACGGGTAGCGATTCGATCCCGCACGGCACGACGATCGTCGCAGTGAACTACCCCGGCGGGGTGCTCATCGCCGGTGATCGCCGCGCGACCGCTGGCAACATGATCGCCAGCCGCGACATCCGCAAGGTGTTCGTCACCGACGAGTACTCGGCCGCGGGCATCGCAGGCACCGCGGGTATCGCCGTCGAGATGGTCCGGTTGTTCGCCGTCGAGCTCGAGCACTACGAGAAGCTCGAAGGCGTCCCACTCACGCTGGACGGCAAGGTCAACCGGCTCGCCGGGATGGTCCGCGCCAACCTGGGCGCGGCCATGCAGGGCCTGGCCGCCATCCCCATGCTCGTCGGATACGACCACGACGGCACCGACCCGGACCGCAGCGGTCGGATCTTCTCCTTCGACGTCGCCGGCGACCGGCACGAGGAGTTCGGTGGCTTCCAGGCCATCGGCTCCGGCTCGGTGTTCGCGAAATCGGCGCTGAAGAAGCTCTACCGACCGGACCTCGACGCGACGTCCGCGTTGGGCATCGCGGTCGAGTCCCTGTGGGACGCGGCCGACGACGACTCCGCCACCGGCGGTCCGGACACCGTCCGCCGGATCTACCCCACGGCGGTCACCATCGGCGCCGACGGTGCGGTCGAGGTCGACCGCGACCAGATCGAGATCGCCGCTCGCGCGGTCATCGACGCCCGTTCCGCGCAGTATCAGGACAATCGGGGCGACACCGCACCAGGAGCTCACGCATGACGTTTCCGTACTACGCCAGTGCCGAGCAGATCATGCGCGACCGGTCCGACCTGGCGCGCAAGGGAATCGCCCGCGGACGCAGTGTCATCGTGTTGACCTACCCCGGCGGCGTCCTGTTCGTCGCGGAGAACCCGTCGAACACGTTGCGCAAGGTCAGCGAGATCTACGACCGCATCGGCTTCGCGGCCGTCGGCAAGTACAACGAGTTCGAGAGCCTGCGCAAGGCGGGTATCCAGCACGCCGACATGCGTGGATACAGCTACGACCGCGCCGACGTGAGCGGGTTGTCGCTGGCCAACGCCTACGCGAGCACGCTGGGAGCGGTGTTCACCGAGCAGCCCAAGCCCTACGAGGTGGAGCTGTGCGTCGCCGAGGTGGCGCGCGCGGGCAGCTCGAAGAGCTCGCAGCTCTACCGCATCACCTACGACGGCTCGATCAACGACGAGACCCGGTTCCTGGTCATGGGTGGCGCCAACGAGTCCATCTCCACCGCGATGAAGGAGAGCTACGACCCCGAGGCGGACCTGGCCAGCGCGCTGGCCGGCGCGGTCGCCGCTCTCGGCACCCCGGCGGCGCCCGCGAACGGCACCCCCGCCACGTCGACACCCGCCGAGCCGCGGGTGCTCACACCGGGTGACCTCGAGGTCGCCGTGCTCGATCGGGAACGGCCGCGACGTGCGTTCCGTCGACTCAGCGCGGAGGTGGTGGCGAGCTACCTGCCCACACCGGACCCGTCCGTCGCGGAGCCGACCGCCGAGGGCGACGCGCACAGCACCGACTGATCGTCGCTCCACCGGCCTCCTCACGGCGGCGCTTGCCGACCGCGAACCGCCCACACCGGTAGGGTCGATGGAGTGGAACGACGAATCATGGGCATCGAAACCGAGTTCGGGGTGACCTGCACCTTTCACGGACATCGGCGCCTGAGTCCCGACGAAGTCGCGCGCTATCTGTTCCGGCGGGTGGTGTCGTGGGGTCGATCATCGAATGTGTTCCTGCAGAACGGTGCACGGCTCTACCTCGACGTCGGATCGCACCCCGAGTACGCGACCGCCGAGTGCGACAGCCTCGTGCAGCTCATCAACCACGACCGTGCGGGCGAACTCGTGTTGGAGGAGCTGCTCATCGACGCCGAGCGGCGCCTCGCCGACGAGGGCATCGGCGGCGACATCTACCTGTTCAAGAACAACACCGACTCCGCGGGCAACTCCTACGGCTGCCACGAGAACTACCTCGTGGTGCGGGCGGGGGAGTTCTCCCGGATCTCCGACGTGCTGCTCCCGTTCCTGGTCACGCGCCAGCTCATCTGCGGCGCAGGCAAGGTGCTGCAGACCCCCAAGGCCGCCACCTACTGCCTGTCGCAGCGGGCCGAGCACATCTGGGAGGGCGTCTCCTCCGCGACCACCCGGTCGCGTCCGATCATCAACACACGCGACGAACCGCACGCCGACGCCGAGAAGTACCGGCGTCTGCACGTGATCGTCGGCGACTCGAACATGGCCGAGACCACCACCATGCTCAAGGTGGGCACCGCGGCCCTGGTGCTCGAGATGATCGAGGCGGGCGTCGCGTTCCGGGACTTCGCCCTCGACAACCCGATCCGCGCGATCCGCGAGGTCAGCCACGACACCACCGGGCGGCGTCCGGTGCGTCTGGCCGGCGGCAGGCAGGCGAGCGCCCTCGACATCCAGCGTGAGTACCACGCACGTGCGGTCGAACACCTGCGCAACCGCAAGCCCGACCCGGAGATGGACCGTGTCGTCGACCTGTGGGGGCGCACGCTCGACGCGGTCGAGTCGCAGGACTTCTCCGGCGTCGACACCGAGATCGACTGGGTCATCAAGCGCAAGCTCTTCCAGCGCTACATCGACCGGTACGACATGGACATGTCGGATCCGAAGATCGCGCAGCTCGACCTCGCGTTCCACGACATCAAGCGGGGACGCGGGGTCTTCGACCTGCTCTCCCGCAAAGGCCTCGTCGCGCGCGTCACGACCGACGAGGCGATCGCCGCCGCGGTCGACGAGCCGCCGCAGACGACCCGCGCGAAGCTGCGCGGCGACTTCATCTCCGCAGCGCAGAAGGCCGGGCGGGACTTCACCGTCGACTGGGTGCACCTCAAGCTCAACGACCAGGCGCAGCGCACCGTGCTGTGCAAGGACCCGTTCCGCAACGTCGATGAGCGCGTCGATCGCCTGATCGCCTCGATGTAGTCCGCGGACCACTAGGCTTCTCCTCCGTGGCAACCTCCAAAGTCGAGCGGCTGATGAACCTGGTCATCTGCCTGCTGTCGACGCGACAGTTCCTGTCGGCCGAGCAGATCCGCAAGAGTGTGGCCGGCTACAGCGATTCCCCGTCCGACGACGCCTTCAACCGGATGTTCGAGCGCGACAAGGGCGAACTGCGCGATCTCGGTATCCCGTTGGAGACCGGTCGCGCGTCGGGGATGGTCCCGGTCGACGGCTACCGCATCAACCGGGACGCCTACGAACTGCCCGACATCGATCTCGACCGCGACGAGGCGGCCGCGGTCACCATGGCCGCCGCGCTGTGGGACACCCCCGAGCTCGCGGCGACCGCGCACACCGCACTGCTCAAGCTGCGGGCCGGCGGCGTCGACCTCGCCTCGGATTCCGAACTCGATGTCGGCGTGCACTCCGCCACACCGCGATCGATGGGCTCGGAGTCGGTCCTGGGTCCCCTGCTCGCCGCGGTCGACCACGGTCGGGGCGTCACCTTCGGGTACCGACCGACACGCAACCGTCCGTTCACCCCCCGCAGCCTGGAGCCGTGGGGCGTCGTGACGTTCCGTGGTCGCTGGTATGTGGTCGGCCACGACCACGACCGCAACGACACGCGCACGTTCCGGCTGTCGCGGATCGGTGGCGACGTCCGCGAGATCGACGTCGCGACCCCAGCGGAGCGTCCCGCGGACCTCGACCTGCAGCAGATCGTCGCCTCGGCCGTCGGCCACGTGGACCCGCCGGATTCCGCCCAGAGCGCGCGGGTATGGATCGCCGAGGGCCGTGCCGAGGGGCTGCGTCGCAGCGCCCGCGAGCTCACCGCCCACGACCTCGACGGACGCCGTGGCTCCATCGCCGAGATCCCACAGTGGTCCGTCGAAGGCCTGGCCCGTCGGGTGCTGGGCGCCGGCGCCGACGCGGTGGTGCTCGAGCCAGTCGAGCTCCGCGACCGTGTGATCACCGAACTGCGCGCGCTGGCGGTGTCCCGATGACCGGCCCGGCCGGCGCCAAGGCGTCGGCGAGCTCGGGGGTCCCGTCGCGGTTGAGTCGACTCCTGGCGATGGTCCCGTACTTCCTGGCCCATCCCGGGATCAGCGCGGCCGACGCCGCCGCCGACCTGGGCACGACCCCCGCCCAGGTGATGACCGATCTCAACCAGCTGTGGATGTGCGGGCTGCCGGGGTATTCGCCCGGCGACCTCATCGACCTCGCGTTCACCGAGGAGAGCATCGAGGTCACGTTCTCGGCCGGGATGGACCGCCCGCTGCGGCTCACCGCGACCGAGGCGTCGGTCCTGCTGGTCGCACTGCGCGCGTTGATCGACGTGGGGGGCCTGTTGGACACCGCCGCGGCGCAACGCGCCATCGCGAAGGTCGAGAAGGCGGTCGGCACCAGCATCACGGTCACCGACGAGCCCGGACCACCCGCACCTGCCGACACCTCGACGGGACCGATGTCGACGGTGCGGGATGCGGTCCGCCTGACGCAGGCCGTCTGGATCCGCTACTACTCGGCGTCACGGGATGCGGTGTCCGAGCGCGTCGTGGACCCGGTCCGGATCCAGGTCGTCGACGGGGCGAGCTATCTCGAGGGCTGGTGCCGCGAGAGCGAGGGCATCCGACTGTTCCGGCTCGACCGGATCGACGACGCCCGTCTGCTCGACGAGAAGGCCGTGGTCCCCGCGTCCCCCGATTCCGGCGCGACCCTGGCGTTGTTCAACGCTGACCCGCAGTTGCCGACGGCCGAGATCGAGATCGACCCGTCCCTCGCCTGGGTCATGGAGTACTACCTGATCGACCCGGTGGCCGATCCCCACGACGCAGCACCGGATCCCGACGCACCGATCGCGGCGACCATGACCTACGGGTCGCCGGACTGGCTGACGCGATTCCTGCTCGGCTTCGGCGGTCGGATCCGGCTGCAGAACGCGCCCCAGATCGCCCTCGACGTGTCCGACCGTGCGTCGGCCGCCCTGGCCGCCTACGGCGACGACACCTGACCCCTGCGTGGCGACATGACGCCACACCGACGGCCCGGTCCGGTCCGGTAGCATCGAGAACAGTCAACTTCGGAGGTACGACAATGGGCGCCATCCAGCCGTGGCACATCATCATCGTGGTGATCGTGTTCCTGGTCCTGTTCGGATCGAAGAAACTTCCCGACGCGGCCCGCGGTCTCGGTCGGTCGATGCGCATCTTCAAGAGCGAGGTCAAGGAGATGCAGAACGACGGCAAGAAGTCCGACGCCGACACGAAGGACGAGACCGACGACCCGGCCTCCCGTCAGATCTCGGCGCCCGCACCCACGGACTCCGCGCACGTCACCGACAACGAACGTCGTAGCGCCTGATCCTCGCGGCATCGCGGCCGATCCACACCTCGCGTGAGGAACCGAGAACCACACTGTGCGCATATCCCTTGATCCGCGCCGTCGGCGGCAGAAAGTCAACCCCGAGGGCACGATGTCGCTCGTCGAGCATCTCTACGAGCTGCGGCGACGCCTGCTGATCTCCGTCATCGGCATCCTCTTCACCACCATTCTCGGATTCGTCTGGTACTCCTACGGGTTCTGGCATGTCGAGTCGCTGGGCAACCTGCTCCGCGGACCGTATTGCGACCTGCCGCAGAGTTCCCGCGCGACGCTGACCCCCGGCGACGAGTGCCGGTTGCTCGCGACCGGTCCGTTCGACCAGTTCACGCTGCGCCTCAAGGTCGCGGTCACCGCGGGTGTCGTGATGGCGTGTCCCATCTGGTTCTTCCAGATCTGGCAGTTCATCACGCCCGGTCTGCATCAGAACGAGCGGAAGTACGGCGTCTCGTTCGTCGCCGCGGCCGCGTCGCTGTTCGTCGCGGGCAGCATCCTGGCGTACCTGGTGGTCGCGAAGGCGTTCCACTTCCTGCTCACCGTCGGCGACAACGTGCAGGTGACCGCCCTCGACGGTGGGCAGTACTTCAGTTTCATCCTGCATCTGCTGATCATCTTCGGCGTCAGCTTCGAGGTGCCGCTGATCATCGTGGCGCTCAACCTGATCGGGGTTCTCAGCTACGCACGACTCAAGGCATGGCGGCGCGGCCTGACGTTCGGCCTGTTCGTGTTCGCCGCCGTGGTCACCCCGGGGTCGGACCCGTTCACCATGTTGGCCCTGGCGCTCGCACTGACCGTCCTGTTCGAGTTCGCGGTGCAGTTCGCCCGCATCCACGACAAGCGCAAGGCCCGGCGCCTCGGCGAGAACTGGGAGCACCTCTCCGACGACGAGGCGTCGCCGATCGAGCATCGCCCCGACACGGTGAGCGCGTCGACCTCGGTGGGTGCATCGAGCGGCCCGATCGCGACCCGTGTCGGCGAGTTCGATGACATCCTCTGAGACCGCGCCGACACCGACGCCCATCGACCGACCCGCGTTGCGGGAGTTCACCGATCGTCTCGACTTCGCGCTCGACCCGTTCCAGGTGGAGTCGTGCGCCGCGCTCGAGGACGGCCACGGGGTTCTGGTGTGCGCGCCGACCGGTGCGGGCAAGACCATCGTCGGTGAGTTCGCGGTGCACCTGGCGCTCGCGGCGGGCACCAAATGCTTCTACACCACCCCGATCAAGGCGCTGAGCAACCAGAAGTTCTCCGATCTGGTCGCCGTGCACGGTGCCGAGAACATCGGCCTGCTCACCGGTGACAGTTCGATCAACCCCTCGGCGCCGGTGGTCGTGATGACCACCGAGGTCGTCCGCAACATGATCTACGCGAACTCGCCTGCGCTGAACGGGTTGTCGCACGTGGTGATGGACGAGGTGCACTTCCTCGCCGACCGGTTCCGCGGCGCGGTGTGGGAGGAGGTCATCCTCCACCTCGAGCCGTCGGTGAAGGTGGTCAGCCTGTCGGCGACGGTCAGCAACGCCGAGGAGTTCGGCGACTGGATCAAGACCGTCCGCGGCGACACCACGGTGGTCGTCGACGATCACCGTCCGATCCCGCTGTGGCAACACATGATGGTCGGCAACCGGATCTTCGACCTGTTCGAGCGCACCCCGCGCAACGGTGAACGCCCGCAGGTGAACTCGGAGCTGACCCGCTACATCAAGCAACGCGAGATGGTCAGCGACCACGAGAGTCCCCACGGTCGTCGTGGGCGTGGCGGGCCGCCGCGTCGCGGACGTCCGGCCGGCATCATCTCCCGCCCCGATCTCATCGCACGTCTCGATCGCGACGGACTGTTGCCCGCGATCGGCTTCATCTTCTCGCGCGCCGGGTGTGAGGCCGCGCTCGACCAGTGCGTCCGGTCGGGGCTCAGCCTCCTGCAGCCGGCCCAGTCGGCGCAGGTCGAGGAGGTCGTGAACCGGTACGTCGGTGACCTCACCGAGGCCGATCAGGACGTCCTCAACGTGGACACGTGGCGCGCCGGGCTGATGCGTGGGCTCGCCGCCCACCACGCCGGGATGCTGCCCGCGTTCCGGCACGCGGTCGAGGAACTGTTCGTCCGTGGCCTCGTCCGAGCCGTGTTCGCCACCGAGACCCTCGCGCTCGGCATCAACATGCCGGCGCGGTCGGTGGTCCTCGAGCGCCTCGTGAAGTACAACGGCGAGGCCCACGTCGACCTGACCCCGGGCGAGTTCACCCAGCTCACCGGTCGCGCCGGTCGCCGCGGGATCGATGTCGAGGGGCACGCCGTCGTCGTCTGGATGCCCGAACTCGACCCGACCCGGGTCGCCGGGCTCGCCGGAGCACGCACGTTCCCGCTGCGCAGTTCGTTCGCGCCGGAGTACAACATGGCGATCAACCTGATCGGTCGCCTCGGTCTGGCCGGCGCGAAGAACCTGCTGGAACGCTCGTTCGCGCAGTTCCAGACGGACCGTTCCGTGGTGGGACAGCACCGCAAGATCGACACCGCGCGGCGGACGCTGGGCAAGATCGACGTCGAACTCTCGGGGCGGGCGTCGAGCGTCGGTGTGGAGCCGGGCGATCTGGCGACCGGAGACGCCGCCGCAGCCGACGATCACACACCCACCGACGACTACGACGGTTTCCTCGGGTACATGCGGCTGCGCGAGGTCATCCGGACCCGCGAACGCGAGCTGAAGTTCGAGAAGCGGATGACCGCGCAGGCGAACACCGTCGACGAGCTGTCCGCGCTCAAGCGCGGGCACGTCATCGCCCTACACGGCGGTCGGCACCGCGGGCTGGCCGTGGTCATCGAACCCGCCACCGACCGTCGCGACCCCAAGCCGATGGTGCTCTGCGAGGACGCCTGGTGTGGGCGTGTCGGCACCGCCGACTTCCTGAACCCACCCGAGGTGCTCGGCAACATGCGCCTGCCCCGACAGGTGGACCGTCGGACCGGTCGCGGCCGGCGCGACCTCGCGTCGTCGTTGCGGGCCACCGGGATCGACGTACCCCGCGGGCGGCAGTCGCGACGGTCTCCGGCCGCAGACGACCGCGAACTCGGCCTGCTCCGTTCCCGGCTGCGCGCCCACCCGGCGCATCAGCTGCCCGCAGGCGACGAGCTGTTCCGCCTGGCCGAACGCCGCAACCGCGTCGAGCGTGAGATCACCGCCCTGACCGAGTCGGTCAGCACACGCACGTCGACGCTGAGCATCACCTTCGACCGGATCGTCGGGGTGCTCACCGAGCTCGGCTACCTCGTCGACGGACCCGAGGGTGTCGTGGTCACCGATTCCGGGCGCACACTCAGTCGCGTCTACAGCGAGAGCGACCTGCTGATCTGCGAATGCATCCGCGCGCAGGTGTGGGACGCGTTGACCCCACCCGAGCTCGCCGCGGTGGTCTCCGCGGTGGTCTACGAGTCCCGACGCGATTCCTACTCCGGGCCCGATCTGGTCACCGGACACCGCGAGGTCCGTGACGCGCTGCAGGACACCCACCGGGCCTGGCGGACGCTCGCACATCTGGAGAGCCGACACAACGTCGGTGTCACCCGTGAGCCGGACGCCGGGTTCGCCACCGCGATGTACACGTGGGCGTCGGGCCGGTCGCTCGCCGAGGCGTTGGCCGCGGCCGGTGAACGTGGTCGGCCGTTGCCTGCGGGCGATTTCGTGCGTTGGAGCCGTCAGGTCATCGACCTGCTCGAACAGATCCGGATGAGTGCCGGGGGAGAGGGCCGTCTGGCCCGCTCGGCGAAGTCGGCGGTGGGGTGCATCAAACGCGGTGTGGTCGCGGTGGAACTGGGCTGATCCGGCCTCGGGACACGGCGCCGACGACGCCGATCACCCCCGGTGCGGTGCGGTATGTTCTCCTCACGAGAGCGGGCCGCGGCGCGGACGCCGACGGCCATCCTGATCCACGGAGGGAACCATGAGCGACCCCCACAACCCCGACGAACCCCGGCAGCAGGGGGACCAGGGCGCTCCCGCCGGCGGCCCGGACGCCGGCAGTCCGTGGTCGGGTGGATACCAGCAGCCCGATCAGACCCAGCCGCAGTACGGACAGCAGCCGTACGGTCAGCCCCAGTACGGACAACCGCCCGCGTACGGGCAGCCGCAGGCGGGTTCGTCCCCGTACGGTCAACCCGGTTCCGAGCAGCCCGGCCCGTACACGGGCCCCAGCCAGCCGCAATACGGACAGCAGCCCTACGGCGACCCGCAGTACGGACAGCCGCCGTACGGTCAGCCCGGCTACGAGCAACAGCCCTACGGTCAGCAGGCACCCGGTACCTACGGTCAGCCCGGGTACGGGGCGCCGGGCCAGCAGCCGTACGGACAACCGCCCGCCGGTGGGCCGGCAACCCCCGGCCAGGACCAGTTCGCCGCGATGAACCGCCCTCTGCGCGACCGGAAACCGTTCCGGATCGCGGTCGTCGGCGCAGTGGTGGCGATCGTAGTCGTGATCCTCGCCATCACCGCGTTCGTCGCCCCCGGCTTCGCGGTGAACAAGGAACTCAACCAGTCCGCGGTACAGGACGGCGTCAAGTCGATCCTCGAGAAGGACTACCAGGCAACCGAAGTCGGCAACGTGAGCTGCCCGGACGGTCAGAAGGTGGAGAAGGGCAAGACCTTCGACTGCACCGCCACCGTCGCCGGCGCGCAGCAGAAGGTCACGATCACCTTCCTCGACGACAGCGGACGCTACGAGGTCGGTCGACCCACCGCCAACTGAACCGGGTCGCGGGTCACCACCGCTCGTTCCATCCGAGTGCCGTGGCCAACCGGTTCACCGACGAGCCGATCCCGAGTTCGGCGACCAGCGCGGCGATCCGGTCCGGGTCGGCGGGTCCGGCCGGGATGATCCCCTCGCCGTCTCCCTCGATCTCGGCGTCGGTGCGTACGAAGACCACGGTCCGGGCGGCCTGCAGGTAGTCCGCCGAATCGACGATGGACGCCCGGATGCGCGGACTGATGGACTTGTCACCGGATCGTGCCGCGGCCTCGATGTCGTCCAGGGTCCCGAACTGCGCCAACAGTTTTGCGGCCGTCTTCTCGCCGACACCGGTCACACCGGGCAGCCCGTCGGACGGGTCGCCACGCAACATCGCCAGCTCCGCGTACGCGGTGCCGGGTCGCGCAGGCGGGACATCGTATCGCTCCGCGACCTCCTCGGGACCGAACATCTCCGCACGATTGACGCCCTTGCCGACGTAGAGGACGCGCACCTCGACGGGGTCGTCGACGACCACCTGCAGCAGATCCCGGTCGCCGCTGACGACGACCACCCGATCCCGCGTCTCCGAATCGGCCAGGGTGCCGATGACGTCGTCGGCCTCACATCCGTGCGCCCCGGCGCTCGCCAGACCCGCTGCGGTCAGGAAGTCGGCGATCATGTCCACCTGCGGGGTGAGGGTGTCGGGCACCTCTTCCACGGAGTTGCCGTCCGCGACCACCTCCGCGACGCGTTGCGCCTTGTACGACGGGATCAGGTCGGTACGGAACTTCGGGCGCCAGTCGTAGTCGAGGCAGACCACCAGTCGACGCGGGTGCTCGCGGTTGACGAGCACGGCGATCATGTCGACGAACCCGCGGATCGCGTTGACCGGGCGGCCGTCGGGGGCGGTGATCTTCTCGGGGATCCCGTGGAAGGCGCGGAACCAGAGGCTCGCGCCATCGAGCAACATCACCGGAGCTGTCATAGCTGATCACTGTGCCAGATGGTCGCGGGCACAGATCGCCTACGGTGGAAGCCATGACTGAGCAACGGTTTTCGAGTCAGGTGTACGCCGACCGTCTCACCAGGGCGGCCGCGGTCGCAGGCGAGGCGCAGGTGGAGGCGTTGATCGTCGGCCCCGGGCCTGATCTGGAGTACCTCACCGGGTCGACGGCCAGCACGTTCGAGCGCCTGACAGCGCTGGTCGTGCCCGCGTCCGGCGCACCCTGGGTGGTGGTCCCGCGTCTCGAACTCGCCGCGCTGCGGGCGTCGGCGGTCGGCGAACTCGGCATCGACACCCGCGACTGGGTGGACGGCGAGGACCCGTACGCGCTGGCCCTGGACGGGATCGCCACCGGTGCGGCCGTGGCCGTCTCGGATGCATTGCCCGCCCTGCACCTGATCCCGTTGGCCGACCGGCTCGGGTCCGCACCGATCCTCGCGACGCCGGTGCTGAGTCGGCTGCGGATGATCAAGGACCCGGCCGAGATCGACGCCCTGCGACGGGCGGGAGCGGCCATCGACCGGGTGCACGCCCGGATGGGTGAGTTCCTGATCGCCGGCCGGACCGAACGTCAGGTCGCCGACGACATCACCGTCGCGATCCTCGCCGAGGGCCACACCGAGGCGGCGTTCGTCATCGTCGGTTCGGGTCCGAACGGTGCCGACCCTCATCACGAGGTGTCCGAGCGCGTGATCTCCTCGGGCGAAGTCGTCGTCATCGACATCGGTGGACCCGTTGCGCCGGGCTACAACTCGGACTCCACCCGCACCTATGCCGTCGGTGCGCCGTCGGAGGACATCGCGGCTCAGGTCGCCATCCTGGAGCGGGCCCAGCAGGCGGCGGTCGACGCGGTCCGTCCCGGTGCGCGGGCGCACGACATCGACGCCGCCGCGCGCGATGTCCTCGTCGACGCCGGACTCGGTGAGCAGTTCATCCATCGGACCGGTCACGGGATCGGTCTGTCGGTCCACGAGGAGCCGTACATCGTCGCCGGCAGCGACGTCACGCTCGAGACAGGGATGGCGTTCAGCATCGAACCGGGCATCTACTTCGCGGGGAAGTGGGGAGCGCGCATCGAGGACATCGTCGTGGTGACCGACAACGGGTGCGAGCCCGTCAACACCCGGCCCCACGGACTGACTACGCTCTAGCGGGGAGTCACAGATCCGGACGTGCGGTGACCTCGTCGACGAGGTTCTTGGCGTCGAGTAGCCCGAGGCCGGGGTGGTTCTCCCGCAGCAGGCGGATCGAGTCGATCCGGTCCTCACCCTCGGCCATGGCCGCGACGACATCGTCGAAGGGGACCGTTGCCGGATTCTTGCGCGGGTAGGTCATCGCCGGCCGTTGACGGCCGGTGACCCTGCGGTAGGTCGACCAACACACGCTGATCGACAGACCGACCCCGACGATCGCGAGACTGACGCGGTACACCGACGGGTGGTCGAACGCTTCGCTGACGTAGCCGACGGTGAGCACGACGATGGCCACGTTGGCGATGCAGCCTGCCCATGTCTCCAGTCGTTCCCGACGCTGTGACACGCGGTCAGTTCTCGGTCGAGAGCAGGCTCTGCGACCCCAGGATGCGGGTGACGCTGATCTCGATGACCACGCGACGCGGGTTCACCTTGGGCTGGCGGTAGCGCAGCGCGTAGCGGCGAACCGCCTCGGCGATGTCGTCGGCGTCGCGGCTGATGCGAGCCGGGCCCTCGAGGGTGAGCCACCGCGGGCCGTCGACATGGGTAACCGAGGCGTACTGACCGCGGTCGGTGTTGCGGACCTTCTGGCTGCCCTCGAAGGTGATGACGCGCGCCAACTGGCGTTCGGCATCGTAGGTGACGCCGACCGCGACCGAGTGCGGCGTGTTGTCCGCGCGCAGCGTCGTGAGGCTCGCGAGATGTCGGTCGGTGAGGAACTCCAGGGCGGCAGGGGTCAGATCACTCGCGGTACGGGGCACGAACCCAGCGTATCCGCGCTCCGCGGAGCGCGATCCCACCCCCGCCGACCGTGCCGAAACCACCCGCCCACCGTGCCGAAACCACCCGCCGAGTGGGCCGAAACCACCTCTCGACCGTGCCGACACCGACGACCTACCGCTCAGATGCGCATGGCGCAGTCGGTTGGGCACGGTCGGTGCGTCGCTTGGGCACGGTCGGTGCGTCGTTTGGGCACGCTCGGTGCGCTGTAAGGGCACGGTCGGCGTTGGTCGCGGGTCTGAGATGCGGGGTGGAACAATGACCTCCGTGAGCAGAGCCGGACGACCCACGACCCCCGACGGTGTGATCCTCCTGTTGGGTGGGCGCAGCGAGATCGGCCTGGACGTCGCTCGCCGCCTCGCCGACGGAGCGGTCGTCGTCCTGGCGGCACGACGTCCCGACGACCTCGACGCGCAGGTGCGGGTCATCCGCGACGCGGGAGCGACCGCCGTGCACACGGCCGGGTTCGATGCGGATGACATCGCGAGCCACACACCGTTCATCTCCTCCATCGTCGCCGAACACGGCGCCATCGGGGTCGCGATCGTCGCGTTCGGGATCCTCGGCGACCAGGAGCGTGCCGAGACCGACGTCGCCCACGCCCTGCAGATCGCCCACACCGACTACATGGCCCAGATCAGCGTGCTCACCCCGCTGGCGCAGGTGATGCGGGCCGCCGACGCCGGGTCGATCGTCGTCTTCTCGTCGGTGGCCGGGATCCGCGTCCGCCAGGCCAACTACGTCTACGGCTCGACGAAGGCCGGCCTCGACGGATTCGCGTCCGGACTCGCTGATTCCCTGCACCACACCGGTGTCCAGGTCCTCATCGCCCGGCCCGGTTTCGTCATCGGGGCGATGACCAAGGACCTCATGGACTCCGGCGTGAAACCCGCACCCCTGTCCAGCACACCGGAGCAGGTGGCGGCTGCCGTCGTGACGGCGCTGCACCGCGGCCGACGCACCGTCTGGATTCCCTGGGCCATCCGTCCGGCGATGTTCGGCATGCGGCTGCTGCCGCAGGCCGTGTGGCGGCGGATCCCGCGGTGACGCAAACGTGAGCGAAGCAGCTGTCGTCGTCATCGGTATCGGTGCGGACGGGTGGAACGGGCTCGGCGACACCGCCCGTGACGAACTGCGACACGCGACCCTCATCGCGGGGTCGACGAGGCAGCTCGACCTGCTTCCCGAACTCGACGCACGACGTCACGCGTGGAGTTCGCCGATGCTCGACGACCTCCGCGCGGTCCTCGACGCGCCGCCGGAGACACCCGTGCACATCCTGGCCAGCGGCGACCCGATGTTCCACGGCGTCGGGACGACGATCATCCGCCACGTCGGAGCCGACCGCGTCCGGGTCGTCCCCACCGTGTCGAGCGCGTCCCTGGCGGCCGCACGACTCGGATGGGACCTCACCGACACCCGCATCGTCAGCCTGGTCACGGCTCCGGTCACCTCGCTGGCCCGCGACGTCAGCGACGGGGTGCGGCTGCTGATCCTGAGCCGCGACGCCACCACCCCGGGCGCGATCGCGGACCACCTCACCCGGTCCGGGCACGGGGAGTCGCACGTGACCGTGCTCGAACAACTCGGCGGCGCCGACGAGACGATCGCGGACGGAACCGCGAACACCTGGAGCCGAGCGCCCGGGGACCGGCTGAACATCGTGGCGGTGGAGTGTGTCGGCCCGGCATCGTCGCGGCAACCGGGTCTGCCCGACACCGACTTCGACAACGACGGGCAGTTGACCAAGACCGCCGTCCGCGCCCTGACGGTCACCGCGCTACGCCCCGCGCCCGGGCAGCTGCTGTGGGACATCGGCGGCGGCGCGGGTTCGGTCGTCATCGAGTGGCTGCGCACCGAGAACAGTTGTCGCGCTGTGGTGTTCGAGACCGACCCCACGCGTCGCGAACGAATCCTCGGCAACGCCGACCGTCTCGGCGTCGGCACCACGATCACCGTGGCCGGCGAGGCACCGCAGGCCCTGCACGGCGCACCGACACCCGACGCGGTCTTCATCGGGGGCGGGCTGTGCACCGACGGCATCGTCGAGGCGAGCTGGTCGGCGCTGCGCCCCGGCGGCATCCTGGTCGCGAATGCGGTCACCATCGAATCCGAAGCCGCGGTGCTGCACTGGCATCGAACACACGGTGGTGAACTGCGGCGAGTACACCTCGAGCACGCCGCCCCACTGGGGTCCATGACGACGTGGCGCCCGGTACTGCCGGTCACGCAGTGGATCGTCACCAAGGAGCAGTCATGACCGTTCACTTCATCGGTGCCGGCCCCGGTGCCGCCGACCTGATCACCCTGCGGGGTGCACAGACCCTGGCGCGGTGTCAGACCTGCCTCTACGCCGGGTCTCTCGTCCCCGACGAGATGCTCGAGCACTGTCCGACGGACGCGGTGATGATCGACACCGCGCGGATGCCTCTGGACGAGATCATCGGGCACATCCGGACCGCGGACGCCGCCGGTCACGACGTGGCGCGACTCCACTCGGGTGACCCGTCGTTGTACTCGGCGGTCGCCGAACAGATCCGGGCCCTCGACGCCGTCGGGATCGGTCACACCATCGTTCCCGGCGTGCCCGCCTTCTCGGCGGCCGCCGCGGCGCTGGGACGGGAACTCACGGTTCCCGGGATCGGCCAGTCGCTGCTCATCACTAGGGTCTCCACATTGTCGACGGACATGCCGGCGGGGGAGACGCTCGCCGAACTCGCCGCGACCGGCGTCACGCTCGCGTTGCACCTGGCGGCGCACCGCGTCGACCAGGTCCAGGCCGACCTCATCGAGCACTACGGACCGCAGTGTCCCTGTGCGGTGGTCGCTTTCGCCAGCCGCGACAACGAACAGATCCTCCGGTGCACACTCGACCGTCTCGCCGCCGAGACCACGGCCGCCGGCATCGTGCGGACCGCGGTGATCTTCGTCGGACCGGTGCTGGCGGCCAGCGGGTTCCCCGACAGCTACCTCTATTCACAGGCGAGGATGACCAAGGTCGCCGGCGAGAACGGTTCCGCCCGAACATGAACGGTCGGGGTCCGGTACTGATCCTCGGCGGCACGGCCGAGGCGCGTGCACTCGCCGCCGAACTGGACGACCGCGACGTTCCGTACATCTCCTCGCTCGCCGGGCGGGTGCAACAACCCCGACTTCCAGTCGGGGAGGTACGCATCGGTGGATTCGGTGGCCCGACGGCGCTGCGTGCATGGATTGTCGACCACGACTGCCGCGCCGTGATCGACGTCACCCACCCGTTCGCCCAACAGATCTCACGCAATGCCGCGGACGCCACCACACCGCTGGACGTACCCCTCATCGCGTTCCGCCGTCCGGAGTGGGTCCCCACGGCCGCTGACCGCTGGACGATCGTCGACGACATCACCGCCGCCGCGGCCGCGGTGTCCGGTCACGGCCGTCGGATCCTGCTGACCACCGGGCGTCAGGACGTGACCGCGTTCGCCGGTGACGACTCCGCCCTCTACCTGATCCGCGTGGTCGACCCGCCCACCGGTGACCTGCCCCCGCACCACCGGATCATCCGTAGTCGCGGCCCCTACGATCTCGATTCCGAGCTGACACTGCTGCGCGACAACGACATCGACACGCTGGTGACGAAGAACAGCGGCGGGGAACACACGCGGGCGAAACTGGTCGCCGCACGGGAACTCGGCGTGGCGGTGGTGATGGTCGCACGACCGCCGTCGCCGGTCGGGGTCGATGTCCTCGACACCGTCGACGCCGTGATCAGTCGGCTGCTGGACCGTAGCGCCGAGAGGTGAAGACGGCCGCGCCGCCGGCCCGGTCGACCACACGGGTGGTCGACGACCCGACGATGATCAGGGTGCGCATGTCGACCTGAGCCGGGATCAGCGCACCCGCGCTCGTCACCGACACCGCCTCGTCCGGCCCTCCGACATCGCGACCGAGGACCACGGGCCGATCGACACCGACGATCTCGACCAGAATGCGTTGCAGCGCCTCGACCTGCCACGTGCGGCTCGCCGATCCCGGGTTGTAGATCGCGATCACCAGGTCCGCCTCGAGCGCAGCACGGATACGCCGTTCGATCGTCTCCCACGGCTTGAGTCGGTCCGAGAGCGAGATGACGGCGTAGTCGTGTCCGAGCGGGGCTCCCACCGCCGCGGCCACCGCATTGGCCGCGGTGACGCCCGGGACCACCCGCACACCGACGTGCTCCCATGCCGGTTCGGCCGCCATCTCGACCACCGCCGACGCCATGGCGAACACCCCGGGATCACCCGACGAGACGACGACGACGCGCGCACCGCGGGCGGCGAGATCGAGTGCCATGCAGGCTCGTTCGGATTCCACCTTGTTGTCACTGGCGTGCATCCGCTGGCCGGTGCGGGGCGTGACCCGCGCCAGATAGGTCTTGTACCCGACTATGTCGGTGGCCCGGGCGAGCTCGCCCGCGACCTCCGGCGTGGTCCACCGGTCGGCGCCGGGGCCCAGGCCCACGACGACCACCTCACCGACCGCGACATCGCCCCCTGCGTCACCGCCGGTCACGGATTCGCTGACGGGACGGTTGAGTGCACCGGGGACGACGACCATGGAGAAGTAGGGGACCGACGTCGGATCGACCTCACGGACCGGGATGACCCGCTGGGTGCCGGTGGACGCGCGTTCGACATACCAGGCCACGTCGGCGAGACCTGCGGTCTCCAGCGCATCGAGCACCCGGGGGAACGTCCGACCCAGCTTCATGATCGCCACGGCGTCGCTGTCGCGCAGTCTGCGAACCAGTTCGTCGTCGGCCATCGTGCCCGGCAACACGGTCACGGTCTCGTCGGCCTCGACCCACGGGATACCCACCGCCGCGGTGCTCGCGCTGACCGACGTGACCCCGGGGACGATCTCGGCCTCGAAGTCGGCGGACAGGCGTTTGTGCATGTGCATGTAGCTGCTGTAGAACAGCGGATCACCCTCGGCGAGCAACGCGACCGAGCGCCCGGCGCGCAGATGCACGGCCA
This sequence comes from Williamsia maris, assembly GCF_024171815.1. Classification (GTDB taxonomy): domain Bacteria; phylum Actinomycetota; class Actinomycetes; order Mycobacteriales; family Mycobacteriaceae; genus Williamsia_A; species Williamsia_A maris. The sequence goes on along the minus strand of NZ_JAMTCJ010000004.1, from coordinate 387,117 downwards.
GCCTCTGCGCCGCCGCGGTGTAGAACTCCTCCAGCGCGCCCCGATAACCACCGGGGTGGTCGGTCGTCTCCGTGGTGACCGGATACATCAATTCCTCGAAGACCTGCTCGTCTTCCCGCACATAGGGTTTCGCGATACCCAACGCCACGCTGCGACCGTGCCGCGCACAGTGGTAGGCGACCACATCGGCCTCACCGATCACGCGAGCGGCCTTGACGGTGACGAGTTCGCTGTCACCGGGGCCGATGCCGACACCCCAGAGTTTCCCGGCCACGTCGCTCATTCCACCGGGCTCGCCAGAGCATTCACCGCGGCGGCGGTGATGGCCGAACCACCGCGTCGGCCCAGCACGGTGATGAACTCCAGATCGGCACGCTCGGCGAGTGCCGCACAGGATTCCGCCGCACCGATGAACCCGACCGGCGCACCGACCACGGCCGCGGGACGGGGACCACCGGCGTCGATCTGTTCGAGCAACGCGAACAGCGCGGTGGGCGCATTGCCGATCGCGACGACGGCACCCTCGAGCATCGGTTCCCACAGGTGCACCGCGGCAGCGGTTCTCGTGGTGTGCAGTTGCTCGGCCAGCCCCGGGGTGCGGGGATCGCCGAGCAGACACAGGACGTCGTTGTCGGCGGGCAGGCGACGCCGGGTCACCCCGGAGGCGACCATGGTCGCATCGCAGAGGATCGGTGCGCCTGCGTCGAGTGCCGAGCGCGCCGCACGGACGAGGCCCGGGGTCGCGACGACATCGGCGGGCAGGTCGGTCTGTCCGCACGCATGGATCATGCGGACGACGACCCGCTCGACGTCGTCGTCGTAGGACGACAGGTCGGATTCGGCCCGGATGGTGGCGAAGGACTGCCGGTAGATCTCGGCGCCGTCGTGGATGTAGGAGTACATGTCGGGACTCACGATAGCGGCGTATCGCCGATGCTCTGACGCTCGTATCCGTCGCCGACCGCCTGCACCTGCACGTGCGGGGTGTGCGGGGTCCCGCACGCGCGCTCGCAACCGACCCAGTGCTGACGCTCACCGGCGACGACCTCGCCGTGCTCGACCGCGCGTTCGAGGTCGGCCCGGACATCGGCGTGGGACTTCGCGCAACCGGGGGACCCGACGCACGACGTCGCGCTCGCCCAGGGGGAGTTCGCGTCGAAGATCAGGCCCATCGGGGCGAGGACCCGCACCACGGCCTCGGCCTCACCCTCGGTCAGGTCGACCAGCACGATCGACCGCCACGGGGTCACGATCACCGGCGCACCCACCGCCGCGACGACCTCGGCGACCCGGGCGGGCAGCAGGCCGTGGGCCAGCACCGCACCGAGCGCGACCCGTCCGTCGGCCTGATCGAACCACCCCACCGGCGCCGCCCCGACGACATCGAAGTCGATCTTCTCCGCGGTGGGCGTTCGGCCGGTGTGCGACAACACCGCGTCGACCCCGCCCGGGATCTCCGCGATCCGCCACTGCGTCGTCCGTTCCCGACCGAAACCGCGGGCGACGTCGAGCATCGTCTCGACGGCGTCGCCCGGACGGACCCGTACGCCGCTGTCGGCACCGGCCACGACCAGCGCGAAGTCGTCGCCGGTCGCGTGCACCCCGATGTCGGCGTCGAGACCACTGACGTCGCCCCGCCCGTCGTCGACGGTGAACAGGATGCGTCCGGGCAGGTCGGCGAGGTCGGGATCAGCACGCAGCGCCTCGTCGAGTCCGGTCACGATGTCCGTCACGTCCGGACCGTCGCCGACCCGACCGGCCAGCGGCGAGGCCAGGATGTTGCGGACGCGCTCGTGGGTCTCCGACGGGAGCAGGCCGGCCGCGGCGAGGCGTACCGCGAGGTCTTCGGCGTCGGTCACCGCCCGGAACTGCACGTTGCCCCGACTGGTGAGCTCGAGGTCGCCGGTCGAGAGTTCACGCGACGCGGTGGCCAGTACCGACAGCTGTTCGGGGGTGAGCATGCCGCCCGGGAGTCGGACCCGGGCCAGCGCGCCGTCGGAGGCCTGATGCAACTGCAGCGCGCCGGGGCAGGCGTCGGCCCGCGTCCTGCGGGGCTCCTCCGGCGACGTATCCATGCGCTCCAGGTTACGACCGGGCGGCGACGGCACCGTACGATCGCACCTGAGCGGTGCGGAAACCGGTGTGATTCCGGTGCGGTCGCGCCACTGTGACCTGCGGCGACGCGGGAAGTCAGACCCGAGCCGCTCGCTGCGCACGTCCACCGAACCACCGGGGCGCGAAACCCCAAGGGAGGCACCACCCGTGATCCTGCTGCTGTCCACATCGGACACCGATCTCTCGAGTGCGCGTGCCAGCGGCGGCGACTACCGCTACGCCAACTGCAACCGCATCCTCGTCTCCGAGGACCTACCGACGATGCTCGACGGCGTCGACCTGGTCGTGGTGCGCATCCTCGGTGGTCGGCAGATGTGGGACAACGGCGTCGACGCGGTCCTGCGGTCAGGGTTGCCCGTGGTGATGCTCGGCGGCGAGATGGCCCCCGACGCAGCACTCATGGAACTCTCCACGGTGCCCGCGAACGTGGCGTCGCAGGCCCACACCTACTTCGCCGAGGGCGGACCGGAGAACCTGCTGCAGCTGAGCTGGTTCCTGTCCGACACGGTGCTGCTCACCGGCCACGGCTTCGATCCGCCGTTCCATGCCCCGACGTGGGGCGTCCTGGACCGTCCCGCGCCGGTCACCGACGACGGCCCGACCGTCGCCGTTCTCTACTACCGAGCCCAACACCTCTCCGGCAACACCGGATACATCCACGCGCTGTGCGACGCGATCGAGACCGCAGGCGCCCGCCCGCTGCCGATCTTCTGCGCCTCGTTGCGCTCGGCCCCACCCGAACTCCTCGACGCACTGCGCCAGGCCGACTCGATGGTCGTGACGGTCCTCGCGGCCGGCGGGACCAAACCGGCCGGAGCAACCGCCGGCGGTGACGACGAGTCGTGGAATGTCGCCGAGCTCGCCGCGCTCGACGTCCCGATTTTGCAGGGCCTGTGCCTGACGAGCAGCCGGGCGACGTGGGCCGACGGAGACGACGGCATGACCCCGCTGGACGTCGCGACGCAGGTCGCCGTCCCCGAGTTCGACGGCCGCATCATCACGGTCCCGTTCTCGTTCAAGGAGATCGACTCCGACGGCCTGAGCACCTACGTCCCCGACCTCGAGCGCTGCGCCCGGGTCGCGGGCATCGCCACCCGACATGCGCGTCTGCGACACATCGAGCCGGCGGACAAGCGTGTCGTGCTGATGCTCTCGGCGTACCCGACCAAGCACGCCCGTATCGGCAACGCCGTGGGTCTCGACACCCCGGCCAGCACCATCCGCATCCTCACCGCGATGCGCGCGGCGGGGTACGAGATGGGTCCGGAGGAGGGCGAACACGCCATCCCCGGGCTCGCCGCGCGCGACGGCGACGCCCTGATCCACGCACTCATCGAGGCCGGCGGCCAGGACCCGGACTGGCTCACCGCCGAACAGCTCGAGCGCAACCCGATCCGCATCTCCGCGGCGCTGTACCGCGAATGGTTCGACACGCTGCCCGATGACTTCCGCGCGCAGGTCATCGACCACTGGGGTCCGCCGCCCGGTGAGCTCTACGTCGACCGGTCGTCGGATCCGGACGGCGAGATCGTCATCGCCGCAATGCAGTTCGAGAACGTGCTGCTGATGGTCCAGCCCCCTCGCGGGTTCGGCGAGAACCCGATCGCCATTTATCACGACCCGAACCTGCCGCCGAGCCATCACTACCTCGCGGCGTATCGCTGGGTCGCCGCGCCGCGCGAGCGGGGTGGGTTCGGTGCCGACGCGATCGTGCACATCGGTAAACACGGCAACCTCGAGTGGCTGCCCGGCAAGACCCTCGCGATGTCGGCGTCGTGTGGCACCGACGCCGCACTCGGCGACCTCCCGCTGATCTACCCCTTCCTGGTCAACGACCCGGGGGAGGGCACCCAGGCCAAGCGTCGGGCGCACGCCACCCTGGTCGACCACCTGATCCCGCCGATGGCGCGGGCCGAGAGCTACGGCGACATCACCCGCCTCGAGCAGCTGCTCGACGAGCACTCGAACATCACCACCCTCGACCCGGTGAAGCTGCCCGCGATCCGGCAGCAGATCTGGACGCTGATGACCGCCGCCCAGATGCACACCGACCTCGGGCTCGAGGAACGTCCCGCCGAAGAGGTCTTCGACGACATGCTGCTGCACGTCGACGGCTGGCTGTGCGAGATCAAGGACGTCCAGATCCGCGACGGTCTGCACATCCTGGGCGAGGCGCCCGAGGGCGAGTCCGAGATCGACATGGTCCTCGCGATGCTGCGCGCCCGACAGATGTGGGGCGGCGAACGCAGCGTCCCCGGCCTGCGGGAGGCGTTGGGCCTGTCCGAGGACGGCGACGAGGTCCGTGACCGCGTCGACGAGATCGAGGTCCGTGCCCGCGGTCTGATCGCCGCCATGGCCGAGCACGACTGGTCGGTCGACGCCGTCGAGGCCGTGACCGCCGGCATCGAGCACGACGAACAGCGCGAGACCGTCGCCCGCATCCTGGAGTTCGCCGCGACCGAGGTGGTGCCGCGTCTGCGCGGAACCAACGGCGAGGTGAACCGGATCCTGCACGCGCTGAACGGTGGGTTCATCCCGTCCGGCCCCAGCGGGTCACCGCTGCGCGGGCTGATCAACGTGCTGCCGACCGGGCGCAACTTCTACTCCGTCGACCCCAAGGCCATCCCGTCGCGCCTGGCGTGGGAGACCGGCCAGCTGATGGCGGAATCGCTCATCGAGCGCTACCAGAAGGACCACGGCGAGTACCCGCAGTCGGTGGGCCTGTCGATCTGGGGAACCAGCGCGATGCGCACCTCCGGCGATGACATCGCCGAGGTCTTCGCCCTGCTCGGCGTCCTGCCGGTGTGGGACGAGGGATCGCGGCGCGTGGTCCGTCTCGAGGCCATCGGCCTGGACGAACTCGGCCGACCGCGCATCGACGTCACCGTGCGCATCAGCGGGTTCTTCCGCGACGCGTTCCCACACGTGCTGGCCATGCTCGACGACGCGGTGCGCCTCGTCGCCGATCTCGACGAACCGCACGAGTCGAACTTCGTCCGAGCCCACGCGCAGGCCGATTTCGCCGACCACGGCGACGAACGCCGCGCCACGACCCGCATCTTCGGGTCCAAGCCCGGCTCCTACGGCGCCGGGTTGCTCCAGCTGATCGACAGCAAGAGCTGGCGCAGCGACGAGGACCTGGCCGAGGTGTACACCACCTGGGGTGGGTTCGCGTACGGTCGCGGACTCGACGGGATCCCGGCGGCCGACGACATGCGGACCGCGTACCGGCGAATCGCGGTGGCGGCCAAGAACACCGACACGCGCGAGCACGACATCGCCGACTCCGACGACTACTTCCAGTACCACGGCGGCATGGTCGCGACCGTGCGTTCGCTCACCGGGAAGTCACCGGAGGCATACATCGGCGACAGCACCCGACCGGAGTCGGTGCGCACCCGCACCCTGTCGGAGGAGACGGCGCGTGTGTTCCGTGCGCGCGTCATCAACCCCCGCTGGCTCGACGCGATGCGCCGCCACGGATACAAGGGCGCGTTCGAGATGGCCGCGACCGTGGACTACCTGTTCGGCTACGACGCCACCACCGGCGTCGTGCAGGACTGGATGTACGAGAAGCTCACCGAGACCTACGTGCTCGACGAGACCAACCGCAAGTTCATGAACGAGTCCAACCCGTGGGCGCTGCACGGCATCGCCGAGCGGTTGCTCGAGGCCGCGGGCCGCGACCTGTGGCACGAGCCGCCGCCGGAACTCCTCGCGCAGCTACAGCAGGTGTTCCTCGAGACCGAGGGCGACATCGAGGGCGGCTGAACGGTCGGCTCGTCGGGCCCCGGGAGAAAATCGGGCACCTCGTTCGTTGACCAGTCGAACACAACGAGACCGACAAGGACTGATGGCCATGAAACTGCTGATATTCGCCGCTTACCCGCTCGTGGAGATCGGGGCGTTCATCGGACTGGTCTACGGCATCGGTTTCTGGTGGACGCTGCTGGCCACGTTCGCCGCCGTGGTCGTCGGCTTCGTGATGCTGCGCAGGCGCGGTGCCCGGGTGTTCGCCGAACTGCGCACCGCGGCCGAGGGAACCGGCGACACCGCCCGGCCGCTGGCCGACAGCGCACTGCTCGCCGCGTCGACCCTGCTGCTGTTCATCCCGGGCCTCGTCACCACCCTGCTGGGGATCCTGTTGATGCTCAGTCCGGTTCGCGCCGCGGCACGTCCCCTCGTGGCCGCGATGGGTACACGTCGGGTGGTCGCGCGCATGAACACCTTCTCCCGTGCCGGCCGTCCTTTCACGGTGATCGACGGCGAGGTCGTCGAACCGGGCGGTCCCACGCCTGCTCCCGGGTGGCGATCCATCAACTGAGCGCCTGCGACGACCGCCACGGCACCGACTCCGCCGACGGTCCCGGCGCACTGACAAGGCAGACTGATCCGTCGTGGGAACACAACTCTTCGTCGGCGGTCACGTGTACTCCTCGACCACGCCCGATTCCACCGCCATCGCGGTCACCGACGGCGTCGTCGCCTGGGTCGGTTCCGATCACGTCGGACACGCACTGCATCCCACCGCACAGGTCGAGGATCTCGACGGCGCGTTCGTCGCACCGGCGTTCGTCGACTCGCACGTCCACCTGACGTCCACGGGGTTGTCGCTGGACGGCCTGGACCTGTCCGACGCGACGAGCCGCGAGGACTGCCTCGCCCGCCTACGCCGCCATGCCGCCGACGTACCGCGCGGCGACCTCATCTGGGGGCTGGGGTGGGACGACTCGGCGTGGGCCGACCACGGCAGCCCGACCACCGACGAGGTCGACGCCATCGTCGGCGACCGCCCCGTGTACCTGGCCCGCATCGACGAACACTCCGCCGTGGCGTCCTCGGCACTCCGCGTCATCGCCGGACACGCCGCCGACGCCGCCGGATTCGACCCCCAGCAGCCGCTCACCGCCGAGGCCCACCACCTCGTCCGCGGGGCTGCGCGCGGTCTGCTGAGCTCCACCCAGCGCACCCGGGCCCAGATCCGGGCACTCGACGAGGCCGCCGCCCACGGGGTGGTGTCGGTGCACGAGAACGGCGGCCCGGACATCAGTGGGCTCAACGACTTCGCCTCGATCGCCGACCTCGACCACCGCGTCGGGGTCCGGCGGTACTGGGGGCAGGCCGCTGCGACCGCCGACGACGCCCGCAACCTCATCGCCGCGACCGGCGCCGACGGACTCGCGGGTGACCTGTTCATCGACGGTGCGATCGGCTCGCACACCGCGTGGCTGTGCCGCCCGTACTCCGACGACCCGGAGAACACCGGCGTCACCTACCTCGACTTCGACACCGTCCTCGCGCATCTGCGGGCCTGTACCGAGGCCGGCATCCAGGCCGGGTTCCACCTGATCGGCGACGGCGCGACCGAATGCGTCGTCCGTGCCTTCACAGCCCTGGTCGACGAGTTCGGCAGCGCGGCGGTCGCCCGCTGCGGGCACCGCATCGAGCACGCCGAGATGGTCGACGCCGCGGCGGCGCAGGTGTTGGCGGGCGCAGGCATCACCGCGAGCATGCAGCCGGTGTTCGACGCCCTGTGGGGCGGCCCGGGCCAGCTGTACGAACAGCGTCTGGGTCTCGGCCGCGGCACCTCGCTGAACAACTTCGCCGCGCTGGCGCGCGCAGGGGTCACCCTGGCGTTCAGCTCCGACGCGCCGGTCACCTCGATCGACCCCTGGCAGCAGATCCGCGCCGCGGTCCATCACCACAACGCCGACAGCGCCGTGTCGCCCCGCGCGGCGTTCGCCGCGTGCACCCGCGGTGGATGGCGCGCCTCGGGCGTCGTCGACAGCGCATTGGGGACGCTCAGCCCGGGCGCGCCCGCAGACTTCGCGATCTGGCGCGCCGACTCCCTGGTCACCGCGGGCTCGTCGGACCGGGTTCAGCGGTGGTCGACCGATCCGCGGGCGCGGGTCCCGGCGCTGCCCGACGTGTCACCGGGTGTCGCACTCCCGACCTGCCTGCGCACGGTGCGCGGGGGAGAAGTCATCTACTCCAGGCCGTCCCTGTGAGCCGACTCCTGTCCGTCCGTGAGCTGACGCGGAGCCACGTCGTCGCACGGACGGTCGTCTCGGTGCTGGGCGGAGTCGCCATGTGGGGCTCGTTCCCGCCGCGCAGCCTGTGGTTCCTCGGCGTCGTCTCCCTGGCGCTGCTCGCCGGGGCACTCGGCGTCGGGCGGCCCTCACTCAAGGTCGGCGCCTGGTGCGGGCTGGTCTACGGTCTCGCGTTCTGGTTGCCGTTGCTGCCGTGGATCGGTGTCTACGTGGGCCCGTTGCCCTGGGTGGCACTGTCCGTCGCGCTGTCGATCTACCTGGTGTTGTTCGGGGTGATCGCGACCGCCACCATGCGGCTACCGGTGGCCCCGCTGTGGTTCGCGCTGTCCTGGGTCACCGTCGAGTGGGCGCGGTCGTCGTTCCCGTTCGGCGGATTTCCCTGGGGTGCAGCCGCATTCGGCCAGGTGAACAGTCCGTTGATCTCGGTGGCCGCGCTCGGTGGCGTGCCGACCCTGTCGTTCGCGGTGGCGCTGACCGGCGCTGCGCTCGCCGGTCTGGTGCTGCTGGTGATCACCGCGGTCCGCGCACCGCGCACGCACCGCCCCGTCGTTGCGATCGCCGGCGCTCTCGCGCTGTTCCTGATCGCCCCGATCTGTGCGGCGGCGATGTGGCCGTCGGTCGACGCCGCCACCGACATCGGTGACCGTCCCGGTGACAGCGTCACGATCGCGGCGATCCAGGGCAACGTCCCGCGCCTCGGGCTGGAGTTCAACGCCCAACGACGTGCGGTGCTCGACAACCACGTGCGGGAGACGTTCCGGCTCGCCGACGAGATCCGCGCCGGGCGTCAACCCCGACCCGACGTCGTGCTGTGGCCGGAGAACGCCTCCGACATCGACCCGCTGGCCAACTCCGACGCATCCGAGGAGATCACCGCCGCCTCGCGGGCGGTCGGCGCCCCGATCCTGGTCGGCACCCTCGTCGAGAACCCCGACGGCCGTCCGACGAACACCGTCCTGGTGTGGGACGGATCGAACGGCCCGATCGGGCGCTACGACAAGCACATCGTGCAACCGTTCGGCGAATACCTGCCGTGGCGGTCGTTCTTCCGCAAGTTCTCCTCCTACGCCGACCAGGCGGGCAACTTCCGCGCGGGCACCGGAAGCAGCGTGCTGCAGGTCCCCACCGCCGCCGACGGGACGGTGGCGGTCGGGGTGTCGACGTGCTGGGAGGTCGCCTTCGACCGGTCGGCGCGGGCAGCCGTGCGCGACGGCGCGCAGATGATCTACGTGCCCACCAACAACGCCACGTTCGGTCGGACCGAGATGACCTACCAGCAGCTGGCGATGTCGCAGGTCCGCGCGGTCGAGCACGGCCGCAGCGTTGCGGTCGCCGCGACCAGCGGCATCAGCGCGATCGTCGCCCCCGACGGCAGCCTGGTGTCCCGGACCGGCTTCTTCGAGCCGGGGATGCTCGTGGAGCGCATCCCGCTGCACACCGCGCAGACGCCCGCCACCCGCGTCGGCGCGATCCCTCAGGTCATCGCGATCATCGTCACGCTGATCGGTTTTTTGGTGGCGCTCGCCCTACGTATTAGGTTTGATCGACGTTTGCGCGACGCGCCGACGACATCCGAGAACGCACCAGACGAGCGCACCCAGTCGAAGGAGACCGATGGCATCGCGGAGACCTGAGGCCTTCGGCAGGTCCGACGGCGACCCGTCGCAGCCGGTGGGACCCGCCGGCGAGGGCACCCTCGTCATCATCCCGACCTATGACGAGCGCGAGAACCTGCCGCTCATCATCGATCGCCTGCACGCCGCGCTGGGCGCCGCGCACGTCCTCGTCGTCGACGACGGCAGCCCCGACGGCACCGGTGACCTCGCCGACGCCCTGGCGGCCGCCGACGACCGCATCCACGTGATGCACCGCGCCGAGAAGAGCGGTCTCGGTGGTGCCTACATCGCCGGCTTCGGATGGGGCCTCGAACGCGATTACGCCGTGCTGGTGGAGATGGACGCCGACGGCTCGCACGCCCCCGAACAGCTCCATCGACTTCTGGACGGCATCAACGCCGGTTCCGATCTCGTGATCGGCTCGCGGTACGTCGCGGGCGGGTCGTTGGTGAACTGGCCAAAGCGACGCAAGTACCTGTCCCAAGGAGCCAACACCTACTCACGGTTGGCACTCGGGGTGAAGATCCGCGACATCACCGCCGGGTACCGGGCGTACCGACGCGCGGTCCTCGAGAAGATCGACCTCGGATCGATCGACTCGCACGGCTACTGCTTCCAGATCGATCTGGCCTGGCGCTCCATCCAGGCCGGGTTCGTCGTCTCCGAGGTCCCGATCACGTTCACCGAACGCCAGATCGGTGAGTCCAAGATGAGCGGCGATGTCATCGGCGAGGCCTTCTTCAAGGTCGCCGAGTGGGGCATGCGCCACCGGCTGGACCGGCTCGGACTCCTCAAGCGCTGAGGGCACGAAAAAGGCACCGCGTGCATCGATGATCCGATGCACGCGGTGCCGACCCCTCGGGGGTGTGACCCGTTCTAGGTGCTGACGCCGCGACGCTTCTGCTTGAGCAGGTCGAGACGCTCGGTCAGCAGGTCCTCGAGCTCGGACTCACTACGACGCTCCAACAGCATGTCCCAGTGGGTACGCGGGGGCTTGACCTTCTTCTCGTCGGGCTCGGCGCCCTCGAGGATGGTGCCCTCCATGCCGTTCTTGCACGGCCACTTCGACGGGATCTCCGCGTCGTCGGCGAAGGGGACGTCGAAGAGCTCGCCGTTGTCGGTCCGGTACTGCACGATCCGCCGGGGGGCGAGGTCGTGGTCACGATCGGTCTCGTAGCTGACGGCGCCGAGACGGCTTCCTCGTAGTACACGATCTGCCATGGGTGTGTCCTCTCTGCTGTGTGCTCGTCGTACCCGCCCGCACATCGGAGCGTCCGGGGTGGGGACCGGCGGATTCCCTCATCAGGGCATGCGCTGCCGATCGTTGTCGAGCCAGAACGTGTCCATGCTACTCGTGTCGCGCGATGTGGTCATCCCACGTTCGCGGCCCGGTCATGTCGGGCGTCGGGAGGACGGCGGTAACCTGCGACGATGGAGACCGCACGCCGCCGCCGGCCATACGCATGCGCCTGGTGCGGGCGTCCGATCGTCGATTCCGAGACCGGTCGACGTCGCAAGTACTGCAAACAGGCCTGCCGTCAGCGTGCCTACGAACAACGTTCACAGGTGAGCGGGACCGCGGTACCCGCCGACGCCGTCATCCTGAGCACCGCGGAGGCCGAGCAACTCGTGGACCGTCTGTTCGAGCTGCGGTGCGCGGCCGAAGACGTCGCCACCGCCGTCGCGGAGAGGGCCTCGCACGACGAACTGACCGGGCTGTGTCGGCGACTGCTCGACCAGGCCGCCGACGCCGACCGGCTGCGCTGATCGGCTGGGGATCGTCTACAGGAAGCGGTCGACCTGCTTGGCGGCCTCGCCGGGGTGGCGGGCGGCCATGCCCTCGCCCATCGCCTGCAGTTTCCAGCCGGACCCCTCGCGGAACACCTTGGCCATCACGATCCCGGTGAACGGCATGCCGCCGGCCAATGTGTAGCGGGCGAGCTCGGACCGGTTGGTCTGGTCGATGAGCCGACAGAAGGCGTTGTCGACCTGCTCGAACGTCTGCCCCTGATACGAGGTGACGATGAACAGCACCTGCGTGATGTTCGGCGGGATGCGGGTCAGGTCGACGTTGATGACCTCGTCGTCGCCGTCGCCCTCGCCGGTGAGGTTGTCGCCCTCGTGGTGGATGGAGCCGTCTTTGCTCTTCAGCTGGCCGTAGTAGGCGAGGTCGGCGAGCTGCCTACCCGCGAACATCATGGCCGAGGCGTCGAGGTCGATGTTCGAGCCGCCGCCCCCGCCGAACAGTCCGCGCTTCTTGGTCACCACCGGGTCCCAACCCAGACCCATGGTGATGCGGGTCAGTGCGACACCGCCATCCTTCTTCAGCGACACCTGCTGGCCCTTGGTGAGGCTGACCGGACGGTCCTTGCTCAGGCTGACCTCGCCGGTCGAGGCCGTCGGCCACGACGATGCACTCGGTGCCGCCGGGGCCGGGGTCGGGGGCGCCTGCGGGGCGGCCGGCGCGGGCCGCTGGTACGACGGGGCTGCGGCCGGCGGCGGCGGTGTGGGGGCGACGGGCGCGGCAGCCGGGGCGGGCGCGTCGTCGACCGACACGCCGTGGTCGGTGACCAGGGCGGCGAAACCACCGGCGTAACCCTGTCCGACCGCCCGGACCTTCCAGTCGGTGCCGCGGCGGTACACCTCGATCGCGATGACGATGGATTCCGAGGACAGTCCGTCGATCGGGTAGTCGTAGGCGTCCTGCCCACCGACGCGCACATGCGCCACGGGCGCGGCGATCGGCCCGAACGTGCCGTTCTCCAGGGTGATGACCGCGCGGATCTGGGCGATGTCGGCCGGAACCGATCCGAGGCTCAGCGCCAGGGTGCCGATGCCCGCGCCGGTCACCAGCGTGACGCCGGGCCCGGACGGCTGGTTGAAGAAGACGAAGTCGGCGTCGGTGCGGACCTTGCCGGAGTCGGTCACGAGGAGTGCGGACAGATCACTGGCCGCGGCCAGGTCCACCGAGATCTCCACCTCGGTTCCCGCGAGGGGGCCGTTCTGTCCCTTGGTCAGCGTCGTCGCCATCAGTCACGTTCCTCTGTCGGTCGTTCGGTGGTGGTCATCTCGGTCGTGTTCACGATTGTCGGGTCACCGCGGTCTCGCGAGACCAGATCAGCAGGCAATCCAGGATCTCCTCGGCCGCGGCGATGCCCGAAGCGCTCGTAACGGACAACGTCGGATGGTGCCACGAGAGTTCCTGCAACTCACCGTGCCGGGGTCGGATCGCTCGATCGGCCGACATCAGCAGGGGCCGGTCCAGCACGCCGTCCCCCGCCGCGAACAGGCGGTCGGTGGGGTGCGGGAGGTACTGGTCGCGGACCGCCGCCACGGCCGCGGACTTGGTCACCGGGTCGGGCATCACATAGATCTTGCGGCCCTGTCGGGACACGTTCCATCCGCGGGGTCGGGCCCACTCCCGCCACCGGTCGACCAGGTCGGTCGGCATGGTGGCGAGTTCGACGACGGCGTAACAGAACAGACCGTCGGCGACGCGCAGCGACCGCAGCCAGCCGGGATCGGCGTCGGCGGAGAGGTGGTCGTGGACGTCCGAGACGGGTGTGCAGGCCGCGGCCAGCCGCCGCTCGACCTCGGCTCGCCACACGGGGTCGGGCACACCGTCGACGAGGATCTCGCCGCCGTTGGCCGCCACCGCGAACCGGCGACGGGACGGGTCCGGTGTGAACGGCAGCTCGACGCGGCGGAACTGTTCGACGCTGCGAGTGGTCACCGGGACCACCGTCGCGACGTGGTCCAGCTCGTCGAGCAACTCGACCGCGCGGTGGGACATGAACGACTGCGGTCGGCCCTGATAGATCTCGACACACCGCAGCGTCGTCGCGCAGGCGTAGTCGTCGGCCTCGACACCGAGTTCGGCGGCGGCCGTCGAATAGATGAGGGTCCGATCCAGATCGGTGGCGACGAGCGCGGTCACTGCTGCCTCTCGCTCATTCGAGCTCCCTGATGAGCCCCATGCACGAGTACGCGAGGTCGTCGACGACCTCCACCGGCACACCCCGACTCTCGGCGAGGGCGTGGATGTGGTGCAGCTCGGGGGCATCGGGATCGCGTACCAGGATCCGCCACGGGACCCGTCGCAACAGCACGCGCGTCGTCTCACCGACGCCGGGCTTGACGAAGTTGACCGTGGTGATGCCGTACCGCGCCCGGATGTCCTCCACCGAGCGCCACCCGCTCCATGTCGGTGTCCGGTCGGAGGCGACGAGGTCGGCGACGGCATCGTCGATCCCGCCCGCGACGTCGGGGAAGGCGCCGGACACCGCGTCGAGCAGACGGTTCGACACGTCCGAGTCGGCGAGTTCGCGGTAGAACTTCGCGCCATGGAAATCGTTGCGCCCGATCAGATCTGCGTTCAGCACCGTCCGCGACACCAGTCCGGAGACCGTCGAGTTCAGGCAGGCCGAGGCGATGAGGAAGTCGTCGCGGGTGCCGTAGGTGCGGACGCAGTGTCCGGGATCGGCGAGAACGGCCAGGTCGGGGTTGCACCGCGGCCCCCCGGCCGCCGCGGTCTCGTCGAGTGCGGCCCTCAGCTCGCGGGCGATGGCGCCCTTGCCGGTCCACCCGTCGACGAACACCACCGACGCCGGGTCGTGATGAGCGGCGAGGTAGTCGATCGCGGTCCGGTCGATGCCCCGGTCGCGGACGATCGACACCGCGTAGTGCGGGAGCTCGAGACCGTGCCGGTACCGCGCCCACCGACGCATGAGGATGCCGACCGGGGTGCCCGCCCGGGCGAGTGACGCCACCACGACGTTCTCGCCGCGTTCGGCGATCACCAGTTCGGTGACCGTCGCGACCGCCGCGGCCAGCGTCTGAGCGGTCTCGGCGAGCACGGTGTCGAACAGGGCCCGGTACCGCTCGTCGGGTTGGAACTCGATGGGCAACGACTCGGCGTAGTGCGCCGTACCGGCCTGGATCGCGCGCTCGCGGATCTCGATGTCGGCCTCGAGATCGACATCGGACAGGTCGGTCAGCAACCATGCGACCTCGTCGGGGGCGTAACTGCCGAAGTCGGGCCCGTACAGCGGGGTCGGCAGGCTCATCGTCCGACACCCCGGGCCGCGGCCAGCGCTCCGAACCGTGTGTCGCCGACGACCAGGACCACGAGGTCGCGGCCGGACCCGGTCAGCGCGGCGATCACCGAGTCGTCGGCGACCAGGGCGTCGGTGTCGGCGGCGGCGTCCACGACGAGCACCCGCTGGGTGAGGGGGTCTGCCTCACCGGCGTTGTAGAGGTACCGCAGCGGGGCATCCGGCGACGTCCGCACCTCCGGCGCCGTGAAGGCGAAACCGTGGCGCAACGGATAACCGTCCACGTTCCGCACGTGCGCGGGGGAGCGGGTAGTCGTCTGCGACAGCACGATCCGGCCCTGGGTCTCCAGCACCGCCGCGATCCGCAGCGGCAGGTACATCAGCTCCTCGTGCCCGATCACGACCACGGGGCGCCGCGGATCGAGATGGGGCGCGAGCGCGTCCGCCGCGGCGTCGACGAGCACGGCGAACGCAGGCTCGTCGGTGGACAGGAACCCGTGTCGGCCGCCGTCGGGGACATGGTGCGACCACGGGACGTCGACGCGGATCACCTCGCCGTCGCCGGCGGTGTCGCGGTGGTGGGCGGCGGCGGGTTGCGGATCGGGCAGCGCCGCGACCTGTGCGACGAGATCCGCGGGCACGGTTGCGACACCGCGCGCCAGGCTGACGAAGTCCACGGTGATGTAGAGCTCTGCCGCAGCCGCATCACAGGTCGCCACATCGGCCTCCGATCGCATGTCGACCAGTGCGGCCACGATGTAGCGACGCTGCGGCACGAGTCGGTGCAGCGATCGAATCGCGTCGAGGGCGGTTGCGCCCGTGGAGATCTCGTCGTCGACGAGCACCAGCACGTCCGCGGTCTCCATCAGTTCGGGCGACGAGGGCTGGATCAGATGGTCGGTGGCGTGGGAGTGCCCCTCGGAGAACCGCGCCCACGTGGCACCGACCGGGCCGGGACGCCGGGTGGAGTGCAGGTACACCGGCGCGTCGAGCCGTCGGGCGACGACGTGGCCCAGCCCCGTCGCCGTCTCGGCGAACCCGAACACGATGACCGAGTCGGCGCCGCGGAGATCCACCAGATCGGCGAGGTCGGAGCCGGCGCGGACGATGGTCGACGGGGCCACCGGGATGTGTTTGCCGAGGACACGCGACACCCAGAGGTGCGCCCGTTTGGGATTGCGTCGCAGACCCGGTTCGATCAGTGCGTCGACGGTCCATCCGGCGGCGCCGTCGACATGCGACGCCACCAGTCCGAGTTCCGTTCCGGCCCAGGGCGTCACGGCGGATGTCGGGTACGCCGTCACCGATCGACCACCGCGGTCAGCAATTCGATGACCGCGACGTCGGGACGGGTGACCCCGAAGACGGTGGCACGTGTCAGCGTGCGTTCGGCCCAGGCACGGTGCGGGCGACGTTCGTTCATCTTGTTGCGGTACTCCGACGGGAGAACGCCGCCGATGTCGCCGGCCGCATCCGGACCGGCCTGTTCGTCGTCGACCCCGAGGACGGCGAGCGCGTCGACGTACTCCTCGTGCGAGACCGTGCACATCGAGTGGACCACGTTGACGTGTGTCGGGTGGATGACGGTCTTGCCCTGTAGGCCGTTCGCGCGGTCGAGCACCAGCTCCCGCAGCAGTCCGTCGAGGTCGCGGCTGACCAGATGCGTGCGGAACCGGACGGCGTCGATCTCCTTGAACGGCGTGTTGCGCAACAGCGGTCGGAACATGCGTTCGTGCGCGTTGTAGTACTCCCATACCGGTCCGGTGATCACGAACCCGGTTCCGTCGCGACGACCCAGGATGTTGACCACCGCGGCGATCACCGAGGCGACGGGGTGGACGTCGTAGATCGTCAGATCGGGATCGCGACGGATGCCGAAGGTGCCGCACAGGTCGGTGGCGCCGATCCGCACAGTTAGGACACTCTCGCGGAACTCGGCCAGCAGTTCGGCGATGGCGCGCAGTTCGTCGCCGCGTGTCTCCAGGTGCAGTACATCGGGCGTCTCGATGATCGGCATCGCGTAGAGCCGACGCCCGACGACGTCGGAGGCGCGGTCGATGCGGGTCAGGTAGTCGCGTCCGCAGGACGAGTCGAACTTGGGGATCGCGAAACCGGCGAGGATGTCCGCGCCCGTGGTCATCTCGGCGATCAGCGCGTCGATCTGGTCGGCGGAGCGGACGCGGACGAACAGCAGGGGACCGCCGCGACGGGCGAGGGTGTCGAGAGCGGTCACCACCGCGTGCAACCCCGCGGTGACCGCGTCGTCGGGGACGGCGTCCTCGAGGTCGATGACGATCGACACCGACCCCGCCGCGGCGGCGCGCTCGACGAGCGACACCAGGCCGTCGCGGATCGCCGGGATGTAGAGCGTGGCGCCCAGAGCGGTCGCGAGGAGTTCACGGTCGGAGTCCACCGGGATCGGCTGGGGCCGTCGATGGAAGAGACGAGCGAGTTCGCTCTCGTCGAGCATCGGGAAATGCGTCACCGTCCGACCCGTGGTCGCGGTGGAAGTCATCTCCGTCTGCCCTGACCTTTCATCTTCGCGACGACGTCCGCGACGAACGCGGCGATGTCGTTCATCTCGGTCACGTAGCCCCAGTAGTCGGGGTGGGTGCCGGTCAGACCGGCGGTGGCCCGATCCGCTCGGGCCGCAGCCGCGTCGAGAACCGTTCCCCACTGCGGCACCAGACCGCGGTCGACGGCGAGCAGCTGGGCATCGCGAATCTGGAATCGGACTCTACCCTCGACCGCCTGCGGGTCGGCCCGAACGTCACGCAGCGTGGTGAGGCGGTCGGTCACGCCGTCGATGAAGTGTTCCGCGTCGGCGAGGGACGACCTGGCCGCACCGACCTCGGCGCCGGCCTGGTCCGGGTCGGCGCCCAGCAGGCGTGCCGCGGAGTCGATGTGTCCGGAGGCCGCCCGCAGGGCCTCGTCGCCCCGTCGGTCGTGCCCGATCAGATCCTCCGAGCAGGCGGCCGAGAACTCCCGCAGCAGCGCCGAGTAGGTCTCGGGCAGACGTTCGGCGCGGGTGCGAACCGCCGACCATCGCGTCCGGACCGACGACAGTGCCCGACCCACCTCCACCGAACGATGGGGCGCGGCCCCGACCGCGGCGGTCAGTTCCTCTGCCGCAGCGGTCAGCTCGGCCGTGGCGGTGTTGAGTTCGGCCGTGGCGACGCCGTCGGCCGCGTCGCGTGCGCGGTCGAAGTCGGCCCGCACACGTGCGAGGTGGTCGAGGGCCGAGCGCACGGAGCTGTACACCGACAACTCGGCCGGCAGGGCGTCGACCGCCGCGATGGCCGCATCCGACGCGCCCATGGCGGCACCGGCGCGGTCGGGGACCGCGGCGCGCATGGTCCGGGCGCCCTCTATCGCCGTCGAGTGTTCGGAGTAGAACCGGTCGAGCGCCGCGATGGACTCGTGAATGTCTCGTGAACACTGCTCGTACTCGGCCTGACGGTTGGCCGGCGTCGCCGTGGGGGTCTCCGGGGAGTCGCTCAGCGACAGGTAGCGGTCGATGCTGACGTAGACCCGGGTGCGCACCGGCTCGAAGGCCTGCGCCAACGCTCGGTCGCCGCCCAGGGCCGTCGCGGCGTCGACACCGTCGGCGATGATGGAAAGCCGCTGGTCGAGCTGCAGGAAGTCGCGGACCATGGCCTCACGGGCAGCGTCGAGGGGCCCGGTCGGGGTGCGTGACCCCGAACGGGGACCGCGTCCGAACCAGCCAGTGACCACCTGCGCAATCGTACTGGGGAACCTTTGAACGGGTCGCGGCAGTTGTTCGGGTGCAGCCGGTCGGACACCTCGATCGCTCGCACCGGATGTCGGACTTCACGTACGGTGGCTGCAATGTATTCAGACTGGGTTGACCAGCTCTGACAGGCAACAACGGAAAGGACTGACATGGGCGTCAGCTTGAGCAAGGGCGGAAACGTTTCTCTGACGAAGGAGGCCCCGAACCTCACCGCGGTGGCCGTCGGCCTCGGCTGGGACATCCGTTCCACCACCGGCACCGACTTCGACCTCGATGCCAGCGCGATCGGCACCGGGACCGACAAGAAGGCGTTGTCGGACAAGCACTTCGTCTTCTTCAACAACCTCACCTCGCCGGACGGCTCCATCGAACACACCGGTGACAACACCACCGGTGAGGGCGAGGGCGACGACGAGGTCATCAAGGTGAACCTCGCCGCCGTGCCGCCGGAGGTCGACTCGATCGTCTTCCCCGTCTCGATCTACGACGCGGACGCGCGCTCGCAGTCGTTCGGTCAGGTCCGTAACGCGTTCATCCGCGTCGTCGACCAGTCGAACAACTCCGAACTCGCCCGCTACGACCTCACCGAGGACGCGTCCACCGAGACGGCCATGGTGTTCGGCGAGCTGTACCGCAACGGCGCGGAGTGGAAGTTCCGCGCGGTGGGTCAGGGCTACGCCTCGGGACTCGCCGGGATCGCACGGGACTTCGGCGTCAACGTCTGATCTCTCGTCGTGCAGTAACGTCAGACTGCCCATCCACGTGACCAGCACTCGGGAGTCGTGGCCGCCGATGTCGGCGGCACGACTCCCGAACTGCGTCCTCTAGCGGAAGGCCACATCAGTGGTTGTTCGTACCTTCGGGATCTCGGTCCTGGTCACCATCGCCGCACTCGTGGCGGCGTTCGTCTACGGCAGCTGGGAAGCCGTCGCGCTCTGCGCCATCCTCGGCGTCCTCGAGGTGTCGCTGTCCTTCGACAACGCCGTCATCAACGCCACCGTGCTCGAGAAGATGAGCGAGTTCTGGCAGAAGATGTTCCTGACCGTCGGCATCATCATCGCCGTCTTCGGCATGCGTCTGCTGTTCCCGCTGGTCGTCGTCTGGGTCACCGCGGGCCTCAACCCGGTCCAGGCCTTCGACCTCGCGCTCAACCCGCCCGCCGAGGGATCCGGGCAGGAGTCCTACGAGCAGATCCTCACCGACGCCCACCCGCAGATCGCGGCGTTCGGCGGCATGTTCCTGTTCATGCTGTTCCTCAACTTCATCCTGTCCGAGCGCGAGACCAAGTGGCTCTCGTGGTTCGAGAAGCCGCTGGCCACCATCGGCAAGCTCGACCAGCTGTCGGTCATCATCGCCGGCCTCAGCCTGACCCTGGTCGCGGAGTTCCTCGCCGACGACCAGCACCGCGCGACGATCATGATCGCCGGCGTGCTGGGCATGATCACCTACATCGCGGTCGACGGACTCGGATCGCTGTTCCACACCGAGCAGCTCGAGGAGGACCACGAGCGCGACGTCGCCTCGCGCGCCGCAGGCGGTCCGTCCACCCTGGTCAAGGCCACCGGCAAGGCCGCGTTCTTCCTGTTCCTCTACCTCGAGGTCCTCGACGCGTCGTTCTCGTTCGACGGCGTCATCGGCGCGTTCGCGATCACCGCCGACCCGATCATCATCGCCCTGGGGCTCGGCTTCATCGGCGCGATGTTCGTCCGCTCGATCACCGTCTATCTCGTCCGACAGGGCACCCTGTCGGACTACCGCTACCTCGAGCACGGAGCGCACTGGGCCATCGGCGCGCTGTCGGTGATCCTGTTCATCTCGATCGAGTACCACATCAACGAGATCATCACCGGCCTGGTCGGGGTCGCCTTCATCGGCGCCGCCTTCCTCAGCAGCGTCGTCGCCAACCGACGCGAGGAGCGCTCCGACGGCGGTTCGACGCCGAAGGCGGGTGGGGGAGGCTCCCCGTCCGAGATGGCCACTGCGACCGACTGATCCGGAGACCGAAGTGGACCTGCTCAAGTGGAGTAAACACCCCGCGAAAGACGTCGAGGCCGCACGGCCGCAGATCAACATCGTGCGCGGACTGATCGCACGCGCGACGACCCCGCTGCTGCCCGACGACTACCTGCACCTGCTCAACCCGCTGTGGTCGGCGCGGGAACTGCGTGGACGCATCGTGTCGGTCACCAAGGAGACCGCCGACACCGCCACGGTCGAGATAGAGACCGGGTGGGGTTTCTCGCACACCTACGCACCGGGGCAGTACGTCGGCATCGGGTTGCAGGTGGAGGGGCGCTGGCACTGGCGCTCGTATTCGCTGACCTCGATCGGCGAGTCGCGACGCAAGCGCATCACCGTGACCGTGAAGGCCAACCCCGACGGTTTCCTCTCGACACACCTCGTCGACGGCGTGCAGCCGGGCGCCGTCATCCGACTCGCACCGCCACAGGGCGACTTCATCCTGCCGAACCCGGCCCCGGAGAAGCTGCTCTTCATCACCGCGGGCAGCGGCATCACACCGGTCATCTCGATGCTGCGCGGGTTGCGGGCCCGCGGCGACCACCCCGACATCGTCCACGTGCACTCCGCCCCCACCCGCGACGACGTCATCTTCCTCGACGAGCTCGAGGAACTCAGCGCCTCCGAGCACTACGTCCTCGATCTGCAGCTGACCCGGGAGATGGGCAAGGTCGACATGGCCGATCTCGGCAACCGCGTCCCGGACTGGCGGGAGCGGTCGGCGTGGGCGTGCGGCCCGGTGGCCATGCTCGACCAGGTCGAGGCCGTGTGGGCGGAGAACGGCATCGAGGACACCCTGCACATCGAGCGGTTCGCGATCGCACGCACCGACAAGGGCGGTGAGGGCGGCACCGTGACGTTCGCGAGGTCGGACAAGACCGCCGAGATCGACGGCGCCACAACGCTGCTCGAGGCAGGCGAGAAGCTGGGCATCCAGATGCCGTTCGGGTGCCGGATGGGCATCTGCCAGACGTGCGTCGTGCCGTTGA
Source organism: Williamsia maris (assembly GCF_024171815.1). Lineage (GTDB taxonomy): Bacteria > Actinomycetota > Actinomycetes > Mycobacteriales > Mycobacteriaceae > Williamsia_A > Williamsia_A maris. The sequence continues at coordinate 365,520 of NZ_JAMTCJ010000004.1, read as the reverse complement.
GCGAGGGCTACGTCCGCGATCTGCGCTCCGGGGACGAACACCGCGAGGGCGACCGCATCCAGACCTGCATCAGCACCGTCTCCGGACGATGCACCCTGGACCTGTGACGACGCACTCGGCACGGATGAGACACCAGGACCATGGCTGATCCCGACGACAACCGGCACCCCCATGGACGTGCGTTCCTCGACGGGCTGACCCGCGTCCGGGAATGGGCGGGCCGGGTGAACCGGACGGATTCGGTCGTCGAGGCCGCACGGTCGGCCCGCAAGGTCGCTCCGGGCGATCTGCCGATCCTCGAGGTGTCGAGCAATCCGACGCGTAACAGCGATCGCATCGCCCGACTGATCGGCGAGGCCGGCTCCGCCCAGCCCACCGCCCTGCGCGAACTGGGCCTGACCGCGGTCCAGCTGTGGCAGGCGCTGGTCGCGCGCCGACCGGCGGTGTCGGCGCCCAGTGAGTACGTGACGATCCTGTTCACCGATCTGGTCGGCTTCTCCACCTGGGCACTGCGGGCCGGGGACGACAAGGTCCTCACGCTTCTCCGCCAGGTCAACGCAGCGACCACCGACATCGTCACCCGCCGCAACGGTCGCGTGGTCAAGTCGTTGGGGGACGGGGTGATGGCGGTGTTCGTCGACGGCGCCGACGCGATCGAGGCGGCCCACGAAGCCGGCCTGGCGGTCAGCGCGATCACCATCGACGGCTACCGCCCCCAGCTACGCGCGGGGCTGCACACCGGCAAGCCACGGCGCGACGGCGACGACTACCTCGGGGTCGACGTCAACATCGCCGCGCGGGTGGCCGACGCGGCGTCCGGGGGAGAGGTCCTGGCGACGAGTTCCACTCTCGATGTCACCGATGCCGACAAGTACATCAAGCGGCGCAGGCGGTTTCGGGCGAAGGGCGCCCCGAAGGACCTGATCGTCTACGCCGTCGTCCCGAAGTACGACTCGGGACAGTGACGCGGCTCGATCAGCCGAGCACCCCGGTGCGGTCGGCCACGGTGTAGGTGTACGTCGAGACCACCGCGCTGATCACGGTGGCCGTGACGAGCATCTGCGGGTTGCTGATGACCAGGCTGACCAGTCCGCCGATCAGGGCGCCTGCGACGAACGAGAAGTACAGCAGGAAGTATCCGAGCCAGTCCGACGCCTTGCCGCCACTGATGTGGCGTTCGATTCCCTGTCCCATCTTCACCAGCGTGCCGGTCACGTAACTCAGCGGGATCGACACCTCACCGTCCTTGCAGAACGACGTGTTCAGCGCGCCGATACCGAAGGCCACGAACAGGATCGGGACGAACTCGACCTGCGGTGCGTCCCAGCCGGCCATGATCAGGTCGACCACGGACGCGACCACGAGGGCGAACGTGGTCAGAACGGTGGCGCCGTGCGGGTGGTTGACCCACAGGTGGCGTCGGCACAGCGACGCGACCACGACCCCGCCGACGAAACTCAGGGTGATGAAGATGGCGGCGCGCGCCATCGTCGGCTGATCGGTGAAGAAACCGAGCACCCCACGTTCGGCGTTGCCGGTCATGAAGGTCACGAAATATCCACCGGTGACGGTGAAAGCGGCAGCGCCGACCAATCCCGCCAGGCCTGCGAGCACCCAGGACAACCGGGCTTCGCTGTCTGCGATCACGTCCATGTGGCCGAGGTTAGCGAAAGTTCGCCGACCGCGCCGTGACCGAACTGCCCGATGTGCCGGACCACAACATCGGCAGCGTTCTGTTGTGTGATCGTTGTGCCGCTGTACATCTCACCGACAACGGCCCGTGTGATCCCCGACTCATACTGCGGCGATGCACATCGTTCAGGTCGCGAATTTCTACGGACCCCGCTCCGGGGGTCTGCGCACCGCGGTCGATCAACTCGGCTGGGGCTACACCGACCGCGGGCACACCGTGTCGGTTGTCGTCCCCGGCCGCCGAGCCCGCGAGGAGGTCCTGGCGTCGGGGGTGTGTCGCATCACCGTTCCCGCACTGCAGATCCCGTTCACCGGCGGCTACCGGGTGGCCGATCCCCATCGGGTCACTCAGGTGTTGCGCGGGTTGCGACCCGATGCGATCGAGGTGTCGGACCGACTGACGTTGCGTGGTCTCGGGCCGTGGGCTCGCCGCCGCGACATCGCCGCGGTGATGATCTCGCACGAGCGTCTCGATCGGCTGCTCGGCCAGGTCATGCCGACCCGATATGCCCGTGCCGCAGCTGATCTCGCGAACTCACGGACCGCAGCCGGCTACGACGCCGTGGTCTGCACCACGGAGTTCGCGCGCGCGGAGTTCGACCGCATCGGGGCGACGAACGTCCACCGGGTGCCGTTCGGCGTCGATCTCGACCTGTTCCATCCACGACGACGAGATCTCGATGCCGCCCGGACGTGGCGCGGGTCCGCACGGCACCTGATGGTGCACTGCGGTCGCCTGTCGGTGGAGAAACACGTCGAGCGCAGCATCGACTCGTGCGCGCACCTCGTGCGGTCGGGGATCGACACCCACCTCGTGATCGCCGGCGACGGACCCCGACGCGCCGCCCTCACCCGTCGCGCCGCGGGACTGCCCGTGACGTTCACGGGATTCCTCGAGAGTCGGACCGCGGTGGCCGGGCTCCTCGCCGCCGCCGACGTCGCCATGGCCCCCGGGCCGCACGAGACGTTCTGCCTCTCCGCGCTCGAGGCGTTGGCGGCGGGGACCCCGGTCGTCGCCTCGCGGACCTCGGCGGTCGCCGAGATGCTCACCGACCGCTGCGGCGCGGTGGTCCACAACACCGCCGAGTCGTTCGCCGAGGGGGTCCAGACCGTGTTCGGCCTCCCCGAGGGCGGCCGAACCGACGCCCGGCGACGTGCCGAGGTGTTCGGTTGGCCGTCCTCGGTGGACGGGATGCTCGACGTTCTGAGCGCCTGACCTACTTGGCGAGCGTGAACTGCATGACGTCGATGTAGCCGTTGCGGAAGTAGTCGGCGCACCCGGTCAGGTAGTGGATGTAGGTGTTGTAGACGTCTTCGGACGCGATACGGATCGCGTCCTCACGACGCTTCTGGAGAGCGTCGGCCCAGATGTCGAGGGTGCGCGCGTAGTGCTGCTGCAGCGGCTGGATCTTCTCGACCGTGAAGCCGGCGGCGGTCGACTCCCGCTCGACGTCGTGCGGCTCGGGCAGCTGACCACCGGGGAAGATCTCGTTGGCGATGAAGCGGGCGAACTGCAGGACGTCCCGGGTGATCGGCAGGCCCTTCTCCCGGATGACATGCCGGTTGAACGCGACGATCGTGTGCAGCAACATGCGTCCGTCGGCAGGCAGCAGGTTGTAGGTCTTCTCGAAGAACTGCGGGTACCGCTCGGCCCGGAAGTGCTCGAACGCGCCGATGCTGACGATCCGGTCGACGGGCTGGTCGAACTCCTCCCACCCCTGCAGCCGCACCTCGGCGGTCCGGCCCGCAGGGGTCGCCTCGGCGAGCGACGCGTTGACGAGCTCGTACTGGTTCTTGCTCAACGTCAGCCCGATCACGTTGACGTCGTAGCGCTCCATCGCGCGCTTGATGGTGGTACCCCACCCGCAGCCGACGTCGAGCAGAGTCATGCCCGGCTCGAGTCCGAGCTTGCCCAGGGAGAGATCGATCTTCGCGTACTGCGCCTGCTCCAACGTGAAGTCGTCCTGCTCGAAGTACGCGCAGCTGTACATCCGCGACGGATCGAGGAAGAGGTCGAAGAAGTCGTTGGAGAGGTCGTAGTGGGCCTGTACGTCCTCGTAGAACGGGTCGAGATCGGTCATGGGTGAGAGTTACCTTCCGTAGATGTCCCCCCGGACCGGCGTGGCCGGGGCCGCGGGTGCCCGGGTGACCCGGGTCACCACCTCAACAGCGGCGTCGGGCCACGATACCGCGCGCTCCGACGGCTACCGGTACCGTCACGTCAAGCACTGTGGAACCCAGAGCGACCGATCCGGTACCCACCGGCGACGTCGCGCATGCGGTGCACACGACACCAGAAACCCAGACATGCACCGTGCGTGCAGCAGGAGGAATCAACCGGTGGCAAGTGTGACTGTGACCGTCCGCTCCGACCTCGAACCCGCGGCCGCGTGGGCGCTGGCGTCGGATCTGCAGCGGTTCGACGAATGGCTGACCATCTTCGCCGGATGGAAGTCCGATGTCCCCACGACGATCGCGAAGGGCACGAAGGCCTCGTCGTTGATCAAGGTGAAGGGCTTCCGCAACACGATCAACTGGACCGTGACCGAGTACGACGAGCCGAAGCGCATCGGACTCAAGGGCACCGGTCGCGGCGGGGTGAAGATCGATCTGTCGATGACCGTCTCACCCGACGGGAGCGGATCCACCTTCGACCTGACGGCCGATCTCAGCGGCGGGCTGCTCAGCGGCCCGGTGGGCAAACTCGTCGCCCGGGTCATCGAGTCCGACGTACGGTCCTCGGTGGACAACCTGGCGGCACTGACCGCCTGACCCGCGACGCGGCAAGGAACCCACGATGGAGCGACTCGCACGCCTGGTCATCGGACACCGTCGTTGGGTGCTGGCCGCGTGGCTGCTCCTCGCGGTGGTCGGCGGGTACGCCGCGCCGCAGGCCACCACGGCCCTGAGCTACGACTTCAGCCTGCCGGGTCAGCCCGGGTACGAATCGAACCTCGACATCATCGAGCAGTTCGGCAACGGCGGCGGCAACCCGCCGATCCTGGTGGTCGTGGGCGACCGCGAGCAGCCGGTCCCCATCTCGGCAGGCGAGACGGTCGGCCGGCTCGCCGCGCAGGCGGCGCCGGGTGCCCGCGTCGCGTCGTTCGCCGACCAGCCTGCGCTGCTGTCGAAGGACAAGACGGTCGGGGTGGTGGCCGTGTACCCGCGCCCACTGCCGGGTTCCGACGTCTACGGCGCAGCACTGCCCGCGGTGAAATCGGTTGCCACGCAGGTGCAGGAGTCCACCGGGGTGCCGGTGACGGTCACGGGTCAGGAGGAACTCGCCAGCGGCGGCGGTGGGGGAGGCGTCGACATCCTCGCCGAGACACTGTTCGGCGGCGTCGGCGCCCTCGTCGTCCTCGCGTTGGTCTTCGGTTCGTTCCTCGCGATCATGCCGCTGCTCATCGCCGCGGCGTCGATCCTGACGACGTTCCTCATCGTCTGGGGTCTCACCGCGGTCACCGACGTGTCGTTCATCGTGCAGTACCTGCTCGCCCTGATCGGCCTGGGCGTCGCCATCGACTACGCCCTGCTGCTGGTGACCCGATGGCGGGAGGAACGCGGCCACGGCGCCGACAACGCCGAGGCGGTACGCCGCGCGATGGTGACCGCGGGACGGTCGGTGTTGTTCTCCGGCATCACCGTCGCGGTCAGCCTCGCCGCGCTCATCGCCCTACCGGTCCCGTTTTTGCGCAGCATCGGCTTCACCGGTCTGCTCATCCCGGTGGTCAGTGTGATCGCAGCGCTGACGTTGCTGCCCGCACTCCTGCTGACCGTGGGCCCGCGACTCGCGTGGCCCCACCGGCGATCGACGGACCCCGACAGCAGACTCTGGCACCGGGTCGGTGTCATCGTCGTCCGACACCGCTGGTGGTCGGCGATCGCCGCGATCGTCGTACTGATCGCGATGGCGGCCCCACTCGTCGGCCTGCAACTCGGCCAGCCGACCAACGACTCGCTCGCATCCACCGGCGGCCCGGCCGGAGCCGCGATCACCCACGTCGAGGAGTCCGGTCTCGGCGCGGGACTGACCGCACCGGTCGAGATCGTCACCACCGATCCCCAGCGGGTCATCGCCGCCGTCTCCGACGTCGACGGGGTCGCCGCCGTCATCGCGCCGGGATCGTGGACGGCCGGCGGGCGTTCGGTGGTCGACGCATGGACGACCGCCGACGCGTCCAGCGGGACCGGGGCCGACGCGGCGGCCGCGATCCGAACCGCCGCGGAGAAGACCGGCGCCGACGTGGGCGGGGCACCCGCGCAGAACGCGGACTTCATCGACGCCGTCTACGGCAACGCGTGGTGGATCATCCTCATCATCGTGATCGTCACGTTCGCACTGCTCGTGCGTGCGCTGCGATCGATCGTGCTCCCGCTGAAGGCGTTGCTGCTCAACGTGATCTCGCTGGCCGCCGCGTACGGGATCACGGTGCTCGTCTGGCAGGACGGCGTCGGAACGCAACTGTTGTTCGACCAGGACTCCTCCGGCGCCATCACCGTGTGGATCCCGATCGCGGTGTTCGCCTTCCTCTTCGGGCTGTCCATGGACTACGAGGTGTTCCTGCTCAGTCGCATCCGGGAGGAGTACGACTCCACCGGTGACACCGACGAGGCGACCGTGGTCGGACTGGCCCGCACGGGCCGACTCGTCACCTGCGCCGCGCTGGTCCTGTTCCTGGCGTTCATCTCGCTGTCCCGGGTGCCTGCCACCGACGTCAAGATCCTGGCGACGGCGTTGGCCCTCGGGATCATCATCGACGCCACGATCGTGCGGGGCGTTCTCGCACCGGCGCTCGTGGCAGCACTCGGACCCATCAACTGGTGGTTGCCCCGCCGGCTCCGGCCGTCGGCTCCACACGAAGGCGGACATCCATGACCGGCATCACCCACACCCGCATCCACGGTGAGCGTGTCGCCTACCGCGACGCCGGCACCGGCGACGCGATCCTGCTGATCCACGGCATGGCGGGCAACTCGACCACCTGGCGCGGGGTGATGCCGTCGCTGGCGACCCGGTATCGCCTGATCGCACCCGATCTGCCCGGCCACGGCGAGTCGGGAAAGCCGCGCGGTGACTACTCGCTGGGGTCGTTCGCCGCCTGGCTGCGCGACCTGCTCGACGAACTCGAGATCGACCGCGTGACCGTCGTGGGTCAGTCTCTCGGAGGCGGCGTGGCCATGCAGTTCACCTATCAGCACCCCGAGTACTGCGAGCGTTTGTCGTTGATCGGCAGCGGCGGCCTCGGACCCGACGTCAGTTGGACCCTGCGGTTGCTGGCCGCCCCCGGCGCAGAGTTGTTGATGCCCGTCATCGCGTCCAGACCGATCATCACCGCGGGCACGGCCGTGCACTCCTGGCTCACCGCCCGGGGACTCCGCGCCCCGCGGGCCAACGAGATGTGGCAGGCCCACGCCTCGCTCGGGGACCGCGAGACCCGTCAGGCCTTCCTCCGGACGTTGCGATCGGTGGTCGATCACCGCGGCCAGGCCGTCAGCGCCCTGAGTCGCCTCTACCTGAACACGGGACTGCCCACGCTGTTGATCTGGGGCGACGACGACGCGATCATCCCCGTCGAACACGGATACGCGGCGCACGAGGCGATGCCGGACAGTCGCCTCGAGGTCCTGCCCGGCGTCGGACACTTCCCGCAGGTCGAGGCACCTGAGACCGTCGCCCGACTCCTCGGCGAGTTCATGACCGAGTCGCCGGGGTCACTGCGCACCGGCGATCGCCGCTGACTACCGTCGACACATGGGACTGCTCACACCGCTCGCCGTCAAGATCGGCGCCATCTCGTGGATGCCGAAAGCGCTACCCCAGATCGAGAAGTGGGACAGTCGGCTGCAGCGATTCACCTCCGGACGCGTCAGCGTCCTCGACATCGCCGGTCTGCCCAACCTGATGCTGCGGGTGCCCGGCCGCAAGAGCGGCGCGATCCGGTCGACACCACTGCTGTGCGTGCCGCACGAGGGCGGATGGTTGATCGCCGGTTCGTATTTCGGCGCACAGAAGATGCCCGTCTGGGTGCTCAACCTCCGGGCGACCGAGAAGGCCGAGATCGTCGTCGACCGCGAGACGGTGCCGGTGGCGTGGCGGGAGATCTCCGGGGCCGAACGCGCACGCCTCTGGGACGTGATGGTGCGCACCTGGCCCAACTTCACGCTGTACGAGAAGCGCACCGATCGCGAGATCCCGGTCTTCGCACTGACCCGTCGTTGACGGCTCGCCGCGCCGAGCACACCGCGCGGCAGGCATAGTGGTGTCATGGCTGACGACACCCCCACGGTCTTCGTTCTCTTCGGTTCGACCGGAGATCTCGCGAAGCGAATGGTCTTGCCCGCGTTCTTCGAACTCGCGCAACGAGACCTGCTCCCCGCACGCTGGCGACTGATCGGCAACGGCCGCGGGAAGCGGACCGACGACGAGTTCCGCAACCACGTCAAGGACGCGCTCGACGAGTTCGGTCCGGGCACCGACAACGACACGTGGAAGACGTTCGCCGAGAACCTCCGGTTCGCCGGTGGTGGTTTCACCGCCGAGGACCCGGGCGCGTTGCCCGACGTCATCGACGAGGTGCGCAACGACGACGACTTCGACGGCGACGACGTGCAGCTCGTGCACTACATCGCGCTGCCGCCCGCGACCTTCACCGATTACACCAAGGCACTGGGCGAGCACGGCCTCGCCGAGGGATCGCGTGTGGTGTACGAGAAGCCTTTCGGCACATCACAGAAGGCGTTCGAGCAGCTCGACGCCGCGGTGCACGAGGTCTTCGACGAGCAGCAGGTCTACCGGATCGATCACTTCCTGGGCAAGGAGAGCACCCAGAACCTGCACATCCTGCGTTTCGCCAACGGGATGTTCGCCGGGTTGTGGAATCGCGAGCACGTGGAGCAGGTCCAGATCGACGTGCCCGAGACCCTCGACATCGACGACCGCGCCGAGTTCTACGACGCCACCGGTGCCGTCCTCGACATGCTCGTCACCCATCTGTTCCAGGTCGCGGCCGAGGTGGCCATGGAGCCGCCGATCAGCCTGGGTGCCGACGATCTGCAGAGCGCCCGTGAATCGGTCATCGCCGCCTTCCGGCCCATCGACACCGCCGAGGTCGTCCTCGGGCAGTATCGGGGGTTCCGTGAGACCGAGGGCATCGCAGACGATTCCAACACCGACACCTACGTCGCGGCCCGCATGTGGGTGGACACCGATCGCTGGCGCGACGTGCCGTTCGTGATGCGCACCGGCAAGATGCTCGGCGCCTCCGCGCAGCGGGTGACGCTGGTGTTCCGACGGCCCGACGACGGCCCCATCAAGCACCTGCCCGCCGACGGCGCCGCGCTCACGTTCGACCTCTCCGGCGACGGCGCGATCGACGTCACCGTGACCGTGAAGAAGCCCGGACCGGGCGAGGATCTGACCGTGGCGCATCTCGATCTGCCCCTCGACACCGTCGCACCGACCGATGGCGGTGGGCTGTCCCCGTATTCGCGACTGCTCTACGACGTGCTCGACGGCGACCGGTCGTTGTTCACCCGGCCCGACGGTCTCGCCCACGTCTGGGAGGTGGCCGCGCCGCTGCTCGACAACCCGCCTGCGGTCCAGCCGTACGAGGCGGGATCGATGGGTCCCGGCGCGGCCGACGACCTCGCCGCACCGGTCGGATGGTTCACCACCGCGTCCTGAAAAACGCTGTGCGGCCGGGTCAGTCGCCGCTGACCCAGTCGTAGGGCAGGAACTTGCCGTCAAGGGTGATGACGACACGGTCCCCGGTCGGGTGCGTCTTCCTGTCGATGTCGACGCTGAAGTTGATGGCGCTCATGATGCCGTCGCCGAAGTTCTCGTGGATCAGTTCCTTGATCGCGGGGCCGTACACCGCCAGCGCCTCGTACAGGCGATAGATCGTCGGGTCGGACATGGCGACGTCACGGTCGGTGCCCCGCACCGGGACCGCTCCGAGCAGTGGGATGACGTCGGTGTCGAGTCCGAGCTTCTCGACGAGGATCTCGGCCTCCGGACGCGGGATCGGGTGCTGGCCCAGCAGCGCCGCGGTCGTCCACACGACCGGCCGGTCGATCGCGTCGGCCAGCTGCTGCCAGGTCAGCCCGCGGCTGATCCGGTTCGCCGTGATCACCTCGGTGAGTTCGATTCTGTTCATCCGTCATCACTACCGCACCGCACCGGCTCCTGCAGGACGGTCAGGCGCCGAGTTCGCGGTCCAGGTTGAACGCGGCCGAGATCAACGCCAGGTGGGTGAACGCCTGCGGGAAGTTGCCGAGTTGTTCACCGGTCAGACCGACCTGCTCGGCGTAGAGACCGAGATGGTTGGCGTGGGTGAACATCTTCTCCAACGCCAACCGTGCGTCGGCTCGACGACCCACCCGGGTCAACGCCTCGACGTACCAGAACGAACACAGCGAGAACGTGCCCTCGGTGCCGCTGAGGCCGTCGTCGTGATCGCTCGCGTCGTACCGGAACACCAGTGAGTCGCTGACCAGTTGACCCTCGATGGCCTCCAGGGTGGACAAGAACCGGGGATCGGTGGGGGACAGCAGCTTCACCGCTGGGATCAGCAGCAGCGACGCATCCAGGTGATCGGACTCGAAGGTCTGGGTGAACGCCTGGCGCTTGTCGTTCCAGCCCTTCTCCATGATCTGGTGGAATATCTCGTCGCGTGTCGCCATCCAGGTGCCGACGTCGCCGGGCAGTCCGCGCTGCCTGCTCATCCGGATCATCCGCTCGAAGGCGACCCAGCACATCAGGCGGGAGTAGACGAAGTTCTGGGACTCCGACCGCACCTCCCAGATGCTCTCGTCGGATTGATCCCAGTTGTCGACCAGCCAGGACATGACCTCGCACAACTGATTCCACGAGTTGTAGGAGATACCCGCGCCGTACTTGTTGAACAGATAGACCGAGTCGATCAGTTCGCCGTAGATGTCGAGCTGCAGCTGATTGGTGGCGCCGTTGCCCACGTTGACCGGCGTTGATCCCCGATACCCCTCCCAGTGCTCCAGTGAGTGCTCATCGGGCGGGGTCTCACCGTCGATCGTGTACATCAGGCGCAGCGGGCGGCCGTCCTCGTCGCCTCCGTCACTGAACCGATCGGTGAGCCAGCTCATGAAGGCCGCGGCCTCGTCGTTGAACCCCAGACGCAGCAACCCGTACAGGGAGAAGGCCGCGTCGCGGATCCACACATACCGGTAGTCCCAGTTGCGTTCGCCGCCGATCTCCTCGGGCAGCGCCGTGGTGACCGACGCCACGATGGCCCCGGTCGGCTCGTGCGTCATCAGCTTCAGGGCGAGCGCCGAGCGGTGCACCATCTCGCGCCACCGGCCCTTGTAGTTCGATTGCGCGAGCCACGACTGCCAGAACCGCACCGTGGCGTGGACGATGTGGCCGGATGCGACGGAATCGACCTCGTCGTCCGGGATCTCGTCGACCCCGAGGGAGAACGTGGCCGTCTCGCCGACGCCGAGTTGCACCGTGGCGGTCACGGTGTCGTCGTCGGCGAGCTCCAGCGGGACATCGGCGGCGAGGTGCAGCGTGAGGTCACCGCCGGACAGGGTGAACCGGCGGTCGCCGTCGGCCTCGACGGTACGTTCGGCGCGGCCGTAGTCGAACTGCGGATCCAGGCGCATCGACATCGTCACCCGCCCACGGACGCACTCGATCCGACGCACGATCCGGGTGCGGTGGTCGGGGTCCTTGGGCTTGGTCAGTGGCATCAGGTCCTGGACCTCGGCGACACCGTCCTCGCTCATGAAGCGGGTGACGAGGACGTTCGAGTCCGGCAGGTAGAACTGCTTCGTCGACACCAGTCCGTCGACCATGGCGACGTCCCACGAACCGCCCTTGCCCGAGTCGAGCAGCGCGCCGAACACGCTGGGGGAGTCGAAGCGGGGGCAGCAGAACCAGTCGATCCGACCGTTGATGCCGACCAGTGCGGCCGTCCGGAGGTCGCCGATGACGCCGTGATCGGCGATGGGGAGATAGCCGTTGGTCGAGTCGTCGGTGATCGGGATCGTGGTGGCGTCGTTGCGGGTCACACTCCCCATACTGGCAGTACGCCGCGGATCAGCCGGTCAGAGGCCTGATCGGCGTCGCGAGTCGATCACACCGGTGTCGAAACCGGCCAGGTGCAGCCCGCCGTGGAACCGTGCGTGTTCGATCTTGATGCACCGGTCCATCACCACCGTCAGGCCCGCCTCCTCGGCCCTGTGTGCGACGTCCTCGTGCCACAGCCCCAGCTGCAGCCAGATCGCCCGGGCACCGACCGCGATGGTCTCGTCGAGCACCGAGGGCAGGTCGTCGTGTCGGCGGAACACATCGACGAGGTCGGGCGTCTCGGGGAGATCGGCGAGCGTCGGGTAGACCGGCGTCCCGTCCACGTTGTCGATGGTCGGGTTCACCAGGTAGATGGTGTAGTCCGACGTCGACGACAGGTAGCGGTTGACGAAGTAGCTCGCCCGCGCCGGGTTGGCCGAGGCGCCGACGATCGCGATCGTCCTGGTGTCGAGGAGCAGTTCACGCCGGCGTTGCGCCGACGGACCCTGCCAGGTGCGTTGTGCGGTCATGCGTCGACCCCTGACTGCGACGTCGCCTGTGTGAGGGCCTGATCGAGATCCCAGATGATGTCGGCCGGGTCCTCGATGCCGACGCTGATCCGGATCAGTTCCGGACCCACGCCTGCCCCCTCGAGCTGGGCGTCGGTGAGCTGGCGGTGGGTGGTGCTCGCCGGGTGGATGACCAGGGTGCGGACGTCGCCGATGTTCGCGACGTGGCTGGCGAGCCGGACGCTCTCGACGAACTTCTGGCCGGCGACACGACCGCCCTCGATGCCGAACGCGAACACCGCACCCGGTCCGGCCGGGAGATACTTCGCGGCGCGTTCGGCGTGCGGGTGGTCCGGCAGACCGGCCCACCGCACGTAGGAGACGCGGGGGTCGGCGTCCAGCCATTGCGCGACGGCGCGGGTGTTGGCGATGTGCGCGTCCATCCGCTGGGGGAGCGTCTCGATCCCCTGGATCAGTTGGAACGCCGAGGTGGGCGCGAGGCTCGCACCGAGATCGCGGACCTGTTCGCTGCGGACCTTCGTCAGGAACCCGTACTCACCGAAGTTGCCCCACCAGCTCAGCCCGCCGTACGCCGCCACCGGGTCGGTCATGGCCGGGAAACGGCCCGAACCCCAGTCGAATCGGCCGGACTCGATGATCACACCGCCGAGCGTGGTGCCGTGACCGCCGAGGAACTTGGTGGCCGAGTGCACGACGATGTCGGCGCCGAACTCCAGCGGACGGCACAGCCACGGGGTCGCCATGGTGGAGTCGACGACGAGGGGCAGGCCGTGCTCGTGGGCCACGGCGGCGAGTCCCTCGAGGTCGGCGATCTCGCCGGACGGGTTGCTGATCACCTCGGCGTAGATCAGTTTCGTCGAGTCGGTGATGGCCGCCGCGTAGTCGGCCGGGTCGGTGCCGACCACGAAGGTGGTGTCGACACCGAACCGGCGCAGGGTGACGTCGAGCTGGGTGACGGTGCCGCCGTAGAGGCCGGCTGCGGCGACGATGTGATCGCCCGCGCCGGCGAGGGTCGCGAACACCGCGAACTCCGCGGACAGGCCGCTCGCGGTGGCCACCGCGCCGATCCCGCCCTCGAGGCTGGCCATCCGTTCCTCGAACGCGGCGACGGTGGGATTGCCGATGCGGCTGTAGATGTTGCCGTACTTCTGCAGGGCGAAGAGATCGCCCGCGTCGGCGGCATCGGCGAAGACATAACTCGCCGTCTGGTAGATCGGGACGGCGCGCGCACCTGTGTGCGGATCGGGTCGGGCACCTGCGTGAATCGCTTTCGTGCGCAACCCGAATTCGTGTTCGGTCACCCGCGCGAGACTATCCGATCTCGACCGACGTGTGGACGGGCCGGGTCCCACCCGGCACGCCACATCGGCAGAGTTGCAATCGCGATGGTCCGATGTGTCCGGACCCGGTCTCACGACGCCAGATCACCCTCGGTGAGGAGATCGTCACCTCGGACACACAGCCATGTAATCGCTCAGATCCGCGGGGTCGACACAGTGGGGGCATGGTCAGATCGGTGTGCGCGTACTGCGGCGTGGGCTGCGGCATGGTGCTGCAGATCGGGTCGGCGCCCTCCGGAGCCCCCACCATCACCAAGACCGTCGGCGACCGGGATCACCCGAGCAACTTCGGTCGCCTGTGCACCAAGGGCAGCACGACCGCGGACATGCTGGCGGCACCGGGCCGACTCGCGACGGCACGTACCCGCACCGATCGCACCGCGCCGCTCGAGCCCGCCGACACCGCCGCCACCATCCGCGCCACCGCGAGCCGCCTCCGCGCGATCATCGACGAACACGGGCCCGACGCGGTCGCGCTGTACGTCTCGGGCCAGATGTCGATGGAGGCTCAGTACCTCGCGAACAAGCTCGCGAAGGGCTTCATCGGCACCAACCAGATCGAGTCGAACTCGCGTCTGTGCATGGCGAGTGCGGGAACCGGGTACAAGCAGTCGCTCGGGGCGGACGGGCCGCCCGGGTCGTACGAGGACTTCGAGCACGCGGACGTCTTCTTCGTGACCGGCGCGAACATGGCCGACTGCCATCCGATCCTGCACCTGCGGATGCTCGACCGCGTCAAACAGGGCGCGAAACTCATCGTCGTCGATCCCCGCCGCACCGCGACCGCCGACAAGGCCGACCTGTTCCTGCAGATCGCGCCCGGCACCGATCTGTGGCTGATGAACGGCATCCTGCATCTCCTCGTCGCGCAGGACCACATCGACCGCGACTTCATCGACCGGTTCACCGACGGTTGGCAGGAGATGCCGGAGTTCCTCGCCGACTACGGCCCGGCCGAGGTCAGCGAGGTGTGCGGGATCGCCGAGGCAGACCTTCGGACCGCGGCGCGGTGGATCGGCGAGGCCGACAACTGGATGAGCTGCTGGACGATGGGGCTGAACCAGTCGACCCACGGCACCTGGAACACCAACACCCTGTGCAACCTGCATCTCGCGACCGGCGCGATCTGTCGGACCGGGAGCGGCCCGTTCTCGCTCACGGGGCAGCCGAACGCGATGGGCGGTCGCGAGATGGGGTACATGGGCCCGGGGCTGCCCGGTCAACGCGCAGCCACCGTCGACGCCGATCGGGCCTTCGTCGAACAGAAGTGGGGGCTGGCCCAGGGGACGATCCGCACCGACGTCGGGGGTGGGACCATCGACATGTTCTCCCGGATGGCCGACGGACAGATCCGGGCGTGCTGGATCATCTGTACCAATCCCGTTGCCAGCGTTGCGAATCGATCCACCGTCATCGCCGGTCTGGAACGGGCCGAACTCGTGATCGCCCAGGACGCGTTCGCCGACACCGAGACCAACGCCCACGCCGACGTCGTGCTGCCCGCGGCGCTGTGGACCGAGTTCGACGGTGTGATGGTGAACTCCGAGCGCACGGTGACGCTGTGCCAACCGGCGCTCGACGCCCCCGGCGAGGCCATGCCGGACTGGCAGATCATCGCCATGATGGCCTGCGAACTCGGCTACGCCGACGCGTTCGACTACACGTGTGCCGAGGAGATCTTCACCGAGATCACCGAGTTCGCCAACCCCCGTACCGGATACGACCTGCGTGGCATCACCTACGAACGGTTGCGGCAGAACGCGATCCAGTGGCCCTGCCCGCCGGACTCGGAGAGCACCCGGCACCCGATCCGCTATCTCAACGACGGCGTGAGCCAGACCCTGCGGATCGCCGAGGACGGCTCGACCCCGCGGCTGTCGTTCCCCACCCCGAGCGGTCGCGCCCAGTTCCTCGCGCGCCCGGCCATGGCGCCCGCCGAGATGCCCGACGACGACTTCCCGTTCGTCCTGAACACCGGCCGACTCCCGCATCAGTGGCACACGATGACCAAGACCGGGAAGGTCGCGAAACTGACCAGACTCAACCCGGGCCCCTTCGTCGAGATCCACCCCGACGACGCCGCCGAGCGCGGTATCGCGGCCGGCGACCCGGTGGAGATCGCGTCCCGTCGCGGCCGGGCGGTGCTGCCCGCGCAGCTCAGTGATCGCGTCCGTCGCGGCAACTGCTTCACCCCGTTCCACTGGAACGACGTGTTCGGCGCCGATCTCGCGATCAATGCGGTCACCAACGACGCGGTCGACCCGGACTCGCAGCAGCCCGAGTTCAAGGCGTGCGCCGTACAGCTCGTGCGTGTCGCGGCCGCAGGCACCGACCACGACCACGAGCACGACACCGACACCGGTTCGACACCCGCACGGTCTGCGGCGCCCGACCGGATCGACGCGCTCGCCGGTGCGCTGGGCGTGAGCGCACAGGCGGTGGAACTGACCGACACCGAGCAACTGTGGGTCGCCGGGCTCCTCTCCGGGCTGCGCGCCGCGGCGACGCGCGGGAGCGTCGGTGTCCCGACCGTCCCCACCACCGCACCCCTGCGACCGGAGACACGAGCCTGGGTCGACGGGGTTCTCGCAGGCATGTTCGCGCGCGCCGATGTCGACGGCTCGGGCGGTGCGACGCCCGCGATCGGTGAGGAGTCCGAGGCCGCAGCCCGGACCGCGGTGGTGCTGTGTGCCTCGCAGACCGGCACCGCGGAGGAGTTCGCCGAAGCGGCCGCCGAACGTCTCCGCGCCACCGGCGTAGGGGTGTCGATGCACACGATGGACGAGTTCCCGGTCGCCGCGCTCGCCGAACACGATGCCGCGCTGTTGATCACGAGTACCACCGGCGACGGCGACGCCCCGGACAACGGAGGCGGGTTCTGGGAGCACGTCAGCTCGTCGGATGCCCCGCCGCTGACCGGCGTGAAGTTCTCGGTGCTGGCGTTCGGCGACTCGAACTACGCCGACTTCTGCGGCCACGGTCGCAAACTCGACGAGCGGCTGGCCGAACTCGGCGCCGACCGCATCATCGACCGCGCCGACTGCGAACCCGACTACGAGGAGACCGCCAATGCGTGGCTCGATTCGGTCAGCGCGCATCTCGGTGACGACGCGGCGGCGACCGGGCCCATGGACCGACCGGACGCGGGCACTACTCGAGCGGTGAACCGAGCCCCGGCCGCGACCGTGGAGTACGGCAAGAAGTCCCCGCTGATCACCTCGCTGGTGCGTAACACCCCACTCAATGCGGCGGGATCGAGCAAGGACGTCCGACAGTTTGGGTTCCATCTGCCCGAGAACACCCTCACCTACGCGGCCGGCGACGCGTTGGGGGTGTGGCCCCGCAACAGCCCCCACCTGATCGACGAGTGGCTCGAGGTCACGCACCTCGACGGCGACACCGTCGTCGAGATCGGCGACACGGGCGCCCGCCCGCTGCGGCAGGCGCTGCGCGAGGACCTCGAGATCGCCCGGATCACGCCGGACCTGCTGCGGTTCGTCGTCAAACGCACCGCCGACGTCGATCTCGAGGCGATGATGCTGCCGGAGAACCGTGAGACCCTCGCCGACTGGACCTGGGGCCGGCAGTCGGTGGACCTGCTCGCGATGCACCCCGTGCACGCCTCGGTCGACGAATGGCTCCGGGTGCTCAAGCCCATGCGGCCGCGTCTCTACTCCATCTCGTCGAGCCCACGGGAGAGTCCCCACGAGGTGCAGCTGACGGTGGCCGCGGTGCGGTACAACGTGCACGGCGTCGCCCGCCGCGGGGTGTGCTCGACCTACCTGGCCGACCACGCCGACGGTGACGACATCGGCATCTTCGTGCAGCGGTCGACGCACTTCCGACCGCCGGCCGACCCGGAGACACCGATGATCATGGTCGGGCCCGGCACCGGTGTCGCGCCGTTCCGCGCGTTCCTCCACGAGCGCCGGGCGCTGGGCCACACCGGCCCGAATTGGCTGTTCTTCGGCGAACAGCACATCGGCAGCGACTTCTACTACCGTGACGAACTCGCGGACCTGCTCGGCGAGGGACACCTGTCCCGGCTCGACGTGGCCTTCTCCCGGGACCAGTCGGACAAGGTCTACGTGCAGGACCGGATGCGCGAACACGGCGCCGAACTCTGGGAGTGGCTCAATCGCGGGGCGTCGTTCTACGTGTGCGGGGACGCCACCCGGATGGCCAAGGACGTCGACGCCGCCCTCAAGGGAGTCGTGGCCCAGTTCGGCAAACTCGCCCCCAGCAGTGCCGACGCCTACGTCAAGGCGCTCGCGGCCGACAAGCGATATCTGCGCGACGTCTACTGAACGGTCCGGGGTGGCCCCGGCGACGGCTAGCCTGAACCGGTGACAGTGATGAGCACGGTGTTCTTCGCTGTGGGCGACTCGGTCGTGGTCGGTGGATGGATCTGGTCGCTGGTGCGTGCCTGGAAGGCCGGGCACGACCCGGATCTGGAACTGGCCATCGAGGCGGCCCGTCACGACCCGCGGGAATCGCAGGCTCAGCTGCGCCGCGACGCCGTCGACTGGAAGCACCGTCTGGAGAATCGCGCGTCCTACCCCGCGTTCGCCTCGGCCGTCGTCAGTGGCATCACCCTGGGCTTCAGCGGCAACGCGGTCGGCCGCGGCACCGGCTACACCGACACCTGGATCATCAGCGCCGCGTTGCTGATCGCGTCGCTCGCGGTCGCGTTCTCGGCGCGGTTGATCACCGCCAAGCGCATCCAGCGGCGCCTGCCGCGCCTGCTCGGTCGATGAGGATCAGTGCGTCGGCAGGACGCAGGCGGTGTCGAGTCCCAGCACCCGGTTGAGTCGGCCGAAGGCGAGCCACGAACCCAGGCACATGCTCAGTTCGACGATCTCGTTCTGGGTGTAGTCCGCCTTCATCCGCGCCCAGAAGTCGTCGTCGATGCCGTGGTGGTCGGTCGCGTACCGCTCGGCGTACTCCGCGGCGAGCCGCGTCCGGGTGTCGAAGGCGTCGGTGGTCCGCCACTGCGCCACCGACCGGTCGAAGTCGGCCTCGACCTTCTGGCCGTCGCGTTCGGTGCGCCAGTCCTGGCAGAAGACGCATCCGTTGATCTGCGCGATGCGCAGCCGCGCGGCCTCGAACTCCCGGAGCCCCAGGGTCGAGTCGAAGTAGACCTTCAACGACAGTGTTGCGGCGGCCGGCCCGATACCGGGCACCATCTCGCCCCAGACGTAGCTGATGGGGTCCTTGCCGTCGGGTACGTCGACGATCATGCCGGTGCCTTCCGTGAGAGTTTTCCGACCGCCGGGGACAGCGGTATGTCGAGGGCGTCGTACAGGCCCGCCGACGCATCGCGTAACCACGGCAACGCGTTGACCAGGCGTCCGACCGCGGTCGCGTTCCCGCCGGCGGCGCGGTTGCCGTCCTCGTCGGTGGCCTCGACGGTGATCGCGATCCGGGGCCGTCCCTCGACGATCACGATGTGGGCGCCGTCGCCGCCGTCCGGGGGAGTGGGCCAGTCCGGCGCGCAGGACGGATGGATGCGGGTGACGTGTTCGATGACGATCAGCGGCCTGCCGTCGACGATCCCCTGTACCTCGAACCGCAACGCGCCCTGCGTACCCCGCTCGAAGGTGCCCATTCGGGCCGTCTCGATGGTGTCGTCGAGGGCGCGACGGTCCAGGGTCTCGCGGATCTCGTCGAGCTCCACCCCGAGCGCCCGTGCGATGAGCCGGATCTGACCTCCCCACACCATCGTCGGGACCGTTGCCGCCACCATCGGCGGCTCGTAGTCCATGGGCTGACCCATGCCGATGAGGTACCGAACCGAGTCCGGCTGGTCGTAGGTCGTGTAGTCGAAGATCTCCTGGCAGCGGACCTCGTCGACGGTGGAGGCGAGACCGGTGGCGAGGACGGGCAGGATGTCGTTTCCCCACCCGGGGTCGACCCCGGAGACGAACAGGCTCCCGCCGCCCGCGGTGATCGCCGCGTCGACCGGTTCGCGGATCTCCGGCGGCGCCGACGCGGGGTCGTAGAGGGCGTAGAGCGACGGGGTGACCACGATCAGCCCTCGTCGCAGCGCGCCGACGATGTCGGCGAGGGCGTCGTCGGGACGGATGTCGCCGGACGCCGCGTAGACCACCGCTGTGGCACCCGCGAGCGTCGTGTCGACGTCGTCGGTGGCGATCACGCCCAGCGATCGACCGAGATCGGCCAGGTCCCCGGCGTCGCGGCCGACCTTCGCGGGGCTGTGCACGATCACCCCGGCCAGCTCGAGGTCGGGATGCGCATCGACCGCGCGTATCGAGGCCCGTCCCACGTTTCCCGTACCCCAGACCACGGTGGGTATCGCCTGTTGCGAGCTCATGTCGGAAAACTGTATAGAACACGTTCTAGTTCTGCGGCGGTTCCGACCAGTCGGACGCCTCCGGACATCTCGCCACCCGTCGGCCCTGTGTGATGTGACAGATCACAACACGGGACGGTAACGGGCGAGCGCGGTCCGGCGATAGGTAACCGAACCACCCGATCCACCGCGGACCGGGCGTCCCTGGTGGAAGGACTTCGGATGACCGACGTCCCGACCGCGCCCCCGCGCTTCGACGATGCCTCCGACGATGTCCTCGCCTATCTCCGTCGGGTGATCCCCATCGGGACATGGACGGTCACGCGATTCGACGGCGAGCGACAGATCTACCTCTCCGTCGACGACACCGATCTCGGGCTGTCATCGGGTGACTCGGTGGCGTGGTCGGATTCGATGTGTCAGTACTCCGTGACCCGTACCCGCCCGACCTTCATCGACGACCCACACGCCGTCGCCGAGTACGCCGCGATCGTGGAGAAGTCCGGGCTCGGAGTCGAGTCGTACGTCGGCTATCCCCTGACGACGTCCGACGGGAAACTGTTCGGCACGCTGTGCGGGTTCGGTCGCAGCCGGCTCCCCGAGACGGCCGAGATCAACGAGGAGCTGATCGTGCTGCTCGCGTCGCTGCTCGCACGGATCCTCGAGGCGGACCTGCAGGCGACCGCCGTCGCCCGCGCCCTCGAGGCAGCGCAACGCAACGCCGACACCGACGCCCTGACCGGTCTGGTCAGCCGTAACGGGTGGCAGCGACTCCTCGAGACCGAGGAGGCCCGGTTCCGCCGGTTCGGCGACCCCGGCGCGGTCGTGATCATCGATCTCGACGATCTGAAGAAGGTCAACGACCGGCACGGTCACCACGCCGGCGACGATCACCTGCGACTGATCGCCACGATGCTGACCGACACGGTCATCGAACCCGGGATCATCGCCCGCATCGGCGGCGACGAGTTCGCGATCCTGCTCACCGACGTCACCGCCACTACGGTCGAGGCGGTGGTGGACCGACTGCGGCGGACGATCTCGAGGAGCGACGTGTCCGCGTCCGTGGGGTTCGGGCTGTACTCGATCGCGGAGGGACTCGACGGAGCCTGGCGCGCGGCCGACGCCGCGATGTACATCGAGAAGATGTCCAAGCGCCCGTTCCGGGAGCACTCCCGAGGTCGCGCCGTCGTCGACTGAGATGACACCGCGGCGATCCGTTTGTGTTTCGTGTCCGGACTTCGACACAGTTGTGCGGTGAGAACAGAACCGACACGACGCAGCGGAGGCGCACACGCATGGGGACACTGATCATCGTGGTGACCGCTGTCCTCGCCGTCTTCGTGCTCCTCGGTGGGGCGTGGTTCGCCGTCGACTCGACGATGCGTGTCCGCCGCTTCGCCCGATCCACCGACCTGGTTCCCGGCCGCGCCGGCCGGGCGCCTGCCGAGTGGACGACCTCCGACGTTCCCGAGGCCGTCACGCACCGACGGATTCGCTACGCGATCGCCACTGTGCACGAGAACCCGACCCTGACCTCCACACCGTCGGTGTCGGCGTCACTGACCCGACTCGACGACGAGGTGTTCGCACTCGACGACCGCCTGATCGCCGCGGCGTCCGCTTCGGAGAACGCAGAAGCCGTGCGTCGCATCGGTTTCGCCGTCGACGAGCTCGAAGCGTTGGCCGGCCGACTCGCCTATGCCTCGCCGCAGGCGGCCGAGCCGATCATCGACACCGCGATCGCGTATCTCCGCGACCCCGTCGAACGTCCGGACGCCGGGGACGACCCGGACAACGACTGACCAGCGTCGTCGCGCCCGCCGCCCGTGCGGGTCAGCTGGTGAAGTAGCGCGGCGGATCCGGGACCGCAGGCGGGATCAGCGTGCCGCCGGCGGTCGGGTCGCCGGGCGCAGAGTCGTGGCCGGCCACGATCGCGGTCGCGTGTTCGGTGGTGGTCACGTCATGGGCTCGGGCCAGACGGGTCAGCTCGTCGCGTGCGGCGTCGGCGTCGATGTCCCGGGCCGCGGCGACGATGCCGATCGCGATGGCCATCGATGCGCTGCCCTCCAGTACCCGCCCGACCGCGGTCGACGCGTGCTCACGGCGCTCTCGTGCGGTGCCCACGGTGAGGGCGAGAGCGGTCAGATCCGCCAGCATCTGACCGAGTCCGTTGGGCCGCGTGACACCCCACGGTTCCGACGTGTGGATGACGACCGATCCGAGGACGACCGACAGCGCGTTGATCGGATAGGCGCGGACCGAACGCATCCCCAGCAATGCGGCGCGTTCGCGGTACGCGGGCCAGCGGGTGTCGTCGGCGATCTCGGCCATCATGGTCGTCGCCCCGCCCAGGGCGCTCTCCAGGCCGGGGCCCGTCGAGTTCAGCATCTGGTCGGCCTCCCGCCGGTCGACCACGGATTCGGCCACGATGTGCGCGACGCGCGACGGCGCTCCGAGCACATAGGGGTCCACCAGGACCACGGTCGCGGAGTACGCCGTCAGACCTTCGCGCGCGTACCGGGCCACCGTCTGCATCACGACCGGCAGATCGAAATCACCGGTCAGCGTGCTCGCCAGATCTGCGATGGCCACCCGTGACTGTTCAGCGGTCACCGCGACCGCCCGCTGACACCGACTGATCTCATCGGTCCTCCTCGACACCGTCGAACGCGCCCCGCGTGTCGAGTCTGCGGGCGACGATGTCGTCGGCGACGGCCGTGATCGAACGGCCGGTCTGATACGCGTGGGCGCGCAGACGGGCCATGGCCTCGGTGGTCGGGATCTGCAACTGGACGGCGACCATCCCCGACGCCAGGTACACCTGCGCTCGCGAATTCACGCCCTGCGCGATGCTTTCGTCGGCGGCGAGCCATTCGGCCACCTGTGTCGCGTCGCTGCCGGGACCGAGGTGCGCGATGACGGCATCCCAGTTCTGCGCCATGGTGGTCGCCACGGTCTCGGCGCACACCACCGCCACCCGCGACTCGTCCTCGCTCAACGCGCCCGCGGTCCGCCGATACAGCTCGAGCACCCCCAGTGGCCGGGTGCCGGAACTGATGGCGAACGCGAAGACCGCCTGTACGCCGACCGCACGCGCCTCGGCCGTGAACACCGGCCACCGCCGACTCGCGACCTCGGCACCCATGTCGGGCACGAGTTGCGGACTGCCTGCGGGGGAGAAGACGTCGAGACACGGGCCCTCGCCGAGGGTGAACTGCAGTTCGTCGAGGTGATAGGACATCGCATCGGTGGCCCGGACGAGATCGCGGACCCCGGTCGATTCGGTGAGCAGGGCTATCGCGGCACCGTCGGCGCCGGTCAGCCGTGCTGCGGTCCGGCTCAGATCACCGAGGCCGGAGTACAGACGGCGGTCCGCCGACGGCTGGGTGCCCGATGGTGACGACACCGTGTCGTCGTGTTCGGTGCTGTCCGAGGAGTGGTGCGGGAGATCGACCATGCGAGCCCCCGACATCGTCGTCATACTCGCGAAACCCGCACGAGCGGGCGGGGTTGCGTCAGCCTAACACCGCGGCGGTCGTCACCGGCCCGGGCGCGAGATGTTGTCAGGCGCGCGCGGTCCGCTGACGTGCACCGAGTTCGACGGGCAGGTGCGCCCATCCGTTGAGCACCCGTGTGTCGCGCTTGGTGCCGGCACCGGCGCCGCGCAGCTCCGGGAAGCGATCGAACAGCGAGCGGAGCCCCACCTCGGTCTCGGCCCGGGCCAGCGCCGCGCCGAGGCAGAAGTGCCGGCCACCCGAGAACGACAGGTGTTTGGCCGCGTTCGCACGCGTGACGTCGAACCGGTCGGGGTCGTCGAACACCTTCGGGTCGCGGTT
Source organism: Williamsia maris (assembly GCF_024171815.1). GTDB lineage: Bacteria > Actinomycetota > Actinomycetes > Mycobacteriales > Mycobacteriaceae > Williamsia_A > Williamsia_A maris. The sequence goes on along the minus strand of NZ_JAMTCJ010000004.1, from coordinate 341,761 downwards.
GGCCCCGGCGAGCACCAGGATGGCGAGATCGCCCCGATCCATCCGGACCCCGGCCACCTCGACCGGGGATTTCGCCACACGAGCGGTCATCTGCACGGGTGCCTCGAGACGCAACATCTCGTCAACGGCGTTGGGCCACAACGCCGGATCCTCCCGGAGGGCCTCGAGTTGGTCCGGGTTGCGCAGCAGCAGGTCGATGCCGCTGCCGAGGATGTTGACCGTGGTCTCGAACCCCGCCGCGAGCACGAGTCCGGCGACCCCGAGCAGCTCGGTGTCGGTCAGCGACACCCCGTCGTCGGAGGCGCGGATCAGTTGACTGAACAGATCGTCGCCGGGGGAGCGGCGCAGCGCAGCCAGGTGGTCGGTCAGCCAGGCGTTGAATCCGACGAGCCCCGTCTCCACCTCGGAGAACTGCGTCCACGTCAGTCCGATGTCGAGACTGGGCGCGGCGAGTTCCCCGAATTCCAGGACACGCATCCGGTCGGCGTCGGGGACGCCGAGGATGTCGCTGATGACAGCGACCGGCAGCAGCGCGCAGTACCGCTCGACGATGTCGACGGTCTCGGTGGTGCCTGCGAGTTCGTCGAGAAGGGCGTCGGCGGTGTCCTGGACGCCCGCACGCATCGCCTCGACCGCCCGTGCGGTGAACACCGACGACACCAGTCGTCGGTAGCGGGTGTGGTCCGGCGGTTCGACGGCCAGCAACGACGGGGGCCGCAGCGGATGCAGAGCATCCGAGCGGGTGTGCTTCTCGATCCACCGCAGCGGTGCCGGCAGCCGCGACCCGAGGATGATGGTGCGGAAATCGTCGGAGCGCAGCGTCTCGAACACGACGGCGTGGTCGACGGTGATGGCGGCCAACGCCGTCTCCACGAGCGGCCCCTTGGCGCGGATCTCGGCGTATACGCCCGACGCATCGGCCCGGGTGGCCGGATCGGCGATCAGTTTGGCCTGTGGATCACCCGCCGCAGCCGCCCGTTTCGCGAGAAAACGGATGAACCCGTGCATGGCCACCCACCTGGCCACCGTGCGCATCGACATCGTCCTCATGATTCGCGACCTTGTTGCTCAGCGCAATGATCCGGGTGAGCGAACCTGGGCGCAGAACGCTCGCGAGACCGCGGCAGACAACGCCGTGCGACGGCGCGCGTGCACGTCGTGATCCTCGGATTCGGTGGCGGTGTAGACGATCGCCGACTGCGCCCAGGTCGCGGCCATCGCGATGAGCATGGACCACAGGTCGTCCGATTCGATGTCCTCGACCAGCACCCCGCGACGCTGGGCATCGGCGATCGCGGCCAGCACCTCGACGTCGCGCTCGGCCACGTCGGCGAACAACGCCCCGTGTGGGGTCCGCTCGAGTCGCGCCCAGGTGAGCAGTCGGACCAGGTGGGGGTCGCCGAGATACATGTCGTAGAGACGCGCCGCGTATCCGGGGAGATCGTCGGCGTCGAACGGAGTCCGGCCGACGTCGGAGTCGACCCTCGACATGAAAACCAGGTCGAACAGTTCGTCCTTGTTGCCGAAGTAGCTGTAGATCAGCGACTTGTTGGCCCGCGCCCGAGCCGCGATCCGATCGACCCGTGCCCCGGCGATACCGTGGTCGGCGAACTCGACGGTCGCCGCGTCGAGGATGCGTTCTCGGGTGGCCGCGGAATCTCCCATGGCGGGAGTCTACCCATTTCCAACCGGTTGGTTGTAAACCCGTCGACACCGGGATACTGTCGTTTCCAACCAGTTGGTTAGGTCTTCGCGGCCGCCACGACCCGAGGAGAAGACATGCGTCCGACGACCGGATACCGAGCAACCGCACCCGACGAACCGTTGTCCCGATGGCGTTTCGAACGACGCGATCTCCGCCCCGATGACGTCGCCGTACGGGTGACCCACTGCGGCGTCTGCCACACCGACCTGCACGCCCAGCGCGCGGTCGTCGCAGGTGACGAGGCGACCGCTGTCGTCCCCGGCCACGAGTTCGTCGGAGTGATCAGCGAGGTGGGGACCGCGGTGACCGATTTCGCGGTCGGTGATGCGGTCGCCGTCGGCAACATCGTCGACTCCTGCGACGTGTGCGACATGTGTCGGGCCGGACAGGAGAACTTCTGCCGGGAGTTCCCCACCCTCACCTACGGGGGCACCGACCGCCACGACGGGTCGACGACCAGGGGCGCGTTCGCCGACGAGTACGTCGTCCGAGACCGTTTCGTCTACCGCAGGCCGGCCGGTCTCGACCCCGCCGCCGTCGCACCGCTGATGTGCGCCGGGATCACGGTGTGGGAACCGATGCGGCGGTGGAAGGTCGGCCCCGGCGTCCGCGTGGGTGTGGCGGGTATCGGCGGGCTGGGCCATCTGGCCGTGAAGTTCGCGCACGCCCTGGGGGCGTCGGTCACGGTGTTCACCACATCCGCGGGCAAGGCCGCCGAGGCCTCGGCGCTCGGCGCCGACACCGTGGTCGTCTCGACCGACGATTCCGCGATGGCCGCGACGGCCGGTGCGTTGGATCTGATCGTCGACTGCGTACCGGTCGAGCACGACCTCGCGCCGTATCTCCGGTGCCTGGCCCTGGACGGGACGCTGTGTTCCCTCGGTCACCTCGGTGCGACGTCGGTCGACATCCTGGATCTGTTGATCGGGCGGAAGAGTGTGAGCTCGGCGGGGAGTGGCGGTCGGCGCCACACCCAGGACATGTTGGATTTCTGCGGGGAGCACGGCATCACCGCGGATGTCGAGACGTTACCGTCCGCGCAGATCAACACTGCTCTTGATCGGTTGTCGCGCAACGACGTACGGTACAGATTCGTGTTGGACATGTCGGACCTCTAGATCAGAGGTCTGCCGCCGACACACACCGGAGGCACCATGGCGGCCCTACTCGAGGACTATCGGCGATGGCGGGCCCTCGGCGAGGGAGGCCTTCCTGCCAACCCGGTGGGCTGGCTGGTGACGACCTCGTTGCGGCCGTGGGGGCGGGACACGATCACCGTCGACGCGACGCCCGACGCTGCGCCGAGTGACTTCACGTTGCCGCAGCGTCGTGGTGATCGTCCGGCCATCGCCCCGTATCCCATTCCGCATCGAGAACTGCACACCGTCACCGACCCCGACCGGATCAGGGCACTGGCCGAGCACGTGGCCGCGTTCGGCGTCGGTGACTCGGGCCCGATGGTCACCTCGACGAGTCGATTCGAACGGCGCGGTGACGCGCTGTTCGTCCGCGATCGGGCGACGGCGAGTCCCTGGATCGCACACGCGCGCGGTGAGATCGCCCATGTACACGGCACGCAGGGGTCGCTACACGTCGTCGCCGACCCCGCAGACGTGCCCGAGATCATCCGGCGCGGCTGGGGTGAGCGCCACCCTCTGGCCGGTCGGCCGATCATCGGACTGCCCGACTCCTACCTGTTCCTCTACGCACCGCGTGACGCGACCGATTCGCAACAGCTGCAACGGATCATCGACCGCGTGGTCGCGACCGCGCGCTGACACCCGCGGCTCACTCGCTCTCGCGGTCCCCGACGGTGTTCGTCACCGATCCGATGCCCTCGATGTCGAGGGTCACCACGTTGCCGGGACGAATCCACCGGTCGAGTTCGAGTCCACACCCGGACGGAAGCGTTCCTGACGCGAGAAGCTCACCGGGGTAGACGTTCTCACCCTTGCTCGCGTAGGCCACGGTGTCGCCGGGGGAGTAGCTGAGGCCCGCGGTGCTCGTCGTCGACCACGTCTCGTCGTCGACGACCACCGAAGCGGTCAACCCATCGATCCGGGGCAGCACCTCGTCGGCGGTGACGACCACCGAGCCCATCGAGCTCGCGAAGGTCTTGGTCTTGACGACCGGCCCGAACGATCCGTTGCGTTGTTCGTCCCACTGGACGTCGCGGGCGCTGACGTCGTTGAAGACGACGAACCCGCCGATCGCATCGGCGCCCTGCGCCTCGGTGGCGTTGCGCACGGGACGGTCGACGATCATCGCGAACTCGAGCTCGAAGTCGAGCGCGTCGGTGTAGGACGGCCACGGCAGCGGTGCGCCGTCGGCGACGATGCTCAGGTGGTTGCCGGTGTAATAGAGCGGATGCCGGCTGAACGACGCGCCGGGTCGCAGGGCGGGGAAATCCCGGCGCGTCAGTGCCTCAAAGGCGCGGATGGCCGGCATCGCGGCGGGCAGGTTTCGTTTGACCAGTTGGTGCGCGGCCTGACTCCAGTGTTGCTCCCACCCGAGGAAGCACCGCAGTGAGGCGGGTTGGTACGGCAACGATCCGCCCGGGTGGTCGACGACGCCGACGCCCTCTGTTGTCGCAGTGTCCATGAGGCGCGTCGCCATGTCCCGGCCACGCTCACGGGACGCGAGGAACGCGAGGAGGTCGGTGGTCAGACGCCCGCGGACCTCGGGCTCGAAAGCTGCTGCGGCCGAATCGAGATCGATCCACCGACCGGAGCTCTCGTGCTGCGCCGCGAGCACATCGGTGGTCGCTGTGGTGACACGCCTGATCTTCATCGATCCCCCGGTGATGTGCGAACGCGGACGAACAGTGTCGAACTGCCGCCGAATCTACCGTCTGTGTCGCCTCACCTGACCGGGCGGTAGTGCATGGCCGTGACGCCGCACTCGAAGGGATGGACCCCGACCACCGTGAGATCCGTGTGGTGTCCGGCGGGGAACACGGCCATCCCTGCCCCGATCGCGGTCGGGTTCACCAGCAGGTGGAGGTCGTCGAGCAGCCCGGCGCCGATCAGGCTGCGCACGAGCGAGCCTCCCCCGTAGGCGATGATGTCGCCACCGTCGCCGGCCTTGAGGTCGTTGATCACCTCGGTCAGGTCGCCGTCGGCGATCTCGGCGTTGTCCCAGGGGGATTCGGTCAGAGTTCGCGAGATCACCACGCGCCGCGAGTTGTTCATCGTCTCGGCGCCGGGTGCGTCGGGCATCGACGCCCACGTCGGGATGAAGCCCTCCGCCAGGGCCCGTCCTAGGACGATGGTGCCGACCGACTCGGTGAGCGCGGAGACGTAGCGGGTCAGGTCCTCGCTCCAGTCCGTGGTCAGCCAGTCCATCTCGCCGTCAGGGCCTGCCATGAAGCCGTCGGCGGTGACCTGGGTCTGCAGTGTGAACGTGGGCATGGGGTTCCTCTCGAACGGGCGGTTACACGGACAGACCGTCGGCGCGGCCGGAACACATCGGTCGTCGACGCACCGGGTCTGCCGACGCTCAGTTCGGTGCGGCGATGCCGTCGAGGATCTCGATCTCCTCGTCGGGCAGGACGAGTGCCGCGTTCGCGATGTTGTCACGCAGATGAGCCACCGACGAGGTGCCGGGGATCAGCAGGATGTTGGGGGAGCGCTGCAGCAACCATGACAGGGCGACGGCCATCGGCGTCGTGTCCAGCCGACTCGCCACGCCTGCGAGTTCCTCGGACTGCAGCGGCGAGAACCCGCCGAGCGGGAAATACGGCACATAGGCGATGCCCTGGTCGGCCAACGAGTCCACCAGTTCGTCGTCGACGCGGTGCGCGATGTTGTAGAAGTTCTGCACGCAGACCACCGGGGCGATCGACTGCGCCTCGGCGACCTGCTCGGCGTTGACGGTGCTGACGCCCAGATGCTTGATCAGGCCCTCCTGCTGCAATTCGGCGAGCACCGTGAACGGTTCGGCGATCGAACCCGCCGCCGGACTGTCGAAGTCCCCGACGCGGAGGTTGACGACATCGATCGCGTCGAGACCGAGGCGTTCGAGGTTGTCGTGGACGGCCTTGCGCAGCTGATCCGGTTCGCGGGCCGGCGGCCACCCACCCTTGTCGTCGCGCAACGAACCGACCTTGGTGACCAGGTGCAGCGAGTCCGGGTAGGGGCGCAACGCCTCGGCGATGATCTCGTTGGTGACGTAGGGACCGTAGAAGTCACTGGTGTCGATGTGGTTGATCCCGGCCGCGATGACCTCGTGCAGGACCTCGATCGCAGCGGCCCGATCGGCCGGGGGTCCGAAGACGTGCGGACCGGCCAACTGCATCGCGCCGTAGCCCATCCGTGTGACCGTGAGGTCGGGTGCCATCGTGAAGGTTCCACCGGGAAGTGTTGTCGTTGCCATGACCTCACCCTCCACCATTTCCGGTCACCACGACAGGACCCACCGGTCCCAGGATGGGCCGGTCGAGGATCTGCCGGTGTCGGTGCCGCGATCTAGGGTGGCCGCACAACCGTGCGAGGAGGAGACGATGACCGACATCAGGACGTATCCGCCCGGCGTCACGTCGTGGGTGGACGCCGAATACGGCGACGTCGACGCGGCGCTGGAGTTCTATGCGCACCTGTTCGGATGGCAGTACGAGGAGGCGACGCCACCGGGCCTGCCCTTCCGGTATGTCATCGCCCGACTCGACGGCGCCGACGTGGGTGGGATCGGCGGACCCGCCACCGTCGAGAACGCCGGATCCGTCACCTCGACGTGGAACACCTACATCGCCGTCACCGACGCGGCCGCCTCCGTCGAGCGGGTGATCCGCGCCGGCGGGAGCGAGGTACACCCGGCGCAGGCCGCCGGCGACGGCGGCGTGTCCGCGACGGTCCTCGACCCCCAGGGGGTGGCGGTTCGGCTGTGGCAGGCCCGCGGCCGCGCGGGGGCTCAGGTCACCAACGTCCCCGGCGCCTGGAACTTCAGCGACCTGCACACATCCGACCCGGTGGCGGCAGCCGCGTTCTATACCGACGTGTTCGGTTGGCGGACCGCCGATCTGGGTTTCGCGACGATGATCACGGTGCCGGGCTACGGCGATCATCTGGCCTCGACCGTGGACCCGGACATCCACCGCCGCCAACAGTCGGCGCCGCCCGGATTCGCCGATTCCATCGGGTGGCTGGCGCAGGCGTCCGAGGACGAGACCCCGCACTGGCATGTGACGTTCGCCGTCGCCGACCGCGACGCGACGGCAGCCGCGGCGGACCGACTCGGCGCGACCGTACTGACCACGGCCGCCGACGACTGGACGCACACCGCGGTCATCCGCGACCCGCAAGGGGCGGTGTTCACCGCGAGTCAGTTCACCCCACCCGACGACTGGTGAGAACAGACCCGCGGTTCGGCGGCGGCGCACCGTGACCGAATGGCACCATCGGGACCTGTGAGCAGAACCGCCTCGTTCGTCCGTGTCGGTGTGGCCTACGTGATCGCCATCGCGGTGGCCGCGGCATGGCTCGTGGTCGGTCCCTCCACGGATCTCCTCTGGCTCGATGCCCTCGTCGCCGACGTGCTGGGCACGCTGGTGATCTTCGTGTTCAGCCGTGTCCACCACAACTCGAGCTTCTACGACGCCTACTGGAGCGTCATCCCGCCGCTGCTGCTCGTCTACTGGTGGATAGAGGGCGGCGCGGGCGTCGACTCACTGCGCGCGTGGCTGGTGTTCGCCGTGGTGCTCCTGTGGGCGGTTCGCCTCACCGCGAACTGGGCCACCGGCTTCCCGGGACTGCACCACGAGGACTGGCGATACGGACTGCTGCGCGGGAACGCCGGGCGCTGGGAGTTCCTCACCGATCTCGTCGCCATCCACATGATCCCCACCGGACAGGTGTTCCTCGGGATGCTGCCCGTCTACATCGCCGTGACGCACACCGGGGACGACCTGTTCTGGCTCACCGCGATCGCGACCGCACTCGGTGTGGCGGCCGTGGTCCTCGAGTTCGCCGCCGACCGACAGATGCTCCGTTTCGTCCGCGACCGCACGCCCGGACAGGTGATGGCCGACGGGTTGTGGAGTTGGTCGCGGCACCCGAACTACTTCGGCGAGTTCGGGTTCTGGTTCGCACTCGCGCTCTTCGGCGTGGCCGCCTCGCCCGCCGACGCATGGTGGCTGTTCATCGGCGCCCTCGCCATGTTGGCCATGTTCCTCGGTGCGAGCATCCCGATGATGGAGACCCGCAGCCTCGAGCGCAGGCCGGAGTACCGGGCGGTCACCGACCGTGTGTCCCGGTTCGTGCCCCGTCCACCTCGTCGGGTGTCCGCATGAACCGCCCCCGGGTGCTCGTCGCCGGCCTCGGCGACACCGGCGTGCTGACCGCGATCCACCTCGCACGCCACGTCGACGTCGTGGGCATCTCGGCGAAACCGGCACTGGTCAGCGGGCAGGAACTCGGACGCCGGCTGTCCCACCCCGACGACTGGGCCCGCGACTACTGGGTCGGTTTCGACCGGTTCCGCGGCCTCGATCGCATCCGTACGGTGCACGGGTCGATGACCGGCGTCGACCTCGACGAGCGTGCGGTCAGCGTGGTGCTCGCCGACGGGTCGTCCCACGTCGAGGCGTACGACGCCCTGATCATCGCCACGGGCGTCACCAACGGCTTCTGGCGCCGACCGATGCTGCAGTCGAGCGCCGATGTCGACGGCGATCTCCGGGCCGCCCACGATCGGCTCGCCTCGGCCGGGTCGGTGACCGTACTCGGTGGGGGTGCGGCGGCGGTCAGCACGGCGGCCAACATCGCCGCGGCGTGGCCCCGCACGACGGTCGACCTCTTCTACCCCGGTGAGCGTGCGCTGCCCGCCCACCACCGACGTACCTGGTCGCAGGTCGAACGACGACTGCGGACACTCGGGGTCGGCCTGCACCCCGGACACCGCGCAGTCGTCCCGGATGGTTTCTCCTGTGACCGGATCACCGATTCCGACGTCGAGTGGAGCACCGGCCAGTCGCCGACGCAGGCGGACGCGGTCGTGTGGGCCATCGGCCGGGTGCGCCCGAACACCGACTGGCTACCCGCGGAGCTGCTCGACGACAACGGGTTCGTCCGGGTCGCGGCGGACCTGTCGGTCCCGAATCGTCCCGGTGTCTTCGCAATCGGCGACGTCGCGGCCACCGACCCCCTGCGCGGGTCGGCGCGCAACCGGGCCGATCGCCTGCTCGCACGCAACGTCCGGGCCCACTTCGCAGGTCGCCCGCTCCGCCGCTACCGGCCCCGCACCCGGCGGTGGGGATCGGTGCTCGGGGCGCAGTCCGACGGACTCGAGGTGTTCACACCGTCGGGCCGCGGCGTCCGGTTCCCCACGTGGTCGGTCGAGCACGTCCTGCAGCCGTGGATAGTGCAACGGGCCATCTACGGCGGCGTGCGAGCGCCGTCCGCCCAGAACGCCGTCACGGATCCCGACGTCACCGACCGGGCGCGCTCTCCTCGGCCAGGTGTTTGAAATTCAGCAGCTGTCGGCGTGCCATGACGAGATCACCCAGGCTGATGACGGGGCGCGCGACACCACCGCCGGACATCACGACCTTCAGGAGTAGTCGGGTGGTGTGCTCGTCCACGGTCACCAGGTCGTAGGACATCACCGCGCCGAGAATCCGGCCGGTCAGACTCACCCCGGGCGTGACCGCCAGGATGGTTCCGCAGGGACGGGTCGCGGCCGTCGTGAAATGTTCTCCGACAACCGGTTCGGGCATCGGCACCAGATCCCGCGGCGACGTGCGTCCCAGATTGTCGATCCAGTCGTACGAGTAGGGGGCGAGACGGATCTGAGACACCCACGGCCACAACCCCGCCCGCGAGGTGTGCACCGTCACGCCGCGCCACGCCTGCAGCGTGGGCGACGTGACGATGTCGTCGCACGGGTAGTGGCGCGCCATCTCGTCGTCGGTCACGTTCCAGCGATCGCCGATCACAGGGAGCCCCGATGAGGGTCGTTCGACATCGACGAAGCATACGACGGGCCGATCGACGCGCCCTGCACCGAACGATCCGACCGCCGTGGTCGCGCTTTCGGTGCGCGAGGGCACCGGTGCGGTGATACTCAGATGATCAACGTGGGTGAGGAGACGTCGGGGTGGGAGACGAGCGCGGGGTGGATCGTGGGCGACTGTCACGCCGGACCTTCCTGCGGTACACCGTCGGCACCGGTGTCGCCGCCTACGCGACCACGGCAGTCGCACCGGCGACTGCGGCCCCGTCCGAGCCCGACTGGACCGGACCGGGTGCTGCGGGGGACTCGGTTCTCACCGCGGGGGACGGGACACGCTTCTCCGAGGCCACCGCGATCTTCAACACCCGGTACGACTCCACGACACCCGCTGCGGTGGTGCGACCGCACACGACCGACGAGGTCGCCCGTGCGGTGTCCTTCGCATCCCGACGACGACTGCCGATCTCGGCTCGCAGCGGAGGTCACTCCTACATCGGTGCGTCGGCGGCCGACGGCGCGCTGGTCGTCGACCTGCGCTCACTGTCGATGCCCATCGCCTACGACGCGTCCACGCAGGCGGTGACCGTGACCCCGGCGACCACTCTGTTCGAGCTGCAGACCTTCCTGCATCGGTCCGGCCGGGCGCTACCGTTGGGCACATGCCCGACGGTGGGGTGCGGCGGCCTGACACTGGGTGGCGGGATCGGTGTCGACACCCGCGAACACGGACTGACCTGTGACCGGCTCGTCGCTGCGACAGTGGTCCTGCCCAGCGGTCGCGTCGTGTCCGTCTCGCCGGATCGTCATCGAGATCTGTTGTGGGCGTTGCGCGGTGGCGGAGGCGGTGCAGTCGGAGTGGTCACCGCGATGACCCTGACGACACATGAGGCGGTCGGCAAGGACCTGGTCCTGCTCGGATTCCCCGACGCCGCCACGGCCGACGTGATCGCAGGGTGGGCGTCCTGGCTGCCCACGGTCGACACCACGAGCTGGGTGGGTGTGAACGTCGAGTCCGACCGCGCAGGAGGAGTCCGGTGCGGCGTGCTCATCGCCGCTCCGGTGGGGGCCGGCACCGAGGTCGCCGCCCGATTCGCCGCGGCGGTCGGGGTGACGCCGAACTTCACCGCGGCGGCCACCCTGGACGCCGACGGCGTCCTGCTCCGGCTGGCCGGCGGGAGCCCGACCTCGCCCCGGCACGGTTTCACCGCCGGTTCTGACGTGGTTACGACGATCTCTGCCGACACGGCGGAGGCCATCGTCGCCGTCGTACGGTCGCGATCGGCCTCGGGTGGGGCGGGTTCGGTGATCATCGACCCGATCGACGGTGCGGTCCGGTCGGTCCGTCCGGGCGCCTCGGCGTTTCCCTGTCGTCGACACCTCGCGGTCGTGCAGTGGTTCGTCGACGTCGACCCGGACGGGTCCTACGATTCCGCGACCTCCTGGATCGCCGATGCCCACGCCGCGGTGCGCCCCGCCTCGGACGGTGCCTACGTCAACTACGCCGAGCCGGGAGCCGAACTACAGCGTTACTTCGGGGCGAACCTCGCCCGCCTGCTCGCTACGCGTGCCGCCTACGACCCGACCAGACTGTTGCGATCGTCCACCGACGCCGGCGCATAGTCCCCCGTCGTGGCGACGGAGGAGAAGATCTGCAGGATCTTCTCGACGTAGCGATCGATCGACTCGTCGGCTTCTGTGGTGCCGGGGTACATCAGGGTCATCACCGTGTACTCGGGGAACCGGTTGACCCACAGGAACACCTCTTCGGAACTCCCGCGGTTGCCGAACACGCCGCCGTTGATGTGGTCGAACATCTGGGCACCGGGCAGCTTGCGGACATCGATGTAGCTGACCATCGGGACGACCCACCCCGTCCCGACCTGGACGGTCGAATCGGCCGGGATCAGTTCGACGATCCGATGTAGCGACACCTCCGAGAGGGTCTTGCCCCGTTCATAGGACGACTGTGTGTCCGCGACCACGCTGGTGAAGGTGGAGTCGGCGGTGATGTCGACGGGAACCGGGATCAGGTTGGTGAACCATCCCACCGCGTTGAACTCTGCGGGTGAGGTCCGAGTGCTCTTCGGCGTCATCCCGAAGTACGAATCCGAACCGGTGAACTCGCGCGCGGCCATGCCGGTGACGGCCAGAACAGCAGAATTGAAGCCGGCGCCGAGACCGCGGCAGACGTCCTCGATCCGCTGTGCGGACTCCTCGTCCATGATCCGCACGGTGCGCAACGCACTGCGGGTGTATCCCTCGCTGCCCACGCCGAGGTCCAAGGGAAAGGTCGGAAGTCGGCCACCGTTCTGCTCGAGCAGCTCGATCCACTGGCTGACCTGCGGATCGTCGACCGTCAACTTCTCCGTGCCCTCCCGCTCACGTCGGCAGTAGTCGACGTAGCTGCCCGCCGGTTGCAGGCCGTGCGGGTTGCCGCTGATGTGGGATCCGTACAGCGCGATGAGGTCGACGCAGGCCAGGGCCTGCGATATCCCGTCGGAGTTCAGATGGTCGACGGCGAAGTAGATCGTGAAGTTCCCCTCGCGTTCGATGGTCCCGAAGGTCAGGCAATCCCAGTGGAACGGACCCGGCGTCTTGGCCTGGACGTGGTCGCGGATGGACTGACTGTCGCCGAAGTGGCCGAACTGTGTCGGGGTGAAGTCGACGATCTCCGCGTCGACGACGTGACGGGCGATCTGTCCATCCGGTTCCACCGAGAAGTAACTGAGGAACGTGTCGTGCCTGCCGACGAACTCGTTGATGGTGCGGGTCATGGCGTCGACGTCGAGGGAGCCCTCGAGGTCGAACGAGATCAGACACAGTCGCGAGAACCGGAATCCGGTGTCTTCGTTGCGCCGCGCCGAGCGGAGGTACTCCTCCTGCTGGTGTGAGGGCGGTACCGGATGGATCGGGGCTTCGCTCGCGGCGGCGGTCGACGCGGTCGACGCCGACCAGGTGGTGACGTGACCTGCGCTGGGTGCCCATTCATCGATGAGGCCGAAATTGATCATTGCGGAACGGTTCCTTCGGATCACACGAGGCAGAGCTTCGCGAGATGCGCTGTGGCGCACGACAAGACGAGCTTGTGACGGTGACCGTGCCCGCGCATCACTGATGAGACCTCCGAAGGGTATCGCGCAGAACACATACGGCAACGGCGATCGGCGTTGTGACAGTTCTCAGTCCGATCGCGACGAGCCTGGCGCTCATCCAAACCGGCACTCTCACCTGCGGATACATCGGGACGACGCGGTCACCGCACCTCGTCACCACGACCGGCGATGATCATGCCCATCGCGGTCAACGAACGGTTCATCCGCCCGTCGGGACCGATGTCCCAGTACTCGCCGTGTGCAGAACCCGAGAGGGAGGAACCGGGATCGGAGGCGAAGACACGGCCCCCGAAATCGGGATCGGTGGGGCTCATGCCGTGGATGCCCTCGGTGATCCCGATCGGATCGCGTGCCGCGGTCGTGGCGTAGACGTGGTCGTTCATTTCCTCGGCATCGACGTCGGTGAGTCTCCGATCGGCGGGGGAGTCCGGGTCGCCGATCCCGGGGCTGCCGACGAACACGAGGTCATCGGCGTCGAGAGTGTGGCCCTGCGACGCCGCCTCACCGACGACCACGGTGCCGTAGCTGTGTCCGATCACGGTGGTGTGGAAGGGCTCGGGACCGTCGTGAGTGGCGCGCAACCCGGCCTGGAACGCGTCGAGCGGGCCCGCCGCGTGTGCCGCAGAGGCCGGTCCCGCGGCTGCCGCGAGCCCGGCGGGTGCGTCGTAGGCGTACCACGCGATCACCGAGGTCGTGGCGGTCGGATCGGCTCGCTCGGCTGCCGTCACCATCGCCGCGGCCCGGTCGGCGCCCCCGCGTACGTTTCCCGCGTTCGAGCCCGTACCGGGGACGAAGGTGGCCACGTTGCGTGCGGTGTCGGGGTCGGTGATCGCGATGGCCACCCGGCCACGCGTGTCGATGTGCAGCAGCAGACGAGCATGCGCCCCGGTCGGGTCCTGCAGCGCTGTCTCGATCCCGTCGAGGGCACGATGCGTGCGTGTGACGGCGTCGAAGTCCCGTCGACGTCGGGTCTCCGTGACGTATCCGCCCGGGCCGGGGGAGCGCGGGATCTGCCCGTCGACGATGTAGGGGTGGCCCCGCAGGTACCGGGCGACCTTCCTGGTCTCGTCGCGCTGCAACTCGACCAGATGTCGTCGGTTGAAGTGGTCGCGATCGGCGGCCGGGATCCCGTCACGGTTGCCGATGGACCGGTCCGCGTTCCACAGTCCGGCCTTCTCCATCGCGGTGAGCTCGCCCCAGAATCGGTTGAGCGCGAACGGGTCGCGGGGGAGTGTCGCGCGGTGGTCGAGAATCCGGCGTACCTCGGAACGGATCGCGACCGGGTGGGTCGCAGGCAACGACGCGAGTGTCAGCGCCTCCAGCGCCCGACCGATGTGTCCGGCGAGGTCGGCGTCGGCGACACGCACCTCGTCGAGCGCCGACCTGAGTCGACGTTGGTGTTCCGACACCAGCCGGGCCGCGTCGGCAGTGGTGTCCGCGTCGCGGGGTACCTCGGCACCCACCGATGGCGCACGGACCACACCGTCGTCGGCGACGAGATAGCCGAGCGCCCGGATCGATTCCGCGGTGTCGCGGGCGGTCTCGCACGCGCGGGCGTACGCCGGGCCCAGCCGGTTGAGGCCGTCGGCGATGTCGAGGATCGCGATGCCGAGCCGGTTGCCGAACTGGCGCTCGGAGGCCGTCGCGGTCGCGGACGCGCGTGCCGAGTCACCACGCCACCACTCGCGCACCGCTTCGACATCCCGCGTCAGGACGTTCATCTCGTGGTCGAATCGTCGACCGCGGAATCGACTGCGGCTGCCGCGACCGAGAGCGATCCGGTGCCCACTGCCCAACCGCTGACCTGCGGCAGGGTCGGGCCGGGTGCGGACACGTCGCGACCGCTCAGGCCGCGTTGGTCAGGGCGCGGATGGCCGACGCGTGATCGGAGTCGGCGACGCCGAGGGTGTCGGCGGCTCGCCGGTTGGCCTCCGAGAGGCTCTCGACCCGTGCGGCGACCACCGCGATCGCCGACTCCGCCGCCGCGCCCGCGCGACCGCACTGCTCGGCGGTCTGCGAGCCGTCCAGAGCCCGATGCGCCTCGCGCAGAACGGAATGCAGGTCGATGTCCCGGAGGGTCGCCGCCGAGCGTCGCTGCTTGTCGGCGAGTGACCGCAGAGCGTCGAGGTCGGCGGTGAGGATGGGTTCCATGCCCGGCGACGCTACTGCCGTGGGACGACGCCGCCGGGCGATGTCGTCGCATATCGGGTGCTGCCTGGTGTGGGTGTGCACAGTTCGTGCGCCGTCACCACCGGCCGTCGGTGGCCTCGTGGTCAGGCGCGCTTGGGACGTTCCGCAGCGAACTCGACGGTGACCTCGTCGACGACCTTCATCGCACCCATCAACTGAGAGTAGGGCTTGATGCCGAAGTCGCTCTGCCGCACCACGGCCTCGGCCGACAGACCCCAGGACTCCCCGAGGTCGGCGACCGTCAGATCGACGGTGTGGTCGTGGCTGACGCCGTGGATCTCCAGGGTCCCGATCAGTCGGAAACCGCCGGCGGTCTCGTCGACCGTGTCGGTGCGGAAACCGATGTGCGGGAACCGCTCCGCCTCGAACGTCTTGAGTGCGTTCGACCGAGCGAGTGTCTTCTCGGGTCCGAGCAGCGGGGTGACGCCGCCTTCGCCGTGGACGACGTCGATCGAGTCGACCTCGGCGCTCAGATCGACACCGATCGGGCGGTCGCCGGACCAGTCGACCTCCGCACGCCACCGTGTCACGGCGATCGTGAGCCGATGCCCCATCTTCGAGGCCTTACCGGTGACACCGGTGTGCAGCAGCAGTCGGCAGTCGTCCGATGCGGTGAAGGTGTACCCGGATCCGGTCATACCCGGGCGGACTCGACCGGCTCCGAGGACTCGACGAGGGACCGTTGCCGCCAGAACACGAGGGCCGCGCTGGCGATGAGGAGCGCACCGGTGATCGAGATGAGGTCGCCGGCGAGGAGACCGAAGCCGCTGCGCAGGATGACACCGAGTGCGATCGCGACGACGCCGACCACGATGGAGCGCACCGGGGTCTGGACCTTCCACGACACCATGTTCCGGCCGGTGGTCATGAGGCTGATCGGGCTGCGGCGCAACACCTCGACGATGAACACGGTCAGCGCGACGGTGGCGAGATAACCGATCAGCGCGACGAGCCAGGTCGGGTCGGCCCGGTGGCTGTTGATGGTCGGCTGCAGTTCGTTGAGGGCCAGCGCGTGCGCGAGGTAGATGCCGAACGAGCGGTCGGCGGCGGTGCGGAGGAAGGTGTCGGCTCTGGAGCCGGGGCGTCGTCGCTCCCGCCACATCGAACCGAGCCCGTAGAGCATGGCGATGGTCGCCACGTAGGCGAAGGCGTTGTGCGGCATGAAGACGTTGGTCGCCCGGAACATCTCCTCGCCGACGTCGACCTTGTGCGCGAAGTAGACCAGGGTCGCGGCGAGCACGATGAGCCCGCCGGAGAAGATGAACTTGCGCCATCTGACCGTGAACGCGTGGGCCTTCTCGAAATGCAGTGCCGCGACGATGCCGGCCAGGACGAAGAACTGGTACGGCAGGATCGTGATGAGCAGGTGCCGCCAGATGACGCCCTGGGGCCCCTCCTGGATGAAGCCGGTCTGCGGACGAACCATGAAGTACAGCAGCGCCATGTGTGCGGCGAAGCTCACCGCCAGCAGGTAGCGGTGATATCCCCAGGTCTTCTTGAGGATGATCAGTACGAGCGGGAACACCAGGTAGATCTGCATGCTGACGAACAAGAAGTACAGGTGGTACCAGGCGTTGCCGGTGACGAGGTCGTAGGCGAGGCTCTTCAGCGACAGCACGATGTGGTCGGCGCTGTTGACGGTGTCCTTGAGCGCGTCGAACCCGCCCCCGCGATAGCGCGAATAGATCCAGTAGAAGATCGTCCACGTCACGTACGGGATTCCGATGAGTTTGAATCGCCGTCGCCAGAACTCGATGGGTTTGAGCTCACGGTTGCGGTACTGGTACCCGAGGACGAACCCGGTGAGGAAGAAGAAGCCGTAGCGCGAGTAGCGCACGGTCAGCTCGACGCCGCCTGCGACGGCGTTCGCGGGATTCGCCGCGCCCATGACGACGTGGTCGAGGATGACCGCACCGAAGGTGATGAGGCGGACCAGATCGAGCTGGTAGAGGTGTTTGTCGCGGCCGACCGTGGTGGTGTCGACGGTGGTGACGACCGCCGGCGTGTCATCGGCCTTGGTGTCGCCGATGATCGTCGGTGCCGGGGAGGGCTTCGTCTCCCGTGTCGGGATGTCCAACTCGTCCACGCTCCGTTCCCACCGCCGCGAGCACCCTCGGTCGGCCACAGTCATCGCCAGAAGCCCGTTTTGCCGTATATCCGCAGTACCCGGGCTCGTGGAACGCTAGCAGCCTTCAGGATCGATCGGCGTCTCCACAGGCGCTCACGCACCTGTGAGGTTCCTGCCAGTCGTGGGTTCGGCCAGACGACACCACCCCGACCGGCCCATTTGAGAAAATTCTCGACAACACCGCCGACACGATGTCGAGACAGCGAGCGCGGCTCCGTCCCAGGGGTGGATGCAGCCACCGGGGCGGCACCGACGAGGAGGAACCATCATGGCCAAGTACCTGCTTCTGAAGCACTACCGCGGAGCCCCCGAGGCGCCGAACAACGTTCCCATGGACCAGTGGACGCCGGGCGAGATCGACGCCCACATGCAGTACATGAACGACTTCGCGCAGCGCCTCGAGAGCACCGGGGAGTTCGTCGACGCCCAGGCCCTGTCCGCACAGGGCACGTTCGTCCGGTCGGACGGACCGGGTCGGCCGCCGGTGACCGACGGGCCGTTCGCCGAGACCAAGGACCTCATCGCCGGCTGGATGGTCATCGACGTCGACAGCTACGACCGCGCCCTGACCCTGGCGGGTGAACTGTCCGCCGCGCCGGGCGCAGGTGGGGAACCGATCCACGAATGGCTCGAGCTGCGCCCGTTCATGGGGGTCCCGACCACGGTCGACGAATGACCTCGGAGAGCGGATCGACCCGATGATGGACGACGTGCTCCTGCGGGAGCTGACGCCGGCGGTGATCGGCGTCCTCGTGCGCCGCGGAGTGGAGTTCGCGGCGGCCGAGGACGCCGTGCAGGAGGCGCTCGTCCAGGCCGCCATCACGTGGTCGCAGGACAGGCCCGCCGATCCGAAGGGCTGGTTGGTCACCGTGGCCTGGCGCAAGTTCGTCGACGCCCACCGCTCGGAGGTGGCCCGCCGCGAACGGGAGGAGCGTGCCGAGGCCCAACCCGCCCCCGGCCCCACGGAGGCTGCGGACGACACCCTGCAGCTGTTCTTCCTGTGCGCGCACCCGTCGCTGACGCCGGCCTCGGCGGTCGCGCTGACGCTGCGGGCGGTGGGCGGGCTGAGCACCCGACAGATCGCCGAGGCGTACCTGGTGCCCGAGGCCACGATGGCGCAACGCATCAGCCGGGCCAAGCGGACCGTCTCCGGGGTGCGGTTCACCGATGTGGGCGATCTGGCAACGGTGCAGCGCGTCCTCTACCTGGTGTTCAACGAGGGGTACACGGGCGATGTCGATCTCGCGGCCGAGGCGATCCGACTCACCCGACAGTTGGCGTCGACGACCGACGACGAGGAGACCGCGGGATTGTTGGCCCTGATGCCGTTGCACCATGCGCGACGGCCGGCCCGTACCCGTCCCGACGGGAGCCTGGTCCCGCTGGCCGATCAGGACCGTTCGCGGTGGGACACCGATCTGATCGTCGACGGGATCGCGGTGCTCCGGTCGGCTCTGGACCGGGACCGACTCGGCGAGTTCCAGGCGCAGGCAGCGATCGCGGCGCTGCACGCCGACGCGCAGTCGGCGCAGGAGACCGACTGGGTACAGATCGTCGAGTGGTACGACGAGCTGTACGCCCTCACCCCCAGCCCCGTGGTGGCGTTGAACCGCGCGGTGGCCGTCGGCGAGGCCGATGGTGCGCTCGCCGGGTTGGCCGCGTTGGCGGAGATCGATCCGTCCGTTCCGCGCCACACGGCCGCAGCAGCGCATCTGCACGAGAAAGCCGGGGATCTCAGCGCGGCGGCGGCGCTGTATGCGCAGGCGGCCCACGCCGCCACGAATCTGGCCGAGCGTCAGCACCTGACCCGTCAGGCGGCACGTCTGGGTGCGGCCGAGCGCGGCTGAATCGGTTCAGTTGGTCGAGGTGTTGTTCGACGAATCCGGATCGGGTGTGGACGAGACCACCGTGTAGGTCTCCGTCCGCTTCGGCAGGTAGTAGTCCAGCGGGAAGCACACACTTCGGAAACCACCCGGCTCGATCGAGCCGAGATGGCGAGGGAAGTGTCCCCGCAACCACGCGAAAGGGTCGCGAGACGACACCACGACATCGCGGGCGGTGTCGGGACCGTTGTTCGTGACGAACACGGCGCAGTCGAACCCCGCGGGGCGAATCGCGACGTCGGCACTCGCGGGAGCAGCGGAGGCGCCGCCTGCGCCGATGGTCGACGCTGCGACGACTGCGACGAACACGGCTGCGGTGAGGCGAACGGGAGATCGGTTCACGAGTGACCTTTCCGGTGGTACTGAGGAATACCAATCACTGTCGCACACGCGTACGGGAGTCGACAAGGGTCGAACAGGAATCGTCGGATTCGACGATCACCCCGCGGTCGCGATGCCCGCGAGGAAGATGTCGACGCCGGCGAGGAACTGTTCGCGGTCGTCGTGGTCGCGGACCTGGCTGGACAGATACCGCACGAACGGGAACTCTCTGTCGTCCATCTCGGCCCACCGGACCGCGACGGCGCCGAGGACGACGGATCGGTCGGTGGCGCCGCCGAAGTCCCGGCGGGCGTTCGCAGCGTTTTGACCGGCGACGCCCAGGACATAGCTCACCAGTGCCGACGCGGCGTCGAAGCGTCGCTGCTCGGGAACGCCGAGGGCGGGAAGTCGGCCGCCCAGCGCCTCCCAGATGCGCAGCATCGCGGTCTGCCACGGCTCTCGGGACAGGTGCGTGCCGACCCACGGATGGGCGTCGATGGCGTCGAAGACACCGAGAGCGATCTCGCGTATCGACTCCGCGGGCTGTTCGGAGCCAGTGTCGGTGACGACGCCGGCGATCACGTGTTCGGTTGCCGCCGAGAGCAACTCGGTCTTGTTGGCGACGTGGTGATAGATCGCGCCTGCGCCCGTCGACAACCGCGCGGCGAGGGCGCGGAAGGTCAGCCCGGCTTCACCCTCGGCATCGAGGATCTCCACCGACTCCGCGACGATGCGCTCTCGCGACAGCGCATCCGCGCGTCTCTCGTTCCGTTGACCAGCTGCCATGGGAACCATCTTGACATAGCTGGAACGCTGTTCCAAGATGTGTTGGAACAGCGTTCCAACACGAGAAGGAGAATGCGATGTCCCCATCGATCACGATCATCGGCGCCGGACTCGGCGGATTGGTGCTGGCACGGGTCCTGCACGTGCACGGCATCGACGCCACGGTCTACGAGGCCGACCCCTCGGAGAGCGCGCGCACCCAGGGTGGGCAACTCGACATCCACGAACACGACGGGCAGGTCGCCCTCGAGGCGGCCGGGCTCACCGCGCAGTTCCGTGCGATCGTCCACGAGGGAGGTGAGGCCACCCGCGTCCTGCGGCCCGATGGCGGGGTCCTGCTCGACGAGCCCGACGACGGCCACGGCGCTCGTCCCGAGGTCCTCCGCGGCGACCTGCGCCGCACACTGCTCGATTCCCTGCCTGCCGACACGGTCCGGTGGGGACACAAGGTGACGTCCGTCCGTGCGCTCGGCGACGGGCGGCACGAGATCGATTTCGCCAACGGCTCCACCGCCGTCAGCGACGTGCTCGTCGGCGCCGACGGTTCGTGGTCGAAGGTTCGGCCGCTGCTGTCCGACGCCGCACCGTCCTACGTGGGCACGGTGTTCGTCGAGACGTACCTGCACGACGTCGACGACCGACACCCCGATGCCGCCCGCGCCGTCGGAGAGGGTGCGATGTTCGCCCTCACGCCGGGCAAGGGGATCTCCGTGCACCGCGAGGCCGGCAACGTGTTGCACACCTACGTTCAGCTCAATCGCTCCGCCGACTGGGTCGCGGCGATCGATTTCGACGACGCCGACTCCGCCAGGGCAACCATCGCAGCGGAATTCGACGGGTGGGCACCGGAACTGACGGCGTTGATCACCGACGGCGAGAGCGCGCCGGTCCCACGGAAGATCTTCACCCTGCCCAACGATCACCGCTGGGATCGGACACCGGGCATCACCCTGCTCGGCGATGCCGCACACCTGATGCCGCCGTCGGGCGACGGGGCGAACCTGGCGATGTTCGACGGAGCCGAGCTGGGCCGGGCCATCGCCGATCATCCCGGCGATGTCGACGCTGCCCTGGCGGTCTACGAGGAGTCGATGTTCGCGCGCAGTTCGACGATGGCCGTCGAGGCACACGAGACCCTGGACCTGTGCCTCGGCGACACGTCGCCGTTCGGGCTCATCGACCTCATCACCGGCGTCGCGGCGGGGGAGCGGGCCGCCCGCTGACGCGGCCTACCGGTCGGTGTCGTGCGCGGCGACCGGTTCGTTCTCGGGGTCCTGGCCGAGATGCACTGCGCCCCCACCCGCGGGTTCGCTCTCCAACACGTCGCGGTCGAACAGCATCATCTTCGCGAAGTACACACCGCCGGTGGCGATCAACCCGACAACGATCAGCGTGGGGACGCGAGCATCGTCAGGGGTGACGAGCACGAACAGCGCGCCTGCCACCCAGATCATCGCCACGATGGCGACCGGGAGCTCGAAACGGCCGAGGCTGAAACCCCCCTGCTTGCTCTCGAGCCGTGGACGGACCACCAGGTACAGGACAATGGTCGCGCCGTAGATGAGGGCGGGCAGGACCGTCCCGCCCAGGATCAGCTGGAGGAGCGCGTCGCCGGGCAACGCAACCATCAGCACGACGCCGATGACGAGCACCAGGACGGTCGCGGCGACCGGCGTTCGGGTCGTCGGGTTCACCCGCGCGAGGACCCGGTGGCCCGGGAATCGCTCGTCACGCGCCATGGCGAACACCTGTCGTGCGCAGGCGGCCATCACCACCATCCCGGCGCCGAACATCGCGAAGGCGATGCACGCGAGCAGTATTCGTTCCATGACCGGTCCGAGTTGCTCGCGGATGATCGCCGCGACCGGTGAGCCACTCGCGCTGACGGCATCGATGTCCTTGATCGAGACGGTCAGGGCGATCAGGAACAGGAGCCCGGCCACACCCGCCGCGACCACCGACGCCACGATTGCGCGCGGCACGCTGCGGAAGGGATCCCTGGCCTCCTCGGCGAGATTCGCCGCCGAGTCGAATCCGACGAGAGTGGTCAGGCCCATGAGCATTCCTGCCATCAGCCCACCTCCGACGGCGTAATAACCGGCATTGCCCTCCGTCACGCCGCGGGACCCCAGGTTCGCGACATCACCGCTGCCGGTGAACACCACGACCGCCGCGAGCGCGATGATGATGACCGCCACGATCGCGATCTCGATCCCGACGGCCGCGGAGGTGACCATGCCCAGCAGACGCGTCGAGGCGATCACGAGGACGACCTGGATGAGAATGATGGCCACCGTGAGGATCCGGGCGGTGTCCTCGTCCGGTTGCATCCCGACCAACGGCATGAAGGCCTGACTGGCCAGGGCGTTGTCCATCGCGACCGTCGCGGTCGCCAGGTACCAGAACGTCAGCCATCCGAACAGCCAGCCCACCTTGGGGTTCGCGAGTCGCGACGCCCATTGGTACGACGACCCCGAGAGCGCGATCCGGGCCGCGAACTGCGCGACGACGAATGCCACCAGCGTCTGCCCGATCGCGGCGACGATCCACAACCAGATGCCCACCGGTCCCGCGGTGGTGAGCACCTGTCCGTAGGTGGCGAAGATGCCCACCGCAACCGATATGAACGCGAAGGAGATCGCGAACACCTGAAACGATCCGAGTGACCGCTTCAGTTCTGGACCCGACGCCCCGTCGGGGTCGAGATCTACCGTGTCGACCGCGCGCGTCGTCTTCTCTGCCGTCATCGAGAATCCGATCGTCGTGCCGATGATCAGGAAACGATAGATCAGGAATTGTGCTGGTCAGCCGCGAATTTCGGAATCAACGATCGCTACCGACGATTTCGGTGAGCTCCGTGCCGGGAGGGAACGGCAGCGTGTATTCGTCACCGATGTCCCCGATCGCATCCGACACCGCCGTCGTGACCACCACCCGGTCGTCGTACAGCTGGCGTATCCGCACCCGGCGACCGCGGTGGTCGAACCGGTTCAGCAGGAAGCGCAGACCGATCTCTTCCAGGACCTCCTCTGCCAGTGGCCATTCCGACACCGCGGCGAGAGACCGCCCCAGTCGGTCGACGGGGATCAGATCCGGTGCTGCGGTCTCGAGATCGATCCAACCGATGACCTCGCCGTCCTCACGACGGTGCGGTATCCAGTGCTCGGGAATCGCGGACATGGCAGTGAGGGTAGCGAGGTGGACATCCGTACGTCGCCACCTTTTCGTCAGCGGTGGGTCAGGCCGCCGTCGACGGCGTACCGCGACGCCGTCACATACGACGCGTCGTCGGACAGCAGGAACGCCGCGACCGCAGCCGCTTCCCGGGGTGTACCGACACGACCGAGTGGAACGCTTCCGAGAACCGTCTCCTCGAATTCGGCGCGGGTGTCGGGGGGCATGAAGTCACGGAAGCCGGTGTCGATCGGCCCGGGAACAAGGGTGTTGACGCGAATTCCGCGGACGGCCAGTTCGGAGGCCCATGTCTGCGCTGCGGCGATCAGCGCGGCCTTGCCCGCGGCGTACACCGCCGTCGTGGGAGCCGCCTCGTACACCGACGTCGAGGACGTCACCAGAACCGAGGACCCGGTGTTCAATCGTGTTGCGAGGGCGGCCAGCTGGAGGAACGGTCCGCGGACGTTGGTGGCCATGAGCGCATCGAAGGATGCCGCGTCGACCTCGGCCACCGGCGCGGTGGCCGCGAATCCTGCGTTGAGCCATAGCCCGTCGATTCCGCGCGAACCCATGGCCGCGAGAAGATCCGAACCCGTCGTAGGCGACGACGCATCGTTGGCCACGACCAGAGCATCCGGGAACGATGAGCGGAGATCGTCCAGGCGATGCGAATCGGTGCCGGTGAGCACGAGATCGGCACCCTCCGCCGCCAGACGTTCGGCTCCTGCTCGACCGATCCCACTGGTCGCCCCGGTGATCACGACGCGCTTGCCTGCGAATCGATCGGTGGACGCGGGGAGTCGGCTCGACGGGATGTCAGACATGGCCTTCACGGTTTCACGGGTGTGGCGCCGTGTCGAGGTCGGCGGTGGGTCCGATTGCACCACTGGTCATCTCGTCGCGAGTAAACTGAGCCGATGCAACCGCTTCGGTACTCCATCAACGTCACGCTGGACGGGTGCTGCGATCACCGATCGATGGTCCCCGACGAAGCCCTGCACCGGCACGCGGCACAGATCCTCGCCGGCGCCGACGCTCTGCTGTTCGGTCGGGTGACCTACGAGATGATGGAGTCCGCGTGGCGGCCTCCGTCGGACGGGACGAGACCCGAGTGGATGGAGCCCTTCGCCCGGACCATCAGCGCGGCGAAGAAGTATGTGGTGTCGAGCAGTCTTCCCCGGGTGGACTGGAACGCGGAACTCATCACGGGCGACGTGGAGGCGGCGGTCCGGGCGCTCAGGCAACAGTCGGGGCGGGGAATCTACGTCGGCGGGGTACAACTCCCCATGGCGCTCGCCGAACTCGGCCTCATCGACGAATATCAGTTCGTCGTGCACCCCAGAGTGGTCGGCCACGGGCGCCGACTGTTCGAGGGACTCTCTGCGCCGCTGGACCTGACATTGGTGGACAGGGAGGAATTCGAATCCGGCGCGGTCGTGATGAAGTACGTGCCGAGGCGCTGAGCACGTCTCCCCGCGTCCGGCGCGCCGTCAGCTGCTGACGATGCAGAACGGGTGCCCGGCGGGGTCGAGGTACACCCGGAACCCCTCGAACGATTGACCGGGTACCGCCGTGGCCCCGAGCTCGAGGAGTTGGCGTTCGGCCTCGTCGAAGTCGGTGACCTGTACGTCGAGATGGAACTGCTGACTCGCGTGCGGATCCGGAAACGTCGGCGGGCGATGCTCGGGGGACGGTTGGAACACCAGGTTGGCGCCGCCCAGTCCACAGTTCAGCTTCACCCATGAGGGGTCGGCTGCGTCGAGATCCCCACCCAGCACTCGCTGGTAGAACGTGGCCAACCCGACCGTGTCCGGGCAGTCCAGGATCACGGCGTTGACGAAACCGATTGCCATGTCATCACCTCTCGTGTGTGCGGTGTGTAGAACCGTAGCCAACCACCCGAGCACGCGCAGGCGGTCATCTCGGGAACCGGGGCCGTTCATCGCCAACTACGTTGAGCGACATGGGCAAGGTCTTCGACTCGATCGACAGCACGCTGCGCTCGTGGATAGAGAAACAACCCATGTGGTTCGTCGCGACCGCCCCACTCGCGGGTGACGGCCACGTGAATGTCTCGCCACGCGGCCACGACTCGTTCTCGGTCCTCGACGAGCACCGCGTCGCCTGGGTCGACTACACCGGCAGCGGTGTCGAGACCATCGCCCATCTCCGCGAGAACGGGCGCATCTGCATCATGTTCACGGCATTCGACGGCCGTCCACGGATCGTCCGTCTGCACGGACGCGGGACGGTGTCGCTACCAGGCGAGCCCGCCTTCGACGAGGTGGTGGCGCGACACCCCTCGAACCCCAGCACCCGTGCCGTCGTCATCGTCGAGGTCAGTCGGATCAGCGATTCGTGCGGATGGGGTGTTCCCGTGATGGAGATGGTCGACGAACGTGACCTCATCCGGTTGCACGCCGAGAAGAAGGGCGTCGACGGGATGATCGACTACCGCACCCAGAAGAACGCGCGGAGCATCGACGGGCTCCCCGGGTTGGACTCTCCCGCCCACCGCGAGAGACCTCGCTAGACGCTGTCGAGATCGCGACGGTCCAGCACCGCGCACGCGGCACCGGCAAGCAGCACGAATCCGGTCGCCGAGGCCAGCAGTGTCGCCTCCGGGTGGCCCCGTGCGACCGCGGCACCGATCGCCGCTCCCACCACCCCGGCGACCGCGGCAACGATCAACTGCGGCAACATCTGTCGATCCCATCCCCGCCACAACGCGACACCGACGATCACCGCACCGGACACCATCGACAACGGCGCGACACCGAAATTGATGCCGTACCGCACGGCGAGCGCGGGTACGGCGAAGACGACCAGGAACCATCCCAACGACCGTGCGGCCGAGGCGGCGACGGGACGCGGAGGTGCCTCGCGACGTGCCCACAGGCGCGCACCCATGAGAGCGAGCGCGGCGACACCGACCAACGGAGACCACGAGATGGCGTGCCCCAGGTTGTACAGCGTCGCCACGTCGTACACCGCCAGCACGATGCAGCCCAGCGCGGCGGCCGACAGCGCGAAGGGCCACAACGCCGGTGGTCCGGGACGACCGGCCGACAGCAGCGGCATGAGCACCGGCGTCGTGACGGCCGCGATCACGCGGATGACGATGTCGGTGACCGTGTACGGGTTGTGCAGGTCCCACTCGACGAGGCAGAACGTGGTGGTGAACGACGCCGAGATCAGCCAGCGAGCCGCGATCACCCGCCCGAACACATCGGCACCGAACCATCGACAGACGAGCAGGTAGGCCAACATCACGAACGGCAACTCCAGGGCTGCCTGCACATGCAGAACCGTCCACGACCACGCGGGCAGGGCGTCGGCGACCGGACCGAGATCGGCCATGTCGAACCAGCCGGACGGTAGGTACGTCGCCACCGGCGACGGGTCGCCGTTCCACACCTGCTCGACGAACGCGGTGAACAGGACCTGGTTGACGAACATCGCCGCGACGACCACGCCCAACCACGTGCCGGGATGTCGCAGGACGCCGCCACCGCCACGAGAACTCGACCCGAGTCGGGGCACCCACAGCACCGCGAGGACGCAGGACGCGATGATCACCCCAGCCAGAACCAGTTCCCCCACACGGTGAGAGTAGGTGGCCGGCCCTGCTCACCTGCAGATCACACGCGGGGACCGACCGGCACCGCCTCCTGGAGGAACGCGAGTTGGTCAGCGACCACGGTCGGGAAGTACGGATCGACGTAGGGATCGAAGTGACCGCAGTCGTACCGCCGCAGCGTTGATCGCGGAATGACGTCGGCGACCTTCACCGCCGCCGCGGCGGGCGCGATGTTGTCCTCCGATGCCACCTGGATGAGCGCCGCGCACGTGATCTTCCGTGCGGTCCGGGCGGGGGAGTAGAGGCCGATCTTCACGAGGATCCGTGCCGCCACGGTCTCCGGGTAGTCGCCTCGTTGCAAACCGGATTCGGCGATGAGTCGTGTGAACCCGGCGATCGCACCGGGAGAGGCCAGAGCCGCCACCGACCCTTCCGACCCGATCGCCTCGACGTATCGCGGCGGTCGGCCGGCGAACGACCCGAACAGATCGGCGAGAGCGATCGGCGTCAGCCGGAGGGCTTGCCGGAGGCCGGTGGCGCGGACTGCGGCGGGACCGCTGACGTGCGGCACCTGCGCGACGATGGCGGCCAACCGCTCACCACCACCGGCGAGGCTCAGCACATGGCCACCCGCGAACGACGTGCCCCAGCCGACGACCCGTTCGGCGTCGACGACGTCCAGCGAGCGCGCGAACCGGATCGCGGCGCGCCAGTCGTCGAGTTGCGACGGCACGTCGAGCAGTTGGCGGGGTTCGCCCTCGCTGTCACCGAAGTAGCGGTAGTCGAACAGGACCACCGCATAGCCGTCGCTCGCGAAACGGGCCGCGTAGGCGGGCAGACGGATCCCGCGGATTCCCCCGAAACCGTGCGCCATCACGATCACCGGCACCTGGCCGGTCGGCGCCGTCGGCCGGTACACCGTGGCGGCGCAGCGGACTCCCGACGATGAGAAGAACTCGTCGGTCCGGGTGAACTCGTCGTCGTTCAACATGGGTGTCGCCTCTCCTCTTGATCGGTGTTCAAGGAACATACCGCGCTCTTGATCGCCGATCAATTAGGGTGTGGGGATGCCTGCCAACCGTCGCCCTCGTGCACGGGAGGAGAAGCGGGACGAGATCGTCACCTCCGCCCGCCGACTCTTCGTCGACCACGGATACGACGAGACGTCGTTGAGCAAGATCGCCGCTGACGCCGGGGTGACCACCAACACCGTCTACTGGTACTTCGCGGACAAGGACCACCTGCTGGTCGCGGTCCTCGAAACTCTGCTGGCCGAGGCGATGTCGCGGTATGAGCCCATCGCGGCGCGCCCGCTGGGGGACAAGATCATGTTCGCCGTCGACGAGTTGTCGGCGATGCGCAACCTCGTCGACACGGTGCATTCGCGGCGCTCGGTCTCGCCGGTGATCGATCGGTGGCACGACACCTTCCACGGGGTGGCCGATGCGCTCACGCGGGACGACCTACCGCCCGAGACCGCCGAGGCCGCGAGCCACATCATCGCCTTCGTCGTCGAGGGTCTGCTGACCCATCCCGGGGACGACACCGAACGGCGGGCCATCGTCGATCTGCTGGTCGACCGCATCGCCGCACACTGATCCGGTGTCGATCTGGGAAGTGGTCGCGATCCTGGTCGCCGGTGTCGGCGCCGGGGCCATCAACGCCGTTGTCGGCAGTGGAACGCTGATCACGTTCCCCACCCTGGTCGCGTTCGGCTTCCCACCGGTGACGGCGACGATGACCAACGCCGTCGGCCTCGTGGCCGGCGGGGTGTCGGGAACGTGGGGTTACCGCCGCGAGCTCGCCGGGCAGTGGCCGCGCCTGCGCTGGCAGATACCGGCGTCGCTGGTCGGTGCGGGTATCGGCAGTTGGTTGCTACTGCATCTGCCCGAGAAGGCTTTCGAGACCATCGTCCCCGTGTTGCTGGTTCTGGCGCTCGCACTGGTGATCGTCCAGCCCCGCCTGCAGCGGTGGACTGCGTCGCGCACCACCCAGGTGCCCGACGATGTCCACGACACCGCACTGCGGCCAGGGCGTCTCCTGCTGGTCATCGTGTCGACGTTCGCGGTGGGAATCTACGGCGGGTATTTCACCGCCGCGCAGGGAATCCTGCTCATGGGCGCGATGGGTGTGATCGTCACCGACAACCTCCAGCGACTCAACGCCGCCAAGAACCTGCTGTCTTTGATCGTCAATGTCGTTGCGGCGTTGACCTACACAGTTGTCGCGTTCGATCGGATCGATTGGGCTGCGGCCGGGATCATCGCGGTCGGCTCGCTGGTCGGTGGGGTGATCGGGGCCAGGTACGGACGCAACCTCTCGCCGACCGCTCTGCGCGGCGTCATCGTGGTGGTCGGGATCATCGGTCTCTGGCGCCTGTTGGCCTGACCCCCGCATCTTCGGATTGCACGCCCGATCGTCAGCGATGTTTCCCTCTGAGCGGGAAAGACTGCTGATTCTTCCGATTAGTTTTGTCCGCACCGGGGGTCGGTACCGCTGAACACACTCGAGCAGCGACACACCATGGAGGCAAGTGATGGATCTCGACGACGACGCGCTGACGACCGGAATGCCCGCCCCCAGGGTGCTGGTCGCGGGGGCGAGCATCGCCGGACCGGCACTGGCCCACTGGTTGCACCGGCGTGGCGCCCAGGTGACCGTGGTCGAGCGGTCACCGGAACTGCGTCCCGGAGGTCAGGCGGTCGACGCACGCGGCGTGGCCAAGGAGGCCATCGCACGCATGGGCCTCGACTCGGCCATCCGCGCGGCGTGCACGGACACCGCCGGGGCGCACTCCGTCGACGCCGACGGGCAGGTGCTGCAGACCTTCAGCGCCGAGGACGACGGTGGCGACGGATTCATCGCCGACATCGAGATCCTGCGCGGAGACCTCGCACAGGTGCTCTACGACGACACCAGCGAGGACGTCGAGTACATCTTCGGCGACCGGATCGCCGAACTGACCCAGGACGCGGACGGGGTCGACGTCGTCTTCGCGAGCGGCGACCAGCGACGGTTCGAGTTGGTGATCGGCGCCGACGGACTGCATTCGCCCCTGCGCGCCATGGTGTTCGGGCCGAACGAGGAGTTCCTCCGGCACCTCGGGCAGGTGTTGGCCTTCTACAGCGTGCCCAACGAGTTCGGCCTCGACCGCCACCTTCTCGAATACCAGGATCAGCAGTCCGGCCGCTCGGCGATGCTCCGCCCCATTCACGACGCCGAGCGCGCGATGGCCATGTTCTACTTCGGCTCGGCCGAGTACGACGTCGACTACCGCGACGTCGCAGCCCAGAAAGCTCTTCTGCGAGATCGGGTGGCCGGGCTGGGGTGGCTGACCACGGACATCATCGCCCACCTCGACGACACCCCCGACTTCTACCTCGATCAGGTCGCACAGGTCGTGATGGACCGGTGGTCGAAGGGCCGGGTCGCGTTGCTGGGGGACGCGGCGTTCAGCTCGTCACCGATGTCCGGGCAGGGGACCGGGCTCGCGCTGGTGGGGGCCTATGTGTTGGCCGGTGAACTGGCCGCTGCGGGATGGGATCCCGACACGGGATTCGCCGGGTACGAGGCGAAGATGCGCTCGTATGTCGAGGCCAATCAGGAGATGGGACGGCTGAACGCCCGGACCCGCGAGGTCCCCGGCCCGGACAGCGAGCCCCTGCCCGACTTCACCGGCGACTGGTTCATGGAGCTGATCGGACGCGCGATCAACGGCATCGAGTTGTCCGACTACGACGGGGTGCCGGATTCGCGGGCGACAACGGGATCACCGGCTCCGCGCTGAGGTCGGTGATCGCCGTTCAGCTCGCCGGGCGGACTCGCAGGATGCGATCGTCACCGCCGTTGTCGGTGCTCACCAGCAGCGATCCGTCCCGGTCGACGTGGAGGGCTCGCAGCCGGCCGTAGGTGTCGCGCAGGCCGTCGGTGATTCGTACCGTCTCGCGCCCGTTCTCCGACAGCGTGACGAAGACGAGTCGCTTGCCCTTCTGCGCCGAGATGACCGCGGCACCACCGAGATCGCCCCAGCCGCTGGCGGGGAGGAACTCGAGCGCGGGCGTGGCGATGGTCGGCGCACCCGACGACCAGACCGCTCCGATGGCGCCGGGTACGCGCGCAGGGTCGGTCATCGGCACCGACTCGTCGTAGATCAGCGGCGCTCGGTCAGGGCGGTACCCGTAGTTGCCGCCCGCCTGCAGGAGATTCAACTCGTCGTCGCGGTCGGTGCCCTGCTCGATGGAGTAGATGCGTCCGGTCCCGGGCTGGATCGTGACGCCCTGGACGTTGCGGTGTCCGAGGGAGTAGATCGGGGTGCCGGGGATCGTCCCACCGGCGGGTGCGCCGCCGGTGGTGATGTGCAGGACTTTGCCGCCCAACGAGGTTCGGCTCTGCGGATAGGACCGCACAGCATTGTCGCCGGTACCCACCCACAGGGTGCCGTCCGGTGCGGCGGTCAGACCACACCCGGCGTGCCGCCCACCGGAGTTGACCGGGATGTTCGACAGCACGGTGCGCGTCCGGGTCAGCGACGACCAGTCGTCGGCGACCCGCCAGGCGACCACGTTGATCACCTGTCCCGAGTTGGGGAAGGGGATCGGCAACGAGCCGGCCGATCCCGTGCCGAACGCCGTCGGGGAGGTCTTCTCCGCCTGGCACGAGTACAGGGTGCGGTTCGACGTGAAGCCTCGGTCGACCGCGAGCCCCATCAGACCGGCCTCGTTGGTGACGAAGAGTTTCGATTGATCTGCGCGCACGGTCTGCGCTGTTCCACCCGGGCGTATCGCAACGAACCGGCCGCTGCGCTCGCCGGTGATGATGGTGCCGTCGGGGGCGATCTCGATGTCCCAGGGTTTGTCGAGACCGGCGGCCACCGTGCTGACCGACAACGGCGGCGCGGCCTGCGCGGGCGTGACGGCGATGAGCATCCCGATACCCAGCGCGCTGATCACGCCGAGTGTGGTGAGCAGTGAACGGTGGGGGACGCAGCGTCTGGTCACTTTGCCACCGTAATGTCGGACTTTACGATCAGGTAGAGGTTTCGGGAGAACTCCGCGCCCCGACCACTCCCTGTCCGCCGAGCCGTGCCGCGCCGACGAGGCCACTTCTCGGGTCCTGACCAGCACCGACTCTCAGAAGGCGCACAGTGGGGTGATGAACCCGTTCAGTTCGGTCCAGCAACGCGTCGGCGAGATGATCTTCGAACGTGTCGCCGGTGACGAAGGCCCCGCACGGCGCGATCGGATCCACCTGTCGACCGGCCCGCGCCGATACGGCCCCGAGTCCGCAATCCACCGGGTCCACGGTGACGCGTCGATGTTCGTGGGTGGGATGCGAGCACTTCTGCTCCAGTCACTGCATCCCCTCGCGATGGCGGCCGTCGATCAACACTCGGGTTACCGAGGAGACCCGTGGGGGCGCCTGCAGCGAACGAGCACGTTCCTCGCCGAGACGACGTTCGGCACGCTCGAGGACGCCGACCGCGCGATGCGGATCGTCCGGGCCGTGCACAAACGGATCACCGGCACCGCGCCCGACGGACGGCCCTACGCCGCGTCGGATCCGCACCTCATCCGATGGGTCCACGTCGCGGAGATCGACAGCTTCCTGCGCGCACACGACCGGTACGGCGCCCATCCGCTCGATGCGGGCGGGCGCAACGACTACGTCCGCGAAACCGCGTTCGTCGCGCGTGGTCTCGGTGCTGTCGACGTCCCCGAGACGACCGCGGAGCTCGACGAGCTGCTCGCGCTGTACCGACCCGAGCTCAAGAGCACCGCCGCCGCCCGTCGCACGGCGCGGTTCATCCTGCTGAACCCACCCATCCCGCTGCCTGTGCGCCCGGCCTACGGCCTGCTGTCATCGGTCGCCGTCTCGATGATGCCGCGATGGACCCGCCTACCGCTGCGCTTGCCGTACCTGCCCATCACCGAGGCAACCGCGGTGCGGGGGAGTGGCATCGCGATCACGACGGCAATTCGCTGGGCGCTCAGCCCGGCTGCCGTACAGCGTGATTCGACCGACCAGGCGGTGCCCGCGGTCGGTGGCTGATCCGGCGCTCGCGCTCAGTTCCCGTCAGACGACGTCCGCGGTGGCCAACTGTCCGTGATCATCTCGGTCATCTCGTCGACCCAGGTGTCATCGAGGGCGGCATCCCGGCGGATGAGGATGCGGAAGATGGCGGTGCCCGCGACCACCTCGGCGAGCATGGGTAGCTGGTCCTCACCGCGGCGCCCCTGACCGAAGCGGGATTCGAACACGGTCAGGTTCCCGGCCAATCGGCCGATCATCATGGCGTGTAGCTCGGGGTCGGCGACCGTGTCGGCGATCAGACCCGGCAGCGCCATTCGCACCTCGGGTCGGTCGAAGATCACCCTGATCGTCTCGACCAGGGCTCTGATCTCATCGCGCATGTCGCCCGGATGATCGATCGCGGGAACCGATTCGGCGAACAAAACCGCCTCGTGGACCAACTGCGCCTTGCCCGACCACCGCCGGTAGATCGCAGCCGTGGTGGTGTTGGCGCGCGCGGCGATCGCCGACAACGACAACCGGGGATAGCCGGTCTCGAGGATCAGTTCACGGGTCGCCGCGACGATCGCGGCGTCGATCCTGCTGTCGCGGGGCCGACCCGGCGCCGACTGGCCGGACCTATTGCCATCCGTGTTGCTTTCTGGTGACATGACGTCATCGTAGATGCAATACGAACTGCATCGTATTTGAGGGAGTGTTCGTGAACCTGAGCCCGCTCGACGAGTATCCGATCCATCAGGCGCCGGTGCCGGTGACGTGGCCGGCCGGCTCGGACCGGAACTTCTACGACCGGTCCTACTTCAACGTGCTCGACCGGGCCGGGCGCTTCATGGTCCTCACCGGCATCGGTTACTACCCGCGCCTGGGCGTCAAGGATGCCTACTTCGTCGTCCGTCGCGGCGACACGCAGACCGCGGTTCACCTCAGCGACGCCATCGACGACGACCGGCTGCGTCAGAACGTCACCGGATACCGTCTCGACGTCGTCGAGCCTCTACAGGAGATGCACCTGACGCTGGAGCCGACGGAGGGGATCTCCGCCGACCTCACCTGGCGAGGTCTGTTCCCCGCGGCCCTGGAGAAGCCGCACGAGATGCTCACCGACCGGCGAGTCACGTTGCAGGCCAGCCGTTTCGCTCAGGTCGGGTCCTGGGAGGGCTGGATTGACATCGACGGGGACCGGTTGGAGGTCACGCACGACACCAGTGTGGCCAGCCGCGACCGGTCGTGGGGGATCCGGCCGGTCGGCGAGGCAGAACCGGCGGGACGTCCCGATACGGCGTTCCGCGGAATGTGGTGGCTGTACCTTCCGCTGGTCTTCGACGACTTCCAACTGTTCCTGATCATGCAGGAGGATCCCGACGGTCACCGCAGTCTCTATGACTGCACGCGCCGGTGGCGGGACGGCCGCGTCGAACAGCTCGACGGGGTGCGGGTCGCCATCGACTACACCCCCGGAACGCGTATTCCGCGAGGCGCCCATGTCGAGTTCATGAACCGGGCAGGAGACCGAACACATCTCGACATCGAGTCGAAGCTGTTCGCACCCATCGCCTTCGGATCGGGCTACGGCGGCGATTCCTCCTGGGCGCACGGCAGCTGGAAGGGCAGTCCCTTCACCGAACGGGTGAGCTACGACCTCACCGATGCCGACGTCATGGCCCGCGCGCCGTTCAGCCTGATCGACCATGTGGCCCACGCCGTGTGCACCGAGGCCGACGGGACGGTCCACGAGGGCGCCGGGTTGTTCGAACACGGCGTGATCGGCCCGCACCACCCGTCGGGATTCTTCGACTGGACCGACGTGGGCGATCGGGCGCCGGGTTCATGAAGGTCATGACCGCTCTGTTCGGGCCCACCGACGCCGTCGAACGCGCGCACGCGCTGAAGGAGGCCGGTGCATCGGGGGTGTTCACCTTTGAGGGCCCGTTCGACGTGTTCACCCCGCTGGTGCTGGCGTCGTCGGTGAAGGGACTCGACGTGATGTCGAACGTAGCGATTGCGTTTCCCCGCAACCCGATTCAGCTCGCACACCAGGCCAACGATCTGCAGTTGCTCAGCGAGGGTCGCTTCATTTTGGGCCTCGGGACGCAGATTCGCGCGCAGATCGAGAAACGGTACGGGGCCGAGTTCGACAAGCCGGTGGACCGGATGAAGGAGATGGTCGGGGCGCTGCGAGCGATCTTCGCGACGTGGAACACAGGGGAGCGGTTGGACTTTCGCGGCGAGTACTACCGACACACCCTCATGACGCCGACCTTCGTTCCCGGGCCGAACCCGTTCGGGCCGCCACCGATCTACCTCGGGGCACTCGGGCCTCGGCTGACCGCAGCCACAGCGGAGGTGGCCGACGGCCTGCTGGTGATGCCCTTCGGATCCAAGCGATTCCTGCACGGGACGACGATGCCTGCCGTGCGCGCGGGTCTGACGACTGCGGGCCGTAGCGAAAGCGACTTCGAGGTGGTGCCCGAGGTGATCGTCTCGGTCGGCACCGGCCGTGACGACGACCACGCGTCGACGCGCATGTTGCTCGCGTTCTACGGGTCCACCCCGGCGTATCGACCGGTGCTCGACGCGCATGGCTGGGGCGATCTGCAGCCCGAGCTCAACGCCATGTCGAAACAGGGGCGCTGGCAGGAGATGGCCGCACTCATCGACGACGACATCCTGCACACCATCGCCGCATGCGGTACCCCGGCCGAGGTGGCCGCGCACGTCCGTGACCGTGTCGACGGAGTGTCGGAGCGGGTGTGTCTCTATCAGACAGGGCCGATCGAGGTCGACGCACTCTCAGAGATCGTCGATTCGCTGGCGTCATCGTGACGCCGGCGACGGTCGAATTCGCCGACATCACCGACGCCCGTTACGGCGGAAAAGCGGCGGGTCTGGCCGAACTTCGACGCCTCGGACTCGCCGTGCCCACGGGGTTCGTCATCGCCGACGTGTCCACGGAAGTCGCGGGCTGCGATGTGGCTCAATGGTTTGAGCGGATGGCCGCGGTCGGAGCGACCCCGGTTGCCGTCCGATCCTCGGCAATCGGGGAGGACGGTGACGACCAGTCGTTCGCCGGACAATACGACACGGTCCTGGGTGTCGACTCGGTCAATGACTTCGCCGCGGCGGTCCGGACGTGCGCAGCCTCTGTGCACTCGCGTCGGTCGTCGGCCTACAGCGAACTACCCCCGGCCACGATGCACGTGGTGGTCCAGCAGATGGTGGACGCACGCGCCGCCGGGGTGGTGTTCAGCGCAGATCCGACCACCGGCCGACGCGACCTGATGGTGATCGATGCCGTCGACGGGCTCGGCGAAGCGCTGGTCGACGGCTCGGCCTCGTCGGACCACCTCGTTATCGACTCCGTCGGTGAGGTGGCGATTGCCGACGTCGCTTCCGCTCCGGTCCTCTCGCCCGACGAGGTCACCGCCATCCGGGCTGGTGCTCTACGGGCTGCGCAGCACTGGGGGATGCCCATGGATCTCGAGTGGGCGATCGATCGCAGCGGAACGCTGTGGTGGCTGCAAGCCCGACCGATCACCACGCTTCCCTGTGATCTGGCCGCGATGGATTCACCCGTGGCCGGTGCGGACCATGTGTACACGCGCTGCAACATCGGCGAGATGATGCCGGGAGCATTCTGTCCGCTGACCGCGTCGGTGTCGGGCTTCGCCATCGACTATGCGATGCAGATGACGCAGGTGGTCGCACGGGCACAGCCGAGTTATGAGAAGCCGTGGCTCCAGGTCGGCTACTTTCAGGGCCACATGTTTCTCAACATGACCGAGGGGACAGGTCTGAGCTCCGGGCTCCTCGGCAATTCGCTGGAGCAGTTCTCCATCTCGATCTGCGGTCGGGTGATCGACGAACTGAAACCCAAGCCGCCGAAGCCGTTTCTCAGCAAGCTGATCAACACGGTTCGACTCAGCACCTATGCGTTGTCGGCCGGCCCGGCGATCCGACGACTCGGACCGCAGATCGACGGCTTCGAGGTCCCGACCAGCGAGGACCTGCGAGTCGTGTTGCGGCAGCTGGAGTCCGGGGTGCAGCAGTATTGCGACGTGACGCTCACGCATGTCCGGTCGTCGTCACGCGCCGCGGTCGCGGCCAACATCCTGGAGAGCGTCCTGATGCGGCAGGCCCTGAAAGATGGGCGCAGCGAAGACGACGGTCGAGCCGAGGCAACCCGACTGATGGCCGGCGCGGCCGACGTCGAGAGCGCGCTCATGCTCGAGGAACTGGACTCAGTGGTTCACACCATCGCGGCCGACGACGTTGTCGCGGAGAGGTTCCTGGCGGGGGAGCCCGGGGCCGCAGTGGACGAGCTGCGAGCCTCGCCTGATGCCGTCGGTGTGGCGCTCCGACGATTCCTGACCAGCCACGGTCACCGCGGCTACCGCGAGCTGTGCATGCGCGACCCGTCGTGGGCCGAGGATCCGGATGGGCTGGGCGCGATGATGCAGGTGATGGTGCGATCGGTCCTCGATCCGACCGCTCGCACGTCGGCCTCGAAGGACGTCGAGGCATCCCGCTCACGCGTCATCCGATCCCTCGCTCGATTGGCGCAGGGTGGCGCGCGTGGGCGGGAGGAGACGAAGTCGAAGATGGCGCGGATGGCGCATTCGCTGAAGCTCGGCTATCGCCACCTGGGCGAGATCTTGGCTGCGGCGGGCCGACTGCCTGACGCGGATCTCGTGTTCTTCTTCGACCGTGCCGAGCTGGAACGCGTTGTGGGGTCACAGGACATCACCGGTCTGATCACGAGCGCAGTCAAGCGACGGGAGGCACTGGCGTTTCAGAGTGCTCTCGAGTTCGACGACGTGTCCATCGGCCGACCGGTCCCACTGGTCGCCCGACCGCAACACGATTCATCGAGCAGCGAGATCGTTGGCCGGCCCGCCAGCCGCGGATCTGCGGAAGGCGTTGTGCGAGTAGTCAAGTCGATTGTCGAAGCGGGCGACCTGCAGCGAGGGGAGATCCTGGTGACACCGGTGACCGACGTCGGGTGGACGCCCTACTTCACCGTGATCGCGGCTCTGGTCACCGATATCGGCAGCTCGGTCTCCCACGGTGCCGTGGTGGCCCGCGAGTACGGATTGCCCTGTGTTGTCAACACTCTGATCGCCACGCAGTCACTCGTGACCGGGGACCGTGTCCGCGTCGACGGAGATCGCGGTGTGGTGACACGGTTGCATCGCTGACGGACCCTGCCACTATTGAGACGTGGGAGAACAGGCAGAGCGGCTGGCCAACGGTGAGTGGTACCTCGACGATGACGATCTCCGAGAGCGTCGCCGTGTCTGCTGGCGTCGGCTCGACGTCTTCAACTCGGTCGCGGGTGACGACGATTCCGCGCGCGCGAACGCAATGTCAGAATTGGCAGGATCGGTGGGGGAGTATGTCGTGGTCATCCCACGATTCACCTGCACTTTCGGCACCAACATTCATTTGGGCGACCACACATTTGTCAACGGGAACGCATTTTTCATGGACGATGCGCCCATCACTGTGGGAGCGCACGTACGAATCGGGCCGGGCGCCCAACTCATGACCGCCCTCCACCCGGTCGACGACCATGCCCGTCGTCGCGAAGGGTGGGAACGCGCAGCGCCCATCGTCATCGGCGAGAACTCGTGGCTGGGCGCCTCAGTCACGGTCGGGGCAGGCGTCACGATCGGCCGGAATGTGGTGGTCGGTGCGGGCAGTGTGGTTCTCCACGACATCCCGGATCATGTCGTCGCGGCGGGCACACCCGCTCGGGTCATCCGAACCACCCCGGCCGAAGATCCCTGATGCGCGGCAGTCAATCGTCAGCTCGCCGATCGAACCGATCGTAGGGACACGGCCACGGTTCTGGTCCGGAGCCGAAACGACGGCCCTGATCGGGTAGACAGCTTTCTGAGACAATGGGTTCATGTCTGAGACACCGTTGCCTGAATCCGCCCTGGCTATTTTGCGAAAGCCCAACCCGGCCGTGATGGCGACGGTCACCTCGAAGGGCCGGCCCGTATCCGTGGCAACCTGGTACCTCATCGAGGACGACGGGCTTCTCATGCTCGCGATGAATTCTGACCGCGCCCGTCTGAAACACCTCCAGAACAACGGATATGTGTCACTGACCGTGCTCGCAGCAGACGATTTCGGTACGCACATATCCATTCAGGGACATGTCGTTTCCATCAAGCCCGATGAGGGACTCGCCGACATCGATCGCCTCTCCAGGCACTTCCTCGGCAAGGAATACCCGGCCAGGGATAGCCCGTTGGTCACGGTCCACATCGAGATCGATCGGTGGTTCGGTTGGTCAGGGGGACGGCCTCTTCAGTACTAGCGAAGGTGTTGTTCGACGAGCGATTTCAGACAGAGTGGTCGCGAGCGGTCAGCGTAATCCCGAATCCGGCAGCTTTTTGATGCTCCGGTCTCGGCATTCCTAGGACATCGTTGAGTGTGCCCTGGGTTGGTTGCCATCTGATCCGTGAGGATTGTCGTCACGATGGAAGGATGTTTCCCACGTTGAGAGCATTTCCCGACATGTCGCGTCGATCCGTGATCGACGTCGCCCGCTGCGACGAAGCGCCGTCGCGTCAGATCACGAGATACCTCGAGCTCGTCGAGACCTGTTTGAGTCCGAGCGTCGTCGTGTTGGGTGTTGCACCCACGAAGCGGTCCCCGTGGCACTCAAACGTTTCCAGAGCTTCATGACGAGGATCGCCTCGCCCGAACTAGTTCACCCGGATACGGGGCGGTATCGGGAATGGCTGGCGTCGCATCGGGAGTGGGGTGCAGGACAGCATGAGGACGGCTTCGGCCTTGAAGCGGAGGATTCCGTAGAGACCGTCGACGAATTTCATCGATGGGTGGCACGGCTGATCGATGACCGCGACACCACCTACCGGTGGATCGTGCGGGGCCCGACTGTCATCGGAGGCATAGCCCTTCGGCACAAGTGGAATGATCACGTGATGTGGGCGGGGCATGTCGGGTTCGGGATCCGCCCATCGAAACGCGGACACGGCTACGCGTCATGGGCACTGGCCCGCACCGTGAAGCTGGCAGCAGCGTTGGGTATGGAGCGAATTCTCCTGGTGTGCGCCGCGGACAACACCGCGTCTGCGCGCACGATCGAAGGTCAGGGAGGCGAGCTCGAGGCGATAGCAGATACGCCGCTAGGAGCGGCTCGGCGGTATTGGATCGATACTGGCGCGACGAATTCAACCCCTCAACGACGAGCGCCGCGCTCATATGGTGACCCTTCCAACGCGCGGGAGGCACCCGGGTGTTCGTAGATAGCGGCGAACTCTGTGGCCGTCGTTGACGCCGACCCGTTGTCTCGGTGGGCTACGGAGCCCCGTGTGAAACTCTTCGAGTCGCTTGCCGACAAGGTCCGGTGGCAGAAAGCGCGGGCGAATGACCCGTATAGCTATCGCGCGGCTGATCGGGAGCTACAGCAGCGTTTCCACGGCCAGTCGTATCGGGCGCTGATCGCGCCGATATCGAGGTGTTACCCGGACTGGCAGCCGGAGAAACCATTGCCGGAGTGGGCATCTCGACACGTGGTGGCTCATAACGCTGTTGCGGCAATTGCACACTTGACGCCTGGCAATGCGTTGGTCGCGGTTGTTGGCTGTGTCGATCCTGCGTAGTCAGCAGGGGTGGGCTGACGAGGTTCGGGGAACCGACGACAGCTAGTCGAGAAAGTAGGCGAGGACCTTCTCGCTAGAGTCCAGAACCTCTTCTGCGGCTACCCCGAGCTCAAGTGCGAGTTCGATGGATCCCAGTAGAGCGATCTCCACGTTAGGGGAAAATGCCCGTTCGAGGACCGAAAGGTAGTCGGACATGCCTGCATCGAGCTTGTCGATGAGGTCTTGGTACTCGCCGGCGAATTGCTCGTCGAGGATCCGTTGTTCAGCAAAGTAGCGTTCGATCAGCGCCGCCTCTCGCTCTGAGAGTGCGGACGACACAGCCTTGTACATGACGACGCCGACGGTGTTGCCGATCACGGCACCGAGGACCGGCACCGGGATGATGGCTTGTCCGACTAAGGAAGATAGGGCGCTGACTGCGGTCTCTGGACATATGAGTTCGGAGTTTTCGATAAATGCCACTCGTCGATCTAACCGCGTCGGAATTTATTTGCCTGCTCCGCGACGCCGAAGGCCGCGGTGACGATCGAGCTGGCCACAGCGGCAGGGGTAGCGGTGAAGTTTGTGAGCCAGTAGATGCTGGCCCCTCGGACACCGCCCTGGGCAACTCCGAGACCGCCTTCGCCGGCGATGTCGCTCCAGTCGTCGCGCGTGAAATCCCTGAGCTGCTTGCCCGCGCGGCGCTTTTCCGACTGAAGCGCTAAGGGCCCGGGACGATGTTTCGCTGAACAGATGTGGTCGCCGGACGCCGACCAGTTCAGAAGACTATTTGCAGGCCCTGGCCGCCAGCGGTCCCGCGCGCCAGCTCCGTACCTGCCTCGCGGTCCGAAGGTGGACGATCGTCAGATCGGGATACGACTCTCTCAAGTCGGGGACCGCGTTGTCATATTTGTGCCGAGTTGAAATCGCGCAGCGAATTATGTGGTCCGGGTCGGTCAGCACGGTGTGCAGCGGTGGTTCTTTGTTTCCATTCCAGAGGACGTCCGAGCGGACACGCCGTCGCAGGGTGCGACGAAGAACCCGCGGGAATGTTGTTGTCCAAAAGGGTAGGTCGAGCCACACGATGAGGTCGCTGCGGTTGGCGATCAACGGCCGGGCTTCGGAGTACTGCCATTCGGTGACCCATCGGTCCCGGTCGACCAGGTCCAGCACGTCATAAAGGAATTCCGGTCGTGGCTGCCAGTGTGGCCCGTGGAAAAGACCGTCGATCTCGATGTGTGCGATATCGAGCACGCCTGCAATTTGTCTGGCCAGAGTCGTCTTCCCGACACCGGATACACCGGCGACAGCTACACGGTTGATCTCACCGGGCAGCATGTCCTCGCAGCTGAGGACCCCTGAGTCGGCATCGCCCACGGCGCTCCCTGCTGAGGTAGAGGCACCAAGTCTGCACCTCACGTCGCGTATCGGCTCCCTGTTCTGACCGTCAGTCCGGCCCGCTTTCTCTTACCAAAGAATCACGATGCCGTTGTCGCCAGTCAAGCCAGGACTGTCCGGGAGGGCACCGACCAGTTACCCCCCCCCCCCCCCCCGGGCGGGCCGGCGCGACGTCTGGAGGTGAGAAGCGGACACGCTGAACTGATGATTGCGCGGCGTACGACTACGTGGGACCTGCACGCCGGTCGGCTTTGCCTGGAACCGCCCAGATGGCAAGGGTTGATGTCGTGGTCGCCCGTGCGCCTAGGCCTCCAGCATCGAGTGAGACGCTCCCGGATGGTAACTCAGTGATTGATGCCAGCAATGTGATTCCGATCGGCCATCCCATCGAGAAGTAGGGTGCCCGCACCCAGTCGCACTGGCGCGGTCACAAGCTGCCGCTTCGCCTAGTTCAGAGGGGAGACAAGGTGTTCGGAAAGCCAGCGCTGGGAGTAGTCGAGCCATTCGCGGTAGTGGCCCATCGCGCAGTGGTCATCGTCGGGGTAGAGCAGCACGGTGCCACGGGGGGCGGTCTCGGCGAGTTCGACGCTGTCCTGGGTGTCCATCAGGGTGTCGTTGTCGCCGTTGATGACCAGCAGCGGCATGGAGATGTCGGCGTAGCGGTCCTCGATCGACAGGGCCGACAGTTTGCGCATCAGGTCAAGGGGGTGTCGGGCGCCGAGTGTGTCGGCGAGCGCACCGAGGATGACCTGTGGTGTCCCGAGCGCACCACCGTGAAATGAGCGATGCGTCGGAGCACCGCAGGCGATGGCACAGGTGATGCGGTCATCGGTGGCGGCCAGACGCGCGGTCCAGTACCCGCCGAAGCTCACCCCGACCATGCCGAGGCGCCCGGTGTCGAGACGTTCGTCGGCGACGAGGTGGTCGATGACGTCGTGATAAATCGCCTCCGATCCTGGGCTCATCGGCCCGGTGTAGGCGTAGCTGCCGGGCATCTCCATCACGAACATCGCCATCCCCGCGCCGCGGTAACGC
Organism: Williamsia maris; assembly: GCF_024171815.1. Taxonomy (GTDB): domain Bacteria; phylum Actinomycetota; class Actinomycetes; order Mycobacteriales; family Mycobacteriaceae; genus Williamsia_A; species Williamsia_A maris. Next base: position 298,855 of record NZ_JAMTCJ010000004.1, on the reverse strand, counting down.
AGCTGCGGTATCGCCAACTCTTGGGCGGTGCCCTCGAGTCCGTTGGTGGTCAGCACAACCGGGTGTGGACCCGGACCGGTCGGCAGGACCAGATACCCGGCCACCGTCTCTCCGCCGGCCACAGGGATCTCGACGTGCTCCACAGTCAGGTCCAGCGACGGGACCAGTGCACCGATGAGGACGTCGAACAACTGTCGTGAACGCCAGTAGGCCTGCATCCGCTGCTCGCTGTGTCCCGGGAAAGCGCTGACCTGGTGGTAGGTGATGGCCTTGACCCAGGCGTCGATTGCCCGGAATGCGGTTTCTACGCGCAGCCGGTCACCGGACGCGGCGTGCGTGACAACAAGATCGGTTATTGCAGCGGTGCTCGGTTGGGGGCCGTGATCGGCGAACAGGACTGCTGCGGGGGCGATCAGTTCAGCCAGACCGGCCAGGGCCGCATTGTCGGTGGCCGTTGCGGGATCGCTGATGTTCGGCACAGGTATCGACGTGCCGTCGGCGAGGTCGCGCAGCAGTGTGGTCGCTCGCTGGGCGTGCCCGGCCGCGATCTGGTCCCAGTGCGCGCACCATCGGTTGTCGCGAAACGATCGAGCTCCGGCCAGTTCTTCGGTGAACTGGGTGCGGTCGAGACCGCCCATGTTGGAGTAACGCAGGGCGAACAACGCGGGCAGGAACGGTGCTGCGCCGGTCAACCGGGCGGCGAGATCGGTCGTGCGGGTGACCGCGCAGGCCGTCACGAACAGCTTTTGCAGAAAGGTGGCATCAGGCATCGATTTTCCCCGGTTCAGAGCGTGTTGGTGACGGTGGCATCGCGGCGCGAGATCGGCTGCTGCGGAACGCGTTCCACGTCACAGCAGTCCGTGCCCCGACACTGTCCAATCGGCGTCGTCGACGTTGTCAGCAACCTCGCGCACGCTACCCCCTCACCGACACTTTCGGAACGATCGTTCCGACGCTAGCATGAGGGCAGCCCGGAGCGGAACAGTCGTTCCGATAGTTGGTAGGGATCGAACGATGAGGTCGCGACGGACACGTACCGCGGAAGACCTGTAGGTGCAGGCGGCTCAGCACGGTGGGAAGTGGGAACGCAATACCCCCCGAACCCAGCTGGCCAGGGAGGTGTTCGGCACGGAGACCGGACACTGGATCGGATCCGGCGACAAGTTCGAAACTGCCATCGGCGGAGTCGGAACTATCCAGCACGACATAATCGGATCGTGACACCTCTCGCCGCGGCCAATCCGCCAGCTAATAGTTCGCGAGATGCGACCCGCGTTGAACGCCAGACGCGGTTGCTCGACACCGCTGAGGAACTGTTCGCCGATCGCGGCTATTTCGGTGTCAGCGTGCGCGACATCACCGACCGCGCCGGGACCCGCCTGGCCGCGGTCAGCGACCAATTCGGCGGCAAAGAAGGGTTGTTCCAGGCAGTGCTGGCCCGAAGGATTCAACCCCTCAACAACGACCGCCGCGCCCGACTGGAGACACTGCCGGCCCGCGGAACACGAGACCGCCGCCTACGCGCCCTCATCGACGCGTTCACCGAACCGATGCGACAGCTATCCGGCGACACCGGCTGGGACAACTACTTTCGCCTCGTCGCCCAACTCGCCAACTCCGGACACCCCATCGGACGGCTGATCGTCGACGACTTCAACGCCATCGCAACCGACTTCATCAGCCAACTACACACCCTGTTCCCAGACGCCGACGACGCAGCAATCCACGACGCCTACCTCCACCTCGTCGCCGCCACCATGCACACCTACTCCAACAACCTGCGACTCGACAGCCTCACCGCAGGCCGGATGCACACCCGCGACATCGAGGATCGCCATCACGCACTTCTGCGGTTCGTTGAAGGCGGCATCATCCACGCAGTCACGAAGCGCGCACACTAAACCGGTGTGATGCTAGATGCGCCTTCAGTTCTCGGTTCCTAGGTCGGCAGGGCCTGAGAATTATTCTTGCGGTGGGGTGGTGCTGAAAACAGGCCAGCAGATTTCGGTGGCGGTGAACGTTGTCGGCTCTGAGCGTGTGCCGCCGATGTAGTGCTCGCGGATTGGTCCTTGGTCGCTGATCAGGTGCTCATTTGTGAACGTTCCCAGCGCCGCGTAGCTGCGGTCGATGCCCTCGTGACCGCCGGAGTGGGTGAGCACCGCGAATTGGGCCGGAGGTAAAAGTTGGGCCCGGATGCCTGACGGGGGGCGCGCCGATTGCGGAGCCGGAACGAAAAGAGAGGCCCGCCCAGAGGATTCGAGGAACAGCGCTCGGTCGTATAGGCCGCCAGGCACGACCTCGCTTTGATCACCTGAGGCCGCCGCAACGGCGTCTCTCAGTTTACGGACCGTGACTGTGAACCAGCTGTCGATCTCGGAGGTCTCGAGAGTGGTGCCGATGGTCCATACAGCCAGCGCAGGTTCAACGCGCACCTCGATGTCGGCGGGGGCCTGCACAGGAGAAAGTAGCTCGCGCAGTGCTCCGACCGTATCTCGAGTGTGCTGGAGTTGCGCCTCCATCTGTTCGAGATGAGTTGTGATTATCTCGGTGCGGGCCTTGGTGTCTTCCGTGCTCAGCAGCGCCTTGATATCCGGGATGGACATGCCCAGGAATCGAAACCGGCGGATGATGTGTGCGTGATCGACCTGGCTGGTGTCGTAGAAGCGATAACCGGAGTGCGCGTCGATATGGACTGGTTCGAGAATCCCGATGTCGTGGTAGTGCCGAAGCGCTTTTCTGCTCAGGCTGGACATCACCGCGAAGTCACCGATCGAGACCCGTGCACCCATGACGTCCTCCTGTGGTTGCGGCGACAGCATCATTGTTGGGCATCTTGGGGCTTCCCCCTAGGGCAGGGTCAACTGGAGCCAGGCGCCGGGCGTCGCGCGCCTGGAAGCAATTCGCGACCCAGTGTTGACTTTCCCCTTGGGGGAGGCAAGACCGTAAGGCCATGACATCAGAATGGGATCGACTCCCGGACAACGTGAAGAAGTTCATGACCGCGATCGACGCGAAACAGGGTGCTCATGCGCTCAGCGTGTTCACACCGGATGCCGTGGTGACGGACGAGGGCCGCGACCACACCGGTCGTGACGGGATCGAGGCCTGGTTGACCGACTCGGTCAGCGAGAGTGAGTACACCTACACGACCGAATTCACCGGCGCGACCGGGACCGGGCCGAGCGTCGACGTCGGGCAGCACCTGGAAGGCGACTTCCCCGGCGGGGTTGCCGACCTGCATTACCGCTTCACGCTCGACGGCGCGTTCATCAGCCGGTTGGTGATCGAACCATGAGCAAGCGATGGTTCATCACCGGCGGCACGCCCGGCGGCTTCGGGGTCGCATTCGCCGAGGCAGCGCTGGACACGGGGGACCGCGTGGTGCTCACCTCGCGGCAGCCGCACGAGTTGGCGACGTGGGCCGAGCACTACGGTGACCGCGTTCTCGTCGTAGCCATGGACGTCACCGACGCGGCACAGGTCCTGGCCGCGGTGCGCGAGGCCGAGGAGCATTACGGCGGTATCGACGTGCTGGTCAACAACGCCGGCCGCGGCTGGTACGGATCGATCGAGGGGATGAACGAAACCGCGATACGGGCGATGTTCGAACTGAACTTCTTCGCCGTGCTGTCCGTTACTCGCGCAGTGCTACCGGGTATGCGTGCCCGCGGAAACGGGTGGATCGTCAACGTGTCATCGGTGGGCGGGCTGCTGGCGGCAGTCGGATTCGGCTACTACAGCGCAACGAAATACGCGATAGAAGCCATCACCGACGCACTGCGCCAAGAGGTGGCCGATTACGGCGTCTCCGTCCTGGCGGTCGAACCGGGAGCGTTCCGGACCAACGCCTACGCCGGATTCGCCGGCGAGCCGGTCGCGGAGGCAATTCCCGACTACCACGACATGCTCGAACAGGTCCGCACCGCCTTCGTCGACATGAACGGTGTGCAACCCGGCGATCCACACCGCGGCGCCCGCGCGGTCATCGCGGCAATGGCCCAAGACCCGCCACCCCACCGACTGGTCCTGGGCAATAGCGGATACGAAGCCGTGGTCGACACGCTGGTGCAGAACCTGGACGACATACGGTCGAGCGAAGCTCTCTCTCGCGGAGCGGATTTCCCGGCCTAGCCAATCCCACGTGACGGGGCGAGCCATGACATCGACGGTGCGCGACGAAGCCGTCGTGACGTGCGGCAACCCGGTTCCTATTCTCAAGCCAGCCGGCTCGCATTGCTGGATAGGATCGTCAACAGACCTGGACTTTGCGCTGGACAGCTGTTGTGGGGACGGATGGATACAGAACAAGCGGTGATCGTGTTCTACATAGCGATCTGGGTCGGAGTGTCGGCGGTCGCGGCGATGGTCGGCAAACGCGGAGTGCTGTCATGGGTGGCCGCGGTCGCATGGACCGTCCCCGCCGCCTGGCTGACGCTCATCGGGGCATGGATACTTCCGGACCGAAGTGTGTACGAGCCTGCGGCCTTGGTCGCACCGTCTGAGCTGTGGCCGGTCCACCTCGCGTTGGCCGTGTGGGTGATGCCCTTCTCGTTCGTGGCTGTGTGGCTGCGAAGCGGGAGAGCGGTTCGTAACGCTTGCACCGTCTTCGGGACTGCTGTTGCGGCGGGCGTAGCAGTGACACTCGTCCAGATGGCCAACCCGGACGACCTGATCTTTCTGACAACCCGAAGCGACCGGCCACACGTCTACATCGTCGTCGGCTTTGCCCTCACCGTCCTCGGGCTCGTTCTCGTCGCAAGCGTCGTCCGACAACCGGGAGTACGTCACGTCAACCGGCTTGTCGCGTGTGCGGTCGTCTTCGGGGGTGCGGGCGTGACCACCTCGATGGGCGGTCTGCTCTGGCTCAGCTGGCTGTGCGTTGCCGGCGCAACCATCGTTCTGTTCATCGCAGCGATCCGCGCCGATCGTCGACGCACCTTCTTGGCAGGTCGGAAGCCAAGCGGTCCACCTGAAGTCTCTGCTTGAGTAGGCTCTTGAACTGTCAATGGATGAGGTCGACGGTTGTGTCCATGCGGATGACATGGCGATCGAATCTGCGAGCGGCGCTGGACGCCAAGCGGAAGTGACACGTACAGTTCGCTTCTAGGTGCACTGAGACCCGCGGCCGTCGTGCTGCGGACCATCTAACTCTCGGTGAACATGGTGATCACAACCCCGCCGTCTCTAGTCGTCCGGGTCGATGCGTTTGAGTACGGATGTTGCCGGCAGCCTCCGGCGGTTGGCGAGACCATCACCGGAACTCTCTCCGCCCAACCCACCACGTCCGATCGGTCGTCGCTGCGCGTGACTGGCTGGGACCGCGGTCGCGACCTCGTCACCGTCGATGGTGTTGTCGCACGGTGGGACTCATCTCGCGGCAACCCAATCGGTCAGCCCGTTGGCATCTGTCTGTCCTGGCATTCCGACGGTGTACCCGGTGTCGACGCCACAGCAACCATCGCCAGCGTCAGCCAGATCTATCTGGGAACGGAACAGGATGCGGCCAACGGCGAGACCCTCCACCTGGTGGAGCGGGTCGAGCAGTTCCCCGAACCCCTTCTCACCCCGGCCGGCGTGTTGCAACCCGGCGGCGCCGTGCTCACCCTCACCGACCTCGTACTCGTCGAACCCACCCGCGAACAGGTCGTCGACCATCTGGCAGCATTGGAAGTCAGCCGCCGAACAATCCACATCACCGCACCGCCAACCTATTTCGGGTCCATCGTTCCCGACCGCGGCAACCGGATCACCGTCGACCTCGACGACCCCGCGGCTCAGATCCACAACCGGCCCACCGATGCGGGCGGACTCGTCACCGGCATCACACGCCAAGTCAGCGAAGCAGTGCCCGTCGGTTCGAACGGGATGATGGTCTTCCGCCGTGCACCAGCCCACACCCCGACGGCAAACATCACCAACCACATGTTCGTCGTCCTCGTCCTCGACGAGTCGACCGTCCGATCTTCGCGGGTGCGCGGGAGGATGAATGACTGAGCAGGACCGGGTGAGGCGAGCGTTGACACGCAGCGGGCATTCGCCATGGACGACAAAAGGGCACCTGCTTGTCGGCGTGAATTCGCATCGGCCCCGCCGACGGCGACAGGACGGCGGCGCCCTAGCGCTCCTCGCGGAGTGGCGCGCGCACGTCGAACGAACAGAGCGCAGAGTCGCTCGGGGCGACCCGGACTTGCCGTGCACACCATTACGACTCCGAGAAGGCCCCACAGGATGTGTGGCATGCGACGGCGAGATGCTCAGCGACGCCCGCGACAGACTAGGGCGACTCATCAGCAACGGAGGTCGTCGGGCGCACCGACCCGCCGTCGAGGTCGAGCGCGTCGACGAGCGGTACCGCGAGGTGACCACCGAGGTGAGCTCCATCGCGACTCAACCCTGGTGGAATCGCAGAATGCCATGGCGCTGAGGGTGGGAACGGCCACTCGTACACCGGAGACGTCGATTGCCAGGGGATCGCAGCGCACTGAATTGGATCATCCGGTAGGGCGGTGGCGGTTCCGAGGTTTATTCGGTGGTGCCGGGCTCGTAGAGGTCGGATTTGCCGGTGGCGATGGCGCCACCGGCGATGATGGCGTAGATGAGTGCGATGCCGGCGGCGACGGATGGCCAGGCGCGCCAGGCGACCAGGGCGAGAGAGACAGCCACACCGGTAGTGGCGAGTCGGAGGTTGAAAGGCCTTTGGATGAGCCAGCGGGCGACGGTGCGGCCGCCGTCGTTGGTGTCACTCACGTTTTGCGGGTTGCTCTCCGTGGATGTGACCCGCCGCCGGACATGGTGGCAATCACTGAGTTGTCTGGGCAGTCGCAGTTCTGATTCTTAGAGCCTTGAGGATGCACCAGGCAGCGAGGACGACGAACGCGATCGCGGCGAGTCGGCCGTAGATCGCGTTTCGAGCCCCGAACCACGACAACGCCGCGACCGCCAACCAGAGGACGGCCATGACCAGGTACGCAAGGAAGCCAGGCCTGCTTGTGTCTTTCGGTTCTCTCACCGCCATCTGTTCACCTTTGCGGTTGATGTCCGTGGCGGCAAGTACAGCATCGGGACGCCGACAGTGCAGAGCAGGCTTAGGCGTCGGTCTGAGTCAGGTCACCCGTTGTGTCGCCGGTGACCGATCGGCGGGGAGCTGTAAGGCCAAGGTCAACGGATGAGTCGCCAGGTCGCGAACACCCTGAAACCGTCGTTGCACGAATAATCACGAACTATGCAGGGGCAGTCAGCCGTACGTCACTTCGGACGTGCTTCGCGTCTCCGCTTCAAGGCGCCTGCGACAGTCAGCACCACGCCCAGCGCGGCGACTCCTATAACTATCCATAAGCCGGACCCGGTGGGCCAACTGGACTCACCGGGCGTGCAGGCAACCGGATCGCATCCAAATGTTTTGGAGGGGTGCTGAAACTCGCCGACGGTTCCGATCATGACCACCGAGAGCGCCAATATGAAGATCCCGACCCAGAACAATCTGCGGCCGGACCAGTTGACTACTCGGCGGGCGGGCACGACCAACTGTACGTCGAGGTAGCTCAATCGCACCGGCAGTGAACACAGCGCCAGTTGTCCAGGTGACGTAGCCGAAATGGGCCGGGAGTCAGTCCTCGCTCGAACCGACCACCGGCAGTGGGAAATTCGTACCCCTGACGCTCCTGCCATCGTGCTCGACGTGCCACCAGGAATGTTGTACGGCGCTGTGGTCGACGGCGACACCATCACCGCGATCCACAGAGACGCGAAGGACGTCGCCGGAGGTGTGCGGCTCGTACGCGTGAGCGCCACAGGGGCCGTCACCCTCGGGCCCGTCCTCCCGCCCATCCCAAGCAACGGCATCACCGATCCACGATGGATACTCGCCGGCTCCCCCTGCACCTGTTCTGCGGCGGCGACGTCGCTGTGACCATCCGGTCCGATCTGTCCGCGGGACCACCAGTCACCATTCCAGAAACGGTGCTCTGGGCCGGGTCCGCCGACGACCTGATCTGGGTCGTCACGCATCCACCCAGCGCCAGCAACAACCGTGTCGTTGAACGGTGGCCTTTTCACGAACCCACCACGTACGACCGAACACGCGGGCAGTTTTGGCTCGTAACCTTTCTCGACCCCACCACGATGAAACCCACCGCTAGCTACCCCGTCCACGACACCCGGCCCAAAGTCGCCCGGACCGCAGACGGCACCATCTGGACAGCCGGCAATCGGCTTCAAACATTCGCCAGCGGACACATGCAATGGCCGGACCCTGTCGACTTCGACCCCATGATCAGGACAACGATCGACCCCGTGCCCCCAATGAGGACGCCGTCGCGTGGCCAAAAGAAATAACGAAGCCACGTTTCGATTCGAGCTGCCCTCTGACCTCGAGGGCGCCGCGCTCAGCGACCAGATCAAGCGGGCAACAGTGCGCCACGCTGGCGACGCCGGTGCCGTCGCGATCGGCGACGTCCTGTTGACGGGAAGCCTCGACCTAGGAACAGGGATGCGACAGCACACCGTTCGAGTGCACCTCTACTTCGGCGGAGGCTCTTTCTGATTCGGCAGCGACCCTTCTCAAGCGAGACACCCGAAACCGCGCGCGGTACGACGCGTTAAAGGTTTTGGGGTTCGAGAGCACACCCGCGACATCGACGAAAGCCACCACGCACTACTACGGTTCGTCGAAAGCGGCATGCTCAACGCAGTAATGATGCGATCGCTGCTGCTCTGAAATTTCTGCTACGCAACCGGTCTCGCCTTCACGTTGACGTAGTCCCTGTATTCGGCCAGTTCCGCTGCAGGGGAGCGGCTTCGGCCTCATGTCAGTAAAACAGCGCTTTCACCTGACATGACTCGATCAGCCGGCGCAACCACCCATGGACGTGTTTGGTGCATCAGATCTGAGAGCAAAAAGACTCCCGAAGGAATTATTGCGCAAGATTCGTTGCGGATATATGGTGACGTCCGTGACCGAGAATCGAAAGACACGTGATGACATCAAACGGGTGTCGACCTTGCCCGAGCTCAAAGCTCTGTCACACCCCACGCGGCTGCGCTTGCTCCATGCACTCAAGGCTCACGACTCGCTGACGGCAACTCAACTCGGAGAAATTGTCGAGGAATCACCAGCGTCGGTCAGCTACCACGTTAATCAACTGGCCGCGAGTGGGTTTGTCGAGGAGACCGACAACGCGAGCGGGGACGGTCGGCAGCGGTGGTGGCGTGCAGCGCACGGAATTTCATGGTTTCCAACCGACTTCAGCGACTCGCCCCACGGAGCCACCGCGGCGGAGGCGGCGAAAGCCGTAATGCTCGAACACCAATGGTCACGCTTGATGGAATACGGCCGCACCGCTACATCCTGGGGACCTGATTGGACCGACGCGACGTTCAGCGCCGACAACGTTCTACGCTTGACCCCTTCTCAGACCGACGCCCTGGGTGTCGAGTTGCTCGAGGTCGTTGAGCGGTACCGCTCCGTCGCCGCCGCCGAGGAATCGCAAGACGCAGCAGTGGTGATGGTCCTGCTACACGGATTCCCGACCCAGACGTGAGGCCACGAGCACCCACTGGACTGGTGGAGCGCGATTGCGAGCAAGCTAACGTCTACTGGATAAGTCCTTTATCACTTTTGGACTTATTCTTGACGGCGCATCGCAGGTGGTCAGGAAGCTGTTGGGTGCGTTTTCGCCGGGTCTGTTCTGCCGTTGCCGCCACTACCCCGTCATGAGACGAGTGGCGTGCCGCGCCGCCGCGTGAGGTCCGCGGCCCGCCCAATGCTGCGATTTGGGTGGTGGCGAATTACGGCATGGTCAGAACGTCGAGCACGCGGCGCCCCGTTGTTTCGGTCACCAACCCGAGTTCGTCGAGGACAGGTGTGGTGAGTGTGGTGGTGATCAGGTGGGCGCCGGCGTCGGCGGCGTCGTGGATGGCGTGGAACGCTGCTCGGCGAATGCTGTAGTCAGGGGTGGTGGGAAGTGCTTCGAGGATGTCGAGGGACGCGACGCCCGGGGTGTCGGTCCAGGCGATCACGGCGTGGGCTGCGAACGCGTACGGCTTGTGTCGAACGTCTAGTTCGTGGTTCCAGGCAATGAGTCTGCTGGCGCGGTAGGTCACGGTGGTGTCCATTGCGAGGTTCTCGCCGTGCGGAATGGACACAATTCCGTTGGTGTCTGCTCGCGGGGTGAGGTTGCCGATGGAGCTGTAGCCGCCGCTGCGCGTGAGCTCCTGGCGGCGGCCAAGGTGGATGACGCCGTTGATGCGGCTGCGTTGTGCCCATCGCACCCAGCCGGTGCTGAGTTCTTCGTCCCAGTCGCTGGCTCGGTAGGACATCCAGGCGGCGGGATTTGAGACAGGGGAGTAGAACGATGCTTCCGTTTGGGGCAGTTGGGTGGCAATGGCGAAGGTGTTGGGGTTGCGTTTCCACCGAAAGTGCAGTTGCACCTCGTGTGGTGTTGCGATGAGGCGTTCAGGTTGCAGGCTGGTGTGGATCGCGCCGCGGATCCGGAAGAGTTGGTAGGCCTGCTCGAGGGCTTCGCGGGCCACGGGGGTGAGGTGGTCGAGGTCGTCCCCGGTCAGTTGTATTCGCCATGTCCCGTCGGGGTTGGTTCGTAAATCGCGTACAAGTTCCGCATCTGCGAACGGGCCTGACGCGGCCACTAGTTCGATCAATTCGGTGTTGTGCGTGGATGGTTCGAGTTTGCGGGGTAGCTGCTGGCTCGTGTGGCTGAGGCGCTGCCAGGTGAAGTTGTCGGGCGCGAGCAAATGGTGGTCGCGTCGAGCGATGAAGGACGCGAAAATCTTCTGGTGTGTGTGCAGCGCTGCGCGTTTGCCTCGGGGCCGGATGTTGGTGTGCAGCTGGTAGGCGTAGTCGGCGAGTTCATCGCCCAGAACGACGCGGAGCCATGCTTCACCTTCGGCGTCGGCGATGGCGGTGCTCGCACCATCGCGAATGGCTTCGGCGCCTGTAAGGCCGGCGGGGAAGGGGTAGATCGTCATCACCACGGCGCGCGGCAGCGAGTTGGGTGGAAATGAGCCAGCGTCATCGACATCGTGGACGGCGATCGCGATCTCGAGTTGAGTATCGGCGGCGGTGACGGAGCGACCTCGCAGACGGACCGTATTGATGACATCCGACAGCGACAGCCTGCGGGCACCGTCCTGTTGCTCGATCTGTTCGACGAGGTCGGAAACGGCTGGAGTCATACTCCACCGCGGCTGATCAGACGGAGGCATTCTTTCGACGCAGCGATGAGTTCATACTGACACGCTAGACCTGGCACCCGACCGGGCCACCACAGCCTCCCAGACGGTCTGGATTTGTTCGCACCCTACGGGCGGACCGGGCAAGACGCCACTGTTCCGCGGCCTTCGTAGGGTTCTCGGCCCGAACTTGACCGGGTGCAGAATCTACACGGCGATCAGACGAATCCGACATAGGGTCGCTGCATGAGTGGATGCGCTGTTGTTCTGCAGTTGGCGTGCTCGCGGTCCTCGCCGGCGCTGTGACCGGATGTAGTGACGACGGCGACGACGCACCGGCTGTGGCTGTTAGCGAGGTGGCGATCGTTGCTATCGAGATCCCGACGGACCCGTCGCGCATCTCCTTCAGCCGCCTGGGAACAGACCAACCGTTTCAGCTCGAGGGTGCTGTCGATGACTCACTCTCCGGTCAGGTGGCCGCGCTGTCGGGCCTGTGCAGCAGCGACGGTACGGATGGTCTGACATCCCGAATGAAGGTTAAGGTGTCCGGGGCGCTCCCGGAGGGCAAGATTACCGTCGAGGTACGCGGACGGGACGCCGCCGAGTGTGCAAACTCCGCGGCTGAGGCCGTGGTGCAGTTGGTGGACAAGTCGAGTGCGTTCATACAGGTGCGAAACGTGCTTCCGCAGGAGACGTACCTCTTCGGAAATGTCGTCAAGCGGGCATAAAATCGTGCACGACGCCAATACAACAAGCACGGCCCACTCGACGTCGGCTCGAATGACCAACCCCATCGGGGATCTCAAAATTGAAGTGCGGCAACGCATGTGAACTTCTACTGGATAAGTCCTTTATCACTTTTGGACTTCTTCTCTGGACCGGACCACCGCAGGTCAGGCATCTGCAACCGCGAGAGGCTGCAGCAGCGCTGTAATCGGGATGGATTGGTGTGCAAGTCTGGACCCGTGCCCAATTCCGACGTGCAACCGCAGGCGTTTCAAATCCATGTCTTTGACGAGGTCCCGGCTGACGTACTGGCGGATCCTGGCACATCGTTGCGGGCGTTTTTCCCTGCTGACCGCAACTTTGAGTTCCCGCCTCACGTTGGAGACGCACTGCGAGTGTTGCCCGAAAGCGGTTGGCGGATGATCCAGTCTCTCGACAACGACCGCAACCGGCGCGAGACCGTGGCCGCACCGTCCCTCGACGAGCCGGGGGCTTGGGTCCTCATCTCGTCGTCGCTCACCGAGGAGGGCCGGTGGATGGTCAGCACCACGGATGGATGGCCCCTGCACGCCGTGCCTGCGAAACGCTATCGACGCGCCCAGCTGCGATTGGATTTGATGGAGACGACGACCGCCGCCGGGACCCGGCCGAACATTCGGCCCACCTTGACCAACACCAGCAACGCAATGTGGCGCAACGTCGCCGAGGACACACCGACCGTTCTTGCCTGGCTGCTCGACGCAGACGGCAAACCAATCATGACACCCGGGGTCGTGTACTCCGGCGGAGTCGGAGGCCTACCAGACCTGAACCCCGGCGAAACCGTTGAGCTCTACCGGGCAGACCTCACGACACCCGACATCGAATCCTTTCCCCAGGGGGAGTACACGGTCATCGGCCTATTGAAAGACCTCAACCTGCGATCCGAGCCCGGCCTGTTACGTATCACCTGACGGGGAGAAGCTCGGGCTGCTTTGCATCGTAAGTGCGATCAAATCCACTGTCGCACAACATGACTGAACTTCTACTGGATAAGTCTCTTATCGCTTTTGGACTTATTCCCATCACCGGATCACCGCAGGTCGAAGGACCTACGAGCTGGACCTATGCGCAACATCAACGCATCGAACTCGCGAGGATGGATCACTGTGGACGCCAGCCGGCAGTGACACGTACGATTCGCCATTAGGTGCACTGGGACCCGCGGCCGTCGTGCTGCGGATCGTCTAACTCCCGGTGAACACGGTGATTACACCTTTGCCGTCGCTGACGGTTCGGATTGCATTGTTCGAGTACGAATGTTGCCGCACCCCGCCTGCGGTCGGCGAGACCATCACAGGCACCCTCCATGCCCACCCCACCGGCGCTGATCGGTCGCCGGTGCGCGTCACCGGTTGGGACCGCGACCGCGACCTCGTCACAGTTGATGGCGGAGTCGCGCGGTGGGACCCGTCTGACGGCAACCCCCTCGACCAGCCCATCGTTATCTGGCTGTCATGGCACTCCGACGGTGTACCCGGCGTCGAAGCCACAGCAACAATCGCCAGGGTCCGCCAGATCTATCTGGGAACAGCACAGGACCCGGCCAGCGGCGAGACCCTGCACCAGGTCGAGCGGGTCCAGAAGTTCCCCGAACCTCTACTCACCGCGGCCGGCCCATTTGACCCCGGCGGCGCCGTGGTCACGCTCACCGACCTCATACTCGTCGAACCCGCACCTCAACAGATCACCGATTACAGGGCAGCACAGGATGTCGCCCGGCGAACAGTCCACATCACCGCACCGCCAGCCTATTTCGGGCCCGTCGTTCCCGGCCGCGGAGACCGGATCACCGTCGACCTCGACGACCCCGCCGCTCAGATCCACAACCGGCCCACCGAGGCGGGTCGACTCGTCGCCGGCGTCACACGCCAAGTCAGCGAAGCCGTCCCCGCGCGCAGCGTCGGCCCCGCCGGGATCATCGTCTATCGCCGCGGACCAGCCAATACCCCCTCGGCAGACATCACCAACGACATGTACATCGCTCTAGTCCTCGACGAGCCGACCGTCCGACCTCCCGGCCGCGCGTGATAACCGACCACCCACACGCCCTCGGCTACCTGGTCACTGGCGGCACATCCATCTCCACGAGAGTGAGGTGCGTGGGCCCGATTGGGCCGGGGTAAAACTGATGCCCCTCCATCGACGTGGCCAGTTGCGTGGTGGCGATGTTGTCGACGCGCCACACGTCGACTGGGCCGCCGGTGTTGTTCATCTCGGTGAACCAGCGACGCTCAAACTCGCCGATTGCAAGGAAACAGCCCGCCAACTGCGGTACACGGGGGCCCGCGATTCCTGGTGCGGCTCCCATCCGGCGCCAGTCCAAACCGTGGCGTCTGATCGACTCTCGGTTCAACACAGAGCTCACATGAAAAAGCTCAGTCATACACACCTCTATGACGGCGTTGAGTCAACGCTGGACAGGTAACCCGTTTTGGGATCGATTTCGGCAAGGAAGTCTCGAATGGCTCTCCGGCGGTGCGCGATCGTCGGCAACGGCAGTGGGAGCGGTGCCGGCGGCAGCCCACTACTGGATCGCCACGCGACCCGCGGTGCGCTGGCCTCAAACCCATACCCGGGGGTGGGGCCGCTAACCCAGGTATAGCGGCAACCACCGTCTGCCGCGACCGCGACCCGAAATGCTTCACCGTCAACTACCAGCGCGATAGAGCCATCCGCAGCCGTCGGCCGCCAATCGTCGTCCACATCATCCCCCTTCACGCACCTATCGTCGCCCAAACGTCGGCCCACCCGCGAGACAATTTCTAAGTGCGCTTCTCCAGGATCTGCGCAGGACCTCCGTCGTGGATAGAGCAGAACAGCCGCACCGCCGCCGCAGAGGTGGCCGCTTCCGGTGTCGCCTGGCCGTACCGCGCAGGCACCGGATTCGTGACCCCACCTCCACCGACGGCGTCGCATCCTGGACCGACGCAGGCCGCCACCACTGCATTGGCACACGGTCGGAGACCGCACCCGCAGCCTCCCCGCCACAGCACCGACCAGCGGATTTCCGCTTCTAACCGTCTTGTGGCAGGCAGGTGCGCTGTCGCAGGCTTCCGCGCTGTGTCGTGTGCCCATAGGGTCGCAACATGCATCCGTCGATCAACGAGTACTTCGCTGACGCCGCGCACTGGGTCTACTGGCCTGATGGGTCAATCACTGGTCCGGGCGCGCCCCCGCAGCGATGGACGATCGCGATCGCGACAGTGCGTCGTGACGTACCGTTCATGCAGACCGGGGAACGCGCTAACGCCTGGGACGTAACGACTTCGGTGTGGAATCTCTTCATCTCCGACGATGATCACGCGGCGATCGAAATCCGCGACACCGATGGGCGAGCTCTCATCTACACCGAGAACGCTGACGACGTTGCCGGCCGCAGCGACGCGTCGACGATCTACTGGGTGGCCGATCTGGTGCAGGGTGACTTCGCCGCGCACGAGTGGGTGCTGTGGCCCGCACTCGAGGGACGGCCACCGATGGATCCGACCGTCGTCGACGGCCGTGCCATGTGGGTGGACCACCAATCGCATGAACCTGTGATGCCGATCGGCGAACTACACGCTCACTCACTCGGCGGCGAAATGGTCGTCGGGCCATGATGGCAGGTCGCTGGGACTCGTTCGGCCAAGCACGCAATGAACAGGTGCTAACGGCCACCTGGACACAAGAGCGGGGTGTCGAGGTGGAATCGTCTGACTTGCCTGACGCGTGGCTTTCCGCGTTGGGACGCATAGGCCGAGACCTTCATTTGTGTCAGTACGGCAACTCTATCGAGCGGATCGATTGGGTCGCCGAGTACGAAGCCTCCAGCGGAGGTGTCCTGTTATATAGCCGCGTGACCGCTAAGGGGCGGGTACCGAGCGGGTGGGGCGTCAGCGGCGCCATTGCACGCGTCGTTGACGACGAAGAAACGGTAGCCGCAGTGAACGCTGAACTAGTGGCTAACGAGGTGGCCGACGCCGGTGTTGCGTGGCCGTACCGCGAGGGCGATGGATTCATGAGCCCGCGCCTCATCAACGGAGTCGCGACCTGGACCGACAAGGGACAACACCATGTCATCGGTTCACTGTCAGACACTCCAGCCAGTGCCCATATTCTCAAACACGCTGTCCGACAACATAAGTGAAACTTTACTGGATAAGTCCTTTATCACTTTTGGGCTTATTCTCGACATGCATCACCGCAGGTCAGCCGAGGTAGGGCGTACGGCGCCGGCGGCCTCCGTCGTGGCTGACCGATCCCCAGGGTTCGCTACGAACGAGGCACGGATCACTGGCCGCGTGCGTGGGAGAGGGGAGCGCTCGGGTCACTGCTTGTTGTGGCGGTAAAGGGCAGTTCGGCGGGCTTTGTTGCCGTCAGGGCGGAACTTCAGTTTGCGCTGCGGCGGCGGCGGGTGGTCGGCTGCTTGTTGCGTTGCGGGTTCAGTCGGCCGTTGTAGCGGGGGATCCGCGCTGCGGTAGGTCACGGCGGCGGTGACGTGGAACTGGACGCGTCCACTGACATCTAGCTGGCTGCTTATGCTGTGCGACATCCCAGCGAACGCGAGCTGTTCACGTTCAAACATGAGGTAGCAACCGATCTCGGCCTCTCCCGATGCAGCGTCAGTCGCGGCGCGCACAGTAGCGAATGGGCCGAGGTTCAGGACGGTGCCGACGAGTTCTCCAGTGGTGTCGGCTGGGTCCGTATCGAAGCACATGATCACCGAGGCGAGGTACTGCGCCTCCTCAGCGGTAGCGACATCGACGATGGAGTGCGAGTGCGCCACCAACCGTTCGCAGCTCTGTTCGGTGGCCGTCTGTGCTGCAGACGTGATCTCCCGGGACACCGCGGCTACGGCGTCGAACAGCTCTGAGAACGGACCCAAGACGCAGGCCCTGGCGCCGAAGTCTCCCGAATCACGCATAAAGCGAGTATGCCCGCTAGTTCATCCGCCGCAGCGGGATCTCCTCGCCACATGGAGCACCTCGCACGCTGTGGACGTTTTGATCAGGCGTTCTCTGTGCGAGTGAAGGATTGCTAACTATGGTGTTCGAATGGGTGTGAAGCGACAACCGGGTCATCTCGCGCGGCAAAGGCCGTATCGCGCCGCGACCTCGACGGAGATGTCGTGACCGCGAGCGTCTTTCTGGAGTTGTTGAGCCCCTTCGAAGTGCGAGTGCGTGCCGAACCGGCGTGGCGCGACAGTGTGTCGAAGGAGTATCAGCACGGCAAGCTGCTGGCGTGCGCTCCGGGCGCACCGGATGGCTCAATCCCCGGTGATGTCGTGATCGTGCTCGAAGAAGCAGTCGGCATGGTGGCTTTCGAATGGGGAAACTTGAGCGATTCGCCGGAGCTCGTCCCTGACGGTTGGGAGGTCATTGAGGAGATCGGCGCCCATTTCGTACCCGGGACGCGATTGCTGCCGTTTGAGACCTACGACGATGAGAGCGTCATGGATAAGCTCCGGCCAGTAGAGGACCTGTACAGGTCTCTCAACGGATGGCATGTCGTGCGCGTCAGCGTGCGAGGAGTAGACGGTGTTCCCGACGGCGGTTCGGTCAAGGTGCAGATCTGGCCGACAGACGGGCCCCGCGGGCTACACGAGCTCGTGGACACCCCGAAAGTTTCGCTGCGTCCGCCGCCGGTCCGCGACCGCACAGAAGCCGCGCGCGCGACTGCGACTAGTTGGCGAAACCTGATCGAGCAGTTGCGCGATCGCGGGGCGCCGCTCGTTGCGTCGACGCTCAGCACAGGCGCTACAGAAGATCAGATCCAGGCGACGGAGATACTGTCAGGTGTGTCCTGGCCAAGCGATCTCAAGGCGTGGTTCCGTACCGTAAACGCCCACAGCGAGAACCTGTTTCCCGAGTTCGACCTCCTGAGCCTCGATGAATCCGCCGATGCCAGGGCCACGATGCTCGCCGCGCACGACTGGATACCGGACACCGAGGACGGCAATGGCCGCGGGAACGAACCGGTGTACCGGTTCATCCCCGCGTTTATTCCTATCGCGGCGGGTGACGGATTGATGCTGGTGTACGACGCCAGGCCGGGGCCGGCGACCGGTCAGGTTGTCGAGTTTGACGATGTCGACAGCGATGACTCGACTCGAAGATGGGACAGCCTGGCCGCCCTCCTCGATGCACTCGCGGCAACCCTGCGCGGCGATTCCGGCTGGAGTGTGTTCGCGACGCCCCCTCGCGGCGAGCCGAACTGGACGCTGGTCGAGTCGGGATAGAGCGATGCTACTTACGTGAAACACGCTGTCCCGCAGCAAAAGTGAACGTCTGCTTGACATAATGTATCTTATCGGCTCGCGAGACACACTGTGTCCGAGACCTTTTGGCGGCATCCCGATGTCCGATCCAGAAAAAGATGACAGTAATCCAAGAAGACCTGAGAGTTGTCCGACTGGCCGCACGGTTCCACGAAAATATGAGAGTTGGCTGCCACAGCGCCCCGGCGGCACCATACGACCGAGTCGTCGCAGTTGCTCGGCGCGGGTACAGTCGCTCGCAGGCCGATCCATTGCGATGGATTTGGAAGTGAGCCGCAGGATATCTCGCCGGACGACGAGGCCTGCGGCTCGCGCTTTACGACCCCTGGCCGTCACACCAATCCCGCTCAGAGCATGTGATTCGTCACTGTGACGTATCACGGCGTTTCTGCCCTCGCGCCATCTGCGCTGCTCCAAGCGTCTCCCGTGCCCTTTTTATGGATAATGTTGATTATCCATGAAATCTGGGCCAGGGTGGACTCATGTCCAACGTCGCCTTAGACAAGCCGTCGCAAGCCTTCCCCGTTTGGTTCGAGCAGTTCATGGATGACCGTCAAATGCGCAAGCTCTCCCCCCATTCACTGAAGGCCTATCGGCAGGATTTCGCGGCTATCGCTGTACTGATCGCGGGAAGTTCGGAAGCTTTGTCCGTGGAGGACATCACGAAGGCATCAGTTGGTGGCGCGTTCTCAGCGTTCGCGCGTGAGCATGCTGCGACCTCAATCCGCCGCTGCTGGTCGACGTGGAATGTGCTGTGCACGTTCCTGTTCACTTCAGAGCTTCTGGAGTCGAACCCGATGCCGCTCATCGGACGGCCGAAGCTTCCTAAGACGCTCCCAAAAGCTCTGCCCATTAGAGCCATCGAGGCGCTCTTGGTCGCGATCACTCAACCTACGGTCCACCGGGCGACAGATTGGCCTGAGCGCGATCTCGTAATCGTGCTCACCGGACTACTAGCGGGACTACGTGCCGAGGAACTCAGGTCGTCTGACATTGGCGACATCCGCACGAATGGAGACGGCTCAGGCGTGATCTCCGTCCGTGGCAAAGGCGGCAAGCATCGTAATATCCCCATCGAGGCGAGCTACCTCGACGTGCTGCGGATATATCTCCAAACACGCGCACGTCGTAACCCTATGCGACGCAGCCGAAATGCGGATACTGACCCGTTGACTTGGTGGCCGGCGAACGCGCCGCTGTTTGTTGGGCGTGACGATGAGCGAATCAGCCGCGGCACTCTGCAATCGCGGATTGCGCGAGCATTCAAGCTTGCTGGCCCCGATGCTCAGCCCGTTGCCGGGGCCCTTGTGCACGGCCTCCGACATACGTTCGCCACCGAGTTGGCGAACGCTAATGTCAATGTGTACACGCTGATGGAGCTCTTAGGTCACGAGTCGATCATCACTTCACAGCGTTACGTCGCGGCCGCCGGTGTCGAGTCACGCTCGGCGGCAGCGACAAACCCTTTGTATCGATTCGCCGAGCAGGCACAGCTGCCCTAGTCAGTCGACACTAGTGAAATGCAGAGCAGGTACACGGAGGTGTTTGTCAAAACGGTTGCAAGTCTTCATTTTTCGATGATTGCCTTAAGTTCTGCGCTGGTTTTGAGCGAAATCCCAAATAAATCGGCCTTGGTCCTCACGGCATCGTCGTCGGAGACGACGACCCAGTTCGGCCCGAATAGCAATCCTTCGTTCTGATGCTGCGCGTCCAGTGCGCAGGCGACGATGATCGGGTCGGCGTTGCCGCGGTTGGCGAAGAGATCAACGAGCGATGTATCGCCGACGGAGACTGTTGCCATCACGCTAACGAGTTGGCGCAGCACACCTGGCGTCGTTCGGTACTCACGCTCCAACAGCACCTCGTAGTCGGGGAACCCGCGTGCTTCGTACAGGACCTCACTTGGCACATGACAGCTCGAAACAAAAAACTCGCTCGCACGCTGCCTCGTCGACATCTTAATGAGCACGTTGTTGTCGATGAGGTACTGCTGGTCGTCGCTCAACCCACCACCGCTCTTAAGTCAGCGAGCTGCGTAGGCTTCAGCTTGTTTAGGCATACAGATTTGCAAAACTGTCTCTCGGAGAGCCTTCCCGCGTCGAGCGCGTCGAACATCCGGCTGACCAGCTCCCGTCCGGCGTATTTTCTTACCGCCTTGGCTGGTAACGGATTACGCGCCTGGGACTTCGGCCTGCTCGCGTGTCGTCGGTTGAGCTCAGTGAGGTAAGCGCTCGACGTCTCGACATCGACAAGCTTGAGATGCATCGCGCGGACGGCTAAGGCACTCGGCGTGACCTTGAAATGGTCCGCGGCCGCCACTATGTCGTCTAGGGACCCTAGGGGCAGCGTGATGATCTCTTCGACGGGCATGAGAAGTTGCTCGACGATCTCGTACTCGCGGCCAGGGGCCGCGCCCCCACTCTGGGTCTGGTAGGTGACCGGGGCAAATATGTTTCGCGCGATGAGGACCGTCAAGAGCGTGAGGGTGAACACCTGGCGCCCGTAAAGCTCTTCCTGCCCGAGCTCGCTGGCAAGGAAGATATACGGCACCTTCTTGTCTTTGATCGCCATGCCGCTGAAATTGGCCTTGAGCTGCTGAGGCATGTAATTGCGAACACTGCGGGAGACCAAGATTTGACTAGACTCCAGTCGGTCGATGAGGAGATTTAGCGCAGCCTCCTTATTCCGTGCCGACTGCAAGTCGCTGCGGGTCAACTTGATGGCACGCATCAGCGCTTGGGCGTCTTGCTCGACCGTCGTCCCAGGCTTCCCGATCATCCCGACAATCGTGTTGTGAGTTAGCGTGTCGTCGTACTTCTTCAGCGTCGCCTGCTTGCGAAGCAGATCTTTGACGATGAGCTCTATTCGATGCAACTCGACCGTTCCACGCGAGTTCACGGAGAACGTCGCCTTGCTGATCCCTTCCAGCAGTTTTCCGGTGTTGGCCCTGATTTGAGCTCTCACGACAGCGACAGGACCGAAGAACAATGAGTATGGGATCTCACCCTTGCGTGCCAACCTCACGAGGGTTTTGAACTCGATTGACCCCTTCGCCAGCGCGTTTTGGTAGGCGACGTAGTCGCTGGCTACCGAATTTTCCAACAGCTCAACGAACACGTCCCGGTCAATCGGTATTGAGTCGCCATCCAGAACGACGCTAATTGTCACGCGGTCTGCGCCTGCCTCACGTGTTCTTCGGCGATCGCCTCGTCGACCCCCAGCTTGACGAAGACCTTGCCCTCGAGAACCTTCACGTGGGCGGGATCGAGTGCGTGGTGCTCGCCGGCGGTGACTGCTCCTGGGTCCTGGCACGCTCAAATCCCACATGTGCCATTCGGGCCGAAGCGTTCAGCTTCGTTATTCCGCCCACATGTGTCGGTTCGGCGGTCGACCCGTCGAGAAAAATCGTGCTGCCGAGACGCGCTGCGCTCACGCCCGATCCGACGGGTATCGCTCCAGCAACCACCGCAAGTAGGACTGAACCTTGGCGACCCTTCGCGCTTCCTTCTGCGTCATCGACGTGGTCCTCTGCACCTCATCGAGAGCCTCGAGTTGCCTCACCAGCTTGCGGCGCTTGGCCCCAAAGGCCACCCTGCACTTTGCGCTACAAAATAACGGCTTCTGACCGGCCACGTTCGGATCGAACGTGCACATTTCGAGGCACTCGGGGTTCATACACCGAGCCGTCGATTGCGACGGGATGGTAGAAAGTTCGATCAGATCATTGACAGCACTCATCACAGTGCCTCCCAACCAGTTGACGCCAGAACTGACAGGGAAGGCACACCGTCGGAGTCTCGTCGGCAGCGGAGCGAAATGAATCCGCAGTGATGCCGTGATTCTTTCGGTGCAACTTCGACTCTGAGTGTACCCACCGGGTTGACGACGACCCGTATTGCAAGACGACGCTGCGATCGGCGACCTATTGCGACGTTCGGGGATTCAATCAGCACTAGACACCACCTGTGGTTGCCGGTAACGTTTCGACCTGAAGCGCAAGCAGGTGGTGATGACCTGTGAAAGCTGGTGCCGTCGCGCCAACGACGACACCAGCCACGATGACCCCTACCCACTAAGTGGAGGTATCGCTATGCGCAAGCATAGTTGTGCGCACCCTCAGGTGCCACAGATTCTCTTTTCGACACCGTTACCGGCAGGCCTCGGACCCGGATGCGGCGCGACACGCGCCGTACGCGTGCTGACCTACTCGCGAATGTTGTCGTGACGAAACCGACGTCGGTGAAACTACCGATCGGTTCGGCACCATACGACCAGCTGATGTACGTGGACCCCGATACGCGACGGTCGGTCAGACGTCCTATACGCCCCGACGAGCTGGGCGCCGTAGCGTTCGAAAGCTTCCCTCCGATACGTCGGTTCCCCGCCTACAAGGGGAAGCGGTCGCATGAAGGAAGCTACTGGTTCTCCGGCACAGGCTCCCATGTCAGATTCGAATCGCACTTCGAGTCGATCGCGCTGATGCTTCTTGATTTCAGCCAGCAGGTCCAGCGTGTGAGCTCAAACCCCTTCTGGCTCCTGTGGCCAAAAGGGTTGACCCCGGCCCGCCACGCCCCCGACTTCTTTGCGCGCACCCACAACGGTTCGGTCGTTCTAGTCGACGTCCATCCCGCCGCTCTAATCTCGGAACAGATAGCCGAGCAGCACCTACGAACGCGGCGGGTCTGCGAGGCCCTTGGTTGGAGCTATCACGAGTTCACCGCAGTCGAGCCGGTCGTCCAACACAATGTGAGTCTGCTGGCCGGCTACAGCAGACCGCGATCTGCTCCCCCACCGGCGATCGCCACCATCATCCGGTCACACGTACCGACTCCCTCCGCCGGTGGCATCACAGTCGCCGACCTACTGGACGCGGCCCACGACGCGACTGGGCTCTCGCACCACAGCATCTCCACGGCGGTCTACCACATGCTGTGGCGGCGCCAACTGCATACGAATCTGCAACGACCTCTCACGAGCGACGCCAAGGTTTGGCGATGATCACCCTCTCATGCGGAGATGAAGTCGGACTGCGAAGCGACCGTTGGCAAGTCAGCGAACTAGAGGCCGGACGCGTAGAGCTGCAGAGCTTCACCGACGCAACCACTCTCTCCATGACGATCAGTGAGCTCCTCACCAACGACTCGTTCATTGCTCCGGCAGGGAGCAATAATTTCCCCGACCAACGCCAACTCGACCACATGCCCCAGACACGCCAGCGCGAAGCGGAGTTTTGGTACGAGCTGATGCACCAGGTCAAATACGGATCGACACCGGCCGAAGTAGGCCTCATCGCGGCCACAGCATTAACCGGCACCCTTGAAGAGCGCTTGCAGAAGAAGCGAAACGAGCTCCACAACAGAGGAATTGAAGTTTCGATGTCCACCATGTGGCGCCGATACATCGGGTTCGCAGCTGACGGCATCGTCGGATGTGCCGACAAGCGTGGACTCCCCGGCCACACACGTCAGAAGGCAACGGATCCACTCGTACACGCGATCCTCTGGGATGTGATGCGATCGTTCACAACGAAGTCAACACCGTCAAAAAAGCAGGTGATCGAGCTTGCCCGCACGGCGCTCTCCGCACGTAACGTAGTGGCGCCGTCCAGATCAACGATGTACTCGATCATAGACTCGCTTGATCGAGGCGAGCACACATTTGGGGAAGCAGCCACTCGTCGGAGCCTCGCCAACAGCCCCGACCGTGCATTCGGCAAAGTACGACAACTCTATCCGGGGCAAGAGGTCCAGCTCGATTCGACTCCGCTCGACGCCTTCGTACTTACAGCAGATGGCCGGACTGAGCGAGTCGATCTCGCACTGGCTATCGACGTGGCCACGCGAACAATCTGCGCAGCAATCCTAAGGCCACGAGCCGCCCGTACCGTCGACGCCATCGAACTGTGTACGGGAGCCATGCGCCCTATGGAACTGCGGCCCGGGTGGAGCGACGCCATGTCAATGGCCCGCTCGTACCTACCCGACGAGATGCTCCCGGAAGGCGAGCTAGCCGAACATGTTGCCGCGCGACCCATTATCGACGTCAGAGGAGTCCTCGTTGACCGCGGGAAAGTTTTCGTCTCCAATCACTTTCTCCGGGTGCTGGAGAGTCGACAGATCAGCCATCGCATAGCGTCCCCATACGATCCGACCAACAAACCGATTGTCGAACGAGTATTCAAGACCATCAGCGAGGACTTCGTTCGCTGGATCGTCGGGTACAAAGGCCGCGCTGTGGTCCACCGCGGCGCGCACCCCGAGACCGACGCGGTGTGGCCGCTCCCGCTGCTACAGGCAATGCTCGATGAATGGATCGTCGCTGTATATCAGCAACGCCCAACGTCTGGATTACGGCACAATCTGATGCCCATGAAGGCGCTATCCCCGAACGCGATGTACGGCGCACTCACCGCATCGATGCCGACGACGACGCAGGTACTGACCCACGATGAGTGGATTTCACTTCAACCGTGCGCATGGCGAACAGTTCAGCGGTACGGAATCAACTTCCAACACCTGATCTACGACAGCGACGAATTGCGGTTCCACGACCTACGTCGCACAAAGTCGCGCCACACAACCCGAAGTGGACAGTGGGAGATCAGGTACGACCCGGGAAATTTGATGACGATCTGGGTTCGTGATGACGAAGAAGGACAATGGATCGAATGCCGTTGGGTCCGTGCCCAACACAGCCCCGAACCGTTCGGGATCGACGTTCTTGGGTCACTGCTCAAGCTGATCGACGGCCAGCACGAAATTGATCAGCAAGTTCTTCAGACATGGAGGAAGATCTGCGGCCAACTGCGCGAAGGCCCTGCGACTGAGGTCCGAAGAAGCGAATCGACGGTGAAAGTCGCAGTAGCCGCTGCGCACAGAGAGAAGACTCGCAACGAAATGCGCCACAACGAGACCGTTGACACAGACCAGGCGGCCCCGTCAACTAGGCCGCCTGAGGCCGTAGAACAACTGTTTGCTGTGCAACCACTTTCGGCGCTACGAACAACCGACGATTGGTGAGGTAGTGCGATGGCCGCACCGGCGAACAAGGAGCAGTGGCGGACCTACTGCGCGTACGACCCCACACCCGACGAGCGACGCCCCACGTTGACGCTGAAGGAAATCCAGGCGCTCAGCGACGACGAACGGCGAACCTACAACGACCGCCGAATTGCCTATCTCTACGAGGAGCGGACAATCCCGACTCGCGACCTGCGACTGATCGAAAACACCGCGAGACGACTTCTCCGAGCGGCCAACGCGCCTTGCTTCGTGGTGCGACGCGGCATGAGCGTGTCCGGACCTGTACGAACCGGCAAGTCCACCGCGATCATGCACGCCGGCAAACGCCTGGAAAATCGGCTGCGAATCGAGCACAACAGGGTCGACGATCCCTCCTATCTCCCAATCGTTTACGTCTCGATTACTGCGGCGACGACACCCAACAAGCTCTGGGCGGTGCTTGCCGAATTCGTCGGTGTTCGTCAGCTCCGTGGCCGAAACAGCGACGGACGAATGTTCGATCTCACCCAAATGCTCCACGAACTCGGTACACGGTTCGTGATCATCGACGATGTCCAGAGACTCAATACCGACCGCATCGCGGGCGCCGAGGTCGCCGACACACTCAAGACATTCGCCGAGCATCTCGACGCGACCATGATCTACGCAGGAGTCTCTCTGCGCACCGCCCCACTATTCACAGGGCCAGTCGGAGCCCAGTGGAGGGCGCGCACCCTACCTATCGAGATGCACCCCTACTCACTACGCACCGGGGACAAGGAGCAAGAGTGGCGGGAACTCATTGCAACCTTTGAAAACTACCTACCACTCCCCCTCCACAAGCCCGGAACACTCGTCGCCGACGCCCAGTACCTCTTTCACCGGACGGGCGGGTCGATCGCGACGCTGAACGACCTCATCGCCGACGCCGGCGTCGACGCCATCGACACCGGCGAAGAGAAGATCACGCGCGAACTTCTCGACGACGTCGCGGTAGACGCGAACGCTGATCTCTACGGCGACAACGACGCCGGAGCCACGTGAACAGCGCTATCGCCCGCCTGCCAATTCCGCTGCCGCCGTTGTCGAACGAAACGCTCGACTCGTACCTGCCGCGACTCGCTCAGCGAAACTACCTCGCACGATCTGGAGGCCTGTTCAAGCTACGCGGTACAGAACTGCGATTGGCTCTGCATCAGCTGACCGGAGTCAGTGACATCGGCCTCGCGACCGCGCTGCCACAAGTCCGTTTTTCGGAAGATCGCGAACGCTGGCCGCACCTGAACCTGGCCGTATCGGCGCGGGCACCCATTCGGCCAGCGTGTCGCCTCTGCGCCGCAACTCGAGGCACTGGCAGCGACACTAAAGTCTTCGCCAGCCACGAGCAGGTGATCTGTCAACAACACCGACGATGGGTCGGCGCAGGAATCCTTAAATGCTCAGCAGATCAACAATTCTCGATAGCACCGGTAGGCGAAGTGTCACGGGCCAACGTCAGGCACCAGCACCTAATCAAGACATACGGCCGAGGATCGACACACCAGCGTTTTCACGACGCCGTCGCAGCCCTCATGCACTGGCACGACTGGCCGATATTCGCCCGCGACCCACGAATCCAACAACGCCGGAACCAACTAAGAATTCAGGCCGCATCGTCAACGCGCGATCCCCGAGATGTCGCTGCGTGGTACCCGAACGCCGTCGCTTTCACTGCGCTACTTCTCTCGTATGACCGCGCTTCCGAAGGCCACACCGGCATGCAGCGACGCGAGACGCTCCGCTCGGCGGTTGATCGATTCGAACTCGATGTAGTCGTAGGGCTGCGACCATCAGGCGCCACCAGCCCTTTCATTGCCCTACTGCTAGCCAACGACCGCCAGGCGACGACGAACGAACATGCAGAAGTTGAAGTCGCCGACGGGCGCCGGCACCGCTGTCGTTTGGCGTACTAACCGTTCACCGGCCCGGTGACGACGACCCGTAGCGCGGCAACCGACCGAACGTCCAGCACACATGAGCCCGATCATTCTCAGGTCGACTGAGTTGAACTCTTCGTGCCTAGCTAGTCATCGCATGTATGCGGACGAGCTCCGACAGCGAGAACCGCCGTCACTCTGGTCGCACAAGGTCGCTTACAGACACCTCAAGCGCATCCGCCAAGTCGAATAGCCGCTCGTAGAGCAAACCTCGCTTGCCGTGTTCAACCTGTATCAAAATGTTGCGGGTAACCCCCGACTCCAGCGCGAGCGCCTCCTGCGTGAGCCCCCGCTCGATCCTCAGCGCCCGAATCCGCGCACCGACTAGCGCGCGACTCTGTATCCACGACGCCTCGCGATCAGGCTCGCGCTGGCTGGGTCGTGTCGGCACCCAGTGAGTAAGCCGTCGGAATACACGAATGTCTGCCCTACTAGTAGTACAGTCCCCGAAGGAGGTTCTCGTGGACGGCGAACAACGTGAGTAGTTCAGATGCCCCTCAACCGACCGAAGCAACGTGCAAAGCATGGCTCACACAGGTCGGCGTCACCGGTGAGGATTCGCTTCGCCTGCTACACAGGGCCGCAGCGCCGAGCTCCGCCGGTTTCGCCCGCGAGCCGCTCGTACTGCCTGAACCGCGCTCCGATGACGCCACAATTATCGTTCGAATCTTGCGAACTCAGACGACCCCCACCGTCGCCGCGATGGCGACCTGGCGTGCGCAGCGGGCACCTCGAGAGCGCCTGGAGATGACCATGTCACGCACACAGCTCGACGAGCTGGGTCAAGTGATTGCGGGACGCGCAGATCGTCATTGGCGCGAGAATGGCTGCGGACCAACATGGATGGAATTGTTTCGTGCACCATACGACGAGCAGCAGCTACACGACCTTGCAGCAGAACGTGGCCACATCGATCGCTTCACCATGTCAACGGCTATGCGCCCATTGATGTCGAGGGGATGGATCGTTGCAAGTAACCAGGAGCGGTCGACCTGCGCAGGACCGTCGTTCTACGCGTCAACAGCTGGCGCGATCCGCGTGCGCAACCGCAATCAAGTTGGCGAACTGGTTGCTCACAGCGTTGGAAAGTTCAGATCAATGCACGGGCGCCGACCCCACCTCCGCGATCTAGTCCTTGAGACACGAACACGCAACGGGCAGAACGTTTTCCGAGACGTCTCGGACGCTGAGGCGCAAGCTCGTTGGTTAGTCTGCGCCGGCTGGATAACCATCGAAGACGACGGCGCGATCAAACGCGGCCCTCGCGCGCGCAAATTTAGCGAGGACCGGCGCGCTGCACGAATTGCTGCACGGGCCGCCACAACAGGTTGGGGTGAACGGTAGGGACCACTAATTCGAAAGCCACCGCTGGGGGTGCGGATTGCAGACACTCGGGCAAACCGTCTCCTCACATTTTGCGGAAGTGGTAGCCCGACAGGAGACCGCACGCTAGTTGTCCCAATTAACCAGGCAAATGTAAGGGCGGTTCCACTTGTCTCCGTTCGGGCAACGTCCTGGGGGAACCTCCACGAGCCTCGCCACGTCGGTCTCCTCGACCCGCGACCAGTGAACCCATCGTGGCGCGAGGCACTGTCAGCGCCGCGGCGCTCGTCGCCATGGCAGGACGTGACGGCGTGACTAGCCGTTTGACTCGATACGATCCGGCCATGATCCCGATTCGTCGAGTTGCGATTTCGGGAAGCAGGGTGACCCGAGGTTCAGTGACACGCCCCCTTGAACCGACGTTTTGGTGACGTAGACGTATCCGTCGCTGTCCTTGGCTTGCACGCTGCCGGTGGCGCGCTCGGTCACGGCAAATCCCTGTTTGCGCCAATCCTGGTTGAACGCATCGGTCGCCTGCGCAGCGGTCACTCCGGACGGGAGGAGCACCCACATGGGGAAGCTCCATGAGTAGGGCTGTTCAGGGTTGGTGTCGTCTGTGTTATTCGGTACAGGGCTGGGCGAGAGGACTGCTGAGGGCTCGCCTGGATATTGCTTGACCAAGGTGACTGGCCACGGCAGCGCGTCGGCGCTCTGATGCATGCGGGTGACCAAGCCTTGTCGGGCGGCATCGTTCGTTGTCATACACTTCTCCGCTTCGTCACCATTGCTGCAGGCCGCAAGGGCCGCCGCGGCCAGAACCAAAATCAGTAAACTTCGCCGTATCTGGATCATCATCGGTCGACTGTGTCCAAACCGGCGATTATTCTGCCCATGTTTTCCAGGGCCACGTTGTCATCGTTCCAGTAGTCGGAGTGCCCGCCACTAGGGTCGGAGGCGAAGAGTTGCCCGCCGTACTGCGGTAGCCACGGTTTGTCGCCCAGGATGACGCCGGGGGTGTATTTGATCGAGTCGCTGTCCGCGACCGTGGCCCAAACATGTTCGCCGTTGTCGGCGTTTGGAACTCCCGTCAAGCTGAGCTCGGAAGCGTCCCCGAATTCGCCAAGGCCGGGACTGGCCACGAGAACCACTTCATTAGTGTTCAACGTATGACCGTCTAGTGCGGCCTGGCCAACGACTGTGGTCCCGTAGCTGTGTCCCAGCACGCTCGTGTGGGCCGGGGTGTCTCCGGTGTGGGTCGCGGCGATGCCGTCCTGGAACCGGTCGAGCGTTCCCGCCGCATTCTCCGCATAGTGGGGTTGCCACGCGTTCTTAAGGACGTCCTGTGGGGCGTCGTAATCCTGCCAAGTGATTACTGATGCGCTGGCGCCCTGGCCTGCCTCTGTCGCTGCACCGGCCATTGCGTTAGCCCGGAGCAAGTTACCGTCGAGAGTGTTGATGCCGGTACCCGTTCCGGGCACGAAGGTGGAGACGTTCTTCGAGATGTCGGGGTTGTTCACAGCTACCGCGGCTTGCCCGTTGTCGCGTACTGCAAGCAGGTAGAACGGTCGATCGGACGGGTTGTTGAGACGCCCGTCAAGGGTTTTCAAGCCGTCGACCTGCCGTTGCGCAGCATCGTGGGCCTTCTTCCACTCGATGTATTTCGGGTAGTCCTCCTTGCGGGGGAAGCCCGGCGACGGCCTCCACACCGGCTCGGGACCAACCTTGTCGAGTCGTTCTTGCGCCTTTTCCTGGAGGTCAGGCAGGTTACGACGGTTGAAGTGATCACGGTCGGCGGCTGGGATGCCGTCCATGTTGCCGACATTCCGATCGTGGTTCCACAGTTCCGCTTTCTCGTTGGCCGTCAACGTATTCCAAAAAGCATTCAGCTTCTCCGGATCTGTCGGCAACTCGGCTTTACCGTCGAGGATCGCTTGCACCTGCGGCGAGACCGGCACAGACGCTGTGGCGCGGTCGGCGGACTGGCCGAGCGCATTCGCGGCCTCTGCCACCTTGGCCGCGAGTGCCGCGTCTGCCTGGCCGACCGCGGCTAGTAACCGCGCTAGCTCGGCTTGGTGAAAGCGGGCATTGTTCGCGGCGACCGGCGCGGCTTCTTCGGCAGTCAACCCGACCGAGATGTCCGAAGGGAAACCACCAGTGACCCCCGCAGGCGGGGTAACCATCCCATTGGCCGCGACGACGTACCCCAATGCGCCGAACTCATCGGCCGCTCGGACTGTGGTGTCGCAGGCATGGGTGAACGCCGGCCCCAGGGAGTTGAGCGCGTCAGTGATTTGGAGGATTCCCATCCCAAGACGGCTGCTGATCTGCTTCTCGGAGTCGGCGGCAGCCTGAGATGCAGTCGCGGAGTCGCCCTTCCAGCTGTCCATCGTCGCGTCAACGTCTCGGATGAGAGAGTTCATTGCCTTGTCAAATTCGTCGACTTTGCCGTCGAGGGCAGACGCGGCGACGGTCAAAGTTTCGCTGTTCCTTTTCCAGGTCCGGACCTGGGCAAGTGAGGGTGAACTCATGGGGCCAAGTTGAGCGTCGCCTTGATGTTGTGGGCGTAGGTGTCGTCAGCAATGCCAATGGTGTCGGCCGCTTGACGGTTCGTCTGCGCCAGTGTGTCGATCCGCCCGGCAACCTCGCTCAGTGCCGAAGTAATCTTCTCGGTCGCGGCGGACAGTTGCGCCGCCGTGTCGGAGCCGATCAGTCCGGCGGACGCGGGAGCAAACACTGGTCCGACGTCGATTGCTCGTACATCGCGAGCGCTCAGATGCTGTTTGTCTGACAAACCTCTGATGGCGTCGAGGTCAGCCCTCAGCATGTTGCCCATCGGTCCTCCCCAGTGTCTGTTTCCCGAGAGGGTACCGAACCACCGCACGATCGAACAGTTCACGCCTCGGACACGTGACGCCATAAGAGACATGATTGCGCCCGTGCGCACCAAGTCGGTCGGCATCGACCCCGACAGATATCCGGCCTTCCGGAAGACCTATGGCCCGCTAGTGCAGAGGTACACCACCGTCCAGGCCAACGACCGACACAGGCGGACCCAGCACCCACCCACACCCGTATCGATGAACGGGAAGTCCTCCGAAAGCCCGCCGCCGAGCATTACGACTGAGACGACGACGACAACAGCACGATCCGTCGCCCCTTCGCCGACCCAACTCAAACCGAACCACTCAGAAGCGGTGACATCGTCG
The DNA here is from genome assembly GCF_024171815.1 of Williamsia maris. Classification (GTDB taxonomy): domain Bacteria; phylum Actinomycetota; class Actinomycetes; order Mycobacteriales; family Mycobacteriaceae; genus Williamsia_A; species Williamsia_A maris. The sequence continues at coordinate 267,138 of NZ_JAMTCJ010000004.1, read as the reverse complement.
GCCCAGGAGCACTACTGGTCCACGGTGACTTCATCACCACAGACCAAAATTCCCCGTCGCCTGCATCATGCCCGAGGGACTTCAGCGGGCGAGGTCGCGGACCTTTCCTATGACGCCGACGGGGTCGGGTGACGCGCTGTGAATAACGATCTCGTGGTAGGTGGGAACTTCGATCGGCAGCGTTGGAAGCGGGGCCTCGCGCAATCGAACAACCTCGATGCCCTCAGCGAGGAGGTCTAGAGACTTCGCGCTATCCAAAGCGACTTTGTCTGCGTGCCAGTACGACCCGTCGTACTCGATGGCGATCCGGTGGCCGTCCGCGAGGGTGACCAGGATATCGACAGTCCAGGACGCCCGGCGAACGAACGCGTCGCTGCGGATACGGACGCCGGAGGACTCGCCGCGTCGTCTCGCCACGCGATGTGCACCGTGGTCAGGATTAATTCGACATTGCCGCGGCGGAACCCAGCCGCATAAGGAGAACGCGCGAACTGTTCAACGGGTTTGCCTCCCGTGTCGGGCAGCACGATTTCACCGACAAGGCTCGAAGCTGTACCCGGGTCGAGTCGTAGTTGAGGGTCAGTCGTTCGCCGTTGCCGGCGTCGCCTTCGGTCACGTCCGACGTAGTCAAGCTCCAGTCGTCGCCGAGTCGATCGAGGAGGAAGCGCAAAGTCGTGGTGTCGCGGCGAGCCTCCTGAACGGCGATCACATCGAAGCTACAGACGATCTCAGGAGAGCCACGAAACGCCAGTCCCGTTCTGGTGAGTCACCTTTCGTCGAGTTCCACTTCGGCGTGACACTGGCGAATGCGCGGAGGTTCCAGGTCGCAACGAGAAGGTTGGCGGCAGTCTTAGCGGGTAGTTGCTTGTCCACGGCATCACGCAGCGCGGACAACTCTAGATCAATGGCTAGAAAGTCTCGGGCACGTCTTCACCGATCGATTATTTCGTCGGAGGTGCGCTGATATCGGACCAATATGGACTCGACCTCCTCCCCGTGGATCACGACTTGGCCCCAGCCGTTCCTTGTGTGGTCAATCCATGATGGTTCGCCACCCGGCTTCTGAAAAGCCAACGGCGGGCGCAAGGTAAGTTCTCGATCTGCAAGCTCAAGGTCAACCGAGAAGTCGCGTACGACACCAAACCAAACCGTCTCATTCTTTAGCTTCACTCGTACAGCGCTGTCATAGCCTGCAGGGAGTCTCCGACGAAAAGCGAGAGTCCACTGCGAATCGTATGAGAGCTTCGAGCCCACCTTGCGAAAATTGAACAAGTAGGCGCCGAGGGCGACTCCGATCGACACCGCCAGAAACAAGAACCCGCCAAGCGAGACGCCGATGGTGTGACCAGCAAGGAAGTTTCGGTCGGCGAGTATTAGCTCCCCAGCGGTAGGAATCCCAGCGCATGACGGAAGCCACGCTGTGAGCGGTGGACCGGCAATCAGGACGACTAGGGCTGACAGCGCCGTGCAGCTGGTCGAGACAAGTACGACTCTGCTCACTTCTCGGAGGGTGGATTCCCTCCGAACAGCGCGTTTTTGAGCCGCAAGCAGGTCATACATTACTCCTGGAGCGGCGAACGCAAAGAAGCCGAACACCGTTAGCCAGCTGGAGGGGATCACCAGTCAGTCCGAAACGTCGCCCCAGTAGTCAGTTGCGGACTGCTGGGGCACTGCAGGGCCCTCAGGCTCCCCTTGCTGAAATGGCTGCGCAACTTCGATGGTCGGCGGTGGGGGCGCTGGCAACGAGTCGGAACCCTTCTCGAAATAGCCTGATCCAGTGAGTGCTCCGTCGGGCTTGGGGTCATGGTTCTCAGCCATTTGTCATCCCTTCGGTGGGTGTTGATCACGCGACCGTGGATAGGTGTTCTTTTCACCAATCGTCCCATCGCGCTTCTTGACCACGTGCTCGACACCGCGATCGATTGCCTTCTCGCGGCCGCGCGCCTGCGCATCCGCCTTGCTTCCGCCGGCGTCTGACGCACGCTGGTTGCCCTGAACCCGGTTCTTCCAGACGCCGTCCTCGTAATACGTCTCGATGTCTCCAACAGCCATCTGTCCGCCTCCTTAGGTTGATTCTCGGACAAATCAGACGGTACGCCCGAGTTCCGACACCGTGATGGCGCAGGCGCCCTCTGGCTCACGTTTGCGCTGTTCAGGTGGCACACGTTGAAATACGCAGCGTGAAATTCATGCGTTTAGACGACAGTGGTCGCAGGTTGGAGACCGGCGACGAGGCTGCCAGGCCAAGATGCAGACACCAGACGGCCGGGTATGCCAACCGCCCCGCTGACGAACGTCGCGGGCGGACACGAAGTGGTTTAGATGCCCTAGCATTTCACCCAGCTCGATGTCCGGCGTTCTCGTGCCTTCTCAGAACAGCTTCCCGCACTCTCACTTCTTCTTGGGTCAGCGACACCGATCACGTCCAGAAAGACATTGAGAGTTACGTGCTCCCAAACTCGATCCACTCTCAACATGTTCTGGATCGGACAATAGTCATCGTTTCCAGCTTGCTACTCGTCGGGCCAGCGGTCGGCGATCGCGTTCCAGTGGGCGGTGATGACCTCGGCGTCGATGTCGCGGGCGGTGAGGGATCCGGCGTGGGAGCGTTGGGCGGCGCTGCGGGTGTCTGTTCGCCCTACATCGTGTTCGGAATCTGGAATTCGAATGCGAGCCGCTTACCCCGGCTGTAATGCTTCATGCGTACTAAACACCTGCCATCGTCGAGCTACTGGCCCACTAACAACTGGCTGAGCAGCCGGTTCAGTCAAGAACCGTGAGAGGCCGTTTGGCTGACCGTGCCGTCGGAGTCGATCGACTCCGATCGCAGCTCGTCAGCCGGTGAGATGTGTACCGAAAAATGTGAAGACGCGACTCCAGGCGTCCTCGCTGTTCTCGGCGTGGTGGCCGAATCCGAGAACCCGCAGTAGTGACGCTCCGGGATGCGGGTTTGCGAAGGCATGGCCACTGTTGGAGTAGGTCTTGATCTGGTGTTCTATGCCCCGGTTGGTGAGTGCGGTGCGCAGTTTGCGGTCGGCGCGGGGTAGTACGGGGTCGCGGCGACCGAAGCTGGCCACGATGGGGCACGCCCCGTCGAGCACGTCGTCATACCGGGCGGGTGGGAACGAGGGGTAGAATGGCGCGGATGCGTCGAACCCGTCGCTGGCCATGACCAGCGCGAAGCCGCCTCCCATGCAGAGGCCGATGATTCCGGTCTTTCCTGTGCAGGGTAGATCGTTGAGAAGGCGTTCTCGGGCAATGGATATGTCGTCGAACGACCTGCCGCTACCGCGGCGCATCTCGCTGACTACGCGGGTGACGCAACGCAGCGGTCCTCCGCGTGAGTACAGGTCTGGCGCTATGACGACGTAACCGGCGCCCGCTACGCGGTCGATGATGTCGGGCATGCCCCCACCGCGGGCGGAGACGATATCGTGGATGAGCACGATTCCGGGCCAGGGCCCCGTCCCCTCCGGTGATGCCACGGTGGCCGAGATTGGACCGTCGGCAGTGGTGAGCGTGTGCTATTTGTGCATGAATCTCCCTTACTGACACATAATTTAAACTCCCGACCGTATTTATCGCGAGACAATCAGAAACCGTCGTGGTCACCTACCGGCGGTGGCTAGGGGGTGTTGCTGAGGTCGTGTTCGTGGGGTGATGGTGTGGATGAAGTCGGCACCGAACGCTTGCGACGATGTCCGGTCACCGACGGTGGGCACGGTCGGCGCGCCGCCATCCGCTGACGATCGAGCGAACATTGACCTATCAGCCCGGCGTCCATTGGCCGGGTCGAGTCATTAGCGCGAAGACCAGATCTCGAAGTTCGGGATCGGCCTTTGACGGCGAGCCGCTATCGAATGGGGGGCGGGGGTCGTACTCGATTCCAAGCTGAATTGCCTGGGCCATTGTCGGGCTTTCGACTTCGCCGACCAGCGTGAGGGCGAGGTCTATGCCGGCCGATACGCCGGCCGCGGTCGCTACGCGGTTGTTCATCACCACCCGTTGATCTGACGGTATCGCACCGTGGGACGCGAGTTCGTCGTAGAAGCACCAATGTGTGGTGGCGTGAACGCCATTGAGCAGTCCGGCGGCAGCGAGGATCAGCGAACCAGTGCAGACTGAACTCGTCCACCTCGTCGTCGGGTGAGTTGCTGCGACCCAATCGACGATCGGACCGTGCGCGCGCGCTTCATCGCGAGCACCCTGCCCGCCAGGAATCACGACAATGTCAGGTTCGGCGACCTCGTCAAATGCGTTGTCTACCTGTATTTCTATGAGTCCGTTGTCGTCTGTGACCATCCCGGGTTTCTCGGCACACAGAACCACCTGCACGCCCGGCATGGACGCGAACACCTGATACGGGCCCACGAGGTCCAAAGCGGTGAATTTGGGAAATAGCCCCATTGCGATGATCACGCTCGCATTCCTCCATGGGTTGATGCTGGTTTACAGCGACGTCGTTCTGTGTGATCGCGAGATCTCGCGTCGTGCCATTGACTGAGTGCGCGATCGGGGCGCGATCGGGCCCGGTCACTCGGCGTTGAGCGGGGGCCGGTAGAGGACGAGTTTCGTGGTGCGGGTTGCGTAGGCGGATGGCGCGTCGTCCCATGAGGCCACGTGGGTGGTCACTTTCTCGGCGGGGAAGTCGTGGCGGTTTACCCAGGCGAGTACTTCCGGCAGGCTGTGCGCGGGATGGTTTAAACCGACGTAAAGGTTGATGTCGTTGAGGGTCATGTACATCATCGGCAATCCGGTGCGTAGCCCGAAGTGGTAACTCGGTGTCACACAGGCGCCGCCTGGTGCCGTCGCGCGGATTGCGTGGACGATACCCGCCGGCAGGTTAGATGCGTCGACGACCACGTCGTAGAGGGGGCGGGGGCGGGGGAAGGTCACCAGATGCGGGCGTTTGATGGCGTTGGCGCCGAGGGACTTAGCGATTAGCAGCCGCTCGGGGTCAGAGTCGAGGTAGTCGACCTGCGAGCCATGCGTCACCGCGATACCGGCTGCGTACAGTCCTACTGCGCGTGCCAGGCCTCCCACGACCAGGACCCGCGCTCCTGGTCGCTGGCGTAGATGGGGCACCGTGGCGCGCCAGGCTTCGGACAGGTTGTCTGATGCAGCGGCGATTCGCATGGGATCGAGTCCGTCGGGTACGGCTGTGAGCATGTGATTGGCGTAAGGAACCCGGAATAGGTCACTGGCCATGCCGCCGTAGGGGCCGGTCGCTGGACCGTGTCCGTACCACGACACGGTTCGCTGCCGACCCGATTCGTCGGTGCGCGTGGTCGTGCATTTGCTGGTCAGGCCGCGTTGACAGGTGTCGCACTGTCCACAGGAGACGGGATATGGCACCACAACGAGGTCTCCGACCGCGGCCTCGGTAACCCCGGTCCCGATAGCAGTGACCTCGGCGACGCATTCGTGGCCGATCGCGCACGGCTCGGTATACGGTTTCGGGCCGAAACCCTCACGCAAGATCGGATCGAGTAGGCGCGCCTTTTGGGCGAATCGGAGAGCTCGAAGCAGTGTCCGAGACGTGGGCATCTGGTCGCCGTCGCAGCGGCCGACGATGAACGGGCGGACGATTGCGTCGGTGTCGGAAACCAGGGTCGGTGGTGGCCGGTCGAGCCACTGGAACTTACCCGGCGACACCATGTTCAGTTCACGCATCGGCGTTGCTCCGTACCGGGTGAGCGGCAGCGAACGTAGCGGTCAGTGACGCAATGTCGGTTGCGTGGGTGAACGGCGACCAGTGACCGGCTGCGAGTGTGTGGACCTGCAGCTCCTGCGTCCACAGTTCCTCGTCTTCGAGCGGTATCTGTCGAATCGCCACATCGTATCTGCCGGTGATCATTTGGACCGGGACCGACGTTGTTCTCCTACGAGGTCGGAAGAGCTTTCTGATGTTGGCTCGATAGATTCGTACGCCGCCGAGCATGTCCGCGGGCAGAGTCGCCGACAATCGGGCCTGCCGGGCCGGGACTCCAGAAATGACCCGCAGCACACGCCGCCAAACGCGTGGTTGCCCCAGACGCGTGAGGACGGCCTCGCCGAACCCGGGCACGAACAACATGATGATGTACGACGAGCTCAAGATTTGCCCCACAAGGCCCAGCACGCGGCGAGGGGTAGGTCGGCGCAGCGTTTTGCCCGCCCACATTCCCCAATGGTCGAGGTTCGTCCCCGACAGGCAGGTGAACGAGGCGAACCGAGTGTCGGCGCCCATTTCGCAGACCGCCTCCCACGCATAGATGGCACCGAAATCGTGCCCGAGCAGATGAACTGGTCGATTCGGACTGACCACCGCCGCGACGGCATCGAGATCGTCGACGAGTTTCTCAAATGTGAAATCGCGCCAACTCGGCGGCGAGGTGGACAGGCCATGGCCTCGTTGGTCGTAGACCACAACGTGGAAGCGCTCCGCGAGCACAGCGGCCGTCTCCGTCCACAGAACATGAGTGTCAGGCCATCCGTGCAGGAGCACGATTGTCTCGTTGGCCGGATCCCCGTACTCGTAGACGGCCAACCTGATCCGACCCGAGGTCACCACGCGATGGCGCGGCTCAGCGATTTGTGAGGTGGTCATTTGCGCTCCTTCTCGCGAGCCCTCGAGCTGCGATACGTGTGAGACGACTTTCGCTTCCGCGTATCAGCACGCTAACATCGTCTCATGGCGGAGGCAAGGGCGGATCGCGGTACCGATTGGGTCTACGAGCTACTGACAGACAGTTCCGCCGTGTGGAATTCGCTCGATGACACCGACGAGGTGGCGTGGCGGATCGTGACCGCAGCACGTGAACAAATTGAAGCGGTCGGATGGAAACGCTCGACCATGGACGACATCGCCCGGCGAGCGCGACTCGGACGGGCCACCGTCTATCGCAAATTCCCCACAAAAACCGACATTGGCGCCGCTGTCGTGGCAGCCGAGGTCCGCGGCTATTACGCCGACAGGGCGGCGCTGCCTGATCAACCATCGGCCAACGAGCGCATCGCGCAGAGCGTGATCTTCACCGTGGAATGGATCCGCACCAATGCCATGCTTCAGCGGCTCTTAGACACCGAGCCCGAAGCCATCGTCCCCGCGCTGACCCGAGACGCCGGCCCGCTATTTCGGCTGGTGGCTCAACTGTCGATTCCGGGATGGCAGCGCGAACTGCTGGGTGACCGCCCGCCCACGGCCGAGCAGTTGCGACACTTTCATACCGCGGCCGAGCTACACACTCGCATCGCGCTGTCGTTTGTGCTCACTCGCGACACCACCATCGCCTTGGACACTCCTGAACAGATTCGCTGGTTCGCCAACCAGTACTTTGCGCCGCTACTACTCAATATGCCCGCGTGAGCGATATTTCTATGACGCCCGTCGCAGCACATCGTGGTCGCAGGGATGCCGCGTCCAGACGGTCACCTCCGTCCACGGACGTCACCTCTGCGGGCAAACATCGGCATCGTCGGGGGCCAGGCCACCCAAACTTTTTCTACTCAACCGCCTTAGGGGTGGCCGCCCGGCTCGGTTCTGTTCCTTGGCACCCTCGGGACGAGTACACCGTTGTCACCGAACAGTTCCGCACTCCACCTCTCAAGCAAGTGTGTGGTGTCGTTCTCGTCGGGATGAAATCCTCGGCGATGATAGGTACGCAACTCGCGGGCCAGATCGCGACTGAACCAAGGGTTGCCTCGCAGTGCCGATACGCTCCGTGCGAGTCTGACGGGGTTGTAGGCGGCACGGTCGCACAGCATTGAAACAGTTGTGGCGGCACACAGCGACCCGAGGAATGCGAGGTGTGTTACGCGCATCGCCCAAATACGCAGTGTCTCGCTGCCGCCGATGTGTCTGTATACGTCAAAGGCAACAGCCTTGTGCTCTACCTCTTCGTACGCATGCCACAGCAATAGCTTTCGCACCTCAGCTGAGGTAATGAGCTCCCGTGCCTTGGGCTCCGATAGCAGTAGCGCAGCAAACGTTGCTGTGTAGTGCTCGAGCGCTGCGGTAATGGCAAGCGACATGCGTTGCGGCGCAGCACGGTAGACCAGCCCTAGGGAGCGTTTCGTGAAGCGCTCCCTAGCCCACGTGGGGTATCCCATGTCTTGCAGTCTCGCGTTGATCTCACGATGCTCTCGACCGTGAGTGATTTCCTGTCCGATGAAACCCGCGACCTGGCTCCGGAGAGCCTCATCGGCGATGTCGTCGCTGTAGTGCCTCACCGACTTCACGAAAAATTCTTCGCCTTCGGGAAACACCGCTGAGAGCATCGAGATCGCATGACTCATGATCAAATCGTCGTCCACGTAGTGCCGGTTCATCGTCAAGGGGTAAGAGAAACGGACCCGTCGCGCGCGAATCGGGTGCTGAACGTTGCTTACGCTCATGAAAAAACTCCGTTGGTGTCGAGGTTGAAGTGACGTTTTAAGTCTGGAAGAACTTCTAGACTAGCAGGGTCGCTGTTCGTCTTCCAGGCCTGCGCGACCCTGGATCCGGTTTCGGTGCTCGCGCGATGGTGATGACCAGGCCCAAAGGGTCGGAACAGACTTCGACTGGTAAATCGTCAATCACCTATTTGATGAGCCGTAAGTACGCTCGAGCAAACGCGGCGAATCGGTGGCGAGGTGATTTCGCAAGCGCTGTCTGCGCCGCGCGGGCCCGTCGAGGCGGAAAGCGATGACAATAACAGATGACGATGTGCGCAATCGACGGCGAAACAGACACGACCAGGACGCTACCGGCAGCGCCAATGCTCGCGACGAGTGTTGCCCTCAAATGAGATACGAACGCCGCGCCTCGTGGCCGGCGTCCTACTGTGGGCGGTTAGCAGCCAACTGTACTGCCTGATCGACGTGCCCCTGTTGAAGTAGGTATCCCAGGAACAGCGCGCCGAGTGCGTCATTCAAATTGTCAGTGGGCACCTGTTGGCGATCAGATGACATGGAGTGCAACGAGTATCCGTCGACTAGCGCGACAAATGAACGGGCTATGGGGTCTGGGGCTGGAGCGCCGGCGATACGCAGGGTAGATGCGGCTAGCGCCTCGAATGCGGCGAGCATTTCGCCTACGAGATCACGCATCGTCGGCTCGCGTGCTGCGTAGAGGTACGCCTCGACCATGGCCAGGAGTTGCGCTCGATCGGACACCCGGTTGTCGGCAACTGCCTTGTTCACGTTCGCGCCGGCAACCGAGGTGTCGGCGGCCTGCTCGACAAGCTTCTGCAGTTCATCGACACGCCGTGCTGTGAAGGCCCGGATCGCTTCGATGGTCAAATCGTTGATCGAATCGAAAAAATAGCTAACAGTGGCCAGCGGCACGTTGGCGGTCTCAGTGACGGCCCGATGCGTCACGCCAGCAACCCCTTTGTCCGCGACCACATCAATCGTGGCTCGCAGAAGAGCCTCGCGACGAGCTTGCCCAGCTGAGCGATGGCGACGCTGTGCGCGCCCTGCGTTGGAGTTCGCGGGAGCCGCGTTTTCGGTTTCAGAAGGGGCCACCCCCAAATGGTAGGCCGATGCCCATGGCCGGTATCGAGATGTCACAGCAACAGCACCCAAAGCGGTATCTGGAAACTCTTCTTGACTTTGCCGGCGTGTGCGGAGATGCTTATCGAGCGCACGGACGGCAGGCCGTACTGCACTGTGAGCCGTCTGATCGCCCCACCGCCGACCCGCCATCCTGGGGGACGTCGCCGCAGTGGTCAGAGCAGACAATGTCCGAACAGCACAGATACTCGCCAACTACACGCTCTGAACCTGCCGCTAGCGCGGAGCTATCAACGGGTGCGTCGCGGTCAATAACTAAATTTGGCAGAAGTAAAACATGAGTACTGCCATCCCCCTGTTTGCCCGTAGAAGTCACTGCTGCTTCATGAACCAAATCCGCTCACATACCAGACCGGAATCGTCGGTCCCGACAACGAAGGCCGCCACATCATGCTCGCAGCGTTCGCGATGTTTCCCCAATTCACGGCCCTGGACTTCATCGGTCCGTATCAGGTTCTATCGAGCATGCCGGGTGTGGAGGTCGTCGTCTGTGCCGACGCGGCCGGCACCGTCACCGATGACAACGGACTTATCAACCTCGGTGTCGAACACACGTTTGCCGAGGTGACCGCACCTGACGTGCTTGTCATTCCAGGCGGCCCTGGCGCCCGCGATGAGGCCAACACTCACGGTCCTACCGTCGACTGGGTCAACGCGGTCCATGCCACCGCACGATGGACAACCTCTGTATGCACCGGCGCCCTGATCCTCGGCGCAGCAGGCATTTTGAAGGATCGTCCCGCCACCACGCATTGGTGCTTCTACGACGAGCTGGCCGCCAACGGCGCAATCCCGACCGAACAACGGGTTGTGATGGATGGCCGCATCGCAACCGCAGCAGGAGTCTCCGCGGGCATTGACCTTGCACTGGCCCTTGTCGGCGCGCTCGCAGACCCGATCACCGCGCAGGCAATCCAGCTTGGCCTCGAATACGATCCCCAACCACCCTTCGACAGCGGGGCACCGTGGAAGGCAACCCCTGAGGTGCGCGACCTTGTGTACGGGTTGATGACGCAATCCAGTGACTAGCCGACCCCGACTGACGTGGGTGGCCGAGGGAACAACAGCGCCTGTCTGCGAAGGGGGCCCGGCGAGCGCATCCCTCCGACATCACCGCAGCGAGAGAGATCGAGACAACACATGAGCCGTACCCGGCCCTGGACGCCTACACCTGAGCAGCTCGTCGCCGCCCACCAACTCGTACTGCAGTCCTACGTTGTGGATCTGCATGCGCATCCACAGGGCATAATGCCCCGGCCCGTCCGGTGGGCCGCCGAGAAGCTAACCGGTCTGCCGGTCGACCCGCTGAGCAACCTTCCCACCGCCGGTGTAGACCTCGCGGTAGTCGCAGCGATCGGCGACCCGCTGGGAACCGCATGGCGAGTGGGCTCATCCCCGTGGAAGGCGGTGACGACCCAACTCAACGCCGCGATCACAGAATCGACGGCGAGTGGAACCGCGGCCACACCACCGGAGTCGCCCTCACCAACCATCGTGCTCGCAGTCGAGGGAGCTGACTTTCTCGATCGAGACCTAGACGGTCTGGCACGTCTCGCCCACCACGGAGTGCGAGTGCTGGGACTCGTGCACTACGCCAATAACGCCATCGGGTCCATCGGGACCTCGCTGAGCGGTCGCCGTCGTCAACAAGCGCAGGGCAACGGACTGACTGCGTTCGGGCGCGATGTAATTCGCGAAGCCAACCACTTGGGAATCGTGATTGATCTGGCCCACGCTGACACCGCCACCACCCTCGCCGCATGCCAGCAGACAGATGCCCCGGTCATCAGCTCGCACACCGCAGCCAGTTCAATCCGCGATTTTCCGCGCTACATCTCCGACGACGAGATAAAAGCCATTGCCGACACCGGCGGGATCATCGGACTGTGGCCAGCCAGTATGCACGGCCGCGCCATGACCGACCTCGACGACTTCGCCCGCCACGCAACACATATGGCCGAGCTCGTCGGAACTGGCCATCTGGCCATCGGAACCGACAAGAACGGTGTCCCCGACTACGCACACGGCTACTCCGGATCGCCCGACATCGTCAACTTGGCGGCCGCTCTGACAAGGACCGGCTTCGCCGACACCGAGACCGCAGCCATCCTCGGCGGAAACGCACAACGCGTACTCGATTCACGCGCATGAAGCGACAACACCCTCACCCGGTTGCCGCGGTCGCAGTGTTGGGGCGCGGACTGAGCACTCAGACCCGCCTTCACACACTCCTACCGGTCGCCAGCGGTCCCTTGACGATGCTCAACGTCAATCAAGAACGCAGACGGTGCCGGCGGCAACCTCCCCAGTCGCGGACGTAAGCCGACTGCGCGCTCGGGAGGACAAGAAACGCCCTTCGCGTGTTCACCCATCGTGGCGCGCGGCTCACGCGATCGATTTCTGCCTCATCGCAATCCACCTGCTACGGAAAGAAGCAATGAATATGCACGTACCGATCTCAACGCAGACCGCACCGCCACCGGCGGGCCCCTATTCACAGGCGGTGCGATTCGGCAGCTTCGTACAAGTGTCGGGCCAGATCGGATTCGACCCGATCGACTTCTCCCTCGGCCCGGATACGTCAACGCAGACCACGCAGACGATGCGGAACATCGCTGCCATCTTGGCCGCCGCTGGATCTCACCCCAGCGACGTTGTGGTGATCCGCGTCTACCTCAGCGATCTGACACACTTCCTCGAATTGAACGAGGCACTGGCGCCGTGGTTTCCCCAAGGCGCCGTCGCGCGCACAACCGTCCAGGTGACCCTGCCGCCCAACGTACTTGTGGAAATCGACGCACTGGCCGACACCTCGCAAAACACTGAACAGTCATGAAAATCCACCATCTGAACTGCGGGACAATCACTCCACCCGGCGGCCCCCTGGTTGACGGTGCAAGTAGCTGGCGGTCGCGGGGTCGCGCGGTGTGTCACTGTTTGCTGCTCGAAACCTCGACCGGGCTTGTCCTTGTCGATACCGGCGTCGGAACGCACACCATCGAGACACCCACCAGCACCGTCGAGCGAGCGTTCATTCGTGGGGTCCATCCAGTGCTCGATCCGCGGGAGACGGCACTGGCACAGATCACGGCTCTGGGCTTTAGCGCCGACGATGTGCGCGATGTCGTGCTCACACACCTCGACATCGACCACATTGGTGGGCTACCCGACTTCCCCACCGCTGCTGTGCATCTCAGCAGCAACGAATACGATGCGTTGCAGAACCCGCGCACCTGGTTTGAGCGCCGTCGCTACCTCGATCAACCGTCCCTGGCCCACCAGCCGCGATGGGTTACCCACGCCAGTTTCGGTGACACGTGGATGGGCTTGGAAGGCGTGCATCTGATCGAGGGGATCGACGATATCGTGCTGATACCGCTCTACGGTCACACTGTTGGCCACATCGGGATTGCGGTAGCCGTCGACACCCCGAACGGGCGGCGGTGGCTGCTACACGGCGGGGACAGCTTCTCCTATCACGGCCAACTCGAGACGCCAGTACGGTACCCATACGGTTTGCGAGTTTTCGACTCCGCGTTGCAGGCTGACAAGAAGATGCGATTGCACAACATCGAACGCCTCCGCGAGCTTGCACATCGCGAGGATGTCGACATCTTCGCCGCCCATGATGCCCACGCCTTCGACCGCCTCTCCCTGACCGGACCACAGCGGTGAACGGCGAGCGCCTGGCGGACTGTGTCGACGAGCCTGGGGCCCCGTCGGTGGCGATCATCGGGGCCGGCGCCATCGCCGGGATCATGGCGTTATGGCTGAAGCGTGCCGGACATCAGCCTCCAATGGTTTGTGCACGCAACGCCTTCGACGCGTTCACGGTTGTGGGTGACGGCCTTGGAGATAGCTCGGTCGAACGGTGTCCAGTTCGGGTCATCACGACGCCCACGGCAGCGGTGATGGTCGACTGGGTGTTTATCACGGTGAAGGCCCATGACACTGAATCGACCAAGCCATGGCTCGACGCGCTTCTGGGCCCGAATTCGACCGTGGTGGTCTTGCAAAACGGCGTAGATCATCTCGACCGCGTCAAGCAAATCACGGGTTCGGCACAGATCGTGCCGTCGCTTGTCTTTGCCGCCGCCGAACGTACCGCGCCGACCATGGTCCATCTTCGCCTTGGCGCAAGTCTCACAGTGCCGAATACGACGGCGGGGCGCTCGTTCGCCGAGTTGATGTCTGGTGGCGTCCACGTCACCACCTCCGATGACTTTGTAACTGATTCGTGGCTCAAGCTGTTGGTCAATATCGGCGCCAGTCCGATCACCGCCCTCACGCTGCGCCATGCGAGCGTATTACGGGAGCCTGATGTCGAACTCGTCTGTGCGCGGCTGCTGACCGAGACTCGCAGCGTCGGCAACGCAATCGGAGCGCACCTCACAGACGTCGACGTCGACAACGTGATGGGGCTCTACCGCTCCTACCCCGACGAGGTCGGGAGCAGTATGCTCGACGATCGGCTCGCCGGCCGCCGACTCGAATCTGAACTTCTGTTTGGTGTCGTGATCAACACCGCCCGCCAACACAACATTGACGTCCCGGTGGCCGAAACCCTCTACGCCCTCACTGCAGCTGCTCACCCACCGACGCCAGACATAACCTAGTGCTATCGGTCTGCGCCACAAACGATTTCGTCACTGCAGGCCGCCGCTACCCCACCAACGCCCTTACGGCCGGTGGATCTTTAAGTCTAATTATGGAGAGGATAGGTTTGTTGAACGAATGGAGCCTGTTCTGGACTGCGCAATTCGCGGAGATCACCGTGACCTCGAGCGAACTCCCTCAGCCGTGGCACCGCGCCATGGCTCGCCTCAGGCTCAAGTTGACACAATATAAATTATCGACATGAGACGTTGAGAAAAGGGCGCCCTCTCACGGACCGCAGTCATGTGGCGTTCTCGGTGTCGCCGCGCTTACTCAGCACATCCGTGAAGGTTTGCGCCTAGACGTCTGGATCAATTTCGGACCACGTGAACTTCCGGTCGAGCGGCGGCACTTGCGTAAGATTGTCGCGCACAACCCGAGTCATGACGCGACGCTGCTGGACGACGCTCTGGAACGCCGCTCTCAACTCCGTGGTGTCAGGCGCCGTCATCGTTCTGAATGTTTCGAGAGGTAGGTTGCTGGAAAGCATTTGGAGGTTGCGTGTCTCTTCGTACAGGTCGTTAAGCGCATCGAAGACGTGCGGCTCTCCTATGACCATCTGGGCTGGCGTGAAGACGAGCTCTAAGTCCGACAGTAACTCCGTCCACGGGTGCAGGTTTCGTTCAACCTCCGCCGCTGCCGCCTCCCTGTCGACAGCTCGCACCAGGCGAAGTAGATCGTCATCGAGAAAGGCGGCATAGCTCTGAAACGGAACAATTAGTCGCCCGATTGCGGCCCAAATCGGCGGCAGCGTAGCCACTTGCTCGGCCCTACGCTGGGCGTCGAGTTGGCGGGCAAGTAGCGCTTCCGAGTTCTGGAGCTGCTGTGCGTGCCGTACCTCTGCAATCCTGCGTTCCTCGGCTGCTTGGATACGCTGCGCTTCGGCATCCATGGGTGCCGAAGGACCGGTCGGTGCAGGTGTTCGGGTGGGCTGTCATCGTCGCAGTGTTGTGCAGGATGCTGGGGTGGCTTGCAGATCCTCTCCGCCACCTGGAGACGTCATCGGTGTGATGCTGCGAAGGCGGCGCGCAGGCCCTCGTCGACCAGGTTGTCAGCTCGGTACGGGTGTGTCGGGTCTGGGAAATGGCCCTGTTGGGCGATGATGTGCAGCTCGGTGGGGACACCCGCGTCTTGCAGTCGGTTCGCGTACTGCGCGTCCTCGTCGCGCAGAATGTCCCATTCACCGACGATGACGAGAGCTGGGGCTACTGCTCGTACTGACGCCGCCAGAAGTGGTGAAACTCGCCAGTCGTACTTGCGGTCTGGGATGTCGATGTACTGATCGAGGACGAATACGAGGTCACTCCTGCGTAGTCCGTAGCCGTCGGCGAACTCTGCTTGGGATGGGGTGTCGCATCGGGTGTCGGTCGGCGCGTCGACGATGTACTGCAGTCGAAGGTCCGGGCCCCCAGCGTCTCGAGCCATGAGCGCCACGACGGCCGCGAAGTTCCCCGCGCTGCCCGCGCCGCCTACAGCAATCCGTGAGGTGTCCCAGCCCACGTCGCCGCCCTGGGCAATCCACTGCAACGCTTCCCAGCAGTCCTCGATCGAGGCGGGGAACGGGTCTTCAGGTGCGAGCCGATAATCCGGCGCGACGACCGCGCAACCCACATTTTTCACTAACGCCCTGTTGCGTTCGTGGTCGGCCTGCGAGGCTATCCCCAGATACCCGCCAGCATGAATGCTGAGGACTATCCCGCTTGGGACGTCTCGGTCCTTCGGTGTGTAGACCCGAAGGGGGATTGGGCCGCCTGGGCCCTGCGTCTCGACCACCCGCACCGCGACGGTTCCATCACCATCAATGCTAGCGATACCCGTGGGGGGCGCAGTCCCGGCCCGCATGCCTGTCGCACCGATCTCGTTAAGACGCGGTGCATTTTCAATCATCTCGCGGTACTCATCGCTCACGGCGCGTAAACGCCCGTGCCGCAATATCGCGTCCATAGTCATGCCTGCCTCGATTTCTACTTTTTACATATTTCAGCATTCTCGGACGAGCACTGCTTACTGGTTTGCGAGATGCCGCTATTTTCCACGTGAGGGAGATCCTCACAGATCAGATGTCAACCAAACCGGGGGCAGTCCGACCTCTGCAAAATACTGACGAAGCCAACGCGAACTAGCGGGCAGGAACACTGGTGGGCGCTCCTCAGCACCACACCCGTCTGTTCGCATGTCTGCGGCCCCGGGTAGGTAGGGAGCGAACTCGACGTCGGGGTCAGAGAGTCGTGTCGACTCCGTGAGCGCGTGAGTCCGTCAGGCATGTTGCCACGGTCAGCGTCCACCGGGATCGAATGCTGATGGTACTTCGTCGATTTCACCGTAGACTCCGGTTCGAAAGAGTCTTCCATGCGAGAAGCCCTGTGTCCCGTGTCCGTAGGTGACCTGAGTGGTTCCTCGTCGGTCGGCGCCAACGCTCACGCTGCAGAAGTGATCGGCGTCGACCCGCCAGACCTGTCCTGAGAGGTGCGTCGTCACGAGAGGGCGCCCCTGACTATCCACTGTCAGCCCATCGGGAGCGGCTGCGAAATCGCGGTGAGAACTACGAATCCAGGGGGCGGCGTCATGTGGGGCGTTGACGGGAATCCGGTACAGCGATGGGGATGGCCACGTCTGGATTGCGTAGAGGTATCGCCCGTCGGGTGACACCGCGATCCCGTTCGGTGACACAACGCGGTCCGTCCAATGTGGCGTGACTTGTCCAGCCGGTGTCACCCGTCCGATGGCGGTGCTGATCAGCGTCGACGTGTAAACGGTGCCGTCAGGCGCGAGTGCGACTCCGTCGATGCCGATGAGGCCAGACGCGTAGACGCTGGTGCTACCGGTGTCGGGGTCGATGAGTAGAACTCTTGCGTTTGCGGTGATGGGGCCATAGTTATAGGTACCCACGAGGAGCTTCCCGTCGGGGCGGACGACGACTCCGCCAGGAAGTATGACTCCGTCGGCAAAGTCGGCAAGCACCCGGGGAGTCGCGCCTGGATGATCAATCCGATAGACGCGTCCGCGGTACAAATCGGTCGCGAACAGACGGCCCTTCTCGTCCACGACGATTGATTCGATCCATCCTCCGAGACGGGCAACGGTGGTGGCTCGCTGCGGGGTCACGCCCTCGCAGGACGGTGCTGCTGATGCTGCACTCGGAGTGATGAGACCAACTGCCGTCGCAGCCACGATGAGAGTGATCGCCACGCGGCTGCGCGAGACGGACAATTTCGCGCGCACGTTCATAAGTATTCCTATCGTTAGTCGTTGAACAGCGGGTTAAGAATGGGTGCCGGCGTTCAGATATGTGCTCTGTGGGTGGTCTTCTCGAGCATCTCGGTGAGCGGCCGGTTGTAGGCGTCGTGCTCCTCGATGTTGCTCATGTGTCCGGTGTGCGGCAGCACGAGGTACTCGTGGAGGTGGCCGGCCTCCTCCAGCGTCGCGGCGATGGCGTCGGAATGCTTGCGCGGGGTGAGTCGGTCGTCGGTTCCGACGACCACGGCGGTGGGCACGGTCAGGTTGAGGACGCCCTGCCACACGTCGAGGTCCAGCATCGCGGCACCCCATCGTGCCCGTGCGACGGCCGGGCACTCGGAGATCATGCGGTCGCAGAACTCCACGTGGGCGGGTCGGGCCTGGGTGTTCAACGCGATGTACTGCGCCATCTTCGGCGAAACGGTGGTGTGCGGCAACGGAAGCGGAGTGGTCGCGATCATCCGACCCACCGCGTACTCCAGCGGACGGGTGAACCGCGGCAAACCCTCCGGGATCACCGCGAGGTTCTGCATGATCTCCACCGCGGCCGTCGACGTGAGCACGACGCCCCTGGCGAACCGGTCGACGCTGCTCGGATGGTTGGCGGCCCAGGCGAGTACCGACATCCCGCCCATGCTGTGGCCGGCGATGATGGCGCGCCGATCCGGCGGGACCACCGCCTGTAGAACCGATTGCAGATCGGATCCGAGCAGGTCGGTGCTGAGCTTGGTCTTGCCGAGTGGGGTCTCGCCGTGGCCACGCTGGTCGTAGACCACGACGCGGCAGGTGTCGGCGAAGTCGTTGATCTGCGCCCACCAGTGCCGGGTGTTGCAGGTCCATCCGTGGGCGGCGACGATCAGATCCCCGTCGGCGGGTCCGTAGGCGAGCACGTTGATCGGGTTGCCGTCCGCGGCGCGCACCGCGATCCGCTCGGGTGTCGCACGCGGTCGGTCGAGCAGATGATCGGGGCCGTCGTCGACCGGCGGGGCCGCGGTGAGCGCCGAACGCACCAGCGCGGTGAGAATGGTGCCGACACCGATCCCGGCCGCGCCGACGCCGACGCCCCCGGCAACGGCGAGTCCGGTGAGTGCCTTGCTGGAGCTGCTCATGGGCGGGTTTACCTCTCGTTGGGTGTGCTCGAACCGTGACGGGCGATCGGTCATGCCCGCGTGTTGAGGTGTTTGTCGAAGAATGTGAAGACGCGGTTCCAGGCGTCCTCGGTGTCGGTGGGGTTGTGCCCGAAACCCAGGACCCGCAGCAACGGAGCCGCCGGGTGGGGGTTTGCGAATGCGTGTCCGCTGTCTGGGTAGGTCTTGATGTCGTGGACGACACCCCTATCGCCCAGCGCGTCGCGCAGCCGGGGCCCTGCGCCCCGGAGAAGGGGGTCTCGACGGCCGAAGCTGGCAACAACCGGGCACGCGCCGCCCGAGATGTCGCCGTAAGCGCTCGGCGGTAGAGATGGGTAAAATGGAGCGGAGGCGTCGAACCCGTTACTGGCCATGGCGAGTGCAAATCCCCCGCCCATGCAGAATCCGATGATTCCTGTGGCTCCGCTGCACTGTGGATGGGAGACAAGGTAGGAACGGGCACTGGCCAGGTCGTCATAGGACCTGCCGTAACCGCGCCTCATCTCGGTGACGACACGCGTGACGCACCGCAGCGGTCCGCCCCGCGAATACAAGTCAGGCGCGATGACAAGGTAGCCCGCGTTCGCGACACGGTCGATGATCTCGGGCATGCCACCGCGGCGGGCGGCGACGATGTCGTGAACTATGACAACGCCGGGCCACGGACCCGTACCGTCCGGCGTGGCAACCGTCCCCTGTATCGGGCCCTGGGGTGTGGCAAGAGTGATTTGGTTGTCCATGTAGGCGTCCTTCTCGGTTGTACCGCTGGGCCGGTTCACGCAGCGGCTGTATCGGTGTGCGATGGCAGAACGACCGATCTGTCCCGGTTCAAAATCCTGGTGTTCATCCACCTCAGATGACTTGGCCGGCATCGTCTTCCGGGCACTCATCTGCCGGACTACGTCCACTAGCGCTGGCGGTTTCACATGCGTGGTGGTCACGATCGCAAAGGGGGCCACACCGGCGGGTCAGCCACCGGTGACCCATCACCGCACTGCGGTCGTGACGGCGACTAGGCAGCGTCATGCACGAGCGTGGCTGCTGCCTAGCTCCCCCGGAACCACACTCAGTCACGAAACCAGCCCTGGCTCTTGGCCCGCAAAACCATGTCCGACCAGTAGCCCCAGGCGTGGACACCAGTGGACGGGAAGTCCGACGTGATCGCGACGTTGTTGATCAGCGCCTGCACCTGGAACGCCCGCGACTGCGCCAGCGAGAGGGCCTCGAGCGGTCCGCCCTGGAGGTAGCCGACAAGAGTGTTCGGGTAACGCCCGGGCAGACCGCTGCCCGCGGCGACACGCACCTTCTTGCCACGCATGTTGCCGATCTGCACGAACGGGTCGTTCTCCAGCCAGCGCGGACTCCACGGCGGGCCCCACATGGAGTCGGAGTTGAACGGTCCGACGCCGGCCTCAATACCCGCATCGAGCAGCGCGATGCGGATGGCCTCACGCATGCCGGGCGCCGACAGGTTCAGGTACCCCGACAGCGAGAACAAGTGCGAGATGCGACGGTTGTTGGCACCGAGGACCATGGCCGCGTTGCCACCCATGGAGATGCCCATGATCGCGTACTGACGTCGCGGTCCGACGTTGAGCTGACGACGGTCAAGCTCGGGGATCAGCTTCTGGCTGATCAGGCAATTCCAACGGTAGCGGTAGCGCTGGTTGTTGAAGTTGCTGGGCGCGTCCCAATCGCTGTAGAAGCTCGCGAGTCCACCCACGGGCTCGACCACGTTGACACCCGAGTCGGCCATGTTCTGGATCTTGGTGTTGTGCTCCCAACCACTGACGTCGTCGGTGGCACGGAAGCCATCGAGGGCGATGACGGTCTTGTAGTTGCCCGGGCGGGTCCACATGCGAACCTTCACCGGGGGCATGCCGCAGGAGTCCTGCAGGGTGATCTGCTGGACGCGGGGCGCGGCCGAGGCGGTGCCGCCGGAACCGACTGCGATCCCCAGGCCGGCGAACGTGGCGGTGGCCAGGAACACGGCGAGCAGCCGCCTTCCGATGGAGACCTGACTCCGGGCCAGGTCGGGCACCCTGGAGCTGGCCCTCGAACTGCTAGTGCACATCGGTTACGGTCCACTCTTCCAATACTTTTGGTGCTGATCGTGATATGCGGTATGTCACGAAGAACCGCGCGGACAATCAGACAGGCGGCCGCTCGACACGACCGAGATTGCGGAGGTGTCGCGCAGCGACGCTGCTTGCAGCTGTGAGAGGTCCGCACCGACCGGCGTTTCGACCACCAAGCATGGTTCAACTCTCAATCGCGTTGTCGTTGAGCATGACTGACCATATCCACTCCGAGACCCGCAGTCAAACGCCGTTTGACTGCGGGTGTGATCCCTAAGCCGATTCCCGCTACCCCGCCGGAAAGGAAAGCCGCTCAGACAACGCGGGATTCGAGAGTCAATACCGAATACACCACTCGCACCGAACATTTTCGGTAGAGCGCGAGCGCGGATCGCGAGTCACTGCGCGGCGATAGTCACGACCACGTGGCGGTCGGAGCATTCACTACGCCCCGCGACGCCCGCCGGGCGATGATCGATGCTGTTGACTGCTTTCGGTCGGACCACTCGTGGCGGCGGCGATAAGCGAGAGGACGGCCGCATGAAGCACTCCCCCAACGACAACCATAATTAATCCGGTCAGCACCATGGGGTCAGCGAGGTGGGCAATCATCAGCTAGGCCGCAGTGTGGGTGGTGCCCGACAGAGCGGCGATCCGCCGAAACTCGTGTTCCTGCAAGCGGGCGTCCCGATCCGCGCCGGCAACGATCCGACCAAACACGACCGCGGTCACCATTGATGCTGCACAGAACACAATCACCCCGACCACCACGATTACTAGAACAGTCATGCCGATGCCCTCTCGCGATCACAAACCAGCAAGCAGCGTGTACGTGATCTCATAGCTTTTTCCGTACGTTGGTCAGGTTAGAGCGGGCGTAGGCCCCTGACCAGCAATAGAGAGCAGTCACACAATTCTGCCGTTGGCCAATGGCAGCGTTACGGGTCTGCACAAATCATCGGCGCCAGTCGCCGCATGACGTACAACCATCGTCCACCCGGAGCTAATCGAAAACGACCATGCGCGGTCTCCGCCGGACGGCGCGGGCCAATCATCAACGTTGTTGTGCGACAAGCTATCCTGATCGACCTCGCCCGCGTCGATGCGTTTAAAACTCCATTAACCCGATCACAACATCGGCCCCCACGCCTCAGACACAGGCATTGAGCTGCCTCGTGTCATCGGCCCGCGGCCACATCCCCCAGTAGGCGGCCGCTGGAGCCGAGATCCGGGGCTTACTGGACTTAAACGGTGTTTGACTACAGAGCCGTCTCGGTCTACATTTGGCTGAGGGCGCCTGAGCGAGAACGTGATCGACGCCCTTCCGCCGAAGCCACCACGTGCAGCGGCGCATCTTCTTCGGTAACTCAAGCCCCGCCCGCGTCGACTGGGCTATCCCAGACGAATTGACGCAAGCGCTATCGAAAGGACCCGTAACAGATGACCGGTGACAACTCAGACAGTGCCGAGGCATTCGAAGGCAAGGGGGCAATCGTCGTGGGAGGCGGCGCACGCGATGGCAACGGCGTCGTGGGTATCGGACAAGCAGTGGCCATTCTGCTCGCCCGAGCGGGAGTCAACGTCCTGGTTGTGGATCACCAGGAGTCCCACGCACAACGCACTGTCGACCTGATCTCAGACGAAGGCGGGGCGCCCGCCGAGGCGTTCGAGTGCGATGCGGCGGATCTTGACCAGAGCGTAACTGCGGTTCGCAAGGCGGTCGAGACGTTTGGGCGTATCGACCTTCTCGTGAATAACGTTGGCGTGAACCGCGGCCCAGCTGATGTTGTCGGCATCGACCCAGACGTGTGGCACGAGACGTTCACGACGAACGTGGACAGCATCTTCAACTTTTCGCGACTCGCGGTGACCGAAATGCGTCAGCATGGCGCAGGAGGCGCGATCGTGAATGTCTCGTCGGTGGCTGGGATCAGACCGGCACAGAAGTCCGTTGCATACGCAACCTCTAAGGGCGCAGCTATCACCCTCACGAAAGCTATGGCAAATGATCACGGCCGCGATGGCATTCGCGTGAACTGCGTGACACCCGGCGCGATCTACACGCCCCGCATGGAGGCGACGATGAGCGAGCAACTGCGTGGACAACGGTCGCATGCATCACTGCTGGACCGCGAAGGCACCGCTTGGGACGTGGCCCACGCCGTCACGTTCCTACTCTCCGACCACGCGCGTTACATCACGGGTCACAATCTCGTCGTGGATGGCGGCCTTACCCTCACCTCAGCAACAGTCAAGTAGGGAGACAGCAATGGCACGGCTTGAATACATGGATCCACTCGATGTCGACGGACTTGCAGAGATCGGTCACAGCGAGCGCCGACATCCATTCCCTAGCAATCTATCTCGCCTGCTGTCTTACAGTCCGGGCGCCGGGCGGCGTCTCGTCAGCCTGGGGGGGTGGCTGCGTTTTAGTAGCTCACTTGATCCGAGATTGCGCGAACTCGCACTCATTCAGGTCGGCTACATCACACGCACGGTGTACGAATACACGCACCACATCGAGATCGGGTTGTCCGTCGGGGTGACGCCAGCCGACATCACAGGCTTGCAATCGGCGACGGCCGGACACGCGTCGGGCTTGGACCCGGCTGCGGCGACGGTATTGAGCGCAGTCCGCAGTCTCACAACCGATGCGGAGATACCCGACGACCTTTTCGGTGAGCTACGAACACACCTGTCTGACGAGCACGTAGTAGACCTCCTCATGAACATCGGCCTTTACAACGGCATCGTCCGTCTCCTTCGAGCCTTGGCTATCGATCTGGAGCCCGAATATGACAAGTACCTCATCCGATTCCCGTTGCCCGCTGAGCCCGAGGCGACAAGCGATCACCAGGAGACGACATGACCCCCACTCAGATGAAGGCCGTTGTGTTGACGCCACACGGACAAGCCCTTCAGGACGTAAAGACACTCGCACCGGAACCGGACGAGGTACTGATCCAGGTGAAGGCCGCGTCACTAAACCGGGCAGACCTGCTCAGCGTGAAGCGCGGAGTTGACCAGCACAACGCAGAACGGTTGAAGAGCCATCCAGGAATGCCGAGCATTCTCGGCAACGAATGCGCTGGAATCGTGGCCGAGGTCGGAGCGGCGGTCATCGCTATCAAGGTGGGCGACCGGGTCATGGGGACGGCCTTCGCAAGCCACGCAGAGTACGCGATCGCGTCGCCAGGCAATCTACACATCATTCCAGAGGGCATGACTTATCAGGACGCCGCGTGCCTTCCCGTTGCGCTGGTGGCGATGCACGACGCCATCGTGACGGCAGGCCGCCTCAACGCAGGCGATTCGGTGCTCATTCAGGGCGCGAGTTCCGCGGTTGGCCTCATCGGATTACAGGTGGCCCGCCAGATGGGGGCTGGGGCAGTGTTCGGGACGTCCACCACTGCCGAGAAGCGCGCCCAGCTGGGCCGGTACGGGGCCGACTATGCCATCGATTCCAGTGAGCCGACGTGGCCCGAGGACGTCGTCGCTAAAACCGGCGGGGTGGGGGTGAACCTGATCATCGACCAGATCGCCGGCAAGACAGTGCTGGGCAGTTTGCACGCGGCCGCGCAGGGCGCTCGTTTCGTCAACGTAGGTCGGCTCGGTGGCGAGCGCGGCGAGTTCGACTTCGAGAGCCATGCCTTCAAACGCATCAGCTACATCGGAGTGACGTTTCGTACCCGACCCGCAGACGAGGCACAGGCAGCGATCCGACGAATGTGGGACGACCTGGCCCCTGCCGTGGCCGACGGGAATCTGACACTGCCTATCGACCGCGCCTTCTCACTCAACGACGCGGATGCGGCGTATCGATACATGGACAGCAATCACTACTTCGGCAAGATCGTACTGACGATGGGCGGCTGAGCAGCATGCATCTCACGCACTACGGTCAGTCGTGTGTTCTGTTGGAACACAACGGGACCGCGGTACTGTTCGACCCTGGCGTGCTGTCTCACGGCTTCGAGCAACTGACCGGTCTCGACGCTATCTTGGTCACCCACCAAGACGTCGACCATACCGATCTCGCACGTATAGGCGCGTTGATGACGCTGAATCCGCAGGCGATGCTCGTCGCCGACGAACAATCCCAGGTGATTCTTGGTGCGTCCTGGCGCGGCGTTGCATCCGGGGACATGCTCCGCGTCGGAGGGCTGACGGTCCGGGCTGTCGGCAGATACCACGCGGTTGTTGTCCCCGGGGTGACTCCGGTCGCCAACGTCGGATACATCGTCGGCGACGAGGTGCACCACGGATTGCTCTATCACCCAGGTGACGCGCTGTATGTGCCGGATACTCCCATTCGCGTCCTCTTAGCGCCAGCCGGTGGATCATGGCTGCGGTTGCCCGACGGAATTGAATTCATAAGGGACGTTGGAGCCTACATCGTGGTGCCGATCCATACCGAGACCGAACGATTCCCGGAGCTATACGTCGATAGGTATGCGGAGTTCTGCCCGCCAGGAACGATATTCACGACGCTGCCACCCCGCACCCGAGTGGCCCTCGAGTAGTTCGGGCCGCTTCGCGTCGGCCGCGCAGACGCGGCCCGCCACCGGAACAACACCAAAAGAAAATATGGGCTCCGAACCCAAGTTGTACGCCGTGCAGATCCGGCCCACAGCCGAGATCATCGAACTGTCACCGGACGGATCAACCATTCGCACAGCCGCCACGGTCACCGGACACTGTCGAGACGGCATCGCGGTGGACGTCGAGACATCGGCCGTGTTGTGGACCCACATGGGTACGCCCACAAATATGTCGAAAGCGGAATTTTTTGACCCCGAGGGTCAAATCTTCCGCACCACTGCCGACGGAGCGTCGGTACCGCTGCTGAGTCACTCGCAGTCCGTGACGCCGAAACAGCTCACGCTCGACTCTTGTCGCCGTCTCCTGTAGTGGGCTGACCGTGAGGGCATGCGCGTGATGCGTGCACGTCCTGATGGTTCTGAGGTGACCGTCCTCGCGCAGACGGGCATCTATCCCGACGAATCCGCCGACGCGACACGGCACTGCGTCGGCGTGGCCGTCGACCACCGGAATCAACGCATCTTCTGGACACAGAAGGGCGCCCCCAGTAGCGGTACTGGGGCATCCTCACCGCAGGTCTAGAGCTCCCCGCCGGCGCCACAGCCGACACCCGGCCCGACATCGAGACGATCGCGCACAGCCTTCCTGAACCGGTCGACCTTGAGCACGACGATGACGAGGACGCCTTGTACTGGACTGACCGCGGCGACCTGCCACAGGGAAACTCGCTCAACCGCGTGCGGTTCACCGCTGCCGGCCCGGGCCGCCAAGAGCTACTGGCGACCGGGTTCGCGGGAGCTATTGGACTCGTGCTGGATCGCGTCGGCCGGCGCGCCTATGTCGGCGACCTCGCCGGCACCATCCGAGCAGTCGACCTCCACGGGGAGCACGCCTCGCGGGTGATTGCAACATGGGCATGCTCACCGGACTTGCCTACCAGCCCGCAGTAGGCTGACTCGCGGCTTTCCAGTCGGGCCCGTGGGGAGTGATTTAGAGAGCCATAGTTGAAGCGGACAGCGGACCGACCGCTACTCCCTCAATTGGTCGTACGACCTACGGAGAGATCTACGTGACTGGCAACACTCATGGTTAGGCGAAGCCGCGATAAGCAGGCAGAAGTATTGCTGGCCGCCGCTGAGCGCGTCCTGCGTTCAGAAGGCTTCAATGCGCTGTCGGTACGCCGCATCACCACCGAAGCTGAGGCCAATATCGCGTCCGTCACCTACGCCTTCGGCGGTAAAGAGGGCCTGCTTCAAGCGCTGGTGGTACGAATTCTCACGCCAGTGACAGTCGAGCGAGTTCGGCGACTCAACGCAGTCGCCAGGCGCGAACACGAGGTCGCCGATCTCGTCGCAGCATTCGCCGATCCCCTGCTGGACTGCCTCCAGCAACTCGGGCCCCACTACGAAGCGGTTGCCACCTGGGTCGGCGAATCCATCGAACATTCGAGCCTCACCGTCCACACGATGGAGCCCGGGCTCCAGCGGTTCGTCGAAGTGCTATCGCCGCACCTTCCCCACCTGCCAATCGATATTCTCTATTTCAGAATTCGGACGGCGGTGGGCGCCATTCACCACTACGCGACTGGGCTGACGCGAACCATGCAGACCATTCCCGACGTGACCGCTGATCACCAACTGCGACTTTTCATCGCCGGCGGACTCGCAGCGCCACTCGACGAATAAGTCAGTCCCTGCGCCCGCAGAGAAGGTGGGCAACACGTTCTCGACGATGGCGATGTCACCCGTTGTGGTGCGCGGAGTCGATATTTCGGAAGGGGCGATCAGCTTCGAGCTCATAGGCCAGTTCGAGAAGTGTGGCTTCGCCGCCGAGGTTTGCTGACAGCTGAAGGCCCAGTGGGAGGCCTGTTGAGGTCACCTCGACGGGCAACGAAATAGCTGGACCGCCTGCAACGTTCTCAAGGGGGGTCAGTGCCAACCAGCCCCGCAACCGCGACACTGTTTCACTGAAAGGGCCGGCTGGGGAAAGGTAGCCAAGTTCCGGGGTCGTGTGTGAGACGACGGGAGATAACAGTGCACTGATTCCGCCGTAGTAGGCCAAGCGGTATTTGCGCTCTATCGACTTCAGCCGCCAGATCACGCCAGGGGTACGCACTAGTCGCCGCTCGAAACGGCTGGCGAGTCCCTTGGTGAACGCGTCGAGCTCGTTCGAGTCAAACTGGGCGTCGACAATCATTCCGCCGAACCTTCGTACCCCGAAGGCAAGCATCCCCCAGTAGTGGATGAAATCTTCTTCGAGTGCGGTCAAATCCTGTTCGCGGATAGGCAGTCCGACCGAGACGACGTCGTGGCCAAGGTTGGCGAGTCGCTCGGCGGTTTTGCCGATCGCGCGTTGCGTGTCTTCGTCGAACGAGTGACCCGGTAGCGCTTCATCCACAACCCCGATGCGCACTCGGCGGGTAGACGGGCCCTCGATCAGACCGATGGGAGGCAGACCACGAAGGGGGCCGTGCTGCTCGATGTGATGGGCGAACCGGGCGGTGTCCCTGACGGTTCGGGTTAGTATGCCGTTGCTCAGCACGTTCAGCGGCATGTATCGAGCGCTGTCGTCGGCGAGTTCGCGGCCACGGGTGAACTTCAGCCCCACCAGCCCGCGGGCCGCTGCGGGGATCCTAATCGAGCCGCCGCCATCGTTCGCGTGCGCGATCGGCACCACCCCTGCGGCCACCAGCGCTGCCGATCCGCCCGACGACCCGCCCGTGGAGAACGCGGTGTTCCAGGGGTTCCTCGCTGGCGCGGATGTTTCGAACTCAGTTGTCGCGTTGAAGCCGAACTCAGGCATCGTCGACTTGCCTAGCGGTATCACCCCGCTCGACAGGATTTGAGAGACAACAGGTGCATCCCGCCGGGCCGGTGCGAAACCCACTGCACGAGAACCGTCGCGGGTCGGCAACCCTGCGACGTCACAGTTATCTTTAATAGCCGTTGGCACGCCGGCAAAGGCGCCGGCGTGGGCAGTACGCGTCAGCGCGAGCGCTCTGTCGAAGTCAGTCGCTGCGAAACCCGCGAGCGTAGTCATCCTATCGGCCCGTTCAATGCTTGCAGCGACTGCTTCGCCCGCCGATATCTCGCCGGTAGAGATTCGCAGCGCAACACCAGTGGCGTCGTCACTGCCGAGCGCGTCACGGCAAAATGCGTGCATTCGACCGGTGATCTGTTTTGCACGTCCATCATTCGCCATATCATCACCATCGTTTTCAATTGTTCGGCCGACACCAGGATCTGCTCTGAGCTGGCCGTAACCCCGTTGATATTCGCCGGACGCAGCCTGTCGTCGCTTTAACGTTTGTCGTGCGTGCATCTGAACCCTTTAGGTGATTCGCGATGCCGGAACCCTGTTGATTTCTCAAATGTTGCAGGCATTCGCTATCCGAAATCACCCCTTGCCTGGCATTGCTCCTGCGACATCACTCCCCGGCCTGTACGTGGAAATTTGGGTATCCCGGGTCGAAGACGATGACAGGGCGTCCACGAAGCCCGCCGCGCAAAACCGCACGATACGCCTGGGGGGCCTGCTCGGGGGTATACGTTTTCGACACCCGAAGCGCCAACGCCCCGGACGCGGCGAAATCGCGCAGTTCTTCTAGCGCTCGGGTGTTCGTCAATTCGTCAGGCACAAATGGCCATTCCCAACGAATGCCCCGCTGGGTGGGCCCGTCGGTGGGCCGCAGACAGGCAACGGTACCGCCGTCGCGCACGGCCGGATGCAGCGCTGCACCCACTAACGCCGCATCGACGACGCCGGCGACACCGTCTGTGGCTACTTCACGAACGAGACGAGCAAAATTGTCGCTACGAGCCACGACATGGTCGGCACCAAGTACCGCAACGAGGTCGCGATCCTTGTCCGCGGCATCCGCCACTACGGTGTGTCCTCGCCGTTTGGCGAGTTGCACCGCGTATGCGCCGACCGCCCCGGCAGCCCCGGTCACAGCAACGACCGAGTCGGTATCGAGGTTCAACAGCTCCAGCGCCATGCGGGCAGTCAGGCTGTTCATGAGCAGCGTTGACCAGGCGATCAAATCGGAACCCCTCGGCAGCAGTACCGCAGACTCTTGCGGCACAACAACGTATTCCGCGTGCGAGCCGAACGTCGGCTGTGGCTGCAACGCAGTGGTCAGAATCGCTACCTCGTCGCCTGCAGCGAATCCCCCGACGTCCGGTCCGACGTCGTCGACCACGCCGGCAGCATCGTATCCGGCAACGAAGTTTCTGGCGGGGGGAAAGAGGCCCATAGTGCGCCACAATTTTGCGGTCTGCCCGCTGGGCAGACCGGCGTCGGAGGGGCTTACCGCTGCGGCGACAACCCGGACCCGAATGTCACCCGGGCCCGGATATACATCCGGGACCTCTCGGACCCGCACGACACGATCCAGGTCGCCGAACTCACTAAATGCTATAGCACGCATCACATCTCACCTCATTCGTTGGCCGCGTTCAACGCGTGAACACCGCGCCGGCGGGGATGGAGGAACCGGCACAACTTTGCGAATCAACCTGAGCAGCTGTTGCGCTCGGAGGTCGAAGCGCCTTACCGACGGTCTGGTCGAGTCATGAGACGTCGTTGAATTGGTGTTGGGTACGCAGCACGCATAGGAACCCGCCGACCTTGGCTGGTCTGGCGCACGCAGTCTCGCTCGTCGTCTAGTCAGCCGTGTACCCATCGCCCGATTGGTGTGGGCGGCAAGGCGCGGACCCCCGACATGACCGGCGCACAGTAGATGTCGCTTGACATGCACACGAACGCGCCGGTCTTGTCGTAGTTCCAGGCGTCGCCGTGCCACGACCAGGTTAAGCCGTCCGCAGACGGAGACATCGGGCACTGCGGTTTGGGCTTGCCCGCACACGGGCCTTGAACTTTCCAGGGCCCGACAGGGTAGGCCGCCGCGGTGGGGGTGGTGAGCCCGGCGAGTGTGATGACACCCGCGAGCGTTGCAGCTACAGCAGCTTTTCTCACCGTTGAACTTCTTTCCGTGGGTTGCCGAATTGATGGTCGGATGATGGAGTCGACGCCATATTCACAACGCCTGTCGATCAGTGCGTCGAACTGCCTACGGGTACGCGGCTGCCGCGATCACGTGGCCGCTCGCACCAGCTTCGACCCGGCGACCACAACCGCCTTGTGCAGATCGCGGCTACCGCCGTGCGACACAACAGGTAGCCAGCCGGGCTGTATAGGAGGGCATCCGCCAGCCCAATCCAATCTAACCTCGTCGAGTCAAATTGTCGCGGAAAGGAATTGCGTTACTGCACACACGTCGCCTGGGCGCAGCTCCGGCGTGAGCGCCGTCGATACGACTGACCCGCTCACCGGGTGTCGGTTTCGTAAAGGCGGCGGGTCGCCCAGCGCAGATTTCCAGTCAGGACAGCCACGTCGTGGCGGGCCTGAGTGGCGTCTTTGTGGACTAAGAACTGCAATATGATGCCGTCGAGTCCGGCTACTGTCTGACGCGCGAGGTCATCGACAGCCGCGGTTGGCAGCGCCAACTCACTTGGGGTGGCGGCGCGGATTGTCTCGGCCACAATGCTGCGATATCGATCGTATTGCCGGATGGCGAGCCACTGCTGGTCTGGTCGGCGCAGGCAGTAGATGGTGAGTTCGTACTGCACGAGCTGGAACGCCGGGTCGGCTATCACCAGGTCCCAGAACCGCTCCACTATGCCGCTCAACGCCCGATCGACGTCATCGATTGTGCCCGCCTGGGGCTGCGCGACCGGCGATAGCGCTGCGGTGATCGCATCGCCTACGAAGTCGACCACGGCAGTGATCATCTCCGCCTTGTTCGCGAACACATAGTGCACCGATCCCAACGACACCCCCGCGTGTGCGGCGACACGACGCGTGGTCGCCGCATCCAGGCCTTGGTCGACAATGACCGCGATCGCTGCATCGATGAGCTGCTGGCGGCGTCGAGGTGAGCGTCGAAGCCATCCGTCTGTTGACACATCCCAGACCGTACTCTACTTTCGGACGCAGATTGGTCATGTGACCAGTATTGGCGACCAACTACGGCTCGCGGCGACCTGAACTGGGAGAATTCGATGTCAGAGACCGATGTAGTCGTCATAGGAGCCGGTCTAGCTGGGCTGGTGGCGGCGCGGCGCATCAGGGCCGTCCATAAATCCGTCATCGTGCTCGAGGCTCGAGACCGCGTGGGCGGTCGCACACTCAACCACCGTCTGCACGACGGCAGCGATGTCGAAGTCGGCGGCCAATGGGTCGGGCCCGGTCAGACAGCCGTATTGGCGTTGGCGCGCGAACTCGGGATCCCCACTTTCGCCACTCACTCGGCGGGCAAAAACGTGTTTGAGTACCGAGGACGTATTCACCGGCACTCGGGAGCCTTCCCGCTCATCGCCTCGCCAGCGTTGGGCGAGGGATACCTAGCGTTGAAGAGACTGGAACGGATGTCGCGATCGGTGTCGCCCGCGTCGCCGTGGACCGCCCCCAACGCTGACTCGTGGGATAGCCAGACGTTGCGGTCTTGGACCGAGCGGTCAGTGCACAGCACGGGCGGAAAGAAGCTGGTCCAGTTGGTATGCGAGGCGGTGTTCGCGGCGAGCCCGGACGAAGTATCCCTGCTCCACGTTCTTGCCTACATCGCCTCAGCGGGCGGAGTCGATGTATTGAT
This sequence comes from Williamsia maris, assembly GCF_024171815.1. Classification (GTDB taxonomy): domain Bacteria; phylum Actinomycetota; class Actinomycetes; order Mycobacteriales; family Mycobacteriaceae; genus Williamsia_A; species Williamsia_A maris. The sequence continues at coordinate 235,312 of NZ_JAMTCJ010000004.1, read as the reverse complement.
CGATACGGTCGGGGGCGCACAGGAGCGCCGGATAGTGGGCGGCTCGCAACGCCTCGCTGTGGAACTCGCCGAGGGTCTCGGCCCTGATGAACTACACACCAGCGAACCCGTACATCACATCGACTACACCGATGCCGGGGTCACCGTCGTCAGCGCTACTCAGGTGGTGCGCGCCCGCCATGCGGTGGTTGCTCTCAGCCCATCGCTCGCCGGACGAATCAGTTACCAGCCCGGCCTTCCACCGGCCCGCGACTCGCTCACCCAACGCGTCCCCAACGGCTCGGTCATCAAGACAATGGCGGTGTACCCGACACCTTTTTGGCGCTCAGCCGGCCTCTCCGGGCAGGCAGTTTTGCTCGACGGCCCGCTGAAAATCATCTACGACAACTCACCTTCCGACAGCAGTCTGGGGGTACTTCTCACGTTCTTTCTAGGTGACTCGTCGCGAGATGCTTCGGCCCGCTGGCCAGACGAACGCAGTGCGTTAGTCCTCGACACATTGGCACGAGTGTTCGGCCCGCAAGCTCGTGAGCCCATCGAGATCGTCGAACAAGACTGGTCCGCAGAGCAGTTCACGCGAGGATGCTACGGCGCCGCACTCCCGCCGAAAACGTGGACGTCGGTTGGCCAGGCACTTCGGACGCCAGTAGGCCCGATTCACTGGGCGAGCGCGGAGACCGCCACGGCGTGGATGGGATATATGGATGGCGCCGTACGCTCCGGCCACGACACCGCTGAGCAGATCCTTGCGACGCTGGCTAACACCACCTCGCCAGTGGCCCCGCCGCAGGTGTTGAGCTAGTGCTTCACACCGCTGCTGAACACACAGTGGACACAATCCTCGCCGAGCATCGCACGCCGCTGGGCGCGGACCTGCAGATGTATCGCAATCACGTGCTTCGAGTCCTCACGCTGTCCGACGCACTCTGGAACCGCCTCCGTACCGCACAACGCACAACTCGCCAACGGCCATCAACAGATGGCGACTTCCTCATCGCCGCAACATTTCACGATCTCGGGATCTGGACGGAAGGGACTTTCGACTACTTACAACCCTCCATACAGCTAGCCACCGACTTCATCCGAGGCGGGACCGAATGTAACGACAGAGAACTCGTAGCATCAATGATCGCCCAGCATCACAAAGTCAGGACCGCGGCAGAACCCGCAAACCCGATCGAACTGCTTCGCCGAGCCGACGCCATCGATGTGTCACTCGGGTTTGTCCGACACGGAATTCCCCCCAGGACCTATCGCGATTGTGCACGCACGTACCCGAGCCTTGGCTTTCACCGAAAACTGCTGAAACTGACCGTTCGTCGCTCGTTAGGTCACCCTGCATCTCCGCTCCCGATGCTTAGGTGGTGACCACCCTCGCCATGACAGTTCATGCAGTACGAGAATTCGCACGGCCACGATGTCGGCACTTCTGTGCCGCGCATAACACCGGGACCTGTTGACGCGTTCAGCACCACTTGAACGTCGACACCGACCCCTCACAGACGTAGCCGACTTAAGCGTGACTGCAAACCAAATTCCGGCTCGAAGGACCAACCGCAATGATCACTTCGAATAAATCGTCGCCGTCCGGAAAAGCTGCTTCGCCGCAACATCCTCACAGCCAGGTACGGCAGCGGATTCTCTCCGCCGCAACATGTTTGATTGTTGAACGGGGCGCTACCGGCGCTACCGTGTACACCATCGCGCGCGACGCCCAGGTGTCGAACGCGACGGTGTACAAGCTGTGGCCGAATAGATCCGCGCTGCTCGCCGACGCACTGGTGGCTCGGTTTCCCGTTCCCGAGCCACGCACCGGCACGGGCGGTAACGACCCCGTCGCGGAACTGTCGACGACCACCCACAATCTGATCAACGCGCTGGGTTCAGACCTCGGGCGTCGCTACCCCGAGATTCGCGCCGCCGTGTACGGAGCTGAACTGCATGACCAGCTCGACAAGGCCCTTTTCACACCGTGGCTGAACCGGATCACCGACATCTGCCGCGAGGGCGTCGCCATCGGCGTGTTTCGCGGTGCGATGGCAGATTCCATTGCTGGCGTTCATGTTGCGGCCGCAGCACTTGCTGCGGCCAACATCCCGCTCACCGAGCGAACTACATCCCAAGTCGCGACTACGTTCGTCGATCTCATAATCAACGGCGTGCTACGCAAGGACTAGACGCCACTGTTCAACGAACCAAGCCTCCTCGGCGCCGGATTACTCGTTACCTCTGGCCGCGGCCTTGATACTTAGGATGTTCGCCCTACATCGTGTTCGGAATCTGGAATTCGAATGCGAGCCGCTTACCCCGGTTGTAATGCTTCATGCGTACTAAACTCCTGCCATCGTCGAGCTACTGGCCCACTAACAACTGGCTGAGCAGCCGGTTCAGTCAAGAACCGTGAGAGGCCGTTTGGCTGACCGTGCCGTCGGAGGCGTTCGTGGTGCTCGTCGCGGTTGGCGCCGACTACAGCATGCTCTTCGCATCCCGAATACGCGAAGAGGCAAGAACATCTATGACACGCAGCATCATCCGCGCGTTCGGAACGACAGGCAGCGTCATCACCACTGCCGGCATCGTCTTCGCGATCACGATGTTCGCCCTCATGTCGGGATCAGTCGTGTTGCTGATCCAGGTCGGATTCACCGTCGGGGTCGGACTGATCCTCGACGTGGCAATAGTGCGAACACTGCTCGTGCCCGCAGCAATGCATTTGCTGGGCGACCGCGTGTGGTGGCCTGTCATCCCCAGAAGGCACGAGCGTCGGCAGTCCGCTAGCGACATGCCCTTAACTCAAGCCCCGAAAACACCCATGTGAGGAACAGTTAATGAAGTCCCCCGAAGCTATCCCGGCAGCGGCAGATCTGGCCGTCAACTTCTTCAACACCATGGCTAGAGGTGACGCCGACGCAGCCGTAGCATTGCTGCACCCCGACATTCTCTACACCAACGTCGGCTGGCCGACCCTGCGCCATGCCGGCACTGCGAGAGTGCTCGGCGCCCTACGCGGACCGGGCTCGTTCAACGTCGAATTCCTCACCGTCTCCGCCGACGGCAACACAGTCCTGACCGAGCGCATGGACGAGCTTGCCATTGGTCGATTCCGTTGGCAGTTCTGGGCTTGTGGGCGAATTGAGCTCCGCGACGGCCTGGTAGTCGGGTGGCGCGACTACGTCGACCACGCCCACCTCGCGATAACACTGCTGCGCGCGGTAGCCGCGATCCTCATCCCGTCGATGCAGCGGCCGCTACCCGCCCCGCCCTCGATCGGGTGACTCGCTGTCGTGATCGGCCTGTCGTAACTGTGTACAGCCGCGTTCAACTTCGTTACCATCACGCAATGACACAGTTGCGAGTGGAACCGATGGCGTGCGTCGCACAGGGTCGAGACGTAGCTCAGTGAGCGTGCTCAGCAGGCGGATGGTGGTGCAGTTGGTGGTGTTGCTCGTAGTCGGGGTGGCAGCCATCCTCTACGTCGGTGTCACCTACGCACGAATCGGCCAGCTCGCCGGCGTCGGACGATATACGGTGCACGCGGATTTCAAAGATTCCGGCGGCATCTTCGCCAATGCCGAGGTCACCTACCAGGGTGTCCCTATCGGTCGGGTCTCGTCACTGCAATTACGGACTGATGGCGTGCGGGTTGAACTTGATCTCGATTCCGGTGGCCCCAAGGTCCCGGCGTCGTCGCAGGCGGTGGTGGCCAACCGGTCGGCGATCGGTGAGCAGTTCGTCGATCTGCGTCCGGCGTCCGCGAGCGGTCCGTACCTGAAAAACGACTCCGTCATCTCCGACACGTCGATCCCGACCCCGGTCCAGGACGTCATCTCCAGCGCGGTCGACTTCACCGGATCGGTTCCGCTGAACGACCTGACCACGGTGGTCACCGAGCTCGGCAAAGCCTTCAACGGCAACGGCGAGAACCTCAAGGTCCTCGTGGACTCGCTGTCGAACCTGGCCAAGACGGGCAACGACAGCCTCCCGCAGACGATCTCGTTAATCCGCAACGCCGACACGGTGTTGGGGACCCAGGCCGATCAGACCGACGCGATCGGCGATTGGGCGAAAAACCTGGGTCTGATCACCGACCAGCTCGCGACCAGCGACCCCGCAATCCGCCGCTTGTTGACCACCGGTACCGCATCGGCCACCCAGATCTCGGAGTTACTGCGCCGCAGTGCCGGCGATGTCACCACCGTGGTCCGCAACCTCGCCAAAGACATCCGCAACATCAAGCCCACCTTTGTGACGTTCTCGCCCGTGCTGGCCATCATCTCCGGGATCTCCAGCGGCAGCTACACGCCCGCGCCGGGCGACAAGAACATCCACTTCGGAATCGTGCTTGAAACGAACAACCCGCCGGCCTGCACCCTCGGTTACGAAAGCACCCAAACCGAGATCGCAGCCATCAAGAAGAAGAACCCGGACTTCGACCTCAACTACGACGACTTCCCGTTCAACACCAAAGCCAGGTGCACTGTCGCTCAGGGCAACCCCACCGCCGTCAAAGGCGCACAGAACGCCCAATTCGCCGACCCCCGCACACCCCAACCATGGGACCGATACCCCAAAAAGGATCCCGACAAACTCAACCTCAACCCCATTGCCGCCCAACTCGCCGCACTCCTGGGTGTCACGACTCAACCGAGCAGATAGACATGCACCCACCCCCGCACGGCCCCCACCGCCAACCCGCGTCGAAACACGACTCCGTGCACGGCGATGTCCCGACCGAGCACCGCGACCCCGACCGCTGGCAGACCACTATGATCGTCGCAGCCGCATCCGGCGTCACCGGCGGGCGTGTACTGTTCATCGTCGGGTGGTTCTACGGCGCCCTCGCCGCCCAGCACACACCCACCGCAACCGATCATGGAGCGGAGATAGTCGCTCTTGGTGCACTATTCGGCAGCATTGGCGCACTCGCGACCGGCGCGACAGCGGGAGTCACCCACCGACTCTCGCGAGTTCGCACAGCCCGTTCCGAAACTTTCGACATGCCAGATCGCAGCGCCGCCGCGAACATCACAGACGACGATACAGGTTTGACCACGGTCACTTTTGCCGTGTGCTGGCTGCCCTACGGCGGGGCTAACAGCTACCAGATCTTCTCCACATTCGGCTTGACGCCAGCGCAATTCGCACTCGAGCTGCATCACGACCTCGCCACGCAACCTGCGGCGCAGCAACCCCGCCTCGGAGCCCAGGTGCGAGATCGACTCTTTCACGAAGTCAACCGCATAGCCGTCATGTCCTGGGCCCCCGACACCATCACCCAGCAGCACGAAAAGCAGGTGCCGTGAAGAAGCGGAAGGCAAGCCGGACCGCCACTACATCCCCCACACAGGTGGCCGAGTCTTCACGCAAGACAATCGAACAAGAGACCGGAACCGCACTTTCCAAGTGGGAACCGACAGTGGGTTGTCGGGCAGTCGTCCACCCCCATACCGACCAAGCGGTGGCCGGAAGCATCGTCGAAGACTTCGGCGAGTTCGCTGCCCACCCCGTTGACGCCAACAACATCCGTATCGCCGAAGCGGCGCGCCGATGGGCGATCCTCACCGCCGACGGCAACCTCGTCTTCGCCGACACCCACCAACTAGCGGCTCATCGAGCCCAGCCAACAGACCCAGCTAGCGCCAACCCGGGGCCAACTCGCGCCGAGCGTGGGCCACCGGTGAATTCGATTCTACAAACCCGTTCAAAGACAGATCAATGGCAGGCCAATACGTACGCCCGTTAAGCTTATCGGTTCGCAGCCCGATAGGGTTCGCCACCGCGACTCTCACCGGCGTCGTCCGACACTCTCATGCCCTATCAGAACAGCCTCCGGCCCTCTCATGTCTTCTTAGATCAGCGGCTCCGATCACGTCCAGAAAGACATGAAACTTGCGTGCTCACGAACTCGATCCATTCTCAACCTGTTCTGGATCGGACATGTCCAATCCGAAGTAGTTTGACGGTAGATCCGGGAAGACCCGAGAGCTATCTGACCACCTCAGAAAGCCACAAAGACATGCGAGTCAACCGTCGAAACGCCCTGCCGGCGCCATCCGGACCGCCGCTAGCAAACCACTCGATAGACGGCCATGTCTGCGGTATCACTCTCCGACGGACCATCCGTCGTCATTCCCCTTTGGTGCAGCACCCGGTTTAGGGTGCGCGATACGTCACTGTGACGTATCGCCACGTTCCCGTCCCGCTCACGGACGCGGGCCGTATCTTTCCGCGTAAGCGCGTCGATCGCCGGCGTCGCGTTCTCGGGTGCGTTCGTCGATCACATCAACGGAGTCAGACGTTTGCTGGCTCGATGACCACCGAGCAGCTCTATACGGCGATCGGTTTGGTCAACGGCGGGCGTCGCGGTCCGACACTCTCACGTCTTTTCGGATCAGCCTCCGACACTCTCATGTCATCTTGGATGAGCGGCGCCGATCACTTCCAAAAAGACATGAGAGTGCCCTTGTCGCGAACTCAATTCGCTCTCAACATGTTCTGGATCGGACACCCGACATAGTCGCTGTTTCCGCTCGTTAGTCCTGGGGCCACCGTTCGACAGGATGTCCCGATGGGTGGGTGGCGATAGCGCGTCTCGCTACCCCGCTCGACGGGTAATGCCCAGGAGCGCGGCCAGCTGGGTTGCGATGGGGTTGAGGTTGAGTTTGTCGGGGTCTTTTTTCGGGTTGTTGTCCCAGGGCTGGGACATCGCGGGGTCGGCGTAGCGTGCGTTTTGTGCGCGTCGGACGGCGGTTGGATTTCCCTGCGCGATTTTACAGTTGGCCTTCGGGTTAAAGGGGAAGTCGTCGTAGTTGAGGTCGAATGATGGGTTCTTTTTCTTGATGGCGGCGATCTCGGCCTGGGTGCTCTCGTAGCCGAGGGTGCATGCGGGAGGGTTGTTTGTTTCCAGAACGATGCCGAAGTGGACGGTGCCGTCGCCGGGGGCGGGGGTGAAGCTTCCGCTTGATATGCCGGACACGATGGCGAGCACTGGTGATGTGGTCACGAATGTGGGTTTGATGTTCCGGACGTCGGTCGCCAGATGGCGTATGACTGTGGTGGCGTCGCCGCCGCTTCGTTGCAACAGTGCGGCTAACTGGGTGGCCGATGCGGTGCCTGTGGTCAGAAGTCGGCGAATGGCTGGGTCACTGGAGGCCAGTTGGGCGCTGATCAGGTTGAGGTTGCTCGCCCAGTCGCCGATGGGATCGGCCTGGTCAGCTTGGGTCGCCAGCGCGGTGTTGGCGTGGCGAAGCAGAGAGACTGTCTGCGCGAGGTTGTCGTGGCCCGACTTTGCGAGTTGGGACAGCGAATCGATCAGTGTAGACAGGCTTTCCCCGTTGCCGTTGAACGCTTTGCCCAACTCAGTGATGACGGTCTTCAGGTCCGCGAGAGGTAGTGAGTCAGTGAACGCCACGGCACTTGCGATGACATCTTGAACCGGTCGAGGTGTCGAGGTGTCAGTGATGAGTGACCCGTCGACGAGGGTCGGGCCGCCAGCGCTGGCGGGTCGTAGGTCGACGAACTGTTCGCCGATCGCAGACCGGTTAGCGACAACTGCTTGCGCCGAGGCGGGTACAGCGGGGCCGGCAGAGTCGAGCGACAGGTTGACACGCACTCCGCCGGGACGTAGTTCCAGCGACCGGACGCGACCAACTGGGACACCTTGGTAGGTGACCTCGGCGTTGACGAAAATTCCTCCGGAATCGGAGAAGTCGGCGTGAACCGTGTAGCGATCGATACCCGCCAACTCTCCTATTCGGGCATAGGTGAGACCGACATAGACGATGGCCGCGACCCCGACTATGGCCAGCGCCACCAGCTGGATGACCATCCGCTTGTTCAGGACACTCATCGCGAGTGTCGTTCGATTGGAGCGTGCGCGGTGATGTTCCGCATCACAGTCAACGTTGCCATCGGCGAATGGTAGCGTTTGTCGGGCAAACGTACAACGACTTCGGGCAGTCGGTTGCAGAGCGGGGCCAGCAAACTGCTCCCAATCTGGACTGTTGCTGTTGCAGAGACTAATTCGGCGATCTTACCGTCCATCACTGAATGCGAACACCCGCGTGCGCGTCCGTCTCCGACACAAGATAGAAGCCGCCGATCTGCGGCCTGGCGTCAGTGATCATTTGTGATGATTCACAGACTCGGTGGGGGTGATCGTCGTCCCGAGTTCCGTGATCGACCCATGTGGGCATAGGAGCGGTGCGCCAGTGCCTGACGATTGGGGGCGAGGCGTGCCCGCGAAGCGTTGGAACGGTCACAGGTAGTCCGTTGCAGGGGTAAGGGTTCTGACGGGAACCACTGGCAGGTCGAGCCATCGCCGGCATACGTGGCATTGGACTGCCTCGGATGTGCGGGGTCGGGTGTTGCTGATGGGGGCGCCGCATCCGAACACGATGTGGGGTTCACCGTGTCGTAGCTCGAGTCGTTCAGCCGGGCATGCCGATGTCTGCCAGGGAGGATGGTCTGCGCCGTCGGGTCGAGTCATGGTCGCACCGAGCCCAGTGTCGGCGGATGTCGTCTGCTCAGTGCCGTCATCGCTATGGAGATGTGGCGTGCGGCTGCATGCGGTGGTGCGACCGTGGCGACCAAGGCCACGGTGATGAGGTGATCGACCGCGGTTGAGTGTTCGACGTCGGTGGTGAATTGCGAGGCGGCGAGACCGTCTGACCAAATCTGGGCCATCTGGTGTCGCCACGGCAGCAGTGTGTGGTTGTAGAGGTGCCGTCGCAGTGGGCCCGGACTGAGGTGCAAGTGCAGCTCGACGTAGCACGACCCGACGCTGCGGCGCAGAGCTTCCGTGAGTGCGATTGTTGTCTGGGCCAGTTCTGTGTCGAAGGCGAGTCCGTGTGGTCGGGGCGCGGGGCGGGCAAGAAGGCTGGCGACAGCGTCGATGAGGAGTTCGGTGCGCGATGGCCACAGCCGGTACATGGTCGCTTGTGACACCTGTGCGCGTTGGGCGATCGCGTGCATCGTTGCTGCCGCGACTGATGATTCGACGCATATCGCAGCTGTTGCGGTGCAGATTCGCCCGCGGGCTGCGTCGCTGCTGGGGGCGTGGCAGGTGTCGGCATCGGCGTTGAGCGATCTCGAAGAACGCGCGTTGCTCATTACGCTGTCCTCCCTGGCTGTCTCGTAGCGTTCGGATCGCGCCGCCGTTTGTTGCCGTGGTGATTGGACGGTCACCGCGGGGTGGCGGTCAATGTTGTCTCAGTCGGGTGTGCGGGCCAGAACGCAAAAAACCGACCGGCAGCGCAGCGACGGCAGTCGGTGCGCTGCGTGCTAGATGGGCGGGCTGTCGAGGGTCACCATGAACGTCGCCGTCAGCGTCGTGAGGTCGCGGCGAAACGCGGGGCTGGTACTTCGTGTCAGCGGCTCCACGACCAGCGACACCGCGATGTACTTCCTTGCCGTCTTGACCACCACGACACGCATGGTCGCGGTGCGTTTCGGGAGAGACCCGCGGGCGGGTTGGGTGACCGTGAGCAGTTCGCCAGGCAGTCCACACACCGGGTCAGCGACAACAATCAGATTGGTGCCACCCGCAGCTGTGATGGAGTGGTTGTGCACCCGCAGTGCATCGTCGGCGGTGTGCACGTGGGCGGAGATCTGGTTGACGGTCACCACGGCGGCGGCGTCACCGCGAGGGGCGATTTGCCCGAATACCGCCAGCCCCCACGCCAGACGCTGGGTGCGTTTCCAGCCTGGTGGCCGCGCCACCGCGACCGACAATCGGGCCACCGTGGTGGCCACGGGAACCATCGCCACCCCGGGTATCCCTGGGGTGCATCCCAACCCGGGAACGGTCTGCGATGCAGACGCGATACCGGTTGTCGGCGTGTCGATGGCACCGGCGTCGATGGATCCGCACGCAGCCACACCAACGGTCGAGACCATTAACGCACCCACCACCGACAGTCGGTGCCGACGGCCATGCACGTTGCCTCGGCTACCACGCCGGGCCGTGCCGCCGGCCGGACACGTCGGCGGGCGCTGCGCCGCAGCATGAGTCGCAGCGCATGGCAACGCGGTACGCACCGTCATGCGTCTGTATCGGTGGGTCATGGCCGCACCGCATCGAATCGGCCGTCAATGCACCGTCGGCGTGCACTGTCGCGACCCTCTATGTGCCGCAGGCCACGTCGCCCTGACGGCAGGTGGGTGGGAGCGTGCGCGACACGGCGGTCGAGGCGCGACGTCGTGTGCGTGTGCTGCGTGACGGCGGGCCAGCTTTGCCGTTCGGCGTGGGCGATACATGCACCGGTGAGCACAGCCACCGGGATCGACAGGACAAGCCATGCCACTGCAGCGGCGAGGAGGTAGTGCCCTGGGCTCATCGTGGCCCCGAGCCGGACACGCGGTCGGGTGGTGCCGACGTCTGCGAGCTGTGCGGTGGGTCGGTGAGCAGCGCCACGCACGTCGCGGGGTTGTCGGCGAACGGGACATGCCCGGCCGAGTCGATGGTGACGTGCCGGGCGGTAGGAAGGGCGGCGGCGGCGCGCCGGCTTTGGGTGCGGTGGGTCAACAAGATGTCGCGCCGACCCCAGGCGATGGTCACGGGAATCGCTCGCAGCGCAGTGTGATCGCTGAGGGTGTAGCCGGCGAACGAGGCGACCGCGTCAGCGAAGCCGGCGGCGCGTTGAACTGCTTCGAGGTCGGCCGCGAGCTGGGTGGGGGGTATGCGGTGCGGGTGGGCGAACATCAGGCGCAGTAGTTGCCGGCCGGGTTGGTGGGTCAGCATCGCGGTGCTCAGCCCGGGTAGATGGACGAATGATGATCGCAAGGTTTGGGTGGCGAGTTGACACCACAGCAGCTCGGCTCTGTTCCAGAATCCGATGGGTGAAAACGCCGTCACCCGGGACGCGACGCCGCGGCAACCCAGTTCCAGAGCAATGGCCCCGCCCATGGAGTTCCCGGCGACTTCTGGGCTGTCGATTCCGATGTCGGTGAGGAAGTCCGCGACGTGGTCGGTCAGTTGATCGACCGTGCCCGCCCCGACCGCGGCGCTGGCGCCGAAACCAGGGAGGTCGATTGCGATGACGTCGCGTTCGAGGGCGAGGGCATCGATGATCGGGGTCCAGACACCTTTGTGGCTCCCGAGGCCGTGGATGAGCACGAGAGGTCGGCCGGTGCCGCGGCGCTGGTAGACCACTCCCCTGTTGGTGACTCGGGTGGCCGCGGGCGGTGACGACGGGTTCATCTGGAACGGACCTCTCATGGGGTGTGCACTCCCAGCAGTTGCGCGATCTGTGTGGCGAGGGGGTTGAGGTTGAGTTTGTCGGGGTCCTTCTTCGCGATCCGATCCCATGGCTGGGCGGTGTTGGGGTCTGCGAATTTCGCGTTCTGTCCGCCCCGGACCGCGACGGGGCTGCCCTGCCCAACACCGCAGTGGGCGCGGGTGTTGAACGGGAAGTCGTCGTAGTTGATGTCGAACGACGGGTTCTTCTTTTTCATGGCCGCGATCTCGGCCCGGGTGCTTTCATAGCCCACCGTGCACGAAGCCGGGTTGTTCACCTCGGCAACGAGATTGAACCGGATGGTCCCGTCGAACCTGGGACTGTAAATGGTGCTGTGGCTGGCAGCCGAGACCAGCGAGAGCATCGACAGCGCCGGAGAAACCCCGTAGAACGTGCCCTTCATGTTCCGGACGTCGGTGGCCAGGTTGCGCACCACGGTCGTCGCGTCGCCGCCGCTGCGCGTCAGTAGTGCCGAGATCTGGGTGGCCGACGCGGTGCCGCTGGTCAGCAACCGGCGGATCGAGGGATCGCTACTGGCGAGTTGGGTGGTGATCAGGCCCAGGCTCTTCGACCAGTCCAAGATGGCGTCGGACTGATCGGCCTGGGTGCCCAGGACGGTGTCGGCGTTGCGGAGCAACGAGATGGTGGCCGGGAGGTTGTCGTGTCCTGACGCGGCGAGCTTTGAGAGCGAATTGACCAGGCTGCGCAGGTTCTCACCGCGGCCGTCGAACGCGTTGCCCAACTCGGTGACCACTGTGTGTAGGTCATCGACCGGGATGGAATCCGACAATGTGATCGCGCTGGAGACAACATCTTCGACCGGAATCGGAACTGTGGTGTCGGTGATGACCGATCCGGCGTGCAGGTAGGGCCCGGTCACTGTCGCTGGCCGCAGATCGACGAACTGTTCGCCGATTGCCGAGCGGTTGGCCACGACGGCCTGGGCGGTGGTGGGCACTCGCGGACTGTCTGAGTCGAGCATCAGCTCCACGCGAACTCCGTTGCTGGCCAGATGCAGTTGACCGACCCGCCCGATGGCGACGCCTTGGTAGGTGACCTCGGCGTTGGTGAAGATTCCGCCAGAGTCGGTGAAGTCGGCGTGCACCGTGTACTGGCCGGAGCCCAGAAGGTGGTCGAGGTGGACGTAGCGCACCCCTACCGTGCACAGGGCTGCGGTCGCGACGACTACCAGTGCGATCAGTTGCCGCCATTGACGCGGCGAAACCATGTTCACGAGGTGGTCTCACTCTCTTGGTCGGCGGGATGGTTTGGGGTGCCCGGAGCGGCCCCGGATCGCTCCACGGGGGTGGGGCCGCCCCGGGCGTGCGCACAGGCCGGGCACCGTTACGAGGGTCAGAAACCGGCAGCGGCCTGGCGCTGGCTTGGGGGTGGCAGGTTTGGGCGCGGCTATCGTTCGAGGGTGAAATAGAGGACCGTCATCTCACGGTTCTTCACTCGGAATGTCATGCGCCCGAGCAGTATTTCGGGGCCGATCGTGGTGATCTCTCCGCGGAATGCCCGCAGTAGTGCCGGGTTCGAGTCGACGGCGTAGTCGAGGCGTGCGCGCCCGGCCGTGGAGCTGTGGGTGAAGTCTCCGTATTGGCGGGGACGCGACCAGCTGAACCACAGGTTGGATCCGCTGCCGCCGGGAGTGAGGCGTTTGCCCATCCAGATGGTGCCGGTCACTCGGGCGACGAGGGGTGTGATCAGGTTGCCCAGCCAGCGTGGGAGTCGGTTGATGACGGCGACAGCGACGATCCGCGCCTGGTAATCACCCACCGGTGCGTGGCTGGAGGTGGGTTCGGCGTCGAACGCGACACTGATTTCGTCGAAACGGAAAGTGTCGTGCGCGGTGGGGACGGTGTGCAGTGCCATGGGTTTTACCTATCTAGGGGGTGGTGGAGGCGAGGATGAGGTCGCTTTGGCGTTCGGCGAGAGCGGCGATGGTCATCGCCGGCGGGATTCCCGGCGCTCCGGGGAGCAGGCTGCCGTCGCAGACGTAGAGGCCTGGGTGATCGAAAACCTGGCCGGTGTGGTCGACGACACCCCGCTCACGTGAGGTGGCGATAGGGATGCCGCCGAGCGGGTGCACGGTGAACATCCGTCGGCTGCGACGACCGAACGGCGCGTTGATGAGTACCCGGCGCGGCGACAGCTCGTGCGCAATCATCGCTGTGGTTCGGTCGATCTGGTCGTAGACGTCGGGGGCGCTGGTGCGGGCGGTGTCGGCGCGGAGCGCACCGCGGTCGTCGAGGGTGACCTCGGACTTGATGGCATCGGCCCCCATCGCGAACAACACCATGGTGCGGTCGAGTCGCCGTCTCGCAACACCTGGCAGCGGGAGAGCGTGCAACGGCAGCCCGGCTGCAGCAACCAGGTAGTCGCCGTCGTCGTGTCGCATCTGTACGTAACTACTGATGCTGGGCCCCGATCCGCTGCCCACGCTATCCGCGGTGCGATGCAGCAAAGCCGCGCGGTCACCGTTCGGGGTGAAGCCATGGCCCAGTGCGGGACTGAGGTCGGGCAGCGTGTGGTGGCGGTCGCGGGCGGTCAGCAATATCCGTAGGGTGCCCAGCGTTCCTGCCGCGACGACGACCCGCGCGGCGGTCACGGTGTGTGTTCGACCCTGGTGGTGGTCGCGGAAGCGGACTTCCCACCCGCCGGCGGCGTTCGTGCCCAGCGCCGTCACCTCACACAACGCCCGCACGGTGGCGCCGTGGTCGATTGCCTGCGCAAGATAGGTGCGGTCGAGGCTGCGTTTGGTGCAGTCGTTGCTGCCGAGGATGCACGGTTTATGTGCCGCCCCAGAACCCGTGCCGGTCTTGGCGAAGTCGATCGCGAGATCGGGGTGGCGGATCTGGCCCAGCCGCGCCGAGGCAACCGCGGCGTCGAAAGTGGCGGTGCGGGTCCGGGGGAAAGGGTCAGGCACGGGCCGCTGCATCGCGGCGACTTTGTCGTAGTACCGCGTCATGTCCGTGGCGGTGATCTCGTCGGGAAATCGATCGAAATAGGGGGCGGGCGCTCTGACGTGCATGTTCGTGTACACCAGCGACCCGCCGCCGACACCGCTGGCCGTGAGACACGACAGCTGATCGAACTGATTGAGCTCAAACAGTCCGTCGCGATACGGGGTGATCGACCCGCTGCGGTCAGGACCTGACCAGCGCACCCCTCGTAGCGCCCGCCGGATTCCCAGGGGCCCACGCGGGAACTCCCGGACACGACCCGGTTCCACCCGCAACGCCTGGTCGCCCCACCACGGTCCGCGTTCGAAGACCAAGACACTCATGCCGCCTTCGGCCAGTCGTGCCGCGGTGACCGCGCCCCCGAAACCCGATCCGATGACCACGACGTCGACCCCCGCCGAGGCGGTCATGCCGCCGCGGCGATGGCCGCGCGCGCTTCCCGAAACGCCACCGCCGGCGACTTGCCGCGCATCCGGGCTGTCAGCAGCCCTTGCGGAACCGCTCCCAGGAAATAGCCCACCCCGATGACGAGTTCGTCAATCAACCGGCTGTGGGTCACCCGGTTACCCCGTAGTCGGCGCACCAGCGCTTCGAGGGTGTTGCCGCAGAGGTTGTTCAACGTCATAACGCGCACCACCGTCTCTATATCGCGGCGTTGCTCCTCGGTGAATCGTTGCGCAAGAGCGTGTTCGAGGAGCTCGCCGATCTCGCCGAAGCCTGTCTCGGCGTAGCGCTGCGCCCACATGATCGCCACGATGGCGTCGTCGTCGAGAGGCTTGTCACTCTGGTCGATCAGACTGGCCAGGTCCCCCACATCGGCCCCGACCTGCAGAGCGGTCTCGTGGTGGATGTACGTGCAAAACCCGCACGCGTTGACCGTCGCCACCGCCACCATCACCTGCTCGCGTAGCTGTGGATCCAACCGCGGCTCCGCCCAGATCGCTTTCATTTCCTTGCGGCGCGAGGCGAGCACGCGGGCATCGGACGCCAGATGGCCCAGCGTGTAGGTGCGCTTGCGGAACACCGACGGCCCACTCGACACGGACATTGCCATGAGAACCCCTTTGTTATCGACGATGATTGTGCTATCACCGATAACTATGTGGGTGGTGTGCGGTATTGTCAACACCGTGCCCATACCCACCGACGAAGAACAGCCAGACGCGGTGACCACGAGCCGAGCCCGCCCGGAACCGTCGAGGCAACAGGTTCGCCGCGCAGCCACCATCGACGAGATCAAACGCCGATCACGCGAAAAGCTGGCCGACGCAGGCCACGGCGGGCTATCACTACGGGCGGTGGCGCGCGACATGCGCATGTCCTCAGCGGCGATCTACCGCTACTTCCCGAACCACTCCGACCTCGTGACCGCGCTGTGCATCGACGCCTACACCGCACTCGCCGACACCATCGACGAGACGCGCCGAAGCCGTGGTGACAACCCAACTTCGGACCAGATTGCGGCCGCATTCGCCGCCGCACGAGCGTGGGCCAAAGCCTTCCCCCACGACTTCGCGCTCATCTTCGGAACCCCAGTGCCCGGCTACCACGCACCAGCAGAAGCGACCGGGCCGGCCGCTGCACGCGCGGTCACCACGATGGCCCAAATGTATGCTGAAGCCTTCACAAGCGGTGCCGCACAACCAGAACCCTTACCGGCAGTCCTCGACGGAGAAAAAGGTCCTCTCGCGACCTACCTCATGTCGATGAGCGAAACCCCAATCTCCGACGACGTACTCGTCCACATGCACAGCGCATGGGCAAGCAACCTCGGGTTCATCTACTCCGAACTGTGGGGCAACCTCGCCCTGCTCTCGACCAACGTCGACGCAATGTACGACCACCACCTCACCAACATCCTCCGCGCCCTCGGACTCACCAATCCCGCCCCGGCGCAGACATAACGCAAACTATCGGCACGATGTACCTGTTGCGCGACTGAGGCCGAACTCGATCGCGGTGTCGCCACCGAGCTGTGGTTGGTGGTGCTGTGCCAGATCGGCGGGTACTCCTCGGGTCACCGACTCGTACCGCGACTCGGGGCCCGAGTCGTCCGGCACATCGGCCCGCGACGTCGTCCTCGTCGGTTCCACACTTGGTCAATAAGCTGTCGCTGACAGTCATGTCGCACCGCCACCGGGACAGGACGATTAATGGTGAGCCCATTCACCGCCCCCTGGAGTCCCGATGCCGACACTGTCCGAAATCAGCCCGCCGATCGCCGACCCGTCCGCCACAGTCCATTCACCCGCGAAGGAACTGACCGTTCTGGGTGCATGCCCGCAGGACTGCCCAGACAGCTGCGCCATGGTGGTCACCGTGGCCGATGGTGTCGCCACGAGTGTCAGCGGCAGCAAGTCCATGCCGTACACCAACGGCGGACTGTGCGTGAAGGTCGACAACTACCTCGACAAGGTTTACAGCCCGGACCGGCTGCTCTACCCGATGAAGCGCTCCGGACCGAAGGGCAGCAATCAGTTCGAGCGGATCTCCTGGGACGAGGCCATCGCCACCATCGCCGAGAAGTTCACCTCGATCAGCGAGGAATTCGGCTCCGAGGCGATCATGCCGTGCAACTACTTGGGCACCCAGGGGATCACGCAGGGGCTCAACGTCGGTGACGCGTTCTTCAACCGGCTCGGCGCCACCGTCGCCGAACGCACCTATTGCGACGCCGGGTCGTGCACCGCGTATGCGATGACCGTCGGGGACACCGCAGGTGTGGACCCGGAGAGCTTCGTGCACTCGAAGTTCATCCTCGTGTGGGCGTCGAACGTGATGAGCACAAATCTGCACCTCTGGCCCTACATCGCCGAGGCCAAGAAGCGCGGTGCGAAGGTCGTCGTCATCGACCCGGTGAAGACCCGCACCGCCAAAGCAGCGAGTCAGTACATCCCCATCCGGCCCGGCACCGACGGCGCACTGGCCCTGGCGATGATCCACGTGATCATTGCCGAGGGACTCACCGACGACGCCTACATCGCCGATCACACGGTGGGTTACGACGAACTCGTCGAGCGTGTCGCCGGCTACACCCCGGAGTGGGCATCCGAGGAAACCGGCATCCCGGTCGATGACATCTGCACGCTCGCTCGTGAATACGCGCAATCCCAGCCGTCGGTCATCCGGATCGGCGTCGCTATCGAGCGCAGCGCGGGCGGTGGACAGGCCGTGCGTGCGATCTCCTGCCTGCCCGCACTGGTGGGCGCGTGGCGCAAGCCGGGTGGCGGACTGCTGCAGCTCCCGCTGTGGGCGTTCCCGGTCAACTGGCCCGCGTTCCTACAAACCGAGCTGCAGACCCCGGGTACCCGGGTGATCAACCTGTTCCGCCTCGGCGAGGCGCTGACAGGCGGCCTCGAGCTCGACACGCCACTCAAGGGCCTCATGGTCTACAACTCGAATCCCGTCGTGGTGTGTCCCGACCAGGACCGGATGATCGAGGGCCTCTCGCGTGAAGATCTGTTCACCGTGGTCAGCGACCACTTCCTCACCGACACCGCGTCGTACGCCGACATCGTCCTCCCGGCGACGACGCAGCTCGAACAGGACGACATCAACTTCTCCTGGGGGCACCTGTTCGTCACGTACAACAACAGGTCGATCGAGCCGCGGGGAGAGGCCATCCCCAACAGCGAGTTGTTCCGGCGACTGGCGGCAGCGATGGGGTTCACCGAGGCGGCGTTCCTGCGGACCGACGAGGAATTGCTCGCCGACGCCTACGACTGGGATGCACCGGCGATGGAGGGCATCACCCTCGAGTCACTACGGGAGAAGGGGTGGCAACGGCTGAACCTCCCGTCTCCGGAGGAGTACGCACCGCACGCCGAGGGGAACTTCCGAACCCCGTCGGGTAAGACCGAATTCGTGTCGTCGGCGGCGGCCGGCGGGAACTTCGTCCTGCCACTGTTCCGTCAGGGGTCCAACGATCACCAGCCGGGACAGCCCGTCGACCCACTTCCCCACTACATCGCACCACGGGAGACCAGTCGAGCCAACCCCGAACTGGCGGACAAGTTCCCGCTCAATCTGCTGTCGCCGAAGTCTCACGCGTACATCAACTCGAGCTTCGCCAACATCGCGATGCATCAGAAAGTGCAGCGTGAACCCAGCCTGCTCATCAACCCGATCGACGCGGCGGCACGCGGTATCGAATCGGGTGCGCAGGTGCGGGTCTTCAACGACCGCGGCGAGTTCATCGTGATCGCGAAGACCGACAAGTCCGTGATGCCGGGTGTGACCGTCTGCTCGATGGGCTATTGGCGCAAGAACTCCATCTCCTTGTCGACGCCGGCGTCGTTGAACCCCACCGTGTTCGCCGACCTCGGCAACGCACCCACCTTCTCCGACACGCTCGTCGAGGTAGCCCTTGTCGAGCAGGTTGGCGTCAACACCGAGAACGGATAGGAGAACACCGATGGCATACGTGGTGACCGACGCTTGCGTCGACGAACTCGACAAGTCGTGCGTCGAGGAATGTCCCGTCGACTGCATCTATGAGGGTGCACGCATGGTGTACATCAATCCCGACGAGTGCGTCGACTGCGGGAAGTGCGTACCCGCCTGCCCGAACGACGCGATCTTCTGGGAGCACAAGATCCCGGCGGACAAGGCGTTGTTCGTCGACATCGCCGTCGACTTCTTCGACGAGACGGAAGCCTCCGGCGGCGCCGAAGATTTCGGGCCGGTCGGCCGGGATCACCCGGCGGTGGCGGAGCTGGGCGGGAATGACTGACCCGGACACGACCCGGGGGCCCGACGCGACGACGATCGACTGCGATCTGATCGTCGTCGGAGCCGGACCGGTCGGGCTGTACGCCGCCTACTACGCCGGTTTTCGCGCGATGAGTGTCGTCATCATCGACGCCCTGCCCCATCCCGGTGGTCAGATGACAGCGCTGTACCCGGAGAAGCTGGTCTTCGATGTCGCCGGCTTCCCGGCCATCCGCGCCCAGAGTCTCGTCGATGCGCTCGTCGAGCAGGCGTCACGCACGGCGCCGGTGTATCTCCTGGAACACGTGGCGATGACCGCCGACGACGACGGCGACGGGGTGCGGGTGACCACCGACCGCGGCACAACCGTGACCGGTAAGGCCATCCTCGTCGCCGCAGGTATCGGGAAGTTCACCCCGCGCCCGCTGCCGGCCGGATCGGAATTTGCCGACCGCGGGCTGCGGTACTTCGTCCCGCACCTTGACGAGTTGGCCGGGCACGACGTACTCGTCGTGGGCGGTGGCGATTCGGCCGTGGATTGGGCGTTGGGTCTCGAGTCCATCGCGAACTCGGTGTCCCTCGTGCACCGTCGCAACGATTTCCGTGCGCACGAGCACAGCCTCAAGCTGCTCGAGGAGTCCACGGTGTCGGTGCTGACGCCCTTCGAGGTGTCTCGCATCTCCGGTGAGACGACGATCGACTCGGTCACCGTCATCGACGCCGACAGCGGAACGAGCAGAGATCTCCCGGTGACCAGCGTGGTCGCCGCTTTGGGCTTCAAGGCCGCGTTGGGGCCGATCAACGCCTGGGGGCTGGAGAAGCATCAGCGCGACATCGCCATCGATCGCGCGATGCGGACCAATCGGTCCAGAGTGTTCGCGGCGGGCGACGTCGCCGGGCACGAGAACAAGGTGAAGCTCATATCGGTGGGCTTCGCCGAGGCCGCAGTGGCGGTCAATCACATCGCCGCGCTGGTCAACGCCTCCGAGCCGGTGTCGCCGGGCCATTCCAGCGACCGCGTCTGATCGACGGATCACTCCGGGTCGCCGGGTCGACGCGGTCGGGTGACGGCGTGTGCGTCACCCGACTGCTCGGCCACCATGGCCCGGTACTGCCGTGGGCTCATGCCGAACTCGCTCTTGAACGCCCGGCTGAACACCGCGAGGTCGGTGAAGCCCCAGCGGCGCGAGATCTGGCTCAGAGACCGATCTACAGCCACACACGCGATGATCTCGCGTCGGCACTTCTCGAGGCGGCGCGTACGTATCGACCGCGACACCGTCATCTGGTGGTCGGCGAACAGCCGGTGCAGGTGCCGTGTGGACACACCCATCGCATCGGCGATGACCACCGGGGACAGGGTGGGATCGCCGAGGTGATCGTCGATGTATCCGTTGATATCCCGCAGCGAACTGGAGCCGATCCCGACGGGCGGAACACCGGTGGCAGTTCGGGCGATCACGCTGACCAGGTCACCGATCTCGTCGGCGACGGCGTGCGCGCCCGCGGTCCCGGCACCCGATCGTGAGACCACGAGGTCGTGCAGGAACCTGCCCAGCACTCCACTCATCCCGTTCCGGCCGTCGAGCCGGATGGCCGTGAGATCCGACGAGTCCCGTTCGGTCAGCGCCAGTGTGGCGCGGGGCCAGGTGAACACCTCGAGCGACCACTGGTCGTCGTGAGGATCACCGGTGCACATCCACTCGAACGGTCGGGTGGTGTCGTAGACGACGAAATCGTCCCTGCCGAGAGCGCATTCGCGACCGTCTTGGCGGACGACCGCGGTGCCGCGACGGATCATCCCCACCTGGATGAAGTCGCCGCTGTCGGCGTCGATCAGGGTGCCGTTGCGCTCGATCCGTTGGCTCGTCGAGTCGACGCTGGAGACCTGCAGATGTGCGATCGATTGTGAGCGAACCGAGCCGGTGAACCGTTCGGTCCCCACCTCGGGGACGTCGAGCGCCACGAAGTGGGTCCGCAGCAGATCGATCCAATCGCCGTGACTGGTCGTCCGCGCGGGCACGGTGAATCCCGATCGTGTCAGCATGGATTCCTCCATTCCTCGCGGTCGCGCGTAACCCGCCACGCGGTCTCAAGTCTATCGCTGCATGTTGCGCCGATGTGTACCGATCGTGACGATGCCAAGAACTCCTGACCAGCGAATACGAGCGCCGACAAGCCGTCTCTGTCAGTCAACATCTGGTCGCTGGGCGACAACCGCCACCCCGCTGACGACCGGCACAGTCGGGTCATGAGCAACAACTCACGAGGCGCGGAGTCCGACGGCGATGTGATGATCGGTCAACGCGCCGTCGTCTCGGCCAGTGTGCTCGGCGAGCCCCTGTCGGGCGTGGACGTCACCGCGCATGTCGCGTCACCGGGCTGCGGCGCGGTGGTCACCTTCAGTGGCACCGTCCGCGATCACTCGTACGACCACCACGGCGCGCTGATCGACGGGGTTACGGCCATCGACTACGAGGTGTACGAGCGACACGCCGTGGACCGGATGGAGCAGATCGCACACGCCGCGGCGCACCGGTGGACCGACGTCGGCGGGATCGCCATCGTGCACCGCCGCGGCGTCGTGCCCACCGGTGAGGCCAGCGTCCTGGTGGCCGTCGCGGCCGGACATCGCGCCGCCGCGTTCCATGCAGCACAGTTCTGCATCGACGTTCTCAAGCTCGCCGTGCCCATCTGGAAGCGTGAACTCCACCGAGGCGGGGGATCGTGGGTGGAGACCGGTGCCGCGATCGACGATGTGGCCGTCGCCGCGAACGCCTGGCGTCCCGTACCCGTAACGGCGGGCGCATGACCACGCACGACGTACGCGACACCCGAGGGCGCCCACTGCGCGATTTGCGCATCTCCCTGACCGACCGGTGCAATTTCCGCTGCGTGTACTGCATGCCGCGCGACGAGTTCGGTCCCGATCACGCCTTCCTCCCGTCCGACCGTCTCCTGACGTTCGACGAGATCGAGCGGGTGACGCGCATTGCCATGCAGCTCGGGGTTCGCAAGGTCCGGCTGACCGGTGGCGAACCCCTGCTGAGGTCAGGGGTCGAGTCGCTCATCGCCACGCTCAAGGGCCTCGATGGCCTCGAGGTGGCGATGACCACCAACGGGGCGCTGCTGGCCGCACGCGCGGAAGGCTTGGCGCGCGCGGGCCTCGACCGCGTGACCGTGAGTCTGGATTCCACCGACCCGGAGGTCTTCCGTCGGATGAGCGATACCCGGGTCCCGGTGGGCCGGGTACTCGACGGTATCGACGCCGCGGCCGACACTGGATTGGGTCCGGTGAAGGTCAACGTGGTGGTTCGGGCCGGGGTCAACGAGTCGTCGGTGTTGGCTCTGGCCGAGCGTTTCCGCCACTCCTCGGTCACCGTCCGATTTATTGAATACATGGACGTCGGTTCGACGAACGGATGGGACGGCGAACAGGTCGTCCGTGCCGATCAGATCACCGCCACCATTGCTGCCGCGCACCCCCTCGAGGTCCTCCCCCCGCGGTATGAGGGCGAGGTGGCCAGGCGCTATCAATATGTCGACGGTGGCGGTGAAATCGGCGTCATCGGCTCGGTGACCACACCCTTCTGCGGTGACTGCACACGCGCACGCCTGTCTGCCGACGGTCAGGTCTACTCCTGTCTGTTCGCCACCGCGGGCACCGACCTTCGTACCCTGATGCGGTCGGGGGCCGACGACGACGTCGTCACCGAGACGTTGCGGCGCCTGTGGACACGACGCGACGACCGATATTCCGAACTGCGGTCGGGCCCGGGTGAGGCGCCGGCGGGCAAACGTGTCGAGATGTCGTTCATCGGTGGCTGACCGCGTACACGTCACCCGACAGACGAATGGAGAATGCCGATGGCGAAGGTCCTGATGTTCGCGAGCGCGCGGGAGGCGTCAGGCGCTCGCGCGCAGGAGATCCCGGGTGACTGCGTCGTGGCGGTGATCGATGCCGCCGAGCAGATGTACGGCCCGCGGTTCGGGGAGGTCGTCGCGTTCTCGCGCATCTGGCTCAACGGCGATCCCGTCACCCGGGACGGTCGACAACCGTGCACGGCCACCGACGAGCTCGCGATCCTGCCGCCCGTAGCAGGTGGGTGAGTGCGCACGGTCGCCGAACACCGCGCGCGGATTCGGGCACTAGGGATCGTCGCAGCGCCGCGTTCGGTCCCGGTGGACGATTCCGTGGGCCACGTTCTGGCCGAGGACATCTCGGCGCCGGTGGCGGTGCCGGCCTTCGACGTGTCCGCCGTCGACGGATTCGCCGTGACGATGAATGACCTGTGCACCGGTTCGGCACCGGCGGTGCGGGGCCCGCGTGTGGCCGGCCCGGTCACCGACCCCGAGGTGCACGTGGCGCCGGGGACGGCGATCCAGATCATGACCGGCGCTCAGGTGCCGTCGGGAGCACAGGCGGTCGTGCCGGTAGAAGCGACCAGCGGATTCGTCGACGACTTCACGTCCGGCCACGTGCGAATCAGTGGTTCTTTCGCGAAGGGCGCGAACATCCGTGTCGCGGGCGGGGACATCGCGGCCAACGAGAAGGTCCTCACGGCGGGAACACGACTGTCCCCGAACCGCATCGGTGTCCTCCGTGCGTTGGGACGAACGCACGTAAGGGTCCGTTCCGCCCTCCGCGTGGCCGTCGTTTCCACCGGCAGCGAACTCGTGTGGGCAGGCGAGGACACCCGACCTGGGCAGATCCACGAGTCCAACGGCTCCATGCTCGGGGCAGACCTCGCGGCGTGCGGCGCGACGGTACGCCGCCCGAACCCGATCGGTGATGACGTTAACAGCCTTCGAGACACGCTCGAGCTTTGCGCCGACTGGGCCGATCTCATCGTCACCACCGGCGGGATCAGCGCCGGCACTGAGGACGTCGTACGGCTTGCGCTTCAGGGTCGGGACGCCGACTTCGGGCCTGTGGCCCTGAAACCGGGCCGTCCCCAGGGACTCGGCCGCGTCGACGGCGTCCCCATCGTCTGCCTACCCGGCAACCCGGTCAGTTCCTTCGTCTCATACGAGGTCTTCGTACGTCCCGTCGTACGGGCCGCTTTGGGCCACCGGGCCATCGATCGACCTACCCGCGAGGTTCCGCTCCTGTCCACACTGAACGCGGGGCGCGCCGGGTACACGCGCTATCTGCTCGGGATACTCGAGATCGACGGTGTCACACCGTGTGGCCCATCCTCGGGATCGATCCGCGCACTCGCCGCGAGCGACTGCATCATCGTGGTCGACGACACCTCCTTCGATCACGGCTCACAGGTGCGCGCGTGGGTTCTCGATAACTCGTCGTGTGACCGGTTTCGGTGAAACCGACGGCCGATCCGCACACCAAGCGGCACCTGGTGGGGTGAGCACGGTGAGCCCACCTCGGGTGGTCGTCTCTGCCGTGGCGCACTTTATGCCGTTGTGATTCCCAGGTTCAGTGCCGCGTAGACCGTGTTGTCGCCTTTCTGAACGGTGAGAAGTCCCGACTTGTCGTAGATGTGATCGGTGTCGTTTCTTGTATCGCGGCCTACCAGCG
Organism: Williamsia maris; assembly: GCF_024171815.1. Classification (GTDB taxonomy): domain Bacteria; phylum Actinomycetota; class Actinomycetes; order Mycobacteriales; family Mycobacteriaceae; genus Williamsia_A; species Williamsia_A maris. The sequence continues at coordinate 210,860 of NZ_JAMTCJ010000004.1, read as the reverse complement.
ACTTTCAATGTGGCCCGACATAATATAACTATCGGCGCGTGAGATACATTGCTGTGGACAGGCTTTGACGGCTTCCTGACATAGTCGCGGTTTTCGGACGTCAGTCCTGGGGCCATTGGTCGGCGATGGTGTTCCAGTGGGCGGTGATGGTGTCGGTGTCGATGTTGCGGGCGGTGAGGAAGCCTGCGTGGAAACGCTGGGCGTGGGTGCGGGTGTCGGGGTGGATTATCTTGATCGCGAACTCGACAGCGGTGAGCGCTTCTACGGTGTGAGCGGGTGTCGTCGGCATGAGGTCGGTTCCGTTATGCCGACCGCGGGTGACGCTGCTGATCGTGTTGTGTCACGGGTGACGAAGCATGGGCGATTGCTGATGGTTCCGGTTCCGGTGCGGTGTCGCGGGTGGCGAGGATGCGGCGTATCGCGCCCAGGGGCAGGCCGTGGTGACGTGCCACCTCACGCACCGTCTGGCCCATGCCATGGATCTGGTGGCGGATCTCGGTGTCGCGGGCAGCACGCTCGGCGGCGGTCAGCTTTTTTCGGCGGGCACCGACGTGTCGTCGACACCGTTCGCTGCACGTGACCCGCGGTGTGTCGGTGGTGGCCAGGTTGCACCACTGCGCCCCACACCCCGGACACGTCCACACCGCCTCACGGCGGGCAAGGTGTTTACGTTGAGCACGCAAGCCGCTGGTGAACACCTCGCGGTACTCGGCGAGGGTCTCGCGGTGACGCTGCGCAGCCACCGTCTGATCGACCTTTGTTGCGATCGCACGCATGTAGTCCGCGCCCTGGACCGCCCGCACCCCGGCCGACATCCGCTCCGAGACCGCCTTCGAACACAACGCCTGACCGAGTGGGAGTCCGTGGCGGACTTTGTAGTCCCGCGCCGGAATGTCATGGACCCGCACGACATGGGCGGCGATCGACTTCAACCGCCGCCCACACTCATGACACAACACCGTCGCACCGTCGTCGTCGAGATCGCCGAACCGGCCGAACCCATCACGCTCACCCAACCGCACCAACAACCACCACCCCACTACCGCTGCTGTGCCGCCAGCCCCGCTGCACCCACATCCGATCCACCAGGGTTATCCGGGTCTATCGCGGTGTAAGTACCCCGACGTAGATGGTCGTCCGGTTCGGCAGTCCTTTGACCGAGGTCTCGAACTTCCCACCCGGGGTGTTCGCGGCGATGCCGGAGTATCGGTTGACCAGCGTGCCCACCGACTCCTTCGTGCGAATCCCACGAAAACCGGGCAACACAGCGTCGATCACCGGCTTGAGATTCGCGTTGTGGATTGCCCGCGCCTCGGACTGAGTAGTGACGACCGTCGCCCCACCCGGTGCCGGCGCCACGGTGAACGCCGACGCCAACGGAGCACCCACCACAGCACCCGCACCGATCACCGCGCACGCACCCGCGGTCACTGCCACACGACGCACCAACACCATGAGGACCACCCATTCAGTCATTAAATACACGTTTTTCGCGGTTCGCGATATGGAACCGACTAGCGCACACCACGATTCGGGTGCGCGCCCGATCAAGCTGACACGAAACCGCCTTGCCCACAACAACGCGCAGCTGAAAATGGCGTATTTCACACCTCGCTGACCAGCGTCGATGGTCACAATCTGGTCACCAACCATGTTCACAGCCCCCGCGCCAGGACGTGGTGTCAACCGCCGCAGGGGCCGTTAGCTGCGGAAACAGTCCGGTGGGTGATCCACACCACCAACCGCGGGGGCGATTGGTGATGTGTAACCAATTGCGTTGCCGCAGGGGGCGTGTCATTGTTCCTGATCACAACACCGCTCAGGTGTACAACTTTCGGGAGGACCACTTCAGATGGCGTTGGCACGACACACGGCCACACCCGCGGTCGCAACATTCATAGCTTTGGCCATCGGCGCTGGGGCTGGCGCCGCGCATGCCACTCCCCCACGCCCGGCCGCGAATTCGTTCGCCGACCGGGCGGTCACGAAAGTCACTGATGATGGGTGGCGGGTCACCGCCACCAAATCCCACGAACACGTCCGCTCGGTCCCGCCACTCAACCAATCGCCCTGGACCCGCGAGGGATTCCTGTCGTTGAAGGCCGCCGGCGGGATTGCTGGTGCAGGTAGCTCACCGGTGACCGCGGGGACTGTGACCGGCGGGTTCCAGGTCGGTTGCAACACCGACGTAAGTTCCGGAGCCACCATCGGCATCGCCGGCGGCCCGAATGCCACCCTCAACATCTCCTACCCACCCGCATTAGGCGTGGGAGCCAGTGTGCAGCCATCGATCTCATCGACGCTGAAGCCCGGCACCATCACCGACATCCCACTCGGCACCAAAAAACTCGCCGCCGCCCGCGGAGCCATCACCACCGACGGCATCCACATCCGCGTCGACGGCTGCCTCGGACCCGTCACCCTGCGCTCCTACGTCACCGTCGCGATCTCCACACCCGCCAACGACAACACCATCAACGTCTACGGACGGCCCCACCACCTATGACCACCAGCAACGCACCGATGAAACGTACTGCGGATCAGCACCAGTCGCAGTGGGTGCGCGTGATAGCGATTGCGGCAGTCGTGCTGGCAGCCACAGGGGTACTGAGCGCCAACGGTGCCTGGCTATCGAAGCCCGCGCCAGCAAGTGCCGACGCACTCTGTGATGCCATGCGCAAACAGTTCGGCCCGGGCTACCCCTGCATTAGTGTCCCGACCAACACCTTCACCCCCACCGCACCAGCAGCACCCACCATCACAAGCCCCAACGGACAAGGACAGACCGGCGGCCCACAAGTCGGCATCGACACCGGCCCAGGCCCCGGAACTGGCGACGGAACACCTATCGTGCCCGTCCCCACCCGCACCGCCGCGCCACCCCCGACCGCCAACCGGCCCCAGCCCACACCCGCCGCCGGCGACACCGACACCGACACCGACACCCGCGACGGCTTGACCACACCTGTTGTTCCTGGGCGAACCCCAGCCGCAGCGTCACCGCGCACCCTTACCGCGCCGCTGCCGATGGGCCCATACACCTACGCAGACTTCACCAGCATGGGAATGGGTCCGAAATTCACCCAGCTATCCGGCTGCGGATTCCTTGGCGTGGATTGCATCTGGCACGGCGTGGTCTGCGCGAGCAGCGTCCTAGCAGTGGTCCTGCCGCTACTGAGATTCGCACGAATCCTTAAAATCCTCGAGCAGGCGGCGAAGTTCGTCAAACCGTCCACCGCGTATCGGATTTCCGATCTCATTGACGAGATCAAGAAGGGCGATAAGAGCCCAAAGTGGATCTGGAACGCCATCAGCGGCGACCCAGACATCAGAGATTTCGTATCCGAAATCGCAGGGATCAAAGCCATCATTGAATGCGCCAAATGGATAGGCGATGCCCTCGGCGGAGACTCCGATTCCGGGGGCGGGTCGAATGGGGGCGGGTCCGGCGGTAGCGGTAACGGCGGTAGCGGCGGTAGCGGTAACAGCGGAGGTCAAAACGGTGGTGGCGGCGGCGAGTCCGAAGGTCCGAACGGTGACGTGCCCGTGACGCAGACACCAACTCCGCAAGCACCGATACCGACGCAAGAACCTCAAACTCAGGAGCCGACGACCCAGGACCCTGTGCCCCAGACCCCGCAGGCGCCTCCGCCGACATCGCAAGCGCCACCACCACCCCCGGCCACCCCCGACCGGCCGACGTGCCAGCCCTACCCGGCGTGCCGAGCATGAGCCGGCTAGTCACGCTTGCCCGCGCCGCTACCGTTCTGGTGTCAGTTGTAGCTGCGACCGCATGCGGAACTAGCCAATCGACGGGCGGGGACAAGACACCGGTAATCGACGTGCAGGCACCCGGTTTGCGAGATGCGGTGAGCAGCTACTACACCGCTGTCTTCGATAGGGAATACGAGCGGGTCTTCGGGTTGCGGTCCCCCGTCTGCACCAAGGGGACCACCGCCGCACAGTTTGGCGACGATCTCCGATCGTTGCTGAGCGGATACGACGGCCGCCCGTCGGTGACAGCTGTCAGACTGGTCGCGCGCGCCCCGGGCTCAGCCGTGATCGAGTCCACCCTGTCCGACGACAAGGCCCCCCGCTTTCTAGCAGGCCCACGTAAGTGGACACGAATCGAAGGACAGTGGAGATTTGACAACTGTGTCTGACAGCAAAAAGCGCCGACGATTCGACGGCTATGACTACTTTGTGTGCTTCATCGTCATCGTGGTCACGGTGCCAGCCGTCGTCTCAGCAGCCCATGGTCACACCGGCATCCTCGACGTCGCCGCATTCTGCGCGGCCGCGCTACTAGTTGCTTACTACGCTCGGCGATTCTTCACTGGCAGGAACCAGTCGAAATGAGTCTTCGCAACAAGCAGATTCCAGCGACGTGGGTTACCGCTGGTGCTCTTCTCGCGGTACTCGCGCTCGTGATCGCAGCATGCGGGTGGGCCGGCGTGTTCGGAGCCTCATCTGAAGTAGCGTCCCGCGACAAGTCCACCAAGGGCGTCGAACAAGCTGTAACAGGATTCTTGACCAGCTATCGCGACCGCGATTGGACCGCCGCATCAGATCGATCATGTGGCGACATCCGAATCCAGCTACTCGACAAAGAACACAGTGGGCTGATCAGCACCCCCACGACCCAACGCGCCGCAATCGTTTCCGCAAACGACTTCCATTACACGCAGATCGACGGACCGGTAGCCACCACCTACGCCCGCGTCACAATTGGCGTGCCCGGCGACCCAGAAGGAAATACCCCCGCCATTGCGTTCTTCGCGCTTGCGCAAACCGACAACACCTGGAAAGTGTGCACCGCCGCCAATGCCGCAACGGGTGCCCTCCAGTGAACTGGAGACAATAGCGCACCTGGCGTAACGTAAATTATTGGCAGGTTGTCGTTTGCTAGGCGCCCCCGAGTCAGAGTCGTTCCGTCAAACCGGGGTGTTCACCGAGCAGGAATGTGTCGCTAATTGGCGCCGCGGTCGCGCGGGTACTGCCCGTCTGGGGGTGTAGTCACTCCCCCGGGCGGAAGACATCTGCTGTGCGCCCGGCGCAGCAACACTGGGGTCACTGCAGACCAGAATGCCCATCTTAGGGCGACAACCAGGGGGGTTAGTCTCGCCGGGGGCGGAGTTGTTCTGCGACCCGAACTCTGACCGCTACCGCTAGCGCGACACCGAGTGTCCCCAACCCCACACTTCGGCGTGGTCATTAAAGACGACGACAGCCCGCGCAACAACGCCCGCGTTCGGCGAGGGTGCTGCCGCGTTGGGTGGTGTCGGTGACGGTTATGTCGGTCTCCCTAGTCCGTAGTCAGAATCTCGCAGGAGGTGGTGCGGCGGAGTCGAGAACTTCGATTCGGACTGGAACGGTTTTGTGCCATGGATTGCCGAAAAACTTGTCACGGCGGGTGACCGTCGTCAGGGTATTGAGCGGTACTCCTATAACTGTCTCGCCGTTTGGGCCGGGATATGAGACACCCATGCCATTGGGCAGCGATACATGCCCAGGCTGCATCATGTCGCTGATTTCTACTGTCGTCGTGGCGGTGCCGGTCTCCGTCGTTAGTCGCACGATATCTCCGGTGTCTACGGCAAGTTCGGCCGCGTCCTGCGCGCTCATGCGCAGGGCCCCACTCTTGTCACGCCGCCGCCAATCGGGGTCGCGAATTATCACGTTCGCGGTGAATGACCGTCGCTCGCCAGCCGACAGAACAAAGGGGAATTCAGCAGTGGTGTAACACGGTTCCTCAGCGTCGAGCCGCCGGATCTCGTCCATTAATTCCGGGATCATTAAGTGAAACTTCTTGTCCGCGTGACGGACGTAGCTCCACGCGTCGCTATAGGTATCATCGGTGAACACCACACCTTCGTGCCGGTCACAAATTGCGCCGAACAGGTGCTCGCCCTGTCCGTCGCCGTCGTCGGTGAAACCTGCCCTTCGTGCCGCGTCGGGTTGCGCGATGGTCGCGAGCTGGGCGAACCCCCATATGAGCGCCTGCGCTTCGTCCCCGGGCGCGAAGGTCGCGCCAAGAGTTCGGTAGAGAATGTAGGGCAACAGTCCTGCGAGTTGCTTTTGTTGTTCGAGTGTTGAGAACAGCGCCAAGCTGTACGCAGAGCGCCCGACCTTTGCAGCCGCCGTCAGCGCGCTGATCACGGTCGAATCCACAAGGTGGAGGCGATCAATCAACGCTGCGTATATCTCCGGTTCTGAACGTGTTCCCGGCATGGGCGACATGAGTGGCCGACGCATCTGGAAAGTGTTGTGCGGAAAATGAAGTGTGAACAGTGATGCCTCGTACTTCTCGAACTGACTGGCCGCGGGCAACACGTAGTCGGCCGCGCGGGCCGTCTCGGTGAGAGCAACGTCGACAACCACACTCACGTCGAGGCTTCGCATGGCGCGTCGGAAGCGGTTCGAATCGGCTAGAGAATGCAACGGGTTCGAGGAATCAATCCACAGGGCGCGGAGTCGATCGGGATGATCAGTGAGGATTTCGTCGGCGATAGAGTTCGCGGGAATCAATCCGCCGATAATCCGTGCGCCAGTGACGGGTGTGAAGCCCTCCTGCGTGCCGTTGCCAACCAGGCGGGCAATCGGATCGGCTGCGGGTACCGCCACCGAGGCGAAGAACGCCTTCAGTGTCCTTCTCGCGATCCGTTCAGCGATCCGGCCTGATGCCTTCTCGCCATCGAGGCGTGAGAAGACCGCGCGCATCGCGGCGGCCCCGTATCGCATCGACATCAATCCCACAACGCGACGCGTCCGGTCCAGCGGGACCGTACTCTCCCGCTCGATCGGGAACCATGGACCCGCCAATGGGAAGACCCACGAATGAATGTGCATCCCGCCAGGTTTGGCGAAGCTCCCGGTGAGAATCCATAGCATCTTCTGCAGATAGGAACTCACAGTGCTGTTCGGTGACTGCTGGACCCCCAGGTCTTCGTAGGTGGCAACGCTTGTCGCTCGTCCGATGCGGCGGGCGGCTGAACGGATGGACTCTTCTGCTACGCCGCATCGCCGCGCGTAGTCGGCGATGTCGATTTTGCGAAAGAGTTCTAACACTTCTTCCACGCCCACCGCGTGGGCCGTTAGCCACTGTGAGTCGATGAGGTTCTCCTGCACTAGCGTGGCATCGAGTGCGCCGAGACACCACACGTCGGTTCCGGGTTTGATCTGCAGATGATGATCGGCCATCGCGGCCGTCTCGCTCTTCCGGGGATCGATCACAATGATCGAGCGTTGGGGGTCGCGAGCCATCTCCTTGAGGGTGGGCCGCGCACGCGCCACACCGTGAGACTGCCACGGGTTCTTGCCGACGAACACCGCGACCTCGGTCTTCTCGAAGTCGCCGGACGTGTGGCTGCCGTAGAGCTGTTGATCAACGTAGGCCTCGCTGGTCTTCTCCTGAGCGAGCGCGTTCGACATGTACTTAGCGCCAACCGCATTGAACAATGCGCGGCCGTAGGCGCCACCAAGGTGATTGCCCTGACCGCCGCCACCGTAGAAGAAGATTCGCTCCCCACCATGTGTGTCCCGCACGGCGGCAAGTCGCTCGGCGATCTCATCGAGCGCGATGTCCCAGCTGATCTGTTCGTACGTCCCGTCAGTCCTACGTCGCAACGGGGTGTCGATGCGATGCGCACCGTTCTGGTAGCGATCCAGACGTAGCGGCTTCTCGCAGCTGTATCCCTGGGATGCGGGATGGTCTTTGTCGCCCCTGATCTTTGTCAGCGAACCGTCTTTGACTAAGACCTCGAGACCGCAGTTGCACTCACAGAGAATGCACGCGGTCTTCTGCCACTTGGGCGTTGGCTGCTCATCGTGGGCCATGTCGAACCTCCGTCTATTTATTCAGCTATAGTACATAGATTCCTCACTACGGCGGGTGGCTGCAGGTCAGCCATCCGACACGTTGAGCGCCGGGGAGTCGGTACGCGCGTTCGGTGCAGCCCAGACAACGCGGAGGAGGCAAGACCGTCTACGCATATGCACATGTCCGCCCCAGTGCGGTTGACCGAGATGAGGAGCCGGAGGCAGGTCCATGAACTCGATACCCCTGGGCATCCCGACAGCACGTGATCTGTCGGTCGGCAGGCCTGATGTCCCCGGTCTCGTCGATCGGTTCGGTCGTGTGGCAACAGATCTGCGGGTGTCGGTGACCGACCGATGCAATCTGCGATGCACGTACTGCATGCCCGCCGAGGGCCTTGAGTGGATGCCCGGCGACGAGTTGCTGTCGACGACAGAAGTGAGTCGACTCATCAAGATCGCCGTCGATCACCTGGGCATCGAAGAGATCCGCTTCACCGGCGGCGAACCCTTGCTGTTCCACGGACTCGGCGAGCTCATCGGTTGCGCTGCCGATCTTGTTCCACGACCACAGATCTCGTTGACTACGAATGCGCTTGGACTGGAGCATCGGGCGGGTGCACTTGCAGCCGCGGGCCTCGATCGGGTGAACATCTCCCTCGACACCGTCGACCGCGACACATTTGCGTCCATCACACGACGCGACCGTCTGCCCGCGGTGCTCGCCGGGATCGACGCGTGCCGCGCGGCTGGCATCGCTCCCATCAAGGTGAACGCCGTGCTCCTGCGCGGGGTCAACGACGATGGCGCCTGCGACCTCTTGCGCTATTGCATCGACCGTGATGTCGAACTCCGCTTCATCGAACAGATGCCCATCGACTCCGACAACGCCTGGGCCGCGCAGAACATGATCACCGCCGAGGAGATCCTCGCGATACTGCGGTCAGAGTTCTCACTGCACCCAGAATCGGAGGCGCGTGGGTCGGCGCCTGCGGAACTGTGGACTGTGGACGAGAGCCGTCACCGGGTGGGTGTCATCGCGTCGGTGACTCGACCATTCTGCGGGGACTGCAACCGCGTCCGTCTGACCGCCGACGGAAGCGTCCGTAGCTGCCTGTTCGGTGCCGAGGAATTCGACCTGCGTGGGCAGCTCCGGTCGTCGGAACCGACCGAGTCGGTGGACCGTGCGATAGCGCAGAGGTGGAGAGAGGCCGTGTGGCGTAAACAGCCTGGACACGGGATCAACGACCCCGGCTTTTTACACCCGACCCGGCCCATGAGTGCGATCGGTGGGTGACAAGGCCATGACGATGGAGATCCGCTACTTCGCGGCTGCGAAGGCGGCAACCGGTGTCAGAACCGAGCGGGTTGTCTGCGCGCCGACCGATCGGATCTCGGATCTGCTGCGATCCCTTGAGGAGTCCCATCCAGCGCTGCAGGCCGTGCTCCCGCGGTGTTCGTTCCTGCTCGATGCTGTCGCTGTGACCCGCGATCGGCAGGTGGGATCGGCCGCGACGCTCGACGTCCTTCCCCCGTTTGCCGGGGGATAGCGTCGCTCAAGCGCAGTTAACCCATTCTGTGGATCCGTCGGCGAACTGCTGGACCTTCCAAATGGGCAGTTCCGCCTTCACTTTTTCGACCACATCGAAGCACCCCGCGAAAGCGGCGCCCCGATGAGCGGAGGCGACAACGGCGACGAAGGCGGCATCTCCGATCGCGAGGCGGCCGGTCCGATGGGCAACGGCGATTACGCAGTCGGGATGGGCCGTCGCGCTCTCCGCGGTGAGCCGGGCGATGACCTCCGACGCGCTCGGGTGAGCAACGTACTCCAGACCCATGACCACACGATTATGGTCATGGTCGCGGACGGTGCCTTCGAAGGAGAACACGGCACCGAATCTAGGCTGCCGCACCAACGCCGTAAGGTCTGCGACCGACAACGGTTCGCCGGTGACCACGGCACAGACGACACGTGAGGCGTCACCGAGCGAGATCACCCGGGGCCCCACCTTCGACGGTGACGGTGACCAGGTCGCCCGCGGCGAGACGCGGGCGGTCGGTATCAAGAAATGTGAAACAGTTGGCGCCAATCACGGCCGAGAGTCCCCTCCCCGTCGTTGTGAGGTCGACCACCGGCACCGATCCGGATGGGGCGTTGGCGACGGCACCGAGGATAAATCGCACCGTCCCTGGCCGTGTATCGATTGTGTGGTTCAGCTGTGCGCGCAGTGTGGGACGACCGTCTCCGCTGAAGCCCATGGCTGTTCGGAGGGCGGGGCGAATAAACGCCTCGAACGAGGCTAGCGCGGCCAGCGGGTTGCCGGGCAGTGTCACCACCGCAACACCTTCGAACCTCCCGGCGCCCTGCGGGCGACCCGGTCGCATGTTCACGATGCACAGATCGACGCCGCGGTCCCGAAGACTCGACTTAACGACATCGTGGTCACCAAAACCGATGCCTCCTGACGTGATCACGACGTCGGCCAATGCGCCCGCTCGGGTCATTGCGTCGAGAAAATCCTCTGGATCGTCAGACACTGTCGCTGTGTGGACAACCGTTGCGCCGCATTCCGCGACCGCGTGGGTCAGCATGATTGCGTTCGACGCGAGGATCTCACCGGGGCGCAGCTCGTGACGAGGCGAGCCCGCGGACCCCTCCACGAGCTCGGATCCAGTGGAAAGGATCGCGACCCGCAATTTCGCGTAAACCTCGACGGTGTTTATTCCCAGGGCCGCACACAGACCCGCCAGCCCGGCTGTCATGACGGCGCCGCGGCGCGCAATCACAGCGCCATCAGGCACCTCTTCTCCCGCCGCCCGAATGTTGAGGCTCGGCGCGATGCCCCCGGCGATACGAATTCGATCACCGTCGCGCGTGACGTGTTCCTGTGCAACGACGGCATCCACGCCGTCGGGTACAGGCGCACCAGTCATGATGCGTAGCGCCAAACCCGCGACGAGTCGGGGATACTCGCCGGGTTCAGCGTTAATCTGCCCCACCAGTTCGAACTCTTGTCGTTCGTCAACGGTCAGGCGGCGGCCGCCTGCAGCCACCGCGAATCCATCCACCGCAGAGTTGTCGAAGCGGGGGAGGCGCGTGCCGGCGACGATCGTCGACGCCGTAACTGATCCCCGGGATCCGCACAACGGGACTGTCGCCGTCACGGTCGGGCCGATCAGCTCGGCAACAACAGCGGCGTGCTCGGCCACCGATCTGGCGATCGGGGCGCTCACACCGGGGGGCACTCTCCACGAGGGAGCTGCGCGATCGCATCTACGTCACTCGTGTATGGGCCCACCCTGGCCGCACCTCCGGGAGAGCCGATCTCAGCGAAGAAATCGGCGTTGGCCGACGTGAAGTGGACCCACTCATTGGGGACGTCGTCCTCGTAGAAGATGGCCTCCACCGGGCATACCGGTTCACATGCCCCACAGTCGACACACTCGTCGGGATGTATGTAGAGCATTCTCGGGGCCTCGTAGATGCAGTCGACGGGGCATTCGTCGACGCAGGCGCGATCAAGGACATCAACGCACGGCGACGCAATCACGTAGGTCACGGGTACATCGCAGTCGACGCGCGACCACCGGCAGCAAGATTACGTGTCGGCGCGGCAAGCGCCCTCGTCGCAGCCGATCCTTTGCATTTCCGATTATGCCACATGCCAGACAACATACCTTATCCAAGGTCGCTTGGCCGGCGGATCACCGGTGGTGCTGCATGGCGTGAGTAGTCGCAGCATCCACGTGATTGTCCCGAGACCCATTCCCCCACCACGTGACTCGCCGATAGTCCAGGAGGCAAGCCGGATCCGGCGGTGTCGGCGAGACTGAAGATGCGATAGCGCAAAGAAACTGACAGCCATTGCAACAGGTCGACCTCACGAACTCTCGGGCGAGAGTGGGGCTCGTCACGCAACTGGCGCGTAGGTGGTGAACCCCACTACGTATGCAATGCTAAATGTGCCATTTCGGGATGGCGTTGTGGTGCTTTCGGTGACATGTTTTGGTGGACGCATCCGCGTCCGTGGGCGGTGCTTGGTAACGGCGGCCATCCGAGAGGGAGCGTTCGCGGTGAACATGGTGAGTCGGCTTCAAATCTGGCAGCTCGTGGCGCTGGGTTTGGTGGCTGTGATCGCGTTGTCGGTGGTCGGGGTGCGCTACGCGCGTCTCGATTCCCTGGTCGGTGTTGGTTCGTACACGGTGCACGCCAATTTTCGTGATTCGGGTGGGATTTTCACCAACGCCGAGGTGACCTATCAGGGTGTCGCGGTGGGCCGAGTGTCGGCGTTGTCGCTGCGCCCCGACGGTGTGCGCGTCGATCTCGATCTCGACTCCGGCGGCCCGAAGGTGCCTGCCACTGCGCAGGCGGTGGTGGCCAACCGTTCGGCGATCGGTGAGCAGTTCGTCGATCTGCGCCCCTCGAGTGTGGGCGGCCCGTATCTGCGCGACGGGTCAGTCATCACAAACACCACAGTCCCGATACCGGTCGAAGACGTTGTATCCAGCGCGATCACACTGTCGGACTCAATACCGGTCGACGACTTGCACACCGTGGTCACCGAACTGGGCAAGGCGTTCAACGGCAACGGCGAGAACCTGAAGGGCCTGGTCGATTCGCTGTCGAACCTGGCCAAGACCGGCAACGACAACCTCCCGGCGACGATCTCGCTGCTCCGCAACGCCAACACCGCCCTGGGCACCCAGGCCGACCAGTCCGACGCCATCCTGGACTGGTCGAAGAACCTCGACCTGATCACCACCCAGCTCGCGAGCAGCGACCCATCCATCCGCCGATTGCTGACCACCGGAACCGCGTCGGCAACCCAGATCTCAGCCCTGCTGACACGCAGCGGCGGCGACGCGACGACCGTCGTCCGCAACCTCGCCACCGACGTCCGAAACATCAAAGGCACCTTCTACGGGGTGTCCCCAGCGCTCGCGATGCTCTCGTTGGTCTCTGTCGCCAGCCACACCGTCATCAACACACCCCCGGGCGACGGGACCATCAGGTTCAACCTCATCGCCGAGGTCAACAACCCAACCCCGTGCACCGTCGGCTACGAGAGCACCCAGGCCGAGATCGCCGCCATCAAAAAGAGAAACCCCAACTTCGACATCAACTACGACGACTTCCCGCTTAACACCAAAGCCAACTGCACACTCGCGCAGGGCAACCCGACAGTCGTTCGCGGCGCCCAGAACGCCAAATACGACGACCCCGCCACCACCCAGCCCTGGGACAACAAACCCAAAAAAGACCCCGACAAACTCAACCTCAACCCGCTAGCAGCGCAGATCGCAGCACTACTCGGCGTCGCCCCTGTCAGGAAATGACCGTGCACGACAGCTACGCGAGGACGGACAACACGAGGCACCCCCCGTCCTGCGGCCACCCAGCACCACGCCCTAGCGACCGGCAATCAGGTCGCCGACTCACAGTCATCACATGCAGTCTCGGAACCGCCGCGCTCAGCGGACTCAGCTGCTTCATTGCGGGCTGGCTTTACACCGCACTTCACATGTCGCACAACATCATCAACACACCAGGCATGGACTGCACCCCAATACTCGCCGTGGCCGCCCTCACCGGCGCCACCGGCACACTCATCGGTGGACTGGCCGGCGGACTGATCGGAAAGATAGAGAACAGATCCCAGGGGCGCCGCACGCCACCTTTCGACCCCATATAACGACCGACAACCCGGCGGCTGCGTTGGATGTGGGCCAATGAGTAGGAGATCCTGACCGTGTTTTTAGCTCTGTCATCGCACGGCAGCAACACATGGTTGACGCCGGTTCCGCGACCTGCGCGGGTAGTGGGCGCTCACATACTCGCCGGCACCATCTGCTTTGCGTTCCAATGGTGGTGGCGCGATCCAGGAGATCACCCGGTGCGGTCCACGATGGTCTGGCTGACGTTGATGGCCATCATCGACGTTCCGTACATCGCATTCGCAGCACGACAGCGGCGGCGGAACGGCCCGCGCCACCACCCTCACTGACATGCCTCACCGCAACTCAACGCAGCTGGACCTCGCATCGCAGGCGTTGGTGGCCCGCACCCGGCAGCGCCGCGGCGGCATCGTGGTCTGCTCTATTGGGGTGCCCACTGGGAAGTCGCCTACTGCCACCGCCCGACGAGGACGTCGCCGACTGCCACCGCCCGACGAGGACGTCGCCGACGACATCGGTGCATATGTCCCACGTCTTGGCGGGCCCACAGCGGATGGCCCAACTCTGATTCCCGGCAGCTGCCCACACCAAGTCCGCCGCACTGCCTGGGCGGGCACTGCGATCCTCGCCCGCCCCGGCACCGACAACCTGGGGCGCTTTTATTTCAGCATTCTCATCGACGACCGGGCCAGCCCGCTGAGCCGGTACGCCGCCGACACATCCGGGCCGACCCCTACCAATGGTTTGAGTCTTACCTGCGCCTGCTCACATAACGCTGTCGCACGGTGTATCGACACCGACTGCTGGCGGTTTTCCCACCCGGCACCGCCCATGCCCGAGAACACATCGCTGGTCCATCTACCTACCGTGGCAAACCCTTCGGCATCAGCTGCCGCAGTCCACCGCACCGATTGTTCCGCGTTCGGCGACAACGCAATACGCACACCGGGGATCACGAATCCGTTTCCCGGGCCGGTCTCGGGGAACTGCACCGCAGCCATCGCCCGGGCGATCTGATCACGCACCCGCCACGCCGCGGCCTCGACGACCAGATCGTCTGACTGAGTGCGCACCACCTCGCCCAGGGCGCTACATGCCGCCGACAGGTCGTCGAGCACGTCAGCAGGGATCCACGACACTCCTAACCGGGGTTGGGGCGCACCGCACACCTCATCGAGACGTTCGGTGCACCACCGCCCGACCCACTCGAGATCGGCCCGCTGATGGGCCCGCGACCGGTGCACCCCCACCGCTATACCGGTTGCCTGCAGCCGCAACCGGCGATAAACGACAGCGGTGACTACCGCATCACTCAAGCCACGACGACGCCCGAACATCGACCCCACCCTCTTCCCTACTTCCCCGGTGTGATTTTCTGAACGGGCTCTTTGCTCACCTCTGGTGCGGGCCCCTGTTTCTTGTCGAGATCGCGACCAAATACGAACTCACCCACCCCCGGGGTATCAGCAGGGGGTGGGTGCATTCGCCGTGACCGCGGCTGGGTGCGGTCAGTCCTGGGGTCGGGTGGCGTCTTTGGCTTTGCCGACGACCTTGTCGATCTGCTCGTCGTGACCGGACGCCTTCTTCTTGGCGACGGCGCCGACTTTGTCGAGGCCCTTGTCGACCTTGTCGTCGTGCTTGCCCGCTAGGTCCTCGATTTTGTTAATGAACGACACGTCGCCTCCTGCCTAGCTTCTTGGTGGGCGGTGGCGCGGTGTGCAGGAGAGGGAACGAACCACACCCGCACACCGCGCCACCTCACCCATTTCCGTGAGACCGGTCGGGGAATCGCCAGAAAACCTGACCAGTCGTTAGCAATCCTAACTCCTTTGGTCGGGAATGTGCTCGGCGGTGCGCGCACACCCTCGACCCTGCGCAGCCCTCTCGATGAGGGTGAGTGGGTGGTGCGACGCCCGAGCCCCCCGACACGCCGCACCACCCACTCGGGTGACCAGCGACGAGGCGGAGTGAAACGGGGGGTCTCAACGCGGACACGCCGCTGATCGTTTGCAGCTCTAACCCTGACATCAGCAAATGGCACGTTTGTGACGTGAATCATGTCCAGTTTGGCTAACGCGGCTGTGACCAGGCCCGATGTAGACAGTAGTTGTTAGCAACCATAAATATGTGGTCGTTAATTTGTGAGAAGTGATATCGAACCTGAAGGGGGCTCGGTGATGACTGTTCTTGTAGTGATCGTGGTGGGGCTGTTCGTGTGGTGTGTCGTATCGGTGATCGCCGCGGTGGTGTTCGGGCGGGTGGTGGCGCGCGCTGATCGCGACGCCCAACTCCAGCAACGCGACTTCGAGCGGCACTCCAACCCGCAGACCCGCACCGCCGCGTAGACAGGGCCATCGATGTTTGCTCACTTCACCGACCCCATCGTGCTCACGGGACTGGGCATGGTCGTCGCCGGCGGACTCCTCCACGCCTCCATGCTCTCGCTCATCGCGAACTCCCACCCGGCAGTCCCTGCCGAACACCGCAGGCAGCGATGACCCAGCAGCATGACACCCCACCATCGTCGACAGCGTGGACCGTCACCGGCCAACCACACCGCACCAAACCCGTGACCATCGCCCTGGCCGCCGGCGCAACCAGCAATCTGCTCGCCCTGGCCACCCTCACCACCATCCTGCTCGGCGGCCCCGTCTGGCTGGTCGCGGCCAGCACCCTCGCCACCGCCCTAACCGCAGGCCGAGCTAGCCGAAGCATCCGCACCATTCCGTAGACCGCAGGACCCAATAGAACTGGCCACGTCGGAACTGACAGGCTAGGTTGTCGTGCTCCAATCACATACCCAAGCCTGCCACCGCCTTGGTGCCGGACTAGTCGGACTGGGCGCCCAGGACGGTGTTGCGGATCAACGAGATCGTCGCCGGGAGGTTGTCGTTGCCCGCCATGGCGAGGTTCGACAGCGGGTCGACGAGGCCCCTATGGTTCTCGCCGTTGCCGTTGAACGCCTTGCCGAACTCGGTGACCACGGTGTGCAAGTCATCGATCGGGATTGAGTCCGATAAGTGTAATCGCGCTGGACACAACGTCTTCGAGCGGGATCGGAACTGTGGTGGTAGTAACGACCGACCCGTCGCGCAGATACGGGCCGCCCACACGCAAGGGGCGCAGATCGACGAACTGCTCACCGACCGCCGATCGCCGAACGGATGGCCACCACCGCCTACTCGAAGGCCAGCTCACTACGAACCTATGTTGCTACCGGGGAACCGCGCTATTGCAGCATTGGGGGCAGGCGCGGACATACTCTACTGCTCCGCACGCGACATAGCCCAAGAAGACGAAGCCGCCGCTGGCACACGCCCGGTCCTTAGGCCGCCCCACTCGCAGCGGCGGCGTTCACTGGGGTCAGGGATTTCAGTTGGCCGCTGTGGCGGTAGCGACGGCGGCAGATTGGCCCAACTTCTGTTGGAAGCAGTTCACCACAAGCCGGGCCGCTGCCGGACCAAACCTCCTACTAGGCGTTCACCGGGTACGTACTTGCTGGCAGCGGAACGTAAGGGTTGCATAGCTGACGGCACCGTGGTGTACGACCTGTCTGACGACTCGCTTCGCAACACTGTCGGGTCGTCAGAGGGAGCGCGGTGGTGCCTAGTTAGTTCCCTCTCCCACCGCATTACCACTCTTCACAACATCAGTCTCGGAACTAATTTCGAATGTTTGCCTTCCATCGGCCACCGACATGTCCTTTATTCCCACAACGTGGAGCGTATTGGGTTGCTCGGCTGTGTAAACAGTAGCCGACAGAGACGGCCACTAGGTAGCCGAAACTAACGCTCGGTGCTCAAGCTGAACCTCTCAAGTGCATTATCTAGCAACTGATCCCACGTGCAGGTTCCGGGTAGGCGGAGGTTGGTCGCAGCAAATACAGCGAACTCATGCTCGGATCCGGTCCACCCGAAGTACAGGTATTGACGTCTGGCGATCGGCGTGCGGCCGGGTAGGGCAGCCCAGGTGAGTCGGAACCAACTGGTGTCCGCCGGTGATCCGTCGGGTCGGAACACGCCCGGGTCGAGAGTGCCGAGCCCGGCGCATGTAGTGACGGGTCTCGCAAGGTCCGCCGGAGCCTCGATGAGCGCACCAAACAACTTCTTCGGTAGGAACGGTGTCAGAGGAAGCAGACGGTCGAACTCGTGCGGATGGTCAGTCGACGCCACCAAGGCGGTACGGAGATCGCTACGAATGCCGGACAAGTCAATAGTCACCGCCGCGGGGTCGATGTCGATCTGGACCTCTGTCAGGGCATTCGCGCGAGCATCGTTTGATGATGTTCGTTGGTTGACCGACAGCGCGACTGTCGATTCCCCGGTAAGTGGGTTCACCCACCCGAGATCGGCGGCCAACTGTGTTGCGACACCACACAACAGGGTGGTGTCGGTACCACCGCGTTCACGGGCCTGTACGGCGACGTCGTTGACCCTGACGCGGGCGACGGCCCACACGTCGCGGCGTTCAGGCGGTGCGGTACTGCGCTTGGAGCCGGCGCTGCTCTGCTGCGGCGTCGGGGCTGTTGCCTCGGGCGTTGGCTCAACCCGCAGTCGAGTGCGCATCAGTCCCACCGCCGATACCAAGGCCCGGAACACCTTCGGAATCTCTCGGACGGTCTGCAACCCGTCGTGGAGAAACCCGCGGAAAGCTCCGCGTGTGCGTGGCGGGCGATAGCCCCAAGAACGGGATCGACTGGCGGCCGCATCGGCGGTCGCCAAGGCCATTCCCACCCCGTCGACCAGAGCGTGCGATGCCACAAGGGTTACGACCGTACTGCCGTCGTCGACCGGCAGGACACCAATGTGCCAGGCCGGCCCTGCCCATGGATCGATAGGTATCGATGCGCGGCGATCGACCCAACCCGCGACCTCCTCAGAGGTGCCGAGTGAGTCGATGTCAACAGCAGGAGCCGACGGTTCGTCGACCCAGCGGTCACGCGCCCACGGGAACGCAGACTTTTCGATCCTGCGCCCAAGCCGTCCCGCTCCGAGTTGGGTGTTGAAACGCTCGAGCCCCGCCATGTCTACCGGCCTGTTGTACGTCCAGGTGACCTGCACCAGCGAGTTGCGGCCGGTTGCTTCGACGCCCGCCGCAGCCGCATGATCCAGTGGCGCAAGCCGATCCCCGCCTCGGGCATGGCGGCGCTTGGCTCCCTCCCCATTATTCGCCATGATGTGCGGCCAATTGCTGGAGGTCGATCATCGCATCTGCCTGCGTGTGAAGCTGCGCCAGGATGTCCGACACGATCGCGTCGGCGACTCTGACGGGGACAGATCCTGGGACGCCACGCATCTCAATGCTCAGTCGTCCGGCGAAACTCATAACGTGATAGTGCATACCCATCAGAGCGGGCAGGCTCTCCCCAGGCGGGGACAGTGCGATAAGGGCCCGAACGGCGTTCATATCGACGTGGGAACTGGTGTGAAAATCTCGGCACGCCAGGTTCGAAGGTAGTGCCGGTTCAGGCATGAGTCCGATGTTGCTGATTCGTATCGGAGCGGCGGTCTCGGCTGTACCGGGTTCATGGTCCCCGGTGCCGAACAAGTCTCGGTGGACACTGGTGTCCTCGATATCAGAATGCAACTGCGCCGAAACCGCTCTACCTATCGCAATCGGGTCGCTGGCGGCCGTGACGTTGACCGTCACCCGTGACGCTCCGGCAAAGTTCGTCACAGCGGCGCTACCGATGGCCGGACGGAATCGGGATCGAAGATCGACCGGGCTGAACACCCCCATCGGCACCACCGCATCAGCCCTCACGCCGGCAAGTGTCCGTCGCTCGGCGAGGGTGATCACACCGGAGACGAACGCATGAACAGAGACACCAGCAGCTTTCGCGTGGTGTCGCACTCGAGTGAAGGTCGATTCATCGACCACCACTCTGCAGAAGTCGAAAAGCTCGCCGCCCACATCGTTGGCCGTCGGCATGATCCCGTTGGATCGTATTTCGCCAAACCCCCTGGGCGGCGGACCGTCTGCAAGGACGCCGACCTGCTGCGCCGTCTGCGACGGTGAGCTCGGGAGCGGATTCCGTGCAGCGGGGTGCGCCTGACCAGTCTCGATAAGGCAGGTGTAGTGCTCCCACAGGCGCAGCAGTAGGAATGCCGCGTGCGTTCCGTCGGCCACCGCATGATTGACCCCCAGTGTTGTCTGATGCCGGTCACCATCCGTTACGACGAGCACGCCACTCAACTGGTGGAGCGGCTGAAGCTTGAGGTGCACATCACCGGGTGTGAATTTCCTCTGCTCCTGCACGAACACCGGTGAGGCGTCGGTATCGCCCGCCACCAGTTCGGCCCCGTCCGCACCGATCGCGATATGTCCGGCAAGCACCGGGAACTCACGCTGTAGCGCCTGAAACGCTGCAGCCAATGTGGGCACCTCCAGCGAGCCCTGCAGGACGAACGTGCCACACGAAATCGTGTTGGTCTGTGCATAGGGCAGTTCGAGCGCAGACAGTGCGCGTCGTTCATATGTCACGGGCGGCACCTCTCACCTTTCTCACTTGTCGGCCAGTACGGGGTCGGGGAACTGGAGCGCCGCGCTGTCTGGTCGTGGTTCCGCGGCAGAGAAGTCCATCGCAACCGCGGTGGTGGGCACTGCGCCGGCGACGTGAGGTCGAGTCGATGTGTCACCAAGGATGGCCATGTCGACGAGGCGGGCTGCACGCTGCGCCGGTATTGCACCCAACGCGATCAGTACCGACAATCGTTGGGCGCGCAGTGTGGCATCGGGGCCGAGGAGGAAGTCGAACCCGGTGTGTAGTCGTCGTGCATCGAGCTTTTTGATCGGAATGCACATCCCCACACCGAGTTCGGTGACGCGCGTGCCCCAGAATGGTTGATCGGCCAGTACGGGGCAGATCAGTGACGGGAGTCCGGCGCGCAGCGCGGCAGCGGTTGTTCCTGCCCCGCCATGGTGGACCGCGGCCCGGCACCGTGGCAGCACAGCGGAATGGTTGACGGACTCGACGACCTTGATGTGGTCGCCGTAGGAGTGGTCGTTGAGGTCACTCCATCCGACGACGATCAACCCGCGTTGTCCACGCTCTCGACAGACGTCGGCGAAATCGGCGGCCAGCCGGTCCGGGTCTTCTACTCGCATGCTGCCAAATCCCCAGTAGATCGGCGGCTCGCCGGCGTCGAGCCATTCATCGAGCAGCGGGGGTACCTCAGGAACTCCGGTGGCCCGGGTCCAGGCGTGCGATGGAACTTCTAGAAAACCGAGCATCGGCTTGGCCGATCCGAATTCAGGCGCCAGGGCTGACGTCAATGCGGCGTCGTAAAGCTGCAGATCCTGGACGTGTGCACATGCCCTGTTACGTTCCCGACGAGATCGATACGGCGCCAACCCCAAGGCGGCCCGGTGCTGATTCACCGCTCCCTTCACGTGGTACCAGGTAGTGAAGTCACCCCAAGTCCAGGTCAGACGTTTAACCCACCGGGGGGATCTGTCCAAGACCGCCTTGACCCATCCCGTAGAGGTGTACTGAGTGACCGAGTAAGCGCCGTTGGTAGTGCCCGGAAAGAATCGGTAACCGACGACCACGCGCCCCTGAGCAGACGACACCGCAAAATCCAGGCCATCGGAGTGCGCCACGATCACCTCGGCATCAGCACACGCGTCGATGATCTCGCGGGACATTGTGTCGACGTGAGCGTCCAAGAAGCGGCCGTATGCCCGCATCCGTTTGATGGGCCGATCGAGCACGCGGCGGTAGCTGTCATCATGATCAGGCACCGTGTCGCTGAGGGGATGGGCCTCAACCCCTGCCGAACGCACCAGTGCAACCAGGCCTGTTCCCATCGCTGCGATCTTGACTCGATGACCACGTTCCATCAACGCAAGAGCAAGCGCGATGGTCGGCTGTACATCACCCCGACTACCCAACGCCAGAATGCATATCGAACGCGCCACACCGGAGCGCCGCCCACCCAAATCGGTCGGCGTCGCAGCCGAAGCGTGAAGGTGGCGGCGTAGTTCCCGGGTCGACACCCACGTGGCGACCACGCCGGCGGCGGCGGCGGCGAATGGAATGGCCTGACAAAATATGACGGCGGCGTCGAGAGGACTCATCGCGGCTACCGCCAGGCTGGCCGTGGTGCTCACTATCGCGGTCATCACCCAAATCAACTCCAGGCGTCTCCATTCGCTACCGGCCGCACGGTGGTGCACGCGCTCGTCCCAGCGCCCTGCTCGCGCGCTGTCCCCCCGAATGAGAAACTGCGAGAGAAGTCGCGCGGCCACCGGTCGTCCGGTCAGAGCGCCTGCTACCAGGACGCCGCACAACACAACTCCCGCACACGACTGGATCACCAGGACCACACGTGGTTGGCCGGCTACGACCGCCGCAACAATCGACACCAGAATCATTCCGAGTATCAACAGCTCGACCAGTTCGGTGCGGCGGCGGCGGGCGGTCCTCACGGCGATGCGTGAGGCCACCACACCCGCACCGACCGACAAAGCGATTTCGGGACTCGCCCCGAAGGCGTACTTCGCGACGAAGTAGCAGACAACCTGCGCTGCAACGTCGATCAGCATCGGCCACGGCCGCTCGGGAGGCGGTGCCACGTCGTGCGTGGGCAGCGGCGTCACCGGCGGGCCATCCTGTCGTCGCCCACGAATTGTTGCAACGGTGACGTGACCGTAGCCCCGGCCGGGGCCAGCGATTCTGGCCGGCCGCCTCGAATGAGAGCGTCCACATCGTTCAACAGGGTGTGGAGCCGTGCCATGATGGCGCAACGTGTTCGCCGGTCCAACGTGCCCGGTAACACGCGCATCTCGATACTGAGTCGGTCACAGAAGACCGAGATCAGGTACGCCGATCCCACGGGAACTGGCGGCTTGTCCGGGCCCGGCCACCGGCGAGTCCATTCCTGCAGACCCACCGCGCTCCGAACGATCTGGCTGTGAAAGTCACGTGCGATCAGGCACTGAGGCAATTCCACGGCGGGGAACGTTCCGACATTGCTGATGATGACCGGGGGCCCGTGTCGGCGGGTGGAAGGAGCTGGCATCGGAGAGACCGAGGATCTCAATACTGTGCCGTCGGCGAGATCACTGCGCAGTTGATCTTGGACTACTCGCGCTATATCGCGCGGTTCACCTGATGCTGCACACCTCGTCGATACGAAGGAGAACCCGCATAGCGCGGTCACCTCTGCAGGCGCGATGGGCGGAGTGATGCGTGATCGGAAGTCGACGGGAAATAGCAACGCCACCGCAGGATCGGCGGCCTCCATCACCGATGCCTCGGCCGCTGCAATCGCACCGGCCACGAGTGAATGCGTCGACACGCCGAGCGTCGTTGCAGCCCCTTTCAGGCACGCAGTGGTGTCACGGCTCACGCGGATCCGCTCGACGTCATCAGCAAGGTCGTATTGGCCCGTTCGCGTCATCGTCCCGCTCCAGGTCGTGTGGGCCAGTCTTCGTTCGTAGGGCACCGACTCGGCCACAACTCCACGCTCGGCCATGATGAGATGCGGTTCACGGGGGAAAGGGAACTGTCGGGGGGCTAGCTGTCGTCCGTCCGTTGCCGCGGTGAAGAGTTCGAAGATTCTCTTCGTCAACGCTATGATTCCGCCGCCGTCGGTGGCGCAGTGACTGACCCACAACGTCACCCGGTGCTCCTCGCTGTCGGAGGTGACCTCGAGCGCGCACAAAAGCTCGAGAGACGCGAGAAGCGTGGGCGGGCGTTGGGTGAAACCGGACCATCGACCCGATGATTGCCCGAACCCCGCAGCGGCCACCCATGCGGCGTCGCCGGCCGCGAACATCGGCACGTCGTCGACGGTGCTGATCGTCGCGGTGAGGATGGGATATTCGAGGAGGAGCTCACCAAACGCAGTCCGCATCGCAGCGATGTCGAGGTCGCCAGCGAGGTGCAGGGATGCACCGATGATTTCGCTCGATTCTGGGTGAATAAAGGAGCACTCGCTGAAGGTGAGCGGCCGGAACACTTTTCCGCTCTCACCGTCGCTCGCTATGCGCGGGCCACAACTCTCCAGAACAACCTTTGTCCGTAACGTCTCAGACATTCGTCACCTCCGCCTGTGTGCGTGTGCGAGCTCCAGCCAGACTCCGCGCGGCAGTGCGGACGGGATGGCCGAGCGCCCACGCACGCAGCCTCTCGGTCAATGCGTCGGCAACAGCCTGTTGGACCTTGGGCAATACCGTGCTGCCGAGGTTGATCATCTCGATGCCGATACGGCCGCCGTAGCTGCTGATCTGGTAAGTAGTTGCGATAGGCGCGGGCCTGGTGTCGGAATCGGTGTCATCACCTCGGAACCCGTTGGCGTCAACCCACAGTGCGGGTCGCACATCTGTGGCGGTCAACGTGGTGGGAAGGACCAGGTCAGGGATCCGGCCCAGGTTACTGATCACCACAGGTGGATGACCAAGGCCGCGATGGCCGCCGCCCGTTTCTGCGTCCACCAACCCCTGCAGGCATCGGCCGCTGGCGATGTCGTCGCGCACCGCACCAACGAGGCCCTCTCCGATCAGCACGGGATCGCTGCGCCTTCCGACCTGCACGGCTTGGTAGCAAGGTCCGGCGAAGTTGGTGACGTCGACCGCAGCTCGTTGCGGGGTGACCCGCTTTCGGAGGTCAACCATTGTCATCACACCCAACGAGACTGGTCTGTCTTCTCCCAGAGCGTCGAACCCACAGCGCTCTGCGCACACGATGGCACCGCTGATCGCGGCAAGGACACCGACACCCGCGTCGGCAAGTGCATCCAGCAGTCGACGCGAGGTAGTGCGGTCAAGTCGAAGTGATTGCACCATCGGCCAATCCGGGG
Organism: Williamsia maris; assembly: GCF_024171815.1. Classification (GTDB taxonomy): domain Bacteria; phylum Actinomycetota; class Actinomycetes; order Mycobacteriales; family Mycobacteriaceae; genus Williamsia_A; species Williamsia_A maris. The sequence goes on along the minus strand of NZ_JAMTCJ010000004.1, from coordinate 186,564 downwards.
CGCCAGTCGCTGCTCCCCGAGGGGGTCTGCCGTACCAGAGCGCATCGTCGACACGCAGGTGTGTCGCACCCAGCGGGTCCTCGCCCCCCTCCCCCTGGTGGAGACGCCCCACAGCAGCGCCAGACGACGGGAATGGGCGTACACCCAAATCAGGTGACCCACCTGACCCGATAGCTGCAGCTGTGTACAGCTCGAACAATTCGGTCAGCAACGCAATGGCGTGCGCACCATCGGCCATCACGTGTGCAATGTGCAACGTGACCGTGTGCGTGTCATCCAGTGTGAGGACATCAATCGCACTCAGTGAGCGCGACAGGTCGATCGTCGGCGGTATCGGTGCTGGCCCCACAGCCGATGACGTCCTCACCGCCACGTGCTCTGCAGTGTTCGCAGCAATCTGCGGCGTGACAAAGCTCTTTTTGTCATCATTTGACGTGTGGACGCAGGCCGCGAGCGCAGGGTGACGAGTACGTAGCGATGCGAACGCGTGCACTAGTCGAGTGACGTCGAGGACCCCTCGAAGAGACACCTCCAGCGAACACACTGTCGGGTGATCACCCGCAAATCCGTTCTCCGAACCCGTCAGGTACCGATGTCGAACGACCACGACACACCTCGCCAGTTAAACGGGCAACGGCATATACAGTCCTGCGCCCGAGATGATTTCGTCGACATCAACGTTGGCGCGACGGTGCAGACGCCCGCGCACTGACCCAGAAGTTTGAACTGGTGCGCCGGACGTTGCAGCGACAATAACGCGCAGGCGTCGCCCACCGATGAAATCGTGATTAGCTTCACTAAGGAACGGTGGATTACGCAGCGTCTCAATGTGATTCATCATCACTGCCTGATATCGACCGATAACAAATCGCAGAGCTAGCGGGAGCAGAGCTGCCGTCGGCCATACATTGAGAGTCCCGTACTCGGCGCCCGGCTGCCCTCAGGGTAATAGCTCGCGCCCGAGCCCCCTCAAGGCACGAACCTGCCCCAGAATGATCACGCCTCCCGGTCCACGACGACCGGACTGCACCCCGAGGGTCCAATCAAGCTGCCCGGTGGACCGACACCGCCGAGCACTGGACCCACAGAACAGCTCGACCTAGCGCTATCGCCCTACAAGTTCGAAGCTGCCACTGCCCTCGCCGCGCGCAGGCAGGTACTCGCCGGAGCGAGACTCCGATACGTGGAGCGCCGCAGACGGATCAGCAGACTTCGCGACGCGCCCGCACCCATGTGGGAGATCACGGGTCAACACCACCGCCAGCACCAACACTCCGCACACCCTCGCGTGGCCGCTGCGCCGGGGACTCGTGACGGTTTGGTTAGTCAGTTGAGCCACCCCGCGGTGACATCCGCCGACTCGTGGTCGCGCAACCAGACCCCGTTCAACTCACGCCAACAATTGTGACTATGCACAGTTTCGCGTTCCGCGCGACGCAGTCGCGGAGTTCGTCGTCCTGTTGATGACTGGACGGACCCAGGACTTTCTCATTGAGCTTTTCATGCCTGTTGAGGCTGTTTAACCGAGACGATCCATGATCGCAAACTGGTGTGTTTTACGCTACAAACTGCTTTGACAAGCTAATTTCACCGTTCCTCGATGGCACTATTTGTTGTGGTTCATCACAACGAGGGCCGTACTTCCAACGATGAAAGAGAGCTGCGAGATGGCTGGGAACAAGAATTTCGACGCGGTGGTCGGGTCGACCGTGTTCGACAGTGCGGGCGACAAGGTCGGGAAGGTCGAGCAGATCTACATCGCCGATGACAGCGGTCAGCCGCGATGGGTCTCGGTCAAGACGGGTTTGTTCGGGACGTCGAAGTCGTTGGTCCCGTTGGCCGGGGCCAAGCATTCGCTGGATCGCCTCGATGTGGCTGTGAGCAAAGATGCGATCAAGGACGCGCCGCACCTCGACAGTGACAACGGCACGAGCGAGGCCGAGGAGACCACGTTGCTCGAGCATTACGGTCTGACCACCGGCAACTCGGGGTGGACCCAGTACGGCAAGCACACCCCCGAACCCGCCTCGGCCGGCGACACAGCAGAACGCGGAGCAACCGGGACCGAGTCATTGGTCCGCTCCGAGGAGCGACTCAACGTGGGCACCCAGCGTGAAGAGGCCGGGCGAGCTCGGCTGCGCAAGTACGTGGTGTCGGAAGAGCAGTCGGTGACCGTGCCGGTCTCCCACGAGGAGGTTCAGGTGGTGCGCGAACCGATCACCGACGCCACTGCCGTTGACTCCTCGATCGGCGAGGCGGACGCAGAGGTCACGCTGCATGCCGATCGTGTCGTGGCGACCAAGGAGACCGTCCCAGTCGAGCGAGTCGGTCTGGCGGTCAACGAGGTTCACGGCGAGCAGACGGTATCCGACACCGTGCGCAAGGAACGGATCGACACCGATGGCGTGGCGACCACCGACCACGACGCCAAGCGCGGACGCAAGTAGCGCCCCGAGAGGACTTGGCTGTGTCGTTCATCGACACCGCAGTCGGTGAGGCCAAGAACGGCACCGGGTCCCAGCGCTAACCCGCATCCATCCGCGGTCGACGTCCCCGGACGGATTCGACTCTGCGGCATCGTCGCCTCAGACCGTCGCGGATCGTTCGGGGACGTCGACGCCGGACCCCACCAGTCCCCCAACACGTAAGGACATCTTGTGACCAGCACGTTGGCCGTCGAATTCCTCGCGGAACGATCGACCACCACGACCGCCGTCGGGTGGATCGGCTACATCATCATCGGCGGTATCGCCGGCTGGCTTGCCAGCAAGATCATGGGCATCGACGCTCAGATGGGCGTCGCGCTCAACGTCGTCGTCGGCGTCATCGGCGCTTTCCTCGGAGGGTTCCTACTCAGCTTCGCCTTCGACACCGCGAGCGGTGGTTGGGGTTTCACCTTCCTGACTGCCCTGATTGGCGCTGTCCTGTTGCTGACCATCGTCAAGTTCGTCACAACACGCCGGTAGCGCCGCAGCTGTCCACCACCGCATCGCCCCCACCTGCGCCGTACGCACCACCATCACCACATCACTCCTGAAAGGTCCCTCATGTCTACTTCTTCCGCGTTCTGGCACCGTCGACGAGCCAGCACCGTCGCCGTCGCGGCCGCCGCCGCACTGGCTGTCATGACCGCCGCTGGCTGCGACGACGCCAAAGACGCCGCATCCTCGGCCACCTCCGCGGCGGGTTCAGCGGCCGCGGCCGCCACCGACAAGGCGTCCTCGGCAGTCGCCGCTGCCACCAGCAGCGCACCGTCCTCGACAGCCCCCGACAGCTCGGCAGTTCTGGGATCACCCACCGCTTCCGCCCCGCCGGCACCGGCGGTGCCCTCAACCTCTATCGACTCCCCCGACGGCAAGCCCGTGTCGATCACCGATCCCGCGATCATCGCCGAGTACGCCGCCCGCGGTTACGACAAGGGCTACCTCGGCAAGCCCCTGGGCCCGGTTGTCGGTCTCGTCGATGGCGGGAAGTTCGAAACCTTCGAGGGTGGGTCGATCTACTACAACCCCGCGGTGAAGAAGGCGTTCAGCGTGCACGGCGCGATCGGCGGGTTCTGGGGAAAGTCCGGACACGAAGCCGGAACACTGGGCTACCCCGCCGGTGAAGAGACCCCGACCGACAAGGGTCTCGAGCAGAAGTTCGACCGCGGCACCCTCCTCGACGCCGACGGCACCGTCACCACGATCAGCAACTAGGACGACCCTCGATGCCCTGTCCACCCAAGGCGTTCGCGGTGGACAGGGCATCGACGGACGCGTGGCTGTCGCACACCAATTCGCCGATCAGAGGACATGGACCGTTGAGTGATCCTGACCCAGCACCTGCACCGTCAGCCCCACCAACGGTGGTCGACGAGGTGAGTCTGATCGCCTCGCGTGAGGAGCTTGCAGCCACCACCGAACGCGTCGCTGTCGCGACCGCGCGACTGGAAAAGTTCTTGGTGACAGAGCAGCGAACCATCACCGTCGACGTCGTCCGCGAGGAGGTGCGCCTGGTCTACGGCAGACCACCCGATACCACCGTCGAACGGGTGCGGGCGCCCAGCACCACGGACCACCCGGTGGCAGGGTCGACGTCTGACACCGTGGTGTTGTTCGCCGAGGGCATCGAGGTCACCCGGCGGTGGGTGCCGATTGAGACCGTCCGCCTGGCAGTCACCACCGTGACGGGCACCGAGACCGTCACCGGGACCGTGCGCGCCGAACTCATCGACACCTCGGTCGCCCCGATCGGTAACCCCGACGGCGAGCCGGGCGCTGGACGTCAGTCGTGAAACACATTGTCGCAGTGATACGCCCCTCTGCTGTCACCGATATCGAGGCGGTATTTGATGAGGAGTTCCCCGATCTGGACATGTCGGTGACGCGAGCAGAGGGTTACGGACGCCAAAAAGGGCACACCGAGGTCTACCGCGGCGCTCTATACGCCATCGACTTCGTCCCCAAACTACGGATAGACATCGTTTGCACCAACAACGACGCCGACCGGATCGTCGAACTGGTTGTCGCCGAGGTCCGAACCGGCACCATCGGCGACGGAAAGGTGTGGGTACACCCAGTGGATCTGATGGTCACCATCGACAAACTCCCACGCCCCGGATCGATCCAGGGAGAATCTACGAACTTGGCACCGTGACAAGCACTTCGCGCCCAGATTGCACCCGCAGCCCACGCCGACCTCACCCCCGAAGGCTGAGACCATGCCACCCGAACCGACTCCCAGACCCACAGTCCGCCAACAGGAACACATCGACACGCTCTACAACATCGTCGCCGATCGTGAGGCCCTCGAACGCACCTACCGCAACACCATCGTCGCCTGCCTCAACGCGGGACTCACCCCGTCACAGATCGAAAAGTTCGCCGGCGTCAACAGAGAAACTGTGCGACGCAACGCAACTCGGCACTCCGTGCTCGCGACGCCGCCGGTATCCACCCCACCAGATGCCGAGGCAGGCCCCACGTGACTGGTGTGTCAGTGAACTCCGCGTCACCTGCAGTCAGAAATCCGGGACGGCGGTGACCAGCGGGGCGAGGTAGCGGTGGGCGAAGGAACGCACGTTGGTTGGATCGTCGAAATCAACGATGCTGTCGGGATTGACTATCAGCGACAGGCTCAGACGGGTGGTGATCTCGCTGACGGTGCGTAGGTGGGCCATCTCTGCGTCGGAGGGTTCTTTAGATGGATAGAGCTGCAGCTTCCACAGTTGTGCCGAGAATTCGCGGGCGGTGGCGATGAGTTCGTCATCGCAGATCGCGTCGAGGAGAATGTCTCGATCGGTGTGTCTCATCCGGTCCAACAATGTGTTGTTGCGCAGGAACTGGAGGGTGAAGGTGAACCCCGCCGTGAGCGCCTCGTCGATCGACGTCGCAGGAGCTCGTGCGGCCGTGGAGCCGTCGATGAAGCGGCGCATCTCATACTGCAGGATCGCGTTGCGTAATTCGTCTTTGCCGGCGAAGTAGCGATACAGCGTTGCACGCCCGACCTTTGCTCGACGTGCCACGTCGCTCATGGTCAACCGGCTCCAGCCCAGTACGGCGACCGCGTCGATGGCGGCTTCGGCGATGCGTGTCGCCTCCGGGTCGTCGAGGGCGGCACCACCGGCACCGTTGGCGAAGCCGACGAGGAAACCGTCACGCCGGCCTGACACACCGCCGCCTTTGCCCATGCACGGGCCAAGATTACTGTGCGTGAGAATTCGGCGGGCCGCCTTCACCGGCGCAGTTCCACGAAGTGGCCGGCAGTCGTATCGATGCGCTCGCACAGTCGGTGGAGGAGTCTGACGTGGCGTAGTGCGGCGTGGTCGGCAATCACCGTGGCGACGGGAATGGACACTACCAACGAGTCGCTGCCGGCCCCGGCAGCCCACTGGGCGCCGGGATAGCTTCGCGGCGCGATATCGCGGCGTGCTTGCAAACCGACTGTGGCCGCGGTGACCAGTGAGAATGCCCCTGCCGCCGCCACGGACCACGGATAGTGGTCCACCCCGATGATCAACGACGCTGCGGTGGTGGCGCCCACGACGCCGAGCACGACGCCGGCCGCCGCGAGCCGGGAGCCCGCTGCGGCTGTCGCCGCGGTCAGCCGCTGGGTGCTGCCGGACTGCGCGGTCCAGGTGTGGTGAATCGGCTTGGGTCGCAACCACCGATGTTCGTGGGGCGCAGACATTGGTTACCTCCATCGCGCTTACGTGAGACAGTCAGACGTTTGTTGTCTTATCGTCCCATAATGGTTAGCATTCCGCCACGGTCTTCGCCGCAACCGCCACAGGAGCCGTTTGAGGGCGAGAACGAACAGCCAAAGGAGCGTCAGCGATGAATCAGGTGAACCGCATACAAATCGTGCAGCTTTTCGCCTTGGTCGTGCTCGGGGTGATCGCGCTGACGATCGTGGGCATCCGCTACGTCCACCTCGATCACGTTGTCGGCAGCGGAGACTTGCTCGTGCACGCCGACTTTCGTGACTCGGGTGGGATCTTCACCAACGCCGAAGTGACGTATCAAGGTGTACCCGTGGGACGTGTCGGCCGACTGTCTCTGCGCGATCATGGGGTTCGGGTTGACCTCGTACTCGATTCGGACGGCCCGCGCATCCCTGCCGCGGTCGAGGCGGTCGTGGCCAACCGTTCGGCGATCGGTGAGCAGTTCGTCGATCTGCGCCCCTTGCGTGTGGGCGGCCCCTACCTGCACGACGGCTCCGTCATCTCCGACACGTCGATTCCGGTCCCGGTGCAGGACGTGCTGACCAGCGCGGTCCGGTTGTCGGACTCGGTACCCATCGACGACTTACACACCGTGGTCACCGAACTGGGCAAGGCGTTCAACGGCAATGGCGAAAACCTGCAGGGCCTTGTCGATTCGCTGTCGAACCTGGCCACGACCGGCAACGACAACCTACCGGCGACCATCTCGCTGCTCCGCAACGCCAACACTGTCCTGGGCACCCAGGCCGACCGGTCCGACGCCATCGGAGACTGGTCGAAGAACCTCGACCTGATCACCACCCAACTCGCAAGCAGCGATCCCTCGATCCGTCGACTGCTGACCACCGGCACCGCGTCGGCCACCCAGATCTCAGCCCTACTGACACGCAGCGGCGGCGACGCAACGACCGTCGTCCGCAACCTCGCCACCGACGTACGCAACATCAAGCCGACCTTCATCACGATCTCACCAGCACTGGCGATGCTCTCCGCGGTCTCGGCTGCCAGCTACACCATCATCAACGCTCCCGGAGGCGACGGGACCATCAGGTTCAACCTCATCGCCGAGACCAACAACCCAACCCCGTGCACCGTCGGCTACGAGAGCACCCAGGCCGAGATCGACGCCATCAAAAAAAGAAACCCCAACTTCGACATCGACTACGACGACTTCCCGTTTAACACCAAAGCCAACTGCACACTCGCGCAGGGCAACCCGACAGTCGTTCGCGGCGCCCAGAACGCCAAATACGCCGACCCCGCCACCACCCAGCCCTGGGACAACAGACCCAAGAAGGACCCCGACAAGCTCAACCTCACCCCGCTCGCCGCGCAGATCGCCGCCCTGTTGGGCGTGGGCCCCGCATGAGGTGCGACGTCCGGTATGACGATTTTGGTACGTCTGCAGGTGTGCAATGACCTCCGCGATGTATGTGGCCGCCGCCGCGGCGTGGCTGGTCTTGTCGGTCCCGTCGGCGTTGCTGGTGGGCGCCTCGATCTCTCGCGCCGATCAGAACGACCGCTGCGCCAAAGGTCTCACGGCCCACGACGTCACCACGAACCCACGCCGGCCGATCCACCCACGATCGTCCGACGACTCCATGACACGGCACCTGATGGCGCGCACCGCGGCGAGGACGCACCGCCGCCGCACATCAAGCCCCGGCGTCGGCGTCGGTGCGCGGCGCCTGACTGCGATCAGCGGGCTGATGGCGTGGACAATGTGCACCGCCGCGTGCACCAATCACCTCGGCGCCGGGCCACCGGGCGCCGACACGTCGGCAACCAGAATTACCTCCAGCCGAGACCCGTCGCCGCAGACTATTGACGGATTGATCTGCCTCCCCGGCGTTCCCGGCGTATCGATGGTGTCGGTGGCGACACCGATCGCGCGCTTGTCGGTGGCGGTTGCGCGGCCACCCGGCTGGAAGCGGACGCCTCGACCGGCCCCAGAACTGGTCATGTTCGCCGAGGTCGCGCCGCGCGGTGACGCCAGCGCCATGGTGACCGTCAACCGCATTCCAGCAGATGTAGACACGGCCGAGGATGCACTGCGCACGCACAATCGCGCGATCGTAGCGGCGGGTGGAATCGACCTGGTCGCGGTCGCCGACCCGGTATGCGGGCTGCCTGCCGAGCTGCTCACCGTCACTAAACCCGCCCGCGGCTCCATTCCGAGACGCACCGCGACCATGCGTGTCGTGGTCGTCAAGACCGCCGCCCGCTACGTCGCGGTATCGCTGATCGTCGAACCGCTGACACCCACCACGTCCACCTCCTTCGGTCGCGACCTCACGACCATGACATCGACCTTCGTCGTGACACTCGACGGCCCGTCGATCTAGAACGCACCGCAGTCGGACCACCACAACGCAGCCGAGAACCACCGCCATTCCCCACCACGCTGTCCCTGTAGCACCACGAAAGGCAAACCCATGGCTCGACACCAGATGAGGACCTCGCCGCTACGGTGGGCAGCCAGTATTGCTGCACGCCATTCGTGGTGGGTTCTGATTGCCTGGATCGTCATTGCCGGTGGTCTCAACATCGTTGTGCCGCAGCTCGAACAATCCGCAGCCGACAAATCAGCCGCCATCATCCCCGCCGACCTGCCCGCGACGCAGGCGCTACGTGAGATGTCTCGCGACTTCAACGCCCCGGTCTCGACAGCGGTAGGCGCCGTCGTGATCAGCAGCACCCACGAAATCGGAGCCCCCGAATCGCGGTACTACAGCGAGTTGGTAGCCAAGCTCCTCGCCGACAAGGACAACGTCGCCTACGTCCTCGACATGTACGGGAACCCCGCCACCCGCGACTTCGCCATCAGCCCCGACAAGAAGGCCGTGACCCTCACCGTCGCCGGCCAGGGTGACGTCGGCACCGCCAAGGCCCACCACGTCACCAGTGTCGTCCGAGACGCCATCGCCTCCATCTCCAAACCCCCTGGCCTCCAGGCCCACTTCTCCGGCGCCGCCCCGACCGTGGCCGACGAATTCTCCAGCACCGACACCTCCATGCTGATCATCACCGCGATCTCGGTGGTCCTGATCACCGCACTACTCCTTCTTACCTACCGCTCGCTATTCGCCGCGATGATCCCGTTGCTGACCATCGGCATCTCGCTGGCCGTGGCCCGCGCCGTGGTGTCGTTGCTCGGCCAGCACGGTGTGCTGCCCATCTCGAGTCTCACCGTCACCCTCATGACCGCCCTGGTACTCGGCGCAGCCACCGACTACGCGATCTTCCAGCTAGCCGGATTCCACGAAGCCCGCCGCCGCGGACTCGACCCCATCACCGCCGTCATCACCGGCAGCAACCGCACCGCACACGTCCTGGTGGCATCGGCCCTGACGGTCGCCCTCTCCGCGGGCGCACTCGTCTTCGCCAAGATCGGCCTGTTCACAACCTCCGGACCACCCATAGCGGTGGCGCTGCTCATCACCCTGGCGGTATCCCTGACCTTCACACCCGCATTGACCTCGATACTGGGCAGACGCACCCTCATCGAACCCCGGCCCTCACGCCAACACCAATGGCACCGCCTCGGAACCAGGATCATTCGGCGGTCGATACCGCTCGCCGCGCTGTCGGTGATCGTGCTACTCGCACTTGCCGCGATCGCTGTGACCCTGCGACCCAACGGCGATGACCACGCCATGCAACTACGCGCCTCGGACTCCACGCGAGGATACGACGAGGTCGCCCGGCATTTCCCCGCCAACGAGATCCTGCCCGAGTACCTGGTGATCAGAACCGATCACGACATGCGCAACACCAACGACCTCGCTGCCCTCGAGGTCGCCGCGGCCGCTGTGTCGCAGCTGCCCACGGTGGCCTACGTACGCTCCATCACTCGCCCCGACGGGCACCCGCTGCCAGAATCGGCCATCGGGTATCAAACCGGGGTCATCGGGGAGCGGCTCGCAGACGCACATCACCGCATCGACGCCGCACGACCGGAACTGGCACGCCTGGCCGCCGGGGTCACCCAACTCCGCGCCGGCGCGGTCACCGCACGTGACCAACTGCCCGCGCTGGTCGACGGCACCAAACAAGTTGCGGCCATCGCCGGTTCGCTACTCGATCTGCTGCCCACCGCAACCCGTATCGCCCACGCCGCCGGCACCGACGGCAACAACCTCACCGCAACACTCGACCGTCTCCAGAACCTGACCGGAACCCTCACGCAACTCGTGACGACGCTGCAGCCATCGCGTGTGGCGTTCGATCGGCTGGTCGACGCTCTCGCGCCGCTCGCCGCTCCGGGCGCAGCGTGTCCCCCGGGCTGCCTGCCCGCCAAACAAGCATTCACCGCCCTCGATGCGGCGACACATGGTGCGCTGCGCCAGGCCTTCGCCGCCGCTCAGGCCACCCAGGCCATCACACCCGACATGCTTGCCACGGTCAATAAGCTCCTTCCCGACCTGCGCGCCGGCCTCACCCAGATCACCGCACTCGTCTCCTCACTCGACGGTCGCTCACCCGAACAGATCCGCGCCGACCTCACCCGACTCACCACCGGAGTCGACGCACTGAGCAACGGAATCGGCCAGATCGCCGAAGGACTGACCCAAGCCAAAAACGGCACCGACCAGACAGTCTCACTGACCGACCAACTCGCCGCCGGCCTCGACGACGCAGCAAAGTACCTCCGCACTCTCAGCTCACAGACCACCACCGGGCCCGGGGCAGGCTTCTACCTTCCGCCCCAGGCACTCACCGACAACCGATTCGTCGCCGGGTCACGACTGCTCATCTCCTCAGATGGACATGTGGCACGCATGCTGGTCATGGCATCGTCAAACCCCTACGGCAACCGCATCATCGACTCCGTCGGCGACGTCTCCGCCAGCGCACGAGCAGCACTTGAAGGAACAGTGCTTGATGGCGCCGAGGTCGAATCAACCGGAATCGCCTCTGTCACAGCCAACATCTTCGACCAGGTCGAAAAAGACTTCATCCTGTTCGCGATCGTCGCGATACTCGCCGTCTTCCTCATCCTGGTGTTCCTGCTCCGCAGCCTGTTGGCGCCGCTGCTCCTGGTGGGTGCAGTCGCACTCTCGTTCGCCAGCGCCGTGGGAATAAGCGTCCTGGTCTGGCAACACCTCATCGGCATCGAACTGCACTGGTCAGTCCTACCGGTGGCGTTCATGGTCCTTGTTGCGGTCGGCGCCGACTACAGCATGCTTTTCGCCTCGCGAATACGGGAAGACCCCGATACCGGCATGACCCGCAGCATCATTCGCGCGTTCGGCACCACCGGCAGTGTCATCACCACAGCCGGCATCGTCTTCGCGATCACCATGTTCGCGTTGATGTCGGGATCAGTGATGTTCCTGCTGCAAACCGGATTCACCATCGGCATCGGTCTGCTCCTCGATGTCGCCGTCATACGAACAATCCTGGTGCCCACCGTCATGCATCTCATCGGCGAACGCGTGTGGTGGCCGGCCCACCACAAACCGGCATCCGTCGAGACGCCATCGTGATCAGCCGGAAGACCGATGACATTGATTGGTAGAAGACGATGACACGACACACGACAGCCGACACCACTGATCGTATCGGCTGCACACGCCGAGGCAGCCTGGAGCTTCCGATCGTTGATCAGGGTCCGCTCGCGGGCCCACCGGTGGTCCTGCTGCACGGGTGGCCACAGGACCACCGGTGCTGGGCTCCGACAGCTCGATGCCTCAACGCCGCCGGCTTTCGGACCTACACACCTACCTTGCGGGGTGTCACCGCGACCGCACAACCGCGGTGGCGGTGGGACTATCGCCTCTCCGTCCTCGTCGACGACATCGCACACATCATCGACGCAATCGATCGCGGACCAGTCCACCTCGTCGGCCACGACCTCGGCGGGACCGTGGGATGGGCCACCGCCACCGGCCATCCCGACCTTCTCCAGAGCTTCACCTCGGTGTCATCCCCCCATCCGGCAGCGCTATACCGCGACGTGATCAGTAATCCTCGACACGTCGCCGCTCTGGTGCACATGGCGTTGTTTCAGCTCCCCGTGTTCCCCGAACACCTGCTCGCAGATCCCGTTCGAGTAGAGAACCTTCTTCGTCGTGGCGGACAGAAGTACCCCCATGCCAATCGTGATGCCGCCCGGCTGTTGCAATCGGCGATGCGGACAGGCGGGCTCAATTGGTACCGCGGGCTAGCCCTGTCCGGTCCTGGTTGGCGGGCGACCACGCACGTCCCCGTTCTCGAGATACGGGGACAAAAGGACCCATTCGTCGCGTCCGCGGCCTACCAGTACTCACGCCGACATGCGCGCGGAACGTACACGTCCCTGACAATTCCCGGCGTCAATCATTGGATACCCGACCTCGCTCCCGACCGCCTCGCGAGCCCGATCATCACACACCTACGGCGTGCGACGCTGTAGCCCTGCCCGCCCGCTCTCAGTGGTCGTACGCGCTGCTCCCACACACAGAGGCCTGGCCACCGCAACGATATCGCGGTGACGTGAAGGTAATTGCGTTGGAGATACTTCGACTCGGGTTTATTTGACCGAACCGGAACGATCGGCAGGACAATCCATCGCCCACAGTTCGGGCATCGCATGGTCTGACCAGGTTGCACATCGGGCGTCGCGATCGCAGAGCCACATTCCACCGCAACGAGCGGCGCCCCGGGCCGATGCTGGAGACACTGACGGTCACAGGTCATCTGGGTGCTGACGGCCCCCGAGACGCCGCCGCTGGTCTCCGGAGTCAGGGGCTCGCCTGGGGATACGCGTGCGCGAGGTTGTCGAGGATGGCGAACAAGCGACCCACCTCGCGCTGGTAGATACGTACTTGTTCGCGGGCTGCGGCCGTCTGCCATGCCGGCCGCCCGACGATGAAGTCGTTGTAGGAGTCGATCGCGTGGCGCAGCGTGGCCACCCGCCGACGTATGCAACAAAGGAATTGATCCAGTTGCGCCTGTTCGATTTCGGTGGGAGTGGCTGTTGGCGGACGCACGACCAGAGTTTATGCCCTTGCTAACGATCATGCGCGCAATGAATGTTGCGACTCAACATCTTTCATGTGGGCGCGAGGGACCGCTATCGGGACCGACCTAAGGCCACTCGAGCGGCCAGCGCTGTAACCGTGACGACGATGACGCAGGTGCCAACGATGCCGACGGCGGAACCACGATCTGCGTGAAGGAGACACAACCCGAACACCACTGCGAGCACGGCGCATCCAGCAGCGAAACTCTCATGCACTGAGGTCAGCGTCACACTCTCCCATCGCAGGATCGGACGTGGGCGCGGAGGTAGTCGCTGGGCGATGAAGGCGTAGATGGCCAAGATGATGGTGAAGGCGATGTATCCGAGAGCGGCTGCGGCCGGCATCAACTCGGTCTCGGGGTTCGCTTTCATCATGAGGTAGCCGATGTCGGAGGCCGCGGCGCCCAGCAGTGCCGTCGCGAGTACGACTGATCCGACGACGCGGTACCCGCAGATCAGCGGGGACAGGGCCATCAACGCCAGCGTCACGTCGCCCGTCGGGTAGAGCGCGGCTACGAGGATGAAGCCGTTGGCGGGCAGGCCCGCCGAGGTCAACAGCAGAACTACTGCGGCGTAGGTCGCCGCAGTCAGACAGGTGAGGGTCATTGCGCGTTGCCACGGACGGTGGGCCAGCGTCAGTCCGTAGTCACCGCCCCGCATCCACAACGCAACGCCAAATCCGACGGGCATCAACAGATAGCCGATGTCGTGGAGATGCCCGGTCGGAATGGGCTGGTTGCGGATGTTGCGGGCGCGAACCATGCCACCTGGCCCGCAGTCCAAGCCAGTGTCCCACCGGCGAGCGCCGTGAAAAACACGGTCGAGCGGCGGTCTCCTGTGGCCCGGAACTGCCAGGCGCGCCAGCCGAACGCCGCTGTCGCCACCGCGGCAAAGCCGGTCTGAACGAGGTCGGTGACAAACGTGGTGTGCGCGACATTCCGGTCGACGGCCTGCATGACTGCGATGGCCACGCCGCCGGTGAGAAGCAGCCCACACCACACAACCAACGTCGTCGTTGGCCCTCGGGTGGGGAGCACAGAGCGGGGCATGCTCGGCGCCGCTGGGGCTGTCGGGACGCCGTCGCGCGTCCACAGCCGTCGGATCAGTGCGGGGTCGGCGTCGACCGCCGACCCCACTGCTTCGAGCACCGGCCACGACATCGTCGACGCGCTGGTGGTGAACGCCTTGGCCACGGTCGTTGCGTGACAGCACTGATAACCGGTCTGCTGGTGGGGCTGACAAACCTGGACATAGGTCCGAACGGCCCCAGTCTGGCCCCGTCTCGCTCGCCCCGCACCCCTGACCCCATGCGTGGCCGAGACGGGGCCTCCCCATCCCAACTCACCGTGGAGATCAGTCATGGCGGATATCCCTTCGACGATGGTGCGGTGGAGCGTCGCGGCATTCAGTGCGGCCAACCCCACTGAGGTCGTTGCCGTGAGCGGTGTCTGCTCCCGTGTGACACGCGCCCGCGCCGCCGCCGCCGACGCCGCACTAGCGGTGATCTTCGAGCTCCAGGACGCCGGAGTGCTCCTGGTGTCGATGACCGTCGGGTTCACCGAGTCCGTCGCCGGCATCGATCCTGCCGGGCTCGATTTGGGCGAGTATCAACCACTCATCGACGGGCTCCTGCACCTGAAACGGCCGTTGCATTCCTGGCCGTTCGAGTGGTGACCGCGATGAACAGCACGCCACCGTCGCAGATCGATTCTGCGACCGTCTGGATCGTCGAAGTCGACAGCCCGCCCGAGGGTCGCCACATTCACGGCGTCTACGCCGACGAGTCAGGCGCCCACCGCGCCGTCGTCGATCTGATGACAACGCGGTTTGCGCAGCACTGGCCGGGCAGCAGTGTCCGCATCCCGGCGCGAGCCGATTTCGCCACCAGCAGCGACTGGCACCACGCGGTCCTGGCGGCGTGGACCCTCATCGACCCACCCGCGATCTGGATCGTGTCGAAGGAATGGCAACCCCAATGAGCACCATTGCCAGGCCCCGCCGCCCAACGGCCGCCGCAGAATCCCGCTGCCAGGCGTCCTCAGTCGGTCGGCGAGCCACCCGAGCAGATGGATGGGCGATCTCTCACATCGCCCGACCGTGTCCACGGTGGCCGTCGGCTTCGCTGCTCCCTGCGAGCGTCGAGTGGCGATGGTCGGCGATCCATCGCAGCTACGCGCGCCGCGGGGAGCAGCCCCACAAAAAGCGGAGTACCGGCGGTGATCGAGCTGTGGGGGTCTCGGATGAGCGATCCCATGATGATCGCCGGACTCGCCATGATCTGCGCCGGCGCGCTACTGGCCGCACTCATCCTCGACCTCGCACCCAGCCACCGCGGCACACAAGGTCACGACACCCCGGAAAGGAACCGACCGATGCGCATACGCCGCCGCGCCGCCACCCACTCCACGGCTCTCGATCACCTCGACTTCTCAGCCGTCGAGCTCGCACAACTCCATGCCTACATCCAGCGGATGACCGTATTCCCACGCCCCGAAGACACCCCGCGCGTCGCCTGACCCAACCCACAAGCCAATACATCGCCGGGACAACGCGTTCGGCAGAAGGAGCTACCCATGACAGGCACCAACACATCCGGGGTAAGTGCCGTCGCGGCGGCCGCACTCGCCATCACCGCCGCGGCCATCACCACCCCCGCCGCAGCGAACGCCGCTGACGTCTACTCGCTCAACCACTCCCGCACCACCGTCGTCTACCTCACCCACGCCGAGACCGTCACCGCCGCCCAGATCGGTGCCGGCAACGTCATCAACGCGGTCCTGGGTGACGATCACTGGTCAGTCACCCTCGAATCGGACTCCCGCTACGCCAACCGCTGGTACTACCGCCCCGACAAGCGCCGCGTCTGGAACAACATCACCGGCCAACAACTCGTCGCCGAAGCAGCCGCCCACCCCGGCGGTCGCGTCGCCCTGGGCTACACACCGAGCACCCCGGGCCATCCGCTGTGGGTCGAGCAGACCTGGTGAGCACCACAGACCAGAACGATGGCGACGAAACCGCGCCGTGGACTCCCCAAGTCGGTGAGGGGGTCGTCGCCTACCCCGGGACCGATCGACACATCAGTGGCCGGATCGTCGACGACTTCGGCGACTTCACTGCCCATGGTGTCGAGGTCAACGACACCACCATCGCCGCCCCCGCGCGCCGCTGGGCCGTCCTGACCGCCGACGACCGCCTGGTGTTCGTCGACACTGACCACCTCACGCCCGCTGCAGCGCAACCCATCGCATCACCAGACACAGCCGAACACGGAGACCGATCATGACGCTCACCCGACCAATGACCGCGGACGCGGCCTTGTTGTGCGCGGTGGCCGCCGGTACCGCCACCGCCCACGCCGCCCCCGCACTGAAGGCGCAGCCGGACACCTTCGCCGACCGCTCGGTCACCCGCACCACTGACGACGGATGGCGGGTTACCGCCACGAAGTCCCGCGAGAACATCCGCTCGGTGCCACCGCTCAACGCCTCCCCGTGGACCCGCGAAGGGTTCCTGTCTCTTCGGTCGGCGGGCACCATCACCGGGGCAGGATCGTCGCCGATCAACTCGGGCACCGTGACTGGCGGTTTCCAAATCGGCTGCAACACCGACGTCACCTCCGGGGCGACCGTCGGCATCGCCGGCGGACCCAACGCCACCCTCAACATCTCCTATCCGCCCGCGCTCGGCGTCGGTGCCAGCATTCAACCCAGCATCTCCTCGACGCTCAAACCCGGCACCATCACCGACATCCCACTCGGATCCAAAAAGCTGGCCGCCGACCGCGGCGCCATCACCGCGACCGGAGTGCACATCAAAATCGACGGCTGCCTCGGACCGGTCACCCTGCGCTCCTATGTCAACGTCGCCATCTCCACCCCCCTCAACGACGACACCGTCAACGTCTACGGCCAACGCCACCACCTCTAGGAATAGAGGATCCCAAGGAGACAACCACCGTGATCGTTCAACGAATTCGAACCACCACCGCCGCAGCGCTCATCGCCGCGGGTCTGGGCACAGCCGCCCTCACAACCGGCGCCGGAACCGCCGCAGCCGCCGACGTGCACTCCACCCCCACCGGCGGGGTCCAGGTGTGGCTCACCCACACCGAAACCGTCGCCGCAGCCCACAGCGGCCTCGCCAATTACCTCCAGGCTTCCGGCATCTCCAACCGGGTCGCGGTCTACTTACGCAACGACTCCCGCTACATCTCCACCCGCCACACCATCCCCGGTCGCCCCGGCCTATTCGTCGACACCCGCTACCAGCAAGTCGTCACCGAAACTGCCAACCACCCCGACGGACGCATCGGAATCAACATCACCCCAGCACGACCCAACCTCCCCGTCGTCATCGCCCAGTACTGGCGCTAAGACCCACCCGCACAACACAGCTCAAGGAAGACCACACCATGGCTTCGACAACACGACGCATCGGCGCAGGACTGGCAGCTACCGCAGCCGCAGCCGCAGCCGCCCTCACCGCGGGAGGCCCGGCCACGGCAAGTCCGGGCCCGCAGATCAGCTGCGCCGGAGCGCGCTGCACCAACACCGGCGACACCGTTGGTATCGGGTTCGGCACCTACACCTGCCCCAACGGCATCGGATACCCGTCGGTCGCAATCGTGTTCCCCCACAGAACCGCACCGGTGTATCCCGCCAACTGCACCCCCACCACATTCCCCGGCTACAACCACTAGCCACTGCCCGCTTGCTTGAGGAGATTTTCATGGTGTCCCGTTTGAAGACCGTCGCCGCTACCACCGCCATCACCGCCTCAATCGCGGTCGGCGGAGCACTCGGTGCTGCTGCCCCGGCATCGGCGGCGCAGTACGTGCCGACCTCGACCGGGGTCAACGTGTGGTTGACCCACGCCGAGACCGTCGCCGCGGCCCGCAGCGGACTGGCGTCTTACCTCGACTCCTCCGGAATCACCCAACACATCGGGGTCTACGTCCGCCCCGACTCCCGCTACAACTCCACCCCACACCGCATCCCCGGCCGGGCCGGCGTCTACGTCAACGTGCGCGTACAAAAACTCGTGGCAGAAACCGCCGCGCACCCCACCGGGCGCATCGGGCTGTTCATCGACCCGACCGACCCCAACGCCGTACTCCGCGTAGTCGAGTACTGGAAAAACTGACCCCTCCCCCAGCCCACTTAGGACACGTCGATGACCACACCCACCGCCTCCTCACCACGACGAACCCCCCTCGACGACACCCCGACCGAGCAGTTCGCCACCACCGACCTCCCCCGAGCCGACGCCGCGCGCAGTGGTGACAGTGCTGGTGGAGTGTCGTGGCCCGTGGTGTGGCGGTGGGTCAGCTTCATCATCGGGACCATCGTGCTGGTGGTGTGCGCATGGGCTTTGGGATCGAAAGTCCCGCAATGGACCCGCGACCACGGCACCACCATCGTGTTCCTGTGCTTCTTCCTCGTCATGTCGATCGCCGGACGCTGGTTCTGGATGGGGATCGACGCCGCCCTCAACCGCGTCATCGGCGGGCGCTGATGACCCACCCGGCCACACCCGAAAAACCCCACCCGCGAACCGGCCATCGCCCTGCCTCGGGCGTGCGGTACACGGTGCGTGTCATGGCCGCGGTCCTCGCGACCATCACCACCCTCGCACTGGCGTGGTTCATCATTGCCGCCACAGCCGCACCCGCACACGCCGACGCGTTGTGTGACGCGATGCGAGCGCGGTTCGGCCCCGGCTACCCCTGTATCTCAGTACCCACCAACACCTTCACCCATACCGCACCAGCCGCACCCACCACCACCAACCCTGGCCAGCAGTCCTC
Source organism: Williamsia maris (assembly GCF_024171815.1). Lineage (GTDB taxonomy): Bacteria > Actinomycetota > Actinomycetes > Mycobacteriales > Mycobacteriaceae > Williamsia_A > Williamsia_A maris. Next base: position 167,544 of record NZ_JAMTCJ010000004.1, on the reverse strand, counting down.
GGGTGGCCCGCAAGTCGGTATTGACGTCGGCCCCGGACCCGGCATAGGCAATGGAACCCCCATCGTCCCGGTACCCGGCGCACCCACGGCCGCGCCCGGCACCACCCGAGCACCGGCGGCCACACCCACCACACCCCAGGTACCTGCACGCCCAACACAACCAGGGCAACAGACCGCACAACCCGCGCCGCAGGCCACCCAGCCGCCGCCCTCCACTTCCTCCCGGCCGACTGCACCGACCACCACCCCGGCACCAGCACCGGCAGGAACTAGCGCGCCCACCCAGAAAGCGTCAATCCCGACCACCGACGACAACACCTCGGACCAGACCACCCAGATGTTGTGGCTCCTGGGCGGTGCCGCTGCGATCGTCGCCGGCGCCACCAGCACCCGCTCCGGTGGGATCGGCCGCTACCGTGCCACCGCCACCGCCAACGGCTACCCCACCGTGGGCTCCGCGTTGCGGTCCTGGTTACCCGGCGGCGGATCCGAACGCGCCCGGATCGGCAACTCGCAATACGTGTTGATCAACGACCCCACCAGCCCCCGCAGCTACGTTTTCCACGAAAACGTTCCACCCGGCGGACACATGTCGGTCAACCCCGACGGCACCGCCACCATCTACAACAAAGATGGCCAACCCGTCGGCACCATCGCCGAACCCTGGGCATACGACAGCCTTGGACACCCGCAAAAAACCTGGTACACCGTCGACAACAACGGCAACCTCGTCCAACACATCGACCCAGAACCCAACGCCCTCTACCCGATTTTGGCCGACCCACCCGACCCCAGCGCCAGGCTGAAACAAGCCCAGCAGCAACAAGCTGCTGCCGCCCAAGGCCATCCCGCCCACCAACCCGGCACCGGCACACCACTCAACAAATCCCCCAAAGCCAACCCACCACCGCCACCGCCTGCGACCCCGCCGCCAGCGAACAAGCCCGACTACAGCGGCGACCCCCACAGCCAAGCCGGAACACACTCCGGGCTACCCGCCCAAGACACCGCCAGCGGACCCGACGTCGCCCAGCAGACACCTGAGCCATCCACGACGCCCAGGGACAACACTGGATTGCGGAACGCACTCACTGCGCCAATTCGTGACCAACCCCAAGAACCCTCGTCACGTTCCTCATTGCAGGGCGCTACCCCAGAGCCCAACCAGCGATTCACCTACGACGACTGGCTGAAAAACAACTACCTGGGTCAGAGTGTGTCCGACGGTCCGGATCAATTCAGCGACGATTCGGGTGCGACGTGGCGACGAGATGGGGAAACCGGTCTCGGTGGCGGCCAAGTCTGGCGCAACATCGACGCACCCAACACAACTATCACCGTCATCAGAAATTCAGATGGATCAACGACGTATATTTCGAACGCTGGGGATATCACCCGAGTCGGACGGGACGGTGGGATTACGCAAAACGTCCATCTGGACGACGGGAAGGCTATCGCGGGCAGCGACGTCAGTGACGCCGTTCTCACTCTTGTGCCTGGGGTCGGGTTGGTAAGGAGCGGACGTCTAATTCTTTCGCTAGTCCGTTCGGGGATGCCGTCGCGTGGCGGCCGGGGGACGGCGAACGACGGAGACACTTCTCCGGTATTCATCAGCAGAGAGGCCGACAACGGCAAGGGAGTTATCTACCAGCTAGAGAAAGACGTCGGCAACGGTAATGGAAATACAGGTTCGGTAAGAATTATGCAGCCAACAAAACGGTATCCAAACGGGTATGCCCGCTTCTATAATGATCAGGGACAGCCAATGAACGAACTCGGCAAGCCCGGCTCAAAGCCTGATTCACACTTTCGAATCGAACCGGATGGAACCTTTAAACTTCCTCAAGGATGGTAATGACAACTGCAATTGCGATTATAGGCAGCGTAGTGACTGATGTATCTGACGGGTTCAGCGTCAGAATATCGACAAGCGATGGCCATACCGTAACCATAGAGAACAACTTCGAGGTGAAGGGTGGCACCAATCCGTTTTCAGTGGCTGCTTCCGCGTCAGGCGAGTTTTCGCTGGAGTCTTCGATTTTCAAAGGCGCAAAGATCACCGACGCGCAGTATGACGAGAGCGGCTCACTGTCGATCTCGCTCGACAACGGAAGTGAAATATCGGTGGCGCCAGATGAGGTATACGAATCGTGGCAAGTCGCGGGTCCGAGTGGATCTTTGATCGTTTGTATGCCGAGCGGCGATATCGCGATATGGAGTTGATTTTACGGTCCTTCTTCGGCACATGAGCTCTTAACCGGTCGGCGAAGGTCGGTGGCAATTTTCCTACCGCCAGCTCAGTTGGCGAGCGTCGATCTTTCCCCCCGCCTGACGCGGTCGTCAAGGTGACAAATAGCCGCGAGGGGTTGCTGTGACTCTCTGCAACGCACTTACGAGACCTTGCATGCCCCGGCAGCAATCTGCACGCAGGCTGCATGCAGATTTGCACGCACGTCCAGGCTATAACCGCTGTGCGCCCGGACGCCAGATACACCGGTTGACCGGCATGCTCGATTCGCCACTTACTGCCCGGTGCATGGGAGAAGCGGAACTGCACCCTGTCCGATTGCGGCTCAGTAACCTCCAGCGATCCGGTGATCGACACAGCTTCGGCGGCGGCATTGCGACCAGCAAGTTCCACCCACGTCGGCGTCGTCATGGAGACATCGTAGAAGGGGGAGGAAGCGCCACAGGGTTTATCGCGGGCTGGCCCCGCCAGCGGATGTGAGTCTTCTAGGTCGGTCCGCCGGCCTTGCTGTCCGCTACTCCATACTCGGTAGGTCTTTTACACACTCTTTGCTATCGAGCACCGGCGTGGACATCTGGAGTGACGATGCGCAGATCTGAGAAGAACCGAAGATGGATAGCCCGGCACAGGTCCTCACTGAAGCTGGTGACCGTAGCGCTGGCTTTGGTGATCGGTGCTGTTTCCGTGACACAGTGCTCCACCGGATCCCCCTCGGCCCTACCCGGTTCCGTCAAGAAAGTGTCCAAACACTCCCCGCTCACCAAGGAGCAGGCCTCCTCTGTTCGTGAAGCCGGCCGGGCGCTGGCACTGGACTTCGTCCGCCTCCTCCCCGCATCGGAAAAGAAACATCGACGAGGAGCAATCCACGGAACGATGGAGCGACTGCACTGCCCGGCAGAAGGGATTCTCTTTCCATCCCACGCTCAACGGCATCCAGTACTCCGCGAGGATGTGGCTCAACGGTCGGTCGATGCCCACCGAACTGGCGCAGGCCAGGGTCAAGAGCACAGACACGGAGTGGGACTCCGAGGATGGACAGACGGGCAAGAGCGGAGTGTTCATTGTGGACTTCAAGACCGAGAAAGCTCCAGTCCTGATCAAGGCCACCAGCCCCTGCTACTACTTCGCCGATGTGGACGGCGTGCCTCCCGATGACAAGAAGGCCCTCACCGGATTCGTCTCCCGCTTCTGGAACGAAGACGATGACTGAAACAGCCTCCAGCGCGGCAACTCCGACACACGGCGAACTCGATGTTTCACGCGGTGTAGGGGCGTGTGCACTGAAGCACAATCTTGAACAGGGCACGGATCAGACCGTTGCCGGCGGAACGCATCACGCCCACGAATCGAGCCGGTCATGCGCCTTTCTCATAAGACATGGCGTGACAGTAGCCCGACTCGACACACCGGTGGTGAAAATTCTATCTTCGATCGGTGGAACGATCGAAAGCGTGAACAAACGCGCTGGCCCCGGGTCGACGACAGCTCGCTCTCGCACCGTTCGCACTCAGTTGATGGTGACCACGGTCTTCATGATCGTGTCAACCAGTTGCAGTTTGGTTTCAGATGGGACCGAGTCGTACCGGCCCCCGGCTGCAGACATTGTCCCATTGGCGGACTGCACCCTGCCAGACATCGTTCATCTACTGCAGTACGGCGAGAACAACTCCGGGGACAACATCCCAAAGGAGGGTTCCCTACCGTCCGGCTTCACGCCGTCGAGCGTCGTGCTGTGTGAGCTGACGCAGGGAGACGGTACATCGGGGACAGTCGACGCGGTATCGCTCGGCGGCGATGTCGGGGCATTCGCCGACGCAGTCAACCGCCCGTCGCAACGGGCGGACGAGAACACCAGCTACAGCTGCGCGTACCGAGTGGAAGCGCCTGCGGCGGTGTATCTCGTCTCCCCCTCCGGCGCGGTGCGCATGACGTGGCCCGGCGTCATCTGCGGATATCGCGACGATCCACTCGGTCCGCTCGAGGCGCTTGTCGAAACGGGCCGCACCCGCGCAGAGGACCTCGGCTACTTGGTTCCGAATCAGTGCACGCAATCATTCAATGTCTCACTCTCGTCCGACCCGGGACCCGACACCGCGTCACCTCCGGTGAAGCGCCCTACTCTGCGGTTGCCCGATCGGGAGGTTATGGGCCTCACCGCCTGCACGTACCGCGTAGCGAAGTCGTCAGCCGGCGACGCCGATACCGCCCTGACCAGACGCACCAGATTGTCCGGCGACGCGAGCACGCGGCTGATGCGCGAGGTGATCGCGGCACCGGCAGCGCGCCCCTGCGATGTCGACGCCTCCGAGATCGTCAGCCTCGACCTATACAGGCCTGATGGATCAGGTGGCGGCGAGCTGCAGGTCGAGACCGACGGTTGTCGTCGCCTAGTGGTCCGAGACCTGATCGGCTACCGCCAGGCGTCCGATGACATCATCGCCTTGGTCCGCTCAGGGGTTGGCCTCGAATAGCGCGACCTACCCGGGCATTCTGCTGAAGCGCATCTCGCTTCACCGCTGACCACAGGTTCGCGGTTGGGGCGATGCCACGCGCGTTACGAACCGTTCTAGCCGATCACGTTCAGTATACGGTATAGCGTTGTGCAGCAACAAGATATAGCAGCTCCAGCTTGCAACTAGGACCTCCGATCGTAACCTAGAAGCAGAACGTACCGGGCGACCGAAACATGTTGACGACGATGACAACCCCCACCACGATGGTGATCAGGGATGCGATCACCGAGGCCACCGACGTGCGCCGGACGGCAACAGCAAGGAACGGTGCGGCCCAGACGCAGACGGTTGCGATGACCAGCCAGCCGCCGTCCATGTCGACTCGAGGTGGCTGACCGTTGCACCGGCTGTCCGCAGCGGTGAACAACGCCACGGCGAGAACAACGCTCGCACCCCACGTCCACAGTGCCGCAACGCATGACACCAGTACACCGGTCATCACCCTGGCCTTGCCGACGCGCGAAACACTCATCTGTCCACCATGGACCGCACCGGCACGAGCCGAATCGGTAGTTCTACTCACCGGTTGGCCGTACCCACGAGTTCCGCTGGGCGACCGGCGAACGCATCGAGGTCTCGAGCGGGGTGTTGCTGTGAACCAAGAACTCCCCACTACAGCCGACAGATCGCTGAAGGAGCGTCACTCATCGGTCGTCGAGGCGAAAGACCGCACAGCGACCGGCCAAGGCCGCGAAGGCATCCGGGCTGATCTCGTCGACGACGCCTGCGTTCATCATTATCTTCGGACCATCCGTTCCGGACTTGTCGGGCCACGCGCGCAACACCGGCACGGCCGACTCGGCGTCGAGTTCGGTGAGTTGCACTGGCTGCGTGACTCGTCCGGTCACGAGGTCGGCCGATCCGCCTGCTGCCCGCACGTTTCGCGCCCAGTCCGCGCCGGGAAACCCCTCGAGTAGATACCGGTGACCGTCGAGGGTCACAACGGTCAACGGTGTCCGGCGCGTTTTACCGCTACGCCGTCCCGCCACGAGCAGCACCGGCAACTCCTGCAGCCCGCCGACGGCACGGATGGCGAGCAGAAGCCGGTTGAGGGATTTGATCCATCGAGGTGGTCTGACGGACGAAGTCGGTGTGGGTGCCATGTCCGGGCTCCTGGTTCGTTGGCGGTGGTCGACGATTGCGACGTTTCAAACCCCGACAGCTGTACGGTGTACGGAGTAGTAAAGACTGTACGCCATACGGAGTTGAAAACGGCTCCAGAACCGAGAGAGGCGCACACATGTCAGCCGACGACGAAGCGAGGGCTGTCGTTCGACTGCTGTGGCGCGCACACGTAGCCGCGGAGACCCGGCGCGGACCGCGCCAACGACTCAGCGTCGACGACGTGGTGGCAGTCGCGGTCGCGATGGCTGATCGCGATGGGTTGGCCGGCCTCTCGGTACGAACGGTCAGTGCGTCCCTCGGCGTGAAGCCGATGAGCTTCTACACCTACGTGCCGAGCAAGGACGCCCTCGTCGCGCTGATGGTCGACGCGGTTGCGGCCGAGGATGAGCCATTTGACAGCGGTGAACCATTTCGGGCACGTCTGACGTGGATAGCCGAGTCGGTTCGTGACGAACTCATGCGCCACCCCTGGCTACTCGAGGCGTCCAGTTGGAGACAGGTCACCGGTCCGAACCGACTTCGACGCTACGAACGACAGCTCGAGCAACTCGTCGACACGGGACTGTCCGACATCGGCAGCGACCGCGTCATCTCCACACTCACCGCCTTCGCGGTGGGCAACGCGCGCGAGACCCTCGACGCCCGGCGGACACCGACCGAATCAACGCTCAGCGACTCGCAGTGGTGGGACATCGTCGGACCAGCTCTGTCGGATGTCATGCCGCAGGACGACTTTCCCCTTGCGGGGCGCGTCGGGGCCCATGTCGGCGAACTGTTCCAAGCACCTGGCGATCCGATTGGGACATTCGCTTTCGGCCTTGAACGGCTTCTCGACGGTATCGAAGCGCACGCTACTCGGTAGTCGAGCACCGACCAGGCGAAAAGCGTCAGTTCGTGCCGGCTCGCATCAACGCGCGGGTACGCAACAGGCTGATCGCGTCGGCGTCCGCCGTACCTGCCTGTGCGTGGTACACGATCAATTGTTGTCCCGGGGCGGAACGCACGTCGAACCCGAGCATCGTCAGCGTCAACGGCCCGACCTCGGGATGGATCAGGCGTTTGGTCTCGATCCGCTTGCCCGCGGCCCGATTCTGCGCGTAGATCTCGACAAAGTCACTGCTGCGGGCGTGCAGCCCTTCACGTACCTCGCGAATTCGGGGATGGTCGGGGGCCTGGGCCTCGAGGAGTCGGAACCCGGCGACGGTGTTCTCTGCTGCGGTCTGCCAGTCCGCGTAGAAGGACCGAGCGGCGGGGTCCAGGAACACCAATTCCGCCAGATTCCGCGTCACGGGGAAGTGCGAGAACAGTTCTTCACCGAGGTGATTGCCCGCCAGGACGTCGTAGGCACAGCCCAGAACGATGGCCGGATTGTCCGGCCACGCGTCGAGCAGACGCCGCAGCTCCGGGTCGACCCGCTCCGACCCGGCCGCCGACGGCCGTGGCCCCAGTCCGGCGAGGCGGTGGAGGTGTTCGCGCCCATCGTGGTCGAGGTGCAGCGCCCGGGACAGCGCGTCGATCATCTGCGGCGAGGGACTGCGCTCACGGCCCTGTTCGAGGCGCGTGTAGTAATCGACACTCATGTCGGCGAGCATCGCCACCTCCTCGCGACGCAGTCCCGGAACTCGGCGTCCGCCGGAGTCGCGCAGCCCGACATCGGTGGGCGATGTCGCGGCGCGACGTGCCCGGAGGTACTCGGCCAAGGGGTGCGAGGTCACCCGCCGATCGTAAGACGATCCCGGCCCGCACGCCTGGGTGCGGTGCACCCAGGCGGATCGCGGCCTGTTGCGTGGGCACATCGGCTCTGACACTCGAATCATGACAACTTCTGAGAAAATCATCCTCGTCTCCGGAGCGAGTAGCGGCATCGGTGCGGCCGTCGCCTCCCGGCTCGCCCGCGACGGGCACCACGTCGTTCTCGCCGCGCGCCGTGCTGACCGTCTCACTGCGCTCGTGACCGACCTGGCGGCCACGGGCGGATCGGCCGAGGCCCGCGACCTCGACGTCACCGACCGAGACACCTTCGCGCGGTTGCTCGACGAGATCGTCGCAGCACACGGCAGGATCGACGTGATCATCAACAACGCGGGAGTGATGCCGCTGTCCCGCCTGGACGCGCTGCTCGTCGACGAATGGGACGCGATGATCGACGTCAACATCAAAGGTCTGCTCCACGGCATAGCTGCCGCACTCCCCCACTTCCTGCGCCAGGACGGCGGGCATTTCATCACCACCGCATCGGTCGGCGCCCACGAGGTGGTGCCGACCAGCGCCGTCTACTTCGGAACCAAATTCGCGGCATGGGCGATCACCGAGGGGTTACGACGCGAACTCGATCCGTCCATTCGGGTCACCACCGTCTCCCCCGGTGTCGTCGACAGTGAACTGGCCGATCACATCACCGATCCCGTTGCGCGCGAGGCGATGCAGAGCTATCGGAGTTCCGCCCTGCCGGCCGAGGCAATCGCCTCCACGGTCGCGTGGGTGATCGACCAGCCGGCGGACGTCGACGTGAACGAGATCATTCGGCCCGCGGGGCAACGCGCCTGAACCGAAAGCCACGTCACCGTCGCTGTGCTCCGGTTCGATGCCGGGGCTTGGCGGGCCGAGCCGATGCCCACAGGTCACTCGATCCGGAACGTCCCGACCGCCCGATAGTTCGAGTCCACCAGATCGTGAGACACGCTCTGATCCAATGGCAGTTGCGCGGCGGCACCGGCCCAGTAGCGCAGGATCCTGCCCACCTCCGTGGCCGGATCACCGTCGAGGGCATCGAGATCCACGTCGAGAATCAGTCGCATACCGCGCAGCCTAGTCAGGTCGCGCAACACCAGGCGTACTGAGCAATCACTCGCCTCGCACGGCCGCGTCGATCATCGCGCCGACCGCCGCAGCACCTACTGGCGTCATGACCGTCCCGGCATGATCCAGGCCCGCCATCGGGCTGATGGCTGTCAGGTCGAGCGCTTCGACGTCCTGCGCCGAGTACATCGGCTCGGAATTCGCCCCAACACTCCACTGTGCGTGGAGAAATCGAACCGGCATCGTCAGTTCCCGGAACCGCGAGTCGCCGAAGAACACGTCCGTGGCGTCCGCGACAACCGCCTCGGACGACAGCCGGGGCGATCCGTCAGCCAAGTCATGCTCGGCGTACTTCCGCAGCAGCGGGTCGGTCCGGTCGAGTAGCGGCATCGACGTCAACACCAGGAACTCGACGTAGTCGTCCACGTCGTTCCACCGCCGCTGTGATTGCGCAACCTTGTCGGCGAACACAGCCGCCACGTTGTCGCGGGTGAGGCCGTCGGGCGGTCCTACCGGCACGCCCCCGTCGACGAGGACGAGGCTCTTCACCCTCGACGGATACCGGGCCGCGAACTCCACCGACACGAATGCACCCATCGACATTCCGCACACATGCACGGCGTCGAGCCCCAGCGCATCGAGAACGGCGTCGAGATCCTGCGCGTGCTGGGTCAGCGATGAGGGGCCCGTGACGTCCACACTGTCACCCCGCCCGCGTAGATCCGGCGCGACAAGGGTCAAGTGTGGCGCCTGCGCGTGCAGCCATCCCCACAGCTTGCGCTGGCTGGAGACCCCGTGAACCACGAGAATGGGCTCGGACGTCCCGGTGTTGGTCTCGACGGCGATGCTTCCGCCTGGTACCGGAATTCGATCGATTGTCATGTTCGCCAATGGTATTCGAAGCCTCGTCCGAGAGGAATGGATGTGCTGCCCACTACGCGACCCGAGTCACGGACTGCATCCACACCGAGGTGAGCACTCAGCCGCGACGGCCGACCACCGGGTTGAGGTCGGAGGCCGCCAGGCCGCCGGGCTCGACGCCGGGGAGGAATTCGCGCCAGGTGCCGCTGATGAGTGTCGGCGACTCCACCACCCGCGCCCCGTCGGCGAAGTAGGTGGTGGCCAACGCCCGACGCGGCTGCGTGGTCAGGTTGGGACCCGCGGTGTGGAAGCACAGCGCCGAGTGGAACGACACGTCGCCCACCGCGAACGGCCCTGACTCCACCGCGACGTCACGCTCGACGAATCGCTTGGTGACGGCCTCGTCGTAGGACGTCCCGATCTTGTCGAACTCCAGGTCCGACACCTCCCCCAGCACCTCGCGGCCACGGGCGAACGAGAGCGGCCCCATCCGTCCGGGGATCGCCGACATCGGCATCCACGCCGTGACCGCCTGAACGGTCTGCAGCGGGAAGTGCTCGGCGTCGTGGTGCCAGGGCGTGCGGCCGCAGCCGGGTTCCTTCGACAGCGCGTTGTCGTGATAGAGCCGAACACCGGGCTCGTCGAGCAGAGCCGCCGCCAGACCACCGATCCTGGGCGACAACGCGACCGAGCGCATCAGGTCGTCGTGCAACCACATCTGCTCCAGCGCGGTGAAACGCCCGGCGACATCGTCGCCGTGTTCGGCCCTCAGCAGCTCTTCGAGACGTTCGGCGAGGCGTCGTACGACGGCCGGCGACAGCACGGCGGGAAGTCGGACGAACGCCTCGCGCGCGAAGGCCTCGATCGCGGCCGGGTCGAGATCGTAGGGCTCGGCCAGTTCGCGTTCGACCTGCTCATCGGAGGCCGCGTCGACCTCGGGCAACCCCGGGCCGTCGACCAGTTCGGTCGGCACGTTCTCGTTCGCCGCGAGGGTGACGTACCAGTCCCACCAGTCCTGGTCGTTGCCCGCCCAGTCCTGCTCGATACCGCCGTCCCGGTTCTGTTCCGGCAGAAAGTCGTTGGTCGTCGCGTTGCTCAGAGCCACAGTAGGGCCGCCTCGTGGGAGAAGGTGTAGGAACCGGACGCGTCGCGGCACGAGGCCAGGTAGTCGCCCAGCACGGGCGCTGCCTCCATCTCGTCCAGCGACACGGAGTCGTCGAAGGCGCATCGCTGCAGGAAGCCTTCGGCGACACCGCGATCGGACGTGCCGGTGGTGTAGGTGACGCGCTGATCACGGACGTCGGCGCCGGCCCGCGTCAGCGCATCGCGCACCTGCTCGGCCGTCGTGTACGGCGTTGCCTCGCGCACGCCGGCACGGAAGGCGTCGTAGAAGGCGAGGTAGTGCGAGGCCGCGGTCGCCTGTGCGACGAGGCCCAGGCCACCGGGTGCCAGTGCGGCGACGAACCGCTCGGCCGCAGCGTCGAGCTCGTCGGGCGGTAGGGCGTAGAGCGCGTGGGTGGCCCAGACGATGTCGTAGCCGGTGTGGTCGGCGGGGAGGTCCTGCAGCGTCATCACCAGGTCGTGCCGGGCCGCGAACGGCGCACCCAGCGCACCGCGGGCCTCGGCCACGGAGAACGCCGACGGGTCGAGCAGGTCGTAGGCCAGCTCGGGCACCGCGGAGAGGTCGGTGTGACGGCGCAGCGCGGTGGGGAACTTTCCGCTGCCACAGGCCACGTCGAGCAACGACCAGCCGTCGTGTGCACGGTCGGCCAGAAGAGCCGGCCAGTCGGCGGCCAGCGCGAGTTGGCGGTAGTCCTCGGTGGCCAGGGCGTAGAACGCCTCCATGCCCGTACGACCGGCCTCGCTCCAGTGCTCGAGACTCCGCTCGGCTGTGTCTTTGCTGCTCACGCCACTCCCCGTCTGCTCTTTCGAACAACCGCGGTAACCGGAAGGAACCGTCGTGGTTGACTCGATCTAATGACGAGCCTAGTCCCGACCCCGACGAGCACCGCCGCCGCTGATCTTCTCGACGATCTGCGCGCCCTACGGCAGGATGTTGCCGCTCTACCCGCTCTGGAGCCGGACTCGTACGCCCGAGACCACGCCGCGTTCGAGCTGCTCTCCGACCAACGCGGCCTGATCGCCGACCACCTCGCCGGCCGGATGACCGCTCTGGGGGACGGACCGGTCTCGGTGCTCTCGGTGGGATGCGGCGATGGTTCGCTCGACGTCCGGCTCGCCGAGGGACTCGTGCGGGCGGTGCCAGGTCGGCCCGTGCGCTACGTCGGCATTGAACCCTGGTCCGGGAGTGCGGCGCTCTTCACCGCCGAGATGGCCGCCCTGGAGGCCCGGGAACTCACCGTCGAGGTGCACGTCGCGTCGTTCGCCGACGCCCCGGTGGACGAGATCTTCGACGTCGTGGTTTTCGTGCACTCGATGTATTACGTCGCCGATGTGGGCGACACGCTGCGTGCCGCTCTCGATTTCCTGCGACCCGGCGGCGAACTGTGGGTCCTCAACGCTCCGCGAGCCGCCCTCAACGAGCTCGTCGACGTGCTCGCCCCGTCCCTGGAGGATCACCGACAGTGGTTCAGCGCCGACGTCGAGGACGCCTTCGTCGATGCCGGGATCACGACCGACGTCGTCGTCACGCTCGACGCGCTCGTCGACCTCGCCTCGTCGAGCGACGAGGTGCTCGACTTCGCGGTGCAGGCCCGTCTCACCCCCGAGCTACGCGGTCCGGTGCGGGCCTACCTCGCGGCGGTCTCGGTACCCGGCAGAGACGGCGCCCCCCGGGTACCGCACCCGGTCAACGTGTTCAGCACGACCCGCGTCTGACCCACCCGGGTCTGCAGCGCAGGGCTACTTGGCGCCCAGGATGAGGTCGGCGGCCTTCTCGCCGATGACCACGCTCGGCGCGTGGGTGTGCCCGCGGATGATCGTCGGCATGATCGACGCGTCGGCGACGCGCAACCTGTCCACGCCGCGCACCCGCAACTGCGGGTCGACGACACTGGTTGCGTCGCTGCCCATCCGGCATGTGCTGACCGGGTGGTACAGCGTGTGGGCGTTGCGTTCGAGGGCTTCGGTGAGGAGGTCCTCGGTGGAGATGTCGGCGTCGACCTTCGGCCGGACGATGTCACCGAGGAACTCCTTGAGCGCCGGCTGCGTCGCGATGTTCATGCACGCGCGCAGGCCCTCGATCATGGCGCGACGATCCACGCCACCGGCGTCGGACAGGTAGCGCGGATCGACGATGGGTTTGGCCGTCGGGTCGGCCGATCGCAGCGTGACCTCTCCCCGACTCTCGGGCTTGAGCAGCACCGCACCGATCACCGCGGCGTGCGCGTCAGGCGCGATGAGACCTTCGTCGAAGAAGGGTGCGGGGGCGTAGATGAGTTCCACATCGGGGAACGGGACCTCGTCACGGGTCTTGATGAAGCCGTAGGCCTCGGCGACGTTCGAGGTCAGCATGCCGCGACGACGGGTCAGATAGTTCACCAGCTCAGGGATCTTCTCGGCGTGGAACAGGGAATCCGACTCGGTCTGCCAGCCGATCAGGGAGCACAGGTGATCCATCAGGTTCTTGCCGACCTCGGGGGCGTGATGCTGCACCGCGATCCCGTGCTCGGCCAGTTCGGTCTGGTCGCCGATGCCCGAGAGCATCAGCAGCTGTGGCGAATTGACCGCTCCACCGGCGAGGATCACCTCGGTGCCTGCGCGCACGGTGTGCAGCGTGCCGTCTTTCAGATACTCGACGCCGACGGCCACCGAGCCCTCGAAGACGACCCGGGTCGCGTGGGCCTCGGTGACGATCGTGAGGTTGGAACGCTTGCGCACGGGCTTGAGGTAGGCATCGGCCGTACTCCACCGCGCACCACGCTTCTGGTTGACCATGGTCTGCGAGAAGCCTTTCGGCTCAGCCAGGTTCGCCTGCTCCACTGGATAGCCGGCCTCGCGAACGGCCTCGAGGAACGACGCGGTGAGCCGGCGTGGGCTGCGCTGGTTCGAGACCACCAGGGGCCCCTCGGTCCCGGCGTCGAGCGCGGTGGTCTCCTCGATGCTCTCGATCTTCTGGAAGTACGGGACCACGTTGGCGAACGACCAGGTCGAGTCCGACAGCGATGCCCACTCGTCGTAGTCGGCCGCGAACCCGCGGACCCACATCATCGCGTTCATCGACGACGAGCCGCCGAGCATCTTCCCGCGCGGCCAGAAGATGGTGCGGTCGCGCAACTCGGGCTGTGCCTCGGTGTCGTAGTTCCAGTCGACGTCGCTGCGGAACAGCTTGGAGAACGCCGCCGGAATGTGGGCGAATTTGTTCTTGTCCTCCGGGCCTGCCTCGAGCACGACGACGGAGTTGGTGGGATCCGCACTGAGCCGGTTGGCGAGAACGGCGCCCGAGGAGCCGGCGCCGACGACGACGTAATCAGCGGACAGGGTGTTCGGCATGGGTTTCCTTGTCTATCCGCGCAGGGCGGAGGCGAAGATGGCGGGCAGCTTGGTCCAGGACGGCCTGGCGGCGAACGCCGTGAGCAGCCGCCCGGTGGTGGCTGCGGTCCGATTGGTGACGAACCACGGCGGCTTGGGCGAGATGGCCCATTCACGGTTGATGATCGACCGCGGCGACGGGCGGAACGGGCCGCGGACCACGGTGCGCTCGGCGTCGTCGATGAGCAACGCGTTGTGCACGATGCCCATCCCGCTCTGGATGTCGTCGATGGTGTGGCCGGGGAACGCGCCCCAGGTGGCGCCCGCGGTCAGGAATCCAACGCCGGTCCACGCGTTGACGGCGACCGTTCCGTAGTTCAACTCGGCCACCAACTCGTCGAACCTCGAACCCAACCCGCGGATGGTCTTCGGGTGGGCCACGATGTTGATGCCGAGGGTTCCCACGAAGTCCGAGTTGACTGTCCGCACGGCCTCTGCAGCGAACTGGTCTGCGCCGTAGGGCAACTCGATGACACCCAACACGGGCGCGAAGTACTCCGTCTGCAGCAGGTCGATCTCCTTGCCCGGGTCGATGTCGTGGATCAGCACCCGCCCGCCCGTCAGTACATCGGCGGCGGGGTAGCTCGCCACGGCCGACCCGACGCGGTTGTCGCTGCCCGGGTAGTACGGGGCGCGGCCGGGGGCTGTGTCGAGGGCGGTCCGCAGGGCGGCGAGGAATTGGTCGCGTTGCTTCCACTCCGACGACAGCACCACGACCTGCGACGCGACACAGTTGTAACCACCGTTGTGAAGTCGTTGTGTGGCAACGTGTTCGGCCTGGTACTTGATGTCCGCGGCGCTCCACTCCCCCGGGAAGACGATCGTGGGCGAGACGCCACCGAGCTCGCTCGTCATGGGCTTGTCCAGCAGCGGTTCGTTCGCGGCGCGCCGGGCCGCCCCCTTCTCGCCGGGTCCGAAGACGATGGTGTCGTGGGTGATCGAGCTGCCGGTCATGTGCACATGGTCGACCGACTGGTGATTGACGAGGTAGGTCCCCAGTTCTGCGCCGCCGGTCAGCAGTCGCACGGCACCGACATCGATGAGCGGTGCCAGGACCTTGGCCAGTACCGGGAGCATGGGGTCGGTGATCGGGTTCAGCTTGAGGGCGACGACACGGTTGTGGGCGAAGAGTTCGTAGAGCGTGTCCAGCGGGGCGATCGACATGATGTTGCCCGCGCCCAGGACCACACCGATGCCGTGGGTGTGGGCGGGATCGAGTTGGGCGAGTCCGGCGGCCTGCTTGGCGTGTGCGGCGTCGACGCCCGGCTGCAGCCACACGTCGGCGCTGAACCCGTTGAGGAGCAAGGCATCGAAGATGCCGAGCGGGAGGACGCGGACCGTGGTGCGACCGCCCGGCGCGGATCCGAAGGTGGCACCGGCGATGGGGCTGTCACCGGCGCCGAGTGCTGCCAGGCTGTGCACCAGCGTGGCTGCCCCACCTGCGAATGCGTAGGGACCCGAGATCCACTCTTCGCCGACGAGCGGCGACGTGGGATCGAGCTTCTTGATCTCGACCGCCGCGGCGACCCACTCCTCGGCGTGACGTGCGGTGAGGTCACGGACCTTCTCGAGTAGGGCGCGCCGGTCGGAAAGGGTCAGCGATCCCCAGGTCTTCTCACCGACGCTCAGGTCCTCGAGGGCCCGGTCGACGGCGTCGTGACCGGTGGAGTCGGGGCTGTTCGCGACGCGCACGTCGGAACCGGTTGTCTCTGACACTGCGATCACTCGTCTCTGACTCGATGATGGGACTCTGTGGATCTGTACGCCACTGTATCTGTGATGGTCGTCACCGATGGCATCGACGCCTATCCTGCAGGAATGGCAGTATCCAGCAACGACATCACGCATCTGCGCCGTTGCGTCGAGTTGGCACGCGAGGCTCTGACGGCGGGCGACGAGCCCTTCGGCTCGGTGCTCGTGGACAGGTCGGGTCGCCCGATCTTCGAGGACCGCAACCGGATCAGCAGCGGTGACCACACCCGACATCCGGAGCTGACGATCGTGGAGTGGGCTGTCGCGCACCTGTCCCCCACCGAACGCGCCGCGGCGTCGGTCTACACCTCGGGGGAGCACTGCCCGATGTGCGCGGCCGCGCACGCCTGGGTGGGGCTGGGACGCATCGTCTATGCCGTGTCGTCGGCCCAACTCGGCGCGTGGCGCGAGGAATGGAACGCGCCGGAGTCGCCGGTGGCGGGGCTGCCGATCAACGACGTCGCTCCCGCCCTTCGGGTGGAGGGCCCGGTCGACATCTTCGCCGACGAGATGAAGACGATGCACCGGTCGAGCGTCGACGCGACCTAGCCCCACGGATCACCCCACGCAGTCAGGCGTCGTCACCGTTGCGACGCCAGCGCGGCCTTCACGTCGGCTTGCGTGCTCACCAGGAACTTCTGGAACTCGTCACCGGTGGAGAACGTCGTGGTGAACTGGCTGCGCTGGGCGATGGTGGTCCACGCGGGTGCGCGCACCATGTCGCCGAGCGCTTTCTGCCAGTAGGCAACTGCGGTGGCGGGCATGTCCGGCGGACCGTACAGGCCTCGCCAGTTGGCCAGCGTGACGTCGAGACCCTGCTCTCGCGCGGTGGGGGCGTCGAGCCCCGGCAACCGGTTCTCCGCCAGCACGCCCAACGCGCGCAGGGTGCCCTCGCGGACGGCGCCGGTGAATTCGCTGACGCCACCGATCGCCACGTCGACGGTGCCGCCGCGCAACGCAGCGGTCTGGTCGGCGCCGCCCTCGACGTCGACGTAGCGAACCTCTGACGGGTCGCCACCGGCAGCGGTCACGAGCAGATCGAACGGTGCCTGATCATCGGCCGCAGCGCCGACGCGAATGCTCGACGGATCGGCTTTGATCGCGGTCATCACGTCGCCAAGATTTTCCGATGGCGATGCCGAGCCGGTGACGACGACGAAGTATTCGGTCATCAGACGAGCGATCATGGTCACGTCGGCGTAGCCGTACGGCGATCTGCCCTCGAGTTGGTTGAGCATCATCGACAGTGACGTCACCGCGATCTGGTCGTCGGCACCACGGTGGTCGCGCACCATGCTCGCGAGCAGTTCAGCGCCGGCCCCGCCGGGCTTGTTCAGCACGGGCAGCGGCACGGTCACGATCTTGTCGGTGCGCAGCGCATCGACCACCGCACGGATCGTCAGGTCGAACCCGCTGCCAAGACCGGCGCCCGCCGACATCGTCACCGGGCCGGTCGGATACGCGCTGGCCGAGTCGGACGCCCCGGAGTCGGCACACCCCGCCGTCATCAGCACCGCCGCCATCAGTGCGGCCAGGACAGTCGTGATCCTCATCGGGTGCCTCTCCTCGTCGGGTGTACGTGTTCATCAAATAGGACCGTGGTCGACGAACACGTCGAAACCCGAAATGGACGGACGGGTGGAATCAGGACTCCGAACGTCCGCAATACGCGGGATGCTCGTGGTGTGACGGAGTTACCGGCTCCGACGGTAAGGGAGAAACCATGGCCGAAGTCGCAATTTTCCATTCAGCGCTGGGCATCCGGCGCGGGATCGACGATGCCGCGCAACATTTCCGAGACGCCGGCCACGACGTGACCGTGGTCGACCAGTACGACGGTCGGTCCTTCGACGATTACGACACCGCCGGCGCCTTCGTCGCGGACATCGGTTTCCCGGAGCTGATGCGGCGTGCGCTCGACGGTGTGCAGCGACTGTCCGACGGTTTCGTGGTGCTGGGGTTCTCGAACGGAGGCGGCATGGCCACCCACGTCGCACTACACCGTCGGGTCAGCCGGGCGATCCTCTGCTCGGGGGCACTTCCGCTGGAGATACTGGGCGCAGATCGTTGGCCGGACGGGATGCCGGTGCAGATCCACTACACGGGCGACGATCCGTTCAAGACCGACGGTTCCGTCGAATCGGTGATGCGATCGGTCGCCGATGCGGGCGCCTCTGCCGAGTACTTCCAATACCCGGGCCGCGGCCACCTGTTCACCGACGTCGATCAGGTGGACGAGTTCGATCCGGTTGCCACCGAACAGTTGTGGCAGCACGTCGACAGATTCACCAGTTGATCGCCGGAGTCCGCGGCCACCGCAGATTGACCTCCACTGCACTTGAGGTTGCACGATCACCAGATGCAGATAACCGTCGGAGTCCCAGGTCATGTTGCCGGTTTCGATCCCGCCATGCTCCCTCGGTGGGCGCGCACGGTCGAGGAGTTGGGCTTCGACGCCCTGTCGGTCAGTGACCGACCTTCATGGACCACCCCGGAGCCGCTGACATCGTTGGCGGCTGCAGCCGCGGTCACCGAGCGCATCGGGTTGCTCACCAGCGTCGTGGTCGCACCACTGCATGCGAACGCAGGCCTGTTCGCGACCGCCGTTGCAACCATCGACCGTGTGGCCGGGGCAGGAAGGCTTCGTCTCGGTCTCGCACCCGGGGGCAGACCGCGCGACTACGACGGCGCACCCGTCGACTTCGCCCATCGAGGACGCGCCTTCGACACGTGGTTGGAACGCGTGCGAGCAGCATGGGCCGGCGTCGACGACCTTGGTCCCCGACCGGCGACCCCAGGTGGTCCCGCGTTGCTGTTCGGTGGGGCATCGACTCCGACCGTGCGTCGCATCACCGCCCATGGTTCCGGGTGGATCGCCGGTGGTCTCACACCCGCAGAAGTCGCCGACTTCGCCAACCGCCTCACGCGATCGTTCGAGACTGCCGGGCGAACGGACCGACCTCATGTGGCGGTGACGATGATGACGAGCATCGGCCATCACGGCTCGGGATCTGGTCTCGATGCCGTGCGCGCCTACTACGCGGATCTCGGAGGCGACGTGCGTGACAAGGCTGTGGCAGCCACCGTGACGACGATGGAATCGCTGCGCGATGCGGTCACCGGCTACGAGTCGGTCGGAGTGGATGAACTGATCGTCACGCCCAATGACCCCGACCCCGACACTCTGCTGCCCCTGCACAGCCATCTCATGGTCACGGTGTGACGTTCCCGAGGATGGTGGTGCCGGGTTCGGCGCGAGCGCCCGATCGTGTTCACGCCCGCGCTCCGACCACGGCCATGATCGCTGCCGCGAACGGGGTCGGGTCGAGGTCACCCCGGACGGTGAGTTGCTCGCTGTAGCCACCGCAGATCGCCACGAACGCCTCGGCCACGTGCATCGGATCATCGGGGTGATCGTCCGGGACGAGATCGGCGACGGCAGTACGGAGCGCAAATAGTTGTCCGCGAACGACTTCGGCCAGCGTCGGCGACAAGGCCGCCTCCGCGTATATCTGCGCCACCAGGCGGGCGTGCCCCGTTTCCCTGGACAGAGTTCGTAGGTGCTCGAGAAACGCGGTGACCGCGTCCGCGGTGAGGGCATCGGGCAGGGCGCCACTCGCCTGCTCACACACCGCGACGACGATCTCCTCCTTGGCGGCGAAGTAGCGGTAGATGGCGCCGTTGGACAGCCCGGCCTCGTCGACGATGTCGGCCATCGACGTCCGGGCGAACCCCTGCTCGGAGAACCGTACCCTGGCCGCATCGACGATCTGTTGTCGGCGTGCGTCCAGGTGCGCCTGAGTGACCTTCGGCATAAAGAGTGACCCTTCGTTTTATTTGATACGCTGATCGAAGGTTACCCCCACGTCGATCTTTGTTCGGAGCTGACATGCGACACACAACCTTTGGACGGCAGACCGGATTGCGTGTCTCCGCGCTCGCGCTCGGGACCTCGAGCTTCGGATCGGCCGCCACGGACGGAGCCGATACCCCGCGCCGCGTGTTCGACGCGTACGTGGCCGCAGGTGGAACCACATTCGACACCTCGAGCGTGTATCAGGACGGGCGTTCCGAGACCGTGTTGGGTGAGCTGCTCGGCAAGGACCGTGACGACTTCGTCGTGATCACGAAGTACAGCCGGTCGGGCAGCGACAACCCGCGGCCGGCGACCACGGGCAACAGCCGCAAGGTCATGGTCCGGTCGCTCGAGTCCAGCCTGCGTCGACTGCAGACGGACCACGTCGACGTGTTCATGCCCCACTTCCCCGACGGGGTCACACCGATGGCCGAGATTCTCGACGCGCTCGACGACCTGGTGCGCTCCGGCAAGATCCTACATGGCGCGCTGTCGAATTTCCCGGCCTGGCGGACGGCCGGAGCGGTTGCGCGTTCCGAGGCGCGCGATCGCGCACCGATCGCCGGCATCGAAACCGAGTACAGCCTCGCCGAGCGCTCCGCGGAGCGCGAACTGCTCCCGATGGCGCAGGCTCACGGGCTGGGCGTACTCCTCTACTCGCCCCTGGCCGGAGGCCTTCTGACCGGAAAGTACCGCCGCGGGGAGTCGGGGCGACTCGGCGCGGGTGGATCGGCGACCGAGGGACAGCTGCGGGCAGCGGTGCTCGACACGGTGCTCGCGGTCGCCGACGAGATCGGGTCCGATGCCGTCGGCGTGTCCCTGGCGTGGCTTCGCCGACGGTCGACGCTGGCTCAGACGTCGCTGATCCCGATAGTCGGGCCTCGCTCGGTGACCCACCTCGACGCCTACCTCGGTTCCCTGGAGATCGAACTGGACGACGAGCACTACCGTCGTCTCGACGCGGTCAGCGCGGTCGACATGGGCACCCCACACGAGGTCGCCGCCGGCGCGCTGCGGGGCGGGTTCGACGGCGACAGAACGCAATTCGACGCTCCGATGATCCCCGCGGTCTGACGATCAGGCCTACTGCACCTGCGACGCCACGAGTGCCGCGAACTGAACCGGATCGTGGGCGCAGAAGATCTGAGGTCCTCCTGATCGTGCGGCCAGGTCCGCGAGCCGTCGTTGGTTCAGGCGCAACTCCCGTCGATCGTCGGC
The DNA here is from genome assembly GCF_024171815.1 of Williamsia maris. Taxonomy (GTDB): domain Bacteria; phylum Actinomycetota; class Actinomycetes; order Mycobacteriales; family Mycobacteriaceae; genus Williamsia_A; species Williamsia_A maris. Next base: position 146,681 of record NZ_JAMTCJ010000004.1, on the reverse strand, counting down.
CAGAACGGTTTCCACGATCGAGATCGACCGACCTGATGATTGACCGGTGATGGCCCGACGGTGATGGAAGGCGTCGCCGGCATGGAGCAACCATCCACGCTGCGGGTCGTCGATCGCGATGGCGCAATGACCGACGGTGTGGCCGGGCATCGGTATGGCACAGATGGAGTCGTGCAGGCGGTGACCGGTGAACCCGAACAATTCGTCGGTGAAGTCGGAGTATCCCGAGGTCCGGTTCTTGACCGCTCGCAGGTGCGGGGCACGGTAGCGGACCTTGGCTGCGGCGTCGGTCCGGGTCGCGGCCGAGGACTGTTCGGCCGCAGATGTGTGCACCGTGGCCGACGTGAAATCCGATGCCCCACCGAGGTGGTCGAGATCCATGTGCGTCAGCACGATGTCGGTGACATCAGCGGCCGAGAACCCCATCGCACCGATCTGCTCGACCGCTGTCTCCACGGTGTCGAGAGCCGGGAGCAGCAGCCGGAACCCGACGCCGAGCCTCGAGTTCGCGTGGGCGACGTCGTCGGCTCCGATCCCGCTGTCGATCAGGGCCAGCCCGTGCTCGAATTCGCACACGACGACGTGACTCACCAGAGCGGGGCCTCCGAGTCGTGCCCGGAAAGTTCCACAGTTGAGGTGACGAACCCGTCGCAACGATCCCAGTGCACGCATCCCGACATCTTCACACCTCGGGCGGCCCCGAGGTCAGGTCCAGCGCGGATTGCGCCCCGTCCGGGCGATGAGGTGATCGAGCCGATCGGCATCCTCGGGCGCCGCGGCGACGGGGCCGAACGGCCCCTCGTCCGGGTTCGTGTCCGAGGAGAACAGTACGAAGAACTGCTCGATCCGATCCAGGGTCGAGTCCTCGACCTTCACGCTCTGGCCGGTGGCGCGCGACAGGTCCCAGGCGTGCACGGTCAGTTCCTCGATCGCGACGATCGCGTTGTCCGCGGCCGACATCTCGATGCCTCCCGCCGAGACCTGCCCGTCCCAGGCGCTCGGTTCACGCCAGCCCGCGGCGAGATCGTCGAGCGTGGCGGGGATCGCAACCCGCCAGTCATCGACGAGACCGTCCGGTGGACGTATGGGGTTCTTGTGCGCGTTGTCGGCGAAAACGCTCGTGAACTGGTGGATGTGGGCGAGCAATTCCCCCACCGTCCAGTCGTCACAGGGGGTCGAACGGTCGAGTTGGCCGTCCTGCACCCCGTCGATCAGTCGAGCCATCTCCGCTGTCGCCGGTCCGAGATCAAACATGAGACACCTGTCCATCCGCTGGGTTGTCACGGGTATGACTCACGCAGAGCCGAGAACTGAGCGGTGACGGATCAATCGATCGAGACCGGGACCAGGACCTCACCCTCGAGTTGGTCCGGGTCGCGGAAGTACAAGCTCAACACCCCACCGAAGTCGTCAACGGTCCGGCCGAACCACGGCATCCGCCTGCGGTACAGGTGCAGGCGGGAACGCGTGTCGACTCCTAGGGGATCCCGATGTCCACGGTCGATTCGGCAGCGCGACGCTCGTCATCGGTCAACGCCGTGACGTCGACCTGTGACGCCCGCTCCCACCGGTGGTGCACAGGGCACCTCTGAAAACGCGCCGACCCGAAGCGGATCGCCTTGAAGGAGACCAGCGGTATCCAGATCGTCGAGTAGAAGGCACCCGAGTCACACCTGACAATCGTCCGTTGCATGTCCACGATCATTCGCCGAGGTAACCACGTTGGCAAGGCGCCACCGCTCACGGACGCGTCAGCGGCCCCGTAGATGATCGGCCACGCCGGAGAGCAACCGGTCGATGTCGCCGTCGTCGTTGTAGGCCGCCAAGCCGACTCGCAGACCGGTGTCGGTGCCGAGGTCCAGCGCGTGGATCGCTTCGTGGGCGTAGAAGCTCCCTGCCGGCGCCAGGACATCCCGCGCCGCGAGGAATCGGTAGACCTCGGCGGCATCGATGCCATCGAACGTGAAGAACAGCGTGGGGGTCCGCTCCCCCGCCACCGAGTGACACCGAACTCGGTCGCCGAAGCCGGCGAAGCCGTCCTCGACGCGCCGTCGTAACCGCACCTCGTGCTCGTCGATGGACCGGTGCGCGGCGATGATCTGTTCGCGCCGCGATCCAACATCCGGTCCGATACCGGCGATGAAGTCCACCGCCGCGGTCGCGCCCGCCATGATCTCGTACGGGAGGGTGCCGAGCTCGAATCGTTCGGGAACGCGGTTCGTCGACGGGATCAACTTGTCCGGGTGCAGAGACTCCAGCAACCCGGGGTCCGCAGCCAGGACACCGCAGTGCGGCCCGAAAAACTTGTAGGGCGAGCAGGTGAAGAAATCTGCGCCCAGCGCCCCGACATCGACCGACGAGTGTGCCGCGTGATGGACACCGTCGACGTAGACGAGGGCACCGACCTCATGAGCCCGCCGGGCGATCCGCGCCACGGGCGGCTTGGTGCCCAGCAGGTTCGACGCCGCTGTGACGGCGACGAGGCGGGTCCGGTCGGTGATGACCTCGTCGAGGCCGGACAGGTCGAGATCCGCGGTGGCCGCGTCGAGCGGGAGCCAGACGACCCTCGCCCCGACCGCCTCGGCCGCCTGCACCCAGGGCCGGACGTTGGAGTCGTGGTCGAGTCGGCTCACGACGATCTCGTCGCCGGGACCCCATGACTTCGCCAGCACGCGGGAGACGTCGTAGGCGATCTGGGTTGCGCTGCGTCCGATGACGATCCCGCCCGGCGACACCCCGAGCAGGTCGGCGAACGCGAGACGGAACCCCTCGACGACTCCCTCGGCGTTGCGCTCGCTGGCCACCAGCGGACCCCGGTTCGACAGCGGCGAGAGCAGGGTGTGCGTGATGGCGTCGGCCACCGCCGACGGTGTCTGCGTCCCGCCGGGACCGTCGAAGTGAGCGATACCTGACTTCAGGGCGGGGAACTGCGCGCGCACGGCGGCGACGTCGAAGGCCATGATCCATGGTCACACGCGCCGCGACCGCCTCGAATCCGGCGGGGTGCTCGCCGGGCCAACCGGGACGACGACGGCACCTAGGATCGAGGCATGGTTATGGCTGATCGTCCCGAGGTGGAGACCGCATCCGCGCCCCTGACGGCGCTGGCAATGGTCGGACTCGCCGAGAGCATGCTCAACGGTCTGGCGCGGGTGCCGTTCCGTCGTCCGTGGCAGGGCCCGAGCGGCCTCCTCGACAACATCGGACAATCGGTCACCCGTCAGGCCATCCGGTCGTTCATGGGTTACTCGATGGGGTTGCCGATCGAGGAGTTCCGGTCGATGGAGCGGATCCTCGACGACATCTGCCGGGTGGTCATGCCGCCGTTCATCGGTCTCGTCGACGGTGTGGAACTCACGAAGGACACCATCGGCGGCGTCGAGGGTCTCTGGTGCCGAGCCAAGGCCAGCTCAGATGAGTTCGTCGACGACCCGGACGAGAAGGAGACGATCGCGGCCACGGTGCTCTACCTGCACGGCGGCGGGTACATCGGGACCTCGCCGATCATGTACACCGCGTTCGCGGCGTCGCTGGTGCGGATCACGGGTTACGAGATCTTCATCGCCGACTACCGGATGGCCCCGGAGTTCCCGTTCCCGGCCGGCGTGCACGACGCCGCTGACGTCTACGAGGGACTCCTCGAGCGCGGAATCGATTCCGACCACCTCGTCGTGGCCGGCGATTCCGGCGGCGGCGGATTGGCCACCTCGCTGGTGTCCTACCTCCACGACCACGACATGCCCCGACCGGCCGCGGTGATGCTGTTCTCGCCCGAGGTCGACCTCGACCTGAACCACCCGTCGATCACCACCAACGCGCAGCACGACATCCTGCCGTGGAACGTGCCGGTCAGCCCCTATCTCCAGGGCGTGCAACCCAACGACGAGCGCGTCTCGGCCATCTACGCCAAGCCGCAACCGGAGTGGTTCCCACCGACCTTCGTGTGCTGGGGCAAGGACGAGATGTTCCGTGACGGCATCCGCAAGTTCGTCGAGGGCCTGAAGATGGCCGGGGTGACGGTGTACGCGATGGAGGAACGGGGGATGTTCCACGTCTTCCCGATCCTCATGCCGTGGGCGGAGTCGTCCAAACGGGTGTTCCGCGCACTGCGTGAACTCTCCCGCCGACACGTCAGCTCCGACCCCGAGGCCGCCGCCACGCACTGACGGTTCCGACGCACTGACGGCTCAGCCCGACGCGCCGATCAGGCTGACCACCGCGAATGCGGCTGCGAGCACCACGATCGCGGCGATCACCACCCACACGGCACCGCCGCCGGGCATGTCACTACCCGTACGCAACGCGGTGGTCGTCCGACGCCATCGCCACCCACCCAGCACCGCGGTGAGCGCACCCACGGCGATCAACGTGACGCCGAGCGCCTGACGGGTCCCCGGTTCGCCGAACCGGTCGATCACGTGCAACACCGCGACACCCGCTGCGATGAGGCCCAGTGACGTGCGGATCCAGGCCAACACGGTGCGCTCGGCGGCGAGGGTGAACCGTGCGTCGACCGATCCGAGTGGGCGGTCGTCGTGATCGGGTGCGTCGTGTGCGGTCACCCGGCCATCATCCCGCGCGGTCGCGCTCGCGACGAACGACGGACCATACCGAGACTCGACCGACCGAAGAGATCTGTCGCCGATCAGGTCTGACGCGGGAGGAGTTCGTCGACGAATCGGTCCACGAACGACGTCATGCCGCCGGCGGCGGGGATGATGACGAACTTGCTCAGACCGGCCTCGACGTAGTCGTCGATCATCCGATGCAGCGCAGACCACCCGGTCGCGACCAGGTCCCGCGCGTCGACCTCGGGTCGCCGACTGCCGGCCCGAGCCGTCAGCTCGTCGGGATCGGCGCCGTCGGCCAGCAGGAGGGTGATCCCGAAGTGGTCGTCGTCGATGTGTCGTCCCGCGGCGGCGGCCTCGGCGTTGATCGTCGCCACCCCGGCTGCGGCCTCGGCGGGCGTCACGAAGCTGCCGAGCCATCCGTCGCCGAGGGCTCCGATCCGTCGATAGGCCGCGGGCACCCGGCCGCCGAGCCACACGTCGACCGACCCGGTGTGGCCCTGGCGGACCGCGGCGCCGGTGACGTCGAAATGGTCACCGGCGAAATCGATGTCGTCGCCGGCGAGCACGGCGCGCAGCAGCCGCAGGGATTCGTCGAAGACGTCGCCGCGCCGCCCGGTGACGGGGAACAGTTCGCGTTCCCTGGGGTTGCCCGCCTGCAGACCGAACACCGGGAGCACCCGTTTCGGGGCGAGCGCCGCCAGCGAGAGCAACTGCTTTGCGACCAGCACCGGGTGACGGCCGGGCAGGATCGCGACCGAGGTGCCCACCTTCAGCTTCTCGGTGCGCGATGCCGCGTAGGACATGCCGACGAACGGGTCGACCGCCCGCGAGTAGACGAGTTCGGAGAACCACAGCGAGTCGACGCCGTCGGACTCGAGACGATCCACGAGAGCGGGGAGGTGCGCGGGGTCGAGGTCTGCGCCGGTCCCGATTCCGAATCGAATGCTCATCGCTTCTTCCTACACTTGCCAACGACACCCGACACATCGACGATTCATCGAACGGACGAGGAGCTGGACATGCCGGTGCTGGGAGTGGGCGGGATCTTCTTTCGGGCGCAGGACCCGGATGCGTTGACCGCCTGGTATCGCGATCTATTGGGGGTCGGTGCCGGCTGCGCCGCCGAGGGCGAGGGCCCGTCCGACGAGTGGTCGTGGCGGGTGGCCGGCGGTCCGCTGGTGTTCGCGCCGTTCGGGTCGGACACCGACTACTGGGCCGCCGACAAACAGTTCATGCTCAATCTCCGAGTCAGTGACCTCGACGGGTTGCTGACGCGTCTCTCCGACGCCGGTGTCGAGACCGCCGTCGATCCCGGGTGGGACTCCCCCGAGACCGGCCGGTTCGCGCGAACCCACGATCCCGAGGGCAACGCGATCGAACTCTGGGAACCTCCCGCGAACTGAGCCGGCTCAGCTACCGAAACGCACCGGCGTCTGATCGACCGGGTACGCCGCGACCCGCATCTCCACGTAGCCGTTGCACGGCCCGCCGTCGATGTCGGTGCGCCACAGGCCCGTGTAGGTCCCGTCGGCCTGCTTCGTGTAGGTCGCCACCGACCTCGCGGGCGCCCAGACCTTCGCCTTGTCCGGCCCCTGGTAGCAATCCCACTGCCAGTCGTAGACGTGAACCCAGCTGGTGCCGTCGAACACGTAGCGGGCCGGCTGGGGCAAGGTCGGGTTCTTCGGGGCCGGGCCACCGCTGACCGTCGACACACACGGCACTCCGGACCGGCATTCGGTGGTGAAGGTGTAGACGTCGGAGAAGTCGGGCTCACCCTGCCGGGCCGCCAGACTCGTGCCGTACTTCGAGGCCGCGAACCGCTTCAACGAGTACTGGCCGTCCCACGACGGCTGCGCAGCGCTCGCAGGCACCGCCCCGGAGACCAGCCACGCCGCGACCAGGACCACCACCACAAGCGCTTTTCGCATGCCGGAAGTCAACCATGCCCAACGCACGATTGGCGATGATCAGCTTCCGACATAAGCCGCCAGGTGCTCGCCGGTGAGAGTCGATCGGGCCTGCACCAGCTCGGCCGGGGCGCCCTCGAATACCACCTGTCCCCCGTCGTGACCTGCGCCGGGACCGAGGTCGATGATCCAGTCCGCGTGCGCCATCACCGCCTGATGGTGCTCGATGACGATGACCGACTTCCCCGAGTCGACCAGCCGGTCGAGCAGCCCGAGGAGGTTCTCCACGTCGGCGAGGTGCAGTCCGGTCGTCGGCTCGTCGAGCACGTACACATCGCCCTTGCCCGCCATCTGGGTGGCCAGCTTGATGCGTTGTCGTTCGCCACCGGACAACGCCGTGAGAGGCTGCCCCAGCTTGATGTAGCCCAAGCCGACGTCGACTAGGCGCTCGAGGATCTTGTGCGCCGCCGGCAGTGGCGCCGGGCCGTCGCCGAAGAACGCCTCGGCCTCGGCGGCCGACATGCCGAGGACCTCGCTGATGTTGCTACCGCCCAGCCGGTACTCCAGCACCGAGGCCTGAAAACGCCTGCCCTCGCACTCCTCGCACGGGGTGGCGACACCTGCCATCATCGCCAGATCGGAGTAGATGACGCCGTTGCCGTTGCAGGTCGGGCAGGCCCCCTCCGAATTCGCGCTGAAGAGAGCCGGTTTGACGCCGTTCTCCTTGGCGAACGCCTTGCGGATGGGTTCGAGCAGCCCGGTGTAGGTCGCCGGGTTGCTGCGTCGGGACCCCTTGATCGGGGTCTGGTCGACCGCGATCACGCCGTCGAGTCCGGTCACCGACCCGCGGATCAGCGAACTCTTGCCCGAGCCCGCCACACCGGTCAGGACCACCAGGACGCCCAGTGGGATGTCGACGTCGACGTCACGCAGGTTGTGGGAGTCGGCGCCGCGCACCTCGAGCACCGACGACGCCGTACGCAGCGCCGGTTTCAGGGTCGCGCGGTCGTCGAGGTGCACTCCGGTCAGCGTGCCGCTGGCCCGGAGGCCCTCGACGCTGCCCTCGAACATGACCTGGCCGCCATCGGATCCGGCACGCGGCCCCAGGTCGACGACGTGGTCGGCGATGGCGATCGCCTCCGGCTTGTGTTCGACGACGAGAACGGTGTTGCCCTTGTCGCGCAGGCGCAGGAGCAGGTCGTTCATGCGCGCGATGTCGTGCGGGTGCAAGCCGATCGTGGGTTCGTCGAATACGTAGGTGACGTCGGTCAGCGATGATCCGAGGTGTCGGATCATCTTGGTGCGCTGCGCTTCTCCTCCCGACAACGTGCCCGATGGTCGGTCCAGGGACAGATAGCCGAGACCGATCTCGACGAACGAGTCCAGGGTGCGCTGAAGGGTCGTCAGCAACGGCGTCACCGACGGATCGTCGAGTCCGCGCACCCAGTCGGCGAGCTCGTTGATCTGCATGGCACACGCCTCGGCGATGTTGATGCCCGTGATCTTCGACGAACGCGCGCCTTCGGTGAGACGCGTCCCGTCGCACTCGGGGCAGATCTGAAACGTGGTCGCGCGTTCGACGAACGCCCGGATGTGCGGTTGGAGCGCCTCGACGTCCTTCGACAGCATCGACTTCTGGATCTTGGGGATCAGCCCTTCGTAGGTCAGATTGATGCCGTCGACCTTGATCTTGGTGGGCTCCTTGTAGAGAAGGTCGTCGAGCTGCCGCTTGGTGAACGTGTTGATCGGCTTGTCCGGGTCGAAGAAGCCGCAACCACTGAAGATCCGTCCGTACCACCCGTCCATCGTGTAGCCCGGGATGGTCAACGCACCATCGTTGAGAGACTTCTCCGCGTCGTAGAGCTGGGTGAGGTCGATGTCGCTGACCGACCCGCGCCCCTCACAGCGTGGACACATGCCACCGGTGATGGTGAAGGTCTTGCGTACCTTGACGTCGCGGCCGCCCTTCGAGACCGTCGCGGCACCTGCGCCACTCGCGGACCCGACGTTGAACGAGAATGCTTGTGCCGAACCGATGTAGGGCCTGCCGACTCGGCTGAACAGGATCCGCAACATCGCGTTGGCGTCGGTGGCGGTGCCGACGGTCGAGCGCGGGTCGCCGCCCATCCGCTGCTGGTCGACGATGATCGCTGTGGTGATGCCGTCCATGAAGTCGACCTCAGGCCGCGCGAGCGTCGGCATGAAACCCTGGAGGAACGCGCTGTAGGTCTCGTTGATCATCCGCTGCGACTCGGCGGCGATCGTGCTGAAGACCAGCGAACTCTTGCCTGATCCGGACACCCCGGTGAACACGGTGAGACGCCGCTTGGGGATCTCGACGCTGATGTCCTTGAGGTTGTTCACCCGGGCACCGTGCACGCGGATCAGGTCGTGGGTGTCGGCGACGTGGGGATCGGGCGTGGTCTTCGCCGTTCGCGTGGCCATGGTCTGAGGTTCTCCGTCTCGTCGGTACAGATCGTGTGATGCGGTGGTCGGTTCAGCGCAGTTCTTGGATCCGGATGAGGTTGCCCGCCGGGTCGCGGACGGCGCAGTCGCGGACGCCGTAGGGCTGTTCGGTCGGTTCCTGGACGATCTCGGCGCGGGCGACGACGACTCGCTCGAACGTCGAGTCGAGGTCGGGGGTGGCGAGCAACACCCGGCCGAAGGTGCCCTTCGCCATCATCTCACCGATGACCCGGGCCTCCTCCTCGGTGATGCCGGGGTCCGCGGTCGGCGGCTGCAGCACGATGTTGGTGTCGGGCTGATCGACGGGACCGATGGTGATCCACCGCATCTCGTTGTGGCCGACGTCGTTGCGGACCTCGAACCCGAGGACGTCCCGATAGAAGGCCAGGGACGCCTCGGCGTCGGTGTGTGGCAGGAAGCTGGAATGGATGCTGATGGTCATGGCGATCACGCTAGGCGCGGCTCGGCCACCCGCGCTTCTCGATTCCTGACCGGTCTGGTGGCCTGCTTCGCGACGCAGGCGGGTATCCCCGAGGTGGTCGTCGACGCCGCTGCCGCCTGACGCCGGAAGACGCTGGGCGGCACACCGACCAGTTCACGGAACCGGGTGCTGAAGGTGCCCAGGGACGAACACCCCACCGCAAAACAGATCTCGGTGACCGAGAGGTCGCCACGGCGCAACAACGACATCGCGCGCTCGATGCGACGCGTCATCAGGTACGAGTACGGCGACTCTCCGTAGGCCCGTCGGAACTCTCGACTGAGGTGGCCGGCCGACATGTGCGCCCCGCGCGCCAGGGCCTCGACGTCCAACGGCTGCGCGTACTCCCGGTCGATGCGGTCACGCACCCGACGCAGCACCGCGAGATCGCGGAGCCGTTGCTCGTCGGTCGAGGTGCCGGTCATCAGCGAGATCGTGTCACGCGACACCGTCACGCGCCTGCGATTCGGACATCGCATGTGGTCTGTACACCGCTCACGGTGTGACGTGCTGTGCCACGATCGACGCCATGACCGACAACGACGGCATCGACGAACACATCGCCCCGAGCGGAACCGGGTGTCTGGACTGCGAGACCGACGGCAGCTGGTGGTTTCATCTCCGGCGGTGCGCGCTCTGCGGCCACATCGGTTGCTGCGACGACTCACTCAACGGTCACGCCACCGCGCATGCGACGAGCACGGGGCATCCGATCGTGCAGAGCTTCGAACCCGGGGAGAGTTGGTTCTTCGACTACCGGACCGACGACATGTTCACCGGTCCGGTGCTCGCCCCACCGCACGAACACCCGGACGCGCAGGCGACGCCGGGACCGGGTGATCGCGTACCGGGCAACTGGCAGCAGATCCTCCTCGACCACCGATCCCGGTAGGGCGACGGTCGCGTCGGCTGCGCGTCGACGCCACCGACAGTCGATAATGACCCGATGGGCGTCATCAACAGTCGGTTCCGGGGCAAACGCCGTGACGGACCGACCCTCCCTCCGGGGCAGTACCTCACCGCCGATTTCCCGGTGCTCGCCACCGGCGCCACCCCGCGGGTGGTCACCGACCGGTGGTCGTTCTCCATCACCACACCCGACGGACAGGGACACCGGTGGACATGGCCGGAGTTCATGGCGCTGCCCCAGCAGAAGATCGTGGTGGACATCCACTGCGTCACCCGGTGGTCGAAGCTCGGTACGGCGTGGACGGGTGTCTCGATCGACACCCTGCTCGACGCGGCGGGCGCGGATGTCGGGTCCGTCAGCCACGTGATGGCGCACGCGTACGGGGGCTACACCACGAACGTCCCGCTGGCCGACCTCGTCGACGGCAAGGCGATGATCGCCCACACCTTCGACGGTAAGCCGTTGCATCCCGAACACGGTGGTCCCGCACGACTTCTCGTGCCGCACCTGTATTTCTGGAAGAGCGCCAAGTGGGTCAACGAGCTGCACCTGCTGACCCAGGACGAGCCCGGGTTCTGGGAAGCGAACGGGTATCACATGTACGGCGACCCCTGGCAGGAGCAGCGCTATGCGTGAGGTGTCCGGTCGGTGACAACGTGGCAGGTGGCCACGGTGACCGGCGCGACGATGGAGACGCCGACCGCACGCTCCATCTGGTTGTCGGTCCCGGGCTTCCCGGGGGCGTCGGCGGGTCAGCACATCGACATCAGACTGACCGCGCCCGACGGCTATTCGGCGTCGCGGTCGTACTCGCTGTCCGACGTCCGTGAGGGCGACACCGTCGCGGTCAGTGTCGAGGAACTCGACGACGGTGAGGTGTCGCCGTTCCTGGTGCGCGACCTCGAGATCGGCGAACAGGTCGAGATCGCCGGGCCGATCGGCGGACATTTCGTGTGGTCTCCTACATCGCCCGGTACCGCACGGCCGATCCAGTTGGTGGCGGGCGGTTCCGGGATCGCCCCGTTGATGGCGATGGTGCGGCTACGGGAGACCGCGGCACCCGACGCGACGTTCCGACTGCTGTACTCGGCCCGGTCGCCCGAACACGTCTACTACCGCGACGAGTTCGCCGCCCTGGCCGCACACCGACGCCTACCGGTCGACTGGTTCTACACCCGGTCGGCTCCACCGGACTCGACACGTCCGCCTGGTCGGATCACGCACGAGGAGTTCCTGGCCTCGGTGATCCCGGTGGAGAATCACCCCCTGATCTACCTGTGCGGCGCAAACGAATTCGTCGAGATGCTCGGCGAATGGCTCGTCGACGCCGGCTACCCGACCACCTCGATCAGGATCGAGCGCTACCTCGCCGCGTGACTCACACCTCCGCGGCCAGGGCCCGTCCGGCCTGCCGTCCGCTGAACAGGCACCCGCCGAGGAACGTCCCCTCCAGCGATCGGTAGCCGTGCACCCCGCCGCCACCGAAACCGGCGATCTCGCCGGCGGCCCACAGGCCGGGTACTGCGGACATCTCGGCGTTCTGCACGCGGCCCGCGAGGTCGGTCTGCAGTCCACCGAGCGTCTTGCGGGTGACGATGTTGAGGCGGACCGCGATCAGCGGCCCGGCCTTGGGGTCGAGGATCTTGTGCGGCGTCGCGGTGCGCGCGATCCGCTCCCCACGCGACCGACGCGAGTTGTGGATCGCGGAGATCTGCAGGTCCTTGGTGAACGGGTTGTCGATCTCGCGGTCCCTGGCCACGATCTGACGCCGGAGGTCGTCGTGGACGATGAGGTCGGTCCCGGCGACCCGGTTCATGCCGTCGACGAGCTCGGTCAGCGTGTCGGCGACGACGAAATCCTCTCCGTGTTCCTTGAACGCCTCGACGGGCCCGCTGGCACCAGGCAACACCCGGCTGAGAACCAACTTGAGGTCCTTACCGGTGATGTCGGGGTTCTGCTCCGACCCGGACAACGCGAACTCCTTCTCCACGATCTTCTGCGTGAGGACGAACCACGAATAGTCGAATCCGGTGTCCTGGATGGCTTTCAACGTTCCCAGCGTGTCGAAACCGGGGAAGTTCGGCACCGGGAACCGTCTCCCTCGGGCGTCGAACCACATCGACGACGGCCCCGGGATGATGCGGATGCCGTGGTTCGCCCAGATCGGGTCCCAGTTCTTGATGCCCTCGGTGTAGTGCCACATGCGGTCGCGATTGACGAGCCGTGCGCCGGCGGTGGCGCTGATCCCGAGCATGCGGCCGTCGACGTGTTCGGGCACCCCGGAGATCATCGATACCGGCGGGGTGCCGAGGCGTTCGGGCCAGTTGGCGCGCACCAGTTCGTGATTCGCACCGATACCGCCTGCGGTCACGAGCACGGCCGACGCCGACAGGTCGAACTCGCCGGTGACCACCCGGGAGCTCCCGCTCCCGCGGACGGCGCCACTGGGCTCGAGCACCGCGCCGCGGACACCGGTCACGGCGCCGTCGGACACGACGAGCTCGTCCACGCGGTGACGGAAGGCGACGGTCACGAGCCCCCGATCGGCGGCCTCGCGGACCCGTCGTTCGAACGGGGCGACCACACCGGGCCCGGTCCCCCACGTGAGATGGAAACGCGGAACCGAGTTGCCGTGCCCCTCGGCCAGATATCCACCGCGCTCGGCCCAACCGACGATCGGGACCCATCGCACGCCCTGGGCGTGCAACCACGAGCGTTTCTCGCCGGCCGCGAAGTGCACGTAGGCCTCGGCCCACCGGTGGCCCCAGTAGTCCTCGCCCGACGGGTCGTCGATGCCGCGGTCGAAGGTCGCGCTGCCCAGCCAGTCCTGCCAGGCGAGTTCGGGTGAGTCCTTGATGCCCATGCGCCGCTGCTCGGGGGTGTCGATCATGAACAGCCCGCCGAGGGACCAGAACGCCTGACCGCCCAGGTTCGCGGCCGGCTCCTGATCGAGGAGAAGTACGCGTTTCCCGGCGTCGGCCAGCTCCGCGGTGGCGACCAACCCCGCCAGTCCGGCACCGACCACGATCACATCTGCATCCACGTTCTCTCCTTCTCCGCGACGTCGACCTCTCGTGTGAGAGTGTCGTGGATGACAAGTCGGCGCAATGATCAGCGCCGAATGCGCCATCCGGTTTGTCACCGGATGACAAACCGGAACGGATACGTCGATGAGCAGCGGGCGCGAACGCACCGTCACCCGACTACACGACGAACTGCCCGCCATCGTCACCCGGTCGGTCGAGGCAATCCGTGCGGCGGTTCCCGCCTACCGCGATCTGCGAGGCCCACAGCTCGACGAGGTCGAACACATCGCGGCCCGGTCCCTGCGCCGGTTGCTCGACCTGTGGATCGACGACAGCGACATCGAGCGGGACCGACTCGCGTTCCGGGCGATCGGCACCGCTCGCGCCGCCGACGGTCGTCCGCTGACCGACATCCTCCGTGCCTACCGCGTCGCGTCCGACGTGTTCGTGCGGCACGTCGTCGATCACCATCTCGACGACCTCGAACCGGCCGACGTCGCCGATCTCAGTCTGATGGTGCTGCGCACCCTCGACGCGGTCTCCGAGGCGATCATCGACGCGTACACCGCGTACCGCGATCGTCTGACCTCCGACCGCGGGCAGGCACAGGCCGCGTTCCTCGACGACCTGGTGGCCGGTCGGCAGAACTCGTCCGGCGCGATCGCCGACCGCAGTCGGCAATTGGAACTCGCCCTCGCCGGGCGTCCGCGGCTGCTGATCGTCGACCCCACCGATCCCACGCGTCCGGTGTCCGAACATGACCTCGACACGATCCTGCGAGCCCTCGGGGCGACACCACACACCGACCGGTCCGACCGCACCCCACGAACCCACCTGCGCACCCGGCGCGGCACCCGGGGGATCGTGCTGCTGCCGACGACGGTCGATCGGGTCGCACTCGACACCGTCTGTGCGGCACTGGATCTACACGGATGCCTGATGTCGGGACGACCCATCGCCGACGTCGCCGCCGCCTATCGGCTGGCCTGCGACGGACTCGACACCGCTCCCGGGCACGCCTTCGCCGATCGAACGCTCCTCGACGACGGAGACTGCCAGCTGCTCGTCCTGTTGACGGCGCGTGCGACCGCCGACACCGACGCGGTCGTCTCCTCCGTGCTCGGCCCGCTGCGCGATCCGTCGAACACCCACCTGCTCGACGGTCTGCGTGCGTTCATCTCGACCGGTACGGCCACGGCGGCCGCCGCGGAGCTGCACGTGCACCCGCAGACGCTGCGGTACCGACTACGTCGCGCCCAGGAGCTGACCGGCCGCGATCCGCGACACGCGTGGCATCGCCTCGCCCTGGACACGGCCATCCAGCTGCAGCAGCTGGCCGGTCCGATCAGGACCCGGTGACCAGGCGTTCCAGGTCGGCGATGCGGGTGCGGAGCTCCTCGGTCTCGGCGGAGTGCGCCCGGTTGAGGGCGCGCACGTAGTCGCGGTCGTACTGCGGGACCAGGCTGCGCGAACAGTTCCAGTCGAACGCCTCGATCGTGATCACGATGCTGCGCTCGGCGCGCGCCGCGATCCGGGTGTCGCCGACGGTCACGAGCCGCGCCAGCAGATCGGGGTCGTCCGCGGCGTCGACGACGGTGGCGCGACCGAACAGCTTGAGACGGATCTTGCGGGGGTAGTCGGCCACGAACATCGCGACCCGGCCGTTGTCGTCGATGTTGCCCACCGACACGAACTGGGCGTTGCCGTGGAAGTCGGCGAAGCCGATCGTGTTGTCACCCAGATGGTGCAGGAACCCGCGTGGGCCGCTGCGGTACTGGATGTAGGGGTGCCCACCGGCCGTGACCGTCGCGAGGTGGAACTGGAACACGCTGCCCAGCAGCGCGATCTCCCGTTCGTCGAGATGGTCCGGGCCGTCGTCGTCGCGTTCGGTGGTGGCCCCGTACACCGAATAGCTGCCATCGGCCTGCTGACGTTCGAGCGCGCTGCGCCCGAACATCAGGCGTGCATAGCGATTCGACATCACCACCCGCTTTCCCGTCGATCACCCGCGAACCGACACCTCGCGGAGCACCTGCTCACCGAAAGGTACCCGGTCGACTCCGCCGCGGTGATAGACACATACGTCGGGGTGTTCCCAGCTGCGAGAGGCGGATGACATGGCGATCCAGTCGTGGTCACACATCGGGATCTGCTGTTCCGATCTCGACCGCTCGACGGCGTTCTACGTGAACGTGCTCGGCTTCCGCGAGCTGTTCACCATGGATCTCGGCCCCGAGTTCGCCGCGACGATGGAGATCGACGGCCAGTTCACCTCACGGATGCTCGCGCGTCCCGACATGCGGCTGGAACTGGTGCGGTGGACCGAACCCGCGGGGACCGGGGATCGCGAACGGCGACCGATGAATCAGTTCGGGTTCACGCACCTCGCCTTCCGCGTGGAGGCGATCGACGACCTGTGGGAACTCGCGGAGCAGCACGGCGGAACCGCTCAGCGACACACCGTCTCGAGGATGGAGGGCGCCGGCGGCACGGTCACCGGCGCGGTCTACCTCACCGACCCCGACGGCGTGCGCATCGAGTGCATGGCCGGCGTACCGGACCTGTCCGCCCTCTGACCACACCGCACTCAGCGCCGGCTCGGGCCGACGACCGACGCCACGATCTCGCGGGTCGCGGTCCTGCCCTCGGGGGTCGGCAGAACCGGGTAGACGTGAATGGCGCCCGCGCACTGCGTCAGTCGCGCCCGTCCCCCGCCGTCGAGGATGTCGCGCGTCAGAGCCAGTACATCGGGGAGGAACAGATCCCGGGTGCCGCACCAGATGTCGACCGGCGGTAGCCCCCTCGTCGAACCGCGGATGGGACTGACCCGCGGGTCGTCGAGCGGTAGGTCGCCGGCCCACACGCGTGCCGCCTCCCGCAGCCCGACGGAGCTGAGCCACGGGTCTCGTCTCTCGACCGCGACCACCTCCGGGTTCGACAGCGTCGCGTCGAGCCACGGCGACACGAGCACGACATGTCCCGGCAGGGGCAGACCGAGATCCGGTGATTGCTGTACGAAACCCAGCGCGAGCCCGGCGCCCGCCGAATCGCCCATCACGGTGATCTGGACGGGGTCGGTGTCGGCGAGCAACCGCCGGTACACCGATGCGATGAGGTCGTATGCCTGCACCGCGGTGTGGTGCGGCGCGAGTCCGTAGATCGGGACGTCGACGCGGATCCCGGCATCGACGAGCCTGCTGATGAAGCCGTAGTGCTGGGGTGCGATCTCGGCGATGTAGGCGCCGCCGTGCAGGTACAGCACCGACCTCGTCCATCGGCCGTCCTTCGGGACGACGCGGTGCACGTCGAAGCCCGATTCCCGATACTGCGTGACGGTGTGCCGGCTGCGGATCGCCGCCGTCGGCTCGGCCGAGCCCTTCGGCGCGTGGATGCGTCGCTGCGCGCGGGCGGGTGTCGACATCTGTCGTTTGCGGGTCAGCCGCATGACACCTGCGACCAACCGCATCTGGATGCTCATCTCCTCAACCGGCCAGCGATCGGCTGATGACGAGTCGCTGGATCTGATTGGTCCCCTCGAAGATCTGGGTGACCTTGGCATCGCGCATGTAGCGCTCCACCCGGAAGTCCCTGGTGTACCCGTAGCCACCGAAGACCTGAACGGCGTCGGTGGTCACCTTCATCGCGGCATCGGTCGCGATCAGTTTCGCGACGGACGCGTTCCGCGAGTAGGGCAGGCCGGCGTCCCGCCTGCGGGCGGCGTCGAGGTAGGTCGCGCGTGCGGAGTCGACGGCCGCGGCCATGTCCGCGAGCACGAATCCCAGCCCCTGGTGGTCGATGATCTTGCGGCCGAACGTGGAGCGTTCCTGCGCGTAGGCGACGGCGTCGTCGAGAGCGGCCTGCGCGATCCCGACGGCGACCGCGGCGATCCCGAGACGCCCCGAGTCCAGTGCCGAGAACGCGATCTGCAGCCCCTGTCCCTCGGCGCCGATGAGCCGATCGGCGTCGACGTGCGCGCCGTCGTAGTGCGCGGAGGTGGTGGGGATCGCGTGCAGGCCCATCTTCTCCTCGGGCTTGCCGAACGTCAGGTTCGGTGTGTCCTTGTCGACGAGGAAGCAGGAGATGCCCTTGGACCCCTCGCCGGTGCGCGCGAAGAGGTTGTAGAAGTCGGCGACGCCGCCGTGGGTGATCCAGGCCTTGGCGCCGTCGACGACGTAGTGGTCCCCTTCGGCGACGGCCCGACACGTCAGCGCAGCGGCGTCGGAGCCCGCCTGCGGTTCGGACAGGCTGTAGGCGCCGATGGTGGCGCCGCCGAGCATGTCGGGCAGCCACCGCGACTTCTGCTCGTCAGTGCCGAAGGCACTCACCGGGTAGCAGGCGAGCCCGTGCACGCTCGCCGCGACCGCGACGGCGGCCCACGATGCGGCGAGCTCCTCGAGCACCTGGAGGTACACCTCGTAGGGCTGGCCACCGCCGCCCCACTCCTCGGGATACGGCAGGCTCAGCAGCCCCGCCTCGCCGAGGGTCGCGAACACGCCGTCGGGGTACTGCTCCCGCTTCTCGTGGTCGTCGACGATCGGGTCGAGCGTCTTGGCGGCGATGTCACGGGTCAGCTGGATCAGCTCGCGAGCCTCGTCGGTGGGCAACAATCGGTCAACGGCCACAACCAGCTCCTCGGTGTTCGGCGCCCGGCCCGGCGACCGACGCACGGTCGATGTAACCACGCAGTCCACCCGGTTCCGACCGGCCGCCCCATTACGATCGTCAATGGAGCCGTAGACACGTGCAGACATCGCGAATGCGGCCCGCCCGCCCGCGGAGAGGACTCACCGATGAGCTCGCATGAACCGATGGAACCGCTGTCCCCCAGCTACCTGGCATCCGACCTGTTCGGCTACCAGGCCGCGCTGACCGACGAGGAGAACGAGATCATCCTCCGGGTGCGACGCTTCCTCGCCGAGGAGGTCGCGCCGCGGGCGAACGAGTTCTGGGAGAAGGGCGAGTCGCCGCGGCATCTGCTGCCGCGTCTGGCCGAGCTCGACATCGTCGGACTCGGGTACGAGTTCGACGGACGCAAACCGCACCGCAAGGTGCTCACCGGCTGGCTCGGTCTGGAGTTCGCGCGGGTCGACCCGTCCACCGGGACGATGTTCGGTGTGCACAGTGGCCTCGCGATGAGCAGCATCTCGATCCTCGGTTCGGCCGAGCAGCGCGATCGCTGGCTCCCGGCGATGCGCCGCATGGAACTCGTCGGGGCGTTCGGACTCTCCGAACCCGACGGCGGTTCCGACGTCGCCGGCGGACTGTCGACCACCGCCCGTCGTGACGGCGACGACTGGATCCTCAACGGCAGCAAGCGGTGGATCGGCAACGCCACCTTCGCCGACCTCGTGATCGTCTACGCCAAGGACGAAGAAGACGGCGAGGTCAAGGGTTTCGTCGTGGAGAAGGACTTCGAGGGGTTCCGGGCGGAGAAGATCGAACACAAGTACTCGCTGCGTGCCGTCGAGAACGCCGACCTCTACTTCGAGGACTGCCGTGTGCCCGGCGCCAACAAGCTGGAGAACGCGAACTCGTTCGCCGACACCGGCAAGGTCCTGCGGCTCACCCGCGGCGGGGTGGCGTGGAGCGCCGTCGGCGTGATGATCGGCGCCTACGAGAAGGCGGTGGCCTACGCGCAGGAGCGTGAGCAGTTCGGCAAGCCCATCGCGTCGTTCCAGCTGATCTCCGACCTCATCGCCCGCATGGCCGGCAACGTCACCGCGTGTCTGGGTCTGGCGATGCAGGTCTCACAGCTGCAGGATCAGGGCATCTACCGCGACGAGCACGCAGCGCTGTGCAAGACCTACTGCACGACACGGCTGCGCGAGGTCGTCGGTTGGGCCCGAGAGATCCTGGGCGGCAACGGGATCCTGCTCGATTACGACGTCATCCGGTACTTCGTCGACGCCGAGGCGCTCTACTCCTACGAGGGCACCTCGCAGATGAACAACCTGATCGTGGGGCGCGGCGTCACCGGGTTCAGCGCCTTCGTCTGACCCGCAGCACGTCGTCGGCCGACCCGCGCTCGCGCAGGTCGGTCGCGGTCGCGGTCACATCAGGGGCGGGACGATCGCCTCGATGAGGTGCGGTCCGTCCTCGGCGAAGGCGTTCCTCAGTTCGGTGGCGAGGTCCTCGGCGGTGGTGACCCGCACGGCCGGGACACCGAACCCGGTGGAGATGGCGACGAAGTCCATGTCGGGGTGCGACAGGTCGAGCAGCGAGTTGGCCTTCTCGCCGCCGCTCTGCGCGCCGACGCGTTGCAGTTCCATCCGCAGGATGGCGTAGGCGCTGTTGTTGAGCAGGATGGTGGTCACGTTCAGGTTCTCCCGCGCCATCGTCCACAGCGCCGAGATCGTGTACAGCGCACTGCCGTCGGATTGCAGTGCCAGCACCGGACGGTCCGGTGCCGCGATCGCGGCACCGACCGCGACAGGCAGTCCCTGGCCGATGGCGCCGCCGGTCAACGTGAGCACCTGGTGTCGGGGCGCACCGGCGGTCGCCGTGGGCAACATCAGACCCGACGTGTTCGCCTCGTCGGAGATGATGGTGTTCTCCGGCAGCACGGCACCGACCACCTGGACCCAGTTCGCCAACGTCAGATCACCGGTCGGTGTCTCGACCTCGACGCGGTCCTGCAGGGTGGCGGTCTGCTCGGCGGCGACCCGATCGGCCAGCGCGGTGACCGCGCCGATGACGTCGTCGCGGATGTCGACCAGGGTGTGCACCTGCGCGCCGTCGGGCACGAGGTCGCTCGCCTTGTCGGGATAGGCGAAGAACGACACCGGTGAGCGTGTCCCGATGAGGACGAGGTGTTCGGTCCCGTCGAGTTGGGCCTGGGCCTGCTCGGCGAGGTAACCGAGCCGCTCGAAGCTCGGGATCCCGGCACCCCGGTCGAGTGCGGCGGGGAACGTCTCGACGAGAACGGTTGCGCCGGTGGCGTTCGCGATCCGGCTGACGGCGAGCAGGCCGTCGGCACGGGTGGCCTCGGCGCCGATCAGGATCACCGTCATCGCACCTGAGGTCAGTACGTCGGCAACCGCGGCGATCACCTGCTCGTCGGGGACTGCGCGCGCCACCGCGGGAACGGCGGTACCGACCGTTCCCCCTGCGGTCCAGGAGATGTCGGCGGGGAGGATGACGGTGGCGATCTGCCCGGCCCCGTCGGTGGACGCGGCCACCGCATCGGCGACGTCCTGCCCCACGGTGTCGGTCGACGTCGCGGTCCGCGTCCAGCCCTGCAGCCATGACCCGAGGGTGGCGATGTCGGATTCCAGCGGCGCGTCGTAGCGGTGGTGGTGTGTGGCGTGGTCGCCGACGATGTTGACGATCGGGGTGTGGGCGCGGCGGGCGTTGTGCAGGTTCGCCAGGCCGTTGGCCATCCCGGGTCCGAGATGCAGCAACGTGGCTGCCGGTCGGCCGGTGACCCGGGCGTACCCGTCGGCGGCGCCGGTGACGACCCCCTCGAACAGGCAGAGCACCGCGCGCATCTGCGGGACGGAGTCCAGCGCGGCGACGAAATGCATCTCCGAGGTACCGGGATTGCCGAAGCACACCTGCACGCCGGAATCGACGAGCGAGCTGATCACCGCGTTGGCGCCGTTGGTCATCCTGGTTCCCCTTCGCCGAACAGAACGCCGGGATTGAGTATCCCGGCCGGGTCGAATCCTCGTTTGATCTCGCGCATCACCGCGACCACTTCCGGGTCGGTCAGTTCGGCGAAATGTGCCGACTTCGCGCGCCCCACACCGTGTTCGCCGGAGATGGCGCCGCCCATGCCCATCCCGAGAGCGAAGATGTCGTGCAGCAGTGTTCGGCGGGCCTCGGCGTCGGGACAGAAGATCGCGAGGTGGACGTTGCCGTCGCCGGCGTGACCGCAGCCGATGGCCACTCCGCCTGCGGCCGTCGCCAGTTCCCGTGATCGTGTGAGGAAGACGGGCATCGCGGTGCGGGGCACCACCATGTCGATGATGTCGTCGGCGCCTGCGGCCTTGGCGGTCCAGAACGCCTTCTCGCGCGCGGTGATCAACGCGCGGGCCGATCCGCCGTCGAGTACGAACGAATCGAGCGCACCACGCTCTGCGACCAGCGATCCCAGCAACTCGATGTCCCCGTCGAGACGGTCGCGGTCGCGGTTCTCGAGCGAGACGACCAGATAGGCCTGCGCGGAGTCGCGGAGTGCATCGGGGATCCCGAGTGCCAGATCCTGTGAGTGGGTGATCGACGCCATCGTCATCGCGTCGATGTATTCGAGGACGACCGGTGCGCAGCCGGTGGCGATGACGGACGGGACGATCTCCACGACCTCGTCGACCGTGGCGAACGGAGCGAGGATGGTGGCCGAATACGCCAGTCGCGGATGCAGTTTCACCGTGACCTCGGTGGCGAGCGCGAGGGTTCCCTCCGAGCCGATGATGAGCTGGGTCAGGTCGTAGCCGGTCGAGACCTTGGCGATGGCGCCGCCGGTCCGGATCAGCGCGCCGGTCGCGAGGGCGGCCTGCAGGCCGAGGACGTTGTGGCGGGTGACGCCGTACTTCACCGCCCGCATGCCGCCGGCGTTGGTGCCCACCGTGCCGCCGATGCTGGCGCTGAGCTCACCGGGATAGACCGAGTACATGAGTCCGACGCGCCCGGCGGCCTCGTCGAGGGCGGCGAGCCCGACACCGGGCTGGACCACGGCGACCTGGTTGTCGACGTCGATCTCGAGGATCTCGGCCATGTTCTCGAACGAGATGACCATGCCGTCGGCGAGTGGCCGCGCCGCGCCGGACAGTCCGGTACCGGAACCACGTGCGGTGACCGGGACGGCGTGCTCGCCCGCGTAGCGCAACAACGCCGCGACCTGCTCGGCCGTCGAGGGCCGCACGACGACCATCGGTGTCACCGGTTCGAGGTGCAGGGCCTCGTCGTGGCCGTAGTCCGGTCCGACGTCGTCGGCGTGGAGCACGTCGCGCGCCCCGACGATCTCGGCGAGTTCCGCCGAGATCGTCCGGACGCGCGCGCTGGTGGTCATGCTCAGCTGTTGGGGCCGGAGATCTCCAGAGCGATGTTGTCGGGATCGCGGAACTCGAGGATGGCGATGCCGGCATCGCCGAGATCCTTGACGCCCTCGTGGGCGATGCCGAGCCCGTCCAGGGTCGCGGCCGCATCGTGCAGGTCCGACAGGCCTGCCACCGAGAAGCTCAGGTGGTCGAGTCCGGACCGGTCCTCGGTGAACGAGTCGTCTCCCGGGGCGACCGGGCGCAGTCCGAGCAGTCCGCCACCGAACTGGTAGATGACGCCGCCGAACAAGAAAGCAAGCGCTTCCTTCGTGGCCTCGTCGGCGTCGGCCGGCGGTGCCTCGAACGCGACATCGAAACCGAACACGTCGTCGTAGAACTTGCGGGACGTGGCGATGTCCCGGACGGTCAACCGAACATGGTGGTAGTCGGTCGCTTTAATCGTCACTTCGATGACTCCTCTTCCGCGACCGGGTGGTCGCATAAACATGTGTGCATCTGCCCTGACCGACCCTACGCGGACGGCGGATGCCAGAAGTGACGCTCGGGTGAACGCCGATGCAGGCACACTGGAGTCATGAGGTCTCTGGTCGCCACCACTGCGGTGGCTCTGTCGGTCGTGTTGGTGGCGGGTTGTGGCACGGATTCGGATTCGGGTGACGCCCCCGCATCGTCCTCGTCGTCCACCCCGGTCGCGGCCGAACCCGCGGTGGCCCCGGCGCCGACGGTGACGCCGGCGGGCACGGTGATCGAGGTCGGCAACGAACCCGAGGGCGTGGTCATCGGCACGTCCGGCATCGCCGCGGTCGGGGTGCGTAGGCCCGACGCCATCACCCTGGTCAACGTGCGTACCGGAACGGTGATCCGCAGCATCCCGACCAGTGGCGCACCACGGCATCTCGAGCTCGCCGGACCCGATGGCCCGGTTATCCTCCCGCTCGAGACCTCGAACACCATCACCGAGCTGTCGTTCGACGGGACCTTCGGACCGATCGCAACCGGCGTGGGCGATCTGCCGCACGATGCGGTGCGCACCTCGGACGGGACGCTCGTCGGCACCAACGAGCACGGCGGTGGCGCGTTGTTCATCCGCGACGGCAAGCTCGTCAAGTCGCTGCCCGCCGGTCCGCCGCAGCCGGGTGGTGTCGCCGCAGTGGGTCGCTACGCGGCGATGGCCGACGTCCAGGGCAACGGGGTCTTCATCTACGACGGCACCACGATGACCGAGGTCGCGAGCAAACGCATCGGGACCCGGCTGACCCACGCCCACGCACTCGGCGACGGACTGGTGGCGTTCGCCGACACCGACGGTGGCGCGGTGCTCGTCGAGCGGATCACCCCGCAGGTCGTCGATGTCTCCCGCATCGAGGCGCCCGGCAAGCCCTACGGGCTGAGCTACGACGCACGGACCAAGACGCTACTGGTCACGCTGGGGTCGTCGAACAAGCTCCGGCTGGTCGACATGACCGACCCCGCCAAGCCGCGCATCAAGGGCGACGTCCCCACGGTGCAGCAGGCGAACTCGGTGGCGATGGACCCGGTGACCGGCATCGTCGCCGTCACCGGTAGCGCTCCCGGCGAGGCCAGTTCACTGCAGATCATCCCTGCGGATCAGTTGCCGCGCTAGACAACTCGCTCGACAGAACAAAGAATGCCCCCGACCGGCAGGTCGGGGGCATCCGTCTCGTGAGAGGAGTTCAGATCAGCCGATCGAGAACGGCTTGCCGTAGAACGTGACCTGCTTGTCGACGTTCGACGTGCGCACACGCACGATCGCGACCGAGCGGGCCTGGGCGTAACCGGCGCAGCCGGTCAGCTGCAGCTGCGAACCCGTGTAGCTGAGCTTGAGCTTGGAGCCCTCGTAGTCGACGTTGTTCGTGTACTGCTGGCTGCCGAAGTCGTCGGCCTTCTCCACCGAGTTGATGAAGTACTGGGTTGCCTGGCCGGGCCCGAGGACCAGCGACTGGTTGGCACCGCCGCCGGTGGCGGTGCTCGTCCCGGCGAGGTTCTCGGTGGTGGTCCCGGTGCCACCGGAGGTGGTGGACGAGATGTTGACCTGGCAGCCGACGATGTAACCGGCCTGGATACGAATCTTGGCCTTCTTGCTGGAGGTCACCTGGTAGCGCGCGGACACCTGTGCGGCGCGGTGCAGCGGGGTCCCGCCGAGCGACGGTGCGATGGTCGCGGTCTCACCCGTGCGGGTGATCGACACCTTGGTGCCGTCCTGCAGGGTGGTGTTCTGCGCCTGGTTGGGCAGCTTCACGAAGACGTCGGCGTTGGCCGAGCCCTGCGCAAGAAGTGCTGCAGCGGCGACCAGCGCGGCGCCGGTCCCGGCAAGCCCCGCGGCACGGCGGGTTGCTTTGTACGAGTTGTTCATCGAATCCCTTGTCTGGTGATGTGGTTCGTGGGTGTGAGGGGATCAGCCGATGGAAAACGGCTTGCCGTACAGGGTGACCTTCTGCTGGCTCTCGCCGGTGGTCTCGACCACCGTGAACGCGCGGGCCTGGGCGTACCCACCACATCCCTGGATCTGCAGCTGGGCGCGATCGTAGGAGATGTAGTACGTCCCCTTCTTCTCGATGTTCTTCGAGTTGACGATGACGAAGGAGACCGCACCCGGTGTGAGGGGCAGCGAGAACGACCCGTTGACCGTCGCGGTGGGCAACGCGGCGCCGATGTTGTTGACCGTCGCGCCTCCGCCCAGTGTCAGGTTCCCGACTGCGACCTGGCAGCCCACGATGTACCCGGTCGACAGGGTGGCGGCGGCGCCGTTCGTCTCGGTCGAGTTCGTGCCGAGGGTGCCGGAGGTCGAGTTGCTCTCGCTCTGCGCACCGCGGTTCGGGCCGGCCTTCTTGGACTTGAGGTTCGGCGCGGACAGCTTGATGTCCGCGGACACCCATGCGGTCCGACCCGCGCCGTTGGCCGCCAGCGACGGCGAGAGCTGGGCGCGCTCGTTGGAGCGGGTGAGGGCGATGCCGTCGTCACCGCGGATCGCTCCGTTGGGGAGCTTGACGAAGGTGTCGGCGTTGGCCGCACCCGGGGCGACCAGACCGACTGCGGCAGCGCCGACCATGGTCATCGCTCCGAGCGATGCCGCCCGCCGCAACGCGGTGGAGTTCTTGCTCATTGTTCCTCTTTCGGACAATCGGGACCCGGAGCGCGCTCACGGATCACATTCACGTCAATGGGTGTCGATCGAGCTGAATGGTAGAGAGCTGACTCTCTCGATCGGCAGAAGCCTGATGCAGCGAAAAGAACACGCGGTGAACGGATCCCCGCGTTTCGGTGACAACGACTCCCCCGTGGTGTGAACGCGGGCCGATTCCGATCACAGAACCGGTCAAATCGTAATGCGAAGCGCACCAAACGATTTCGACACACCGATTGTCCATCTGTCGTTCATGTGGACGGGCTGTTTTCGGCGGATACGCGAGATCGCGGCTGCCGCTGTCAGTCCCGGCAACCGGTTCGGATCAGTCGGACTATATGTCGACGCGACCGCCGCGCGAGGCCGCCATGTCGTACGCGGTCTCGGCGTGCTCGGCGTCGTCGATGCCGTCGGCCTCGTCCTGCGGATGGGCACGGACGCCGATGGTCACCTTGAGCACCAGCGCGATGACCGCGGTCACCGCCATCGCGTATCCGCCGACGGCCAGGACGGCCACCACCTGCCGCCAGAGCTGATCGAGACCGCCGCCGTAGAAGAGTCCGTCGACACCCGCAGGCGACGCACTGCTCGCGACGAGGCCGATCATGAGCGTGCCGACGACACCGCCGACGAGGTGCACACCGACGACGTCGAGCGAGTCGTCGTATCCGAGCCTGTATTTCAGCTCGATGGCCAGCGAGCTGACGGCACCGGCGACGATGCCGATGGCCAGCGCGCCGATCGGGGTCACCGAGGCGCAGGCGGGGGTGATCGCGACCAGTCCTGCGACCACGCCCGAGGCTGCGCCGAACGAGGTCGGCTTGCCCTGGCGGATGCGTTCGACGAGCAACCAGCTCATCATCGACACCGCACCGGCACCCAGCGTGTTGGCCAGAGCGAGAGCGGCGGTGCCGTCGGCCGCGAGAGCCGACCCGGCGTTGAAGCCGAACCACCCCAGCCACAGCAGTCCGGCGCCGAGCATGACCGCGGGCAGGTTGTGCGGCCGCATCGGGTCGCGCGGCCACCCACGCCGGGTCCCGACGACCAGTGCGAGAACGAGAGCGGATGCGCCCGAATTGATCTCGACCGCGGTTCCGCCTGCGAAGTCGATCGCCCGCAGGTGGTTGACGATCCAGCCGCCCTTGTCGGCGGCGAGCCCGTCGACCGCGAACACCCAGTGCGCCACCGGGAAGTACACCAACGTCGCCCACAGCGCGGCGAAGAGCAACCACGCGGTGAACTTCATCCGGTCGGCGACCGCACCGGCGATCAACGCCACCGTCACCATCGCGAAGCCGGCCTGGAACATCACGAAGACCATCGCCGGGATGGTGCCGACCAGCGGGATGGCGGCCGACGCCGGTTCACCCGGCGCGTAGTCGCCACCGAAGAGATGCTTCAGCCCGGCGAACTGGGTGGGGTCACCGATCACTCCCCCGATGTCGTCGCCGAACGCCAGCGAGTACCCGAACACCAGCCACAGGACCCACACGACACCGATGGCCGCGAAGCACATCATCATCATGTTCAGGACGCTCTTCGCGCGCACCATGCCTCCGTAGAAGAAGGCGAGCGCGGGCGTCATGACGAGGACGAGAGCCGCACTTGCCATCACCCAGGCGGTGTTCGCCGCGTCGGGCGCACCGATGATCGGGTAGGTCACCACAGCTCCTTTGCTTCTCTGCAGTCAAACGACAGTCAAATTAGCAGTAGGTGATCGCCCCGATCTGTCCGCACGTCAGATGGTGGCGGCCAACCGATCTGCTAGCAACCGGCTGAACCGTGCCGAATCGGACAGCTCACCCCCCTCGGCGATGACGGCCATCCCGTAGATCAGCTCCGCGGTGTCGACCAGCGACGGGTCGTCGGCCTTGGACTCTCGGGCCGACTGCAGCGCGACGATGAGCGGGTGGTCGGGATTGAGCTCGAGGATCCGCTTGGTCGGCGGCAGCATCTGGCCCGACGCACGGTAGAGCTTCTCCATCTGCGGCGAGAAGCTGAACGTGTCGCCGACCAGACAGGCCGGCGAATCGGTGAGGCGCGTCGACAGGCGGGTCTCCTTGACGTGCTCGGAGAGGGCCTCGGACAGCCATCCGGTCAAGTCGGCGAACTTCGCCTCCCGCTCCTCCCGCTCGGTGGCCGCTTCCTTCTTCTCGTCGTCGGACTTGCCCGCGTCGTCGTCGAGGTCCACCTCTCCCTTGGCGATGGACCGCAGGGCCTTGCCGTCGAACTCGGGGACCGAGCCGACCCACATCTCGTCGACCGGGTCGCCGAGCAGCAGCACCTCGATTCCCTTGGCCCGGAAGGCCTCGATGTGCGGCGAGTTCTCCATGGCCTGCCGCGATTCGCCGGTGAGGTAGTAGATCTCGTCCTGGCCGACCTTCATCCGACCGACGTAGTCGGCGAGGGTGGTCAGGGTGTCGGGATCGTGGGTGGACTCGAACGACGAGATGGCGAGCAGGGCGTCCTTGTTGTCCTGGTCGTTGATCAGGCCTTCCTTGATCGCGCGCCCGAACTGAGACCACAGGGTGGTGTAGTCCTCGGGGCGCGAGGACTGGATGTCCTTGATCGTGGAGAGCACCTTCTTGGTGAGGCGCCGCCGGATGGCGCGGATCTGGCGGTCCTGCTGCAGGATCTCGCGGGAGACGTTGAGCGACAGATCAGCCGCGTCCACGACACCCTTGACGAAGCGCAGGTACTCCGGGATCAGTTCCTCGCAGTCATCCATGATGAACACGCGCTTGACGTACAGCGAGATGCCACCGTTGCGCTCACGCATGAACAGGTCGAACGGCGCCTGGGTCGGTATGAACAGCAGCGCCTGGTATTCGAATGTGCCCTCGGCCCGCAGGGCGATGGTCTCGAGCGGGTCGTCCCACGCGTGGCTGACGTGGCGGTAGAACTCCTTGTACTCCTCGGGGTCCACCTCGTCCTTGGACTTCGACCACAGAGCCTTCATCGAGTTCAACTGCTGGGTCTCGACGACCGTCCGGGTGGTGGGCTCGGAGTCGGTTGCCTCGTCGGTGTCGTCGTCGGTCTCCGGCGTGACGGTCTCGGTGCGCTCGACGTCCATGCGGATGGGCCAGGCGATGAAGTCGGAATACTTCTTCACGAGCTCACGGATCTTGGCGTCGTCGGCGTAGTCGTGCAGGGCGTCGTCGGTGTCGGCGGGCTTGAGGGCCAGCGTGACCGAAGTGCCCTGCGGCGCATCCGCAACGGACTCGATGGTGTACGTGCCCGCGCCGGTCGACTCCCACTTGGTGCCCTCGCTCTCGCCCGCCTTGCGGGTGAGCAGCGTGACGGTGTCGGCGACCATGAACGTCGAGTAGAACCCGATGCCGAACTGTCCGATCAGGTCCTGCGAGGCCGCGGAGTCCTTGGCCTCGGCCAGCTTCTTGCGCAGCTCCGCGGTGCCCGAGCGGGCGAGCGTGCCGATCAGACCGACGACGTCGTCGCGGGACATGCCGATGCCGTTGTCCCGGATGGTCAGGATCCGGGCTTCGGGGTCACGCTCGATCGTGATGTTGAGGTCCGACGTGTCGACGTCGAGATCCTTGTTCTGGTAGGCCTCGAGGCGCAGCTTGTCGAGGGCATCGGAGGCATTCGACACCAACTCGCGCAGAAAGCTGTCCTTGTTCGAGTAGACGGAATGAACCATGAGGTCGAGCAATTGACGGGTCTCGGCCTGGAATTCACGTTCTTCGACAGGTGTGCTCACTGTTGATCTCTTCTCCTGTGTCGTGATCGAGTCGGCACTCGATGTTACCGACCGCGCGATCGTCGCACCCCGCCGCCCGCGCTGGTGTATCCCGGAGGTGTCGGTCCCCCACCGGCACCCGCTGCCATCGTTCACCCGAGGAGTCAGTCGTGTCCCCATCGCCCGAGCCCCGTGACGCCGCGTCGAGCCCCAGGAGTATCCCCACCGACACCCACCTGTCGCCCGCCTACACCGGTCGCCTGTCGACCCAGAAGATCCCGGCGCTGCGGATGCCCGCGGAATCGATGGATCCCGACGCCGCCTACCGGTTCATCCACGACGAGATGATGTTCGACGGGGTGTCGCGCCTGAACCTGGCCACCTTTGTCACCACCTGGATGGATCCGCAGGCCGAGAAGCTGATGGCCGAGACCTTCGACAAGAACATGATCGACAAGGACGAGTACCCGGCCACGTCGGCGATCGAGTCCCGGTGCGTGTCGATGGTCGCCGACCTCTTCCACGCCCCCGATCTCGATCCGACCGACCCGTCCAGCGCCATCGGTGTCAGCACGATCGGCTCGAGCGAGGCCGTGATGCTGGCCGGACTGGCGATGAAGTGGCGGTGGCGGGCGCAGCGGCGCGACGCCGGCGCCGACACGCACCGACCCAACCTGGTCCTCGGGTCGAACGTGCAGGTCGTCTGGGAGAAGTTCTGTCGTTACTTCGATGTCGACGCCGTCTACCTGCCGGTGGAGCCGGGCCGCTATGTGATCACCCCGGAGCAGGTCACCGCCGCGATCGACGAGAACACCATCGGTGTCGTGGCCATCCTGGGGACGACGTTCACCGGCGAACTGGAACCGGTCGCGGCGATCGTGGCGGCGCTCGACGAGGTCGCGGCCGGCGGCGGGGTGGATGTGCCGGTCCACGTCGACGCGGCCAGTGGCGGTTTCGTGGTCCCCTTCACCGATCCCGACCTGGAGTGGGACTTCCGGCTGCGCCGCGTCGTGTCCATCAACGCCAGCGGACACAAGTACGGACTCACCTACCCCGGCATCGGGTTCGCGGTGTGGCGCGGAAAGGAGTTCCTGCCCGAGGACCTGGTGTTCCACGTCAACTATCTCGGCGGCGACATGCCGACCTTCACCCTGAACTTCTCCCGCCCGGGCAATCAGGTGATCGGCCAGTACTACAACTTCCTGCGGCTCGGCTTCGAGGGCTACCGGTCGATCATGACCTGTCTGTCGGAGACGGCGCAGTGGCTCGCGCAGCAACTCGCGGAGATGTCGGAGTTCGAGATCATCTCCGACGGGTCGGCGATCCCGGTGGTGACGTTCGCGACGACGGGCGACCCGGGTTTCTCGGTGTTCGACCTCTCCCGCGCCCTGGCCGCGTTCGGGTGGCAGGTCCCGGCGTACACGATGCCCGCCGACGCCACCGACGTCGCGGTGCTGCGCATCGTGGTCCGCGAGGGCTTCTCCGCCGACATGGCACGCGTCCTGTGCGAGAACATCTCCACCGCCATCGCCGGTCTGCGCCAGGTGCGCACCTCCGGTGAGCTCCCCCATCGCAACCACTTCAAGCACTGACCCGCCGGGACCTCCGATGGCAGGGCACTAGTCTGAGATGACCGCGCCACCCGTTGCACGTGACGGTGTCGCGACGACCGAGGTGACAACCGGGAGGATCAGTCGTGGGGGCTCCGAGCGTTCTGTTCGTCCACGCACACCCCGACGACGAGTCGCTGTGGACCGGCGGCACCATCGCACGGGTCGTCGAGGCGGGATCGGTGACCTCGGTCCTCACCTGTACCTGGGCGTCCGGCACACCTCGCCACACCGAGCTCGCGAGCGCACTGCGCATCCTGGGCGTCGAGGGTCCCATCGCACTCGGTTACGCCGACGGGGGCTTCCCCGAGTCCGCTCCGCAGTCGGCCGCGCTGTGCGAGTGCCGGTTCGACGACGCTGTCCGGCAGATCGTCGAACAGATCAGGATGTTGCGGCCCGACATCGTCGTCACCTACGACGCGTACGGCATCTACGGCCATCCCGATCACATCCAGACGCACCGGCTCGCTCTCGCGGCGGTCGAGGCGGCCGCGTGCGGACCGCTCTACCCCGACGCCGGCCCGGCCTGGCAGACCCGGTCGGTGTATCTGTCGACGGTGCCGACCCGGGTCATGCATCGGATCCGCCACCAGGTGAACACCGGTCCTCCGCCGGACGGCGCGGTCGCCCCCGGCACACCGGACGCCGCGATCGATCTCGAACTCGACGTGTCGGCGTGGGTGGAGCAGAAGTGGTCGGCCATCGGCGCACACCGGTCGGAGATGGACCGGAGCCCGGCCCTTGCCGAACTCGCCGAACTCGACCTCACGCGCCGCAACGCCCTGCTGGGGACGGAGTGGTACCTCCGCCGCGACCTCGTCGACGGCGGCGTCGACCTGGTATGAGACCGGCGCCTACACGTCGATGATCGACGACCGTAATCCGCTGGCGCGAAGAACCTTTCGTTCGATTCCGGCGCGCAGACCCTCGGCCGTTCCGATGAGACGGACGGAGTCGGTCGCCCGGGTGATCGCGGTGTAGAGCAGTTCCCGACTCAGCAGCGCGGAGTCGGCGGGTGGGATCACCACGGCCACGGCACGGTACTGGCTGCCCTGGCTGCGGTGGATTGTCATCGCATAGGCCGAGGACACTCCCCGGAGTCGGCCCGGGTGCACCAGACGCAGGTCGGTGCCTCGGCCGAACGCCGCCATCAGCCGATCGTCCTCGGCGACGACGATGCCGGTGTCACCGTTGAACAATCGTGCGCGGTGGTCGGTCTCGGTGAGCAGCAACGGTCGCCCCGGATACCAGGGGCGATCGAGATCGAGGAACGACGAGGCTCCGTCGGTCCCCCATGCGGTGACCCGTTGGGACCACTGCCGCACGCCCGCCGGCCCCTCGCGATGAGCACACAGCACCCGGTGTCCACCGAGTGCGGTCAGCGCGGCCTCGGCGTCGCCTCGTTCGGCCGCCGACGACATGGTCTGCACCCACGCCGACACCTCGCCCCGGGCGATGTGCGCCTCCTCGACGGGCTCGAGGGTGAGGTCCGGCGCTCCGGCGTCGAGTATCGACAACGCCTCGTCGGCGTCGCCGGCCCGGACGGCGTCGGCCAGCCGACCGATCCTCGCGCCGAAACGACGACGGCGGCGGAGCCGGACCACACCGTCGGCCATCTCCGACCGCTCCGATACCGCCACGGTCGCATCGGGATCCGTGGCGGCCCCGGTGTCGGTTGCCGTGTCGGTGACGGGCGGCGCGGTGTCGGTGGTGACGAGGTCGGCGAGCGGGCCTGCGAGTTCGGTGGTGTGCGAGCGGTGGACGAGGTCGGCCAACACGGCGCCGGCATCGACCGACGCCAGTTGATCGGGGTCACCGATCATCACCAACCGCGTGGTCGGTCGCAGCGCCTCGAGCAGGTGGTACATCAACGTCAGTGACACCATCGACGCCTCGTCGACGATGATCACGTCGTGTGGCAGGCGGTTCGACGCGTGGTGCCGGAACCGGTGACCGCCGCCGGGAAGCGGGCCGAGCAGCCGGTGGATGGTCACGGCCTCCACGTCGGGCAGCGCGATCTGCGCGGACTGGGCGGTCACCGCGTCCTGCAGCGACGCCGCCGCCCGTCCGGTGGGCGCACACAGACCGACGCGGAGTCCCGATCCGTGCAGCGCGTACAGCAGGGCGATGATCCGGGCGGCGGTGTGGGTCTTGCCGGTTCCCGGCCCGCCGGCGAGGACGGTGGTCCACCGGGTGGCCGCGACCGCTGCCGCCATCCGTTGACGGTCGGGGCCGGGTGCCTCCGGGTCCGGCGGGAACAGCGCACCGAGTTCGGTGGCCACGCGGGCGACCTCGACGAACGGTTCACCGGCCGCGCGCTCGGCGAGGATGGCGCGGACGCGTTGTTCCTCGCGGAAGTACCGGTCGAGGTAGAGCAGGGACGCACCGTCATCGGTGGTCACCACCCGAAGCGGCTGCAGTGGCGACTCGACCGACGTCGTCGCCAGAGCACTGGCCCGGACCTTGTCGGGAAGGGCGAGCGGGTCGGGCCACGACAACTCGGCCGGGTCCGTGCCGGTGTCGGAGTCGGGCGGGATGTCGCGTAGTCGCGCCAGGTCGATACAGACCGACCCGGCCCGGACGGCGCGGACGGTGAGGGCGACGGCGAGCAGGACGTCGGGGTCGACCTCGGCCCGGCGGATCGTCACCAGGCGCCGGGCGACGTGCACGTCGGCCGGACCGAGTACCCCCGCGCGGTTGAAATCCGCCAGTACTCCCTCGGCACGCAACGCGATCCGGTTGTCGGCGTTCATGATCGGCCCCCCGTCCTCTGCCCGCCCAGCAGCTCTGACAACGCCACCACGAGTGCGGGCGGCACATCCCAGCCGAACACCCCTCGATCGGGCGGGGTGTCGGGTCCGACCATGGCCCGGACGAAGAGGTACAGCACACGACCGAGGTGACGCTCGGGGCGGTACCCGGGCAGGCGCCAACGCAGATAACGATGCAGCGCAACCGAGTACAGCATCGCCTGCAACGGATAGTGCGATCGCATCATCTCCGCGGCCATGGCGTCCTCGTCGTAGTCCTCGACGGTCAGGTCCCCGAAACCGAGTCGGTTGGTCTTGTAGTCGACGACCACGAACCGTTCGTCTGCGGTGCGCAGGACGCCGTCGATGCTACCGGTGAGGAACCCGTCGAGCGCCGCGCCCGGGATGAGACGTAGGCGTTCCGGGTACTCGCGCAACGGGTCGTCGGCCGGGAGGTGCTCGTCCATCAGGTCAGCGATCGCGCCGAGGGTCGAGCCGCGGGTGGCCGACGCCAGCGGGAACTCGAAATCCATCTCGGCCAGACGGTCCGACATCGCGACCCCGGCGAGATCCGATGGTCCCGAGCCGATTCCGAGCGGGGTGTGCAACACCGAGTCCATCGCGTGGGCGAGCACGTCGACATCGACCTGCAACCCCGAGGACATTGCGGCACGGACACACCGTTCCCGGACCTCGGCGGACAGGTCGGCGGCGTCGGTGTCGACGTTCTCGAGCACCGAGTGCACGAGCAACCCGAACGTGGCACCGGCGGGGAGTCCGTTCATCAGCGACGGCGCGCCCGTGTCCGCGGTCGCGTCGGTGACCACCGCGTCCTCGGGTTCGTCGGTGAGCGCCGCGGTGGCATCGGCCTCGATCGCGGCACCGACCGCGACGTGCTGATCGGCGACCAGCGCGGAGTAGGAGGTGCGGCGCCAGCCGTGGTCGATGACACGGTCGAAGTCGGCGGCGCGCAGCGTGATCGGTTCGTCGTCGGTGGTCGGGACCGGTGGCGGGGACGCCGGTCCCCCGCCCACGGGTTCGACGGAGATCAGGCCGCGGGCCGCACCCGCCCACGCGGAGAGGTCGGATGCGATCGATGCGTCGGCCGGTACGCGCGCGCTCGGTCCGGGATCGGGCGCGCCGGTGTCGGCGCCGGTGGGAGTGCGGGCGAACAAGAGTCGGTGCAACGGTGCCGACCGCGCGGATGAACCGGCGGCCCACCACAGGACGACCTGGCACCGGGCCCGGGTGACGGCCACATAGAACAGTCGCAGTTCCTCGCCGGCGTCCTCGGCCTCCGACGTCCGACGGTTGCGGGCGAACTCGGCGGAGCGCGATCCGCCCACGTCGAGGATGCGGGCACCGGACTCGTCGTGCAGATCGAGGGTCGGCGGGTAGGGATTGCGGGCGGCGTCCCACCCGAACGGGACGTAGACGATCGGGAACTCGAGGCCCTTGCTGCCGTGGACGGTCATGATCGAGACCGCTTGCGCGTCGCGGTCCAGACGCCGACTCTGCTCGGTCTGATCGCCCACCCGGGGATCCTCGAGGCGGTCGACGAACCACCGCAACAGCCCCGCGATCCCCCGTGATTCAGTGACCACGTACCTGTTGCACAACGACGCGAGGTGCGCGATGTCGGTCATCACACGCTCGCCGTCGACGCCGGAGAGGATGCGCGACTCCAACCCGGTCCGGATCGCCAGGCGTTCGTACATCGCGGCGAATCCCGACTGCGCCATCGTCTGCGACAGCTCGATCAGCAGGTCACCGACGTCGGCCAACGCATCACCACCGGCTGCGTCAATCTCGCCCGCCGTACGACCGATCAGCGGCGTCAGCGCGGCGAGGCTCACGCGATCGGAACGGTTGGGCTGCTCGAGAGCCCGCAGGACGTGGAACCAGTCGCGGGCGCTCGCGGTGGCGAAGACACTCGATCCGGCACCGACCACCGAGGCCACCCCGGCCTCGCGCAACGCCCGCTGCACGGGTCCGATGGTCGAACGGGTGCGCAGCAGGATCACCACGTCCGAGGGCCGGACCGGCCGGGTGGTCCCGTCCGGGTCGGTCAGTTCGGGCGCATCGGCGAGCAGCTCGGCGACATCGCGTGCGACGTCGTCGACAACCGCGGACCGTACCGCGGACAGCGGCGGGAACCCGTTGTCCCCCAACGGTCCGAGGCCGACACGACCGAGGTGTCGCAGCCGCAGCGGTGGTCGGCCGGACAGCCTCGAGGAGGTGTGGGTCGCATCGACGGACCGGACGACGATGTCGGGATGTCCCAGCGCCGCTCCGCCGTAAAGGTGGTGCAACGCCGTCACGAGTCCGGCGTCGCTACGCCAGTTCGTTCCGAGGGCCTGGTGGTTGTCGGCACTCGTCGCGGCGTCGAGGTAGCTCAGGACCTCCGCGCCGCGGAAGGCGTAGATCGACTGTTTCGGGTCCCCGACCAGGATGAGATCGGAGTGGCCGTGGAAGCAGCGGCGCAGGATCTCCCACTGGATCGGATCGGTGTCCTGGAACTCGTCGACCAGGACAACGGAGAAGAAGTCACGGATCCGGGCGCAGGCCGCCTCGCCGTGCACCGGATCGGTGATCACGTCGCGGAGCAACGACTGCAGTTCGTCGTAGTCGCGGATGCGCATCATCCGCTTGCGTCGCAGCACCTCCCTGCGCACCGCCGTCACGAAGTCGGTCCGTGCGCGGGCCGTGGTCCCCTCCGGTGCATCGCGCGGAACGAGGGTGGCGTGGGACTGTCGGACCCCGTCGCGGGCGATGGCCACCGCGTCGCGGAAGTCGAACGGCAGCTCGTCGAGGCCGCTGTACCACTTGAGGAACACGTCACCGGCGACCTCGGTGACCAGGTCGTCGACCTCTTCGACGAGGGTGAGGCCGTGTTCGCTCTCCCCGGCGATGCCGAGCGCGTCGAGCATCCGCGAACAGAACGTGTGGGTGGTGCTGACCGTGGCGGCGTCGAAGTCCGACAACGCCGCGCTGATCCGTTCGCGACGTAGTGCCACCTCGTCGGCGGGAGCGTCGGCGAGCGCCGTGACCAACGAGTCCGACCTCGCGGACGCCGGGTCGGCGAGACCGGCGGCCAGGGTCGTCAGCCGTTCACGTGTCCGCTCCCGCAGTTCTGCGGTGGCCATCCGACTGAACGTCACCAGCAGCAGTGCACCCACGTCGACGCCCTCGGCGATGTAGCGGGCCGCCAATCCGACGATCGCGTGGGTCTTCCCGGTACCCGCGCTCGCCTCGAGCACGGTCGTGCCCGTGGGCAGCGGGGCCAGGAGGTCGAACGTGCTGCGCGCGATGCGCGGCCGCGGTGTTGTCATCGGACCACCACCTGCTCGGCGTCGAGCATCGGATGCCAGATCGACTCCGCCGATGCGGTGAATTCGTCGATGGCTCCCGGATCGGCCGCGATGCCGGCGAATCCGGAGGGGAAGACCAGGTTCAGGTAGCGGTCGGTGTGTTCACCGAACGTGCTCTCGAAGGCGGCCCGGGCGGCGTCGAGCGCATCCGGGACCGGCTCCCCTCCATGACGGCGGACGGCGTACTCGGCGCCTGCCGCCGCGGGCAGGGCCAGCGGGTGGGTGAGACCGAGGTCGCGTAGCCGCACCAGGTCGGCCAGTATCTGCGCCGGTGCAGCGGGCAGCGCGAGCTGCGCGCGGGCGAGCCTGGTCCCCTTGCCGAATCGGCCGATGGAGAGACCGGTCATGGTCCCGTCGGCGCGAGCGGCCGCCGCGGCGAGCAGGGCGATCCATGTGGACAGCCGGTGTTTGGGCGCGAGTTTGGAGTAGTGCGCCCGGAACACCACGTCACCGTGGACACCGTCCACCGTGCCGGTCAGTCGTCTGCCGTCGCCGAGGTCGACATCGACGTCCACCGACGTCCGTTCTATGGCGACGGTCGCCGAGGCCGCATCCCACAGACGGTTCACGTCGTCGAGCACCGGTTCGAGCGCGCGGCGACCCAGTTCGAACGGCGGCAGGGTCCCGCGGCGGAGTTCGGCTCCCCGCAGCGCGTCGATGGTGTCGCCCTGTAGTCGATGACGGAGCAACCGGTCGCCGATCCCCCAGCGGTCCAACGGATCGAGACCGGGATCGAGCTCGTCGTCGAGCACCTCCGCGGTGTCGGGGACGGCGAAACCGAGGCGTTGCCTGCAGAACCCGCGGACGGGATGTTCGAAGAACGCGATCAGTTCGGCGACATCGACCGGTGCCGCTGCGCCGACGGTGGACGTGACCGGCGGCAGCGGGGTGCGATCGAACTCGATGACGTGAGTGGGCGGCGCGATCAGCGCCCGAGCGCCTGCGAGGGCGGCGCGATCGAAACCGAAGGGCGCCTCGGCATCGAAGTTCGCCGGGTCGAAGGCGTGCAGCGGATGCCTGCGGACCACTTGCTCCGCGTGCGTGGGCGAGACCAGGGCGGTGATGGCGTCGACCACCTCGCTCACCGGCACCGACGGCGGACGACGAAGCCCGGTCACCGGATCGGCTCCGGTGTAGGCGATCACGAGCTTCTCGCGCGCCGACATCATCGTGTCGAGCAGGAGTTGCCGGTCCTCGCTGCGTGGATCGCGTTCACCCACGCAGGGGTTGCGGTCGAGGACATCGTCTCCGTCCTCACGCGACACCCGGGGGTAGACGTCGTCGTCGAGACCGATGAGCACCACCACCCGGTGCGGGACGGCGCGCATGGGCACCATCGAGCAGACCGTCAGCTCGCCGGTCCGGAAGTTCGCCCGTGTCGGGCGGGCGGCGACCACGTCGTCGAGCAGGGCGACGACATCGGCGCGGCGCAGGTCGACGTCGCCGCAGTGTTCGGTCGCGCGGGTGATCTCGTCGACCGCCTGCGCCCGCTGCCACGCGTCGGTGGGCGCCACGTCGAGCAGGTCGTCGATCACCCGCACCATCGACGCGGTCCAGTCCTGCGCCGAGCGCACCCCGGCGAGCGCTCCCACGCACGCGTCGAGTCGGTCCACGAACTCCGCGAAGCGACCGACCAGGTCGATGTCGGCGCTGTCGATGTCGTCGAGGGGCAGCGCACGGTGGATCCACTGCAGACCGGCCTCGTGCGCGACGACACCGAGGACGATCCGATCGAGCCCAGTCTCCATCGTGTTCTGTTCGAACCCCTTGAGGCCGAACGCGGTTCGCTGGGCCGATCCCAGACCCCAGCGGACGCCCGCCTCGGCCATCCACCGGCCGATGAGCTCGAGGTCGTCGTCGGTGAAACCGAAACGGGTCCGGACCGGTGCCCGGCCGGCCAGGTCGGCGATGTCGCTGGCGGTGACGCGGGCCCCGGCGAGCGCGACGACGACGACGACCGACTCCAGGACGGTGTTGGTCGCGCTCATCGAACGGTCGGCGAGACGGACCCGTAGTCGGTGCGCGGGATGGCCGTCGATGTCCGGGCCCCGGCCGTCCGGCCTGCGCGTGTCGAACGCCGCTCGGATCAACGGGGCGAACGCCTCGATGTCCGGGCACATGACGATGACGTCGCGGGGCATCAGTGTCGGGTCGTCGGTGAACATCCGGGACAGGACGTCCCGGATCACCTCGACCTGCCGGGCCGGGCCGTGGCACGAGTGCACGCCGACCGAGTCGTCCATGGGCCCCGGCGTGAGGTCGGTCGGCGTGGCGTCGTCACGGATCGTCTGTTGCAGACGGGCGAGCAGCGTCGTCGGTTCGGCGACCGGACCGGCGTGGTGGATGTCGCGGGTGACGTGGCGGG
Organism: Williamsia maris; assembly: GCF_024171815.1. Lineage (GTDB taxonomy): Bacteria > Actinomycetota > Actinomycetes > Mycobacteriales > Mycobacteriaceae > Williamsia_A > Williamsia_A maris. The sequence goes on along the minus strand of NZ_JAMTCJ010000004.1, from coordinate 107,383 downwards.
TCAGCCGCAGCTGGGTCTCGCGGATCTCCCGGGACAGGCTGGCCAGCAACGGGTTCGACACCGCGCCGCGGGCCAGATCACGGCGTCTGATCGGCTCCCCCGCGGCGGCGGTGATCTGCCACAGCCGGTCGCTGGGGTGCGGCAGGAAGACGTGGACGTCGCGCTCGGCACCCACGGCGGAGAGCACCGCGAGCTGCTCGGTGGTCAGCCGGGTGGGTCCGAACAGCGAGAGCCGACGGGGCAGGTCGAGTGCGGTCGGCTCGGACGAGATCTGCGCGCACAGGGATTCCAGACGCTCGGCCGGACCGGGCGTCCCGATCCGCTCACGCAGCCGTCGCCACACGTGCGCCTGCCACCGTTGGTCGGTGGGGAGCTCACCGCCGATGCCGTCGGTGTCGTGGCCGGCGGCCCAGTCGGAGAGCATCTGCGGTCGTTGCGCGGCGTAGGAGCGGAACGTGCGGGCGAGACCGACCGCCGTGCTCCACCGCCGCCCGGCGCGATGCGCGTCGACCGATCCGTCGGGGCGGACACCCAGGTGCCGTGCGAGAACCTCGCAACCGGGATCGTGCACGCAGGTGTCGAGCACCTCGAGCAGCGTCCATCGCATCCGCGCGGGCGACCACGGGTCGTCGGCCCGGTGGTAGCCGCGGATCGACCCGAGCACCCGGTCGACGAGGTCGGTGGGCGACCGGAAGTCGATGTTGGCGGCGATGCCGTCGGACCCGGCACCGGAGGTGCCCAGCCGCGCGGAGAGCCGTTGACCCAACCAGCGCTCCACCCCCTTGGCGGGGACGGCGACGATCTCGGGGGTCAGCGCGTCGGCGAGGGGATCGAGCAGGATGTCGGCCAGGGCGTCGGCGAGGATGTCGGTGCGCTCGGCGCGATGCAGGGTCAGCATGGTGCCCCTCCCCTCGCTCCGACACGTTGCCGCACAGGTGTACCAGTGGGCACCGACATCACCGCGTCAGGCCCGCCGACGCAGGGCCACCGGTTCGTCGAGACGGTCCCGCATGGCCGTCACCAAATGCTCCGGCATGGCCGTGGGTGCGCCCTCCGGATCCACGCACACCAGTGTGGTCTCGGCCTGCACGAAGCGTCGGCCGGAGGCATCGGCGAGCACCGAACCGAATTCGAACGACGAGCGGCCGACCCGACTCAGCCACACCGACGCCATGATGTCGTCCTCGCTGTAGGGGATCGTGGCCAGGAATTCGACCTCCTGGCGCACCACGACCAGGCCCGTGCCGGTCGCGGTGGCATCGTCGGTCCTCGGTGCCGCCGGGCCGGCCGCGATGAGGCGCGGCATGGCCCGCACCCGGGACTCCTCCAGCAGGCGGGCGATCGCGACGTTGTTGATGTGGCTGTTGATGTCCATGTCACCCCAGCGCAGTTGCAGGGCGATGGTCACCGCGTGATCGGACATGGGCGACATCGTATCGTCGGCGCGCGTGCACGCCACGGTGCGGTGCGTCAGGGGCGGGTGAACTGCAACTGGCTGACCTGCAGGTAGCCCGACGCGAACCCGGCCTCGCAGTAGGCCAGGTAGTACTCCCACATGCGACGGAACGTCTCGTCGAACCCCTTGTGCTGCACGGTGTCCCACGAGGCGTTGAACCGATGGCGCCAGCGCCGCAGCGTCTCGGCGTAGTGCTGTCCGAGATCGATCCGGTCCGACCGGACCAGTCCGGTGTGCTCGGCGATCGTGGAGTCGATGGCCTCCATCGAGGGGATCAGCCCACCGGGGAAGATGTACTTCTGGATCCAACCGAACGACCGTCGGGTGGCCAACATCCGGTTGTGCGGCATCAGGATCGCCTGGATCGAGACCTTGCCGCCCGGAGCGAGCAGTTCGTCGATCTTGCCGAAGTAGGTCGGCCAGTACTCCTCGCCGACCGCCTCGATCATCTCGACGCTGACGATCGCGTCGAACCGACCCTGGACGTCGCGGTAGTCCTGAAGGCGGATGTCGATGCGGTCGGTGAGACCCGCGGCGTCGATGCGCTGCAGCGCGAGCTCACGCTGCTCCTGCGACAGCGTCACCGTGGTCACCTCGGCACCGCGTTGCGCGGCACGGATGGCCAGGGCGCCCCAGCCGCTGCCGATCTCGAGCACCCGCGTGCCCTCGGCGACCCCGGCCATGTCCAGGACCGAGTCGATCTTGCGGTACTGCGCCGCCTCGAGATCCTGCGTCGCGAAGTCCCCGGCCGCGTCGAACATGGCCGAGCTGTAGGACATCGTGGGGTCGAGGAACGAGGCGAACATCTCGTTGCTGAGGTCGTAGTGGGCGCCGATGTTGCGCTTGGACCCCTCGACCGAGTTCCGCTGGTGCTCCGGGATCCGTTTGTCGACGACGGCCCGCAACTTCCAGATCGGCTCCGGCACCAGACTGGTCATCCGCTCGGCGAACGGCGTCAGGGCCCGCCCGAGGTCACTGCCCTCGGCCGCGCGCCAGTCACCGGCCATGTAGGCCTCGCCGAGTCCGATCTTCGGGTTGTGTCCCAGTCGGTCGTAGAAGACCTTGGGCCGCACGATCTCCAGTGTCTCGCTGTCGGGGGCCCCGTTGCCGCGGATGTCGCCGTCCGGGAACAGCACGTTGACCGGCGCCTTGCTCAGCGCGTAGTCGACCAGGCGACGGGTGATGGGGGTCTTGAACCACGTCCCCGCGAGGACAGGCCTGCGCACGGCGAACGGATCAACGACGTTGGTCATGGGTTCAGACCTCCTGTGGGGGCGTGTGAGAAGGGCGTGCCACGACGGGCAGGCGACGGAGCCAGAGCCAGATGCCGTGGACCGCGATGAGTCCGGTGACCCGCTGGGGCATCAGCGGCATGGTCAGTATCGACCGCAGGACGGCTCGTTTCGTGGCCGGGCGCGGAACCCCGGTGAACGACGCGGAGAACGGCGGCATCCCGGGGCGGTCGAGTGTGATGGTGACGACGACACGTTCGGCGTCGAGTCGGAACACCATGCGGTAGTGGCCCGAGACGTCGTTGAACGGCGAGACGTAGAAGTGTTTGTCGACCTCCGCGCGTCCGTCGGCGTCGGGCCGGAGCAGATAGGCGGTGCGTTCGCCGTAGGTGTTGTGCACCTCGGCGATCAGGCACCGCAGTTCACCGTCGGCCGTGAAGCACCAGTAGACCGACAGCGGGTCGAAGACGTAGCCGAGCACCCGCGCGTTGGCGAGCATGACCACCCGCGAGCCGGCACCGAGGTCGATGTCGTTGGCCGCCAGATAGGTCTCGACGTTGGTCTTGATCGCGGCCGCGGAATCGGAGTCGATCGCGCCCAGATGGTCTCGGGCGCTGAACCGCGCGAAGGGGGCGAGCGGCTTCGGCAGCCGCGGAGGCGCGTCGAGGTCGATCAGCCACTGGTACACGCGGTGTCGGAACCTGTGCGCCGTCTGCCCGCGCCGGACGTGCGAGACGTCCCCGGTCACGATCGCCGGGAGCGACGGCAGGTCGAGGACCGCCGTCATCGGGTCACCACCGGGCACCGAGATGTTCGGCTGCGGCAACACCAGAGCGGGCGCCGTCCTCGTGGAAACCCCAGCCGTGGTAGGCACCTGCGAACGCGGTCGTCGACGAGTTCAGTTCGCCCAGAAGGGTTTGCGCGGCGACGGCCGCCGGCGTGTAGGTGGGGTGGGCGTAGTCCATCACCGCGATGATCGTCGACGGATCGATGAGTTCACGGGCGTTGAGCGTCACCAGGTAGTCGGTCGCGCTGTCGAGTGCCTGCAGGCGGTTCATCCAGTAGGTGACCACCGGCGGTTCGTCCGATCCGCCGTCCCCGTCAGGGGTCAGGTAGTTCCACGACGCCCTTGCACGCTTCGCCGACGGCAGCAGGGTCGAATCGGTGTGCAGCACAGCCTGGTTGGGCGCGTAGTGGAACGCCGACAGGACGGTGCGCTCGGATTCCGACGGATCGGCCAGCATCGCCAGCGCCTGATCGGGGTGGGTGGCGACGACCACCTTGTCGAATCGGTTGCGGGCGCCGGTGCGGTCGGTGATCGTGACGCCGTCGACGTGGCGCACGATCTCGGTGACGCCGCTCGACAGCCGGACGTCGGCGATGCCCTCGGCGATCCTGCGGACGTACTCCTGGGATCCGCCGGTCACGGTGTACCACTGCGGCGAGCCGGTGACGGTGAGCATGCCGTGATTGCGCAGGAACGCGAAGAGGTAGCGCGCTGGGTAGTCCAGCGACGCCTCCGGGCCCGACGACCACACACAGGACACGAGCGGGACGGCGTAGTGACGTCGGAAGAACGCACCGAAGTCGTGCCCGTCGAGGAACTGTCCGTAGGTGGTCAGGTCGTCGTCGGTGGCCGAGTCCAGGAAGGCCCCCGCAGCGCGGTGGAACTGTTTGATCTGCAGGAGCATCCCGAGGAATCGCGGGTCGGCCAGCCGACGCGGCTGCGCGAGGATGCCGCCGACGCCCCGACCCCCCGCGTACTCGAAGCCGCTGACGCGGTCGACGATGCTCATGCTCATCTCGGTGGGCTGGGTGGCCACACCGAGGTCGGCGAACAGCCGGCGCAGGATCGGGTACGTCTCGTCGTTGTGCACGATGAAACCGGAGTCGATGCCCAGTCGGCGGTCACCGTCGGGCACCTGATGGGTGTGGGCGTGGCCCCCCAGCCGGTCGTCGGACTCGTAGAGCGTCACCGCATGGGTGCGGCCCAGCAGGTGCGCGGCGGTGAGTCCGGACACGCCCGACCCCACGACCGCAACGGTCGGGGATTGCGCATTCTGGGACCCACTCGTCATCACTCGCACCACTGTCTCTCACGCCGAAGAAGCCATTGTCGGATCACAATGGTCTCACTCATGGTTCGGACCCCCCGCACCACCGGATGGGCGTCGGCGGTTCGCTGTCGGTGAAATCGGACACGGGAAATCGGACACCGCCGCGACGCGCATAGGCTCGCGACATGAGCATCACTCGTTCGTCCGTGGTCGATGACTCGATCGACGAGGTCTTCGCCTGGCACCAGCGCCCAGGGGCGTTCCATCGCCTCTCCCCCGGCTTCGCGCCGATGTCGCTGCGGTCCGAGGCCACCTCCATCGAGGACGGCAAGGCCATCCTGGTGCTTCCCGGCGGTCTGACCTGGACCGCGGCCCATCAGCCGGGCGGATATCGTCCGCCGAACCAGTTCGTGGACAAGCTCACCTCGGTCCCGCTCCGGTACGTCACCCCGTGGACGCACACCCACAACTTCGACGCCGTCGACGCCGACCACACCCGCGTGACCGACAACGTGGACACCCGGGTGCCCGGATTCGCGTTGTCGTCGATGTTCGACTTCCGGCATCGGCAGCTCGCCGACGACATCATCACGCAGAAGTGGGCTCGGTCACTGCAGCCGACGCCGCTGACCATCGGCATGACCGGGGTGTCGGGGACGATCGGCACCGCGCTGGCCGCCCTGGCCACCACCGGCGGCCACCGGGTCGTGTCACTGGTGCGTCGGACACCGGTCGGCGACGACGAACGACGCTGGGACCCCGACAATCCCGCCGCCGATCTGCTCGACGGACTCGACATCGTGGTCCATCTGGCGGGCTCGTCCATCGCGGGGCGGTTCACCGACGCGCACGTCTCCCGTGTCCGCCACAGCCGGGTCGAGCCCTCCCACGCCCTGGCGCGGGTGGCCGCCGCAGCCGCCGCCGAGGGGCGCGGGCCCCGCGTCTTCATCGGGGCGTCGGCCATCGGGTACTACGGCGCCGACCGCGGCGACGAGGAACTCACCGAGACCAGCACCCCGGGCGACGGCGTGATCGCGGACATCGTGCGCGACTGGGAATCGGCCTACACACCGGCCGCGGAGTCCGGACTGCGGGTGGTGACCGTGCGCACCGGCGTCGTGCAGGCGGCGGCAGGCGGCATGCTCAAGGTGCTGCGGCCGGTCTTCGGTGCGGGGCTGGGCGGCCCGATCGGTGACGGCACGCAGTGGCTGTCCTGGATCGGTCTGGAGGACGTGTGCGACGTCTTCTACCGCGCGGCGCTCGACGACCGCCTGTCCGGGCCGGTCAACGCGGTCTCCCCCGAGCCCGTCCGCAACAGCGAGTTCACCGACACGATGGGGACGGTCCTGCACCGCCCCACCGTCCTGCGGGTGCCGGAGTTCGCACCGAAGCTGGTGCTCACCGAGAGCGGTGCGGGCTCACTGGCGTTGGCGAGCCAGCGTGTGCTCCCGGAGGTCCTCGCCGGCGTCGGGCACGATTTCCGGATGCCCGCACTCGCCGACACCCTTCGACACCAGTGCGGACGCTGACCGACGGGCGCGGTGGCGTGGCCCGATAGCACGACACGTTCGACGAAACCGCCGATGCGCTGCGCCTGCGCCCTATATTGGGGCGGTGATCATCGAGACCGCGCACCTGGTGCTCCGGCCGATCACCCGTGACGACGCCGCGGCCCTGGAAGAACTCGACAGTGATCCTGCGGTGATGCGCTACGTCTCGGGTGGACGCCCGACACCTCGCACCATGATCGAGGACTGGGTGATCCCGCGCGCCATCGCCGAGATGTCCACGCGACGTGGGGTCGGCATGTTCGCCGCGATGGATCGACACCGGGGCGGATTCCTCGGCTGGTTCTCGCTGCGGGCCCCGCGCCACAGCAGCCGGGCCGAGCTCGAACTCACCTATCGCCTGCGTCGTGAGGCGTGGGGGTACGGCATCGCGACCGAGGGATCACGCGCACTGGTGCAGGTGGCCTTCGACCGTCTCGCGACCGACCGTCTCTTCGCCGGGACGATGGCCGTCAACGCCCCGTCACGCCGGGTGATGGAGAAGTCCGGCATGCGCCTGGCCGCCCTCCACCAGGCCGACGACACCGCGATCGACGGATACGAGCGCGGCGAGGTCGAGTACGAGATCCTCAGATCTCAGTGGGAGACAGCGGATTTCCCGTGGGCGAGATCGGCTCGGGCGGCCGCGCACCTGATCGCCTAGCCGCCACCGCACGCGCATCGGCCGACGACCCCGTGCGCACCGCGACGATGCCGGCCAGCAGGACGAACGCACCGAGCACCTGCAGCGGTCTGAGCACCTGACCCAGCAGGACCGCCGAGGCGACCGCCGACGCGACGACCTCGAGGAGCGCGACGAACGAGGCCGGTGTCGGTCCGAGCATGCGCACCGCGGTGATCCCGGTGACGTAGGCCAGCGTCGTCGCGACACCCGCGACCGCCAGCGCCGCGACCCACCACGGGGTGGCGTGGCCGGCCAACGTCACATCCGCCGTGGTCGCACGCATCGGGAACCACCCGACCGCGCCCGCGGCACCGACGAGCACCGCACCGACCACGAGTCCTCCACACGTCAACGCGATGGGGTCGACGCTGCCTGCGGCGTCCTCGGACTCCTCGGCCAATATGAAGTACGCGGCCAAACCGACCGCCGCGGCCAGCGCCCAGGCGACCCCGACCGGATCGATCGACACCCCGGCACCACCGCCGATCACGACCAGCAGGCCGGCGACCGCGACTGCGCCACCCGCCAGGGTCACCCGACCCGGACGTCGCCCGCGCACGGCCCACTCGAACCCGATCACCATCACCGGGGCGCTGTACTCGATGAGCAGCGCGATCGGGACGTCGAGGTAGCGGACCGCGTTGAAGAAGCTCAGCTGGACGACGGCGACGGCCAACACCCCGTACGCCACCACCCGGATCGGGGCGCGCCCGATCGCCAGCAGTCGTCGGGGTCGCAGGATGAGCACCGGGACGACCAGCAACGCCGCGCCCAGCCCGAGTCGCAGTGCGCTCGCCGCGGTCGACGACCATCCGGCGTCGATCAGCGACTTCGCCAGCGGCCCGGACATCCCGAACGCGGTGGCCGACACCGCCGCGACCATCAGCCCACCGGAGGCGGTCCGATTCATGGTGTTCCCCGTTCGCTCCGCATGCGAGAGGTCGCATGTAAGAGGTGATCTTCATTTAGACTCCTTACAGGAGACGACATCGAGAGTCAGGAGTCAAGGTGCGTTTCACCCATGACACAGAACCGGCGTTGGTTGCCGTCGTCGCGCTGGTCAACTCCGGGCGCAATGCGCAGGACACGCTCACCGACCCCGCCGCTCTCGCCGATTTCCTCGACGAGCACGGCTACACCGGGCGTCGTGACGGCACCGACGCGGAACTGAGGTCGGTGCGGGCGTTACGGGACCGGGTGACGCATTTCTGGCAGATCGGACGCGACGACGCCGCGTCGGAGGTGAACGCGATCCTGCGTGAATGCGGCGCCGTGCCGTTCCTGACGCGGCACGACTCGAGCGACTGGCACATCCACGTCACCGATTCCGCCGATCCGCTCGCCGACCGCATCGGCGCCGAGACCGCGATGGCGCTGATCGACCTGATCCGCGCCGACGAGTTCGACCGACTCACCGTGTGCGCGGCGCCGGACTGCGATTCCGTGCTGATCGACATGTCACGCAACCGTTCTCGCCGGTTCTGCGCCCACCGCAACTGCGGCAACCGGGCCAATGTGGCCGCATACCGTCGACGTCGATCGCAGGCCGCCGACTGACGCGGCGACGGGTACGCCCGTACCGGTCCCCGGGGGCCGACGACACGGTGCCCACCGTGGGCGCGTGCGAATCGCCTCGATTGACTACCGTTGAGTCCGAGCGGGCGTGAACTCGACCTGAGACCGGCCTGCGCAGACGCACTCCACGACCACAGACAGGAGAAGCCCATGAGCCTGAATCGGCTTGATGGACAGCACCCCCATCGCGTGGTGGTCATCGGATCGGGATTCGGCGGGTTGTTCGGCACCCAACGGCTGAAGAAGGCCGATGTCGATGTCACCTTGATCGCACGCACCACACATCACCTGTTCCAGCCCATGCTCTACCAGGTCGCGACGGGAATCGTGTCGGAGGGCGAGATCGCCCCGGCCACCCGGGTGATCCTGCGGAACCAGGACAACGCACAGGTCCTCCTGGGCGACGTCGAATCCATCGACCTCGAGCGCAAGGTCGTCCGGTCGCGGCTGCTGACCCGCATCACCGAGACCCCGTTCGACAGCCTGATCATCGCCGCGGGTGCCGCCCAGTCGTACTTCGGCAACGACCAGTTCGCCGAGTTCGCGCCCGGCATGAAGACCATCGACGACGCACTCGAGTTGCGCGGCCGCATCCTCGGCGCGTTCGAGCAGGCCGAGCTGTCCGAGGATCCCGAGGAGCGAGCGCGTCTGCTCACCTTCGTGGTCGTCGGCGCCGGACCCACCGGCGTCGAGCTGGCCGGTCAGATCGCGGAGATGTCCGACAAGACCCTCAAGGACACTTTCCGCAACATCGACCCGTCGAGCGCCCGGGTGATCCTGCTCGACGCCGCGCCGTCGGTGTTGCCGCCGATGGGCGAGAACCTCGGCACCAAGGCCGCTCGGCGACTCGAGAGCATGGGCGTCGAGATCCAGCTCAACGCGATGGTCGTCGACCTGGACTACAACGGTCTGACCGTCAAGGACAAGGACGGCACCACCCGTCGCATCGAGTCGCAGTGCAAGGTGTGGTCGGCCGGTGTGGCCGCCAGCCCGCTGGGCAAGCAGCTCGCCGAGCAGAGCGGCGTCGAACTCGACCGCGCCGGTCGCGTGAAGGTGCAGCCGGACCTGTCGATCCCGGGTCACCCGAACGTCTTCGTCGTCGGCGACATGATGTCGATCGACGACGTCCCCGGCATGGCGCAGGGCGCCATCCAGGGCGGTCGGTACGCGGCGGACGCGATCAAGGCGAGCCTGTCGGGCCAGAAGCCCGAGGAACGCAGCCCGTTCAAGTACCACGACAAGGGTTCGATGGCCACGGTCTCGCGGTTCAGTGCCGTGATGAGCGTCCCGATCCCGTTCACCTCCAAGCGCTTCGAGACCGAGGGATTCTTCGCGTGGCTCGGGTGGCTGGCACTGCACCTGGTCTACATCGTCGGGTTCCGCAGCCGCCTCAGCACGATCATCGACTGGACGGTGTCGTTCACGACCCGCAGCCGCTCGCAGCTCACGGTGACCGAACAGCAGGTGTACGCGCGCACGGCGATGGATCACCTGCACCACCTCGAGTCGGAGAACAAGACCGACGAGGCCTCGGGGATACCGGCGGCGTCGGCGCCCACACCGCCCGCGGCCACGTCGACCCCTCCCTCGGAGGGCTCCGAGGTGCAGGGCACGACCGACAGCAAGGCGGCCGAGGACACCAACACCAAGGGCAAACAGCCGGCCGAGGCCGACGCGAGCTGACTCAGCTCAGATCGGTCACGCCCTGCTCGATCTGGGTGAGTGATCGTCCCAGCACCGTGGTCAGCGATCCGCCGCAGTCGAGCCGCAGGCGGGCCGCGATCATGCGTTCCGACACCGCGGCCGGATCCGTGTCCGGGTAGCGGAACGCGCTGAGTACCGCACGCTCGCCACTCGTTGCCGGGTTGCCGTCGGAGTCGAGCACGAGGCGGTGTCGCAGGGCCGGGAGGTCGTCGACGTCGACGTACAACCGGCCCTGCCAGCGTCCGCCGTCCTCGTCGTGGCGACCGAGTTGTACCCGTTCGTCGATCAGCACCGACGAGGTCGGGTCCGCGCGGACCGTCGTCGAGGTGACCAGGTCGGCGTCGGCGGCGACGATCGTCGGCAGCGGCGTGATCGCGAGGTCGGCCCCCGCGCCGACGAGCACGGTCCAGTCCATGGTCGAGGTCCGCTCGGTCAGCGACGGCAGCGCGATCGTCGCGGCGACGGTGCTCAGTCGGAGGCGGGCTCCCTCCTCGACCTCGACGGTGATGTCGACGTGGTCACCACCGAGTGGTGTCGCGGCCGTCGAGATCAGGTGCAGCGCATCGGTACCGGTCTGACGGACGGCGAGTCCGCCACTCGACCGGATCCGAGGTGAGCGCCCGAAGCGGGCGACGATGTGCACATCGGTGCGCATGCCTCAGGCCTGCGTGCCCACCCCTGCGCCCAACTCCGAACGCACCCAGGACAGCACCTCGCTCGCGGCGGGGTCGTCGGTGAGCGAGATCAACGCGGTCGGGCGCCCCTCGCGGACACGGGCGGCGTCGGTCGCCATCACGGTCAGGTCGGCACCGACGAGCGGGGCGAGGTCGGTCTTGTTGATCACCAACAGATCCGAGAACGTCACGCCCGGCCCACCCTTGCGCGGGACCTTGTCCCCGCCGGCCACGTCGATGACGAAGATCTGGACATCGATGAGACCGGTCGAGAAGGTCGCGGTGAGATTGTCGCCGCCGGATTCCACCAGGATCAGGTCCAGCGGCGGGTTCGCGGCCACCAGGTCGTCGATGGCATCGAGGTTGGCGGTGATGTCGTCGCGGATCGCGGTGTGCGGGCACCCACCGGTCTGGACGGCGGTGATCCGCTCGTCGGGCAGGACGGCGTTGCGCCGCAGGAAGTCCGCGTCCTCGGTCGTGTAGATGTCGTTGGTCAGCACGGCGACCGAGAGTTCCTCGCGCAGTTGCCGACACAGCGCGGCGACCAATGCCGTCTTCCCGGAACCCACGGGGCCGCCGATACCGATACGCAACGCCTCACCGGGTTGGCGGACACGGCGCGGCCGGTCGTGGGCGTGCGAGTGGGGTTCGCCGTCGATCAGATGCGGGGGCATGTCACCATCTTTCGGATAGTCGATCAGGATGCGAACAGCGGCATGCCGCGTCGCTCGTGGCGTTCGGCGAGTACGTCGAACAGGGGGTCGGACAGGTCGGCCAGGCCGGATGCGGCCTGCTCGGCGATGTCCTGACACAGGGGTGCGAGGTCCATCGTGATGATCGCGACGTCGGCCGGATCGAGCGCGAGGAGTCGTTGTCCGGCGGTCGCGGCACCGGTCATCGCGGTGTAGACCTGCACGAGCGCGGTGCGCCGCCCGGAGACCCCGCACAGTCGGCCGACCCGACCGGCGATCACGGGCAGATGCGATCGCGGGATGTGGTCGGCGAAGTCGTGATCGGGCCAGCGTCGGCGCGCGAGCCGGACCATTCCCCGCCCCTGACTCAGCGATGCCGCACGAGCCGCCGACGAGGGTGTGCGTGCGTCGGTCTCGCGCTGCGCGGCCGCGTCGGACAGTCGGGCATCGGCGACCGCGGCGGCGATCGACGCGGCCACGAGAGCACCGGTGGCGATCCGACGCTCGAGATACCGCCGCAACCCGGCCGCGTCGACGACCACGCGGTCGGCGATGGCCTGCTCCACGCCACCGGAGTGGACGTGGCCGCCGACCGGGAGTCGTGAGTCGGCCAGGGTGAGCATCATCGCCAGGGCGTGGTCGCCGGACGCGACATCGTCTGTGTCGGGGAGCATCTCAGAACAGGAAGTAGCGCTGGGCCATCGGCAACGACGTGGCGGGCTGCTCGGCCCACACCTCACCGTCGATCCGGACGGTGAAGGTGTCCGGGTCCACCACGATCTCGGGCTGGGCGTCGTTGAGCGGCATGTCCTTCTTGCCCACGGCCCGGACGTTCTTGACCGGTGCGAGTCGGCGTCGGAGCCCGATCCGGTCGGCGAGCCCGTCGTCGAGGGCCTGCTGGGCGACGAACGTGAGCGAGGTGTCGGCGGCCACCGGGGGCGCGGCGCCGAACATGGGGCGCGGCAACACCGGCTGCGGTGTGGGGATGGACGCGTTCGCGTCCCCCATCGCCGCCCATGCAATGGCGCCGCCCTTGACGACCACGTGGGGACGGATGCCGAAGAACGCCGGTTCCCACAGCACGAGGTCGGCGAGCTTGCCCACCTCGACCGAGCCGATCTCGTCGTCGAGGCCATGCGCGATGGCCGGACAGATCGTGTACTTCGCGATGTAGCGGCGGGCGCGGTTGTTGTCGGCGGTGGTGTCGCCCGCGAGCGACCCGCGCCGCCCCTTCATCACGTGGGCGGTCTGCCATGTCCGCAGCACCACCTCGCCGACGCGACCCATCGCCTGGGCGTCGGAGCCGATCATCGAGATGGCACCCAGGTCGTGCAGCAGATCCTCGGCGGCGATCGTCGACGGCCGGATACGGCTCTCGGCGAACGCCAGATCCTCGGGGACGCTGGGATTGAGGTGGTGGCAGACCATCAGCATGTCGAGGTGCTCGTCGAGGGTGTTGACGGTGTGCGGCCGGGTGGGGTTGGTCGAACTGGGCAGGATGTTGGGAAGGCCTGCGACGGTGATGATGTCGGGCGCGTGTCCGCCGCCTGCACCCTCGGTGTGGTACGCGTGGATGCCGCGTCCGGCGATGGCTCCGATGGTCTGCTCGACGAACCCGGCCTCGTTGAGGGTGTCGGAGTGCAGGGCCACCTGCACGCCGAACTCGTCGGCGACGCGCAGGCAGGCGTCGATCGCCGCGGGGGTGCTCCCCCAGTCCTCGTGCACCTTGAACCCGGAGGCGCCGGCGAGGATCTGCTCGCGCATCGACTCGACGCCGACGGTGTTGCCCTTGCCGAGAAGCACGATGTTCATCGGCCAGTGATCGGTCGCGGCCATCATCGACGCGAGATGCCATGCGCCGGGGGTCACGGTGGTCGCCTTGCTGCCCTCGGCCGGCCCGGTTCCGCCGCCGATCAGGGTGGTGACGCCGTTGCCCAGCGCCTCCTCCATGATCTGCGGGGCGATGAAGTGGACGTGGCAGTCGATGCCGCCCGCCGTGACGATCTTGCCGTTGCCCGCGATCACCTCGGTCGACGGGCCGATCACGAGCTGCGGGTGGACGCCGTCCATCGTGTCGGGGTTGCCCGCCTTGCCCAACGCGACGATCCGACCGTCCCGGATCCCCAGGTCGGCCTTGATGATCCCCCAGTGGTCGAGGACCACCACGCCGGTGATGACGGTGTCGGGACTGCCCTCGGCGCGGGTCGCCCGCGACTGACCCATCGATTCCCGGATGACCTTGCCGCCGCCGAAGACCGCCTCCTCGCCGGCGAGCCCGGGACCGCCACAGCGGTCCTCGGTCACCTCGATCAACAGGTCGGTGTCGGCCAGCCGGATCCGGTCACCGACGGTGGGGCCGAACAGTTCCGCGTATCGCGCTCTGCTGAGAGAGGCCATGTCAGTCCAGCTTTCCCGGAGGGTCCAGCGACAGTCCGGGGACGACCCGGGCTCCGCCGATGGGGACGAGTTCGACCTGCATCTCGATGCCGGGCTCGAAGCGCACCGCGGTGCCGGCCGGGATGTTCAGTCGCCGACCGTGTGCCTGCTCGCGGGAGAAGTCGAGCGCGGCATTGGCCTGCGGGAAGTGATAGTGGCTGCCCACCTGCACCGGGCGGTCGCCGCGGTTGACCACACTCACGGTGGTGATGTCGGCACCGGCATTGATCTCGACATCGCCCTCGGCACAGAGGATCTCACCCGGGATCACCGCGATGGACGCCGCATCGGCGCCGCCACCGGTCATGAGATCGGGTCGTGCACGGTGACCAGCTTCGTGCCGTCGGGGAAGGTCGCCTCGACCTGGACGTCGTGCAGCATCTCCGGCACGCCGGACATCACCTCGGCCCGACCGATCACCTCGCGCCCGGTCGACATCAACTCGGCCACCGACCTTCCGTCGCGGGCGCCCTCGAGCACGTGGTCGGTGATGAGGGCAACGGCCTCAGGATGATTGAGCAGCAGACCTCGCCCCTGACGTCGCCGGGCGAGCTCGGCCGCATACGAGATCATCAGCCGTTCCTGTTCGTGCAGGGACAGTCGCATGACGCCTCCCTCCGTTCTCTCCCGTGGAATGGGCTATCTCATGGTGCCACGCTGCGCGCAGCTCGGCGCGGCGTGCGACAGCTCAGCCGCCGGCCAGCGGGGCGACCCGTTCGGGTGTACACAGTGATCCGATGGCGGCCACGTGCGCGGGTTCGAACGCGTCCACACCCCACCCGCGGACCAGGACACCGGCCAACGCCCGCGCGGTGGCCGGTTCGTCCATCACACCGCCATCGGTCGCATCGCCGGTCCCGTCGGTCTCGGCGCGTTCGAGGTAGCGCTGCAGACGGGCGGTCGCCGCGGGCATGGCGTCGGCGAAGAACGTCTGCACCGCCAGCCATCGCGTGACGAGGTGCCCGGGGTGCATGTCCCACCCCTGGTAGAAGCCCCGCTCCAGCGAACGCCGGACGAGTCGGTGGTGGCGCCGCACGGCGGAGTCGACCTGCGCGGCGTCACCGGTGGGGACGATCTGCGTGGACCCGTCACAGACCCAGACGCCGGTCTGGGCGGCCGACGCGAGCATGACGGCCTTGGCGTGATCGGCGACCGGGTGTTCGAGCGACTGGTACGCCGACACGATCCCACAGGCCGCGCTGTAATCGTAGGTGCCGTAGTGCAATCCGCTCAGGCGCGGGCCGGACCGATGGATGGCCTGCGCCACGGTCGCGGTACCGGAGGCACCGACCACCGCCTGCGGGCTCTCGATCTGCAACTCGAATCGCACCGTCATCGGCGCGAGTCCGTGTGCTCGCTCGATCTCCTCGCACAGCGCGACCACCGCGTCGACCTGGGCGACCGCCCGCAGCTTCGGGACCGTGAAGACGAAGCCCTCGGGGACGCCGCCCGCGCCGTCGAGAACCGCCTCCATCGTGCGCAGGCCACGAGCCCGCTCGAGCGGGCCGAGCCCCTTGCACCGGACACCGGAGCTCAGGCGCGGGCCCGACCCCGACGCGCTCCACTGCGCCAACACCGCGCCGGCCGCCCGGGCGTGCCGGTCCTCGACCGCGTCGTCGCGCCAGCCGTAGCCGTCCTCGAGGTCGATCCGCAGATCCTCGATCGGGGCGGCCCGCAGGCGGGTGAGCATGGTGTCGACCGCGTCCTCCGAGGACAGTTCGACCAGCGTGGGTCGCACCGACTCGGCCAGTTCGACTGCACGAGCGCCCCATTGGGCGACGGTGTCGGAACCCACCGCGTCGGCGGGGACGTAGACGGTGTGCACGGGTTGGGTCTCGGCGCGTGCATCCGGGTATCCGGCGGCGAGCTCGGCGTCGACCTCGCGCAGCAGAGCGTCCATGCGCATCTGCGCGCGTGCACGCAGGCCCGTGGTGTCGATTCCTTCGGTCATCGGCCGGTCAGGACGGACGACCGTCGAGGTTCTGCAGCCGGACACGTCCCTGCGCCAGCAGGCGGTCGTCGGCGTCGGTCACGTCGACCTGCCACAGCTGCGACGACCGGCCACGGTGGATCGGCACGGCGCGACCGGTCACGACACCCGAGCGGACCGACTTGAGGAAGTCGGTGGAGTTGTTGACCCCGACGACCGTGGGCGGGAGGCCTTTCTCCTGCAGCCACATCGCGGCCGAGACACTGGCCAGCGACTCGACCAGCGCACAGTAGGTGCCGCCGTGGACGATCCCGTCGGGCTGGTGGTGCACGGAACCCGCGTCGAACGTCGCGACCGACCCGTCGCCGCTCATCGTCTGGTACTCGAAACCCAGTGTCGCGTCGAGGCCCGAGGGCTCGGTGCCGATGGACAACGGTTCGTCTGCCACGGGGGCTCCTTCACGGTCGGTGTGCCTGCGACCCTATGTCACCGTCGAACGACGACCTGCCCCGGAAAACCGGCAAGCCCCACACCCTGGGGGCGTGGGGCCTGCCGTGGCGTGGACCGGGGGTCTCTGCAGCCCTCAGGACACTCACTCGGTCCGACGTTGATCTAAAGATAGGCTACCCTTATTCATGTGTCAACAGCGGCCCAACCGGGGCGCTGCGGGGGAAACCGAACGGAGCGTCCACCCATGCGGTGGCTCCGGAAACGGACTTCATCGGTAAACTCGGGAGGATGAGCGGCTTGGGCGATCTGGAACGTGCGGTCATGGACAACCTGTGGTCCAGTGACACCCCGCAAACGGTGCGCCAGGTCCACGCGGCACTGTCCCGCGACCGCGAGCTGGCGTACACCACGGTGATGACCGTCCTGCAACGTCTGGCGAAGAAAGACCTGGTCACGCAGATCCGCGACGACCGCGCCCACCAGTACTCCCCGACCCACCCGCGCGAACACCTCGTGGCGAGCCTGATGGTCGACGCACTGAGCGAGGCCGACGAGTCCACCTCCCGCCACGCCGCACTCGTCTCGTTCGTGGGTCGGGTCGGCGCCGACGAGGCCGACGCCCTGCGCCGCGCCCTCGACGAACTCGAGGCCGCGCAGTCCGAGTCGCGGAACCGCTGAACGAGTCCGCTGATCGCTCGTGGGCACCGTCGCCACACAGGTAGAATCGGCTGATCGGCCACCGTGCCCGGTCCGTCGGACACGTACCAACAGCCGTAGGAATCGTCGATGACCGCCCTCGTATTCGGGATCTTCGCCCTGGCTCTGACAGGTCCCGTGGCGGAGTGGCTCTCCCGGGCCCGTTGGCCGTTGCACGCCCCGCGCGCCGCGATGGCCCTGTGGCAGTCGATCGCCCTCGCCGCCGTCCTCTCGGCGTTCAGCTGCGGCCTGGCGATCGCGGCGAACCTGCTGGTCCCCGGTCCCGACGGTCGCCCGACCACCAACCCGTTGGACGAGATCAAGTCGCTCGGCGTCGTGCTGTGGCTGGTCTACGTCGGCGTCTTCGCGCTCACCCTGATGATCGGCGCCCGGCTGATGTACACCACGGTGCGCGTCGGTGTCCGCACACGCGCGCGGCGTTCGGCTCATCGCCAGCTCATCGACCTCCTCGACCGGGTCGACCGCAGCCGGTCCGACCATCGGTTCCTCGCCCGCGACGTTCGCATGCTCGAGGTGGAACAGCCCATCGCCTACTGCCTCCCCGGGTTGCGCCAGCGCGTCGTCCTGAGCGAGGGCGTGATCTCCCGGTTGAGCCGCGACGAACTCGAGGCGGTCATCACCCATGAGCGGGCACACCTGCGGGCACGCCACGACCTCATCCTCGAGGCGTTCATCGCGGTCCACGCCGCCTTCCCCCGATTCATCCGCAGCAAGTCCGCGTTGGGCGCGGTCCAGCTGTTGGTCGAGGTCCTCGCCGACGACCACGCGGTCCGCGCCACCGGCCCGACGCCGCTCGGTCGGGCCCTCGTCGCCTGCGCCGACTCGGTCGCTCCGCGCGGTGCGCTCGCGGTCGGCGGCCCGACGACGCTGACCCGCGTGCAGCGGCTCAGCCACGATCGTCCGGCGCGCCTGGCCGGATTGGTCGCATATGTCGCGGCCGCGGGAATCCTGGTCCTGCCGACACTGGCCGTCGCCATCCCATGGCTCACCGAGTTGAGCAGGCTCGTCACCGCCGGATGACACCCCACCGACGCGGAGTCCGACGCATGGCACTCACGCGGAGGCAATAGGCTGGGGCACATGACACAGACTGACTCAGGCGCCGACTCCACCAGCACTGCTCGCGCACAGATCGGCGTCACCGGTCTGGCCGTCATGGGCTCCAACATCGCACGCAACTTCGCCCGCCACGGGCACACGGTCGCACTCCACAACCGCAGCATCGCCAAGACCGACGCGCTCATCGACAAGCACGGCTCCGAGGGCGACTTCGTCCGGACCGAGACGATCGAGGAGTTCATCGCCGCGCTGGAGAAGCCACGCCGCGTGTTGATCATGGTCAAGGCCGGCGACGCGACCGACGCCGTCATCAACGAGCTCGCCGACGCCATGGAGGAGGGCGACGTCATCATCGACGGCGGCAACTCGCTCTACACCGACACCATCCGTCGCGAGAAGGAGATGAGCGACCGCGGCCTCAACTTCGTCGGCGCCGGCATCTCCGGCGGCGAGGTCGGCGCGCTCGAGGGCCCGTCGATCATGCCCGGCGGCCCCAAGGAGGCCTACGAGTCACTCGGCCCGCTGCTGGAGTCGATCTCCGCGCACGTCGACGGCACACCCTGCTGCACCCACATCGGCCCCGACGGCTCCGGACACTTCGTCAAGATGGTGCACAACGGCATCGAGTACGCCGACATGCAGCTCATCGGCGAGGCCTACGACCTGCTGCGCAAGGCGCTCGACCTGCCGGTCGACAAGATCGCCGACGTGTTCCGCAACTGGAACTCCAGCGACCTCGAGAGCTACCTGATCGAGATCACCGCCGAGGTGCTCTCCCAGACCGACGACGAGACCGGGAAGCCGCTCGTCGACGTCATCGTCGACGCCGCCGGCCAGAAGGGCACCGGCCGGTGGACCGTGAAGTCCGCCCTCGACCTCGGCGTCCCGACCACGGGTATCGGCGAGGCCGTGTTCTCGCGCGCACTGTCGAGCGCGCTCGATCAGCGCAAGGCCGCCAACGGACTCGAGTCCGGCGAGCTCGGCAGCGCGCCGACCGACACCGACCAGTTCATCGACGACATCCGCTCGGCGCTCTACGCGTCGAAGGTCGTCGCCTACGCGCAGGGGTTCGACCAGATCGCCGCTGGCAGCAAGGAATACGACTGGAACCTGCACCCCGGCTCGATGGCCACCATCTGGCGCGGCGGCTGCATCATCCGGGCCCAGTTCCTCAACCGCATCGTCGAGGCGTACGACGAGAACGCCGACCTCCCCAGCCTGCTCCTCGCGCCGTACTTCCGCGACGCCGTCGAGAAGGCCGTCGACAGCTGGCGCCGCGTCGTGGTGACCGCCACCCAGATGGGTATCCCCGTCCCGGCGTTCGCATCGTCGCTGTCCTACTACGACGCCCTGCGGGCCGACCGGCTCCCCGCCGCGCTGACCCAGGGACTGCGCGACTACTTCGGCGCACACACCTACCAGCGCATCGACAAGGAGGGCACGTTCCACACGCTGTGGAGCGAAGGCCGTACCGAGGTCGAGGCCTGAGCCGGAGAGGCGACACAGTGCGTTTCATCGACGGCCACACCCCGGCCAACGATCTGACCTACGACGACGTGTTCGTCGTCCCCGGCCGCAGTGATGTGGCGTCGCGGTTCGACGTCGACCTCTCCTCGCGGGACGGTTCGGGCACCACGATCCCGATCGTGGTGGCGAACATGACCGCGGTGGCGGGCAAGCGGATGGCCGAGACGGTGGCCCGCCGCGGTGGTGTGGTGGTTTTGCCCCAGGATCTCCCGGCCGAGGCCGCCGCCGACTCCATCGCGTTCGTGAAGAGTCGCGGTCTCGTCGCCGACACCCCCGTGATCCTGTCCGCCGGTGATTCGGTCTCCGATGCGTTGGCGCTGCTCCCCAAGCGTGCGCATCGGGCCGCGGTGGTCGTGCACCCCGGGACCGGCGCGCCGCAGGGCATCGTCACCGAGGCCATGTGCGCCGACGTCGACCGGTTCGCGCGACTGTCGGAGGTGCTCGACCCGAACTTCGTGTCGATGCCCGTCGACTCGGCACCGCGCGCGGTGTTCGACGCGCTCACCGACCAGCACCTCGGGGTCGCCGTGCTGACCCACCCGGACGGATCGATGGCCGGTGTCCTCACCCGCACCGGAGCGCTGCGCACCGGGATCTACCAGCCCAACGTCGACGGGGACGGGCGGCTGCGTGTCGCCGCCGCCGTCGGCATCAACGGTGACGTGGTCGGCAAGGCGCGGGCGCTCGTCGAGGCCGGCGCCGATCTCCTCGTCGCCGACACCGCCCACGGTCACCAGGAGAAGATGCTCGCCGCGGTCGCCGCCCTGTCCGCGGCCGACCTCGGTGTTCCGATCGCCGCGGGCAACGTCGTGTCGGCGCAGGGCACCACCGACCTCATCGACGCGGGCGCGTCAATCGTGAAGGTCGGTGTCGGACCCGGCGCGATGTGCACGACCCGGATGATGACCGGTGTCGGGCGCCCCCAGTTCTCCGCGGTCACCGAGTGTTCGGCGGTCGCGCGGGCGCGCGGCGCGCATGTCTGGGCCGACGGCGGGGTCCGCCACCCGCGCGATGTCGCACTGGCCATCGCCGCCGGGGCATCGAACGTGATGATCGGGTCCTGGTTCGCCGGCACCTTCGAGTCACCGGGCGACCTCAAGACCGACCCGTCGGGCCGGTCGTACAAGGAGAGCTTCGGGATGGCGTCCAAGCGTGCGGTCGCCGCCCGCACCGCCACCGACAGCGCCTTCGACCGTGCACGCAAGGGACTCTTCGAGGAGGGCATCTCGAGTTCGCGGATCCTGCTCGACCCGGATCGCCCAGGTGTGGAGGACCTGATCGACCACATCTGCTCGGGAGTCCGCAGCACGGCGACCTACGTGGGAGCCCGAACGCTCGACGAACTACACGACAAGGTGGTCCTCGGGGTGCAGTCACCAGCCGGTTTCGCCGAGGGACGGCCCCTGCCCAGCGGTTGGTGAGGCCCGTCACCCGATACGATGGGTGTCTTGGTCATCGATTCGACACCGCGCCTTCTCGGACTCGCTCCCCGGCGCCCCATGGAGGACATCTTGGTGCCCACGGCACCCGTGCTCACGCACAGCCACATCACCCCGACATCTGAGCCGGGTCGCTGAGCATGCAGGCACTCATCCTCATCGGCAGTCTGCTGGGCTTCATCGCCCTCACACTCGGCACCGCCCTGTTCGTCGCGGCCGAGTTCTCGCTCACCGCGCTGGAGCGCTCCACCATCGAGGCCGACCGCCGGCAGCGTGACGATCGCCGCTCGCGGCAGGTCAGCCACGCGCACAAGACGCTGTCGTTCCAGCTGTCCGGCGCGCAGTTGGGCATCACGATCACCACCCTGGTCACCGGTTACATCGCCGAACCGGTTCTGGCGCAGCTGTTCTCCCCCGTGTTCGACGCGATCGGGACGTCGGAGCAGGTCACCTCGGTGGTCTCGCTCCTGCTCGCCCTGGTGATCGCCACCTCGCTGTCGATGATCCTGGGCGAGCTCATCCCGAAGAACTTCGCCATCGCACGTCCGTTGCCCACCGCGCGCGGGACGGCCGGGCCGATGACGGTGTTCTCAACCGCCTTCGGGTGGGCCATCAACGGTCTCAACGGGACGGCGAACTGGCTGGTCCGACGCCTGGGCATCGAACCGGCAGAGGAGCTGCGCTCGGCGCGCTCGCCACAGGAACTCGGATCCCTGGTGCGCAACTCGGCGCGCGAAGGGTCACTCGACCAGGGCACCGCGATCCTGGTGAACCGCTCGCTGCGCTTCGGCGAACGCACCGCCGAGGAACTGATGACACCGCGCGTCACCGTCGACGCGGTCGACGAGGACGCGAACGTCCGTGACCTCATCGTGGCCGCGTCGGAGACCGGGTTCTCCCGTTTCCCGGTGGTCGTCGACGGCGATCTCGACAACATCCGCGGGTTCGTCCACATCAAACAGGCCTTCACGGTTCCGCTGTCGGAACGCCGCACCACGCGTCTGGGCGACCTCGCCCGGCCGGTGCCGGTGGTGCCCGCGAGTCTCGACGGCGACGCGTTGATGAGCCGCATCCGGGCCGACGGCATGCAGGTCGCGGTCGTGATCGACGAATACGGCGGCACCGCGGGCATCGTCACCACCGAGGACCTCATCGAGGAGATCGTCGGTGACGTCACCGACGAACACGACGACGAGCAGGCCGATGTCCAGAAGGACGGCGAGGGCTACCTCTGCGCCGGACTGCTGCGCATCGACGAGCTGTTGGAGGCCACCGGCTACAAGGCACCCGACGGCGACTACGACACCCTCGGCGGTCTCGTCATGCACACCCTGGGTCGGCTCGCCCAGGAAGGCGACGTCGTCGACCTCCCCGAGCGCGCGGGATCCGACGACGACGAGAGCGGCAACGACCCCATGCCGGTGGTGCCGAAGTGGCGGGCGCGGGTGGTCCGGATGGACGGCCGCCGCATCGACATGGTGGCCATCGAACCGATCCCCGAGGATCAACGGAACGCCGACGGCACCGACACCGACACCGACGAGGAGGTCAGCTCGTGAACGACCTCCTCGGCGTCCTGCTCGCCGTGCTCCTGCTGGCGGGCAACGCCTTCTTCGTCGGCGCCGAGTTCTCGCTCATCTCCGCCCGCCGCGACCGACTCGAGGCCCTGGCCGACGAGGGCAAACGCCGGGCGCTGACGGTCATCCGTGCCGGCCAACAACTCTCGCTCATGCTCGCCGGAGCGCAGCTGGGCATCACCATCTGTTCGATCCTGCTGGGTCGTGTCGGTGAGCCTGCAGTGGCGCATCTGATCGAGAAGCCAATGGACCTCCTCGGTGTGCCCGAGAGCTTCCTGCACCCGATCGGTTTCGCGATCGCCCTCGCCCTGGTCGTCGTGCTGCACATCCTGCTCGGCGAGATGGTGCCCAAGAACATCGCGCTGGCCGGTCCCGAGAAGTCGGCGATGCTGCTGGTGCCCGCGCATCTGGCGTTCATCAAGCTGGCCCGCCCGCTCATCTCCTTCTACAACCTCGCCGCGAACCTGTCGTTGCGCGCCATCCGGGTGGAACCCAAGGACGAGCTCGACGCGACGGTCTCGGCGGGCGAACTCGCCGCGATGATCGGTGAGTCCCGCGAGGAGGGGCTGATCGACGCCGAGGAGCACGACCGTCTCACCCGCGCGCTGCAGACCACCGGTCGGACCGTCGTCGAGGTGGCGATCGGACTCGACGAATTGCGCAGTGTGCGGGTCACCGCCGACCCGGTGACCGGTCGGTCCGGCCCCACGTTGGGGTCGATCGAGCGGGCCGTCTCCGACACCGGCTTCTCGCGGTTCCCGGTGCGCGGTTCCGACGGCGCCTACACCGGATACCTGCATCTCAAGGACGTGCTCGACGAGATCCTCGACGACGACATCGGGCAGGACTCGATCATCGGCGTCGACAAGATCCGCCCGCTGCCGGTCATCTCCGGCGACACCTCGCTCGACGAGGCCACCGCCGCCCTGCGCCGGACCAGCGCCCACCTCGGCGCGGTCGTCGACGTCAACGGGCGCACGGTCGGCATCGTCGCGCTCGAGGACCTCGTCGAGGAGTTCGTCGGCACCGTGCGAGACGAGACGCACCGGATCTGATGGCGGTCCAGGGACTTCGCGTGCGCCTGTGCGCGTCCGACATCGCCGAGCGGACCGAGCGGCACCGTGGTCGGGTGGGTCGTGTGCTCGACGACCATCCGGCACGGACGCGCGACGGGTCGCCGCACCCGGTGTGGGATTTCCTGTTCCGCTACTACAGCCACAAACCCGCGCTGTTGATGCGCTGGCACCCCGGCTATGGCGTCGACCTCGACATGCCGACCGAACACGCCGACTACCCGCACTACGTGCCGTCCGCGGATGGGGATGCCGTCACCGTCGACCCGGCGTATCTCGAGACCCGCTCCCGGACCGTCGGGTTCGTCGACGGTCTCCTTCGCGCCACCGCCGACCGAGCGCCCCGCCTCAACTGCTTCGGGATGCACGAATGGGCGATGGTCTACCGCGCACCGGCCTCCGACATCCGGCACCGGACGCCCCTGCGGCTGTCGGCCGCCGACACCGACGCCGCGGTCGAGGCCAGTGAGCTGCGGTGTACCCATTTCGACGCTTTCCGGTTCTTCACCGAGCCGGCGGGCCCGCGCAACCTGATGTCGTTGACGCGCGAGACACAGGTCGACTCCGAGCAGCCCGGCTGCGTCCATGCGGGCATGGACCTCTACAAATGGGCCTACAAGTTGAGCCCGCTGATCGGCTCCGACCTGGTCGTGGACGCACTCGAGGTCGCGTTCGACCTCCGCGAGTTGGACATGCGGGCGAGCCCGTACGACTTCGCCGCGCTGGGCTTCGCCCCCATCGCGGTGGAGACGCCCGCCGGACGTGCGGAATACGTCCGTCAGCAGGCGACGTTGACCGATCACGCGGCGCTGATCCGGCGCCGACTGATCGACAGTTGTGCCGGTCTGATCGACCGCCAACCTCCCCGCTGACGGCTTGTTACTCCCAAGTAGCCTGGCAACGTACATTCCGCTGTTTCGACGACGAGAAGTGAGGCAACCATGTCCGAGCGCGTCACGGTGAACGGGGTGCAGGTCGCATCCGTTCTCTACGACTTCATCAACTCCGAGGCCCTTCCCGGGACCGGTGTGGATCAGGACGCTTTCTGGACCGGTGCCGCCGCCGTGATCACCGATCTCGCGCCGCGCAACCGCGAGCTCCTCGAGATCCGCGAGTCGCTGCAGGCCAAGATCGACGCCTGGCACCACGACAACACCTTCGAGCCGGTCGCCTACAAGGAGTTCCTCACCGAGATCGGCTACCTCGCGCCGGTGCCCGAGGACTTCCAGATCACGACCGACAACGTCGACACCGAGATCACCAGCACCGCGGGCCCGCAGCTCGTGGTCCCCGTCCTCAACGCCCGCTTCGCGCTGAACGCGTCGAACGCGCGGTGGGGCTCGCTGTACGACGCGCTCTACGGCACCGACGCCATCTCCGAGGCCGACGGCGCCGAGAAGGGCACGTCCTACAACAAGGTGCGCGGCGACAAGGTCATCGCCTACGCCAAGAACGTCCTGGACTACGCCGCGGCGCTGGAGGACGGCTCGTGGACGTCGGTGACGAAACTGCACATCGACGGATCCGCTCTGGTCGTCACCCTCGACGGCGGCAGCACCACGTCGCTCGCCGACCCGAACGCGTTCGCGGGCTACCTCGGCGACGCCGCGGCTCCCACCGGGGTCCTGGTGCGTCACAACGGACTTCATCTCGAGGTCCAGATCGATGCCGATTCCCCGATCGGGTCCACCGACCCGGCGGGCGTCAAGGACGTCCTCGTCGAGTCGGCGATCACCACGATCATGGACTTCGAGGACTCCGTCGCGGCCGTCGACGCCGACGACAAGGTGCTCGGTTACCGCAACTGGCTCGGCCTCAACCGCGGCGACCTGTCCGAAGAGGTCGCCAAGGGCGGCAAGACCTTCACGCGCGTGCTCAACCCCGACCGCGTCTACACCGCACCGGACGGCGGCGAGCTGTCGTTGCCGGGTCGCTCGCTGCTGTTCGTCCGCAACGTCGGCCACCTGATGACCAACGACGCGATCCTCGACGCCGACGGCAACGAGGTCGGCGAGGGCATCCTCGATGCGTTGTTCACCTCGCTGATCGGCGTCCACGGCATGAGTGCCGACGGTCTGCAGAACTCGCGCACCGGATCCATCTACATCGTCAAGCCGAAGATGCACGGCCCCGACGAGGTCGCCTTCACCGCCGAACTGTTCGGTCGCGTCGAGACGGTTCTCGGGTTGCCGGAGAACACCATCAAGGTCGGGATCATGGACGAGGAGCGCCGCACCACGGTCAACCTCAAGGCCTGTATCGCCGCGGCGTCCGAGCGCGTCGTCTTCATCAACACCGGCTTCCTCGACCGCACCGGCGACGAGATCCACACCTCCATGGAGGCGGGCGCCGTCGTGCGCAAGGCGGAGATGAAGTCGCAGACCTGGATCAAGGCCTACGAGGACTTCAACGTCGACACCGGCCTGCACGCAGGTCTGCAACACCGTGCGCAGATCGGCAAGGGCATGTGGGCCATGCCGGATCTGATGGCCGACATGCTCGAGCAGAAGATCGGCCACCCCAAGGCCGGCGCGAACACCGCGTGGGTGCCGTCGCCGACCGCGGCGACCCTGCACGCTCTGCACTACCACCAGATC
This sequence comes from Williamsia maris, assembly GCF_024171815.1. Lineage (GTDB taxonomy): Bacteria > Actinomycetota > Actinomycetes > Mycobacteriales > Mycobacteriaceae > Williamsia_A > Williamsia_A maris. Next base: position 80,956 of record NZ_JAMTCJ010000004.1, on the reverse strand, counting down.
GATGTGTTCGAGCGCCAGGACGAGATCGCCAAGCGTGATCCGGCGTCGGTCGACGACATCCTGACCATCCCGCTCGCACCGAAGACCGACTGGTCCGACGAGGAGAAGCAGCAGGAGCTCGACAACAACTGCCAGTCGATCCTCGGCTACGTGGTCCGGTGGATCGACGCCGGCGTCGGTTGCTCGAAGGTCCCCGACATCCACGACGTCGCGCTCATGGAGGACCGTGCGACGCTGCGGATCTCGAGCCAGCTGCTCGCCAACTGGATCCGTCACGGTGTCGTCTCCGAGGCCGACGTGGTCGCGTCGCTCGAGCGGATGGCGCCGGTGGTCGACCGACAGAACTCGTCGGACCCCACCTACCGGCCGCTGGCACCGGATTTCGACTCCAACATCGCCTTCCAGGCGGCCAAGGAGCTGATCGTGTCCGGGACGACGCAGCCGAGCGGCTACACCGAGCCGATCCTGCATCGGCGTCGTCGCGAGTACAAGGCCGCGAACGCCTGAGCGGGACGACTATCCTCGCCTGTCATGGGCCAACATCGCACCGATGACACACGACGCCGCGGCATCAGCCGCGGCGTCGTGTTCGGTTTCCTGGCGATCGTGGTCGTCGCGGTGCTGGTGGTCGTGTGGGTCGTCCTGGGCAACCGGATCTCCGCCGACGGGGACGATGCGGCCAAGGCCTGCGTCGAGGGGCCGGCCACGGTCACCGTCCTGGCCGATCCCGCCCTCGCGACACCGCTGAACACCATCGCCGGCGCCTACAACGCGACCAAACCGGTGGTGCGCGACCAATGCATCACCGTCACCGTGGCACCGCAGGACGCGAAGGTCACGCTCGACGGACTCTCCGGCACCTGGGACACCGAGTCCATGGGCCCCTACCCGGCGGCCTGGGTGCCGGCGTCGTCGGTGTGGAGCGCGCAGCTTCTCACCGCCCGTTCGGCGGTCGTCGACGGCAACCCCGAGTCGCTGGTGACATCGCCGGTCGTTCTCGCGGTGGCCCCCGAACTCGCGCGGGCGGCCGGTTCCACGGTGGGGTGGCTCGACATCCCCACATTGGCGCGCCGCGACAACAGCCTCGACGATCTCGGTCTGCGCGGGTGGGGGTCGTTGAAGATGGCGCTCGCCGCCGGACCCGGCAGCGACGCGAGTGTGCTCGCGGCCGAGGCCATCGCCACGCAGGTGTCGCGGACGACTACCGGCGGACTCACCGCCGCCGACGCCGACTCGGCCACGGTCACCTCGACGCTGACCGATTTGCGCAGGCGCGCACCGACACCCACCGACGGTGTCGCCACCGGGGCACTGCCCACCATCGCGAACTCCGGCAACCCGGCGGCCGCATCGATTCACGCCATTCCGATCACCGAGCAGGCGTTGTACGCGGCCACCCGCACCGACACCTCCCCCGGCGTCGTCGAGCTGCTGCCCGACGGTCCGACCCCGATGGCCGACTACCCCGTCATCGACCTCACGGGTCAGCAGGTCAGCGCGGCGCAGGCCGAGGCGGTCACCCGATTCTTCGACTTCGCCCGCACACCGGAGCAGCTGAAATCCATCACCGCACTTGGTTTCCGCGGCAACGCTCCGCTACCGGCGGCCACGGCGGCGGTGACCTTCCCGGTCACGAACAACCCCATGCCCGCACCGGAGCCGGCCGCGGCAGCGACCATCGCGAAGATCATCCTCGGCGGCTGAAGACAGCAACGCCATCAAGGTAGGTTGTCTGTCGGTTGTGCGAGGGTCCACTTCATGACGACTGATCTCGCCGGTGCGACCACGCAAGCCGTCCCGTGGGGAGCCTTTGGCGCTTATTTCTTTCTCGCGTCCGGCGTTTACCTTCTGTCCGAGGGCCTGGCGAAGGGGCTCGTCGGGCTCTCATCACGTATGACAGTGATCAGCAAAAGTATTGAGGTGGGCACCAAAGTCTCATCCGGCGCGTGGTTCGTGTTCTGGGCGTGGACCTGGTTGGACGATTCGACCAGTCACGGCAACGGCGGGCCCGGCTCATTTGTTCTCTTACAGGTTGTGTTCATAGCAGTTGCATCTGCTCTTTTCGGTCTCGTATCGACGGCTATGACCAAATTCCGCCTAGAGAGCCCGGATCAACCCCCTCGTTCTACCCAAATCCGCTTCCGCGACCCCAATCCTGATCGCGGGAACGGAATCGAGTCGCGCGAACCGGCCTGTCGCCACAGCCCACACCGCTCAGGGTAGATAGACGCGCCACACAGCCACCGGACGCCAGCCACGTGGTTTGTGTACCCCGAGCGGCTTCGAACTCAGGCCTCTACAGGGTCGCTGAACGCCTCGATGGGCGGGCAGCTGCAGACCAGGTTGCGGTCGCCGTAGACGCCATCGATACGACGGACCGACGGCCACACCTTGTCGCGTGCCCCGGACGAGGGACGCCCGCTCGGGAACGCGGCGACCTCACGTGAGTACGGGTGGTCCCACGTGTCGGCGACGAGGCATTCCGCTGTGTGCGGCGCGCCGCGCAGCGGGTTGTCGTCCACCGACCAGGTGCCGTCGGCGACGAGTTCGATCTCGGCCTTGATCTCGACCATCGCGTCACAGAACGCGTCGATCTCGTCGAGGTTCTCGCTCTCGGTGGGCTCGACCATGAGCGTGCCGGAGACCGGGAAGCTCATCGTCGGTGCGTGGAACCCGTAGTCGGCCAAGCGCTTGGCGACATCGTCGACGGTGACGCCGGTGGCCTTTGTGATCGGACGCAGGTCGAGGATGCACTCGTGTGCGACGGTGCCGTCGTGCCCGGTGTAGAGGACCGGGTAGTGGTCACCGAGACGCTTGGCGATGTAGTTCGCCGACGCGATCGCGGTCAGCGTCGCCCGCCGCAGTCCCTCGGCGCCCATCATCAGGATGTAGGCGTAGGTGATCGGCAGGATCGACGCCGATCCGTACGGCGCACCCGAGATCGTCAGCGCGCCCGGCAGATCGTCGTCGAGCGGGTGGCCGGGCAGGAACTCGGCGAGATGCTCGCGCACCCCGATCGGTCCGACACCGGGTCCGCCGCCGCCGTGCGGGATGCAGAACGTCTTGTGCAGGTTGAGGTGGCTGACGTCGCCACCGAAACGACCCGGGCGGGCAACGCCGACAAGGGCGTTGAGGTTCGCGCCGTCGACGTAGACCTGTCCGCCCGCGTCGTGCACGGCCGAGCAGATCTCGCGGACCTCGTGCTCGAAGACGCCATGGGTCGACGGGTAGGTGATCATGATCGCCGCCAGCGACTCCGCGTGGGTGGCGATCTTCTCCTTGAGGTCGGCGGTGTCGACGTCACCGTTCGCGCGGCACGCGACCACGACCACCCGCATACCCGCCATGACCGCGGACGCGGCGTTGGTGCCGTGCGCGCTCGACGGGATCAGGCAGATGTCCCGGGCCTCGTCACCACGACTGAGGTGGTACTTGCGGATGGCGAGCAGGCCGGCGTACTCACCCTGCGATCCGGCGTTCGGCTGCAGGCTGACCCGGTCGTACCCGGTGATCTCCGACAGCCAGTTCTCCAGCCGCGAGATCATGGTGTGCATCCCGACGACGTCCGACTTCGGTGCGAACGGGTGCAGGTTCGCGATCTCCGGCCAGGTGATCGGCTCCATCTCGGCGGCCGCGTTGAGCTTCATGGTGCACGAGCCGAGCGGGATCATGCTGCGGTCGAGCGCGATGTCCTTGTCGGACAGTCGACGCAGGTACCGCAGCATCGCCGTCTCGGTGTGGTACCGACCGAACGCGGGATGGGTGAGGAATTCGGTGGTGCGTGAGCCGAACTCGGCATCGCGCGGCTCCGCGGCCGAGACACCGAAGGCCTCGATGACGGAGTCGACATGGGCGTCGATCGTCGTCTCGTCGCACGCGATACCGACATGGTCGTCGTCGACGAACCGTAGGTTGACGCCGCTGGTCTTGGCTGCGGCGACCACGTCGGACGCACGGCCGGGAACCCGTGCGAGCACGGTGTCGAAGAACGTGTCGTGGACGACGGCGTCACCGAGGGCGGCGGCGATGCGAGCGGCGTGGGCGTGGGTACGGCGTGCGATGGCGGTCAGCCCCTTGGGGCCGTGGTAGCTCGCGTACATGGCAGCGAGGACGGCGAGCAGGACCTGCGCGGTGCAGATGTTGCTGGTCGCCTTCTCACGACGGATGTGCTGCTCGCGGGTCTGCAGCGACAACCGGTACGCCAGGTTCCCGTCGGCGTCCTTCGACACCCCGACAAGGCGACCCGGCAGCTGTCGCGCGTGCGCGCTGCGCACCGAGAGGTACCCCGCGTGGGGTCCGCCAAAGCCCATCGGCACGCCGAAGCGCTGGGTGGTCCCGAAGCAGACGTCGGCGCCCTGTTCCCCGGGAGGGGTGATGAGCGTGAGAGCGAGAAGATCGGCGCCGACGGCGACGAGGGCGCCCCGTTCGTGCGCCGCTGCGATGATCGGGGCGGCGTCGATGACGGCGCCGGACGCCGCGGGCACCTGCAGCAACACGCCGTAGAAGTCACCGTCGGGCAGCCCGGCGGTGAGATCGGCACGGACGACCTCGATGCCCAGCGGCTCGGCGCGGGTCTCGATGACGGCCAGGGTCTGGGGGAACAGGTCGGTGTCGACGACGAATCGCGGCGACTTGTTCTTGTTGGCGCGACGCAGCAGCGTCATCGCCTCGGCGGCGGCGGTCGACTCGTCGAGCATCGACGCGTTCGCCACGTCCATGCCGGTCAGGTCGGAGACCATCGTCTGGAAGTTGAGCAACGCCTCGAGTCGTCCCTGGCTGATCTCGGGCTGGTACGGGGTGTACGCGGTGTACCAGGCGGGGTTCTCGATGAGCGAGCGCCGCAGCACGGCCGGCGTGTGTGTGCCGTAGTAGCCCAGGCCGATCATCGAGGTCGCGACGGTGTTCTGCGACGCGAGCGCTGCGAGTTCGGCCAGCGCCTCGACCTCGGTGGCCGCGGGCGGCAGCACGTCGAGACCGTTGTCGTCGGCGGGATCGGCGATCGAGGCGGGGACCACCGCGGACGCGAGGTCCTCGAGCGAGGACACGTCGAGGAGCGCGAGGATGCGCGCGAGGTCGTCGGAATCGGGGCCGACATGACGATCGGCGAAGACATCGGAATGTTGCACCACGGGAGAACCTTTGCGCCGAGTCCGACATCACGCCGGACGGGGTGGGTCCTCCCCCTCTGTCCTGCTCTCGCCCGACCTCGCGGTCGGACTCAGGCGCCTGAGAGATTCAGCTGCGCGAGGCGCGGCCTTTCACCGTGGGCGGGCGACCGGGGTCACCACTTTCCAGAGACGTCGTAGCGCACCACGGTCCTGGATGCCTGAGAGATTGACGGAGAGGTGTTGCTCCTTCGGCGGCCGGGACCAGCCGTGGCTGACCCGACGCTCTCCCATGGTGCGGCGACGTAGGAGAAGTCTAGCCCGTCTTGCGGGTACGGGTCTTCCGGCGAGCCGCCAGCTCGTCCTCGGGTGCGGTCTCGCTCACACCGCCGTCGGCGCGCTCACCCGGGAAGTCGGCGATGGTGCCGGACAGTTCGCGCATCGCGCCGCTGACAGCGATGCCGAAGACACCTTGACCGCCCTGCAGCAGGTCGACGACCTCTTCGGCCGAGGTGCACTCGTAGACCGTGGTGCCGTCGGAGAACAGGGTGATGCGTGCCAGGTCCTCGACGCCCCGCTTGCGCAGGTGGTCGACGGCGACGCGGATGTTCTGCAGCGAGATACCGGTGTCGAGGAGTCGCTTCACGATCTTCAGGACCAGGATGTCCTTGAAGGAGTACAGCCGCTGGCTGCCGCTGCCCGCGGCGCTGCGGATGGACGGGACCACCAGGGACGTACGGGCCCAGTAGTCGAGCTGTCGGTAGGTGATGCCGGCGATCTGGCACGCACTGGGAACGCGGTATCCGACGAGTTCATCGGGGACGGTGTCGTTCGGGAAGAGTCCCGGCGCGATGTCGTCGAGGGTGCCCTGCGTGGGGCGCGCAGATGCGGCCACCGGTGCCGTCGCGACTTGGTCGACGCTGGTCACGCCGTCGCGGTTGTTCGGCTCATCGCCCACTGCGTACTCCTGAATGCTCACCGGGCGTCCCCGGCAACCCGAGGACGACGACGAAAACACCATCGTTGCAACTCAGATTACGCCGTCCGACCCGACCCTGGTTGGCGTCCCGCTCGATCGCGGGATCTGTGGGCAAACCTATGGCGGCGAAGGGGTGGTTTCAATGCGACTCGCGGAGCACGTGACTCTCAACGTGAGGTTGAGGGTGAACCGTGACCCCGCGGATGCACAACCGTGATGTGGGACCGAGGTCCGACGAACCGGTCAGGATCCGCCGGTCGCCTTGAAGTCGTCCGGGGAGATGGTGTCGAGGAACTCCTTGAACTTCTCCACCTCGTCCTCCTTGACCTCTTCGGAGTCGGCGGACTCCTCGTCGGGGATCAGCAGACCCGCCTCGGCGAGCACGCCCTCCTCGGCGATGATCGGCACCTCGGCCCGCATGGCGATGGCCACCGAGTCCGACGGCCGGGCCGACACGCGTAGATCGCCGGCGAAGACCATCTCGGCGTAGAAGGTCCCCTCCTGCATGTCGACGATGCGCACCTCGATCAGTTCCTGGCCGAACGCGGCGACCAGGTTGACGATGAGGTCGTGGGTCAGCGGCCGGGGCGGCTCGACGCCCTTCTGCCGCAGCGCGATCGACGCGGCTTCGCTCTGTCCGATCCAGATCGGCAGATAGCGTTCGCCGTCCACCTCGCGGAGGAGCAGCACCGGTTGGCCCTGGGGCGGTTCCACGCGAATCCCGACCACCTGCATCTCACACATGTCGCACCGCACCCATCGAGTGTTCTCCCAACCTGCTGTCGACAACCGCACGAAGGCGCGGCCGGCCTGCACCAATGTTATGGCACGAACACGACCGCGCTCGATCTGAATTCGACGCTACTCCCGCTCAGTCGAGTGCGTCGCGTACCGCGGCTTTGACGAGCTGGGTGTGCAGCGTGACCGAGAGCGCCGCGACCTCGCGGATCAACTCCTCGGCACGATCTCGGGCGCCGGCGCCCTTGCTCTTGGCGATCGGGTTGGCGATCTGTGCGACCAAACCGGCCTCGCGGTCGGCCGAGACCTTGAACGCCCTCAGATGACGGGCCTCGAGCCCGAAATCGGCGAGCGCCGCGGCCGCTTCCACCAGGCGGACGGCGTCCTCGTCGAAGAATCCGCCGGGCCCTGCCGTGAGGAGACCGCTGCGCATCAGTTCGGCGACGAAGGCCGCGTCGGCGCCGGTGCGTTCGAGCAGGGTCTCGCGCGAGATCCGGCCGCCCGATCGCTCGAAGTCGATCGCGGGCGCAACCCACGACCGTGCCGACGACAGCAGTCGCGGCGTACCGGGGTCGACACGCTCGCCGCGGTCGATGGCCTCGAGTTGTTCCTTGATGACCTTGAGCGGCAGGTAGCGGTCGCGCTGCGCGGTGAGCACGAAACGCAGGCGCTCACAATCGGCGTGGCTGAAACGTCGGTAGCCCGACGGTGAACGCTCCGGGGTGATCAGCCCCTCCGCCTCGAGGAAACGGATCTTCGAGATGGTGACGTCGGGGAAGTCGCCCCGCAGACGATCGAGGACCGATCCGATGGACATCGATCCTTCGTGTCGACCACCCGAGGACGGTGCGGTCATCGATTAACCGGCGGCCTGGGATCCGTCGTCGTGCGGGCCGCTGAGGAAGACCAGACGGAACTTGCCGATCTGGACCTCGTCACCGTTGGCCAGCACAGCGGAGTCGACCGGCTCGCGGTTGACGTAGGTGCCGTTGAGGCTGCCCACGTCGACGACCTGGAACTCGTTGTCGCCCAGGCGGAACTCCGCGTGACGGCGGCTGACGGTGACGTCGTCGAGGAAGATGTCGCTGTCGGGGTGGCGACCGGCCGAGGTGGTGGCCTGGTCGAGCAGGAAGCGCGAGCCCGCGTTCGGACCGCGCTTGACCACGAGGAGAGCGGTTCCGGCCGACAAGCGCTCGGCGCCGGTCTCCGAGGTCTCGGTCGAGCCGCCGTTGGCGTCGAGCTCCTTGATGAAGTCGGCGCGGAAGACCGAGGTCGTCTCCACGGGTGCCTGGAGGTCCTTGTCGTTGTCGCTCACCAATTCTCCTTAAGTGTTCCGTGCCCATCCGATGGTCTCGGGGTGGGACGCGATGGCCGGCCCACCGTGACGTGCCGGCAGATCGTGGCCATGATGTTCGGGGTCGGTCCTGACGCTCGTTGTGTCGTGCTGTGGTCGCCGACGCCCAGCGGTCGATGTCGGATCTCGCCGCGCCCGACCGCTTTGCTCCACTGACCGTACCCTGCCCTGTCGGGCGGAGACACCGCCGATCCTAACCGCTGACCGACGCGAAACATCGGCGGTCGCGGGACTCGGTGGATCAGCCCTCGATGACCGCGCGGTACGCGTCGGCGTCGAGCATGTCCTCGAGGACGACGCCGAGATCGGTACCCTCCGGAACCGCGATCTCGACCAGCCACCCGGCACCGTACGGATCGGAGTTGACCAGCTCGGGAGTGGCGTCGAGGTCGTCGTTGACGGCCGCGATGGATCCGTCGATGGGACCGAAGATGTCCGAGACGCTCTTGGTCGACTCGACCTCGGCGAACGACTCGCCCTTGTCTACGGCGTCGTCGACGGCGGGCAGTTGCACGAACACCACGTCGCCGAGTTGATCCTGGGCGTAGGAGGTGATGCCGATCCGGACCACGCCCGGCGCGGTCTGCTCGATCCACTCGTGTTCGACGGTGTAGCGCAGGTTTTCGGGCACCTCGATCTCAGTCACGCGGAGAACCTTAGCGCGAATCGACCGCCGACATCCCACCGCCCGGTGGCATCTTCTGCATCACCAGGACGGTCTGCACCCAGTACTGCAGGAACGACCAGACGTACATGCCGGTACCCCAGATCAGGAACGCCCAACCGATGGGTCGGACGATGTCGCCGAACACACCGTCGAGCTGCCCACCGAGTATCAGCGGGAACCCGTACATGAGCGCGAAGGTCGCCGCCTTGCCCACGTACGTCGACGGCAACGCGGTCAGTCCCCTGGTCCGCAGAAGCGGCACGCTGAGCAGCAGCAGCAGATCTCGACCGATGAGGATCCCGATCAACCACCACGGGATGATCTCGCGCACGCCCAGCCCGATGGGGACGATGATCATGTAGATCCGGTCGGCCGCGGGGTCGAGAAGGGCGCCGAGTTTCGACGACTGGTTCAGCAGCCTGGCGAGTTTTCCGTCGGCATAGTCCGAGAAACCCGACACCAGCAGGACCACGAAGGCCCACCCGTCGGCCTTCTCGACGAGCAGCAGCCACAGGAATACCGGCACGAGCACCAGCCGCAGGAAACTGAGCGCGTTCGGGATCGTCAGCACCCGGTCGGCGGACTGTTGCGCCTCTGCACTCATGCGCTCAGCCTGTCACAGGACTCCGGTGTCAGCGGAAGATGCCGATGATGCCCTGCAGCGTCTTCGCGCCGCCGCCCGCGAACGGGTTGTCGTGGACCATGTAGGTCCACGTGGTGGTGGTACGACGCAGGTCGGCACCCTCGAGGTCGACACCGTCGGCGGTGATCGTGGCCTCGCGGAACGTCTTCCGCGCGTTCTCCACCGCCTCGCCGGGCAGCCGACCGAACTCGTCGAGGATCAGCTTGTGGAACTCGTCGAGCGGGCTCTGCCTGCCGATGGACCGCAGGTGGATGCTGGCGCGGACGTCGGCGACGAACGCCAGGTGATCAGCCCACGCGCGGTCGAGGTGGTAGAGCGCGATCTCGCGCGCCGCCTGGACCAGCACGTCGTGCGGCACCGGCTCGGCCGGGGCCCGATCCTCGGTGGCGACCGCGGCTTTGGTGATGGTCACCTCGGCGGCGTCGCCCGAGTCGGGGTCGGTGGCCGACATCGCATCGTTCGGTGCGTCGGCGTCGGCGGCGCCCGCCGCCTTCTCGATGGAGGTACCGGTGAGCTCGGCGTAACGCTCCGAATCACTCTTGCGCAGTTCGTCGAGGGCGATCTCGGTGGTCAGCACCTCCATGCGGCGTTTGACCACGATGTCGCGCTGCTGGTTGACCAGCTTGTTGTAGCGCCAGGTGTTCGCGTGCAGCTCGAGCATGATGCCCTCGGCGACGCGCTGGGCCTGTTCGATGAGCTCGATCCCCTTGGCGCCCATCGAGCCGTCCTCGGATTCGGACTCCGGGTCACGCTTGAACGACAGGTTCCGGGTGACCACCGGGTCCTCGAGGCTGGAGAAGAACACCGAACGGCCGGGATCGCCCTGGCGGCCCGCGCGTCCGCGCAGCTGGTTGTCGAGGCGTTCGGTGTCGTGGCGACCCGTGCCGACGACGCAGAGGCCGCCGAGCTCGACGATCTGGTCGCGGGCGCCGGTGGACTTGCCGTCCTTCTCGCCACGGGACCCACCGAGCTTGATGTCGGTACCGCGACCGGCCATCTGCGTCGACACGGTGACAGCGTCGAGCGCACCGGCCTCGGCGATGATCGACGCCTCCTCGGCGTCGTTCTTCGCGTTCAGCACAACTGCTTTCACACCGGCCCGGTCGAGTAGGTACTCGAGCTCCTCGGACTCGGCCACGTCGTGGGTACCGATGAGAACGGGCTGACCGGTCTCGTGGATCTCCTTGACGAACGCCACGACGGCCTCGGCCTTGTTGGCCTTGCTGTCGTAGACGCGGTCGGCCTCGTCGACGCGGACGTTGTCGGTGTTCTGCGGGATCTGCGAGACCGCGAGCTCGTAGAACTGGCGGAACTGCTCGCCCGCCGCGAGCGCGGTACCGGTCATGCCACACACCGTCGGGTAGCGGCCGATCAGAGCCTGGACGGTCATCGTGTCGATGACCTCACCGGAATCGGTCTGCGCCAGACCTTCTTTGAGCTCGACCGCGGCCTGCAGGCCGTCGGGCCAGCGCTGCAGCTGAGCGACGCGGCCGCGTGACGCGTTGATCAGGTGGACCCCGCCGTCACGGACGATGTAATGCACGTCGCGCTCGGTCAGGATGTGCGCGTGCATGGCGATGTTGACGTGCACGAGGGTGGTGCCGACGTGCTCCTCGTCGTAGAGGTTGATGCCGCCGAGCTCGGCCTCGATGAACTCCGCGCCCTCGTCGGTGAGGAAGACGTTGCGGCCGTCGGTGTCGATCTCGTAGTGGTTGCGCTTGAGCTTGCCGACGGCGTCGTGGATCGGCTTGTCCGGCACCTCGCCCGTGGTCGCACCGGCCAGGATCAACGGGACCAACGCCTCGTCGACCAGTACCGAGTCCGCCTCGTCGATGATCGCGACGTCCGGTCGGGGCGAGACGAGCTCATCGGCATGGGTGACGAGCTGGTCGCGCAGGACGTCGAACCCGACCTCGTTGACCGAGCCGTAGGTGATGTCGGCGTCATATGCGGCCTTGCGCTCGGCGCGGGTCGACGCCTCGGAGACGAATCCGGTGGTGATGTCGAACAGCGTGAACAGCGGCTTCATCTGGTTCGCGTCGCGGGTGGCGAGGTAGTCGTTGACCGAGATGACGTGCACGCGGTGACCCTGCAGGACGTAGCCGATCGCGGCGATAGCACCGGCGAGCGTCTTGCCCTCACCGGTGGCCATCTCGACGACGTCGGCCTCGAGCAGCCGGAGGGCGCCCTGCAGCTGCACGTCGAAGGGGCGCATGTCGAGGGTGCGCTCGCCGGCCTCGCGGGCGAGTGCCAGGAACTTCGCGCGGTCGGTGCCGGCGGGGTCGGTGATGTCGAGCTTCTCGGCGGCAGCCGCGAACTCGGAGTCGGCCAACCCGGCGGCCCACGAGTCGTGTTCGGTCGATTCCTTGATCAAGGTGATCGACTTCGACTGATTCCGCGACGATTGCGCACCCAGAGCGCGCCACATCCTGTTCGAGAGCTTTCCCACCGCGCCGAACTCCTCACTGTCGTCGAACCGGCGTGTCCGCCGGTCAGCGTGATCTACCGTACGCGGATGAGTCGGCGGGCAATCTTCGTCCTCCGCGCTGTCGGCGCGGGCGCCCTCGTCGCGTGCGGAATCGGTCTCGGCGCGAACAACGGCTGGCTGATGGCCCTGATCGTCGGCGTGCCCCTCATCGTCACCGGTGTCGTGATCGCGCCCCGTCCGAGTCGGGTCAGCGAACTCCCGGTGTGGACGCAGGCCGAGCCAGGGGTCGGGGCGCAGGTTCAGGCGCTCACGCGCAGCACCCTCGGCGACCTCGATCGGCAACCGTGCCTGGTCAGCGCGACGGTGTCGCCGGCCGACGACACCCCCTACGAGGCTCGCTGGCTCGCCTCCATGACGCGGTCGGACGTGACCGCCCTGCTCGACTCCCCGCACGTAGAGCTTCCCGACGATCTGGTCCCACCTCGCGAACCGGGCACCCCCGAGTTCGACGACGTTCCCGGCAGGCACGCCCTGATCTACCCGGCCGCCACGGTCGCGGTGCTGGTCGTGCTGCTCGTCCTGGTGCCCGCATCGGTGTGGCGTGTAGACGTCGACGCATCGTCGGGCGTCGGGTCCGAGTCGGACAGGGGGTCGACGGACCGCGTCACCGCCGGTCAGCTGACCTCGGCGGTACGGCACGCGAGGACCATGGCACCGGCCGCGGCGCAGAACATCCTGCAGATCCGCCTGTCCGAGAGCGGCAGCGACAGTGTCGATGTGTTCCTCCCCGACACCGGCCAGGTGGTGTCGGCGTACCGCAGCTCGAACGGGTGGCGCGATCAACCGCCACGTGAGACCCGATCGCGCAGCGCGGACGCGTTCGCGCTGACGGATCTGGATCGGTTCGACTTCTCCGCAGCCGCCTCGGCCATGGTCGCCGGCGACGGCAAACTCCTCGGGCTCGACATCAAACGCCCGACCGCGGGCGCGGCGCCGCTGGCCACCGGCACCGTGGGCCCCAGCGTCTTCGACAGGCGGACGGTGCAGGCGCTCCTGACCGGCGAGGTCGCCGAGTCGTTCGACCCCGGCGACCTCTCGGTGTCGATGCGTATCGCCGCCGACGCGATCCGCGGGGCCCGGCTGCCGACGACGGCGCCGGTTCTCACCCGCTTCGAGATCCGCGGGACACGGCAGGGGACGCCGATCATGCGCGCCGGCTCCATCCAGAACTCCGGTGGCGTGCTGATCGACTATTCGACCGAGACCACGACCGGGTCGATCGTCGTGCGGCCCGGCGAGTTCCCGACCTCCGACAGCCCGCCCTACGAGAACAAGGCGGGTCGGCTGCCCCGGGGCGCTGCGTCGTTCGATCAGCTGTCCGCGGCCACGTTCGCCCGCATCCGCGACGACGCGATGCGACGAGGCGGGGTCGACACGTTCGACCGGACGGCCTTCGATCTGCAGGTCACGCAGGGCCGTTCCGACGACGACTACGGCCCGGTCATCTTCGCCGCGGTCGGCCCGTCGAACCGATCGGTGGGCACCTACGCCCTGTCCGGCGAATTCCTACGAGCCGGGACCAGCTAGTTCAGTCGGCGGAGTCGGTGAGACACCGGTGCCATGCCTCACGGAGCACGAAGACCGATCGTTGATACCGGTCCGCATAGTCGCGGTCGTCGGGAAACCTGTCGGTGCGCAGCGCCTCGGCGGCGTCCATGGACTCCTGGAACCGTTGGACGGCGGGACGTGTCACGTCGGTGACGGTGGGTGATCGCAGCGCGAGGTCGGTGTCGAGTTCGTAGGGTGCGTATTCCGACATCACCGCGTCGTGCATACGGGTCGCGGCTTCCCAGAGGCGTTGCGCCGCTTCATCGGTGCCCGCGTCGGCGACACGAGCCATCCGCGGACCCGTCGCCGCGGCGGGTGTCTCCACGACGCGACGGCGCGGTACGAGCGCGACGAGTCGAGCGGCGACCTCCTGCGCGGCGGGATCGGACCCCATGACCGCCACCTGCCACCGGTCCACCACCTCGTCGGCGCCGGGCGCGGTGTCGAGACGGGCGACCTCGAGCTGCAGATAGCCGCACCCCTTCACCGTCAGCCGACGGGCCGAGGAGCCGCGCATCGACGAGGTCGATGTCGCGACCGCGCCGCCGGGGACGACCGATCGGAGGCGACGTACCGCGATCTCCTCGATGGTGACGTCCTCGTTGCCCAGATAGATCCACTCGTCGTCGACGGTCAGGATGACCGCGCCGCGGCTCAGTTGCCGACCGATCGCAGCGACGGCGACGCTGCCCGCGATCGCGCCGGCCACGACACCGACCACCAGGGCCGAATCGACGCCGACGGCTCGCAGGATCACCAACGCGATCACACCGACGGCCAGCAACGCCACCGCTGTCGCCGCGGCGACCCGATGCCCGACGCCGAGGTACTCGGTGCGTGCGGTGACCGACAACGGCGCGGACACGGCGGGTCAGACCGCGAGCTGCTCGTCGAGGAAGTCGACGTAGTCGGCGATGGCCTGCTCGAACGGTTCGCCGACGTAGATGTCGAAATGTCCGACCGGGTACCGCTTGACGGTCCCGTGACGCGCCTGCGCGGCGTACTTCAGTGTCGGTCCGGCCGGCGCGACGGTGTCGTTGTCGCAGACCCCGAACAGCACCGGCGCGGTGATGTCGCGGACACGGCGCCCGGGACGTTCGAGCGGTACCGACAACCCGAAGCTCGCGGTCACCGCGTTGGAGAACTCCATCCCGTCCGGGACGATGCCGAGGTAGCCGTCCATCACGTCCGGCGCGTTCATCAGCGCTGTCTCGCCGGGATGCCCGGCGAGCGGAACGAGCACCCGCGACCGGTGGGTGACGGCCGCGAACAGGTCCCGGAACGCAAGCACGCTCAACCGCATCGACGCTCCGAGCCCCTGGGTCTTCGACGACGCGATCCCGTCGGTGAACGGGCACTGGGAGATGACCGCGGCGACGCGGTGGTCCTCCGCCGCGACCGCCAGTACGTGTCCCCCACCGAACGACGACCCGAAGATGGCGACGCGGTCGGGGTCGATGCCCGGCAGCGACCGCGCGTGAGCGATCGCCGCATGCCAGTCGGCGCGTTGCTTCTTGATGTCGAGGAGCTGTCGCGGTGACCCCTCACTGTCCCCGAAATGCCGGTAGTCGAACACCAGGGCGGCGTAACCGGCGTCTACGAATCGCTCGGCGAAAGCATCGAGACGCATCTCCTTGACCGCGCCGAGACCGTGGCCGAGCACGACGATCGGTCGATCGGACGACTCGTCGATGGAGTCGTCGGTGTCCGGACGGTAAAGCCACGCCGCGCAGCGATCCGTCCCCGAACTGAATCCGACATCCTCACGCGTATGTGTCATGCGGGCAATTATGCGGGTCGGCCCGAATCGGAGTGACCGTTCGCACCCCTCGGGTGCCCCCTGCGGTCGGATCAGGGCTGCGGCAGCGACGCCATCCCGCGCAGATAGCGACCGGCGACGATCTTCTGCGCCAGCGGTCCGAGTGGGCCGGCCACGGTGGTCAGACGACTCCCCGACCGGGAGAACGCCGCGACCCCGAACACGACGGAGTCGTCATCGCGGTGCTCGACGGCGAACAGCTCCTCCCCGAGCTCCGGGTGGCCCGGCAGGGTTCCGTAGGCAAAGCCGGCATGGCGGGGTTCGTCGAACACATAGACCACCCGGGCCGGCGCGTGGATGCGGATGGGTCCGACGCCGAGAGCCAGCCGGGCCACGGTGCCCTCCGCGACCGTCTCGTCGGAGGTCGCGACGGCGATACCGGCGCGCAGTTGTACCTGCCAGGTCATCACGGCGCGCGCGCACTGGACGAAACGGTCCCGCCCGTTGCCGATCACGGTCTCGCGTCGCTGATGGTGATAGCCCGAGGGCATCTCACCGCGGGTCGCACCGACCTCGAAGTACGTGTAGCCGCTCGCGCGCAGTTCGGAGGCTGTGGTCGGATCGAGCTGGGTGACGGCATCGGTGCGCATACCCGACGGTAGCGGCGTCATGCGGCGTCGAGAATCCCCGCCGCCTGTCCGACCCTGCGGTAGGCGGCGGCCAGGGAGTCGACGGTGTCGTGGGCGTTGAGTCCGCTGGGATTGGGGACGATCCACAGCGGCGCACCCGCGAGTTGCTCGTCCTGCTCCCCCGTGACGGCCTTGGGTCGACGGAAGGCCGTGCGATAGGCAGTGATCCCGGCGACCGCGACCACGCGCGGTGCGACGGTACGCACCGTGTCGAGCAACCGCTGCGTGCCGTCCCGCAGTTCGTCCGGCGTCAGCTCGTCGGCACGGGCCGTCGCTCTCGGGGCGAGGTTGGTGATGCCGATTCCGCGTCGCAACAACATCTCCCGGTCGGCGACGGCGTACCCGTTCGACGCGTCGATCAACCGGTCGAGGATGCCCGCGCGGTACAGCGCGGGATAGAACCGGTTGCCGGGCCGGGCGAAGTGTGCGCCCGTCGCCGCGGTCCACAGGCTGGGGTTGATCCCCACGAACAGCAGTCGACAGTTGTCGCCGATCAGGTCGTCGACCACGGCGCCGCGGTAGGCGGCCAGCTCGGACTGCGTGAACCTCATCGTCGGAGTAGATCAGCTCGTAGACTTCGCGCGATGAAGCAGCAGGTCAGTTTCATCACGTTCGCCACCCCCGACCTCGACGAAGCGCGGTCGTTCTACTGCGCCGGACTCGGGTGGGAACCACTTCTCGACGTCCCCGGCGAGATCCTCTTCTTCCAGGTCGCCCCCGGGCTGCTCCTCGGCTTGTTCGACGCCGACAGCTTCGAATCCGATCTCGCCGGAGCGGGCAACGGGTCGACCGTGTCCGGGGTGACGATCGCCAACAACGTCGACAGCCGCGACGAGGTGATCGCCGTCGTCGATCAGATGGCCGCGGCCGGCGCCACCATCCTCAAGCCTCCCCAGGACGGTGCCTTCGGCGGCATCTTCCACGCCCACGTCGCCGACCCCAACGGTGTGATCTGGGAGATCGCGCACAATCCGGGGTGGCGGGTCGAGGCCGACGGAACGGTCGTTTTCGGCTGACGCCTCCTTGCTACGGTCACCCATGGCCACCGATGCGACCGATCTCGACGGGTCGGTCGCCGTGTTCACCGCTGCACGTCCCCGTCTGTTCGGCATCGCCTACCGCATGCTGGGCAGCGTGTCCGAGGCCGAGGACATCGTGCAGGACACGTGGCTGAAATGGCATTCGGCCGAGCAGAATTCGATCCGTAACCCCGATGCGTTCCTCACCACGATCACCACGCGTCTGTCCATCAACGCCGCGACGAGCGCTCGGCGTACCCGGGAGACCTACGTCGGGCCATGGCTTCCGGATCCGGTCGACACCCACGCGGATCCGTCGATCGGAGCGGAGAACCGGGCGGGGACGAGCGTCGCGGTGCTCCTGCTCCTCGAGACGCTCACACCACGTGAACGGGCCGCCTACGTCCTGCGCGAGACCTTCGACTACCCCTACTCCCGGATAGCCGACATCGTGGGCACGACCGAGCCCGCGACCCGGCAACTGGTGAGCCGGGCCCGAACGCATCTGCACACGGCCGAGCGCATCCCGGTGGACAGCGCGGATCAGAGTCGACTTCTCGACGCGTTCATCGCCGCTGCCCGCGTCGGCGACCTGGCTCGGCTCGAGTCGTTGCTCGCCGAGGACGTCGTGAGTCGCTCCGACGGCGGTGGCGTGGTGCGGGCCTCGAAGTTCCCGGTGGTCGGACGGGACAGGGTCGCGAAGTTCGTGCGCGCCTTCGCCGACCGGTTCTGGGCCGGCACCACCGTGACGCCGGTGCACGCCAACGGGCAGCCGGCCGTGGTGGTGGCCCGCGGCGACGTCGTCTGCGCGGTGATCTCGGTGGCGGTGTCGGATGCGGTCATCGACACCGTGCTCTGGCAGATGAACCCGACGAAACTGTCCGGGTTCGCGGCAACGCCCTGACCTGGTCGATGTCACAGGTTGCGACGGTGCCCTGTCGTCCATGGTGATCGCGGACATCGGAGCCGCGACCGACACCAGGGGCATCTCATGAAGATCGTCATCATCGGCGGAACCGGACTCATCGGCACCAAGCTCACCGCGGCGCTGCGAGCCGCGGGTCACGAGACCGTCGCCGCGTCACCGAACACCGGGGTGAACACGCTGACCGGCGAAGGACTGGCCGACGCCCTCGCCGAGGCGACCGTGGTGGTCGACGTGTCGAACTCGCCGTCGTTCGCCGACGACGCGGTCCTGGACTTCTTCACCACCTCGACGACCAACCTCCTCGCCGCCGAGAAGGAGGCAGGAGTGCGCCATCACGTCGCGCTGTCGGTGGTCGGCACCGACCGGCTCGCCGAGAGCGGCTACTTCCGGGCCAAGATCGCCCAGGAGAAACTGATCCGGGAATCCGGGGCGCCGTTCACGATCGTGCATGCGACTCAGTTCTTCGAGTTCGTCCGCAGCATCGCCGACGCCTCGACCGTCGACGGTGTCGTGCGCCTGTCCCCCGCGTCGATCCAGCCCATGGCCGGCGACGACGTCGCGACCGCGCTGGCACGGTTCACCGTCGAGGCCCCCCGCAACGCGACGGTGGAGATCGCCGGTCCGGAGGAGTTCGGTCTCGATGAACTCGTCCGGATCGGTCTGGCGAGCTACGGCGACACCCGCGACGTGGTCACCGACGACGATGCGCGCTACTTCGGCGCCCGTCTCGAGGGTGCGATCCTGCTGCCCGGCGACGGTTCCGAGGTCCTCACGACCCGCTTCCGGGAGTGGCTGCCGCGGGGCTAGAGGTGCGTGAGCACGTTGACGACGGTGCCCGCGGTGTCGCGGTAGAAGAACCGGCGCACGCCCCACTTCTCATCGCTCAGCGGGTGCACGATCTCCAGCGACGCGTCGAGTGCCGCCTGATATCTCGCGTCGACGTCGGACACCTCGATCGACACCGACGGGTTGCACGGCGCGGTCTGATCGACGGTCATGAGGCTCAGCTGGACACGGTGGTCCGCGTCGGCCAGGGTCGCGATCCAGCCGTGGTCCATCACCACCTCCAGCCCCAGGACCGCCGCGTGCTCGGCAACCGCCGACGGCAGATCGGTGACGGTGACCACTGGCATCACACGCATGACTGTCATGCCGACCAAGCGCTCCGAACTGGGCTTTGAGATTTAACCGGTCTCACACGCAACTCCGTCTCCATCTCGATCGAGGTCGAGGCTATATCCGGGGTCGCCCTCCCGGATAGGTGCCGCACCGGCCGCGCGAACTGCGGCGCAGTTCGCGTACACGGGCGCTCCCGCACCGCCGGCATCCGGAGCCTCTGCCGCGGGCGGCGGGGTGTACTCAGGCGTCGGCGTCGGCGTCGGCGTGTATCTCGGTTCCGGCGGTGGTGTGTAGTCCGGCGTGTCGACAGTGGTCGTCGTGGGCTCCGCAGTCGGCTCGACGGTGGTTGAGTCCATCGATGTCGAGGTCTCACTCGATGACGATTCCGTCGTTGACATTACGGAAGTCGAACTCGACGAGCCGCTTGAGTCACCGGGGTCCGATGACCCGCATGCGGCGGATCCAAGACCCAACGCGACGCCCAGAGCGGCCACGGCGACGGCCTTGCTAAGTTTCGAAAAGAACATATCCGTCATCGTCAATGCCTGGGCGTTCGCGACGCCAGCGCCTGTTCGTACTACAGGTGCGCAGCGGTCACCGCAGCCCAATAGATGTCGGCCGTGGCGTTGCAGGTGGTCAACGCGGTGCCCGCGCCGTAGGCGTAGGCGCAGTTGGTCTTCAGGTCGTTGCGCAGGGCCGAGTTGCAGGCCGTGTAGTTGCTGCCCGAGGCGTCGGCGCGGTCGTAGCAGAGGTCGTGGCGGGCGCACGGTCCGCGGAAGTCGGCCGCGAAGTAGCTGTCCGGCGACGACGTGCAGTAGTCATGCCGCGCAACGGGCGCCAGGTTCGTGTTGTAGACGTAGTTGCTCGGGATCCCGACGAACGCCGCCGCCGAGGTCGATCGCGACTGCGCGGAGACCGGCGGTCCGGGGTACACCTGCGACGCCGCCTGCGCCGCGGGGTCGATCGGGTACTTCTCGGTCGGGGTGGCCGATGCGGTCGCCTGGTTGCCGAGAACGGCGATCACCAGCAGGGCGAGGGTCACGACGGCGGCGCGTATTCGATTCATTACCGGAGGTAATCACCTGGCCGTGACGCCGGTATCCGGATTGGGCGAATTCCGTGTGAATTGCGAACGACTTGATCGCGTTCGGGAATGGCGATGCTGACGCGCCTCGTTGCAGCGAGGGTGTGCCGCTTCTCGGCACCATCAGACTGGAAGGCTGCGATCATGAGCGGAAAAGTGTGGTTCATCACCGGTACGTCCCGCGGGTTCGGACGCGAGTGGGCAATCGCCGCACTCGAACGAGGTGACAAGGTCGCGGCCACCGCGCGTGACACCTCGAAGCTCGACGATCTCACCGCGAAGTACGGCGACGCACTGCTGCCGATCGAGCTCGACGTGACCGACCGCGATGCTGACTTCGCCGCGGTCAAGAAGGCGCACGACACCTTCGGTCGCCTCGACATCGTCATCAACAACGCCGGTTACGGACTGTTCGGGTTCGTCGAAGAGGTCAGCGAGGCCGAGGCCCGCGACCAGCTGGAGACGAACGTCTTCGGCGCCCTGTGGATCACCCAAGCGGCGCTGCCCTTCATGCGCGAGCAGAAGAGCGGACACATCCTGCAGGTGTCGTCCATCGGCGGCATCAGCGCGTTCCCGCTGGTCGGTCTCTACCACGCGTCGAAATGGGCGCTGGAAGG
Organism: Williamsia maris; assembly: GCF_024171815.1. GTDB lineage: Bacteria > Actinomycetota > Actinomycetes > Mycobacteriales > Mycobacteriaceae > Williamsia_A > Williamsia_A maris. The sequence continues at coordinate 60,219 of NZ_JAMTCJ010000004.1, read as the reverse complement.
CTTCTCGCAGTCGCTCGCCCAGGAGGTGGAGGACTTCGGCATCCACGTCACTCTCATCGAGCCGGGCGGGTTCAGCACCGACTGGAGCGGACCGTCGGCCAAGCACGCAACCGAACTCGACGCCTATGCCGACGCGCACAAAGCCGCGCAGGAGGGCCGCAAGAAGCGCAGCGGTACACCGGGCGATCCGACCGCGTCGGCACGTGCGCTGCTCAAGGTGATCGACGCCGAGAAGCCGCCGCTGCGGGTGTTCTTCGGCGAGGCGCCGCTCGGAATCGCGAAGGCGGACTACGAGAGCCGCATCAAGAACTGGGAGCAGTGGCAGGACGTGGCCCTCGAGGCCCAGGGCTGAGAAATCCCACCGACGCCTCAGCGCAGGCGTAGTTCGACGACCACCGGCGAGTGATCACTTGCCGGTGGTTCGCCGTCCGGGGGCGGCAACTTCTGCGGGCGGAGCGCATCGAAGTGCGCGGACGCATAGACCCGGTCGCTGTTGGGCGGTGCTCCGGCGGTCGCCTCCGACAACTCGACCTCGGTGAACATCTCGTGCTCACGGTCGAACTCGGCCGAGCCGTCACGCACGTTGAAGTCGGCCCCGACGATCGTGGGTCCGGACCACGCCGGGACGGTCTCGAGCATCGGCGCGACCTGACGGACGGGCTCGTCGACACCGTCGTGCGGCGAGCTGAAATGCCCGGACAGCACCCGGATCCGGTTGCCAGTCGGGGTGCAGATCAGGGCATCGGTGACAGCGCGCGGCTGATACTCGGTGCTCGAGGCGAACATGCGACGTCGACGGCCGAACCATCCCGAGACGATCCCCGACCACATCGCCACCGCCGACCGGAATCGCCGAGACGTCTTCTCGCCGAACGCGTCCGGGATCCGAAGACCGCGCGCGTCGCTGATCGTGATGCCGCTGAACGTGAGGATGCCGGTGCCCTCTCTGCGCCCATAGACCTTCTCCGCGGCGGGGGTCATCACCGCACTCGTGGGGTGCAGGCGCTTCACCAGCTGCCCGAGGGTGTCGGTCATCGTCGAGCGCAACGCGAAGTCATCGAGTTCCTGCAGCAGGACGATGTCGGCCTCGGCGGCTCGGATGGTCGCCGCGAGATGGTCGAGGGTGCGCGGTGTCGCGAAGAACTTCCCGGGGCCACCCATCCCGCCGTGCACGTTGTACTCCAACACCCGCAGGGTCTCGCCGAGAACCTCCGGCGTCTCGACGTGGTCGGCGCGGTAGGGGCCGAGGCTGAGTCCGATCGCCTGCGATCGGACCATGCCCACCGCGAATCCGGCTGCCGCACCCAGCAACGTCGCCGCGACCACGCCGGCGGAGGTGAACGTGCCGATGATCGCACCGAGCACCGCGCCTACCAGGATCAGCAAGCTGCGGTCACGGATCGTCGAGCCGATCAGGTCGATCAACCCCGGTCGGTGATCGTCGAGGTCGAGCCGGGGCAGCATCGGTCCGCCGGCGATCGGGAGTCGGCGGATGGTGTGGACGGTGACGTCGACGGTGAGGGCCATCGCGGTCAGATCTCGAACTGGACGCGAGCAACCTGATCGCACACGTCGACGATCCGTTTCCGGTGGGCGTTGTGCTCTGGATCGACGTCGTAGCCACGGTAGGCGTCGACGTCCTGCCAGTCGTTGGTGATGGCGAAGTCCCATCCGCCGTCGCGGAGTCCGGCGTCGAAACCGACGTGGTTGGCGACAAGCCCCGGCAACGTCAGAGCGGCGATGCCTGCCAGCCCCGCCTCGAGTTCGGCCCGGTCGTCGGCTCGTCCCTCGGGACCCCGGTCACGAAGGCGACCCATCACCACATTGCGAATCATGTCGTCGATCATCCCGTAGTCCGGTTTCAGGGATGGACGACGGTGACCCCTCCGACGCCGGCGCCGGGATCCCCGAGCGCCATCAATCGTGCGGGCGCGTGGTCGAGGTCGATGGCGTCGCGCAGCAGGGCCTGCGGCGCCAGGGTTCCCGCGGCGATCTCGGCGAGCATCGCCGGGTAGGTGTGGGCGGCCATGCCGTGACTGCCCAGCAGTTGCAGCTCGCGTGCGATGACGAGCCCCATCGGGACCGCCGGAGCCACGTCGTCGCCGAGCAACCCGACCTGTACGTGCCGACCGCGGGGGCGCAGACACGCGATGGACGCCCACATCGTCGAGGCGGCACCGAACGCGTCGATGGACACATCCATGTCGTTCAGATCCTCCGCCGAGGGTGCGCTGCGCGTCGCACCGAGCGACATCGCCAGATCGCGACTGGCCGGGGACGGGTCGATGGCGACGACCGTGGCCCCACGCGCGGCGGCGATCATGACCGCCGAGAGTCCGACGCCACCGCAGCCGTGCACGGCGACCGACTCCCCCGGCTGCACGTTCGCCACCTGGGTCACCGCCCGGTAGGCGGTCGCGAAACGGCAGCCGAGGCCGGCAGCGGTGTCGAAGTCGACATCGTCGGGCAGCGCGACAAGGTTCACGTCCGCGTGGTCGAGAGCGACGCGCTCGGCGAACGAGCCCTGGTGGGTGAACCCGGGTTGGGTCTGACGCTCGCACACCTGTTGATCACCGCGCCGACACGGTCCGCAGTCGCCGCAGGCGCAGACGAACGGCACGGTGACGCGCGCGCCGACCGCCCACCCACGGACCTCTGGCCCGACCTCGACGACGGTCCCGGCGAGTTCGTGACCGGGCACGTTCGGCAGCGGGATGTCGGGATCGTGCCCCTGCCAGCCGTGCCAGTCGCTGCGACACAGACCGGTCGCGGCCACCGCCACCACCACCCCGTGCGCAGGGCAGGAGGGCTCGGCGATGTCGCGCACCGACATCACCGATCCGAACGTCTCGTACACCACGGCTCGCACGGGCTCATTGTGCTCTGTGTCGCCGACCGACCTGCACGTAGCATTGCCGCGATGTGGATTGGGTGGATCGAGTTCGACTTCCTGTTGGGAGACGTGCACTCGCTGAAGGAGAAACGTTCCCTGGTACGACCGATCGTCTCGGAGATGACCCGCAAGTTCTCGGTCTCGGCCGCGGAGGTCGATCACACCGACCTGCACCGGCGTGCCGGAATCGGCGCGTCGGTGGTCAGCGCCGACCGCGTGCACGTCACCGACGTGATCGACCGTCTCGAGCGGCACGGCGCCAGCCGACCCGAGGTGCACCTGGTGTCGGTACGGCGACGAATCATCCGCGCGGACGAGGTCTGATCCGCCCGGACGTGGTCTAGCCCGCCAGATGTCCCCACGCGTCCGACAGACAGGTCCAGGGGCCGGTCGCGACGACCGCACCGTCGACCAGCACCACGACCCGATCGGCCTGTTCGAGGGCCGCTCGCTTGGACGTCGACCCCAGCACCGTGATGCCGCGGGCACGCAGACCGGCCCACAGTTCGACCTCGGTCGTCGCGTCGAGCGCGCTCGAGACGTCGTCGGCGAGAAGCAGTTCGGGTTCGATCGCCAGCGCGCGGGCGAGGGCTAGTCGCTGTACCTGACCGCCGGACAGTCGGACGCCGCGGTGCCCGACGACCGAGTCGACACCGCCTGCCGCGGCCACGTCGGACTCGAGGCGGGCGTCGGCCACCGCACGCTCGATCGCCCGGTCGTGGTCGAGGCGGACGTTGTCGGCGAACGTGCCCGACAGCACCCGGGGAACCTGCGCCACGTGGGCGACCTGACCCGGCCGGAGGAACGTCTGGGCGTCGGCGATGTCGACGTCGTTCCACCGGATGACGCCGGTGTGGCCCACCAGGCCGCACAGGCTCGCCAGGAGGCTGGATTTGCCGGAACCCACCTGGCCGAGGAGCAGCACGAGCTCCCCCGCCTCGACGGTGAGGTCGACGCCGGACACACCGCGAGTGCCGTCGTCGTGCACGGCGGCCACGTCACGTAGTTCGAGGCGCTGCAACGGGGTGCGTGGAGTCGGCACCGGACGGGGCGCGCTTCCGGCCCACAGGTCGACGCCCGGCGGGATGTCCATGAGGTCGGCGCCACCGGCGAAGCGGCTCGTCGCCTTCTGCCAGGACCGGGTTCCCGGCGCCTCGGTGATGACCGCTCCGGCGACCCGACCGAAGTAGTCGAAGCCACCGACCGCGCCTGACACCAGCAGTGCCGTCGCGAGGTCCCAGCCGTCGAGGAGGTATACCACCCACGCGGCGACGACGCCGAGTTGGACCATGACCACCGGCACACCGATGAGCACCGACTGCACACGGTGCTCGCGGACCGCCGCGTCGACGCGTCCGCCGTCGACACCCCGGAGGTGTGCGTGCACGTCGTCGGTGGCGGCGGCGAGCTTCACGGTGCGCACGCTCTCCAGCGACGACACCAACGACCGCCCGAAGTGGGCCCGGGTGGCCGACGCGGCCGCGGCCGACCGTCCGGCGATGGGCCTACCGACCACCGACGCTGCGGCCGCGGCGATCATCACCGCGAGCAGGATGGCGCCGGCCAGGACACTGCCGCCGAGAACGGCGGCGGTCACGACGACAAAGAGCCCGTTGGTGACGTCGATCCAGCGGTCGGAGTAGCGCAGGAAGCGATCGGAGTCGAGGACCCGCGACATCACCTCGCCGGGCGGTGTCCGCGGCAACCCGTGCTGCCGGGTCTGCGCCTCGAGCACGGTCATCCGGATCCGCAGCGATGCCGCAGACCACCAGGGCAGGAATCGTCGGATCGCCGCCGCGAGGGTGATCGGGTTGGCCAGCAGCACGATCACCAGCGAGACGGTCAGCGTCACCGGCGTCTCGCCGCGTTGCAGGTTCTGCACGACGTGACCCCAGACGTAACCGGTCAGTGCCCCGGTCGCGCCGAGGACGGCGTTCACGGCGAACAACGCGCACCCGACGAGCCCCCACGTCGGATGGACTCGGATGATGTGCGCGATGCCGCGGGTCAGGCTCGGCCCGTCACCGACATCGACGACCTCGGGCGGCGGGCCCTGGCGCCGGATTCCGCCGATGGCCCCGTCCATACTCGATTCCTTGTGTAGCGCAGACCGTTCGACCGCGTCGGTTCCGGCGGCGTCGAGGAGCCGGCGGAACGGTCCGGGGCGGGACTCGAGTTCGGTACGAGGCCCCTGGTCGATGATGTGGCCACGTTCGAGCACCGCGACGTGGTCGGCGCGGGTCACGGTGGAGAGCCGGTGGGCGATGAGGATGCCGGTGCGGTCGGCGAGCAGCCGGTCCGCGGCACGGACCACGCGCGCCTCGGTGAGCGGGTCCATCCGCGCCGTGGCCTCGTCGAGGATCACCACGCGGACGTCACGGACGAGCAACCGTGCGAACGCGACGAGCTGCTCCTCGCCTGCCGACAAGGTGGTCCCGCCGGGGCCGAGAACCGTGTCGAGCCCGTCGGGCAGACCGTCCACCCACGCGGTGAGGTCCAGTTCATCGACCGCGTCCTGCAGACGCGATCGCGGCAGCGGCGCGAACAGTGCGATGTTCTCCGCCAACGTGCCCGCGAGGATCTCGGTCCGCTGGGTCACCACGCCGACCGACGCCCTCAACTGGTGCAGGTCGAGGTCGAGGACGTCGACCCCACCGACGAACAACGATCCGGGCTCGGGGTCGACCGCGCGGGAGACCAGCGACGCGAGCGTCGACTTGCCCGATCCGGTCCGTCCGACGAGGGCGCACGTGCTGCCCGCAGGCACGGTCAAGTCGATGCCGTCGAGCGCGAACACACCTTCGGCGTAGGCGAAGCGCAGATCGCGAAGCACGATGTCGACGGGCCCGCCGGGGATGGATTGTCCACCAACGGGTTCGGGGTCGGTGCCGACGAGCTGTCTCAGTCGGATGATCGCACCCATGCCCGCCTGCAGTTCGGGGAGGTGACGTGCGAGTTGGTTTATCTGGCCGATCAGGCCGGAGCTGACGAGGAACAGCGTGACCAGGCTGGCGACGTCGAGGTCGTTGTCGGCGACGAGAGCCACCCCCGCGACGACGACACCACCGAGCAGCGCGTGCAGCAGTCCACCGCAGCGGATGGCGATGCGCGACTCCACGGCGATGACTGCCCGGAAACGGTCCTGGATGGTGCCGGAGATCTCCGCGACCCGGCGCAGTAGGTACGCCTGGCCGAGGCTGGTGCGCATGTCGTCTCGGGCGGCGATGCCCTCTTCCATCGCGGCCGCGTGATCGGTCCACGCGATCTCCTCGGCGACCTTGCGGTCCCGCAGCTCACGCAACAGGGGACGGATCACCACGATCGCGAGTGGGCCGAGGACGGGGAAGATGATCCAGGCCGGCCACCACGTCAGACCGGCAACAATCCACATCGGCAGGGTCGAGAAGACCGTGCGCATGGCGTCCCACACCTGCAGACGCACCAGCGTCCCGACTTCGTGGGTGTCGTCGTCGACCCGGTCGAGCACCTCACCGACGGCCTGCTCGGACAGCCGCTCCAGCGGTTGGTGCAGTGCGGCGGTGAGCAGGTCGTCGCGGAGTCGGCCCTCCGCACGGTCGGTGATGGCCGCCCACACGGTGCGACCGGCGGTGTCGAGGAGCGCGTAGCCGACGAGACAGGCGGCCAACAGCACGATGGTGGCGCCGGCCGGGTTCGCCGCGACCCGTCCGATGATCACCGTGCCGATGGACTGCAGGATCGCGGCGATCGCCAACGCGACGAGCGCGACACCCGCGGCGGGCCTGCGCAGACGCCGCCAGTCCACAGTCTGCGCAGGCACGACGACAGCGCCCACGCGGGGCGTGGGCGCTGTCGTGGACGGTCGCGATGTCGTGGTGGTCATTGTTAGAGACGCTACGCACCACCACTGACATCGGCACCTGCTTTTTGCGGGTGCCGATCGGGAGATCAGGCCAGCTCGTTGCGCTTCCAGTTGTTGTGGAACTCCAGACCACTGCGGACGAACAGCTGGGTCACGGGGCAGCGACGCTCGACCTCGGACACGAACGTGCCGAACTGCTCCTCGGTGGCGTCGGTCTCGACGGTGGCGTCGACCGTCACCTTCTCGAAGTTCGAGTTGCCCTCCTCGCCCTTGACCAGGACCAGGGTGTCGAGATCCCCCTGGATGGTGAAGGTGAACTTGCCCAGAGTGATGCCCAGGTCCTTGGCGACGAGCGCCGCGGTGACCTGGTTGCACGACGTGAGTGCACCGAGCGCGTAGAACAGCGGGCTCGGCGCCTCGTCCTTGCCGCCGAACGCGGGGTAGGCATCGGTGTGGAACTCGTGCTTGTTGTCACCCTGCGAGACGAGCGTCTGGGCGACGCCGGTGCCCTCCGCCTCGATCACGAACGGGACGACGCTTGCACGGATGGTCGATGTCACAACGGACTCCTCATGTCGATTTGGGATACGTAATCAGTGTTCCGGGTACGCGACCTCGAGGCACCATTCCGTTCAGCCCGATCCGAACCGTGCGCCGGGGAACACCGGCCTGCTGATCCCGGTCACGGGAAACTGAGGACGTCGTCACCCCATGCGGTACGCAGTTCTCGGTCGAGGTCGTGCACCGCGCGGTCGTTCCCATCGATGACCAGGCTCGCGCGGTCGTCGGAGTCGTAGGGCCGCCACACCGGGGCGTTCGGGACGCCGTTGGGGGCACCGCTGACCGCGAAGTTCAGCCACCGTCGCTGCATTCGTGCCGACACGGCCTTGCCCGTCGTCAGACCGCCGAGTTTGAAGGTGATGTCCTTGCGCCCGCTGACCAGGTTGCCGAACACGTACGGCAACTCCGTCGCGTGGGTGGCGCCGACGCGCAGGAGTCGGAACAGCGGCGTCGCCCAGTCGAACCGGTAGAGGAACACCGGCGCGATCGCACTGTGCCCCTCGGCCAACCAGACCGTCGGCATCCGGAAACCGATGTCGCGGGCCACCGCCATCCCCTTGCCCTTGCGCCGGACCCCGGCGTAGGCGGCGAGGATGTCGGCCTCGTGCGGGATCGCGAGCTCGGGTCGTTCGACCGCGATCTGCGCGAACATTGCCCGGATGGCATCGGGCGTGATGGGGATCAGCGGCGACTTCATCAGCTTGAACAGCGCCGCCTCGTCCTTGTTGGTCCCGATCAGCAGTGGCACGGGATGCGCGTTCCCGGTACGGAACACGTCGAGGGGGTAGTCGGGCACGAGGTCGCGGTCGACGACCGGCGCGAACGCGAGTGTCCCCGGGGCGCTCGTGGGGATTTCGTCGAACAGCCGGAACGTGGCCTTGGCGACGGCGTCGGTGGGCACGGCGCGCAGGCGGCCGATGTCGTCCGGCGCGATGCCGATGTCGTCGAGGAACATCTCGGCGATTCGCCGAGCCCGCGCGCCGTCGTAGACCGACGTGGCGGGCGAGCTCTGCGCGATCGCGCGGTGGAACAGCCCCGCCGCCGACGGGACGGTCATCAGGGTGGTGACCATGCCGCCCCCTGCGGACTCGCCGAACACCGTGACCTGAGCGGGGTCGCCGCCGAACGCTGCTATGTTGTCGCGCACCCACTGCAGGGCCAGGATCACATCGCGCAGTGCGAGATTCGAGTCGAAGGGGTGTTCGTCGGTTCCGAAACCGGACAGGTCGAGGAACCCGAATGCACCCAACCGGTAGTTGACGGTGACGACCACGACGTCGCCTCGCTCGACCATCGCCGCGGCGTCATAGAGCGGTTGTGTCGTCGATCCGAGGATGTAGGCGCCGCCGTGGATCCAGACCATGACCGGTCTGGGGTCGTCGACGCTCGTCGCCGAGGCGGCGGAGACGTTGAGGGTCAGGCAGTCCTCGTCCTTGGTGACGTCCGGGCCGAGGTCGATGACGGGGATGTCGGGCTGCGGCGCGACGGCGCCGAATCGGGTGGCGTCGGCGATGTCGGTCCACGGTTCCGGCGGGATCGGTGCGCGCCAGCGCAGTTCGCCGATCGGCGGGGCCGCGAAGCGGATCCCCTTCCACACGCGGGTCCGTCCGTCATCGGTTCCGCGTACCGGTCCGTTGCTGGTCTCGACCACAGTTCGATCCGACGTCATCTCCTCATACTGCCTCCTAAACCGGTGGCGTCCGACGTTGACGACGCCTTAACGTCGGCAGGATGACGACCGAACTCCGAACACATCAGGCCCGGTCACGCGTTCCGGCCGACGAGGAACCGACCCTCACGTGGATCCGAGCCGTGGTGCTCGGCTTCAACGAACCGGAGTACAGCGACGAGGGCATCGCACGGTGGCTCGCCGCGTTCGTCGACCAGGACGCTCGGATGCGTGGCGTCCACGACCCACGGACCGGGGGCCTGCGCGACGACCGGGTGCCGGTGGCGACGCTGGGGAGCTGGGACACGACCGTCAACGTCGGCGGAACCCTGTTGCCCGCGAACGCGATCAGCGACGTCACCACCCGCACCTCGCATCGCAGGCGGGGACTGCTCCGTCAGCTGATGACCACCGACTTGACCGAGGCAGCTCAGCGCGGGATGCCGCTGGCCGCGCTGACGGTCAGCGAGTCGGGTATCTATCGACGGTTCGGATTCGGTCCCGCGGTACAGGCCAACCAGATCCGCGTGCGGACCGACGCGTCGTTCCGGGTCACGACTCCACCGACCGGACGCGTCGAGATGGTCGATCGCGACGTCTATCTGGATCGGGTACGTGCACTGTTCGACGACTACCACCAGCGCACACCCGGGTCGGTCGACCGGGGCCCGGCCGCAGACGACGTGCTCGCCGGCCTGGACCAGGTGACCGGAAAGCCGCTGCCGGGCTTCAGGTACGCCCTGCATGTCGACGACGACAACCGGTGCGATGGCGCGGTCGCCTACAAGCTCCTCGAGGAGGACGGCACCGCCGAGATCCGTGACTTCGTTGCACCGAACCCCGCTGTAGGCGTGGCGCTGTGGGACTTCCTCGGCCACTCCGACCTCATCCGGACCATCACGCAGCGCCGTGCGCGTGTGGATGACCCGCTCCGCTACGCGCTCGCCGAACCCGACGTCTACACAGTCGAGAACCGCCGCGACTTCCTGTGGCTGCGGGTACTCGATGTTGCAGCGGTCCTGACCGCCCGGGGCTACCTGACCGACGGCGAGATCACGTTGAGCGTGCACGACGAGCAGGATTTCGCAGCGGGCACCTATCGGCTCGCCGCGACCGGCGGCACGGGCGTGGTCGAGCGGATCGACGATCACTCCGACGACAACGCCGATGTCGCACTGGATGTCGCCGCGTTGGGATCGGCACTGATCGGTGGTGTCGGTGTGCGGACCCTCGCGGCGGCCGGGTACATCCGCGGAGACCGCGTCGAGGACTTCGCCCGCCTGATGGTGTGCACCGGCTCCCCCGCGTCGATCACGCCTTTCTGAGTCGAGGTCGCTCGAGTATCGGGTTCACCGACCTGGACGTACGGTTGGCGAAAGAAAATCGGCGGTCGGGACGGGAGCGTGGTTGCGGTGGTGGCCAAGGTGATGGCTGTGGTGTTCGCGGTGGCTCTGATCTCGACCGGTGTCGCGACGACGGCTACAGCTGCGCCGGCTCCTCGTGCCGAGGGCGCACTGAACGCCGGCCTGAGCGGGCCCGGACCGTACGCGGTGTCGGCGACCGCGCAGGTCACGCGATGTGTGGGGCCGGAGGCGGATGCGCAGAACGCCGACGCGCGCAGGCAGGGTGCGTTCACGCCGCTGCAGTGCACGTCGGCGGCACCGATCGGACGCGGCCCCGACACCGGGGTCGACTTCTACTACCCGACCGCGACCGGTCAGCGACCCCTGGTGGTGTTCGTTCCCGGCAGCCGTGCGAATCCGGGGTACTTCGCACCGCTCGCGCGGCACTGGGCCAGTTACGGATTCGTGGTCGCGATCTCGTACAAGGGCACCGAGCTAGCGCCGGAGAGCGGATTCCTGGGCCTCCGGCGGGCGGTCGCCGTGAACGGTGATCGCACCTCGCCCCTTTTCGGACGGATGGACCTCAGAAGGGTTGTGCTGGCTGGGCATTCATCCGGTGCGACCAAGGCCATCGAGGTGGCCGGGATCGCGAATGCGACGAACGGGGTGCCGGTACCACCGGCATTCGACGTCCCGGCCGCGGTCCGGCTCGTCGGCGTGCTGGCCCTGGCGCCGGACGTGTACACCGTCCCCACCCCGGTGCGTACGCCCACACTGATCGCCACCGGCACCGCTGATCGGGCGTCGAACCCCGGACGGATCGAGCCGATCGTCTACGGCCCGATCACCGGGGCTCCGGCGTGGTTCGTCGTCGCCCGGGGTGCGCCGCACCTCGGTGTGGTCAACCCGCTGACCACCTATCCGTTGACCGGTGTCGCGGTGCAGTTCCTACGGTTCGTCACCGGCGACCCGGCCGCCTGCCGCAGCTTCGTCGGCCCGTCGTGGACCCTGCCCGGCGACGGTGCGTTCGCCCGGGTCGTCCGCAATGCGACGGCCCGGGCGAGCAGCTGCCCCGCCTGATCGCGACTACGCGAAGCCGACGATCGGTCGTGGCCGGTAGTGCTTCTCGAGAGTCTGCAGCTCGTCGTCGGTGAGTGTCACAGATGTCGCGGCGACCGCGTCGTCGATGTGACCGACCTTGCTCGCACCGATGATCGGCGCGGTGACGATCGGCTTGTTCAGCACCCAGGACAGCGCGATCTGTGCGCGCGGGACGCCGTGTGACTCGGCGATCTCGGTGACGGCCTCGACGGTGCGACGGTCATCGTCGTTGTACAGGGTGGCCCCGAACTTGTCGGTGTCGCTGCGCTTGGTGGTCGTGTCCCAGTCGCGGGTCAGACGACCGCGCGCCAGCGGACTCCACGGGATGACCCCGACGCCCTGATCAGCGCACAGGGGATGCATTTCACGCTCCTCCTCGCGGTACAGGAGGTTGTAGTGGTCTTGCATCGAGACGAACTTCGTCCAGCCGTTGGCCTCGGCGGTGTATTGCGCCTTGGAGAACTGCCACGCGTACATCGACGAGGCCCCGATGTAGCGGACCTTTCCGGCCTTGACCACGTCGTGCAGTGCCTCCATCGTCTCCGCGATCGGGGTCGTGTAGTCCCAGCGGTGGGTTTGGTACAGGTCGATGTAGTCGGTGCCGAGGCGCTGCAGGCTGGCATCGACCTCGGCCATGATCGCCTTGCGCGACAGACCGACCTCGTACGGCGACGGGCGGCCGTTGTGGAACACCTTGGTGGCGATGACGACGTCGTCGCGGCTGACGAAACTCTTCAGCGCCCGACCGACGATCTCCTCGCTCGACCCGGCGGAGTACGAGTTGGCGGTGTCGAAGAAGTTGATGCCCGCATCGATCGCATGCTTGATGATCGGCCGCGAGTCGTCCTCGGTGAGCGTCCACTCGTGCGCTCCACGGTCGGGCTGACCGAACGTCATACAGCCCAGGCAGATCTGCGACACACGCAGTCCGCTCGACCCCAAATTCACGTAGTCCATGGTCTCGATTCCTTTCAGGGTGTCCAACCGAGGGCCGGCCCGAGGTGGGTGGCCATGTCGGAGATGATCTGGATGTAGTCGTCCGGTTCGAACGAGAACGGCAGCGCGAAGGCGACTTCCGAGGCGCGTTGAAAGCCCGCGTGGGCGTAGAGCTTCTCGGCGAGCTCGTCGGACGGCCCGACGAGGTCGGGCGCGAAGAGCATCTTGCGCGGGCCCTGCGGGGTGAGCGTCCGCTCGAAACGGGACTCGGCGTAATCCTGGTAGCGCCGGACCTGATCGGGTGTCGCGGTGTCGGTGGGGATCACGACCAATCCCTGCGAGACGCGTGCTCGGGACGGATCCGGATGATTGGCGAGGTAGGCATCGATCTGCTCGCCCTGGATGGTCGCGAAGTCGACGGAGTCGCTTCCCTCGGTGGTGACCACCGACGACGTCAGGTAGTTCAGCTGCTGTTGTCCGGCCCAGATCGCCGAACTCAGACCACCCCCGTACCAGACCCGGTCGACCAGGCCGGGTGAGTGCGGTTGCACCCGACGCGAGAAGTTCTCGATGCCGACCGTTCCCTCGAACGGACTGACCGGATCGCCGCGCAGGCAGCTCAGCAACCGCACGACGCGCTCCTTCGAGAAGTCCTCGACGTCGTGGGTGTCGGGATAGAGCGCCGTCTTATAGTCGTCGTAACGCATCGGTGTGCCCACCGAGACGCCGGGATTGACGCGACCGTCGGACAGGAGGTCCACGGTTGCGAGGTCCTCGGCCAAGCGGAAGGGGTTCTCCAACCCCAGCGGGATGACCGCGGTCCCCAGCTCGATCCGACTGGTCTTCATGGCCGCGGCGGCCATCACCGCCACCGGAGACGAGATCCCGAACTGTAGATGACGGTCGCGCAACCACACGCTGTCGAAGCCGAGGTCCTCGGCCCGCTGGATCACCTCGATCGTCTCGAGATGCCCGGCACGCGGTGACGCCTCGTCGAACCGTCCGATGGTCAGGAAGCCCAGCTTGGTCAGCGGCTCACCCCTACGCGGCATGGCTGTTCCTCTCGATGATGATCACGCGGTCACTCCGCACGCGAGAACTCGGACGCGCGGGCGATCTGATCCGGGGTGATCGACGCACCGGTGTAGCGCTCGAACTGACGAGCGGCCTGCAGAGCGATGACGTCGGCACCGGTGATCACCGGTTTACGTGCGGCGCGCGCCTCGAGGATGAGCGGCGTCTCCGCCGGGAACGCGACGACGTCGAACACGACATCGGCGGCTCGGACCTGATCTGCGGAGAACGCGAGTTCGTCGGCATCGGGGCCGCTCATGCCCACAGGCGTGACGTTGACGATGACCCCGGGACCGGGAGCCGGTTCTTCCGAGGACCACCGGTACCCGTATTTCTCGGCCAGGGCCGAACCGGCGGCCTCGTTGCGGGCCAGTACGGCGAGGTCGTCGAAGCCGGCGTGGCGGAACGCCGCGACGACGGCTTTGGCCATCCCGCCCGATCCGCGGACGAGGACGGGCAGCGCGGTGTCCAGCTCGTGGTCGTCGATGAGTGTCGCCACCGCCTCGAAGTCGGTGTTCGACGCTGTGAGCCGTCCGCCGTCGTTGACGATGGTGTTCACCGACTCGATCGCCGCCGCCGAGGGTTCGATGTCGTCGACGAGGGCGATCACCGCCTCTTTGAACGGCATCGACACCGAGCAACCGCGAAATCCGAGTGCCCGCACCCCGCGGATGGCGCCCTCGATGTCGTCCGTGGCGAACGCCTTGTAGACGAAATCCAGACCGAGTTCCTCGTACAGGAAGTTGTGGAAACGGGTCCCGATGTTCGAGGGCCTGCCCGACAGCGAGATGCACACGGTCGTGTCCTTGTTCAGAATCGGCATACGGGCCATCTTTCCTGTGTCGGATCCTTCACGTGCCGTCGAGTCGCTCGAATCGATCACAAAAGTCGCCGAGCCGTTTGACGGATGCTGCGTTCAGCGGAAGCATCGGTCGATGCGTCCGTACGTTCGGACGACTCCATCTGTCCCCGACGCGACCCGAGAAGATGACCTCACCGTTGCCCGAACCCGTTCCGACCAGCGCCGACGCAGACACCAGTGCGATCGAGGTGGCCCACGGCGCACTCGCCGAGCCGGCCCGGCTGCCGCACGTGTCACCGGTGGCCGAGGTCCGGCGCGTGGGTGCGACCGCCTTCCAGATCGCGCGTGGGGTCACCGAGTTCGCGGTCGGCTACCGTCCGTCGCAGTCGGCGGCGCCGCGCGCGGCCCGCGAGGTCCGCGACGTGTTCGAGCGCCTCGGTCCGACCTATGTGAAGCTCGGGCAGCTCATCGCGTCCAGCCCCGGTGTGTTCACCCCGACCCTCTCGCGTGAGTTCGAGACCCTTCTCGACCGGGTGGCCCCCGCCTCACCGGAGGTCATCGAGGCCGTCCTCACCGATGCGCTCGGCGCATCGCCGTCGGAGGTCTTCGCCGACTTCGACCCGGCGCCGATCGCGTCCGCCTCCATCGCGCAGGTGCACACCGCGACGCTGCACACCGGCGAGCGGGTCGTGGTCAAGGTGCAGCGCCCCGGGATCACGACACGGCTGGCCGCGGATGTCGCCATCCTCGAGCGGGTCGCCCAGCTCGTCGAGCTCTCGCCGTACGGCCGCATGCTCAGTGCGTCGGATGTGGTCGACGACTTCGCCACCGGTCTGGCCGCGGAGGTCGATTTCCGCAACGAGGCGCGGGCCATGGACGATTTCGTCGCCGGGCTGGCGGGCACGCCGCTGGCCGAGCGGGTCCGTGTACCGAAGGTGCATCACGAGTTCACCACCCGCGAGGTGCTCACGATGGAGTACGTCGACGCCCTGCGCATCGACGACGCCCGCGCCATCCGCGCGGCGGGACACGACGGCACCGACATCGTCCGCACACTGTTGCTGTCGTTCCTCGAGTCCGCTTTCCACGGCGGCACCTTTCACGGCGACCTCCACGCCGGCAACGTTCTCGTCGACGAGAAGGGCCGGTTGGTCCTCATCGATTTCGGCATCGTGGGTCGATTCGACGCGCGTACGCGCCGCATCATGCGTCGTCTCGTCGGAGACCTGTTCCTGCGCAGCGACTACGAGGCAGCCGGTCGCGCCCTGTTCACCCTCGGTGCGGTCCGCAAGCCCGGTGGCACCCGCGAGGGCGCCAAGGACATGCGTCGGTTCACCGCTCCCCTGGCCGGAAAAGACCTCGGCGGGATGTCCTATACCGCGCTCGGTGGTCAGCTGGCCGCGCTGGCGAAGGCGTATGACCTCAAACTCCCGCGGGAGCTCGTGCTCGTCGGCAAGCAACTGCTCTACGTCGAGAAGTACATGAAACTGCTTGCCCCGCAATGGCGTGCGCTCACCGACAAAGAGCTGTTCATGTTCATGAAGAACATGCTCAACGAGGACACCCCCACGCGCTGACCGTCACGGGGTCCGCGTCGCCACGTTCGTGATGTAGGTTCACTCCCGACGTCGGTGTGCTCTGGTCGGAGGTTCGATCGGAGCGCCGTAAGAGGGAATCCGGTGATAGTCCGGAACTGCCCCGCAGCGGTGATCGGGAACGACGCGACAACACGCACTGGCCGTGGGCCGGGAAGCAGTCGCCGGTAGGTGGCATCGACACAGATGCCGTGCCCGAGAGTCCGAAGACCTGCCGCCGTTGGTCGTGTCGACCGACGCGACCGCTCATCGACCTCGTGGGACATGGTCGGTGCGGCGCGTGAGCGACTCATGGCTGCCTGCACCCCTTTTCCGCGTTCGACGGAAAGGTCCCGCGGTGCAGACCCAGCAACGCCGCCTCGCCGTCTTCGTGGTGCTCGCCTTGGTGGCCCTGGTCGGTGCCTCGGTTCTCGGACTGGTCGTCGGCAGTGTGCACATCGCCCCGTCGGCCACGCTGCGCTACCTGTGGGCCGAACTGTCCGGAGGCACCATCACCTGCGCAGACGCCCCGGACTACCGGATCGTCGTCGATTCCCGACTCCCCCGGGTGCTCACGTCGATTTTCGTCGGAGCCGGACTCAGCACGGTCGGCGTGATCGTGCAGGCGGTCGTGCGCAACGCCCTGGCCGACCCCTACATCCTCGGGATCTCCTCGGGCGCGTCGGTCGGCGCCACCGCGGTCGTTCTGTTCGGCGCTCTCGGCGGCTTGGGGCTCTACGCGCTGCCCTCGGCGGCGTTCCTCGGCGCATTGTTGGCCACCGTCATCGTGTTCATGCTGGCCCGGACCTCATCGGGACTCGAACCACTGCGCCTCGTCCTGATGGGTACCGCACTGGGATACGGCTTCTCGGCCATCACGACCGTGCTGGTGTTCCTCGCCCCGGCCGGTGACGCGGCCCGCAGCGTCATGTTCTGGCTGCTCGGGAGCCTTGCCGCGGCCAGTTGGCATTCGGTCTGGCTGGTCGGTGTCGTGTCGGTCGTGGGCGCGGTGCTCGCGGTCGCCGTGGCCCGCCACCTCGACGCGCTGTCGATGGGCGACGACGTGTCGGCGAGCCTCGGCATCGACGCCGGCCGGTTCCGTCTCGGACTGTTCGTGGCGTCGGCGATCATCGTCGGCGTGATCGTGTCGGTGTGCGGGGCAATCGGTTTCGTCGGACTGATCATGCCGCACGTCACCCGGCTGTTGGTCGGCGCCGATCACCGTCGCGTGCTGGTGTTGTGCCCGCTGCTCGGAGCGCTGTTCGTCGTGGTCGCCGACATCATCTCGCGCACACTGGTCCCGCCCTACGAACTGCCCATCGGAGCGATCACCGCAGCCGTCGGCGTGCCGACGTTCATCCTGCTGATGCGCAGGCGGACCCGGACGGTGTCGCCATGAGTCGTTCCGACCACCGATCCGCCGTCGAGTACTCCGATGTCTCGGTGCGCCTGGGCGGTACCCAGATCGTGCACGACCTGACGATGTCGGTGGAGACGGGACGCTTCTTCGGGTTCATCGGACCGAATGGCAGCGGCAAGTCGACGGTGCTGCGATGCCTGTACCGCGCGTTGACGCCGACCAGCGGGGACGTAGCGATCAACGGTCGCCGCGTGGGAGCGAGCTCGTTGCGGGAGAACGCACGTCAGGTCGCCGCGCTGACCCAGTCCTCGACGATGTTCCTCGATTTCACCGTCGCGGAGGTCATCCGCACGGGCCGGCTCCCCCACGTCCGCATGCTGCAGTCGATGTCGGCGGACGACGAAGAGATCTGCGCCCGGGCGGCGGAGGACGCCGGGGCCACCGACCTTCGTGACCGGTTGTTCAGCGAACTGTCCGGCGGTGAGGCGCAGCGCGTCCTCGTGGCCCGGGCGTTCGCGCAACAGACCCCGATCCTGGTACTCGACGAACCGACCAACCACCTCGATGTGAAGCATCAGTACGCCGTGATGCGTGCGGCACGCGACCGCGGCGTCACCGTCATCGCGGCGCTGCATGACCTGAACGTCGCCGCCCAGTTCTGCACCGATCTCGCCATCGTGTTCGACGGTCGAATCGTGCTGCGCGGCACGCCGGCCGAGGTGTTGACCGTCGCCGCCATCCAGAAGTGGTTCGGGATCGGCTGTCACGTCGTCCCCCATCCGCGTACCGCAGTTCCGCAGGTCATCTTCGACGAAGGGCTCAACCCATGAAGACATCCATGCTCGGTGCCGCGGTGTGTGCCGTCGTGGCAACGCTCGTGATCAGCGGCTGTGGAGCTGAGGTGGAGAACGCCGCGACGTCCTCGAGCGCCGGTGCGAAGGTCGAGGTCTCGAATTGCGCGGGGCCGCTGTCGGTGCCGTCGAATCCGAGCCGCGCTCTGACCAACGACACCGGCATCACCGAGATGATGTTCGCGCTCGGCCTACAGGATCGGATGGTGGGCTACACCACCTACGAGGGCAAAGAACGTGATCTGGCGACGTCGCCATGGCGGCAGGAGTTCGAGACCACGCGGTCACTGGGCACCGCGTTCACCCGCGAGGTGATCCAGAATGCCGACCCCGACTTCGTGTTCGCCGGGTGGAACTACGGGTTCAAGGAGTCCACCGGCGTGACACCCGACTGGATCCGCACCATCGGCGCGACGCCGTACCAGCTGACCGAGGCGTGCCGGCAGCCCGGCACCACCAAGCGCGGCATCAAGCGGCCGCTCGACGCGCTCTACGACGACATCGACAACCTGGGGACCATCTTCGACGTCCCGGACCGTGCCGCCGCCCTCGTCAAGAGCTACCGCGACGAGGTGTCCGCCGCGTCGGCGAAGGCACCCGCCGCCGATCGTCGCGCTCGCGTCCTCCTGTTCGACAGCGCCGATCCCGCCCCCTTCACCGCCGGTCGTAATGCCGCACCGGACCAGATCATCGCCGAGGCGGGCGGCACGAACGTGTTCGACGATCTCGACGACTCGTGGACGTCGGTCTCGTGGGAGGCCGCCGCGCAGAACGATCCGCAGGTGATCGTCGTGGTCGACTACGGCGCCGGCCCGGCCAACACCGTCCAGGCCAAGATCAATCAGCTCCGGGCGCAGCCACTGATGGCCGGCACCACCGCGGTCCGCGATGGCAACTTCATCTCGTTCCCGTACGCCGCACTGGTCGAGAGTCCGCGCAACCCCGCCACCATCACCGCGCTGGCGAGTTACCTCCGCGGCAAGGGGTACTGACCTACGCTCCGCGGAGCGCGGGTCACGCTGCGACAGTTTCAGCATGCCGTGCCCGGCAACGACCGAAATCCGCGGCACGCCGCGGGGGCGTCGAGCAATCGGTGGCCGGTGTGACATCTTGGCGGCATGACCCTGCGGGACTACGCGCGTGATGAACTGACGTGGCGGATCCCGTTGTCCGGTGCGACCGAACACCCATATCTGCCACTGGCGTGGTTGGCGGCCGTCACTGCAGTCGGCCACGACTTACGGTTCCGCCGGTACGGTCGCCGCTGCCGTCTCGACGACGCAAGCGTCGCTTGGGATCTGACGCTTGTCGTTCACGGCGACAGCGACTTCGTCAACATCGGCATGAGTCCGACCACGACCTGCGCGGATGGTTTCGGCGGCTTCTCGGTTGGCCGCGGATACATACTGACGGCGACCGCCGCTCAGGCAACTTTGTGGGTCGCCGAAGCGGTGCAAGATGACCTGGCGGGGTACGAGTTCGTGCAGTGGCCGTCGAACGGAGGCCGGCTGTTCGCTCCTGAGGTGCGCGACGAGCGCGCCGTGTGGGTGCACCCGGATGACAGCACGACGATTCCGATTGGCGGCCTCACGGCTGCTGAATGACTGGCCACCCTGCGTAGATCAGGTCTCGGGCGTGTTGCCGCTCTGACCGAGCAGGTAGAGGCGTTTCACCGCGACAAGGATTGCGTCGGCGATGACATCGCGGGTCTGTGGTTCGGCCAGGGCGGCGGCGTCGGCGGGGTTGGTGATGTAGCCGACATCGATCTCCACGGTCGGCATCTGCGCAAGTCGCAGTATGTCCCATGTCCGCTGGTGGGTGTGGCAGTCTTTCAGGCCTGTCCGGGCAACGACTTCTTGTTGAACCAATCCGGCCAGCACTCGACCGATGGTCGAAGCGGAGCCGTGCGCGTCACCGAAGTAGAAAGTCGCGATCCCGTTCGCGTTGGTGTTCCTGTAGCGGCCACATCTCAGGGCGATGAACAGGTCGGGGCCGTAGCTGTTGACGACGCCTGCGCGAACGGCGTCATCGGGGTTGTCGGCGGCGTCGCGGGTCAGGATGATCTCGATACCCGCCGCGGCCATACGGCCCTCGACGAGACGCGCGAGTTCCAGAAGCACACGGGTCTCGAGATCCGCAGTGGCTGCGTCGACGTATTCATCGGCGACGCCGAAACCGGGGTCGATGACGACGCGCTTGGCGATCGCCCGCGATCCGAACCATCTGTGGCCATCGTCAGAGTGAGCGGCGTATTGGGAGCCGCCCGTCACCGGGGTACCGAGATGCTGCAGAGGGCGCAACGTATTCGGACCACATATGCCGTCCTGGGACAACCCGTACTCGCACTGAAACGAGCAGAGGGCGTTATGGGTGACCTCACCGAAGTGGCCCTCCACCAGACCGTTGTAAAAGCCGAGACCAGCCAGTCTGGACTGCAGCTCGGCCACATCTTCGCCCTGCATGGGGGCAGACATCCGGTAGGCCAGGATGCGTTCACCCAGGCGATACCGGTCCATCAGCGGGCCCCTCTTGTCACTGCATCCACGCCAGACGCGCGAGTATTGCCACCGTAGTGTGAATTGGTCTGCCGAAAGCGTCGACCGGCTCCACTGCCGACATGGACCGTGCTGATCGCGCTCCGCGGAGCGCGATCGAGAAGATCGCCGATGTGGCTACTTGCCGAACCCCGCGTTGCGCAAGGCGTCGGCCATCGAGCCGGTGGGCGCGGGCGTCGCGCGGCGGTCGTTGCTCTTCCCCTGCGCCGGCTTACCGCGGCCGGCGTCACCGGCGCGCTGCGGCGGTCGGCCACCCTGCCTGCGTTCCTGTTTCGGCGCTCCCGGCTTCTTCGTGCCCGGCCCGACCTCGTCGTCGAGTCGCAGGGTCAGCCCGATGCGTTGGCGATCGGTGTCCACCTCGAGCACCTTGACCTTCACCACCTGGCCGGACCGCACCACCTCGTGCGGGTCGGAGACGTACTTGTCCGACATCGCCGAGACGTGGACCAGACCGTCCTGGTGCACACCGACGTCGATGAACGCGCCGAACGCCGCCACGTTCGTGACGACTCCCTCGAGGACCATGCCGGGCGTGAGGTCGGCGACCTTCTCGACTCCGGCGGCGAACGTGGCGGTGGTGAACGCAGGACGCGGATCACGTCCGGGCTTCTCGAGTTCGGCGAGGATGTCGGTCACGGTCGGCACACCGAAGCGGTCGTCGGCGAAGTCGACGGGACGCAGCGTGCGCAGTGATCGCGTGTCCCCGATGAGTTCGGCGAGTGTCACGCCGGAGCGGTCGAGGATCTTCCGCACCACCGGGTAGGCCTCGGGATGGACCCCCGACGCGTCGAGCGGATCGGTGCCGTCGGTGATCCGCAGGAACCCGGCGCACTGCTCGAACGCCTTGGGCCCCAGCCGCGGTACGTCGAGCAGGGCCTTGCGAGTCTGGAACCGGCCGGCCGCGTCCCGATGGGCGACGATGGATTCCGCAAGCGTCGTCGACACCCCCGACACCCGGGCGAGCAGCGGCACCGACGCGGTGTTCAGGTCGACACCCACCGCGTTGACCGCGTCCTCGACCACCGCGTCCAGGCTGCGCGCGAGCGTGCCGGGGTTGACGTCGTGCTGGTACTGGCCGACGCCGATCGACTTCGGTTCGATCTTCACCAGTTCGGCCAGCGGATCCTGGAGTCGGCGCGCGATCGACACCGCTCCGCGGAGCGTCACGTCGAGCTGTGGGAGTTCGTAGCTGGCGTACTCCGACGCCGAGTACACCGATGCGCCGGCCTCGCTGACCATCGCCTTGGCGGGCGCGGTGCTCCCCGACGAGCGGATCTCCGCGAGCAGTTCGGTTGCCAGTGCGTCGGTCTCGCGGGACGCGGTGCCGTTGCCGATCGCGATGAGGTCGACGCCGTGGCGTGCGACCAGCGCCGCGAGCGTCGCCTTGGCTGTGTCCCACTGCTTCTGAGGCTGATGCGGATAGATCGCACAGGTGTCGAGGACCTTGCCGGTCCCGTCGACGACGGCCACCTTCACACCCGTGCGGAAGCCGGGATCGAGGCCCAACGTGGTGCGTGCGCCGGCCGGTGCGGCGAGCAGCAGGTCGTTCAGGTTCTGGGCGAAGACCGCGACCGCGTCGTCCTCGGCCTGCTTGCGCAGACGCAGGCGTGCGTCGGTCTCGGCGGTCAGGTGGAGCTTGACCTTCCACGCCCAGCGCACGCACGTCGCCAGCCATGCCGTTGCGGGTCCGGGGTGCGACAGATCGATTCCCAACGACGCCGCGGCCAACGCCTGGTAGGCCTCGTCCTCGCCGCCGTCGAACGTCAGCGACAGGACGTCCTCCTTCTCACCACGCAGGGCGGCGAGCACTCGGTGCGACGGCATCTTGTGCAGCGGTTCGGAGTAGTCGAAGTAGTCACGGAACTTCTGTCCGGCAGGGGTGTTCGCGACCCCCTCGGATTTCGGAGCGGTGCGCAGTGCTCCCTCGCCCCAGAACTTCTCGCGAGTGGCGCCGACGAGGTCGGCGTCCTCGGCCGCACGCTCGATCAGGATGAACCGAGCGCCGTCGAGTGCCGCAGCCGCATCCTCGAAGCCCCCGGTGACGAACTCGACCGCGACCGCGTCGGGCACCAGCGAGGGATCGGACAGCAACCGGTCGGCCAGTGGTTCGAGTCCGGCTTCGCGAGCGATCTGCGCCTTGGTGCGCCGCTTGGTCTTGAACGGGAGGTAGATGTCCTCGACGCGTGACTTCGTCTCGGCTGCCTCGAGCGCGATCCGCAGCTCATCGGTCAGCTTGCCCTGCTCTTCGATCGACTTGAGTACCGCAGTGCGTCGCTCGTCGAGTTCGCGGAGGTAGCGAAGTCGTTCGTCGAGGGTGCGGAGCTGTGCGTCGTCGAGGCTGCCGGTCACTTCCTTGCGGTAGCGGGCGATGAACGGGACGGTCGAGCCCTCGTCGAGCAGCCGCACAGCCGCCGCGACCTGGTTCTCTCCCACCGCCAATTCCTCGGCGATACGGGCGTTCACGGACTTGCGCACAGCACTCGAATTCACCTGACGCACCCTACAGATCGCCACCGTCGGTCGGCCGCGCCCGCGGCGGCGCGTCTGTGTCGTGCCCCACCTCGGCACGATGTGGTGTCCGTTTTGTGGATGATGGTGGGGAAAGCGGCGATGGGCCGTCAGAACACCAGGAGGTCGGCGGCCTTGAGCACCGCGGCAGTGACAGCGGCAGACGAGCACGGGTTCAGCGGACTGACCGGCATCGCCGCGGATGTGCTCGAGAGCATGGGCGACGCGGGCATCGGACTGTTGATCTTCGTCGAGACGATCTTTCCTCCGATCCCCAGCGAGGTGGTGTTGCCGTTCGCGGGGTACCTCAGCCGCAGCGGCGACCTGTCGTTCGTCGGACTGTTGCTGTGGAGCACCGCGGGCGCCTGGATCGGGGCGTTGGTGCTGTATCTACTCGGACGGCTGGTCGGGCTCGACCGTACGGTGAACGCCGCCGTCTGGACCCGCATCGTGAGCCGCCGCGACGCCGAGCGTGGCGCGCACTGGTTCAGACGGTTCGGCACGTGGTCGGTGTTCCTCGGTCGGATGATCCCCGGGGTGCGGTCGATCATCTCGCTCCCCGCCGGCGCCGGAGCGATGAACCTCGCCGTGTTCAGCGCGCTGACGATCGCCGGGTCGGCCATCTGGAACGGGCTGCTGCTCGGTGTCGGTGCCGCGCTGGGCACTCAGCACGAACGCTTCCACGACTACCTCGGATACTTCGACTACGTCGTCTACACGATTCTCGCGGTGGCAGTGGTGACGTTGATCGTCCGGCGACGACGCCATGTACGCGAGGACGACGCAGCCCAGGTCGACGAGCAGGTATACCGGTAGGGTGCCCGAACTTCCCGAGGTCGAGAACGCGCGACAAGTCGTCGAAAAAGCGTTAGACCGCACCATCACCGAGATCGACGACAACGACGAGTACGAATGCCGCCCGCATCGGCCCGGCGAGATCGCCGACGCTCTCGTCGGTGGCCGACTCACTGCGGCGAACCGGCGCGGCAAGGCGATGTGGTGTGAGACCGAGACCGCCGACGGCTCGCCCGGTCCCACCCTCGGCATCCATCTCGGCATGGGTGGCCGCATCATCGTCACCGCCCCGGACGGCGACGAGTCGTCACGCTATGGCGGTGGTGACCCACATGTCGGCGAGCGCGACACCGACAAGCCGGAGTGGACGCGGTTCTCGATGACCTTCGACGACGGCGGCCAGCTGCGACTGTTCGACAAGCGCCGGCTCGGCCGCGTCCGGTTGGAACCCGACATCGACGCCCTGGGCACTGACGCCGCCGAGATGGACCGCGACGAGTTCCGCACGATGATCGCCGCCAGCGCCGCGCCACTGAAGGCCCGGTTGCTCGACCAGAACGCGATCGCCGGCATCGGCAACCTGCTGGCCGACGAGGTGCTGTGGCAGTCGGCCATCTCACCGTCACGACGGGCCAAGACACTCGACGTCGACGAGGCAGACGAGCTACGTCGAGTTCTGCGACGCTGCACGCGGTCGGCCATCCGCAAGGGCGGCGTCCACACCGGCGAGATCATCCCGTTCCGGCACGCCGATGCATCATGCCCGCGGTGCGGTGCGCCGATGAAGCGCGGCACAGTCGGCGGCCGGACCACCTGGTGGTGCTCGAAAGAGCAGTCCTAGCGCGACGACCTCACTTCGCCGACGACGCAGCCGATGTCGAGGCGCTCTTGGAGGTCGA
This sequence comes from Williamsia maris, assembly GCF_024171815.1. Taxonomy (GTDB): domain Bacteria; phylum Actinomycetota; class Actinomycetes; order Mycobacteriales; family Mycobacteriaceae; genus Williamsia_A; species Williamsia_A maris. The sequence goes on along the minus strand of NZ_JAMTCJ010000004.1, from coordinate 35,457 downwards.
ATCAGTCCGCGTCGACGCCGATCCTGCCCCTGCCGTGGACGACGCGGACGACGACGTCGTGTCCGACGTCGTCTGGGACGGCGTTGCCGGAGCCTGCGATGACGTCACCGGAGCCGTCGATGTCGAGGTCGCATCGGAACTCGTCGACGTCGGCACGGTCGAGGACCCCGTGCCGGAGGCAGAAGAGCCGCTCGACGAGGGGGTCGTCGCCGGCGCGATCGGCTTCGTCACGCTGGACGCGGGGACCGTGACCGACGTCGTGACGGTCGGCGAGGTCGCGACGCCCGTGGACGTGGGGCCGGCGGTGGATCCGACGCTCGTGAGAGATCGTGCGGCCGTCGAGTCGGACGCACTCGCAGCGCCCGAGTTCGAGATCTCCTGAACAGCAGCGGCATTGATCGTCGAGGCGTTGTCGGTGCTCGTAGCGGTCTTGTTCGCGGCGGTTGTCTTCGCCGCGTCCAGCTTGGCCTGCGCGTCTGCGAGTGCCTTCTGGATTGCTGCCGCGTCCGACGGGGCGGACTTGGCCCACGAGTAGAAGTCGTGGCTACCGAAGTTGTATTGAAAGCGGACCGGCGCGCCGGTCATGACGGCCTGCGCGTTCAACATGGTGGTCGAGAGCAGCGACCCCATCTCGATGGCCACCCCTGTCGCGATGGCCACACCCGCCGCGGGAATGCCCAGGAGGCCACCCTGTGCGATGAGCGCCAGCACTGTCTTCAGCGGCGGGATGCCGTTCCCGACGGAGATGATGGCAATCTGACCGTTGGCCTTGAGCTCACCGAGTCGCTTGCTGACATCGTTTGCCGCCCAGGTGTTCCCGGGCATGGTCGGGTCGCCCCACATCGCGGTTCCGCCGTTGCTGATCCCGGCGCGATCATTCTGGATGTACGGGATCGCCTGGTATCCGAGCGCGTTGTCGGTCTGGTAGAAGCCGGAGAACGCACGGACCACCGAGAAGACGTCCGGATGGTTCAGCGCCAGGATGATCGCCGGTCCCGCTGACATCGAGACACCGACGATGGCGTTGTTCTGCTTCTGAATCGAGAAGTTCTTGTTCAAGTAGTCAGGCAGCTCGGTGCTCAGGAAGTCATCCCACTGCGGCGCCGGAACCTTCTGACCGTTCTGTATGGGATTGGTCTGCCAGTTCGTCGCCCACTCCCCGGCACCGCCCGCGGGCAGAACCAGGTTGACGCCTGTGCTGTACGCGTCGACCTCACCCACATCAGGGTTCGCCCACGTGTTGTAGTCGTTGTTCGCGCCGAGACCGTCGAGGAAGTAGATGCCGTTCTCGGTACCGCCTGCGGCCTGATCAGACGCACGAACCTCCACAGCGACCTCGCGACCGAGGGAGTTGGAGAAGAACTTGCATGTCTGGATGTTGCGTTGCTGATCGGCAGCGGTGTTCCAGGAACAGTTCTCGCGGAGCTGCGCCGGAGCGACCGCCATCGCCGGTGCCGCCATGCCGAGCGTGACCGCGGCAGCGGTGGCGCCCGACGTCGCCAGGAGAAGCTGCGCTCTGCGCTTCGACGGCGACGACGTGCGTGTCGGTGTTGCATGCTTGGTCTGGGCGCGATGGCGCCCCTGTGAATTCCCCACCGTAAAACCTGCTCCCTGTGAAAATACGTTTTTCACTCCCCGGTGAGTAACATACAGTCAGCGACCCCTCGCCGTCGACTAACGATCAAGAAACCCGCGCGTTCGCACGACACCGCTCCACAGATGGGTCTCATCCACCGTTGGTCTGCCGCAAGCCTTTAGCCAAAGTATCGAATGTGTAGACATAGCCGCCGTCGCGTCCACTGACCGTCATGTACGCCTTCGTGTTTCCCGGGATGACCGCGATGTTGGTGGCGGTGTCGAGGCCCTTTGCGTCGGCCTCGGGGATCTCGATGGTGGTGAGGTGCTCGCCGAACTTGTTGAAGACGACAATCGCCGGTCTGCGGTGTAGCGCCTGATAGATGTTGCCGTCGGCATCTACTGCGGTGGAGTCGATCTGACTGATCCCACCGTCGTAGTAGATGGCGGGGTGGCGGGCCGCGATCGCCGTCCGGTCCTGGTTGAGCTCGTAGTGGTCGATGCGGTTGGCGCCGTATTGGCTCACCCAGAGGCTGCGGACGTCGGTGTCGAACGAGATGCCGTTGGGTGATTCGAGCTGGTCGGCGATGACAGTTGCTGCGCCGTTCTTGTCGATTCGGATGACGCGGCCCTGGGGCGGGCTCACGGGGTCGAGCAGACCGATGATGTCGGTGACGAACATGGTGCCGTCGTTGTCGAAGGTCAAGTCGTCGGGCATCATTCGCTTGCCGTTGACGTCTCCAGCGTAGAACGTCCGATGGTCGGTGCCGTCGGCGTTGATGCTGTCGATGGTCCCCTCGACGACGTCGGTGAGGTAGATCCGACCGTCGACCGGACTGAACTGTGCCGAGGTGTATCCGCTCGTGGAGTCGGTGTAGACCGGCTCCACCTTCTTTGTCTCGACGTCGACCCGCATGAGCTTGGGGGCGCCGGCCGGCGCGGTGACGTCGACAAGGTAGAGCCGACCGTCGGGCCCGAATGTGGGCCCCTCGAGCAACGCATTGCCCGCTGTCCCATGACCTTTGCTGACTTGAACCAAGCGTTTGGCAGTCTTCACATTGGCAGAGTCGGTGTCGGTTGGCTCGGCGGTCGAGCACCCGGCGAGTATCACTGTGGCCAGCGCGAGCGTCGGGACAAGGCGTCCGAGTCTCCTCACGATTGCGTCCCGAGGACGTCGGCCATGTCGGTGGATCGCCAGTCGCGCAGCAGTTTGTGGAACGCGATGGGACCCGGACTGTACGACTGCGCGCGTACGGTGGGCATGCCCTCCTTGTTGTAGTAGCCCGGCGTACAGGCCTCGAGGAAGGCGCCGTTGCTGCGCGAGGTCGCTGCGATGGTGTCGAGCCAGTCGGCTTCGGCCTCACGGGTCGGCTCGACTAGGTGGACACCGAGCGCGCCTGCCCGGGTGAGGATCGCCGCGATGTGGGCGGCCTGCTCGGTGAGGATGTGCGCGAAGTTCACCGCGCTCGCGTTTTGCAAAGCGCCGAGGTGCAGGAGGTTCGGGAATCCGTTGCTGGCGACGCCGTGCAGGGTGCGCGGCGAGTCGTCCCACGCCTCTTTCAGCGTCACCCCGTTGCGGCCGTGGACGGGTAGATCGCCGGACAGGACACCGGACTTCCCGACCTCGAACCCGGTCGCGAAGATGATGCAGTCGACCTCGTACTCGATGTCACCGACGACGATCGCGTTCTCGGTGACCCGGGTGATGCCGCCATGATCGGCGGTGTCGACGAGCGTCACGTTGGGCCGGTTGAACATCTGCAGGTACAGGTCGCTGAACGTCGGCCGCTTACACATGTAGCGGTACCAGGGCTTGAGCAGTTCCGCGGTCTCCGGATCGTCGACGACGGCGTCCACACGAGCACGGATCTCGGTCATCTTCTGTGCGTCGACAAGTTCGTCGACGCGATCCCGCTCGGCGGGCGTCAACGTCTCGTCCACCGCACCGGGGACCATCTGGCGCTGCAGCGACGCGGTCGATGTCCAGCCGTCTTGGGTCAGGTCGACCTCGACCCGCTCGCCGGAGACGATCTCGAGGAAGTTGTTCATCCGCTCGCGCTGCCATCCCGGTTGCAGCGACGCCGCCCAGTCCGGATCGGTGGGACGTTGATCGCGGACGTCGACCGATGACGGCGTGCGTTGGAACACGAACAGCTGCTGAGCGTCTCGGCCGAGGTGCGGGATGATCTGCACGCCCGTCGCCCCGGTCCCCACCACCGCTACGCGTTTGTCGGCCAGTCCGGTGAGGTCGCGGTCCGCGGTGCCACCGGTGTAGCCGTAGTCCCAGCGGCTGGTGTGGAAGGTGTGGCCGGCGAAGGTGTCGATGCCCGGGATACCGGGCAGCTTCGGTTGGGTCAGGGTGCCCGACGAGGTGATGACGTAGCGGGCGCGCATGCGGTCGCCGCGGTCGGTGGAGACTATCCAGTTCTCGTCCGTGTCGTCCCAGCGCAGCTCGGTGACGCGGGTGTGGAACGCGGTGTCGCGGTACAGGTCGTATTTCTGCGCGATCGCGATCGCGTGCTGACGGATCTCTTCGCCCGGGGCGTAGCGCCAGTTGGGGACAGCTCCGACCTCTTCGAGAAGTGGCATGTAGGAGTAGGACTCGATGTCGCAGTGGATGCCCGGGTAGCGATTCCAGTACCAGGTGCCGCCGAAGTCGCCGGCCTCGTCCATCATGCGGATCGACTCGATGCCGGCCTCCCGGAGCTTGGCCGCGGTCACCAGGCCACCGAATCCCCCGCCGATCATCAGCACCTCGACGGTGTCGGTGAGCGGCTCCCGCTCACTGCGCGGCGTGTAAGGATCCTTGGCGTAGTAGCCGAACTCCCCTGTCGCAGGGACGTACTGGTCGGTGCCGTCGGTACGCAGCCGGCGATTCCGCTCGTGGGCGTACTTGGCGCGTAGCGCGTCGAGGTCGATGTCGTCGGCCGTGGTCGACGGCGCGGTGTAGCTCGTGGTCATGGTTGACCTCCTCCCAGAAAGGTTAGCGTAATCCTAACTAACGTTCCTGAGTCACTTCTCAGCTGTGCGCGGCTAGGGTTGCCACATGACCGACGACGCGGACGACGCAGCTGAAAAGCAGCGCGTGGTGAAGTCGATCGAAAAGCTCACCGCCGCAATGGAAGAAGCTGCGTTGCCGGCACTCGTCACGCCGTTGCTCGACACCGAGCTCACGATCCAGCAACTCAAGGTCCTGATAGTTCTGGTCACCACCCCCGACGGTTCCACCGGCAAAGGCCTGGCGGAATCATTCGGTGTCGCCATGGCGTCGATGTCGGGACTACTCGATCGGCTCGTCACCCAAGGCGTTGCCGAGCGAACCGAAGATCCGATCGATCACCGAGTTCGACGAGTCAAGGCCACTCCCCTGGGCGCGTCAGTTGTACGCAAGCTCGTTGCTGCGCGACCGGAGTTTCGTAGCGACATCTTGATGTCGGTCGACCTCGACGACTTGCGGTCGCTGGAAAAAGGAATGCAAGCGGTGAGCGCCAAGCACTCGCCCCTGTAGCCGGTGAATCGTCGGTAGCCATGACGGCTGTGCCTCTTCGTTCCTATGCTCAAACCCGGCGACCCGTACGTACAGGGCGGCAGCGCTCGTCGACGCCAAGCCGCTCAGTGCCCACGAACGAGTCCCCTTGCTCGCCGGCACAGGTCAAGACTTCCGCGCGCGGCGACGGAAATGCGATCATCGCGGGCTCGGCTGGCGTTGGGAATGATGTACCGACAAGAGGAGATGTCATGACCACGACCATCACGACAGATAGCGGCACCGCCGCAGCGGACAGCTTCGCGGCCGACTGGGAGAAGTGGCACCACGCTCGAAAACAGACTCTCGGGATGCCCGGCGGATGGCTGTCGATCAACCGTTTGGAGTGGCTCGACACCGAGCCCGGTCGGTTTGATGAACTACCCGGGTCTTGGTGGTACGAGGGGTCGGTTGCGCACCTTGCACCCAGCAAGGACGAGACGTTCTCAGCGCGCCAGTTCGAACTGCACCCAACGGGTCCGGGTGAGGTCGTCGACGTCGACGGACACCATATCGAAGTAGCCCGCCGCGGCGACGGATACCTGATCCGCGTCCACGACGACTCCGCCCCGACGATTCGTGACTTTCGCGGCGTGCCCGCCTACCCCGCTGACCGGTCGTGGGCGATCGACGCACGTTTCGAGCGCTACCCCGAGCCGGAGCCCGTCACCGTGGGGGCGGTCGCCGAGGGACTTGCGCACGTGTACGTCTCGCCGGGGGTGCTGGTCATCGAGCACGGCGGCGACGAACACCGTCTGGTTGCGTTCAACGGCAAAGACGGCGGACTGAGCGTGCTCTTCACCGACGAGACGTCGGGAGTGACCACCTATGCAGCCAATCGCAGTCTCGCTGTCGACGCGTCAGACGAGACCATTCGCGATGGCGGTGCGGTGACCGTCGACTTCAACCGAGCGGTCAATCTGCCCTGCGCTTTTATCGATTTCGCGACCTGCCCGCTTCCCCCGGCCGGCAACCATCTGCCGTTCGCCGTCCATTCAGGCGAGAAGACGCCGTACGAGCGCGGGTGAGATGGCAAGCCCGCGCCTCAATTGCCCATTGCTAAGAGCTGCTGACAATAAAAAGCTGTCACCTACTAAAGGTTTCTATTCCGGCAGATGGTCGCAACGATCTAGTACATCCAACCATCCGCAGGCCATCGAGGCTACCGGGCACACGATAGCAAAAACATCTCAGTAATAGCTGAAAATGCCTACGGAATCAGCGTATAGGCAATGACCTCCCCAGATTCCATCACATCAATTCCCATCCACCCCCCTTTACCACCCACTCGCCAGACCGCAGGCGCTGGTTGTTTTGAGTAAAGCGAAACTAGGATGCATGCGAGACTGAATACCTTGGGACCCGACGGAGCTAGAAGTACTCGAGAATCCGACGAAAGCGAAAAGCATAGTGAATCAAGCGCCAGGTAAGTATCTGCAAGCGAATGAATGTCATACTGGTATATAGGTTTTCCCTGTAGACTGGTCACCAAAGGCCGGTTTACTGCTTGCGCACCTTGAGAAAAGCGCGAGTCGTCACTCGTAGCCGAAAAGGCCCAAGTCCTAGCTGGCTCCACCAATTCGATGATTCCGAGAGCGCGATAAGGTTCCAAGCCAAGGCCAACAATGAGAGATATCGGCAGCGAAGATGGCCGAAGCGGACCACGAAAGTCGGGCCCCAGTGGTCCCGCACTCAGGACATCTGCCTGCTGTGCGACCGCTGCACTCGCACCGTAACTGGCAGGACAGTAGACAAACGTAATGGAAGATGCATTCGACGCAACGGCGCTTCGCGTTACATTCCCCAAAACGCGGCGCGGCATGCTGCTAATGTCCACCGCGACGCGTTTTTCGGCCAAACTATTTTCACCCAAGCTTGAACAGAACCATTCGGCATCCAACAAAACCCAGTCAGCCTCTGTATATTCTTGCATATTTCTGAGAACTGCCCCTGGCGCATCATCACCGTAGGTTAGCGCAATTTTTTCCAACGCCTGTACCCCGAGACGACAACAGTAACTTGAACGAGTTTCGTAACCACAGCTAGCTATAAAGACGTCGAAGGTCTCACGCCGGTCGAATACACGGTCTTCTATCCTCATATTTGGTCGAACCCCAACTGTTCCGGTGCTACAGAGCGCGATTCGTCAGTTCGATGTGTCGTATGACGCGGCTTCGACAAGTCGGCCAGTATAGATTGAAGCTTAGCGTCTTTGCCGAGACGAAGGGGGAACTCCTTTCCTTCTCGGACACCAAGCAAGTACGCGAGACGAAATCGCTGCCCCCTAAAGTCCGACAGCACAGCGCTGCTTCGACGGTCACGAACTTGGACGAATGCGCCTGCGTAAAGGCCCATTACAAGCGCATCTAGAACAGTAGAGTCCGTGTTCCCATCAACCGTAAAACAATTCTGAGGATCGGCCGAAAACTGTGCGGTATTTTGCTCATGAAAGTACGTGGCTACACGGTCCACCAGAGCGGTCACTGGAAGCGCATCTGTCTGCTCGCCGTTTCTCCGGGGTAAGACACGAAGAAGTGCTTCAAATCGGTTCGCTAATCCATCTAGCGCGTCGTACTGGAATCCTGCGCTGACCGAATTTGTACGTTCATCATAGTAATCCAACATTTGAGAGAAAGCAGACTTAATCCACCGTGGGTTGCCTTCTAGTGCGGTCACGACGGCACTCGCGCCCGTGAACGGTTCAAACGTTTTCTTCCGAGAACGACCGACCGGCCGGCCATTCACGAAACGCATGACAGATTGCCTGAAAACAAGCAGCGGGAATATTTTGCGTAAAGTAGCAGACCGCCGATTATACGTTAGGTTATCAAACGACTCAATATCTATGTCCTGCCGGTCGATCCAAGACGCAAAGGACCGATCGTCGGCAACCGCTCGGCGCAGCACCTGCCTCAAAACGTTTTCTTGCGCCTTGGCGTCTCTTAAGGAGTTTTCTTGAACAATAAGCGAGTTGCCGAGCGCCTTGGCAAGCGACGTATGCGCAAGGCCGCGAGAATGCAGCGCCTCGTTCCACAATCCATTGGTGAACCGCCAGATTTCCCGTCGGGCAAGGCCAGTTAGGTAGAATGTCTGGAAGTCGTGCCCGGGGATGGGACCTCCATGCACGCCGAATGAATGCATGTAGCGGTCGAATGGGCTCATCGAAAGCTTTAGGATGAGGTTACCAGCTCCCCCCCTCACGAAACCAACAACTTCTTCGTGAATCGCACGCGGCGCGATCTCCATCTCGTCAAGCAGAAGCGCCCAGCGGTGATTCAGTTGCCCAGTAACGCGATTGAAAGCTCTAATCCCAAACAGTAGAAGGGCGATACCACCACCTGCGCCGAGCTGCGTGCCCGGCCCTGTCCCGTCGACAAGTCGCAAAAGAAATAAATCGATAGCGTTAAGCATCCCAATAAGCGTGTAAGTGCGAAGTTCAAGCCCCCAAGCTTCTGCACACTGCTGTACAAACAAGGACTCTTGTTCCGGGGTTAGCTTAGCGGGCAAATGAACAGCTTCGTCGCTTTCGGTTTCGCCCGTCCGGTATAGAACAGTTTCGATAAATGAATAAAGCATTTGCGCGACGAACGCAGCGTGCCCATTCGAGTTGCTTGTCTGACTTGCCCAAAGTTCATCGGCAGGTAGGAAAATTGCAGAATACCGGACTTGCTCGCGCACAGCATTGGCGTTTCGGCCCTGCCAGGCGGACAGACTCTCCCCTTGCAGCATTTTCAAGAGCGTCGTCTTACCGCTCCCACGCGGCCCGATCAGATAACAGTGATCGACTCCGGCAAGCGCGCGAAATGCTGGAGGCTCGACAAAGCTGGATGCGACCTCCAGGGCCGACATTTTCTTTGCGTTAAACGCACCAAAGGGAGCAGCACCCCTATTCATCGTGCACCTACCCTCTTCGAAATATTGTAAATGCGATTCTGTCGGTCTCGTGTGAAAATGATGTCGTAGTTATCTTCTAGCTTTTTTTCTAACGCCTCTTGATCGAGAGGAAGCTGAAACTGGAGCTCAGGTAGCTGCCGCACAATATCGGCATACAGAAAGTTTGTGCGACCGCGACCTTCAGAAAAGAGACTCGCAATTTCTCTCATGAGTTCATCCGGGTCCTTTGTGCAACCAAATCCGCCGACAGCAGGAAGGCCGGAACCAAGCCGGTCGGACACCGTCCACCCGATCCCGTAGCTCCAGGTATAACTCTCGACCACTCCGCGAATAGTCCCAGCACCGGGCACATACAAGTTGGATGCATCCAGAATGTGAAATTGATTTTTGGTAACATTCGCTACTGGCTCCCACATCTTCGCACCGAGGCTGCCAGCGCAGAGAATGAGTGGACCTTCTGCACTAACGGCGGTTGATCGCGAAAGAAGGGGAATGTGTTTGTGACCGTGGACCACAACCCATCTGCCCAGCGTTGGCGTCTCAGTCAATAATTTAACAAGCTCGCCGCCTCGGTGCATCGGGCCGTAACTGTCCTGAAGATACGTCCGCAGCTGATGTTCAACCGGGTGATGGTGAACAAGGGCAATATTTACTTTGTTTCCGTTACACAACGCTAAGTCGTCACGAATTTGTTTCTCAACAGACTCCAAGAAGTAGCCGCGATCGATTGCAGAATAGTAGTCCACCCGAGCGGCGTCGCTATCAAATTTGTCGGGATGATGGGGAAAACCCTTAGTCGAATCGATTACAAGTATTCGGTGGTCTTCTCGATCGAGGAGTAAGTATCCACGGTCCCAAAAGAAGTCGGACGAACGCTGATCGCGCACGGGGAAGCTTGGGGTCAGCGCCTTCAGCGCCCGTGCAATGTCGGCCGTCGGCTGATGAGTAGTAACGTCGTGGTTTCCCGGTGTACCTATAACGTCAGCACCCAGTTTTGTCGCGACGTCATTGAGCCTGCGCCAAGCATAGGGTAGGCCCACTGCGTTCCCCTGATTAGCCACGTCACCAGGTGCCAGAACGTAGTCGACCCGCAGCTCCGCCGACTCAACAAAGGCGAGCAGATCAACTAGTGGATCCACACCCATGGCGTAGTCTGTCGCGTCAGACAGAATTCGGGTATGTCTTGATTCAACGCCCTCGTCAGCGTGTAGATCGGAAATAACGGCCATACGAACGTTCGTCACAGGGCAAGCCTTCGCCTAAGTGATGAACTCAGGATCAGCAGCTCGCCTGTCTTTCCACGAGTTTGAGAGCGCGAAGACATACTCGAATATCGGCTTTCCGTCATAATCCAATAGCGGCTAAATTGCTGCCGGAATTGATTACAGTCTGGCAGCGAAAGAATGCAGAACACACCGCTTCGATCGAGTTTTTCGAAACAAACCCGCAAGCGCTCTTGATCGTCGGTGGTGAAGATTTTTGAATTATAGTCGACGAAACGATCGTTATCGACGTAGGGTGGATCGAGGTAGACGAAATCGGCTTCTTTGCAGTTGCTCAGCGATTCTTCGAAATCGCTAGCGAGGATGGAAGTGTCGAGCGACAATCTGGCGGAGACACGCTTGAGATGGGCCGTGTCAACAACGTTAGACGATTTAGGCCTTCCGTATGGAACGTTGAATTCGCCCAACCGGTTTTCTCGATATAGGCCGTTGAAGCAGAGCTTGTTCAGATAAATGAAACGCGCAGCGGATTCAATTCGATCAGACGGATGAAGTTCTCTTACGGCGTAGAACGAAGTTTTATCCGTCGCCCAGCGACGCGCGGCGTCGGCGACGTCCTCGGGATGATCTTTTACTGCGGTGAAGCAATCGATTAGCGGGTCGATCAGGTCCGCCAGAAACGACCTGTGCCCCTCTGCTGCCGCAAAATATAATGCGCCCGAACCTAGAAACGGTTCGTAGTAATCCCGGAAGTCACTGGGAATAAGTTGCGTCAGGCGAGGCGTGAGCCATCGCTTCGAGCCTGCCCAACGCAGAAAGGGCAGCGGTGCAGCGTCAACTAGCATCGTCAGTGTAGGTCCTAAGTTGGCTTAGTGTCACGCAACAATACGGGACTCCGCCGACTACGACCCGAAGGCGCGCCTACCGCAATGTCGGGCTGACAGGATTTGAACCTGCGACCACTTGACCCCCAGTCAAGTGCGCTACCAAGCTGCGCCACAGCCCGTGGCTGCCCCGTGAGAGGCATCGCCGCCCCGTGAGGAGCAGCCTGAACAGGTTATCCGACCGGCCTGCCTCAGTGCCAATCGCCTGGCCGGTGCCGCGCGTCAGAGACGAGCGAGCAGCTCAGCCTTCTTGGCGGTCAACTCGTCGTCGGTGAGGATGCCGCGCTGGTGCAGGCCGGCCAGCGACTCGATCGTCGCCAGGATGTCCTCGGAATTGCTCGTGCCGCGGGTGGACGACGCCGCCGGCGGCGGCTCGGCAACCGCCGACTCCGGAGACGCGTCACCCTCGACCTCGGTGAGGCTGGACACATCGAAGGTCCCCAGCTGACTCGTGAAGGTGACCACCCCAGGCCCGCCACCCTGCTGCTGCGCCACACCGCCGATGTGGTGCTGACCGGTGTCGAAAACCCTTGTCACGCCCTGAACCTGGATGGCCAGACGCCGGGTCGCGGGAAAGATCGCGTACCGCGCGTCGTTTTGGCCACCGAACGAGCTGGGGACACCGAGATCGCCCGGCCACCACTGGGACGATGCCACCCCGACCTGACTGTCGTCCGGGAACACCGCGTTGGTGGTGACGAGTTCCGACATTTCCGAGCACAGAGCGTCGACGCGGGCTTTGAGAGCGTGGTCGAACATGTTGCCCACCATGGTCATCCCGCCGCGGATCCACTGGCCCGATCCGCCGAGCTCGGGGATCGAGAACTGGGCCATCGTGCCGCCGCCCCTGCTCACTGCGAGCAGCATGGCGAGCACAGCATCATGCGACACCTCGTGACGCTGCGCGATGTTGGCGACGGCACGTTCGACTTCCGGGCTCACCGTTGTTCGCATGAGGCGATTCTAGGCGTCGAGCGACTTCCGAGATCGACGCATGGAAGTCTGCCTACTTCAGGTCCAGCGCCCTCGACACCGTGAAGAACAGGTCGGTCTGATCGGTCAGGCCCACCACGTCCGCGGCATTCGGACCGTAGGCCGCGATCCGCAGCTGAGATCCGGTGTGGCCCTGGTCCTAGGCGTCGAGGTTGTCCGAGGTGCCGTAGGACACCGTCATCGGAGCGCCGTCCTTGGTGGTCAGCACACGGGTGAGTCCGGGGTAGATCGCCTCACGCACAGCCTGTTCGGGAAGCTTCGCCTCTTCCGCCGCGGCCGCGACGTCCTCGGCACTCGTGGTCTCGACGACCTGGCTGCTGTGGGCGTGATCCGCCGTGGCGATGACCAGGGTGTCCTTGGACTCCTTCGCGTAGGCGAGCGCCACCTGGGTGGCGTCGTCGAGATCGACGGTCTCCCCGATCTGGCCGCACGGGTTCGCGGCATGATCCTGCTTGTCGATCGACGCGCCCTCCACCTGGAGGAAGAAGCCCCTGTCGTTGCCCTTGAGCAGGTCGATCGACTTCTTCGTCATGTCGGCGAGCTTGGGGACATCGGCGCCCCGCTCGGGGTTGTCGGTGCACGTCGCGGCCGGCTCGAGGTAGCCGCCCTTCGTGGCGACGGGGCCCTGCATGCGCACCGGCATGTTGCCATCGGCGAAGAGGCCGAGCACCGGTGCGTCCTGGTTTGCCTTGTCGAGTTTGTTCACGTCGTCGGCCGTGCGGACGATGTTGTAGCCACGCTCCTTCGCCTGGACCTCGAGCGTCTTGCCCCGGTAGTCACCGGCCTTGGCGACCTGCTGGAAGCTCTCGGCGCCACCACCCATCACGATGTCGGCGCGCGAGGTGAGGATCTGCTCGGAGATGGATCCGAGTCCACCCTTCTCCAACGCGTTGTCAGGGCACTTCGCTGTGGTGTCGTCAGGTCCGTAGCACTTGCGCGCGCTCACGTGCGCGAGCTGCACCGCTGGGGTCGCGTCCTGGATCTCAGCCGTGCTGATGTCGCCGGTCGCCTTGCCGGATTCCTTGGCCTTCTGCAGCAGTGTCTTCTGCGGCGCTCCCTTGATGTCGACCGAGATCGCGCCGTTGTAGGTCTTGGTGCCGGTCGCCCAGGCCGACCCGCTCGCCGCGGAATCAGTGACGTAGCTGGGCTTTCCGTCCTTGCCCACCGAGTAGTGGGTGTACTGCCCGGTGAGCGGCAGAGCATCGATGCCCGGGAAGGCACCTGCGGCGCCCTCGGCGTAGTTGCGCGCCACGGTGATCTCCGAGTCGCCCATTCCGTCACCGATCAGCAGGATGACGTTCTTGGCGCCGGTGCTGCGGATCGAGTCCTCGATGAGCTGACGCCGGTCATCACCTGAGCGGCGGGCACCGCCGTGCTCGGAGATGGAGCCGGTCGCCGCGGGGGTGAGCATCGGCAGCGCCGAGTCCGACCCCGTGTCGCCGTCGTCGGAACCACATGCGGCGACCACCGCCACCATGCACACCGCTGCAGACATCGCCGCGTACCGCTTCGCGTTCAACCGCACTCTTCGTCCTCTTCTAGTCTATGTCCGGGCGCCGAAGGCCCGCGATGCATAGTGGAGTCCGCATATGAACGGACTCTGTCGAGAAGACGACGAAACACCCAACTGCGGCACAAGCCGCGAAGTACCGATACCCGATTACTTGCGGCGCTCGCGCTTTTCGCGGACTCGGACGTTGATCCGCACCGGCGACCCGTCGAACCCGAACTGTTCACGCAACTTGCGCTCCAGGAAGCGTCGGTAGCCGGCCTCGAGGAACCCCGTCGTGAACAGCACGAACGTGGGCGGCCGCGTGGCGGCCTGGGTCGCGAACATGACGCGAGGCTGACGGCCACCACGAACCGGCGGCGGTGTCGCGGCGATGATGTCCTTGAGCCAGCCGTTGAGCTGACCGGTGGAGATCCGCTTGTCCCACGAATCCAGCGCGCCATCGAGCGCAGGCACCAGCTTCTGCACCGAACGTCCGGTGGACGCGGAGATGTTCACGCGACGGGCCCATGGGACGCGGGCCAGGTCACGGTCGATCTCCTTGTCCAGCTGCAGGCGGCGATCCTCGTCGACGAGGTCCCACTTGTTGAACGCGATGACCAACGCGCGACCGGCCTCGATCACCGACGTCAGCACGCGCTGGTCCTGCTCGGTGATGGGCTCGGACGCGTCGATCAGCAGCACCACGACCTCAGAGGCGTCGATGGCCGCCCGGGTGCGCAGTGACGCGTAGTACTCGTGTCCGCTGGCGGTGTTGACGCGCTTACGGAGGCCGGCGGTGTCGACGAAGTTCCACAACCGTCCGCCGAGCTCGACGAGCTCGTCGACCGGGTCGACGGTGGTGCCTGCGACGTTGTCGACGACCGCACGATCGGAGTCGGTCAGCTTGTTGAGCAGCGAGCTCTTGCCGACGTTGGGCTTGCCGACCAGGGCGACACGGCGTGGTCCGCCGTAGACGTCACTCTCCCGGGGGGTCTCGGGCAGGATCTCGAGGATCGCGTCGAGCAGATCGCCCGCTCCCCGACCGTGTGCCGCCGACACCGACCACGGCTGACCGAGGCCGAGCGACCACAGCGTTGCCGCCTCCGACTCGACCCGCTCGTCGTCGACCTTGTTGGCCGCGAGCAACACCGGGGTCTTCGAACGACGCAGGACCTTCGCGACGGCCTCATCGGTGCTGGTGGCTCCGACGGTGGCGTCGACGACGAGGACCACCGCGTCCGCGGTCTTCATGGCGTGCTCGGCCTGCTTGGCGATCGACTGCTGCATGCCCTTCGCGTCGGGCTCCCAACCACCGGTGTCCTGCACCAGGAATCGCCGCCCCGACCAGTTGGCCGAGTAGGAGACGCGGTCACGGGTGACGCCGGGGATGTCCTCGACGACGGCCTCGCGGCGGCCGAGGATGCGGTTGACGAGCGTGGACTTGCCGACGTTGGGTCGTCCGACGATCGCGACGGTCGGCATCGGGACCGCGAAGCCCTCGACACCGTCGCCCTCGGGGTCGACCACCTGCCAGTCACCCTCGTCCGACCAGACGCCGTCGACGACACCGAGATCGATGTCCGTGGGTTCGGTCATGACAACACTCCGATTCGCTGGTTCGACAGTTCGGCCAGTCGGTCGATGACCTGGTCGATGTCGAGATTGCTGGTGTCCACCTGAACCGCGTCATCGGCCGGACGCAGCGGCGAGTGCTCGCGCGTCGAGTCGAGATGGTCGCGTCGCTGCACGTCGGCCAGCACCGCAGCGAGGTCGCTGGTGCGACCCTGTGCGAGGTTCTGGTCGTGGCGGCGCTGGGCGCGCGCCTCGGCGGTGGCGGTGAGATAGATCTTGAGGGTGGCGTCGGGGAAGACGACCGTCCCGATGTCGCGTCCTTCGACGACGGCGAACTCGCCGGCGACGAGTTCACGCTGCAGCGCGACCATCTTCTCGCGGACCGCCTTGACCGCGGATACGGCCGAGACGGCCTGCGTGACGGCATCGGTGCGGATCTCGTCGGAGACGTCCTCACCGGCGAGGGTGACGGCGTGGGACGACGGATCGTTGCTCAGGGTCATCGCGACGGCGGCGACAGTGTCGATGATCTCCTGCTGCACAGCGACATCGGCGCCGGCGCGCAGTGCGGCCAGGGTGGCGACGCGGTACATCGCGCCGGTGTCGAGGTAGCGCGCACCGACACGGTCGGCGAGTCGACGCGAGACGCTCGACTTGCCGGTGCCCGCGGGCCCGTCGATGGTGATGATCGCGGTGGTGGGCGTGGTGCTCACATCCCCACCGCCTTGTACAGCTCGCCGATCTCCTTGCGGCCCAACACCCGAAGGCTGCCGGGGCGCTGGTTTCCGAGGTTCACGGTGCCGATCTCGGTGCGCACGAGCCCCAGCACGGGGAATCCGACGGAGTCCATCATGCGACGCACGATGCGCTTACGGCCCTCGTGCAGGACGAGTTTGACCAGCGTCTGGCCCTCGTTGACCTCCAGCACACTGAAGTTGTCGACCTCGGCCGGACCGTCATCGAGCTCGATGCCGGCCTTGAGGGTGCGTCCCAGTCCGCGCGGGACGAGACCCTTGACGGTCGCGAGGTAGGTCTTGGGCACCTCGTAGGACGGGTGCATCAGGCGGTGCGCGAGTTCGCCGTCGTTGGTCAGCAGCAGCAGACCTTCGGTGTCGGCGTCGAGGCGTCCGACGTGGAACAGTCGCTGACCGGCCATGACACGCTCGGCGACGATGTCGCCGACGCAGGGACGACCCTGGTCGTCGGACATGGTGGACTGCCACCCCTTGGGCTTGTTCAGCACCAGGTACTGCATGTCCTCGTCCATGACGACGCGCGCGCCGTCGACGCGGACGACCGCGGTTGCCGGGTCGATGCGCATGCCCTGCTCGACGACGATCTCGCCGTCGACGTCGACACGTCCGGCGGCGATCAGTTCTTCCGCGCCGCGGCGGGAGGCGACACCGGCCTGCGCGAGGACCTTCTGCAGGCGCACGCCGTCGGCGACGTAGTTCGCGCCGTCGCCGTCCACGGGGTCGACGTTCTGGAAGCGAGCGGGTTTCGCGTTGTTGATGCGGGCTTCACCGCGCGCCACGCTGGGGCTCGAGGTGCCCTTTCGATGCGTGCGCTTGGGGCCGACGCGTCCGCCGGGCGCCGGGCGGCCGCTGCGCTCCGCGCTCTTGCCGCTGCGGTCTGCGCTCTTGCCGCTGCGCTCGGTGCCCCTGTCACTGCGCTCCGCGCTCTTTCCGCTGCGGTCTGCGCTCTTCTTGTTCGTGTTCGATGCAGCGTTCTTGCTGCGATCCGGTCTGCCGTCTCGGCTAGCGGGTGCCATGGTGTATCCAGTTTCTATTCAGGTTTTGAGTTCAGTCGTCCAACTCCGCGGTGGCCGCGGATATTTCCGACGCCCCCGAGTCTGACGGGTGGGAGCCCATCTTGGCGAATCGCGGATCGCTGATGATCTCGTCGCCGATCTCGTCGATGACGTCGACGTCGGGCAGCAACGGCGCCAGATCCGGGAGTTCACTCAGCGACGCCAGCCCGAGCCGTTCGAGGAACAACTCGGTGGTCGCGTACAACGTCCCGCTGGTTTCCGGGTCGGTTCCGGCCTCGGTGATGAGCCCGCGGGCCAGCAGGGTGCGCATGACACCGTCGACGTTGACGCCGCGTACGGCGCTGACCCGGGTGCGGCCGACCGGCTGCCGATAAGCCACCACCGACAGGGTCTCGAGTGCGGCGCGCGTCAGCTTCGACCGCGCCCCGTCGAGCAGCAGCTTCTCCACGTAGGGGGCGTAGTCGTTGCGGGTGTAGAACCGCCAACCGTCACCGGCGAAGCGCAGGTCGATGCCGCTCGACCGGGCGGTGAGCTCGGCGTCCATGGTGCGCAGCGCCGCGTCGATCCGCGCGGCCGGCTCCCCCGTCGCCGACGCGAGTTGGTCGGTGGTCACCGGAGAGTCCACCACCAGCAACACCGCCTCGAGGGCCGAACGCAGTTCGTCGTCGTCGAGCGGGTCGGCGGGCTCCTCGGACACCTCGACGGCGCGTTCGGGCTCGTCGAACAGTCCGTCGGAGGCTGTGTCGGAACTCTCGTCGGGTCCGCTCGTCTCTGCGCCGGCGGTCATCTCGCTGTCACTCACCCGTAGTCCTCCACGCTGGTCACGCTGATCTCCTCGGTCTCGCGCTCACCGCTCCACATCACGTGCAGGATCCCGAGTGCCTCGCTCTGCTCGAATTCCACGGCGCGTTGTCGGAACAGGTCGAGCAACGCCAGGAATCGGGCGACGACCTCGAGTCCGTTCGCGCACTCCGACGCGAGCGTGCCGAAGTCGACCCACTGGCCCGCGCCTGCGATCCGCAACAGCTCGGTGACACGGATGACCTGCTCGGGCACCGACACCGCGTCCACGTCGTGCAGATGCGCCAGCCCGACGCGAGGGACCGGTTTGGGTGTCATGGCGGCTGCCGCGACCTGCGCGAACTGCCAGGCATCGACACCCAGCGCCACCTCGGGCAACAGCTGCTCGTAGCGCGGCTCCAGTGACACCGCTCGCGGATAACGTTGCAGCGCGGCCGCTTCCAGCTCGGCGAACAGTGCGGCCACCTGCTTGTAGGCGCGGTACTGCAGCAAACGGGCGAACAGCAGGTCCCGCGCCTCGAGCAGCGCGAGGTCGTCGGCGTCCTCGACCTCGCCCGCGGGCAGCAGCCGCGCGGCCTTGAGGTCGAGCAGTGTCGCGGCGACCACCAGGAACTCGGTGGTCTGATCGAGGCTGACGTCGTCGGTGAGGTTGCGGGTGTAGGCGATGAAGTCGTCGGTGACCAGGTGCAGTGCGACCTCGGTGACGTCGAGGCGGCGGTTGCTGATCAACTCGAGCAGCAGGTCGAACGGTCCCTCGAAGTTGGTGAGGTTGACCTGGAAGCCGACCGGCGCGGCCTGCTCGACGGTGTCGCTGTCGGTCACGACGTGCCGGTGCGGTACAACACCTCACGCGCCAACGCCCGGTACGCCTTGGCGCCACCGGATTTCGGTGCCCACGACGTGATCGGCTCCCCGGCGACGCTGGTCTCGGGGAAACGCACGGTGCGTGCGATGACGGTGTCGTAGACCGCATCACCGAACACCTCGACCACCCGGTTCATCACCTCACGCGAGTGCAGCGTGCGGGCGTCGAACATCGTCATGAGGATGCCGCCGAGGTGCAGCCGCGGGTTGAGCCGGTCACGCACCTTGTCGATGGTGTCGTTGAGCAGCGCCAGTCCACGCAGCGCGAAGTACTCCGACTCCATCGGGATCAGCACGGTGTCGGCGCACGCGAGCGCGTTGACGGTGAGTAGTCCCAGCGACGGCTGGCAGTCGATCAGCACGTAGTCGTAGCGGTCCAGGATCGGGTGCAGAGCGCGCGCCAGGGTGTGTTCGCGGCCGACCTCGTTGACGAGCTGGATCTCGGCGGCGGACAGGTCGATGTTGCTGGGCAGCAGATCCAGTCCGTCGACGCGGGTCGAGTGCAGCACCTCGTCCACCGACACCTGTGGCGGGACCAGCACGTTGTGCACGGTCAGCTCGAGTTCGTGGTGCGGGACGCCCAGGCCGGCCGACAGCGCGCCCTGAGGGTCGAGGTCGACGAGCAGTACGCGCCGCCCGTACTCGGCCAGCGCGGCGCCGAGGTTGATCGTCGACGTTGTCTTGCCGACGCCACCCTTCTGGTTGCAGACGGCGATGACGATGGCCGGGCCGTGCTTGTCCACCGGCGTCGGCTCGGGCACCTCACGCGTCTGCCGGCCCGTCGGTCCCAGCCCCTCGGCGTCCGCGGCCGACACGTCCGACTCGGCGGGACCGCGCGACGGTGTGTCGATGGTCAGGCTGTACTGGGCGTCGTGCGGGTCGGTCTCGCGAACGGGCGCACCCGGAACCGGTGGCTGCGGTGCGCTCACGTCGTCGATGCTCCCGTCGTGCGTGGTGGGGATGGAATGCAGATCAGCCTAGTGCGTCGACACCGCGATGCCGTGACGCATCGCCGTCAGCGCGCACGGGGATGGGCCGTGGCGTACACCTCACGCATCGCCGAGACCGTGACCAGCGTGTACACCTGCGTGGTAGTCACCGAGGCGTGTCCCAGCAACTCCTGCACGACGCGGACGTCGGCCCCGCCGTCGAGCAGGTGGGTGGCGAAGCTGTGGCGCAGCGTGTGTGGCGACACCGACTTGTCGAGACCGGCGCGCCCGGCCGAGTCGACGAGCACCTGCCAGGCACTCTGCCGCGACAACCGCCCACCCCGGGAGTTGAGGAACATCGCCGGGTTGAACTTCGACACCAGCGCCGGTCGGCCACGGACGAGGTAGGCCTCGATCGCCGCGATCGCCGGCCCGCCCACGGGCACCATCCGTTCCTTGCCGCCCTTGCCGCGCAGCAGGATCGCGCCGGTCTCGGCGACGAAGTCCTCGATGTCGAGCGAGACCGCCTCGGAGATGCGCGCGCCGCAGCTGTAGAGCAGTTCCATCAGGGCACGGTCGCGCAGGCTGCGCGGCGTCTCCGACGGACCGCTGCCGCCGGAGGCCTCGAGGATCGCGACGACCTCGTCGACGGCCAGCGACTTCGGCAGCCGACGGGCCGGCTTCGGAGGCCGGACGGCGTGCGCCGGGTCGGTGGTCGTCATCCCCTCGGCGAGGGCGAACTTGTGCAGACCACGCGTGGCGACGAGGGTGCGCGCGACCGAGCTGTCGGCCAGCGGCACCTCGTCCCGGTCGGGATCGCCGCGCCGCAGGGCGACGAGAAACTCGCGCACGTCCTCCTCGGCGACCTCACCGAGCTCGGCGATGGAGCGCGACGTCAGGTAATGCTGGTACCGGGTCAGGTCACGGCCGTAGGAACTCAGCGTGTTCTTCGCGGCCCCTCGTTCGACGGCGAGATGGTCGAGATACCGATGGATCTGGCTCTCGAGCTCCCCGCCTGCGCCCGACGTCACGCGCCGCCGGAGTCCCTGCGCGCGTGTCGCTGATCGAGGGCCGTGGGCTGGTCGACCCACTCCGAGTCGGGACCGCGCAGGTCCGCACCGGTGCGCTGGGTGTGGGCCAGGGCCAGGATGCCGGCGACACTGGTGACGTTGACGATCTCGCCGGAGAACACCATCGCGACCGCGTCGTCGAGGGGGATCCAGTCGATGGCCATGTCGGCCTCTTCGTCGTGGGCCTCGGGGCGGTCGACATCGTGGAGGTCGGTCGCCCGGAACACCCGCAGCGCCTCGTCGGTGAACCCGGGCGAGGTGGCGACGTCGACGAGGGTGGCCCAGGTGTCCGCCTCGACGCCGACCTCCTCCACGAGCTCACGTTGCGCCGCCTGCAGCGGCGACTCCTCGCCACCGGAATCCATCAGTCCCGCAGGCAGTTCGCGGAGTCGGCGACCCACCGGGTGCCGGTACTGGGTGACCGTCGCGATGGCACCGTCGTCATCGAGCGCCACGATCGCGACCGCGCCGTGGTGTTCGACGACCTCACGCTTGGCCGAACCGTCACCGGGCATGGTGACCTCGTCGACCCGCAGCGCCAGGATCGCGCCGTCGTAGATCGTCCGCGAGTCCGTCACGGCGAACTCGTGGCGCCCGGTGGTGTCGTCCGATGCGCTCAAGCGCCTGCCTCCGCGGCGTCGGACTCGACGACGGGTGCGGTGACCACGCGCTCGTCACCGTGGACGTCGACCTCGAGTCGCTCGGCGGCCTTGTAGCGCAACGCCGCGGCGACGAACGCGATGAACAACGGGTGCGGGCGGGTGGGCCTGCTCTTGAGCTCGGGATGTGCCTGCGTCGCCACCAGGAACGGGTGGATCTCCTTGGGGTACTCGACGAACTCCACCAGGTGACCGTCCGGCGAGGTACCCGAGAACACCAGGCCGGTGCTCGCGACCTGCTCGCGGTAGGTGTTGTTCACCTCGTAACGGTGCCGATGTCGTTCCGACACCTCGGTGGAACCGTAGGCGTTCGCGACGATCGAGCCTCGCTGCAGCACAGCGGGATACGCACCGAGACGCATGGTGCCACCGAGGTCGGCCTCACCGGCGACGGCCAGTTCCTGATCGGCCATGGTGGAGATCACCGGGTACGGGGTCTCCGGGTCGAACTCGGCCGAGCTGGCGTCGTCGAGTCCCGCGGCGCGAGCGGCCTCGATGACGATGCACTGCAGACCCAGGCAGAGTCCGAGCAGCGGGATGCCACGACGGCGGGCGTACCGCACGGCGCCGACCTTGCCCTCGATGCCGCGGATGCCGAAGCCGCCGGGGATGAGGATGGCGTCGACGTCGCCGAGATGTTTCTGCGCACCGAGGTCGGTCGCGCACTCGTCGGACTGGACCCACCGGATCTCGACCTTGGCCCGCGCGGCGAAGCCGCCGGCGCGGATCGCCTCGGTCACCGACAGATACGCGTCGGGCAGGTCGACGTACTTGCCCACCAGCGCGACGGTCACCGACTCGCGGGGCTCGTGGACCCGCTTGAGGAGTTCGCCCCACACGGTCCAGTCCACGTCGCGGAAGGGCAGTCCGAGCTTGCGGACCACGTAGGTGTCGAGCTGCTCGTTGTGCAGCACCTTGGGGATGTCGTAGATCGACGGCGCGTCCGGGGTGGAGATGACGCCCTCGATGTCGACGTCGCACATCAGCGCGATCTTGTTCTTGAGCGGCTCAGGGACGTCCCGGTCGCACCGCAGGATGAGCGCGTCGGGCTGGATACCGATGTTGCGCAGTGCCGCCACGGAGTGCTGGGTCGGCTTGGTCTTCAGTTCGCCCGACGGTGCGAGGTACGGGACCAGCGACACGTGCAGGAAGAAGACGTTGTCACGGCCCACGTCGTGGCGGATCTGACGCGCCGCCTCGATGAACGGCTGCGACTCGATGTCGCCGACGGTGCCGCCGATCTCGGTGATCACCAGGTCCGGCTCGTTGCCCTCGGCATCGGGTGAGCGCATCGCGAGGATGCGGTTCTTGATCTCGTCGGTGATGTGCGGGATCACCTGCACGGTGTCGCCGAGGTACTCGCCGCGACGCTCCTTGGCGATGACGGTCGAATACACCTGTCCGGTGGTCACATTCGCCGATTGCGACAGATTCCGGTCGAGGAATCGTTCGTAGTGGCCGACGTCGAGGTCGGTCTCGGCCCCGTCCTCGGTGACGAACACCTCACCGTGTTGGAACGGGTTCATCGTTCCCGGATCGACGTTCAGATAAGGGTCGAGCTTCTGCATGGTCACCCGCAGACCGCGAGCGGTCAGCAGTTGGCCGAGGCTGGAAGCCGTGAGTCCCTTGCCGAGCGACGACGCGACGCCGCCGGTGACAAAGATGTGTTTGGTGCCCGAATGAGCATGACGCAGTGGTCGCAAGGCTTCTCCCGATTGGCCGGAGCAGGTCCTATGACCTGCTCGCCTACGGGATTCAACCGTAACACCTCCGGAGGTGTTCGGGCGTCAGGTGGTCGGTGCGACCGCGCTCGCGCCGGGCCCGGTGCCGAATGCGCCGACCCGATTGCGTGCCGCATTCGCCAGTGCGAGGGCGGTGACGATGCGCCCCGTGCTCGCCTCGACGTCGTCGACCGAGGACACTCCACGCGACAGCGAGGCGTCCGAACGCAGCACCGCGATCGGCGAGCCACCTTCGGCCGACCCCGTCCGACCGGCCAGGACAGCGCCGGATCCGCGTGCGCCGAACGCGGCGGCGAACCGTGCCACCACCTGTCCACGTGCGCCGGCGTCGTCGGCGAACTTGTCACCGGTGACGACCACCGCCAGTTGCGCGGGCCCCACGGCGTTGTCGACGTAGGTGATGAAACCGCCCTGCCGTAGTGCGGCGAGTCCGGCGCCGATGTCGGCGTCCGATGCGGGCGCGGCGTCGCCCTTGCGCTGCAGCAGTGCGCCGAGCAGGTCGCCGACGCGACCGCCGGAGTCGGTGAGTTCGGGTCGCAGTGTCGTCCCGGCGGGGATGCTCTGGTCGACGATGCTCGTCAGCTTCTCCGCCGAGCCGTCGCCGATGAGCGCGTCGGTGAGCCCGACCTGCCCGGCGAACCGCGCGCCGGACTGGTTGAGGACCTGCTTGACGCCGGCGATGTCGCCCTCGCTCGCGCCGGGAACGGTGACCAGCAGCACCGATCGGTTGGCGAGCAGCCCGTTGAGGAGTCGGGGCGCCACGGCGGTGTTGAACGCGTCGGCGGCGTTCACCTGACCGCTCAGTGCGTCCTTCTCCGACCGCAGGCCGGACACCGTCGAGTCGTCGTCCGACGACCCGACACGGTCACCGAGGAAGCCCGATCCGAGGGCGAGACCCACGGCGAGCGCGAGGAACACCGCGATCAGCGAGATCGCGTGTTGGCGAAGAGAGATCACGTGCTATCGGTTCCACACGTCCCTGGCCCACGAGTAGACCCGATCCCACTCGGCGAGGATCCAGTCCACGATCTCGCCACCGGTGTTCGACGCGACCACCGCGACGATGACCGCGGCCAGCGCGGCGAGGATGAGCAGCGCGATGGCAGCACCGGACACGCGGCTGCGGTACAGCGTCGCAACGGCTTTGGCGTCGACGAGCTTGGGGCCGACCTTGAGGCGGGTGAGAAAGGTCGACGGGTTGCTCTCGCGACGACTGCGATCGAAGAAGTCGTCGAGCGTCGCCGAGGTGCCGACCGTGACGATCAGGGAGGCGCCGTGGAAGTCGGCGAGCAGCAGCGCGAGGTCGGATGCCGACCCGGCGGCCGGGAAGGTCATCGCACCGACACCGAGGTCCTGGATGCGCTCGAGCCCGGTGGCATGACCGTCAGGGTCGGCCGGGAGGACGACCTGCGCACCACATTTGAGCGTGGCGGCGCGGATGCCCTCGGGATCGCCGACGATCAGGTCGGGACGGTAGCCGGCGCGCATCAACGCATCGGCGCCACCGTCGACGCCGATCATGACCGGCGCGTACTCCTTGATGAACGGCTTGAGCTTCTTGAGGTCCATCTCGTGCTCGGGTCCGTCGGCGACGACCACGACGTGGCGGTTCTTCAGCGTGACCTCGACCTCGGGCACACCGACACCGTCGATCAGCAGCGGCGACTCGCTACGGATGAACTCGATGGTGTTGCCGGAGAACGCCTCCAGGTGATCGACCAGACCGGACTTGGCCTCGATCATCATCGAGGCGACCTCACGCTCTCCGATCTCGGTGCCGCGTGCCAGTCGGTTGTGACCGACGTAGACGTCACCGTCGTCGATGCGGATCTTGGCGCCGTCCTTGATGCGGCGGAAGACCTCCGGGCCGGCGTCGTCGATCAGGGTGATGCCAGATGCGACCAGCACCTCGGGACCGAGGTTCGGGTAGCGCCCGGAGATCGAGGGCGAGGCGTTGATCACCGCGGTGACGTCCGCCTCGACCAGACGGTCGGCGATGACACGGTCGAGATCGAGTTCGTCGAGGATCACGATGTCCCCGTGCCCCACCCGTTCGAGCAACCGGGTGGTGTTCTTGTCGACCCTGGCGATTCCGCTGAATCCAGGCAGGGTGTCGTCGGTGCGGGACAGCAACGCTGGCATCTTCATGCCGCTCATGATTGCTCCGGCATCGCCGACGACCATGGAGGCGCGCCGTAACAATTGCCACTTTTGTCACACGAGCAACACCAGTTACGCGGTTGCCTTCTCGCTCTCCGCGGTGGCCAGCAGCTCCTCGGCGTGCGCCCGACCGGTGTCGGAGTCGCCGAGTCCGGCCAACATCCGGGCCAGTTCGGCGATCCGACCGTCGTGGTCGAGGGTGGTCACCGAGCTGGTCACCGAACTCGCGCGCGTGCTCTTGCCGATCAGCAGGTGGTTGTCGGCGAAGGCCGCGACCTGCGGGAGGTGCGTCACGACGATGACCTGATGGCTGCGGGCCAGCGCGGCGAGTCGCTTGCCGATCTCGACCGCGGCCCGGCCACCGACACCGGCGTCGACCTCGTCGAACACCATGGTCGATCCGCCACCGGGTCCGGCGAGCACCACCTCGAGGGCGAGCATCACGCGCGACAGTTCGCCGCCGGACGCGGACTTGGTGATGGCCAGCGGTACCGCACCCGAGTGCGCGGCGAGGGTGAACTCGACACGGTCGACGCCGCCGGATCCGGCGTGCAGGCGCGCACCGCCGACGACGAGGCTGCGCGGGTCGGATTCCCCCGACTCGTCCGGCACCACGGCGACGCCGAGCTTGGCGTCCTTCATGGCCAGGCCTGCGAGTTCCTTGGTCACCTTCGTCGCCAGCGAGCCGGCGGCCTTCGTCCGCGCCGCGGTGAGTGTCGTCGCCGCGGTGACCAGTGCGTCGGTGGCCTCGGTCGCCGCGACCTCGAGTGCCTCGATCGACACCGACGAGTCGTCGATCTCGGCGAGCCGGCGGGTCGCGTCGTCGCGCCAGGCGATGACGCCGTCGATGTCGGGGGCGTACTTGCGGATCAGGTTCTTCAACTCGGACTGTCGGGCCAGGACCTTCTCCAGCTCCGACGCGTCGGCGGGCAGACCGTTGAGGAACGACCCGAGTTCCTCGCCGATGTCACCGACGAGGGACAACGCCTCCTCGACCCGAGGACGGAGCTCGCGCAGCGTGGGCTCCGACGTCGTCTCCAGCAGGTTGCGGACCTGACCGAGGGAGTCGAGTGCCGACCCCGCGTCGGTGTCGGTGTCGGCCATGTCGGCCTGTCCGGTCAACGCCACGTGGGCACCGGCCGCGACCGAGCGGACCGCCTCGAGGTCGCCGAGTCGGTTGACCGTGGCCGCGAGCTCGGTGTCCTCACCGGGCGTCGGGTCGACGGCACCGATCTCGTCGAGGGCGTAACGCAACCGGTCGGCCTCCTGGGCCAGCTGTCGCGAGTTGGCGCGGCGCAGCTCGAGCTGGTCGACCGCCTGGGTCCACGCGTCGCGGGCGCGGCTGTACTCGGCGAACGACTTCGCGACGGGCTTGCCGCCGAAGCGGTCCAGGGCATCGCGTTGGTGTTCGGGTTTGAGCAGCCGCAGCTGGTCGTTCTGACCGTGGATGGTGAGAAGGCTGGTGGTGAACTGTCCGAGCACGCCGACCGGAACCGAACGACCACCGAGGTGGGCCCGCGAGCGGCCGTCGGAGCCGACCGACCGCGCCGCGATCACGGTGTCGTCGTCATCGCGTTGCGCGCCGGCGGAATCGAGGATCTCGGCCACCTGGGAGTCGGCCGGGTCGAGTCGGAATCGTCCTTCGACCATGGCGCGGTCGGTACCTGCGCGCACCCGGTCGCCGTCACCGCGCACCCCGGACAACAGGTGCAGGCTGGTGACGACCATCGTCTTGCCCGCACCGGTCTCCCCGGTGAGCACGGTGAACCCGTCGTGGAACTCTGCGGCGGCGTCCTCGATGACACCGAGCCCGCTGATCGCTATTTCTTCGAGCACGTCACACCTGCCTACCCCGCCACCCGGTGACGGGAAGATCGAATTTCGTCACCAACCGGTCGGCGAACGGATCGGAATCGATCCGGACCCACCGCACCGGCTGCTTTCCACGGACCGCCTCGACGCGGGCCCCCGCAGGCACCTGCAGCGTCCGGCGTCCGTCGCACGCGACTATGGCATGCTGCCCCGACCGTTCCACCTCGATGGCGATGACGGAATTGGGACTTGTCACCAGGGGCCGGGTGAACAATGCGTGCGCGTTGGAGGGGACGACGAGGATCGCCTCGAGGTCGGGCCACATCACCGGACCGCCCGCGGAGAACGCGTAGGCGGTGGATCCGGTGGGTGTCGAGATGAGCATGCCGTCGGCGCCGAACGCCGCGACCGGCCGCCCGTCGACCTCGGCCACCATCTCCAACACGCCCTGACTGCGGGGATTCTGGATGCTGGCCTCGTTGAGCGCCCAGCTGCGGTCGAGCACCGTGCCGTCCATGGTGATCGCGATGTCGAGGGTCATGCGGTCCTCGACGCGGTAATCGCCGGCGATGAGCTGTTCCATCACGGCGTCGACCCGCTCGGCCTCGGCCTCGGCCAGGAATCCGATGCGCCCCAGGTTGATCCCGAGCACCGGAACCGCGGTGGGATAGGCGAGTTCGGCGGCCCTCAGGAAGGTGCCGTCACCGCCCAGGACGATCACGACCTCACATCCGGCTGCGGACTCCTCGTCACCGGAGGTGATCGAGACGTTCGCCCCCATGCTGCGCAGCTCGACCGGGTCGACGGGATGGATGTTGGGCGTCCCGGATCCGGACTCGAGGTGGGCTCCGCGCATGTCGTGATCGACGATGCGCAGACCGATCCCGGCGTCGCCGCAGTGGCGGGCGATCGCGGCCAGGGTGTCGGTGACGATCTCCCGACCCGTGTGAGCGACGACCAGGAACTCGCGGTCCTGTGTCACTGTGCACCCGCGCAGCTCATTGAGGCCCCTTCTCGATTGCTGTCGTTATCGCAGCCAGTGTCTCGTCGTCGAGCTCACTGCTGCGGTCGGCGTGCTCGTCCGGGACACCGCCGAGCAGGGTGTCCTCTGCTTCTACGTCGGCAACCACCGGAACGGTTCCCTCTTTACGCAGCCACAAGAAGTATTCAACATTTCCCGACGGGCCCGGCAGCGGGCTGGCCACCACACCCTTCGTGCGCAGTCCCAGCGCCTGGGCGCGGGCCGCCACCGCGCCGACCGCCCCGGCCCGCAACGCCGGATCTCGGACCACCCCACCGGTGCCGACGCGGTCCTTACCCACCTCGAACTGGGGTTTCACCATCGGCAGCAGATCGCCGCCGGGGGCTACGCACCGCGCGAAGGCGGGCAGCACGAGCCGCAGCGAGATGAAGGACAGATCGGCCACGATCAGCTCGACCGGGCCACCGATGTCGTCGGCGGACAGGTGGCGGACGTTGACGCGATCGCGGACGTCGACACGGTCGTCGGACTGCAGCCGCCAGACGAGTTGCCCGTACCCGACGTCGGCGGCGACCACACGGGCCGCTCCGCGACGCAGCAGGACATCGGTGAAGCCGCCCGTGGACGCACCGGCGTCGAGGCAACGTCGTCCCTCGACACGGACACCACCCGATCCCGAGTCGTCGGGCGCGAACGCGTCGAGCGCACCGATGATCTTGTGCGCGCCGCGCGACGCCCACTTCTCGGTGTCGTTGTCGGTCAACAGGATCGGGGTGTCGCGCGAGACGTTGGTGGCCGGCTTGGAGGCCCGCACACCGTTGACCGTGACCTGCCCGTCGGTGATCAGATCACGGGCCTGCTCACGCGAGCGCGCCAGACCGCGGCGGACGAGTTCGGCGTCGAGACGGGCCCGGGGTGCCACTACCGCTCACACACGGTCGAGCTGCTCCAGGGTCGCGGTGAGCACGTCGTGCGCGCGTTCGAGGAGCTCGGCCTGTGCGTCCAACGTCGTCAGATCGATGCCCGGTTCGGTGTCGCCGCCCAGATCGTGCCGGTCCTGCGCGGCGCGGCGAACCTCGTCGACCTGTGCGGTGAACTGGTGCACGTCCCGCTGGATCTGCGCCGGA
Source organism: Williamsia maris (assembly GCF_024171815.1). GTDB lineage: Bacteria > Actinomycetota > Actinomycetes > Mycobacteriales > Mycobacteriaceae > Williamsia_A > Williamsia_A maris. Next base: position 6,381 of record NZ_JAMTCJ010000004.1, on the reverse strand, counting down.
TCGATGGCGGCACGCTCGGCGACCGTGGACGGAGTCGGCGGTCCGGGCCTCGGGCCCGGGATCGGTTGGTTCATCGAGACCCAACGCTATCGGAGTCCAGCCCGTACCGGCGCAGCGCCGCGGCGGCGGCGTCATCGGTCCCGGTGAACGCGATGTCGCCGGGTTCGCGGTCACCGACGGCGTCGGACTCCCAGGCCGCGTTCAGCAGCGCGGGCAGCAGGGAATCGGCGTCGGCGCCGTCTGCGGACCCGACCGTGATCGGCGACGCGGACACGTCGACGGTCCAGCCGGTCGCCGAGGAGATCGCGCTGGCCGACAGCGGTGCGGCCAACGCGGCCAGGTCGGGTGCGATGTGGGTCGGGCGGTGATCCGGGGCCGCGCAGATGGCGTCGGCCACGGTCGCCACACCGGTGAGCACCAGCAGGCTGTCGGCGCCGATGGTGTTGGCGCCGGCGATGTCGGTGTCGAGGCGGTCGCCGATCACCAGCGGATGCGACGCTCCGCTGCGGTCGAGCGCATCGCGCATGAGCGGCGCCGCCGGCTTCCCGGCGACCAGCGGGGTCTTCCCGGTCGCATTGGCGACGGCGGCGACCATGGATCCGTTGCCGAGCATGAATCCCCGCTCCGACGGCAGTGTCGGATCGATGTTGCAGGCGATCCACAGGGCGCCGGCGTTGATGGCCAGCACGGCCTCGGACAGTTGCGCCCACCCGGTCTCGGTCGAATGTCCCTGCACCACCGCCGCGGGCCGGTCGTCGGCGCTGCGGGTGACACCGATCCCGACCTCGCGGATCTCCTGTGCGAGACCGTCGGTGCCGATCACGAGTGCTCGCGAACCCGGCTCGAGGTGTTCGGCGAGCAGTCGGGCCGCGGTCTGCGCGCTGGTGACCACCTGGTCGGCGTCGGCGTCGAAGCCGAGGTGAGTGAGATGCTCGGCGACCTCCGGTGCTCGGCGGCTGGCGTTGTTGGTGACGAAGTAGATGGGCTGGGTGGCCGCGCTCAGCGCGTCGGTCGCCCCGTCGATCGGACGGCTGCCTGCGAACAGCGTGCCGTCGAGGTCGAACAGCAGGGCGTCGTAGTCGTCGGCCAGTCCGTCGGTGCGGGGTGCTGCGTCGCTCACGGTGTCCTCTTCGGTCGTTGCCGGCGTCTGCGGCGCGGTGTCGTGTACGTCGGTGGCGGGTCCCGTCTCGGGTGCGACGACCACGGAGTCGGCAACGGTCTCGGTGACCGCAGTCGGAGCGGGCTCCGGTTCCGGGGTCGCCTCCGACGTCGCCTGCGGTTGCCGAGCCGGCTCGGGCTCGGGAGTCGGCTCGGGTTCGGGCTCGGGAGTCAGCTCGGGTTCATGGGTCGGCTCGGGCTCGGGAGTGGGCTCGGGCTCCGGGGTCACCTCCGGCGCGGGAGTGCGCACGGGTTCGGGGCCCGGTTCCGGCTCGGGCGACGCCGTGGCCTCGGCGAACTCCGCTTCCTCCTGCGCCATCTCGGCCGCGAAGCGCTCGGGGTCGGTGAGCTCGGTCAGCCGCAGCTCGGCGTCGGTCACGTCGTCGACGTCGGCCGCGGCCGCGTTCATGAACCAGGTGATCGCGTCGTCGTCCCGTCCGGCAGCCTGCAGGGCGGTGCCGTACGCGTAGAACAACCGGGCGGGGCCGGTTCCGCTCTGCCCGGGATCGAGGCCCGCGGACTGCAGCGTGACCACGGCCTTGTCGAACTCGCCGAGATCGATCCGCGCCCCGGATTCGACGATCTTCATCTCGATGGCCTCGTCGCCGGTGAGGGTCCGCCCCTCGTCGCTGCGCGCGACGTCGATGGCGCGGTCCGGACGACCCAGTCCGCGTTCACAATCGGCGATCAGGGGCAGCAGGCTGGTGCCGCCGGACATGCGGCGGGCGGCGCGCAGTTCCGACAGCGCCTCGGTCCACTCCTGGGCGTTGTAGGCGGCGATGCCCGCGGTCTCCCGGACGACGGCGATGCGGCCGGCGCGCTGACGAGCGGCCCGGGCGTGCTCGAGGGCGAGGACCGGGTCCTCCTCGAGCAGCTGCGAGGTCATGATCAGGTGCCGCGCGACGGTGTCGGCATTGGTGCGGTCCAACGTCAGCAGGTCGCGGCGGACGGCCGGGTCGAGATCCTGCGGGACGACGTTCTCGGGCAGCGGCGGCTCCGGCGGGCGGTTCGCGGATCCGCCGCGGCGCTGCTCGCCACGGTCACGGTCGCGGGGCGGGCGACCATCGCGGTCACGTGCGGGACGGGCGTCGCGGCCTGCGCGCGGATCCCGGTCGGAGCGGCCTCGTCGGTCGGACGGCGCTCCACGACCCTGGCCACGATCGTCGGAGCTGTGTGCACGGGAAGGTCGGTTGTCCCGATCGGTCATGGCAGTCCTCTGGTCTCGACGATCCGCAAGCCGGATCCACGCTGTGAAGTTTGTCGGCTCAGCATATCGGGGCGTCGTCCGACCGACCGAATCGTGCCCGTACGCCGCCGCCGGCCCTGCGGAGCCGCGATCAGGCGATACGGGCCCGGCGGATGGCCGGGGAGGTGGACTGCGGGAGCAGACGCGCGCGGTCGACCGGCAACAACAGCTCAACCTGGGCGTCCTCGGGATATCGGTAGGGGTTGCCCAGCACGACGCCCGCGAGCTGACGTCGCAGTCGCGACATCTCGGCACGAACGGTGATCGCTTTGCCGTCGTCACCGAACAGCGCCTCGGCCATCTGCGGTGCCGTCCGACCGGACCGGTGCATCGCCAGCAGATAGAGGATCTCGGCGTGGCGCGGCGTCGGCTCATGGGTCCAGGCGCCGGCCCGGCCCGAGACCTGCAACATCGGACGCAGCGGGTCACGCAGATCGACGTCGATGCAGGTGGTGACCGCGTCCTGCGGATCGGTCGCGTCGTCGAAGACACGGACGAGCCAGCCGCCGGGCAACGGCTCCAGATCGCAGGCGCCGAGCGCGGGCACCCACATCCGTCCGGACGCCGCGGACTCCGGTAGCAACACGCGGGTGTGCGGGGCCAGTGAGTCCACTGCCGCCACCCACCCGTGTCCGTCGACCGCCATGGCCGGACCTGCCATCCGTGCCAACATCGGTGCGGCCACCGATCGCAGACGGTCCAGGGTGCGGCGGTGCAGCTCCCGGAGGTGCGACTCGGCCAGCTTGGCGACCACGTCGACCAACGCGACCGTGGTCGGATGGATGGTCGAGGCCGGACCGCTCACGTCCACGGCGCCGATCACGTCGCCGGTCCGGGGATCGTGGATGGGGGCGCCGGCACAGGTCCAGGGGTGGTGGCTACGTGAGTAGTGCTCGGCCGAGAAGATCTGGACCGCCTGCCGCGACACCAGCGCGGTGCCGATGGCGTTCGTCCCGACGGAGTTCTCCGCCCAGTTGGCCCCCTCGACGAACCCGAGGCGATCAGCTTTGGTCAGCACCTGCGTCGACCCGCTCCGCCACAGCACACGGCCGCTGCGGTCGGCGACCACGAGAATGTTGTCCCCATCGGTGATCACCGTGTCGAGTCCCCGGGCGAGGTCCTCGATGACGTCGGCCAGTCCGGATTCGTGTCGGTGCATCTCGAGGTCGCCGGACGCCACCCCGGTGTCGGGCTGGTGGTCGGGGCTCAGGCCCTGGGACATGAGACGTTCCCAGGACTCCCCGATGACGGTGCGTGGACGGGCGGGGGATTTGTCACCGGCCATCGTCGCGTCGTAGACGGCGGTCAGGATCTCCGCGTACTTGCGCGGGTCATCGCCGGGTAGCAATGCGGGTTCGGGAGCGGCGGGCGATGTCATCGTGCGCCCAGTGTGCTCCCGGTCACACGCTGGTCGCAATCCATCGGTCGTGTCGCGGGCGATGCAACGCACTGCAACTCTTGTCCACCGCGCGTCGCCGGGCTGTGCTGTGGGTCACAGGTCGGTTTGTGTGGCCGACCGTGTCCACGAAGGAGTGATGATGACCCAGACCATCGAACCGCAGACTGCGCAGCAGTCGGGGACGGCCGCGGTGATGGATCCGCAGGCGCGAGTCGACGCCTGGCTCGGCGCATTCGAGACCGCGTTGTCCACCCGCGACATCGAACGAGCAGCCGGAATGTTCGCCACCGACAGCTTCTGGCGCGACCTGGTGACCTTCACCTGGAACCTCACCACCGTCGAGGGCCGCGACGGCATCTCCGACATGCTGACCGACTGCCTCATGACGACCGACCCCACGGGATTCCACACCACCGAGACCCCGGAGCACGCCGATGGCGTGATCTCGGCATGGATCGCGTTCGAGACGTCGTCGAGCCGCGGCAAGGGCCATCTCCGCCTCCGCGTGGACGCCGATGGCGGTCCGGACCTCGGGTGGACGCTGCTCACTACGATGCAGGAGCTGAAGGGGTTCGAGGAGCGGCAGGGATCGACGCGGATCCAAGGAGCCGTGCACGGCTCGAACGCCGACGCCCAGACGTGGGCAGAGCAGCGGGCCGCGGAGGAGAAAGACCTCGGGTACTCGACCCAGCCCTACGTGTTGATCGTCGGCGGTGGCCAGGGCGGCATCGTCATGGGCGCGCGGCTACGCCAACTCGGTGTCCCGGCCCTCGTCGTCGACCGCGCACAGCGCCCTGGCGATCAGTGGCGTGGTCGCTACAAGTCGCTGTGCCTGCACGACCCGGTCTGGTACGACCACCTCCCCTACCTGCCGTTCCCGGAGAACTGGCCGGTGTTCGCCCCCAAGGACAAGATCGCGGACTGGCTCGAGATGTACACCAAGGTGATGGAGGTGCCGTACTGGACCTCGACGATGGCGGAGTCGGCCGAGTACGACGACGCCACCGGCACCTGGACGGTGGTCGTCGACCGTGACGGCGAGAAGGTCGAACTGCATCCGCAACACCTGGTGATGGCCACAGGTATGTCGGGGAAGGCCAACATCCCGCAGTTCCCGGGAATGGACGACTTCGAGGGCGAACAGCACCACTCGAGCCGGCACCCCGGGCCCGATGCTTTCGTCGGCAAGAAGGTCGTCGTCGTCGGATCGAACAACTCCGCACACGACATCTGCAAGGCGCTTTACGAGACCGGCGTCGACGTGACCATGCTGCAGCGATCCTCGACCCACATCGTGAAGTCCGATTCGCTGTGCGAGATCGCCCTGGGGGATCTGTACTCCGAACGTGCGGTGAAGGGCGGTATGACCACGCAGAAGGCCGACCTGACGTTCGCGTCGTTGCCCTACCGGATCATGCACGAATTCCAGATCCCGGTGTATCAGCAGATCGCCGAGCAGGACAAGGACTTCTACGGACGTCTGGAGGCGGTCGGCTTCAAGCACGACTTCGGGGACGACGGATCGGGGTTGTTCATGAAATACCTGCGCCGCGGTTCCGGCTACTACATCGATGTCGGTGCAGCCGAGTTGGTCGCCGACGGGAAGATCAAGCTGGTGGGCGGCCAGGTGGAACGCCTGACCAAGAACTCCGTCGTGCTGTCCGACGGGACCGAGCTGCCGGCCGATGTCGTCGTCTACGCCACCGGGTACGGGTCCATGAACGGCTGGGTCGCGGATCTGATCGATCAGGAGACCGCCGACAAGGTCGGTAAGTGCTGGGGCCTGGGATCGGCCACCACGAAGGACCCGGGGCCCTGGGAGGGCGAGCAGCGGAACATGTGGAAGCCGACCCAACAGGATCACCTGTGGTTCCACGGCGGAAATCTGCACCAGTCGCGGCACTACTCGCTGTACCTGGCCCTGCAGATCAAGGCGCGGTACGAAGGGCTGCCGACGCCGGTGTACGGGATGCAGGAAGTGCATCACCTGAGCTGATCTCCACGACTTCCAGACAATAGAAATGAGGCCCCCTGACCGAAGTCAGGGGGCCTCATTCAAGTTGTGTTCGGCGGTGTCCTACTCTCCCACACTGATTAGGGTGCAGTACCATTGGCGCTGGAGGGCTTAGCTTCCGGGTTCGGGATGGGACCGGGCGTTTCCCCTCCGCTATGGCCGCCGTAACTCTGCGAAACAGAGACACGAACATAACGGTGAAACCATTCTTGCGTCTGGTTTCTATGTGTTTGTTTGTGTGTTGTTTCAGATATTGCACAGTGGATGCGAAACAAGTTCAAATCTATTGCTTTTATTTGAAGGTTGTTGTTGTAAGTCCTCGGCCGATTAGTACCAGTCACCTGCACCCATTACTGGGCTTCCAGTTCTGGCCTATCAACCCCATGGTCTGTGGGGGGCCTTAACCACGCGATGGTGGTGAGAAACCTCATCTTGGAACAGGCTTCCCGCTTAGATGCTTTCAGCGGTTATCCCTTCCGAACGTAGCTAACCAGCAGTGCTCCTGGTGGAACAACTGGCACACCAGAGGTTCGTCCGTCCCGGTCCTCTCGTACTAGGGACAGG
>NZ_JAMTCJ010000003.1 GCF_024171815.1 Williamsia maris | reverse complement strand
TTCTCCATCCCGCGCGACGACTACGTGCCCGTCGTCGGCATCGACGGCTACGACCACGCCAAGATCAAAGAGGCATACGGACTGAAGAAAGCCCAGACCGAACAACACCTCATCGATGCCGGCGTCACCGACCAGGCGACGCTGGAATCACGCAGCCGCGACGCCGGACGCGCCGAAACACTGCAGACCGTCCGAGCCCTGACCGGGGTACCGATCGACCGGTTCGCCGAGGTCAGTCTCGTGGGGTTCTACGACATCACCAAAGCCTTGGGCGGGGTGCAGGTCTGCCTGAATCACGCGGTCTCCGACAGCTATTCGGGTGCGCACTTCGCCGCGGGCGTGCACACCCTGAACGCAGCCCAGGCACTGGCGTTCGTCCGGCAACGCCACGGCCTCGACAACGGCGACCTCGACCGCACCCACCGCCAACAGGCATTCCTGCTCTCGGTCACCCACGCCCTGTCCTCATCGGGGGTGTTCGGCGACCTGAACAAACTCGACGCCCTGGTCACGGTGGCCCAACGCGACGTCACCCTGTCGGCGGGATGGAACGTCGTGGATTACGCCCACCGCATCGGCGACATCAACGGCCAGAGCACGCGGTTCACCACACTGCCGGTCCAGCGGTACGACACCATCGACGGCCAGGACGTCAACATCATCGACCCCACCGCCATCAGAACCCAGGTCCAAACCGCATTCGGACTCATCCCACCCGCGCCGACGTCTGCCGATCCGCGTCCGTCGGTAGAGGCCCTGTCGGGCACGGCCACCACGGGAGTGGACCCGACCCCGGACCAGGGAGCGCCCGTGACCACCTCGGCCTTCGGCGTCCCTTGCGTCGACTGAACTCAGAGATCGTCGAGTTCGACGTAGCCGTCCTGCAGGGCCCGCGCGAGCAGAGTGGCCTTGGTGTTCGCCGGCCGACCGACCACCTCGTATTTCGCGCGGATGCGGGAGATGTGGGTGTTGACCGTCGTGCCCGCGATGAACAACCGCGTACCGACCTCGTCCTTCGAGTCGCACAGGACCCACATGCGCAGGACCTCCACCTCGCGGGCGCTCAGATCGGGTCGGGCGGGCATGGTGACGGGTTCCATCAGGGTGGTCATCGAGGTCCTCGTGTCGCAGGGGCCGTCGTCTCGTATCCGGCCGTACCCGAGAGTAGGGCGGGGGTCCGACAATGCGACAGACCCGACTTATGGTGTCCCCCGAGCTGGTGTCACCTTTAGTTGCGGACATGTTCGCATCGGCGACCGACAGGTTCACGACGCACAGCGCCGCCCGCATCACGGTTGCCGGACTCGGTCACCGGTCGACGTCGGCTCCGGTGGCGTCGAACTCCCGACGGCCGGTGTCGTGGCCACTGCGGACGTAGATCGACGCCGCGGCTGCACGGTGCGGCGGGAGCAGACGGACCCGGACATCGCCGGACCGCGCCCGCACGAGCGTGTCGACGACCTCCGTGTGGATGCGTTCGCGGGCGTCGGGGGTAAGCGGTTCGGCGGTGCGGTCGTCGAGAAGGATGACCTCGACGCCGCGTGCGCGGGCCGATCGCGCGGCGTCGGCGATGGCGGGAGAGACCAGCCCGGGCGCGCGTAGTCGGTCGCGCAGGTGGGCCTCGAGGAGTTCACAGGTGGAGCGTTCGGCGGCGGTCAGCTCGGCTCCCGAGGCGATCCGGTCGAGCATCGGCCGCGCCAGACGATCGAGCTCGGCCAGCTGGGTGTCGCGTTCGGCTGCTGCGGCGGTACGGGCGGCAAGGACGGCTGCCTGCTGCGCCCCGGCCGCCCGCAGCTCGAAGATGGCCTTGGCAGCGGGGCGGATGGTGAGTGAGAAGACCGCGCCGATGGCCACCGGCCCGAAGTCGATCAGCACCATTCCCAGTCCGGTCGTCGCCCCGAGACCGACGAGCGACGCCCAGATCGTGTGCACGGCCACGCTTCCCGCGAGTCCGAGCCAGGCGAACGTCGTACGTCCGCGCACGCACAGGAAGCACAGCAGCACCGTCGTCGCACCGTGGGCCCACCCCTGGGTGCTGACGGCGAGTGGGGCGGGAGACACCGACAACGTCAGCACCGCCGTCACCGGACAGGCCGCCGCGATCAGCAACGCCCACCGAACCGGGAGCGGATCGCCAGGGGCCGAGATCAACGCCACCGCAGCCGCGGTGAGTGCGACCAGCGCGATCACCGACGGCCACACTGTCGAGACACCCTCCAGGGACGTGAAGTTCACGTACGCCATGCACGCCAGGTAGGCCGCGAGCACAAATCGCGCTCCGACGGTGTGCATGCCCAGCAGAGCGCGCGCGTCTTGGGGGCCGCGGTCGAGACTCGAATCGTCGACGGTGGGTGTCGTCGTCGTGAGCGGCGCGCTCGTCAGCTTCGTCACGATGTGGTCCACCCCAGAGTGACGGTCGTACCGGTCCCTGGTTGCGACTCGATGTGAGCAGTTCCGTTGTGCAGAGAAGCCATTCGGCCGTGGATACTCACCGCGATACCCATGCGATGTGCCGGGACCGCGCGGGTGTCGAAGCCCGGCCCGGTGTCGGAGACGGTCACCGTTACCGACCCTGCTGCGAACTCCACCTGGGCACGTCGGCCGGTGGGTGTGGCGTAGCGGACGGTGTTGCGGGCCGCTTCGGCAGCTGCGGCGGAGATCGTTCGGATCACCTCGGGTGCGTAGCCGGTGTCGCCGACATCTCCGGTTCCGGTGACACTCATCGGAATCGACTGGTCCACCTCGGCTATGCCGTTGCGGATCACCGCCGCCGCCGCGCGGGCGTCCAGGTCGTGGGCGACCACGAATTCCGCGTCGAGGCGATGGAGGTTGTCGACAGTGGTGTTCGCCTGACGTGTCACTGTCGGTGTGTTGCCCTGACGTGCTGCGGCCAGCAGTGTGGCCATCACGCCGTCATGGGTCAGGGCGTTGAACCGGGCGCGCTCGGTGGCCACGGCCTGCGCGGACGCGGCGGCACGCGCCACGCCGTACGCGCGTTCACGGGTGTGGTCGAGCAGGCGGGCGGTGCGCACTCCCATCAGCGCGGCGGCCACCGGTACCAGACAGAATCCGCCGGCGAAGGCGATCTCGGTGAGCAACGGACTGGCGACGTTCGGCGTCCGGACGAGATAGTTGTCGTAGGCCGCGATGACCACGACGATGACGAGATAGAGCAATGCGCGAGGCGGCCGCCAGATCAGTGCCGCAGCGAGTGCGGGCAGACCGTTGAACTGGACGAACCACAGTCCGTGCGAATCGTCGATGACGCCGCCGTTCCACGCCAGTGGCCAGATGGCGATCACCACGAGGAAGCCGAGCAGGGCGATGGTGGTGGTGATGTTGATGCCGCGCACCGATCGGGCGATACCTGCGATGCCGATGGTGATGCCGGCCGCGAACACGATGACGATCGACGGGATGGACCACCATGCCGCGGAGACGCGGGCAGCCGCCGGGAAATACGTCGACGTGATGACCAGGTAGGCGATGTAGCCGGCGCCGACGAAGATGCCGAACTGGCCTAGGATCCGCGTCTCGGCGCTTCCCGCACCTGCTCGCGTCGCCGTGGCCGGCGTGCCTCTCAGCGGCGGAATCGGCGGGGCATCGGTAGCCATCCGTCCTCCACCGCACGTTTGTAGAGATCGGTCTTGGTGGGTGCTGGTCTGCCCGCCGCGGCGTACTTCTGGCGGATGCGCCCGAGGTACTGGTTCACGGTGTCGCCGGACAGCCCGGTCACCGAGGCGACACGCGCGGCGGGCTCGCCCGCGGCGTACAGCTCCAGGACCTGGCGTTGGCGCGGACTGAGATTGACGTCGACGAAGTCCGCGTCGGCATCGATCGCCGCGGCCCAGTCCATCGTCGCGACCTGTTCGCCGCGCGCGGCCGACCGGATCGCGTCGAGGACCTCGGTGGCGCGGGTCGACTTGCGGACGACGCCGAGAACTCCGGCGGCCGCCGCCGAGCGCACCAGGAAGGCCTCCTCGGCGGAGGTGTAGACGAGGGCCTCGATCCCGTGCGTGCGCAACTTCTCAACGTTGCTGCGGGGCGAGGTCCCGTCGCCGAGCCGAAGATCGAGGACGGCCAGATCGAGGTCCGTGCTGATCGCGAGGAGCTCGTCGGCCGTCGGTGCGCCCCCGATGAACTCCAGGTCCGGCGTGGTCGACATCATCGCCTCGAGGCCCAGGATCGAGATCTCGTGATCATCGACAACTCCTATGCGGTACCGCTCGGGTGTCGCCTTGCCTGCCGCGGTCTGATCGTCGGTCACTGCGCCGACTCGTCGTTGAGCCGTCGCGTGTTCTTCGTGGTCACCGAGATATTCTTACCGGCGATGTCGTCCAGTTGCATCTGAACTGTGACTAGTCACGATCGGCTACCTGGACTCCAGATTGGCAGTGCTCAGGGCATCGGACAATCCCGTGAACAGGGGACACCCAACTCCGGTAGGCGTGGTGGCACCATGAAACCCATGACCATCCCCGATCTCACCGTCGACGAACTGCTCACCACCACCCGCACCGTGCGCAAGCGCCTGGACCTCGACCGGCCGGTTCCGATGGAACTGATCCGCGAGTGTCTGGAGATCGCACTGCAGGCCCCGTCGGGGTCGAATCGTCAGGGGTGGCAGTGGATCGTGGTGACCGATCCCGAGCAGCGACGCCGTGTCGGCCAGATATACGGGGAGGTGACCGAGAAGTACCTCGGGTCGGGCGCGTCGGCGTCCTCTCTGTTCGCCGACGACCCCGAGCGCGCGAAGGTGCAGCAGCGTGTGGGTGCGAGTGCTGCGTACCTCGGCGAGACGATGGGCGACGTCCCGGTGCTGCTGATCCCGTGTATCGAGACGGGAGGCGCTCTGCCGCAGGGCAATCAGGCCGGGCTGTGGGGGTCGCTGCTGCCCGCGGTGTGGAGCTATGCTCTTGCCGCGCGCGCCCGCGGACTCGGAACTGCCTGGACGACATTGCATCTCGCTCGTGAGGCCGAGGTCGCCGAGATCCTCGGCATCCCCGACGGGTATTCCCAGGGAGCCCTGATCCCGACCGCGTACTACACCGGCGAAACGTTCAAGCCCGCGTCACGCGCACCCCTCGACGAGGTCCTGCACGTAGATCGTTGGTGATCAGCGCGACCGTCTGACCCGCCACAAGGCGACCACGGCGATCACGACCGCGACGATCGACAACAGGTCGGACTCGGTGACGCCGTGCGCGACGTTGAACGACACGAGGACCCGGCCCTCGATCGGGCCGTTGAACCGCGACCACAGCACGGCCACCACGGTGAGCACGGCTGCCGCGGGCAGGCTGGGGCGTGCGAGACACCACGCGCCGGTGACGAAGAGCAGGTTCAGGATGACCAGGGCGTGGAAGGACTGTTCGGAGATGGGCATCAGTGTCGGCGCCGTTCGTGGTCATGGGTGGTGACGGGCTCACCCGAACCGGTACCGACGAGCCGGTCGAATTTTAGCTACGTTGCGTCACCCTCGGCAATATGACGAAGAACGGGGCCCTTGGCTACCATTTCCGCCGGGGGTACTGATGAAACAGGAACAGGTGGAACGGCATGCCGCGGCGATCATCGACGCGATCGATGATCGGATGCGGGCCGGGTCGATACCGACCGATGCGCTCACTTTCGCCGATGTGAGCAAGCACGCGACCGAGCCGTTCGGCGACATCGCCGTGCTCGACGAATTCGACCGGGACCACGTCATCCGTCGGGTCGACGAGGTGTTGCGCATCCGGGCCGGCGGCGTCGACTGACCCGACGGTCAGGACAGGGTGCGTCGCAATGCGGCCCGGTCGACCTTTCCGGGTCCACGGCGGGGCAGTTCGTCGACCACGAACACCTCACGGGGCACCGCGGTCCGGTCGAGTTGCTCGGCGGCCACCGCGCGAACCCGTTCGGTGGTGACGACGGCGCCGCTCGCTGCGACCACGACCGCCACGACACGCTCGCCGAGGCGCTCGTCGGGCAGGCCGAGCACCGCGCACTCGGCGACCGTCGGATCGCTCAGGATGACCGCCTCGACGACCTGTGGGACGACGGTCAGACCGCCGGTGCTGATCGCCTCGTCGGCTCGTCCGACGATGCTGAGCACTCCCGCGTCGTCGAGCCGACCGAGGTCATCGGTGCGGTACTCGCCGGGTGTCGTGAACGCCGGGTGGTCGGGCAGGTTGCGGTAGCCGAGCGCGACCACCGGACCGGACAGCACCACCCGTCCGATGCCGTCGGGATTCGGGTCGGCGAGACGGATCCGCACCCCGTCGAGGGCGACGCCGTCGTAGACGCAGCCGCCGCAGGTCTCGCTCATGCCGTAGGTCCGGACGATCGGGATGCCGGCGTCGATGGCGCGTTGCTGCAGTAGGGCCGGGGTGGCGGCACCACCGACGAGCACCGCGTCCACCTCGCGAAGCGCTGCGGTGGCCGAGGGGTCGTCGAGGGTCTTGATCAGCTGCGTCGGTACCAGCGAGGTGTAGCGGTGGGGACCGCTCATGGCGTCGATACCGGCGATCAGGTCGGCCGGGTCGAACCCTCCCGCGACATCGATGATCACCGGGGTGTGTCCGGCGCGCAGGCTGCGCAGCATCACCTGCAGGCCGGCGATGTGGTGCGGCGGCAACGCGAGCAGCCAGCCGCCGGGCCCGCCGAGGAAGGACTCGGTCGCCGCGGCCGAGGCCGAGAGAGTCGCGGGAGTGTGCATCGCGCCCTTGGGGATCCCGGTCGTCCCCGAAGTCGCGACAACCAGCGACACCGCGTCGTCGATCGGTTCGCCGGCACCGAGAGCGGCGGCGAGCCGATCGGTCTCGGTGGGGTCGGCGGCGGGCACCGGCAGGGCGGCGACGGCCCCGGCGAGGATGTCGGTGAGTGAGCCGATGAGATCGAGGACCGCGGGGCCGGACGGCAGCGGGAGAGCGGTGAGAGTTCTCAGGACGCGTCAGACGTCCCGCCGCGCTGGCCGGCCTCGAAGGTCCAGCCCGCGTCCTCGAGGATGGCTCGCACGCGGGCGATGTCGGCTTCGGACGGCAGTTCCTCGGTCACCTTGGTGATCAGGACTCCGACGTCGACGCGGGAGATGGGTTCGGTCTCACCGTGGTCGGCGGCATCAGCGATCAACGCGTCGGAGATCTCATGGACCTCGTCGTCGGAGAGCTGACGGCGCAGCAATGCCATGAGCGGGACGTAGTCGTTGGTCGGGACGCCGTTGGGATAGCCGGCACGCAACCAGTTCATGATCGAGCGCATGAGTTGTGGGCGGTCCATGCTGCCTCCCCGCGTGCGTGGACTGGCGAACTGTTCTCGGAGCGCGATGCTGCACGCCGTACGGTCGATTTTGGCACATCCGGGCCGTTACGAGTACTTGCTCGCTCGGCGCCCGTGGGTGATCGTTCGGGACGGGCTCAGTTCACCGGAGCGGAGAGCGGCCAACCGACCGACGCGAGCCGGGAGGCGACCTGGTTGATCTCCTCCGGGTTCGGCTCCAGCTCGATCACCTTCGCGATCGCGCCGCGGATCTGGTCCTCGGTGACCGGATCGTCGGTGCCGTGCTCCTTGAAGACGGTGAGGATGGCCCGGGTGACCTGCTCCTCGTCGAGCGAGCGCTTGAGCAGCGCCAGCAGCGGGAAGTAGTCCTTCGGGGGCACGCCCTCGGGGTACCCCGCGCGGACCCAGTCGAGGATCGCGTCGAATGTCCTGGTGTCGGCCATCGTCAGCTCACTTCACCGGCGCGAACGGGAAGAGGTTCACCCCGAAGTGGTAGTTGATCGTGGTGCGGGTGATCCAGAGGATCCCGACCACGATGACCGCCGCGATGAGCAGGAACAGGAACGCGCCCGCGGCCTTGAGGGCCGGATTGGGTGCGGTGGTCGAGCCGTCGTCACCGATACCGCCGCTGCCGGCCGCGTAGAGCCGCAGTCCGATCGCGAAGACCGCGGGGAGGCCGGCTCCGAGCACCAGTCCGATGACCAGCACCTTGAGAATGGCTTCGAAGGTTTCCATCTTCTACGTTTCCTCGGTTCTGAATCTGTGGGTGCTCAGCGGGTGCCGACGGTGGCCGGGTTCTCCGCGGCGATCTCGGCGGGGATGACCGTGTTGGACTTCTCGTCCCAGTCGGCGTTGACGTTGTTGTGGTCGACCTTCTGCTGCTGTGCGCGCCAGTACATGTAGCCCGACAGCGCCACCAGGATCACGAAGATGACGATGGCCCCGGCGGCTCCACCGATGGAGTTGGCGATGTAGAAGGTGGCGGCACCGACCAGGCCGGCGAGGGGGAGCGTGGTGACCCAGGCGACGATCATGCGGCCGGCGACACCCCAGCGCACCGATGCGCCGGGCTTGCCGACACCCGATCCGAGGATCGAGCCGGTGGCGACGTGGGTGGTCGACAGCGCCATGCCTGCGGCACTCGAGGTGAGGATGATCGCGGCCGAGGAGGCCTCCGCGGCCAGACCCTGAGGGGCCTTGATCTCGACCAGGCCCTTGCCCAGGGTGCGGATGATGCGCCAGCCGCCGAGGTAGGTGCCCGCGGCGATGGCGATGGCGCAGGAGAAGACGATCCAGATCGGCAGGCCTTCGCTGACCGAGCCCGCGGACAGGTGGCCGGTCGCGATGAGGGCGAGGGCGATGACGCCCATCGTCTTCTGTGCGTCGCCGGTGCCGTGGGCCAGCGAGACGAGCGAGGCGGTCGCGATCTGACCTGTGCGGAACCCGCCCTCCTTCTTGCTGTCGACGATCTTGGAGGTGATGGCGTAGATCAGCCAGGTGCCGAGCGCGGCGACGAGCAGCGCGATCACCGGGGCGAGCAGCGCCGGGATGATGATCTTCTGGGTGATGCCCTCCCAGTTGACGCCGGAGGTGCCGATGGCGGCGAGGCCGGAGCCGATGAGGCCACCGAACAGCGCGTGCGAGGAGCTCGAGGGCAGACCGAACAGCCAGGTGAAGAGGTTCCACAGGATGCCGCCGATCAGGCCGGCGAAGATGATCACCAGGGCCTTCTGGCCGTCGAGTCCGCTGACCAGGTCGCCCGCGCCGGGGCCCTTGGTCTGCTGGATCTTGAGGACGTCCTTGGTGATGGTCGCCGCGACCTGGACGGAGAGGAACGCTCCGACGAGGTTGAGGATCGCGGCGATGGTCACCGCGACCTTGGGCTTGAGGGCCCCGGTCGCGATGGACGTGGCCATCGCGTTGCCCGTGTCGTGGAAGCCGTTCGTGAAGTCGAAGCCGAGTGCTGTGACCACCAGCAACACCAGGATCAACATTTCTGCGCTCATGGCGCTCATTGTGATGTCACGAAGCCGTAAATGTCTAAGCGTCCGTGACCTGTCCTCACGGCTCCACCTGGCCCTTTGGACTAACTACAGCCACCGTTTACCGATTGTTCATCTTGGATCGGCGTGGTGTCCGATTCTCGCCGGTCCGTTGCGCTACGGACGTCGGTCCGAAGGGGGTGTCCGGCCGGGATCTCGACAAAGATCAGCGTTCGTCCGTCGGGGTCGAGAACGTGCATCTCGCGCAGTCCCCACGGCTCGGTCCGGGCCTCACGTGCGATGGCGACGCCGGCGTCGCGCAGGGAGGCCTCGGTGGCATCGAGATCGCGGACCTGAAGCCACAGACCCGTCGCGTCGGTGCCGGGTCCGGTGACATCGGACTCCAGGTGCGAGGCCACCTCGATGAGAGTCGAACCGGCGAAGAACACGACTCCGGCTCCGTACTCGCGAGCGATGGCCAGCCCCAGCTGATCGCGATAGAAGCGCAGGGTGGCGTCCGCGTCGGCGGGCCGCAGCAGTACACGGGCACTCAAGATCTCCACCGTCACTGTTTTATCGCATCCCGGCTCTTGGGCGGAACCATAAGTCGAGTTATTGTCGAGGCGGCGACGGACCCGATCACTTGATCGGGCATCATCGACGACGACGTCGTGGAAGGGCGGTTCGCGCATGAAGATCGGTATGGGCATCAACTACGCCGGAGATTTCAGCGAGACGATCAACAATCTCCTGGAGTTCGAGAAGGCGGGACTCGACCGGGTCGCGGTCCCCGAGGCGTACAGCTACGACGCGGTGAGTCAGCTCGGTTACATCGCCGCGAAGTCGACGACCCTCGAGCTCGCCACCGGCATCCTGCCGCTGTTCACCCGCACGCCCACCAACATCGCGATGACCGCCGCCGGCCTGGACTACATCTCCGGTGGCCGCGCGGTGCTCGGCATCGGTGCCTCGGGGCCGCAGGTCATCGAGGGGTTCCACGGAGTGAAATACGACGCCCCGCTCGGCCGGGCCCGCGAGTACGCCGACATCTGTCGCAAGGTGTGGCGCCGTGAGCGCCTGGAGTACGACGGCAAGTACTACAAGCTCCCGTTGACCAAGGAGGACGGCGGCACCGGACTCGGCAAGCCGCTCAAGCTCATCAACCACCCCGTGCGCGAGCGCATCCCGATGGCCCTGGCCGCGATCGGCCCGAAGAACGTGGCGCTGGCCGCGGAGAAGTTCGAGGAGTGGCAGCCGATCTTCTTCCACCCCGACCACGTCGACGCCGCGTTCGGTGAACCGCTCAAGGCCGGCAAGGCCAAGCGTGAGGCCGAGCTGGGAGAACTGCAGATCTCGGTGACCACCGCGTTGCTGATCAGCGACGACGAGACCGCCAAGGACAACGCCCGTGCGCTCGTGGCGCATCAGGTCGCGCTGTACGTCGGCGGCATGGGTGCGCGGGGCAAGAACTTCTACAACGACCTCGCCGTGCGCTACGGCTACGTCGACGAGGCCAAGGAGATCCAGGACCTCTACCTCGACGGCAAGAAGGACGAGGCGGCCAACGCGGTTCCCGACGATCTGGTGCGTCAGATCTCGCTGATCGGATCGGCCGACGAGGTCAGGGATCGGGTGCAGGCCTTCGAGGCCGGCGGCGTCACGATGGCGTTGGCGACCCCGATGGCTGCCGACCACGCCGCGAACGTCGAGCAGATCCGCCTTCTCAAAGGGATGATTGCCTGATCGCGGCGAGAACTCGTCGCGGGTGCCCGTAGAGGAGTCTTGATGCCGTCACCGTTCGACCCGGTACTGCGTACCTACGACGAAGACCGCGCGATCCATGGCAGCTTCCCCCTGAAGCTCCAGCTGCTGATGCGGGCGAAGACCATCGTCAAGCAGGCCATCGCGACCGGTGTGCCCGCGCAACCGGTCGACGAGCCGTATCTCGTGGTGCCGATCCTCGGGCAGTCCAACGCCAGCGGCGCCGGCCTCGAGGCGCCCGGCGTCACCGCCCCGGCTCCACATCCCCGCGTGCACCAGTGGCCGGGATGCGGGCGCCAGAAGGGTCGCGTCCTGGAGGCGAGAGAGCCTCTGTTGCACGAGGTCCCGGGCGGTGGCGTCGGATTCGCGACCACCTTCGGTGCGCAGTTGGCCGAGGAGACCGGCAAGCCCGTGCTGCTGGTCCCGACCGCGCGTGGCGACACGTCGTTCTACCCCAAGAACGGGTACTCCTGGGATCCCGGCAACACGCAGGTCCGCGTCAACCTGTTCCGGTACGCGTGCAAACAGATCGACTCGGCGCTGGCGTTCACCGGGCAGCCGGTCACCGCGATCCTGTGGCATCAAGGTGAGTCCGACGGCCCGTTGACCCCCGCCGACGAGTACCAGGCCCAGTTCGATCTGCTGATCGCCTCGCTGAAGGTCCGGTACGGCCCCGCGCCGTTCATCCTCGGTCAGCTCAGTCCGGAGTACATGCGCCTCGGCCCGCCCAAGCTCGCCGGGATCGACGCCGTGCACCGCGACACCCCGAATCGGCATCCGCACACGCGATTCGTGCCCTCGCCCGACGGCATGCTCAACGGTGGCGAGGATCCGCACTTCAACGCCGAGGCCGGCCGCGAGATCGGTCGGCGCATGTATGCGGCCTACGCCGAGATGGTGGGCAGGCCCGCGTCGTGAGTCCCGCCGCGTCCGACACGGGCCGGTGGTCGGTTCTCGGGACCGGGGAGACCGGTCCGGCCTAGTCTGGGTCATGCCAACGGCTCTGATCACCGGTATCACCGGACAAGACGGTTCGTATCTCGCCGAGTTCCTCCTCGGCAAGGGGTATGAGGTACACGGTCTGATCCGACGGACCTCGTCGTTCAACCGGGCGCGCATCGAGCACCTGTACGTCGACCCGCACGAGACCCGGACCCGGCTGCATCTGCACTACGGCGATCTCGGCGACAGCGCGCGACTGATCACCCTGCTCTCCGACATCGCGCCCGACGAGGTCTACAACTTCGCCGCGCAGTCCCATGTGCGGGTGAGCTTCGACGAACCCGAACACACCGGTGACGCAACCGGGATGGGCGTCACCCGCATGCTCGAGGCCACCCGGCTCGCGCGACCAGACTGCCGGTTCTATCAGGCGTCGAGTTCGGAGATGTTCGGTGCGACACCACCGCCGCAGAACGAGAAGACGTCGTTCTATCCGCGCTCGCCGTACGGCGCCGCCAAACTGTACGGCTACTGGATGACCCGGAATCACCGCGAGGCGTACGGCATGTACGCAGTCAACGGGATCCTGTTCAACCACGAATCACCCCGCCGCGGGGAGACTTTCGTGACGCGCAAGATCACCCGCGCCGTGGCCGACATCACGGCCGGTCGTCAGGAGCACGTGTACCTCGGAAACCTCGATGCTGTCCGCGACTGGGGGTACGCGCCGGAGTACGTCGAGGGCGCCTGGATGATGCTGCAGGCCGACGAGCCCTCGGACTATGTGCTGGCAACCGGGATCCCCTGCACCGTCAAGGAATTCGTGATCGCCGCATTCGCACACGCGGGACTGGACTGGGAGGAACATGTCCGCTTCGACGAGCGGTATCTTCGCCCCACCGAGGTCGACTCGTTGATCGGCGACGCGACCGAGGCCGAACGGCTCCTGGGATGGAAACCATCCGTGGGTGTCGGTGAACTCGCGCGGATCATGGTCGACGCGGACATCGCCGCACTCGCGCACGACTCGACGCCCTGGATCGACACCGTGACGTTGCCGTCCTGGTCGGGCGGCGACGTCACCGGTGGTCGAGGCCCCCACTGATCAGGCCGCGGACTCCTCGTCGGCCAGGATCTCGGCCGCCGGAGGCAGGCCGATGCTGGGCTCGTGCCCGCGGAAGTTCTCCAGCCACCACCGCCAGTCGTCGGGGACGAGCTCGAAGGGGTTGTCGTAACCCAGTTCTCGTGCGGCCCAGACCGGCCAGTGCGGATTGGCCAGCGCGGGCCGCCCGAGGAAGGCGAGGTCGATGGTTCCGTTCTTGATGACCTCGTCTGCCTTCTCCGGCACGCCCAGGTTCCAGCTCGTGGCGATCGGGATGTCGACTGCTTTCCGCAGGCGCTCGGCCCGCGAGAGCATGAAGCCCTGGTTTCCCATCGGGTTGTTGCGCATGTCGTCGGTGTTGAACCCGAGCGAGATGTCGGCGAGGTCGAGACCGTGCTCGGTCATCCATCCGATCGCGGTGATCGCGTCGTCGAACTGGGTGCCGTCGGGG
The DNA here is from genome assembly GCF_024171815.1 of Williamsia maris. Classification (GTDB taxonomy): domain Bacteria; phylum Actinomycetota; class Actinomycetes; order Mycobacteriales; family Mycobacteriaceae; genus Williamsia_A; species Williamsia_A maris. The sequence goes on along the minus strand of NZ_JAMTCJ010000003.1, from coordinate 1,135,656 downwards.
TTGAGGTCGTCGGAGCCCAGGCGCATCGTGAGCGGGAACTCGGACGGCCACACCTCGCGGACCGCGTCGAGGGCCTCGAGGTGGAACCGTGTCCGGTTCTCCAGGCTGCCGCCGTACTCGTCGGTCCGCTGGTTCGCCAACGGGGAGAAGAAGCTCGCGCCGAGATAGCCGTGCGCGTAGTGCATCTCGAGCCATTCGTAGCCGGCGTCCACCGCGCGGAGTGCAGCATCCGCGTAGCTCTTGTAGAGGTCCTTGATCTCGTCGCGGGTCAGCTCGTGGACGGGGAAGGAGTGATCGCCGCCGTAGGGGATGGCCGACGGGGCGCGGCAGGTCCACCCCTGCGGATGATCCGGCGGTAGCTGCGATCCGCCGGGGTATCCGTCGATGGTCTTGTACTTCGGTACCTCGCTGCCCTTGCGGCCGGTGTGTCCTAGTTGGATACCCGCGACGCCGCCGAACATCTTGATGGCGTCGGTGACGCGCCTGTGGCCCTCGATCTGGTCGTCGTCCCAGATGCCGGAGCAGGTGGTCGACGTCCGTCCGTCCGGGGTGATGGCGACCTGCTCGGGGAACACGAGGCCGAAACCGCCGGCGGCGCGAGCGCCGAGGTAGCTGACGTGGAAGTCGTTCATCTTCCCGTCGGTGGACTGATACATCGTCATGGGGGACATGACGATTCGATTGCGCAGCGTGACGCCTTTGAGCGTGAACGGTGAGAACAGGTTGGGCATGGGTGTCTCCGAGTGGTTCGGCGGGACGTGGGGATCGGCGGTTCGCGTCGTCGGGGACCGGCTCGGGTTCCAGTTGACCAGCGAGGTGCATCAGCGGGGTTACGGTGCCCTGTCGTCCCGTAAAGAACTGCTCACCGCAATGCGAGCATCTCGGTGAGGCGTCGAAACCGTTCTCTAGCTGCAGGGTTGTCCGAGAACCCGCACATCGGCCGGGTTCGTCAGCGGCTGAACCGGGATGTCGGGCGCGACCGTCGACTGCGGTTCGCTGACCTCGAACCGCACTGTGGTGGGCGTACGCGGCGCGAGTGGGAGAACCACGTAGTGAACGGGGTGTCCCAACTCGACGCCCTCGCCGTAGCTGACCGGACTGCCGTCGACGGTCAGCGCCTTGATCCGTGAACTCCACGACGAGTAGAGCGCAAGTGTCACGCGGTTGGTCCGTGGGGGGAGCGAACCACCGCCGGGCAGGTAGGTTCCCAGCACCTCGGGCGACAGGACGGCGTCCGGGACGTTGTTGGTGAGGGTGACATCGATCAGGATCTGTTGCCGTTCATCGGTACACGCGCCGTATCGGTACCGGACGGTAAGGCCCAGGTAGTAGTCGAGCTTGCTCGCGTACGCATTGTTGACGACGACGTTGGCGTACGGCCCGGGGGAGTAGGGGACTTCGTGACCAAGGGCCGTGCCGGCCAGTTCGGCCTGCTCGGCGGGGGCCTGACTCCAGACTGCGATGCGCTCGTCTCGTGTCGCTGCGCCGAGTGCACTCGCCAGTGCGGTCACCTGGAACCGGCCCGACGTGATCCGATCGAAGGTCGCCTCTGCGATGTCGGCCAGATAGGTCTTGCGTTCGTCGCGATCGTCGGCGAAGCGGGCGTACGCCTCGGATTCGGTCGTGGCCACGATGGTGTCGGCGGCTGCCGTCCGGCCGTCTGGCAGTGCGACCGGACCGGTGGCGCCGAGAATGCTGCGCAGCCCCGGCGGGTCGATGCCGATCACGACGTCCGGGGTGACACCGGTGAGTTGACGGGCGAGGCTACGCCAGATCCGCGCCGCGTACGGGAAGTGCGGGCTCTGGTTCGAGTTCTGCCATATTCGAGTCGGATCAGTCGATCCGTACAGGTTCTCGTAGTCGGCACCGAGATCGATCGGTCGGCGAGGCGGCAACGCCAGGTCCTTCACCACCCGGATCAGGGAGATCTTGCCGCGATCCGCGGAGAACAGGATGAAGCCACCGATGAGACCGCCCGTACCGCGGGCTTCTGCGTTGTTCTGCAACCCCACGAGAAACGTCCGCCGACGATCTGCGCCCAGCAAGCTCGGTGCGAGGTCCGTTGCGGTTCGTGCCGCCGAGAGCGTCGAGTCGAGCCGGGACAACTGTTCGACGAACTCGTCGCGTGCGCGGTCGACGGGCGGCAACCACGTGCGACCCGAGATCAGCTTCGCGCGTCGCAGTGCGCTCGACGTCGCGCCCGATGCGGCCGCGAGCGGGGCCTGTGATCGCCGGATTGCGTCGATGTCGACCCGCCCCCGGTCGAGCAGGGGTCGAGAGGTGAGGGATTCCATGGCTGCTGCGGCCTGTGGCAGCCCGGAGTGCGTCACGTCGTCCAGCACGGAGGCGATGGCAGTCGCGGAATCGATGGGGGCGCCGATCCACGGCACGTTCGTGACCAGACTGAGCGGCCGTCGACCCAGAGCAGCCCGCGCAGAGGCGGATGCGGACCCGGCTTCCGAGACCTCTCGTTGCACCACGGCGGTGTTCCCGATCGCGGCCTGGGCGGCGGCCAGGTGCCCGCGTGCGGCGGTGAGATCGGCGCGCGCGGTGATGAGGTCGACGGAGCACCATGCGGCGAATCCGATCATGATCAGCAGGCCGGCGATTGCGCACCGCACGATCCAGCGTCGGCGTGGATGCCGACGATGTCTGCGGTGAGGCGCCACACGCCCATTCCCTCCGCCGACACCGGTGAATGCCTTTCATTATGCGCGCGGGACCATCGCTCGCAGGTGTCTGACGAAAATGGCGTCGAATGATCGTGCGCATATCGGCTTGGGTCGAGAATTCACGCCTGCCTGGCGAAATGGTGGGCGTACGATCATGGAAACCCGGTAACGGATGCTCGGACTGTGGCGATAGAGCTGTCACACATGGTTCGTCGATTTCATTTCGCCGGGGAGATTGGAATCGGTCGAGAATGGGCCGTGATCCGCGGCGATGTGTAGTTTCGAGAGGCGACCGAGTACATGGGCGGAAATCGAGGTGGGAGCCGGCAGACCGTGCGAATTGTCGTGACGGTCGCGCTCTGCATCGGGGTGTTCATCGCCACGGGGTCGACGGCCTCTGGGGCGCCCTACCCCCCGGTGCTCCCCACCGGACAGGTACCCGCGGTCGCGACCGTTCCGGCGCCGGTGCTCGGTGGACCGGGCGCCCCGGCGGTGCGTTACGGCGCCGAGGCGCCGGTGATCGCTCCGGGCTCCTATCCGGTGCAGGCGCGGACCGGAGCGGGTCCGGTACTCGCCCCTCCGTCCGAGACCGCTACGCGCGCGGTTGTCGTCGGCCTGCTGCTGATCAGTCTGTTGTCCTCGTTCTACGCGGTCAGGCGCATCCGCCTGCGGCGGTGACGTCCATGCGTCAGAGGGCGATCGTCTGTCTGGTGGCGTTGACGACCGTGCTGGCCGGATGTTCGAGTTCTCCCATACGGGAACGTCCTTTCCCGACGGGCGACACCGTCGCGGCGTCGAAACCCCTCGACACCGGCGTGTCAGCCGTCCCGGCGAACCGGGTTCAGCCGGTCGTTCCCGCCCATCTGTACATCCCGGCGATAGCGGTCAACAGCACGATCTTGCAGCTGGGTACCGTTGTCGAGCCCGATCCGTTCCTCGACAACCGGCAGGTGACGAGCTTTGAGGTGCCGCCGGATCTGGCCCGGGCAGGCTGGTGGTCGGACGGCCCACGGGTCGGCGCGCCGGGAATGGCCGTTCTGCTCGGCCACAGTCAGGTGGGCGGTGGGTATGCGGTCTTCAACCGGATCGGAGAGCTCACGCCGGGTGCCGAGCTCGTCGTCGACGACGAATCGGGCCGAATCCGACTGCGATTCCGTGTTACGAGTGTGGTCCGCAACATCCCGAAGAACGATTCAGCCGCGCTCCAGAAAACGCTCGCCGCGAACGCACCGACATCGAATCTCGCTCTGGTCACCTGTAGCGGGGATTTCGATTCCTCGGCCTCGGAGAGCGTCGACAACACTGTTGTGTTCGCCCGTCGCGCGTGACGTCCTAGGGAACAGGAGTGACGGGAGAGGCTGAGGTTCCTGGCATTTCGAAAACAGTTGCACGTGCGTTTCATTTTCTCACCGGCCGAACAGTATTTCCGTATTGCCTGCCTGGAATGCCCGGACATGCTAAAAACTGAGGGTCGGAATTGAGTTCGGGGTTTCGCGAAAGAGAACCAGTGTGGACGATTTCAAGATCTCCCGTTCAGATCCCATCTACGTGGCGGGACACCGCGGCCTGGTCGGGTCGGCGGTGTGGCGGCATCTGCACGAGCACAGCTACGGCAATCTGATCGGTCGTTCGCACGCCGAGTTGGATCTGCTCGACCGGGCGGCGGTGTTCGACTTCTTCCACACCCACACGCCGGCGGTGGTCGTGCTCGCCGCTGCGAAGGTCGGGGGGATCATGGCCAACAGCACCTACCCCGTCGACTTCATCTCCCAGAACCTGCAGGTCCAGGTGAACGTGCTCGACGCCGCGCTCGAGGTCGAGGTGCCGAGAGTGCTCTTCCTCGGGTCGTCCTGCATCTACCCCAAGTTCGCCGAACAGCCCATCCGCGAGGACGCCCTCCTCACCGGCGAACTCGAACCCACCAACGATGCGTATGCGATCGCGAAGATAGCCGGCATCCTTCAGGTCCAGGCCGTTCGACGTCAGTACGGACTCCCGTGGATCTCCGCCATGCCCACGAACCTCTATGGTCCTGGTGACAACTTCTCGCCCACGACATCTCACGTGCTCCCCGCGATGATCCGGCGGTACGACGCTGCTCGCGCCGCCGGCGATCCCGCGGTCGTCAACTGGGGTAGCGGCACGCCGCGGCGGGAGTTCCTCCATGTCGACGACATGGCAGCGGCATGCCTTCACCTACTGCGCAACTTCGACGGTCCGCAACAGGTGAACGTCGGTACCGGCGAGGATCAGTCCATCGCCGAGATCGCCGGACTCGTGTCCGACGCTGTCGGTTATGCTGGCGAAACCCGCTGGGACACATCAAAACCGGACGGCACCCCGCGGAAGTTGCTCGATGTGTCGACCCTGACCGACAGTGGATGGAAGCCGCAGATCCCGTTGTCGGAGGGGTTGGCCGCCACGGTCGACTGGTATCGACGCCAGTCAACGGTACGAACCTGACCGATCCTGCCGGTCAGGTGCGCGCCGCGGCGATAGCCACTCGGTAGGCGTTCTCGAGCTGGTCGGCCACGGCATCCATCGACAACTCGGTGATGACGGTTCGAAATGCGTTGTCGCCCAACTGCTCGCGCAATGACTGATCGTCGATCAGTCGACGGATTGCGTCGGTGAGCTCATCGGTCCCGGGGTCTGTGACGATCCCGCTCTCGGACCTCGCGACCATGGGTGCCAGACCGCAACTGTGGGTGATGACGACGGGCATCGACATCGACATGGCCTCCAGAACCGACATCGGGTACGGCTCGTCCACCGAGGGCAGTACGTAGATCGCCGATCGCGACATCCGTTCGCGAGTCCTGTCCGGATCCAGGGCGCCTTCCCACCGGAGGCGTTCTGCGAAGCCGCTCGAGGTGATGAGTTGCCGGACACGCCGCCCGTCTCCTTCGTCGGGGCCGACCAGGGAGAAGGTCGCACGGGCTCCCTCGCGGAGCAGGTCGATGGCGGACTCGACGAATGCGACGGCGTGTTTTCGCGGATGCAACCGGGCGAGGAACAGGACATCCGGTTGCTCGGTTCGTTGTCGCACAGGCGGTTCGTTGTCCACCGGGGTGCCGTTGCGCAGGTGTTCGAGGCGGACAGAGGGTCCGCCGACCACTCTGAGGTCATCTCGCTCGCGGGCGGTGAGAAACCAGACGCGCGCGGCACGGCGCAACGTCGGGCGGGTCAACGCGGCGTCGAGGGATCGCGCCAGCGTGTTCGCGCTGGGGTCGATCATGCCGTGCGGTTGGACGACCGTCGGGGACCCGAGAGCCATCGACAGGCGGGCGATGGGCAATGTCACGAGGTCGCGGGCGAGGTGCACGTGGACCACGTCGTAGTCGCGATGGTGCCGGACGAACCAGCGCAGCATTCCGGGTGCCGTCATCCCGGCGAAGCCTTTTCCAGGCAACACATTTCGAGCCGCGAACAGATGAGCGGGAACGCCCGACACCGCCGAGGGTGGGGTGAGGAATCCACGTACACCGGCGGTCACCTCGGCGGTGTGTCCGGCCTTTCGCAGCGCCGCGCACTGATTGACCGCCACACGTACCGGTCCGCCGTAGGCCCCGTCGGGTGAGACGAGAGTCGCCACGTCGAGTATCCGCAGCGGTCGGTCGGTCATGGGTGCGCCACAGGCGCGCGCACGATCTGGCCGTCAGCCACATCGGACACCACGAGCGCGGTGGCGCCCACCACCGAACTCCGACCCACGGTCACCCCACGTAGGACGGTTGCGCGGACCGCGATCCACGCCCCGTCGCGCACCGTGATCGGGGCGTTGTCGAATTCGAACGTGGGGGAGTGGCGGTCGTGACTGCCTGTGCAGAGCAGTACGTCTTGGGAGACACACACATCAGCGCCCATGGTCACGGGCTCCAGGTTGAGTATCCACGCGCCCTCACCCACCCAGGAGCGGTCCCCGATCTGCAGTTTCCACGGCCAGTGAATCCGGACTCGGTGTCGGATGATCACGTCCTCACCGATGTTCGCTCCGAACAGTCGTAGCACCCGAACGCGGACGGCGACGGGGCACCACCATCGGCTGATCGGACCTGAGGCGGCCATCCACAGAATCTGCGTGAGAATTCCGCGTCCTTTGTCATATCCCCGGCCACTGAACTCCGCCAGATTCCGATGTGTCACCTGCGCGCTTCCCGGAATGTCCACAACTTTCAATTTAGATCATCGGATAGCGTCGCAACGTCTGACAACGTGACTTCGTGGCGTTGATAATGAGTTCTGACGGGCTGTCATCGTGCACCGACGAGGCGCCGTCTGCTCATGGCTCGCGGTGCTCGTCACGTGTTCAGAGAGGGTCGATCTTGAATTTCGGCAAAATCATCGATCTGGCCCGTCAAGAATTGGGATTCCTGTTTCGCGACGTCGTCATCAACACGGTCATCTCGAGCACGTTGGTGCCGCGTACTCTCCGTGCCACGCTCGTACGTCTGGTGGGTCACCGCGGCGTGAGTTCGAGGGCACTGATCAGTCCCGGGGTGTTCCTGGGGGCGCGGACCGGACTGACGATGGAACCAGGGACGATCATCAACTACGGCAGCTTCCTCGACCTCGGAGCGCCGGTGACCATGGCGGAGAACGCCGGTGTCGGGTACGAGGTCATGCTGATCACGTGTAGTCACGAGATGGGTCCGAGTCACCGTCGATACGGCGTTGCTGACAACCGGCCGATCGTCATCGGTGCAGGTGCGTGGGTGGGATCGCGGGCAACAATCCTTCCGGGTGTGACCGTCGGTGCCGGTTGTGTCATCGGCGTCGGGAGCGTCGTGACGGCCGACTGCGTGGACAACGGCGTCTATATGGGTACGCCGGCGCGGCTGATCCGAATTCTCGACGATGCCGAACCACGGTCGGAGCTGTCTGCGAATGCGTGACCACGCGGGCGCCGCGGAGTCGACCGGTGTCGGCGGAACCGGCTCGCGCGTGCCGGCCCCGGCGACGGTGGGCCTGGGCCGTGTCCGCGAGGCGATGTTGATGGCGGCCGGGTTCACCACGGTCGTCCCCCTGATGAAGTTCACGGTCACCGGATTCTCGATGCTCTGCTTTCTTCTGGTGCTCCTCTTCTCGGCGCGGTTGGACAATCGTCGGGCGGGTGCGCCCCTTCTCCTGGCGTTTGCAGGATCTGTTGCCTACGTCATTTCCTCGATCGTCAACGCAACACCGCTCCTCGCCCCGAATGTCCCGGCATTCGCCGCCTACGGTCTGTACCTCTGCGGGTTACTCGTTCTCGTCTCCGACCTCGACGAATTGTTTGCGCTCATGGTAGGCGTGTCGGTCGGAACAATCGGTTTCTATGCCGTTCTCGGCACCGCTCTGACCGCCGATGGAGTGCTCGCGGCATTGTGGAAATACGGTTTTGCGCCCGCGGTGACCCTGCTCGTCCTGTACGCGATCGCTCGATCGCCGCGCCATCGCCCGATGGCGGCGTGCGCCGCCCTCGTGATCCTGGCCGCGGTGAGCGTCGCGCTGAACTTCCGCTCGCACGCTCTCATCTGTCTCTGCGCCGCGCTGCTCGTGTTCGTCGACCGTCTACGTCGCCGCCCGACATCGTTACCGGTGAAGGTGGTGACGGTCGCGGTGATCGGCGCAGCGGTGGCCAAGGGGTTGGAGTACGCAGCGCGAGAGGGACTTCTCGGCAGTGCGTTGACCGACAAGGTCGAGATGCAATCGACCCAACACGTGCCCTCGATTCTCGTCGGGCGGACCGAACCGCCCCTGTCGATCAGTGCCATCATCGACCACCCCCTGCTCGGATGGGGATATGCGAACAACATCTCGTCTGGTGTCATCGACCACGCGTACCAGTTGGCGGTCTCCATCGGGTTCGATGCGTCCTACCCGTTCAGGTACATCTGGTTCCTGCCTGACGGCTCGGTCTCGCTGCACTCGATCCTTCTGGGGTCATGGGCCGAGGGCGGTGTGTTCGCGGTACTGCTCCCGCTGTGGCTCGTCTGGGCGTGTCTGACGCTCATCCGGTTCGCCCACCGGCACCCCGCGTGGACCGCCGCGCTGACCTTTCTCGGTATACAGGGGATCTGGGACCTCGTCTTCTCCCCGTGGAGTTACAACCTCCCGGTGGTGTACGCGGCCATATCGGTTGCAGCACTGTTCATCACCACAGGGAATCTCGACCGTCCGGTGCGTCGGACCTTGTCGGCACCGCCGCTGGGTGGTCGACGATCGCGACCCACCCGGCCGCCGTCACCACCCGCGCAGGGTGGTGCACCGAGCGGTCGCATCCCGGAAACCGGTCCTGGCGAACGTCGGCGCCGCGGCGGTCGGCGCGGCGACGCCTTCCCCCTCGTGGGCGAGCCCGACTCGCTCGCGCGTGCCCCTGGTGGCGGACGCCGGCGTCGAGACTCCGTGGGCCCTCCGACGAAGCACGTCCCGAGACACGCTGCCCCGGAGCGCACTGCGCGATGACCACCATCAGCGTCATCATCCCGACGGTCGGACGAACGAGCCTCGACGCCGCGATCGCCTCAGCTCTCGACCAATCCCACCCGGTCACCGAGGTGCTCGTGATGGTCGATGTGGCCGAACCGATCTCGATCGGCGTTCAGGACCACCGTGTGCGCTGCATCGAGGTCGGTGACCACATCGGCGGCGCGGCGGCGCGTCAGCGCGGGGTCGACGCCGCGGTCGGTGACGTCATCGCGCTTCTCGACGACGACGATCTGTGGCACCCGTACAAACTCGAACGCCAGCTCCGTTTCGCCGGGCGGATCGCGCGGGGGCACCCGTGGATCGCGTCCAGTCGTGCCGCGGTGCGCGCGCCGGGGCGGCGTGACCGCGTCATCCCACGCCGTCTCATCGAGCCCCGTGAACCGGTGCTCGACTATCTGTTCGAGGTCACGGTGCCCCGTGCCGGAAACGCGATGCTGCAGACCTCGACACTGTGCTTCCCGCGGGAGATCGCGGTGCAGGTGCCGCTCGACGCGGACCGAGAAGCGGTGCACGACGAGCCGACCTGGCTACACCACGTCCAGCATGTCTTCCCGGGACTCCTGTTCTGTCATGTCCCCGATTGCCTCACGGTGTACAACGTGACGGCCGGTTCGGTGTCGAACACGACGGTCGACGACTCGGCGCGCTACATCCGATGGGGTCAGACCTATCTCGGGGACGCCACCGCTCGCGCCCGAGGCGACTATTTTCTCACGAGTGCGACATCGGCTGCAGCGAAAGCACATTCACCGCGGGGGGTGGTCAACGCGGTCCGTGCAGGCTTCGAATTCGGCCGTCCGGGGCCGAGCGCCGTCGTCTATGCCGGAGCGAAGTTGGTGAAGGCGATGCTGCCCGCCGGCAGCGACCCGTCGTCGTCGGATCGTGGGCGCCGGTGACGAGCACACCGCACGATGCGGCCCGGCCGCGGGTCTCGGTCGTCACCATCTCGTTTCGTGACCTACCAGGTCTGATGAAGACGATCACCAGCACGCGCGATCAGGACTACCCGTACGTCGAACACATCGTCATAGACGGTGGGTCAGGCGCGGACACCGAGCAGGTCCTCGGGCAATCCGGGGTCGCCTATTGGCAATCGCAGCCCGACGGCGGTCGGTACGACGGTATGAACCAAGGGATTCAGCACGCATCCGGAGATCTGCTGTGGTTCATGCACTCCTCCGACGTGTTCGCCGGTCCCAGTGCGATCACGGTTGCCGTCGACGCTCTGTCCCGTCGACCGGATCCTCGGCGGGCCTGGGGATTCGGCGGTGCACGTCTGATCGGAGGGGACCGGGATGGGACGGTGTGGTCGTACGAGGGGTTCTCGCAGCGCCGTCTCGCGCTCGGTATCGCTCCCATCCCGCATCAGGCCGCCGTGTTCGGTGCCGACCTCGTCGACGAGATCGGTGGCTACTCCACCTCGTTCGGGCTGGCCGCCGATCACCTCTTCATGTTGTGCGCGAGCCGGTTGGCCGAGCCGGTGGTCGTTTCCGAGGTGCTGTGTGATTTCGACACCACGGGTGCGGGCAGCGTCCGTCCGCAACGCGACCACTTCCGAGACGTCCGCGACGCATGGCCCGCCGCAGGGGTGTTCCCGTGTGCGGGGCGCGTGGCATCGACGGCGATCGCGAGGGCGGTCCAGGGCGAGGCCTGGGCGAAGTCGCTGGTGCGACGAGGCATCGGTCTCTCGCGGTGACCACCACCGGGCGTCATCGCATCCCCAGGGACGCGCCCGTCATCGTCATCACCCGGCCGGGCCCGGTTCCGGGGCCCGGTGCGGCGGCCCGCCCCCCACGGCACGGAGATCTTGTGTCCAGGTACCGCAGGGTCGGTCGTCACCGGCCGCGGCGAAGCGAGGTCGAGGTACCGGACGTGGTGTCGGTCGACCCGTCGCTCGCGATCACCGCTCCGATCCCGCCAGTGGATGCCGACGAGAGCGATGTGTCGAATCTCAACGCTGTCGAGAAGCGTTCCCTCGTGCTGAGTTCGTTGTTCCGAATCCTGGGCACCCCGGTCATCGCACTCGCCGGCATCGTCGCTGCGGGGATCGTCATCCGTGCCACTGGGGAGACGACCTACGGTCTGGTGACCCTTGTCTCCACGGTGGGCTTGTTGCTCCCGTTTGCCGACTTGGGTATCGGCGCGGTCGCGATGAACGCGGTGTCGACGACTCGGACCCCGGCATCCGATGACCATGTGCTCGACGTCGTGCGTGCCGCTTTTCGGTCATTGGCCGTCGTCGCAGTGGTCATCACCCTGTTGGCCCTGATCGTGATGGCGTTCGATCAGTGGCACACCATCATCGGCCTGAGTACGGGTTCGCAGGACAGATGGGCGATCACCGTCGCCGTCGTGGTCTTCGCCTGGACGATCCCGGCCGGGATCGGGGTCCGGTTGCTGATCGGCCATGACAAGAACGAATTGGCCGTCGTCTCGTTCATGGCCAATTCGATTCTCGGACTCGGTATCACGGTCGTGATGTACCAACTCGGGATCCGTGGTATCTGGTTCGTCCTCCCGGCGCTTCTCGGCGCGCTCCTCGGCAATCTCGGATCGATGCTGGTCGGACTGAAGATCACCGGCATCGGTCGTTCGATCTTCGGACACGTGACCACCGGCGTCACCCCTCGGACCATGCTCCGGGGGTCGATGTGGTTGTTCTTCGTCTCTCTCGGGATCCCGTTCGGTGTCCAGGTCCAACGAATCGTGTTGTCACATCTGTCGACGCCGACGCAGCTGTCGAGGTATGCGCTGATGGCGCAGATCTTCGGGATCGGCTGGTCGGTGCTGTCCACCGCGTCGCTGAGCTTCTGGCCGATCTTCATCAAGCGCCGCGCGGACAGCGCCGCCACGATCTCGCTGTGGGTACGCACGACCGTGATCTTCGGCGTGGTCGCCATCCTGGGCGCGGTTGCGATGGTGTTCCTCGGCCCCTGGATCGGCGAGTTGATCTCCGGTGGTGCGATCACCATCAGTACGACACTGGCCGGCGCGTTCGCGTTGTTGCTCGTCGCCCAGTCGATACATCTGCCGTCTGGTGTGCTCCTCACCAATCCGTCCGGGGCACGGTGGCAGACGTTCTGCCTGGCGGCGATGGCGGTGCTGACACTGGCGGGATGCGTGTACGTCGCACCGCGTCACGGAGCGGCCGGGGTCGTCGCGGTGACGGCCGCAGCGGTGGTGCTGAGCCAGGTGATTCCCGACCTCGTGTCGGTACCGCGGCTGGTTCGGCGCCGGACGGCCGAGGAGACGTCTTGACGAACTCAGGTGTCGAACCGGGTCGAGGGGAGATAATGGTGGGCACCACTGCAGAGTCCGGAAGTAGCGTCGGGGCGACTTCGAAGTCACTACACGGAGACTTGGATGCGCGTATCGATCGTCGGACTGAACTATTGCCCCGAGCCGACCGGCATCGCGCCGTACACGGCCGGACTGGCTGAACATCTCGTGCAGCAGGGGCATGACGTACACGTCGTGACCGGGTACCCGCACTACCCGAGCTGGCACATCGACCCGCGCTACGCCGGTCGATCCCTGTCGGAGACCGTGAACGGCGTACCGGTCGACCGGGTTCGCCATTTCGTGCCGCACTCCATGACGGTCGCACAGCGCACGAGACTGGAGATCTCGTTCGGCGCCCGCGCGGTGACCACCGCAGGGTTCCGCGATGTGATGCGATCTGACGTGGTGGTCTGCGTCTCGCCTGCCTTGATCTCCACCGGCATGGTGATGGCACGACTGAGAATTCGAAAACGGCGTCCCGCCATCGGTATCTGGGTGCAGGACCTCTATTCCCGCGGAGTTGCCGAGACCGGGATGATGGACGGACGTGGAGTGGGGCTGGTCGACCGGGTCGAGTCGGCCGTGCTCCGACGGGCCGACGGTCTCGCCGTCCTCCACCCGCGTTTCGCCGATCATGTCGCCGACAACCTCGAGGTCGACCGGTCTGCCGTGGCGGTGATCCCCAACTGGAATCACCTTCCCCCGCAACGGCAGGTCGACCGCGCCGAGGCCAGGCGACAGCTGGGTTGGCCCGCGGACCGGGTGATCGCACTGCACGCAGGCAACATGGGCCTGAAGCAGGGACTGGAGAACGTGGTGCAGGCGGCGCAACTCTCGGACCGTATATCCGCCGGGGTCACTTTCGTGCTGCTGGGCGACGGGAATCAGCGCGAGAAATTGGAGCGACTTGGCGCGGGTACCGACACGCTCGAGTTCGTCCGCCCGCTTCCGGAGGAGACGTTCGTCCGGGCGCTCGCCGCGGCGGACGTGCTGATCGTCAACGAGGGGACCGACATCGCGGAGATGGCGGTACCGAGCAAGCTGACCTCGTACTTCGGGAGCGGTCGTCCGGTGGTGGCGGCGACGCGGGAGGGCAGTGTCACCGCCCACGAGGTCGACCGCTCCGGGGCGGGCGTACGCGTCGACCCGGGTGAGCCGGATGAGCTGTTACGTACCGTCCTCGACCTGGCCGCCGACGCCGATCGCTCGGCGACCCTCGGCTCGGCGGGCGCAGCGCATCTGCGGACGGACATGGACCGTGCGACGGCGCTCGAGCGATTCGACGCATGGATCGAGCGGCTGGCCCGCGACCGTCAGTTGTAGAGCCCGATCACTGCTTTCAACGATGGTTTGAGCGTGAAGTCGGTGCGGGCGAGACCATAGTTGTAATCGGGTATCCGGCTGCCGGTCTCGATGTCGCGAAGGTTGAAGACGAAGACCGGCCCGGCGTAACTGAGTTGCTTCAGCAGGCTGACGCCGTCGACGAGGATCTGCTTCTGTTTCTCCTCGGAGACGCCGGTCGGACTGAACTGTGTGGTCGGAGCCCCGAATTCGGTGAACCAGACCTTGCGTCGGGTGTCGCCATTGAGTTTCATGACCTCGCGGACCAGTGCGACATCTCGGGAAGACGGGTTCGTCGAACTGGGTCTGCTCAACAGGTTCGGAGTGCTGTAGGGGTGCATCGCCAGGGCATCGAACGACCGGGGCGCACATTTGTAGAGTGCGTTGATGTAGTTCGCGGGTGCCACGCCGGTGGGAGAATCCCGAGTGGGCGAGGTGCCGCCGGTGAGTACGGTGGCCGACGGGTTGGCCGCCTTGATGGCCGTGTAGCTCTGCCGCAGGATCGCGCAGTATTTCGAGACGTCGGGAATCGGCCCGAAGGACGCCGCGATGTTCGGTTCGTTCCACACCTCCCACGCCGACACCTGGGAGCGATAGCGGAACGCGGCGACGCGTGCGAACTCGGCGAAGCGCGCCGCCGACTCGGGTGCCGGGTGCGTCACCGTCCGATATTCCGGTGCCACCGCCCACGCCGGTGCCCACGTGACCACGCCGAGAACCTCGAGGCCGCGGGCGGCGGCGCCACGGATCACCGGATCGAGTGCGCTGAAGTCCAGCTTTCCCTCGACGGGCTCGACCGAGGACCATCGCACGGGGATGCGAACCGCTGAGAAACCCTGTGCTGCGGCGAAGTCGAGCTCGGCATCGGGCCGGGCATTGGGGTCGTCGAGTCCGATGGTGTTGACCGACAAAGTCGCCGAACTCCACGCGAACTGCGCGGCTGACGGAGTGGTCGACTCGGCGGGGCCTTCTGGACCACCGGCACATCCGGCGCACACGCCTATCACCATCACGACGATGACGATCAGCGCACGCCTCACGTGATCGAACGCACCGTCGTGTAATCCGACGTATCGATATCTGGGGTGAAGAGCAGGCAGCTCCCGCGTCGCGCACCGGTTTCCTCGCCGGACGGTGCGGAAGGGTATCGACGTGACCAGGCGTCGACGGCCCCGGGCAGATACGAGGGTACGAGAGCCTTACCCGAGCCGTAATCGTCGTATGCATAGCCCGGATCGTCCGGAACCTGGAAGTCGTCGATCATGACGATGGAACGTCGCCATGTCGACGAGATGATCTGTAGTTCCTCGGCCAACGGCAGGTCATCGTTCCAGTGGGCGTCGAGGTAGAAGAAGGTCGGGCGGTCGTTATCCGCCCGAGAGGCCAGTCGGCTGAGGAAACCGCGTGAGTCGCCCCGATGAACCGTTATCGCGTTGTCGCCGGCCAGCCGCCGGGCCGAGTACTCGTAGTAGCGCTCGCTCGCCTCGGCGGTGTCGATGGGAACCCCGAAGACGGCTGAGAAGAACTCGGTGCTCGTGCCCCGGTACGTTCCCGTCTCGACGACGTGCGCGGGGCGGAACTCACGTGCGATCTCCCGAACCATCTCGCGGCGGTGGTGCTGACCGTTGAGAGGGCCACCCCAGGAACGGCTGTACTGCGGACGTCGTGTGTCCAGCCTGCCGGCCACCTTGGGCGGTATCCGGATGGCCAACGCCTCGTAGGAGCGATCGAACGACGCGGTGATCCTCAATGCCCTACCTCTCCCCAGGAGGTCAGTCCGGTGACCGAACGCAATTCGTCGTCCGAGAGTTCGGTTCGAGCCTGCCAGCCCCGGGGCTTCCGAGCGAGCATGGACCACGAGTCGCGGACGCCTGGGAACAGGCTGCTGATCGCCCGGTACGCGGGGCGCATCCGTGGCGGGACGTTCTGCAGCATGTGGTGCACGCCTCGGATCTCGACCACGTCGAGCCCTAGCGCGCCGGCGAGTGCCACGAGATCGCCGTGGGTGTATTCACGGACGTGGCCCCTCCACGAGCCGGGGTACCAGTAATACATCTCGAACATGGGGTGGCTCGTCTTGCCTCGGAGCACGGCCAATCGCTTGCGAAGATTCACATGGTTGGGAACCGTCACGTACAGAAGTCCGTCGGGGGCGAGTCGAGACACCAACTCGCTGAGCAGATCTCGCGGGCTGTCGTGGAGATGCTCGAGGACGTCGTGCAGCATGACCATGTCGAATTCACCTGTGGCGGGAACCGTGTGTGAATCGAGGACCACGTAATCGACCCCGACCTCGTCGGCGAACGCGAGGATCTTCTCTCTGGCCCGGCCGCGGGAGTGCCACTCGTCGCCCAGGTCGTCCATGGCGGTACAGCGGTAGCCGAGCTCGGCGAGGACCGCGGTTCGGTCGGCGGGGCCCGCTCCGAAATCGAGGAGGCGTGCGGGCGGTGCGAGCCGGCCGGCCACCGTCCTGGCGATCGACAGGTGACCGTTCAATACGGGGTCGAAATAATCCGAGAACGGGAAATTCTGGCGAACCGAATCAGCTGCCCGTTTGATGTCGCGCTCCGAGAACTTGTCTCCGCGAATTCGAGAGCGAGGACGTGGCATGTGACGTGCACCTTTTTCGGTATTCGTGCGCCTTTTGTCGGCCTAGACTACCGCAGGCGGTGTCGCGCGCATCGTGAACGAACAAATGCCTCGTACTCACTGTTCGGCCCCGAATCTGCCGTGATCAGAGGCGGACTCGTACCGAGACCGATGGTCGAACGTCTTTCATCTGCGTGTTCCCCGGGCGTCGAATCACCGAACGCACAATCCGCCGTCGGAGCGGTGGAAACTGGTTAAACTCGGCGCGATGGCGCACTCTCCGATCCCGCGGGCTTTGCTGAACGTCGCTCGGTTGTGGTCGGCGCCGCTCTGGTGGGCCGTGCAGAGATCAGGCAATCGCGCCGACATCGCCGCCGATATCGCCCGGTGGGTCGACTGCATCGGAAACGAGAACCTCGTCCCCCTGTCGGAGCGAGAGCGTTTCGCATATCTGGCCGGGGCGCTTCCCGAATTCCGGACGGTGGTTCACATTCGAACGACCGATCTGTCGCCGGCGATCCGGCTGCCGCTGCGGCGCGTCTACAGGGGTCTGCCAGGGCTGGTCATCGAGGCGGAGACCATAGGTCCAGGACTTTTCGTTCATCACGGCGTGGGAACCATTGTCGTCGCGCGATCCATAGGCGCGAACTTCTGGGTGAACCAGCACGTCTCGCTGGGCTACTCACGCCGCGGAGTGCCCGAGGTCGGCGACAACGTGACGGTCGCCGCGGGTGCGATCGTGGTGGGGCCGATCTCCCTGGGTGACGGATGCACGGTCGGCGGCAACGCCGTGATCACCAGAGATGTCGCCGCAGGAACCACCATGGTGGCGGCGCCCGCGGTGGAGCTGACACGTGAGTCCTTATCGGACAGGGCCCGTACGCCACCGGGACCCGCAGGGCTGCTCGGTCAGTAGTAGTAGGGGAAGTCGTCCCATCGGGGATCGCGCTTCTCGAGGAATGCGTCCCGTCCCTCGACGGCCTCGTCGGTCATGTACGCGAGCCGGGTCGCCTCCCCGGCGAACACCTGCTGGCCCATCAGGCCGTCGTCGGTGAGGTTGAACGCGAACTTCAGCATCCGCTGCGCCGTCGGCGACTTGCCGTTGATCGCGCGCGCCCACTCGATGGCGGTGTCCTCGAGGTCGGCGTGGTCGACGACCTCGTTGACCGCGCCCATCCGCTGCATGGCCTCGGCGTCGTAGGCCCGGCCCAGGAAGAAGATCTCGCGGGCGAACTTCTGTCCGACCTGCTTGGCCAGATAGGCGCTGCCGTATCCGGCGTCGAAGGAGCCCACGTCGGCGTCGGTCTGCTTGAACCGCCCGTGCTGGCGTGAGGCGATGGTGAGGTCGCAGACGACGTGCAGTGAGTGACCGCCGCCGGCCGCCCATCCGTTGACCACGGCGATGACGACCTTGGGCATGGTCCGGATCAGCCGCTGCACCTCGAGGATGTGCAGCCGACCACCCTCGGCCCGCACCCGCGCGGAATCGACGGTGTCGGCGGTGTCGCCGCCCGCGTACTGGTAGCCCGACCGTCCCCGGATCCGCTGATCGCCGCCGCTACAGAACGCCCAGCCGCCGTCCTTCTCACTGGGTCCGTTGCCCGTGAGCAGGATCGTGCCCACGTCGGGCGAACGGCGGGCGTGGTCGAGAGCTCGGTACAGCTCGTCGACGGTGTGCGGGCGGAAGGCGTTGCGGACCTCGGGGCGGTCGAAAGCGATTCGGACGATCCCGTTTTCACGTCCGGCCCCGCTGTGGCGGTGATAGGTCAGGTCGGTGAGGGATTCGAAGCCCTCCACCACCGTCCAGTGCTCGGCGGTGAACGGATTCGCGGCGTCGTCACTCATGAGTAGCAGGCTAGTGGCAACCGCTTCGCAGCCCGCTCACCTGGGTCGATAACCTGATGCGATGAGTATCGACGGTACGTCCGAGTCCGCCCCGGTCACCGGGGAGCGGACCGAGGACGCGCATGAGGGCGGTTTCCGCACCGACATGATGATCAGTGTCGATCGCGGCGGCCCCCGCTACGGCGAGTTCATCGAGAAGGTCCGTGAGTTCATGGACCGTGCCCGCGCGGCTTTCCCGTCCGAGGAACTCGTCGACGAGTTGATCGACGAACTCACCGTGGTCAACGCCAAACTCGCCGCGGTCGAGATCAACGAGTGGGAATCGCCCTCGGGCACACGGATCGACCTGCCCGCACGCGGCAACATCACCCTTCCGCCCTACCTCGTCGACAAGGCCGGCGACGACGGCGTGCAGGCGCGCGTCACCTTCACCCGGTTCCACCTGGGTGGCAACAACGCTGCGCACGGCGGGTTCATCTGCACCGCCTTCGACGACCTGCTCGGCATGACGTCGGCGCTCGCGACCGGCAAGGTCACCCGCACCGCGTACCTGACCGTCAACTACCGCTCGATAACCCCGTTGAACACCGAGCTGACGGTGTCGACGTCGATCGTGCGTCTGGAGGGTCGCAAGATCTTCGTCGCCGCGACGATGAAGGACGGCGAGCGTCTGTGCGCCGAGGCCGACGGCCTGTTCATCGCGCTCAACCCCGGTCAACCCTGACCGACCCCGGCGCGCAGGTCGTGGTGGTTGTGGCGGTTGCGTCCGGGGTGGAACGGCCCCACGACGTCGAGATATGAAATAAGTATTTCGTACCGGGAATGACGATCCGCGCTATTCGGTGCCTTCGGCGAGAAAGAATGTGCCTACTATTCGAGTGATCAACCATTTCGCGGGAGGCTTCGGCGATCGGAAGGCACATGACGGTCATCGAGACACGCGGCGTGGATGGCGCGTCGATACGCGATGTATTCGGGAGCCTGAGACGCGGTTGGCTCGCCATCGTCGCGGTGGCAATTCTGGTAGGCGTCCTCGTATTGGGCTATTGCCTGTTGCAGAAGCCGCAATATGCCGCGACGGCAACGCTTTACGTTACGTCGGGAACCGATGACAATTCCCAGACGGCTTACCAGGGCTCGCTTGCCTCACAGCAGCGCGTGACGTCGTACACCAAACTCGTCACCTCGGATGCCGTCGTCCGTCAGGCGGTCGCATCTGTCGGCCTGGATCTGTCCGTCGCCGACGCAAAGCGGGACCTGCTGGCCACATCGACCACGGACACCGTGTTGCTGACGATCACGGCCACGAACAATTCGAAGTCGGTTGCGGAGAAATTGGCGAATGCGGCCGCCACGGCGATGACGTCCTACGTCTCGCGGCTCGAGACCCCGAGCGGTGGAGGGCAGCCGCTCGCGAAGCTGACGCTGGTGACACCGGCGGCGGCGGGTGATTCCCCTGTCTCGCCGAAGACGACCCGGAATGTGGGTCTCGGTGTGGTGGTGGGATTGGTGTTCGGGGTGTTCGGGGTTCTGGTGCGCGCCCGCTTCCACGACCCGATTCGTGAAGAGAGCGACATTGCCAGGATCAGTGACACCCCGGTGCTCGGGACCATCCCCAACGACGATCTACTCAGGCGCCGGGGTCTGATCGACTTCCGTGACGGTGCGACGGCGGCGGCGGAGTCGTTTCGCAAACTGCGCACCAATCTGACGTTCGCCAGCGTCGACAGTCCGCCACGAGTGATCGTCATCACCAGCCCTTCCGCGGTGGAGGGAAAAACGACCACCGCGATGAACCTGGCGGCCTCCCTTGTCGAATCGGGAAAGCGAGTGGTGCTCATCGACGCCGACCTGCGCCGCCCGCAGGTCAATCAGCGGACCGGCCTCATCGGCGACGTCGGGCTCACCAACTGGCTTCGCGGAGACGGTGAACTCCGCGACCTCGTGCAACCGAGCAAGATCGCAGGCCTGTGGATACTCGCGTCAGGTCCGCAACCGCCGAATCCCGCTGAGTTGTTGGGGTCGAAGCGGACTGCGCAGGCCCTGACCGAACTCGCGGCGTCGTTCGACTATGTGCTCCTCGATTCGCCGCCGGTGCTCCCGGTGACCGACGCGGTCGTGCTGTCGCAATGGGTGGATGGTGTGCTGTTGGTGGCCCGCTCGGGGAGCACGAGGCAGGCAGATCTCTCGAATTCATTCGACCAGCTGGCAGGCAGTCAGACCCCGGTCATCGGTTTTGTGCTGACACACACGCCTGCGGTGAAGGGATACGGCTACTACGCGATCACGCAGGGTCCCAAGCGCCGCTTCCGCCGAAAGCGCGCGCCGAAGGTTCTGGAGGAAGTGCTCGAACCACGATCTGACGAACGCTGAGACCCGGATGGGTCGGCGCCGACCGCGTCAACACCCGCTCTGCGCGACCGCTCGCACGAATCCGACCGTCTGATAGGCGTACATGTACGCCCAGTACGGCAGGGTCAGGTCGGTCTTGTATTCCGCCATCACGAGATCGCCTGTAAAACAACGACTCACGATGTAGTCGGCGCGCGTCAGATGCGGTGTGAAGGTGACGACCATCGCCGACGTCCAATGATTCTGCGCGGCCTGGTCGCGCAGGAAGCGGGCCTCGCCGCGCGTCGTGCGCGGATCGGGGTTGAAACAGACCACCTTCACCTGATGCGGGACGTCGCAGATCGCCTCCATGTACGGATCCGGGCGGAGATACGGGTCGGACACGAGCACCACCGGCGCCAGTCCCTTCTCGGCCAGCGATATCGCGTAGTTCTCGCGTCCGTCCTGCCGACCTCCGAGGACCATGATCACGTCGACCTTGCGCGGCGAGTCGGCGACCACCGGGAAGACATAGACCGGGAGACCGATGAGGGTGACGAGCACGACGAGCGCGATCACGGAGAGGGCAACTCTCCGGAGGGCTCGGACCATGGCCCGAGAATAGCCAGCGAACGCCGTCCGGGACCTGACGCATGTCGTGCATCACATGTGCGTCTGCGTTCACTCCCGTTGGGGCATGCCACAGAAGTACCACCACGAAGACGACGGTGGTCACGAAATATATGCTTTGCGTGATATTCGGTCCGCTACTCGGAATATCCTCGTGCTCGACGGGGGGCACGACGGAGGAAGTGAGTTGACGCGCACCCGAGTTGCCACTGTCCGCTCCCCGGTCCGTCCGAGGACGCGAGTCGCATCGCGGATCGCTGCCCACGACCGGGCGGAATCGTGGCTCGACACCTACGTCCGGGCGGTGCTCTGGACCGACACCGCCGTGGTGATCGTCGTCGTCCTCGCCGCGCAGATGCTGCGCTTCGGCCCACAGTCGTTCGACGACCCCGTCGGTCGCGACCACGCGCCGGCCGGTCTGGTCTCTTTCGTCGTCGCGGTCGCCTGGCTGTCCGCGTTGCGCATCCGTCAGTGCGTGGATCGTCGGATCGTCGCCGCCGGCCCCGCCGAGTACAGCCGGATCGTGAGCGCCAGCTTCGGGATGTTCGGCACGTTGGCCATCATCGACCTGCTGTTCCACCTCGACATGGCGCGGTCGTTCCTGGCCATCGCCCTGCCCGCGGGGACCATCGGTCTGCTCGCATCGCACTGGCTGTGGCGGGCGCGACTCACCCGCCGTCGTCGCCGGCGTCTCGACCTCCACCGGGTGATCGTCATCGGTGGACTCTCCTCGGCCCAACCGCTCATCGAACACCTCGACCGGAACCCCGGACTCGGCTACGACGTCATCGGCCTGTGTGTACCCCCGGAGCAGGCGGGCATCGTCGGTCCGGTGGCCGTGAACGGACGCGCGGTCCCGATCGTCGGGGAGTTCGCCGACGCCCGTGAGGCGGTGTCGATCTCGGGCGCCACGACCGTGGCGGTGACCTCGGCCGAAGCCCTCGGACACTCCGCGATGCGCGAACTGTCCTGGGACATGGAGGGGATGGACGTCGACATGGTGGTCGCACCCGGTGTCGTCGACGTGGCCGGCCCACGGATGCGCGTGCGACCGGTGGCGGGGCTGCCGCTGCTGCACGTCGACAAGCCGAGCTACGACGGAGCCAACCGCATCTTCAAGGCCACCCTCGACCGCGTCGGTGCGACGCTGCTGCTGCTCATCGGGCTCCCAGTCTTGGTCGCGTGCGCGGTGGCCATCAAGCTCGACACCCGAGGGCCGGTGTTCTACCGCGCCGAACGTATCGGCATCAACAACTCTCCCTTTCAGATGTGGAAGTTTCGGTCGATGGTCGTCGACGCGGAGAACATGAAGACGTCGCTCATCGCGCTCGACGAGGGCGCGGGCGCACTGTTCAAGATCCGCGATGACCCGCGGGTCACCCGGGTGGGAAGATTCATCCGGCGCTACAGCCTCGACGAGCTGCCGCAGCTTTTCAACGTCTTGTCCGGGGCGATGAGCATGGTGGGACCGCGCCCACCGTTGGCGAGCGAGGTCGAGCGCTACGACGGTCCCGTCGTGCGACGGATGCTGGTCCGTCCGGGCATGACCGGACTGTGGCAGATCTCCGGACGCTCGGACCTGTCGTGGGACGAGTCCGTACGACTCGACCTCACCTACGTCGAGAACTGGTCGATCATGTCCGATGCGATGATCCTGTGGCGTACGTTCCGCGCGGTGGTCGGACGATCGGGCGCCTACTGAACATGTCCGTCAGGAGGCGGGAATGACGCCACGGATCCTCTTCGTCTGCACGGGGAACATCTGTAGGTCCCCGATGGCGGAGTACCTGCTCCGATCGCGTCTGACCGATCTGCCGGACCCGGTCGTCGTTCACAGCGCCGGCGTTGGTGCGCTCAACGGCGATCCGATGCACCCCCAGAGTCTGCGGGTGTTGCGCGAACGCGGCATCGACGGCGAGGACTTCTCGGCCCGCTACCTCGTCGCCGACATGATCGGCGAACACGACCTGATCGTGGGTCTTTCTCGCGCCCATCGTGATGACGCGACCTCGAAGGTGCCGATGGCGTGGCGACGGGCCGTCACCCTTCGCGAACTGGACCACTTCATCCGCGCCGGCGGAGACGGCGTCGCATCGATGCAGATCGTCGACGACCGCAATCGGCCCGAGCTCGACATCGACGACCCGATGGGCAGACCCGCGGCCGACTTCGACCGTCTCGCCGACGAGATCGAGCCGATCATCGACCGACTCGCCGGGTGGTTGCGCGCCCACTGATCCCGTCCGGCGCCGGGCTGGGCCCTCATTCGCGTCGCGTTGGGCTCTTCTCCTGGTGGCGACCCATCGTCGGCCCAACGCGCGGGAACAACGGCCCAACGCGCGGGAACAACGGCCCAACGCGCGGGAAGGACGGCCCAACCGGTGGGGTCAGCTGGTCTGCTCGGCGGTGAGCGTCATGCCCGCATCACGCAGACGGTCGACGAGGACATCGCCCATCGCGGCCGCCGGGGTGAGCACACCTGAGCGGTCGGGCAGTCGGTCACGATCGAGGGCCAACGCGAGAGCGCTCTCGCCGAGCATCACCGCGGTGGCCTTGTAACCGGGGTCGCCGCTCGCGCGCACCCGGGAACGGAAACGCTTGCCGGTCGTGGTGGTGGTGTACACATCGCAGGTGAAATGCCCTGCGTCACGGGCCTTCTCGCTAGGACCGTCGCCCGCCTTCGGCAGGATGCGGTCGAGCAGCTTGCGGGTGGGGGTGAACGCCATCGCGCCGAGGAACGCGCCCATCCCACCGGCGACGAGGCCGGCCACGGCCGTCGACACACCGGGGATGCTGCCCACCGACATCGCCTCGCCGTAGCGGAACCGATCGCCGTAGGCGTTGTCGAGAAGCGCGTTGGTGCGGCGGACGATGCGGGTGTTGTGCGAGGCCATCACGAACGGCGCCAGCGTTCCCGACAGCGACGGGTCGACGGTCTTGGCGTTGACGATCAGGGTGTCGCTGGGCTCCGAGGGCCGCTTCGTTCGGTGCTCGCCGGGGCCGGTCGACAGCGCGTGCTTGTCGAGCAGGGTGCGCCGGGTGGCGGGGTCCTTCGCCTCGTGCGCGATGACGCGCATGGAGTCGATCGTGCCGCCGGAGAAGCCACCCTTGAACGACGAGACCACGAGCGTGGTGTCGGTGAGTTCGCCGGCGTCGGCCTCGGTGACCGCCCGGTAGAGCAGGTAGACGCCGATGTCGGACGGCACGGAGTCGAAACCGCAGGAGTGGACGATGCGGGCGCCGTTGGACGCGGCCTGCTCGCCGAACTTGTCGATGGACAGTCGGACGAACGGGACCTCGCCGGTCAGGTCGACGTAGTCGGAGCCGGCGTTGACGGTCGCGGCGAGCACGGACTCGCCGTACTTGAGGTAGGGGCCGACCGTGGTGCAGACGACGCGGGTTCGCGCGGCCATCGCGTCGAGAGATGCGGGGGAGTCGGCGTCGGCGACGATCAGCGGCCAGTCCTTCGCGGCGACGGGCAACGAGGCGCGGGTCTTCTCGAGCTTGGCCTGGGTGCGCCCGGCGAGTGCGACGCGCGTCCCGGCGGGAGCGTGTTCGGCCAGGTACTTGGCGGTCAGGATGCCCACGAAGCCCGTGGCTCCGAAGACGACGACGTCGAATTCGCGGCTGGAATCAGTCATGCCCTGACCCTAGTCGGGCACCCCGAGGGTCGGTCACGTCGTCGAGTCGGCCATCTCGGGTTCGGCGACGACGTTCCGGTTGCGGAAGCGCTGGTAGAGCCGCGCCGCGGCGGGCGCGATGAACAGCATCAGCAGGACACGGACGATCTGCGCGGCGACGACGAAGGTGATGTTCGACCCGGCGGCCGCCGCGGCCGCCAACACGGCGTAGATACCTCCCGGGGTGGTCGCCAGGTAGGAGTCGAACATGGATTCGCCGGTCCACAGGCTGAGCAGTACGCCGAGGCCGGCGCTGCCGACGCCGATCGCGATGATCAGGCCCACGGCGTACGGCAGGACGCGGCCGATCGCGCGCAGGCTGTCCATGGTGAACCCGAGTCCGGCCTGCCAGCCGATGATCGCGTAACCGAGCGTCACCAGGACCAACGGGACCGCTGCCGATCCGGCGATGCCGGTCAGCTCGGCGATCACCGTCAGCACCAACGGGCCCAGCAGGCCCGCGGCGGGGAGTCGGACGACGCGACCGAGGGTGATGCCGACGCCCATACACACAGCGGTCAGCAACAGTCCCCAGAGTTGCGGACCGATACCGTCGGTGCCGAGGACGGATGCGGAGATGCCGCCTCCGGAGCCGGATCCGGTGTGGGCGTTGAACACGACCGTCGCCACGATCGGCATGGTCACCGTCACGAGCCCGACCCGGACGTACTGGATCACCGCGACCATGCGTTCGTCGCCGCCCAGTTCGCGGGTGAGGGCGACCAGTCCGGAGGCGCCGCCGGCGACGAGGGCCAGCGACCCGGTCAGCGGGTCGACCTTGCGGTGCAGTCCGAGCAGCGCGCCGCCGCCCACCGACAGCGCCAGGGTCCCCACCGCGACCACGACCACCGGTACCCACGCGGAGCCGAGTCCGGTGAGGACGTCGGGGGAGACCATCGTGCCGATGTAGACGCCGAGGACGCCCTGCGCCGCGAGGCCGAATGGTCGGGGCATCGGGGGTCGGTCGCCATGGGCCCGCGGCGCCAGACCGGCCAGAGCGAGCGCGGCCGCGATCACGAGTCCCGCGAACAGGGCCGCCGACGGCACCGACAACAACTCCAGGCCGACCGATGCGACAGCGGTGAGAAGGATCAGTCCCGACCAGCGCAGCAGCATTTTACCAAGCTTACTCTTGGTATTCCACGGACGCGAACCGGACCTTTCGGTCCGTCGGTGACGTTGTCTGCGTTATCTTCTTGGTATGACGGCGATCGACACGGACGAGGCGACCCGGCTGCGTGAGGCGATCATGTCGGTGGCGCGGGCCGCCCGCCTGCATCGCGGCGACCACGGCCTGACGCTCACGCAGGTCACGGTGCTGGGCTACCTCGACCGGTCCGGGACCACCACCGTCGCCGACCTCGCCGCCCGCATGCACGTCCGCGTGCAGTCGCTGACGGTGAGCATGAACAAGCTCGACGACGCGGAGTTGATCGTCCGGCGCACCGATCCGGACGACCGTCGGCGCCAGCTCGTCGAACTCACCGACGCGGGTCGGGAACTACTCCTCGACGACCGGGCCAAACGCGACGAGTGGCTCGCGGAGGCCGTCGCGCACAACCTTGACGAGACCGAGCGCGGACTGATCATGCTGTGTGTGCCGCTGCTCGAGCGGCTCGCCGCGGACCGCGTAGGACATCTGATGCCGCGCGTAGGATCGTGAACGACGCAGTCGCGTCGCCCACCTCGCGAGGAGTATCCATGCGCAAGCCGGTCTACCTGGTCGCGGGGGTCATCATCACCCTGTTCGGATTTGTCTTTTTCCTCCAAGGAATCGGTGTCCTGGAAGGCAGTGCGATGAGCAACACCGTCTTCTGGTCCATCGCGGGCCCGATCGTGGTGATCGTCGGTGTCGTGATGATCGTCTTCGGCGCACGCGGGCGTCTCCGCTAGCCCCATGCCCGGCTCATCCGAGAACCCGAGCGTGGGCCCGTCGCACGGAAAACCGGTGGGACGCCGCATCTTTCTCGGTCTCGTCGGGCTCGGTGCCGTCGGTGTCGTGGCGGGATCCGAGGCGCAGAACGCGTTGTCGCGCTGGCTCGCCCCGGTGATGGCCAACGACCCGACCGGACTGGTCGCGCTCCTCCCGCTCGGCGACACCTTCCGGTTCTACTCGGTGGTCGGGTCGGTGCCCGAGCGCGACGCGGGCGACTACAGCCTGACCGTCGGCGGCGAGGTCGCCACCCCCGGGACGTACTCGCTGACCGATCTGCAGCGGATGCCGCAGACCGACCTGACCGAGACGTTCCACTGCGTCACCGGCTGGCGGGTCCCCGACGTCGCGTGGACCGGTGTCACGCTGTCGACGCTGATCGACCGCGCCGCCCCGCGCCCCGGCGCGACCGCGGTGCGGTTCCGATCGTTCGACGGCACGTACACCGAGAGCCTCCCGCTGGACAAGGCGCGCCGCGCCGACTGCCTGGTCGCGCTGCGCATGCTCGACGCCCCGGTCACCCACGACCACGGTGGGCCGGTGCGGATGTATGTCGGTGGGCAGTACGGATACAAGAGCACGAAGTGGCTGTCGGGGATCGAGCTGACGACCGAGGAGATCCCCGGCTACTGGGAGAGGCGCGGATATGAGCTCGACGGCACCATCGACGAGTGACCTCCCGCGCTTCGGCCGGACGGCCCGCGCGGTGCACTGGTCGGTCACGGTCCTGATGATCATCTGCATCGTCACCGCCGCGTTCCTCTACGTCTCGTCGCTGGCCATTCTCGTCGGCAACCGCCACCTCATCGAGATCGTGCACGTCTACGCCGGCTTCGCGCTGCCGGTCCCGCTGATCCTCGGATTGGCGTCGCCGGGCTACCGTGACGACCTGCGTCGGCTCAACCGTTTCCTGCCGACCGACTGGAAGTGGTTGCGCAGCAGGACTCGTCGCGACGGCACCATCCAGGTCGGCAAGTTCAACGCCGGCCAGAAACTCAACGGTGCACTCCAGGCCGGGTCGATTGTCGTGCTCTTCGGGACCGGGGTGCTGATGTACTTCCCCAGCCTCGTGGGCCTGTCGTACCGGTCGGGCGCGACGTTCGCCCACGACTGGTTCGCGCTCGGTGTCGGGATCCTGGTGCTCGGGCACATCGCGATGGCGCTCGGTGACGCCGAGGCGCGACGCGGGATGCGCACCGGGTCGGTGTCGGAGTGGTGGGCCCAGACCGAGCACGGCGCCTGGGCCGACGAGGTGGCCGCCGGTGACAGCACGCCCGACTCCGACGCATCGCGGGGGTGACCCCGCCAGTTGGGCACGCAACCCCGCCAGTTGGGCACGTAACCCCGCCAGTTGGGCACGTAGCCCCGCCAGTTGGGCACGTAACGCCGTCAGTTGGGCACGTCGACCCCAACTCCTGACCTGCTCGCAGGCGTCGTGGCCATGTGCAGTGCTCAGCGGGCCGCGATGCCGTCGGCGCCGAGCGCTCCCAGGAAAGCCAGGCTCTCGGCAGCGGAGGATCCGACCGGCGCGGTGTACAGCACCAGATGCTGGTCACGGTCGGCGAGATGTAGGACATCGCAGTCAAGGGTGAGCCGGCCGACGATGGGGTGAGTGAAGGTCTTGGTCAGCATCGATGGCGGTTGCACGTCATTGCGCTCCCAGAGACGTGCGAATTCGTCATTGCCGCTGCGGAGTTCGTCGACGAGCGTCCGGATCGAGGGGTCATCGGGATAGCGAGCCGATGCAGTTCGTAGTTCCATCACCACGCTCTGTCGGAATTCGGCGGCGTCGGAGATGCCGTACAGCGCCTCGCCGTCGGGCACTCCCGACAGAAAGGCGTTCCGGGCCAGATTCCGGTCGTCCGGGGTGCGGGCGCCGAAGTCCTCCATCAGCGCCGCGGCGAGATCGTTCCAGGCGAGTACGTCGAACGCGGCGGAGATCACGAACCCGGCGGTCGCCGGAATGCGGTGCAGCAGTTCGGCGATGCTCGGTCGGACCTGCCGAGAGTGCAGCCCCGATCGGTTCGGGGCGGTGCCGGCGAGAAGATGGAGATGCGTGGACTCGGGACCGGTGAGCCGGAGCGCTCCGGCGATCCCGGCGAGCACATCTGCCGACGGGCGTGGGGCTCGGCCCTGTTCGAGCCGTACGTAGTACTCGGTGGAGATGTGCGCGAGAACGGCGACCTCCTCGCGTCGTAGACCCGGCGTGCGTCGGCGAGGTCCCGCAGGCAGCCCCACGTCCTCAGGTCGGAGGCGCTCGCGTCGGCTGCGGAGGAAGGCGCCCAACTCCTGCTTGTCCATGTCCCGAGTGTGCGCGCTACGCGACGGCGCAGGGTAGTACCGACTGTGCCTGAATAGGGTCGGGTCGTCGTCGCAGGCTGGCGTCATGACGAACTCACACGACAGCGCACCCATCGGACTGCTGGCAGGCAAGGTCATCTTCATCACCGGCGCGAGCCGCGGCATCGGTGCCGCCGCGGCCCACCTATTCTCGGCGGAAGGGGCGTCGGTCGTCCTCGCCGCCCGCAGCACCGACGCACTCGATCGCATCGTCACCGAGATCAGGGCCGCCGGTGGTGTCGCCGACGCCGTCACCGTCGATCTGGCCGATGCCGCGAGCATTCGCGGCGCCGTCGGACGTGTCGCCGACCTGCACGGCCGGCTCGACGGTGCGTTCAACAACGGCGGCATCGTGCAGCAACCCGGTCCGCTCGACACAACCACCGACGTCGACATCGACGACCAGTTCGCCGTGAACTTCCGGGCGCACTGGGTCGCGATGACCGCCGAGGTCGCCGTGATGCGCACCAGCGGCGGTGGGGCGATCGTGAACACGTCGAGTGTCGGCAGCCGCCGCGCCAACCCCATGCTCCCTGCCTACGGCGCCATGAAGCGTGCGCTGAACAGCATCACCGAATCGGCGGCGGTCAGTTGGGCTCCCGAAGGCATCCGTGTCAACGCGATCACCCCCGGCGGCACCACCACCGAGATGATGCTCGACTGGGACGCGCGGTCACCGGGCGTGATCGACGCGACGATCGCGGCGTCCCCGATGGGCCGGATGGCCTCACCCCGCGAGGTCGCCGAGGCTGCCGCGTGGTTGCTCAGCGACCGTGCCTCGATGGTCACCGGTGCGATCCTTCCTGTCGACGGCGGCGCGGGCGCCTGAGCGGTGTGGCGGACGTCGCGGTTGACCATCTGTATTCGGGATTAACCTGGTCTGATGAACCCGTCCACCGTCCAGGCCCGCGTCATCGTCGACGAGATGATCCGCGGTGGGGTGCGTGAGGCCGTGTTGTGTCCCGGGTCCCGCAACGCGCCGCTCGCGTTCGCCCTGCACGCCGCCGACACCGCCGGCCTGCTGCGACTGCACGTGCGCATCGACGAGCGGACCGCCGGATACCTCGCCCTCGGCCTGGCCATGGCCTCACGCCAGCCGGTCCCGATCGTCATGACCAGCGGCACCGCGGTGGCCAACATGAGCCCGGCGGTCTACGAGGCCAACTACGCCCGCGTCCCGCTGGTGGTCGTCAGCGCCAACCGGCCCTACGAGCTCCTCGGCTCCGGCGCGAACCAGACCATCGAACAGTTCGGCATCTTCGGCACCCAGGTCCGCGCGGCCATCAGCCTCGGCCTCGCCGAGCAGGACCTCGACACCAACAGTCAGTGGCGTTCCGGCGTCGGTCGCGTCCTCGCCGCCGCCCGCGGCGCGCGAACGGGCAACGCGGGTCCGGTCCAGTTCGACATCCCGCTGCGCGAACCCCTCGTGCCCGAGGAGGGGGTCGGTCCGCACGACGGCCTCGGCGAGTTCGTCGGACGCGACGGCGGACGACCGTGGACCACAGCCGAGGTCGGACGCCTCGACGTGCCCATCGAGATCGACCTCACCGAGGACACCGTGGTCGTCTCCGGGCACGGTGCCGGCGTGCGGGAGGAGCTGGCCCGGATACCGACGGTCGCCGAACCCACCGCGCCCGCGCCGGCGAACCCGCTCCATCCGCTGGCACTCGGGTTGCTGAAGCCCAAGCAGGCCATCATCTGCGGTCGGCCGACGCTGCACCGACAGGTCGCGAACCTGCTCGCCGACCGAGACGTCCGCGTCTACGCCCTGACCACCGGCCCGCGCTGGCCCGATGTGTCGGGCAACGTCCTGGCCACCGGCACCCGCGCCGAGGTCAGCGGCCATTGCTCGGAGGAGTGGCTCAAGGCCTGCTCCGACGTGCAGCAGCGTGCCGTCGGATCCGTCGACGCCGAGCTGGACCGGCCCGGGACGGTGACCGGTCTGCACGTCGCCCGGGTCGTCAGCGCGGCCCTGCGCCCCGGCGAGCAACTGGTGGTCGGGGCGTCCAACCCCATCCGTGACGTCGCGCTGGCCGGGCGGGTGTCGCCGGAGGTGCGCGTCCTGTCCAACCGCGGCGTGGCCGGCATCGACGGGACGGTGTCCACCGCCATCGGTGCCGCGCTGACCGCCGACGACGTGCGCACGGTCGCTTTCATGGGCGACCTGACCTTCGTCCACGATGCGTCCGGACTGCTCATCGGGCCCGCCGAACCGCGTCCGCGCAACCTGACGATCGTCGTGGCCAACGACGACGGCGGCGGCATCTTCGGTCTGCTCGAGCAGGGGCAACGACGGTTCTCCGGCGTCGAGTACGACGACGCCTTCGAGCGCGTCTTCGGCACCCCGCATCGCACCGATCTCGCCGCACTCTGCGCCGGATTCGGCGTCACCCACCGTCGCGTCGACCTCGCCGGGCTGCCCGCCGCGCTCGCCGAGGAATCGAGCGGTCTGCAGGTCATCGAGGTCCCCACCGACCGCGACCGCCTCCGCGACCTGCACGCCGCCATCGCACGCGGGCTGAGCTCATGACGGAGGGCCCGCTCTCGCTCCGGGCCTCGCTGCGCTCGATCCTCACTCGGCGACCCTCCGTTTCATGACGGAGGGCCCGCTCTCGCTCCGTTGGCTAAGTAGTCTCTGACGCATGTCCCCGACCCACCTCCGACGCACGCAGATCGGTCTGCTGATCGTCGCCGGGATCGTGACGATCATGATGGCCGTGATGGTGGCCGGGTGTTACCGCGACGACGCGTCCATCGACGACAACCTCGCGACGGCCACCGCGGACGTCGTGACGGCGGGCTCGACCAAGTCGACGGTGCGCTTCTACACCCCTGACGGCCAGGTCCGCAGCCCGCGCCTCGGCATCTTCTATCCCACCGAACTCGCTGTCGGACAACGCATCAGCGTCGAATATGACAGCGCGAACCCCGATCTCGTGCGCGTCGCGGGTCGGGATGCGGGCCTGTCGATCATCCCGGCCGTGTCCATAGCGGGCTACACGTGGCTGTTCGTGGTCGCGGTGATGGTCCTGCTCGCGGAGATCTCACGCCGCCGTCGAACCGACACGACCGACACCGCCTCGTCGACCCCGGACGTCGCCACACCGGCCTGAGGAGCCCGCGCCGGAGGAGTTCACCTCCCATTTCGGCCGACGTCACGTCGACGAACGTTGTGGGACAGATGAGCTGGCCACACTGACGTTCGTGCGAGTGGCAATAGTTGCGGAGAGTTTCCTGCCGAACATGAACGGCGTCGTGAACTCGGTGCTGCGCGTGCTCGATCACCTCGAGCGCCGCGGTCACGACGCGATGGTGTTCGCCCCCGACACCCCGCGTGGCGCGCAACCCGCCCCGCGCGAGGTCAACGGCGTGCCGGTGCATCTGGTGCCGTCGATGATGGTGCCCAAGATCTCGTCTCTCCCGGTGGGGGTGCCGAACCCGTCCCTGTACCGCGCGATGGCCGAGTTCGCGCCCGACGTCGTGCATCTCGCGTCACCGTTCGTGATGGGTGCCGCGGGTGCGCACGCCGCCCGGCGCCTCGACCTCCCGACGGTCGCGGTCTTCCAGACCGACGTGGCCGGATTCGCCGAGAGCTACGGCATCGGCATGGGTGCGCGGGCCGCGTGGACGTGGACGCGTCGACTGCACACGGCCTGCGACCGCACCCTGGCGCCGTCGTCGGTGTCGGTGAAAGCGCTGCAGGACCACGGGATCCCGCGGGTCTTCCGATGGGGCCGAGGCGTCGACATCGAACGGTTCAACCCGCAGCGCCGCGACGACGCGTTGCGCGCGCAGTGGAGTCCCTCCGGCGCGCCGATCGTCGGTTTCGTCGGACGGTTGGCGCCGGAGAAGCACGTCGAGCGCCTCGCGGTGTTGTCGGGACGCAGTGATCGTCAGCTCGTGATCGTCGGAGGCGGCCCCGAACGCGCGCGCCTCGAGAAGTTGATGCCCGACGCGGTGTTCACCGGCGAACTCGGCGGTGTCGAACTCGCCCGCGCCTACGCGAGCATGGACGTCTTCGTGCACCCCGGCGAGCACGAGACCTTCTGTCAGGCCGTCCAGGAGGCGCAGGCCAGCGGCGTCCCGGTGATCGGCCCCGACGCCGGCGGCCCGAAGGATCTGATCGCGAACCTGCGGACCGGGTACCTGCTCGACGTCCCGACCTTCTCCCGCCGACTGCCCGGCGCGGTCGACACCCTGCTCGACTCTAACGTCGGCACCGAGTTCGGCACGGCGGGCTGGCGCGGGGTGCAGGGACGCACCTGGCCGGTCGTCTGCGACCAGTTGCTCGGCCACTACGACGCGGTCCTCGGACGCGCGGGCAGCCTCGCGGTCCACCGCCGCACGGCCTGATCCCACGGCCCGCGTGTGTCGGGACTCTCGTACTCGACGGGCGCGCGGGCACGTACGGTTGAGCCCATGACCTCGACCTCAGTGGGCCGCGCCGGACTGGACAAGAAGCCGGCCGACGTCGCCGCCATGTTCGACGGTGTCGCCCGCCGCTACGACATCACCAACACGGTGCTCTCGTTCGGTCAGGATCGCGGCTGGCGGAAGGCGACTCGCCGCGCGCTGGCACTCGGACCCGACGACGTGGTGCTCGACCTGGCCGCCGGGACCGCGGTCTCGACCGAGGAACTCGCGCAGTCGGGTGCGCACTGCATCGCGGCCGACTTCTCCCTCGGCATGCTCAAGGCCGGCCACCGTCGGCCGGTGCCCAAGGTCGCCGCCGACGCGCTCACGCTGCCCTTCGCCGACGAGAGCTTCGATGCCGCGACCATCTCCTTCGGCCTGCGCAACGTCGCGAACGTCGACACCGCACTCGCCGAGCTGCAGCGGGTGCTCAAACCGAATGGGCGACTGGTCATCTGCGAGTTCTCGACGCCGGTGTTCGGACCGTTCCGGACGCTGTACATGGAGTACCTGATGAAGGCGCTGCCGCCGGTGGCCACGCGCGTCGCCAGCAACCCCGAGGCGTATGTCTATCTCGCCGAGTCGATCCGGGCGTGGCCTGATCAGGCCGGTCTCGCCGAGCGCATCACCGCCGCCGGTTTCGGCAACGTCCGCTGGCGCAACCTCACCGGCGGCATCGCCGCGCTGCACTACGCCACGAAGTAGCCCCCGCCAGTTGGGCAACAAAGTCCGCCAGTTGGGCAGATAAGCCCACTGAGTGGGCATCGGGGCTCTCACCTGTCGAGCAGGTGCCCAATCGGTGGGTCTATGTGCCCAACTGACGGGTTTACGTGCCCAACTGACGCACGCGGTCAGACGAAGGGCGGGCGGTGGTCCAGGCGGACCGACGCCGAGCCGGCCACCCGCCACGCGCGCGCGAGCAGATCGCCGTCCTCCGGGGTGATCAAGTTGCCCATCACCCGCACGACCATCGACATCAACGCCGCCGAGCGGATGCCCGGTCGGCCGAGCACCGGAACCGCCTGCGGGAACGTCAGCACACCGGCGAGGCGGCGGGCGGCGGAGAACGCCGTCCCGTAGTGCTCGGTGAGAACGGCAGGCCACGCAGACGTGTGATCGGTCTCATCGAGCCGTTCGACGGCCATCCGTCCGGTCTCCAGTGCGTAGTCGATGCCCTCACCGTTGAGCGGGTTCACACACGCCGCGGCGTCGCCGATGAGCATCCAGTTGCGCCCCGCGACCCCGGAGACCGCACCTCCCATGGGCAGCAGTGCCGAGGTGACCCGCATCGGATCGCCGGTGATCTGCCACCGCTCGCGTTGCGAGTTGTTGTAGTGATCGACGATCGGACGCAACGCCATGTGTGCGGGCCGCTTGCCGGTGGCCAGCGCGCCCACGCCGATGTTGACCAATCCGCTCTCCGCGCCGAGCGGGAACACCCAGCCGTACCCGGGGAGCAATTCGCCTGCGCCGTCGCGGAGTTCGAGGTCCGAGCCCATCCAGGTGTCGTCGGCCCGACCCGATGTCGCGTATGCGCGCGCGGCCACGCCGTAGGCGGTGTCGCGGTGCCACTCGCGACCGAGTTCGCGCCCCAGCGTCGAGCGCACCCCGTCGGCGATGATCAGCTGGCGAACACGGATCTCCGAGCGGCCCTGGTCACCCTCGACGACGACGGAATGTACAGCGCCATCACGCATCTCGACTCCGACCGCCTTGGTGCCCTGCACCATTCGCGCGCCGCGATCGAGTGCCACGTGTCGGATGCGGTCGTCGAGTTCGGTGCGTGCCACCGCGCTGCCGTGTTCCGGGAATCTGCCTGAGGGCCAACGGATCTGCTGGCTGGCGCCCCAGCCGCGCATCGACAACCCGACGATCCGGGGCCGCGTCGAGAGGAACTCGCCCAGTCCGAGCCGATCCATCTCGGCCACCGCGCGCGGGGTCAGCCCGTCACCGCAGGTCTTGTCGCGGGGGAACACCGCGTCGTCGAGCAGGACCACCTCGCGGCCCGCCGACGCTGCATGCGCGGCGGCCGCCGAACCGCCCGGACCCGCGCCGACGACGAGCACATCGGCGTGGGTGGGGACAGAACGGTCGGAGGTCACACGACCATTATCGCCGAACACCGATGGCAACGATTACGCTCGGTCGTAGGTGGGGCCTCCGGTCCCGACGCGTGATCCGAATGAGAGTTGCCGGCGCGGACGCGACGGCAGCGAGTAGATGGAGTGGTTGGGAACCGTGAAGACCACGTTCATGGGCATCGACATGGGCTCGGACGAGTTCTCGTCCGGGATCGGTGACTCACTGGCCAAGGTCGAGGAGCTGTTGCTCGCCGAGCTGTCGTCGGGCGAGGACTTCCTCACCGAGGCGGCCACCCATCTCGCCAAGGCGGGCGGCAAGCGCTTCCGCCCCGTGTTCGCCCTGCTCTCGTCGCAGTTCGGCCCGAACCCACACGCCTCCGAGGTCATCACCGCGTCGACCGTCGTCGAGCTGATCCATCTCGCCACGCTCTATCACGACGACGTCATGGACGAGGCCGAGCTGCGACGCGGCGCGGTCAGCGCCAACGCCCGGTGGAGCAACAGCGTCGCCATCCTGGCGGGCGACTTCCTCTTCGCCCGCGCTTCACGGCTGGTCTCGACCCTGGGCCCGGAATCGGTGCTGATCATCGCCGACACCTTCGCCGAGCTGGTCACCGGCCAGATGCGCGAGACCATCGGCAATCCGTCGGGCACCGACCCGGTGGACCACTACCTGCGCGTCGTCTGGGAGAAGACGGCGTCGTTGATCGCCGCGGCCGGCCGTTTCGGTGGCATGACCTCGGGCGCGACCGACGACGACATCGAGCGGCTCTCGCGCCTCGGCGACGCCATCGGCACCGCATTCCAGGTGTCCGACGACATCATCGACATCAGTTCCCAGCCCGGCGACTCGGGCAAGAACCCCGGCACCGACCTCCGCGAGGGCGTGCACACGTTGCCGGTCCTCTACGCGCTCACCGAGCAGGGCCCCGACGCCGATCGCCTGCGCGAGCTGTTGCTCTCGGCCTCCGGCGAGCGTCTGCCGCTGACCGACGACGCCGAGGTCACCGAGGCACTCGGCCTGCTCAACGCGTCGGTTGGGATGGTCCGCGCCCGCGAGACGCTGGCCGGGTACGCCGATCGGGCCTACTCCGAGCTCGCACAGCTGCCCGACAACGAGGCCAAGAGGGCGTTGACCTCGCTGGTGAGTTACACCGTCGAGCGGATCGGCTGACCGCACCCCGTTGCCGGCGACGGAAACTTTGCCGCCCGGTCGCTCGTTGAGGGGACGACAACGCCCACCCGGCGTTGACCACCCGGCACGGAGGAGCGACCGCGATGCACGGCCACGCGAATGGACTGAAGACCGTACTGCTGCTCGGCTTCATGTCGGCGATCATCGTCGGCATCGGCGCGGCCTTCCGCAGCCCTGCGATCCTCCTCGTGGCGGTGGTCTTCGCGGTCGGCATGAACGCCTACGTCTACTTCAACAGCGCGAAGATGGCGCTCAAGGCGATGCACGCGCAGCCGGTCACCGAGGTGCAGGCGCCGATGATCTACCGCATCGTCCGCGAGCTCGCGACCAACGCCCGCCAGCCCATGCCCGCGCTGTACATCAGCCCCACCGAGGCGCCCAATGCCTTTGCCACCGGCCGCAACCCGAAGAACGCGGCGGTCTGCTGCACGCAGGGCATCCTGCAGATCCTCGACGAGCGTGAGCTGCGGGCCGTGCTCGGCCACGAGCTGAGCCACGTCTACAACCGCGACATCCTGATCTCGTCGATCGCGGGCGCGATGGCGGCGGTCGTCACGGGTCTGGCCAACTTCGCGATGTTCGCCGGGATGTTCGGCGGCAACCGCGAGGGCGGCGCCAATCCCTTTGCGCTGATCCTGATCTCGCTGCTCGGACCGATCGCGGCGACCGTCGTCAAGCTCGCGGTGTCGCGCTCGCGGGAGTACCAGGCCGACGCATCGGGGGCCGAGCTGACCGGTGACCCGCTGGCGCTGGCGTCCGCGCTGCGCAAGATCTCCGGCGGGGTCGAGGCCAAGCCGCTGCCCCCGCAGACCGACCTGGCCGCGCAGTCGCACCTGATGATCGCCAACCCGTTCCGCGGCGGCGAGCGCATCGGTCGGATGTTCGCCACGCATCCGCCGATGGAGGACCGCATCGCCCGTCTCGAGGCGATGGCCCGCGGGCCCCGCTGAGTCCCTACCGGTAGTTCACGAACTGCAGGGCGATCTCGAAGTCCTTGCCCTTGAGAAGCGCGATGATCTCCTGGAGGTCGTCGCGCTTCTTGCTCGACACCCGCAGCTCGTCGCCCTGGATGAGCGCCTTGACGCCCTTGGGGCCCTCGTCGCGGATGGCCTTGGTGATCTTCTTGGCCTTCTCCGAGTCGATGCCCTGCACCAGGTTCCCGGACAGGCGGTAGCCCTTGCCCGACGACGCCGGCTCGCCTGCGTCGAACGCCTTGAGCGAGATGTCGCGGCGGATGAGCTTCTCCTTGAACACCTCGAGAGCCGCCTCGGTGCGTTCCTCGGTGTCGGAGGTGATCACGATGGTCTCGTCGCCCGACCAGTCGATCTTCGTGTTGGTGCCCCGGAAGTCGTAGCGCTGCGAGAGTTCCTTCGCGGCCTGGTTCAGAGCGTTGTCGACCTCTTGTCGATCGATCTTGCTGACCACGTCGAATGATGAATCTGCCATGCGCTCAGGGTAGCGACGTGTGCCTCGGGTCCGCTCTTCGCACGGTCTCGTGTCGTTTGCGCGCTACCGGAACCATGCAAACCGCACTTGACCCTGCAAACCCCGTTCCTGGGGAGCCGCGGCGAAACGGGGACAACCCGGCCGGGACGGCTCCGATGACGACGCGACGGTCGCCGTGATCGCCGACGCTCGATGCATGACACCAGTAGCGAAGACCCGTCGAGATCTGATCGCGGGTGGCATGACGCGCAAGGACATCTCGGACGCCGTGGCACACGGGGCGCTGACCGTTCTCGCGCCCGGCTACTACGTCATTCCTGCGGAGTTGGGCCGCTTCGACGAGCACCGTCACCTCTCGCTTGCGCTCGGAGTGGTGGCGAACATGGCGGACGGGACCGCGCTGGCCGGAGTGAGTGCAGCGGTGAATCTCGGCCTACCCGTGCTCGGAGCGGACCTGTCGCATGTCCACGTCGCGCGTCCCGGGATGCGCGCTTCTGGCACACAGGTGACGGCGATCAGTGTGTTGCATCGCAACATCGCTTCTCGGGAACTGGTCCAGATCGGAGGGGTCCTGTCGACATCGGTGGCGCGAACGATCATCGATGTCGCACGCACCCAATCGGTGCGCGCGGCCACCAGCGCAGGAGACGCAGCTCTTCGTCGGAAACTCTGCGACGAGAGTGATCTGACGCACAGCTAGAGCGCATGGGGCCCGTGCACGGGTGTGGTCGAGCTCGCTCGGCCGTAGCGCGTCTCGACGGTCGCTCAGAGAGTCCCCTGGAGTCGTGGAGCCGACTGGTCATCGCAAAATCTCGCCTTCCGATGCCGGACCTACAACGCGAGATCTTCGACGAGCACGCGCGCCTGGTCGGTCGGGTCGACTTCTTGTGGGAGGAGTTCGGCGTCGTGGGGGAGTGCGACGGCATGGGCAAGTACTTCGGTCAGTACTCGGAGAAGTCGTTGCGCGAGATCCTCGACGAGGAGAAGTTCCGCGCGCAGGAGTTGCAGGACCTCGGCTACGTCGTCGTCCGATGGACCTGGCACGAACTGCTCCACCGGCCGGACGTGGTCATCGAACGGATACGCCGAGCGGTCGAGCGGGCGCGGAGTTGATCGGTTCGCAACAGCGAGCGCCGTTCGCACCGTGCGTCGGCGATGCGAACGGCCACGAACGATGCGAACGCTCGTCGGAGCACGCGTCACGACATGCGGTTTTCGCAACTGGGGCCACTGCGTTGTAGTCTTCTCGGCGTTGCCTCCGCGGTGTTTCACTACCGGGGGACACAGCGCGGCACGTTGCCCGAGCGGCCAATGGGAGCGGACTGTAAATCCGTCGCGCAAGCTACGTAGGTTCGAATCCTACACGTGCCACCACCTCACCTGGGATCCTCGAATTCACCTTCGAATCCCTTGTGAGCTGCCTGAATACAGAGAGAGGCACCGTCTCGACGGCGTCGGATCCCAGCGATTTGGCGACTGCGCAGGCGGCTGTGTAATCTCGTTAAGGCTCTCGGGGCGTCGCAAGATGCTCCGGGTCCCGCCCCCTTAGCTCAGTCGGTAGAGCGTTTCCATGGTAAGGAAAAGGTCAACGGTTCGATTCCGTTAGGGGGCTCGCTGGACTCCCAGACCGTCGCCGGCCTGGGCGGCCATGGCGGTGTAGCTCAGTTGGTTAGAGCGAACGACTCATAATCGTTAGGTCGCCGGTTCGAGTCCGGCCATCGCTACAGCGAGACAACGCTGCACACGGCGACGACGCGCGGTGACCTCCGCGCACCGGCGCGTGTGCAGTACCCGAGATCGATCCACCGAAAGGCAGCCCCGTGGCCTCCTCAACAGACGTGCGGCCCAAGATCACCTTGGCCTGCGAGGTTTGCAAACACCGCAACTACATCACCAAGAAGAACCGCCGTAACGATCCCGATCGCCTCGAGATCAAGAAGTTCTGCCCGAACTGCGGCAAGCACCAGAGCCACAAAGAGTCGCGCTGACCATCTCGCCCCGACGATGAGACATCGCCGGGGCGTCGTGGCGTCTGGGGGGACCACGCCACGACTGGTAGCGTTTCGCGAGCAACACAACGATCTCCCAGTCTTCCGACGGTCCACAGTCGATCGCGTCGAGGCTGGTCAAGACGGTCGAGTGCTCCGGTCCGACAGCCCGTTCGCGGGTGTCGCCCGTGATGACCCGGCCGCCCACCGACGACCAGTGAAGGGTCAGGTTCTGTGACCAACGTGAGTGAATCCTCGATCCCCTCCGTCGAAGAGCGCCTGGCGATCATGGCGAACCAGACCAGCCTCTCGCCGGAGGAGATCGCCGAGCGGACCCTTCAGCAGGTCGGCTTCCACTACACGGTCGAGGACTACTACGAGGTCGGTCGCGAGAAGGTCCGCGAGTACGCCCGCGCCGTCCAGGACGGCAACCCCGTCCACTGGAACGAGGCCGCGGCGACCGCGAACGGACACCCGACCCTGATCGCGCCGCTGTCGTTCGTCGCCATCCCCGGCATGATCGCCCAGCGCCGTCTCTTCGAGGAGATGGTGGAGGGGTGGGATCTGTGGAAGATGCTGCAGACCGACCAGCGCCTGGTGTTCCACAAGCCCGTCGAGGTCGGTGACCGGCTCATCTGCGTGGTGTCGCTCGACTCGTACCGCCAGATGGGTGGCGCGGACGTGCTCGTGACCAAGAACCAGATCCACAACCAGGACGACGTCCCGGTGATGACGACCTGGACCACGCTGGTGGCCCGCGCGGGTGAGTCCCCGGCTCCGTCGTTCATGACGACGGTGGCGCACACCATGCTGGTCGAAGGGGCGACGTACGACCACGGTCAGACGATCCCCGACCACAGCGGCTTCTTCACCGAGCCCGATCCGGCCGCCGATCCCAAGCCGTATGGCGCCATCGACTTCGACAGCCTCACCGTCGGCCAGGAGCTCGAGCCCCGCACGGTCAAGCTGACCCGCGGCAACCTGATCAACTACGCCGGTGTCGCCGGCGATCCCAACCCGATCCACTTCAGCGACGAGATCGCCGACATCGTGGGCCTCGACACCGTCGTCGCCCACGGGATGCAGACCATGGGCATCAGCGCGGGATACATCACCGACTTCGTCGGCGATCCCGGTGCGGTCTACGAGTACAACGTCCGTTTCACCGCGCCGGTCTACGTCCCGCGGGACGGCTACGGCCAGATGGATCTCACCGCCAAGATCAAGTCGCTCGATCCCGAGACCCGCCGCGGGCAGATCGCGCTGACCGCCAAGTCCAACGGCAAGAAGATCTTCGGCCGCGCCGTCGCGAGCGTCCAGTTCAACTGAGACG
Organism: Williamsia maris; assembly: GCF_024171815.1. GTDB lineage: Bacteria > Actinomycetota > Actinomycetes > Mycobacteriales > Mycobacteriaceae > Williamsia_A > Williamsia_A maris. The sequence continues at coordinate 1,094,089 of NZ_JAMTCJ010000003.1, read as the reverse complement.
ACCCTCCTGGCGACGGGCCGGAATGACCCGTTGCGAGCGCTCGACGTGGGCAAATTGGTTCGCACAGGCGCGTGTCGTACACTGAATCGTCTGAGGTTACTCACGCTACGCGCTGCCCTTCAGGGCGGCGCGTTGGTTTTGTGCAGTGCGAGTGTTCCGGTACTGCGAGTGTGAGGAACAGCAGATGGACCGGCTTGCAGGCGTGGGACGATGGTTCCATGGCGAGGTCGCGTCCAGACGGATCGGTGTGAGCCGATCCAAAGGGGCGTAGCTCAACTGGCAGAGCAGCGGTCTCCAAAACCGCAGGTTGCAGGTTCAAGTCCTGTCGCCCCTGCCCAAAGATGTGCGACGAGAGGATGATGTGGTGAGCAAGCGCGACAGAGCTGCACGCGCCAAGGGAACCCCCGAGGCCGAAGCCACCGACGGCGTCACCGACGCCGCCGACGTTCTCACCGACGAGACCGCGGCCCGGCCGACGGGCAAGCGGTCGTCCACTCCGCGCGGCAAGCGGAACACCGCGCCGGACAGCGAGGCGGACACCGCGTCGAGCGTCGCACTCAAGGAGCGTTCGTCGCGCTCGTCGACCGCGACGGACCAGAGCCGCAACCCGTTCATCCGGTTGTGGATCTTCCTGAAGCAGGTCGTCGGCGAGCTCAAGAAGGTCATCTGGCCGAGCCGGTCGGAGATGGTCCGCTACACGATCATCGTGCTGATCTTCGTGATCGTCATGACGGCGTTCATCTCCGGCATCGACCTGGGCTTCGCGAAAGCTGTCCTCTGGTTGTTCGGCTGAGCCGACCGACCACACACTCATCCGCGCACCGCGCCGGGTGCGAGCACGACCGTATTGAAAGGGAGCGTGGGCTGCAGTGAGCACCCCCGAGCATGACACCGAGAGCATCCAGGAAGCCGACATCGACGCCATCGAGAACGGCACCGACGTACTGGACGCACCGGTCGACGTGGCCGCCACCGAGGAACTGACCGAGGCGGTCGCGGGTTCCATCGACGCTTCCGACGATGTCGTAGCCCCGGCGCAGGACGCGGAAGCGCCCGTCGCCGAGGAAGAAGAGGTCGACCCGGTCGAGGAGCTCAAGAAGGAGCTCCGTCGCGCCCCCGGCGACTGGTACGTCATCCACTCCTACGCCGGGTACGAGAACAAGGTGAAGGCCAACCTCGAGACCCGCGTGCAGAACCTCGACGTCGGCGACTTCATCTTCCAGGTCGAAGTGCCGACCGAAGAGGTCACCGAGATCAAGAACGGCCAGCCGAAGAAGGTCCAGCGCAAGGTGCTGCCGGGCTACATCCTGGTGCGCATGGAGCTGAACGACGACTCGTGGGGCGCCGTGCGCAACACCCCGGGTGTCACCGGCTTCGTCGGAATGACCTCGAAGCCGTCGCCGTTGTCGATGAAGGAAGTCCTGCAGTTCCTGCTGCCCCGCGTCGAGGCGAAGAAGCCGGCCGCGGGCAAGTCCTCGGGTGGTTCCGAGGGCGGCATCGGTGCGTCGGCGTCGCCGACCATCGAGGTCGACTTCCAGGTCGGCGAGTCGGTCACCGTCATGGACGGCCCGTTCGCCACGTTGCCCGCGTCGATCTCCGAGGTCAACGCCGAGCAGCGCAAGGTGAAGGTGCTCGTCTCGATCTTCGGTCGCGAGACCCCGGTCGAGCTCGGCTTCGCCCAGGTGGAAAAGATCTAACAACAGACTTCGCGTCTCCAGCGGGCGCGATACGCCAGGCGAGATGGACCGGTGCGATCGGTTCTCGAACCCGGCACACACAGAGACAACACAAAGGTTAAAGAGAGATGCCCCCCAAGAAGAAGAAGCTCGCCGGGATCATCAAGCTCCAGATCCAGGCCGGTGCGGCCAACCCCGCCCCGCCCGTGGGTCCGGCGCTCGGTCAGCACGGCGTGAACATCATGGAGTTCTGCAAGGCGTACAACGCCGCGACCGAGTCGCAGCGTGGCACGGTCATCCCCGTCGAGATCTCGGTCTACGAAGACCGCTCGTTCGACTTCAAGCTGAAGACCCCTCCGGCGGCCAAGCTGCTGCTCAAGGCGGCCGGACTGCAGAAGGGCTCGGGAGAGCCGCACGTCAAGAAGGTCGGCAAGGTCACCATGGACCAGGTCCGTGAGATCGCCAAGACCAAGCAGGAAGACCTCAACGCCAACGACGTCGAGCAGGCCGCGAAGATCATCGCAGGCACCGCTCGGTCGATGGGCATCACGGTCACCTAGGAACCCCTCGCCGCCGGTGTCCGCCGGCGACGAACTCGAGAGCGTGGGAGGACCGGCTTCGGTCCGCACACCACCAATCCGCAACCGCTGCGGAGAAGGAAAGAAGCACCGTATGAGCAAGAAGAGCAAGGCCTACCAGGCCGCCGTCGAGAAGATCGACAAGGACAACCTGTACAGCCCGCTGGAGGCTGCAGGGCTGGCCAAGGAGACGGCGTCGACCAAGTACGACCCGACCGTCGAGGTCGCGATCCGTCTCGGTGTCGACCCCCGCAAGGCTGACCAGATGGTCCGCGGCACCGTGAACCTGCCGCACGGCACCGGTAAGACCGCCCGCGTCATCGTGTTCGCCGTCGGTGACAAGGCCGCCGAGGCCACCGCCGCCGGTGCCGACGAGGTCGGCGCCGAGGACCTGATCGAGAAGATCCAGGGCGGGTGGCTCGATTTCGACGCCGCCATCGCGACCCCGGATCAGATGGCCAAGGTCGGACGCATCGCACGCGTCCTCGGCCCGCGCGGTCTGATGCCCAACCCGAAGACCGGCACCGTGACGCCCGACGTCACCAAGGCCGTCAACGAGATCAAGGGCGGAAAGATCAACTTCCGTGTCGACAAGGCCTCGAACCTGCACCTGGTGATCGGCAAGGCGTCGTTCGACCAGCGCCAGCTCGCCGAGAACTACGGCGCGGCCCTCGACGAGGTCCTCCGTGCGAAGCCGTCGGCCTCGAAGGGTCGCTACCTGCGCAAGGTGACCGTGTCGACCACGTCTGGCCCGGGTATCCCGGTCGACCCGGCGCGTAACCGGAACTACACCGAAGACGACGTCTGATCGTCTGATCTGTACAGCGCAACAGCCGCGACGCCTCGAGCGTCGCGGCTGTTGCCGTCTCCGGGTCAACCCGGCCGCCGGACCAACCCGTCGAGGTGGTCGGCGAACTCACCCGCGTGCGACAACATCGCCATGTGGCCACCGCCGATGACGTCGGGTTCGACGCCGAGGCGGTCGGCGACGACACGTCGCATGAACGGCTCGGGGAACAACCGGTCGTCGCGGAAGAGCAGGAACCGGGTCTCGACGTCCGGCAGGGCCGACGCGGGCCAGATCTGCGTCGCGGGGGTGTCGGACTGAGTGCGTTCGATCTGCTCGGCGACGATCTCCGGCGCCACCCCGTTGTAGAACAACGCATCCATGTCGTCGGGGTCGTAGGTCTGCGTCGCCGCGGCGTCGCGCTGGGCCTGCGCCGTACCGGTGGCGGCCCACCATTGTTCGGGTCGCTCACCGGGTCGCGGGATCATCGCCGAGGCGAAGACCAGCATCGACGCGTCGACCAGGGGACAGGCGAGCGGCGCGGTGAAGCCGCCGAACGAGTGGGCGACGACGATCGGCCGGTCGGTGTCGGCGGGTGTCTGGGCGGCGACGGCGGCGGCGTAGTCGGTGAGATCGGCGTCGTCGTCCTCGCAGGGGAGGTCGATGGGGACCACCCGATGGGAGCGATCGGCCAACTCCGACACCAGGATTCGCCAGTAGGACGGGTCGGAGCCGCCGCCGGGGATGAGCAGGAAGGTCGCCATCGGATCACGCTCCGATCGGTCGGTGAGGACGGCGGGATGTCCGTTTCATCCTGACAGGTGAACCATGGAACCGTCCGGCGCTCTCAGTAGTCTTATCCCCATGCGCGACGACAAACTCCTGACCCGTATCGCCGGTCTCCTGCGCCAGGCCGAGGGCACCGACAACGAGCACGAGGCGCAGACCTTCATGCAGGCGGCACAGCGGTTGGCGACGTCGGCCTCGATAGATCTCGCCGTCGCACGTGCGCACGACCCGGCCGCGGCGCACACGGCGCCGGTGGCCCGGCAGATCGCGATCGGCACCGCGGGCAAGCGGGGTCTACGCACCTATGTGGCGCTGTTCGTGGCCATCGCCCACGCCAACGACATCAAGGTCGACGTGGCGAGCAACTCCACATTCGTTCTCGCGTATGGCTTCTCGGGCGACATCGACAGCACCGAGGCGCTCTACAGCTCGCTGGTCGTGCAGATGGTCGCGGCGAGCGACGCCTACCTGAAGTCGGGGGACTACCGGTCCGAGACCGCGGCCAAGGTCGTCACCGACCGATCGCGGTGGCGGACGCGCCGCATCGTCGAGCACACCCCGTTGTCGCCGATCACCGCGCGGCTCAACTTCCAGTCGGCGTTCGCCGAGCGGATCGGGCTGCGACTGACCGAGGCGAGGGACGAGGCGCGGGCCGACGCGGTACGCGAATCCGTCGACCGCCCGGGTGCATCGACGCAGGTGGCGTTGCGCGACAAGGAGATCGCCGTCGTCGACTTCCATCGCGAGGAGTCGACCGCCCGGGGGACCTGGCGTGGCTCGAGTGCGTCGGCCGGGTACTCCGAGGCGGCTCGACGTGCCGGGGACCGCGCCGGCCGTCGGGCACGGATCGGGGCTCCGGAGGAACTCGACGGCACCCGGGGGGCGCTGGACCACCGATGACCGGTCCTCCGCGCGACACCCAGCGCGCGCTGTTCTACGAGGCGGAGTCGGCCGTACACAACCTGTTCGCGGCGCCGGGACCCAGCGTCGAGATCGCCGGGGCACATCTGACCCTGCCGCCCGAGGCGCGATTCGGCTCGGTGGAGTCGGCGCGGCGCTACATCGTGCAGGTGCTCGCCCGGGACTCGGTCCGTCGCCTCTTCCCGCGCGCGACGATCGATGTCGAGGTGCGCTCGCGTCGTGGTCATCGCAGCGCGCACTACGAATCGCCCGCTGATCCCTCGCTCCCGCCGACCATCGCCCTGCCGGAGATGGCCGACGGACGGTGGGCGCTGCGCGAGCTCGTGGTGCTGCACGAGCTGGCGCACCATCTGATCGAACCCGGCCATGCCGCGCACGGTCCCCGGTTCGCGACGACCCTGATCGAGCTGGTCACCGACGTACTCGGCCCGGAAGCCGGATTCGTCTACCGCGTGATCCTCACCGACAGCGGGATCGCGGTGCGCTGAACGGATTCGGCCCGCCCGCGCTGTTAGCGTGACGACGTCACCGGATGGATGCGCTAGGAGCCGAAGATGTCACTTCGCGAGGTCGAGTTCACGTCGAGCAATCAGCGCGACACCGTCTACGGCTGGATCTACGAGCCGGTCCGACCGGCGCGGGGGATCGTGCAGCTGATCCACGGGCTCGGCGAGCACTCGCGACGTTATCTCCCGCTGATCACCGCGTTGCTGGACGCAGGTTTCGTCGTCGCGGCGGACGACCACGCCGGTCACGGCAAGACCGCGATGACCTCCGGGATCTGGGCCGACGCGGGAGATCACGCCGACCGGGTCGTCGTCGTCGACGAACGCACCCTGCGGTCGATCACGCGCGAACTGCACCCGGACCTGCCGTACGTGATCTTCGGTCACTCCTGGGGGTCGATGATCGCGCGCGGCCTCGTCAGCGGCGACAGCGAACAGGTCGACGGGCTGATCCTGTGCGGCATCGCGGCCGGCATCCACGGCATCGAGAACCTGCTGGACCGGCAGGCCCTGTCGGCCGAGGCCGACACCGAGGCGCCGGCGCCGGAGGCCTACGTGGCGTCGATGTTCGACGGGTTCATCGCACGCTACGAACCCGGCTCCGGTCCGACGGCCTGGGTGGCCCGTGACCCCGACGTGGTCCGCGACCACGCCGTCGATCCGCTGAACAACTTCGGTGCGCCGATGTCGGTGCGGTTCCTCGCCGGCTTCGTCGATCTGTACGACGCGGCCAACGCCGACGAGTGGTACCCGTCGGTCCGCGGTGACCTACCGGTGTTGATCCTGGCCGGCGACGCCGACCCGGTCACGGGTTTCGGTGAGGGTGCCTACCGCGTGGCCAATCAGCTCGTCCGCACCGGTCACGGCGATGTCCGGACCCGCGTCTACACCGGGTTCCGACACGAGGTCCACAACGAACCGGAGATCTCGGGCGACGTGGCGCGCGAGATCATCGACTTCGCGAGCCGCTGCGTCGCGCGCCCGACCTAGTCCGGGCCCGCCCACTCGGCGTCCGCATCCGCCCAGTCGACGTCCGCATCCGCCCGGTGGACGGGACGGTCACCAGTCGGGATCGCCGATGGCGCGGAACGACAGGTAGCTCGGGTGATGCGGGTCGAGGACGAGATCCTGGCGACGCCCGTGTGCGCGGATCAGGTCGGGTACGACCGTCAGGTACCGCGGCACACTGCCCGCGTAGATGTCGACCCGCAGCCGATGACCGATGTCGAGCACCGCGTCGGTGGGCACGAGGTCCACGTCGATCGGCAACGGGGTGTTCGCAGGAACCGGGAGCTTGCGCTTGCGGCTGAGGTAGTGGTGCGCGACCAGCAGACTGCCGTCCTCGGCGTACTCCGACAGCGACGGGTCGATCGCCCGGTTCGACACGGTCAGGGCGCCGTTGGTGAGCACCGTCGACGTGCCGTCCGGGGCGACGTCGTTGACCGTCACCGCCCAGATCCCCTCCTGGCCGGAGGTCGAGACGAACAACCGCATGTTCAGCGCGCCGCTGATCTGGGTCCGTTCGGTGACGGGTGCGGAGGAGAAGGTCAGTCCGCCGGCCTCCTGATAGCGGGCGTCGCGGCCGAAGTCCTTGCCCAGGACCATCGTGATGCCTGCGGTCACCTGCGTCATGTCCCGTGACCGCAACCCGCGCATGTCCGGGCGGACGCCGAGCGAGGCCCTGGTGTGCGAGCGGTCGGACCGCAGCGAGCCGTCGTAGGCCGAGTGCGACGCGGTACCCGAGGGGGAGTCGGACAGGAAGAGCCTGCGTACCGACGCCCCGGAGCGGGGAAAGCTGTCGCCCGCGGTCCACGATCCGCCCTGCTGTTCGAGGGTCACCGGCCCGTAGTTGTCGACGCCGTTGTCGATTCCCTTGAGCCACTTGTCGAACCATGCGCGCTCGAGGACATCGACCCGCGGCGGGTGCGCCGCGCTGCCGAAGCCGGACCCGGCGTCGAGGTGGTAGCCGTCGGAGACCACCAGCTGCTTGCGTCCCGGCTCCATCTGCAGATGGGAGTAGATCGACGTCGCGCTGCGCCCGAACAGGTCGTGCCATCCGCCGAACAGGAAGGTGGGGACGTCGATCTTCGAGACGTCCGGGTCGCGCTCGTCGAAGTAGGGGTCGTCGTACACGCGGTCGTCGCGACCGGTGAGGAACCCCCACGCCAGCGAGCCGACCTCGGTGGCCGGCGACGCGACGCGGTTGGCCAGCCAGCGCAGGCTGGTTCCTCGGCGCAGGTCGCGGGCGGCGGTGGCGGGGTTCGGGATCCACTTGAGCACGTTGACGATCGACAGCCACAGCGGGATGAAAGCCGACGGCAGGCCGCCGGTGATGTAGATGTCGCGGACGATGTCCTCGCACCCCTCCACGGCGAACACGGCCTTGAGCCCGGGCGGACGCTTGTCGGCGGTCTGCAGGGAGTTGATGGCCGAGTACGACCAACCGGCCAGGCCGAGCTGGCCGTCCGACCACGCCTGACGCGCGACCCAGGCGAGGATCTCGACGGAGTCCCTCTGTTCCCGCGCGCCCAGGATCTGCCACTTGCCGTGCGATGCCCCGGTGCCGCGGACATCGACGATGACCTGGGTGTATCCGCTGCGGACGAGGTTGCGGTTGATCCCGAACACGTCGAACACGCCGCCGGACAGCGTCCGGGTCAGATCGGTGACGCCGCTCAGGGCCGTCCCGCTCAGATCGACCTTGCCCGCGAGCCCCGCGACCGCGCGCCCGATCAGCGGGGCGTGGACGGACTGGTCCAGCAGGTCGAGCAGCGCCCGGTTGTAGGGGTTGATGTTGACGATCGTGGGGTAGCGCGTGGACACCGCGCGCCGGGTCGCATCGGCCGGCCGGATGACGGTCGCGCGCAGGCGGACTCCGTCGGACATGGTGATCTCGACGTCACGGTCGATCGACACGTGCGGGTACTGCAGCGGGCCGTCGACGAGCCGACGCCAGCGGATCGCATCCGCGCCGCCGGTGGGGTCGCCGAGGGGCAGGGTCGGGAGGGGAGTGGGTCGTGGGCGTCGCTCGCCGAACGCGTCGGGGGCGACACCCCGCTGCACGGACTCGTCAGGATCAGCTGGAACCGTCATCGCCGTCTGCCTCGCTGTTGCGTGACGAGTGCAGAGGGCGTGTTCGTGCACATCAACCCTGTGACCACGTCATCGTGGACCGGACGAATGTGTGGTGCACATCACGACCGATGTTCTCCAGCGAATGTAACCCAGCCTATTGAGTGCCGACACGGGGGCTGTGGACTTTGTGACCAGAGCGCGATCCGACCATCGATTGTCGTTATCAAATCTACACAAAAGGTACGTTTGTACGGCTTTCTGTCGGCTGCGCAGCACGGATTTGTCCAGGACACGACGCTGCGGCTACTCTTAACCCTCGGTACCCGCGTCGGCGTGAGTCGGTCGGGTTCCTCAGTTCAACCACAGACCGTTGGTCGACGTCCGCCCCAGGCGGATGTTCGAAGGTCCGGCCGATGCCGGCGACCCACGCAGGGTGAACGTGGTGAAAGTCCGGCACTGCTCGCGATGCGAGCGTTCGCCCTCTGCGCCCCGTGGCCCTGTGCCCGGGGCGTTCGTCGTCGGTGGGGTCGTCTCGACCAACCCGAATCGACATGAGAGGAGGCGAAGTATGGCCAAGTCCGACAAGGTCGCCGCAGTCGCGGAGATCTCCGAGCAGTTCAAGGGCTCCACGGCAACAGTCATCACGGAATACCGTGGTCTGTCCGTCAAGCAGCTCTCTGACCTGCGTCGTTCACTCGGCGAGGGCGCAACCTACTCCGTCGCCAAGAACACCCTGGTCAAGCGCGCCGCAGCTGATGCGGGCGTTGCTGGACTCGACGAGCTGTTCGTCGGCCCGACCGCGATTGCCTTCATCGAGGGTGAACCGGTCAACGCCGCCAAGGCGATCAAGACCTTCGCCAAGGACAACAAGGCTCTCATCATCAAGGGCGGATACATGGACGGCCGCGCGCTGTCCGTGGCCGAGATCGAGCAGATCGCCGACCTTGAGACCCGAGAGGTCCTGCTGTCCAAGCTCGCCGGTGCCATGAAGGGCAACTTGGCAAAGGCCGCGGGTCTGTTCAACCAGCCCGCATCGCAGGTCGCGCGTCTCGCCGCGGCCCTGCAGGAGAAGAAGTCCGCCGAGGGCGGCGCACCGGCGGCGGACACCGCAGCCGACGCACCGACCGAGGCTGCCGAATAAGCGCACCCGCGCCCATCACCACCCCAGATACATTCCCCCGTTCCGGGGGACAACAGGAAGGACGCCACCATGGCGAAGCTCAGTGCTGACGAGCTCATCGATCAGTTCAAGGAACTGACCCTGCTGGAGCTCAGCGATTTCGTGAAGAAGTTCGAAGAGGTCTTCGAGGTCACCGCGGCCGCCCCGGTCGCCGTTGCCGCCGCAGGCGCCCCGGCTGCCGCCGAGGCCGCTGTCGAGCAGGACGAGTTCGACGTCGTCCTCGAGAGCGCCGGCGACAAGAAGATCCAGGTGATCAAGGTCGTCCGCGAGGTCGTCTCCGGACTGGGCCTCAAGGAGGCCAAGGATCTCGTCGAGAGCGCCCCCAAGGCGATCCTCGAGAAGATCGACAAGGACGCTGCCGAGGCTGCCAAGGCCAAGCTCGAAGAGGCCGGCGCCAAGGTGTCCGTCAAGTAAGACGCACCGTTGGATCGTTAACCTACTTTTCGGTAGGTTGACCGCAAGGACCACCCCGCACGCGGGGTGGTCCTTGTTATATCTCCAGGTCCAAGACGTTTTTTTATCCAAATTTAAGAAATGTGGAGTTGATGTTCGTCGATGGCGAACCGTGGGTTAGAGTGACTCGAACCACAAGCCGGGGCGGGTCATCTAGAGGAGTCAAACGTGGGTGTTGAGGTCAGTGTCGAGGGACTCACGAAGTCTTTCGGTTCTCAGAACATCTGGCGAGATGTCACTCTCACGCTCCCGGAGGGGGAGGTCTCGGCTCTGCTGGGTCCCTCGGGTACCGGTAAGTCGGTGTTCCTCAAGGCTCTGATCGGGTTGCTGCACCCGGAGCAGGGGTCGGTGATCGTCGATGGCACCGACATCACGAAGTGCTCGTCGAAAGAGCTCTACGAGATCCGCAAGCTGTTCGGTGTGCTGTTCCAGGACGGCGCGCTGTTCGGCTCGATGAGCCTGTTCGACAACACGGCCTTCCCGCTGCGTGAGCACACCAAGAAGTCCGAGTCCGACATCCGTTCGATCGTGATGGAGAAGCTCGACCTGGTCGGCCTGTCCGACGCCGGCGACAAGCTGCCCGGTGAGATCTCCGGTGGTATGCGCAAGCGCGCCGGTCTGGCCCGTGCACTGGTCCTCGACCCGCAGATCATCCTGTGCGACGAGCCCGACTCCGGTCTGGATCCGGTGCGTACCGCCTACATCTCGCAGCTGTTGATCGACATCAACGCCGAGATCGACGCGACGATCCTGATCGTGACGCACAACATCAACATCGCCCGGACCATCCCGGACAACATCGGCATGCTCTTCCGCAAGGAGCTGGTCATGTTCGGTCCTCGTGAGGTCCTGCTGACCTCCGAGGAGCCCGCGGTCAAGCAGTTCCTCTCCGGTGACCGCTTCGGTCCGATCGGCATGTCCGAGGAGAAGGACGACGCGACCGCCGCGCAGGAGAAGGAACTCGAGGACGCCGGTATCGGTGGTGGCGGCACGAAGGACGACTTCTCCGAGATCATCCCGCAGGTGCAGCCCAACCCGGGTATGCCCGAGCGCAAGGCGTCGGCGCGGCACCGCGAGCGCGTCGAGGAGATGCTGCACGAGTTGCCCGAGAACGCCCAGCAGGCGATCCGGGAATCCCAGGCGCAGGAGGACGACATCCGTCGTGCGAACGCCGAGGGCATGGACCGCCAGAACAACAAGGGCGGCAACGGCAACAACGGTGGCGGCAACGGCAACAACGGTGGCGTGAACACCGAGAAGCAGTACGCCGGTTCCAACGACAACACCGAGCAGTTCCCCGCCTACCGTGCCGGCGGCAACCCCGCCGGCAATTCCTGATCATGATCACAGCCGTGGAGGCCACTAAATGAGCGGAGCCACCACACGTGGCGTCGATCGGGTGACTCAGGCCGGAACATCTGCACTCACGCAGACGGGCAACATCGTCCAGCTCTTCGTGGATGTCGCTCGCCAGAGTGTCGTGCGCCCGTTCCAGCTCCGAGAGTTCATCCAGCAGGCGTGGTTCATCGCCAGCGTCACGATCCTTCCGACCGCGCTGGTCGCCATCCCGTTCGGCGCCATCGTGTCGCTGCAGACCGGATCGCTGATCAAGCAGCTCGGCGCGGAGTCGTTCACCGGCGCCGCCAGCGTCCTGGTGGTGGTCCAGCAGGGCGCGCCCCTGGTGACGTCACTGCTGATCGCAGGTGCGGCCGGATCGGCCGTCGCGGCAGACATCGGCTCGCGGACGATCCGCGAGGAGATCGACGCGATGCGGGTACTGGGCATCAACCCGATCCAACGGCTCGTCGTCCCCCGTGTACTCGCGATGATCCTGGTCGCGGCCCTGCTCAACGGCCTCGTCTGCGTCGTCGGCATCGGCGGTGGTTACTTCTTCAACGTGGTCGTCCAGAACGGCACGCCCGGTGCGTATCTCGCATCGTTCAGCGCCCTGGCCCAGCTGCCCGACCTCTACGTCGCGACACTCAAGGCCATCGTGTTCGGTGCGATCGCCGGCGTCATCGCCTCCTTCAAGGGGTTGTCTCCCAAGGGCGGACCCAAGGGTGTGGGCGAGGCCGTCAACCAGAGCGTCGTCATCACCTTCCTGCTGCTGTTCTTCGCCAACCTGATCATCACGGCCGTGTACTTGCAGATCGTCCCCGCCAAGGGTTCGTAGGGGAGTGAATCGATGACCATCGCAAAGAGCAGGGCCGACGAGCTCAACTATCGGCTCAAGAAGGTCGCCAAGGCACCGCTTCAGGTGCTCGACGGTGCCGGCGACCAGATGTCGTTCTACGGACGCGCCGTCGGGTGGGCGCCCCGGACGATCAAGCACTACCCCAAGGAGCTGCTGCGGCTGCTCGCCGAGGTCGCCTTCGGTGCCGGCGGTCTCGCCGTCATCGGCGGCACGATCGGCGTCATGGTCCTGCTCACCGGTTTCACCGGTGTCGTGGTCGGTCTGCAGGGCTATGCGGCCCTCGACCAGATCGGGTCGCAGGCACTGACCGGCTTCCTCTCGGCCTACGTCAACACCCGTGAGGTCGCGCCGCTCGTCGCCGGCCTCGCGCTCTCGGCCACCGTCGGCTGCGGCTTCACCGCCCAGCTCGGTGCCATGCGGATCTCCGAGGAGATCGACGCGCTCGAGGTCATGGCCGTCCCGTCGGTCCCGTTCCTCGTCACCACCCGCGTGCTGGCCGGCTTCATTGCCGTCATCCCGCTCTACGTGCTCGGCCTACTGGCCGCCTATCTCGCGACGAGAGTCGTCAACACCCAGTTCAACGGGCAGTCGACGGGCTCCTACGACCACTACTTCAATCTCTTCCTGCCACCGGCAGACGTGTTGTGGTCCTTCGGCAAGGTGCTGGTGTTCGCCTTCGTGATCATCCTGGTGCACTGCTACTACGGCTACAACGCCAGCGGCGGCCCGGCCGGCGTCGGCGTGGCCGTGGGTCGCGCGGTCCGATCGGCGTTGGTCCTCATCGCCGTGCTCGATTTCTTCCTCGGTCTCGCCATCTGGGGCACCGACACGACAGTCAGGGTGGCGGGCTGATCCATGGCTTCCCTTCGTAGACGTTTCCTCGGACTGGTGTTCTTCCTGGTCGTCATCCTCTTCATCGGTGGCACGATCCTGAAGTTCAACCAGACCTTCCAGTCGTTCACCGACGTGAACCTCACGACCGACTCGGCGGGCAACGCGTTGCCCGACAAGGCCGACGTCAAGGTCCGCGGCCTCATCGTGGGCCAGGTCAACAAGGTGGTCGCCGACGAGAACGGTGCCGTCACCGTCGAACTCGGTCTCCAGCCCGACAAGGCGAAGATGATCCCGCAGGGCACCACCGCGCGGATCCTCCCCAAGACCCTGTTCGGTGAGCGCTACGTCGCGCTGCAGGTCCCGGAGAACCCCAGCGGTGCCACGCTCACCGCGGGTTCGACGATCAAGACCGACACCAGCGGCAACGCGATGGAGCTGCAGGACCTGTTCGACAAGCTGCTGCCGGTTCTCAAGGCGATCCCCCCGCAGGATCTCAGCGTCACGCTCGGGTCGCTGTCGAAGGCGCTCACCGGCAACGGTGAGAAGCTCGGCACCAGCCTGGACAACCTGAACAACATCTTCAGCAAGTTCAACCAGAACATGCCCGAACTGCAGGGAACGCTGCGTGGTCTGGCCAGCTTCTCGGAGACCTACTCCGAGGCGCTGCCCGACATCGTCGACGCACTCGACACGCTGCGCACCACCACCAACACGGTGGTGGAGAAGCAGGGCGATCTGCGGACGCTGTTCTCGACGCTGACCAACACCGCGGTGCAGGCCACCGACTTCCTGGCCACCAACCGTCGGGATCTGCTGACCCTGGCGATCGACTCCGAGCCGCTGCTGTCCGCACTGGCCAAGCAGTCGCCCGCCTTCGGGTGCACGTTCAAGAACTTCGCGGGCCTCGTCCCCGAGGTCGGCAACATCGTCGGCGCGGGCACCAAGAACCCCGGTGTCCGTGTGACGCTGACGTTCTCGAACCCGCGTGGTCGGTACCTGCCCAACCAGGACGAGCCGCGACTGCTCGAGGACCGCGGACCGAAGTGCTACCCGCTGCACTACGAGCAGGGTCGGCCGTTCCCGCAGTACCCGGGCGGATCGCTCAACGACGGCTCCTACCAGCCGCCGTCGCGTAACCCCGGCCCGCGCACGGTCCAGGAGCTGCCCGCACCGGACTACTCCGGCAAGCCCGCGGGAACCATCAACCCGAGCGTCTACGACGACCCGAAGAACAAGGTGGCTTTGCAGGCGATCATGGCGGCCGAGGCCGGAACGACCCCCGATCAGGTCCCGGGCTGGATCGCTCAGCTCGTCGCACCCGGACTCCAGGGGGCGCAGGTGACGATCAAGTGAAGAACAACTTCTACTCGCCGCTGATCAAGCTGATCGTGTTCGCGGTGATCACCGTCATCCTGACCGCGCTGCTCGGCGTCACCATCGCGAACTCCGGTGCCGGCGGCAGCAACGACTTCAAGGCGATCTTCACCGACGCCTCGCTGCTGAACCAGGGCGACGACGTCCGGATCGCCGGTGTGCGCGTCGGTCAGGTCTCCAAGGTCGAGGTCTACGACAAGGACAAGGCGCGGGTCAGCTTCTCCATCGAGCGCGACCGGCTGCCCGACGGCGTCCAGGCCTACATCAAGTTCCGCAACCTGACCGGCCTCCGCTACCTCTCGTTGGAACGCGGGCCGGGCGACAGCGGGGCGACGCTGAGCAAGGGCGCGACCATCGGGGTGGCCAACACGCACCCCTCGGTCAACCTCACCGACCTGTTCAACGGGTTCCGGCCACTGTTCCAGCAGCTCACCGCCGAGGACGTCAACAAGCTGTCCGACGAGATCATCAAGGTCTTCCAGGGCGAGGGCGGGACGATCACCGATCTGGTGAGCGACACCGCGGACCTGACGAACACCATCGCCGACAAGGACAAGGTGATCGGCGAGCTGATCACCAACCTGACGACGGTGCTCGACAACATCAATCGACACGACGATCAGCTCACATCGCTGCTGACGACCACCGAGAAGTTCGTGACCGGCCTGGCCGCTCAGAAGAACTCCGTCGGATCGGCCATCACGTCGGTGTCGAACCTGACCGCGGTCACCAACTCGATCCTCACCCCGACGCGGCCGGCGCTGCAGGGATCCATCGCGGGTCTCAACCAGCTGTCGCAGCGGATCAACGAGCGTCGTGGAGAGGTCGAGAAGACCCTGACCAACCTGCCGATCAAGGCGGCCAAGATCGGCCGGGCGGCGACCTTCGGGTCGTGGTTCCAGTTCTATCTGTGCGGCCTCGACATCACCGCGGGCAACGGCAAGAGCACCCTGCTCTCCCAGCCGCTGATCCCGCTGCCCGATATCAACCATGTGCTCTACACCAACAGCGCGACACGGTGCTGGGCCAACGATGATCCGCCGGGCTGAGGGGGGCGACATGGCTGACACGCAGAAGCAGAACAAACGACCGGACCAACCACGACGGAGTCCGATCACGATCGGCGCCATGGGTCTGATGATCCTGATCATGGCCGCGCTCTCCGCGTTCTTCCTCGCCAACCTGCCGTTGGTGGGCGCGGGGACGATCTACAAGGCCGACTTCACCGAGGCCGCGGGCCTCAAGCCGAGCAACGAGGTCCGTGTCGCGGGCGTCAAGGTCGGTCAGGTGGAGAAGGTCGAGATCGTCGACAACAAGGTCCGGGTCTCGTTCGCGGTGAACAACACGTGGGTGGGCGACCAGACCAGCGCGTCGATCCAGATCAAGACGATCCTGGGCCAGAAGTACCTGCAGATCGATCCGCGCGGCGACAAGCTGGCCGATCCGAAGGACGTGATCACCCAGACCACGTCGCCGTACGACGTGATCGAGGCGTTCAACGACGCGTCGTCGAACATCGAGAACATCGACACCGACCAGTTGGCGACGAGTTTCCGGACCCTGTCGTCGGCGTTCTCCGGCACGCCGCAGGAACTGGGGAACTCGCTCGACGGGTTGACCCGGTTGTCGACGACGATCGCCAGTCGCGATCAGGAGGTGCGCAAGCTCCTCGACGCGACGAAGGGGACGTCGAAGATCCTGGCCGATCGCAACCAGGAGTTCACCCGCCTGATCGCCGGTGCCGGTGATCTGCTCTCCGAGCTCAACACGCGCCAGCAGGCGATCTCGACGTTGCTCCGGAGCACCACGCAGCTCTCGACCACGCTGACGGGCATCGTCCGCGACAACGAGAAGCAGATCGGTCCGGCCCTGGAGAACCTCAAGGGCGTCACCGACATACTCCAGAAGCAGGACAACAACATCCGTGCCTCCATCACCAATCTCGCGCCGTTCTACCGGCTCTACGCGAACGTGCTCGGCAGCGGTCGCTGGTTCGACTCGGTGATCACCAACATCCTGCCGCCCGGACTCCCGGCGCAGAACACGACACGACCGCCGAACAAGACACGGCAGCTCAACAACGGCGGAGGGGAGGCAACCGGATGATGACCACGACAAGCGGACCTCGTCACGACCTCCGCGACTCCCGCGGCCCGGGCAGCTGGTTCACCCCGCGCCACATCGTGTTCCTGGTGGTGGGTCTGGTGGTGGCGCTCGTCGTCGCCGGCTCGCTGTGGTGGCTGTTCACCTCGCTCAACCAGACCAAGGTGACCGCCTACTTCAAGTCCAGCGTCGGCATCTACAAGGGCACCGACATCCGCATCATGGGTGTCGAGGTCGGCAAGGTCGACGAGGTCACCCCGCAGGGCGACAAGGTGCGCGTGAAGTTCACCGTCAAGGGCGGTCACGACCTGCCCAAGGACGTGCGCGCCGTGCAGATCACCCCGTCGGTGGTCGCCGACCGCTACATCCAGCTGACCCCGACCTACCAGAAGGGTCAGCCCAAGGCGGGCGACGACATCACCCTGAGCCTGAACCAGACGATGGTCCCGGTGGAGATCGACCAGCTCTACTCCAGCGTCCAGAAGCTGTCGAAGTCGCTCGGTCCCGACGGTGCCAACAAGGACGGTGCGCTGAGCCAGGTCATCACGACCGGTGCGGCCAACCTGAAGGGCAACGGCGAGAAGCTCGGTCAGACCATCGAGCAGCTGTCCAAGGCGTCGCAGACCCTGAGCGACTCCAGCGGCAACATCGTCGACACGGTCAAGAACCTCGACGTGTTCGTCGGTGCGCTGGCCGAGAACGACGACCAGGTTCGGCAGTTCAACACCCAGCTCGACTCGTTCTCCTCGTTCCTGGCCGGCGAGCGCACCCAGCTCGGCGCGGCCCTGAACAAGCTGTCGGTCGCACTCGGTGACGTCGCCGGATTCGTCCAGGACAACCGCATCGCCCTCGGCGACCGTGTCCAGGAGCTCATCCCGACGTCGAAGACGCTCGCCGACACCACCGACCAGCAGAAAGAGTTGCTGACGGTGCTCCCGGTGACGATCAACAACCTGATCAACGCCTACAACGCGGAGTCCGGAACCCTCGACCTGCGCGTGGTCCTGCCCGAACTGCAGAACCTCGCAGGCGCCGGTTGCAAGCTGCTCGACCTGGGCAAGCTCAAGCCCGGTGACCCCGCGTTCACGCAGTTCAGCAAGACGCTGCGGCCGTTGCTCGATCAGTGCGGCAACATCACCGATCAGATCAACAAGGGCCTCACGACCCCGACGCTGAACCTGCCGTTCGGGATCATGAGCGGTACCAACCAGCAGAAGCGCGGCGCGGTTCCCGGGACTGTCCCCGGCACCCCGTCGCCCGGCCTGACGAGTGGTGGCAACTGATGAGGCGCTGGAACTCCGGGCTGCGCGGGTTCGCCCCCGCACGCCTGACCCGACGAACGGCGACGTCGATCGGCGCGCTGTCGCTGGTGTCGCTGATCGGCCTGACCGGTTGTGGGATCAGCATCCAGTCGATCCCGCTGCCCGGAGGGGCCGACACGGGTGCCAGCCCGCGCACCTACAAGCTGCAGTTCGCCGACGTCCTCGACCTGGTCCCGCAGTCCGCGGTCAAGGTCGACGGCGTCACGGTCGGCAGCATCACCGACATCGCCATCGCGCCCGACCAGTGGTCGGCCGAGGTGACCGTCGAGGTCAAGAACAAGATCGATCTGTCCGACAAGGCCACGGCCGACATCTCGCAGACCAACCTCCTCGGTGAGAAGTTCGTCTCCCTGGTGGATCCGAACTCGAACGCGGGCGCAGCGCGCCAGCCGTCGAACGTCGCGATCCCGATGGCGCGCACCAAGACGTCCACCGACATCGAGCAGGTCCTCGGCGCGTTGTCGCTGCTGCTCAACGGCGGTGGCATCGCGCAGATCAAGCCGATCGTCGACGAGCTCAACACCGCGCTCGACGGCCGCACCGGCAAGGTGAAGTCGCTGCTCAACCAGACCGGTCGCCTGATCAAGACGCTCGACGACCAGAAGGCCAACATCACCCGGGCCATCGACGGCCTCGCGGTGTTGTCGGACCGGACCGAGAAGCAGACGGCGCAGATCAACCGGATCCTCGATCAGTTGCCCGCCGGCGTGAAGGTCCTCGAGGACCAGCGCCCGCAGTTCGTGACCCTCCTGCAGAAGCTGGACGGTCTCGGACAGGTGGGTGTCGACATCCTCGGTCGTGCACGCACCGAGATCGTCACCGATCTCCGTGCCCTGCGTCCGACGCTGCAGTCGCTCGCGAACGCCGCGCCGGACCTGATCACCGCGCTCCCGCTGCTGCCGACGTATCCGTTCCCGGATGCCCTGCTGCCGGGTGTGCGCGGCGACTCGACCAACCTGTTCGCCACGTTGGACCTGCGCCTGCTCAACCAGCTCGAGGCACTCGGTGTGGGTCAGCCGCAGCCGCGCTACCAGCCGGTCGGTTCGGGTCCTGCACCCAGGCTGGACCCGCGTAACCCGTACACCAACGGCAACGGCCCGCGTGCCGGACTGCCGACGGTGACCTTGCTGCCGCTGCTCAACGCACGGCCGGGGCCGAACACCCCGCCGTCGGGTGGTCAGTACACATTGCTGCCGTCGCCGAAGCAGGGTCAGACGGCCCTCACCGGCCCGATGGCGATGCTGCAGGGCGCGACCGGTGCCGCAGGAGCGAACGGAGGGACCGGCCGATGATGTCGAAGCTCGTCAAGTGGCAGCTCATCGTCTTCGTGATCGTCGGTGTCGTCGCGATCGTCTACGTGGGTGCGACCTACGCCCGTCTCGACAAGCTCGTCGGCATCGGTCAGTACACCGTGCACGCGGACTTCAAGGACTCCGGCGGCATCTTCACCAACGCCGAGGTCACCTACCAGGGTGTCCCGGTCGGCCGGGTGGGCTCGTTGGAGCTGCGCCCCGACGGGGTCCGGGTGAACCTGTTGCTCGACTCCGGCGGCCCGAAGGTGCCGGCGTCCTCGCAGGCGGTGGTGGCCAACCGGTCGGCGATCGGTGAGCAGTTCGTCGATCTGCGTCCGGCGTCCGCGAGCGGTCCGTACCTGAAGAACGACTCCGTCATCTCCGACACGTCGATCCCGACCCCGGTCCAGGACGTCATCTCCAGCGCGGTCGACTTCACCGGATCGGTTCCGCTGAATGATCTGACCACGGTGGTCACCGAGCTGGGCAAGGCCTTCAACGGCAACGGCGAGAACCTCAAGGTCCTCGTGGACTCGCTGTCGAACCTGGCCAAGACCGGCAACGACAACCTGCCCCAGACGATCTCGTTGATCCGCAACGCCGACACGGTGCTGGGCACCCAGGCCGATCAGTCCGACGCGATCCTGGACTGGTCGAAGAACCTGGGCCTGATCACCAACCAGTTGGCGACCAGTGACCCCGACATCCGGCGTCTGCTGACCACCGGCACCGCGTCGGCCACGCAGATCTCGGCGCTGCTGACCCGCAACGGTGGCGACGTCACCACCGTGGTCCGCAACCTCGCCAAGGATGTCCGCAACGTCAAGGGGACCTATCAGGCGATCTCGCCGGCCCTGGCGATGCTGTCGGCCCTGTCGAGCGGCAGCTACACGCCTGCACCCGGCGACGGCACGATCCACTTCGGTGTCGTCCTCGAGACCAACAACCCGGTCTCGTGTACCCAGGGCTACGAGAGCACCCAGGCCGAGATAGCCGCGATCAAGAAGAAGAACCCGGATTTCGACCTGAACTACGACGACTTCCCGTTCAACACCAAGGCGAGTTGCACCGTGGCGCAGGGTAATCCGACTGCGGTCCGTGGCGCGCAGAACGCCAAGTTCGCGGACAAGTACATCCCGCAGCCGTGGGACCGCAACCCCAAGAAGGATCCCGACAAGCTGGATCTGAACCCGCTGGTCACCCAGCTGTCGTACCTGTTGGGCGTCTTCCCGAAGTAGCGTGACGCGCCTCGCCCCGGTGAGTTGGACTCACCGGGGTGATGGCGCCCACAGCTTCGATGACTACAGTGGCCTCCGATGACTACCCCTGAACCGAGTCGGCCGGAGAACGTCGCCGACACCACACCGACGTGGCGGACCAGGATCGCTCCCGCGGCTCTGCCGGTCGCGGCAGCGCTCGCCGTGGCGGCCCTCATCGCAGCGATCGTGTTCGCCGGCCTCTACGGATACCGGTGGTACGACGACGCATTCAACAAGGAGCCGGTCCAGACCGCCCGCGACGACGCCCTCGGTGGCGCCGAGCAGGCGATGCTCAACGTGCTCAACATCGACCTCAAGGACAGCAAGGCCTACCAGGACCGGCTGTCCGGTTCGGTGACCGGTGCCGCACGCACCCAGCTGCTCGGCAGCTCGGGTCTCGGTGAGCTGCAGAAGGCCGCAGGCGATCCCAGCCAGGCCGCGACTCTGACCGCCAAGCTCGCCCGCAGCGCCGTCGTCGAACTCAACACCGACGACAACACGGCCAAGACCCTCGTGTTCCTCGTGGTGACCTCTTCGCGTCCGAACGAGGCGTCGTCGAGTCAGACCATGGGCTTCCAGGTGCAGGTGACCAAGGACGGTTCGGCGTGGAAGGCCAACAACATCCAGCCGCTGGACTCGGTCGCGATCGACAACAGCGCCCCCACGGCTGACGGAACGACCGGAGCACCCGCCGCGAGCGGCGCACCCGCAGCCAGTGGCGCCCCCGCGCCCGCTGCGCCCGCGCCCGCCGCACCGACCACAGGAGCGGGTAACTGATGACCACGCCACGCCCACCGCGCTCGAACCCGCCGCGTCGCACGCCCAAGGTCGCGGGCCGGACCCCGGCCCGTCCCGCGAGCACGCCCGCATCCGAGGCGACCCCGGATCAGACGACACCGGAGCAGGCGCCGGCCGAGCAGACCTCGCCGCCGCGGAAGTCTCGCTTCTCGCGCAAGCCGAAGTCGGAGCAGCCCGCTGCGACCGAGGCGCCCGCCGCCGCGACCGCGCCGGTCGACGCCCCCGCCGAGGACACGGCACCGGTGCAGACGCCGGCCGAGGACTCGGCGGCCGCCGTCACGCCCGCCGCCGCCCCAGCCGTCGGCACCCCGGCCGAGGATTCCGCGGCCGTGGTCGAGACGCCGACGCAGAGTGATCCGACCACCACCGGGACGGACACCGAACCCGTGGCCGCCGACGCGTCGGCCACGACCAGCCTGGAGAAGACGCCGGCCGCGACCGGCGACGGTCCGCGCGGCAAGAACCGACCGACGACGAAGGTCTCGACGCTCAAGCCGCAGTCGACACGCCCCACCGCACCGGCGCCGGTGGCCGCGGGCGAGTCGCAGAAGGCCCCGCGTGGTCCGCTGCTCGGCTGGCGGCTCGTGGGCATCGTCACCGCGGTCGCCGTGGTGTTCGCGATCGTCGCCGCGATCGCCGCGATCAAGCCCGGGGTGTCGCTGTCGTCGAACGAGGCGTTCGTGAACTCGTCGGTCACCAGCGAGGTCACGTCGCAGGCCAACTCGCGCATCTGCACGATCTTCGGGGTGCAGTACGACAAGTTGGACCAGTGGCAGCAGACCGCCCAGTCGAACGTGACCGGCACCGCCGCCCAGCGGTTCGCCGAGTACGACAAGGCCGTGCGCGATGCGCTCGGACAGGCCGGACTCACCACCGGGGGAGTGGACTGTCGCGTCGACTCGGTCGGGGTGCGCTCCATCGACGGCGACAGCGCGGTGCTGGTGGTGAACCTGATCCTCAGCCAGACGCAGGGCCAGCAGGCCTCCGGGAGCGGCACCAAGCGGTACCAGGTGTCGATGCAGCAGGTCGGCGGCAAGTGGTTGGTCAGCAACTTCGCCGACTTCTGAGTCGACCCTCCACGCAGACCCTTTACGGAATTGCTCCACACCGAAGTGCGCGTTCCTCTTGACTCACCCGCCCGCTGGTTGCACGCTTGTCACCAGCGACAGATGACCGGCAGCCACTGGTTGGATCGCACCGCGTAGGGCCTCGAGCCCGTTCCCCCGTGCTTGACACGGGGAGGAGTTTTTCTGATACAGTTGGACGTTGCGCTGGCTGCCTCCTGTCCACATCACGATTTCCTTTCTCGGCCACTTCTGTGTGCTGCGTTCGGTGATCGCTGTGAACGAGTTCTCTCGGTTCCGGCGCATGCACCTACAGGCAACACCGATAAGAATGTGCCACCCCGTGGCACACAGAAGCTCGGCCCACAAAAAAGATTTTCGTGTTGGAAGGACGCACCTTGGCAGTCACCCGCCAGTCCACCTCAACCATTCCCGGCGCCCCGCGTCGTGCATCGTTCGCAAAGCTCAGCGAGCCTCTCGAAGTACCCGGACTGCTCGACGTGCAGCTCGAATCGTTCCAGTGGCTCGTCGGATCTCCGGAGTGGCACGCCCGCGCATTGGCGCGCGGCGAAGAGAACCCCAGCGGAGGCCTCGACGACATCCTCGCCGAGCTCTCCCCGATCGAGGACTTCTCCGGCTCCATGTCGCTGTCGTTCTCCGATCCGCGCTTCGACGAGGTCAAGGCCTCCGTCGAGGAGTGCAAGGACAAGGACATGACGTACGCGGCGCCGCTGTTCGTCACCGCCGAGTTCATCAACAACAACACCGGCGAGATCAAGTCGCAGACCGTCTTCATGGGCGACTTCCCGATCATGACCGACAAGGGCAGCTTCATCATCAACGGCACCGAGCGTGTCGTCGTGAGCCAGTTGGTCCGTAGCCCCGGCGTGTACTTCGACTCCAACATCGACAAGACCACCGAGAAGACCCTGCACAGCGTGAAGGTCATCCCGGGTCGTGGCGCATGGCTCGAGTTCGACATCGACAAGCGCGACACCGTCGGTGTCCGCATCGACCGCAAGCGTCGTCAGTCGGTCACCGTGCTCCTCAAGGCCCTGGGCTGGAGCACCGAGCAGATCACCGAGCGCTTCGGTTTCTCCGAGATCATGATGTCGACCCTGGAGAAGGACAACACCGCGGGCACCGACGAGGCACTCCTCGAGGTCTACCGCAAGCTGCGTCCGGGCGAGCCCCCGACGAAGGAGTCGGCGCAGACCCTGCTGGAGAACCTGTTCTTCAAGGAGAAGCGTTACGACCTCGCGCGCGTCGGTCGCTACAAGTTCAACAAGAAGCTCGGTCTGGCCGCGAACCCCATGACGGGTTCGTCGGTGCTGACCGAGGAGGACATCGTCGCGACGGTCGAGTACCTCGTCCGCCTGCACGAGTCGGAGACGAACGTCGCCTCGACGATGACCGTCCCCGGCGGCGTCGAGGTGCCCGTGGAGGTCGACGACATCGACCACTTCGGCAACCGTCGTCTGCGTACCGTGGGCGAGCTGATCCAGAACCAGATCCGCGTGGGCCTGTCCCGCATGGAGCGTGTGGTCCGCGAGCGGATGACGACCCAGGACGTCGAGGCGATCACGCCGCAGACCCTGATCAACATCCGTCCCGTCGTGGCCGCGATCAAGGAGTTCTTCGGAACCTCCCAGCTGTCGCAGTTCATGGACCAGAACAACCCGCTGTCGGGTCTGACCCACAAGCGTCGCCTGTCGGCGCTGGGCCCCGGTGGTCTGTCCCGTGAGCGTGCCGGCCTCGAGGTGCGCGACGTGCACCCCAGCCACTACGGCCGCATGTGCCCGATCGAGACCCCGGAGGGCCCGAACATCGGCCTGATCGGGTCGCTGTCGGTCTACGCACGGGTCAACCCGTTCGGCTTCATCGAGACCCCGTACCGCAAGGTCATCGACGGCCAGGTCACCGACCAGGTGGACTACCTGACCGCCGACGAGGAGGACCGGTACGTCAAGGCTCAGGCCAACGCCATCCTCGACGCCGACCTGCGGTTCACCGAGGAGCGCATCCTCGTCCGCAAGAAGGGCGGCGAGGTCGAGTTCGTCGGACCGACGGGCGTCGACTACATGGACGTCTCGCCGCGCCAGATGGTGTCGGTGGCCACGGCCATGATCCCGTTCCTCGAGCACGACGACGCCAACCGCGCCCTGATGGGTGCGAACATGCAGCGTCAGGCCGTGCCGCTGGTGCGCAACGAGGCCCCGCTGGTCGGTACCGGCATGGAGCTGCGTGCCGCCATCGACGCGGGCGACGTGATCCTGTCGGCGAAGGCCGGCGTGGTCGAGGAGGTCTCCGCGGACTACATCACCGTGATGGCCGACGACGGCACCCGGGACACGTTCCGGATGCGCAAGTTCGCCCGCTCGAACCACGGCACCTGCGCCAACCAGCGTCCGATCGTGGACGAGGGACAGCGTGTCGAGGTCGGACAGGTCCTGGCCGACGGCCCCTGCACCGACGACGGTGAGATGGCCCTCGGCAAGAACCTGCTCGTGGCGATCATGCCGTGGGAGGGCCACAACTACGAGGACGCGATCATCCTGTCGCAGCGCCTCGTGGAGGAGGACGTCCTCACCTCGATCCACATCGAGGAGCACGAGATCGATGCCCGCGACACCAAGCTCGGTGCCGAGGAGATCACCCGGGACATCCCGAACGTCTCCGACGAGGTGCTGGCCGATCTCGACGAGCGCGGCATCATCCGCATCGGTGCCGAGGTCCGCGACGGCGACATCCTGGTCGGCAAGGTCACGCCCAAGGGCGAGACCGAGCTGACCCCGGAAGAGCGTCTGCTGCGTGCCATCTTCGGTGAGAAGGCCCGTGAGGTCCGCGACACCTCGCTGAAGGTGCCGCACGGTGAGACCGGCAAGGTCATCGGTATCCGCGTGTTCTCGCGTGATGACGACGACGATCTGCCCCCCGGTGTCAACGAGCTGGTGCGCGTGTACGTGGCGCAGAAGCGCAAGATCCAGGACGGCGACAAGCTGGCCGGCCGGCACGGCAACAAGGGCGTCATCGGCAAGATCCTCCCCGCCGAGGACATGCCGTTCATGCCCGACGGAACCCCGGTCGACATCATCCTGAACACGCACGGTGTGCCGCGTCGTATGAACATCGGCCAGATCCTGGAGACCCACCTCGGGTGGATCGCCAAGACCGGGTGGAACATCGACGTCGCACAGGGAACGCCGGAGTGGGCGTCGAAGCTGCCGGAGGACATGCTCTCGGCAGGGCCCGACACCAACACCGCGACCCCGGTGTTCGACGGTGCCACGGATGCGGAGCTGACCGGACTGCTGTCCTCGACGCTGCCCAACCGTGACGGCGACGTGATGGTCAACGGCGACGGCAAGGCGACGCTGTTCGACGGTCGCTCCGGCGAGCCGTTCCCGTTCCCCGTGTCGGTCGGCTACATGTACATCATCAAGCTGCACCACCTGGTGGACGACAAGATCCACGCGCGTTCCACGGGTCCGTACTCGATGATCACCCAGCAGCCGCTCGGCGGTAAGGCCCAGTTCGGTGGCCAGCGCTTCGGTGAGATGGAGTGCTGGGCCATGCAGGCCTACGGCGCGGCGTACACGCTGCAGGAGCTGCTGACGATCAAGTCCGACGACGTGGTCGGTCGCGTCAAGGTCTACGAGGCGATCGTCAAGGGCGAGAACATCCCCGAGCCGGGTATCCCGGAATCGTTCAAGGTGCTGCTGAAGGAACTTCAGTCGCTGTGCCTGAACGTCGAGGTGCTCTCCAGTGACGGCGCGGCGATCGAGATGCGTGACGGCGATGACGAGGACCTGGAGCGCGCAGCTGCCAACCTCGGTATCAACCTGTCCCGCAACGAGTCCGCCACAGTCGACGATCTCGCCAACTGATTTCCCTGATAAGAGCTAGGAAGGTTACAACTTGCTCGACGTCAACTTTTTCGACGAACTGAAGATCGGTCTGGCCACCGCGGACGACATCCACAAGTGGTCCTTCGGCGAGGTCAAGAAGCCCGAGACGATCAACTACCGCACGCTCAAGCCCGAGAAGGACGGCTTGTTCTGCGAGAAGATCTTCGGGCCGACCCGCGACTGGGAGTGCTACTGCGGCAAGTACAAGCGTGTCCGCTTCAAGGGCATCATCTGCGAGCGCTGCGGCGTGGAGGTCACGCGCGCCAAGGTGCGTCGTGAGCGGATGGGCCACATCGAGCTGGCCGCCCCGGTCACCCACATCTGGTACTTCAAGGGCGTTCCCTCGCGCTTGGGCTACCTGCTCGACCTCGCGCCGAAGGATCTCGAGAAGATCATCTACTTCGCCGCGTACGTCATCACCGCGGTCGACGACGAGCTCCGTCACAACGAGCTGTCGACGCTGCAGGCCGAGATGGAGGTCGAGAAGAAGGGTGTCGCCGACACCCGCGACTCCGACCTCGAAGAGCGCGCCAAGAAGCTCGAAGAGGACCTGGCGGAGCTGGAGCGCGAAGGCGCGAAGGCCGATGCCCGCCGCAAGGTGAAGGACGGCGGCGAGCGCGAGATGCGCAAGATCCGCGACACCGCGCAGCGTGCCCTCGACGACCTCGAGGAGATCTGGGACAAGTTCACCAAGCTCGCGGTGAAGGACATGATCATCGACGAGCGGCTCTACCGTGAGCTGATCGACCGCTACGGCGAGTACTTCACCGGTGCGATGGGTGCCGAGGCGATCAAGCGTCTCCTCGAGACCTTCGACATCGGCGCCGAGGCCGAGATCCTCCGCGAGACGATCCGCAGTGGCAAGGGGCAGAAGAAGCTCCGTGCGCTCAAGCGTCTCAAGGTCGTCGCCGCGTTCCAGATGTCGGGCAACTCCCCGCTGGGCATGGTCCTCGACGCCGTTCCGGTGATCCCGCCGGAGCTGCGCCCGATGGTCCAGCTCGACGGTGGTCGCTTCGCCACCTCGGACCTCAACGATCTGTACCGCCGCGTGATTAACCGCAACAACCGCCTCAAGCGACTGATCGATCTGGGTGCGCCCGAGATCATTGTCAACAACGAGAAGCGGATGCTGCAGGAGTCGGTCGACGCACTGTTCGACAACGGCCGTCGTGGCCGTCCGGTCACCGGACCGGGTAACCGCCCGTTGAAGTCGTTGAGCGATCTGCTCAAGGGCAAGCAGGGTCGTTTCCGTCAGAACCTGCTCGGCAAGCGCGTCGACTACTCGGGCCGTTCGGTCATCGTCGTCGGCCCGCAGCTCAAGCTGCACCAGTGTGGTCTGCCCAAGCTGATGGCTCTCGAGCTGTTCAAGCCGTTCGTGATGAAGCGACTGGTCGATCTGAACCAGGCGCAGAACATCAAGTCCGCCAAGCGCATGGTCGAGCGTCAGCGCCCGGCCGTGTGGGACGTCCTCGAAGAGGTCATCGCCGAGCACCCGGTTCTGCTGAACCGTGCGCCGACGCTGCACCGTCTGGGCATCCAGGCGTTCGAGCCGCAGCTGGTGGAGGGCAAGGCCATCCAGCTGCACCCGCTGGTGTGTGAGGCGTTCAACGCCGACTTCGACGGTGACCAGATGGCAGTCCACCTGCCGCTGTCCGCCGAGGCGCAGGCCGAGGCGCGCATCCTGATGCTGTCGTCGAACAACATCCTGTCGCCGGCATCGGGTCGTCCGCTGGCCATGCCGCGTCTGGACATGGTCACGGGTCTGTATCACCTCACGACCCTGAAGCCGGAAGCGGTCGGTGCTCTCGTCGGCTCGACCGACGGCGACATCGAGCGTGGCGTCTACTCGAACCCGGCCGAGGCCATCATGGCTCTCGACCGTGGCGCGTTGAGCGTGCAGGCACCCATCAAGGTGCGCCTGGACGACCAGCGTCCGCCCGCCGACATCGAGGCCGCGCAGTTCGACGGTGCCTGGAAATTCGGGCAGCCGTGGATCGCCGAGACCACGCTGGGCCGCGTCATGTTCAACGAGCTGCTCCCCAAGGAGTACCCGTTCGTCAACGAGCAGATGCCGAAGAAGCGTCAGGCCGTGATCATCAACGATCTCGCCGAGCGCTACCCGATGATCGTCGTCGCGCAGACCGTCGACAAGCTCAAGGACGTCGGCTTCTACTGGGCGACCCGTTCGGGTGTCACCATCTCGATGACCGACGTCCTGGTCCCGCCGAACAAGCAGGAGATCCTCGACGGCTTCGAGGCGCGTGCCGACGGTCTGGAGAAGAAGTACGCCCGTGGCGCACTGACCTCCGACGAGCGTCGTGACGCGTTGGTCGAGATCTGGAAGCAGGCGACCGAAGAGGTCGGTGCGGCCATGGAGGCGCACTACCCCGACGACAACCCGATCCCGATGATCGTGAAGTCCGGTGCTGCGGGCAACATGACCCAGATCCGCTCGCTGGCGGGCATGAAGGGCCTGGTGACGAACCCGAAGGGTGAGTTCATCCCGCGTCCCATCAAGTCCTCCTTCCGTGAGGGTCTGACGGTTGCCGAGTACTTCATCAACACGCACGGTGCTCGTAAGGGTCTGGCCGACACGGCGCTTCGCACCGCCGACTCGGGCTACCTGACGCGTCGTCTCGTCGACGTGTCGCAGGACGTCATCGTTCGCGAGACCGACTGTGGCACCGAGCGCGGCATCAACACCACGATCGCCGAGAAGCAGGCCGACGGCACGCTGATCCGCGACGCGCACGTGGAGACCTCCACGTACGCCCGCACCCTGGCGACCGACGCACTCGACGAGAGCGGCAACGTGATCATCGAGCGCGGGCGTGACCTGGGCGATCCGGCGATCGAGGCCCTGCTGGCCGCAGGCATCACCGAGGTGAAGGTGCGCTCCGTGCTCACCTGCACCACCGGAACCGGTGTCTGCGCAACGTGTTACGGCCGCTCGATGGCGACCGGCAAGCTCGTCGACATCGGTGAGGCGGTCGGCATCATCGCCGCCCAGTCGATCGGTGAGCCCGGTACCCAGCTGACCATGCGTACGTTCCACCAGGGTGGTGTCGGCGACGACATCACCGGTGGTCTGCCGCGTGTCCAGGAGCTGTTCGAGGCACGTGTGCCCAAGGGCAAGGCGCCCATCGCCGAGGTCTCGGGTCGCATCCGTCTCGAGGACGACGATCGCTTCTACAAGATGACGATCACCCCCGACGACGGCTCGGAAGAGGTTGTCTACGACAAGATCTCCAAGCGTCAGCGTCTGCGTGTGTTCAAGCACGAGGACGGCTCGGAGCGTCTGCTCACCGACGGTGACCACGTCGAGGTCGGACAGCAGCTCATGGAAGGTGCTGCCGATCCGCACGAGGTCCTGCGCGTGATGGGTCCCCGTCAGGTCCAGGTGCACCTCGTCAACGAGGTCCAGGAGGTCTACCGGAGCCAGGGTGTGTCGATCCACGACAAGCACATCGAGACGATCGTTCGTCAGATGCTGCGTCGCGTGACGATCATCGACTCCGGTGCCACCGAGTTCCTGCCCGGTTCGCTCACCGAGCGTGCCGAGTTCGAGGCGGCCAACCGTCGCGTCGTGGCCGAGGGCAACGAGCCCGCGGCCGGACGTCCGGTGCTCATGGGTATCACCAAGGCGTCGCTGGCGACCGAGTCGTGGCTGTCGGCGGCCTCCTTCCAGGAGACCACCCGCGTGCTCACCGATGCGGCCATCAACAGCCGCAGCGACAAGCTGGTGGGCCTGAAGGAGAACGTGATCATCGGAAAGCTGATCCCGGCCGGAACCGGCATCAACCGGTACCGGAACATCACGGTGCAGCCGACCGAAGAGGCACGTGCCGCGGCCTATGCGGTGCCGTCGTACGACGACACCTACTACAGCCCGGACGGCACCTTCGGTGCTCCCGCCGGTGCTGCGGTGCCGTTGGACGACTACGGCTTCTCGAGCGACTACCGCTAGTCGGTAGCTGAACCACAGAGCGACCCCCACCTTCGGGTGGGGGTCGTTTTGTATCCGCACCCGAAGGTGGGCACGTACACCCGTCGAGTGGGCGGTTGCGGACGACGAGTGGGCGGTTGGCGGCGTGTGTACGGTCGATGGAGTACCGACAACGACGTGAAGCAAAGTGGCGTCTCGAATTTCGAGGAGTCACGCATGCGCGAGACAGACCTGCTCATCATCGGTTCCGGACCGGCAGCGGTGTCGGCGGCACAGGGATACCGGGACAACGACGGCCGAGGGCGGGTCCTGCTCGTCACCGCGGATGCCCACGCCCCGTACATGCGCCCGCCGCTCAGCAAGGACCTGCTGCAGGGGGAGTCCGGGCCCGGCGAGATCGACCTGCAGCCGCAGGAATGGTTCGACGACCACGACGTCGAGGTGCTCACCGACACCGAGGTCACCGCGCTCGATCCCGACGGCCATCGTGTGACGACCGCCGACGGATCCGACATCGGCTACCGCCACCTCGTCCTGGCGACCGGGGCCTCTCCCTCACCCCTGCCCGTACCCGGTGGGGACACCGTCCTCACCCTGCGGTCGCTCGCCGACGCGCTCGCGTTGCGGGATGCGGCCGACGGTGCGGCGTCCGCGGTCGTCATCGGCGCCGGGTTCATCGGATGTGAGGCGGCGGCGTCGCTCGCCGCGCGCGGTGTCTCCACCACCGTCGTGGCCCCGGAGCCGGCTCCGCAGAGCACCCGATTGGGCTCCGACGCCGGGTCCCACTTCGCGGCGCTGCTCGAGCAGGCGGGCGTCCGCTATTCCGCAGGAGCACAGGTCGAGTCGGTCTCGGAGGGGTCGGTTCGGCTGGACTCCGGTGTCACGATCGACGTCGACCTGGTCGTGGCGGCCGTCGGCATCACGCCCAACTCCGGCCTGGCGGCCGACGCCGGCATCACCCTGGACGACGGTCGGATCGTCGTGGACTCGTCGATGCGCACGTCGGCCCCCGACGTCTTCGCGGCCGGAGATGTCGCGACAGCGTTCAACGACACCGCCGGCCGGCACATCCCCACCGAACACTGGCAGGACGCCGACGACCAGGGTGCGGTCGCGGGCACCGCAGCCGCAGGTGTTCGCGCGCAGTGGGACTCGGTGCCCGGGTTCTGGACGACCATCGGCGATCGCACGGTGAAGTACGCCGCGTGGGGCGACGGCTACGACCGCACCCACCACTCCGACCACGGCACCGACGGGCCGGGGGAGTCGTTCACCATCTGGTACCTCGACTCCGACGGCGTGACGGTGGGCGCCCTGACCCTCGACCGCGACGAGGACTATGAGGCGGCCACGAGTCTCATCGAAGAGGGCAAGCCGGCGCCGATCTGACGGCCCGACACGGCGCAACAAGAGCCCAACACGCTAGAGGCGGTAGATGCGCCTGGCGTTCTCGTGCGCGATGAGGTCGACCACGTGCATCGCGTCGGCAGCGCTCCACTCCCCGTCGGCGACGAAACCGTCGAGCACACGGGTCATCCCGCTCCGCCAGAGTCGTGCGCCGAGGTAGTGGAACTCCGCGGGCCCGGCGCCGTCGGAGGAGTAGAGGATCTTGCGGAACGGCGCCAGCTCGAGGAGTCGGCCGACGAACGACGTCGCCCGCGCACCGAGGTGGGTGATGCTCAGCCCGCCGTCGAGATACACGTTGCGATGAGCCTGCGCGAGATAGCCGGCCTCGCGCTCGTACGGGTAGCAGTGCAGCAGCATGACCGGGGTGTCGCCGGACGAGCGCAGAAAATCGTTGAGCAGCAACGGGTTCGCGGCGTACAGATCACAGTCCCGGTCACCGAACCCGACGTGGAACTGAAGCGGCTTGCCCAGTCGCAGCGCGCGGTGCAGCCCGAATCGCAGCAGGATCCGGTCGGTCAGACGGGTTCCGCCGGCCTCGCGCCACCGTTGCGCGGCGATGTCGACCAGCGCGGGTGGCGGATCGCCGAGGTCGCCGGCGAACCCGCCCCGGTAGGCCAGCACGGACTTGGTCGCGACGGCCCCCGCGGCCCGCTCGCCGAGGATCTCGTCGAACGCCTCGGCGTAGTCGCCGGGTGCGGCCGCGGCCTGCTCGGCGACCTCCTCGAGTCGGACCACCTCGTGCGTCGACCCGCCGGAGGCCGCCGTCAACTCGCCGGTGTCGACGAGACCGGCCGAGAACCCGGTGTCCACCAACCAGTCCGACACCCCGGCCGCCTGCAGGAAGCGTCGCGACACCTCGGTCTCGCCGAGTGCGGTACGGCGGGTGAGGTATTCGTCGGCCCCGACGTGACGTTCGAGGTCGAGCAGGGGAGCGCAGTGCGCCCGCACGGCGACACCGACCTGGGAGTCGAACCCGGCGCCCACCTCGGTCACCGGAGCGGTGTCGGCCTCGTTGAGCGCGCTCTCGAACCGGATGCGATCGCCCGCGTCTCCCTGAGCGGACCAACAGCCGTGGACGTGATGATCGATCAGTACGGCTGATTCGACGTGGTCGGCGAGCTCAGACACTCCAGGCCATCCGGAACATGTCGGCGATGTCGCCGGGCGGCAGCGCGGCGAACGTCTGCTCGTAGCGCCGGACCGCGACCACGGCATCGACCGCGTCGTCGCCGAGAGCGGTACGGGCGGTGGCGGATCGGTCCAACGCGTCGATGACGCTCGCCTGATCTGTCGGCAGCAGGACGGTGCCCGCCGCGGCGCGATCGGCCTCGGTCTGCGATGCCGGGTCCACCAGGGTCTCCGGCGGCAAGGTCAGCTCCCGTTCGATGCCTTCGGCGGCCATCCCCAGGATCGCGGCGGTGGCCAGGTAGGAGTTGGCCGACGGGTCGACGATCTTGACCTCCACGTTGGCGCCGTGCGGATTGGCAGGCCCGCCGAGCACGAATCGAACTGCCGCCTCGCGGTTCTCGGTTCCCCAACAGGCGTACGCCCCGGCCCAGAACCCCGGCTGCATCCGCAGTCCCGACACGATCGATCCGCACAGCAGCGCCTGGATCTCGGGGAGCCCGGCCACCACACCGGCGACCGCCGACGCGCCCGCGGCTGTCATCCCGCGCGCCGCCGAACCGCCGGCCAACAGTGGTCCGTCCGTCCCCGTGAGCGAGAAGTGTTGGTGCGCTCCGTTCCCGACACCGTCGGCGAACGGCTTGGGGGAGAAGCAGGCCCGTGTGCCGAACCGACGTGCGACCCGACTGATGACCGTGCGCGCGGCCACCAGTTGATCGGCGGCCGCGACGGGTGCCAGTGGTGCGAGCGACACCTCGAACTGGTTGCCGCCGTACTCGGGATGCAGCTGTTCCAGTCCGATACCGGCCGTGCGGGCCGCGGTCAGCACCTCGCGGACGAAGCCCTCGTGTTCGAGTACGCCGGCCAGTCCGTACTGCGCCCACATCGTGGTCGGCAGCGCCTCGCCCGCCGGATCGACCAGGACGAACTCGAGCTCGTGACCCACCAGGGCGGTGATGCCCGCGGCCGCGAGCCGATTCTCCATGCGGCCCAGGATCCCCCGCGAGCACGCGGGGACAGGCTCGGAATCCTGGTCGAAGAAGCTGGCCGGCGCCCAGGCCACACCGTCGCCCAGTATCCGGATGGCGTCGAGGTCGATGCGGATCCGCTGATCACCCACCGCGCCGAACTTGTCCGAGTAGGCGATACCGAACTTGTCGATGGTGAACGCGTGCCACACCGGGGAGACGCCGAGGCCCGTACGCGCGAAATCCGTGACACGGGAGACGTCGACGGTCTTGGCGTGGATCAGTCCGGCCGGGTTGACGACCGTGCCGATCAGGACCTCGACGCCGCCGCTGTGCAGGTGCCCGATGACGTCCGAGTGGATGATTGCCATACGGGACAGTCTGCCCTCGCCGAACCCCTCACGCGTGGCGATACGGCAGGTATTGCACCGACCACGCGTTGCCGTCCGGGTCGGCGAAGTAGACGAAATGCCCCCAGGGCTGCACATCGACCTCGCTCACCTCGATGCCGCGGTCGAGCAGGTGTGTGCGGGCGGCCTCGATGTCGGACACGCACACCAGCAGCCCCTTGACCGAGCCCGGTTCGCCGTCGACGATCCCGCGGCCGAACGCGATCGAGGCGTTCGACCCCGGCGGCGTCATCTGCACGAATCGGGTGTCGGCGTCGACGACGCTGTCGTGGTCGGGGTTGAACCCGACGCGGGTGTAGAACTCCTTGGTGCGATCGACGTCGCTGACGGGGATCATGACGAGCTCGAGGGTCCAGTCCAGGGTGTCGGCCATCGGATTGCCTTTCGTCGAAGGGGAGGTGCCGCAGGAGACGATTCCACCCAATACGGACATCGGCTGTCCTCGATACGACGAACGCCCGGACATTCTCCGATCGGAGAACGCCCGGGCGTCGGTCGTGACGGTGGGACTAGCCGTTGCGGAACCAGCCGGCCTTGTCGATGCGGTAGACCTCGTCCTGCCAGAACTTCCACGCGTGGATGCCCACGGGGAAGAAGCTGGTGCGCACGTTGGCGCCGGCGGCCCGGGCCAGCAGCGAGAAGGTCTGCGACTGTTCCATCGAGACGATCTCGAGCGCCGAGCCGGACAGGCCGGTGCCGAAGGTGGCGATGTTCGGCGGCAGACCGTTCCACACGCCGGCGGCGGCGTAGACCCAGAGGTGACGGCCGCGCATCGCGCCGACGTTCAGCCAGGGGTCGTTCTGGAAGGCCTTGACGTTGGGGAAGATGCCCCACATGTCGTTGAGGTTGTAGCGACCGGAGTCGTACGCCGCGGCGCGCAGCATCGTCTGCATGCCGGGGGCGGTCAGGTGCGGGAAGCCGGACATCGACACCGCGCGGGTGTAGAGGTCGGGGCGACGCGTGGCCAGCATGATCGCGGGGCTCGCGGCCATCGACAGGCCGACGAGGGTGCGGTTCTTGGAGAACCCACGCTTGTTCAGGTAGTCGGGGAGGCTGTGCTGCAGGACGCTGTCCCAGCGGTAGGCCGAGTTCTGGCCTGCGCTGATGCTCGGACGGTCCCAGTCGGCGTAGAAGCTCGACTGGCCGCCGACCGGCATGACGACGTTGTAGCCGCGACGGCTCAGGTACGCGACGTTGGTCTCGCTCTCCCACCCGTTGATCTTCGGGGTCGCGCGCAGCCCGTCCAGGAAGATGATGGTCGGGGCGGTCTTCGGGTTCGTGGTCGTCGATGCCCAGCTGCGGACGACCGGGTTCGGCATGCCGTACCCGTTGATCTGCTCCGACTTGAACGTCGGAGCGGGAACCGGGCCCCATGCGTTGGCGGATCCGGTGCCGACCGTGACCAGCGCGGTGGCCGCGGCGACGCTGAGGACGATCGACACGAGAGCGCGAGCGCCCCCGTTCGAACGGCGGAGAGAGAACATCTGATGCACCACATTCACTAGCCAGGCCCCCGATGAGGGCACGAGAGGTTCGGTCTGAAGGAGGATAAACGATGGCGTTACCAAATGGTTATCGGACGCCGTTCACAGAACGTTTCACGAGTCCTCCGCGTGATCGACTCGGGCCAGCCTCGCACACGGTGCAGGCGGGGACCTCGTCGGACGATGATCGATGCCGGAGTGACACCGAGATGTTGGGATCCGGTGATCGAAACCGGTCGATTCGCCGGTGAACCGGCTTTTCGGGTGACCCGACAACCGAGGACGACCGCACCGGGGTGTCCGGGCTCTGACCGAGACCGCGCCCGCGGGCGGTCGGTGGCGCCGCGACACGCACGCGCGCGGGTGATTGTCGTCATAGTGGGTTCAAGGAACCCGTGAGCCCACGATCGGAGGCCGCCGTGACCGCGCCCGCAGCCCGACGGTGTCGGTGGGTCCTGCACGTCGACCTCGATCAGTTCCAGGTCTCGGTGGAACGGCAGCGGTCACCCGAGTTGGTCGGTGTCCCCGTGATCGTCGGCGGCAGCGGGGACCCACACCAGATGCGGACCGTCGTGACATGCGCGTCGTACGAGGCGCGGGCGGTGGGCGTCCGCGCAGGCATGCCGATGCGCAGTGCGCACCGCAAGATGCCCGACGCGATCTATCTCCCCACCGACCACGCGACCTACGACGCGGCCTCGGAGCGCGTCATGACCGCGCTGCGCGACCTGGGGCACCCGGTGGAGGTCTGGGGCTGGGACGAGGCGTACGTCGGCACCGACACCGACGACCCGCACGCCCTCGCGGTCGCCATCCGGGCCCGCATCGCCGACGAGACCGGCCTGCGCAGTTCGGTGGGGATCAGCGACAACAAGCAGCGCGCCAAGATGGCCACCAACTTCGCCAAGAAGCTGCCCCCGGCCGACGACCGCATCTACACGTTGGCCGACGACAACTGGATGTCGGTGATGGGTGATCTGGGGTGCCGGGAGCTGTGGAGCGTCGGACCCAAGACGGCGGACAAGTTGGCCGCGAACGGGGTCGACACCGTGGCCGACCTCGTCGCGACGCCCCGCGACGAACTGATCGCCGTCTTCGGACCGCATCAGGGCAACTGGCTCTACGTGCTGTCCCGAGGCGGCGGCGATTCGACCATCACCGTCGAACCCTATGTGGCCAAATCACATTCGAAGGTGCACACCTTCGCCACCGATCTCACCGACGTCGCCGAGATGCACGACCGCCTCACCGAGCTGACCGCGGATCTGCACCGACAGATCCTCGACGAGGAGCGGGTGGTGTTCCGGGTGGCGGTGACGGTGCGCACGTCGACGTTCTACACGCGGACGAAGTCGAAGAAGCTGGCGGCGCCGACCGTCGACCTCGCGGTCATCGAACCGCCCGTGCACGTGTTGCTCGACCGGTTCGAGCTCGATCGACCGGTACGGCTGCTCGGTGTCCGACTCGAGTTGCTCGACCCCGGATCGCCCGTACCGGACACCGATTCACCTGTAACGGACAATGATTCGGCCCTTCCGGACACCGCCGACCCCGGCGTCGTCGACCTCGACCGGGCGGGTCACAATGACGCGTGAGCGATCTGACGTACACGCAATCGGTGGTCATGGGACTCCTACAGGGGGTCACCGAGTTGTTCCCGGTGTCGAGTCTCGGGCACTCCCTGATCGTGCCCGCCTGGATCGGTGGTAGCTGGGAGCAGCTGGTCACCGAGTCGAACAGCAAGGGCCACACACCGTTTCTCGCGTTCCTGGTCGCCCTGCACGTCGCCACCGCCCTTGCGCTGATCGTCTACTACTGGCGTGACTGGGTCGCGATCGTCGGCGGTTTCATCGGGACGCTGCGCACCCGACGCATCGACACCGCGAACGGAAAGTTGGCGTGGCTCATCATCATCGCGACGATCCCGGTCGGAATTGTCGGGCTGGTCGCGGAGAAACCCCTGCGGGAGGTCTTCGCCACGCCGTTGATCGCGGCGATCTTCCTGTTCGTCAACGGGCTGGTGTTGCTCGCCGCCGAGACGTTGCGCAGACGCCAGGTGGCGCGACGACGGGTGAAGGGCGACATCGGGTCGCTGAGCTACCCCGACGCCGCGCTGATCGGTAGCTTCCAGATCCTCGCGCTGCTCCCGGGCATCTCACGGTCGGGCGCGACCATCTCCGGCGGCATCCTGCGCGGACTCGACCACGAGCACTCCGCGAAGTTCGCGTTCCTGCTCGCCACGCCGGTGATCCTCGCCGCTGGGGTGCTCAAGATCCCGGAACTGTTCGGCCCCGAGGGCGACGGGATCGGCGGACAGGTGGTCGTCGGATCGATCTGTGCGTTCGTGGCCGCCTTCGCCGCCGTCGCGTTCCTGGCGCGGTTCTTCCGCACCCGGTCGCTGTACCCGTTCGTCGCCTACTGCCTCGTCGCGGGCGGGATCAGCATCGCCCTGTTCGCCTGACGGCCGGCATGAGCCGCCGAGCGTGCCGAAACGACGCACCGATCGTGCGGCTGACTGTGGGTTGGGCCCGTTCGACGGGTGATCACGGCACGGTCGGCGAGTATTCAGGGCACGGTCGGCGGATCTAGAGCGCGAGGAAACCGTCCAGCAGGCGGGCGCAGCGGCGTTCAAGATCGGCGGCGTCGGAAGTGATCCGACGGGCCAGCGCGTCGACGTCGATGTCGAAATCGCGGGCGACCTCCACCTCGGACTCCGGGGTCCATCCCAGCCGCCACGCCGCGAACGATCCGGCGGTGATCTCGGGGTGGAACTGCAGACCCAGGTTCCGACCGGAGACGAACGCCTGCGCGTTGGCGGCGTTGTCGGCGACCAGCGTCGCGCCGGGCGGGACGGTGAAGTGGTCGAAGTGCCACTGCATCCACGGTCCGGAGTCGATGAAATCGCAGGACGAGTCGACCGAGACGAACCCGATCTCCGGATGCGGCGACCGGTCGACGACCCCACCCAGCACCCGGCTGAGCACCTGCCCGCCGAAGCACACCCCGAGGATCGGGGTACCCGCGGCGAGCGTCTCGGCGATGTAGGCCCGTTCCGGCGCCAGCCACGGCAGGGTGTCGTCGTCGGCGGCGTGGGCGGACCCCAGCACGGTCACGAAATCGACGGTCTCGGGACGGGGGAGGTCGTCGGACGGGTGCGCGACGACGACCTCGAAACCGCGGGTTCGGGCGGCGACGGCCAGGCTGCCCGCCTCCGCGCGTCCACGCGACCGGTCGTCTTCGTGCGCCAGGAACAGGGCCGTCGTCACGAGGCGGGCGCGATGGCCGACCCGGCGACCGACAACCACGCGTCGGCCAGATCCTGCACGTCGATCCCCAACGCCACGCTCAGTGCGACCACCGAACCGAACGCTGGCGTGAACAAGCGCCCGGACTCGATCTTGCGCAGCGTCTCCGCGGACATCGATGCCGCACGGGCGATCTCGTCGAGGGGACGGTCGCCGCGGGCCGCGCGCAGGTGCGCGCCGAGCCGTCGGCCGGCGGCGATCTGCTCGGGCGTGAGGGGTGTGCGAACCATCGGGCCAGATTAGCCGAGATCGAGCCTCTCTGGTATTTCTATACCGGTATAAAAATACCTGACCGGCACGGCCCGGATCTCGAGCGGAGTGGACACGGACATGATCGAACTGAAATCGCCGTCGGAGGTCGACGCCATGGCCGTCGCCGGGACGTTCGTGGCGCAGGCCATCGACGCGGTGATCGGCGCCGCCGAGGTCGGGGTCGACCTGCGTGATCTCGAGCTGATCGTGCGCGGGATGATCGCCGACCGCGGTGCGGAGTCCTGCTACTGGGACTACTCCCCGGACTTCGGGCGCGGCCCGTTCCGCAACACCGTCTGCCTGTCGGTGAACGACGCTGTGCTGCACGGACTGCCGCACGCCTACGAGCTGCGCGACGGCGACCTGCTCAGTGTCGACCTCGCCGTGTCCGTCGACGGGTGGGTCGCCGACTCGGCCCGCAGCGTCGTCGTCGGGACCGCCCGCGCCGAGGACCTCGCGATGATCGAGGCGACGCGGGTGGCCCTCGATGCGGGCATCGCGACCGCGCGTCTTGGCAACCGCCTCGGCGACGTGTCGGCGGCGATGGGAGCCGAACTGCGTGCGCGGGGCTTTTCCGTCAACGACGAATTCGGTGGGCACGGCATCGGCCGCACGATGCACGAGTCGCCCTCGGTCCCCAACGACGGCCGACGTCGCCGCGGCATCCCGCTGAAGCCGGGGATGACCCTGGCGCTCGAGCCCTGGGTGGTGGCGACCACCGATCGTGTCGTGTTCGACGACGACGGGTGGACGGTCCGCTCGGCCGACGGTTCGCGGGGCGCGCACAGCGAACACACCATCGCCGTCACCGACGGTGACGCGCGGGTGCTGACGGCCCTGGCGACCGCACCCGGTCGATAACCTGGGAATCGTGAATGTCGCGAGCGTGCAGGCAGCCCTGCGTCGTGCGGCCACCAGGGTCGCCGCGGCGGGCAGCGAACTCGCGCCGCCGCCGGTCACCGGCGGCGTCGAGGGTGTGGCGCGGTACTGGCGCGACCTCGACGAGGCCGCGCGGTCGGGCATCATCGCCGACCACCCGGAGTGGATCGGGGGAGTCGACGGCATCGCGGCCGTGGCCCGCGACGCCGCCAACCGCAATCGCATCCCGGGCGAGCGGGCCGAACTGCAGGCGCAACGCGACCGCCTGACCCGCAGGCTGGAGTCCTCTCGACTACCGGCCTGGTGGCACCAGAAGCTCCGGAAGCTGTTCTCCTCGGCCGACGAGAACGGCTGGTACGTCGATCAGAAGCTGCGTGACCTCGAGGTGATCGAGAAGCAGATCACCCACGAGCACCTCTATCTGCTCCTGCTCGACGTCCGCCGCGCCAAGCGGGGGCTGGCCGCGATCGCCATCGGCGATCCGGATGCGGCGACGCACATCTCGGTGACCACTCCGGGTCTGGGGACCACGGTGAGCGGTTCGCTGGACGGGATGCGCAGGCAGGCCGAGGAACTGACGAAGGTCTGCGTCGCCGAGCTGCGTCGCTTCGGTGGCGGGCGGGAGCGGCAGGTGGTCGCGAACATCGCGTGGCTGGGGTACGTGCCGCCCAACCTCACCGGGCCGAACCGATTGGCCCGGCTCGTCGGCATCGGCGAGCTCGGCACCTCCCGCGTCGCGGTCCGATCGGCGCCGCGGCTGAGCGAGTTCTACCGTGGATTGCGTGCCACGGCCGAGGTCGACACCCCGCACATCACCGCGCTGGGTCACTCCTACGGATCACTGGTCACCTCACTGGCGTTGGGACGCAACGGCGGTCAGTCGGTCGACGACGTGGTCTTCTACGGGTCGCCAGGGCTGTCCCCGACGTGGTCGCCGCAGCATTTCCGACAGGCGTCGGACTACGGACTCACCGACGGTCACGTCTACGTCATGAAGGGTGCGCAGGACCGCATCGCCGAGCTCGGCTACTTCGGCGGCGACCCCTACGACGACCACTTCGTCGCGCTGTCCGCCGCGGCGGGCACGAGCCCGGACGGTCGGTACCGCGAGGGCGCACCCCGGCACGCCGACTACCCGCGCACCTTCGGCTCCTGCGGTGACGAGACGCTGCGGATGTCGGGGTACAACTTCGCGGTGATCATCGTCGGCCTGCCCGAACTCGCGGTCCGTGCCTGAGGTGGGCGGCACGCCGATCAGAATCGAGTGCGCCGACGGGTTCCCGCTCGGCGGACACCGGTGGACGCCCGAGCGGCCCGACGAGGGCCCGCTGCGGGTGGTGATCGTGACCGCCGCGACCGGCGTGGTGGCGACGTACTACCACCGCTACGCCGCGTTCTTGGCCGAGGCCGGCTTCCACGTCATCACCTTCGACTACCGCGGCATCGGGGCATCGCGACCGGAACGTCTGCGCGACATGCGATGTCGGTGGCAGGACTGGGGACGCCTCGACTTCGACGCCGTCGTCGCACACGTGCGCTCGCAGTGGCCGGACGCCGAGATCGCGGTGGTCGGACACAGCGTGGGAGGGGTCGTCCCTCTCTGGGCGAGTCGGTCGGTCGAGATCACCCGGATGCTCACCGTCGGCGGCCAGTACAACTGGTGGCGGGACTGGGCGCCGTCGGCGCGCCGAACGTTCTTCTGGCGATGGAAGGTGGTCACACCGGTGCTCGCGCTCGTGTGTGGGTACCTCCCGGCCAAACGGCTGGGCTGGATGGAGGACGTGCCCCGCGGGGTCGCCTGGGAGTGCGCTTGGCGTCGTCGCCGGATGGAGGACAACTACCCCCGCCGCGAACGAACGGGCGTGCGGGCCACGGCCGCCGCCATCGAGGCGTCGGTCCTCGCCGTCGCGACGACCGACGACGACTACGGCACCGTCCCCGCGCTGCGACGTCCCCTGGACTACCTTCCCGACGCGCCGCGCACCCAGGTGATGATCCCGCCCGCCGCGCTGGGACACGGCTCGATCGGTCACTTCGGGCTCTTCCACAGCCGACACCGCGACGACTTCTGGCGGATGTCGTTGCGCTGGCTCCGCGACGGGGAGAACCCCTGGCCGGAACTGGTGGTGTGGTCGAGTCCGTAGGGTCGGACGGGTGAGCACCGATCAGCCCGTGACCATCGTCGGAGCCGGTATGTCGGGGGCGTCCTGCGCGGCGGCGTTGGCCGCCGCGGGGGTGGCGGTTCGGGTTCTCGACCGCGGTCGCGCCCCGGGCGGGCGGATGGCGTCGCCGGAACTCCGCGGCCGACGCGTCGATGTCGGCGCCGGCTACTTCACCGTCCGCGACGAGGGTTTCGACGCCGTCGTACGGCGGTGGCAGGCGGCCGGTCTGGCGCGCGAGTGGACCGACACGTTCGGGGTCCTGGGTGCCGACGGCGGTTCCCGGACCTCGACCGGTCCGATGCGCTGGGCGACGCCCGGCGGTCTGCGGTCGCTGGTGCGTGACGTCCTCGGTGACATCGAGGTCACGACGGTCGACGTCGACGACCTCCCCGACGGCGACGTGGTGATCGCGATGCCCGACCCACAGGCCGCCCGGATCACCTCGGTCCCCGATCCCGTCGAGTACGAGGCCGTGATCGCGGTGGTGTGCGAATTCGACTCGAGGACATCGGCGTCGGCGGCTCTCCCGTTCGTCGACGCGGCGTTCGTCAACGACCACCCCGACATCGCGTTCATCGCCGACGACGGTGCGCGTCGCGGTGACAACGTGCCGGTCCTCGTCGTCCACACCACCGGTGATCGCGCCGCGCGTCACCTCGACGACCCCGATTCGGTGGTGCCCTTCGTGACCGAGGCGGTCACCGGGGTACTCGGTGTCGACGCGCCGATCTGGACCCACGCGCACCGGTGGACCTTCGCCAAACCGTCGGATCAGCACGACGCGAGTCACCACCTCGCGACCGTGGACGGCCGGCTGGTGGGGCTCGCCGGTGACCAGTGGTGTCCGCAGGGCTCGCCGCGCGTCGAGAGCGCCTGGCGATCGGGGGCCGACCTCGCGGCCGCGATCATCGCCGCCCGCAGATGACTCAGCGCGGGATGAACAGCCCTTCGAGGGTGGCGGTGTCCTCGGCCGAGACGCCGATCTGATCCCAGTCCGCCTCGACGGTCAGCACCGCGTAGGCCGAGGTGGGGAACTGGTCGATGTCGGCGTCCGGGTCGAGGGTGAGCGCGGTCGCGGGCATCCCCGGCTCGTGGCCGACGACGAGCACGGTCTGCGCGTCCTCGGCGACGTGGGCGCGAATCGCCTCGAACACGTCGTCAGGGGTACCGCCGTACACCGCGTCGACATAGGACACCGAGTCCGCGTCGATCCCGGTCCGCTGCAGCGTCTGCCGGGTACGGGTGGCGGTCGAACAGATCACGGCGTCGACCTCGAGACCGTCGCGGGCCATCCATTCGCCGGCCAGCTCCGCCTCGCGGATGCCCCGCTCGGCCAGTGGCCGTTCGTGGTCGGCCACGCCGTCGGGGTAGCCGGACTTGCCGTGCCGCATCAAGAT
Source organism: Williamsia maris (assembly GCF_024171815.1). Taxonomy (GTDB): domain Bacteria; phylum Actinomycetota; class Actinomycetes; order Mycobacteriales; family Mycobacteriaceae; genus Williamsia_A; species Williamsia_A maris. Next base: position 1,050,641 of record NZ_JAMTCJ010000003.1, on the reverse strand, counting down.
CAAGGTGCCCGCCATGGGGCCGATCATGCCAGTCGAGCGGTCCGCCCCGTCGGCACCCGGCCCGCGGCCGCGTCACGATCGGCACTGCGCAGGATCCGTGCGGTGTGCCGCCACGCCGACGCCTCCTGCGCACAGTGCAGCGCGTGCTCCTCGTCGCCGCGAGCGTGGGCGCTCTCGGTCTCCTCGCGCAGCTCGATTTCCTCGTCGACGCAGAACTCGACGAGCCGCGCGCGGGCCCGGGCGTCCTCGGTCGCGCGATCGATGTCGGCCCGCGTCAGCGTCAGCAGCTGCTCCAACTCGCGCGTGAGCGCAGACGATCGACTGGACATGCCCTCACGGTAGGCGCGGCCACCGACACCGCGTGGGAACCGCACCCGGGGTGTCGGGAAACAGCAGACCGTGGAACCAAGCAAGTGCTAGGTTGCGGCCATGTCGTCCCGATCCAGATTGCGTACGTACCTGCTCAGAGCCGTCGCGCTGGCCGCGGTCGGGGTCGCGGGCGTGGCCCTCGCCCCGGCGGCCGCCGCCGCCCCGCTACCGGTCTCGTACAGCTTCTTCTCCGGTATCGGTCCCGCCCTCGCGCACCCCTACGGCTCCCTGGCCGGATCCAACGACTACCGGTGTCGCCCGAGTGCCGACCATCCGAACCCGGTGGTCCTCGCGCACGGGACCGGCGGCTCGGCGCAGACCAACTGGGGCACCTACGTCCCGCTGCTGAAGAACAACGGGTACTGCGTGTTCGCGCTCACCTACGGGGCGTTGCCGGGGGCGCCGGCCCCGTTCAACCAGATCGGCGGAATGGGCCGGATCGAGACGAGCGCCGCGCAGTTGAAGACCTTCGTCGCAGGGGTGCTCCGCGCCACGGGCGCAGCCAAGGTGGACATCGTCGGCCATTCGCAGGGCACGTTGATGCCCGACTACTACGCGAAGCGACTCGGCGGAGCGACGTCGATCGACTCCTACGTCTCCATCGCGCCGCTGTGGAACGGCTCCGGGGGCAGCGCCGTCGCGTCGTTCACCCCCACCCTGCGTCGTCTCGGCATCACCGAGACCGGCCTGCCCGTGTGCAGCGCCTGCGGCCAGATGCAGACCGGGTCCGACCTGCTGGCCACGGTCAACGCCGGCGGCAGCCCGTACGTGCCCGGGATCACCTACACCAACATCTCGACGACCGGCGACGAGGTCGTCGTGCCGTACACGTCCGGTCAGGTGGCCGGCCGGCCCGGCGATCGCGTGACCAACATCGTTGTCCAACGAGGGTGTTCGCAGGACCACTCCGACCACCTGTCCATCGCGGCGTCCCGTCGGGCCGCGGCGTTCGTCCTCAATGCGCTGGACCCGGAACATCCCCGTCCGGTGCCGTGTCTACCGGTGCTGCCGGTCGTCGGATGAGCGGCGTGGCCGGGAAGATCAAGGGTTCGCTAAGACTTTCCACACGCATGCCCGTGAGCAGCGCCGGACGGCGGTAGGACAAGTACTGTCGGCTCGGTGCACCTGTTCCTGCCCGCGAGCCTCGCACTCGTCTCGGCGCTCTTCGTAGCGGTCGGGACGCTGGTGCGTCAGCGCTCGTCGACAGCGACCGGTGGCATCACCCGACGCTGGTGGTACGGCGTCGCCCTGGCCGCGATCGGCTTCGCCCTGCAGGCCGTCGCCCTCGGCATGGGGACCCTGCTGCTGGTGCAGCCGCTGATCGTGTTGTCGGTGCTGTTCGCGCTCCCGCTGGAGGCCTACCTCGACCACCGGCGCCTCAACTTCCAGGAGTGGAAGTGGGGCATCGTCCTCACCCTCTGCATCGCGGCGTTCGTGTTGATAACCATGCCGCAGCCGGGCAAGCACCAGGTCGAACCCGCGGTGCTGGCCGGGACGATCGTGGTGGTGGTCGTCGTGCTCGGTGGCCTGGTCGTGTTCGCCCGACGGGTGTCGCCGCACTACCGCGCCCTGCTGTTCGGGTCGGCGTCCGGTCTGCTCACCGGTGTGCAGTCGTTCCTGCTCAAGGGTGTCGTCACCCAACTCGGCGACAAGATCTACGAGCCGCTGCTGCACCCGGAGCTGTATCTGATCCTGTGCGTCGCCGCGGCGTCGGTCTACGCGCAGCAACTCGCGTTCGCCGCGCACGACCTGCAGACCTCGTTCCCCGCGATGACGGTGATGGAACCGGCGGTCGCGATGGCGTTGGGCGTCCTGCTGCTCGGCGAGCGTGCCCAGGTCGACTGGTTCGAGGGCATCGTGGTCGCAGCCGTGCTGGTCCAGATGTTCTACGCCGTGCTCGTGCTCGCACAGCACGCCGCTGCCCGCGAGACGGAGTTCGACCAACCACCCGAACTCGTCGGCGCCACGGCTGCTTCTGCCCACTCCAAGCGCGATCACGCGCACTAGCCTCGAAATCGTGCACACCTGGCTCCCGGCGTTGCTGGCGATGTTCGCTGCCGCGTTCATCGCCGGCGGAACCGTTCTCCGTCAGCGCGAATCGTGTGCCGGCGGCGGGGTGACCGTCGGATGGTGCATCGGCGCGGCGGTGGCGCTGTGTGGGTTCGGACTGCAGGCGGCCGCGTTGGGTCTCGGCTCGATCCTGCTGGTGCAACCGCTCGTGGTGCTCGCCGTGCTCTTCGCGCTCCCCCTCGAGGCGTGGCTCGACCATCGCCACCCGAGTCGGTTCGAGTGGGCGTGGGGTGGCGTGCTGGTCGCCTGCGTCGCGGTGTTCCTCCTCGTCGCCGACCCGCACGAGGTCGACCGGAAGACCGACCACAAGCTGATCGCCGGGACCATCGTCGTGCTCATCGCGCTGGTGGCGATCTTGATCGTCGCGGCCGAGCGGTCCAGCCCGCACTATCAGGCGCTGCTGTACGGGCTGGTCGCCGGAACGTTGTTCGGCATCAGCGCGCTGCTGGTCAAGGCGGTGATCTACCAGGCCATCCACGACCCGATCAACATGACGACGCGGCCCGAGATATACCTGTTCGTGGTCGTCGCGGCGGGTGGTGTCGTCGCCCAGCAACGTGGGTTCGTGGCCGGCGATCTGCAGACGTCGTTCCCCGCGATGACGGTGATGGAGCCGGCGGTGTCGATGGCGTTGGGCGTCGCGTTGCTGGGGGAGTCGGTGGCGGTCGGCTGGTGGCAGACCGCGGTCATGGCCATCGCCCTGGCGGTGATGGTCCGTGCGGTGATCACGCTGGCGCGGATGTCGGCCGTGCGGGGTGATCAGCGGCCCGAGGCGCAACCCGGGGTGACACGGAGCGTCATCGGTAGCACTGTGGACCGATGACCACAGACACATACGACGTCATCGTCATCGGCGGCGGACCCGCCGGCGAGGTCGCGGCCCAGTTCGCCATCGCCGGATCGGATCGCACCGCCGCCATCATCGAGGCCGAACTGCTCGGCGGCGAGTGCTCCTACTGGGCGTGCATGCCCAGCAAGGCACTGCTCCGCCCGATCGAGGTCGCGACCACCGCCCGCAATCTCGACGGCGTGGACGTCGCGGACGGGATCGACACCGCGAAGTTGCTCGCCCGGCGCGACACCTGGACGTCGAACTACTCCGATGCCGGACAGCGGAAATGGGCCGAGGGCATCGACATCGACGTCATCAGCGGCCACGGCCGGATCACCGGGGACAAGACGGTGGTCGTCACGAACGACGGCACCGAACGCACCGTGACCGCACGTCTGGCCGTCGTCCTCGGGACCGGCAGCACCGCGACCGTCCCGGGCCCGTACGCCGATCTCGCGCCGTGGACCTCGCGGGACGCGACCGGGATCCGCGAGGTCCCGGAGTCGATCATCGTGGTCGGCGGCGGTGTGGTCGCGTGTGAGTCGGCGACGTGGCTGGCCGCACTGGGGTCGACGGTGACCATGCTCGTGCGCGGCAAGGTCCTCCGAACCCTGGACGATTTCGTGGGCGAGGCCGTCATCGAGGGCCTGACGACGGCAGGTGTCGACGTGCGGACCGGGGTGTCGATCACCTCGCCGACGCGCGAGAACGCCGACGACGCCGGCATCGGTGTCTCGCACGGCGGTCCGGTCACGGTCACCGTCGACGGCGAGCCGCTCACCGCCGCCGAGATCCTCGTCGCCGCGGGCCGCAAGCCCGCCGTCGACGGTCTCGGTCTGGACGCGATCGGCATCGACGACCCGTCGCAGCTGTCGGCGTCGAAGCCCGGCGGGCACGACTGGCTGTACGCGGTCGGTGACGTGTCGTATGGACCGATGCTGACCCACTGGGGCAAGTACCAGGCTCGGCTCGTCGGACAACGGATCTCCGCCGCCGCACAGGGGCGGACCCCGCCGCCGGAGCGCGACGACGTCCCGGTCCCGCAGGCCGTGTTCACCGATCCGCAGGTCGGCAGCACCGGACTCACGGCCCGGGAGGCCGACGAGAAGGGCTTGCGGACGACGGTGGTGACGCAGCCGATCACCGCGGCATCGGGAATCGGGCTGCTGCGCGACGACGCGACCGGCACCGCGCAGCTCGTCATCGACGACGATGACCGGACGCTGCTCGGGGCGACGTTCGTCGGACCGGAGACCGGTGAGCTGATCCACGCCGCCACCATCGCCATCGTCGGGAAGGTGACCGTCGACGATCTCTGGCATGCGGTCCCGTCCTACCCGACGGGCAGCGAGATCTGGCTTCGGCTGTTGGAGAAGTACTTCGGCTACTGAGGGTCCCGCGCGGCCGCGTCAGAACATGGTGCCGGGGTTGAGCAGGTGGTCGGGGTCGAGGGCGTCCTTGATCCGACGCGACACGTCCATCACGTCCGCACCCACCTGATCGGGCAGCCACGCCTTCTTCAGTCGACCGACGCCGTGTTCGCCGGTGATGGTGCCGCCGAGACCGATGGCCAGATCCATCACCTCACCGAACGCGAGGTCGGCGCGTGCGGCCTGCTCGGTGTCGGTCGGGTCGAAGACGATCAGCGGATGGGTGTTGCCGTCGCCCGCATGGGCGATGACCGAGATCATCACGTCCCGTCGCTCCGCGATGGCCGCGATCCCGTCGACGAGTGCGGGCAGGCTGGGCAGCGGTACGCCGACGTCCTCGAGCAGCAGCGACCCCAGCTTCTCCACCGCGGGAATCGCCATGCGGCGCGCGACGGTGAAGGCCTCACCCTCGGCGACGTCATCGGTCGAGAAGACCTCCGACGCTCCATTGGCCTCGAAAGCGGCTGTGATGATGGCGATCTCGTCGGCAGCCGCCGCGCCGGGGGCGTCGCTCTGTGCCACCAGCATCGCTCCCGCGGTCCGGTCGAGGCCCATCTTCAGGTGATCCTCGACCGCGTTGATCGCGACGGCGTCCATGAACTCGAGCATCGCCGGACGGATCTGATCGGTGATCGCCAGGACGGCCTCGGTCGCGTGGTGCACCGAGGCGAAGCTCGCGACCACCGTCGACGCCGGGGGCTGGGGCGGCAGCAGTCGCAGGGTCAGTTCGGTGATGATGCCCAACGTCCCCTCGCTGCCGACGAACAGCTTCGTCAACGACAGGCCCGCGGAGTCCTTCAGGCGTGGGCCGCCCAGCCGGATTGCCCGGCCGTCGGCGAGGACCACCTGCATGCCGAGGACGTAATCGGTGGTGACGCCGTACTTCACGCAGCACAGACCGCCCGCGTTCGTCGCGGCGTTGCCGCCGATGGAGCAGATCTCGAACGACGACGGGTCCGGTGGATACCAGAGACCGTGTTGCTTCACAGCGGATTTCACCTCGGCGTTGAGGAGGCCGGGCTGCACGACGGCCACCCGCATGACCGGGTCGATGGAGATCTCGCGCATGCGTTCGGTGGAGATGGTGATGGCGCCGACGACGCCGCCCGACCCGCCGGACAGCCCGCTCCCCGCCCCGCGGGGGATGATCGGCACCCTGTTGTCCGCACACCATCGGACCGCTGCGACCACGTCGGCGGTGCTCCGTGCGCGGACCACCGCCATCGGCAGTCCCGCCTCGGGGTCGAGGGCGCGGTCCTGGCGGTAACTCGCGATGATGTCCGGGTCGGTGACGACGGTGTCGGCGGGCAGGGCCGCGATCAGTCCGTCGAGAGTGAGGGTGTCGGCCATCACACCAGAGTAACCGCGGGCGTGGTGGGTGCTGCGGAAAAATGGGATGACACGGTCACGGGAAGGCCTACGATGAGCGCATGTCTCACGAACCCGACGCAGGAGAGTCCGATCAGCGCAAGGCGTTCCGAGAGGCTTTGGAGCGCAAGAAGAACGCGAACCATCTGAGCGAGGAGCACCTCGACGCCGGATCGAAGGCCGCCGGGTCCCGCGGCAACAGGTCGCACCAGCAGCAGTTCCGGCGCAAGAGCGTCTAGCGGTTCTCACGCTCGCTGCGTCAGGTCCTCCTCGCGGAACTCGGTGTCGGTGACCGGCGCGTTGCGCAGTTCCACCCGTCGGATCTTGCCGCTGATCGTCTTGGGCAGTTCCGCGAACGCGATCCGGCGGACGCGCTTGTAGCCGGCGAGGTGCGTCCGGCTGTGCTCGAAGATCGCGCGTGCGGTCTCCTGCGTCGCGTCCCATCCGGGCGCGAGCACGATGTAGGCCTTCGGTACCGACAGGCGCAGTGCGTCCGGCGCCGGGACCACCGCGGCCTCGACCACCGCATCGTGTTCCAGCAGAACCGATTCCAACTCGAACGGGCTGATCCGGTAGTCGCTGGACTTGAACACGTCATCGGTGCGGCCGACGTAGGTGATGTACCCCTCGTCGTCCCGGCTGCCCACGTCGCCGGAGTGGTAGTACCCGCCGGCCATCGCGGTGGCGGTCTTCTCGGCGTCCCCGTGATAGCCGGTCATGAGGCCCAGGGGTCGGTGCGCGAGGTCGATGCAGATCTCGCCCTCGGCGACACCCGCCTCGCCGGTGGCCGGATCGACCAACTCGATGACGTACCCCGGACACGGCCGTCCCATCGAGCCGGACTTCAGCGGCTGACCGGGTGAGTTCGCGATCTGCACGGTGGTCTCGGTCTGACCGAAGCCGTCCCGGATGGTCACACCCCACTGCGCCCGCACCCGCTCGATCACCTCGGGGTTCAGCGGTTCGCCGGCGCCCACCGCCACCCGCGGCGGGGTCGTCAGCAGGCCGAGGTCGCTCTGGATGAGCATGCGCCACACGGTCGGCGGGGCGCAGAAACTGCTGACCCCGCAGCGCTGCATCTGCGCCATCAGAGCTGCGGCGTCGAACCGGGCGTAGTTGTAGATGAAGACACACGCCTGGGCGTTCCACGGCGCGAACACGTTGGACCACGCATGCTTGGCCCACCCCGGCGAGGACACGTTGAGGTGGATGTCGCCGGGGCGAAGGCCGATCCAGTACATCGTCGACAGATGACCCACGGGGTACGACGCGTGGGTGTGCTCGGCCAGCTTCGGCTTCGAGGTGGTGCCGGAGGTGAAGTAGAGCAGCAGGGTGTCGTCTGCGCGTGTGGTGTGTGAGGCGACGAATTCTGTGTCAGCCGAACGGGAATCGGCGTAGTCGGTCCATCCCGGCACCGGCTCGCCGACGGCGATGCGGGTGTGTCGGGCACCCACGGCGTCGAACGCCGCGGCCAACTCACTGCGCGCGATCACGTGGGAGACGCCGCCGCGCTCGATGCGGTCGGCGATGTCGGCCTCGGCCAGCAGGGTGGTCGCGGGGATGACCACCGCGCCCAGCTTCATCGCCGCGAGCATGACCTCCCACAGCTCCACCTGGTTGGCCAGCATCAGCAGGATGCGATCGCCCGGCGCGATGCCGGTGTCGCGGAGCCATCCCGCGACCTGATCCGACCGCGCACTCATCTCGGCGTAGCTGACCTTGGCCTCGCTGCCGTCCTCCTCGACGATCCACAACGCGGGGCTGTCGTTGCCGGCGGCGACCACGTCGAACCAGTCCCTCGCCCAGTTCCACTCGTCGAGAACGGGCCAGGTGAACTGCGCGACGGCGGCGTCGTAGTCGTCGGAATGGGTGAGCAACAGGTCCCGTGCGGCCCGGAACTGCGCGGTCGCCGTGTCTTCGCCGGTCATCGGATCCTCTCCGTGGTGGTCTTCGGTGGGTGCAGAAGCTAGGATATGCAACTATAGCGTGACGGCCACCACTAATCGTTGAGTTTGGGGTACACCATGACCACAGAGATTCCGCACTTCGTCGACGGCCTGCGCCGTCCCGGGACGTCCGGCCGCAGCGCCGACGTGATGAACCCTTCCACCGGTGAGGTGCAGGCGACGGTGCCGTTGGCCTCGGTCGACGAGGTGAACGACGTGGTCGCGTCGTCGGTCGCGGCGCAGCAGATCTGGGGTGCGTGGAATCCGCAGCGACGTGCGCGGGTGATGATGCGGTTCGTCGATCTGGTGAACCAGAACGCCGACGAGTTGGCCGAGCTGCTCTCGATCGAGCACGGCAAGACCGTCGCCGACGCGCGTGGTGACATCCAGCGTGGTGTCGAGGTCATCGAGTTCGCCATCGGTATCCCGCACCTGTTGAAGGGTGAGTTCACCGAGGGCGCGGGCACCGGCATCGACGTGCACTCAGTGCGTCAGCCGCTGGGCGTGGTCGCGGGGATCACGCCGTTCAACTTCCCGGCGATGATCCCGTTGTGGAAGGCCGGCCCGGCGCTGGCGTGCGGTAACGCCTTCATCCTCAAGCCCAGCGAGCGCGATCCGTCGGTGCCACTGCGTCTGGCCGAGTTGTTCCTCGAGGCCGGTCTGCCCGCGGGTGTGTTCCAGGTCGTGCAGGGCGACAAGGTCGCCGTCGACGCGCTCCTCGAGCACCCGGACGTTCAGGCACTCGGCTTCGTGGGGTCGTCGGACATCGCGCAGTACATCTACGCGACCGCCGCTGCGCACGGCAAGCGTTCGCAGTGCTTCGGCGGCGCGAAGAACCACATGATCATCCTTCCCGACGCCGATCTGGACCAGGCGGTCGACGCGTTGATCGGCGCGGGCTACGGCAGCGCGGGCGAGCGATGCATGGCCATCAGTGTCGCGGTTCCCGTCGGTGAGCAGACCGCACAGCGGTTGCGCGACCGGTTGATCGACCGCGTCAACGCCCTGCGGGTCGGGCACAGTCTCGATCCGAAGGCCGACTACGGCCCGCTGGTGAGTGCGGCGGCGCTCGAGCGGGTGCGTGACTACATCGGCCAGGGCGTCGAGTCCGGTGCCGACCTCGTGATCGACGGACGCGACCGGGCGAGCGACGATCTGACGTTCGGTGACGCCGCGCTCGAGGGCGGTTACTTCATCGGTCCCACCCTGTTCGATCACGTCACCCGGGACATGTCGATCTACACCGACGAGATCTTCGGGCCGGTCCTGTGCATCGTGCGGGCGAACGACTACGAAGAAGCGCTGGCGTTGGCGTCGGATCACCAGTACGGCAACGGTGTCGCGATCTTCACCCAGGACGGCGACGCGGCGCGGGACTTCTGCGCCCGCGTCCAGGTCGGGATGATCGGCGTCAACGTCCCGATCCCGGTTCCGGTGGCGTACCACACCTTCGGCGGCTGGAAGCGGTCCGGATTCGGTGACCTCAACCAGCACGGACCCGCGGCGATCCAGTTCTACACCAAGGTCAAGACGATCACGACTCGCTGGCCGTCCGGCATCAAGGACGGCGCCGAGTTCTCCATCCCCACCATGCAGTGACGGGCGACGAATGACGATTCTCGATGAGCGGTTGACCGACGACGAGCAGGTCATCGTCGACACCGCGGCTGCGTTCGCCGCGAAACGGATCGCGCCGTTCGCGCTGGAATGGGATGAGAGCAAGCACTTCCCGGTCGATGAACTGCGTGAGGCGGCCGGACTCGGGATGGGCGCCATCTACTGCGACGAGCAGTTCGGTGGCAGTGGGCTCAGTCGGGTCGACGGCGTACGGATCTTCACGGCACTGGCCGCGGCCGATCCGACGACGGCAGCGTTCCTCTCGATCCACAACATGGCGACCTGGATGGTCGACAGCTACGGGACCGATGAGCAACGTGCGCAGTGGGTTCCGCGGATGGCGTCGATGGAGCTGATCGCGAGTTACTGCCTCACCGAACCGGCGGCGGGGTCGGATGCGGCCGCGCTGAGCACGAAAGCGGTCGCCGACGGCGACGAGTACGTGCTCACCGGGGTGAAGCAGTTCATCTCCGGCGCAGGCACATCCGACGTCTACGTGGTGATGGCGCGGACCGGTTCCGACGGCGCCGGGGGGATCTCGACGTTCATCGTCGAGAACGGCACGCCGGGTCTGTCGTTCGGCGCGCAGGAACGCAAGATGGGCTGGCACGCCCAGCCCACCGCGCAGGTGATCTTCGACGGCGTGCGCGTGCCCGCCGCGAACCTCGTGGGTGGACCCGATGCCGTGGGTACCGGTTTCCGCATCGCGATGAACGGCCTCAACGGTGGTCGCCTCAACATCGCCGCGTGCTCGCTGGGGGGCGCGCAGGAGGCTCTGGACCGGTCGCTGCGCTACCTCGACGAGCGGGAGGCGTTCGGCGGCAAACTGATCGACGAGCCCACCATCCGGTTCGCGCTCGCCGACATGGCGACCGATCTGGAGGCGTCCCGCGGTCTGCTGCTGCGCGCCGCCGCCGCCCTCGACGCCGACGACCCCGACAAGGTGACGCTGTGCGCGATGGCGAAGCGATTCGTCACCGACCACTGTCACGCGATCGCCGACCAGGCCCTGCAGCTGCACGGCGGGTACGGGTACCTGCACGACTATGGGCTGGAGAAGATCGTGCGCGACCTGCGGGTGAACCGGATCCTGGAGGGCACCAACGAGATCATGCGCGTGGTCGTGGGCCGCGCGCTGGCGAAAGGCGTCAGATGAGCACCATCGGATTTCTCGGACTGGGCAACATGGGCGGCCCGATGGCGGCCAACCTCGTCGCCGCCGGCCACACCGTCGCCGGATACGACCCCGTCCCCGCCGCCGCGGACGCTGCCGCTGCGACCGGAGTGCTCGTCGCGGAGACGGCGATCCAGGCCGTCGAGCGCGCCGAGGTCGTGATCACCATGCTGCCCAGCGGTGCTCTGGTCCGTTCGGCGTACGCGGAGATCCTTCCCGTCGCCCAGGACGGTGCGGTCTTCATCGACAGCTCCACCATTTCCGTCGACGACGCGCGGGACATGAACGCGTTGGCCGCGAAGTTCGGTTTCGCGCAGGTCGACGCGCCCGTCTCCGGTGGCGTCAAAGGCGCGACGGCGGGAACCCTGGCGTTCATGGTCGGTGGCGTCGACGCCGCGTTCGCCGCGGTGCAACCCGCGTTGGAACCCATGGCGGGCAAGGTCATCCACTGCGGCGGGCCGGGCAGCGGACAGGCGGCGAAGGTCTGCAACAACATGGTGCTCGCCGTGCAGCAGATCGCGATCGGCGAGGCGTTCGTCCTGGCCGAGAAGCTGGGGCTGTCGGCGCAGTCGCTGTTCGACGTCATCACCGGCGCCACCGGGAACTGCTGGGCGGTCAGCACCAACTGCCCGGTCCCCGGGCCGCTACCGGCCTCACCGGCGAACAACGACTTCACCCCGGGATTCGCCACCGCGCTGATGAACAAGGACCTCGGGCTGGCCATGGCCGCGGTCGAATCCACCGGCGCCACCGCGCCGCTGGGTTCACATGCGGCCGAGTTGTACCGCGCGTTCGCCGCCGACAACGGCGCCAAGGACTTCAGCGCGATCATCGAGACACTGCGCTAGAACCGCGGCGCCGCGGTCAGAAGTCGCCGGCGCTGCGGCGGAGGGTCTCGATCGTCTCGACGAGTGAGCGGGCCTGCTCGGGCGGTATGCCGATGTCGGCGAACACGGTCCGGTTGAGGGTGACCGTTGCCTCCTGGACGGTGGAGCGGCCGATCGAGGTGATCTCGACCAGCGTGGTGCGCCCGTCGGTCGGGTGCGGGACCCGGGTGACGAGGCCTGCGGACTCCAGGCGCCGGATCGCGTGGGTGACGCTCGTGACGTGCACCTGCAGGCGGACGCTCGCCTTGGTGATCGGCAGCGAGCCGGTGCGGCTGAACGCCAGCAGTCGGAGGAGTTCGAAACGGGAGAAGCTCAGGTCGAACGGCCGTAGTGCTGCCTCGACGCGGGCGAGCAGGATCTGGTGTGCGCGCATGACCGAGGTGACCGCGACCATCCCGTCGGCGACCTCGCCCCAGCCCGCGTCCTCCCAGTTGTCGCGCGCCTTGGCGATCGGGTCGAACCCGGGACTGTCGGACGGCATCTGTCTATTGTCACCGACTCGCGTATGTGGAACGTCACAACCCGGCGAAGTCGGACGCTTCGGTCAGTACCGCCTCGAGCATCGCGGGGGTCAATCGGCCGGTGAAGCTGTTCTGCTGGCTCACGTGGTACGACCCGAACAGTCGGATCGGCGCGGCGGTGACGTCGCCACGATCGCTCATCGGCAGGTCGACGTGCACGCCGTGCCCGAACTTGGGGCGTGGTCGGGGGATCGCGCGGCCGTGCGTCTCGAGCGCGTTCAACGCCGCCTGCCACCCGAACCCGCCGAGAGACATGACTGCCTTGACGGTCGGGGTCAGCAGGGTGAGTTCGCGCTGCAGCCAGTGCGAGCACTCGTCGCGTTCGGCCGGCGTCGGTTTGTTGGCAGGAGGAGCGCAGTGCACCGGTGCGGTGATGCGGGTACCCCGCAGCGTGAGGCCGTCGTCGGCCGAGACCGACGTGGGTTGATTGGCCAGCCCGACCGCGTGCAGCGCCGCGAACAGGACGTCGCCGCTGCGGTCGCCGGTGAACATCCGCCCGGTCCGATTACCGCCGTGTGCGGCGGGGGCCAGCCCGATGATGAGCAATGACGCATCCGCGGGTCCGATACCAGGAACGGGCCGTCCCCAGTAGGTCTCGTCGGCGTAGGCGCGGCGTTTCTCGCGGGCGACCCGCTCCCGCCATTCGACCAGCCGGGGACACGCCCGGCACTCGCAGATCAGCGAGTCAAGGGTCGCGAGATCGGATACGGCTGTCACGGATCCGACGCTACGCTCCGGTGGTGGTTGCGCCCTCGGGCATCTCGCGCGACGAGATGTCGACCGATTTGATCGAGCTCGGACTCCGTCGAGACGACGTGGTGCTGTGTCACTCGTCGCTGTCCAGAATTGGTCATGTGGACGGCGGTGCCGCTGCCGTCGTTGCCGCGCTCCTCGACGTCGTCGGTTACGGCGGAACTCTTGTCACACCTGCGTTTACCGGCGCAATCACGGAGCCATTCACCGCTGGGACGCCGACGACGATGGGAGCGATCCCGACCGCGGTTTTGGCCTGGCCGGGCCGCCGGCGCAGCCCGCACCCGCAGGCATCGGTCGCCGCTGTCGGGCTGGATGCAGCCCCGATTTGCGAGCGTCAACCGATGGCCTATGCGCTGGGCCCGGGGTCACCGTTCGAGGAGATAGTTCGCCGTCATGGCCGGATCCTGCTCATGGGGGTAGGGCACAACCGCAGCTCGATGCTGCACCACTCCGAGTCCAAGATCGCCAACCATCGGCGCAAGACCCGACAGTTCCCTGTTCGCGGCGACGGACAGATCTCCTGGGTCGAGGTGCCGGATGTTGGAGACGACAACGACACGTTCTTTCCGACAGTCGGGGCCGAATTCGAGCGAAGGGACCTCTCCGTGCGGAGTGGATTCGTGGGTGAGGCGAATGCAGTGCTGTTCGATGCGGATGCCTACGACCGGTTCGCGCAGCGTCGGCTGAGTGAGCTACTTCAGAACGGTGGCGGCTGATTCGCCCAGGCCTCGTACTCTTCGCGTTCGGCGAGGATCCGTGTGCGTCGACGCTCGTCGGTGGCCGTGGGCGGACGGGCTCGTCGCGACGGCAGGCGTAGCGACGGGAACAGGTCCGCGCCGTCGAACGCGTTGCCGAGGAACCGGTGCCCGGTCGGCGACTCGAACACGATCGCGCCGAACTCCCCCTGGAAGTCACGCCAGGCGGTGAAGGTCTTGATCCGATGGTGGAACCGGCACAGGGGTTTGAGGTTCTCGCCGACGGTGGCGCCACCGGATCCCGGGTGGCGCCGGTCGAAACGGTTCGTGTGGTCGAGGTCGCCCCGCCACGCGGGCGCGGTGCATCCCGGGAAATCGCAGCACATGCCGCGGGCGCGGCAGAGGGCATCGAGTGACGAACCAGGTCGATACCGATGCTCGCCGACTGTGGGATCAGTGGGGTTGATCATGCTGATCTTCGCCGCGGCCAGCAGGCGACGGATGGCGTCGGCATCGAGAACGCCGTGGCCGTCGAGGTATCCCGGCTGCTCGTCGAGACCCACGAGCGTCGACAGATTCACCACGACGTGCACGTTCACGACCGAGGACACGGGTGCCGGACCGGGGGCCGAGGCGTTGTCCGCGGTGGCCGGCGCGTCGAGAGCGTCGTCGGCAGGCGTCGTGCATCGCGGGCAGCGGCACGGCAGGGTCGCGTCGGGGCCGAGTCCGGTGGCAGCGAGAACGACCTGGGCGTCGGCACGCCGCTGGCTCATGGTCCGCGGGTCGGCGCTGCACACCGACCGTGCCATGTCGGTCAGTCGGGCGTTGACGACCGCGGCGTCGGCGGCGGCCAGCGAGCCGGACAGGCGGGACATCCCGGGGTTGAAGCGATCCGGCGTGATGTCCATCGAACGGTCCTGTTCGGCGCGCTCGCGGCGACGGCGCAACGCCTCCGCGTCGATCTGGCCGATCAAGAAATCCACCAGAGCTCGCAGGCGCGTCCGCGACATCGGCGGGCGTGCCGACAGCTCGGCGGCCAATCGACGGTCGAGCTGATCGCACTGGGCGTCATCGAACAGTCCCGCGGTGCGATCCAGGATGAGGCGCAGGTCGCTCATGCTGATCCGTCCGGTCCCCAACACCTGTCCGGTGAACGGCATCCTGGAGTGCATTCGCAACGCGGTCTGCACCGTCGCGCGCGCTGTACCGACGGGCACGTTGGCGACGGCTCCGACCTCGGCGATGGTCTGCTCGGTCCCGTTGGGCGTCAACTGGGTTGCGGGATCGTCGGCGAATCGCTCGGCCATGTCCTCGACCCAGTCGTCGGTGCGCACGTCGTGTAGCCGATTGATCAGATGCATCATCCGGAACTGCGCGGCGGCGACGGTGGCTGCGCAGTGGGCGATGAGTTCGATGACCTCATCCGCGGGGCGCGTGACGTCGTCGGCAATCGCCGCATCCAGATCCAGCAGCCCTGCGCTCACGGTCACCCCCGTCGTTCGTCGTCTCGCCTGTACGAACTATAAGACGCAGGTACGACACTGGCGGTTCCCCTCAGCCGCAACAATTTCGACACTTTTTCGGGTGAACATCCGGTCGTCACCGTGAGCAGCACTAGGTGACGGCGACATTCGTCGCCCACGCCACGAGGAGCGGATCCGCAAGCGATGTCGTCACGAGGTCGCCGCTCAGGTTCTTGCCCGGCTGCGACGGTACGGTGATCAGAAACGTCCCTGCAGCCTTCGCGGCGGTGACGCCGGTGGCCGAGTCCTCGAGGGCAACACCATCGGTCGGGTCGGCACCCAGCTTCGCGAACGCCGCGAGATACAGCTCCGGGTGCGGCTTCGGATGATCGACTTCGTCTGCGGCGACCGAGGTCTCGAAGTAGCGGTCGAAACCGGACGACCGCAACGCTGCCGTGAGCATGGCTCGGGGACTGTTGGTCGCAACTGCGATCGGGACCCGCCCTCCGAGCGCGTCGAGCAGACCCCGGGCACCAGGCATGGGATCCACATCTCGGGCGAGCTCCGCCTCGACGCGAGCGAGAAGGTCGGCCGCCAGTGCCGGGCCGTCACCCGGCCGGCTGAAATGACGGGCCATGTTCGCGCACGCCGCAGGCACTGACCGCCCGATGAGTAGATCTTTCTCAGCGGGACCGAATTCGAACCCGTGATCAGCGAACAGCGCGGCCTCGGCACGTGACCAGCACGTCTCCGTGTCCAGAAGCAACCCGTCGCAGTCGAAAACAATTGCGCTGACGCGGCGCGGCAAGTCCATGGCCGGATGATAGCGGCCCGTCCTCACCTCACCAGTTCGACCACATCTGGTCCCACGTAGCGCGCACGCGGCCGGATGATCCGTCGACTCTGTGCCTGTTCGAGGACGTTGCTGCACCATCCGACGACTCGGCTCACGGTGAAGGTCGGCGTGAACATGGATCTCGGGATGCCGCACCGGTCCATCACCACCCCGGCGTAGAACTCGACGTTCGCGTACAGCGGCCGATCGGGGTGGGCCTGCTCGAGGACCGCCACGACCTCGCGCTCGACGTCGACGGCGAGATAGACCAATTCGCCACCGAGACCTATCGCTATCTCGCGCAACAGCTCCGAGCGTGGATCGACGGTTCGGTAGACCGCGTGACCGAACCCCATGATGCGACGGCCCGACGCCAGTTGCTCGCGCGCCCATTCGCCCGCGGCCGCGGTGCCACCTGCGGCGACGATCTCGTCGAGCGCATCCAACGCCCGATCCGGCGCCCCGCCGTGCAGCGGGCCCGAGAACGCGCCGATCGCGCCGCAGATCGCCGACACCAGATCGGCGCCACTCGATGCGATCACCCGTGCGGTGAACGTCGATGCGTTGAACCCGTGGTCGATCGTCGCGATCAGGTATTGCTCGACGGCGCGGGCGTATTCGGGTGCAGGCACCTCGCCGGTGATCGAGTACAACCAGTGCGCCGCGGTGTCCAGGTCCGCACGTGCCGGCATGGGTTCGACACCCGTCGAGAGTCGATGCAGCGCAGCGAGAATCGTGGGTGTGACCGCGCTGACCCGCAGTGCGTGCCGTGCCCGTGTGGACTCGTCGCTGTCCCACAACGGCGACATCCCTTCGAGCTGCCCGAGCGCCGACAGCACGGTCCGCAGGTCGATGAGCGAACGGTGATCGCTGCCGGTCGTCGCGACCACCCGGATCACGGTCATCAACTCGTCGTCCACCGCCCGCAGCGACCGGACCTCCGCGGAGAACTCCGCCAGTTCGGCGGCATCGGGGAGCCGACCGTACACGAACAGGAACCAGACCTCCTCGAACGTGCGGTGACGCGCGAGGTCGATCGCCGAGAACTGTCGGTACTGGTAGAAACCCTCCTCGCCACGGACATCGCCGATCTCGGTGTGGGCCACCGACACGTTCGACAACCCCGGGTCGGCCTCGATCACGGACATGCTGTGCCTCGATTCGCTGTGATGCGTTGACTTTCGGCCTACATTCGACGGTGGAATGAGAGGAGTCAATGTTGATCCGATCAACATCCGGGCACCCGCATCGGTGGCCGAAGGCGCTGCGTCATGACGGTCGTGACTTCCTGACCACCGCGCAGGTGGCGCGGGTTCTCGGGGTCAAGGCGCAGTCGGTGTACGCCTACGTCAGCCGCGGGCAACTGAACAGCGTGCGCATCGCGGGTGTCCGAGGGAGCCTGTTCGCCGTCGGTGAGGTCGAGGCGTTTCGACGCCGAACCCAACGACGCCCGCCCGCCGGGATCGTCGAACGCATTCACACCGAGATCACGTTGATCGCGGGCGAGCACCTGTACTACCGGGGGACCGACGCCACCGACCTCGCCCGGTCCGCCGACTTCGTCGATGTCGCCCAGATGCTCTGGGGTACATCAGGTGTGTCCTCGTCACGCGTTACCCCGGCGGTCCGTGTGCCACGTGTCCCGGGTCGACGAATCGACACCATCCGGGTGGTGGTGGACCTGCTCGGCGCCGGCGATCCGCAGCGACACGATCAGGAGACCGAGGGCGTCGCAAGGAGGGCGCTGAACGTTCTCGACGCCGTCGTCGACGCTCTCCCTGTGCTCGGCGCGACGCCGCCCGCCGACGCCTCCATCGCCCGACGATTGTGGCCGCGGCTGAGCCCCATGGCGCCGTCCGCACGGCGTGTGACACTCCTCAACGCGGCCCTGGTGCTCCTGGCCGACCACGACCTGGCGGCGGGAACCATCGCCGCGCGGGTCGCCGCGAGCGCACGCGGCAGTATCTACGCGGTCATCTCGGCCGGGCTGGGAGCGTTCGACGGCCCGCTGCACGGCGGCGCGACGACCCTCGCCTACGGCTTCCTCTCGTCGGTGCTGGCGGATGCCGCCGGCCCGGACGCCGCGGTTGCCTCGTATCTGCGCGAGCACGACCGTCCACCCGGCTGCGGCCATGTCATCTACCGACACCGCGATCCACGCGGGGAGGCGCTGCTGCAGGGCCTGGCCGGAGACAGCGGCGGTCGCGATGTGCTCGCCGCGGTCGACGCGGTTCGCGCCGGTGTCAGCGGTTCGGGTGGGGGCTTCGTGAACTCCGACCTCGCGCTCGCCGCGATCGCCCTGCGCTACCGCATGGTCGACGACGCGGCCGAGACCATCTTCGCGGTCGCGCGCATCGCGGGGTGGGTCGCACACGCGATCGAGGAGTATCACGAGCCGCGGCTGCGGTACCGACCCGAGGGTGTTTACACCGGCGTACGACCCGCGGGGTGACCCGAGTCACCACGGCGTTAGTCTCGCGCAATGACTTCTGAGACCACCGACGTCGTCGAGGACGGATACCAGCGGGGGCTGTCGGCGCGAACCGTGCAGATGATCGCCATCGGCGGTGCGATCGGCACCGGACTCTTCTACGGTGCGGGCGGCGCCATCGAGCAGGCCGGCCCGGCCCTGATCCTGGCGTACCTGGTCGCCGGACTCGCCATTTTCGTCGTGATGCGCGCGCTCGGTGAGCTGCTGATCTACCGACCGGTCGCGGGCTCGATCTCGGAGTACGCCGACGAGTTCCTCGGCAAGTACCTCGGGTTCACCAACGGGTGGACCTACTGGGCGGTGTGGACCACCACCTGCATGGCCGAGATCACCGTCGCCGGCAAGTACATCAACTACTGGTTCCCGTCGATCCCGGTGTGGGTCACCGCGCTCGTCGTGTTGCTGGTGCTGTTCGTCGCGAACCTGATCTCGGTCAAGGTGTTCGGCGAGGCCGAGTTCTGGTTCTCCATGATCAAGGTCGTCGCCATCATCGGCATGATCCTGATCGGCACCCTGGTGCTGCTGCCCATCGCCGGCATCGGCCCGGACGCCGGCCCCTCGCTGACCAACCTGTACGGCGACGGCGGCTTCTTCGCGACGGGCTTCAACTCCGCGTTGCTCAGCCTGCAGATCGTCGTGTTCGCCTACGTCGGTGTCGAGTTGGTGGGCGTGACC
Organism: Williamsia maris; assembly: GCF_024171815.1. GTDB lineage: Bacteria > Actinomycetota > Actinomycetes > Mycobacteriales > Mycobacteriaceae > Williamsia_A > Williamsia_A maris. Next base: position 1,031,512 of record NZ_JAMTCJ010000003.1, on the reverse strand, counting down.
GCCGGGGAGGCGGCCGACCCGAAGGTCACCCTGCGCAAGGCCATCAACACCCTGCCGTTCCGTATCGGACTGTTCTACGTCGGCGCACTGATCGTCATCCTGTCGGTGCGCGGGTGGCGCAACTACTCCGAGGGCAACAGCCCGTTCGTCGAGGTGTTCGCCTACATCGGCATCCCGGGTGCCGCCGGCATCGTCAACTTCATCCTGCTGACCGCGGCCCTGTCGTCGTGCAACTCCGGCATCTACTCCACCGGCCGCATGCTCCGCAGCCTCTCCCAGCGCGGCGACGCCCCGAAGAAGCTGACGACGCTGTCGTCGCGCCACGTGCCGGTCGCCGGGATCGTGCTGTCGGCGGGCGTCATGGTGCTCGGCGTCGTCGTCAACATCATCGACCCCGCTCACGCGTTCGCCTACATCACCTCGGTGTCGACGGTCGGCATCATCTTCGTGTGGAGTTCGATCCTGGTCAGTCACTTCATCTATCGGAGGCGGGTGGCCGCCGGTGCGTTGCCTGCGTCGGACTACCGCCTCCCGGGTGCACCGATCACCACCGCGATCGCGCTTGCCTTCTTCGCGATGGTGATCGTCCTGCTCTTCTTCAGCGAGTCGGGTCGGATCGCGGTCGTGGTCGGAGCCGTGTGGTTCGCCGGTGTGACCATCGGGTACTTCCTGCTCACCGGTCGGCGCCGCGCCATGCACGCCGGTAAGTGAGACCGCTCGCGGTCGAGGGGCGGGTGTGGCGTTCACTGGCTCGATGGGCTCGTACTCCGCGGCCGGACGGCATTCGCCGATTCGGTTACGGCGGTCAGCTTCGCGTGCGTGTACGCGTTGTGCTGGATTCTAGGCCTCCTCGCGTCGTTCCGAACACTGCCGCACGAGATCCGTGGTGACGATCTGCTGTTGCGTAACACCGTCTTCGCGGGAATCACGCTACCGATGGAGTGCGTCGAGTCGGTGAGACCATTCCGCGCCGCCAGGACTGGTCTGTCGGGACTGAGAACCGATGCGGACGGACGGTCGGCGGTGCTCGGTCACGGTGACACGACCGTCCGAATCAATCTGTCCGGTGTCGAACTGCGCGGCGTCGAGGTCGACTTCATCGACGTCACAGTGGACGAGCCCCGTGCCTTCGTAGCGGCATTCGTCGAACGGTGACCGCGTCGTCGGCCCAACACATCGCGATGTCGGCCCAACAGCGGCGAACGACGGCCCAACAGCGGCGAACGAGGGCCCAACACGGAGGAACGAGGGCCCAATGCGTCAGGGGCGGAGATCGACCCAGACGAGGCGATGATCGCTGCTGGTGCTCGGCGGCAGGAGCTCGTGGCCCGGTTCTCCGGGAGCGGGCCAGAACACCCGCGCCCCGGTGACCGGTAGATCGCGCGACGGCAAGACGTAGTCGACGCGCAGGTTCCCGGGCACCGGCTTGGAGAAGTCGGCCGTGAAGTACTTCGACGGCGTCCGATGGCCGGTCTGGCCTGCCGCGGCGCTGTCGGCCACCGCACCCCGCGACGTCGGCAGGGTGTCGCGGACGCGGGGCAGCGTCAGCACCTGGTTGATCGCTCCGACACCGGGTCCGGGCGGGCCGCCGTCGGCGGGGTCGCTGTTCTGGTCACCGAGCATGACGAACGACGACCCCGGGGCGAGTCCGCCACGTCGTCCGGAGTCGTCGTAGATGTAGTCGGCACGCGATCCGCCCGCGATGTAGTCGGCCGAGAGCCGGATCTCGTCGTGATTGCGCCGCCCGTTCCGATCCTCCGGGCCGTCGAAACTCGGCGGCGTCGGATGCGATGCGAGCAGGTGCACGGTACGACGCCCGATGGTGATCGGCAGGTCCCAGTGCGACTTGCTCGACAGGCGCAGCAGATCGGCGTTCCCGCCGTAGTAGTCCCGGGGGATGAGGTTGCCCGGCTGGTCCTTCCACAGGAACTTCTGGAAGGTCCTCGCGTGTGCGGTGTCGATCGGGTACTTCGACAGCACCAGCATCCCGTACTGGCCGGGGAAGGCGCCGAACCCATAGGCGTCGTCGGGTCCGTCGGTCGTCCCGTCACCGTTGAGGTCTCGCCCGGTCGGCACGCCGGTGTTGACCGGGGCGGTGAACATGTACGGGTAGTCGATAGGTGCGGCCCCACGCTGCGAACGCGCCAGATAGTTCTGGGCGAACAGTTTCGCTGCGGCCTGATCGGGGTAGTAGTCGAACTCGTTGAGCAGCAGGATGTCCGGGCGATTCATCTGAACGATCTGCGCGATGGTCCGCGCCTGCGGGTCGACCCCGGAACGCAGGTCGGTGAGCAGCGCACCGGCGGCCGGCCGGTTCAGGCTCGCGTTGAACGTCGCGACCCGGACCGTCGGATTTCCGCCCGACGAACCGAACCCGGGCGCCGCGGACGCGGTGGGAACGCCGGTCATCGACGACAGCACGCAACCGAAGGCGACGAGCAGGACTGCGAGGTGTCGGAGACGCATTCCCGGCACAGTAGGGGCCCTCGGCGAACGACGGGCCACGCCGCGGTGAACTCCGCGGTGATCACCTTCCGAGCACGGTGGTGAGGTAGTCGTTCGCGAACACCCGGTCGGGGTCGAGAACGTCACGGAGCGCGAGGAACTCGTCGAAACGCGGGTACACCTCGCGGAGGTCGTCGGCGGTACGGGTGTGCATCTTGGCCCAGTGCGGCCGACCACCCCGCCGGAACAGGATCTCCTCGATGTCGGTGAAGTAGTTGTCGGGTCGGTCCCCGTGATAGCGGTGCACGGCGATGTACCCGGTGGTCTGCCCGGACGCGGTCGACAGCATGAGCTCGTCGGCGGCGGCGGCGCGCACCTCGATCGGGAACGACACCCGATGCCCGCAGTCGGCGATCAGCCTGCGGATCTCGCCGATCGCGTCGGGGATCTCGGCCAGGGGGATCGCGTACTCCATCTCGCGGAATCGCACCCGCCGTGCGGAGACGAACGCGTCGTGCGACGCCTCGACCATCTGTCGCGACGACAACGCCGCGCCGGCCACCCGCGCCAACGGCGCTGTCACCGAGGGGAAACGGGCACCCGCAGCGCACATCACCCCGAAGATGCCGTTGCTGAGGATCTCGTCGTCGATCACCCGACGCAATCGGCCGGGGCCGGTGGCGGCGGTGTCGGCGGGCAGCCTGCGATTGGTCTTGCTCAACGCGACATCGGTGTGCGGGAACCAGTAGAACTCGTGGTGGTCGTGCGTTGTGACGGCGTCGAGGAACCCGGCGATCGCGTCGTCCACCGACATCGCGCGTTCGGTGGCCTCGATCGCGAACGCCGGTACGCACGCGAGGGTGATCTCGGTGAGGATGCCCAGCGCACCGAGTCCCAGGGCGGTCGCCTCGAGGGTCGCGCGGTCGGCGTCGGTCACGGTCAGCGTCTCGCCGGTCCCCGTCACCATCCGCACCCCGACGATCTGCGTGGCCAGCCCGCCGAAGTTCCGCCCGGTGCCGTGGGTGCCGGTGGAGGTGGCCCCGGAGATGCTCTGGCGGTCGATGTCGCCGAGGTTGGGCATCGCGAGTCCGAGCGGTTCGAGGATCGCGGGCATCTCGTGCAGTCGGGTGCCGGCTCTGACGGTCACCCGTCGGTTGGCCGGATCGGCGTGCACGAGGCCGGTCATGGCACTGGTGTCGATCTGGATGCCCGGCGCCACCGCGATACCGGTGAAGCTGTGTCCCGAGCCCACCGCCTTGACGGTGACCGCCTCCGACCGCGCCCGCCGGACCGCGGCCACCACGTCGTCGGCGTCTCCGACCGCGACCACCTCGCGTGGGACGACCGACTGGGTACGACCCCAGTTCTCCCACCGGCCAGCTCGGTCGGCGCGGCGATCGGTGCCTCGACCACTGCTCACAGAAAACACTGTCCCTCACCTCGGTAGGTCGGTACGGAGTCGACGACGGTGCCGTCGTCGACGATGACGATCTCGGCTGTGTGCTCACTGGTCTCACCGGACTTGGTGTGCCGGAACCAGACCCGGTCCCCGATGGAGAGGCGATCTGCTGCCGAACCGCGCAGCGGCGTCTGTACCTCCCCGGCCGCCTCGCGGGGCTCGTAGGCCAGCCCCTCGGGCCACACCGGTCGCGGGAGCCGGTCCGATGCCGGCGGCCCGGACGCGATCCATCCGCCGCCGTGGCAGGTCACGACCCCGGGGGTCGGTCGGCGCACCACCTGCAGGCCGAACGCCAGCGCGGGGGACGGTTGGAAGCGCGAGTAGTTGTCGAACAGGTGCCCACCGAAGAACCCACTGCCCGCGGCGATGTCTGTGACCGAATGATCTGCGGCCGTGGCCTCGAGTGAGCCGGTGCCGCCGCCGTTGACGAACTCGAGGTCGGCGATCTGTCGGATCGCGGCGACCGCGGCACCACGGCGTCGGCGCAGTTCCGTCATCGATGCGGACTGCATCGTCCGGATCATCCTGTTGCGCATCGGTGCTCCGCTGCGCAAGCCGCCACTGATCGCGTCGCCGACCCCGGCCACCTGCGCCTCGTACGACATCACGCCCACGAGATCCACGCCCGGTCGGTCAACGATCGCCCGGGCCAGCGTGGTCGCCTCGGAGACCGTGTGCACGGGCGAGCGCAGGACACCGATGTGGCCGAGCCCGGGAGCGCGCAACGACGCGTCGAGGTCGATGGCGACGCGGACCGGGTTGCGTCGGCCCGGTGGGGCGGCCGCGTCGATCAGGTCGAGGTGGTCGACGGAATCGACCAGCAGGGTCACGCGTGCGGCTGCGACCTCGTCGGCCGCCAGCGCAGCGATCGAGGCGCGCCGCGCGGTGGGGTAGCCCATCAGGACGTCGGTGATCCCCGACGCGGTCGCGAGCCAGATCGCCTCGTCGATGTCGTAGGCCAACACCCCCGCGAATCCCGTACGCCCCAGGATGTCGTCGATGACCGAGCGCACCCGGATCGACTTCGACGCCACCCTGATCGGGACCCCGGCGGCACGGCGACGCAGGTCCGCGATGTTGGCCTCCAACGCGGTCCGGTCCAGGACGACGACCGGACCGTCGAGGTCGGCGGTCGCGCGGTCGATCGACGCCCAGCTCATCGGACCGACCGGACGCGCAGCACCGACAGGCCGCCGGCGATGCCGAGGACCGCGGAGACGGTGAACAGGGCGGTGAAGCCGCCGGAGACGGCGACGGTCGCCGCGCCGAGCAGGGGTCCGAGAGCCTGCGGGACGGCCATGGCGATGTTCATGATGCCGAGATCCTTTCCGGTGTGTTCCGGGTCGGGGAGTACCTGGGTCGCGAGGGCCTGGTCGACCCCGAGGAAGCTGCCGAAGCCGGCGCCGAGCAGCGCGGCCGCGACCATGGTGGTGGGCACCGACGCGGCCACCGCGATGACGAGTGCGGCCACGCCCTGCAGCGCGCCAGCGGCGAGCACGAACGGTTTACGCCGACCGAGACGGTCGCTGGCCAGCCCCGATCCGATCGCCGCGGTGATCACGAAGACCATGTAGATCCCGGTGAGCAGCAACAGATCTGCATCCGCGTCCGGTACGCGCAGCCCGAACTGCAGGTAGTAGAGGAGCAGCGAGGTGCCCAGTGCGTTGCCCAGGTTCACCAGTACCCGACCACCCAGCGTCCACCCGAAGTCGGGGTGTGCCCGCGGCGAGATCCAGAGCTCGCCGATCACCGCGGCGACGGTCAGCCGCCCGTGGACACGGGAGGTGTGCGGTGGGTCGTCGACGGTCACCACGAACGGCACGACGCAGACGACGAGCAGCCCTGCGACCACGAGATAGCCGGAGCCGGTGGACAATCCGAGGGCGGCGATCAGGCCGATGCCCAGGATCACCCCGATGGCCTGCGGTGCCGACACCCAGCTCGACACCACGCCGCGCTGCGCCACCGGCACCCGGTCGCCGATCATCGCGGTGAGCGCGGCCGACGCGGCGCTGAAACCGGTGATCGCCACGCACCACCAGATCGTGATGCCGACGAGCCCGGACCGGGTGCCCAGCACGACCAGGGCGACGGCGAACAGCACGACGCCGCCGAGGATCCAGGGCCGACGCCGGCCGAAGCGCCCGGTCGTCCGGTCCGACAGCGACCCGGTGAGCGGGAACGCGATGAGCGCGAAGACGGCCGAGATGCCCGACACCACACCGAATGTCGTCACGCTGTGTCGCCAGTTGGTGTCACTGACGGTCTCGCCGATGCCGAGTCGGTCGTTGATCTGACTCGGCAGACTCAGCTGGAACGGCGTCAGCTGCGCCATCCAGATGCCCAGCCAGGCGAGGGCGAACAGGGCGATCCAGCGGGTGCTGACCCGCGCCGCGACCGCCGGTGCCGCGGTCACGGCGCCTCGATGTGGGTGAGCAGCATCGCGACGCAGGCCTCGACGATCTGACGCGCGACGTCGAGGTCGCCGGTGGTGAGGTAGGCCAGGGTCAGTCCATCGGTCGACGCCACCACGAGTGGGGCCAGGGTCCGCGGCGGAGTCCGCCACCGGACGCCCGTCACCTCCGCCGCCGCACCGAGCGCCTGTGCGGCGAGATCGTAGTAACGCATGTACATCTGCGCCGCGAAAGAGTCGAGCCCCGGTGTGCGCCGCGCGTAGTGCGCGAGCGCCAGCAGTGCCTGTTCGCGCGCGGGGTCGGCCACCACGCTGTCGAGGTACCCGAGCAGGCCGCCGCGCAGCACGTCCTCGACGTCGCCCGGGTCCGCACCGTCCGTCGTCGGAGTGCGCAACACCGCGTGCACCGCGGAGTCCTCGCTCGAGAGACCGGCGACCACCAATGCCTCGAGCAGGGCGTCCCGTGACTCGAAGACGTAGTGGAAGCTCGCCAACGAGACGCCCGCCGCCGCGCAGATCCGCCGGGTCGTGGCCGCCTCGACACCGCTCTGCGCGACGACTCCGAACGCAGCGGCCACGAGGCGGCTGCGACGTTCGTCGACGGGTATGCGCGTGATGGTCGGACTCCTCGCGAATCGAAGTGGGTCAGATGACCCACTTGGTGGCTCGACGGTAGCCCACCCCGCCCCGATCCGCGAGCGATCGACGATCTCGACCGGCGAACTATTCTGGTCGGATGTCCGAACCCAGCACCCGAGTCGACAGCTGGATCTGGGCGGTGCGCCTGACCAAGACCCGATCGGCGGCCGCCTCGGCCTGCCGGGCCGGGCACGTCCGTGTCAACGGGACCCCGGCGAAACCCGCGCAGCACGTGGCCATCGGCGACGAGGTGCGTCTGCGCGTCGCCGGTCGCGAGCGGATCGTCGAGGTCGCGCGGGTGCTGTCGAAACGGGTCGGACCGCCCGTCGCCGCCGAGGCCATGATCGACCGCAGTCCGCCGCCGCCTCCGAGGGAGGTCATCGCATCGATCCCGGTCCGCGACCGCGGCGCGGGTCGGCCCACCAAACGTGAACGGCGGGAGACCGACCGCCTGCACGGACGCGACATGTCCGACGGACGGGACCTCTGACCCGTCACCGCGCCCTACACTTGCGCCTGTGGACGGACTCGCACCCGGCAGACACGCACCGACTCCGACGCCGCGCGCCGCGGCGGGTGTCATCGCGCTGCTCGCCGTCCTCGCCCTCCTGCTCGCCGGCTGCTCCGACTCCGGCGACGACGACAGCGGGTCCGGTACCCCGACGACCGGCGCGGCGGCCGGGTCGGGACCGTTCTTCGGTGAGTGCGGCGGCGTCAGCACCGCCGAGGTCTCCCAGATCGTCGACACCCAGGGACTGACGAACGTCACCAACAACTCGTCGGGCTGCGAGTGGGTCACCAGCGCCGACCAGCTCGGACCGCAGTTCTCCTTCAACTGGTATCGGGGGAGCCCGATCGGACGCGAGCGGGCCACCGAGCAGCTGTCACGGGAATCGACCACCGACCTCACCATCGACGGCCACACGGGATTCATCGCCTCCTCGCCGGGGATCTGCGAGATCGGCATCGCCTTCGGGGCCGACTTCTTCGAGTGGTCGGTGAGCTACGGCGTCACCGCGTCCGGCGAGGCCGACCGCAGCACCGAGCAGGTGTGCGACGCCGCGAAGAAGCTGTCCACCACTACGGTCGAGCGGGCGAAATGAGCCGCCGCGTCCCGGTCGCGCTGGCCGTCCTCGTGGCGGTGCTCGCGTTGGTGCTCAGCAGTTGCAGCCGGTCGGTCGACGGTGAGGCCGTCCCGCTCGGCGGCGGTGCACAGTCCGGATCGACCGACGGCAACGTCGACACCGATCAGTTCGACAAGCTGCTCCTCGAGTGCACCCTGCTGACCACCGACCAGATCGCCAAGGCGGTCGGGGGCGAGGCCGCGCAGTCCAGCTTCAACGGCGCGATCTGCCGGTGGGTGGTCTCCGGCGCCGTGACCACGGGCGTGACGTTCAACTGGTTCGAGTCCGGGAACCAACGTGCGGAAAAAGACGTCGCGCGCAAGCTCGGCTACACCACCGAGAACGTCCGCATCTCGAGCACCGCGGCGTTCACCCAACGCGATCCGCGGCGACCCGCGGCCTGCGGCGTCACCGCGAACTCACCCGCACGGGGCGTCTACACCTGGTGGGTCGAACCCCGGGCCACCGGCGCGTCCGGCGACCCGTGCGCGGCGCCGACCAAGCTCATGGAACTGGTCCTCGGCGGCGGGCAGTAGTCCTCATGCGGTCGCGGTCACGCTGATCGTCGCGGCGGTCTGATCGTCGACGATCATCCACATCGACAACCGGTCGCCGTCGCGGCGACGACGGATGGTCATCTGCGCACCCGGCGTGATCGGCCGCAGGTACTCGATGATCGCCCGGTGCGGACGCGCCGTCAGATCGGTGTGGGCGAGGAGCTCGTCCTCGACCGCCTCCCAGTACGCGGCGTTGTTCAGGTGCTTGAACGGGTCGAAGTCGGTGCTGCGCAGCACGTGCACCCGATCGGTCTCGCCGGGCTCCGGCGCCGGTTCGGGGTTCATCGTCTTCCACCGCAGCCGGTGCTCGTCGGTCATCGCCGCGAGCATCCCGAAGGCCTCGTCGGTGATGCGCGACGGCATGCCCTTGTCGTTGACGTTGATCCAGAAGGCCTCGGTCTCGATCAGACCCGGCGGCCGCATCTGCGGGTTGAACCGGTTCGTCTCGTGCTCGGCCGTCACCCGGACCCGCATGTTCGTCCACCGCGTCGACAGCGCCCCGCACCACCGCTGCAACGTCACCGTCGCAGGCCAGCTGATCGGTTCGATGACGTCGATGACCGTGCGACGGACGATCCAGAACGGATCGGAGTCGTGGAAATCGGTTGCCTCGATGTTGTCGTTGGCGATGTCCTGCAGATACCGGGCGGTTCCGTCGAGACGCACCCGCATCTCCTGGTCGACGTCGTCGGTGCGCACCCGATAGTTCGTCTCGAAGAACTGCGCCTTCGACAGCCGCGGTTGCATCGGGGGATCGAACGGGTAGGGGTCCTCGGGCAAGTGAATCCTTTCGACCCCGGCAGCATAGGCTTCACCATGACGCTCACGGGACTTGGGAACTTTTCCCGGGCGTGGTTAGAGTGAAGAAAACGTACATAACTAGAACACGTTCCACCGTTGTGGATCGTTCGAGTCCTCCGAGGTAACTGCCTTATGGCGCACGTGATCACCCAGCCGTGCTGTAACGACGCGAGTTGCATCAGCGTCTGCCCGGTGAACTGTATTCACCCCACGCCCGACGAGCCCGAGTTCCGCACCGCGGAGATGCTCTACATCGATCCCGACACCTGCATCGACTGCGGTGCCTGCATCGACGAGTGCCCGGTCGAGGCGATCTTCCCCGACGACCAGCTCGACGACAAGGGTGAGCGGTACCTCCAGATCAACGCCGACTACTACAACGACCACGACGTCTCCGGCGGTCTGGTGCCGCCGCGCAAGCAGCCGCCGTTGCCGCAGGGCAAGACGCTGCACGTCGCGATCGTCGGCGCCGGACCGGCCGCGTTCTACGCCGCCGAGGAACTCGTGCGTCACTCTGCGGTCCGTGTCGACATGTTCGACCGCCTGCCCACCCCGTACGGATTGGTGCGCGCGGGCGTCGCGCCGGACCATCCGTCCACCAAGGGGGTGGAGAAGCAGTTCGCGGCCACGGCCAACAAGAAGACCTTCGAGTACTTCCTCAACGTCGAGGTCGGTACCCACGTCACCCACGACGAGCTGCTGGAGCATTACTCGGCCGTCGTGTACGCCGTGGGCGCCTCGACCGACAAGCGCCTGGGCATCCCGGGTGAGGACCTGCCCGGCTCGATCCCGGCGACCGAGTTCGTCGCCTGGTACAACGGCCATCCCGATTACGCCGACCTCGACTTCGACCTGTCGTCGGAGCGCGCGGTGATCGTCGGCAACGGCAACGTGGCCCTCGACTGTGCGCGGATCCTGCTCAGCGATCCCGACACCCTCGCCCGCACCGACATCGCCGATCACGCGATCGAGCGTCTGCGGTCGAGCCAGGTCACCGAGGTCGTCCTGCTGGGTCGTCGCGGCATCGCGCAGGCGGCGTACACCAACGCCGAGTTCCTCGCGATGGGCGACCTGCCCGACGTCGACGTCATCATCGACGACGCGGAACTCACCCTCGACGCGGCGAGCGAGGAGGGTCTGGGCGACGGTTCGCTGGACTCGACGATCGCGACGAAGGTCCGCATCGCCCGTGAGTTCGCCGAGCGTGGCGAGACCGGTGCCCCGAAGCGTGTGGTGTTCCGTTTCCTGGTGTCGCCGCTGGAGCTCAGTGCCGACGGGTCCGAGGGTGAGGCCGGGGCGGTGTCGAAGCTGACCTGTGTCCGCAACGAACTGGTCGACGGCGAGCGCGTGGCCGTCGCGCCCACCGAGGAGACCTTCGACATCGAGACCTCGATCGTCATGCGCGCCATCGGCTACCGCGGTGTGCCGGTGACCGACCTGCCGTTCGACGAGAGCCACGGCGTCGTGCCCAACGCCGACGGTCGCGTGCTGACCGCGCCGGACGGGGACACCATCTCGGGTGTGTACGTGACCGGTTGGATCAAGCGTGGCGCCACCGGCGGTATCGGTATGAACCGACTCGACGGTCAGGAGACCGCGCATGCGGTGCTCGCCGACTTCATCGCCGGGAGCCTGGCCGAGCCGGCGTCGTCGCGGGAGAAGGTCGCCGACCTGATCGCCGGACGTGGGGCCAACCGGATCGACGCGTCGGGCTGGAAGAGCATCGACGCGACCGAGAAGTCCGCGGGCAAGGAAGCCGGTCGGCGACGGGTCAAGCTCGTCCGCATCCACGAACTCGAGGGCGCCGCAGCCGGCTGAGCTCGGCAGCGGTAGCGCGAGTTCACCGACGTCATTCGTCTCCAGGCCGGAGCCGACCAACCACAGAAGAGGTATCGGGTGCGGATCGCGCTGTTGTCGTACCGGAGCAAACCCCACTGCGGTGGGCAGGGCGTCTACGTGCGCCATCTGGCCCGCGAACTCGCGCTGCTGGGCCATGACGTCGAGGTGTTCTCCGGGCAGCCCTATCCGGACCTCGACCAGGAATCGCTCGACGCCGGTGTGCGTCTGACGAAGGTGCCCAGCCTCGACCTGTACGGCGAGCCGAACCCGTTCCGCACCCCGCGTCCGCGGGAGATCCGGGACTGGATCGACGTGCTCGAGGTGCTGACGATGTGGACCGCCGGCTTCCCGGAACCGCTGACGTTCAGCCTACGGATGGCCCGGATCCTCAAGGGCCGCGCCGACGACTTCGACGTCGTCCACGACAACCAGAGCCTGGGCTACGGCCTCCTGGCGATCCAGCGGCGCGGCATGCCCGTGATCACGACGATCCACCACCCGATCACCCGCGACCGCACCCTCGCGGTGAAGGCGGCCAAGGGCTGGCGCAAGCTCACCGCGATCCGTTGGCACGGCTTCTCCCGCATGCAGGGCAAGGTCGCCCGACGTATCCCGGAGATCCTGACCGTCTCGCGCAGCAGCGAGGTCGACATCCGCAAGGCATTCGACATCCCCGCCGGCCGCATCGAGACAATCCCCCTCGGCGTCGACACCGAGGTGTTCCGGCCGCCCGCCGAGCGGGTGTCGGGTCGCGTGGTCTGTGTGGCCAGTGCCGACGCGCCGCTCAAGGGGGTGTCGTACCTGCTCGAGGCCATCGCCAAGCTCAGCGCCGAGCGGCCCGTGCACCTCGTGTTGGTGTCGAAGCTCAACCCCGAGGGGCCCAGCGCGAAACTCATCGACGAACTCGCCATCGCCGACCGGGTCGAGGTCGTCTCCGGCCTGTCCGACGACGAGCTCGGTGAGCTCATCGCGTCGGCCGAGGTGTCGTGCGTCCCGTCGCTGTACGAGGGGTTCTCGCTCCCGGTCATCGAGGCGATGAGCTGTGGGAACGCGCTCGTCGCGACGACCGCCGGCGCGATCCCCGAGGTCGCGGGACCCGACGGCGAGGCCGCCCTGCTGGTCCCGCCGATGGACTCCGATGCCCTCGCCGCCGCCATCGGCCGCGTGCTCGACGACCCCGACCTGCGGGCCCGGCTGGGCGCGGGCGGTCGCGCTCGCGTCGAGTCGCGCTTCAGCTGGTCGGCGGTCGCGGTGAAGACGGCGGCCCACTACGAACACGTGTTGAATGAGCAGAGCTCTGCTCCACAGAGCTCGAACCACGAAGGAGATTTCCGTGCTGACCGTTGATTTCGACCGTCTCGGGGTGACCGCCGGGACCAAGGCGATAGACATCGGTGCGGGGCAGGGACGGCACTCCTACGAGATGTTCCGCCGCGGAGCCGATGTCATCGCCTTCGACCAGTCCGACTCGGACATGGCCGAGGTGTCGGAGATGTTCGACGCCATGATCGCCGAGGAGCAGGTCCCCGCATCGGCCAAGGCGCGCACCGAGGTCGGCGACGCGCTGCATCTCCCGTACGCGGACAACGCATTCGACGTCGTGCTGATGTCGGAGATCCTCGAGCACGTCCCGGCCGACACCGACGCCATCGCCGAGATGGCCCGCGTGCTCGCGCCCGGCGGCCACGCCGCGGTGACCGTGCCGCGGTACTGGCCGGAGAAGGTCTGTTGGGCGTTCTCCGATCAATACCACGCGAACGAGGGTGGCCACGTCCGGATCTACAAGGCGAGCGAGCTCGCGGCGAAGGTGTCGGCGGCGGGCCTCGAGGTGGTCGGCACCGATCACAGGCACGCACTGCACGCCCCGTACTGGTGGCTCAAATGTGCTGTGGGCGTGGAGAACAACGACAACCCGCTGGTGAAGGCGTACCACAAGCTGCTGGTGTGGGACATGATGAGCGCCCCCGCTGCCACACGGCTCACCGAGCGGGCGCTGAACCCGTTGGTCGGCAAGTCCGTGGTGCTCTACCTGCACAAGCCCGCCTGAGACGCGTGAGGCGGGTGCCGCATGTCCCGGGCGTGCTGACCGAGGACCAGTGCGACAAGACCGGTGCCGCGATAGCCGCGATGCAGGAGCCGACGGGCGCGATGCCGTGGTTCCCCGGTGGCCAGACCGATCCGTGGGACCACATCGAGTCGGCGATGGCCCTGTCGGTCACCGGACGTCACCCGGAGGCGGAGGCGGCCTACGAATGGTCCCGTCGCACACAGCGTCCCGATGGTTCGTGGGCCATCCGGACCGTCGTCGGGACCGTCGCCGACGCCAACACCGACGCGAACTTCTGCGCCTATCTCGCGGTGGGCGTCTGGCATCACTACCTGATCACCGGTGACACGCGCTTCCTCGAACGCCTGTGGCCGACCGTCTGGTCGGCCATCGAACTGGTGGTGCGGTTCCAGGCTCCGGGTGGCCAGATCCGGTGGGGCGGCAAGTATCCGCTGCCCACCTCGGGCGTCGCGTTCGACCCGGCCGACGGATCCGTCTTCGACGCCGCGATGTTGACCGGCAGTGCCAGCATCCATCAGGCCCTGGGTTGTGCCGCCGCGATCGCCGACGAGATGAAGCAGCCCGCACCCGCCTGGCGACACGCACAACTGCGACTCGGTCACGCGCTGCGTGCCCACACCGACCGTTTCGCCCCGCCGTCGGATCACTCGATGGACTGGTACTACCCGGTGTTGGGCGGCGCCGTCCGCGGCCGCGCCGGTCAGGAACTGATCGCCGATCGATGGGACGAGTTCGTCGTCGCCGATCTCGGCATCCGCTGTGTCGATCACCGCCCGTGGGTCACCGGCGCCGAGACATGCGAGCTGGTGTTGGCCATGAATTGCCTGGGCGACGACGCCGACGCCACGCGGTTGTTCGCCGACATGCAGCACCTGCGTGATCCGGACGGGTCGTACTGGACCGGTCTGGTGTTCTCCGACGGCAAGCGGTGGCCGGTGGAGAAGAGTTGCTGGACCTCGGCCGCGGTGGTGTTGGCCGCGGACGCGCTGAGTCGGACCAGCAGTGCGAACGGGATCTTCCGTGACGCCGACCCGCTGGTCGACGTCACCGTCCCCGCCTCGGAGGTACCGGGTCTTTCCTGTGACTGCACAAATGCCTAGACTGGTGTCCAGTCAGGCGTCTTGCCTGGTGTGGCAGCGGAGGTCGGCAGGCGATGGAATACGGAATCGTGCAGTTCACGAGCGATCGGGGACTGCGTCCCGCGGTGCTGGCGCCGTTGGTGGAGGAGGCGGGATTCGCTGCGTACTTCGTCCCCGAGCACAGTCACATCCCCACCCGTCGCGACGCGGCGCACCCGCAGACCGGGGACTCCTCGCTACCCGATGACCGCTACATGCGCACCCTCGACCCGTGGGTGTCGCTGAGCGCCGCCGCTGCGGTCACCACACGCATCCGACTCGGCACCGCGGTCGCGCTGCCCGTGCAGTCCGATCCGCTGACGTTGGCCAAGCAGATCGCGACGCTCGACCACCTCTCCGACGGACGGGTGACCCTCGGCGTCGGGTTCGGGTGGAACCTCGACGAACTCGGAGACCACAAGGTCCCGCCGAAGCGGCGCCGGACCATGTTGCGCGAGTACCTGGAGTCGATGCGGGCCCTGTGGTCGGAGGAGGAGGCGTCCTACGACGGCGAGTTCGTGAACTTCGGGCCGTCGTGGGCGTGGCCCAAGACCACCCAGCAGCCCGGCGTCCCGGTGATCGTCGGTGCGGGTGCCACCGAGAAGAACTTCACCTGGATCGCCAAGAACGCCGACGGCTGGCTCACCACCCCCGCCGACACCGAGATCGACGACTCGATCCGCCTGCTGCACAAGATCTGGGCCGAGCACGGTCGAGACGGTGCGCCGCAGATCGTCGCGCTCGACGGCAGGCCCGATCCCGAGAAGCTGGCGCGCTGGGAGGGTCTCGGCGTCACCCTGGTGCTCTACGGCGTCCCGGACGACGACATCGACAAGGCGCGTGGCTATCTCGCGAAGCGGGCGGGCCAGCTCGGACTCGCCTGACCGGTCAGGGGCGCAGCACCGCCGTGAACAACGCGTGGGTGAGGTGTTGGAAATCCGCTGCGAGCGTGAACCTCCGGCTGCGTCCCACATCGAAGATGACCGCGATACCCGCGTGCACCAGGAATCGCGCCCGCGCGACGGTGACCGCGGGCTCGACCGCGCGGAGCAGTCGCACGTAGTCGTCGACCTGTCGGCGTTGGACCGCGGCGAGCCGGCGTCGTGAGTCGGCGGGCAGGCTGCCTGCCTCCCGGAAGTACAGCGTCATCAGACGACTACCCGAGAAACACAGTCCGATGTAGGCCGCGCAGAGCGCGTCGAGGGCGGCCGACGGGTCGTCGGCGACGGCCGAGGCCTCGGCGATGGCCTCGGCATTGAGGTCGCCGGCACGCAGGAATGCCCGGTAGAGGAGTTCGTCCTTGTTCGCGAAGTAGCGGTAGATCCCCGACGGCGCGATCGCCGAGGCGGCGGCGACGTCGGCCATCGCGACCGCGTGAAAACCCCTCTCGAAGAACAGATCCACCGCGTGGACGAGGATGGTGTTCTCCCGGTCGGTGCCCAGTGTCGCGGCGGAGGTGTGCGAGACCGGCGCGAGGCCGCCGGCGTCGGCGCGGCGGTCGAGCACCCGCCACGCCGCAGGCAGCAGGACGCCCTCGATCTCACCGACCGCGAGGCGGGTCCGATGCGCGGTGACGCTCCCCATCACCGCGATCGCGCCGATGCAGCGCAACTCGATCTCGTCCGCGTCGAGTCCGGCGAGGAACTCGGCGGCGGCCGTCCGCATGGGCAGGAGTGCGTGGTTCAGGCGGTCCCGCACCCGGCGACGGTCGGCGGGCTCGAGGAAACGCTGCTCCCAGCGAAACATCGACCCCGAGTCGCGGCGGTCCACCGACACCCGCAGCGCGCTGCGGAGGATGGCGTCGACGCGATCGCGGGGCGGTGCGTCGGCATCGGACACCGCGGACTCCAGTGCGGCACAGAACACGTCGGTGTAGGTGTCGATGACGTGGCGGAACAGCGCGTACTTGCTGGGGAAGTGGCGGTACAGCGCCGCACCGGACACGTCGACCGCCGCGCCGATCTCGTCGACACTCGCGGCGAGGAACCCGCGATCGGCGAACTCGAGAGCGGCGACCCGCTCGATCTGGGCCCTTCGATCCCGGGGTCGACGGCGTTGTACGGGCTCGGTCATCGGTCACCCCTGCCGGTTAAGTTAACGAATGTTCTGTCCACGGCGACGCTGCTGCGGTAGCGTCGGACCTGCCGTCGAGCAGGAGGTCCACTGTGAGCACCGAAGCGACGCAACCGAGGACCGAGAAGCCTCGACGATCCTACGAGTGGCTCGTCGACGCCGGCTACCGCATCCGTGTGCACACCGCGCCGCGCCCCACGGGAACGGTGACGCGACTGGCGGACTCGCTCGAGACGATGTCGGCGTTCGCAGGCGCGGCCAACGTGGTCATGCAGCTCAGCGATCGTGCCGTCGGCCATGGGGTCGTCGAGTCCCGGGTGCACTCCGGCGCGGTGACCGAACACCCGATCAAGCGGGCCCGCACCACCTTCACCTACCTCGCAGTGGCCGTGCTGGGCTCCGACACCGACCGGGAGGTCTACCGCACGGCGGTCAATCGTCAACACCGGCAAGTCCGTTCGACCGAGGCCAGCCCTGTGCGGTACAACGCATTCGATCGCAACCTGCAGCTCTGGGTGGCCATGTGCCTCTATGTCGGGTTCGAGGACACCCATCTCATCCTGCGGGGCGCGATGTCGGCGCGGCAGCGTGCGGTCTTCTACTCCGAGAGCGCCCCGTTGGCGACGACGCTGCAGGTGACCCCGGACATGTGGCCCGCCACCGTCGAGGACTTCGACGACCTGTGGGTCGCGCGGGTGGACGAGTTGACGCTGCTCGACGAACGCCTGCGCGAATACCTCGGCGGGATCATCGATCTTTCCTTCGTGCCCGTTCCTCGTCCGGTCGCGCGCTACCACCGATTCGTCACCGTGGGCATGCTGGCGCCACGGTTCCGCGACATCATGGGGCTGTCCTGGAGCGACCGGGACGACGACCGTTTCGCCGCGCTGATGCGCGCGCACCACCTCCTCGCGCGTGCAGTCCCCGGGCCGCTGCGCGGCCTCGGTTACCGTGCGCTGCTGGCCGACATGCGCCTGCGGGTACGCCACGGGCGGGCTCTCGTCTGACTCAGAGCCCGTAGGTCTTGCCGATGATGTCGCGTTGGATCTCGTTGGTACCGCCGTAGACGGTGGAGATGATCGACGACCGCATGATCCGCTCCATGTCGAACTCGGTGGCATAGCCGTACCCGCCCATCATCTGCATCCCGTCGATCGCCATCGCCTTGGCGGTCTCGGTGGCCTTGAGTTTCGCCATCGACGCCTGCCGGGGCAGCAGCGCCGCCGGGTTCTCCGAGACCTGCGCGGCGACGTCGTAGACGAGCAGTTTGGTGCAGGCGATCTCGGTGGCGTGGTCGGCCAGTCGGTGTCGCAACGCCTGGAAGCTGCCGACCGGGCGGCCGAACTGATGCCGCTCGGTGACGAAGGTCAGGGTGTCGTCGAACGCCCGTTGTGCCGCACCGAGTTGCATCGCGGCGAGGATGAGTCGCTCGGTGTTGAGCCCGGCCATCAGCTGACCCCAGCCCTGTCCCACCTCGCCGACCACCGCATCCTCGGGCAGTTCGCAATCGGTGAAGTAGAGGTCGTTCACCTCGCGTCCGCCGAGGGTGTCGATGCCGGAGATGGTCAGCCCGGGGGTCCCGGCCGGGACGCTGAACATGGTCAGGCCCTCGTGCTTGCCGCCGTCCGACGACGTCCGCGCCACCAGCAGGATGGTGCTCGCGAAGTGCGCGTTCGAGCACCAGGTCTTCTGGCCGTTGACCCGCCACCCCGACGCCGTTCGCTCGGCCTTGCACGTCAGCGCACCGACGTCGGATCCGGCACCCGGCTCCGACATCGAGATCGACAGTGAGTCGCCGGCCACGACACCGGACAGGATCGCTTTCTTCTGTTCGTCGGTGCCGAACTTCTCGTAGGCCGCGGCGGTGATGATCGTCGGCCCGATCCCGCCGACCGGGGCGAGGTTCTTGATCAGGTGTTCGAGCAGGATGACCATGTCCGTGGCGTCGCCGGCCGCGCCGCCGAACTCCTCGGGGATGGTGATGCCGAGGTAGCCGAGATCGGCCAGCTTCCGGTACAGGGTGTCGCTGTGGGCCTCGGCGCCGCCGTCGGTCAGCGCGTCACGCTGGTCGCGGCTGCCCGCCTCGCGTCGGCAGAAGGCGTCGACCGCCGCGCCGAACTCGCGCTGTTCGTCGGTCAGTCTCATCGCAGGACTCCTGTCGCCTGTCGCACATGGGGTTTGGAGACCTTGCCTGCCGCGTTGCGGGGCAGCTCGTCGACGAGCACGATCTCGGTGGGGTGCTTGTAGCGGGCCAGCCGACCGTCGAGGAACTCGCGGATCTGCGGCACGGTGGGCGCCTCGGTGTCGGCGGCGGTGGCCACGACGGCGACGACCACCTCGCCCCACTTCTCGTCCGGACGGCCGATGACGGCGACCTCGCGCACCGACGGGTGCGCGGCCACGGCGTTCTCCACCTCGACGCAGTAGATGTTCTCTCCGCCGGAGATGATCATGTCCTTGGCACGGTCGACCACGTAGACGAAGCCCTCGTCGTCGGCGCGGACGAGGTCGCCGGAGTGGAACCACCCGCCCGCGAACGCATCTGCGGTCGCCTCCGGCCGGTTCCAGTAGCCGCTCATGAGATTGGGGCCGCGGTAGACGATCTCTCCGACCTCACCGGGGGCGACGTCGTTCATGTCCGGGTCGACGATCCGGGCGGCCATGGTGCGGATCACCCGGCCGACCGAACCGATCTTGCGGTGGGTGTCCTCGCCGGTGAGGGTGCAGGTGACCGGCGACATCTCCGTCTGACCGAAGACCGCGCAGATGGTCGCCTCCGGGAACGTGTCGGCCATCGCCGCGAGCAGCGTCTGCGAGGCGGGCGCCGCGCCCCACCACAGGAATCGCAGCGCGAGATCACGTGGACGGGAACGCTGTTCGGCGATCACCAGCTGCCACTGCGCGGGCACCATGAACATCGTGGTGATCCGCTCGCGCTCGATGACGTCGAGCGTCGCCGCGGGGTCGAACTGGCCGATCGGCAGGATGATCGTGCACACGCCGTCGAGCAGGCACGACGAGATGACACCGAGCGCAGCGATGTGGAACACCGGCACCGCGACCGCCGCGACGGCCTCGTGATCGACGACTCCCGGTGCGACGAGGTTGTGATAAGCCTGCGCCTGCAGGTTGATGTGGGTGAGCACCGCACCCTTGGGCGCCCCGGTTGTCCCCGAGGTGTACATGATCACCGCGGGCGACGTCTCCGGTACGTCGACCGGCGGGAGCTCGCGGTCCTCGGCCACGAGCGCGTCGTAGTCGAGCGCGTCCCCGTCGGCCCCGCCGATGCGGACACGCAGCTCCGTCGCCCCACCCGGCAGCGCCCCGACCGCGGCGATGAGGGGATCGAACACCGATTCGTGGACGATCGCGCGCGCACCCGTGTCGGTGACGAGGTGGACCACCTCGGGCGGGGCCATGCGGAAGTTCACCGGGACCGCGATCGCGCCGAGTGCGTTGACGGCCAGGACCGTCTCGAAGAACTCCGGGCGGTTGAGGGTCAGCACCAGGACGCGGTCGCCGGCGCTCACCCCACGTGCGTCCAATGCCGCGGCGAGACGACTCATCCGCGTGTCGAGCTCACGCCAGGTGGTGGCGGCGCCCAGGAAGCGCAGCGCCGGCTCGTCGGGGCGCATGACCGCGTGCATACGCACCTGGTTGACCCAGGTGTGTCGCTGGGAGACCAGAGGTTCGAGGTGTCGGGGGAACGGTTCTTCCATGCCGCCACGCTACTGCGGAACCAGCACGTCGAGGACGGGTTCGTGCAGAATGCCCGCTAACTTAGTGGCTCGACGACGATCTGCCGCTCACGAGGCCACCTCCGGCTCTGTGCCGGAGGTGCGCACCAGAACGGACGAAGTCAGTTGCGCTCAGCGGATGCGTTCCAGCACCCGGAGCGAGCCGTGTGCCGCTACCTCGACGAAATCTCCGGACCCGAGTGCCTTCTGATAGATCTCGAACGGGGGCCGACCGCCGTCGGCGGGATCGGGGAACACGTCGTGGATCAGCAGCGCACCGCCGACACGCACCCAGGGTGCCCAGCCCGCGAGGTCGTTGTCGGCCGCCTCGCTGCTGTGTCCACCGTCGATGAACACGAAGTCGGCCGGCCGGCCCCACACCTTGGCCGCGTCGGTCGAGCGGGCCAGCATGCCGATAACGGTGTCTTCCAGGCCGGCGTCGTAGATGGTCCGACGGAACCGGGCGGAGGTGTCCAGGGTGCCGGTGTGCGGGTCGACGAGGGCGGTGTCGTGGTACTCCCAGCCCGGCTGGTGCTCCTCGGATCCGCGGTGATGATCAATGGTGACCACGGTGGCGCCGACCGGCTGTGCGGCGGCCCCGAGGTAGACGGTGGACTTGCCGCAGTACGTGCCGATCTCCACGCCGATGCCGACGGCGTCGGACTTCGACAGATATTGTCCGGCAACCTCATACAGCGCGAGTGCCTCGTCCTCCGGCATGAATCCGGGTGCATCGTGCGCGGCGCTGAGCTGGGTCTGGTCCATCGGATGATCCTATAAGGCGGGTCGCCTGACCCCGACGAGTACTGCCGTTAGTGTGGCGGACATGAAGGCGCAGATTCTCACCGAAGAGACCGGGCCCAGTGGGCTGACCCTGACCGACGTCGACGACCCCACCCCCGCGCAGGGGCAGGTCGCGGTGGACGTGAAGTCGTGCGGGGTGTGTTTCCCCGACCTGCTGATGAGTCAGGGCAAGTACCAACTGCGGTTGCCGACGCCGTTCACCCCCGGCACCGAGGTCGCGGGCGTCGTCACGTCGGCACCGGACGGATCGGGGTACTCCGCCGGTGACCGGGTGCTGGTGATGTCGGTCGTCGGTGGCTTCGCCGAGAAGGTCGTCGCCGCACCCGAACAACTGCTGCCGATCCCCGACGGACTGAGCTTCGACGAGGGCGCCGCGATGGGCATCAACTTCCAGACCGCGATCTTCGCGTTGAAGCTCCGCGCGAACCTGCGTGCGGGGGAGACGGTGGGTGTCCTCGGCAGTGCGGGCGGCGTCGGTGTCGCGACCATCGCGGTCGCGAAGGCATTGGGTGCGCGGGTCATCGCGATCGTGCACCGCGCCGGAGCCGGCGACATGCTGCGGCAGGTCGGGGCCGACGAGGTCGTCGCGCTCACCGACGGGTGGGGCGACCGGATCAAGGAGCTGACCGACGGTCTCGGCGTCGATGTGCTGATCGACCCGGTCGGTGGCGAGGTGTTCGACGAGGCACTGCGTCAGGTGGCGCCCGACGGCCGGTTCGTGGTCATCGGGTTCGCCGCGGGCGGCATTCCCTCGGTTAAGCTGAACCGGGTGCTCTTCCGCAACATCTCCGTGGTCGGGGCGGCCTGGGGTGAGTACATTCGGACGCATCCGGCGGTACCCGGCGAGCTGCACACCGAGCTGACGACGATGATCTCCGCGGGAATGCGACCGCCGGTCAACGTCACCTATCCGCTCGCTGATCTGCCGCAGGCGTTGTCGGACCTGGAGAACGGCAAGATCCTGGGCAAGGCGGTCATCCACATCGCCGACTGACCTCGGGCTCGAATCACTGCGAGGAGACATCATGTGTCGCAACATCACCGAGCTGCGGGGCCTCGAGCCGCCGGCCACGTCGGTCGAGATCGAGGCCGCGTCGCGTCAGTACGTCCGCAAGGTCAGCGGTGTCGCGAAGACGTCGCCGGCCAACGTCGAGGCGTTCGAGGCCGCGGTGGCGGCCGTGACCGCGGCGACCACCACGTTGCTCGACGCGTTGCCGGCCCGACGTCAGCCGCCGCGGACGGTTCCGCCGCTGCGCCGACCCGAGGTGCAGGCCCGGATCGCGGCACGGGCGCGCTGACCGGCCTCAGCGCAGAAGGTCGGCCGTGGCGACCACCGTCGCGAACTCGCCGTGCAGATTCGTCGCGGTGATCAGTGCGAGCAGTTCGGCGTCGATGTGCTCCCCGTCGGGTGTGTTGCGGTCGAACGTGTGCGTTGCGTCGAGCACGAAGGCCACGTCGTAGCCGAGATTCCCGCCGACCCTGGCCGTCGTTTCACAGCAGTGGTTGGTCGTGATCCCGCAGATGACGATCTGCTCGATGCCTTCGTCGGTGAGCCAGGCGTTCAGGTCCGGTGATCCATGAAAGCTGGAGTTCACCGATTTGTGCACCAGCAGATCAGGGGAGCCCGCGACCACGCCCTTGAATGCATTCCCCGGGTTGGACGGGTGCAGCGGAGAAGCTTCGTTGTCGGAGTCGTGTTGCACGAACACCAGCGGGCGACCCAGAGTGCGCCACCGATGGACCAGTGCCGCCACGTTGGCCTCGCAGTCGGGATTGTTGCGCCGTCCCCACCACCCTGCGTCGTCAAACCCTTGCTGGACATCGATGACGATGAGGGCGGAGCGGTCTCTGGGTGTCCATTCGCTCACCGCGCCGATGTTATCGGCCGTAGCTGACCTCGAGATCCTTCACACCGTTGATCCAGCCGGATCGCAGGCGTGTGGGGTCGGCCAGCTTGGTGATGTCGGGCGCGAGGTCGGCGATGGCGTTGAACATGATGTCGACCTCCATGCGGGCCAGGTTCGCCCCGACGCAGTAGTGCGCCCCGCTGCCACCGAACGCCAGGTGTGGGTTCGGGCTCCGGGTGATGTCGAACGTGTTCGGGTTCTCGAACACCTCGTCATCGAAATTCGCTGAACTGTAGAACATCCCGACCCGCTCGCCCGCCCGGATGGTGACGTCGCCGAGCACCACGTCGTTGATCGCGGTGCGCTGGAAGCAATGCACCGGGGTGGCCCAGCGGATCACCTCGTCGGCGGCGGTGGAGGGCCGGTCGCGTTTGAACTGCTCCCACTGCTCGGGGTGGTCGAGGAACGCGTTCATGCCGTGGGTGATCGCGTTGCGGGTGGTCTCGTTGCCGGCCACGGCGATCAGGATGACGAAGAAGCCGAATTCGGCCTCGTCGAGCGCCTCACCGTCGACATCGGCGTTCACCAGGGTGGTGATGATGTCCTCGGCCGGGTTCTTCCGACGGTCCTCGGCCATGGCGTAGGCGTAGCCGAGCAGCGCGGCGTTGGCCTCCGCGGCGTCGATGTCGCCGTAGTCGGGGTCGTCGGTGTTCATCACCGCGTTGGTCCACGTGAACAACTTCTCCCGGTCCGCGGCGGGCACCCCGATGAGGTCGGCGATCGCGGACAGCGGGAGATCCACCGCGACGTCGTCGACGAAGTTGCCGGGGCCCTTGGCGATCGCGGCGGAGACGATCTCGCGGGCACGCGCGTCGAGGATGTCGTGCAGCGCGTTGACCGCGCGCGGGGTGAACAGGCGCGACACCACCTTGCGCATGCGGGTGTGCTCGGGCGGATCGTGGTTGATCAGCATGGCCTTCGTGTACTCGAGCAATTCCGGGGTCATCATGTCCGGCAGTCGCATCACCGCGCCCTGGGTGTTGCTCGACCAATCCGTCGAGTTCTTCGAGATGGCCCGGATGTCCTCGTGGCGGGTGGCGACCCAGTACCCGTTGTCGCGGAACGGGCCGACCTCGGGATCCTGGTCGATCCAGAAGATGCGTTTGGTCTCGCGCATCTGGGTGAACTCGTGGTGCGGCATACCGTTCTCGAGCAACGCGGGATCGGTCAGATCCCAACCGGCACCGAATGGACAGCGGGTGGGGAGTTCGGTCGTCATCAGGGTCCTTCTCTGTCGTCGGGTCGCTCGGTCATGGTCAGTCGGGGCGCGATGAAGATGCCCTCGGCGGTCACGGTGATGCCGTCGGCATCCGACATCGACCCCCGCACGGTCAGCTTCCGGCCTGCGGTGGCGACCACCTCGGCCTCGAGATGTACTGCGCCGAGCGGTGTGGCGCGCTGGTAGCGGAGCGTCAGCGTGCCGGTCATCGCGCTCGCCGCCTCGCCCAGGATGTGGTCGAGCAGCAGCGCGCAGATGCCCCCGTGGACGAGTCCGGGCGGACCCTCGTAGGCCGCCCCCAGCACGACGTCGGCGACAAGGCGATCACCGTCGCGCGTCACCACCATCGGGGGTGCGATCGCATTGCGGATCCCGATCGCCGGGTTGCCCCAGGGCATCCCGGTGCCGTCGGCCGTGTAGCGGACACCGTGCGGGCCGTCGGTCTGCGCCGAACGCAGCATGGCGGTGGCACGGTCGATCAGCTCGCCGGCCGCGCGGATGGTGTCGGGATCGACCTCGGTGCGAATGGCGGCGTCGAGAAGTTGCCGCACCGAATCGGTCAGCGGCGTGTAGACACCGGTGCGCCGGGCCACCTCCTCGGACGTGATGTCCTCGAAGACGAACTGCCTCAACGATTCTTCTCGAAGTTGCCGATGACCTTGCCGAACGTGAAGTTCAGCTTCGTGCCGAGCGGCCACCCGATGTAGTAGCAGAGGAACAGGGCGATCTCGCGGAGCTGATCGGGTTCGAGCTCCCCGTTGCCCAACGCGGCGCCGGCCTGGATCTCGGCGACGTCGTCGAGGCCGGATGCGGCGAGCGCGCCCAGCAGGAGCAGTCGCCGGTCGCGAACGGTGAGTCCCTCCCTGGTCCACACCTCGCCGAACAGGTGGTCGGCGGTGTGGGCGAAGTAGTCCCCGGGCCCGTCGGACAGGTCGAAGCCGTACACCTCGGCCATCTTGTCCAGGCCCTTGCGGCGCTGTTCGCTCATCTCGGTCATCGGGGAACTCCGTTCTGGTGGTGGGTCGCGATCTCGCCCGGGCCGACGCCGAGTCCGTCACCGAGCCGTTCGAGTGCGATACGGCCCAGGGGGAGATCGACGTCGAGTTCTTCGGCGAGGTCGAGCGCGAGGGCCACGTCTTTCTCGCCGAGTCCGCGCACATGGGTGAACACCGAGTGCCAGAAGTCGTCGTCGGCGATGGGGGCGGTGGTCTCGCGCAGCATGATCGCGCCGGCTCCACCGGTGATCGCGTCGGTGTGGCGCACCACCTTGCCGAGCTTGACGATATCGATGCCCGCCGCCTCGGCGAGGCGGGCGGCCTCGGTGGTCGCGGTGAACGAGATGAAGTGGAGGAGATTGCGCGCCAACTTCATCCGCGTGCCGGCACCGATCTCACCGGCGTGGATGGTCATGTCCGACGCCAGCGCGAACACCGGCTTGACCCTCTCGTACGCGGCACGTGGTCCGCCGACCATGATGGCGAGCCGGCCCTGCTCGGCACCGGGGGCGCCGCCGGAGACCGGTGCGTCGACGAGGTCGACATCGTGTGCGGCGCAGATCTCGGCGAGTTCGACCGCTGTGCCCGGCGCGATGGTGGAGTGCACGGCGATCACGGTTCCGGCCGTCGCGGTCTCGAGTATCCCGCCGGGACCGGTGATCACCGACCGCACCTGCGCGTCGTCGAGGACGGTGATCGAGATGACGCGTGCGGTCGCTGCGACCTCGGCGGCCGTCGCCACGGCCGTGGCGCCCGCTGCGACCACCTTCTCGGTCGCCTCGGGTCGGGCATCGCAGACCACCAGGCCACCCGGCCACGCGACGAATCGTTGGGCGATGGGCGCACCCATGTTGCCCAGACCGATGAACCCGATGGGGAACGTCGTGTCCGAATCTGCGGCGGTCATGACCGGATGATCTGTCCGCCATCGACGTTGAAGATCTGCCCGGTGATCCACGAGGCCTCGTCGGACAGCAGGAACAGGCAGGTGCCCTCGAGGTCTTTCGGCGTGCCCATCCGCGACAGCGGCAGCCGCTTGACGATGTCGGCGACCATCTTGCCCGGTGTGGTGGATCGGGTGGCCTCGGTGTCGATGGGCCCGGGCGCGATCGCGTTGACCCGGATCCCGGAACCGCCGAGCTCGGTCGCGAGTTGCTGCGTGAGACCGTTGATGCCCACCTTCGCAAGTCCGTAGAAACCGCTGTAGAGCCATGCCGCGGTGGAGGACTGGTTGACGATCGCGCTACCCGGCTTCATGTGGCCGTAGACCGCGCGGGTCACGTTGAGCGCCCCGTCGAGGTTCACGCTCATGAACTTCTTGTAGTAGTCCCACGGCACGGTGATGAGGAAGTCGAGCTGCATGCCGCCGTAGATCGCGGCGTTGTTGATCAGATAGTCGATCTGGCCGTACTCGTCGAGGGTGGCCTGGGCCAGGGCCTTCGCGGAGTCCTCGTCGGCGACGTCGGTGTGGACGTAGAGCCCACCGAGGTCGGCGGCGACCTTCTCACCCGCCTCGTCGGAGAGGTCGGCGATAACCACGTTGGCGCCCTCGGCGGCCAGTGCGCGGGCATAACCCTCGCCGATGCCGCCCGCGGCTCCGGTGACGATGGCGGTCTTTCCTTCGAACCTCATGAATTGTCCTTCTCTGCTGTGGTGTTCATGGTGGGAGGCCGGTCAGGCCGGGGTCGCGACGGCTTTGGTCTCGAGGTACTCCTCGAACCCGAGCGCGCCCATCTCGCGTCCGATGCCGGACTGCTTGTAGCCGCCGAAGGGGACGTCGGCGCCGTACCAGATGCCGCCGTTGACGCTCATGGTCCCGGTGCGCACACCGTCGACGACATGGGCGATCCGGTCGGGGTCGGTGCCCCACACCGCGCCCGACAACCCGTAGGGCGAGTCGTTGGCGATGCGGATCGCGTCGTCGTCACCGTCGTGCGGGATGATCACGAGTACGGGACCGAAGATCTCCTCCTGCGCGGCGCGTGCGGAGTTGTCCAGGCCCGAGATGAGGGTGGGTTCGACGAAGAATCCCCTCGGGTGCTTCTCCGGTCGCCCGCCGCCGACCTCGACGGTCCCGCCCTCCTCCTGCGCGAGCCTGATGTAGGACTCCACCCGATCGCGCTGTACGGCCGAGATGACCGGGCCGCAGATGGTGCCCGGGTCGGTCGGGTCCCCGGCCTCGAGGCCGGACATGGACTTTCGCGTGTATCGGATGGCGTCGTCGTAGCGCTCGCGCGGGACCAGCAGGCGGGTTGTGATGGCGCACCCCTGACCGGCGTGGGTGACGACGCTGAACCCGGCCATCGAGCAGGCCGCCTTCAGATCGGCGTCGTCGAGCACGATGAAGGCCGACTTTCCGCCCAGCTCGAGGAAGACCTTCTTGAGACTGGCTGCGGCGGCGGTCATCACGGCCTTGCCGGTGGCGGTGGAGCCGGTGAACGACACGATGTCGACGCGAGGATCGGTCGACAGGAGCGCGCCGACGGCGTGGTCGCTGGAGGTGACGATGTTGATCACGCCGGCGGGGATGTCGGTCTCGGTGGCGATGACCGTGCCGACCAGGGCCGCGCACCACGGGGTGTCGGGAGCGGGCTTGAGGACGACGGTGCAGCCGGCGGCCAGCGCCGGGCCGATCTTCGCGAAGTTGATCTGGTGGGGGAAGTTCCACGGCGTGATCGCCCCGACGACGCCGGCGGCCTCGCGCTTGATGATCCGCTGGTTCGGGATGCCCATGGGTTCGGCGCGGCCGAGGTCGGTCTCCCAGGCGAAGTTCTCGGCGAGATCGGCGCAGTAGCCGAGGTCGGCGATCGGGCCCTCGAGCTGAGGCCCGCTGGTGAGGAACGCGGGAGCGCCCACCTCGGCGATCGTGATCTCGCGCAGCTCCTCGATGTGGCCCTGCAACGCATCTCGCAGCTGGCGCAGGCACCGTGCCCGGAAGGCGTGGTCGCGTGACCACGAGGTGGTGTCGAAAGCCGTTCGTGCCGCCCCGATCGCGGCATCCATGTCGGCGGCCGTGCCGTCGGCGGCGAGGCCGATGACCTGCTCGGTGGCCGGGTTGACGATCTCGAACGTGCCACCGGATCCGGGCCGGAGTTCTCCGTCGATCAGGAGGTCCGAACTCTCGACCGGCCTCAGCTTCCGTACCTCGACCTCGGGCTGGACCATGAATCGAACTCCTATCTGGACACGTGTCTGGACTCGCGTTCAAAGCTAATGTAGCGTGACCGTCATGTCCACCCCCGCATTCGGTGAATCCGGTCCCACGTTCCATGAGTCCACGCGTCGGCGGCTGACCAATCAGCAGGCCGAGACCGTCGCCAAGCTCACCGAGGCGGCGCGGGAGGTGTTGGGCGAGGACGGTTTCGAGGGCATGACCATCCGCTCGGTGGCCAAGCGCGCCGGCGTCGCACCCGCGACCGCGTACACCTACTTCAGCTCCAAGAACCACATCGTGGCCGAGCTCTTCTGGCGCATGCTGGTCAATTCGGTGCCCGAGCCGGACCCGTCGTCGCCACCCGCGGCACGCGCCGCCGACGTGCTGCGTCACGTTGCGCTCGTGGTCGCCGGAGAGGACCAACTCGCCGGCGCTGTCACGGTCGCGCTGCTGGGCACCGACCCCGACGTCGAGCACCTGCGTCTGCGGGTCGGCGGCTTCATCCGGGAACGTCTCGCGACCGCGCTGGGCGTGCCGATGGATTCCGACGACCGACGGATCGAACTCCTCGAGATGCTCTACTCCGGTGCGCTGGTGCGCGCCGGTATGGGCTACGGGTCCTACTCCGACATGGCCGACCGCCTGGGTGACGCGGCGAAGCTCCTCCTGGAGGATCTGTCGTGACCACGGGTACCGACACCGCCGGTATGGAGAGCCGGGTCCCGTTCGACCCGTACGACTACGCCTTCCACGAAGACCCGTACCCCACCTACGCCCGCCTGCGCGACGAGGCCCCGGTGTACTACAACGCGGAGAAGGACTTCTGGGCGTTCTCCAAGCACGCCGACGTGCGGGCGGCGTTCCGTGACACGCCACGGTTGTCGAACAGCTGGGGCGTGTCGATGGACCCCGCGGCCTACGGTCCGGATGCGCACCTGTCGATGTCGTTCCTCGCGCTCGACGATCCGAAGCACATGCGCATCCGCAAGCTGGTGTCGAAGGGATTCACGCCGAACCGGGTAAACCAGCTCACCGAGCGCATCACCGAACTGACGCATCAGCACTGGGACGAGTGCCTGGAGAAGGGGGAGTTCGACTACGTCTCCGACTTCGCCGGTCTGCTGCCCATGGATGTGGTGTCGGAACTGCTCGTGGTGCCCCAGGCCGATCGGGCCCGGTTGCGACAGCTCTCCGACGACCTGATCCATCGCGACGAGGGGGTCTACGACGTCCCCCCGGCGGCCGTCGATGCCTATTTCGCCCTGGCTCAGTACTACTCGGACCTGATCGATGATCGGCGGAAGAACCCGGGGAGCGACATGGTCTCGGTCCTCCTCGACGCCGAGGTGGTCGACGAGACGACCGGCGAGCCGACCCGACTGACCGCCGACGAGATCATCGGGTTCCTGATCCTGATGATCGTCGCGGGCAACGAGACAACCACGAAACTCCTCGCGAACGCGATCTACTGGGGATACGTCAACCCGGACGAGTTCGCGAAGGTGTTCGCCGATCCCGAGGCGACCCCGGCGTGGACCGAGGAGACGCTGCGCTACGACAACTCGACGCAGATAGTGCTGCGACGTGTCCTCGACGACGTCGAATACGGCGGGTACACGATCCCGGCCGGCCAGCGCGTGCTGCTGCTCCTGGGCTCGGCCAACCGCGACGACGAGGTGTTCGACGACCCGGACTCGTACCAGATCGGCCGCGACAGCTCGCAGGCTCTCACGAGTTTCGGTCTGGGAACCCACTTCTGCCTCGGCGCCCACCTCGCCCGTCTGGAGGCCAACGTCGCGCTGGCCGAGATCGTGCGATCCTCGTCGAAGATCGAACTGGATCTCGATCGCGCGGTCCGCGTGCACTCGGTCAACGTCCGTGGGTTCGCCAATCTCCCGATGACCGTGACGGCCCGCTGATGCCGCGCTATCCCGGGCATCCCGACCGACGCCCCGTCCTCGTCGCAGGCGGATCGTCCGGCATCGGTGCCGCCACCGGTGTGATGCTCGCCGCCGCAGGACACCCCGTCGCCCTCGGCGCCCGCCGCGTCGAGAAGTCGCAGGAGTTCGTCGAGAAGATCATCGCCGCCGGTGGGGAGGCGATCGCGGTGCCGCTCGACATCACCGACGCCACCTCGATCGACGAGTGCGTCACCAAGGCCGAGGCCGAACTCGGAGCACTCGAGGTCGTGGTGTCCGGCGCGGGTGATCTGTGGCCGGGCCGCACATTCGAGATGTCCGACGAGGAGTTCGCGAACCAGGTCACCATCCATCTTCTGGGCGCGCAACGTCTGTATCGACGCGTCATCCCGGAGATGATCGACCGCCGCCGTGGCGATTTCGTGTTCATCAGTTCCGACGTCGCTGCCGACCCACGGCCACACATGGGTGCCTATGCGGCGGCCAAAGCCGGCGTCGAGGCGCTGGCCCTGGTGGCCCGTCAGGAACTCGAGGGCACCGGCGTACGGGCGAGTCTCGTCCGCCCCGGTCAGACCATGACCGGGATGGGCACCAACTTCGATGCCGAGACCGCTGCGGCGATGCTGAACGACTGGGTGGCCTTCGGGTTCGCCCGCCACGGGTTCTTCCTAAAACCGGTCCATCTCGCGACCGCCATCACCACCATCGTGACCATGCCGCGCGGCTCGCACATGCGCCTGGTCGAAGTCGAGGCCGAGGCGCCGATCCTCGCCCCTTCCGACGACAAGCCCCAGCAAGGAGACAACTCATGACGTTGACCAGACCCGCCCGTGTGTCCGGGGGCGAGGGAGAACACGGACACCTCGACGAACTGGCGTCCGACCCCATCGGCCTGTTCTGGCGGATCCGCGAGGAATGCGGCGATGTCGGCACGTTCCAGCTGGCCGACCGTGAGGTCGTCCTGGTCACCGGGGCCACCGCCAACGAGGAGTTCTTTCGAGCGCCCGAGGAGGACCTCGACCAGGCCGCGGCCTACCCGTTCATGACGCCGATCTTCGGTGAGGGTGTCGTGTTCGACGCGAGTCCCGAGGAGCGGTCGCAGGCCATCCACAACTCCGCGCTCAAGGCGCAGCACATGAAGCAGCACGCCATCACGATCCCGAACGAGGTCGAGCGCATCATCGCCGACTGGGGTGACGAGGGCGAGATCGATCTGCTGGAGTTCTTCGCCGAACTGACCCTCTACACGTCCTCGGCCTGCCTGATCGGCCGGAAGTTCCGTGAGCAGTTGAACGGTCACATCGCCCACCTCTTCCACGACCTGGAGAAGGGCACCGACCCGATCGCCTACGTCGACTACAACGCCGACATCGAGAGCTTCCGCAAACGCGACGAGTCCCGCAAGGAACTGCAGGAGTTCATCCAGGGTGTGATGAACGACCGGGTCGCGAATCCTCCGGAGAGCAAGGAGGATCGCGACCTGATGGACGTGTTGGTGTCGGTGGGCTTCGACTCCAACACCATCACCGGCATGTTCATCTCGATGATGTTCGCGGGGCACCACACCACCTCGGGCACCGCCGCGTGGACGCTGATCGAGCTGCTACGTCACCCCGACTACATGTCGCAGGTGGTCTCTGAGCTCGACGAGATCTACGGTGACACCCCCGCAGGCGAGCGTCCGGAGTACACGTTCGCCCACACCCGGCAGATGCCGAAGGTGGAGGCCGCTCTGAAAGAGGCGCTGCGCCTACATCCTCCGCTGATCATCCTCATGCGGGTGGTGCAGAACGACATCCACATCGAGGGCGTCGAGATCGCGGCCGGCCAGTCGATCGCGGTCTCACCGGCGATCTCGAACCGCCTGCCCGAGGATTTCCCGCTACCCGACGACTTCGACCCCGAGCGATACCAGAAGCCGCGCCAGGAGGACATCGCCAACCGGTGGACGTGGATCCCGTTCGGTGCCGGTCGGCACCGTTGTGTCGGTGCGCAGTTCGCCATCATGCAGCTCAAGGCGATCTTCTCAGTGCTGCTGCAGAACTACGAGTTCGAGATGGCGCAACCGTCGGATTCCTACCGCAACGACCACTCCAAGATGGTCGTTCAGCTCCAGCAACCGTGCCGGGTCACGTATCGGAGGAGGACGCGGTGAGGATCGAGATCGACCTGGACCTCTGCCAGGGCCACGGGGTGTGCGAGATGGAGGCCTCAGAGGTCTTCGAGGCGTTCCGCGATCACGTCGAACTGCGGCAGGCACGACCCGACGACAGCGAGCGCGACGATGTCGAGCGCGCCGTCCAGTACTGCCCCACGCAGGCTCTCCGAATCATCGAAGATTAGAAAGGTCTTTCCCCCATGGCTTTTGATCGATCCGAACTCGACGAGATGGTGGAGCGCTGGCTCCAGGCCAACGTCGACGGCGAGAAGGCCGGCGACTGGCGCAACCTCGCCGAGTTCTACACACCCGACGCCACATACGGCTGGAACTACGGCCCCAAGGACGACTTCATGGCCGTCGGTCGGGACGAGATCCGCGACTTCGCCATCGGTTTCGAGATGGACGGACTCGACGGGTGGACCTATCCGTACCAGTCGTGGGTGATCGACGAGAAGACCGGTGACATGCTCGGCCTGTGGAAGCAGGTCTTCGACGCGACCCGCCCCGACGGCACCCGCTACGCCCTCGAAGGCATCCAGGGCAGCTGGTTCAAGTACGGCGGCGATTTCCAGTTCCGCTGGCAGCGGGACTTCTTCGACTACGGCAACGTCGTCGCACTGTTCATGGAGATGATCACCGACGGTGTTCTCACCGACGGCATGAGTGCACGCATGAACCGCGTCGCCAACGCGAAGGAGCGGCTACCGGGCTGGTACCCGCTCGGCAAGACCCCCGTACCGATGTGGTGAGGACTGTCTGACGTGTCGTATTCCGAACTGTCGCAGAAAGAATTGGCCGTACTCGTACCCGAGCTGTTGCTGGCGGGACAATTGATCGATCGCAGCGCAATGGCGCACATCATCGGCGACTTCGGTCGCGACGTGATGGCCCAGGTCGCCATCGAGGAGTGGATGGCCGCGAGCCCTGTCTACACCGCGCGGATGCGTCGGGCGATGGGCGTCGACGGGGACGGGGTGGTGGACATGTTCAAGTGTCTGCAGCTCGACATCGGCGCCCCGCCGCAGTTCATGGACTTCCGCTACTCGGTGACCGACGAGTATCACGGGAGCTTCGTGCTCGACCACTGCGGCGCCCTCATGGACGTGGAGCCGATGGGCGAGGACTACGTGACCGCGATGTGTCACGACATCGAGGACCCGACGTTCGACGCGACCGCCATCGCCACCAATCGACGTGCCCGGATCCGGCCGGTTCATCGGCCGCCCCGTCGTCCGGAAAACCGCACCCCGCACTGTGAGTGGCTCGTGACCATCGAACCGGATCGCGACGAACTCGAGCTGCCCGACTACACCCACACGATGTTCGCCACACGGGCCGCCGACATCGTGCTGTCGCAGATCGATCTCTCCGAGGAGGGGTGGAACGACTACTCCGGCGACCTGCTCGACGACCTGCAGTTCCGCGACTGGGCGCACAGCACCCTGGTGCGCACCGCCGAGGAGGTGGCGATCCAGCACCAGTTGCTGGTGATGGGGTTCATGGGAGCGGTGTCGCGACGGACCGACGACGAACACGCCCGCGACCTGGTGATCAAGGCGATGACCGGTATCGCCGGCCTCACCGCCGAGCGGATCTCCGCCGCGCTCGGGATCGCCGACGATGCAGCGGGTCTGGCCCGCGTGCTGTCGCTGCATCCCGCACTCGGGCCGGAGCAGTACGTCGGCCTCGGGGTGGTCGCGGAGGGTGACGGCACCGACGCGGTGGTGTCGGTACGGATCCCGCAGGGCAGCGACGCGGTCGCCGACGACAGCTGGGTCGTCCACGTCGACCCCGACCATCTCCTGCCGATCCAGGCGATCGCGACCGCGGTGAACCCGCACTGGGTGATCCAAGGCGCCCGCGTCGACGACGGTTTCCTCATCGTCGACATCGGGTGGGGCCCCGAGCAGCGGGAACGCAAGGAGGTCGCCATCGTCCGGTTCAGTGGCGGGTCGACCTTCTCGTTCGCCGATCGTGGCATCCCCAATTCGGTGATACCGCTGTCCATCTCACCCGTCTGATCTCCCCAAGTCTCATTTCCAAGGAGCGTTGTCGTGGCACAGAACCTGGCCGATCTGTTCGAGCACGCCGTCGATGCCGTGCCCGATCGGGTGGCGGTCGTCGACGGTGGCTCCGGTCGTGAGTTCACCTACGCCGATCTCGAGCGCCGGTCGAATCGGTTGGCACACCTGCTGATCGACCGCGGAGTCAGTGGCGGGTCGCACGTGGGCATCCACATGCACAATGCCGTCGACACGCTCGCGGGGTTTCTCGCGGCGTTCAAGCTCCGGGCGGTCCCGGTCAACGTGAACTACCGCTATGTGCGCGACGAACTGGCCTACGTCTACGACGACGCCGATGTCGTCGCCGTGCTCACCCAGCCCCGGTACGCCGACGCCGCCCGCGCGGCGACCGAGCATCCGGTCGTCGTCGTCGACGAACGTTTCGAGGAGACGCTGGCCGACTGTTCGTCCGATCGCGACTTCGAGGAGCGCGCCGACGACGATCTCTTCCTGATGTACACCGGCGGCACGACCGGGGCGCCCAAGGGCGTGATGTGGCGGCAGGCCGACATGTGGCGCGTCCTCGGGGGCGGTGTCGACTTCTACTCCGGCGAACTGATGGCCGACGAGTACGCGCAGTCGGCCCGTGCGGGTGAGAGTGCCGACCCCATGCGCTTTCTGATGTTGCCGCCGCTGATCCACGTCTCGGGGCTCATGCCGACACTGGGTGCGCTGTTCTCCGGCAACACCGTCATCTTCGAGCCCCGGTTCGACGCTGCCCGTGTCTGGGAGGTCGTCGAGACGTGTCGCCCCGCCATCATGGTGATCACCGGGGATGCCATGGGCCGTCCGCTGATCGACGAACTCGAAGGGCGCGCCGCGGCCGGTCGAACGGTCGACGTGTCCAGCCTGCTCGCGGTCAGTTCCGGTGCGGCGCTGTTCTCCCCGGCCCTCAAGGCACGACTGCTCGGTCTGGCCCCCACCGTCGCGATCAGCGACTCGATCGGCTCGTCGGAGACCGGTTTCGGTGGGATCAGGGTGTATTCGGCGGCCGACACCTCGT
This sequence comes from Williamsia maris, assembly GCF_024171815.1. Lineage (GTDB taxonomy): Bacteria > Actinomycetota > Actinomycetes > Mycobacteriales > Mycobacteriaceae > Williamsia_A > Williamsia_A maris. The sequence goes on along the minus strand of NZ_JAMTCJ010000003.1, from coordinate 996,014 downwards.
TCGCCACCAGCGATCACGCCGGAGGCCCGCGGGTCCCGGCCGGGCGTGGCGCGACGGTGATCGACGACGACGATGCGCCGTTGACCGAGCCGGGGGAGGGGTGGTTCGCCAAGACCGGCTACCTACCCATCGGTTACTACAAGGACGAGACCAAGTCGGCGAGCATCTTCCGCGAACACGAGGGCGTCCGGATGGTCGTCAGCGGCGACCGGGCGCGACTCGAACCCGACGGTGCGATCACCCTGCTCGGCCGGGGCTCGCAGGTGGTGAACACCGGGGGTGAGAAGGTCTTCGTCGAGGAGGTCGAGGGCGAGTTGAAGTCGCATCCCGCCGTCATCGACGCCATCGTGATCGCCGTTGCCGACGAGCGGTTCGGACAGGGGGTCGCGGCCGTGGTCGCGGTCACCGGTGCCCCGGACTTCGAGGCGATCGAGACCCATCTGCGCACCCGACTGGCCGGGTACAAGGTGCCACGCACCTACTGGGTGGTCGACGCGGTGACACGCACCCCCAGCGGCAAGCCGGACTACGGATGGGCGACGTCGATCGCGGCGTCCTCGGAGCCGACCCACGTGCGGGACGCGGCGCGGTCGCACCGGTGAGCGGACTCCCGCTGTCGGGGAAGGTCGCCATGATCGGCGGTTCGAGCCGCGGGATCGGTCTCGCGGTGGCGCATCGGTTGTCGGCGGAGGGCGCCGCCGTCGTGCTGAACGGTCGGGATGCCGACGTGCTCGACGCCGCGGTCGCCGAGATCATCGCCGCGGGAGGTCGCGCGTCCGGTGTGCTCGGGTCGTTGGCCACCCCCGGGATCGCCTACGCGATGGTCGATGCCGCGCGCGAGGACTTCGGTCGGCTCGACGCCGCGATCAACTGCGCCGGGGTCGCCGAACCCAGTGGATCGACCATCCTGACCATCGACTCCGAGGAGTTCGCCGCCCAGATCGACGCCCATCTGACGAGCGCGTTCGAGGTGGCTCGCGCCGCCGCTGAGGTGTTCGCGGCGCAGGGGTCGGGCGCGATCGTCCTGACGGGTTCGGCTGCGTCGCTGGGGATCTTCGGCGGGAGCGGCTATCCGGCGGCCAAGGGCGGCGTCAACGCCCTCGCCCTGGCGATCGCCGCCGAGTTGCGGCCGAGCGGGGTCCGGGTGAACGTGGTGATGCCGGGGGCGAAGACCCGACTGTCGACCGGCGACGACTACCGGGCCCACATCGACGGTCTGCGTGATCGCGGTGTCCTCGACCCCGGGATGCACGCCGCCGCAGCCGATCCGGGGTCGGTCGACCATGTCGCCGCGATCTACGCGTATCTGGTCTCCGACCTCGCCGTCGACATCACCGGGTCGGTGTTCAGCGCAGCAGGCAACTTCATCGGCCGCTACGCCGAGCCCGAGCTGTCCCTGATCGCTTACCGCGACCACGTCGACACCCCGCCGTACACCCTCGACGACATCGACGCCGCTCTCGCCGCTGTGCGCAATCCGTAGCAGTTCGTGTCGTTGACCGACACGAACTGCTACCGGAGACGTGTCGGAACCGTGGCTGGACGGATTGCGTCCGATAGCCGTGATCCTTCGAGAACTGCTCGCGTCCCACGACGGCGTCATCACCCTGGCGCAGGCCGAATCGGTGGGGTTGAACCGGTCCGCTGTGCAGCGCCGGGTGGTGGCAGGGGAGTGGCGGCGCGTGGGTCGTGGGGTGTTCTTCGTCGCGGATCGCGCGGTGTCGACGCGCGCCCGAATGCGCGCGGGGTGTTGGTCGGTGAGTTCGCATGCCGCGCTGTCGGGTACATCCGCGGCGTGGTGGCATCGTCTCGTCGACGAGGCGCCGACAGTGGTCACCGTGACGGCCCGGCGTGGTCGTCACGCAGGTGTGGTTCCCGCTGTGACGGTCGTCCACCGAGATCTCGACCCGGTGGATGTCGTCGAACGTTCAGATCTACTGATGACCGCGATCCCGCTCACCGTGCTCGACACCGCCGCGGTCACCGGGATGGGCGTTCTCGACTCGGCGTTGTTGCGCGGGCGGGTGTCTCTCGAGCAATTACTCGCCGCCCACGCTCGGTATCCGGGATGTCGTGGCTCGAAGGTCACCGGTGACATGCTGCGCCGGTCGGCCTCGGGAGCCCGTTCGGAGGCGGAACGACTACTCGTCCGGTTGTTACGCGGTGCCGCGATCGGCGGGTGGTCCGCCAACAAGGAGGTCTGCGGCTTCCCAGTCGACGTCGTATTCGACGCCGAGAAAGTGTTGGTGGAGATCGACGGGATGGCGTTCCATTCCGACGCCCGCGCCTTCCAACACGACCGGACGCGGCAGAACATTCTCGTGGCCAACGGGTGGACCATTCTGCGATTCACCTGGGCCGACCTCACCGACCGGCCGCAGTATGTCGTCTCACAGATCCGCGCCGCACTCGCTCGCAATCGGTAGCAGTTCGTGTCGCCCACCGACACGAACTGCTACCGATCAACGCCCCGGACTCAGCCGATGACCGTCGCGATCAGGCCGGTGAGCACCACGGCCGCCGGACCGCGGGCCATCGCGAGCAGCAGGAGTGGCTGCGTCGCGCCACCCTGACCCGTGACGTACACCGGCGCGTCGAAGGGCAGATCGGGTCGGGTGGCGCGGCGAACGACGGCGGACGCCGCTCCGATGGCCACCACCAGCAGCGCGACCACGGACAGGTGCCAGGTGAGGGAGGCGACCAGGCACCAGAGCAGTACGGCGCCGACGGGGACGACGCTGTGCACCGCGGTGACGACGAGACGCGATCCGCCGAGTGCGCGACGCAGGGCCGGCTCCTCGGTGAGTCGGCGCAGTCCGCCGGACACCGCGCACCCCGCGCGATACGCGAGGACGACGGCAACAGCGGGGGCGATCGAGGTGAGGTACAGCGTCTGCGACATCGCGAGTCCGACGGCGACGACCACCATGAACACGACGAGGTCACGAGGGCGACGACGCAGTCGGGCGAGATCGGCGGCCAGGCACGCGCGGGCACGCCCCAGAGGGAGGACGCGACTACGCGACCGGGCGTTTCCGCGCTCCCACCGGACCACACGCGCCGTACTGAGCCATCCGAGGTCCATCGTCACCACGGCCAGGCGCGCAGCGGCGATGAATCCGTCATCCGGTGCGATGACGTCGCGGTGCAGCCGTTCCACCGACCGGCGGGCTCCACGATCGGTGTGCTCGAAAAGAGCCTCGCTGGAACGATGTTGACGCCAACTGGCCGCAGTCATCAGAGTGACGGCGCACGTCGCGGCCGTACCGAGCAGAACCGGCGCGCTCGACCAGTCCAGGATCGATGCGACCACCGCCACCACCAGACAACCCATGACGGCGACCATCGACGCACGCATGCGCCGCGCACGCAGCACGGGCCCGCGCTCACCGGGGCCGGACAGCTTCCACATCGCCTCGGCACGCGAGACCCGTATCGGTCCCCACCACCACAGAGCGGTGCCGACGATCAGTGCGCACAGCGCAACGGTCCACCCGACGAGAACCGGGGTCGGCGAGCCCAGACCTGATGCGACGCCCACGACGCCGGCCACGCGTTCGGGTTGTAGGAAGTACCACCCCAGTCCGGCGACCACGGCACCTGTCATGACCACTCCGGGCAGGTCGTCGGTGTCGATTCTCATCGCCCCACCGTCACCGTCTGGTCGGCGCACTGCGTGACGAGCTCAGGGCTGTGGGTCGCGATCACGACCGATGCGCCGGCTGTGGTCGCTCGGTCGATCCGATCCGCCACCCACGCGCGGCCGTCGGTGTCGAGACCGGACTCCGGTTCGTCGATGACGATCAGGTCGCCGGGGCGAATGAACACGGCGCACAGTGTGAATCGTTGCCGCTGACCCGTCGACAACGTGTGCGGGAACCGGTCGGCCAGATCGCCGATCCCGGAATCGGCGAGTATCTCGAGGGCGTGCGCGGCCTCGATCTCGTGGGCAGCAGTGATCAGGCGCAGGTGTTCGAGGACGGTCAGTTCGGCGAAGGTGGCGTCGTCACCGAGTTCGACCGACACGGCTGCGCGGAACGCAGGATCGCTGTCGTCGGCAATGATTCCGCCAACGCGGACCTTGCCCGAGTCGGGCCTGCGAAGTCCGGCGATGGTCCGGAGCAGGGTGGATTTACCCGAGCCGTTCGGGCCGACCACGGCGAGGCACTCGCCGGGAGGGAGTTGCAGCGTCAGGTCGGTGATGAGGTCGGTGTCGTCAGTGGACAGGCAGAGATGATCGATGAAGAGCATGAGTGGACTTCCGATGTGTGGCGGGCGGGGTCACGAAGAACCGCCTGCCGCAGCGAAAGCCGAGTTCAGGCGGTGGTCGGATTCCCGCCCGGTGCGCGCGGAAGCGACATCTGGAGCAGTGCGAGGTCGTAGGTCCGTGGTCCGGACACCGAACGAGCGACGACGCGCCATCGATGGGCGACGTCGAACGCAAGCCCCTGCCGCGCGGAGGACACGCGGCGCAGAACCCAGTGGGTGAAGGCGTGACGGATGTGCGGGTGTGCGGCCACCGAGACGACGGCGACGCCGAGCGCGACCGAGATCGCAAGCGCGCCCGCGTGGGGTGTCGCCGGCCCGGTGAGACCGATCATCGTCAGCCACCACGCCGCCGTCAGCACGAGCGTCGCAAACGTGGAGGTCGCAGGCAGATGCGCGACCGAGTGTGTTCTCGCCCTCATTCGCCACCTCCCGCGTCGCTGTTGACCAACTGTTTGCGATAGGAGTTTAGCCATGACATCGACCAGCCGGGTGATCGACGGCAACGCCCTGACCGCTTTCGGCGTGGGCGGACCTGCCGCGAGTGAACCGACCGCGACACTGCAGCAGCGGATGGGGCCTGCGGTCACCGATCACCGGGGTCGCATCGAGCTCAGCGCCTACGCGGTCCTCGTCGACACCGTCGGTGGCGGACCGTTCGTCGTCCGCACCGGTCCCGAGTTCGGCGTCGTCCAGGCGCGCCTGGCCTTCGCGACCACGGGCGACCGTGTGCCCGCCCACGGACTGCTCACTGCGACGGCCACCGTGCGCGACCGACACGACATGTTCGGGCTGACCACCGTCGACGTCACCGGAGCAGCCGACGAGCTGTACGCGTCGGTGCTGGTCCGCAACGCCCGGACCGCGCGCACCTTCGACCCCGAGTTGCTCGCCCGCGGCCGCGACGCCTCCGACACCGGTGCCGGCGAGCGCGCGACCGTCCCGGACACCATGGGTTCCGACACCGACCTGCCGCCGCGCATCGACCCCGCCCTGACCGGACGCCAGATCGTCGAGGCGATCACCCGGGAACGACTCTCGAGCGGCCCCATCGCCGAACTGCTGTCGCTGACGGCTCGTGGCGGGGACGACGGGCCGACGGTCGTGTGCTCGCCGCAGTCGTGGATGGCCAACCCGCTGGGCACCATGCACGGCGGCGTGATCGCGGCGATCACCGCGCAGGCGTGCTCGCTCGCCGGTCAGCAGCACACCGCCGCGGGCCAGAACTACACCATGATCGACTTCGCGGTGAACTTCTTCCGGTCGCCGCCGGTGGACGCGGGGGAGCTCGTCGTCACCACCCGCACCGAGCGGGTCGGACGACGGCTCGGGTCGGTGTCGGCCGTGCTCACGCAGGCCGACGGCACCCTGCTGGCCCGCGCCACCGCCGACCTCACCTTCGGCTGATCTGAGCCGCCCGCAGGGATCCTGCGGGTTCGCTGTCAAAACAAGCATGCGTGCTTGCTTTTTATTGGCACACCTGTGACGCTGTGTGCCATGACCGCTGTGGAGTCCCTGGTTGCCGACATGGTCGCTGAGGGGGAGTCGCTCGACGCCCTGGTCGCGGACCTCGGCGACGACACCTGGCGCACGCTCACGCCCGCCGTCGGCTGGACCATCGCCCATCAGATCGGGCACCTGTCCTGGACCGACCGGGTCGCCACTCTGTCCGCGGCTGATCCCGACGCGTTCGTCGACGTCCTCGCCCGGGTGCCGCCGACCCCGCAGGCTTCGTCGACGCCGCCGCGGAGCTGGCCGCCGCGGACGCGCCTGCCGACATCCTCGCCGCGTGGCGCACGAACCGTGCCGAGCTGGCGACCGCGCTCGTCGCCGTCCCGTCCGGGACCAAGCTGAGCTGGTTCGGCCCGCCCATGTCGGCGGCGTCGATGGCGACCGCCCGCATCATGGAGCTCTGGGCCCACGGACTCGACGTCGCCGACACACTCGGGGTCACCGTGGAGCCGACGTCGCGCATCCGCGCCGTCGCGCACATCGGTGTCCGCACCCGCGACTTCGCCTACGTCGTCAACGGCCGCACCCCGCCGACCGCCGAGTTCCGCGTCGAACTGACCGCCCACGACGGTTCGCTGTGGACCTGGGGACCCGACGACGCCACCGACCGCGTGACCGGCCCGGCCATCGATTTCTGCCGGCTGGTGACGCAACGTCGCGCACCCGCCGACCTCGACCTGTCCGTGCACGGCGACGACGCCGCGCAGTGGATCCGTATCGCACAGTGTTTCGCCGGACCGCCCGGACCGGGGCGCGCGCCCCGATCGACCGAGATGAGTACCGCATGACCACCTCTGTCCCCGCCGTACCCCGCACCGCTCCCTGCGTGCGCGTCGGCAACGCGTCCGGCTTCTACGGTGACCGCTTCACCGCCATGCGCGAGATGCTCGAGGGTGGCGACCTCGACTACCTCACCGGCGACTACCTCGCCGAGCTGACGATGCTCATCCTGGGCCGCGACCGACTCCGCGACCCTGCACGGGGATACGCCTCGACCTTCGTCCGTCAGATGCGCGAGTGCCTGACCATCGCCGTCGAGCGCAAGGTCCGCATCGTCACCAACGCGGGTGGGCTGAACCCGAAGGGGTTGGCGGACAAGCTGACCGAACTCGCCGACGAACTCGGCGTCGACGTGTCCATCGCGTATGTCGACGGTGACGACCTCATCTCCCGCGCCCCCGAGCTCGGCCTCGGCGAGCCCCTGACCGCCAACGCCTACCTCGGCGCCTTCGGCATCAAGGCGGCCCTCGACGCCGGCGCCGACGTCGTCGTCACCGGTCGGATCACCGATGCGTCGCTCGCGGTCGGCCCTGCTGCACACCACTTCGATTGGCAGCCCGACGATCTCGACCAGCTCGCCGGAGCCGTCGTCGCCGGGCACGTCATCGAGTGCGGTACCCAGGCGACCGGCGGCAACTACGCGTTCTTCACCGAGATCGGTGATCTGTCCCGTCCGGGCTTCCCCATCGCGGAGATCGCGGCCGACGGCAGTTCGGTCATCACCAAGCACCGCGCGACCGGTGGAGCCGTGACGGTCGGCACGGTCACCGCGCAGTTGCTCTACGAGATCACCGGTCCCCGATACCTCGGACCCGACGTCACCACCCGCCTCGACACCGTCGCGTTGTCACAGCAGGGCACCGACCGCGTGTTGATCAGCGGTGTGCGCGGCGAGATCCCGCCGGAGTCGGTCAAGGTCTCCCTCAACACCCTCGCCGGGTTCCGCAACGAGGTCACCATGATCCTCACCGGCCTCGACGTCGAGGAGAAGGCCCGACTGGTCACCGAGCAGTTCGAGTCGTCGCTGGCCACCAAGCCCGAACAACTCACCTGGGAGCTCTCGCGCACCGACCGTGCCGACGGCGTCACCGAGGCCCAGTCGTCGGCGCTGCTGCGCTGCGTGGGCAAGAGTCGCGACGCCGACACCGTCGGTCGCGAGTTCTCCTCGGCCGCCGTGGAGTTGGCGTTGGCCAGCTACCCCGGTTTCAGCATGACGGCCCCTCCCGGCAAGGGCAGCCCGTACGGGGTGTTCGAGCCGGGGTACGTCGCCGCCGACACCGTCGAGCACCGCGTCACCCTGTCCGACGGCACGGTCACCCAGATCCCGCCGAGCCCGGTCCGCGGACCGCTCGCCCCCCTGGTCGACGAACCCCCGCGCCCGGCGCGTGACTGGGGGCCGACCAGCCCGGCGCCACTCGGACTGATCGCCGGTGCGCGCAGCGGCGACAAGGGCGGCAGCGCCAACATCGGTGTGTGGGTAAGAGATCCGGAGCACTTCGACTGGCTCGACGAGATCCTCACCGTCGACCTGCTCGCGCAACTGCTGCCCGAGACCGCCGACCTCACCGTCACCCGTCACCGTTTCCCGAACCTGCTGGCGGTCAACTTCGTGATCGAGGCCATCCTCGGTCGCGGCGTCGCCGACAACGTCCGCTTCGACCCGCAGGGCAAGGGTCTCGGCGAATGGCTACGCGCCCGCGTGGTCGACATCCCCGATCGATTCGAGGTCATCTGAATGAGTCTTGCGACACCCGCGTGGAGTACCCCGGAGCGGCGCGAACTGCGCAGCACGGTCGGTGGATTCGTCGAGCGGCACATCCTGCCGCATCAGGCGGAGTGGGAGCGTGACGGACTCATCCCGCGCGAACTGCATCGTGAGGCGTCCAAGCTGGGCCTTCTCGGCCTGGGGTTCCCCGAGGCGGTCGGCGGATCCGGCGGCGACCTGATCGACGCCACCATCGCCGGCGAGGTGCTGCACGAACGCGGCGCCGCCGGCGGCATCTACGCATCGCTGTTCACCCACGGCATCGCGCTGCCGCACCTCGTGGCCGCGGGCGACGCCGACCAGATCGACCGATGGGTGCGTCCCACCCTCGCAGGCGAGAAGATCGGCAGCCTCGCGATCACCGAGCCCGGTGGCGGCAGCGACGTCGGTCACCTCACGACCTCGGCGGTCCGCGACGGCGACCACTACGTGGTCAACGGAGCCAAGACCTACATCACCTCCGCGGTCCGGGCCGACTTCATCGTCACCGCCGTGCGCACCGGCGGATCGGGTGCCGGCGGGGTGTCCCTGCTCGTCGTGGACACCGACACCCCGGGCTTCTCGGTCAGTCGTAAACTCGACAAGATGGGCTGGCGCTGTTCGGACACCGCGGAACTGAGTTTCGTCGACGCCCGCGTGCCGGTCGGCAACCTCGTCGGCGCGGAGAACACCGGCTTCGCCCAGATCGCGGCCGGCTTCGTCACCGAGCGTGCCGGTCTGGCGACCCAGGCCTACGCCAGCGCGCAACGCTGCCTCGACCTCACCCTCGAGTGGGTGCGCACCCGTGAGACCTTCGGCAAGCCGCTCATCGCACGCCAGTCCGTACAGGACAGCGTCACCGAGATGGCCCGTCGCATCGACATCGCACGGACGTACACGCGCGCCGTCGTCGACCGGAAGGTCACGAGCTCTGACGACCTCATCGCCGAGGTCTGCTTCGCCAAGAACACCGCCGTCGAGACCGGCGAGTGGGTCGCGAACAAGGCCGTGCAGCTGTTCGGCGGACTGGGCTACATGGCCGAGTCGGAGATCGAGCGCCAGTACCGCGACATGCGCATCCTGGGCATCGGCGGCGGCACCACCGAGATCCTCACCGGTCTGGCGGCAAAACGGTTGGGGTACCAGGCGTGACGGCACTGCGATCGGTGATCGACCGGTCCGCGCCGGAGTTCGTCGACGCGGCGCAGACGATGCAGGAGAAGTTGGCCGGGCTCGACGCCGAGTTCACCAAGGCACTCGCCGGCGGCGGCGAGAAGAAGGTTGCCCGTCACCACGAGCGCGGCAAGCTGCTGGCCCGTGAGCGCATCGAGTTGCTGATCGACGCCGACAGCGCCTTCCTCGAACTGTGTCCGCTCGCCGCGTACGGTTCGGACTTCCAGGTCGGTGCGTCGATGATCATCGGGATCGGTGTCGTCGAGGGCGTCGAGTGCATGATCGTCGCCAACGACCCCACCGTGCGTGGTGGCACGTCCAACCCGTGGACCCTGCGCAAGGGGTTCCGCGCCAACGAGATCGTGATGGAGAACCGCCTCCCGTGCATCTCGCTGGTGGAGTCCGGTGGCGCCGACCTGCCCACCCAGAAGGACGTCTTCATCCCGGGTGGTCGGATGTTCCGTGACATCACCCAGCTCTCCGCGGCCGGGATCCCCACCATCGCACTGGTATTCGGCAACTCGACCGCGGGCGGCGCCTACGTCCCCGGCATGTCCGATCACACCGTGATGATCGAGAACCAGTCCAAGGTGTTCCTCGGCGGGCCGCCGCTGGTGAAGATGGCCACCGGCGAGGAGAGCGACGACGAGTCGTTGGGCGGTGCGTTGATGCACGCCCGGCAGTCCGGTCTCGCCGACTACTACGCGCGCGACGAGCAGGACGCCATCCGCATCGGCCGCCGCATCGTCTCCCGTCTGAACCACCGCAAGGTCGGCCCCGGTCCGCTGGCCGCACCCGTCGAACCCCGCTACGACACCGACGAACTCATCGGCATCGTCCCCGGCGACCTCAAGATCCCGTTCGATCCGCGGGAGGTCATCGCCCGGATCGTCGACGACAGCGACTTCGACGAGTTCAAGGCCGAGTACGGGTCGTCGCTGTGTACCGGCTGGGCCCGCGTCCACGGCTACCCGGTGGGCATCCTGGCCAACGCGCAGGGTGTGCTCTTCTCCGCCGAGTCGCAGAAGGCCACCCAGTTCATCCAGCTCGCCAACCGCAGCAACACCCCGTTGTTGTTCCTGCACAACACCACCGGCTACATGGTCGGCAAGGAGTACGAGCAGAACGGCATCATCAAGCACGGCTCGATGATGATCAACGCGGTGTCGAACTCGACGGTCCCGCACATCTCCCTGCTGATCGGCGCCAGCTACGGCGCCGGCCACTACGGTATGTGCGGCCGCGCGTTCAACCCGCGTTTCCTGTTCGCCTGGCCCAGTGCCAAATCGGCCGTCATGGGCGCCGCGCAGCTGTCCGGGGTCATCTCGCTGGTCTCGCGCGCGGCCACCGAGGCCCGCGGCGGAACCGTCGACGAAGAGGCCGACCGCGGGATGCGCGCGGTGATCGAGGCGCAGATCGAGGAACAGTCGCTGCCGGCGTTCCTGTCCGGGATGCTCTACGACGACGGGGTCATCGACCCCCGCGACACCCGCACCGTCCTGGGCATCACCCTCTCGGCGATCGACACCGCGCCGGTCGAGGGAACCTCCAACTTCGGCGTCTTCCGGATGTGAACGGCACAGTGACCACCAACGATTCGTCGATCACCTCGGTCCTCGTCGCCAACCGCGGCGAGATCGCCCGACGTGTGTTCGCGACCTGTGAGCGAATGGGGCTGTCCACCGTCGCGGTCTTCTCCGACCCCGACGCCGACGCCCCCCACGTCGCGGCCGCCGACCGTGCGGTCCGGCTCCCCGGCGAGACGTCCGCGGCGACCTACCTCGACGCCGACGCCATCATCGCGGCGGCCAAGTCCGCAGGCGCCGACGCGATCCACCCCGGATACGGATTCCTCTCCGAGAACGCCGCTTTCGCGCAATCGGTGATCGATGCAGGCATCGCGTGGATCGGCCCGCCGCCGTCGTCGATCACGTCGATGGGGTCGAAGGTCAACGCCAAGGCGATCATGTCCGGCTCGGACGTACCGATTCTCGGCGACCTCGACCCGGCCACCCTGACCGCCTCCGACCTGCCCGTACTCATCAAGGCGTCGGCCGGTGGTGGCGGGCGCGGCATGCGCATCGTCCGCGACATCGCCGACCTCACCACCGAGGTGGCGGCCGCTGCCCGGGAGGCCGAGTCGGCCTTCGGCGATCCGACGGTGTTCTGCGAGCCGTACGTCGAACGCGGACACCACATCGAGGTGCAGGTGTTGGCCGATCAGCACGGCCGCGTGTGGACGGTGGGGGAGCGGGAATGCTCCATCCAGCGTCGGCACCAGAAGATCATCGAGGAGGCGCCCGCACCGCTCGTCGAGCGGATCGGCGGCGATCTGCGGGACCGTCTGTTCGACGCGGCGCGCAACGCGGCGTCGGCCATCGGTTACGTCGGCGCAGGCACCGTGGAGTTCCTCGCCGACGGCTCCGGACGCTTCTACTTCCTGGAGATGAACACCCGTCTGCAGGTGGAGCATCCGGTCACCGAAGCGACCACCGGTCTCGACCTCGTCGAATGGCAGATCCGGGTCGCCGACGGCGAACCGCTCGGCGACACCCCGCCGCCGATCACCGGCCACTCGATCGAGGCCCGGCTCTACGCCGAGGACCCGGCCGCGAACTGGTCACCGCAGTCGGGCACGGTCTTCGACATCGACCTGCCCGCGGACGTGACCTTCGACCGACTCGAGCGACCGGGGATCCGCGTCGACTCCGGGATCGAGGCGGGCAGCGAGATCTCGGTCTTCTACGACCCGATGCTCGCCAAGGTCATCAGCTGGGCCCCGGACCGCACCCGCGCGGCGGCCATGCTCGCAGGCGCGTTGGCGCGGGCGACCGTCCACGGACCCGGCACCAACCGCGACCTGCTCGTCACCATTTTGCGGCACAGCGTGTTCCGCTCCGGTGACACCGACACCGGGTTCATCGACCAGATCGGCCTGCCGGTGCTCTCGCGGCCGCTGGCCGACGCATCCGAGGTCCGACTCGCCGCGGTCGCCGCGGCGGCATCCGGTGCCGCGACAAACCGCGACCGCGCCACGGTGCAGCGCGGGGTCCCGTCGGGATGGCGGAACCTGCACTCGCAGTACCAGACCAAGCGGTTCGTGCCGGACGGATCCGATCCGGTAGCCGATGTCGACACCGCGATCTCGGTGCGTTACCGCGCCGGCCGTGACTCCGTCGACCTGCCCGACGATCCGTCGGTGTCGCTGGTGGAGGCGTCGTCGTCATCGGTGACCCTCGAGGTCGACGGAGTCCGACGGCGGTTCGCCGTCGCCCGGTACGTCGACGCGCAGCACCGCGCGGTGACCTACGTGGACTCCGACGCGACGTCGGTGACCCTGCGTGACGTCCCTCGTTTCATCGACCCGTCCGCGGTCGGCAAGCCGGGATCGTTGCTGGCGCCCATGCCGGGATCGGTCATCCGGATCGCGGTCGAGATCGGCGACGCGGTGACGCAGGGCCAGCCGTTGTTGTGGCTGGAGGCGATGAAGATGGAACACACGGTGCACGCACCCGCAGACGGGGTGGTGGCCGAACTGGCCGTCGTGGCCGGACAACAACTCGCGGTGGGCGATGTGCTCGCCGTCATCAGCAGTGACAGCACGACCGAGGAGACAGCATGACCGCAACATCTGAGCGCGTGACCGAGACCCCCGTGAATCCGTTCGTGGAGACCGAGGAGCGCGCGGCGCTGCGTGCCTCGGTGGCCGCACTGGGCAAGCGGTACGGCCAGCAGTACTTCATGGAGTGCGCCCGCACCGGCAAGAAGACCGACGAGCTGTGGGCCGAGGCCGGCAAGCTCGGGTTCCTGGGTGTCAACCTCCCCGAGGAGTACGGCGGTGGCGGCGCGGGTATCTATGAGCTCGCGATCGTGATGGAGGAGCTGGCCGCGAACGGTGTCGGGCTGCTGATGATGGTGGTCTCACCGGCGATCTGCGGCAACATCATCGCTCGTTTCGGCACCGACGATCAGAAGCAGCAGTGGCTGCCCGGTCTGTCCGACGGCAGCGTCACCATGGCGTTCGGCATCACCGAGCCCGAGGCCGGGTCGAACTCGCACCAGATCACCACGACCGCCCGGCGCGACGGCGACGACTGGCTGCTGACCGGCCGCAAGGTCTGGATCTCCGGCGTCGATCAGGCGCAGGCGGTCCTCATCGTCGCGCGCACCGAGGACGCGAAGACCGGCAAGCTCAAGCCGGCGTTGTTCATCGTGCCCACCGACACCCCGAACTTCGAGTACAAGCAGATCGACATGGAGTTGATCAACCCGGAGAAGCAGTTCCAGCTGTTCCTCGACGACGTCCGCCTGCCGTCGACGGCGCTGGTCGGATCGGCCGACGCGGCGTTGGGACAGCTGTTCGCGGGTCTGAACCCGGAACGGATCATGGCCGCGGCGTCGGCCCTGGGCATGGCGCGCTTTGCTCTGGACAAGGCGGTCGACTACGTCAAGAACCGCACCGTCTGGAAGACGCCGATCGGCGCGCACCAGGCGATCGCGCATCCGTTGGCGCAGGGCAAGATCGAGATGGAGATGGCCAAGCTGATGATGCAGAAGGCCGCCACCATGTACGACGCGGGTGACGACTGGGGCGCCGCCGAGCCGGCCAACATGAGCAAGTACGCCGCCGCCGAGGCGTGCGTGAAGATCGTCGACCAGGCCGTGCAGTCGATGGGCGGCAACGGCTTGTCCAGCGAGTACGGCATCGCGCCGCTGCTCAACCTGTGCCGCGTGGCCCGGGTGGCGCCGGTGAGTCGCGAGATGGTGCTCAACTTCGTGGCGCAGACCAGCCTCGGTCTGCCCAAGTCGTACTGATGGTTCCGGTCGTGTTGATGGCCCCGGTCGCGATGATGGCAGGGTGTCACCCATGACAACCCTGGTCACGCTCGAGTCCTCGGCCGGCGTCGCGACGATCACCCTCGACTCGCCGTCGAATCGCAACGCGCTCTCGGCCGATCTCGTCGCGCAGCTGCTCGAGCACCTCGCCACGGCCGGGGACGACCCCGCGGTGCGGTCCGTCGTGCTGACCCACACCGGTGGGACATTCTGTGCGGGAGCCGATCTCGCCGGTGCCCTCGGTTCGGGCATGTCGCCGGAGGAGGCCTCGGCCGCGGGCGCGAAGGCCATGGTGTCGGTCATGCGGACGATCCTGGAGTTGCCGCGGCCGGTGGTTGCCCGCGTCGACGGGCACGTCCGGGCCGGTGGCATCGGGTTGCTCGGAGCGTGTGACGTCGTCGTCGCCGGACCGGCGAGCACCTTCGCCCTGACCGAGGCGCGTCTGGGTCTGGCTCCGTCGGTGATCTCGCTGACGCTGCTGTCGCGGATGACGTCACGGTCGGTCGGTCGCTACTTCGTCACCGGCGAGCGCTTCGGCGCCGCCGAGGCCGAGTCGATGGGCCTGATCACCGTTGCCGCGGCCGACGCCGACGCCCTGGCGTCGACCGCTCGAGACATCCTGGACGCCATCGGCAAGGGCTCCCCGCAGGGACTGCGGGAGTCGAAGAAGGTTGCCACCGCGCAGATCCGCGCCGAGTTCGAGCGGTTCGCCGAGGATCGCACCCGGGAGTCGGCGGCTCTGTTCGCCTCCGACGAGGCCCGGGAGGGCATGACCGCGTTCCTCGAGAAGCGCCCGCCGCGGTGGGCTGTCGGTGAACCGGCGGCGACGTGATGTTCCGCGACGCCGGGCGACCGCCCACCCCGATCCGCAAGCCGCAGCAGGACCGGTCGCGCGCCACGCGTGAGCGGTTGATCTCGGCGACGATCGACGTGTTGGCCACCGAGGGGTGGTCGGCGTCGACGGTGTCGGTGGTCGCCGAGCGGGCGGGGGTGTCGCGTGGTGCGGCACAACATCATTTCCCCACCCGCGAGAGCCTGATCACCGCGACGCTGGAGCAGACGTTCGACGAGCTCACCGGCCGCGCGTCGGTGATGTACGAGACGCTGCCCGAGGGACCCGGTCGCGTCGAGGCCGCGGTCACCCGTGCCGTCGACATCTACACCGGCACGCAGTTCAAGGCGGCGCTGCAGGTGTGGAGCGCCGCGGCGTCGGACCCGGGTCTGCGCGATCTGATCCGTCCGTTGGAGCGGAAGTTCGCCCGCGCGGCGCACCGGATGACCGTGCAGGCAATCGCCGGCGACACCGACGATCCGGCCGTGCACCGGCTGGTGCAGGCCACCCTCGACATGGCACGCGGCCTCGGCCTGGCCGACACACTGTCCGACGACTCCGCCCGTCGCAAGCAGGTCGTCGCCACGTGGTCGGAAGTACTTGCTGCAGCCCTGAACTGACCCGTCCCTGTTCCGCCAGTTGGGCACGTAACCACGCCAGTTGGGCACGTGACGACCCTGGTTGGGCACGTAGCGACGCCAATTGGACGGTGGCGATCACAGTGACGCGACGATGGCCCGTTCCACGGGACTCCGAGGGTTACCCAGATCGAACTGATCGGTGAGCATCAGGCCGGGCTGGGACAGAAACCGCGGCTGTCTGCCGCGATGCGACTGCGCGGCGTGGACGAGGAACGGATGGCAGAGGAAAACGTCGCCCGCGATGCCGGTGGCCAGTGCTTCTGCGCGGTCGGGGGAGTCGAGGGCGCCGTCGGCGTCCATCACGCCGCACAGTTCGAACATGTCGACCCCGTCGTCACCACGGGGCGCCAGGAATCGCGGGACATCCTGGTGTGATCCGACTTTGAGACGTGTCGGAGCGTCGTCCGCGCTGACGTCGGAGAGCAGGAACAACATCAGCAACCCGCGGTCGCGCGACGAGACGTTGACGAAGTAGCGGCTCGCTCCGGGCGGCAGATAGCTTGCGTCGATGTGCCATCCGGTGTCGTTCGACTCGCCGCCGGTGGGGAAGCGAATCGCGACGTTCCCGAGCTCGACCCGCTGCCGCCAGCGGCTCGGTCCGACGAGTTGGTCGTAGGCCTCGGTGAGAGCGGAAGACTGCGCGGCTCTCATGAAGGGCGCGGTGACCGGGCTGTCGATCCGTCGCACGGGCTCGGTCCAGGTGCTCGGATCAGATGGGTCCTCGGGCATGAGATCCCACAGTTGCCTGCGGCACTCCTCGATCGACGCGCGGTCCACCGCGCCTCGGACGGCGACGTACCCGTCGCGGACGAAGGTCTCGATCTCTGTGGCGGTGAGGGTCATCGCCGACCAGTCTCGGGCGACGGTCCACCGCTCGGCAAACGGTTTTCGCGCCGGGTTTGCTACTTGTGCGAACTTTCCGGGGGATCCCGGGATAGGTTGCCCCGGTGCCGTCCCTATCTGTGAACAGCAAACGTGGGCTTGTGATCCTTCTGGTCGCGGTGGCGACAATTGCCTCGGCCACCATCACGTGGAAGGTCGGGCGCGACCACGACCAGTCCCGCGAGGCCGACCGGATGCGATCGCTCGGCTTCGGCGTTCGACCGACCCCGCTCTGGACACTCGACGTCAAGCGCTTGACGGACGAGCCGGGTGCGGTTCTGCTGAGCGCGCCCGAGACGTTGGACCAGACATACGGATTCGGTTCCGTCATGGATTCGCCCACACATATCATCGCAGCGGTGGCTCGACCGGAACAGCCGGATCTCTCCACCGGACCGAAGGTCGGCGACGTCACGCTGGTCGGCATCGACCGCCAGAACGGGTCAGTGGACTGGCGAAGTCCGGTGGGGCGGGTCGACCACTGCACCGACCGCGTCGCCGCGACAGTCGTCGGATGTTGGACGGACCGTCGGATCGCATTCGTCGACACCTCGAACGGACGGGTGCTGCGAACCGAAGAGACCGACTTCTCGATCTCCTACGTCGACATCATCGACGGCACTGCGTTCGTCGACGGTCTGAAGGACGCCGGAAAGCGGCGGACGTTGATCTTCACCGCCGCCCCCGTGGGTTCCTCGGTCGAGCGGTTCCGGCGCACCATCGAGGTGCGCGGAACCGATGCCCGTGTGGCCGAGATCCGGCCGTCGAGCAACGCCTTCACCGTGTCCGACACCGTCGGTGGGGTGCCGCAGTACATCAACACCGCTTACGACCTCGACAGCGGTGCGGCTCGGTTCAGCGCGGACGGCGATCTGCGGTTCGTCGGGAACGGCATGTTCCTGGCGGACAGTTTCGCCCGGCGGACCAAGTTCTTGTTGCGGGGCGACGGCTCGCGCGTGACGACCCTGCCGGGTGCGGCCACCAACGCCTTTGCGTCCCCGATCACCACGGATGCATCGTTCGTTCCGACGATTGTGGGGACCGCTGTTCACGACCCGGACACCGGAGCCCGCCTCTGGAGTGATCCGGTCCTGGAATGGAACACAAGCCCGCAGAGCACGACCCGGGCCGTGGTCGGGAGTGTTCTGGTGGTCGCCTCGCCCGTCGAACGCGCGCTCGTCGGCCTCGAGGTACGCACCGGACGTCGTCTGTGGACCACGCCCTGGCCCAACGCCTATTTCGTGAGTGACACCGCAACCGACGGCACGCACCTGATAGTCGGCGACAACACCGGCATGCACTCGGTGCGTGTCTCCGACGGCCGGGTGCTGTGGAACGTCCGGCTGCCGACCGTGGAATCGACACCGCCCGGCATCTCTGGGACGGGCGACGGCGACATCCTCGTCAACGGACTACGCGGCAACATCTCGGTGTGGCGTGCCCGGAAAGAGCCGGTGTCGTGACCCGAGTCCCGACACTGTCGTCGAGAACCAGGAGAGCCATGGTCGTCGGGCTCGTCGCACTATTGGCCATTGCCGCGGGTGCGACCACCTTCGTGCTCGGTCGCAACCATGACGACCGCTCCAGAAGCGACCGCGAGCGCTCACTCGGATTCGGCGTCCGACCGACCCCGCTCTGGACACTCGACTTGGCGAGGTTGACGAGCAGTCCGGGTGAGGTCCTTCTGCCCGTCTCGACCCCGGACACCAGCACGAACGGGTCCGGGATGCTGCTCGACTCGTCCGGGGACCTCATCGCGGCCGTGGGGCCACCACGCGAGTTCAACATCGTCGCCGACGTGACACTCGTCGGGATCGACAGGAGCGACGGCTCGCCGACGTGGAAGCGCCCGGTAGGTCCGGTGAAGAACTGCACGGCAACCCGCATCGGGAAGTCGATCGCCTGCTGGTCGCCGACGCGGGTGATCGTCGTCGACACCATGACCGGGCGTGTTCATGGTGAGGCCGCTCCGGACTTCACCGTCTCGGGAGTCGAAGTGGCCGGCGACGCGACCTATGTGAGCGGCACCCGGGAGTCCGGTCCGTCGACGGCGCTCGTCCTGGCCACGGGCATCCTCGCTGCGCCGACCGCGACCGTTCGGACCATCACCGACGCCGGCCCTGGGGAGTCGATCACCGACGTGGTGCCCGACCGGAAGGTGTTCATCGCCCGGGCGACCGCCGACCAGAACATCGGGTTCGCCTCGGCGGTGTACTCCCTCGACACCGGGGTGCGGCGCTTCGCCGCCGACGGCATCGTCACCTCGATCAGCGACACCCTTTTCCGCTCGGAGACCTATCCCCAGGGGATCGAGCGTCTGCTCGACGACAACGGATCGGTTGTTCGGTCCCAGGACCTCAGCCTGCCGGGCGGCTCGGCGCAACCTCAGGTCCTCGGGGCGCCGTTCGTTCCCATCGTGATGGGGGACGGTGTGTTCGACCCGATCACCGGTGCGCTTCTGTGGCGCGACCAGGTGCTCGACTGGGGCAAATCGACGGGTGGCATCGCGCCCGCCGTCGTCGGCGACAACCTGATCGCGGCGTCCCTGGACGGAAACCTGATCGGTATGGACGCGCGCACCGGTCGGCGCGCGTGGACGACACCGTTGCCGGGCGCGTTCTATGTCCGCACCGGCATCACCGACGGCCGCTATTTCGTGTTCGGTGACATCGCCGGGATGAACTCGGTCGACACCGTCACCGGACGGATCGTGTGGTCCGTGGACTCGCCGGGCGATGGGGTTGATGGATACACCTCTGTGTCCGCCGCGGGCGGAGACATCGTCCGGTCGACGAAGGACTCGGTGTCGGTGTGGCGCGCCCGGAAGGGCCCCGATCCGGCCTGAGTCAGGTGCTGACGGTCTCGACCGCGAGGTGGCCTCAGTGCGAAGCGCGGGCCTCGCGGATGCCCATCGCGGTGACAGTCAAGGCGACGACCCCGAGACCCGTCCACTGCGACCAGGTCAGGCTGGTGCCCAGCACGAGCGCTCCGACGACGGCGGCGGTGGCCGGGAAGGCCAGCTCGGCCAACGTCGCTCGGGACGCCGGGGTCGACTGCAGTGCACGGTAGTACAGCGTCAGCGCGAGCAGCCCCGGGATGAGGGCCAGCAGGACGAGACCCACCGCGTCGTCCCACGTCGGCAGCACGGGCGCGCCGGTCACCCCGACGACGCCGAGGGCACCGATCGTGCCGAACCCGAGCCGCAGGGTGGTGAGGTCGCGGGGTGTCAGCGACGGCGACACCATCCGTCCGAGGACGGTGCCGGCGGCCCACAGCGCGGCGGCTCCGAGCGCCAGCATCGCCGGCTCGAGTTCGGACGCACTCAGGTGCAGCGGGTCGGCGAAGGCGAGCAGCCAGGTGCCGACGAGGGCGGGGAGCACATAGAGCCCGAAGCGGGGACGCAGGCGCTCGCCGAGGATCAGCACCGCCAGGGCGATGGCGAGGACCGGCTGCAGCTTCTGCAGCACGAGTGGGGTGATGAAGTCGCCGCTGCTCCCGGCGATCGCGAACGCCCGGGTGAACAGCGCCGTCGCCACGGCCGACGACCCGACGCCGATGACCGCCACCGCGGCCTTGTCGCGCAGACCGAGCCGCAGGAAAGCACGGATCGCGGACGGCAGGAACGGTGCGAGCACGACGATCGGGATGATGTGCTCCCACAACACGATCGTGCCGGCGGCGAGGTCGGACGTGAGCGGCTTGCGCAGCAGGCCGTCGAGACCCCACAGCGCCGCGGACACGGCGATCAGCCATGTCGCGTCTCGTCTGCCGTCCTGGCTCGACGACCGTTCGCGTCCGGTGACGATGACCGTCTGACTCATGGAGGTCCCCCGAAGTCTGGGTCGACGGATATGGCCGCGCCCGGGTACCGAGCGCGCCAGTTCTCACAAACGCCATGGCGCCGTCGAACCTTCCCGCAACCGATGTCCGACCGGTCGCGCGGAGGTGATGACGGTCAGTCGGCGACGGTGATCTCGACGCGATCCGGGTAGAAGGCGACGTGGTCCTTGATGTCGGCGACCGCGCCGTAGGGCTCGGTGTAGACCCAGACGGTGTCGGACTGTGTGGTCCCGCGGACCGAGAGGTCGTAGTACGACGCATCGCCCTTGTACGGGCAGTACGTCGTGGTGTCCGACGACTGCAGCGACGCGGGGTCGACGTCGCCGATCGGGATGTACTGGACCGCGGGATACGACGACTCCTGCAGCGTCAACGCCGCATCGGTCTCCGCGACCGTGACACCGCCGACGGACACCGTCACGCGGTGCCCGGTGGGGGTCACGGTGATGGGGTGGTCAGGTCCCGGGGTGAGCTGTGTACGTGCCATCCCTCGACCATAGGCCTCTCAGATGTGGTCGGTGGCGTCGAAAACCCAGGAGACGTCCGCGCCGGCGAAGTCGTCCATCCACGACGAGGGCGCACTGCCGAGGATGGCGTTGAAGTCCCAGTAGTCCTTCCACAGGGTGACCCGACCGTCGACGACCCGGTGCACCGACACGAACGGCAGCTCCGCGGCCTCGCCGGTGACCCACGCCCACGACTCGGAGTGCTCGAACATCACGTCGGAGCCGTTGCTCACCACCAGGCCCGGATGGTTCTCGTACTTCGCCAACGCCTCGAGACCCACCTTCAGGCGCTTGACGATGTCGTCGGGTCCCCGGGCGGCCAGGGTGGGCCCGACGGGCATGTCGATGTAGATGCAGTCGTCGGACAGGTAGGTCTTGACGGCCTCCCAATCCCGTTGCGACAGCGCGTTCCAGAGGCCCAGGACCGTGTCGTCAACCGACATTGCTGACCGCTCTCGTCGAGGTGGAGGCGGCCGGCGTGGCGTCGGCGCGCAGGAAGCGGCCGGTGCGTCGGCGGCCGAGTACCTCGGTCGGTTCGCCGCCGACGAACACCGGTTCACCGCCCACGAACACGGCCTCGACGGTCGGGTCGTTGCGGTTGACCATGCGTGACAGATCGCCGTACTGGGCGACGACCTCCTCGTGGTAGCTGTCCAGCGAGTCGTCGAGCCGGTCCGGATCCAGGATGAAGAGATCCGCGCGGTCACCGACCCGCAAATGGCCCGCGTCGATCCGGTACCAGTCGGCGAGCTCGCCGGTGAGCCGGTGCACCGCCTGCTCCATCGACAGGAACGGCGTACCCGCGAGCTCGGCGTCGCGCACATGCCGCAGCAACCGGAGCCCGAAGTTGTAGAACGCCATGTTGCGCAGATGCGCCCCGGCGTCGGAGAACCCCATCTGGATACCCGGTTCGGCGGCCATCTTCCGGAGCAGTTCGGGGCGGTGGTTGGAGATCGTCGTGCGCCACCGCAGCGCCTTCCCGTGTTCCAGGGCGAGGTCGAGGAACGCGTCGACGGGATGGACGCCGCCGCGATCGACGCCGACCTGGCCGAACGACTTGCCGATCACCGCGGGGTCCGGGCACGCGACGATCTCGGCGTCGAAGAAGTCGCGGTGCCACACCCTGGTCCCGAACCTGCTCTCGTAGTCCTTCCGGAAACGGCGACGGTAGCCCTCGTCGCGGAGCAGTTCGTTGCGCGCCATCTCGTCGCTCAGGTGCAATGCGGCGGCGCCCGAACCGAACTCCTCGAAGATCACCAGATCGATGCCGTCGGCGTAGACCTCGAACGGGACCGGTAGATGCTGCCACCGGAAGTTGCCGCCCAGCCGGTTGATCAGTCGGGCGAGGGGGCCGATGATGCGGATCGCCTGCGGGTTGGCCTTGATGTCGGCCGCGGAGAGCAGGCTCGTCTTGAGTGGGCGCCGGCCGATCCCCAACGACTGCACCAGTTGCGAGGCGACGTTCAGTGGGTTCTTCAGGTCCGGCCCCGACTGCAGCACACGATCGCGGTTGCGCAGCAACGACTTCAGGCGACGCAGCTCACGCGGCCTGGCGTAGGTCGAGGGGAGGGTGCGGGACCGGCAGATGTCGCCGTCGAGCTTGTCGAACAGCAGCTGCTGGGACGACATACCGATGAAGCCGGCGTCGAGCGCGTCGTTGAGCCAGCGTTCCATCTGGGTCTGCTCGTGGGCGTTGGGCCGCTGGTCCTTTCGGGTCGCGCGATCGAGACCCATGGTCGCGGCGCGCATGTCCGAGTGGCCGATGAAGGCCGCGACGTTCGGCCCGAGGGGGCGGGCCTCGAGCGCGGAGATGTACTCCTCGCAGTTCACCCAGGTCTTGTGCCGGTCGACGGCGTCGATGACGTGTTCGCGCGGGATCGCCTCGACGCGGCCGAACAGGTCACCCGCGTCGGTGCCGTCGACGTGGATCGTCGACAGCGAACAGGACCCGACCATGATCGTGGTGACCCCGTGGCGCAACGACTCCGACAGCGACGGTCCGGCGAGTATCTCCACGTCGTAGTGGGTGTGGATGTCGACCATGCCGGGCAGTACCCACTTGCCGGCGGCATCGATGACCCGGTCGCAACCGGAATCGTCGAGGGGGGTCGTGCTGATCGACGCGATGCGGCCGTCGCTGATGCCGATGTCCCGGATGCCCGAGGGGCCGCCGGTCCCGTCGAACCACCGGCCGTTGCGGATGATCGTGTCGTAGGTCACACAAGCCATGGAACCGCTGATCCGCACAAGTGTCAAGAATACTGTCTGGACAGGTGTCAGGTATGAGTGTGTCCCGGACCGCCGAGTCGGCGATCCGGGACACATCCACCCTGCGGTACGCGTCAGTCGTCGTGGAGGATGACGCCGCGGATGTTCTTGCCGTCGCGGAGGTCCTGGTATCCCTCGTTGACCTGCTCGAGGGTGTACGTAGAGGTGACCAGCTCGTCGAGCTTGAGCTGACCCGCGTCGTACAGACGGAGCAGTCGGACGATGTCGTACTGCGGGTTGGCCGACCCGAAGAGACTGCCCTTGATGGTCTTCTCGTTCAGCGTCAGGTCGATCCCGGGCCAGTGCACCGTGAAGTTCGCGGGGTTCGACAGTCCGGTGAGGACCACGATGCCGCCCTTGCCGACGGCGCCGATGGCCGCCGAGACGACGTCCTCGTCCACGGTTCCGACGGTCACGATCGCGCAGTCGGCGCCCTGACCCCAGCTGAGTTCGGTGATCTTCTCCTGGGCCTCGGCGGCCGAGGCGAAGGCGTGCGAGGCGCCGAACTCGATGGCGGTGTCGCGTTTGAAGGCGATCGGGTCGACGACCACGACGTACTTGGCGCCGGCGTGGATCGCGCCCTGTACGGAGTTGATGCCGATTCCGCCGATGCCGTAGATGACGACGATGTCGCCGGCGCGGACGTTCCCGGAGTACACCGCCGAACCCCATCCGGTGGGAACGCCACAGCCGACGAGCACGGCCTTCTCCAGCGGCAACCAGTCGTCGACCTTGACCACCGAGTACTGCGAGATCACCGCGCGTTCGGAGAACGTCCCGAGCATGCACATCCCACCGAAATCCTCACCGCCGGCGTGGAATCGGTAGGTCCCGTCCGGCAGGCACCCGTCCAGGATGGTGGCGCCCACGTCACACAGGGACTGTCGTCCGGTCGAGCAGTAGCGGCACGTTCCGCAGTTCGGGATGAAACTGCACACCACGTGATCGCCCGGCTTCACCTTGGTGACGCCCTCACCGACCTCCTCGATGATGCCTGCGCCCTCGTGGCCGCCGACCATCGGGAAGCGGGGCGGCAGATCACCGTCGGTGAGATGGAGATCGGAGTGACACAACCCGGCCGCGGTGAACTTGATCAGCACCTCACCGGCCTTGGGCTTGTCGAGGTCGAGTTCCAGGATCTCGAACGGCTTACCCGCGTCGAAAAGTACTGCTGCTTTGGTCTTCATCGTCGAAGTCCTCCCTTATCGGTACATCGGTTGACGGTCGGTGGGTGCGGTCAGCGGTAGATGGACTTGATCGCCTGGTAGGCGTGCATGGCGTCGGGCCCGAGTTCACGGCCGATTCCGCTGTCCTTGACGCCGCCGAACGGCGCGGAGGGATCGACCATGTAGCGGTTGACGCCGATGGTCCCGGTGCGGATCTTGCGTGCGACCTCGAGTCCGTGGTCGTCGTCGGCCGTCCACACCGAGCCCCCGAGCCCGAAGTCGGTGTCGTTGGCCAACGAGATCGCCTCGGACTCCTCGCCGTAGGGGATGACCGACAGCACCGGACCGAAGATCTCCTCCTGCGCGATGGTGTGGTGGTTGTCGACGTCGGCGAAGATCGTCGGCTGCACGAACCAGCCCTTGTCGAGGTCGCTCGGCCGACCGCCGCCGGTCACGAGTCGCGCACCGTCGCCGCTGCCCTTCGCGATGTAGCCCTCGACGCGATCACGTTGGCGCGCACTGGCCATCGGGCCGATCTGGGTGGCCGGGTCGAGTGCGTCACCCACCGCGAGGGAGTTGGCGAACGCCTCGAACATGCCCACGACCTCGTCGTAGCGGCTCCGTGGTGCGAGCACGCGGGTACCGAGGAAGCAGGTCTGGCCGTTGTTGAGGAACGTCGCGCCGAAGAGGTTCTCGCCGATCGTGGCGAGGTCGAGGTTCGCGTCGTCGAGGATGATCGTCGCGGACTTGCCGCCGAGTTCCAGGGTGACCGGGCGGAGCAGTCGGCCGCACTGTTCGGCGATGGTGCGGCCGGCGGCGGTCGATCCGGTGAAGGCGACCTTGTCGATGCCGGGATGGCCGACGAGGTAGGCGCCGACCTCGCGGCCCCCGGGGACGATGTTGATGACTCCGGCCGGGATCCCGGCTGCGACAACGGCTTCGGCGAAGATGACCGAATCGAGAACGGTCTCGGGTGACGGCTTGATGACCAGGGTGCAGCCGGCGGCGAGCGCCGGTGCGTACTTGAACGCCGCCAGCGTCAGGGGGAAGTTCCACGGGACGATCGCGCCGACCACGCCGATCGGCTCGCGTGTCACCGTGGTGGTGCCGCCGAGCATATGCGGGTTGGTCTCCTCGAACGAGTTCGTCCGCGCGAGCCCGGCGTAGTAGCGCATCAGCGCGATCGGGAACCCGCCCTCGAGTTGGCGTGCGATGGAGATCGGCATGCCGTTCTGCGACGAGACGGCCTGCGCGAGGTCCTCGGCGCGCTTCTCGTACTCGTCGGCGAGCCGGTCGAGAGCGTCGGCGCGGCGCGACGGATCCCAGTGACTCCACCCGTCGGTGTCGGCGAACGCGCGGTTCGCGGCCGCGACCGCATCGTCGACGTCGGCCTCGTCGGCCTCCGGGACGGAACCGATGATCTCCTCGGTGCTGGCCGAACGGACCTCGATCCGTGACGACGAATGGGGCGTCGCCCACCCGCCGTCGATGAACAACGTGTCGGTGTGCGCTGGTTTGTCGGTGGTAACAGTCATCTGTCCACTGTGATAGCCGTCACTGTGGATGGGTGTTCAGATTCTGGACGTTCTCGCTCAGCCGGGGATGTGCAGGTCGCGCATCCGCTTGTAGAGCGTGGTCCGGCTGATCCCGAGGTGGTCGGCGGTGGCCTTCTTGTTGCCACCGTGCCGGTGCAGCTCGTTGGTGATCGCCTCGTGCAGCGCGGTGTCGATGGGGTTGCGGTCGCAGTCCGTGGGGGTCGGTCGCGTCGGCCGGATCAGGTCCCGGTCGGTGATCGCCCCTGCGGATCGTTGTCCGACGAGGTCGTCGATCTCGTCGGACAACTCGGCGAGGTTCCCCGGCCAGTCATAGCCGACCAGCGCGGTGATCGCCGCGGGTGTGAAGTGCAGGTCGTGGCCGTGTCGGGCCAGCATCGTCCGGGCAATCGACGGGATCTCGTGGCGCCGCAGCCGCAGCGGCGTCATCGTGGTCTGCTCCCGGCACCCCGTCACCAGACGCCTGCGTTCGAAGGCGGTGTCGCCGAGTGGGTTCGACGAGATCCCCACCCGCGCGACCCCTGTCGCGATCGCGGCGGTGAGCGCGCAGGCCATGAGTTCGGCGAGCAGGTGCACGTTCTCGACGACGACCGTGGCGTCGCCGTCGTCGAGCCGGGAGACGATGCCGGTCAGCCACCCGGTCGGGTCGCCGACGGCGAGGTCCGCGGCATCGAATCGGTCGACGGGGCACGCGCCGGCCCACTCGGTCAGCGCGGTGGTCCGACCCGAGCCCGGCTCGCCGATCACCGCCGCCGTGCGCGCGCTGGGACGTCGGGCCATCGCATCGATGACCGTGGGGGCGTCGACCATGTCGATCTCCACGACGACCCCGGCCCCGGACACCGGACGCTCCCAACGGATGCGCACGGGTTGCCCGCCGCGCAGCGACATCGACTCGATGGTGCCGTCGCGGCGCGTCGAGCCCTCGATCTGCGCGCGCAGGGCGGCGTGGTCCTCCGCGCAGATCAGCGCCGACGCGCTGGTGTTCTCGAGCAGGATCTCGTCGGCCATCGCGATCACCGGGGCACCCCGGCGCGCGGCGTTGCTGCGTTGGAACGCGGCGAACAACAACTGCTCGCTCCAGCGGGTCTCCTCGAGGAGTCGGCTCTGGATGTCGGTGGCCGACTGCACGAGCAGTGGCTGCAGCAGCGGGTTGTCCTCGTCGACGAGGTACGTGATGTCGAGAACGCCCTCGATACGGCGGGTCACCGGATGGATCAACGGGTGGCCGTAGCAGCTGAACCCCTTCATCGCGTCGATGTAGTGCTCGTCGCCGCGGACGGCGACCGGGACACGCAGTTCGTGCACCGTCGCGATCGAGTTGGTTCCCGAGGTCTCCTCGCTGAACGGCCGTCCCAGGACGGTGCCGGTCGCGGTGACCGCGTCACGTACCTGGTGCGAGCCGAAGCGCAGGTCGACCAGCCGCGCGTCGCGATCGGAGAGCAGGACGCAGTAGCGGGTGCGCGCCAGCATCGACTCCATGCGGTCGAGGACGGGTTCGGCGGCGGCGAGCAGGCGGCTGCGGCGGTCGACATCGGACACGGAGAACTGCTCGAGGGAGTCGGTCGGGCGCAGTCCGCTGCTCCGCGACCGCTCCCAGGATCGGGCGATCTCGTCGCGAGGCGCGGGTGAGTCGCCGGGGCTCGGTGTCCGGACAACTGTGTCGTGGGCCACACCCACGTTCTACACCTCATTCGGACATCCGCGGCGCGGGTACGCGTCCGCGCCCAACTCACGAATCCGCGCCGCGCATGATGCGGGTTCGTGAGTTGAGCGCGGGTTCAGGCTGTAACGAGTCGGAACCTGAGGAGCCAATCGCGAACCATGGGCACAACGCGGCCACGCTCCAGATCTGTCCAGGTCCATCGGATCACCATGATCCCCGCGCGCCGCAACGCGTCCTCGCGTTCCTTCTCGCGTCGCATCGCGTCGAATGGTGTCTCCCCGGGCCGGAGAAGCTTCTGGTACTTGACCATCCCGTCGAACTCGCCGACCAGGAGCCCCGCCCAATCGAAATCGGTTCGTGCGAGCAGTTCGCCTGTCGACGAACGAAATCTGTGTTGTAGGCGTGCCGGCGGCAGACCCGCGTTGATCATCTGCGCTCGGCTCCACGATTCGCCGGGGTTCTCGGCGTTGCCGTCGGCGTGGTGTAACGCCCGCCGGGCCTGGGCGACCCCACGGCGCGCGGTCAGCATCATCGACGCCATCACGCTCCGATCGGCACCCAGCCGCAACGCCGAGTCCAGAACAGCAAGGGCCCCCGCAAAACCCATGCTGGTCGTGCGGGCGACGTCGACAGCCGTGCGCTCGAGCGACGTGACCAGCACGCCGTCGATGGTCGTGACCTCGTGATCCGCCAGGTGTGCTTCGTGCTCGTGTCGGACCGCGGTCCGATGCGCTTTCACGCCGTTTCCGACGGTGAGATGGACGCGCCGGAGCTGAGGTCGGAGCATCTCGAGTCGGTGCAGCGTCGCCGCGCTCTGATGACTCACCACAACCGAACCGTCTGGTGACCCGGTGGCGATGCCCATCAATCGGTGGGCTTGTTCGGGCGTCCGATCTGAGCGGTGGGTGAAGACGCCGCGCATGACGCGGGTGAGTTCGCCTGCGGCGACGGCCCTGGCGAGCTGTGCGTCGGTGTGCCCGCTCTGGACTGCGTTGCTGCGGTGGACGAGGCCATGACGATCGATGGGGAATGAATTCACCTCACTCGGACGCAGCGGGGACCGATTCGGTGCCATCGGAACAGAACCCGCGCCCAACTCACGAATCCGCGCCGGGCACGACGCGGATTCGTGAGTTCGGCGCGGAGACGCGGTTCGCCGGGCGCTAGGCCGAGGCGGCGTCGGTGTGTCGTGTGAGCAGGGCGGGAAGGTCGGCCACGACCGCCTGCGGCGAGGGCATGGCCTCGATCTCGTCGACCATCACCGCGCAGGCGCGGGTGATCAACGCGGCCGGGTCGAGCAGCTCCTCGACCGCCGACCGGATGCCGAGCGGCGTGGTCTGGGCGCCGAGCAGCGCTCGACCGAGGCCCCCGGAGACCACGGCGTCGGCGTTGCGGAACTGGTCGGCACCCTGGGGGAGCACGAGTTGTGGCAGGCCGGCGGCGAGCGCGGCCAGCGTGGTCCCCGCGCCGCCGTGGTGGACGATCGCCGAGGCGTGCGGGAGCACGGCCGCCTGCGGAACCCAGTCGGCCACGTGTACCGCCTCGGGGACGACACCGAGCGCCTCACGCGAGACCGACGGCCCGAGGGCCAACAACACGCGCACGCCCAGCGACGCGATCGAGGTGACCGCGGCGGCGAGGATCCGTGCGTCGCCGAACTCGGTACCCAGCGTCACGTAGACGAGGGGACGGAGATCGGAGTCGTCGGTGACGACGGCGGGCAGCGGGCCGTCGGGGGCGAAGGCGGTCGGACGCAACGGGATGCGACCGGCGCGGCGCACCACGGCGGGCTCCTGGAGCGATGCGGGGAAGATGTCGAGCAGGGGTGCGTCGGCGATGTCGCGGCCGAACCCGAACCCCCGTCCGATGCCGTGGACGACGACCGGGATCCCGGCGGCACCCGCAGCCTCGACGGCTCCGAAGTTGCCCGCCTCGGCGATGACCGCGTCCGGCCGGACCCGGTCGAGGATCGGCGCGAGGTCGGTCGCGAACGACCGCGGGATGATCTCGCCGAACGCCCGGTCGATCAGGTCCCGGTGCCCCTCGGTGTTCGCCTTGAGCTCCGCCGTGGACGACACCGATCCGTCGGCCGCGACCACCTGCTCGAAGGCGTCGGCGATCGAGGTACCCGCGGTCGCGGTCTCGAAGCCGAGTTCGCCCAGGACGCGGTGCATCCCGTCGCCGGTCGCCCAGTGGACGCGATGGCCGGCCTGCTGCGCGGCACGCGCCAGCGGGATCAGCGGGAAGGTGTGGCCGTAGGCCGCGAGTGAGGAGAAGAGGAGATCCACGACAACGACATTAGTGGCACTAACTAGTCGATGCCGATCACCCCGGGACGTCGGGAATCGATGACCCCGGCATGGCGTTCATCTGAACACCGGCTGACGTCCCGTGCGATTTTTGACCTCACCTGGCGCTGTCGGTACAGTTGACCGCTGGTGCCTGGCAACTGCCGGGCGAGTTCGTATGCCCACATTCGCCGTCGGGATTCCCGGCTTCGAGCGTATGCGACGAACTGAGGTGCCAACCCACTCGCCAGCGTGTCCGACACGCCCGGTAGTGGGGGAGCGAAACAACGACTGATCAGCGCTTTCGGGCCTGATGGGGCGATCTGTGGAGACCTCGGATCTCATCGATCCGAATGTCTGTCCGGAGCACCAACCACAGAGACACATCACGAACGCCAACACAGAGGATTGACTTTCAGTGCCAACTATCAACCAGCTGGTCCGCAAGGGCCGCCACGACAAGCCTGCCAAGCAGAAGACGGCAGCGCTCAAGGGCAGCCCGCAGCGCCGCGGTGTGTGCACTCGCGTGTACACGACAACCCCCAAGAAGCCGAACTCCGCTCTGCGTAAGGTCGCCCGCGTGCGCCTCACCAGCTCGGTCGAGGTGACCGCCTACATCCCCGGTGAAGGCCACAACCTGCAGGAGCACTCGATGGTGCTCGTCCGCGGTGGTCGTGTGAAGGACCTCCCGGGTGTGCGTTACAAGGTCATCCGCGGTTCGCTCGACACCCAGGGCGTCAAGGCCCGCAAGCAGGGACGCAGCAAGTACGGCGCGAAGAAGGAGAAGGGCTGATGCCACGTAAAGGACCCGCCCCGAAGCGCCCCCTCGTCAACGACCCGGTCTACAGCTCGCCGCTGGTCACCCAGCTGGTGAACAAGATCCTCCTGGACGGCAAGAAGTCGACCGCCGAGCGCATCGTCTACCAGGCGCTCGAGCAGGCTCGCGAGAAGACCGGCACCGATCCGGTCATCACGCTCAAGCGCGCGCTCGACAACGTCAAGCCCGCCCTCGAGGTCAAGAGCCGCCGCGTCGGTGGTGCCACCTACCAGGTGCCCATCGAGGTCAAGCCCAACCGCGCCAACACCCTCGCCCTCCGCTGGCTGGTCACGTTCAGCCGGCAGCGTCGCGAGAAGACGATGGTCGAGCGCCTGGCCAACGAACTGCTCGATGCCAGCAACGGTCTCGGTGCCGCAGTCAAGCGCCGTGAGGACACCCACAAGATGGCTGAGGCCAACCGGGCGTTCGCGCACTACCGCTGGTGACAGCTGCGGTCTGACGGTGATCCATCCGGGTCACCGTCGGGCCGTCCATCAACCCCGAAGATCTCTACGCGAAAAAGCGAGGCAGATAAGTGGCACAGGACGTGCTGACCGACCTCAACAAGGTCCGCAACATCGGCATCATGGCCCACATCGATGCCGGCAAGACCACCACCACCGAGCGCATCCTCTTCTACACCGGTATCTCCTACAAGATCGGTGAGGTCCACGACGGCGCAGCCACCATGGACTGGATGGAGCAGGAGCAGGAGCGTGGCATCACGATCACCTCTGCTGCCACCACCTGCTTCTGGAACGACAACCAGATCAACATCATCGACACCCCCGGTCACGTCGACTTCACCGTCGAGGTCGAGCGGTCGCTGCGCGTGCTCGACGGCGCGGTCGCGGTGTTCGACGGCAAAGAGGGTGTCGAGCCGCAGTCGGAGCAGGTCTGGCGACAGGCCGACAAGTACGACGTGCCGCGTATCTGCTTCGTCAACAAGATGGACAAGCTCGGTGCGGATTTCTACTACACCGTGCAGACCATCAAGGACCGCCTCGGCGCCAAGCCGTTGGTGATCCAGCTGCCGATCGGCTCCGAAGGCGGCTTCGAGGGCATCGTCGACCTGGTCGAGATGAAGGCCAAGGTCTGGCGCGGCGAGACCAAGCTCGGTGAGTCCTACGAGACCATCGACATCCCCGAGGAGCTGCTCGAGAGCGCTGAGCAGTACCGCGAGGAGCTCCTCGAGACCGTCGCCGAGTCCGACGAGGCCCTGCTGGAGAAGCATTTCGGCGGCGAGCCGCTGACGATCGACGAGGTCAAGGCCGCCATCCGCAAGATGACGGTGAACTCCGAGATCTACCCGGTGCTGTGCGGTTCGGCGTTCAAGAACAAGGGTGTGCAGCCCATGCTCGACGCCGTGATCGACTACCTCCCGTCCCCGCTGGACGTCGAGTCGGTGCAGGGCCACGCGCCCGGCGACGAGGAGAAGATCCTCACCCGCAAGCCGTCCTCGGACGAGCCGTTCTCGGCGCTGGCGTTCAAGATCGCGACGCACCCCTTCTTCGGCAAGCTGACCTACGTCCGGGTGTACTCGGGCAAGGTCGACTCCGGTGCCCAGGTCATCAACTCGACCAAGGGCAAGAAGGAGCGTCTGGGCAAGCTCTTCCAGATGCACTCCAACAAGGAGAACGCGATCGCGACCGCGTCGGCGGGTCACATCTACGCGGTGATCGGTCTCAAGGACACGACGACGGGTGACACCCTCTGCGATCCGCAGAACCAGGTCATCCTCGAGTCGATGACCTTCCCGGACCCGGTCATCCAGGTCTCGATCGAGCCCAAGACCAAGTCCGACCAGGAGAAGCTGGGCACCGCGATCCAGAAGCTCGCCGAAGAGGATCCGACCTTCTCGGTGAAGCTGGACGAGGACACCGGCCAGACCGTCATCGGCGGTATGGGCGAGCTGCACCTCGACATCCTGGTCGACCGCATGAAGCGGGAGTTCAAGGTCGAGGCCAACGTTGGCAAGCCGCAGGTGGCCTACCGCGAGACCATCCGCAAGACGGTCGAGAAGCACGACTTCACCCACAAGAAGCAGACGGGTGGATCGGGCCAGTTCGCGAAGGTCGTCGTCAAGCTCGAGCCGTTGGTCGACGCCGAGGACGGCGCGACCTACGAGTTCGTCAACGCGGTCTCCGGTGGTCGTGTCCCGCGTGAGTACATCCCGTCGGTGGATGCCGGTGCGCAGGACGCCATGCAGTACGGCGTGCTCGCCGGCTACCCGCTGGTCAACCTGAAGTTCTCGCTTCTCGACGGCCAGTACCACGACGTCGACTCCTCGGAGATGGCGTTCAAGATCGCCGGTTCGCAGGCACTGAAGGAGGCCGCCCGCATGGCCGGCCCCGTCATCCTCGAACCGTTGATGGCCGTCGAGGTCATCACGCCCGAGGACTACATGGGCGATGTGATCGGTGACCTCAACTCACGCCGTGGCCAGATCCAGGCCATGGAGGAGCGCAGCGGTGCCCGTATCGTCAAGGCGCAGGTCCCGCTGTCGGAGATGTTCGGCTACATCGGAGACCTCCGGTCGAGGACTCAGGGCCGGGCGAACTACTCCATGGTGTTCGACTCGTACGCTGAGGTTCCGGCGAACGTGGCGAAGGAAATCATCGCGAAGGCGACGGGCGAGTAATTCGCCACCGTGCCGGGGCAACCGCCGCGGCGCACAGACAGCTAGTACAAACTTCTTGCCTCTGAGAAGGTCTCAGGCGCAACAACAGTCCAGGAGGACATCAAGTGGGTAAGGCGAAGTTCGAGCGGAACAAGCCGCACGTCAACATCGGCACGATCGGTCACGTCGACCACGGCAAGACCACGCTGACCGCGGCCATCACCAAGGTTCTGCACGACAAGTACCCGGACCTCAACGCCGCGTTCGCGTTCGACCAGATCGACAAGGCGCCGGAGGAGAAGGCTCGTGGTATCACGATCAACATCTCCCACGTCGAGTACCAGACCGAGAAGCGTCACTACGCGCACGTCGACGCCCCCGGTCACGCCGACTACATCAAGAACATGATCACCGGTGCGGCCCAGATGGACGGTGCGATTCTCGTCGTCGCCGCCACCGACGGCCCGATGCCCCAGACGCGTGAGCACGTGCTGCTCGCCCGCCAGGTCGGCGTGCCGTACATCCTCGTCGCACTGAACAAGGCCGACATGGTCGACGACGAGGAGATCATCGAGCTCGTCGAGATGGAGGTCCGCGAACTGCTGGCCGCCCAGGACTTCGACGAGGATGCGCCGGTCGTCAAGGTCTCCGCTCTCAAGGCCCTCGAGGGTGACGAGAAGTGGGGCGAGGCCATCGCCGAGCTCATGCAGGCCGTCGACGACTCGGTTCCGGACCCCGTCCGCGAGACAGAGAAGCCCTTCCTCATGCCCGTCGAGGACGTCTTCACGATCACCGGTCGTGGCACCGTCGTCACCGGTCGTGTCGAGCGCGGTTCGGTCAACGTGAACGAGGATGTCGAGATCGTGGGCATCAAGGAGAAGTCGACCAAGTCGACCGTCACCGGTATCGAGATGTTCCACAAGCTGCTCGACTCGGCAGAGGCGGGCGACAACGCCGGTCTGCTGCTGCGTGGACTCAAGCGTGAGGACGTCGAGCGCGGCCAGGTCGTCATCAAGCCCGGCACCACGACCCCGCACACCGAGTTCGAGGGCCAGGCGTACATCCTGTCGAAGGACGAGGGCGGTCGCCACACCCCGTTCTTCAACAACTACCGTCCCCAGTTCTACTTCCGTACGACTGACGTGACGGGCGTCGTGACCCTGCCCGAGGGCACCGAGATGGTCATGCCCGGTGACAACACCGAGATGAGCGTCAAGCTGATCCAGCCGGTCGCCATGGACGAGGGCCTGCGCTTCGCGATCCGTGAGGGTGGCCGCACCGTCGGTGCCGGCCGCGTCACCAAGATCACCAAGTGACACCCTCCCGCGCGTAGCGCGGGAACGCACCACCGAGAACGCCCGATCCCACCAGGGGTCGGGCGTTCTCGCGTGTGACGGGTCGGACGGGACCGCGGCCGCGGTCAGGACAGGGGTGTCGCTGTCCGATCGGGCAGTTCTCGGCTGCGGAGCCGACAGTTCGGCGTCGGAACGTCCTATGGCGCGCGTCACGGTCCTTAACGTCGGTCGAGTCAACCGCGTCACTCGCGGGCCCGTCGTGCAAAGGACAAGTCATGCAGGTCGACGACCTACTCAAGCCGTTCCCCATCAAAGAGTTCCACCCCTTCCCCCGCGCGATGATGGGTCCCGGAGCCCACGAGATGATCGGGCCCGAGGCCCTCAAGCTCGGCTTCAAGAAGACCCTCGTCATGACGTCGGGCCTGCGCGGCACCGACACCGTGCACAACATCGTCGAGTCGATGCGCTACCACGGTCTCGAGGTGGTGGTCTACGACAAGGTCGAGTCCAACCCCAAGGACTACAACGTCATGGACGCGGTCTCGATGTACTCCGAGGCCAAGTGCGACAGCTTCGTCTCCATCGGCGGCGGCTCGAGCCACGACGCGTGCAAGGGCGCCCGGATCGCGGTGGCCCACGACGGTCGCAACGTCAACGAGTTCGAGGGGTTCAACAAGAGCGAGAACCCCAAGAACCCGCCGCACATCGCCGTGTCCACCACGGCCGGAACGGGTTCGGAGACGTCGTGGGCCTACGTCATCACCGACACCACCACCGACCCGGACAACCCGCACAAGTACGTGGCGTTCGACGACGCCAGCGTGACCACCCTGGCCATCGACGACCCGGTGCTCTACTACACGTGCCCCACCGACTACACCGCACAGTGCGGGTTCGACGTGCTCGCCCACGCCAGCGAGCCCTACGTCTCGCGGCTGAACTTCGAACCGTCGAAGGGCAACGCGCTGCACGCCATCAAGATGACCGTGGAGAACCTGCGCGCGGCCACCTGGAACGGTGAGGACCTGCCCGGGCGCGAGGGGATGATGTACGCGCAGTACATCGCCGCCCAGGCCTTCAACTCCGGTGGCCTCGGCATCATCCACTCGATCAGCCACGCGATCAGTGCCTTCTACGACACCCATCACGGCCTGAACAACGCCATCGCGCTGCCCCGGGTGTGGGCGTTCAACATGACCGCGGACTACCGCAAGTTCGCCGACATCGCCGTCGCCATGGGCATCGACACCCACGGCATGTCCGATCAGCGCGCGTCCCACGCGGCCCTCGAGGCGGCGATCCAGTTGCTGCGTGATGTGGGCATCCCGGAGCGCTTCGTCGACGTCCACGCCGACAGCTACAGCAAGAACCGGCTCGGCACCGGACCGACCAAGTACTACGAGAACGCCAAGACGATCGCCGGCGACGAGAAGGACGTCGCCCGCATCACCAATCACGTCCTCGGGGACGCGTGCACGCCGGGCAACCTCAAGGAGTGCACCTTCGAGACCGTGTTCCCGGTGGTCGAGCACTCGATGGTCGGCGACCTCGACGACCTGATCGGCTGAGCAGTCCCGTACTCCGGCGCCCCGCCCGAGCAGGCGGGGCGCCGGCTCCACCCCCACGCACACACCACCGAGGAAGGCCGATCCGTGTCGCCTGACAACGTCGCCCCCGTCGACGAGAAGCCCGCTCCCAGCACCGATCTCGAGTCCCTGCCCGTGCACGATTTCGACTCCGTGGAGGACGTCACCGCACGGTTCGGCGAGACCGGGTACATCATCGACGAGCGACTCGCGACCACGGTCTTCCTGCAGACCCGACTCGACAAGCCGGTCCTGCTCGAGGGGCCGGCCGGTGTGGGCAAGACGGAACTGGCCAAGGCGCTGGCGCAGGTCACCGGGCGACGGTTGCTGCGCCTGCAGTGCTACGAGGGCCAGGACGAGACCAAGGCGCTGTACGAGTGGGACTACGGCAAGCAGTTGCTCTACACCCAGGTGCTCAAGGAGAAGATCGGTCAGCTCGTCGCCGACGCCGACACCCTCGGTGAGGCGGTGGACCGGATCTCGGCGCAGGAGAGCGTGTTCTTCTCCGAGCGGTTCCTGGCCCCGCGACCGCTGCTGGAGGCCATCCGCTCCCCGGAACCGGTCGTGTTGCTCATCGACGAGGTGGACCGGGCCGACGAGGCCCTCGAGGCGGTGCTGCTCGAGCTGCTCGGTGAGAACCAGGTGTCGGTGCCCGAGATCGGTACGTTCGTCGCGAAGATCCGGCCCTACGTGGTGCTGACGTCGAACAACACCCGCGACCTGTCCGCGGCGCTCAAACGCCGTTGCCTGCACAGCTTCCTGGGGTATCCGACGGCCGAGCGCGAGCTCGAGATCGTCGTCTCGAAGGACACCGGGCTCGCGCAGTCGCTCGCCGCGCAACTCGTCGACGTCGTCCGCGGACTGCGCGATCTCGATCTGCGCAAGTCGCCGAGCATCTCCGAGACCGTCGACTGGGCCCGGACCCTGGCCGTCCTCGGCGCCACCGAGCTGACCCCGAAACTGCTCAACGACACCGTCTCGGTGGTGGTGAAGTACGACAAGGACGTCACCAAGGCCACGGCCGTCATCCCGCGGCTCATCGATCCGAATGCGGTCATCGACGAGCACGCCCACGGCCACAGTCACGGCCACGATCACGGCCACGGGGCGCACGAGCACGGTCCGGGGCACGACCACGATCACGATCACGACGACGCCGGCCCCTCGGGGCAGGCGGTGCGCGCGGCCAAGGACACCCCCGGAAGGCACAGCGACAACTACTACGGGGCCAGCACCGGCGCCGAGCCCGCGCCGTCGACGTCGTCGCCCAGGAAATCGTCCTTCGCGCGTGGATTCGGTCCCAAGAAGTCGCCGTCGACGAACAAGGACTGATCAGTGGAGCAGAGCCTGCACCGCTTCGTCCGACTGCTGCGTCTGCGTGGGCTGCGGATCTCCACCCCGGAGACCATCGACGCGATGAACGCCGCCGCGCTGCCCGGGGTGCTCACGAACCGGTCGGTGCTCAAGGAGGCGCTTCGCAACGCGTTGGTCAAGGACATCGACGGCGACGCGATCTTCGACGACGTCTTCGACCTCTTCTTCGCGCTCGTCCGGGTCCAGCCGGACGCCGACGACCACGGGCACACCCACAGCCACGACGACCTGTCCGACGAGGGGACGCTCGAGCAGTTCACACTGTCGGAGGAACCGGGCCAGCTGCCGCAGCAGGGACACGAACACGGTGCGCCGTCGGACATCCGCGAGTACTTCGATCCCGATGACCTCGCGACGCAGTACAACCTGCATCAGGAGGCCAACAAGATCGACCTGGCCTCGATGACCGACGAGATCGTGTTCTCCCAGGACGCGGTGTCGGTGCTGGGGGAGGGCAACCGGGTCCAGATCGAGACCGACCACCTGCGCGGGGCGTCGGCCCCCGGAGACATCTCCACCTCCAGCGGGACCCGTGTCGACGCCGACCTCTCCATCGCGCAGCAGGACGCGCTGTTCGGGTGGCTCGACGACGTTGCCGACGACGCCCAGACCGACGTCACCGACGACGCCGCGGATCTGCGCAGGCGACTGGCCGGGGTGCTGGAGAACCTGCCCGCCGCGCTCAAGAAGCATCTCGAATCGCTGTTGGCGCTGGACAATCGGATCATCGAGGGACACGAGGAGAAGGCCGTCGCCACCGTCGACCATGTCGGTGAGCACGAGCGAGCCGAACTCGAGGAGGTCCTGCGCCGACTCACCCAGAGCCTGCACGGTGCGCTGACCCATCGGCGGAAGGCCGGGGCCCGTGGACGGGTCGACTCGTCGCGCACCATGCGGCACAACATGCGCTACGACGGCGTGCCGTTCCGACCGGTGACCGTGGCGCGCAGCGAGGACAAGCCGCGGTTGGTGCTGCTCGCCGACGTGAGTCTGTCGGTCCGCGCCACCGCACGCTTCACCCTCCATCTGGTCCACGGCCTGCAGGACCTGGTGAGTCAGGTGCGCACCTTCGTCTTCGTCTCCGAGCTCGCCGAGGTGACCGACCTGTTCAGCGACCACTCCGTGGAGAAGGCGCTCGGGTTGGTGTTCGGTGGCGACGTCATCGACGTCGACGCGAACTCCGATCACGGCGCCGCGTTCGGGCAGTTCCTGGAGGAGCACGGCAACGCCGTCAGCCGGCGGACGACGGTGCTGGTGCTGGCCGACGGACGCAGCAACGGGCTCGACCCGAACGTCGAGGCCTTCGCCGAGATCACCCGTCGCGCCCGCGAGACGATCTGGCTCACACCTGAGCCGAGGTACTCGTGGGGGCTCGGGTCCTGCGATCTCCCGCAATACGCCGAATACTGTCAACGAGTTCGCGTCGTACGCGACCTCACCGGACTCACCAGCACGGCCGACGCGCTGGCGGAAGAACAGGTAGGACGATGACCACGACCGTTGCCGAGAAGGACGATCCGGCGGTGCCGATGAGCCGCTTCACCCGCGACGAGATCCCGCGGTTGGCGATGATCGTCGGGTTCCTCGTGGTGCTGCACCTGATCGGGTGGGGCCTGTTCGCCCACTACAACTCGATCCCGCGCATCCACAACCTCACCGGTTCCGACGGGACCCTGGTCTACGCCGGCGCGGGCCTGCTGGCCTACACACTGGGCATGCGCCACGCCTTCGACGCCGACCACATCGCCGCCATCGACGACACCACGCGCTTCCTGCTGCAGAAGGGCAAGCGGCCCCTGGCCGTCGGGTTGTTCTTCTCCCTCGGCCACTCGACGGTGGTCCTGGTGTTCGTCGGCGCGATCGCGATCGTCGCCGCGAAGGCCACCGCGTTCCAGGAGGCGTTCTCCGGGCCGGGCGGGATCGTCGGCACCCTGGTGTCGGGCACGTTCCTCTACCTGATCGCCGCGCTGAACATCATGGTGCTCTACGGCATCGTGAAGGTCTGGCGGCGAGCCAAGCGCGGTGAGTTCTCCGACGACTCCCTCGACGAACTGCTGGCCAAGCGCGGCCTGATGAATCGGCTGTTCCGCGGACGCTACGACAAGCTGATCAACCACTCGTGGCAGATGTATCCGCTCGGACTGCTGTTCGGACTCGGCTTCGACACCGCCACCCAGGTCGGATTGCTCGCGGTCGCGGGCACCACGGCCATCGCCGGGGGACTGCCCCCGCTGGCGATCATCGCGCTGCCGGTGCTCTTCGCCGCGGGGATGACCACGATGGACACCATCGACGGG
Source organism: Williamsia maris (assembly GCF_024171815.1). Lineage (GTDB taxonomy): Bacteria > Actinomycetota > Actinomycetes > Mycobacteriales > Mycobacteriaceae > Williamsia_A > Williamsia_A maris. Next base: position 956,072 of record NZ_JAMTCJ010000003.1, on the reverse strand, counting down.
GTGTTCATGTCGAAGGCCTACGGGTGGGCGTTCGTCACCCCGGTCCGCAAGATCTACTACAACATCACGATGACCGGGTTGTCGGTCTTCCTGGCGTTCGTCATCGGCACCTTGCAGCTACTGTCGCTGCTCGGCGACGAGTTCGGTCTGGCCGGCGGGATCTGGGACGTCGTCGCGGCGATCAACCTCGAACGCGTCGGACAGTTCGTCGTGGGGACGTTCTTCGTGGTGTGGATCGGGGCCCTGATCTACTACAAGGTGGCGAAGGTCGACGACCGCTTCGACGCCCTGGACGCCGGGGTGGTCGGCGCCCGCTCGCCCTCGGGCCGGTGAGGCCTCACCTGCCCGAACGGACAGGTGGTTTGAGGTCGCGCGGTTGTAAGCTGGGTCACATGGGTTCCGGGGTGGCTGCTGTGCATGCACAGGCGGCGACCGGTGTCTCGAGTGCCTTCGCCGATCAGGGGCGGGTGGTCAAGTTCCACGCCCCGGAGATCGTCTTCGGCGTCGACTCGACGGTCGAGGCCGCGCACGCGGCCGTCCGACTCGGGGGTATGCGCCCGCTGTTGGTGACCGATCCGGGTCTGATCGAGGCCGGGTGGATGAGCGAGGTCGAGGCGCACCTGCGCGCCTGCGGGCTCGAGCCCACGGTGTGGAGCGCGCTGACGCCCAACCCGAAGGACCACGAGATCGCCGCGGGCCACGAGGTGTACCAGGCGGCCGGGTGTGACGTGCTGGTCGCGCTGGGTGGCGGATCGGTGATGGACGCCGCCAAGGGCATCGCGATCCTCGCCGGTGTCGGTGGACGGATCCTCGACTACGAGGGGGTGGATCGTGTCCTCGGCCCCATCCCGCCGCTGGTCATGGTGCCGACCACCGCGGGTACCGGTGCGGACGTGTCGCAGTTCTGCATCGTCACCGACACCACCCGCGACACCAAGGTCACCATCCTCGGTCGGGCCCTGGTGCCCGACATCACCGTCATCGACCCGCGACTGCTCACCACGATGCCGGAGTGGCTCAGTGCCGCAACCGGTCTCGATGCGTTGACGCACGGCATCGAGGCGTTCGTCTCCCGCGCGCATAACCCGCTCACCGACCACCACGCCCTGCGCGCGGTGAACACCGTCATGGGGTCGTTGGGGGCATGCATCACCGACCCGCTGGCCGTCGGTGCGCGTTCGGTGATGGCGCAGGCGAGTCTCGACGCCGGGCTGGCGTTCACCAACGCCATACTCGGCGCCGCGCACGCGTTGAGCCACCAGGTCGGCGGCCTGCTCGACCTGCCGCACGGCGTGATCAACGGGGTCCTGCTCCCGCACGTGATCCGCTTCAACGCAGCCGCGGACCCGGCGCCGTTCGTGACCATCGCGCTGGGTCTGGGACTCGACGAGGCGCGCGGACCGGCCGACGAGGCGGCGCTCGCCGTCGCCGACGCGGTCGAGGCGCTGGCCCGCCGCGTCGGGGTGCCCCGCCACCTCGGACAGCTCGGGGTGCGCGAGGCCGACATCCCACGCCTGGCCGCGTCCGCCCTACGTGACGCGTGCATGGCGACGAACCCGCGACCGGTCTCGCTCACCGACGCCGAGGCACTCTTCCGGGTCGCTCTCTGAGATGGCCGACGTCTCCGAGCTCGTGGCGGCGATGGCCGACCAGAGCGACCTCACGCGGCTGACCGGGCTGCGCACCGGTAAGTCCACGTTCTACCCGCAGTACCGCGGGGCGACGGCGCGGTTGGAGCGGACACTCTCGTCGCTCGGGCTGATCGCCGGCGCGCTGGTGCGCACGTCCGACGGACCCGAACGTCTCATCTGCGAGGTGGTCGAGGCCGCCCGGGTGCACCTCGACGCCCAGTGGGCGGTGTTCGCACTCGCCGACGGCACGTTCGTCGACGCCGGTCCGCGGTGTCTCGTCCTCGGCCCCGACGGCACCCCGTATCTCGTCGGCGATGTCGAGGGGCCGCCGCTGCCCGACGACGTCGTCGACCTGCTGGACAACATCCGTCGGGCCCGCATCGCCGACGAGGTCGTCGCCGAGAACCGTTTCGTCTGTGTCCCACTGGCCCTCGGCGGTGGGCATGTCGGGGCGCTCGCCGCGTGGACGCGTCGTCCGATCGACGCCACCGACGCCGCGGTCGTCAGCATCCTGGCGTCGCAGACGGCGGTCGCGTTGCAGAACTCGGCGGTGCTCGAGCACGCACGACGCACCGCCGCCGATCTCGAGTCGCGCAACGCCGAGCTCGAGGCCACCCAACGCGAACTCGGAGCCGCGCAACGCAATCGGGTCCTCGACGAGGAGCGGCACCGGATCGCCCGTGAGCTGCACGACAGCGTGACGCAGGCCGTGCTGTCGGCGGGCATGCAGATCGAGGTGTGCCGCAACGACATCCCCGCCGACGAGCGCCGTGAACGACTCGACCTCGCCAAGGAACTGACGCGCCGGGCCGTCGACCAGTTGCGGTCGGCCATCTACGCTCTCGAACACTCTGCCGACCACCACAAGTCGTCGCTACCGGACATGTTGGCCCAGCTCGGCGTGGTGCACATGCCCGGTGAGCTGACCGTGACCGTCGATGTCGGGGGTACCCCGGTCGAGCTGCCCGGCGACCTCGACCACACCCTGCTGCGGGTCGCGGGGGAGGCGCTGTTCAACACCGCGGTGCACGCCGAGGCGACCCGCGCCCGCATCCAGCTCCGCTACGACACCCATCAGGTGAGCCTCGCCGTCGACGACGACGGGTGCGGTGAGCCCGGCGCGTTGCGGTCGGTACTCGGCGTCGCGCGTCGCGGTGACCTCGGCGGCATGCATCGGGGACTGGTCAACATGGCCGATCGGGTCGCCGACGCCGGCGGCGAGTTCCGGGTCCGGCGTTCGCGTCTCGGTGGCGTCCGGGTCGTCGCCACCATCCCGCTGACGGCCGCACGGCCCGAGGTCCACGACGGCGAGGACGCGTCGTGACGACCATCGCGCTGGTCGACGACCACGCCATCCTGCGTGAGGGGTTGCGGTCGGTCCTCGAACGCGAACCCGACCTGACCATCGTCGGCGAGGCCGCCACCAAGGAAGAGGCGGTCGTCGTGGCCGGGCACCTCGTCCCAGACGTCGTGCTGATCGACCTGAAGCTCTCCGCCGGTTCGGATTTCGAAGGGCTCGCGCTGTGCGCCGAGCTGTCCCGGTCGCACCCGCTGATGGGTCTGCTGGTGCTGACGACGTCGCTCGACGAACGCCTCGTGGTCGAGGCGGTGCACGCGGGTGCGCGCGGTTACGTCGTCAAGGACGTGGACACGACCGAGCTGGTCCGGGCGATCCGTGCCGTCTCCCGCGGTGAATCGGCCTTCGACTCCCGCAGCGCGTCGGCCATGGTGCGGTCGCTGACCAGCGGGGCCACCGCCGACAACCGGCTCAGTGATCGGGAGCTCGAGGTGCTCAAACTCCTCGCGACCGGACTGTCCAACGCGCAGATCGGCTCGTCGCTGTTCATCTCCGCGACCACCGCGAAATTCCACGTCAGCAACATCATGCGGAAGCTGGGCGTCCGACGACGCGCCGAGGCGGTCTACGAGGCCAGCAAGGCCGGCCTGATCTGAGCCGTCGGCTCACCCCACGTCGATCGTGAGCCACCCGCCGTGGTGGTCGGTGACGAGGAAGTCGTGGCCGAGTTCGAGACCGGCACAGTGCAGCTCGGAGCGGTCGAAGCACCGCACGTGTCCGTGGCAGGCGGCGGGTTCGGTCTCGTAGGGGACCGCGACGATGACCCGCTGCCGGGCGACGCGACACGCCTCGGCGAGCACGCGGCGCCCCGTCGCGCGGTCCACGTGCTCGAGCAGATGCAGCGCGGTGACGGTGTCGAACGACCTGTCCGGGAACGGGAGCGACGCGGCGTCGCACGGGACGGTCTCGATCGTGACGCCCAGACGCGGGGCGACGGCGTCGAGCAGAGCCATGGTGTCAGCGTGCAGATCGGTGGCGACCACCCTTCGGGTCGGATCGGCGGCCGCCATGCGCAGGGGGAAGAAGCCGAAGCACGAGCCGAGGTCGAGCACCGATCCGACCACGGTCGCGATGGCGCGTTCGTGGATGGGGGCGAACGGGGCGGCGCCGCTGAGCAACTCGTCCAGCGAGTTGCGGTAGAACGCCGTCCAGGCCTCGCCCGGATCGTCGATGGTGGTCCGGACCAACCCCACCATCGCGACCTCGAACTCGGCCCGTCCGCCGCCCGCATCCGCGATCGCCGATGTGGTGCGGCCGACCAGGCTGTCTGACAGATGGGCTCCGGTCAGGTTGTGCCGCAGCAGGATGTCGTCCCCGTGGCGTCGCGCGTCGATCGATCCGGTGCGCCGGCCGCGGTCGCGACGAACGTGGACGGCGCCACGGTCCCAGACGCCGGGCGGTGTCGGGGCGAAGGAGTCGAGCCGACGAGCGACCGGGGGTGCGGTGAGCGTCACGTCCGTCTCACTTCTGTGAAGAGCCTGAGCTGTTGCGCTCCAGCCGTTCTACCGACGGTAGGTTCACCGTCCCGTCGAGTGCGCGGGTCCGGACGGAGTCCGACCGGCTCGATGGTCGATCGCGGCCTGGTGGCGGGTGGGTCACCTACCCGATCGGGTGGGTCGGCGTTCCGAACGGTGGGTTCGGTGCCCGGACGGACCCGCAGGCCGATCGAACGCTCCTAGTCTGAGCGCACATCACAGCCCGATCGAGAGGACCATCATGGCCGAGAACACCTCCACCCCGTCCACCGACGTCACCGCGCCCGTCGGCGATTCTGCCGAGCTGGTCACCGAGAGCCTTGTCGAAGAGGTCTCGATCGACGGTATGTGCGGCGTCTACTGACATGAGCGTCGACACGGCCGAGACGTCGGACACCACTGGTGCCACGGATGGTCCGAGGGTGTTCGACGCTTCGGCCGCGTGGGTGCTCAACCCGAGCGTGGCCCTGCGCCCGGAACCGTTCGGTGCCCTGCTGTATCACTTCGGGACGCGCAAGCTGTCGTTCCTCAAGAACCTGATCGTCGTCGATCTGGTCCGCTCCCTCGCCGACCACCCCAGCGCACACGCCGCGTTGGACGCCTCCGGCATCGGCGCGGCCGACCAACCGATGTATCTCGACGCGCTGCGGTCGCTGGCGCGCTCGGAGACCATCGTCCCCACCCCGGCACCGTAGGAGTCCGCATGACCACCACGCTCGACCGTCCCGCCTCGTCTCCGCCGCCGGCGGTGGGCCGTCTCGTCGATCAGTTCGAGAAGGGGCTCGATGCCCCGATCTGTTTGACGTGGGAGTTGACGTACGCCTGCAATCTGTCGTGTGTGCACTGCCTGTCGTCGTCGGGTAAGCGTGACCCGCGCGAGCTCGACACCGCGCAGTGCAAGGCGATCATCGATGAGTTGCAGCGGATGCAGGTGTTCTATGTGAACATCGGTGGTGGTGAGCCGACGGTGCGTCCGGACTTCTGGGAGCTGGTCGATTACGCCACGAGCCATCAGGTGGGGGTGAAGTTCTCCACCAACGGGTTGAAGATCGACAAAGCGGTCGCCCAGCGGTTGGCGGCGTCGGACTACGTGGATGTGCAGATCTCCCTCGACGGTGCCACCGCGGAGGTCAACGACGCTGTGCGCGGGCCGGGTTCGTTCGACATGGCGATCAAAGCGTTGCAGAACCTTGCGGATGCGGGGTTTGCCGACGCGAAGATCTCAGTGGTGGTGACCCGTCACAACGTGTCCCAACTCGACGAGTTCAAGGCGCTGGCCGACAACTTCGGTGCGACGCTGCGCATCACGCGTCTGCGTCCGTCGGGACGCGGCGCGGATGTGTGGGATGACCTGCATCCACTGCCAGGACAACAGCGCGAGCTCTACGACTGGCTCGTCGCGAACGGTGAGGGTGTGCTGACCGGTGACTCGTTCTTCCACCTCGCGGCGTTCGCGGAGCCGGGTTCGGGTGGGCTCCCCGGCCTCAACCTGTGTGGCGCGGGCCGCGTCGTGTGTCTGATCGATCCGATCGGTGACGTGTATGCGTGCCCGTTCGCGATCCACGAGAACTTCCTCGCCGGGAACATCCAGTCCGACGGCGGTTTTCAGACCATCTGGCAGCAGTCGGAGCTGTTCCTCGAGCTCCGTGAGCCGCAGAACGCGGGCGCGTGCACCAAGTGTGCGCACTTCGATGCCTGCCGCGGTGGCTGCATGGCGGCGAAGTTCTTCACCGGACTGCCACTGGCGGGTCCCGACCCCGAATGCGTGCAGGGTTTCGGCGAGGCTTTGCTCGCCGGCGAGCGCACCGCACCGACGGCCAACAAGGACCACTCCCGCGGCGTGCCCCTGACCTTGATGACACGGCCCCCGTCGCGTGACTGCGACGAGAACCCCCTCGCAGGGTTCGCCCCCGTCTGACGCCCGCCGCGTCGACATCTGATCCCTCACGAAAGTAGTTGAACCCCCATGGCCAACCCCTGGTTCGAGACTGTCCTCGAAGCGCAGCGTCGGGCGAAGAAACGCCTGCCCAGATCTGTGTACTCCGCACTTGTCGCCGGCAGCGAGAAAGGCATCACGCTGCAGGACAACGTCGAGGCGTTCGGTGAGATCGGCTTCGCACCGCACGTCGTGGGCGCGCATGCCGAGCGGGAGCTGTCGACGTCGATCATGGGCCAGGAGATCTCGCTTCCGGTGATGATCTCGCCGACCGGGGTCCAGGCCGTCGACAAGGACGGTGAGGTCGCGGTCGCCCGTGCTTCCGCGGCACGCGGAACGGCCATGGGGTTGAGCAGCTTTGCGTCCAAGCCGGTCGAGGATGTCGCGGCCGCGAACCCGCAGACGTTCTTCCAGATCTACTGGCTCAACTCCCGCGAGGACATCCTCAAACGTGCCGAGCGTGCTCGAGCTGCGGGTGCGAAGGGACTCATCGTGACGACCGACTGGTCGTTCTCGATGGGTCGCGATTGGGGCAGCCCGGAGATCCCGGAGAAGGTCGACCTCAAGGCGCTGCTCAAGCTGGCCCCGGAGATCGCGGTCAAGCCGCGCTACGCGTGGGACTGGTTCAACAAGGGCAAGCCCATCATCCCCGACCTCACGGCCCCCAACGTCGTCGACAAGGGACAGACCGGGCCGACGTTCTTCGGGGCCTACGGGCAGTGGATGCAGACCGCGCCACCGTCCTGGGAGGACCTCGCCTGGCTCCGCGAACAGTGGGGAGGACCGTTCATGGTCAAGGGCATCACGCGCCTCGACGACGCCAAACGTGCCCGGGACATCGGGGCCACCGCGCTGTCGGTGTCGAACCACGGCGGCAACAACCTCGACGGCACCCCGGCCACGATCCGGATGCTCGGTCCGATCGCCGACGCCGTCGGCACCGACATGCAGGTCCTGCTCGACGGCGGCATCCGCCGCGGCAGCGACGTCGTCAAAGCCCTCGCCCTCGGCGCCGACGCCGTCATGATCGGCCGTGCCTACCTCTGGGGACTCGCCGCGAACGGACAGGCCGGCGTCGAGAACGTCCTCGACATCCTGCGCGGCGGCATCGACTCCGCCCTGATGGGATTGGGCCGCAAAAGCATCCACGAACTCTCTCGCGACGACATCATCATCCCCGACGGCTTCGAGAAGCGTTTCGGGGTGACCACCGCATAGACAACCGAGCGATCGCTCTGGACTACTGAGCAGTTGGGACATATATTGACATTTGTTCCAACGACTCGACTGTGGCAAAGGAGCCCCGACACCGATGGCCGACGAATCCGCACCTGACGCTGCCACCCCCGAAACCCCGCTCGGCGGCTGGACCAACAACCCCGTGACCTGGGCGGCGTCGGATCCGGATCGTGTCGCCGTCGTCATGGCCGGTTCTGGTGTCACGACCACCTACGCCGAGCTCGCCGACCGCGCGGTGCGACTGGCCAACCTGTTCACGTCCTACGGGCTGCAGCGCGGCGACGTCGTCGCGATGCTGTCGGAGAACTCGCACCGCTTCCACGAGGTGTTCTGGGCCTGCCGTCTCGGCGGGTTCTACTTCACCCCGGTGAATCGTCACCTCACCGCGCACGAGATCGCCTACATCGTGAACGACTGTGCCGCACAGGTACTCGTCGCCAGCGCGAACCTCGACGCATCGTCCCAGCTGACCGACGACCTCGTCCCCACGGTGACACATCGCCTCGCGCAGTTCGGCGCGATCGACGGGTACCGCGACTACGACACCGAGCTGGCGTCGGCCGACACCACCATCCCGACGGCCACCGGCGAAGGTGACCTGCTGCAGTACTCCTCCGGGACCACCGGGCGTCCCAAGGGAATCCGACGCCCGCTCGCCGATGACCCGGTACCGGCGGAGGCCGACCCCCTCGTGCTGTTCCTCCGGGGAATCGGCGCGCAGGAGGGAACGGTCTACCTGTCGCCGGCGCCGCTCTACCACTCGGCACCCATCGGCTGGTCCATGGGAGCGTTGCGCCTCGGCGGCACGGTCGTGGTCATGGAACGGTTCGACCCGGTCGAGGCGTTGCGTGCGATCGAGACGTACAAGGTCCAGACGGGTCAGTTCGTCCCGACGATGTTCGTCCGCATGCTGAAACTTCCCGAGCAGCAACGACTGTCGTTCGACGTGTCCAGTCTCGCCGGTGTCGTCCACGCCGCGGCCCCGTGCCCGATCGAGGTGAAGCGCGCGATGATCGACTGGTGGGGCCCCATCGTCTTCGAGTACTGGTCGTCGTCGGAGTTGGCCGGGTTCACCTTCATCGGCGCCGACGACTGGCTCGCCCACCCGGGCTCGGTCGGCAAGTCGCTGATAGGCACCCTGCACATCTGCGACGACGAGGGTGTCGAACTGCCGGTGGGCGAGGTCGGGGCGATCTGGGCGGAGAACTCGCCGCCGTTCTCCTACCTCGGTGACCAGACCAAGGAGCAGGAGACCACCAATTCCGACGGGTGGCGCAGTGTCGGTGACGTCGGTCGTCTCGATGCCGACGGATACCTGTACCTGACCGATCGGTCGTCGTTCCTCATCATCTCCGGTGGCGTGAACATCTACCCGCAGGAAGCCGAGAACGTCCTCATCGAGCACCCCGCCGTCCTCGATGCCGCGGTGATCGGCGTGCCCCACGACGACCTCGGCGAAGAGGTCCGCGCGGTGATCCAGCTCGTCGATCCCGATTCGGCCACAGACGATCTCGCGGCTGTACTCATCGCGCACTGCCGGTCGCACATCGCCACGTTCAAGTGTCCCCGCAGCGTCGACTTCGTCGCGCAGTTGCCGCGGACCGAGGCGGGCAAGCTGCTCAAGAAGCAACTGCGCGCGGAGTACCTGCCCTCGGCCTGATGGCTCACACCCCGTCGACCGGGTCGAAATGCTCGACGACGGGGAACGGCTCGTAGAAGTGGTGGAGCAGTGCGCGCCATCGCTGGTACCCCGGTGACCCGCGGAAGCCCTCGGTGTGGTCGGCCACCGTCTGCCACTCGACCAGCAGCAGGTAGGTGTCCGGGCTCTCGATGCCCCGCGACAGACGCAGATTCGAGAAACCGGGCATACCGGCGATGATGGACTTCGCCTCCGCGAACGCCGCGCGGAACTCCTCACCCCGGCCCGGTGTCACCTGCAGCAGCGCATGTTCGACGATCACCGGGTCACTCTCGCATGGCATGGTGAGGTGGTGAGCAATGACGACGCGGTGAGTGCGGACGAATCGATGACCGGAGTCCGGGTGACGACCAGAGCAGGTGTGGTCCGCGGACGACGGGTCAGCGTCGGCGACTCGGTGGTGCACGCCTTCCTCGGCATCCCGTACGCCGGGCCGCTCGTCGGTGCCGCCCGGTTCGCGGCACCGAGCGCGGTCGAGCCCTGGGAGGGTGAACGGCCGGCGACCGAGCACGGTCCGACCCCGCCACAGGGGCCCTACCCGGCGCCCAGCTCCGAGCTGCTCCCGAGCGTGATCGTCGACGGCGACGAGTCGCTGAACCTCTCGGTGTGGACGCCGGAACCGGGTACCGGCCGACTCCCCGTCATGGTGTGGATCCATGGCGGAGCGTTCACCCGGGGTACCCACCGGCTGCCCACCTATGACGGCGCCGCCTTCGCCCGCGACGGTGTCGTGGTCGTCGGCATCAACTACCGCCTCGGCGCACTCGGGTTCCTGAGTTTGGCCGGCGCGCCCGACAACCGCGGGCTGCGCGATCAGATCGCGGCACTGGAATGGGTGCGCGACAACGTCGCCGACTTCGGTGGCGATCCCGACCAGGTCACCGTGTTCGGCGAATCGGCGGGCGCGATGAGCATCGCCGCGCTGCTCGCCTCGCCCCGTGCGGAGGGTCTGTTCCGCCGGGCGATCGTGCAGAGCGGCAACGCGGTGTCGGCGTCTGACCTGGGTGACGCCCGACTCGTCGCGAGCGAGTTCACCGAGACACTGGGCCTGCCGCCCACCGTCGTCGGTGTCGCCGACCTGCCCACGGCAGAACTCCAGCGGGCGCAGGACGCGCTCGGCCTGGCCCTCGTCGGCGATCCGAACCCGAGCCGGTGGGGCGCGAGCACCATCGCCCGCGGGCTCGGGGTGATGAGCATGTTCCCGACCATCGACGGCGACATCCTGCCCGCCCTCCCGATCGACGCCATCCGGGCCGGCGCCGGTCGCGGCGTCGAGGTGCTCGCGGGCACGACGCGGGAAGAGATGCGATTCTTCCTCGTCCCGACCGGTCTCGCCGCCGTCGTCACCGCCGAGATGCTGCCCGGCATCGTCGGTCGACTCGGCGTCGGCGCCGACGCGGTCGCCACCTACTCACGCAACCGGCCCGACGAGTCGCCCGGTGACGTCATGTGTGCCATGTTCACCGACTACTCGTTCCGCTCCGGCACAGCCGATCTCGTCGACGCGATCGCGACCCGGGACCAGCCGGCCTGGCAGTACGAGTTCGCGTGGCCGACCCCGGTCCGCGACCTGCGGGCCTGCCACGCGCTGGAGTTGGCGTTCGTCTTCGACACCCTGAACGGGTCGTCGCAGCTGACCGGCCCCACGCCGCCCCAGGAACTGGCCGACGAGATGCACTCGACGTGGGTCCGGTTCGCGACGACCGGAGATCCCGGGTGGGACCGCGTCGGAACGAATCGCCCGGTGCGCACGTTCGGCGACGCGTCGCTCGGCGCCGACGCCGTCGTGGTCGATCCGCGGGCCGACGAACTGGCCGTGTTCCGTCAGCAGTAGAGGGCGTCGATAAATCGATCGACGTCAGCCGGGCTGGAATCTAGCGTCACGTCCCATGCGGATCCACCGACTGCGCTCCGACGACTGGGCGCAGTACAGCGACCTACGGCTTGCCGGCCTCGCCGACACCCCTCAGGCGTTCGGCGAGAGCCTGGACCACGCGCGATCCTGCACCGAACGGGACTGGCGTGACCGGTTGTCGCGGATGCAGGGCGAGCGGGCGCTGGGCCTTGTCGCCGTCGCCGACGACGGATCCTGGGCCGGCACCATGCGTGGGGGCGTCAGCGGCGACGATGCCTGGTTGTACGGCGTCTACGTCCTGCCGCGACACCGCCGGACCGGCGTCGCCCGGATGCTTCTCACGAGCATGTCGGATTGGGCGACGCCCCAGGCCTCGCGAATGCTGCTGCACGTCGCCACCACCAATGTCCGTGCCCGACGGTTCTACGAGCGCAACGCTTTCGCGGTCACCGGTCGTTCGACGACGAACCCGGCACACCCGCATCTGACCGAACTCGAGATGTCGCGTCTGTTGCGGGCGTGACGTCCACCCCCGCGGCTCGAGCGGTGTGCGTGAGGAGCGTCGCAATGGTCATCGGCCCGACGCCTCCGGGCACCGGGGTGATCCAGCCGGCACGTTCTGCCGCGCCCGGTTCGACGTCGCCGATCCCTCCGGGGTGGTACCCCGCGTCGACGACAACCGCGTCGCGCGCCACCCAGTCGGCCTTCACGAGTTGTGGTGAGCCCGCCGCTGCGATCACGACCTCGGCGTCGCGGATCTGGTGTGCCAGGTCGGAGGTGCGGGAATGGCAATAGGTGACTGTGGCGTCACGTGCCAGCATGAGCATTCCCATCGGGAGACCGAGGATCGGACTACGTCCGACGACAACCGCGCGCCGGCCGGTCAGCGGGATCTCGAAATGGTCGAGCAAGGTGAGGATCCCGCCCGGCGTGCAGCCTCGAAAGCCGCCGGTGTTCAACGACATCGATGCGAAGGACGCGCTGGTGACGCCGTCGACGTCTTTACGATCGGCGATGGTGTCGAAGACGCGTCGTTCGTCGACCTGTGCCGGGAGTGGGTGTTGCACGAGGATTCCGTGCACGTAGGGGTCGGCGTCGAGCGCTGCGACCACCTGGACCACTTCGTCCGTCGACGCCGACGCGGGGACCGTGACTGCGCGCGTCGCGATACCGACCGAGGCAGCGCGCCGGGTCTTCATACCTACGTAGGTGTGCGACGCCGGATCGTCACCGACGAGAACCGTTGCAAGCGTTGGATGCAGGACCGAGTCAGCGATGGCCGATCGGAGGGAGGCGAGCATCTGCGTGGCGACGGAACTGCCGTCCAAGATCTGCGCTGTCATGGGTGCGTCCTTCATCTCGAGAGATGAAGCACCCAGGCGGACGATGCTTCGAGCTGCGCTTCCCGGTGGTCGACCACCTACGCCAGTCGCAGGGCCGAGCGTACCGAACCTCGGCCTAGAAGAACGCGCGTCGAACGTTCCGACGCGCGCCAACCTGGGCGCGCGTGTGAACGCAGAGCGCGCGTTCGTCGAACGGTCAGCGATCGACCTTGTTGTGCAGCCGCCGTGGATCGACTCCGGCGTCGCGCCACGCCTCGTACGCCCACGGTGTGTAGAGCGCCTTGAGCGGCAGCCGGTTCACCAGTGGGTTGATGAGCCGCATGAACGCGGCGAACCGGTCGAACCGTCGCTGCAACCGGTCGTTCCACTCGAGGTCGCAGACGTCGCGCATCTGCTGCGGCAGCGTCCCGACCACCACGGTCCGGATGAACGCGTTCAGCGGAGCCGAGACGACCCGCCAGACCGGCGCGGGCACTCGACGCGGTCCGGGCACGCCCTTCCGGATGTATCCCGTCGCGTAGACGATCGTCTTGTGCGGGACGAACCGCTCGAGCATCGACTCCCAGTACGAGCAGAACTCGTCGTAGGTCTGCGGCTGATCGCGGGCGCTGATCCCGTACAGCGCGTACCAGATCTTGCTCTCCTCGAAGATCTGCGACTTCTCGGCATGGCTGAGACGGCGGATGAAGGTGTCGGTCACATAGAGCACCTGATCGACGAAAGTCGCATGCGCCCAGTAGAACAACTCCGGGTTCAACGCGTGGTACCGCGAGCCGTCGCTGATCGTGCCCTTGATGTCACGGTGGAAGTCGCGCACCGTGCGACCCCACTCCGCGGCATCGCGGTGGTACACCGTCCGCATGATCGGCGGCCCGGTGCGGCGGGCCCGACCGAGGAAGTCGCCGAAGATGACCGAGTGGTCCAGCACGCCCTGGCCGAGCTGCTCGATGCAGTTCTCGGTCCCGGCCAGGCGTTGGAACCCGAGCAGTCCGCGCATGTCCCCGTAGAACTTCCACGTCAGCGTCTCCGGACCCAACTGTGACCGTGCGGGTGAGGTGGTGTCGGTGTCGCTGAGTACGGGGGTCGCCTCACGGATCCGCGCGTCGAAGTCGGGAGGTGAGGCGTGCTCGACGTCCTGGGTCATCGGAGGTCGTCCCTTCGCTGGTGATCGCGACAGCTCGGCGGTGGAGACCTCGGGTACAGGCCACAGTTGAGACGAACTCTAACATTCGTCTCAAACGCTACGCTCGCGTCAACCGATGACAGGAGGCCGGACCGTGCAGATCCCATCGCTCGGTGCACTCGTGGACACCGCGGTCGTCGTCGCGCTCCCGATGCGTGAACGCTTCCGCGGCATCACCGTTCGCGAGACCATGATCTTCCGTGGGCCGCACGGATGGGGCGAGTTCGGCGCGTTCGTCGAGTACGACGACGCCGAGGCCGCGTGGTGGCTGGCCGCCGGCATCGAGGCCGCGTTCGCCGGCCCGCCGCCCGCGCTGCGCGATCGCGTGGCGGTCAACGCGACCGTTCCCGCCGTCCCCGCCGACGCCGTGGCGGAGATCCTCGCGCGGTATCCGGGTGCGCGAACGGCGAAGGTGAAGGTCGCCGAACCCGGTGACTCGCTCGACGACGAGGTCGCCCGGATCGACGCCGTGCGGGCGGTCGTCCCCACGGTCCGCGTCGACGCCAACGGGAAGTGGTCGGTCGATCAGGCCATCCGGGCGCTGACGGCGCTGGGGGAGTTGGAGTACGCCGAACAGCCGTGCGCGACCATCGAGGAACTGGCCGCGGTACGTGCCGCGGTGAGCACCCCGATCGCCGCCGACGAGAGCATCCGGCGTGCCGAGGACCCGCTGCGCGTGGTGCGTGCCGGTGCCGCCGACGTCGCGGTGCTCAAGGTGGCGCCACTGGGCGGGATGCGTCGCGTGTTGGCCCTGGCCGAACAGATCGATCTGCGGGTGGTGATCTCGAGCGCGCTGGACACCGCGGTCGGGATCTCCGCGGGAGTGGCCACCGCGGCCGCGCTCGCGACGCCCCCGCTCGACTGCGGCCTCGGGACCGGCAACCTGTTCGTCGCCGACGTGGCGCCGCCCATCCCGGTCGTCGACGGGGCGCTGCTCACCGGGGCCGTCACGCCGGACGGGCGCGCCCCGCTCGCCTCCGACGATCGGCGGGCGTGGTGGCTCGATCGCCTCGCCCGCGTGCACGGAATGTTGGCCGCCGGACATCCTGCGGCCTCGTCGAAAGTGTGACCTGGTAGACAGCGACGCTCCTCAAAGATACGATTATCGGTATCTGTTCCAATGGAGGTGCACAGCCATGACAACCGCGTACTCACAGATCCCGGCCGACAGCGATCTCAAAGAAGTCCAGTTCTCGAAGAAGAGCGGGATCAGTTCGGTCCTCGGGATGCGCAAGGACCCGTTCGGATTCCAGCGCAAGCGCGAGGAGGAGTTCGGCCGCATCTCGGGTATGAGCGCCTTCGGCAAGAAGTGGGTCGTCGCCTCCGGCGCGCCCGCCGCCGAGGAAGTCCTGATGAACAAGAAGAAGGCCTTCGCCAACGGCCCGGCCTGGAGCTACCTCATCGGACCGTTCTTCAACCGCGGCGTGATGCTGCTCGACTTCGACGAGCACCGCAGCCACCGACTGATCCTCCAGCAGGGGTTCAGCACGGCCGCGCTCAAGTCCTACATGGACCTGATGCAGCCGATGATCGCCAAGCGCATGCAGGATTTCCCGACCGGGGAGGTCCTGCTGTTCAAGGAGTTCAAGGCACTCACCCTCGACGTCGCGCTGGAGGTGTTCCTGGGTCTCGAGCTGCCCAAGGACGAGGCCGACCGCATCAACAAGGCGTTCCTGGAGACCGTGCAGGCCGGCGTCGCCGTGATCCGCAAGCCCGTCCCCGGCACCCGCTGGTGGAAGGGCATCCGCTCCCGCAAGATCCTCGAGGAGTTCTTCTACTCGCACATCCCGGCCAAGCGGGCCACGGCGACCGACGACCTGTTCTCGGTCCTGTGCCGCGCGGAGAGCGAGGAGGGCCAGACCTTCACCGACGAGGACGTGGTCAACCACCTCATCTTCGTCCTGATGGCCGCGCACGACACGTCGACCATCTCGATGACCCAGATGTGTTACCGGATGGCCAAGTCGCCCGAGTGGCTCACCAAGGCCCGTGAGGAGTCCCTGGCCCTGGGCCCGGAGCTCAGCTACGACGACCTGAACAAGCTGCCCGCGCTCGACGCGATCTTCAAGGAGTCGCTGCGCATGTGCACCCCGGTGCCCGCGCACCCGCGAATGGCGGTCGAGGACACCGAGATCCAGGGCTTCTTCGTGCCGAAGGGGTCGATGGTCACGCTGACCGCGCTGTGGAACCACTATGACGAGTCGGTCTACTCCGACCCGTGGAGCTTCGATCCCGACCGCTTCTCGAAGGAGCGCGCCGAGGACAAGAAGCACCGCATGGCGTGGAGCCCGTTCGGTGGCGGCGTGCACAAGTGCATCGGCCTCTACTTCGGCCAGATGGAGATCAAGACGATCATGCATCACCTCCTGCGCAACTACGACTGGAGCGTGCCCGCCGACTACGAGCTGCCGATGGACTACAGCTCGCTGCCGATCCCCAAGGACGGCCTGCCCGTCACGCTGCGGCGGCTGTAGTCCGTGGGCGAACCGTCACCGCTGCGCAAGACGCGGAACACCAACAGTCCGTCCGATCAGGAGGGTGCGATCGTCACCGCCGCCGCCGCCGAGTTCACCGAGGTCGGCGTGCGGCGCACCTCGGTCGACGAGGTGGCCAAACGCGCGGGCGTCAGTCGGAGCACGCTGTACCGACGTTTTCCGAACAAGGAGGCGCTGCTCCTCGCCGTCGCCACCAGCCTGTACCTCGACGGTATGCGGACCCTGGAGGCGTCGATCGTCGGGCTCGACCCGAAAGAGGCCATCGCCGAGGCGTTCTCGGTCGGAGCGCAGATGATCCTGAAGGATCCGCTGATGCACCGGCTGGTCATCGACGACGCCGAGATGAAGGCGATCATGTCGTCGTCGGTGTCGGCGATGTTCATCGACGTCGTCACGGCCCGAACGGTTCGTGCCCTGCGCAGTGTCGGGGCCACCCGCCCCGACGAGGAGCTGCACGAGGCGGTGGAGATCGTCGTCCGGTTGGTGATCTCGCTGTTGGAATCGCCGGCCACCGACGAGCGACGACAGGAACCGGAGTACGTCCGCGAGTTCGCGAGACGGCATCTCGCCCCCATGATCTGGTGACCGCCGCGCCGGTGACCTGACCCCGAATCCATCCGTTCGACCAACCATCGCCCGGCGAACGCCGTGCGCCCAAGAGGAGTACCCACATGCCCCGCAACACGAAGAAATCCACCACCGACGTGCGCGGACTGGTCATCGCGATCACCGGCGCCGCCCGCGGCATCGGGTTCGAGACGGCCAAGACCCTGCAGGACCGCGGCGCGACCGTCGTCATCGGCGACATCGACTCCGACGCCGTCGGCAAGGCGACCGCTGACCTCGGCCACGATGGATTCGAGGTCGACGTCACCGACCCCACGTCGTTCGAGAAGTTCCTGGACGAGGTCGAGGCATCGGCCGGTCCGATCGACGTGCTGATCAACAACGCGGGCATCATGCCCACCGGCCCACTGCTCAACTACGACATCAACGTCGTGCGCCGCAACTTCGACATCGACCTGCTCGGCGTCGTCATCGGCACCCAGCTCGCCGCGAAGCGGATGGTCGCCCGCGGCGGCGGCCAGGTCATCAACATCGGGTCGATCGCGGGACGGCTCGCCGTGCCGGGACTCACCATCTACAACGGGGCGAAGGCCGGCGTGATCGCGTTCTCCGAGGCCGCCGACGCCGAGCTGGCTGATTCCGGGGTCCGCGTGAAGACGGTCAACCCGACCTTCACCCAGACCGGTCTCATCTCGGGCATCAAGACCAACAAGTTCACCCAGACGGTCACGCCGGCACAGGTGGCCGCGCAGGTGCTGGCCAGCATCGAGGGCGACAAGATGCACGCCACCGTTCCCAAGTCGGTGTCCTGGGTGCACGCGACCGGCATCATGCCGCGATCGATGAAGCGGGCGTCGCTGCGGATGACGGGGATGGACAAGCTGTTCATGAGCTACGACGCGACCGCGCGCGCCGAGTACCTCAAGCGGGTGAACGGCAACCCGACCCCGAGCGGCAAGCTCTGACCCGTCTCGTGTCGCACACGACAACGCCCCCGACCGGTTCGTCCGGTCGGGGGCGTTGTCGTCAGTTCGGCGTCGGTGTCGGCTCCGAGGTCACCAGTCCTCGAGCCGGGTGTACCCGTCCTGGATGGCGCGAGCGAACAGGTTGGCCTTCGACCGTGCCGGGCGTCCCGCAGCGGTGTACTTCGCGCGGATGCGCGTCAGGTGGGTGTTCACCGTCGACGCGGTGATGAACAGTGTGTCGGCGGCCTGCGCCTTGGACTCGGCGGCCAGCCAGGCCAGCAGCACCTCGACCTCGCGGGCCGAGAGGGTGGGCCGCCCCCCGGCCACCACCCGCAAGACCGGCTGCCGGTTCATCTGTTCAGACGATGTCGTCGATGACGGCAGCGCGAAATGATTAGCGATTGACATGAAAATTCCTCCCGGGAACCCTTTTCCCTGCACAGATGTGCGATGTGACCAATAATCTCTGGTGAGACTGCGGAGTACCAGCTGAGAGGTCGGTTTCTGACAAGTCCATACGAAGGTCCATACGGTCGGGTTTGTTTGTGCAGTTCAGAGAGGTGGTGGGGTGAGGCCCGACGAGGTCCGGACACGTGAGGATCTGGCCCGCGGGCTGACCGAGATCCGGGAGGACGCTGGTCTGTCGATCCGTGAGACGGCGTCGCGCGCGCAGGCGATCGCGGGCACCCTGTCGGGCTGGTTCACCGGCAAGCACGCCCCCACGGCCGCCAACGAGAGCGTGTTCCGGACGGTTCTGGCGGTGTGCGGGGTCACCGAGCCGGCCGACCAGGACGCGTGGGTGGCCGCGGCCGCCCGCGCCCGCAAGCCCGGCGCCCGCCGGTCCCTCGTCGCCCCGACGCCCTACCGCGGGTTCGAGGCGTTCCAGGTCGACGACGCCGACTGGTTCTTCGGACGCGAGGACGTCGTGGAGCGACTCGTCGACACGGTGCTCGATCAGGTCGAGCGGCCGACCGCCGTCGTCGCCGGCCACGAGCGCACGCCGATCATCACGCTGGTCGGTCCGTCGGGCGCGGGGAAGTCGTCGATGCTGCGGGCCGGGCTGCTGTCGCAGGTCGGCGGGGAAGGGCCGTTCGCCGGGTGGCGCTACGCCCTGATGACCCCGTCGGCCGACCCGGCAGGCGCGGTCGCCGAGGCGGTCGCGGGACTGCCTGAGGGGGACGGTCCGGTCATCCTCGCCGTCGACCAACTCGAGGAGCTGTGGACCCTCGTCGACGAGGCCACGGTCCGGATGGCGTTCGCCGACGCGCTGCTGTCGCTGGGCGCGCGGGTCGAGCAGCTGGTGATCGTGCTCGCCATCCGCGCCGACCACTACGGCTCGGTGGCGGGCAACCCACGCCTGGCGACCGCTCTGCAGAACGCGCATGTCCTCGTGCCCGGACTCGACGACGTCGGACTGCGCGAGGTCATCGTCGGCCCGGCGCGGGCCGCGGGGCTCGACGTCGCCGACGATCTCGTCGAGCTGCTGCTGGCCGATCTGCGGCCGGCGGGCGCCACCGTCGGGTACGCGGGGTCGCTGCCGTTGCTCTCGCACGCCCTGCTCTCGACGTGGTCGGTGTCGGACAAGCGACGACTCTTCGTCGCGGACTACCTCGCCACCGGACGGATCCGCGGCGCGGTCGAACAGACCGCCGAGAAGGTCTACTCCGAGCTCGACTATGCGGAGAAGCAGGTCGCGCGCAGGCAGATGCTGTCGATGAGCCACGTCGACGACGAGGTCGCGACCCGGCGACGCGCCGCCCTCGACGAGCTCGGGTTCATCACCACGGCCAACACGAACATCAAGCGCGACGTCCGTCAGCGGCGGGCCGCGGAGGTCCTCGAGCGGTTCGCCGGGGCCCGGTTGGTCACCGTCGCCGAGACCTACGCCGAGATCACCCACGAGACGCTCTTCTCGGCGTGGCCGCGGCTGGCCGGATGGATCGACGAGGACCGCGCGAACCTCGTCATCCACCGCCGACTCCACTCCGCGATGCAGATGTGGGAGGAGGGCGACCGCAGCCCCGACCTGCTCCCGCTGGGCGGCCGCCTGGCCGCGTTCACCGAGTTCGCCGCGGCGCCGGAGAACGGGTCACGCCTGCGTCCGCGCGAGGAGCGTTTCCTCGAGCTGGCCGTCGACCGCGAGAAGCGCAGGGAGTCCACGCAGCGTCGACACGTGCGGCAGCTGCGTCGGGTGGCCCTGGCCGCCACGGTGTTCGCGGTGGTCGCCCTGGTCGCGGCCGTCGTCGCGATCGTCGCCCAGTCCGAGGCGGTGTCGCAGGAGCGCGCGACCGATCAGCTCCGTCGGGACGCGCAGAGCGCGCAGCTCGCCGTGCAGGCCGACGAACTCCGCGCCACCGACCCATCGCTCGCGGTGCAGTTGGCGATGTCGGCGTACCGACTCTCGCCGACCATGGAGGCCAGGTCGAGTGTGCTCGACGCGTCCGCGGAGGCGATCCCGGTGCGTCACTTCACCGCGGCGGGGCCCGGATCCATCGCGCGGTCGCCGGACGGGTCGATGATCGCCGTGGTCAACGCCGACAACCGGGTCCGACTCTTCGCATCCGGATCCGGCGGGGTCGGGCGCTCGCTCGCCGAGTTCGGTGGGGCCGACCGCGAGCTGCCGCTGTACGCGGTCGCGTTCGGCGCGGATTCGCGGACCCTCTACACCGCCGGCGCGGCGCCGCTGACGATCTGGGATCTGAGCGATCGCACCCGGCCCCGTCCGATCCAGGACGCCCCCGTCATCTCCGAGACGATCCGTGACCTGGCGATCGGCCCGGCGGGCGATCTGGTGACCGCAGCGGTCGACAATGCGGGCACGCTCGCCTTCCGCAAGGTGATGACCGCAGGCGGCGGGACGGGCAGGCCCGGTACGACGCGGTGGGAACCGGTCGCGCTGCCCGCGGACGTGGCCGGCAAGGGCACCGCCGTCGCTCTCTCGCGCAACGGTTCTCTGTTGGCCACCGCCCGCGGCGGCAGCAAACGTGTCGACCTGTACCGCGTGACCGCCGATCGCATCGAACGGATCGCGTCGATACCGCTGCCCGGGTCGGACAACGTCGAGGCACGGGCACTGACGTTCTCACCAACCGGTGATCTGGCGGCTGCGATCAACTCACGCGACGTCAAGCTGTACTCGCTCGCCGACCCGGCCCGGCCGGTCCTGACCCGTGACCTGACCGGCTTCGCGAGCTACGTCAACGACGTCGACTTCAGCTCGGACGGTGCAATGCTGCTCGGCGCGAGTTCGGACAACACCTCGCGGGTGGTGGATCTGCGGGGCAACCAACCCGACCGAGTGCTCAAGAGCGGTGCGGTCGTGAGCTCGGCGGTGTTCGTCGCCGATGACGTCGCCGCGCTCTCCGAGGACGGCTATCTGCGGGTGTGGGGCCCGGGCGATCCGAGCGTGCAGGCCGGCGTCGATCCCACGTTCCAGTTCGCGTTCGACGCGAGTGGAACCGACTTCATCAGCGGCAACGCAGCGCCCGACGGCTCGCTGTCGCAGTGGCAGATCGACGAGGGGGCCGACATCACCCGGCGCGGCCCGCTGCTGGCGCCGCCGGCCGGTGACAAGTTCGCCTCGCTGTCGTTGGGCGCCTCGGGGCGGCTGGCGGTGGCGGGGTCGGTGACCGGTCAGGTGTTCCTCGCCGACTACTCCGACCCCGCGCGACCGGTCCTGGCGGGTCCGCCGCTCAAGGTTCTGCCCGATCTGGCCGAGACCGTGGACATCAGCGAGCGGTCGAAGTTGGTCGTGGCCGGCACGTTGTCGTCGAACCGGTTCGCGGTCGTCGACATCTCCGACCCGGCCACCCCCACCGCGACCGCGGCCGTCGACATCGGCGACGGCGTCGCATGGACCAACCTCGACGAGGCGGGTACCCGCGCGATCGTCACGACGCCGCGCGGGTACGTCGTGTTGCTCGACCTGAGTGACCGGCGGGCACCGCGCATCCTGTTCCGGGAGAAGATGTTCGACACCCTGGCCCTCGCCGCCCGATTCAGTCCCGACCAGCGCTCGGTCGTGGTCACCTCCGCGACCAAGCAGGTCAAGGTCGTCGACATCTCCGACCCGACGCGGCCGGCGGTCGTCGACGAGATGACCGGTCCGAGCAGCACGATCTACGGCGGTGCGTTCTCGCGTGACGGTCGTCTGGTCGCGGCCGGTGCGGCCGACGGGGACCTGTGGTTGTGGGACGTGACGCGCCGGGGGCACCCCGCGGCCGTCGCGCGGCTGCGGGCGTACCCGGGTCGGATCTACGACGTCCAGTTCGGTGCCGACGACCGCACGGTCCTGGCCACCGGCGCGGCCGGTGTCATCCAGTCGTGGACGATCGATCCCGACCGGGTCGCGGCGTCGGTCTGTGCGTCGGGCACGGCGCTGCTGACCCGGGAGGAGTGGGCCCGTTACCTGCCCACCGCCGACTACGTCAGCCCGTGTCGCTGACGCGCGGAACGGTATCTCAGCCCGGGAGGACGATGACCGGAACGGTTGCGCCGCCCAGGATCCGGGTGGCCGTCGACCCGAGGAACACACGCTTTACCGGACTGCGAGGTGTCGTCCCGATGGCCAGGACCTCGCCCGCGGGCCAATCGATCGCGGCCAGCGCTGCGGTGTAGTCGGCGCCGGTCCCGATCACGGTGGACACCGACGGGTCGATGAGACCGGACGTGCGCAGCACGGACTGGGCGGCGCTCGTCTGGTCCACCCAGGCGGCGAGCACGCCGCGTTCGGCGTCGAGCCCGACCTCGGGCGGATACATGTCCGCGGGCGCCACCCCGAAGCTGGCCACCCGCAATCGGACCCCGGCCGAGGCCGCGACGGAGGTTGCACCGGCGACGACGTCCGCGCCGTCGGCGGTGGCCGAGTAGGCGCACGTCACGCCGGTCAGTCCGTTCGGGGGTGCGGTGTAGTCGGGGGGTGCCAGAGCGAGTGGGATCTCGCTGGAGTGGATCATCCGGCTCGTCGTCGACCCGAGCGAGAAGCCCCCGCGGGTGCGATGACGGGTGCCCATCACGAGGAACTGCGCCGCGAGATCACCCGAGACCTTGGTCAACGCGACGCTCACCGAGCGCTCGGTGATGCGGTGGATCCCGACCGGTGCGGTCACCGAGTGCCGGGCGAGCGCGGCGTGCGCGATCTGTTCCGAGTCGTCACCGAGTCGTTGCGCGTAGGAGGCGAATTCGGCGTCGACCTTGGCCATCGACGGGGTGGTCCAGGGCCGGGGGAGAGCGATCACGATCTCCAGACGCAGGTCCAGCGCCGCGGCGAGGGCGATACCCAGCTCCAGCGCCTCCTCGCCGCCGAACCCCGGGCGATACCCGACGACCACGGTCACGGGGCTGCCTCGGTCGTCGGTGTCCCCAGGCCGGCGTCGTCGGGGCCGGGCTTGTTCAACGCGGAGTGGTGACGTCCCCAGAGCAGATAGAACGCGATGACCGCGCCGACCCAGATGCCGAAGAACACGAAGGTGTACCAGTGCAGCCCGTAGAGGATGTACGCGCATGCGGCGATCGCGAGGACCGGGGTCACCGGGTAGAGCGGGACGCGGAAGGGACGCGTGAGGTCGGGTTGCCGCCTGCGCAGGATGATGACACCGAGACTGACGACGATGAACGCGACCAGTGTGCCCACCGAGACCATGTCGGCCAGGTAGTCCAGCGGGATGAAGCCGGCCAGGATCGCGACCACGATCGCCACGACGACGGTGTTGTTGACCGGGGTGAGCGTCCGCGGGTTCACCTTGGTGAAGAACTCCGGCAGCATGCCGTCGCGACCCATCGCGAACAGGATGCGGGTCTGTCCGTACAGCGTCACCAGGGTGACCGAGAAGATCGAGATGACCGCGCCCGCCGACAGGATCAGCGACGGCCACGTCTCGCCGGTGACGTCGGTCAGGATCTGGGCCAGACCGGCACTCTGCTGCTTCGCGAAGTTCTCGGTCGGCTGCGCCGCGACGGCCGCCAACGCCACCAGTACATAGACCAGCACCACGATGACCAGAGCCGCGAGCAGTGCCCTGGGCATCGTGCGTTGTGGATCCTTGACCTCCTCGCCGGCTGTGGAGATGGTGTCGAGACCGATGAAGGAGAAGAAGATGGTGCCCGCCGCCAGGGTGACCCCGTGTGCGCCGTCGGTGAAGAACGGGGTGAGGTTGTCGTCGTTGAAGGCGGTGAACGCGATGACCACGAACATGGTGAGAACCGCGAGCTTGATGGCCACCATGACGGTGTTCGCTCGCGCGGATTCACTCGCGCCACGGATCAGCAGCATCGCGCACATCGCGACCAGGATGATGGCGGGGAGGTTCACCACACCGGGGTCGGAGTCGAACGGGGCGGCGCTCAGCGCATGCGGTATCTCCGGGATGTTCAGGTCCCCGAGCAGCTCGTTGAGGTAACCGCTCCAGCCCACCGACACCGCCGCCGTCGACACCCCGTACTCGAGCAGCAGACATCCGGCGACCGCCATCGCGGTCAGCTCGCCGAGGGTCGCGTAGGCGTAGGAGTAGGTCGAGCCCGAGACCGGTACGGCCGAGGCCATCTCGGCGTAACAGAGGGCCGCCAGCCCGGCGGCGATACCCGCGAAGACGAACGAGATGATCACCGACGGACCCGCCTCGGGCACGGCGACCGACATGACGAAGAAGATGCCGGTGCCGATGGTCGACCCGATGCCGAAACTCGCCAACTGCACCGTGGTGATGTTGCGTTTGAGGCCGGTGTCGGACTCGACCGCCCAGCCGGTGGGGATCGGTTTGCGTCGGAGCAGGGTCGACCGGGACAGCGGTGCCGGGTTGAGTGGCGCCGGGCCGGTCGGACGTGCAGACATGGGTGTCCCCTCGTCGAAGCGAATGCCCAATGAAACCACCGGCCGCGCGGGGTGTCAGCGCAACCGGACCATCTCCATCACGGCATCTACGATGGCGCCCGTGGTGCCCTCCCGGGCAACCGCGCGATGGGTGAGTGTGGAGGTGGCCGGTGGCGCAGAGCCCGTTCGCGGCCGAACGTGCCGCGCGGCGCGACCTCGCTCGCGCCCGCGACGAGGTCGATCGGCTCACCGGTGAGGACCCGCGGTCCGGTGGCGGCGCCCGTGGATGGTTCGGCGCCGCGGTGGCGGTGGTGGTCGTCCTCGCCGTCGTGGCCGCCGTCGCCGTCGCCCGGCAGGCCCAGCGGGACACGTGGTCCGACGCCGACTACCGCACGTTCGCCACCGACACCGTGGGGCTGCTGCTGACCCCCGACTCGCGCGACCCCGACCGCGCCCAACGCATCCTCGAACTCTCGACCGGCACCTTCCGCGACGAGTTCGCGCAGTCGACCGGCGCCTACAGCGCCTTCGTCGCACGTCTGGGGACGGTGGCCACCGGGGTCGTGGACGGCGTCGCCATCGCCGGTCGCACAGGTGACACGGTCAGCGCGCTCGTGACATCGGTGGTGACCACACGGGTGGCCGCGAACTCGTCGGCTCGGGACACCGCCGAGCCCAGGCGGTTTCGACTCCGCGTGCAGATCGAACCGGACGGCGGGGCGCTACGACTCGCCGCCGTGGAGTTCCTGCCGTGACGCGCCGGGCACGGATCCTCGACGCGTGGATCGCCATCGGCGCGCCGGTGGTCGGTGTCGCGGTCGTGATCGGACTCGGTGCACTGCGCGGGTGGCCGGGCTGGTGGACATCACTGATGGTGCTGACCGTGATCGCGGCGATCGGATACGGCGTCGTGTCCAGACGGAACGGCGGGCCGCCACTTCTCGCCGCCGCGGTGATCGTCGCCGTCGTGGTGGCCTCGGCGGCCCTGGCCTCGACCGCCGTGACGAACCTGCGCGCCGACCGTGCGCTGACGGCCGATCGCGCGGATGTCCGCCGGATCTCGGGGGAGTTGGTCTGTACGACGTTGCGCACCGGGACCGATGCCGACCGCGCGGCCGCCCTGCGGGTGGCCACCGGTGAGCTCGGCGCGCGGCTCCGGTCGGGTTCTGCCGCAGCGGGTTCGGACGGAACACGATCGACCACGGGCTGCACTCCCGCGCGAACAGGGCTCGGCGTGGTCACCGCCGACTCGGCCGATGTCGTCGTCGCGGCCAACCTGACCGAACGGGTCGGGTCGGACGAATCCGCGTCGGGCCGGGTGATCGCCGCCCGTCTGGAGAAGGTCGACGGTACGTGGAGAGTGGCGACGTTGGACGTGATCCGATGAGCGACGACCAGACCGGTTCGACCACCTCGGTCCGACTGGCCACGGCGCGCGCACGGCTCGTCGAGGCGACCGAGGTCCACGCGGCCGCCCACGCCGCCGCCGAGGTGGCCCACCTGCGCCGTGCGCGACGCGTCGGTCGGGCGGTCCGGGTCGTCTCCGTCGTCGGTCTGGTCGTCACCGCTGCCCTCGTCGTCGCGACGATCGTCCTGGTGTCGGTCGGCGGTGGCGGCGCAGCCGGGTCGGATCGTGCGGCGGCCGTCCTGAGCTCGGCCCGCGACGGCATCACCACCGCACTCACCGCCGACCCGGCCCGCCCGGGCGAGTACGTCGAATCCGTTCTCGCGGTGAGCACCGGCGAGTTCCGCCAACGGGTGACGGCATCGCGCGTCGACATCGAGTCGTCGGTGGCGTCGCAGGCGTTCGCGGGAACGGGCCAGGTGATCTCCGCGGGGATCGTCGGCCCCGATCCCGGGTCGTCGGCCGACGTGCTGGTGGTGGCCGAGGCCACGAACCCGCAACTGCTCGGAGGCGGTGCCGGCGATGCGCGCATCGTGCTGCTGGTGCACATGACGCGTGCCGACGGGGTCTGGAAGATCGAACGGGCGCAACTGCAATGACCCCTCTGCGCTGTCTACTCGCGATCGTCTCCGCCGCCGCCGCGATCTCCGTCGCCGCGTTGCTGCACTGGCCCGGGTGGTCGATCGCGCCGCTCGTCGTCGTGCTGGTGCTGTCGCTGCTCTACTCGGTGACCGCCCACCGGTCACCCCGCCGGCCGGGGCGGGCCGACGTCGGGATGCTCGCTGTGGCCGCGGCGCTCACCGTCGCGACCACGGTGACCGCTGTCGTCGGGGTCGGCGACGACGACCACCACGACGTCGACCCGGCGGTGACCGCCGCCGCGACCGCGACCTTCCGGACGCTGTTCACCTTCGCACCCGCCGACTTCACCGCGCAGGCGGCACAACGACGCTCGGAGATGCTCGCGCCGCGACTGACCGGCCGACTGCTGGCCGACTACCGCAGTCAGGGCCCCAACGTGGTGCTGCCCTCCGCGGTCGAGTCCAGGGCGACGCTCGAGACCACGGTCCAGGCGGTCGGCGTCGGCGAGGTGGTGCCGGATGCGGTGCGCCTCCTCGTCTTTGCGATCGAGAAGATCACCGTCGACTCGGCGACCCCACCCACCTCGATGGTGCCGATCGTGCGGTGGGCCGTGATGCGTAGAGTCGGGTCCACCTGGCGTCTGGCCGACATCTATCCCGCCGGGATCGGCGGATAGCCGTCCGGTCGGGTGTCGATGACACGAGAGGGATCTTCTATGAATGCTGGAGTGGTGATCGTCGGTGCCGGGCTCGGTGGCGCACGACTGGCGGAGAACCTGCGACAGGCCGGGTACTCCGAGCCGATCACACTGATCGGCAAGGAGAGTCAGATCCCCTACGACCGCCCGCCGCTGTCCAAGGCGGTGCTGCGCGGCGAACGCGACCTGGTGGCTCTCAAGGCGGAGGAGTGGTACGCCGACAACCACATCCACCTGCTCCTCGACACCGACGTGCAGGGTGTCGACCTCGCCGCCAAGAGCGTCGACGTCGGAGCGGGGGAGTCCCTGGCGTTCGAGACCCTGGTCTTGGCAACGGGTCTCGATCCCCGTTTTCTCCCGCACAGTGCTGTCCAGGGCGGCTCCGCCGCGGCCGAGATCGACGGCGTGCACGTCTTGCGCACGTACGACGACGCGCTCGAACTGCGCGCCGCCGCCCGCGAGGGCGTCCGGGCCGTGGTCGTCGGCGCCGGGTTCATCGGCTGTGAGGCGGCGGCGAGCCTGTCGATCCTCGGCGCGACGGTCACCATCGTCGAGCCGGCGCCGAGCGCACTACACGCTGCGCTCGGACCGACCATCGGTGCGCGGGTCGAGAAGCTGCACACCGATCGCGGCGTCACCGTCCGCACCGGGGTGGGTGTCGCCGAGCTGACCGCCGCTGACGGTGCTGTCACCGGCATCAGACTGGACGACGGGTCCACGCTCGACGCGGACCTCGTGGTGCTCGGCATCGGCTCGACCCCCACCACTGCGCTGGCCGAGACCATCGGCCTGGACCTGTCCGACCGGTCGGTCGGGGGCGGGATCGCCTGCGACGCCGTGGGAAAGACCTCCGCCGACGGGGTCTACGCACTCGGCGACGTCGCGAACTGGTCCGACGAGACCGGTGAGTTCGGTCGGCGGGTCGAGCACTGGAACCACGTGGTCGAGCAGGCCAAGGTCGTCGCCGACGCGATCGCGGGCACCGACAAGGCATCCTCGACGCCGGTGGTCCACTACTTCTGGACCGACCAGTTCGATCTCAAGATCCAGTGCCTGGGGGCACCCGCGGCCGACGACGACGTCCACATCGTCGACGAGGACGGCGACAAATTCCTCGCCTACTTCAGCCGCGACGGCATCCTGACCGGTGTGGTCGGCGCCGGTCGCGCCGGTGCGGTGATGAAGATGCGGCCGACGGTCGCCGCGCGCACGCCGGTCGCCGACCTGCTGTGACCCCGCGGTGAGCGATCATCGGCTCACACCCGCGGCGGTGGCGGCCGCCGTCGACGCACTCGCCGATCCGGTCCGGGCCCAGGGTGCGCAACGGTTCTTCAAGACCGGTCCCGGCGACTACGCCGAAGGCGATCGGTTCGTGGGTGTGCCGGTCCCACAGCTGCGTTCGCTCACGAGGACGTTCACCGGCCTCGAGCCGAGCGGCGTCATCACGCTGCTCGACAGCGCGATGCACGAACACCGGTTGATCGGACTGTTCCTGCTGCGCGACGGGTTCGAGCGAGCGGCCACCGACGACCGGCGAGAGCGATGGGTCGAGCTCTACCTCGAGGCGGTCCGAGGCGGTCGGGTGAACAACTGGGATCTGGTGGACAGCTCCGCCGATCCGATCCTCGGTGAATGGCTGATCGACCGTCCGCGCGGGCTGCTCGCCGAACTGGCGGCCGACGACACGCTGTGGACGCGGCGGGTCGGCGTCGTCGCGACCTTCGCGTTCCTCAAACGCGGTGATGCCGCCGCGCTGTACGAGGTGGCGCCGCTCGTGATCGCCGACCGCAGGGACCTCATCCAGAAGGCGTTCGGATGGATGCTGCCGGAGGCCGGGAAACGCTGCGATGCAGAAGAACTCCTCGCCTACCTGGGCGACAACGCGCCCGCGATGGGTCGTACCGCCCTGTCGTATGCCACCGAGCACCTCGACGTGACCACGCGCGCCGAACTCCGAGCCCTGCGCCAGCGCAGGGCCTGCTGAGAAGTCGCGCCGGCTCAGAACTCGATGGTCAGGTGGTCCGATGTCGGGCGGGCCTGGCATCCCAGGATGTAGCCGTCGTCGATGTCCTCCTGGTCGAGCGCGCCGACGTTCTCCATCTCCACCGTTC
The DNA here is from genome assembly GCF_024171815.1 of Williamsia maris. Taxonomy (GTDB): domain Bacteria; phylum Actinomycetota; class Actinomycetes; order Mycobacteriales; family Mycobacteriaceae; genus Williamsia_A; species Williamsia_A maris. Next base: position 926,724 of record NZ_JAMTCJ010000003.1, on the reverse strand, counting down.
CGTCGACCACCGTGCATGCGCAGGAACCACATTCGCCCTCGCGGCACGAGTACGGCACGTCGAGGCCGGCGGCCATCATGATGTCGACGAGGGTCTGGCTGCGGGGCCACGAGAGCTCGTGCACGGTGCCGTCGAGTTCCACCGACACCGACGCGGCGTCGGCGGTCTGCTCCTCGGTCAGCTCGGCGGTGTCCGGGTCGTCGAACGGGTCGCCGGACAGCGAGGTGAAGACCTCGGCGTGCACCTGCTTGTGCGGGAACCCGGCGTCGGCCAACGCGGTGTGCAGCGCGTCCATGAACGGTCCGGGCCCGCACATGAAGGCGTGATGGGCGGCGTACGGGCGGAACAACGCCGTCAGCGCAGACACGCGGGGAAGGCCCTGGACGCTCTCGAGCCAGTGGACGACGGTCAGCCGGTCGTCGTATCGCTCGTGCAGGGTCCGCAGTTCCTCGGCGAAGATGACGTCGTCCTGGCTGCGGTTGGCGTAGAAGAACACCACAGGCGCCGAGCCCTTCTCGAGGGCGGCCTTGAGGATGGACATGATCGGCGTCACGCCGCTGCCCGCGGCCAACAGCAGCAGCGGGGCGTCGAGATCGGGGGGCGTGAAGACGCCCGACGGCGGCAGCACCTCGATCTCGTCACCGGCGGAGATGTTGTCGCACAGCCAGTTGGAGCCGTAACCGTCGGTGGTCCGCTTGACGGTCACCTTGGGCTTGTCGTCGGTGAAGGGCGACGACGCCAGGGAGTAGCAGCGGGCCACCGAGCCGGTCTGATCGCTGGGGATCCGCAGGGTCAGGAACTGCCCCGGCTTGTAGTCCATCGGCGGCGCGCCGTCGGAGGTGGGGAGTTCGAACACCAGCGACGTGGCGTCGGCGGTCTCGGAGACCACCTCGGCGACGGTCAGGACGACACTGCGCGCGCTGTGCGGCGTGATCGGCGACATCGGACACCCTTCGCAGAATAAGAACACGTTCTAGTTTTGAGAGTACCCAGTGGGAGGCGGCGGTTCCACACCCCGCTCGTTTGGTGGCAGACCACTAGAGCGCTTCCAGGCCTTGTCCGAGAATACGGCTGCCCTCGGTCAGCAAGGCGGTCAGGTTTGTCGACGGGTCGGCGAGCCACTGCTCGTAGGAGGACAGGGCGACGCCGAGCATCAACCACCCCGCGGTCTGCGGTAGGTGATCTGCGGCCGTGCTGCCGGTGCGCACCGCGACGTACTCGGCGATCACCTCGCGCCAGCCGGTGTACATGATCATCGAATGCGCCTGCAGCGCAGGCACGGTCAGCAGCAGGGTCATCCGTCGACGGTGTGCGGCGACCTGGTCGTCGGACACCGCGTTGAACGCGACGAGGGCCGAGCGCAGGGCGTCGGCGACGGTCTCGTCCGGAGGGAGTCCTGCGAGGTGATCGCGCATGGCCGACAGGTGGTCGTCGAAGTCACCCCAGGGGATTGCGTTCTTCGACGGGTAGTAGCGGAACAGTGTCCGGCGGGCGATCCCCGCGGCCTGCGCGATCTCGTCGACACTCGTCTCGTCGAAGCCGCGCTCGGTGAACAGAGCGATCGCCAGCTCGCTGATCTGCGTTTTCGTCGTACTCGGACGTCGGCCGAGCTGTGGTGATGCCACAACCGTCCCCTCTCGCCGCGTCCGAATCCGTGCGAGTGATCGCTCGGGTCTAGCTTTTGTGCACTCGGTGCCATTATAGTCCGACGTGACCCACATCACCCGAGAGGACAATCATGGCCGAGAACACCTCCACCCCGTCCACCGACGTCACCGCGCCCGTCGGCGATTCTGCCGAGCTGGTCACCGAGAGCCTTGTCGAAGAGGTCTCGATCGACGGTATGTGCGGCGTCTACTGACATGAGCGTCGACACGGCCGAGACGTCGGACACCACTGGTGCCACGGATGGTCCGAGGGTGTTCGACGCTTCGGCCGCGTGGGTGCTCAACCCGAGCGTGGCCCTGCGCCCGGAACCGTTCGGTGCCCTGCTGTATCACTTCGGGACGCGCAAGCTGTCGTTCCTCAAGAACCTGATCGTCGTCGACCTCGTGAAGTCTCTCGCCGACCACCCGAGTGCCGAGTCCGCCCTGGCCGCATCTCCGATCGCCGACGCCGATCGTCCCCTGTACCTCCAGGCCCTCACCTCGCTCGCCCAGTCCGCGACGATCGTGCCGGCCACCACGCCCCGGGAGTCCGCATGACCACCACGCTCGACCGTCCCGCCTCCGCTCCAGTCGGTCGCCTCGTCGATCAGTTCGAGAAGGGGCTCGATGCCCCGATCTGTTTGACGTGGGAGTTGACGTACGCCTGCAATCTGTCGTGTGTGCACTGCCTGTCGTCGTCGGGTAAGCGTGACCCGCGCGAGCTCGACACCGCGCAGTGCAAGGCGATCATCGATGAGTTGCAGCGGATGCAGGTGTTCTACGTCAACATCGGTGGTGGCGAGCCGACGGTGCGCCCGGACTTCTGGGAGCTGGTCGACTACGCCACGAGCCACCAGGTGGGGGTGAAGTTCTCCACCAACGGGTTGAAGATCGACAAGGCCGTGGCGCAGCGGTTGGCGGCATCGGACTACGTGGATGTGCAGATCTCCCTTGACGGTGCCACCGCGGAGGTCAACGACGCCGTACGTGGGCCCGGCTCCTACGACATGGCAATCCGCGCGTTGGAGAACCTGCACGAGGCCGGCTTCGCCGACGCCAAGATCTCCGTGGTCGTCACCCGGCACAACGTATCCCAGCTCGACGAGTTCAAAGATCTCGCCGACCGGTACGGTGCCACGCTGCGCATCACGCGGATGCGACCCTCGGGCCGCGGCGCGGATGTCTGGGATGACCTGCACCCGTTGCCGTCCCAGCAGCGTGAGCTCTACGACTGGCTCGTGAAGCGTGGCGACAAGGTGCTCACCGGCGACTCGTTCTTCCACCTCGCCGCCTACAGCGACGGCTCACCGGGCTCGGGCCTCGCGGGGCTGAACCTGTGTGGTGCCGGCCGTGTCGTGTGCCTGATTGATCCGATCGGTGACGTGTATGCGTGCCCGTTCGCGATCCACGAGAACTTCCTCGCCGGGAACATCCTGTCCGACGGTGGTTTTCAGACCATCTGGCAGCAGTCGGAGCTTTTCCTCGAGCTCCGTGAGCCGCAGAACGCGGGCGCGTGCACCAAGTGTGCGCACTTCGATGCCTGCCGCGGTGGCTGCATGGCCGCGAAGTTCTTCACCGGACTGCCCCTCGACGGCCCCGACCCCGAATGCGTGCAGGGTTTCGGCGAAGCTTTGCTTGCCGGCGAACGCTCGACGCCCACGGCCAACAAGGACCACTCCCGCGGCGTGCCCCTGACATTGATGACTCGACCGCCGAGTCGTGACTGCGACGAGAACCCCCTCGCAGGGTTCGCCGCCCTCTGATCTCTCCTCACCGAAAGTAGTTGAACTCCCATGGCCAATCCCTGGTTCGAGACTGTCCTCGAGGCTCAGCGTCGAGCGCAGAAGCGACTGCCGCGCTCGGTGTACTCCGCACTTGTCGCCGGCAGCGAGAAGGGCATCACCATCACCGACAACGTCGAGGCGTTCGGTGAGATCGGCTTCGCACCGCACGTCGTGGGTGCACACGCCGAGCGGGAGCTGTCGACATCGATCATGGGCCAGGACATCTCCATGCCGGTGATCATCTCCCCGACCGGGGTCCAGGCCGTCGACAAGGACGGTGAGGTCGCGGTCGCCCGTGCTTCCGCGGCACGCGGAACGGCCATGGGGTTGAGCAGCTTTGCGTCCAAGCCGGTCGAGGATGTCGCGGCCGCGAACCCGCAGACGTTCTTCCAGATCTACTGGCTCAACTCGCGCGAGGAGATTCTGGCCCGTGCCGAGCGGGCCCGGGCCGCGGGTGCGAAGGGACTCATCGTGACGACTGACTGGTCGTTCTCGATGGGTCGCGATTGGGGTTCACCGGAGATCCCGGAGAAGGTCGATCTCAAGGCGCTGCTGAAGCTTGCGCCCGAGATCGCGATGCGCCCGAAGTACGCCTGGGACTGGTTCAACAAGGGCAAGCCCATCATCCCCGATCTGACAGCGCCGAACCTCGCCGAGCCCGGCGAGCTCGGCCCGACGTTCTTCGGTGCCTACGGCCAGTGGATGCAGACCTCACCGCCGTCGTGGGAGGACCTCGCGTGGTTGCGGGAGAAGTGGGGAGGACCGTTCATGGTCAAGGGCATCACGCGGCTCGACGACGCCAAACGTGCCCGGGACATCGGCGCCACCGCGTTGTCGGTGTCGAACCACGGTGGTAACAACCTCGACGGCACCCCGGCGACGATCCGGATGCTGGGGCCGATCGCCGACGCCGTCGGCACCGACATGCAAGTTCTGCTCGACGGCGGCATCCGCCGCGGCAGCGACGTCGTCAAAGCACTCGCGTTGGGCGCCGACGCCGTCATGATCGGCCGCGCCTACCTCTGGGGTCTCGCGGCCAACGGACAGGCCGGCGTCGAGAACGTCCTCGACATCCTGCGCGGCGGCATCGACTCCGCCCTGATGGGGCTGGGCCGCAAAAGCATCCACGAACTCTCTCGCGACGACATCATCATCCCCGACGGCTTCGAGAGACGGTTCGGCGAGCAGACGGCCTGACCCCGGATGGACTGCCGGAGGATTTACTAGAACACGTTCCAGTTTGGTGTAACTTGATGCCATGGGACAGTTCGACGGCAAGGTCGTCTACATCACCGGGCTCGCCCGTGGGCAGGGTCGCAACCACGCCATCCGGTTCGCCGAGGAGGGTGCGGCGATCATCGGTCTCGACATCGCCGGGCCGGTCGCCGACCACACCACCTACCCGCACGCGACCGCCGACGACCTCGCCGAGACGATCCGCGAGGTCGAGGGTGTCGGCGGCAAGATCCTTGCGCGACAGGGCGACACGCGTGATCTGGCCTTCCAGGAGCAGCTCGTCGCCGACGGCGTGGAGCAGTTCGGGGGCATCGACCACGTCATCGCCAACGCCGGCATCCTCACCTGGGGCCAGTCCTGGGAGTTGACCGAGGCTCAGTTCACCGACGTGCTCGACGTGAACGTCGTCGGTACGTGGAAGACATTGCGCGCCGTCCTGCCGTCGATGATCGCGGGCGGGCGAGGTGGGTCGATCGTCGTGGTCAGCTCGTCGGCGGGTCTCAAGGCCATGCCGCTGCAGGCGTCGTACACGGCGTCGAAGTACGCCCTCACCGGGATGGCTCAGACGGTCGCCAAAGAGGTTGGCGAGTACAAGATCCGGGTCAACACCATCCACCCGTACGCCGTCGACACACCCATGGCGTTCGAGGACACCTCCGCCCAGCACGCGTTCACCATCGAGAAGTACAAGCCGCACTTCGCGCCGATCCTCAACGACCCGTTCTTCAGCACCCGCGACGAGGTGACGGCCATGGTGATGTTCCTGTGCTCCGACGCCGCCCGCACGGTCACGGCATCACAGTTCTCGATGGACCAGGGCAGCACGAAAGTCTGAGTAGTCCGTCAGCACGGACCCGGTCGGCGGATTGGGTCCTTCAGGCGAGCGGTCGGGCTCAGTCGGTCCAGATGGTCGAGGGGTCGGTTGCGGTGCGGACCGGTCCTGCGGGCTCTTCGGTGCTGGTGCGCGAGAAGCGCGGCGCCGGAGCGGCTTGCATGACCGAGTCGATCTCGGTGAGGTTCTGCCGAGCCGCCATGTGCGGGTGTTCGGGGGCCTCGGCGAAGGTGAGCACCGGGGTCGTGCACGCGTCGGTGCCGTCGAAGATCGCGGCCCACTCGTCGCGTGTCCTCGACGCGAACGTCTCGGTGAACCGTGCCTTGAGCTCGGGCCAGCGCGCGATGTCGTTCTGGTCGGGCAGATCCGCGTCCGCCAGCCCCAGACCCTTGATCATCTCGGCGTAGAACTGCGGCTCGATGGCGCCCGCGGCCATGTACTTGCCGTCGGAGGTCTCGTACACCTCGTAGTAGGGCGCACCGGTGTCGAGCAGGTTGACGCCGCGCTGGTCCTGCCACAGGCCGGTGCCCCGGAAGGCCCACATCATCTGTCCCAGAACCGAAGCGCCGTCGACCATCGCGGCGTCGACGACCTGACCCTTGCCCGACTGCTGCCGCTCGATGACCGCCGCGAGGACACCGAGGACGAGGAACATCGACCCTCCGCCGAAGTCACCGACAAGGTTGAGCGGCGGGGTCGGACGTTCCTCTGCGCGGCCGACGGCGTGCAGGAGACCGGTGAGGGAGATGTAGTTGATGTCGTGGCCGGCGCGATCGGCCAACGGGCCTTCCTGGCCCCACCCGGTCATCCGCCCGTAGATCAGTCCCTCGTTGACGGCGTGCAGATCGTCGGGTCCGAGACCCAGCCGTTCCATCACCCCGGGACGGAAACCCTCGACGATCACATCGGCCTTCTCGATCAGACGCAGGACGGCCGCCTTGTCCTCGGGCGACTTCAGGTTCGCCTCGACGACCGCGGACCGCCCACGCAGCAGCTGATCGGCATTGCGGCCCGGTGTGGGCAGCGTGCCCGCGCGCTGCACGCGGATCACGTCGGCGCCGAGGTCGGCGAGCAACATGGCGGCGTGCGGTCCTGGGCCGATCCCGGCGAACTCGATCACTCGCACGCTGCTCAGCGGGCCATTCTGGGGACGGTTGCTCTCGCTCATCGCACACCTCGTCGTCGACAGTGGGGAACGCGTCCGCACCAGGCGGCCGCACGGAACCTCAGCATCGCATAACTGAATGCGGGTTCATGTGTGGGGTGGGGCGCGCCCCGCGCCGACATCTGACCTCGCGACACGCCGACGTCTCGAAATCCATTACGTGCTTCCGGTGTTCAGATCCGGCCGGGGTGTCTACCATTGTCCGAATGACCTGCCCCGGTGGGCTCGGTGCGCAGACGTGGCCCGAGCTGGACGAACGCGGGTGCACTCTGGTCGTACCGCTCGGGTCGGTCGAACAGCACGGACCCCATCTCCCGCTCGACACCGACGTCCGCATCGCCACCGCGGTCGCGGAGGGTGCGGCGGACAACGTCGGCGACCACGCGCTGGTGGCGCCCGCCCTCAACTACGGGGCGAGCGGCGAACACCAGAGCTTCCCGGGGACCCTGTCGATCGGTCACGAGGCGCTACGGATCCTTCTCGTCGAGTTCGGCCGCAGTGCCTGCCTCTGGGCCCGGCGTGTGGTGTTCGTCAACGGACACGGAGGCAACGTGGCCACCCTGTCGTCGGCCGTGACCCTTCTGCGCCACGAGGGGCGCGACGTGACGTGGTTCCCGTGTGGTGTCGCGGGCGCCGATGCCCACGCCGGTGAGACGGAAACCTCTCTGCTGCTGCATCTCTCGCCTCAGCTCGTCCGGTCCGAACGGGTCTCCTCGGGCAACACCGCACCGCTGGGGGAGTTGATGGGTGCCATGCGATCCGGTGGTGTGCGTGCCGTGAGCGCGACCGGTGTCCTCGGCGATCCGGTGACCGCGACGGCCGATCGGGGTCGCGAGCTGTTCGACGATCTGACCGTGCGGCTGGTCGACGCGGTGAACCGATGGGCCCCCGACGCGAACGGCATGATCCGATGACGCCGAACACCACACCGTCGGTCGACGAGACCACCCCGGACGCCGACGAGAAGCAGTCGGTGACGCCGAAACAGGCACTTCCCAACGGTTTTCAGGTGCAGATCGACCTGCGCGCGACCGTGGTCCCCGGCGGACGACACATCGTGGGTGGTTCACCGCTGCGTGTGCTCTCGCTGTCCGCGGCGGCGACGAAGATGATCGACCCCGACGGGCGGATCTGCGTGAGCAGCCCGGCGACCGCGTCTCTGGCGCGGACGCTGCTCGACGCCGGCGTCGCGCACCCGCGTCCGATGTTCGGACCGACCGAATCCGATGTGACGGTGGTGATCCCGGTGCGCGACAACCAGACCGGGATCGACCGGCTGGTGTCCGCACTACACGGCGTGCGTGTGATCGTCGTCGACGACGGTTCCCAGGTACCGGTGACCGCCGATGGTGCCGAGGTGATCCGTACCGAGATCAGCGCGGGGCCCGCCGCGGCCCGCAACCTGGGTGCCGCCCGGGTGCAGACCGACTTCGTGGCCTTCCTCGACTCCGACGTCACGCCGGGGTCGGACTGGCTGCCCAAACTCCTCGGCCATTTCTCCGACGAGCAGGTCGCGCTGGTCGCACCACGGATCACCGCGATGCGACCGGACGGCGGCCCGATGGCCCGCTACGAGGCCCTGCACTCCTCGCTCGACATGGGCCGCCGTGAAGGTCCCGTCGCACCGGGAACTCGGATCGGCTACGTTCCGAGTGCCGCGATGATCATGCGCCGCAGCGCATTCGACGGCTTCGACGAGTCGCTTCGGGTGGCCGAGGACGTCGATCTGTGTTGGCGTCTGCGCTCGGATGGGTGGGTCATCCGGTACGACCCCGTCGCGCTGGCCGAGCACGACCACCGCGTGGCGTTGCGCGCAGGTCTCGATCGGCGTCGGTACTACGGCACCGGTGCCGCACTGCTCACCGATCGGCACCAGACGTTGGCGTCGCCCATGGTGATGAACACCCCGATGATGATCGCGATGGTCGCCGCCCTCACCCGTTCGCGGTGGGGCTTCGGGTTGATGGTCGCGATGATCGGGTTCATCGCGCACCGACTCCACCAACGCATCGCCCACATCCCCGACGCACCCCGCGTCGCCGCGCGGCTCACCGCACAATCGGTGGGGTTCGGATTCCTACAGATGGCATCGGCGCTGTGCCGGCACTACTGGCCGCTGTCGATCCTGCTGGCCCTGGTGTCACGTCGTTTCCGATCGGTCCTGCTGGCGGTGGCGTTGGCCGAGGGTGTCGTCGAATGGATGCGCTCGGAGATGCTCAACCCCGATGCGCCTGTCCGACTGGGTGTCACACGGTTCGTGGCCATCAAGAGGCTCGACGACCTCGCCTACGGCACCGGGCTGTGGCAGGGCGCGGTCACCGGCCGCAACCTCGGTGCGCTGCGCCCGGTGATCGGACGCTGGGGATCCCATCAGCTGCCGTCCTCGGCGGCGGGCCGGCGACCACCGGAGTGACCGCGACCCGTCGGATCGTCGTGGTCGGCGCGGGTAGCTGCGGATGTGTGGTGGCCGAGCGGCTGACCCGGGACGACACCGTCGAGGTGATCCTCCTCGAGGAGGGGGCGACGGCGGCCGACGATGCGGATCTGGATCTGACGATGCTGCCCGTCGGCCCGGCCTCACGCCGCGTGACCCACCATCGGGCGGTCGGTGGCCAGGCCCTGCCCCGGGGGCGCGGCCCGGGCGGCTCCTCGGCGGTCAACGGCGGGTACTTCATGCGCTGGCACGACGACGATTTCGCGGGATGGGATCGTGACTCGTGGGACCTCGACACCATCGCTGCGGCGTACACCGACATCGACGGTGGTGCCGACGGTGGCGGTGCCATGTCGGTGCGCGAGTTCACCGACGACGAACTGACCCCGATCGCTGCGGCGTTCGAAAAGCATTGGAAAGACGACGGTTACGAGCAGATCGACTCCGTCACGCCCCGTGTGGGTGTCAACCGGGTGCGATCGAATTCACGCGGGTCGCAGCGGGTGCCCGCCGACCGTGCCTACCTGTGGCCGGCGCGAGGACGGTCGAACCTCACGGTTCGCACGGGGGCGCGGGCGGACCGTCTGCGCGTCGACGGATCCCTGGTCCGCGGGGTGCTGCTCGACACCGGCGAGACGGTGGCGGCCGACGAGACCATCCTCTGCGCGGGCACCCTGGCGTCGGCGGCGCTGATCGCGCGGTCGACGGGGGCGGCGGCGACGCGGCGGATCGGCGAACACCGCGAACTCCTCATCCGGTATCGCCCCCGGGGTGATGCCGGGGCGCAGTTGCCGCTGCTGCCGACCGTGCTGCACACCGAGGACGGACTGGAGATCCGCTGCTACAACGATGATTTCGCCCGCTACATCGAGGGCGTCGAACCGACGGGGGCGGCGATCGGCATCGCGCTGATGGCGCCGCGCGCATCGGGATCGCTCACCATCGACGCGGCGGGGGCCCAGCAGGTGGACCTCGGCGTCGTCGCCCCCGACGACATCACGCTGGTGCGATCGTGGGCCGATCGACTGGTGGAGATGCTCGCCGGCCGACGGTTCGCGGGGCTCCTCGACGCCGACAGCGTGACGGTGGACGACGTCGTCCTGACCTCGCAACACGCCTGGGGGTCGATGCCGATGGGTGGGATCACCGATTGGAACGGGGCCGTGACCGGTCTCGACGGCGTGCGCGTGATCGACGGATCGATCCTGCCCAGCTCCGGATCGAGCGGGCCCCACGCCACCCTGATGATGGCGGCGTCGGTGATCGCCGCGCGGTTGTCGGCGGGGCGGCTCTGATGTGGGCAACTACGCTGGACCCGAACCCGTCCCCGAGAGACCGGAGTGACCGACGATGAGTGAGCTGTCCGATCCGCAGGTGCGTGCCTTCCTGACCGAGGGCACCAAGACCGGCCACCTGGGTTACACCGCGTCCGACGGCCGCCCCCTGGTCGCGCCGGTGTGGTTCGTCCTCGACGGCGACCGCATCGCGTTCAACACCGGGGCGACGACCGCCAAAGGTCGTGCGCTGGCGCGCGATCCGCGGGTGGTCATGTGCATCGACCTCCCGGAACCCCCGTACGCCTTCGTTCAGGTGCAGGGACGGGTGGAGGTCAGTGAAGACCCCGACGACGTCCGCCGGATAGCGACCGCGGCCGGGGCCCGGTACATGGGGGCCGACCGGGCCGAGGAGTTCGGTGCACGCAACGGGGTGCCCGGCGAATTGGCCGTGTGGATCACCGAGACCAAGGTGATCGCGTCGCTGGACGCGACCGCCTGATCACTCGGCGTCGGACAACCGGATCAGCGCCTGGTGCGCGTCGACCGACTCCTGCAGCAACTGCATGTATCGCGGCATGTCGGGCATGACGGTCTGATCCGAGGTCACCACGATCATGACCTTGCCCAACCCCGTGACGACGCAGTGCGACAGGGTCGAGTCGCCGCCCAGCGGCGAGTAGGCGAACCCCGATGCGGTCGGCACGCCCATCATGGAGCTGACCGGGGTGTGGTTGATGACGTTGGACACCACCGTGTTCACGCTCGGCCGCTTCGTGGCCCCGCCCGGCCGCGGGATGCGTTCGATCTGGGCCACCAGACGCAGGGCGAGGGCGGGCGCCGAGTTCACGGCCTTCCAGAACTCGCTGCGGGTGACCTTCGTGGCCCGTGACTTCTCGACGGACGAACTGGTCGCGATCAGTCCGAGGCGGGTGTCGATGTCGGGCACCCCGGAGTGCAATTCGATTGCCAGGGGCACGAATTGGTTGGCGTTGTCGTCGGCCCGCGCGCCGCGGGTCGACATCGGTACGAGGGCGACGAGTGAGCCGTCGGGGTCCTCGCCGTGTTCGCTCAGGTACAGATGCGCCGTGCGGCCGATGATCGACAGCAGCGCGTCGTTGACCGTCGCACCGGGGACCCGATCGCGCACGGCCTGCAGATCGGTCAGCGGGAACTCGAGGTAGTCGGTCCACCGCCTGCCCTGCACGCCGGTGTTGAACCGGGTTTGCGGCGCGCCGTGCCGCTCGTACTGCAACTGCTCGGGACGGCGCGCCCGGGCGATCCGGCGCGCCTCGCGCGCCATGCGCCCGAGGTTGCCGAGGAACGTCGCCCATTCCCGTGGTGCCCGCCGGACCTGCGCCGCGACGATCCGCGCGGTGGACGCCTCACGCGGGCCGATGACGACGTGCTCCGGGGGAGCGGACGGGGTGTCGGCGAGAAGTCGGTGCATCGTCTTCTCCCACGACATCCCGTCGAAGGCCGCGTGGTGGAACGAGACGCACAGGATGGTCGCGAGTCCGGGCTGGGAGGGGAGGCCGGCGACGTTGGTGATCAGGTGCATCGACCACAGCGGGCGGTCGGTGTCGAACGGGGTGGCCGCGATGTCGGCGAGTGTCTCCTGTGCGTCGTGCCAGCGGAGACCCGGGCGATCGTCGACGACGATCTGGTCGGCGATGTCGATGGTGGGGTCGTGCATCCAGAACGGGTGCCCGAGGTCGCCGGGGACCCGCACCAGCCTGCTGGTGAAACGTTCGTCGACGCTCAACCGGCGACAGATGGTGTCGACGACCGCGTCGACGGGCAGGTCCGCCGCGCCACCGTCGTCGTGTGCGAGAACCCAGCACGAGAGCACGCGTGAGGACACCCCGCGCGATCCGCCGAGGAACACATACGCCGAGTCACGCGCGCGTAGCTGCTTCATCGCCGACCTCCGAGGACGCGTCGCCCGACCCGCCCGGTGGTCGGGTCGTCCAGACGAAGAATCGCACACTGTGGACCGGTTGAACCGGGAACCACACGCACCCGTCGGCCGCCACGTGGCGGCCGACGACGTTCAGCGCTGCGGCGTGGAGTCGGAGCGATGCCCCGACGGGAGTTCCCGATCGGTGCGGCGCAGGCCCCGGGGGACCAGACCGAACTTCTTCGCGGTCGGATCCCACCACAACAACGGAATCCACAGCCCGATCTGCGCGACCCGAGCGAACTGGATGCCGATCGACGCGAGCACCATCGCACGCCGGCGACCGTGCATCGCGTAGGTGCGCGGGCTGTAGGCGGTGTACTTCCAATAGCTGCGCGGGCTCGAGTACAGCCGACGTCCGGAGGTCTGCGCGTCCATGCCGGGGATGAGGGCGATGCGCCACCCGGCGTCCCGGATCGTCAGCGACAGGTCGGCGTCTTCCATGATGTCGTCGCGGGGACTGGTCTTCCCGGCGACCTGTCGCCACACCTCGGAGCGCATGACGCAGTTCGCGCCGATCGCCTCGCCGACCACGGTCACCTGTCCCTGGGCCAGCGCTTTGCCCACACGCCTGGTCACACGCGCCTGCATCGCCGTGAACGGACGCTGCAGCGGCATGTCGTGCATCGTCGACATCCCGTAGCCGCCGGCGATGTCATCGGGGGCCACCGCGAAGAAGTCGACGATGTTGGCGGCCCAGCGGGGCTCGGCGTAGGTGTCGGCGTCGATACGGGCGACCAGTTCTCCGGTGGCCGTACCGACACCGAGGTCGCGGGTGTGCTGCACGCCCTGCCGCGGTTCGACGAGCACCTGGACGGTGGGGTGGTCCCGGCTGTACGCCGATGCGATGGCGAACGTCTCGTCGGTCGAGTTGTTGTCGACGACGATGATCTCCTCGATCGGCGTCGACTGGGCGAGAAGCTTGTCGAGGCATCGGCCGATCGACCGGGCTTCGTTGAATGCCGGGACGACCACCGACAGTGTCGGTTGCGTGTCAGGCATCGATCTACCCCCTCAGTGGTTCGCGGTGGTCCCCCCGCTGTGCCGGTCGGGTCCGATGGTACCCGGGACACCCCCGCGACCCGGGGTGGCGGCAGAGGTGACACTCGCCGGGCGGTGTACTCCCGGACGTCGGCGCGGTCGGGGTGAATCGACGCGGTCGCCTGAGGTCAGTCCGTCCGCAGACCCGACGGAAGTTCGCGATCTCCCTTGCGCAGCCCCGCGGGTCGGCCCCGAAAACGTTTCTCGTCGAGGTCCCACCACAGCAGCACGGCCCAGATCAGGAGGTGGGCGGCGCGGGCGAATTGGATCCCGATGGCGGCGAACACCGCGGCCCGACGTCGGCCGTGCATGGCGTAGGTGCGCGGGCTGTAGGCGGTGTAGCGCCAGTAGTTACGGGGACTCGACGCGAGACGGCGGCCGGAGGTCTGGGCGGTCATGTCGGGGATCAACGCGAACTGCCACCCGGCCCCGCGGATGGTCAGCGACAGGTCGGCGTCCTCCATGATGTCGCCGCGCCGGCTGGTCTTGCCCGCCACCTCCCGCCAGACCTGGGCGCGCATCACGCAGTTCCCGCCGATCGCCTCGCCGACCACGGTCACCGACCCCGCGTGCAGTTTCGAACGCACCCGAGCCGTCAGCCGACGCTGCATCGCCGCGAAGGGCTTCTGGAACGGCAGATCGTGCATGGTCATCATCCCGTAGCCGCCACCGATGTGGTCGGGTGCCACCGCGAAGAACCGGTGGATCGCAGCCACCCATCCGGCCGACGCGTAGGTGTCGGCGTCGATACGTGCGATGAGGTCGCCGGTCGCCTCGGCGACGCCCCGATCCCGGGCGTGCTGCACGCCCTGACGGGTTTCGGTCACGACCCGGACCACCGACTGCGGCCCGCCGAATGCCGCAGCGGCCCGCGCGGTGTCGTCGGAGGAGTTGTTGTCCACGACGATGATCTCGGTGGGTGGCGGCGACTGGGACAGCAGCGCCTGAAGGCACGTGCCGATCGCGTCGGCCTCGTTGAACGCCGGTATCACCACCGACAGCGTGCGTGGTCGCTGATCGCTCATGTCAGACATGGATGCAGTCCCCCCTGATCACCCCACCGATCGATGTCGGCGCATCGGATCTCGATGATCGCGAGGTCCGGGCGCGCCGGTCAATCGTGCGTTCGCATCACATCGGCGGGGCGCAGAGGTCGTGCAGGGGGTGCAGGGCTGCGCTCAGCCGGCCGAACTCGCGGCACGGCGGTAGCCGCGCAGCGCCGGGTAGGTGAACAGCAACAGTGCGCCGATCGCCCAGATCAGGGTCTTGGTCAGACTGTCGGCGACCGGTCCGCCGATGGCCAGGGCGCGCATCGTGTCGATGGCACAGGTCATCGGTTGGTTGGCGACGATCGGCTGCAGCACACCGGGATACGCGCTGACCGGGGAGAAACCGGAGTTGAAGAACATGAACAGGCTCGACACCAGCGACATGATCGGCACGAGCGGGATGTTCGACGCCGACAGCGCCAGCGCGAGGACGATGCTGAAGAACGCGGCGCCGTAGAGCAGTGCGACGACGAAGATGCCGACCGCGGGGATGAACCCCTGGTTGAACCGCCAACCGATGAACATGCCGAACAGCATCAGGATCACCGTGCCGAGCAGGATGCGCATCAACTCGGCGATGATCCGGGCGCTCAGGTCGGCGCCGCGGTGCACCGGCAACACGTAGAGCCGGGTCAACAGGCCGGTCTTGCGTTCACTCGTGAGGCGCACACCGCCGGCGAGGGAGCCGAACATCGCGCCCACGAGGACCACGAGCGGGACCGTGCCGAACGCGCTGTTCTGCCCGGTCGCCTGACCGATGGCGTCGCCGAGGACGACCTTGAACATGATCATGCTCAGCGCGGGGAAGAGCAGCGTCTGCAACAGGGTGACGCGGTCGCGCAGCACCACCAGCACCTGGCGTCCGGTGAGGATGCTCGTGTGCAGGAGATACGCCCGCAGTCCACGCTCGCCGGTCTGTTCGGCGACGGGGAATCGGGTGACCATCGACCGGTCCGCGGTCCGTGTGGTCGCGGGCGCCGGGGTCTCGCCGCGCTCGACGGGGTCCTTGGTCATGGTGTGCGCCAGCGGCGTGAGTCGGGTGGTGGCCGGCTCGTCGGGGGAGTCCTTCGACGACGACGAGATCCGCTCGGTCGACCAGTCCGTCGAGGACTCGGGTGCCAGCACGGTCCACGGTCCGACGACCGCACGGATCGACCCGGTGCCGGGGAACAGGACCTGACGCGACGGTGGGACCTCGGTCCGCCGGGTCACGGCGTCGTCGGGGTCGACCGAGCGGCGCGGGGCCGCGGGGCGCTCGGAGCGCCACCAGTGGTCGCTGCCGGACTCGTTCGGCGACCGGTGCCGTGGCCGCCGCGGAATGCGTGTGGTCGGGGCGTCGCGGTCGTCGGACGGCTGCCCGGTGATCTCCCAGTTCATCGGCGTGCGCCCGTGACGATGATGTACACCCCGCCGCCGACGGCGAGGACGGCGATGCTGCCCGCCCAGATGAGCGGTGCGGTGGCGATGTCCCAGGTGACCTTGCCTGCGTCGAAGCCGCGCATCAGTTCGGTGAACTGCGAGATGGGCTGGTTACGGGCGAAGGGGCGGATCCACTCCGGGAACGAGGTCTCGGGGACGAATCCGGTCGAGAGCATGCCGAGGATGAGCTGGGGGAGGGCCAGTGCCTGGCTGGTGGCCTCGGGGTTCGACGACACCACACCGATCGCGTCGGCGCCCAGCGCGAGCAACAGGCCGACGACGAAGGCCACGAGCAGGAACCCGAACAGGTAGCCGGGGCCGTGTTCGGGGCGCCATCCGATGACGAGGCCCGAGATGACCGCCCAGATCAGCGAGATGACGAGCAGGATCGCGTTCGCGACGAGACGCGCCAGCATCGGGATGACCGCGTTGACCGGCATGCTGCGCAGACGGTCGGTGATGCCCGCGCTGCCGTCGGCCGCGGCGCGCATCGCCGCCGAGGTCGCGACGAACCCCACCGACTGCAGCAAGATGACCGGCATCAGGAACTGGGCGTAGTTCACGCCGGGGAACGAGTCGAAGATGCTGCGCAGCGGGACGTAGAAGCAGATGGTCAGCATCACCGGAGCGACGATGCCGAGCACGAACTCGCCCTGACGCATCATCCCGCGCAGCGACCGTTCGGTCAGCGCGAGAATCTGTCCGAGGGTGCTGATCTCGGGCTTGGTGAGCCCGCCGATCACCAGCGGACGGTCGGCCGTGGTGGTCACCGCGCGGCACCCGGCACCGGTGGCGCCTCGGTCAGCTTGAGGAAGACGTCGTCGAGCGACGGGCGGCGCAGGCCGACGTCGGTCAGGGCGATCTGGGCGTCGTCGAGGCGGCGCACGATCTCGACGAGGGTGTTTGTACCGCGTGTGGCGGGGACGGTCAGTGAGGTCCCGGCGGCGTTGGTGCGGATCTGGTCCGCCGGCGCCAGGTCGGCCAGCAGCTCGGTGATCTTGACGACGTCGTCGGGGTAGCTCGGCACGATCTCGCAGAAGGTGCCGCTGACGCGGTCCTTGAGGTCGTCGGCGGTGCCCTCGGCGATGACCTTGCCCTTGTCGATGACGACGATGTTGTCGCTGAGGAGATCGGCCTCCTCGAGATACTGCGTCGTCAGCAGGGTGGTGATGCCCAGATCGCGCAGTGACGTGACGATGTTCCAGACGTCCTGCCTGCTGCGCGGGTCCAGGCCGGTGGTCGGCTCGTCGAGGAAGACCACCTCGGGTCGGACGACGAGTCCGCAGGCGATGTCGATGCGACGGCGCATGCCGCCGGAGAACTTGCCGACGCGGCGCTTGGCGGCCTCGGTGAGATTGAAGGCCTCGAGCAATTCCTCGGCGCGCGCCCGCGCGGCTTTCTTGTCCAGGCCCATGAGTCGACCGAACAGGACGAGGTTCTCGTGTCCGGTGAGTGATTCGTCGAGAGCGGCGAACTGACCGGTCAGCATGATCGACCGGCGCACCTCGGCGCGTTCGGAGACGACGTCGTGGCCGGCGATGCGCGCGGTCCCGGCGTCGGGCAGGAGCAGGGTCGCGAGCATGTTGACCGTGGTCGTCTTGCCTGCGCCGTTGGGACCCAGCAGGCCCAGGACCGTGCCCGTCTCGACGGTGAAGCTGACCCCGTCGACGGCCGTGAACTCGCCGAAGCGCTTGACCAGTCCCTCCGCGACCACGGCACTCTGTTCAGCCCGCCTGGCTTGCATTTCCGTCCTGTCCCTCGGGTGGTCGGTGTCCGGCTCCGCCGACTCGACGCGTGTCACGCGCCATGAGCCCGGATCACCCCTCGAACCTAGCGCAGCAATCCGGCGGTAACACCACGGCCCGCCGCGACGATAGGTAGTCCAGTGAAGTGAATACCCGCCATTTTCTTATCGGTGTTGAGAGAACGGTTAGTATTTTCCCTGAACCAGACAATCGATCATTCGTCAGACCGGGTTCGTATCCGGGAGAGTTTCTCGATTCGACGGTTTCTTACCAAGTCAGGAGGGCGTCGTGGCAATGCAGCTCCGCACGCAGCGTGGATCGGGTCGTCGTTCGGGCAATCCCGGTCAGTCCGGTGAACCCGTGCCGGAGAATCGCACACTCGCCGAACTCGTCGCCGCCGCGGCGCGGGTCGCGCCCTCGGTGCCCGCCGTGTGCATGCCCGACGTCAGCCTGACCCTGGGCGAGCTGGCCCAGCGCGCGACCTGCGCGTCGATGGCGATGTCCGGCGGTGAGTCGATCGACGACTCCGCACTGACCGTCGCGCTGATGATGACCGTCCCCGGCCTCGCGGCCTCGGGTGCGTCCGGCCTTGCGACTACTCTGTCGTCGGTCCGGATCCAGGCGACGATGGCGGTCGCGGGATCCCGCCAGGCGTGAACCGCTCGTCGGCACGCATGACCAGTTCAAGGAGGGACAACATCAGATGAGCAACCCATTCGATGATGAGGACGGCCGGTTCTTCGTGCTGGTCAACGACGAGAATCAGCACTCGCTGTGGCCGACGTTCGCCGACATCCCGGCGGGCTGGAACAAGGTCTTCGGCGAGGCGTCTCGGTCGGAGTGCCTCGATTACGTCAACGAGCACTGGACCGATCTGAGGCCGCAGAGCCTGATCGACGCCATGGAGGCCGACGCCAAGCAGTAGCTCCTCGCACCACAGACATCCCACCGCAGCCGGGCACGCAATGTGCCCGGCTGCGGTGTCTGTTGTTCACCCCAGGTGGGCCCGCAGATCACGCCCCAGACGCGATCGCGACACGGATGTGGCACAGATCACCAAGCTGTGAAACATTGGTTACATGGGATTTTTCGTCGAACCCGCAGTTCACGGGCCGTTCGGCGTCCGATGTGGCGCAGGTCACCGTTGTATTGCGTAACAAAATGTCAACCCACGGAGACCACGTGGTCGCATAGTCTTGCCATCAGCACGTATGGTGTCACCAACATTAGGGGTGAGATATGTCATTTGCAGCAGTTCGGTCGGGGGGAACGACCATGAGCGCATCGAATGTCGGCAACGACACGACCAATGATCTGGTGACCGCGGTCGGCCGTCTGGCCGAGACCACGCCGGAGCGCGTGGTCATCCGCTACCACTACCGGAGCATGAGCTACCGGGATCTGGCCGCCGCCATCGAGCTGATGGTCCCGGTGACCCGCAGCCAGCAGATGGACGATCGCGCCGCCGTCGTGGCCGCGATCTTCGCCGGGATGCCCGCCCTCTCCGCCGAGCGGAACCCGGCCACCGTCGCCTCCGTCGTCGACGGGACGTTCGCCCGCGTGCTGTCCGATCTCAGTGATCTCGACGCCGGCACCACGGGCCCGGCTCGCGGTGTCGCCATGCGAACCAGCGAGATCGACCTGCGCGGTATCGCCAGCAGGCTCTCCGACGCCTGACCCGGACCGGCCGTCGGTGTGCAGACGGCCAGTCTGTCTCCCGCTCCACTCAGTGCCGTCCCGTCGTCGCTCGTGTAACGTTGGCAGTCGTTTTGCTGATAGTGATACCGGCGCTTCCGATGAGCAATGATTGTCTAGGACCAGAGGCATCTGCTGACTTATAGGCGTGTTGATCGCCTATTCGAAGCGCAGAATGAAATCATCATGTCCTGGCGTACGGACATAAACGTCCATGCGATCATTGTTTCGGGGACAGGCGAGCATTTGGTTCGGGATTGGAGCAAGAGAACTTGGTTGCTGGCCGCTCCGATGCACCAGCAGTAGTGCCCGCCGAAGCGTTTCCGCTCTCGGCGGCACAGCGTGGTATCTGGTTCGCCCAGCAGGCGCTGGGCAGCATTCCCATCAACATCGCCGAATACGTCGAACTGAACGGTCCGGTGGATCTCGCGGCGCTGACTGCCGCGTCCAACGCCGGCGGTCGCGCGGGCGGTTCGGGCTTCCTCCGTCTCGTCGAGACCGACGACGTCCCCCTGCAGTACATCGACTCCGCCGCCGACGACGCGATCGACGAGGTCGACTTCTCCGACGCCCCTGATCCGCGCGCCGCCGCCCTGGAGTGGATGCGCGCCGACTACAGCCGGCCCATCGACGTCATCACCGACCGCCTCACGATCACCGCGCTGCTCCGCCTGGGCCCCGATCACCACCTCTGGTACTGGCGCGCGCACCACATCGTCATGGACGGTTTCGGCGCGATGGCCATGCTGAGCTTCGTCGCGCGGGCCTATACGGCCATCGTCGCGGGTGACGAGCCCGAGGCGTGGAAGGGTGCGCACCTCGCCGAGCTCACCGAGGGTGAGCGCGTCTACCGCGAGTCGCCCCGTTTCGCCAAGGACCGCGACTACTGGGCCGAACGCAACGAGGGGCTGCCCGGGGCCGTGTCGCTGGCGACGCGGCGCGAACCGCCCGGTGAGTTCTCCCGGATCGCGTCGGTGGAGGTGTCCGAGCAGGTCGGCGATCTCCTCGACGCGGCGTCCCGCGAGTCGTCGGGCAGCTCCGCCCCGGCCGTCATCGCCGCCTTCGCCGTCTACATGTCCCGGATGGCCGACACCGACGACGTCGTCCTCAGCCTCCCGGTGTCGGCACGCAACACCGCGAAACTGCGCAACGCCGCCGGCATGGTCTCCAACATCGTCCCGATGCGTCTCGCGGTCCCGGCGACCGCGACCGTCGGCGGATTGATCTCCGACGTGCAGACCGCGCTCACCGGCGCGCTGCGACGTCAGCTGTACCGGCACGAGGACATGCGTCGCGACATCGGTCAGGGCACCGGTGAGCGCGGTCTGTTCGGGCCGTCGATCAACCTGATGATGTTCCAGTCGGGTCTCACGTTCGGCGACATCAAGGGCCAGACGCACGTACTGACCACCGGTCCCGTCGAGGACCTCGCGGTCAACATCTACCCCGGCGCCGAGGGTGAGCGTCTGCGGATCGACCTCGAGGCCAACCCGCGGTCGTACACCGACACCGACCTGCACCGTCACCTCGACCGCTTCGTCGACTTCCTCGCGCGGCTGCTCGAGGCCGACCGGACCGCGCCGGTCGACTCGGTGCGCCTGGGGTCGGCGACCGAGATCGACACGATCACGCGGGAATGGAACGACACCGCCCACGACATCGGTGACGCGCTCACGCTGCCGGAGATCTGGCACGCGCAGGCCGAGGCCACACCGGACGCGCCGGCCCTGTACTCCGGCGACGCCGAACTCACCTATCGGGAGTTCTCCGACCGCGTGGCGCGCCTCGCCCGCCACCTCGTGTCGCTGGGGGTCGGGCCGGACACCCACGTGGCCATCGCCATGCGCCGGTCGTTCGAGCTGCTGGTCGGTGTCCACGCCGTCGTCGAGGCGGGCGGCGCGTATGTCCCGCTCGACCTCGACAGCCCCGACGACCGCATCGTCGCGGTTCTCACCACGTCGACACCGGTCGCGATCCTGACCACCGACGCCGACGCGTTCGTGGTGCCCGACGGCGTCCCGGACGCGCCGACGCCGGTCTCGGTGGACTCGATCGAGGACACCTCGCCGACCACGCCGCTGACCGACGCCGATCGCGTGGCGCCGCTGCGGCCGGACCACACGGCCTACGTCATCTTCACCTCGGGGTCGACCGGACGTCCCAAAGGCGTTGCGGTCAGCCACCGTTCGATCGTCAACCGTCTGCGCTGGATGCAGGGGGAGTACCCGCTGCAGCCTGCCGACGTGGTCATGCACAAGACGCCGGTCACCTTCGACGTGTCGGTGTGGGAGCTCTTCTGGGCCCTGCAGGTCGGCGCGTCGGTCGCGATCGCCGTCCCCGACGGCCACCGCGACCCGGAGTACCTGGCCGAGCTCATCGCCGCGCGGTCGGTCACGACGCTGCACTTCGTGCCGTCGATGTTGGCGCTGTTCGTCGAGTCGGTCGGTGCGGCGGAACTCGGGACCCTGCGCCGGGTGTTCGCCAGCGGCGAGGCCCTGACCCCGCTGATCGCGTCGCGGATGGCCGCGCTCGCCGACGTCGAGGTGCACAACCTCTACGGTCCGACCGAGGCCGCTGTCGACGTCACGTTCCACGAGTACGTCGCCGACGACGTGGTGTCGGTGCCGATCGGTCGGCCGGTCTGGAACACCGGTGTGTGGGTGCTCGACCGTGCCCTGACACCGGTGGTCGTCGGAGCGGTGGGCGAGCTGTACCTCGGCGGCGTCCAACTCGCACGCGGCTATCTGGCCGACGTCGCGCAGACCTCGACGCGATTCGTGGCGTCCGCCCTCGGCGGGGCGTCGGAGCGGATGTACCGCACCGGTGACCTCGTCCGGTGGAGCCCGGACGGCGAGCTGGAGTACGTGGGGCGCAGCGACTTCCAGGTGAAGGTCCGCGGCCTGCGCATCGAACTCGGTGAGATCGAGGCGGCCGTCCTGGCCGACCCCGCGGTCCGCGAGACCGTCGTGACGGTCCACGAGAGCCCGCAGGGCCAGCGCCTCGTCGCCTACGCCGTCGCCACCGCCGACCACGAGATCGACACCGCCGCGGTGATCGGCGCCGTGCGGTCCCGCCTGCCCGCGTACATGGTGCCCGACGCCGTCGTCGCGCTCGACGCGATGCCCCTCGGCCCCAGCGGCAAGGTGGACCGAAAGGCGCTGCCGGAGCCGGATTTCACCGCCCACGCAGTGGCCTTCCGCGCGCCGACCACCGATACCGAGCGCACGCTCGTGGGTCTGGTCGAGGAGATCGTCGGGCGCGGCGACGTCGGCCTCGACGACTCGTTCTTCGGGCTCGGCGGCGACAGCATCATGTCGATCCAGTTGGTCTCGCGGGCCCGCGCGGCCGGGGTGCACTTCACCTCACGAGAGGTGTTCGAGCAGAAGACGATCGGTGAGCTCGCCGCGGTCGCGCGCGCCGAGGGCTCGACGACGGTGCTGGCCGAGCTGCCCGGCGGCGGTGTCGGCGAGCTGCCCACCACCCCGGTGATCAACTGGATGGCCGAGTACCCCGCCGCAATCGGGCCGTGGGCGCAGTCGATCGTGGTGCCGCTTCCCGAACCGTTCGACGACGCGGTGTTGGCGGCCACCCTGAACGGCGTGATCGCGCAGCACGACATCCTGCGGTCGTCGCTGGTGACGCGTCCGGACGGTTCACTCGACCATGTCGTCGCCGAGGTCTCCGAGGCCACCGGCCCGACGATCGAGCACCTCACCCTCCCGGCGGAGCCGGGCACCGCCGCGTTCGACGACGCGGTCCGCGAGGCCGCCCACGCCGTCACCGAGCGCCTCGACCCGTCCACCGGGCACATCATCGGTGCGGTCGTCGTCGGCGGCGACTGGACCGCGCACACCGCGCACCGGCTGCTGCTGGTCATCCACCACCTCGCCGTCGACGGGGTGTCGTGGCGAATCCTGTTGCCCGACCTCGCCGTCGCGTGGTCGCAGGCCGAGCAGGGGCAGCCGGTCGCGCTGCCCGCCCAGGGCACGTCCATGCGTCGGTGGGCCCACGGCCTCGCCGAACTCGCGGCCCACGCCGACATCGGCGACGAACTCGACCACTGGCGGTCGGTCCTCGCGGGTGTCGCGGACTCACCGCTGACCATCGACCCCGCCCGCGACACCGTCTCGACGCTGCGCCACCGCGAGCTGACGCTGTCGTCGGAGCTGACCGAGACCCTGCTGACCCGCGTGCCGCAGGCCTTCCACGGCGGGGTCAACGACGGGCTGCTCGCGGCGCTGGCCCTGGCGAGCCGACACTGGCGCAGCCGACACGGCGGATCGGGGGACGCGGTTGTGGTCTCGCTCGAGGCGCACGGCCGCGAGGAGGAACTGCTCCCGGGTGCCGATCTCTCGCGCACCGTCGGATGGTTCACCACCGTCTACCCTGTGCGCCTGGACACCGGATCCTGCGACATCGACGACGCACTCGCCGGCGGTCCCGCGGCCGGGGCACTGGTCAAGACGGTCAAGGAAGAGCTGGCAGCCGTTCCGCGCCGCGGCGTCGGATACGGGCTGCTGCGCTACCTCAACCCCGAGGGCAGAGAGGCGCTCGCGGGTCACGGCGACCCGTCGATCAGCTTCAACTACCTCGGCCGGCTCACCGGCACGGACGCCTCCGGCGCCTGGATCCCGGACGGGGACAACGCACTCGCGGGTCTGCGCGGACCGGACGTCCCGGTGCGGGCCGTCATCGACATCAACGCGATGGTCACCGAGTCGGCCACCGGCCCGCAGCTGTCGGCGACCATCGACTACCCGGCCGGCGCCATCGGCGACGACGCGATCGACGAGTTCGTCGACCTGTGGCAGCGCTCGTTGGAGTCGATCGCCCGGCATGCGGCCACCCCGACCGCGGGTGGGTTCACCCCGTCGGACCTCGACCTGGTGGCGGTCACCCAGGCCGACATCGACACCCTCGAAAGCCGTTTCGCCGCGATGGTCGACGCGTGGCCGCTGACGCCGCTGCAGCAGGGACTGCTGTTCCACGCCGAACTGTCGACCGGGTCGGTCGACCTGTACACCGCGCAGATCGTGCTCGACCTCACCGGCGTCGTCGACGTCGACCGTCTGCACGCCAGTGCCGACGCCCTGATCGCGCGTCACCCGAACCTGCGCGCGGCGTTCGCGGTCACCGAGAGCGGCTCGCCGCTGCAGGTCGTCACCACCGGCGCCACCGCCGCGTGGGACCAGCACGACCTCAGCGGGCTCGATCCCGCCGAGACGCACGCCGAGATCGATCGCCTCACCCGACGCGACCGCCTCACCCGATTCGACATGGGCACACCGCCGCTCGTCCGGTTCCTGCTGCTGGACACCGGCGACGGCCGTTTCCGCTTCGTGCTGACCAACCACCACATCCTGATGGACGGGTGGTCGATGCCGCTCTACATCGGCGACCTGTTCGCGATCTACGCCGCCGGAGGGGTCGGGGACCAGCTCCCGTCGCCGCCGGCCTACCGCAACTACCTGTCGTGGTCGGCCGAGCAGGACACCGAGCGCTCGGTGCAGGTGTGGGGATCGGCGCTCGCGGGGATCGACGAGCCCACGCTCGTCGCCCCGGGCGGTGCCGACGACCCGACCGACACCGTCCCCGGTGTCGTCGAGGTGACCGTCGACGACGACGTGATGGCGCGGCTCACCGACTACGTCCGCGACGCCGGCATCACCCTCAACACCGTCCTGCAGGCCGGATGGGCGATCGTGTTGTCGCGGTTGGTCGGTCGCGACGACGTCGTGTTCGGCACCACCGTCTCCGGCCGTCCCCCCGAGGTCCCCGGCATCGAGACCATGGTCGGGTTGTTCATCAACACGCTGCCGGTGCGCATCACCATGCACGACGGCGACGACCTGGCCGGACTGTTCAAGCGGGTCTCCCACGAACAGGCCGAGCTGCTCGACCACCACACCGTCGGCCTCGCCGACATCGTGGCCACCACCGACGTCGACTCGCTGTTCGACACGATGATGGTCTACGAGTCCTACCCGCTCGACCGGGACGCACTGGCCGCGGCCAGCAGTGTCGACGGGATGCGGGTCACCGACGCCGACGTCGTCGACGCGACGCACTACCCGCTGACCGTCATCGCGATCACCGATCCGGCCCTGCGGCTCTCGGCGAAGTACCTGCCGCACGCCGTGGACGCCGACCGCGCGCAGGGCATCCTGCGCGCCTTCGTCCGTGTGCTCACGCAGATCGCCGCCGATCCCTCCGCATGCGTCCTCGACCTCGACATCCTCGACGCCGACGAGCGTTCGCTGCTGCTGCACCAGGACCGCACCGGGTCGGTCGAGCTCCCGCCGGTGACGCCGCTACCCGAGCTGCTGACCCGGGCCGCCGGTCTCGGCGGCACCCGGGACGCGGTCGTCGCACCTGATGCGTCGATCACCTACGCCGACCTCGACTCCCGATCGAACGCGCTCGCTCGTGCGCTCATCTCCCGCGGCATCGGCCCGGAGCAGATCGTCGCGCTCGGCATGGGACGGTCGGTCGACTTCATGGTCGGTCTCTGGGCCGTGGCCAAGACCGGTGCCGCCTACCTGCCGGTGGACATGCGGTATCCGATCGACCGGATCGAGCACATGCTCGTCGACTCGGGCGCGGTGTTCGGTCTGTCGACCGCGCGGTGGCGCGAGGCGCGACCATCGACCGTCGACTGGTGGGAGATCGACTCCGACGAGTGCGCCGGAGCACTCGCCGAGCAGCCCACCTCCTCGGTGACCGACGCCGATCGTTGCGCGCCGGTACGCGTCTCGAACCTCGCGTACATGATCTACACCTCGGGCACGACCGGGGTCCCCAAGGGCGTCGCGGTGACCCACGGCGGTCTCGCCCGCCTGATGGTCGAGCAGTCCGATCGGTTCGGCCTGGCCCCCGATTCGCGGACACTGCACTTCGCGTCGCCGAGCTTCGACGCGTCGGTCCTCGAGGTGCTGCTCGCGCTGGCGCACGGCTCGACGATGGTCATCGCGCCGACCGAGGTCTACGGCGGGGACGACCTCCACGACCTGCTCGCCGGGAACGCGGTGACCCACGGCTTCGTCACCCCCGCGGCGCTCGCGTCGGTCGACCCCACCGGGCTCGACGCCTTCGCGACCGTGATCGTCGGCGGCGAGGCGTGCCCGCCCGAACTGGTCGAGCGCTGGGCTCCCGGCCGTGCGATGTTCAACGGCTACGGCCCCACCGAGGCAACCTGTTTCGCCGACATCGCCGGTCCGATGGCGCCCGGTGAGACCATCACGATCGGTTCGCCGGTCCGCGGCCTGACGTCGCTCGTGCTCGACCGTCGTCTACAGCCGGTACCCGTCGGTGTCGACGGTGAGCTCTACCTGAGCGGTGCGGCGACGGCGCGCGGCTACCACGCGCGCCCCGGCCTGACCGCGGATCGCTTCGTCGCGAATCCCCATGGGGCGTCCGGCGATCGGATGTACCGCACCGGTGACGTCGTCCGGTGGGTCCCGGTCGGCGACCACCTCGAGATCTTCTATGTCGGACGCCGCGACTTCCAGGTCAAGGTCCGCGGCTTCCGCATCGAACTCGGCGAGGTCGACGCCGCGCTGACCGCCCACCCGGATGTCACGTTCGCCAGCACCGTCGGCGCGCCGATGCCCTCGGGTGGCACCGCGTTGGTGTCCTACGTCGTGGCGCCCGGGCACACCGATTCCGCCGCGATCCGCGAGTTCGCAGGCACCCGGGTCCCGTCGCACATGGTCCCGTCGGTGGTCGTGTTCCTCGACGAGATCCCGCTGACACGCTCGGGCAAGTTCGACCGCGCCGCCCTGCCCGCCCCCGACCTGAGTTCTCTGGCCGGAGAGGGGCGTTCGCCGCAGACCCCGACCGAGCAGCTGGTGGCCGACGTCTTCGCCGATGCTCTCGGACTGGCCACCGTCGGCGCCGACGCCTCGATGTTCGACCTCGGCGGCAACTCGCTCGTCGCCACCAAGGTCGCGGCCCGACTGACCTCCGCGGTCGGCACCCGGGTCCCGGTGCGCGACATCTTCGACCACCCGACCGTCGCCGGTCTGGCCGCGCGCATCGACGGCGCCTCCGGGGTCGCGATGCCCGCGCCGTCGACCGACGCTCTGCGCCCGGGGCTCGCAGGTGAACGGCCGGTCCTGTCGTTGGCACAGCAGCAGATGTGGCTGCTCAACCGCTTCGACCCCACCTCGCCCGCCTACAACATCCCGCTGGTCGTGCGCATGCGCGGCGCCCTCGACGTCGAGGCCCTCCGGTCGGCGCTGCGCGATGTGGTCCTCCGCCAGCAGACGCTGCGCACGATCTTCCCGACGGCCGACGGCACGCAGTACCAACGCGTGCTGGAGATCGACGACGTCGATGTCGACGTCACCGCGGTCGCGGTGACCGAGTCGGAGATGACGGACGCGGTCATCGGGTTCGCGTCGCAGGGTTTCGACGTCACCACGTCGATCCCGGTGCGTGCCGGACTGTTCGAGATCGCCCCCGACGACGTCGTGCTCGCGGTGATCATCCACCACATCAGCGGTGACGGCGCCTCGCTCGCGCCGCTGGCCCGCGATCTCGTCGTCTCCTACGAGGCCCGATCACGCGGTGTGACACCGGACTTCGAGCCGCTGCCGGTGCAGTACGTCGACTACGCGGCATGGCAGCGCGGCCACCTCGGCGTCCCGACCGATCCGACCTCGGTGATCGCCGGACAGATCGAGCACTGGCGCAGCACCCTCGCCGATGCCCCGGAGCTGCTCGAGCTGCCCACCGACCGCCCCCGCCCGCCGCAGCGCACCACCGACGGTGGCGTCGTCACGTTCCGCATCGACGACGCGACCTACGCGCGCATCGACGCGGTCGCCCGCGAGCACTCGGTGTCGGTGTTCATGGTCGCCCACGCCGCGCTCGCGGTGTTGCTGGGCCGGTACTCCGGCAGCCGCGACATCACCATCGGCACACCGATCGTCGGTCGGACCGATCCCCGACTGGCCGACCTCGTTGGTGTCTTCGTCAACACCGTGGTCCTGCGCACCGACGTCGACCCGGACGCGTCGTTCGCCGACCTGCTCGCCTCGGTGCGCGACACCGACCTGACCGCGTTCGACAACAGTGACGTGCCGTTCGAGGAGCTCGTCGGTGCGCTCGGACGCCGACGCACCAACGCCTACTCGCCGTTCTTCCAGGTGGTGCTCGCCTACCAGAACAACGAGCGCGCACACGTGGCGCTGGGTGACGTCGATGTCGAGATCTTCTCCGAGATGCGTACGGCGACCGCCCAGTTCGATCTGTCGGTCAACCTCGACGAGGTGTTCTCCGACGACGGTGCGGTGGTCGGCCTCACCGGCCAGATCAGCTACGCCACCGACCTGTTCGACGAGATCTCGGTCGCCGACATCGGCGATCGCTACGTGGCGCTGCTCGGAGCCGCCGCCACGACGCCGTCTCTGCCCGTCGCCGACCTCGACATGACCGGGGTCCCCTCGGTCGCCGCGGCCCCGGGCGACACCGACGATCTCGACGCGCGCGTACCCACGGTCGACGACATGCCGGCCCTGGTGGCCGCGGCCGCCGCGATCACCCCGGATGCCGACGCCATCGCCTACGACGGCACCGCGGTGTCCTACCGCGACCTCGACGAACGCCTGGCCCTGATCAGCGGACCGCTCACCGAGCGGGGGATGAACGCCGACGCGATCCTGACCATCGCCCTGACCGGCCTCATCCCGATGATCGCCGTGGCGCCACCGGCCGAGGTCGGCACCCTGCTGGACTCCGCGGTCGACAAGGCCTGGCGAACCGTGGGATTCGTGCCCGGTCTGTCCGGTACCCCGCCGGCCGCGGTGACCCTCGTGTCGCGGTTCGACGAGCAGGTGGCCCGCACCCCGGGCAACCGTGCGACCACCGACGGTGACGTCACGCTGACCTACGCCGAGCTCGACGGCAGGGCAAACCGCCTCGCCCGGGTGTTGATCGACCGTGGGGTGGGCCCGGACCGGCTCGTGGCCATCGCGCTGGACAAGACGGTGGACCTCGTCGTCGCCCTGCTGGCCACCATGAAGGCCGGCGGCGCCTACCTGCCGCTCGACGTCACCCACCCGCGTGACCGCCTGACCTACGTGGTCGACAACGCGTCTCCGTCGGTGGTCCTGACCACCGAGGCGTTGCGCGCCTCGCTGCCCGACGCGCTGCCCACCGTCCTCACCCTCGGATCGTCAACGCTCGCACGGGAACTCGCCGCCGCGGACGCGTCGCCGGTCGCCGATGCCGATCGCGAAGGACCGCTGCGCGCGTCCAACGCCGCCTATGTCATCTACACGTCCGGGTCGACCGGGCGACCCAAGGGCGTCGTGGTCACCCACGAGTCCGTCGTCGCGCTGTTCGACAACACCGACTCGTACTTCGGATTCGGCGAGTCCGACGTCTGGACGATGTTCCACTCGTACGCGTTCGACTTCTCGGTGTGGGAACTGTGGGGACCGCTGCTGTACGGCGGTGCCCTCGTCGTCGTCGACTTCGCCACCTCGCGCACCCCGAGCGCGTTCCGGGAGTTGCTGGTCCGCGAGGGCGTGACCGTGCTCAACCAGACCCCGTCGGCGTTCTACCAACTCTCCGAGGAGGATCGCCGCGTCGCCGCGGGCACCGGCGGGACGGCCGACGACCTGTCGTTGCGCTACATCATCTTCGGCGGCGAGGCGCTCGACCTCGGCCAGCTCGGCAAGTGGTACGAGCGGCACGACGACTCGTCGCCGGTGCTGGTCAACATGTACGGCATCACCGAGACCACCGTGCACGTCACCAGGATCAAGCTCGACCGCGCGTTCGCCGCGTCGGCGGGCGGTTCGGTGATCGGTGACCCCATCGACGGTCTCGAACTCCGGATCCTCGACTCGCGTCTGCGCGCCGTCCCCCGTGGTGTCCCCGGCGACGTCTATGTCGCGGGCACCCAGCTCTCGCGCGGCTACCTCGGTCAGCTCCCTCTGACCTCGCACCGTTTCGTCGCGGACCCCGCGGGCACCGGTCGGCGGCTCTATCGCACCGGGGACGTCGCCCGGGTGAACTCGCGCGGCGACGTCGAGTACATCGGTCGCAGCGACACCCAGGTCCAGTTGCGCGGCTTCCGCATCGAACTCGGTGAGGTCGAGTCGGCGCTGCTGCGCTCACCCGGTGTGGCCGCGGCCGTCGCGATGGTCGAGACCCTGCCGTCCGGTGGCGGCGACCGGCTGGTGGCCTACGTCGTGCGTGCGGCAGGCGCCGACGTCACCCCGTCCGGAACACGCACCGCCGCAGGCGAGTTCCTGACCTCGTACATGGTCCCCGACGTCGTGGTCGTCCTCGACGAGTTCCCGCTGACCGTCAACGGCAAGCTCGACCGGGCGGCCCTGCCCCGCCCGTCGGCCGACCTCGAGGTCTCCGACGACGAGTTCGTCGCGCCCGAGAGCCCGATCGAGGAGATCGTCGCCGGTCTGTTCGGCGACCTGCTCGGTCTCGACCGTGTGAGCACCACCCGCTCGTTCTTCGAGATGGGCGGCAACTCGCTGATGGCGGCGCAACTGTCGTCACGCATCGTCGACGCGCTCGGTACGCAGGTCGGCATCCGTGACCTCTTCGAGGCGCAGACCGTTCGCGAGCTGGCGTCGTTGATCAGCGCACGCCGCGACGGGTCCTCGGAGGCCACCGCGGTCGTGCCGCGCTTCGCCGTGCCGTCCGAACCGGTCGTCGCGCCGATCCCGCTGTCGCTGGCCCAGCAACGGCTGTGGTTCATCAACACCTACGACCCGACGTCGGGCGCCTACAACATCCCGTTGACCTTCGTCTTCACCGGCGAACTCGACATCGACGCCCTGAGCGCCGCGCTCGTCGACCTCGTCGACCGACAGCGTGTGCTGCGCACCATCTACCCGTCCGGTCCCGACGGGCCCGAGCAGTCCGTGGTCCCGATCATGGACGCGCTGCCCCCGGTGCGGGTCGACTCGATCGACCGCGACGACGTCGTGGATCGCCTGCGGCAGTTCGCCGGTCCGGGCTTCGACGTCACGACGACGGTGCCGGTGCGCACCGCGCTGTGGCGACTCGACGAGGACGCCACCGACGAACCGCCGGTGCACATGCTGGTCTTCGTCATCCACCACATCGCCGCCGACGGGCTGTCGATGCAGCCGCTGTCGGCCGATCTGCTGGCGGCCTACGGCGCCAGGGTCGCGGGCACCCGCCCGGACTGGACACCGCTCACCGCGCACTACACCGACTTCGCCGTGTGGCAGGCGGCCACCTTCGGCGACGGATCCGATCCGGCGTCCCCGGCGGCCCGCCAGCTCGAGCACTGGCGCACCGCCCTGGCCGACGCCCCCGAGATCATCGGCATCCCGACCGACCGTCCGCGCGGCCAGACCCGCAGCGGCATCGGCGCGACCCACGTGTTCAGCCTGACCCCGGAACTGCACCGGCGCATCGCGGCGACCGCGAACGCCACCGGGGTGTCGCGGTTCATGATCTTCCACGCCGCGCTGGCCGCGGTCATGGCGCGTCACGACACCGGCACCGACATCGTCATCGGCGCACCGATCGGTGGTCGCGGCAGTGCCGAACTCGACGCTCTGGTCGGCATGTTCGTCAACACCCTGGCCCTGCGCACCACGGTCGAACCGTCGATGACCGTCGCCGAGCTGCTGATGGCCGTCCGTCGCACCGACCTCGACGCCTTCACCCACAGCGACGTCCCGTTCGAGCAGGTCGTCGACGCGCTCTCGCCGACCCGCACCGCGTCGCACACCCCGATCTTCCAGGTCGTGATCGGTGTCAACGCCGCCTCGGAGACCGCGTTCGACTTCGACGGGCTGCGCGTGCAGCTCGGCGCGGTGGACACCGAGTACAGCAAGTTCGACCTGACCTTCGACCTCAGCGAGTCCTTCGACACCGACGGCGCGCCCGCCGGCGTGACCGGCTTCGTCGGGTACGCCACCGACATCTTCGACGCCGGAACGGCACGGGCGCTGGGGGACCGTCTCACCCGCATGCTCGACGGATTCACCACCGACGTGTCGAACCCGGTGGGCGACATCGACATCCTGGCCGACGACGAGACGCGCGATCTCATCCCGGTCCGCGGCCCGGCGGCCCCGCAGCCGATGTTGCTCTCCGACATCCTCGACGAGGCCGTCCGCCTCAATCCGGACGGCATCGCGCTGGTGTGCGGTGACCGGTCGATGTCCTACCGCGAACTCGACCAGCGCTCGAACCGGATCGCGCGCGAGCTGATCGCCCGCGGCATCGGTACCGAGGACGTGGTGGCGCTGGGTATGACCCGCGGCATCGAGTCGGTGCTCGGCGTCTGGGGCGTGACCCGCAGCGGTGCGGCGTTCGTCCCGGTGGACCCGAAGTACCCGGCCGACCGCGTCGCACACATGCTCGCCGATTCCGGTGCCCGACTGGCGATCTCCGTCGGTCGCGATCGCGCGGGCCTGCCGGACACCGTCGAGTGGTTGTCCATCGACGACCCGGTCATGGCACGCCACAGCGCCGCACCGATCTCCCCGGACGAGCGCGTCCGCGGCGAGCGGATCACGAACTGCGCGTACATCATCTACACCTCGGGAACCACCGGCAAGCCCAAGGGCGTGGAGGTCACCCACGGCGGTCTCGCCGCGTACGCGTCCGAGGTGGTGCAGCGCTACGGCCTGACGTCCGATTCGCGCACACTGCACTTCGCCTCGCCCAGCTTCGACGCCTCGGTGCTCGAGCTGCTGCTGGCGACCGGCGCCGGTTCGACGATGATCATCGTCGAACCCACCGTCTACGGCGGCGAGGAACTCCACGACCTCCTCGCCCGCGAACGCGTCACGCACGCGTTCATCACCCCGGCCGCACTGGCATCGGTGGACCCCGAGGGCCTGCCCGACTTCGCCGAGGTCGCGGTCGGCGGTGAGACCGTGCCGGTCGATCTGGTGGCGCGCTGGGCCCCGGGCCGCAACCTCTACAACGGCTACGGACCCACCGAGACCACGATCATGACCAACATCGGGCGCCCGTTGGTCCCGGGTGTCCCGATGACGATCGGCGGACCGATCACCGGCGTCGAGGCGCTCGTGCTCGACGTCCGGCTGCGCCCGGTCCCGATCGGGGTGCCCGGCGAGCTGTACATCAGCGGACCCGGGGTGTCGCGGGCCTACCACGACCGTCCCGGCCTGACCGCCGAGCGGTTCGTCGCCAACCCGTACCTGCCCGGCGAACGCATGTACCGCACTGGCGACATCGTGCGGTGGACGCGCGTCGGCCACGAGGACGGGACCTCGTCGCTCGAGGTCGCCTACATGGGGCGCTCCGATCATCAGGTGAAGGTGCGCGGCTTCCGCATCGAACTCGACGAGATCGACTCGGTGCTCAGCGGCCATCCGGCCGTGGAGTTCTCGGCGACGCTCGGGGTCACCGGTCCCGGGGGCGACACCGCACTCGCGAGCTTCGTGCTCCTCGTCGCGGGTTCGTCGGTCGACGCCCGCGACCTCACCACCTACGCGGCGGGATTCCTCCCGCAGCACATGGTCCCGAGCTCGGTGATGTTCATCGACGAGGTCCCGCTGACCCCGACGGGCAAACTCGATCGCCGCGCCCTGCCCGCACCGGAGTTCCTCGCCGTCGCGGTCAGCGAGCGCGAACCCGCGACGCCGCTCGAACGCGCCATCGCCGGTGCCTACGCCGAGGTGCTCGACCTCGAGCGTGTCGGCGCCGACGACTCGTTCTTCGACCTCGGGGGCAACTCCCTGGCGGCGACCCGCGTCATCGCGCGCATCGGCGAGACCCTCGGGGTCCGGCTCGGCGTGCGGATGCTGTTCGAGACGCCGACGGTCGCCGACCTCGCCGCCGCCATCGAGCAGTCACCCGAGCTCGGTCAGATGTCGGTGCAGCCGCTGACCGCGGGCCCGCGCCCCGAGCGCATCCCGCTGTCGTTGGCGCAGCAGCGGATGTGGTTCTTCAACCGGCTCAACCCCGATGACGCCGACTACAACATCCCGCTCGGCCTGCGACTGCGCGGAACGGTCGACGTCGCCGCCCTCACCACCGCGTTGACCGACGTCGTCGCGCGTCAGGAGATCCTGCGGACCGTCTACCCGGACTCGCTCGAGGGGCCGTACCAGAAGGTCCTCTCCCTCGACGAGTTCACCGTGACGCTGGAACGCACGACGGTGTCGTCGGAGTCGGAGCTGCACGCGATCTGTATGGATCTGGCCGCCGACGGTTTCGACGTGACGGCGCGACCGCCGTTGCGCGCGCGGCTGTTCGAGCTCGCGCCCGATGACCACGCCCTGCTGTTGGTCATCCACCACATCGCCGCGGACGGTTCGTCGTTGGTGCCGTTGGCCACCGACCTGATGACCGCCTACAGCGCGCGCGTGCTGAGGGAGGAGCCGCGGTTCCGTCCGCTGGCCGTGCAGTACGCCGACTTCTCGGTGTGGCAGCAGACGGTGATGGGGTCGCCGGACGACCCGGAGTCGTTGGCCGCCCAGCAGATCGCTTTCTGGCGCGAACACCTCGCGGGCATGCCCGAGCTGTTGGCCATCCCCACCGACCGCCCGCGCACCGACAAGCGGTCGATCGCCGGCGGCGAGGTCGCGTTCGACATCCCGGCGTCGCTGCAGGAACGACTGCACGCGCTGGCCACCGACGCCGAGACCACGATGTTCATGGTCATCCACACCGCGTTCGCCACCCTGCTCTCGCGCCTGGCCGGCACGTCCGACGTCGCGGTGGGGACACCGACCGCGGGCCGCACCGCCTCCGCGGTCGACGGCCTCGTCGGGATGTTCGTCAACACGCTGGTGATGCGGACCCGGATCGCCGGCTCGCAGACGTTCCGCGAGGCGCTCGCCGCGACCAAGGACGCCGACCTCGCCGCGTTCAACAACGCCGACCTCCCACTCGAGCAGGTCGTCGAGGTCCTCGCGCCGGTGCGCACCCGCAAGTACGCGCCGCTGGTGCAGGCCAACCTGACGATGCAGAACATCGACATCCCGGTGGTGCAGCTGCCGGGGATGTCGGTCAGTCAGCTCGACTGGCCCATCCGGTTCGCCAAGTCCGATGTGGGACTGACGGTCTCGGAGACATTCGGCGCCGACGGTCGTGGACGCGGCATCAACGCCAGCCTCGACTACGCGCAGGACATCTTCGACGAGTCCACGGTGGCGGGGATGGCGGAGCGCTTCGTCGCGATCCTGACCGCCGTCTCCGACGACCCCGACGCCGTCGTCGGTGACATCGACATCCTCACCGAGGCCGAGTGGTCGTCGCTCGAGGAATCCGACGAGGGCGACCGGGCGAACACCGGCTCGGGACCCGTCGGACTCGAGGGCACCTCGCTCGACGAGTTGCTGGCCACCGCGGCCCGGATCAACGGCGACGGCATCGCGCTCTCGCACGGCGGGGTGGACGTCACCTACGCAGCGCTGCAGGCGAAGTCGCGCGAACTGCAGACCACCCTGGCCGCCGTGGGCATCGGCCCGGAAGCCGCGGTCACCGTCGCCCTGTCGACACTGCTGCCCGGCCTTCTCGACGACGCCTCCGGCGGCGCGTTCGCCGAACGCTTCTCCGGCATGCTCGCCGCGGTCATCGCCGAATCCGGTGAGGCCCCCGCCACCGAGGACCTGACCCTCGCCGTCATGTTCGACGAGCAGGTCCGTCGCGCCCCGGACGCCACTGCATTGGTCTTCTCCGACGAGCGCGTCACCTACGGCGCCTTCGCCGAGCGCGTGAACCGCCTGGCCCGCCACATGATCTCGCTCGGCGTCGGACCGGACACACACGTCGCGCTCGCCATGCGCCGCTCGATCGACCTGCTCGTCGGCATGTACGCCGTCGTCGAGGCCGGTGGTGCGTACGTGCCCATCGATCTCGATCACCCGGCCGATCGCATCGCCTACGTGCTCGACAGCGCCCGCCCGGCGCTGATCGTCAGCACCACGCGCGACGCGTTCACCCCGCCTGCCCACGACGACGGGTCACCGCGCGACGTCCTGAGGATCGACACCCTCGACCTCTCGGGGCAGTCCGACGCGCAGATCACCGACGCCGACCGCCGTGCGCCGCTGCGGGCGGACAACACCGCCTACGTCATCTACACCTCGGGATCGACCGGCCGGCCCAAGGGCGTCGCCGTCACCCACCGCGCCATCGTCAACCGGCTGCTGTGGATGCAGGCGGAGTACCCGATGGACGCCACCGACGTCGTCATGCAGAAGACGCCCGCCACCTTCGACGTGTCGGTGTGGGAGTTCTTCTGGCCCCTGCAGGTCGGCGCGCAGCTGTCGATCGCCGTCCCCGACGGGCACCGGGACCCGGCGTACCTGTCGGACCTGATCGACCGGACCGGCGTCACCACACTGCATTTCGTGCCGTCGATGCTGTCGGTGTTCGTCGCCACGGCGACCGCGTCGAGCCTGACGTCGTTGCGCCGGGTGTTCGCCAGCGGTGAGGCGCTGCCACCATCGGTGGCCGCACGCCTGACCGCGCTCGCCGACGTCGAACTGCACAACCTCTACGGCCCGACCGAGGCCGCCGTCGACGTCACCTATCACCGCTACGTCGCCGCCGACACCGACACGGTGCCGATCGGACGCGCCGTGTCGAACACCGGCCTGCACGTCCTCGACGAGCGACTGCGTCCGGTGCCGCCGACCGTCGCCGGCGAGCTGTACCTCACCGGTGTGCAGCTGGCCCGCGCCTACGTGGGTCGCCCCGACCTGACCGCCGATCGGTTCGTCGCCGACGTCACCTCGACCACGGGGGAGCGGATGTACCGCACCGGCGACCTCGTGCGGCGTCGTGCGGACGGCGAGCTGGAGTACATCGGGCGGTCGGACTTCCAGGTGAAGCTGCGCGGCCTGCGCATCGAACTGTCCGAGATCGAGACCGCGCTGACCGACCTCGACGACGTGTCCGACGCCGTCGTGACGGTCGTCGACGCCGCGGGCGATCAGCAGCTCGTCGGCTACGTCGTCGCGACACCCGGGGCGAGCCCGCAGGTGTCCGACATCGAGGCCCACCTGCGTTCGCGGCTGCCCGCCTACATGGTCCCGGCTGCGACCATGGTGCTGGCCGAGTTGCCGTTGACGTCGAACGGCAAACTCGACCGCCGTGCCCTGCCGACGCCCGACTTCGCCTCCGAGGCAACCGAATACGTCGAGCCGAGCACCGAGGCCGAACGCGCTGTCGCGGCCGTGTTCGCCGAGATCGCCAAGAGCGACCGGGTGGGCGCGACCGACTCCTTCTTCGACATCGGCGGCACCTCACTGGGCGCCACCCGGGTGGCCGCCCGCGTGGCCGCCGCGCTGGGCGTGGACGTCAGCGTGCGCGACGTGTTCGACCACCCGTCGGTGGCCGAACTCGCACAGCTGCTCGCCGCCAGGGAGGACGGGCCCTCTCGCCCCCGTCTCGTCGCCGGACCGCGCCCCGAGCACATCCCGCTGTCGCCCGCCCAGGCGCGCATGTGGTTCATCAACCAGTTCGACACCAGTTCACCGGCCTACAACCTGCCGCTGCCGTTGCGCCTGACCGGATCCCTCGACGTCGAGGCGTTGCGCGCGGCGATCGCCGATGTCGCACGCAGGCACGAGTCGCTGCGCACGATCTACCCCGATTCCGCCGACGGCCCGCACCAGGTCGTCCACGACGCCGACGAGGCGCTGACCGACCTCTACCGCGAGGTCGTCGTCCGTCCCGACGACGTCGTCGACGAGGTCCGCAAGGCCGCGGTGGCCGGGTTCGACGTGACCACCGGGTTCCCGGCGCGGATCACCCTGATGCAGGTGGGTCGCGACGCCGACGACACCGGCGAACACGTCCTGATGTTGGTCATCCACCACATCGCCGCCGACGGTTCGTCGATGGCGCCGTTGTTCCGCGACCTCGTCGTCGCCTACGACGCGCGCCGGTCCGGACACGAACCGCAGCAGTCCCCGCTGGCCGTGCAGTACGCCGACTTCTCGTTGTGGCAGCTCGCCCTCCTCGGCGAGGAGTCCGATCCGGACTCGATCGCCGCACAGCAGATCGCCTACTGGCACGCAACGCTCGCGCAGCTGCCGGAGTCGATCGACCTGCCCACCG
This sequence comes from Williamsia maris, assembly GCF_024171815.1. Classification (GTDB taxonomy): domain Bacteria; phylum Actinomycetota; class Actinomycetes; order Mycobacteriales; family Mycobacteriaceae; genus Williamsia_A; species Williamsia_A maris. The sequence goes on along the minus strand of NZ_JAMTCJ010000003.1, from coordinate 888,388 downwards.
ACCGGCCGCGGCCCGCGGTGCAGTCGCTGCGCGGCGACATCGCCCGCTTCACCATCGACGCCGGTCTGCGTACTCGCCTGGCCGCGGTGGCCCGTACCCACGACGTCAGCCTGTTCATGGTGTTGCACACCGCGCTCGCGGTGCTGCTGGAGCGTCTGTCCGGCTCGACCGACATCGCCGTCGGCACCCCGATCGCCGGTCGCGGCGAGGAGGCGCTCGACGACCTCGTCGGCATGTTCGTCAACACCGTCGTGCTGCGGACCGAGATCGACCCCGAGGCCAGCTTCACCGAGCTGTTCTCCACCGTCCGCGTGGCCGACGTCGACGCGATGGCCCACGGCGACGTCCCGTTCGAGCGACTCGTCGAGGTGCTCGACGTCCCCCGCTCGACCGCACACCACCCGCTGTTCCAGGTCGCGCTGTCGTTCGACAACAACGAGGCCCCCGACCTCGAACTCGCCGACCTGCGGGTGCGCGCACTCGAGGCCGAGTTCGAGGTGGCCAAGTTCGACCTCCAGCTGTCCATCGGCGACAACGTCGCCCCGGACGCACCCGCACCCGCCTCGTTCACCTACGCCACCGACCTCTTCGACGAGAAGACGGTGCGCAGCTTCGCCGATCGCTTCCTGCGCATCCTCGGCGCCATCGCCGACGACCCCGGCGCGGCGGTCAACAGCGTCGACATCCTCAGCGGCGCCGAGCGCGCCGAACTGCTCGGGGCGAACGGGCCCGCCACCGTCGCACCACGATCGCTGCCCGACCTGCTGACCACGGGCGTCGTGACCAACCCGATCGGCACGGCGGTCGTGTTCGCCGGCCGCGACTTCACCTACACCGAGGTCGACCGGGTCACGAACCGGATGGCGCGCAGGCTGATCGAGCTGGGCGCCGGACCGGAGACCGTCGTCGCCCTGGGCGTCCGGCGGTCGATGGAGTCGGTCCTGGGCATCTGGGCCATCGCCAAGACCGGTGCGGCCTACCTGCCGATCAACCCGGAGTACCCGAACGAGCGCATCAGCGACATGCTCACCGACTCGCGGGCGATCTTCGGACTCACCGCCCCCGGTGATCTCGCCGATCTCCCGGCGCAGCTCGGCTGGCACGACATCGACGAGCTCGCCATGCTCACCGACGATCTGTCCAGTGACCCCGTCACCGACACCGACCGCCGCTCGCCGATCCACCTCGATCAGGCCGCGTACCTGATCTACACGTCCGGCTCGACCGGCAAGCCCAAGGCCGTCGTGGTCACCCACCGCGGTCTGGCCAACCTCGCCACCGACGTGCGTGAGCACTACGACGTCACCGCGACCTCGCGCTTCCTGCACGTCGCGTCGCCGAGCTTCGACACCTCGGTCGGTGAGTTGCTCGCCGGGTTCACCGCGGGCGCAGCGGTCATCGTGGCACCGCAGGACACCTTCGGTGGGTCCGAGCTCGCCGACCTGATCGTCGAGCAGCGCGTCACCAACGTCGTCATGACCCCGACCGCTCTCATGACCGTCGACCCGGCGGGCCTCGACTCGGTCCGCTCGGTCGTCGTCGGTGGCGACGTGTGTCCGCCCGAGCTCACCGCGCGGTGGTCCGGACGGCTGCGCAACGCCTACGGCCCCACCGAGGCGACGGTCATCGTGACGATCACCCCTGCGTTGAGCGACGGTGATCGCGTCACCATCGGTGCCCCGCTGCGCGGGGTGTCGGCGCGGATCCTCGACTCCCGGTTGCGGCTGGTGCCGCGCGGCATGGTCGGCGACCTCTACCTCGCGGGACCGGGTGTGGCCCGCGGCTACCACGGTCGCCCGCAGATCACCGCCGAACGTTTCGTCCCCGACCCGTTCGGTGCCCCCGGCGAGCGCATGTACCGCACCGGCGACCTGGTCCGCCGCAGCCTCGACCCGATGGTGGCCGCGAACTCGCTGGAGTACGTGGGCCGCAGCGACTTCCAGGTCAAGGTGCGCGGATTCCGCGTCGAGCTCGGTGAGGTCGACCGCGCGCTCGTGGCCTCCGGCGACGTCGACTTCGCCGTCACCATGGGCCTGCCCGGCCCCGACGGTGACACCGCGCTGGTCGCCTACGTCCTCGCCAAGCCCGGCCGGACCCTCGACGTCGAGGCCCTGCGCACCTCGGTGGCCGACCAGTTGCCGGGCCACATGGTCCCGTCGGTCGTCACCGTTCTCGACGAGATCCCACTGACGCCGGTCGGCAAGCTCGACCGCCGCGCCCTGCCCGCACCGGAGTTCGTGGTCGCCGAACGCGTCTACCGCGCGCCGCGCAGCGCGCTGGAGATCACCATCGCCGCGGTGTACGCCGAGGTCCTCGGGGTCACGGCGGTCGGCATCGACGACGACTTCTTCGATCTGGGCGGCAACTCGCTGTCGGCCACCCGCGTCGCGAGCCGGGTGGGCTCGGAGATCGGCCGCAAGGTACCGGTCCGCGAACTGTTCGCCGCACCGTCGGTCGCCGAACTCGCGCAACGACTCTCGGGCGACGGCGTGGCCACCACCCCGCGACCGCGCCTCGTCGCACGTCCGCGTCCGGCGCAGATCCCGTTGTCGCTGGCGCAGACCCGCATGTGGTTCCTCAACCGCTTCGACCCCGACTCGGCGGCCTACAACATCCCGGCCGCGGTCACCCTGACCGGCGACCTCGAGATCGCGGCGCTGCGTGCGGCGATCGGCGACGTCATCGAGCGGCACGAGTCGCTGCGCACGGTGTACCCGGACTCGCCGTCCGGTCCGCACCAGGTGATCCTGCCCGCCGACCAGGCGATCCCGGAGCTCGAGATCGTCGCGTCCACCCCCGCCGAGGCGCCCGCGCTCGTGGGGGAATTCCTCGGCCGCAGTTTCGATGTCACGGCCGCGGTGCCGTTGCGCATCCGTCTGATCGAGCTCGGTCCGACCGAGCACGTGCTGGCGCTCGTGGTGCACCACGTCGTGGCCGACGGTCAGTCGATGGCGCCGTTCGTCGCCGACCTCGCGGTGGCCTACGCCGCGCGGGTGCACGGTGAGCGCGCCCTGTTCCGGCCGATGCCCGTGCAGTACGCCGACTACGCGATCTGGCAGCGTGAGCTGCTCGGTGACGAGTCCGACCCGACCAGCGTCCTGTTCGAGCAGATCGAGTTCTGGCGGAACGAGTTGGCGGGCATCCCCGATCAGCTCGAGTTGCCCACCGACCACCCGCGTCCGCCGGTGCAGTCGCTGCGCGGGCACCAGCACCGCTTCGACATCGACGCCGCCCGTCACCGTGGGCTCGCCGACCTCGCGCGGTCGCAGCGTGCCAGTACGTTCATGGCGTTCCACGCCGTCTACGCCCTGCTGCTCTCACGGCTGAGCGGGAACCGCGACGTCACCGTCGGATCGCCCATCGCCGGGCGGCACGAGCGGGAACTCGACGGCGTCGTGGGCATGTTCATCAACACCCTCGCGCTGCGCGCCGACGTCGACCCCGCGCAGGGATTCCTCGAACTGCTCACGCGCGTACGGGATCGCGACGCCGAGGCGTTCTCGCACTCCGACGTGCCGTTCGAGCGACTCGTCGAGGTGCTCAACCCGGTCCGCTCGACCGCTCGGCACCCGATCTTTCAGGTCGGACTGTCGTTCCAGAACATCGAGCACGCCGACCTCGAACTGGCCGGACTGCGGATCGAGCCGGTGGAACTGCCGGAACTGGTGGCGCAGTTCGACCTCCAGCTGATCCTGGTCGACCGATACGACGACGCCGGCGAACCCGCCGGGGTCGAGGCGGTGTTCACCTACGCGCAGGACCTGTTCGACGAGTCGACGGTGTCGTCGATCGTGGACAACCTGCTCTCGCTGATCGACGGCGTGCTGGCCGATCCGACCGCGCCGGTCGGCGACCTCGAGGTCCTCACCCCGACGCAGCGCACGGTGCTGCTCTCCGACCGCAACAACACCGGTGTCGCCCTGGCGCCCGGGACGCTCGCCGGGTTCCTCGACAGCTCGCTCGACACCGACCCGCAGGCCGTCGCGTTCGACACCGGCGACGGCGCCACACTCACCTACGCCGAGGTGGCACAACGGGTTCGGCAGCTCGCACACCACCTGATCGACCTCGGTGTCGGTCCGGAGAGCATCGTCGGACTGGCGATGTACCGCTCGGTGGACCTCATCGTCTCGATGTACGCGGTGTCGATGGCCGGTGGCGCGTACCTGCCGATCGACCCCGACCACCCGGTCGACCGCGTGGGCTACATCCTCGACAGCGCCCAGCCGGTCGTGGTGCTGTACTCCGCGTTGCGGCCCGAGGCGATCGCGCACACCGTGCCGAGCATCGACCTCGCGACCCTCGACCTGTCGGAGCAGCCGACGACGGTCATCGGTGACGAGCAGCGACGGGCACCGCTGCACCCGTACAACACCGCCTACCTCATGTACACGTCCGGCTCGACGGGACGCCCCAAGGGCGTGCCGGTGCCGAACTCGGCGATCGTCAACCAGCTCAACTGGATCCAGACCGCGCTGCGCATCGGACGCGACGACGCCCTGCTGCTGCGCACCCCGTCGACGTTCGACGTCTCGGTGTGGGAGTACTGGTGGGCCCTGATCGCCGGAGCCCGACTGGTCATCGCCAGCCCGCAGGGCCACCGCGACCAGACCTACCTCGCGAACCTGATCCGCGACACCGGCGTCACCACCGCGGTGTTCGTGCCGTCGCTGTTGGCCGCGTTCGTGCAGGAGGCGACGAGCGGACAGCTCGCCTCGGTGCGACAGGTCCTCGCGATCGGTGAGGCACTGACCCCCGAGGTGGTCGGACGCTTCCGCGACGTCACCCGGTCCGACGACCGCGTCGGCGACGTCGCGCTGCACAACCTGTACGGACCGACCGAGGCCGCGGTCAGCATCACCCACCAGCTGGTGGCGTCGAGCGCGCAGACCGTCGTCCCGATCGGCCGCCCGCAGTGGAACAGCCAGGTCTATGTGCTCGACTCCCGTCTGCAGCTCGTGCCCGACGGTGTCAACGGCGAGCTCTACCTCGCCGGTGTGCAGCTGGCCCGCGGCTACCACGGCCGCTACGACCTCAGCTCGGAACGCTTCGTCGCCAACCCCTTCGGCGCGCCGGGGGAGCGGATGTACCGCACCGGTGACGTCGCGAAGTGGACGACCGACGAGACCGGCGCACCGACCCTGGCGTACATGGGCCGCACCGATTTCCAGGTCAAGATCCGCGGACTGCGGATCGAGCTGGAGGAGATCGAGCGCGTCCTGGCGTCCTCGGCGCAGGTCGACACCGCCGTGGTCACCGTCCACAGCGACGACCACGCCGGCGAGCAGCTGGTCGCGTACCTGTTGCCCGCTGCGGGGGTGACCCTGGACCAGCAGGCACTGCTGGAGGAGGCGGGTCACGAGCTGCCCGCGTACATGGTTCCCGCGGTCGTGATGGTGGTCGAGGAGTTCCCGCTCAACATCAACGGCAAGCTCGACCGGAAGGCGTTGCCGGAGCCGGTGTTCGGCGGGGCCGACGGTTACCTGGCGCCGCGCGGACCGGTCGAGGAGATCGTCGCCGCCGTGTTCGCCGACATGGTCGGTGTCGATCGGGTGGGGACCACCGACAGCTTCTTCGCCGTCGGCGGCAACTCGCTGTCGGCGACACGGGTCATCTCGCGCGTCAACGCCGCCCTGGGGACCGAACTCTCGGTCCGCGACCTGTTCACCGAACCCACCGTTGCCGGCCTGGCCGCGCTGGCCGAGCGTGGCGACGAACGCCGCGCCCGACCGCCGCTGGTCGCCGGTGCCCGACCGGACCGTCTGCCGCTGTCACCGGCGCAGGCCCGCATGTGGTTCATCAACCAGTTCGACACGGCCTCACCGGCGTACAATATCCCCGCGGTCATCCGACTGTCCGGCGACCTCGATCTCGACGCCCTGCGCGCCGCGGTCGCCGACGTCGTCGACCGCCACGAGGTCCTGCGCACCTACTACCCCGACGACACGACCCCGGCGATGCGCGGTCCGAGCCAGGTCATCCTCGACGCCGACGACCCGCTCGCCGAGGGCACGGCCATGGCCCTGCGCACCGTCTCCGGTGACGACGAGGTGCAGCGCGCGCTGGCCGGGCTCGTCCTCGGTGGGTTCGACGTGGCCACCGCGGTCCCGGTGCGGATCTCGGTGCTCGAGCTGTCGGCGACCGAACACGTCCTCGTGGTCGTCATCCACCACATCAGCGGCGACGGTTCGTCGATCGCCCCGCTCGCCCGCGACGTGATGGTGGCCTACACCGCCCGCGCCGCCGGCGAGGTCCCGACGTGGACCCCGCTGCCGGTGCAGTACGCCGACTACGCGCTGTGGCAGCGCGAGGTCCTGGGCGAGGCGTCGGATCCGGACTCGCTGGTCAATTCCCAGCTCGCCTACTGGACCGAGCAGCTCGCCGGATTGCCCGACGCGATCGACCTGCCGTTCGACCGTCCGCGGCCGCCGGTGCAGTCGATGGCGGGTGCGAGCCACGAGTTCACCGTCGACCGGGAGCTGCGCGACGCCCTCCAGCGCGTGTCGAACGCCAACGGCGCCACCATGTTCATGACGTTCCACGCGATCCTCGCGGTGCTGCTCGCGCGGTCGAGCACCACCGACGACGTCGCCGTGGGTACCGCCATCGCCGGCCGCGGTGCCGAGGAGATCGACGACCTGATCGGTATGTTCGTCAACACCCTGGTGCTGCGGACGAAGGTCAGCCCAAACCAGCCGTTCACCGAACTGCTGCGCACCGCCCGCGACACCGACGTCGCCGCGTTCACCCACACCGAGATCCCGTTCGAGCGGCTCGTCGAGGAACTCGCGCCCGATCGGGAGACCTCGTATTCGCCACTGTTCCAGGTGGTCCTGGCGTTCCAGAACAACGAGACCGCCGAACTCGAGTTGCCCGGCCTGCGGGTCTCGGGCATGGAGAGCTCGACCTGGACGACGAAGTTCGATCTGCAGCTGACCCTCGCCGACGCCGTCGGTGGCGCCGGGGACATGCTCGCCCTGTTCACCTACTCCACCGCACTGTTCGACGCGTCGACCATCGCGGCGTTCGCCGATCGTCTGATCGCCATCATGCGGTCGGTCGCGGCCGACCCGGATGTCCGCGTCGGCGACATCGAGCTGCTCGGTGAGGCCGAGCGGGCCGAACTGTCACCGGTGCACGGTGCGGCGGCCGTCGCGCCACGGACCTTCGGCGCGATCTTCGCCGACGCCGTCGCAGTCGATCCGGCCGCGGACGCGGTGGTGTGTGGCGAGGCCGTGCTGACCTACGCCGAGCTCGCCGCCCGCGCCGATGCGGTCGCGGAGATGTTGCGCGCGTCCGGATCCCGCGTCGGTGAACCGGTCGCGCTGGCCATCGGTCGGTCGATCGAGTCGATCGTCGGGTTCTGGGGCATCGTGCGAGCCGGTGCGGCCGTGTTGCCGATCGATCCGAACTACCCGGCCGACCGCATCGAACACATGGTGAGCGACTCGGGTGTGACGCTCGGCCTCGCTCTCGGTGAGACCGTGTCCGCTCTGCCCGCCCGGGCTCGCTGGATCCCGATCGAGGAGGTTCCGCTCGAGCCGTCGACGCTGGTGGCACCCGCGGAGCCCGACCTCGACGACCTGGCCTACGTCATCTTCACCTCGGGGTCGACCGGCCGACCCAAGGGCGTCGCGGTGCCGCATCGCGGTCTCACCGGGGTCGCCCATGAGGCGGTCGAGCGATTCGGCCTCACCCCGGACTCACGCGTCCTGCACTTCGCGTCCCCGAGCTTCGACGCGTCGGTGTTCGAGGCCGTGCTCGCGGTCGCGGCCGCCTCCACCCAGGTCATCGTCCCGACGAGTGTCTTCGGAGGCGACGACCTCGCGCGTCAGCTGCACGAGCACCGTGTCACGGTCGCGTTCGTGACGCCGGCCGCACTCACCACGGTGCCGACCGCGGGGCTCGACGCCCTCGCCGTCGTCTGCGTGGGTGGCGACGTCTGTCCTCCCGACCTCGTGCGCCGCTGGGCTCCGGGACGACAGATGTTCAACCTGTACGGCCCGTCCGAGACCACGATCTGGGGCTCGTGCAGCGATGCCCTGGTCCCGGGTGAGCCGGTCCGCATCGGCGGCCCGATCACCGGGATGAACGCGTTGGTCGCCGACTCTCGTCTGCGGCCGGTCCCGCCGGGCGTCGCGGGCGAGCTGTACCTCTCCGGGCCCGCCATCGCCCGCGGATATCTCAACCGCAGCGCCCTGACCGCCGACCGTTTCGTCGCCGACCCCTACGGCGCGCCCGGTGAGCGCATGTACCGCACCGGTGATGTCGTGCGCTGGAAGCGCACCCCCGACGGCACCGGGTGGGAACTCGAATTCGGCGGCCGGTCCGATCACCAGGTCAAGGTCCGCGGCTTCCGCATCGAACTCGGTGAGATCGACGCCGTCCTCGCCGCACACCCCGACGTCGACTTCGGTCTGACCGTCGGTCTGCCGCACCCGACCTCGGGTCAGACCATGCTGGCGTCGTACGTGTTCCCGGCCGCCGGGCGCACGGTGTCGGTCAACGACGTCACCTCGCTCCTCGGATCCCGGCTACCCGGCCACATGGTCCCCTCGTCGATCACCGTCCTCGACGCGGTCCCGCTGACCCCGGCGGGCAAGGTCGACCTGAAGGCGCTGCCCGCACCGGTTCTCGGCTCCGACGTCGAGTCCTACCGTGCGCCGGTCTCGCCGATGCAGGAGGCCCTGACCGGGCTGTTCGCCGAGACCCTCGGCGCCGAGCGGGTCTCGATCGACGATTCGTTCTTCGCCCTCGGCGGCGACAGCATCGTGTCCATCCAGCTCGTGTCCCGCGCCCGCGCCCGCGGCATCGTGTTCACCCCGCGCGACGTGTTCGACCGTCGCACGGTGGCCGAACTCGCCGAGGTCGCGCGGTTCGAGGCCGACGCCGTGATCACCGTCATCGACGAACTGCCCGGCGGCGGTGTCGGTGAGGTGCCACTCACGCCGATCATGGACTGGCTGGTCGACACCCGCAGGCACTACCGGGTGTTCTCCCAGGCCGCGTTCCTGACGTTGCCCGCCGATCCCGGCCACCAGCGTCTGCTCGACGCGGTCGCGGTCCTGCTCGACCGTCACGACGCGCTGCGCTCGACACTCGTCGAAGCGACGGATTCACCTGCGCACCTGCTGATCTCCCCGCGGGGATCGGTAGCGGCGGCATCGGTGCTGACCCGTGTCGAGTTCGATTCCGCACCGGGCTCCGACGAGTTCGTCGCGATGGTGGCCCGCGAGACCGACGCCGCCAACGACCGCCTCGACCCCTCGCAGGGTCGGGTCATCGAGATGGTCTGGTTCGACCCGTCCGCGAGTGCACCGGCCGGCGCCACCGGACGCCTCTACGTCGTCGCGCACCACCTGGTGGTCGACGGTGTGTCGTGGCGGATCCTGTTGCCCGACCTCGCCGTTGCCTGGTCGAAGACCACTGAGTTGACGGAGTCGGAGGCGACCGGATCGGCGGATGGACCGATCGATCCCGATCAGGTCCTCGAGCCCGTCGGAACCTCGCTGCGTGCCTGGGCGCACGCGTTGACCGACGCGGCCGTGCGGCACTCGTCCGAACTCGACCACTGGGTGCGCGTCCTGGACGGGCCGGATCCCGTGCTGGGTCGACGTCGCGTCGATCCGGACGTCGACGTCGCGTCGACGATCGAGCGCCTCACCGTGTCGCTGCCGGTCGACGTGGGCACGTCGATCCTGACCGGCATCACTTCGACCTACCGCGGCGGTGTCAACGACGCGCTGCTGGCCGCGCTGGCACTCGCGGTGCGGCGCTGGCGGATCCGTCGCGGCGAGACGGTCTCCTCGCTCCTGCTCGACCTCGAGGGCCACGGCCGCGAGGAGTCCGCGGTGGGCGGAGCCGACCTGTCGCGCACCGTCGGTTGGTTCACGTCGCTGTACCCGATCCGTCTCGACCTCACCGGCGTCGACGACGCCGACGCGTTCGCCGGCGGACCGGCTGCGGGTGCGGCGTTCAAGGCCGTCAAGGAACAGTTGCTGACCGTGCCGGAGAACGGCATCGGGTTCGGGCTGCTCCGCCACCGCAACCCGACCGCGGCCGGACGCCTCGCCGGCCTCGGCGAGGCGCAGATCGGGTTCAACTACCTCGGACGGGTGGCAGGTGCCGCCGACGTCGACGAGGCGCAGGCCGCGTTCGGATGGCAGACCGCCTCCGACGGTGGCGAACTCGGTGGCGCCCTCGACGACGACATGGTCGTGCCGCAGGTCCTGACCATCAACGCCATCACCACCGACACCGCACGCGGGCCGGAGGTGTCCGCGTCCTTCGCGTTCGCCTCGGGAATCCTCGACCGCGACGAGGTCACCGAGCTCGCCGACCTGTGGGTCGAGGCCGCCGCGGCGTTGGCCGTGCACGACCGCAGTGGTGACGCCGGCGGCCTGACCCCGTCGGACGTTCCGCTGGTCGCGGTCGACCAGGCCGCCATCGACGTCCTCGAGGCCGGAGCCGTTGGGGTGGACGACATCTGGTCGCTGTCGCCGCTGCAGAGCGGCATGCTGTTCCACGCCGCGTTGGCCGAGCAGGCGACCGACATCTACACCGCACAGCTGGTCTTCGAGCTCGACGGCCCGGTGGACCAGGAGCGGATGCGGACCGCCTTCACCGCGCTCGTGGCGCGCAACGAGAACCTGCGGGCCGGCTTCGGCCACACCGCCGACGGCACCGCCGTCCAGGTCATCGCGAAATCGGTCGAGGTGCCGTGGCAGTTCGTCGATCTCACCGACGAGCCCGACCGTGACGCGGTCGTCGACGGGATGCTGCGTGCGCACCGCACCGCCCACTTCGACATGTCGGCCCCGCCGCTGATGCGGGTGCTGCTGCTGCGGGTCGGACCCGATCGGCACCGCATGTCGGTCACGAACCACCACATCCTGCTCGACGGGTGGTCGGGACCGCTGCTGATCCAGCAGCTGTTCGTCCTGTACGCGACCCGCGGCGACGACTCTCATCTGCCTCGCGCCCGCTCCTACCGGGACTTCCTGGCCTGGCTCGCCCGTCGGGACGCCGATGCGGCGGTGGCGGCCTGGCAGCGTGCCCTCGACGGCCTCGAGTCACCCACGATGCTGGTGGAACGGATTCCGGCCGATCTGACCGACATCGGTGTCCCGGTGGAGATGGCGATCGAGCTCGATTCCCACACGACCGAGGGGCTCGCCGACCTGTCGCGCGATCGCGGCCTGACCCTGAACACGATGGTGCAGGCGGCGTGGGGTCTCGTCCTCGCCCGCTCGCTGGGCAGCGACGACGTGGTCTTCGGTGCCACGGTGTCGGGCCGCCCGCCCGAGATCGACGGCGTGGAGAGCATTCTCGGCCTGTTCATCAACACCATCGCGGTGCGGGTGCGTCTCGACGAGCGCGAGTCGGTCGTGAGCTTCCTCGAGCGCGTGCAGTCCGAGCAGGCCGGGTTGCTCGACGCCCACCACGTGGGCCTGCCCGCGGTGCAGCGCGCCACCGGACTCCCGCAGCTCTTCGACAGCCTGACGGTCTTCGAGTCCTACCCGGTGGACCGGTCGACGCTCGAGGCGCAGACCTCCATCGACGGGATGTCGGTCCGCGGCGTCGCCATCAACGACGCCTCCCATTACCCGGTCACCGTTCTCGCGCAGTCCGATCCCGGTCTGACGGTCAACCTCAAGTACGTGCCGGTGCTGATCCCGGACGAGCGTGCCGCCGTTCTCGCCGCACGCATGCAGCGGGTTCTGGAGGCCTTCGCGGCGGCGAGCACGGGCTCGGTCGGTGATCTCGACCTGCTCGACGAGGCCGAGACCGCGGCGCAGCTCGACGATTGGAATGCGACCCGTCGCGAGATCGCCGACGCAGGGGTCATGGACGTGTTCTCGGCGCAGGCCGCGCTGACCCCGGACGCGGTCGCCTACTCCGACGGCGAGCGGGAACTGACGTTCGCCGAGTTCGACGCGCTGACCAACCGCCGGGCGCGTGCGCTCGCCGCCCGTGGGGTCGGACCCGACAGCATCGTCGGTGTGGCGATGTCGCGCTCGCTCGAGCAGGTGGCCGCGGTCTACGGGATCCTCAAGGCCGGCGGCGCTTACCTGCCGCTCGACGTCGACGCACCCGACGACCGTCTGGCCACCGTCATCGCCGACGCCGACCTCGCGTGCATCGTCACCGACGCCGCGCAGCTGAGCCGGATCCGTGGGATCGATCCCACGGTGGCATGTTTCGACGCCTCCTCGCCGGACCTGCAGTCGACGGCGGACACGGCGCTGCGCCCGACCGAGCTGGTCGGGACGGTCCGGCCCGCGTCGCTGGCGTACGTCTTGTACACCTCGGGGTCGACCGGACGACCCAAGGGTGTGCAGATCACCCAGCGCGCCCTGATCAACCAGTTGCGTTGGCTCGCCGCCGAATACGAGATCGGCGGTGACGACGTAGTCCTGCTCAAGACGCCGTTCACGTTCGACGCCTCGGTGTGGGAGATGTTCGCGCCCGCGCTGGTCGGTGCCCGCACCGTGGTCGCCGGACCGCAGGCCCACCGTGACCCGGTGGAACTGGTGACGCTGGTCGAACGGCATCGGGTGACCGTCGCGCAGTTCGTCCCGTCGGTTCTCGCGGTGTTCGCCGAAGCCGCGGCACCACAGGCGGTCTCGTCGCTGCGCCTGGTGTTCAGTGGTGGCGAGGCGCTGCCGCGGTCACTGGCGCAGGCGGTCTCGTCGGTCGGTGGCGCACAGGTGGTCAACCTGTACGGGCCCACCGAGGTCACCGTCGACGCCACCTCCTACGTCGCCTCCAACGGCGTGGTCCACAGCTCGGAGACCGACGGCCAGTCGGCCGTCCTGCCCGCGGCGAACCGCGCGGCCTCCGACGCGGTCCCGATCGGTAAACCGGTGTGGAACACCAGCGGCTGGGTCCTCGACCACTGGCTGCGTCCGGTCGTCACCGGTGCCGTCGGCGAGCTGTACCTCGGCGGGACCCAGTTGGCGCGTGGCTATCTCGGACGTCCTGATCTCACCGCGGAGCGTTTCGTGCCCAGCACGTTCGGTCCGGCGGGCGCGGTCATGTACCGCACCGGTGACCTGGTGCGCCGACTCGTCGACGGGTCGTTGGAGTACGTCGGACGATCGGACTTCCAGGTCAAGGTGCGCGGTCTGCGCATCGAGCTCGAGGAGATCGAGGCCGCGCTCGCCGCCCACGAGTCGGTCGCGCAGGCGGCGGTCATCACCGACACCGCCGAGGGCCGCGCCCGGATCATCGGCTACATCACCGGCCGGTCCGGCGTCGACGTCGATCCGCTCGCCGTCCGCGAACACGCCGGCCGCGTTTTGCCGGCGTACATGGTCCCCGACGTCGTCGTGCTGCTCGACGAGTTCCCCCGCAGTCGCTCGGGCAAGATCGCCCGGCGCGAGCTGCCGGTGCCGACCCTCGACCGCGCCCAGATGCGCGCCCCGGCCACCCCGAGCGAGGAACTGCTGTGCCGCATCGTCGGCGAGGTGGTCGGTACCCAGGCCGGCGCCGACGACTCGTTCTTCGAATTGGGCGGCGACAGCATCGGGGCGATGCAGCTCGTCACCCGTGCCCGTGCCGCCGGACTCACCTTCACCGCGCGAGACGTGCTGGAGCAGCGGACGATCGCCGCGCTGGCCCAGACCGCCGACAGCCGTGCCGTCCTGCACGCGGGCCCCGAGGTCCACGAGGGATCGGCACCGCTGACGCCGGTCATCGAGAAGATGCTCGAACGTGGCGGCGACCACCGGCGGTTCGTGATGCCGATGGCGATCACCGTGCCCGCGGACGCGGACGAGTCCGACATCGTCGAGGTGATGCGCAGCGTCATCGATCGCCACGACGCGCTGCGGTCGCGGCTCGACACCGACGCCCACACCCTCGAGGTCGCCGCACCGGGCACGGTGGATCCGAGCACCCTGATCACCCGGATCGAGCTGGGCACCGACGAGGCCCCGGATCTGCCGGGGTACACCGCGGTGCTGCGCGGCGCGGTTGCCGACGCGGTCGACCTGCTCGACCCCGCGGTCGGCGACATGATCCGCCTGGTGTGGCTGGTCCCGCCGGCGGACGCAGCAGAGCGTTCGGTGCTGGGTCGCCTCGTCGTGGTCCTGCACCACCTCGTCGTCGACGCGGTCTCGTGGCAGACCCTGACCGCCGACCTCGCGGTCGCGGGCACCCAGGTGTCGGCCGGAACCGAACCGGTCCTGCCCGACGCGGGCACGTCGTGGATCAGCTGGAGCCGGGGACTCGCGGCCCGGGCGGAGAGCCGTCGCGATGAGCTCGAGCACTGGACGACGACGCTCGATGTCGAGGATCCGCCGCTCGGGACCCGACGCCTGGATCTGAGCACCGACCGCATCGACCGCCTGGCCCGGACCGAGTTCGTGATCGGGTCCGACCTCATCGCCCCGTTGGCGGCGACCGTCGACGCCGAGACCACGCTGGCCGACCTGCTGGTGGCCGGACTCGCTGCCGCGATGGTCGGATGGCGCAGCGATCGCGGGCTCGACGTCCCCGGGGCGCTGCTGACGCTGGAGGGCCACGGCCGCCAGGAGGCGCTCGTCGAGGGCGCCGACCTGTCCCGTGCGGTTGGGTGGTTCACCTCGATGTACCCGACGCACATCGACCTGAGCGGTGTGGACACCGCCGACCTGGTGCTCCGAGGCGACGTGGCGCGCGACGTCGTCTCGCGCACCCGCGCGGCCATGGCCGCCCACCCCGATCGCGGCGTGGGCTACGGCGTGCTGCGCTACCTCGACCCGGTCGGTCGCGCCGAGCTGAGCCGGTTCGCCGAGCCGCAGGTGGTCTTCAACTACGTCGGCACCATCCCCGGCGCGGAGGTGGGCTCGGAGGTCGAGCAGACGCCGTGGTTCCCGGACGTGCGCGGACCCGAGCTCGTCGACATCGACGACCCGGAGATGTTGGCGCGCGGCAACCGGATGCCCGCACAGGCCGAGATCGACATCCAGTCACTGTCGACCACAGGGCCCGACGGACTGATGGTGCGCGCGCTGGTCACCTACCTCGATGACGCCATCGACTACGAGGACCTCGACGAGTTGTTCCAGCACTGGCTGGTGGCGCTGCAGTCGATCGCCGACAGCCGCGCCGACTGACCCGTCGAGTGGGCGGTTACGGACGCCGAGTGGGCGGGCCGACCGGTCTCAGGCGCAGGGCGCCTTGTGTGTCCGACCGTAAGCCGGGTCGAGTGCGTCGAGGACGATCCAGTTCGCGCGCGGTGCCGAGGTGATCGTCATGTGGTCGACGAGCAGGGCCGGGCATCCGTCCTGCACCCAGACGTTGCGGACCTTCGCGCCCGGTCCCGCGGTGAGGAAGGTGCTGTCGGTCGGGGTGACGACGTTGTCGCCCCGCGACCCGACCGCGACGTATTCGACCCCCGGACGGGTGTCGCCGCCGTCGTTGAGCCGACGCAGGAACGGCGACCCGATCATCTGCTCGATGTAGGACGGCCCGACCGCGGTCGCGGCGAGCGTCACCACCGGGATGCCGAGCGCCTGCCCGGCCAGTCCGATCAGCTGGTTGAAGTTGAACGTCGTCCCGTGGTTGGTGCCCGCGAGGCTGACCAGGGTGTGCACGGCGTTGCGCGACGGGTCCTTGGCATCGGTACCGCCGTTGAACTTCAGGTACTGCCGTGCGACGAGCGCGCCCTGTGAGTGTCCGACGATGTCGACCTGAGCCGCCCGTGTCGTGGTGCGCACCCTCGTGACGAACCGCGCCAGGGTGCCTGCCGACTGCGCGATGGCGTCGCCGCCCGCGAGGTTCAGCAGGTTCTCCAGGCTGTTCGGCTCACGCTTGCCGTAGTCGAGGGCGAACACGCACCAGCCCTCCTTCTTCAGGGCCGGGGCGAGCACCTTCCAGGTGTCGGTCATCGTCGACCACGTGCCGTGGACCAGCACGACCGGCCGGGGATGGGCGGCCGACGGACGGCACGACCAGTCGTTGGCGCCGGCGAGAACGGCCGGGTCCGACGGGGAGGTCGGTGCGGGTGCGACGGGGGCGGGTGCGGCGGATGCGGGGGAGGACAGCACCGCCGCCGGTAGGAGCAGCGCAGCGATCACCGCGACGACGGAACACCCGAAACGAAACCTCACGGGCCTCATCAACACCTCCAGTAACAGCACACGACCTTCGCGAGGGTAGCGAAGCGTGCCATGAGGTGCCGTGACGCGTTCGGGTCACGCATCCGATCGCGACCGGATGGATGCCGATTCGAGACCTCGGCGGTGAACGCGGAGCGGCGATCAGCGCAGGGCGAACCCGCTGAGCAGGCCGGTGTACTCCTTGGCCGGCGGGCGGGAGAACTCGCCGCTGGCCGGGCCGGGGAACCCGCCGACCGGCACGAGCGCCTGCAGCAAACGGACGCCGGCGGCGACCCCGTCGATGACCGGGGCGCCGATCTTGTCCGAGATGCGCGCGGCCAGATCGGCCATCCCGCCGCAGCCGAGCACGACCGACTCCGAGCCGTCGCCGGTCAACGCCCGTGCGCAGGCGTCGGTGAGGATGACCTCGGTGTCCGGGTTCGACTCCAGTTCGAGCACCGGGATCTCGCAGGCGTGCAGTCCGCGGCAGAGGCCGGCCACCCCGTATCGATGGGTCAGCTCCTCGGCGCGCCCGATGGTGCGCCCCAGAGTGGTCACGACCGAGAACCCGCCGCCGGACAGGGCCGCGAGATGCATGGCCGCCTGGGCGATGCCGAGGACCGGAGCCCCGGCGATCTCGCGTGCCGCGTCGAGGCCGGGATCGCCGAAACAGGCGATGAGGTACGCGTCGGACGGGTGTTCCGACGCCCGGTCGGCGACGATCGCGGCCAGCAGTCCGGGTACCGACATCGCCTCGTCGTAATGGCTCTCGATGGAGGCGGGCCCCATCGACGAGGTCACCGCCACGATGTCGGTGTCGGGACCGGCCGCCGAACGTGCCACCTCCGCCATGAGGTCGGTCATGGCGGAGGTGGTGTTCGGGTTGATGATGCAGATACGCATGACGCCAGTCTGTCGTGTCAGGCGACGACCTTCTCGGTCGCCTCGACGGTGGGTGGGTTCTCGTAGATGAACGTCGGCGGCAGGAACCGCATGCCCAGCCAGTAGATCGCGAAACCGAGACCGGCTCCGACGAACCAGGTGTAGCTGGCCATGTAGGTGGTGCCCTCGACGACGATGAGGATGCCCGCGATCGCGGCGACGACGGTGGCGATCACGGCCACCGGGTTGACGCCCTTGCGGAACCAGTAGGTCGCGGTGGGCGACATGCTGAACAGGTCGTCGACGACGATCTTCTTCTTCTTGACGAGGTAGAAGTCCGCGATGAGCACGCCGAACAGCGGTCCGATCACCGCGCCGAGCGTGTCGAGTGTGTAGTGGATCGCCGACGGGTTGTTGAAGAGGTTCCACGGGGTGATCAGCACCGACCCTACGGCGGCGATCATGCCGCCCATGCGCCAGGTGATCTTGGTCGGGGCCACGTTGGAGAAGTCGAACGCGGGGGAGACGAAGTTGGCGACGATGTTGATGCCGATGGTCGCGATGGCGAAGGTGAGCACGCCGAGGACCGCCGCGGTGGTGTTGTCGATGCGGTCGACGATGTGCACCGGGTCGGTGATGATGTTGCCGTCGGCGTCGCGACCGATCACCGTGGCGCCCGCGGAGACCGTGCACACCACCAGGATCGAGAAGAACAGGAAGTTCACCGGCAGGCCGAGGAAGTTGCCCTTCTTCACCGCGGAGAACGACTTGCCGTAGCGGGAGAAGTCGCCGAAGTTGAGCATCGGTCCCGAGAAATACGAGACGACCAGGGCGATGGCGCTCAGCAGGGCGGTGAACGAGGCCCATCCGGTCTTGTTCGGACCGGCCGACAGGTCGAAGTGGACGTTGCTCCAGCCGGCCTTGTAGATCAGGTACCCGGCGAGGATGACCATGACGACGTAGACCGCGGGACCGCAGAAGTCGATGAACTTGCGGATCGTCTCCATGCCGTTCCAGAAGACGATGGCCTGCAGCACCCACATCAGGATGAAACCGCCCCACCCGAGCAGCGACAACCCGAGGAAGCCGTAGTCGTCCACGGAGTCGAACTTCGCGATGGAGGGCCAGAACTTGATCGCCAACAGACCGAACGCGACGGAGGCGAGGTAGGTCTGGATCCCGTACCAGGCCACCGCGATCAGGCCGCGCAGGATGGCGGGGAGGTTGGCGCCGCGGACGCCGAACGCCACCCGTGTCGTCACCGGGTAGGGGACGCCTGCCTGCTGCGACGGGCGTGCGACGAGGTTGCACAGGAAATAGACCATGAAGATGCCGACCAGCAGGGCGATGAGCACCTGCCAGGCCGAGATACCCAGTGCGAACAGGCTTCCCGCGAACACGTAGCCGCCGACACTGTGCACGTCGGACATCCAGAACGCGAAGATGTTGTACGACGTCCAGCTCTGCTTCTTCAGCGGCGCGAGGTCGGAGTTGGTCAGGTTCTGGTGATAGCCGAGCTTGATGACGCTCTCCCCGGCCGCGCTCGCGTGGGTCGGTTCCGCGACGGCATCGCCGGTGGTGATCGTTTCGGTCATGGGCTCTCCTGGTGTTCGAGTGAGCCTAGGCTAGGACCGGGTTATTTCTGCTGCGTTACCGCGAAAGTATATTCTCGCCGTCCGCTGGATCCGGGCGGTCAGGATTCGTCGGCGACGTTCAATTGTGCTGCGGTGTCGATGATCATCGTCTCGAGGCGTGAGTGGTGCTCGCGCGAGGCCGCGATGAGTGCGTCCACGTCACGGGCGGCCACGGCGTCGATCATCGACTCGTGGTCGGCGTGCAGACGCGTCTGCATCTCCGGAGTCGCGGCGCGCATGAGCTGGAACGGTTCGGTGATGTTCCACGTCGCCTCGAACATGTGCACCAGACGGTGCATGCCGCACGGCTCGATCAGCGCCTGGTGGAAACGACGTGACTGATGGTGGTACGCACGGAGATCACCGGCGTCGGTGGCGGCGTGCAGGGCCCGGTGGGCCTCGCGCGCGGCCGCCAGATCGTCGGGAGTGGCCAGTTCGACGGCACGGGTCAGCGCGGCCTGCTCGAGAATGCCTCGGACGAAGTAGATCTCGCGGAGCTCGGCGACGGTGAGCTGCGCGACGAAGTAGCCGTTGTTGGTCTGATGACCGACGAGTCCCTCGCCCACGAGTGTCTTGAGTGCCTCGCGCACCGGGATGGGGCTGACGCCGAACAGGGTCGCGATCTCGCCGACCGGGATGGCCGACCCGGGCGTCGCGCCCCCGTCGAGGATGACCCGACGCAGCCCGTCGAGCACGCTCGCCTGGGACGGGCCGGTGGGGATCGCCGACAGGGCCGCGAGGAGTCCGAGGTTACGGCCTCTGATCGCCATCCCACGCCCCCGGTCCGCGCCGTCCGTGCTCGCCCGATCTGGCCGAGACGACATCACGTGATCCGAGTATCGCAGCGATCAGGCGACGGTGCAGGAGGCGTCGACGAGAGCCCGGATCTCGTTGACCACGGTGTCGGGCTCGGACAGTTGGATGTAGTGGCCCGAGGTGTGGGCGAAGACGTGGCGGCAGTCGCACGCGAGTCGGGCCGTCTCGTCGTGCGACTGGGCGATGTAGTCGAGGTGGCGTTTGTCCTCGGGCACGCGCGTCGGCGAGATGGTGGTCATCGGTACCCGGGGGATCCACGGACCGCTCGCGTGGAAACGACGCATGCTCGCGGTGAAGCCCTGCCACTCCCGGAGCGCGGTGCGTGCGCCGCGACCGCTGCCCTCCTCGGAGCGGATCTCCCGCATCAATTCATCGGGGTCTTCCACCGGGTTCGACGACGTCAGTGTTCGGTAGTGGGTACGCGTCAGGAAACTCGGCAACAATCGCAGTTTGGCCAGGACGACCTGCGCACGATAGAAAGCGCCGGAGCCCATCATCCCGTTCCCGTACACCAGGCGGTCGCACAATTCGGACACCTCGTCGACGAGCACCACACCGGACACGTCGGCGGGTTCGACCAGTGCACCCGCACGGACGATCGGCCCGCCGTAACTGTGTCCGACCACGACGCACGGGCCGTCGACCACCGCGCGACGGACCGCGAGATGGTCGGCGGTCAGTTCCTCGAGGGTGCAGGGCTCGGCGCGAGAGTCGCTGCGCCCGTGGCCCGCTCGGTCATAGGTGATCGTCCGGGCGAACCGGGCGACCTGCGGTTGTACGGCCGCCCACGTGTTGCGTGAACGGCCGAGTCCGCTCTCGAAGAAGACCGTGACCGGGCCCTGCCCGTCGGCGCAGTAGTGCACCTCACGATCGCCGATCGGAACGACTCCCGATGTTCCCAGTGCCGGCACCCGACGACCTCGATTCACCACCCCGCATTTGCCCCGAACAAGTACTTAGCCGAGGTTAATATGAATTCGAAATGGCGCGCAAGGCGTCTGCGCAATTAATTCGACAATAGATGTCGCTCATTGTTCGGCGCTCGACCGACTCGTACAGGTGTGTTCTCACTTCGGCGTGACCCAGCACGTGATCGCACAGTGGACGACCTCGAGCCCGGCTTTGTCGGTGATCGCGATGTCGACGACGATCTCCGCGCCGTCGCCGATCGCGGCGGCGTCGATGGGATCGGGCAGGGTGGCCACCGCACGCAGGCCGGTGGTCGCCTTGGCGAGGTACTGCGACGTCATGGCCTTGGGCAACCAGCGCAGCGTGGTGGGGGTCGAGGCCTCCATCAGCATCCCCATCGCGGTCTCGGCGAGGTTGCAGGCCGCGATCGCGTGGAAGGTGCCGATGTGGTTGTGCACCCCGAACCACTTCGGTGCCGTGACCTCGCAGTACCCGGGTCGCAGCTCCTTCACCGACGGCAGGATGGTGCCGAAGTAGGGGACCCGGGCGACCATGCCGATCGAGAACAGCGCCGCGCCCACCGCGTTCTGGGGAAGGCGACGCCACAGGGCGTACGTCGGGGTGACCGACTCGGTCCGTGCGGTGGGCAGCGTGGTGATCTCGTCCGTCATGGGTCACGACCTTACTCGTCGGTCAGTTGGGGCTGGGGCACGCGTCGACGCTCGTGAGTTCGACGTCGTGCAGGTCGGCCTTCGCCTGTGCGCGACCGACGGTGAACCCGGTCCACCCGCGCTTCTCGCGGGCGGTCTCGGCGATGAGCCGCAGCACGCACGGCTGCAGTTCGGTGGGGAGTCGGAGCAGCTGACCGGTCGCATCCGGCGACAACCCGGACAGATACGAGGTGTCGATCCGGGGTGCCTCGTCGCGGGCGATCGACGCCTCGTACCGATCGACGTTGATCCGGGCGATCTGCGCGTCCGGGTCGTAGACGGCGAACGCCAGCGCGGCACCGATGATCAGACCGCCCACGACGCGGGCGAGGTGTCGGGTGCCGAGTCCGGCGCCCGCCACCATCAGGGCGATGACGATCGCGCCCAGGCTCAACTCGACCGCCATCACGCTGATCCGCAGGCGGGTCGCGCCGTAGGCGTCGATGTACAGGTACATCCGGTGCAGCGCGGAGACCACCACGAGCAGCGTCGCGACGCACAGTCCGCCGAGTATGCCGCGGACCAGGACGCGGTCGCGGGTGGTGGTGCGGGCCGCGCGCTGCCAGGCCACCGACACCACCAGGATCGTCAGCGCGGTGACGGCGAACAACTGCCAGAAGCCCGATCGTGCGTACTCGGCCGAGGTCAGGTTCGCGGTGTCCTGCACGTAGTCCTGCCCGCCGATCATGGCGCCGGCCTGCGTGCCGAGGAAGGCGACGAACAACGCGAGCACCGTGCCGGTCGGCACCGCCCAGGCCCAGGAGTCGCCCGCGACCGTCCGCTCGTGGTCGGTCAGGCGCGGCCGGGCGTACCGGAGGTAGCAACCCACCGCCGTGAACAGGCCGACCACGACACCCACCGCGACGTTCGCGGTGACGGTGGGGTCGTCGACGTCCGGGGTGAGCGCGGACAGCAGGGTCGCGAACATGGCGTCCGCGCCGGCGAACAACGCGCCGAAGACCACGACGAGCACCACGGTCACCACGCCGACCCCGAGCACCGCCCGCGGGTTCTCCACCTTCGAGCCCAAGTAGGCGACTCCGGCGGCCCGGGTCATCCAGGCCGACGTGCGCAGCGACACGACGATCGGCGCCACCACCGCGAACGCCATGTCCCGCAGCGTGCGTCCACTGATGAGCAGCACCCCGGTGGCCGCGACCGCGAGCAGGACGTACCAGACGGTCAGCCACTCGGCGCTGCGCCAGCCGGGCACGGCCAGCAGCGCCACGATGCCTGCGGCGGTGAGCAACTGGCCCCACCCCGGGCGGTAGGGCGAACCCACGAACACCGCGATGAGGACGATGATGCCGGTCACCGCGATCCCGATGCCCGACAGGCCTGCGGGGAGCAGGAGCGCCGCGGCGACGGCGGTGCCGGCGACCGCGGCGAAGACCCGCCCCGGGGCGACGCGGGGCAGGTCCGCCGACACGTCGTACATCGGCGGCCGTGGCGGCAACGGCGGAAGGGGAGGGAACGGCGGCTCGGGAGGGGCCGGGTAGACCGTCCCCGGGATGGGCAGGCCGGGCATCGAGGGTGTTTCGGGCATGGGGGTATCGCCTCTCGTCGTACGGGTGTGGTTCGGTCCGAGCGCGCCGATCGGCGCGTGTGAGGGTCGGGGTCAGCGAGTGACGTTCGCGGGCAGGCGGATCCGGATCCGACACCCCCGCGGGTCGTCGACCACGGCGATCTCGCCGCGGTGCAGGTGGACGACCCACTGCGCGATGGCCAGGCCGAGTCCGGTGCCACCGTCGCGGGAACCGCCGCGGGTGAAGCGTTCGAAGATGCGTTGACGCTCGGCGGGTTCCACGCCGGGCCCCTCGTCGGCCACCTCGAGGACGACGGAGTCGCCGTCGGCGTGGGCCAACACGTGGATCACGCCACCGGGTGGTGAGTGCCGGGCCGCGTTGTCGAGGAGGTTGGCCAGCACCTGATGGAGGCGGTCCTCGTCGGCCTCGACGACCAGCGCGGCCGGGATGTCGATGGAGAAACCGACGTCGGTGGCCCGTCCGCTGTGCTGACGCAGTCGCAGCCGGCACTGCGCCACGGCGTCGGCCGCGAAGCGCTGCACCTCGATCGGGTCGTGGTCGAGTCGCACGGCGCCGCCCTCGACCCGGGACAGGTCGAGCAGGTCGGTGATCAGTCGGCCCAGTCGGTCGGTCTGGGTCAATGCCAACTCCAGGGTGTCCTGATCGGGGGTGCGTACCCCGTCGACCAGGTTCTCCAGCACCGCGTGCAGGGCGGCGACCGGTGTCCGCAGTTCGTGGGCGACGTTGCCGACCACCTCGCGTCGGTACCGGTCCTCGTGCGCCAGGTCCTCGGCCATCTGGTTGAACGCCGTGGCCAGGGTGCCGATCTCGTCCTTCGACGTGGCGCGCACCCGGGTGGTGTAGTCGCCGTCGGACATCCGACGGACCGCACCGGTCATCTCCCGCAGCGGCGAGGTCATGCCGTGCGCGAGCACCCACGTGACGACGAAGGCGACCACCAGCGCGACCAGCAGCGCGTACCGGAACGCGAGTTGCGCGGTGATCCAGAACGACACGCTCGAGGTGAGCAGCGCGCCACCGACCACCACGGCGGTCTTGAACTTGAACGACGCCACCGCGTCGAGGGGACGCGGGAAGTGTAGCCGTCGCGGCGGGCGGCGCACCGGTGCGGACGGGACCCGTTCCCGGACGCTCACGTCCGATCGCTCTCGAGTGCGTACCCGACGCCGTGCACGGTGCGGATCCGGCCGTGGCCGACCTTGCGCCGCAGCGACCGCACGTGGGAGTCGACGGTCCGGGTCTCGCCGGCGCCCGGCCACTGCCACACCGTCTCGAGCAGCTGCCCACGACTGAGCACCGCGCCCGGATGACGGGCCAGCGACACCAACAGGTCGAACTCGGTACGGGTCAGGTGCACCGACTCGCCCTCGACCACGACCCGGCGCCCGGAGTGGTCGATGTGCAGGTCGCCGAGCGTCTGCACGTCCGACGTCGGCTCGGGCGACCCGGTCGGCCCGGTCTCGGTGGGTCCGTACCGTTCGGCCCGTCGCAGCAGGGCCCTGGTCCGGGCGACCAGCTCGCGCATGGAGAACGGCTTCGACAGATAGTCGTCGGCACCGACCCCGAGTCCGATGACGAGGTCGGTCTCGGCGGATCGGGCGGTGAGCATGAGCACCGGGGTGGGGGAGTGCGCCTGGATCCGTCGGCACACCTCGAGCCCGTCCATACCCGGGAGCATCAGGTCGAGGATGACCACGTCGCAGCCGACCTCTCGGTGGGTGGCGACGGCGGCGGGGCCGGTGTCGGCGGTGGTGACGTCGAAGCCCTCGGCCCGGAACCGGTCGGCGATGGACTCGCGGATGAGTGGTTCGTCGTCCACGACCAACACCGAGGGCAGCGCTGACGACGGGGTCCCGGGCGATGCGGACGGATGTGCGGTCATGGCAGCGACGGTAGTGTCCGTTTGTCGGTGCGCTGCCGAGATGGTGTGAAGAGTCTGTGAAGGTGGTCGCGGCCCAGGTGGCGGCCGGTCACGGGTCGCTGTCGGCGCAATTTGGCCTCGCCGACGATCTGTTGCATACTGTTCGGGTTGCCTTGATCGGGAACGCGGAGTTTTCGCGGCCTCGATCAGGTGCGATCGCCACGGCGGGTCAAGCGGAGACGAACTGGCCCGGTAACCGTCACAGCGATCGACCTGTACGACCAGCACCACCTCGATCCCCCTGATCAGGGATCACAGCCAAGATCTCGGATGTTCGGCTGCGCACGGATGTGTCTGCACAGATATGTCTTCAGGCGCCCGACACGCCCGACCTCGGGTGTCGGAGGAATCCGGCATCCGAGTCAGTACGACCGGCCCGCGTCATGCGGGCGAACGCACAACGACAGATGAACAGCGTCGATCACCGTCTCATGAGGAGCAGTGGTCATCTGTGAGCCGCTCCCCAGCGGCGCGTCTGCCGACTAGTTACCGACGGAAGAGGACACAGCGTGGCGGGACAAAAGATCCGCATCAGGCTCAAGGCCTATGACCATGAGGCGATCGACGCTTCGGCGCGCAAGATCGTGGAGACCGTGACCCGTACCGGGGCACGTGTGGTCGGCCCGGTGCCGCTGCCCACCGAGAAGAACGTGTACTGCGTGATTCGTTCACCGCACAAGTACAAGGATTCTCGTGAGCACTTCGAGATGCGGACGCACAAGCGATTGATCGACATCCTCGACCCCACGCCGAAGACGGTGGACGCGCTCATGCGCATCGACCTGCCGGCCAGCGTCGACGTCAACATCCAGTAGACGCGGATAGGGACGGAAAGCAGATATGACTCAGAAGAACGTGAAGGGAATCCTGGGCACGAAGCTCGGGATGACCCAGGTCTTCGACGAGAACAACCGGGTTGTCCCGGTGACCGTCGTCAAGGCCGGACCGAATGTGATCACTCAGATCCGTACGCAGGAGACCGACGGCTACACCGCCGTCCAGCTCGCCTACGGTGCGATCGATCCCCGCAAGGTGACCAAGCCGGTCACCGGTCAGTACACGAAGGCCGGCGTCACGCCGCGTCGTCACCTGGCCGAGATCCGCGTGAACGACATCTCCGAGTACTCCGTGGGCCAGGAGCTGACCGCCGAGATCTTCGCCGACGGTTCCTTCGTCGACGTGACCGGCACCTCCAAGGGCAAGGGATTCGCGGGCGTCATGAAGCGCCACGGCTTCAAGGGCCTGGGCGCCAGCCACGGCGTGCACCGCGTGCACCGTGCGCCGGGATCCATCGGTGGCTGCGCCACCCCGGGTCGCGTGTTCAAGGGCATGCGGATGGCCGGACGTATGGGTAACGACCGCGTCACCACCCAGAACCTGACCGTGCACAAGGTGGACGCCGAGGCCGGCCTGCTGCTGATCAAGGGAGCGATCCCGGGTCGCAGGGGCGGCATCGTGATCGTCCGCGACGCAGTGAAAGGCGGTGTCAGCGCATGAGCGTCAACACCACTAAGGGCGCAGCAGACGCGCCCACGAAGCTGACGCTGGACGTCAAGACCGCGGACGGGAAGACCGACGGCACCGTCGAGCTGCCCGCCGAGCTCTTCGACGCTCCCGCCAACATCGCGCTGATGCACCAGGTCGTCATCGCACAGCAAGCCGCGGCTCGGCAGGGTACCCACTCGGCCAAGACCCGCGCAGAGGTCAGCGGTGGCGGCGCGAAGCCGTACCGCCAGAAGGGAACCGGTCGCGCCCGTCAGGGCTCGACCCGTGCTCCGCAGTTCACCGGTGGTGGCGTGGTGCACGGCCCGAAGCCGCGTGACTACAGCCAGCGGACCCCCAAGAAGATGAAGGCCGCCGCGCTGCGCGGAGCCCTCTCGGACCGCGCCCGCAACGAGCGCATCCACGTGATCACCGAACTGGTGGCCGGACAGGCTCCGTCCACCAAGGCGGCTCGCGCCTTCCTGGAGGCCATCTCGGAGCGCCGCAAGTTCCTCGTCGTCGTCGGTCGCGAAGACGTCGCCGCGTGGAAGAGCGTCGCGAACCTGGAGTACGTCCTGCCGATCACTCCCGATCAGCTCAACACCTACGACGTGCTCGATTCCGATGAGGTCGTGTTCACCGTCGAGGCCCTCAACGCGTTCGTCTCCCGGGCGCTGAAGACCGACGAGAAGGAGGCCTGAGAATGACTGTCATCCAGGCAGATCCGCGCGACATCATCCTCGCCCCGGTGATCTCGGAGAAGTCCTACGGACTCATCGAGGACAACGTGTACACGTTCTTCGTGCACCCGGAGTCGAACAAGACGCAGATCAAGATCGCGATCGAGAAGATCTTCGATGTCACGGTCGAGAGCGTGAACACGGCCAACCGCAAGGGCAAGCGCAAGCGCACCCGCGCCGGGTACGGAAAGCGCAAGGACACCAAGCGCGCCATCGTCACCCTCAGCCCTGACAGCAAGCCCATCGAGATCTTCGGAGGTCCGGTCGGCTGACGCCGGGCGGATCGAGAAGAAGTAGAGGACAAGAAGACTCATGGCTATTCGTAAGTACAAGCCGACGACACCGGGCCGCCGCGGCGCCAGTGGCGCCGACTTCGCCGAGGTCACCCGTGACCACCCGGAGAAGTCGCTCGTCCGCCCGCTGCACGGTCGGGGCGGTCGTAACGCACACGGTCGCATCACCACTCGTCACAAGGGTGGCGGCCACAAGCGCGCCTACCGGTTGATCGATTTCCGTCGCAACGACAAGGACGGCGTCAACGCCAAGGTCGCTCACATCGAGTACGACCCCAACCGCACCGCACGCATCGCGCTGCTGCACTACCTCGACGGCGAGAAGCGCTACATCATCGCTCCCAAGGGCCTCGGCCAGGGCGACGTGGTGGAGTCGGGCGCGACCGCCGACATCAAGCCGGGCAACAACCTGCCGCTGCGCAACATCCCGACCGGTACCCAGATCCACGCCGTGGAACTGCGTCCGGGCGGCGGAGCGAAGATGGCACGCAGTGCCGGCTCGTCGATCCAGCTGCTGGGCAAGGAAGGCGCTCACGCCACCCTGCGTATGCCGTCCGGTGAGATCCGTCGTGTCGACGTGCGCTGCCGCGCCACCGTCGGCGAGGTGGGCAACGCCGAGCAGAGCAACATCAACTGGGGCAAGGCCGGCCGCATGCGCTGGAAGGGCAAGCGCCCGACCGTCCGTGGTGTCGTCATGAACCCGGTCGACCACCCACACGGTGGTGGCGAGGGCAAGACCTCCGGTGGTCGCCACCCGGTCAGCCCGTGGGGACAGCCGGAAGGCCGTACCCGCTCGAAGAAGAAGGCCAGCGATCAGCTGATCGTCCGCCGCCGCCGCACCGGCAAGAACAAGCGATAAGCAGGAGGGAGTAGCAGATGCCACGCAGTCTGAAGAAAGGCCCGTTCGTCGACGACCACCTCCTTGCGAAGGTGGACGTACAGAACGAGAAGGGCACCAAGCAGGTCATCAAGACCTGGTCGCGTCGCTCGACGATCATCCCCGACTTCATCGGACACACGTTCGCCGTCCACGACGGACGCAAGCACGTTCCGGTGTTCGTCTCGGACTCGATGGTCGGACACAAGCTCGGTGAGTTCGCGCCGACGCGCACCTTCAAGGGACACATCAAGGACGACCGGAAGGCGAAGCGGCGATGAGCGCAGAAACTCTGAACCCGACGGCCAAGGCCACCGCGAAGTTCGTTCGCGTCACGCCCATGAAGGCCCGTCGTGTGATCGACCTGGTCCGCGGTAAGAGCGTGGACGAGGCCCTCGACATCCTGCTGTTCGCGCCTCAGGCCGCGAGCGAGCCGGTTGCCAAGGTCGTCGCCAGCGCGGCGGCCAACGCGGAGAACAACCTCGGACTCGACCGGCGCACGCTGGTCGTCTCGCAGGCGTTCGCCGACGAGGGCCCGACGATGAAGCGTTTCCGTCCGCGGGCCCAGGGCCGCGCGTTCCGGATCCGTAAGCGCACCAGCCACATCACGGTCGTGGTGGAGAGCATCACCGCCACCGGCGCAGGCGCACCCAAGCGGTCGCGCACGCCGAAGAAGTCGACCAGTAAGGGAGCTCAGTAGTGGGCCAGAAGATCAACCCGCACGGCTTCCGTCTGGGTATCACCACCGACTGGAAGTCGCGGTGGTACGCCGACAAGCAGTATGCGGACTACGTGAAAGAGGATGTCGCCATCCGTAAGCTCCTGGCCACCGGCCTCGAGCGTGCCGGCATCGCCAAGGTGGAGATCGAGCGCACCCGTGACCGGGTTCGCGTCGACATCCACACCGCCCGTCCGGGCATCGTCATCGGTCGCCGCGGCGCCGAGGCCGATCGCATCCGTGGCGAGCTGGAGAAGCTGACCGGCAAGCAGGTGCAGCTCAACATCCTCGAGGTCAAGAACGCCGAGTCCGAGGCTCAGCTCGTGGCACAGGGTGTCGCCGAGCAGCTCTCGAACCGCGTGGCGTTCCGTCGTGCGATGCGCAAGGCCATCCAGTCGGCCATGCGTCAGCCGAACGTCAAGGGGATCCGGGTGCAGTGCTCCGGTCGTCTGGGCGGCGCCGAGATGAGCCGTAGCGAGTTCTACCGCGAGGGTCGGGTGCCGCTGCACACGCTGCGCGCCGACATCGACTATGGCCTCTACGAGGCGAAGACCACCTTCGGCCGTATCGGCGTGAAGGTCTGGATCTACAAGGGCGACATCGTCGGCGGCAAGCGTGAGCTCACCGCCGTCGCGGCTCCGGCCGGCGATCGCCCGCGTCGTGAGCGTCCGCAGCGTCCGCGTCGTAGTGGTTCCTCGGGAACCACCGCGACCAGCACTGATGCGGGCCGCGCAGCGGCCGAGACCGCTTCCGCCGCACCGGTCACCGAGGCTCCGGCCACGGTCGACGCAGGTGCGACCCCCACCGCGAATCAGGAGGGCTGACCCATGCTGATCCCTCGCCGGGTCAAGCACCGCAAGCAGCACCACCCCAGTCTCAAGGGGCAGGCCAAGGGCGGCACCAAGGTGACGTTCGGTGATTTCGGCATCCAGGCTCTGGAGAGTGCCTACATCACCAACCGGCAGATCGAGTCCGCTCGTATCGCCATCAACCGGCACATCAAGCGTGGCGGCAAGGTGTGGATCAACATCTTCCCCGACCGCCCGCTGACGAAGAAGCCCGCCGAGACCCGCATGGGTTCCGGTAAGGGTTCGCCCGAGTGGTGGGTCGCCCCGGTCAAGCCGGGTCGCGTGCTGTTCGAGATGAGCTACCCCGATGAGCACACCGCTCGCGAGGCCCTGCGCCGCGCGCAGCACAAGCTGCCCATCAAGACCCGCATCGTGACGCGAGAGGAGACGTTCTGATGGCACTGGGAATTGTTGCCGCCGAGCTCCGTGAGCTCAACGACGAAGATCTCCTCGAGCGTCTCCGCGAGTCGAAGGAAGAGCTGTTCAACCTGCGCTTCCAGATGGCTACCGGACAGCTCGACAACAACCGCCGGCTGCGGTTGGTCCGCCGCGAGATCGCACGCGTCTACACCGTGCTGCGTGAACGTGAACTCGGACTCTCGGCCGGCCCCGATGCTGATGCCAAGGTCGGTGACGACGCATGAGCGACGAGAAGGACGTGAACGTGACAGAACCCGCCACCAAGGAGCGCGCGCAGCGCAAGGTCCGCGTGGGCTACGTCGTGAGCGACAAGATGCAGAAGACGATTGTCGTCGAGCTGGAGGATCGCAAGAGCCACCCGCTGTACGGCAAGATCATCCGCACCACCTCGAAGGTGAAAGCACACGACGAGAACGAGACCGCCGGCATCGGCGACCGCGTTCGCCTGATGGAGACCCGCCCGCTGAGCGCCACCAAGCGCTGGCGTCTGGTCGAGGTCCTCGAGAAGGCCAAGTAGTCGACACCGCTGCGTGAACAGATCACGCAGATCACAACGACCCGTCACCCGTTCGCGGTGGCGGGTCTTTGTGTTTCCTACCAATGTCATGTGAACCCGGGTGGACGTTTCACCATCGTGTGTTGCGCATGTGACGGAACATGATTCGCCTGGTGAACGACCGTGTTGGTCCGCCCGACACCCCTCGCGGACGGGTCGTCCGAACGTCCGAATCTTGGAGGTTTTCACAGACGGGGTCGCTATGATGACGGCGTCGGTCCGGTTGCCCGCTCGGGGGGGTGTGCAACGAACTCAAGCGGGTCGAGATCTTTGGGTCGGGAGAATCGGTGAGCAGATCATGGGTGCGCCAAGCAACGGGGGACGGTCGATGGACGGCGAGCGCGTCGCCGGTCTGACGACCGATCCGATCCCGCTGACCGCTGCCCAGAGGGGCATGTGGTTCGCCGAGCGGCTGCACACCGACTACTCGATCACCGTCGCGCACTACCTCGACATCCGTGACGAGGGTCGGCCGCTCGACCGCGACCTGTTCTGCGCCGCGGTGCTCGACGCCGCACGGTCGCTGGAGTCCGCCTTCACCCGCATCGTGGTCGTCGACGACGTCCCGATGCAGTGGGTGGACCCGAGCGTGGACTTCCGCGTGGAACCCCTCGATCTGCGTTCCGAGCCCGACCCGGTCGCGGCCGCCCGTGCGTGGATGGACGCCGATCATCGGCGTCCGATGGATCTCGAGACCGACCGAGTCGCGATCTCCGCGCTGATCCGCGTCGCCGACGATCGCTGCTTCTGGTACCTGCGGGGCCACCACATCGCCTTCGACGGCTTCTCCGCGCTCAACAGCCTGCACGAGGCTGTGCACCGCTACAACGCGATGCTCGCCGGCACCGAACACGTCTCACCCGCCCGGGCATCACTCGCCGAGATCTCGGCCGACGACGACAGATACGCGCAGAGCACCCGACGCCAGAGCGACCGCGAGCACTGGGTCGCCCGCGTCGCCGACCTGCCCGAGGGGCCGACCCTGTCGCAGCGGGCGAGCAACGCACCCCTCTCACCGGCCAACGTGATGGCCAGCACGCGGATCAGTCGCACCCGCCAGGACCTGGTGGACACCACCGCCGCCGCGGGGAACACCTCGGCGGCCGCCCTGCTGACCGCTGCTTTCGCCGCCTACCTGTCGCGGATGACCGGCGTCGACGACGTCGTGCTCAGCCTGCCGGTCACCGGGCGGGCCAGCGCCCGGGTGAAACGCGGCAGCGGCATGGTCGCCAACATGCTGCCGGTCCGGATCGACGGTGTCGCCGGTGCAACCGGGCGTGGGTTGATCGCGCAGGTGCAACTCGAACTGACCGGCGCCCTGCGGCACCAGCGGTTCCGCTACGAGGACATCCGGATGGCCGCGGGCATGGCCGACGCCACCGCCGCGTCGTTCGGCCCGATCGTCAACCTCGTCTTCTTCGACCGTCGCATCGAGATCGACGGGGCCCGGGCCGACTACCACATCCTGTCCTCGGGAACCCTGGACGATCTGCGGATCAACCTCTACCAGGCGAGCCCGGGCGAGTGCCTGGTCGTGGACCTGCACGGCAACCCGAACCTGTACGACCAGGCCGAGCTCGACACCCACCTCGAGCGCTTCCTGCTCCTCGTCGACCGTCTGCTCGGGTCACCGGACACCCCGATCGCCGACCTGTCGGTGCTGCTCGACTCCGAACACGCCGCCCTGATCGCCCGGGGACGCGGACCCCGGCGTGCCGACACCCCCGGTGAGCACCTCCTCGCGGGGTTCGAGACGCAGGTCGCGGCCACCCCCGACGCGGTCGCGATCGACGCGCCCGGGCACAGGCTGAGCTACCGCGCATTCGCCGACCTGCGCACCGACCTCGCGCAACGACTACGTCGAGACGGCGTGATCCCCGGTGACCGCGTCGTGGTCGCGCTCGACCGTGGTGTCGCCCAGGTCGCGGCGGTGTACGCCGTGCTCACCCTCGGAGCGGTCTACGTCCCGGTCGACCCGGCCGACCCCCGCGAACGCACCGACGCGATCGAGGCGACCGTCTCGGCCCGGTTGCGTGTCGACGACGCGTACCTGGTGTCGATCGGATTCGACCCGGCCCATCCGGTTCCCGACCCGTCGGACGCCACCGAACTCACGATCGCCCCCGGCGGCGCGGCATACATCATCTTCACCTCCGGTTCCACCGGCACGCCCAAGGGTGTCGAGGTCGGACACCGTGCCGTGCTCAACCGACTCGACTGGATGCAGGACGACCACCGGATCGACGGGGCCGACGCCGTCCTGCACAAGACGCCGACCACCTTCGACGTGTCCGTGTGGGAGTTGTTCTGGCCGTTGCGCACCGGGGCGCGCATGGTCATCGCCCGCCCGGGTGGGCACCGCGACCCCGACCACCTGCACGACCTGATGGCCGAACGCGGCGTGACCGTGGCCCACTTCGTGCCGTCCATGCTCGACGTCTATCTCGACGTGGTGTCGGCCGACGGCCGAGCGGCGTCGCTGCCTGCGTCGGTGCGCACGGTGTTCACCTCGGGCGAGGCACTCGGTGCGGCCACCGCCGGGCGGCTGCTGGGGTCGTCGACCGCGGAACTGGTCAACCTCTACGGCCCGACCGAGGCGGCGGTCGACGTCACCTCCCACCGCGTCGCGCCGGGCGCCGACCCCGTGCCGATCGGGCGCCCCGTCGCCGAGACCGAGGTCTACGTCCTCGACGCATCTCTGCGCCCGATGCCCACCGGGGTCGCGGGCGAGCTCTACCTCGCGGGGCGACAACTCGCGACCGGGTACGTCGGTGCCCCCGGGATCACCGCCGACCGGTTCGTCGCGAACCCGTTCGACGGCGCCGGCACGCGGATGTACCGGACCGGTGACCTGGTGCGCTGGAACGCCACCGGCGAGATCG
Organism: Williamsia maris; assembly: GCF_024171815.1. Lineage (GTDB taxonomy): Bacteria > Actinomycetota > Actinomycetes > Mycobacteriales > Mycobacteriaceae > Williamsia_A > Williamsia_A maris. The sequence goes on along the minus strand of NZ_JAMTCJ010000003.1, from coordinate 855,068 downwards.
AGTACCTGGGTCGCACCGATCTGCAGGTCAAGATCCGTGGGCGTCGCGTCGAACTCGGCGAGATCGAGTCGGTGCTCACGACCGTCCCCGGTGTCGAGGCCGCAGCCGTGCTCGCGCGCTCAGACCTCGGTCCCGCCGTCACCCTGGTGGCCTACGTACGCGGCAATGCCGAGCTCGACGTCGACGTGATCGCCGACCGCTGCCGTCGCCGCCTGCCCTCGCACATGGTGCCCGCGGCGATCGTCGTGCTCGACGAGCTCCCCGTGACCGGGTCGGGCAAGCTGGACCGCCGCGCGTTACCCGCGCCCGTGATGCGCTCCGACACCCCGCATCGGGAGGCGGAGTCGGCGGTCGAGATCGCGCTCGCCGACCTCGTTCGCGACCTCCTGCAGATCGAGCGGGTCGGCATGCGCGACAACATCTTCGCCCTCGGCGCCGATTCGCTGATCGCCGCCCGACTCGTGTCGGTGGCGCGCACCGAACACCGGCTCGCCGTCGACCTGGCCGATGTCTTCGACAGTCCGTCGATCGGGGAGCTGGCCACCCGTACCCACCCGCTGGACGAGGTCGCCGCGGCGACACCGCAGCGTGCGCGCCCTGCGGCGATCCCGTTGTCGCACGCGCAGACCCGGCTCTGGTTCATCAACCGGATGGACCCGTCCGCACCGACCTACAACATGTCCGGCGCGGTCCGCCTCGGTATCGACGTCGACGTCATTGCGTTCGCCGCGGCGGTGCGCGACGTCGTCGAACGGCACGCGATCCTGCGCACCGTGTTCCCGTCGGTCGACGGTGAACCGGTCCAGCAGGTCCTCGACATGGCCACCGTCGCACCTGGTCTCGACGCCCGGGTTCTCGACGCCCAGGGGCGCGGCGAGCGGTCCGCGTCGGCCGTAGACGCCGAGGCGACCATCGCCGACCTGGTCGGGACCGGGTTCGACCTCGAACACGAGATCGGGTTCCGCGCGTACCTGCTGCCCTCGTCCGGCTCCGACGCGACATCGGCCGAGTCGATCGCGGTCCTGGTCGTCCACCACATCGCCGCCGACGGCCAGTCGCTACGCCCGCTGATCGGCGACCTGCGCCACGCCTACGACCGGCGTCGGGCCGGGCTCGCACCCGAGTTCGCCCCACTGCCCATCGATTTCGCCGAGGTGGCGTTGCGGCAGCAGGCCCGCCTCGGCGGTCTGGCGGACCCCACCCCGGTGCTGACCGGCGGGCTCGAGTTCTGGCGGCGCGAGCTCGACGGCGCCCCGGGACTGTTGACCCTGCCCACCGACCGACCCCGACCCCAGGTCGCCGACGGTCGCGGCGCGTACCTCGACACCACGCTCGACGCCGATCTGTCCGCCGGGATCCGGCGTCTGGCCACCGATCTCGCGGTCACCCCCTTCGCGATCCTGCACACCGGCCTGGCCGTCGTGCTCAGCCGGCTCGCGGGCACCGACGACGTCAGCATCGGCAGCGCGATCGCCGGTCGCGACGACCCGGCGACCGCCGACATGGTCGGCATGTTCGTCAACACCGTCGTCCTACGGTCCCGGATCCGTCCCGCGCAGTCCGTCGCCGACCTCGTGACCGCTTCGCACCGGGGTGTCGCCGGTGCCATGGCCCACGCGGAGGTGCCCTTCGAGCGGGTCGTGGACGCACTGGCACCCCAGCGCTCGTCCGGGCACGCCCCGCTGTTCCAGGTCGCGCTGACGATGCAGTCGGATCCGATGGCGGATCTCGCGATCCGCTCGGACGTCGACGCCGGACCCGACGCACGGGTCCCGGCCGCGAAGTACGACCTGACCGTCACGGTCACCGAGCCGGCCGACCGGACGTCTGCCCGCGGCTACGCCATCGAGATCAACTACGCCACGGCGCTGTTCGACGGCCCGACGATCCGGACGCTCGGCGATCACCTGCGGCGCGTGTTGGGTGCGGTCGTCGCCGCACCGTCGGCGCCGGTGGGCCGTATCGGTCTCCTCGACGACCGGGCCGCGGTCGTGGCCACGTCGTCGGTTGTGTCGCATCCCCACCGCACGCTGTCGGAGCTGTTGGCGGCGGGCGCCGAGGCGGCCGACCCGGACGCCCTCGCGGTGTCGGGCGCGGTGTCGATCACCTGGGCGGTGTTCGAGTCCCGGACCAACGAGCTGGCCCGCGAACTCATCTCGCGAGGCGTCGGCCCCGGCCAGATCGTCGCGATCTCCATCGGACGATCGCACCACTCGGTCATGGCGGTCGTCGCGGTCGCGAAGACCGGAGCGGCCTTCGTCACCATCGACCCCCGTCAGCCGGACGCCCGACGCGCCGCCCTGATCGCCGACAGCACGGCCACGCTCGGGCTCACCATCTTCGAACTGGGGACACCCCCGTCGGACGGGCGGGCGATGACGTGGCTGGCCATCGACGAGGTGTCGTTCGAACTCGGGCTCGCCGGACACAGTGGATCTCGTGTCCACCCGTCCGAGCTGCGTCGGCCGGTGCACACCGCCGACCTCGCCTATCTGCTGTTCACGTCGGGCTCGACCGGGCGCCCCAAGGCCGCCGCGGTCACCCACGCCGGACTGGCCGATCTCGTCGCGACGCAGGCCGCGGTGCTCAGCTGCGACCGCACCTGCCGGGTGCTGCACGTCGCGTCGCCGAGCTTCGACGTGTCGCTGTTCGAGATGATCATGGGCCTGTGCGCGGGCGCGGAACTGGTCATCAGCCCGCCGGACGTGTTCGCCGGACCCGAACTCGCCGCGCTCATCGCCGAGCGCGGCGTGACGCACGCGGTGATGACCCCGTCGGCGTTGGCGACCATCGCGCCGTCGCAGGTCCCGACCCTGCGGATCGTGGCGAGCGCAGGTGAGCAGCTCCCGCCGGAGCTCGTCGGCCGATGGGCGGGCGCGTCGCGCGACCTGCACAACTTCTACGGCCCCACCGAGGCCACGATCACCGCGACCACGACGTCGGCGATGCGGGTCGGGCCACCGGTCACGATCGGCCGCGCGATCGACGGCATGACCACGCTGGTCCTCGACGACTGGTTGCGTCCGGTCCCCGACGGGGTCGCCGGTGAGCTGTACCTGGCCGGCCCGGCGCTGGGCCGTGGCTACCACGACCGTCCCGGTCTCACCGCCACTCGGTTCGTGGCCAACCCGTTCGACGCCGGGGCGACGCGGATGTATCGATCGGGTGACCGTGTGACCCGCACGGCCGCAGGCGATCTGCTGTACCACGGCCGCACCGACTTCCAGATCAAGATCCGCGGCGTACGCGTCGAACCCGGTGAGATCGACGACGTCCTGACGTCGATCGACGGCGTCGAGGCCGCGCTGACCGTCGCCACCACCACCCCGGGCGGGGAGGACGTGCTCGTGGCCTACGTGACCCCGGCGCCGGGCCGAGTCCTGGTGCCGCAGCACGTCGTCGACGCCGCCGCCCGCGCACTGCCCGCGTACCTGGTCCCGCGCACCGTCGCCGTCCTCGACGAGTTCCCGCTGACCACTGTCGGCAAGATCGACCGGTCGGCGCTGCCCCCGGTGACGCTGACCGCATCGCCGGACTCGGTGGCCCCGCGCAGCCAGCTGGAGTCGGTCGTCGCCGGCGTCTTCGCCCAGGTGCTCGGTGTCGACTCGGTCGGGGTGTTCGAGAACTTCTTCGCCGCGGGCGGCAACTCGTTGTCGGCCACCAAGGTGGTCGCACGGCTGGAAACACTGCTGGACCGCCGGATCTCGGTGCGGACACTGCTGGAGAACCCGACCGTCGCGACGCTCGTGGGTGCGGTCACCACCGCCGACCCGCGTGGTGCCGTCACCCCACCGCTGACCGTGCGTCCCCGTTCCGAGGTCGTCCCGGTCTCCGGTGTGCAGCGCAGCATGTGGCTGGTCAACCGCGCCGACCCCGACTCGTCGTCGTACAACGTCTCCCTCGCGCTGCGCCTGAGTGGCGCGGTCGACGTGCCCGCACTGCGCGCCGCCATCACCGACCTGGTGATGCGCCGCGAGACCCTGCGGACGACCTACCCGTTGCTGGGGGGCGAACCCGTACAGGTGATCCGCCCGGCCGCTGCCGTGGCCGACGATTTCGTGGTCCCGCTGGTCGACCTCACCGCCCGCCGGTCGGCCGCCGCGCCCGAGGAGATCCCCGCCGCCATCGCCGCGGTCACCGACCGCGGATTCGACCTCACCACCGGTATCCCGGTCCGGGCCGCGGTGGTGCGGGTCGGACCCGACGACCATCTCCTGGTGTTCGTGGTGCACCACATCAGCGCGGATGGTGCGTCGCTGATGCCGCTGGCCCGCGACCTCGTCGACGGCTACACCGCGCACCTCACCGGCCACCGGACCACGCGGGGACCGCTCCCGCTGAACTATGCGGACTGGGTCGTGTGGCAGCGCGAGCGGCTCGCCACCGTCGCCGACGACGGCACGACGCACGCGGACCGTCAGCTGGCCTACTGGACCCGTCGCCTGGCCGGGGCGCCCGACCGCATCGCCCTGCCCACCGACCGACCACGTCCGACGACCCCGAGTTCGCGCGGCGACGTGGTGGATTTCGAGATCGCGGCGCCGGTGGTCGACGCGCTGGAATCCATTGCCCGTGAACACAACAGCACCCTGTTCATGGTCGTCCACGCCGCGTTCGCGGTGCTGATGTCGCGGCTGTCGGGACACGACGACGTGGTCGTCGGGACGCCGTACGCCGGTCGGGACGACGAGACCCTCGACGACATGGTCGGGATGTTCGTCAACACCCTGGCCCTGCGTACCCGCGTGCGGTCGGGGGAGGGGTTCGAGACGCTGCTGCACCGGGTGCGCGGTGAGGACCTCGCCGACATGTCCCACGCCGACGTCGCGTTCGACGAGATCGTCTCGCGGGTGGTCTCCTCGACGACCGGCTCGCACAACCCGGTGTTCCAGGTGATGTTCGCGTTCCAGAACATCGTGTTCCCGACCGTCGAACTCGACGGTCTGCGGATCACCCCGGAACCGCTCGCGTCGGTCGCGGCCAAGGTCGACCTCGAGTTCATGCTGTTCCCGGTCGATCCGAGCGGCGCCGACCACGGCGGCGCGATGGCGGGCCGGGTCATCTTCGCGACCGACCTGTACGACGCGACGACGGTGGAACGCATCGTCGCCCGCTACGGACAGATCCTGCGGACGGTGGCCTCGGATCCCACCCACATCGTCGGCGACATCGACCTCGCGCTCGATCACCCGACCGATCCCGCGGTTCTGCTCGGCGCCATCGAGGAGTCGGCGGCGGGTACAGGCAGCGATCCGGCCGACCTCGCGCACCTGGTGGCCGTGGCCACCGAGATCGATCCCGACGCGACCGCCGTCGAGTACGGCGGCGTCGAGGTCAGCTTCGGTGAGATCGATTCGATGGCAACGGCACTGATGATGACGCTGCCCGACGGCGACACGTATGGTGCTCTCACCATGGCCCTGACCGCAGTGGTTCCCGAGATCGCCGACGACGGTGTCGAGGTCCTCGATGCCGTGCTGGCGCAACTGCAGGTCAATGCGTGCCGGATCGCCGGCGCCGCTACGGCTCCGGAAACGGCCGACCGGGCGTGACCGCGATCGGTTCCGAACCACCTCAGGCGCCACCACGGCACCGCGCTCGTCCGTCCACCCAGCGGCTCGTCGCGCTCGCGGCGTCGCTCGCCCCCACCCAGGTGGCGTTCGCCGGGGCCCGCAAGCCCGTCACCTTCGCCGACCTCCGCGCCAAGATCGACGCCACCGTCGCGATGTTGACCCCCCGGGGCATCGACGCCGAGGCGGGGGTCGGGGTGGCGGTCACCGGTCTGTTGCCCCGCACCGGCCTCGCACCTGCGGAGGTCGCCGCCGCGACCACCGCCACCGTCGCCCTCATCCGGTCGACGGCGAACGAGATCGCCGGGACGTCGGACTGGGAGTCGGTGGCGGGTCGCTTCCGGTCGGCGGTCCACCGGTACCCGGGTCGGACCGCGGTCACCGATGTCGACGGCACAGCGCTGACCTACCGCGATCTCGACCAGCGCTCGGACCGCGTGGCCGCCGGACTCGTCGCGGCCGGAGCAGGCCCGGAGACCCTCGTCGGCGTCGCGCTGCCACGTACGGCCGAGTTGATCGTCACCCTCGTCGGGGTGCTCAAGTCGGGCGCCGCGTACCTACCGCTGGACCGGTCGCATCCGCTGGCGCGACTGCACGGCATCGTCACCGACGCCGGGCCCCTGCTGATCGTCACCGACACCGAGACGACCGCGTCGTGGGACCGACTGGGCGTGCCGCTGACGACCGTCGACGACCTGAGCGCCGCACCCGATCCCGACGTGGGCCTCCCGCTCGGGATCGACGGCCGACACCCGGCCTACGTGATGTACACCTCGGGATCCACCGGCACCCCGAAGGGCGTGGTGGTCACCCACGACGCCGCCGTCACCCTGCTCGAGGGGCTCGACGACATCTACGACGCCTCCGCCGACGACGTGTGGTCGATGTTCGCGTCCTACGCGTTCGACGTCTCGGTCGGCGAGATCTGGACGGCCCTGACCACCGGTGGGCGACTGGTGGTCCTCGACCATGTGACGACGCGCTCGCCCGACGACTTCCTGGTCACGCTGGAGCGTGAACAGGTCACGATCGTCAACCTGACGCCGTCGGCCTTCTACCAACTCGCCGCGGCCCTGCGCCTCCCCGCGGCCGGCCGCTTGGCGCGCTCGGTGCGACGGATGATCTTCGCCGGTGAGGTCCTCGACATCGAACAGGTCCGTCGGTGGCACGCCGACCGACTGGCCGTCGACGGCGAGCCCGGACCGCAGCTGAACAACATGTACGGCCCGACCGAGACCACCGTCTACATGACCCGGCGCGAGATGACCGCCGAGTTCGCCGGGGCGGCAACCGCATCCGACATCGGCACCGCGATCCCGGGCAGCGTGGTCCACGTCCTCGACGCGCGGCTGCGGCCGGTCCCCGACGGTGTACCCGGTGAGGTGTACGTCGCAGGGCCCCAGGTCGTCCGCGGGTACCTCGCGCGCACCGACCTCACCGCAGGCCGGTTCGTGGCCAACCCCTTCACCGACACCGGCGAGCGGATGTACCGCACCGGCGACGTCGTCCTGGTCCGCGGCGACTCCTACGAATTCCTCGGTCGCAGTGACGATCAGGTCAAACTCCGCGGCTACCGGATCGAGCTGGGCGAGGTCGAGGCGGCGCTGCTGGCCCCCGACGGCGTCGGGTCCGCCGCCGCGGCGATCCGGCAGCGCGGCGATCTGCCCGAACAACTCGTCGGCTACGTCGTCGCCGCATCGACGGCGGGCGCCGATCTCGATGTCGCGGCCGTGCGCGCGGCGGTGGCGACGCGGGTACCGGACTACATGGTCCCCGATGTCGTCATGGTCCTCGACCGACTCCCGTTGAACGTCAACGGCAAACTCGATCGCAACGCGCTCCCGGTGCCGCAGGCGGTCACCCACGACGACGCGGAACCGGCCGCGACCGACGCCGAGCGCGCGTTGGCCGATCTGTTCGCCGAGGTCCTCGAGACCGACCGGGTCGGGGTCACCACCTCGCTGTTCGACCTCGGGGGCAACTCCCTCGTCGCCGCGCGGATCGCCGCGCGCAGTGCCGATGCCCTCGACATCGCCGTCACCGTCCGCGACCTCTTCGAGGCCCCCAGCGTCCGGGAACTCGCCGGGCGACTCGCGCAGCGGACCCGCATCGAGCGGCCGCCGCTGATCGCCACCGACCACGACGGCCCGGTTCCGCTGTCGGATGCGCAGCGCCGCATCTGGTTCCTCGCCGAGCTCGATCCGCACAGCTCTGGCTACAACATCCCCCTGGTGCTGCGGTTCCGCGGAGACCTCGACGTCGCCGCGCTCGATCGAGCGCTGCGCGACGTCATCGACCGGCACGCGGTGCTGCGGACCCGGTTCGCGACGACCGACGGGGTGCCCGAGCAGGTGGTGCTGCCGGTCGGCGACCATCACCCCGACGTGGCCATCGACCCGCCGATCGATCTGCGCCACAACGACATGTCGTCGCGGACGGAGGCGATCCGGGCCATCGTCGACGCCGAGTTCGACCTCGCGGTCGCGCCGCCGCTGCGGGCACGGCTCGTCCGTGTCGCCGATCTGGAGTTCGTGTTCGTCGTCGTCGCCCACCACGTCATCAGCGACGGCGGGTCGTTCGGGCCGCTCGCACGGGACCTGATGACCGCCTACCGGGCGCGCTGGAACGGGGTGGAACCGGACTTCGCGCCGCTCCCGGTGCAGTACGCCGACTACACGCTGTGGCAGCGCGCGGTACTCGGGGACGACTCCGACCCGACGTCCCTCGCGGCGCAGCAGTTGCGCTTCTGGACCGAGCAGCTCGACGGCATCCCCGAGTTGATCGACCTCCCGCTCGACCGGCCCCGACCCGCGGTGGCCTCGAGTGCCGGCGCCGAGTACCGGTTCGTCGTCGACGCGACCACCGTGGCCGGCCTGCGCCGCGTCGCCGACGACTGCGGCGCAACGATGTTCATGGCCGTCCACGCGGTGTTGGCGGTGGTGCTGGCACGGTCGGGGACGACCGACGACATCGTGATCGGCACCGCGATCCACGGGCGCGGCTCGGCCGAACTCGACGACCTGATCGGCATGTTCGTCAACACCCTCGTGCTGCGGACCCCCGTCGACCGGGGCGCGGGCTTCGTCGAGCTCCTGAACCGGGTACGCACCACCGACATCGCCGCACTCGACGCCACCGAGGTCACCTTCGAGCGGCTGGTCGACCACCTCGACCCCGAACGCTCCACGGCACACGCGCCGCTGTTCCAGGTCGCGCTGGCGTTCGTCGACGATCAGCAGGTCCGGTTCGAGCTGCCCGGTCTGACCGTCGCCGGCGTCGACACCGAGGTCACCACCACCAAGTTCGACCTCCAGCTCACCGTCTCCGAGGGGGCCCACCCGCACGACGCCGGTGTCGACGACGGCGCGCTGTCGGCGGTGTTCACCTACGCCACCGCACTGTTCGACGAGTCGACGATCGCCGAACTGGCCCGTCGCCTGACCGCGGTGATCGCCGCGGTCGGAGCCGACCCGAGCCTCCCGGTCGGCGACATCGACGTCCTCTCGCCCGAGGAGTCCCTGGCGCTGACGACCGCGACGGGACCGGTCGAGGTCACCCCGCGAACCCTGCCTGCGATCTTCGCCGCCGCCGTCGCGTCGAATCCGGACGGGATCGCGATCAGCGCAGCCGGCGTCGAACTCACGTACTCCGAGCTCGCCGCACGCGCCGACGCGGTGGCCGCGGTGCTGCATTCGTCCGGGACACGGGCCGGCGACCCCGTGGGCCTGGCCGTGGGCCGATCCGTCGAGGCGATGGTCGGGTTCTGGGGCATCGCGGCGGCGGGAGCCGCGGTCGTCCCGATCGACACCGCCTCCCCGTCCGAGCGTGTCGCGTCGATGATCTCCGACGCCGACCTGCGCATCGGACTGACCACCGCGTCAGACCGGAGCGGTCTGCCGGGCGCGGTCGACTGGTTCGAACTCGACGCGCTGCCGGAGACCGCGGGACGCGGCGAGACCGGTTGGGGGGAACCGCGTCTCGACGACACCGCGTACGTCATCTTCACGTCCGGGTCGACCGGTCGGCCCAAGGGCGTCGCCGTCACCCATCGCGGACTCGGCGACGTCGTCGCGGAGATCATCGACCGCTTCGACGTGACCCCCGCCTCGCGGGTGCTGCAGTTCGCGTCGCCGAGCTTCGACGCGTCGGTCTTCGAGGTGCTCTTCGCCGTCGCGTCGGCCTCGACACAGGTGATCGCGCCGCCATCGATCTACGGCGGCGACGAACTCGCGTACCTACTCGCCGAGCAGCGGGTCACCCACGCCTTCGTGACCCCGGCCGCCCTGGCCACCGTGCCCTCCGACGACCTGCCCGACCTGCAGGTCGTGTGCGTGGCGGGCAATGTCTGCGCGCCCGAGTTGGTGCGCCGGTGGAGCCTCGGTCGGCGGATGTTCAATCTCTACGGCCCCTCCGAGACCACCATCTGGAGTACCTCGACGCCACCGATGGTGGCTGACGGGCCGGTCCGGATCGGCGCACCCATCATCGGTGTGGGTGTCGCGGTCCTCGACGACCGTCTGCGCCCCGTGCCCGCCGGGGTCACCGGTGAGCTCTACATCTCCGGACCCTCCTTGGCGAGAGGCTATCTCGCCGCGCCGGGTCAGACCGCGGTCCGGTTCGTCGCCGACCCGTCCGGTGCGCCGGGGGAGCGGATGTACCGGACCGGTGACCTCGTGCGGTGGCGTCGTGCCGTCGACCGGTCGACCGGCGACGCGTGGGAACTCGAGTTCGCCGGCCGTACCGACTTCCAGCTGAAGGTCCGTGGATTCCGCGTCGAACTCGGCGAGATCGACATCGCGCTCGGCGATCAGCCCGGCGTCGAGTTCGCCGCCACCCTCGGCGTCGACGACCCGGCCTCCGGCACGACGACGACGGCCTCCTATGTGTATCCGCGTGCCGGGCACACCCTCGACGCCCGCACGCTGCGCGCCGGACTCTCCGATCGTCTGCCCGCGCACATGATCCCCGCGTCGATCACCGTGCTCGACGAGGTGCCGCTGACGTCGGCGGGCAAACTCGACCGCACCGCGTTGCGCGCCATCGCAATCGAGCCGGCGCCGACCGGGAGGAGCGACCACGTCCCGCCGGCCGGCGACGTCGAGCGCATCGTCGCCGACGTGTTCGCCGACGTACTCGGGGTCGATCGCGTGTCGGTCACCGAGGACTACTTCGAGCTGGGCGGCAACTCGCTGTCGGCCACCCGCGTGACCGCGCGGGTCGGCTCTGCGCTGGGTGTCACCGTCCGCGTGCGTGACCTGTTCGACGCTCCGTCGGTTCGCGCCCTGGCCGCGCGGCTCGACACGCGGGAGCGGGGCGCCGAACGTCCCGAACTCCGTCGTCGTCCGCGCCCCGAGACGATCCCGCTGTCGTTCGCGCAACGGCGCATGTGGTTCATCAACCAGTTCGACACCTCGTCGGCCGGCTACAACATCCCGGTGACGGTGCGCCTGCGCGGACCGCTCGACACCGACGCGATGGCCCGCGCCCTCGGCGATGTCGTCGAACGCCACGAGGTGCTGCGCACGATCTACCCGGCCCAGACCACCGCGCCGTCGAGCACCTCGACGAGCCCCGATTCCGAACCCGCGCAGCGCATCCTCGACCCGATGACCGCGCGCGCGGCGCTCGACTGGGCCACCGCCCGGGCCGACGAGGCCCGCGACCACCGCAGCCAGGGCTTCGACGTCGGCGTCGAGCTCCCCATCCGGGCCCGCCTGGCCCGGCTCGGCGCCGACGACCACCTGCTGGTCATCGTCGCGCACCACATAGCCTTCGACGGTGAGTCCGCCCCCGTGCTCGCCCGCGACCTGGCCACCGCCTACGCGGCGCGGGTCGCGGGTGCGGCGCCGGAATGGATCCCGCCGCGGGTGCAGTACGCCGATTACGCACTGTGGCAACGGGATCTGCTGGGTGACGCCGCCGACCCCGACTCGGAGATGTCGCGCGCACTGGCGCACTGGACGTCGCATCTCGCACACCTGCCGGACATGCTTCGCCTGCCGTTCGACCACCCACGTCCCGCCGTCCCGACCATGCGCAGCGGGTCCGTCGAGTTCACCGTGCCCGCAGCCACCCGGGCCGCTCTGCGCCGACTCGCCCAGGCGCACGACGCGTCGCTGTTCATGGTCACCCACGCCGCGCTCGCCGTACTGCTGGCGCGGGTGTCGTCGACCGACGACATCGCCGTGGCCACCCCGGTTGCCGGACGCGGTGCGGCCGAACTCGATTCCCTCATCGGCATGTTCGTCAACACCCTCGTGCTGCGCACCGAGGTGGATCCATCCGCGGGGATCGACGAGCTGATGGCGCAGGCCCGTCGGGTCGACCTCGACGCCTTCGCCCACGCCGAGGCGCCGTTCGAGCGGGTGGTCGACGCCGTCGACCCGGTGCGCTCGGAGTCCTTCGAGCCGCTCGCGCAGGTCCTGTTCGTCTACGACGCCGCGGCGCCGCTCGCGGCCCGCATCGGCGAGATCGAGATCGAACTGGAGGCCCCCGGCGACGACGCGGCCAAGTTCGACCTGACCGTCGGTGTCACCGACGGCCTCACCGCGGATGCGGACATGACCGGCGTGATGATCTACGCCGCCGACCTCTTCGACCGTCCGACCGTGCAGGCCTTCGTCGACGCGTTCGTCCGCATCCTCGCCGCGTTCGCCCGCACCCAGAACGGGATGGGCGGGCCGGTCCCTGCGATCGGGGACATCGCGATCCTGCCGCCCGAGTCGGTCGCCGAGCAGACCGCGGCGGCGACCGGTGCCCTCGTCGACCTGCCCCTCACGACCCTCCCGGACGCCACGCACGCGTTCGGCTCGGCCCATCCGGACCACGTGGCGCTCGTGACCGACGAACGGACCGTCACCCACGGCGAGTTCTGGACGCGGGTCGGGCACCTCGCGCGCGATCTCGTCGACGCCGGGATCGGGCCCGAGGTCGCGGTCGCGGTCTGCATCCCGCGATCGATCGAGATGCTCATCGCGGTGCACGCGGTGCTCGCCGCCGGTGGCCAGTACGTCCCCATCGACCCCGGGACACCCGCCGACCGGGCCGAGCACATGCTCGTCACCGCCGCCGCGCAACTCGTGCTGACCGGTCCGGGGCCGGCACCGCGGGCGGTGGCGACGACCGGGCTGCGGCGCGTCGTCGTCGACGCCACCGCGGAGATCACCGCCGGATCCCATCGCGGGGCCCCGCTCGTCGACGCCGACCGGACCGCGCCGCTGCGGCCCGACCATCCGGCCTACACGCTGTTCACCTCCGGTTCGACGGGCCGACCGAAGGGTGTGACGGTGTCGCACCGCGCGGTCCTCAACCGGCTGCGGTGGGGGCTGGCGACCTTCCCGATCGACGATTCCGACGCAGTCGTCCTCAAGACCCCGTACACCTTCGACGTCTCGGTGCCGGAGCTGTTCGCGCCGTTGACGGCAGGCGCGCGACTCGTCATCGCCCGCCCGGACGGTCACACCGACCCGGACTACCTCGTCGACCTGCTCGAACGGGAACACGTCACCTCGGTCCACTTCGTCCCGTCGATGCTGTCGGTGTTCCTCGACGTCGTCGACCCCGTCCGCCTCGCCCGCCTCACGTCCCTGCGCTACCTGTTCTGCTCGGGTGAGGCGCTGTCGGTGTCGGTGGCGAGGGCCGCGCGCCGGGTACTGCCCTGGGCCGCGCTGCACGACCTGTTCGGGCCGACCGAGGCCGCCGTCGAGGTCGCGCATCAGTCGCTCGAGGTGGTGGGGGAGACCGTGCCGATCGGTCGGCCGGTGTGGAACACGCAGACCCTCGTCCTCGACCCCCGTCTGCAGATCGTGCCGGCCGGGGTGGTCGGCGAGCTGTACCTCGGTGGCCCCCAGCTCGCGCGGGGTTACGCGGGCAGACCGGATCTGTCCGCGGAGCGGTTCGTCGCCAGTCCGTTCGCCGGCACCGGACCTGTCGGCGCACGTTTGTACCGCACCGGTGACCTGGTGCGGCGCAACGCCTCCGGTGAACTCGAGTACCTCGGCCGGTCCGACTTCCAGGTCAAGCTGCGCGGTCAGCGCATCGAACTCGGCGAGATCGAGGCGGTGCTCGCCGGCGCGGACGGCGTCGTGCACGCGGCGGCCACGGTGGTGCCCGGACCGGGTGGGACCGATCATCTCGTCGCCTACCTCGCAGGCCGCTCGGGCGGCGACCTCGCCGCGACCGGTGCCGACGCCCTCGTCGCCCGCGCCCGCGCCGCGGTGGATTCCGCGCTGCCGGAGTACATGCGGCCGACGGTGTGGACGGTTCTCGACGACGTGCCGCTCAGTGCGGCGGGCAAACTCGACCGGCGTGGCCTGCCTGCCCCCGACTTCGGCCGCGGTGCCGGTGCCGACGAGGCGGTCGTCGAGCCGGCCACCGACGACGAGCGGGTGATCGCCGAGGTGTTCGCCGGCGTGCTCGGCACCGACCGCGTCTCGGTGACGGCCTCGTTCTTCGCGCTCGGCGGCGACTCGATCATGTCGATCCGACTCACCTCGTTGCTCCGGGCGGCCGGGTACACGGTGACCCCACGAGACATCTTCACCGCACGCACGGTGCGGGCGCTGGCTCGGGTGGCGGGCACCCACGGCCACGCCCCGCTCGACGAATACGACGGTGGCGCAGTCGGACCGGTGACCATGACCCCGGCCGTCGCGTGGATGCTCGACCTCGCCGACGGTCCGGTCGACTTCGCCGACTTCTCGCAGTCGACGGTCCTCGCGCTCCCGGACGAGGCCGACATCGACACCGTGCGGTCGGTGATCATCGCGGTCGTCAACGCGCACCCGATGCTGACCGCGTCCCTGCGAGTCGTCGACGGCGAATGGACCGTGACCGCGGGCGCCGGAGACCCCGACGATGTCCTCGTCCGCATCGACGACCCGCCCGGCCCGGGGCCCACGGTCACCGACCCGACGGCCACAGACGTGACGGACGATCTCGACGCCCGGGTACGCGCCGCGCACGCGAGCGCCCTGGCGAGTCTGGACCCGGCGTCGGGCCGCCTGGTCGCCGCCGTCGGCGTACGCGCCCCGGCCGGTGGCGGACGCCTCGTGGTCGCCGCCCACCACATCGGCGTCGACGCGGTGTCGTGGCAGACCATCGTCACCGGGATCGCCTCGGCGTGGTGGCAGCACACCTCGGGAGAGCCGATCGCCGTCTCGCCGACCGGCACGCCGTTCCGTCGCTGGGCCGGCGTGCTGGACGAACTGTCCGCCCGCGACACCGAACTGCCGCTGTGGGATTCGCACCTGCCCGCGCCGGACGCCGACCATCCGCCCCGGTTCTCGCTCGATCCTGCCCGCGACCGCATGTCGACGGTGCAGACGGTGCGTACCGTGATCCCGACGGCGATCGCCGACGCAGTGTTGACCACGGTCCCCACGGCCTTCGGGACGCGCGTGGACACCACCCTGCTGGCCGCGCTGGCCGCGGCGCTGGCCGACGACGCGCACGATCGGGTGTCGATCCTGGTGGAGAACCACGGTCGCGAGGAGCACATCGCACCCGGTGCGGACCTGTCGGAGACCGTCGGCTGGTTCACCGCCTTCGTCCCGGTCACCGTCGCCACTCCCGTGGGAACGCCGATCGCCGCGACCGTCAAGACGGTCAAGGACGCCCTGGCCCGCATGCCCGACCGCGGTGTGGCCTTCGGGCCCTTGCGGTACCTGCGTCCCGACTCCCCGCTGCGCGACCGCCCGCTGCCGCCGGTGAGCTTGAACTACCTGGGCGTCCTGGGCGGCGTCGCTCCGGCCGACGACGTCGCGCTCGCCGCCTTCGCCCCCGCACCCGACGCCCCCACGTTGCCGGCGTCGACACACGGTGGTCTGCAGGCGCTCTCGGCGCTGACCGTCACCGTGGGCGCAGTCGACGGCGACCCGGCCGACGGCGGCGGGGGACGCGAGTTGCGGGCCGAGTTCGCCTATCCAGCCGGTGTTCTCGCCGCAGACGACGTCACCGACATCGCACGGCGATGGGGCGAGAGCCTCGCCGAGATCGTACGACAGACCGCGATCGCCGACCCCGGCCCGAGCGAGACCGACCTCGCGTCCACCGGGCTGGTGCAGTCGGAGATCGACACGATCCTGCGTGAGCGTCCCGGTGCCCGTCTGTGGCCGCTGACCCCGCTGCAGCAGGGCCTGTTCTTCCAGGCCGAACTCGCCGCCGGGTCCCGCCTGGGGGCCGGGCGCGACGAGATCGACGTCTACGTCACGCAGTCGACGATCACCTTCACCGGAGACCCGTCGGCGTCGTCGATGCACGCCGCCGCACGAGCCCTGCTGGCCCGACACCGCGTGCTGCGTTCGGCGTTCGTGCGCACCGACTCCGGACGCGCCGCGGTGGCGATCGCCCCAGACGTCGACCCCGACTGGCGCACCATCGATCTCACCGCCGAGGAACCGACCGCGGCGACGGCGCGTGTCACCGACATCGCCCACCACGAACGCACCGCGGGCTTCGACCTCGGTCGGGCGGGGCTGCTCCGGTTCGTCCACGTCCGCCACCGTGGTGCCGACGGCGAAACGCTGGTGTCGCTGATCATCTCGGCGCATCACCTCATCCTCGACGGGTGGTCGGCGCCGATCGTGCTGACCGAACTGCTGGCGCCGGCGCACGGCCTGCTGCCGGAGGTCCGTTCGGTCGACGAGCCGGATTTCGGGACGTACCTGGAGTGGCTGGAGAGTCGCGATCAGGCTGCGGCGCTGTCGGTGTGGCGTACGGCTCTCGGCGGGATCGACGGGCCGTCGCTGGTCGCCCCCGGTCACGTCGCGACCACGCAGGCGCCGCCGCGCGATCGCGTGGTGCTCCTCGACGCCGATCTCACCGCCGGACTCGCGGCCACCGTCCGCACGCTGGAGGTGACCACCAGCACCGTGGTGCAGGCGGCCTGGGCCATCCTGCTGGCGCGCATCACCGGTCAGCAGACCGTGGTGTTCGGAGAGACCGTGTCGGGCCGTCCGCCCGAGATCGACGGCGTCGCACAGATGATCGGTCTGTTCATCAACACGCTGCCGGTCGCGGCCGCCGTCGACCCGGATCAGACGATCGCCGCGCTCGTCGCCGACCTTCATGGCCGCAAGACGGCGGTCCTCGACCACCAGTACGTCGGGCTGGGGGACATCACCGCGGCGGTGGGCGCGTCGGTGCTGTTCGACACCCTGACCGTCTACGAGTCGTACCCGATCGACTCGGCCGCGCTCGAGGCCGCCGCCCGCGACGCCGACGGACCGACCATCCGCGACGTGTCGGCCACCGACGCAACGCATTACCCGCTGAACCTCATCGCCGCGCCGGTCGGCGACCGACTGCAGCTCACCCTCAAGTACCTGCCGTCGGCGTTCGACGACGCGCAGATCGACGTGTTCGCCGACGCGGTGATCGCGATCCTGCGCGCCGTCGTCGAGCGTCCGACCACGGCGGTGGGCGAGGTCGACCTGGTGTCCGGCGACGTCGCCGAGCGCATCGCCGCCTGGTCGGTCGGCCCCGCACTCCCGTCGGACACCGACGCACCGACGGTGCTGCCCGACCTGGTCGCCGCCCAGATCGACCGCACACCCGACGCCACCGCACTCATCTCCGACGACGGGTCGCTGACCTATGGCGAGTTCGGTGCGCGCGTCGAGGCGCTGACCGAGCGCCTCGTCGCGGCCGGTGTCGGGCCGGATGTCGCGGTGGCGGTGTCGGTCCCGCGATCGGTCGAGATGGTCGTGGCCATCCACGCCGTCACTGCGGCCGGCGGACAGTACGTCCCGCTCGACGTCGACGCCCCGGCCGATCGCACCGACCACATGGTGACCACCGCGCGGGTGCGCGCGGTCATCCGTGCGGATCCCGCGGCCGCCGGTGGCCTCGACATCACCCCGATCGGGACCCCCGCACCCGCTCGATCGCGCGGGCCGCTGCGGGCCGACGACGCGGCCTACACGCTGTTCACCTCCGGCTCCACCGGGCGTCCCAAGGGCGTCACCGTGTCGCACGCCGCGATCGTCAACCGCCTCCGCTGGATGCAGTCGGAGTTCGCTCTCGACACCTCCGACGTGGTGCTGCTCAAGACCCCGGTCACGTTCGACGTGTCGGTGTGGGAGTTGTTCTGGCCGTTGATGACCGGTGCGTCGATGGTGATTGCCCGTCCGGACGGCCACCGGGACCCTGCCTACCTCGCCGAGCTGATCGCGGCGCAGCGGGTCAGCACCCTGCACTTCGTGCCGTCGATGCTCTCGGCGTTCACCGAGGTGCACGGAGCCGACCTCGCCGTCGCCTGCGCGTCGGTCCGACAGGTCTTCACCTCCGGTGAGACCCTGACCCCGGCGCTGGCCGCCACAACCACGCGCGCGCTCCCGGACGCCCGGTTGCACAACCTGTACGGCCCCACCGAGGCCGCCGTCGACGTCACCTGGCACGAGGTCGTCGCCGGGGCGAGCACGGTGCCCATCGGACGCCCGATCGCCGCCACCGTGACCCGCGTCCTCGACGCGCGCCTGCGGCCGGTCCCACCAGGGGTGATCGGCGAGCTCTACCTCGGCGGAGTGCAGGTCGCCCGCGGATACGCGTCCCGGCCGGACCTCACCGCCGACCGGTTCGTCGCCGATCCGCTGGGCGATCCGGGCGCGCGGCTGTACCGCACCGGAGACCTCGTCCGCTGGACCTCCGCCGGCGACATCGACTACGTCGGTCGTGTCGACTTCCAGGTCAAGCTGCGCGGCCAGCGCATCGAACTCGGGGAGATCGAGGCGGTACTGGCCGGTGCGCCGGGCGTGGTGCTGGCCGCGGTCACGGTCGCGACCGCACCCGATGGCGGCGAACACCTCGTCGCCCACGTGACCGGCGACATCGACCTCCCGACGGTCGCCGCCTCGGTGGCGCGGTCGCTGCCCGCCTTCATGCGTCCGACCGTGTGGTCGGTGCTCGACGCGATGCCGATGAACTCCGCGGGCAAGGTCGACCGACGAGCGTTGCCCGAGCCGGTGTTCGACGGAGCGGTCGCGGGGACCGAGTTCGTCGAGCCCGTCGGCGTCGTCGAGGAGCGGATCAGTGCGGTCATGGCCGAGGTCCTCGGGGTCGAGCGGGTGTCGGCCACGGCCGACTTCTTCGACATCGGCGGTAACTCGCTGTCGGCGACGCGGGTCGTCGCCCGGGTGTCGGACGCCCTGTCGGTCGCGGTCGGCGTCCGCGACCTGTTCGACGCGTCCTCGGTGCGCTCCCTGGCCCAGCGGGTACGCGCCGCCGACGTCACGGTGGTCGAGGCGTTGGTCGCCGGGGCGCGGCCGGCGACGATCCCACTGTCACCGGCCCAGCGGCGGATGTGGTTCATCAACCGGTTCGACCCGTCGTCGGCGGCCTACAACATCCCGTTCGCCCTGACCCTGCGTGGAACCCTCGACGTCGTCGCCCTGCGCGACGCCCTGTTCGACGTCATCGTGCGCCACGAGACGCTGCGGACCGTGTTCACCCAGGGTGCCGACGGCGTTGTCGCCCAGCAGATCCTGGCTCCCGCCGCGGTCGACCAGGACGCCTGGTGGACCACGACCGGCGTGAGCGATCTGCCCGCCCGCCCGTTCGACGTCACCGTGGACATCCCCATCCGCGCCGGCGTCGTCGCGACCGGGCCCGACGACCACCTGCTCGTCGTGGTGCTCCACCACATCGCGAGCGACGGGGAGTCGTTGGCGCCGTTGACCACCGACCTGGTGACCGCCTACACGGCGCGCGTGGCCGGGGTGGCACCGACGTGGACACCGCTGTCCGTGCAGTACGCCGACGTCACCCTGTGGCAGCAGCGGGTCCTCGGTTCGATCGACGACCCCACCTCGGTGCTCGGCGGGCAGGTCGAGCAGTGGCGGACCCGACTGGCCGGACTACCCGACGTCCTCGAGCTGCCGACCGACCGTCGCCGTCCCGCGGTCGCCTCGATGCGGGGTGCCGGAGTCGGTATCGACATCCCCGCCGACCTCGTCGCGGAGATCGACGCGTTCGCGAGCCGACACGGCGCCACCGTGTTCATGGTCGTGCACGCCGCCCTCGCGGCCGTCCTCGCACGTCTGTCGGCCACGGGCGACATCGCGATCGGCACCCCGGTCGCCGGACGTGGCCGGAGCGAACTCGATCCGCTGATCGGCATGTTCGTCAACACTCTCGTGCTGCGCACCGAGGTCGACCCGGCCGCGTCCTTCGCCGAGCTGCTCGACCTCGTCCGCACCACCGACCTCGACGCCTTCGCCGGTGCCGACGTCCCCTTCGAGCACCTCGTCGACCTGCTGGCCCCCACCCGCTCCGAGGCCTTCGCCCCCCTCACGCAGGTGCTGCTGACCGTCGAGCAGCACGCCGCGGACGGCCCGGGCGGTGCACTCGACCTCCCCGGACTGCGCATCACACCCGTCGACGCCGGTGACCCCGCCGCCCGGTTCGATCTCACCGTGGGGCTGACCCTCGCCCGCGACGACACCGGCACCCTGGTCGGACTGACCGGCTCCATCGTCTACGCCACCGACCTGTTCGACGCCGACACCGTGGACGGGATGGCCCGTCGCCTCGTCGACGTCCTCGTCGCCGGGGTCGCGTCGCCGACAACACCCGTCGGCGACATCGACATCGCCGACGAGCGCGAACGCCGCGAGATCGCGCGGTGGTCCACCGGCGACACCCGCCCGCTCGAGAACACGAACCTCGCCGCGCTCGTGGCCCGCCGGGTCGCCGCCACCCCGGAGGTGACGGCGCTGGTGTTCGGCGATCGCACGGTGTCCTACGCCGAGTTCGGCTCCCGTGTCGCCACGCTCGCGCGGACCCTGGCCGCCTTCGGGGTCGGCCCGGACGTGGCCGTGGCCGTGCGCATCCCGCGGTCGGTGGAGCTGCTGGTCGCCATCCACGCCGTCGTCGCCGCGGGCGGGCGGTACGTGCCGATCGACACCGAGGCCCCGGCCGAACGCGCCGCCTCCATGATCGACACCGCGCGGGCCCATCTCATGCTGATCCCGACCGGGTCGACGATCGCGCTCACCCCCGGTGCGACGTACGCGGTGCTGCCCGTCGACGCCTCGACACCGGTGGACGGTTCGGCGACCCTCGACGACGCCCGCCTCGCCGTGGCGCACCCCGACGACGCGGCCTACACGTTGTTCACCTCCGGCTCCACCGGACGCCCCAAGGGCGTGACGGTCTCGCACCGGGCGATCGTCAACCGGCTCGCGTGGATGCAGGAGCGTTTCGCGATCTCGGCCGACGATGCCGTGCTGCAGAAGACACCGGTGACCTTCGACGTGTCGGTGTGGGAACTGTTCTGGCCGTTGCTGTCCGGATCGCGACTGGTCATCGTCGCACCCGACCGGCACGGCGACCCCGGCCACCTCGCGCAGGTCATCGAGCAGCAGCGGGTGACCGTCGCCCACTTCGTGCCGTCGATGCTGGCCGCGTTCGTCGACGTCGTCGCCACCATCGGGACCGCCGACCTGACCGGCCTGCGCGCGGTCTTCGCCTCCGGCGAGGCGTTACCCGCGGGCACCGCGCACGCGATGCGCGCACTGACCCCGCAGGCGCGGCTGCACAACCTCTACGGCCCCACGGAGGCCGCGGTCGACGTGACCCACCACGAGGTCGTCGGGGGGGAGACGACAGTGCCCATCGGTCGGCCCGTGCCCAACACCGTCACCCGCGTCCTCGACGACCGCCTGCGTCCGGTTCCGCCCGGGGTGATCGGCGAGCTGTACCTCGGTGGCGTGCAGGTGGCCCGCGGGTACGAGTCCCGCCCCGACCTCACGGCCGAACGGTTCGTCGCCGATCCGTGCGCCCCCGATCCCGAGGTTCCCGGCGAGCCCGGTCGTCGGCTGTACCGGACCGGCGACCGCGTCCGGTGGAACGACGCGGGTGAGCTGGAGTATCTGGGGCGCAGTGACTTCCAGGTGAAGCTGCGCGGTCAGCGCATCGAGCTCGGCGAGATCGAGGCCGCGATCGCGACCGTGGCCGGCGTCCGCGAGGTGACGGTCACCGTCGCCTCCGCACCGGACGGCAGCGACCAACTGATCGCCTACGTCACCGGCGCACCCGACGTCGACGACCCGGCCGCCGTCGCCGCGGCCACCGAGACCCTGCCCGCCTACATGCGGCCCTCGATGTGGATCGCCCTCGACGCGATGCCGCTGACCGCGACCGGCAAGGTCGACCGGCGCGCCCTGCCCGCGCCGGAATTCCGCTCGGCGCATCACGTCCCGGCCAGTGGTGCGGTCGAGGAGATCATCGCGGCCGTGTTCGCCGCGGTCCTCGGTGTCGACCGGGTGTCGGTCACCGACAACTTCTTCGACATGGGCGGCAACTCGCTGTCGGCGACACGGGTGGCCGCGCGCGTCGCGGACGCCCTGGGTCGCGAGGTCGGGGTGCGGGAGGTCTTCGACGCCGCCACCGTCCGTGGGCTCGCCGCCCGGCTGGACTCGGCCGACCGTCTCGACTCCCGACCCGTCGTCGCCGCGGCACGGCCGGAACGGATCCCGCTGTCCGACGCGCAACGCCGCATGTGGTTCATCAACTCCTACGACACGTCATCGCCGGTGTACACGATCCCGTTCGCGCTGCGCCTGCGCGGCGACCTCGATGTCGACGCCCTGCGCGCGGCCGTCGGCGACGTCGTCGCCCGACACGAGATCCTGCGCACCGTCTACCCCCAGGACCGTGACGGTGCCGTGCACCAGCACATCCGGGACGTCGGGCGCGCGCCGACGGACCTGGACTGGGCCGTCAGCGACACCCCCGACGAGGCGTTGGCCGTGCTGCGGCGCGGTTTCGATCTGACCACCGATCTGCCGATGCGGACCCGGCTCGCGGTCGAGGGCGACGAGGCGCTGGTCGTCATGGCCGTCCACCACATCGCCGCCGATGGCGAATCGGTGCCGGTGCTCGCCCGCGACCTCGTGTGGGCCTACCGCGCGCGCACCGCGGGTGCGGCACCCGACTGGGCGCCGCTGCCGGTGCAGTACGCCGACTACGCACTGTGGCAACAGGACTCGTCGAGCGGCCACGGGGCAGAGCGCAGCGGATTCGAGCACTGGCGGTCCCACCTCGCCGGGGTCCCGGCGCTTCTCGAGCTCCCGACCGACCGGCCGCGACCCGCCGTCGCCACGATGCGCGGTGCGACGGTCGAGTTCGAGATCCCGACCCACATCGCCTCCGCCGCAGCCGAGGTGGCGCGCGAATCCGGTGCGACGACGTTCATGGTGCTGCACGCCGCGCTCGCAGTCCTGTTCGCCCGCCTCGCCGCGACCGACGACGTGGTGATCGGAACGGCGGTCGCCGGCCGCGGTCGCGCCGAACTCGACGATCTCGTCGGCATGTTCGTCAACACCGTCGTCCTGCGCACGCCGGTGCGGCCGGGGGAGCGGTTCGTCGACGTCCTCGACACCGTCCGCCGCACCGATCTCGACGCGCTCGTCCATTCCGACGTCCCCTTCGAGGAGCTCGTCGACCGACTCGACGTCGTGCGGTCGGAGGCGTTCGCCCCGCTCGTCCAGGTGCTCTTCACGGTGGCCGAGCGAACCGAGCACGCCGGGCGCGGACTCCTCGACCTGGGCGAGTCGCTGACCGCCGAGGCCGTCGAGGCCGAGATCGCCACGGCCAAGGTCGATCTGACCATCGGCGTCGTCACCGACACCGACCCCGGGCCGTGGCGGGGCACCATCACCTACGCCTCCGATCTGTTCGACGCCGCGTCGGCGACCGACCTCGCGGCCCGGTGGGTGCGTCTGCTCGACGCCGTGGTGGCGCGCCCCGACACCCCGGTCGCCGACGCCGAGATCCTCGGGACCGGCGAGATCGCGGCGCTGGTGCCCCCGACCACCGTCGACGCGCCGCCCCCGCTCCTGCTCGCCGATCTCTTCGTCGCCGCTGCGCTCACGACCCCCGACGCCGTCGCCGTCGTCGACGGATCGCGCAGCCTGACCTACCGCGAACTCGACACGCTCAGCTCGGCGTTCGCCCGCGACCTCATCGCGGCCGGCGTCGGTCCCGACGACGTGGTCGTCAGCGCGGTGCGACGTTCGGCACTGGTCCAGGTGGCGTTGTGGGCCATCGCGAAATCCGGTGCCGTGTACGCACCCGTCGATCCGCGCTACCCGGCCGATCGCGTCCGCCGGATCATCACCGACAGCGGTGCCCGTGCCGGTTTCGCGGGGCCCGAGATCACCGTGCTCGCGGACGTCGGCATAGACGCGATGGTCCTCGACGACACCGCCCTCGACGCGATGCGGGCGCGCATCGACTCCGGCGCGGTGTCGGCCGAACCGGTCACCGACACCGACCGCGTGCGCCCACTGCGCGCACACAACGGCGCCTACATGATCTACACCTCGGGTTCCACCGGTGTCCCGAAGGGCGTGCTGGTCACCCACACCGGGCTCGCGGGCGTTGCGTACACACTCCGCGACCACCACCACTCGGACGCGTCCGCGCGGTGGCTGGGCATCAGCTCGCCCGCCTTCGACGCCGCGATGCTCGAGGTGCTCGGCACCTACGTCGTCGGCGCGACGATGGTCGTCACCCCCGCCGACATCGTCGGTGGCACGGAACTGGCCGAGTGGATCACCGCGAACAACGCCACCCATGCGTTTCTGGTGCCGTCGGTCGCAGCGTCGCTGCCGCACCCCGGGGCGGTGTCGTTGACGCACCTGCTCGCCGGCGGTGAGGCCGTCACCGACGCCGAGATGCGCCGGTGGGCGGGTGACCGGTCGTTCTACGACGCCTACGGCCCCACCGAGGCGACCATCATCTGCATCACGTCGGATCCGCTGCACCCCGACGACCCGGTGCCGTTGGGACAGGCCATGGCCGGGACCGGAGCGGTGGTCCTCGACGAGCGGCTGCGGCCCGTGCCCGTCGGTGTCCTCGGGGAGCTGTACCTGTGCGGACCGTCGCTGGCCCGCGGATACCACGGGCGTCCGGACTTGTCGGCCGAGCGTTTCGTGGCTGCACCGTTCGGGCCGGTCGGAGCGCGGATGTACCGCACGGGCGACCTCGTCCGTCGCAGCCGAACCGGCGACATCTTCTACGCGGGACGATCGGACTTCCAGGTCAAACTGCGCGGTCAGCGGATCGAGCTGGGCGAGATCGAGTCGGCACTCATGGGCCACCCGCAGGTGCGTCGGGCCGTGGTCGTCGGCGTGGGGGACACCACCGTCGAGTCGCTGGCCGGATACATCGAGGTGTCGCACCCGGATTCGCTGGACGTGGCGCAGGTGCGTGCGCACGTCGCCGCCGTCGTCCCCGCGCACATGGTGCCCGCGTCATTGACCGTGCTGACGGTCATGCCGCTCACCACGGTCGGCAAGATCGACCGCAGCGCACTTCCCGACCCCGCACCGATCGCGGCGGTCGACGACGTCGTCATCGCACCGGCCGACGACGACGAGCGCACCGCGGTCGCGATCATCGCCGAGGTGCTCGGGGTCGCGCCGGAGACGGTCGGCGCCACTGACGACTTCTTCGCCGTGGGCGGCAACTCGCTGTCGGCGACCCGGGTCACCGCCCGGGCCACCGACGCCTTCGGGGTCCGGGTCGGGGTCCGCGACCTGTTCGAGGCACCCACCGCACGAGACCTGGTGCACCGCATCCGATCGAACGCACCCGTGGCCGACGTGGTCGTCCCGTCCGCGCCCATCGCTCGCCCCGAGCACATCCCGCTGTCGGTGGCACAGCAGCGGATCTGGTTCCTCAACCGGTTCGAACCCGAGTCGGCGGCCTACAACATCCCCATGATCCTGCGACTGCGCGGTCCGCTCGACCCGAGCGTGTTGCGCGACGCGATCGACGACGTGGTGGCCCGCCACGAGGTGTTGCGGACGACCTACCCGGAGGTCAACGGCCGCGCGACGCAACGCATCCACACCATCGCCGAGGCGCAGTCACTGCTGGTGTGGCGGGACGGCTCGGCCGTCCCCGGTGCTGCCGACGACTACGACGTGACGGCGTTCGTCACCACCGGCTTCGACCTTTCGGTCGACCTGCCGATCCGGGCCCAGCTGATCCCGGTGGCCTCGGACCATCACGTCCTCGCCCTGTCGATGCACCACATCGCCGTGGACGGGCAATCGCTGCGACCGCTGATCACCGATCTGATCACCGCCCACCACGCCCGCACCGCCGGACGGG
This sequence comes from Williamsia maris, assembly GCF_024171815.1. GTDB lineage: Bacteria > Actinomycetota > Actinomycetes > Mycobacteriales > Mycobacteriaceae > Williamsia_A > Williamsia_A maris. Next base: position 829,377 of record NZ_JAMTCJ010000003.1, on the reverse strand, counting down.
CCCCCGAGTTCATCCCGCTGCCGATGCAGTTCGCCGATGTCGCGCTCGCACAACAGGAGACGCTCGGTGCCGCCGACGATCCGGGGTCCGTGCTCGGCGGGCAGGTCGCGTACTGGCTCGACCACCTCGCTGATCTGCCCGACGTGCTGTCGCTGCCCACCGACCGCCCGCGGCCGGCGACGGCGACACAGACCGGCGGGCGCATCCGCTTCGAACTCCCGGCCGATCTCGCCGCCCGCATTTCCGCGACCGCCCAGGACCGTGGGGCCACCGAGTTCATGGTCGTTCACGCGGCTCTCGCGGTGATGCTCGCCCGCCTGTCGTCGAGCACCGACATCGCCGTCGCCAGCCCGATGGCCGGTCGGGGACAGGCCGCGCTCGACCCCATGGTCGGGATGTTCGTCAACACCGTGGTGCTGCGCGCGACCGTGGAGTCCGGGCGACCGTTCGACCGACTGCTCGACGACATCCGCGCTGTCGACCTCGACGCGTTCGCCCGCCCCGACGTGTCGTTCGAGTACCTCGTGGAGCGGTTGGCGCCCACCCGCTCCGAGGCGTTCGCGCCGCTGAGCCAGGTCATGTTGTCGGTCGAGCACGGCATCGGGATGTCGGACGGTTCGGACCCTGACACCCTCGCGACCGGCACTCTCGCGACCGACGGGCTGCGGATCGACCTGCTCGACCCCGGGACACCCCCGGCCCGACTCGACCTCGCGGTCACCGTGGCCACGACCCCGCGCGGAGCGGCGTGGAACGGCGAGATCGTCTATGCCGCCGACCTGTTCGACGAGTCGACCGTCGTCGGTTTCGCCGAGCGACTCGTCCGGATCCTGGACGCCGCGACGTCGGTGCGCTCGACGGTCGTCGGCGACATCGAGTGGACGTCGGCCGCCGAACGCGACGCGCTGCGCACCCTCGCCCGCGGCGGCGACGTCGGACTCCCCGAGGAGACGATCGCCGACGCCCTGGCCCGGCAGAGTGTGTCGACGCCCGACGCGCAGGCCCTCACCTCGCAGGACCGGTCGCTGACCTACGCCGAACTGTCGGCGCATACCGCGGTGCTGGCCCGGCGGTTGATCGACGCCGGTGTCGGCCCGGAGACCGCGGTCGGTGTCCGCATGGCGAGGTCGGTGGAGATGGTCGTCGCGGTCCACGCGGTGCTCGCCGCGGGTGGGCAATACGTCCCCATCGACCCCGAGGCCCCCGCCGACCGGGTCGCCTCCATGCTCGACACCGCTGGCGTGCGCATCGTCCTGGTCGACGAGAACGACTCGTCCACACCGCAATCCGCGGACGTGCGCACCCTGATCGTCGGCGTGGGCCCGGACACCGGCGCGGGCATCGACGGGGACCCGACGCCGATCACCGACGCCGACCGGACTGCTCCGCTGCGTCCCGACCACGCGGCGTACACCCTGTTCACCTCCGGTTCGACCGGACGGCCGAAGGGCGTCACGGTCTCGCACCGCTCGGTCATGAACCGGTTGCGGTGGGGCCTGGCGACGTTCCCGATCGGCGCCACCGACACGGTGATCCTCAAGACGCCGTACACCTTCGACGTCTCGGTGCCCGAGCTGTTCGCGCCGGTGCTCGCCGGTGCGCGGATGTACATCGCCCGCCCGGAGGGGCACACCGATCCGGCGTATCTCGCCGACGTACTGGCCGCGGAGCGCGTGACCTCGGTGCACTTCGTGCCGTCGATGCTGTCGGTGTTCCTCGACGTCGTCGCACCGGCGGACCTGGCTCGACTGACCGCGCTGCGGTACGTGTTCGCCTCCGGAGAGGCGTTGCCGGCGGCCGTCGCCCGCGGTGTGCGTACGGCCCTGCCGTGGGCGGGCCTGCACGACCTGTTCGGACCGACCGAGGCCGCCGTCGAGGTCGCGCACTCCGACCTGCACATCGTCTCCGACGTGGTGCCGATCGGCCGACCCATCTGGAACACCACCACGCGGGTGCTCGACGACCGTCTGCGCCCGGTCCCGAGCGGCGTCGCGGGCGAGCTCTACCTCGGTGGTGTCCAGGTCGCCCGCGGGTACGCCGCCCGCCCCGACCTCACCGCCGAGCGCTTCATCCCCGACCCCGACGGCGAGCCCGGCACCCGCCTCTACCGGACCGGTGACCTGGTCCGCCGGAACGCCACGGGCGAGCTGGAGTATCTCGGCCGCACCGATTTCCAGGTCAAGCTGCGCGGACAGCGCATCGAACTCGGCGAGATCGAGTCGGTCATGGCCGCGGTGCCCGGCGTCGTGCACGCCGCCGCCACGGTGGTCACCGCACCCGGCGGCGCGCAGCACCTCGTCGCCTACGTCGCAGGTCCCTCCGCGACGGACACCGACACCGTCAGGGCGGCCGTCGAATCGGCGCTGCCGGAGTACATGTGGCCGTCGCTGTGGATGCCGGTCGACGACATCGCGCGCAGCAGCGCGGGCAAACTCGACCGCCGGACACTGCCGCAGCCCGACTTCGGGCGCCTCGCGAGCGGATACGTCGCGCCGAGCACCCCCGACGAGCGGGTGATCGCCGAGGTGTTCGCCGCGGTGCTCGGAGTCGACCGGGTGTCGGTCACCGAGTCGTTCTTCACCCTCGGCGGCGACTCCATCATGTCCATCCGACTCACCTCGCTGCTGCGCGCCGCCGGATACGTGTTGACCCCCCGGATGATCTTCGAACACCGCACCGTCCGGGCGCTCGCCGCCGCCCGCGAGGTCACCCCCGTCCTCGCCGAACACCCCGGCGGCGCACGGGGACCGGTGGCGATCGGTCCCTCGATCGGGTGGATGCTCGACCTGAGTGACACCCCGTCCGACCACGCCGACTTCTCCCAGTCGGCGGTGCTCGCCCTGCCCGCCGACCTCACCACCGACGACCTGCGGGCCGTGGTCGCCGCGGTCGTCGACACCCACGCGATGCTGACCGCTTCGCTGCGTCTCACCGACGGGCAGTGGCGCCTCGTCGCCGGCGACGGAACGGCGCAGGACGTCCTCGTCCGCATCGCCGACGCGACCGGACCCGACACCGCCACCGACATCCGCGCCGCCCACGCCGAGGCGCTGGCCGGCCTCGATCCGCAGGTCGGTCGGCTCGTCGCCGCGGTCGGTGTCCGGTCGGCGACCCCCGGCGCGCCGGGTCGCCTGGTCGTCGCCATCCACCACATCGCCGTCGACGCGGTCTCGTGGCCGACGATCATCACCGGACTCGTCACCGCCGCATGGCAGCGCGCCGCCGGCGAGACGATCACCCTGGCGACGCCGGGCACGTCGATGCGACGCTGGGCCGATGTCGTGGCCGATCTCGCTACGCGCGAGCACGAGACCGCGCTCTGGCTGTCGCATCTCGCCGGGACGACCGGCGCGGCCATCGACCGTCTGCGGCTCGATCGTTCCCGCGACCGGCAGTCCACCGTGACGACCGTCGGATTCGACATCGACGCGGCGATCAGTGAGCAGGTGCTGACCGCGATCCCGCAGGCCTACGGCACCGGCGCCGACACCGCGATGATCGCCGCACTGGCGCAGGCACTCTCGGGCGACGTCGTGTCCGACGAGCGGGTGTCGATCTTGCTGGAGAACCACGGCCGCGAGGAACAGATCGCTCCCGGCGCCGACCTGTCCGGCACCGTCGGGTGGTTCACCAGCTTCGTCCCGCTGGCCGTGCCGACCGGCCCCGGACGTCCGATCACCACCACCGTGAAAGCGGTGAAGGACGCCATGGCGCGGATGCCGGACCGGGGCATCGCGTTCGGACCCCTGCGGGCGCGGCACGACTCCCCGTTGCGCGACCACGCCCTACCGCCGGTGAGCTTCAACTACTTCGGCAACGTCGCCGCCGCGTCCGAGGTCCCCGCGCCCGAGGTCACCGACGGCACCGGCGCGCTCCTGCCGGTGACCGATGCGCCGGACCTGCCGCCGTCGATCACCGGGGCGATGGTGGCCACCGCGGCTCTCACCGTCACCGTGAGCGCGGTCCCCGGACCGAACGGCCGCGTGCTGCACGCCGAGTTCGCCTATCCGAGCGCTTTACTCGACCCCGACGGCGTCACGGCCATCGCGGCGCGCTGGGACGCTGCGCTGACCGAGATCGTCGCGCACGTCGCCGCGGTCGGCGATCCCGGGCCGAGCGAGACCGATCTGGCCTCGACCGGACTGACGCAGGACGAGATCGACCGGCTCACCGCCGAGCATCCCGGGTCGATCCTCTGGCCGCTCACGCCGCTGCAGGAGGGCCTGTTCTTCCAGGCAGAACTCGCCGGTGGCGTCCGCCTGCACCGGGACTCGGTCGGCGACGGTGACACCGACGGTGCCGAGGCCGATCCGGACGTCTACGTCACCCAGTCGACCATCACCTTCGGTGGTGACGTCGACGCGGATGGCATGCACGCGGCCGCGCGCACCCTGCTCGCGCGTCACCGTGTCCTGCGGTCGTCGTTCGTGCGCACCGACGACGGACACGCCGTCACCGTCGTCGCCCCCGTCGTCGAACCCGACTGGCGCGAGATCGATCTCGCCGACCACTCGCCTGCCGACGCCGTGGACCGGGTCGCCGACCTCGCCCGCGGTGAACTCGGTGACCGGTTCGACCTCGCGACGCCCGGACTGATGCGGTTCGTCTGGGTCCGGCACCGCATCACCGACCCCGCCGATCCGGCGGCCGCACCGCAGGCCGGGGCGTCGTTGATCATCACCGCGCACCACCTGCTGCTCGACGGATGGTCCGCGCCGCTCGTCCTGGCCGACCTCCTCGCCGCGCACAGCGGCGGGACGGCCATGGCGCCCCCGCCCGACGGCGCCGACTTCGCGGTGTTCCTGGACTGGCTCTCGCGGCGGGACAGCGCGGCGGCGACCTCGGCGTGGCGCACCGCGCTGGCCGCGGTCGACGGCCCGACCCTCGTCGCAGCGGGCGCCCGCCCCGACGTCTCGCACCCACCGCGCGGGCGCAGCGTGCACCTCGACCCACGTCTGGTCGGCGCGCTGACCGCGGCGGGCCGGGCCGCGGGCGCGACCACGTCGACGGTGCTGCAGGCGGTCTGGGCAATCCTCCTGTCCCGCATCACCGGCCGCGACACCGTCGTGTTCGGCGAGACCGTGTCCGGTCGACCACCCGAGATCGAGGGGGTGGAACAGATGATCGGCTTGTTCATCAACACCCTGCCCGTCGCGGTCACCCTCGACCCCGCGCACACCGCGGCCGACCTGCTGGCGCAGCTGCAGCAGGACAAGGCCCGTGTTCTCGACCATCAGCACCTCGGTCTGGCCGAGATCGCCGCGGCGGCCGGGGAATCCGCGCTCTTCGACACCCTGGTGGTCTTCGAGTCCTACCCGGTGGACGCCGCCGCGGTCGGTGACGGTTCCCGGGCCGCCGGACTCGACATCCGGGGCGTGACCTCGGCCGACGCGACGCACTACCCGTTGAGCCTCATCGTCGTGCCGGACGGCGATCGGATGGCGCTGACGGTCAAGTACCTGCCCGCGGCCTTCGACGACGACCAGATCGACGTGTTCGTCGACGCCCTGGTCACTCTGTGCGAGCAGATCGCCCACCACCCGACGACCCGGCTGTCCGACCTCGCGCTGTCGTCACCCGCGGTCGCCGCGCGGGTGGACCGGTGGTCGGTCGGTCTGCTCACCGAGGACGGTCCCGTCCGCGACGAGTCGGTGCCCGCCCGGACCGAGGCCCAGATCGCACGCACGCCGGACGCGCCCGCACTGCGGTACGACGACCGCGTGGTCACCTACCGCGAGTTCGGTGCCCGGGTCGCGACCCTCGCGCGGCGGCTCATCGCGCGCGGCGTCGGACCCGACGTGGCCGTGGCCGTCGCCATCGGACGGTCGATCGAGATGGTGGTGGCCGTGCACGCCGTCGCCGCCGCCGGCGGACAGTACGTCCCGCTCGACGTCGACGCCCCGGCCGACCGGGTGGGGTACATGCTGAGCACGTCGCGCGCGGCCCTCGTGGTCTGTGCGACGGACGCGACACCCGCCGGGGTCGCCGCCGTCGGCGCCGAGGTCCTGACGTTCACCGCCGACGAGCCGGTCGACGCCGCGGTGGCGCCCGTCGCCGCATCCGAACGTCACGGGGCGCGGGGTCGCCACGACGCCGCGTACACGCTGTTCACCTCCGGATCGACCGGTCGGCCCAAGGGCGTCACGGTCTCGCACGCGGCGATCGCCAACCGGCTGCAGTGGATGCAGAGCGAGTTCGGTATCGACGCCTCGGACGTGGTCCTGCTCAAGACCCCGGTGACGTTCGACGTGTCGGTGTGGGAGTTGTTCTGGCCGTTGATCACCGGCGCGACGATGGTCATCGCCCGCCCCGATGCGCACCGTGACCCCCGTGCGTTGGCCGACGTCGTCGCCCACGCGGGGGTGACCACACTGCACTTTGTCCCGTCGATGATGGCGGCGTTCGTCGCCGGCCTGCCCGCGTCCGACGCCGTCGAGTCGATGGCGTCGGTCCGCCGGGTGTTCGCCTCCGGCGAGGCGCTGCCCGCCGCCACCGCGCACGCGATGCGGGCGCTCGTACCGGACGCGGAGATGCACAACCTGTACGGGCCCACCGAGGCCGCGGTCGACGTGACGCACCACCGCGTCGTCACCGGCGAGGTGTCGGTCCCGATCGGCCGCCCCGGGTGGAACACCGCGACCCGCGTGCTCGACGCCCGACTGCGTCCGGTGCCACCCGGCGTGGTCGGCGAGCTGTACCTCGGTGGGGTCCAGGTGGCCCGCGGCTACGCCGACCGCGCCGACCTCACCGCCGAACGCTTCGTGGCCGACCCGTTCACCGCGGATCCGGCGAGCGGTGCGCGACTGTATCGCACCGGCGATCTCGTGCGCTGGAACACCCACGGCGAACTGGAGTACCTGGGACGCTCCGACTTCCAGGTGAAGCTACGCGGTCAACGCATCGAGCTCGGCGAGATCGAGACCGTGCTCTCCGCGGCACCGGGGGTGGTGCTCGCGGCGGCGACCATCGCCACGTCGGGAAGCGGCGACGAACACCTCATCGGCTACCTGGCCGGTGACGTCGACACCGACGCGGTCGCCGCACACCTCGCGCGGTCGTTGCCGGCCTACATGCACCCCACGACCTGGGTGGTGCTCGACGACTTCCCACGCAACGCGGCGGGCAAGATCGATCGACGGGCCCTGCCCGCCCCGGACTTCGCCGGTGGCGACTTCGTGGCCGCGGCGTCGGCGACGGAGACCGCGATCGCTGCGGTGTTCGCCGGTGTACTCGGAATCGAGCGGGTGTCGGTGTCGGACAACTTCTTCGAGATCGGCGGCAACTCCCTGTCGGCCACCCGAGTCGTCGCCCGCGTCGGTGAGGCGACCGGGGCCGCCGTCGGCCTGCGGGACCTGTTCGACGCGCCGACCGTGCGTGCCCTCGCGGCCCGCGTCGATGCCGCCGACACCGCCGACACCGCAGTGCTCCCGCCTCTCGTCGCCCGCCCGCGGCCCGACGTGGTCCCGCTGTCGAGTGCGCAGCAGCGTATGTGGTTCATCAACGTCTACGACCCGACGACGCCCGCCTACAACATCCCGTTCGCGTTGCGGCTGCACGGGACACTCGACATCGACGCGTTGCGTGCAGCCCTGCGCGACGTCATCGGTCGCCACGAGACGTTGCGGACGGTCTTCCCCTCGGATCGTGACGGCGTCGCGCGGCAGCAGATCCTCGCCCCCGGCGCGGTCGACGACGGTCGCTGGTGGGTCCAGAGCGGCGTCGAGGCGTTGCCCGCCCGGCCGTTCGACGTCACCACCGAGCTGCCGATCCGAGCCGGGGTCGTCGCGACCGGTGGCGACGACCACCTGCTGGTGGTGGTGCTCCACCACATCGCCTCCGACGGCGAATCGATCGCCCCACTCGTGCGCGACCTCCTCACCGCCTACGCCGCCCGCACCGCGGACACCGAGCCCGGGTGGGCGGCTCTGCCCGTGCAGTACGCCGATGTGACGCTGTGGCAGCGCGAGGTCCTGGGTGGCGTCGACGACCCCACATCCGCACTGGGCCGTCAGATCGACTCCTGGCGAACCCGTCTCGCGGGCCTGCCCGACGTGCTCGACCTGCCCACCGACCGTCCACGTCCTCCGGTCGCGTCGATGCGCGGTGCGATGGTCGACATCGTCGTCCCCGACGACGTGCTGCGCGCCGCCGACGACCTCGCCCGCCGCCACGACGCGACGCTGTTCATGGTCCTGCACGCCGCGCTCGCCGCGGTCCTGGCGCGACTGTCGGCGACCACCGACATCGCCATCGGCACCCCGGTCGCCGGTCGTGGTCGCACCGAACTCGACGGTCTGATCGGCATGTTCGTCAACACGCTGGTGCTGCGGACGCAGGTGGACCCCGACGCCGACTTCGCCGCGCTCGTCGACCTCGCCCGCGCAGGCGACCTCGACGCCTTCGCCACCGCGGACGTGCCGTTCGAGCACCTCGTCGACGTCCTCGCGCCCGTGCGGTCCGAGGCGTTCGCGCCGCTCACCCAGGTGATGCTGACCCTCGACCAGCGCACCGACACCGCGGTGGACCTGCCGGGGCTCACCATCACCCCGGCCGACCCCGGCACGCCCGCAGCGCGTTTCGACCTCACCCTGGGGCTCGGAGCGGCCCGCGACGCCGACGGGACCCTCACCGGTCTGGCCGGTCACCTCGTGTACGCCACCGACCTCTTCGATGCCGACACCGCGGCGACGGTCGTCCGCCGCTTCGTCGCGCTGCTGCGCGCCGGGGTCACCGAGCCGCACCGTCGGATCGCCGACATCGACCTGACCTCCGACAGCGAACGGACCGCGGTCGCACGGTGGTCGGTCGGCGAGGTCGTGGCCCTCGAACCCCGGGCCCTCGAACCCCACAGCCTCGAACCCCAGACGCTCGCCGACGCGGTGTCGCACCAGATCGACGCGACCCCCGCCGCGACCGCGCTGGTGTTCGGCGACCGTCGGATCAGCTACCGCGAGTTCGGCGCACACGTCGCCGCGGTGGCCCGCTCGCTGATCGCCCGCGGTGTCGGCCCCGACGTGGGTGTCGGCATCTGCATGGACCGTTCCGTCGAGCTCCTCGTCGCCGTGCACGCCGTCGTCGCCGCCGGCGGCCGGTACGTGCCCATCGACGTCGACGCCCCGGCCGAGCGGGTCGCGTACATGACCGGATCCGCCGATGTCACAGTCGTTCTCGCACGCCGGGGGGACGCACCCCCGGCGCTCGCAGAGCACGCCGGCGACGTCGCGACCGTCGACTGCACGCACCCGCCGACCGGCGACACCGCAGCGGTGACCGACGCCGACCGGCTCGCGCCGCTGCGGACCGACGACGCGGCGTACACGCTCTTCACGTCGGGCTCGACCGGTCGTCCCAAGGGCGTCACCGTGTCGCATGCCGCGATCATGAACCGCCTGCGGTGGATGCAGGCCCGGTTCCCGCTCGACGCGTCGGACGTGGTGCTGCAGAAGACGCCGGCGACCTTCGACGTGTCGGTGTGGGAGCTGTTCTGGCCGCTGATGACCGGCGCCTCGATGGCGATCGCCCGTCCGGACGGACACCGCGATCCGGCGTACCTCGTCGGGCTGATCGCGGCCGAGCGGGTCAGCACCGTGCACTTCGTCCCGTCGATGCTGTCGGTGTTCACCGAGACGGCGGCGGGCGGGCGGCGTCGCGGCGGCCGTCAGGTCGACCTGGCAACTCTACGAAGGGTGTTCACCTCCGGTGAGGCCCTCTCGGCCGCCGCCGCGAACGCGATGACCACGCTCGTCCCGACCGCCGAGCTGCACAACCTGTACGGGCCGACCGAGGCCGCGGTCGACGTCACCCACCACGAGGTCGTCGCCGACGCCGTCGAGGTCCCGATCGGTCGGCCGATCGCGAACACCACCACGTGGGTGCTCGACGAGCGGCTCCGACCGGTCCCGCCGGGCGTGGTGGGGGAGTTGTACCTCGGTGGGGTGCAGTTGGCGCGGGGCTACGCGTCGCGACCCGACCTGACGGCCGAGCGGTTCATCGCCCACCCACGCGCGTCGTCGACCGACGGACCGGGCGCCCGCCTGTACCGCACCGGTGACCGGGTCCGATGGAACCGCCACGGCGAGCTCGAGTACCTCGGCCGCAACGACTTCCAGGCCAAGATCCGCGGCCAACGCATCGAACTCGGCGAGGTGGAATCCGTGCTCACCGCCGTGTCGGGGGTGAGTCAGGCGGTCGCCGCGGTGATCCCGACCGCCGGTGGGGACGACCGTCTCGTCGCCTACCTGGTCGGTCCCGACCCCGATGCGGACGTCGCCCTGGCCGCGGTGTCACGCGCGTTGCCCGCCTACATGCGGCCGACGGCGTGGGTGGTCCTCGACGCGATGCCGCTGAGTCCCGCGGGCAAGATCGACCGCCGCGCGCTGCCGGCACCCGACCCCGTCGTCGGCACCCACGTCGCTCCGGTGTCGGCGACCGAGACCGTGATCGCGCAGGTGTTCGCCGACGTCCTCGGTGCGGCGGAGGTGTCGGTCACCGACAGCTTCTTCGACCTCGGCGGCAATTCGCTCTCGGCGACCCGGGTCACCGCGCGCGTCGCCGAGGCCACCACGACCGACCTCGGCGTCCGCGACCTGTTCGCCGCACCGACGGTGCGGGAGTTGGCGATACGTGTCGACGGCGCGGCCCGCGTACAGCTCGACACACCGACCGCCGGGCCCCGCCCGGAGCGCATCCCGTTGTCGAACGCGCAGCGACGCATGTGGTTCATCAACTCGTTCGACACCTCGCTGCCGGTCTACACCATCCCGGTGGCACTGCGACTGCGCGGACCACTCGACACGTCGGCGCTCACCGCCGCGGTCGGTGACCTCGTCGCCCGACACGAGACGTTGCGGACCGTCTACCCGCAGACCCCCGACGGCGACGTCTGGCAGGTCATCCGGGACGCCGATGACGCTGTCGCAGCACTCGACTGGGCCGTCGTGCCCGACGCCGAGCAGGCGTTGCGGATCACCGAGGTCGGTTTCGACGTCACCACCGACCTGCCGTTGCGCGGTCGACTCGCGGTCACCGACACCGACACCGCACTGCTCGTGCTGGTCGTGCACCACATCGCCGCGGACGGCGAATCCGGCCCGGTCATCGCCCGCGACCTCCTCGCGGCCTACCGGGCACGGACCGCGGGTGCCGCGCCGACCTGGGAACCGCTGCCGCTGCAGTACGCCGACTACGCGCTGTGGCAGCACCGGGCGCTGGGTCACGACGCCGACACCGGGGCCGAGCATGACCTCGGTGCGGACGGGGCCGACACGCGGGCGGCCACCGCCGTGCGCGCACAGCTCGCGTACTGGGACACCCAGCTCGCCGGGGCGCCCGCTCTGCTCGAGCTGCCCACCGACCGGCCGCGTCCGCCGGTCGCGTCGTCGCACGGCGCGAGCGTCGAGTTCACGATCCCGTCCGAGATCGCCCGGGCGGCAACCCTGGTCGCCCGTGAGCACGGCGTCACCGACTTCATGCTGATGCACGCCGCGCTCGCCGCCTTGCTCGCGCGTCTCGCCACCACCGACGACGTGGTCGTCTCCACCGCGGTGGCCGGTCGCGGACGCGCCGCACTCGACGACCTCGTCGGCATGTTCGTCAACACCCTCGTCCTGCGCACCCGGGTGTCCGGGCACGACCGCTTCGTCGACGTGCTCGACGAGGTCCGTCGCGTCGACATCGACGCCCTGGGCAACGCCGACGTCCCGTTCGAGGAGCTCGTCGACCGACTCGACGTCGTCCGATCCGAGGCGTTCGCGCCGCTGGCCCAGGTCGTGCTGACCGTGTCGAACGACGAGGGCGCCTCGGGCGCGGTGACCGTGGACGGGTTGACCGTCGAGCCCGTCGAGACCGAGGTGACCACCGCGAAGGTCGATCTGACCGTCGGGATCGCGACCGGCGGTCCGGGTCCGTGGCGCGGCAGCGTGGTCTACGCGACCGATCTGTTCGACGCCGCGACGGTCGAGCGGTTCGCCGGTCGACTCGTCGACGTCCTCGCCGCCGCGACGGCCCGACCTGAGATCCCGGTCGGTGACATCGACATCGTCGGCGACGACGAACGGGACGCACTCATCCCGCACCCGGATGCCGTTGCCGTCGAACCGGTTCTGCTCGCGGACCTCCTCGCCCGTGCGGCGTCGCGCCGTCCGGACGGGATCGCCGTGGTCGACGACCATCACGCTCTGACGTTCGCCGAGCTCGACTCGTTGAGCTCCGCCCTGGCGCGTGACCTCGTCGCGCGCGGTGTCGGACCCGAGGACGTGGTCGTCAGCGCCCTACCGCGCACCGCTCTGGTCCAGGTCTCGCTGTGGGCCATCGCGAAGACCGGCGCGACCTACGCACCCGTCGACCCGCGTCACCCCAGCGACCGCATCCGCCGGATCCTCGCCGACAGCGGTGCACGCGTCGGTATCTCGGGATCGGACGCACCCGTCACCGACCACGGCATCAACTGGCTGACCGTCGACACCGCCGCCCTGGGTGACCTGCAGGCGCGTATCGACCGCGGCGAGGTGTCCGATGCCGCGCTCACCGACGCCGACCGCGCCCGTCCGCTGCGTGCGCACAACGCCGCCTACCTGATCTTCACCTCCGGATCGACCGGGGTGCCCAAGGGGGTGTCGGTGACACACACCGGCATCGCCGGCATGGCCGCCACCCTGCGGAGTCGGCACCACAGCGACGGGTCGGCGCGCTGGCTCGGCATCAGTTCCCCGGGCTTCGACGTGTCGATGCTCGAGGTGCTCGGTGCGTTCGTCGGCAGCGGCACCCTGGTGGTCACCCCGCCCGACATCATCGGCGGCGACGAACTCGCCCGCTGGATCACCGAGAACGCGGTCACCCACACCGCGATCGTGACCAGCGTGCTCGCCTCCCTGCCCGACCCGGCAGCGGTGTCGCTGACCCATGTGCTCGCCGGCGGTGAAGGCGTCCCGGACGCGGAGATGCGGCGCTGGGCCGGGAGCCGGGCGTTCTACGACTCCTACGGTCCCACCGAGACCACGATGGCGTGTCTGACATCGGAGCCAATCGCCCCGGACGACGTCGTCCCGCTGGGTCTGCCGCAGCCCGGATCCGATGTCGTCGTCCTCGACGACCGACTGCGCCCGGTGCCCGTCGGCGTGATCGGTGAGCTCTACGTCCTCGGTGCGGCGTTGGCCCGCGGCTACCACGGTCGATCCGACCTCACCGCCGACCGCTTCGTCGCCTGCCCGTTCGAGACCGCGGGCGAGGCGGTCGGTGCCCGGATGTACCGCACCGGTGACCTGGTCCGTCGGACCGCCACCGGCGACCTCGTCTACGCCGGGCGCTCGGACTTCCAGATCAAGATGCGTGGCCAGCGCATCGAACTCGGTGAGATCGAGTCGGCTCTTGCGACCCATCCGTCGGTGCGCAGCGCCGCCGTCGTCGGTGTCGGTGACCCGGTACGCGCCCTCGCCGCATACGTCGAGCCGACCCACCCGGTCACCCCGGACCAGCTACGCACCCACCTCGCCGACCTCGTCCCGGCCTACATGGTGCCGAGTTCGATCACCGCGCTCGGCGCCATGCCGCGCACCGCGGTGGGCAAACTCGACCGCGCCGCCCTGCCCGACCCGGATCAGGCCGCCCACATCACCCGGAGCGTCGAGCCGCCGGCCGACGACGACGAGCGGACGCTGGCCGCGATCGTGGCCGACGTGCTCGGCACCGACCGGTCCGAGATCGGCGTCACCGCAGACTTCTTCGACCTCGGCGGCAACTCCCTGTCGGCCACCCGGGTCACCGCCCGCGCCATAGAGGCCCTCGGGACCCGCGTGACGATCCGCGACCTGTTCGAGGCGCCCACCGTCCGCGGTCTCGTCACCCGGGTCCGGGGTCACCGACCGGACGGCGCACCGACGGCGAGCACCCCGCTGCTCGCCGGACCGCGGCCGGAACTCATACCGCTGTCCAATGCGCAGCAACGGATCTGGTTCCTCAACCGCTTCGAGCCGTCCTCGATCGCCTACACGATCCCGGTGGTGCTACGACTCGTCGGCGACCTCGACGTCGCGGCGCTGGGACTCGCGATCGGCGACGTGCTCGGCCGCCACGAGGTCCTGCGCACCGTGTACCCGTCGACGGGCGGACGCCCGTACCAGCGGGTGCGCAGCGTCGCCGACGCCGAGCAGCAGCTCGACTGGTCGGTCACCGAGAACGAGTCCGCTGTCGCGGAGCTGCTGCGTCGTGGATTCGACGTGACCTCGGACCTGCCCATCCGCGGACGGGTCGTCACCGTCGGCGCCGGCGACCACGTGCTGGCGTTGGCGCTGCACCACATCGCGGTCGACGGCGAGTCGGTCGGCCCGCTCGTCGGCGATGTCGTCACGGCCTACGAGGCCCGCGCCCGGGGCGTCGCACCGCAGTTCGCCCCGTTGCCGGTGCAGTTCGCCGACTATGCACTGTGGCAACAACGTGTCCTGGGATCGGTCGACGACCCGGCGTCGACGCTGAGCGCACAGGCCGCCCACTGGTCGGCGCGACTGGACGGCATCCCCGACGTCATCACCCTGCCCACCGACCGCCCCCGGCCCGCGGTGGCGTCGCAGCACGGTGCGCGGATGCAGTTCGACATCCCGGCGGAGACGGCCGCACGGATCGCCGATGTCGCACGGGCTCAGGGCGCGACCGAGTTCATGGTCGTGCACGCTGCCCTGGCCGCGCTGCTCGCGCGGGTGTCGGGCGGCGACGACATCGTCGTGTCCACCCCGGTCGCCGGCCGAGGACACGCCGCCCTCGACGACCTCGTCGGCATGTTCGTCAACACCCTCGTGCTGCGCACCCGCGTCGACCCGGCGATGTCGCTGTCGGAGTTCCTCGCCCGTGTCCGGGACGTCGACGTGGACGCGTTCGGCCACGCGGACCTGCCGTTCGAACATCTGGTGGAACGCCTGGCGCCCACCCGGTCCGAGTCGTTCGCACCGCTGAGCCAGGTGATGCTGTCGATGCAGCAGCACCAGCAGTCGGTGGGCGACGCGGCGCGCGATCAGACGGCGGCCCTGCGGGTCGAGCAGATGCCGACCGACGAGGTGGCCGCGCGACTGGACCTGACCCTCACCGTCGCGACCGCGCCGGCGGGTGATCCCTGGACCACCGAGATCGTCTACGCCACCGACCTGTTCGACGAACCGACGGTCCACGTCATCGCTCAGCGACTGCTGCGCGTTCTCGACGCGCTCGTCTCGTCGCCGTCGGCCGTCGTCGGCGACGTCGATATCCTGGACCCCGCGGAACGTCGGGCGTTGGAGGCCATGTCGTCCGGCGCCGAGGCGGCCCCGCCGAGCACTCTCCTCGAGCTGCTCGACGCGCAGCGGGCACGGACCCCGGACGCGGCCGCGGTGGTCGTCGCCGGACGGACGTTGAGCTACCGCGAGTTCGGGGCGTACACCGACTCGCTGGCCCGCACCCTGATCGCCCGCGGTGTCGGTGCGGGCGACGCGGTCGGCGTGTGTCTGCCCCGCTCGATCGAGATGATGGTCGCCGTCCACGCCGTCGTGCGCGCGGGCGCTCAGTACGTCCCGATCGACGTCGACGCACCGGCCGAACGCGTCCGGTACATGATCGACACCGCCCGCGTCGGACTGGTTCTCGTCGGCCCCGCGGGATGGCCGATGCCCGAGATCGGCGCGACCGACACCCAGACCGTGGACTGTTCGGCGCCCGTCGCCGACGGGGCCGGGCCGCCGCGCGCCGACGTCCTGGTCGGCTCGGTCGGGCTCGACGACGCCGCGTACACGATCTTCACGTCCGGGTCGACCGGTCGCCCCAAGGGCGTGACGGTCTCGCACCGCGCCATCGCGAACCGGTTGCGGTGGATGCAGGCCCTCGACGGGCTGGACGGCGACGACGTCGTCCTGCAGAAGACGCCGATCACCTTCGACGTGTCGGTGGGGGAGCTGTTCGGCCCGTTCATCGCCGGCGCACGACTCGTGCTGGCCGAGCCCGGCCGGCACGCCGACCCCGCCCATATCGCGTCCCTCGTGCGCGACCACCGCGTGACCACCGTCCATTTCGTGCCGTCGATGATGGCGCTGTTCGTCGAGTTCCTCACCGAGGAGCAGATCGCCGGACTCGCCTCGCTGCGGCGCGTACTCGCCTCGGGTGAGGCGCTGCCCGCGGCTACCGCACACGCCATGGCCGCGATCGTGCCCGCAGCCGTCATCCGCAACCTGTACGGCCCCACCGAGGCCGCGGTCGAGGTCACCGCACACACCGTCACCGACGACGACACGGTCATCGCGATCGGTGCGCCGATGGCGGGCACCATCACCCGCGTGCTCGACGCACGGCTGGCCCCGGTCCCGGTCGGGGTCGTCGGCGAGCTCTACCTCGGTGGCGTGCAGCTGGCCCGCGGATACGCCTCCCGCCCCGACCTCACCGCAGACCGCTTCGTCGCCGACCCCGGCGGCAGCGGCGCCCGCCTCTACCGCACCGGCGACCTGGTCCGGTGGAACCGTTATTCCGAGCTGGAGTACCTGGGCCGCGGTGACTTCCAGGTCAAGCTGCGCGGACAGCGCATCGAGCTCGGCGAGATCGAGACGGTGCTCATGGCGGCGCCCGGGGTGACCGTTGCCGCGGCCACCGTCGTCACGACCGCCGCCGGTGACTCCCTTGTCGGATACCTGTCCGGCCCGATCACCCACGACCCGGCCGTCCTCGACCCGGCCGCTCTCGACGGGGTCCGAGACCATGTCGCACAGCGACTCCCGGTCTACATGCGCCCCACCATGTGGGTGGTTCTCGACGAGTTCCCCCACAACTCGGCGGGCAAGATCGACCGCCGCGCCCTGCCTGCTCCCGAGACCGGCCCGACGCACCTCGGCGGCGGGGTCGTCGAATCGCCACGATCCCCTGTCGAGGACCTCGTCGCGGGGATCGTCGCCGACGTCCTCGGCGTCGACCGGGTGTCGACGACCACCGGGTTCTTCGAACTGGGTGGCAACTCGCTGTCGGCGATGCGGGTCGTCGCCCGCATCGGTGCGGCCCTCGATGTGGAGGTCGGGGTGCGCGAACTCTTCGACCACCCGACCGTTCGCGAACTGTCGCAGCGTGTCTCGCAGTCGACGGTGTCGGAGATCCCGCTCATCCGCCGCGACCGCCCGGAGCGCATACCGCTGTCCCACGCGCAGGGCCGCATCTGGTTCCTCAACCAGTTCGACGTCACCTCGACCGCCTACAACATCCCGATCGCGCTGCGCATCGTCGGCGACCTCGACGAGGCGGCCCTGCGAAGCGCGCTGGACGACGTGATGTTGCGACACGAGCCGCTGCGGACCGTGTTCCCGCTCGCCGGCGGCGAGCCGGGGCAGCGGGTCCTCGACCCCGAGACGGCCCGTCGACGACTCGACTGGCGCGTCGGCGACGACGCGGCAGCGGCGATGGCGATCATCGGATCCGGGTTCGACGTCACCCGGGAACTGCCCATCCGCGCACGGCTCGCGGCGTCACCCGTCCCGGGAATCCCCGAGCACCTGCTGGTCCTGGTGGTGCACCACATCGCCGGAGACGCGCACTCGTTGGGCATCCTCGCGGGGGAGATGCTGACGGCGTACACCGCGCGCCGCGGATCGGTCGACGGCGCACCGGGCGTGCTACCCGCACCGGAGATCACCTTCGTCGACCACGCCCTGTGGCAGCACGAGGTGCTCGGTGCCGTCGACGACCCCGAATCGGTTCTGGGGCAGCAACTCGCGTACTGGTCCACGACGTTGGCCGAGGCCCCCGGTTCCATCGAGCTGCCCGCCGATCGGCCGCGACCGGCCGTCATGGACACCACCGGTGGTCAGATCCCGATCGAGCTCGGTCACCGACGCAGCGCGGCCGTCGTCGCGTTCGCACGGCAGGCGAACAGCACCCCGTTCATGGTCGTGCACGCCGCGCTCGCCACCGCCGTCGCCCGGCTGGCCCGGGTCGACGACGTGGTGATCGGCGCGGCCATCGCCGGACGCGGCCGCCGCGAGATCGAGCCCCTGGTCGGCATGTTCGTCAACACGCTGGCCCTGCGGACCGCGCATCGGCCCGGCGACTCCGCGCTGGCGCTGATGGAACGGGTGCGTCGCGCCGACACCGGTGCGTTCGCCCACGCCGACATCCCGTTCGAGCTGCTCGTCGACCGGTTGGCTCCCGCGCGTTCCACCGCGCACGCCCCGATCTATCAGATCGCCCTGAACTATCTCACCGGATCCGGTGCCCCGGCGATCGGCATCGAGGGTCTCGAGATCACCCCCGTGGACATCGGCGAACAGCCCGCCAAGGTGGATCTCACGCTCGCACTCACCGAGTGGGCCGCGGACGACGAGACGTTCCCGACCATCTCCGGTGAGATCGTCTACGCGGCAGCCCTGTTCGATCCCGCCACGATCGAACGGTTCCGCGACACCGTGCTGACGGTCCTCGACGGCATGGCCGCCGACCCCACGGCACCGATCGGCGACATCGACATCCTCGACGACGCGGACCGTCGTGCGCTGGTACCCGCGGTGGGACCGGCGCCCGTCACCGCGGCGACCCTGCCTGCGATCCTGGCCGCACGGGGCGCGCTGGACCCCGATCACCCGGCGCTCATCGACGGTGACCGTACCTGGTCGCGGCGCGAGTTCGATTCCGCCACAGATCGTCTTGCCCGGGCGCTGCGCGCGCGCGGCATCGGACCGGAGGACGTCGTGGCCGTCGGGATGCCGCGGTCGGCGGACGCGGTGATCGCCCTGTGGGCGGTGTGGAAGGCGGGTGCGGCACCGATGCCGGTCGACCCGGCGCTGCCGGTCGAACGCGTCGCACACATGCTCGCCGAGTCCGGGGCGGTCCTCGGCCTGACCACCCTGGAGTCGTTCGGCGACGTCGCGGGCATCGGACCCGACTGGGTCGTGTCGAGCACGCTGGGCGCCGACCAGCCCGACACCCCCGTTCCCGCCGCCGATCTGACCCCCGACGGACTGGCCTACCTCATGTACACGTCGGGGTCGACCGGCAAGCCCAAGGCCGTCGCGGTCACCCATCGGGGTCTGGCCGATTTCGTCGACCACCAACGGCAGTCCTGGATCGGGGACCCGGAACGGGCTCGCGTGCTGCACCTGGCGCAGCTCAGCTTCGACGTGTCGATGTTCGAGGTGATCGGCACCGTCGCGCTCGGCGCGACGATGGTGGTGGCCCCGCCGGATGCGTTCGCGGGCAACGACCTCACCGAGGTCATCACCGACCATGCCGTCACCCACGCCATGATCACGCCCGCGGTGCTGGCCACCCTCGATCCCGACCAGGCGCGTTCCCTGCGCCACCTGGGTGTCGCCGGCGACGCGTGCCCGCCGGAACTGGTTGCGCTCTGGGCTCCCGGCCGGACGATGTCGAACTGGTACGGCCCCGCCGAGACGACCATCACCTCGACGTCGGCCGTCCTCGAGTCGGGTGGGCGGGTTGTCGTCGGCCGCCCCATCCGCGGGTTCCGCGCTCTGGTCCTCGACGACCGTCTGCGCCCGGTGCCGCGCGGGGTGCTCGGTGAGCTCTACCTGGCCGGCGACGCCACCGCCCGCGGGTACCACCGGCGTCCCGATCTCACGGCGACGCGGTTCGTCGCCGACCCGTACGGCCCGCCCGGGTCCGTGCTCTACCGCACCGGCGACCTGGTCCGCTGGGTCGACGTCGGTGACCCCGACGGTCCCGCGCTCGAGTTCGGCGGTCGAGATGACTTCCAGGTCAAGATCAACGGCCAGCGCATCGAGCTCGGCGACATCGAGGCGGCGCTCAGCGCGCGGTCGGACGTGTCGGTGTCCGCGGTCGTGGGTGTCACCGGCCCGCAGGGCGATGCGCGGTTGATCGGTTTTGTCGCCGCGAACCCGGCCGGCGATCCGCCCGACCCCGCACGGGTGCGCGCCGAGCTGCGCGACCGATTGCCCCGGCACATGGTGCCCGCGGTGATCGTCGTGCTGGACACGATGCCGATGACGTCCACCGGCAAGGTCGACCGGCGACGACTCCCCGTCCCGACATCCGGGCCGGCCGCACCGGAACTCGTCGCGCCGCAAGGGGAGCTCGAGATCCTGGTGGCCGAGGCGATGGCGGAGGTGACCGGCACGGCGCAGGTCGGTGCCACCCAGAGCTTCTTCGACCTCGGCGGCACCTCGCTGTCCGCGGTGCGGCTCGCGGCGCGCATCGGGGAGCGATCGGGGCGGAAGGTCGAGTTGCCGTGGCTGTTCGTCGACCCGACGGCGCGCGGCCTGGCCGCCCGGTTGTCGGAAACAGGGACCGAACGCGGCCTCACCGACGAGGTTCTCATCGCGTTGCGGTCCGCCGGGTCGCGACCGCCGCTGTTCTGTGTGCACCCGGCGGGTGGACTGGCCTGGTTCTACGGCGGACTGGCACCGTACATCGCCGACCGGCCGCTGTACGGTCTGCAGGATCCGTCGGTTGTCGACGGTGATGCGTCGGCGGAGTCGGTCACCGAACTCGCCCGGCGCTACGTCGCCGAGATCCGTCGGGTGCAACCACAGGGGCCGTACAACCTGCTGGGGTGGTCGATCGGCGGGCACATCGCGCAGACGATGGCGACCGAGATCCAGAGCAGCGGTGACGAGGTCGCGTTTCTTGGTGTCATGGACGCCGCGGTCGCCGACCCGGGGGCCACGCCCGCCGTCACCGCGCCGGTCGACGATCCGTCCACCGGTGTGGCCGACCTGCTCGGCGGTTGGCGCTCGCTGTTCGACATCGACGACGCGATCGAGGCGTCGGACCCCGGGGCGGTCGCGGCCGTGGTGCGTGAGCAGATCGCGGCGCTCGGGCTGCTGTCGCCGGAGCAGGTGGACCGCATCATGATCAGCTTCGACACTGCCGCGCAGATCGGGTCGACGCACCGGCCGGCTGTGTTCGACGGGGAGATGCTGCTGTTCGTCGCCACCGCGGACAAAGACGATCCCGCTGTGGTGCAGTCGAGTTGGCGTCCCCACGTCACGGGCACGATCACCGCGATCGACGTCGACACCCATCATCTGGGGATGGCCGACACCGAGGCGCTGCGGGTCATCGGCCCGGAGATCGAGAGCCGGCTGAACCGGTCCTGACGTGTGAACCGGGTGCGGCCGTTAGACTGCCGCTGCGTTCACAACCGATGTTGAGGTGGGGGAGACGGTATGCGGGAGACGTTCGGCCTGACGGCGTCGCAGCGGAACATGTTCGACGCCGAACATCTGCAGGACGACTACTCGGTGGTGGTCGCGCACTATCTCGACATCACCGACGTCGACCGCCGGTTCGACCGCGAACTGTTCCGGGCCGGCGTCATCGCGGGGGCGCGCGTGCTGGAGACCGCGTACTCGCGCTTCGAGCTCGTCGACGGGCATCCCGTGCAGTACATCGACCCGAGCGTGCCGTTCGACGTCCACACCGTCGATGTCCGACATGAGTCGGATCCGGTTGCTGCCGCTCATGATTGGATGCGGGCCGATCACGAGGCGTTGATGGACGTCACGACCGATCAGATGGCGGTGTCGGCGTTCCTGCGCGTCGCCGACGACCGCACGTTCTGGTACCTGCGGGGCCACCACATCGCCTTCGACGGGTTCGCCGCGTTGACGTGCCTGCACGAGGCGGTCGACCGGTACAACGCGTCGACGAGGGGTGAGACCTACGAGGTGGCGCCGCGTGCGACGGTCGCCGAGGTGGTGGCCGACGACGAGAAATATCGCGACAGCAGCCGTCGGGTGGCCGACGCCGAGTACTGGACCGAGCGGGTCTCGGGGTTGCCCGAGCGCGTCAGCCTGGCGCAGACCCCGTCGTCGGGCCGACTAGCGCCGCACCACGAGGTGCGCAGCATGGTCATGCCCGCCGACGACCAACGCCTGCTCGACGAGCGGGCGACCGAGTTCGGGGCGTCCAGCGCGGCGGTGCTCGGTGCAGCGTTCGCCGCGTACCTGGCGGTGACCGCAGGCCGTGACGACATAGTCCTGAGCCTGCCGGTGACCGGTCGGGCCACGGCGAAGATCAAGCGGGCGGGTGGGATGGTCGCGAACATGCTGCCGGTCCGGCTGAACGGTGTCCTCACGCACACCGGCCGCGATCTTGTCGCGGCGGTGACCCTCGAGCTCACCGGATGTCTTCGCAGACAGCGGTATCGCTTCGACGACATCGCCGAGCGGGCCGGCCTCGCCGACACCGCCACGTCGTTCGGTCCGATCGTGAACCTGGTGTTCTTCGACAAGCCGTTGGCGCTCGACGGTGCGACGGTCGGCTACCACATCCTGTCGTCGGGCATCCTCGACGATCTGCGCATCAACCTCTATCAGGCCGGCGCCGGACTGCCGATCGTCGTTGACCTGCACGGTAATTCGACGATGTACACCGGTGCGGAGATCGAGGGGCACCTCGCCGCGTTCGGAGGACTGCTGCACGAGTTCCTGCACCGGCCCGAGTCGTCGGTACGAGAATTGTCGGCGAGCGTCGGAGCCTGACCGGTCAGTCGGTGCGCTCGCGCAGCGCCCGTCGGAGCAGGTGCATGGCGACGGTGGTCGAGCGTTCGCGTACGTCGGAGCGGTCGCCGGGCAGACGGAGAGTCGTTGCGCGCGCGGACCCGTCGGCGAGGGCGATTCCGAAACAGACGGTGCCGACCGGCTTGTCGGCCGTCCCGCCACCGGGGCCGGCGATGCCGCTGGTCGAGATGGCGATGTCGGTGCCGAGCCGGGCGAGGGCCCCGCGGGCCATGGCCTCGGCGACCGGCTCGGACACGGCGCCGTGTGTGTCGATCAGCGCCGGATCCACGTCGAGCAGTCCGATCTTGGCCTCGTTCTCGTAGGCCACCACGCCGCCTGCGACGTAGGCCGACGACCCGGCGAGGTCGGTGAGGCGCGCGGCGATCATTCCGGCGGTGCAGGATTCGGCCGTCGCGATGCGGCGCCCGGCGAGAAGTGCGGCCACCTGCTCGTCGACGGTGGCCCCGTCGGTGGAGAAGATCTGGGAGCCGTGGCGCTCGTCGAGCAGCGCGAGGATTGCGTCGTAGGTGGAGGCGCCGTCGGGTTCGAAGCGGGTGACCATCTCGACCTCGCCCTTGCGCAGGCACGTGGTGATCTCGAGGGCGTCGAACCCGGCGATCGTGTCCTCGCCGATGCGCAGCGAGTCGGCCAGTTCGGACTCGGGGAGCCCGAACATGCGGATCGTCTCCTGGCGGTACTCCGTCCGTCCGGCGATGGCCTTCTGGACACCGGCCGTCTCGACCGCGGCGGGCCACATGGCCTGCAGTTCACGCGGCGGGCCGGGGAGCACGAGGACGGTCGGGGTCCCCGACTCAGCGGTCACCACCACGCCCGGCGCGGTGCCGGTGGGGGTGATCCAGGTGGCGCCGACCGGCACCATCGCCTGCTTGCGGGTGGCGATGCGCACCGACTCGAGGTCGGGATCGCTGCCGCGCTTGCGGGCCCACCGCGCGACGATGTCGGTGATGGTGGACTCGAGGTCGGTGTCGAGTTCCAGCTCGCGTCCGCAGAACGCCGCCACGGTCGCGACGGTCATGTCGTCGGCGGTCGGCCCCAGGCCGCCGCTGGTGACGATGAGGTCGACGCCGTTGGACGCGAGGAACCGCAGCTGGGCGTCGATGTCGGCCTCGCGGTCGGCGCAGATGGTGATGTGCGCGAGCTCCACACCCAGTTCGAGCAGTCGGTCGGCCAGCCACGGACCGTTCTGGTCGGCCACCCGTCCGGTCAGTACTTCGGTTCCGGTGACCACGATTCCTGCGCGCACACTCACGTGTCGAGCCTACGCACCCGGGATGAAAAGCCGCCGACGGTGCGTCTGCACCGTGGGGGGCGGTTGATGATGATCCGCTCCGGTTGTGTTGAAACGCTCCGGTTGCAAGTGGAGCGTCTCGACAGAAGTGGAGCGTTTGCGCGGTATCAGCGCTTGGTGCGCCTGGGCATGATCACCTGTTGGCCGTCGACTGTCGTCGCGATCATCGGGAGACCGTAGGTGTCGCTGAGGATCTCGTCGGTCAGGGTGTCGGCGGGCGGACCGACGGCCGCGATGGTCCCGTCGTGCAGCACCGCGACGGTGTCGCTGTAGGCCGCGGCCATCGTGAGGTCGTGGACCACCGCGATCACCGCGGCCCCCTCGGCGACCCGCTGCGACACCAGCGACATCACCGTCTCACCGAAGTGCGGGTCCATCGCCGCGGTCGGTTCGTCGAGCAGCAGCACCGGGGTCCGCTGCGCGAGGACCCGGGCCAACGCGACACGGGCGCGTTCTCCGCCGGACAGCGTCGCGAAGGGCCGGTCGGCGAACTCGGCGACGTCGCACCGCGCCATCGCCTCGACGACCGCGTCCTCGTCGTCGGCGTTCGCCGGCGTCCGGTTCCACGGATAGCGGGCCATCTGGACCACCTCGCGGCAGCTGAACGACCCGCTGACCACGTGCTCCTGGGGGAGGACCGCGCGCCGACGAGCCTGCTCGACCGTGGACAGATCGTCGATCGGATCGCGTTGCAGGACAATCGAGCCCGAGTCGACGGCGATCGACCCGGCCAGCGCGGACAGCAGCGTCGACTTGCCCGCCCCGTTGGGGCCCACCAGGCACAGCAGCTCCCCGGCGTGCACCGAGACGCTGATGTCGCGCACGACGACACCGCCGCCGCGGCTGATGGTGACGCCGTCGGCAGCGATACGCACCTCGCCCGTCACGTCCAACCACCCTGACGGGCGCGGGTCCGGCGGAGCAGGATCAGGAACACCGGACCGCCGACCAGGCTCGTGAGCATGCCGA
The DNA here is from genome assembly GCF_024171815.1 of Williamsia maris. Classification (GTDB taxonomy): domain Bacteria; phylum Actinomycetota; class Actinomycetes; order Mycobacteriales; family Mycobacteriaceae; genus Williamsia_A; species Williamsia_A maris. The sequence goes on along the minus strand of NZ_JAMTCJ010000003.1, from coordinate 804,630 downwards.
TCGGCAGGTCGGCGTAGTCGACGATCGTGCGCGCCGCGAGGTCGGCGAGGACGAGACCGATGGCTCCGGCGAGCACACTCGCCGGGATGAGCACCCGGTGCGCAGGCCCGACGATCAGCCGCATGAGGTGGGGGACGACCAGTCCGACGAACAGGATGATCCCGCAGAACGCGACGGCCGCGGCGGTGAGGATCGCGACGATGACCACCGCGACCCGACGCAGCGCCTCGACGTCGACACCGAGGTGGCGGGCGGAGTACTCGCCGAGTGAGAGCAGGTCCATGCGACGGGCGATCACCATCGACGCGACGATGCCGACCGCGACGAAGCCCACGACGAGGAACACCTGATCCCAGCTCGCCCGGTTCAGGCTGCCCAGCTGCCAGAAGACGATCTGATCGCGCGCGGTGGGGCTCGCGCGGAAGGTGAAGAAGGCGATGAGTCCGCCCGCGAACGCATTGATCGCGATGCCGGTCAGCACCAGGGTGATCACCTCCGTGCGGCCGGCCGATCGCGACAGCAGGTAGACGATCGCGGTGGTGACCAGACCGCCGGCGAAGGCGCCACCGGCCACCGCGTACCCGGCGACACCGAGCCCGCCGAGAAGGATCACCCCGGAGGCGCCCGCGGCGGCACCGGAGGAGACGCCGATGATCCCGGGTTCGGCGAGCGGGTTGGCGAACACCCCCTGCAGCACCGCACCCGCACACCCGAGGGCGGCACCCACCAGGAGCGCGAGCACGACGCGCGGCATCCGCACGTTCCACAGCGTGTCCTCGCCGACCTGATCGGGCAAGGGCCCCACCGGGATGTGCAGGTGATGCATGAGCGACCCGAACACCTCGACCGCGGGGACATGGTTCTGTCCGATGCCCGCGGCGAGCACGACGACGACCGCCAGCACCACGAGACCGACCGGCACGACGACCGCGGCACCGACGCGTCGGAGTCGGGGTCCTGTCACGGTGAGCCGTACAACGCCCGTGCGAGCGCCACCGCGACATCACCGGTGCGCGCACCGAACGAGAGCAGCTCCCCGTCGTCCATGTCGATGACCCGGCGATCGCGACCGGCGGGCGTCTCGGTGACGCCGGGGACCTTCAGCAGTCCGTCGATGCCGCCGACGGAGGCCAGTCCGTCGGTCATCATCAGCAGCACATCGGGTTTCGCCTTGATCAACCCCTCCGACGTCAACGACGTGAACGCGTCGGTGAGGCCCGAGGCGGTGCCCGCGTCCTGTCCGCCGATGAGGTCGATCATCGAGTCCGCGCCCGATCCCGGACCGCCCAGGATCAACAGTCCGGTGCCCCGCGCGTAGACGAACGCGATGCGCGGTCGGTCGACGTTCTTCGGCACGAGGCTGCGGGCCTGCGCGATCTGGGCATCGGTGCGTGTGACGAGGGCGTCGCCCGCGGCCGGCACACCCAGGGCCGCCGCGGTGGACCGCAGCAACGAGTCGGTGCCGTCGACGGTGCGGTTCTCGTCACCCACGACCACCGGGATGCCCGCGGCGGACAGTTGTGTCTGCAGGGTCGTCGCGTTCGGCAGGGAGTCGTCGGTGAGCACGACCGTCGGGCGCAGCGCGATGATCGACTCGACGTTGGCGTCGGTTCCGCCCCGGGTGACGATCGGGATCGGTTCCGCGGCCGGGAACTTCGTCGCGATGTCGCGTCCGACGAGGTTGCGGCCGAGCCCGAGTGCGAACACCGCGGTGCCGTAACTGCCGTACCGGTCGAGGGCCACGATTCGGCTGACGTCGGTGACCGTGACCGATCGCCCGTCGTGCGTCCGGACCGTCGCCGGGAGCACGGGTGCGGGTGTGCCGGTGACCGGCACCGGGTCGGCCGACGCCGTGCGGGCGGTGCGTGGGCCGTCGGCCACCGACGCCGTGGTGGTCGTCCCCACGTCGATCGGGGCGGTCGAGCACGCGCCGGCGACGAGCGCGGTCGCGAGCACCGCGCACAGCACCGCCGCGCGTTGGGTCCCGGACCGCGGTCGCGTCCGGAACCGGTGGGTCAGCGTGGCCCGCTCGCCATGCCCAGCAGGGACGTCACCGCGTCCGAGGACAGCTTCCACGAACCGTCGACCTTGGAGAAGCCGTACGAGACGGTCACCGGCGCCGGGGTGTGCGGGCTCACGACGGCGATCGCCGCCTTTGCCTTGTCGGTGCCGTCGGCCGCCACCGAGCTCACCGTGAAGATGTCGGGGGTGTAGCCGCCTGCGCTCGCGCCCTTGGCGAAGCCGTTGAGCTTCTGTCCGATGGCCGGGTCGGTGGAGTCGACCAGGGCGGCCGCGGCCTCCGGGGTGGTGGCGGGATCGATGACCGTGCGCACGATCTGCTGTGCCTGCGCGGTGTCCAGATCCGACGGCGCGGACTGCTCGGTGGACTGCCCGGCCGAACCGGACGCCGCGACCGCGGTGGTCGACGCCGAACTGCTCGACGAGTCGTCGCTTCCGCACGCCGCGACACCCGCGACGGCGGCGAGCGCGATCGCGACTCCGGCGATGGCTGAACGAACCTGCATGGTCACTCCTCACGTTTTCAAGTAAGGCAATACTAACTGCCCCGTGGGAGCGCCCCGATCCGGACGGTCGCCGACTCCGTCACTCGGCGCGGTGCAGGACCGTCAGCGCGGTGAGCGCCAGGATCTTGATGTCGAGCAGCAACGACCAGTTCTCGATGTAGTAGTTGTCCCACTCGGCCCGGTCGGCGATCGAGGTCTGCCCGCGGAGACCGTGGACCTGGGCCCATCCGGTGACGCCGGCCTTGACGCGGTGCCGCTCCCCGTACCGCCGGATCTGCATGTCGAACAGCGCGACGAACTCCGGTCGTTCGGGCCGGGGCCCGACGAGGCTCATGTCGCCACGCAGGACGTTGAGCAGCTGCGGGAGTTCGTCGAGCGAGGTCGCGCGCATGAGCTTCCCGATGCGGGTACGCCGGTCGACCCCCTCGACGCCGCCGGGTGCGGCGCCCTCCTTCAGCTCGAACTGTGCGTCGGACGCCTTCGGGGGCCGCATCGACCGGAACTTCAGGCAGTCGAACACCTGACCGTCGCGGCCGACGCGCTGCTGCTTGAAGAAGATGGGTCCCGGCGAGCTGAGCTTCACCAGCAGCGCGAGGGTGAGGAAGATCGGTGAGATCACCAGCAGCCCGAGTCCGGTGAGGCCGCGGTCCATCCCGTGCTTCACGGTGAACTGCCAACCCCGCGGATTGACCTGCGGCAGAACCAGCAGCGGGACGCCGCCGAGGTGTTCGATACGCGCCCGCGCACCGACGGCGTCGAACACGCGCGGCACGACCCACACCCGCATCCCGAGGTCGTGCGCCACCCGGACGGTCGCGGTGAGGGAATCCTCGGACATCTCGCTGAACGAGACGATGAGTTCCTCCGCGCCGGCCGCCGTCGCGATCTCGGCGAGGTCCTCCGGCCTGCCCAGGTACGGCACGTCGTCGAAACCCGCATCGTCGGCGCCGACGATCTCGAACCGCGGCGGTGCCACGTCGATGATCCCGACCGGCCGCAGACCGTACTCGGGGAGTTCGGCCATCCGGGACATCAGTTGGTGGGCGATGCGCCCGTTGCCGATGATCAGCGTGGCCGCCGCCGACTTGTAGCGTTTGCGCAGGTACCTCTGCACCATGGCGCGTCCGAGTCGGGCCGCCGGCATCAACACCGCTGCGCACAACCAGATCCGGACCAGTGCCGCGCCAGGACGGGGTTGATCGCCGAACAGCAGCATCGCCAGCAACGTCAGCAGCGCGGCGAGCGCGACCGTGGTCTGGAGGGGGCCGAGCTCGTCGAGGAAGTTCCGCCGGAGACTGCGGCGGTACATCGACCTCGACGCGAGGATCACGATGACCAGCGGTACGAACAGCCACGGCAACCACGTCGCCACGTCCTCGACACCGGCGAGATGCGCCCAGATCACCGCGACCGCGACCGCCACGACCGCGGCGACGGCGTCGAGGGCCACGGTGACGACGGTGTGCAACGGATCGGTGCGCAGGCGTTCGTACAGCCGACGCCGCGGCGAGGGTGTCGGCGCCGCCACCAGTGGTGTTCGACGTCCTTGGCGCGTCTCCACATCCCGGACCGCCATGGGTCAGATCACCAACCTGGACATGAATTCAACATATCGCACTTCAAATGTAGAGATTCACAATTTCGGACAGATGTATCGATGTGGATCTCGACCACCCGGCCGGTCGCGCCGACGTCATCCGCGCGGGGCGCCACCCTGGTCGGGGGGACCGAACATCTTGTCCCCGACCATGACCGCGAGATCCTGCAGGACCTGCACGTGACCGGTGCTCCACTGGCGGGGCGCGGTGTCCCACACGCAGAGCGTCCCGACGGCGTGGCCGCCGTGGTCGACGAGCGGGATGCCCGCGTAGGAGACCAGTGCGCCGGCGACCACTGACGGGTGCGTCCGCAGTTCGGGATCGGTCCGGGCGTCCTCGACGATGAGCGGTCTGCCCCTGGACACCGTGTACTGGCACACCGATTGCTCCAGGGGCACCTCGCGCGCGGCCGCGAGGTCGTCGTCGAGACCGATGGCGTTGCAGATGAACTGCCTGCGGTTGTCGACGAGCGAGACCGCGGCCGTCGGCACCGCGAGGGCCTCGGCGACCAGCTTCACGATCTGGTCGTAGGCCTTGTCCGGCTCGGCGTCGAGCAATCCGGTGTCCAGCAGGGCGCGCAGCCTCGCGGAGTCGTTGAGAACCGGGTCGTCGGTCGCCGAGCCCTCCGGGATGGCCGCACCGCTCGGCCGGGACAGACCGGCGCGGTCGATGTGCTCGAGCAACGACGCGAGTTCGGGGTCGTCGGTGCGGGTTGCGTCGGCGACGAGCGCGTCGGCGACCGCCCGCGCGACGTAGGTGTCCACATCCACTCCGGATGCAACGGCCGCTCGGTCGACGAACCCGTGCAGAGCCTCGTCGAAGCCGGGAACAGGTGATGTCATGCGGTAAACGGTATCCCGGCGATCCGCGGCACGGAACGAGTTCACGTCACGGACACGAATCCGGTGCGGCGCGGCCGGCCAACCGATCGAGGATCCACTCGGCGGGGACCGCACCGAGATCGAGGGTGCCGTGTCCTTGTCCCGGTGCCGGCACCACCTGCACCACGTCGCCGAGGGCGCACGCGCGTCGCAGCGCGGCGACGGTCCAGGCGGGCAGGACGACGTCGTCGGCGGTGCCGTAGGCGACGAACATGGGTGCGGGTGCACGTTCACCGGGCAGGGCCGCATCGCGGAGCCAGCCCCGGAGGCGTTGCGCGGCAGCGTCGTCGACCGGTTCGACGTCCGACCGTGGTGACCGGCTCGCGATGGTCTGCTTGAGTACCGTCTGATCCCCGGCGCACGTGAGGAAGACGCTCAACGCGCTGCGCATCGAGCCCCGCAGGTAGTCGTCGAGTCGGAGCTCTGGATGGGTCACCTGCAGTCCGGTCAGGACCAGCGGCAGTTCGATCTTCTGGTTGGTGGTCAGTGTCCCGGATTCCATCGCGTCGACCAGTGGGCTGAGGTCGGTGGGCGGGACGATGCTGAGCGATCCCAGCAGGCGCAGTCCGCTGCCGTAGTCGGCGGAGAGCTCGTTCGCCGCCCACGCCGCCTGCCCACCCTGGGACACCCCGTAGGTCACCCACCGCGTCGAGCTACGCGGCTCGACGTTCCGCGCCGCGCGCACCACGTCGATCACGTTGTGTGCAGCCGCCTTCGGTTCCAGATAGGGATGTGCACCCGGTGCGCCCAGCCCCTCGTAGTCGGTGAAGGCGACCACGAAACCGTTGGTGAGGAAGGTCGCCACCGTGCCCGCGCTGCCCAGCAGTCCGGGGAAGTCCGACGGCCCGCAGTCCCCGGTGACGCCGGTGGTGGGGTGGGCGATCGACGCCAGTGGCCAGCCGCCCACGGGCGGGGTGCCGCGGGGTACGAAGACGACCCCGGAGACCTCTGTCGCGGCGTCGCTCGTACCGGCCGTCGAGCGGTAGCGGATCGCCGTGATCCCGTCGGTCAGCGCGGCGAGTGTCGGGTAACGGTCGGAGGCGTTCTCGGACTGCAGAACTGTTCCGGGGGCGGCGTCGCCGAGCGCGCTGTCGGTGTCGGGGGTGGAGGTGTCGCGCGTGCAGCCCGACAGCAGGAGAACGGTCGTGAGCACACAGGCGACGGCGGCGGGCCACCTGAGTCGACCGCGTCGGGACGAGATGGTCACAGGACGTCTCGAGATGCCTTCAGCAGCGACATCGGATCGGAACACATGCGGTGCAGTGCGGCCGTGACCACTTCCGGCGCGATGAAGTCCGAACAGAACGATGCGGTGAACGCGCGAACACCACGCAATTCGGTGACGAGCATCGTGATCGCGTCGGGGCCGTCGGGTTCGACATAGGACACGATGCTCGGCGGCCGACGGCCCGCGTTCCAGGTGACGTGGTCGAACATGGTCAGTCGCCCGAGATCGCTGACCGACAATCGTGCGCGGTCGGGGACCTCGACCACGTGGGTGTCGGGCTGCTCCGCGCCGGGGCGGAGTCGGGACCGGACCTCGGCGAGTCCGAGGATCGCCACCGGCCAGCCCGATCCGGTCACCGCGCGTACGCGGCGGGTCACCTCGGCCGGTGGTGCGTCGGAGGGGATGTGGATCGGGATCCCGACCGCGAAGTTCCCGTGTGCGGTGTGGTGACGTTCGTCGAGGTACCGGCGGCAGTCGATGAGGATCATCACCCGGTCGTCGATGCACACGCCGACGCTGCGAAGGGCGGCCCGCCACAGGGTCACCGTCACCGACGCGGCGGTCGGTCGCTCGGAGTTGTTCTCGGCCACCCACTGTCGCAGTTCGGCGGCGGTGTCGGCGTCCATGTGGGCCACGACCGAGCGTTTGGCCGCCGTCCAGTTCTCGATCGTGCGGGTGCGATCGGTCGGTGCGTCCGTGGCCGCGTTCTGTGATCGGAGCCGGACCACGTCGGCGAGTCGTGCCGGGTGGGTGGCGAATTGACGTCGCAGTGCCGTCCACACCGCACTCGACGGCAGGCCGACGCCGAGGGCGCGATCGGCCGTCGGGTCGTCCGGGCCGGACAGTGCGGAGAGCAGTGCCAACCCGAATCGCCCGTCGCCGATGCCGTGGGAGTAGTCGACGACGAGATGGTCACCGCACAGGGCGATCTCGAGAGGTCTGTCGCTCTCCCGTGCGCGAACCGTCGTCAACAACTCCCCGAGGTCGTCCGTGTCACCTCCGGGCCGGTCGACGATCGGCGGCTCGATGTCGGAGCGGTACGGCCACCGCCGGTCGTGGTGGTCGGGGACCAGGGCGATGCGGGGTTCGGTCACCGCTCGCGCCCGCGCCAGGCCGCGTGCGATGCGGTCGGTGTCGAGATCGGCGACGGGCCCGATGGCCGCGACAATGCGGGAGGACGCCAGGGCGCGATCGAGTTCGGTCGAGGAGTACGAGGTCACGGCGGACCGACGGCGACCGTCAGGCGACGGCATCGACGACCTCGCGCATGCGCGCCCGGAAGTTCGCGCGGGAGAAACTCTCCGCCCATTCGCGGATCGCGGTGCGGTCGTAGGACCGTGTGTCGAAACCACGCATCGCGGAGGCGAAACGGTCGACGACCTCGTCGTCGGTCCCGGGTTCGATGAGCATGCCACTGAGCCCGGGGCGCACGCTGTCGCGGGCACCGCCCTCGCCGAGCGCGATGACCGGGGTGCCGGTCGCCATGGACTCCACCGGGACGATGCCGAAATCCTCCACCCCGGGCATCACCAGTGCGCGGGTGCGACGGTGCAGATCGAGGAGCTCCCGGTGGGGGATCCGCCCGAGGAAAGTCGTGTTCGGTCCGGCCAGTTCCTGGCATTCGCGCATCGCACGTCCGTCGCCGGCGACGATCAGCCGCACGTCGGCCGCGGCGGCGGCCCGGATGGCGATGTCGGGTCGCTTGTAGGGCACGAGGCGACCGGCGAGGAGGAAGAAGTCCTCCCGCTCGACGGACGGGTCGGGCCGGAACCCCTCGGTGTCGACGGGCGGGTGGACGACGAGCGACTCACGTCCCCACCACTGCGAGATACGTTCGGCGACCGCCGACGAGTTGGCCACCACGGTGTGCAGTTTCGGCGCCGCCGAGACCTCGCAGCGCTTCGCCACGACCGACAGCGCGCTGAGGATCGCGGCACCCGCGGGACCACCGCCCTCACCGGCCCGCAGGCTCGGATCCCAGGCCCATCGGGCGGGGCTGTGCACGTACGCGATCACCGGCGCCTCGGTCGCGACCACCGACTGTGTGGCGAACGCGTGGTGGCTGGCGATGACGGCATCGACATCGCCGAGGTGCATCCCCCGGAACGCCAGCGGCATGAGGGGCAGGAGCGGTGCGTACGAGCGTTCCCCGAGAGCGTGATAGCCGCGGTCGAGCCACGTCGTCTGCGGGGGACGCGGCAGCCCCGCCGGGATGCCCTGCGCCCGGGCTATCGGGGCGTGGACGGTGCTCGAGGGCCACTCCAGCGCGAGTTGTTCGATGACGTGTTCGGAACCGGCTATCTCGGTCAGCCGCTCGTGCACGATCGCGATCCGTTCAGCGGGCATGGGTCTCCTGCACGGTGCGGTCGACCTTCTCGCTCCGTTCGTCGCCGCCGGGTTCGTCCGGCGGCGCGTCGGAGTGTGTCGCCGCCGCCTCCGCCTCCTCCGCCGCTGCCGCTGTCTTCGTCGTCGGTCGCTGCACCAACAGGTGTCGCGGGACCCCGAGGTCCTGCAACTGCCGCAGGCCCTGCTCGGCGATCGCGCGGTCCGAGCTCTTCGTCGACACCACCACGACCGCCAGCACCAGATCGGAGAGGTCGGCGTCGGCCCACCACTCGCTCTCGAGCGGCGCCCGGATGATCTGCGGGCCCGCCTCGGTGACCGGAGCGGGGAACGATGTCCCCGACCCGAGGAGGACCAACGCCGCGCGCGTACGGCGATGTCGTTGCGCCAGGGCGCTGATCAGCAGGGGCGGAACCGTGTGGACGCCGTCGTCGAGGGTGAGGCGCGCACCGTGCTTGTGGGCGACCCGCCGGGCCCACATCCGGTTGGGCTTGCGGCCGACCCGGCTGCGCAGCAGTACGAACAACTCGGCGGCCAGGATGAACGCGACGAGACCGGCGACGAGGGACTCCGGCAACGGCTTCGGGGCGATGGGAGACGAACTCGGCTCGGGGCTCGAGAGCACGCCGAGGGTGTTCGCGTTGCCGCTCTGCAAGGTGCTCAGCTGGGTCTGCAGTTCGGAGATCCGGGCGTCGGACTGTGCTCGGGCGCTGCTTCGCGCGGCCAACGTCGCGTTACGGGTCTGCTCGGCGGCGATGGTGGCCTGCAGTTCGTCGACCTGTCTGCCCACGTCACGCGCCCGGTTCGAGAACGCGGCCTGGGCGACGGTCGTCACGGTGGCGCGGGCGATCTGCTGCGCCAACTCCGGCGACGACGCCGAGACGGTGAACGCCAGCAACGCCGGTGACGTGCCGGGGCTCAGGGTCAGGTGGGAGCGCAGGGTCGCGGCGTCCCAGCCGGTGTCGACCTGGGTGAGGACCTGTTTGAGGACGTTGTCGTCCTCGGCCAGGCTCATGAACGGAGCCCGCAGCTGCTCGACGAACGCGTCGCCGGCGACGACCTCTCCCGACGGGGTGACCTGCGTGATGACGGTCGCGCTGTACTCCTTGTCGACGAGCGCGCTCCGCAGGCCGAATACGGCGGCCGCGACCAGCATCCCGACGACGAGCGCCGGCAGCAGCACCCGCCCGAGGTCGCGGATGTGTCCTGCGAGATCGATCGGGGGTGGGACGTCCCGATGACCTGGATCGTCGACGAAGACCAACTCGTACTCCTTCGAGGGTGCGTGTGGTGCGTTCCCGTGAAAAGTTCAATGTCGCAAACCCGAGATTCACCCATGTTATCCAGGCCGATTGATCGTTCGTGGCAAACCGCGCAAGGAAATCGACGACGGGCCGATGGCGATCCGAACTGACGGTCAGGACAGAAGGGTCGTCAACATGGCGGGCAGCGTCGCGGCGAGATCGTGACGATCGGCCACCCGCTGCCGTCCGGTGCGGGCCACCGAGCGCCGGAGGCCGTCGTCGTCGACGAGGTTCTCGATGGCCGAAGCCAGTGCCCGGGGGTCGGAGGGAGCGACCAACACCCCGGCCCCGTCGCACAGGAACTCGGAGGTCCCGCCATGGTCGGTGCCGATCACGGGGAGCCCGTGCGACATCGCCTCGAGCACCGACAACGGACCCGCCTCCGGTGACGTACTGGCCGAGACGACGATGTCCCATCGGCGCAGCGCCGCCTGCGGGTCGGTGTGTCCGAGGAAGCGCACACGGCCCGCGAGATCCGGCCGCGACGCACGTTCCTCGAGTTCGGACACGTAGTCGACGTCGCCGGGGAAACTCCCACCGGCCAGTTCCACCTCGATCCCGGGCAACCGTCCCGCGGCGTCGAGGAGCACGCGGTGTCCCTTCCACGGCGTCAGCAACGCGAGCATCCCGACCACCGGCGGTCGGTGCAGGTCGGTGAACAAATCGGGGACGGGCCACCGCACCCCGTTGTGCGCCACCTCGACGGTCAGACCCGCCGCGCGCAGGGGAGCGGCGGTCGCCTCGGACACCGCGACCGCCAACCGCACCGCAGGCGCGCTCAGACGCACCACGGCGCGCTGCTTGGCGCTGACCACTGTGTCGTGCACCAACCAGGACACGCCGTTCGGGGGGTGCGCGACCCGCAGGGCGGGCAACGCGAACAGCGAGTTGACGACCGTCGCGGTGGCAGGGTCGCGCACCAACGGGGCGAGCCGGCGACCAGCCGCCACCCATCGCGCCACGAGTCGAGCCATCGCCGCCACGCGGGCGAGCCCGGACTCGCCCGCGAGACCGAGCGAGGGGATCGCGAGATGGGTTGCGTCGGCGGGTAACACGCCGGTCAGTGGCCCGTCCGGGCAGGCCACCACCACGTCGTAGCCGGTGCGCTGGGCCTCGACGACCAGGTCCGCCATCACCTTCTCCGCGCCCGACACCTGTCCGGAACTGGCCACGAAGACGATTCGTCGTGTCTCGGTCATCGCATCGGCCTCCTCCGTGAATGACGCGGCGGCGGGGCGCCGGCCGCCTTTCGGAACACCACCGCGGGGCCCAGGATCGCCAGGACCGCCGCGGCGGAGACGACCGGCCAGGGCACGACGCCGACGATCTGCGTGCCGACCACGCACACCACGACGGTGGCGATCACGAGGACGGTCATCGGACCCAGCGGGAGCAGAGCCCTGATCGGCATGACCCGGGCGACCACCACCCACAGCACGACGGCGACGGCGGCCAGGGTCACCACCGTGGCGATCGCGGCACCGTCGTAGGACATCCGGGGGATGAGGATGACGTTGGCGACCACGTTGAGCACGAGGCCCCCGACCGCGACGAGCGGATAGTGCCGCTGCTTGCCCGCCGCGGCGAGGAGGTAGATGCCCAGAACGATCAGCGACATCAGGGCCGCACCCACGACCAGCAGGCGCGACGCCGCCGCGGCCGGGACGAACCTTTCGCCGTAGAGCAGTTCGATGATCTGCTCGGCCGACGGCCAGAACGCGGCGACGGCCAGGGCGCCCGCCAGCGCGAACAACAGGGCTGCCGAGCGCGTCCGACGACGGAAGACGTCGTGTTGGTCGGGCCACGCCGCGACCAACAACGTGCTGACGGGGCCGGCCGCGGCGAGCGCGAACGTGTCGATGATGTCGGAGAACTTGTAGCCGATCGAGTACATGCCGACGGCATCGAAGGTGTCGAGCAGGCTGAGCATCAGCACGTCGATCTTCAGCAGCGCGACGGTGAGTGCGAAACCGATGGCCAGCGGCGCCGCGTCGCGCAGCATCGAGCGCCAGCGGTCGAACTCGATGCGGCGGGCGGGTCGTAGGCCGCTCGATGCGCGAGCGATCCCCACCGCCTTCATGGTCAACGCGATGAGCTCGTTGAGCACCGGCGCGAGCACGAAGATCAACAGATAGGGGGCCATCAGCACCGCCGCGATGGTGACGGCCAGCTGGATCGCCTGCCCGAGGCTCTCGGCGACCGCGGTGAGCACGAGCCGGTGTCGACTCTGGAACAACACCGTCAGGGCGTGTCCCGGTGTCGCGACCACGACGACGAGCCCGGCCACCGCGGTCGCCCGGATCACCTCGCCGGGATACTGCAGGATCACCACGTAGGCGACCGAGACGATGTAACCGACGAGCCCGAGGACCACCCGCAGTGCGATGAACGCCGACGCGGTCAGCGCGACATCGTCCTTGTCGTCGCTGATCAACCGGGCCAGGACCGCGCGGCCGACACCGAGGTCGGTGAAGATCGCCATCAGTCCGAGGAGCGCGAAGACGAAGCTGTAGTGCCCCCAACCCTCGGGTGACAGCGTCCGCGCGATGATCACGCTGCCGACCCAGCCGAGTGCGGCGATCACGACCCGACTGGCCAGCATGGCCATCGTCGCGCGCGTCGCCGCCCCGGTGTCGGACGCCACCGTGCGCGGATCCGGTGTCGGATGAGCCCCCTGGCTCGCGGGATCGAGGCTTACCAAGACAGCCCCACGTCGCGATACGCCGCGACGGTGCGTTCTGCGGTTGTGGCCCAGGTCAAGCCGGCGGCGTGGCGCATCGCGCGGTCGGAGAGTTCCGCGCGCGCCGCGGACTCCCGGACCAGGGGACGCAGCGCGTCGACCCAGTCCGCGACACGGTCGGGCCCGACGAGCACGGCCCCGTCACCGACGACCTGGGGCAGCGCACCGACCGCGCTGGCGACGACGGCGCCGCCGCACGCCATCGCCTCCACGGGCGGCAGTCCGTAACCCTCGTACACCGACGCGTAGGCGGTGACGGTGGCCGCACCGTAGAGCGCGGGTAGGTCGGCGACGTCGACGTAGCCGAGTCCGCGGGCGGTGGTCGGCGCCGACGGCCCCTTCGATCCTGCGCCCGCGAGGACGAACGGGACGCCGAGCTCGTCGGCGGCCTCGGCGACCAACCCCACGTTCTTGCGCGGCTCGACCGTGCCCACCTGCATGATGAACTGTTCCGGCAGATCGTATTTGACGCGAACGGCCGACACCTCGGACTCGGTCGCCGGGCGGGCCCACGCGGCCGGCGCGAGCTCGACCACCACGGCGTCGCGCCCGCTCACCGCCGCGATCCGCTCGGCGGTGAACTCCGAGACCGCCACCAGCACATCGGCTTTGCGTAGCGCCCGTCGGACGAGCACCGACTCACCTGCGGCGCGAAAGCGACTCGACGCCGACGGCATGTCCAGTACGGAGAGATCGTGCACCGTCGCGACCGTGACGGCGGGACCGAACAGGGGGATGTCGACGTCGAGCCCGTGGAACACGTCGCAACCGGTCGTGGGCAGCGCGCCGAACGCCGCACGGACGACCCCGCCCGCGACCGGTCGCCGGACCGGGGTGATCTCGTCGGGCAGATCGACCACCGCATCGCTCTGGACCAACGCCGAGAGTCGAGCGTCGCCGAGCCGGGCGGGCAGTTCGTTCAGGAGCTCACGGATGTAGGTCTGGACTCCACTTCCCCCGGGTCGGAGTGCGAGCGCACCGAATGTGAACTGTGTTGCGCTGCGGCGCATCCCATCACTCCTAACAGCAACCAGAAATAGACGTCCAGCGGGAAGATCTCGAAATAGGTGGCCACCAGGCTGGCCACCATGGCGGCGACGATGGACGCGCTGACCCCGAGCGCGAGTGCCCCGTCCCGGCCGGGTATCCGACGGGAGAGCTGAACACACCAGATGAGTGCCGTCACGATCAGCGCGAGGAAGGCCCACAGCCCCAGTGGGCCGAGTTCGAGGAGCATCTTCACGTAGTAGTTGTCCGGCTGGTAGTTGCTGGACATGCCCTGGGCGACTCCTCCGGCGGTCGACACGGCCTGCGTCGCGGTGCCCTCCGCGGTCGAGATGCGATCGGCGGCCGCGCCGCTCGCACCCAGGCCCTGACCCACGGGGTGGACGAGGATGCTCGAGATGATGTCGCTCCACCCGGAACCGCGCTGCCCCAGGCTGCTGGAGGAGAAGAAGATCTTCGACGCCCCGGACGGCAGGAGGGGGAGCGTCACCGCGCCCAGTGCGGCGACGGCGACGAGCGGCCAGGCCAGCGCCCGGAACCGCAGGATCGTCAGCCAGATGGCGCCGACCAGCAGTCCGAGGATCGCCGCGCGGACGACCGAGGTGGCCATCGCGGCGGCCATGACAGGGGAGAAACAGAGGAACAGCAGGTTGCGCCGTCGACGCGGTTCGGCGAGCGCGACGGCGCCGCCGACCAGCAGCGCCATCATCACGTACAGGCCGAATCCGAACGGCTGGTTGAAGGTGCTGAACGTCCGGAAGAAGCCTCCGGTGGTCCGGACCTGCTGCCCGAACTCGTAGCCCAGGTTCACCAGCGCGCCCGGACCGACGATCTGTTGCACGATGCCGACGACGGTGGCCAGGGCGCCCATGCCCATGATGACGCTGACCAGGACGTCGCGGTCGCGCGCGTCGAACGGCGTGAGCCACAGGATCCCCACGACCGTCAGATAGAAGAAGGTGACCTTGATGGCGACCACCCCGGCGATGCCGAAGAACGCGAGTCCCGAGACGGTGCCGTAGGCGACGAAGATGGCCGCGGCCGGCCACCACGGGAGGTGGAGTCGAGGGCCGGGATGTCGGGCTGCGACACCGCGGTGGATCCACGCGAAGACGGCCGTCACCAGGACCAGGCCCTCTTTCCACGCCGAGGCGATCCCGGGAACCGGCGCGATCGCGAGCAGACCGTGCAGCGGTGTCAACGCCGCGAGCAGGAGCACGCCGCGCTGCGGTCGGCGATAGATCCAGCAGAGCGCAGCGACCGCGATCACGGCGCCCACCACGATCACGGCGATCTGCACTCCTCACCACCTTCCTGGCCGCCCGGTCCCATCTTTGCGTGCCCACGGAGGAGTCGTGGCCAATCAGCAAAGAAAGTTTGCTCTAGTGAATCAAGCCTCACCCCGGTCCGGGCAACCGACGCCGTGGCTAGGGTGTGGCGATGGCCACACTCGAGGGCAAGGTCGCCCTGATCACCGGCGCATCCTCGGGGCTCGGCGCGGCCACGGTCGCACTGTTCGCAGCGCAGGGCGCGACCGTCCTCGGCATCGCCCGCGACGTCGACCGTCTCCGCGAGGTCCACGAGTCGGTCGGCTCCGGAGGGTATGCGGCCGTGGACATCTCCTCGGCGCAGGCCTGTGCCGACGCGATCGCCGACTGCGTGGCGCGTTTCGGCCGACTCGACACCCTGGTGAACGTCGCGGGCGCCCACACCATGCGACACACCGCGTCGGTCACCGACGACGAGTGGGCCGCCGACCTCGCGGTCAACCTCAACGGGCCGTTCTTCCTGACCAGGGCCGCGCTGCCGCACCTCCTCGCGACGAACGGCAGCATCGTCAACGTGGCGTCGACCGCGGGCACGCAGGGGCAGGCGTACTCGGCCGGCTACTGCGCCGCCAAACACGGGCTGGTCGGACTGACGCGGGCACTCGCGGTGGAGTTCAGTGCCTCGCAGATCCGGGTCAACGCGGTGTGCCCGGGCGGGATGCTGACGCCTCAGGTGACGAACTTCGTGTTCCCCGACGGCGCCGACGTGAACCTCGTGATGCGCACCGCCTCACCACGCGGGATGTCCGAACCGTCCGATGTCGCCGAGATGATCGCCTTTCTCGCCGGCGACGCCGCGAAGGCCGTCCACGGCGCCGTGATCGCCGCCGACAACGGTCGAAGCGCCGACTGACCAGGCTCCTCGCGTCGCTCACAGCACCCTCACAGCCGCACACCCAGCCCCCTCGCAGGGCGGGTTCCTACCGTGGTGCTCGGTCGGTCGAAGTGGCCGCGGCACAGAGCGATTCACGAGAATCGCACGACGTAGTTGAGGAAAGCCATGAGAATCAAGAAGATCGTGATGGGGACCGTGGTCGCCGGTGGAGTCGGACTCGCATCGCTCGGCGCGGGAGCGGGTGTGGCAGCGGCAGCGCCGCATGCCCCCGCCCAGAGCACCACACAGCAGTACGTGCAGAGCGCCCCGGTGACCCCGGTCTCGCAGCCGGGACCCGTCCGTCGACCCGACAACAAGCCGTTCACCTACCGGGGGCAGCACGTGACACCGGTCTTCGATCAGAGCCACCACGCCTGGGGGTTCTGGTTCTTCGGCTTCTGGATCCCGATCGCGCACTGATCCCGACGTCGCCGGATCCGACAACGGTCGAGATGCCCGAAAAGCCCAGTCTGCGAGTGCAACCGGCGGTTGACAGCCTGTTGACAGCGTGACCGGCAGATGCCTGACAGGTTCGGCTCCTACGTTTGCCGAAGTCGTCAGTCAGTCGACAACCACAGACGGTTCACCGGAACTCCGGTGGTCACGAGGGGACATGGGAATGAAGCTCAAGAAGATCGTCATCGGATCGGCACTCGCGGGCGGCATCGCGCTCGCATCTCTGGGCGCCGGTGCCGGCATGGCGTCCGCCGCACCGCAGGGTCCGCACCAGAACACCCAGCAGGAGTTCCGCGGCAACGGCGCACCGTTCGCCCAGCCCGGTCCGGTCAGCCGCCCGGACCACCGGCCGTTCAACTACCAGGGTCATCGGGTGACACCGGTCTTCGACCAGCACCACCACGGGTGGGGCTTCTGGTTCTTCGGCTTCTGGATCCCGCTGGGCCGATAAGACCGCAGGATTGCCCGCGTGGGGCCGGACACCACAGGTGTCCGGCCCTGCTGCTGTCCTGACACTTCGACTCAGCTCGATCGCCTCTCGTGTGCCCGTGACGGGTCCGCCGTAGCGTGGACTCCGATGACCACTCCGCTGCAGTTCTCCGCATTCGTCATGAACACGACGTCGCACATCACGCACGGCGCGTGGCGGCTCCCGGAGGCGCGCCAGAGCGACTTCAATTCACTCGAGCACTGGGTGTCGCTGGCGAGGACGCTGGAGGCGGGGACGTTCGACTACATCTTCTTCGCCGACGTGGTGGGGCTCTACGGGGACTACCAGGGGTCGTGGCGCAAGTTCGTCGAGTCCGGTCTGCAGATCCCGAGCAACGATCCGACGGTCCTCGCGTCGGCCATCGCCTACGCGACCGAGCACCTCGGCATCGCGGTCACCAGCTCCATCCTGCAGACGCATCCGTTCCAGTTCGCCCGGATGATGTCGACCCTGGATCAAGCGTCGAACGGTCGGATCGCCTGGAACATCGTGACGAGCCAGTCGGCCAACGCGTGGCGCAACTTCGGCTACGACGACATCACCGGACATGACGACCGATACCGGTGGGCCGATGAGTACGTCGACGTGGTCTACAAGCTCTGGGAGGGCTCGTGGGACGACGGGGCGCTCGTCGCGGACAAGAAGTCCGGTCTGCACGCGGACTTCGACAAGGTCCACAAGATCAACCACGTCGGGGAGCGGTACCGGGTGGAGGGACCGCATCTGGTGGCGCCGTCGCCGCAGCGGACCCCGGTGCTGTTCCAGGCCGGCTCGTCGCCGGCGGGTCGTGGCTTCGCCGCCCGTAATGCCGAGGCGCAGTTCATCATGTCGCCGAATCCGCGGGCCGCGAAGGCACTGATCGCCGACACGCGCACGCTCGTCACCGACGCCGGCCGCGCACCGGACGATCTCCAGTTCTTCCAGGGCCTGTCGTTCGTCATCGGCAGCACCGAGGAGGAGGCGACCCGCAAGGCCGCCGAGCTCGACGAGTTCATCGATCCGACCACGATCATCGCCCACGCGGCCGGCGGCATGGGGTTCGACCTCGGCTCCTACGATCTCGACACCCCGATCGGCGAGATCGAGGCGGAGGGCAACCGCAGCACGCTGGCCTGGGTGAAGGAGGCCATCACCGATCGCGAGCCGACGGTGCGGGATCTGGCCGAGATCCGCAGCCGCTCAGGCCGTGTCGTCGGAACACCGGAGACCATCGCCGACGTGCTCGAGGACTGGCGAGCCGCCGGTGTCGGTGGGATCAACGTGGTGAACTCCACCATCCCGGGCAGCTACGAGGAGTTCATCGATCACGTCATGCCGGTCCTGCGCGACCGCGGACTGGCCAAGCGGGAGTACGCCGAGGGCACCTCTCGACGGAAATCGTCGGGACGCGACCGTCTCCCCGACACCCACCCGGCGGCCGCCTACCGCGGCGTCTTCGGGAACCAGTAGGTCGCGCAGTGCCTCAGGACCGGCGGGCGATGGCGATGACCTCTTCTTCGGTGGGCGGGCTCTTCGGGTGGTACGACACGCACAGCGGGGTCTGTACCTGCGTGAACCCGCCGCCCTCGATCGCGGCGTAGAACCGGCCCGACGGCAGGCGCGCGAGGTCGGCCAGTGTGCCGCCCTTCATCTTCGCCAGCTCCTGCGCGGCCGCGATCTGCGTCGGCGCGGTGAGCAGGCCGTAGAACTGCGTGGACGCGTTGCCGGAGATCCTGTTGTGCAGCCCCTTCGGGGCCTGTGTCGCGTAGACCAGACCGAGGCCGTACTTGCGGGCCTGCGACGCCAGCGCCAACGTGCTGTGGGTCGCCGTGGTCATGGCGCCCGACGGCGCGAAGTTCTGCGCCTCGTCCATCACCAGCAGCCCACCGAGCGGGCGGTCGCCGGCCGGGTTCTTCTTGATCCACGCGAACAACCCCATCTGGAGCTGGTTGACGAAGTTCTGCTTGGTCTCGTCGGCGGTCAGCCCGGCCAGGTTGATGACCGACACCCGCGCCCGCTTGCCCTCCGACGGCGTCAACAGCACACCGGGGTCGACCGGGGTGCCCTGGCCGCCGAACATCGGATCGTTGGCGATCGCCGCCTTGAGGTTCTCGGCCAGGTCGGCGGCGATGCCTGATGCGTTGCGCATCTTGCTCGCCTCGGCCGGGAAGTCCTCCAGCAGCGCAACCAGATCCGAGAGGCCACCACCGCCGTTGCGTCCGAAGTGTTGGACGGCCTGCCGCAGCACCGCCTGCGAGTGCTTGGCCTTGGCGCCGCGCGCGACCGCCTGCGGTTCCAGGGAAGCCAGTGCCGAATCGACCGCGGCGTCGAACTCGTCGGCATCGTCGAGCGCACTCGAGAAATCCGGGAGCGGTTGAAAGCTCAACGGGCGCCCCGCGCTCCGGCGCGGTGTCCACACGATGACCTCGGTGTGGGCGAAGTAGTCGTCGGCGAGCTGTCGGTCGCGTGGCGGCCACTCCCGACTGCCCTCGGGCCACTGCTCGCCGAGCCGCGCGAGGTCGTTGTTGACGTCGAGCACGATCGCCGACACCCCGGCGACCGCGCACTCCTCGATGAGGCGGCGGATCAGCACGGTCTTGCCCGAGCCGGACCCGGCGAAGATGGCGACGTGTTTGCGCAGCGCCTCCAGCGAGACACTGACATCGCGGCCCGACGACGACGCAGTCCCCACGACGATCTCCGTGGCCGACGGCTCCTGTTCGGCGACAACTGGTTCCGACGGTGTGGCCGGTTGCGGCGACGTCGTCGGCTCGTCGACGTCTTCGGTTGCCGGGGTGCCGGTGTCGGTGGTCGCCGGTTCGGCGGGGGCTGTTTCGGTGGTCGTCGGGGACGCTGTCGGGGACGCTGTCGGGGACGCTGTCGGGGGCGCCGCGACGGCGGTGTCACCCGGGTGCTCGTCGATCGCGGGCAGCGTCTGCGCGAACAGCGTGATCCCGTGCGCGGGACGGCGGGTGCTCAACCAGTCGTTGAGCCCCACAGGGTTCTCCGCCAGAAAGGTTCGGAGGGCACCGAGCGCGCCCACGTCCTGCCGCGAGATCGACCGGATCCTGCCGCCGGCCTTCTCGAACTCGCCGAGGGTCTCCTGCGTCTTGGGCCCTGACGACCACGAGGTGTTCCGAATGAGCGTGATACCGCGCTGCGGGACCCCAGCCGTCAGACCGACGGCCGCGCTGGCCTTCTGGATGCGGTTCAGCGCCGCCCGCGGATGCTGGGCCGCGACGGCCCGGAAGGCCCAGTGCTGCTGATTGTCGTTCTCGTCCAGATCGCACTTCAGTCGACCGTGTAGTGGCGGGGAACTGCTCTGGCTCGGGTCGAAGGTGAACGTCTCTCGCTGCCCGGTCCGCTCCGCGATCCACGAGCTGAAACCCGCTGCGAGCAAGGACGGGAACTCGCGGTCCTCGTTCTCCTCGGACATGACCGTGTCGACGTCGAACCGGTCGGTCAATTCTGCGAATCGACGGTCGAGCACGCTCAACTCCGAATCGGAGGACGTGATCGACACGGCTTCCTCAGTGGGGTCCGAATCGGCGAAAGTCGTCAGCTCGGTCACGGAATCGCCGTCCACACAACGCCTGATGTGCCGATCGGCGAGAATCATCACGCGCCGCGGTGTCATGTCCAGAGCAGTTTCGAAGGCCTCGGCAGCGATCGGCCACGTGGGGTACGGAGGCGTGAAGCCGACGGTCGCAAAGCTCTGCCGAAAGCGACGGGCCAGAATGGAACGGGCGATCTCGGCATCGGGTATGCGTTGCAACATCGGGGCGATGCGGAACCGATCGGTCACCGACGCTGTCGCGTGGGTGACGAGGGAATCCCATGCCGCCGGGAGACAGGACACCACCGAGACCGTGCGACTCATCGTCTGGCGCAGCGACATCAAACCGTGTGCGACCTCCTCCAGCAGGCGGTCTTCCGAGTCGTCGCCGGTGCCGGATCCCGTCGCAGTTCGTGACTGCGCCAGCAGGGTGTCGATCTGGTCGATGGCGAGCATCGTCGGACCGGTCAGCGACATCAGACGGGAGATGGCCTCGGAGATCCCCTGATATCCCAACTCTGCCTGCCGGATTCCCCACGGCGTGAACTCAGAGGGATCGATGTCGCTGATGGCCTGCAGGTAGGCGTCGCCGAGTTCCTGCACGAACGGGTCGGCGGCGGCCCACAGGACCAGCGCCCGCAGAGCATGCTGAGCGCGGCGCCGATACCGCGGGCGCTCGGCGAACACAGCTGTGACGAAGGTGTCGAGGATCTCGGGTGTCACGGGCGCCTCACCCACGACCGCGGCCTTGGTGGGGGCATCGACCTGAGCGACGTCGGCGAGTTCGGCGAGGAGTTTGACGTGCTGACTTACGTGGCCCGGTGCGGGTCGCATCAGATCGTCCAGGAGGCCGATGAGGATCGAACGCCAGAAGCTCTTGCCGTCGAGCAGGCCGATGAGGAAGAAATAGCCGCCCTGTTGCTGGACCGCCTCACGTGCCTGCGCCAGCAGATGGGTCTTGCCGGTCCCGGCGGGACCGGTCACAACGACACCCAGCGGACTGGAATCGTCGCTACGGCGTGCGTCGTCGAAGGCTTCGAGCGTGTGGCTCAACGCCCGTTCGTGCATACCCGGCACGTGCAGTTCCGACTGCGGGCGCCAGACGTCGTCGGGAGTCGGTGCCCACGAGAGCCGGATGGATTTCAGGGCCGAGAGGTCCTCGGTGGTCGGGATCTGCGTCATCTCAGACCTCCTCGATCGCGATGAGATGGCTTGCCTGGCCGCCGATCGACACCGCGGCGGCCCGGTCTTGGGGGGTGAGGGTCTTCTGGTTCTCCTCCGGGATGACGTTGAATCCCGGTACCCGGTGCAGACGCAGCAGCGCGTCGTCGATCTCGGCGTGATCTACGGTGGACAGCTCCGTACGCAGCGCGAGAAGGCCGACCCACCCGCCCGGGCGACGTGTCAGCCGGTGATAGGCGTCGCGGATCCGCTGGTCGATGTCGGAAGCCGGTGCGACCGCGGTCGTGGCGGCGTCGGGCGCGGCGGGGGTGGCGTTCTGCGGGACGGTCGGCGTGCGGGGGGCGAACACCTCGGAGATGAGGGTGTCGCTGCGACGCAGGTGGCGATCGAGTCCCTGCAGGACGGTGAACAACGCTCGACTCGACGGCTGGGCGCGACCCGGGGCGTCGGCGCCGAGATGTGCCGCACACCAGGCCCATCCGTCGTCGGTCAGGGTGTGGAGATACCGACGGGAGACGAGCTCGCTGTGCACGAGGCCGGCTCGGTTGAGCTTCTCCCGCGACGGCTTGGTCAGCTCCGGGCCGAACGCCTTGAGTTCGGTGTTGGCGACGTCGCGCCCTTCGGCCATCAGGACGAACAGGATCGTCGCCTCGCCCGCGGTCAATTCGATCGATGTCACCGGTGGTGTGCCTCTCCGTTGGGATGTGCTGCTGTCATTGCCGATGCCGCGGCGCCGATACGCCCCCGCAGGCCGCGTTCGATGACGTCGGCGACCAACGAGACGTCGTCGAGCACCTCGCGGTTGGTGAAGCGGTAGACGGTGTACCCCGCGAGTTGCAACATGTTGTCGCGCCTGCGATCTGCGGCGTATTTGGCGACGCTGCGGTGGTCGTCTCCGTCGATCTCCACGACACATCGTGCGTGGGGCCAGACGATGTCGACACGGATGGGTGCGGCGAGTGGATCGGGCGCGAAGGCCTCGTTCCACCGTGCTCCGGACGACCATACGTGCTGCGCGAGGTAGGCGTGCAGACGCTGTTCGGCGACGCTGGCAGGATGCGGCCGACCCGAGACGGCGGGCAGTCGAACGCTCACGCCGGTGCCCATCGTGTCGTCGGCATCGACTGTCTCGACAGCGCGCGCGGCGTCGGCCGACGGCGTCGCCCACGGCACGGGGGTGAAGCGGTCGATCGCCGGCAGTGGGTCGCCGACGAGGCAGACCGCGACGTCCGCGTGCCGGGTCAACCACTCGCAGGCCGTGGCCACCACGCGCTGGTCGTCCAGCGTCCACGCGTCGGGGACCGGATCGGCGTCGTCAGGGGCGGGGTCGGCTCGGGTCACGGCGAGGCAGACATGGGTGCGCCGGTACGTGGTCGCGAGCAGCAGGGCGCACTCGCGGGCCAGGGTCTCGGGCGCCAGCTCGCCGAGGCGGAGCCGACCGGACCGTCCCGCCTGTGTCAGAACGGTGAGGGCAGGCATCGAATGTCCGCTGCGCGAGGCCACAAGGCGGACCAACCGGGTGGCCGTGGCGGGGTCGAGATACCCAGGCGGATCGGGGGATTCGTCGTCGAGGAGCCACGTCGGGAACAGGTCCACCACCGCCGCGGCCAACGCCCG
The DNA here is from genome assembly GCF_024171815.1 of Williamsia maris. Taxonomy (GTDB): domain Bacteria; phylum Actinomycetota; class Actinomycetes; order Mycobacteriales; family Mycobacteriaceae; genus Williamsia_A; species Williamsia_A maris. Next base: position 781,524 of record NZ_JAMTCJ010000003.1, on the reverse strand, counting down.
CACGACATCGTCGACGGTCCGCGCCAGCGACATCGGCCGGTCGATCACCACGGAGACGGCCACGGGGGAGTGATCGGGGGACGGGTCCGCGGTGGCCTCGAAGGAGAGCAGATCCGAGCCCACGAGATCGACGACCCGTCCGCGCGGGATCGTGGCCAGCGGCGCGCTCACACCCATGTCCACGATGCGGGCCGCGCGACTCGAACGATCGACCACCTGCAGGTACACCCCCGATTGCATTGCCGTGGTTCACGATCGGCGCGGACCGTGGAACCCTGTCGCCGGATCGGCGAGTCGAGACGAGCCGTGTCAGCGGCCGAGCAGGCCGCCCAGCGCTCCGCCGACACCGGACTGCTCGCCGGCGCCGGTGCCGCCGATCATCCCGCCGGGCGGGAGTTCGGATGGTTGGACGATGACGAAGCCCTGCCCGGAGAACGAGAGGGTGAACCGCTCTCCGGTGCTGCGCCCGATCAGGGTGCCGAGGTTGAACGAATCATTTTGCTTGACACCGGTTCTCAGGCTCGACGACCAGGCCACCGCGGCCTGCGGGTCGGCGAAGGTCGGCTGGTCGACGTTGAGTACGACCGGGGTCCCGTCGGTGGTGATCGCGATGCGGCCGCGGCCGGTGAACACGCAGTTGAAGAGTCCGGCGTTGCTCGCCGCGGCGGCGCCCTGGACCCGGCCGATCGTGTACGACAGCGTCGACTCGAAGGCGAGGACGTTGGCGCCGTTGATGGTCAGGCCGTCGGACCCGTCGAGGTCGATGAGGTGAACGTCGGAGGAAGCGTTGGCCAGGAACAGGTCTCCGCGTCCGACGACCTTCATCAGCGGGACCCCCTCGCCGGAGAGTCGCTGCCGGATCATGTTGCCGATGCCGCCCGCGCCGAGGGCCTCGAACTTCAGGTCGCCCTGGTAGGCGACCATCGATCCGGTTCGCGCCATCACGTCGCCGTTGAGAGCGACCTTGGCCATCTTGCTGCCCTGCTTCTGGATCCCGGGTTCGGTCGACTCGGCGAATTGGGGTGCGAACAGTTCGCTCTGCATGGGCGGGACTCCCTGGTTGTGGGGCGGGCTGGGCGGAGGGGACGACGGCGCTGCGGCCGCGTAGGACTGTGTCGGTGCCGAATAGGTCGGTGCGGCAGCGGGACTCGACGGCGCCGGCGGGGGTGTGGGCGGCGCGACGGGTGGGGGAGTGGGCGCAGGCGCGGGCTCGTCCTCGATGTCGATACCGAAGGCGGTGGCGATGCCGGCCAGGCCGTCGTCGTAGCCCTGCCCGACGGCGCGGACCTTCCACGCGCCGTTGCGGCGGTAGACCTCGACGCAGACCAGTGCGGCCTCGGTGGTCAGTCCGGACACCTCGAAGGTCAGCGGATCACCCGAGGAGGTGACGGTGGCGACGAGTTGTCCGGCGCCTGCGAACGTCGTGGGTCCCGAGCCGTCGAGGCTGGCCGTGACCACGACCGTGGACACGTCGGCGGGCAGCGCGGTGGTGTCGATGGCGACCACGTCACCCGCGCCCCGACCATGGCGGTACTCGACGCCCGGGCCGACCGGGTTGTTGAAGAAGATGAGGTCGGCGTCGGAGCGGACCGCACCGTTCTCGCCGAGCAGCAACGCCGAGACGTCCAGCGAGGTGGTCGACGACACCGTGACTGCGACCCCCGGTGCCGGCAACGGCCGGTTCTCACCTCGGGACAGGCTGGTCATGATCGATTCCCGTACACGGCGACCAGTGTTCCAGAAATCGTGAGTCGCCGGACGGTGCCCGACGTGTCAGAGAAGCGGGGTCACTTCTTCTCGCAGGCGATGCCGTCCCTGTCGCGGTCAAGGCCCTTGTTCTGCTTGTAGGTTGCGGCGTCGGTTCGGTAGTTCGTCACCGCGCGCTTGTTCCCGGACACCTTGTCCCGCGCGCCGGGCAGGCCGACGCCGTGGGAGAAGCTGCGGTTGAGCTGCGAGCAGTTGCTGTACTTCGTCGCGGCCGAGGCCGGTGCGGCCGTGGCCATCGTGCCCAGCGTCAGCAGGCAGGCGGAGCCCACGGCGATGGCGACACGGCTCAGGGTATTCAGTTTCACGACATGCTCACTTCTCGATGACGAACGATCTCAGGCGATCGAAAGATAGCGGGTCGTCGCGGTTCTGCTCTGTATTTCTCGGCGAACGTCATCTGATCGGCCGACAGTGGGTGGCCGGTCAGCTCGTCGCTGTGACCGCCGTGAGGATCTCCGGACCACGCTGCGCGACCAGGCGGACCGCGACGCGATGGGCGAGGACGAGCGCGGGAAGGCCGACGGCGAGCTGCACGACGACCGCGAGGTAGGCGGCCGGCCCGTCGACGAGGAGCCCGATGACGATCCCGGGCACGCACAACGCGCCCATCGCGGCCACCGCGGCGAGGGAGTATCCGAAGCTCGCGGTCGTCATCGAGCCGCGCGAACTCATCGATGAGATCGACGACCCGGGCGGCACCCGATACGGGCTCAGCGCCGGCAGGAGCGCGGCCATGCCCGACGCGGTGATCGTCCCGGCGACGATGACGGCGGCGGCGACCGGCCACGTCGAGGGATCGGTGTGCCGCACGAGGCGAGCCACGACCGTCCCGACGACACCGATCGGAACCGCGATCGACGCCGCCAGGATCATGCGGGAGCGGATGACCAGCGGAGCCGCCGCCGGCGAGGTGACCAGGAGGGCGAAGCCCCACCGGTCGAGCCCGTAGGTGTTGGCCAGCATCGAGCCACACATGAAGACGACCAGGGGTGCGCCGTACTGCATCCCGTAGACGTCGGCGCTGGTCAGCATCAGCACCACACCGACGACGATGAAGGCGAGCGGCATGATCGCCAACCCCAGGCGTTGCGGATCGGTGAGGAGCATCCGTGCCTCGGTGCGCAGCACGAGAACCGTGGGGGATGCGGTGACCGGCCGACGTGGTCCCCGCGTTCTCGACCGCGATGCGGAGGTGACCGCGTCGGAGTACATGGCGGTGTCGATGCGCCCGGACCACAGTCGGTGGATCCCGAGGGCGACTGCGGCAAGACCGAGCACCACGATCACCGCGAGCCACCAGCGTCCGGAATCGACAGCCTCACCTGCGACGACCGGCCACCCGGTGGGCACGACGCGGGCCGCGATCTGCAGGCCGCGGTTTGCCGGATCGATGACCCCCTGGGTGAGCAGCAGGTAGACGACGTAGATGCCGGCGATCGCGGCGACGCCGAGGACCGTCGAGACGATGCGGCCGATCTGGCTGCGCATCGCCTGGGCGTAGGTCAGCCCGAGGACCCGGGGGCCGATCACGCCGATGCCGGCCAGGGGGATGACGGCCGCGGTCGCGAAGACGGACGCAGTGGTCCTCGCCGACGGATCGGTGAACCAGGCCAGCGGGACCACCAGGAGTGCCACGACCTCGAAGATCAGCCCGGGCCCGCGCAGTACGGAACGGATCGACGCGGCACGCAGCGCGGTCGCAGACACCGGTAGATGTCGTACGTCGACGGGACTCACCCCGGTCGGGCGGCTCGCGATCAACGGCGCCACGCACAGCGCGCCGACGACGACGAAGCAGACGACGGCCGCAGTGGTGCGTCGAGCGGATCCGGCATCGGCCGTCATCACCAACGCCGCTATCCCGACCAGGACGAACACCGCGAGGACGCCGCCCAGGATGCGGAGTCCTCGCGGGGCGGGACTGGCGCGGCGGATGGCCCTGTCCAGGTCCACGAGGGCCGACACGGTCTGTCGCGACGACCCGCTCGGCGTGGCACGCGGCGGCGCGAGTGTCATCGGTCGTCCCGGTCGGTCGGAGGTGCGCTGCCGAGCCAGTCGAGTCCGAGGCCGCCGGGATCCGGGGTCTTTCCCACGGTGTCGACCAGGATCGACTCCAGGCTGGTGCCCGCCCGCACCTGCGCGGTGTCGCCGGAGACGACGAGGGTGCCACGGTTGAGGATCGCGACGTGCGTGCAGATCTGCTCGATCAACGACATCGAGTGACTCGACAGGATCACCGTGCCGCCGGTCACGGTGAACCGGGTCAGGATCTCGCGGATCGTCACCGCCGACACCGGGTCGACCGCCTCCAACGGTTCGTCGAGCACGAGCAGGGAGGGGGAGTGGATCAATGCGGCGGCCAGGCCGATCTTCTTCTTCATGCCCGCCGAGTAGGAACTGACCGGCTTGTCCGCGCTCCCGGCGATGTCGAAGACGCCCATCAGGTCGTCGGCGCGCGCGTCGGCCACCTCCGGGGCGAGCCCCTGCAGTACGCCGACGTAACGCAGCGCGATGCGCCCGGGCAGCGCCTCCGACATCGTCGGGCCGTCGGGCAGCAGGCCCACCCGACCCCGCGCGCCCACCGGATCGGACCACACGTTGTGGCCGTCGATGAACACCGAACCGTGCGTCGGGCGCAGCAGCCCGGTCGCCATCGACAGCAGGGTGGTCTTGCCCGCACCGTTCGCACCCACGAGCCCGTACAGCGAGCCCGCGGGGACCGACAGGCTCACGGCGTTGACCGCGTTCGCCCCGTCGTAGACCTTGGTGAGCTCACGGGTCTCGAGCGCGGGTGCGACCGTTCCGGCTCCGTCCGGCCGCGGGTCGGCCGGTGCGGGATACTCGGGGTACACGGGGTCGTCCTTCGGTCGGCGGTGTCGAACTCGTTCGCCCAGCGAATCACAATCGGTGCCCGCGGGCCATGGATTTGGTTGCGACCTGCGGTTTCCCCTACACTTGACCGGTTGCCTGCGGCACGGTTGTGTCGCAAACCAGAGCACGAACCCTTCGCGGCCGCTTCAGGCCGTGGTCAGGCGTGTGAACGGCGGCAACGGACCGTGCGCGTCGGGTCGGAAATCCGGCGGGCAAAACAATCCAGGTCGAGGAGATCAACAGTGATCCAGCAGGAGTCACGCCTGCGGGTCGCCGACAACACGGGTGCCAAGGAAATCTTGTGCATCCGCGTGCTCGGAGGCTCGTCACGCCGGTACGCCGGCATCGGTGACGTCATCGTCGCCACCGTCAAGGACGCCATTCCCGGCGGCAACATCAAGCGCGGCGAGGTCGTCAAGGCCGTCATCGTCCGCACCACCAAGGAGCGCCGTCGTCCGGATGGTTCGTACATCCGCTTCGACGAGAACGCCGCTGTCATCCTCAAGAGTGACACCGACCCCCGCGGAACCCGCATCTTCGGACCCGTCGGTCGCGAGCTGCGCGAGAAGCGCTTCATGAAGATCGTTTCGTTGGCTCCGGAGGTGCTCTGACATGAAGGTTCACAAGGGCGACACTGTGATCGTCATCTCGGGCAAGGACAAGGGCGCGAAGGGCAAGGTCATCGAGTCCTACCCCACGCGTAACCGGGTCCTGGTCGAGGGCGTCAACCGCATCAAGAAGCACACCTCCGCAGCACAGTCCGAGCGCGGCGCCTCCTCGGGCGGCATCGTCGTCACCGAGGCCGCCATCCACGTCTCCAACGTGATGGTCGTCGACTCCGAGGGCAACCCGACTCGCGTCGGCTACCGCCGGGACGCCGACACCGGCAAGAACGTGCGCATTTCCCGCAAGAACGGGAAGGACATCTGACATGACCACCACCGAGAACAAGGTTCAGCCCCGGCTCAAGGAGCGCTACCGCTCCGAGATCAAGGACGCGCTGAACGAAGAGTTCAAGTTCGAGAACGTGATGCTGATCCCCGGCGTCGTCAAGGTCGTCGTGAACATGGGTGTCGGTGACGCCGCCCGCGACGCGAAGCTGATCAACGGCGCGGTCAAGGACCTCGCTCTGATCACCGGCCAGAAGCCCGAGATCCGCCGCGCCCGCAAGTCCATCGCACAGTTCAAGCTGCGCGAGGGCATGCCCATCGGTGCGCGCGTCACGCTGCGTGGCGACCGGATGTGGGAGTTCCTCGATCGGCTCGTGTCGATCGCGCTTCCCCGTATCCGCGACTTCCGCGGTCTGTCCGACCAGCAGTTCGACGGCAACGGCAACTACACGTTCGGTCTGAACGAGCAGTCGATGTTCCACGAGATCGACATCGACGAGATCGACCGCCCGCGCGGTATGGACATCACCGTCGTCACGTCGGCCACCACCAACGACGAAGGCCGTGCGCTGCTGCGTCACCTCGGCTTCCCGTTCAAAGACAACAGCGTGAAGGACAACTGACATGGCAAAGAAGGCTCTGGTCAACAAGGCCAACAAGAAGCCGAAGTTCAAGGTCCGCGGCTACACGCGCTGCAACCGCTGCGGTCGCCCGCACGCGGTGTTCCGCAAGTTCGGCCTGTGCCGTATCTGCCTGCGCGAGATGGCGCACGCGGGTGAGCTCCCCGGCGTGCAGAAGTCGAGCTGGTGACACTGCACCACTGATCTGCTGACAAAGGCCCGAGTCCTCACGGACTCGGGCCTTTGTCATGTCTGGCTCCGCTGACGATCTCAGTGGATCTCATCGGGTCGTTCCGACGTCCAAACCGTATGGGTGACGGGGTGTTCTCGACGGCGCAGCTCAAGAACGGCGGTGCGACCGACGCCCAGATCCGGCGGGCGGTCGCAGCGGGTGACCTGACACGGCTGCGCCCCGGCTGGTACGCGCGGCGCGATGCAGACCCTCATGTCGTTGCGGCAGTTCGAGCCGGCGGGGTACTCGGCTGCGTCTCGGCGCTGCAGCACCACGGGGTCTGGGTTGCGCCCGGTCATGACCAGATCCATGTTCGCGGCAGCAAAGGCCTCCGTGGCTCGATCGCCTCGAGCTGTCGCGGTGTCGGAGCACCGCCACCCACGATCACGGCCGTGGACTCGCCGGCGTATGCACTGGGTTGTGCGGTGCGCTGCATGACAGAAGAGCATTGGATTGCTGCGTGCGACTCGACGCTCCAGTCGCGCTCGGCACACCGTTCCGACATCGCCGCGGAACTCGGGCCGCACGGTCGCGACCTGCTGGCCAGGTGCGACGGCAGATCGCAATCCGGGACGGAGTCATTGGTCCGCTTTCGTCTGCGTGCGCTCGGTTTCGAGGTCGTCGTGCAGCCACAGATCGGCGGAGTCGGGCGAGTGGATCTCAGGGTCGGCAAGCTGCTGATCGAGTGCGACAGCAAGGCGCACCACACCAGTCTGGAGAACTACCGCAACGATCGTCGTAGAGACAGAGCCGCGTTGATACGGGGGTGGCTGAAGATGCGGTTCACATACGACGACGTCGTCTACGGCTGGGACGAATCGCTCGACTCCATCCGAGCAATCACCCGGCCGCGTCGGCACCGGATGCGTGACTGAGATCGTCCGTCCACAGGGCCGCCGTGGTCATGGTGACCACGCTGGCCCTGTAGTCGGACGATCTCAGTCGATTCACCGCTTGCGCTTACGCCGTTGCGCCCGGTTGGGGCCGGTCGAGCGGGAGATGTACCGAGGGTCGGTGCGTTGTGCCGCACCCTGGACGCCCTTAATGAACTGGGCGTGGGGTGCGAGCGAGTAGTCGGCCTCCCACGGGTAGGAACCGTCGTCGTCGGCCCACACCACCTGGAGGAAAGCGGCATCGGGAAACAACTCGTTGGTGATCAGGAGATCCGACTTGTCCACGAGTTCGATCAGTCGCAGCGTCGAGTCGATGGAATCGATGGTGAACTCGATCTCGTGCTCGACCAGAGTCCTCCAATCGCGCCATCGCAGCACATCCACCAACTCGTTGAGGACGGCCTGAGCAGTTCGTGCGTCGAGGCCATAGACGGCCAGTTCAGGGATCGGACCCAGATGGAGTCCGCTCGTGTACGCGAACGAGCAGTCCGGCGGCTCACATTCCGGGGAAGCGCAACTGCACGCGTCACTGACGGCCATGACCGACCAACCCAGCGCGCGAATCGTCGTGATGGCCGATCGGACGAGAGGACTCGGATGCCATCGAGGCAGTCCGCTGAGATCTGAATGACGATCGGTCATGGGTGCTCCTTTGTTCGGGGAGCACGAGCCGACCATCCGATACCGACCGCCGGTCGGAGAGCGCACGCCGGAGCCGGGATCTTGTCCACAGGTGGTCGGATCTCCCCAATCGAGCAGCGGTCGAGCCGCGCCGGTCTAGATTTCGGGGCGTGGTCAAGCTGATGTACGCGCTGTGGGGGACCGACCTCGCCGTCGCGCTCGGGTCCGCAGAGGTGCTCGCCGCGCTGGAGCAGGCCGGCGCCGACCGGGTACAGCTCAACATCGCCGGGGCGCCCGAGGTGGCCGGGGCGATGACGCTTTCCACGCTCGCCCCGCCGATCGACGCGATCGTCAGCGTCTGGACCGAGGCCGTCCCCGAGCCGATCACCGCGGTGCTCGCCCCGCTCACCGACCGCGTCGTCGGGTGGGAGGTCACCGAGCGCCGACCCCTGCCACCGCCGGAGACCTGGGACGGATCGCGTGCCGACGCCATGGCCAACGTCGCGTTCCTGCGCCGCCCCGACACCCTCGACCGCACCGAGTGGCTGCGTCGATGGCTCGAGGACCACACGCCGATCGCGATCGCGACCCAGGCGACCTCGGGCTACCTGCAGAACGTCGTCGAACGACCGGTGACGCCCGACGTGGAGCACGTCGACGCGATCGTGGAGGAGCTGTTCCCGCTCGCCGCGGCCGGCGACATCCACGCGTTCTACGGCAGCGGGGGAGACGACGCCGAACTGCGCCGCCGGATGACCGCTCTGCTCGACAGCGTCGTGCGCATCGGGGCGCACGAGAACATCGACGTGGTGCCCACGGTTCGCCACCTGCACTCGCTCCGAGGGGCCACATCGGCAGCGATTTGGCCCTGACCACCGCGATCCCTACACTAGAACGGTTGCCTGCACTCAGGCGCGCTCACGCGTGCGCGAGAACCGCCAGGTGACGCCCACTTTCTTGGCTTCACAGCTACAGAAATCCGGTGGTGCACCCGAGATGAAATCGGACTGCACCACTGGTGCACGGCCCCTCATCGGCATCAGTCGGTGAGGACAAAACACACTTCGTAGTAGGCCCACGGTGTGACATGCGAGGCCCGCGCCGCTCGTCCAGAGCGGCAACGGAACCGGCATGCACGCGTTGCATGGGAACCGCCACGAGAAAGGTTGACGGTCACTCATGACCATGACTGATCCGATCGCAGACTTCTTGACCCGTCTGCGCAACGCCAACTCGGCGTTTCACGACGAGGTGACACTCCCGCACTCGAAGATCAAGGGCAACATCGCCGAGATCCTCAAGCGCGAGGGCTACATCACCGATTACCGGACCGAGCCCGCCGAGGTGGGCCAGAGTCTCGTCGTCACCCTCAAGTACGGCCCCACCCGTGAGCGGAGCATCGCCGGACTGCGGCGCGTCTCAAAGCCGGGCCTGCGGGTCTACGCGAAGTCCACCAACTTGCCGAAGGTTCTCGGCGGCCTGGGCGTGGCCATCATCTCCACGTCCTCGGGCCTGCTGACCGACCGTCAGGCAGCCAACAAGGGCGTCGGCGGCGAAGTCCTCGCCTACGTCTGGTAAGGGGCAGATTCAATGTCGCGTATTGGAAAGAACCCGGTCGTCATCCCGGCCGGAGTGGACGTGAAGATCGACGGCCAGGCCGTGTCGGTCAAGGGACCCAAGGGCGAACTGGCCCTGCTGGTGTCCGAGCCCATCTCGGTTGTCGCCGAGGACGGCTCGATCCTGGTGACCCGTCCGAACGACGAGCGTCGCAACCGCTCGTTGCACGGACTGTCCCGCACCCTGGTGGCGAACCTCGTCACCGGTGTGACCACGGGCTACGTCACCAAGATGGAGATCTTCGGAGTCGGCTACCGCGTGCAGCTCAAGGGCAAGGACCTCGAGTTCGCCCTCGGCTACAGCCACCCGGTGCCGATCGAGGCGCCTGACGGCATCACCTTCGCGGTGGAGTCGCCCACCAAGTTCTCGATCTCGGGAATCGACAAGCAACTGGTCGGCCAGATCGCGGCCAACATTCGCCGCCTGCGGCGTCCGGACCCGTACAAGGGCAAGGGCATCCGCTACGAGGGTGAGCAGATCCGCCGCAAGGTCGGAAAGACGGGTAAGTGACATGAGTGAAACCACAACCACGAAGCGCGAGACGGTCGGCAAAGACGTGTCGACCCGTCGTCGCCGCTCCACCGCACGCCGGCACTTCCGGCTGCGCAAGAAGATCAGCGGAACCCCGCAGCGACCGCGTCTCGCGGTCAAGCGGTCCTCGCGACACATCCACGTCCAGATCATCGACGACCACTCGGGCACCACGCTCGCAGCGGCGTCGACGATCGAGGCCGATGTGCGCAGCTCCGGCGGCGACAAGTCGGCGCAGAGCGCCAAGGTCGGCGAACTGATCGCATCCCGCGCCAAGGCCGCGGGTGTCGACACGGTGGTCTTCGACCGCGGTGGGCACGACTACCACGGACGGATCGCGGCTCTGGCCGACGCCGCCCGCGAGGGAGGGCTCACGTTCTGATGACCAACACCAACACCAGCGCCCACTGCGCATACGGAAGGACCATCTGATGCCGGGACGTCAACGGCGTGACGGCGGCACCGGACCCGCCACCAGCACCGACAACACCGCAGGCGCAGCCGCCGGCGGCGCAGGCGCAGCAGGCGGCGGCGACCGTCGCGGCGGCGGCGGCGACCGACGTGGCGGTGGCCGCGACGGCCAGCGCGGCGGACGCGACCAGGACAAGAACCGTCTCGAGCGCGTCGTCGCCATCAACCGCGTGTCCAAGGTGGTCAAGGGTGGACGTCGGTTCTCCTTCACCGCCCTCGTGGTCGTCGGTGACGGCCAGGGCATGGTCGGCGTCGGCTACGGCAAGGCCAAAGAGGTCCCGGCCGCCATCCAGAAGGGCGTCGAAGAGGCTCAGAAGAACTTCTTCCGCGTCCCGCTGATCGGCTCCACCGTGACCCACCCCGTCCAGGGTGAGGCCGCGGCCGGTGTCGTCATGCTGCGTCCGGCATCGCCCGGTACCGGTGTGATCGCCGGTGGCGCGGTGCGTGCCGTGCTCGAGTGCGCGGGCGTCCACGACGTCCTCGCCAAGAGCCTCGGCAGCGACAACGCGATCAACGTCGTCCACGCGACCGTGGCCGCACTGAAGATGCTGCAGCGTCCCGAAGAGGTCGCCGCACGTCGTGGCCTCCCCATCGAAGACGTCGCTCCCGCGGGTATGTTGCGGGCGCGCGCAGGACAGGGTGCATGACATGGCAGAGCTGAAGATCACCCAGATCAAGGGCACGATCGGAACCAAGAGCAACCAGCGTGACAGCCTGCGGACCCTCGGTTTGAGGAAGATCCGTCAGACCGTCACCCGCGAGGACACTCCGGCCAACCGCGGCCTGATCAACGTGGTGCGCCACCTCGTGACAGTCGAAGAGGTTTAGTCCAATGACCATCAAACTCCATCATCTTCGCCCCGCTCCGGGCGCGAAGACCGACAAGACCAGGGTCGGTCGTGGTGAGGGCTCCAAGGGTAAGACCGCGGGTCGCGGCACCAAGGGCACCAAGGCACGCAAGAACGTCCCGGCCGGCTTCGAGGGTGGGCAGATGCCCATCCACATGCGGCTCCCGAAGCTCAAGGGCTTCACCAACCGCAACCGTGTCGAGTACCAGGTGGTGAACGTGGGCGACCTCGCCCGCCTCTTCCCCGAGGGCGGCACCATCGGCGTCGATGAACTCATCGCAGCCGGTGCGGTTCGCAAGAACGAGCTCGTGAAGGTGCTCGGCGACGGAGAGCTGTCGGTGGCCGTGCAGGTCAGCGCCAACAAGTTCTCGACGTCGGCGAGCGAGAAGATCAGCGCGGCAGGTGGCAGCACCACGGTGCTGTGACCCGTCGGTTCTCGCGGCGCTCGGTGTTCGACCGGGCGCCGCGGGGACCACTGTTAGAGTTCAAGAGTTGATCATCGTCGATCCTCCTCGCGACTTCGCGGAGGGGGCCGACCGACCAGAACGACGGATCACCCCCTGTGCAAGGCGAGACGAACGCGGTGCGACCGCGGGAGTTCTCCGCTGAGCGAGGCAGGCGCGTGCTCGTTCGGTAGGAGGAGTTAGTGCGTTCCGCCTTTGTCTCGGCTTTGCGGACACAGGATTTGCGACGGAAGATCCTTTTCGTCATCGGCATCATCATCCTGTACCGCCTGGGAGCGACCATCCCTTCGCCCGGCGTCGACTACCGCCAGGTCCAGTCCTGCCTCGATGAGGTCTCGCGTGGTGACTCCGCGGGCATCTACTCCCTCATCAACATGTTCTCCGGCGGCGCATTGCTGCAGCTGTCGGTGTTCGCGATCGGCATCATGCCGTACATCACCGCGAGCATCATCGTGCAGCTGCTCACCGTGGTGATCCCGCGGTTCGAGCAGCTCCGCAAGGAAGGCCAGTCCGGCCAGGCGAAGATGACGCAGTACACCCGCTACCTCACGGTGGCGTTGGCACTGCTGCAGTCGACCGGCATCGTGGCCCTCGCCGACCGTGGCGACCTGCTCCGCGACTGCTCCAACGGCGCGAACATCCTCAACGACAAGTCGATCTTCGGGCTGATCATCATCGTGCTGGTCATGACCGCGGGTGCCTGTGTCGTCATGTGGTTCGGTGAGCTCATCACCGAGCGCGGCATCGGCAACGGCATGTCGCTGATGATCTTCGCCGGTATCGCCGCACGCATCCCGTCCGAGGGCAAGCAGATCCTCGACACCCGCGGTGGCCTGGTGTTCTTCCTGGTCCTGGTGGCGGCGGTGATCATCGTCGCAGGCGTGGTCTTCATCGAGCAGGGCCAGAGACGAATACCCGTGCAGTACGCCAAACGCATGGTCGGCAGGAAGATGTACGGCGGCTCGTCGACCTACCTGCCCCTCAAGGTCAACCAGGCCGGCGTCATCCCCGTGATCTTCGCGTCGTCGCTGCTGTACCTGCCCAACCTGATCGTCCAGCTGACGCAGAGCAGCAGTGGCGAGCAGCCGTGGTGGCAGCGTCAGATCCAGACGTACCTCGTCGACCCCAGCAACGGTGTCTACATCGCCGTGTACTTCCTGATGATCATCTTCTTCACGTACTTCTACGTGGCGGTGACGTTCAATCCGCAGGAGCGCGCCGACGAGATGAAGAAGTACGGCGGGTTCATCCCCGGCATCCGACCGGGTCAGCCCACCGCCGACTACCTCGGCTACGTCCTGTCCCGCATCACGCTGCCCGGCTCGATCTACCTCGGTGTGATCGCGGTCCTGCCCAACCTGTTCCTCGAGATCGGCAACAGCGGCGGTGTGCAGAACCTGCCGTTCGGTGGCACCGCGGTGCTGATCATGGTGGGCGTCGGACTCGACACCGTGAAGCAGATCAACAGCCAGCTGATGCAGCGCAAGTACGAAGGGTTCCTCAAGTGAGACTCGTGATCCTCGGCCCTCCGGGGGCAGGCAAGGGAACGCAGGCCGAGATGCTCTCGGAGAGCCTCGGCATCCCGCACATCTCCACCGGGGACCTGTTCCGCGCCAATATCACCGAGGGCACGCCCGTCGGCATCGAGGCCAAGAAGTACCTCGACGCGGGCAACCTCGTCCCCTCGGAGATCACGGTCGACATGGTCCGTGCCCGCGTCGGTGAGCCCGACGCGGTCAACGGCTTCATCCTCGACGGGTTCCCGCGGTCGACCGAGCAGGCCGACGCGTTGACGGCGATCCTGGCCGACAGCGACCACTCGCTCGACGCGGTGCTGTCGTTCGAGGTGGACGAGGACGTCGTGGTCGAGCGCATGCTCGCCCGCGGTCGCGCCGACGACACCGAGGACGTCATCCGTAACCGGATGCAGGTCTACATCAAGGAGACCTCGCCGCTGCTGGACTACTACGCGGAGCAGGTCACCGTCATCGACGCCATCGGTGATGTCGGCGAGGTGCACCAGCGTGTGCTCCGCGCCCTGAACGACTGACACGCGTCATGGGTCTGCGCAAGGCGAAGGTCGTCCCGTTCCGCACCGCCGGTGAGCTCGACGCCATGGATGCCGCGGGCGCGGTGGTCGGGGCCGCACTCGTCGCCGTCCGTGCCGCGGCCGGCCCCGGGGTCACCACGCTCGACCTGGACAAGGTCGCCGAGGCCGTCATCCGTGACGCCGGTGCCGTGCCGTCGTTCCTCGGCTATCACGGTTTCCCTGGATCGATCTGCAGCTCGGTCAACGACGTCGTCGTGCACGGGATCCCGTCGGACGAGACGGTGCTGACCGACGGCGATCTCGTGTCGATCGACTGCGGCGCGATTCTCGACGGCTGGCACGGCGACTCGGCGTGGACCTTCGGCATCGGGGGCCTCGGCGAGGACGACGAGAAGCTCAACGAGGCAACGCGTACGGCCATGGAGGCAGGCATCGCGGCGATGGTCCCGGGCAACCGGTTGACCGATGTCTCGCACGCGATCGAGCTGGGCACCCGCGCCGCCGAGGAACGCCTCGGCCGCTCCTTCGGGATCGTCGCCGGGTACGGCGGGCACGGTATCGGCAGACAGATGCACATGGAGCCGTTCCTGGCCAACGAGGGCAAGCCCAATCGTGGCCCGCAGCTCGTGGTCGGCAGCACCCTGGCCATCGAGCCGATGCTCACCCTCGGAACCGTGGAAACCTCTGTCTGCGAGGACGAATGGACCATCGTCACCGACGACGGGTCGCGCGCATCGCACTGGGAACACACCGTCGCGGTGACCGAGGACGGTCCGCGGATCCTCACACGACGGCCGTAGGGCACACACGACGTAGCCGGTTGTCCCGCCCCGCGGGAGGAGCAGCTACCTCGGTGTCAGATCTCGATCGGGATCGTCACCGGCCCGTCGTTGATGCTGCTGACCATCATGTGCGCGCCGAACACGCCGGTGCTCACCGTCGCACCAAGAACCCGTAGCGCGGCGACGACCTCGTCGACCAGGGGCTGCGCCACCGGGCCGGGGGCCGCGGCGTTCCACGACGGCCGGCGCCCCTTGGACACGTTGGCGTAGAGGGTGAACTGGCTGACGACGAGAACCGGGGCGTCGGCGTCGGCGGCACTCACCTCGCCGTCGAGGATGCGCAGGCGCCAGATCTTCTCGGCGAGTGCACGTGCGGTGTCGGTGGTGTCGGAATGGGTGGCACCGACCAGCACCAGCAGCCCCTGGGATCCGGCAGGCGGGTCGATCGCGCCGACGACCTCACCGTCGACCGACACCGACGCCGACGACACCCGGGTGACGATTGCTCGCATGCGGCCAACCTAACCCGCGGGCAATCGACCCCGTCGAAATGCATCAAGAACGCGGCCGAGCCCGTAGAGATCGCGTCAACACGCTCCCGCAGGCGCGCGCCGACGAGCAGTGTCGTCCCGGTGACCACGACGCAACCGACCCCGGCCGCAGTCCATCGACCGGGGCAGGCGCGTACCCCGCTCACCGCCCGCGGTGTCGTCATCGTGCCGGTCGACGACGCGGCCGTCCTTCACGAGGCAATCGTGCGATCCCGCCCGTTCGGTCGGGCGCTGCGGGCGGTGCACGTGTTCGCGCCGGGCGAGGACCACGCCGAGTTCCGTGGACAGTGGCGGACGCGGCACCCCCTGATCGAATTGGTCGAACTCGAACGCCCGGTCGACGCCGGCGTCATCGAGACCCTGGTCGACTGGATCGACGTGGAGAGTCGGATCGACGACGTGCTGGTCGTCATCGCCGACGACGACGGCCGCCGGTTGCTCCACGCGATCCCGGTCGGCCGTGGTCGCGACCTGGAGCGAGCCCTCACCCGCAGGACGGGTGCGCTCGTCGCGCGCGTGCACTGCGAATCGGTGCTCGAACCCCGGACACCGCCCTCGCGGAAGGGATGACGGCGTCGGGGAGTTGAATCAGGACATGCATGGATTCGGAACGCACGGGGTGTGGACAGGTTTCTCGACGCTGACGGGCGAGCAGGCGGCCCGCATCGAACAACTCGGTTACGGCACCATCTGGTTGGGCGGGTCCGCGCCGACGCTGGCACCGGTCCGGGCGGTCCTCGAGGCGACCGACGAGATCCGCGTCGCCACCGGCATCACCAACATCTGGAACACCGAACCCGCGGCCATCGCCGGTGAGTTCGCCGCGCTCGAGACCGACTTCCCGGGGCGATTCTATCTCGGCATCGGGGTGGGGCACCGCGAGGCGACGCAGGAGTACGCCTCGCCGTATCAGTCGATGGTCGCCTACCTCGACGTGCTCGACGACGCGGGCGTGCCCGCCGATCGACGCATCCTCGCCGCTCTCGGACCGAAGATGTTGCGTCTGTCCGCCGACCGCGCGCTCGGCGCGCACCCGTACCTGACGACCCCCGCGCACACGACCTACGCCCGCGACATCCTCGGACCCGACGCCCTGCTCGCCCCCGAACACAAGATCGTCCTCGACACCGACCCGGTGACCGCGCGCGCGATCGGCCGTCCGCCCGTCGACACCCCGTACCTGCACCTGGCCAACTACGTGGCCAACCTCAAGCGGCTGGGGTACACCGACTCCGACATCGCCGACGGCGGCAGCGACGCGCTGATCGACGACCTGGTGGCGCACGGTGACAAGGACACGATCCGCGATCAGGTGGACGCGCATCTCGCCGCGGGCGCCGACCATGTCGCCATCCAGGTGCTCGGTGCGCCGGAGTCCACGCACGACATCACCGACGTGCTGGAGCAGCTGACGGCCGGCTAGGCAGCAATTTGGCTTGTCGCCTGCGGAAAGCGTAAAGTGGATCGCTGGTGCGCTTCGCGCCGGTACTCCTGTGCCCACAGGTCAGATGGTTCGCCGTCCGGTCTGCGCAGATCCGGCGAATCGACGCAGGTCCCGCCGAGTCTCTCGGCGCCCCGCCCGACGTGCGTACCGACACGGTAAACGAGATGTCGCCGCCACGTGCGAGCGACAGAGATTGTGGAGGACATGGCCAAGAAAGACGGCGCCATCGAGGTCGAGGGTCGCGTGGTCGAGCCCCTGCCCAATGCGATGTTCCGCATTGAGCTGGAGAACGGTCACAAGGTGCTCGCGCACATCAGTGGCAAGATGCGGCAGCACTACATCCGCATCCTGCCGGAGGACCGCGTGGTCGTGGAGCTGTCGCCCTATGACCTCGCCCGCGGTCGGATCGTCTACCGGTACAAGTAACGAACTCCCCGGACATCTCGTCCGGGAAGCACCACCCACCTCCCTGATCGCTTCGGCGTGCCGGGAGGAACTCACCACCACGAGAGGCACAACGACGTGAAGGTCAAGCCGAGCGTCAAGCCGATCTGTGAGAAGTGCAAGGTGATCCGTCGTAACGGTCGGGTCATGGTGATCTGCGACAACCTGCGCCACAAGCAGCGTCAGGGCTGATCTGCACTCGATACGGCCGAAGGTCGCATCACAGATCGCTTGTCAGTAACACCTGAAAAGCGCGACACAACTGAATATCGAGCACCACATGGAACTCCCAACACCAGCGACCACATTCGCGTGATCGCCCACCTCCGGACGAAGGCCGGAGCCCCGGATCTCGATTCGCGGGGACGGACTGGGAGCAGACCTTCGAAACGAAAAGGAAATGCCAGATGGCACGTGTTTCTGGTGTAGACCTCCCGCGTGAGAAGCGCTTGGAGATCGCACTGACATACATCTACGGGGTGGGTCGCACCACCTCGAAGGAAATCCTGGCCGGAACCGGACTCAGCGCCGACCTCCGCGCCAAGGATCTGACCGACGCCGATGTCGCGAAGCTTCGTGAGTACATCGAAGCCTCGGTGAAGGTCGAAGGTGACCTGCGACGCGAGGTGCAGGGCGATATCCGTCGAAAGATCGAGATCGGCTGCTACCAGGGGATCCGGCATCGCCGTGGTCTGCCCGTCCGTGGACAGCGCACCAAGACCAACGCCCGCACCCGTAAGGGACCCAAGAAGACCATCGCCGGGAAGAAGAAGTAATGCCCCCCAAGTCACGTAGTGCGGGCCCCAAGAAGGGCACGCGGCGTCGCGAGAAGAAGAACGTCCCGCACGGCAGCGCGCACATCAAGTCCACGTTCAACAACACGATCGTCTCGATCACCGACCCCGCGGGCAACGTCATCGCGTGGGCCTCGTCGGGACACGTCGGCTTCAAGGGTTCGCGTAAGAGCACCCCGTTCGCCGCGCAGCTCGCGGCCGAGAACGCCGCCCGCAAGGCGCAGGAGCACGGCGTCAAGAAGGTCGACGTCTTCGTGAAGGGCCCGGGTTCGGGCCGCGAGACCGCGATCCGTTCACTGCAGGCCGCCGGCCTGGAGGTCGGCACGATCTCCGACGTCACCCCAGCACCCCACAACGGCTGCCGACCGCCCAAGCGGCGCCGGGTCTAGCGGGAAAGGTTAAGGAAAAACAATGGCTCGTTATACCGGACCCGCAACCAAGAAGTCGCGCCGTCTGCGCGTCGACCTCGTCGGTGGAGACCAGGCATTCGAACGTCGCCCCTACCCGCCCGGCCAGCACGGCCGCGCGCGGATCAAGGAGAGCGAATACCTGATGCAGCTGCAGGAGAAGCAGAAGGCTCGCTTCACCTACGGCGTCATGGAGAAGCAGTTCCGCCGCTACTACGAAGAGGCGAACCGTCGCAACGGCAAGACCGGTGACGAACTGCTGGCCATCCTCGAGACCCGACTCGACAACGTCGTGTACCGCGCCGGCCTGGCGCGCACCCGTCGTCAGTCGCGTCAGATGGTCACGCACGGCCACCTCACCGTCAACGGTGTGCGCGTCGACGTGCCCAGCTACCGCGTCTCGCAGTACGACATCATCGACGTCCGTCCGAAGTCGCTGCAGACCGTCCCGTTCCAGATCGCCCGCGAGATCCAGGGCGATCGCGTGGTGCCGGGTTGGCTGCAGGTGGTCCCGTCCACCCTGCGCATCCTGGTGCACTCGGTTCCCTCGCGTGCACAGATCGACGTGCCGCTCACCGAGCAGCTCATCGTCGAGTACTACTCGAAGTAACCCGGTCCGGTCCGCGTCGGTGTCCACCGGCGCGGATCGCTCCACCCCCCCAAGCGGCACATGCTGTTTGGTCTCTAGGGCGTCAAATAGCGGACGTCCACACAGGAGGAACACCTTTACATGCTCATCTCACAGCGACCCACACTCTCCGAGGAGATCGTCGCCGACGATCGGTCGAAGTTCGTCATCGAACCCCTCGAGCCGGGATTCGGTTACACCCTCGGTAACTCGCTGCGGCGCACGCTGCTGTCGTCCATCCCGGGCGCGGCGGTCACCAGCATCCGCATCGACGGAGTCCTGCACGAGTTCACCACCGTGCCGGGAGTCAAGGAAGACGTCACCGACATCATCCTGAACCTCAAGGGTCTGGTCGTCTCCTCGGAAGAGGACGAGCCGGTCACCATGTACGTGCGCAAGCAGGGACCGGGTGCCGTCACCGGCGCCGACATCGTGCCGCCCGCCGGCGTCACGGTGCACAACCCGGATCTGCACATCGCGACCCTGAACGACAAGGGCAAGCTCGAGGTCGAGCTCGTCGTCGAGCGTGGTCGCGGATACGTCCCCGCCGTGCAGAACAAGGCGTCGGGCGCCGAGATCGGCCGCATCCCGGTCGACTCGATCTACTCGCCCGTCCTCAAGGTGACCTACAAGGTCGAGGCCACCCGTGTCGAGCAGCGCACCGACTTCGATCGTCTGGTGCTCGACGTGGAGACCAAGAACTCCATCACCGCACGGGACGCGCTGGCCTCGGCCGGCAAGACCCTGGTGGAGCTGTTCGGACTCGCCCGTGAGTTGAACGTCGAGGCCGAGGGCATCGAGATCGGTCCCTCGCCTGCCGAGGCCGATCACATCGCCTCGTTCAGCCTCCCGATCGAGGATCTCGAGCTGACCGTCCGGTCGTACAACTGTCTCAAGCGCGAAGGTGTCCACACCGTCGGCGAGCTGGTTGCCCGCACCGAGTCGGACCTGCTCGACATCCGCAACTTCGGTCAGAAGTCGATCGACGAGGTGAAGGTGAAGCTGCACGCACTGGGGTTGGCGCTCAAGGACAGCCCGGCAAGCTTCGATCCGTCGCAGGTCGCGGGATACGACCCCGCCACCGGCACCTGGTCCGACCCCGCAGCCTTCGGTGATGCGGATGCGGGCGAAGACTACGCAGAGACCGAACAGCTCTAACCACACATCTTCTCCCGGCCGAGAGGCCGCGAGCTCTTCAAGGAGTCATCAATGCCCAAGCCCACCAAGGGGCGCCGCCTCGGCGGTTCGGCCTCGCACCAGAAGGCGATGCTGGCGAACCTCGCCACCGCGCTCTTCGAGCACGACCGGATCTCCACGACCGAGGCCAAGGCCAAGCGCCTGCGCCCGTACGCGGAGAAGCTGATCACCCATGCGAAGGCGGGCAATCTGGCTCACCGTCGCGAGGTGCTCAAGGACATCCGTGACAAGGACATCGTCCACAAGCTGTTCGCCGAGATCGGGCCGTCGTTCGCCGATCGCGACGGTGGCTACACCCGCATCGTCAAGACACTGCCGCGCAAGGGCGACAACGCCCCCATGGCCGTGATCGAGCTCGTGACCGGGTCGACCGCATCGTCGGAGGCCAGCCGCGCCACCCGTGTCGCCGCATCGCAGAAGGCGGCCCCGGCCGCTGCTGCGGAGTCCGACGCACCGGCCGAGGCCGCCGAGGCCGCGCAGGACGACAACAACGTCGTCGCGCAGGTCCAGGCCGACGCCCCCGACGCCGCCGTCGAGAACGCCGACGCCGTCGCCGAGGGCACCACCGAGGAGTCCTGGGCCGAGAGTGCCGCAGAGATCTCCGACGAGGACGCCACGTCGGACGAGAAGTCCGACGACAAGTGAGCTGATCGCTCACGCACGATGAACACCGACGAACCCGCCGTTGACGCTGTCGACGGCGGGTTCCGTCGTTCCGGGGCCGCCGGTCCCACGCCACCGTCGGACACCGTGCGGCTGCGTCTCGACATCGGTTACGACGGCACCGATTTCGCCGGGTGGGCCCGTCAGCCGGGACTGCGCACGGTGTGCGGCGAGATCGAGCGGGTACTGACCACGATCCTGCGCGAGCCGATCACCCTGACCGTGGCCGGGCGCACCGACGCGGGCGTCCACGCCGTCGGGCAGGTCGCGCACTGCGATGTCACGCGCGCCTCGCTCGACACCCGCTCCATCGCCGGCGATCCGGCCATGCTGGTCCGGCGGATGGCGAAGATGCTGCCCCCGGACGCGCGGGTCAAGGCCGTCGAGGAGGTGTCGTCGGACTTCGACGCTCGCTTCGCGGCCCTGCGCAGGCACTACCGCTACCGACTCACCGACGCGCCGTTCGGCGCCGAACCCCTCCGGGCCCGCGACACCGCGCACTGGACCCGACCGCTCGACCTCGAGCGCATGCGAGCGGCGTCGGACACCCTGATCGGACTGCACGACTTCGCTGCGTTCTGCAAACGTCGCGAGGGAGCGACCACCGTCCGCGATCTGCAGCGGTTCGACTGGTCCGCCGATCCGGACGGCGTCCTCACCGCGCACGTCAGTGCCGATGCGTTCTGCTGGTCGATGGTGCGCTCGCTGGTGGGCGCGGTCGGTGCGGTCGGGGAGGGGCGCCGCAGCATCGAGTGGTGCGCCGGCCTCCTGGCCGAGCGCAGTCGGTCGAGTTCGGTCCCCGTCGCCCCGGCCTGTGGGCTCACCCTCATCGGGGTCGACTACCCGCCCGCCGACCAGTGGGCGCAGCGGGGCGAGACCACCCGGGAGGTCCGCGGGGCGATCGGCTGCTGCGGTGCGGACCCGTCCGGGTCCTGACGTCAGGGCCGCAGGATCTGCCCGCGGCTGTCGCGTACGCCGCCGGAGAACATCATGATCGCGTCGACCAGGGTCCAGATGCCGAGCGCGAGCAAAATGAGCACCCCGACGACGAAGAACACCGTCACCCATCCGAGGATCAGCGTGATGAGCTGCGCGATCGCGATCCCGTTGTGGCCCAGGTAGAACCGACCCGCACCGAACCCGCCGAGGAACAACTGCAGCAGTCCCGCGCTCGTCTTGGACTTGTCCGACAGCGGGGTGCCGGTCGCCGGGTCACGCCCGAAGGGCGCCCACGGGTCGGCGATACCGGCGAATCCGGGTACCGAGTATCCGGGCTGCCCGTAGCCCGGTGCCGGGGGCTGCTGCGCGTACGGCGCGGTCGGGTACCCCTGGGGTGGCAGCGACTGACCCGGGTACGCCTGTTGGCCGTATTGCGGGGTGCCGTACTGCGACGGGTCGTATGACGGAGCGCCGTAGGGAGGCGTCGCCGACCAGCCGTCCGGGGCGGGATCTGGGGTCTCGGTCATGCGTCGATGGTCCCACGTCCCCGGTGGCCGTGTGCGTCGATGAGGTCGCTCAGGTGGCGCTGCGTTCCTCGGCCATCGCGTCGAGCACCGCCAACTGCACCGACTCGTCGCCCGTGAGGTCGGCGGTGGCCGCGCCGGCGCTGAGCAGACGCGACCATTCGAGGGGATCGTGCACCATCGGCGTCGTGCTCGTCACGAACTGCTCGACGAGGTCCACGAAGCGGGTCGGGTCGTCGTGGTACGGGAAGTGCCCGGCGCCGGCGAAGGTGGCGAGGGTGGAATGCGGCATGGCCGAATGGGCGAGCAGCGCATGGGCGTAGGGGATGACGGTGTCGTCGGTACCCCACACCAGCATCACCGGGAGGCGCTCGGTCAGGTAGCTGCGGTCGAGCATGGTGACCACCTGACCCCGCCAGTCGACCACCGCCCGCAGGGTGCGGATGAACGCCGAGTGTGCGGTGGGGTCGATGAGCCCGTTGACGATGCGCATCACCTCGACCGCATCGTGCAGCTGGCTGCGCACGGCCGCGGGGGCGGGCAACGACCGGATCCGCGAGGTGCGGGCGAGCGCCGCGGTACATCGCCCGACGAGATGGGCCGCCGGGACGAGTCCGGGTAGACGCAGCCCGGCGATGGCCTGGTCGAAGCCCGGGAGTGCGAGCAGTCGCAGCAGCGGGCTCACATCGCGGGTGACGCCGCCGGCGGCCACGAGCACCAGGCGTTCGACGAACTCGGGGAACTGGTAGCAGAACTGCATCGCCACACCGCCGCCGAGGGAGTGGCCGACGACCGTCACACGGCGGATGTTCAGCACCGACAGCAGGTCCCGCATGCCGTTGGCGTAGGCCGCCACCGAATAGTCTGCACGGGGCTTGTCCGACAGCCCGTGTCCGAGCAGGTCCGGCGCGATGATCGTGTAGTGCTGGGCGAGCATGTCGATGACCTCGGTCCACGTCGACGAGTTGTCGCCGATGCCGTGGATGAGCAGCAGTGCGGGTCCGCTGCCGGCCACGCGGTAGGCACGCCGATACCCGTGGATCGTCTTGAACTCGACCGACTGGGCTGAGGTCGGGACAGGGCGCAACACCGTCGATTTCGCCACGGGGCCACTCCTCGCTCTCCGGAGCGGCCTCGTCTGTGACACCGCGTCGACTCCCAGTGAACCCCAGGTTGGCCGCACCCGCTGACCACGGGCGCCGATCGGTACGGATGACCGGGGGATGAACTCCCGGACTCGGGACGGTGAAACCTGCTGACCGCCCGGGCGGACGACGCCGATCTCGGTATCGTGGGAGCAGTGAACCCGTTCGACGTGAGCTCTTTCATGGCAACGGGCGGACTGATCGGTCTCTGCGTGCTGGTGTTCTTGGAGACCGGTGTCCTCGTCGGGTTCGTCTTCCCCGGCGACTCCCTGCTCTTCACCGCGGGAATTCTTGCCGCACAACCTGATCCGTACGCCCCGCTGTGGCTGCCGTGTGTGCTCGTACCGCTGTCGGCCGCGCTCGGCGACCAGTGCGGCTACTTCATCGGACGCCGGCTGGGGGCCGGGGTGCTGCAGGGACGGGTCATGCGGTTCATCGGCCCCGAACCCGTCGACCGGACCCACCGGTTCTTCGAGCGGTACGGGCCCCTGACGGTGTTCTTCGGGCGCTTCATCGGCATCGTGCGGACCCTGGTCCCGCTGCTCGCCGGGTTCACCCGGATGCGCCATCGGGACTTCACGATCTTCTCCGTCCTGGGCAGCACCTTCTGGGGCGCCGGGATCATCGTGCTCGGCTACCTGCTGGGCGACGTGACGATCATCGCCGAGAACATCGACCTGATGATCATGGCGTCGGCGGCCACGGTGATCGTGCCCATCACCGTCCACCTCATCCGCCGCGGACTCGCGCGTCGCCGGGCGAACCGCGCCGAGGCGCCCGACGACGTCATGCCGGACGTGGCGGCGACCGAGGCCGACGAGCGGCCGGTCACCGCCCGCGGTCACTGATAGAACGGATCCGTCCGACGCAGGTTGGTCGAGGAGAAGTCGTCGGCGACGGTCGCGGCCAACTCGACCAGCGCCCGATGGGTGCCCTTGCCCAGCAGCTCGAGGTCCATCTCGGCGCCCTCGGCGAGGTGATCGTCGAACGGGATCATCTGCACCGCGCGGCACCGGGTCAGGAAGTGCTGACTGAGCTGCTTGGTGTCGATGGTCGACGCGCCCGATCGCGACGAGCTCAGGACCACGACCGCGCGGCTGACGAGGTGGCCGTAGCCGTGTGCCTGCAGCCAGTCCAACGTCGCGCCCGCGCTGCGTGCGCCGTCGATCGCCGGTGAGCTGACCAGGATCAACGCGTTGGCCAGGTCGAGGACACCGTTCATCGCCGAGTGGCTCAGTCCGGTGCCGCAGTCGGTGAGGATGATGTTGTAGAACCGCTGCAGGACGCGCATCACGCCGCGGTAGTCCTGTTCGCTGAAGGCCTCGGCGACGGCCGGATCCCGTTCGGAGGCAAGGACTTCCAGGCGGCTCGGACTCTGCGATGTGTGGGCCCGGACGTCGGAGTACCGGTAGATCGAGGTGTCGGCGAGCAGATCGCGAACGGTGGACCGTGTCTGCTGCGGGATCCGCTGGGCCAGCGTGCCGAGGTCGGGGTTCGCGTCGACCGCGATGACCCGGTCCCCGCGCAGCGAGGAGTAGATCGATCCGAGGCCGACCGTGGTGGTCGTCTTGCCGACGCCACCCTTGAGCGAGAGGACGGCGATCCGGTAGTCGCCGCGGACCGGCCGGTTCACGCGTTCGACGAGCTGTTGGTAGTAGAGGTCGTCGGGGGAGTCACCGGGGTTGATCGCGCCCGCCGAGATCCGGTGCACGGCGCGACGCCACCCGCTGCCCGGGGCGCGACGGGCTTTGCGCAGCAACGCGACCTCGTCGATCGACGATCGTCCCGGCCGGTTCTCCGCCGGCGCCGATGAACCCGGGGGACGTCCGAACGGATCCGACGCGGGGTTGATCGGCGGCTGGTGCTGCGGGGCCTCGGGGCCGGGACCCTGCTGCCCGTTCTGCCCCTGCGGTCCGTTGTGCCACGGGGCGCCCTGCCCGGGTGGCGGGCCGGGCGCGAACTGGGGCTCGTGCTGACCGGGGCCGGGGTCGAACGGGGGACGGTGCTGCTCGAACTGGGGCGGGAACGGCGGCTGACCGTACTGCGGGTTCTGCGGGTACGAGGGCTGGTCGTACTGGGGTGACGAGGAGTAGGGGGGCGGATCGGCCGGGCCGGGCCGGTCGAAGGGCGGTGTCGGCGGCGGTGCGTCGGACCCGACGGTCGGGATCCATCGCGTCGCGTCGTCGAGGCCCTCGGCGCGCTGCGGCGGACCGTCCGGCAGCCAGGACGGGGGAGCGGTGTGCGGTGGTGTGGAGGTTTCGCGCTCGATGGAGTCGAACTCCGGGGTGCCTGCCCCGTCGGGGGCGGTCTCGTGGTCCATGTGACGCCCGGCCGATCGTTGATCGGGGTCCTGCGCGGCCGAGGTGTCGGCGGCCTCGGATGCGGATCCGTCACGTTCGTCCCCGGCGCCGGTTCGTAGCCACGGAGGTGTGCCGTTGTTGTCGAAACTCACTGCAAGATTCCCCTGACGATGACGTGACCGGCGCAAATGTGTCGTCCGCGGTGAAGCCGTGCGTCTCGAACCCGACCCCCCGCCGGGCCCGGGGAGTCCCCGAGCAGCCGGCAGGACGAGTTTACTACCGGCAATCTCGCCGACGATGGACACCCGATGTGTGCACAGCATCGTCTCCGTCCACAACCGAATCCGCGCGAGACGGTGAATCTGCCCATGAGCCGCTCGCATCCGGCACCCACGGTGGTGGCCTGTGGCACCATCTGTGCACGCGGTGTGGCCGCGCAGCTCCGCCGGGGGAGGTCGTACGGGTGAACGTGAGGACGACGAGCGCAGCAGAGGTGTCGCTCAGTTCGGACGCGCTCGTCCGGCTGGGTCTGGCCGGCGGTGTCGCGGCATGGCCCTCGGTGCTCGACCTGGTCCCGCCCGACGGACTGACCGGTGACGGCCCGACTGTCGGCGACGCCCCGCTCGAGCAGATGCGCGCCGTCGGACTCGTCGACGAGCTGGCCCGGCCGACGCCGTGGACCGAGGCGACCCTGGCGGTCCTCGGGACGCCCGAGGCGCAGATCGACATCTGCATCACCGACGACACGGCCATCCACCGGGCCTGCCTCGCGCGCCGGGGTTTCGACCACGTCTTCGCGGTGCGCTCGGGCGACACCATCGAGCTGTCGGCCCCGCGGATCGTCGACGTCGACGACATCGGACGGGTGGTCGGGTCGGTGTTCGGCGCCGCCGAGGTGGCCCGGTTCGCCGGGCTCAGCGTGCCCACCAACGAGCTCCGCGACCGACTCGACCGCTGTGAGTGCATCGATGACTATGCGGCCTGCTTCTGTGCGGTCGGAGCTACCCGGGCCGACGCCCACACCATGTCGCTGGCGTTCGAGACCTGCCGCGTGCGTGGAGACCTGGTCGCCACCTCGACCGTCGATGGCGTCCGCACCGAGTCGTCGGGAACGGTGTCGGTCTACGACACCGACCACGGCCGGATCATCGCCGAACCCAGCATCGCCCGCGACGGCCGGATGTGGACGACGATCGCACCCGGTTCGGGGGACCGGATGGGACACGCGGTGAACCAGCTCCTGGAGACCATGCGCGGGCCGGGCTGGATGCCCTGACGCCGCACGAGCCCGCTGACCGGATCGCGCCCATGTCCGGATCGCGCGCATTGCACCGACATCCACCGCCACGGGCGTTAGGGTTCACCGGTACATCTCACCGGTGACGGAAGGACCCCATGTCGGCCGAGGGCTCGAAGAAGGCGATCATCGCGGCGCTCGCGGCCAACGCGGGGATCGCCGCGGCGAAGTTCGTCGGGTTCGCGATCACGGGATCGTCGTCGATGCTCGCCGAGGCCGTCCACTCGGTGGCCGACACCTCGAATCAGGGCCTCCTGCTCCTCGGGCAACGGGAGGCCGCCAAGTCGGCAAACCGGTTGCACCCCTTCGGTTACGGCCGCAGCCGCTACTTCTATTCCTTCGTCGTGGCGCTGGTGCTGTTCACGCTCGGATCGCTGTTCGCGATCTACGAGGGGTACGAGAAGATCGTGCATCCGCACGAACTCGAGTCGCCGATCGTCGCCGTCGTCATCCTTCTCCTGGCCATCTGCCTCGAGGGCTACAGCTTCTCCACCGCCTACCGCGAGTCGCGTCCACTCAAGGGCAGCGCGTCCTGGTGGCGGTTCATCCGCAACTCACGCAACCCCGAACTGCCGGTGGTGCTCCTCGAGGACACCGGCGCGTTGATCGGACTCGCATTCGCTCTCGGCGGCGTCGGACTCGCGACCATCACCGGCGACGCGGTGTGGGACGGCATCGGCACCCTCGCGATCGGGATCCTGCTCGGCGTCATCGCCGTCATCCTCATCGTCGAGATGCACAGTCTTCTCATCGGTGAGGGCGCCACCGCCTCCGACGAGAAGACCTTGATGACCGCCCTGGGGTCCGAACCCGGCATCGACCGCGTCATCCACATGAAGACGCAGTACCTCGGGCCCGACGAACTGCTCGTCGCCGCGAAGTTCGCCACCCCCGCCGGCGCCAGTGCGCTACAGATCGCCGACACCATCAACTCGGCGGAGGCGAAGATCCGCGAGACCCTGCCGATCGCGCGGGTCATCTACCTCGAGCCCGACATAGACCGGGGAATGTGACACCCGCCACCGTCGGCATGGCAAGGTGAGCAACACCGAGAAATCCGACATCCATCCGGCCGAGATCCCGACCGGGTGCGTCACGTCCCGACCGTCAGGAGTTCGCAATGACGCGATCTGACCCCGCGCCGCAGCGCTCGATACGGCACTCGCTCACCCGCACCAAGTCGGTGGAGCAGTCGATGGCCGACACCGACGAGCCCGGTTCGCAGCTCAAGAAGAGCCTCACCTGGATCGACCTCACCGTCTTCGGTGTGTCCGTGGTCATCGGCGCGGGCATCTTCACCATCACCGCCTCCACCGCAGGCAATCTCGCGGGCCCGGCCATCTCGATCTCGTTCATCATGGCGGCCATCGCCTGTGGGCTCGCGGCCCTCTGTTACGCGGAGTTCGCCTCGACCGTTCCGGTCGCCGGTTCGGCGTACACCTTCGGCTACGCGACCTTCGGTGAGTTCCTCGCCTGGATCCTGGGCTGGGACCTCGTCCTCGAGTTCGCGGTCGGCGCCGCGGTGGTCTCCAAGGGGTGGTCGAGCTATCTCGGCACGGTGTTCGGGTTCTCCGGCGGCACCGCCGAGGTCGGCGGACTCGACGTCGACTGGGGTGCACTGGTCATCGTCGCGGCCATCACGTCGCTGCTGGTGCTGGGGACCAAGCTGTCGTCCCGGGTCAGCGCGGTCATCACCGCCGTGAAGGTGGCGGTGGTCCTGCTGGTCATCATCGTCGGGTTCTTCTACGTCAAGACCTCGAACTACTCGAACTTCATCCCCGAATCCGAGCCGTCGGAGAGCGGTGGCAAGTCCGTCGAGTCCACGCTGTTCTCGCTCATCACCGGCGGCGGCGACTCGAACTACGGCTGGTACGGACTCCTCGCGGCCGCATCGATCGTGTTCTTCGCGTTCATCGGTTTCGACGTCGTCGCGACCACCGCGGAGGAGACGAAGAACCCCAAACGCGATGTGCCGCGCGGCATCCTGACCTCGCTGGCGATCGTGACCGTCCTCTACGTGCTCGTCACCATCGTCGTCACCGGCATGGTCAACTACAAGGAACTCGCGACTTCGGCGGGCAACGGCGAACCCAAGAACCTCGCCTACGCGTTCGGGCTGAACGGCATCACCTGGGCCGAGAAGGCGATCTCCATCGGCGCGCTCGCCGGACTCACCACGGTGGTGATGGTGCTGATGCTCGGCCAGGCCCGCGTGCTGTTCGCCATGAGCCGCGACGGACTGCTGCCCCGCGGACTCGGCAAGACCAGCGCCCGGGGCACGCCTGCCCGCATCCAGATCCTGGTCGGCGTCGTGGTCGCGGTGGTCGCCGGGTTCTTCCCCATCGACAAGCTCGAGGAGATGGTCAACGTCGGCACGCTGTTCGCGTTCGTCGTCGTGGCCGCCGGTGTCATCGTCCTGCGTCGCAAGCGCCCTGATCTCAAGCGCGGGTTCACCGTCCCGTGGATGCCGGTCATCCCGATCCTCGCGATCGTGTCCTGCGTCTGGCTGATGCTGAACCTGTCCGCCCTGACGTGGATCCGCTTCGTCGTCTGGATGGCGATCGGCGTGGCGTTCTACTTCGCCTACAGCCGACGGCACTCGATGGTCGGCAGGCGCGAACGCGGCGAGGTCGATTCGGTCGACGGCAAGGCGACCCACCCGGTGGGCTCCCAGACCTGACCCCCGAGGCGCCCCACTGTCCCGGCACCCCGTCGATCACCCGATCGGCGGGGTGTCGTCGTATCTGTGGGTGGGCCGCCGAATGTCGACATCGCCTGTTGATTTACAAATTTGATTGTTTGTATAGCCAATCGACGTAGCGTCATCTATTGTCAAGATGAGAAGTGATGCACGGCACAAGGAGGCGTACGAGCATGAGCAGTGAGACCCAGGAACGATCACCCGCTCCCATCAGTGAATGGCGGGACCGCAAGCGCTACATGTGGCTGTTCGGACTGGTGCCGCCGACCGCGGTGTTCCTGGCGCTCGGCCTCGTGGCCGGCCTGAACGCACTCGGGGCGGACGTCGTGACGCCGGTGTTCTGGTGGATCGGCCCGATCCTGGTCTACGTGTTGCTGCCGCTTCTCGACATCTTCTTCGGCCCGGACGGTCAGAACCCACCGGACGAGGTGATGGAGGCGTTGGAGAACGACAAGTACTACCGCTACTGCACCTACGCCTACATCCCGTTCCAGATCGCGACGCTCATCCTGGCCTGCTACCTGTGGACGGCGGACAACCTCAGCTGGATCGGCATCGACGGGGGCCTCGGGTTGGTGTCGAAGATCGGTCTGGCCATCTCGGTCGGGGTGATGGGTGGCGTCGGCATCAACACCGCGCACGAGATGGGGCACAAGAAGGCCTCGCTGGAGCGGTGGCTGTCGAAGATCACGCTGGCCCAGACGTTCTACGGCCACTTCTTCATCGAGCACAACCGCGGCCACCACGTCCGCGTCGCGACCCCCGAGGATCCGGCGAGTTCGCGTTTCGGGGAGAGCTTCTGGCGGTTCTGGCCGCGCAGCGTGATCGGCAGTCTGCGGTCGGCGTGGGGTCTGGAGAAGACCCGGATGCAGCGCCTCGAACGGCCGGTGTGGCACCCGAGCAACGACGTCCTCAACGCGTGGGCGATGAGTGTCGTGCTGTTCGCGGTGCTGACCGGGATCTTCGGATGGGGCGTCCTCCCGTTCCTGGTCATCCAGGCGATCTACGGATTCACCCTGCTCGAGACGGTCAACTACCTCGAGCACTACGGACTGCTGCGGCAGAAGACCGAGTCGGGTCGCTACGAGCGCTGCGCGCCCAAGCACAGCTGGAACTCCGACCACATCGTCACCAACATCTTCCTGTACCACCTGCAGCGGCACAGCGACCATCACGCGAACCCCACCCGGCGGTACCAGACGCTGCGCAGCTTCGACGAGGCGCCGAGCCTGCCGAGCGGCTACGCCAGCATGATCGGTCTCGCGTACTTCCCGCCGCTGTGGCGTGCGGTGATGGACCACCGGGTCGTCGAGCACTACGCCGGCGACGCCGACCGCATCAACATCCAACCCGGCAGAGAAGCCAAGGCGCGGGCCCGGATCGGCGCGCTGGCCGCGTCCGTGGGGGAGTCCGGAGCCACCTCGTGAGCGCCTACCGATGCCCCGTGTGCGATTACGTCTACGACGAGTCGGCCGGGGCGCCCCGGGAGGGCTTCGCGGCGGGTACGGCGTTCACCGACATCCCCGACGACTGGCCCTGCCCCGACTGCGGGGTCCGCGAGAAGATGGACTTCGAACCCGCCTGATCTGTTCGGGCACAGGCGTTTTCTCCCACCACGACACCTTCGACCACAGGGAACAGATCATGGACTACAAGCTCTTCATCTGCGTGCAGTGCGGCTTCGAGTACGACGAGGAGAAGGGGTGGCCCGAGGACGGCATCGTCCCGGGCACCCGCTGGGACGACATCCCCGACGACTGGAGTTGCCCGGACTGCGGGGCGGCGAAGGCCGACTTCGAGATGGTCGAGATCGCGCGCGGGTAGATGGTCGCGATGAGCGCCGTCACCGCCGGGCCGTACCTCGCCGGGATCGGTAACCTGGGCCCGGTGACCGACGTGGTGCCGGCGAAGCCGGTGGGGTATCAGCAGGCGACCAAGGCACTGCTGCGCGCCTCGCTCCTCGACGGCATGCGTGGCCTGCTCCGCAACGGCGACTGGTCGACGGTCACCATGACCGATGTCGCGGCCGCGGCCGGCGTGAGCAGGCAGACCGTCTACAACGAGTTCGGTTCCCGGCTGGGCCTGGCGCAGGCCTACGCGACCCGTCTGACCGACGAGTTCTGCACCGTGGTCACCGACGCTGTCCACCGCAACGTCGGCGAGGTGCGGAACGCGCTGCGCGAGGGATTCTCGAACTTCTTCGTGATCTCCGCGTCGGACCCGCTGGTGCAGTCGTTGCTGCGCGGCGAGGCCAAACCCGATCTGCTGCGGCTGATCACGACCGACGCCTCGCCCCTGATCACCCGGGCCAGCGACCAGCTGTCGGCCATGCTGCAACAGAGCTGGCTGGGGGTCGACCCCACCGACGCCCACCGCGTCGGCCGGGCCATCTCCCGGATGGCGCTCAGTTACATCGCCATGCCCCCCGAGGGGGATCGTGATGTCGCCGACGACCTCGCCGAGATCTTCGCCCCGGTGTTGACCTCCGCCGCGGGTGCCGCGCACCGGTGAACCGACGTGATCGTCCGGTCCCGCTGGGGACGGTCACAACCTGGACGGTTCCGCGATGCGACATGGCCCAGACGTCACGGTCCCGTCAGAGTCTGTTTTCGCGGTTGAGCGGTCTGTTCGTTAGCCTGTAGTGCGATACATCGGTCCCGATCATCCGGTTCCGGTCGCCAACCAGGAGTACTACATGACATCGGTTCAGACAGCCCTCAGCGCGGACAACCTCGGCGGGATCGACTTCAAGGTCGCAGACCTCTCTCTCGCCGCCTATGGCCGGCTGGAGATCGACCTGGCCGAGGCGGAGATGCCCGGACTGATGGAGCTGCGTCGTGAGTACGCAGATGTGGCCCCGCTGAAGGGTGCCCGCATCTCCGGTTCGCTGCACATGACCACCCAGACCGCCGTCCTGATCGAGACCCTCGTCTCGCTGGGCGCCGAGGTCCGTTGGGCCTCGTGCAACATCTTCTCCACCCAGGATCACGCCGCCGCGGCCATCGTCGTCGGCCCGTACGGAACCCCCGAGGAGCCCAAGGGCATCCCGGTCTTCGCATGGAAGGGCGAGAGCCTGGAGGAGTACTGGTGGTGCGCCGAGCAGATGCTGACCTGGCCGGGCGAGCCCGCCAACATGATCCTCGACGACGGTGGCGACGCCACCATGATGGTGCTGCGCGGCGCGCAGTTCGAGAAGGCGGGCGTCGTCCCGCCGGTCGAGGACAACGACTCGGCCGAGTACACGATCTTCCTCAACCAGCTGCGTGAGCGCTTCGAGACCGACAAGACCAAGTGGTCGACGATCGCCGAGTCGGTCAAGGGTGTCACCGAGGAGACCACCACCGGCGTGCTGCGCCTGTACCAGTTCGCCGCCGCCGGCGAGCTGACCTTCCCGGCCATCAACGTCAACGACTCGGTCACCAAGAGCAAGTTCGACAACAAGTACGGCACCCGCCACTCGCTGATCGACGGCATCAACCGCGCCACCGACGTCCTCATCGGCGGCAAGAAGGTCCTCCTCGCCGGCTATGGCGACGTGGGCAAGGGCTGCGCCGAGTCGCTCGCCGGCCAGGGCGCCCGCGTCCAGGTCACCGAGATCGACCCGATCAACGCGCTGCAGGCGCTCATGGACGGCTACGACGTCGTCACCGTCGAGGACGCGATCGGCAAGGCCGACATCGTGATCACCTCGACCGGCAACCTGGGCATCATCACCCTCGATCACATGCGCCAGATGAAGGACAAGGCGATCCTGGGCAACATCGGTCACTTCGACAACGAGATCGACATGGCCGGCCTGGAGAACTCCGGTGCCAAGCGCGTCGTCGTCAAGCCGCAGGTCGACCAGTGGATCTTCGACAGCGGCAAGTCGATCATCGTGCTGAGCGAGGGGCGTCTGCTGAACCTGGGCAACGCCACCGGCCACCCGTCGTTCGTGATGAGCAACAGCTTCTCGAACCAGGTCATCGCGCAGATCGAGGTCTGGACCAAGAACGACGAGTACGACAACGAGGTCTACCGCCTCCCGAAGCACCTCGACGAGAAGGTCGCCAAGATCCACGTCGAGGCACTCGGTGGTGTGCTCACCAAGCTCACCAAGGAGCAGGCCGAGTACATCAACGTCGACGTCGAGGGCCCGTACAAGCCCGATCACTACCGCTACTGAGTCGGCCCGCCGACGCGCTACTGATCTCTCGGTAGCGGCGGTCTGACCGACCGCTCACGCGACAACAATCCGCTCCCGCGACTGAAATCTCAGTCGCGGGAGCGGTTTTGTGTCGCGGGAAGGTGTGGGAGCGCCGGTTTCAGGCGGTGAGGAGGTCGTCGGCGAGCGACGGGGCGAGATTCGCGTCGAGGACCCACCACGGCGACAGCCAGTTGTTCTGCGCCAGCTGGCGATACACCGCGTCGACGTCGTGCTGCAGAGTGTTGTCGCGTTCGTAGAGGTCGCGGCCCCGCGTCGTGTCGGCGTCGCCGCGCGCGGCCGCCCGTCCCATCGCGACCTCGGCGGGCACGTCGATGAGCAGGTGGTGATCGGGCACCGGCAGGGCGAAGCGATGGAACTCCAGTTCGGCCACCCACTCCACGGCCTCGCCGGTGGCGTCCTCACCGCAGCGTGCGGCGGTGTAGGCGGCGTTCGACGCGACGTAGCGGTCGAGCAGCACCACGTCCGAGCCGGCCAGAGCCGCCCGGATGTCGGCCGCCGCACCTGCGCGATCGAGCGCGAACAGCATCGCCATCGCGTACGCGCTCGATCGCAGATCGCCGTGCGAACCGTGCAGCGCCTCGGCGGCGATGTCGGCGTGGACCGATTCGCCGTACCGGGGGAAGGCCATCGTCGTCACGCGACGTCCGGCGTCTCGCCACCTGCTGGTCAGGCCGTCGACGAGCGTGCGCTTGCCGGCGCCGTCGATTCCCTCCACCGCGATCAGAACTCCCACACCGCAGAGACTAGTCAGCACGGCGCGACATTCGACGTCGCCGGCGCCGGACGCGCCGGTCAGGGCCGGTGTGGACCTCGGCGCGCCACCCGCATGTTCACCGTCGTCGGTGTCACCATGGGGGTCATGAAGCCCAGGATTCTCGTCGTGGACGATGACGCGGCACTAGCCGAGATGCTCACCATCGTGCTGCGCGGCGAGGGTTTCGAGCCGTTCGTCGTCGGCGACGGCACCCAGGCGCTGGCCGCGGTCCGTGAGATCCGACCCGATCTCGTGCTCCTCGACCTGATGCTGCCCGGTATGAACGGCATCGACGTGTGCCGCGTGCTGCGTGCGGATTCCGGCGTGCCGATCGTGATGCTGACCGCCAAGAGCGACACCGTCGACATCGTCCTGGGCCTCGAGTCCGGCGCCGACGACTACATGGTCAAGCCGTTCAAGCCCAAGGAGCTCGTCGCGCGCGTCCGCGCGCGGCTGCGTCGCACCGACGACGAGCCCGCCGAGCTGCTGTCCATCGGGCCCATCGAGATCGACGTGCCTGCCCACAAGGTCACCCGCGACGGCAACCAGATCTCGCTGACCCCGCTCGAGTTCGACCTCCTCGTGGCCCTGGCGCGCAAGCCGCGTCAGGTCTTCACGCGTGACGTGTTGCTCGAGCAGGTGTGGGGATATCGCCACCCGGCCGACACCCGTCTGGTCAACGTCCACGTGCAGCGGCTGCGCGCCAAGGTCGAGCTCGACCCGGAGAACCCGGAGGTCGTGTTGACGGTGAGAGGGGTCGGCTACAAGGCCGGCCCGCCGTGATCGGACGGTCTCGTCGCAGGATCAACCCCACCTTCCCGCGTGCCCTGCGGAGGTGGTCGACGGCGGGCCGATTCGTCGGACGGATCTGGCGCCGCTCACTGCAGCTGCGCGTCGTCGTCTCGACGATGGTGCTGTCGTTCGTCGTCCTGCTGATCCTCGGGTTCGTGCTGACCAGTCAGATCACCGACCGACTGCTCGACCTCAAACTGCGGGCCGCCACCGAGGAGATCGATCGTGCGCGCACCTCGGTCGAGCGTGACCTCTCCGGCGGTGACGCCAACGCCTCGATCCAGAACCGACTGCGCCAGACGCGCTCGATCCTCACCGACCGCGACGTCGACACCACCCCGGCCTCGGGCGTCGTCGGCACCTTCGACACCGTCCTGCTGGTGCAGGGCGGGGGACCGCAGGACACCGCCTCGGTCGGCCCGATCGAGGAGATCCCGGACACCCTGCGCCGGATGGTGCGCGCCGGACAGATCGCCTACCAGTACTCGTCGGTCGAGGGGTCGACGGGACAGAAGACGCCTGCGCTGATCGTCGGCACCCCGACCTCGTCGGGCATCAGCGGGCTCGAGCTGTACCTCGTGTTCCCGCTGACCAACGAGGAGAGCACGGTGTCGCTGGTGCGCGGCACCATCTTCACCGGTGGGCTCGTCCTGCTGGGTCTGCTCGCGGCGATCGCGATGCTGGTGTCGCGGCAGGTGGTCATCCCGGTCCGGTCGGCGTCACGGATCGCGGTGCGCTTCGCCGACGGCCGTCTCAAGGAACGAATGCCCGTGCGCGGTGAGGACGACATGGCGCGCCTGGCCATGTCGTTCAACGACATGGCCGAGAGCCTGTCCAAACAGATCACCCACCTCGAGGAGTTCGGCGGACTGCAGCGGCAGTTCACCTCCGACGTCAGCCACGAACTGCGCACGCCGCTGACCACCGTGCGCATGGCCAGCGACGTGCTCTACGACGGCCGCGAGGACCTCGACCCGATACGCAAGCGGTCGGTCGAGTTGCTCAACAAGGAACTCGACCGCTTCGAGACACTGCTCGGCGAGCTTCTCGAGATCTCCCGGCACGACGCCGGTGTCGCCGAACTCGCCGCCGAGCGCGTCAGCATGAGCATCCCCATCGACGGCGCGTTGGCGACGGTGCGCCACCTCGCCGAGGACACCGACACCCCGCTGGTGCTCGACCTGCCCGAGGAGCCGGTGCTCGCCGAGATCGATCCGCGCCGCGTCGAGCGGATCCTGCGCAACCTGATGGCCAACGCCATCGACCACGGCGAGCAGCGCCCGGTGACCCTGACCATGCGTTCCGACGGCGACGCCGTCGCGATCACCGTGCGCGACCGCGGGATCGGACTGCGCCCCGGCGAGGAGAAGTTGGTGTTCAACCGGTTCTGGCGGTCGGACCCGTCGCGGTTCCGCCGCTCGGGTGGCACCGGCCTCGGCCTGGCCATCAGCATCGAGGACGCCCGCCTGCACCAGGGACGTCTCGAGGCGTGGGGAGAGCCGGGCAAGGGTGCGTCGTTCCGGCTCACCCTGCCTCTCGTCCGCGGCCACAAGGTCCTGGGAAGTCCGTTGCCGCTCAAGCCTGTTG
Organism: Williamsia maris; assembly: GCF_024171815.1. Taxonomy (GTDB): domain Bacteria; phylum Actinomycetota; class Actinomycetes; order Mycobacteriales; family Mycobacteriaceae; genus Williamsia_A; species Williamsia_A maris. The sequence goes on along the minus strand of NZ_JAMTCJ010000003.1, from coordinate 744,493 downwards.
GCGCGCGTAAGGTGAACGGCCGTGAGTGAGCACCGCGGCGGCCCCCGACCCTCGGTGACCGCACGGCGTGGTCGGTGGACGGTGCTGATCCTGCTGTGCGTGGTCGTCACCGGTCTCAGCGGTTGCGTCTCGATCCCCACCAGTTCCAGTCCGCAGCCCATCGGGTCGTTGGAGCGTCGCGCGCCCGCGGTCAACGTCCCCACCCCACGTCCCGGCATGGACCCCGAGTCGTTGGTGCGCGACTTCCTCAAGGCGACGGCGAACCCGAGTTCGGGACATCTCGCCGCGCGCCAGTACCTCACCAGCTCGGCGTCGGACGCCTGGGACGACCGTGGCGGCGCGCTGATCCTGAGCCAGATCAACGTGCTCACCGACGCCAGGACCGACAGCACGTTCACCGCGCGGATCATCGGCGACAACGCCGGGACCCTGCAGTCCAACGGTCATCTGGTCCCCGCGACCGGTCGGGTGGAGAGCCGGCTGTCGATGGTGCTCGTCGACGGTCAGTGGCGCATCGACGGGGCCCTGCCCAGCGGGGTGATGATCGACCGGACGCAGTTCACGTCGAGCTACCGACCGCGGGACCTGTTCTATCCCAGCGCCTCCGGCGAGTACCTGGTCGCCGACCCGCGGTGGCTCTACTCCACCGGCGAGGACTTCTCCGACCAGCTCGTCGACCTGCTGGTGGCGGGGCCGTCGGACGAGCTCGCCCGTGCGGTGGTCACCGAGTTCCCCGCGGGCGCCGCGCTGCGGGGCTCGATCGAGACCACGTCGACCGGGGGCGTCCGGATCGAACTGACCGGACTGAGCTCGTTGGCCGAACGCAACAGGACATTGCTCGCGGCGCAACTGATCTGGACTCTGAACAAGTCGGACGTGCCCGGCCCCTTCGTCATCGACGCCGACGGTGCTCCGCTCAACGACCGGTACTCGAGCGGATGGCGGACCACCGACGTCGCGTCGCTCGATCCCACCGACGCGGCGCAGTCGACGCTCGGTCTGCACGTGATCCGCGCCGGCGCACTCGATCGTGTCGACGGCGGGCGGCTCATCCCGATCGCGGGACCGCTCGGCACCTCGAATGCGTTGCTGTCGGCGACGATCTCGACCGACGGCGGCCGGGTCGCCGCGGTCACCCGCAACACCGCACCCCCGCCCGCCGCGGCGCAGGCGCTGCAGGTCGGTGACTACGGCGGCGTCGCGACGACGATGGCCACCGGCACCGTCATCTCCCGTCCGTCGTTCGGCCCCGACCGTGACACGATCTGGGCGGTTGTCGACGGCCGCGTGCTGCGGTGGTCCCGCGACGCGACCGGGACCGTGCAGGCGCCGGTGGTGGTCGACTCCGACGCCATGTCCACGGTGGCCCGCGGCGTCATCACCGAGCTACGGGTCTCCCGCGACGGGGCCCGCGTCGCGGCGATCGTCGGGGGCAAGACCGTGCTGGCCGTGGTCTCGACCGCGACCGACGGCGCGGTGTCGTTGACCGGCGCGCGCGACGCGGCGTTCAACATCGCCGGGCAGGCGGTCTCGCTCGACTGGATCTCCGGCGACACCGTCGTGGTCGCCCGCAACACCACCGACACCCCGGTCGTCCAGGTCAGCATCGACGGGACACCCGCGGTGGGTCTGCTCAGCGGCAACCTCACGCCGCCGGTCACCGCGGTGGTGGGGGACAACTCGACGCTGTACGCCGCTGACAGCCGCGGCATCCTGCAGCTCGGCAGCACCAACGGTGAGCCGGACCAGTACTGGAACGAGGTCGCCCCGACCATGGGCTCGCAGTCCATCCCCGTTCTGCCGCAGTGACCTGACGCGGGCCTGCCTTCCGCCGAGCGTGCCGTAACGACCTACCGACCGTGCCGAACGACCTGCCGAGCGTGCGGTTACCGGTCCACGGACTGCGATCACACGCGCGACGGGACGCAAAGGCACGGTCGGCGAGTGATTACGGCACGGTCGGCGAGTGATTACGGCACGGTCGGCGGGTGATTACGGCACGGTCGGCGGGTGGGGATCGACCCACACCGGTGGACAACCACCCTGCGCCCCGGCGCCGGTGGAGACTCCGCGACGTCGGACGCGCGATCATCGACCCGTGCCGTCACCGACCGCCCGGACGTGGCTCGACGGCGCGTGGCAGGTGGCCCGCGCCGGCGCTGACCTGGTGGTGCCGCTGCTCTGCGGCGGGTGCGGCCGTCCCGGCACACGATGGTGTCGGTCCTGCGACGACGTGGCGCACGACGACCCGATCGTGCTCACGCCCCGGGTGCCGCCACCGGTCGGCGCGTGGGCGCTCGGGCGATACCGCGGCCCGATGCGCAGCGCGGTCCTGGAGCTGAAGGAACACGGTCGCCGCGACCTCGTCGCTCCGTTGGGGTCGGCGCTCGCACACGGTCTCGTGCGTCTGGCGGCCTGGTCGGAGCTGCCCGCCGAGGCGACCGAGCTGGTGCTCGTCCCCGCTCCCACCCGTATGTGGTCGGCGCGCCGACGCGGCGGCGACCCTGTCACGGCCATCGCGTCCGACGCCGCGTCGAGACTGGGCGCCCGGGTCCGCGTCGCCCCGATGCTGCGTACCTCGATGTGGGCCCGCGACTCGGCCGGGTTGTCGGCGCGCGACCGCGTCGACAACCTCGACCACGCCGTCGCGGTGCGCCCCCGTGCACGTCGGCCCACCGCGGCGACACATCCGCACGCCGCGGTCGTCCTCGTCGACGACGTGCTCACCACCGGCGCCACCGCGAGCGAATCCATCCGGGTGCTCGCTGGCGTCGGCGTGCGGGTCGACGCCGTGCTCGTCATCGCGGGCGCGTGAGGCGGTACCCGCGGCGCCCGTCTGCACCATCGCTCCCGTGACCGACACGCAGCGAGAACGAAATGAAGGCTTGATGAAATGTTGATGCCCAAATCATGGCGACGCCCCGCTGTTGCGACTACGGTCGGAGGTCATCGGGCACCGCGGACCAACCGCGGTACCGCGGCCGTCGGCAGTGATGCCGGCAGGCCACAGGAGTCAACCGGCAACCCTTGGAGGTGAGGCCACTCCCATCAGAGGTGTCATTGCGGTGCAACCGATTTCATCTACGAATACGTGCGCCGTTGGCATTGACCACGACCCGTTCTCCCCACGGGGATCCGGCGCGGAACTCATGTGCCGACCCCCCGGTGACCGGAGACGGACGATCACCCCAAACCAGGAGGTTCTTCGAGTGTCGACAACCACCCACGCCACATCCGCCACCACCGATTCGCGCCACGACGCCGACCCGTTCGACCGACGATCGGCGTTCGTTCGCCCGGTCGACTCGTCGGAGGCGGACAGCCCTGCGATCCCCGATGCGACGGTGGTCGTCACCGGTCGCAACGTCGAGGTGCCCGAACACTTCCGGGTGCACGTCGGCGACAAGCTCGCACGCGTCGAGCGCTACGACCCCTCGATCTTCGCCTTCGACGTCGAGCTCTACCACGAACGCAACCGACGACAGTCGAAGGTCTGTCAACGGGTCGAGATCACCGCGCGGGGTCGCGGACCGGTGGTGCGCGCCGAGGCGTGTGCGGAGAACTTCTACGCGGCGCTCGAGATCGCGGTGGACCGGCTGCAGTCCCGACTGCGCCGCACCAAGGATCGGCGCAAGGTCCATCACGGACTGCGGACCCCGATCTCCGTCGCCGAGGCCACGGCCGACATCGACCCGACCCTCGACGGTCAGGCCCAGGCCCCGGCCGAACCGGACTGGGCCGCCGAGGTGCCCGAGTCCGACGGCCCCGGACAGGTGGTCCGCGTCAAGGAGCACGAGGCCGTGCCCATGACCGTCGACGACGCCCTCTACGAGATGGAGCTCGTCGGACACGACTTCTTCCTGTTCCACGACAAGGAGAGCGACCGGCCGTCGGTGGTCTACCGCCGTCACGCCTTCGATTACGGGTTGCTCCGCCTGGCCTGACCCGAGGGACAGCCACGACCGCCGGCCGCCGAGAAACAGCTCCCACGCTGCGCTCGGCGGTCGGCGTCGTCCGGTGACCTACCATGTACTCCGAGACAGCGACGCCCGGCGTACACCCATGCCCCGCGTGCGCTGAGGAACCATGCGGGCGTGCCCAGGCCGCACAAGGGCGCAGACGACGGATCGAGGAAGCAAACAGTGCTCAACAAGATGCTGCGAATCGGCGAGGGCCGGATGGTCAAACGTCTGGACGCGATCGCGACTCACGTCGAGTCACTCTCCGACGAGATCGAGTTGCTGACCGACGAGGAGCTCCGCGAGAAGACCGCCGAGTTCAAGCAGCGCTACATCGACGGCGACACCCTCGACGAGATGCTGCCCGAGGCCTTCGCGGTCGCCCGCGAGGCGGCCTGGCGCGTGCTGCAGCAGAAGCCGTTCCATGTCCAGATCATGGGCGGCGCGGCGCTGCACTTCGGCAACATCGCCGAGATGAAGACCGGCGAGGGCAAGACCCTGACCTGTGTTTTGCCCGCGTACCTGAACGCGCTGACCGGTGAGGGCGTCCACGTCGTCACCGTCAACGACTACCTCGCGAAGTTCCACGCCGAGTGGATGGGACGCGTGCACCGCTTCCTCGGTCTGGAGACCGCGGTCATCCTGACCGGGATGAACCCCGACGAGCGGCGCGTGGCCTACAACGCCGACATCACCTACGGCACCAACAACGAGTTCGGCTTCGACTACCTGCGCGACAACATGGCGCACTCGCTGGCCGACCTCGTGCAGCGCGGGCACGCCTACGCGATCGTCGACGAGGTCGACTCGATCCTCATCGACGAGGCCCGTACCCCGTTGATCATCTCGGGCCCCGCCGACGGTTCGAGCAAGTGGTACACGGAGTTCGCGCGGATCGCCCCGCAGCTGAAGAAGGACACCCACTACGAGGTCGACATCCGCAAGAAGACCATCGGTGTGCACGAGGAGGGCGTCGAGTTCGTCGAGGACCAGCTCGGCATCGACAACCTCTACGAGGCCGCGAACTCACCGCTGGTCAGCTACCTGAACAACGCGATCAAGGTCAAGGAACTGTTCGAGCGCGACAAGGACTACATCGTGCGCAACGGTGACGTCCTCATCGTCGACGAGTTCACCGGCCGCGTGCTGGACGGTCGGCGCTTCAACGAGGGCCTGCACCAGGCCATCGAGGCCAAAGAGGGCGTCGAGATCAAGCCCGAGAACCAGACGCTGGCCACGATCACCCTGCAGAACTACTTCCGCATGTACGAGAAGTTGGCCGGCATGACCGGTACGGCCCAGACCGAGGCCGCCGAGCTCGACCAGATCTACAAGTTGGGCGTGCTGCCGATCCCGACGAACAAGCCGATGGTCCGTGCCGACAAGACCGACCTCATCTACAAGACCGAAGAGGCCAAGTTCGCCGCCGTCGTCGACGACATCACCGAGCGCAACGAGAAGGGGCAGCCGGTCCTGATCGGTACCACCAGCGTCGAGCGCTCGGAGTACCTGTCGCGTCTGCTGACCAAGCGCGGGATCAAGCACACCGTGCTCAACGCCAAGTTCCACGAGCAGGAGGCGCAGATCATCGCCGAGGCCGGTCGGTCCGGCGCGGTCACCGTCGCCACCAACATGGCCGGTCGTGGCACCGACGTCGTGCTCGGCGGCAACCCGGACGTCATCGCCGACGTCCGGCTGCGCAAGCAGCGTCTCGATCCGGTGGACACGCCGGAGGAGTACGAGGCCGCGTGGGACGACGCGATCGCCGCGGTGAAGGCCGAGGCCGCCGCCGACGCGCAGAAGGTCAAGGAGGCCGGCGGTCTCTACGTCCTGGGCACCGAGCGCCACGAGTCCCGCCGGATCGACGACCAGCTGCGTGGCCGGTCGGGTCGTCAGGGTGATCCCGGCGAGTCCCGGTTCTACCTGTCGTTGGGTGACGAGCTCATGCGCCGCTTCAACGGCGCGGCGCTCGAGTCGATCATGAACCGAGTCAACCTGCCCGACGACGTCCCGATCGAGGCGAAGATGGTCACCAAGGCCATCCGCAGTGCGCAGACCCAGGTCGAGCAGCAGAACTTCGAGGTCCGCAAGAACGTCCTCAAGTACGACGAGGTGATGAACCAGCAGCGCAAGGTCATCTACGGCGAGCGCCGCACCATCCTCGAGGGCGAGGACCACAGTGCCGAGGTCCAGCGGATGATCGACGATGTCGTCACCGCCTACGTCACCGGCGCGACGGCCGAGGGCTACGTCGAGGACTGGGATCTCGACGAGCTGTGGAACGCGATGAAGACGCTCTACCCGATCGAACTGGACTACAAGGAGATCGTCGGGGAGAACGAGTTCGGCGAGCGCGAGGACATCACCGCCGAGGAGCTGGCCGAGAAGTTGGCCTCCGACGCCCACAAGGCCTACAAGTCACGCGAGGCCGAGATCGAACGGCTCGCGGGCGACGGCGCGATGCGGCAGCTCGAGCGGACCATCCTGCTCAGCGTGCTCGACCGCAAGTGGCGCGACCACCTCTACGAGATGGACTACCTGCGCGAGGGCATCCATCTGCGGTCGATGGCCCAGCGCGACCCGGTGGTCGAGTACCAGCGCGAGGGCTTCGACATGTTCTCGGGGATGCTGGAGGGGCTGAAGGAGGAGTCGGTCGGCTTCCTGTTCAACGTCGCCGTCGAGACCAACCCCGCCGACACGCAGGCCGCACCGGCTTCGGCCCCCGCGGTCGCACCGGTCGCCCCGCGTCCGCTGCCGACCGAGGAGGCGCAGGGCGCTGTCGGCTTGACGAAGTCGGCCGCCCCGACGGCGTTGCGGGCGCGTGGTTTCGAGGACGAGACGCCCGACCTGGTCTACACCGGACCGTCCGAGGACGGCGGGACCCAGCAGATCAGTGAGGCCGAGGACACCGCGGGCCTCTCGGCGACCCGACGGGAACGTCGTGCCGCCGCACGATCGAACGGCCGCAACTCCGGGCCCAAGCCGCCGAAGGCGCGCAAGAAGCGCTAGCCGCCGAAGGCGCGCAAGAAGCGCTAGCCGCCGAAGGCGTTAGCAGCGCTCCCGCGACCACATTCCGCTCCCGCGACTGAAATCCCGGTCGCGGGAGCGGATTCGTGTCGCGGAAGGTCCGAGCTAGCGAAGAGTTCCGATCGTGAGCAGCTGGGCGTCGCCGGATCGGCAGGCCGTGAACACCGTTGTCCTGACGAAGATGGCGTCGCGATCGTTGGGTGGGTAGATCCGCAGGCCGTCGGCGCGGACCTGGTCGCAGCCGGTGAAGTTGCCGGCCTCGGCGACCCTGAGCTGCGCTGTCGCCACGCCGCGCGGTTCGATGGCGGTCGTTACGACTGTCGAGCCGTCCCGGACAGCTGCTGCGCCGAGTTGTGTTCCGTTCCCGTCGCCCACGAACGAGACTCCCGGATAGCCGGTCAGCGTGCACACGGAGGATCCGATGTTCGTCAGTGCGAGCGTCCCGTATTCCGACCCGGCGGTGCCACCCCCGCGGCCCCGGTTCGTGACGGTGCCCGACAGGTCAGCGGCGCGGCATGGTTGCGCGCCTGCGGAGTTCACCGGCGTACGGGTGCCGGGCAGGCCGGTGGACGACGTGTCCGGCGGCCTGACGGTTGTCGACGTGTCGTCCGGTGTCGACGTCACTGTCGACACGACGGTCGAGGGTGCGACGGAGCTGTCGTTCGTGTCCGCGGAACAACCGGCCAGCGTGCCTGTCGCGGCGGCGGCGAGTACGGCGAGCACAGCGATGCGTGATCTCATGAACATAGATTAGCTATGCAAAAGGTGGCCGTGTGCGAAACGTGGGTGATCTGCCCCATGTGGAACCGGATCGCGTGGGGCTGCGTCTGATGTGGTGCACGATCCCGGAACCGTGACGAGACCTCGTCCACCGGGTCGTCTCGACGACGGGTGGGGTTCATGGTGGGTGTCCGAACGCAGGTGGGGTCTGCCGAGGGGGAGACGACGCGCAGCAGTGCGCTCGTGATCGCACCGATCCCGCGATACGAACCCGACCCGGTGTCGGTGACCGGGGTGAGGCCACGTCCGGCCGCGGTCGCACCGCACGCGCACGCACCGGACGGCCCCCGGCCGGGGCGACCGATCGCCGACCGCGTCGATCCGTCGGCCCGCGCGTTCGCGGTGTCCGCGCTGACGATGCTGCTCGAGATCATCGACCGTCGTCGGCCGGTGGCGCAGCTGGCCTCGGTGGCGTCGCCCCACATCGTCGATCAGGTGTCGGTGTGGTCCGCCCGGCCACAGGCCGTGAGCACGGCCCCACCCCGAGCCCGTCCACCCGCGGCGACGCTGATGCGGGTGCATCTGCAGTGGTCGGGCCCCGATGCCGCGGAGGTGTCGGCGACGTACTCGCGGGGTGTCCGGGTCAAGGCCATGGCGGCGCGTGTGCAGCGGGTTCCGGTCCGGGTCCGCCCCGGCGTTCCCGGCGGACCGCGGACCACCGAGCTGCGATGGATGCTGGTCAACGTGACCACCGCCTGAAGTCCCGAACGCCCGCGAAGCCGTACCGGAATCGCCTATTGTCCTTATGTCAGGACAAATGATGGAGGAGCGGTCGATGCGCATCGGAGTGGTCGGTTACGGAACGGGTGGACGGCTGTTCCACGTGCCCTACGTGGTGGCGGCGGAGGGTGTCGAACTCGTCGGCGTCGTGACGCGGAGCCCGGAACGGACACAGCAAGCGCAGCAGGATGTTCCGGGGTTGGCCGTGTACGACTCGATGGCCGAACTGATCGACGCCGGTGTGGACGCGGTCACCATCACCACGCCGCCGGAGACGCGTCGCGAGCTGGTGCTCGAAGCGATCGGACGCGGGGTGCACGTCATCGCGGACAAGCCGTTCGCGCCCGATCCGGACGGTGCGCGCGAACTCGTCGCCGCTGCGGCGGAGGCGGGCGTGCTGTTGAGCGTCTACCAGAACCGACGGTGGGACGCCGACATCCGGACGCTCGCCGCCGTGCTGCCGTCGGTGGGTGACGTCTGGCGGGTCGAGTCGCGCTTCGACCTCGACGAGCCGGGCAGCCTCGACGGCGGACCCACCGGTGGCCTGCTGCGTGACATGGGAGCCCACCTGTTCGACCAGATGATCTGGCTGTTCGGCCCGGTCGCCCGTGTCACCGCGCACCTGGACTGGATCGATCAGGCCGATGGTCCTACCGACGCCGGCTTCGTGGTGTCGATGACCCACGAGTCCGGGGTCTATACGACGGTGTCGTCGAGCAAGTGCAACCGCATCGAAGAACGGTCGCTGCGCGTCTACGGCAGCGTCGGGAGCTTCACGAGCAACGGTACCGACGTGCAGACCCGGCAGATCAAGGCCGGCCGACGTCCCGCCGACGACGCCGCCGGCTGGGGGTACGAGGACGAGAGTCGGTGGGGTGTTCTGCACACCGACGACGGCAAGCGGTCGGTGCCCTCCGAGCAGGGGTGCTACCAGGAGTTCTATCGGCAGTTCGGTGCGGCGGTCGACGCCGGAGCGCCGCAACCGGTCCCCGCATCCGAGGCCATCGCCACCATCGAAGTACTCGCCGCCGCACGCCGCAGCGCGCTCGAGGGTGTCACCGTCGAACTCTGATCGTCGCCACCGACAACGCCGGCCGCATCGAATCCGATGCGGCCGGCGTTGTCGGGTGGGGGAGGGCTCAGGCGTTTTGCGGGAACCCGAGGTTCAGACCTCCGTGTGACGGATCCAACCAGCGGCTGGTGACGGCCTTGCCGCGCGTGAAGAAGTGCACACCCTCCATACCGTGGGCGTGGGTGTCGCCGAACAGCGAGTTCTTCCATCCGCCGAAGCTGTAATACGCCATCGGGACCGGGATCGGGACGTTGATCCCGATCATGCCGACCTCGACCTCGTTCTGGAATCGACGTGCGGCACCGCCGTCGTTGGTGAAGATGGCGGTGCCGTTGCCATACGGGTTGGCGTTGATGAGTTCGAGAGCCTCGTCGTAGGTGTCGACCCGGAGAACCGCGAGCACCGGTCCGAAGATCTCGTCGGTGTAGACGCTCATGTCGGTGGTGACGTTGTCGATCAGCGTCGGCCCCAACCAGAACCCGCCGTCTTCGCCGTCCGGGGACACGGTGCGACCGTCGAGGACCAGCGTGGCGTTGTCGGCCTCGCCCGCATCGACGTAGGACGCGACCTTGTCACGGTGTGCCTGTGTGACAAGCGGTCCCATGTCGGAGTTGCGCGTCCCGTCGCCGGTGACGATGGTCTTCGCCCGCTCGGCGATCTTGGCCACCAGCTCGTCGGCGATGTCACCCACGGCGACACATGCCGAGATCGCCATGCAGCGTTCGCCGGCGGAGCCGAAGCCCGCGTTGACCATTGCGTCGGCGGCGAGGTCCAGATCCGCATCGGGCAGCACGATGGCGTGGTTCTTCGCGCCGCCGAGGGCCTGGACACGCTTGCCGTTCGCGGTTCCGGTCGAGTACACGTACTGCGCGATCGGAGTGGAGCCGACGAAGCTGATCGACTTGACGGACTTGTTCTCCAGCAACTCGTCGACGGCGACCTTGTCGCCCTGCAGCACGTTGAACACGCCGGCGGGCAGACCCGCCTCGGCCCACAGCTCGGCCATCCAGATCGCGGCCGACGGGTCCTTCTCGCTCGGCTTGAGCACCACGGTGTTGCCCGCCGCGATGGCGACCGGGAAGAACCACATCGGGACCATCGCCGGGAAGTTGAACGGGGAGATGATGCCGATCGGGCCGAGCGGCTGCCGGATGGAGAAGACGTCGACCTTGCTCGACGCGTTCTCGGTGAAGCCACCTTTCAGCAAGTGTGGGATCCCGCAGGCGAATTCGACGACCTCGAGGCCGCGGGACACCTCGCCCAGTGCGTCGGAGACGACCTTGCCGTGCTCGGAGGTGACGATCTCGGCGAGCTCACCCTTGCGTGCATTGAGCAACTCCCGGAACGCGAAGAGTATCTGTACCCGCTTCGCCAGGGAGGTGTCGCGCCATGCGGGGAATGCCGCGGCGGCTGCGTCGATCACCGCGCGCGCGTCCTCGACGTTGGCCAGGGCGACCTCGCCGGTGACCTTGCCCGTCGCCGGGTTGGTCACCGGCGCGGTCGCCGAGCTGGTGCCGGGGTAGCCCTTGTTGTTGATCCAGTGGGAAATGGTGGAGGTCATGATCGGCGTTCCTGTCGGGATGTGGAGTGGACGAGGGTGTTTCGGATGCGCGTCAGCGACTGTGCTCGGCGACGTGATCGGTCATGGTCTGCAGCTGATACCGCGAGACCTCGTGTGCGTTGTCGTTCTCGGCGAAGACGCTCGACACCATCACCGTGTCGTCGCGGTCGTAGAACCCGATCTGGCCGAGGGTGGAGAAGAACTCGTCCCAGTTGACGTCGCCGTCGCCGATCTTCAGGTGTTGGTGTACCCGTACGGCGTTGCCCGGGGGGTTCGTGATGTACCGAAGCCCATGCGATGCGTGGTGATCCATGGTGTCGGCGACGTGTACGAGTCGCAGCATGTCACCGGCGGCGGTCATGATCTCGGCCATGTTGCCGCCCATGTGAAAGCTGTGGCACGCGACGAACACCAGACCGAAGTTCGGTGAGTTGATGCCGCGGATCGTGCGGATCGCGGCGAGGCCGTCTTCGACGAAGTCGTCCGGGTGCGGGTCGATCCGGACGTCGATGCCCTCGCGCTCGATGATCGGGACGAGCTCTTCCATCGACCGGTAGAACGCGCGCTCGGACTCCTCGGCCTTCTCCGGTCGTCCGGAGAACTCCGTGTTCATCACGTTCACACCGAGATCGACGGTGATCTGGATCGCGCGCTTCCAGTAGCGGACGGCAGCTTCGCGAGCGTCCTCGTCGGGGCCGGACCAGCGCAGGACCGGCAACACCGACGCGATCCCGACGCCGGCGTCGGCGCACGACTTCCGGAACTTCGCCACCAGGGCGTCGTCGGCCTTGGGGTGGTTGAAGAACGGGATCATGTCGGCGTGGGGTGTCAGCTGCAGGTGGTCGTAGCCCAGTTCGGCCACCACCGCGGGAAGTTCGAGAAGCGAATGTGAATGGTGAAACGGCGTGGGATCGAGTGCGATCTTCATCTCACACCCCACTGACCGATGCCGCGACCGCGTGGATGTCAGCGCGATCGATCATCTCGACGGTCTCCGGTCGGCCGGAATCCAGCGACCGCACGCCCGCTGCGCACACGGCCGCGGCGGCGTAGCCGTCCCACGCACCCGGTCCGTCGACGTTGACCCCGGATCGGACCGCGTTGACCCACCGCTGGATCTCGGTGTCGTATGCCTGCCCGAAGCGCTCGGTGAACGACGGCGTGATGTCGCCTCCCCATGATCCGGCCCTCGAGCGACCGTCACCGACGGCTGCGCCGGTGCTGTACTTGCGGACCATGCCGACGTCGAGACCGATGAAGGCAGAACCCTTCTCGCCCACGACCTCGGTGCGCACCTCATAGGCGACACCGGTGGTCACGAAGACCTCGGCGTCGATGTGCCGACCGGATTCGGTGGTGAAGTAGGCGATCTGCGGATCCTGCAGGCCCGCGGGCGCGCTCGGGTTCGCCGACGGCTTGATGATGTGGACCGAGGTGATCTCCTCGTCGAAGAGGAAGCGGGTGACGTCGACCTCGTGGACGAGCGAGTCCTTCACGATCATCGAGCTGTCGAAGCTCGGCGGGACGGCAGGGTTGCGGTGCACGCAGTGCGCCAGCAGGACTCGACCGAACACGCCGTCGTCGATGGCGGTCTTGAGTTGGCTGTACTCGTGGTCGAAGCGTCGCATGAAGCCGACCTGGATGAGCGGTGTGCCCGACTGCGCCTCGCGACGGACGATGTCGAGCGAGGTCGCGACGTCGGTGGTGAGCGGCTTCTCGCAGAGGACCGGCTTCCCGTGCTCGATGCACGCGATCAGCTGTGCCTCGTGGGTCGGACCCGGGGTCGCGAGCAGCACCGCATCGACCTCGGGATCGGCGATGGCGGCAAGCGGATCGGAGATGGCGCGGCACCCGTCGATACCCGCGGCGATGGTCTCGGCCTTGTCGTGCAGGTAGTCGTTGACGACGGCGACGCGCGCGCCCTTGATGCGTCCGGTGATGCGCTCGACGTGATCGGCGCCCATCATCCCGACGCCCAGAACGGCGACACGCAGTTCGGCGGTGGTGCGGTCAGACATGTGTGTTTCTCCTACAGACGTGAACGGGTCAGCTGAAGCCGACGGCAGGGATCCCGCACGATCCCAGGTACTTCCGGGTGCGGGTGGCGATGGGGAGCGGTGTGTCGACGGCACAGGGATACATGTCCTGCTCGACGATCGCGAAGATGTCGATGCCGAGGTCGGCGACCGCCTCGAGCAGCGGGGGCATGTCCGGGATCCCTCGCGGCGGCTCGGTCATCGCACCGAGTCGGACCGCCTCGCCGAACGGCAGATCGTCGGCTGCGACCTTGGCGCGCACGTCTTCGTCGACCTGCTTGAGGTGCAGGTACCCGATCCGTTCGGGGTGCCCGGTGATGATCGCGAGGTTGTCGCCACCGCAGTAGCTCACGTGTCCGGTGTCGAGGCAGAGGTTGACGAACTCCGGGTCGGTGTTCTCGAGGAAGCGGTAGATGTGCTCCTCGGTGTCGACGTGGCTGTCGGCATGCGGGTGGTACTGCGCTCGTACGCCGTACTTCTCGAACATCGCACGGCCGAGCTGGTTCATGCCGTCGGTCTTGCGGCGCCACTGATCGTCGCTGAGGACGCGGTCCTCGAGGACCGCCCCGGTGGCCGGATCCCGCCACATCTCCGGGATGACCACCACGTGGTCACCGCCGACGGCGGCCGTCAGCTGTGCGACATCCTCGATCTGCGACCACACGGCGTCCCACGCGTCGTCCCGGTGCAGGTGCTCGAACACCGTTCCGGCCGAGAGCTTCAGCCCTCGCGACCCGAGTTCGTCGAGGAGTTGGGCGGGATCGGTCGGCAGGTAGCCGAACGGGCCCAGCTCGATCCACTGGTACCCCGCGGAGACGACCTCGTCGAGGAAGCGGGTGTACGGCGTCTGGTGCGGATCGTCGGGGAACCAGACTCCCCAGGAGTCGGGTGCGGAGCCGACGCGGATGGTGGACGTCACGTCGCACCGTCGGCGTCGGGAGCGGTCGCCGGCCGCAGATAGGGGCGTTGGACGGCTTTCCACTGCTGGTACGTGGCGTAGGCCTGCTGGGTGGAATCGAGGGTGGAGGTCTCCGAGACCGGTACGTCCCACCAGGATTCACTGTCGGGTGCACCGATCAGCGGATCGGTCTCGACATGGATGACGGTGGTGGTGGTCGCCGCCTTGGCGACCTTGATGGCGTCGGCGAACTCAGCCGCCGTGGTGGCGCGGATGACGTCGGCGCCCAGTGATGCGGCGTTGGCGGCCAGATCGATGGGCAGCACCGAACCGTCGAGGCGGCCGTCGCCGCCGCGGTAGCGGTAGTCGGTACCGAACCGCTGGGACCCCAACGATTCCGACAGTGACCCGATCGACGCGAAGCCGTGGTTCTGCACCAGGACGACGATGACCTTGAGGTTCTCCTGGACCGCCGTCACGAGCTCGGTGGCCATCATCAGGTACGAACCGTCGCCGACCATGACGAAGACGTCGCGATCGGGGCAGGCCATCTTGACGCCGAGGCCGCCTGCGACCTCGTACCCCATGCAGGAGTACCCGTACTCGACGTGGTACCCCTTCGAATCACGTGTGCGCCACAGCTTGTGGAGGTCACCGGGCATCGAGCCCGCCGCGCACACCACGACATCGCGCGGATCGGAGATCTCGTTGACCAGGCCGATGACCTCGCTCTGCGTCAACGCCTCCTCGCCGGTCGCGACGTTGACACCGGTGGTGCCCGGTGCGTACACCGAGGACACGGTCGCGTCCCATTCGGCGGCGAGTACGCCGACCCGCTCGCGGTAGGAGGCGTCGACGGCGTGGTCGGCGAGCAGCTCGTCGAGTGCGTCGATCGCCTCGCGTGCGTCGGCGACGACGCTGTATCCGCCCTGTTTCACCGAATCCAGCGACGCCACGTTGATGTTGACGAACGTGACGTCGTCACCGGTGAACGCGGTGCGGGAGGCTGTGGTGAAGTCGCTGTAGCGGGTACCGATGCCGATCACGACGTCGGCCTCGGCGGCCAAGGCGTTGGCTGCGGTGGTGCCGGTCGACCCGATGGCCCCGACGGACTGCGGATGGTCGTAGCGCAGCGATCCCTTGCCCGCCTGACTCTGACCGACCGGGATGCCGGTCCGAGCGCAGAAGCGATCCAGGGATTCGGTTGCCCCGCTGTAGATGACACCGCCGCCGGCGACGATCAGCGGCCGCTTGGCCGAACGGATGATCGCGGCCGCGGAGGCGATGACCGACCGCTCGGGCAGCGGTCGCGCGACGTGCCAGGTGCGCGGGGCGAACAGCGATTCGGGCCAGTCGAAGGCCTCGGCCTGTACGTCCTGCGGGATGGCGACGGTTGCGGTGCCGGTCTCGACCGGGTCGGTGAGTACCCGCATCGCGCCGAGGAGAGCGCCCGGAAGCTGCTCGGGGCGCCAGACGCGATCGAAGTAGCGTGACACCGGCTTGAACGCATCGTTGACGGTGATGTCGCCGGCCGACGGGAGTTCCAGCTCCTGGAGCACCGGCGCGGAGGCGCGGGTGGCGAAGGTGTCGGCGGGGAGGAGCAGGACCGGCAGACGGTTGATCGTCGCCAGAGCGGCACCGGTGAGCATGTTGGTCGAGCCGGGGCCGACCGATGCCGACACGGCCCACGTCTGCAGGCGGTCCTTCATCCGTGCGAAGGCGGCGGCGGAGTGCACCATGGCCTGCTCGTTGCGGCCCAGGACGTACTGCAGGGTCTGTTCACGCCCCGCGTCGATGTCGTCGATCTCGTTCTGCAACAACGCCTGTCCGAGGCCGGCGACGTTGCCGTGTCCGAAGATCCCGAAACAGCCTGCGAAGAACTTGGTCGTCTCGCCGTCGCGTTCGACGTACTGGTTCGCGAGGAACCTCACGGTTGCCTGCGCGACCGTCAGATGGATGGTCTGTTCACCTTCGGGTGTGCGCACTCCGGTGATGCCGCCTGCGCGCCCGGTGTTGATCGGTGCCACGATTGTCTCTTTCTCGCGGTTGTGGTGGTGTGTTCTAGGACTTCTCGTGCGGTGTCCGGTGGAGCGGGAGGCGCGGGTCGACCGCCTGGTGCTCCCAGCTCTCGCGGAGCCAGGTGTGCGACGGGTCGTCGCAGATCCGCCAGGCTCGTTCGTCTCCCGGTCCGGCCATCACGTTGAGGTAGTACATGTCGTAGCCGGGGGCCGCGATCGACGGTCCGTGGTAACCGTGTGGAACCAGGACCACGTCGCCGGACCGGACCTCCTCGAGCACCTCGATCGGGCGTTCCGGCGTCCCGTAGACCCGGTGGTATCCGAAGCCGGGACTGCGCGGGTTCGGACTCCCGGGGCCGGCGGGGCCGTCGGCGATCTCGAAGTAGTAGATCTCCTCGAGTTGTGATTCCAGTTCGGTGTTCTCGTCGTGTTTGTGTGCGGGGTAACTCGACCAGTTACCGCCCGGGGTGATCACCTCGCAGGCGATGATCGAGTCGGCCTCGAACGCGCCTGCGGTACCGAAGTTGTGCACCTGACGGCTGCAGTTGCCCGCGCCGCGTAGTTCGACGGGCACGTCCGCGGACGGCACGTACCGGAAGTCGAGCTCGTTCGTCGCACGCGCACCGCACAGGGCGTAGCGGCCACCGCTCCCGTCTGCGGTCACGGTGTAGCTGGAATCCCTGCCGACATAGACGAAATCGGTGGGTCCGGAGAAGACGTTCGGTCGCCCGGCGAGCTCGAAGCTGCGGTCATCACACGACACGGTCGCCGAACCCGCGAGCGGGACCACGAGTATCTCGTCGTCCCCGCTGCTGCGGGTGATGGACTCCCCGGCGCCCAGTTCGACGACGAACAGCGAGGACTCGGTCCAGCCTGCCGATTCGGGTGTGACGTCCACGGTCAGGGGAGCGGTGGCGCTGCCCGCCGGGATGTAGTACTTGCTGTCCACGCCGATCACCGAACCAGGGACACCGCGGTGTCCACCGCGGTCGTCACGTCGTCGTCGGTCGGGTAGAGAAGCGTCCGCCCGACGATCAGTCCACGGACGGCCGGGATGGCCAGGGCGCGTTCCCAACTGGCGAAGGTCTCGGCGGGCGCGGTCTGCGGGTCGCCGCCGAGCAGCAGTGTCGGCAGCGTGGTCGCGTCCATCACGCGCTCCATCTCGTCGACGACGGGCAGCTTCAGCCAGGTGTAGGCCGACGTGGATCCCAGTCCCTGGATGATGTGCATCGACTTGATCACCGCGTCGGCGGACAGGTCGTTGCGCACCTTGCCGTCCACTCGACTCGACAGGAACGGCTCCAGCATGGCGATCGAGCCGCCGGCCGCGAGTTCGTCGACGGCAGCGGCACACGCGGTCATCATGTTCAGGGTCCCCGCATCGGCGACATCGACGCGGCACAGCATCTTCGCGCCGTTCAGGCCGGCCTCGTTCGTCCATTTCGCGGTGGCCGCGGTCATCCGGTCGTCGAGCTCGAACGAGGCGCCCGCCAGCCCGCCACGATTCATCGAGGAGAACACCACCTTGTCCTCCAGAGCACCCAGCAGCAGCAGGTCCTCGAGGATGTCGGAGGTGGCCAGGACACCGTCGACACCCGGGTTGGCCAGCGCGGTCCGCAACCGGTCGAGAAGGTCCGAACGGCTGTTCATCGCGGTGGGACGATCGCCCACCGACAGCGCGCCACGGGCCGGGTGATCGGCTGCGACGATCATGAGGCGACCGTTGCCACGGATGGTCGGGCGCGGTGCCCGGGTGGCCCAGGCGGTCGCGATCGCGGCGGGGTTCTCGGCACGCAGTCGGGTGACGTCGGCGTAGGTGGAGCACAGCGCGGTGGTGGTCACGGGTGTCGCGACGACGGTCTCAGACATTGATCTTCTCCTCGGTGTCGGCAGACGACGGCGTGCGCGCCGCATCGGCCAGGGCTGCGACCTCGTCCGCGGTGGGCATGGCGGTGGAACATTCGAGTCGGCCGGCGACGATCGCACCCGCGGCGTTGGCGTGGCGCAGGATCTTCTCCAACGGCCACCCGGCGAGCAGTCCGTGACACAGGCTGCCGCCGAAGCTGTCGCCGGCGCCGAGTCCGTTGATGACGTCGATGCGGTTGGGGGCGACCTCCACCGATTCGTGACGGGTCTTCCCGAGCACTCCGCGGGGGCCCTGTTTGACGACGGCGAGGTCGAGCCCCATGTCGAGCAGCGCGTCGGCCGCCCGGTGGGGATCGGTCTCGCCGACGGCGATCTCGCACTCCTCCCGGTTGCCCACGGCAACGGTCACCTGCGACAACGCTCGCTGCACCTGTGCGGTGGCAGCCGAGCCGGACTCCCAGAACATCGGTCGGTAGTCGAGGTCGAGAACGGTCAACCGAGTGCGTCCGCGTGCTTCCCACGCCGCGAAATGTGCCGCGCGCGAGGGCTCCTCGGACAAGCCGGTGACGGTGGACCAGTAGAGGTGCGCGGCGGCGACGGCGGCGGTGTCGATCTGCTCCGCGCGCACCTGCATGTCCGGCGCGCTGGGACGGCGATAGAAGTAGAGCGGGAAGTCATCGGGCGGGAAGATCTCACAGAACGTCACCGGGGTGGGAAATTGCTGGTCGGTGCCGATGTAGCGGTTGTCCACCCCGAGACGGGCCAGCTCTGCTCGGACGAAACCGCCGAACGGATCGTCGCCGACCCCGGAGATCAGGGCGCTGCGCCTTCCCAGCCGGGCGGCGGCCACCGTGACGTTGGCGGCGCTCCCGCCCAGGAACTTGCCGAATGTCGAGACCTCGGCCAGTCCGACACCGATCTGGTGCGGGTACACGTCGACGCCACACCGTCCGATGGCCAGGACGTCGAATGGAGCGTCGGCGGCCACCTGGTCTCCGGGAGCGGTCGAGCTGTGGGTCACGGGGATACTCCGAACATCGGTTACGCGAAACAGGACGAGACCGTCAGGTGACTGTCGTGGAGTCACTGTGCGGTAGTTCACACAGGGTTGTCAAGCATTTGTCAGGACATTACGACTTGAAACGCGACGAGTGATACAGTTCACGTTGTGATAACCCAGCTGGCGATCCAGCTCGACAGATCGACTCCGATTCCGCTGTATCACCAGCTCGCGCAGGCAATCGAGAGTGCGATCGTCGGCGGTGAGTTGACGCCGGGCGATCGGCTCGAGAACGAGCTCGACCTCGCCAAGCGGCTCGGTTTGTCACGTCCGACCATCCGGCAGGCCATCCAGGAACTCGTGGACAAGGGCGTCCTGGTCCGCAAACGCGGTGTCGGCACGCAGGTCGTCCAGAACCCGGTACATCGATCGGTGGAGCTGACCAGTCTGTTCGACGACCTCACCGGTGCCGGTCTGCACCCCACCACCCAACTGCTCGAATACCGCGTGCACATCCCTGATCACGATCTACGCGACGAGCTGCAGCTCGAGGTCGGGGTCGAGGCCGTCTCCATCAAGCGGTTACGGCGCTCGAACGGTGAACCCCTCGCGGTGATGATCAATCATCTTCCCGCCGAGATATCCCCGCCTCCTGGAGAACTCGAGGCCGACGGCCTCTATCGGGGTCTGCGCAGCAGGGGAGTGCACATCCGGCTCGCGCGTCAGCGGATCGGTGCGAAGGGTGCCGACCCCGGCGAGGCCGAGATCCTCGGTGTCGACACCGGAGCTGCGCTGCTGACCATGCAGCGCACCGCATTCGACGACTCGGGCAAGGTCGTCGAGATCGGCAGGCACGTCTATCTCGCCGATCACTACTTCTTCGAAACGACTGTTGTCAGCCGCTGATCGGCCGGAGTTCCCCCGCGGTGTCGCGCTCCTCGTCGCCGCGACGCTGTTCATGGAGATCCTCGACGGCACCGTCCTCGTCACCGCACTCCCCGCGATCGCCCGCGATCTCGCGGTGTCCACGTTCGACGTGGGAATCGCGATCTCCGCCTATCTGATCACCGTCGCGGTGGTGATCCCGGTCAGCGGCTGGGTGGTGGACCGGTTCACGGCGAGACCGGTGTATCTCTGCGCGATAGCACTTTTCGCTGCGTCCTCGATCGGCTGCGCGCTGAGTGTGTCGCTGCCGATGTTGGTGGGCATGCGTGTCCTGCAGGGCGTCGGTGGAGCCCTGATGGTCCCGGTCGGCCGGCTGGTGGTGTTGCGTGCGGTCGGCAAGCCGGGGCTGGTACGCGCCATCGCGTGGCTCACCTGGCCCGCGCTCGTCGCGCCGGTGGTGGCGCCGCTGCTCGGTGGTCTCATCACGTCGCAGGCGGGCTGGCGATGGATCTTCGCGATCAACGTCCCGATCGGCGTGATCGGTCTGCTGGTCGGCATCCGGCTCATGCCCCGCTCCGTTCGGCCGACCACCCCGCGCCCGCTCGATGTGGTCGGTGCCGCGCTGGTGGTGGTGTCCGTGACGGCCGGGATGGTCGCGCTGGACGCGGTACGGGTCGGCAGCGTCTCCTGGACTGTCCTGGCCCCGTCGGCGCTGACCTGTGCGGTGGGCGTGGTGGCCGCATGGCGGCACCTGAGCGCCTCGTCGGCCCCGCTCCTCGGTCTCGGGGTCCTGCGTGTCCCGACGTTCACCTCCGTCCTGACGTTCGGGTCCTGCTATCGAGCGGTGATCTCCGCCGTGCCGTTCCTGCTGCCGCTGATGTTCCAGTTGCGATTCGGGTGGTCCCCCACCGAGGCCGGCGCCGCCGTGACGGCGCTGTTCGCCGGCAATGTGCTGGTCAAGCCGGTGACCACTCCGCTGATGCGGGTGATGGGTATCCGACGACTGCTGCTGTGCACCATCGGCGCATCGGTCGCGGTGCTCGGCGTGGTCGCGGCGGTCGGCCCTGACACGCCCTGGTGGATGACCGCCGCGGTGCTCGTCGTGAGCGGTGCACTGCGATCGATCGGTTTCACCGCCTACAACACCTTGGCGTTCGCCGATGTGAACGACTCGGATCTGGTCGACGCCAACACCCTGCACGCCTCCGCGCAGGAGTTGTTCGCGGGCGTCGGTGTCGGGATCGCGGTGGTCGCGCTGTCGGTCGGCTCGGGCATCGAGCACCTGCTGCCGTTCCCAGCCGGCGAATTCGGCGCGGCCTATGTCCTGCTCGCGGCGCTGCTGGCCGTGTGCGGCGTCGGAGCCGCGCGGCTACCGCAGGCGGCGGCCGCGCATGTCACTGCCCGGTGTTGACGTCGGACAAACCCTTGCATCGAATCCCTAATTTGTGCGTATGTCATGACAAAGTATTGACAACAATGCTGTGTTGGGTATTACATCATCTCCACGAGAGTGATCTAGCTCTCAATCAGGGGATCCGGAAGGACACACGTATGAAAACCACAGCTCACCGGGCGACGACGCCCGTGATGTGGAAGAGAACGGTCGTGGGGACAGCTGCAGTGGCGGCCGTCGTTCTGACGCTGGCAGGGTGCTCGAGCACCGGCGGCAAGAAGGCCACGCAGACCGACGCCACCGCCAAGAGCTACACCATCGCGATGGTCACCCACGGTCCGCCCGGAGACACCTTCTGGGATCTCATCCGGAAGGGTGCGCAGGCTGCTGCCGACAAGGACAACGTCAAGCTGCAGTACTCGTCGCAGAACTCCGGTCCGGCCCAGGCGACGCTCGTGCAGTCCGCCATCGACTCGAAGGTCGACGGACTCGCGGTCACGATGTCCTTTGCCGACGCGATGACCCCGGCCATCACGCAGGCCGTCAAGGCCGGCATCCCGACCACCGTGTTCAACGCGGGAATCAACAACTGGAAGGCCACGGGTGCGTTGAGCTACTTCGGCCAGGACGAGAAGGTGTCGGGCGTCGCGGCCGGCAAGCGACTCGCCTCCGAGGGCGCGAAGAATGTCATCTGCGTTGTCCAGGAGCAGGGTTCGGTCGCCCTGGAGGATCGCTGTGCAGGCGTCAAGGAGGGGCTGACCACAGGTTCGGTCGAGAACCTGAACGTCACCGGCACCGATCTGCCGTCGGTGGAGTCGTCGATCACGGCCAAGCTGCAGCAGGATCCCTCGGTCGACGCGATCATCACCCTCGGTGCGCCCATCGCGCTCACCGCGGTGAAGTCGCTGTCTGCGGCCAACTCGAAGGCGAAGGTCGCCACGTTCGACACCAACTCCGAGTTGGTCGGAGCGATCCAGAACGGGTCGGTCGAGTGGGCCGTCGATCAGCAGCCGTATCTGCAGGGCTACCTCGCGGTGGATGCGCTGTGGCTCGATCTGTCCAACAAGAACGTGATCGGTGGTGGGCAGTCGACGCTCACCGGTCCGTCCTTCATCGACAAGTCCAACATCGCCGCCGTCGCCGAGTACGCAAAGCGCGGCACACGCTGATACATCCGATGCCCGGGAGCGGCTTTTCCTCCCGGGCATCGGATTCCAGTCGTCGAACACCGACGCACACGCTGGCCCGAAGAACAAAGAGAGAACAGTCATGAGTACATCGATCACCAAGGGAACCGGTCCGATCGTGACCGACGAACGGGTGCGCAAGCAGAAGGTCTGGCAGCGAACCCTGGTACGACCGGAGGTGGGTGCGCTGATCGGCGCCGTCGTCATCTTCGTCTTCTTCTGCATTGTCGCGCCGCCGTTCCGGACCCCGGAGGCGTTCGCCACCACCCTCTACGCCTCCTCGACCATCGGGATCATGGCGTGCGCGGTCTCGCTGCTGATGATCGGCGGCGAGTTCGATCTCTCGACCGGCGTCGCGGTGACGTTCAGTTCGATCGCCGCGTCCCTGCTCGCGTTCCAACTGAACCTGAACGTGTGGGTCGCATGCGTGCTGTCGCTGGCTCTCGCGCTGGCCGTCGGATTCCTCAACGGCTACCTCGTCATGAAGACCAAGATCCCGTCGTTCCTCATCACGTTGTCGACGTTCTTGATGATCACCGGCATCAACCTCGCGGTGACCAAGTTGATCACCGGTCAGGTCGCCACCCCGGACATCTCCGACATCCAGGGATTCACCTCCGCCCAGAAGGTCTTCGCGTCGACGTACGAGATCGGCGGCGTATCGGTCCGCATCACCATCTTCTGGTGGCTGCTGTTCACCGCGATCGCCAGCTTCGTGTTGATGAAGACCCGCATCGGTAACTGGATCTTCGCCGTCGGTGGCAACCAGGACTCGGCTCGCGCGGTCGGTGTCCCGGTCACCAAGGTCAAGATCGGGCTGTTCATGTACGTCGGCTTCTCGGCGTGGTTCCTCGGCATGCACCTGCTCTTCGCGTTCAACACGGTGCAGTCCGGACAGGGCGTCGGCAACGAGTTCCTCTACATCATCGCCGCGGTCATCGGTGGCACCCTGCTCACCGGTGGTTACGGCACCGCGATCGGCGCGGCCGTCGGTGCGTTCATCTTCGGCATGACCAACCAGGGCATCGTCTACGCCGGCTGGAACCCCGACTGGTTCAAGTTCTTCCTCGGCGCCATGCTCCTGTTCGCGGTGGTCGCCAACAACAGCTTCCGCAGCTTCGCCGCCAAGCGATGAGCGCCGAACCGATTTCTACAGACAGGTCACACGACATGAGTACAGCTATCGAAGCTCCGGTGGAGAGCCCCAAGCCGGGCGGCAACGTACCGCTCATCGAGCTCAAGGGCGTCGGCAAGAGCTATGGAAACATCATCGCGCTCAAGGACATCAACCTCCGCGTGGGTGCGGGCGAGGTCTGCGGCGTGCTCGGCGACAACGGCGCGGGCAAGTCCACGTTGATCAAGATCATGGCCGGCCTGCACCAGCAGTCGGAGGGCCAGTTGCTCGTCGACGGCGAGGAATGCACCTTCGGATCGCCGAAGGACGCGCTCGCCAAGGGCATCGCGACCGTCTACCAGGATCTGGCCGTCGTCGGTCTGATGCCGGTGTGGCGCAACTTCTTCCTCGGCCAGGAGCTGCGCAAGGGACCGTTGCGTGCCCTGGACACCAAGTCGATGCGCGCCACCACCAAAGAGGAACTGTTCAAGATGGGCATCGACCTGCCCGACGTGGATGCGCCGATCAGCTCGCTGTCGGGCGGTCAGCGGCAGTGTGTCGCGATCGCGCGGGCGATCTTCTTCGGTGCCCGCGTGCTCATCCTCGACGAGCCCACGGCCGCACTGGGTGTGAAGCAGTCCGGCATGGTGCTGCGCTACATCTCCGCGGCCAAGGCGCAGGGTTTCGGCGTCGTGTTCATCACACACAACCCGCATCACGCGCACCTCGTGGGAGATCACTTCGTACTGCTCAATCGCGGACGCCAGAAGCTCGACTGCACCTACGACGAGATCAGTCTCGACGAGCTGACGCAGCAGATGGCAGGCGGTGACGAGCTCGAGACCCTGAACCACGAGCTCCGTCGCGGCAAATAGTCCTGCTCTTCGCCGGAACGGGTGGGGTCCGCGTGGCCCCACCCGTTCTCGGCTCGGGAATTGACACGTGTAAGTAGTTCTCGATCCCGGCACCCACACCCGAAGTCCGACATCACAACATCCCCGGAAGGAAACCAGCACAATGAAACTCGGCGTCTACACGGCATGCCTGCACGACAAGACCCTCGACGAGGCGCTCGCGACCATCGCGGAGCTGGGACTGACCAGCATCGAGGTCAACTCCGGCGGCTTCATCGACGCCCCGCACATTCACGTCGACTCGCTGCTGCAGAACGCGACAGCACGCCGCGAGTACCTCGCTCGAATCGCCGACGCCGGCCTCGAGTTGACGGCGCTGAACGTCAACGGCAACCCGCTGCACCCCGATGTGGCGGTCAGCAGCAAGCACTCGCGCGACCTGCACCGCACGATCGAGCTCGCAGGACTGCTCGGCGTCCGAGACGTCATCACGATGTCCGGGCAGCCGGGCGCCGATCGCGGGTCTGCGCTGCCGGCATGGGTGGTGGAGCCGTGGAATTCCGCGTCCACCGAGATGCTCGCCTACCAATGGGATGAGGTGACGGTCCCGTACTGGACCGACATCGAGCAGCGCGCCGCCAACGCGGGCGTCCGCGTTGCCCTCGAGCTGCACCCCCACAACGTCGTGTTCAACCCGGCGACTCTGGTCCGCCTCATCGAGCGCACCGGCGGCACACACATC
The DNA here is from genome assembly GCF_024171815.1 of Williamsia maris. Taxonomy (GTDB): domain Bacteria; phylum Actinomycetota; class Actinomycetes; order Mycobacteriales; family Mycobacteriaceae; genus Williamsia_A; species Williamsia_A maris. The sequence continues at coordinate 719,381 of NZ_JAMTCJ010000003.1, read as the reverse complement.
GGCGCGGAGATGGACCCCAGTCATCTGTTCTGGCAGGGCATGGAGCCCATCGCCGGTATCGAGTACCTGGGTGACCGCGTTTTCGTCGCTGCTGCGAAAGACGTTCGCATCAACGAGGAGAACTGCCGCCTCAACGGCATGCTCGACGACCGGTTCGTCACACCCGGCCCCGGTGAGTTCGCCCTCAACATCGGTGGCCGATTCGTGGCCAACAACTTCCCGGCGGAGGCGCCGTGGAACTTCGTGACCGTGGGCCGTGGGCACGACACCACCTACTGGGCGGACTTCCTCGCCGCATTGCAGAAGGTGGATCCGGACATCGCCATCAACCTGGAACACGAGGATGTGGAGATGGGGCAGTTCGAGGGGTTGCAGATGGGGGCCGAGACCATGCTGTCGGCCGAGAAGATCGCGACCGGGGACACCGCGACCGTCGGCGCGGCCAACGCGGGCTGACATGTCCTCACGGGTGACGATGGCCGACGTCGCGCGAGCGGCCGGGGTGTCCCGGCCGCTCGTGTCGGTGGTCCTCTCCGGCGGAGCGGGCGCCGGCGCGGATACGCGGGATCGGATCCTCGCGACCGCGAAAGCCCTCGGATATCGCCCCGACGCGGCCGCGAGTATGTTGCGCAGCAGGCGGTCCCGCCAGGTCGGGGTCGTGTTCAACCCGCGCAGTTCCTTCGAGGCAGATCTCATCGAGGAGTTGTACACCGCGGCCGCGGGGGCGGATTACCGGATCGCGCTCGGTGCGATCACCGCAGGCAGGAGTCGGCAGATCGTCGCCGAGGAGCTCATCGCACTGCGCTGTGAGGCCGTCGTCGTCGTGGGCGCCGAGATGGACGACCGTCTCGATGGTCTCGGTGTGCCTGTCGTCGTCATCGGGGAGCGCTTTCCCTCCGGCACCGCGACGACCGTCGGTACCGACGAGTGGCACGGCGCCCATGTCGCGGTGCAACATCTCATCACCCTCGGTCACCGCGCGATCATCCATGTCGATGGCGGTACGCATCCCGGTGCGGCCGAGCGCGCACGGGGATACGCAGACACGATGGCGGCCGCAGGACTTCGCGACATCTCCCGCCGGATCCCCGGTGACTACACCGAGACCGGTGGCGCGGAAGCAGCTCGGGCACTGCTCGATTCGGAAACCCTGCCGACGGCGGTCTTCCTCGCGAACGATCAGATGGCGATCGGTTTCCTCGATGTCATGCGACGCAGCGGAGTTCGGGTGCCGGAGACGATGTCGGTGATCGGGTACGACGACAGCCGCTTCTCGTCGTTGGCGCACGTCGACCTCAGTACCGTTCGGCAGGACATCGCCGGGTTGGCGGGTGCGGCGTTCGAGTGTGTGGCCGACCATCTGGAGACCGCAGACCCGCACCCCGTGCAGTCGACGGAATTCGGCTTCTTCGGCGCACGGGTGCTCGAACCGGAGCTCGTGGTGCGCGGGACCACCGCGGTGGTCAGCCGGGAACGTTGTAGGGGGTGATGATGTCGATCGTGGACCGCTCCACTCGCACAGGCCCCGGCAGCGCCCCGTGGAATGCCATGATCGCCCGCACCGAGTTGCGCATGTCGGTGCGCAGATCGTGATGTAGCACCGCGGTGAGGTCGCCGGAGCGCAGCAGTGCCAGATTCTCCTCGCCGAGGTCGTGACCGATGAAGACCTCGCACTCGCGACGCGCCTCGGCGAATGCCCGGACGATGCCTGCGTTGCCGCCGCCGATCGAATAGGCAGCGCGCAGTTCCGGATTGGCGCGCAGAGCGCGATGCACGATGTGGTGGCTGGCCTCGTCGAACCCGCCGGTGTTGGAGAGTTCGACGATCCGTCGGTCGATGTCGCACTGACGAGTCGTGGCCCGGAAACCCATCTCCCGCTCCTCCTCGTTGCGGAAGAAGTCGCGGCTGGTGAGTACGAGGATCTGCGCCGAGCTGCCGCGGAGCAGGCGGTGCATCAGGTACGCCGCGGTCGCGCCCGCCGACCGATCGTCCATACCCACGTAGGCGATTCGTGTGCTGACGGGTACGTCGGTGACGATCGTGATGACCGGGATGCGAGCTGCGGAGAGTCGGTCGATCGCCTCGGCGACCTCGGGGACATCAGGTGCCTTCAGCAGTACACCGCTGCTGCCCTTTCGCGATATCGAGTCGAGTTGGGCGACCATCTCGTCGATTGTCCAGCGGTCGTGTAGGTGGAACCGTGCGCGGACCGCGGCCGGTCGGAGATCGGGCAGCTCGCGTTCGAGGGCACGTCGCACCATGGTCGAGAAGCGTCGCGGTGTGTCCATGACGACATCGACCATGAAGTTTCGCCCGGACAGACGAAGTTGCGACCTCTGCCGGTCGAGGTCTGTGACGGCCTGTTCCACCTGGTGCACGGTGCCTGCGCGGACCCCGGGGCGTTTGTGGAGGACGCGGTCGACCGTCGCCTCGCTGACACCGGCCTGCCGCGCGATCTCACGGATCGGATACGGGTGCGGCATGCGTGCTCCTGATGGTTTCTTGATGGTTTTTCGGGGTTGCTGGCACTCAAGCACAACGCCATGCTGATCACAAGGACAACCGCTCACGCAGATCCAGGAGCCCCGATGACCACCACTGCCCATGCCGGCCACAGCCCCGCCCGCGCCGATCGATTCGGTGAGAACGATTGCGATCTTTCGCGATTCGCTCACCTGGTCGGTCGGACAACGGAGCTCGACGACTATCCGTATGCGGCGGAGGTCCGCAGTCAGGTGCTGTTCTACGACGCGGCGCGCCTCGAGGGGATCGTCGTCGACCCACGTGAGCGCGCTGCGGTCCAGGACGAACTCGCTCGAGCTCTCCTGACGGGGCCGGGCATCGTCGTCATAGCCGGTGCGTTCGACGACCGACACGCGCTCGACGAGACCTCGCGGGTGTACCGCGAGGTGATCGATCTGCAGCGGAATTCGGGAACCGCGCATGGTGATCACTTCGCACGACCCGGCGCCAACGACAGGATCTGGAACGCGCTCGGACGATTGGCGGGAGTCGATCCGGAATTGTTCGTCCGCTATTACTCCAACGACATGCTCGCTCTGGTCTCCGAGGCCTGGCTCGGACCGATGTACCAGGTGACGTCGGCGATCAATGTCGTCAACCCGGGCGGCGCAGCCCAGAGTTCGCACCGCGACTACCACCTGGGCTTCATGGCCACCGAGACCGCCGTGCGCTTTCGCGCCCACATCCACCGACTGACGGCTGCGCTCACCCTGCAGGGCGCTGTGGCGCACGTGGACATGCCGGTGGAATCGGGGCCGACCATGTATCTCCCGTACTCGCACCAGTTCGAGGCGGGCTATCTCGCGGTCGAGCGTCCGGAGTTCCGGGAGTTCTTCGCGGAGAACCGCGTGCAACTGGCCCTCGCGGCCGGTGACGCCGTTTTCTTCAACCCTGCGCTGCACCACGCCGCGGGCCACAACACGACCGGGGGCGACGCCTCGGTCGGCATCCACCGGATGGCGAACCTGCTCCAGGTGTCCTCGGCGTTCGGGCGTGCCATGGAGTCGATCGACCGGGAGAGGTTGTGCGGCGACATCTATCCGGCTCTGCAACGCTTCGCCGGGACCGGATCGCGCCAGTCCGTGCGCAACGTGATCGCCGCGGCCGCCGAGGGATACGCCTTCCCCAGCAATCTCGATCTCGACATCCCGACCGCGGGTCTGGCCGGGGAGACGCCCGCCGAACTCATGACCCGAGCCCTCGACACCGGTATGGACGACGCCTGGTTCGTCGACGAGTTGAGTGCGCTCGGACGCCGCCACCTCCCGTAGCGGAGGTCAGCTCGGCGCGGCCGTGGTGCCGCGGACGACGAGCCGTGGCGCGAACACCGTGACCGCGGGCCGCGCCGGTCCGTCGTCGAGTCGGGCGACCACGGCGTCGATGGCGGAGTGGGCCTGGTCGGACGCCGCCTGGCCCACCGAGGTCAGATCGATGTGCGCCCAGCGGGCGATCGTCGAGTCGTCGTATCCGACGACCGAGACGCGTTCGGGCACCGGCACGCCCGCGCGCCAGAGCGTCTCGAGGAATCCGATGGCGATGCGGTCGTTGCCTGCGAGGACGGCGGTGATCTCCGGCGTCCTCGCGAGCAGGGTCTCGCCGATGTGGGCGCCGCTGACCTCGGTGAAATCGCCGTCGTACACCACCATCTTCTCGCCCAGCCCGTGGCGACGCATCGCGCGCTCGTAACCGCGTCTGCGGTCGGCGGCGATCTGGCCGCCGCCGCTCAGGTGGGCGATGTGGCGGTGGCCGAGGTCGACGAGATGGTCGATCGCCACCCGGACGCCGCGGTTGTCGTCGACACGGACGACGTCGACGCCCGGTACCGTCACCCGCCGGCCGACGACCACGGTCGGCACGTCGGCCGCGAGGTCGGCAAGTCGTTCGGCCGGTAGTTCGGAGCCCAACAAAACCATTGCTTCGCAACGAAAGTCGATCAGTGTGTCGACGACTCGATCCTCGGGATGGGTCGGGGTGACGGGCCCCAGTACGACCTCGTATCCGACCGCGTCGGCGCGGGCGATGAGATGTTCGACCATCTCGGCGTGGAATGCGTTGCGGACGTCCGCCACCACGCCGATCATGTGCGATCGTCGAGCCGACAGCAGCGCAGCGGCGCGGTCGGGCCGGTACTTGAGCTCGGCGGCGGCGGCGAGCACCTTGGTACGAGTCTGATCAGACGGGCCGGGCGCATGCCGCAGCACCAGCGACACCAGCGCCTTGGAGACGCCGACCCGATCGGCGATGTCCTGCATCGTGACCGCTTTTCGGCCGGACGCGCTTCCACTCGACATCCGCTCATCATGACAGACCTCGGCCGGCGACCGGTTGGCTGTTGACAGGGAAGTGTGATCTGCCGCATAGTTTGTTGAACCGGTTTAATTGACCGGTCCAAGGGATTGGCCGACCGACCGTCTCTGTACCGAACAGACACCCTGAGGACTCACATCGTGACCGACAAGACACTTGGCGTCGCCGTCATCGGCGGCGGCATGGCGGGACGCGCGCACGCAGCCGGATACCGCACCGCCACAACTCTCTTCGGTCTCGACCGACCGAACATCGACCTGGTCGCGATCGCCGACATGAACGAGGCCGTGGCGCGTGACACCGCCACCCGGTACGGCTACCGCCGAGCCGAGTTCAGTTGGCAGGCGATCGCCGAAGCCGACGACATCCACGTGGTCAGCGTCGTGGTGGCCAACCACCTGCACCGCGAGATCGTCGAGGGCCTCCTCGCGGCCGGCAAGCATGTGCTGTGCGAGAAGCCGCTGGCCGGATCTCTCGCCGACGGCGAGGCGATGGTGGCCGCCGCCGAGGCAGCGTCGACCCAGACCGCGGTGGGATACACCTACCGGCGAACCCCCGCGGTGGCGGCGATCAAGGCGCAGCTCGACGCCGGCTCCCTCGGCGACCTGATCCACTTCAACGGGCACTACTGGTGCGACTACGCACTCGACCCGACCGGACCCATCACCTGGCGGTACCGGGGCGGACAGGGCACGGGGGCGCTCGCCGACGTCGGCAGCCACCTGCTCGATCTCGCCGAGTTCGTCTGTGGTCCGCTGGTCGAGGTCAGTGGCGCCACCTTCGCGACCGTCGTCACCGAACGTCCCGTGCCCGCGGGTGTCACCTACGGCCACACCAAGTCGGCCACGACGGGTGAGATGGCGCCGGTGGAGAACGAGGACATCGCCACGTTCACCGGCACGTTCGCCAACGGCGCGGCCGGCACGTTCTCCGCGTCGCGCGTCGCACATCGTCTCCCCGACGGTCTGGGCTTCGAGCTGTTCGCCAGTGCGGGCTCGGCCGCGTTCGATCTGCACCGGCTGGGCGAATTCCACATCTCCACCGACGATCTCGCCTCACCGGTCAACGGACCGCGTCGCGTGACCATCGGACCCGAGCACCCGTACATCGCGGGCGGCCTCCCGATGGACGCAGGCGGCGTGGGACTCGGCGTTGCCGATCTCTTCGCCTACCAGGCACGCGCATTCATCGACCAGATCGCGGGCACCGGAGATCCCCTGCCGCCGTTCGCCGATGGACTGCGTGGCCTCCAGATCGTCGAGGCGGTCTCCGAGTCGGCACGTAACGGCGGGGCGGCGACCAAGGTCGTCTGACCCCTCGCTGCAGAGCAACGCGGCCGCGTCCCCGGGAGGGACGCGGCCGCGTTGTTCGTGTGGTGCCCCGACGCACGGGCACGAGAATGGGACCGCTGGGGTCAGGAGACGAGTGTGTGCAGGTACTCGATGCTCGCGCGGACGTCGGCGACCGGGCCGTCGCCGGCGGGCTCACCATCGAGAACCGTGTCCTGCTCGAGTACCCACCACCCGTCGTAGCCCGCTCCACGCAGATGCGAGACGACGGCCGCGATGTCGACATCGCCTGCGCCGAGCGGACGGTACAGACCCTCGGCAACCGCTGCGCTGTAGGACAGTTCACCGGCCGTGACGCGGCCCAACTGAGCGAGATCGACGTCCTTGAGGTGCGCGTGCGCGATGCGGTCGGCCGCCTGGGTCGCCAACTCCACGGGATCGGAGCCGCCGATGAGCAGATGTCCGGTGTCGAGGCACAGTGGGATCGACGAACCGTCGAGCACCCGCCACACGTCGTCCCGGTTCTCGATCATGGTTCCGACGTGCGGATGCAACACCGCACGCAATCCACCCGCCGCCGCGACCTCGGCCAGCCGATCGAGGTTGGACAGCAGGGTCTTCCACGCCACGTCGTCCAGGTCGGGTCGGGAGTCATAGCCGTCGGCACCGGTGGCCGCGGCGAGAACCAACATCTCGGCTCCGGCGGCGGCGAACGACGAGATCTGTCGGGCGACCTGCGCCTCGGCGTCGGCTGACGGGTCGTGCAACACGACCGGGACGAATCCGCCCACGGCGGCGAGGCCGTGCCGGGCCAGCGCGCCCGGCGCGAGAAAGCCGTCCGGGCCGAACTCCGCGGCGGTGATCCCGACCGCGACCATCTCGTCGAGGACGCGATCGGCGTCGAGCTGATGTCCCCAGCCGGGCACCTCGCACACGCCCCATGAGATGGGGGCGCCCGCGAGTCGCAACGCCGTCACGACCTGACCTCGGCGATCGTCACGGGTCCGCCGGTGCGGAGCGACATCGTCGCCGCCTCCGCGATCCAGGCGACCTCGACCGCGTCGGCGACCGTGCACGGCGACTCGATGTCACCGTGGACGACGTCGACGAACGCGGACAGCTCGGCGCGGTAGGCGTCGATGAACCGGTCCATGAAGAAGTTGTGGGCGGGGCCCTCCGGGAAGGTGGTGTTCGGGTCGACGTTGCGCAACGGCGCCCCGGAATCCCATCCGGCCGCCACGGTGTCCTCGCTGCCGTGGACCTCGAGGCGGCAGTCGTACCCCCGGCCGTTGTAGCGGGCGTTGGAGATCACGGCGAGTGTTCCGCCCGACATGGTCACCACGACGGCGGCGGTGTCGACGTCGCCGACCGCCGCGAAACCCGGGTCGCCCTGGTTGGAGCCGGTGGCGAAGACCGAGACCGCCTCCTGGCCGGTGATCCAGCGGACGATGTCGAAATCATGGACCGCGCAGTCGCGGAACAGTCCTCCCGAGCCGGCGATGTAGTCCATCGGTGGGGGAGCGGGGTCCATCGTGGTCGATCGCACGGTGTGCAGCCAACCGAGATCGCCGTTGTCGACGGCGGCCTTCGCGCCCTGGAACGCGAGGTCGAATCGTCGCTGGTAGCCCACCTGGACCGCGGTGCCGGTCGCCTCGATCGCGCGGGCGACCTCGGCGCTCTCGGTGGCACTCGACGCAATCGGCTTCTCGCAGAACACCGGGATGCCCCGACGCGCGGCTGCGAGCGTCAGCTCGGCGTGCGCAGGCGTCGCTGCGGCGATCACGACGCCGTCGATGTCGCTGTCGAGCAACTCGGTGATCGATGCGGCGGTCTGCGCGCCGTACTTCGCGGCGACGGTGGTCGTCAGTTCGGTGCGTTCGTCGGTGACGACGAGCCGGTCGACGGAGTCGAGTGCGGCGAGCGTGTCGGCGTGGAAGGCGCCGATCCGACCGAGGCCGATCAGGCCGAGCGAGGTACCCATGTGTTGTTCCCATCTGACTGTGCGATCGCACGTGCTGCGATCGCACCAGTCTTGATGGATCCGAGGCATCGGACAACGTGGTAAACCCATCAAAAATCCCTCACGACGCCACCGGTCGCGGTTGGGTCCGACGACGATGTCGTCGGCATCGGTCCATATCGCACGGTCACGCGGGGCGGCTAGGATCGCAGGCGTGTCAGCTGGGCAGATCGGGATCTCGGGGTTCACATGGTGAACCGACTGTCCATGCAAGACGCCACCTTCTACTACCGCGACGAGCAGGGCGCGACCACCCATCTCGGTTCGCTGTTGATCCTCGAACGCGGAGCTCAGCGGCTGGAATACGAACACCTGCTGGCCACCGTGGAGAAGCGGTTGTCGCTCGTCCCGCGGTACCGACGGCGGATCCGCGAGGTCACCCTCGGACTGGCCCGACCGGTCTGGGTCGACGACCACGATTTCGACATCACCTACCACGTGCGACGGTCCGCGCTGCCGAGTCCGGGCGCCGACGACCAACTGTTCGATCTCGTCGCCCGTCTGATGTCACGCCCGCTCGACCGGCACCGGCCGCTGTGGGAGATGTACCTCGTCGAGGGGCTGACCGACAACCGGATGGCGGTGCTGACCAAGACCCACCGCGCCCTGGTCGACGGCCGGGAAGCGCTCGAGATCAACCAGGTGATCGTCGACGACCAGCCGAGCGCGCCCGACCTGGGCGAGGACATCTGGCTGCCCGACCCGGAGCCCAGCGGCGGCCAACTCGTCGTCGGCGCGATCGCCGACGTCGTCACCCGGCCGTGGGAACTCGTCGAGACCGTGCGCGCCGCGTCGGCCCCGGTGGCTACCGTCGGCTCGCTTCTCGCCGGATCGGTGCGTCGGATCGGGTCGGTGATGCAGATGGCGACCGACGCCGCACCCGACAGTCCCCTCAACGGGACCACAACCGGCACACGACGTTTCACCGTCGCCGCCGTTCCCGCCCAGCGGTGTCTGGAGATTGCGCAACGACACGGCTGTGCCGTCAACGACGTGGTCCTCGCGGCGATCGCCGGGGCCCTGCGGCGGTGGTTGCTCTCCCGCGACATCGCCGTCGACCAGCACACCACCGTGCGGGCGATGGTCCCGCTCAGCGCGTATCAGACCGACGGCGGCAACGAGAAGCTCACCAGCGACGCGGAGTGGATGGCCGAGGGCCTGCGCGGTTTCGTCACCGACCTGCCCGTCGGCGAACCGAACCCCACGGTGCGGCTGTCGCAGATCAGCCACCTGACCGGACGCCACTCGCACTCGACCCGACGCGTGTCGATGGGGACGCGCTCGTGGCTGCCGGAGGTGGGTCCCGCGACGTTCCACGCGATGAGCTCGCGGGCCGCGGCGACCATGTCGGGACGGTCGTTCAACGTCCCGGTGAGCATCGCCCGCGGACCCGGCTCGGCGCAGTACCTGGCGGGCAACAAGATCACCGCGATCTACCCCGTTCCGGCCCTCGTGCCCCAGCGCGCACTGGCGATCGGGTTGAATTCCTACAACGGCGAGGTCTTCTTCGCCTTCAATGCCGACCGCGACATCATGTGGGACCTCGGTGCGATGACGGAGTTTCTCGCCGAGTCCTTCGAGGAACTGCTCACCCGGTCCCGGTGAGAAGTCGGTCGGCGACCGGGTCGGCGGGTGACGACCGATCGGACGAGTGCGAGGAGAACGAGTGAGGGTGTACCTGCCGGCGACGCTGGCGATGCTGATGCGGCTCAACGAGACGGGTCGGTTCGACTCGGTCGGGGGCACCGCGTTCGCGCTGACACCCGCGCTGCGGGAGTCCTACAGCTCCGGTGACGACGAGGAACTCGGCGAGGTCGCACTCCGCGAGGCCGCACGTGCCTCGCTGCGGCTGATCGCGGCCGAGGCCGACGGCGTCCCGGTCGGCACGTCCGATCCCGTCGAGGGCGACCCGGTCGCGGCCCCGTTGCCCCCGCGACGCGTGGTCGTCGCCGCCGACATCGACGAGGTGGCGCTACGCCCGGACCTCGACGTCGCGGTGGTCCGGATCACCGGCGCGGTAGCGCTCGAGTCGATTGCCTCGGTGCACGTCGACGTGGCCGACGCCGAGTCCGCGGTGACCGCCGCGGTCGACGTCATCGACGAGGCAGACCTCGGTGACGAGGACGCGGAACTGGCCGTCGGCGACGTCGACGACTTCGATCTCGCCTGGTACGCCACCCAGGAACTGCCTTTCCTGCTCGAACTCCTCTGACCCGACGATGCTGGTGAGAGGCTTGTGACGCCTCCCTGAACGGGTGTGACACAGCCCAAAGAGCTCTGATGGCCTAGACGCCTACGGTTGCGTAACCTACGCTTGCGTAGGTCCGCGATCGAATGTCTGGACAGATTGGAGTCGACGGCTGTGGCCATCAAGAACATCCCCGAGTACGCGCACCTCACCGAGACCGACGTGGTCGAACTGGGTGAGAAGCTCGACGCGATCCGCACCGACATCGAATCCTCGCGTGGCGAGCGGGACGCCCGCTACATCCGCAACACGATCCGCTTCCAGCGCGGCCTGGAGCTGACCGGCCGTGCCCTCACGGTCGGCGCCCGCAAGCGCTCGATGTGGTGGCTCGGCGCCTCGGCGCTCGGGGTCGCGAAGATCGTCGAGAACATGGAACTCGGCCACAACGTCATGCACGGCCAGTGGGACTGGATGAACGACCCCGAGATCCACTCGACCGGCTGGGAGTGGGACAACGCGGGCGCGTCCGCGCACTGGAAGCAGACCCACAACTACATCCATCACAAGTACACGAACGTCCTGGGCATGGACGACGACGTGGGCTACGGGGTCATCCGGGTCACTCGCGATCAGCGGTGGCACCCGATCTACCTCGGCAACATCGCCTTCAACACGCTGCTCGCGTTGGGCTTCGAGTACGGCGTCGCGGTCCAGCACCTCGAGCTCGGCAAGATGGGCCGGAAGGACTTCGACCGTGCCGACTTCAACCGCAAGCTCGCCGAGGTCGGCGACAAGGTCGGGCGGCAGATCGCCAAGGACTACATCCTCTACCCGGCACTGGTCGGTGCCGTCACCCGGTCACGGCAGGGTTGGCGCGCCGCGCTGACCGCAAACCTGATGGGCAACGCGATCCGCAACGTGTGGTCGAACGCGATCATCTTCTGCGGACATTTCCCCGACGGCGCCGAGAAGTTCGTCCGTCAGGACGTCGACAACGAGACCCAGGGTGAGTGGTACCTGCGACAGATGCTCGGCAGCGCGAACTTCCACTCCGGCCCGGTGATGGAGTTCATGAGCGGCAATCTGTCGTACCAGATCGAGCACCACCTGTTCCCGGACCTGCCCAGCAACCGACTCCGCGAGATCTCGGTGCGGGTCAAGGCGCTGTGCGACGAGTACGACCTGCCGTACACGACCGGGCCGTTCCCGGCGCAGTACGCCAAGTCGTGGCGCACCATCGCGAAGCTGTCGTTGCCGAACAAGTACCTGCGCGACACCCGCGACGACGCGCCGGAGACGGCGTCGGAGGATCGGTTCCGCGATGATTCGGCCGTCCGTCTGGTCGCGACCATCGATCCGGACACCGGCAAGCGGCGGGGTCTGCGCACCGCGATCGCCGAGGCCCGCTCACGCCGTCGCTCCGCCGGTGCCGGCGTGGCGCCGACGCTGCTGCGACGTCCCGTGCGCGCCGGTCGCGCGGCCTGATCGGGCCACACTGTCGGCGCCGCCCCGGGCACGTGGCGGCGCCCGGCGGCAGCGTGGACAATGGGTGAGAACACCACGACGACGGCGTCTGCGAACAGCTCGGACGCCGCAACCGCCTGACTGCCACCCGCCGCGTGCGGGTGTGCGCAGAGGAGCCGACGGCCCATGGCCATCACAGACATCAATGCCTACGCGCACCTGAGCGACGCCGACGTCGCCGAACTCGGCGCGAAGCTCGACGACATGCGCCGACGCGTCGAATCCGACCGCGGTGAGCGTGACGCGCGCTACCTGCGCCGCACCATCGCCGGTCAGCGGATCGTCGAAGCCGCCGGCCGTCTGGTGTTGTGGAACAACAAGTCCCGCACCGAATGGCTCGTCGGCACGGCCCTGCTGTCCGCCGCGAAGATCATCGAGAACATGGAACTCGGCCACAACGTGATGCACGGCCAGTGGGACTGGATGAACGATCCGGAGGTCCACTCGACGTCGTGGGAGTGGGACATGGTCTGCGCCTCCCCGCACTGGAAGCACTCGCACAACTACATCCATCACAAGTACACGAACGTCTACGGGATGGACGAGGACCTCGGATACGAGGTCATGCGGGTCACCCGCGACGAGCCCTGGGAGCCCAAACACCTCGGCGGTCCGTTCATCAACATCTTCCTCGCGGCGACCTTCGAGTGGGGCATCGCACTGCACGACCTGCACCTGTCCGACGTCGTGTCGGGCAAGCGTCCGTGGGTCGAGGCCAAGCCGCAGTTGACGCAGTTCGCGGCCAAGGTGGGCCGTCAACTCGCCAAGGACTACGTGCTGTTCCCGGCCCTGTCGGGTCGCCGTGCGCGCCGCACCGCATCGGCGAATCTCACCGCCAACCTGGTGCGCAACCTGTGGGCCTACGTGGTCATCTTCTGCGGTCATTTCCCCGACGGCGCAGAGAAGTTCACCGTCGAGTCCCTCGAGAACGAGACGCAGGGGCAGTGGTACCTGCGACAGATGTTGGGAACGGCCAACTTCCGCGCCGGCCGGGTGATGGCGTTCATGAGCGGCAACCTCTGCTACCAGATCGAGCATCACCTGTTCCCGGACCTGCCCAGCAACCGCTACGCGGAGATGGGCGTCGAGATCCGTGAACTGTGCGACACCTACGACCTGCCGTACACGACGGGGTCGTTGGCGCGTCAGTACTGGCAGTCGCTGCGGACGATCTGGAAGTTGTCGGTTCCGGACCGATTCCTCTCCGCCACCTCCGACGATGCGCCGGAAACGGCCTCGGAGCGGCGATTCGGGGCTCGGACGGGTGTGGCCCGACGTGTCGCCGAGCTCGGCTCCGGTGAGGTGGGCACCACGGTGCGGCGCGGTCTGAAGACGGCGATCGACGAGGCCCGTCGCCCGCGTCGGATGGCCGCGGCCACACAGTAGACGTACAGGCGGGGCCGCTAGGGTGGTCAGATGCCCGATTTGCGTAGGCCGTCGTGGGTGAGATCACGACGCGACCCCCCACCCGCTGAGCTGATCTACCTGATCGCGCCCGCGGGTCACCCCAATCTGGGCGACGAGTTCATCGCGCGGACCTGGCTGCGGTACCTCGCCGCCCACCGCCCACGCGCGCATGTGGTCCTCGACTGTCACACTCCCGGGCAGGCCTCGATCCTGCTGGGACAGGTGCACCCGAACGTGCAGTACGTGGACACCGTCTGGCGGATGATCGCCGGGCTCGAGACGACGCCCGTGTCCGATGCCGCCGACATCGTGATGGCGGCGGTCGCCGAGCCCGGTCGGATGCCGCTGCTGCTCGACGGCATCGAGCTGTTCGCGCGGGCCGATTCGATCCATCTCGTCGGCGGGGGATACGTCAATTCCCTGTGGCCGCATCATCTCTCGTTGATCGCCGCAGCGGTTCAGGTCCGCCGACGCAACGGTGCGTCGGTTTTCCTGACCGGGCAGGGGTTGCTCCCCGCCGGCGACTCCGACCACCTCGCGCTCCTGCGGTCGCTGCTCGACGAGGTGTCGGTCATCGATGTGCGCGACCGTGATTCGGCCGATCTGCTCGCCGGGTCGCGGCTGCGTCCACGCCTCGACGTCACCGGGGACGACGCCTGGCTGGGCGTGCTCGGTGACGGCGTCTACGACACCACATCTTCGGTCGTGGCACGACGGTTCATGATCTGCGTGCAGACCCACCTCATGGGCGCCGATGCCGGCGTCGTGGTCGACGAGGGCCGCGACGCGGTGATCGACGATCTCGAGGCCCAGATCGAGGGCCTGGTGCAGCGGTGGGGCATGACGGGGGAGAACACCGCCTTCGTCGAGGCCATGCCCGGTGACGACGGACTGCTGTTCCGACGGTTCGCCGACCGGATGCCCGGACTGGAGCTCATCCCGTTCACCGGTGTGTGGCGCAACGGTTTCCCGGCCACGGCCGATCAGGTGTGGATCACCACCCGCTTCCACGCACACCTGCTGGCCGCGGCCCGCGGGGCGTCGGGGGTCATCATCACCGGTCGGTCCGACTACTACCCGATCAAGCACCGGTCGCTGCTCGAACAGGGATCACGCTGGCGCATCATCGATTCCGTGGGCGACGCCCCACAGGAGGACGGGGGATTCCCCGCGCCGGTGGTCGCCGAGCTCGCCGCGGGCAAGCGGGCCCTCGCCGCGGCTCTCTACCCGCGACGCTGAAGCGGGTTCGCTCAGCCGTTCTCGGTGTGGACGACGGCGTGGAGCAGGACACGCACCGCCTCGACGCGACGCTCGGCCTGACCGGTCAACGCGTCGAGCGCGCACTCCGGGTCGGTCGGCGGACCGAGATGGGTGCAGCCGCGGGGACAGTCCTCGATCGCGTCCCGCAGGTCGACGAAGGTGTTCACCAGGTCGTCGGGGGCGACGTTGGCCAGACCGAACGACCGGATGCCGGGTGTGTCGATGACCCAGCCGGACCCGCCCGGTAACTCCAGGGCCACCGACTGCGTCGAGGTGTGGCGTCCCTTGCCGACCCCCGACACGACGCCGACGGCCCGGTACGCGTCGGGTACGACGCGGTTGACCAGGGTCGACTTGCCGACCCCGGAGTGGCCGATCAGGGCGCTGACGTGCCCGGTGAGCGTGTCGAGCACCGGCTGGAGCGGGTCGTCGCGCCCGGCCACGAGGACGGGCAACTCGAGATCGACGAACGCCGCGCGGAACTCGTCGGCGTCGGCGAGGTCGGACTTGGTCAGGCACAGGATGGGTTGCAGGCCACCGACATACGCGGCGACGAGCGCTCGTTCGACGAACCCGGTCCGTGGTGGCGGATCGGCCAGCGCGGTCACGATCAACAACTGCGACGCGTTCGCGACGACCACCCGCTCGTAGGGATCGGTGTCATCGGCGGTGCGCCGCAACACCGTCGAGCGCTTCTCGACCTTGACGATGCGCGCCAGGGTGTCGACGGTGCCGGTCATGTCTCCGACCACCGACACCCGGTCACCGACCACGATGGGGGTGCGGCCGAGTTCGCGGGCGCGCATGCACACCACCCGGATGCCCCCGGCCGAGGTGCCGTCGGGTCCGTCGAGCACGCAGCCCCACCGTCCCCGGTCGACCGAGACGACCATGCCCTCGAGCGCATCGTCGTGCGACGGACGGGTCTTGGTGCGCGGCCGGGTGCCCTTGCCCGGACGTATCCGGACATCGCTCTCGTCGAACTGACGCCCGCTCAGGGGAGTGCCGCCGGGTCCACGATCGCCCGCCACATCGCGGGGAAGTCGGGCAGGGTCTTGGAGGTGGAGTCGATGTCGTCGACCGCGACACCGGGGACCCGCAGGCCGATGATGGCGCCCGCGGTCGCCATGCGGTGGTCGGCGTAGGCGTGCCACGTCCCGGGCGTCAGCGGTGCGGGCACGATGTGCAGGCCGTCGGGGGTCTCGGTGCAGCGACCGCCGAGACGGTTGATCTCGGTGCTCAGCGCGGCGAGGCGGTCGGTCTCGTGACCGCGCAGGTGTGCGATCCCGGACAGCACCGACTCCGATTCGGCGAGCGCGCACAGAGCCGCGATCGTCGGGGTGAGCTCACCGACATCGCGCAGATCCGCGGTGAGCCCGCGCAGCGTCTGCGGGCCGGTGACGGTGAGCACCGAGTCGGCGCGGGTGACCGTGGCGCCCATCTCGACGAGGATGTCGACGATCTGCGCCCCGGGCTGGGTGGTGTGGGTGGGCCACGACGGCACCGAGACCGACCCGCCGGTGGCCGCCGCCGCCGCGAGGAACGCCGCCGCGTTGGACAGGTCGGGTTCGATCTGCCGGTCGACCGCGCCGATGGGTCCCGGCGCGACCCGCCAGGTGTTCGGCTCGGAGTCGTCGACGACGACCCCGGCGGTGCGCAGCATGTCCAGGGTCATCTCGACGTGCGGCTGCGACGGAACCGGTTTCCCGACGTGGTGGACGGTGACGCCCTCGTCGTACCGGGCGGCCGAGAGCAGCAGGCCTGAGACGAACTGCGACGACGCCGAGGCGTCGATGGTGACGGCACCGCCGCGTGCAGAACCCCGTCCGGCGATCGTGAACGGCAGTGCAACGCCGTCGATCTCGACGCCGAGGTCGGTGAGCGCGGCGAGGATGACGTCGACCGGCCGTGTCCGCATCTGCTCGTCACCGTCGACGGTCACCGCCCCGTCGGCGAGCGCGGCCAGCGGCGGGATGAACCGCATGACCGTTCCGGCGAGCCCGCAGTCCACGTGTCCGCCGGTCAGAGGCTGCGGGACGACACAGACGGTGGTCGGGTCGGTCGCGTCGGCGGTGACCTCGGCGCCCATCGTGCGCAGCGCATCTGCCATCAGGTCGGTGTCGCGGCTGCGCAGGACCCCGCGCAGGGTCGACGGACCGTCGGCCAGGGCGGCGAGGACGAACGCTCGGTTGGTGATCGACTTCGATCCCGGCACGATGACCGTCGCCGAGATCGGTGCGGTCGCCACCGGTGCGTTCCATGAGTCCACGAGCCGATTGTCCCACGCGTGTGGAACGGCCGGCTCGCGTCCTCGCATGCCGTCAGGGTTTCGGGCGGTCGCCGTAGATCGCGTCGTAGTCGGCTTTCGTCGCGGCCTTGCGTCGCTGCTTCTTCTCGCTGACGAGCTCGGGATCGAGACCGTTGGTCAGCAACAGGTGTCGGCGATAGAACGGAGTCAGCGCGATCTGGAAGTAGACGAGCGGGATCAGCAGGATCGCGATCATGCAGACGCGGTAGATCAGCGGCGTCGGTATGAACGCGAACGCCACCAGGATCGGGACGAGCGGCAACACGCCGCGGGTGACGTACCGGCGGGTGTGGCCGGGCCCGACGACGTCGCGCAACACCCAGTCGCGCATCGACACGGGCAGCGGCCGGCCACCGAGGTAGCGGAGGAACGCGACCGGGCCCGGACTGGCGCGTTCTGGCGTCGATGACATGGCGTCACGGTAGTCCCCGCCGGTCGCGCGGGGGAGTGCGGTCATTGACCGATGGCGATCTTCAACCCGACGATCACCGCGGCGATCGTGGCCGTGGCCACCCCGCCGACGAACACACGCAACGACGGCGGGTTGCCGCGGACCCGCTCGGTCACACCGGGGACGATCGCGATACGCACCACGACCACCGCGCCCGCACCGAGCTGCGCCCACCAGGCGGGCAGCACCTCGAGCCACCCCAACGCGAGGATCAGTGCCGGGATCGACCCGGACGACGCGATCGGCGCGGCGTCGCGCAGTTCGTCCCGCCCGTTGTCCCGGCGTTGGGTCTCACTCAGGTGCGCGGTCGCCTCGGGGATGTTCGAGCTGGCGACGAACTCCGCGAAGATGTGCGCGAGAAATGTCGTGGCCGTGGTCCCCACCACGACGAGCGCGGCCGTGCCGGTCTCGACGGAGTGCTGACTCACGGCGACGACCGCGGCGAGCGTCAGGATGTTGCCGTAGACGTACGCCGACAACCGTGCCGAGGCCCGTGCCGGCGTGAGGGGACCTCCGCGACGACGGGTCAGGCGCCGATACGCCCGGCCCGGTGATGTCGGGGACGCCGGTGATGTCGAAGCGGTGTTCATCGCTGTGAATACTCGCAGACCCGCACCGGCCGTGGCGTGCGGACGAGGGTGCTCATGTCGGGATGCGGTGACAGCATGGACCCATGTGCGGACGTTATGCGGTCACCACCGACCCGGCCCTGCTGGCGGCGGAACTCGATGCGATCGACGAGGTGATGACCTCGTCACCACCGGTCCCCGAGTCGTCGGTCGAGTCGACCGACACCCCGAAGACGCCCCTGGGCCCGGGGGAGAACTACAACGTGGCACCGACGTCGACGGTGATGAGCGTGGTGCGCAGGCATGCCCATGGGGTCACCGACGACGATCCCGCCCTGCGGGTCCGCGCGATGCGGTGGGGCCTGGTCCCGCCGTGGACCAAGGACATCAAGAAGAGTCCGCTGCTGTTCAACGCGCGCGCCGAGAGCGTCGCGGAGAAGGCGTCGTTCAAGCAGTCTCTCAAGAGCCGACGGTGTCTGGTCCCGATGGACGGGTGGTACGAGTGGCGCAAGGGGGATGCCGGCGCCGACGGCAAGCCCACCAAGACACCGTTCTTCATGTCCCCGGAGGACGGGACACGACTGTTCATGGCCGGGCTGTGGACGGTGTGGAGACCGAAGGACGCCGACGCGCAGGACCCACCGCTGATGAGCTGCACCATCATCACGACCGACGCGGTCGGCGCGATGCGCGACATCCACGACCGGATGCCGCTGATCATGCCGTCGCAGAACTGGGACGCCTGGCTGGACCCGGATGCGCCCGCCCCCGCGGAGCTGCTCGCCCCGCCGAGCGCCGAACTGGTGTCGGCGATCGAGCTCAGAGAGGTGTCGTCGCTGGTCAACCGCGTCGCGAACAACGGTCCCGAGCTGCTCGAGCCGGCGAGCCCGCAGCCGCAGCAGGGCACTCTGCTCTGAGCTCTGACGGCGGCGCTCAGCCGGTGATCGGAGCGACGACCGCCGCGGTGACATCGATCAGATCGGTGGGCGAGAGCTCGATCTCGAGCCCGCGCCGACCGCCGCTGCACAGCATCGACGGCCACTGCGCGGCCGAGGAGTCGACGACCGTCGGCAACGGTGTGCGCTGACCGAACGGGGAGACGCCGCCGAGCACGTACCCGGTGCTGCGCCGCACGGCGTCGGGTGTCGCCATCTCCGCCTTCGACATCCCCAGCGCCGCGGCCGCGGCCTTGAGCGAGAGTCGCTGCGGGACCGGGATCACCGCCACGGCGAGGCCGTTCCCGCCCGCACCGGACACGCTGATCACCAGTGTCTTGAACACCTGCGCGCCGTCGACGCCGAGGTCGGAGGCAAGTGCGTCGACGGCCTCGTCGCCGAACGACCCGGCGCGCGGGTCACTGCGGTACCGGTGCACGGTGTGCGCCACCCCGGCCTGTTCCAGGACCGTGATGGCCGGGGTCGCCGCGGCCATCAGACCAGGCCGTCGGCTGCGGGGATGTCCGATCTCATCGGTCGAGGTTACGTCGCCCCGCGGGTCGGTTGCGACGCGTTGTCGCAGGTGCGCGGGGCCCCGATCGCGAATCGGTTCATTGCGTTCTCGCCGGTCGGAACTCCGACCGACGGAACAATCCCACGAACCCCGCTGTTGGACCCGGACAGATCAGATGGCACACCGCCACGGAGAAGGAGTGTGAAGTAGATGGCAGTCCTCACGCCGGAACGGCCGCAGGTCAGGTCGGCATCGTCGAGACCGACGCTGATGTATGTCGAACCGCCGACATCGGTAGGCTTGGACGAGCGACGCGGGTCCGACACGGCGTCGAGTCGATCTGAAGGGACCGTGGTGACCGAATCCGATACGACGGCAGACGCGCCCGAGTCGGCCTCCACGGAGACCGTTGCGCAGCGCGGGGAGCGCTTCGAGCGCGACGCCCTGCCGCTGCTGGACCAGATGTACGGCGCCGCGCTGCGCATGACGCGCAACCCGCCGGACGCCGAGGACCTCGTCCAGGAGACCTACGTCAAGGCGTTCTCCGCTTTCCACTCCTTCAAGGCGGGCACGAACCTCAAGGCCTGGCTGTACCGGATCCTGACGAACACCTACATCAACGGGTACCGCAAGCGGCAGCGCCAACCCGCGCAGTACCCGACCGACGAGATCAGCGACTGGCAGCTCGCCGCCACCGCCGAGCACACGTCGACCGGTCTGCGTTCGGCCGAGATCGAGGCCCTCGATGCGCTGCCCGACGACGACATCAAGAACGCACTGCAGGAACTGCCCGAGGACTTCCGGATGGCTGTGTACTACGCCGACGTCGAAGGCCTGCCGTACAAGGAGATCGCCGAGATCATGGACACCCCGATCGGAACGGTGATGTCTCGACTGCATCGTGGCCGCAAGCAACTGCGCGGTCTGCTGGCCGATGTGGCCACCGAGCGTGGGTTCAACCGCGCCGGCCGGGCCGACGACGCGTCCGAGACGACTGCGCAGGTGACGCGATGACCGATCAGCCCGACACCGCACAGTCCGACCTCGAGTCGGCGGAGTTCGAGCAGCTCGACTGCTCGGCGGTCATCGCCGACGTGTGGCTCCTGCTGGACAACGAGTGCGACCCGAACGTGCGCGAACGACTCCAGTCGCACATGAACTCCTGCCACAGCTGCCTCGAGCACTACGGCATCGAGGCGCAGCTCAAGAGCCTGATCAACCGCAAGTGCGGAGGCGACCAGGCACCCGACCGGTTGCGTCAGCGACTGACCGTCGAGATCCGTCAGACGGTCATCGGTCACACGCACACCGACTAGACCCCGTACACAGCATCAGGGCCGGATCTCACCGTGAGGTGGGGTCCGGCCCTGATCGTGTGGTGTCCCGTGTGGGGGATGCACCACTCAAGCGTTGGGGCGCTTGCCGTGGTTGGCGGCATTCTTCTTACGAGCGCGCTTCTTGCGTCCACGCTTTCCCATGGTGTTCTCCTTCCGGTGCGCTGCGACTTCTACTTCGCACAGGTCATCCATTGTTCCACGAGTCGCCACCAGGTCCACAATCCGTGACCGCCTCCGACCGGTGTCACCGAACTCAGCCGCCTGCGTGGGCACCGAGTTCGTAGCGGGCGATGGTGCGTTTGTGCACCTCGTCCGGACCGTCGGCCAGGCGCAGCGTCCGCAGATGCGCGTACATCTGGGCCAACGGGAAGTCGTCGGAGACACCGGCGCCACCGTGGACCTGGATCGCGCGGTCGATGATCCGCAGCGCCATCGCGGGCGCGGCCACCTTGATCGCGGCGATCTCGATGCGGGCGCCCTTGTTGCCGACGGTGTCCATCAACCAGGCCGCCTTCATCGTCAACAACCGGGCCATCTCGATGTCGATGCGCGATTCGGCGATCCAGTCGGCGATGTTGGACTGGGCGGCGATCGGTTTGCCGAAGGCGGTGCGGGTGGATGCGCGCACGCACATCAGGTCGAGTGCGCGTTCGGCCATGCCGATGGCACGCATGCAGTGGTGGATGCGGCCCGGGCCGAGTCGCGCCTGGGCGATCATGAACCCCTTGCCGACGCCGGCGAGGACGTCTTCGCGCGGCACCCGCACGTCCTCGAAGAGGATCTCCGCGTGTCCTTCGCGGTCCTGGTACCCGAACACCGGCAGACCGCGGACCACGGTGACGCCGGGTGCGTCGATCGGGACGACCATCATCGACTGCTGCGAGTGGGTCGAGGCCTCCGGATCGGTCTTGCCCATGACGATCAGCACGCGACAGTTCGGGTGCAGCGCGTTCGACGTCCACCACTTGCGGCCGTTGAGCACGAAGTGGTCACCGTCGGCCAGCATCGTCATCTCGATGTTCGTGGCGTCCGAACTGGCCACGGCCGGCTCGGTCATCGCGAACGCCGAACGGATCGTCCCCTCGAGTAGCGGTGTCAGCCATCGCTTCTTGTGTTCGTCGGAGCCGAACTGTGTGAAGACCTCCATGTTGCCGGTGTCGGGGGCCGAGCAGTTGCACGCCTCGGGAGCGAGGACCGGACTGCGTCCCATGATCTCGGCCAGCGGTGCGTATTCCGCGTTGGTCAGTCCGGCGCCGTACCGATCGTCGGGATGGAAGAGGTTCCAGAGGCCCTGGGCCTTGGCCTCGGCCTTGAGTTCGGCGACCACGGGTGCGTCGAAGTGCGGATCGCCCGACTCGCGCATCTGCTGCGTGTAGACGGCCTCGGCCGGATAGATGTGGGAATCCATGAAGGCGAGAAGTCGCGTCCGCAGTTCCTCGCAGCGCTCGCTGTAACCGAAATCCATGTCCTGGTCCTCACTGTCGACGTCCTCATCCGAGTTTCCACCGCGGGCGCATCGGGGGCGAGCACCGGGTCACCCGATGTCGTGTCGCACACGCATCGGAACCGTGGATCATCTGCGATAGGTTGTCCTCGACAAGATGCCCCGGGTGATCCGGTGGCATCGACGCGCGTCTGGTGGAGGTCGACATGGCAGAAGAAGTCATCGCGGAGATCGTGGCAAGCGTCCTCGAGGTCATCGTCGCGCCCGGCCAGTCCATCGAGGCGGGCGACACCATCGTGTTGCTCGAGTCGATGAAGATGGAGATCCCGGTGCTCGCCGAGGAGTCCGGGACCGTCGGCCAGGTCAAGGTCGCCGTGGGCGACGTCATCCAGGCCGGCGACCTCATCGCCACCATCGACTGACGTCTTGACCGACGTCCACCCGTTCTGCGGCAGCGGACCATGTCGACACTGACCGATCTGCTCGCCGAACACACCGATCTCTCCGGCGCGGTCGCGGGCCACCTGCAGCGGGTCGTCGCCGAATGGCAGTTGATGGCGGATCTTTCCTTCGCCGACCTGCTCATGTACGTCCGTACCGATTCCGATCGGTTGATCTGCGTCGCCCAGTGTCGTCCGAACACCTCGCCGACGGTGTTCCCCGCCGACCAGGTCGGCCGACTCGTGATCGAGGACGACGACACCTCGCCGGACTCCAACCCGCAGGTGCGCAGCGCCTTCACCAGCGGCCGCATCCTCCGCGAGGAGGACCCGACGTGGTTGGGGCCCATCGCGATCCGACGCGAGGCGGTCCCGGTGCGATTCGACGGGGTCGTCGTCGCGGTGGTCAGCCGAACCGCCAACCTCGCGCAGCTGCGGATGCCGTCACCGATGGAACTCGCCTATCAGGACTGCGCGCACGACCTCTGTCAGATGATGTCGGACGGCACGTTCCCGCAGTACGAGGGCAATCCGCGCGGATTGTCCACGCCGCGTGCCGGGGACGGGTTCATCCGGGTCGACGACGCCGGGGTCGTGGCGTTCGCGAGCCCCAACGCACTGTCGGCCGTGCACCGCATGGGCTGGACCGCCGAGCTGACCGGCAACGAGCTGACCACGGTGCTGTCGGAGCTGCTGACCGACCGGTTCGAGGCCGACGACACGGTGTTCATGATCTCCGAGGCGGTGGCCGGCCGGTCCGGGATGCGCATCGAGGCCGATGCCAAGCGCGCGTCGGTGCTCATCCGCGCGGTCCCGCTCCGACCACGTGGCCAGCGGTCCGGCGCCGCGGTCCTGCTGCGCGACGTCACCGAGGTCAAACGACGCGACCGGGCACTGATCAGCAAGGACGCCACCATCCGGGAGATCCACCACCGGGTGAAGAACAACCTGCAGAGTGTGTCGGCGCTGCTGCGTCTACAGGCGCGGCGGACCGAGAACCCGGAGGCCCGCGGTGCGTTGACCGAGGCGGTGCGTCGGGTCGCCGCGATCGCGTTGGTGCACGAGCTGCTCTCGGGCAGCGTCGACGAGGAGGTCGATCTCGACGTCGTCGTCGATCAGTTGGTGCCGGTGATGGCCGATGTCGCGTCCGGTGACAGCAACGCCGTGGTCCGCCGGGGCGGCACGCTGGGAGTGCTGCCGTCCGACCTGGCCATGCCGATGGTGATGGTGCTGACCGAGCTGATCCAGAACGCGGTCGAGCACGGGTTCACCTCGGGCGGACAGGGTGAGGTGGTGATCAAGGCCGACCGCAACACACGGCGGTTGGTCGTGACCGTCGCCGACAACGGGGTGGGGTTGCCCGCCGGTTTCGACATGCGCGCGTCGGAGCGACTCGGCCTGCAGATCGTGCACACCCTGGTGAGCATCGAACTCGGCGGCAGCCTCGAGCTGACCGCGGGCAGTGACGGCGGAACCGACGCGATCCTCACCGTTCCTCTGCGCTGACCCGACATCCCGATGCCCGGACAGCAAAAAGCCCGGCGGGATCCGCCGGGCTTCTCGATGTGGCTGTGTTCAGACGGTGGTGCTGCGCGTGCGGTTGCGCGCGTTGCGACGCTTGAGTGCGCGACGCTCGTCCTCGCTCATGCCGCCCCAGACGCCTGCATCCTGGCCCGAGTCCAGCGCCCACGAGAGGCAGTCAGCTGTGACGGGGCAGCGGTTGCAGACGAGCTTCGCATCGGCGATCTGTGCGATGGCCGGTCCACTGGTCCCCACGGGGAAAAACAGCTCCGGATCCTCGTCGCGACAGATTGCGTTGTGACGCCAGTCCATTCCCTGCTCCTTCGCATGCGCGCGTGGTGGTCGCGCGGTGTGTTCTGTAACTTTTCGTTCATACGTGCGTACTTGATGTTTCCGCACTGTTGCTTGTGAATGCTTTCACGAATCCAGATGAAGTCAATGGTGTTGCGTTAACACGTGGGCAATGTCACTGCGATTGCAGGGGGGTGCCCACGGGGTACCTCGACCGTTGTACTACTGTCTTGTTCGGTTCGCCTGCTTTTCGCCCATACAGTGGCGAAGGCAACTCGGCACCGCCCGTTTCAGGCGGTGGGGGCCACGACCTCGAGCCGGTCGGGCACACAACCGAACCGCACATCCACCCGCGTGCCGACGTAGTCGCCGTCCATCTGCATGTCGATGGGGTTGTCCGCGCGGATCCGTACGTACTCGACGTCGTCGTCGGTCAGCACATGGCCGGCGTGCGGCGATCGCTTCGTCAGCAGCTGGGTGAACACCGGGGTGTTGCGCGGCACGCTCATGGACTGCGAGGCGAAGATCCCGAGTCCGGAGTCGTAGGTGGTGTCCGGGTTCGTGAGCACCGGGCGCTTGCCGATGTAGGTCCACGGGTTCGCGTTGCACACGAACGCGAAATGCACGCCGTCGATGACGCGGACCGGGTCGCCGGGTTCCTCGCCGGGTAGCTCGACGGTCAGTTCCGGTCGTCGGCGGGCCGCGGTCAGGAAGGCCTTGGTGGTGGTCCAGATGTAGCGGGCGTCGCTGGCGGGCTTGCCGGACTTGCGCTGGCGTTCGATCGAGTGGACGACCTCCGCGTCGACGCCGAGGCCCGCGTTGAAGAGGAACCAGCGACCGTCGGCGTGACCGAGGCTGATCCGACGACGGGCACCGTCGGCGAGCAGGGTGAGCAGCTGTCCGGTGGCCTGCAGCGGGTCGGCCAGCACCCCGAGCGATCGGGCGAACACGTTGGCGCTACCGCCGGGGACGACCGCCAACGCGGGCGACGGAGCCGTTCCGATGGGTGCGCCGGGTGCGTCGAGCAGGCCGTTGACGACCTCGTTGACCGTGCCGTCGCCGCCGTGGACGATCACCACGGGGCAGCCCTCGGCACGCGCGCGGGCAGCGATCTCACCGGCGTGACCGCGATGGGTGGTCAGTTCGACCGTCAGGTCGAGTCGTGCCGAGAGGGTGTGCGCCAACGCGTCGCGACCCGCATCGGTGGTCGAGGTCGCGAACGGGTTGACGATCAGCAGGGCACGCACGATTTCTGAGCCTAGAGGGTGTCGCCACAGCGGTCACAATCCCAGACGGTCCCCGCGGGATCGGTTCGTCACCGTTTCCGGTGCGGCCGGGCGGGCGTTCTACGCTGGGGGAGTGATGCAGACCAGCCCCGATCCGTCGAGCCGTTCGGCGCGCCCACCGACCGCGGTCCGACGGGGTGGGGCGATCGTCGCACTCGAGGGCCTGGGCGCGATCGTGATCGCGGTGGTCCTGTGGTTCCACGCCGCGGGCGGCGCGGACGAGAGCTTCATCAGCAGCTACGGCACGGGGGCGTGGTTCGCCATCCTCGGTGCCGGCGTTCTCGCGGGCGGTCTGGCACTGATCACCGGTCGCCGGTGGGGTCGGGCCATCGCGGTGGTCGCACAGATCCTGCTGATCCCGGTGGCGTTCGCGCTTCTCACCGACAGCGGCCAGCCCCAGTACGGCGCGCCGTTGCTGATCGTGGTGATCATCGTGCTGGTGCTGCTGTTCTCGCCGTCGTCGGTGCGGTGGCTGGCCGCCGACTACGCCCCCGACGCCGAGCCCGACGACATCCCGCCCGACGTCGTCGAGAAGCCCAAACCCAAGAGCTGACAAGCGTCACGTCCGTTGTTGTGACGGCCACATGATCTGGGTGGTCATCGGTCGCGGTATGTGGTCGATGAGCACCAGCGCGAGCCGGTGTTCCACACTGCTCGTCGGTGCGGACGTGGGCCGCTGGTCGGGCTGTGGGTCTTCGGCCCGCAGGTGATCGACACCGTGTTGGTCGAGGAGGTCGCGGATGCGGTGTCGGTGGTTGGCGTGGAGTTGGTCGGGTGGGTCGGTGTTGCGGCGCCAGCCGTAGCGTCCGCGGTCGGGGCCGGTGGTGATTTTCTCGGTGGTCCATTGGTCGGGTTTGGGTCCGACGGCGCGGTTGTGTGGTCCGCATGCGGGGGCGAGGTGGTTGGCGTCGGTGGTGCCGCCGTCGGCCCAGTCTTTGTCGGCGTGGTGGATTTCGCTGTGTGCGTAGGGGGTGGGGCAGTCGGTTGCCCCGCATCCCCCGTATTGGGCGAACAGGATGAATCGTTGGGCTTGGGATGCCAATCGGTGGGCTCGTCCGAGGAACAGTGGTTCGCCGGTGTGGTTGTCGAACACCGCTAAATGCATCTGCGCGTTCGCGGCGAGGGTGAGGACGTCGGTGATGGGCAGATCGGTGCCGGTGGTGGTGTGGGCGACCCCGGCCCGTTCGCGGAGCTGTTGTTCGGTGATGGAGATGATGATGTGCGGTGGCAGACCACGATGGCTGGCGCCGAGGAGGCCGCCGTCGGCTGCGCACTGCAGCAGGGCTTTCAACGCGTCGTGGTTGCGTTGCGCCACCGACCGGGTGTCGCGATCAGCTGCGTCGCGCAGGAGGTCTGGGTCGATGTCGGTGTGGTCTCCGCGTGGGGATGATTCGTCGTCGGGGTTGTTCATGCCGGGTGCGGCCCACGCCGCGAGGACCACCTCGAACAGTGCGCGCGTCGTCGGGTCCAGGGTTCCGGAGAGTGTCGACATCAACTGCGCGTCCTGGGATCCGAGGGACAGTTTCCGGTGGCGGGCGCGGTCGCGGTCGTCGGTGAGGGTGCCGTCGGGGTCGAGGTAGGCCAGGATCCGGACCCCGAGCTGGGTGATCTCCCGTGGGGTCAGCCGGCGGGCTTCGGTGGCGAGGGCGGTTTCGGCTTTCGCTGTCTCGGCGGGGTCGACCGCGGCGGGGACTTTCGCGAGTACGTCGAGGATCGCATCGGCATGCTCGGCACCGAGGTGCCCGTCGGCCAGGCCTGCGGCGGTGTTCGGGGCGCGGGGTGGGAGGAGCTCACCGGTCATCGAATGCATCGCTTCGAGGTGTTGCACGGCGCGTAACCGTCTGCGCGGACGGGTGATCCGTAACCGGGTCGACAAGTAATCGGTCAGGTTCTTCGACCCCGACACCCGGAACGCGTCCCGATCCGACACATCGAGGATCCGGCGGTTACCGATTGATTCCATCCGCCGCACCGCCCGCTCATGCCGTTCGGCCAACTCCGCGACCACCGCATCACCACACGCATCCGACGACCCCGCCGCAATCTCATCCAGGAGCTGTTCGAGCGCAGCATAATTCGCCTCCAGTACAGACACGGTATCGGTCTCAGACGTATCGGTGACGGTCACGAAGCACTCCTCCCCAGGCGCGGCTACCCCACCAGAGTATCACAGTATTCGAACACGTGTTCGAACAATCGAAGTCATCTCACTTACTCGGGGTGGTGACAAGCCGCTGACGGTGCGGAAAGCGCGCATCGAGTGTGCGTTGTTCGCAACGTATCTCGCGTGTCGTGGTCAGCACACTCGATGGCGCTTTCCACACAGTCAGCACATGGGGCGCGCTTTCCACATAGTCAGCACATGGGGCGCGCTTTCCACACAGTCAGCACATGGGGCGCGCTTTCCACACAGTCAGCACGTTCACCGCGCTTTTCGCATGATCAGCGCACGGGTGCGCTGTCTGCGCATCAGCACGTGGGCGGGCTACGTCACCGGGCGGGTGGGGCGTCCGGCGTCGACGTAATCGGCACTGCGGTAGCCGGTGAGACCGAGCGTCGTCAGCTGACGGGATTGTCCGTCGAAGCCCAGGATCGCGATCGAGGCGGGCAACATCGTGAAGTGTCGACCCCGCGCGATGGGCGACCCGATCCAGCGGGCGAGCAACGACCGGGAGAAGTGCCCGTGCGTGACGAACACGACGTCCCCGTCGGAGAGCTTCGGGGTCACCTTCTCGATGACGTGGTCGACGCGGTCACTCATCTCCTCGGGCGTCTCACCGTTCGGACCGCCGTCGGAGAAGACCGTCCAGTCCGGATCGGTCTCGTGGATCTGGGGGCTCGTCCGGCCCTCGTAGTCGCCGTAATCCCACTCGGTGAGCAGCGGTTCGGTCTCATCGACACTCAGCCCCGCCAGCTCCGCGGTCCGCTGGGCCCGCAGCCGAGGCGACGCGATGACCGTCGGAGAGGTCAGCAGCAGCTCGGCGATCGGCTCGGCCAGACTGCGCGCCTGCTCGACGCCCTGTTCGGTGAGATCGATGTCGGAGGTGCCGGTGTGCCGCCCGGTGCGGGACCATTCGGTCTCGCCGTGCCGGATGACGATCAGTCGATGTGTCGGGGTGCCCACGTCCGTCATTGTGCACGACACGCGCATACGCTTGTGCCCTGTGCACGGGAGTATCGACGAGGGGTCGCCGGAAATGAACACTCACTTCTCACGCGACGGCCTGCGATGACCAAGGTCCTCGCGGTCGCGAATCAGAAAGGTGGGGTCGCCAAGACCACCACGGTCGCATCCATCGGCGCCGCGCTCGCCGCGATGGATCTGTCGGTGCTCGTGGTCGACCTCGACCCGCAGGGATCCTTGACGTTCTCGCTCGGCCACGACCCCGACCTCATCACCACCTCGGTGCACGAGGTCCTCCTCGGCGAGTCCGACATCGTCGACGCCCTGGTCTCCACCGAGGACGGGGTGACGCTGCTGCCCGCGACCATCGACCTGGCGGGCGCCGAGGCGCTGCTGCTGATGCGTCCGGGTCGCGAGTACGCACTCAAGCGGGCGCTGGCCACGGTCGCCCAGGACTACGACGTGATCCTGCTCGACTGCCCGCCGTCGCTCGGTGTGCTCACGCTCAACGGGCTGACCGCGGCCGACGAGGTGGCGGTCCCGCTGCAGTGCGAGACGCTGGCCCACCGCGGCGTCGGACAGCTGCTCCGCACGGTGACCGAGGTCCAGCAGATCACCAACCCTGGCCTGCGTCTGCTGGGCGTGATCCCGACGCTGTACGACGCGCGGACCACGCACAGTCGCGACGTGCTCGCCGACGTCTCCGATCGCTACGACCTGCCGGTGCTGAGCCCGCCGATCCCGCGTACGGTGCGCTTCGCCGAGGCGTCGGCGTCGGGTGCCAGCGTGATGGCCGGTCGCAAGAACAAGGGGTCGCAGGCCTACCGCGAGCTGTCGGACAACCTCTGGCAGCACTGGGATGCGGGCAAGCCGCTCGCGACCCTCGAGGCGACCGTCTGAGTCATCTCCCGTCGGGGCGTGGGTCTCACGTCCCGAGCAGCATGTGGATCCGACCGCCGTACAGCTGGGCCACGTCGTTGCCGATGGGCGCGAGCGTGATCGTCCCGGAACGGTAGCCGGGCCGGTCGACGGGAATGGTCCGGATCTGTCGGCCGGTGGCCGGATCGAGGATGGTGATCCCGGTCGGGCCGGGGACCAGCAGGTCGCGGCCCATGAGCGCGGCCGGGCCCAGCGTGCCGGGGACCTGGTAGGTCGGTGTCAGCGCGGACGCGTCGAGGATGATCGTGCTCTTGCCGGTGTAGTAACTCAGCAGGCCGTCACGCATCTGCGGGTGGGAGTCGGCAGGCGGTGTCGGGTCGCCGAGCACCTCATGGGAGCTCGTCAGGGTCGCGCCCATGCCGTAGACCTGCAGCTGCGGACCGCGATCGGTCTCCAACGGGCCCGAGGCGCCGACGTACACCGCAACCGCAGACGACGACACGGCGACCACGCGCGGCGGCGGCTCGGCTGTGCCGCTGGTGATGATGCGTGAGCCGCTCTCGTCGACCTTCTCGTCCTTGTCCTGCGCCGCGGCGATGATCGTCAGGCGGTAGCCGGGTTCGTCGCCGCAGCGTTCGATCACCGCGATCTGATCGGCGCCGGTGGCGCTGGAGAGCAGGACGCAGCCCGATCGGGGTTGGGTGCCGGGTTTGACCGGCGCCGACACGCGGCCGTACTCGACGCCGCGCACCATCGACGAACCCCACGACTCGAGCCGTGAATCACCCTGCGAGACAACGTAGTCCGACCCGGACGAGAGAGAGACCGAACTGTCGGCGGCGCTGGCGCGGGTGGCCGCGCGGCGGCCGTCGGATGCGTCGAGTGCGGTGACCTCGCTGCACCCGCGGCTGTTGCGGTAGACCGCGACCACCCGGGGCGAGGACGAGTACGCGCCGATGACACCACAGAGCGGGTCGGCGCGGTGATACCGCCAGCGGACGTCGCCGGAGCCGGGATCGTGGCCGGCGACGGTGCCGTCGTCGGCGGTGACCACGGCGCTGTCGGTGACGACCGTCGATGCGGTGTCCGACGAGTCGGCCTGCCACCCGGAGGTGAACCCGGCCGGGGCCGAGGTCGCGGTGTCGATCGACGGCAGGGGCGCGGCCGCGAAGTCGTCGGAGGCGCGACGCGAGGTGCTCACCCACCAGACGGCCGCGGCGACGAGAGCCACGACCACCACGATCGCGACGACGATCGCGAGATCACCCCGGGTGCGACGCTCGGGCCGGATCCGGACGGACGGGGCGGCCGCCCGCTCGGATTCGGCTCCGGCGTCGCCGCCGGAGCCCGGGGTGCGGAGCCTCACTCGCCCGCGGAACCCACAGATGCCGATGCGTTGCCTGCGGCCGAGTCGCCACCACCGTTGCCGCCGGCGCCACGACGACGACGTCGACGGCGCGGCTTGGACGACCCACCGTCCTCGGTCGTAGTGGTGCTGCGCGTGCCTGCGGTCTCGGTCGTGGTGGCATCGGTGTCGGCTGCGGCACTCGCCGCGGCGGCCCCACCCGAACGGGTCCGACGACGCTGACGATCCGCACGCGGGGCACGCTCCTCGCGCGATTCACGCTTGTCGCCCCCGCCGCGGTTGTCCCCGCCCCGGTTGCCCCCGCCGCGATTGCCGCCACGTCCGTCGCTGTTGCGGCTGTCACCGCCGCGGTCGGTGTAGCTCTCCTTGCGCCGACGATCGCTCTCGGCCTGCGAGATCGCGCCCTCGAGCCGTCCGCTCGTGCCGTCGGCGATGTCGAGGTCCGCGCGCAGGTGCTCGGAGCTGGAGTACGTCTCGACCGGCTCCGGGATGCCCAGGTTCAGGGCATCGTTGATGAGCTTCCACTTGTGCAGCTCGTCCCAGTCGACGAGCGTGACCGCGATGCCGGTACGACCCGCGCGGCCGGTGCGGCCGATGCGGTGCACGTAGGCCTTGTCGTCCTCGGGGCACTGATAGTTGATGACGTGGGTGACGTCGTCGATGTCGATGCCGCGGGCGGCGACGTCGGTCGCCACGATGACGTCGATGCTGCCGTCGCGGAACCGTCCGAGTGCCTTCTCGCGCGCCACCTGACCGAGGTCACCGTGGACGGCGCCGACCTTGAAGCCGCGCTCCTCGAGATCGTCGGCGACCTTCTGTGCGGTCCGCTTGGTGCGGGTGAAGATCATGGTCGCGCCGCGACCCTCGGCCTGCAGGACGCGTGCCACCAGTTCGGCCTTGTCCAGCGCGTGGGCGCGGTAGGCGTACTGCTTGGTCCGGTCGTGGACGGCGGAGTCGCCGGCGTGCTCGGCGCGGATGTGCGTCGGCCGGTTGAGGAAGGTGCGGGCCAGCGTGACGATCGGGCCGGGCATGGTCGCCGAGAACAGCATCGTCTGACGCTGGTCGGGGAGTGACCGCATGATGCGCTCGATGTCGGGCAGGAAGCCCAGGTCGAGCATCTCGTCGGCCTCGTCGAGAACGAGGATCTGCACCTTGCCGAGGATGAGGTGGCCCTGCTGGGCGAGGTCCATCAGGCGTCCGGGCGTGCCCACGACGACGTCGACGCCGGACTGCAGCTCGGCGATCTGCGACTCGTAGGGGCGACCGCCGTAGATCGAGGTGATCGACAGCTTGCGCTTCGGCTTGGGCTGCGGATCGACGTCGATCTTGGCCGCGGCGACCTGCAGGTCACCGGTGACCTGGATGCACAGCTCGCGGGTCGGGACGATGACCAGCGCGCGGGGGGTTCCGTCGAGCGGACGCAGCTTGCCCTCGCTGCCGGGGGCAACCATCGAGATGCGGTGCAGCAGCGGCACTCCGAAGCCCAGGGTCTTGCCCATGCCGGTGCGGGCCTGGCCGATGAGGTCGTCACCGGCCATCGCCAGCGGGAGGGTGAGTTCCTGGATCGCGAAGGTGTTGGTCTTGCCGTCGTCGGCGAGCGCGTCGACGATCTCCTGACGGACGCCGAGCTCGGCGAAGGTCGGGGCGACATGCGTCTCGGTGTCGACGACGGTGGTCTGCGGGGCGTCGCTGTCGGGGGTCTCGGCGACGACGACCACGGTGTCGTCGTCGATGGTCGGGTCGGTGGTCACGCCGGTGGCGGCGGAGTTGTCGGTAGTGATTTCGGTGCCTTCCGATGTTTCGGAGCACGCACGAAAAAGGCTTCACACCGCCGGGGCGAACCGGGGTCCGTGGGCGGGAGCCGAAGTTTCACGGCTCGAGATCGGTCGAGAAGTGCGCGCACATTGTGTGTGACGGCGGGCTCCGGAGGGCTGTTGCTGCCCCCGCGCCAGCGCGTCTGGAAGCGATTGTACGTGGTGAGGGCCCCGTGCCCCGCATTGCACGATTCCCGGGGACGGTGACCCCGCCCCCTGATCACGATCATCTCCTACGATCGGGCCATGTCCTCGACCTCGCCGCACCCCGACGCGCCCCAGATCCCCCAGGACGACCCGGGCATCACGTCGTTGTTCGGTGTGCTGCTGGCCGGCGAGCTCGCCGCCTTCTACCGACTGACCGACGAGGCGCGGATGGCGCCGGACATCCGTGGTCGCGTGGCGATGGCGCAGATGGCCGGCGAGGAGATGGCGCACTTCGAGGTCCTCGCCGACGAGCTGACCCGGCGCGGTCAGGACGTGGTCGACACGGTCACGCACTACCGGCCGATCCTGGACCAGTACCACGGCTCCACCACCCCGAACACGTGGTTGGAGGCGATGGTCAAGGCCTACATCGGCGACGGCCTGGCGGCCGATTTCTACCTCGAGGTGGCGCACACGTTGCCCGCCGACGCCGAGGAGATCGTGCAGCGGGTGATGGCCGAGACCAGTCACTCCGAGTTCGCGTGCGACGAGGTGCGCGCGGCGATCGCCGCCGATCCGTCCCTCGCGTCGCCGCTGCGACTGTGGGGCAGGCGGCTCCTCGGCGAGGCCATCACGCAGGCCCAGCACGTGCTGGCCTCGGAGGAGGAGTTGACCGGTCTGCTGTTCAGCGAGGTCGCCGACTTCACCCGTATCTCGACCTTCTTCGATTCCATCCAGGACCGCCACGCCACGCGCATGGCTCGTCTCGGTCTGGACTAGCCGCGCTCACCGAGCGGTCGGGTGTTCGCCAGCAGCGGATCGGGTGCCGGGCCCGTCGACTCCTGAACTAGCCTTGAAACCATGCGGTCCGAACTCGGATCCGCGAGCACCATGCACACGATGTTGAGGAGAACGAACCGTGACGGTTGACGTGAAGATCGGGATCACCGACAGCTCTCGCGAACTGGTCGTGCAGTCCGACCAGACGAGCGACGAGGTACACGCCGCCGTGGAGTCCGCGCTGTCGGGCAAGGAACAGCTCCTGCGTCTCACCGACGACAAGGGCGCCCGGTACCTCGTGCCGGTCACCAAGATCGCCTACGTCGAGGTCGGCTCCGCCGAGCGGCCGAAGGTCGGTTTCGGCGCGGCCTGAGAGGTCAGGACTCCCCGGAGTCCTTCATGAGCGGAACGTGCGACAAGCCGCCCCACAGCAACTCGACGGTCGTGTCCACGGCCTCGCGCTTGCTGATGGGGCGCTTTGCGTCGAGCCAGTAGCGGGCGTTGACCTGACTGGCGCCGACGAGTCCGGCGGCCAGCATCCGTGAGCGGTAGGGGTCGAGGCCGGAGTCGTGCATGACGAGTCCGTAGACGGCGTCGACGCACGCCTCGGTGGCTCCCTCGACCCGTCGGATCGCCGCGGGGTCGAGGGCGTCGGACTCGAAGATCAGGCGGTAGCCCTGGTGGTCCTGGTCGATGAAGTCGAAGAACGCGTTGACCGCGGCCCACACCCTCATCTTGTTGTTGGTGGTCATCTCCAGCGCCTTGCGCACCTCGACCACCAACGAGTCGGCGTGTTCTTCCAGTACCGCGAGATACAGGTCCAGTTTGCCCGGGAAATGCTGGTAGAGAACGGGTTTGCTGACCCCGGCGTGCACCGCGATCTCGTCCATGCCCGCGGAGTGGTAACCGCGTTCGACGAAGATCTCGCTGGCGGCGTCGAGCAGTTGGACGCGCCGCGCACTGCGCGGCATACGGGTGTTCCGTCGGCTCGCCGAATCGGTTGCGACACGGTCAGAGGAGCCAGGCATGCGTCGACAGTACTCGGTGGGGATCGACGTCACCGGGCGGTGAGGCATGCTGGAGAGGTGTCGACGACCGACCCCGCCGTGACCCGGCCGGGTAGCCACCAGCCGATGTCTGATCCCTCCGATTTCCCGAGGTCGTCGCGACCGCTGCGCGACCTGCTCGCACCCCTGGACCGCGACAGCGACCTGTGGCCGGGCCGCCACGTCGATCTCGATCCCTTCCGGATCCACCTGCGTCGTGTGGCGCGCGGCCCCGACACCGATCCGGCGGTCGCCGGACGCGTGCTCTACGTCCACGGTCTGGGCGGGTCGTCGCTGAACTGGACCGATCTCGGTGAGGTGCTGGCCCCGGTGCTCGACGGGTACGCCATGGACCTGCCCGGCTTCGGGTTCTCCGATCCGCCCGTCGACGGCGGCTACTCGCTGACGATGATGGCCGACTCGGTGATCGCGGTCCTCGAACACCTCGGTGGCGCGCACGTCGTCGGCAACTCGCTCGGCGGGGCCGTCGTCGCACGGGTCGCCGCCGCCCGCCCGGACCTCGTGCACACCCTGACGCTCATCTCGCCGGCGTTCCCCGACCTGCGTCCCCGGGTGCGCAGGCTCTCCTTCATCCCGTTGACGCTGGCCACCGTGCCGCGGGTGGGACCGGCGGTGTTCGGCTACCTCGGCCGCGCGCACCCCGAGCGGCAGGTGGCGCAGACGCTGCGCGAGATCATGGTCCGACCCGAGGTGCTGGGCACCACGCGGATCGCCCAGGCCGTCGAGCACGCCGTCGCCCGCGCTGAACTGCGCTGGGCTCCGGAGGCGTTGTCGCGCAGCCTCAACGCGCTCGTGACGAGCTGGGTGTGGATGTCGGGACGCGATCACTGGCGACGTGCGCGGCAGATCACCGCGCCGACCCTGGTCATCTGGGGCGGCCGCGACAAGTTGGTGAGTTCGGCGATCGCGCCGCGGTTGATCCGGACGATCGCCGGATCGCGACTGGTCATGTTCGGTGCGGTCGGCCACGTCTGCCAGATGGAGATCCCGGTCGAGACCGCCCGCGAGATCGCCCGACACCTCGAGGTGCACCGCCCCTCGACGACCCCGGTCGGCTGAACGAGGCCGCGACACCACCACGGCCGCACCGGCGGTTCGGTTCCCTCAGAACGCCGTTGCCCTGTGAGAAGGTTGATCGGTGAGTACCGCAGGCGGCGGACCCCGCGTTCCCGGCCCGGCCGGCGAACGGTCCACTGATCGGCGCGCCGCCGTGCCCTCCGAACGTGCGCGGACCCGCGAGGGCACGCGATCGTCGTCGCGCCGTGCGCCCGGACAGGCTGCACGTACCCCCCGCGCCTCACAGTCCGGCCCCATCGGCGATCGGAACGCGACCCCCGGCGCCGCACCGCGGACGCGCCCCGGCGACGACCAGCCGTTGCGCGCGCACTGGGACCCGACCGCCGCGGACGTCGGCCGCGCCCCGATGCCCCGCCCGGAACGCAAGACGCAGTCGGCACTCGGTCGTTTCCTGCACACCTACGGCTGGCGTGCCTACGCGATCCCGGTCCTGGTCGTGCTCACCGTCCTGCTGATCGTCGCGACCGTGCGCGACTCGGAGTCCCCGACGCCCGCGTCCCAGACGACGCCGGGCACCGGTGTCCGCAACACCAACGTCAACGCCGCGACCACCGCGATCGGCGCGCCCACGGGTGGGGCGACGGCCACGGTCCTGCCCGCAGGCCAGCTGCCCGCGGGTGGCCCGTTCACCGAGGTGGGCCGCAAGTCGTGGCGGACCATCCCCGGCACCACCGGCGTCGTCGGCAACGCGTCGCGGGTCTACACCTACACCGTCGAGGCCGAGAACGGGCTGGTGCCACAGGATTACGGCAGCGACGCGATCTTCGCGAAACTCGTCGACGCCACCCTCGCGAACCCGAAGAGCTGGACCGGCGACGGTAAGGTCGCGTTCCGCCGGATCGCCTCCGGCAACCCCGACTTCCGGATCTCGCTGACCTCGACGGGCACGACACGCGAGCTGTGCGGTTACCAGATCAAGCTCGAGTCGTCCTGCTACTACCCGCCCGAGGCCCGCGTGACGTTGAACGAGGCCCGCTGGGTCCGCGGCGCGGTGGCCTACCAGGGTGACGACCTGCTCTACCGGCAGTACCAGATCAACCACGAGGTCGGGCACGCCATCGGCTACGAGCAGCACGAGCCCTGCGAGGCCGAGGGGGCGCTGGCGCCGGTGATGATGCAACAGAGCTTC
This sequence comes from Williamsia maris, assembly GCF_024171815.1. GTDB lineage: Bacteria > Actinomycetota > Actinomycetes > Mycobacteriales > Mycobacteriaceae > Williamsia_A > Williamsia_A maris. The sequence goes on along the minus strand of NZ_JAMTCJ010000003.1, from coordinate 682,384 downwards.
GGTGTCGCCAACAGCGAGATCATGGCGCTGGACCCGGACATGCGCGCCGACCGTGATCTCGTCTGCCGCGCCAACCCCTGGCCGTTCCCCACCCGCTGACCCCCACCCGAGCTCTCCTGACGGTCCCGGCCGGAATTGTCCCGACGGACCGGTCGTTGCAGTAGGGGTGATGTCGTCACGAGCGATGACGCACTCGAGGTGCACCTGGAGGACCCGATGTCGACACTTCCACCGCTGGTCGAACCCGCCGCCGATCTGAGTCGCGAGGAGGTCGCCCGCTACAGCAGGCACCTGATCATCCCGGACGTCGGCATGGACGGACAGAAGCGGCTGAAGAACGCGCGGGTGCTGGTGATCGGCGCCGGGGGACTCGGATCCCCGACGCTGCTCTATCTCGCCGCCGCCGGTGTCGGCACGATCGGCATCGTCGAGTTCGACGAGGTCGACGAGTCGAACCTGCAGCGACAGGTTATCCACGGCCAGTCCGACATCGGACGGTCGAAGGCGGAGAGCGCGCGCGACTCGATCACCGAGATCAACCCGTTCGTCGACGTCGAGCTCCACGAGTTCCGTCTCGAACCCGACAACGCGATCGAGCTGTTCAGTCGCTACGACCTGATCCTCGACGGCACCGACAACTTCGCGACCCGCTACCTCGTCAACGACGCCGCGGTGATCGCCCACAAGCCGTACGTGTGGGGCTCGATCTACCGCTTCGAGGGCCAGGCGTCGGTGTTCTGGGAGGACGCCCCCGACGGGCGCGGGCTGAACTACCGCGACCTCTACCCGCAGGCCCCGCCGCCGGGGATGGTCCCGTCGTGCGCCGAGGGCGGCGTGCTCGGCATCCTGTGCGCCTCGATCGGGTCGATCATGGGGACCGAGGCGATCAAGCTCATCACCGGCATCGGCGAGACGCTGCTCGGTCGGCTGATGGTCTACGACGCGCTCGACATGGAGTACCGGACCATCCGCATCCGCAAGGACCCCGAGGCCGAACCGATCACCGGACTCATCGACTACGAGGCGTTCTGTGGCGTGGTCTCGGCCGAGGGCTCCGACGCCGCGTCGGGCTCGACGCTCACCGCGATCGAACTCAAGGAGAAGATCGACGCGGGGGAGCGCTTCACGCTGATCGACGTCCGCGAGCCGGTGGAGTGGGACATCGTCCACATCGACGGTGCGACGCTGATCCCCAAGGGGGAGTTCGAGTCCGGTGCCGGGCTGGCCAAGCTGCCCCACGATCGTCCCGTCGTCCTCTACTGCAAGACCGGTATCCGCTCGGCCGAGGCGCTCGCCGCGGTGAAACGAGCCGGCTTCACCGACGCCCAGCACCTGCAGGGCGGCGTGATGTCGTGGGCCAGGCAGATCGACCCGTCGCTCCCGGTCTACTGACCCCCGGCGCGCTCACGCGGGCACTACGGTGACCAGGTGAGCACGCCCGGATCCGACACGCCGTCCGCCACCGACGCGGTCGTGTTCGCCTCCGCGCGCGGTCGCTGGGTGGTCGCCTGCGCCGTGCTCGGGTCAGGCATGGTGATGCTCGACGGCACCGTCGTCAACGTCGCGCTGCCGAAGATCGGTGAGGAGTTCGGCGTCGGTCTCGCGCCGCTGCAGTGGACTGTCACCTCGTACATGTTGACGCTGTCCGCGCTGATCCTGCTGGGCGGTTCGCTGGGCGATCGACTCGGTCGGCGCCGGGTGTTCGTGATCGGGGTGGTGTGGTTCGCCGCGTCGTCGCTGCTCAGCGGCCTGGCCCCGAACGTTGTCGTGCTCGTCGCCGCCCGCGCACTGCAGGGGATCGGCGGCGCGCTGCTGACGCCCGGGTCGTTGTCGATGATCCAGTCGTCGCTGCGTCGTTCGGATCGGGCGCGGGCCATCGGTGTGTGGTCGGGACTCGGTGGTGTCGCGGCCGCCGTCGGCCCGTTCCTCGGTGGATGGCTCGCCGATGGCCCCGGGTGGCGCTGGGCCTTCCTCATCAACGTCCCGGTCGCGGTGGTGTGCGTGTTCGTCGCGATCCGCCACGTACCGGAGACCCGCGATCCGGACGCGCACGGCCCCTTCGACTTCGGGGGTTCGGTCGTCGGTGCGTTCGCCCTGGCGTGCGCGACCTTCGCCCTCATCCGGGCCGCGGCCGGTGGCTCGGCGATCGAGATCGGTGGCGTCGCGCTGGCGGCGGTGGTCTTCGGCGTGGCCTTCGTGACCGTCGAACGACGCATCGCCAACCCGATGATCCCCACCGACATCTTCGCGTCGCGTCCGTTCACCGTCATCAACGTGATGACGTTCGCGGTGTACGCCGCGTTCGGTGGGTACTTCTTCATCGCCGCGCTGCAGTTGCAGGTGGTGTCGGGGTACTCGGCGTTCTGGGCAGGCGCGGCCCTCACCCCCGCGACGATCCTGATGCTGTTGTTCTCCGCGCGGTCGGGTGCCTTCGCCGCCCGGATCGGGCCGCGCGCCCCGCTCACGGTCGGCGCGCTGTTCTGCGCGGCAGGCCTGTTGCTGATGCTGCGCATCGGTCCGCACGCGTTCTACCCGACCGATGTATTGCCGGGCGCCCTGGTACTCGGCGTCGGGATGGTGTTGCTGGTCGCGCCGTTGACGGCGACCGTCCTCGACGCCGCGAGCGACGAGCACTCCGGGGTGGCCAGCGGCGTCAACAACGCGGTGGCGCGCGCCGCCGGCCTGCTCTCGGTCGCGGCCATCCCGCTGATCACCGGTACGTCGGCGAACGCAGGTCTCGGCGCCGGGTTCGACGACACCTTCACCCGCGCCATCCCCGTCTTCGCGGCGCTGCTGCTCGCGGCCGCCGCCCTGTCCTGGGTGGGTCTGCGGCCGACACCGCCGCGCCGGGCCCGGATCCACCGACCGGAACATCCCATTCCGTCGAAATGACGACGACCGCACCGTGCACCCTCCCCGCCTCGGAGCGGTCGGGTCGGTAATCTCAGGAACGTGAATGCCCCGGATCCGCCCGACCACGTCATCGCGACGTTCGGTCTCACCGGGTCGACGCCGATCGCGTTGACCCGCGAGTGGGAAGGCGGATGGCGCATCGGCGAGGTGGTGCTGTCCCTCGTCCCCGACCACGCCCGCGCGGCCTGGTCGGCGAAGATCCGCGAGGACCTCTACGTCGACGGTGTCCGGGTGGCGCGGCCACTGCGCGGCACCGACGGACGCTATGTCGTCTCCGGGTGGCGCGCCGACACCTACATCGCCGGCTCGCCGGAGCCCCGCCACGACGAGGTCGTGTCGTTGGCCAACCGGCTGCACCAGGTGACCGCCGACCTCGAACGTCCCCGGTTCCTGCTGCAACCCCCGGCGCCGCCTTACACCGACGTCGACGTGTTCAACGCCGCGGACCGGGCGGCCTGGGAGGACACCCCGATGCGATCGGCGCGGGCCGCCGGTTTCGGTGATCCGACCTCCCCGGACGGGGTCAAGAGCATCGAGATGCTCAAAACCCTTGCCACCCTCCGCTTGCCGGTGAAGTCACCGTCGCAGCTCGTGCACGGCGATCTCTTCGGCACGGTCCTGTTCGCCGGTGCTGCCGCGCCCGGCATCACCGACCTGGTGCCGTACTGGCGGCCCGCGTCGTGGGCCGCGGCCGTCGTCGTAGTCGACGCGTTGGCGTGGGGCGGGGCCGACGAGGAACTCGTGGAACGCTGGGCCGATCAGCCCGAGTGGCCGCAGATGATGTTGCGCGCGGTGATGTTCCGACTCGCCGTGCACGCGTTGCATCCACGGTCGTCCTCCGGAGCGCTGACCGGTCTGTCGCACGTCGTCGACGTCGTGCGCCTCATGCTCTAGCGGACGACCCCTCGTACGCCCGCCCCTGCTCGCTGCCGTACCCCACACTCCCGTGTCGGGCCCTCGTTTCCCCGTGTTGGGCCGTTGCTCCCGCGCGTCGGGCCCTGGTACTCGCGTGTTGGGCCGTTGTTGCGCCCCGGTGGGCCGCAGCGCGATCGCGAGACCCGCTACGGCCCATCAGATGCGGACGTCGGCCCAACACGGTGGAACGTCGGCCCAACACGGAGGAACGTCGGCCCAACACGGGGTGGGTGCGACGCCGTTTCAGCGCAGCGACACCGTCGTGCCGCCGGAGAACACCGAGTCGTGCAGATCGATCGACGCCGGCGTCGTGCCGGTGGGGACGTCGTAGACGATCGTCACGTCGAGGCTGTTGCCCGGGTTGATCTGCTCGTAGAAGATCGCGCCGTCGTTGAACGAGATGGTCGCCCCGGTGTCGGCCGAGAGCTGCGACCCGGACGGGGTCACCAACTTCTGCGCCGTCACGTCGAGGCTCTGCGCCTCGTCACCGGTGTTGCGGACGGTCAGGTCGACGAGCGTGTAGGTGCCCTGTGCGCGCTCCTGCAGGAACTCCGGTCCGACGGTGGTGCCGCCGTCGCGCACGGCGCGGACGGTGAACTCGAACTTGCCGTCACGCGCCGGACGGCCGATGCCCGGCAGCGCACTCGCCGGTGCCTTCTCCGACGGGGCCGCGGCCGAGCCGTTCCCCGCACTCGCCGAGGCGCCGGCCGCATCGGTGGCGGTGTCGCCACCGCCGGAGTTCCCGCCGCCGCTGGTGGCGACCGAGACCACCACGATGACCGCGACGAGACCGCCGAGACCGGTGAGGATCTTGTGTCGGGAGAACCAGTTCTTCTTCGGGGCGGGCGGCGGCGGTGCCCCATAGGGACTCTGGCCGTAGGGGTTCGGGGGCGGGGGGTTCTGATTCATGGGGTTCCTCTCGCGACGGTGTCGGACGACACCACCAGCAGACCCCGCCGACCACTGCCCGCGCCTCGGCCGAGCGGTCGGGGCGTCTCCTCCTTCCGGTCGGGAGAAAGCGCCCGATCGACCGATCACGTGATGTCCGTCGCTACCCGTACTGTCCCCACCATGACGGCGGTGAACCCATGAGTGCGAGGCCGGTCGCCGGCCCCAACGCGACCCTGCGCCGCCGCGCCGCGACCACCGGTGTGGTGGCGCTGAGCCTGTTCTGCACCCTGATGACGGCCGGCCTGTCAGGGATCTCGGGCACCCCCGGCTGGAACATCGCGTTCGGTTGCGTACTCAATCTGGTGGCCGGTGTCGGGCTCGTGTGGCGCCACCGCTCTCCCTGGGCGGTTCTCGCCGTGGCGGTCGTCGGCCCGTTGTTCTTCTCCACCGACGCGACCGCGGCCCTGGTCGCTTTGTATGCGGTGGCCTGCGCTTTCCGTGATCGACGGCTGCTCATCGCATCGCTCGCGGTCTACGCGGCGTGCGTGGTGTCACTGACCTACGACGCCTTCCGTCGTCGTGACTACTCCGTTCTCACCATGGGTGTCGACGGTCCGCGATACGACGGCGGTCCGGACACGTCCGCCGTGCCCATCCCGGAATGGGATGTCCCGGTGTGGGTCCCGTTCCTGGTCGCTGCGGCGTTGGTGGGGGCGGTCCTCTCGCTCGCGCTGTTGCGCCGGGCGCAGTCCGACCTCGTATCCGTGTCGTCGACGCTCGACCGCACCACGAAGGAGTCCGTGGTCATCCGTGAGGAGATGATCCTGGCCGCCGAACGTGCCCGGATCGCCCGGGACATGCACGACACCCTCGCCGCGACGTTGAGCCGTATCTCGTTGACCGCAGGCGGTTTACAGGTGAGCAGCGCCGACGGTCCGGAGCGGGTCGCCAACACCGCGTCACTGATCCAGAAGACGGCCCACGACGGACTCGACGAACTCAAGCGGATCATCGGAGTCCTGCGGGGCGAGGGCGACCCCGGCCGGCCCACCGGTAGTCAGAACCTCGACGGGGTGGCCGACCTCGTGGGCTCGGCGCGGAATGCGGGCGTGCGCGCCGTCCTCGTCGTCGACGTCGCGCCGGGCCGGGTGGGCCATCTGTGCAGCCACGTCACCTACCGCGTCGTACGGGAGTCGTTGACCAACGCCCAGCGGCACGCTCACGGCACCCCCGTGTCGGTGGTGGTCCGAGGGGACCCCGCGACCGGCGTCCGGGTCGAGGTGCGCAATCCGATGGCCCGCACCCTCGTGCATGTCGGCGGCACCGGGACCGGACTACAGGGTGTCGCCGAGGAGATCCGGCAGGTCGGTGGGACATTCGATGCCCGCGAATGGGCGGGGGAGTTCGTGGTGACCGCCTGGTTGCCCTGGCACAGCTAGCCACCGATGTCGGTCGGTGCGTCTACCATTCGCACACCATGACCTCACCACCGGAGATCGCCGTACTCGTCGTCGACGACGACCCCATGGTCCGCCGCGGTGTCACCGATATCTTCGGGGCCACCACCGACATCCGTGTCGTCGCCGGGGTCGACGACGGCGACCAGGTCCTCGACGCGGTGGCCACCCACCGACCCGACGTCGTCCTGATGGACCTGAAGATGAAGCGGCTCGGCGGTCTCGAGGCCACCGCGGCGCTGATGACGCTGGCGGCGCCGCCGAAGGTCATCGCCATGACGTCGATGGACCTCGACGACGTGGTCACCGCATCGATCGCGGCCGGTGCCCACAGCTTCCTGCGCAAGGACGAGGCGCCGGAGACGTTCCATCAGGCGGTCCGTGTCGTGGCGGCGGGCAACACCCTGTTCAGCCTGGAGTCGCTCCGCGAGCTCGTCGGGCGCGAACGTCGGCCCGTTCCCGCGACGGCGCTGCGCTCACTCACCCCGCGTGAGCGCGAGGTGCTGATCGAGTTGGCCTCGGGCGCGACCAACGGCGAGATCGCCGGTCGGCTCTATCTCGGTCAGACGACGGTGAAGTCGCACGTCTCGGCGATCTCGACCAAGCTCGGCACCCGCAACCGGGTGGAGATCGCGATCGAGGCGTTCCGCGCCGGCGTCGTCGTCTGACGCCCTCGCGTCAGCTACCGAAGCAGAACGGGAAGCACGGTCCGGGGTAGCTGATGGTGACCTGCGAGCCCGACGGGGTGAACACGGGCGACGGGACGCCCGGGAAGCTGGAGCCCCCGCCACCGCCGCCGTTGCCGAATCCTGCTGAGCCGCCGAAGAAACCGCCGCCTCCGCCGCCGCCCGCACCGACAGCCTTCCCGCCGAAGCCGAACCCGCCCACACCGGACCGGCCGGCCGGGGTCGCGGGGTTGGACAGCCCGCCGGGGCCACCGCCGGCCGCGCCGTTGTTGCTGTTGCTCTCACCCGGGCGCCCGCCGTCGCCGCCGCGGCTCGCAGCGGTCGTACCGCCGGCGCCTCCGGCGACGATCAGCCGCGACTTGAGGGACTGGAACGACGATGCGGGACCGCCGACCGTGCGTACGTCGCTCGCGCCGCCGCCACCCGCGGGGCGGCCTGCGCCGCCGCCGTTGTAGCCGCCGAGGGCGAGCTGTCCGAACTGCTTGGCCGTCTGGCCACCGCCACCGACGTAGACGAACAGACGCTGTCCGCCGCGAGCGGGGATGTAGGTGGTGATCTTCGACGCGACCGTGGGTCGGCCCTGGATCGCGCCGCCGCCGCGGGCGCCGGTCGCGGTGACCAGCACGCGGTTGAGGCCGCGCGGGACGACGAAGGTCTGCGAGGTACCGGTGTAGGTGAAGGTGCACCGGACGGTGGCCTGGAACGGCGCCTGCGTGCACCCTGCGGGCAGCGCGGCGGCCGCGGGGCCGACCCCGAGGATCGTTCCGGCGAGGGCGATGACGCCGGCACCTGCGACAGCGACGACACGATTTCTGATCATGAACCCCAACCCTGGTGTGTTTCGGTGGTGAGCTAGCTCACCGTACGTCAAGGAACGATAACGGATCGGTGATTCCGGTCCGCAGGTCACTCGCCGGAACGCGCGATGTGAGCGCCGCGCCGGTCCGGCGTCTCACTCGGGTCCGTGCACCGGGGTGAGCAACTTGTGACCACCAGGACACGCGCTGACAAGTCGACGCAACACCGGCTTCCTACGGTTGCGCCATCAACCGACGCCACGTCGGTCCGACGCGGTGCTCCCACCGCGTCACGCAGCAGCGCGGACGAAAGGCAACGGCGTGACCACACCAGCCAGCACCCGGAAGCACTACATCACCGACTGGGATCCCGAGGACCGTGAGGCCTGGGACAACGGAAACGCGAAGATCGCCAACCGGAACCTGATCTGGTCGGTGATCTGCGAACACGTCGGCTTCTCCGTCTGGTCCCTGTTCTCCGTCCTGGCGCTGTTCATGGGACCGACCTACGGCATCTCGCTCGACCAGAAGTTCGTCATCGCGGCCACCGCCACCTTCTTCGGCGCCTGCCTGCGGATCCCGTACACCCAGGCGACCGCCAAATTCGGCGGACGCAACTGGGCCATCTTCAGTGCCATCGTCCTGCTGATCCCCACGGGTCTGACGATGATGCTGATGCTCAACCCGGGCGACTTCGGGTTCGGCTGGTTCCTGTTCGTCGCGGCGCTCACCGGCCTCGGCGGCGGCAACTTCGCCTCGTCGATGACCAACATCAACGCCTTCTTCCCGCAGCGTCTCAAGGGCTGGGCGCTGGGTCTCAACGCCGGCGGCGGAAACATCGGTGTCCCCGCGGTGCAGCTCATCGGTCTGCTGGTCATCTGGCTGGCCGCCGACCGCCCCGAGATCGTCTGCGCCATCTACCTCGTCGCGCTGGCCCTCGCCGGCGTCGGTGCGGCCGTCTTCATGGACAACCTCGACCACCAGACGTCGAGCGCCAAGGCGATGGTCGACTGCCTCAAGTACCGCGACACCTGGCTGATCTCACTGCTCTACATCGGTACGTTCGGCTCGTTCATCGGCTTCGGCTTCGCGTTCAGCCAGGTCCTCAACATCAGCTTCACCGCCAACGGCGCCGACAAGCCCGCACTCGCGGCGGCGCAGATCGCATGGCTCGGACCGCTGCTGGGGTCGTTGGCCCGTCCCGTCGGCGGCAGGCTGGCCGACAAGGTCGGTGGCGGACGCGTCACGATGTACTGCTTCGTCGCGATGGTCGCTTCGTCGTCGATCCTGGTGATCGCAGGCATGTCCGCCGATGCGAACAACCACCGGATCGGTGGCGCGGAGCTGACCGGGTTCATCGTCGGCTTCATCCTGCTGTTCCTGATCTCCGGCGTCGCCAACGGCTCGGTCTACAAGATCATCCCGGCCGTGTTCGAGGCCAAGGCGCAGGCGAACAAGGGTCTCAACGCGCTCGGCAAGGTCACCTGGTCGCGCTCGATGTCGGGTGCGCTCATCGGTATCGCCGGTGCCTTCGGCGGACTCGGCGGCGTGGCGATCAACCTGGTGCTGCGTGAGAGCTACAAGGCCCACAAGTCGGCCACCACGGCGTTCTGGATCTTCCTCGCCTTCTACGTCATCGCCGGCGTCGTCACCTGGTGGTTCTACGCCCGCAACGAGCGATCCGACCGCGCACTCGCACCCGAGTCGGTCGACTCGCCGTCGGCGTCGGCCAGTCCCGCGGCGACCGTCACCTAGTCCGACACGGCCTGGTCGAGGCCGTATCGAGCACCGCACAGTGTTGTACCGAGAGGATTGTTGTGAGCACCAAAACCGTTGTCGTGGTCGGTCATGGCATGGTAGGCCACCGTTTCGTCCAGAATCTGCGGACGCGTGACGCCACCGATCAGTGGCGGGTGGTGGTGCTCTGCGAGGAACCCGACGCGGCGTACGACCGCGTCGGTCTGTCCTCCTACGTCAGCGGATGGGATCGCAGCGCGCTCGCGTTGGCCGGCAACGACTACCTCGGCGACGACCTCGTCACCGTGCGACTGGGGGAGTCGGCCGCGTCGATCGACCGGGCGGGGCACACGGTCACCACCGCCACGGGCGGCGAGATCGTCTACGACGCTTTGGTTCTGGCCACCGGCTCGTACCCGTTCGTGCCGCCCATCCCCGGCAAGGACACCGAGGGATGCTTCGTCTACCGCACCCTCGACGATCTCGACGCGATCCGCACGGCCGCGCAGGCGGCGGGGCCGGGTGCGACGGGCGTCGTCGTCGGCGGTGGTCTGCTGGGTCTCGAGGCGGCCAACGCACTCAAGCTGATGGGGCTGGTCCCGCACGTGGTGGAGTTCGCGCCGCGCCTGATGCCGCTGCAGGTCGACTCCGGTGGCGGGGCGCTGCTCGAGAGCCTGGTCACCGAACTGGGGTTGACCGTGCACACGGGGGTGTCCACGACCTCGGTGCAGACGGCGCCCTCGGGCGGGCTGACGGTGACGTTGAGCGACGACTCGACCATCGACGCCGGACTGCTCGTGTTCTCGGCGGGCGTGCGACCGCGTGACGAACTCGCCAGGGCCGCCGGCGTCGGCGTGGGGGAGCGCGGCGGTGTCCTCACCGACAGTGTCTGCCGCACCGACGATCCCGACATCTTCGCGATCGGCGAGGTCGCCGCGGTCGAAGGTCGGTGCTACGGCCTGGTGGCGCCCGGTTACAGCACCGCCGAGGTCGTCGTCGACCAGTTGCTCGGGGGATCGACCACGTTCGCCGGTGCGGACATGTCGACCAAACTCAAGCTGCTCGGTGTCGACGTCGCCAGCTTCGGTGACGCGATGGGCGTCACCGAGGGAGCGCTCGAGATCGTCTACAGCGACCCGGTCGCGGGCACCTACGCCAAGGTCGTCGTCTCCGACGACGCGCGGACGCTACTGGGAGGCATCCTGGTCGGCGACGCCGACGCCTACGCGATGCTCAAGCCCATGGTCGGCAGCGAGATCCCCGGCGACCCCGGCGATCTGATCGCGCCGTCGTCCTCGGGGACGGCGATCGGCCTGTCGGCGTTGCCCGACGCGGCCGAGATCTGCTCGTGCAACGCGGTGTCGAAGGGGGCCATCTGCTCGGCCATCGCCGACGGCGCGTGTGACGTCGGAGCGGTCAAGTCGGTGACGTGCGCGGGCACCACCTGCGGTGGCTGCCTCCCCAGCATCAAGAAGCTGCTCGCCGAATCCGGTGTGGTGCTCAGCAAGTCGCTCTGTGAGCACTTCGTACAGTCGCGCTCGGAGCTCTTCGAGATCGTCGCCGCCACCGGTGTCCGGACGTTCTCCGGACTCATCGAGCAGTACGGGACCGGAACCGGTTGCGACATCTGCAAACCCACCGTCGCGTCCATCCTCGCCTCGACCTCCAGCGACCACATCCTCGACGGTGAACAGGCCGCGCTGCAGGACACCAACGACCACTTCCTGGCGAACCTGCAGAAGAACGGCTCCTACTCGGTGGTGCCGCGGATGCCCGGCGGCGAGGTCACCGCCGACCAGTTGATCGTGATCGGTCAGGTGGCCAAGGACTTCGGGCTCTACACCAAGATCACCGGTGGGCAACGCATCGACATGTTCGGCGCCCGCGTCGAACAGCTGCCGCAGATCTGGCGCCGACTCGTCGACGCCGGGATGGAATCGGGGCAGGCCTACGGCAAGAGCCTGCGCACGGTGAAGAGCTGCGTCGGGACGAGCTGGTGTCGCTACGGGGTCCAGGACTCGGTGGCGATGGCCGTGCGGCTCGAGCAGCGCTACCGCGGACTGCGGTCGCCGCACAAGATCAAGTTCGGGGTGTCCGGCTGCGCCCGCGAGTGCGCCGAGGCCCGGGGCAAGGACGTCGGCGTGATCGCGACCGAATCCGGCTGGAACCTCTACGTGGCAGGCAACGGCGGTCAGAGTCCGGTGCACGCCCAGCAGCTGGCCTCCGGCCTCGACGACGAGACCCTCATCGCCTACATCGACCGCTACCTGATGTTCTACATCCGCACCGCGGACCGCCTGCAGCGCACTGCGCCGTGGTTGGACTCCCTGGAGGGTGGTCTCGACCACCTCCGTGACGTCGTGTGCGACGACAGCCTCGGCATCTGTGCCCAACTCGAGGAGGCGATGGACGCCCACGTCGCGGGCTATCGCGACGAGTGGTCGGCGGTGCTCGAGGACGACGAGAAGCTCAAGCGGTTCGTCTCGTTCGTCAACGCACCCGACGAGTCCGATCCGACCATCGGCTTCGACGACTCGTCGGGGCGCAAGGTGCCCGTTCTGCTCGGATCACCGACCGTCCCGGCGAGGTCGTGACCCGGCCACAGCGAACCCACCTGGCGGTTTACCGCCAACCGACACGGGCGAAACACCCCATTCACATCTGCTGACCACACTGGAGGGCGGCGATCACACCACCGCCGGAGGAGTTCTCACCATGACCGTCATCGACCACCACGACACCGACGCCGCCACGCGGGTGTGGACGTCAGCATGTGCGCTCGACGATCTCGTCCCCGGTCGCGGTGTCGCGGTACTGCTTCCCGACGCGACCCAGGTGGCGTTGTTCCGGCTGTCCGACGACCGGCTGTACGCGGTCGGCAACGTCGACCCGTTCGGGCAGGCCGCCGTGATGTCCCGCGGAATCGTCGGCGACCGCGCAGGCGAACCGACCGTGGCGTCACCGCTGCTCAAGCAGGTCTTCTCGTTGCGCACCGGTCGGTGTCTCGACGACGACACCGTGGCACTGGGCACCTACGAGACCCGTGTCGTCGACGGAACTGTCGAAGTCTGTCCCCGGTGACCCCCACGCCCGTCCCCAGCCTCACCGACCGGCCGCTCGCCGGGTTCACCATCGGGATCACCGCCGCTCGCCGAGCCGACGAGTTCGAGGCCCTGCTGTGCCGTCGCGGCGCCGAGGTCATGCACGCACCCGCGATCCGGATCATCCCGCTGGCCGACGACGCCGAACTCGAACGGGTGACCGCCGACATCATCGCCTCGCCGCCCGACGTGGTGGTCGCCACCACCGGCATCGGCTTCCGGGGCTGGATGGAGGCCGCCGACGGCTGGGGCATGGCCGAGAAGCTCGTCGACGCGCTCGGACAGTCCACGGTGCTGGCGCGTGGTCCCAAGGCCAAGGGGTCCATCCGCGCCGCCGGACTGCGTGAGGAGTGGTCGCCGCCCAACGAGTCGTCCAGTGAGGTGCTCGATCACCTGCTGGAGCAGGGTGTCGACGGCGTCCGGGTCGGCGTGCAACTGCACGGTGCGACCACCGAGTGGGAACCGCTGCCGGACCTGTGTCAGGTGCTGCGGGAGGCGGGCGCGATCGTCGTACCGATCCCGGTCTATCGGTGGACACCCCCCGACGATCACGGCCCGATGGACCAGATGATCACCGCCGCCATCGATTCCGACATCGACGCGATCACGTTCACCAGCGCGCCCGCGGTCGCGTCGATGCTGGGACGTGCCCGCGACATCGGCGTCCTCGACTCCCTGTTGCACGCCCTGCGGACGTCGGTGCACGCCATGTGCGTCGGCGCGGTCACCGCGGGACCGCTGCACGAACTCGAGGTCCCGACACTGCAACCCACCCGGTTCCGCCTCGGGGCGCTGGCCCGGCTCATCGCCGACGAACTCCCGCGCCGCGCGCAGGTGCTGCGGGTGGCCGGACACGACGTGTCGATCCTCTCGCGCAACGTCGTCGTCGACGGCGAGGTCCGAACGCTCACCAGCGCGGGTCTCGCACTGCTCAAGGGACTCTCGCGGATCCCGGGGCGCGTCGTCTCCCGTCAGGCGCTGCTCGCCGAGCTGCCCGGCGGCGGGGACGACACCCATGCGGTGGAGACGGCCATGGCGCGTCTGCGGACCGCACTCGGCGATCCGAAGATGGTGCAGACCGTCGTCAAGCGGGGATACCGGTTGTCGGTCGATCTCGAGTACGAGGAGGAGGGTGACGATGACTGAGCGGCCCGGCGACGCGTTCCCGTCGCACATGACACCGGTGTTGGTCGCACACGGAACACGTTCGGCTGCAGGGGTGTCGGTTGTCGCCGCGATCGCCGACCTCGTCTCCGAGCGCATCGGTCGGACGCGAGTCGCCTTCGTCGACGTGCTCGGCCCCAACCCGTCCGACGTCCTCTCCGAACTCGACGGCCCGGCCGTGGTGGTCCCCGCCTTCCTCGCCGCCGGGTACCACGTGCGCAAGGATCTTCCTGACCACGTCGCGCACAGCGGACATCCCGACGTCACGGTCACGCCGAGCCTCGGGCCGGACCCGGCGCTCGCCCATGTGCTGTACCGGCGTCTGATCCAGGCCGGATGGCGTCCCGGTGACGCCGTCGTCCTCGCCGCGGCGGGATCGTCGGACGCCTCCGCGTGTGCCGACGTCGGCCGCGCCGCAGGACAACTCGCCGACCTCGTCGGGGTTCCGGTCGAGGTCGGATTCGTCACCACCGCATCGCCGACGGTGCCCGAGGCGGTCGCCGCCGCCCGCGCCCACGGCACCGGACGGGTCGTCATCGCCGCATACCTGTTGGCGCCCGGACTGTTCCACACGCGGTTGTCGGCCTGTGGTGCGGACGCCGTCACCGATCCACTCGGTGCCGACCCGGCCATCGCGGATCTGCTGGTGAGTCGCTTCGTCGCCGCCGCGACATCGGTGTCCACTCAGACCGTGCGGTAGCCCCCGCCGACCGTGCCGAAAACGCGCGCCGACCGTGCCGAAAACGCGCGCCGATCGTGCCGAAAACGCGTGCCGAACGTGCCGAAAACCTTGTGTTCAGCGATCAGAAGCGGTGACGCGCCGTCGACATCTGCACCTTGCCATCGGTGATGACTACCCCCTCGGCGCGCAGCGCCTCGAGCTGAGTGGTGCGCAGATGCGGTGCGGGGCGTCCGGATACGCCGATCACCCGGTGCCACGGCAGGTCGACCGAATCGGTGCGCATGATCCAGCCGACGATGCGTGGACTGGACAGACCCGCCGCGTCGGCGAGGTCGCCGTACGTCGACACACGTCCGGACGGGATCTGCGCCACCAGGGCGCGCACCCGCTCGACCTGGTCATCGGTGATGGGCGCCACGACTCATCCTGCGGCGACCGAAGCCACGGCGTCCCGGACGAGCCGCGCGGTCAGTTCCGGGCGCGACAGCGGCACCATGTGGTCGCAGTCCTCGTGGTGCAGGATGAACCGCTCGCCCTGCTGCGCGGTCAGCTCGTCGATGAACGGGGCGGGCGCGTAGGGCGGTTGGACCTTGTCGGCCACCACCAACCGGACGTCGATGCCGGGCGCGGGCATCACGTGGGGACGGGCGAGTTCACTCCAGGTCGTCGCCACCGCGGACGGATGCACCCGCCACGACATCCGACCGTCGGCGGCCACGAGCAGGTGTTCGGCGATCTCGGCCTCGAGGAGCGCGTCGGGCACCTCCCACCACGCCTCGGCCCGTTTGCGATCCCGGGCGTCCTGCCGGTCGCGGAGATACCAGCTGTCGAGGTTGGCCGCGGCCACCTCCGACAGGAAGGCGCCGTCGAGCCCGATGGCCGGGTCCAGCAGGACCAGTCCGGACACCCGGGACGGCTCGGCGCGGGAGAGATGGATCGCCAGCGCGCCACCGAAGGAGTGCCCGACGACCACCACGGGGCCGTCGACATGGGTGTCGAGGACCTCGATGATCGCCGCCACCTGCGCCTCGATCGTCCACGGCGCATCCCACGACGAATGACCGTGACCGAGCAGATCGGGGGCGACGATCCGCAGTTCCGGCAGGTGGTCGTTCGCCAGGTTCGTCCACCGCTTGCCGTGCCCGGTCAGGCCGTGCAGGGCCAGTACCGTGGTCCCGTCGGCCGGCCCGAACACCGGCACCGTCAGAGCTGTCATGGTGGAGATCATGCCGGATCCACGACGACCCGGGGCTGTCGCACCGTCGTGATCTGATCGGTGTGCACGGGCGACGGGAAGACGACCGGGGCGCCGTGTCGACGACAAGGGGGGGGACCACATGACGCAGCCGTCACGCGGATCGTCGCCGCGTCGTGTCGAGGTCCGGGCCACGTTGGTGTCGCCTCCTCGTACGGCCCCGACCGACCACGAGTGGAACCCCGACGCGGCCGCACTGATCGCGGGGACCGCGCCGGTCGAGGCGGACGAACGGTCGGGCTGGCATCCGTTCCGGGTCACCGGCGGTCCGGGCACCGGCAAGACCGCGTTGCTCGCCGACATCGCGGTCGCCCGCCTCACCGATCCCGACACCGACCCGGAGTCGGTGCTCGTACTGGCCGCGAACCGACGCGCCGCGGCCCGGTTGCGTGAGCAGATCAGTGCCCGCGTGCTCGACGCGTCCGCGCAGCGGCGCGATCTGCGCCGATCCACGCGCGAACCCCTGGTCCGCACCATCCACTCGTATGCGTTCGCGGTGCTCCGGCTCCAGGCGGCCGCACACGGGAACCCGCCGCCGCGCCTGATCACCGGTTCCGAACAGGACGCGGTGCTGCGCGAGCTGCTCGCCGGCGACATCGACGACGGCGCACGCCATTGGCCCGAGCGGCTCCGACCGGCGCTGGGCACCGACGGCTTCGCCCAGGCGCTGCGCGACCTGATGATGCGCGCCGCCGAACGCGGTATCGGGCCCGAGGGGCTCATCGCCCTCGGACGCGAACACCGTCGGGAGGAATGGGTGGCCGCGGGGATCGCGTACCGCCAGTACGAACAGAGCATGCTGCTGCGCGGCGCTGTCGGGGTCGAGGCTCCGCAGGCGTCCGCCCCGGCCGTCGACGCCGCCGAACTGATCGGCTCCGCGCTCACCGCACTCTCCGGCGACACGGTCCTCCTCGACCGTGAGCGCGCCCGGATCCGCCACCTCCTCGTCGACGACGCCCACCACCTCGACCCGCACGCCGCGGCCCTGGTCCGCCTCGTCGGTACCGGCACCGAGGTGACCGTGATCGCCGGCGACGGCGACCAGTCGATCTACGGATTCCGCGGCGCCAGTTCACGTTTCCTCGACACCCTCGTCCCCGCGGGCGGCGACCACGACGTGATACTCGAACTCAACCACCGCAGCGCCCACGGGGTGGCCGCGGTGGGTGTCGGAATCGCCGCGCGCCTACCGGGTGCGCGCGTCCACCCGCCGACGCGGGGCGTGCGCGCCGACACCGAGACCGGCGGACGCGCGGCGGTCACCGTGACCTCGTACTCGTCGGCGGCCAAGGAGGCGACCGCGGTCGCCGACGCGCTGCGGCGGGCGCACCTGTTCGACGGTGTCGCGTGGTCGGACATGGCCGTCGTCGTCCGGTCGGTCCCGCGGGCCATCGCGCCGCTGCGGCGCGCCCTGCGCTCGGCCGGGGTGCCGGTGGTGACGCCGGCGACCGAGATGCCGCTGCACCGGCAACGCGCGGTCGCCGCGCTGATGACCGTCCTGCGCGCCGTCGAACACCCCCTCGACGCCGACGAGATCGTCGAACTGCTCACCGGTCCGGTGGGCGGCGCCGATCCGACCGCGCTGCGCCGACTGCGTCGCGGCGTGCGTCGCGTCGACACCGAGATGCGTGACAGCGATGCCGCACAGCGGGATTCGCTCGACATCATCGTCGAGCTGGCGGCGACCGACCGCGCACTGGCGCAGCCGCATCTGGACGCCCTGACCGCGACCGAGCGGGGCTCGGTGGAGCGCGTGCTCGACGTGCTCGACTCCGCGCGCACCGTGGCCGCCCGCGGAGGCGGGGTCGAGGACGTGTTGTGGTCGGCGTGGCAGGCCACCGGGCTGTCGCGTCGGTGGTCGGCCACCGCGTTGCGCGGCGGACCCGGAGCCGATCAGTCCGACCGGGATCTCGACGCGGTGGTCGCGCTGTTCGACGTCGCGGCGAGCTTCACCGACAACCTCCCCGCCGCCACGCTGGGTGCCTTCGTCGAGCATGTCGGCAAGCTTCAGATCCCCGGGGAGGCGCCACGGCGCAGCGCGATCTCCGACGCGGTCACGATCGTCTCGGCGCACGCCTCGGCCGGACGCGAGTGGGAGGTCGTGGCCGTCGCCGGTGTGCTCGACGGACTGTGGCCGAGCCTGCGCAGCCGCGGGAGCATCCTCGCCACACCACAACTGGTCGACCTGCTCGACGGCGTCGCCACCGAGGGCATCGACACGGTCTCCCGCTCGGCGGTTGCACTGGCCGAAGAACGACGGCTGTTCCTGGTCGCCTGCTCCCGCGCGCGCCGACAGCTGCTGGTGTCCGCGGTCGACGACGGTAGCGGCGATTCCGCGCCGTCGCGGTTCGTCGTCGAACTGGCCGCGGCGCTCGGCGCCGACCCCGACGCGACCGATGCGGTGCCGGTGTCCGCCGACGAACTGTTGCCGGTGGCCCCTGCGGTACAACGGATCCTGTCGTTGCCGTCGCTGGTGGCAACGCTGCGCGCGCAGGTCTGCAGCCCCGACCCGCACCCCGAGGCCGCCGAGCTGCTCGCCCGCCTCGCCGACGCCGGTGTCCCGGGCGCGCATCCGCACGACTGGTACGGACTGCCCGAGACCAGCAGCGAGGTGTCGCTGTGGACTCCCGAACGCGGCCCGGTGACGTTGTCCCCGTCGAACATCGAAGCGCTGCAACGGTGTTCGCTGCGGTGGATGCTCGAACGCAACGGCGGCCGCGACGGTGACAAGGTCCCCGCGGTCGCGGGCACGCTGGTGCACACCCTCGTGCAGGCCGTGGCCGGCGAGATCGACCCCGCCGACGTGACCGGCGCCCTGCGCCGTGTGTGGGATCAGGTCGACGTCGGCGCGGACTGGTTCTCCGCGCACGAGCTCGACCGCACCGAGGCGATGCTCACCCATTTCGCGGACTGGCTGACCCATTCGCGCGCCGACCTCGACGCGATCGGGGTCGAGGTCGACGTCGACGCGCTGCTCCCGCCCGAGGCGGTGGACCCCGATGCCGATCCGGCCCCTGACCTCATTGCCCCCGACCCCATCGCCGGTGTGCCGATCCGCCTGCGCGGACGCATCGACCGGCTCGAACGCGACCACGCCGGCCGGCCGGTCGTCGTCGACGTGAAGACCACCAAGACCGCGGCCACGGCAGCCGATGCCGAGGTACATCCGCAGCTGGCCACCTATCAGCTCGCGCTGCACCTCGGTGGCGTGCCGGAAGTCGGGTCGGCCGAACCCGGCGGCGGACAGCTGGTGTACGTCAACACCGCGTCGAAGAAGACCGGGGCCACGGTGCGCACGCAGTCACCGTTGACGCCCGATCAGGTGCAGGAGTGGATCGAGGTGGTCCGGTCGGCCGCGCGGGCGAGCATCGGGCCGCGGTTCGTGGCCACCATCAACCCCGGTTGCGGACACTGCGGTCTCGCGGCGTCCTGCCCGGCGACTCTGCGCGGCAAGGCGGTGACCGATGACTGACCAGATCACCACCGATCGCTCGATCGGCTCACGGGTCTCGGCGCGGTCGTTGTCGGCGGCCCTCGGGTTGCCACCCCCGACCGACGAGCAGGTCGCGGTGATCGAGGCGCCGATGGAGCCGGTGCTGGTCGTCGCAGGCGCGGGGGCGGGCAAGACCGAGACGATGGCCGCGCGCGTCGTGTGGCTGGTGGCCAACGGGATGGTGTCACCGGACGAGATCATCGGACTCACGTTCACGCGCAAGGCCGCCTCCGAACTCGCCGCGCGTATCCGACGCCGACTGGCGATGCTCGCGGGGTCGTCGGCGATGATGCTGTGGGATCCGGACGGCTCCATGCGCACCCTGCTGCGCAGCGCCGATCCCGAGGTCAGCACCTATCACGCCTACGCCGGGCGGCTCATCGCCGACTACGGACTGCTGCTCCCGGTGGAGCCCGCCTCGACGCTGTTGTCGGAGACGGAGTTGTGGCAGTTGGCCTTCGGCGTCGTCACCGGCTGGACCGATGACCTGGAGACCGCCAAGACGCCGGCGGGGGTGACCGAGGCGGTGCTCAAGCTGTACTCCGATGCGGCCGAACACCTCGTCGACCTCACCGACATCGCCGAGGCCGGGCTCGACCTGCATCGGCTCGTCGACACCCTGCCGCCGGGCAAGCGTCAGCGCGCCGATCCGTCGCAGGCGATGCGGTCGGTGCAGGACGTGATCACCGAACGACACCGGTTGGTGCCCTTGGTCGCCCGGCTCGCGCAGATCATGCGTGAGCAGAACGTGCTCGACTTCGGCAGCCAGATGTCGTTGGCCGCGCGGTTGGTGCGCGATCACCCCGAGGTGGCTGCCGCCGAACGACAGACCATCCGAGCCGTGCTGCTCGACGAGTACCAGGACACCGGTTTCTCCCAACGCATCCTGCTGTCGACGCTGTTCGGCGCGGGTCTCGACCCGACCGCGACGAACACCTCCATCGCGGTGACCGCGGTCGGCGACCCGATCCAGTCGATCTACGGGTGGCGCGGGGCGTCGGCGGCGAATCTGCCCCGCTTCGCCCACGACTTCCCGTCCACCGACGGCACTCCGGCGCGCCGGATGGAACTGCTGACGAGTTGGCGCAACCCCGGCACGGCGTTGGTCCTGGCCAACCAGATCTCCGAGCAGCTGCGTGCCTCCGGTATCCCCGTGTCCATCCTGCGGGCCCGTGACGGTGCTCCGGACGGCGACGTGGAGGTCGCGTTGTTCGACACCGTCCTCGACGAACGGAGCTGGGTGGCCGACCGGGTGTCGGCCGAGTACGCCGCCGCCGAGGCTGCCGGTGAACCCGCGCCGACGACCGCGGTCCTCGTCCGACGCAACGAGGACTCGGCGCCGCTGGCCGCCGAACTCGAGAGCCGTGGCATCCCGGTCGAGGTGGTCGGCATCGGTGGCCTGCTGCACGTCCCGGAGATCCAGGACGTCGTCGCCATGCTGCGGCTGATGGCCGACCCGATGGCGGGCAGTGCGGCGATGCGGCTGCTCACCGGGGCCCGATGGCGGCTCGGGGCCGCCGACCTCGCCGCCCTGTGGCGCCGGGCGCGTGAGCTCGCTGCCGTCGAGTTCGCCGCGGTGACCGGCTCGGTGACCTCGGCCGAAGCGCTCGACGACGCGCTCGACGCGGCGCTGCCCACCGACGCCGTCGACCAGGCCGGTCTCGGTGACGCCATCGCCGACCCCGGTGACAAGGCGCATTACAGCCCGGAGGGATTCCGCCGGGTGAGCGAGTTCGGCGCCATGCTCGACGGTCTGCGACGTCGGATGGGGCAACCGCTGCCGGAACTCGTCGCCGATGTCGAGGCCACCCTCGGAGTGGGCATCGAGACCCAGATCCGCGCGCGCCGGATGCGCGGGAACATCACCGGCCGTGAGCATCTCGACGCGTTCGCCGAGCACGTGTCGGGCTACGCCGAGCGGTCGGCGGCGACGCTGCCCGGCCTGTTGGCGTTCCTGGAGTCGGCGACCCTGATCGAGAAGGGCCTCGAGCCCGGCGCGGTCGAGATCGCCGAGGAGCGCGTGCAGATCCTCACCGTGCACGCCGCGAAAGGCCTCGAGTGGGACGTCATCGTGCTGCCGCACCTGTGCACCAACATCTTCCCGGGCGGCCGCTCGGACGGGACCTGGCTCGGCAGCGCCCGTGAGTTGCCCGCGCATCTGCGCGGTGACCTCGCCGACGCCACCGGTGTGGGTTTCCCCCGATTCGACACCGAGGGCGTGACCGATCGCAAGGAACTCGAGACCCTCATCGACGAGCACAAACAGGCGCTGCGCGACCGTCGGCTGGAGGAGGACCGCCGACTGCTCTACGTCGCGCTCACCAGAACGAAACGGAGACTGTTGATCTCGGGTCACCACTGGACCCAGAGCAGCCCGAACCCCAAGGGACCGTCGATCTTCCTGCAGGAGATCCACGACATCGTCACCGAGCTCGTCGAGGCGGGCGAGTCGATGGCCGGTCTGCGGATCGACCGGTGGGATCCGACGCCGGAGGAGTCGGCGGAGAACCCGCTGGCCGCGCACGCGGTGGCCGCGCCGTGGCCCCGTGATCCGCTCGGTGACCGCCGATCACAGGTGCGCGCGGGTGCCGACCGGGTGCTCGAGGCGCTGCGACGTCGCGGACAGCCGGCCCTGTTCGACGCCGATGCCCTGGGGTCCGGGGTCGAGGTCGCAGGCGAGCCCATGGACCCGGAGGTCGACGAGTGGCGTCGTGAGGTCGACGCGTTGCTGGCCGAGCGGGCGGGTATGAACTCGATCGACCTCGAGGTCGCTCTGCCGCAGCACCTCTCGGTCAGCGACCTCGTCGAGCTGGACCGCGACGAGGCGGCGTTCGCCCGCCGACTCCGACGCCCCATCCCGTTCAAGCCCAACCGTCTCGCCCGTCGGGGAACCGCGTTCCACGCCTGGGTGGAACGGCGCTACGGCGCCACCCGTCTGCTCGACATGGACGAGTTGCCCGGTGCCGCCGACGCGACCGCCGGTTCCGACACCGACCTCGCCGAACTCCGCGACGCGTTCCTGCGGTCGTCGTGGGCGGCGCGGAGCCCGGTGGAGGTCGAGGTTCCGTTCGAGACCGTCATCGGCGACACCGTCGTTCGTGGACGCATCGACGCGGTGTTCGCGGAGCCGGGCGGCGGAGCGGTGGTCGTGGACTGGAAGACCGGCGCGCAGCCCGATGCGGCGCAACGACATTCGGTGCAGATCCAGTTGGCCGCCTACCGCATCGCGTGGGCCGAGTTGAGCGGTGTCCCGGTCGAGTCGGTAAGGGCGGCGTTCCACTACGTCCGGTCCGGCGTCACCGTCGAGCCCGACGACCTGCCCAGCCGCGATGAGCTCGCGCGACTACTCGGCGCCGCGGCGTCGGAGCAGCGATGACCTTCTGTCTCAGGGGGTTCTGCGCCAGATCTTCACCGCGGTGGTGATCATCGGGATCTGGAAGGGCAGTCGCGCGATCGCCCCGGCTCGGATCAACGGCTTGTCCCAGTAGATCCGGACCATGTTGAGGTTGGCGGGGTACACCGCGACGAACAGCGCGATGGCGGCCGCGGCCGCGGGCTTGCGTGTGCGCGGGATCAGCAGGCCCGCGCCGATGGCCGCCTCGGCGACGCCGGAGGCATAGGTGAGGGTCCGGGGTTCGCCGGGGATCTCCCGTGGGATCTGCGCGTCGAACGGGCCGGGGACCACGAAGTGCAGCACGCCCATGGTGATCAGGCCCGCGCCCATCACCGTCGCCTCGCGGGACGCGTCGTCACGGGCCGCCCGTACACGCCGGGCCAGAGGATTCTTCTCCAGGATTGTTGCCATGGAGACACTATGAACCACCGGGCGCGGCTGTACCGGTGTGCGGGTGAACTCGTCTCCTGAGGCGATGTTCGTCGCCCACGCTCGCAGCGGGATACAGTCCCCTCGATGCCCGGACCATTGCGTCGACGACTCCGTCCTGACGAACTCACCTCCATGCCCGACCACGCGCTGGTCGGTGTCGTCCGCATCCCCGAGATGCAGTCGAGCCCGGGGCGGGCGATCAGCAAACGGGTGCTGTTCGCGTTGGGCGCGCTGTTCGCCGCGGTGTTCATCGTCTACCTCGATCGTGACGGCTACCGCGACGTCCAGGACAACGAGCTGTCGTTCCTGGACTGTCTGTACTACGCGACGGTGTCGCTGTCGACGACCGGTTACGGCGACATCACCCCGTTCGCGCCCGAGGCGAGGCTGATCAACGTCCTGGTCATCACGCCACTGCGCGTCATGTTCCTGATCGTGTTGGTCGGTACCACCCTCGAGGTGCTCACCGAGCGGTCCCGGCAGGCACTCAAGATCCAGCGTTGGAGGAGCAAGGTGCGCAACCACACCGTCGTCGTCGGATACGGCACCAAGGGCAAGACCGCGGTGGCCGCGATGGTCGAGGACGGGACCAAGCCGTCGGAGATCGTCGTCGTCGACTCCAATCCGACCGTCCTCGAGAACGCCGCCGCGAAGGGATTGGTGACCGTACGCGGCGACGCCACCCGCTCCGACGTCCTCCGCCTCGCGGGCACTCAGCACGCGTCGGCGATCATTGTCGCCGCCAACCGCGACGACACCGCGGTCCTCGCGACACTGACCGCACGCGAGCTCGCGCCGAACGCCAAGATCGTCGCGTCCATCCGCGAGGCGGAGAACACGCACCTGATCCGGCAGTCCGGCGCAGACTCGGTGATCGTCTCGTCGGAGACCGCCGGACGCCTCCTCGGTCTGGCCACGTCCACCCCGGCCGTCGTCGAGATCATCGAGGACCTGCTCACGCCGGACGAGGGGTTCGCCATCGCCGAGCGTGACGTGGAGCGCGACGAGCTCGGCGCATCCCCGCAGCACCTGAGTGACATCGTGCTCGGCGTCGTCCGTGGCGGCACGCTGCATCGTGTGGACGACAGCGTGGTCGACGCCATCGAGGACGGCGACCGTCTGCTCTACGTCCGCAAGGGCCCGGCCTGATCTGATCGCCGCGTCCCGGTACGGGACGCCGCGATCGCCGCGTCGACGAGGTCGGCGGGCGAGGTGGTCGGGCTCACCAGCGCGAGTGCACCGGTACCCGCGAGGACCGCGATGCCGTGCACGCTGGTCCACAGCGATGCCGCCCGGATCTCACGTTCGTCGCGGTCAGGGTCATCGACAAGGTCGCGGAACCACTCCATCAACGGCCGCGACGTGGCACGCAGATCGGACCCGCCGCCGTCGAGCAGGTCATGTCGGAACACCAGCGTGAACATCGCAGGTCGGTCGACGGCGAACCGGATGTAGGCCAGGGCCGCGGCGCGAACGGGATGTCGGCTGCCGTCGGTCGAAGACGTGACGACCCGGGCGAGATCATCCAGGCCCACCGCGGCCACCGCCGACAACAGCGCTCGATGGGTCGGGAACCAGCGGCGCGGGGCACCGTGGGAGACGCCGGCGCGGCGTGCGATCTCGCGCAGGCCCACCTCTGCGGACCCGGTCTCCTCTAGCAGTTCCACTCCCGCACGGACCAGAGCAGCGCGGGTCGGGTGATCAACCATCTAGACAGTGTCTACCAACCGGTGGTAGACACTGTCTATGTCCCTCGCCGGTGCAGTCCAATTCCTGTGTCGCACCGTGCTGATCGGCCCGGTGCTGCGCGTCGTCGGCCGCCCGGAGATCGTCGGCCGAGAACATGTCCCGCGACGCGGGGCGGTCATCCTCGCCGCAAACCATCTGGCGGCGATCGATTCGCTGCATCTCGCCCTGGCCGCGCGTCGGTGCGTGCACTTCCTCGCGAAAGACGAGTACTTCGAGTCTCGCGGCGCCCGTGGGCGGATGGTCCGGTGGTTCATGGCCGCCACCGGGCAGATCCCGGTCGACCGCGCGGGCGGCGACTCCGCCCGCCAGGCAGTGCGGGCCGCGGTCGAGATCCTGCGGCGCGACGGGGTGTGGGGGATCCACCCCGAGGGCACCCGCTCACCGGACGGTGCGATGTACCGCGGTCGGACCGGTACGGTCCGGGTGGCGCTGGCGACCGGTGCGCCGCTGATCCCGGTTGCGATCACCGCCACCGCTCCGTCGCGCGGACTCCGCGGTCGCGAACGGGTGCGCGTGGAGTTCCTGCCGCCGCTGGACCTGCGCGGCGTGGACGCGGACGCGGTCGGGATCCGTGCCGCCACGGACGCGCTGATGGACGCCATCGCCGCACGAACCGGTCAACGCCGCGTCGACGACTACGCCCGTCGGTGGCGTCGCCCCGACGAGTCCGCCGCCTGAGCTGTCGCCAACGATCACTAAGCTCGTCGGGTGGCTACTTTTGAGTTCATCGAACCGCCTCTGCTGTCCCGGTCGACCATCGATCGGGCCGACGAGATCCGCCACGACGGCGCCCTGCTGGCATCGCACTGGCCGCAGGCGCGCGTCCTCGAGATCGACGGCGGCGGGCGCTACGGCGTCGGCGAGAACGGCCTGAACTGGATCGCGGCAACCGATGTGGCCGAGTCGATCCCGCCGCACGCGGTGTTCCTCGGCATCCTCGACGGCGTCCATCTGTGGGCGATCCGGGTCGAGGCGATCACCGGTCGCAGTGCCGACGCCCGACGCAGCGCCGGTCGACTCACCGGCGACGAGGCCGGACTGGTGAGCACGGCACTCGGCGTCCTGAACTGGCATGCCGCGGCGGGCTTCTCGCCGGTCGACGGACATCCGCTGGAGCCGGCCCGGGCAGGCTGGGTCCGTCGCAACACCGAGACCGGCGTCGAGGAGTTCCCCCGCACGGACCCGGCCATCATCACCGTCGTCCATGACGGCGCCGACCACGTGCTGCTCGGTCGGCAGTCCGGTTGGCCGGATCGATGGTTCTCGACCTTCGCGGGGTTCGTCGAACCGGGGGAGTCGTTGGAGCAGTGCGTCATCCGCGAACTGCACGAGGAGACCGGGCTCGACGTGTTCGAACCCCGCTACCTCGGCAGCCAGCCGTGGCCGTTTCCGCGTTCGCTGATGCTGGGCTTCGAGGCCCGTGCCGACCGCGACCAGCCGTTGGACTTCATCGACGGCGAGATCACCGAGGCGATCTGGTTCCCGCGCGACGAGGTCCTGGCCGCATTGAGCAGCGGAGACGAATGGCTGCGCGGCGACGGGACGCCGGAGACCGACGACGGTCCGGACGCCCCGCGCCTACGGCTGCCGGGCTCGATCTCGATCGCGCGTCAACTCGTCACGGCCTGGGCGCACGACGCGGACTAGCTCCGTCAGTTGGGCAGTAAAAACCGCCAGTTGGGCACCTACGACCGTTCACTGGGCACCATGTGCCCAACTGGCGGGTGTACGTGCCCAACTGGCGTACTCACGTGCCCAACCGGCGGGGTCAGATGCCCTACTGGCGGGTCAGACGCCGAGCTTGGCCTTGACGTCGTTCAGCGACGGGTTGGTGGCGGTGCTGCCGTCGGCGTAGACGACGGTCGGGACCACATGGTTGCCGTTGTTCACGCTGCCGACGAACTCGGCGGCCGAGGGTTCGCGCTCGATGTCGATCTCGGTCCATTCGATCCCCTCGCTGCGCAGACCGGTCTTCAGGCGGGCGCAGAAGCCGCACCACGAGGTGGTGTACATGGTGAGGGCGGTGTCAGTGCTCATGCCGGTCCCAACGTCCTCACGGCCCCGAATTGTTCCCCGAACCATGACTGTCGCACCTCTTCGGGATACTGGAGGGATGCACCTCCTGGAGGGCCTGGACCCCGATCAACAGGCCGCCGTCCTCGCACCCCGCGGACCGGTCTGTGTGCTGGCGGGGGCGGGCACCGGCAAGACCCGCACCATCACCCGTCGCATCGCGCACCTGGTCAACGAGGAACACGTCCGCGGCAGCCAGGTCCTCGCGGTCACGTTCACCGCCCGCGCCGCAGGTGAGATGCGCGGCCGCCTCCGGTCGCTCGGTCTGGCCGGGTCGGGCAACACCGTGCAGGCGATGACGTTCCACGCCTCGGCCATGCGCCAACTGCGGTACTTCTGGCCGCAGGCGATCGGCTCGAGCCGCTGGGAACTGCTCGACAACAAGTTCCCGGTGGTCTCCCGGGCGGCCCGCCGGTCCGGACTCGACACCTCCACCGAGACGCTGCGTGACCTGTCGTCGGAGATCGAGTGGGCCAAGGCCTCGTTGATCGGTGTCGACGACTACGTCGAGGAGGTCACCAGGCGGCGCCGTGAGACCCCGTTCCCGGCCGAGAAGGTCGCTGCGGTCTACGGAGCCTACGAGGCGGCCAAGATCTCCGACGACGGCGATCAACTCCTCGACTTCGACGACCTCCTGCTGGTGACCACCGGGATCCTCGCCGGACACCCGCAGCTCGCCGAGGAGTTCCGCGACCGCTACCGCTGCTTCGTCGTCGACGAGTACCAGGACGTCACGCCGGCCCAGCAGAGTCTGCTCGACGCCTGGCTCGGCAACCGTGACGACCTGACCGTGGTCGGCGACGCGAATCAGACGATCTACACCTTCACCGGTGCGAGCCCGCGCTACCTGCTCGATTTCTCGCGGCGCTTCCCCGAGGCGGCGATGGTCCGTCTCGAGCGCGACTATCGCTCCACCCCGGAGGTCGTCGGCCTCGCCAACCGCGCGATCGGCGCCGCGCGTGGCCGCGTGGCCGGCACCCGCCTCAAGCTGATCGGTCAGCGGCCGCCCGGCCCCGAGCCGGTGTTCGCCGAGTACGACGACGAGCCCGCCGAGGCCACCGCGGTCACCGCCCGCATCAAACGACTGATCGCACAGGGCATCCCGCCCGCGGAGATCGCGATCCTCTACCGCGTCAACGCGCAGGCGCAGGCCCACGAGGACGCGCTGACCGCGGCGGGTATCCCGTATCAGGTGCGCGGGGGAGAGGCGTTCTTCCAGCGCGCCGAGATCCGGCAGGCCATGCGCTCTATCGCGCAGGCCGCCGCCCGCACCGACCTTCCCACCGACGCCGACCTCCCGACCCTGCTCAAGGCGATTCTGGGTCCACTGGGTCTGAGCGACGAAGAGCCCGCCGGTACCCAGGCCCGGCAACGCTGGGAATCGCTGCGCGCGCTGGTCACCCTCTCCGAGGACCTGCTGGTCGACAGCCCCGATATCGGACTGGGGGAGCTGTCGGCGGAGTTGGCGGCGCGGTCGCAGGCCCGACACCCACCGACGGTGCAGGGTGTGACGCTCTCCTCCCTGCACGCGGCCAAGGGCCTCGAGTGGGACGCGGTGTTCCTCGTCGGCGTCGTCGACGGCTCGCTGCCGATCAACCAGGCCATCAACGGTTCCGACGAGGACGTCGAGGAGGAGCGTCGGTTGTTCTACGTCGGCATCACCCGCGCTCGCGAGCACCTACATCTGTCGTGGGCGTTGGCGCGGGCCGAGGGCGGCCGACGTGGTCGACGCCGATCGCGATTCCTGGTCGACCTGGTACCCGACGACTCGCCGGCGTCCCGCATCGCCGAACCGAAGAAGATTCGCAAGCGACCGCAGTGTCGCGTGTGCGGAAAGCAGTTGTTGGGCAAGACCGCGTCGCTGCTCGGCCGGTGTGAGAGCTGCCCGAGCAACCTCGACGAAGACCTGTTCATCGCCCTCAAGGAGTGGCGTAGCGAGCAGGCCAAGGAGCAGAAAGTGCCTGCGTTCGTGGTCTTCTCGGACAACACGCTCATCGCGATCGCCGAACAGCGGCCCGACGACGTGGCCGCACTCGTGGCCATCCCGGGCATCGGCGCGAAGAAGCTGGACCAGTACGGCGAGATGCTGCTCGGTCTGGTCGCCTCCACCGGGGCCTGACCCGCGTCGAGAAAAGATCGAAACCGCAGGTCATAAATAGGTTGTGCGATCGGCGAACGATCTCGTAAGCTCCTTGATGTCAGTACGGGAACACCTCGCTTCGGCGAGGACGACTCGTGTCATATCGGAACAGAGAGGAGTGGACCAGTGAACAACGCAATCGTCATCGAGTCGGCAGGCATGCCTTCGGCAGCTGCTGTGCGTACGCGCGGGGTCCATTCCTGGGGATTCAGCTTTGCTGAGCCCATGGCGCCCACGTTCGAAGCGACAGCCCAGCTGTACTTCGCAACCGCCACTCCCGCGTCCGCCCCGGCACGAGCCCACCGCAATGCGGTTCCCGTACGACATCGACAGCTGAGCTGAGTTCCAGCGCACGAGCTTTCGAGGCCACGGTGAATCGCACACGCGAAACCCGTGGCCTCTCTTGTGTATTCATGTGATCCACACAAGCGATGTCCGGGTTGTACAGACCACCCGACCATTTCGCACCCAATGTGGAGGAACCGACATGACCGCGCCGGCCACACCGTTGACCGTATCGATCACCACCGACGACCTGTCCGCCCTCTCCGCCGAGGAGTCCTGTACCTCGGCGGGCCAGGCGAGCACGCTGCCCTGCCGGGTGGCCGACCCCGACCTCTGGTTCGCCGAGAACCCGACCGAACTCGAGCAGGCCAAGGCGCTGTGCACACAGTGCCCGCTGCGGCGCGAGTGCCTGGCCGCCGCGCTCGAGCGCGCCGAGCCATGGGGGGTGTGGGGTGGCGAGATCCTCGATCAGGGGACCGTCATCGCCCGCAAGCGCCCGAGGGGGCGGCCGCGCAAGCACCCGGTCGCAGCGTGATCCCCGAGAGGGAGCACATCGCCCGGAGCAGTACCCGACAGGCGAGAAACCGCCGTCTGAGCCACTCGCTCAGGCGGCGGTTTCGTCGTTCGGACGTGTCTACCGCGCCGGGTCGATCCGGAACACGGCACAGCGTCCGGCCAGGTTCGCGAACGACTCCGGGCTGATCTCCTCCACGACGCCGGCATCTCTCATGATCTTCGGCCCGTCGGTTCCGGCCATCTCGGGCCACGCTCGAAGCACGGGAACAGCTGACGCGGCGTCCAATTCGATCAGTGACACCTGCTCGGTCCGCCGCCCGACGGTCAGTTCCGCCGCCCCCCCGTGCCGCCCGCACATTCCGAGCCCAGTCCGCGCCCGGGAACCCTTCGAGTACGTATCGGCAGCCGTCGAGAGTCAGCACGGTCAATGGTGTCCGACGTGGTTTCTGGCTGCATCGTCCCGCCACGGTGAGCACCGGGAGTTCTCGTAGACCACCGACGGCACGGAGGGCGAGCAGTGCCTTGTTCAACGGTTTCAACCATCGGGGCGGTTTGACGGAGGGGTGCGGGTCCGGCGGCATGGCGATCTCCTGTCTGTGCGGACGGCGTGTGGGCCGAGGTCTCGGCGACCACACGGTGTACGGTGTACGGAGTAATAAACAATGTACAGCATACGGAGTGGTCTGCGGTTGGGATCACGGAGGAGATGTGCGCGGTGACAGCGGAGGACGACACGCGAACGCTCATCCGGCTGCTGTGGCGCGCCCACCTGCCGGACGGGTCCCGCCGGGGGCCTCGTCAACGACTCACCGTCGATGAGGTGGTGAACGCGGCTGTCGAACTGGCCGACCGCGAAGGACTGGCCGGGTTGTCGGTCCGGGCGGTGTCGAGTGCTCTCGGCGTACGACCGATGAGCTTTTACACCTACGTACCGAGCAAAGAGGTGTTGACGACACTCATGGTCGACGCGGTCGCGGCCGAGGACCCGCCGTCGGTGTCCGGCGAGCCGCTCCGAGCACGGCTCATCGGCATGACGGAGTCGATCCGGGACGAACTCGTCCGGCATCCCTGGTTGCTCGAGATCTCCACATGGCGGCAGGTGACCGGTCCGCACCGGTTGCGTCGCTACGAGCGCCAGCTCGGACTACTCGTCGACTCCGGTCTCTCCGACATCGACTGCGATCGGGTGATCTCCATGCTCACCGCATTCGCGGTCGGCAACGCGCGGGAGACCATCGACGCCCGTCGTGCGACGGTCGAGACCCGATTGACCGACGCGCAGTGGTGGGACATCGTCGGCCCCGAACTCGCAGATGTGATGCCCGAGGAAGGCTTTCCGCTCGCCGGCCGCGTCGGGGCGCTGGTCGGTGAACTACATCAGGCACCCGGAGATCCCCACGGGACGTTCGACTTCGGCCTCGAGCGACTGCTCGACGGCGTCGAGACGCATCTCGGCGGCACGCGCCGTGGCATTCCCGAGACGTGACGAGGCCGAGCCGTCGCGACGGGACGGCCCTAGTCGGCCAGTCCGGGAACCCAGCGCTCCATGATCTTGCTGTACGGGGCCTCGGCGTCGAGCTGCGCGGCGATACCGACGCATCCGCCGAGCACCCGGAACACCATGACGTACTCCGGCGGGACGTTCAGGTGTCGTGAGGTCTTGTAGACGTCGCCCTTGAGGTCGGTCGCCTTGCCGACCGCGCGCTGCAGCCACTTGCGGGTGAAGTGGAACGAGTCCGCGGTGAGCGGATCGACGTAGGTACGCAGATAGGACTCGATGTCCTCGGCGCTGACCCGTTCGCGATTGCGCTCCAGGATGAACTTCGCCTCGATCATCTTCTCGATCAGCGCGGGGTAGTCGTGGTTGCGCGCCAGACGCAGGATCGGACCGGTGGCCGGCGGCAGTCCGTCCGGATAGTGCCCGACCGCGCCGAAGTCGAAGACCGCGAGCCGACCGTCGTCGAGGATCTGGAAGTTGCCGGGGTGGGGATCGCCGTGCAGCAGACCCACCCGGGCAGGCGACGACACCTCGAACGTCGCGAGCTTGGTGGCCGCGTCGTTGCGCTGCTCCTGGGTTCCCGAGGCGATGATCTGCGACAGCGGCGTGCCGGTGATCCACTCGCTGACGACCACCTTGGGGGCACTCGCCACGATCTTCGGCACCAGGAACTCGGGGTCGCCGTCGAACTCGGCGGCGAACGCACGCTGGTTGTCGGCCTCGCCGAGGTAGTTGAGTTCGTCCTCGGTGCGGGCGATCAGCTCGTCCATCAGGGCACGGACGTCGGTGCCCGGCGACATCCGCTGCATCAGACTCGACATGCGCGACAGCGTCTTCAGGTCGGCGCGCAACGCATGGTCGGCGCCCGGATACTGCACCTTGATGGCCACTTCGCGGCCGTCGGACCAGACACCGCGGTGCACCTGACCGATGCTCGCCGATGCGGCGGGGGTCTCGGAGAACTCGCGGAACCGGTCGCGCCACTTGGTGCCAAGTTGGGCGTCGAGGACCTGGTGGACCCGCTTGGCGGGCATCGGCGGCGCCTCGGCCTGCAGCTTGGTCAGGGCCTCACGGAACGGTTCGCCGAACTCGTCGGGGACCGCGGCCTCCATCACCGACAGGGCCTGTCCCACCTTCATGGCGCCGCCCTTGAGCTCACCGAGAACCGCGAACAATTGTTCGGCGGCCTTCTCCATGAACTCCTGGTTGATCTCGTCCTTGTCCCCGCCCGCAAGACGCTTTCCGAACCCGGCTGCCGCCCGACCCGCCATGCCCAAGGGGAGCGCCGCGAGCTTCGCGTTGCGTCGCCCGCGTCCCTCCGTGATATCCGCCATAGGCCAATCCCTTCCGGTCGACTCCACGATAGTTCACCGACGAAAGAGGCAACTGCAGAGCGGGTGCGGCGTCCACCGCCTGATGCGCAGCCGAGCAGGCTGGGGGAGGTATTCGAGCGTGTGGTCGACGGTCTGGGGAGACGTGTGGGCGGTGCCGTCGGTGAGCGACCGGAGACCCGATGCGATCTGCTCGACCTGTTCCATCGCCAGTGCTGCGGTGGCGGTCATGGTGGCGGTGCTGCCGTGCCCGGTCTGCCCGATGATCTGTCCGGCCACCAGCGGCCACCCCGGGTCGCGGTCGGCACGATGGTGGTCGACGCAGCGCAGGCAACTGCTCAGGCCGGGCAGGACCAGTGGGCCGATGAGGCCCGTCCCGTCACGCAGACGCACCGGCAGGTGGGGGATCCGCCGCATCATCAGCCCGGCCAGGATCGCGGGGTCGTGGGCGAGGAAGTCGGTGAGCACCACCAGATCCGAGGTCCATCCGCGCAGCGGCTCGCCGCCCTCGGCCTGCGCGACGCGGGGTCGCTGGGTGGACTCGGCGACGGCCATCCCGGCGTCGCGCAGCAGCGTGGTCATCCGGGCTGCGAGCGGGCCCCGGCCGTGCACGCGCACCCGCAGACCACGGTCGGGCTCACGCACACACAGGGCATCCGCCTGGCCGAGACGGTGCACGAGCACCGCCACGTCGTTGTCGGACAACCCGATTCGCGCGGCCTCGGTGGCGATCTCGGCGTCGCGTCGGGGCGAGCCGAGGAAGCGCAGGAAGACCACGAAGTCCTCCGAGCGGATTGTCGGCGGCAGATCGACGACCATGCCGCGATCGGGATCGCACCCGATCTGGATGCGGCCGTTGCCTCGGTGGGCGATCGCGAGCCCGGATCGGAGCATGGGGGCGAGATCGGTTCTGGCCATGCCGGTCAGGATCGCACCGTGCCGCCCCGGAGCAGGCTTCACCGACGGTGTTGTGCACAGCCCCGCAGCGTTCCTGACCTGCGCCGTCGCCGACGCGGGAAGAAACTTCGGCTCAGGCCTTGTCGTCGCCCTCGTCGGGATCGGCCGGGCCGTCGCCGTCGGTGTCGTCGGCGGGCGCGTCCTTCTCCAGCGCCGCCTTCTTCTCGGCGGCCTCGGCGGCCATCGTCTTCTCCAGCTCGGCCATGGGGTCGTCGAACGAGCTGACGTCGCCACCGATCACCCGGTCGATGAAGGCGGACGGGTTGTCGACGTCGTCGGCGTCGGGCATCAGGTCCGGGTGGGCCCAGACGCCGTCGCGGGTGCTCACGTCGCTGCTCGTGAGGAGCTTCTCCCACAGATCGGCGGCCTCACGCAGTTTGCGCGGCCGCAGCTCGAGTCCCACCAGGGTGGCGAAGGTCTGCTCGGCCGGGCCGCCGGTGGCGCGTCGGCGACGCATCGTCTCGGCGAGGGCGCCCGCACTCGGGATCCGATCCGAGAGTGCCTTGGCGACAACGTGTTCGACCCATCCCTCGATCAGGGCCAGCAGCGTCTCCAGGCGCGCGAGCGCTGCCTTCTGCTCGGCGGTGGTGGTCGGCTCGAACGACGTGCCCGAGGCCATGAGCTCCTCGATCTTCGACGGGTTCGACAGCAGCTCGGTCGGGTCGATGCCCGCAGCCGCCTCCTGGATCCCGGAGAAGTCCATGGTGATGCCACGCGCGTACTCCTCGACCGTCGCGAGCAGCCGCTGACGCAGCCACGGCACGTGGGTGAACAGGCGGACGTGGGCCGCCTCCCGCGCGGCGAGGAAGACGATGATCTCCTGCGCCGGTTGCTCGAGTCCGTCGGCGAAGGCCGCGATCGCCTCGGGCAACAGGACCGCGGTGCCCTCGGGCGCCAACGGCAACCCGATGTCGGTGGAGCTGAGGACCTCCTTGCCGAGCTGGCCGAGGCCCTGGCCGAGCTGCGTGCCGAACGCCATCCCGCCCATCTGCGAGAGCATGCCCATCATCGGGCCGGCGAACTGCTGGGCCTCCTCGGGCAATCCCGACGCCCAGGTGCCTGCGATCTGCGCCGCCACCGGATCGCACAGCCGCTTCCACACCGGCAGCGTCTCCTCGAGCCACTGCACCGGTGTCCATGCGGTCGACTTGGACACCCCGGCGGGCAGCGTCGTCACCCCGTCGAGCCACAGTTCGGCGAGATGCACGGCGTCGGTGACCGCTCCGATCTGCTTGGGGTCGAGGACCGCGAAGTTCCCGATCTGCTGCCGCGCGAGGTTGGTGGCCACCTCGTAGTTGACCGGGCCGCCACCACCGCCTCCGCCTGCGCCCATCCCGCTGATCATCGAGCCCAGCTGCGACAGCATCTGGCCGAGTGCGTTGGGGTCGAAGCCGCCACCGCCGCCGAACGGGTTCTGCCCACCCAGGCCGAACGGGTCCGACCCGCCGGCACCGGAGCCCGACGAACCGTCGCCGGAACCGCGATCGGGCTTCTTCGAGGAGTCGTCGTCACCGCTGGCCGAACTGAAACCGAAGGGCAGGTCATTCATGGCGTCCACGGTACCGGCGTCGATGCGTCCGATGCGGCCTGCAGCGCGTCCGAGGAGGAGGTTTCGCTGTCAGCGGAGCGGTGGCGCGGTCGGCGATCGTCCCGTCGGCCCGCGGATGTGTGCAGGCGGACTTATACCCGCCCTGACCACAAACGTTCTCCGCTTTCGCCCTTCTGCGTAGATTTCGCTCGATCATGCGGCGCGAGATATCGCTCGCACCGAGTTGTGGGAGTCGAACGTGAAGGTGTCGGGTGTGCGCAGGTCGAGGTGGGGATCACGGGTGCGGGGTGCGGGAGCGCTGCTGGCGACGACGGCGATGATCGTGGTCGCGTCGGGGACGGTGTCGGCCCCGGCCTCGGCCGCACCGACACCACTGAACGGGCTGTTCGGCATCGACGGGGGAGTGTGCTCGGGCAACTCGGTGACCGGCTCGTTCTTCCGCATGATCCTGCCCGCGGGCAGCACATCGGGCCCGTTCCTGTCCAACAGCGACTCCGGATGCGGTGACAAGACGGTCACCCCGCTGTCGGCGGGTAGCGATGGCGGCCTGACCAGCGGCAGTCTGCAACCGCAGCCCGCGCAGGCCTTCGACGGCAGCGGCAACGCACTGTCGGGCAGCGTCACCCGGCCCGTGAAGTTCTACGGCGTCGGCTTCGCGACGGCCACCAACGGCACCGATCCCCAGACCGGCCAGGGCACCGCTGACCCCCAGCTGCGCGCCGACGGGACAGCCCTGACCGGCAATCTCAGCGCGTTCGGGGTGACCTGGAACAAGCAGGTGTTCAACCAGGGCGCGCCGAAGCCCGGTGGAGCGCTGCCCGGCAAGACGTCGGCCGTGCGCGGGACCATCGACCGGTCCACCGGCGCCTACTTCATCGAGTGGACCAGCCAGATCGTCGGCGGCCCGTTCAACAACTTCACCGGCCTGTGGCACCTCGCGGGCACCTACAAGGGGTCCGGTCTGTCGGGGACACCGGCCGCAGGCGCCCCCGCGGCCGCAGCGCCGGCGGCCCCCGCCGCGTCACCGGGTGCGCCCGCACCCTCGGCCGCACCCGCGCCGGGACGGCCACCCGCCGCGGCGGCCCAACCGGCGCCCGCGCAGGCGCAGACCGTGTCCGCCTCGGGAGATCCGGCCCTGACCGCCCAGGCCATCCGCGTCGAGGACCCCGACGGACAAACCCGGTGGTTGCTGCCGCTGCTCGTCGCCGTCACCGCGATCGCCACCGCTGTGCTGACCAACGCCGATCGCCTGGTCCGCAGGCGCCGCGGCGAGTGAGCGTCGTGCGCGCGTCCGGGCAGCGGCCGCCCGATGACGCGCTGCCTGCCTACCCGGGCTCACCCGAGGGTGTCGAGACCCGTTCCGCGAGCGGCTCGTCCGGCGCCGCCCGGCCGGTCGGTCGACGTTGGCCGTGGATCGCGACGACGCTGCTGGGGCTCATCCTGGCGGTGGCGCCGCTGGCGGGCGGGATGTTCTATCCCGCGGCGCAGGGCAGGGCGATGATCGCCGACTTCGCCCCGTACATGACCACTGCGCGCCTCCA
The DNA here is from genome assembly GCF_024171815.1 of Williamsia maris. Taxonomy (GTDB): domain Bacteria; phylum Actinomycetota; class Actinomycetes; order Mycobacteriales; family Mycobacteriaceae; genus Williamsia_A; species Williamsia_A maris. The sequence continues at coordinate 645,828 of NZ_JAMTCJ010000003.1, read as the reverse complement.
CGGGTTCACCGCCGACCTGCAGCGCCTCGACGCCGTGCGGGCGGCGACCACCCGTGTCGACACCGCCCTGGGAACCGACGCGGCGCAGTACCGACAGATCGGCCAGTTCCAACAGCGGTACCCGTCGATCGACGCCGACATGACCGCGATGATCACCGAGATCGACGGTGCCCGAGACGATTATCGACGGCTGGCGCAGCTGCAACCGCTCGACGCCATCCCGTTCATCCCACTCGGATTCGGTCTCGTGTTGTTCGCCACCGGCATCTGGGGATGGCGCCGCACCCGTGCGGGCAGGCGACCGATCGGTGCCGCCGTCATCGGCTCGCTGGCCGCGGTCGCGCTCCTCGCGACGCCGCTGCTGACCCCGATGGTGTCGGACGCAGACGCCGCTGGTCCGCTGGTCACCCGATTCGAATCTGTGCTGACCAAGCAGAAGGTGCGCGACGTCCAGGGGTACTTCGTGGTGCTGGTGGGGGCGGTCGGGGAGATCGACAGCCGATACCTCGCCGATGTGCACCGCGACTCGGCGACGTCGCCGCAGCGGGCGCAGGTCGCCGCCGACGTCGCGGTGGTCTCGGACCTCAGCAACCGATGGCAGCTGATGTCGTCGGACTTCGCCAGCCTCATCGGGACCATGAACGACAACATCTCGAACTTCACCGGAGTCGCCCGGCTGAACTCCCGCACCGAGTCCCTCGGGTTCGGCACCTTCGCGGCCCTGCCGTGGGTGCTGATCGGCGCGGGTGGGGTGGCGGTGGTCCTTGTCGGGGCCGGCACCGCCGGCGCACGTCGGGGACGGGCCCTGACCGCATGACCTTTCCAGATCGATCGACACATGCAGGTACGAAGGACAATTCGATGAACGCAGACCGAACGACGACCACACACCCACTCCGATCGTGCCTGCGGTCGATCGTCGGCGCCGTGCTGGCACTGGGACTGCTCACCGGTGGTCTGACCGCGTGCGGGTCCGACGACGCCGCAGCGTCGGAGTCGGGTGCGCTGACCGGCCTGCTGCGACTCGAGGCCGGAAAAGCCGACGGCGACACCATCACCGGGTCCTGGTTCAAGATGGTCCAGCCCGGCGGCACCGTCGAGGACGGCCCGTACATGCCCAACGGTGACTCACCGGTCCAGGGCGGGTCGGTGACGCTGCTCTCGCCGGGCACCGAGGGCGGGCTGCGCACCGGCGCCTTCCAGTCCGAGCCGACACCCGGTTTCGACAACGGCAACTCGTTGGCCGGGTCGATCATGAAGCCCACCAGGTTCTTCGGCGTGGGGTTCGGTGTCTCGACCAACGCCGTCGACCCGCAGACACGCAACCCCGTCGTCGCACCGACCGTTCAGAACGACGGCGGCAAGCTCACCGCGAACCTCACCGCGTGGGCAGCCTCCTGGAACAACCAGGAGTTCAACCAGGGCGCACCCAAGGTCGCGGCCAAGGCCGGACCCAAGGTGCCCGGGGCCGAGCAGGCCGAGCAGGCGTGGGACTACGTATCGCAGAAGTGGCTCGGCCAGTCCGCCGCCGCACCGGTGCAGGGTCCGTCGGCGACCGGGACCTACGACAGTTCGGCGAAGACCTACGAACTTCAGTGGACCAGCCTCATCGTCGGCGGACCCTTCAACGGGTTCACCGGGGTCTGGCACCTCGAGGGTGCCTTCGAACCGTCCGCCGCGGCGCCGTCCACCGCGCCGCCGACCTCGTGATCCTCCGGCGCCCCGATCCCGTGACGTCCCGACCACCGACCACGCGCCACCCGCGTATCCACGAGAGGCACCGCCGTGTCACCAGCTTTCGATGAGACCCCCGAACTCGACGCACCCGAACCCGAGGCACCCGCCACCGACGAGTTCCCCGCGGTGACCCCGCCCCGTGGGCGTCGGTCGGTGGGGGTGGGAGTCCTTCGGGCGGTGTCCGGGCTGACCGTCCTCGCGGTGGTGGTGGCGGCAACCTGGTACGCCGACGCGGGCCGGACCCAGGTCGCGGTGACCGTGCCGGTGGCCGCCGACCGCGCCGCTGCCGCGGTCGCCCCGGTGACACCCGGACCGGCCGGTCCCGCCGTCGCGCAGCCGAAACCGACCGCTCCCGAAGCCTCCGCTCCCGAAGCCTCCGCCCCCGCAGCCCCCGCTGCCGACGCCCCGGCCGCCGCGGTCGCCATCAGTCCGGGTGCGGGCGTCACACTGCCCGGCACCCCGGCGGCACCCGGCGCCTCGCCGGCGACGCCGATCACCCCGGGCGCAACCGGGTCGTCGCCCGGCGGGTCGGTCGCCATCAACGGCAACGGAACCGGCGGCGCCGCAGCGGGATTCGCCACCGCACCGATCGCCGAGCAGCCGGCGTGCCCCGGCATCCCGAAGCCGGACAGGTCCGGGGGCCTGTCGTCGATCGTCGAACTGGCGCCGATGTTCGGGTCGTTCTCGTCGGAGGTCTTCGCCCTCGGTCCCGCCATGCAACCGGCGCTGCAGTTGTTCGGGCCGGTGCTCGCCGAGCTCGAACCGGTGATCCACCAGAACCTGCCCTGGATCACCCCGATCCTGAATCGCATCTCCGACGCCACTGCGGTGATCCTCAAGGCGATCCTGCCGTTCTACGGCCCGTACCGCGAACAGTTCATCTCCGCCGAGGGTCAGTTCGCCGCGTCACTGACGCCGGTGCTGACGAAGATCTACCAGAGCCCGGCCGCCGCATGCCTGGTCGCGCTGGAGGGACAGATCATCCGCAACGCGAAGGGCAAGCCCATCCACACCCCGTCACTGTCGCGTCCCGGGCAGGTCAACGTCCTCCGACCGCGCGCGTAGACGGGACCGGCGACACCGACCTCTACTGTGGTGCGCGTGAGAGTTGTTCCCGCGAATCGGCGGATGGTGACCCTGGGGGTCACCCTGGCGTTGCTCATCGTGTTGGTGATGGTCGGCGCGTTCGTGCGCGTTCCCTACGTGAGCCTCGGGCCGGGTCCGACGGTGAACACCCTCGGGACGATCGAGGACAAACAGGTCGTGATGATCAGCGGTGCGCCGGTCCGCCCGACCGACGGTCACCTGAACCTGACGACGGTGTCGGTGACCGACGGACTGACGCTGTTCCAGGCGATGGGGATGTGGCTGTCGGGTCGCGACGCCCTGCAGCCGCGTGAGCAGGTCTACCCGCCGGACAAGAGCACCGAAGAGGTCCGCAAGGACGACGTCGCGCAGTTCTCCGGCTCCGAGGACTCCGCCACCGTCGCTGCCCTGAAGTACCTCAAGCGTCCGGTGGCCCTGGAGGTCACGGTGGATCCGAAGGGACCGGCCGCCGGCGTGCTGCGCGACGGGGACCGCGTCGTCACCGTCAACGGTGCCGCGGTGTCCACCGCGGAGCAGCTGCGCTCCGCGGTCTCCGGCCTGCGCCCGGGCACACGGGTCGTCCTCGGTGTCCCGGACGCCGCGACGGTCGACGCACGCACGGTGACCCTGGGCGCGCGTCCGGACGCGAAGGACAAGGGCTATCTGGGTGTGACACCCGCCGAGGTCAACGCCGACCCGTCGCTGAAGATCGGCTTCAACGTCGGCGACATCGGCGGACCGTCGGCCGGCCTGATGCTGACGCTCGGGATCATCGACAAACTCGGCGACCAGAACCTGACCGGGGGACGGTTCATCGCCGGCACCGGCACGATCGACGACAACGGCGAGGTCGGCGAGATCGGCGGGATCACCCACAAGACCCGCGCGGCGCGCGAGGCCGGCGCCACCGAGTTCCTGGTCCCCGCGGGCAACTGCGCGGAGGCACGCTCGGATGTCCCGGACGGTCTGACGCTGCTGAAGGTCGGCACCCTGAACGACGCCATGTCGGCGCTCTCGGCGGTCCGGTCCGGTGGGGACGCACCCCGATGCTGAGCCCCACCGCGACGGACGGCTCAGAAGTCGTCGGGGTCGTTGACCAGGGTCGTGGCCAGCGCGGCCAGCAGGTTGGGCGCCAACTCGGGATGGGCCAGCAGTTCGATCGGTCCGTCGTCGTCGGAGCCGGCCGGCGGCTGAAGCTGCAGCAGACTCAGCGACTGACCGTCGCGCAGCACCGCGGCCACCAGTCGGCCGGTGGTCGACTCGGGATGCTCCTCGGCGGCCTGCCGTGCGGCCGAGTCGGCGGCGTCGGGATCGGCGAGCAGCGGCACGAGCGCCTCGTCGAGGTCGGTCTCCGCCTCGGGCGGCAGCACGATGATCTCCTGGACCAGCGCACACCCGGCCACCGACGCCGGCCAGCTGGTGGTGCCCAGGACGTACTCGAGTTCGGTGAGTCCACTGTCGACGGACACCGGCAGCGGGTCCTGCTCGATGAGGGTGAGCTCGGTGCCCTCGAGGGCGTCGGCGAGATCGGGTTGGGTCTGGGCCACCACAGAGGTCGGTACGAGCGCGAAAAGGGTGGCAGGCTGACCCCAACCGTTCGCGTCGACGAACTCGACGACCTCGCGGACGGCGATGCCGAGGGCATCGGATGACAAGGGTGGGAATTGCGGGTCGGTCACGGACCCCATCCTTGCATTCCGGTGTGCGCGGTCGTCGTATGGATTCTCGTCAGTAAAGTGTTGTTAAAAGACCGCGTGGTCTCGCGTCGGTCGACAAATGGGAGCGTGAGAAGTGGGAGTACGGGGTCCGGCAGGAATGCCGACACTGTCGCGACGAAGCAAGGTCCTGATCGGTGTCGCGGTCGCGGTCCTGATCATCCTGTTGGTGGGTCCCAGATTCGTGGGGCTCTACACCGACCTGCTCTTCTTCGACGACATCGACTACAGCACGGTGTTCTCGACGATCATCTGGACGCGGGTGATCCTGTTCTTCGTCGTGGGTCTGATCGCGGCAGGCATCGTCTTCGCCGGCTTGGCGCTGGCGTACCGCTCGCGGCCGGTGTTCGTCCCGACGACCGGGCCGGGCGACCCCATCGCGCGCTACCGGACCGTGGTGATGAGTCGCATCCGGTGGTTCTCCATCGTCCCCGCGCTGATCATCGGTCTGCTCTCGGGCCTCGTGGCGCAGGGGTCATGGGCCACGGTCCAGACCTTCCTGCACAGCGAGAGCTTCGGGCAGCGTGACCCGCAGTTCGGTTACGACATCAGCTTCTTCGCGTTCGATCTGCCGTTCTTCCGCTTCGTCCTGAACTTCCTGTTCGTCCTGCTGGTGATCACGTTCATCGTCAGCCTGTTGACGCACTACATCTTCGGTGGGATCCAGCTGGCCGGCCGCAACGGCACGCTCACCAAGGCCGCACGGATCCAGCTGGCCGTCATCGCCGGACTGTTCCTGCTGCTCAAGGGCGTCGCCTACTGGTTCGACCGGTACACGCTGCTCTCGAGCACCCGTAAGCAGGAGATCTTCACCGGTGCCGGCTACACCGACATCAACGCGGTCCTGCCGTCCAAGCTGATCCTGCTGGCCATCGCGGTGATCTGCGCCGCGGCGTTCTTCGCCGGCATCGTGCTGCGCGACCTTCGCGTCCCGGCCCTGGCCACCGCGCTGATGTTGTTGTCGGCGTTGGTCATCGGCGTCGGCTGGCCGCTGGTGATGGAGCAGTTCTCGGTCAAGCCCAACGCGGCGAGCAAGGAGGCCCCGTTCATCCAGCGGAACATCGATGCGACGCGGGCGGCCTATCAGATCGGCGACGACAAGGTCACCTACCAGGACAACTGGACCGGGGGTCAGGTCAACCAGCAGAACGTCGACAACGACTCGGCGACGATCTCCAACATCCGTCTGCTCGACCCCAACATCGTCTCGCCCGCGTTCACCCAGCTGCAGCAGCAGCAGAACTTCTACGGGTTCCCGACGCAGCTGGCGATCGACCGGTACCGCGTGGACAACCAGCTGCGCGACTACATCGTCTCGGTCCGTGAGCTCGACCCGAGCCGGTTCGCGGCCAACCAGCAGAACTGGATCAACAAGCACACGGTCTACACGCACGGCAACGGATTCGTCGCTGCGCCTGCCAACCGTGTGAACGAGCCGGCCTCGTCCGGCACCGACGTCAACAGCGGCGGACAGCCCGATTTCGACGTCAGCGACATCAACAGCATCGCCGACCCGAACTACCAGGCGAACGCGCCGATCAAGGTCAAGCAGCCCCGTATCTACTTCGGTGAGCTGATCTCGAAGGTCAACCCGGACTACGCGATCGTCGGGTCGGACAACGGCCAGCGCAACGAGTACGACACGGCCACCAGCCAGTACACCTACACCGGCGGCGCCGGTGTGTCGCTGGGCAACATCTTCAACCGGCTCGCGTATTCGATCAAGTACACCGAGCGCAACATCCTGCTGTCGGGTGCGATCAACAAGAACTCGAAGATCATCTACAACCGTGATCCCCGAGATCGTGTGAAGAAGGCCGCGCCCTGGCTGACCGTCGACTCCAAGACCTACCCGGCCGTCATGGCGGACGGGTCGATCCAGTGGATCGTCGACGGCTACACCACCCTCGACGACTACCCGTACGCGCAGAAGACGTCGCTGCAGGACGCGACCACCGACGCGCAGGAGCTGAACCAGGGCCAGACCGGTCGGACGCAGATCAACAAGCAGATCGCGTACGTCCGCAACTCGGTCAAGGCGACCGTCGACGCGTACACCGGCAAGGTCACCCTCTACCAGTTCGACGACAAGGACCCGGTCCTCAAGACCTGGATGAAGGTGTTCCCCGGGACGGTGAAGCCGCGCTCGGAGTTCGACAAGAACACCAGCCTCAAGGAGCACGTCCGCTACCCCGAGGACCTGTTCAAGATCCAGCGCTCGTTGCTGGCGAAGTACCACGTCGACAACCCGAGCACGTTCTTCCAGGGCAACTCGTTCTGGTCGATCCCGGCCGACCCGACGGACTCGAACGCACTGGATCGGGGTCTCGATCAGCCCCCGTACTACTTCGTCGCTTCCGACCCGCGCCGGCAGAACCAGGCGAGCTTCCAGCTCACCAGCGTCATGAACACCCTGAACCGGGACTTCCTGGCGTCGTACCTCACGGTGTCGTCGGATCCGTCCACCTACGGGCAGATGACGATTCGCGAGGTCCCGAGCAACCCGACACGTGAGGGCCCGCGACTGGCGTTCTCGGCGATGTCGACCTTCGGTCAGGTCAACGCCGACCTGAAGAACCTCGAGAACACGGCGTCCACCCGGTTCGGCAACCTGCTCACCCTCCCGGTGGGACAGAACGGTCTGCTGAACGTGGTGCCGCTGTACGCGCAGGCGAAGAATTCCGACGCGACCTTCCCGCGTCTGTTCCGAGTCGTCGTGCGGTACCGCAGCTCGGACGCGGACCCGCCGAGCATCGGCTACGCGCCGACCATCGCCGAGGCCCTGCAGCAGGCGGGCATCAGCCCGGCCGCCGCGGCGGCACCGGACAGTGTCCCGAGCGGGCAGGCGCCCACGACGGGCAACGGTGGCCAGGAGCAGCAGCCGACGAACGGTCAGACGCAGACGGGACAGGTGCCCACGACCACGGCACCGAGCACGCCGTCGACGACCCCGGCCCCGGGCGGCTCGGCGAGCAGCGCAGACCGTGATGCCGCAGTCACGGAACTGAACTCGGCGATCGATGCGCTGCAGCAGGCGCAGAGTTCGGGCAACTTCAGTGCCTACGGTCAGGCTCTGGACCGACTGAAGGCGGCGACCGACAAGTACGAGGCGTTGCCGAAGTAGGACCGCGAGGAACACGAGATCGCCCGGCCGGGAACACATCCCGGCCGGGTGTTCTCGTCTCCGGGGCCGAGGCGGCGACGCTGTTCACCGGTGTCGTTGCTGGTCAGCGATCGATTTGCCTACATCGAGGCCCTCTGTGTAACGTTGTGTTCACCCGACGCGGGGTGGAGCAGCTCGGTAGCTCGCTGGGCTCATAACCCAGAGGTCGCAGGTTCAAATCCTGTCCCCGCTACTAGGTTAAGAAAATCCCGATTCGCACTCCGGTGCGGATCGGGATTTTTTGTGCGACGTGGTCCTGGCCCCGAGTGTGCCGGACGTCTGAGCCCGGACCTGCGCTCAGCGCACCTCTTCGACGGTGACGTCTACGCGTCCACCGGTGATGTCGTGGGTGGCCCGCTGCACCTGCTCGGCGACGCCGCGCGTCGAAGCCGTCGCCGCGACGCGGACGTGGACCGAGGTGGTCGGTCCGTCGGTCGCGATCCCCGTGACGCCCGGATCGATGGGGTCCGACGGTGATTCGGGGTCGTCGCCGAGTGCGGTCACGCCGGGCACGGCCAGCACCGCGTCGGCGATCCGGTCGATGGGGTCGGTCATGGGGGAGCCTCTCGCTCGCGTCGGGGGAGTTCTCGCGGATGGCGCCCGCATCGTCCGACATGTCTGTTGTCGGTTCGAGATCCACGCAACGTACGTCAATGGCCTGTGATGAAATCCACAACGATCGCCACCCCTCCGTGACAACGAGCATTGCAAAGGTCTTATTGTAAGAGTGCCTCTTCCACGTGACGGCTTCTTGAGCGGAGCCGTCGAATGGGTGAGGTCTACAGATGCGTACAGAGAGCCAGGCTCTCGCCGATCTCGGCGACCTGCCCTTGATCGATCTGGCGTCGGGTGGGGACCTCGAGGCTTTCGATGTTCTCGTCGCCCGGTTCGGGCCTCGTCTGCACGGCTACGCGCGTCGGATGTTGTCCGACGAATGCGCCGTGCAGGAAGTGGTCCAGGACTCGTTCGTCGCGGCGTGGCGCGGCCTGGGTACGTTCCGCAGGGACAGTTCGGTGCAGACGTGGTTGTTCGCCATCTGCTCTCGCAAGATCACCGACGCCTATCGGAAGCGCGCACCGCTACCGATCGGCGACGACATCGACGACCACACGGCGGTCTCGACGTTGGGCCTGCCGTACCCGTCGGTCTCCGGCGGGGCCTTCGTCGACGCCCTCGAGGCCAGCCTGGCCACGCTCCCACCGCGCCAGCGCGCGGCCTGGCTGCTGCGAGAGGTGGAGGGGATGGCGTACCAGGAGATCGGTGAGGTGCTCACGCTCGGCGCGGGCGCCGCCCGCGGTCACTACACGCGCGCTCGCGGCGCGCTGCGCGAATCCATGAGGAGTTGGCAGTGACCGAGTGTGACCGAGAGGAGTCGGCAGTGACCGAACAGCCGTCGGTGCCCCCGAAGAGCGAGATCATCGCAGCCCTGCAGTCGCGATCGGAGACGGGCTGGGAGGCCGTGAGCGAGACGGTCCGCGAGCAGGTGCGCGCCGCGTCACGGCCGGGTCGGCTGCTGCGCATCACCGGGTCGTCGTCACCCGTGCCCGGTGACCTGACCGTGCGCGAGCAGGCGATGCGCGCCCTGCTGACCCGAGCCCTGCGTGCCGACGCCGCCTACGAGACCTCACGGGTGGGCCTCGACATCGACCGACGCGAGCTCACCGGCGTGCAGATCGACCTGCGCGGGACCATCGACGCGGAGCTGCGCGTGGTGGTGCACCGTGTCCGGCGGGTGGTGCTCTCCGTCGTCCGTGACGTGCTGGGCGAGGCGCAGGTCGACCTGCTGACCCACACCGTCGACGTCGACCTGAGCCGTACCGTGACGACGGACCCCGACCGAGGAGCGAGATGACCAGCACCACCTTCTCCGGCGACGATCCCGCATCCGACCCCCGGACGAGTGAGTCGCTGCTCGCCGCCACCCCGGACGGCGCCACCGACCACGCGGTCGAGGTGGCCGGCGCCGTCGCCGAATCCGACGCCAGCCCGGCGGCGTTGGCGACCATGCTGATCGCGCTCGGGGGCAGCATCACCGACGAGGACGATCTCGTCGTACTGCTGCAACGGGTGGTCGATGTCGCGCACGAGGCGATCGACGGGGCCGAGTGCGCGAGCATCACCATCGCGCTGGGCGGTCGGACCTACACCGCCGTGCACACCGACACCCGGACCCTTCGCGTCGATCAGGGGCAGTACGACGCCGACGACGGCCCCTGCCTGCACGCCGCCCGGACCGGCGAGACCGTGCTGGTCGACGTCGACGCCGGCGTGCAGCTCTGGCCGGACTTCGCGCGGGCGGCCGCGGAGGAGAACATCCACTCGTTCCTCGCCGCCGCGCTGGCCGCACCGGATCAGCCGTTGGGCGCGCTCAACCTCTACGGCCGCGAGCCGGCGGCGTTCGACGCCCTCGACGCCGACATCATCGAGCTGCTGACCACGACGGTGTCGCGGGCGATCAGTGACTTCGCCCGGTTCAAGTCCGCCCTCGAGGTCGCGGACGCCCTGCGAGCGGCTCTGAACAACCGCGCACCGATCGAGCAGGCCAAGGGGATCATCATGGGGCGCCACGGGGTGGACGCCGAGCAGGCTTTCGGGGTCCTGCGTGCGCAGTCGCAGAACACGAACCGCCGCGTGCGTGACATCGCCGCCGAGATCATCGCCGGGACGGCCCAGGAATCGGACTGATCGTGCCGCTCCGCGGCGGTGTGTGATGCAGCTCACCTAAGGGTGGGCGTGCACATCCCGGCCGTCCGCCCGACTACTCCCTCGAACACACGACCGCACACAAGGAGAAACACATGAGCTTCGTCGACAAGGCCAAGAACGCTGCAGAAGACGCGATCGGCAAGGCCAAAGAGGTCGTCGGTGACGTGACCGACAACAAGGACCTCGAGGCCGAGGGCAAGGGCGACCAGGGCAAGGCCGGCGTCAAGAAGGTCGGCGAGAGCATCAAGGACACCTTCAAGTAACACCTGCGTGAGCCGGTTGGGCGCACCTCGCGCCCAACCGCTCCGTTTCCTTCTCGACGGTGGCCAGTCCCGTCTCGCAGTCGCCGATCGTTCGCGACACCCATCACACCGCACGACCACAGCCGACGCATCCGCGCCCGGCCGATCAGTCGTGCGCCGACCAACACAGGGGATCAGAAGACATGAGTGGACAGCGCAGTCTCGCCAGCAGGCTCTATGCAGGGCTGGGACGAGTCACCTGGGGCGTGCTCAAGCGCAAGCTCGACGAGCGGCGACAGGGCCGCGAGCGCTCCCGATGAGTGAGCCCACCCTGGTCCGCGCGAGCATCGCCGAGGGAGTGGGCACCGCCGTGCTCGTCATCGGTGGCGTGGGCACCGCGGTGCTCGCCGGCGACACCGTCGGCACCGTGGGGATCGCACTCGCGTTCGGGCTGACGCTGCTCGCGCTCGTCTTCACGATCGGGCCGATCTCCGGCTGCCACGTCAACCCGGCGGTCACGCTGGGTGTGCTGGTGTCGCGCCGCATCGAGGCGCGACGAGCCATCGCGTACGTGGTCGCGCAGATACTCGGCGCGATCATCGGCGCGGCACTGGTCCTGGTGATCGCATCAGGACGTCCGGGGTACTCCGTCGACACCGACGGGTTGGGCACCAACGGTTTCGGATCGGCGTCGACGGGCGGCTACGGACTCGTGCCGGTCGCGATCGTCGAGATGGTGGCCACCGCCATCCTGGTCTTCGTCGTGCTCGCGGTGACCGCACGCTCGGCGCCGACGTCAACTGCCGTCGGTGTGCCCATCGGACTCACCCTGACCGTGCTCCACCTGATCGCCATCGGCATCGATTCCACGTCGGTCAACCCGGCGCGGTCGATCGGCCCGGCGCTGTTCGCCGGCGATCTCGCGCTGTCCCAAGTCTGGGCCTTCATCGTCTTCCCTCTGCTCGGCGCGCTCGTCGCGGCAGGTCTCCACCGAGTCGTTTTCGACGAATCTCGTTGACCGACACCACCCATCACCGACAGGAATCACAATGAACACCTCAACCCCCACCCGCCGTTCCGGCTCCTTCCTCTCGAAGATCACCCTGGTGATCGGCCTGGTGCTCATCATCGCGCTGGTCGTCTTCGTCCTGCAGAACACCAAGCACACGACGATCGAGTTCATCAGCTTCGACTTCGATCTCGGGGTCGGCGTCGCGCTGCTCGGAGCCGCTGTGGTCGGCGCCGTCATCGCCCTGATCGTGAGCGCGGCCATCCGTGTCCGGCGAGCGGTGAAATGATCACCACGACCACCCAGACCGCTCCACCCACGGAGGACTGAGTCATGGCGAAGCCGCTCGGTGACGCTGAACTCGTCGGCATCCTCTACCGGGCAACAGGTCTCATCGGGCCGGTGCTCGACGCCCTGGAACACGACGACCCGTTCACTGGCAACGAGCGTCTGCGCTCGGACGACGACGGCGACGGCGATGACTCCGTCGGGGCCGGCGACGATCCGTCGTTCTCCGACAAGGCGATCGCGGCGGCAGCCGACTCGTTGTCGTGGGTGACCAACAAAGCGTCGGCGCCCGGATCCGAGAAGTGGCAGCGCCTTTCCGTCGACGAACAGTCGGACTGGTGGGTCTCGCGGGTCGGCGCGCTGACGTCGGTGCTGGTCGCGTACCCGGGGGTCTTCGGCGCCGCCTCGGATCGTCTGCCGATCCAGGACGTCCTCGGGTTCACGCAACAGGCGTTCGTGCTGTGCGCGATCGCGCGGGTGCACGGCGTGTCCGAGCGTTCGCGCCAGACCGATCTGCTCGCATCGGTGCTGTGCGGACGGACGGTGGACACCGCGGCCATTCGCGCGACAGCGTCGGAGAAGGCAGCCGCAGACCTGGCGGACTCGCCGACCCCGTCGCCACGATCGTGGTCGGCGCGGGATGTGGTGTCGCGGGTGTGGACCACCGCGAAACTCCTACGTGCCGTGGTCGGCGAGGCCAAACGGCGGCCGGCACCGGGACGGCTGTCGAAGATGTTGAGTGCGGTACCGATCGTGGGTGCAGCCGCTGACTACGTGGGGGAGCGCTCGGCGCTCAAGCGCGCCGCCAAGGCGGCCACCACCTGGCTCGCGAAGGGGCCCGTTCAGGTCTGAGGCGGGCGGGGGACCTCGGTCTCCCACCGGGTGCGACGTTCGTCGTCGGTCTGCTCCCACCACGGCGTACCGCGCTCGCCGAGCGCGACCTTCGCGTCCTGCACCCCGGCGCGGGACTCGGGGGCACCCTGTGTTCGTTTCACGTCGCGACGCCAGGCCATCAGGATCGACCGGAGTTCGGTGTTGCGGTCGTCGGGGATGAGCGGATCGGTCGCACGCCAACGACGGCCGCCCACGATGATGTGGCGGCCGTCGTCGGTGCGCTCGGGTTCACCCGGCACGCGTCAACTCTCGACGCGTCGAGCGAGATCGGTGATCGTTGATCAGCGCTTCACGAGCTTGACGATGTAGAGCAGGATGACCGAGCCGATGAGGGCGGTGAGGAAGGTGAAGAACCATCCGCCGCTGGCCGTGTCGAACGCGAAGCTGAGCAGGAATCCGCCCAGGAACGCGCCGATCACGCCGACGATGACGTTGAGGACGATTCCCATCTGCTTGTCGGTACCCATGAACTTGCTGGCCAACCAGCCGGCGAGGCCGCCGATGATGATGTAGCCGATGATTCCCACCGACGTCGTCGTGGTGGAACGCTCGGCCAGGATCTCCACTGCGGTAGCGGTATTGATGATGTTCTCCTCCGGTTCGGGTGATGCGGTACGCCCCTCAACCTACGGGGCGCGGTGCCCCTCTGACCGCGGATTTGCTCTCCGGACTCGCCGCGGGCAAGGATCGTGGGTGGGTGTCGGGTCGAGTAGGTGCCGAGGTGCCTTTGTGATCGGCCCGCGCGATGCGTGGGCGGACGCAGCCCGAGTTGCCGACGGAGCGATGCCGTCACCGTCAAGGAGTCGTCCAAATGCGTGATTTCGTCTGCCGCACATGCGGTCAGCAGCTTTCTTTCGAGAACACGTTGTGTCTCAAGTGTTCGAGCCATCTCGGTTTTCATCTCCCGACGCGGACGATCTACTCGTTCGACGCCTCCGAGGAGCCCGAAATCGAAGGCACCGCACTGATTCGGTGTGCGAACAACAAAGTTGCAGCCTGCAACTGGATGGTGGCCAAGGGGCCCGACAACGACGCGTTGTGCGAGTCGTGCCGCCTGACCCGCACCCGGCCCGGCGACGACGACGCCGACGCCCTGGAGAAGTTCGCCGAGGCCGAGGCGGCCAAGCGACGGGTGATCCTCGAACTCACCGAACTCGAGTTGCCGATCGTGGGCCGCGTCGAGGACCCCGACAACGGGTTGGGTTTCGATCTGCTCTCCAGCGAGCAGCGCAACGTCATCACCGGCCACGCCAACGGGTTGATCACGCTCGACCTCGCCGAGGGCGACGACGTGCACCGTGAACAGCTGCGGGTGTCGATGGACGAGCCGTACCGCACCCTGATCGGGCACTTCCGTCACGAGATCGGCCACTACTTCCAGACCGTGTTGGTGGGGACGGGCGATCATCGGCCGCGTTTCGAGGAACTGTTCGGTAACCCGGACGACGACTACCAGGCGGCCCTGGACCGGCACTACAACGACGGCCCGCCATCCGACTGGCATTCCGACTACGTCTCGTCGTACGCGACGATGCACCCCGCGGAGGACTGGGCCGAGACCTTCGCCCATTACCTCCACATCCGCGACACCCTCGACACCGCGGCGGCGTTCGCGATGGCCCCCGCCGGCGCGACACTCGACAGCGCGCTGCCCGGCGAGGTGGGGTTCGAGCGGATAATCGAGCTGTGGTTGCCGCTGTCGTGGTCGTTGAACCAGATCAACCGGTCGATGGGTCACCAGGATCTGTACCCGTTCGTGCTGCCTGCGAGGGTGTTGGAGAAGATGGCCTTCGTGCACTCGGTGGTGGAACCAACGACTGTGTGATCGTGGAGGTGACGTGGTGTCGACGGAAGGTGCTCCGATGAGCGACGAGTCTCTGGACAGGAACATTCATCGCGGGATAGCCGAGCTCGCTCGGCGGCTGCACTCGGCGAAGGACCGATCGCTCGACGACGTCCTGCGGGACGTGGTCGAGGGTGCGGTGGCGAACGTGCCGGGTGCCGAGTCCGCCAGCATCTCGGTGACCACCGGTCGCGCGGAGCTCAAGACCCAGATCGCCACCGACGAACTGGCCGTTCGACACAACCAGATCCAGGTCATCCACGGCGAGGGTCCCTGCCTGGCCGCCGCGTGGGACGAGCCGATCGTGCGCGTGGACGATCTGAGCACCGAGACCCGATGGCCCGCCTACACCCCCGATGCGCTCGCGTCGATCCCGTTCCGATCGATCCTGTCCTTCCGGCTGTACACCGCGGCCGAGACGCTCGGATCGCTGACGCTCTACTCGCGTGCCAAGGGCAACTTCGCCGAGGACATCGAGGAGATCGGCGCGATCTTCGCCGCCCACGCCGCGAACGCCTGGATCGCGAGCGAGCGCAACATCCAGTTCAACAGTGCGTTGGCCAGCCGCGACATCATCGGCCAGGCCAAGGGCATGATCATGGAGCGGTTCAGCATCGACGCAGTGCAGGCGTTCGAGTTGCTGCGTCGGCTGTCGCAGGACAGCAACGTCAAGCTGGTCGAACTGGCCACGCAGCTCGTCGAGACCGATCACCCGTCCGCATCGGAGTGATCCCGGGCGGGCGCCGGCATCCGACTCACGTCGGCTGCAGGCGACGTCGCAGGCCCAGTGACTCGAACCCGACGACATAGATCAGGGTCCACAGGACCATCCAGTCGATGAACCCCAGCGCGTTGCCCGCGATCCCCGGGCCCGCGGCGGGCTCGTGCAGGATGTGTTCGGCGGCGAAGCGGTAGTAGAAGACGAACGTCGCCACTGCGAGGGCCAGGGTGATCAGGAACCGGATGACCAGGTTCGCGGGCGTGCCGAGACTCGTCGGTCGGTTGCCGAACGCGTTGGCCCAGAGGATCATCCAGAACGCCCAGCAGACCCCGAGTTGCGCGGGGTACTGGTGGATGACGTCGCCGAGGGCATCGGCGGTCAGTGAACCGAACAGCGCTGTGATGGCGGGGATCGCCACGAGGTAGAAGATCGCACCGAGGACGATGTTCCCGACGGTCGAGGCGAGGGCGACCCGCGCGGGACTGCCCGCCAGTCGCCACGGCCAGTTGTCGAGCGTCTGGCCGGTGAGGATGACCGCGACGATGAACGAGTAGAAGAGGCCGAGAACGGTGTCCACCGACATCAACGGGTCGACGCCGCTGCTCAGCGACACCGAGGGCAGTCCGAACACGACGTAGATGAGCATGGTCGGACCGGCGACCGCGGCGATCTCGGCCATCCCGACGGCGGGCTGGCGCAGGCCCAGCTGCGGCCAGGGCCAGTGGCCCCAGTTGAGCACCACCATCACGAACGTGCTGAAGCCGAACAGGACGAACAACGCGCCGGTGAACCATCCGAGCCCGCCGTCGCGCCCGACCGCGAAGTCGGGGTCGATGTGTCCGAGCCCTTCTCCGAGGACCCAGGTGACGGCGACCGAGAACACCGCGGTGGACCCGGCGATCGCCAGGCCCCGCCACGGCTGTCGCAACCGATCGAACCCGGCGAACTCCGCGTTGAACCCGATGAACACCACGAACAGGATCGCCCAGAACAGCGCCGCGTTGAACGGGAGTGGGTAGAAGCTCCACGGACTGAGATCGGGGTCGGCCAACAGGTACCAACTCCCCACCGACAGCACGATCACCACCACCAGGTTGGCCAGGCCGAACGCGACCCAGCGGCCGCCGGCCTCGGGTGGTTCGGCGGCCGGCTGCGGACGTGCGTCCTGCTGTGTCGTGGACAAGGTGAGCTCCTTCGATGAATGGATTCGCGCTCACTATGAGCTGGATCACAACCATCCGGCAGAGTTGCAGAGGGTTGCAGTCGATCTCGTCGAACGATCACGTCGGGCCGCTCGACACATGCAACGGTCTGCAACTCTGTCGGCATGTGCTCTGGCTCACATACGTTCCGTACACCGTGGCGACGACGCCACCGAACAAGGAGCGATCGATGCGAGCTGCCGTCTATTACGGTCCGAACAAACTCGAGGTCACCGACGTCGACGAGCCGCAGGTCGGTCCCGGGGAGGTGAAGATCGAGGTGGGTTTCAACGGCATCTGCGGCACCGACCTCCACGAGTACTACGCGGGTCCGATCTTCATCCCCACCGAACCGCACGCGCTGACCGGTCAACAACTCCCGTTGGTCATGGGCCACGAATTCGCAGGCACCGTCACCGAGGTGGGCTCCGGCGTGAGCGGGTGGGCGCCCGGCGATCGGGTGGCCGTCGAACCGCTCTACCGATGCGACGAGTGTCATTCGTGTCGGGCGGGCAACTACAACATCTGCTCCACCATCGGTTTCCACGGCCTGATGTCCGACGGCGCGATGGCCCAGTACACCGTTGTGCCCCAACGGATGCTGCATCGACTCCCGGACAACGTCTCGCTCGAGCTCGGGGCTCTGGTGGAACCGATGTCGGTGGCGTATCACGCTGCCGCACTGGGTGATGTCCATCCCGGTGACACCGCCCTGGTCTTCGGGGCGGGCCCGATCGGGATCGGTCTGTGGTTCGCCCTCACGGGCATGGGCCTCGACCACGTCCACGTCGTCGAGCCGTCGGCGACCCGCCGCGCGGCCATCGAGGCGCTGGGCGCGAAGACCCTGGATCCGACCGCGATCGACGTACCCGAGTTCGTTGCCGACACCACCGCGGGCCGCGGCGCCGACGCGGCGTACGACGCCGCGGGGGTCGAGGCGTCGGTGCAGACCGCACTGGGTTGTGTGGGCGCGCGCAAACCGCTGGTGAGTGTCGCGATCTACGAGAAGCCCCTGACGACACCGCTTCTGAACCTGGTGATGAACGAGTCCCGGATCCAGGGCTCGCTCTGTTACACCTCCGCCGACTACGAGGCGGTCATCGGTCTGATGGAGCAGGGGCGCTACGACACCACCGGGTGGGTCAGCACCATCGCACTCGACGACGTCCTCGACGAGGGTTTCGAGGCGTTGCACGCGGGCACCAAGATGAAGGTCCTGATCGATCCGTCGTTGGCGGCGACACGATGAGCATCGACGGAAAGGTCGCGCTGGTCACCGGCGCCGGTCAGGGCATCGGGCGCGGTATAGCACTCCGATTGGCCCGTGACGGTGCCGATCTCGCGCTGGTCGACGTCAAACCGGACGGGATCGATGCGGTCGCCGAGGAGGTGCGCGGCCTGGGTCGGCGAGCGCTGACCGTCGTCGCGGACGTCTCCGACCGGGAGCAGGTGTTCTCGGCCGTCGACGAGGCGGCGTCGTCACTCGACGGGTTCGACATCATCGTGAACAACGCGGGTATCGCTCAGGTGGCGCCCCTCGACGACGTGACGCCCGAACAGCTCTCCGCCATCTGGTCGGTCAACGTCGACGGTGTCCTGTGGGGGATCCAGGCCGCTGCCGCGAAGTTCCGGTCGCTGGGACACGGCGGGAAGATCATCAACGCCTCGTCGATCGCCGGACACGACGGCTTCGCGATGCTCGGCGTCTACAGCGCCACGAAGTTCGCGGTGCGGGCACTGACCCAGGCGGCGGCGAAAGAGTATGCCGCGGAGAAGATAACGGTGAACGCCTACTGCCCGGGGGTGGTCGGGACGGACATGTGGGTGACCATCGACCAGCGGTTCGCGGACCTGACCGGCGCCGAGGTCGGATCCACCTACGAGAAGTTCGTCGAGGGGATCGCGTTGGGCCGCGCCGAGACACCCGACGACGTGGCCTCGTTCGTGTCGTTTCTGGCCGGGCCGGACTCGGATTACATGACCGGACAGGCGGTGCTCATCGACGGTGGGTTGGTCTACCGCTAGATCAGCGGGTGGCCCGGATCGAGATGCTGTCGGCGCCGACCTCGCGTCCGCGTTCGGCCGTCACGCTCACGCGGATCGCATCGCCACTGTCACCGTCGACGAACCGCAACGGCGGCCTCCCGTCCTGTAGGTGGGCGTCGCCCCACTGCACGAGCGAGAGCACGACCGGCAGGAGGTCCTCGCCGGCCGCGGTGAGGTGGTACTCGTCGCGTGTGCGCGCACCCGCTTCCCGGTAGGGCGTGCGGGTGACCACATTCGCCGACTCCAGCTGTCGCAGGGCGCGGGAGACCGCGGGCGCCGAGACGCCGATGCGGTCGACGAAGTCCTCGAAACGGGAGGTGCCGTAGAAGCATTCCCGTACGACGAGGAACACGGTCTTGGTGCTGAGCAGATCGAGCGCCTTGGCCGCCGAACACTGATCGGCGCGCCATCGATCGCGGTCGGCCAGTCGTGTCTCGAACTCCATGGGCATGACCCCACTATAACTAACGCTTGCGTTAGTCAGGGGAAGATGCCTAGACTCCTGGCTAACGACAACATTAGTCAGAGGGAGTGGGTCATGACATCGATCGACGGCGCGGTGGTTCTGGTGACGGGGGGTCGGCGCGGTCTGGGTGCGGCGCTGGTCGACGAGGTGCTGGCGCGCGGGGCGCGGGCAGTCCACTCCACCGCCCGCTCAGCGTTCGACGACCCGCGGCCGGCCGTCACGACTTCGGTACTCGAGGTCGGCTCGCAGGATTCGGTCGACGCGCTGGCGGCAATCGCGGGTGACGTGGACATCGTCATCAACAACGCGGGGGTGTTGTTGCCCGCGCCCCTGCTGACCGGTGATCTCACCGATGTCGTGAACACGTTCGAGGTCAATGCCTTCGGGCCGCTGCGGGTCGTCCGAGCGTTCGCCCCGATCCTGGCCGCGAACGGCGGCGGCGCCGTCGTCAACGTCCACTCGGTGCTCTCGTGGCTCGGCGGAAGCGGGGCCTACGGTGCATCGAAGGCGGCGTTGTGGTCGATCACCAACTCGCTGCGGACCGAACTCGCGGAGCAGAACACCCATGTCCTCGGCGTGCACGCCGGCTTCATCGACACCGAGATGGTGTCCGACATCGGGTTGCCGAAGACGTCGCCCGCGGTGATCGCGGCTCGCATCCTCGACGGGCTCGAGGCGGGGGAGGTCGAGGTACTGGCCGACGACACCACCGTCGCGGTCAAGGCCATGCTCGCCGGACCGGTCGAGAACCTCACGTTCACCTCAGCGCACTGACCCGTCGCCCGACCAGGAGAAAATCGATGCCACTCTGGACGATCCACCATTCGCCGGGCGTCTTCTCCGACGACGACAAGGCCTCGCTCGCCGGCGAGATCACCGACCGGTACGAGAAGGTCGGACTGCCGAGGTTCTACGTGGTCGTCGTCTTCCGTGAGGTGACCGCCGACAACTTCTTCGTCGGCGGTGTCTCGGCGCCGTTGAGCGCGCGGGTCGAGATCGCCCACATCGCGCGGCATCTGCCCGATTCGGCGAGTCGGCGCCGCACGGCGCGGTGGGTCGGGGACGTGTTGGCCCCCTACCTCGACCGTCACGATGGTCTGCACTGGGAGTTCCACATCGACGAGACCAGCGAGGAACTCTGGATGATCAACGGCCTGGTTCCGCCGCCGGCCCGCTCGGACGCGGAGAAGGAGTGGGCGCGGACCAACACTCCCGCGCCCTACTGAGACGCAGATCAACTCGGCTCTGCCGAGCCGATCAGCGTCTTGTCACATAAAATCCGACAATAATGATCACCAAAGAAGATGCGATCGGCGCGGAAGCCCGCCTGTCCTGGATACTCGCCGCGGTTGCCGGGATGATCGGCGCCGCAGCCTTCCTCGATTCGGAGGGCTACTTCGTCACCTTCATGACCGGTAACACCGAACGTGCTGTGCTGCAGGGGTTCGACACAACCCGATCCCGTGGGGTGATCGGCCCGTCCGCGCTCAATGCCGCAATCCTGATCGTGGCGTTCATCTCCGGGGTGGCCATCGCGATGTACATGCGACGCCGCTTCTGGAAGAACCATCCCCACGGGGCGACGGTGCTCACCACGATCGGACTGTTCACCGCGGGGACGACCGACTTCGTCCTCAACGGGTTCGACGGCAACGACGTCACCTATGTGCCGATCGTCATCGTGGCGTTCTCCGTCGGCGCGCTCAACGCGGCGTTCGTCAAGAACGGCGAGGTGTCCATCCCGTTGAGTTACGTCACCGGCACCCTGGTCAAGCTCGGGCAGGGCATCGAACGGCATGCCCGCGGCGGCGGCACGATGTACGACTGGCTCGGCTACACGTTGCTCTATGCGGGTTTCATCGCGGGCGCCGCGTTCGGCGGCATCGTCGGCACGATCATCGACGACGGGTACGTCCTGTACGGCGCCGGTGTGTTGTGCGCCGCGGCCACCGCGGTCACCTTCTTCCACACCGATCGGAAGACGATTCTCGGTTGACCCTCGGTACGCGGGAGTGACCGTCGAGGGCGTCGCTACAGTTCCGACCATGGGATTGCGATACGACGTGGCGGGTGCGGGTCCGACGTTGGTGCTGGTGCACGGGGTCGTGCATCGACGCCAGGCCTGGGATCCGGTGCTCGACCTGCTCACCCCGTACCGGAAGGTGGTCACCGTCGACCTTCCCGGACACGGTGAGTCCGACGATCTCGACGTCTTCGGCGCTCAGCGCCTGGAGCAGTTCACCGACCGGCTCGCCGAGCTCATCGGTGAACTCGAGGCATCCGACGGACCCGTGCACGTCGCGGGCAACTCGCTGGGCGGCTACCTCTCGATGTGTCTGGCCGCGCGGGGCGAGGTGGCGTCGGCGACGGCGTTGTCGCCGGCCGGTTTCTGGAACGGTCCCGCCGCGCAGGCACGCAGCCTGACCAAGTTCGCCATCCTGCGGACCGCCGCCTCCAAACTCGGGAAGCGGGCGCCGGCCGCGTTCCGGAGCCGGTTCATCCGCTACCCGTCGTTGGCGCCGTTCTTCGCCCATCCCAGCCGGGTGTCGTACGAGGCCGCGGTCGTCGACCTGAACTCGCTGCTGACCAACACCACCCTGGCCGGCGGTGTCGACGAGCCGTTCCCGTTGCCCGCGTTGACGTCTCCGGCCGTGCCGGTGACCGTGGCCTGGGGTACGCGCGATCTCATCCTGCCGTACCGCAACCGTCACAATGTGCTCGAGCACTTCCCGCATGCGCGGCTGATCTCGGTACCCGGTGTCGGTCACGTACCCATGGGCGACAACCCCGAGCTGATCGCGTCGATCCTGTTGTCCGGCAGCGAGCTTCCCGCAGCCGTATGAGCGACGGGCCCACGGAGAAGATCGTCGTCACCGCGGACGGGCCGATCACCGTGTCGGTGGACGACGACGTCGTCCGCGCGAGGGGGATCCCGTACGCCACCGCCGATCGTTTCGGCCTCCCGCGGCCGGTGTCGCCGTGGACCGAGCCTCGCCCCGCGGTGAACCGTGGACCGGCGGCACCGCAGGACCCCTCGCGTCTCGACACCGTGGCCGGAGCGGTCGGGGCGGATCTCCGCCAGTCCGAGGACTGCCAGGTGGTGTCGGTGACCGCCGCGGCCGACGCGCGCGATCAGCCGGTCCTGGTGTGGTTCCACGGCGGCGCCTACGTCTCCGGTGCCGGTGAGGCCCCGCAGTACGACGCCGACGACCTTGCGCGGGAGGGGATCGTCGTCGTCAGCGTGACCTACCGGTTGGGTGTCCTGGGGTACCTCACACCACCCGGTGCCGACCACGACAACCTCGGGTTGCACGACCAGATCGCGGCGTTGCGGTGGGTGCGGGCGTCCATCGCGGCGTTCGGCGGCGATCCGGGTCGGGTCACGATCGCCGGCCACTCGGCGGGTGGTGACGCCGTGGTGTCGATGATGCTGTCGGCCGATGCGGACGGTCTCTACCAGCGCGCCATCGTGCAGAGTGCGCCGCTGGGGATGCGGATGGGTCGCGCCGAGATGGTCGGGGCTCTGCGCGCGCGACTGGGTGAGTTGCTCGGTGACCCGTCGACCGCGACCACCGACGAGATCCTCGCCGCGCAGCGCGAACTCGCCGTCCTGGCGACGTCGTACAAGTCCGTCGGTGCGCTGCCGTTCGGGACGCGGATGGGGATCGCGCCGCTGCCGTCGCAGGAGTCGGCCGTTGCCCGCCTCGCGGACGTCGCCCGGCGATGCGAATTGCTGGTCGGCCACACCGCTCAGGATGCGTCGCCCTACGTCCTCGGTGACCCGCGTGCCGAAGGTCTGACCCGCGCCGGGTTCCCCGGGCGGGCGCTGTACCGCCTCATCGTCCGACGGGTCACGCACGCGGTGTTCGGCCGGTCGGCGCAGGGTCTCGCCGCACAGTGGACCGACGCGGGCGGAGCCGCAGCGCAGTACGTGTTCGGCTGGGCGCCGCGGACCGGCCTGCTCGGGGCGTGTCACTCCATCGAGTTGCCGTTCCTGTTCAGCGGTTCGTGGTCGGACGCGATGATGCTCGGCGGCCAGGAGCCCGAACCCCAACTGGCGGCGCGCATGCGACGCACCTGGGCGGCGTTCGCACGCGACGGTGTCGCCGGGCTGGGCACTCGGTCACTGATCTTCTGACCCGGCGGGTCCGGGAGCGCTGCGTCCCGACGCGGGGAGTCAGCGGACGGCCGCGCGGGTACGCAATCTGCTCACGGCCGCGAGAACCAGCAGGGTCACGGCCAACAGGATGGTGGTGAGAGCGGCCGCGGACAACGCCTGACCGCGATCCGACAATCCGAAGATGCTGACCGGCAACGTCTTCCATGTCGGCGGATACACCATGATGGTGGCCCCCAGCTCGCCCATCGACAGTGCGATCGCGAGCCCGGCGGCGGCGCCGAGCGCGGGCAACAACAGCGGGAGTTCGACACGGAACAGGACTCGGGCCGGGCTCGCGCCCAGGGATTGAGCCGCCTGTCGTAGTGCGGGATCCAAACGTTCGGTCGCCGCCGAGACCGAGCTGAACGCGAAGGCCAGCACCAACACCATGTGCGCGACGATGACGATCCACTTGGTCCCGCCCAACAGCAGCGGGCGTGAGTTGAACGAGATCAGCAGTCCCAGGCCGATCGCCACCGACGGCACGGCGATGGGGATGTGGAACGCGGCGTCGGTCACGCGCCGCAGCCACGGCGGCGCCGAGCGGGCGGCCAGCGCGGCCCAGGTCCCGACGACCAGTGCCAGCGCGCCGGCGATGACCGCGGTCTGCAGACTCACCGACAGGCTGGCGAGGTCGTCGCCGGACAACGCATCACCGAAGCGGGCCACCCCCAGATCGGTCGGCAGCGGGCCGTTCCACGACCCGGCGAAGGCGGCGAGGACGACGGTGGCGATCGGCGCGA
Organism: Williamsia maris; assembly: GCF_024171815.1. Lineage (GTDB taxonomy): Bacteria > Actinomycetota > Actinomycetes > Mycobacteriales > Mycobacteriaceae > Williamsia_A > Williamsia_A maris. The sequence goes on along the minus strand of NZ_JAMTCJ010000003.1, from coordinate 621,808 downwards.
CGAAGACGATCGTCACCACGATCCCGAACAGGGCCCATACCGCGGCGCGACTACGCCTGGTCCAGAACAGCATTGCCGTCGTCCTTCCGTGTCGACGTATCGCGGCCGGAGGTCATCCGTGCGAACGCCTTTCGATACAGCAGGTACAGGCCGATCGACAGTCCGACCTGGACGGTGGCGATCACCGCGGCCCCGGGGAGGTCGAAGGTGACGATGCCGCGGGTGTAGATCAGGACGGGGAGCGTGGTGACGTCCTTGGCGCCGGTGAACAGGACGATCCCGAATTCGTTGAGCGTCAGCAGCAACACCAGGCCGCCGCCGGCGATCAGTGCCGGCCACGCCTCGGGCATCACGACGGTGCGTAACACCCGCCACGGCGAGGCCCCGAGACTCGCCGCGACGTCGAGCTGTTCACGCGGGACCATCGCGAACGCGGCGAGCAGGGGTCGCACGACGAACGGGGTGAAGAAGGTGATCTCGGCGACGATCACACCGAGCTCGGTGGTCAGGAAGTTCACCGGACGGGACCCGGTGATCTCGAACAGCGCCGCGTTGACGATGCCTGCGCTGCCGTAGATGAACGTGAAGGCGAGCGTGATGAGGAACGACGGCAGCGCGAGGACGGTGTCGATCAGACGCCCCACGATCGTCGAGCCGGGGAACGGGACGAAAGCCAGGATCACCGCGATGAACGTGCCGAGCACCAGGCAGCCGAGGGTCGCACAGGCCGAGATCCGCGCGGTGGTGAGCAGCGACGTCCGGAACAGCTCGGACGACAACACCCCGGACCACGAACTCGACCCGCGCCCCGACGTGGAGTTCAGCAGTACCCGCACCAGCGGGTAGACCGCCACGACGGCGACGATCACCAGCGGCCCGATCGTCCACCACACGGCGGCGCTGCGCCGCACGGGTGGGTTGGGCACCGGGGTCGGCGCCCCGGGTGGGCGTTGGACGAGACCGGCGGTCATGACGCGCTGTTCGTCGACACGAGCACTCCGGAGCCGGGTGGGAACGTCACCCACACGACCGAGTCGATCGCGTGGTCGGACCGGCCCGGGAGATCGGCGTCGAGCAGCACGTCCGGGAGACCGTCGACGGCCAGGGTGACGCGCGTCGTCGCCCCCTGCCACACCGCAGCCGTGACCCGCGCGCGGATCGCGCCGCGTCCCGAGGTCGTGGCGACGGAGATCTCGTGGGGCCGGATGCAGACCATCGCCGGTGTGCCCGGGGACCAGCCCGGCGCCCCGACACGGGTGGCCGGCGCGGTGACGTCGAGCATGCGATCACCGACCGAGACCAGGGCGCTGGTCCCCGACACCCGCCCGATCGTGCAGGGAAGGAGGTTCGCGCCACCGAGGAAGGCAGCGGTGAACGCCGACGGAGGGCGGGTCCATAGCGTGTCGGCGGTGTCGACGTCGACCAGACGCGCGTCGCGCATCACCGCCACCCGGTCGGCCAGGGCGAGCGCCTCGGTCTGATCGTGGGTCACGTAGAGCATCGCCGTGTCGGGCAGGGCGGCCCGCAGCTCCTGCAACTCGGTGAGCATCGACTGCCGCAGGGCGGCGTCGAGAGCGGCCAGTGGTTCGTCGAGCAGCAGCACCCCGGGACGGATCGCCAGCGCGCGGGCGATGGCGACGCGCTGCTGCTGCCCGCCGGAGAGCTCCCGCGGCAGTCGGTCGGCGTACCCGGACATGCTGACCATCTCGAGTGCTTCGCGTACTCGATCGGAGATCTGACTGCGGGCAACACGATGCGCCCGCAGGCCGAACGCCACGTTGTCCCGTACGTGCAGATGCGGGAACAGGGCGTAGGACTGGACGACCACACCGATCCCGCGCTTCGCGGGCGGGAGGTCGGTGACGTCACGGTCGCCGAGACGTACGCGTCCCGAGGATGGCCGGACGAAGCCTGCCAGTGCCTTGAGGGCGGTCGACTTGCCCGAGCCGCTGGGGCCGAGCAGGGCAACCGTCTCGCCGGGCGCCACCCGGAGGCTGAAGTCCGACAGCGCCTCCTGCGCGGCGCGGCCACGGCCGTAGGTGACCGTGACACGGTCGAAGGTGATGGCCGGCCCGGTCGGTGCCGTCGGTGTCGGTGTCGGTGTCGACCGTGTCCCGCCGCGCAGACGTCGACGCGGGGACGATGTGTTGAGGTCCGACATGGTCAACTCCCCGTGGCCTTCTGGTATGCGGCGACGTTCCCGTCGAGGCCGGTGAGCACCGAGTTCCAGTCCGGTCGCCACACGGTGACGCCGGCGATCGCCTGCGCGGGTGAGTTCGCGCCGGAGTCGGCCGGGGTGTCGGTACGCACCGACACCCCGAGGGCGTCGGGCGCGACGGTCTTCTGGACCTCGGACGACAGCAGGAACTCCAGGAGCTTCGTGGCGTTCTCCGAATGCGGCGCGCCCTTCGTGACACCCGCGACGTAGGGCAGCGACACCGTCGTGCGTGTCCCGTTCGCGTCGGCCGGGAAGAACACCTCGAAGGCCGATTTGTCGTCGCGGATGGACGTCAGGTTCATCTGCACGTCACCGTTGGCGACCATGATCTCGCCGTTGCTCACCTTCGGTTGCAGCTTGCCCGTGGAACTCGACGGTCCGACGTTGTTGGCCTGCAGGCGCTTCAGGTAGTCCAGCCCGCCTTGCTCACCCCGCAGGTGCTGCAGCAGGAGCAGGACCGCGGTGCCGTCGCCGGCCTGGCCGGGGGTGGAGTACTGGATCTTGTCGGCGAACCGCGGGTCGAGCAGATCGTCGAAGGTGGTGGGTGCGGGTGTGGCACGCGGACTGCGGATGAACGACAGGTAGTTGTCGACGATCGAGACGTACGTGCCGGACGCGTCCTTGTTGTCGGCGGCGACGGCGGAAGTGTCGACCCCGGATTGCGCGAGCAGCCCGGCACCGTCGGCCTTCTGAATGAACGGCGGCAGGGTCACCATGAGGTCGGCCTGTGGGTTCGACTGTTCCTTCTGCACGCGCGAGACGACCTCGCCGGAACCGGCCTCCACGTAGTTCACCGAGATCTTCGTCTGCTCGGTGAACTTCGCGAACTCGGCCTTGTACCAGTCGCCGAGGCCGTCGGCGCTGTAGACGGTGACGGTGTCGGAGCCGGATGTCGCGGTGCCGGTGCCCCCGCATGCGGTGGCGGTGAGCAGGACGGCGGTGGTGGAGCAGATCGCGACGGCGCTGTGGCGGAACCGTTTTCGATCAGATCGAACAGACATGACTGGTCCTTCGTGGTGGGTGGTGAGCGGTGTCAGGAGAGGACGAGATGGCCGAAATCGGAGATGGAGTCGACGATGTGCGTGGCACCGGCGACGGCGAGCTGGTGCCGGTCGTGGGCTCCGGTCAACGTGCCCGCGACGATGCGCGCCCCGGCCCGCAGGCCGCTGAGCACGTCGCTGGAGGTGTCGCCGACGACCGCGACGGCGCGGACGTCGTCGATCTCGAGATCCAGGACCGCTCGCAGGACGAGGTCGGGGTAGGGGCGTCCCCGGCCGGCCTCCTCGGGGGACAGCGTGAGGTCGGCGATGTCGGACCATCCGAGGACGTCGAGGAGTCGGTGCTGCGTGGCGCGGCTGAAACCCGTTGTGAGAGCGACCTTGATCCCGGAGTCGCGCAACGCTGCGATGGTCTCGGCCGCGCCGTCGATGGGGTGGATGTCGCCGGTACCGATCAGGTCGTCGTAGGCGGCCTCGAAGGCACGGTTGCCTGCCTGCGCGCGGTCCTCGTCGTCGGTCAACGCGCGGAACACGGTGATCTTGGACTGGCCCATCGTGTCGATGACGTACTGGCGGGCGTGCTCACGCTCGGGTCCGTCGTCGGGGATCCCGGCGGTGGTGGCCGCGACGTCGAAGGCCGACAGGACGAGTCCTCCGTCGGAGACGGTGGTGCCTGCCATGTCGAGAACCGCAAGCCGGGTGGGTGAGGTCGTGCTGGTGGTCATGGGGTGCTTCTCTCATGCGGAGGGAGGGGGCTACAGGTTCATCGCGTCGGCGGTGTCCTCGCCGATCGCGGGGCCGAGGGTCATACCGCGTCCACCGGGGCCGGTGACGACCCAGACGCCCGGGGAGACCTCACGGCGGCAGACGATCTCGGCGGGGTCGGTGCACTGCGAGTACACCCCTGCCCAGCGTCGGACGATCGGCGGGAGATCACGACCGAGCAGCTCCTCGACAACCCCACGAAGGTGGTCGTAGGGGGCCTCGGCGACGTCGAAGTCGAAGGGCTCGTCGTAGTGGTGGGTGTCGCCGATCGTGAGACCGCCGTGGCTGCGTTGAACGCACAGCAACTGCATCCGGTGGTCCGCGGCGACCTCGGCCTGCGGTTGGCGGGTCGTGAGGTCGTCGAGGCTCGCCCCGGCGAACGCGGGGTAGTACCGGAAGCTGTCACCGTCGGCGATCGCGGTGGTCAGGGGTTCGTCGAGGGGGGCGGTCTGCATCATCTGAAGCCGCACCCGACGCACCGGCAGGTCGCCGGCGAGTTCGCGCACGAGACCGCCGTGGGCGGCTCCGGCGCACAGCACGACGGCGTCACCATGATGGGTCCGCCCGGCGTCATCGCGGACGTTCACCCCGTCCGCGGACGAGACGACCTCGCGGGCCTCGGTACTCGGATGGAACTCGTACCGACCGGTCGCTTGAAGTACCTGCCGGATGGCCGGGAGCGCGACACGCGATTCGACCGCGCCGTCACGGGTGCAGTGCAGTCCGGCGAGATACTTGCCGCGTAGCGCTGGGTTGACGGCGATCACCTCCTCGGGCTCGAGGAGACGGAAACCGCGTTCGGCGGCGTCGGTGCGGGCGACCACGTCCTCGGCGACAGCGACCTCATCCGCGGTACGGATGAGGGTGATCGACCCGGCGGGGCGAAAGCCCACACCGGGCACGGATCGACCGATCTCCTCCCACAGGTCGCGGGATCGGTTGGCCACGGCCAGTTCTCCCGCGGAGCGTCCGGACACCCAGACGAGGCCGAAGTTGCGGACCGTCGCGCCGCGCGCTTCCGGCTCGCGTTCGAGGTGGACGACATGGTGGCCGCGCAGGACGGCCGAGCGTGCGTGGGAGGTGCCGAGGATGCCTCCGCCGATGACGACAATTCTCATGAGGCCAGCGTGCATCATTGGTCTAGACCAATCAATGACCGATGTGAGAACGCTGGGTGAACAATTGGTATAGACCAATACGCTAGGCTCATGGAATGGACGTGATCGACGAGACCGCGCAGGTGTTGGCCTCGCTGCGGGGGGTGTGGGACGAGGTCGAGGTGGACGAGCTCGACCACGCTCTGCAGGCGGGTCGCCACGCGGTGCTCGACGGCGCCGACGACGAACTAATACTCGCGAGTGTTCTGCACGACGTCGGGCACAGTCCGCTGGTGGCCGTCGACCCGTCGGTGCATCACGAGGATGCGGCGCAGGAATGGCTCGACCGACGATTCGGCGAACGTGTCGGATGGCTGGCCGGATCGCACGTCCGGGCCAAGCAGTACCTCGCCGCCACCGACCCCGACTACGTCGCGGCGTTGTCGCCCACGTCGATCCGGTCGCTGGCGTATCAGGGCGGAGCGCTCGTGCGGTCGTCCCGCGCGGGCCACCCCTGGTGGTCGGACGCGCTGCGGCTGCGACGCTACGACGACGCCGCCAAAGTGCCGGGAGCGCAGGCGTTGTCGGTCGACGAGGTGCTGGAGTTCGCACGCCGGGTGGTGTCCCGGTGACCGCGGTACCCAGGGTCCCCAAGTACTACGCCGTTCGCACCGAGCTGGAACGGATCGTCGAGACGCTGGACGTGGGGGATTCGGTGCCCGCCGAGCGCGACCTCGCCGAGCGCTTCGGGGTGTCGCGCGAGACGGTCCGTCAGGCGTTCCACGAGCTGCTGGTCGAAGGGCGTATCGAGAGACGGGGGCGGGGCACCGTGGTCTCCGCGCCCAAACTCGTCCAACCGCTGTCGCTGCTGTCCTACACCGAGGGCGCCATCAGCCATGGGCGGGTGCCCGGGCGTCTGCTGGTGACGTGGGAGGACATCACCGGTGACGACGCCCTGTGCGACGAGCTGCACATCGAGCGTGGGTCGACGGTCATGCACCTCGAACGCGTGCTGCTCGCCGACGGCGCGAAACTCGGCCTGGAGAGCACCTATCTGCCCCGGAACCGTTTCGCGTCCTTCACCGACACCTTCGACCCCTCGACCTCGCTGTACGCGGCCATCCGCGAGGCGGGTGTGCACTTCGGCAGCGCGAACGAGCGCATCGAGACCGTGCTGGCCTCGCCACGCGAGGCGACTCTGCTCGAGACGACCACCGCGATGCCGATGCTGCTGATGCATCGGCGCAGCCTCGATGTCGACGGACGCCCGATCGAAAAGGTGCGGTCGCTCTACCGCGGCGACCGGGTGGCCTTCGAAGCCGTTCTGCGGGAATGACCGCGGTGAGATGTGCGCTCGCCTGGCGGTGTCAGGGTGAACTCGACATTCGCCATCTGTTGCCGCACACCACGAGGGCAAGTACTGTCCCGACCTAACGAGACCGTGCGTTCGTCGACCGCGGCGGACGCGTCCGTGCCGAAGGAGTCGCCCACGTGCCACCGGCCCCACGTTCGGCGGTCGCACGACTCCGTCTCCTGGTCGTCGCGACGACGATGACCCTGATGTGCGGCGTGATCGGCCCCGCCGTGGCGCACGCGGCTCCCACCCCACCCCGCGGCGAACCCAGGCAGTGTGTCGGCTCCACCTTCGCCACCCTGGGCGAGGTCTACGACGCGGTCTTCGACTCCCTGCTGCCGCAACTGCCCGCGCAGGTCCGTCGGGACGCCCCGGCGATCAAGGCGCAGACCCATCGGACGATGAACCGACTCCACGTGTCCCTGTTGGCCGTCTCGAACGACCCGCGGGGCATGGGCGCGAGCGAGGACTCGCCCAGCCTGAAGTACCGCGACCCGGTGTCGAACTACATCGTCACGCAGCTGGTCAACATTCGGAACGGTTTGTCGCACAACGCGATATCGATCGAGAACATGACGTTGGCGCAGGCGATCGAGACCGTCTGGCTCTACCTGTCGGTCACGGTGTTCATCCCCATGAAGCTCATCTCGGGCACCATCCCGGCCATCGCGTCGCTCGGCCCGGTCAGCCTCGGCCAGCTCATCGCGCTACCTCTGACGCTCACCACGTCCATCGCCGACCTCGTCTACCCGTACCTGCGCGAGCAGCTCGTCGGTGCCTGTGTGGCGTCGGTGACCAGGAGCGAGAAGGCCCGTGCCGGACGACCGATCAAGGACCTGCGTTTCCCCGACCGGGTCCCCGACATGCTCCGTCAGATCGCCGACGAGGTGGCGATCGCGGAACCGGGCGCCTGCCCGGCGATCGCGTCGGTACCGCTGTCGCGCGTCGTGGACCGGACCGTCAACTACCTCGAGCACATCTCGACCGATGCCGCCGCGGACCGTCGGATCGCCGCTCGCGCAGCGCAACTCCGGCGCATCATGGCGACGACCCGGGTGCCGTCCAACCTCATCCCCGAGGATCCACAGGACTTCTCGTTCGTCGAGCAGCTGTTCGCGTTCGGACTCGGATTGGTCCCGACGGTCGGAGGTACGGCGACCGACGCCATCGTCGGACTCATCCACAACAACAGCGAACGCCTCGACTTCCGTCGGACGATCCCGCTGGCCGACCTGACGGTGACCAAGTCGTTGACCGCCGGCTACTACTCCTATGGCCTGGCCACGCAGCTCGCCACGCTCGGTCTGCGGCAGAACCGCGCGCTGACCGTGTCCGCCCTGCAGATGCTGGTGCCGTCGGTGTCGAGAGAACAGTTGGTGCAACTGATCCCGAACCCCGGTGCCGTCCTGGACGCACCCCGCACCTACGGACTGGTGACGTTCCACAACGTGCTGCGGTCGATCTGTCTGACCGGCGGGGCCGACCGTCCGGCGGGCACCGGTGGTCGGTGAGGTCCCGACTCAGCGTTCGCGTTGGCGAGGGAAGATCGGCAACGAGCGACGCGCCTTGGCGCCGGCCAGCATCTCCGCGCGCTCGGTGAGCTTGACCCTCGGCCGTCCGGAGGTCTCGCCGCGTTCGCGCTCGATCCGGTCGATGGCGCGGATCCCGCGGTGCCGCACAGGCTTCAGGTTCTTCCGCCGGAGGAACTTGCCGAACCCGCCGTCCGGACGAGCACTCACGTCGAGCGCGCCGGACGCGGCGTCGTCGATGAACGCCTGAACGGTCCCTTCGGCGCAGGCACGGTTGGCGCCGATGCCGCCCGAGGGCCCCCGACGCGCCCATCCCACGACGTAGGCGCCGGGCACGGGAGCTGTCCCGTCGACGATCCGCCCGTCGGCGTTGGGGATCCGGCCCGCGTCGGCGTCGAACGGGAGTCCGGTGACGGGACGGGTGCGGTATCCGATGGAGGAGATCACGTTGTCGGCCGGGATGAGGTGCTCGGTCTCGCCCGTGCGGACCCGGACGCCGGTGACCTGGCCCTCGCCGACGACCTCGATGGGAGTGGTGTTGTACAGGAACACGATTCGTTTGCGGTTCGGGTCGACCGGCGCGGAGAAGTCGACCGACGACGGGTCAGAACCGTCGAGGGCGACGATCTCGATACCGGGGGTGTTGGCGAGCGCCGCGTACTCGGCTGGGGTGTAGGCCGCCGAGTCGGGCCCACGGCGACCGAGGAGGACGACCTCGCCGACGCGGTTGTCCCGCAGGAACGGCAGTGACCGGTCGGCGATGTCGGTGCGACCGAGATCGTCCGGGGCGGTGTGCAGCAGTCGGACGATGTCGAGGGCCACGTTGCCGGTACCCACCAGCACCGTGCGTCCGACGCGCGCGGGCGCCAACGGGTTCGAGATGTCGGGCAGACCGTTGTACCAGGCGACGACCTCGGTGGCCGAGGTGCTGCCCGGGAGGTCCTCGCCGGGGATGCCGAGTCGCTTGGGCTCCGACGCGCCGATGGCGTAGATGACGCCGTGGAAGTGCTGTGCCAGCTCGGCGGGCGAGAAGTCCTTGCCCACCTCGAGATTGCCCAGCAGCGTGACCCGCGGATCCCGCAGATGCAGGTCGAAACCGTGGGTGATGTTCTTTGTCGCCGGGTGATCCGGTGCCACGCCGGACCGCACGAGTCCGCCCGGCGTCGGGAGCTTGTCGATGACGGTGATCTGGGCGTCGGTACGCATCAGCAGGGTGCGGATCGCGTAGCCGGCCGACGGGCCGGTGCCGATGACCGCGACCTGCAGGTCGTCGGGAAGCCGTTGCAGGGCGGTGTATTCGGTCGGGGAGAAGGCCTGCGAGGTGTCGCGGTCGCGGTAGTAGGCGGCGTTGACCTCGGCGAAGTGCGCGTCCCGTGGTCCGAGCCGGTCCACCGGGAAGATCGCGTCCACCGGGCAGGCGTCCGAGCAGGCGCCGCAGTCGATGCAGGTGTCGGGATCGATGTGCAGGATGTCCGCGGATCCGAACCCGGGCTCGCCGGGTGCGGGGTGGATGCAGTTCACCGGGCACACCGAGACGCACCCTGCGTCGCTACAACACGACTGTGTGATGGCGAACGCCATTGTGGTTACCCCACTTCATTGTCGGGACGGTTCGATCCAGACGTCCGCGATTGGACGTGCGGGGGTCAGAGGATGCGTGCCCTGCGGTACCAGAACGACGCGGGCCGGGTCAGCAGTCCGACACTGTCGAGGAACTCCATCAGATGTACGCAGCTCGTCCGCATCATCGAGTGGAAGTGGCTGTTGCGCTTGCGCGTCGCAACGGCGCGGTCCCGGTCGAGTCCGGCGTCGGAGTACGCCTTCGGGTCGTGCAGGCTGGTCACGATGGCGAACGAGGCGATCGCGATGATCAGCGCACTGAACTGGCGACGGAACCAGCCGACACCCTCCATCGACTCGCGGACCTCTTCGCGGGCGAACTTCATGTGCCGCGATTCCTCGAGCACGTGGATCTCGTTGACCGTGCGCACGAACGGCAGCACGCGATCGTCGTTCATGCAGCCGCGCTGGAAGACGTCGAGGACCTCTTCGGCCACGAGGATGGCGGCGTAGGCGACCTCGTTGCGGGCGAGCGCCATGAACGCCTTGCCCAGCCAGCCGACGAAACGCGACGGACGGTAGGACGCGCCGACCATCTTCTCCGAGGCCTTCGCGAACATCAGCGAGTGGCGGCACTCGTCGGCGATCTCGATCAGCGACCACTGGAACTCGGGGGAGTGGTACTCGCCGAGGTACTGGTCGCGGATGACCATCTCCTGCAGGATCATCTCGAACCAGATCCCGTTGGTCATGACCGATGCGAACTCGTACCGGGTGAGCGCGATCTGCTGCTCCTCGGTCAACTCGTCCCACATCTCGGTCCCGTACAGCGAGCACCACTCCGGGCTGCAGCCGTACTTCGAGGGGTCCATCGGCTCGGACCAGTCGATCTCGGTCATCGCGTTACGCGACAGACGCGCCGCCGATGCGATCAGACGATCCGACACCTCGCCGGGCCCCTGATCGAGTCGGGTCGCCTGCACACTGTCTGCGGTCACCGTCATCGCACACCTCCGTAATCTGACAACACTCGTTGTAGTCAACGTTCATTGTCACGGTACGGGCTCGGTGCACGCTTGTAAACCGTCAGTCGGGGACTCGCTGCCCGTCCGTCGACGCTCTGACCTGCGGTACGCGCGTGTATCTCGCAGAGGGGTGTCCAGATCGCCTACGGGCGTCGCGGAATCGGGAGCAATGGCCCCGCGACGGTCGCCAGTGCGTCGCCGTCGCGCAGGGCGTGATGCGCCACGCCGTCGGAGGTGAGTCGGTCGTGTAGCGCGGTGCACAGGCGGCCCTCGTCGAATGCCGTCGTCCCCACATGGGGGATCAGCGGGCGGTCCAGGATCCCCAGTCCGGTCGTCAACGGGTCCGGCCCGGCCGCCCGGGGGTCGTCGATCTCGGCGATCAGGCTCAGATCGGCGCACAGGACGGCCGCTCCCGCGCTGTATCCGGCGTAGGCGAGCGACGAGTCGAGGATGCGTCCGGTGATGAGGTCATCGGCCCCTGACCTGGCCATCGCCGCGCGCAGGACGAAGGTGTTGCCGCCACGCACCCACAGCGCGTCGATCGTGCGCAGTCGTTCGACGTCGGTGTCGGTGCGCAGGTCGAGTCGTTCGGGGCGCAGGCCGAGGTGGTCGAGTTCGTCGCGTTCGACCTCCCAGGCCATCTGCGTCTCGGCGTGGGGTCGGTCGTCGACCGCGTTGAGCACGACGCCGACGGACGCGCCGGCGCCGAGGACCTCGACGAGCCGTTCGGGGTGGTCGCCCACGCCCATGGACGAGAGGTAGAGCCGCATGCACGCGAGCCTAGGCCGGGCCCGTCCGGCGACGTGCGGTAGAACACAGTGCAGGGCCGTGAGTGGCGGATCTCGCGGCCGAGCCGAACAGGGAGAGTGCGGATGAGTGGTGTCGAGGATCGAGTGGTCGTGGTGACCGGCGCCGGCGGTGGGCTGGGTCGCGAGTACGCGAAGCTGCTCGCGGCCGAGGGCGCGCTCGTGGTCGTCAACGACCTCGGCGGCGCGCGGGACGGTTCCGGGTCGGGATCGACGATGGCCGACGCGGTGGTCGAGGAGATCATCGCCGACGGCGGTCGGGCCGTACCCAACTACGACTCCGTCGCCACGGCCGAGGGTGCGGAGTCGCTCATCCGCACCGCGCTGGACACCTACGGCGCGATCCACGGCGTGGTCAACAACGCCGGCATCCTGCGGGACAGCTCGTTCCACAAGATGACCGCGGAGGCGTTCGACGCCGTGCTCAAGGTGCACCTGTACGGCGGCTACAACGTCACCCGGGCGGCGTGGCCGCACTTCCGCGAGCAGCACTTCGGCCGCGTCGTGGTGGCGACATCGACCAGCGGTCTCTACGGCAACTTCGGGCAGGCCAACTACGGCGCCGCGAAGATGGGGCTGGTCGGTCTGATCAACACCCTCGCCGTCGAGGGCGCGAAGTACTCGATCACGGCCAACGCCGTCGCGCCGCTCGCGGCCACCCGCATGACCGAGGACATCGCGCCCGCGGAGATGCTCGAGAAGATCTCGCCCGCGTTCGTCGCCCCGGTCATCGTCGCGCTCATGAGCGAGGAGTGTGCCGACACCGGTTCGATCTTCGAGGTCGGCGGCGGTCAGGTGCAGCGCGCACAGCTGTTCCGCAGCGTCGGAGCGCAGTTCGATGCGCCCCCGTCGGTCGATGAACTGCGTGCCCAGTGGGATCGGATCACCGACATGGGTGACTCGGCGCCGGGTGGTAATCCTCTCGGCTGACGACAGCCGAGGAGGCAACGTTCACACCAACCTCCTGTGAATAATGCGCCTCAGCTGTACCTGGACCCACTCGAGCACCTACCGTCACGTCATGACTTCGACCTCTTGTCAACGATGGCGACGTGTCACGGCCACCGTGGTGACCGCATTGGCGCTGGTGGCGGGCTCGGGAGCCGTCGCAAACGCGGAGACCGGCCCGGACGTGTCGTCGCATCAACACGACGGTGGTCAGCTCATCAACTGGTTCGCCGTGAAGGCATCCGGCCAGAACTTCGCGATGGTCAAGGCCACCGAGGGGCTGTCGTACGTGAACCCGTACTTCGTCCCCGACTCGATCGGCATGCGACTGGCCGGCGTGGCCCGCGGCTCGTACCACTACGCCGATCCCAGCCTGCCCGCCGCGCCGCAGGCAGCGCTGTTCGCGACCATCACCCTCGGGATCAACGGCTACGGCGACATGCCGCCGGTCCTCGACCTCGAACAGTCGGGTGGGCTGTCGCCCGCGGCCCTGATCGGCTGGACGCACCAGTACCTCGACACCGTCCGCGCACTGACCGGGCGGACGCCGATCATCTACACGTATCCGAACTTCTGGCGGACCAAGATGGCCAACACCACCCAGTTCACCGGATACCCGCTGTGGATCGCCGACTACAACGGCAAGGCGCAGCCCGGAGCGCTTCCGGGCGGATGGAGTCGGTGGACGTTCTGGCAGTACACCGACAACGCCCGCATCCCCGGGATCACCGGTCCCGTCGACAAGAACAGCTACAGCGGCGCGCAGGGCCCACTTCGCGCCTACTCACGCAGCTAGACCGGTAGCTTCGACGGCATGCGAACGTTCACATCTGCAGACGACATCCTGGCCGCCGTGGGCGAGACCCTCGGCTCGAGCGAGTGGCTCACCATCACCCAGGAGCGGGTGAACCAGTTCGCCGAGGCGACCGGTGATCACCAGTGGATCCACGTCGACATCGAGCGGGCGAACGCCGAGAGCCCGTTCGGTGGACCGATCGCGCACGGTTACCTGACGCTGTCACTCGTGCCGATGCTCGCCTGGCAGATCTACTCCATCGAGAACGCGAAGATGGGTATCAACTACGGCTCGAACAAGGTCCGCTTCCCGTCGCCGGTCCTCGTCGGCTCCGAGGTCCAGTTGACGGCGACGTTGTCGGAGGCGACAACCAAGCCCGACGGGTCGGTCGAGATGATCGTGACGCAGTCGCTGACCGTCCGCGATGCCGCCAAGCCGGCGTTGGTGGCCGAGACCATCACGCGCGTGGCGTTCTGATCCAGACCGCCGACGCCGCATCCGCCCAGTCGTGGTCCGCATGGGCCCACTCGACGCGTGTGCGGCGGTGGGTGGGTCTACAGGGGTGTGGTGGCCAGGGCCCACAGGACGGCTGAGGCGTCCGACTGTAGTTCGCACGGGGTCCCGTCGGCGGCGCTCTGCAGGGCCAGGCCGTCGGCGTAGACGAGTACGCGGTTGACCCGCGAGTTCGCCTCGCCCTCGTCGAGACCGGCGATACCGAAAGCGCGCAGCAACAGTCCGCGGTACGCGGCCAGGCAGCGGGCGCTGATCTCCGCGACGGCGGGGTTGCGGGCGGCCTCGGTGTACATCTCCAGCTGGGCCAGCATCCGGTTGGGTTCGCAATACGAGGCGCTGAAGTCCTCGAAGACCGAGCGCATCAGAGCGCGCGGGGAGGCGGTCTCGAGTTCGGCCTTCACCAGGGCGGCGTCACACCGGCTGACCACCGAGTCCGCGTAGCGTCCCAGCGCCGCGAGCATGAGTGCCTCGCGATCGGCGAAGTGGTAGGTGGTCGATCCCAGCGACAGACCGGCGGCGTCGGCGACCTCACGCAACGTGATCGCGTGCAGCCCCCGCTCACCGATCAGTTGCAGGGTTGCGTCGAGCAATACGTCACGCCCGGTTCCGCGCGTGACTGTGGCACGACGTGTGTTCATTGAAACGATCCTCACCCTCACGCGGCCCAAGGTGGACTGCGGTCCACGTTGACAGTATCGAATGTCATTGAGCGATCCAACGGATCTGCCTCAATAGTGTTCAAACGCACGCAATCTGTCCAGTTGGCGCTCCGCCACACAGCGCGAAACCCGCAGCCGATGGCTGCGGGTTCCACGTGAACCTGTGGGCGCGAGGGCTACGCGTCCTGATTCTCTGAGATCAGAGGTTGGCGCCACAGACGGGCCACGCGCCGGGTCCCTGCGAGGCGAGCACGTTCTCGGCCACGCGGATCTGCTCCTCGCGGCTGGCGCTGGAGGCGTCGCCCGATCCGCCGTTGGCAGCCCAGGTGCTCGGGGTGAACTGCAGGCCGCCGGAGAAGCCGTTGCCGGTGTCGATGCCCCAGTTGCCACCGCTCTCGCACGCAGCGACGGCGTCCCAGTTGTGTCCACCCTCGGCGGACGCGGTCCCGGCGAGGAGCGTCAGCGGGGCGGCGGCGAGGACGCCGGTGATGGCGGTCCGGGCGGCAAGGGTCCGAAACTTCGTGTTCATGGTGTCTCCAATCCCGCCGACGACCGAGATCGTCACGACGGTTTTCCAAACTGTCCCGCCCGCAGAGAACGCGAACGGTCGCCGAGAACGGAGGCGAACAGCACCCGCTCTCGGACCGGAGGCGACGCTACGAGGTACGCCGCCGGTAGGTCACATTCACGATCGTGAAGTCACCCGGGTGATAACGCTTCGATAACGGTGGCCGAATTCGGCAGAAGTGCAGCGCATCTCGGCGTGTCGGGTCCGAGTTGGACAGGTGATCAGGTCGGTGTCGCGGTGACGCGGAACACGACGTTTTTGTGGTCCGGGACACCCCGTGAGGCGGTCTCGGATGCCACTGAAGACCCGTGGAGGACTCAGTCGACGCGGCGTAGTCCGTCGATGACCACGCGGACGAGTGGCGCACTGTCGGCCGGGTTCATGTTCATGTGGCACGTCATCGACAGCCCGCCGATGAGACGGAACACGTCGGCGGCGGTGACGTCCAGACGGAACATCCCCTGGTTTTGGCCGACAGACAGAATCGCGCCGATCATCTCCTGCGACGCCGCGCGGGAGTCGACGAACACCGGCGCCTCGGCGCCGAGCTCGGCCAGGATGACCTCTTTCATCCCGCGCTTGGACGCGGCGGTCCGCAGATACTCGCCGAACACCGCGACGAGTGCGTCATCGGGCGGCAACGTCTCGCCGAAGCGCCGCCCGTTGGTCACGATCTCCTCGGACTGGCTGCGGTAGACGGCCTCGATGAGTGCCTCGCGGCTGGGGAAGTTGCGATACAGGGTGCCGATGCCCACGCCGGCGTCGGTGGCGATCCGGTCGAGCGGCGCATCCACACCCGATTCGGCGAACACCGTCCGCGCGGCCGTGACCAGCTTGTCGCGGTTGCGGACGGCGTCGGCGCGGGGTGCGCGCTCGGTGGCCTTGGTCACCAGTCCTCCTCGGTGAGAACGGCAGGGTCGAAAATAGGTTGCAAAGCGGAGGGTCCCTCCGTATCGTATCCGGAGGAAGCTTCCGTTTCGCGCTCGAGTGTACTCCAACCCCTGAGGGAGACCACACATGTCTTTCATCCATTCCGTCCGCGAGACGGCGTCACCGCGCCGTTGGTCGGACCGACTCCGAGACCATCTCGGCACCCTGGTGCTCATCAGCGTGCTCGGCTGCCAGTTGATGGTGGTCGTCGACGCCACCATCGTGAACGTCGCCCTGCCGGACATCCAACGCGCACTGGGCTTCTCGTCGACATCGCTGTCGTGGGTTCTCAACGCCTACACCCTGACCTTCGGTGGCCTGCTGCTGTTGGGCGCCCGGATGGGCGACATCCTGGGACGTCGTCGGACGTTCCTGGCCGGGCTGGCGTTGTTCGTGGTGGCGTCCATGGCGGGAGGGTTCGCCACCGACGGCGTCGAACTCCTCGCCGCACGTGCTCTGCAGGGCGTCGGCGCCGCGGTTGCCGCACCGGCCGCGCTGGCGTTGCTCATGACGCGCTTTCCCGAAGGGCGCGAACGCAATCGGGCCCTGGGCCTGTTCACCGCCGTGTCCATCGGCGGGTTCTCGATCGGCCTGGTGCTCGGCGGTGCACTCACCCAGTGGCTGGATTGGCGCTGGGTGCTGTTCGTCAACGTCCCCATCGGGATCCTGGTCCTGATCGCCGGCGCGGTGTCGTTGCCCGCCACCGCGCGCAGTCGCAAACAGTTCGACCTGCAGGGTGCGCTGTACTCGACGGTCGGGATCGGTGCCTTGGTCTACGGACTGGTCAGTGCGGCCGAGCGGGGCTGGTCGTCGCCGACGACGCTGGTGTCGCTGGCCGTGGGAGTGGTGCTGCTCGCGGCCTTCGTTTTCGCCGAGAGTCGTGCGGCACAACCGATCACACCACTGCGGCTGTTCGCCAGCGTTCCCCGTGCGTCGGCCTACGCCGGGCGTCTGGTGATGGTGGCCGGGTTCATGGGCATGATGTTCTTCCTGACGCAGTTCCTGCAGGACGTCCTGGGTTACGGCCCGCTGCAGACCGGCCTGGCCTATCTGCCGATGACCGCGTCGACGTTCATCGCGACCCAGTTCTCCGCCCGCTACGCGTCGGTGCACTTCAGTCCGCGGACCTTGCTGCTCGTCGGATTCGGCGCCGCGATGGCGGGGATGGCGTGGCTGACCCAGATCCATCAGGGATCGAGCTACGCGGAGTTGGTCGGACCGATGGTGCTGATCGGACTGGGCGGCGGCACGTCGTTCCTGTCGCTGACCACCGCCGCGCTGCGGGGTGTCGCACCCGAGGACGCCGGTGCGGCGTCGGGCATGGTCAACACGATGCAGCAGCTCGGCGGGACGCTGGGGCTGGCGATCCTGGTGACGATCTTCGGGTCGGCCAGCCGTGCGGCCGGTGGCAGCGAGCTGCACTCGTTCACCGTCGGCGTGCAGGAGACCTTCTGGGCCTCGACGATCCTCCTCGGGGTCGGGATGGTGCTGATGGCGCTCACCCAGGGCGAGCGTCGGCACCCGCAATCCGCGCCCGCCGACACCCCGGAGATGGTCGCGGTGGGCTCCGAGGTGGCCTGACGCCCGTCGAACGCCACTGACCGACCGACACGAGGAAACCGAAAGGCCCGGGCACACCCCTCGGTGTACCCGGGCCTCTCGGCAACTCGTGTTCGCAGCCTACTTCAGTTCGGAGCTGCTCTTGTTCAGGACCCGACGGGCGATGACCAGGTTCTGGATCTGCTGGGTGCCCTCGAAGATGTCGAGGATCTTCGAGTCACGCGCCCACTTCTCGAGCAGCAGGTGCTCGGAGTAGCCCAAGGTGCCTGCGAGCTCCACCGCGCGGGTGGTGACATCGACGACGGTGCGTCCGGCCTTGGCCTTCGACATCGACGCCTCCTTGGAGTTCGGCTGCTTGTTGTCGGCCATCCAGGCGGCACGGAGCATCAGCAGGTAGGCCCCCTCGTAGTCGGACTCGAGACGGATGAACTCGGCGGCCGCGGCGTGCTGCGTGTGGGCGGGCTTGTCGTAGTCGATCACGACCCCCGCCTCCTCGAGCACGCGACGGATCTCCTCGAGTGCCGCGCGGGTCACACCCACGGCCATGGCGGCCACCATCGGACGGGTGTTGTCGAACGTCTGCATGACGCCGCCGAACCCCTTCTTGGTGTCCACCTCGGGCGAACCGAGAAGGTTCTCCTTCGGGATGCGGCAGTTCTCGAAACGGATCTGCGCGGTGTCGGAGACCTTGATGCCCAGCTTGTGCTCGAGACGCTCGATGGTCACACCGGGGTGCTCACGGGGGACCACGAAGCTCTTGATCGCGGCGCGGCCCGCGGTCTTGTCCACGGTCGCCCACACCACGATGTGGGTGGCGCGCGAACCGGCGGTCACATAGATCTTCTCGCCGTTGATGATGTAGTCGTCGCCGTCGAGCACGGCGGTGGTCGAGACCGCCGCCGAGTCGGAGCCGAAGCCGGGCTCGGTGATGGCCATCGCGGCCCACACCTTGCCGAAGCTCTTGAGCTGCTCGTCGGTCGCGACCGCGGAGATCGCCGCATTGCCCAGTCCCTGGAACGGCATGCTGAGCACGAGACCCACGTCGCCCCACGACGTCTCGAGGACGTTGAGGCAGGCCTGCATGTTGCCGCCGTTGGCGACAGCGCCCTTGGGCAGTTCCTTTTCGGGATGTGCACGTCCCGCGTCGGCACCGGCGCCGGCCTGACCGGTCTCGGTGAGACCGTCGTAGAGGCTGGCGAGGGTGTCGAGTTCGATCGGGTAGTCGTGCTCGCGCTGGTCGTACTTGCGGGAGACGGGCCGGAAGATGTTCGCCGCCGCCTGGTGCGCCTGATCGACGGTCACCAGGAGCTTCTTGGGCAGTTCCAGATTGATTGCCATGGTCTTCTCTTTTCGAGGTGAGAGCTGGGATGTGGATCAGGTGACTAGAGAACGACGATGCCCTCGCCGATGGAGGCGGCGCGCAGGTCGCGGTACCACCGCTCGACGGGGTGCTCCTTGGTGAAGCCGTGTCCGCCGAGGAGCTGTACTCCGTCGGAACCGATCTGCATGCCCTTGTCGGAGACCAGCTTCCGGGCCAGTGCGGCCTCGCGGGCGAAGGAGAGGCCCTGCTCGGCGCGCGATGTACCGCGCTGGGTGACCAGGCGCAAGGCGTCGAGCTCGGTGGCCATCACGGCGACCGGGAACGCCACGCCCTGACGGTTGGAGATCGGCTCACCGAAGGCGACGCGGTCGTTGACGTAGGGGACCACGTAGTCGAGCACGGCCTGCGAGGTGCCCACGGCCAGCGACGACCAGCCGAGCCGGGACAGGCGGACGACATCGCGGTAGGCGGCGAAGGCGGCGTCGCCCTCTTCCTCGCCGAGCAGCGCCGACTTGGGCACCGACACCCCGTTGAGGAGCAGGCGACCCATCCCGGCGGCGCGGACGCCCATGCCGGGGTCGGCCTCGACGACCAGACCGTCGGTGTCGGACTCGACGATGAACAGGGCGGGACGGCCGTCGAGCTGTGCGCCGACGATGAACAGTTCCGACGACCCGGCGGCCGGGACGAACGACTTCACGCCGTCGAGTTTGTAGCCGCTCGGGGAGCGGCTCGCGCGGGTCTTGATGTCGAACGCGTCGAACAGTGCGCGCGGCTCCGCGATGACGACGGCCGACTGCGGGACCTGCTCGCCGGCGTAATCCGGGAGGTAGGTCTTCTGCTGTGCGTCGCTGCCGTACTGGGTCAGGGTGGTCGCGACGCCGCTGGGTGCGAGCAACGGGAGGGCCAACCCCATGTCGCCGAAGGCCATTGCCTCGGCCACGAGTCCGTTGGTGACGACGCCGCGCTCGGTGGCCGCGCCGTCGAACTCCTCGGGGACGTTGATGGTGGTGATACCGAGCTCGGCGAAGCGGGTCAGCAGCTCCTCGGGAGCGACGGCGGCCTCGTCGGCGTCGTGCGCGGCCGGCCGGAGGATCTCCTCGGAGAACTCACGCGCGGTGTCCGCGATCATCTTCTGCTCGTCGTCCGGCGCGATGTTGAAGTAGTCCTTGCCCGGGGTGCTCAGCCGTTTGGGTGAACCGCCACCCTGCACGGCCTTGAACGCGCGATTCGCGGCGCCGAGGGTCTGGAAACCACTCTTGGTGCCCTGGAAGGCGACGCGATTGATCGGCTCGCGCAGACCGAAGCGCTCGGCGATGTCAGATCCGGCGAGAACGGACAGGACCCGCATGGCGGCGCCGATCGCGTTCGTTTTCGGGGGGTTCTTGCCGACCGCGGAGGTATCGCGAGGCTCGGTGTGTGTGGACATGTCGCACCTGCAGTTTCGTAGTCGATTTCACTGATTACCACGGACAATACTGATCTTACTCAGCAGTAAGATAGACCTTACCGAACGGTCAGGAGTAAGTCACGAACGTGATACACCTCACGGCTGTGACAGGCCACAGGGAAAATGTCGACTTTTCGAAGCAATGTGCGGAATGTCGCTTATCCTGTTGCGCATGACGCAACCACCCAACATGGGAAAGCCTGTGCAACCTCCGCAGGGTCCCCACACCGACACGTTCTACGCATCTCTCCTCGGCCAGGAACAGGGCCCCCTGTCCTATGGCGATCTGCAGAACCTCACCCGCTCGGGTCAGGTCAAGCCCGAGACCCAGATCCGGACCGCCACGAGCAGCTGGTTCCCGGTGAGTCAGGTGCCGGGGCTGTTCTCCGACAAGGACTGGCTGACGACCGTCCTGATCTCGTTCTTCGTCGGCAGTCTGGGCATCGACCGGTTCTGGCTGGGCTACACGGGCCTGGGCATCCTTAAGCTGGTCACATGTGGCGGACTCGGGATCTGGTCGTTGATCGATTTCATCCTGATCATCCTGCGCAAGGTCCCCGACGCGAGGGGTCTGCCCCTCAAGTGAGTTCGACCCGCCCGGCGACTGCGGGCGGAACGGTCGTCGCGGCAGCGGTGGTCGGTGCCACGGCACTGACCACCGCTGTTGTCGTCCCGGAGTCGATGAGCACGAACGGCCCCGTCCTGTGTCCGTTCCGGCTCGTGACCGGACTGCCCTGCCCGGGATGCGGTCTGACCCGCAGCTGGGTGGCGATCGGCCACGGCGACCTGCACGGGGCCTTCGCCTACAACGCGTTCGGGCCGCTGAGCATGGCCTTCGTCGCATCGATGGTGGTGCTCGTCGCCGCCGTTGCGCTGACGGTCCCGCGACGGTTGTCGCGCATCGAATCGATCCTGCGGCATCCGGTGGTGTGGACCGTCGCCGGTCTGTGGGTCGCCTACGGCATCGCGCGGGGAATCGACGCCGTCGCGAACACCGGGTGGTTCCCGCCGGTCAGCTGATGTCCAGAGCGTCCTCGCGCGGCAGCACGAGGAAGTCGGTCCCGTCGGACTTCATGTTCTGGAGCAGACCGTTGAAGAAGCCGACACCGGCGTCGGACAGGATCGCCTCGTGGATCGGGAAGGCGACCCTCGGGGCGACGGCGCGCAGATAGTCGACGCCCTCGCCGGCCTTCATCCAGGGTGCGGCCGCGGGGGTCGCGAGCACGTCGACCTTCTCCTGCGGGACGAACAGCGAATCGCCGGGGTGCATGAACTTCGCGGGCCGGTCGGCGTCGCCGAGCAGGTAGGCGACGTTGTCGATGCCGGGGATGTCGGGGTGGATGATCGCGTGCTCGCCGCCGGCCACGCGGGCGGTCACCGAACCGACGGTGAACTCGTCACCGGCGTTGGCCGCGGTCCACGTCCCGGCCACGTCGTCGTCGTTGAGTTGCTGCGTGGTCTGCGGGTCGGCGTAGAGCGCGGCGTTCGGGTTGGCGGCCACCAGGTCGGGGAGTCCGTCGACGTCCATGTGGTCGGCGTGCTGGTGGGTCACCAGGATCGCGTCGAGCCCCGTGATCCCGGCGAGCCCGTGCGACAGCGTCCCGGGATCGAACAGGATTGTCGTGCCATCGATTTCGACCAGGAGACAGGAATGTCCGAAGTGGGTGATGCGCATACCTCCACACTATGCGTCGATGCGCATGTGTGGGTCCGACATGGTCGATCTACGCCAGGGCCGCGACCACCGCGTCGTGCAGCAGGCCGTTGCTGGCGATGGCGCTGCCGCCGTGCGGACCGGCCGTGCCGCCCAGGTCGGTGAACACCCCGCCGGCCTCGCGTACCAGGATGTCGACGGCGGCGAGGTCCCACAGCGAGACCTCGGGTTCGGCGGCGATGTCCACCGCACCCTCGGCGACGAGGCAGTAGTTGTAGAAGTCGCCGTATCCGCGCACCCGCCACACCTCGTCGGTCAGTGCGATGAACTGACCGCGCACACCGAGGTCGCCCCACCCGCTCAGGCTCGAGAACGCCAGGCTCGCCGAGTCGAGGGAGTCGACAGCCGACACCCGCACCCGGCGCGCGTTCTCCGCACCCACCTGGGCCCAGGCGCCGGATCCGGTCTCGGCCCACCATCGCCGGGACAACGCCGGCGCCGACACCACACCGAGCACCGGGCTGCCGTCGACGAGCAGGCTGATCAGCGTGGCCCACACCGGCACGCCGCGCACGAAGTTCTTGGTCCCGTCGATCGGGTCGATGACCCACTGCCGACCCGTCAGCAGCGGTGACCCGCCGAACTCCTCGCCGAGCACGGCGTCGTCGGGTCGGTGCTCGGCCAACACCGCGCGGAGTTCGGTCTCGGTGGCCAGGTCGGCGTCGGACACCGGCGTGAGATCGGGTTTCGACGACACCTCGAGATCGATCGCGCCGAAACGGTCGCGGGTGATCGCGTCGGCGCGATCAGCCATCGTCAATGCGAGCTGCAGATCGGAAACCGGATCGGACATCATGCCCGGTAGGCTACGTGGCACCCCGTTCCCCGAGTCGAGAGGTGGTCGGCGCTTCCCATGCTGATAACCATCGCGTTCGCGCTGATGTTGGTCGTATTGCTCGCGGTCTTCGTGATGCAGCGCGGTCGACGCCCCGGCGGCGGTGGTCTGTTCGGTGGTGCGAGTGCCGGATCCTTCGTGCAGGGCACCTTCACGGTGACCGGCGTCAGCGACCGCCCCGGCGCCGGCGACAAGAACGACCAGATGTTCTGCACCGTGTCGGGGACCATCGTCGGTCCCGACACCGCTCCGACCGACGTATACGGCGACCTGGTGCTGACCGGCAAGACCCCCTGGCCGCAGGTCGGTTCGGACATGCCGGTGGTCTACAAGCCGGGCAAGGCGGAGACGAGCTGGCGGTTCGGCAACCTCGAGGTGCCTCCCGCGCAGTAGCGGGAGATCTGCCGCGGTGTCCGGCCGGTAGCCTGGTACACCGTGCATCCCGACATAGCCGCAGACCTCGATTCGCTCGACACCACTCTCACGACCGTGGAGAAGGTGCTCGACCTCGAGGAGCTGTCCCGGCGGATCAGCGAGCTCGAGCACCAGGCCGCCGACCCCGAGCTCTGGAACGACCAGGAGCACGCGCAGCAGGTCACCAGCGAGCTGTCGCACACCCAGACCGAGTTCCGACGCGTCAGTGAACTGCGACAGCGTCTCGACGACCTCCCGGTCCACTACGAGCTCGCCGACGCCGAGGAGGGGGACGACCAGGTCGCCGCCCTGGCCGACGCCGACGCCGAGCGCGCATCGTTGCGGACCGACATCGAGGCGATGGAGGTCAAGACGATGCTGGGCGGCGAGTACGACGCCCGCGACGCGCTCGTCAACATCCGCTCGGGCGCAGGAGGCATCGACGCCGCCGACTGGGCCGAGATGCTGATGCGCATGTACATCCGATGGGCCGAGAAGCACGGCTACGGCGTCGAGGTCTACGACACCTCCTACGCCGAGGAGGCCGGCCTCAAGAGCGCGACGTTCGCGGTCAAGGCGCCGTACATGTACGGCACCCTGTCGATCGAGATGGGCACGCACCGCCTGGTGCGGATCAGCCCCTTCGACAACCAGGGCCGTCGCCAGACCTCGTTCGCCGAGGTCGAGGTGCTGCCGGTGGTCGAGACCACCGACCACATCGACATCGACGAGAACGACCTGCGCGTCGACGTCTACCGGTCATCGGGACCCGGCGGGCAGTCGGTCAACACCACCGACTCCGCGGTCCGGCTGACGCACGTGCCCACCGGGATCGTGGTCACCTGTCAGAACGAGAAGAGCCAGCTGCAGAACAAGGTCGCCGCGATGAAGGTGCTGCAGGCGAAGCTGCTCGAGGTCAAGCGCAAGGAGGAGCGCGCCGAGATGGACGCCCTCAAGGGCGACGGCGGCTCCAGCTGGGGCAACCAGATGCGTTCCTACGTGCTGCACCCGTACCAGATGGTGAAGGATCTCCGGACCGAGTACGAGGTCAACAACCCGACCGCTGTCCTCGACGGCGATCTCGACGGTTTCATCGAGTCCGGGATCCGCTGGCGGATGGCCGCCCAGAACACCTAGGAGCGTCGTGCATCACACCGTCTACTACACGGCCTGGACACCGGCGGGCACCGGCGATCTGGTGCGGACGCTGTCACTGCGTGGCCTGCCGATCATCCTGTTGGTACTCGCCGCGCTGATCGCGACACGGGTGATCCAATGGGCCACCGCGCGCATCACCGGCCGCATCGACCAGGGCTTCAAGAACAGCGACGAACTCGTCCGTTCGGAGTCGGAGAAGCACCGTCACTCGGTGGCGCAGGTCATCTCCTGGGTGGCGATCGTGATCGTCTATCTGGTGGTCGCGTTCAACATCATCCGGCTGCTGAACGTGCCGATCACCGGATTCGTGGCGCCGGCGACGGTGCTCGGTGCGGCCCTGGGTTTCGGTGCGCAACGCATCGTGCAGGATCTGCTGTCCGGGTTCTTCATCATCACCGAGAAGCAGTACGGCTTCGGTGACGTGGTCGAATTGGCCGTCGCGGGCGGGATCCCGCCCGCCGAGGGCACCGTCGAGGACGTCACGCTGCGCGTCACCAAGATCCGTTCCTCCGACGGTGAGGTGATCACCGTGCCCAACGGTCAGATCGTGAAGGCGATCAACCTGTCGAAGGACTGGGCGCGCTCGGTGGTCGACATCCCGCTGCCGGCCGGGGCCGACATCAGCCGGGTCAACGAGATCCTCGGCCGGATCGGCGAACAGACCTTCGCCGACCCCCGGATGCGTCCGCTGCTTCTCGACGCACCCACCCCGATGGGCGTCACCGACATGGAGATCGACGAGGTCACCGTCCGGATAGTGGCACGGACGCTACCGGGGAAGCAGTTCGAGGTGAGCCGTGACCTGCGCTCGCGGATCGTGCGGGCCTTCGGTCGCGCGGGCATCTCGCTGGCCCCCGGCGAAACCATCCAAACCGGGGCCATGGGCGCCCCGGCCCAAACGGAGTAGAACTCATGACCACCCCCAACGAGCCGGCTGCCGAGTCCCGCTCCGACCACACACCGCCGAAGAAGTTCACCGATCGGATCCCCCGCAGACTCTTCGGGGGGCGACTGCGCACCACGACGGCGGCGCTGATCATCGTCTTCGTCGGCCTGCTGATGCTCTACGGCCAGCGGGCGGATCACTACAAGACCATCGACGAGCAGAACGCCGCCGCGTCGGCGACCCGCACCGCGGCGCCGCGCACCACCGAGGACACGCCGGAGTACACCGAGCCGACCCGGACGTCGACCCGCACCTCGTCGTCGACATCGGTTCCGTCGACGTCGTCCACGACCACCTCGGACGGGACCACCGACACCGAGAACGGTCAGACGCCGACGACCACCACGACGCAGCCGGGATTCCAGCTCCCGACGATCCCCGGCATCGTCCTACCCGGTCAGACGCCGACCACCACTCCGGCGAGGTAGTCGGGTCACATCCCGTCGTGCATCGTGGCCGCGAAATCCTCGGCCACGGTGGCGGCCAGTTCGACGAACGCCCGCCGGGTGTCGCGGTTGAGCAGCTCCAGATCGATCTCGGCTCCCTCGGCCAGGTGCTCGTCGTAGGGAACGATCTGGACCGCACGGGTGCGCGCCAGGAAGTGTTGCGCGAGTTGCCCGATGTCGATGGTGGCGGTTCCCCGGCGCGGTCCGCTGAGCACGACGATCGCCCGCGACACCAGATGGCCGTACCCGTGCGCCTGTAGCCAGTCCAGGGTCGCGCTCGCACTGCGGGCGCCGTCCATGGCCGGGGTCGAGACGAGGATCAGCGCCTGCGCCATGTCGAGGACGCCGTTCATCGCCGAGTGGCTCAGGCCGGTCCCGCAGTCGGTGAGGATGATGTTGTAGAACCGCTGCAGCACTCGCATGACGCTGCGGTAGTCCTGCTCCCCGAAGGTCTCGGCGACCGCCGGGTCCCGTTCGGACGCAAGCACTTCGAGTCGGCTGGGGGCCTGTGACGTGTGTGCGCGGATGTCGGAGTAGCGGAAGATCGAGTCGTCCATCAGCACGTCGCGGACAGTGGACCGCGTCTGCTGCGGGACACGCTGGGCCAGCGTGCCGAGGTCGGGGTTGGCGTCCACCGCGATCACCCGGTCACCACGCAGGTGAGCGAACGTCGACCCGAGACCGATGGTGGTCGTGGTCTTGCCCACGCCGCCCTTCAGCGACAGCACCGCGACGCGGAAGTCGCCGCGTACCGGCGCGTTCAGTCGGTGCACCAGCTGGTCGTAGTAGACGGTGTCGCGGGAGTCGCCGGGGTTGAGGTGCCCGCCGGAGATGCGGTGGACGGTGCGCCGCCATCCCGCCTGCGGGGCACGACGTGCCTTGCGCAGCAACGCCTCCGCGTCGAGCTGGGCCTGACTCTGCGGCCCTCCTCCGAATCCCTGCGGTCCCGGGCCGAACCCCGGCGGTGGATAGCCGCCGCCCGGGCCGGGATAGGGGGCCTGCTGCCCCGGCGGTGGGCCGGACGGGTACCCCTGCTGCTGTGGCCGTCCCTGCCCGAACTGCTCACGCTGCTGCGGCGGGGGCCCCGGGTAGGCGTTCGGCGGCGGACCCTGCCATCCGGGTGGCGGACCACCGGGAGGCGGACCCTGCCACGGGCCGCCGGGTCCGTCGCCCTGCCAAGGCTGCGGTGGACCGTCGTTCTGCCACGCGGGGGGCGGTCCCTCGTTCTGCCATGCCGGCGGCGGGCCGTCGTTCGGCCACGGATTGGGTCGGGCGTCGTCGCGCCACTGCGCCGGGGGCGCGTCCCGCTGGGGTGCTGGAGGTGCGTCCCGCTGGGGTGGCGGCGGTGCGTCCCATTGCGGCGCGGGACCGTCCCATCGGGGCGGCGCGGGTGGCCCGTCGGACCACGGCGGCGGCCCGCCCTGCTGTGGCCGACCGTCGTCGGGGTGATCCTCGGCCTGCTGATGGCGCGACGGAGGTGCCTCGAGTGGTCCGGTCCGGGACTCGGACCCGTCCGGACCCGGTTCGGTCTCCCGAGGGTCCTCGCGATCGGCGTCCGGGGGAGTGGGCGCGGCGGCGCCGGCCAGCCACGGTGGCGGCGCCGGGGCCTGGTTGCTGTCGAAACTCACGTACGTCCTCGACTCTTCTCGTGTGACCTGATCGGCCATGGGTCTCGTCGGGCGGATGTACGAACTCTACGGCCTGCGGCCGACGCGAAAAGGTCGTCGGCGCCGCGCTGAGCGCCGCGGCAGAGCCCGGTTCCCCCCGGCTGTACGCCTCCATGATGCAACCGCGGGCACCCGGCGCGCGACATCGGCACCCCGCCCCGGGGCGACGGAGATGCCGCACAGGCGCGAAGACGTGGCGAGAACACCATCGTCAGCCTGACCGGGACCTGTTACAGGTGTGGCTACACTGGCCGCCGTGATCACGCTGGACAACGTCACGATGAAATACAAGGCCTCGGGCCGACCCGCTCTACAGGGGTTGAGCCTCGGCGTCGACAAAGGAGAATTCGCCTTCCTCATCGGGCCCTCGGGTTCGGGGAAGTCGACGTTCTTCCGGCTGCTGCTCAAGGAGGACACGCCGACGAGCGGTCAGATCCGGGTCGGTCAGTTCGACGTCAACAAACTGCCCAGCCGTCGCGTGCCCCTGCTGCGACAGTCCATCGGATGCGTGTTCCAGGATTTCCGGCTGCTGCAGCAGAAGTCGGTCGCCGACAATGTCGCGTTCGCACTCGAGGTGATCGGCAAACCGAAGTCGACCATCGCCCGCGTGGTGCCCGAGGTGCTCGAGTACGTCGGCCTCGGCGGCAAGTCCGACCGCATGCCCTACGAGTTGTCCGGCGGTGAGATGCAGCGTGTGGCCATCGCACGCGCCATCGCCAACCGGCCGTTGCTGCTGCTGGCCGACGAGCCCACCGGCAACCTCGACCCGGAGACCAGCGAGGAGATCGTCGATGTGCTCGACCGTGTCAACCGACGGGGCACCACGGTGGTGATGGCCACGCACGACCAACACATCGTCGACGCCATGCGCAGACGGGTACTCGAGTTCAATCTCGGACGCCTGGTCCGCGATGACGAGCGCGGCGTCTACGGGGTCGGCTGATGCGCGCGAGTTTCATCGTCAGCGAGGTTCTCAACGGACTGCGGCGCAACGTGACCATGACGTTGGCCATGGTGCTGACCACCGCCATCACCCTCGCCATGTTCGGCGGCGGGCTGTTGGTGGTGCAGATGGCCGACAAGAGTCAGCAGATCTTCCTCGACCGCGTCGAGATGCAGATCTTCATCTCCGATCCCGTCGCCGACGCCGACCCGGAATGTCGCGCGGCGCCGTGTTCGACGCTGCGCACGCAGATCGAGAACGAGCCCGGCGTCGACTCCGTGCAGTACATCGACCGGGCGGCCGCGTTCTCCGACGCCAAGACGAAGACGTTCGCCAATCAGCCCGACATCGCGTCGATGATCCGGGAGGACACCCTCCCCGCGTCGTTCAAGGTGCGGATGTCGGACGCCAACCGCTTCGGCGCCGTGCTCGACAAGTACCGCGACGCCGACGGCGTGGACGGGGTCCTCGACCAGCGTGAGCTGGTCAAACGCATCTTCAGCGTGCTCGACGGCACCCGCAACGCCGCGTTCACGGTGGCGTTGGTGCTCGCTCTCGCCGCGATCCTGTTGATCGCCAACACCGTTCAGGTCGCCGCCTACACGCGGCGCACCGAGGTCGGGATCATGCGACTCGTCGGCGCGACGCGGTGGTACACGCAGTTGCCGTTCCTCCTCGAGGCGGTGGTCTCGGCGTTGGTCGGATCCATCCTCGCCATCGCGGGCCTGTTCGGCGCGAAGGTGCTGTTCTTCGACAAGGCGCTGTCCGACCTGTACGGCGTCAACATCCTTGCTCGGATCACCATCTCCGACGTCGTGTTCGTCTCGCCGTGGCTGTTGATCGCCGGAGTGGGTCTGGCGACGGTCACCGGATACGCGACGCTGCGGTTCTACGTCCGGATCTGACGCTCGAACAACACCACGCTCATGTCGCGTCCGTACCGGGCGGGTAGCGCGGTCTCGCGGATCTGCGCGAAACCGAGCGACCCGTAGTAGTTGACCAGGGTCGTGTTGTGTGCCGCGGTGTCGAGCCGGATGACGTCGTGGCCGGCGTCGCGCGTCCGCTCGACGCACCACTCGATCATCTGACGTCCCCAGCCCGAGCCCGCGTGCGCGCGATCGACCATCAGACCGTGGACGTATCCGGCCGGCGCATCGTCAAGGCCCCAGAACAGCGGGTCCGACCACGCCAACCGGACGCAGGCCACGATGCGACCGTCGAGCCGTGCGACGTGCCACTCGCCGAGCTCGATGCCCGCGGCGACCTCGGCGGCGGGCAGGTCGCCCTCGTCCCACTGTCGGATGCCGGTCGAGGTGATCCAGCGGGCGAGCTCGTCACGCAGCGCGGCGATCACCGGTGCGTCGGCGGGTACGGCCGGTTGCATCGGTGGCAGGGGAGTGGGGTCGGTCGGAATGGAACGTGCAGCCATGTGGTTAGTGTCCCTGCCGCCTGCCGTGAAGTGAAAACGATTTCCGCGTCCCGATCGAGGTCAGTAGGCTGGCCTTTTCCGTTCGCGCGCCGGTCGGGTGCGCCGGGACGATCATCGACGAGACGAGAGCAGGTGAAGAGATGGTGAAGGAAAAGGGCCGCAAGGCCATCGCGACGAACCGCAAGGCGCGGCACAACTACCTCATCCTCGACACCTACGAGGCCGGCGTCGCGCTGCTCGGGACCGAGGTCAAGAGCCTGCGCGACGGCAAGGCGTCGCTCGTCGACGCGTTTGCGACCATCGACAACGGCGAGGTCTGGCTGCGCGGATTGCACATCGCCGAGTACGGCAACGGCTCGTGGACCAACCACGCGCCGCGTCGCAACCGCAAGCTGCTGCTGCATCGGCGCGAGATCGACGGTCTGACCGGCAAGATCCAGACCGGCAACCTGACGCTGGTACCGCTGTCGATGTACTTCAACGAGGGCAAGGTCAAGGTCGAGTTGGCCCTGGCCCAGGGCA
Organism: Williamsia maris; assembly: GCF_024171815.1. Taxonomy (GTDB): domain Bacteria; phylum Actinomycetota; class Actinomycetes; order Mycobacteriales; family Mycobacteriaceae; genus Williamsia_A; species Williamsia_A maris. The sequence continues at coordinate 591,637 of NZ_JAMTCJ010000003.1, read as the reverse complement.
AGCAGGCCCACGACAAGCGCCGCGCGCTCGCCGAGCGGACCGCGGTGCGCGAGGTCACCCGCGAGCTCGGACGCCGCGTGAAGGGCATGCCCGGCTGAGTCGTCACATCTCGGTGAACGGCGGGGCGTAACGGAAGTCGCCCACGGCGGAGTCGGTCCACGAGCTGAGCCGTCGCGCCTGGAAGTATGTGCCCCACTGCGGGTCCGGGGATCTGACGTCCAGGGTCTCGGCTGCGACGAAGCCGAACCGTGAGTAGTAGGCGGGCTCGCCGAGCAGTGCCGCCACCGGGTAGCGGAGAGCATCGCTCGCGGCGACCACAGCGTGGACCAGTGCCGACCCGATGCCGTGAGACTGCGCGTCCGGTGCCACCGCGAGGGGCCCGAGTCCGACCGCCCGCTCATCACCGATCCACGATTGTGTTCCCATCACCATGCCGACGATCTCGTGGGTGTCGCGGGACAGCGCCACCAGGGTGAGGGCGTCGACGGCGTCGGGTCCGGCGAGCAGGCGGCGCGTGAGTTCCACCTCGACGGGTTCGGTGTCAGGCGACTCCGGCGTTGTGAACGCCGCGTGGATCACCGCGAGCATCGCATTCGTCTCGGCGGTGTCGGTTCGGTCGAGCGGTCGGATGAGCATGGGGCGATGCTATGGATCGCCGGTTCGCGAGCGCCACCCAGTTTCGACCGTGACGCCCCGGCGACGGAATCGGAATGAATCTGTCGGTGCGGCTTGTTAGTATCAACTGTCCGCCGTGTCAGCGGCGGACACCTACACGGGGCTGAACGGTTTCGACTGCGTGCATCGATGTAGGGGAAGCGTGTCGGTGCAGGCGAGAGACCACCGTGAGCGTCATCGCAACCAATTAAGCGCCGATAAGAATCAGCGCGACTACGCCCTCGCCGCCTGAGCGAGCGCTAGTCTGTCGGCCCGGGTGTGCTCCCGCCCCGGGTACCGGCATCATTCAGGGAGCTCACCGTCCTCCTCGGTCGCGGAGGGGGACGGGACATCCAACAGCGACTGGGATCGTCATCTCGGCTTGTTCGCGTGACCGAGAGATCCGAGTAGAGGCGTAGCGAACTGCACACGGAGAAGCCCTACTGACATGACGAAGGACCCGGGTTCGATTCCCGGCAGCTCCACCGTCACAGAACGGACCAGGACATCAGTCCTGGTCCGTTCTGCGTTTCGCGATGTGCCCGACTGAGATCGTCCGATATGCGGCCCGTCGAGGGCAATGTGCCCTTGATCAGCTCTATGTCGGACGATCTCGACGGATCCCGGCGGGCCCGGTCACCGTCCAACACTGATGGAACACGGAGTCTTCGGTCGAGCCGAGCTCGCTCGCCTCGGGATGACGGAGGCGCAGGTACGTCGAGCTGTCCGGTCCGGTGATCTGGTCCGATTGCGATCGGGCTGGTACGCCCGGCCCGACGCGGACCCGACAGTGGTGGCCGCGGTGCGCGCAGGCGGAGTTCTCAGCTGCGTCTCGGCTCTGCGGCGGCACGGCGTGTGGATCGCGCCGGGGTACGAGACGGTGCACACCAGGGCGAGCAAGAGTCTTCGCGGATCGGTGCCGAGGCGTTGCCGCGCACCGGGACCGCCCCTTCCGACATCGGCTGCTGTCGACCCTGTCGATGTCGCGCTCCGATGCGCGGTGCTGTGCATGAGCGAGGAGCACTGGATCGCTGCCTGCGATTCGGCACTGGAGTCCGGACTCGTCGACCGCGCCGACCTCGACGTCGTCCTCAACGCCCGAGGCAGATCTCTGTTGTCGAAGTGCGACGAGCGCTCTCAATCGGGTACGGAGTCCATCTGTCGAGTTCGCCTGCGTGCGCTGCGATTCGGGGTGGTCGTCCAGCCGAAGATCGCCGGCGTCGGAAAGGTGGACCTGCGGGTGGGCAAGTTGCTCATCGAGTGCGACAGCAAGACCCATCACACGAGTCTGGAGAACTACCAAAATGATCGGCGCCGCGACCGGTCTGCGCTCGTCACGGGATGGATGACGATGCGGGTGACCTATGACGACGTCCTGTACGGCTGGGATGGCGTGCTCGACGACGTCCAGACCATCACCCGAGCGGATCGTCACCGAATCCGTGGCAGAAATCGTCTGACATAGACCTCATCAAGGGCGTATTGCCCTCCAAACCACCCCCATCGGACGAAGTTCGCTGCTCCCGGGAGAACGGCTGCTGGTAACGCGGCGTACCACTACGGCGATGTCCCGTCTGACTGATTTGTACCCGAACAAAGGACCTCCCGTGCGCCGACTCCTCGTCCTTCCCGTCGCCCTTGCTGCTGCAGCGGTTTCGCTCACCGCCTGCGGCTCCGACACCGATTCGTCGGCCGCTGTCTCGTCGACGCCCGCCTCTGCCTCGGTGTCTGCGGCAGCGCCGTCCACCACCGCGGTGTCAACCTCGTCGTCGGTGCCGGAGTCGGAGACCGACGAGGCAGCACCCGCGCCCACGGTGAGCGACGAGAACGTGGACGGACCGCCGCCCGCGGCAACGCAGACCCAGGCGCCGAAGTCGCCGCTCGGCAGTGACGCATGTGCTTTCGCAACGCAGGACTCGCTGCTGTCGGCGCTGCGCGCGAGTCCCGACTTCGAGCGTGTCGCTCGGCCCACCGGTTTTCGACGCATCCAGTGCTCGACCCCGTTCGCGCTCGCCTCGACCTCCGGGACCCCACAGTCGTCGGGCGTGTTGTTCCAGCGCACCGGACAGAGCTGGACCGTCCTCGACGTCGGGTCGGCGATCCAGTGCGCGCAGTACGGCGTGACCGCCGCGCAAGCACCAGCCCTCGAGGGTTGTGCCGTCTGAGCTCGATGGAATGCGCGTCCGACAGTGAGCGTTGGAAACGATCGTGGGCCTGAGATTCGGGCCTGCCATCAACTTCTGGAGGACGCCCGATGACCTCGGTCCCGACCATTGCACTCAACGACGGACGCAGCATCCCGCAACTCGGGTTCGGTGTGTTCCAGATCGACGCCGACGAGACCGCCAAGGCCACCCGCCTCGCGCTCGAGACCGGCTACCGCCACATCGACACCGCGCAGATGTATGGCAACGAGAAGCAGGTCGGCGAGGGCATCAAGGACTCCGGCATCGCCCGCGACGACATCTGGGTGACCACCAAGCTCAACAACGGCTTCCACCGCCCAGACGACGCGAAGCGCTCGTTCGACGAGAGCCTGAGCAAGCTCGGCCTCGACCACGTCGATCTCTTCCTGATCCACTGGCCGCTGCCCACCCAGTACGACGGCGACTTCGTCACCACCTGGAACACGCTCATCGAGTTCCAGAAGGAGGGACGCGCCAAGTCGATCGGCGTCTCGAACTTCCAGCCGGCGCACCTCGACAAGCTGGCCGCGGAGACCTCGGTCGTGCCGTCGGTCAACCAGATCGAGGTGCACCCGTACTTCACCAACACCGAGGCCATCGCCTACGGCACCGAGCACGGCATCGCCACCGAGGCGTGGTCACCCATCGCGCAGGGCAAGGTCCTCGACGACGACGTGATCGGCCAGATCGCCGAGCGTGTCGGCAAGTCGACCGCTCAGGTGACGCTGCGGTGGCACATCCAGCACGGGAACATCATCTTCCCGAAGTCGGTGACCGAGCAGCGCGTCAAGGACAACTTCGACATCTTCGATTTCGAACTGTCCGGTGACGACATCGCCGCACTCGACGGTCTCGACAAGGGCGAAGACGGACGCACCGGGCCCAACCCGGACACGTTCGATTACATCCCTGAGTGAGCCGACCCATCCCTGAGTGAATGACTTCCCGGACCACGTGAACCGGGAGAACGAGAAGACCCGGCAGGGGTGATCCTCCTGCCGGGTCTTTTCACATCCGTACTTTTTACTGTCGGGCGTCGGTGTCGATGCGCTCGTGCAGCCACGGCAGGGCGTCGGCGAGCGCGGTCGCCCCGAACGACCAGGTGTGCGGTCCGGCGCGGTAGACCTCGGTGGTCGTGACGCCGAGCGAATCCGCCAGCGACGACAGCTGTTTCGCCGCGGTGATCTGACTCGACCCGACCGTTCCGCCGGATCGCTTGCCCTCGGACTGGAACCACCCCGCCAGGTCGGCGTACCGCCCATGGGCACGCATGACCGTCGCCGGGTCGAAACGATCCCACGCCACGCGGTCTCCGCCGTAGAGGGTCTTGACCGTGTTCTGCTCGTCGCCCACGTTGGGGCCGATGTCGCCGGAGATGTCGACGAACGTGCCGAAGTCGTCGGGGTGCCGCACGGCCAGGTCGATGGCGCACGTGCCGCCCATCGACCAGCCGACGACAGCCCAGTTGCGGGCGGCGGACGCGGCCGCGAAATGCGAGATGACGTAGGGGCGGACCTCGTCGACGATGTGGGTGTCGACCTTGCCTCGGGGGCCGTCGACGCACTCGGTGTCGTTGCTCAGACCGCCCGAGGGGTCGACGAGCACCAGGATCGGCGCCCGACCGCCGTGGTCGCGGGCGTAGGCATCGACGATCTCGAGGGCGTTGCCGCTGCGCACCCAGTCCTCGGGGGTGTTGATGACCCCGCCGATCATCACCACCGCGGGCAGCCGCGGCGGGGTCGGTCCGGCGAACCACGCGGGCGGCAGATAAACGTACTCGGTGCGGTGATGGAACCGGCTGAGCGAATCCGGGGCATCGAACGGGACGATCCGGCCGGTCTCGGTGGGCTTGTCCCGGAACGCCGCCAGCTTCGCGACGGTCGTCTGATTGGGCAGCGGGCCGGCGGTGATCCCGTCCCACGCCCGGGTCAGGGTGGGGTAATAGCCCGACCACTGGTTGGCGACGAGGGCCACGCTCACCAACGCCAGGGGGAGCGCGACGGCGGCCGCGGCGTGCTGCCACCACCGGGCGTGACGCACGCCGGCGGCGATGACGACGATCATCGTGGCCGCGATCGCCGCGAAGACCCAGAACAGCACCGGCGCCGAATCCGGGGCCAGTCCGCGGTGATCGAGGTAGAGGTAGAGGCCGACCGAGGTCAGTGCGCCGACCCCGATCGCGGCGGGCACCCACACGGTGCGCCATCGGCGGGTTCGCCAGCCGATGGCGGTGATGACCAACGCAGCGGTGATCAGCTCGACGATCGTCGGGAACCAACCGGTCAGCAGGTGGACGTCGAGTGTCATCGCCGAATGTCGGGCAGGGGTGTACTGCCACTGCTCCGCGGACAACACCTCGACACCACGCACCTGATGATGATGCAACCGTCACCTGTTGGAATGCTGTGAATCGGCGCGTATTCGTCTGAGCCCGATGTGATCGTGCTCACCGGGGTCATCGACCGATCGCGGTCCGTACGAAATCGACGGCCGCGCGCTGCCACCAGCCGATGTGGTCGAGCATCGCGTGCCCGCCGTCGGGGACGGGTACGAACGTCGCGTCGAAGCCCGCGGCCGCCAGTTCGTCGATGCCCTTGGCGGTCCGGTGTGGATACGTGCGGGTGTCGGCGGTGCCGTGCATCGCCACGACGCGGACGCCCGGATGGATGTGTCGCCAGTCGGCGTACTGCCACCACGGTGCGAGCGCCAACAGTCCGTGTACGCGGGCATCGGCCGCGAGATGTGCCGCGACCCGACCGCCCATGGAGTGCCCGATGACGTGGATCGGCACATCCGGATACCGGGCCGCGGATTCCTCGAGTGCGGCCCAGGCATACGGCATCGGACTGGCCTGGCCGCCGTTCCACCCGTAGACGCGATAGCGCACCTGCCGCACGGCGACCCGACCGCGGAACACGGCGGCGATCGACCACGTGAACGGGTACATCCGCAACGCCGACGGCGATCGCCAGGAGCTGCGTTCGTAACTCGAATCGGTGCCGCCGGGGAGTACCAGCACCACAGCGGACACCGGGCGGCGGTGAACGATCACAAACACACTCCTCGACGTCCTTGCGGCGACTATCCGCGTGCAGACCATACCCGGGCTGATTGTTTGGCAGAATCTGGCGGAGTACGGCAATTCTGACGCGGGCACGGCGAAGGGCGATATCCACACATGGCGCACGAGCGGGCCGGCACTCCGGCACTTCCAGAGGACCTCGTCGACATCGGGGCGCTCGAAGACGCCTATTACACGACGGTCCCGGACCCGGAAGATCCGTTGCAGCAGGTCGTTTTCGGTACCTCGGGCCACCGCGGATCCAGCCTCGACGCCGCGTTCACCGAATCGCACATCGTCGCGACGACCGCGGCGATCATCGAGTACCGCCGCGGGGCGGGCATCGGTGGTCCGCTGTTCATCGGCTTCGACACCCACGCACTGTCGCGACCGGCGTGGCGGACGGCGATCGAGGTGCTCGTCGGCGCGGGAATCGAGGTCTGTGTCGACGAGTTGAGCAGGCACACACCGACTCCCGCGGTCAGTCACGCGATCCTGGTACACAATCGCGCGGGCGGACCGGAGGCCGACGGCATCGTGGTCACGCCCTCACACAACCCCCCTCGCGACGGTGGGTTCAAGTACAACCCGCCCAACGGTGGCCCGGCCGATTCGTCGATCACCACCGGAATCGCCGATCGCGCAAACGAACTGCTGCGCGAGGGGTTGACCGCGATCCCGCGGGTCCCGTTCGACCGCGCGATGCATTCCGATCTCGTCGTCAAATACCCCTTCAGCACAACGTATGTCGACAGTCTCAAAAACGTCGTCGACATGACCGCCATCCGGGAGGCCGGGATCCGTATCGGCGCCGACCCGCTCGGCGGGGCCTCGGTGGGGTACTGGGCCGAGATCGGCTTCATGTACAACCTCGCGCACCTGACGGTGGTGAACCCGACCGTCGACCCGCAGTTCGGGTTCATGACCCTCGACACCGACGGCAAGATCCGGATGGACTGCTCGTCGCCGAATGCGATGGCGTCGTTGATCGCGGTCCGTGACAGCTACGACATCGCCACCGGCAACGACGCCGACGCCGACCGGCACGGCATCGTCACCCCCGACGGCGGGCTGATGAACCCCAACCACTTCCTGGCCGTCGCGATCGACTACCTGTTCACCCACCGGCCCGGCTGGAACGCCTCCGCCGCGGTGGGCAAGACGCTGGTGAGCTCGTCGATGATCGACCGCGTGGTGGCGAACGTCGGTCGCCGGATGGTCGAGGTGCCGGTCGGGTTCAAATGGTTCGTCCCCGGCCTGCTCAGCGGCGACATCGCGTTCGGCGGCGAGGAGAGCGCCGGCGCGTCGTTCCTGCAGACCGACGGCGACGTGTGGTCCACCGACAAGGACGGGATCATCATGGCGCTGCTGGCGTCGGAGATCCTGGCGGTGACGGGCAAGTCGCCGTCACAGCGTTACGCCGAACTCACCGAGCAGTTCGGCGACCCCGCCTACGCGCGGATCGACGCACCGGCGAGCCGGGCGCAGAAGGCGTTGCTCGGCAAGCTGTCGGCATCGCAGGTCTCGGCGACGTCGCTGGCGGGGGAGCCGATCACGGCGATCCTGACCGAGGCGCCCGGCAACGGCGCCGCGATCGGCGGACTCAAGGTGGTCACGGAGAACGCCTGGTTCGCCGCCCGCCCGTCGGGAACCGAGGACCTGTACAAGATCTACGCCGAATCCTTCAACGGCCCAGACCATCTCGCGCGGGTCCAGGAGGAGGCGCAGGCGCTCGTAGACGGCGCCCTGAGCTGAGCGCGACGGGGCACCGAACGCTCAGATTTCTCTCAGTCGGGGTTGACTAATGTAGCGACGTGACGTGCGGGTGCTCAGTGGATGACGGCGAAGGACAGCGGTGATGGCGGAGAAGAAGTCCTCGGCTCGACAGCGTGCGAAATATCAGCCGCAGAAGACGTCGAGCACCACCACCTATCTGCTCGCCGCGGTCGCCGTCGTGGTGATCGCCGCCGTCGTGGTGGGCGGGGTGATCTGGAACAACCAGCGCAACAAGGGTGAGGCCGACCCGAATGTGTTGGCGCAGAACGCCAGCCTGATCATCGGTCGCGCCGACGCGCCGCACACGATCGACGTCTTCGAGGACTTCCAGTGCCCGGTGTGCAAGCAGTTCGAGGCGCAGTCGGGTCAGTCCATGATCGACGCCGCCACCGCGGGCAAATTGCGGGTCCGCTACCACTTCCTGACGTTCCTCAATCGCAACTCGGGTTCGGGTGACTACTCCTCCCGTGCGGCGGGTGCGGCGCTGTGCGTCGCCGAGGGCGGCAACCAGGACACGTTCCTGAAGTTCCACAGCAAGCTCTACGTCGAGCAGCCACCCGAGGGTGGCGACGACCCGGACAACGCGGCGCTCGCCCAGAAGGCGGCTGCCGTGGGTGCGACACCGGCCGCACAGCAGTGCATCACCGCGGGCACGAAGATCCAGGCGGCCAACGAGGCCGCCGACCAGTCCACGACGCAGCTGTCGAAGTCGCTCAACGGACAGGTCGGCACCCCGAGCGTGCTCAGTGGTGGTCAGCCGGTCGCCGACCTGCTCAGTGGCCCGCAGTGGCTGCAGACGCTGCTGGCCGGTGGCGCGGACGAGAACTGATCGTGCGGGCGGGGGATTTGGACCCGACCGCGCCGATGGGGTAATTTCGCCTCGGACCGTATGCCGGTGAACACCGGGGTGCGGACAACTGAACACGGGGCTATGGCGCAGCTGGTAGCGCACCACACTGGCAGTGTGGGGGTCAGGGGTTCGAGTCCCCTTAGCTCCACCCGAGAACCCGCCGACCACCAGGTCGGCGGGTTTTTTCGTGCCCGATGCGAGGTGCGCCGGCGGACCTACCTCGCCGTGTCCCGTCTCTGGGCGGCGAGTCGCACCGGAGCGTTGTCGGCCCCGTAACCGTCGTAGTGGCCACGTCGCTCGACGAACTCGAAGAACACGTTGCCCACCGTGCGGGTGTAGAAGTGCACGAACTCGCCGTCGGTGTCGCGGTCGTAGAGCAGATCGAGCTCGCGCAGCTCGGCGACGACCGACGCGTCGACGCCGAACTTGCCCGCGACGTAGTCGTAGTAGTTGTCCGGCACCGGCAGGAACGGCAGCCCGCGAGCCCGGGCCGCGCGCGCGACCCCGAGAACGTCGGTGCACGCGAAGGCCACGTGCTGAGTCGGGGCCGATCCGCTGAGCACATGGGGAGCGACGTTGAGCGGCAGTCGGACGGCGCCGTCGGCGGTGCGCATCACCTGACTGCGGATCAGCCCGGTGGGCCCGGCGACCTCGGTGGGCGCATCGGCCGAGAAACCGAACACGCTGGTGTAGAACAGCACTGCCTCGTCTGCGGTCTGCCACGGCTGGGTCAGATTGACGTGATCGATGACCCGCACCGGTGAGGCGGGGTCGGCGGGCGCACCGTCGGTGAACTCGTCGACCCAGGCCGGGTGTGACCCGTCCGCCGACGCGGTCGACCAGAAGATCTCCGAGCCGTCGGGCGCCACCGCGGAACCCAACGGTTGCTCGGAGCCGTAGGTGCGTCGAAACGCTCTCGGCGCCATCAGGTCGACGGCGCGGCGCGTCGTCGCATCGGCGTCGGGGACGGCCAGACCGACCGCCGCGATGTGCGGGGCCTGGTCGCGGGCGAGCTGTTCGTTGAGGACGACGCGCGCCGCTCCCGCGACCCACAGCGACACCGGCTTGGTGCGGTGGCGTCCGCGCGCGGTGAAGCCGAGTTGATCGAGGACCACCTCCACCTCGCTGGTGTCCTCGGCCTTGACCTCGACGAAGTCGAAACCCACCGCGGGCTCGGCGTCGGCGACCGGGAAGAGGTGGGACGCCGCGGACTGTTGCGGGTGGTGGGCGACCTTGTCCTGTAGCCAGAGCAGCGACCGCAGCGCGTGGACGGCGGTCCGGTCGGGATCGGTCTGACGGAAGGTGTCGTTGAAGACCTCCAGCGACAACGGCCCGTCGAAACCGGTGGAGAGCACGTGCGCGGTGAACGTGGTCAGATCGAAAGCACCCTCGCCGGGGAACAGTCGGTGATGTCGGCTCCACGACAGCACGTCCATGCTCAGCGCCGGCGCGTCGGCCAACTGGAGATAGAAGATCTTGTCGCCGGGGATGTCGGCGATCGCGGACGGATCGTGACCGCGGGACAGCACATGGAAGCTGTCGAGACACACCCCGACCGACGGGTGGTCGGCCAACTCGACGATGCGCCACGCCCGGCGGTAGTCGTCGACGAACCGCCCCCAGGCGAGGGCCTCGAACGCCACCCGCACGCCGTGCGTCGACGCGACCTCGCCGAGGCGACGCAACTGGGCGGCCGACACGTCGTCGGAATCGACGGTGGCGGTCGCGACGTTGCTGCACACGAGCACGGTGTCGATGCCCAGGCGTGCTGCGGTGGCGAACGTGGCGCCGGCACGACGGAGGTTCTCGGCGAACGTGGCCTCGTCGACCCCCTCGATGTCGCGCAGGGGCTGATACAGGTCGAGGGTGAGGCCGAGCCGCGCCGCGAGGGCACGGATCTCCTCCGGGCTGCGGTCGCCGGCGATGAGGTCGGGTTCGAAGATCTCGACCCCGTCGAACCCGGCGTCTGCACAGGCCTGCAGTTTCTCGGCGAGTCCGCCGCTGAGTGAGACGGTGGCAATCGAGGTGCGCATTGGGGATCTCCTGTCGGAATCCGCAATGTACCAAAAAGTACATTAGCGTCGTCGGGCTTTGGGGCGATCACGGCGAGGCCCCAGTAGGCTGCGCACCGTGACCGACCAACCGCGACCCGAGCTCCAGCGCGACGCCGCGCGCACGCGCACGGAGCTGCTGAAGGTCGCCACCGAGGTGTTCGCCGAGTCCGGCTACTCGGGCGCCCGCGTCGACGTCATCGCCGAGCGGACCAGCACCACCAAGCGGATGATCTACTACTACTTCGGCGGCAAGGAGGGCCTGTACCTCGCCGTTCTCGAGAACGCCTACCTGGGTATCCGCGAGGCGGAGCAGAAACTCCAGGTCGACCACGTCGATCCGGTGGAGGCCATCCGGCGTCTCGCCGAGCTCACCTTCGACCATCACATCGCCCACCAGGACTTCATCCGCCTGGTGTCGATCGAGAACATCCATCGGGGCGCGTACATCAATCGCCTCGAGTCGTTGCGTGAGATCTCGCGGCCGGCCACCTCACTGCTCGACGACATCCTGGTCAGGGGCCGCGAGAAGAAGCTGTTCCGCGACGACGTCGAGGCGCTCGACGTGCACATCGTCATCAGTTCCTACTGCGTCTTCCAGGTCGCCAACCGGCACACCTTCGGTTTTCTGTTCGGCGTCGACTTCGGTGAGGTGTCGCAGCGTGCGCACCTGCGCCGCATGATCGGCGAAGTCGTCGTGGGCTGGCTGACCACCCACTAGGGCGAGACCCCGCTCACACAAAATCCTTGACGAGACGCACACCACAGTGCTCTACTCACTGAACGTACTAGTTCGTACATTAGTGAGGACCCAGGATCGTGACTTCTCATCCCTATCTCGTCGGGCTCGTCGGCCAGGGTGTCGGACCGTCTCTGACGCCCGCGCTGCACATGGCCGAAGGCCGTGCCCACGGACTCGACTACATCTACCGCACCATCGACCTCCCGACGATCGGGGTGGAGCCCGAGCGCATCGGCGAGATCCTCGACTGGGCCCGTGCGCTCGGATTCGACGCGCTCAACATCACCCATCCGTGCAAGCAGCTGGTGATCGACCACCTCGATGCGCTCGATGACGCCGCGGCCGCACTCGGAGCGGTCAACACCGTTCTCTTCGAGGCGACCCGCACCGTCGGCCACAACACCGACGCCCCCGGGTTCGCGACCGGCTTCGCCCAGGGACTGCCCGGCGCCCGGACCGACAGCGTCGTGCTGATCGGCGCCGGGGGAGCGGGCGCGGCCGTCGGCCACGCGCTGCTGAGCATCGGCACCGACCATCTCACCGTCGTCGACATCGACGACGACCGCGCCACCGCGCTGAGCACGGACCTCGCCGCACGTCATCCCGAGGTTCGGGTCGAGGCGTCGTCGTTCGACAAGCTGTCGGTGCTGCTGCCCGCGGCCGACGGCGTCGTGCACGCCACGCCGACCGGGATGGCCGATCACCCCGGGACGCCGTTCGACATCGCGCTGTTGCACCCGGATCTGTGGGTCGCCGACATCGTCTACCGGCCGCTCGACACCGCACTGCTCGTCGCCGCACGCGCCGCCGGATGCCGGACCCTCGACGGCGGCGGAATGGCCGTGCACCAGGCGAGCACCGCCTTCGAGCTCATCACGGGGATCACTCCCGACGCCGAGCGCATGACCCGCCACTTTCGTGCCCTCGCCGGCTCGAATTCACCCACCAGTTCAGCGAAGTAGGAGAACGATGAGTACCACTGTGAGGACAATCGACGAACCCGGCGGCCGAGGCGGCAAGACGCCCAAGCGTGCGGCGCTGGCCAGCTTCATGGGCAGCGCGGTCGAGTACTACGACTTCTTCCTGTTCGGAACCGCAGCGGCACTGATCTTTCCGCAGGTCTTCTTCCCCAACGACGACAAGGCCGGTCTGGTCATGTCGTTCGCGACCTTCGGCGTGGCCTACATCGCGCGTCCACTCGGCGCGGTGGTCCTGGGCCACTTCGGTGATCGGGTCGGCCGTCAGAAGGTCCTGATGTTCTCGCTCGTCATGATGGGCGTGTCGACGTTCGTGATCGGCTGTCTGCCCACCTTCGACGCGATCGGTTGGGCCGCACCGGGTCTGCTGGTCCTGTGTCGGTTGGCGCAGGGACTCTCGGCGGCCGGTGAGCAGGCCGGCGCCAGTTCGCTGACGCTCGAGCACGCACCGGACCACCAGCGGTCCTTCTACACATCGTGGACGCTGACCGGGACCCAGGGCGGACTGATCCTCGCCTCACTGGTGATGATCCCGTTCATGGCCCTGCCCGACGAGGCGAAGTTCAGCTGGGGCTGGCGGGTGCCGTTCTGGTTCAGCGCGGTCGTCGTCGTCGTCGCCTACCTCATCCGGCGCAGCCTGGCCGAGCCCCCGGAGTTCGCCGACGCCAAGGCGAACGGCGCCATCGCGAAGCTGCCGGTGGTCGACCTGATGCGCAATCACTGGGCCGATGTCCTGCGAGTGGTGTTCTGCGCCTTCATCGCCGCGGTGTCGACGGTGTTCGCCAACCTGGCGATCGCGTACGGCAAAGAGGTCGGGTTGCCCGCCGACATCACGCTGTGGTTGGTCGTGGTGGCCAATGTCGTCGCCCTGGTCACCCAACCGCTGTTCGGCAAGCTGGCCGATCGCATCGGACGCAAGCCCGTCTTCATCTACGGCGCGCTGTCGTCGGCGGCGCTGATGCCGTTCTACATGCTCTCGATGAGCGGCGGCAATCAACCGCTGACGTTCGCCCTGGCGGTGGCCACCTTCGCCTTCGGCTACGCCGCGGCCAACGCGGTCTGGCCCTCGTTCTACGGCGAGATGTTCAGCACGCAGGTGCGTTTCTCCGGCGTGGCCATCGGTACACAGTTGGGGTTCCTGGTCGCCGGCTTCGCGCCGACCATCGTGACCGCCCTGGGCGGGGTCGCCGAGGGGGGCTGGGTGGTGATCAGTGTCTTCACCGCGGTGATCGCGATCATCGCCGCCGTCGCCGCATCGACTGCGAAAGAAACCAAGGACGTCCCCACGCCGATGCTCGGGACCACGGTTCCCGACTCGGTGAAGGATCTCGTCAACAACTGAGGCGAAGCGGGGCCGCGAAAGAAAGTCGCGGAATCGCGTACAGCAGTGATCGCGAGTGGATTTCAATACCGTTCAGTACGGAATTGTTCACGGGGCGGTCGAAGCAGACAAGCGAATCGGTCACTCACTCCGCAATCCGCGAAGTGGGTGACCGATTTGTTTCGGTGCAGCGGCGCCGCCCCCGTGATCAGCGCCGATGGCAGGTCAGTGCGAGGCCTCGAACGCGTCGACGACCTCGATGGGGATCCGACCGCGGTTGCTGACCTCATAGCCGTTGCTGTTGGCCCAGTCCCGAATCGCCTGCGTCTGCTCCTTGGAGCGAGTCGCGCCGGCGGGCACCAGGGCGCGCTTCCCGCGGCGTCCTGCGACCGACCGCGATGCCTCGACGTACTTCACGAGGGAATCGCGGAACTGCTGTGCGTGCTTGGGCGAGGTGTCGAACTCGTACTGACGCCCGTCGAGCGACCAGCGGACAGTTTCGAATTCCTCCAGCACCTTGCCGTCGATGTCGTCGATGAACTGAACTATCTGCTTTTTGGCCATATTCTCCGGGGTCCTTCCAATCACTGCCGTCTGACGATGGAAACATTAGGCGACATGTACTAATTGGGCAAACAACTGCTATTCCCTTCCCTCGTTGCGTTCCGAGAATGGGTTTTTTATCGCCTTCTGCGAGCGACGCCGATAAACAAACTGGACTAATGCCCGGATTACGTCCGATCAGAGCCGCGGGGACGGAATGTGTCGTACGCGACTCCTCGCGGTCGGTCGTCCGCCGGTTTCGTCGGCTACTCTGGTCACCGAAAGGCTCGTTGGGATTCCCTGAGCCGCTCGCGTCGTAGAACGCTTCTTCACCGCCGATGTCTCGGTGAGTCGATTCCTTCGTACGGCGAACGAACGCGCACGCCTGCGTGTTCGCCACGACTTCACGTCACCCGGTGATCCCGGGATGTTCCGCGGAGTCCGATGCCCGAAAGGCATTTTGTGACCCACACTGAATTCGGCGCGCTCGGCGTGCCCGCACCCCTCGTCGCCTCACTTGCGGCCGAGGGAAAGACCGAAGCCTTCCCCATCCAGATCGACACCCTCCCCGACACCCTCGCGGGCCGTGACGTCCTGGGTCGTGGAAAGACCGGTTCCGGCAAGACCCTCGCCTTCTCCATCCCGCTCGTCGCGCGCATCGGTGCCGACGGCTCCGGCGGGACCCGTCGCCGCGGTAAGCCCCGCGCGCTGGTCCTGGCCCCCACCCGTGAGCTGGCCACCCAGATCGACGCGGTCCTCGCGCCGCTCGCCGCGGTCTACGGCATGCGCACCACGACGATCTTCGGCGGCGTGAACCAGCGTCGCCAGGTCGACGCGCTGCAGGGTGGCGTCGACATCGTCGTCGCCTGCCCGGGCCGTCTCGAGGACCTGCTCGACCAGCGCCACCTGACCCTCGACGAGATCGAGGTGACCGTCATCGACGAGGCCGACCACATGGCCGACCTCGGGTTCCTTCCCGCGGTGACCCGCATCCTGACCAAGACCCCGGAGAACGGACAGCGTCTGCTGTTCTCGGCGACCCTGGACAACGGGGTGGACAAGCTGGTCCGCCGCTTCATGCACAACCCGGTCATGCACTCGGTCGACGAGGCCAACTCGCCTGTCGCCGCGATGACCCACCACGTGTTCGAGGTGTCCGACACCTCGTCGAAGAACGACCTCATCGACGTCCTCGCCTCGGGTACCGGCCGTCGCATCCTGTTCATGCGGACCAAGCACCAGGCCAAGAAGCTCGCGAAGAAGCTGACCGCGTCGGGTATCCCCGCGGTCGATCTGCACGGCAACCTGTCGCAGCCGCAGCGTGATCGCAACCTCGCCGCGTTCGGTGAGGGGTCGGTCCGCGTTCTCGTCGCCACCGACGTCGCCGCCAGAGGCGTGCACGTCGACGACGTCGAGCTCGTCATCCACGTCGACCCGCCGGCCGAGCACAAGGCCTACCTGCACCGTTCGGGCCGTACCGCCCGCGCGGGCAACGCAGGCGACGTCGTCACCATCGCCCTTCCCGAGCAGCGCGCCGACCTGCGTCGCCTGCTGAAGAAGGCTGCCATCGACGTGGCCCCGAGCCGGGTCACCGCGCAGTCGCCCGATGTCACCGACCTGGTCGGCGAGATCGCACCGCACGTGACGCCGAGCGCGGCGCCGCCGGCAACCCAGCAGCAGCCCGGCGGCGGACGTCGTCGTGGCGGCCAGGGCGGGGGAGCGCAGAACGGGCGCGCCCGTGCACCCCGTACCGGTGCCGGTCGTGGCGGGGCGTCGGGTCGCGGTGAGCGTTCCGGTGCGTCGAGCGCCGGTTCGGCCGGTCGCTCGTACAGCACCAGCTCCGGTGATTCGTCCGCGCCTGCCCGTCGTACCGGCGGCGGCGGTGCGCGTCCCGACTCGAGCCACGGTGCCAGCGGTCGCCGCGGCACCGGCACCGGCGCAGGCCGTAGTCGGGCGACTCGCTAGTCGACCGACCCCACAGACACTGATCGGCGGCCCGCATCGCGGGCCGCCGATCGGCGTTCGAGGGGGAAGAACTTCAGGTGCTGGCGGCCCCGGCGATGACCACGATCAGGATGACCAACAGCGCGATGATCATCAGGCCGACACCGACCCAACCGAGTACCCGACCGGCCACGGCCATGCCGCGACCGTCCTGGTGTCCGCCGGAGGCGTCGATCTCGGCGACCGCCATGTTGCCCAGGATGATGGCCGGGATCCCGGCGATCACGCACAGGATCAGACCGGCGATACCGCAGACCAACGCGCCGATCGCCTTGCCGTTGGTCTGTGCGACGACCGGCATCCCGTAGGGCTGCTGCCCGTATCCGCCGTAGGACGGGGTGCCGTACTGGCCCTGTCCGTAGGGCTGGTTTCCGTACTGCGGTTGTCCGGGCGGGAACGATCCGTACTGCTGGTCGCCGTACTGCGGGCCGGGGTACGGGTTCTGCTCACCGGAATAGGCGCCGCCCGGGTAGGGCGGTGGGTACTGGTCGCTGCCCGGCGCCGGTTCCGGTGTCGGCTGATCGTCCTTGCGCAGGGACGGTCGGTCGTCGTCGGGGGCGCCCGGGGGAGGCGGATAGGTCATGTCGTCGTCCTTCGTGCGGGGGCGTCGAGGGGTCGATTGCGTCCGCAGAGTCTAGCTGTCACGTGTCCGTTCGACCCGCTCCGTATTCTTGTCGGGTGTCGCTCTCGAAGATCGTTCTCTTCTACGTCTTCACACCGCTGACCGATCCCGACGCGATCCGTCTGTGGCAACAGACGCTGTGTGAGGCGGTCGGTGTGCGCGGTCGGATCGTCATCTCCACCCACGGCATCAACGCGACCGTGGGCGGCGAGATCGGCGCGGTGAAGAAGTACGTCGCCGCCACGAAGCGGTACGCCGCGTTCGCCGAGGCCGACATCAAGTGGTCCGACGGCGGAGTCGACGATTTCCCCCGTCTGCAGGTGCGCGTCCGGCCGGAGATCGTGACCTTCGGCCGCCCCGACGAGGTGCGCGTCGACGACGGCGGTGTGATCGGCGGCGGACGCCGACTCGACCCCGACCAACTCCACGAGCTGATCGCCGAGCGTGGCGACGAGGTCGTCCTGTTCGACGGCCGCAACAGCATCGAGTCCCGCATCGGCCACCTCCGCGGCGCGGTGCGCCCGGAGGTCGAGACCACCCGCGAATTCGTCGACCTCCTCGACAGCGGCCGCTACGACCATCTCAAGGACCGACCGGTGGTCACCTACTGCACCGGCGGCGTGCGGTGTGAGGTCCTCAGCAGCCTCATGCACGCTCGCGGTTTCGCCGATGTCTACCAACTCGAGGGCGGGATCGTGAACTACGGCAAGCGATTCGGTGACGACGGGCTGTGGCGCGGATCGCTCTACGTGTTCGACAAGCGGATGTCGGTGCAGTTCTCCGACCACGCCGAGGTCGTCGGACGATGCGACACCTGCGGTGCGCCCACCGACGCGGTCCGCAACCACCCGGACGTCAACGGTCGCGACCTCGCCGTGGTCTGCGCGTCGTGCGCGGCCGAGGTGTCGGTCGGATGAGCGTCGTCCGAACGCGTGGACCCGTTCCGGTGGTCCTGCTCGCCGGTTTCCTCGGGGCAGGCAAGACGACGGTGTTGAACCATCTGCTGCGTAGCGGGTCGGGCCTGCGAATCGGGGTCGTGGTCAACGACTTCGGGGCGGTCTCCATCGACGCGCTGTTGGTCTCGGGGGCGGTCGACGGTGCCGTCACCCTCGGCAACGGATGTATCTGCTGCACCACCGATGCGGACTCGCTGGAGACGGTGATGGGTGAGCTGGTGAAGCCGGCGGCCGGTCTCGACGTGGTCGTCATCGAGGCCAGTGGACTCGCCGAGCCGGCGGCACTGGTCCGGATGGTCACCGCCGCCCACACCGACCGGATCCTCTACGGCGGGTTGATCTATTTGGTCGACGCCGAGCAGTTCGACGACACGCGCGCGCGTCATCCCCAGATCGGACACCACATCGCGCTGGCCGATCTGGTGCTGGTCAACAAGACCGATCGGGTGTCGGCCGACCGGGCGGCATCGGTGCACGAGACCATCCGAGGGTGCAACGCGTCGGCCGCGGTGCTCTCGACCACGCACGGCGTGCTGGACCCGGCGATGCTCATCGACCTCCCCGACACCGTCGCCGACGACGGACCCCGTCAGCTCGAACTGTCCGACCTGCTCGCCGAGGAACACGCCGAGCACGATCACGCCGACGCCGACCACGCGCATCTGCACGACGGGTATCAGTCCGTCGACTTCGCCACCGCGGCCCCGCTGCACCCGCGCGCCCTCGCCGCGCTGCTGGAGCGACCGCCGGTCGGCGTCTACCGGGTCAAAGGGGTGGTCTTCTTCGACGCGCCGGGTCATCGCGGCCGCTACGTCGTCCACGGGGTCGGCGGGCACATCAACGTCACCGTGTCACGCTGGGCCGCCGACGAGCAGCCGACCACGCAGCTGACGGTGATCGGCGCGGGCGTCGACGTCGACGAGGTCCGGGCGGCCCTGGAGGCCACCGTGGCCGGCGACCGGTCGACCGACCGCCAGTCCATGCTCGCCATCACGCGGTATCAGCAGCAGGGGAGGCGGGCATCATGACCGACGATCCGACATCGGTGACCGAGGCCGACCTCGAACACGCCATCTCCGACCTCCTCGACGCCCGCGCCCCGACCTCCTCGATCTGCCCGTCGGACGCCGCGCGAGCGGTCGCGCCGACGAACTGGCGACCGCTCATGGAGCCGGTCCGCCAGGCGGCGAACCGGCTGATGGCGGCCGGCGAGGTCGAGATCACCCAGCGGGGAGCGGTGGTGGACCCGGCGACCGTGAAGGGACCCATCCGGATCCGTCGCCCCCGCTCGGACGGGTAGATCTGCCGATCGGTCGGCCGAACCAACGATTGAGCATCGGCTCGGTCACGGCCAGACAACGAATGGTCGATCTCTCCGGATCGCGTTGGCACCTGACTCTCAAGTACTGGTTCACTGTTACACCAGTGACCTATGTGGCTCCTGGTGTTTGGGGGTCCGTGTGATCGACAACGAGAGGAGCGTCGCGCCGGCCCGTGGTCGGTGCGCATCTGCCATGACCCGTACACCGTTTGGTCCCCACCGAGTCCGTGCCGCGGGAACGGCGATCATCGCCGGTACCGCCGCGGTCGTGCTCGCCGCCGGTGTGGTGTCGATGCCGTCGATCGCCTCCGCCGCCCCTGCTCCCGCACCCGCCCCGGCCGCCCCGTCGTCCTCGGCGCCGGCAGCGCCCTCCACCACCGCCCCGGCGCCGGCCGCGCCCGAACAGAAGAACGCGTTGGCGGGCAAGACCGTCTTCCTCGATCCCGGACATCAGGGGTCGGCCGCGGGCAACGATCTGCGCAAGCAGGTCTCCGACGGTCGCGGCGGTAAGAAGGACTGCCAGACCACCGGCGCCGTCGGCGTCAACAAGGCCGCCGAACACACCGTGAACTGGGACGTGGTCCAGCTGGTCAAGGCCGGGCTCGAGAGCCAGGGCGCCAAGATCGTGCTCTCGCGCGCCGACGACAAGGGGTGGGGCGGTTGTGTCGACGACCGCGCCAACGCCGCCAACGCGTCCAAGGCCGACCTCGCCGTGAACGTCCACGCCGACTCGACCTCGACCGGAGCCGACCCCGCCAAGAAGGGCTTCCACATCATCGTGCCGAAGCTGCCGGTGCCGGACCCGACGGTGAGCCTGGTCCAGTCGACCACCGGCCGCAAGGCCGCCGAGACCATGCGCGACTCGTTCAAGGCGGCCGGCTTCCCGCCCGCCAACTACGCGGGCGTGAACGACGGCCTGCAGGCGCGTTCCGACATTGCCGCGGTGAACCTCACCAAGGTCCCCGACGTCTTCATCGAGATGGGCAACCTGGCCAACCCCGCCGAGGCCGACGCGCTGGCGGGCAAGACCGGACAGGTCAAGTACGCCGTCGCGATCATCGACGGCATCGCCAAGACGCTGCTGGCCGCGCCGAAGAGTTCGCTGCTGAGCCCGAGCCTCCCGCAGGGGAGCGAGAACACGCCGTCCACCGGTGAGACCCCGCCGACGACGACGTCGCCGTCCAACGGTCTCGACCTCAGTGGACTGCAGGCGCTGATCCCCCTGATCGGCCAGCTCGTCTCGACCAAGGACCCGTCGGCGATCCTGAGCCTGCTGCAGACCCAGGGCCAGGACGCGTCGTCACAGGTGCTCAAGTCGCTGCTGTCGGTGGTCTACTCGGCCTTCGGCGGCAAGCTCCCGATCTGAGCGCGGTCCACGCCGTCGGCCGATCAGGGTCACGTGCTCGCCCCACACGAGCATCTACGCTGCAGGCATGAGCGTGCGTGATCTCCTCGTCATGGCCCCCCCGGTGCCGTCACTGAACGACAAGTACGTCGTGGTGACCGGAGCCGCAGGGGGGATCGGCCGCGCGACCGCCCTCGAGGCGGCGCGACGTGGTGCGCGGGTGGTCGTCACCGACATCAACGCCGGACAACTCGCGTCCACGGTCGACGAGATCCGTTCCGCAGGCGGCACGGTCGCCCACTCCGAGGCCGGTGACGTCACCGACATCGACTGGGTCCGCGGCTTCGCCGAACGCGTCGAGTCCGAGCACGGGGTCGTCGACGTGTTGTGCAACGTCGCCGGCGTCTCGGCCTGGGGGACCGTCGAGAACCTCACGCACGAGACGTGGAAGAAGATGGTCGACATCAACCTGATGGGACCTATCCACTTCATCGAGTGCTTCGTCCCGGGGATGGTCCGTCGCGGGCAGGGCGGACACCTGGTGAACGTCTCCTCGGCCGCCGGGCTGCTGGCGTTGCCGTGGCACTCTGCCTACAGCGCCAGCAAGTTCGGCATCCGCGGCGTCTCGGAGGTGCTGCGTTTCGATCTGCGCCGACATCGCATCGGGGTGTCGCTGGTCTGTCCCGGTGCGGTCGCCACGCCGCTGGTCGGCACGGTCGACATCGCCGGCGTCGACAAGGAGAACCCGCGGATCAAGGCGGCCATCCACCACTTCGAGAAGCGCGCCGTGAGTCCGGAGAAGGCGGCGCACGCGCTGCTGGCCGGCGTCGCGAAGAACCGGTTCCTCGTCTACACCTCCACCGACATCCGGTTCGGATACTGGATGTCGCGAAAATTCGCGCTGCCCTACGAGATCGCGATGCGGGTCGCCAACGACCGGTTCGACCGCCTGGCGCGGCTCAGCGCGGTGGAGTCGTCCACCAGTCGTCGAACGGGGTGACCGGGACGGTGCGCTTGTGCCGGGTGGCGGTGAACAGCGACTCGATCCGCTCGGCGACGTGGTCGTCGACGTCGTGGCCCTCGAGGTAGTCGTCGATCTGTGCGTAGGTCACGCCCAGCGCCTCCTCGTCCGGTAGCGCAGGCCGGTCGTCCTCGAGGTCGGCCGTCGGCACCTTGGAGGTGACCGAGTCCGGGGCGTCGAGATGCCGCAGGATCTGTGCGCCCTGTCGTTTGCTCAGACCGGTCAGTGGGGTGAGGTCGACACCGCCGTCGCCGAACTTGGTGAAGAACCCGCTGACCGCCTCCGCGGCGTGGTCGGTGCCGACCACCAACAGGGATTCCTGGCCGGCGATCGCGTACTGCAGGATCATCCGCTGCCGGGCCTTGATGTTGCCGCGCACGAAGTCCCGGAGGGGTGCGCCCACCGCGTCACCGGCGACCGAGGCGGTCGCGTCGGCCCCGGGCTTCACGTTCGCCACGACCGATCGGTCCGGCGCGATGAAGGTGAGCGCGATCTGGGCGTCGTCCTCGTCGGCCTGCGTGCCGTAGGGCAGGCGCACCGCGACGAAGGTGGCTTCGGTTCCCTCCGAACGTAATTCCGCCGCCGCGCTCTGGCACAGTGCGCCGGCCAGCGTGCTGTCCTGGCCGCCGCTGATGCCCAGGACGTAGCCTTTGGCGCCGCTGGCCACGAGGTAGGCCTTGAGAAAATCGACCCGGCGCCGGATCTCCGCGGCCGGATCGATCTCGGCCGTGACCTCGAGTTCGGTGATGATGGACTTCTGCAGAGGCCTCATCTTCCCCATGGTAATCACGGTGGGCGTGGCACGCTGGAGTCGATGAGCAGCGATGTCCACACCAAACGCCGATCCGACGTCCACCCCGACTTCTTCGCCGCCGAGGCCGCCGGTCTGCGATGGCTCGCCGCCGCCGGTGCGCCGGTGGTGGAGGTGGTGAGTGTGGCCGCCGACCGGATCGAACTACGCCGACTGCACGACGTCGCCCCGACGCGTGCGGCGGCCGAGCGTTTCGGTGTCGCCCTGTCGGCGATGCACGACGCCGGCGCCGACCACTTCGGGAGTCCACCGGAGGGATTCACCGGCCAGACCTTCATCGGGAGTCGGGAGCAGGAGTCGGTCCCCACCGACTCCTGGGGCGAGTTCTACGCGCGGACGCGGGTGCTGGCCTTCGTCGACCCGGCCGTGGCCGCGGGCAATCTCACCCGGTCGGACGAGGCCGCGGTGCGCGAGGCCTGCGACCGCATCGCCTCCGGCGACCTCGACCCCGCACCCGGCGGGCCCGACGAGAAACCCGCTCGCCTCCACGGCGACCTGTGGACGGGCAACGTGCTGTGGACGCCCGACGGGGTGGTCATGATCGACCCGGCTGCACACGGCGGACACCGGGAGACCGATCTGGCCATGCTGGCCCTGTTCGGATGCCCGTTGCTCGGGCAGATCATCGAGGGGTATCAGAGCAGGCGACCGCTGGAATCGGGGTGGGAGCAGCGGGTTCCGCTGCATCAACTCCATCCGCTCGCCGTCCACGCCGCGGGTCATGGGCCCGTATACGGCGCCTCGTTGGGTGCTGCGGCGCGGGCGACCCTCGCGCTGTGACGCCCAGGGATCGTGAGATGACTTCCCTCAGGGATTGACGCCGCGGTATCGCGCACGCGGCGCCGACGGCGGTCGAAGATCGTCGAGGGGTTCGGGACGCGGCCGACGTGGCGGCAGTCGCCCGCCCGGCTGATCACGCACGGGTTCGGCAGGGGGACTGTCGGCGGAGCGCCGGTGGCCGCTCGGACGGGGGCGCGGTTCGCGGGACAGATCATCGCGGTCCCTGTCCCGGTTCCTGGCTCCGTCGCGGTCGCGCGGCACGGCCGAACGCAGCGGCTCGCGGGATCCGCTCGGGCTGTCGACCCGACGTCGGGCCGGCGGCTGGACGCGGGTGGGTTCGTCGGCCGACCGGCGCGACGCGCGACCGACCCCGTCGGCGGCGTACGCGGTGGGGGCTTCGCGGCGTCGGGAGCGGCTGGGGGCGTCGGCGCCGTCGTCGCGACGCGCGCCGGCGGTGCGAGCGCCCGACCGGGCGCCTGTGTTCGCGGTCTCAGAGCGTGTGGAGCGGGCCCTGGTCGTCGCCGTCGGCCGGTCCGCGCGGCGACTCGCAGCGCGCTTCGGCGCCTTCTCGGCGAGCGATCGGGTGAGGAACCAGCGACCGAGCCCCAGCAGCAGAACGACGACGAACGTCCACGCCATCAGCGGGAACAGCTTCGCGATCGGCAGCAGGACGTTGATGATGAGGTCCTTGAGTCCGCCTTCTGCTCCGGGCTTCACCAGATAGAACGTGATCACTGCGACACCGAACGCGATCAGCGGTGGCTGGGTGACGGCGGTGAACAACGACCGGCGGCGCACGAGCAACACAGCTGCCACACAGCCGATGAAGTAGAGGACGCGGAAGGTGGTCGCGAGTTCGCTCTGTCCGGACCCGTCGATGACCGCACCGATCACGGTGGGCACCAGAGCGACGAGAACGGCGCCCCACCAGGGCACACCGCGCACAGTCGGGAGTACCGATTGCTGTTCCGTGGGGATCCCGGAACGCGTCTTTTGGGCAGAGAGCACGTCTAGACGGTACCGGTAGACGCTGAGAATCCCCGTATGACCACGCGCGATCGGCGACGTCAGTGCATGTCGGCCCCGCGAACGGCGCGCACGTCGGAATCGATGGGCTCGACGGTGGACGGTGCGTCGTCGCCGGATCCATAGAACGCGTCGAGGTCGCCGAGCTTGCGGGCGGTGACCATCACCCGCGATTCCATGGCGCCCACGGTCGCGTTGAACGACTCGACCGCGCGGCCGATGGATCCGCCCAGACGGTCGAGGTGCGATGTCATCGTGGCGAGCCGGTGGTACAGCTCGCGTCCGAGGGCATGGATCTGTTCGGCGTCGCGGGCCATCGCGTCCTGTCGCCACGACAGCGCCACGGTGCGCAGCAGTGCCACGAGACTGCCCGGAGTGGCCAGTACGACGTTGCGACCGAAGGCGTATTCGACCAGGTCGAGGTCGACGCGACAGGCGGCCTCCAGCATCTGGTCGCTGGGGATGAACAGCACCACCAGCTCCGGCGACCGGGCCATCTCCCGCCAGTACTCCTTTGCCGAGAGTGCGGTCACGTGTGCGCGCATCGCGCGTGCGTGGTCGGCCAGGAAACGGCGCTCGGCGACGGTGTCGTCGGTGGCGACCGCCTCCAGGTAGGCCTGCAGCGGCACCTTCGCATCGATGACGATGTCCCGCTCGGCCGGGAGGTGCACCACCAGATCGGGTCGGGCGCCCGATGCGGTGGTCTGTTGTTCGGTGAAATCGCAGTACTTGCTGAGACCGGCCGCCTCGACGACCTTCCGCAGATGCATCTCGCCCCACCGACCCCGGAGTTGCGGGGTGTGCAGGGCATTGGCGAGGCGCTGTGTGTGCGCCCCGAGTTGCGCCGACGCGGCGCGCATCCCGGTGACCTGCTCGCTCAACCCGGCGAACGAGCTGATCCGTCCGCGCTCGGCCCGTCGCAGTTCGTCGGAGAGCCGGTCGAGCGTCTCGTGCAGCGGGCCGACGATGTGCGCGACCTGCGAGCCGATGGCACCGGACTGTCGGCGGGCCGCGTCCTCGCTCGCCGAGGCCAGCGCCTGGGACAGCAACGCGTGACTTTCCCGGATCGCGGTGGTGCGCATCGCGTAGACCCACCATCCGGCCCCGAATCCGAGAGCCAGTCCGATGGCCAGGGCGACAACGGTGGAGACATCCATGGTGCACATGGTGCCCGTGAGGTGTGACAGTCGTCAGGAGCACCGGCGATGACTCTTGTTGCAATTCTGTACGAATGTGGCGAGAGTGGCGGGTCGTGCGTGATACTTCACCGGTGATCCGACTGAGAACTGCCAGTGCCACCGCCGTGTCCGCGGTGGTGCTCGTCATCGCCGGTCTGCTGATCGCGACACCGGCCGTCAGCAACGCCGCGCCGACCGGTCTGCGGTACACCGTGGTGGGCTTCGACTCGGCCAACGCCCGCAGCATGGACGTGTACGAGTCGAGCGACGGCACGCAGTTCGACCTCGCCCGCAAGGGCGCGTATCGGCCCGCAGCCGGAGCGGTGCGCGACCCGAGCATCTTCCGCAGCGCCGACGGGGTCTATCACCTGACCTACACCACGGGCGGCGCGAAGATCGGTTTCGCGGAGAGCACCGACCGCCTCAACTGGACCTCGACCGGCGACCTGCCCGTCCCGTTCTGCTGTGCCTTCCTGCCCGGCACCGGGGACGGCAAGGGCCTGAGCCTGCCGTTCCCGTTCACCGGCTCCGCCGGTTTCAAGGGCGGGCCGTCGCTGTCGCCGTTCGTGACCAAGGCGTGGGCACCGGACTGGTTCGTCGAGGGCGGCCAGGTCAGCGTGATCCTGTCGCTGTCCACCGGCGGCGGGTTCGTGCCGTACGTGATGACGGCGTTGGACTCGTCGTTGCGACGCTGGGGACTACCCCGACTGATGACCGGCATCAACGCCGACCACATCGACACCACCGTGGTCAAGGTCGGATCGACCTACCACGCGTTCACCAAGAACGAGACGAAGAAGATCATCGATCACGCGGTCGCCCCGTCGCTGACGGGTCCCTACCGGTACATCCCGGCCGGGAAGTGGGGCACGCTCCGTGAGGGACCGGCGGTGACCCAGCTGCCCGACGGCACATGGCGGATCTACTACGACGCCTACCGCGAGAACAAGTACTTCTACTCCGACAGCACCGACGGGCTGAAGACCTGGTCTCCCTCGAAGGAGGTCCCCGGTCTGTCCGGGAACGTCCATCACATCGGCGTGCTCAAGGAGCAGGTGGGCTGAGCGCGGCGGTCGATGGGCGCGGTCAGGCGGCCGCCTCCGCGGTGTGCTCGGCCTCGTGGGCGATCAGTGCCCGTTTGATGTCGAGTCCGTAGCGGAATCCGCCGAGCGTCCCGTCCCGGCGCTGCACGCGGTGGCACGGCACGAACAGGGCCGCCGCGTTGCGGGCGCAGGTGGTCGCCGCAGCGCGGTGTGCGGCACCGTTGCCTGCGCGTTCGGCCAATTCGCTGTAGGTGACCTGCTTGCCCGGCGTGACGCGGCGCAGCACGTCCCAGGCGTGGGTGACGAAGTCGCCCGAGAGCTGCCGGACCGGGACGTCGTCGATGGCGGTGACATCGCCCTCGTCGTACCGGACCGCGGCGGTGCTGATCGAGCCGAGATCGTCGATGTGCGTGAGTGTTCCGGGACGCAGGGCCGGATGGATCAACGCGGTCAGGTACTCCGGGTCCTCCGTCCACCCCGAGGCCAGGACGGTGCCGTCGGCCGCGATGACGGTGAACGGTCCGGTCGACAGCGAGATGGTCGTCCAGTGTGCGGTGCTCATGGGTTCTCCTCGGTGGGTGAAGGCTCTGGGGGTGAAGGTTCGGGGTCTGACGGTGTCGTCATGAATGGACGCGCGGAACGCAGAAGTGGTTCCGTCTCGCGCAGGGCGTCGTGCCAGAGGTGCATCGACACGTACGACCGCCACGGCGACCATCGGTGCGAGTCGGTCAGGTCCACCCCGATCGCATCGGCCCGGCGTTTGAGGATGAGGTCGGTGTCGAGCAGGACGTCGGGGTCGCCGAGTACCCGCATGACGACGTAGTCGGCGGTCCACCGGCCGATACCCGGCAGGGCCATCAGTGACGTCCTCAGTTCGTCGGCGGGCATCGCCGAGTGCAGGGCGACGCCGCCGTCGGCGACGGCTCGGGCGACGTCGATGATCGCCGCGACCCGGCGACGGGGTCCGGCCAGCACCTCCGACCCCCGCTCGGCGATCGCCGCGGCGGTGGGGAACAGGTGGGTCACCTGTCCGTGCGGGGTCGTCAGGGGCTCGCCGAGAGCGGCGACCAACCGCCGTCCATGGGTGCGGGCGGCGGCCAGGCTGATCTGCTGGCCCAGCATCGTGCGGATCAGCATCTCCACCGGGTCGACGGCACCCGGTACACGGATCCCGGGACAGTTCGCGACCAACGGACGCAGCTGCGGATCGCCGACGAGCGCGTCGTCGACCGCGGCGATGTCGGCGTCGAGATCGAGCATCCGGCGCAACCGGTGCACCGCGGTGCCCAGGTCGTGCATGTCCACCTGGGCGATGTCGGCGACGACGTGGTCGTCGTGCAGCGTGACCGACACCGCGGCCGGCCCATTCGGTAGGGCGATCGCCCGGTGATAGGTGCCGTCCCGGAAGTCCTCGAGTCCGTCGATCACGTGTCCCGCGAGGAACCAGCTGAGCCAGGCCGACGAGAAGGGTTGACGCACGCTCAGTCTCAGGCTGACGCGGACCGGTGTGTGATCGTCGGATGCGCGGCGGACGGGGTGTCGACCACGCCGTCGCCGCAGCTCGGTGGGGCTCAGCGCGAAGACCTCGCGGATGGTGTCGTTGAACTGCCGCACGCTGGCGAAGCCGGCGGCGAAGGCGATGTCGGCCATCGACATCGGGGTGCACTCGATGAGGATGCGGGCGTTGGTCGCGCGGTTGGCCCTGGCCAACGCGAGTGGGCCCGCACCGAGCTCCTCGGTCAACACCCGGTTGAGTTGCCGTGACGAGTAGCCCAATGCGGTGGCCAGACCGTCCACCCCGGCTCGATCCACCAGACCGTCGCCGATCAGGCGCATCGCGCGCGAGGCGAGATCGGAATTGAGGTTCCAGCGCGGTGAACCGGGGACCGCGTCGGGCAGACAGCGACGGCACGCGCGGAAGCCGCCCTGCTGGGCGGCGGCCGCGGTGATCACGAAGTCGACGTTCTCCGGGTGCGGGGTCACCGCAGGACACGATGGGCGGCAGTAGATCCCGGTGGTGCGGACCGCGACGAAGAACTGTCCGTCGAAGCGGGTGTCCCGTGACGAGAGGGCGCGGTAGCACCGCTCGAAGTCGAGGTCGGCCGACGTGGCCACGGACGGTGTCATGACTCCACTGTGTCAGTGGCCGCCCCGATGTACTAGCGGGAATCGGACGCCGGGGTCGCGGTGCTCCTCAGCAGCACCGACCCTGGGGATTCGCCTCCTGCTCGTCGTGACGCATCCGCCAGTAGTCGCGTTCGGACAGCGTCGGAACGCCAGGGTGCCTGGCGTCGTGGTGGGCGACGTAGCGCTCATAGTCGTGATCGCCCATCACCGCCCCCACATACGACCAGGCTCTCGCCAGTACCCGGGCCAGGGTGGCCTGGCCGTTTCCGCGGCGGTCGGTCGTGCTGCGGTCGGTCGTGCTGCGGTCGGTCATTTGAGCGACTCCGTGGGATGGTCGGCCCCGGCCGACGATGCGCGGAACTCGACCCATTCCTTCTCGACCGCCTTCTCCGTCGGGGTCGCGATCATGCCGCTGGGCGCGAAGAGCTTCGACGGCACGGGTTCGTCCTCGGTGGTCGGGAGGCCGCCGGCGCGGAACGCCTTGACGCACACCCATGCGCCCGCGAGGGCGACGATGATGACCAACACCGCGAACACGATCGACAGGGTTCCCTGGATGAAGGTGTTGCGGATGACGGCGTCGATCTCGGCCGGTGTCTTCGCTGTTTTGAACATCGTCTCGCCGGCGTCCTTGGCGTTCTGGAAGGCGCTGTGGTTGGCCCAGTATCCGATCGCCTCGTTGGACGAGAAGATCTTCTGATACGACGCGGTCATGGTGACCGCGAGATCCCAGACCAATGGGAGCCCGGGGATCCAGGCCCACTTGAACAGCCCCTTCTTCACCACGACGACGAGCACGACGGTCAGAGCGACCGCGGCCAGCAACTGGTTCGCGATGCCGAACAGCGGGAAGAGCGTGTTGATGCCACCGAGCGGGTCGGTGACGCCCATCAACAGGATCGCGCCCCATCCGGCGACGACGACGAAGGTGCACACCCACGCGCCGACACGCCACGACGGGTCGGCGAACCGCTTGCCGCCCTTGATGTTCGACAGGCCGTCGGAGAGCATGAACCGCGCCACACGGGTACCCGCGTCGACCGTGGTCAGGATGAACAGGGCCTCGAACATGATCGCGAAGTGGTACCAGAACGCTTTCAACGAGGACCCGCCGAAGGCGCTCTGCAGCGTCTCGGACATACCCATGGCGAGGGTGGGGGCACCGCCGGTGCGGGAGATGAGTGACGGTTCATCGACGCCGTCGGCGAAGGCCTGCAGCTCTGCGCCCGACGTGGGTGGTCCCGAGAGGTTGAGCGTGTTGTTCGTGTAATCGGCCGCGCTCGCGGCGGTTCCGCCGGTGACGCCCTTGGGCGCGTTCATGGCGAAGTAGAGGTGCTGGTCGAGGATGCACGCGGTGATCAGCGCCATGATCGCGACGAACGACTCGACGAGCATGCCGCCGTAGCCGATGACCCGGGCCTGACTCTCCTTCTCCATCAGCTTCGGGGTGGTGCCCGAGGCGATCAGGGCGTGGAATCCCGACAGTGCACCGCAGGCGATGGTGATGAACAGGAACGGGAACAGGGAGCCGGCGAAGGCGGGACCCTTGCCGTTGGAGGCGAATTCGCTGACCGCGGGAGCGTTCATGACCGGCTGCGCGATGACGATGCCCACCGCGAGCAGCGCGATGGTGCCGACCTTCATGAACGTCGACAGGTAGTCGCGCGGTGCGAGGACGAGCCACACCGGCAGCACGGCGGCGGCGAAACCGTAGATGATGATGGCCCAGCTGAGGAAGACCGGCGAGAGCGTGAACCAGTCCTCGCCCCAACTGGTCTCGGCGACCCAGCCGCCGGAGATGATCGCCAGCATCAGCAGGACGAAGCCGATGGCGGACACCTCGGAGATCTTGCCGGGGCGCAGGAACCGCAGATAGACACCCATGAACACGGCGATGGGAAGCGTCATCGCGAGCGAGAAGACGCCCCACGGGCTCTCCGCCAGCGCGTTGACGACGACGAGTCCGAGCACCGCGATCAGGATGATCATGATGACGAACACCGCGATGATCGCGGCGAACCCTCCGACGTTGCCGAGTTCGTCACGGGCCATCTGACCCAGACTGCGTCCACGGCGTCGGGTGGAGATCGACAGCACCAGGTAGTCCTGGACCGCACCGGCGAAGACGACGCCCACGATGATCCAGATGGTCCCGGGCAGGTAACCCATCTGCGCCGCGAGGACTGGTCCGACGAGCGGTCCCGCGCCGGCGATCGCGGCGAAGTGGTGACCGAACAGCACCCGCCGATCGGTCGGCATGTAGTCCTTGGCGTTGTCCAGGAGCTCCGCCGGTGTCGCGTGGTCGTCGCGAGGCTTGATGACCTTGGTCTCGATCAGTCGCGCGTAGAACCGGTACGCGATGACGTAGGTGCACAGCGCGGCGAGCACGAACCAGACGGCGTTGACGTTCTCGCCCCGCACGATGGCGATGACGGCCCACGAGACCGCTCCGACGAGACCGATGACGGCGAAGAGGAGGCGTTTCCCGACGGTCATCGGAGAGCGGTCGACGATCGCCACGGGCGGGCGGTCCGGGTCGTTCTTGATGAGGTCGATGTCCGGGTTGTGCGGACGTTCTGGAGCGAGTGTCACGGGATCCCCTCGGCGGTGTGGGCGGCCATTGTGTGGCGCGCGTCACTATACCGGTGCGTTATCGGGGACTTCGAGGGCCGTCGTTGTTGATCGTCACCAGCGAAATACGCGACAGATCCGAGTGGACGTGCCATTCTCGTAACATGCGCGTAACACGGAAGAAGGAGCAGGATCGCCCGCTCGCCGAGTTCCCCGGCTGGGGGCTCGAGATCATGATGGGCCTCTACGGCGAGGAGCAGGTCAAGACCGCGTTGTCGTCGGAACCCGCGACCCCGGAGCGACATCGCCCGTCGTCGCAGGCGCCGAGCACCGAGACCCAGACGACCGGTTCGGAGGCGGCGGAATTCGACGCCGTGTCGTCGGTGTTCGCCCGCGTACGCCGCATGCGTCGCGGTCGCTGACCCCCAGGATCAGGCGGGGCTGACCTTCAGGACCTTGTCCTGTCCACCGCCGTTGTCGGTGGTGACCAACAGCGAACCGTCGGGCATGGGGGTGATCGACCGCAATCGACCCTCGGCGTCGTCGAGCAGATCCACCCGCTCGGTGGTCGTCGTGCCGTCGGCGCCGAGCCGCAGCAGGACGAGTCGCTTCGCCTTCAGTGCGCCCATGACGACCATCCCGCTGTAACGACCCCACGCGGGTCCGAGGAAGTCCACGTCGGAGATCGCCAGCGTCGGGTCGCCCGAGGACCAGATGGCCGGTGTCGAGCCGGGGTGCCGGTCGGTGTCGGTCATCGGCACCGACTCGTCGTAGGAACCGGACCCGGTGTTCGGATCCCATCCGTAGTTCGCCTGCGGCAGAACCTGGTTGAGTTCGTCGTCGATGTCGGGCCCGTGTTCGGTCACGTACAGGCGATCGGTTCCGGGGGCGAAGGCGAGTCCCTGCGGATTGCGGTGACCGTAGTCGTAGACGATGCTGCCCTCGAACGTGCCCGCGGCCGGGGTGCCGTCGGCGTTGACGTGAAGGACCTTGCCGCCCAGGTTCTTCAGATCCTGGGGCGCGGTTGGGTTCGCGGTGTCGCCGGTGGACACGAACAGTGTGCCGTCGGCAGCCGGCAGGATCCGACATCCGCTGTGCCGTCCGGACGACCCGAGCGGGATCCCGGTGACCACGTCGGCGACCTGACGCATCGACGACCAGTCTGCTGCCGCCGTCCACCGGACCACGCGGACGTCACCGGCGGTGCTGGCGAAACACGTGTAGACCGATCGGCTCTGCGCGAAGTCGTCGGCGAGCGCCAGACCCATGAACCCGGCTTCGCCCTTGGCGTCGACGCCGGAGGTGTCGGCCTGGACCTGGGCGACGCGGCCATCGTTGTGCCGCATCATGATCCGGCCGGATCGTTCGCCGGTCACGATGTTCCCGTCACCGTCGATCGCGACATCCCACGGGTGATCGAGGCCGGTCATCACATCGGTGACCCGGGCCTCGCCGGATGTGGGGGTCGCGCTGCCTGCTGAGCCGGACGCCCCGGGGGAGGCCGAGGTCGGGGAGGTGTCACTCGAGCCGTTGCCGCAGGCCGCGACCAGGAGGAACGCCGCGGTGGTGGCCGTCGCGACCGCCGCGCGGCCGCCGCCTGCCGGGATTGTCGGGAATCGCATCACCCCCTCGAAAGTACACGTGCACTCGAGGCCGCTGCCTTTCCTGACCTTGTCGTGTAGCGTCGAAAGGTCAGCCGAGAACGCTGCTGAACACCTGTTTCGCGTAAGCCCGTGTCGCGCATGGCCGTCGGCGGCGGCACGAGATCTCGCTCCAGACCTCACACGATTCGGCGCCGGGTGGCGTCGCGGTCGGTGTTCGGACTCGTAGGAGGACAACAGATGCCCGAGAAGGAATCGGCGGAGTCTCAGCCTCAGCTGAAGGACCCGGATCTGTACGAGAAGTTGCGGGACGACGGCAACTCCAAGGAGAAGTCGGCCCGCATCTCCAACGCCGCGGCGAACCGTGGGCGATCCGACGTCGGACATTCCGGCGGGACGTCGCCGTCGTACGAGGAATGGACCGTCGACGAACTCAAATCCCGCGCGAAAGAGCTTGATCTGCATGGGTACTCGGACATGAACAAGTCCGACCTCGTCGATCTGCTCCGCGACCACTGACACCCACCGCTGGCGTACGCCCACGCGGTCGAGAAGTAAGGAACAGTCGATGACCGACGATCTGAACGGCAAGACCATTGCATTCCTCGTTGCCCCCGAGGGAATCGAGCAGGTGGAGCTCACCGAGCCCTGGGAGGCCGTGAAGCAGGCCGGTGGGACGCCTCGGCTGGTGTCCACCGTCTCGGGCACCGTGCAGGCCTTCAACCATCTCGACGCCGCCGACACCTTCCCGGTGGACGACACCGTCGAGTCGGTCTCGGTCGGTGATTTCGACGGTCTCGTGTTGCCCGGTGGCGTCGCCAACCCCGACTACCTACGCACCCAGGACACCGCGGTCGCGTTCGCCCGCAGCTTCTTCGACGAGGGCAAGCCGGTGGCGGCGATCTGCCACGCACCCTGGACGCTGATCGAGGGCGGGGTCCTCGCCGGCCGCACCATCACCTCGTGGCCGAGCCTGCAGACCGACATCCGCAACGCGGGTGGCACCTGGGTCGACGAGGAGGTCGTCGAGTGCACCGCAGGGCCGAACACGCTGGTCTCCAGCCGGAACCCGGATGACCTGCCCGCGTTCTGCGCGAAGCTGACCTCGGTTTTCGCGGCGAGCTGACCCATGCCGTTGAAAGTCGGGTTCAAGCTGATGGCCGAGACCTTCGACCCGAAGGAGATCGTCCGTCAGGCGGTCGCGGCCGAACGCGCGGGTTTCGACTTCGTCGAGATCAGTGACCACTTCCATCCGTGGCTCTACAGCCACAAGCACTCCGGGTTCGCCTGGTCGATGCTCGCCGCGATCGCGGTGCAGACCGACCGACTCGAGCTCGCGACCGGCGTCACCTGTCCGTTCATCCGGTATCACCCGGCGATCATCGCGCAGGCCGCGGCGACGACGCAGATCCTGGCCGACGGGCGCTTCACCTTGGGTCTCGGAACGGGCGAACGACTCAACGAGCACATCACCGGCGCCCCGTGGCCGAGCGCGCACATCCGTCAGGAGATGCTGCGCGAGTCGATCGAGGTGATGCGCCTGCTGTGGACCGACGGCTACCACTCGTATCGCGGGCAGCACATCACCCTCGACGACGCCCGGGTCTTCGACATCCCGGACACGCTGCCGCCGATCGTGGTGGCGGCGGGCGGCAAGGAGTCCGCGGCGCTCGCGGGGGAGATCGGCGACGGGCTGTTCACCACCGAGCCGAAGGCGGATCTGATCTCGGCCTACGGCGAGGGCGGCGGCTCCGGTCCGCGCTACACCGAGGTGCCGATGGCCTGGGCCACCGACGTCGACACCGCGGTGGCGTCGGCACACGAGAAGTTCCGGTTCGGACTCACCGGGTGGAAGGTGCAGGCGGAACTGCCCAATCCGATCAACTTCGAGGCCGCGACCGCACTGGTGCGGCACTCCGACATCGCCGACGGAATGTCCTGCGGTCCCGACCTCGACGCGCACGTGCAGGGCGCGAAGGAGTTCGTCGACGCGGGTTTCGACCACCTGTCCCTGCTGAACGCCGGCCCCGACGTCGACGGGTTCCTCGCCGTCTGCGAGTCCGATCTGATCGAGAAAGTCCGGTCGCTCGCGAACTGACCGATGTGTGACGATTGGTCCATGACACCTCCGACTCGGGGATCGATCTTCGCGACGCATCTCCGATCGAGTTCGTTGATCGCCGTCCAGTTCGTCGCCGTCGCGGCGGCACTGTGGATCGTCGGATGGCTCATCGGCAAGGGATGGGTGATCATCCTGCCGGTCGTGCTGTCGATCATCGTGTGCACGGTCCTGTGGCCGCCGGTGAAATGGTTGCGCCGCAAGGGACTGCCGCCGGCTCTCGCGGTCCTGATCGTGTTGCTCATCGCGGTCGGCGTCGTGGCCGGCGTGATCGCGGCGGTCGCGCCGGGGATCGTCGACCAGTCCACCGAGTTGGCCGACCGCGCGTCACAGGGCGTGGTCCAGGTGCAGGACTGGCTGCACGGACCGCCCCTCAACGTCAGCGACGACCAGCTGGACTCCGCGGTCGCCGCCATCACCGACCGACTGCAGTCGAGTAGTTCGCAGATCGCGTCCGGTCTGTTCACCGGCGTCAGTGCGGCCACGTCGGCGCTCGTGACCTTGTTCAGCGCGGTCGTCGCGACGTTCTTCTTCCTCAAGGACGGGCCGCGGTTCATCCCGTGGCTGCGTCGTACCGTCGGCATGCCCGCCGCCCCGCATCTCGCCGAGGTGCTCAGCCGGGTGTGGGCGACGCTGGGCGGTTTCATCCGGACCCAGGCCCTGGTCAGCCTCGTTGACGCGGTGTTGATCGGTATCGGTTTGGTGATTCTCGGTGTGCCGCTGGCGTATGCGTTGGCGATCATCACGTTCATCGGTGGCTTCATCCCGATCGTCGGTGCGTTCGTCGCCGGCGGTCTGGCGGTGCTGATCGCACTCGTGTCGAACGGCGTGGTCACCGCGCTGATCGTGTTGGCCATCATCCTGGCGGTGCAGCAGCTCGAGGGGAACATCCTCCAGCCCTGGCTGCAGTCGAAGTCGATGAATTTGCACGCGGTCATCGTCCTGCTGGCGGTCACGTTGGGCGGTACCGCGTTCGGCATCATCGGTGCGTTCCTCGCCGTGCCGGTCGCGGCGTCGCTGGCCGTCGTCCTGCGCTACTACGGCGAGCAGGTGTCGAAGCGGACGGGCGAGGACGTCGCGGTCGGTGACGGTGACTCCGATGCAGAGGACGCCGAGGAGAAGGGCGCCGCTCCGCCGAGCGGGCCGAAACAACCCGTCGAACGTGCCGAAACGACCACCGACACGTCCGACGGGGACCCCGCACCGGCCACCTGAGGCCACGGGTGCGAGCTGGGCCGGTCGCGAAAACTAGACTGGTACCTCGTGAGCCTCACCCTTGGAATCGTCGGACTGCCCAACGTCGGCAAGTCAACCCTGTTCAACGCCCTGACCCGCAACGATGTGCTGGCTGCGAACTACCCGTTCGCCACCATCGAGCCGAACGTGGGAATGGTGGAACTGCCCGATTCCCGCCTGGCCCGTCTCGCGGAGATCCACTCCAGCGAGAAGATCCTGCCCGCGACGGTGTCGTTCGTCGACATCGCGGGGATCGTGAAGGGTGCCTCGGAGGGCGAGGGGATGGGCAACCAGTTCCTGGCCAACATCCGCGAGGCCGAGGCCATCTGTCAGGTCGTCCGGGTCTTCGCCGACGACGACGTGGTGCACGTCGACGGCCGGGTCGATCCGCTCGCCGACATCGAGGTCATCGAGACCGAGCTGATCCTGGCCGACATGCAGACGCTGGACAAGGCCATCCCGCGTCTGGAGAAGGACGCGCGCAAGGACAAGAGCCTGGCCGATTCGCTGGCCGCGGCCCAGAAGGCGCAGGAGCTGCTCAACAGCGGCAAGACGCTGTTCTCGCAGCAGGATTCGATCGACCTCGCGTCGCTGCGGGATCTGCACCTGATGACCACCAAGCCTTTCCTCTACGTCTTCAACGCCGACGAGTCGGTGCTCACCGACGACGCGCGCAAGGACGAGCTGCGCGCCGCGGTCGCCCCCGCCGACGCGGTGTTCCTCGACGCGAAGGTCGAGAGCGAGCTGCTCGAACTCGACGCCGAGGACGCACAGGAGTTGCTGGACTCTATCGGTCAGACCGAGCCCGGCCTGCACTCGTTGGCCCGCGCCGGATTCCACACCCTCGGGCTGCAGACCTACCTCACCGCGGGGCCGAAGGAGTCGCGCGCGTGGACGATCCACAAGGGCGACACCGCCCCCAAGGCGGCCGGCGTGATCCACACCGACTTCGAGAAGGGCTTCATCAAGGCCGAGATCGTGTCGTTCGACGACCTCGACGCCAACGGGACCATGGCCGCGGCCAAGGCCGCAGGCAAGGTGCGCATGGAGGGCAAGGACTACGTCATGTCCGATGGCGACGTGGTCGAGTTCCGCTTCAACGTCTGACGACTCCGTCCTGGTCGAATCCGTAGCAGTTCGTATCGCTGGGCGACACGAACTGCTACGGATGATGCATGGGGCATCATCGTCATGTTTGTCCAGGAGTTGAGGAAGAGCCGAGGATGAGTCGTCTGATCCTGATGTGCGGAATGGCGGGCGCCGGCAAGTCCACCTATGCGCGAACTCTGGAGGATCGTGGTTGGGTCCGCTTCTCGATCGATGCCGAGGCGTGGGGCAGGGGTTTCACGGGGTCTTCGGCGGTGCCGCCCGAGGTCGCCGCCGACATTCGCGCGGGTCAGCGTGTGGCCATCTCGGACGCCCTCGGTGCAGGTGCTGATGTCGTCGTCGACTACGCGTTCCCGTCACGCGCGATGCGCGACGAGTATCGGGAGCTGGGGCGAACGCATCGGGCGGAGGTCGAGGTCGTCTTTCTTGACACCGATGCGTCACTGGTACGCGACCGGCTGACCCGGCGTCGGGGATCGCACCCTGATGATGTCGTGGTCGACGAGGGCACGATGGAGGCGTATCGCTCGGCTTTCGAGGCCCCCACCTCCGACGAAGGCGAGGTGACGGTGATCCGAACTCCTCGGTGATGGCCGGGGCGTTCGACGCCGCCGGCGAACCTGCAACCGACGCGAGGAGGGGAGTCCGATGAGCGATGCCCGGGACGACTTCGCCATCGAGGTGCTCGATGTCGTCGACCGCATTCCGAGTGGTCGTGTGATGACCTTTGGCGACATCGCCGAACATCTGCAGCGCGGCGGACCGCGCGGCGTCGGTGGTGTCATGGCGCGGTACGGACCGTCGGTCACGTGGTGGCGGGTCGTGCGCGCCACCGGAACCCTGCCCGCCCATCTGATGGTCGAGGCGCAGACGCAGTGGCACAGCGAGGGCACGCCACTGCGGCGCGGGATCGTCGACGTCGGACGCGCGCGCTGGTGGCCCGACGAGACCGCCGGGGGCTCCGCGTGACCGCGCCGTCGACGCATGAATGACGTCGTCCGGGTGCATCATGGGCCCGGTGAACGGACCGGCAACCACGACGTGCGAGCTGTCGTTAGGCGGCGGCGATGTCGGTCCTTCTCTACCCCTCTGGTACCTCCAGGGAGTCGCGCTCGGTGCGATCTGTGGCCTCGTCGCCGTGATCGTTGTTGTCGCGCGCTCCCGGGGAGAGGACGGATTCTCCCGCGCGGTGCAGTTGGCGTTGGCGGCGTTGTTCGCAGCCGTCGTCTGGCCCATCTCGATTGCCGTCGTGGTCGTCGGCGCCGTCGCGCGATGGCGCCGACCCCGCTGACCGGACATGTGAGACTTGGCATGATCAGAGGCATGGCGGACAACGGCGCGACTCCAGACGATCTCGCGCCCGATGTCTCACGCCGCCTGACCCGCCGCCTGACGCTGTGGGGCGGTGCGTCCGTCGTCGG
Organism: Williamsia maris; assembly: GCF_024171815.1. Classification (GTDB taxonomy): domain Bacteria; phylum Actinomycetota; class Actinomycetes; order Mycobacteriales; family Mycobacteriaceae; genus Williamsia_A; species Williamsia_A maris. The sequence continues at coordinate 553,187 of NZ_JAMTCJ010000003.1, read as the reverse complement.
TGGCGGGGCGTTGGCGTTGCTGGGAGGCTCGGAGCGCAGCCGCGCATTCGGACTCCAGAACGCGATGTGGGGTGCGATCGATGTCGCGATCGCAGCCGTGTCCACCCTGCAGTCGACCCCGCCCACCACACCTAAGCTGCGCCGACTGCTGCTGATCAACACCGGTCTCGACGTCGGGTACGTCACGGGCGGAGCCCATCTCATCGCACACACACCGAGCTTCCGCGGCCGCATCACCGCCGAGCAGGCTCGCGGACACGGGGCAGCGGTCGTCGTACAGGGTGCCGCGCTGTTCGTCCTCGATCTGACCCACGCGCGCCAGTTGAATCGGTAGCGGAAAGGGCCGCTCACCGGGACGTGTGGCTACGCCTGTTCGATGCCGGTTGCGTCCACGACCGCCTGCCACAACGCTTCTCGCGCGCTCGGCGAGTCCTTGCGCCAGGACGGGTAGTGCGTGGGGCGTACGGCGCGGTCGTGCCAGAACTTGCCGGTGGTCTGTACGGCCTCGGGGGAGGCCGCCAGCCACACGATGGTGTCGGCGCCGGCCTGCGCGGTGCGCAGGATCGGCTTCATGACGCTGCCGAATCCCGGGATCGAGTCGGTGACACCGGGTGTCGCCGCCCATCCGGGGTGCATGCTGTGCACGACGGCGTCATCTGGCCCCGAGAACCGTTGCGCCAGTTGTTCGGTGACCACCACCTGCATGCGTTTGGTGCGCGCGTAGGCGGTGAGTCCGGAGTAGGTGCCCTCGGTGAACTCGAAGTCCGTGGTCTGCAGCGGCACGGGATACATCCCACCGCTGGAGACGAACACGGCCCGCGACGTCGCGTCGAACAACGGACGCAGACCGACGGTCAGCGCGACCGGGCCGAGCACATGGGTCGCGAACGCCGACTCGTGTCCCTGCGCCGAGAGCGTCCGCTCGGGCGGCATCACCCCGGCACTGTGGATCACGGCGTGGACGCGCGTGAGGTCGGTGGTGAGTGCCGCGACCAGCCGTGACACCGCGTCGAGGTCGCTGATGTCGTACTCGTGGATCGTCACCTCCGCGTCGGGGACCTGGCGCCGGACTTTCTGCGCCGACGACCCGAGCCGCTCGGCGGTGCGGCCGACGAGGTGCACGCGCGCGCCGAGTCGGGCAAGCTCGGTGGCGGCCGCAGCCCCCAGGCCGGAACTGCCGCCGGTCACGACGATGTCGACGGGACTGTCGAAGGGTTCCGGGTCGGGTGCCCAGAAACGACTGCGCACCGACGATCCGATGCGCGAGTAACCGGGGATGACCGTCCGATCGAGCAGGACGTCGACGGCTGTGGTGAGCGGGTTCATGTGTGGGCCTCCGTGGCCCAGCGTATCGACCGCGTCGTGTCCGGCTACAGCTCGTGGAGGCGCACGTCGCCGAGGACGCCGTCGGCGATGGTGGTCGTCATGTAGGTGCAGTGTGGTTGGCGTCGTCGATCGGTGGGGGAGCCCGGGTTCAGCAGACGCAGTCCGGTGTCGGTGGTGGTGTCCCATGGGATGTGGCTGTGGCCGAACACGAGGATGTCGGTGTCGGGGTACGCCAGCGACATCCGGTGGTCGCGGCCGGTCGAGACGCCGGTCTCATGGGTGACCGTGATTCGCAGACCGTCGATGGTGACATCGGCGCGCTCGGGCATCTGCGCCCGCAGTTCCGGTCCGTCGTTGTTCCCCCAGCAGGCGATGAGCCGTTCCGACCGCGCGTCGAGCAGCTCGAACGTCGCGAGGTCCACCCAGTCGCCGGCGTGGATCACCACGTCCGCGTCGTCGATCGCGACGAGCAACTCATCGGGAAGTACCTTCGCGCGTTTGGGGAGATGGGTGTCGGAGGTGAGCACCACGCGCAGAGCGCGGGACGAGGTCATGGCGTCACGCTAACCGCCTGGGACAGCGTGGCGGAGGTCGGTCACTTGTTCTCGGCGTAGCAAAACGTTCGCGCCGGACGCGTGAAGTTCTGGATTGTGTACTTCCCCTGCAGTCCCCGACAGGCGGCGTCCGTCGCGTCGCCGTCGACTCGCCGGATGACCCGGAGCGACCCCGTGGCGCAGGAGACGCTGCGGAGATTTGCGAACGACGACTCCTGTTCCTGGCCTGCATCCAGCAAATAGCACTGGCCCTCACGAAAGTTCGGCTGGTAGCAGGTGATGAAGTCGCCGGTGCTCCGTCTTGCTGCCCCTCGTGTGTAGGTCGGGCTGGTGATCGAGAACTCGGATTTCGGGCAGGTCCCGGTTGTCTCGCCGTCGGCGGGCGGGAATGTCTGGGTCACCTGCAGCGTCGCCTCGACCGCGGAGCACGACCGCACGGTGGTCGTCTCGGTCCCCGAGGGCAAGGTCGAGAACTCGACGCAGTCGCCCACGCCGGGTGCCTTCTGGAATGTCGACTCCGCCGTGGTCGACGGTCTGCTGCCTCCGGTCGACAGGGTCATCGCCAATGCCCCGATCAGCACGATGACCACAACAACGGCTGCTGCGATGAGCAACTTCGCGCGGTCACTGCGGCGGGGTGGCGGTGGTGGTGGCGGTCCGGGCCACTGGCCCGGCTGATCCCACTGATGGGGTGGTGTCTGACCGAACAGCGGCGGATCAGGGTTCACGGTCGTTCCTCGTTCCGCAGCGTCAATCGATCGCACGTCTCCCCGTACGTACGAACGAAGAGTACAAGTGGGCGCGTCGTTCCGTGCGCCGATGACAGGCGGCCGACAAGGTTGTGCGGATTGGCGGCGGGAGCGATCGATCGTTCGGTTCGATTCGTGAATCTGGCTACGCAGGAACGGGTCTGACCCGTGCTCGACCACTTCGAGATGTGTGCGTCCGCACCGACTGGACATTCATACGACCGCGAGACCGCTCAGTAGTGAGTTAAACCAACCTTCTCTGATATTGAACTGTGTCTTAACTGTGATCACTAGTGTCCGTTTCGTCGGCACTAACGAGGTGCCCCAGGAATAGCGGGAGCAAGTGAATGAAGATTCGTAATCGGCTGGTCGCCCTGTCCGTGGCCGTGATGGCCGCCGCGGCGCTGGGAACGGTGTCGGCCACCCAGGCGCAGGCCGCGCTGGACCCGTCCAACAGCCTCGGCATCAACTTCGACGCGGACACAACCACCATCATCTCCAAGACCCAGCAGCCCGTCGTGTTCCCCAAGACCAAGCTGGTGACGCGTACTGACCTGACCAACCTGGAGGGAACGCTCAACCTCCCGCAGGCCGCCGCCAAGCTCAAGCTCGGTCCGTTCACTCTGGCCAATTTCAAGATCTCGGTCATCAACCCGTCGCAGGTCACCGGAACCATCACGCAGGGTGGCACGGAGACCGCGCCTGCTCTGGACCTGAACGTGTCGCAGACCTTCCAGATCCGGATCGACTCGGTGCAGCCGCTCAACATCGACAGCGGCTCGGCCAGCCTGAACCTGGTGCCGGCCAACGGAAGCTGTGTCACCGCACCCACCACCGCCAAGCTGACCGGATCGCTCGACGCCACCAAGCTTCTCGGCGGAGACGTGCCGCAGGCCGACGCCCACATCAAGGGCACCTACACGATCCCGCCGTTCCAGAACTGCGGACCGTTCGCCGGCGTGCTCAACGCCATCATCGCGGGCCCGAACAACACCCTCGATGTGCACGTGACCAACCCCGAGTTCGTCATCGGTGACCAGGCGGCGGCCCGCGCGAAATTCGTCAACTGATCGCTAGGCGCAGTTCCTAGAACACCGCACACGGCGGGTGGGTCCTCCTGGACTCACCCGCCGTTGGCGTCACGTGGTCGCGGTCGCGGTCGCCTGCTGAAATCGGGTGCGCAGTATGTGCGTCCACAGCAGATGTAGTGCGACCGCTGCCAGCACCACGACCATCGACCAGGTGTTGTCCAGGCCCGCACCCCATCTGCCACCCGGCAAGGCGACGGCGACGATCGTGGCCGCGACGAGCGGTACGACGACGGCTCCGGCTGACGGCACGGGACGGCGGAGAAGTGCGGCCAGGACCACCGACGCGATGAGCAGGATCACGAAGCTCGACAATGAGACCGTGCGCACCACATCCGCTGTCGGGGAACCGATGTCCGTGTTGATCTCGAGCGACGTCTCGTACGCCTTGGACACCGTGGCGCCGTTCAGCGGCTGATACGACCCGTGGTAGACGGTGAACTCGTCCTCGGGGACGAGTGGCTGACCGGCCCGTCCACCCAGCCAGGTCACCCCGCCCGCGAACAGGGACGACACCAGGAACGTCCACCACGCGATCTGCTGAGTGACCCCGCTGATGAGCCACACCTTCGTCCTCGTCATGACCATGATTGTGCGGTGTCGGCAGTCTGAACCGCGGGCGACTCACCCGCCGTTGACGTTCGCGCTCCGGTTGTCCAGTCGCGATCCGCTTGCATGTGGAGCGTCTCAGCAGAAGTGGAGCGCGAAACGCGGAGACCTCAGTGTCGCTCAGCTCGGGAACGGACCTGCTCTTCCGAACAATGCGGGGACGGGTGAGTCCAGCTGCGCACCGATCCATGTTGCCGCGTCGGCGATGGCGGCACCGTCGATACCGGTGTCGACGCCCGACCGCTGCAACGCGTAGTTCAGGTCTTCGGTGGCGATGTTGCCGGTCGCGTTGGGGGCGAACGGACATCCGCCGAACCCGCCGATGCTGGCGTCCAACGCGCAGTCGCCGAGATCGAATGCGGTCAGCGCGTTGGCATAACCGGTGTTGCGGGTGTTGTGGAAGTGCCACCGCAGCGCGACGTCGGGTGCGACCCGCCGCGCTCCCGCGTGCAGGGCGCGAACCTGGGCGGGCACGCCGACCCCGATGGTGTCGGCGATGGCGATCTCGTCGGGTCCCGATTCCGCGACCCGGGCCATCAGGTCGATGACGCGCTCGGCGGGCATCTCGCCGCTGAACGGGCATCCGAACGAGACCGCGAAAGTGACCGTCGTGAACATGCCTGCGGCGCGTGACTCGGCGGCGATCCGCTTCCAGCGCGCCAGGCCTTCCTCGACGTCGCAGCCCTGGTTGCGCTGACTGAACTCGTCGGAACAGACGACGACGACGTTCACCTCGTCGACGTCCGCGGCGAGCGCGCGTTCGAGTCCGCGCTCGTTGAGCACCAGGCCGATGTAGTCGACGTCGTCGCGACGGGGGAGTGCCGCCATCACCTCTTCGGCACCGGCCATCTGGGGCACGCGCTTGGGATTGACGAAGCTGACGGCCTCGATCCGCCGCATCCCGGCGTCGACGGCGCGGGTGATGAAGTCGACCTTGGTGTCCACCGACAGGGCGGTTCGTTCGTTCTGCAGGCCGTCGCGCGGTCCGACTTCCACCACATGGGTTCCGGCATGGGTCGTGTTCGTCATGCGCCCATTGTCACCCCACCAGGTATTGCATACAAGGACGTGTTGATTCGCGGTTAAATCTGCGGTTTATCGAGACAGGACGCCTACAGCCGCCTACGTTGCATACAAACCAGCGAAACGGGGTCGTAGTGGAACGTGCAGTCGACCGGGTGTACTCCCACATCCGAGCCGCCATTCTCGACGGTCGGTATGCGCCGGGATCGCGGCTGGGTGAGTCGGAACTCGCGGAGGTCGCCCAGGCCAGCCGCACCCCGGTGCGAGAGGCGTTGCGGCAACTGGAGGTCGAAGGCCTCGTCGAGGTGCTGCCGCATCGCGGTGCCCGCGTCTACCAGTTCACCTCCGACGACCTCGAGGAGATCTACGACCTCCGCATGACGTTGGAGGCACTGGCGGCCGGCCGCGCCGCCCCACGGATCACCACCGAGCAGCTCGATCAGATGACCGATCTCTGCGACCACATGGAAGCCGCCGCCCGCGACGACGACCTCGAACTCGTGGCCACGGCCAACATGGAGTTCCACGCGATCGTTCGCGCCGCCTCGGCGAGCACCCGTCTCACCTCGATGCTCAGCGCCGTGATCCAGCTGCCGTTGATGATGCGGACCTTCCATCGGTACGCACCCGAGGACCTGCACCGCAGCGCCGGACACCATCGTGAACTCATCGCCGCCCTGCGCGCTCGTGACGAGGTGTGGGCCGACGCGGTGATGCGGTCGCACGTCCGTGCGGCCAAGGCAGTACTGCTCGCGTCGGTCCGGGCCGACGAAGAGCAGACGACAACGGCCCAACCGACGGAAACAACGGCCCAACCCGGGCATACGACGGCCCAACCGGCTCAGAGCGGAGTCTTCTCATGACCACGGCACACGACACCCCACCCCCCACCGCGACCGGCCCGCTGGCCGACCTCCGGGTGGTCGAGATGGGCCAGTTGCTCGCCGGTCCGTTCTGCGGACAACTCCTGGCCGACTTCGGCGCCGAGGTCATCAAGCTCGAGGCGCCGGGTGTCGGAGATCCGATGCGGCAGTGGGGTCGCGAGAAGCCGTACGGCAAATCGCTGTGGTGGCCGGTGGTGGCGCGCAACAAGAAGTCGGTCACCTGCAACATGCGCACGCCCGAGGGGCAGGAACTCGCGCGCGACATCATCGGCCGCTCGGACATCGTCGTGGAGAACTTTCGGCCCGGCACCCTCGAACGCTGGAACCTGGGATTCGACGAACTCCGCGCCGACAACCCCGGGCTCATCATGGCGCGCGTCAGCGGCTACGGACAGACCGGTCCGTACTCCTCGCGTGCCGGCTACGGATCGATCGGCGAGGCGATGGGCGGGATCCGTTACGTCACCGGTGATCCCGACAACGCCCCGTCGCGTGCAGGGATCTCCCTCGGCGACTCGCTGGCCGCGGTGTTCGCCACCATCGGCGTGCTCACCGCCCTGCACAGCCGATCGGTCACCGGCCGCGGGCAGCTCGTCGACGCGGCGATCTACGAGTCGGTCCTGGCGATGATGGAGTCGATGCTGCCGGAGTGGGCGGTGGCCGGATACCAACGGGAGCGCACCGGCTCGGTGCTGCCGAACGTCTCGCCCAGCAACGTCTATCCCACCCGGGGTGGCGAGATGATCCTCATCGCCGCGAACCAGGACACCGTCTTCGCGCGTCTCGCCGCGGTGATGGGGCGCGAGGACCTGGTGTCGGTACCGCGGTTCGCCGACCACGCGGCCCGCGGGGAGAACATGGAGGAACTCGACGGCATCATCGCCGCCTGGACGGCCGACCTCGACACCGAGGAGCTGCTGCAGACCCTGCACGGCGGTGGTGTGCCCGCCGGTCGAATCTTCACGGCGCGCGACATGTTCGACGACCCGCACTTCGCCGCCCGCGACGCGATCGTGCGGCTGGCGCACCGCGACTTCGGCGAGTTCCCCACGCACAACGTCTTCCCGAAGCTCGGGGACACCCCCGGTGCCGTCCGGCATCTCGGTCCCGAACTCGGCGAACACAACGACGAGATCTACCGACACCTGCTCGACCTGTCCGACGACCGACGTGCTGACCTCGCGCGCCGCAGCATCATCTGACCCCCACCGCCCACCGGCGTCGAAACAACTAGGAGATCTGCAATGCGATACCGACTCGGAGTGGACGTCGGCGGGACGTTCACCGATGTGCTGCTGCTGGAGGAGACCTCGGGCAGCACCTACCGCGCGAAGACCCCCTCGACCCCGGCGGATCAATCCATCGGTGTGCTCAACGGCGTGACCAAGGTGTGCACCGACGCGGGCATCGACCCCGAACAGATCGAGCAGGTACTGCACGGGACCACCGTCGCGACCAACGCGATCCTCCAGGGTCGCGGTGCCCGTGTGGGTCTGGTGACCACCGACGGGTTCCGTCAGGTCCTGCAGATCGCGCGGTCGTTCGTACCCGGCGGACTCGCCGGGTGGATCATCTGGCCGAAACCCGAACCGCTGGCCAAGCTCGAGCACACTGTGCAGGTGATCGGCCGGATCGGCGCCGACGGCGGTGAGATCACCCCGCTCGACGAGGAGCAGACCCGCGGCGAACTGCGCAAGCTCGCCGGCGCGGACGTCGAGGCGATCACGGTGTCGCTGATCAACTCCTATGCGAACAGCGACCACGAGGAACAGGTCGGACGATGGGTGGCCGAGGAGCTACCCGACATCCCGATCTCGCTGTCGTCGCACGTCCTGCCGGAGATGCGCGAATACGAGCGCACCCTGACCACGGTCGCCAACAGCTATGTGCAGCCGGAGGTCTCGCGATACGTCAAGAACCTCGACTCGTCGCTCAAGGAGAAGGGGATCACGGCGCCGCTGTCGATCCTGCGCAGTGACGGCGGCCTGGTCCAGGCGAGCAAGGCCGCCGAGGACCCGGTGTCGCTGCTGCTGTCGGGGCCGGCCGGCGGTGTGACCGGTGCGGTGTGGTTCGCCCAGCAGGCCGGGTATTCCGACTTCCTCACCTTCGACATGGGCGGCACGTCCACCGACGTCGCGCTCGTCCTCGACGGTCAACCGCGCATCGGCCGCGAGACCAAGGTCGGTGACCTCGCGGTCCGCGCGACCAGTGTCGACGTCCGAACCGTCGGCGCCGGTGGCGGTTCCATCGCGCACGTCCCCGAGCTGACCAAGGCGCTGCGGGTCGGACCGCAGTCGGCGGGCGCCGATCCCGGCCCGGCCGCCTACGGCAACGGCGGCACCGAACCGACCGTCACCGACGCCAACGTCGTCCTGGGCTACCTGCCCAGCGACCTCGCCGGTGGTGAGGTGAAGCTCGACGTCGACGCCGCCCGCACAGCGGTCGCGACGATCTCCGACGCCATGGGACTCGCGTCCCCCGAGGCCGCGGCGTCCGGGGTGGTCGACATCGTCAACGAGAACATGTTCGGCGCACTGCGCCTGGTGAGCGTCCAGCAGGGCTACGACCCCCGCGATTTCGCCCTGGTGTCGTTCGGAGGCGCCGGGCCGTTGCACGCGAACGCGCTCGGCCGGCTCACCGGTGCCTGGCCGGTCATCATCCCGCCGTCGCCCGGAGTCCTCTGCGCGTACGGCGATGCCACGACCTGCCTGCGCGCGGAGAGCGCCCGCACCCTCATCCGTGCCTTCGTCGACCTCACCAGCGACGAGTTGCGTTCGGTCATCGCCGATCTCGCCGAGGTGGCCACCGAACGCCTCGAGACCGAAGGTGTGCCGCGGGCCGAGCAGACCGCGACCTACCAGGTGGACCTGCGCTATCACGGCCAGGGATTCGAGATCCCCGTCGACCTCGACCCCGACGTGCTCACCGGCACCGGAGACCTGTTGACGGAGTTGGGCAGCGCCTTCGACACCGAACACAAGCGACTGTTCTCCTTCCTGCTCAAGAACGAGCGTGAGGTCATCAACCTGCGCGTCACCGTGAGCGGGCCGCGACCCGAGGTCGCCTGGACCGAACTGGCGCAGGGCTCGGAGGATCCGTCGGCGGCGCTGCTCAACGAATCTCAGGTGTGGATGGACGGCGCCCACACGACCGCAGGCATCTACGACCGCGAGAAGCTGTTGGCGGGCAACGTCGTCACCGGACCGGCCATCGTCACCGAGATGGACTCCACGACGCTCGTGCTCTCCGGCCACGCCGCCACCGTCGACCCCAGCGGCAGCCTCATCATCCGACCGGTCTGAGCAGACCGAGCCCCGACACACCCTCCCTCCCAGCACAGGAGAACCACGATGGCCACCATCATCGAAACCGCCACCGACCCGGTCGCGAAGACCTCCGTCGACCCGGTCACCCTCGACATCATCGAGAACGCACTGCGCAACGCCCGCTACGAGATGGACGAGGTGCTGTTCCGCACCGCGTTGTCGCCCGGCATCCGGGAACAGCACGACGAGTTCCCGCTGATCGCCGATCCGAGCGGCAAGATGGTCGTGGGTCAGTTCGGGCTCTCCGTCCCCGACTTCCTCGACAACTTCAACGGCACCGTCGGTGACGGCGACATCCTGCTGACCTCCGACCCCTACGCGTGCGGCGCAGCGATCAGCCACGCCAACGACTGGCTCATCGTGCTGCCGATCTTCCACAGCGGGCGGGTCGTCGGGTGGTCGTCGATGTTCGGCCACATGTCCGACGTGGGCGGCAAGACGCCGTCGTCGATGCCCGCCGACGCGCGCACCATCTTCGAAGAGGGCGTGGTCATCCCGCCGTTCAAGCTCTACGACCAGGGCACGCTCAACGAGACCGCCCTCGACATCATCCTCAACCAGGTGCGCATGCCCGACTGGAACCGCGCCGACCTCAACGGTCTGGTCGCGGCGTGTACCACCGCGTCGCGGCGGATCGTCGAACTGTGCGACCGGTTCGGCGTCGAGGTGTACCTGTCGGCGCTCGACGCGCTGCTCGACCGCAACTACCAGGCCATGAAGGTGCTGCTGGCGACGCTGTTCGTCGACGGCGAGACCATCGAGTTCAGCGACTACATCTGCGATGACGGGTGTGGTTACGGCCCCTACGAACTCACCATCAAGCTGACCCGCCACGGCGAGAAGATCCACCTCGACTTCTCCGAACACGCACCGCAGGCCGTCGGGCCGATCAACTACTTCATCAACGAGAACCTCGTCCGGATGTTCTTCGGCATCTACGTGATCACCATCGCCGACCCGCAGATCCTGTGGAACGACGGCTTCTATCCGCTCATCGACGTGACCATCCCGGACAACTCGTTCTGGAAACCGGCCTACCCGGCGGCGCTCAACGGTCGCAACCACGGCATCGGTCGCGTGTTCGACCTGTTCGGTGGGCTTCTGGGACAGAACAATCCGGAGATCCTCAACGCCGCCGGGTTCTCGTCGTCGCCGCACTTCATGTACTCCGGTCACTACGACGGCGGTCCGCGCGACGGCGAGTGGTTCCAGCTGTACTCGATCGGATTCGGGGGCATCCCCGGGCGGCCGATCGGCGACGGGCCGGACGGGCACTCGCTGTGGCCGTCGTTCGTCAACATCCCGTGCGAGTACCTCGAGTCGTACTACCCGTTGCGGGTCGAGCGGTGGGAGACCCTGCCCGACACCGGCGGTGCGGGGGTTCACCGTGGTGGCAACGGCGTCGACGTCGCCTACTACTTCGAGCAGCCGGGCACGATCGCGATCCATGACGACCGCTGGCTGACCTATCCCTGGGGTGTCAACGGCGGCAAGCCCGGCGCCCGCGGACGCAAGTGGATCGTGCGGAAGAACGGCGAGATCGACATCCTGCCCAGCAAGATCCATGACGCGCCGGTCTACCCGGGTGACGTCCTGCACTTCGTCACCTGGGGTGGCGGGGGATGGGGCGATCCGCTGACCCGCGACCCCGAACTGGTCGCACTCGAGGTGCGGCGCGGGCTCGTCACCGTCGAGGGTGCGACGGGCGGATACGGCGTGGTCTGCGACGACCAGGGGGTCGTCGACACCGCGGCCACGGAGACCCGTCGGCAGGAGATCCGGTCCGGACGAGGCGAACTGCAGACCTTCGACATGGGACCGTCGATCGCCGAGATCCTCGAACGCTGCGAGGAGGAGACCGGATTGCCTGCCCCGAAGCCGCCGGTCAGCGTGGCCCGGTCCGCGGCTCGATGACCGACGGGGTGCCCGACCCGCTCGACGACTACCGCCGGTCCGGTTTCGCGGGATCGGTGGGGTTCGGGGAGCGGCCGGCGGTGTTGGCCATCGACCTCGCCCGCGCCTACGTGGACGACTCCTCGCCGCTGCGTGCGCCGGTCGAGTCGGCGGTGGCGGCCTCGGCCCGGCTCGTCGCCGCCGCGCGCGGGTTGTCGGTGCCGGTGATCTTCACGCGGGTGAGCTACCGGCTCGACCCGGAGACCGGCGCGATCGTCGACGGCGGGTTGTTCGTCGCGAAGATCCCGTCGTTGCGAGTGTTCGCCGAGGGGTCGCCGTTGGCGGACTTCGTCGACGATCCGCGACCTCGCGGCGCCGAGGTGGTGGTCACCAAGCAGTACGCGAGCGCGTTCAGCGGGACATCGCTCGCGGCGACGCTGACCGCGCGGGGGATCGACACCGTGGTCATCTGCGGGCTGTCGACCAGCGGCTGCGTCCGGGCCACCGCCACCGACGCGCTGCAACTCGGGTTCCGACCGATCGTCGTCGCCGACGCGTGCGGCGACCGGACGCCGGCCATCCAGGCGGCGAACCTGACCGACCTCGCCGCCAAGTACGCCGACGTCGTCGACACCGACGAGGCCATCCGGATGATGACGGGCTGATGCCCTCAACCGGGCACCAGCTCGATCCGCTCCGCTTGTGTGGAAACGCTCCGGTTGCAACCGGAGCGTCTGGACAAAAGTGGAGCGGACCGGGCCGCGCAATCGGGTCGGTAACGTTTTGCGATCTCGTGACGACTCCGGTGTGTAGGCACGTCGGGATCACGAGGGGCACTTTGTATGGGCTGGACCGTTGTTGACGAGAACCGATCACCGGCGACCGGATGGAGCGCCGCGGTGCTCCGTCCCGCGGTGGTGCGACCCGCGGCGATCATCATCGCGGTGAGCGTCGTCATCTTCGCGCTGACCGCGCTGCTGACCACCGACAACAAGGCGCAGGCGCTGACCGGGCACCCCGAGGTTCTCCGCAAGGGCTGCACCTGGGACTCGTCGGGCAACTACGTCCAGAACTGCAAGGTCTACTCAAAGGCCTCGGGGAAGACGATCATCGTCCAGATCCGTGCGTCGAGCGGCAGCACCCAGGGCGTCTACCTCCTCGACGGCATGCGTGCGCGCGAGGACCGCTCCGCCTGGACCACCGACGTGCAGGCCGCGAAGGTCTACGACGGCAAGTCCGACACCACCCTGGTCATGCCCGTGGGCGGCGCGTCGTCGTTCTACACCGACTGGAACGGCCCGGCCGGCGCGAACACCAACTTCAAGCAGGAAACCTTCCTCACCTCGGAGCTGCCCGACTTCCTGCAGCAGAACTTCGGTGTCGCCAAGTCCGGCAACGCGATCGTGGGGCTGTCGATGTCCGCCGGACCCGCGGTGACGTTGGCCGAGAAGCACCCCGAGCAGTTCAAAGTCGTCCAGGCGATGTCCGGGTACTACCAGACCAACAACCCGCTCGGCGCGCTCGGCGTCTTCGCGACGCAGTCGATGGTCTCGAACTACACCAACGGAATCATCAACATGTGGGGCGCTCCCGGCAGCGCGCAGTGGCAGCAGAACGATGCGTCGCAGAACCTCGCGAAGCTCAAGGAGAACGGTCAGGTCCTGATCATCTCGTCGGGCAACGCGTTCCTCTCCCCGCAGGAGATGGCCAAGCTCAAGCCGGCCGACCAGATCAGCGCGATCCTGCTCGAGGCCCTGTCCGCGGTGTCCACGGTGCTCCTTCAGCTGCAGGCCGCGCAGGCCGGCGTCTCGGTCGTCACCATCCCGAACTACGGCGGCCACACCTGGGAGAACTGGGGTCGCGCGCTCGCCGCGGGCAAACAGAACATGCTGGACTCGCTGAAGGCGACCCCGCCGGTCACCGCGAAGACCGTGGTGCTCGCCGCGAACAAGATCGGTACGACCGAGTCGTCGTCGAGCGCATCGCCCACGCCGACCTCGTCGACCGAATCCGGCGCACCCTCGAGCTCAGCCGCGTCGAGTTCGGCCGCATCGAGTTCGACACCGTCGAGTTCGAGCGAGTCGACGCCGTCGTCGACACCGGGCGCGAGCACCGACGTCTCCGCATCGACCACCGCTCCGTCGGTGCCGTCATCGGCGTCGGTGGCCCCGAGCGCGGCAGCGGTGCCCGACACCGCCACCGGAAGCTCGACGGTCCCGTGCGCGACGGCCGCCGCGGCGCCGGGTCCGACCGCGGTCGCGACCTGCGTCCCGGTTCCCTGATCGGTCAGGTCCGGAAGCGAGCCTCCGGCTCGTTGTCGACGGCCGTGCCGATCCGATAGGTCATCTCGTCGGACATCGCGGGTAGATCGTCGAGCGGGAACCATCCGCACTCGCTGTTCTCGTCGTCGCTGACCGTGGGTTCGCCCGACACCCAGGTCATCCGGAACGTCAGGTCGAGGTACTGCGACACATCGCCGTTCGGGTAGGTGACCGGCGGTGTGACGTGCACCGACACCAGGCGCTGCGGCGTCACCACGCACCCGGCCTCCTCGGCGACCTCCCGCGTCGCCGCCACGGCGGGCTCCTCGCCGGGGTCGATGATGCCGGTCACCGGCGTCCACGCGCCGTTGTCGGAACGGCGTACCAGCAGGACCTCGTCGTCCCGGATGACCACCGCGGTGACCCCGGACAACCACAGCGGCGCGTGCCCGATGTGCTCGCGAAGTTCCAGGATGAAGTCAGGTGTGGGCATGCGCCCGACTGTATTCGGCTGCTGCCCACTCGCCGATCCTGTGTCGTCCACCCCGCCAGTTGGGCACGTGACACCGCCAATTGGGCACGTAAACACGCCAGTTGGGCACCTAACACCATCAGTTGGGCAGCGAGCGGTCAGCGGTGCCCAACCGATGCGAGTACGTGCCCAACTGGCGTCTGCTGTCAGCGAAGTCCGTCCGCTGCATTGTGTAAGCGTGTAATCATGTAATCACCGACAAAGGAGTGAGCATGATGAAGGAGAACAATCGCGGTGGAGGACGCCGCGGCGGCTGGCAGCAGGCCGAGCTGCCCGACGCGGGCGATGCCTCGGCGTGGTTCGTCGGTCGCCTACCCGACGGATGGTTCGACGGCAAGCCCGAGGTGATCGTCGACCGTGACGAGATCACCGTGATCGGGACGCTCGCCGAGCCGTCCGGCGACGGTGGCAGTGCGGCGGCGCAGGGGCGTGCCTCACGATTCCGGGAGGACACCCGCGATCAGCGCATGATCATCGCCGACGAGGCGCAGACCCGGTACGCCCGCAAGGTGTCGTGGGGAGTGCAGGTGGGTGTCGAACGAATCCTGTTCACGCACATCGCCGTCCCGGTGATGACGCGTCTTCGCCAGCCTGAACGTCAGGTCCTCGACACCCTCGTCGACGCCGGCGTCGCCCGATCGCGTGCCGACGCGCTGGTGTGGTCGGTCAAGCTGGTGGGAACCCACACCGACGAGTGGTTGGGCAAGCTGCGCGAGGCCATGAACGAGGTCGACTCCCTGCGAGCCGACGGTCCCGAGCTGTAGTCAGCGCCGGACCAGCTGTCGCTGCAGGGCCGGGCCGAATCGCTCGACGATCTCGGCCGGGCCGAGCGCGACGACATCGGGGACGCGCAGGACGTACCGCATCATCGCCATGCCGATGAGGGTGGAAGCGATCACCTCGATGTGGACGTCCGGATCGGCGCCGGCGGCGGTCACCGCCGGGCGTACCTGCCCGGCGAAGATGGCCCGCATCTGCTCGGCCGCAGTGGGTTCGGTGGCCGCGGAGGCGAGCAGGACGCGCAGCGGTTCCCCTTCCGGACCCTCCCATCGGTTCAGGAAGGTCTCGACGATCACCGCACCCAGCCGACGCCGCGGGACCGCGGTGAAGTCGGGCAGATGCAGGTCGACCTCGGTCGCCGCCTCGTACAGTCCGCGCTTGCTGCCGAAGTACCGCATCACGAGGGCGGCGTCCACGCCCGCGTCGGCGGCGACGGCCCGCACGGTGGTCGCCGCGAAACCGTCGTCGGCGAAACGCTTCCGCGCCGCGGACACGAGTGCCGCGCGCGTGCGGGGCGCGTTGCGCGCGGGATCGGCGCCGGGCAGGGGATCGGTCATGCCGGTCAGCATATGTCAACAAGCGTTGACCTCTCGACCGGGCGGGGTTAAAGTCAACGCATGTTGACTTCGACGAGCTCGGTTCTGGTGGTCGGCGGGGGACCGACCGGTCTGACCGCCGCGGCGGCCCTCGCCTCGCGCGGCATCGACGTCCGGGTGATCGACGCGGCGGCGCAGGGTGCCAACACCTCGCGTGCGGCGGTGGTGCACCCGCGCACCCTGGAGGTGCTCGAGGACATCGAGGTGACGTCTCGGATCCTCGATCGCGCCGTACGCGTCCCCAGGTTCGACATCCGCGACGGATCCAGATCCATTGCACAGTTAGACTTCTCGAGCCTGACGACCGACTACCCGTTCACCGCCATGATCTCGCAGGCCGACACCGAGACGATCCTGCGCGAGCGTCTCGGCGAGCTGGGCGTTGGCGTCGAGTGGAAGACCCGACTCGAGGGTCTCGACGCCGACGGTCGGGCGGAGGTGGTGACCACGTCCGGGCGCCGCAGCACGGTCCGATCCGACGTCGTCATCGGCGCCGACGGCATGCACAGCGCGGTGCGCGATGCGGTCGGGATCGGGTTCCCCGGAACCGGGTACGAGCAGTCGTTCGTGCTCGCCGACGTCGCGATGGAGTGGCCGGTGCCCCGCGACACCGTCTCGTTGACCTTCGCGCCCGAGGGACTCGCGGTGGTCGCGCCGTTGCCCGACAACCGGTTCCGGGTGGTCGCCACCGCCGACGATCCGCCCACCGAGCCCGATGCCGACTACATCGGGTCACTGCTGAGGCGTCGCGCGGGCCGCGCCCACGTCAGCGATGTCGCGTGGAGCGGGCGCTTTCGGATCCACCACCGACTCGCCGAGACCTATCGTCGCGGTGCGGTGTTCCTCGTCGGCGACGCCGCGCACGTGCACTCCCCGGCCGGCGGTCAGGGCATGAACACCGGGATCCAGGACGCGATCGCGCTCGTCGGTATCCTCGCCGACGGCGGCGACCCGGACTCCTACGAACGCCTCCGTCGCCCCGTCGCCCGGCGGGTGCTGCGGCTCACCGACCGTATGACCCGTGCGGCCACCGTCGATCTCGGGGGCGCCCGGTTCGTCCGCAACACCCTCATCCGCGCCGGGCTGAGCCTGCCGCCGGTCCGACACCGGATCGCGATGGAGATCTCCGAACTCGCCTACCGTTGACCTCGCCCGTGACGACACCCGCGAGAGGACGACCCGTGATCGAGTGCTGGAGACTGTGGACCGGAGACGACGGTGACTCGCACGTCGAGCACGGGGTCATCGACCTGGGGGACGACCCCGGCGCTCTGATGACCGGAGCGATCCCGGCGACGTCGGTGAAGTTCCAGGAGACCACCGCCGGTCATGAGTTCAGTTGGCATCCCGCACCGAGGAGGCAGTTCGTCATCACCCTGAGCGGTGTCCTGCACTTCGCGACCCGCGACGGAGAGAACTTCACCTTGACACCCGGCGACGTACTGCTCGCCGAGGACACCACCGGATCGGGCCACACCTGGACCCTGGACGACTCGGCGCCGTGGCGACGGGTCTACGTCGTCCTCGCCGAAGGCGTCGACGTGCCCTTCCGGCGGGACTGACGCCGTCCCCCGGGTGAGCAACGCCACAGCCGGGAATGATGCGGCAGTCAGATCCTGTTGGACTCGATCGTGACCTCACCCACCTTGTTCACCCCGATCACAGTCCGCGATCTCACGATCTCCAACCGCGTCTGGCTCTCACCGATGTGCCAGTACAGCTGCTTCGACCGTGACGGCGTGCCCACCGACTGGCATCTCGTGCATCTCGGCTCGCACGCCATCGGCGGGTTCGGTCTGATCGTGACCGAGGCGGCCGCGGTGACCGCCGACGGTCGGATCAGCCCGGAGGACGCGGGCATCTGGAACGACGAGCAAGGCGCCGCGTGGAAGCGCGTCGTCGACTTCGTCCACGGCCAGGGCTCGCTGATCGGCACGCAGCTCGCCCACGCCGGCCGCAAGGCCTCCACCTACTCGCCCTTCGCCGAGGCGGAGGGATCGGTGCCCGAGTCCGACGGTGGCTGGCCGACGGTCGCCCCGTCGGCCGTCGCCTTCGAGGGCTACGCGACCCCGCGTGCACTGACCATCGACGAGATCGGCGACATCACAACGGCGTTCACCGATGCCGCACGCCGCGCCGACGACGCCGGATTCGACGTCGTCGAGATCCACGCCGCGCACGGATACCTGCTGCACGAGTTCCTGTCGCCGCTGTCGAACACGCGCGACGACGCCTACGGTGGCGACTTCGAGGGGCGTACCAAGGCACTGCTCGAGGTCGTGGACGCGGTCCGCGCCGTCTGGAGCAAGCCGCTGTTCGTCCGCATCTCGGCCACCGACTGGACCGAGGGCGGCTGGTCCGGCGACGACTCCGTCGCGCTCGCGCAGATCCTGCGTGACCGAGGCGTCGATCTCGTCGACGCATCCACCGGCGGCAACGTGCTCGCCGACATCCCGGTGGGTCCGGGCTACCAGGTGCAGTTCGCCGCGCAGGTCCGCGACAAGGCCGGCATCGCCACCGCCGCGGTCGGCATGATCACCGATCCAGAGCAGGCCGAGACCATTGTCGCCACGGGGCAGGCGGATGCGGTCTTCCTCGCCCGTGCGGCGCTGCGCGATCCCGCGTGGCCGCTGCGAGCTGCCCACGACCTGGGGCTCACACATCACGAGGCGCCGTACCGCCCGCAGTACGCGCGTGGGGCGTGGCGGGACTGACGAGGGCCTGCCCGGAGTCGGTCAGCGGCCGGTGAAGCGGGGCGGGCGACGTTCGAGCATCGCGTCGACCGCCTCGTGGTGGTCGTCGGTCTGATGGGCGATCGCCTGCATGGCGGCCGACAGTTCCAACAGACTTTCCAGGCTCTGCTGTTGTCCCTCCCGTAGGAGTCGCTTCGTCATCCGCAGGACGTGCGGCGGGTTCGACGCCACCCGGGCCGCGAGGGCGTGGGCCTGGGCGAGGAGCTCGTCGGGTTCACACACCCGCGACACCAGGCCCCAGTCGAGCGCGGTGGTCGCGTCGATGGGGTCCCCGGTGAACGCCATCTCGCTTGCCCGGGCGAGTCCGATCGCGCGCGGCAGCAGCCACGCCCCGCCGTCCCCGGGGATGATGCCGACCTTGGCGAAGCTCTCGGCGAACACCGCGGTCGTCGACGCGAGCCGCATGTCGCACATCAGCGCCAGATCGCAGCCGGCGCCGATGGCGGGACCGTTCACCGCGGCGATGGTCGGGATCTCGCAGTGGTACAGCGCCTTCGGGATGCGCTGGATCCCGCGCCGGTACCCTTGGCGGAGCTCGGCGGCGGTACCACCGAACATGCCGACACCGTCACGCATGTGCTTGACGTTGCCGCCGGAGGAGAAGGCGCTGCCCGCGCCGGTGAGGATGGCGACGCGGACGTCGTCGTCGGCGTTGGCGGCCTCGACCGCGTCGACCAGCGCGTCGATGATCTCGTCGTCGGAGATGGGGTTACGACTCTCGGGCAGGTTCAGCGTCCAGGTGACCACCTGATCGGTGCGTTCGGTCAGCAGTGCGTCGGTCATCGTGTGGTCCTACTCTGTCGGGTCGGTCCGTGTGGGGAGTCGGTGGTCACGCCGGGCGGTGGATGACGAGGGGCAACACCGCGGTGGCGCCGGCCTCGCGGAGCTTGGCGGCCGCGACGGTGACCGGCCATCCGGTCCGTGTCGAATCGACCACCAGCAGAACCGATTTGTCGACGACGTCGGGCGGTGATCCCAGCGCGGTGCGCCAGAACGCGGCCTCGTCGGCGCCGGACGCATCCCGGCCGGGGGTGTCCGACGACTCGATCGGCAACACGTCACGGTCCAGTTTTCCCACCTGCGCCAGATGGTCGGCGATCGTCGCGCACAGCGCCGACGAGGTCAGGCTCAGCGAGATCGCGGTGTCCGGTCGCGACACCCAACTCGATCGCCATGCCGACAGGGCCGACACCGCCGCGGCGGCCACGTCGGCGACGGCGGCGGTGTCCCCGCGGCGCGCACCCTCGAGGGTGTCGGTCCACTCCGGGGCGTCGGCGTGGACGAGGACGCGGCCCGTCTCGGCGCCCAACTGTGCCGGGATCCGGCCCTTGGCGCCGAACGCGCCGCCGGGCCACATCTTGCGGGGCTCCATCTCGTGCGCGCCGGTGCGCAGGGTCGACGACACGGCGCGGACGGTCTCGTCGGCGGGGCGGCCCTGCAGCCCTTCCGACAGCGCGCCCCGGCAGACCGAGCACCGGCCACACGCCTGTACCTCGGGGTCGTCGAGTGACTCCACCAGCAACGCCATCAGACACCGTTCGCCGCGGGTGTAGGCGCGCATGATGTCGGCCTCGCGGCGTCGGGTGGCGATGATGCCGTCGTAGTGCTCGGCGTCGTAAGTCCAGGGTGTGCCGGTCGACCGCCACCCTCCCTCGACGCGGTCGACCGCGCCGTCGACCGCGAGTTGTTTGAGCATGAGCTCGACCTTGGTGCGTCGGATGCCGGTGGACGCCTCGATGGCGATCGCCGACGGCGGCTCGTCGGACGCGTCCAGTTCTGCGAGCACCTTCGTCATCTGTTCGGGGTCGGGGATGGTCGCGGTGGCGAAGTGGTCCCAGATGCCGGTGTCCGATGGCGACGGCAACAGCGCGACCACGGCGTGGTCGATGGCGCGTCCCGCACGGCCGACCTGCTGGTAGTACGACACCGGCGACGGTGGCGAGCCGACGTGCACGACGAACCCGAGATCGGGCTTGTCGTAGCCCATCCCGAGAGCGGAGGTGGCGACGAGCGCCTTCAGCTCGTTGGCGCGCAGACCGTCCTCGAGGCGGTGGCGGGTGTCGGCGTCGAGCTGGCCGGTGTAGGCGGCGATCGGGATCTCGTCGCCGTGGACGGCGTGTACCGCGTCCACGAGCCGCTGGGCGTCGGCGACGGTCAGGACGTAGACGATTCCCGAGCCGGGCAGGCGTGCGATGTGGTCGACCACCCAGCCGTAGCGCTCGATGGGACTCATCGAGTCGATGACGTTGAGTTGCAACGATGTCCGGGCGAGCGGTCCCCGCAGAACGAGGGTCGCCGGGCCGAGCTGACGTGCGACGTCGGCGGTCACACGCTCGTTGGCGGTGGCGGTGGTGGCCAGGACCGGCATGGTCGTGTTGACGCTCGCGAGCACGTCGGCGACGCGGCGGTAGTCGGGCCGGAAGTCGTGACCCCAGTCGGAGATGGCGTGCGCCTCGTCGATGACCAGCAGGCCCAGCGTGTCCGAGACCGCGTCGAGTACCCGCCGGCCGAAGCCCGGGTTGGCCAGCCGTTCGGGGGAGACGAGCAGGACGTCGAGGCTGCCCGACCGCAGATCCTCCTCGATCGCGTTCCAGTCCCCGACGTTGGACGAGTTGACCGTAGCCGCCGTCAGTCCGGCGCGCTGCGCGGCGGCGACCTGATCACGCATCAGCGACAGCAACGGCGACACGATCAGCGTCGGACCCGCGCCCTCGGACCGCAGGATCGCGGTGGCCGCCCAGTACACGGCGGACTTGCCCCACCCGGTGGCCTGGACGACCAGGACACGGGCGCCGGGTTCGGTGAGCGCGGCCACGGCTGTGAGCTGGTCCTCGCGGAGTGCGGCGTCGGGACCGGCGAGGGCGGCGATGACGGTGGCCGCGGTCTGTGCCCGCTCCTGCGTCCAGAGTGCGGGGTCGTGCGTTGCCGATGTCATCGTTCGCACGTTACCGCCCTTCGCCGACACCTCGATCGCGGTCGGTGGTGCCGGCCGCTCGCCTAGACTGGCCCTGTGACCGGCCCCGTTGTCCTCGCCGTCGATGTCGGCGGAACCAAAGCCGAGGCTGCGCTTGTGGACTCGACCGGATCTGTGATCGACGGGTCCCGCTTCCGCGCGCCGACCGGCCCGACCCGCACCGCCGACGAACTCGACGCAGCGGTGACCGAGGTGCTCGATCGGGTTCTCGATCAGCGGGGTGTCGAACGCCTCATCGGCGTCGGCGTCTCCTGCGCCGGGCCGGTCGACGAACGTGACGGCACCGTCAGTCCGATCAACCTGACGGCCTGGCGCCGACACCCGTTGCGAGATGTGGTGTCGGACTTCGTTGCTCGACGTTCACCGGATGTTCCGGTGGCGTTCGCCCGGGACGGCGTGGCGATCGCGCTCGCCGAGCACTGGGTGGGCGCGGGCCGTGGGGTGGCGAACATGCTGGGCATGGTGATCTCCACGGGCATCGGTGGCGGGATGATCCTCGGCGGCCGGGTCATCGGCGGCAACGCCGGACACATCGGTCAGATCGAGGTCTCGGAGTTCACCGGCGAGCTCAGCCTGGGACGCCGTACGACGCTGGAGTCGGTGGCGTCGGGTCCGCACCTCGTCGAGTGGGCCCGTACGCAGGGGTGGACCGGGGCGACGGGTGAAGATCTGGCTCGCGACCGGGCCGCCGGCGACGAGGTGGCGGACCGAGCGGTCGCGCGGCTGGCGGACGCTGTGGGGCAGGGCATCTCGAGTGCCGCTGCGCTCCTCGACATCGACCTGGTGGTGGTCGGGGGCGGGTTCGCCCGCGTCGCGCCCGACCTCGTCGAGCTCATCGGCGCGCGGGTCGCGCAACACCCGCTGGAGTACGTGGCGCGGGTGCGGGTCGTGCCTGCCGGCCTCGGCGACACCGCCCCGCTGGTCGGGGCGGCGGCGTTCGTCCACCGTGCGGATCTGATGCCGCCGGCGCGGTGACCGCCGCGCGCGACGGTCGACCCAGAACAGCAATCAACCCCGCCCGCTGCCGAAATCGGCTGCGAACGGGGTTGATCGGAGAAAGCGAGGGTCAGACGGCGGTGACGCCGACGGCCTGCGGGCCCTTGTTGCCCTGCTCGGTCTCGAAGCTCACGCGATCGTTCTCGTTCAGGCTGCGGAATCCGCCACCCTGGATCTCGGAGTAATGGACGAAGACGTCCTTGCCGCCGTCATCCGGGGTGATGAAGCCGAAGCCCTTGTCGGCGTTGAACCACTTGACAGTTCCCTGAGTCATGGGATGTTTCCTTTGTTTCCGTAAGATCGACGTCTCACCTCGTGTGAGACATCGGGTACTACCACAACGGGTGCGAAAGGAATTTTTTAGAATGTCCCGACGCGCTCTTGTGTAAATTCTTGCGAGCGACAATCGAACACAAAAACTTGAACCGAGGACCAGTCAACAGGGCCGGGTGAGAACTGTCAACCCACCGGCCGCGACATGTCGGATGGATGGACGGCTCAGCGTCGCAGGAACTGCTCGGCGACCTCGTCGAGCACCTCGACCGACGCGCGGTAGGGGTCGGTGTCGCGCGGCCAGTGACAGATGACGTCGCTGAAACCGAGTTCGGCAGCCCGGCCGGTCATGTCGCCGTAGAGCGAGAGACTCGACAGTGACGCCACCGGTGACGAGTCGAGGCTCAGGTAGGTCGGGAAATCGGCCCGGGCGCGGCCCGCGCGGTCCAACGAGTCGTCGAGCTTCGCGGAGCTGACCGCCACCGCGTCGAACCACGCGTCGAGGTCATCGGCCCGCGGACCCGTGGTGATCCATCCGTCCCCGGTGCGCGCCGCATAGTCGACCGATCGGGGGCCGTTGCCCGCCAGCAGCAACGGATTCCGCGGCCGGATCGGCGTGCCGCGCAGCCGCATGTCGGTGGTGGAGAACCACCGTCCCTCTGACGTCACGTGGTCGGCGCTCAGCACCTGGTCGAGCAGTTCGGTGAACTCCTGGAGGCGGTCGACGCGGTGTCTCGCCGACAGCGCCTCCCCGCCCTGGATGGTGGAGTCGGGGTCCCCGCCCGCTCCGAGGCCGACCAGCAGGCGGTCGCCGGACACGTCGGCGACGGTCTGGAGTTCACGCGCGAAGGGGGCAGGATGACGGAAATTCGGTGAGGCGACGAAGATCCCGAGCGAGATCCGGGAGGTGACCGTGGCGGCCGCGGTCAGCGTGGGGATCGCGCCGAACCACTCCGACTCGGGCAGCCCACCCCACACCACGTGGTCGTAGGTCCACGCGTGGTCGAAGCCGAGTTCCTCGGCCCGCTCCCACAGGGGACGGGCGTCGGTCCAGCGGTACTCGGGAAGGATCGCGATTCCGTGGCGCATGCCGCGAGAATACGGCGCCGTCGGACGCGCGTCGGTACGGCGTTTCGTTCACCGTGATCGCATGTCTGTCCTGTCCCGCCGGCGGCGGCGATACTTTGCGGTCGTGACCATCTCCATCGCCGCCACCACATCCGACGCCGACCTGCACGCCAGGTTCGACCCGATCTTCGCCCGCATCGCCGAAGGGGCGGTCGAGCGCGAGATCGATCGCCGCCTTGCCTACGACGAGGCCGGATGGCTGCGCGAGGCCGGGTTCGGCGCTCTGCGCGTCCCGGTCGAGTTCGGGGGGTTCGGCGCCACCGTGCGTCAGGTGTTCGACCTGCTCATCGACCTCGCGTCGGCGGAATCCAACCTGCCGCAGGCGCTTCGGGTGCACTGGAGCTTCGTCGAGGACCAGCGGCTGTCGACCGACGCCGAGGCCCGTGAGCGCTGGCTGCGTGCCGTCGCCGACGGCCGGTTGGTGGGCAACGCGATCACCGAGCCCGGCGTCGGGGCGGTGGACCGTTACCGGACTGCCGTGACACGCGACGCCGACGGACTGGTTCTCAACGGCACGAAGTACTACAGCACGGGCAGCCTCTACGCCGACCACATCCTCGTCGCCGCCGACCTCGACGGTGAGCGGGTCTCGGTGCTGGTCGACGGGGACGCCGACGGCGTCACCCAGCACGACGACTGGGACGGCTTCGGCCAGCGGCTCACCGCCAGTGGCACAACCGAGTTCGTCGACGTCCGTGTATCCGAGGACCGACTGCTCGGCGCCGGTTACGGGGCCGCGGGCCGCACGTACGGCACGTCCTACCTACAGCTGGTCCAGCTCGCCGTGCTCGCCGGCATCGCGCAGCGGGCCACCGACGACGCCGCCGCGTGGGTGCGCGCCCGGACCCGCAGCTACACCCACGCCACCGCCGATCTGCCCCGACACGATCCGTTGGTCCAGCAGGTCATCGGCCGTCTCTCGGCCGCCGCCTACTCGGCGCGCGTCACCGTCCTCGCCGTCGCCGACACCCTCGACGTGGCCCTGGACCACGCGGCGCAGACCGGCGCGTTCGACGACGCCCAGCTCGACGCCGCCGAACTGGCGTCGGCGCGCGCGCAGGCCACCGTGATCGAGCAGGTCCTCGCGGCCACCAGCCAGCTCTTCGAGGTGGGTGGGGCGTCGATCGTCTCCGAGCGACTCCGTCTCGACCGGCACTGGCGCAACGCCCGCACCATCTCGGTGCACAACCCGCTGATCTACAAGCTGCAGTCGATCGGCGCGCACGTGCTCAACGACGACGAACTGCCGTACGCGTGGAGCGCGGGTAGCCGCACCTCGTAACCACGGGCCGCGCACGGGATCGCGGTGTTAGCGTGCGTGGCGTGGAGCGCATGACGGCCACCGACGCCCAGACCCACTGGATGTCGGCCAAGATCCCCAACGATCAGTTCCTGCTGTTCGGTTTCGTCGGGGTGTACGCGCCGATCGAACGGATCGCGGCCGACCTCGAGGGGCGGGCGTCGGCCATCGCCGATCTGCGGATCCGAGTTCGTGAGGTGCCCGCCACGCTCGATCATCCGTACTGGGTGTCGGCGCCGGTGACCGCCGATCAGATCCGGATCCACCGCAGGGTGTCCGGGTGGGACGCGTGTCTGGCCGACCTCGCCGGACGGATGGCCACTCAACTCGACGCCACCACGCAGGGCTGGCGGGTCCATCTCTACGACGCCGTGCCGGGTGCACCCGGTGTGGACGGGGACACCATGGTCGTCGCCGTCCTGCAGATCGCGCATGCCCTCGCCGACGGCTCCCGGGCCACGCGCATCGCCCGGGAGTTGTTCGACAGTCGCCCGATCGGCTCGGCGGACCCCGCCTCGTCCACCACCGGGTACGGCGTGGGATCGACGGTCCTGGCCGGGCTCGGGATCGCTCGCCTGCCGCTGCAACTCGTCTCGCTGATGCGTCGGGGTCGGCGTGCCCATCTCGCCCATCGCGACCTCGAGCGGGACATCGCCGCGGGCGTCCGCGCGGCGCCGCAGCCCGGCGGTCCGAGGTCACCGATCAACGCCGCCCCGGGCCAGCGGCGTGACGTGCGGGTGGTGCTCACCTCGACGCATCGGCTCCGAGAGATCGGCGGGAGCGTGACCGTCGGTGCACTCGTCGTGATCGGTCGGGCACTCGATCGCCACCTGTCCGTGCGAAAGGACACCGAGCTGCGGGCCGAGGTGACCATCGCCAAACCCGGACCGGCCCGCGCGCGCAACCACTTTCGCAACGCCGGGGTCGGTCTACACGTCGACGAGACCGATCCGACCCGCCGGGCGCGGGCGATTCGCGCCGACCTCGACGCCGCACGGCGCCGCACGGATCATCACCTCACCGAGGCGGAGTCCGCGGCGATGGGATCGGTCCCCGCGGCACTGCTGCACTGGGGGGCACGGTCCTTCGACACCACTGTGGTGCCCGAACTGGTCACCGGCCACACCGTGGTGTCCAGCGTTGACCGAGGCGCGGCCGATCTGACCCTCGGCGGGGGGACGGTCCGCTTCACGGCCGGGTTCCCGGCGCTCTCGCCGGTGCAGTCGCTCACCCACGGCGTCCACGGGATCGGTGACACCGTGGCGATCTCGATCACCGCGTCGCCCGACGTGGTCACCGACCTCGACGGATACCGCGACCGGGTCGTCGACGCACTCGGCTGATCAGATCGTGACGGGTCGTTGCGGATCCGGCGGCGTGGGGCCCGGTCCCGGTTCCGGTGACGGAACCGTCGGCTCCGGCGTCGGCGCGGGCACGGGTGACGGTTCCGGGACCGGAGGTGAGAAGGGCTCGGGTGCCGGTTCCGGCTCGGGCGGCGGTGGCGCGGGTATCGGTTGTCCCATGACGGGTTCTCCCATTCGTTCCGGTGTCACCCACCGTAGGCCCGCCCCCCTCACACGGCAACCGGCGTCCGCCACGAGCGGATCGAGTCGGCCAACCCGGCCGCATCCAACCCGGCGGCGGAAAGATGTTGCGCGGCAGTCCCGTAGTTGCGCAGTTCGTCGACACCGAATCCCAGCGACAGCAGTCGGTGTGGCCGGTGCGCGAGCGCCGAGCCCACCTGATGGGCCGAGGTCCCGGCCATGTAGGGCTCGACGAGAACCACGTCGGGCACCGCGTCGCCGAGCGCGGCGCGCACGCCGGCGCCGTCGAACGGACGGACCGTCGCCGTGTAACAGACGGTGGCGTCGAGTCCCTCGGTCGCGGCGAGGACCGCGTCGAGCACGGGACCCACCGCGATCACCACGAGACCGTTCGATCCGTTCCGCACGCGGTGCAGGCGGCCGTCGCCGACGTCGAACGAACGCGAATTCTGTTGCGCGGTCACGCGCACGTAGCTCCGACCGCGGGTGACGTGTCCGCGCCGCATCACCTGGTCGACCTCCGCCGCGGTGCCGGGAACGTGCACCGTGAATCCCGGGACCGCACCCATCAGCGCGACGTCGGCGCTGGTCTGATGCGTGCGACCGACGGCCGCCATGTCCACCGAGCCGCCGGTGGACACGAGCATCCCGTCGGTGTCCTGATGGGCGAAGCCCAACTTGATCTGTTCGTAGGCGCGTTCGACGAGGAACGGCGCGAACGTGTGGACGATCGGGAAGACACCGGCGAGCGACAGCCCCGCACCCACGTTGACCATCAGCTGTTCGCGGATGCCGACGTTGATGACGCGGTCGGGATGGCGACGCTGCGCGGCGCCCAGGTACTGCCCGGCGATCTCCGCGTAGACGATGGCGGTGTCGGCGTGCGTGTCGACGAGATCTACTGCGGTGGCGGCGAATTGTTCGCGGGGGTCGTTCATGACTTCCTCTCGACCAGTGCGGCGATGAACGCGGGGCGGCCCGCGGAGCGGGTGAGTGCGGATCGGATGGCGTCGTGGTCGTGCCCGTCGATCTCGGTGGTCGACCACTGTTCGACGTCGAAGCGCCGCGCGAGGCGATGCGGCCGGTTGTGGGTCGACGACGAGTTGTCGACGGCGACGACGGTGAGGTTGTCGAGTCCGATGGCGCCGGCGAACGCGATGGCCTCGTCGTTGGAGCCCTCGTCGAGTTCGGCGTCGCCGACCAGGACGTAGACGCGTGCGTCACTGCCGCGGGCACGCAGACCGAGCGCCGTCCCGACCGCCAACGGCAGACCGTGCCCCAACGAACCGGCGGAGATCTCGCACCCCGGTATCAGCGTGCGGTCCGGGTGGGCGCCGAGTGGGGAGTCGAACGCCATCGCGCCGTCGAGCCATTCCGCCGGGAAGAATCCGTGTGCCGCCAGCGTCGCGTAGAACGCCATCGGGCCGTGTCCCTTGGACAGGTAGAACCGGTCCCGGTCGGGATCGTCGACGCGGTCCGGCGTGAGCGAGAGGACGTCGTGGTAGAGCACCCACACGACGTCGAGGGTGGATTGCGAAGCGGGATCGTGCTTCTCGTCGCCGGTCATGCGCGAGAGGAGGTGTGGCAGATCCCGGTGGTCGAGGGTCGGATGATGGGTGGTCGTCGTCATACGACCAGGATCCGACTTCAAGTGAGGTTGAGGTCAACCCCGACCGTGACGGTCAGTCGTGGTGGTGGTCGTGCCCGTTGAGTTCGTGCTGCTTGTTGCCGCCGCGGACCAGCCGCTTGGGCAGGCGACCCGCGAGATCGCCGAGCGGGGTGACCGCGTGGTTGAGGACGTCCACCGCGTCACGCAGCTCGTGAACCGTCTCCTGGATCGCCATGATGCTGGGGGCGAGCTGGCCGATGGTGTCGGTGAGCTCGGTGATGCGGTCGAGGGGACCGTTGGGCGCGATCGCCCGTTCGACGGCCCCGCCCTCGCCGACCAACTGGTCGAGCAGACCGCCCTCGACCACGAGACGGTCGATGATGCCGCCCTCGGCGGTCATCTTGTTCAGCAGACCCTCTTCGGCGGTCAGCTTGTCGATGATCCCGCCCTCGCTGGTGAGGCGTTCGAGGATGCCCTCGTTCTCGGTGAACTGATCGATCACGCCGCCCTTGCGGCTCAACCGGTCGAGCGGACCGTCCTTCGATGTGAGCCGGATCAGGATCCCGTTGTCCTCGGCCATCTGGTCGAGCAGACCGCCGGTGGCGGTGAGTTTCTCCAGTGAGCCGTCACGCGCGGTGAGGCGGTCGACGACCCCACCGGGGGCCAGGAGACGATCCAGCGCACCGTCGGCGGAGAGGATCCTGCCGATCGGCCGGTCCGGACCGAGCATCTCGGCGACCTGGCTGATGAGTGCCAACGGTGTCCGCGCGGAGAAGTTCTCGTCCTCGACCCCGAGGACACCGTTGACCTCGTGCGCCACGTTCTCGAAGGTCAGGCGGGCGATGGTCACGCTCGACTCGACAGCGGCCAACGCCACGCTGGTGATGGCGAAGCCGACCTTGAACGGGAGCTCCACGGCGAGCTTTACATCCATGGATGACAGGCTATGCCATAGCGGTGTGACCCAGCGAACATCAGTCGGTTCGGCTGACTCGTCACCGGACCGGGCAGGCCTCCACCGGCACACGAACCGTGATCTCGCCCGCGGTGGCGAACGTGAACCTGACGTCGAAGGACACGCCGGGCGCAGCCGCGTCGCGCAACCCGACGAGCCGGGTGGTCAACGCGTCGGCCCCGCGCGCGGGCTGTCCGGAGCCGGTCGTGGTGTTCACCGGGATGTCGACCGGTAGCGCGGGCGCGGTCTCGACCCGCTCGGCCTGCGCGGTCGAGATCGAGACCAGGCGGTCGGGCGTGGTCGACGAGGAGTTCGACACGACGTACCTCAGGGCCGCCGTGCCGCCGATCTGGACGGTGCAGTTCCCGGGAACGGCCGCCGGGACGACGAACACGTTCTCCACCGAGATGGGATCGGTCTCGGTTCCCGACCCACGGTTGCTCGAACCACCGTCGTCGTCGCTGCCGCAGGCGGTCAGAGCCGCGAGCGCGGAGAGTGTCATCGCCACAGCGAGTGTTCGCATCGTCACGTGGCGTGATGCTAGCGAACCGGACACGTCGCGGGTCGATCAGGCGCCGGCCTTGGCCTTCGCCTTCGCCGCCTTCTTGAACGCACGCACCTTGTTCAACGACTCCTCGTCGACCACGTCGGCCACCGACCGGAACCCCTTCTTGCCGTAGTCGCCGACCGCGGTCGTCCACCCCTTGGGCTTGACATCGAGTTGCTTGGCCAGCAGCGCGGTGAAGATCTTGGCCTTCTGCTCGCCGAAGCCCGGGAGCGCGTTGATGCGCGCCACCAGATCGGCTCCGCTGGTCGCCTCGGTCCAGATGCGGGTGGTGTCGCCGTCGTACTCGGCGACGATCACGTTCGCCAGGTCCTGCAGACGCTTGGCCATCGACCGCCCGTAGCGGTGGATCGCCGGGGGAGTGGCGCAGAGATCGGCGAACCCCTCGGGGTCGGCCAGCGCGATCTTCTCGGGGTCCAGCGTGCCGAAACGGTCGAGGACCGTGGCGGGCCCGGCGAACGCCCGTTCCATCGGGAACTGCTGATCGAGCAACATGCCCGCCAACAGGGCGAACGGATCGTTCGAGAGGAGTTCGTCGGCGGCGGGGTCCTGGGCGATCTGCAGCGTGACCATGCAGGAGATCCTAAACCGCGGGAAAAGAACTCGACCGCGAGTCGTGGGGCGATTGCGTGTCCATCGAGTTTGCGTGCGGAGTAGCGTTTTGCGCGGCACGTATGCCGACCTACGCAGATCGCGGTCGTGCGTGCCCGACACATACCTACTGCGCAGATCGGGGCAGCCAGATGAGCACCACGAGCCCGGCCACCACCAAGGACCAACACGTCGCGAAGGTCATCGGCGTCACGGTCGCCGCCGCCGTGGGCGGCTTCCTGTTCGGCTTCGACAGCTCCGTCGTCAACGGCGCCGTCGACTCGATCGGTTCACACTTTGAGTTGAGCGAGTTCTTCAAGGGCTTCGCCGTTGCCGTCGCGCTGCTCGGCTGCGCTCTCGGCGCCTGGTTCGCAGGCCGCCTCGCCGACAAGTGGGGCCGCAAGCCGGTCATGCTGGTCGGCTCGTTCCTGTTCCTCATCTCGTCGATCGGAACCGGATTCGCCTGGAGCGTCCCCGATCTCATCGTCTGGCGCGTGCTGGGTGGCCTCGGCATCGGCATCGCGTCGGTCATCGCACCCGCCTACATCGCCGAGATCGCACCCGCGAAGTTCCGCGGTGCGCTCGGGTCGATGCAGCAGCTGGCGATCACGATCGGCATCTTCATCGCGCTGCTGTCGGACTCGCTCCTGCAGGACAGTGCGGGTGGTGCGTCGAACGACCTGTGGTTCGGCATCGAGGCCTGGCGCTGGATGTTCTTTGTCGGCGTCATCCCCGCCATCGTGTACGGCGTCCTGGCGCTGATGATCCCGGAGTCCCCGCGTTACCTGGTCGGCAACAACCTCGACGAGGAAGCCGCCCGGATCCTGCGTGACATCACCGGCGAGAAGGATCCGCTCAACCGCGTCAAGGAGATCCGGCTGACGCTCAAGCGCGAGTCCACCGTCTCGCTCAAGGACATCCGCGGCCCGTCGTTCGGGTTGCACCCGCTGGTGTGGGTCGGTATCTGGATCGCCGTCCTGCAGCAGTTCGTCGGTATCAACGCGATCTTCTACTACTCGACGACCCTGTGGCAGTCCGTGGGTTTCTCCGAGAGCGAGTCGTTCAAGACCTCGGTCATCACCGGCGTCATCAACGTGGTGATGACCTTCGGTGCGATCCTGTTCGTCGATCGCATCGGCCGTCGCCGACTCTTGAAGATCGGTTCGGTCGGCATGTTCATCGGACTCGTGTTGGCGTGTATCGCGTTCACCCAGCAGCAGGGCTCCGGCGATAGCGTCACACTCCCGGACACCTACGGCACCCTCGCCCTGATCGGCGCCAACCTGTTCGTCGTCGCGTTCGCGGCCACCTGGGGTCCGGTCATGTGGGTGATGCTCGGCGAGATGTTCCCGAACCGGATCCGCGGCGTCGCGCTCGGCGTCTGTACGGCCATGAACTGGATCGCGAACTTCGCCATCTCGCTGCTCTTCCCGCAGGTCAGCGAGTCCCTCGGACTTGCCTACGTCTACGGGTTCTTCGCGCTGTGCGCCCTGATCTCGTACTTCTACGTGCAGTTCAAGGTGCCCGAGACCAACGGCATGGAACTCGAGTCCATGGGGGATCTGCGCAGCGGCAAGACGATCCCCACCGAGGTCTCCTGAACCTGCTCCCGGAGACCTCGGTGGAGGCCGCGCTCAGGCGTTGGTGATACCCACCATCGGGAGGAAGAAGCAACTGCGGGCACCGTTGTTCACGGTGCCGAAGACCGCCGAGAGGACCGTGCCCTTGCCGGTGTCGACCGGGGCGAGGCGGCTGCCCGCGGGGGCCAGCGCGTTGACGAGGTTGCCCAGGACCATGGTGGCACCGGTCTTCACCGGACCGGCGGGGATGTTCGCGAGCCACTGATCGGTCAGCGTCTGCCCGGCTTTGCCCATACCGGCGAGGCCGTACTTGCCCGTGTTGGCGTTGAACCAGGCGACCTGCATGCCGGTGGCGGTCGGGTCGCTGGTGACGCCGGCGGGGACGAAGCCGTAGAGCGTCTGCCCGTCCTTGACCACGTTCGGGTCGATGTCGACGAACGGGATCTTCGGCAGTGCGATCCCCGGTGCCGCCCAGGGTCCGGCGATGGCCCCGCCGGCGGCCGGTGCGATCCCGAGCGGGTTCGAGGCGGTGGGGGCGACGCAGTTGAACGCCACCGAGGGGTTCAGGAACGGCTGGATCCCGAGCTTGCGCAGGGCGGCGTTGGCCTCGGAGAGCAGGGTGAGGACGTCGGCACCCGACGCCGCCGACGGCGTCGCCCCGGACAGGGTCTGCGCGATGGTGGCCGCATCGGCGGCGCTCACCGCGGGGTCCGCCGAGGCGGGACCGACGCCGGTGGTGATCGACAGACCTGCGGCACAGATGGCGGCGGCCGCGAGTGCGCGGCGGACGGACGACGGACGAGACGCGGACATGGTGCTCCTCTGCGGGCGGCCCGTCGCGCGAGAATGGCGAGACAGTCCTGTTACTGATGTGACGGATGGTGTTTGAGAGCAACGGTCGCACGGCGTCGAGACCGGTGACAAGGCGCGTTTCCGTTATGAGACGCAACCGCTATCGAACCGGGAGCAGCGTCACCGGGGAGGCCGACGAGAACCGGGCGCCCCCGCGGTTGCGGAGACGCCCGGCGTCGTGGAGATCAGTTCTGCGAGATCAGATGTAGGCGAGACCCACCGTCGGCACGATCGTGCACCCGACGTTCTTGCCCTTGATCTTGGTGGTGACGTTGCCGTAGATCGCCGACAGCACGCGGCCTTTACCGGTGTTCGCGATCGCGGTGAACGTACCGGGACCGTTGACGGCGTTGATCTTCTCGTTGCGCTTGAGGTTGATCTGGCCGGTCCGACCGGTGTCGATGTTGATCCAGATCGCGATCAGCGGGGCGCGGTTGTTGTCGACCGCGGGACCGGTGCCGAGGCTCGTGTAGACCAAGCCGGCCTGGCCGCGGCCGGGGCCGGGGGTCGGGGCCTTCTGCGGGCCCGCGGTCACCAGTGCGGTGCCGACGGAGTTGCCGTCGGGCAGGCAGCCGATACCGATGGTCGGGTACAGGAACTGCTGGATGCGCGGGGCGTTCGGACCGGTCGGGATGATCGGGTCGTTCTTGGCGGCGACCTTCGCGACCTGGGACGGCTTCGCGGTGTTGTCGAGGAACCCGACCACGGTGTTCCAGATCTCGCCGACGGCCGGTGGCATGCCCGGGACCGAGGCGAGTGCCTTCGCCTGCGAGGCGATGTCGGCGTTGACCTTGCCGTCGGGTCCTGCGGTGGCGACCGAGCCGACGATCGCGGGCACGAAGGCGCCGAGCGAGCTCAGCGTCTGCTGGTCGACCTTGGGCACGGCGGGTGCCGGAGCGCCGGACGCGACGGCCGGGGCCGACAGAGCGGTCGCGGCGGCCAGAGCGGTTACGCAGACGGCCCGGCGGGTCCAGGACCCCGGACGCACGTCACCAAAACGCACAATTACATCCCATCGTGTGTTCGGTCCGCGCTGACGGCGAACCGTGGTCGCCCCGTGGGCGCAGACCGTTTGTCGTTGTCACTTCCCCCGACGCAGAGCGTCGGGCGTCAGTGTAGGTGGTGACCGCGTGTCCGCGGCCGTCCAGGGACCCTAGCCTGGTACAGGAGTGACAGTTGAGACTGTTGATCCGATTGTTACTCGGTCCACACCCGATCGACACCCCGACCGGTCAGTCCTCGACGGCGTCGAACATCTCGTGGAACAGGTCGTCGATCGCGCCGGCGAGTGCGACGTCGAGCTCGGTCAGCCCACCTGCCGAGTGCGTGCTCAGCGCGATCGTCACCGTTCGCCAGCGGATGTCGATGTCGGGGTGGTGGTCGCGGTTCTCGGCCTCGGTGGCGATCCGACCGACGAAGGCGATGCCGTCGAGGAAGGTGGGTGCCGAGAAATCCCGTCGGATGACGCGGTCGCCGAATTCCCACTCCGGCAGTACGGCCGCCACCGCGGAGATGCGGTCGGCGCTCAGGAGCTCGTCGCCGGACTTGTCGTGTGAAGCAGTCATGAAACCCATGGTGGCACCGTGACACCGCCGACACGCCGCGTTCGCCGGCGGCTGGTTAGATCGTTGGGTAGCGCAGTGTCGAGCAGGAGGTCAATCGGGTGCAGCGGTGGGGTCGGCAACAGCGGGAACAGCGGTGGGGTCGAAATGCGGTCGCGATCGCCCTCGGGGCGGTACTGGTCGCGTCACTCGCCTCGGCGTGCGGCAGTTCGGACACCTCCGACGAGGTCACGTTGCTGACCCACGACTCGTTCGCCCTCCCCGACAACGTGATCGCCGACTTCGAGAAGCAGTCCGGCCTCACCCTCAAGATCGCCAAATCCGGCGACGCCGGGCAGCTCGCGTCGACGATCTCACTCACCCCCGGCCGGCCCAAGGTCGACGCGGTCTACGGCATCGACAACACCTTCGCCTCGCGACCGGTGTCGGCGAACGCGCTCGAGGCGTACCGATCACCCGCTCTGACCGGCGGTGCGCAGGAGTACTCGCTGACCGGCGCAGCGAAGGACCAGCTCACCCCGGTCGACCGCGGTGACGTGTGCATCAACGTCGACACGGCCTGGTTCGCCCAACGCAACATCCCCGCGCCGACATCGGTGAACGACCTGACCGACCCGCGCTACTCCGGCGACACCGTCGTGATGGACCCGGCGACGTCGTCGCCGGGCATGGGCTTCCTGCTCGCGACCATCGCGCAGTTCCCCGCGGACTGGCAGAACTACTGGCGCGCGATGCGCACCAACGACGTCTCGGTCGAGGCCGGCTGGGACACCGGGTACAACCAGCAGTTCTCCGGCGGAGAGGGCAAGGGTCCCAAGCCCATCGTCGTCTCCTACGCGTCGTCACCGGCCGCGAACCCGGCCACCAAGGCACTGCTCGACAGCTGTTTCCGACAGGTCGAGTACATCGGTGTCCTGCGCGGCGCCGCGAACACCGAGGGCGCGAAGAAGCTCGTCGACTTCATGCTCGGCGAGCAGGTGCAGGCCGCCCTGCCCGACTCCATGTACGTCTACCCGGTGCGCGACAACACCCCGCTGCCCGAGTCGTGGGCCAAGAACGCGCCACTGCCGGAGTCGACGGTCGACCTGTCGGCGGCGTCCATCGCCAAGAACCGTGAGAGCTGGCAGCAGCAGTGGCGAACCATCATGGGGCGCTGACATTCTCGCTGGTCAACTGACGTCGGGCGCGTCCGGGCGACTCCGTTCGGTCGGGGTGGGCGCGATCGTGGTCGTCCCCCTGCTGTTCCTCGGTGTGTTCTTCGTGTGGCCGGTCGGCGCCCTGATCCGGCGTGCGTTCGACGTGTCCGACGGTGCCGGACTCGGGACGCTGCTCGCGCGGACCGACGCGTGGGGACTGCTCGGTTTCACCCTCGCGCAGGCCGCCGGGTCGACCGTGGTCGCCCTGATCGTCGCCGCCCCGATCGTCTGGCTGGTCGCGGTGGCGGCGCCGCGCTGGTCGACGGCCCTGATGGTCCTGGTGACGGTGCCGTTCGTGCTGCCCACCGTGGTGGTCGGCATGGCCTTTCGCGCGTTGCTCGGCCGCGGTGGCC
The DNA here is from genome assembly GCF_024171815.1 of Williamsia maris. Lineage (GTDB taxonomy): Bacteria > Actinomycetota > Actinomycetes > Mycobacteriales > Mycobacteriaceae > Williamsia_A > Williamsia_A maris. Next base: position 517,335 of record NZ_JAMTCJ010000003.1, on the reverse strand, counting down.
CGCTGGCCGGGCTGGGATGGGACGGATCGGTGTGGTCGATCCTCGCCGCCCACGCCTTTCTCAACGTCGCGGTGATCGTCCGGGTCGTGGGGTCGGTGTGGCGCACGATGGATCCGCGCGCCGAGCAGGCCGCGCGCACCCTGGGCGCGTCGCCCTGGCGTGCCTTTCGCACCGTGGTCCTCCCGCGGCTGGCCGTCCCCGTCCTCGCCTCGTCAGCGCTGGTGTTCCTGTTCTGCGCCAGCAGCTTCGGCGTGGTCCTCATCCTGGGCAACGGCAGATGGCAGACGTTGGAGACGGCGATCTACACCCAGGCCATCGGTTACTTCGACATACCCGCGGCGGTCGCGCTCTCGATGGTGCAGATCGTCCTGGTCGTCATCGTCGTCGGTGCGGCCCGTGTGCTCACACCCCGCACCGAGGCGGTCGCGGCGAGGGCCGCCGCCCCGACGCCGTTGGCCGGCCTGCGTGCGGTGTCGGCCGCGGGCGCGACGGTGTGGGCGGTCATCCTGCTCGTCGGTCCCCTCGCGGTGGTGGCGCTGCGCTCGGTCCGCCCCACCTCCGGCGGGTCGGTGACCGATCCCGACTCGTGGACCTTGTCCGGGTATCGATCGCTGACCGAGTCGGTCAACGGCGAGACGCCACTGCAGACCCTGCAGTACAGCGCGATCAGTGCATTGTGGGCGACCGTGCTCGCGATGATCGTCGGACTGCTCGGAGCCCTCGCGCTGCAGCGGTCGCGCGGCGCCGTCGCGACCGTCGGCGCCGGCCTGGCCCTGCTGCCATTGGGGGTGAGCGCGGTGACCGTGGGATTCGGCTACCTCGTCGTGCTGGCGTCGCTGCCCGCCGAGGTCGCCGCGTGGCCCGGGGTGGTCCCCGCGGTCCAGGCGCTCATCGCGGCGCCGATCGTCATCCGGATCATCGCTCCGGCCCTCGCGGCGGTCCCGACATCGCTGCGGCACGCGGCGGCCAGTCTCGGCGCCTCGCCCTGGCGGGTCTGGCGCACGGTCGATCTACCGCTGATCTGGCGATCCCTCGGCGTGGCAACAGCGTTCGCGTTCATCATCGCGCTCGGCGAGTTCGGGGCGACGGGTTTCGTGGCCCGGCCGGGCACCACCACGCTGCCGGTGCTCATCGGATCCGCGTTGAACCGACCCGGCGCCGACAGCCTCGCGACCGCGATGGCGTGCTCGATGCTGTTGATCGCGGCGACGGCCGTCGTCGTGGTGATCATGGAGTCCCTGCGCGGCGTGGAAGGCAGTGAGTTCTAGATGCTCGACATCCGATCGCTCCGGGTCGCCTACCGCGATCAGATCGTCCTCGACGGCCTCGACCTGTCCATCGGCACCGACGGGTCGGTGGTCACCGCGCTGCTCGGCCCGTCCGGGTGCGGCAAGTCGACGCTGATCCGCGCCATCACCGGCATCGAACGCCCCACGTCCGGCGTGATCAGCTTCGACGGCGTCGATCTCGCCGACGTGCCCACCCATCGCCGCGACTTCGGCGTCGTGTTCCAGGACGGTCAACTCCTGCCGGGCAGAACGGTGTCGGCCAACATCGCCTACGGTCTGCGCGCGCGCAGATGGTCCCGGTCGGCGACGACCGAGCGGGTCGGTGAACTGCTCGACCTGGTGGGCCTTCCCGGTCTCGAGGACCGGCCGGTCTCCGAGCTCTCCGGTGGTCAGGCGCAGCGCGTCGCCCTCGCGCGCGCCCTGGCGCCACGTCCGCGACTCCTCCTGCTCGACGAGCCGCTCTCCTCGCTGGATCGCCGCCTGCGGGAACGTCTCGCCGTCGACATCGCCGAGATCCTCCGGGCGGCAGGCACACCCACGATCCTGGTGACGCACGACCATCAGGAGGCCGCGGTGCTGGCCGATCGGATCGCGATCATGTCCGAGGGGTCCATCGTGCAGTCGGGCACACCGGACGTCGTCTGGCGCACCCCGATCAGCGAGTGGGTCGCACGGTTCGTCGGCTGCACCAGCGTCGTGACCGCGCAGATGGACGGCGACGTCGCGGTCACCGCGGTCGGGCGCGTCTCGCTGCCGGAGCGCGGAGCGGCCGAGACCGGGGCCGAACGACAGTTGGGGTTGCGACCCCGGTCGTTGGTCGTCACGTCGACGTCGGAGGTGCTCGCGCGGGTGGAATCGGTCGCGGCATTGCCCGAGGAGTACCTGTTGCAGATCCGTCTGTCGTCCGGCGCGCAGTACGCGGCGGTGTCGGACCGGGCGGTGTCGGTGGGCGACGAGGTCGCGGTCACCCTCGACCCGGACCGCATCGCGGTGATCGGATGAGTCGGATCGTCGTCGCGGGTGCGGTCATCGACGCCGGCCGACTCCTGTTGGCGCAGCGCGCACGTCCGGAACATCTCGCGGGTCTGTGGGAGCTGCCCGGCGGGAAAGTCGAGCCGGGGGAGACCACCGCCGAGGCGCTGCGTCGTGAACTCGACGAGGAACTGGGCGTCGAGGTCACGGTGGGCGAAGCGATCGGCGCACCGGTCGAGGTCGCCGCCGGGGTCGACCTCGTCGCGCTGCGCGCCGAACTCGTCACCGGTACACCGCAGCCGCGAGAGCATCTCGCGATCGCGTGGGTCGACGCCGACGAGCTCGCCGCGCTGTGTGCGCGGGGTGTCGTCGTTCCCGCCGACACCGCGTGGCTGCCCGATCTCGATGCGCTGTTACGAGGAGAATAGGTCTCATGTCATTGCCGCCGACCAGCCGTTTCGATCACGGGGACGAGACCGACCCGTTCGACAAGCAGGACCACCCGTCCCCGCGACGCAACGCGGCCGCATGGATCATCCTGGGGGCCGCGGTGGTGCTCCTCGTCGTCGTGATCGCGGTGGTCGTCGCGAGCGGGGGAGGTGACGACACCCCGGCGACGCCCGCGGTCGCGAGCACCGTCACCGTCGAACGGACGGTGGCCCCGACCCCGACCACCCCGTCGAGCAGCTCGGTCGCACCGCGGCCCACCGCGTCGGCGGCCGACGGAGCGGGCATCATGCCCGATGTGGTGTGCATGAATCTGCAAGCGGCGCAAGATCGCATCCAGAAGACCGGGGTCTTCTACTCCCGCAGCGAGGACGCGACCGGCAAGGGCCGGGCCCAGCTGTTCGACCGGAACTGGATCGTGGTGTCGCAGTCGCCCGCACCGGGTTCGCGCATCGGTGAGGGTGACGCGGTGCTGTCGGTGGTCAAGACCGACGAGCCCAACGACTGCTGAGAACGGCTCAGCCGACGGCGATCTGGGACAGGTCGGTGCGCAGCATCATCACGTTGTAGTCGAGCCAGCGTGAGGCGGTGAAGTACAGGTACCGGTCGTCGCCGCCGGTGGACGGGTAGACGTACGGCGCGTAGACGCCGCCGAGTTGCTGACGCGTGAGCAGCGTGACCGGTGCGCTGAACGGCCCCTCGGGCCGGGTCGCGGTGCGCATCGCGATGGTGCCGTTCGCCTCGTTGCCGTAGAGCATCAGATACCGCTGCAGACGCTTGTTCCAGGACACCGACAGCTCGCTGACCGGCTCGGTGACAACGGCTTTCGACTTCGTGGTCTCCGATGACCAGGGATCGCCCGCGTCGCCGGTGTAGTACTGGTACTTGCTCAGATCCAGGATGTTGCCGGGCAGGAACCGGCACAAGAAGGCCGCGCCGTAGCGACCGTTGGGGGTGCTGTACTGGTAGATGTACTGGTCCTCGCCGTGTCCCCGGAGGTAGGCGCTCTGCTGGTACTTGCCGTTGCTGTCGTCGATCTGCTCGACGCCGGGGATCGACACCGGGAGGTTGAGCCGCACCGTCTTCGGGTCGGTGGCCCACGTCTGACCGTTGTCGCGGGAGACAGCGATGGCCGAGGAGTTGGTCACCCACCGACCGGGCCCGCCCCACTGACGGACCGACATGAAGTTCATGTACTGCACGCCGTCGATCGCGATCGCCGCGGTCGGGATGGTGGTCACCTCGACGCCGGACACCTCCAGGGCGGGGATGGACTCGCTCGCGTATCGCGGTGTGGCCGAGGCGACGACGGCGCCGGACCGGACGTCACCGGGCACCCCGTCGCCGATGGTGACACCGTCGGCGGGGTCGGTGTCGGTGGTGCGCAGGATGAGGTTGTGCCGCCACTGCTGCCGCGGGGCGTTGCAGTCGCCGAACGTGTCGCCGAACGCCATCAGCGTCTGCCCCGAACCGTTGTCCCAGGAGATCCCGAGGTCGGTGCCGGTGATCCCGAAGCGGGTGTCGGTGCGGTTCGGCGACCTGCCGCCGGTCACCCACGCGACCGGACGGGTGTTGCCGGAGTCGACGACCGGGAGCGCCCCCTGGGCGCTGCTCCTGCCCAACAGGGGGCCGGCGCCGCTGCTGCCGAATGCGTTGCCGAGCGCCTGGCCCAGCGGAGAGGAGCCGAGCAGGCCCTCGTTGCCGCAGGGTGCGGCGGACGCGGGCCCGGCGAGGCCGACGCCGGCGAGGGTGGCCGCGGCGGTACACGCGGTGGTCAACAGGACGACGCTGCGACGTAGGGCGGACATGACACTCCTCGGTACCGAGCCCGCCATCGTCTGATCCCCGTCACATCTCTGTGACTCGTGTGACTGATGGGGCTAGTGGGATTTACCCGACGATGATCCCCGGCCGCTGTGCCCGAGCCCGTATCGAGAGATCGATTGCGACCGAACAGATGCCGGATCGTTACGACGTACCGCAGGTCAGCGGACGGGGATCCTGGTGAGATCGGTGCGCAGCATCATCACGTTGTAGTCCTGCCAGCGCGAGGCCGTGAAGTACAGGTACTGCCCGCCCTTGGGGGAGCCGGCGTAGATGTACGGCGCGTAGACGCCGCTGAGCTGCCTCGAGTTCAGCAGGGTTGTCGGGGCGCTCCACGGTCCCTCGGGGGCGGTCGCGGTGCGCAGCGCCAACGACCCGTTGCCGTTGTTGCCCGCCAGCATGAGGTAGCGCCCCAGATAGGCGTTCCACGCCACCGACATCTCGCCGACGGGTTCGCGGACGATGGCCTTCGACCTCGTCTGATCGGGCGACCACGGCCTGGCCTTGTCGCCGGTGAAGTACTCGTACTTCTTCAGGTCGAGGATGTCGGCGGGGCGGAAGCGTGTGACGAACGCGGCGCCGAAACGCCCGTTCGGGGTTCCGTACTGGTAGATGAAGCCGTCGCGGCCCGTCAGGTAGGCGCTCTGCTGGAACTTGCCGTTGCTGTCGTCGACGACCTTCGCCCCCGCCGACGGCGAGATCAGGTTGGGTCGCACGGTCGATTGCGCCGTCGTCCAGGTCTGGCCGTTGTCGCGCGAGACCGCCACGGCCGAGTAGTTGGTCACCCATCGTCCGGCGTCGCCCCATGACCGCACCGACATGTAGTTCATGAACTGGATGCCGTTGATGGCGATCCCCGCGGTCGGGATCGTCGTGATCGCGACACCCGGGATGCCGGGGGACGGAACGCTTTCCGACGCCCTGCGGGGTGTGGACGACGACACCGACGCGCCCGAACGGACGTTGCCGGGCACGCCGGACGGGATGCCCACGCCGTCGCCCGGGGTGGTGTCGGAGGTCCGCAGGATCGTGTTGTGTCGCCACTGCTGTCCGGGGGCGTTGCAGTCGCCATAGGTGTCGCCGAACGCCATCAGGGTCTGCCCGGACCCGTTGTCCCACGAGATGCCGAGGTCGGTGCCGGAGATCCCGAAGCGGGTGTCGGTGTGATTCTGCGAGAGCGCGCCGGTGACCCACCCGACGGTCCGCGTGTTGCCGGTCGGCACCCGCGGCAGCGGCTTCTGGTCGCTGCGTCGACCGAGAAGGCCGCCCAGGCTGCTGCCGAAGGCCAGGCTCGACCCGAAGATCCCGCGGTTGCCGCACGGTGCCGCCGAGGCGGGCGCGGAGACCCCGATGGTGGCCGCGACCGAGAGCGTGACGCTCGCGGTGGTGACGACAGCGAGAATCGAACGAAACCTCATCCAGGACCCCTCCCCGTGCCCGCTCTCGTCAGAAGACCGAGTGACGCGTCGGTGACGGTCGGGGCGATGAACAACTGCGGGGAATCGTACTGGTGAGCGACTCGATGTCGACCCTTTTCGGGAGGTACGTCGGATTCAGGCGGCGCGGGCCTTCTTCAGGGCCTTGGTGAACTGCTTGTTCGAGAACTCGTGCGCATCCATCTTGCCCAGACGGTGCAGTACGACGGGGCACACAGCACACCGCGTCGACTTGCGGCAGCACTTCTTCTTGGGCTTCACCTTCGTGAAGGTCGCGGCCGTCACCTTTGCCATGGAACTGAGAAGACCTCACTGTCGGATCACTGCGTTGCCGGGTCGAACTTAGGTAAGCACACCCTATGTCGGCAGACATTAGCAGAGCGTTCATCGACCTTCTGAGCCTCTGTGACGGTCATCTCAACGGCCCTACCGATACCCTGGACAACGGTCAGGCGCCGTGCCCGGTCGTTTTCGTATGTCCAATACCCGAAAGACACGCCCAGTGAATGCTGCTCCGAACTTCCGTAACGTCGCGATCGTGGCGCACGTCGACCACGGCAAGACCACGTTGGTCGACGCGATGCTTCGACAGTCCGGTGTCTTCACCGAGCGGGAAGAGGTCGTCGACCGGGTGATGGACTCCGGTGACCTCGAGCGCGAGAAGGGCATCACCATTCTCGCGAAGAACACCGCCGTGCACCGTCGTCAGCCCGACGGCACCGAGGTCGTCATCAACGTCATCGACACCCCCGGCCACGCCGACTTCGGTGGCGAGGTCGAGCGCGGACTGTCCATGGTCGACGGTGTCGTGCTCCTCGTCGACGCCTCCGAGGGCCCGCTCCCGCAGACCCGCTTCGTGCTGCGCAAGGCCCTCGCTGCCTCGCTGCCGGTGATCCTGCTGGTGAACAAGACCGACCGCCCTGATGCCCGCATCGCCGAGGTGGTCTCCGAGAGCCACGACCTCATCCTCGACCTGGCCTCCGACGTCGACGAGGAGGCCGCCGAGGCCGCCGAGCTGGCACTCGACCTGCCGGTCCTCTACGCATCGGGCCGCGCAGGCATCGCCAGCACCGTCGCACCCGAGAACGGCAACGTCCCCGAGGGCGAGAACCTCGATCCGCTGTTCGACATGCTGCTGTCCTACGTGCCCGCGCCCAAGGGCGATCTCGACGCGCCGCTGCAGGCCCACGTCACCAACCTCGACGCGTCGCCGTTCCTCGGCCGCCTCGCGCTGGTCCGTCTGTACGCGGGCACCCTGAAGAAGGGGCAGACCGTGGCCTGGATGCGTGAGGTCGACGGCGAGCCCGTCACCGAGCGCGCGAAGATCACCGAGCTCCTGGTCACCGTCGGCGTGGCACGCACCCCGGGTGAGACCGCCGTGGCCGGCGACATCGTCGCCGTCGCCGGTATGCCGGAGATCATGATCGGCGACACCCTCGCCGACGTGGACAACCCGATCGCCCTGCCCCGCATCACCGTCGACGAGCCCGCGATCTCGGTGACCATCGGCACCAACACCTCGCCGCTGGTCGGTCGGGTCAAGGGCCACAAGCTCACCTCGCGCATGGTCAAGGACCGTCTCGACAGCGAACTGGTCGGCAACGTCTCGCTGCGCGTCCTCGACATCGGCCGCCCGGACGCCTGGGAGGTCCAGGGCCGTGGTGAGCTCGCGCTCGCGATCCTCGTCGAGCAGATGCGTCGTGAGGGCTTCGAGCTCACCGTGGGCAAGCCCCAGGTGGTCACCAAGCAGGTCGACGGCAAGCTGCACGAGCCCTTCGAGCACCTGACCATCGACGTCCCCGAGGAGTACCTGGGCGCCGTCACGCAGCTGCTGGCCGCCCGCAAGGGTCGCATGGGTGACATGACCAACCACGGCAGCGGCTGGGTCCGCATGGAGTTCATCGTCCCGTCGCGCGGACTCATCGGATTCCGCACCGACTTCCTCACCGAGACCCGCGGTACCGGCATCGCCAACGCCGTGTTCGACGGTTACGCGCCGTGGGCCGGCGAGATCCGCGCCCGCCACACCGGTTCGCTGGTCTCCGACCGCGCGGGCTCGGTGACCCCGTTCGCGATGATCCAGCTCGCCGATCGCGGCACGTTCTTCGTGGAGCCGGGTGCCGACACCTACGAGGGCATGGTCGTGGGCATCAACCCGCGCATGGAGGACCTCGACATCAACGTCACCAAGGAGAAGAAGCTGACCAACATGCGTCAGTCCTCCGCCGACGTGATGGAGACCCTCGCCAAGCCGATCAAGCTCGAGCTCGAGGCCGCGATGGAGTTCTGTACCGATGACGAGTGCGTCGAGGTGACCCCCGAGGTCGTCCGCGTGCGCAAGGTCGACCTCGACGCCACCACCCGTGGCCGCGAGCGGTCGCGTGCCAAGGCACGTAACGCGAACGTCTGATCGGAGCATCGGCGACAATGCTGAGGTGTTCGCGACGATGAGCCGCCGGGGTGCCGCGCGGGTGATGTTCGCGCTCTGGTGCGTCGTCGCGGTCGCGACCGCGGCGTGCACCGCCGACCCGCCGCCCCCGGTGCAGCAGTCGGAGGCCCCGCCGCCGCCGACCGATGTCCCGCAGGGACAGACGATCTCGGTGGCCACCGACACGATCGGGGTGGGTTTCAACCCGCATCTGTCGGCGGATCAGAGTCCGGTCACCGCGGCGGTCGCCGCGATGACCCTGCCGAGCGCGTTCACTCCCGTCGCCACGCCGACGGGGGTGGCGTGGTTTCTCGACCCCGCGGTGCTCATCGGCGCAGAGGTGACGTCGCAGTCGCCGTTCACGGTCACCTACCGGATCGCCCAGGACGCCCAGTGGTCCGACGGCCTGCCCGTCACCGGCGAGGACTTCTCGTACCTCTGGGAACAGATGTCGCGTCAGCCCGGCACCGTGGCACCCGCCGGCTACCGGCTCATCGACGACGTCACGTCCCGTGCAGGCGGCAAGGAGGCGGTGGTCCGGTTCCGGGCCCCCTACCCGGCCTGGCGTGAGCTGTTCACCTCGTTGCTGCCGTCCCACGCCCTGCGCGGCGTCCCCAACGGTTTCCAGACCGGAATGGACACCGGGATGCCCGTCTCGGCAGGCCGGTTCGCGATCAGCGGCATCGACTCCAGCCGCGACGAGATCCGCCTGCAGCGCAACGACCGGTACTGGCGCACCCCCGCGGTCGTCGACCAGATCGTGTTGCACCGCGTGGGTACGTCCACCCAGCTCGCCGAGTCACTCCGTTCGAGCGACACCCGCGTCGTCGCCCTGGCCGGCGGGCCCGCCCTCGCCGGGAGTCTCGGGGCCATCCCCGGCGTCGTCACCGGACGGACCGCGGTCGGTCGATCGCTCGGCATCACCCTGAACACGCGGAGTCCGATCATGTCCGATGTCGCCGTGCGGCAGGGGATCCTCGGCGTGGTCGATCCGCAGGTGCTCATCGACGCCGGTGCGGGCGAGGCCACGGTCACGCCGTTCGCGAACACCGTCTACCAGCCGTCGGACCCGGGGTACTTCGCCACCGACCGCCCCGCCCCGGACGCGGCGACCGTCGCCGGGTACTTCGCGACGGGCGGTTATTTCCCGGTCCCCGCCGCGGCGTCGACCACACCGCCGTCGTCGAGCGGTGCGAGCGCACCTGCCACCGACCAGTCGGCGGCCCCGACAACCACGACGTCCACCACCGACGGCGGGTCGTCGACCACCGCGACCCTGCCGCAGGGCGTCGTGCCGCTGCAGCGCGGCGGTACGACGCTGGCCGTACGCATCGGTGTCGTCGCCGGTGACGTCCGCACACGCGCCGTCGCCGACAGCCTCAGCGATCAGCTGCGTGGGGCGGGCATCCTCGCCGAGGTGCGCGCGCTGCCCGCGCCCGAGCTCTACGGCACCGCACTCACCGATCCCGGCGTCGACATCGTCGTGGGGTGGCAGTCGGCGGGGGTCTCGCCGGCCACCCGGCTCGCGTCGAGCACCGAGTGCGACGTCCCGCGATCCGGTGCCACCGGTACCACGTCGGCGACACCGACCCCGAGTGGCGCCGTCCCCACCTCCGTCGCGCCGAGCGCATCGCAGACGACCACCCCCGACCGGTCGTCGGCCACGGACGACGAGCGCTACGCCAGCAACGTCTCCGGACTCTGCGACCCCACGCTGGGCAGCCTGGCCAACCGTGCCCTGAGCGTCGCCGACCCGTCGGCCGCGCTCCGTGAGGCGGAGACCGCCGTCGCCGCCCAGCACGTCTACCTGCCGATCTATCAGGACTCGCTGCTCACCGCGGTCGGCCCGGGGACGACGAACGTGCGCCTCGACGGTCCCGTGGCCACCGGCATCTTCGGCAACTCCGGCACCTGGGGGATCGCCCAGCGATGACGTCTACAACACACGGGTCGGGATCGCGCCGACTGATGGTCGTGCACGCCCATCCCGATGACGAATCGATCATGACCGGCGGGATCATCGCCCGGTATGTGGCCGCGGGCGCCGAGGTCACCGTCGTCACCTGCACCCTGGGCGAGGAGGGCGAGGTCATCGGCGATCGGTGGGCCGGGCTCGCCGCCGACGGGGGTGCCGACCAACTCGGCGGCTACCGCGTGCTGGAACTGACCCGCGCGCTCGACGCGCTCGCCGCGCCGGGCACTTCTCTCGTCCCCACCTTCCTCGGTGGTGCCGGTCGGTGGCGTGACTCCGGGATGGCCGGTTCGCCCGCGGCCGAACACCCTCGTGCGTTCACCAACGCCGCGCCGGCCGAGCCCGTCGCCGCGCTGGCCGACCTCATCGTGGCGCTGCGCCCGCAGGTGCTCGTCGGCTATGACCCCGCGGGGACCTACGGCCATCCCGACCATGTCGAGGTCCACCGCATCTGCGGCGCCGCGATCGACGAGGCCCGCACCCGCGGGTGGTCGGTGGCCAAGCACTACTGGTCGGTCACCGAGGCGTCCGCGCTCGAGCGCGGACTCGACGGCGTCGACGCGCGGGTTCCCGACGGCTGGCGGATGCCGCTGGCCGACGAGCTGCCGCGTTACCCCGACACCGACATCACCACCGGCATCGACGTCCGCGCCGTCTTCGAGCGCAAGGTCGACGCCCTGGCCGCCCACGCCACCCAGGTGACGGTGGCGCCGAGCCGCACCGAGTACGCGCTGTCGAACAACATCGTCCAGCCCATCCACCCCGAAGAGCACTTCATCCTCGTCGAGGGTGAACTCGAACCGCCCGCCCCCGGCGAGCGTGAGACCGATCTGTTCGGGCCGTCGACCGTGGACGCGTGACGATGCGTCCGGTCGACCGCGTGCTGCTCGGGGTGCTCACCCTCGACGGGTTCATCGTCGGCCTGCTCAGCGTGGCGTTCCTCAACGTCTATGTCGGTTCCGTCCCGGTTCCGGCGACCGCCCTGATCGGTGGCCTCGCCAACGGCGTCCTGCTGTGGCTGGCCGCCGGACACACCGGCACCCCGGCGCGCATGCTCCCGTTGGGCGGATGGGTGATCGCAATGGGGTTCGGACTGTTCGCCGGCCCCGGTGGGGACGCCCTGTTGTACACCGATTGGCGCACGTTGCTGCTGGTCGTCTTCGGTGCCGGCATCCCGGTGGTGGTGTCCTGGTCGGGACGTCTACCGCAGCCGCGCGGCACCTCCTAGGGCGGATCAGGGGGCGGGAATGACCGCCCACCGCTCCGATGGCGCATGATCGGAGGGTGACATCCGAACACCGTGAGTCAACCGATCTCCCCGCGCCCACCTTCGTCGGCTCCCCGACAGCGGCGCACACCGACCCCGTGACCGTTGCCGCGGCCCCGTCGCCCGACGAACCCGCACCGACCCCGTCGGCCATGCGGCGCGCGTTGCGACGCGTTCGTGACGGCGCGACGATCAACGTCGACGAGGCGACCGTGCTGCTCGCCGCCCGTGGTGACGACCTAGCCGACCTGTCCACGTCGGCGGGACGGGTCCGCGATGCGGGTCTGACCGCGCAGGGCCGCGACCACCAGGTCACCTATTCCCGCAAGGTGTTCATCCCGCTGACCCGACTGTGTCGCGACAAGTGCCACTACTGCACCTTCGTCACCGTTCCCGGAAAGCTGGCCCGCGAGGGACACGGCGCGTTCCTGGAGATGGACGAGGTCCTCGACATCGCGCGTCGCGGCGCCGAGCTGGGATGCAAAGAGGCCTTGTTCACCCTCGGCGACCGCCCCGAGGACCGGTGGCCCGAGGCCGCCCAGTGGCTCGACGAGCGTGGTTACGACTCGACCCTGGACTACGTGCGCGCGGCGTCGATCCGGGTCCTCGAGGAGACCGGTCTGCTGCCGCACCTCAACCCCGGGGTGATGACGTGGGAGGAGATCTCGCGCCTCAAGCCGGTCGCCCCGTCGATGGGCATGATGCTCGAGACCACCTCGCGGCGCCTGTTCACCGACAAGGGGGAGTGCCACAACGGCAGTCCCGACAAGGACCCCGAGGTGCGCAAGCGCGTCCTGGTCGACGCGGGCCGGCTGTCGGTGCCGTTCACCACCGGGATCCTCGTGGGGATCGGCGAGACGCGGCACGAACGCGCGGAGTCGCTTCTCGAGATCCGCTCGACGCACAAGGCTTTCGGTCACATCCAAGAGGTGATCATCCAGAACTTCCGGGCGAAGTCGGACACGGCGATGCGCTCGGTGCCCGACGCCGACATCGACGAGTTCATCGCCGCGGTCGCCGTCGCCCGGGTCCTGCTCGGACCGTCGATGCGGATCCAGGCGCCGCCGAACCTGGTCTCGGCCGACGAGTGCGCCGCACTGATCGCCGCCGGCGTCGACGACTGGGGTGGAGTCTCGCCGCTGACCCCGGATCACGTGAACCCCGAGCGGCCGTGGCCGAACCTCGACGCGCTCGCCCAGATCACCGCCGACACCGGCTACACGCTGACCGAACGTGTTGCGGCGCAGCCGCAGTACGTCCTGGCCGGGCAGCCCTGGATCGATCCGCGGATCACCGGACACGTGCGCGCCCTGTCCGATCCGGTCACCGGTCTCGCCGCCGACGTCATCCCGGTGGGTCTGCCCTGGCAGGAGCCCGACGAGGACTGGCAGTCCACCGGACGCGTCGACCTGCACACCGCCATCGACTCCGAGGGCCGCAACACCGAGACCCGTAGCGATCTCGGCAGCGCATTCGGCGACTGGGACACCGTGCGCGAGCAGGTGCTGGCCCTCTCGGCCGACGCCGCGGCGGCGCCCGCCCGCCTCGACGCCGACGTGTTGACCGCACTGCGCAACGCCGAGAAGGACCCCGCCGCCTGCAGCGACGCCGACTACCTCGCGCTCGCGACGGCCGACGGTGACGGACTCGAAGCGCTTGTGGCACTCGCCGACTCGCTGCGCAAGGAGGTCAACGGCGACGACGTCACCTACGTCGTCAACCGGAACATCAACTTCACCAACATCTGCTACACCGGATGCCGGTTCTGTGCGTTCGCCCAGCGCAAGGGTGACGCCGACGCGTACACGCTCTCGGCCGACGAGGTCGCCGACCGGGCGTGGGAGGCGCACGTCGCCGGCGCCACCGAGGTCTGCATGCAGGGCGGCATCGACCCGGAGCTGCCGGTCACCGGCTACGCCGATCTGGTGCGGGCGGTGAAGGCCCGGGTGCCCTCGATGCACGTCCATGCGTTCTCGCCGATGGAGATCGTCAACGGTGCGTCGCGCGGCGGACAGAGCGTGCGCGAGTGGCTGACCCAGCTGCGTGAGGCCGGACTCGACACCATCCCCGGTACCGCGGCGGAGATCCTCGACGACGAGGTCCGCTGGGTGCTCACCAAGGGCAAACTGCCCACCGCGTCCTGGATCGACGTCGTCACCACCGCGCACGAGGTGGGACTGCGGTCGAGCTCGACGATGATGTACGGCCACGTCGATGCCCCGAAACACTGGGTGGGGCATCTGAACATCCTGCGCGGGATCCAGGACCGCACCGGCGGTTTCACCGAGTTCGTGCCGCTGCCGTTCGTGCACCAGAGTTCGCCGCTCTACCTCGCGGGAGCGTCGCGTCCGGGCCCGACCCACCGCGACAACCGTGCGGTGCACGCCCTCGCACGCGTGATGCTGCACGGGCGCATCCACAACATCCAGACCAGCTGGGTCAAGCTCGGTACCGCCGGTACCCAGGTGATGCTGCAGGGCGGCGCCAACGACCTCGGCGGCACGTTGATGGAGGAGACCATCTCGCGCATGGCCGGGTCGCAGCACGGGTCGGAGAAGACCGTGGCCGAGTTGCGGTCGATCGCCGAACAGATCGGTCGCCCCGCGCGGGAGCGGACCACCGTCCACGCCCGCCGCGAGACCGCGGCCTGATGGCGCAGCGCACGATCAGCGACCGCGACATCGCACGGGTGCTCCACACCGCGACCGGGGTGATCAATCCGGTGCTCGACGTCCTCGAGGGCTGCGACGTGCTCGGCGTGAAACGTCTGACGTTCACCGACTCGGCCGACGACGACTCCCTGATCGCCAAGGCCACCGACTCGCTGCGCTGGGTCACCGACCACACCGGTCTGCCCGGCACCGCGACCTGGGACAAATGGAATGTCGAGCAGCGCACCGAGTGGTGGGTCGGCCGGGTCGGTCGCCTCAGCACGGTGTTGGTGGCCTATCCCGGTGTCTTCGGGGCGATCTCGAATCGGCTGCCGCTGCAGGATCTGCTCGGCTTCGCGCAGCAGGCGTTCGTCATCTGCGCGGTCCAGCGGGTGCACGGTGTCCACGACCGGAACGAGCAGACCGACCAGCTCGTCGCCGTGCTCTGCGATCGGATCGTCGACTCCCGGCGGTTGTTGTCGCAGCCGGCCGACGACTCGGCGAGCGCCTCCGCCGACATCGAGAAGGCGGTCGACGCCGCGCGTGAACGCAAGCGGTCGCTGAGTCCGGCCGGCATCGTGAAGTCGGTGTGGGCGACGGTGGCGTTGCTGCGGTCGATCTCCGATGTCCTGTCGCACCGGCCGTCGCCGAAGCAGCCGTGGCGATTGCTCAGTGCGCTGCCGGTGGTGGGTGCGGTCGCCGACTACGTGGGGGAGCGGTCGGCCCTGCGCCGCGCGGCCGAGGCCGCCGTGGCCAGTCTGCGAGCGCCGGTACGCGTCTGATCCCGTTCGTGGCTGATCGCGCGCCGGTCACCCGGTGGCGGCAACAACTCGCCCGGTCACGCTGTCGTACAGGCGGATTCCGCACGGACCCGATCCCACGATGCGGGTCCCGTCGCCGGAGTACTGCGCGGTGGTGCCGAGATCGCACTGCTGCGCGTCGCCGGCCGCCTGCAGGGTTCGCCGGTGGGTCGGGTCGGCGCTGTCGTACACCGTGAGCCCGCATCCCGCGATCATGAATGTCGTCCCGTCCGGGCTGTACTCGACGGTGGTCCCCGGCGTCGAGAACTCGGTGGTGCATTGCGGCGGGTCGGGGAGCGCGACGTCGTGGGATCGGCGGGGCGCCGTGGCGTCGAAAGTCGTCAGCACCTGGCGTCGGTAGGGGTCCTGATCCCCTGTGGTGGAGACGTTCTGGGTCGTGAGCACCGCAATCGACGTGCCGTCCGGACTCACGGCGGTGTCGAAACCGTCGCCTGCGCCGCCCGACCGGGCGAGCGTCGTCTGGCGCCCGCGCGAGGTGTCGTACAACCAGACGGCGGTGCCGGCCGCCGGTTGGCCAGGCCCCGCCGGTGGCGAGACCGTCTGCCCGACCGCCACCGGCTTCCCCTCTCGTACTGCGACATCCCGGATCGTGGATTGCGCGGTGCCGCTGCCGTTGTCGATGTCGGTGCGCGTGAGGAGTCTGCCCGTCGCCGCCGACCACGTGGTGACACCGGCGAAGGTCGTCGACGTGCTCTGCGCGCCGGGTCGAGGGGACGTGAAACCGGCGACGATCGTCTGGCCGTCGGGTGTGTAGGCCAACGCCGGTGGGAACGCGATGCGAGCCCCGGTGATGGATTCCAGGGTGTGGTCGATGGTGGCTGTACCTGTGTTCCACAGGCGGACGATCCGCCGGATGCCGTCGTAGGGCTCTCCCGGCGGCCCGGCGAAGTCGTTGCCCGCGTAGGTGGTGATCTGCGCTCCGTCAGGACCGACCGCGAACATCGAGCGGGTGGCGGGGGTGTTCCCGCTCGGGCCGCCGCCGTCGGTGCCGTCCGGATTGCCCTCCCCGGGTCGGGTGTAGGTCGCGACGAGGCGGCCCGTGACGATGTCCCACGCGCGCAGGAGCGCGCCGCGCTGATGCGGGTCATCGGTGACGACCCGTGATCCGTCGGGGGTGAACGCCATGGACGTGGGCCGCGGGATCGGGGCGCTCAGCACGCGGGCGCCGGATCGTGCGTCCCAGACCCACAGCTCGGTGGGTCCGTAGCGCGTCACGGCCGAACCGGTCCCGTATCCGGCGATCGGCGTGACCACCCGTCCGGCGAGTGACTCCACGACGGCGGCGACGCGGGTGCCGTCGGGCGAGAGGGCGGCCGGATACATCTCACGGCCGGTGAGGTCGCCGAGCAGACGCGTCGCACCGGTGGTGGACGCTGACACGTCGTCGGTGGACGCCAGGGACTCCATCGGGACCGTCGACATCGAGAGGTCCGACGGGCCGGCGGTGTCCGACGTCGAACACCCGACAATGCACGCCGCGACGGTCACCACGGCGACAACCATCCGCGCGACGGTGTTCATCCGTACGGTCATGCGAACCATCATCGCGCGATTTCCGCTGTTGGGCTCTCGTTCGCCGCTGTTGGGCCGTTGTCGCAGGGAACTGCGTCATGACGGCCCAACGCGCGAGAACGAGGGCCCAACACACGAACGGTCATGACGTCGACAGGCGTATCCGGCGTGGGTCAGTCGGCCACCAGCTGGACTCGCGATCCGAGATGGACCTCGGTGCCGCCTTCGCGTTGACGTCCGATCACGTAACGTCCCGGGGCGATTCCGGTCGCCCCGTGCTCGGGGTGGATCAGATACGCGACGACCTCGGTGTCGAGGATTCCCAGGGCGAGGCCGCGGGTGTCGTGCACGGGGGTCGACCAGGTGCAGATCCCTGCGTCGCCGACGAGACTGTGCGGATTGCCACCGGCTGCGCTGCGCAGCAACTCGATTCCGGACAGCGGCACCGCGGACGTCCGAGTCCACCGACCGGTCGTGACCGCCTCGCGCAGGAGTCGATGCGGGACCACGATGAGATCGCCTTGGGCCTGGAGCCCGTCGATCACGGGGATGGACACCGAGCGGTCGAGATGATCGAGGACCTCGAGTCCGGTGAGGTCGGTGAGAGTGGACAGGGTCATGACGTTCATGGGGGCACCTTGGGTTGTCGGGTCGGGAGTGGCGTGAGATGTGGTCATGTTCGGCGGGCCAGCTGGGCGTAGTCGGAGCCGCGGATGCCGTACGTCCAGCCCGCCGCGTCGAGCGCGGACCTGATCCACGGCGGCACGCGCAGCCCGTACCGTCGGCGTTGCCCGTCGCGTTCTGCGGATCCGTTGACCACCAGTAGGATTCGTTCGGGACGTCCCCAGCCGTCGGGCGTCGCGTAGAGGCGTAACGGGTTGCCGCCGTTGCCGGGATCATCGGTCTGGTCGATCTGGTCCAGCCCGGCGGCGTCGATGTAGGTGTCCCACCCGATGCGTTCGATCGCGCATCGGCGGACCTCGACATTGCGTTCGCGGGCGATGCGCTCGACGGTCGGCTCGCGCACGACCCATGCCGGGATGATCGTCCCGTGATGGGCGAAAACCTCGTGACCGTCGGCGAACTCGATCGCCGGCTCGTCGTCGCGATGCAGACGCTGTTGGTCGAACTGTCCGTTCGGCGCGGGCTCGGTGTGCAGGGCGGTCGGTCGCTCCGCCATGACGCACACGTCATCGAAGGCCCACCACCATCCGGTTGCGCGGGTGAGACCGGCGAGCACGTCGAGAATGTCGACGTCCTCGGGCCGGAACTCTGCGAGGCCGGTGCGTCGGTAGTAGTCGTAGTACGCGACGCGGTGGGCCTCCTGCTGCCCGTACCAGGTCACCGCCCCGACGAAAGGCGGCATCAGGGTTCGTATCCCGGAGGCCACGCCATCGCACAGACTGGTACGCAGAGAATCCCAGATTGATTCACGCACAAAGCGATACGTGCTCCTGGCTATGTCCTCCGAGATCTGCCACGAGGGAACTCCCAGGTTCGCCGTCATCTGTCGCTCGCCCCAGGCGGTGCGATGGGCGCCCGCGATCCGTGCGTCCATGCGGGCGCGGGACGCGGGACGCGGAGAGCATGGCCGCGATACGAGCAGGTGCACGTTCGAGGCTGTCGATGCTGATGGACATCACGTCGGCCCGGCCCATCGTGGACATCAGTTCCTGGGCCGCCGGGGGTGAGGTCGTCCAGACGAACTCGGGTTCGCTACACCCGGATCGTCGATAAAGTTCTGCAACAGCAGATTCCGCCGTGATGCGATCCGAGGGTTGGGCGAGGGTGCCGAAGGTGAGCCAGGCGTCGCGATACGCGTGCAGATCAGGTATCGGCCCGGAGTCGGGAATGGTGCGGGTGGGGATTGGGATTCGCGGCGATCGGGTGGCCGTGCGAATCGGTGCGGCGCTCACGCGATGGTGGCGGAATCCGCCTTTCCTGTGGTCATGGCGACAACGGTGACACGTGCGGTCTACGAACGCAAGACCCGGTTGCGCCCATGCCTCAGACGGCGCCGGCCTCGACGAGCGCCTCGTAGCCGCCGATCACGTCGGTCGCGCGATGTAATCCCAACTGCTGCAACGCCGCTGCCGCCAGGCTCGAGGTGTACCCCTGCTGACACAACACGATCCACCGGACGTCATGATCGGTCGCCTCGGGGATCTTCGCGTCACTGGCGGGGTCGCACCGCCACTCGAGGACATTGCGTTCGATGACCAGGGCGTCGGGCGCCTCGCCCTCGGCGGCACGCTGCGCGGCCGGACGGATGTCGACGAGGATCGCGCCCGCGGCGAGTTCGTCGCGGACCTTCTCGGCGGGCAACCGCACGAGTGAGTCGCGGGCGGTCAGGAGCAGGTCGTCGATCGTGGTCATCAGTCCTTCAGTCTTTTTCGGGCACGTCGGTCAACTCGGTGCGCACACGTCGGATCGACTGCGCCGGGGTGACCTCGTAGTAGGACATCGCGGTGAGCGGCGGTGAGTAGGCGTGCACACTCAACGTCGGCTCGGCACCGCTCGGCGTGGCCGGATTACGCATCACATCGTGCACCCATCCGAGCGGGAAGGATGCCTGATCGCCGGCATCGAGGGTGCGTGCCCGCAGATCGCGTCCGGTCCAGCGGTACTCGGTGAGCGACCCCGACAACACCGTCAACGCGCCGAACGAGCCGGCGTGATCGTGCAGCTCGGTGGAGACGTTCGGGGTCCAGCTGATCAGCCACAGGTCGAGATCGTCGTCGGCGTGCAGGCGGGTCGACCAGCGTGACACCTCGTCCCATCGGTCGGGCAGCACGTGGTCGTAGTGTCCATCGAGCACATCGGCGGCCGTCTGGTCGGTCAGGCGCAACAGATCGGCGGGACGCAGTCGCGTCGGAAGAGTGGAGGTGGGGCGGTCGAACTTCGGGATCGGTCCCAGGGTCGTGGTCATCGTCGTGAACTCCGTGAGTCGCAGGTGGACAGGTCGGGGTGCTCAGCTGCGACAGCGTCCGGACGTCGGGTGGTGGATCACCAGGTCAGAGTGCCTGCAGACGACGGTCGGGACGAGGGTTAGGTGCACCCTGATTCGAAGGTGGCCGCGGCGGGCACCGCCTCGCGGGTGCTGTTCGTCTCACCTCGGCCGTCTGACGTGCGCGAGGACGGCCGCGCGGGTGCCCCCGGTTTGTGACCACGACCGGGGCGGACGGATACTGGTGGGTGGACACGTGGCCCTACACCAGGGTTCCGTTGCGGGCGCGTACTGCCCTACGCGCGATACGTGAGGAGAGAACCGAGTTGACGTACATCATCGCCGAGCCGTGTGTGGACCTGCTGGACAGGGCCTGCGTCGAGGAGTGCCCGGTGGATTGCATCTACGAGGGCGACCGGATGCTGTACATCCAGCCCGACGAATGCGTCGACTGCGGCGCCTGCGAACCGGTCTGCCCGGTCGAGGCCATCTTCTACGAGGATGACGTTCCCGACGAGTGGGAGCCCTACGTCAACGCCAACGTGGACTTCTTCGACGACCTGGGCTCGCCCGGTGGCGCGAGCAAGGTCGGCAAGACGTCGCACGATCCCGCGTTCATCAAGGGCCTGCCCCCGATGAACACCGAAGAAGACTGACGGAAACGCCCGGCGAGTGACCGAGCAGCAGACACCCCGGGCCACCCGGCGGGCGGTCAGTGCGGGCCTGCCCGATTTCCCCTGGGACTCGCTGACCGACGCCAAGGCGCTCGCAGCCGCGCACCCGGAGGGGATCGTCGACCTGTCGGTGGGCACCCCGGTCGACACGATCGATCCGATCATCCGGCGCGGTCTCGATGACGGTGCGTCGTTTCCCGGGTACCCGACGACTGCCGGGACCACCGATCTGCGGGTGGCCGCGGTCGCGGCCCTGAAGCGGCGGTACGGCATCGGGTCGGTCGAGGAGTCGGCGGTGCTGCCGGTCATCGGGACGAAGGAGGCCATCGCCTCGGTCATCTCGATGCTGGGGTTCGGTCCCGGCGACGACATCGTCATCCCCGAGGTCGCCTATCCGACCTACGAGGTGGGGGTGCTGCTGGCCGGTGCGCGTCCGGTCCGCGCCGACTCCCTGCTCGCCCTCGGCCCGACGCGGCCGGGTGCGATCTTCATCAACTCGCCGTCGAACCCGACCGGCAAGGTGCTCGGGGTGGAGCATCTGCGCAAGGTGGTCGCCTGGGCGCGCGAGCGTGGGACCGTCGTCATCTCCGACGAGTGTTATCTGGGCCTGGCCTGGGACGCCGAGGCGATCTCGATCCTGGATCCCCGGGTGTGCGACGGCGACGTCACCGGTCTGCTCGCGGTGCACTCGCTGTCGAAGATCTCCAACCTGGCCGGGTACCGGGCCGGGTTTTTCGCCGGTGATCCGGATCTGGTCCGCGAACTGCTCGCGGTCCGCAAACACGCGGGCATGATCGTGCCGTATCCGGTCCAGACCGCGATGATCGCGGCGCTGACCGATGACCGTCACGTCGACGCACAGCGAGAGCGCTACCTCAACCGGCGGGTGGTCCTGTCCACCGCAGTGCGCCACGCGGGGTTCCGGATCGACCATTCCGAGGCCGGCCTGTACCTGTGGGCGACGCGTGACGAACCGTGCCGCGACACCGTCGAGTGGCTGGCGCACAAGGGGATCCTGGCCGCGCCGGGGGAGTTCTACGGACCGTCCGGGACGAAGCACGTGCGACTCGCACTCACCGCGACCGACGAGCGCATCGCAGCCGCGGCCGCGCGTCTCGCCCCCGCCTGACCGCCGCCGAGCGGGCCCAAACAACCCGCCGAGCGGGCCCAAACAACCCGCCGAGCGTGCCGAAACGACGCCCCGACCGTGCCGAAACGACCCTTCGAACGGGCTGAAAAGCGCGACGTATCAGCCGGTACTCGATATCGGCACGGTCGGTACGCGCCTACGGCACGGTGGGCGGGTGGTCAGGGCACGGTTGGCGGGATCAGTCGTTGGCGTGCAGGGCCGCGTTGAGGGCGATGCCGTCGCCCTTCCAGGGCACGACCTCGACCGCACCGCTGACGCTGTTGCGACGGAACAGAAGGTTGTTCGTCCCGGACAGATTGCGCGCCTTGACCGCGGTGCCGTCCGGCCCGGTGACCTTCGTGCCCGCGGTGACGTAGAGACCCGCTTCGATCACGCAGTCGTCCCCGAGCGAGATCCCGCAGCCGGAGTTCGCGCCGAGCAGGCAGCGCTCACCGAGCGAGATGACCTGTGTGCCACCGCCGGACAACGTGCCCATGATCGATGCGCCGCCGCCCACGTCCGAGCCGTCGCCGACGACGACACCGGCCGAGATGCGCCCCTCGACCATCGAGTTGCCGAGCGTGCCGGCGTTGAAGTTCACGAAACCCTCGTGCATGACCGTGGTGCCGCTCGCCAGATGTGCACCGAGGCGGACGCGGTCGGCGTCGCCGATGCGCACGCCGCTGGGCACCACGTAGTCGACCATCCGCGGGAACTTGTCGATGCTGTTGACCGCGACGGGGCCACGGGCGCGCAGTCGGGCGCGGGTGAGCTCGAAACCCTCGACGGCGCAGGGGCCGTGGTTGGTCCACACCACGTTGCTCAGCAGCCCGAAGGTGCCGTCCAGGTTCAACCCGTGCGGGGTGACCAGGCGGTGCGACAGCAGGTGCAGGCGCAGGTAGACGTCGTGCGCGTCGACAGGTGCCGCGCCCAGGTCGGCGATCGTGGTGGTGACGGCGACGGTGCGCACGCCGCGCGCCTCGTCGGTGCCGATCAGGGCCCGCAGGTCCGCGGGGACGTCGTCACCGGTCAGCGCCGTGGTGCCGGTGGATCCGCTCGCCCCCAGTTCGGGCGCGGGGAACCAGGTGTCGAGCACCTGACCGCTGTCGGTGATGGTGGCAATTCCGTGCCCGGTCGCAGACGATGCTTCACTCACGGGTCGCAACCTTACCGGCGATACTGGGGTGGTGAACGACGCCATCGGCTACCGCGAGCGCCGGTCGTCGCGACTTCCCGCGACGATCTGGAGCCGATGGTGCCCGCCCGGGGCGTCGACGGTGCGTCCGGACGGCTGCATGGACCTCATCGTCGACGGATCGAGAATCTTCGTCGCCGGACCCGACACCGTCCCGCAGCGCCACGAGACGACCGAGCCCACGACACTGACCGCCATCCGGTTCGCCCCCGGCATCGCGCCGCTCGTGCTCGGTGTACCGGCAGCGCAGTTCCGTGACCGGCGGGTCGATGTCGCCGACATCTCCGCCGCGATGGCGTCGGGGTGGGAGGAGTTCGTCGCGACCTCCCCGACACCGGGAAACGCTCTGGAGGCACTGGCGGCGCGGGCCGTCGCCCATGCCGGCGGGGTGCCGGGGTGGATCCCGCCGACCGTCACCGCGGTGCGAACCGGGGCATCGGTCGCCGACGTCGCCGACCGACTCGGGCTCAGCGCCCGCCAGTTACATCGTCGATGCGTCGACCATTTCGGGTACGGCCCCAAGATGCTCCAACGGATCCTGCGGGTCGACGACGCGATGCGGTCGCTACGCGCCGGAACCGCCCTCAGCGACACCGCGCATCGGCACGGTTACGCCGACTACGCACACATGTTCCGGGACTTCCGGTCGGTGGCCGGGGCAGCACCGACCGACTTCCGGGCCGACGGAGTTCTCGACGACGTGTCAGCAGGTCAGGCCGACGGGGCGCACAGATCGATCGGGTTGCCGTCCGGGTCGTCGACCACGGCGTAACGCTGACCCCAGACCGCGTCGAACGGGGCCAGGTGACCGCTGTGTCCGTCGCGGACGAGAGCGTCGTACAGCGCGTCGACGGCAGCCGGATCGGTGCACTCGACCGCGAGCGCCGCACGGTGGCCGCCGCCGGGCGTGGTCCACGTCGGGTCGAACGAGGTGATGACGTCGACGGTGTCGAACATGAGGCGGAACCCGTTGCCGAGCACCGCCTCGGCGTGCGGCTGGCCGTCCTGACCGGCGGGTACGTCGATGCCGAGGGCGCGGTAGAAGGCCAGCGCGCGGGCCATGTCGGTGACGACGACGGACAGTCCGATGACGTTCGTGATGGTGGTCATGGCGGCGACACTAGGGCCGCACACCGACCACCGTCATGAACGTTTCGGACATGCCTGCCGTCGGGAGCCTCAGTCCTCGCTGACCTGAATCCGGAAACGGTCGCGCTTGGTGTGCAGATCCCAGAGGTGCTGGGCGAGTGCCTCGGGGCTCTTGTCCGGGTCGTCGGCGGTGATGGCGCCGCCGATGATCAGCTGCGACACCTGGATGCCCTCCTCGGCCAGCTGCTCGTTGAGCAGCTGCGCGTAGGCGGCCTGACCGGCAAAGGCGATGGACGTACCGGTGACGGCGCGTCCGGGCTTGACCGCCGAGCCGCCGTTGACGAACAGGATGGTGCCCTTGTTCTCGCCGAGGAATCGCATGCCGGGCAGCACCTGATGCACGGCCGCGATCGGCCCGTAGATCGAGAACTCGACCGGACCGACCATGTCGGCGGGCGTCGTCTCGAGCACCGGACGCATGAAGTCCTTCTGTGGCAGCGGGCTGTACTGCAGCACCTCGATCGGTCCGAGGGTCTCGGTGACCTGCTCCAACGCGTGCGCGACGGACGCCGGGTCCCGGACGTCGGCGGCAAAACCGCGTGCCGACACACCGTCTTTCGCGAGGCTGTCGGCGAGCGCGTCCACCCGCCCCTGGTTTCTCGAGATCAGTCCCACGGAATATCCCTCGGCACCGAACTTCCGTGCCACAGCTGCTCCGAGTCCTGCTCCCGCTCCGATGATCGCCAGTGATGTCATGCCCGGTGCAACCCGCGGGCCGACGACGACTATTCCCTCCCACGGTCACCCCGCGGGGGTCGATTAGCCTCGTAGACCATGACCGCCGCCATCCCGCTGGATCTGTCTGCCGATCCCATCGATCTGACCGCCGCGCTGGTCGACATCGCCAGCGAGTCGCACGACGAGGCGGTCATCGCCGACGCCGTGGAACTCGCGATCCGTGAGCAGACGAGCGGGTTCGAGGTGCTGCGTCATGGCAATCGGGTGCTGGCCCGGACGAATCGCGGTCTGGCCTCCCGGGTGATCCTGGCCGGTCATCTCGACACCGTGCCGATCGCCGACAACGTGCCTTCTCGCCGCGAGTCCGACGGTCCGGAGGGCGACGTGTTGCACGGGTGCGGCACGGTCGACATGAAGTCCGGCGACGCGGTGTTCCTACACCTGGCCGCGACCATGGCCGACTGCGCGCACGATCTGACGCTGATCTTCTACGACTGCGAGGAGATCGCGGCGGTCCACAACGGTCTCGGGTTCATCGAGCGTGAACTGCCGGACTGGCTCGTCGGCGACGTCGCCATCCTGGGCGAGCCCACCGCCGGGCTGATCGAGGCCGGCTGCCAGGGGACCCTGCGGGTCCGGCTGACCGCGCGCGGGACCAGATCGCACTCGGCACGATCGTGGATGGGGGACAACGCGATCCACAAACTGGGTGACGTGCTGCAGGTGCTGGCCGACTACCGCCCCCGCCGCGTCGACATCGACGGATGCGAATACCGCGAGGGACTGTCCGCGGTCGCGATCACCGGCGGCGTGGCCGGCAACGTCATCCCCGACGCCGCCACGCTCGACGTGAACTTCCGCTTCGCCCCCGACCGCTCCGCCGAGGCGGCGTACGCGCACGTGCTGGAGGTCTTCGCCCGCCAGATCGATTCCGGCGCAGTCGAGGTCGAGCTCACCGACTCGGCCCCCGGTGCGCTGCCCGGACTGTCGCACCCGGCGGCGCAGGCGTTGGTCGCCGCCGCGCACGGTCAGGTCCGCGCGAAGTACGGCTGGACCGATGTCTCCCGCTTCGCCGCGATGGGGATCCCCGCGGTCAACCTCGGCCCCGGCGACCCCAACCTCGCCCACCGGCGTGACGAGCGGGTGCCGACCGCGCAGATCACCGCGGTGACCGACACGCTGCGCCGATACCTGGCCGCCCCGGCCTGATTGCTAGCGTCTGCTGATGGCCCACACCAATCCGAACCCCGGGGATCGGGACCCCGGCGATCGGACCCCGGGTGACCGCGACACCCAGGTCACCTATTCCGGCGCAACGCGTTTCCGCGTCGATGCGGCGACGATCGAGACCACCACCGATCGGCGGTTACTCGACGAGGAACCCGACACCACGTCCTGGCACCGCGACCGCGCCGAGAAGGATCCGTGGCGCGTGCTGCGCATCCAGTCCGAGTTCGTCGCCGGCTTCGACGCCCTGTCGCGGGTCTCGAGCGCGGTCACCGTCTTCGGGTCGGCCCGGACCCCGCGGGAGTCACCCGAGTACGCCCTGGGCGTCGAGTTGGGGACCGCGCTGGCCGACGCCGGCTTCGCGGTGATCACCGGCGGCGGGCCCGGCGCGATGGAGGCGGCGAACAAGGGCGCGTGCGAGGCGGGCGGTCAGTCGATCGGGCTGGGCATCGAGTTGCCGTTCGAGCAGAGTCTCAACGACTGGGTCGACCTCGGTGTGAACTTCCGCTACTTCTTCGCGCGCAAGACCATGTTCGTGAAGTACGCCCAGGCGTTCGTGTGCCTGCCCGGTGGTTTCGGGACCATGGACGAACTGTTCGAGGCACTGACGCTGGTGCAGACCAAGAAGGTGACGCGCTTCCCGATCGTGCTCCTGGGCACGGCGTTCTGGGGAGGCCTCGTCGACTGGATCACCACGACCCTGGTCGCCGACGGCAAGGTGTCCGAGGCCGACGTGTCGCTGCTGCACGTCACCGACAGCGTCGCCGAGACCGTCGACATCATCGCCACCGCGGCCGCCGAGCGCGCCCGACGCGAGGAGTCGGCGCGATGAGTGCCGTCTGCGTGTACTGCGCGTCGGGGCCGGTCGACGACCGCTACCTGCAGCTCGCCACGCAGGTGGGTGAGGCCCTGGGGCGGGGCGGGCACACGCTCGTCTCCGGTGGGGGCAACGTGTCGATGATGGGCGCGGTGGCGCGGGCGACACGGGAGAACGGCGGCACCACCGTGGGCGTCATCCCACGGGCGCTGGTCGACCGGGAGGTCGCCGACGTCGACGCGGACGAATTGGTGGTCACCGACACGATGCGGCAGCGCAAGCAGCTCATGGACGACCGCGCCGACGGCTTCATCACCCTGCCCGGCGGGATCGGCACCCTCGAGGAACTGTTCGAGACCTGGACGGGCGGTTATCTGGGCATGCACGACAAGCCGGTGGTGCTGCTCGATCCGTTCGGGTTCTATGAGCCGTTGCTGACGTGGTTGAACGATCTGACGACCACCGGATTCGTCTCGGAGAGGTCGATGAAGGCACTCCGGGTCACCGATTCAGTGACCCGCGCCATAGAGCTGGCTACCAGCCGGTAACCTCGTCTCCGATACCGACCGCCAGGCACCAGGAGCTGTGAGTGACGACTGAGACTCGTTCCCGCGTTGGATTGACCGACATGGCCAAGGGGGTTGTGGGGTTGGCCTCCGACGCGACGATCATGTTGCGCAATGCGCCCGGCCTCGCCCTCCGCAAGCCGACGAGCACCGCGACCATCGGCAGCATGTTCCAGAAGCGTGCCGGGGCACACCCGGATCGGCCGTTCCTGCGGTTCGAGGGCAAGTCGCTCACCTATGGCGAGTGCAACCGACGCGTGAACCGCTACGCCGCGTTGCTCGCCGACAAGGGCGTGCAGACCGGCGACGTCGTCGGCGTGCTGGCGAAGAACGACCCGCAGACGCTGCTGTCGATGCTGGCCATCGTCAAGCTCGGTGCCATCGCCGGGATGCTCAACTACAACCAGCGCGGAAACGTCCTCGAGCACAGCCTCGGCGTGCTCGACGCCCGCGTCATCATCGTCGACCCCGACGCCGCCGAGGCATTGGACTCGGTGCCCGCCTCGGCCGTGCCGGAGTCCGTGCTGCTGTTCGGTGACGTCGACGAGCAGTCCGCGTCGCTCTCGGAGAGCAACCCCGAGGTCACCGACACCCTGCCCGCGTCGACCAAGGCGTTCTACATCTTCACCTCCGGCACCACCGGGATGCCCAAGGCCAGCGTCATGTCGCACTTCCGTTGGCTCACGGGCCTGTCGGGCATCGGTGGCATGGGGGTTCGTCTGCGGCACAACGACACCCTCTACGCATGCCTGCCGCTCTATCACAACAACGCGCTGACGGTCTCGCTCTCGTCGGTGCTCGGTTCCGGCGCGTGCCTGGCCATCGGCCGGTCGTTCTCGGCGTCGAAGTTCTGGGACGACATCATCCTCAACCGCGCGACCGCGTTCTGCTACATCGGTGAACTGTGTCGCTACCTGTTGGCGCAGCCGGAGAAGGACACCGACCGGAAGCACTCGGTGCGCGTCGCGGTCGGCAACGGCATGCGCGCGGAGATCTGGGACACCTTCTCCGAGCGTTTCGGCATCGACCGGATCGTGGAGTTCTACGCGGCGAGTGAGTCGAATCTGGCGTTCATCAACATCTTCAACGTCAAGCGCACCGTGGGTTTCTGCCCGCTGCCGTACAAGATCGTGCAGTACGACGGCGAGAACGGTGACCCGCTGCGCAACGACGAGGGCCGCGTGATGGAGGCGAAGAAGGGTGAGCCGGGTCTGCTGATCTCGGAGATCACCGACCGCATCCCGTTCGACGGCTACACCGACCCCAAGGCCACCGAGAAGAAGATCGTGGCGAATGCGTTCGCCGACGGCGACAAGTGGTTCAACACCGGCGACCTCGTCCGCGACCAGGGGTTCTCCCACGTCGCGTTCGTCGACCGTCTCGGCGACACCTTCCGCTGGAAGGGCGAGAACGTCGCGACCACCGAGGTCGAGGGGGCGCTCGACGCCGACTCGCAGATCGGGCAGTCGGTGGTGTTCGGGGTCGAGATCCCGGAGACCGACGGCAAGGCGGGAATGGCCGCGGTGACGCTGAAGTCCGGCGACAAGCTCGAGCCCGGCAAGCTCGCCGAGCACCTCTACGGTTCGCTGCCCGGCTACGCGCTGCCGCTGTTCGTCCGGGTGGTCGAGTCGCTGGAGCAGACCTCCACCTTCAAGACGATGAAGGTCGAACTACGCAAGCAGGGCTACTCCGACGTCGGTGACGACCCGTTGTACGTGCTGTCGGGCAAGTCGGATGGGTACGTCGAGTACTACGACGGATACGTCGACGACGTGGCAGGCGCCAAGGCACCGCGCAACTGATGTGAACGCGCTCGGGGGAGATGCGTCGGTGGGGGCGTGGGAGTCGTGGTCGCCGACGCTGTGCGGACGGCCGGTGGACACCGGCCGTGCACTGGTGATGGCGATCGTCAACCGGACACCGGACTCGTTCTACGACCGTGGGGCGAGCTTCACCGACGCCGCGGCGATGTCGCGGGTTCATCAGGTGGTCGCCGAGGGGGCCGACCTCGTCGACGTCGGCGGGGTGAAGGCGGGGCCCGGTGAGCACGTCGACGCCGCCGCGGAGATCGCCCGGGTCGTGCCGTTCATCGAGTGGGTGCGCGGGCAGTACCCGGATCTGATCATCAGCGTCGACACCTGGCGCGCCGAGGTGGCGCGCGTCGCGTGCGCCGCCGGGGCCGATCTGGTCAACGACACCTGGGCGGGCACCGACCCGGAACTGGTCCACGC
The DNA here is from genome assembly GCF_024171815.1 of Williamsia maris. Classification (GTDB taxonomy): domain Bacteria; phylum Actinomycetota; class Actinomycetes; order Mycobacteriales; family Mycobacteriaceae; genus Williamsia_A; species Williamsia_A maris. The sequence goes on along the minus strand of NZ_JAMTCJ010000003.1, from coordinate 488,103 downwards.
CGCCGCCGAGGCGCGCGCGGGCATCGTCTGCTCGCACACCGGGGGAGCCGTCCCGCGGACGCGCCCGCACCGGGTGCGCTACGTCGACGTGGTCGCCGAGGTCGCGCGGGATCTGACCGCCGCGGCGTCGCGGGCGGCCACCGCGGGGGTCGCGCCGGACTCGATCCTGGTCGATCCGACCCACGATTTCGGCAAGAACACCCACCACGGGCTCGCCTTGTTACGCCACGTGAACAATCTCGTTAATAGCGGCTGGCCAGTGCTGATGGCACTGAGCAACAAGGACTTCATAGGGGAGACTCTGGGTGTACGCCTGGAAGAACGGTTGGAGGGAACCTTGGCCGCGACTGCACTCGCCGCTTCGCAGGGAGCGCGAGTGTTTCGGGTCCACGAGGTTGCCGCCACCCGCCGAGTGGTCGACATGGTGGCCGCGATAGCGGGTACCCGGCCACCCGAACGAACAGTCAGGGGATTGGCATGACCGCAATGAACAAGCCTTCGGGCACCGTCCGACGCGCCACGCAGATCTGGCCCGCGCCCGCAGACACCGACGCGGACACGCTGGCCTGGTCCGACAGCCACACCTTCGAACAGCCCGACTGGTCGATCGACGAGTTGGTCGCGGCCAAGGCCGGACGGACCGTCTCGGTGGTGCTGCCCGCACTCAACGAGGAGGAGACCGTCGCGACGGTCATCGCCTCCATCCGTCCGTTGCTCGGCACCCTGGTCGACGAGCTCATCGTGCTCGACTCCGGGTCGACCGACGCAACCGCCGAGCGTGCAACCGCGGCCGGCGCCCGGGTCATCAGCCGCGAACAGGCCGTCCCCGAACTCGCCCCGGTCAAGGGGAAGGGTGAGGTGTTGTGGCGGTCCATCGCGGCCACCACCGGCGACATCATCGCCTTCGTCGACTCCGACCTCATCGACCCCGACCCGATGTTCGTGCCCAAGCTGCTCGGCCCGCTCCTGCTCGACTCCGACATCCAACTGGTCAAGGGCTACTACCGGCGTCCGCTGCGCACCGGTGGGGCGCAGGATCCCAACGGCGGCGGTCGGGTCACCGAACTCGTCGCCCGGCCTCTGCTGGCCTCTCTCAAGCCGGACCTCACCTCGGTCCTGCAGCCGCTCGGCGGCGAGTACGCGGGTACCCGTGAACTGCTGTCGGCGGTCCCGTTCGCGCCCGGCTACGGCGTGGAGATCGGCCTGCTCGTCGACACCTACGACCGGTACGGCATGGCGGGCATCGGACAGGTCAACCTCGGCGTCCGTACGCACCGCAACCGCCCGCTCATCGAGCTCGGCGTGATGAGCAGGCAGATCGTCGGCACCCTGATGGGTCGCTGCGGCATCGCCGACTCCGGTGTCGGGCTCACCCAGTTCACCGCCGAGGCCGACGGCACCTTCACCCCGCACACCACCGACGTCTACCTGGCCGACCGACCGGCAATGGACACCCTCCGTCCGCGTGTACCCCGAGGGGTCCGCGCCTCCTGAGGTCCCGACCGGCCGCGAGGCTGGTCATCGGCTCGCCGACGTGGTCTCATCACTAGAACGTGTTCCAGTTCTGACGATGGGAGCCCTCGTGGCGAATGAGTCCGTGTCCGGTAAATCGATCCTCGTCACCGGCGGTGGCAGCGGCATCGGCCTCGGCATCGCCGCGGCCCTCGTCGCCGAGGGGGCGACGGTGACGATCGCCGGCCGCAGTCAGGAGCGCCTCGACACCGCGGCCGTCGGCCTGTCCGGCGCCGGCACGGTCCACACGGTGTCCACCGACATCACCGACGAGGACCAGGTCGCCGCGGCCGTCGCGGCCGCCACCGCCCACACCGGCCGTCTCGACGGCGTCGTGGCGTGCGCGGGTGGCAGCGAGACCATCGGACCGGTGACCCAGATCGACAGCGCCGCATGGCGCAACACCGTCGACCTGAACATCAACGGGACGATGTACACGCTCAAACACGCTGCCCGAGAACTCGTCCGCGGCGGTGGGGGATCGTTCGTGGCGATCTCGTCGATCGCCGCGTCCAACACCCACCGCTGGTTCGGTGCGTACGGGGTCACCAAGTCCGGTGTGGACCACCTGGTCCGGCTCGGTGCGGACGAACTCGGCGCCAGCAACGTGCGCGTCAACGGGATCCGGCCCGGCCTGACCCGAACCGAGCTCGTGCAGATCGTGCTGGACTCACCCGAACTGAGCGGCGACTACCGCGAGGCCACGCCGCTGCCGCGGGTCGGTGAGGTCGCCGACATCGCCGCCCTCGCGGTGTTCCTGCTCGGCGACTCCTCGAGCTGGATCACCGGACAGATCATCAATGTCGACGGTGGCCAGATGTTGCGCCGCGGACCCGACTACAGCTCGATGCTCGAGGGTGTCTTCGGCGCCGAGGGGCTGCGCGGTGTCGTCGAATGAGGGGGGCCGGGTGGGCATGACGGCGAGCACGCACGAGGTCCTCGGTCGAGAGGTATCGATGCCGGTGCAGATCCGGGCCGCCACCGCCTTCACGTCGATGGTGTCGGTGTCGGCGGCCGCCGCCCAGCGACTCATCGACCACACGGGGCTACAGGTGCTGCGCTGGCGACCCGGCCGTGCGGTCTGTGTGCTCGTGTTCGTCGACTACGTCGACGGCGATCTGGGTCCCTACAACGAGTTCGGTGTGTGCCTGCTGGTGCGCGGTCACGGCCGTCGCGGCGGCGGTGTCCTCTCCGATCTGAGGTCGTTGGTGCGCGGGCAGGGGTGCGCCTACATTCATCGTCTGCCCGTCGACGGCGACTTCACCCTCGCGGCCGGCCGTGGGATCTGGGGGTTCCCGAAGACGTTGGCGGAGTTCGACGTCGATCACGAGGCGCCGGTCAAGCGCGGTTCGTTGCGGGCCGACGGCGCGCTGATCGCGTCGCTGGAGGTGTCGCCGGGGGTGTCGGTGCCCGATTCGCCGTCGGCGACCACCCTGACCGCGTACTCGCATCTCGACGGGGTCACCCGCGCGACCCCGTGGTCGATGCGCGCGGCGCAGACACGGACGCGCCCCGGCGGGGCGTCGCTCACCCTGGGTGCGCACCCCTTCGCCGACGAGCTGCGTGCACTCGACATCGGGCGCACGCTGATGAGCTCGTCGGTGGGTGCGTTCACCATGACGTTCGGCGACGCCGAGACCGTCTGAGATCGCCGGAGCCCGCCGATCTGGGATGATCGGGGGCGTGCAGACCCTGTTGCTCTATCTCCTCGTCATGGCGGTGGTGGTCGCCGTGGTGTTCGCCGTCGTCTGGTTCGCCTTCGGACGCGGCGAGGACCTGCCCCCGCTCGAGCGCGACGCGACGCTGACACGCCTGCCGCGAGCGGGCATCTCGGGCGACGACGTCCGCCGACTGCGTTTCGCGCTGGTGCTCCGGGGCTACAAACAGTCCGAGGTCGACTGGGCCCTGGAGAAGTTGGCCAGGGAGGTCGACGAGCTGCGCACGGTGATCATCGACCTCCAGGGCCGCGACGCCAACGACTTTTCGCGGCGCGAACCGGATGCGGCGCAGGTCGACGAGACGTGAGCCGTATCATTGACATGGTTGACCCGCGGTGAGTGCGATGCGTCGGGTCCGACAGACCAGTTCAACCGCATAGAATCAGATTCCGTGCCGTGATCGGCGAGGATCGACAAGGGAGCATGTGACATGGCGGCGATGAAGCCACGGACCGGCGACGGTCCCCTTGAAGCAGCCAAGGAAGGGCGAGGAATCGTCGTACGGATACCCATCGAGGGTGGTGGCAGGCTCGTTGTCGAACTCACTCCGGACGAGGCCGCTGCACTCGGCGAAGAACTGCGTGGCGTCGTCGCGGGCTGACCGGCCCGCCGCGGCTCGCCGTTGAGACGCCGACATGCTGTCGGCGATCATCGATCTTCTCGATTGTCCGGTGTGCCAGGGCGACCTGGACATCGATGAGTCCACGGTCATCTGCGACCGCGGGCACACCTTCGACATCGCCCGTCAGGGGTACGTGTCCTTGCTGTCCGGCTCCGCCGGGAAGCTCCATTCCGATTCCGTCGCGATGGTCTCGGCGCGTGAGCGTGTGCTCGGATCCGGCCTCTACGACCCGATCAGCGACGCCGTCGCCGAGCTGACCCTCGGCCCGGTGACGCTGGACGTCGGCGCGGGCACCGGTCACCACCTCGCCCGGTGTCTCGCCGCGGTCGGTCCCGACGCGCGCGGCGTCGGTCTGGACCTGTCCAAGGCGGGAGCGCGGGCGATCGCCCGCGCCCATCCCCGAATCGGCTCGGTCATCGCCGATGCCTGGCAACGACTTCCGCTGCGCGACGACACCGTCGACACCGTGCTGTCGGTGTTCGCGCCGCGCAACGTCGCCGAGTTCGCGCGCGTGCTGGTGCCCGGCGGCGCGCTGGTGGTGGTGACCCCGACCCCCCGACACCTCGCCGAGATCGTCGAGCCCATGGGCATGATCGGCGTCGACCCGGCCAAGCCCGAACGGATCGGCAACACTCTCGGTGCCGCCTTCACCCGTACCGAGCGGATCTCGGTGGACCACACCATGACTCTCGACCGTGCGCTCGTCGCCGACATCGTGACGATGGGCCCGTCGGCGTATCACCTGTCCGAGAACGAGATCACCGATCGTGCCGAGGCACTCCCCGACACCGTCGACGTGGCCTGCTCGGTGACGGTGTCGCGCTACGAGGCGAACCGGCCCGCGTAGACGGGCCGGCGGGACAGACGGGCTCGCGGGGCAGACGCGCTAGCGGGCCGAGAGGGCCGCGTTGTAGACGGTGATGGTCTGTTCGGCGATCGAACCCCACGAGAACTCCGCGATCGCCCGTGCCCGGCCGGCCGCGCCCATCTCCGTCGCGCGGGCGGTATCGGCGACCAGGGTGTTCACCGCGGAGGCGAGTGCGTCCTCGAACGCGGTCTCGTCGGCGACGTCGTAGTGCACGAGCAGTCCGGTGACCTGATCGCGCACGACCTCCGGGATCCCGCCGACGTCGGAGGCGACCACCGCGGTGCCGCAGGCCATTGCCTCGAGGTTGACGATGCCCAACGGCTCGTAGATCGACGGGCAGATGAAAACGACCGCAGCCGAGAGGATCTCGCGAATCCGATCGGTGGGCAGCATCTCCTGGATCCAGTGCACACCGTCGCGGGTGGCCGACAGCTCGTCGACCGCGGCGGCGATCTCCGCACCGATCTCGGCGGTGTCGGGAGCGCCCGCGCACAGCACCAGCTGAAGGTCGGGGTCGAAGGAGTGGGCGGCCGCGACGAGGTGTCGGACCCCCTTCTGTCGGGTGATCCGCCCGACGAACACCGCGATGGGCCGATTCGGGTCGATGCCGAGTGCGGTCAGCGTCGACTCCCCGGCGAACGGGTCGGGTTCGGGGAACCAGATGTCGGTGTCGATGCCGTTGCGCACCACGTGGACCCGCTCGGGGTCGAGCCGGGGGTAGGCGTCACAGACGTCCACCCGCATCCCGGCGCTGACCGCGATCACCGCGTCGGCGTACTCGATCGCGTTGCGCTCGGCCCAACTCGACACCCGGTACCCGCCACCGAGCTGCTCGGCCTTCCACGGACGCCGTGGTTCGAGAGAGTGCGCGGTGAGGATGTGCGGCACGTCGTAGAGCTGCGCGGCCAGGTGGCCGGCGAGCCCGGTGTACCAGGTGTGCGAGTGCACCACCTCGGCGTCGGCCGCGCCCGCGACCATCCGCAGATCGGCCGACAACGTCGTCAGGGCGGCGTTGGCACCGGTCAATCCGGGGTCGGCGGTGTAGACCTGCGCGGTGTCGCGCGGGGCGCCCATGCAGTGCACGTCCACCTCGGCCAACGACCGCAGGTGGCGGACCAGCTCGGTGACGTGGACACCCGCGCCTCCGTAGACCTCGGGCGGATACTCGCGCGTCATCATCGCCACTCGCATGCCCCGACGCTATCCCGGTGCGCGGGATCTCGCCATCACAGGACCTGCCATGGCGTCGGCGAACACCTCGGATCGTCGCAGAACGTAGCCGGGAACTCCGATGGCGGATAAGTTGGGCGGTGTGAGATCACAGCCGCACGTGCTCGGGATCGTGCTCGCCGGCGGCGAGGGAAAGCGTTTGTATCCCTTGACCATGGACCGCGCGAAACCCGCCGTCCCGTTCGGTGGCGCCTATCGCCTCATCGACTTCGTCCTCAGCAACCTGGTCAACGCCGGGTATCAACGTCTGTGCGTGCTGACGCAATACAAATCGCACTCGCTCGACCGGCACATCTCCCAGACGTGGCGGTTGTCGGGGTTCAACGGCGAATACATCACGCCCGTCCCGGCGCAGCAGCGCCTCGGACCCCGCTGGTACACCGGCAGCGCCGACGCGATCTTCCAGTCCCTGAACCTCGTCTACGACGAGGAGCCGGACTACATCGTGGTCTTCGGTGCCGACCACGTGTACCGGATGGATCCTGAGCAGATGGTCCAGGCGCACATCGAGTCCGGTGCGGCGGCGACGGTCGCGGGTATCCGCGTCCCGCGCAGCGAGGCGTTCGCCTTCGGGTGCATCGACGCCGACGAGTCCGGTCGGATCACGCAGTTCCTCGAGAAGCCGAAGGACCCGCCGGGCACACCGGACGATCCCGAGGCGACATTCGCCTCGATGGGCAACTACGTGTTCACCACCTCGGCGTTGGTGGAGGCGATCCGCGCCGACGCCGACGACAGCGACTCCGACCACGACATGGGCGGCGACATCATCCCGGGTTTCGTCAACCGGGGCGAGGCCCACGTCTACGACTTCAAGGACAACGAGGTCCCCGGGGCCACCGAGCGCGACAAGGGCTACTGGCGCGACGTGGGAACGCTCGACGCGTTCTACGACGCGCACATGGACCTCGTCTCGGTACACCCGGTGTTCAACCTCTACAACCGTCGGTGGCCGATCCGCGGTGCCGCCGAGAACCTCGCCCCCGCCAAGTTCGTGCACGGTGGGTTGGCGCAGGAATCGGTGGTCGGCGCCGGATCCATCATCTCCGCGGCGACGGTGCGCAACTCGGTGCTCAGCTCGAACGTGATCATCGAGGACGGCGCCACGGTCGAGGGCAGCGTCCTCATGCCCGGCGTCCGGATCGGTCGAGGTGCAGTGGTGCGCAAGGCGATCCTGGACAAGAACGTCGTCGTCGGCCCCGGTGAGATCCTCGGTGTCGAACTCGAACGCGACCGCGAGAAGTACGCGGTCAGTGCGGGCGGTGTGGTCGCCGTCGGTAAGGGCGTCAGACTGGGCTGACGCCTCCGGCCGCGGCGATTGCCGCGGCCACCAGGTCGGTCATCTCGGGCCGATGGGTGTCGTCGGGCAGGTCGCCGACCGGCCACCACCGCAGGTCGACCGATTCGTCACTGCGCACGATGTCGGGCAGTCCACCGCCGTCGACCTCCGGTGCGATCCCCAGGAACCGGACGTCGAGGTGCCGGGTCGGGATCCCCAGCGAGCAGGTGATCGGGTGCGTGTGCAGCGCAATCGGGTTCGTCGACAACGCCAGATCTCCGATACCCGACTCCTCGCGCGCCTCTCGTGCCGCGGCGTCGTGCAGGGTGTCGTCGGACTCCTCGCAGTGCCCACCCACCTGGATCCACGCACCGACCCGTGGGTGCAGCGTCAGCAGGGTGTGGGTGCCGGTGTGGTCCAGGATCAGCGTCGACGCAGTGAGGTGGCCGGGGGCGCAACTGCGCAGGCACGCGTCGTCGCGCGCGGCCAGGAACGCGAGCACGGTGTGCCGCATCGAATCCTGTGACCGGTCGGTGGTGTCCCAATCGGTGAGCAGCCGCGTCGCCGACGTGTGCAGACTCGCGGTGCTCATCGGATCTCGACCAGACCGTCGGTCACGGCCGGCCCGCGCAGGGTGGGTGCGTCGACCGGATGGCCGATGGCGATCGCGCCCAACGGTTCCCAGTCGATCGGCACGTCGAGCTCGGTGGTGACGACGTCGCGGGCGAAGATCGTCGAGCCCACCCAGCAACTGCCGACACCGCGTACCGACAACGCCACCAGCAACCCCTGGACGGCGGCACCGACGGCGACGGTGAACATGGTGTGCTCGGCCGTCGCCCGTGCGGAGTCGGGATAGTCGTGCGCGCCGTCCATCGTCAGCATCGGGACGACGAGTTCGGGCGCGTCGTAGAGCAACTGACCGCGACTGATCCGACGGTCGACGGACTCCGTCGACTTCCCGTCGGATTCGAGGTCGATCCGCCAACGGTCGGCCATTGCGTCGAGCAGGCGTCGGCGACGGGCGGGGTCGCGAACCCACACGAAGCGCACCGGGTGGGTGTGGTGCGGCGCCGGCGCCGTGAGCGCCTCGGCGAAGGCGGCGTTCATCACGTCCTCGGCGACCGGGGTGTCGGCGAAGGCGCGCACCGACCGCCGCGTCAGCAGGGCCTGTCCGCGGCCGAGTTCGATGGCCTCGTTGGTCCCCAGCCAGAACAGGTCGTCCTCGCCGGGACGGACGAGATCGCGCGCGGTGGAACCGTTGTCGCGCGGATGTAGCCCGCGCACGATGGCGACCGGGGTCTCGCCGAGCTTGCCCTTGACCAGATCGGCGGCGGCCGCGATCTCGTCGACGACGGCGATGTCGGTCACGACCAACTCGTTGCCGTGGCGGTCGACGGTCCCGTCGTAGGGGTGGGTGACGGCGATGCCCGCGGCACCGATCGCCGCGTCGATCTGACCGTTGCGCCAGGCGCGACCCATGGTGTCGGTGACGACCACGGCGACCTGCACTCCGAGCAGTTCTGCGATCGCCGTGCGCAGGCCAAGCGCGCTGGCGTCGGGATCCACCGGCAGCAGCGCGAGTTGGTCGGTGTCGACGTTCGAGCCGTCGACGCCGGCGGCCGCCTGCACGATGCCGAGGGCGTTCTCGGTGATCAGGGTGCGGTTCTTCCGGGCCAGGACGCGCACCGACTCGTTCTCGACGAGCCTGCGGCGCAACGCGTCCCGTTCGTCGGGGTCGCTCGGCGCGGTGACCATGCGACCCTCGACCTTGGAGAAGATCTTGCTGGTGACCACGAGGACGTCGTCGGTGCGCAGATCCGGCGCCGCCCGGGCGATCTCGGCGGCGATGTCGTCACCGGTGGTGAAACGGGGGAGTCCGCGCACCGCGATCAGGGTGATCTCGCCGGTGGCCGCGTGGTCGGCAGCGGGGCCACCGGACGGGGCGTGTTCGGCCGGGGTGGGGTCGCTCGTGCCGGTGGTGCTCATGCCGGGGTCACGGGGACGCCCACGAGATCGCAGGCGTCGCGGACCATCTGGGCGGTCACGCTCGGCTCGGACATCAACAGCGGAACGGCACGGGTGGCGACCCCGGGGATGTCGGCGGTGTCGCCGGGGGCGACGAGCCAGCCGTCGAGGATGCCGGTGCCCGATCGTGCGCCGTAGTGCGCGCCGATGGCCTCGGCGGTCGTCTCGACCCCGATCACCGACAGGCACTCGTCGGCCATCCCGCGCAGGGGTGCGCCGCCGATGACGGGGGAGATGCCGACCACGGGCGCCGACGTCGTGCGCAACGCCGCGCGGATGCCGGGGACGCTGATGATCGCGCCGATGCTGACGACCGGGTTGCTCGGGGCCAGCAGGACGATGTCGGCGTCGGCGATGGCCTCGAGCACGCCGGGTGCGGGCGTGGCGTCGTCGGAGCCGACCTGCGCGAATCCGTGCGTCGGGATCTTGGCGCGGTAGCGCACCCACCACTCCTGGAAGTGGATCGCGACCTTGTCGTCGTCGGGGTCGCCACTGCGATTGACGACCACGTGCGTCTCGTGGCGGTCGTCGGTGGCGGGCAGCAGTCGCACGCCGGGCTGCCACCGCTTGCAGAGCGCCTCGGTGATGTCGGACAGGCGGTAGCCCGCGTCGAGCATCTGGGTGCGGATGAGATGTGTTGCGAGGTCGCGATCCCCGAGACCGAACCAATCCGGGTCGGCGCCGTATGCGGCGAGTTCCTCCTTCGCGTTCCACGTCTCGTCGAGTCGTCCCCACCCGCGCTCGGTGTCGATGCCGCCGCCGAGGGTGTACATGCAGGTGTCGAGGTCGGGGCAGATCCGCACGCCGTGCATCCAGGCGTCGTCACCGACGTTGACCACCGCGGTCACCGTGTTCGTCGAGCCGCCGCCGTCCGCACCACCGTCGGCGCCGGCCGGGAACGGGGTCGGTCCGAGGAGGTGGCGCACGCCGTCGAGGAATCGTGCGCCCCCGACGCCGCCGACGAGAACCGTTGTCTTCACGACGACCTACTCTAGTGCGGTGCCGACGCGGGTGACGGTCCGCGTGCGACGAGCGGCCCGCACGGACCGGCGAATGTGCTCCGCGACACACCCGTCGTGTCGAGACGCCGAATCGTCGGTGCAGGGTGGTATTGGGAATTTGGCTGTTCCGCTTGACCGCACCAGTGCCCGACGTGTCTAATCACATCAGTGTCATTATCGTTTCGTGATCGAGAATCGTTGAGCCGCTTCGAATTCGATCACATGTTCGAATCCGGGCAGATTACGACACAGGCGACACCCCACACACTTTCCATCCGAGATGAGGAGGCCCGGCGATGACTTCTGAGCACCTGATGAGCAACGGCCTTCATTCGCACGCGCCCGCACCACAGACACCCCACCTGAGCATTGTCCCCGACGACTTCGATGCGTTGTTCGACAACATCGAAGATCAGTGGCAGGACCGCGCCCTATGCGCTCAGACCGACCCCGAGGCGTTCTTCCCCGAGAAGGGCGGATCGACCCGCGAGGCCAAGCGCATCTGCCAGGGATGCGAGGTCAAGCCCGAATGCCTGGAGTACGCCCTGCACAAGGACGAGCGCTTCGGCATCTGGGGCGGTCTCTCCGAACGCGAACGTCGCCGCCTCAAGCGCGGCATCATCTGATCGACTGAGCGACAACGTCTCTCGGGTCGAGCTCGATCTACTGGGGGCTCGGGTCGATGGTGTCCTCGTCGACACCGAGGTGCGTCGCCACCTGCTGCACCAGCACCTCGTGCACCAGGTCGAGCAGATCGGCACCCTTGTCGGCCCGCGATTCCAGCGGGCGGCGGAACAGCACGATGCGGGCCTTCGACGGCCGTCCGGCCGTGTCGATCCCGGCGGGCAGCAGTCGTGCGAGGGGGATCGGGCCGTCCGCGGTGACCTCGTCGGGCCACTGCACCGTCTCCGGATCGCGGGGGAGCATCCGCGGGATCTCGTCCACCGCGAGATCGAGATTGCCCAACTGGTCATGCCACTGAGCGTCGATCTCGGCGAACGCCTCCAACACGACCAGGTCGAACGACTCCGACCGCGTGTTCGCCGCGGGCACCCCTGGTGGCAGCAGCGTCGACCGCAGACCCCGACCGCGACGGTCGCGACGGTGACCACGACGGTCGCGACGCAGCGATCCGCGGTCGCGCGCGTCGAGTGGATGCAGAGTCCTGGCCATGGCGAGAGTGTAGACACGACCACTCCTGCGCCACGCGAGTGTCACGATGGCGTGTCGGTGGCGCCACGCCGGGTGTGTCTGCGGTGTCCGTGCGGCCCGTCGGGCTAATCTCGCATGGTGAGGCTCCCCCGTCAGTGCTGCAGGCCCGGTTGTGCCCAACCGGCGGTCGCCACGTTGACGTTCGTCTACGCCGAGTCGACCGCGGTTGTCGGTCCGCTCGCCACGTCCGACGAGCCCCACTCGTGGGACCTGTGCGACCTGCACGCCAGTCGGATCACCGTCCCGCGCGGCTGGGAGATGATGCGCAGCGAGGGTGGTTTCGCCGCCCCGTTCGGCGACGAGGACGATCTGACCGCGCTGGCCGAGGCCGTGCGCGAGGCCGGCGGCCTACGCAGTGCGTCGGGGGCCGACGTGGCCACCCGATCCGCTCAGCACTCCGCGTGGCACACCCCGCCCGCGCCCGTCTCCGCGGCCAACCGGCCCCGGCCGGGCCGCCGCGGACATCTACGCGTGCTGCCCGACCCGGTCGACTGACCCCGGTTCCTGCGCTTTCCGGCGGCTCCACCATCGTTCGGCCGCACCGCAACCCACCATCACCAGCGCCGCGAGTCCCCATCCCAGGATGAGGTCGAAGACGTAGTGCTCGGCGGAGTACACGAGTGTGAACGCCATCGCCGCGGCGTAGCCGACCCACAGTGTCCGGCCCAGCTTGCGGGTACGACGCCACATGAACATCGCCAGCAGCCCGGTGAGCCCCGCGTGCAACGACGGGATCGCCGCGACCTGATTGGACCGTTCCTGGCCGACCTCGACGACGTCGCGCACCGGTCCGATGTGCAGGACATCCCAGCCTCGGCTCGAGATGCGCTCGACGAACGGGGCGCCGTCCTCGCGGGGCGCCACGGTGCCGAGCAGTCCGCCGTCGGCGACGCCGTCGGGACTCGTCTTGAGACATGCGGGAAACGCGGGGCCGTCGGCGATCTGCGACTGGGTGCACTGCGCGGCAGCCCACGGGGGAGCGGCGGGTACCAGGATGTACCCGACCAGCCCGAGCAGGAACAGCACCACGAAGCGGGTGACGAAACGTCGCCATGACGTGCGGTCACGTAGCCACAGCCATGCGGCGAGCGCGTAGGGGACGATGAAGTAGGACATGTACACCGCGCTGGTGATGACCTCCCACCACTGCGGATCGGCGTGCTTGAGGTGTTCCTGCAGCCACACCGTCGGGACGACGCCGAACATCCACCGGTCGGCGTCGACGGCGAGGTTCCATCGCGTCGGCATGCCGAGGAACGCCGCGACGCCACGGGTGGACTCGTAGGCGAACAGCACCAGCCCGAACGGGAGCCAGTCGCGGACCACCAGCAGCGGGTTGCGTCGGCCGATGCTCGTGGCCACCAGGCCGGCACCCACCGCGATCAGGATCCACAGGAAATCGAACGACATCACGCGGGTCACCGTCAGCACGGCAAGGGTCAAGGCCCACACTGTGATCGCGGCATACCGCAGACGGACCAGGCGGGTCGACGGTGTCGAGGTCGTCCCCGACGACTGCGGCTGTGTCGGAGGTGATTGGACATCGGTCATCGACGTCGTCCAACCACTAAGCTGAGCGCAGATCGACCAGACGAGATCGAACCGAACCGAGGAGCACCGACGTGCCAGACCCGACCAGGGTGCCCAACGCCACCACGAACCGCACGACCGAGTCCGTGGCCGCCGTGGTGAAGGCCTACGACGTGCGCGGATTGGTCGGAGAGCAGATCGACGAGAAGTTCGTCGCCGACGTCGGACGGTCGTTCGGTGGACTCATGCACTCGGAGGGCTCGACCTCGGTGGTCGTCGGCTACGACATGCGCGAGTCGTCCCCGACGCTGGCCAGGGCCTTCGCCGACGGCGTGTGCGCGCAGGGCCTCGACGTCGTCCTCATCGGACTCGCCTCGACCGACCAGCTCTACTTCGCCTCCGGTGTGCTCGATCAGCCCGGCGCGATGTTCACCGCGAGCCACAACCCGGCCGCCTACAACGGGATCAAGCTGTGCCGCTCCGGCGCCAAGCCGGTCGGACAGGACACCGGACTGGCCACCATCGCGGAGCAACTGGTCGACGGGGTGCCCGAGTACGACGGACCGTCGGGGACGATCAGCGAGCGCGACGTGCTGTCTGACTACGCGGCGTATCTGCACGAACTCGTCGATCTCTCTGGTGTCAGACCGCTGACGGTCGCCGTGGACGCCGGGAACGGCATGGGTGGGCACACTGTTCCGGCGGTACTGGGGGATTCCCCGGTGTTCACTGTGCGTTCACTCTACTTCGAGCTCGACGGAACCTTCCCCAACCACGAGGCCAACCCGCTCGACCCGAAGAACCTGGTCGATCTGCAGGCCTTCGTGCGTGAGACCGGCGCCGACATCGGGCTGGCGTTCGACGGGGACGCCGACCGCTGCTTCGTCGTCGACGAGCGCGGCGAGCCGGTGTCGCCGTCCGCGGTCACCGGCCTCGTCGCCGACCGTGAACTGGCCAAGAACCCAGGCGCGACGATCATCCACAACCTGATCACCTCGCGCGCGGTGCCGGAGCTGATCACCGAGCTCGGTGGGACCCCGGTCCGTACCCGCGTCGGGCACTCGTTCATCAAGGCACAGATGGCGCAGACCGGCGCGGTCTTCGGCGGCGAGCACTCGGCGCACTACTACTTCCGCGATTTCTTCAACGCCGACTCCGGGATGCTGGCGGCCATGCACGTCCTGGCGGCACTGGGCGCCACCGACAAGCCGGCCTCGGAACTCTTCGCCGACTACGAGCGCTACAGCGCGTCGGGCGAGATCAACTCCACGGTCGCCGACGCCACCGCCCGCACGGCCGAGGTGGTCGCGGCGTTCGCCGACGACGCCACCGACATCGACGAACTCGACGGCGTCACGGTCAGTCTCACCGACGGCTCGTGGTTCAACCTGCGGGCGTCGAACACCGAACCGCTGCTGCGTCTCAACGCCGAGGCGCCGGATCCCGCGCGGATCGACGCCCTGGTCGAACGCATCCTGGCCATCGTCCGGGCCTGACGCCGATACCGTAGAACCCATGCTCACCGGTGCCCCCGATCTCGACGACGTGACCAGCCTGCAGGCCGCCGACGTCGACGGTCGCCTACGGCTGGCCGCGATGACCGGTGCGCAGGTGAGAGCCGTCGACGAGGCGGTTCGCGAAGGGGTGCTCGCGCCGCTCGCCGACCTGCGGCCCCGCGCCGTCGTATTGGTGGTGGGCGGCGGGACCGCGTCGGCCGCCGCCGATCTCGTCGTCACGACGATGGCGTCGCGCGTCGATGTCCCGATCGTCGTGGCGGGCACCCTGCCCGGGTGGATCGGTCCGCTCGACCTGGTGGTGCTGGTGGGCGACGACGCCGGTGACATGACCTTCGCCGACGCCGCGGCCCGGGCCACCCGGCGCCGGGCCGAGCTCGTCGTCGACGTCCCCCTCGAGGGCCCCCTGGCCGAGGCCGCAGGCGGATCGGCCCTGGACCTGTCGCCCCGCATCCCCGCACCGCCGGAGTTCCGGTTCGTCGGCCACGTGGTGGCCCTCCTCGCGGTGCTGGGCGCGTTGACCGCCGTGCGCTCGACCGGCCCCCGGGTGGACATGGGTGCGCTGGCGCAGGCTCTCGACGACGAGGCCGCCGCGGCACACCCGGGCAACGAGGTGTTCCACAACGCGGCCAAGGGGCTGGCCGCCCGCATCGCCGATCGATCGGTCGCCTGGGCCGGTGACACGCCCGCATCGACCGTGATCGCCGGGCATGCCGCCCGCTCGATGTACACGATCGCCGGCGTGAGCAGCGTGGGATGTGATCTCGCGCAGGCGGTGGCCGGAGCCGCGGGCCGGCCGGTGGACCAGTCGGCGCCGGTCGACTCGATCTTCCACGATCCGGAGTTCGACGGGCCCGTCGAACGTCCCGTCCGGGTCGAGGTCATCACCACACCGTCGTCGGAATGGTCGGTGCATCAACGGATGTCGATACTCCCGGACGCCGACGTGGTGGCGCTGTCCGGGCTGGACCCGAGGCTGCCCGAACCAGGGCGTCCCGACGAGGTCGGTCACACCCCGGACGACCTGATCCACCTGCTGGTCCTGTCGCTGCGCATCGAGATGGCGGCGATCTACCTTCGGTTGACGGGAGCGCGCTGATGCGGTTGCTCGAGGGCATCATCCGGCCGTACGCATGGGGATCGCGAACGTCGTTGGCGGCGTTGCGCGGCCACCCGACACCGTCGCCGCATCCGGAGGCCGAACTGTGGTTCGGTGCGCATCCCGGGGCGCCGTCGCTCGTGGTCGCCGACGACGCGACCGATTCCTCCGGCGATCTGCTGTCGGTCATCGACACTGATCCGGTGGCCGAACTCGGCGGCGAGTGCGCCCGGGGCTTCGCCAACCGGCTGCCGTTCCTGGTCAAGATCCTCGCCGCCGACGAGCCGCTGTCGCTGCAGGCGCACCCGACCCTGGAGCAGGCCCGTGCGGGCTTCGCCCGGGAGAACGCGGCCGGTATCCCGGTCGGGGCGACGAACCGCAACTACCGCGACGACAACCACAAGCCCGAACTCGTGGTGGCGCTCACCGAGTTCGACGCCCTTGCCGGCTTCCGCGATCCCGCCACGACCGTCGAGTTGCTCCGGGACCTGCAGGTCGCCGAACTGGACCCCTACCTGGGCCTGCTTGCGGGACAACCGGACTCGGACGGCTTGCGCGCACTGTTCACCACCTGGCTCACGCTGCCCGACGTGATCCTGCAGGCCCTGATCCCGCCTGTTCTCGACGGGGCGATCGCCTACCTCGGCCGGGGTGAGCGGCGCTTCACCCATGAGTTGCAGACGGTGCTCGAACTCGGCGAGGCCTACCCGATGGACCCGGGTGTGCTGACGGTGTTGCTGCTCAACCGGATCCGGCTGAAGCCGGGGGAGGGCCTGTACCTCGGCGCGGGCAACCTGCACGCCTATCTGCAGGGCACCGCGGTGGAGGTCATGGCCAACTCCGACAACGTGCTCCGCGGCGGACTGACGCCCAAACACATGGACGTCCCCGAACTGCTCGCGGTACTCGACTTCGCGCCCACCGCGCCGTCGGATCTGCTGCCCGGGATCCACACGCTCGGGGCCGAGCGGATCTACTCCACGCCCGCGCCCGAGTTCCGGCTCTCCCGGGTCGAACTCGACGGAACCGGACTACAGCGGACGTCGTCGATCTCGTTCGACGCCGCGGGCCCGCAGATCCTGACGGTCATCGCCGGGACGATCGAGATCCGGACGCCGGACGGCAGGGTGCTGTCGGTGTCGGCGGGGTCGTCGGCGTGGCTCGGCGACGCCGATCCCGACGTGGTGGTCCGCGCCGCCTCGAGCCGGTCGGTGTTCTTCCGTGCGCTGGTACCCGGCGTCGGTCCGCGGACCGAGGAGCGCGATCAGGCCGGCGTGAGCGAATCGACGAGTCGCTCCCACTGATCGCCGATCGTCTCGACGGTCAGGCCCTCGTGCACCATCAGGTGGTGCACCGAGGCAGCCTCCAGCGGCGCCAGCAGGGCAAGTGAGACGGTGGGGACGGCATCGCCGAAACCCATGTCGGCCAACAGCGTCTGCACGTGTATCACCGCGACCCGGTGGGCCGGATGTGCCAGCCGGCCCGGCCCGGAGGCGTCGTCGGCCTCGATGAGGATGTCGAGGTGCGCGCACACCATCGCCAGACGGGCCCGTCCGTAGGCCACGAGTCGTTCGACGGCCGGTGCCCCCGGGCCCAGCGGTGGCGGCCCGGACAGGAACGAGCGCTGCATCTCGGTCTCGGAGTGGTCGAGCAGCGACATCATCAGCCCCGCGCGGCCACCGAACCGACGGAACACGGTGCCCTTGCCGACGCCGGCCTCACGCGCGACCGCGTCCATGGTCACCGCGGCGGCGCCGTGGTTGTCGATGAGTCGTTTGGCGGCCGACAGCAGCAGGGCGCGGTTGCGGATCGCGTCGGAGCGTTCGGAGTCGCCCGGACCGGCCATCGTCAGTTTCAGCGCGGACGGCGTCGACGTACCCGAGGATCTCGACCCGCCACTGGTTGCCACACCGCTGAGCGTAATGGTTGACGTGCGCGGAATAGATACGGACCCTGGTCCGGTTGATGCAGTGCGAACCGTTCAGTCGTGGCCGCCGAACATGGCCGCAGCGATACCGAGGAGTGATGTCACATGTCCGAGTCCGTCAAGATCGTGGCCCTGGTGGGCAGCCTGCGTGCGGAGTCGATCAACCGCAAGGTGGCGGAGCTGGCCGCGGCCGGTGCGCCGGAGTCGGTGTCGGTCGAGATCTACGAAGGTCTCGCGACCGTCCCGTTCTACAACGAGGACCTCGACGTCGAGCCGCTCGACCCGGCCGTCGACGCCCTGCGCACCACGCTGGCCGACGCCGATGCCGTGTTGATCGTGACGCCGGAATACAACGGCACCATCCCCGCCGTCGTGAAGAACGCGATCGACTGGGGGTCGCGTCCGTACGGCAACGGATCGCTCAAGGACAAGCCGGTCGCCGTCATCGGCGCATCGCTGGGCCGGTACGCGGGCAAGTGGTCGCAGGAGGACGCGCGCAAGTCGGTCGGCATCGCCGGCGGCAAGGTGGTCGACAGCGTCGAGGTCGGGATCGCCACGTCCGAACTCAATGGCCGACCGGTCTCCGAGGTGCCCGAACTGGTCGAGCAGGTGCGGTCCGCCGTGGCCGACCTGGTCGGCGCCGTGGGGGCCACTGTCTGACCCTGCGTGTACTTCTGGAACGACCCGATGGCGGCATCACGACATGTGGTGCCGCCATCGTCGTCCGTGTGACCTGCGACACGCCGAAGGGAATTCCGCCACGCCCGGGCGCACCCCTGCGACCTGCGACTTCCATGAATGTTATTCGCAACCCCTTGTGTTGCTTACGTATGTCAGACACTAGGTGTAGTGTTTGGCAGACCGACAGGCCGCGCGATGTGCGAGTCCGTCAGCACCCCGCACATCGTGAGTATCGAGGAGTTCCCATGAGCATCACCGTCTACACCAAGCCGGCCTGCGTGCAGTGCAACGCCACCTACAAGGCCCTCGACAAGCAGGGTCTGGACTACGACATCGTCGACATCAGCCAGGACGACGAGGCGCGTGACTACGTGATGGCGCTCGGTTACCTGCAGGCGCCCGTCGTGGTCGTCGGTGAGGACCACTGGTCCGGTTTCCGCCCGGATCGCATCAAGGCGCTCGCCGTCGCCGCTGCCTGATCCCGCTCGTCCGTTCCACGTCTGGAGGTCCACCATGTCGACCCCGGACCACTCCATCTCCGATCGCCCGGCCGACGGTACCGCCGACGCGCCGTTGATCGTCTACTTCTCCAGCGTCTCGGAGAACACCCACCGTTTCGTCGAGAAGCTCGGCCTCCGGTCGGTCCGCATCCCGGTCGTCGACCGGGCCGAGCGGGTCAGCTCGTTCACCGTCGACGAGCCCTACGTCCTGATCTGTCCGACCTACGGCGGCGGCAAGCCGTCGGAGGCCGGCGACGGACCGGTACGGGCCACCGGGGGATTCGTCCCCAAGCAGGTGGTCAAGTTCCTGAACAACGAGCACAACCGTTCGCTGATCCGCGCTGTCATCGCAGCGGGGAACACGAACTTCGGCGAGGAGTTCTGCCACGTCGGAGACATCATCTCGGCCAAGTGCCGTGTCCCGTACCTCTACCGATTCGAACTGATGGGCACCGCAGAGGACGTCGACCGCGTCCGGGACGGTCTCCGCGAGTTCGACACCGACGCCACGATCGCCCGGACCGTCCCCGCCTGAGGCGCGTCACCCGCACCTCGGTGCGGTAGGCGGGTCCCGCCACACGCATCTCGCCCCACAGTCATCGCAGTTGTCCCAGTCTTCCCACGTATTCGACCCACCACCCACAGGAGCTCCAGTGTCGCCAACCGTTACCCCCGTCAAAGACGCGACCGACGCCTCGGCGAGTACGTCGGGGGCGCACGCCGGTCCGGCCGGGCACGAGCCGGGCGAGATGGACTACCACTCGCTCAACGCGATGCTGAACCTGTACGACGCCGACGGCAAGATCCAGTTCGAGAAGGATCGTGAGGCGGCGAACCAGTACTTCCTGCAGCACGTCAACCAGAACACCGTCTTCTTCCACGATCTCGACGAGAAGCTCGACTACCTCGTGGAGGAGAACTACTACGAGCCCGAGGTCCTCGAGCGCTACGACCGCGAGTTCGTGAAGGACCTCTTCGGCTACGCCTACAAGAAGAAGTTCCGGTTCCCCACCTTCCTGGGGGCGTTCAAGTACTACACCTCGTACACGCTCAAGACATTCGACGGGAAGCGCTACCTCGAGCGCTTCGAGGACCGCGTGTGCATGGTCGCGATGACCCTCGCCGACGGCGACACCGAACTGGCCCGTGCCCTCGTCGACGAGATCATCTCCGGCCGGTTCCAGCCGGCCACCCCCACGTTCCTCAACTCGGGCAAGAAGCAGCGCGGCGAGCCGGTCTCGTGCTTCCTGCTGCGCATCGAGGACAACATGGAGTCCATCGGTCGGTCGATCAACTCGGCGCTGCAGCTGTCCAAGCGCGGCGGCGGAGTCGCGTTGCTGCTCAGCAACATCCGTGAGCACGGCGCGCCGATCAAGAAGATCGAGAACCAGTCCTCGGGTGTCATCCCGATCATGAAGCTGCTCGAGGACTCGTTCAGTTACGCCAACCAGCTCGGGGCCCGTCAGGGTGCGGGCGCGGTGTACCTGCACGCGCACCACCCCGACATCTACCGCTTCCTCGACACCAAGCGTGAGAACGCCGACGAGAAGATCCGCATCAAGACGCTGTCGTTGGGCGTCGTGATCCCGGACATCACCTTCGAGCTGGCCAAGCGCAACGACGACATGTACCTGTTCTCCCCGTACGACGTCGAGCGCGTCTACGGCGTGCCGTTCGCCGACATCAACGTCAGCGACAAGTACAACGAGATGGTCGAGGACCGCCGGATCCGTAAGACCAAGATCAAGGCGCGCGAGTTCTTCCAGACCCTCGCCGAGCTGCAGTTCGAGTCGGGCTACCCGTACATCATGTTCGAGGACACGGTGAACCGCGCCAACCCGATCGACGGCAAGATCACGCATTCGAACCTGTGCTCGGAGATCCTGCAGGTGTCGACCGCGTCGACGTTCAACGACGACCTGTCCTACTCCACCGTGGGCAAGGACATCTCGTGCAACCTTGGCTCGCTGAACATCGCCAAGACGATGGACTCGCCGGACTTCGGTCAGACGATCGAGACCTCGATCCGCGGCCTCACCGCGGTGAGCGATCAGACCGCGATCACCTCGGTGCCGTCGATCCAGGAGGGCAACAACAGCTCTCACGCGATCGGCCTCGGTCAGATGAACCTGCACGGCTACCTCGCCCGCGAGCGCGTCTACTACGGCAGCGAGGAGGGCATCGACTTCACGAACATCTACTTCTACACGGTGCTGTTCCACGCGCTGCGTGCCTCGAACCTGATCGCCAAGGAGCGCGGTCACTCGTTCGGCGGCTTCGAGAAGTCCAAGTACGCGAGCGGCGAGTTCTTCGACAAGTACACCGACCACGCCTGGGAGCCGGCCACCGCACGGGTCGCGGAGCTGTTCGCGGGCGCGGGCGTGCACATCCCGACCCAGGACGACTGGCGTCAGCTGCGCGCATTGGTGCGCGAGCACGGCATCTACAACCAGAACCTGCAGGCGGTGCCGCCGACCGGATCGATCAGCTACATCAACCACTCCACCAGCTCTATCCACCCGGTGGCCGCGAAGGTCGAGATCCGCAAGGAGGGCAAGATCGGTCGCGTGTACTACCCGGCGCCGTTCATGACCAACGACAACCTGGACTACTACCAGGACGCGTACGAGATCGGCTACGAGAAGATCATCGACACCTACGCCGCGGCGACGCAGCACGTCGACCAGGGGCTGAGCCTGACCCTGTTCTTCAAGGACACCGCCACCACGCGCGACGTCAACAAGGCGCAGATCTACGCATGGCGCAAGGGAATCAAGACGCTGTACTACATCCGCCTGCGCCAGCTCGCGCTGGAAGGCACCGAGGTCGAGGGTTGCGTCTCGTGCATGTTGTGACCACCCGCCTCTCGGCAACCCCCACCTTCGAATCGACCTGCAGGAGCGCACGATGACGTCCACCCAGAGCCATTCGCCTGCCGACGGCGCGCCGATCAAGTTGGTCAGCCGGGTCTCGGCCATCAACTGGAACCGCGTTCCCGACGAGAAGGACGCCGAGGTCTGGGATCGCCTGACCGGCAACTTCTGGTTGCCCGAGAAGGTGCCGGTGTCCAACGACATCCCGTCGTGGGGCACGCTCACCGATCTCGAGAAGCAGCTCACCATGCGGGTGTTCACCGGTCTGACGCTGCTCGACACCATTCAGGGCACGGTCGGCGCGGTGTCGCTGATCCCCGATGCGGCGACCCCGCACGAAGAGGCGGTGCTCACCAACATCGCGTTCATGGAGTCGGTGCACGCCAAGTCCTACAGCTCGATCTTCTCGACGCTGTGCTCCACCAAGGACATCGACGAGGCGTTCCGCTGGTCGGAGGAGAACGTCAACGTCCAGCGCAAGGCCAACATCGTCATGGACTACTACCGTGGCGACGACCCGCTCAAGCGCAAGGTCGCCTCGACGCTGCTCGAGTCGTTTCTGTTCTACTCGGGCTTCTACCTGCCGATGTACTGGTCGAGCCGCGCAAAGCTCACCAACACAGCCGATCTCATCCGTCTGATCATCCGCGACGAGGCCGTGCACGGGTACTACATCGGCTACAAGTACCAGCGCGCGCTGGAGGTGCAGACCCCCGAGCGTCGTCAGGAGCTCAAGGACTACACCTTCGAGCTGCTGTTCGAGCTGTACGACAACGAGACCGACTACACCGAGACCCTCTACGACGAGGTCGGTCTCACCGAGGACGTCAAGAAGTTCCTGCGCTACAACGCCAACAAGGCCCTGATGAACCTGGGCTACGAGGCGATGTTCCCGCGCGACGAGACCGACGTGAACCCGGCGATCCTCTCGGCGCTCTCACCCAATGCCGACGAGAACCACGACTTCTTCTCCGGGTCGGGCAGCTCGTACGTCATCGGCAAGGCCGTCAACACCGAAGACGACGACTGGGATTTCTAGAGTCCCACCGACAAACGCTCCATTTTCGACGAAACGCTCCGGTTGCAGCCGGAGCGTTTCGTCGTAACCGGAGCGGATGCAGTGGATTTCAGGCGGCGCCGCCGTTGACGCGGACAATCTGCCCGCTGATCCAGCTCGCCTCCGGTGTGGTGAGCAGGGCGACGGCGTCGGCGATCTCGGTGACATCACCGAGACGGCCGGCGGGGGAGGCCTTCTCGATCGCGGCGAGCTGCTCGGGGGTCTTGCCGTCGGAGAACATCTCCGACCGGATCAGGCCCGGCGCCACCGCGTTGACCGTGATCCCGCGCGGGGCCAGCTCCTTCGCCGCGACCCGCGTGAACGTCTCCACCGCCGCCTTCGCTGCGAGGTAGACACCCATTCGCGGCGTGGTGACCGCGATGGCGGTGCTCGACAGGTTGACGATCCGCCCGCCGTCGACGAGGTGGTGGGCCGCCGCACGCAGCCCGTTGTAGGTTCCGCGCGCGCTGACGTCGAAGACACGGTCGTAGGCGTCGTCGTCGAGCTCGGACAGTTCCCCGAGGACGCTGACGCCCGCGTTGTTGACCAGGATGCCGACCTCGCCGAATTCTGTTCGTGCCGTGGCGAACAACGCCTCGACGTCCGTCGGCGACGCGACGTCGCCCTGCGCGGCGATCGCCCGTCCGCCGGCGTCGACGATCGATCGCACCGTCGCCTCGGCGTCGGTGACGCCGTGGGCGTAGTTCACCAGGACGGGGTGGCCCTCGCGGGCAAGTCGCTCGGAGATGGCTCGGCCGATCGAGCGCGACCCTCCGGTGACGATGGCTGCGGCGTACGTGCTGGTTGTCATGACAACCACGGTAGACGTGATCGGTTGTCGTGACAACCCATTGGTCGATACGGTGGCCGTATGACATCCAGCGCTCGACTCACGCCGACGGAACTCGCACTGTGGCACCAGTTCAAGCTGGTGGGGGAGAGGGTGAACGCGGCGGTTGAACGCGACATCCTCGCAGCGTCGGATCTGACCGGCGCGGAGTTCGGGGTGTTGACGCGTCTGGTCGATCTCGGCGACGGTTCGCTACGACAGGGGGAGTTGGCGACGTCCATGCGCTGGAACAAGAGTCGGCTGTCGCACCAGATCACCCGCATGGAGAAGCGTGACCTGGTGACGCGGAGTTCCGAGGACGCGTCGGCGGTCACGGTGAGCATCACCGACGGGGGCCGTCGCGCGCTGAAACCGGCCCGACCCGCCCACGCCGAATCGATCCGAGAGCACCTCACCGAGAGGTTGTCGGCGGATCAGCGGGCGACGTTGGCGTCGGTGTTCGAATCGCTCTTGGCGGAGTGAACGACAAACGCTCCACCTCTAGCGAAACGCTCCGGTTGCAACCGGAGCGTTTCGTCAAAAGTGGAGCGTCTGTGACGCCGAGGCGTGACCGCTAGCGCGTGACCTCGTTGAGCTTGCCGGTGGCGACGTCGAAGACGAAGCCGCGCAGCGAGGTGGTCTTGGTGACGAACGGGCTGTTCTCGATGCGGGCGAGAGACTGCTTGACGTCCTCGTCGAGATCAGGGAACGCCTCGGCCGACCAGGCCGGCTTCACCCCGATCTCGTCCTGGATGCCGCGCTTGAAGTCGTCGTCGGTGAACGTGAGCATCCCGCAGTCGGTGTGGTGGATCAGGATGATCTCGGTGGTGCCGAGCAGGCGCTGACTGATCGCGAGCGAGCGGATCTCGTCGTCGGTGATGACGCCGCCGGCATTGCGGATGACGTGCGCCTCACCCTCGTTCAGGCCGAGGATCCCGTACACGTTGAGGCGGGCGTCCATGCAGGCGACGACGGCGACGTGCTTGCTCGGGGGCAGGGGGAGCGGGCCGGAGAACCCGGCGGAGTACTCGGCGTTGTTGGTCAACAGGTCATCGGTCACAGTCATGCGTACATGCTGATCTGCGCATATCTGCTTGGGAACCGTTGGGTTCAGTCCGCGTTTAACATTTCGCAATCGCCCGCGAACTGAGTGCGGTCGTCGTCGGGTTCAGCTGGAGCTGCGGTTGAGCGACCGGATCACGTCGTCCATCACGATGGGCGCCGCGGCCAGACCGACGCCGCCGTACCAGATGTCGTCGGTGACGACGAGTACCCGACCCCAGCCCGGGGCGCCCATGTCGAGCCACTGATCGCTCTTCATGACCGAGGTGCCGTGCTTCTCCGCGGCGGTGTCGGTGAAGCTGACGTAGATGATGTCGGCGTCCGCGTCGGTGAAGTTGTCGTCGGTCACCGCGACCGCACCGGCCTGCCGCTGACTGGCCGGCCGCTGCGCGCCCATCGCCGAGAGGATGGTGCCCGCGTACGAGTTCGTGCCCTCGATGGTCTCGCTGTCGGCGCCGAAGCGGACCAGCCCGACCTGGGTGTGGGAGGCGTCGAGACGGGCCCCCGCGCGTTTGGCCTGTGCGGCGAAGGCGTCGAGCCGGGTCTTGCCCTCGTCGCTGCGTCCGAGTCCGTCGGCGACGGCCGCGAACTGGTCCTGCCACGACTCGGTGCGGTCGATGGTCAGCGCGCGTCCGCCGAACGGTGCGGCCAGCGACGCGTCGTAACCGATCACGACGTCCGCGCGTGCGCCCCGGGCGGCGTCGGCCGAGGGCTGGGATCCGATTGTGGGACGCGAGGTGACGGCGGGCCCCAGGTAGCGGGGGATGGCGGCCTTCTCGGCGGCGATCGCGACCACTCGCGTCTGCAGTCCGAGGGCGCAGACCGCGTCGAGCAGGGCGGGGTCGGTCACGGCGATCCGGTCGATGTCCGGCTTGCCCGGGTCCACCGCGGACTCGGTTCCGCAGGAGGCGTCGAAGGCGCGTTCCGGTGTCACCAGATCGGCGCCGGCGATGCGTGTCGTGGTGGTCACGATCGTGCCCTCGCCACCCGGGATCGACGACCCGCCGCACCCCGCGGCCGCCAGGGCGGTCACCGCGATCACCGCCACAACGGACACGACGGCTCGTCGACGCTGGAAAATACCGTTCACCTGCATTCTTCCGATCGTGATCAGGGCGCTCTGCACGCGGATATCGTGGATCACGCTAGCACCGACGACACCGCTGATCTGCGACGCGTGTCGTGGCGCGAGTGGTGTTCGTCGAGTCGTCGCACCGCCGGTCGAACGGCGTGTACGACAGAACGTAGGACCCACTCGGCTCACAGGGGTGCAAGGGTTTACGATCAGCTGTAGCGATGTTCGTTGTGGTGGCCGTATGGCCACGCAGGCAGGAGGATCTGTGACCGCCCTCGACCAGCCCACCCAGGTGGTTCCGGATCGGGCCTATCCGGCTCGGACCGGGCCAAAGGGCTCGTTCATCTACAAGATGATCACGACGACCGACCACAAGATGCTCGGCATCATGTACCTGGTCACGTGTTTCGGCTTCTTCCTCATCGGCGGCCTGATGGCTCTGCTGATGCGTGGTGAGTTGGCCGTTCCGGGCATGCAGTTCCTGTCGACGGAGCAGTACAACCAGCTGTTCACGATGCACGGCACCGTGATGCTGCTGCTGTACGCGACCCCGATCGTCATCGGCTTCGCGAACGTGGTGCTCCCGCTCCAGATCGGTGCACCCGACGTCGCGTTCCCGCGTCTCAACGCCTTCAGCTACTGGCTGTTCCTCTTCGGCGGACTGATCGTCATCGCCGGCTTCGTCACCCCCGGTGGTGCCGCCGACTTCGGTTGGACCGCGTACACGCCGCTGACCGACGCGATCCACTCGCCCGGCGCCGGCGCCGACCTGTGGATCATGGGCCTGGCCGTGGGTGGTCTCGGCACCATCCTCGGTGCGGTCAACATGGTCACCACCGTGGTCTGCCTCCGCGCACCCGGCATGACGATGTTCCGCATGCCGATCTTCACCTGGAACATCCTGGTGACCAGCGTCCTGATCCTGCTCGCGTTCCCGCTGCTGACCGCTGCGCTGATGGGACTCGAGGTCGACCGACAATTCGGCGCCCATCTCTACGACCCGGCCAACGGTGGTGTGATCCTCTGGCAGCATCTGTTCTGGTTCTTCGGTCACCCGGAGGTCTACATCATCGCGCTGCCGTTCTTCGGCATCGTCTCGGAGATCTTCCCGGTGTTCTCCCGCAAGCCGATCTTCGGTTACTCGACGCTGATCTACGCGACGCTCGCCATCGCGGCGCTGTCGGTGGCCGTCTGGGCGCACCACATGTACGCCACCGGCGCGGTGTTGCTGCCGTTCTTCGCCTTCATGACGTTCATCATCGCGGTGCCGACCGGAGTGAAATTCTTCAACTGGATAGGCACGATGTGGAAGGGGCACTTGACCTTCGAGACACCGATGCTGTTCTCGGTGGGCTTCCTCGTGACCTTCCTCTTCGGTGGCCTGACCGGCGTGCTGCTCGCCAGCCCGCCCCTGGACTTCCACCTCTCCGACAGCTACTTCGTCGTGGCGCACTTCCACTACGTCCTCTTCGGAACCATCGTGTTCGCCACCTACGCGGGCATCTACTTCTGGTTCCCGAAGATGACCGGCCGCATGATGGACGAGAAGCTGGGCAAGATCCACTTCTGGCTGACCTTCATCGGCTTCCACGCGACCTTCCTCGTCCAGCACTGGCTGGGCAACGAGGGCATGCCGCGCCGCTACGCCGACTACCTGCCGTCGGACGGGTTCACCACGTTGAACATCTTCTCGACGGTCGGTGCGTTCATCCTGGGTCTGTCGACGCTGCCGTTCCTGTGGAACGTCTTCCGCAGCTACCGCTACGGCGAGGTCGTGACCGTGGACGACCCGTGGGGCTTCGGCAACTCGCTCGAGTGGGCCACCAGCTGCCCGCCGCCGCGCCACAACTTCACCGAGCTGCCCCGGATCCGTTCCGAGCGTCCCGCGTTCGAGCTGCACTATCCGCACATGATCGAGCGGATGCACGCCGAGGCGCACGTCGGCCAGGCGAGCAAGCACATGGAAGAGGCCAAGCGAGATCCGGTGACCGTCGGCACGCACGAGTCGTCGACAGAAGCCGATCCCAACTGACGTGAGCCCTGAGCCCGCGCCGGGAACCGCCGACGCAGGGTCATCGATCGCGGTGCTGATCACCGTCACGGGGCCCGACCGCCCGGGCGTGACGTCGGTACTGCTCGGTGCGCTCTCGCGTCACGGCGTCATCCTGCTCGACGTCGAACAGGTGGTCATCCGTGGCCGTCTGACGCTCGGCGTCCTGGTCAACTGCGCCACCGACCCCGAGTCGTTGCAGGAGACCGTCGAGCAGGCCATGAGCTCGATCGACATGGTCGTCAGCGTCGAGGTCGGCGCCGATCCCGGTGTGCGGACGGTCTCGACGCATGTCGTGGTCATCCTCGGCAACCCGGTGACCGCCAAGGCGTTCAGCGCGCTGGCCACCGAGCTCGCCGGCCAGCGCGGCAACATCAACTCGATCCGCGGGATCGCCGACTACCCGGTGACGGGGCTCGAGTTGATGGTCAGCGTCAAGAGGGACGACCTCGTCGCCGACGTCGCGCTTCGCAAGGGGCTGGCGAAGGTGGCCAAGCGTCACGGCGTGGACGTCGCCGTCGAACGCGGCGGTCTGGCCCGGCGGGCCAAACGACTGATCGTGTTCGATGTCGACTCGACCCTGATCCAGGGTGAGGTCATCGAGATGCTCGCCGCCAGGGCGGGCAAGGAAGCCGAGGTCGCCGCGGTCACCGAGGCGGCCATGCGCGGTGAACTGGACTTCGCCGAGTCCCTGCACGAGCGGGTGAAGGCACTGACCGGACTCGACGCCTCGATCCTCGACGAGGTCGCGAGCTCCCTCGAGCTGACGCCCGGGGCACGCACCACCATCCGCACGCTGCACCGCCTCGGCTACCACTGTGGCCTGGTCTCCGGTGGCTTCCGGCAGGTCATCGACGGCCTCGCCCATGAGCTCGAACTCGACTTCGTGCGGGCCAACACCCTCGAGATCGACGACGACAACAAGCTCACCGGTCGCGTGATCGGCGAGATCATCGACCGACCGGGCAAGGCGGTCGCGCTGCGCGCCTTCGCCGATCAGGTCGGGGTGCCGATGGAGCAGACCGTCGCGGTCGGCGACGGAGCCAATGACATCGACATGCTCACCGCTGCCGGACTGGGTATCGCGTTCAACGCCAAGCCCGCGCTGCAGGAGGTCGCCGACGCGGCGCTGTCGCATCCGTTCCTCGACGCCGTGCTGTTCATCCTCGGCGTCACCCGTGACGAGATCGAGGCGGCCGACGCGGTCGACGGCACCTCACGTCGCGTCCCGCTGCTGTAGACGTGACCTTCGCCGATCGTCATCGGCTGCTGACCGACTACGTCGGCGGCGGCGCCGATCCCGCCGACCCGGCGCAGGTGCTGGCGATGCCCGTGGTGCTGCACATCGAGAAGAACGACCCGCCGCCCCGTCGTGCCCTGCTCGAGGCCGCGGCCCGCGCGGCGGTGCTTCTCTGCCTCGACGAGCGCGCCGACGCCGTAGCCCCCGATGCCGCAGATCCCGACCCCGCAACCCCCAACGCAGCCCCACCGGCCCCCGGCCCCTGGCACGACGGTGTCGCGACCTGGTGCGACGCCCGGATCCGCAAGATCAGCCGCCGTGCCCGCGGAGCGCATTGGGTCGCGGCCCAGGAGGTCGCGGGACTCACCGTCGACACCGGGGAAGCCCAGGCCCGGGCGATCGTTCCCGGACCCGTCGGCGACCTCGACAAGCGGATCGCCCGGCTGCAGATCGGTGGAACCGACGTCGACGGCGACCTCGACGCCGATCCGACGTCGCCGGGTGAGCTGATCCTGTGGATCAACCCGACCCTCGACATGACCGTCGGCAAGCTGGCCGCGCAGGTGGGCCACGCCTCGATGCTCGCGGCCGGACTCTTCGACACCGCTGAGGCGCTGCGGTGGTGGCGGGACGGCTGTCCGTTGGAGGTCGCCGTCGCAAGCGAGGCGGCATGGTCTGACCTGCTGCGCCGTGGCCCCGATTCGGTTGCCCCCGTTCGTGACGCGGGGTTTACCGAGGTGGCGCCCGGCTCGGTCACGGTGATCGCCGAGCGCGCTCTGACCGCACCCCAGGACCGCACACTAGGCTCGCTCCATGAGTGAACTGCCCGATTGGGCTCAGGGCCTGGATCTGCAACCGCATCCCGAGGGCGGATGGTTCACCGAGACCTGGCGCAGCGACCTCACCCTGCCGACGGGCGTTCTGCCCGAGGACTATCCGGGCGCCCGCGCGGCCGGGACCGCCATCCTGTTCCTGCTGCCCGCCGGCGCGGAGTCGGCCTGGCACACGGTGCGCGGCGCGGAGATCTGGCTGCATCACCGGGGCGCACCGGTCGAGCTGATCCTCGGCGGTACCGACGACGCGCCCGGTGCGGAGACCACGGTCGTGCTCGGCCCCGACATCACCGGCGGGCAACGGCCGCAGCACGTCGTGCCCGGCCACGAGTGGCAGCGTGCGCGCTCACTCGACAACGCGCCGTCGTTGGTCAGCTGCATCG
Source organism: Williamsia maris (assembly GCF_024171815.1). Lineage (GTDB taxonomy): Bacteria > Actinomycetota > Actinomycetes > Mycobacteriales > Mycobacteriaceae > Williamsia_A > Williamsia_A maris. The sequence continues at coordinate 457,980 of NZ_JAMTCJ010000003.1, read as the reverse complement.
TGGTCCCCGGCTTCGACTTCGCCGACTTCCGACTCGTCTGAGACCCACCGGCTCGCGGGGAGAGTCGGACCACCGCCGTGACCCCGACGTGCGGCACGATGGGGGAGTGCCCGACAGTGACGACAACTCGACGACGGACTTCCCCACCCCGGACCCCGACCTGCTGATCGACTTCACCGACGTGACCCTGGTCCGTGACGGTACGACCCTGGTCGGCCCGATCACGTGGCAGGTGGAACTCGACGAACGGTGGGTCGTCATCGGCCCCAACGGTGCGGGCAAGACCTCCCTGATGCGGATGGCGGCCGCCGAGACCCACCCGACCTCGGGCTCCGCGGTCCTGCTCGGCGAGCGTCTCGGTCACACCGACATCCGAGACCTGTCCACCCGGATCGGCGTGACGTCGTCGATGCTGGCCGAGCGGATCCCCGACCACGAACTCGTCACCGATCTCGTGATCTCCGCAGGTTACTCGGTGCTGGGGCGCTGGCGGGAGGACTACGAGGAGGTCGACCGTGCGCAGGCCGTCGAGACCCTGGAATCCATGGGTGCCGAGCATCTCGCCGATCGCCGCTTCGGGACGTTGTCGGAGGGCGAGCGCAAACGGGTGCTGATCTCCCGGGCCCTGATGACCGATCCCGAACTGCTGCTGCTCGACGAGCCCGCCGCCGGCCTCGACCTCGGTGGACGCGAGGAACTCGTGGCCCGACTCGGTGTGCTGGCCGCCGACCCTGATGCGCCGGCGACGGTGTTGATCACCCATCACGTCGAGGAGATACCGGAGGGGTTCACCCATGCGCTCCTGCTCAAGGAGGGCGGCGTGGTCGCCCAGGGTCTGCTCGAGGACGTACTGACCGCTGAGAACCTGACCGCCGCGTTCAGTCAGAACATCTCGCTGGACCGGCTCGACGGCCGCTGGTTCGCCCGGCGTGCCCGTCGCGCGGGTGGCCACCGACGGGCCCGGGCATGACCGGCCCGGGCGCCGGGTTCGTCCCGGTCGACGATCCCGAATCCGTGCCCGTGCGTGACGCCGCGACGGTCGTGGTCATCCGCGACGTCGCTGACACCGACTCGACGCCGGGCGGGATCGAGGTGTTCCTCATCCAACGGGTGCAGGAGATGGCCTTCGCCGGTGGCATGACGGTGTTCCCCGGCGGCGGGGTCGACGCGCGCGACGCCGAGGCCGACGTCGCCTGGACCGGCCCGCACCCCGACTGGTGGGCCGACCGCTTCGGTGCCGACGAGGCCACCGCCCAGGCGCTGGTGTGCGCCGCGGTCCGCGAGACGTTCGAGGAATGCGGGGTGCTGCTCGCGGGGCGGACACCCGACACCGTGCTGGACGACGCGACGCCGTACCACCCGGCGCGGGCACAGCTGGTCGACAAGACGATCTCGCTGGCCGGATTCCTGCGCGAACACGACCTGATCCTGCGCTCGGACCTGATCGTGCCCCTGGCGCACTGGATCACCCCGTTGGGCGAACGCCGCCGGTACGACACGCGGTTCTTCCTCGCCGCGCTGCCGGGCGGACAGGAGGCCGACGATCGCACCACCGAGGCCGCGTCGGCGACCTGGCACCGCGTGGACGACATCCTCGCCGAGTGGGAGGCGGGTCGGGTGTTCCTGCTGCCGCCGACATGGGCGCAGCTGCAGGAACTCCGGCGGTTCGACACCGTCGCCGACGCGTTGGCCGCGCCCCGCGAGATCACGATGATCTGCCCGACGGTGATCTCCGACGGCAGCAGTGTGCGTCTGGAGTTCGACGGGGTCGAGCGCTACAACCGCCGCTGATTGAGTAGTTCCACGCTGTTCGCGTGCACGCTGGTCCGCTGGAATCGGTGCATGACACACACGAGCCGTCCCGCACCCACCCCGACCGATCGCTCCCAGCGCACCGCGGAGGTGGCGTCGGCTGCCGCAGCCTGTGCGTTCGTCCTTCTTGGCATGTCGTTCGTCATCGCCTGGTCGGCCCTGGGCGACGTCACCGCGTCGTCGGGCGCGTTCGTCGGCGCGCTGGCGCTCTGGCTCGCCGGACTCGTTGCAGCCTTCATCGCGGCTGCGGCGCGGTCGCGGACGGTCAGCATCGCAGGCGCCCTCGCCCTGGTGTTCGCCCTCGCGCCATTCTGGGGGTTGCCGTTGATGGCCTGGCTGTCCTGAACCCGCCGGGGCCGAGACCGCCGACCGGAGGGGTGGGCTACCAGATCCGAACCCGTTGCGCCTCCGGCAGATAGAGCTTGTCGGTGGTGGCGACGCGGAAGGTCGAGTAGAAGTCGGGCAGGTTGCGGACGACCTGGTTGCACCGGAATTCGCCGGGTGAGTGCGGGTCGGTGGCCAACTGCTCGGCCAGCGCCGCCGGACGGTCCTTGCTCCGCCAGATCCGGGCCCAGGACAGGAACAGATCGGTCAGATCCAGGTTCTTCGTGCCGTCCTTCTCGGCCGCGATCTTCGCCGCCGACAATGCGATCGACAACCCTCCGAGGTCGGCGAGGTTCTCGCCCACGGTGAGCGCGCCGTCGACGTGCTGGTCGGGCCTGAGTCCCTCGGGCACCAGCGAGTTGTACTGCGCGATCAGCGCGTCGGACTTCTTGGTGAAGGCGGCGCGGTCGGCCGGGGTCCACCAGTCCCGCAGGTTGCCGTCGCCGTCGTATTGCGAGCCCTGGTCGTCGAATCCGTGGCCGATCTCGTGCCCGATGACCGCGCCGATACCGCCGTAGTTGACCTGGATCTCGGCGTTCGGGTCGAAGAACGGGGACTGCAGGATCGCCGCGGGGAAGACGATCTCGTTGAACGTCGGGTCGTAGTAGGCGTTCACCGTCTGGGGTGTCATCTGCCAGTCGTCCTTGTTGACCGCCGTCCCGAGCTTGGCGACCTGACGCTTCGACTCGAACCGATAGCCCGAGCGGTAGTTCGCGATGACGTCGTCGCGCACGACGGCCACCTCGGAGTAGTCCCGCCACTTGTCGGGGTACCCGATCTTGACGTTGATCTTGCCGAGTTTGTCGAACGCTTCCTTACGGGTGGCGTCGCTGAAGAAGTCGATGGTGGTGAAGCTGCGTCGGTAGGCCTCGAGCAGATTGCCGACCAACGTGCGCGCCTGCGTCTTCGCCTCACCCGAGAAGTGTTCGGCGACATACTTCTTGCCCAATGCCTCACCGAGCAGGGTGTCGACGAGCGCGACGCCCCGCTTCCAGCGTTCGGGTTGGGCCTCGACCCCGTTGAGGGTCTTGGAGAAGAAGTCGAAGCGTGCGTCCGCGAACGCCTTCGGCAGGTACTGCGAGTAGGAGCGCAGGACCGAGATGCGCATGTAGTCGCGCAGGTCGTCGATGGGGGTGTCGGCCCAGACCCGGGCCGCTGCGGCGTTGGCCTTCGGTCCGGTGACCACCACCCGTGCGAGCTGCTCGGTCGAGGCGCCGATGCCCGATCGCCATGCCTCCCAGTTCATCCCCGGCGACTCGGCGGCGAACTGGGCCCAGGTGCGCGGGTTGTAGGTGGCTTTCGCGTCACGGCTCTCGACGGTGGTGAGATGTCCCTTCGCGACGGCGGTCTCGATGGCCATGACCCGGGTCGCGACACCTTCGGGGTCGGGGAGACCGCCGAGGCGGGCGAGGGTGGCGAGGAACGCCACGTACTTCGTTCGGGTCTCGGCGTAGCTGTCCTCGCGGTAGTAGGACTCGTCGGGCAGACCGATCCCGGACTGCACGACGTTGGCCACGTAGCGGGTGGCGTTCTCCTGGTCGGGCGCGACGTAGAAGTCGACGATGCCGGTGCTGCCCGCCGTCGACAGCTCGGCCAGCCCGCGGGTCAGCTCGTCCTTGGTGGGAGCCTGCGTGATGGCGGTGAGGATCGGGGTCACCGGCGTCAGGCCGGCCTTCTCGATCATCGTGGTGTCGAGGTAGCCGGCGTAGAGGTCGCGGATCTTGGCGTCCTCGCCCGACGCGGAGGAGTCGATGCCCTCGATGATGGCCTTGAGGTGCTTCTGCGCCTCGTCGTTGAGTTCATCGAAGGTGGAGAAGCTCGCCTTGTCGGCGGGGATCTGATAGCTGCGCAGCCAGCTGCCGTTGACGTGGCGGAACAGATCGTTCTGTGGGGTGACGGCCCCATCGAGTCCGGACAGGTCCGGTGTCACCTTCTTGGCGGGCGTCGAACTGTCGCCGCACGCGGCCGCGACACCGATGGTGGCCAGCGCGCCCAGGGAGGCGAGGAACGTACGTCGGCCGATCAATCCGGTCTGCTCGTCGGTGCGGGCGCTGCGCTGAGGGGTCACTGCGTGTCGTCTCCGGTCGTGTCGTCGGTGGATGTGTCGGTGTCGGGTTCGAGTCCGTCTCGATCGGCCCACTCCAGCAGGGTGTCGAGTCGGAAGGCCGTGTCGTCGATGTCGGCATGCAGGTCGCCGAGGCGCGCGAAGCGTTCCGGGACGGTCGCGATGGTGAACTCCCGCGGGTCCACGTCGTCGATCTCGGTCCACTCGATCGGTGTGGAGACGGTGGCGTCGGCGTTCCCGCGGACCGAGTAGGCGCTCGCGATGGTGTGGTCGCGGGTGTTCTGGTTGTAGTCGACGAACACCGCCGTGGGATCGCGGTCCTTGCGCCACCACGTGGTGGTGATCTCGTCGGGGTTGCGACGTTCGACCTCCCGCGCGAACGCCAGTGCGGCTCGTCGGACATCGGTGAAGGACCACTCGGGTTCGATACGCACGTAGACGTGTAGGCCGGATCCGCCGGAGGTCTTCGGGTAGCCACGGATGCCGAGTTCGTCGAGCACCTCGTGGGCGATGTGGGCGGTGCGCCGGACCTTGTCGAACGGACAGTCCGGCATCGGGTCGAGGTCGATGCGCCACTCGTCGGGTTTCTCGGTGTCGAATCGCCGCGAGTTCCAGGGATGGAACTCGACGGTCGACATCTGTACCGCCCAGATGACGCTCCCCAGCTCGGTCACGCACACCTCGTCGGCGGTCCTGCCGTACCGCGGGAAGTAGATCTCGACGGTCTCCAACCAGTCCGGTGCGCCGCTGGGGATGCGCTTCTGGTGGACCTTCGCACCCGTCACGCCCTTGGGGTATCGGTGCAGCATGCAGGGGCGGTCGCGCAGTGCCCGGACGATGCCGTCGCCCACCGACAGGTAGTAGTTGACGAGGTCGAGCTTGGTCTCGCCGCGGGTCGGGAAGTAGACGCGGTCGGGACTGGATATCCGAACCGTGCGATCGCCGACCGACAGCTCGACCGGCGCGCCGGCGGATTCCGATGCCATTTACCGACCCTAAGGGAATGCGGCCCGGAGCGCGGCGCACTGGGCGGCGAAGAACTCACGGGACACCGCGGCGCGGGGTGCGAGTGCATCGAACCCGTGGAAGGCACCGGGAACGACGGTGGTCTCGCAGGCGACGCCGGCATCCCGGAGCCGCTGCGCGTAGGTGAGGTCCTCGTCGTGGAAGAGGTCGTTGCCGCCGACGCCGATCCACGCCGGGGGCAGCCCCGCGAGATCGGGTCGGCGTGCGGGCACGGCAGCGGCGCGGTCGGTGTCGCCGAGATAGGACGACCAGCCGAAGACGTTGCTGCGGGCACTCCACAGGCGATGCTCACGGATGTCAGACTTCTCGGCGGACGCGGTGCGGTCGTCGAGCATCGGGTAGACGAGCAGTTGGAACGCCGGTCGGATCTCGCCGAGGTCGTGTACCCGCTGGGCCAGCGCGGCCGCGAGACCGCCCCCGGCGCTCGCGCCGCCGATCGCGATGGCGTTCGCGTCCACCGTCGGTTGCGCAGCCAGCCAGGACAGGGCGGCGAGGCAGTCGTCGAGGGGCGCTGGGAAGGGATGGTCAGGAGCGAGGCGGTAGTCGACCGCGGCCACCGTGATGCCGAGCTCCCGGGCGAACCGGGCGCAGATGGGGTCGTCCTGCGCGGCGCTGCCGATGACGTACCCGCCGCCGTGGATCCACAGCAGCGCCGCCCCGGGGGTGTCGCGGGCCGGTGCGTCCGACATCGGTGGGCGATGGACGCGGACCGTGGCGTGCGGCGAGACCGCAATCGTCTCGACGCCCTTCGCGGGTCGGAGTGCGAACAGCTTTGTCGCTGCGCGCACGAGCGGCACCGTCCGCGCGTTGATCGGGTTGGTGGGCAGGACGCGGTGGATGCGACGCAGGTCCGGATGAACGGTGGTGGTCGGCACCATCAGAGACTATTCCGACGGCGGGCGGCCCCGAGGAGGGTTCACGGCATTCCCCGAGGGCTCCCATCAGCGGCGCGCCCCGACGGTGTGGGATGGCTCGCACACCCGGTAGCCTGCCCACATGCCTGAATTCGTGACCTTGGAGACCAGCGACGAGTTCCCCGGAGTGGGGACCATTCTGCTGAACCGGCCGCCGATGAACGCGCTGAGCCGTCAGGTGCAGACCGAGCTCGCCGAGGCTGCTCTCGCGGCCACCGAGGACGACTCGATCAAGGCTGTCGTCGTCTACGGCGGACCGAAGGTGTTGGCCGCGGGCGCCGACATCAAAGAGATGAACGACATGACGTTCGCCGAGATGAGCAAGGTCGCCGGTCGGCTGCAGTCGGGCCTGGGCGCGCTCGCGGCCATCCCCAAGCCGACCGTCGCGGCGATCACCGGTTACGCACTCGGCGGCGGCCTCGAGGTCGCGCTCGGCGCGGACCGTCGCATCGCCGGGGACAACGCCAAGCTCGGTGTGCCGGAGATCCTGCTCGGTGTGATCCCGGGCGGCGGCGGCACCCAGCGTCTCGCACGTCTGATCGGGCCGTCGCGGGCCAAGGACATGGTGTTCACCGGCCGGTTCGTCGGTGCCGCCGAGGCGCTGCAGATCGGTCTGGTCGACGAGGTCGTCGCGCCCGACGAGGTCTACAACGCGGCGATGACGTGGGCGTCGCAGTTCGCCAAGGGCGCCAGTGTCGCCCTCGCCGCGGCGAAGGCCGCGATCGACGAGGGGCTCGACACCGACCTCGACACCGGATTGAAGATCGAGGCGCATGTGTTCGCATCGCTGTTCGCCACCGACGACCGCGCCATCGGTATGAAGTCGTTCGTCGAAAACGGGCCCGGCAAGGCCGAATTCACCGGGAAGTGAGCTGACTCCATGACCGCATCACCGCACGATCCCGCCCCCAATCCGCACGCGACCGAGGCGGAGGTGAAGGCCGCCCTGCAGGACACCAAGCTCGCGCAGGTGCTCTACCACGACTGGGAAGCCGAGACCTACGACGAGAAATGGTCGATCTCCTACGACGAGCGCTGCATCGACTACGCCCGTGGACGATTCGACGCCGCGGGTGCGACGGAGTCGCTGCCCTACGGACGCGCCCTCGAACTGGGATGCGGCACGGGCTTCTTCCTGCTGAACCTGATGCAGTCCGGCGTCGCCGAGCGCGGCTCGGTGACCGACCTCTCGCCGGGCATGGTGAAGGTGGCGCTGCGCAACGGCAAGAACCTCGGGCTCGACGTCGACGGCCGGGTCGCGGACGCCGAGACCATCCCCTATGAGGACGACACCTTCGACCTCGTGGTCGGACACGCTGTCCTGCACCACATCCCCGACGTCGAGCAGGCGTTGTCGGAGGTTCTGAGGGTGCTCAAGCCCGGCGGTCGCTTCATCTTCGCCGGCGAGCCGTCGACCATCGGCGACTTCTACGCCCGCTGGCTGAGCCGCGCCACCTGGGCGCTCACCACCAACGTGACCAAGCTCGGACCGCTGTCGTCGTGGCGACGTCCGCAGGCCGAACTCGACGAGTCGTCGCGCGCCGCCGCGCTCGAGGCCGTCGTCGACATCCACACCTTCGACCCGGCCGAGCTCGAGGCGATCGCGACCCGCGCCGGCAGTGTGCAGGTCGCCACGACCACCGAGGAGTTCGCCGCGGCGATGCTCGGCTGGCCGGTCCGCACCTTCGAGGCGGCCGTCCCGCCGGAGAAGCTCGGATGGGGCTGGGCGCGTTTCGCGTTCGGGGGATGGAAGCGACTCACCTGGCTCGACGAGAACGTGCTCCGCAAGGTCGTCCCGCCGAAGTTCTTCTACAACGTGGTCATCACCGGGCTCAAGCCCTGACGCGGAACCGCACCGCGACTCGAGCCGGCTGAGATGGGCTACGACTTCACCCTCGACGACGTCGCCTACCTGCGTACGCGTTTCGGCGAGAAAGCCCTGCTCACTGCGGGGTCGTTGGAGTTGCGGCCGGAGACGTTGATCTCCGACCTCGCCGTCCTGCGATCCCGCTACCCGGGTCGCGAGGCCGCGCTCGTAGACACGGTGCGTTCGCGTCGTAAGGCGGCGGGCAAGCTCCGTGACGCCGATCGGCTGTTGCTCACCGACACCGCTGTCCAGCAGGCGACAGCCCGGACGGTCGCCGCACACCGTGCCGCCGACCTCGCGGCCAGGTTCCCGGGAGCGGTGATCCACGACGTCACCTGCTCGATCGGTGCCGAAGTCGCGGAGCTCGCCGCCCAACCGGGGCTCGGCCCGATCCTGGGCAGCGACATCGACCGGGTGCGACTTGCCATGGCCGCGCACAACGTCCCCTCCGCGACGCTCCTCGCCGCGGATGCGTTGACCCCCACCAGTACCGCCGACGTCGTGATCGCCGATCCGGCGCGTCGCACCAGTGGTGGGTCACGGACCTTTCGGCTCGACCAGTTGCAGCCATCGCTGTTCGACCTTCTCACCACCTACGCAGGTCGGCCGCTGCTCGTCAAGAGCGCGCCGGGGTTGGACTATCAGTTGCTCCGCGATCGCTACGGGTACACCGGCGAGGTCCAGATCACCTCGTTCGACGGTGGTGTCCGGGAGGCGTGCCTGTGGACCGGTCGGGAGTTCGAGGACCGGCGCCGCGCGACGGTGATCCGAACGGACGGAACCGGATTCGAGATCACCGACGCCGACGGCGACGGTATCGCGCCGGGGGATCCGGGAACCTGGATCATCGATCCGGACGGCGCGGTGGTGCGTGCCGGGCTGGTCCGCCACTACGCGAAGCGGCACGACCTGTGGCAGCTCGACGGTCAGATCGCCTACCTGACCGGCCATCAGGTGCCGCCGGGGGATCGTGGGTGGCGGGTCCTGGAATGGTCGGGCTTCTCCGAGAAACATCTCAAACGTCGTCTGACCGAGTTGGACTGCGGCATCCTCGAGATCCTGGTCCGCGGTGTCGACGTGGATCCCGACAAACTGCGTGGACGTCTCAAACTCCGCGGTTCGCAATCGTTGGCGGTCGTCATCACCCGCATCGGCAGGCGCGGTGTCGCGTTCATCTGCGAGGCAGGGGTTCGGGCCGGGTCCGCCGGCATCAGGGCGTAGATTCGCGAGGCATGGACGACTCGGGACCCAGTCGGACGGCGCTCGCGACCGCGTTCGCCCGTGCGTACCACCAGATCGTCGACAGTCCGCGCATCCTGACCGACCCGTACGCAGCTCGCATCCTCGGAGTGACGCCGGCGGAGCTGTCTGCGATGGGAGAGCGGTCCGACGATGATCCCGGTGGTGGGGCGATGCGGCGGCCGCGGCGCCTGTTCTTCGCTGCGCGAGCCCGTGTCGCCGAGGACCGTGTCGCGGCGGCCTGGGAGCTGGGTGTGCGTCAGGTCGTCGTGCTCGGTGCGGGTATGGACACGTTCGCGCTCCGGAATCCGTATGCAGGGCTGCGGGTGTTCGAAGTGGATCATCCCGCCACTCAGGCATGGAAGCGTCGCCGTCTCGCCGAGGCCGACATGGTCGTCCCCGAGACGGTGACCTACGTGCCGGTCGACTTCGAGACCGACCTCTTGGCAGGCGAATTGGAGTCGGCGGGGATGAGCCGGGCAGATCCGGCGGTCTTCGTATGGCTCGGTGTCGTGTATTACCTGACCGCGGACGCGGTCGATGCGACGCTCGACTACATCGCCGGTCAGGCACGGCCGTCCGAGGTCGTGTTCGACTATCTGCAACCACCGGCCGGTGATGAGGACGCGTCGCGGCTTCGAGAGCGCGCGGATCGTCTCGCGGCGGCCGGAGAGCCCTGGTTCAGCTATTTCACACCGGCCGATCTCAGGGCGAAGCTGGCCGGCCTCGGCTTCGGAGATGTTGACGACCGGTCGGCCGCCGAGGTGATCGACGAATACACGAGCGGCACAGGGGATGTGCAGACCGACGACCCGCAGGCGCTTCGCGCGAGCCGAATCGTGAGTGCTGTGAAACGGTGACCGACGAGAAGATCGGTTCGGATGAGGAGTGGCGGTGCAGATCTCGTTGAACGGAGTGCGGGTGGAGCACGATCGGGCTCGTGGGTCCTGGATGCTTGCCGGTCTCGCTCTGCTGCTCGGAACCGCATTCGTGGTCGCGCCGGTGTGGTTGGCCGGAGGCGGCCATGGTGAAGGTTTCTTCGGCAGCGCGGCGTTGACTCGTGCCGTCGGGGACAACTTCGTCGCGTTCTGGAACACGGGCGATACGGCAGTGCCGACCGGGATGAACGACCTGGTGCAGTACTGGACGAGATATCACGTCGCCAAGGCCGTTCTGTCGGGCTTGCTGCTGATCGTGTTGACAGTGCTGGCGGTTCGATTGTGGAAGCCGACTGTGAACAGTGCGATCGCCACCCGCCGCCGACGCATGGCCGGCATGGCGGGAGCAACAGCGACCGCGGGTGGCTTCGGCGCGGCACTGCTGCTGATGGCCAACGTTCAGGGTGCGGTTGCGCCGTTGTCGTCGCTGCTGTCAGTGGTGCCGTCGGCGAGCGATGATCCGGCCGTGGGGCGGGTGCAAGCGCAGGTGGAGCAGCAACTGCGCACAGGCGACACATCGCGGCCGGCCCTTGCGCGCATGGTCGCCGACTTCGGCACCTACCACGCCGTGCTTGCGGTGGCAGCGCTTGTACTCGCCTGCGTCGCTGTCGGGTTCAGCGTGGTCATCGGGCGGTCGTTCGTGCGTACACCCCGGTTGGACCGAGCTACCCGACGCACGACAGCCCTGGCGAGTGCGTGTCTTGCGATCGTCGGGATCGGTGTGATCATCCTGGCCGCGGCCAACATCGGCAACGCCATCGAGCCCGCGCATGCACTGCTGCTGTTCTACGCCGGGTAGCGGACGGGGCGGTGATCGACCCCCGTCGAGATGCCGACGGGATCAGATGTACGGCTGGGTGATCAGCTCGAGGTAGTGGCCGGCGGGGCTCTCTCTTCGTCGAAAGGCAGGGCCGGTGACGAGGGCGCCAGCAACGTGCTGACTGTGCGGAAGCATCCCCACGTGCTGACTGTGTGGAAAGCGCCATCGAGTGTGCTGACCACGACACGCGAGATACGTTGCGAACAACGCACACTCGATGCGCGCTTTCCGCACCGTCAGCGGCTTGTCACCACCCCGAGTAAGTGAGATGACTTCGATTGTTCGAACACGTGTTCGAATACTGTGATACTCTGGTGGGGTAGCCGCGCCTGGGGAGGAGTGCTTCGTGACCGTCACCGATACGTCTGAGACCGATACCGTGTCTGTATTGGAGGCGAATTATGCTGCGCTCGAACAGCTCCTGGATGAGATTGCGGCGGGGTCGTCGGATGCGTGTGGTGATGCGGTGGTCGCGGAGTTGGCCGAGCGGCATGAGCGGGTGGTGCGGCGGATGGAATCGATCGGTAACCGCCGGATCCTGGATGTGTCGGATCGGGACGCGTTCCGGGTGTCGGGGTCGAAGAGTCTGACCGATTACTTGTCGACCCGGTTACGGATCACCCGTCCGCGCAGACGGTTACGCGCCGTGCAACACCTCGAAGCGATGCATTCGATGACCGGTGAGCTCCTCCCACCCCGCGCCCCGAACACCGCCGCAGGCCTGGCCGACGGGCACCTCGGTGCCGAGCATGCCGATGCGATCCTCGACGTACTCGCGAAAGTTCCCGCCGCGGTCGACCCCGCCGAGACAGCGAAAGCCGAATCCGCCCTCGCCACCGAAGCCCGCCGGTTGACCCCACGGGAGATCACCCAGCTCGGGGTCCGGATCCTGGCCTACCTCGACCCCGACGGCACCCTGACCGACGACCGTGACCGCGCCCGCCACCGGAAACTGTCCCTCGGATCCCAGGACGCGCAGTTGATGTCGACACTCTCCGGAACCCTGGACCCGACGACGCGGGCACTGTTCGAGGTGGTGCTCGCGGCGTGGGCGGCACCCGGGATGAACAACCCCGACGACGAGTCATCCCCACGCGGAGACCACGCCGACATCGACGCAGATCTGCTGCGGGAGGCCGCTGATCGGGATTCGCGGTCGGTGGCGCAACGCAACCACGACGCGTTGAAAGCCCTGCTGCAGTGCGCAGCCGACGGCGGCCTCCTCGGCGCCAGCCATCGTGGTCTGCCACCGCACATCATCATCTCCATCACCGAACAACAGCTCCGCGAACGGGCCGGGGTCGCCCACACCGCGACCGGCACCGATCTGCCCATCAGCGACGTCCTCACCCTCGCCGCGAACGCGCAGATGCATCTGGCGGTGTTCGACGACCACACCGGCGAACCACTGTTCCTCGGCCGAGCCCACCGATTGGCATCCCAAGCGCAACGATTCATCCTCTTCGCCCAATACGGGGGATGCGGGGCAACCGACTGCCCGACCCCGTTCGCACACAGCGAAATCCACCACGCCGACAAAGACTGGGCCGACGGCGGCACCACCGACGCCAACCAGCTCGCCCCCGCATGCGGACCCCACAACCGGGCCGTCGGACCCAAACCCGACCAATGGACCACCGAAAAAATCACCACCGGACCCGACCGCGGCAGATACGGCTGGCGCCGCAACACCGACCCACCCGACCAATTACACGCCAACCACCGACACCGCATCCGCGACCTCCTCGACGGGCACAGCCAGGTCACGCCCGGCCCATGGGGCGAACCGTGCACCCCTGACACGCGACCCGTCGATGACCCATGGGCCGACACCGGTGAGACCACCTCGAACACGGAACCGGCCACTGCCGACATCGCACCAGACTCCCCGTGGGGCCAATCCGATAGCCTGCCCGTCACCACCCCCGACGAGGATCCCTGGTCGAGTCCGGTTGCACCCCAACGGCCACCGTCGGCGGGGATCGAACATCAGATTGCGTATCACCTCGTGAAACGCATACCGCGACCCACCATCACCACCGACGTCAACTGGCCACGACGTCCGGCGGTCTATGCACCCCTTGGTCGGCGTGGGTGATTCGGAGTCATGAATTGAACAAATTCCAGCAGATGCTGTTCCGGCGGGCCTGGTCGTCGAACACCAGGCTGCGCAAATGGACTGGTAGCTGCGCCCGCTGCCAGTCGCGTTCGGCCAACCGCACCTCGGCCGGGTCGTCGGTCGGACCGGCCGCCATCGCGGCCTTGATGGCGTACGCCGCCGCACCGAGGTCGTGCTCGGGAACATGCGCGACGCAGGCGGCCTGACCGGCTGCGTACGCAGCGAAACGCGCGGCACCCGTGAGAGGTCGTGCCGCACCCATGGCGTGCCCGCCGCGAGCTCGGGAGTCCATCATGGGCAGCGACCCGGTCGCCCACGATCGAACCGCCGCGATGGCGTCACGAGGTCGCGTGTCGGAGGTCTGTTCGCGTTCGAACAGGGGCAGCACATGCTCGGCGCAGTCGGCCGACCACAGCGCAAGAGCGCGGTGGTCGGCGTCGGTCAGCGACCCGCCCCGGCGGATGGTCACCAGACGAGGGTCGCGGACCGCGGGGAGGATCACCGCAGAACCCGCAGGCCCTTACTTCTTGGGCGGGGCGAAGTAGTAGACCTCGCCGAGGTTGGTGGCCGTGGCCACGTCACCACCGGGGGACACCGCGACGCCGGTCGTGAACCCGACGGCCTGCGGCAGATCGAGAGTGCGCTTGGTCGAGCCGTCGGTGGCCGACACCTCGAGCAGCTTGAGCGCCTTGGTGTTCGGGTCACGGACCACCACCCAGGCGGTCTTCGCCGCGGTACTCGTCGCCAGGCTGACCGTCTGCAGATCGTTGCGACGCCAGCCGGCCTCGGCCCGATCGCCACGGTCCTTGATCGTGATCAACGGTGAACCGATGACGCCGGTCGGGATGATCGTGCCGTCCGGCGACACCGACATCGTCCCGAAGCCGTAGCCGCCGATGAAGTAATCCCACTTGCGTTTCCCGGTCTCGGCGTCGAGCGCGTAGATGCTGCCGAGGCGGTCGAACACGTAGAGGGTCTTGCGGTCGGCGGACAGCGTGGGGGTACCGATGACGCCGCTGGGGATCTGTGCGACCCAGCTCTGCCGAATCGAGCGGGCCCCCTTGACCTCGTCGTACCGCATGGCCCGGACCTCGGAGGCGATCGCGTTCTCCGGGAAGTAGTTCAGGTAGAACTGCTCGCGCTCGTCGTCGACGGCGGGGCTCGCGGGGACGGGGCAGTTCGGGCCCGCGGTGACGCAGTCGCCGAGACCGAACGCGGGCTGAGTGGGATCGGCGTTCGGCCGCAGGGCGATCCCCGGCGCGACGGGTTCACCGGTCTGCGCGTTGAGGAGCAGGATCTGGCCCTGGTTGGTCACCATGAGGACGACACCCTTGGCCGCGAATTTCGCCGACACCGGGACGCCGACGGTCGCGAACTTCCAGCGGACCGCGCCGCCGCCGTTGAGGGCGTAGAACTGTCCGGCCTCACCGATGTAGATGTTCTCGAACTGGTCGACGAGCATCGAGTTGAGTTCGGCTCCGACACCGAGCCTGCGGCAGAAGTTCTTCCGACCGGCGCGGGAGTCCAACACGAAGGTGTTGCACCCGGCGGCGGTGCGGGAGGTGACGCCGATGTTGTAGCGGCTCGAGATCGTGATGGGCGCGGAGATCGGTCCGCCGGTGGGGCGGGTCCACGACAACGCGAGCTCGTCCGGCGACGTCGGGTAGGCGAAGTTCGAGTTGGCGGCGTTACCGCCGTAGCTGGACCACCCGGCGCTGGCCACCGATCGCACGTCGTCGGTGCCGTCCGAGCAGGAACTGATGGCCACCGCCGCGATGACGGCGAGCAGAGCTGCGCGTGCCACCACTCCGACCCGGCCGGATCGTCGCGTAGTCGTGCGCCGCATGGTGCTCCTGAACGTCGATGAACACCGGTGAGCCTATCGCGAGCGCACCGATGAATCCGGCACCGGAGGTGGGTCGGTTATCGTGTGAGCCCATGACGAGCATGTGGAACGCATCACTGCGTTCGCGCCTTCGCGCCGGCCGGCGCCGCGATCCTGCTCAGGCGCGGTTCATCACCCGTGACTCGCTCCGCTGGGTGATCAGCCACCGGGCCTATTCGCCCTGGTATCTGATCCGCTACCTCCGCCTCTGGCGCTTCCGCACCGCAAACCCGCATGTGGTCCTGCGGGGCATGGTCTTCCTCGGCAAGAACGTCGAGATCCACGCCACGCCGCAGCTCTCACGGCTGGAGATCGGTCGGTGGGTGCACATCGGCGACGGCAACTCGATCCGCTGCCACGAGGGATCGTTGCGCATCGGCGACAAGGTGGTCCTCGGCGAGAACAACGTCATCAACGCCTATCTCGACATCGAGATCGGCGCATCGACCCTGATGGCCGACTGGTGCTACGTCTGCGACTTCGACCACAAGATGGACGACATCACCCTGCCCATCAAGGATCAGGGCATCGTCAAGGGACCGGTCCGGATCGGCGCCGACACCTGGGTCGCGACCAAGGTGTCGGTCCTGCGCAACACGATCGTCGGTCGGGGATGCGTCCTCGGCTCGCACGCCGTGGTCAAGGGCGAGATCGGTGACTACTCCATCGCCGTCGGCGCGCCCGCCCGCGTGGTCAAGAACCGGATGGACGCGTGGGCGTCCAACGCCGCCGAACGCGCCGAGCTCGAGCGCGCGCTCGCCGACATCGAACGCAAGAAGGCCGCGCTACCCGGCCGCGACCACTCCGCCTGAGCGCGCCCGACTCTCGGTCGCCTAGCGCAACAGCTTCACCTGACCGGCGTCGAGCATCGTCGCGAACATCTCCTCCAACGACTCCTGCATCGGCCGGTACGAGATCCCGAGGGCGCTGCGGCTCTTGGAGTTGTCCAGTCGCAGTGGTCGTCCCGAGCACCGCTTGACGAACCGTCGGTCACGTCCGACGAGGGGTGCCACGGCGACCAGCAGCGGGATGGGCAGCGGGAAACGCGGCAGCGGACGGCGCCACCCGAATCGGGGGAGCAGGGCGCGGCCCATCTCGAGCAGATCGGTGTTCGCAGCGGACAGGATGTGTCGCCCCTCGGCCTCGGGCAGGTAGGCGGCGTTGACGTGCGCCGCGGCGACCTCGCGGACGTCGACCACGCCGATCTTGATCCGCGGGGCACCGAGCGCCATCATCCCGTTGCCGAGCTGGCTGACGATGGCGAAACTCTCCGACGTCGGGGCCGGCCCCAGCGCCGGCCCGATGACCAGCGACGGGTTGATGACCACGAGCGTCCAGCGCGACTGAGCGTCGGCGATCTCCCAGGCCTTCTTCTCGGCCAACGTCTTCGACAGGTTGTAGGGCTCGTAGTCGAGCGACGCCGAGGTGTTCCAGTTCTGCTCGGTCAGCGTGCCGCCGGCGTCCGCGCAGTCGACGGTGTCGGTGTAGATCGCGGCGACCGAGCTGGTCAGCACCACCCGGGTGACCGACTCGGTCCGGTCGGCCGACTCGAGCACCGTGCGGGTGCCCTCGACGGCCGGATCGACCAGATCGCGCTGAGCGTCGTCGAAGTCCGACGTGAAGGGCGACGCGGTGTGGAAGACGATGCCGCAGCCCGCCATCGCCTCGTCGAACGAGCCGTCCTCGAGCAGTTGCGCGCGGAACAGACGCAGGGTGCCCGGCGACGAGTCGGCCAGCGCGGTCAGATGCGCGACCTTCGCGGTGTTGTCGGGATCGCGGACGGTGCCGTGCACGGTGACACCGGCGGCGAGCAGATCCTTGATCAGCCATCCGGCGACGTAGCCGGTGGCACCGGTGACGAGTACGGGCGTGGAGGTGTCGATGTCGGGGCTCATGGGGCCAATCTAGCGGCCCACCTCGTCAGTCGAGGCCGCCGGAGAGGTCACGATCGGGGAGGGGGCGCTCGACGATGACGGGCCGTCCCAGCGGCTGGCGCACCCGTCGCTTGGCGGAGAGATAGACGCCTGCGGTGCGTTCGGCCACGAGCTCCCAGGAGAACTCGGCGGTGAGACGGTCCCGTGCGTTGACCGCGCGCTGTTGTGCCGCAACGGGATCGGCGAGGACCCCGCGAACCGCGGCGGCGAGCCCGGCCACGTCACCCGCGGCGAACGACAACCCGGTCACCCCGTCGGTGACCGCCTCGCCGAGTCCGCCCGCCGTCGAGGTCACCAGGGGAGCGCCGGTGGCCGCGGCCTCGAGCGCCACTATGCCGAACGGCTCGTAGCGGCTCGGTAGGACGATCGCGTCGCAGGCCTGCATGAGCGTCACCAGCCCGTCGTGTCCGACGGGACCGGCGAACGTGACCGCCCTGGTCACGCGGTGCGTGCGGACCAGTTCGCGGAGCCAGGTCTCCTGGGTTCCGTCGCCGGCGATGATCAACGTCGTCCCCGGATGGGTCCGCCGGATACGGGGCAGCGCCGCGATGGCGTCCTGGATGCCCTTCTCGTACTCCAGACGCCCGGCGTAGAGCAGGGTGGCCGGCCCGGTGTTGACGCGGCGTGGCCGGAACGGCCAGGTGGTGATGTCGATCCCGTTGTGGATGGTGTGGATCTCGGCGAGATCGGGCCCGAACAGCCGGGTCACCTCGTCGTGCATCGACGCCGAACACGTGATGAGGGCGTCGGCCTCGGCGGCGAGCCACCACTCCACCGAGTGCACCTGCCGATTGACCCGACCACTGACCCAGCCGCTGTGGCGACCCGCCTCGGTGGCGTGGATCGTGGCCACCAGGGGCACGTCGTGGAACTCGGCCAGGGCGACGGCGGGGTGCGCGACCAGCCAGTCGTGGGCGTGTACGACATCGGGTACCCACGGCTCGCCGGTGGCGGATCGGATCCGCAGTCCCGATCGGATCATGCTGTGCCCCATGGCCAGAACCCAGGCCATCATGTCCTGCGCGAAATCGAAGGCAGGGGGATCCTCCGCCGCGGCGACGACCCGCACCCCCTCGACCACCTCGTCCGACGACGGGTGCGTCACCGCGTCGGATCCGGTCGGTGTGCGGGTGAGCACGACGACCTCGTTGCCCAGGGCAGCGAGCTCGACGGCGAGATGGTGCACGTGTCGGCCGAGACCGCCGACGACGACCGGCGGGTACTCCCACGACACCACAAGAATCTTCATGAGAAGTCGTGCCGTCGGATGCGGCGGGCATCGAGCCCGGGGAAGAGGGTGTCGGCGCGGTGCCAACCGTCGGCGAGACGCGTGGCCGTGCCGTCACGACCGGCGTCTGCGGCCCAACAGATCTCGCGCGTGGCGTGTGCGTGCTTGAACGCCCGCTCGCGTGCGTAGCCTGCCGCCGATTCCTTCGACACCATGAACGCCCAGTCCGACGACACGGTCAGCAGCGCCTCGCGCAGGATCTGATCGGACACCCGGTCACGGCCGACGCCGCGGGTGTCGAGGCGCTTGGCCACGGTGTCCAACGCGGAACGGACCACGTCGGAGTTGAGGGCCACCAGATCCGAGACCGCGGGCCCGTCCCATACCCGCCAGTCCTTGCCCGACCCCCACGAGGAACGCTCGAGATCGACCGGGGCACCGACGAATCCGGCGTCGTGGGCGTCGGCGAGGGTGCCGACGGAGACGCCGACCTCGGGCAGGCGCCGCAACACGGCCTCGAGCCACTGCGGACCCTCGAACCACCAGTGTCCGAACAGTTCGGTGTCGAAGGCCGCGACCACGAGGGCCGGCCGGCCGATCCGATCGGACTCGCTGATCAGTCGCTCGCGCACCCGCATGACGAAGTCCTCGACGTGGACCGCCAGCGCGCGCTGCGCCCGCTCCGGTTCGTACGGTGCCTTCTGGTCCCCGGGCACCGACCGGCCGGTGACCCGGGCGGGCTTGAGACCCGAATGATGGTCGTAGGTGTGGAAATCCCGGTACGCGCCGTGGCCCGGATACCCCGATCGCGGCGACCACACCCGGTAGCTGATGTCGAGGTCGCGCCCGAAGGCGACGACACCGCTGTCGCCGACCGGGCGCCCCAGCGCGGTGTCACCGCGCAACGCCGGACCGTCGACCATGAAATGTCGGACACCGGCGTCGCGGTACTCCGTCTCCATCCCCGGGGCGAAGGCGCATTCCGGCGCCCAGATGCCCCGCGGTCGTGAGCCGACGCGGACGCCTGCGTCGTGCAGCCCCTCGTCGAGGGCGAAGCGTCGGAGTCGTGGATCGAGCAACGGTCCGAACGAGTGCGCGAGCGGACCGCCGAGCAGTTCCACCGTCCCGGCGTCGACGAGCGCCCGCAGGGCGCCGGAACCGCCGTGGCGCCAGTGCGTCTCGAAGTCGTCGAGTGCGGCATCGGCGGCGCGGTACTCGCGCCTGCCGAGTTCTGCCGAGCCCCCGCCGGGTACGAGTGCGGCCTCCTGCGCGCGCAGCTGCCAGGAGGCGAGCCACTCGTACATCGACGCCAGGCAGTGCGGATCGTCGAGCTGCGCCGCGAGCACCGGGGTCACACCGAGACTGACCTGACCGGTGAGGCCGTCGGCGGCCAGCCGTCGGAACGCCGCGAACAGGGGTTGGTAGGAGCCGGCCCAGGACTGGTAGAGCCACTCCTCGCCGACCGGCCACCGTCCGTGGTTCGCGAGCCACGGAAGGTGGGAGTGCAGAACGATCGAGAACTGTCCGGGGACCTCCCGGTCGGCGGTCATGTCTGCTCGGAGGGCTTCAGCGCGACGGCCAGCAGATCGAGGCTGTCCTCGATGTCGTCGGGGTGGATCTCGAAATCGGTCGACCGGATGCTCGCGACGTCGGCCGTCAGCGCGGTGGGCCAGGGTTCACCGTCGAGCGCACGCTGGATCTGCGCGTCGATGAACGACCCGCCCCAGCGCTTGTCGAGCGCGCGGAGCGCGGCGCCGTGGTGCACGCCGGCCATCTCGGAGACCGCGAAACCGTTGTCGGTGAGGAGTTCGGTGAGTTCGGTGGCCGACAGCTCCCGGGTGTGGAACGGGTTCAGCGGGGTGTCGCGGCCGGGGGAGAAGGTGATCCGGTTCGGTGTGCTCATCAGCAGCACCCCACCCGGGCGCAGGACCCGCGCGCATTCCCGGACGAATTGTGGCTGATCCCACAGGTGCTCGATCACCTGAAAATTGACCACCACGTCGACGCTCGCATCGGCCAACGGGAGGTCGATCAGATTGCCCTGTTCGATGCTCAGTCGCGGATACCGGGCCCGGGTGTGGGCGACGGCGGTGGCGTCGTAGTCGACGCACACCACGCTCCGCGCGACATCGGCGAGCATGTCCGCTCCGTACCCCTCGCCGGATCCGGCTTCGAGCACGTCACGGTCGGTACAGATCGCGAGGATGTGCTCGTAGGCCACTTCATGTCGCCGGAACCAGTAGTTCTCCTCGGCGATCCCCGGCGCGGTGCGTTCGCCGGTGAGCACGAGGGTGGGCCCCTGTGTCGACTCCGGGCGCTCGGTTGGGTTGATCATCCCCGGGAGCCTAGTGGCCGACGTTGTGATCAGCGTCATGGCCACCTCCGGACCTGGCATGGAACGGGTGTCAATCAGGCCCCTGGTTGGGGTTAAAGTGGAATGGAACGCTTATCCTTACCGGGCGGTAAGTTGACGAACCCCAAGCAGGAGGTCGATGAGGACCATGACGAACACTGTCGTATTGATCAAGCAGGTTCCAGACACCTGGTCCGAGCGCAAGCTCTCCGATGGTGACTACACGCTGGACCGTGAAGCAGCCGACGCGGTGCTCGACGAGATCAACGAGCGCGCTGTCGAAGAGGCGCTCCAGATCAAGGAGGCGAGCGGGGGCGAGGTGACGATCCTGTCCGCCGGACCCGAGCGCGCATCCGACGCTATCCGCAAGGCTCTGTCCATGGGTGCCGACAAGGCCATCCACATCAAGGACGACCTGATGCACGGCTCCGACTCGGTCCAGACCGCATACGTGCTCGCACGTGCGCTGGGCACCGTCGAGGGTGTCGAGCTCGTCATCGCGGGCAACGAGGCCACCGACGGACGTGGCGGCGCGGTGCCGGCCATGATCGCCGAGTACCTCGAGCTCCCGCACCTGACGCACCTGCGCAAGCTCACCGTCGAGGGCGAGACCCTCACCGGCGAGCGCGAGACCGACGAGGGCATCACCCACGTCGAGGCCACGCTGCCTGCCATCGTGAGCGTGACCGAGAAGATCAACGAGCCCCGATTCCCCTCGTTCAAGGGGATCATGGCGGCGAAGAAGAAGGAAGTACAGGTCCTCTCGCTCGCCGAGATCGGTGTCGAGCCGTCGGACGTGGGCCTCGAGAACGCAGGTTCCTCGGTCACCTCGTCCACCCCGAAGCCGCCCAAGACCGCGGGCGAGCGCGTGACCGATGAAGGTGACGGCGGCACGAAGGTCGCCGAATACCTTGTCGGACAGAAGATCATCTGAGGAGCGTAGAAATCATGGCTGAAGTTTTGATTCTTGCCGAGCAGGACGCAGAGGGTGGACTGAAGAAGGTCACCGGCGAACTGATCACGGCAGCACGTGCACTGGGTACCCCGTCCGTCGTCGTCGTCGGCAAGCCCGGCAACGCCGACGCGCTGATCGCCGGCCTCACCGAGGCCGGTGCCGAGAAGATCTACGTCGCCGAGTCCGACGACGTCGAGAACTACCTGATCAGCCCCCGCGTCGACGTCCTCGCCGCGGTTGTCGAGCAGGCCTCGCCCGCCGGCGTCATCGTCGCGGCGAACGCCGACGGCAAGGAGATCTCCGGTCGCCTCGCGGTCCGTCTCGGATCCGGCATCCTCTACGACGTGGTCGGCCTGAACTCCGATGGCAGCGCGGTGCACTCGATCTTCGGTGGCGCGTTCACCGTCGACGCCACCGCCAAGGGTGACGTGCCCATCTACTCCGTCCGTCCGGGCGCAGTGGAGGCCGAGCCGCAGGCCGGTGCAGGCGAGCGCGTCGACGTCGAGGTCCCGGCCGCGGCCGAGAACGCCGTCAAGATCACCAAGATCGAGCCCATCGTCGGTGGCGACCGCCCCGAGCTCACCGAGGCGTCGATCGTCGTCTCCGGTGGACGCGGTGTCGGCAGCGCCGAGAAGTTCTCGGTCGTCGAGGATCTCGCCGACTCGCTCGGTGCCGCCGTGGGCGCCTCGCGCGCAGCGGTCGACTCCGGGTACTACCCGGGCCAGTTCCAGGTGGGTCAGACCGGCAAGACCGTGTCGCCTCAGCTGTACGTGGCCCTCGGTATCTCCGGCGCCATCCAGCACCGTGCGGGCATGCAGACCTCGAAGACCATCGTCGCGGTGAACAAGGACGAGGAGGCGCCGATCTTCGAGATCGCCGACTTCGGCATCGTCGGCGACCTGTTCGACGTCGCACCCCAGCTCACCGAGGCCGTCAACAAGCGCAAGTGAGTTCCAGCACGACCTGAACGACCACATGACCCCCGGGATCTCCCGGGGGTCATGTGCGTGTCGGGCCCGGTTCACCCTGGCCGGGGGAGTTCATCACGCCTCCATCGACACGACACCGTGCCGCTGCAGTGCTGTCCGAATCGGCCACTACACCTGTGGCCATGACCAACTCACTGCTGGCCGATCGACCCCTCCCGACCCCGCCGAGCGCAGCGCGTCCGCTCATCACCGGACCGACCTACAGCCTTCATCTCACCGCCGACCCGCGTGACATCGTCGCGGCGCAGCGCCTGCGATTCGCGGTGTTCTCCCGGGAGCCGGGGTTCGCGTCGGCGATGGCCGGCGTGACCGACGGTCGGGACGCGGATCGTTTCGACGACTTCTGCGACCACCTGATCGTCCGCCGCAACGACACCGACGAGGTGGTCGGCTGTTACCGGATGCTCCCGCCGACGGGAGCCATCGCCGCGGGCGGCCTCTACACCGCCACCGAGTTCGACCTCGCCGAACTCGACCCCATCGCCCCGCAGACCGTCGAGATGGGCCGGGCGTGTGTGGCGGTCGAACACCGCTCGGGCTCGGTGATGGCCCTGATGTGGTCGGGGATCCTGCGCTACCTCGACGACACCGGCCACCGCTACGCCGTCGGGTGCACCTCGGTGCCCGTCGACATCGGCGACGGCACCGCACCCGGCGCCCACATCCGGGGCATCCGCGATCTCGTCCGCGACCGCCACCGCGCGCCCTGGGAGGTTCATCCGCGTACCCCTGTCGACATCGACGGGCGTGGACTCGACGACATCGCTCCGCCCTCCCGGCCGGCGCTGCCGCCGCTGCTGCGCGGCTACCTGCGGATCGGGGCGCAGATCTGCGGCGAGCCCGCCCACGACCTCGTGTTCGGCGTCGCCGACTTCGTCACGATCATCGACAAGCAGCAGGCCAACACCCGATACCTCGACCGACTGCGCTCGGCCGCCGACGCCGCGGAGGCCTAGATGACCCTCGTCGACACCGCGCCCACCCGGCGCGCCCACGCCTGGTTCCCCGTCAGCCCGTGCGATGCGAGTTGCGTGCCCGCCACGGCTCGCACACACGACCGCGTACGGACCGCCATCCGGCTCCTGCGGGTCGTGGCGACCATCTGCCGTCTCGTCCCCGCCGGGGCGATCGTCACGGCCCTGCCGCGCCCGGTACGGCGCCGGTTCACCCGCCATGCCGCGCGGTCCCTGCTCGCGGCGCTGGGCATCGCGGTGCAGGTCGACGACCGCCGGCCGTTCGTCGGCAGGGGAGCCGGCCTCATCGTCGCCAACCACACCTCGTTCCTCGACATCCTGGCCATCGCGTCGGTCGTGCCTGCCCGGTTCGTCGCCAAGTCCGAGCTCCTCGCGTGGCCGGTCGTCGGGACGCTGGCACGGCGACTCGGGGTCATCGGCATCGACCGAGAGTCGTTGCGGTCGCTGCCGGGCACCGTGGACGCCGCGGTCGCCGGACTGCACTCCGACGACGCCGTCGGGGTGTTCCCCGAGGGCACCACGTGGTGTGGACGCACCGGCGGGACCTTCCGACCGGCCATGTTCCAGGCGGCCGTCGACGCAGCGGTCCCGGTGATCCCGATGCACGTCGGGTTCCGTGGGCCCGGGGACGAGGTGTCCACCGCCGCGAGTTTCATCGGTGACGACGACCTGCTCGACACGATGCGGCGGGTGATCTCGGCCACCGGGCTGAGTGTGCGGGTCCGGGTGCACGAGCTGCAGCTGCCGGGTCCGGACCGTCGGGAACTCGCCCGGCGATGCGAACGCCTGGTCTTCGGGCCGATGGTGCTCCCGCCGCTGCCCACCGTGAACGAGGGCGTGCACGGGCTGTCACTGGCGGGCTGAGCACGCCGCGGAATTGTCGATGGTGTCCCGGACGTTATCCTGGCTACACCATGCCCACCACCGATCGGACGCCCATCGGCCGTCCCACCGTCTACCTCGATCACGCCGCGTCGACAGCCATGCTGCCCCGCGCCGTCGAGGCGATGACGCGCATCCTGGGCGATCCGGGCAACGCCGCATCCCTGCACGGATCCGGCCGCCGAGCCCGTCGACACCTCGAGGAGGCGCGCGAGTCGATCGCCGCCGCGGTGGGCGCCCGTCCGTCCGAGGTCATCTTCACCGCAGGCGGCACCGAGAGCGACAACCTGGCCGTGAAGGGGATCTTCTGGGCCCGCCGCGCCGGTGACCCCCGTCGGCGACGCATCGTCATCTCCTCGGTGGAACACCACGCGGTCATCGACCCCGCGCAGTGGCTGGCCGATCGCGGCGAGGCCGACCTCGTGCTGCTGCCGGTCGACTCCGACGGGTTCGTCGACCCCGCCGATCTGCGGGCCGAGCTCGCCGCCCACGCCTCCGACACCGCCCTGGTGTCGGTCATGTGGGCCAACAACGAGGTCGGGTCGATCCAGCCGATCACCGAGCTCGCCGCGATCGCCGCCGAGTTCGCGGTCCCCATGCACACCGACGCCATCCAGGCCGTCGGACACATCCCGGTCGACTTCGCCGCCAGCGGACTGTCCGCGCTGAGCCTCGCCGGACACAAGTTCGGCGGTCCCCACGGCGCGGGTGCGTTGCTGCTGCGTCGCGATGTCGACTGCGCACCGCTGTTGCACGGCGGCGGGCACGAACGCGATGTCCGCTCCGGTACACCCGACGCGGCCGCGGCCGTCGGCATGGCCGCCGCCCTGACGCAGTCGGTCGACGAGCTCGACGACTCGATGCACCGCGTCGCGGCACTACGCGACCGCCTGCTCAGCGCCCTCATGGACACCGAGGGCTGCATCGTCAACGGCCCGTTGGGTTCTCGTCGGCTTCCCGGCAACGCGCATGTGTCCTTCATCGGTTGCGAGGGGGACTCGCTGCTGATGTTGCTCGACGCCAACGGGATCGAGTGTTCCACCGGCTCGGCCTGCACCGCCGGTGTCGCCCAGGCCAGCCATGTCCTCATCGCGATGGGCATGTCCACCCCGGACGCCCGCAGCAGTCTGCGTTTCAGCCTCGCCCCGTCGACCACCGAGGCCGACGTGGACCGCGTCGCCACCGTCATCGGCGAGGTCGTCGACCGTGCCCGCACCGCGGGCATGGCCAGCGTCTCGGCGGGGGACCGCTGATGCGCATCCTGGCCGCGATGAGCGGTGGCGTCGACTCCGCGGTGGCCGCCGCACGCGCGGTGGACGCCGGACACGACGTCGTCGGCGTACACCTCGCCCTGTCCACCGCCCCGGGCGCACTGCGCACCGGCAGCCGCGGGTGTTGCTCGAAGGAGGACGCGGGCGACGCCCGGCGGGTCGCCGACATCCTCGGCATCCCCTTCTACGTCTGGGATTTCGCCGACCGGTTCAAAGAAGACGTCATCGACGAGTTCGTCAGCGCCTACGCCGCGGGGGAGACCCCCAACCCGTGCCTGTCGTGCAACGAGAAGATCAAGTTCTCCGCCCTCGCCGAGCGGGCCATCGCCCTCGGGTTCGACGCGGTGGCCACCGGCCACTACGCGCGCCTGGTCGACGGTGAACTCCGACGTGCGGTCGACGAGGACAAGGATCAGTCGTACGTCCTCGCGGTGTTGACCGCCCGACAACTCTCGCGCGCGATGTTCCCCATCGGTGACACCCCGAAGTCCGAGATCCGGGCCGAGGCGGCACGTCGCGGGCTGTCGGTCGCCGAGAAGCCCGACTCGCACGACATCTGCTTCATCCCGACCGGCGACACCCGCGCGTTCCTCGGCGCCCGCATCGGCGTCCGCCCCGGCATGGTCGTCGACGCCTCGAGCGGTGTCGCCCTCGCCGAACACGACGGGGTGCACGGGTTCACGATCGGACAGCGCAAGGGCCTCGGCATCGAGGCCCCCGCCGCCGACGGCCGTCCCCGCTACGTCACCGGCATCGACCCGGAGACGTCGGTCGTCACCGTCGGCCCGGCCGAAGATCTCGACGTCTGGTCCATCACCGCCGACCGCGCGGTCTGGACATCGGGAACGGTCCCGACCGAGGACCTCGACTGCACCGTGCAGGTCCGCGCCCACGGTGGTCTAGCGCGCGCCCGCGCCCGGGCCGTCGACGACGGCACCCGGATCCGGATCGAACTGTCCGAGCCGCTGACCGGCGTCGCCCGCGGGCAGGCCGCGGTGCTCTACCGGCTCGACCCCTCCGACGGTGACGTCGTTCTCGGCTGCGGCCGAATCGCAGCCGCGTGACGGATCCGACCGACCTGCCCCCCACCGGGGTGGCCACCGGCGTCGGCTCGATGCCCGGAACCGACGCGCGCGCCGCGGCCGAGATCATCGCCGGCGAGGTCGGCCTCGTCCACCTGCCCGAACTACCCGCACGCGGACTCGGGGCCGACATGATCGGTCGCAGCGCCGCCCTGCTCGTCGACATGCCCATGGACGTCACGCCGTCGGGCTACCGGCTGCGCTCCGGTGGTTCGACCATGGGTCGCGGGGCGCGGGACATGCTGCGCATCGACATCGACGCGCTCGAGGAGATCTGGGAGACCCGCGGGCTCGGCGGCCCGGACCGCTGGGTGAAGGTGCAGCTGTGTGGGCCCTTCACGCTGGCCGCGTCGGTGGAGATCGGCGGCGGACACAAGGCCTTGCACGATCGCGGGGCCTGGTCGGATCTGGTCGACTCGATCGCCGAGGGTGCCGCGACGCACGCCGCGGAGATCCGTCGGAGGCTCGGCGCGCAGGTGCTCGTGCAGTTCGACGAACCTCTGCTCGACCGCGTCATCGAGGGCAGCATCGCGCCGCTGAGTCGTCTCGACGTGATCAACCCGGTGCCCTCGCAGGTCGTCGCCGAGCACATCGACGCACTCATCGACGTCGTCGGCGGTCCGGTGCTGCTGCACCACTGCGGTGATCGCTTCCCCTGGCACACCGTCGCGCAGACCAAGCTGTGGGGCGTGTCGCTGGACATGGCCCATGTGCGCTCGGCGAACCTCGACGGGCTCGGTGAGTTCCTCGACGGCGGTTCGGTGGTCGCACTCGGTGCGGTCCCGTCGACCGATCCGGGGCGCGAACTGCCGGCCGAGCACGTCGTCGCCTCCGTCACCGAGATCATCGACACGATCGGGCTGTCACACGAGGTGTTCGCCGATCAGATGATCATCACCCCGGCGTGCGGGCTGGCCGGCGCGGATGCCGCGTGGGCGAAACAGGCCCTGGCGCTGGCGACCACCGTCGCGCAGGCCCTGCCGCAGCAGTGACGTCTCGCCGCGATGCCGGCTAGGCCCGGACGGTGACCGTGGTCCCGACCGCCGCCCACCTGTAGAGAGCAGCCATCGCGGGCCCCGGCACGTGCACGCATCCGCGGGATCCACCGGTTCGGTAGTCCTGCGAGCCGTACGGAAACGTCTGCCACGGCGAATCGTGGAACCCGTAGTCGTCGAAGAACGGCAGGAAGTAGTTCACGTGGACGCGGTAGTCGGGGCCGACGAGGAACCGATCGGTGTCGCGGGCGACGACCTTCCAGGTGCCGGTCGGTGTCCGGTCCACGGGGTTGTCGATCCCGGTGGTGACCGCCGACGCCGACACCGTCCGTCTGCCGTCGCAGGTCCACATGCGCTGCTCGGAGATGCTGACCGTGACCAACCGGGTGCCGGTGTTGCTCGCACACGCGGTCGCGTCCGCGGCGGCGGTCGCGGCGCTGCTGCTCGGGGCCTCGGTCGTGGGTGCGGGGGCGTTCGAGGTGACCGCCGCGGCCACCGCGGGACCCGAGGACGGATCCGACCCGGTGAACAGCCCGGTCACCAGGATCGCGGTGACGACCACGGCGACCGGGACGATGAGAATCGCCCACCAGTAGTCGCGAAGGGATGTGGGCACGTCCTCCAGGATGGCACAACCCCGCGCGGGGCCGGTCTCGCCATGCGGGGCGTTGTATCAGCTCACAACTCGTCGAGTCGTCGTATGACCTTCGCCGGGGCGACGAGCCGGAAACTCGCGTCGAGCAGCTCGGCGACCTCGTCCCAATCGGGTGCGCCCGACAGGTCCACCCCGAGCCATCCGTACGCGCCCACATAGGCGGGCACGAAGAAGCGGTCGTCCCCGGCCAACGCCGTCGCCTCGGTCGGATCCGGCTTGAACAGCACCGAGGTGTCCATCATGTCGCCGCCCTTCACCGACCCGCCGTAGTAGGCGAAGATCTTGCCGCACCGGAACGTCGGTCGGCCGTGGGCGACGACCTCGGTCGTCTCCGGCAGCGCGAGCGCGATCTCCCGTACGCGGGCCAGCGTCGGGTCGTCGGCGGAGAACATGATCGGGTGCGGCATGGTGCGCGAAATTCTAACGGTGTCGGTGCCCTGGACTAGCCTTGTTCCGTGGATGAGAGCCCCGACGCCGAGCTGCGTGAGCAGTGGTCCGCCCTGGCGGAGGAGGTGCGTGAGCACCAGTTCCGGTACTACGTGAAGGATTCGCCGGTCATCACCGACGGTGAGTTCGACACGCTCCTCAAGCGGTTGCAACAGCTCGAGGCCGATCACCCCGAGCTGGCGACCCCGGACTCACCGACGGTGATGGTGGGTGGCGGTTTCGCGACCGAGTTCGCCGCCGTCGACCACCTCGAACGGATGTTGTCGCTGGACAACGTCTTCGACTCCGACGAGATGCGCACCTGGATCGATCGGGTCCAGGCCGACGCGGGCGTCGGCCTCGACTACCTGTGTGAACTCAAGATCGACGGCGTCGCACTCGCACTGGTCTACGAGAACGGCACGCTCGTCCGCGGCACCACTCGTGGTGACGGGCGCACCGGCGAGGACGTGACCCTCAACGCCAAGACCATCGACGACATCCCGCACCGCCTGACGCCCTCCGACGACTACCCGGTCCCGGCGCTGCTCGAGGTCCGCGGCGAGGTGTTCTTCCGGATCGAGGACTTCGAGGCGCTCAACGCGTCGCTCGTCGAGGCGGGCAAGGCGCCGTTCGCCAACCCACGCAACTCCGCGGCCGGGTCGCTGCGCCAGAAGAACCCGCAGGTCACCGCCCGACGCCGGCTCGGGATGATCTGCCACGGCATCGGCAAACTGGACGGGTGGGCGCCGGAGTCGCTGCACGACGCGTACCTGGCCCTCGGGGCATGGGGCCTGCCGGTGTCGAAGCACACGACGAAGCTGTCCGGGGCCGACGAGATCCTCGAGAAGATCGCGTATTGGGGCGAACACCGACACGACGTCGAGCACGAGATCGACGGCATCGTCGTCAAGGTCGACACCACCGCGCTGCAGCGGCGCCTCGGGTCCACCTCGCGCGCACCGCGATGGGCGATCGCCTACAAGTACCCGCCGCAGGAGGCGACGACAAAGCTCGTCGACATCAAGGTCGGTGTCGGCCGTACGGGCCGGGTCACGCCCTTCGCCTTCATGGAGCCGGTGTTGGTCGCCGGATCGACGGTGTCGAGGGCGACGCTGCACAACGCGTCGGAGGTCAAGCGCAAGGGCGTGTGGATCGGCGACACCATCACCATCCGCAAGGCCGGTGACGTCATCCCCGAGGTGCTCGGACCCGTCGTCGACCTGCGCGACGGCAGCGAGACCGAGTTCGTCATGCCGACGCACTGCCCGGACTGTGGCACCGAGCTGCGCCACGAGAAGGAGGGCGACGCCGACATCCGTTGCCCCAACGGTCAGTTCTGCCCGGCGCAGCTGCGAGAGCGGCTCTTCTACATCGCCGGCCGTGGGGCGTTCGACGTCGAGGCGCTCGGATACGAGGGCGCCACCGCGCTATACGCATCCGGGGCGATGACGAACGAGGGCGATCTGTTCGCCCTGACCGCCGACGACCTCGCCGGGGTGAGCCTCTACGTCACCAAGGACGGCGAGTTGTCGGCCAACGGCAGGGCGCTGCTCGCCAACCTCGAGAAGGCGAAGAAGACACCGTTGTGGCGAGTCTTGGTCGCCCTGTCGATCCGACACATCGGTCCCTCCGCGGCGCGCGCGTTGGCCACCGAATTCGGCACCCTCGAGGCGATCCGCGATGCCGACGTCGAGCAACTCGCTCAGACGGGTGGTCTGGCGAAGACCCTGGCGCAGAGCATCGTCGACTGGTTCGCCGTCGACTGGCACCGCGAGATAGTCGACAAGTGGCGCGACGCCGGCGTCCAGATGGCCGACGAACGCGACGAGTCGATCCCGCGCACGCTGGTGGGCTTGAGCATCGTCGTGACCGGTTCGCTGCAGGACTTCTCCCGCGACGGCGCCAAGGAGGCGATCCTGGTGCGCGGGGGCAAGGCGTCGGGGTCGGTGTCGAAAAAGACGGCCTTCGTGGTGATCGGCGATTCCCCGGGGACGAAGGCGGAGAAAGCCGAACAGCTCGGCGTCCCCATCCTCGACGAGGACGGGTTCAAGGCCCTGCTGGCCGACGGACCCCCGGACAGCGTCAGCGAGACTTCGGAATAGCGAGAATCGTGGTCACGATCCGGGACAGATAACCCAGCCGGGCGATCTCGGAGGGACGGAAGTCCGGGCCGCCGGATCGGCCCAGCAGCAACGCCTTCGACGACGAACCGACCGGTGCCGCGGCCAGGCGGGTGTCGGAGTCCTTCCAGGACTGCGGTACCCACGTCGCGTCCGGGTCGAGTTGTCCCGCCTGGGCGATCGGGAGCCAGTCGACCTCGGTCAGCCGGGTCTCGGGAGCACTGGAACTGCCGAACAGCTGCAACACCCCGCCACCGCCGAGGGTGACCACCGTGCTCCACGACACCCGCATGACGCGCGGGGCGGTGTCGACGAGGACCTGTAGTCGCTCCGACGCCGGTGCGGACGCGATCTGGTCGACGAGTTCGAGTTCGCGGTGGGTTTCCAGGACGCCGGTGTAGGGCCGGATCGAATCCACCCGGACGCCGTCGACGTTCTCCGCGGCGGTGATCAGGGTGTCCGGCAACGACCCGCGCGGCACCTCGACGACGATGTCGTCGACCGCGTAGGTGTCGCCGCGCTCGACGACGTCGAGGGAGAGGATGTCGGCACCCACCGATCCCAGTGACACCGCGAGCAGGCCGAGGCTTCCCGGACGATCTTGCAGGTAGACCCGCAGCAGGTACGACACGCTGGTCATTGTCCCACCGGGTGGGGATCGCCGCCGCGCCGACGGCGTCGCGACGCCACTCAGATCGTCGGCACGGCGCCGGGATTGGCCGGATCGAGCGGTTCCACACCGACGGCGGTGCCGTACGCGCAGACCTCGATGCCCGTCCCGCCGAACTCGGTGGTCTCGAAGCGGAACGCGACCACGGCGTTCGCGCCCTTCTGCTGTGCCTCGGTGGCCAACCGGTGCAACGCTTCCTGGCGACAGTCGTGCAGGAGTTGGGTGACGCCCTTGAGTTCACCGCCCGCCATGGCCTTGAACCCGGCGCCGATGTTCGAACCGATGTTGCGTGAGCGGACGGTCAGGCCGAAGACCTCGCCGAAGGTGTACCCGATGCGGTACCCCGGCACGTCGTTGGATGTGACGATGATCATGGTCTGCAGATCTTAGTGAGCCGATCGTGCGCACGTGGTCGTTCGCTCGGTCGGGCAGATGCGGCCGGCGGTGCCACCATTGACCCATGGCCGAGCACACCGAACAGTCCGCCGACCCCGAGCACACCGTCGACCACGTCACGACATCGGTCGCCCGACGTATCGAGCCCGGTCGGGAACACGACTTCCTCGCGTGGACCGACGCCGGCATGGCCCTGGCCCGGACCTTCCCCGGGTTCCTCGGTGGCGGCTGGTTGCGCTCGGCGCAGGATTCGTCGGACTACTACGTGGTCTATCGGTTCGACGGCGAGGCGCAGATGGACGACTGGGTCCGCTCACCGGTCCGGCGCGCGTGGCTCTCGCGTGGCGAGGGGGTCGCCGTCGAGTCCGCGGTGCACCGGTTGTCCGGAATCGAGGGATGGTTCGAGCCGCAGTCGACGCTGACCAATGCGGTCCGGGTGGTCGGGGCGCCCCCGGCGCGCTGGAAGCAGGCGATCACGATCTGGCTCGGGTTCTTCCCGTTGAGCCTGCTGATCAACTTTGCCGTGGTGGCCCATCTCGACGGCGTACCGCTGGTGCTCAAGACACTCATCGCGACCCTGATCAACACGCCACTGATGGTCTACCTCGTCCTGCCGTGGATCACCGCCCGACTGCATCGATGGCTGCGCTGAGCGGGCCACAGTCGCCGCCGACGGCGCGACCACTAGGCTCGTTGCGTGGTCGCCGTGCCTGGCATCCACCCGATTGCTCTGTAGAAGGGACGCATCGTTGTCAGCCATCTCCCGGGATGAAGTAGCCCATCTGGCGCGCCTGTCGCGCCTGGCGCTCTCCGATGACGAACTCGATCAGTATGCGAGCCAGCTCGATTCGATCCTGACCCACGTCGCGCAGATCTCGGAGGTGCGGACCGACAGCGTCGACGCCACCGCGCATCCGGCCGGTCTCGCCAACGTCCTGCGCCCCGACGTCATCGTCCCCGGACTGACCCCGACCGAGGCGCTCTCCGGCGCCCCCTCGGTCGAGCAGTCCCGCTTCGCCGTCCCGCAGATCCTGGGTGAGGAGCAGTGACCGCGATCCGCGACGCCGGGCCCATCACGGGCCTGTCGGCGTCCGAACTCGCCACCAGGATCCACTCCGGTGACCTGTCGTCGGTCGAGGTGACCCGCGCCCATCTGGAGCAGATCGAGCGCACCGACGGCGATCTCGGCGCGTTCCTGCACGTCACGACCACCCAGGCGATCGCGGCGGCCGAGGCCGTCGACGCCGCCATCGCCGCTGGGGAGAAGCCCGCGTCCTCGCTCGCCGGCGTCCCGCTGGCGCTCAAGGACGTCTTCACCACCACCGATGCGCCCACCACGTGCGGGTCGAAGATGCTCGAGGGGTGGGTGCCGCCGTACGACGCGACCGTCACGCGCCGGCTCCGCGAGGCGGGCATCCCGATCCTCGGCAAGACCAACATGGACGAGTTCGCGATGGGCAGTTCCACCGAGAACTCGGCCTACCAGCTCACCCGCAACCCGTGGGACACCGACCGGATCCCCGGCGGATCCGGCGGCGGCAGCGCGGCGGCACTCGCGTCGTTCCAGGCGCCGCTGGCCATCGGTACCGACACCGGCGGCTCGGTCCGTCAGCCGGCTGCGGTCACCGCGACCGTCGGCGTGAAGCCCACCTACGGTGCGGTGTCGCGGTACGGACTCGTCGCCTGCGCCTCGTCGCTGGACCAGGGCGGCCCGTGTGCCCGCACCGTGCTCGACGCGGCCCTGCTGCACGAGGTCATCGCCGGCCACGACCCGCGCGACTCGACCTCCCTGAACTCCCCGGTCCCCGATGTCGTCGGAGCCGCACGCCGCGGCGCCGAACAGGATCTCGCGGGTGTGCGCGTGGGCATCGTCACCGAACTGCAGGGCGACGGCTATCAGCCCGGCGTCCTCGCGTCGTTCACCGCCGCCGTCGAGGTGCTGCGCGAGCGCGGCGCCGAGATCGTCGAGGTCTCGTGCCCGCACTTCGAGTACGCGCTCGGCGCCTACTACCTGATCCTCCCGTCGGAGGTGTCGTCGAACCTGGCCCGCTTCGACGCCATGCGGTACGGACTGCGCGTCGGCGATGACGGCAGCCACTCGGCCGACGAGGTGATGGCCCTGACCCGCGCGCAGGGGTTCGGCCCGGAGGTCAAGCGCCGCATCATGATCGGTACCTACGCGCTGTCGTCGGGCTACTACGAGAAGTACTACGGCCAGGCCCTCAAGGTCCGGACGTTGATCGCGCAGGACTTCACCACCGCCTTCGAGTCGGTGGACGTCCTGATCTCCCCGACCACCCCGACCACCGCCTTCCCCATCGGTGAGAAGGCCGACGACCCGCTGGCGATGTACCTGTTCGACCTGTGCACGCTGCCGGTGAACCTCGCGGGCAACTGCGCGATGTCGGTGCCGTCGGGGCTCTCGGCCGACGACGGCCTGCCGGTCGGACTGCAGATCATGGCACCCGCCCAGGCCGACGATCGTCTCTACCGCGTCGGTGCGGCGTACGAGGCGGCGCGCGGACCGCTGGTCTGATCGACACCGGTCCGGGTCGGACACAGCGGGGCCGTGGTGCCCTGCTCGGCGCCGTACTGGTGGCCGTGTCCGGCCGGGAACGACAGTGCGCCCAGCAGATCCGTACTGGCCTGAATGAAACCGGCGACCGGGAACCACACCGGGCGCGGTAGGTCGGCCCGGGCGGTCGACCGTGTCGGCGGTCGCCAGAGCAACCGGGGCGACCACCGGACGACGGGGTCACTGGCGTTCGCGAGCACCACCCGCCGCGACGCCTGCGGTGCAACGGTTCCCGCCGGTGCTCCGGCGAGGACGGTGGCGCAGACCGAGACCTCAGCGGCTCGGGTGGCTGCCCACTCGCGCGCCGCGTCGGCGCCGATCGCGCCCAGACTCTGTCCGTACAGGTAGACCTGCGGGCGGGCCGCCGTCGGCAGACGCCCGACGGCCCGGGTGAGTGCCGCGGTCACGGCGATCGCCCCCGTCCGGGCGGTGTCGGAACCGGAGACGAACGCCCGCCAACTCGGGATGTCGCTGTACTGCAACGCGATCACCGAGACGTCGCCGCCGAGTCGTTCCTCGAACCCGCGTACGGCATCGGGGTCGACCCACCCCGAACCGGTGGGGACGGCCACCACGACCGCCGCGCGTCGGGCACCACCCGCCGACGACCACCGGTCGACCAGGTCGGTCGCGCGGCGTTCGGCGGTCCGTCCGTCGAGCGGCGAGTACAGACGAAGCGACGTCGCGGTGGCGTCGGACGTCGCGAATGCCTCCGCCCTGCTCATCCCCGCTCTGATCACGTCCGTGTCCTGCGGATCAGCTGACGCGGGGGCCAGGCCGGCGATCGCCGCCGCTGCGGTGACGACGGCGACGGACGTGAGACCGGGCGCCGCGACGACGGCCGCGTACAGCGCCACCGGCGCGAACGACGCCGCGATCCAGCCGAGTCCGACGCCCGGTTGATCCAGACCGGTGCGCAGCGTGTCCTGCCACCAGAGGTTGGCGAGAACCATGCCGGTGAACAGCACCGCGGCGATGCCGACGACCCGGACACGACGATCGC
Organism: Williamsia maris; assembly: GCF_024171815.1. GTDB lineage: Bacteria > Actinomycetota > Actinomycetes > Mycobacteriales > Mycobacteriaceae > Williamsia_A > Williamsia_A maris. Next base: position 422,400 of record NZ_JAMTCJ010000003.1, on the reverse strand, counting down.
GGTCGGCCGCGGGATCAGCTGCCCGGTCCACCGGCAGTCGCCCGACGACGCTCCCGATCCCCGCACCCAGCAGCAGGCACGCTCCCAGCAGCGCGGCGTGCACCGACACCTCCCGGGGCAGTGACCCCGGAGCCAGGGCGATCGTGGAGCCGACGAGCGCGCCGATCACCCCCGCGGGGTGGGGGAGTCGGGGCACCTCCATGCCGGTCACCGCGCCGTCGTCTCCGCGGCGCGGACGGCCACCGACAGTGCGATGGCCCCGACACCCTCGTGTGTGATCGGGGCGCCCGCACGTTGACGCCAGGTGTTCACGCGCAGTCCGACGTCGGCGAGGTCGGCACCGATCTCGCAGATGGGGTCGGTGCAACTGCGATGCATCGCCTCGACGAGAGCATGGTCGAGACGCTGCCTCGCCCACGGCCCGAGCGGCCGACCCGACCGCGCGGCCAGACGCAGCAGGTCGTACCCCAGGTCGTGGATCTTGCAGAGCGGTTCGAAACGGTCGGGGAGCGGTACCGGTGTCGAGCACCCGCCCCGCGGGTTCGCCGGTGCCCCGTCGATGATCACGGGGTCATAGCCCAGCACGACGCGCGGCGGCGCGCCCAGATCGGTGAGGGCGTGCATCGGTTGGGGACCGGTCAACGCCATGACCGCGGAACCGGCCGGCGTGGTCAGGTCGGCGGGGATCGGATCGGCGTCGGCGCCGGGCAGTCCCCGGGCCTGGACGGCAACCAGTGCGAGCGCGAGGATCAGGCCGAAGGTGAACAGGGTCAATGTGATTCGTCGAGCTGCGATGATCATGAGCTGACGTTAGGAACGTGCGGCACCCGACCACATCGGAGAGAAGTTGTGTCCGTGGCGGTTCGGGAGAGGCACGCCCGGCGTCGTCGAACTGCCGCCGACGGGCTACCGGGTCTCCCTCTCAGGTATGAGGACATCAGTGGGTGGGCGCTCTACCGTGGTCGACATGATGATCGGGCAGAGGGAGTGGGACGAGGTGATGGCGCGCGTTCGGCAGACACAGTTGGTGTCCGACCCGACGGTAGTTGCCTTCGTGGGTCGACGCGTGAACATCTTGTTCACCGTCATCGCGCTGATCATGTTCGCCGTCGCCTGGCCGACTCTGCCCCTCACGCACTCCGTCATGCCCATTCTGCTCCCGGTCGTCGCGGCGCTCGCCACGCTGCCGCTCATGCTGGCGTGGGCCAATCCACTGCTCGGGTGGGGGATCTCGATCACCTCGTCCATCCTGATCGGACTGTTCTTCGACCGAGTGCACGGGTGGCAGTGGACGATTCAGGTCGTCCACATAATCGTGCTCCTCGTCCTCTCGGTCATGCTGTGCCTGCGGGGGCCGGTCAGATGGATTGCGCTGTACTGGCTGTGCACGCTGGTGGCCTTCGTCGGGGCCACGCCACCGGGCGCGACGGCCGGCTGGGCGGTCGGTGTCACGATGCTGTTCGTGACCTGCTGGCTGCTGCGGGTGCTGCTGCGGTCGCGGCGCGAGCTCGCGCACGAGACCGAACTCAAGGATGTCGCGGCCTCGCGGACCGCGGTGCTCGCCGAACGCACCCGGATCGCCCGGGACCTGCACGACGTTGTCGCGCACCGGATGTCGGTGGTCGTCGTGGCCGCGCAGACCGCGAGGTTCCGCGTCGACGGCGTGACGCCGGCCGCCGACGCCGAGTTCCAGGCGATCGCCGTGATGGCGCGCGAGGCCCTCGACGAGGTCCGGCAGATGCTCGGTGTCCTCCGGGTCGACGGTGAGGTGAGCACGCAGGCACCCAACCCCGGGGTGGCCGACATCGCCGACATCGTGGAGGCGACGCGCGGCGCGGGCATCGTCGTGGACCTCCGGCTGATCGGGGGCGCGCCCGAGACGGTGAACGAAGCCGTGGGCCTCACCGCCTACCGGATCGTGCAGGAGTGTCTGGCGAACGCGACGCGGCATGCCCCCGGCGCACGGATCGACGTCGAGGTCGCGATCGACGAGTCGGCGGTCCGGGTGACGGTGGTGAATCTGCTGGTGGAGGTCGCGGGGGAGAAGGAGTCGTCGGGCGGGCACGGTATCCCCGGCATGGCCGAGCGTGCCGCGGCCGTCGGTGGTGCGTTGGTTGCCGGCCCCGACGGGGTGGGGGCGTTCCGGGTGTCGGCGATGCTGCCCACGCGGGTGCCGGTCGCCGACGTGGCGATCGGCTGAGACGGGTGTCGATCACGGTGTTCATCGCCGACGACCAGGCGATGGTCCGTCAGGGATTCGGTGCGTTGCTGGCGGCACAGCCCGACATCTCGGTGATCGGTGACGCCGCCGACGGCGCGGCCGCCGTGGCGGGCATCCGCCGACTGCGTCCCGACGTGGTGCTCATGGATGTCCGGATGCCGCAGATGGACGGTCTCACCGCGGCCAAGTCGGTACTCGCCGACGCCGCGACGGCCCCGAAGGTGTTGATGCTCACCACCTTCGACATCGACGACTACGTCTACGAGGCGCTGCGCATCGGGGCGTCGGGGTTCATGCTCAAGGACGCCCCCGCCGACGAGCTCGTCCGCGCGGTGCGTGTCGTCGCGGCCGGTGATGCCCTGCTGGCGCCGTCGGTGACGCGTCGGCTCATCGCCGAGGTCACCGGCCGTCGCCGACCGCAGCCCGCGGCGATGACTGTGCTGTCGCACCTGACCGCCCGCGAGCGGGAGGTCCTCGAGCAGGTCGCCGAGGGCAAGTCGAACGCGGAGATCGCCACGGCGCTGTTCGTCGCCGAGCAGACGGTCAAGACCCACGTCAGCAACGTGCTCGCCAAGCTGGGTCTCCGGGACCGGGCGCAGGCGGTCGTCTTCGCGTACGAGAACGGCGTGCGCTGAACCCCGACCGGGGGAGGTGCTTGCGAGGTCAGATGGTGGGGTCGACCCCGGCGGTCAGGCCTCCGTCGACGATGAACTCCGAGCCCGTGGAATAGGACGACTCGTCGCTGATCAGGAAGACGATCATGGCGGAGACCTCCTCGGCTTCGGCGGATCGCCGCAGCGGGATCTTTACCATCCCGTCGGGGATGGTCTCGGTCATCGGCGTCCGGATGAGGCCGGGGTGCACCGAGTTGACCCGCACCTTGTGCGGGGCGAGTTCCAACGCCGCGGACTTGGTGATGCCGCGCACCGCCCACTTCGAGGCCACGTAGCCGTGTGCCCACGGGCTGCCCTGCAGACCTTCCACCGAGGACACGTTGATGATCGACCCACCGCCCGCGGCGATGATCGGATCCGCGGCCGCCTGCATCCCCAGGAAGGTGCCGGTCAGGTTCACGTCGAGGATCTGCTGCCACTTGTCGAGCCGGAACTTCTGCAGCGTCGAGCCGTTGACGATCCCGGCGTTGTTGATCAGCCCGGTCAGCGACCCGAAGGTCTCCGCCGCCGCCGACACAGCCGCGGACCACTGCTCGGGCTGGGTGACGTCGAGGTGGACGTAGCGGGCGGCGTCGCCGATCTCGGAGGCCAGCGCGGTCCCCTCGTCGTCGAGGATGTCGCCGAGGACGACCGAGGCGCCCTCGGCGGCCAGCGCCCGGGCGTGCGCGGCGCCCATGCCGCGCGCGCCTCCGCTGATCAGGACCACTTTTCCGTCTACACGTCCCATGACTGTTTCGTTCCTCACTTGTTCACGTCGGCCGGCGCGCGGTAGACACCGCGGCTGGTGATCAGGGGCAGGTCGAGCGTGGTCCGGAGACCGGGTGCGGCTGCGATCACCGCGGGTATCGCATTGACGATCCGGCCGGCGGCCGCGACGATCGCCGCGTGGTTGTGGTCGCCGTGCACGCTGGTGGGGCAGATGTCGACGACGTAGGAGGGTTCGCCGGTGATCTCCACCCGATACGACCCGCCCGGCTGCGCCGACTGCGCCCAGTCCGGCCGGAGGTCGTCACGGAGTCGGGTCACGTGTTCGACGACGATCGCGGCGTGCCCGTCGACCATCCCGCTGATCCGGAACCGCACCGCGGCGGTGGTGCCCTTCGCGATGTGCCCGGCCGAGATGTCGAAATCCTCGGGCGCGGGTTCTCTCTCGTTCTCGTCGACGATGTCGTCGACGGTGATGCCGAGGCCGTCGGCGAGCATCCGGATCGCCGATCCCCACGCCAGGCTGAGCACGCCCGGCTGCAGGAACAGCGGGGGATCGTCGACCGGGCTGCCGAAGCCCATCACGTCGAAGATGACCTCGGCGCCGTCGTAGGTGGCGTAGTCGGCGATTTCCATGCACGTGATCTGGGTGACGTTCTGGCACGTGCTCGCCAGGGCCAGGGGGATCAGGTCGGTGGCGAAGCCGGGGTCGACACCGGTGATGTACATGCTGGCGTCGCCCGTCCGGCCGGCGTTCTCGATCCGCTCGATCAGCTTGTCGGGCATGATCTCCCACGGGTACTGCATGGTGACCGGGGCGGATCCGACCAGGTCGACGCCTGCCTCGAGCACGGCCAGGCAGTCCTTGGTGGCCTCGCCCATGCGGGTGTCGCCCATGGCGCAGTAGACGACGCACTCGGGCGTGCTCGCGAGCACCGCGTCGATCCCGCTGACCGCCCGTATCCCGGTGGTCACCTCGAGTCCGGCGAGTTCACCGGCATCGCGTCCGACCTTCTCCGGGTTGTGCACCCCGACCGCGACGACCTCGAAACGCGGGTCGTCGATCAACTGCCGCAGGGCCAACCGGCCGACGTTGCCGGTCCCGACGTGGGCGACCCGGATGGGCATGGTTTCTCCTCGCGACGACCGGACGGCTGAACTCTAGACCAGACACTAGTCCAGACAACTGCTCGGTCAAGAGGGAACATCGGAACCGCGGGCGCGGAACGGTGGTGCGGGGAAGGGGAGGAGCGCGTCGCGTGGCGGTCAGTGCCCGGGCTCGGGGCGCATCCGCAGACTGGGGATACGGATCGAGGACCGGCGCAGCATCGCCCACACGGTGGGCCAGCCGTCGGCGAACACCGGCCGCGACCGACGGCGCAGATGCACCGCGATCAGCGCGATCAGGGTGGCGACACCCGCGCGGCCCGACGCCGAGCCGAGGAACTCCGCGGCGTGCACCACCGGCTGCCAGAGCCAGCGGATCACCGAGGTGAACACCTGGGTGCGGGTCTCGCTCCGCGGCACCCCGTCGGCCTGTCGCTCGGAGTTGGCGTTGACGCCCGCGGCGGCGATGTCCGCTGCGGCCCAACAACTGTCGACGGGGCAGCTCGCATGCATGCGGCGCACCAACTGCGAGTCGAGCGCGCGCCGCGCCCACTGTCCCACCGGCTCGTCGGTGGTCGCGCTGTAGCGCAGCAGGTCGTAGCCGAGATCGTGGGTCTTGCAGGGCGCGTCGAAGGAGGCGGGCAGCGTGATCGGCGACGAACACCCGCCATCGGGGTTGGCGGGCACCCCGAGGTCGACCACGGGCCGGTACCCCATCGTCGCGGCGAAGCCGGACGGGATCAGGGCCAGGGCGCGGATCGGGTCGGGTCCGGTGAGGGCCGCGATCGCCGCGCCCGCCGGGGTGTCGTCACCGAGTCGGACGGCGGCGTCGATCTGGGTGGGGGTGCTGCTGCCGGACGCCCCGGTGGCCGAGTGGACCGACATCGTCGCGGACGACGATGTGGTGAGCACCGAGGTGACGATGAGACCGGCGGCGATGATGATGGCCGACACGAGGAGACGGCCGATCGCGATGCGTGCCGCGTCGATCCGTCCCGTTCCCATCCCGACAACAATACCGGTGGCATCGAAACCCGGCTCGGCGTGACGTTCACCGGGCTCGTGACCGGTCGCTGCGCGCCGGGGCGCGACGTTCCATACATTGATAGGCGCACTGCGCTCGAGCCACGAGTCATCAGACGCTGCGAAGGGAACCGACCACGTGGGCAAGATCGGCATTCTCACCTCCGGCGGCGACTGCCCCGGCCTGAACGCCGTCATCCGCGGTGCCGTGCTCAAGGGCGAGACGGTGTACGGACAGGAGTTCGTCGGGTTCCTCGACGGGTGGCGCGGCCTGGTCGAGGGCGACGTGATGCCGCTCGACCGCAGTTCGGTACGCGGCCTGGCCCGCGAGGGCGGGACGATCCTCGGCACGAGTCGGATCGGGCCCTACAGCGAACCCCACGGTGGTGCCGAGAACATCGCGAAGGTCCTCGACGAGCTGGGCATCGACGGCGTCATCGCGATCGGCGGCGAGGGCACGGCCTCGGCGTCCAAGCGCCTCTTCGAGGACGGCATCAACATCGTGGGCGTCCCGAAGACGATCGACAACGACCTCGACGCCACCGACTACACGTTCGGTTTCGACACGGCCGTCGAGATCGCCACCGAGGCCATCGACCGCCTCCGGACCACCGGCAACTCGCACAAGCGCTGCATGGTGCTCGAGGTGATGGGTCGTCACGCGGGGTGGATCGCGCTGTACTCGGGGATCGCCGGTGGCGCGCACGCGATCCTGATCCCCGAACAACCGGAGAGCCTCAACCAGATCTGTGCGTGGGTGACCAGCGTCAAGAACCGCGGACGGTCGCCGATGGTGGTCGTCGCCGAGGGCTTCACCCTCCCGGACATGGACCAGGCGCATTCGACCAAGGGCGTCGACGGTTTCAACCGCCCGCGCCTGGGCGGGATCGCGGAGGTGCTGGCCCCGTTGATCGAGGAACGCACCGGCATCGAGACCCGGTCGACGGTCCTCGGACACATCCAGCGCGGCGGATCACCGACCGGTTTCGACCGCGTACTCGCGACCCGGCTCGGGATGGCCGTCACCGACCTCGTCGCCGACAAGCACTGGGGCCACATGGTGGCGCTGCGCGGTACGGCCATCGTCCGGGTCGACTTCGGCGAGGCCCTCGCCAACCACAAGACCGTGCCGCAGGACCAGTATCAGGAGATCCGCGTCATCTTCGGGTGAGTGCGGAGGTGTCAGTCGCGCGGGATCACGATCCACAACGCGAGGTAGACGAGGAACTGCGGTCCCGGCAGCACGATCGACACGACGAACAGCAACCGGACCAGTCCGGCGCTCAGGCCGAAGCGTTCGGCGATCCCGCCGCACACGCCGCCGAACCATGACTGGGTCCGGGACCGTCGCAGTCGGGGAGTGCGGTCGGACGGGACGGGTGAGTAGGACATGAGCGCTCCTGTGGGTCGGGGGTGAACCACCGACGGTAGGGATCCCCGACGCGGGCGGCATCGGTGATCGCCCTGATCTCGACCCTGGAATCCGGCCCGGTGATGCGGGGCCGCGCGGCGATCTCGCCCGGCATAAACTGGTGCGCATGACTGCTCCGACCGCCGACCTGATCGACTACGACGACGTCATCGCCGAGTTCGACCCCGTTCTGGGTCTCGAGGTGCACGTCGAGTTGGGTACCGCGACCAAGATGTTCTGCGGCTGCCCCACCGAGTTCGGTGCCGAGCCCAACACCCAGGTCTGCCCGGTCTGCATCGGGCTGCCCGGGTCGCTGCCGGTCGTCAACGCCGCGGCCGTCGAGTCGGCCATCCGCATCGGCCTGGCGTTGAACTGCACGGTCCGCCCGTCGAGCCAGTTCGCGCGCAAGAACTACTTCTACCCGGACCAGCCGAAGAACTACCAGATCTCCCAGTACGACGAGCCGATCGTCTACGACGGCCACCTCGACGTCGTCCTCTCCGACGGCACGCCGTGGCGGATCGAGATCGAGCGCGCGCACATGGAGGAGGACACCGGCAAGTCGCTGCACATCGGCGGCGCCGGGCGAATTCACGGTGCCGACCACTCGTTGCTCGACTACAACCGTGCCGGCGTCCCGCTCGTCGAGATCGTCACCCGTCCCATCGAGGGGACCGGGGCACGTGCTCCCGAGGTCGCCCGGGCCTACGTCAGCGCGCTGCGTGATCTCCTCAAGGCGCTCGACGTCTCCGACGTGCGGATGGATCAGGGGTCGTTGCGCTGCGACGCCAACGTGTCGCTGATGGCCAAGGACGCCACCGAGTTCGGCACGCGCACCGAGACCAAGAACGTGAACTCCCTGCGCAGCGTGGAGGTCGCGGTGCGTCACGAGATGCGCAGGCAGGCCGCCATCCTGCGCACCGGCGGCGAGATCATCCAGGAGACCCGGCACTTCCAGGAGTCCGACGGCACCACGCTCGCGGGTCGTCGCAAGGAGACCGCCGAGGACTACCGCTATTTCCCCGAGCCCGATCTCGCTCCGGTGCAACCGGATCCGGCCTGGATCGAGCAGCTGGCCACGACGATGCCGGAGATGCCGTGGCTGCGTCGCGCGCGGATCCAGCAGGAGTGGGGCGTCTCCGACGAGGTGATGCGTGACCTGATGAACGTCGGGGCGGTCGACCTGATCATCGCGACCGTCGACGCCGGCGCCCCGGCCGAGGCGGCGCGCAGCTGGTGGGTCAGTTTCCTCGCGCAGCAGGCGAACACCCGCGCGGTGGAACTGGCGGATCTGCCGATCACCCCGGCTCAGGTGGCGTCGGTCATCGCCCTGGTCGAGGCGGGCAAGCTCACCAACAAACTGGCTCAGCAGGTCATCGTCGCGGTGCTCGACGGTGAGGGTGAGCCGGAGGCGATCGTCGCCGATCGCGGTCTCGAGGTCGTCCGTGACGACTCGGCGCTGCAGAAGGCCGTCGACGAGGCCCTGACCGCCAACCCCGACATCGCCGAGAAGATCCGCTCGGGCAAGGTCGCCGCGGCGGGCAAGATCGTCGGCGACGTCATGAAGGCGACTCGCGGACAGGCCGATCCGGCGCGAGTGAAGGAACTGGTGCTCGCGTCCTGCAGCTGAGGACCGGCGGTCAGAGCCGGCTCTGCGAGGCGTTGGGCGGCATGAACCGCACGACGCGATCGTCGGTCGGGACCGGTCGGCCCGCCTGCTTGTTGATCGTGCCGACCTGGAAGACCCCCGACGCCGAGGCGGCCATGCGGCCGAAGGCGCCGTAGCGCTTCTCCATGACGACGACCGGCGGTTCGACGGTCGGGCGCTCGCGGGTCGGCGCGCTCAACATCTCGACGCGCTGAGTGCGGGCGGTCGAGATGAGGACGCTGCCGTTCGCCGCGGCGCATCCGGAGATGCCGGGCCGGTCCGGCCACGTCCACAGCGGCCGCAGCGTTCCGGTGGTGTCGATGATCTGCAGCCGGTCCTCGGTGGGCGCGCGGTCGGTGACGTAGAGGCTGCCGTCGGCGGCATCGGAACAGATGACCGCGTTGGCCCCCAATCCCGAGGCCAACACCCGTGGCGGCGCCGTGCTGCCGCTGTTCAACGCGGTCACCGACAGCAGCTTGCCCGCGAGCGACGACGGGTTCGCCGCCGCGGCCGGGTCGCCGGCGTCACCGGTGGCGACGATGAGCTCGGTCGGCGACTTGAAGTGGATGGACCCGACGTTGCCGGTCGCGCCCTTGGGGATCCCGGTGAGGATCGGCTTCGGGGTGTCGCCGGGGGCGATGCGCACGACTCGGTTGTCCGACGCGGTGGAGATGTAGGCGTAGATCAGCTGGTCCTGCTCGAAGGTCGGCGAGGGGGCGAAGTCCATCAGTCCGCCGTCGGAGTCGGCGTCGACCGGGACGGTGGCGACGACGCGTCGGGGGCCGTTGCGCCGGGTGGAGATGATCTGTCCGGTGGTGCGTTCGGCGACGACCGTCGACTCACCCTGGGCGTCGCCGGCGGTGACCGCGCTGGTCGCGCCCAGACAGGTCGCGATGACGGCGGGGTCGGGATCGACACAGGGACCGGTCGGCGGTGGCCCCTCGGGGCCGTTCGACGGGCTCGACGGCGGGGTCGGGGTGGGGATGACCGGCGTCTGGCTGTTCGGGGAGAACTCGCCCGCCGAGCGGGCCCGGTCCTCGTCCCCGAAGTCCGCGCATCCGGCGCCGACGAGCATGAATGAAGTCGCGACCAGCGCCACGGCGGTGACGCGGAAACGGCGCGCGGCGTCGAACATGCGCCCAGCCTACTGATGAGGCGCGAACACACCCGGCGCGCTGGGGTTCGCGTCGCCGAACAGGGGCGCTTTCCCGCATAGGGTGGTGCGCGTGAGCGAACGAGATCGTGACCAGCGGCCCCAGGGGTCGAGTCCGTACGACGAGCCGACCGAGACCTTCCGCGTCCCGCAGACCCCGCCCGGTCCGGACGACGGCGACACCGGTGTCTACGGGTACCAGCCCTACCGGCGCGGTGATCACGACGACTCGTCCGCCGAGTCGGCCCGCGGGTCGATCGCCGACGGCGAGCCCGGCCACCTCACGGCGTCGGCCGGAGAACGCGCCGCGGGTGAGCGTCCCTATTGGGGCGACGACGATGCTCCCGCGACCACCGCGCTCCCGGCGCAGGGGGCCGCCGACACCGCCACGGCAGGCACCGCGAAGTCCGCGGCCGCGTCCGACACGGCGAAGTCCGACCCCGCTCCGAAGACAGCGGCCATCCCGGCGGTCGACCGGGACGACTTCCACCGTGAACACAACCGGCGCGCCTACATGGACACCGACAGCTACGACGACGACACCGACACCGCGGTGTTCTCGCCGCAGTCCGGCCAGACGCGCGACGACTTCCGCGACGACGACTTCGACGACGAGACCAGGGCGCTGGACTCCGAGTCCGGTGGGCGGTTCTCCCGCCGCCGCAAGCGCGCCGATCCGACGGTCGTCGAGGAGGAGCTCGCCGCCGCGGCCAAGGCTGGTCGCCGCGGCACCACCGACCTCGGACTGCTGGTGCTCCGTGTCGCGGTCGGGCTGATCGCCATGGCCCACGGTTCGCAGAAGCTGTTCGGGTGGTGGAACGGCCCGCGGCTCAGCGGCTTCGAGAACTTCCTGCTCAACTCGCCCAACCCCGACATCGGGTTCCACGGTGACGCCGCGAAGCCGCTGGCCATCGTCGGCGCGCTCTCGGAATCGCTGGGTGGGCTGATGCTCGTGCTGGGTCTGCTGACGCCCATCGCCGGATCCGCTGTGTTGGGCGTGATGATCATCGCGGCGACCTACAAGGCGACGCTGGCGGGCGGCGTCTGGTTCTTCGCCGCCGGACAGAACGGCCCCGGCATCGAGTACGAGGTCTTCCTCGGCATCGCCGCGGCGGTCATCATCCTGGTCGGGCCGGGCAAGATCGCCCTCGACTTCGGACGCGGCTGGTCGACGAGGCCCTACATCGGGTCGGTGGCCTGGTTGGTCGTGGGTATCGCGGCACCCGTGGCGATCTGGATCGTGTTCAACGGGACCAATCCGTTCCAGTCGCCGGGTAATCCGCCGATTCAGTAGCGTGGGGTGATGGTGCGCCCATGAACGCGGTAGGGGACTTCGTCGGTCATTACTGGTGGCTGGCGTTTGTCTTCGGTGGCACGGTCGCGGGTGGGTTCCGCGCGGTGGGCGCCGCCAACGCGCGGCGTGTCGACCGCCGTCAGGAGCGCTTCCGCCTCAAGCAGCAGGCGAAGATCGCCGCGGCCGAGGCGCAGGGCAAACAACGCGTCGACCGCGAGGCCGAGACACGGGCGATGGCGAAAGTGCTCGCCGAACACGACGAGATCGACCGGCGATGGTTCGCCTACGAGACCGACGTGATCAATCTGCTCGAATACCCGTTGATGACGAACATGCGCGATCCACTGACGATCGCGTTCCATCGTGCCAAGCGGGGTGCGGACTCACTGCGGCCCGACACCGCAGGCGATCTGGTCGGCAACCACAGCGCCCAGAGCACCTACCGCGGCGCGGTGCACGACTACGGCGTCGCGTTCGATGCCGCCGAATCCGAGGCGAAGCGTCGGCGGCAGGGCGATTTCAGCGATGCCGAACAGCATCGGCTGACCCGGGCGCAGAGCCTGTTGCGGATGGCGATGGACTCCGCGTCGACCCCGCAGGAACGGCAGAGCGCCTACCGCAAGGCCCGGGAGGAACTAGACGGGCTGGTCTCGCTCCCGGTCGTCGCCTACGCGCAGATCGAACGCTCGGTGGCCGGCGAACTCGAGGCCTGAGCGCGATCCGGGATCACTCGCCGGTGAAGTTCGGCGGACGCTTCTCGAAGACGGCGCTGATGCCCTCGGTCAGATCGTCCGACGGGAGGAATGCGGCGTTCCACGCGGCGACGTAGCGCAGGCCGTCGGCGACGACGCCCGCCCGCTCCCGGTCGAGTACGTCCTTGACGCCCTGCACCACGAGCGGAGGGTTCGCGGCGATGTCGCGGGCGGTGCGCTGGGCCGCGGCCAGCGCGGTCTCGGCGTCGGAGACGACCTCGTTGACCAGGTTGATCTGCGCGGCGCGTGCGGCGTCGATGTCCTTGCCGGTGTAGGCCAGCTCGCGGAGGTGACCCTCGCCGATGATCGCCGGGAGTCGTTGCAGCGAACCGATGTCGGCCACGATGCCGATCTTCGCCTCGCGGACGCTGAACTTGGCGTCCGCGGAGGCGTAGCGGATGTCGGCTGCGGCGATCAGGTCGACGCCACCGCCGATGCACCAGCCCTGCACGGCCGCCACGACCGGGACGCGGCTGTCGGCGACGGCGGTGACCGCAGCCTGCATCGACTTCACCGTGGTGTGGAATCGGGACCGCGGTCCGGCCAGCGCGCGGTCGGCCATCAGCGGCAGGAAATCGCCGCCCATCTCGGCGAGGTCGAGACCGAACGAGAAGTGCTTGCCCGCGGCGGCGAGCACGACCGCGCGGACCTGCGGATCGCCGTCGAGCTCGGCGAAGATCAACGGCAGCTCACGCCAGAAATCGCGACCCATCGCGTTGCCCTTGCCGGGCCCGATCAACGTCACCTGGGCGACGTGGTCGGTGATGTCGACGGTAAATGCGTTCCACTCGGTCATGTCGGCAGCCTATCGACCCCCGCGGCGGGCCCGGCGCCCTACTCCGCGACGATCACGATCTTGCCCACGACCGTCCCGGACTCCGACCGCGTGTGTGCCTCGCGCAGCGTCTCGACGCCGATCGGGGACAGGGTGGTCGTCGCGGTCGATCGGATGGTGCCCGCGTCGACGAGTCGGGCGATCTCGGTGAGCAGTCGGTGCTGGCTGTCGTCGGTCGGCGTGTACAGCGGCCGGCTGAACATCAACTCCCAGTGCCAGGTCTGGCTCTTCGACTTCAGTGGCAGCAGGTCGAGCCCCTCCGGCTCGTCGATTGCCACGACCGCGCCGCCCACGCCGAGGATCTCGGCGTAGGTCTCGACGTTGCCCGCCGAGTAGGGCGAGAAGATGTGGTCGACACCGTCCGGGGCGATGGCCGGGACAGCGGTGCCCAACTCCTTCGGGTCGACGATGTGGTGGGCGCCCAGATCGGTTGCCCACTGCGAGGACTCGGGCCGGCTCGCAGTCGCGATGACGGTGACCGAGGTCAGGGCCCGGGCCAGCTGGATGATCATCGAGCCGACCCCACCGGCCCCGCCGACGACGAGCAGGACGCCGTCGCTGTCGGCCGTCAGGCGCAGGCGCTCGAAGAGCGTCTCCCACGCGGTGATGCCGGTCAGCGGCAGTGCGGCCGCATCACCGAAGGACAGCGACGTCGGTTTCGCGGCCACGATGTGTTCGTCGACCAGCTGGAACGCGGCGTTGCTGCCGGAGCGGTTGATCACCCCGGCGTAGAAGACGTCGTCGCCGACGGCGAAGCGGCTCACCGAGTCGCCGACGGCGACAACCGTTCCCGCTGCATCGAACCCGAGGATCTTCGGGGAGTCGGCGGCGTCGAACGACGAGCGGACCTTGTGGTCGACCGGGTTCACCGACACCGCGCGGACCTCGACGAGCAGATCGTGCGGCCTGATGTCGCCGATCGGCACCTCGACCTCGACGAAGGAGTCGGCGGCGTCGGCGGGGCCGGGGCGCAGAGAGGCGATGGCGTGAGTGGTCGTGGGTGCGTTCATCCCTCCACGGTAGTTCGACGATCCGCGTGGTTGCGACCGCGCTGATCGCAAGCGTTGTCGAGCCGCGGCTACGTGCGTAGAACTGCTGTCATGCCTCGTCAACTCCACCTGGGCGGCTTCCAGATCGCCTCGCACGTAACGCATTCACACGCCGCCTGGCGTCACCCCGCCTCGGACCCGAACTTCCTGTCGGCGGAGTACTACCACCGCGTCGCTCGTACACTCGAGCGGGGGAAGTTCGACTTCATCTTCTTCGCCGACCTGCTGGCCACCCCCACGAACTTCGGTACCGGCATCGACGTGTCGTTGAGTCGGGGCACGCAGGCCAGCGCCACCCTCGACCCGTCGCTGGTCGCGGCGAGCATCGCCGCGGTCACCACCAAACTCGGTGTCGCGATCACCAAGTCGACCACCTACTTCCACCCCTACGAGGTCGCCCGCATCTTCGCCAGCCTCGACCACCTCTCGCGCGGTCGGGTCGCCTGGAACATCGTCACGTCGCTGTCGTCGGCCGAGGCCGTCAACTTCGGGGCCACCGAGCATCTCGCGCACGACCTGCGCTACGTCCGGGCCCAGGAGTTCGTGGAGACCGCGCTCGCGCTGTGGTCCAGCTGGGATACCGACGCCCTGGTCCAGGACAAGGTGGGCGGCGTGTTCGCCGATCCGGACAAGGTCCGCGCCATCGACCACGACGGTGAGTACTTCCGGGTACAGGGACCGTTGAACGTGCCCCGCTCACCGCAGGGTCGCCCGGTGCTGATCCAGGCCGGATCGTCGGACAAGGGCAAGGATTTCGCCGCCCGGTGGGCCGAGGCGATCTTCGAGATCGACCCCACCCCGGAGGGGCGGCGCGCCTACTACGACGACGTGAAGTCGCGTGCGGTGAACTACGGTCGTCGACCCGAGGACGTCAAGATCCTGCCGTCGTTCATCCCGTTCGTCGGCGAGACGGAGTCGATCGCCCGCGAGAAGCAGGCCTTCCACAACGACCTGGCCGACCCCATCTCGGGTCTCATCACACTCTCGGTGCACACCAACCACGACTTCTCGACCTACGATCTCGACGCGCCCGTCGAGGACATCGAGGTCAGCGGCACGCAGGGCCTGTTCGACGTGGCCCGCCGGCTGAGCGAGCGGGACAGCCTCACGTTGCGCGACATCGGCAAGCTCTACGCCCAGGGCGTGCTGCTGCCCCAGTTCGTCGGCACGGCGAGCGATGTGGCCGACGAGATCGAGGCGGGGTTCACCGGGGGAGAGGCCGACGGATACATCCTCTCGGCCGCGCAGTCCCCGGGCACGTTCGACGACTTCGTCGACTACGTGGTGCCGGAACTGCAGCGGCGCGGGCTCTTCCGCACCGAGTACACCACCGACACCCTGCGCGAGCACCTCGACCTGTCGCCGGTGACGTTCGACGACCCGGGTGCGCGGTTGGTCACCGCCGGACACTGAGCGGCGAGAACTCAGTCGACCTGTCGGACTGCGCCCTTGTCGGCCGAGGTGGCGAGTTTGGCGTAGGCGCGCAGCGCGGTGGTGACCTTGCGTTCGCGCTCCGCACGGGGCTGCCACGGACGCTCGGAGGCCTCCATCTTGGCCCGCCGTTCGAGCAGCACCTCGTCGTCGACGAGCACCTTCAGCTGACGGGTCTTCACGTCGATGACGATCGGGTCGCCGTCCTCGACGAGACCGATGACACCGCCGGCCGCGGCCTCGGGGGAGACATGTCCGACCGACAGTCCCGACGATCCGCCGGAGAACCGTCCGTCGGTGACCAGGGCGCATTTCTTGCCCATGCCGGTGCCCTTCATGAACGCGGTCGGGTGCAGCATCTCCTGCATCCCGGGTCCGCCCGCGGGCCCCTCGTAGCGAACCACGAGGACCTCGCCGGCCTGGATGGTCTTGCTCAGGATCACCTGCACGGCCTCGTCCTGGCTCTCGACGACGCGAGCGGGGCCCTCGAAGTGCCACAGGTCCTCGTCGATGCCCGCGGTCTTGAGCACCGCGCCGTCCTGGGCGACGTTGCCGCGGAGCACGCACAGTCCGCCCTCGGCGGTGTAGGCGTGCGCGAGATCCCGGATGCATCCCTCCGCGGCGTCGGTGTCGAGTGAGCTCCAGCGGTTCGCGGTGGAGAACGGCGTGGTGGTGCGGACACCGCCGGGCGCCGCGTGGAACAACTCGAACGCCTCGTCGGTGGCCGTTCCGCTGCGGATGTCCCAGTCGTCGAGGAACTGCGCCATCGTGGGCGAGTGCACGGTGCTGGTGGTGTCGTCGAGCAGGCCTGCGCGTCGCAGTTCGCCCAGGATGGCCGGGATGCCGCCGGCCCGGTGCACGTCTTCCATGTGGTAGTCCGAGTTCGGCGCGACCTTCGACAGGAACGCCACCTTGCGGCTGATCTGATCGATGACGTCGAGGTCGAAATCGGCGACCTCACCCTCCTGCGCGGCGGCGAGGATGTGCAGGACCGTGTTGGTCGACCCGCCCATCGCGACATCGAGGGCCATGGCATTGCGGAAGGCCGCGGAGGTGGCGATGCTGCGCGGCAACACCGACGTGTCGTCGTCGCGGTAGAAGCGCGTGGCGGCGTCGACGATGACGGTGCCTGCCCGACTGAACAGTGCCCGCCGTGCCTCGTGGGTGGCCAGGGTGGAGCCGTTGCCGGGCAGGGCGAGTCCGAGCGCCTCGGTGAGACAGTTCATCGAGTTGGCGGTGAACATGCCCGAGCAGGAACCGCAGGTCGGGCAGGCGGCCTCCTCGACGGCTTTGAGCGCCTCGTCGTCGACGGCATCGTTGGCCGACGCCGAGATGGAGGTGATGAGATCGGACGACGGGTGCACCACGTCGCCGACGACGACGGACTTCCCAGCCTCCATCGGACCGCCGGAGACGAAGACCGTGGGGACGTTCAGACGCATCGCGGCGTTGAGCATGCCCGGAGTGATCTTGTCGCAGTTGGAGATACACACCAGCGCGTCGGCGGTGTGCGCGTTGACCATGTACTCCACCGAGTCCGAGATGATCTCGCGGCTGGGCAGCGAGTAGAGCATCCCGTCGTGTCCCATCGCGATGCCGTCGTCGACGGCGATGGTGTGGAACTCGCGCGGGACGCCGCCCGCGGCGCGGACCGCCTCGGCCACGATCTCACCGACGTTCTTGAGGTGCACGTGACCCGGCACGAACTGCGTGTACGAGTTGGCAATGGCCACAATGGGTTTGCCGAAATCCTCGTCGGTCATCCCGGTGGCTCGCCACAGGGATCGTGCTCCGGATGCGTTGCGTCCGTGAGTGGTGGTCCGAGACCTCAACGGCGGCATGGTGTACCTCGATCCGATGGTGGGTCGCGCAGCGGGCGGGCTGATCCCCGGCTACGCATCTGCGCCGGCCAGCGTACTCCCGTCCCGCGGGGCCGATCAGTCGGTGCTGCGGGCGGCGTAGGGGTCGGGGATGCGTCCCGCGCTCGCGGCCGAGAGGAGGGGGAGGTCGCGAAACGCGATTGCAGGCAGGCGTACCCGCGACGAGTCGGTGGTCACCGCGCGTACCGCGCCCCAGCGCGGGAACGACAGGCCGCTCAGCTGATCCCAGGGGATCTCCGTGGTGCGTACGGTGCCGACCGCGCGTAGGCCGTCGACGGTGACCACCGTGCGGATGCGGTACATCCAGTAGCCCCCGATGACGGGCAGCGCCAGCGTCCAGCCGAGGTAGGTCAGTGACGCACCGGCGAGGATCACCGCGGTCACCATCATCATGAAGACGCCGAAGTACGCCATCGGCTGGATGCGGAACTGGATGGGCAACTCGACGGGGGCAGGCGTCGGCTGGTCGCTCTCGGGCATCTCGTCATTGTGGCATCCGGACAGCGAAGTCCCACATCGTGGGACGTGCTTCGGAGGCGAGTTGACTGGACCAACTGCGCAGTCCTACCTTTGCAGACGTGAAGCACAGTGAAATTCTCGTACTCGGCCGGCGCGTCAACGCCTGACCGGGTTTTTGCCACGAGAACCTCACCAAGCATCGACGCGCCACCCTCGTACAGCTGAGAAGCTGACGGGGGTTTTTTGTTGTCCCTCCACCCAATGACCAGCAGAGGAAACTGCAGTGAGCGCACCAGCAACACGCTCCCAGGACGGCTCCACGCCGTCGGGGGGTCGCGTGGCTCCGACACCTTTATCGGCCCGCCCCCGCACCGTCGGTGCGGCAACGGTGGCCCCTGAGCGCGTGAGCGGCGCGCAGGCCGTCGTCCGTTCGCTCGAGGAACTCGGTGTAGAGGTCGTCTTCGGCCTCCCGGGTGGGTGCATCCTCCCGGTGTACGACCCTCTGCTCGACTCCAAGAAGGTCCGCCACATCCTGGTCCGCCACGAGCAGGGTGCCGGTCACGCCGCCACCGGATACGCGCAGATCACCGGCCGTGCCGGCGTCTGCATGGCGACCTCCGGTCCGGGCGCGACCAACCTCATCACCCCGCTGGCCGACGCGCAGATGGACTCGGTCCCGGTCGTCGCGATCACCGGTCAGGTCGGTCGTGCGCTCATCGGTACCGACGCCTTCCAGGAGGCCGACATCACCGGCATCACCATGCCGGTGACCAAGCACAACTTCCTGGTCACCAACGGCGCCGACATCGCACAGACGATGGCCGAGGCGTTCTATCTCGCCGAGAGCGGTCGTCCCGGTGCTGTCCTCGTCGACATCCCCAAGGACGTCCTGCAGGCGCAGACCACCTTCTCGTGGCCGCCGCAGATCGACCTGCCCGGATACCGACCGGTCACCAAGCCGCACGGCAAGCAGGTCCGCGAGGCCGCCCGACTGATCAACGCCGCGCACTCGCCGGTCCTCTACGTCGGCGGCGGCGTCATCAAGGCCGAGGCCTCGGCGGAGCTCTTGGAGCTGGCCGAGCTCACCGGCATCCCGGTCGTGACGACCCTGATGGCCCGCGGCGCCTTCCCCGACAGCCACGACCTGCACCTCGGCATGCCGGGAATGCACGGCACGGTCGCGGCGGTCGCGGCGTTGCAGCGCAGCGATCTGCTCATCACCCTGGGTGCGCGTTTCGACGACCGGGTCACCGGTCAGCTGGACTCGTTCGCCCCGGACGCCAAGGTCATCCACGCCGACATCGACCCGGCCGAGATCGGCAAGAACCGCTTCGCCGACGTGCCGATCGTCGGTGACTGCCGCGCGGTCATCGTCGAGCTGATCGAGGCCCTGCGCGACGAGCGGGCGACCAGCGCAGGCTCGGTCGACATCTCGCAGTGGTGGACCTACCTCGACGGCATCCGTCGCACCTATCCGCTGAGCTACGACCGACCCTCCGACGGTGCGATGTCGCCGGAGTTCGTCATCTCCTCGGTCGGCAAGGCCGCCGGACCCGACGCGGTCTACTGCGCCGGCGTCGGCCAGCACCAGATGTGGGCGGCCCAGTTCATCTCCTACGAGAAGCCGCGTACGTGGTTGAACTCGGGTGGGCTCGGCACGATGGGCTACGCGGTTCCCGCGGCGATGGGTGCCAAGATGGCCGCCCCCGACACCGAGGTGTGGGCCATCGACGGCGACGGGTGCTTCCAGATGACCAACCAGGAGTTGGCCACGTGCGCGATCGAGGGCATCCCGATCAAGGTCGCCCTGATCAACAACGGCAACCTGGGCATGGTCCGGCAGTGGCAGACGCTGTTCTACGACAAGCGTTACTCCAGTACCGATCTCGCGACCCACTCGCACCGCATCCCGGACTTCGTCAAGCTCGCCGAGGCCCTCGGATGTGCCGCATTCCGGTGTGAGCGCGAGGAAGACGTCGACGACATCATCGCCCAGGCGCGTGCGATCAACGACCGACCGGTCGTGGTCGACTTCATCGTCGGCGCCGACGCGCAGGTGTGGCCGATGGTCGCCGCCGGTACCGGCAACGACGAGATCATGGCGGCCAAGGGAATTCGTCCGCTGTTCGACGACGACGAGTCGGCCGCCGAACCGATCGACATCCACGCCGTCATGGATCCGGCCACGCCGACCACCGGAGGTGCAGCGGAATGAGGACGACGCACACCCTGTCGGTTCTCGTCGAGGACCGCCCCGGCGTTCTCGCGCGCGTCTCGTCGTTGTTCTCGCGTCGCGGGTTCAACATCGAGTCGCTCGCGGTCGGCCCGACCGAGCTCAAGGGCGTCTCGCGGATGACCATCCTGGTCTCGGTGGAGGATTTCCCCCTCGAGCAGGTCACCAAGCAGCTCAACAAGCTGATCAACGTCATCAAGATCGTCGAGCAGGATCCCGACATGTCGGTGTCCCGCGAGCTGATGATGATCAAGGTGCGCGCCGACGCCTCGACACGCGCCGACGTCATCGGGGTCGTCGATCTGTTCCGTGCCAAGGTGATCGACGTGTCCACCGAATCGGTCACCATCGAGGCGACCGGTACGTCGGACAAGCTCGAGGCGCTGCTGCGGATGCTCGACCCGTACGGCATCCGCGAGATCGCGCAGTCCGGCGCGGTTGCGCTCGGACGCGGACCGAAGTCCATCTCGGCGACCCGCTGAGATCACGAAACCCAGTACAACGAGATCAATGAAGATCGAAACCGAAGGAGAGTCATAAGTGGCAGTCGAGATGTTCTACGACGACGATGCCGATCTGTCGATCATCCAGGGCCGCAAGGTCGCGGTCATCGGATACGGCAGCCAGGGGCATGCGCATTCGCTGAGCCTGCGTGACTCGGGAGTCGAGGTCGCGATCGGTCTCCGCGAGGGCAGCAAGTCGCGTGACAAGGCCGCCGAGCAGGGGCTCAAGGTCCTCAGTGCGGCCGAGGCCGCCGAGTGGGCCGACGTCATCATGCTGCTGGCGCCGGACACCTCACAGGCCCAGATCTTCACCGAGGACATCGCACCGCACCTCAAGGACGGCGACGCGCTGTTCTTCGGCCACGGACTCAACATCCACTTCGACCTGATCCAGCCGGACGCGTCGATCACCGTGGCGATGGTGGCCCCGAAGGGCCCCGGCCACCTCGTGCGCCGTCAGTTCGTCGACGGCAAGGGCGTGCCGTGTCTCATCGCGGTCGACCAGGACCCCAAGGGTGAGGGCGAGGCGCTGGCTCTGAGCTACGCCAAGGCCATCGGTGGCGCGCGCGCCGGCGTCATCAAGACCACCTTCAAGGAGGAGACCGAGACCGACCTGTTCGGTGAGCAGGCCGTGCTCTGCGGCGGTACCGAGGAGCTCGTCAAGATCGGCTTCGAGGTCATGGTCGAGGCCGGCTACGCCCCCGAGATGGCCTACTTCGAGGTGCTGCACGAGCTGAAGCTCATCGTGGACCTCATGTACGAGGGCGGCATCGCCCGTATGAACTACTCGGTGTCGGACACCGCGGAGTTCGGTGGCTACCTGTCGGGACCGCGCGTCATCGACGACGGCACCAAGGAGCGGATGCGCGGCATCCTCAAGGACATCCAGGACGGCACCTTCGTCAAGCGACTCGTCGCCAACGTCGAGGGAGGCAACACCGAGCTGGAGAACCTGCGCAAGCGCAACGCGGAGCACCCCATCGAGGTCACCGGCAAGAAGCTGCGCGATCTGATGAGCTGGGTCGATCGGCCGATCACCGAGACCGCCTGATCCACCGCACCACACACGAAGGCCCCCACCGGGATCCGGTGGGGGCCTTCGCCGTAGCCGCACCGTCCGTGTTGGGCCGTTGTGCGCCTGTGTTGGGCTCTGGTTCTCGTGTGGTGGGTCTTCGTTCGCGTCGGTTGGACGAAGACGACTCCGTCCGACGCCGGCCGCGCGCGACAGCGTAGAACAAGCGCCCAACAGCGGAGAACGAGGGCCCAACGCAGAGAAACTAGGGCCCAACAGCGGAGAACGAGGACCCAACAGCGGAGAACGAGGGCCCAACAGCGAAGGCCCCCACCGGGATCCGGTGGGGGCCTTCGTCTCGTCTGTGGTCTGCGTCAGATGACGCGGAAACCTTTCACGCCCGCGTTCGACATCGCGCGCAGGATCGGCGCGATGTTCGAGCCGGTCTCCGGGCCGATGCACGCGGTGAAGTAGTAGGCGTTGACCATGCCGATCAGGCGGTCCCCGATGACGACGGGGCTGCC
The DNA here is from genome assembly GCF_024171815.1 of Williamsia maris. Lineage (GTDB taxonomy): Bacteria > Actinomycetota > Actinomycetes > Mycobacteriales > Mycobacteriaceae > Williamsia_A > Williamsia_A maris. The sequence goes on along the minus strand of NZ_JAMTCJ010000003.1, from coordinate 400,486 downwards.
CGAGTCACCCTCGGCGACACACACGGCCGAGAAATGCGACTGGTTGTCGGAGAAGAAGGTGATGCCGCAGGTCTGGCCGGTGGTGCGACCGGTCTTGCACAGCACCGACGGGAACTGCGGGGCGGCGGTCTGGATGGAGCGGATGGTGACACCGCGCACCGTGCGCAGCGGGACGACGCGGTTGGCGTCGAACTGGATCACGTCGAAGTCGAGGGTGTCGTTGGAGACGATGACCCGTCCGGCTGCGCCCTTGTTGCTGAACGTCTCGGACAGGACGGTCTGACCGACCGAACCGCAGTGACCGGCGGTGAGGCCGACGAGGCGTCCCGCGGAATCGCGACCGATCGTGGTCAGCGTGCACGCGGAGGCGGTGTTGCCGCCCTTGAGGACGACGATCCCCGAACCGCCGCCGAGGAAAATGTCGGGCTTGGCCGATGCGGTGCCCGCACCCCAGACCATCATCGCCATCGCCGCGCACGCGGCGAACAGGGCCACCAGCTTCTTCACCATCGGTGCTCCACTTCTTCTCACTTCACATGACCCCACGAAAAATCCGGCCGAGATCTCGAGCCAGACGCAATGTATCCGTAACCGCCGTCACACCGCCACTCCGGGAAGACCGCGACCGCCCGTGGTCGGGCGAATTGTGATTCAGAGTGCCCTCTAAGCTGATCGCTGAGTCGTTCCCGACAAGCAACAGGAGATATCCGCGTGAGCACAGCTGGCCGACCGATCGTCGTGATCGCCGACAAACTGGCACCGTCGACCGTCGAGGCACTCGGCGACGACGTCGAGGTGCGTTGGGTCGACGGTCCCGACCGCCCCAAGCTCCTCGAGGCGGTCGTGGACGCGGATGCGATCCTCGTCCGTTCGGCCACCACCATCGACGCCGAGGTCCTCGCCGCAGCCCCCAAGGTGAAGATCATCGCGCGAGCGGGCGTGGGCCTCGACAACGTGGATGTACCTGCGGCTACGGCGCGCGGCGTCATGGTCGTCAACGCGCCGACGTCGAACATCCACACCGCCGCCGAGCACGCGATCTCGCTGATGTTCGCGGTCGCCCGCCAGATCCCCGCCGCCGACGCGACACTGCGCGAGCACACCTGGAAGCGGTCCAAGTTCAACGGTGTGGAGATCTTCGGCAAGACCATCGGTGTGGTCGGTCTGGGCCGTATCGGACAGCTCGTCGCGGCCCGTCTGGCGGCCTTCGAGACCGAGATAATCGCCTACGACCCCTACGTCTCGCCCGCCCGCGCAGCACAGTTGGGTATCGAATTGGTATCACTGGACGAACTGCTGTCCCGAGCGGACCTGTTCACCGTCCACCTGCCCAAGACGCCCGAGACCCTCGGCATGATCGGCACCGCCGAACTGGCCCGCACCAAGCCCGGCGTCATCGTGGTCAACGCCGCCCGTGGCGGCCTGATCGACGAGGCCGCACTGGCCGAGGCGATCAAGTCGGGTCACGTGCGTGGCGCCGGACTCGACGTCTTCGCGACCGAGCCGTGCACCGACAGCCCGCTGTTCGAACTCCCCGAGGTCGTCGTCACGCCGCACCTGGGTGCCTCCACCTCCGAGGCGCAGGACCGCGCGGGCACCGACGTCGCCAAGAGCGTTCGTCTCGCGCTCGCCGGTCACTTCGTGCCGGACGCGGTCAACATCACCGGCGGCGCCGTCGACGAGGTCGTCGCGCCGTGGCTCGAACTGTCCCGCAAGCTCGGTGTGCTCGTGGGCGCGATCTCCGGCCAGGTACCCACCGCCATCACCGTCGACGTGCGCGGTGAGCTCGCCGCGAGTTCGGTCGACGTCCTGGGCCTGTCCGCACTGCGCGGCCTGTTCTCCGCGGTCCTCGAGGACCCGATCACCTTCGTCAACGCGCCCGGTGTGGCCGCCGACCGCGGAGTGACCAGCGAGGTCACCACCGCCACGGAGAGCCCCAACCACCGCAGCCTGGTCGACCTCAAGGCCGTGTTCGGTGACGGGTCCACGGTCAACGTCGCGGGAACGCTCAGCGGACCCAGCGAGGTCGAGAAGATCGTGAACATCAACGGCCGCAACTTCGACCTGCGCGCCGAGGGGCGCAACCTGGTCGTCAGCTACGGCGACCAGCCCGGCTCGCTGGGCAAGATCGGCACGCTGCTCGGCAACGCGGGCATCGACATCGCTGCCGCCGGCCTGTCCCAGGACGCCGACGGCAAGGGTGCGACGGTCATGCTCCGCGTCGACGGAGAGATCCCGTCCGATGTGGTCACCGCCATCGGGGAATCGGTGTCGGCGACGCTGATCCAGCAGGTGGACCTGTCGTGAAGCTCGCCGTCATCGCGGGCGACGGCATCGGACCGGAGGTCGTCTCCGAGGCGCTCGGCATTCTCGACGCCGTGCACCCCGACGTCACACGTACCGAGTACGACCTCGGCGCCCGGCGGTACCACCGGACCGGTGAGCTGCTGACCGACGCGGACCTCGACTCGATCCGCGCACACGACGCGATCCTGTTGGGCGCCATCGGCGATCCCTCGGTCCCGCCGGGGATCCTCGAGCGCGGCCTGCTGCTGACCATGCGCTTCGCGCTCGATCACCACGTCAATCTGCGGCCCAGCCACCGATTCGACGGTGTCACCTCGCCGCTCGCGGGCAACCCCGACATCGACTTCGTCGTCGTGCGAGAGGGAACCGAGGGGCCCTACACCGGCAACGGCGGTTCCATCCGGGTCGGCACGCCGCACGAGGTGGCCACCGAGGTCAGCGTGAACACCCGCTTCGGCGTCGAGCGCGTGGTGCGCTACGCCTTCGAGCTGGCCCGCACCCGCGGCAACAAGCTGACGCTGGTGCACAAGACCAACGTCCTGTCGTTCGCCGGGTCGATGTGGCAGCGCACCGTCGACGAGGTCGGCGCGGAATACTCCGATGTCGCAACCGATTACTGCCACGTGGACGCGGCGACCATCTACATGGTCACCGATCCGGGCCGTTTCGACGTCATCGTCACCGACAACCTGTTCGGCGACATCATCACCGACATCGCCGCCGCCATCAGTGGCGGCATCGGACTCGCCGCGTCGGGCAACATCGACGCCACCGGGACCAACCCGTCGATGTTCGAGCCCGTGCACGGCAGCGCGCCCGACATCGCCGGCCAGGGCAAGGCCGATCCGACCGCGGCCATCCTGTCGGTGGCCCTTCTCCTGCGGCACCTGGGCGAGGAGGCCTCGGCCGTTCGCGTCGAGCAGGCCGTCGCGGCCGATCTCGCCGAACGCGGCGACTCCACGTCGACCACCTCAGAGACGGCCGCCCGCATCCGCGGACGCCTGTAGCCCACCTGCTGCGTCGGGCAGCGGTTCGCCGAGCACCTCGGTGAACCGCTGAGTCCTGTTGCCGCCCGCGGCCTTTGCCGCGTACATGGCGACGTCGGCGTCGCGAAGCAGATCGTTGATCGTCCGGCTGTCACCGACCGGTACGGTCACCGCGCCGATGCTCACGCTCACCGCGACGGTCCCACCCGATCGTTCGATGGGCGCGGTCAGCGCGCGGTGGATCCGGTCTGCGACCTCGTCGACGCTCGCCGAGTCACCTACCAGCACCGCGACGAATTCGTCCCCACCCACGCGTCCCACCAGGCTGTCGGCGTCGACGGTGTGCCGCAGACGATCGGCGACCTCGCGCAGTACCTCGTCCCCGACGCTGTGACCGAACGAGTCGTTCACCGACTTGAGGTTGTCGAGATCGAGGAACAGCACGGCCATCTCGGTCCGCCGGTGCGGATCGGTCAACGTGGACCGGACGTCGGTGACCACGTGCAGACGATTGGGCAGTCCGGTCAACGAGTCGTGCGTGGCCTGGTACTCGAGTTGCGCGGTCGCGGCGCGCGCGTCAGTGATGTCGCTGAACGACACCACCATCGGCGAGCTCACGCCGGAGTCGAGCAGCGTGCACGTACCCGAGGTCCACAGGATCGGCCGATCCGACCATCGCAGACCCACCATGAAAGTCACCGGCGCAGCGGTCAATTGGGTTCGGACATGGGGGTGCTGGTCTGGTGACAGGGCGACGCCGTCGGCGTCGATGACTTCCGCGCCGACCCACAGATCGGTCAGGTTCGCGCCCACCGCCGACGAGGCGTCCACCCCGAAGATGCCGGCGGCAGCGGGGTTGATCGACTCGATCACGCCGGTCGCACTCATCACGATCACGCCCTCGACGAGGCTCGACACGACGTTGGTGTAGAGCAGTTCGGCCCGTGCGGCCGCCGCCTCGGCTTCTCGCTGCGGCGAGAGATCACGCAGCACCACCTGGTAGGCGTGCCGTCCCGCCCACCGCGTGAGCACCGATACCGCCTCCACCTCCACGTGGCGCCCGCCGAGTCGGCGCAGGACCATCTCGGTGGGTTCGGAGACCGCGCCGACCTGCTCGAGGTCGCGGATCCGGGCCACCATGGGCGGGATCGACTCCTGGCTGACGAACTCGGCCAGCGAGTGACCGACCACCTGCGTCGCGTCGGTCGCCCCGATCAATCGCAGACCGGCCGGGTTGACGAAGACGATCTCGCGGCCCTCGTGCACGACGATCGTGTCGGGACTGTGGTCGATCAGGATGCGGTATTCGCGGCCCATGGCGGCCATGTCCGCGTCGACCTGAACGGGCTCGGCGCGGTCGGTGTCGATCTGGACGAGGTCCGCGGGATGGGCGGACCGTTCACTCGTCGGTGACACCGAGACCTCCTCACACGTCGCATCGGGAGACACCATTGAACCACCTTTGTTGTGCACCAGTAACGGTGCAGGCCAGCGCATGTTTTGTGTCGACTGGCTAATCGAAAATCTGGATAGCGAATTCATTTTGTGCTCGCGGTGGTGATGGAGGTTAATCGACTTCGGGGGGATTTCCAGCACGGGACGTCTCACGGAGAAGAAAGGCGATGAATCATGTCGAGAATCATTCCGAGCATCGTGGGAATCGGCGCGAACACCGGTTATGGATGGGGTGCCGACGCACTCTGGCGCGGCGTCTCGAGTGGGAAGCCCGCGGCGGTGTTGCACGGCGGCTACAGCGAGGACGCCGACGAAGACGTCTGGTTGGCAAGGGTTCCCGCAGGCGGTGAGGTCGGGGACAGCCCCAGCCGGTTCGCCCGGGCGATGAAGGGCGCGGTGCGCGAGGCCATCTCCGATGCGTACGCCCGCGGCTGGGAACCGGGGCGTCGCGTGGGGTTGGTGCACGCGGTCGTCCTCGGTGACGTTGAGGACTGGCGCGATTTCTACCACGTCGACAACGGGGAGCGTCGAGTACGCGACTACCTCCGACTGCTCCCGTCGACACCGATCTCGACCCTCATGCAGGAATTCGGGTTCCACGGACCCGCGATGAACGTCTCTGCGACCTGCAGTTCCGGGAACGTGGGGCTGATCACCGCCAAGATGTGGCTCGACGCCGGGATCGTCGACGACGTGGTCTGCGTCGCGACCGACCTCTCGTTGACGCCCGAGAACGTCCGCCACTTCGTCCGGCTCGGCGCCGGGGTCGTCGACACCGAGCCACTCGACGCCTGCCGACCGTTCCAGGAGGGCAGTCGCGGGTTCGCGATGGGGGAGGCGTCGGTCGGATTCGTCGTCACGACCTCACCGGCGACGGGGTACGTCGACATCCTCGGCGGCGCGATGAGTCACGACGCGTTTCACGTCGTGTCGGTGGATCCCGACCACGGCCAGATCATGCGATGCGTGACCGACGCGCTCGCCGACGCGAACGTGCGGGCCGACGACGTCGCGTACCTCAACGCCCACGGTCCCGGGACGAAGCAGTGCGACGTCGCGGAGACGGCGATCCTGTCGGAGATCTTCGGTGTCGCACGTCCGGGTGTGTACTCGGTCAAGCCGCTGACGGGCCATTGCCAGGGCGCGGCGGCCGCGGTCGAGATCGCGGCCGCGGCACTGGGAACCGAGGCGGGGTTGGTGCCGGCCGCTCCCCGCGTCGCACCGGGTCATGAACTGCTGCTCGACGGCGCCACCCCGATGGTCGACGGCATCACGGTCAAGCCGTCGCTGGGGATGGGTGGACACAACTCAGTGGTGGTCTTCGCCCCGGCCGGGTGACGACGTCGCGGGGTGTCCGACAACGGGGTCGGGCACCTTCTCGATCGGCCGCGGGTCGGACGGCACCAGGGGCAGCGCGATCAGCGGCGCGACGGCCATGACCAGGAAGGCCGCCGGGAAACCCGTGGCGCCGATGAGGGCCCCGAACGTCGGCGTCGCGGCCGAGGTGGCCAGGTACTGGCCGGTGTTCTGGATGGCCAGGGCGCGCCCGCTCCATCGCGGACCGGCGAACTCGGCGATACCGGTGAAGGCGAGTCCGTTGTCGGCGACGGTGATCACGGTGGCGAACACCATGATCACCGCGGCAGCCGGACTGGAGAGCCAGTCGGTGACGGCCAACGCCGCCGACGCGACCCCGGCACCGAGGGCGATGACCCGGATCGGTTTCATCCGGCTGCCCCACACGTCCGACCACCGGCCGGCCGCGATCCGTCCTGCCGCACCGAGGATCTGACTGACGGTGACGAGGACGCCGGCCGGCCCGGGTGACCAGTGGTGGGCCACGATCAGCCAGGCCGGTACGAACGTCCACAGCATCGACTGCGGGATCACCAGCAGCACACTGACGGCGTGCACACGAGGCAGGAACGACGATGCGCGGTAGGGGTTCACGCCCGGGTCGACGCCGGTGTCGGCCGCGGCCGAGCGGGGCGGGTCGATGACGGTGATCGCCACCGCGATCAGGCCCACCACCGACATCGCCACCGGGACCCAGAGGCCGGCCGTCACACCGTGATCGGCGCTGAGCACGGGGATGGTCAACGCGCACAGTCCGATACCGAGGGGTTGGGCGGTCTGTCGGACCCCCATCGCGGTGCCCCGTCCGCGTGGGGGGAACCAGCCCACGACGATCCGGCCGCTGGCTCCGTTCGTGGCCGCCGAGACCATGCCCCCGATCAACAGCGTCGCGGCGATCACCCCGTATCCGAGTCCGGCGGCGGACGCCGCGGCGGCGGCCCCGGTGGCGACCACCGTGGCCGAGAGCGAGATCAGCAGGATGGTGCGTTCGCCGAACCGGTCGAGGGCGGCACCCCAGGGGATGATCGTGAGCATCAACCCGATGGTCGGGAAGGTCGCCAGGGTCGACGCCGCGGCCAGCGACAGGCCGCCGTCGGTGTGCAGCACGGGGATCAGGAAACCGGCACCGCTCACGGCGCAGGTCGTCGACATCGCACCGAGGATCGAGGCGACCAACATCGCCCATCGGCGTGCGACCGACGGCGCCGTCGTGTCCTCGACCATGTCGTCCCTCTCGTTGTGGGCGTGAGCGTTCGGGTCTGTGTGTTCACAATGTGAGACGCCTTGCCCATATGTTAGTACCGCAGACCGGTCCCGGGAAACTGTCCGTCTCGGCTGGTGAGATAGTCTCCAACCATGCGTCTAGGACGAATTGCCAGCCCCGACGGAGTGGCCTTCGTCGCCATCGACGGCGACGGGGACTCCGCACAGGCCCGAGAGATCGCCGAACACCCCTTCGGCACCCCGACGTTCACCGGCCGGTCCTGGCCGGTGTCCGACGTCCGACTGCTGGCGCCGATCCTGGCCAGCAAGGTCGTCTGCATCGGGAAGAACTACGCCGCGCACGCGGCCGAGATGGGCGACGTGGCCCCCGAGGACCCGGTCATCTTCATCAAGCCGAACACCTCGATCATCGGACCCCGTGTCCCCATCGTGCGGCCGCCGAGCTCGAACCGGGTCGACTTCGAGGGCGAGCTCGCCATCGTCATCGGCCGTCCCTGCAAGGACGTCGCCGCGTCCGCGGCCGCAGGCGTGATCCTGGGGTACACGGTCGCGAACGACGTGACCGCACGCGATCAGCAGAAGGCCGACGGGCAGTGGACCCGCGGCAAGGGCTACGACAGCTTCTGCCCGCTCGGCCCGTGGATCGAGACCGAGATCGATCCGTCCGACCTGGAGATCCGCACCGAGCTCGACGGCGTCGTGCAGCAGCGCAGCCGCACGTCGCTGATGCTGCACGACGTCGGTGAGATCGTCGAGTGGATCTCGGCGATCATGACGTTGCTGCCGGGCGACGTGATCCTGACCGGGACGCCGGAGGGGATCGGACCCATGACCGCGGGCCAGGAGGTCTCGGTCACCGTCGAGGGGATCGGCACCCTGCTCAACCCCGTCGTGGACAGGAGCTGAGGAATGGTCGTCGCACCGAAGACCGCGCGTGTCAACGGGATCGGGCTGTCCTACGAGGACGCCGGGTCGGGCCCGCTCGTCGTCATGGTGATGGGAACGGGGAGTCCCGGCCGGGTGTGGAAGGCGCATCAGCAGCCGGCCCTGGTGAAGGCCGGGTACCGCGTCGTCACCTTCGACAACCGTGGCATCGCGCCGTCGAGTGAATGCGCGGACGGCTTCTCGCTCGCCGACATGGTCGCCGACACCGCGGCTATCATCGAGTACCTCGGTGCCGGATCGGCCGCGGTGGTCGGGACCTCGCTCGGCGCACGCATCACCCAGGAGTTGACGCTGACGCGACCGGACCTCGTCCGGTGCGCCGTCATGTTGGCCACCTATGGCCGCAACGGCCCGATGCAGGAGGCGATCTCGACCGGTGAGCGCGCCCTGATCGATCAGGGGATCACGCTGCCGGACAGCTACCACGCGGCCATCGCCGCGCACCTCAACCTGTCGCCGCACACGCTGGCCGACGACACCAACGCCCGCGACTGGCTCGACATCATCGAGTTCTCCGGTCAGGACCGCTCGCCCGGCGTGCGGGCACAGTTGCAGTTGCACGCCGGTGAGGCCGACCGCCTGTCGGCCTACCGCGCCATCACGCGGCCGTCGTTGGTCGTCGGTTTCGCCGACGACCGCACCCTGCCGCCGCACCTGGCCAGAGAGGTGGCCGACGCCATCCCCGGCGCGCAGTACAGCGAGGTGGCCAAGGCGGGTCACTACGGCTACCTCGAGCAGCCCGACGAGGTGAACCGGCTCGTCATCGAGTTCCTGAAGCGGACGATAACCTGACCACCATGACCCAACCTGGTGCCGTCCGTGTCCGTTTCTGTCCGTCGCCGACGGGGACCCCGCACGTCGGACTGGTCCGCACCGCGCTCTTCAACTACGCATACGCCAAGCACAACGGTGGCCAGTTCGTGTTCCGCATCGAGGACACCGACGCCGCGCGGGACTCCGAGGAGTCCTACGCGGCGCTGCTCGACGCGCTGCGATGGCTGGGGCTGAACTGGGACGAGGGTCCGGAGGTGGGCGGTCCGTATGCGCCCTACCGGCAGTCGCAGCGCTCGGAACTGCACCGTGGTGTCGTCACCCAACTGCTCACCGCGGGCGAGGCCTACGAGGCGTTCTCCACCCCGGAGGAGGTCGAGGAGCGACACCGCGCGGCTGGTCGCGACCCCAAGCGCGGTTACGACAACTTCGATCGGGACCTGACCGATTCCCAGCGCGCCGAGTACCGCGCGCAGGGTCGTCCGGCGGTGATCCGTCTGCGGATGCCCGATCACGACATCACCTTCGACGACCTCGTCCGCGGACCCACGACCAGCAAGGCCGGCACCGTGCCCGACTTCGCGTTGACCCGCGGCAACGGCGACCCGCTCTACACCCTGGTCAACCCGGTCGACGACGCGACGATGAAGATCACCCACGTGCTGCGCGGTGAGGACCTGCTGTCGTCCACGCCACGCCAGATCGCGTTGTACGAAGCCATGATCCGGATCGGGATCGCCGAGTTCGTGCCGCAGTTCGGCCATCTCCCGTTCGTGATGGGGGAGGGCAACAAGAAGCTGTCCAAGCGCGACCCGCAGTCGAGCCTGTTCCACCATCGCGACCGCGGGTTCATCCCCGAGGGTCTGCTCAACTACCTGGCGCTGCTCGGGTGGGGCATCGCCGACGACCACGACCTGTTCTCGCTCGACGAGATGATCGCGGCCTTCGATGTGCGGCAGGTCAACTCGAATCCGGCGCGGTTCGACCTCAAGAAGGCGGAGGCCATCAACGCCGAGCACATCCGTCGGCTGGCACCGGAGGACTTCGCCGCCCGGCTGAGTGGCTACCTCGTCGACCGGGGACTGCTGGCGGCCACCGCCGACACCTCGTCGTTCCCGGTGATCGCCGATCTGGTGCAGACACGCATCCAGGTGCTCGGTGACGCGTGGGGGCTCATGTCGTTCCTGTACACCTCCGACGCCGACCTCACGATCGACGACGGCGCGGCGGCCAAGAACCTGGGTGCCGATGCCGGTCCGGTCGTCGATGCCGCGATCGCCGCGATCTCCGGCGTGGGGGATTGGACCACCGAGGCGATCGAGACGGCGCTCAAGGAGGCGCTCGTCGACGGGCTCGAACTCAAGCCGCGCAAGGCCTTCGGCCCGGTCCGGGTGGCCGTCACCGGATCGCACATCAGTCCACCGCTGTTCGAGTCCATCGAGCTGCTGGGCCGCGACAGTACCGTCGCCCGGCTGCGCGCGGCCCGGGAGAAGTATTGCAAATCTGACGCCTGAGCTGCTGGTTTGCGGTTCCCGACCAGCTCTTTGCTAGTCTACTTCTCGGCGCTTTTCGCTGGCGTAGATCGGCAGCGGGAGCCCTACCTTGGGGTATGGTGTAATTGGCAACACAGCGGTTTCTGGTACCGTCGTTCTAGGTTCGAGTCCTGGTACCCCAGCGTCGAGCGGTGGTGACGAGAATCGATTTTGGTTCTCGATCGTCTGCCGAGTAATCTGGCGAGGTTGCAAATTCTCCCGAGAATGCGTGACCGAGTTCGACACAGATGAAGTTCCTGGCCCCGTCGTCTAGCGGCCTAGGACGCCGCCCTCTCAAGGCGGTAGCGCGGGTTCGAATCCCGTCGGGGCTACCAGAAGGAATCCGTAGCAGTTCGTCTCGCTCAGCGAGCCGAAGTGCTACGGATTCTCTGTTTCCAGGGGGTCGGGAGCGGCCAGCTCGGCGGCCAGCCGCATCCGCACCGACATCAGGATCACGCCCAGGGCGTTGTCGCCGTCGACGTCGATGTGCTGCGGACAGAGACACGTTCCCCAGATCTGATCGTGGACCGTGTTCCCGTTGACCAGCACGCTGCCCATGGTGGCCGCGAGCTGCACACCCAGGTGGGCGTTGTGGGCGAACTTGGCGGCGACGATGACCTCCATCGCCGCGTACCGGTCGACGTCCCAGTCCTCGACGGCCTCGATGGTCTCGCCGAACGCGGTGGCGTCCTCGGCGGAGTCGACCGACAGGAGGTGGACGACGTCGTCGGGGTTCGCGGCCCGTGCGGCCGCGAACGCGTGCTCGCTGGTCGAGAAGACGTTGCCCCGGAACGGGGTCGGCACGGGTGCCGCGCTCGCGAGGTAGGAGTACTCGCCGTCGAAGGAGCCGATGACGTGCGGCCGGGGATCGATCATGACAGGGGGTGGGTCCTCACAGCCGGGCGACGCGAGTGCGTGCGGCTCCATCGTTGCACCGATCGCCGGTGTCGGTGCAATTGCCTACGATTCGCGCGTGCCCGACTCCGACACGCACCCCGCCGACGCTGCTGATCCCGTCATGGACAGGATCACCATGGCGGTCGTCGCCGCCCGTTCCGGTGACACCGACGAACCGCGCGCGGCTCTGGTGGATCTGTGGACGGAGATCACCGCCGGCGGCGACGCGCTGCACCGGTGCACGCTCGCCCACCACCTGGCCGATCTGTACGACGACCCGGCCCGGGCACTGATCTGGGATGTGCGCGCACTCGACGCCGCGGACGCGCTGACCGACGATCGCGCGCAGCAACACCATGCGAGCCTGCGGGTGGCCGGGTTCTATCCGTCGCTGCACCTGAACCTCTCCGACGACCTCCGGCGGTTGGCCTCGTTCGACGCGGCGGCCGACCATCTCGCGGCCGCACGCGACCGGGTGTCGGCGTTACCCGACGAGGATTACGGACGGTTCATCCGCGCCGCGATCGACGGGGTGGGCGCCGCTGTCGATCGGCGTTCGACCGAGCGACGTGCGTCGGCTCCGGGTTCGGGTTCGGGTTCGGGTTCGGCGAGCTGACCGACACCGACCGATCGACGAGTGTCCCTAGAGGTACTGAGCGGTGTTGCCGGCCAACGGGATCTCGGGGAGACCGAGCTTGCGATGGTCCCAGCTGCGGGTGCGTTCCCCGACGACCCGCACCGCGACCCGCTTGTTCATCATCTGGTCGACGAACGGCTTGACCTCCTCGGAGTACTCGCCGTTGTAGCGCTCCCACACACTGATCCCCACGCGCAGCAGGGTGTCCGGGTCGTCGACGATCTCGGCGCGTCCCTCGATGGCGACACCGCGCAGGGTGTCGTAGGTGTCGCCCGCCTCGACCATCACCGACACCGTCGGGTCGCGGCGGATGTTGACCGCCTTCTGTGACTTGGCCTTGGTCTCGAACCAGATCTCGCCGTCGAGCAGGGCGTACCACATGGCCACGAGGTGCACCGATCCCGTCGCCGAGCGCGTCGCCAATGTCGCTGTGCGGCTGCGCGCGAGGAACGACTCGATCTCCTCGTCGCCCATCACGATCTGCGACCGTTGGTTGTTTCCCATCGGAGGGGCTCCTGTCAGTGGTGATGCTGCGGGGGTGGTGATGCGGGGAGTTCAGGCGTGCAACAGGCGCTTGTGGATCGCGTCGGCCGCCGCGAGCAGGTCCGCGGCCCAGCGGGATCCCGGTCGGCGGCCCATGCGGTCGATCGGCCCCGAGACCGAGATCGCGGCGACGACGTCGCCGGCGGCGTCGCGGACCGGCGCGGAGACACTGGCGACGCCGGCCTCGCGCTCGCCGGCACTCTGCGCCCAGCCGCGCCTGCGGATCTCCAGCAGGGTGCGTTCGCCGAACGCACTGTCGGTCAGCAGTGTCCGCTGGGTCGCGGGATCGGCCCATGCCAGCAGGACCTTCGCCCCCGACCCGGCGGTCATCGGCAGATAGGCGCCCACGGGCACGGTGTCGCGCAGGCCGGTGGGCGGTTCCATCGCCGCCACACAGATCCGCTGGGTGCCCTCACGGCGATACAGCTGCACCGATTCCCCGGTGATCTCCCGCAGACGAGGCAGCACCATCATCGCGGCCTCACGCACCGTGTCGGTCGCCTCGGCGGCGAGCTCGGCCAGCGCCGGGCCGGGACACCACTGTCCGGCCGTGTTGCGCACCAACAGGCGGTGCGTCTCGAGGCCCATCGCGAGTCGGTGGGCCGTCGCGCGGGGGAGACCGGTCTTGACGCACAGTTCGTTGAGGTTGCAGGGGCTCTCGGCGATCGACCGCAGCACCGCGACCGACTTGTCCAGGACACCGACCCCGCTGACGACCATGGCCGAACCCGTCCCACCGGACGCCGACGGTGCGCTAATATGTCTCACAGGTCGATACTAGACTCCCGAATATTGATATGCACGCGAATGTGGTGATGACGCAATGAGTACAGCGAAGACTCTGGCCGAGAAGGTCTGGGCCGAACATGTCGTCCAGTACGGCGAGGCCGATGCCAGTGGACAGCACAATCCGGACCTCATCTACATCGATCTCCATCTCGTCCACGAGGTGACCTCCCCGCAGGCCTTCGAGGGGCTGCGGATCGCCGGACGCCCGGTCCGTCGACCCGATCTCACCATCGCCACCGAGGACCACAACGTCCCCACCATCGACATCGACAAGCCGATCGCGGACGTGGTGTCGCGGACCCAGGTGGACACGCTGCGCAGCAACTGCGCCGAGTTCGGGATCCGCCTGCACCCCATGGGAGACGCCGAGCAGGGCATCGTCCACATCATCGGCCCGCAGCTCGGACTGACCCAGCCGGGTATGACGATCGTGTGCGGCGACAGCCATACCTCGACGCACGGTGCATTCGGTGCGCTGGCAATGGGAATCGGCACCTCGGAGGTCGAGCACGTCCTCGCCACGCAGACGTTGTCGTTGCGTCCGTTCAAGACCATGGCCATCACGGTCGACGGCGAACTGCCCTTCGGCGTCACGAGCAAGGACCTCATCCTCGCGATCATCACCCAGATCGGCACCGGCGGCGGTCAGGGATACGTCCTGGAGTACCGCGGCTCGGCCATCGAGAAGTTGTCGATGGAGGCGCGAATGACCATCTGCAACATGTCGATCGAGGCGGGGGCCCGCGCGGGCATGATCGCGCCGGACCAGACGACCTACGACTACCTGCAGGGGCGCCCCAACGCGCCGACCGGTGCGGACTGGGATCGCGCGGTCGAGCACTGGGAGAGCCTGCGCACCGATCCCGGGGCGGTGTACGACGAGGAGGTGCGGATCGACGCCACCACGTTGTCCCCCTTCGTCACCTGGGGGACCAACCCCGGGCAGGGTGCCCCGCTGAGCGCGACCGTGCCCGACCCCGCCGAGTTCGGCGACTCGTCGGCGGCGACGTCGGCCGAAAAAGCGCTCGCGTACATGGATCTGATCCCCGGTACGCCGCTGCGCGACATCTCGATCGACACCGTCTTCGTCGGCTCGTGCACCAACGGGCGGATCGAGGATCTGCGCTCGGTTGCCGAGATCCTGCGCGGTCGAACCGTCGCCGAGGGCATGCGGATGCTCATCGTCCCGGGGTCGATGCGGGTCCGTGCGCAGGCCGAGACCGAGGGGTTGGGCGAGATCTTCACCGCCGCAGGTGCGGAGTGGCGACAGGCGGGTTGCTCGATGTGCCTGGGCATGAACCCCGATCAGCTGGCCCCGGGGGAGCGCTGCGCGTCGACCTCCAACCGCAATTTCGAGGGCCGTCAGGGCAAGGGCGGCCGGACCCATCTGGTCTCGCCGGAGGTGGCCGCAGCCACCGCCATTCGCGGGCGGCTCTCGGCCCCCGCCGATCTGAACGCCTGACCAGTTCCGCCACACGACCCGCGAGGAATCATGAAACCGTTCACCACCCACACCGGAATCGGCGTACCCCTGCGTCGCAGCAACGTCGACACCGACCAGATCATCCCGGCGGTGTATCTGAAGCGGGTCACCCGCACCGGATTTGAGGACGGCCTGTTCGCCGCCTGGCGCAACGACCCGGACTTCATCCTCAACAACGAGCCGTGGTCGCGGGGCTCGGTCCTCGTGGCCGGCCCCGATTTCGGCACCGGGTCGTCGCGCGAGCACGCCGTCTGGGCCCTCTCGGACTTCGGATTCCGGGTCGTCATCTCGTCCCGTTTCGCCGACATCTTCCGCGGGAACGCCGGAAAAGCGGGTCTGGTGGCGGCCCAGGTGGAGCAGTCCGACGTCGATCTGATCTGGAAAAGGCTCGAAGAAACGCCCGGGACGGAAATCACCGTCAGCCTTGAGGATCGAACCGTCTCGGTCGATGACCTGGTGGTGCGCTTTGGGATTGACGACTACACGAGGTGGCGTCTGATCGAGGGTCTCGACGACATCGGATTGACATTACGGCAGGTAGAGGCCATTTCTGAGTTCGAAAAGGCAAGGCCCGTATGGAAACCGGTGACCCTGTGAAGCCCGCCTGAGGATCTGCTGAGGGTCGACATCGTATGTCCTTGGAGGACTACGTACATCGCGACACCGAAACTTTATCCACGTAGGACGTGGAACTTTTCGATTTTCACGTTTACCGTGTGCTGTAGCTGGCTCAACGTGGGCCACCAGCTTGCGGAGGTTGAACCCATGAATAAAGCAGAGCTCATCGAAGAGCTTACGAAGAAGTTGGACACCGACCGTCGCACGGCGACAGACGCTGTCGAGCACGTCGTCGACACGATCGTTCGCGCGGTGAACAAAGGTGAGAGCGTCACCATCACCGGCTTCGGTGTTTTCGAGAAGCGCAAGCGTGCCGCCCGGGTCGCGCGCAACCCGCGCACCGGTGAGACCGTGAAGGTCCGCCCGACGTCGGTTCCCGCCTTCCGTCCCGGCGCTCAGTTCAAGGCCGTCGTCGCAGGCAAGCAGAAGCTGAGTGCCTCCGGACCGGCGGTCAAGCGCGGCAGCGGAACTGCTGCCCCGACCAAGACCGCGGCCAAGAAGGCCCCGGCGAAGACCGCGGCCAAGAAGGCGGCACCGGCCAAGAAGGCGGCTCCGGCGAAGAAGGCCACCACCGCTGTGAAGAAGGCGGCTCCGGCCAAGAAGGCCACCACCGCCGCCAAGAAGGCGACCACCGCTGTGAAGAAGGCGGCTCCGGCCAAGAAGGCCACCGCCGCCGCCAAGAAGGCGACGACTGCGGTGAAGAAGGCGGCTCCGGCCAAGAAGGCCACCGCTGCAGCGAAGAAGGCGGCTCCCGCCAAGAAGACCGCGGCCAAGAAGGCTCCGGCCCGCAAGGCACGCGCTCGCTGATCGTCCTCGACGATCGGCAGTGACGACCAGCTGACAACCCCCGATGGACTTCCCGCCGTCGGGGGTTGCCTGCTGTCCGGGGCTGTTCGCGCTCGGATCAGTCGGAGTCGGCGCGGCGCAGCGGACTGTCGATGTGGTCGACGGACACGACGTCATCACCGTCGAGGGTGAGCACCCACATCCCCGCTTTGCGGTTACGGGTCCGAGGCATCGACGCGGGCCCGGCACCGACCCACGACGCCAACAAGCCGGGAATCACCTTGCCCTGGCTACAGATCACGTGCACACCGTCGGCGCGCGCGATCTCGCGGACACGCGTCAGAGCGGACTCCGGATCCTCCTTGTAGCTCTCCTCCGACAGCGCCGGCTCCACCCGGATCGGCGCCGAGAGTGCCACGGCGAGCGGCTCGAGGGTCTGGAGGCAGCGGGTCCGGTCGGCGGCGTGCAGATACCGACCGCCGAAGGCGGTGAACTGTTCGACGAGCCGTTCGGCCTGGGTCCATCCGAACGGTTCGAGCGGTCGGAGGCGGTCGTCGCCCCGATACCGCGCCGACCGACCGGCCTTGGCGTGGCGGACCACGAGCACGGTGTGCAGGTCGGCGGGCAGACGGGCGAACTCGGCCAACACCTTCCGGTCGGCGCCGTAGCTGAGCCGGTCACGAGCGGCCGCGAGCGTGCACCACTCGATCTCGTCGACCTCCTCGTTCAGGACGAACTCACCGCCGGTGACCCGCGCCGACCAGTAGTGCACGTACTTGCGGCTCGACGAACCCAGGTCGTAGTCGACCCGACGCAGGTGGCGACCGAGGCGGACCGAATAGCCGGTCTCCTCGGCGATCTCACGGACCGCCGTCGCGACGAAGGTCTCGTCGTTCTCGCACTTCCCCTTGGGCAGGGTCCAGTCGTCGTATCGGGGTCGGTGGATAACCGCGACCTCGATCGCGGGCTCGCCGTCGACGACCGGTCGCCAGACCACGCCGCCGGCCGCGTACACCGATTTCCTGTGTGACGTCATCACGTTGGGTCGTCGCTATGCGGAGTTGTCGGCCCTGCTGCGGTGTCGGCGCATCATCTCCCGTTGATGATCGCGAACCTCTTCGCCGGCCGCGGGGGACGCCGTCCACCCGCCGTCGGCCTCGAGGACCCAGCAGCGTGTCGTCGGATCGAGTGCAGAGGCGAAGATCTCGCCCATCTCCCGGGTCAGGCGCTGATCGCGGACCTGCGCCATCACCTCGATACGCCGATCGAGGTTGCGGTGCATCATGTCGGCGCTGCCGATCCAGTACTCGTCGAGCGCCCCGAAGTGCAGGATCCGGGAGTGTTCGAGGAACTGGCCCAGGATCGAACGGACCGAGATGTTGTCGCTGATCCCGGGCACGTTGGGGCGCAGCGCACAGATGCCGCGCACGACGATCTCGACCGGCACGCCCGCCTGCGATGCGCGGTAGAGGGCGTCGATCACCTGCTCGTCGACGAGTGCGTTGGCCTTCAACTGGATTCGGGCGCGTTCGTCACCGGCGCGGTGGTGGTCGATCTCGGCGTTGATGCGGGCGATGATGCCCGCCCGGACACCGTGCGGTGCAACCAGCAGGTTGCGGTACTCGTGCTTGCGCGAGTACCCGGTCAACGTGTTGAACAGGTCGGTCAGGTCGGCGCCGATGTCGGGGGCCGCGGTGAGCAGGCCCACGTCCTCGTAGAGCCGCGCGGTCTTGGGATTGTAGTTGCCGGTACCGATGTGGCAGTAGCGGCGGATCGTCGACCCCTCACGGCGCACGACGAGGCAGGTCTTGCAGTGGGTCTTGAGGCCGACGAGTCCGTAGACCACGTGCACACCCGCCTGCTCGAGCTGCCGCGCCCACTTGATGTTGGCCTGTTCGTCGAACCGGGCCTTGATCTCCACCAGGGCGACCACCTGCTTGCCCGCCTCGGCGGCGTCGATCAGCGCGTTGACGATCGGGGAGTCACCGGAGGTGCGGTAGAGCGTCTGCTTGATCGCGAGGACCTGTGGGTCCGACGCCGCCTGCTCGATGAAGCGCTGCACGCTCGTGGAGAACGAGTCGTACGGGTGGTGCACGAGCACGTCGCCCTCACGCAGCGTCGCGAAGACGCTCTTGGGGGTCTCGCGCTCGCCGAAGGCCGGATGTGTCGCGGGGACGAACGGACGGTCCTTGAGCGACGGGCGGTCGAGCGCGAACACCTGGAACAGGCACGAGAGGTCGAGGATGCCGGGCACCTCGATGACGTCGGCGGGGTTGACGTCGAGTTCGCGCAGCAGCAGTTCGAGCATGTGCTCGCTCATGTCGTCGGCGACCTCGAGTCGCACAGGGGATCCGAAGCGACGCCGGGCGAGTTCGCGTTCGAGGGCCTGCAGGAGGTCCTCGTCGCGGTCCTCCTCGACCTCGAAGTCGGCGTTGCGGGTGATCCGGAAGACGTGGTGTTCGACGATCTCCATCCCCGGGAACAGGTGCCCGAGGTTGGCCGCGATGAGCGTCTCCATCGGCAGCAGGATCGTCGCCGCGGGGCCGTCGTCGTCGCTCTGCGACCGACCCGACCGCGACATCAGCTTGTCGACCTCGACGAAGCGACTCACGTTGTCGGGCACCTTGACCCGGGCGAAGTGCTCGCCGCCCTCGGCGACGTCGGACACGGTGACGGCGAGGTTGATGCTCAGGCCGCTGATGTAGGGGAAGGGGTGCGCCGGATCGACCGCCAGCGGGGTGAGGACCGGGAACACCTCCTCGTGGAAGTACTCCGACATCCGGGCCTGCTCGTCGTCGGCGAGCTGATCCCAGGACACGACGTGGATGTCGTTGTCCGCCAGTGCGGGCCGGACGGAGTCCATGAACACACGGGCGTGCCGCTCGGCGATCTGCTGGGTGCGCTTGGCGATCATCGACAGCTGTTCGCGGGGGGAGAGGCCGTCGGCCGATCGCACCGACAACCCGGTCTCGTCGCGACGCTTGAGCCCGGCCACGCGGACCATGAAGAACTCGTCGAGGTTCGAGGAGAAGATGGCGAGGAACTTGGCCCGGTCGAGCAGGGGGAGCGAGGTGTCCTCGGCGAGGGCCAGAACGCGGGAGTTGAAGTCGAGCCAACTCAGTTCGCGGTTGAGGTAGCGGTCCTCGGGGAGATCGGCGCCCTCGTCGGGGACGAGTGTCGCGGCGGGCGGCGCCACCGGCAGAGCCGGGGTCACGACCTCCGGCGGTCGCGTCGTGACGTCGGCGTCGGCGGATGGATCTACGGGTGAACTGTCCTGGGAAGCCACGCCACCATCATGACGCATGCGGCGTCGGTGTGGAGGCGAGGGAGCCGAGTCCGACGTCGGCGAGGACCTGTGCTGTGGCGCGTCCGACGCCGAGGGTCATGGCCGCGGCGAGATCGTCCACGGTGTCGACGTCGGTGCGCAGGTCCGGCCAGAGGTCATCGGTCTCGGCGACGAGATCGACCGCACCTGCATCCCGGTGCGCCTGCGCGGATCCGACGCCGAACCGGGGGGTGACGTCGGTGGTGTCGCCGATGATGAGCATCGCGGTACCCGACCCGGACCGGTCGGTGACGATGGCCTGCCGATGACCGTCGGCGCGTGCGAGCGCGGCGCTCAGATGCTGTGCGCGCAGGGCGGGGAGATCGGCCTGCAACACGACGATGCGTGCGTCGCGCAGACCGATCGCGGCGTCGATCCCCCGGGTGAGGGCGCGGTTGAGCGAACTCGTCGTGGGATCGGCCGCGTCGGTGGGCGCATCGGCGACGACACGTGCGCCGTGTCGACGGGCCGTGTCCTCGACGTCGGGGTCCGGGGTGACCACGACGATGTCGTCGACGCCGGCGGCCCGGGCGGCGGAGATCGTGTCGCTCATCATCGCCAGCACCAGGGCGCGACGTGCGTCGGCCGGGACCACCGGAGACAGGCGGGTCTTGGCGTCGGCCAGCCCTTTGACCGCGAGGACCGCGGCGATCGGCCGCGCCCGCGGCGCGGCCGAGGTCCCCTCGCGTGTCCCGTGCTGCATCACCCCACTATGCGACAACCCGGGTCCCGCCCGTCATCCGAGGTCGGCCCCGCGGTGGATCTCGGAGACGGTCGCGCGGTGCGGGCGGGGCACTAGGGTGGTGGCGGGCCGGAGTCGACGGCCCCGGTCGAGGAGGTCGTCGTGCGTGCTGCCGTGATGGGTTCGGGGTCGTGGGGAACGGCGATGGCCGCGGTGCTGGTCGACGCCGGCACCGACACCGTCCTGTGGGCACGTCGCCCCGAACTGGCGCGCTCGATCGCCGACGACCACGTCAACCCCGACTATCTGCCGGGCATCACACTGCCCGAGTCCCTGCGCGCGGTGAGTTCGGTCGACGAGGCGCTCGACGGTGCCGACCTGGTCGTGTGCGCCGTGCCGTCGCAGTCGTTGCGCGCCAACCTCGCCGGGTGGTCCATCGCGCCGGACGCCACGTTGATGTCGTTGGCCAAGGGTGTGGAGAGCGACTCGCTGATGCGGATGAGCGAGGTGATCGCGCAGGTCACCGGCGCCGATCCCGACCGCATCGCGGTGCTGTCCGGGCCCAATCTCGCGCGGGAGATCGCGCAGCGACAGCCCGCGGCGACCGTGGTGGCCTGCCCGGACGAGGCGCGCGCGATGGACATCCAGAACGCCTGCAGCACATCCTATTTCCGTCCTTATACCAACACCGACGTGGTGGGCTGCGAGATCGGTGGGGCGGTCAAGAACGTCATCGCGCTGGCCTGTGGGATGGCCTCGGGGGCCGGACTCGGCGAGAACACGCTGGCCTCGATCATCACCCGCGGACTGGCCGAGACCATCCGGCTCGGGGAGGCGCTCGGCGCGAAACCGGAGACGTTCGCCGGTCTGGCCGGTGTCGGCGATCTGGTCGCCACGTGCTCGTCGCCGCTGTCACGCAACCGGTCGTTCGGGTCACGCCTGGGCGAGGGACGCAGTCTCACCGAGGCCCAGGAGGCCACCAACGGTCAGGTGGCCGAGGGCGTGAAGTCGTGTTCGTCGGTGCGTGCGCTGGCGGCGGGTCACGGTGTGGAGATGCCGTTGACCGACGCCGTGCACCGGGTATGCCACGAGGGACTCGGCGTCCGCGACGCGATCATCGCGCTGTTGAGTCGCAGCACCAAGCCGGAGTGAGGCGTGGGCGTCGTCGCCTCAGGAACCCAGATCGATCGGTGCGAGCGGCAGTATCTGCTCGATGATCTTCGAGACGTCGGAGATGGCGCCGTTGCCGGAGTTGTTCGGCAGCCACAGCGCGACGTAGGGCCGGTGATCGACGGCGAACCAGAGCGCACCCTTCTCGCCCTCCTTCGGCGCACGCTGGAACCACTGCACCGGGTCGACGGTCTGCAGGGCCGAGGTCGGCGCGAGATCGTCGGGTCGGGGCACGCCGCAGCGCAGCTGGACCGGACCGGGCGAGTCGCCACCCTTGGCCCACTGGACGAGTCCGTCGGACTCGGTGCGCTCACCGAAGTTCTCGAACGTCTGGGGCAGTGCGGCGATCAGCCGCGCGCAGCCCTGGTCGCCCGACTGCGGAGCGGCCGCCGACTGCAGCGGCAACGGCCCCGGTGAGCTCGTGTTCTTGGCGGCGGCGAAGACGATGAACAGCACGACGACCATCACCGGGATCGCGACGATCGTCGCGATCAGGGCCGGGCTGCGTCGTGCCGGCGCGGCGGGGGCAGCGGTCGTGTGGGTGTCGGTGTCCGCGGTGTCGGTATCCGGGTGCTCGGTGTCGTACTTCCCGGGGTCGCCTGCGTCGGGCTCGTCGGTGCTCACGGGTCAGACGGCGCGGACGTCGGTGACCACGGGACACGTGAGGGTCCGGGTGATGCCGACGACCTCCTGGATCCGGGGGACCACGGTGGCCGCGAGGTCATGGGCATCGTCCACGCTCACTCGAACGATGACGTCGTAGGGGCCCGAGACCTCTTCCGACGATGCGACACCGGCGATCTCCGCGATGGCGGCGGCGGCCTGGGCTGCACGACCCACCTCGGTCTGGATCAGAATGTATGCCTGAACCACGGCCTTCCCCTTCCTCAGTAGGTCCCACCCGACACGCCGGTGAATAGACTGGCACACATTGTCACCGACGAACCGGCCGGTGCGCGAATCAACGAGACCGGAGGAACCGCGGTGGTGGGCGCCAATGATTCCGGCGGCGACACGTCGCGATCATCCGTCTCGGCGGGCTCGGGTCCCACGGTCGCCGACCTCGGTGAGCAGGCACTCATCGGTCGGTTGACCGCCATGTCGACTCGGGCCGCGGCCGATCTCCCCACGGATTCGGATCGGCTGCTCATCGGTCCGGGCGACGATGCTGCCGTCATCGCGATGTCGTCGGATCTGATCGTCAGCACCGACAGTTTGGTGCAGGACAGGCATTTTCGCCTCGAGTGGTCGACACCGGAGAACATCGGACGCCGCGCGGCGATCCAGAGCGCAGCCGACATCGCCGCGATGGGTGGCCGGGTGTCGGCGCTGGTGGTCTCGATCGCCTGCCCGCCGTCCACCGGCGTCGACTGGGTTCTCGCCGTCAATCACGGCCTGAACCGCGCGGCCGTCGCCGTCGGTGCCCGTGTGGTGGGCGGCGACGTGGTGTCGGCGGATCAGATCGTGTTGACCGTCACGGTGTTCGGCTCGACGGACGGCCGCGCCGCGGTGCCGGTCTCGGGTGCGCGGGTCGGTGACCGTCTCGCCGTGAGCGGTCCGCTGGGCTCCTCGGCCGCCGGGCTCGCCCTGCTGATGGCCGGCCGGGCCGATTCGTATCCGGATCTCGTTGCCGCGCATCGGGTCCCGGTCGTCGACCTCGCCGTCGGGGTGATCGCGGCCGAACACGGTGCGCACGCGATGACCGATGTGTCCGACGGTCTCGGCGCCGAACTGGAGACGATGGCGCGCGCATCGGGGGTGTCGCTGGAGGTGGTGGCGGCGTCGATCCCGATGGCCGCCGGACTCGCCGAGGCCGGCGCGGAACTCGGCGTCGACCCGGCCGGGTGGGCGATCGGGGGAGGCGAAGATCACCAACTCCTCGCCGCTTTCGGAGGCGCCCCGCCCGCGGGGTGGACGGTGATCGGGTCGGTCCTCGCCCGTGACGACGACCGCCCCGTGCGCATCGACGGTTCCGCGCCCGCCGTCCCCGGGTGGCAGAGCTTCTGAGAACGGCCCACTAGATTGTCGGAATGGCTGTGTATGCGTTGGACGATCGCGTTCCCGAACTCGGCGAGGGGGCCTACGTGCACCCCGACGCCACGGTGATCGGGGCGGTGACCCTCGCCGCGGGGGTCTCGGTGTGGCCGGGCGCGGTGCTCCGCGGTGACTACGGGACCATCACGATCGGCGCGATGACCAACATCCAGGACGGCACCGTCATCCACTGCACGCCGATCCATCCCACGACGATCGGTGCGAACTGCGTCGTCGGCCACAACGCGCACGTCGAGGGCGCGACGGTCGGCGACAACTGCCTGATCGCGTCGGGGTCGGTGGTGCTCAACGGCTCCACGATCGGCGACGGGGCGATCGTCGGAGCGGGTGCGGTGGTGCCGTTCGACTTCGCCGTGCCCGCCCGTGCGATGGCACTCGGTGTGCCCGCCAAGATCCGTCCGGGCCACGAGGTGCCCGAGGGCCACGTCGACCTCAACGTCGAGATGTACTTCCAGAACGCCCAGTACTACCGCGACCACCTGCGGCGGATCGACTGATGGCCGCCGACGGGCCACGGCCCCTGACCGACCTCATCGACCCGGGGTGGGCGCAGGCCCTCGAACCGGTGGCCGACACGATCACCTCCATGGGGACCTTCCTCCGCGAGGAGATCGCCGCCGGGCGGCGCTACCTGCCCGCAGGCGAGAACGTGCTGCGCGCCTTCACCACCCCGATGGACCGGGTGCGGGTCCTCATCGTCGGGCAGGACCCCTACCCGACGCCCGGTCACGCCGTCGGGCTGAGTTTCTCCGTCGCGCCCGACGTGCGACCGGTCCCACGTTCGCTGGGCAACATCTTCACCGAGTACGTCGAGGACCTCGGCCTGCCCCGACCGACGAGCGGTGACCTGTCCCCGTGGAGCGAGGGCGGCGTGCTGCTGCTCAACCGTGTGCTCACCGTCGCCCCGGGCGCTCCCGCGTCGCATCGCGGAAAGGGGTGGGAGGACGTGACCGAGTGCGCCATCAAGGCGCTGGTGGCCCGTGACGCCCCGCTGGTCGCGATCCTGTGGGGCAAGGACGCCGGGTCGTTGCAGCAGTGGATGCCCGGGATCCCGACCATCACCTCCGCCCACCCGTCGCCGATGTCGGCGAGTCGGGGCTTCTTCGGGTCCAAGCCGTTCAGCCGCGCGAACGCGGCTCTCGGCGAACTCGGGGCCGACCCGATCGACTGGACCCTGCCCTGACCGGTTCCGCGTGGGTCAGGTGTCGTTGCTCGCGCTGAAGTCGGCCGATCGCTTGGCGACGAAGGCGTCGACGCCCTCGATGCCGACGGGCAGTCCGGACAGCTGCGAGATCGACGCCGCCTCGGCGGCCATCTGCTCGGTCAGCGTCGCCCCGTCGCTTGTCGTCAGCAGTCGTCGGGTCGCACGGAGGGACTGTCGTGGACCGGCCGCGATCGCGCGGGCCGCCGCGGTGGCCGCGGTGACGACCTCCTCGTCGGTGTCGACGACCTGCGCCAGCAGTCCGATCTCGAGCGCCTCCGCCGCGGTGACGACCCTGTTGGTGAGGATGATGTGGCGGGCCCGGGCAGCACCGACCAGTCGGGGCAGTGCCCACGTCATCCCGCCGTCCGGCGAGAACCCGATGGCCGAGTACGCGGCCCGCAGGGACGTGCCGGGTCCGCCGATGGCGACGTCGGCGTGGCAGACGATGCTCATTCCCGCCCCGGCCGCCCACCCGCGTACCGCCGCGACGACGGGCACGTCGGCCTCGGCGAGGGCGCTGATGAAGGCGTGGAACCGATCGGCGAGGTCCGCGACGAACGCGGGCCGGTCGGGTGCGGAGGCGAACGCACGCACGTCGCCGCCGGCACAGAAGTTCGCGCCCGGCCCGAGCAGCAGGACGGCCCCGACCGAGTGTTCGCCCGCCGCCACCGCGCGCAGCACCTCGGTGCCCTCGAGCAGGGCATCGGGTGCCAGCGAGTTACCACCGCGCTCGGTGGAGATGCGAATAGAAAGAACACCGTCGACGATGTCGACGGTGTTCATGTCTGCCAGTGAGGTCATCACTGCAGACTATGTGACGCGAACCACTCAGCCGCGGACGACCTTGCCCGCCTTCAGGCAGGACGTGCAGACGTTGATGCGCTTGCGGTTGCCGGGGGCAACCTGGGCGCGAACGGTCTGGATGTTGGGATTCCACCGGCGGTTGGTGCGTCGGTGCGAGTGCGAGACCGACTTACCGAAGCCGGGTCCCTTGGCGCAAACGTCACAGACGGCAGCCATCGTCGAACTCCTCATGTTGGAAACAGTTTGGTGGTTGTCTCTTCTGCGGCCGCCGACACTCTCGGACACCGCTCACGACAACCCTGCAAGGATAGCGGCATGAACGCTGACGGGCCAAATACGCCCGGACCCGGTACCCGGCAGGCGCCGATGGATCCCGGGCTGCTGCGCGACTGGAGCCAGGAGTGTGTCCGGGGGCTGACCGCGGTCCGCGGCGAGATCAACGACCTGAACGTCTTCCCGATCCCGGACTCCGACACCGGTAGCAACATGCTGCACACGATGACCGCGGCGGCGACCGCCTGCGCCGACACCGCCCCCGACGCGACCCTCACCCAGGTCATCCGCGCGGCAGCCGACGGCGCCACCGGGCAGGCCCGCGGCAACTCCGGGATCATCCTGTCGCAGGTCCTCGTCGGTCTCGCCGATGCGGCCGACATCAACGCCGTCGACGGCGCGGTGCCGTTCAACCGGCTGTGGGCGTCGGGCCTCGGACTCGCCGCCCTCGCCGCGACCCGCGCGGTCAGTGAGCCCCGCGACGGCACGGTGCTGACGCTGTTGCGGCAGGCGGCGGCCACGGCGGCCGACCTGATCGACGCGTCCCCGGGTGATCTGGCGCGCGCGGTGGCCGACGGATGCGCCGACGACCTGGAGCGGACCACCGAGCAGCTGCCCGAACTCGCCCGCGCCGGGGTCGTCGACGCGGGTGGGCGCGGACTCCTCGTGCTCGTCGACTCGATGGTCAGGGTGCTCACCGGTGTCTCGGCCCGTCGTCGTCGGTACCAGGGCGCGTTGGCAGGCGGCGGCGACCCGATCGGGCACCCCTCGGCGGGAGAGGCCTGTGATGCGAACTCCTCGGAGATGGACTTCGAGGTCATGTACACCATCGAAGGTGCGCCCGCCGAACAGATTCCGGTGCTGCGGGCACGTCTCGACGGTCTCGGCGACGCCGTGGTCATCGTCGGGGACAGCTCGAACACCGCCGGGGAGCGGTTCTCGGTCCACGTGCACACCTGCGAACCCGGCGACGCGGTCGAGGCGGGGATCGAGGTCGGTCGGGTCAGTGCGATCCGGATCTCCTGCTTCGTCCTCGACGCCCACCGCGCCTCGCACGATCCCGACGATCGTCCCGCCGCCCGTGCCCGTGGGGTCGTCGCCGTGGTCGACGGTGACGGCGCGGCGGAGTTGTTCGAGCAGGAGGGGGCGAGTGTCGTCCGCTCCGACGACGGACTCGACGCGGCCGCGCTCGCCCAGGCGATCCTGGCCGTCGACGCCGCACACGTGGTGGTGATGGCCAACGGCGCGTTGCCCGCCCAGGATCTGGTCACCGTGGCCGCCGACGCGCGGTCGAGGCATCGGACGGTGGTCTTCCTGCCGACGCTGTCGATGGTGCAGTGCCTCTCGGCGCTGGCGGTGCACGACATCGCCGCCGCTCCCGACGCGGACGCCTACGCCATGGCCGAGGCGGCCGCGTCCACCCGTCGTGGATCGGTGATGACGGCGACCGAACCCGCGCTGACCCTGGCCGGTGCGTGCGATGCCGGCGACCTGTTGGGGTTGATCGGCATGGACGTGTTGGTCATCGGGCCCGGTCAGGCGGAGGCGGCGACCGCGCTGGTGGACCTGATGCTCAGCACCGGTGGCGAACTCGTCACCGTGCTGGCCGGCGCCGACATCGCCGACGGGGTGCTCGAACGGCTGGAACGCCATGTGTCCGCGGCACATCCGGGTGTGGAGTTCGTCGCCTATCAGTCGGGACAGGCCGACGAGGTCCTGCAGGTGGGTGTCGAGTGACGGTGGTCGGCTGATGGCGGCACAGGCGGAGTCGCTCGCCGAGGTGGTCGGGGAGAAGACCGCGACGATCCTGGGGGAGGAGATCGGGGTACACACCATCGGTGAGCTGCTCCGGTACTTCCCGATGCGCTACGTGCGGCAGGGACAGCTGTCGTCGACGCGACGCCCGGAGAACGGCGAGTGGGTCACCCTCGTCGCACGGGTGGAGAAGGCCGATCTGCGCCCGATGCGGAACAAGCGCGGGAAGTTGTTGTCCATCAAGGCAACCGACGGCACGATCTCGTTCGGCGTCACGTTCTTCAACCCGTACGCCATCCAGCGCGCCCTGCGACCCGGCGTGCGCTTCATGGTCGCCGGGACGGTGTCGTACTACCGCGAGCAGATGCAGCTGACCCATCCGAACTGGATGGTGCTGCCCGACGAGGGCGCCGACATCGAGACCGTGGGCTCGTCGATGATGCTGTCGATGGCCGGTGGCGACGCCGCGGCCGGGGATGGTCCGGACGGTGGCGCCGCCGGTGTCGACTCGACGGACCTCGCCGACTTCCATCGCCCCTTCCTCCCGGTCTACCCGGCCACGAAAGCTCTGCAGACGTGGGACATCTGGCGCGCGGTCCGCAAGGCCCTCGACGTCGTCGAGCGCATCGAGGACCCGTTGACCGACGCCGATCGGGACACGCGCGGGTTGATCGGATCCGACGAGTCGCTACGGGCGATCCACCTGCCCGAGACGGCCGAGGACATCGAGGCGGCGAGTGCGCGTCTGAAGTTCGACGAGGCGTTGGCGTTGCAGCTGAGCCTGGCGCAGCGCCGGTTCGCCGATCTGGGACATCGCGGTCCGGCCGCGGTCCACGTCGACGACGGACTCGAGGACGCGCTGCTCGGACGGCTGCCGTTCGAGCTGACCGGCGGTCAGCACACCGTCGTCGACGAGATCTGCACCCAGCTCGGATCGGGCGAGCCGATGAGCCGGTTGCTGCAGGGGGAGGTGGGCTCGGGCAAGACGCTGGTGGCGCTCATCGCCATGCTGCGGATGATCGACAACGACTACCAGTGCGTCCTGTTGGCGCCCACCGAGGTCCTCGCGGCGCAACACCACCGCAGTCTGACGACGATGCTGGGCGGCCTGGCCCAGGCCGGGGAGCTCGGGGCCGAGGAGTCGGCCACGCGCATCGCCCTGCTCACCGGGTCGATGAAGACGGCGGGCAAACGAGCCGCGCTGCTCGAGGCGGTCACCGGCACCGCAGGCATCGTCATCGGCACGCACGCGCTGCTCGAGGACCACGTCGACTTCTTCAACCTGGGCCTGATCGTCGTCGACGAGCAGCACCGTTTCGGCGTCGAGCAGCGGGACACCCTGCGCTCCCGGGGACGCGACGACCTGATCCCGCACATGCTGGTGATGACCGCCACGCCCATCCCGCGGACCATCGCGATGACGGTCTACGGCGATCTGGAGACCTCCACGCTGCGCGAGCTGCCCGCGGGCCGGCAACCGATCACCACCAACGTCGTGCCCACCCAGCTGGAGAAGTGGGAGAACCGGCTGTGGCAGGTCGTCGACGAGGAGGTCGGGCTCGGCAGGCAGGTCTACGTGGTCTGCTCCCGCATCGGTGACGACGGCACCGCCGCCGGCGCCAAATCCGAGGAGCGTGCCGCCGAGCAACAGGGCCCACAGACCACCTCGGTGGTCGAGATGTTCGACCAAATCGGCAGCGGCCCGCTGGGCCGACACCGTGTGGAGCTGCTGCACGGCCGCATGTCCGGCGACGACAAGACGGCCACCATGGACGCGTTCACCCGTGGCGAGATCGACATCCTCGTCTCGACCACGGTCATCGAGGTCGGCGTCGACGTCGCCAACGCCAACGCGATGGTCATCGTCGACGCCGAACGTTTCGGCGTGAGCCAGCTCCACCAGCTGCGCGGCCGCGTCGGCCGTGGTGGGCTCCCGGGTCGATGCTTCCTGCGCACCGCGGTGTCACCGACCTCGTCGGCGATGGAACGGTTACGGGCGGTCGAGGCGTCCAATGACGGATTCGAACTCGCACGGATCGATCTGATCCAACGACGGGAAGGAGACGTCCTCGGTGCGGTGCAGTCCGGCGTCAACTCCTCGCTGCGGTTCCTCTCCCTGCTCGACGACGCCGACGTCATCGCCGACGCCAGGGAGCTGGCCGCCGAGGTCGTCTCCGGCGACCTCACACTTCTCGACCACCGGCCCATGGCCGACCTGGTCGACGCCGTCCTCGGCCCGGGCCGGATCAGCTACCTGGAGAAGTCCTGACCCGTCGGGCGTGAGTCGGTGAGGGCTCGCCGTCGGCTGCCGGCACGGACGTGGGTGGCGATCGTCGCGTTCGCGGTGGTCTGCGTCCTCGTGGCGGTCATCGCGCGGACCCCGCAGACGCGTGCACCGATCGACGTCGACGTGACCGGCGCGGTGGCGGCGCTGGCGCAGGTGCCGGTCCTGCCGCAACGTGCGCGTCCCGGCGGGTACGACCGCGCCGCGTTCGGCTCGGCGTGGGCCGATTCGTCCGACGCCCAGGACGCGGGCAACGGGTGCGACACCCGCAACGACGTGCTCGACCGCGACCTGCACGACAAGACCTACGTGGCGGTCGCGTCGTGTCCCCGGGCCGTGGCGACCGGGGAACTGCGCAGCCCCTACAGCGGGGAGTGGATCGACTTCCGGCGCGGCCGCACGAGCGGGACGGCGATCCAGATCGACCACATCGTGCCGCTGGCCTACGCATGGGACATGGGTGCGTCGCAGTGGGCGCCGGCCACCCGCCTGCGGTTCGCGAACGACCCCGCCAACCTCGTCGCCGTGGACGGTCCGTCGAACCAGTACAAGAGCGATTCGCCGCCGTCGGCGTGGATGCCGCGTCGGGCGGCGTTCGCCTGCCAGTACGCGGTGCAGTTCGTACGGGTCGTGGCGACGTACCGCCTGTCCGTCGACGCGCCGTCGGTACCGGTCCTACGACGGTCCCTGCGGCGGTGTTGACGCGCCCGGCGCACCCGTGCTGCCCTGCGACGGCGCGATGCGGGTCCACCGGGGTGCGGCGTTAGTCTGGTCCGATGAGCGCAACCACCGCAGACACAGCGGTCGCGGATCGGGCGGACGCCGATGCGTCGGATCCCGGCCCGTCGATCGAGGTGCAGGTCACCGACGCCGCGCGGGCCGCGCGGCGGGCATCGCGAATCCTGGCCCGGCAGACCACGGCCACCAAGAACACCGTCCTGCTCGCCGCCGCCGACGCACTGGTCGCCCAGGCCGCGCCGATCCTCGCCGCCAACGGTCGCGACATCGACCGCGCCCGGGCCGCCGGAACCGGTGAGAGCCTGCTCGACCGCCTCCGTCTCACCGCGGACCGCGTCGGCCAGATCGCCGACGGACTGCGGCAGGTCGCGACCCTGCCCGACCCGATCGGCGACATCGTGTCCGGCAAGACGCTGCCTAACGGGCTGCACCTGCGCCAGGTCCGTGTCCCCCTCGGTGTCGTCGGCATGGTCTACGAGGCCCGCCCCAACGTGACCGTCGACGCGTTCGGCATCGCCTGCAAGTCCGGGAACGCGGTACTGCTGCGCGGGTCATCGTCGGCCGCGGACTCCAACGCCGCCCTCGTCGCGGTGCTCCGCGACGTCCTCGTCGACCACGGCCTGCCCGCCGACGTCGTCACGTTGCTGCCCAGCGCCGACCGATCGAGCGTGACCGCGCTGATCCGGGCCCGCGGCCTCGTCGACGTCGTGATCCCCCGTGGGGGAGCCGGACTCATCGCGTCGGTGGTCCGCGACGCGACCGTGCCGACCATCGAGACCGGCACCGGCAACTGCCACATCTACGTCTCCGCTTCGGCCGACCTCGACATCGCCACCGACGTCGTCGTCAACTCCAAGACCCGCCGCCCGAGCGTCTGCAACACCGTCGAGACCGTCCTGATCGACGCCGCGGTCGCCGACGTCGCCCTGCCGCGACTGGTCTCGGCGCTGCAGGCCCATGGCGTGGTGATCCACGGCGACGAGCCGGGGATGGAGCCGGCCACCGAATCTGATTGGGCGGACGAATATCTCAGCCTCGACATCGCCATCAAGATCGTCGACGGGGTCGACGCCGCGATCGACCACATCGACACCTGGGGCACCGGGCACACCGAGGCCGTGATCACCGACGACCTCGCGCTCGCGACGGAGTTCACCGACCGGGTCGACGCCGCGGCGGTGATGGTCAACGCCTCGACCGCGTTCACCGACGGCGAGCAGTTCGGTTTCGGTGCCGAGATCGGCATCTCGACCCAGAAGCTGCACGCCCGTGGCCCGATGGGCCTGCCCGAGCTCACCTCCACGAAGTGGATCGTGTGGGGCCGGGGGCAGACGCGCCCATGACACCGACACCCACCGACAACCCCGGCATCGCCCTCGGCGGCCCGAGCGTGGAACCGGTGTTCACCGACACCACGAACGTGGTGGACCGCCTGGCCGAGACCGGATATCTGGCCGACGTGGCCACCGCCACCGCGGTGTTCCTCGCCGACCGACTCGGCAAACCCCTCCTCGTCGAGGGACCCGCCGGCGTCGGCAAGACCGAACTGGCACGGGCGATCTCGCAGACCGCGGGTGCCGAACTCGTGCGGCTGCAGTGCTACGAGGGCATCGACGAGGCCCGCGCACTCTACGAGTGGAACCACGCCAAGCAGATCCTGCACATCCAGTCGACCGGGCAGCGCGGCTGGGACGAGACCAAGGCCGACATCTTCTCCGAGGAGTTCCTGCTGCCGCGTCCGCTGCTGCGGGCCATCTCGCGCACCGAGCCGACCGTGCTGCTCATCGACGAGGTCGACAAGGCCGACGTCGATGTCGAGGGACTGCTCCTCGAGGTGCTCAGCGACTTCGCCGTCACCATCCCCGAGATGGGCACCGTCACCGCGGTGCGACGCCCGATCGTGCTCCTGACCTCGAATGCGACCCGCGAGCTCTCCGAGGCGCTCAAACGTCGCTGCCTGTACCTCTACATCGATTTCCCCGACGCGGCCCGCGAACACGACATCCTCTCGTCGCGGGTGCCCGGTCTCTCGGATTCGCTCGCCCGCGAGATGGTGCGCATCATCGGCGTGCTGCGAAGCCTCGATCTGCGCAAGAAGCCGTCGGTGGCCGAGACCATCGACTGGGGCAACACCCTGCTGGCGTTGGGCATCGGGGAGAAGCCGGGACGCGGTCTCGACGACGCACTGATCAAGCGGACCCTCGGCGTCGTCCTCAAGCACCGACCCGATCTGGCGACGGCGGCCAGGGAGCTGAAGCTGGACCGATGACCTCGCCGCTGCGCTCGTCGACGGTCGCACCCGACCACCTCGTGGACCACCTCACGGGTTTCGTCGACGACCTGCGGGCCCGGGGCATCGTGGTCGGCCCGGCGTCGTTGATCGACGCCGCTTCGGCTACCGAGGTGCTGAACCTGCTCGACCGCAACAGCTTTCGCGAGGGACTGGCCTGCACGCTGGTCACCGACCACGGGCACCGGGCGGTCTTCGACGCCGTGTTCGACCTGTGGTTCCCGGTCGGATCCGGCATGCGGACCACCACTCAGGAACTGCCCACCGACGCCGACGGTGCCGTCGACATCGACGCCGTGCGCGAGATGGTCGCCGAGATGCTGGCCGATCCGGACGCGGAGAACGACGGTCGGCTCGCCGAACTCATCTCGCTGATCGTGGACCAGATCGGCGGATACCGATCCACCCGTGGCGACGCGTTCTCGACCTATCAGGCGATGTCGACCATCCGGCCGCAGACGCTGATCGCGAAGATCGCCGCGGCGATGGCGGCGGCGGGTTCGGCCGACCAGGACGGTGCCGAGCCGCGTTATCGCCGCTCGGCCGCCGATCGCGTCACGAGATTCGGGTCGATGATCTCCGAGGAGACCCGCAGGCGCATGGTCGATCGCGCCGGTCGTGACCGCGTGGGGGAGTACGCGGTCCCGACCCTTCCCGAGAACATCAACTTCCTCTCCGCCGGACGCGCCGAGATGATCGAGATGCGACGCACGGTCGACCCGCTCGCGCGTCTGCTCGCGGCCAAGCTCGAGGTCCGTCGGCGTCGCGCCCGTCGCGGCGTCGTCGACATCCGCAAGACCCTGCGGGCGTCGATGTCGACCGGCGGCGTCCCGATCGAGCTCACCTACGCCCGTCCCCGACCGGGACGACCGGAGCTGGTGATCCTGTGCGACGTCTCCGGATCGGTGTCGGGTTTCTCGCAGTTCACCCTGCAGCTGGTCTACGCGCTGCGCCAACATTTCTCGGCCGTGCGGGTGTTCGCCTTCGTCGACACCGTCGACGAGGTGACCGAGTACTTCAGTCGACGGCCCGACGACATCGACATCGGGTCGTCGGTGGCGCAGATCCTCAGCTCCGCACGTCTGATCACCCGCGACGGTCACTCCGACTACGGTCACGCCCTGTCGGGGTTCGTCGAGGACCACATCGACTCGCTGACCCACCGAGGTGCGTTGCTGGTGCTCGGCGACGGCCGCAACAACTATCACGACCCCAGCTTCGGTGCGCTGCGCGAACTGGTCACCCGCGCCCGCCACGCCTACTGGCTCAACCCGGAGGCGGAGAGCATCTGGAACTCGGGGGATTCGGTGGCGTCGGACTACGCGACGATCATCGAGATGCACGAGTGTCGCAACGCGGCGCAGTTGGCGCGGGTCGTCGCCGAACTGCTGCCGGTCTAGTGCCCCGTCCGCAGCAGATGTCGAAACGCGCAGGTGGCCCCGTAGACTCCTCAGACATGCCCGACACCGGATCGCCCGACGTGAGCGGCCGTCCCGCCCGGCGCAGGCGGATAGGCGTGATGGGCGGCACCTTCGACCCCATCCACAACGGCCACCTGGTCGCGGCCAACGAGGTCGCCGACCGGTTCGATCTCGACGAGGTCGTCTTCGTGCCCACCGGGCGTCCCTGGCAGAAGCTCGTCGACGACGGTGCCCGCACCCCCGCGGTGAGCCCGGCCGAGGACCGCTACCTGATGACGGTCATCGCGACCGCGGCCAACCCCCGGTTCTCGGTGAGTCGTGTCGACATCGAACGCCGGGGTGACACCTACACCGTCGACACCCTGCGGGACCTGCACCGTCTGCACCCCGACGCCGATCAGTACTTCATCACCGGCGCCGACGCGCTGAGCTCGATCCTGACCTGGCAGAACTGGGAGGAGTTGTTCGGTCTCGCCCGCTTCGTCGGCGTCAGCCGACCCGGATACGACCTGGACGCCGGCCATCTGGGCGCGCACCTGGCGACCCTGCCGCCCGACGCCCTGCACCTCATCGAGGTTCCGGCACTGGCGATCTCGTCGACCGACTGCCGCACGCGCGCAGGAGAGGGCCGACCGGTCTGGTATCTCGTGCCGGACGGCGTGGTGCAGTACATCAACAAACGCAGGCTCTATCGGACACCCCAACCGGAATCACCCGGGGTCTCGGGTCCGTCCGCGCAGCCGGAGCCTCTCCCCGGGGCCGACGATCATCTCTCATCGAAAGGACCACAGTGACAGCCACATCCGAGGCACTGGCCATGGCCAAGGTGGCCGCGCAGGCGGCCTCCGACAAGCTGGCCGACGACGTCGTCGTCATCGACGTCTCCGAACAACTGGTCATCACCGATCTGTTCGTCATCGCCTCGGCGGGCAACGAACGTCAGGTCGGAGCCATCGTCGACGCCATCGAGGAGAAGCTCCGCGAGGTGGGGCGCAAGCCGTTGCGGCGCGAGGGAACCCGTGAGGGACGGTGGACGCTGCTGGACTACTCCGACATCGTCGTGCACATCCAGCACTCCGAGGAGCGGGACTTCTATGCGCTGGAACGACTCTGGAAGGACTGCCCGGTCGTCGATGTCGAGCTCACCTGATGGGTGGTCCCGACACCCATGACAGCAGTGTCGAACGGATGACCCCGGTCGTCCGGCGTCTCATCCTCCTCCGGCACGGACAGACCGAGTACAACGCGGCGAGCCGCATGCAGGGGCAACTCGACACCGAGTTGTCGGCGCTGGGGGTGCAGCAGGCCGCGACCGCGGGCGCGGTCCTCGCCCGGCGTGCGCCGCGGTTGATCATCTCCTCGGACCTGACCCGTGCCCGCGACACCGCGGTCGCCCTCGCCGACCGCTGCGGCCTGACCGTCACGACCGACACCCGACTGCGGGAGACACATCTCGGCGACTGGCAGGGCATGACCCACCTCGAGGTCGACGAGGCCATGCCGGGTGCGCGGGGACAGTGGCGCGACGACGCGCACTGGCGTCCGCCGAACGGCGAGAGTCGCGTCGACGTCGCCGCTCGCAGCGTGCCGCTGGTCGCCGAGCTCGTCGAAGGGTTGCCGGACTGGGGCAGGGGACCCGACGCGGACACCCCGGTCGTCCTCGTCGCCCACGGTGGTGCCATCGCCGCGCTCACCGCGGGACTGTTGGATCTGCCGGTGCGCAACTGGCCCGTCTTCGGGGGCCTGGCCAACACCAGCTGGGTCCAGCTGAGCGGCCACGGCGACACCCCGACATGGCGCCTCGACGTGTGGAACGCCTCGGCCGAGGTCGCCGACGCAGGGGTGCAGTGACCGACACACGGCCCGGTTCCGTCCTGGTGCTGTCGGACTCGCTCGCCTACTACGGTCCCGAGGGCGGACTGCCCGCCGACGACGACCGCATCTGGCCCAACATCGCCGCGTCGGCGGTGGGAGGGCGGGCCGAACTCTTCGGCCGCATCGGATGGACGACGCGCGACGTCTGGTGGGCGCTGACCCAGGACCCGCGGATCTGGGCGGCGGTCCCGCACGCCCGGGTGGTGGTGCTGGCGATCGGCGGGATGGACACGCTGCCGTCACCGCTGCCGACCGCGCTGCGCGAACAGATCCGTTATCTGCGCCCGGCGCCGCTACGCCAGGCCGTGCGCACCGCCTACCAATGGCTGCAGCCGCGGTTGTCGCCGCTCGGGTGGCCGGTCGCGTTGCCGCCCGCGGTGACGGTGGACTACCTCGAGAAGATCCGCGCCGCGCTGGCCATGGTCCGACCCGATCTGCCGGTCATCCTCTGCCTGTCGCCGACGCACCGCAGTCCGTACTACGGGCACGTGCACACCGGTCGGGCCCCGGCGACCGCGGCCGCCCGACGCTGGGCCGCCGAGCACGACGTCCCGACCGTCGATTTCTACCCGCCGACCGCGGCCCACTTCGCCGACTTCGACAGCAGCGCGCCCGCGGAACGGTTGATCGCCGCTGATCACAACCCCGACGGCATCCACTGGGGCTTCGGGTGTCACCGCGAGGTCGCCGAGGTGACGATCACCGGTCTGCGCTCGGCGCTCGGGATCGGCGACGACGTCCCGACCGCCGGTGCCGTTCGCGGCGACGACCCCCTACGCTGATCGGCGTGGCCGTCGTCGTTGTGACCGATTCGTCGGCGCGGTTGCCCGCGTCGATCAGAGACATGTACGACATCCGGCAGGTCCCGTTGCACGTTCTGAACGGTGAGCAGGACCTCGCCGAGGACGTCGACGAGATCGGTCCCGAACTGTTCGACGATCCCGGCACCACCACCTCCGGGGCCGTCCCCGCAGACCTCGAGGCCGCGTTCGGTCGCGCGGTCGAGGACAGCGACGGCGACGGTGTCGTGGCCGTGCTCATGAGTCGCCGACTCAGCAGCACCTGGAGTTCGGCCCGACTCGCTGCCGACCGCCATCCAGGACGGATCCGGGTGGTCGACTCGCGGTCGGTGGGCATCGCCGTCGGGTTCGGCGCGATCGCCGCCGCGCAGGCCGCGCAGAGCGGCGCCGACCGCGACCGGGTGTACGAGGCCGCCATCCGCGCGGGCTCGACCACCGAGTCGCTGCTGTGTGTCGCCCAGCTCGACAACCTGCGCAACAGCGGTCGGATCGGCGCGGCGACCAGGCTGTTCGGATCGGCGTTGTCCATCAAGCCGGTCCTGCGGATGGTCGACGGCATGCTGGTCCTCACCGAGAAACAGCGCACCTTCTCCAAGGCCGTCGGCAAGATGGTCGACGCCGCCGTCGAGGCCACCGAGGGCAGGCCGGTGACCGTCGGTGTCCTGCACTGTGAGGCGCCCGAGGCGGCTGCCGACATCACCACACGACTGCGCGGACGGTTGCGCTCGATCACCTCGTTGATCACCTCGGACATGGGCCCGGTCCTGAGTTGTCACGTCGGTTCGGGGGCGGTCGGGATCGCGGTGTGCTCGGAGGTCGGACCGATCGAGGGCTTCGCACCCGACGCCGACTGAACACCTTCTCCACAGGTGCGGCCCTCTGCACAGCTCGAGGGCGAACCGACCCCTGATCGTGAGGTCGCGTCCGGGGTGCTGCCTACCGTGACGACATGGCAAGCAGCTCTGGGCGTGACCGTCGACCCGATGCCCTGTCGCGCCTGCGGTCGGAGCCGGCGCCCTGGGTCCCGGAGGTGGGTGTCGGTGTCCCGGGCGATGACGACCTCGCCGTGTCACCCGAGCGGGCGGTCGGGGCCGTGCCCCGAACCGTCCATGACGAGCCACTGTGGGGTACGACGCCCCCGCCGCGATGGCTCGACGAATCATCGGACGGCGATGTCGCTGCGGCGCAGTCGGATCGGTCGGTCTCCGTGCGCCGACCGCCCACACGGCGGATGCCGGTCGTCGCACCGCCCGCCGCGATAGCGCTGATCGCGGTCGGCGTGCTGGCCTGCGTCGTGACCGCCTACACCGTGTTCAGTGGACCTTCCGACGATTCCCCCGCGGCCGCGCGGGTGGCGTTCCCGGCCTCGGCCGGCGCCGCAGCCCCCTCGACAACCACACCCGGGCAGTCCGGGCGTCCGGCCGACAACGGCTCGTCCGCGGAGCCGAGCTCGTCGTCGGCCTCTGCGTCGTCGCCCGCCCGGCCCGCGCCGGCCGACGAGCTGGTCGTCAGTGTCGTCGGGTTGGTCCGGACGCCGGGCCTGGTGCGACTGACCGGCACGGCCCGGGTCGCCGACGCGATCGCCCGCGCGGGCGGCGGCCGACCGGGCGCCGACCTGCTGAGCCTGAACATGGCGCAACCGGTCCGCGACGGCGATCAGATCCTGGTCGGGTTCGCCGACCCGGCCGGGGGAGCGGGCATGCGCAGCGCGATCGTCTCCGCGTCGTCGTCCGGGCCAGGCGCTGCCGGAGCCGCGGCGTCCCCGGGTGCGCCACCCGCGACGAGCGGTGCCCCCGGCCCGGCGTCCGCCGGGGACAGCGCACCGGTGAACCTCAACACCGCAGACGAGGCGGCGCTCGACACCCTGCCCGGTGTGGGGCCGGTGACCGCGAAGGCGATCATCGACTGGCGTTCGCGCAACGGCGGATTCACGTCGGTCGATCAGCTCGCCGAGGTCGACGGAATCGGCCCTGGACGCCTGGCGAAGCTGCGTGATCGCGTCACGGTCTGACGCGGTCGGAGCGGATCTCCGCCTGCTCGCGCCCGCGGCCGGGTGCTGGGCGGTCACGATCACCGGCGCGGTCGGCGGGGTGTGGGCAGGCGGCGTCGCGACGGCCCTGTGCGCCGTGGTCCTCACGACGACGGTCCTCGTGGTGCGCCGTGGCGAGCGTGCGCATGCCCTACGACCGGTGATGCTGCTGGTCATCGCGACCGCAGGGGTGTCGGCGGGCTTCGGTGCGGCTGTCACCGCCCGCGTCATCGACCTGCAGCAGCACCCGATGGCCGCGGCCGACCTCGTCGGACACAAGACGACGGCGGAGCTGCTCATCGGTGACGACCCGCGCGTGCTGCGCGGACCGGGACCGCCCCGGATCCGGGTGCCGGTCGCCGCGTCGGTCCTGTCGCCGCCGTCGGACCGCGCGGCGGCCACACTGACCGCACCGCTCGACGGATGGTCGGATCTGGTTCCCGGACAACGTGTCACCGCGGTGGTCACCGTCGACCGGCCGTATCGCGCCGACCTGACCGTCGCGTCGCTGCGGGCGACCGGACCGCCGCGCGCGGTGTCGCGACCACCGGGGTATCAGCGCTGGGCGTCGACCGTTCGACTCCGGTTCGCCGAGAGGTCCCGACGCGCCCTGCCCGCAGCCGAGTCGGGCCTGCTGCCGGGCCTGGTGCTCGGCGACGTGTCCGGACTCGGTGCCGACGTCGCCGACGACTTCACGCGCTGCGGCCTGACCCACCTCACCGCGGTGTCGGGTGCGAACTTCGCGATCGTCTGTGGTGCGGTGCTCCTCGTGCTGCAGGCGGTCGGCGTCGGACGTCGGACCTCGGCCGTCCTCGCCGCGATCGTGTTGGCGTGCTTCGTGGTGCTGGTGCGTCCGTCGCCGAGCGTGGTGCGGGCGGCGGTGATGGGTGCGGTCGGACTTCTCGCCCTGGTCGCCGGGCGGCGCTCCGCGGCGATCCCGGCACTGTGTGCCGCGGTGATCATGGCGCTCGGTGTCTGGCCCGCGCTCGCCGTCGATCCCGGTTTCGCCCTGTCGGTCTGTGCCACCGCGGCCCTGATCCTGCTGGCGCCGACCCTCCGGGATCGGTTGTGCGCCGCCGGGATCCCACGCGGCGTGGCCGACCTGCTGGCCATCGCACTGGCCGCGCAGATCGTCACCGCACCCCTGATCGCCATGATCGCGGGCACGGTCAACGTGGTGGGGGTGGCGGCCAACCTCGCCGTCGCCCTCGCGGTCGCGCCCATCACAGTTCTCGGCACGGTCGCCGCCGCGATCGTGGGTCTGTCACCGCGGGTCGGCGAGCTCCTGATCCGGTTCTGCGAGCCCGAGCTGTGGTGGATGGTGCGCACCGCCGACGTTCTCGCCCGTGTCCCGGGTGCATCGGTGTCGGTGCCCGACGGCGTCGGCGGGGCGCTGTGGGTCGCGCTGGTCGTCGCCGCACCGGCCGTGGGGGTGTGGCTGTGGCGCAGGACGGGCCACGGCCGGGCCGGTGTCGTCGGTGGGGTCTGGCACGATGGCCGACGTGACCGACCGACTCCACCTCCTGCTCGGCGACGACGAGTTCCTGGTCGAGCGCGCCACCGCGGCGATCCGCAAGCAGGTGAACGCCGAGACCGGTACCGACGTGCCGATCACCCGGGTCCGGGCGGGTGACGTCAGCGAATACGAGCTCGCCGAGATGCTGAGCCCGTCGCTGTTCGCCGACGAGCGGATGGTCATCGTGGAGTCCGCGGCCGACGCGGGCAAGGAGCCGGCCGCGCTGATCACCTCCGCCGCCCAGTCGCTGCCCGAGGGCATCACCCTGCTGGTGGCGCACACCGGTGGCGGACGGACCAAGTCGATGGTCGGGGCGTTGAAGAGCGCGGGCGCCCAGGTACACGAATGTGTCGGGCTGAAGTGGCCGGAGGAGCGGGTCCGTTTCGTCAAGGCCGAGTTCGCCCGACTCAAGGTGCGCGTGTCGGCCGAGGTCGTCGCGCAGGTCGTCGAATCGGTGGGTGCCGATCTGCGGGAACTCGCCGCCGCCTGTGGCCAGCTGGTCTCCGACACCGGCGGCAAGGTCGACGCGGCCGCCATCGCGACCTACTACTCCGGTCGCCCCGAGACCAAGGGATTCGACGTCGCCGACCGCGCGATCACCGGGGACAAGGCGGGAGCGCTCGAGACCCTCTCGTGGGCCGAGCACCACGGTGTCCCGCACGTGGTCATCGCCGACGCGTTGGGCGAGGCCGTCCACGCCATCGCCCGGGTCAAGGGTCTGGGAACGATGGACCAGTACTCGGCGGCATCGGAGGTGGGGATGTCCCCGGGGCGTCTCAAGCGGGTGCAGTCGCAGGCTCGCGCGTGGAACGCGGAGTCGATCGCGAGTGCACTGATGGTGGTCTCGACCCTCAACGGTGACGTCAAGGGCCAGGCGGCCGACGCCGACTACAGCCTGCAGCGCGCGGTGGGCCTGGTCGCCGATCTCAAACCCACCCGCCACCGCTGAGCTGCCCCGAGGGCACAGACAGATCACCCCGGTGACATCACACGTCACCGGGGTGAGATCTGCACGCGGCCCTCAGGCCGAGCGATCAGCTCAGAGCTTGTTGACCGCGACCGCCATCGCGGACTTCTTGTTGGCGGCCTGGTTCGAGTGGATGACGCCCTTGCTGGCGGCCTTGTCGAGCTTGCGGGCGGTGCTGACGAGCAGCTCCGACGCCTTGTCCTTCTCGCCGGCGGCGACGGCCGCGCGGAAGTTGCGGATGGCCGTGCGGAGCGACGACTTGACCGACTGGTTGCGCTGACGCGCGATCTCGTTGGTCTTGTTCCGCTTCATCTGCGACTTGATGTTTGCCACGCCTGGGTACCTCTTTGCTCGGTTGTGCACGACCCCGAGGGCCCCGCATTGATCTGTGGGAAAAGTGTTGTCGGCGGTCCCTCGATGGTCGAGTTCGCACCTGCTCGCGAGATGATCGGGTTGTCACCGAAAAACCGTCACGAGCACCAGCGATGGATATTACCCCACGGCCCGAACCCACCCAAATCGTCGCGGGCCCGTCCAGGCGGTCCGGGGTTGCGATCAGTGCGAACGCAGATCTGGACACGCTCCGATACAGTCGGACGTCTATGAACGTAGTCACCTCGGTCGCCCCACCGCTCGATTGCCACTGATGGCACCGGACAGGCCCCGGATCTTCGTCCACGTCGGGTTGCCGAAGACCGGGACGACCTATCTGCAGGACCGCCTCTGGCGTAACCGCGACATCGCGATGCGGACCAGTGGACTGCTCTATCCGGGCACGACGATGCAG
Source organism: Williamsia maris (assembly GCF_024171815.1). Lineage (GTDB taxonomy): Bacteria > Actinomycetota > Actinomycetes > Mycobacteriales > Mycobacteriaceae > Williamsia_A > Williamsia_A maris. The sequence goes on along the minus strand of NZ_JAMTCJ010000003.1, from coordinate 358,182 downwards.
GACCACTTCCACGCCGCGGTGCACCTGCAACCCGACCGCTACCTCGACTGGGTCGATCCCGCGCACGCCGGCGTGTGGCGTGCCCTCGTCGAACAGATGCGTGCGTGGCCGGGCACCTCGGTCGTCTCCCACGAACTGTTCTCGACCGCGACCGACGTCCAGGCCGCCTCGGTCATCGCCGATCTCGACTTCGCCGACGTGCACGTGGTGGTGACGGTGCGTGACCTGGCCCGCCAGATCCCGTCGGTGTGGCAGGAGAACATCAAGAACCAACACCGCTCCACACTCGACGGTTTCGTCGACTCGCTGCGCACCCGGCCCCTCGCCGAACAGGAACCGTTCTGGGAGTTCCAGGATCACGGTCGGATACTGCGGACGTGGGGCGCCCATCTGCCCCCGGGCAACGTCCATCTCGTCACGGTGCCGCGGGCCGGCGGGGGATCGGACCCGACGTCGCTGTGGGATCGCTTCGTCGGTCTGCTCGACGCGGACGGCGACGCCCTCGACCGTCCGGTCCCGCCGAGCAACGCCGCGCTGTCACCGGCCCAGGTCGAACTGCTGCGACGACTCAACGAGCACCTGCAGCCCGACCGCGTCGAGTGGGCGCGTTACGAGACGGCGGTCAAACGGATCCTGATCGGCTCGGTGTTGTTCGGCACGCCGGGACGGGCGGGACGGTCGTTGTCGCCGGAGCAGTCGGAGTGGGCCGCGGCGCAGTCGGATTCGATGATCGCCGACATCGAGGCGTCCGGATGGGACGTCGTCGGCGACATCGAGGACCTTCGGGTGGCACGGGTGACGGCCGCGGGAACCGGTGAACCGGGCATCGAGGAGACCCTCGACGTCGCGGTGTCCGCGCTCGCCGACGTGCTCGCGACGATGCCGTTGCCCATCGACCGGCCACGGGTGAGGACCCGCGCCAAAGCCGTCCTCCGCGGTGCGGCGCGACCACTGCTCGGCGTTCGTGCTGCTCGCCGCGCCCGCCGCCGGCCCTGACGATCACCACCCTCACCTGCGTCTGATCGACGCGATCACCGGCAACCCCATGCCGAGTCGGCCCATGTGGGGCAACATGGTTGGTTATGAGCCCCGGAACCTCCTCCGAGAACACCGACACCCGGTCCTCGGACAGTCGATCGCGTCCTGCCAAGTCGTCGTCTGGCGGCGCCAAGAAGGCGACGCCGGCCGCGAAGGCGGGGAAGGTCGCCGCGCCCGACCGCAAGCCGAGCGCCGCACCCGCCGCCCGCCGGACCGTGGGGGCGAAGAGCACGCGGTCGGCAGCCAAGTCGTCCGACGCCCCGGCCAAGTCCACCGCGGCCAAGTCGACGGGCTCGACGAAGGCCGCGAACGGCGCCACCGGCATCTTCTCCGGTTACACCAAGGGCCCCTACGCCGAGGCCTTCGACGAGATGTTCGACGGCAACAGCGAGGTCCGTGCGCCCTACCGCGGGATCCACAAGGCGTTGGCGCCGTCGGACCGGGCCGACCTCAACACCCGCGTGGACGCACTGGGCCGTGCGTTCATCGACCAGGGCATCACCTTCTCGCTCTCCGGGCAGGAGCGTCCCTTCCCGTTGGACGTTGTGCCCCGGGTCATCTCGGCGAGCGAGTGGGCCAAGCTCGAGCGCGGGATCACCCAGCGTGTGAAGGCGCTGGAGATGTTCCTCGACGACATCTACGGCGAGCAGGAGATCCTCCGCGACGGGGTCGTACCCAAGCGCCTGGTCACCTCCTGTGAGCACTTCCACCGGCAGGCGGTCGGGATCAAGCCGCCCAACGGGGTTCGAATCCACGTCGCGGGCATCGACCTGATCCGCGACGAGCACGGCGATTTCCGCGTCCTGGAGGACAACCTGCGGTCGCCGTCGGGCGTCTCGTACGTGATGGAGAACCGCCGCACGATGGCGCGCGTGTTCCCCGACCTGTTCTCCAGCCACCGGGTCCGCGCGGTCGCCGACTACTCCAGCCAGCTCCTCAAGGCGCTGCGTGCCTCCGCCGCGTTCAACGAGGCCGACCCGAATGTCGTTGTGCTTACGCCCGGTGTCGCCAACTCGGCGTACTTCGAGCACTCGCTGCTCGCGCGCCAGATGGGTGTCGAGCTCGTCGAGGGCCGCGACCTGTTCTGTCGTGACAACGTCGTCTACATGCGCACCACCGAGGGTGAGCAGCGCGTCGACGTGATCTACCGACGCATCGACGACGACTTCCTCGACCCGATGCAGTTCCGTCCCGACTCGATGCTGGGCGTGGCCGGTCTGCTCAACGCCGCCCGCGCGGGCAACGTCGTCATCTCCAGCGCCGTGGGCAACGGCGTCGGCGACGACAAGCTCGTCTACACCTACGTGCCGGAGATCATCCAGTACTACCTCGGCGAGAAGCCGAGTCTGGGCAACGTAGACACGCTGCGCTGCTGGCTCGACGACGAGCGCGAGGAGGTCCTCGACCGGATCGACGAGCTGGTCGTCAAACCCGTTGAGGGATCCGGCGGTTACGGGATCGTGTTCGGGCCCGACGCCACCTCCGAGGAGCTCGACACCCTGGCCCGCAAGGTGCGCAACGACCCCCGCGGGTGGATCGCGCAGCCGGTGGTCCAGCTGTCCACGGTGCCGACGAAGATCGGTGACAAGCTCCAACCGCGCCACGTCGACCTGCGTCCGTTCGCCGTCAACGACGGTGAGTCGGTGTGGGTGTTGCCCGGTGGTCTCACCCGCGTCGCGCTGCCGGAGGGGTCTCTGGTGGTCAACTCCAGCCAGGGCGGTGGTTCCAAGGACACCTGGGTGCTGGCCTCCCGCACGTCGGAATCCGAACGCGAGCTCGGCGGTGAAGAGTTGGTGAGCGGCAAGGACCTGCCGCCGTCCCAGCAGACCGAGCAGGGTCCGGAGGCCACGGCCCACCAGCAGAAAGAGCAGCAGCAACAACAGCAGCAGGGTCGATCCGACATGCAGTTCCAGTCTCAGGGGGGCACCGAATGATGTTGGCGCGTAACGCGGAGTCGCTGTACTGGATCGGCAGGTACGTCGAGCGGGCCGACGACACCGCCCGGATCCTCGACGTCGCGGTGCATCAGCTGCTCGAGGACGCCACCGTCGACCCGGATCGTACGTGCCGGCTGGTGCTGCAGGTGCTGGGCATGGAGCCGCCCGCCGACGTCGACAAGCTCGACGTCTGGTCGCTGACCGAACGCGTGGCCTACGACAAGAAGGGCCACGGGTCGATCGTCGACTGCATCGGTGCCGGGCGTGAGAACGCCCGTGGCGCACGGGAGGTCACGTCCAGCGAGATGTGGGAATGCCTCAACACCACCTACAACGGACTCACCGAGGCCGAGCGGGCCGCCCGCAAACTGGGGCCCTACGAGTTCCTCTCCTACGTGAAGAACCGGGCGGCGATGTTCGCGGGTCTGGCCGACGCCACGCTCAGTCGCGACGACGGCTACCGGTTCCTGTTGCTGGGCCGATCCATCGAGCGCGTGGACATGACGATCCGGATGTTGTTGTCGCGCGCCGGGGACCGGTCGGGATCGCCCGCCTGGGTCACCGTGCTGCGTTCGGCGGGTGCCCACGACACCTATCTGCGCACCTACCGCGGTGCGCTCGACGCCAGCCGCGTGGTCGAGTTCATGCTGCTGGACCGGTTGTTCCCGCGGTCGGTGTTCCATGCGATCACCCTCGCCGAGGAATCGTTGATGGAGCTCGACAACCGCCCCAACAGCCGAGTCGGCGCACGCGCCGAGGCGCAGCGTCTCCTGGGTCGCGCACGCAGCTCGCTGGAGTTCATGCAGCCCGGGTTGCTGCTCGACGACCTCCAGGACCGGTTGCTGGCCCTGCAGGAGACCTGTCGGGACCTGAACGAGGCTGTGACACTGCAGTATTTCCACGTCACTCCGTACGTGGCATGGGCGGACGTCCGGGCGAGCTCCGCCGAGGACCACTTCATCGAGGAGAGTGAACTGTGAGCTGGCGCCTGCGGGTCGTGCATTCCACCGGATTCGCCTACAACGCACCGGTGACCTCGTCGTACAACGAGGCGCGTCTGACGCCGCGCAGCGACAACCGCCAGAACGTGATCGTCAACCGCGTCGAGACGGTGCCCGCCACGCGTTCGTACCGCTACACCGACTACTGGGGTACCGCGGTCACCGCCTTCGACCTCCATGCGCCCCACGAGGAGCTCGAGGTGTCGGGGTCGTCGGTGGTGGAGACCGAGGCGGGCAACCGGCCGACCGAGGCCGAGCAGACCGACTGGGACGACCTCAAGACCGAGTACGTGATCGACCGCTTCGACGAGGTGCTCGGCAAGACCGACTACGTGCCCCGCAACCGTCCGCTGGCGGCGACGGCACGCAAGCTGTCGAAGGGCCTCGACCCGAGCTCGGCGGTCGTGGCGATCTGCAGCTGGGTGCACTCGGAGATGCAGTACGTCCCCGGCACCACCGGCGTACACACCAGTGCGGTCGACGCGTGGAGCGAGCGCAAGGGCGTGTGCCAGGACTACGCCCACCTGACGTTGTTGATGCTGCGCAGTCTCGGGATCCCGGCCCGGTACGTCTCGGGCTATCTGCACCCGAGCCGTGACGCCGCCATCGACCAGGTGGTCGAGGGTCAGAGCCATGCGTGGATCGAGGCCTGGACCGGCGCCTGGTGGGGCTACGACCCGACCAACGACGTCCCGATCAACGAACAGCACGTCTCGGTGGGCATCGGACGCGACTACTCCGACGTCCCTCCGCTGAAGGGCATCTACACCGGCGGCGGCGCCACCGACCTCGACGTGGTCGTGGAGATCACCCGACTGGCCTAGTCGACGCGAGACGCGGCGGCTCAGTCGAAGATGATCTCGATCATCTTGTGGATCTGGTCGGGGGTCGGGGTGGGCAGGCTGCCCCGGCTCTCGACGAACCCGATGCCTGCGTAGACCAGCAGGCCGGCGCGGATGCGTGCGTCGGCGGCACCGAGACCGAGTTCGACGAGGGTGTCCTGCACGACCTCGAAGATCCGGTTGTCCAGTGCCGCAACCGCGGTCGCCACCGTGGGGTTCGACCGAGCCCATTCGCGGACGGCCGACTCGCGCGCCCAGGTTCGGTGATCGACCAGTCGTTTGGTCATCTGTTCGATGCGTTCGGCCGGCGGCGCCGTCCCCAGCTCGGTGAGACCCCGTAGGTAGGAGTCGGATTCGTCCGTCCACGCCCCGGCCATCGCCTCGAACAGAGCGTTGATGTCGGTGAAGTGCCAGTAGAAGCTGCCCTTGGTCACCTTGAGCCGCTGACAGAGGGTCACCACCTTGACCGCGGCGACACCGTCGCTCGTCAACAGGTCGAAGGCGGCAGCGATCCAGTCGTCCGCGGTCAGGCGGGCGGTCTTCCGACGGGTCGACGGCATCGTGGTCACTCTGTTCGGTCTCGGGTCGTTAAGCGCCGGCCGATCACCCGCGCGCGGCGTCGACGACCAGCGACCGCACCAGCTTATCGGCCGGGAGACGGAAATGATCGGAGGCCGCCCGCGGGTCGATCCTCTGCAGCACCGTCACCGACGCACCCGGCGCCGTCGACGCCTCGGGGTCGGTGACCAGTCCGTCGGTGCGCGAGACGATGTCGATGTAGCGCACACCAGGGGTCGGGAACGCCGTCCTTCGCAGGGCGACAAGGAAATCCGAGCCGGTCACGATCTCCCGGCAGCTCGCGCAGATCGGGTCGACGACGGGGCGTTCGAGTCGCAGGATCGTGTCGAAGGTGCCCAGGCGGCGGCTGATCTGTTCGACGTCGGCCAGTCCTGCCGGGTTCGTCCCGTTCCACAGCGGGCCGATCGTCACGAGTGCCCGGACGCGCGTCCCGGGGACACCGTGCTGCAGCGCGTATTGCACTGCGAGTGCGCCCGCACCGTGTGCGACGACGGTCAGTGGTCCCGCGGGAGCGGATGACGACGTGAGACGACGCGCCAACTCCGCGCCCGACTCTTCCAGCGAGGTGAGTCCGCCCAGGTCGGGCCCGCCGGCTCGCGAGAGTGCGCGCGCCGCAGGCGTCGACCCGTAGGCCACCGAGGTGACGCACGCTCCGGATCTTTCCAGTGCGGTGCGCAGCGGGTTCATGCTCGCGGTTCCCGCGGCGAGGTCGTGCACCAGCACCACCGGCCGGGCGCAGTCATCAGGGCGGGCGGCCGACGGCGCGGGAACCGCCACCGTCGCGACGATCACCGCCAGCATCACCGCGACCCGTGGCCACCGGCGGGCGGGAGGTCGGTGTGGCCGGCGAGCGATGTCGAATTCGATGAACGTCACCAACAAACCATACCGGATGGTACTGTCGGCCGAGTTCGGATCGACGAGATGAGGGACCGGTGTCACAAGAGATCAATCGGCGGAGGCTGTTTCGCGGCGTCGCCGCCGTCGGCGGCCTCGCCGCGGTGGGCGGTCTGGCCCCCCGTGCCGTGGCCGGTCCGGACTATCCGCCCGCGTTCCCGTTCCCGCTGCCCTCGGTGTTCCACTCACCGCCGCTGGCGAAGTTCGTCGACGAGATGGTCCGGCCCGGCGTGCGATCGGGGGTCGGGGAGCTCGCCGTCACGGCGCGCTCCGGACGCGCCCGGATGCACAGGGACCTCCCGTCGGTGCCGTCGTTCGGCTACTCCGACATGGCCTACCTCGGCGCCACCATCGAGGGGCGGGTCGGCGAGTCGACCACCATCCGGTATCGGAACGAATTGCTGCGCCACCCGTTCGCGAAGGACATCGACACGACGGTGCACGGGGTCAGCGAGGACTACCGCGATCGACCTCCGAACAGCCTGCACCTGCACGGCGCGGTCACCGCACCCGACAGCGACGGCAATCCCGAGCGGTTGCTGATGCCGCGGGTGGGCACGGCGGTTCATCACTACCCGAATCGGCAAGAGGCCGGCCACCTCTGGTACCACGACCATTCGATGGGGATCACGCGCACGAACGTGTACGCCGGTCTCGCGGGCAACTTCCTGCTCCGCGACGACTTCGACACGGGAGACGCCTCGAATCGCCTGGGTCTGCCGTCGGGGGAGTACGAGTTCCCGCTGATCCTGCAGGAGAAGATCTTCACCGACGACGGGCACATGAGCATCCGCTCCACCCCGGTTGTCCCGCAGGGGCGCTGGGAGGGTGGCGCCGTCGGTGACGTCGGGATGATCAACGGCACGGCGTGGCCGAAGATCACCGTCGACCGGGGTCTCTACCGGTTCCGCATGCTCAACGCCGGCTCCTACAGCGTCTGGACACTGCACTTCTCGAACGACATGCCGTTCTGGATCCTCGGCAGCGACGGCGGTCTGCTCGACGCGCCCGCTCGCGTCCGGTCGTTCCGGATGGCGCCCGGCGAGCGCTATGACGTGCTCGTCGACTTCTCCGGTCTGCGGCCCGGGGAGTCGGTCGACCTGTGCAATCGGGAGCAGCCACCGTTCCAGGCCGCGATGCTGGGCGAGGTGATCATGCCGGTGTTCGGTCGGTTCGTGGCGTCGGCTCGCCGGGGCTTCCGTGGCTCGGTTCCCCGGCGGCTCCGTGGTGGGCCCGGCCGGCCGTCCGTGTTGCCACCCCTGGCGCGGACCGCGCGTGTCCGCAACGTCACCGTGAGTCAGCCCTACGCGCTGCGACTGCCCCCGGCGATCATGTCGCTCAACAATCTTCGCTACGCCGACCCGGACATGGAGAAGCCGCGGCAGGGGACCACGGAGATCTGGAACATCATCAACATCACGCCGGATCCGCACCCCATCCACATCCACCTCGTCAACTTCCGGGTGCTCGGTCGGCGTCCGCTGCGCACCGTCGAATACCAGGCGGCACACCCGCAGCCGGCGATCGGCGTGCGGTGGGCACCGGCACCCGACCGGTTCTACGGCGGGCCGTCCCATGGGCCCGCCGCCTGGGAGGCCGGGTGGAAGGACACCGTTCGCACCGACGGAGGAACGGTGACCCAGGTGGTCGTGCGGTTCCCGACCGCCGAGGAACTCGGATTCGATCCCGACGCCACGTTCCCCGCCGACCCGCTCGCCGGCACGCTCGACACCACCGGATCGGCGCGGTCGTCGAGAACCGTTGTGCCGCAGCCGCCTGTCCCGCCGAGTCCACCCGCATCGGAGGCGACGACGGCGATGCCCGCACCGCCTCCCGCGGAGACCGGGCACCCGGGCCATGACGACATGGGCGGGATGCACATGGCGTCCGGACCGCACGTGCACCCGAGCACCCTGCAGGGATACGTGTGGCACTGCCACATCCTCGACCACGAGGACCACGACATGATGCTGCGCTACCGCGTGATCGCATGATCGGCGCACCGGGGAACAAAATACATACCAGACCGTACGGTGTGGTACCCCTGGCAGTGGTCGTACAGCGCGACCTCCGACCCGACGAGGAGGTTCGCCGGTGATCGCAGACGTCGTCGATCGGTTTCAACGCATACCCTTCCGCCCCGCGACGGACGGACGGGTGGAGAGCCATTCGGGCCTGACCCGTCACTACCCGACGCTTCCGGCGAATTTCGTTGCCGGGCAGACGTACTCCCGTGATGTGGGTCTGATCATGGCGCACCCGGCGTCGAACTTCCTCACGCATTTCTTGCTGCGTGGGCTCGCCGAGCGGGGACTGCCGACGATGGCCGTCAACACCCGCTACGCGACCAACGAACCCGCCCTGATCATGGAGCGTGCGGCCGACGACCTGGGCAGGGGTGTCCGGTGGATGCGCGAGGAGCTCGGGTTCGAGAAGGTGATCCTGCTGGGGTTCTCCGGGGGTGGGTCGCTGGCGTCGTTCTACCAGTCGCAGGCGCTGGCCCGGGGCCAGGCGGTGACGCGGACCCCGGCCGGAGATCCGGTCGATCTCTCCGAGTGCGGCCCGGCCGACGGTTTGATTCTCGTGGGCGCCCATCCGGGCCGGGCACGGGTGCTCCGGCACTGGATCGACGGCGCTGTCACCGACGAGGCCGATCCCGTCGCCACCGATCCCGAGCTCGATCTCTACCGACCCGGACGTGCGGTGCCCCTCGACCGGGACTGGGTCGACTCCTACCGCGCCGCGCAACTCGATCGCATACGGCGAATCGACGACTGGGCACAGGCCGAGATCGACCGACTCGATCGGGTGGGGGCGTCGGATCGCGCATTCGTCGTACACCGCACCGTGGGTGACCCGCGCTTCGTCGACATAACTCTCGACCCGAGTGATCGGCAGGTCGGCAGCATGCACGGCGATCCGCAGGCGGCGAACTCGGCCGCGGGAGGTTTGGCGCGGTTCTCGACCGTCCGCAGCTGGTTGAGCACGTGGAGCTTCGACCGCACGAACGCCGACGCCCTGCGCAACCTGCAGACGGTCACCACACCCACCCAGGTCGTCTGCCTGCGCGCCGACCAGGCGGCGTTCGTCAGCGACTCGAGCGACATGGCGGCCGCGTCGGCCGACACCGAGGTGTCGCACGTCGAACTCGAGGGTCTGAACCACTATCTCGTCGATCAACCCGACGGTGTCGACCGCATCGCCGAGACCATCGGGGACTGGCTCCCGACCCGCGGATTCGCCACCGGCGAGCACCGGAACCACCGTAGAGCGGAGATCTCATGAGCACGAACACCGAGAAGAGCACCGGGACCCGAGCCGCAGTACCGGCGCCGGGCGAGCCCGCCGCCGAGCGTTCGGGTTTCGACGACCTCGTCCACCCGGACGTGGCCACCGCCTTCCCGTACCGCAAGGGCATGAACACCCCGGGGATGCTCCGCGCACGCAGGGTCGTACGTCGCGTGACGGGCAAGGACATCTTCCCCACCCAGGATCAGATCGACGCCTTCTGCGCCGACATGTTCGCCGCGGACCCGGTGGCCGAACGCTTCGTCGACGAGGTGTTCTACGGCGAGATCGGTCCGGTGCGCGGCCGAGCGATGCTCAAACAGGCGCTCGCCGAGGGACTCTCCTCGATCCAGGATCCGCCACCGTCGATGGTGGCGCTGTTCGACGAGTTCGAGAAGGTGCCCGACTGGGTGGACCCGGAGGTGGTCGAGGCGGGGGCGCGCGTCTGGCGGCGTTGGGGGACCATGCTGTTCAGCGTCGCCGGTGGCATCACCCTGGAGATGTACACCGAGGCCGCGGTCGCGACCCCACTGTCACTGGCGGGTGGGTACGCGGGGGACAACGCACTGCGTCGGTTCCTCGAGACGGCGCGATTCTGGATCGACGTCTCCGAACCCGGGGCTCTGCTGACACCGGGCTCGACCGGTCGAGCAACGGCGATGATGGTGCGCGTCATGCACGTCTCGGTACGCCGACGCGTCGCCGAGCACCCCGAATGGGACACCTCGAGGTGGGGTATCCCGATCAGCCAGTCGTACATGATGATGACCCTGCTCGGTGGGAGTGTTGCTCCGGCACTGGCGTTGTGGACCACCGGTATCCAGACCACGCGCTCGGAGATCTACCAGCTCATCGCGTTCCAGCGGTACCTCGGACACGTGGTCGGGGTGCGCAGCCGCTGGTACCCGCAGACCATCGCCGACTCGTTGCGACTGCTCGCGCTGGTGTCGGTGGCCCGGAGCCACGACGCCGGAGATCATGGCGCCGAACTGATCACGTCGTTCCCCAGGGCATTCGCGCCCCGCGACGGACACACCGGGTTCCGCCGACTCCGCGAGACCTACAACGGCGGCGTCTACGCCGCCTACGCGCGGCTGTTCATGATGCCGCAGACCTACCGTCGCTACGACATGCCCTCGGCCTTCCCGTGGCTGCTGTGGGTGGTGGGTCGTGTGCCGCTCGTTGCGGTGGTCGAGACGGCGCGGCGGATTCCCGTCGTCGGCCGGGTCCACGAGAAGTGGATGCGCCGACACCGCGAGAGCTGGTACCACGCCCAGATGGACGGGCGCGAGGCCGAATTCGACGCGTCGGGCGCGCTGCGTCGCTGACGCCCCGTACCCCCGACACCACTTCATCGCAGAGAGGCACCCGATGACACAGATCGCCGATCGTCCGACCGACGAGCCGACCGCCCCGACGAACACGTCTCTCGACTACCTCCGGGGCTTCGGTAACGAGCACCATTCCGAGGCCGTACCGGGGGCGCTCGTCTGGGGCCAGAACTCACCGCAGCGTGCACCGTTCGGGCTGTACGCCGAACAGATCTCGGGTACCGCGTTCACCGAGCCCCGCGACCTCAACCGGCGCACGTGGATGTATCGCATCCTGCCGACCGCAGCCCACGGCGCCTACCACCGCATCGACGACGGAACCCTGGCGACCGCACCGCTGAGCGGCCCTGCGAACCCCAACCGGCTGCGCTGGGATCCGTTGCCGCTCGAGTCGGCACCCGGTGACTTCGTCGACGGTCTCTACACGATGGGCGCCAACGGAGACGTACTGGCGCGCAGTGGGATCGGCGTGCACCTCTACACCGCCTCGAGGTCGATGGGGGACCGGTACTTCGCCGACAACGACGGCGAACTCCTGATCGTCCCCGAGACCGGTCGGATCCGTGTCCGCACCGAGCTCGGTGTCCTCGAGGCGGGTCCGGGCGAGATCGCCCTCATCTCACGCGGCATCACCTTCGCCGTCGACCTCCTCGACGGCCCGATCCGCGGCTACATCTGTGAGAACTACGGCGCGCCGTTCGTGCTGCCCGACCTGGGCCCGATCGGCGCGAACGGCCTGGCCCACGCCCGCGACTTCCGTCACCCGGTGGCCGCGTACGAGGAGGGCACCCGGACGACCGAACGCGTCGTGAAGTTCGGCGGGCACCTCTGGGCCACCGAACTCGACCACTCGCCCCTCGACGTGGTCGCCTGGCACGGCAACCACGGATGCCACGTCTACGATCTCGCGGCGTTCAGTTCCATCACCAACGCCAACGTGGACCATCCCGACCCGTCGGTGTTCACCGTGCTGACCTCGCCGTCGGGAGCACCGGGCCAGGCCAACGTCGACTTCGTGTCGTTCCCGCCGCGGTGGATGGTCGCGGAGAGGACCTTCCGGCCGCCGCACTTCCACCGCAACGTGATGACCGAGTTCATGGGGCTGATCTACGGCGTCCACGACTCGAAGGCCGAGGGCTTCCTGCCGGGAGGGGCGAGTCTGCACAACATGTTCGGAGCCCACGGCCCTGACCTGGCGACGTTCGAACTCGGCACGACCGCCGATCTCACGCCGCAGTACCTCGCCAACACCATGGCGATCATGTTCGAGACCCGGATGCCGTTGCTGACCACCGAGACCGCCATGGCCGCCGACCACCGCCAGCCCGACTACGACGCCGTCTGGTCCGGCCTGCGTCCCCAGTTCGATCCCAGGAGACCGCGGTGACCGTGACCGAGATCCCCCGACCGGCCGATCCGGTGCTCCCCGAACCCACACTGCGGATCGGCGGGGAGTCGATGTCGGCGTCGGACGGGGGCACCTACACCTCGATCAACCCGGCCGACGAGTCGGTGGTCGTCGACGTCGCCGCGGCCACCGCCGTCGATGTGGACCGTGCCGTGGCCAATTCGCGTGCGGTGTTCGAATCCGGTGTCTGGTCGCAGATGCCGGGGTCGGAGCGCGGTCGGATCCTCGCCCACGCGGCCGACCTGATCGAGGCCGACGCGGAGAACCTCGCCGCACTCGAGGCGCTCGAGATGGGCAAGCTGTACCGCGACAGCGTGATCGGTGACATGCCGGTGACCGCCGCGACGTTCCGGCATTTCGCCGGGTGGGCCGACAAGATCACCGGCCAGACCACGAGCCTGCCCGACTTCGCCGGACAGCACCGGTTCGGCTACACACTGCGCGAACCCCTCGGCGTGGTCGGGGCCATCACCCCGTGGAACAACCCCGCGGTCATCGCCGGCTGGAAACTCGCACCGGCGCTCGCGGCCGGCTGCACCGTGGTCGTCAAACCCGCCGAGGACGCGTCGCTGTCGACCATCCGGCTCGTCGAACTGCTGACCTGCGCCGGTTTCCCGGCCGGGGTGGTCAACGTCGTGACCGGACGCGGACCGATCGCCGGCGCGGCTCTCGCCGGTCACCCGGGGCTCGACAAGATCACCTTCACGGGCAGTCCCCGCGTGGGTCGGGGGATCCAACCGCTGGCCGGGGACAAGTTCCGCTCGATGACGCTCGAACTCGGGGGCAAGTCTCCGCAGATCGTGTTCCCCGACGCCGACCTCGACGCCGCTCTGCCCTGGATCGCGATGGGCAACTTCTATCACCAGGGGCAGGTCTGCGCCGCCGGAACCCGTGTCCTGGTGCACGAATCGATCGCCGACGAGGTCGCCGCCCGACTGGTGGCGATCGCCGAGAGCGCGGTGATCGGCGATCCGTGCGACGAGACCTCGACCATGGCGACCATCGTCAACGGCAGGCAACTGGAGAACATCCTGGGCTACATCGAGACGGGGAGATCCGAGGGTGCGCAACTGCTCACCGGCGGATCACGCGTCGATCGGCCCGGGTTCTTCGTGCAGCCCACCGTGTTCCGCGGAACCAACGAGATGACGATCGCGCGCGAGGAGATCTTCGGTCCGGTCGCCACGATCATCACCTTCCGCGACACCGAGGAGGCCATCGCGATCGCCAACGACACCCGCTTCGGCCTCAACGCGATGATCTACACCTCGGATCTGTCCACCGCGCACTCGGTGATCCCGCGCCTGCGGGTGGGCTCGGTGTGGGTCAACGGGTGGGGTGTGCCCGAACCGCATCTGCCGTGGGGTGGACGCGAGGGCAGTGGCACCGGCCGGGAACTCGGCATGTCCGGGGTCACCGCACACACGCAGGAGAAGACCGTCCATCTCGCCTTCTGATGACGACCACCTACGCACGCCTACACGAATGGAGTTCACCGTGAGCAGAACCGATCTGGTCGAGGCCTGGAACGGGCCGGGACGTGCCGACGGGGCGCTGACCGCGGTCCGGCCGGCGCACAACGCGCTGCACGAGTCGTCGAAGCTGACCGCCTTCGAGCACTGGTACTTCGACGCCGCGCTCGACAACGGGTACACCGTGGTCGGGTTCCTGACCAAGCGCAGGCCCGAGGACCTGCCGCGTAGTCGTCCGTGGGTGGAGATCATCCTCTACGGCCCCGACGGCAGCCGCCGACAGATCGCCCAGAAGTACCCCGCACGAGACTGCAGCTTCTCGACCGAGCAGTGCGACGTGACCGTGGGGCAGAACTCGGCACACGTCGACCTCGGCGATGAACTACCCACGTACACGGTGCATTTCGCCGAGGAGGACGTGGTCATTGACCTCGAGTTCGCGAACGAGATCGCGCCGTGGATGCCGGGTCAGGGCGAGACGCACTTCGGCAACGGCGAGATCTTCGGGTGGTGCGTCGGCGCCCCCCGCGCGGCGGTCACCGGTCGGCTCTCGATCGGGGCTCGACGCTGGGAGGTCACCGGAACCGGATACGCCGACCACAACTGGGGTGCCGGTGACATGCGCAAGGTGATCGATCGCTGGCACTGGGGCCGTCTGTACGTCGCCGACTACTCCCTGCTCTACGCGGTGGTGCTGACCCAGGAGGGGTACGGGTCGCACCAGATCGCCCCGGTGATGGTCGCCGACGGAGCCGACGTGATCCTCAGCACCGGCGAGGCCGTCCTGACCGAGGGACCACTGCTGTTCGACGCCGACGCCGGACGTGAGTACCCGACCTGGATCTCGTTGAGCATCCCCGGCCGACTCGAACTGCGGCTCGACGTGCGCACGGTCCTGCACGGGCACGACCTGCTCGGCGACATCCCGGTCGTGGGCAGCAAGGCGTTGCGTCCGTTGATGAAACGCATCGTCGGTCAGCCGGGCTACTTCCGGTTCGAGTCGGATTTCCGTCTGGCGGTCACCCGCGACGACGGTCGGGTCGACGAGCGGACCGGCACGACGCTGCACGAACTGGTCGCCCTGCGCTGACGGTGCGCCGTGCTGCCCCGACTCAGTCCGGTCGCGCCGCGGCGCATTCACCGCCGGTGTCGATCAACGTCCGGTAGTGGCCGATCTTCAGTTCGAGTGCGTCGCTGGTCTCGTCGATCAGCCTGCGTCGCTCGGCGATCCGCGCCCGGTGGGCGAGCAGGATCGCCAGCCGCTCCGGATGGGTGTCGGGGCCGCCCTCGACGAGAAGGGCGAATCGGCGCATGTCGGCGACGGGCAGCCCGGTCTCGCGCAGGCGCACGAGAAGGGTGATCACCCCGATGTAGCGGTCGGTGTAACGCCGCCGCCGGTCGCCGCCGCGGGGGATCGGAGGCACCATTCCCTCGCGCTCGTACCAGCGCAACGTGTCGGGCGTCAGACCGGTGATGGTCGAGACCTCGGCGATGCCGTAGGTGCGCTCGTCGTCGGTGCCGCCGGAGACCAGCGGATCGGTGGTTGTGGTCACCGGTCCAGCGTAGGAGTTGGAGTGCACTCCAACGCAAGGTCCGCGCGACACGGACCGGGTGGGTCAGTTCCAGCGGTACTCGCTGCGCAGCCGGTCGGCGACCGTGTCGAAGCGGGCGCGGTCGAGTATCGCGCCCTCGCGTCGGATGCCCTGCTCGGGGACGTCGAGCACGCGGTCGAGTCGGACGTAGCTGACCTTGTGGGCCGACCCGGAGCCGCCACCGTCCCAGTTGCCGGTGCCGATCTCGAGCCAGTTCGGGTCGTCGGCGCGGTGGCCCTGGCTCGACAGCATCAGGCCCAGCAGTGTGTTCCCGTCGCGTCCGACGACCAGGACCGGACGGTCCTTGCCCTGCGAGGCGTCCTCCTCGAAGGCGACCCACGTCCAGACGATCTCGCCGGGGTCGGCGGCGCCGTCGAGCGCCGGGCTGTACTCGATGCGTCGTGCGCGGTCGGCCGTCGGACGGTCGGTGTCGGTGACCGGGCGTCCCTGCGGTCCGGGGCCGGCGGTCGGGGCCGAGGCCGGGGTGCCGCCGTTCATCCGGGCGGTGATCGCGGCCTTGCCCTTGTCCAGGGCGCCCGAGCGCTGCAGTTCGCGGTAGATGCGCGGTCCGTGCTGCCGTGCCAGCCGGAGTGCCACGGAGGTCCAGTTCGCCATGGGGACGAATCTAATCGGTCCGGCGGCCCAGGAGATGCCACAGCACGGCCGCGCTGGTCAGTTCGGCGGTGGGCTTGCGGTCGGGCCGCAGATCATGCCCGGTTCCGGTGATCTCCACCACAGTCGTCGGGGCCGGGATCAGCGCGACGGCGGCGGCGAGTTCGTCGGTGGTGGCGAACGGGTCCGACGGTCCGTGCACGACGACGACCGGCCGGGTGATGCGGGGGAGGTGCTCGACGCGCAGACGGTCGGGCTTGCCGGGCGGGTGCAGCGGGTATGACGTCAGCAGCAGACCGTCGGCGACGGAGGCGTCGTCGGCGACGACCATCGACGCCTGTCGGCCGCCGTAGGAGTGGCCCCCGACGATCAACGGGCCGGACGCCATCTCGCGCAGCAGGGCGCATGCCTCGACGATCCCGTCCCGGTCACGCGCCGATCCGGACGGACTGGGCGGGCCCTTCGGGCGTTTCTGGCGGTAGGGGAGATCGATCCGGGCGACCAGGACCCCGCGTGCGCTCAGCGCGGCGCCCAACTGCCGCAGCAGGAGGCCGTCGTGGTTGCCGCCCGCCCCATGGGTGAGCACCGCGGTCGCCATCGGATCGTCCGCGGGGCGGTGCAGTACCCCGACGACACCGTCGTGGGTCAGGGGCTCGCTGGTCGTCCGGGGGTCGTCGGCACCGGCGTCGTCGTGGTCGGCCACGGCGCCCACGGTAACGGTGGGCTCGGCGTCGTGGCGTGCGCGCACGCCGGGCGAGGTCCATGACGTGCGAAACTGGGGGGTACGCGACGTCCCGTCAGAGGAGTGAGTTCGATTCCCAGCTTTGCCGACACCACCTTCACCGATCCCGAACGGATCCGGAACTTCTGCATCATCGCCCACATCGACCACGGCAAGTCCACGCTGGCCGATCGCATGCTGCAGCTCACCGGTGTCGTCGAGGCGCGGCAGATGCGGGCGCAGTATCTCGACCGGATGGACATCGAGCGCGAGCGCGGCATCACCATCAAGGCGCAGAACGTGCGGCTGCCCTGGCAGGTCACGACCGACGGCGTGACCACCGACTACGTCATGCACCTCATCGACACCCCCGGCCACGTCGACTTCACCTACGAGGTGTCGCGCGCGCTCGAGGCCTGCGAGGGTGCGGTGCTCCTCGTCGACGCCGCCCAGGGCATCGAGGCCCAGACCCTGGCCAACCTCTACCTGGCCATGGACAAGGACCTCACGATCATCCCGGTCCTCAACAAGATCGACCTGCCCGCCGCCGATCCCGACCGGTACGCCGCGGAGATCGCGCACATCATCGGCTGCGACCCCGACGACATCCTGCGCGTCTCGGGCAAGACCGGCGCCGGCGTCACCGAACTGCTCGACGAGATCGTGAAGCTGATCCCCGCCCCGGTCGGTGACGCCGACGGTCCGACGCGGGCGATGATCTTCGACTCGGTCTACGACACCTACCGCGGCGTGGTCACCTATGTCCGGGTGGTCGACGGGCGTCTCGAGCCGCGCGTCAAGGTCGAGATGATGTCGACCGGGAGCACGCACGAATGCCTGGAGGTGGGCATCGTCTCGCCGGAGCCGAAGGCGTCGAAGGGCCTCGGGGTCGGCGAGGTCGGTTACCTCATCACCGGCGTCAAGGACGTCCGCCAGTCGAAGGTGGGCGACACGATCACGACCGCGCGCAACGGCGCGACCGACGCGCTGACCGGATACCGCGAGCCCCGCCCGATGGTCTACTCCGGGTTGTACCCGGTCGACGGATCGGACTACCCCGATCTGCGCGATGCGTTGGAGAAGCTGCAGCTCAACGACGCCGCGCTGACGTGGGAGCCGGAGACGTCGGTCGCGCTCGGGTTCGGGTTCCGTTGTGGCTTCCTCGGACTGCTGCACATGGAGATCACGCGTGAGCGGCTCGAGCGGGAGTTCGACCTCGACCTGATCTCGACCGCCCCGAACGTCGTCTACCGACTCGTCGGTGAGGACGGGGCCGACATGACGGTCACCAACCCGTCGGACTGGCCCGACGGCAAGGCGCAGGCCATCTTCGAACCGATCGTGAAGACGACGGTGATCGCCCCGAGCGAGTTCGTCGGCACGATCATGGAGCTGTGTCAGTCCCGCCGTGGCGAACTCGGTGGCATGGACTACCTCTCGGAGACCCGCGTCGAGCTGCGTTACACGATGCCGATGGCCGAGATCATCTTCGACTTCTTCGACGCGCTCAAGTCCCGCACCCGCGGATACGCCAGCCTCGATTACGAAGAGGCGGGCGAACAGGAATCGGCCCTGGTGAAGGTCGACATCCTCCTACAGGGCGAGGCCGTCGACGCGTTCAGTGCGATCGTGCACAAGGACGGCGCCTTCGCCTACGGCAACAAGATGACGCTCAAGCTCAAGGAGCTCATCCCACGCCAGCAGTTCGAGGTGCCGATCCAGGCCGCCGTCGGCTCGAAGATCATTGCGCGCGAGAACATCCGGGCGATCCGCAAGGATGTGCTCGCGAAGTGCTACGGCGGCGACATCAGTCGTAAGCGCAAACTCCTCGAGAAGCAGAAGGAGGGCAAGAAGCGGATGAAGACCATCGGACGGGTCGAGGTCCCGCAGGAGGCCTTCGTGGCGGCGCTGTCGTCGGATGCGGGCAACGACAAGCCCAAGGGCAAGTAGCCGCCGCCGCACTACGATCGTGGGCATGCCGATCAACCCGGTGCTCGCGCCGAGCCCCCACATCCACGGACTGCCCGACTTCCCGTCCATCTCCGACGACGACTTCGTGCCCGCGTTCGACATCGCGATGGCCGATCATCTGCGCGAGGTGGAGGCGATCGCGGCCGACACCCGGCCGCCGACGTTCGCCAACACCATCGAGGCGTTGGAGCAGACCGGCCGTGGTCTCGCGCAGGCGGCGGGCGTGTTCTTCAATCTCGTGGGGCCGGACACCAATCCGGCCCGCAACGCCATCGCGCAGAAACTCGCGCCGCGGCTGACCGAACACGGCAACACCATCGCGTTGCACGGCGCCCTGTTCGCGCGCATCGACACGTTGTACCGCACACGCGACTCACTGGGACTCGATGAGCCGTCACTGCGGTTGTTGGAGCGGCGTTTTCGCGACGCGGTCCGTGCCGGCGCGGCCCTCGACGACGACGGACAGCGGCAGATGCGGGAGATCTCGGCACGTCTGTCGACGTTGACGACGACCTTCTCGCAGTACGTGCTCGACGACAGCAACGCCAGCGCGGTGCTCGTCGACGACGCCGCCGCCCTCGACGGACTGTCGGCGTCGGCGATCTCGGCGGCCGCGGACGCGGCGACCGAGGCGGGCCACGACGGGAAACTGTTGCTGTCACTGGATCTGCCGACCAGTCAGTCGGCGCTGGCCTCGCTCACGAATCCGGAGACCCGCAGGCGGGTGTTCGAGGCGTCGGTGAACCGGTGCTCGCGCGGCAACGAATTCGACACCCGCGCGATGATCCTGGAGATCACCGCCCTGCGCGCCCGCAGCGCCCGCCTGCTGGGCTACCGCAACCACGCCGAGTTCGTCATCGCCGAGCAGACCGCTCCGGACGCCGATGCGGTGCAGTCGTTCCTGTCCGAACTGGTCGCCGCCGCGATGCGCGCGGGTGGACGGGAACTGACGCGCCTGCACGGATCGGGATCCGACCCGATCGCGCCGTCGGACATCACCCATCGCCTCGCGGTGGAGCAGCGACAGAACTCGGCGGTGTCGCTCGACGACTTCGCCGACTACTGCGAACTCGACCGCGTCCTGACCGACGGGGTGTTCGCTGCGGCGCGACAGCTCTACGGGCTGCGGATGGTCGAACGCCCGGAGCTGCCGACCTATCACCCCGACGTTCGTACGTGGGAGGTGTTCGACGCCGACGGGGTGTCGGTGGGGTTGTTCCTCGGTGACTTCTTCGCGCGGCCCAGCAAGCGGGGTGGCGCGTGGATGAACAACATCGTCGACCAGTCGCAGCTGCTGGTCACCCACCCGATCGTGGTCAACGTGCTCAATCTGACCAAGCCGCAGCACGGTTCGCCGTGTCTGCTCTCGTTCGACCAGCTCACCACGCTGTTCCACGAGTTCGGACACGCACTGCACGGGATGCTCTCGGCGGTTCGGTACCCGTCGCAGTCGGGCACCAACGTCCCGCGTGATTTCGTCGAGTTCCCGTCCCAGGTCAACGAGATGTGGGCGCTGCACCCGACCGTTCTGTCCGGTTACGCCCGGCATCACGAGACCGGGGCGGCCATCCCCGCCGAACTCGCCGAGGCCGCGCGGGAGGCCACCTCGGTCGAATCCGCGCACAGCACCATCGAATACCTCGCCGCGGCGGTTCTCGACCTCGAGTGGCACCGCATCACCGCCGACGACGAGATCACCGATGTCGAGGCCTTCGAGGCCCGTGCGCTCGCGTCCGCCGGTGTCGCCAGCGACCTCATCCCACCGCGCTACCGCAGCGCCTACTTCAACCACATCTTCGGCGGTGGCTACTCGGCCGGTTACTACTCCTACATCTGGTCGGAGGTGCTCGACGCGGAGACCGAGCAGTGGTTCCTCGCCAACGGCGGTCTCACCCGCGCCAACGGACAGCGGTTCGCCGACGCCACCCTGTCCCGCGGCGACAGCGTCGATCCCATTGCCGCACATGCCGAACTGATCGGACGGAGCGCGGAGATCGAGCCGTTGCTGGCACGCAAGGGGCTCGTCGCCACCGCGGGCTGAACCGTTCCGACACGGTCGGTGTGCACCGGTCGCGCGCGGTTGGGCAGGATGATCGGGTGACCACCCCCGCCCGCGAAGACCTGTCCCGATACGCGCTGATCAGCATCGTCGCGTCGGTCGTCGTCATCACCCTGAAGATCATCGCCTGGCGGGTGTCGGGGTCGGTGGGCCTGCTCTCCGACGCGGCCGAGTCGATGGTCAACGTCGTCGCCGCGGTGGGTGCGTTCATCGCGCTGCGCGTCGCGGCACGCCCGGCCGACGACGACCACAACTTCGGGCACACCAAGGCCGAGTACTTCTCCGCGGTGTTCGAGGGCGTGATGATCGTGATCGCTGCGGGCATCATCATCGTGGCCGCGACCGAACGTCTGTTCAACCCGTCCGAACTCGACTCCGTCGGTCTGGGATTGGTGATCTCACTGATCGCCACGGCCATCAACGGCGGCGTCGGGGTGCTGCTGTTGCGGATCGGTCGTCGGCACCGGTCGTTGTCGCTGGAGGCCGACGGAAAGCACCTGCTCACCGACGTCTGGACGACTGCAGGCGTCGTGGTCGGTGTGCTGCTGGTCGCGCTCACCGGCTGGCTGCCGTTGGATCCGCTGATCGCCATCGCCGTCGCGGTCAACATCCTCGTCGTCGGCGGACGGCTGGTCTGGGAATCCGGTGCGGGCCTGATGGACACGGCTCTGCCCGACGACGACCGCGGGCGCGTCGACGCGGTACTCGAGCGGTACCGCAGCCCCGACATCGACTTCCACGACATCCGCACCCGCGAGTCGGGACACGAGCGTTTCCTGCAGCTGCACATGCTCGTGCCCGGGGAGTGGAGCGTTCAGCGCGGCCACGACCTCGTCGAACAGGTCGAGACCGACCTCGTCGGATCGCTGGACCACCTGCACGTGACGATCCACCTCGAACCCATCGGCGATCCGGCCGCCTACGAGTCCTGGCGTCTGGACTGACCACCTGACCACCTGACCGCGGCTCGTCGGCCGCGACGTCCGTCAGTGGTTGGCGGGCACGAACGTGCTGTGCGCGCTGGCCTCCTCGGCGCGGATGACGTGCATGACGGCGTTGATCAGCGCGAGGTGCGTGAACGCCTGCGGGAAGTTGCCGAGGTGGCGGCCGGTCTTGGCGTCGATCTCCTCGGCGTAGAGCTTGAGCGGACTGGAGTAGTTGAGCAGCCGCTCACACAACTGCTTGGCGCGGGCGAGCTCGCCGATCTCGACGAGCGCGGACACCAACCAGAACGAACAGATGGTGAACGTGCCCTCCTCGCCGGACAGACCGTCGTCGGTCTCCTCGACCCGGTAGCGCAGCACCAACCCGTTCTCGGTCAGGTCGTCGGCGATCGCGAGGACGGTGTTGCGTACCCGCTCGTCGTCGGACGGCAGGAACCGCAGGAGCGGGACCAGCAGCAGCGACGCGTCGAGGGCGTCACTGCCGTATCGCTGGGTGAACACGCCCTTGTCGTTGACTCCGTGCTCGAGGACATCGGCCTTGATCTCGTCGGCGATACCGGCCCACGTCGTGGCGTACGACTTCTCGCCGTGCATGGTGGCCAGTTTCGCGCCGCGGTCCAGCGCGATCCAGCACATCACCTTCGACGAGGTGAAGTGCTGCGGTTCGCCGCGCACCTCCCAAATCCCGCGGTCGGGCTTCTTCCAATGCTTGATCGCCTCCTCGACCTGCGCCTTGAGCACCGGCCACAGCGTCTCGGGGATCGTGTCGTTGGACTTCATGTTCAGGTACACCGAGTCGAGCATGGTGCCCCAGATGTCGTGCTGCGCCTGGTTGTACGCGCCGTTGCCGATACGCACCGGTCGTGCGCCGTCGTAGCCGGAGAGGTGGTGCAACTCCTCCTCGTCCAGGGTGCGTTCGCCGCCGACGCCGTACATGACCTGCAGCGGGTGGTGCTCGCCGTTGGTCACCCCGGACACGTCGGCGATGAACGAGAAGAAGTCGTCGGCCTCCCGGTCGAGGCCGAGGGTGTAGAGCCCCCACAGCGCGAAGGTCGAGTCGCGCACCCACGCGTAGCGGTAATCCCAGTTGCGTTCTCCGCCCGGTGTCTCGGGCAGCGACGTGGTCGCGGCGGCCAACAGTGCGCCGGTGGGGGAGTAGGTCAGACCCTTGAGGGTCAGTGCGCTGCGCTGCAGATGACCGCGCCACGGGTGGTCGGGGAACGAGCCGACGTTGATCCACTGACGCCAGGATTCCGACGTCGACCACATCTTCTGCGCCGCCTCCTCCCAGTTCTGCGGAGCAGGCTGTGCCGACCAGCTCAACGCGATGAAGCGGTTGTCACCCTCGGTCAGCCGTGACCGGGCGCGCGCCTCGCGGCCCTCGAGGCCCAGCTTGAGGTTGGTGGTCAGCTTCAGCGTCGGCACCGGGTGGGTGGTGTCGGTCGCGGTCGCGATCGCCTCCGAGTAGGCAGGGCCCGAGTACTCCCAGGTGGTGGACCCACGGTGGTAGTCGAAGGCGGGCTCACAGCTCATCGCGACCTCGACGGTGCCGCTGACGCACTTCACGGTGCGCAGCAGGATGTGCTCGGCGTCCCAGTCGGTCGGGGTGCGGCGGTGGGTGCGTGAGCGGGTCTCGATGTCGTGCCACGGCCCCATGACCAAAGCGTCGCGGACCACGATCCAGCCGGTGTCGGTCTGCCAGGTGGTCTCGACCATCAGACTGCCCGGCAGGTAGCGGCGGTCGACCGGCACGTTGACGCCGTAGGGCGCGAGTTTGAAGTGCCCCGCGGACCGGTCGAGGATCGCGCCGAAGATGCTCGGGGAGTCCGGCCTCGGGACGCACATCCACTCGACCGCGCCGTTGCGGGCGATCAGACAGTTGGTCTCGCAGTCGGACAGGAAGGCGTAGTCGTCGATCGGCGGAAACGCGTTGCGCGTGGCCGTGGCCGGGGTGAACGCGCTGACGTCGGGATCGAACGAGCCGGCATGGGCTCCGCCGGCGGCGTACGCCGTCGCGACGCCGTCCGCTGAGGGGGTTGTCATCGGTCCATCATGGGTGAGCGGTGCCATGACGCGCCACACGTACGCGGCGCGTCCGGTCATCGCCGACGGCGGCCCGAGGACAGCGGACACCCGTCGGCCGGGGCGGACTTCAGATCATCGTGAATAAAATCGCGCAGGCTAGGCTGGGCGCGTGAACGGATTGCGGACCTGGTGGGACGGTGTGGAGGCGTGGCTCACCGGTTTGTCGTTCCTGCCGCAGCTGTTGGTGTCGCTGGCCGTGGTCATCCCGCTGGCGATCGTGGCCGCAATCGTCCTGAACGCACTGGTCAACGGTGTGTCGAACCTGTTCGACCGGTTGCGGCCGAGTGACCACACGAGCAAGGACCACTGACATGCCGCGCTCCCGCGTCACCATCGCCCTGATCGCGCTGCTCGTGCTCGTGCTCGTCGCCTGGCTCGCCACCCGTTAGCCCTGCTCAGCAGAGCAAACATCGGTACCGGAGGCCACCCGGCCCCGGTGATAATCTTCCGCCTGTGTTCGAACTCAACGGCTACCAGGTGCGATACCGGTTGTCCCTGATCGCGGTGGAATATCGCTGCGTCGCAGACATTTTCTGTCGCTGACGCATCCGGGGCGTCGCCATGCGCGCCCCTCGCCCCATCTCGAACTCTCGAACGTCCTCACTGCACGCACCAGACAAGGGGTTGCCCCATGTTCGTCCATCGAGTCCCGGCATCACGCCGGGCCCCGGCCGACCGACGACTCCCGTCGTCGGCCGCCCGCCTGTCGAGAGCGGTGGCGTCGATGTTCGTCGTGGCGGCCACCGTCGCGGCGTGCGCGGGCGGGTCCACCGACACCCCGGGCGGGGAGAACATCTCCAGCGGTTCGCGGCACGTGAACCTCATCGCCTACGCCACCCCCAAGCCCGGCTTCGACAAGATCATCCCGGCGTTCCGGGAGACCGAAGCGGGCAAGGACATCGGCTTCTCGCAGTCCTACGGCGCCTCCGGTGACCAGTCCCGCAAGGTCGCCCGCCGCGTGCCCGCCGATGTCGTCAACTTCTCCGTCGAGCCCGACATCACCCGCCTCGTCACCGCGGGGGTCATCGACAAGGACTGGAAGTCCCAGCACGCCCCGTACAACAGCACCCCGTTCGGATCGGTTGTGGCACTGGTGGTCCGGCAGGGCAACCCGAAGAACATCCACAACTGGGACGATCTGCTCAAGCCGGGCGTCGAGGTGATCACCCCCAACCCCGGCAGCTCGGGCTCGGCGAAGTGGAACCTGCTGGCCCCCTATGCGGCCGAGAGCAACGGCGGTGCGAACCCGAAAGCGGGCCTCTCCTACGTCACCTCGTTGCTGCGCGATCACATCCGGGTCAACCCGAAGTCGGGTCGCGAGGCGACCACGACCTTCGAGCAGGGCCAGGGCGACGTGCTGATCAGCTACGAGAACGAAGCGATCATGCTGTCGCGCAAGAACAACACCGCACCGCAGTCGCAGCGGGTCGACTACGTGATCCCGCCGACGACGTTCAAGATCGAGAACCCGGTGGCCGTGGTCAACACCAGCGACGACAAGGCCGCCGCGAACGCGTTCGTCGACTACCTCTTCACCGATGAGGGACAGCGGATCTGGGCCGAGCAGGGCTTCCGCCCGGTCAAACCCGACGTCATCGCGGCCACGAAGAACTTGTTTCCCGGGACCATCGACAAGCTGTGGACGATCTCCGACCTCGGCAAGGTGCTGGGGAAGGGAACCGCGGCCAAGAACAAGGGCAAGGACCTGACCGGCTGGAAAGCGGTCGACTCCGCGCTCTTCGGGACAAAGGGCGCGATCAGCAGGATCTACGACGCAGGAGGCAAGTCATGACGTCGGTGCAGGTCGAACCGGTATCCGCCGCACCACCACCGAGGCTCGCGGGAGGCCGCCGGATCGTCGGCGGTGGGCCGCTGGGCATCGGGGTGGCCGGACTCTGGCTCACGGTCATCGTGCTGCTGCCGTTGGCCGCCATCACGGCGAAGTCGTTCGAGGACGGCTGGAGCGGGTTCGCCGATGCCGTCACCGCCGACAACGCGGTCGGGGCCATCCAGACCACGGTGTTGGTGTCGGTGGTCGTCGCACTGGTGAACGTCGTCATGGGCACGCTCGTGGCGTGGGTCCTCGTCAGGGACGAGTTCCCGGGCAAGCGGATCGTCAACGCGCTCATCGACCTCCCGTTCGCGCTGCCGACGATCGTCGCGAGCCTGGTGCTGCTCTCGCTCTACGGGCCCAACAGCCCCATCGACATCGAGCTCAACGCGACCAAACCGGCACTGGTGATCGCGCTGGCCTTCGTGACGCTGCCGTTCGTGGTGCGCCAGGTGCAGCCCGTCCTGATCGAGGTCGACCGTGAGGTCGAGGAGGCCGCGGCATCGCTCGGTGCGTCCAACCTCACCATCTGGTGGCGGATCATCGTGCCGTCGCTGGCCCCGGCGATCCTCACCGGCGCCGGGTTGGCCTTCACCCGCGCCATCGGCGAGTTCGGCTCGGTCGTGCTCATCGGCGGCAACATCCCCGGCGAGACCCAGGTCGCGTCGCAGTACATCCAGCAGCAGCTCGAGGTCGACAAGCCCATCGACGCCTCCGCGGTGTCGGTCGTGCTGCTGCTCATCGCCTTCGTCGTCCTGCTGGTGCTGCGCATCGTCGGACGACGGTCGGCCAAGCGTGAGGGAGCGGACACGTGAAACTGTCACCGGGCTCGAAATACGGTCTGCGCATCGTCGCGTTGCTCTACCTGTTCGTGCTGCTCGTCGTGCCGGTCGCGTTGATCTTCTGGCGCTCCTTCGAACACGGTCTCGGCCAGTTCTGGGACTGGATCACGACCCCGGCGGCGATCTCGGCGCTGCAACTGAGCCTGCTCATCGTCGTCATCGTCGTGCCGCTCAACGTCATCTTCGGTGTCGCGACGGCCATCGCGCTGGTGCGCGGCCGATTCCGCGGCCGCGGCATCGTGCAGGCCATCATCGACCTGCCGTTCGCGGTCTCGCCGGTCGTGGTCGGTGTGTCGCTGATCCTGCTGTGGGGATACGGCGGCTGGTTCGGCGGCATCGAGAGCCTGGGCTTCCGGGTGATCTTCGGGCTGCCGGGCATGGTCCTCGCGACCATCTTCGTGACCCTGCCGTTCGTCGTCCGTGAGGTCGAACCGGTGCTCCGGGAGATCGGGACCGAACAGGAGGAGGCCGCGGCCACCCTGGGCGCGGGCGGTTGGCAGACGTTCCGGCGCATCACGCTCCCGGCGATCCGCTGGGGCCTGACCTACGGCGTGGTGCTCACGGTGGCGCGCAGCCTCGGCGAATACGGCGCGGTCATCATCGTCTCGTCCGGGTTCCCCGGCATCTCGCAGACCCTGACGCTGTTGGTGTCGTCGCGCTACACCGACGACTACAACGAGTTCGGTGCCTACGCGGCGGCGACCCTGCTGATGTTCATCGCACTGCTCGTCCTGCTCGCCATGACCCTCATCGAACGACGGGGTGCGGTGGGTCGGGTCACCCGCAGCGCACGCCGCACGAGCGACGACACCCCCGACCCGACCGACGACACCCTTCCGATCGACACCACAACCGGTGACAAGGAGTTTGCACGATGACGATTTCTGTTTCCGGTGCCAACAAGCGCTACGGCGACTTCGCGGCCCTCGACGACGTGTCGCTGGAGATCCCGTCCGGATCGTTGACGGCGCTGCTCGGTCCGTCGGGTTCGGGCAAGTCCACGCTGCTGCGTTCCATCGCCGGGCTCGACCAGCTCGACTCCGGCACCGTCTACATCAACGGTGACGACGTCACCAGGGTGTCGCCGCAGAATCGCGACATCGGGTTCGTGTTCCAGCACTACGCCGCGTTCAAGCACATGACCGTGCGCGAGAACGTCGCGTTCGGCCTGAAGATCCGCAAGCGCCCCAAGGCCGAGGTCGCGAAGAAGGTCGACGAGCTGCTCGACGTCGTCGGACTGACCGGATTCCAGACGCGTTACCCGGCGCAGCTGTCCGGTGGCCAGCGACAGCGCATGGCGTTGGCCCGTGCTCTCGCCGTCGACCCGAAGGTGTTGCTGCTCGACGAGCCGTTCGGTGCTCTCGACGCCAAGGTGCGCGAGGACCTGCGGAAGTGGTTGCGGCGGCTGCACGACGAGGTCCACGTGACCACGGTGCTGGTCACCCACGACCAGCAGGAGGCGCTCGACGTCGCCGACCGGATCGCCGTGCTCAACAAGGGACGCATCGAGCAGGTCGGCAGTCCCGACGACCTGTACGACCGCCCGCAGAACGAGTTCGTGATGTCGTTCCTCGGCTCGGTGGCCAAGCTCAACGGATCGCTGGTCCGTCCCCACGACATCCGCGTCGGACGCACGCCCGACCTGGCGCTGTCGAGCGCCGATCAGGCCAGCGCCGAGACCGGCGTGCTCAAGGCCAGGGTGCACCGCGTGGTTCATCTCGGCTTCGAGGTCCGTGTCGAGCTGTCGAACGCGGCCACCGGCGACGAGTTCCACGCCCAGATCACCCGCGGTGACGCCGAGGCGCTGTCGCTGTCCGAGGGTGACGAGGTCTACGTGCGCGCCACGCGCGTGCCTGCCATCGCCGGCTGAGACAAGGCGGTGCGATAGCGGTCGCAGATGATCGCGACGAGTCCGGGGTGCGGTCCGATCGGCCCGGCCACCGCGGAGTCGGGCGCCATTGCGTCCAGCGCGTTCTCCACGCGATCGGTGAGGGTTCCCGCGGACAGGAAGTACGGGCTGAGCACGACGCGTCGCGCTCCCGCCGCCGTCACCGCCTCGATCGCGGTTCGCAGGTTCACCCCGTCGGCGCCCAGCCGTGTCGCGAACAGCGGACGCGCGGCGGTGCCGCCGAGTCGCTTCGAGAGTTGGTGGGCCACGGCGTTCAGCTCGTTGTCGGAGGCCGGATCGCGACTGCCGACCGCGCAGACGATCACCCCGTCGTCGGAGCGGATCGCGATGTCCGCCAGACGATCCGTCAGGGCGCCGATCAGCCGGTGGTCGCCCCCGAGCGTCGCCGTCTGGGTGACCGCGACGTGGCGGTGCCCGGCACGGAAGGCGTCGATGATCGCCGGCAGATCGACCGTGGCGTGGAACGCGGTGGAGAACAACAGCGGGACCACCACGACGTGCGAGCCGGTCGCGGCACCCAACGCATCGGCGACCGTCGGCTCGTTCAGGTCGAGGTAGGCCAATTCGACCCGCACGCCGGGCAACGCGACGGCAACGGCGTCGCGCACCCGCTCCGCGGTGACCACGAAGCGGGGATCACGACTTCCGTGCGCCGCGAGGACCAGCGTCGGGGTCATACCAGTTCGGACAGGTGCAGCGGGGCGAGCGCGTCACCGACGAGGCCGGCGCCCAGGGTGTTGCCGCCCTGCGGGTCGATCAGCAGGAAGCTGCCCGACTCGCGGCTCACCAGATAGTCGTCAGCGCTGACGGGCTGCGCGGTCTGCACCGAGATCCGGCCGATCTGGTTGAGCTCCAGACGATCCGGGGCGTCCCGCAGGGACAGTTCCTGCTCGTCGAACAGCGTGTCCACGCCTCCGACGATTGCGGGCGTGGTGAACGCGCCGTGCTTGAGGAGGAGTCGGGCGCCGGGGAGCAGCGGCTTGTCGCCCAACCAGCACACGGTGGCGGTGAAGTTCGAGATCGGTTCCGGTGCATCGTGGGCCGCAGCGATGACGTCGCCACGCGAGATGTCGATGTCGTCGGCGAGCAGCACGGTGACGCTGCGACCGGTGTGCGCCGACTCGAGCGAGCCGTCGGCGGTGTCGATGCCCGCGACCGTCGTGCGGATCCCGGAGGGGAGGACCACGACGTCGTCGCCGACCTCGACGCGACCGGCGGCGACCTGGCCCGCGTAGCCGCGGTAGTCCGGGTACTCGGCGGTGCGCGGCCGGATCACGTACTGCACCGGGAAGCGGAACCCGACGGGGGCGCGATCGGCGACGTTGGGCACCGTCTCCAGGTGCTCGATGAGGGTGGGGCCGTCGTAGAACGGGGTGAGTTCCGAGCGCGTCGCGACGTTGTCGCCACGCAGGGCCGACACCGGGATGGCCTGCACCTGCTCGTCGGACCAGCCCAGCGTGCGGGTCAGGTCGGCAAACGTGGCGCTGATGTCGGCGAACACCGACTCCGCGTCGTCGACGAGGTCGATCTTGTTGACCGCCAACACCAGCTGCGGCACACCCAGCAGGGCCATCACCGCGGCGTGCCTGCGGGTCTGGGCGACCACACCGGTACGGGCGTCGACGAGCAGGATGACCAGCGACGCCGTCGACGCGCCGGAGACCGTGTTGCGGGTGTACTGGACGTGGCCGGGCGTGTCGGCGAGGACGAACGACCGTCGCGGCGTCGCGAAGTACCGGTAGGCCACGTCGATGGTGATGCCCTGCTCGCGCTCGGCGCGCAGCCCGTCGACGAGCAGCGACAGGTCGGGGGTGTCGAGGCCCTTGTCGACCGAGGCGCGGGTGACCGCGTCGATCTGGTCGGCGAGAACGGATTTCGTGTCGAACAGCAGCCGACCGACCAGGGTCGACTTGCCGTCGTCGACGCTGCCCGCGGTGGCGATGCGGAGAAGGTCGGGTCCTGCGGTCATCGGTTGCGTCCGTTCATCTCACCAGTGGCGTTCATCGGGGTGCGGGCGCTCATCAGAAGTAGCCCTCGCGCTTGCGGTCCTCCATGGCCGCCTCCGACACCCGGTCGTCACCGCGGGTGGCGCCACGCTCGGTGAGACGCGATGCGGCGACCTCGGCGAGGACCGCGTCGTTGTCGGCGGCGTCGGACAGGACCGCGCCGGTGGTGGAACCGTCACCGACGGTGCGGTATCGCACCGAGAGTCGCTGGATCTCCTCACCATCACGGGGTCCGCCCCACGGTCCGGGGGTCATCCACATGCCGTCGCGCTCGTACACGTCCCGCTGGTGCGCGTAGTAGATGGCGGGGAGCAACACCTGTTCGCGGGCGATGTAGCGCCACACGTCGAGCTCGGTCCAGTTCGAGAGCGGGAAGACGCGGACGTGCTCACCGGGGGCGTGCTTGCCGTTGTACAGATTCCACAGTTCCGGACGCTGGCGCTTGGGATCCCACTGGCCGAAGGCGTTGCGCAGCGAGAAGATCCGCTCCTTGGCGCGCGAGCGCTCCTCGTCGCGACGTCCACCGCCGAACACCGCATCGAAGCGATGTTCGTTGATCGCGTCGAGCAGCGGAACGGTCTGCAGGGGGTTGCGGACACCGTCGGGTCGCTCGGTCAGACGACCGTCGGCGAGGTAGTCCTCGACGCTCGCGACGTGCAGGCGCAGGTTGTGCCGGGCGACCACCTCGTCGCGGAACGCCAACACCTCGGGCAGGTTGTGTCCGGTGTCGACGTGCAGGAGCGAGAACGGGATCGGCGCCGGCCAGAACGCCTTGATCGCCACGTGCAGCAGGACCGTGGAGTCCTTGCCGCCGGAGAACAGGATGACCGGGCGCTCGAACTCGCCTGCCACCTCGCGGAAGATGTGGATGGCCTCGGACTCCAGGGCGTCGAGGGTGCTGTACTCCGACTCGTCGGTCACCCCCGCGGGTGGTGTGGTCCCGACGACGTTCGACTGTTCGATGGTCATGAGGCGTGCAACCCGCATTCTGTCTTGGAGCGCCCGGCCCAACGGCCGCTGCGCGGATCGGCACCCGGTGCCGGCTTGACGGTGCAGGGCTCGCACCCGATGGACGGATATCCCTCATCGACAAGGGGATTGACCAGGACGCCGCGGCTGTCGATGTAGTCCTGCATCTGCTCGTCGGTCCACGCTGCGATCGGATTGATCTTCACCAGGCCGAAGCCCTCGTCGAACGAGATCAACGGCGCGTCGGCGCGGGTGGGGGACTCGACACGACGGATGCCGGTGACCCATGCGGAGAAGCGACCCAGTTCACGCTGTAGCGGGACCACCTTGCGCAGCCGGCAGCACTCGGCGGGGTTCGACGCGAACAGGTTGCGGCCCAACAGCTGATCCTGCTCGCCGACCGTCTGCTCCGGCGTGACGTTGACGATCTCGACGCCGTAGACCTGCTCGACCGCGTCGCGGGTCCCGAGGGTCTCGGCGAAGTGGTAGCCGGTGTCGAGGAAGAGCACCTTGAGCTTCTCGTTGTCGATCGACGCCGGGTCGATCGCGTCGACGGCGAGGTCGACGAGGGCCGCGTCCTGCATGTTCGACGCGACGACGAAGTCGGTGCCGAAGTTCTCCGCGGTCCACCTGAGCAACTGCTGCGGTGTCGCGTCCGGACCCAGATCGCGGTTGCCCGCATCGACCAGGTCCCGTAGATGCGCCTCCATGCGCACTGCCGTACTCACCGTAGATCCTCCTCCTGCGCGCGAAGTGTCCACTGCGCGAAGCGTTCACCGCTGTCGCGGTGCTTGACGAAGTTGCGGACGACGCGGTCGATGTAGTCGCCGAGTTCCTCGGTTCCGACCTTGTGCTGACGGAGTTTGCGACCGAACGCGGCGTCCTGACCCAGCGTGCCGCCCAGATGCACCTGGAAACCCTCGACGTGGTTGCCGTCGGCGTCCTCGATCAGCTGTCCCTTGAAGCCGATGTCGGCGATCTGTGCGCGGGCGCACGAGTTCGGGCAGCCGTTGATGTTGATGGTGATCGGAACGTCGAGCTGGGAGTTGATGTCGGCGAGCCGCTCTTCGAGTTCGGGCACCAGTCGCTGTGAGCGCTTGCGGGTCTCGGTGAACGAGAGCTTGCAGAACTCGATGCCCGAGCAGGCGATCAGGTTGCGACGCCACCGCGACGGGCGACCGTCGAGACCGTGCGCCGCCAACTC
Organism: Williamsia maris; assembly: GCF_024171815.1. Lineage (GTDB taxonomy): Bacteria > Actinomycetota > Actinomycetes > Mycobacteriales > Mycobacteriaceae > Williamsia_A > Williamsia_A maris. The sequence continues at coordinate 325,644 of NZ_JAMTCJ010000003.1, read as the reverse complement.
GTCGATCAGGGTGTCGATCTTGTCGTCGGCGACGTCGAGGATGACCAGCTTCTGGTACGGGGTGAACCGGATGCGGTCGGACCCGGCACGCTGCGCCGCCGCGGCGACCGCGGTCAGCGCGGTTCCGGACACGCGGCCGGCGATGGCGGCGAAGCCGACCGAGTTCAGACCGTTCTTCAACCGCTGCACGCCCACGTGGTCACGCGGTTCGGTCAGCGGGGTGGGTGCGGGCCCGTCGATGAACTTCCGGCCGAGGTACTCGTCCTCGAGGACCTGGCGGAACTTCTCCATGCCCCAGTCCTTGAGCAGGAACTTCAACCGCGCCTTGGCGCGTAGACGTCGGTAGCCGTAGTCGCGGAACAGGGTGCAGACGGCCTCCCAGACATCGGGGACCTCGTCGAGCGGGATCCACGCGCCCACGCGCTGCGCCAGCATCGGGTTCGTCGACAGGCCGCCGCCGACCCAGAGGTCGAGTCCCGGACCGTGCTCGGGGTGCTCGACGCCGATGAAGGCGATGTCGTTGACCTCGTGGGCGACGTCCTGGAGTCCGGAGATGGCCGTCTTGAACTTGCGGGGCAGGTTCGACAGCGACGGGTCGCCGACGTAGCGACGGACGATCTCGTCGATCGCCGGTGTCGGGTCGAGGACCTCGTCGATCGCCTCGCCAGCCAGCGGCGACCCGAGCACGACGCGCGGGCAGTCGCCGCAGGCCTCGGTGGTCTTGAGTCCGACGCCCTCGAGGCGTTCCCAGATCGTGGGGACGTCCTCGATGCGGATCCAGTGGTACTGGACGTTCTCGCGGTCGGAGAGGTCGGCGGTGTCGCGGGCGAACTCGGTGGAGATCTCACCGATCGTGCGGAGCTGCTCCGCGGTGAGCGCGCCCTTGTCGCAACGGACCCGCATCATGAAGTGGTTGTCCTCGAGCAGGTCGAGGTTCTCGTCTCCGGTCCACGTGCCGTCGTAGCCCTGCGCACGCTGGGTGTAGAGCCCCCACCAGCGCATCCGGCCGCGCAGATCCTGCTTGTCGATCGAGTCGAATCCGCGCTTGGAGTAGATGTTCTCGATGCGGGCGCGGACGTTGAGCGGGTTGTCGTCCTTCTTCGCCTGCTCGTTGGGGTTCAGCGGCTCGCGATACCCGAGCTTCCACTGTCCTTCAGCGCGGCGCTTGGCGGGCCGCGGGCGGCGGGCGGGACGGGGCGCCGCCTCCGCGTCGGGTGCCCCCGTGTCGAGTGCCTCCGTGTCGGGCGTCGAGGTCATGCGTGGTGCTCCTACGGACTGGTGCCGGTTCGCTTGGTGCGTTCCGGTCGTGCGAGCCGGGGCTGGCGGCTCGCGATGCGATCGAGATGAGGGCATGAGACGACCGCGCGGGCAGCGCCGGAGGAGGTGGAAAAAGAGACTCTTCTGCTGCGGAGCGCGGTCAGAAGAGACAGAAAGCGCTGCAGACGCGCTTGAGGTCTATGTGGCGCCGCTCGGCAAGCCACACCCCTGGGAAAATCACGTCGCCCATATTGCCACGGCCTCCCTCACTGCGTCTACTTGCGATAACTTTGAATCATCGTGAGCACAATCACGGTCAGATGTTCCCGCGTCCGGTGCCGTACCCCTGACCAACCGCGTGGTGGCGACGATCATTCCCCGGCGATATCGGCTCCCGGCGGCCCAGGATGGATGATCGTGGGATGACCGTTGCGCAGCACCAGCCACTCGTGCTCCCGAGCAGCGACCCGACGACCCCGTTGGGGCTCTACCTCCACGTTCCGTTCTGCGCGACGCGCTGCGGATACTGCGACTTCAACACCTATACCGCCGGTGAACTCGGGGCCGACTCGTCGCCGGAGCAGTGGCACGTCGCGCTGGAGGCGGAACTCGCGATCGCCGCAGACCGTCTGACCCCGGTGCGGGCGGTGTCGACGGTGTTCGTCGGCGGCGGCACCCCGTCGCTGCTCGGGGCCGACGGGCTCGCGGCGCTCCTCGATGCAGTCCGCAGGCATTTCGACCTCACCCCCGACGCCGAGATCACCACCGAGTCGAATCCGGAGTCGACCTCCCCGGAGTTCTTCGACGGACTGATGGCGGCCGGGTTCACGCGGGTGTCGTTGGGGATGCAGTCGGCCGCGCCCCACGTGCTCGCGACGCTGGACCGGACGCACACGCCCGGTCGCGCCGTGGCCGCCGCGCGGGAGGCGACGGCGGCCGGCTTCGCGCACGTCAACCTCGACCTCATCTACGGCACCCCGGGGGAGACCGACGACGATCTGGCCCGCACCCTCGACGCGGTCGTCGGCGCGGGCGTCGACCACGTCTCCGCCTACGCCTTGATCGTCGAGGACGGCACGGCCCTGGCGCGCCGCGTCCGGCGCGGTGAGCTGCCCGCGCCCGACGACGACGTGCTGGCCGACCGATACGAGATGATCGACGACAAGCTGTCGGCGTCGGGACTCGACTGGTACGAGGTCTCGAACTGGGCGCGCGCGGGGGACCCGACCGCGCAGTGCCGGCACAACCTCGCCTACTGGGACAGCTCGGACTGGTGGGGTGCGGGCCCCGGCGCCCATTCCCACGTCGCCGGCGTGCGGTGGTCGAACGCGAAACACCCGGGGCGCTACGCGGTCTCGCTACGCGACGGCGAGCTGCCCGTCGCGATGGTGGAGGAATTGACGATGGCCGATCAGCACACCGAGCGGGTGATGCTCGCACTGCGGCGCAGCGTGGGACTGCCACTGAGCGAACTGGATCCGGACGAACGGGCCCAGGCGGTGGTCACCACCGACGCGGGACTCACCGTGCTGCGCGACGATCGGGTGGTTCTGTCCAACCGTGGGCGTCTGCTCGCTGACGGGGTGATTCGTCAGCTGCTGGTGGACTAGTGGGGATCGGGGCGGTCGTCACCGAGTCCGACGGCGCGGCCTCGACGATCGACCCCGCCATGGCGTCGAGGTCGAGCAGCCGGGCGTGGATGACGTGCCGGTTGCGCAGGGCCGACCGGACCGCGCGGTGCAGCCCGTCCTCGAGGTACATCTCGCCCTGCCACCGCACGGCGTGGGCGAACAGGTCGCCGTAGAAGGTCGAGTCCTCCGACAGCAGCTTGTCCAGGGCCAGGGCCGTCGTCACCGTCGTGAGTTGGTCGAGCCGGAACTGGCGGGGCGGGATCTGCGCCCAGTCGCGCATCGACAGCCCGTGGTCGGGATACGGCTTGCCGTTCCGGACACCTTTGAAGATCACTTGCCCCCCTGTTGTCTGGAGACGGCGTCGGCGAAACGTCCTCCGCGGCCGGGATCGGTCCACCGTAGCCGCCCCGCAGCGGCTGGTGCGGTGACCTCGGTGGTCCCGGCCACGGCCACGTCGGCGACGCCCGCGGTGACGGCTACGTAAACTCGACAGACAGACCACAGATCGGTGCCCGTGTCGGTGCCGACGCCCACGCCGGAGGAGGTGAACGCTTCGTGTCGAGTACCGACGAAAGGCGGTTCGAGGTCCTGCGTGCGATCGTCACCGACTACGTCGCCACCCAGGAGCCGATCGGGTCGAAGGCCCTCGTCGACCGCCACCACCTCGGCGTGTCCAGCGCGACCATCCGCAACGACATGGCCGTCCTGGAGGCGGAGGGCTACATCGCCCAGCCGCACACCAGTTCCGGCCGCGTACCCACCGACAAGGGCTACCGACTGTTCGTCGACCGGATCTCCGAGGTCAAACCGCTGTCGTCGGTCGAGCGTCGCGCCATCCTGAGCTTCCTCGACTCCGGCGTCGATCTCGACGACGTGCTGCGACGGTCGGTGCGACTGTTGGCGCAGCTCACCCGTCAGGTTGCCGTCATCCAGTACCCGGTGCTGTCGTCGGCCACCGTGCGACACCTCGAGATCGTCGCCCTGGCCCCGGCCCGGCTGCTGCTGGTGGTCATCACCGACACCGGCCGCGTCGAACAGCGGATGGTCGACGCCAGCCAGGAGCTCGACGACAACGACATCATGCGGCTGCGGGACATGTTCTCCGCGGCGCTGCACGGACAGCGGATGGAGATCGCGTCGCACGCGGTCGCCGAGATCGCCAACGCCGCACCCGACGACCTGCGGCAGGCGGTCATCCGCATCGCGACCGTGCTGGTGGAGACACTCGTCGAACGCACCGACGACAGGCTCGTCCTCGGCGGTACGTCGAACCTCGCCCGCGCGGCGGCCGACTTCGCGCCCATCTCGGGTTCGATGGACTCGGTTCTCGAAGCCCTCGAGGAGCAGGTGGTCGTGCTCAAACTCCTCGCCGCCACCCAGCTGCCGGGCACGGTGACGGTCCAGATCGGTGAGGAGACCCGCACCGAGAACCTGCGTGGCGCGGCCGTCGTGTCCACGGGGTACGGTGCCCCGGGCACTGTTTTCGGTGGTCTGGGCGTGTTGGGGCCCACCCGGATGGACTATCCGGGAACCATCGCGTCGGTCGCAGCCGTTGCCAGATACGTCGGCGAGGTGCTCGCCGAACGCTGATCTGCGTTCGCGGCGCCATCGCGCCGACCCGGCACCGCCGGTCGCCGACGACCCGGTGCACCCACCACGTTTCGATCTAGTGAAGGACATTGCTGCGCAGTGGCACGTGACTATTACGGAATCCTGGGCGTCGCCCCCGGATCCAGCGACTCGGAGATCAAGCGCGCCTACCGCAAGTTGGCCCGCGAACTGCACCCGGACGTCAACCCCGACGAGGCCGCCCAGCAGCGGTTCTCCGAGGTGTCGACCGCCTATGAGGTGCTCTCCGACCCGGAGAAGCGTCGCATCGTCGACGCCGGGGGAGACCCGCTGGCCTCGGCAGGATCCGGTGGCTTCGGCGGTGGCGGGTTCGGCGGCAGCGGCGGACTCGGCGACGTGTTCGAGGCCTTCTTCGGCGGTGGCGCCGGCGGCGGACGTGGTCCGCGCGGCCGCGTCCAGCCCGGCTCCGACGCCCTGCTGCGCATGCAGCTCGACCTCGACGAATGCGCGGCCGGGGTCTCCAACGAGGTCACCGTCGACACCGCCGTGCTGTGCGATGTGTGCAAGGGCTCCGGCGGCCACGACGGCAGCAAGCCGGTCAACTGCGACACCTGTAAGGGCGCAGGCGAGATCCAGTCGGTGCAGCGTTCGTTCCTCGGTCAGGTCATGACCTCGCGCCCGTGCCCCACCTGTGGTGGCACCGGCCAGACCATCCCCGACCCCTGCCGCAAGTGCGCGGGCGACGGACGCGTCCGCTCGCGCCGCACGATGACCGTGAAGATCCCCGCCGGCGTCGGCGAGGGCATGCGTGTCCGTCTGCAGGGACAGGGTGAGGTCGGCCCCGGCGGCGGACCCGCTGGTGACCTGTACGTCGAGGTCGTCCAGAAGCCGCACGACGTGTTCGTCCGTGACGGCGACGACCTGCACTGCACCGTCCGCGTGCCGATGGTCGACGCCGCACTCGGTGCCTCGCTCGAGATCGACACCGTTCTCGGCGGGCACGCCATGGTGACCGTCGAGCCGGGGACCCAGCCCGGTCAGGTGACCAAGATCCGCGGTCAGGGCATGCCGCACCTGCACACCGGGGTCCGCGGGACCGTCCACGTCCACCTCGACGTCGTCGTCCCGACCAAGCTCGACGGCAAGCAGGCCCAGAAGCTCAAGGAGTACCGACAGGTCGCGACGTCGGAGCATCTCGAGTTGGTCGACACCGCGTCCGCTGCCAGCGGGGGACTGTTCTCCCGGCTGCGGAACGCGTTCGCCGGACGCTAGGCCCACGCCCATGTCACCTCGTCGCCGATGACCCCGCCGCTGTTCTGGATCGACGAGGTGCCGCCGGTGGGCGGGCTCGCCGAACTGGCAGGGACCGAGGGCCACCACGCGGTGACCGTGACGCGCATCGCCGCCGGCGACCGCATCATGCTCGGTGACGGCGCGGGCACCGTGGCGACCTGCGAGGTCGCCGCGACCCTGTCCAAGGACCGCCTCCGCGCCACCGTCGTCGAGCGCCGCACCCACGTCCGCCCGACGCCGACGGTCACCGTGGTCCAGGCGGTCCCGAAGTCCGACCGTTCCGAGCTCGCCGTCGAACTGGCCACCGAGGCGGGGGTCGACCGCATCGTCGCCTGGCAGAGCGCGCGCGGCGTGACCCGGTGGGTCGGCCCGCGTGAGGAGAAGGGGCTGCGCAAATGGCGCTCGGCCGCCGCGACCGCTGCGAAGCAGAGCCGCCGGGCGTATGTTCCACTCGTCGAAGGATTGGCGAGCACAGCGTCTGTGCGATTGATGATCACTGATGTGATCGAGCGTGGAGGTGTGGTGGCGGTGTTGCACGAGGACGGTCGGGAATCACTCGCGGATCTACCACTGCGCGACGCGACTGAGGTGCTGCTCGTGGTCGGCCCCGAGGGCGGCGTCGACCCGGGTGAGCTGGACGATTTCGGCGCGCTGGGCGCGCGTCCGGTGGTCCTCGGTCCCGAGGTGCTGCGCACCTCCACCGCCGCCGCGGTCGCACTGGGGGCGATCGGTGCGCTCACCGCCCGGTGGGCCGTGCGGTGACCGCGAACAGTGTCGGGACGAGAGCAGCGGTGAAGCGACTCAAGGTCGACTACGGCGAGGCCGACTCGCAGTTCGGGCACCTCTATCTACCGGTGTTGCCGCCCGCGCGTCCCGATGACGAGGCGCACCCCATCCCGGTCGTGGTCATCGTCCACGGCGGCTACTGGTCCACCGATTTCGAGCTCATCGTCGAGACGCCGGTGGCCCGCAACCTCGCCGAGCGCGGCGCCATCGTCTGGAACGTCGAGTACCGACGGGTCGGTGAGGAGGGCGGCGGATGGCCGCGCACCGGATACGACGTCGCCAACGGCATCCTGGCGCTCGACGGTCCCGTCCGTGCGGCCCTTCCCCCCGAGATCGCGCGTCGCGCGGACTTCGCGCACGTGTCGGTGATCGGGCACTCCGCGGGTGGTCAGCTCGCGCTGTGGGCGGTCGGCCGGTTGGGTGCGAAGACCCCGAAGGCGACCATCACCACGATCGTGGTGCAGGCGCCGGCGACCGACCTCGTCGAGGTGGGACAGAACGGCCACGTCGCCCTCGCGGCCTTCATCGGCGCGAGCTACGCCGAGACCCCGCACCGCTACCGCGACGCCTCGCCGGTCTACCTGCCGGTGATCCCCGCGCACGTCGTCGTGGTCCAGGGCGACCTCGATGTCTCGGTCCCGCTGGAGATGAGCAGGTCCTACGTCGAGCGGGTTCGCGCCAACGGTCAGTCCGTCGAGCTCGTGACGGTGATGGGCGAGGGGCACGAGGCGTTCGTCGACCCGACGAGCCGCTGCCACCGCGAGACGCTGCGCCGTCTGGGCATCTGAGGCCGTCGGCGGGGATATCACATCGAGTTGTGACCGCCGATGGCAGTAGACTCGTGGTCTATGCCGTGCTCAGGGAGCTGACGCGGCCGCCATCGACGATGTGGGAGACAAACGCTTGGTGACTGACGCGAGCACAGCCGGCGACTCCGGCGCCAGTACCGCCCGGGGACCGGCTCGGGTGGAATCGGGCATGGAGGTCTCCCCAGACGTCATCTTCGGTCTGCTCGGCGCCCGGGACGCGAACCTGCGCACTCTGGAGTCCCTGCTCACCGCCGACATCCACGTCCGCGGCAACATGGTCACGCTCACCGGCACCCCGCCCGACGTGGCGACCGCCGAACGCGTTGTCGCCGAACTGGTCTCGGTCGTCCGGGCCGGCACCCCGCTGACCCCCGATCTCGTCAAGCAGAGCGTGTCGATGCTCACCGACGGTTCGGAGGAGTCGCCCGCGGAGGTGCTCAGCCTCGACATCATCTCCCGCCGCGGCAAGACGATCCGGCCCAAGACGCTGAACCAGAAGCGCTATGTCGACGCGATCGACGTCAACACCATCGTCTTCGGCATGGGACCGGCGGGTACCGGCAAGACCTACCTGGCCATGGCCAAGGCCGTCCAGGCGCTGCAGGCCAAGGCCGTCAGCCGGATCATCCTCACGCGGCCCGCGGTCGAGGCGGGCGAGCGGCTTGGCTTCCTGCCGGGCACGCTGCACGAGAAGATCGACCCGTATCTGCGTCCGCTGCACGACGCGCTGCACGACATGATGGACCCCGATTCGATCCCGAAGCTGATGGCCGCGGGCGTTATCGAGGTGGCCCCGCTCGCCTACATGCGCGGTCGCACCCTCAACGACGCGTTCATCATCCTCGACGAGGCGCAGAACACCACCGGCGAACAGATGAAGATGTTCCTGACCCGACTCGGGTTCGGGTCGCAGATCGTGGTCACCGGCGACGTCACCCAGGTCGATCTCCCCGGCGGTTCGGAGAGCGGCCTGCGTGCGGCGAGCCGCATCCTGACCGGTATCGATGACATCCACTTCGCGACGCTGACCAGCGCGGACGTCGTCCGACACCGCCTGGTCGCCGACATCGTCGACGCCTACGGCAAGTTCGAGGAGTCGCAGGCGATCGACCGGGTCGCCGGATCGACACGGCGGTCGGCAGGCGGTGGACGGCGCTCGTGAGCATCGAGGTGTCCAACGAATCGGGTGTCGACGTCCCCGAGGACATGTTGGTCGATGTCGCCGACTTCGCCCTCGGCGAGATGGACGTCCATCCCGGCGCCGAGCTGTCGATGGTCCTCGTCGACAACGAGACGATGGCCGAGCTGCACATGCGGTGGATGGACCTGCCCGGTCCCACCGACGTGATGAGCTTCCCGATGGACGAGCTCACCCCGGGCGGACGCCCGGACACCCCCGACCCGGGACCGGCGATGCTCGGCGACATCGTGCTGTGCCCCGAGTTCGCCGCGGCCCAGGCCGCCACCGCACGACATTCGGTCGAACACGAACTGGCGGTGCTCACCGTGCACGGTGTCCTGCACCTGCTCGGGTTCGACCACGCCGAGCCGGACGAGGAGAAGGAGATGTTCGGGCTGCAGGGCCAGATCATCGACTCCTGGTACGCCCGCCGCCGCGAGCAGGAACGCCGGATGCGCCAGGAGGCGCGGGACGCGACCCTGCTGGACCGGATCGGTTTCACCCCCGAACCCCGGGAGCGCTGAGCACCGGTGCCTGCCCAGGTGTGGCTCCTCCTCCTCGCGATCGCGCTGATCCCGCTCGGAGGACTGTTCGCCGCCATCGACACCGCACTGCTGACCGTGTCGGCCGCCCGCGTCGACGACATGATCCGCGAGGACCGCGCGGGTGCGGTGCGTCTGCGCGCCGTCCTCGTCGACCGTGCCACCTACGTCGGTCTGACCGTTCTGATGCGCATCATCTGCGAGATCACCGCGACCGCGCTGGTCGCCGTGGTGACCCTCGACGTGCTCAGCACGTTCTCGGCGGTCGTCCTCGTGGTCGTCGTGATGGCCTTCGTCAGCTACGTGATGGTCGGTGTCGGCCCCCGGACGCTGGGGCGACAGAACGCGTACTCGATCGCTCTGACCTCGGCCGTGCTGCTACAGGCGCTCGGGTTCCTGATCCGCCCGATCACCCGCCTGCTGATCCTGCTCGGTAACGCCATCACGCCCGGTAAGGGCTATCGCAACGGCCCCTTCGCGACGGAGGTGGAGCTGCGCGAACTCGTCGACATGGCCGAGGCGCGCGGCGTCGTCGACGCCGGCGAGCGCCGGATGATCCAGTCGGTGTTCGACCTCGGCGACACCTCGGCCCGCGAGGTGATGGTGCCCCGCCCGGAGATGATCTGGATCGAGTCGGACAAGACCGTCGCGCAGGCCACGAGTCTGGCCGTGCGGTCCGGTCATTCGCGGATCCCGGTGATCGGCGAGAACCCCGACGACATCGTCGGTGTCGTCTACCTCAAGGACCTGGTGCAGCGCACCCTGCCGACCTCGGCGCCCGACTCCGAATCCGCCGCCCGTCGCGTCGGGGTGGTCGAGTTGATGCGCCCCGCCGAGTTCATCCCCGACTCCAAACCCCTCGACCGGGTGCTGGCCGACATGCAGCGGATGCGCAACCACATGGCGTTGCTGGTCGACGAGTACGGCGGCATCGCCGGGTTGGTGACCATCGAGGACGTGCTCGAGGAGATCGTCGGCGAGATCAACGACGAGTACGACACCGACGAGGGGTCGCCGATCGAGGACCTCGGTGACGACCGCTACCGGGTCTCGTCGCGGCTGCCCATCGAGGACCTCGGCGAGCTGTTCGACGTCGAGATCGACGAGGACGACGTCGACACCGTCGGTGGGTTGGTCGGGCTCGGACTCGGCCGGGTCCCGCTGCCCGGATCACACGTCGTCTCCCACGGACTGCAGTTCGTCGCCGAGGGGGGACCGAACCGGCAGGGCCGTCTGCGCATCACCTCGGTGGTGGTCGAGCGCGAGCACGTCGACGATCCGGAGGAGGATCAGTCCGCACCCGATGTCGTCGAACCCGACGACACCGACACCGACACCAGGTCGGCATCGCGACGTGCGACGGAAGGAATCTCGTGAGCACCCCATCTGACCAGCTGGTCCTGCCCGAGGGGTGGACCGCGGTCACCGGCCCGGACGACCTCGACGCCGAGGACGCGAAGCTCGTCGTCCTCGCGCGCGGTGCGATGGGCCGCGTCGAGGCGACACAGGCGGCAGCGGTCCGCGACACCGACGGCCGCACCTACGCCGCCGCGCCGGTGTCGCTGCCGGCGCTGTCGCTGTCGGCTCTGCAGGTCGCGGTGGCCGTCGCCGCATCGAGCGGTGCGACCGGACTCGAGGCCGCGGTACTCCTCGCCGGCGACGCCACCGACCCCGGTCTGGCCGCCGCCGGTGATCTCGGTGCCGACGTCACGGTGATCGTCACCGACCGATCCGGTCGCGAGTCCCTGCGGCTGACGCGCAACGGTGCCCCCGCGTGACCGACCCACGCAACAACACCGGCTCCGACACGTTCCGCTCGGGTTTCGTGTGCTTCGTCGGCCGGCCCAACACCGGTAAGTCGACGTTGACCAACGCACTGGTCGGCGAGAAGATCGCGATCACGTCGAACCGTCCGCAGACCACCCGCCACACCATCCGCGGCATCGTCAATCGTGATGACGCGCAGCTCATCCTGGTCGACACCCCCGGACTGCACCGGCCCCGGACGTTGCTCGGTCAGCGCCTCAACGACCTGGTCCGCGACACCTACTCCGAGGTCGACGCCATCGGCATCTGCATCCCCGCCGACGAGGCGATCGGCCCCGGCGACCGGTGGATCGTCGACCAGGTGACCCGGATGGCGCCCAAGACGACGCTGTTCGGCATCGTCACCAAGATCGACCGCGTCACCCCCGACCGGGTGGCCAAGCAGCTCCTCGCGCTGTCGGCACTCCTCGGCGGTGAGCGCGAGGTGGTCCCGGTGTCGGCGACCTCCGGTGAGCAGCTGGAGGTCCTGACCGACGTCCTGGTCGGGCTGATGGAGACGGGACCGGCGTTCTACCCCGACGGCGAACTCACCGACGAACCCGAGCAGGTCCTGATGGCCGAGTTCATCCGGGAGGCCGCGCTCGAGGGTGTCCGCGACGAGCTCCCACACTCGCTGGCCGTGGTCATCGAGGAGGTCATCCCGCGCGAGGGCCGCCCCGAGAACCAGGCACCGATGGTCGACGTCCACGCGATCCTCTACGTCGAACGTGACAGCCAGAAGGGCATCATCATCGGCAAGAAGGGCGCTCGGCTCAAGGAGGTCGGCATCGCCGCCCGCGGCCAGATAGAGCGGTTGCTCGGTATGCGGGTCTACCTGGAGCTGCACGTCAAGGTGGCCAAGGACTGGCAGCGTGACCCCAAACAGCTCCGGAAGATGGGGTTCTAGGGCGGTGTCGGGCGCGCACGAGAAGCCCGAGGGCGCGGAACCGGAACCGATGGGGACCTCGACCCACGCGGTCCGGGCGCTGCTGTCGACCCCGCGTTTCTGGGTCGCCCCGATCGCGGCGGTGGTCGGCATCATGTGTCTGCTCGCCGCGATGTACATGGGTGCGATCGTCGACACCGAGAAGCACCTGCACGACTTCTCGGTCGACCTCGTCGTGGAGGACACGGGCGCTTCCCAGGGTGCGAACGCGCCACGTGCGGAATTCGGCAACGAGGTCGCGCAGGGAGTGCTCGACGGTACGCGTGACAGCGGCCTGAAGCTGAGCCTGCACGATCGCGGGACGGCACTGGACCGTCTCGCCTCGGCCCAGACGTTCGGCGTGATCATCATCCCGGCCGACTTCTCGCAGTCGGCCATCGATCTCGCCGGTTCCGTCGTCGGCAACGCGACCCCGTCACCGCCGACGGTCGAGGTGCTGACCAACCGACGCTCCGGCACGTTCGCCTCGTCGGTGTTGACCACCGCCGTGGATCGGATCAAGACCTCGGTCAACGAACGGTTCGGCGCGCAACTCACGAAGACCGTCCGAGACCGACTGGCCCAGAACGACGTCCCGTTCGTCGGCCTGGCGTCCTACGCGTTCGCCGCGCCCGTGGTGTTCGCGGTGTCCGACGCCGAACCGCTCCCGGGCGGCGCGGCGAACGGGTTGTCGGCGTTCTACTTCACGATCCTGCTGGTCCTCGCCGGGTTCACCGGTGCCCTGATCGTGCACTCCCTGGTCGACGGCATGCTCGGCTTCATCCCCATCGAGATCGGCCCGCTGTACCGATGGCGCACACGGCTGCCCATCTCGCGCCGAGGAACGCTCGTGGCCAAGTGGTGGATCATGTTCGTGATCGCGATGGTGCAGTCCGCTCTCTACATCGGGGTGTGCGCGGCGGTCGGTATGGACAACCCTGCGCCGTTCACGTTGTGGATGTACTCGACGTTGGCGATCACCGCGGTCGGGGTGACGGCGTCGTCGATCATGGCGCTGTTCGGCACCGCCGGGATGATCGTGAACCTCATCTTCTTCGTCATCCTCGGACTGCCCTCGTCCGGCGGTGCGGTGCCGCTGGAGGCCAGTCCGCGGGTGTTCGCGTGGTTGGCCGAGGTGGAACCGATGCGTCAGATCTATCTGGGCGTCCGGTCGGTCCTGTACTTCGGCGGGGATTTCTCGGCCGGACTGGGGCATTCCCTGGTGATGACCTCGGTCGGATTGCTGGTGGGCCTGGTGCTGGGGTCGATCGCGGTGCGGTTCTACGACGCCAAGGGCTGGCAGCGGGCCCCGCAACCACCGACGACCGAGGCCGTCGAGCCGGTCGGTGCCGCGTCCGGTGAGCGCGGGTCGGTGCCGCCCGGATGACCTCGCGGGTGGAAGAATGACCAGGTGAGGTTGTATCGGGACCAGGCAGTGGTGGTTCGCCAGCACAAGCTGGGCGAGGCCGATCGCATCGTCACGCTCCTGACCTACCAGCACGGGCTGGTCCGCGCGGTCGCCAAGGGGGTGCGCCGGACACGATCCAAGTTCGGTGCCCGCCTCGAACCGTTCGCCCACGTCGACGTGCTGCTCTATCCCGGACGCAACCTCGACGTGGTCACCCAGGTCGAGAGCCTCGACGCATTCGCCTCACCCATCGTCGCCGACTACGGCCGCTACACCAGCGCCTGCGCGATCCTCGAGACGGCCGAGCGCCTCGCCGGCGAGGAGCGCGCGCCCGCCGACCGGCTGCACAAGTTGACCGTCGGGGGACTGCGCGCCATCGCCGACGCCGCCCGGCCCCGCGAGCTGGTGCTCGACGCGTTCCTGTTGCGCGCCATGGACTTCGCCGGCTGGATGCCCGCGCTCACCTCGTGTGCGCGCTGTGGGGCGCCCGGCCCGCACCGGGCCTTCCACGTCGCGGCGGGCGGTTCGGTGTGTGTGCATTGCCGTCCGCCCGGATCGGCGACGCCGTCGCCGGGCGTACTCGATCTCATGGACGCGCTCTACCGTGGTCAGTGGGAGCACACCGTCGACGCGAGCGATTCGTTGCGCCGTCAGTGCAGCGGGCTCACCGCCGCACATCTGCAGTGGCATCTCGAACGGCAGCTGCGGACGCTGCCCCTGATCGAACGCGAGGCACCGCACCGAGTGGGAGAGGACATGCGTGATGGCTCTACGTCGCCCCGCGAAGCGGCTCGCTGAGACCGCCGCCGACAGGGTGATCCGGCCGCCCGACCCGCACCCGTCCGGTGCCCGGCCGCCGCTGTTGCAGACCGAGCTCATCCCGCGCCACGTCGCGCTGGTGATGGACGGCAACGGACGGTGGGCCACCGACCGCGGACTGCCCCGCACCGAGGGCCACAAGCGCGGCGAGGCCGTGCTGATGGACTCGGTCGAGGGGTGCATCGAGCTCGGCGTCACGTGGCTGTCGGCGTACGCGTTCTCCACCGAGAACTGGTCGCGCAGCCCCGACGAGGTGAAGTTCCTGATGGGCTTCAACCGGGACGTGATCCGCCGCCGCCGCGACGAGATGCACGAGATGGGTGTCCGTGTGCGGTGGGCCGGACGCCGACCCCGCCTGTGGCGCAGCGTGATCAAGGAGCTCGAGATCGCCGAGGAGCTGACGAGGGACAACACGGTGATGAACCTGACCATGTGCGTCAACTACGGCGGGCGGGCCGAAATCGCCGACGCCGCCCGGGAGATCGCGCGTCGCGCCGCGGCCGGTCAGCTCGATCCCGAACGGGTCACCGAGTCGTCCTTCGCGCGCTACCTCGACGAGCCGGACATGCCCGACGTCGACCTGTTCCTGCGCCCTTCGGGGGAGCGTCGCATCTCGAACTTCCTGCTCTGGCAGTCCGCGTACGCCGAGATGGTGTACCAGGACAAGCTGTTTCCCGACTTCGATCGGCGCGACCTGTGGGCCGCCTGTGTGGAGTACGCCTCCCGCGACCGTCGCTTCGGTGGGGTCGGCGAACCCGGGACGACCCGATGACCGCCACGCCCGCGACCGATCTCATCGATCGGGCCGCCGGCCTGCTCGACGGGGTCGCCGACGTCACCCGGGGCGACGACGGGACCTCGCTGACCCTGGCGTTCGAGGGCACCCGGGCCGCGATCCAGGCGATGACGCTGAGCGAGGGCCTCGACGTGCTCTCGGTGACCCAGGTGCTCGCCTGGGACCTGCCGAACACCGAGGCGCTGCGCACCGACATCGAGCGGCTGTCGACGAACCTGAGCTTCGGGTCGATCAAACGTTCGTCGGCCGAGGTCACCACGGATGTGTTGCAGCACTACACCTTCCCGGCGGGGACGCTCGGCGACGCGGCGCTGCTGACGATGGTGCACCTGGTGCTGTCGTCGGGCGTCGAACTGTCCCGGCAACTCACCGACTGAATCGACTCACACCGCGCGATAGCGGACGAGGGTGACGCCGGAGGGGAACGCAACAGATTCCTCGAGCCGCAGACGCCGCGGTGGCGTCCCGTCGAACAGTCGTCGTCCGCTGCCGCGCGCGAACGGGTACACGAAGAGGCGGAACTCGTCGACGAGCCCCAACGCGATCAGGTCGTGACACAGGCCGATGCTGCCGGTGCAGACGATGTCGCCACCGGGCTGTTCCTTGATTCGAATGATGTCGTCGGTGAGCGGACCGGACAGTACCTCGGTGTTCGACCATGCCGGATCGGCGATGGTCTGCGACACAACGTATTTGGCCACGGAGTTGAGATGTGCCGTGACTCCCGTCGTGTCGTCGGTCTTGGGTCCCCAGAAGTCACGCATGCCGACGAACGTCTCGCGCCCGACGAGGAAACCGTCGGAGTCGTCGCGCTGGCGAGCCAGTGCCGCGTCGACATCCGGATCGATCTCACCGGCACTGGCGAACCAGTCCTCGGTGGCCTCGACGACGCCGTCGACGGTGATGTTCTGGGTGATGACGAGGTCACGCATGCTGTGGTTCTCCTGTCGTGTCGGTGGAGCGATGGGCGAAGAGCAGTCCGTCGATGGCGATGTCGACCGTGCGTCGAGCCGCGGTGAGCAGATCCTCGGTTGTGCTGTGTCGCAACGGCCCGTGCAGCGCGAGGAACGTGAAGCCGTGCACCGCCGACCAGCACGGCCACTCGGCACCCGCGCGGTCATCCGCCGAGAGGACACCCGCGCTCACGAGTCCGTCGAGCGCGGCGACCAGGCGTGCGAGCGGAGCGGGCAGAGGGGTGGCGTCTCCCGACCCGACCGTCGTGAACGCGACCCCGAACCATCCGGGCTCGGCCAGGGCGAACCGGATGTAGCCCAGGCCCACCGCCCGCAGGGCGTCGACGGCGTCGACGTCGTCCGGGGTCGTCTCCATCTCGGTGGCCATCAGCGTCTGGATGCGGTCGATCACCGCGACCAGCAGATCGTCACGACTGCGAAAATGGCGGTATGCGGCGTTGGGGGACACCCCGGCCCGTCGGGTCGCGTCGCGGATCGACAACGCGGCCGGACCGCCGAGGCGGGTGGCCGACAGGCCGCCCTCGATCAAGACCTCGCGCAGGTTCCCGTGGTGGTAACTCTCGCGATCTCGCACCGGTGCGGTGGTCACGGACGGCTCCCTCCGGAGATGTTTCGGCGATTCTGCTGACGGGTGTCCGAGTGAATGTATACGGTGTCCACACGACAATGTAGACGACGTGCACATCGGAGGCCGAACATGACACCGTCACCCCGAGCCCCGTCGACCCGGACGATCTCCACGGTGCCTCCGGTCGTCGACGTCGACACCTGGCGTGCAGAGCTCGACGAACTGCGACGACGAGAGAAGGCCGCGACGCGTGAGCTGGATGCCATTGCTGCGCAACGGCGCCGGCTGCCGATGGTCGCAGTCGGCGACCACGTGCTCGTCGGGGCGGACGGGCCCGTACGCCTGGTCGACATCTTCGACGGCGCGTCACAGCTGATCGTCTACAACCACATGTGGTCGCCCGGCGAACAGTGGCAGTGCGGCGGATGCACGTCGTTCACCGCGCAGTTCACCCGACTGGACTTCCTCGCGAACTACGACGCCCGGTTCGTGGTCGTCACCAACGCAGAGATCGGCGAGGCGCTGACGTATCGGGATCGGGTCGGAAATCAGATGTCGTGGTTCTCCGCTGCGGGAACGGGTTTCGGTGCCGAGATGGATGCTCCCGAGGGAGGTGGTTTCGCTCTGAACGTCCTGCTGCGCCGGGGTGATCAGGTCTATCGCACCTACTCGACCACCTCGCGGGGAATCGAGCAGGTGTCGCACACCTTCCCGCTCGTCGACGTCCTGCCGTTCGGGCGGCAGGAGCAATGGCAGGACGCGCCCGAGGGTCGACCTCAGGGTCCCGCGTACGCAGGATGGCTCGATTCTCCTGACATCGCCCGGCTCTACGGAACGGGCTCGACCGAGACTGCGGGCACCTGATGACGGCGCAGACGGTGAAGCGGTTCGTGGTGTCCCGTGTCATCGCAGCGCCCGCGTCGGATGTCTTCGCGATCCTCGCCGACCCGGCCCGTCATCAGGAGACCGAGCCGGGCGACTGGGTGCGCGACGCGGTGGCCCCGGAACCGATCACCGCGATCGGACAGGTGTTCGCGATCAACATGTACCTCGAGGCGTTGGGTGGGCGTTACGTCATGCACAACCTCGTCAGCGAGTTCGACCCCGACCGTCGGATCGCCTGGGTTCCCGGGCAGCTCACGGAGAGCGGCTCGCACGACCCGGGTGGCTGGTACTGGCGGTACGAACTGCGGCCCCAGGGGTCCGGGACAGAGGTGACGCTCACCTACGACTGGTCGGGAATCCCCGACCGGGAGCGGTCCGTGCGTATTCCACCGTTCCCGCCCGAGTTCCTCGACGAGTCACTGGCCGCGCTGGAGCTCGCCGTGCTCGGTGGAGCCTGACACCGACCGGTCAGACGTGACAGTCGGGGCAGCGACCGAAGATCTCGACCGTGTGACTGACGTCGGTGTAGCCGTGATCCGAGGCGACTGCGGCGGCCCAGTCCTCGACCGGATCGGCCTGCACCTCGACGGTGGTGCCGCAGTCGCGGCAGACCAGGTGATGGTGGTGTCCGGCCGAGCAGCGCCGGTACCGGGACTCACCCGAATCGGTGCGCAGGACGTCGATCTCCCCGGCGTCGGCCAACGCCTGCAGGTTGCGGTAGACGGTGGTCAGGCCGATCGACTCGCCCTCGGACTTGAGGGTGTCGTGCAACTCCTGAGCCGACCGGAACTCGTCGACGGTGTTGAGCAACGACGCGATGGCGTGCCGTTGTCGGGTGGCGCGGACCCCGGTCGCCGGGACCGCGTCGGTCGCGGTGGCGCGCCCGCTCATTCGGTCCGCTCGGTGGCGTGGGCGACCGCATCGGTGACGATGTGGGCGAGATGGTCATCGACGAGGTGGTAGAGGATCTCGCGTCCGTTGCGCTGGCCGGAGACGACGCCTGCGGCCTTGAGCACCCGCAGGTGCTGGCTGATCAGTGGTTGGGTGACGCCGAGAGCGCCGACCAACTCGTGCACGCAGCGTTCCTGTTCGAGGAGCTGCAGCACGATGGCGATCCGGACGGGCGCCGACAGGGCGCGCAGCAACTCGCTCGCACCGTCGAGCGCCGCGCGGTCGATCGCGACGGTCGGTTCGAGCTGGTCGCCGATCGGCTCATCGGAGATGTCGGTCATCGGTGTGTCCCGTCGTCGACGAACATCGGGCGGGGAGAACCCACCTCGTTAATTGCAATCATTTTCATATGCATGGTGGGCCATGTCAAGGCGGCGGGTGGTCCCGCAGGCCGATCACCACTCGTCTACGAAGCGTTCGAATCCCGCGACGAAGGCGTCCGCGAGTCCGTCGGGCCAGTCCGCCATCCGCCGGGTCAGCTCCTCGCCGAGTCGGTGCCGCATGAGGGCGGTGACCCGAGTTCCGTCATCGGTCAGCGACAACAGGGTCGAGCGGCGGTCGGCGGGATCGGATGCGCGCGTCACCAGTCCGCCGTCGACGAGTCGTGCGGCGTATCGACTGGCCACGCTGCGCTCGACCCCGGCGAGCGGCGCCAGCCCGGCCGCGCTGATCGGCCCGTATCGCGCGATGCCGCTGATCACGGTGTAAGTCGCCGGGGTCACGCCCACCTCTGACATCCCCTCGGTGATGCTGCGGTACAACCCGATCCGGGTCTGTCGGTTGAGGAGCGTGCCGAGCGCATCGGCCGCGCGATCGCCGAGTGAGGGTTCCATGATCGCCAATCTACGTGTAATTTGAACGTACAATCTACATCGATCCTAGGAGTGACCATGCGTGATGAACGACAGGAACACCCCATCGGCGCCCAGGATGTCCTCGCCGACGGCGTGGAGACCGCCGTGTTCGACGGACGCGAGGTGCGCAAGGGGACCGTCGCCGCCTTCGTCGCCAACGCTCGTGCGCTGGAGCGGTCGGTCGAGGGCACACCGGAGAGTCGTCGACTGGAGGCGCAACTGCTCCGGGCGGTGCCCGACCTGCGATCGATCGGCGTGCTCGATGTGTTCACGCCTCGGACGCCGCGGCTCGCCGCGGTGATGGGGGGCGCGGAGCGGGCGCGCGGTCGGTGACCTCGCGGCGGCTAGGCTGTATCGGAACTCCACGACCGATGCGTTCGCGCACGGCCGCCGAGTTCACAGCCCTGATCCCGAGATCCCTGTGGAGTGTGCGTTCATCGTGGCCGGACCATCGAGTCGAGTCGACGCCGTCGTCAACCTGTGCAAGCGGCGGGGGTTGGTGTACCAGTGCGGTGAGATCTACGGCGGCACCAGGTCCGCCTGGGACTACGGTCCGCTCGGTGTCGAGCTCAAGGACAACATCAAGAAGCAGTGGTGGCGGTCGATGGTCACCTCACGCGACGACGTCGTCGGCCTCGACTCGTCGGTGATCCTGCCGCGCCAGGTGTGGGAGGCCTCCGGACACGTCGAGGTCTTCAGCGACCCGCTCGTGGAGTCGCTGCACACCCACAAGCGGTACCGGGCCGACCACCTCATCGAGGCCTACGAGATCAAGCACGGCCATCCACCGGCCAACGGGCTCGCCGACATCAAGGACCCCGACACCGGTCAGCCGGGCAGCTGGACCGAGCCCAAGGCGTTCAGCGGTCTGATGAAGACCTACCTCGGTCCGGTCGACGACAAAGAGGGCCTGCACTACCTGCGTCCGGAGACCGCCCAGGGCATCTTCATCAACTTCAAGAACGTGATGACCACGGCGCGCAAGAAGCCGCCGTTCGGTATCGCCCAGATCGGCAAGAGCTTCCGCAACGAGATCACCCCCGGCAACTTCATCTTCCGGACCCGCGAGTTCGAGCAGATGGAGATGGAGTTCTTCGTCAAGCCCGGTGAGGACGAGACCTGGCATCAGCACTGGATCGACGCCCGGTTCGACTGGTACGTCGGTCTCGGCATCGACCCGGAGAACCTGCGGCTGTACGAACACGCGCAGGAGAAGCTCTCGCACTACTCGAAGCGCACCGTCGACGTGGAGTACAAGTTCGGGTTCGGGGGGAACCCGTGGGGCGAGCTCGAGGGTGTCGCGAACCGGACCGACTACGACCTGCGCACGCACTCCGAGCACTCCGGCGAGGACCTCTCGTTCTTCGACCAGACGAGCGGTGAGCGCTTCACCCCGTACGTGATCGAGCCCGCGGCCGGTCTGACCCGCTCGCTGATGGCGTTCCTGTGCGACGCACTCGTCGACGAGGAGGTGCCGAACGCCAAGGGCGGCACCGACACCCGCACGGTGCTCAAGCTCGACCGCCGTCTGGCGCCGGTGAAGGTCGCGGTGCTGCCGCTCTCGCGCAACGAGCAGCTCTCGCCCAAGGCCAAGGCGCTCGCCGCCGAACTCCGCCAACACTGGAACGTCGAGTTCGACGACGCCCAGGGCATCGGCAAGCGCTACCGCCGCCAGGACGAGATCGGCACCCCGTTCTGCGTGACCGTCGATTTCGACACCCTCGACGACGACGCGGTGACCATCCGCGAGCGCGACACCATGAGCCAGCAGCGGATCGCCATCGACAAGGTGGCCGGCTACCTCGCCGGTGAACTGCTCGGCTGCTGAACCGCAGTCGTCTCCAGGATCGATCTTCGGGTCGATCTCTGCCATAGTCGACGGCAGGTGCCGTCGTGCCGGACATGGGGTCCGGAGTGGATGGCGGCACGAGGAGAGTGAGTTGTCGTGGCCGAAGCAGTGACAGGCAAAGTCGTTCATTACGACCCGAATCGCGGGTTCGGGTTCCTCGCGCCGGAGTCGGGAGGTGCTGATGTCTTCCTGCACATCAACGACATCGACATCGACGAGTCGGAGCTGAAGCCGGGCGCCCAGGTCGAGTTCGAGGTCGAGGAGACCGAGCGCGGATCGAAGGCGACCAACGTCTCGGTCATCGGATCGGCTCCGGCCGCGCCGCCGCGCGGAGGCCGTCGCGACGACTCCGACCACGGTGCACGCTCCGACCACGGATCTCGCGACCACGGTTCGCGCGACCAGGGGCGTGACCGCGCCGCCGCACCGCGTCGCGCGTCACGCGGCTCGGACTCCGCGGTGCTCGACTCGGCCGTGTTCACCGAGGAGCTGACCGAGCTGCTGCTCGACTCCTCGGGGTCGCTGACCGCGGAGCAGATCATCGCGATCCGCAGCCGCATCACCGATTTCGCCATCGCGCGGGGCTGGGTGGTTGACTGACCGCGACGGCAGCCGCGCCTCGCAGCCGGTGACACCCGCGCAGACGCCGATCGCCGTCTACGACGAGCACGCGACGCAACGAACGGTCAGCGAGCGACCCAAGTCGTCGATCCTTCCGGGAACCCACTCCGAACAACGCAGTGAGTTCGCTCGTGATCGGGCGCGCGTGCTGCACTCGGCGGCGTTGCGTCGCCTCGCCGACAAGACGCAGGTCGTGGGTCCCCGCGAGGGCGACACCCCGCGTACCCGTCTGACCCATTCGTTGGAGGTCGGACAGATCGGCCGCGGCATCGCGATCGGGCTCGGGTGCGATCCCGACCTGGTCGAACTGGCCGGCTTGGCGCACGACATCGGCCATCCGCCGTACGGCCACAACGGTGAACGGGCGCTCGACGAGGTCGCCGAGGGCTTCGGCGGATTCGAGGGCAACGCCCAGAACCTGCGCATCCTGACGCGTCTCGAGCCCAAGCTCCTCGACCCCGACGGTGCCAGCGTGGGCCTCAACCTCACCCGCGCCTCGCTCGACGCGACCCTGAAGTACCCGTGGGTGCGCGACGAGCCGGGCACCAAGTTCGGCGCGTACATCGACGACCTGCCCGCACTCGAGTGGATCCGCGACGGGGTGAGCGGTCCCCGGCAGTGCCTCGAGGCGCAGGTCATGGACTGGTCGGACGATGTCGCGTACTCCGTGCACGACGTCGAGGACGGCATCATGGGCGGGCGCATCGATCTGCGCAGTCTCGGTGACCCCGACGACCAACGGGTTCTCGCGGAGATCGGCGTGCGTGAGTTCGCCGGGCTCGACTCCAACGAGCTGATCGAGGCCGCCGAGCGGCTGGCCGGGCTCGAGATCGTCCGCGCGGCCGACGGTTACGACGGGACCCTCGTGCAGTCGGTCGCGCTCAAGGCACTCACCAGCGAACTCGTCGGACGATTCGCATCCGCGGCCATCGCGGGCACGCGGGACTCGGCGGGGGAGTCCCCGCTGTGTCGCTACGAGGCCGACCTCTCGGTCCCCGCGTTGGTCGCCGCGGAGGTGGCGGTCCTCAAGACGGTGGCGCTGCGTTTCATCTTCTCCGACGCACGGCACAAGTCCCATCAGGAGCGTCAGCGGGACCGCATCCACCGCGTCGCCGGGTGGTTGCTGCGCGCGGCCCCGGGTGGGCTGGATCCGTTGTTCGTGCCCGCGTGGGAGAACGCGGTCGACGACGCCGCGCGGATGCGTGTGGTGGTCGACCAGATCGCCTCGATGACCGAGGGCAGGCTCGAGCGCACCGACCGACAGAACTCAGGGGCGCAGGCCCACCTCGGCTGAACCGGCCCACGCGCTCTCGCCCAACGGATCTCGGGTACCGACCAGCAGGATCTCGGTACTCGTGTCGCCGTCGTTGCGCACCCGGTGCGTGGTGCGGGCCTGGAAATGCGCGGCGTCGCCGGGTCCGAGCGTCGTCGACTGCTCGTCACCCTCGGCGCCGATGATCAACTCGACGGTGCCTGACAGCACGTACATCCACTCCTCGCCGTCGTGATGTGCGGTGGGGAAGGAACACCGGGGGCTGATCGTGAGGTGCATCGAGTGCAGATCCGGGAGGTCGCCACTGAGTACCGCCACGTCGCCGCTGGCCGTGTGGTGCACCGCGCGCCGGTCGCGCGAGATGACGTGCACCGCGGCGGGTGTGGTGTCGGCGACCAACTCGCTCAACGTGATCCCGAAGGTCCGGGAGAGCTCGATGAGCGTCCCGACCGATGCCTGACGGCTCCCGGACTCGATCCGTGACAGTTGGGTGGCCGACAGCCCGGTCTCGTCGGCCAGGGCGCGCAGGGTCGCCCCCCGCGCCTGACGCAGGGCGCGGACCCGGCGTCCGATCCACCGCTCGTCGATCCGTTCGGTCATGCCCGCGAGGTTAACCCTTCCGGAGACCGTTTGTGACCACATGGGTCGATGTGTTGCCTCCTGGGTTTGACGTTCGTTCGTCATCCGGCGCACACTGCGCGACGAGGCGAACCACGACACCGGCGAACAACGGCAGGAGCCCACGCATGTCCCGATCGACCCCGGCCTCGACGAAGGCCACCGCGTCGACCGACGCATCGATGGCGCCGTGGCGAGCGGGTGTTCTCGCCGTCACGGCCGTGATCGCCCTCGGCGTCAGCCTGCGCCTGCTGTTCGGCAGCGCGTCGTCGGTCATCTCCGAGATCCGCGACAGCTACGGGCTGGGATCGGTCGAGGTCGCGTTGCTCACCACCGGCCCGGTGGTGTGTCTGGGACTCGGGGCGAGCGTCGCCCCGCGCCTGGCCCGACGCTTCTCGGCGCTGCCGGTCGCGGCCGGTTGCATGGCGGTGCTGGCGCTCGGTTCGGCGCTGCGCGCCATACCCGGCTGGCCGATCCTGTTGGTGGGCACCGTCATCGGCGGGTTGGGCATCGCGGTGGCCAACGTGCTGGGCCCGGTCCTGATCCGTCTGCTCTTCCCCCATCGGATCGGCGCGATGACCGGACTGCTGACCGCGCTCATCTGTGTGAGCGCCGGCATCGCCTCCGGGATCACCCCGCCGGTCACCCGGGCGGTCGGCGACAGCTGGCGGATCGCACTCGGCCTGTGGGCCATCCCGGCAGCCATCGCCTTCGTCGCGGTGGCCCTGCTCGCCGGCTCGCACGGACGCGGGCTGCGTCGCGCCCGGGAGATGACGCCCGCGGTGCCGCTGCCGTCGGTACCCGCCGCGATCCGGCCGGGTGCGGCGCGGATGCGGTGGGCGATCACGGGTTTCATGGGCATCCAGTCGCTGCTGGCCTACGCCACCGTGGCCTGGCTGCCGACCATCTATCGTGACCGCGGACTGTCGGCGGACGAGGCCGGACTGATCTTCGCCGCGCTCAGCGTGGCCAGCATCGTCACCGCCCTCGGTGTGCCGGTGCTCGCGACCCGCCTGCGGTCGCAACGTCTGTTGGCCCTGGCTGTCGTGGCGACGGCGACACTGGGGTTGCTCGGCGTCCTGGGCACCGGGACGTGGGGTGCGTGGCCGTCGGCGATCGTCGTCGGGTTCGGCCAGGGGGGCGCGCTGTCGCTGGCCCTGGTCCTGATGAACCTGCGGTCGGCGACCGCGGCGGAGGCCACCGCGCTCTCCGCGGCGGCACAGACGGTGGGCTACCTCCTCGCGGCCACCGGCCCGCTGGCGATGGGCGTGCTGCACTCGGCGACCGACGGCTGGTCGGTCCCGTTGATCGCTCTCACCGCGACGATGGTGCCCCTGGCGATATGCGGCGTCGTCGCCGGTCACCCCGGCACACTCGGTGCCCCGACCGCCGACCGCCACGGCGACTCCCCGCCGGCCCGCCCACCGATACACTCGTAGCCGTGCCTGGCCGAATCCCTGATCGCGACATCACGGCCATTCGCGAGCGCACCCACATCGAGGAGATCGTCGGCGACTACGTGGCGCTGCGCCGCGCCGGCGCCGACAGCCTCAAGGGCCTGTGCCCGTTCCACGACGAGAAGTCGCCGTCGTTCCACGTCCGACCCAACCACGGACATTTCCACTGCTTCGGGTGCGGCGAGGGCGGCGACGTCTACACCTTCCTGCAGAAGCTGGAGCACATCCCGTTCGTCGAGGCCGTGGAGCAGCTCGCCGACCGCATCGGCTACCAGATCAACTACGAGGGCGGCGGGGCGAGCGTCGCCCGCGACCGCGGCACCCGAGCCCGTCTGGTCGCGGCCAACGCCGCCGCGCAGAAGTTCTACGCCGAGCAACTGCTGACCCCCGACGCCCAGAAGGCGCGCGACTACCTCAAGGAACGCGACTTCGACCAGGCCGCCGCGACGCAGTTCGGCTGCGGGTTCGCACCGATGGCGTGGGACGCCATGACGAAGACCTTGATGGCCCAGGGTTTCGAGTTCGCCGAACTCGAGGCGGCCGGGCTCTCACAGCAGGGTCAGCGCGGCCCCCGGGACCGCTTCCGTCGTCGGTTGCTCTGGCCGATCCGCAACCTGGCCAACGACATCATCGGTTTCGGCGCGCGCAAGATCTTCGACGACGACACCATGGGCAAGTACATGAACACCCCGGACACCATGCTCTACAAGAAGTCCCAGGTGCTGTTCGGACTCGACCACGCGAAGAAGAACATCGCCAAGGGGCATCAGGTCGTCATCGTCGAGGGCTACACCGACGTGATGGCCATGCACCTCGCCGGTGTCACCACCGCCGTCGCCTCCTGCGGAACCGCGTTCGGCGAGGACCACCTGGCCCTGCTGCGCAGGCTGCTGATGGACGACTCGTACTTCCGCGGCGAGGTGATCTACACCTTCGACGGCGACGACGCGGGGAAAGCGGCCGCGCTCAAGGCGTTCGAGGGTGAGCAGAGCATCGCCGGGCAGACCTTCGTCGCGATCGCGCCCGAGGGCATGGACCCGTGTGAACTGCGTCAGTCCGGCGGTGACAACGCGGTCCGCGACCTCATCGCCCGCCGGATCCCGATGTTCCAGTTCGCCATTCGCGCGGTGTTGGCGGGCCACGATCTGGAGACCGCCGAGGGCCGCGTGCACGCGCTGCGCGACACCGTCCCGGTGGTCGCCCGCATCAAGGACTTCGCACTGCGCGACGAGTACGCGCGGCAGCTCGCCGGCTGGGTCGGGTGGGAGGACGAACGACAGGTCCTCTCCCGCGTTCGGGAGCAGTCGGCGTCGGGGACGATGACCACCGGTGCGGGCGCACGCGCGCAGGCGCGGACGCGCAAGAACGCCGCCGCGGGCAGTCCGACCGCGGGTGTGGCGGGCGCCGCTCGTCCGTCACCGACCGATCCGAGACTGTGGCCGCAACGCGAAGCCCTCAAGGCGGCACTGCAGTACCCGGCCATCGCGGGCACGGTGTTCGACTCGCTGCCGGTCGAGTGTTTCCCGGAACCGGCCTACGCGCTGATCCGGACGGCCATGCAGACCGCCGGTGGTACGAGTGCGGGGCTCGGTGGCGCGCAGTGGCTCGACGTGGTCGGACGCGAGTTGGACAACCCGGTGCTCACCTCCATGCTCACCGAACTGGCTGTCGAGCCGATGCCCGTGGCCGAAGGGGCGATACCGCGCTACATCGGCAGCGTTCTCGCGCGACTGCAGGAGGGCTGGGTCGGCGAGCAGATCGCCGACATCAAATCGCGCCTGCGACGGATGTCGCCGGGGGACGACCCGGAGGCCTACAACGCGGTGTTCGGAGACCTCGTGGCCCTGGAGGCCTACCGGCGCAGTCTGCTCGAGCAGGCCGTTGATCCCAACGGGCTCGCCGGCTGACGCCGTCTGCGGGGGCTCAGTCCCGCGGATCGCGTGGCGCGTAGACCGACGTCGTGTCGTCGACCTGGTGGACGCGCGTCAACGGGGCCTGCGGGGAGAGCTTCTCCGACAGCTTCTGCCGACCGAGGTCGACGGCCTTCTTGGTCGCCGGCGACTCGGTCACCGCGTGATAGGCGCCGCTGATCTGGTCGTACCGGCGGCGGCCGGCCTTGGCTCCGAGCACGTACCCGACGCCGAGAAACGCGAGAAGTCGAACCATCGCTGTGCACCCTCCCGCCTGTGACTCCGGACATCACAGGGTCATGATCATCGTCTGCCATCCTGCCCGATCGTGCTCGTCGAGCCCGCATCGGGCGGGGGCCCGACGGCGACGGGCACACCGATTTGGCGTGTCCGGGACCCCATGGGATAAAGTCATGACGCGGTCCGACGCACGGCGGTGAAAATCCTCCGGCAACGGTCGTCAGCATTCCCCCATAGCTCAATTGGCAGAGCTTCCGACTGTTAATCGGACGGTTACTGGTTCGAGTCCAGTTGGGGGAGCCAGAACACCTTCGACCCGGGGCGGTAGCTCAGTTGGTCAGAGCCGGGGACTCATAATCCCTTGGTCGCGGGTTCGAGCCCCGCCCGCCCCACTGCCCCCACCGCTCTTCGCGACCTCCGCCGCCGTCGCCGTCGCCGAATCAGTTGGCGCGTGGCGGGTGGTCGAGCGTCACCAACCGGGCCGCGAGATCCACGATCTTGTCGTTGGTGTCCTGCGACACCTGCCGCAACATCGCGAACGCCTGGTCGGCATCGAGGTCGTAGCGCTCCATCAGGATGCCCTTCGCCTGGCCGATGGTGTCGCGGGACGCCAGCGCCTCACTGAACTGGTGCTGTCGTGTGTCACTCTGCATCGCCAACGCCGCCTGCGCGGCGAACGTCCGACCGATCTCCACCCCATCGGGGTCGAAGGCGTCCGGCTCGACCGAGTGCAGCGTCAACGCGCCCATCACGTCGGACTCACGGAACAGCGGGAACGACACGCTCGCCCGGACCGGGGTCTGCATCCGTGCGTCACTGATGTACTCCGGCCACCGATCGTCGGTGTCGTAGTCGTCGACCCGGACGACCCGTTGCCGCCATGCCGACTCGAGGCACGGGCCGGCATCGTGCTTGGCCTGCAGTTCGTCGAGACGGCCCGCGATCTCGTCGGACGGTGCGATCGACGACAACACCCCGTTCTCCACGACGGTGATGCACGCGTACGTGGCCTTCGGTACCGCCGTCGTCGCCCCGACGGTCATCGCCGAGAGAAAACTGTCGATGGCGGCGTCCGAGACGTCGACGCCCTGTAGCTGCCGCACCTGCGATGCGAATGCCCGGTACACCGCTCTGTTCTGGTTCGCCATGTCTGCGATCCTCCATCCGTGCCTGTTGAACTTCGCCAGCGTCTCACGCTCATCCGCTCAAATCGACGGTCGGCAAGGCTTTGACCAGGTAATTGATACCTTTGCTCGCAGCCGTTACCGATTCGTGATCAAACGCCGGGTATTGATCCGGCCCACCCGGGGCGTGGAGATACGGCCATCCGCCTTGTGTTGTGATGCACGTCATATCCGGCGTAAGAATGTACGGTTCTCGACTTTTGCCTGTTCGGGCCGAGTGGGCCCACCTCGACGAAATAAGTCATGCAAAATACTTGTGCAACTAAACAGGCCGGGCGGGGGTGATCGATGTAGGCTCACGCCTAGTCAACTATCGAAAACCCGCGTATAAGTGGTGCGCGTCACACCGGTAACGGGAACCTCGCGGGCGGCGATATCGAACTGAACTGACGGCACCTCAACGAAAGAGCTCTGTGGTCGTGGATCCAAATGCGGTGCAGGAGTGGTCCACCGTCGAACGGGGAGTTTCCAGGTGAGTGTCAGTTTTCGGCCGCACGGTGTTCGTGCATCGGCTGATACCAAGCGCGGCAACAAATCTCGAGGCAGCGTGCACGCCGAGCCGAGTCGCCTGCGGGTGGCCATCGCCCACGACTACCTCACGCAACGGGGAGGCGCCGAGAAGGTCGTCCTCTCCATGGCGAAAGCTTTTCCCGAAGCCGTCATCCACACGACGCTGTACGACCCCGAGAACACGTATCCGCAATTCAAGGACATGGACGTCCGGGTCTCGGCGATGAACAGAATCGGATTTCTCCGACGAAATCATCGCGCGGCACTTCCGTTGCTCCCATTCGCGTCGTCGTCGATGTCGATCGATGCCGATGTGGTCCTGGTGAGTTCGAGTGGCTGGGCGCATGCGTTCCGTACGACGGGACGAAAGGCCGTGTACTGCCATTCGCCCGCGCGCTGGCTGTACCAGGAGCAGGACTACCTCGGTGAGTCCGCCGGATGGAAGAAACGCGCCGCCCTCGCGGTCCTCGCGCCGCTGCTCAAGATCTGGGATCGACGTGCGGCACGGTCGTGCGAGATCTACTTCGCCAACTCCCGCGTGGTCCGTGATCGCATCAAGACCGCCTACGACCGACCCGCCCGAGTGCTCCCGGCCCCGGCGACGATCGACATCGATCCGAACCCCGAGGTCGTGCCCGAGGTCGCGCACTGGGCCGAGCAGGGTTTCTATCTCTGCATCTCGCGACTGTTGGCCTACAAGAACGTCGACGCGGTCATCGATTCCTTCCGCGGCACGGACCGACGGCTCGTGGTCTGCGGGCGTGGGCCGGAGGCGGAACGACTGCGAGCCACCAAGCCCGACAACGTGATCATGGTGTCGGACCTGACCGACAGTCAGATCGCATGGCTGTACGAGCACAGTTCGGCCGTCGTCGCGGCCAGTCACGAGGACTACGGTCTGACCCCGATCGAGGGTGCGGCCCACGGCAAGCCGTCGGTTCTGCTGCGGTGGGGCGGGTTCCTCGACACCGCGATCGAAGGACTCACCGCCGTATACTTCGACGAGCCCGAGCCATCGCTGATACGCGAGGCGATCGACCGTTTCGAGCGGTCGACATGGGACACCGAGAAGATCATCGACCACGCGGCCCGGTTCAGTGACGAACAGTTCGCCGCACAGCTCTACGACATCGTCGACACCCTCGCCTCCACCGAAACCCGAAAGGATCTCGTGTGACCGCGAAGCGCGCACTGATCACCGGAATCACCGGCCAGGACGGCCTGTATCTGGCCGAACTCCTCCTGTCGAAAGGCTACGAGGTGTGGGGCCTCGTCCGTGGCCAGAACAACCCCAAGCTCGACCTGCTCCGTGAGACGCTGCCCGAGGTGAAGGTCGTCACCGGCGACCTGCTCGACCTGTCGAGCCTGATGAAGTCGATGACCCTCGCCCGGCCCGACGAGGTCTACAACCTCGGCGCCATCTCGTTCGTCGCCTATTCATGGGAGAACGCCCGTCTGACCACCGACGTCACCGGTGGCGGCGTGCTGAACATGCTCGAGGCGGTCCGCCTCTACCAGGACATCGCCGATCACGAGGTGCGCTTCTACCAGGCGTCGAGTTCGGAGATGTTCGGTCGGGTGCAGGAGGTCCCGCAGAGCGAGACCACCCTGCTCTGGCCCCGGTCGCCCTACGGTGTCGCCAAGGTCTACGGCCACTACATGACGATCAACTACCGCGAGTCCTACGGCATGCACGCAAGCTCCGGCATCCTGTTCAACCACGAGTCCCCGCGCCGCGGTGTGGAGTTCGTGACCCGCAAGATCTCGATGGCCGTGGCCCGCATCGCCACCGGCAAGCAGACCTCGGTGTCGCTGGGCAACCTCGACGCGAAGCGGGACTGGGGTTTCGCCGGCGATTACGTCGAGGCGATGTACCTCATGCTGCAGCAGGACGCCGCCGACGACTACGTCATCTCCACCGGGGAGACGCACTCGATCCGGGAGTTCCTCGACATCGCGTTCGAGACCGTCGGCATCAGTGACTGGTCCGGCCACGTACACGTCGATCCGCGGTTCTTCCGGCCGGCCGAGGTCGATCTGCTGATCGGCACCTCGACCAAGGCGCAGGAGAAGTTGGGGTGGACACCCACGGTGTCGTTCCCGGAACTGGTCAAGATGATGGTCGAGAGTGACCTCGCCGCCGAGGGCGGAACCGGCACGGGCAGGATCCCGACGCCGGAAATCCGCGCCGGGGCCTGAGTGTCCACCACGCAACCGACGGCGCTGATCACCGGCGTGCACGGGCAGGACGGCTCCTACCTGGCCGAACGCCTGGTGGGCGAGGGGTGGAACGTGCACGGGGTGTTCCGTCCCGGCTCGAGTTCGCCTGCCCGCGCGCGTGATCACGACGACGTGACCCTGCACGCGGTGGACCTCGTCGACGAGCAGGCCACCACCCGACTCTTCGACGAGGTGCGGCCGAATCACGTGTTCCACTTCGCCGGGATGTCGTCGGTCGGTCGCTCGTGGCACGACCCGATGACGACCGTGCGCGTCAATGCGGTGGCCACCACCTCCCTGCTCAACCTCGCCCACCTCGAACAGGAGCGATCGGGCGATCCCGTGGTGTTCGTCAACGCGTCGAGTTCGGAGATCTTCGGCGCGGCGCGTGACGGTGCCCGTAGCGAGAACGACCCCGTCGCACCGACATCGCCGTACGGTGCCACCAAGGCCTACGCCCACCAACTCGGAGCCGTCTACCGGTCGCACGGACTCGCGGTGTCGAACGCGATCCTGTTCAACCACGAATCCCCGCGCCGCGGAGTCCAGTTCGTCACCGGCAAGATCGCGCAGGGGGCGGCGCTGATCGCGCGGGGTGAGATGGACCATCTCTCGCTCGGTGACATGAGCGCGCGACGGGACTGGGGATGGGCGCCGGACTACGTCGACGCGATGTTCCGGATGGCGCTCACCGGCACCGGGGACGACTACGTGATCGCCACGGGTCGTTCCCATTCGGTTCGCGATTTCGTGGCCGCAGCCTTCGCCGCGGCGGGCATCGAGGACTGGGAACGACACGTCGTCACCGACGAGGCACACATGCGTCCGGTCGACCCCGCCGATTGTGTCGGTGACGCCCGGCGGGCACGCGAAACCCTCGGGTGGACACCGACCGTCGAATTCCCGGAGATCGTCAGAGCCATGGTCGAATCACATATGAGCAGTCGGATCGACGACGCGATGAACAAGGAGAGAGTGTGACCGTCAACAACGACCAACGCGCCCAGAACTCACCGGTGCCGGAGGAACCCGCCAAGACCCTCACCCTTCCCGACCCGCCCGGATGGAAGACGCGGTGGAGTTTCGAAGAGCTGTCGGTGTCCTACAAGATCCGTAACCGGGTGGGCGGCCTGCTGTTCAACTCGTTCGTCACCCACATCCCGATCCACTGGGTGCGTCGCAACTACCTCAAGTTCTTCGGTGCGACCATCGGCGAGGGCACCACGTTCCTGCGGGGCCTCCAGGTCATGGACATCGATCTACTCAACATCGGCTCGAACTGCTCGATCGGTTTCCGCGTGCTGTTCGATGCGCGCAGCGGTATCGCGATCGGCGACAACGTGGTCATCGCCAGCGACACCCAGTTCATCGCCGGCGGACACGATCCCAACCACAAGGACTTCCCGCCGGTGTTCGCGCCGCTGCAGGTCGGTGACTACGCGTGGGTCGCCACCCGGGCGACCGTGCTCGGTGGTGCACACATCGGACGCGGCGCCGTCGTCGGCGCGTGCGCCTGCGTCACTCGCCCGGTCAACGACCTCGAGATGGTCGCCGGCGTCCCGGCCAAGGTGAAGTCCATGCGCAACCCCGATGCGTTGCAATACATCCCGTATTACCGGCCCCTGTTCTTCTAGACCGGCGACCTGTCGATGACGACTGCGGACGCCCGCGAGACCCGGGTGCCTCACACGGTGATCTACGTCGGTCCGGAATCCACTGCGGGCGGGATCGGCCACTACTCCGACGTGTTCGTGGAGGCGCTGCGCGATCAGATCGACGAAGTCATCGCGATCAGGCATCCTGGCCCGGGATCCGATTCGGTGGCGGAGCTCAGGAAGAGGCGCCGAGAAATACACCGTCGCATCCAGGAACCGGGTCGGGTGGTCGTACACAGCGAGATCTCCGGGGGTTCGGTCGAGAGTTTCTGGCCGACAGCATTTCTCGAACATGCGCATCCCGGATTGCGTAACAGCGTGACGGTGCATGATCCGCCCGGCCTCGTATGGCTTCCGGCGCGTACGCGTCTTCTGGCGCGATCCCGGGTTGCCAGCCATGCCCTGCACTACCCGACGCGACCGTTGATCCGTTCGCTCGAGCGGCGGGCGGCCCGCGATCGTTCGCTGTTCGGGCTCACCCGGATCGGGGCCAGGTCTCTCGCGGCGCGCTACCCACGGGCAGACGTCCACCACGTGCCGCATTTCGTGCTCGATCGCCCGGTGATCACGCCCGTGGCGGAACGTCCGAGGGCCGTCGGAATTTTTGGATTGGTGTATCGCGGTAAAGGATTCGAGCACATCGAGCGCATACGAGCCGAGTTGGACCCGTCGGTGGGCCTGCGGATCGCAGGAAGAGGAACCGAGTCCCTACCGTCCATGCCGGGCGTCGAGGTGCTCGGAGGACTCGACGGCGCGGAACTCGACAACTTCTTCGCATCTGTTCGAGCATTGTTGGTCCCCTATGGTCAGCGAACTCCCTATGGCGACGTGTTTCCCGCGTCAGGGGTCGTGGCGCACGCGATCGGGTACCTCACTCCGGTCGTCAGCACGGCGCACGGCGCGCTGTCCGAGATGGCCGAAGACGGCGGGGCCGTTGTCGTGGAGGCGGAGGGGCCGAGCGTTGCGCCCGCGCTCAGCCGGGCGGCGACCGAACTGATCGACGATTCGGACGCGCTCGAGAGACTCGCAACCGAATTGAGAGCCTTGCGAGACGAGCGTTCGCCCCGCAAGGTGGTCGAGGGTTTCGTCGAGGTCTGGTCGCGATGACGAAGAACGATGTGGTCGGTGCGGACACCGGCGCGCCGACCGGCCGCCAGTACATCGTCAAAGCTCTTGTCGCTGCTCTGTGGGCGTACGGAGGTCGCGGCACGGGCCTCGTGTGGACCGTCTTGCTCACCAGCCAGGTCGGGATCGGTGCGTACGGCCAGTACGCCATGGCGTATGCAGCAGGCGCGATCGTGTCGGCTCCGTTGGACAACCCCTTCGCCGTGCGGGCGATCCGCGAGAGCGAACGCCGCTTCGTCTCGGAACGTTCGCTGCGGGTGATCGTCGCGGTGACGATGATCGTCGCGGGAATCGCACTTTTCCCGGTCTCGTACATCTTGTGGTTCGGACTGATAGCCAGCGGCGGCGAGATGGTGTTCAGTGCCCTGAAGTCTCGCAAACTCCGCGACGGACACCCAGATGTGGTCCAGCGGTGGGACACGACCCGTCAGGTGTCATCGGTCGTCCTGGGTGGCGGATACGTACTGCTGCATTCGGCTCCCACGCTCGCGTTCGCGACCGTGCTGTTCTGCGTTCCGTATCTGGTCGTCGCGGCGTTCGCCATAGGTGCGGTGTGGGGCGACAGGCCTGCGTTCCCCGGCCCGCCGAAGATCGCTGCCATCCTCTTCGGTGAGAACCTCGCCGTGGCCCTCTACCTCCAGGGCGACGTCCTGCTCCTGGGCTTCCTGACCGACAGCACCACCGTCGGTTACTACTCGGTCGCGGTCGTGTGCGCCTGGGCTCTCGCCCAGGTGGGTGCCGCGCTGGGCAGCACGTACCACGAGAAGCTGCGCGACGGCGCAGGTCGCTCCAGCTCGGGCCCGCCGATGCGTCACACCCTGACCCTCGCGATCATCGCCGGTGCCGCGCTGCTGGTCGCCGGCGTGGTGGCGTTGTTCCTGCCGGTGGCAACCGAACTCGCCGTCGCGATGATCATCATGTCGGTGTTCGTGGTGCTCCGGGTGGTGATCTTCGTCGACACCGTGATCCTGTCGATGCAGCGTCGCGACGTCGTTCGCAGCGCGTCCTACGCCATCGTGGTCGTCATCAAGCTGGGTCTCGTCGCCGCCCTCGTCGCGTTCGGTGCCATCGGTGCCGCCATCGCGACGGTCGTCGCCGACGTCATACTGCTGACCGTGTTCACCTACTACCTGAACCGTCCCCCGGCGTCGGTCACGAACGCACCTGCCGTCGGCGACGAGACGAAGACGAGAGGGCCACAACCATGACGCGGGTGACCTATCTGCTGTCGAAAGATCCCACGGTCGAGCACGGTGGCGACATCGCACTGTCGCGCTTGATGATCGAGATCACCAAGACGTTCGCCGACGTCTCCACGATCTGTCTGTCCGGCGCGACGCATCTACCCGCTGAGGAGGGGTTGACCCGCGTGGTCAAGCCGGAGCCGTCGGTCGGGCTGATCCCGCGCAGCATCGCGCATCGGCGCAGCATCGTGCACGAGCGCTACGACTGCGAGGCGCTCGTGCCCGCCATCCGGAGTTTCCACGGCCGCACCGACGTCTGGGTCGCCGAGCACAGCTACATGGCCGAGACGTATCTGCGCACCCGCGAACCGGATCGACGTTTCGTCATCAACACGGTCAACACCGAGTCGCAGGTGTGGAAGGCGACACGCGGCGTGGTCGGCAAGCTGCAGAGCCCGATCATCCTGCGCGACGAGGTCCGAGTCGCACGGGCCGCGGACGCGCTCGGGACCTACGAAGACATCGAGGCCGATTTCTACCGGTCCAAGGGCGTCACCGGCGCCCGATGGATCGATCTGACGCTGCCGCCGGCGCAACAGCTGATCTTCGAGAACACCGGTCCGCGACTGGTGTTCATGGGCACCCGCGACTGGCCCCCCAACCAGGAGGCGTTCGAGATCGCGGTCGATCTGTGGCCGCGGATCGCGCAGGGGATCGACGGCGCCGAGCTCTACATCATCGGGGCGAAGGCCAACAAGCCCAAGGAGGTCGAACTCCCGGACGGTGTACGCGATCTGGGATTCGTCGACGACCTGCACGCGTTCCTGTCCACCTGCCGTGCCCTGGTCGCCCCCGTGGCCACCGGGGGCGGGGTCCGGGTCAAGATCCTCGACGCCGCCAGCCGCGGACTCCCGGTCATCGGCACGCCGGAGGCAGTGGGATCTCTCGGGCCGGTCTTCGGGCT
This sequence comes from Williamsia maris, assembly GCF_024171815.1. Classification (GTDB taxonomy): domain Bacteria; phylum Actinomycetota; class Actinomycetes; order Mycobacteriales; family Mycobacteriaceae; genus Williamsia_A; species Williamsia_A maris. Next base: position 289,781 of record NZ_JAMTCJ010000003.1, on the reverse strand, counting down.
CACCGCGTTCGACGACACCGACGCGTTCGTCGAGGAGTGTCGACATCATCTGCTCGACGCGGAGTTCTCCCGCGCGCAGGGGGCGGCCCTCTTCGAGGCGAATGCCGCACGGTGGTCGGACTCGGTGCCGCAGTCGGCGGTCCAGGCACTCATCGCCCCGTAGCCGTTCGTCAGGTGACGCGCCGGTCTAGGACGTCCGGGTCGCCACGCCGCCGGCTGCGACGGTCCACGTGATGTACCCGTGTTCGAAGGTCGCCCTGACCTCGCCATCGGGTTGTGGGACCTCGTCGGTCACCGCCAGTCCGTAGGCAGGCGTCCAGACCGCGGCCACGCCGCCGCCCACGATGTGTGTGCCGGTGGCGGACGAGTAGTACACCCGACCACCGCCTGCGATGTCCTGGTACCCGTTGGCGAACGCGGTGAGGGGGAACACTCCGAGACCGGCCAACCGGGTGGCCACCGGGGCGGGTGACCGGATGAAGCCCGCCCGGGTGCCGAACAGGCCGACGTTCTGATAGAAACGGGCCATCGTGCCCGACCGTCCCACCGGGACAACGGGGCTCAACAGCTGGCCCCAACTCGGGTCGGGTCGTTGTTCCTGGAACCTCGTGTACTCGTCGGTGGTGGGTACCCCGAGGTAGGCATCGGCGGCCACCGTCCACATCGCGTCCTTGGCGTAGCGGTCGGTACGCAGCAGTCCGAAGTTGTCCTCGACGACCCCGTTGCCCGTCGCCCGGTCACGATCGGTGAAGAAGAAGATCGGTCCGGCGTAGGGGAGTTCCTTCCACTTGCGCGTGAAGTCGCCGATCATCTCGTTCTGCCGGGACTCACTGATGGTGGTGGTCGGGACGCCGAATTCGGTAGCCCAGATTTTCTTTTCGCTATCTCCGTTTGCGATCATCAATTGACGCATCGCGGTCAGTTGTTGACCGGGAGCATTGGGTATCGACCACCCCGCACTGAAGGTCACCTCGTACTGATAAGGGTGAAAGGAGAATGCGTCGAAGCTGCCCGCCGCACCCGCCGCGTACATCTGGCGCAGGAACTCCACGGGGTTGGCGGTGGTCGCGGAATCGACGACGGCACCGAGCGCACCGCCGACGACGGTCGCCGTCGGCTCGACATCCTTGATGGCCCGATAACCGGCTTTGAGCAGTCCGGTGTACGAGACCGCATCGGGCGCCGGGTTGTAGAACGCGGTCCCGTTGGGTTCGTTCCAGATCTCGTACGCGCCGATCTTCCCGCGATATCGCTGGGCCACCGCCGCGGCGAACCGGCCGAACACCGCCGGATCGGCGGGTTTGGCGTACGGGCCGCTCGCGCCGGGTGCGGCGGCCCAGACCGGGGTGCTGCCGATCGAGGCGAGGATGCCCAGTCCGCGACTCGACGCGTCGTCGACGAGGCGATCCACCGTCGCCCAGTCGTAGGTGCCTGCGTCGACAGGCTGGACCAGGCCCCAGAAGATCGGCAGGCGAACGGTTTTCAGACGTGCGGCGGCGGCCAGGTCGAACGTGGCGACGGTGGCGGCGCGCGGATCCCAGTAGACGTCGGCCGGGAAGGCCAGTCCGAGGCTGGTGGGCGCCGTGGACACCTCGTCTGCGACCAGGCGCGGCGCAGCGGTGATCGATCGTGTGGTGACCCCCACCGGGGGCGACGCCGCGACACCGACCGCGACCAGCATCGACGAAGCGACGATCGCCCGCACCGCGAGGTGGGCGCGTCGGCGGCGCGCGGTCACGACCGGCTCCGGCCGGACGGTCGAGGAACCGATCGATCGGGGGGAGTACCCGGGCTCGTCCCGGCGTGGGACGAGGTGCGGACGGTCAGATCGACGCGACCGGGCGGGCGGCGGCGGAGTCGCCGACCGCCGGTGTATTCAGATCCGCAGAAGCGTGAGTCGCTTTCTCGCGCGCATATATGAGGAATGCGATGAGAAAAGACAATCCCGCGGTGCTCTGCGGAATGGTCACGGTGCCGATATCCAATTGCATCGTCACCAAGAAGAACCCGATGAATCCACCGCCATACAAGCCGAGTTCCCAGCGCGTGGACCGAAGACATTGATAGGCGAGATAGCAGCCGTACAGAAGTGCGGCGACAAAGGCGATCGTGACCAATGCGCCGCCGCGATAGAGCGACAACAACGGGGCGTTGGCGACGAAGTTGGTCGTGAAGGCCAGGGTCCCGTTCTTGAATTCGGGCAGTGCCCAACCACGACCGAACAGCCACTGGCCGTGGATCTGAGAAGGAAAATCCTTGATCGCGTCGAGTCGCGCCGACGAACTGGTGTCGTCGGAACCGAACGAGGACAGGATGCGGGCCCGGATCTGCGGGATGGCCAGGGCGACGCCGAACGCGACCACGAACCCGCCGAGAATCGTCGATCGCTGCCGGATGGACAGGCTCTGCAGCAGGACCAGCAGCACCACGCCGACGACGATTGCGAACAACGCCGACCTGCTCAGCGTGAGGACGAGGGCGACCAGCAGGATGGTCCCCATCCCGATCCGCCACCTGCCCGTGAACAGGATCAGGCACATCAGCAGGGCGACCAACAGTCCGATGCCCGCGGCGTTCGGTTCGAGGAAAGTTCCGGTCAGGCGGGTGGTCGCCGTGGTGCCGCTGTAGGCCTTGAACTCGGTGTTCGCCGCCGCCCCGTAACCGAAGATCGAGAGCGCATTCATGATTCGTCCACCCGAGTCGGCGAACAGGATGACGATCGCCAGCAGTCCGGAGATGGTGGCCGACACGACATAGATCTGTCCGAACCGGGCGAGCTGGGATCGCGGCAGACGCAGGAGAGCGATGGCCAGCAGCGTGACCGCGGCCCACTTGATGAACTCGACCGGGTCGGCGATCGAGGTGAACGTGAAGACCATCGAGATGAACGAGAACGCGACGAGCGCGCCGAGAAGCTTCTCCATCGTTGTGAATCGCGACACCTCGCGCGGGTGCAGGACGGTGGCCAGCAGCACACCCATCACGAACGTGAACACCATCGGTACGTGCACGCCCGGGAAGTAACCGGCCGGGAGCAGACCCATCGAGGCCGCCAGGGCCCACAGCAGCCAGGTGGGATGACAGAGGCCGACGTAGGCGCCCACGGTCAGGGCGAGCACGCCGAGAACCAGCAGCAGAACGTTGCCACCGGCCAGCACCGCGCCGAATGCCGCGACCACTGCGACCACCACGACCAGGGGTCCGAATAATTTCACCTCATTATCTTTGCATTCGGCCACTGATCCGCAAGTCAGTGTCGAATATGCGAGTCGCGCGGTCACGCGTGCTCGCACCGAGCGGGTTATAGTTCTGGCGACCGTCGCAGGTGGTGCAAACCGCGGCGGCGAGGCATGACACGTTAACGCGCGGATCAGGTTATTCAGGCCGGTTTGCCCAAAAGTGGAGGAGTCCGACGCGTGGCAATTCGCGAGTATGTACGGATATTCGTGAAGTACTGGTGGGTACTCATCCTGTGCGTGGTTCTCGGTGGTGGCGGAGGCCTCGCCTATCACCAGTTCGGCACCACGCCGAAGTACGCGGCGACCGCGCAGCTGTTCGTCACCGCAGTGGGTGGCACCTCGGTCGGTGAGTCGTACCAGAACAGCCTGTTCTCGCAGGACCGCGTGAACTCCTACGCCGCGATCGCGACCAGCGACCAGGTCGCCCGCCGCGCATCGGAGGCGCTCGGCGGCGCGATCAGTGCGGACGACCTGCGCTCGGAGACCACCGCGGTCGCGGTGACGAAGACGGTCATCCTCGCGATCACGGTCACCGACGAGGCCCCGCGCCGAGCGCAGTCGTACGCGAACGCGGTGGCCCAGGAGACCTCCACCGTCGTCCAGGAACTCGAGACCTCGCAGCGCGGCGGTTCGTCGGCGGCCAACGCCGTCGTCCTCGACGACGCGGACCTGCCCTCGAGCTCGACCGGCATGAGCTGGATCCTGCTCACGATCGCCGGTGCCGCACTCGGACTGTTCATCGGTCTCCTGATCGCCCTGGGCCTCGGACTCTCGGATCGACGGGTGCGCAACGGCCCCGGGGTCAAGTCGGCGAGCGGACTGCACGTTTTGTCCGAGATCCCGGAGGACGAGGCCGTCACCGGGGCCGCCGTCGCGGCCGGGACGAACGCGAACCTCGAGCCCTACCGGCTGCTGCGCACCAACGTGCGGTTCATCGGGGCCGGGGTGTCCCGGACCGGCGAGGCACCGCGCGTCATCTCGGTCACCGGACCCACCGGCGGCGAGGGGCGCACCAGCGTCGCGATCGGTCTGGCGGCCGCGCTGGCCGACTCCGGCCACGACGTCCTGCTGATCGACGCCGATCTCGCCGGGGACGGGGTGGCCGCAGCGCTGTCGATCACCAGCGACCACGGGCTGACCACGACCATCGTCGGTGAGAACGACCTCACCACCGGCGTCCGCCGCGTCCGCAGGGACTTCTCGGTCCTGGTCGCCGGCCCGAAGCCGCCGAACGCCGCCGAGCTGATCGCCTCGGATCGCTTCGACAAGCTGCTCGCAGACGCCCGGTCCCGCTTCGACTACGTCATCATCGACACCCCGGCCATCGCGTCGAGCTCGGACGCGACGGTCTGCGCGGCGCTGTCCGACGGAGTCGTGCTGCTCGCGCGCCGCAACCGCACCAACCGGACCGCCCTGAGGTCGGCGGCCGAATCGCTGAACGCGGTGGGCGGCAGGATCATCGGTGTGGTGCTGACGCACGGCGCCGCTGCCGGCGCCCCCGGGCGTCCGACAGACGAGGCATGACGCTCGGCCGGCGGCGTGCCCCCGGGGCGCGCACCACGCGGTCGGGACGGTTGGTCCGTGCCGCGGTCCCGGTCCTGGTGGCGGTGCTGGCCATGGCCGGCTGCGCGACCGATCCGCCGTCGGACGTCTCCATCCCGATCAGACAGGACCGGCCCTCGGCGCCGCTGATCTCGCCCTACCCGACACCGCAGATCGTCAGTCCGGTCGACGACCGCAAACCGGGCGCGGTGGTCTCGGTCAAGGACCCGCCGCAGGGCGTCGACGAGCAGCTCTCCGAACTCGGGGTGACCGTCAAGCGCATCGTCTACCGGTCGACCTCCGGTGTCGACGGTGCCGCGACCCGGACGTCGGCCATCGCCATCATCCCGAACGGTCCGCCGCCCCCCGGCGGATGGACGATGGTGGCCTACGGTCACGGCAACACCGGCGTCATCCCGCACTGCGCGCCGTCGCTCTACTCGTCGTTGCTCGGCAACGCGAAGATCATCGCGGGCACCGTGATCAAGGGCTACGCGGTGGTCATGCCCGACCTCCAGGGACTCGGTGAGCCGGGCCCGGTCAACCCCTTCTTCGACGGTCGCACCTACGGCTACAACATGATCGACTCGATCCGTGCCTTCCATGCGATCGCGCCGCAGACCCTGAGCAAGAAGTGGATCTCGTCGGGGTTGTCGCTGGGCGGTCTCGCATCGTGGGGTGCGGTCGACCTGGCCAACGAGTACGGCCAGGGGCTCGACCTCCTCGGCGGGGTCACGGTCGTCCCCGCGGCCGACATGACCAACCTGGTCGACAAGGCCGAGGCGGGCACCCTGACCAGGGACCAGTACCCGGTGTGGATCTACCTGCTGCAGTCGCTCTCGCAGACCTACCCCTCGCAGGTGCGGCTCGACGACTTCCGGTCCGCCTATGCGAAGTCGAAGTGGTCGGCGCTGGTCGAGTGTCTCCCCGTCGAGAACCCCAGCCTGACCGACGTGCTGCAGGCGCGCGATTCGCTGACCGCCGACGACCTCAGGCCGAAGTCGCAGTCCGCGGCCGACTTCGTGCGACGGGTCCTGCGGCAGCGGGCGTTGCCGATCGGACGCGGCACCGCGCCGACGCTGGTGATGTACGGGACGTCGGATCCGCTGGTCGACCCGGAGTGGACTCAGCGCGCCATCGCCAACTCCTGCGCCGAGAGCCAGAACCTGATCATCGTCAAGCGGATCGGTGAGACGCACTCCAACATCGATTCCAGTCAGACCGCGGACTTCCTCAACACCCTGCGCTCGGGTGGGCCCACCGCCTCGAACTGCGGGAACCGGCCGTGAAATCGCCATCGACCGCGACGGTCGGTGACTACTCACGGATCCTGCGGCGGAGCTGGCTGGTGGTGCTGCTCGCGGTGGTGGGCGGTGCCGCCGTGGGGTGGCTGGCCCACACGATGCAACCGGCGCACTACGAGAGCAAGGCCACCCTGATGATCACCGTCCCCGGTCCGGCCACCGTGACCGCCGACTACGCCGCCGACCTGAGCGGCCGGCTGAACGCCGAGACGTTCCGGAACCTGGTCACGAGCGGTCAGGTCCTGTCCCGCGTGATCGTCGACGATCAGGCGAGGGAACTGGGCCGCTCGGTGACCGTGGCGGACCTGCGGTCGAAGATCACCGCGACCGCACTGCCGTCGAGCGCTGTCGTGACGTTCACCGCGACCGGGGATTCCGCACGTTCGTCGGTGGTGCTGGCGACGCTGGTGTCGACGGTGACCAAAGAGGTCGTCGACGAACTGACGTTCACCAACGACGGTGGGGCACAGACCGACGTCGCGGTCATCGACTCGTCGACGCAGGCGGTGAAGGTGTCGAAGACCAGTCTCGTCACCGCGACGGGACTGGGCGCCGGAATCGGTTTCGCGGTGGCCCTGGTCGCCCTCATCGGGCGGGACGTCACGCTCAACCGCGTGGTCGACGGATTCGACGCGCTGCACTCCCTGCGGGACGCGAAAGGTGGTCTGACATGAGCACGACCGGACTCCGTGTCGGACGGCGCACGACCGTCGGGGGAATCCTCGGGTGCGTCATCGCGCTCGTGATCACCGCGTGCGGTGGCTCCGGTGACGAGGCACAGGCACCGCCGTCGGCGGACAGCCCGGCGATCGGGGCCGAGTTGCGGATCGACTCCACCGACGCCGGACCCGGTTCGCTGGTGTCGGCGACGGAGATGCCGTTGCTCGACAGGCGGGTGACTGCGGCCGCGTCCATCTCGGCACGCGTCGAGTACCGCTCCACCTCCGGCATCACCGACAAGCCCACGACGGTGACGGGTTCGATCTTCGTCCCGCTGGGTACGCCCCCGAGCGGAGGGTGGCCGTTGGTCGCGCTCGGGCACGGGACCACCGGTGTGCTGGGGGAGTGCGGTCCGTCGCTGGACCCCACCCTGCTCGGGGTGACGACGCTGGCCTCCGGACTGCTGCGGCTCGGCTACGCCGTCACCGTCACCGACTACGAGGGACTGGGTACACCGGGCAGCACCGAACCGACTCACCCGTATCTGGATGCGACGACCGAGGGCATGAACGTCATCGACTCGGTGCGCGCGGCGCGGCGGTTGTCGAAGTCGGTGTCGGCTCGATGGGCGGCGCTGGGTACCTCGCAGGGCGGGCAGGCGGTCTGGAGCGCGAACGAACTCGCGGGCACCTACTCGCCCGAACTGAACCTGCTCGGGACGGCGAGCGTCTCGCCCGCGGCCGACATCGCACCGCTGGCACAGGCTGCACAGGACAAGAAGTTGACCGAGGATCAGTACGGCGCGCTCCAGTGGCTGCTGCTCGCGCTCAAGCGCGAGAACCCCGATCTCGATCTCGACCTGTACCGCCGCGGTGTGGTGGAGACGCAGTGGAAAGCGCTGTCGCAGTGCTCACCCGAGTTCGCCGCGGCGCGTACCGCGGCGGTGCGGGCCATCGCGCCGGACGATCTGGTGCCGTCGACGCCCGAGGCCACCGCGACTCTGACCAACCTCCTCGCGGCGCGCAGTCTGCCGAAGGCGAAGGCGTCGGCGCCGATGCTGGTGTTGTACGGCGGCAAGGACCAGCTGGTGACCCCGGCGTGGACGACGGCCGCCCTCGCGCGGGCCTGCCGCCGCGGTGACGACGTCCAGTTCCAACTCGACCCCGACAAGGGACACGATGACGTGGACACCGCGCCTGCCCTCGGCTGGCTGGCCAATCGGTTCAACGGTGCCCCGATCGGAAGCTCGTGCGGCGCAGCCGCATCCTGACAGTGGGGTGACGTAGATGACCGAACAACAATCTCCGAGGGTGCCGACCTCCGCGGCAGCGACGCCGCAACGGTTCCGGGGCCGGATCAGGGGTCTCGACGGCCCGCGCGGGATCGCGTGCATGTGCGTTCTCGCCGTGCACGTGACCGCCCACTACTCCGAGGACACCGCCTCGTCGGCGAAGCTGCAGCTGCTCGGGCAGGCGTTGATCTTCTTCTTCGCCCTGTCGGGCTTCCTGTTGTTCCTGCCCATCGTGCGAGATCTGTTCCTGGGCAAGGACGCACAGCCCAACGTGCGCGCCTACGCGATCCACCGCGCGCTGCGCATCTTTCCCGCGTACCTGGTGATCTTCCTGATCACCAACTTCGCGCTGCAGGTGTCCTTCGTCGACAACGCGCAACAGACACTGGTCGCGGGGTCGGAGGCCGGCACCGGCATGATCACCAACCCGCTGTCGCTGCTGGCCAACCTCACCCTGGTGCAGACGTACTTCCCGAGCCTCATCCAGACCGGTATCAACCCGGCGTGGTCGCTCACCCTCGAGATCGCCTTCTACATCTCACTCCCGATCATCGGGGCCGTGCTGTTCTGGCTGCGTCGGACGCGCGGGTGGAGCCCGTTGGCGCTGACCATGGCCGCCCCGATCGCGTTGGTCGTCCTGGGTTCGATCGGCAAGGTCTTCGCGTCGTGGCTGCAGTCGCGGGAGGGGATCACCGACGTCGTCGAGGCCAATTTCGGCCCCAACTGGTCGGCGGTCGTCTTGCGCAGCTTCCTCGGCGGCAGCGACGCTTTCGCGTTCGGCATGGCCGCGGTGGTCGTCTTCGTCGCGGTCGGGACCGGCGTGATCGGATCGAAGGCCGCCCGCCGGATCCGGTTCTGGTCGGTGATCGCCCTGTTCCCCTCGCTGGTGCTGATGCTGGCGTTCCTGGTGAAGGGGTCGGCCTTCCAGTCGACCTTCACGTCCCTGGCGTCGGGTCTGATCATCCTGATCATCGTGTTGCCGCTCGCCGAGGGCGGCGAGTCGAAGATGGCCGACGCGTTGGACTTCAAGCCGTTCGAATATCTGGGCCGGATCTCGCTGAGCATCTATCTCTGGCATTTCCCGATGCTGATGGCACTCGGTAAATGGGGTCTCATGGCCGGCGACGACTGGGCCGGACTCGTGCGCAATTTCGTCCTCCTGTCGGTCGTCTCGATCGCGCTGGGAAGTATCACTTATCGCTGGGTCGAGAAACCCGGTCTGATGTATGCGCGAAAATTCAAATCAAAGTAGTTGAGATTGTCTATAGTTAACCGCTATAGACCACAATTCGCGCACCGATGCCCTGGGAATCGGTCTGTTCGCGGCATCGTCGTGGTCGACCACACGGATCCGACTCCTGGTCTTGGTCGCGCTCGTCGTCCTTCTCGGCGCATGCGGGCAACAACCGCCTGAGGGCCCGAGAGAATCCGTCGTCGCGTCGCCGGCCGCGGCCGCCCCCACCCCGCTCGCGCGGGTCGGGGTGGGGGGTGGCAACCTGCTGCTGCTCGCCGACGACGACGTGTTGCGGCGGTCGCTGGCGTCGATGAACGATCTCGGGATCGACCTGCTGCGTCTTGATCTCGCCTGGCCGATCCTGGAACCCGCTCCAGGACTGTGGAACTGGGCGCCGGTAGACCGAGTCGTCGACGCCGCCAAGTCGTATGGCATCGAGGTGCTGGGAATCCTCGACTACACACCGGGCTGGGCGTCGGACGATCCGACGAGCATCTCGCAGCGTCCGTCCTCGGCGGCGACCTATGGCGATTTCGCCGGACGGGTGGCCGAGCACTACGCCGGGCGCATCGGCACCTATGAGATCTGGAACGAACCGAACGGCGGCTTCTTCTTCCGGCCCGGGCCCGATCCGGCGTTCTACACGGCGATGTTGGCATCGGCCTATCGCGCCATCAAGGCCGCTGATCCGGACACCACGGTTCTCGGCGGGGCCGTGGCGACCGCGGTCGATTCGGACACCACGATGAACGGTCGGAAATTCGTGTCCGCGATGTACGCGGCGGGTGCAGGCCGATATCTCGATGCGTTGTCGGTACACCCGTATTCCTATCCGGGTTCGTATTCCGCCGACCCGACGAACGCGGAATCCGCGATGCGCATGGTGGCGGACATGTATTCGATCATGCGACGGCACGGCGACGGCGCGAAGAAGATCTGGGCCACCGAACTGGGATTCCCCACCGAGGGGGAGCTGCCGTCGGATCCGGGTGAACAGTCCGACGTGGTCATCGAGTCCATCGGGCAGTGGTCGCAGTTGTCGTTCGCCGGTCCGATCGTCATCCACGAGCTACGGGATCGGGCCGAGGGGACCGGTGACAAAGAGGACGCCTTCGGGCTGATGCGCACCGACTTCACGCCGAAACCGCTCTACGACAGCATCAAACGTCTCGTGGCCCACCGGACCAACGACGACGTGACCTACCGGCGCATGCTCTCCGTCGCGGCCGCGAGTCGATTCGATCTCGGGGGGCAGGTCACCCCGTGGTACCGGTCGGTGTCGGTCAGGGGTGAGTCGCAGACCCGTCAGCAGTTCGTCCGCGGATCCATAATCTGTTCGCGCAGCGGCTGCTTCGCGTCGCCTGCGCCGGTCGTGGCCTATCTCGACCGAACCGGTTTCGCGCCGATGACACCCTTCGTCGACGGCCGCCAGGCGGTGGGCGACCTGACCTCGGCGACGGCGTTCTGGTCACCTCGATCCGGCGTACACACCCTGCGTGGTGCCATGCTGGAGGCATGGCAGCCCGAGTTCGGATTCCCCGTGACCGATGAGTACTCCGACGGCGAGGGTCGTGTCGTCCGATGCGAGCACGCGACGCTGCGCCGACAGGGCGACGGCGCGGTGAAGGTCGAACGTTCGTGACCCGCACCCTGAAGGTCGTACTCGGGGTCATCTCGCTGCTGGTGGTCGTCATCGTCGCCGTCGGCGCGGTGGTGTTGTGGCCGGTCTTCTTCCCGGACAAGGCCGAGTTGAGCGCCCCTGGCGGGTCGGCTCCCGGCTCGGTGGTCGAGGCGTCGGCGTTCACCGACCTCCCCGTGCCCATGCGGCTGGTCCGCGCCAAGGGCGCACGTATCAAGTACATGTCCACCGGCACCGACGGGAAACCGACCGTCGTGAGCGGGACGGTGTTCGTCCCCGGCGGCGAGGCCCCGGCGGGAGGATGGCCGGTCATAGCGCTGGGTCACGGGACCCTGGGCATCAACACCGAGTGCGGACCGTCGCTGTCGCCCAACCTGCTCGGACTCGTCGAGCTGGCGCAGGGCTTCGTCGGCGCGAAGTACGCCGTCACCGTGGCCGACTACCAGGGGCTCGGTGCACCGGGGGTGCACGAGTACCTCGATTCGCCGACCGCGGGTCGCAACGTCATCGACTCGGTCCGTGCGCTGCGGACCGTCTTCGGTGAGAGCACGACGGTGTCGAACCGCTGGGTCGGGTACGGGTCCTCGCAGGGCGGCGGCGCCATCTGGGCCGCGAACGAGGAGAACGCGACCTACTCGCCCGAGCTCGACCTGCTCGGGACCGTCGAGGCCTCTCCGCCCGCGAACGTCGTCGGCCTCGTCGCCAAGGCCAGGGCGGGGACCATCACCACGGATCAGGCGCCGGCGCTGCAGTGGGTCATCGAGTCGGCGGCGCGCGCGCATCCCGACATCGTGCGCGACGACTACCGCTCCGGCACCACCCGATCGAACTGGGACATCCTGTCCGCGTGCATGGGCCCGCTGGTGGCGCAGCGCGACGAGGCGGTCAAGGCGCTCGGCCCGTTCGACCTCGCCCCGAAGACCGATGCGGCCGATGCCCGGCTGACCGCCCTGCTCACCTCGTACGCCCTGCCGCAACGCAGGGCTAGCGCGCCGATGTACGTGCTGTGGGGCACCGCCGACACCTACATCGATGCGGCCTGGACCCAGGAAGCGGTCCGCAAGGCCTGCGCGATGGGCGATGTGATCGAGGCCAGCGAGCAGCCCGGCAAGGGTCATTCCGACGTCGACAACACCTCGGCGGTCGGATGGCTGAAGGACCGGTTCGACGGCAAGCCCGCTCCCTCGAACTGCTGACGGGGACGCCCATGCCGGACACCGACCACCGCGACGCCCCGCCGACCCGGCGCAGTGCGGCCAAAGCCGCGCGACGAGACGAGCTCCTGGCCGCGGCGGCCCGGCTGATGGCCGAGAGGGGCTACGCCAGCGTGCGACTGGAGGACATCGGCGCGGCTGTCGGGGTCAGCGGTCCGGCGATGTACCGGCACTTCTCCAACAAACACGACCTGCTGGCCCAGATGCTCGTCGACGTGTCCCGACGTCTGCTCGCGGGCGGCACCGCCGTCATCGACAGCCGCGACGAGCCGGCGACGGCGATCCGTCGACTGATCGCCTTCCACGTCGATTTCGCGCTGACCGAGCCCGATCTGATCGAGGTGCAGTACCGCGACCTGTCGTCGCTCGACACCGCTGCCCGCCACGACGTACGCCGGCTGCAACGGCAGTACGTCGACCTGTGGGTCGACGTACTGGAGGCTCTGGTGGGCGTTCCACGCGCGGACGCCGCGACACGCGCGCAGGCGATGTTCGGCCTCATCAACTCCTCACCCCGCCTGCCGGAGTTGCCGACCGACCGCGCGCGGGACCTCCTCGCGGCAATGGCCCTCGGCGCGGTGACGGTGAATTCGTGATCGGGTCGATCGCTGGTCGGGCCCGGTTGTGACGCGATCGTGGGCAAACATCACGTGACCGGGATGTGACAACTGGACCGTGTAGGAACTGTATTGACCTCAAACGAGGATTTTCGGTAACGAATGTGTGCTGATGAACGAACTAGCCGTCAAGAAGGCGAAAAAGTGGCCTGCGGGCACCTCCGAATTCCCTTAGGCTCTCGAAGGAGAGCGGTGGAAAATCGGTCGGTGGCTCGTTGACATCCGTGGTCCACGTCGCACCGTTTCGTCGAAGATCGCACAGCGTGGTGCGCGGGTACGCCAGGTCAGCAAGTCACCGTGAGGAAGTCGCAGTGTCAATACCATTTCGCGTTTCCACGTCGCGACGAACGGCCGCGTCGTCCACCGACGCCCGCTTCGTCCAACCGCGCTCGCAGAGCTGGCTGTACCGATACGCCGCCCGGGCCCGTTTCGTCGATCTGATCGTCGTCCTCACCGCCGTTCTCGTCGCGCTCGTCGTCCGCTTCGGCTACGACCTGACCCACACCTTCGGCCGCTTCAGCTGGTCGGCCATCATCGCCGCCCTGCTGATCGCGGTGTCCTGGTTCGCCATGCTGCGCGTCACGCAGAGCTCCGATCGCCGTGTGCTCGGTGGTGGGCCCACCGAGTACAGCCGCGTGGTCACCTCGTCGGTGATGACGTTCGGTGTGTTCGCGATCGTCTGCCAGCTCCTCAACCTGAGCATCGCGCGCGGGTTCCTCGCGGTGGCCTTCCCGCTCGGCACCGTGATGCTGTTGCTCTCGCGATGGGGGATGCGTCGCCATCTGGTGGGAATGCGCAAGTCCCGCAAGTACCTCGAGCGGGTGCTGATCATGGGTGGCGTCCGGTCGGCCAAGCCGATGATCGACCGTCTGCAGCAGAACCCCGAGCTCGGCTACGAGGTCGTGGGTCTGTGCGTCCCGATCGGCAAGCCGTCCGACCCCGAGATCATCGAGTCGTTCGGTTACGAGATCCCTGTCTTCGGTGACTTCTCCGACGCCCGCAGCGCGGTGGCACTGTCCGGCGCCACGACCGTCGCCGTGACCTCCGCCGAGGTCCTCGGCCACTCGGCCATGCGTGAGCTGTCGTGGGACCTCGACGACATGGACGTCGAGATGCTCGTCTCGCCCGGTGTCACCGACGTCGCCGGACCGCGCATGATGGTCCGACCCGTCGCCGGCCTGCCGCTGCTGCACATCGACAAGCCCAGTTACCAGGGCGCCAACCAGTTCCTCAAGTCCGCGTTCGACCGCATCGCCACCTCGCTGCTGCTCCTGATGCTCTCGCCGGTGCTGCTGGTGTGCGCGATCGCGGTCAAGGTCACCTCGCCCGGACCGGTCTTCTACAAGGGCGAGCGCATCGGTGTCGGCAACGAGGCGTTCCCGATGTGGAAGTTCCGGTCGATGGTCGTCGACGCAGACAAGCAGCGCGAGTTGCTGGCCACGCAGAACCAGGGCAACGGCGTGCTGTTCAAGATCCAGGACGATCCCCGCGTCACGCGCGTCGGCAAGTTCCTGCGTCGCTACAGCCTCGACGAGTTGCCGCAGCTGTTCAACGTGATGGGCGGATCGATGAGCCTGGTGGGCCCGCGCCCGCCGCTGCGCGAAGAGGTCGAGACCTACGACCACGTCGTCACCCGGCGAATGCTGGTGCGTCCCGGTATCACCGGACTGTGGCAGGTCTCGGGCCGCTCGGACCTGTCCTGGGAGGAATCGGTCCGCCTCGACCTGTCCTACGTCGAGAACTGGTCGATCATGCAGGACGTTCTCATCCTCTGGCGCACCGCGCGCGCGGTGGTCAAGAGCGACGGCGCGTACTGATCGAGCTCAGCTCTGCGCTCGTCGCAGACTGACCGGCGGGGCACCGTCGGCCCGGAAGACGCGGACCACCATGGCGATCGACCGGCCGTCGTCCACGCCGAACAGCGCTCGTAGCTCCGCGTCGAGGCGGGACAGCTCATCCGCTCGCCCCGGCGACAGGGCCTCGCGGTCGGTGTCGTCGCGGGCGTGAAGCGACACCGGTGTCACCGGGCAGATCGACAGTCCCAGCTCGCACGCGCGGACCCACATCGCCTGCGCGGCGGTGCCGCCGCGAACGTGATCGGCTGACGTGTCGCCGTCCTGGCAGATCGCGACGATCGCCGATCCCGACGCGACGAGCCCCTGTGTCGGCGCGCCCAGCGCCGAACCGGCATCCCACTCGGCGAGCAACGCCATCACATCGGAGCGCCGCGTGACCGCGAGCATGCCGAGCCCGCCGCGCCCGACGCCGAGGGTGTCGAGGGTCAGACCGGTCCTCGGGTCGGCGTCGGAGTCCGGCCACCGGACCTCGGCGACCATCTCGGCGTGCAGGGCGGGCGTCAGCCGGCGGATGCGGTCGGAGGCGGCGAGCACACCGCCGCACCGGACGAGCGCGGCGCGGTCGGTCACGATCCGTGCGAACCCGCCCGAGACACGAGTCGCGGTGTCCAGTGCGTCGACCTCGTCGTCGGACAACGGGCTCCCGTCGCCGGGCCGACGGTCGGTGGCGCGGCGCAGCATCGCGTCGAGGAGGTCCGCGCGTTGTGGATCGGCCCCGTCGCCGAAGGAGTAGCGCAGGGCGAGGTCCGAACCCGATCCGGTCACCGCGAGATGCCCCGCCACGGACCGGGCGGCTGCCGCGACATCGATGTTGAAGGCCATGGCGCCGAGCGCGACCGCACTCGCGCGGCGGTCGATGTCGCCGCGCTGAGCGCCGTCGCGCAGGGTCACCGTCACCCCGGTGTCGTCCAGCGACACCGCCCACGGTTGGGCGTTGCCCGCCGAGGGAGCCCGCATCCCGGCGTAGACGACCGCCTCGCGGTCGGGCAGCGAACCGAACGTCACCGCGACGTCGTCGGGCGCCGTTGCCGACCTGGGTGGCGGGGGAGTCGCGGTGAGCGGGTCGACGAGCGAGCCGAGTTCGGCGTCGAGGTCGACACGGATCCGGCCCGAGGGCAACGGGTACCCCAGGGCCAGGCGCCGGACCGCCGCCGCGCACGTGGCCCCGCCGAGCGCGACGTCGCCGCCGAGTTGCGGCCAGGTCGAGATCGTCCGTCCCAGCTCCACCGCCGACGCGGCCATGCGCGCGGTCACCCGTGCGGCGTCGAGCAGGGTGATCCCCAACGGAACCTTCTGCGCCGTGGTCAACCCGGACAGGGCCGCGGCGTCGATCTCACCGAGAAGACCGTGAAACAGCGGTCGTTCGCCGTCGAGGTCGAAACGCTCGACGTCGAGCACCCCGCCGTCGCTGGTCTCCATGATCACCGGGATCCCGCGCGCGCGTGCATGATCGCGG
This sequence comes from Williamsia maris, assembly GCF_024171815.1. Lineage (GTDB taxonomy): Bacteria > Actinomycetota > Actinomycetes > Mycobacteriales > Mycobacteriaceae > Williamsia_A > Williamsia_A maris. Next base: position 273,729 of record NZ_JAMTCJ010000003.1, on the reverse strand, counting down.
ACGATCACCTTCGCGTCGAAGGAGTCGCATTCCTCGAGCACGATGTCGAGACCGTCGAGGAAATCGGCGACGGTGTCCTCGTCGAGACCGCCGGGCGCGATCTCTACCCGGAGATACGGATCGAGTTCGGCGATCCGGCGCGCGGCCACCACCGCTTTGTTGACCCCCAGGTCGAACACCGACCCGGGCACCCGATTCAGGTTCGACAGGTCGATGGTGTCGAAGTCCATCAGCCGGATCGTGCCCGCGAGACCCTCGACGGCAAGGGTGTGGGCGACCGCGTGCCCGACGCTGAGACCCAGCACGCCGACGGTCACGCCCGTCAGGCGATCCTGTTCGGCCGCGGTGATCTTGTTGCGGTTCCGATCGAGACGCAGGCGGCGGAATCCGTCCGGACCGAGCATGCGGACCAGGCTCGACCGCCACGGGTAATACACCCACCGCGGCGACTCCGTCAGCAGCGCATCGTCGGGCGGCGGGATCACCGCGGCCAGTGAGATCTGTTGTTCGCGGAGGGTGTCGAGGCGCCGGACGGACTGGTCCTTCTCGATCGATACGAGTCGGGCGCGGTCGGCGGCGTTGCTCTCGTCGAGGATCTCGACGACCGCGTCATCAGATCCTGCACGCTCCGTCGTCGCATTCTGTGTATCCGTCATCTTCTGCCCCTTCGCGGTGAACGATCAGCAACAATGCGCGTAACTTCGTTTATGGTGCGATGCGTCGTCTTTTTCGGCATCGTCACAGCACGTATTTCTTTCATTTTTGGTCGGAACCGTCACAATTGACTCGATCAGATCTCGGGGTGGGGACCATTGTTCTGGTCGTCGACATCAATCGACCTGCGCAAAAGAAGGAACTGAACTATGTCTGTAACAAATCTGGAATTCGCGATCAATCAATTCGGATCGGCTTCCTCGACCATGTCCGAACCGGTGTCGGTATATGACCCCGCGAGCGGATGTGACCTCGTTCTCGGTACGCCGCGCAGCGCGCCAGATCTCTGGATGCAGTACCTCGACGGCGCGCAGAGCCTCTACGCGGCGCACGGGGTGAGTGCCGCGCTCGACTACGACGCGGTCGTCGACGGTGACAGCACGACGCTGTTCTACGCGGCGGTGGACCGATCGGGGGTGATCCGGGGTGGGCACCGTGCGCAGGGCCCGTACCTCGACGTGCGCGACAGCCACGCCCTCGTCGAATGGGACGGCAACGACGGTCGCGACGAGCTCATCGCCGCGGTGAACTCGAGGTTGGGGTACGGCGTGGTGGAGATGAAGACGGCGTGGGTCGACCCGACAGCCGACGATCCCTCGGCGGTCTCGGCGCTGCTCGCCCGCGTCGCGGTGCCCACGATGACGATGACCGGCGCGCGGTTCATCATGGCCACCGCCGCCGAGCACGTCCTGCGGCGCTGGTCGAGTTCGGGTGGGCGGGTGGACAAGCGGGTTCCCGCGTCCGCCTATCCCGACGAGCGCTACCGCACGAGCCTGATGTGGTGGGACCGCGAGACGATGGAACGACTCGCCGAGCCCGCGGTCTGGCAGCAGATCCGCGAGGAGGCCTACGTCTGGAACGGTCTCGGTGGCGAGTTGGGGGACCGGTCGGTCGCCTGAGTCCGCGTCGGTCACCGTCCGGCTGGACCCGGCGACGAGGACGGGTCGCCGGCGACGAAGTGGATGGGCGACGAGGACAGACAGACGACACGGTCGCGCCCGGCGCTCTTGGCGACGTAGACCCAGCGATCCGCGAGGTGCGTCAGGTGGTCGATGACCTGGGAGATGTTGGGCGGCCCCGTGCCCGCGCCGGACAGCGGTGCCGTCACCGCCCCGATGCTGACCGTGACCGTCGACATCGACGACACGGCCAACCGGATCCGCTCGGCGGTCGCTGCGAGCGCGGCCTGACCGGTCGTGGGACAGATGAGGACGAACTCCTCGCCCCCGAACCGGCCGATCAGTGAGGGCACCGGAGCCGCCCGGTTGATCGCGACGACGGTGTCGACGAGTACCGAGTCACCGACGGCGTGGCCGAGGCGGTCGTTGACCGCCTTGAAGTGGTCGACGTCGATCAGCAGGAACCCGATCTGATCGCCGGACGCGGCGACATCGGCGAGCAACTCGCTGCTGCGGGTGAGGAAACCCCGGCGGTTGAGCAGACCCGTCAACGGGTCGGTGTCGCCGAGCACGGCATAGCGCGCCATGGTGACCTCGAGCGATCCGCGCAGCGCCGCCACGATGAACACCGGGACCATCACATTGGCGACTCCGGCACCGCATTTGACCAGGACCCCGGCCACCGACGACGGGTCGACGAAGGCGAGTCCGAGCGCCAGGAGGACGGCGACGAGGGAGAACAGGGCGACCATGCGTGGGGTCGAGGACATGGCGGATATCGCCGGGATGGCCGCGAGCAGCGTGATGATCACACCCGCGGCGGCGGGCTCGGTGACGAGGTACGCCGACCCCGCGATGCCGAACATCCCGATCATCCCGAACACCGCGAAAAGTCGGTCGCTGATCCGCCCGACGATCGCCGTCGTCGAGAAGACGATCAGGGTGAACACCCAGATCGCGCCCAGGAAAGGCCAGCCGCCGTCGCGGATGATGTTCGGCGAGATGAACGCGAGCAGCGGCAGCGGGAGTGCGCCGCTGGTGCTGAGGAGGACCGCCGCAGACCGCGCGTCGAAATGCCTGACCAGTTTCTGCGTCCGGCGGCCGAGGCGGACGTTCGGTGTCACCGATCGGTCCGACATCACCGCGTCGCCGCGCGGCGGGGTGTCGGTCCATCTGGTGCGGGACACGTCCGCGGACACCGATGGGACAGCTCCGGGCGAGTCGATGTCGCCTCGCGGTGCGTCGGGATCGGTGTACACGCGTTCAACTATGCCTTGTCCGATGCTTGTTCGGCAGTCGAGTGGAACCCCTACATTGCCTGATGGATTGCGAATTCGAGATGTCGATCTCTGCATTGTCGATCTGAATCGGATCGACGTTGTCGCGGAATGTGACCGCCGACTCATTCCGGCCACGAATAGTCGTGGCGGTGCATCACCGTGTTGCACCGCAGACACACCCAGATGCGCTGCGGAGGATCGCATTGATTGTCCCAACCGACCAGCATCCGGCGGATGCCCAGACGGTGCCCATGCGGACATCGGGACGGGAAACGCTCGACCAACGGGGCCATCGATCCACCTCGAACTCGGCCCGCGACGAGTAGGTCAACGGTAGCCGACGGACCGGTGTCGTCGACGGGCGGTGGTCCGCCACGAGCAGTTCGATCAACGGGGCCCGCGGGCAGATCGGTTGCGGCATCATCGATCTGCGGCGTCGGCCCCCCGACGGCCCGCGACGACGGGAGGCCCATGACGACGACCGGCTCCGAACCCGCGGGCGGCGAGATCACCGAACCGCTACGCTCCCGTCGCAATCACTGGAACAACCGCGTCCGACGGCACGCCCGGATGATCCCGGGGTCGACCGCGCTGTCCTTCGCCGGCGTCGAGACCTCCTGGCGCGATCTGGACCGACGGACGACGGCTCTCGCCGCGGCGTTGCACCGCCGGGGCATCCGGTTCGGCGACCGCGTGTTGATCCTCATGCTCAACCGCTCCGAGTACGTGGAGGTCGTGCTGGCGGCGAACCTGATCGGTGTGATCGCGGTGCCGGTCAACTTCCGCATGAGCCCCGCCGAGGTCGGGTTCCTCGCCGACGACTGCGGTGCCTGCGCGATCGTCACCGAGACCGCGCTGGCCACCACCTCGGCGGCGGTGCGAGCATCGTCGGACACCGTCCTCCACGTCGTCGAGGTCGGGACCGATGCGGCGGCGACACCGGTCGGGGCCGACCACCTCGCCTACACAAACCTCCTCGCCGAGGACCCCTCCGACCTCCCGGTGATCGACATCCCCGAGGACACCGTCGCGCTCCTGATGTACACCTCGGGTACCACCGGAAGGCCCAAGGGCGCGATGCTCTCGCACGGCAACCTGCTGTCGCAGACCGTGACCGGTATGCGCGCGATGAACACCAGGAGCACCGACCGCAGTTCGTGCGTGGCGCCGATGTTCCACATCGCGGGCATCGTCGGGGTCGCCCCGGCCATCTACGTCGGGTCGGTGTCGGTCATCCACCCGCTCGGTGCGTTCTCGCCCGATGACCTGCTCGACACCCTCGAGCGTGAACGCAGCACCTCGGTCTTCCTCGTCCCGGCCCAGTGGCAGGCGGTCTGCGCCGCCCAACGCGACCGCCCGCGTTCGGTGAGTCTGCGCGTTGCCAGCTGGGGTGCCGCGCCCGCGTCGGACACCGTGCTGCGGGCCATGGCCGAGGCGTTCCCGGAGGCGATGATCGTCGCACTGTTCGGACAGACCGAGATGTCGCCGGTGACCTGCCTGCTCGAGGGCGCCGACGCCCTGCGCAAGATCGGGTCCGTGGGCCGGGTCGTCGAGTCGGTCGAGGCGCGTGTGGTCGACGACGCGATGAACGACGTGGCACCCGGAGGCATCGGTGAGATCGTCTACCGCGGCCCCGGCATGATGGCCGGTTACTGGCAGAACCCCCAGGGGACGGCCGAGGCGTTCGCCGGCGGATGGTTCCACTCCGGCGACCTCGTGCGCGTCGACGACGAGGGGTTCGTCTACGTCGTCGACCGCAAGAAGGACATGATCATCTCCGGCGGCGAGAACATCTTCTGCGCTGAGGTGGAGAACGAGATCTTCGCCCATCCGGCCGTCGCCGATGTCGCCGTGATCGGCCGGGCACACGAGAAGTGGGGCGAGGTCCCGGTCGCCGTGGTGGTCCTGCGGCCCGACGCCGTGGCCCCGGACGCGGCGGACCTGAGCGGGTTCCTGAACGACCGTCTCGCGCGGTTCAAACATCCCGCCGACGTCGTCGTGGTCGATGTGTTGCCGCGCAACGCGGGCGGCAAAGTGGTCAAACCGGTGCTGCGTACAGCCCACGGCAGCCGCGACGCGGGACTGCATCGGGACACCGACTAGAACACGTTTCATTTTTGGCCCGCAGTGACTAGTGTCACGGACAAGGTGTTGTCCGGCCGCGGGCCGACGTAGGTGATGAGTAGGAGTCAGATGAAGACCAAAGGTGCATTGCTCAGGAACTTCAACGAGCCGTGGGCGATCGAGGAGATCGAGATCGGGGACCCCCGCGCGAGCGAGGTCAAGATCCGGATGGAAGCGGCCGGGATGTGCCACTCCGATCACCACCTGGTCACCGGCGGCATCCCGATGGCCGGGTTCCCGGTTCTCGGCGGTCACGAGGGTGCGGGTGTGGTCGAGGCCGTCGGGGAGGGTGTCACCGACTTCGCCGTCGGCGACCACGTCGTCCTGTCGTTCATCCCGTCGTGTGGCAAGTGTCCGTCGTGTCGTTCCGGACTGAGCAACCTGTGCGATTTCGGCGCCATGCTCCTGCAGGGTGAGGCCGTCTCCGACCACACCTTCCGGGTGCACACCGCCGCCGGCGAGGACGTCTACCCGATGACGCTGCTCGGCACCTTCTCGCCCTACATGGTCGTCCACGAGACGTCGGTGGTGAAGATCGATCCGTCCATCCCGTTCGAGGTCGCGTGCCTCGTCGGCTGCGGCGTACCCACCGGCTTCGGCTCGGCCACCCACAGCGCCAACGTGCAGGTCGGCGAGGACGTCGCGATCGTCGGCTGCGGCGGCGTGGGCATCTCGGCGCTGCAGGGCGCCGTCATCTCCGGAGCCCGCTACGTCTTCGCCATCGACCCGGTGGAGTGGAAGCGCGAGCAGGCCATGAAGTTCGGCGCCACGCACGCCTTCTCCAGCGTGGAAGAGGCCGCCATGTCGATCGCCGAGGTCACCGAGGGCGCGATGGCCAAGAAGGTCATCGTCACCGTCGGTGAAGTGCACGGCAAGGACGTCGACCTCTGGATGGGGATCACCTCCAAGGCGGGCACCTGTGTGCTGACCGGCATGGGCTCCATGATGGAGACCGACGTGACGCTCAATCTCGCGATGCTGACCCTGCTGCAGAAGAACCTGCAGGGCACCATCTTCGGCGGTTCGAGCCCCAAGCTCGACATCCCGTTGCTGCTGTCGCTGTACAAGTCGGGAAAGCTGAACCTCGACGACATGGTGACGCGCCAGTACAAGCTGGAGCAGATCAACGAGGGCTACCAGGACATGCTCGACGGCAAGAACATCCGAGGCGTCATCCGCTTCACCGACGAGGATCGACAGATCGTCTCCGACGAGGACCGCGCAGGCTCCTGAGGCGTTCCACCGGCCGGTCGTGATCGAATGGACCACGTGTCCGTACTCGATCAACTCGACGACTGGCCGGTGGACAACGTCGCCGCCGCCATTGTGGTGGACGGCGCGATCACCGCCGACCACGGCGATCTCACCAGACGGTTCCCGCTCGCGTCGGTGAGCAAGTTGTTGACCGCCTATGCGGTGCTCGTCGCCGTGGAGGAAGAGGCCGTCGGGCTCGACACCGAGGCCGGTCCGGAGGGCGCGACCGTCGAGCACCTCCTGGCACACGCCTCGGGTCTCGCGTTCGACTCCGACGAGACCCAGGCCGGCGTGGGGGAGCAACGGATCTACTCCAACACCGGCTTCGCAGTCCTCGCCGACACCGTCGCGGCGGCCACCGACATCGCCTTCGCCGACTACTTCACCCAGGCCGTGTGCGAGCCGTTGGGACTCTCCGACACCGACCTCGACGGGCCCGCCGGGCACGGCGTCCGCTCGACGGTCGCCGATCTCGTCCGGTTCGCCGGCGAACTGCTGAACCCCCGGGTGATCGCCGCCGAGACATTGGCCGACGCCACGTCGGTCCACTTCGCCGGTCTCGACGGTTTCGTCCCCGGCTACGGCAGGCATCGCCCGAACGACTGGGGGCTGGGATTCGAGATCCGGTCGGAGAAATCGCCGCACTGGACCGGGTCCACGAACTCGCCCGCGACCGTGGGGCATTTCGGCCAGTCGGGGACTTTTCTGTGGGTCGATCCCGATCTTCGTGCGGCGTGCGTCGTGCTGACCGATCGGCCCTTCGGGGCCTGGGCGAAGCCGTTGTGGTCGGACTTCAACGACGCCGTCGTCGCCGCGATCCGGGCCGAACACCGGGCCTGAACGTCTCGATCTCAACTGACACTGGCGCAACACGGGTCACATGAGGCACACTTGTGATCAAAGTTGTGCTATCCGCGGTGTCGCAAGGTCGTTGGGGAAGACGTTCCTCGTCGAGACCCGGAGGTAGAACAATGCGCACTCTTTCGCAGTTCGCTGACCTGACGACGGGCGTGGTGTACATCCACTCGTCGCCCACAGCGTTGTGCCCGCATGTCGAGTGGGCGTTGTCGTCGACCCTGGACGCCCGCGCCAACCTGAAGTGGTCGGCGCAGGACGCCGCACCCGGTCTGCAGCGCGCCACCGTCGACTGGACCGGTCCGGTCGGCACGGGATCTCGTCTCGCCAACGCACTGCGCGAGTGGTCGGCGCTGCGGTTCGAGATCACCGAGAACGCCAGTGACGGCGTCGACGGCGAACGGTTCTCCCACGTCCCCGGTCTCGGACTCTGGCGCGGATCGATGAGCGCGAACGGCGACGTCGTGATCGGGGAGCTGCAGCTGCGCTCCCTGATGGACTCCCAGCCCGACAGCGCCGGACTCGCAGGCCGGCTCGACGCGGCACTCGGCACCGCGTGGGATGAGGCGTTGGAAGCGTTCCGCATGGGCGGCGCCGGCGCCGAGGTCACCTGGTTGCACCAGCGCGTCGGCTGACACGGGGCCCAACACGCAGGAACGAAAGCCCAACACGCGCGAACGAGGGCCCAACACGCGCGAACGAGGGCCCAACACGCGCGAACGAGAGCCCAACACAGCGCAACAACGGCCCAACACGAAAAAGGACCCGGATTCCCTTGCGGGAGTCCGGGTCCTTGTCCGTTGAACGTCAGTTGTGGATCACAACGGGATGTTCTTGTGCCGTCCGCGTCGTGCCGGCGCCGAGGCCAGTGCCTCGGCGACGATGCTGCGGGTCTTCGCCGGATCGATGATCTCGTCGACGACACCGATGGACTGCGCGCGTCCCACACCGCCGGCGATGGCCTCGTGCTCGACGGCGAGGCGTTCGTGCAGAGCCTCGCGCTCGTCGTCGGCCGCTGCGGCCAGCGCCTTCTTGTGCAGGATGCCCACGGCGGCCTTGGCCCCCATGACGGCGACCTCGGAGCCGGGCCATGCGAACACGGCCGTGGCACCCAGCGCCCGCGAGTTCATCGCGATGTAGGCGCCGCCATAGATCTTGCGGGTCACCAGCGTGACGCGGGGGACCGAGCACTCGGCGAACGCGTGCAGCAGCTTGGCGCCACGACGGACGACGCCTTCCCACTCCTGGCCCACGCCGGGCAGGTAGCCCGGGACGTCGGTCAGCACGATCAGCGGGATGCCGAACGCGTCGCACAGGCGGACGAACCGCGCCGCCTTCTCCGCGCTGAGCGAGTTGAGGCAACCACCCATGCGCAGCGGGTTGTTGGCGACCACACCGACACTCCGGCCGGACAACCGCCCGAACCCGACGACGATGTTGGGCGCGAACTTCGGCTGGATCTCCTCAAAGCTGGAGATCTCGGTCTCGCCGTCGGCGGCCAGGTCGGTGTCGAGCAAACCGTGCACCACCGGGTGCACGTCGTAAGCGCGACGGTTCGACGTGGGCAGCAACGCCCGCAGGTCGGAGTCCCCGGCCTCGGCGCGCTGACGGCTGAAGTGTCCCTGCTGGCTGAACGTCCCGATCAGGCGACGGGCACGCCACAGCGCATCCGGCTCCGAATCGGCGGTGATGTGCGAGACACCCGACTTCTTGCCGTGCGTCAACGGACCACCGAGCGACTCCATGTCGACCTGCTCGCCGGTGACGCTGCGGACGACGTCCGGCCCGGTGACGAACACCCGACCGGCCGGCGCCATGATGACGATGTCGGTCAGGGCCGGACCGTAGGCGGCGCCGCCGGCGGCGAAGCCGACGACCACCGAGATCTGCGGCACGTAACCGGAGGCACGCACCATGGCCTCGAACACCTTGCCGACCGCGTGCAGCGCCTCGACACCCTCGGCGAGGCGAGCCCCGCCGGAGTGCCAGATGCCCACGATCGGAGCCTGCTCGGCGATGGCGGTGTCGATGGCGTTGACGATGTGCGCACACCCCACCACGCCCATGGCGCCGCCCATGACGGTCCCATCGGTGCAGTAGGAGATGGTGCGCACGCCCTTCACCCGGCCGACCGCGGCCTGCACGCCCGACTTGTCGCGGGTGTGCAGGAGCGACATCGAGCCCTCATCGAAGAAATTGGTCAATCGCAGCAAGGGGTCGCGTGGATCGACGGATTCCTCCTGGGAAGTGATCGGAGCCATGGTGGTCATCGATTCTCCTAACGATTTCGACAGAGTCACTGTGTGCGCGAACGCGACACGTGTGTCAGTAGCGCCCAAAGGCGAGCGCCACATTGTGCCCACCGAATCCGAACGAGTTGTTGATGGCGTAGTCGATTTGCCCGTACCGCGGCTCACCGGCGACGACGTCGAGATTGCACTCGGTGTCCTGGTTCTCCAAGTTGAGCGTCGGCGGGATGACCCCGTCTTCGATCGCCTTGACGGTCAGTACCGATTCCAATGCACCCACAGCCCCGATGGAGTGCCCGAGCGCGGACTTCGGTGCGTACACCGCAGCGTGCTCGCCGATTGCCGAATTGATCGCCAACGCCTCGGCGGTGTCGCCGATCGATGTCGATGTCGCGTGTGCGTTGACATGGGAGATGTCGCTGCGCTGCAGCCCGGCGGTCTCCAGCGCACGACGCATCGCACGCGCGGCACCGGTTCCCTCGGGATGCGGTGCCACCAGGTGGTAGCCGTCGGACGTGATGCCGGTGCCGAGCAGACGCGCATGGATGTGCGCGCCACGTGCCCGGGCGTGGTCCTCACGTTCGATCACCATCAGAGCCGCGGCCTCGCCGAAGACGAAGCCGTCACGGTCCTTGTCGAACGGACGTGACGCCGCCGCCGGATCGTCGTTCCGCGTGCTCATCGCACGCATCATGGCGAAGCTGGCGATCGGGACCGCGTCGATGAAGCCCTCGACACCACCGGTGACGACCATGTCGGCGTCGCCGAGCACGATGTGCCGCCAGGCGTGCGCGATGGCTTCCGAGCCCGACGAGCAGGCCGACACCGGGGTGATGACCCCGGCCCGGGCGCCGATGTTCAGACCGATGACCGCAGCGGGTCCGTTCGGCATGGTCATCGGCACCGCGAGCGGCGACACCTTGCGGTAGTTGCCGGTCAGGGTCATGGCGTCGTGGGCCGCGATGAGGGCGTCGCCTCCACCGAGCCCGGTGCCGAGAACGACCGCGAGACGGTCGTGGTCGACCTCGGGCTCGCCCGCCTTCTCCCACAACCGCTTGCTCATCACATGGGCCATGCGCTCGACATAGCTCATGCGCCGTGCCTCGACGCGCGACACCTCCTCGGTGGGGTCCTTCACCAGTTTGCCGCCGAAGGTCACCGGCAGGTTGTACTCGGTGACGAAATCGTCCGTCAGCGTCCGGATCCCGGATTCGCCGGCGAGCAGGCCCTTCCAGGTGGAGTCGAGATCCTCACCCACGGACGTCGTGGCGACCATGGAGGTCACCACGACGCTGGGAAAGTTCCCCGCCGCTGTTGAGAATTCGCGAAGAGATGATGTCAATTAGTTCACTCAGCCTTCTTGTTGGAGTCCACCTGCGCCTTGATGGCTGCGGCGGCTTCCGGGTTCTCGGCCTCGAGCTTCTGGATGTAGTTCACGGCGTCACCAACGGTGCGCAGGCCGGCCAGATCCTCGTCGGGGATCTTCACTCCGTACTTGTCCTCGGTCTGGACCGCGATCTCGACCATCGACAGCGAGTCGATGTCGAGGTCGTCGACGAAGGACTTGTCGACGGTGACCTCGGAGGGCTCAATACCGGTGACCTCTTCGATGATCTCCGCGATGCCGGCAATGAGTTCGTCCTGAGTCGCCACTGGGTGACTCCCTTCTGTTGTTCGTTCTTCGACTTCACATGGTTCCGGAAGCGGTGGTCTGGCCACCGTTTGGACCGACGATCACGAGAGTGTTCGTCCTCCGGGGGCGCCTGCGGTGTGCGGCGCCGCTATCCAAGCTCTGTGATCGCCTCGAGATCGGAGGGGGTCTTGAGGGCACGGGTCGGTGTGCCCTTCAACTCGCGCTTGGCGATACCGGTCAGCGCCCCGGCGGGGGGCAGCTCGACCAGTCCGCTGACCCCGAGCTCACGCATCGTTGCCGAGCAGAGGTCCCATCGAACCGGGTTGGTCACCTGGGCGACCAGCTTCGCGAGGGCGTCGTTGCCCGTCGTGACCGGCTTGCCGTCGAAGTTCGACAGCAGCACACAGGTGGGGTCCTGTGGCGTGATCGTCGCGGCGGCCGCGGCCACCGCATCCTGCGCGGGCGCCATGTACCGCGTGTGGAAGGCGCCTGCGACGGAGAGCTTACGGGTTCGCGCCTTCTCCGGCGGGTTGGCGATGAGTTCGTCGATGGCCTCGACGCGTCCGGCGGCCACGATCTGGCCGACGGCGTTGCGGTTGGCCGGGATCAGATCGAGCTCGGCGAGGCGGTCGAGGACCTGCTGCTCGTCGCCGCCGAGGACGGCGGCCATGGTGGTGGGCTCGAGCGCGCAGGCCTTGGCCATCTCGGCGCCACGGATGGCGGCCAGGGACACGGCCTCGTCGCGACTGATCACACCGGTGATCGCGGCCGCGGCCAGTTCGCCGATCGAGTGGCCGGCGACGACGAGGTCCGACGGCAACGATCCGCGCTTGACGATCTCGTCGTAGGCGATCAGGGCGGAGACGACCACGAGCGGCTGCGTCACCGCGGTGTCGGTGATCTCCTCGGCGGTCGCCGTGGTGCCGAGCCGTTCGAGCTGGAGGCCGGTCAGCTTCGACCATGTCGCGATCTGGTCTTGTACGCCGGGTAGCTCGAGCCACGGCTCGAGCATCCCGGGGGTCTGTGAGCCCTGTCCGGGCGCTAGCAACGAGAGCACTTGATCAGAGAACACCCTGAGGGCTCGTCGTGTGGGTGTTGGTGGGGCCGAACCTTGCGCCGAGGTTTTGTGCGGTTCCTACAAACGGCTGTCTGCACGTATCCCGTTTGTCACCGGATCGAGACTCGTGATAGTGAACAGCCGGGACGCGGACTCAATAGGAGGTTACCCAGTAAATCCGAAACCACTGTGACGCATGGGACTCATGATCGCGTTTCGTGTCGAACCTGTGCCAGTCGTCCGACCGTCGATGCCACCCTCAGGACGTACGCATCGCGCGGATTCATCGGGTCGCGGCCCGTCACCTCGGCTATCCGCTTTAGTCGATATCTCACAGTATTTGGGTGAACGAACAGTTCTCGGGCGCACGATTCGACCGATCCGCCGGAATCCAGGTAGGCGTCGAGCGTGTTCGTGAGGGTGGCCCCACCCTTCGCCAACGGGATCACGAGGAAGTCGTTGAGAGTCGTGACGGCGGCGGAGTCGCCGAGCAGCGCGCGCTCGGGGAGCAGTTCCCAGCTGTGCACCGGACGCGGTGCACCCGGCCAGCCGGCCACCGCATCCATGCCCGCCAATGCCTCCACGGCGCTCGAGTGGGCCGCGCCGAGGTTGGCGGTGGTGTGTCCGATGACGACCGGCGCGTCCGCGAAGTGCGTCAGCAGTTTCGCCACGAAGGGGTCACTGGCGTCCATCTGTCCACTGACGATGGCGACGAGGTGCGTTCCCTGTACGACCGACAACGCCGACCGCTCGTGCTGACGTGCGGTGGTGTGGATGGCGAGAGGGACCGACACGTTCAGTTCGGGTGGCGGATACCCGACGACGACCGTCGCGGTCGCGTCGGCGTCCCAGTTGAGCGCCGCGGCGCGCGACAGCAGGGTGGGGCCGCTGTCGCCGCGGACGACCGCGTCGACGACGAGGGCCTCGAGTCGCGAGTCCCATGCGCCGCGGGATTCCGCCGCCGAGGCGTAGATGGCCGCCGCGGCGAAACCGATCTCGCGGCCGTAGCGCAGAACCGACTCGGTCAGTGCCCGCAGTTGCGCGTCGTTACGCGCGAGCAGGGGGAGCCACTTCTCGAAGAACTCCATGGCCACGCGGACCATCTCGACCGACTGCAGCAGGCTGATCCGGCGCGCGAGGTCCTGGGGCACGACCTGGAACGCGGTGACGGTGAACTTGACGTTGCCGTCGGGATCCTGCAGCCACTCGACGAAGTTGACCACCGCGGTCTGTACGACCAGCTGGACGCTGGCGCGCTGCCCGGCCTCGAGATCGGCGAAGTAGGGGAGTTGGTCCTGCATCGAGTGCACGGCCTCGGTGGCCAGCCGACCGCTGTACTGCTTGACGCGCCGCAGCAGCGTGTCGGGGAGGGCGTCGTGCATGTTCGCCGGTGCGGGCACGCGCGCGCCCCGCGCGCTGAACAGGTCACCGGGATTCTGTTCGGGCACGTGGGGGGTGTCGGTCACCTGACCACTGTAGGTGCTCGACGTGCGGGGATCCGCCGATCGCCCCGCACCACGCCACCGTATGAGGAGCGGCGCGGTGCGGGAGGACGGTGATCGATCAGGAGACGCCCGGATCCGACGTCTGATCCGGCGCCGCGAGGACGTCGGTGATGTCGTACCGGTCGGCGGCCTTCGCGGCGACCGAGAACTCGATGTGTCCCTCCCGCGCGAGGGCCGCGAGCACGCCGACCGCGATCGACTCGGCGTCGACATTGAAGAACCGGCGCGCGGCCGGACGGGTGTCGGAGAAACCGAACCCGTCGGTACCCAGCGTCAGATAGGTGCCGGGCACCCACGCCCGGATCAGCTCGGGCAGCCCGCGCATGAAGTCGCTGACCGCGACGAACGGGCCCTGCGCCGATGACAGGGCGGAGGTGACGAACGGCTGCTCGTGCTCGCCGTCCGGATCGCGCAGCGACGCCTTCTCGTAGGCGACACCGTCACGGGTGAGTTCACCCCACGACGTCACCGACCAGATGTCGGCCGCGACGTCCCAGTCCTCGGCGAGCAGTTCCTGCGCCCGGACCGCGTCGGTCATCGTGACCCCCGAGACGAGGATGTTCGCCGGGTACTGCTTGCTCTCCGGCGCGGCGTGGCACTTGTAGATGCCCTTGAGAACGCCGGTGACGTCGAGGTCGTCGGGCTGCGCCGGCTGTGAGATCGGCTCGTTGTAGACGGTGATGTAGTAGTAGATGTTCTCCGGGTCGTCGCCGAACATCCGTCGGAGTCCGTCGACGATGATGTGCGCCATCTCGTACGCGTAGGCCGAGTCGTAGGCCACCACCGCGGGGTTGGTCGAGGCCAGCACCAACGAGTGTCCGTCGGCGTGCTGCAGGCCCTCGCCGGTCAGCGTCGTCCGGCCCGCGGTCGCACCGATGACGAAACCGCGCGCCATCTGATCGGCCGCGGCCCACAGGCCGTCGCCGGTCCGTTGGAACCCGAACATCGAATAGAAGATGTACAGCGGGATCATCGGCTCGTCGTGCGTCGCGTACGAGGTGCCGACCGCGGTGAACGACGCGGTCGAGCCCGCCTCGTTGATCCCCTCGTGCAGGATCTGGCCGATCTCGCTCTCCTTGTAGGCGAGCATCAGGTCGGCGTCGACGGAGGTGTAGAGCTGTCCGTTGCGGTTGTAGATCTTCAGCGACGGGAACCACGAGTCCATACCGAAGGTGCGTGCCTCGTCGGGGATGATCGGCACGACGCGCTTGCCGACCTCCTTGTCGCGCATCAGTTCCTTGAAGATGCGCACGAGCGCCATCGTCGAGGCGACCTGCTGCTTGCCCGAGCCCTTGGCCATGGCCTTGATGACGCCGTCGGTCGCCGGCTTCAGGGTCTTGCTCTGGGTCCGGCGGGTGGGCAGGAATCCGCCCAGGGTCTTGCGCCGGTCGAGCATGTACTGGATCTCGGGTGCATCCGCGCCGGGGTGGTAGTACGGCGGCAGGTACGGGTCCTTCTCGAGTTGCTCGTCGGTGATCGGGATGCGGCAGCTGTCGCGGAAGTCCTTGAGGTCGTCGAGTGTCAGCTTCTTCATCTGGTGCGTCGCGTTGCGGCCCTCGAAGTGCTTGCCGAGGGTGTAGCCCTTGATCGTGTGCGCCAGGATCACCGTCGGCTGACCCTTGTGGGCCATCGCCGAGGCGTACGCGGCGTGCACCTTGCGGTAGTCGTGGCCGCCGCGCTTGAGCTTCCAGATGTCGTCGTCGGAGATGTCCTTGACCAGTTCCTTCGTGCGCGGATCGCGCCCGAAGAAGTGTTCGCGGACGAACGCGCCGTCGTTGGCCTTGTAGCCCTGGAAGTCGCCGTCGGGCGTGGTGTTCATCAGGTTCACCAGGGCGCCGTCGCGGTCGGCGTGCAGCAGGGCGTCCCACTCGCGGCCCCAGACGACCTTGATGACGTTCCACCCCGCGCCGCGGAAGAACGACTCCAGCTCCTGGATGATCTTGCCGTTGCCGCGGACGGGACCGTCGAGACGCTGCAGGTTGCAGTTGATGACGAAGGTCAGGTTGTCGAGGCCCTCGGTGGCCGCCACGTGCGCGAGGCCGCGCGATTCGGGCTCGTCCATCTCACCGTCGCCGAGGAACGCCCACACGTGCTGGTCGGAGGTGTCCTTGATGCCGCGGCCGTCGAGGTAGTGGTTGAACCGAGCCTGATAGATGGCGTTCATCGGGCCGAGCCCCATCGAGACGGTGGGGAACTGCCAGAACTCGGGCATGAGCCGCGGGTGCGGGTACGACGGCAGACCGCCGCCCTCGCCGGCGTGGCTGTGTTCCTGACGGAACCCGTCCATGCGGTGCTCGTCGATACGGCCTTCGAGGTAGGCGCGCGCGTAGATGCCGGGGGAGGCGTGGCCCTGGATGAAGATCTGGTCGCCGCCGCCGGAGTGGTCCTGGCCGCGGAAGAAGTGGTTGAAACCGACCTCGTAGAGCGCCGCCGACGAGGCATAGGTGGAGATGTGTCCGCCCACGCCGACGCCCGGTCGCTGGGCGCGGTGCACCATGATCGCCGCGTTCCAACGGATGAACGCCCGGAACCGGCGCTCGACGTCCTCGTCACCGGGGAACCAGGGCTCGTTCTCGGTCGGGATGGTGTTCACGTAGTCGGTCGAGGTCAGCGACGGGATCGACACACGGCGTTCGCTGGCGCGTTCGAGCAGTCGCAGCATCAGGTAGCGCGCACGTCCGGGACCGGCGTTCTCCAACAGCCCGTCGAAGGACTCCAACCACTCGTCGGTCTCCTGCGGATCGATGTCGGGTAGGTAGGACGCCACGCCCTCACGGATGACGCGGACCCGGTCGGTGCCCGACGAGCGGTCTTTGCCGCTCGCGCCGCGTGCATCCTGCGTGCTCTGCTCTGTCACTGGTGGATAACTCCTCGTGTCGACCGGCATGTTGTGGCCGGAACCTGATCGGCTCACCGAGAGCGGAATGTGCGCCCGCGTCGGTGCGACCCCGGACCCGGCATGGTGGCGCCGGGGCGAGGTACGTCACCAATCGTGCCGTATGTGATCTCCGATTGGCAGCGCAGCGGTCAAGTCGGTCGGATCGGGCCCGGCACGTCGGGTGCTGCGCGGCGCGTCGGACTCGGCTGATGTGTTGGTCCGCCTGTGTCGGCTGAGGCACTATTCACCTGTGAAGGCTCAGAGCACGGGCGCCGTGGCGCGTCCGCAACGCGCGATCGGCGCGCTGGTGCTGGGCACGCTGCTCCTCCTCGCGACGGGCTGCACCTCCGACGTCGACGGTTCCGGACAGGTCGACGCGATCGCGGCCGGTCAGTACCGCGCCGACCAGTCCTCGAGCGCGGCCCGCAGCCGTCAGGACGCCGTGTCCGACGCCGAGTACAGCCTGTGTGCGACGGTCACCACCTCGGTGGTGTCGATGCTGCGGACCTACAACGCGTTCGTCGCCGCCCTCAACTCGAAGCAGGCCTACGCCGACCTCGCCGGCGCCGACCGGCGGGCCGTCGACGAGTTCACCCGTGGTTCCGGCGCGATCTCCGATGCCCTGACCGATCAGGTGTCCGACGGGGTCCGGTCGCAGGCCCAGGCGCTCGTAGACCGCACGGGCGCGTTGTCGCGCGCGGTCGGCACCAGGACGCGGGCACCCCTCAACTCCGCGTCGACGGCGTGGATCCGCGCCCGCGACGCCGTTCTAGATTCCTGTGGCCCCTACGCGGCCTCGAGTTCGTCGACCGCGCCCGCGGTTCCGGCGTCGCCGTCCGGCTCGCCGGGCGGATGACGCGTTCGGTGGGTCCGATATCGGGCTCACCGGCCACGACGCCGTCCGGCACCCGCTCGGGATCGGGTACTCGGCTTGCAACTTCGTCGCACACGCTGTTCTCTAGTACCAATCGGCCGGTTTCCCATCGGGGGTATCGGCGCACGACATGTTCGGTCGGGAAACCTGATGAGGAGGTCGCACGCGTTGGTTGCCGCTGCGGATGGTAATCGCGCCGAGAAGCTCGGATTCACTCCGGGCATGGTGGTGCAGGAACTCGGGTGGGACGAGGACACCGATGACGACCTCCGCGTCGACATCGAGGACCGCGTCGGCGCGGAAATGCTCGACGAGGACTCCGATGACGTCATCGACGTCGTCGTCCTCTGGTGGCGTGATGACGACGGTGACCTCGTGGACGCCCTGATGGATGCCATCGGACCGCTCGCCGACGACGGATACGTCTGGGTGTTCTCACCGAAGACCGGTACGTCCGGCTACGTCGATCCCGCCGAGATCGCGGAGTCCGCGCCCACGGCGGGACTCACCCAGACCTCGGTCATCAGCCTGGGGGATTGGTCCGGATCGCGCTTGGTGCAACCCAAGTCGCGCTCGGCCAAGCGCGCGTGATCGACTCCTCGCCCGCCGGTGCAGGATCGCTCGGACAGGTGGCCCGGGTAGCGATGGACTCCCCGTCGGCCACGCCCTCGCGGCCGCTGCCGCCCGGCTCGATCGCCCCGGACTTCGAACTGCGCGACCAGAACAACCAACGCGTGAGCCTGCAGGCGGCACGAGCCACCAAGAAGGTCCTCGTCGTCTTCTTCCCGCTGGCCTTCACCGGCACCTGCGAGGGCGAACTCGCCATCCTGCGTGACCGTCTCCCCGATTTCGAGACCGACCGGACCACCCTGGTGGCCATCTCGGTCGGTCCGCCCCCCACACACAAGATCTGGTCGTCGGCGCAGGGATTCCTGTTCCCGATCCTCTCGGACTTCTGGCCGCACGGGGTGACCGCGATGAACTACGGGGTCTTCAACGCCCGGGCCGGCTACGCCAACCGCGGCACATTCGTCGTCGGCCAGGACGGGATCATCACCTTCTCCGACGTGGTCGGGCCGGGCGAGGCCCGCGACGACACGCTGTGGGAGCGTGCACTCGCCGCCCTGCAGTCCTAGAGGGCCGACTCGCGATTTTTCCGATGCCCGGTGGCGCGATAGATTCGTGTCTGCATCGGCGCCGTGGCGCGCCGTCGGCGCGTATAGCTCAGTGGTTAGAGCTCTGGTCTTACACACCAGCGGTCGGGGGTTCAAATCCCTCTGCGCGCACCGTCTGCGAGCGGGTGATCGCGTTGCGCAACTCGGCGAGTTCATCGTGCAGGTCCCGGATCTGCTGTTTTGTTGCCACCTGATTCGCCACGTCTTCCTGAGCCACACGTTGGACGATCCACGACGCCAGGGTTGCGGTCACGATTCCGATCAGGCTGATGCCGCCGATCATCAAGAGAGCCGCGATGATCCGGCCTGTGATGGTCACCGGTGCGTAGTCGCCGTATCCGACAGTGGTGACAGTCGTGATCGACCACCACACCGCGTCTCCGAACGTCTTGATGGCGGCGTCGGGCCGAGGGCGCTCGGCCTCCAGGATCGCTAATGAGGAAACGTAGATGAGAAGAACTGCGCTCGCGGCTGTGTAGATGACGACGCGTCCACGGATTGCGCCCCCGACCGCTTTCTGCAACGCGCCGAACAAGATCACGAGCCGAAGCAATCGCAACGGCCTGAGCAGCGGTAGGGCGACCACGGCGAGATCGAGAAGGTGTCGGACGAACCATCGCCCCTTGTCGGGGGCTACGGCGAGGCGGACGACGTAGTCGATGGCGAACGCCGACCATGCAGCCGCCACGACCGCGGAGAGGACGGCTCGTTCGATCCCGGACGGCTGGGCGAGAACCTGGACCGAGTAGGCGGCGAGAAAAGCAGCAGCCACCGCGGCCAGCGGCCATTCCAGCCGTTTGTCCCAAGCAACGAGAAAGTTTGATCGGTCGAGCATTGTTCCCCACCCTCATCTCCGGCCATCGAGCACGTGATTCGCTTGTCTCGTGGTCAGTGCATTGCTACCCGACGACCATCCGATGTCCCGGCGTGACACCCGGGTGTGTCGCACATCGTCCGCACGGAAGGCCACCGGTGTAGCGTGAGGCACAGGTTCACCATCTGTCGCTCTCCGGCAGACGTCTCAACCCCGCGATGGTCGGCATCCTTCGATCGTCGCCTCTGAAAACAAGCGGCGCATCTCTTCGCGCCCTGTGAGGATCACCATGGATTACACGCAACTCTTCTCGCACACGGCAGTGGCCGAAGCGCCCGCCGAGTCCAGCGACGCGTCAGTACGCAACCCCACCTTCTCCGACGCCGAGAATGCGGACAAGCATCCGCATTCCGCCTCTGACCACTGATCACCGTGGGTGAGGTCGATCGGCGCAGCGCACAGCCGGTTCGACTTGCCCTGTCCGAGGTCGCGGGACGCGACGTCGACGGAGCGTGGTGGCCGCAGACCAACAGGGTCGCCGGCGAACTCCCGCACCTCATGCTCGCGCTCGCGTCGCGGGTCGGTGCGGTCGAGGGAATCGGCGTGAACTGGACGAACACGTCCGCCTTCCCCAACTTCAATGCCGCCGAGTTCCCCGCACATCCCGGGACCCCGGCGTCGATCGATCTCCATCTGATGGTCATCACCGGGAGTCTGCGCCGGATAACGTTGTTGCTCATACCGTTCCGGACCTCGGTGCGTCTGGCCACCCTGGTGCTGCGCGAAGCGGTGGCGCTACCGATCCCGATGGACCTGCTCGACACCCGGGCGCACATGGCTGCGCGTCGGATCGTGCAGAGTGCCCAGACGCAGGCGGCCGACGGGCGCGCGAAAACCGGTTGAGCGCAGCGGGCCGGTTCGCATCACCGCACCGCGGACCGGTACCGCAGGCTCATCTGCTCGTGATAGCGCGCCACCTCGACGCATTCGTCGGCGAGTTCGGGCGGATCCACCACGGTGAAGTCCGCCCCGAATGCGCGCAGCCATCGTGCGATCGAGGTCATCGACGTACCGAACAGCGTTATCTCGCAACTCGTCTCGTCACCGGTCTCGACCACGCCCCAGTCGCCGTCGACCATGGGTGCGACGTCCTCGATCGGAGCGTGGATCCGAACCCGCGCGCTCGTCGTGCGCCAGAGCGCGCCGATGCTGGCCGCGACATGGGCCGCCGCACCGCCCTCGGGTAGTGGCCGCGGCGAGAACCGCGGTCCGGTGGGGATCTTGGGCGTCATCCGATCGACCCGGAACGATCGCCAGTCCTCCCGGCTGATGTCCCACGCCACCAGATACCAGCGAAAGCCACTGCGCACGAGTCGATATGGTTCGACCTCGCGTCGGCTGGCCTGTTCCGAGCGGTCGAGATAGTCGAAGCGCAGCCGCTCGACCCGGTGACAGCATGCCGCGATGTCGGAGAGGGTGCCCGCGTCGACCGACGATCGCGACGCCGGCGACGCGACCGTGTCGACCTGCAGGGAGTCGAGCCGATGCCGTAGCCGCGACGGCATCACCTGCCGCAGCTTCTGCAGTGCCCGGATGGCCGCATCATCGAGTCCGGTCACCGAACCTGTTGCTGCCGATTGCAATCCGAGCGCGACCGCCAAAACCTCCTGATCGTCGAGGAGCAGCGGTGGCATCTCCGCGCCCGCGCCGAGCTGGTACCCGCCGCCCACGCCCACCGTCGCGTCGACCGGATAACCCAGTTCGCGGAGTCGGTCGACGTCGCGTCGCACCGTCCGCGTGGTCACGTTGAGTCGAGCGGCGAGGTCGCCGCCGGACCAGTCGCGCCGCATCTGGAGAAGTGACAGCAGCCGCAACAGCCGCGCGGAGGTCTCCATCACCATGTCGTGCCCCGTTCGTAGAGGTGTCTGCATTCCCACCGAAAGTATCTATCGAATTGAGGACCGAACGCGTCCTCAATAAATCCTAACGTCCATCGCAGCAGGTCGACGCCGGCCTCGCGGATCAATCGACGCAGACGACAGGAGTAGACGATGGCGACCATCGAGGTACGCGAGCTCACGAAGACGTTCACGCAGGGCAAGAGCAGAGTCGACGCGGTCAGGGGGATCTCGCTCGACGTCGCCGGCGGCGAGCTCGTCGCGCTGCTGGGTCCCAACGGCGCAGGCAAGTCGACCACGCTGCGCATGCTCACCACGCTGCTGCGGCCGACCTCCGGATCGGCGCGGTTGGGCGGTCACGACGTCGCCACCGCCCCGGAACTCGTGCGGCGCAGCATCGGCTACGTCGGTCAGGGCAACGGCGCCGGTCACAACCAGCGCGTCCGCGAAGAGCTGATCACCCAGGGCCGTTGCTTCGGTATCGGCAAGCGCAACAGCATCACCCGTGCAGACGAGCTCGTCGGCGCGTTGGATCTGGGCGAGCTCGTGGACCGCAGGGTGGGCACTCTGTCCGGTGGGCAGCGCCGCCGGCTCGACATCGCGCTGGGGATCGTCCACCGGCCCTCGATCCTGTTCCTCGACGAGCCGACCACGGGTATGGACCCCCAGAGCCGCGCGAACCTGTGGGAACACATCGGGATGTTGCGTCGCTCGACCGGCGCCACGATCGTGCTCACGACCCACTACCTCGACGAGGCGGACGCGATGGCCGAGCGGGTGGTGGTGATCGATCACGGGACGGTCATCGCCGACGATTCGGCGGCAACCCTCAAGGACACGCTCGCCGGCGACCGTGTCCGGCTCGGCGCGGCAGCCACGGATCTCGCCCAGATCGCAGGTATGGCTGAGGTATTCACCGAGACCCGTGGTGTCGAGGTCCTCGGTGACCAGGGTCTGGTCGAGATCGTCGCCACCGGCGCGGGGCACCTTCTCCCGCGCCTGATCGTCGAGGCGCAACGCCGCGGCGTGGAGGTGACCTCCGCGACCGTCTCGCGCCCCACTCTCGACGATGTCTTCCTGTCCCTGACCGGCCGAAGCCTGCGCGAACACGCAGCGGCCTGATCGACCACCACACCGAAAGTTTCAGGAGCCCACCATGAGTGCATCCACCATCGCCCGCGACAGCTCGATCGTCATGATCCGCGAGCTGCGACCGACCATTCGTGATCCGTTCACGGTCATCTTCAGCCTCGTGCAACCGCTGATCCTGCTCGCCCTGTTCGGTCCATTGCTGAAATCGGTGCCCGGTGCCGGATCCGGGAACGTGTGGAACTGGTTCATCCCCGGCGTCCTGGTCATGATCGCGATCTTCGGGACATCGATGACCGGGTCGAACCTGCTCGCCGAGATGCAGCAGGGGAGTCACGAGCGGATGCTGGTGACGCCGCTCGCGCGTTCGTCGTTGTTGATCGGTCGCGCGATGAAGGAGATGATCCCGCTGGCGGCACAGGCCGTGATCATCCTGGCCATCGGTCTGCCCCTGGGTTTCGGGGTCGACGTCGGTGGCGCGGTGCTGGGGATCGCGATACTCGGGATCTTCGGCGTGGGTCTCGGGGCGTTGTCGTACAGCCTGGCTCTGGCTGTGCGACAACAGGACTGGGTGTTCTGGACCGTGCAGCAGACGCTGATGTTCCCGCTGCTGATCCTGTCCGGGACGATGCTCCCGCTCGACTCCGCGCCGCGCTGGATGCGCGTTCTCGTCGACGTCAACCCGCTGGCGTACGTCGTCGACGCCGAGCGAGCCCTGTTCAGCGGGTCCTTCGATCCGCGGGTTGTCGGTGAGGGTGTGCTGGCGGCGATCGCGGTCGCCGTCGTGGGCCTCGCGGTGGGGATTCGAGGTGTCGGATCCGCCGGGCGACAGTGATCGCAGGATCAGGACGAACCGGTCCGACGACGCGCGGACGTGATGCCGGGTTGTTACGCATATGAAACCACTTTGAGCTCTGCTGACCCAGGGGTCCCAGTAGTCTCGTCTTCGTCCCCGGGTCGCCTGACGTCGGGACCGCGCGCAACGACGCCCGCGTCAGTCGACGGCCGTCACGGCCGTGGCCGTCCGTCACCTCAGAGGAGCATCGTCATGCAGTTGTGGTCCCGTGTCCGTCGACTCGGCCTGGTGATCGGCGCCCTGGCGGTCATCACCACCGGTGTCGGTGCCACCCAGGTGCTGGTGGCGCCCGCGCCCGCGTCGGCGAAACCGGCCCCGTCGGTGACCCTCTACAACTCCGCGCAGGGCAAGTTCTCCAACGGGAACGTCGCCGGTGGACTCGCCGATCTGGCCGCACTCGTGCGCGTTGCCCCCAATGACCGCCAGGCGCTTGCGCTGCAGGCCATCTGGGCCGACTACGCCTACGACTTCCCGACCAAGGCGAGCGCACTCGCGCGTCTCAACGCGGTCTCACCCGCGACGGCCCGTGGGGTCGGCGGGGTGTTCGGCGCTATCGGTGCCGGCATCGCCACGGTTCCCAACCCGTTGCCGGGCATCATCGGCCCCCGCACGGCCATCGTGGCGCTCGGCTACGGGTTGCTGCCCAACGGCACGATGCGACCCGAACTGATCCAACGGTTGAACAAGACCTGGGTGCAGGCCCTGGTCGCGCCTTTCTCCCCGGTCATCGTCACCGGTGGTGCGCCGCAGAACGGTGTGACCGAGGCGGCCGCGATGAAGAGGTGGCTGATCGGTCGCGGTATCCCCGCGTCCCGGATCATCGCCGAGACGCGCGCCGGGTCCACGGTCGCCAACGCGCTCAACAGCGCCGCGATCATCAGGTCGCGCGGACTGGCGAACGCGATCATCGTGAGCAGCGCCAACCACCTGCGGCGCGCGGTTGCCGACTTCGTCGTGGCCGGTGTGCCGGTGGTGGGTACCACCACCCAGTTCGACGGGTGGGCGCCGGAGATCCTGCCGCCCGCGCGTGACGCGCAGCGGGGGATATACCTCGACGTGACCCGAACCTTCGGTCTGCCTGCCGGTCGCTGACCGGATCGACCGGGCGAGGTCAGTCCGTCGCGAGGTCTGACAGCGCGATGTCGGGCAGGTGGATCCAGCCCTCGCGTACCGCCACCTCTCGCTGGGGTCCGGTCGGCAGGTGGGTCCGCCTGATCGCCGCGGCGCGAGCCAGGAAAGCGGCCAGCACCGCGTCGAAGGCGTCGTCGCTGTGCATACACAGATCGTGATGCGTGCCCAGGTCGAACCACGGTGCGGCATCGACGAACTGGCCGACGAGGGTCCTGCGGACGGCGTCGTTGGCGCGGCCTTTGTATCCCCGTGACGTGAGTCCCCAGGTGGACAGGGCCGCCGCCGGATAGGCCTCGACAGCACGGCCGTCGACCCGGTCGGTGACGTCGAGTGCGGCCAACACGCCCACGCATCTCAACGCGACGTGGGCGATCAGGTCGGCGGAGACACTCAGTGGGATGAGGCCGGTCCGCTCACGGACCACGTCGTCGGTGGTCCGGCGGACGAGTGGTCCGCGCGCCGCGCGGGTGTTCAGCGGTCCGTGGGTAGGGGCGCCGTGTCGGTGGTGGGCGGAGATGAAGGCGACGAACTCGTCCGGCCACCCGAACGGCGAGTCGATGCCGACCCGTGCCGCGCCCTGTGACGCCGCGACCAGGTCGTCGTCGGTGGCGCCGAGTCGGACATCGACGAGCGTCGCCTGCCCGTTCTGCCAGTCGACGGTGGCGACGGCGGTTTTCGCCGGCTCCGCGGCGAGGTCGACACCCACTGTTCGCATGGCCTCACGCTAGCGGGACTGCAGTACAGGGTTCTCTGAATACAGATATGGCTGTACGGTCATCGACCATGGATGTCCTGGCGAACGTGTCGGTGCTGGCCAGATTCGGGCACGCGTTGTCTGACGAGACGCGGGCGCGGATCCTGCTCGCGCTGGCCGACGGCTCGCGGTACCCCGCCGATCTCGCCGACGACCTCGGGGTCAGTCGACAAAAACTGTCGAATCACCTGGCGTGTCTGCGGGGTTGCGGCCTGGTCGTCGCCGCTCCCGAGGGCCGCCGAACCCGTTACGAGCTCGCGGACCCCACGATCGGACAGGCGATCGCCGACCTGGTGACCGTCGTGCTCGCGGTGGATCCGGCGTGCTGTGCCGACTCCGCGAGCGGATGTTGCTGATGAGCGACAACGCCACGACGTCGCCCACGCCGCTGACGGACACGCGCCGACGTCTGCTGTCCCGACGTATACAGATCCTGGTCGCGGCGACGATCACCTACAACGTGATCGAGGCGGCGGTGGCCCTGACCGAGGGCGCGCGGGTGTCGTCGACCGCTCTCGTCGGTTTCGGGCTCGACTCGGTGATCGAGGTGTCCTCGGCCGCAGCGGTGGCCTGGCAGTTCTCCGCGTCCGACCCGCAGCGCCGCGAGCGCACCGCGCTACGGATCATCGCGGTGTCGTTCTTCGCACTGGCCGCCTACGTCTCGGTGGACGCGGTCGGTTCCCTCGTCGGCACTTCGAACGCCGAGCACTCCCGGATCGGCATCGGGCTGGCCGCGGTGAGCCTCGCCGTCATGCCCGGGCTCTCCTGGCTGCAGCGCAGGGCGGGTCGCGAGCTCGGATCGCGTTCTGCGGTGGCCGATTCGAAGCAGACCCTGCTCTGCACCTACCTGTCCGCCGTCCTCCTGGTCGGTCTGGTGCTCAACAGTGTGCTCGGGTGGTCGTGGGCCGATCCGATCGCCGCGTTGGTCATCGCGGCGGTCGCGGTGCGAGAGGGCCGGGCGGCGTGGCGGGGCGACGCCTGCTGCGCGGTGCCTGCGCCGCGATCGGCCACCACCTCGACGGGGTCGGGGTGCGACTGCTGCGACTGACCCCGCGGCGAGCGCGGCGCGCGGGTCACGCGCTCGGCGACACCGACATCCGCAACGCGGCGCCGACCGTCGCGTAGGTCGCGTCCCAGACCTGCGCCTCCCGGAACGCCGTCGCACTGCCGTCGGCGTCGTCGGCGGATCGTCGCCGGTCGGCCCAGTCCATCCAGGAGATCGACCGACGACGGCAGAGGTCGAGTGAGTCCAGGAGTTCTGCGTGACCCAGTCCGACGAGATCGTTCAACTCGTCGGACCCGACGCGTCGGTCGTCGCGGTGACGTCGGATCACGGCGCGCAGTGCGGGCGGTACCTCGGTGGGGGTGTCGTCGCCGGGGCGTACGAGCGCGTCGACGACCGACCGGTACCCGTCGCGCATGAAGTCGTGCCAGCGGTCGAGTGCCGCGATCATCGACCGCGTCGGACGATCGCCGAGGTCGACGGCGAGTTCCACGTCCACCAGCGTGCCCTCGGAGACGAGTTCGAGCCCCGGCCACCTGTCGACGAGAACGCGTGCGACCTCGAGTCGGGCCGGATCGACGACGCCCCGGATGGTGGTCCAGAGCAGGGCGCTGCGCTCGACCTCCCACAGTTGTAGTTGCACCAACGCCTCCGGGTAGCGCAGCTCCAGGGCCTGGTAGTGGTCCACCTCGACCGACCCGGCCAACCGCTCGTGCACCACCCGGCGGACGGTCCGTCCGATGCCGCCCGCGGGGTGGTCGGCCATGGCTGCGGCCCGCGAACCCGGGGTGATCGCGGGTACCGACCGCACCGCACGCAGGAAGCTCGGGTGGGTGATGCCCCACACGGTGCGGGCCACCACGATCACGGAGTCGACGAGATCGGCCGGCGCCTGTGAGGACGCGAGTCCGGTGAGGTGACGTTCCCCGGTTCGCGACCATCCCCCTGCGAGTGCGGCCTGGTCGACGTCCGCATCGACCGTGAGCACCGCGCAGACCACCCCGGCATGCAGGCGACGCACCGTCAGGTCGGGCGCGGAGTCGGCGTCTGCCCGCTCGCGCCGGAACGAGACCACCTCGTCGTCGGTGATCCCGGACAGTCGGGACACCAGCGACCGATGGAAACGCGACCACGCGCGATCGATCTCGTCGTCGAATTCGAGATCGGTGAGGGGCAAGGACATGGCGACTCCCAAGTGGCGGTGGAACGATGTGGCGACCCTACGATCGGCCACCGACAGAGTGCGTCCGTGCCGGTGTGCCACAGTGATCTGGTGCTCCTCCCACTCCTGACCCCCGACGTCGTCGCAGGCCGTTCGGACGTGTCCGACGCGGTCACCATCGGCGACGAGGTGTTCTCCCGCAGTGACCTCGTCGGCGCCGCGACGTCGACCGCCGAACGCCTGGGCGCCGTCAGCCGCGTCGCGATCGAGGCGGTCCCGTCGATGCAGACGTGCATCGCGGTCACCGGCGCGCTCATGGCCGGCGTGGTGGTGGTTCCGGTGGCGCCCGACAGCGGGTCGGCCGAACTCCACCACATCCTCGACGACTCCGGCGCGCAGGCGTGGCTGGGAGCGACACCGACCGATGCATGCGGTCGGCCGCACATCCCGGTCCGCCTCTACGCCCGGTCCTGGCACCGGCATCCGCAGCCGCGGGCGGGCGCCCCGGCGATGGTGATGTACACCTCGGGGACCACGGGTCCGCCCAAGGGCGTGGTGATGACGCACGGTGCCATCGCGGCGGGGATCGACGCGCTGTCGCAGGCCTGGCAGTGGACGTCGCAGGACACGCTCGTGCACGGTCTGCCGCTGTTCCACGTCCACGGACTGATCCTCGGTCTGCTCGGACCCCTGCGGATCGGTGGACGTCTGGTGCACACCGTGAAACCGACCCCGGAGAACTACGCGGCACATCCCGGCAGCATCTACTTCGGTGTGCCGACGGTGTGGTCGCGCGTGGCCGCCGCGCCGGAGCACGCGCGGGCGCTGCGCTCGGCCCGCCTGCTCGTCTCGGGCAGTGCGCCGTTGCCGCCCACGGTGTTCGAGGCCCTGCGCGAACTGACCGGTCACGAGCCGGTGGAGCGGTACGGGATGACCGAGACACTCATCACCATCAGCACACGCGCCGACGGTGATCGCCGGCCCGGCTGGGTGGGCCTACCCGTCGAGGGTGTCGAGACCCGTCTGCGTGACGACACCGGGGCCGATCTACCGCACGACGGCGAGGCCGTCGGCGAACTGCTCGTGCGTGGGCCGATGGTGGCCTCGGGATATCTCGACCGGCCGGAGGCGACGGCGCAGTCGTGGCTGCCCGACGGGTGGTTCGCCACCGGCGACGCCGCCCTCATCGACGGTGACGGCATGCACCGGATCGTGGGTCGGATGTCGACCGACCTCATCAAGTCCGGCGGCTACCGTGTCGGCGCGGGTGAGATCGAGGGGTCGTTGCTCGGTCACGAATCCGTCGGTGAGGTCGCCGTGGTCGGTGTCGACGACGACGACCTCGGCCAGCGGATCGTGGCGTTCGTGGTCCGGTCGGCCGACGACACGACCGATCCGGACGCGTTGGCTCGGACGCTGATCGATCATGTGGCGCAATCGCTCTCGGCGCACAAGCGTCCCCGGGAGGTCCGCTTCGTCGACGACCTGCCCCGCAACGCCATGGGCAAGGTGGTCAAGAAGAAGTTGTTGACCGACGGCTGACGAGCGGGTGGCTCACCGCGTGGCGCGGTAGACGTCGCCGTCCATCACCGGGACCACATCGGACGCCCCGATCTCGGCGGCGACCCGGACGTCGTCGACGAAACCGAGTGCATGTAGTTCGCGACCACTGACCGTGTCGTGCAACGTCTCCGACGCGTCGGCGGCGACACCCCGCCACGCGTGAACTGCCGCCGACGCCTCCGGCGACAGGTCCGGACGGCCGCGGCGCGTGAGGGCGTCGAGGACTGCCCCCGCGCCCCACAGGTCCTCCACCGCAGGACGGAGTGACCCGTCCTCCCACCGTTCGCCCGCGGCGATGACCGCCACGGCGGCGTCGGGATGATCGCGCTGCACGAGGGCTGCCACGGCGTCGGCGTTGCGCAGGGATCCCGCGATCACCGCACGCCCGTCGGCGCGGAGCAGACGGGAGATCGTCGAGCCGTTGGGAGACGGCAGCACCAGTCGCCGCGGTGGGTCGACGCATCGTCGGATGCTGTCCGGCGACAACGAGATCGACGTGCGATCGAGCCGGTCCCGACGTTGCGCGAGCACCGCGTCGTGCTCATCGGCGAAGCTCTGCGCGCTGTCGTGGTCGTACTGGAAGGGCAGCACCGTCACGCCCCGCTCGCAGGCGACCCCCACGGTGGTCGTGAACGACAGGACGTCGACCACCACCGCGACACCGACCTCACGCGGGAGGTGACGGACGCCGGCCGTGCCCCAGTCGAGCAGCAGGCTCCCGTTCACCTCTGGCCGGCCGCGAGGATCGCATCGGTCAGCGGCGCTGCGGCGCGGGCGAACTCGGCCGCCTGTCCCGCGGCACGGATCCCGGCGGGTACGGCGCCGGCGAGCAGTTGCTTCACCAGTGCCGGGGTCGAGTCCATCGGACCGTCGCTGCCGGCGATGATGACGTTGCCGTAGCGGCGACCCTTGAGCATGGCGGGGTCGGCGATGATCGCGACGTTCTCGAAGCGGTCGGCGACGGTGGCGGTCTGGGCACGGGCGTGCGCGAGATCGCGGGTGTCGGCGCAGTTGACGAGATAGAGGCCGCCGGGACGGAGCACCCGGTGGACCTCGGCGGTGAACTCGACGGTGGTCAGATGCGGCGGCGTCACCGCCCCGGCGAAGACGTCGCGGATCACCACGTCACGACTGTCGTCGGTCAGCGACGCCGTCACCGTGCGCGCGTCGCCGACCCGCACGCGCAGGACCGGCGCACGGGGCAGGTCGAACTGTTCGCGGATCAGGGTCGCCAACGCGGCGTCGACGTCCACCGCGACGTGACGGGAACGAGGGAAGCGGTCGATGAGATAGCGGGGGAGTGAACACGCACCCGCACCGAGATGCAGTATCCGCAGGGCCTCCTCGCGATCGTGTCGCGCCTCGATGACGGCCACCATCCACCGCATGTACTCGAAGTCGAGGCGACGCGGATCGTCGGGATCGATGTGCGAGCTCTGCACACCGTTGATCTCCACGAGCCATCCGGCACCGTCGTCGTCGCGGGTGATGGCGCAGGTCCCGGTGTCGATCGGGTAGACGCCGGCACTAGGTTCGGTGTTCCGACGGCTGGCCACCCGACCGACCCTATCGGTGCACCGCGGGTACGGCGTGGTCTCGTCGACGCGGGGTGGGAAGGTTGTGGAGATGCGTACCGACCCCACCACCCTCTCACCGGCGTCCGCGCGCGCCCTCGGACTGGCGGTCGGCGTCGTGCTCGACCGCGCACTCGGCGACCCCGCTCGATTCCATCCGGTCGCCGGTATGGGCAGTCTCGCCGGTCGAGCCGAGCGCGCCCTCTACGCCGACACCCGTTCTGCGGGCGTGATGTTCACCGCGCTGTGCGTGGGATCCGCTGTCGCGGTGGGCGTGCCCGCCGACCGTCGTGGGGGCCTCGTGCGCTGTGTGGCGACCGCGGCGTCGACATGGGCGGTCCTCGGGGGCACGAGCCTTGCCCGTGTCGGTGGCGACATCGCCGACGCGCTCGAGCGCGACGACGTCGACGCCGGTCGGGCTCTCATCCCGAGCCTGTGCGGACGTGACCCGCTGAGTCTCGACGGGCAGGGCATGGTCCGTGCCGCGCTGGAGTCGGTCGCGGAGAACACCTCCGATGCGACCGTCGCGCCGCTGGCTTGGGGTGCGATCGCCGGGGTGCCGGGGCTGCTCGGCTACCGGATGATCAACACCCTCGATGCGATGGTCGGGTACCGGTCGCCGCGACACCTCCGGTTCGGGTGGGCGTCGGCACGTCTCGACGACGTCGCCAACCACCTACCCGCCCGCCTCACCGGGGTGCTCATCGTCGTCGTCGGCCCGCGGCGGCGCGACGCACTGCGGGCGTGGCGCCGCGACGCGCATCGCCACCCGAGTCCCAATGCGGGAGTGGTCGAGTCGACGTTCGCGGGGGCACTGGGAGTCGGACTGGGCGGCACCACCGTGTATCGGCATCGCACCGAGGAACGTCCCCGTCTGGGGGACGGACCACCACCGAGCCTGACCGATCTGCACCGGGCGGTCACGCTGTCCCGACGGGTGCAGCTGGCGGCCGCGGTCGTCGCGACGCTCACCCCGCTGGTGGTACGACGGCGTCAGTCGCCGTAGCGGCTCGCCAGCTTCTCCCGGATCCGGTCCGGGGCCTCCTGCTGGTCCGGTCCGGCGCCGATCGTGCCCTTGACCCGTGTCTGGCCCATACCCGACGACGAGGCCTTCGTCAGGGTCTGACGCCGCTCGCGCGATCGTTTGACCGGTGCGTCGGGCACATCGGGCAGCGCGTCGGCGGCGTTGGCCCCGAGTCGGGCCTCGACCTCGGCGCGCTGTCTGGCCGTGGCACGGCGGTGCTTGATCTCGGAGTACACGAAGTAGAACAGCCCGAGTGGTGCCATCACGCCGAACGCCAGCCACTGCAGGCCGTAGGAGAGATACGGGCCCGAGTCGAGCTGCGGGATGGGTATCTCGGCGAGCGAGCCGGGCTGGCCGGAGGAGAGCTGCAGGTAGGCGGGCATCGCGGACAGGCCCACCTGCGTACCGAGGACGGCCGGGTCGATCGTGTACACCTGCAGGACGCCGGCCTCGATGCGCGGACCACGCCCGGGACTGGTGCCCTCGGGGGCTCGGATCCGTGCCTCGATCGAGGTCGGGGTGGACGGCGCCACGCTCACCGGCGGCAGTGCGGTGCCCTGCTGCGGCCGGACGTATCCACGGTTGACGACGAACACGCGACCGTCGTCGGCGCGGAACGGTGTCAGGACCTCGAAGGCGGGGCTGTCGTCGACCGATCGCAGACGCACGACGGCCTGCTTGTCGGGCAGGTACTGCCCCGACAGCGTGACCTCACGCCACTCGGTGTCGGTCGGGATCGGCCCGGTGCCCGGGTACACGGTCCCGATGTCGACGGCGCTCTTCGTCACCGCGCTCTTGATCAGGTCGTTCTGGTGCTCGGTGCGGGTGTTCTTGCCCAGCTGCCAGGGCGCGAGGACCCAGAAGCACGCGAGGGCGAACCCGACCACCACGATCGCGAGCGCCACCCACCCGGGGCGGACGAACGCGCGCAGGATTCGCATGGTTCAACGGTACGTCACACGGCGCGCGTCACCGCTGCGTGAGCTGCTCCCGCACCCACGCGAGTAGGCCCGGGGTGGCCGCCTCGACCTGGGCCCGGACGGTCGCGAAGTCCTCGGGGCCGCCGTAGTAGGGGTCGGCGACATCGAGGTCGTCGCCGGCGTCGGGGTCGAAGCTGCGGAGCAGGCGACTGCGATCGGCGAGCTTCTTCTTCGTCAGCGCACGCAGATGTCCGGAATCCATGGCCACGAGCAGGTCGGCCGAGGTGTGTTCGGGACCGATCGCCGCTGCGACGTGCTCGTCATCGTGACCGCTGCGACGCAGCTCGGTGCGGGCCCGGTCGTCGGCGGGTTCGCCGACGTGCCAGGCGCCGGTGCCGCAGCTGTCCACCAACACCAGGTCGGCGAGTCCGGCGTCGCGGACGGCGTCACGAAAGATGTTCTGCGCCATGGGCGACCTACAGATGTTTCCCGAGCACACGAATGTGACGTGACAACGCTCAGACACCCAGCACCTCTCGCAGTTCCTCGACCGTCCCGACCACCCACCGGGCGCCGTCGGATTCACCTTCGAGAGCGTAACCCCACCCGACAAGCACTGCAGGGATGCCGAATTCGCCTGCGCCGTCGATGTCGTGCTCCCGATCGCCGATGATCACCACGTCGGTCGTACGGTCGTCCGAGGTCGCGACGCCCAGGTGGCCCAGGGCGTGGGCGACGACGTCGCTCTTGGTCCGACGCGACCCGTCGTCGCTGGCGCCCGCGATGTACTCGAAGTGGTCGGCCAGTCCGAAATGGGTGAGTATCCGCCGCGCGGTGGTCTGGTTCTTCGACGTCGTGATCGCCATCCGTCGCCCCGCGGCCTGCAGGTCGGCCAGCACCGCGGCCATCTCCGGGAACACCGAGTTCTCCAGCCAGCCGACCTCGTTGTAGCGGGTGCGGTAGGCGGCCATCGCGGCGTCGGCCGACTCGCCGGCGAGTCCGAGGGAGTTCAACGTGTCCAGCATGGGCGGACCGGCGATCCCCGCGAGCAGGGCCGGATCCGGATCCGGGTGCCCCACCACGGTCAGGGCATGGCGAAAGCTGTTGGCGATCCCGTCGAACGAGTCGGTGATGGTCCCGTCGAGGTCGAACAGCAACAACGTCGACGGATGGGCGGGGTCGATGGTGAGCGGCACCGCCTCATTCTCCCCGTAGGCTGGACCGCTGTGACATTCGGTGTGGTGCGTCCCGACGAGACGGACGCGGATCTGACCGCGCTCGACCGGCACGGTGACGTCGACGCGACCGCGGGCATGGTCGACTTCGCGGTCAACGTCCGGGGTGAGACCCCCGCCTGGCTGCGCGACGAACTGCGCCACCGGGTCGACGACGTGGCCCGCTATCCCTCCCGGGCCGACGAACTCGCCGCGACGACCGCGGTGGCCGAGGCACATGGTCGGCCCGCGTCGGAGATCCTGCTGCTCGCCGGTGCGGCCGAGGGGTTCGCACTCCTGCCGAACCTGCGCCCCCGCCGCGTCGCGCTCGTCCAACCGTCGTTCACCGAGCCCGAACGCGTCCTGCGGTCGGCGGGCATCGACATCGATCAGGTGGTCGTGAGCGAACCGTGGGGACTCGACACCGCCGAGATCGACGACGCCGTCGACATGGTCGTGCTCGGCAACCCCACCAATCCGACCTCGGTGCTGCATCCGCGCTCGGCCGTCGAGGCCCTCCGCCGACCCGGCCGGATCATCGTGGTCGACGAGGCGTTCGCGGACGTGACCGTCGGGGAGCCGGAGAGCCTCGCGTCGTCGCGATTCGACGACGTCATCGTCATCCGCAGCATCACCAAGACGTTCGCGCTCGCCGGCCTGCGGGCGGGGTACCTCCTCGCCGCCGCGCCGGTCGTCGCGCGACTCGCCGCGACCCGGCCGCACTGGGCGCTGGGCACGCTGCAACTCGCCGCGCTCGAGATGTGCCTGGGCGAGCGCGGGCACGCGCATGCGTACCGGGAGGCGCAGACGGTCACCGCCGACCGCGACGCGATGGTCGCCGCGCTGACCGAGGCCGGGATCGAGGTGTGCGGGACCCCGGCCGCGTCGTTCGTGGTGGTCCGGGTCGCCGACGGGACATCGGTCAAGGAGCACCTCGCGCAGCGCGGAGTCGCGGTCCGTTCATGCGCCAACTTCGTCGGTATGACGCCCGATCATCTGCGTCTGGCCGTGCGGGATCCCGCCACGGTGCGCCGCCTGCTCGACGCCTGGAAGGACGTGATCTGACATGGCCGTGTTGGCCGAACTGATCGAACTGCTGGAGACGCGGTACCCGCCGCATCTGGCCGAGTCATGGGACAGCGTGGGGCTGGTGTGCGGTGACCCCGCCGACGCGGTCACCGCGGTCCTCACCTGCGTGGACGTGACCGACGCGGTCGTCGACGCCGCGGTCGGAGGCGGATTCGAACTGGTCGTGGCACACCACCCCCTGCTGTTGCGAGGCGTGGACACGGTCGGGGCGCACACCCCCAAGGGGCGCCTCGTGCATCGACTCATCCGGTCGGGATGCGCGCTCTACACCGCGCACACCAACGCCGACATCGCGCGCCCCGGGGTCTCCGACGCCCTCGGCGACGCGCTCGGGCTCGTCGACATGCTTCCGCTGCAACCGACCACGACGCCGGCGATGGACAAATGGGCGGTGTTCGTCCCGCAGACCGACACCGATCGTGTCGCCGAGGCGATGTTCGCCGCCGGCGCGGGCGAGATCGGCGACTACAGCGAGTGCCGGTGGTCGGTCACCGGGACCGGCCGATTCCGTCCCGGCGAGGGGGCCCATCCGACGATCGGAACGGTCGGGCAGGTCGAGTCCGTCGTGGAGGACCGGGTGGAGATGGTCGCCGACCGCGGGCGCCGAGAGGCGGTCCTGGCCGCGTTGCGCGACGCGCATCCCTACGAGGAACCCGCCTTCGATCTGCTCGAGACGGTTCCGGTCGCCACCGACACCGGTCTCGGTCGTATCGGGCGGCTGCCCGATCCGATGTCGCTGCGCGACTTCACCGACCACGTGGCGAGGTCGTTGACCGTCGCGCCGTGGGGGGTGCGCGCGGCCGGCGATCCCGAGTCCACCGTCACCACTGTCGCGGTCTGCGGCGGCGCCGGCGACTCGCTCATCGACACCGCAGCCGCTTCCGGGGCCGACGTCTTCGTCACCGCCGACCTGCGACACCACCCCGTCGACGAGCATCTCCGTGAGCACGAACTCGCGGTGATCGACGCCGGGCACTGGGCGACGGAGTTCCCGTGGTGCGCGCAGGTGTCCTCGGTGCTCGCCGCACACGACCCGTCGCTGGTCGTGCACGAGTACGGCGACACCACCGATCGCTTCACGATGCACGCCGGACCCCAGGCGTGAGCTGGGGATCGGCCCCACAGCGGTAGGCTCGCGACACCGAACGCCCCCGAACACCCCAGACCAAACATCACAGACCGAACATCACGGACGACGAAGGGACACCGCTGCGTTATGAAGGCAGATCCGGCCGATCAGAGGTTGCTGCTGGAACTGGCCGACTGCGACGGTGAGGTGTTGCGGCTGACCCATCGCCGCGGCCATGCCCCCGAGGTGGCCGCGCTGGCCGAACTCGACGTGGCGATGCGCGGGTACCGCGACGAGACGGTCAGTGCCCAGATCGCCGCCGAGGACCTCGACCGCGAGGTACGGCGACTCGAGAACGAGATCGCGGTGCTCAACACACGCGAGACCAAGGACTCCCAGCTGCTCAACGGCGGCACGATGGCGGGCAAGGCCCTCGTCGAACTCGAACACGAGATCGCAGGCATCGGCCGCCGACGCGGAGTGCTCGAGGACGAACTGCTCGAGGTGATGGAGCGCCAGGAGGCGACCGCATCGCAGGAGCTCCGGTCCCAGGCGTTGGTGTCGCACACCGAGACCCAGATCGCCGAGGCCACCGCGAAGGTGGACGAGGTACGCGCCGATGTCGACGCATCAGCGGAGGTCGCGGTGGCCAAGCGTGAGAAGATCCGCGCCGAGGTCGATCCGGCCCTGCTCGCCGTCTACGACAAGCAGGTGACCCTGGGCAAGACCGGCGCCGGGCTGCTGCGCCAGGCCCGATGCGGTGCGTGCCGGATGGAGATCGACCGCGGCACCCTGAGCCGGATCGGCAAGGTCGCCCCCGACGAGGTCGTGCGGTGCGACGAATGCGGCGCGGTGCTGATCCGTACCCACGAGTCCGGCCTGTAGGCCGGTGTCCGTCGACGCGATGGCGGTCATCGTCGAGGCCGACGGCGGCTCACGGGGCAACCCGGGTGTCGCCGGATACGGCGCGGTGGTCTTCGACCACACCGGAGAGCTCGTACTCGCCGAACGCAAGGAGTACATCGGCACCGCCACCAACAACGTGGCCGAGTACCGCGGTCTGATCGCCGGACTCGGCGCGGCCGCCGAACTCGGCGCCGAGCGCGTGACGGTCCGGATGGACTCGAAGCTCGTCGTCGAGCAGATGTCGGGCCGGTGGAAGGTGAAACACCCCGACATGATCCCGTTGGCCCGCCAGGCGCAGGAGCTCGCGGGCCGGTTCACCGACATCGAGTTCAGCTGGATCCCGCGAGCACAGAACTCCCACGCCGACCGGCTGGCCAACGAGGCCATGGACGCCCTCGGCGACACCGACACATCGACATCGACGACCCAGCCGTCGGCGGCTCCCGCGGCGGCCGTGACCGCCGGCCCCGGGTGGACCGCGACCGTCGGTGCGCCGACGAAGCTCATCCTGTTGCGACACGGGCAGACCGCGCTGTCGGTCGACCGCCGCTACAGCGGTCGCGGCAATCCGGAACTGACCGAACTCGGCCGCGATCAGGCTCGACGCGCCGCGGACCGGCTCGCCACGCTCGGTGGGATCGACGCCATCGTCGCCTCCCCGCTGGGCCGGGCGCAGGAGACGGCGGACGCGGTGGCCGGCCGCCTCGGGCTGCCGGTGCACACCCACGAGGGGCTGACCGAGACCGACTTCGGCGAGTGGGAGGGGCTCACGTTCCGTGAGGCCATCGAACGGGACGCGGACCTGCACAAGCGGTGGATGGGTGACATCAGCGTGGCTCCACCGGGCGGGGAGAGCTTCGCCGACGTGACCACCCGGGTGCGGGCGGCGACCGGAGATGTGGTGTCGCAGTACGGACCCGGCACTGTCCTGGTCGTCACCCACGTGACCCCGATCAAGACGATCCTGCGGCTCGCGCTCGACGCCGGACCGTCCCTGCTGTTCCGGCTCCACCTCGACCTCGCGTCGCTGTCGATCGCCGAGATCTACCCCGACGGCGGCGCTTCGGTGACGCTCGTCAACGACACCAACCACCTTCTCTGAGGTCGTTCAGGTCACCAGCCAGAGCGCGGTGACCGAGGCCGCGATCGCGGGCGGGACCGTCAAAAGGCCCAACGCCGAGAACCGGGCCACCGAGGCCTCCGCGTCGTGCGAGCGACTCACGTTGCGCCAGAGCAGGTTCGCCAACGACCCCACATAGGTGAGGTTGGACCCGATGTTGACGCCCAGCAGCATCGCCAGGATCAGCGGGGGATCGGCCTGCGTGCCGAGCGCCGCGAGCAGCAACAGCGTGGCCGGGATGTTGTTGATTAGGTTCGCCGCGATCGCGCCGATGGCCGCGATGGTGAGCAGAGAGACGAGCCCGGAACCCGTGGGCACGATCTCTGCGACCCACCGACCGATGCCGCCGTCGGCGATGGCCGCCACCAGGACGCCCAGCGCCAGGACGAACAACAGGAACAGCGGGGTCGTCGCCGAGGCCACCGCCCGCAGCGACGTGCGGTGCGCGCGCAGGGCCGTCACGGACAA
Organism: Williamsia maris; assembly: GCF_024171815.1. Taxonomy (GTDB): domain Bacteria; phylum Actinomycetota; class Actinomycetes; order Mycobacteriales; family Mycobacteriaceae; genus Williamsia_A; species Williamsia_A maris. The sequence continues at coordinate 235,578 of NZ_JAMTCJ010000003.1, read as the reverse complement.
CACGACGGCGCCGGCCACGGCGAACCACACGGGCTCGACACCGACCGTCGACGACAGCGCGAACCCGACGAGGGTCGCCCCCAGTACGACCAGCGCCGGGATGGGCGCCGGTACCGGCTCCTCGGTGCTGCGTTGCGGTGCCACGCGGAGATCCGCACGGAAGAACACGCGGTAGATCACGAACTCGATGAGCACGGTCATCAGCCACGGCAGCGCCATCATCGCGGTGAACTGGATGAAGCCGAGCCCGGTGGCCGCGAACGCCAGCAGGTTCGTCAGATTGGAGACCGGCATCAGCGTCGACGCGGAGTTGGCGAGTCCGATGGTGGCGTATCCCATCGGTCGCGGTGACACCTGCAGACTGCGCGCCATCGTGATCAGGACGGGCGTGAGCAGCACGACCGTGGCGTCGAGGTTGAGCAGGGCCGTGGTGAGCGCGGCCCCACCGAAGGCGAGGGCGAAGAGTCGGGTGGGTCCGCCACCGTTGGCGCTGCCGGCCGTGCCGATCACCTGGGACAGCCACCGGAAGACACCCAGGACGCCGCATGCGTGTGAGAGCACGAGCAGCGCGGCGAGGATGATCACCGTCGACGCGAGCGCCCGCATCTCGGCGAACGCGCGGTCGAGGGTCACCGCTCCGATGACGACGGCCAGGACCGCGGCCGGGATCGCGACGGTGGCCTCGGGCAGGCCTCGGGGGCGCCACACCGCGAAAGCCAGTGCGACCGCCATCAGGACGACGGCGCTCACGCGATGATGCTGCGTACCGTGCGGAGGTTGCGATTCGTCGTCGTCGCCTTGTACCGCGCTCGGCCGAGCGCCTTGCCGAAGGGACTGGTCAACGTCATCTTCTTGACCACCTCCCAGTAGAGGACGCCGTGGCCGTCGGCGACCCGTTCGACGGCGGCATCGAGGTCGGCGGCCGCCTCGAGCAACTCGGCGCGGACGTCGTCCTCGGCGACGAAGACGACGTAGGAGTGTCGGTCGGGCTGATTGGCGGGGAACGGATACCCGTCGAGGGCCGCCCGGATCGCGTCGCGCGGATGGAGGAACACGTATGCCCGATAGTCGAATCGGGCACTCAGGGCCGCCTCGATCTCGGCTCGGAGGTCGGCGACGTCGGTGCGGTCGGAGGCGAACCGCACGTTCCCGGTCGCCAACACCGTCGACACCTCACGCAATCCGAGCGCCTCGAACTCCGCGCGGAGATCGGCCATCGCGATACGTGTCGCGCCCACATTGATGCCGCGCAGCAGCGCGACGTACTCGGTCACCGATCAACAGTATCGGTGGCCCGCGAACGGGTCAGCGATAGTCGGCCGGATCGACCGCCGGGAGCCCGAGCGCCTTCACCACGGTCGGCCACGAGCGGTGTAGATCCTGGGCCCAGTACCCCCAGGCGTGCAGACCGCTGCGGTAGTTGTAGGTGACGTCGACGTCGGCCTTGCGTGCCGCGGCGGAGAAACCCTTGGTGCACATCAGTGCCCCGGTCTCCAACACCCCGCCGATGGCCGAGGCCTGCCCGACCTTGCCCAGACGGGGATCGGCCTTGCCGTTGCCGACCGCCACATAGATCTCGGTGCCCTTGAGTGCACTGATGTTGGTGGTGGGGTCGTGCTGACGCCACGCCGCGCTGCCGGCCGCGCCCCACATGTTGTCGGGGTTGCCGAACCGGGTGAGGATGCTGGCCTGCGTGGCCTGGGCTGCAGCCGGATCGACCAGGTCGAGGCAACCACTCAGCGCCACGACTCCGCGGAACAGGCCCGGGTGACGGACGGCCAGCGACATCGCGCCGCTCGCGCCCATCGACACGCCCTCGACGGCGTTGACGCCGTTGCCCTCGAAGGTCTTGTCGATCAGCGGGGGCAACTCGGTGGCGAGGAACGTGTCCCACTTGTTGACGCCCAGAACGGGATCGGTGCGCTGCCAGTCGGTGTAGTAGCTGGCGGTGCCGCCGATGGGGAGGACGACGTTGACGTTCTTGTCGGCCATGAAATCGACGATGTCGGTCTGGGTGGTCCACGCGCTGTCGCGGTAGCCGGACTGGAAGCCCGCGTCGATCCCGTCGAGCATGTACAGCGTCGGGCGCGGCGCCTTCCGGTCACGGGGGACCAGGACGTCGACGACGACGTTCTTGCGCATGGCGGGCGAGTAGATCGTCAGCCGCGCGTGCTGCGAGGTCAGCATGACCGTCCGCAGGATCTTCGCCGGTGCCGCGGGCGCGGCCACCGATGGCTTCTCCGGTGCGGCCGACGACGTTGCGGTGACCCCCACCGACCCGCCGACCAGCACGAATGATGTGACCACAGCGGCGATGAGCTTTCGTCGCATGACAGATTTCCCCCTCCTCGGCCCGAAGCCGAAGACATTGGCGCAGCATTGCACCGCTGTACTTGCGTACGTGACGGTGACCCCCGGCAGTTATCATAAACCCGCGAACGAGCCGACCGGGCGATCGCGGTCACTCAGAACGGTCGCCGTGGTGGCGACACGCTGAGGATCGAGGAAAGTCCGGACTCCACAGAGCAGGGTGGTTGCTAACGACAACCCGGGGCGACCCGCGGGACAGTGCCACAGAGAACAGACCGCCGACACGCGCCCTCGGGCGAGGTCGGTGAGGGTGAAACGGTGCGGTAAGAGCGCACCAGCGCCGCGGGTGACCGCGGCGGCTCGGTAAACCCCACCCGGAGCAAGGTCGAAGGTCGCACCTCACGGTGCGACTGCGCAGGTGTTCGAGGGCTGCTCGCCCGAGCCTGCGGGTGGACCGCTCGAGGCACCCGGCGACGGTGTGCCCAGATGGATGATCGCCCCCGATCCTCGTGGTCGGGACAGGATCCGGCTTACAGGTCGACTCGTTCGCACCCGCTCCACGCGTGTCCCGCCGGCGGGATCAGAGGTCGCCTGCGACGTCGGAGTACCGCTTGAGTGCTCGGTCGTGTTCGACCTGTTCGCGCGCGTCGAGGCGACCCAACACGAAGGCGTCCGCCGGGTCGACGCCGATCGATCCGGCCGCCGCGGCGAGAACCTCCCGACTGATCGAGGCGTCGTTGGCGTCGCCGAGGGCGGCCTGGATGCGCTTGGCCGTCCGCGCCTCGTCGGAGTGCCGCGACCCCCGCAGGGTCGCACCGGCCTCGGCGACGTACCGCAGACGCTTGGCCTTCTTGCGGACCGCGTGCAGCTGCTCGGTCCACTCCGGGGTCCCCTCGTCGTGACGGGTGAGCTTCTTCTGTGCCTTGAGCACCGACTTGCGCGACGCCTTCACCGCGTCACGAAGGGCCGCTCGCGCGGGCACCTGGGCGTTCTCGCCGGGCGTCGGATCGACCAGCAGGGCGTCGATGGCGTCGAGCAACGTGAAGTAGCGGTCGGAGTTCATGGCCGCCACCGCCGTCTTCCATCCCCGGTGATAGCGCTGATTCTGTGCCTCGACGAGTGCGGACTCCAGTGCGGCCGAGGGTGTCTCGTCCTCGAGTAGGTCGCGGTAGCGCTCCGCCTGCACCTCGGCGTCACGTGCGACGCCGAGGATCGCGGCGAGTTCTTTGAACTCGTCGCCGAGCCGTTCCGGCTCGGGACCGTCGAGCACGCCGGGAAACGCCTTGAGGACGCTGCGCAGGCGGCGGGTCGCGACCCGCATCTGGTGGACGGCGTCGTCGGCGTCTGCGCGGACCGCCGGATCCCAGGCGACGAGTTGGTCGCGGTGGCGGGCCAGTTCGGTGACCACCAGTTCCAGCGCGGTCGGTCTGTTCGGCAGCGAACGGTTGTCGCGGTGACCGGGTGTGGACCCGATCGCCCGCGCCAGTTTCGACGCGCTCGAGGCGGTCCTCGCCCCGGCCGCGCGGAGCAGCGTCTCGGCGCTCTCCAGCAGTTCGCCGGCGTCGTCGTCGAAGTCGGCCACGAGCTCGAACTCCCATTCCGACCACACCTGGCCGGTGCCGCCGGGCAGCAGCGACCGGGCGGTGACCAGGTCGGCGCACAGCACGGCGAGCAGCGTGCCGTCGGAGTCGCGGGCCTCGGTGATCTGGCGGCGGGTGTTGATCGCGGCGACCGGTGCGACGGTGCGACTGCGCAGGTGCACACGGACGGGTTCGATGAGTTCTGCGGGTACCGCGTGCGCGTCGCCGCCGGAGGCCTCGAGTGGGACCTGCCGCTCGGTGCGTCCTCGTTCGGTGCCCGGGCGCTTGAGGTGCCATCCCTCGTCGTGGCCGCCCGTGCGGCGTCGCAACGTCACCGCGTGGTCGGCGAGGTCGAGGTTCTCGGTGTCGAAGTAGGTCGCGTCGAGGTGTTCCACGATCGGCCCGGTGGTCGTCGCGACCCCGGGCAGGGTGGTCAGATCCGGGATCGGTTGTCCCGCATCGACGTCGAACTTGAGCTCGATCTCGACCTGTTCGTGGACGGTCATCGCTGTGCGTTCGCTCCTGTCGGTTCGGCTGCACCGAAGCGGTCGGTCGCCTCGATGAGATGGTGTTTGATGCCGGTCTCGAACGACGCGTGCCCGGCGTCGTCGACGATGTGCAGATCGGCGGCGGGCCAGGCCCGGTGCAGATCCCACGCGCTGCGCATGGGGCACACCACGTCGTAGCGGCCCTGCACGATCACGCCCGGGATGTCGGCGATGCGGTCGGCGTCGCGGAGCAACTGACCGTCGTCGAGGAAACCGTGATGGGTGAAGTAGTGGTTCTCGATCGAGGCGAACGCCAGGTCGAAGCGGGTGTCGACGTCGTTGTCGGACCCGGGGCGGGGGAGGAGGTAGCTCGTCGACTGTTCCCAGTCCGTCCACGCCGTCGCAGCGGCCTGCGCGACCGCGTGATCCGGCGAGTTCAGCAACCGGTGGTAGGCCGCCACCAGATCGCCGGTGCGTTCGTCGGCGGGGATCGGCGCCAGGTACTTCTCCCATTTGTCCGGGAAGATGTGCGCGGCGCCGCCGTTGTAGTACCAGTCGATCTCGCTGCGTCGCAGCAGGAAGATGCCGCGCAGCACGAGTTCGGTGACGCGGTCGGGATGGGTCTGCGCGTAGGCCAGTCCCAGCGTCGAACCCCACGATCCGCCGAACACCTGCCACCGCTCGATGCCGAGAGTCGTTCGCAGCAACTCCATGTCGGCGATGAGGTGGTCGGTGGTGTTGGAGGTCAGCTCCGCGCCGTCGGCGATGTGCGGCGTCGACTTCCCGCACCCGCGCTGATCGAACAGGACGATCCGATAGACCGACGGGTCGAAGAACCGCCGCTGCTCCGGTGACGTGCCGCCGCCGGGACCGCCGTGGACGAACACCACGGGTTTGCCGTCGGGTCGTCCGCTGGACTCGTGGTAGATCCGTTGTCCATCACCGACGTCGAGCATGCCGTGGGAGAACGGCTCGATTTCCGGGTACAAATCGCGCATGGGTCCACTATGCCCAATTGCACCCGGTCGGCGCCGTCACATCGAGGCGGGCGGACGCGTGTCCGCCCGCGGATGGCTCAGTAGCTGTGCTCGGGACCGGGGAACGTGCCGCGCCGGACCTCGTCGGCGTACTGCTGGGCGGCGCGACGGAGATCGCCCCCGACGTCGGCGTAGCGCTTGACGAACTTTGCCGTCTTGCCGTGGGTGAATCCGGCCATGTCCTGCCACACGAGGACCTGGGCGTCGGTCTCGTTGCCTGCGCCGATACCGACGGTGGGGATGGTCAGCTTGCGGCTGATCTGCCCGGCCAGGTCGGCGGGCACCATCTCCATCACGACGGCGAAGGCGCCGGCCTCGGCGACCGCGATCGCGTCGGCGATCAGCTGATCAGCCGCGTCACCACGACCCTGGATACGGAATCCACCGAGGCCGTTGACGCTCTGCGGGGTGAAGCCGATGTGGGCCATGACAGGGATGCCGGCGGCGGTCAGTGCGGCGATCTGGTCCGCCACGCGCTCACCGCCCTCGAGCTTCACGGCGTGTGCGCCGCCCTCCTTGAAGAACCGGATGGACGACTCGAGGGCCTGCTGGGCACCGGCCTCATAACTGCCGAACGGCAGGTCGGCGACGACCAGCGCGTGCGGTGCGCCGCGGACGACGCCCCGGACCAGCGGGATCAGCTCGTCGACGCTCACCGGAATGGTGGTGTCGTAGCCGTAGACGACGTTGGCCGCGGAGTCGCCGACCAGCAGGACGGGGATCTCCGCGTCGTCGAAGATGCGGGCGCTGGAGTAGTCGTACGCGGTGAGCATCGACCACTTCTCGCCCTCGGCCTTCATCTGCGCCAGGTGATGGACGCGGGTGGTGCGGCGTGGCTTGGCGGGGGAGTCGGTATCGGCGGGGGTGGACACGGCGCCGTACACAGAATTCTCGGACATCATTGTCTCTTTCGTGCCTCGAGTCTCGCTCGGCGAGTACCCGGGTGGATGGTGACCCGACCAGTGTGCACCCGTCGACGCCGTCTCCCACCTGCGACAGGCTGTGCAATGAGTCACATCGTGGACTCGTGGCACCATGGGCCGATGTCTCGATGCCGCCTGATGCGCCGATGATCCGACCGACGCCGCGGCGGTTCCTCCGGGTGATCGTGCCCGCCCTGGTCCTCGCTCTGGGCGCGTCCGCCTGCACCAGCGGCACCTCGGGTCTCGGGTCGGTCGCCGAACGGCCGTCGTCGGTGCCCGGTCCGTCGGCCGCTCCGGGGTCGTCGATCGACCCGGCGGACGGCACGCTGGCGCGCTTCTACGGGCAGCAGATCGCCTGGGGCTCGTGCGGTGAGTTCCTGCCCGACGGGCAGTACCCCGAACAGCGCAGCCGATGCGGTCGGCTCACCGTGCCGGTCGACTACGCGAAACCCGACGGCGCCACGGCCTCGATCGCGATGTTCCGGCTCGGCGCGAGTGGTGACCGCAGGGGTGTCCTACTCACCGACCCGGGCGGGCCGGGCGGGTCCGGTGTCGACTTCATGGGCAGCGCCGCAGGACAATTCGCCGACCTCGAGATCGGCAAACGGTTCGACATCATCGGCTTCGACCCGCGCGGCGTCGGACGATCGACCCCGGCGATCCGGTGTCGCTCGGACGCCGAGCGGGACCGCGTGCGTGCGACGGACTGGGTCGACACGTCGCCGGCGGGGATCGACGCGGTCCAGAAGCGCAACGCCTCGGTGGGTGCGGAGTGCGCACAGAAGCTGGGCAAGGACTTCCTCGCGCACGTGGGCACCGCCGACGTCGTCCGGGACATGGACGTGATGCGCGGTGCACTGCGTGCCGATCAGCTCAACTACCTCGGGTACTCCTACGGCACGCGGATCGGTGCCGCCTACGCCGAGCAGTTCCCCACGCGGGTCCGCGCGATGATCAACGACGGCGCCGTCGACCCCGCGGCCGATCCGATCGCCGACGTCGTCGCGCAGAACGCCGGTTTCCAACGGGCTTTCGAACGGTTCGCCGTCGACTGCGCGTCGATGCCGCAATGTGCCCTCGGTACCGATCCCACGAAGGTGACCGCGCGCTACCAGCAGCTGGTCCGTTCCCTCATCGGCAGACCGGCGAGAACGACCGATCCGCGTGGCCTGACCTACGCCGACGCGATCACCGGCACCGGGCAGGCGCTCTACACGCGGACGCTGTGGCGGTATCTGCGAGACGGGCTCGCCCAGCTCTCGACCGGGCGCGGTGACACCCTGCTGCGCCTGGCCGACCTCTACGAGGGCCGCGATCGGTCCGGTCGGTACGACAACAGCGCCGACGCGTTCACCGCCATCCGCTGCGTCGACGGGCCGGCCATCACCGACCGCGCCGCGTTGGACAAGCTCGACGTGACGTTGCGTGCATCGGCCCCCTTCCGCGACGACGGACGGGGATCGGGTCGCGGTGCGGCCGACGAGTGCGCCTACTGGCCGGTACCGCCGACCTCCACCCCGCATCGGATCGATGCGAAGGGACTGCCCACGACGGTCGTGTTGTCGACGACCGACGACCCCGCCACCCCGTATGAGGCGGGGGTGTCGCTGGCCGACCAGTTGCGGGCGCGACTCATGACGTTCAAGGGCACCCAGCACACCGCGTCGTTCGAGGGCGTGGAATGTCTCGACGCCCCGCTCACCCGCTACCTCGTTGATCTCACCTTGCCCGCCGTCGGTACCACATGCTGAGACCAGCCCCGCAAACGTGCTGGAAATTCCACCTGAAGTGCGTCCGTAACACGGATTTAACAGCGCACTTCTAGCCTTCGAGCATGGATCGTCAAAAGGAATTCGTGCTTCGGACGCTCGAAGAACGAGACATTCGATTCGTACGACTCTGGTTCACCGACGTGCTGGGTTACCTCAAGTCGGTGGCCATCGCCCCGGCCGAACTCGAGGGCGCCTTCGTCGAGGGGATCGGCTTCGACGGTTCGTCCATCGAGGGTTTCTCGCGGGTGTCGGAGGCCGACACCATCGCCAAGCCCGATCCGTCGACCTTCCAGGTCCTGCCGTGGACGACGAGCAACGGCAAGCACCACTCGGCCCGCATGTTCTGCGACATCGCCATGCCCGACGGGACGCCCTCGTGGGCGGACTCGCGGCACGTGCTCCGCAGGCAGCTGAACAAGGCCGCCGACCAGGGTTTCACCTGCTACGTCCACCCGGAGATCGAGTTCTTCCTCCTCAAGGACGCGCCCACCGACGGCACCCCACCGACCCCCTCGGACACCGGTGGCTACTTCGACCAGGTGGTCCACGGCAGCGCACCGAACTTCCGTCGCCACGCGATCGACGCGCTCGAGTCGATGGGCATCTCGGTCGAGTTCTCCCACCACGAGGGCGCGCCCGGCCAGCAGGAGATCGACCTGCGCTACGCCGATGCGCTCTCGATGGCCGACAACGTCATGACCTTCCGCTACCTCGTCAAAGAGGTGGCCATGGCCGAGGGCGTGTGGGCGACGTTCATGCCCAAGCCGTTCAGTGAGCACCCCGGTTCGGCCATGCACACCCACATGAGCCTGTTCGAGGGCGACACCAACGCATTCCACAACCCCGACGACCCGATGCAGCTCTCCGAGACCGGCAAGAAGTTCATCGCCGGCATCCTGCACCACGCGTCGGAGATCAGCGCCGTCACCAACCAGTGGGTCAACAGCTACAAGCGGCTGATCCACGGCGGCGAGGCGCCCACCGCGGCCAGCTGGGGCGGCGCCAACCGGTCGGCGTTGATCCGACTGCCGCTCTACACCCCGAACAAGGCGTCGTCGCGGCGCATCGAGGTCCGCAGTCCCGACTCGGCCTGCAACCCCTACCTGACGTTCGCGGTTCTGTTGGCCGCCGGACTCAAGGGTGTCGCCGAGGGCTACGAACTGCCCGACGAGGCCGAGGACGACGTGTGGTCGTTGACGTCGGCCGAACGCCGGACCATGGGCTACAAGGAACTGCCGGGCAGCCTCGCCGACGCACTCAAGGCGATGGAGTCCTCCGAACTGCTCGCCGAGACACTGGGCGAACACGTCTTCGACTACTTCCTGCGCAACAAGTGGTCGGAGTGGAACGAGTACCGCAGTCTGGTCACGCCGTTCGAGCTCAACCGGTACCTGGCGCTGTAGGACGCCCCTCGGCCCGCTGACCCGGCGTGTTCGAGGAGTCTGCGCACCGACGCCGGACCGCGACGGCTACCGTCGTGGGCGTGAGACCTCTTGCCACGCGCACCACGGTGCCCGCGCCGGGGCGTCTCGGGCTGATCGACGACACGGCCGGCTCCGATCTCGCCACCCTCGGTTGGAACACACCGGAATCCATTCCGCTGCTGTGGTCGCTGTCGCGTGCGCCCGACCCCGACCTCGCGCTGCGGACACTGATGCGTCTGCGCGCATCGGTGGGCGAGGACTGGACCGAGGTCGACGTCCTCATCCGTACCCGTCCGTGTTTCCGCGGTCGGCTGTTCGGCGTGCTCGGCTCCTCGGAGGCCCTCGGCGATCACCTGGTGGCCGAACCGGCGACCTGGCGATTGCTCGACTGCGACGACCTGCCCACCACCGACGAGATGTTGCACCAGCTGCTCGACGCCGTCGGCGCGGTGGCCGAATCCGGTGCGGACCCCGGGCCCGTCTACCGGGCCTCGACCACCGGTCCGCCCGCGGTCGTCGCGCTGCGGTCGGCCTACCGCAACATCCTGCTGCAACTCGCGGCACGTGATCTCGCGCCCGCGGTCGAGGACGAGCCGGTCCTGTGGTTCCCGCAGGTCGGTCAGTTCCTCGCCGATCTCGCCGACTGTGCCCTCACCGCCGCGCTGTCGGTCGCGGTCACCGAGGTGCTCGGCGACAAGCCGTTCGACGGCCGCCTCGCCGTCATCGCGATGGGCAAGGGTGGTGCCCGCGAACTGAACTACGTCAGCGACGTCGACGTCATCTTCGTCGCCGAACCCGCCGACGCGACCTCCGCGCGGATCGCCGGGGAGATGATGCGGATCGGTTCGCTGGCCTTCTTCGAGGTCGACGCGGCGCTGCGCCCCGAGGGCAAGGCAGGCGCGCTCACCCGGACCCTCGCGTCGCACGTGGCCTACTACCAGCGGTGGGCCAAGACCTGGGAGTTCCAGGCGTTGCTCAAGGCCCGGCCGATGACCGGGGACATGGCGCTCGGCCGCGACTACCTCGCCGCCGTCTCGCCGATGGTGTGGGAGGCCAGCGAACGCGAGGACTTCGTCCACGAGGTCCAGGCCATGCGGCGACGGGTCGAGAGCACCGTCCCCGCCGGTCTGCGCGAACGTGAACTCAAACTCGGCAGCGGCAGTCTGCGCGACGTCGAGTTCGCGGTGCAGCTGCTGCAGCTCGTCCACGGTCGCGTCGACGAGTCGTTGCGCGTGTTGTCCACCGTCGAGGCGCTGACGGCGCTCACCGCGGGCGGCTACGTCGGCCGCGACGACGGCGCCAACCTCACCGCGTCGTATGAGTTCCTCCGACTGCTCGAACACCGCCTGCAACTGCAGAAGCTCAAGCGCACCCACCTGCTGCCCGAGTTCGACGACGTCGAGTCGATGCGGTGGCTCGCCCGTGCCGCGCACATCCGACCCGACGGACAGCTCGACGCCGCCACCACGCTGCGCGAGGAGATCCGTCGGCAGGCCCACCGCGTCCGTCGGCTGCACGAGAAGCTGTTCTACCGACCGTTGCTCGAGGCGGTCGCCCGGTTCGACAAGGACGAGTTGCGCCTGTCCGACGACGCCGCGGTCCGACGGCTCTCCGCGCTCGGTTACGCCAAACCCGAACACGCGCTGAGTCACCTGCGAGCACTGCTGACGTCGAAGGGGCGGCGCGGGCAGATCCAGGAACTGCTGCTGCCGACGTTGCTCGAATGGATCAGCCGCACACCCGATCCCGATGCCGGTCTGTTGAACTACCGGCGGCTGTGCGACGAGGTCAGCGAACACGACTGGTTCCTGCGGCTGCTGCGCGACGAGGGTGTCGTCGCCGAGCGGCTGATGAAGGTGCTCGGTGCGTCGGCCTACATCGCCGACCTGCTGATGCGCTCGCCCGACGTCATCCGCCTCTACGCCGACTCGGCGAACGGGCCGCGGCTGATCGAGGTCGACCCCGACGACGTCGCCCGCGGCCTCGTGGCGTCGGCGATCCGCGCCAAGGACCCCAAGCGCGCCATCGCCGTGGCCCGGTCGCATCGTCGAGCCGAATTGGCGCGCATCGCATCCGCCGACGTCCTCGGGATGCTCGACGTGGCGCAGGTGTGCCGAGCGCTGTCGAGTGTGTGGGCCTCGGTGCTCAACGCCGCTCTGCGCGTGGTGATCGACGCCTCGGTCGCCGAACGCGGGGAGCCCGCACCCGCGAGGATCGCGGTCATCGGGATGGGGCGCCTCGGTGGTGGCGAACTCGGCTACGGTTCCGACGCCGACGTGCTGTTCGTCTGCGATCCGCTGCCTGACGCCGACGAGGCCGTCGCGGTGCGCTGGGCCAACACCATCGCCGATCGCGTACGCAAACTGCTGGGCACGCCCAGCGCCGATCCGCCGCTCGAGGTGGACACCGGGTTGCGGCCGGAGGGTCGCAACGGGCCGGTCGTGCGCACACTGGCGGCCTACGCGGCGTACTACCGGCAGTGGGCGCAGGCGTGGGAGATCCAGGCGCTGCTGCGCGCACGCGAGTGCGCGGGTGACGACCAGCTGGGTATCGCGTTCCTGCACATGGCCGACGAGATCCGTTATCCCGCCGGGGGAGTGTCGCCGGACGCGGTGCGCGAGATCCGTCGCATCAAGGCCCGCGTCGACGCCGAACGACTTCCCCGCGGCGCCGATCCGGCGATGCACACCAAGCTCGGTCGTGGCGGTCTCGCCGACATCGAGTGGACCGTCCAGCTGATGCAACTGCGGTACGCGCACCGGCTGCAGACGTTCCACAACACCTCCACCCTGCAGACCCTCGACGCCATCGGCTCGGCCGAACTGCTCAGCGAGACCGACGTGTCGCTGCTCAAAGAGGCGTGGCTCACCGCGACGAAGGCGCGCAACGCGCTGGTCCTGGTGCGCGGCAAGGCCATCGACCAACTCCCCGGCCCTGGACAACAGTTGCGCGCGGTGGCGTTCGCCGCCGGGTGGCCCGAGGATCAGGCCAACGAGTTCCTGGAGAACTACCTGCGCGTGACACGGCGGGCGAAGTCGGTCGTGCTGAAGGTCTTCGGCGGGTGAGATCGCGGCGATCGGGTCGGCCGCGGGTGCGGACGGGGGAGCGCCTGGCGCACCGTTCCGCGTTCGTCAAGATCGTCTACTTCGTCGCGGTCGTCGTCGGGTGGGCGCTGCTCGCCGCGGCCGTCGGCGCCATCTGGCTGCACTATTTCCCCGGCCGCGGCCGGGTCTCGACGGCCGCGGCGAGCGCCGTGCCGCTGTTGATCGCCGCCGGGGTACCCGCCCTGATCATCCTGGCGCTGACCCGACGGTGGATCACCGTCGTCCTCACGGTCATCGCTCTCGGCGTCGGTGTCTGGACGCAGGCACCGCTGTTGCGCGGCGTCGCCGATCCCGGCGGGGAACGCATCACGGTGGTGCAGGCCAACATCAAACTCGGCGCCGGTGACGTCGACGCGGTCGTCGCACGGGTGCGCTCGAGCGGTGCGCACCTGCTGACCATCGAGGAGATGACACCGGCGGCGCTCGACCGGCTACGTCGGACCGACCTGCGGTCGATGCTCCCGTACGAGTTCGCGGTCCCCGGGACGGGTGGGGTCGGTACCGGGATCTTCAGTCGGTATCCATTGCGCGACACCGCGCAGCTCACCGACTTCGGGTTGAACAATCTGCGCGCCGACGTCGACCTGCCCGGGGCGCAGGGCACGACGGTGTTCGCGGTGCACCCGATCCCGCCATACCCCTACGACCCGTCCCGGTGGGTCCGCGAGATGAAACTCCTGCGCGACACCCTGCACGCGTCGACGGCGCAGAACGTGATCGTCAGCGGCGACTTCAACGCCACCTGGGACCACGCCCAGTTCCGCGCGCTGCTGAGCAACGGATTCCGTGACGCGACCGAGCAGGTCGGCGGTCGGTGGCGGTTCACCTACCCGAGCAACCACTGGTACGGGCCGCTCATCGGGATCGACCATGTGCTCGCCCGCGGGCTGACGGCGGTGTCGCTGAACACCTTCGACGTGCCCGGATCCGATCATCGGGCGCTCGAGGTGTCCCTCACCACGGGGTGAGTCAGGTCGTCGGGGCCTGCGCGCGGGCGAGGGCGGCGACGGCGTGCGCGAGAATCTCGACCGACTCGGCGAGCAGCTTGTGTCCGCGGTCCTCCTCGAGGTGGGCCTTGGCGATCGCCGCGATGCCGGCCGCCTCGTCTGCTCGCTCGGCTGCCTGCTCAAAGCTCATGGTGTGCCACCTTCGCGTTGTCGTGGGGTGCGGGTTCGGCTCCGTGGCCGTTGTCCCCGTTGTCACTTCGGACTGTATCGGCCCACACCACCCGCAGGAGGCAACCATACGAAAACACCCGCCCGGCCAGAGGCCGGGCGGGTGTCTCGACGTGCGCGAGTCGGGGACTCAGCAGTCGTAGTACAGCGAGAACTCGTACGGGTGCGGACGGATCTGCACGGGCATGATCTCGTTCTCACGCTTGAGCGAGATCCAGGTCTCGATCAGGTCCTCGGTGAACACGCCACCGGCGGTGAGGTAGTCGTGATCCTCCTCGAGCCGGTCGATGACCGCCGACAGCGAGGTGGGGGCCTGCGGGATGCCCTTGGCCTCCTCCGGCGGGAGCTCGTAGAGGTCCTTGTCGACGGGCTCGTGCGGCTCGATCTTGTTCTTGATGCCGTCGAGGCCTGCCATCATCATCGCGGCGAACGCCAGGTACGGGTTACCCGAGCTGTCCGGGCAACGGAACTCCAGGCGCTTGGCCTTGGGGTTGTTGCCGGTGATCGGGATACGCACGCAGGCGCTGCGGTTGCGCTGGCTGTAGACCAGGTTGATCGGGGCCTCGTAGCCGGGCACGAGTCGCTTGTAGGAGTTCACCGTCGGGTTGGTGAACGCCAGCAGCGACGGGGCGTGGTGCAGGATGCCGCCGATGTAGTGGCGCGCCAGATCAGACAGACCCGCGTAGCCGGCCTCGTCGTGGAACAGCGGCTTGCCGTCCTTCCACAGCGACTGGTGGGCGTGCATGCCCGACCCGTTGTCGCCGAAGAGCGGCTTGGGCATGAAGGTGACCGACTTGCCGTTCTGCCACGCGGTGTTCTTGCAGATGTACTTGAAGAGCATCACGTCATCGGCAGCGTGCAGCAGCGTGTTGAACTTGTAGTTGATCTCGGTCTGACCGCCGGTGCCGACCTCGTGGTGGCCGCGCTCGAGCTCGAAGCCCGAGTTGGTCAGGTTCGTGGAGATCTCGTCGCGCAGGTCCACGTAGTGGTCGTACGGGGCGACGGGGAAGTACCCACCCTTGGGGCGGACCTTGTAACCCAGGTTCGGGGTGCCGTCGGGATCGACGGGCGATCCGGAGTTCCACCAGCCCGAGGAGGACTCGACCTCGTAGTGGGTCGAGTTGATCTCGGAGCTGAACGACACGGAGTCGAAGATGTAGAACTCGGCCTCGGCGCCGAAGAAGCACGTGTCGGCCACGCCGGTGCTGGCGAGGTAGTCCTGCGCCTTGCGTGCGACGTTGCGCGGATCGCGGCTGTAGGCCTCACGGGTGAACGGATCGTGCACGAAGAAGCTGACGTTCATGGTCTTGGCCTTGCGGAACGGATCGATCCGCGCGGTCGCCGGGTCCGGCAGGAGCATCATGTCGGACTCGTCGATCGACTGGAAGCCGCGCACCGACGAACCGTCGAACGCCAGGCCGTCCTCGAACACGCTCTCGTCGAAGGCAGACGCCGGGATGGAGAAGTGCTGCATCACCCCGGGCAGGTCGCAGAAGCGGATGTCGACGTATTCGACTCCCTCGTTCTTGATGCCTTCGAGAAGTTCTTCTTGTGTGCTGTACACCTGTCGGTGACTCCTTTGTGATGAGAGATCGCTGCGCAGCGAGACACGATCGTGAACGGTGGTGTTGCGCACCCAATACACTAGCCGCCGCGGTCTGGCCGGATACGCACCTATAGTGGATTCATGGGTCGTACTACTGGTTCGTGGTTGTCAGGTCCGCAGGCCGGTCTCGATCCGGTCGACATCGGCGCCTATCGCGGTGAGCGCCTGGGCCTGGCCGAGTCCGGCCCCAACTCGTTGGCGTCGTCCTGGCAGCGCGTCCTGGGTCTGTTCGTCGACTGGGTGCTCTGCTACGGCGTGTCGCTGCTGTTCGTCGACTTCCTGTCGCCGACGCTGTCGACCACCGTGCTCGCCGTGTGGTTCGTGGTCGGCGTGGTGACGGTGACGCTGTTCTCGTTCACGCCCGGACAGTTCATCGTCGGGATGCGGGTCGCCCGCATCGACGGTGGGGGATCGGTCGGCATCATCCGCGCGCTGGCCCGCGCGGTGCTGATCGTCTTCATCGTCCCGCCGCTTCTCAACGACGCCGAGGGCCGTGGAATGCACGATCGCGCGACCGGGACGGCGCTCGTCCGCACCCGCTGAGTCGGACCGGGCGCGTCAGCGACGACGCATCGAGCGCTGCACGTTCTTCATCTTCGCGCCTGCGGGCATCGGACCCTTCGGCATCCCCGGGCCGGAACGGCCACCCAGGGCCGACAGCCGCGACTCCAGCGAATCCATCCGCTTGCCGTTGATGTTCTTCGGCAGCTTGTTGAGGTGGCGCTCCAGCTTCTTCAGCGGCACCTGGCCCTCGTCGTTGCCGACGATGACGTCGTAGATCGGGGTGTCGCCGACGACGCGGGCGATCTTCTTCTTCTCCTGCGCGAGCAGCGTGCGCAGACGCGACGCCGAGCCCTCGCCGACGAGGATCACGCCCGGCTTGCCGATCACGCGGTGCACGGCGTCGAGGTGGGCGTTACCGGTCACGGCCTGCTTCACGCGCCACGAACCGCGCAGGTTGTCCAACGCCCAGCCCGCGGCGCCGGCCTGGCCCTCCGCCTTCGCGAACACGCTCTTCTGCACGCGGCGACCGAAGATCACGAACGCGACCAGCAGTCCGAGCAGGATGCCCAACGGCAGCAGGAACACCAGTGCGCCGGTCAGCAGACCGGCGATCACCGCGACGGCGATGATGCCGACGAGGGAACCGATCATCAGCGGCAGCAGCAGCTTGTCGTCCTTGCGCTGCATCTTGAACGCCTGCCAGAGCTGCGTCCGGCGTTCGCGCGACGCCTTCTTCCGAGCGGCCTTCGCAGCCGCCTTCGCCTCTTTCGTCGCCTGTGCCTTCGCCATACGGTTCAGGATACTGACCGGCGAACTCGATGATCACGTGCCGTCCACTCGACGTGGACGTGGCGAGGTGTCAGCGCGCGAGACGCGCGAGGACCGAGGTCGCCTCCTGGCTGGCCCCGGACTCGTTCGCGAGGTGCGCCATCGACTCGGGGAGCTCTCGGCCGTGGGCCCGAAGTGCCTGGGCGTAGAGACGACCCGCGCGGTACGACGACCGCACCAACGGGCCGGCCATCACGCCGGCGAACCCGAGTTCCTCGGCGTACTTCGAGTGCTCCACGAACTCCTCCGGTTTCACCCAGCGGTCGACGGGGTGGTGCCGCGGCGAGGGCCGCAGGTACTGCGTGATCGTGATGATGTCGCAGCCCGCGTTGTGTAGATCGGCCAGCGCCTCGCTGATCTCCTCCGGCGTCTCGCCCATGCCGAGGATCAGGTTGGACTTGGTGACCAGCCCGGCGTCGCGCGCTGCCGTGATCACGTCGAGACTGCGCTGGTAGCGGAAGGCCGGCCGGATGCGCTTGAAGATGCGGGGCACGGTCTCGACGTTGTGCGCCAACACTTCCGGTCGCGAGGAGAAGACCTCGGCGAGCTGGTCGGGGTCGTTGTTGAAATCCGGGATCAGCAGCTCGACGCCGGTGGTCGGGTTGAGCCGCTTGATCTCACGGACGGTCTCGGCGTAGAGCCACGCCCCGCCGTCGGGCAGGTCGTCGCGGGCCACGCCGGTGATGGTCGAGTACCGCAGGCCCATGGCCTGCACGCTTTCTGCGACACGACGCGGTTCGTCGCGGTCGAGGTCGTCGGGCTTGCCGGTGTCGATCTGGCAGAAGTCGCAGCGACGGGTGCACTGTTCGCCACCGATCAGGAACGTGGCCTCACGGTCTTCCCAGCACTCGTAGATGTTGGGGCAGCCCGCTTCCTCGCACACCGTGTGCAGTCCCTCGCGCTTGACCAGGGCCTTCAGTTCGGTGAACTCCGGTCCCATCTTCGCGCGGGTACGGATCCATTCGGGCTTGCGCTCGATCGGGGTCTCGGCGTTGCGGACCTCGAGCCGGAGCAGCTTGCGGCCACTCGGCGCGGCGGGCGCGGAGGCCGACTCGACGCCGGCGGAAGCGGGGCTCTCCTGATGCACAGTCACTGTGTCGATGCTACGCCGTGTGGTATCAGCGGGCGGGTGTCGGTGGACCCGACCTGCAGACGGCCGTCGAGCGCGTCGATCACCGTGCGGGCCACATCTGCGCGAACCGAGTCCACGTCGACGACGCGACCGAGCTGCTCGGTGAGCGAGGTCACGCCCGCGTCGGGGATCCCGCACGGGATGATCGTGCCGAACGCCGAGAGGTCCGGGTTGCAGTTGAGCGCGAAGCCGTGCAGCGCAACACCTCTGGCCACGCGGATGCCGATGGCGCCGACCTTGCGTGCCGGTTGGTGCGTCGCGGGGTCCTCGGGAACCCATGCGCCGGAACGGCCGTCGATGCGCACCGTGTGGACGCCGAGGTCGGCGCACACGCCGATCATGGCCTCCTCGATGCGGCGGACATAGTCGACGACGTCGAGTGGCTCGGCGAGAGCGATGATGGGGTACCCGACGAGTTGGCCGGGACCGTGCCAGGTGATCTTGCCGCCGCGGTCGACGTCGACCACGGGGGTGCCGTCGGACGGTCGGTCCTCGGGCGCGGTGCGCTTGCCCGCGGTGTAGACCGCCGGATGCTCGAGCAACAGCATCACGTCGTGGTCGAGTTCGCCGGCCGCGCGATCGGCCGCGAGTCGGTGCTGCTCGTCGAACGCGGTGGGGTAGTCGACGAGACCGAGTTCCCGGACCTCGACCTCGAACCCCGAACGCCGGGCGCTCGACGACCGATCAGGCATTGGCGTAGCCGAGCCCGGCGTCGATGGTCGGGTGCTCGAACTGGAAGCCGTTGTCGGTCAACACGTCCGGTACCGCCCGCTGACCGCCCAGCAACATCTCCAGGGCCAGTTCGCCCGCCGCGACCCGCAGCAACGCACGGGGTACGAACAGCTTGGCCGGACGGTGAACCGCTCGACCGAACGCGGCCGTGAACTCGGTGTTCGTGACCGGTTGCGGCGCAGTCAGATTCACCGGACCGCTGATCTCGCTGTCGAGCACGAAGCGAATCGCGCGGACGTGATCGACCAGCGAGATCCACGACATGTACTGCTCGCCGTCACCCAGCTTGGCGCCCAAGCCCAGCTTGAACAGCGGGCGGAGCTTGCCGAGCAGTCCGCCGGACGGCGACAGCACCGGCGCGGTGCGGATCAGGGCCACGCGTGCCGTGGTGGCCAGCGCCGCGGTCCGTTCCCAGTCCCGCGCCAGTTCGGCGAGGAACCCGCTGCCCTCGGGACTCTTCTCGGTCATCACCTGATGGGAGGTGAAGCCGTAGATCCCCGTCGCGCTGGAGCTCACGAACACCGGTACCCCGGCGTTGGTGATGGCCTCGGCCAGCACCTGCGTCGGCACCATGCGGCTGTCGCGCAGCTTCTGCTTGAACTCGCCCGACCACGGCCGGTTGCCGATGCCCACGCCGCACAGGTTCACCACGGCGTCGACACCGTCGAGCGCGTCGGGGGTGACCCCGAACGTCTCCGGCGACCAACCGATCTCGTCGGCCGATCGCGGCTCCCGACGGACCAGTCGGAGCATCTCGTGGCCGTCGGATCGAAGGGACTCGACCAGGGCGGACCCGATCAGTCCCGACGATCCGGCGACGGCGACCCGCACTAGAGGCCCAGATCTGCCGCGAAGGCCGCTTCCTCGAGACGATGCTTGACCGTGGTCAGGAATCGTCCGGCGTCCGCGCCGTCGATGAGACGGTGATCGTAGGTCAGCGGCAGGAACGACATCGACCGCACGGCGATCGACTCCGATCCGTCCTCGGCGGTGATCACGGTCGGGCGCTTGACGATCGCGCCGGTACCCAGCATCGCCGCCTGCGGCGGCACGAGGATCGGGGTGTCGAACAGCGCACCCTGGCTCCCGATGTTGGTGATCGTGAAGGTGCCGCCCGCGAGCTCGTCGGGCTTGAGCTTGTTCTCCCGTGCCCGCTTGGCGATGTCGGCGATGGCGCGCGCCAGCCCGGCGATCGACAGGTCGTCGGCGTTGTGGATCACCGGCGAGAGCAGACCCTGCTCGGTGTCGACGGCGATGCCGAGGTTCACCGACCCGTGGTAGGTGATCTCCTTGGCGTCCTCGTCGATGCTGGCGTTGACGTTCGGGTGCGCCTTGAGCGCCTCGACGGTCGCCTTGGCGATGATCGGCAGGTACGTGAGGTTGACACCCTCCGACGACTTGAACGACGCCTTGGCCGACGCGCGGAGCGCGACCACACGGGTCAGGTCGACCTCGAACACCTGAGTCAGCTGAGCGCTGGTCTGCAGGGACTCGCGGGTCTTCTTGGCCGTGATCAGTCGGATCCGGTTGACCTTCTGGGTCGTTCCGCGCAGCTCGGCGAGCTCGGGCCGGACGCCCTTGGGTGCCGACTTCGTCTCGGCCGGAGCCGACGCCGCGGGTGCCTGGGCGGGTTCGCTCTTCTCCTGTGCCGGGGCCTTGGCGGCCTCGGCCGCGGCCAAGACGTCCTGCTTGCGGATGCGTCCACCGACACCGGTGCCCTTGACCGAGTCCAGGTCGACGTTGTTCTCGCCGGCGAGCTTGCGCACCAACGGGGTCACGTACGGCGTGGACGAGCTCGATGCGTCGGAGTCCGACGACTGCTCCGCGGCAGGCTTACGGGTCTCCTGCTCCTTCGGCTCCGGAGCGGGCTCGGACTTCTCCTGCTTCTCCGGCTCGGAGATGCGCTCGCGTTTCTCGGGTTCCGGCTCGGGCTCGGGTTCCGGCTCGGCAACCTTTTCGGCCTCGGCCTCGGCCTGCGGCTCGGGCTCTGCTTCGGGTTCGGGCTTCGTGTCCTCGGACTTCGGCTTCGCGTCGGCGGATCCGATGACCGCAAGACGGCCACCGACCTCGACGACGTCGTCCTCCTCGGCCACGATCTCGAGCAGCGTGCCCGCGACGGGGGACGGGATCTCGGTGTCGACCTTGTCGGTGGAGACCTCGAGCAGTGGCTCGTCCTCGGCGACCTCGTCACCGACGGCCTTGAGCCAGTTGGTCACGGTGCCCTCGGTGACGGACTCGCCCAGCTCGGGCATCGTCACGTCGGTGCCCTCGGCGGAGCCGCTGTCGTCTGCGTCCGCAGTGGGCTTCTCGGCGGGCTCGTCGGCGTCGGCGGACGGCTCGGGGCCGTCGTCGTCGGAGTCGTCGGTGTCCTCGAGGTCGCTCGGCTCGGTACCACCGGCCTCGTCGTCGGAGTCGCCGTCGTCGGAATCCGACGAGCTGTCGTCGGACGAGTCGGAGTCGGAGGAGTCGGGGGATTCGCCCTCGTCACCGATCTCGCCGAGGTCGCCTCCGACCTCCACGACATCGTCTTCCTGGGCGATGATCTTGGTGAGAACACCGGACTTCGGTGAGGGGATCTCGGTGTCGACCTTGTCGGTCGACACTTCGAGCAACGGCTCGTCCTCCTCGACCGTGTCTCCCTCCTGCTTGAGCCACCGGGTAACGGTTCCCTCGGTGACACTTTCACCCAGAGCGGGCATTTGGACGGAGAACGCCATGTTCGTCGACTCCTCGACTCGAGATCCGATTGATGCGGTCGCGTGTCTGGTCGCCGCGGGTAGGGCGACCGGGCAGCTGCGGTGACGAGGTACGGCCACCGATGAGAAACCCTACCCGTAGCGACCCCGTGCGCGTCGGCGGTGTCGCCGGGGAGTTTCTGCGCATTTGCTCCGGTGGCGGGTACCGCTCAGCCGAGAGCGGCGATGTCCTCGATGACACCGATCATCGTGCGAACCGGTACCCCCGTACCGCCCTTCGGGGTGTAACCCCACGGGCCGCCGGTGTTGAAGGCCGGCCCGGCGACGTCGATGTGTGCCCACTGCACCCCGTCGGTGACGAACTCGCGCAGGAAGATCCCGGCCGAGAGCATGCCGCCCCATCGATGGTTGGTGACGTTGGCGAGGTCGGCGACGCGGGACTTGAGGTCGGCGCCCAGCTCCTCGGGGAACGGCATCGCCCAGCCGTTCTCGCCGATACGCCGCGAGACGGCGGCCACCCGGTCGCGGAACTCGTCGGTGCCCATGACGCCGGGGGTGCGTGTGCCCAGCGCGACCAACTGCGCCCCGGTCAGCGTCGCGGTGTCGATGAGGTAGTCCGGCGAGTCCGCGCACGCCCGGACGATCGCGTCGGCCAGGATCAGTCGGCCCTCGGCGTCGGTGTTGATCACCTCGACGGTGATGCCGCCGTACTGGGTGAGCACGTCGCCGGGCCGTTGCGCGGTCGACGACGGCATGTTCTCCGCCATCGGGACGGTCGCGGTGACGTCCACCCCGACGCCGAGCTGTGCGGCGAGGACGACGGTGGCGATGACGGCGGCCGCGCCACCCATGTCGGAGGTCATGTTCTCCATGCCCGCGGCCGGCTTGATCGAGATGCCGCCGGTGTCGAAGGTGACGCCCTTGCCGACGAGGGCGACCTTCTTGGCGTCCTTGGTCCCGCTCGAATAGCTCAGCCGGACCAGCCGGGGTAGCCGGGAGCTGCCCTTACCGACGCCGACGATGCCGCCGTAGCCCTGCTTGATCAGGGCCTTGTCGTCGAGGACCTCGACCTTCAGTCCGTTCGTCTTGCCCAGCGCCTCGGCGCGGGCGGCGAACTCCTCGGGGTAGAGGTGGCTCGGCGGGGTGTTGACGAAGTCGCGGGCGACGGCGACCGCCGTGGCGATCGCGCGCGAGCGGTCCAGGTCGGCGGCACCCTCGCGTACCGACGGGCCGGTGAGCAGTGCCACCGCACCCAGTGGGGCCTTGGCCGACCGGGTCTTCTCCGAACGGAACTCCTCGAACCGGTAGGCGCCGAGGTGGAAGCCCTCGGCCGCTGCCCCGAGATCGACCGTCGACAGCGTCGTGACGACCGTGCCGACACCGGTCAGGGCCCGCGCGGCCACCCCGGCGGCACGTCGCACCGAGTCCGGCTTCTGCAGAGCGGACGCGTTTCCGAGACCGACCGCCAGGACGCTGGCCACACCCAGCGCGGCCGGGGCGACCACCCGCGTGACGTCGCCCGCGCCGGACGACGCCCCGACCGCCGCCAACGCCGCGGAGATCTCGGCGACGACCGCGGCGTCGATCAGCCCGTCGCCGACGACGGGCACCGGCGACGCGTCGGTCGCGGCATCGTCGGAACCGGCCACCAGGCCGATCACGAGGACGTCGGCGGCCGCCTCGGAGACCGAGGTTGCGATGGTCAGGTCGGGGCCGAGCTGTCGATCCGGGGTGGTGCTCATACGGTGATCTCTCCGATCGTCGGGAATGACACGAGCCTAATGGCCCGCGCCGGGGGAGATCTGCGTGCGACGTCGGAACCGGTCGGCAGATAGGTTGTCTGCCATGAGCGCCGAAATTTTGCTGGGCCCGATCAACGACACCCACGAGCGGATCGGCGCGAGCTTCGCCGATTTCGGCGGATGGTCGATGCCGGTGTCGTACTCGGGGAC
Organism: Williamsia maris; assembly: GCF_024171815.1. Taxonomy (GTDB): domain Bacteria; phylum Actinomycetota; class Actinomycetes; order Mycobacteriales; family Mycobacteriaceae; genus Williamsia_A; species Williamsia_A maris. Next base: position 212,315 of record NZ_JAMTCJ010000003.1, on the reverse strand, counting down.
CGTCGCCGAACACACCGCGGTCCGCGAGCGCGTCGGCATCTTCGACGTCAGTCACCTGGGCAAGGCGTCGGTGACCGGTCCGGGCGCGGCCGACTTCGTGAACCGCTGCCTCACCAACGATCTCGCGAAGATCGAGCCGGGCCGCGCGCAATACACGCTGTGCGCCACCGAGACCGGCGGTGTCGTCGACGACCTCATCGCCTACTGGGTGTCCGACGACGAGGTGTTCCTGGTGCCCAACGCGGCCAACACCGCCGCGGTGGTCGCCGCACTGGCCGCGGTGGCCCCGGCGCAGATCAGCGTGGTCGACCGGCACCGCGACTATGGCGTGCTCGCCGTGCAGGGACCGCAGGCGTCGGAGGTTCTCACCGCGGTGGGCCTTCCCACCGAGATGGGCTACATGTCCTTCGTCGACGCCGAGCTGACCATCGGTGGACGCGCCCGGCCGATCCGGGTGTGCCGCACCGGCTACACCGGCGAACGCGGATTCGAACTGCTGCCGCTCTGGGACGACACGGCCGACGTCTTCGAGGTCGTCCTGGCCGCGGTGACCGAGGCCGGTGGACTGCCTGCCGGACTCGGTGCCCGCGACACCCTGCGCACCGAGATGGGTTACCCCCTGCACGGGCACGAATTGTCCACCGAGATCAGCCCCCTGCAGGCGCGGTGCGGCTGGGCCGTCGGCTGGAAGAAGCCGGAGTTCTTCGGTCGCTCGGCGCTCGTGGCCGAGAAGGAGGCCGGGCCTGCGCGCCGCCTGCGTGGCCTGCGCGCGGTCGGACGCGGGGTCCCGCGCGCGGACTGCGAGGTCCGCACCGCCGACGGGACCGTCGTGGGTCTGTGCACCTCGGGAACGTTCTCGCCGACCCTCAAGGAGGGCATCGCGCTGGCGCTGATCGACACCGCCCCCGGGCTCGCCGACGGTGATCATGTGATCGTCGACGTGCGGGGCCGCGGCCTCGAATGTGAGTTGGTGGCACCGCCGTTCGTGCAGACCTCCACCAGCTGACCGACCGCGGGCCGAGGACCGCCACCGAGGCGATCGGATGAGGTGTCCACGGGCTACGATTGCCGGATGACCGTGGAGTTCACCCGGACCGAGCACCCGAACCCGGCGTCGGCGTCGCGACGCTCCGAGATCCTGGCTGCGCCGGGTTTCGGCAACTACTTCACCGATCACATGGTGAGCATCGACTGGGATGCCGACCGTGGGTGGCACGACGCCGCGGTGGTGCCCTACGGACCGATCTCGCTCGACCCGTCGGCGATGGTCCTGCACTACGCGCAGGAGATCTTCGAGGGCCTCAAGGCGTACCGGCAGGCCGACGGCACCATCGCGTCGTTCCGCCCGGACGCCAACGCCCGCCGCCTGAACAACTCAGCGCGCCGACTCGCGATGCCCGAACTGCCCGAGGACGTCTTCCTCGGGGCGCTGCGTGCACTGCTCGCCGCGGACCACGAGTGGGTCCCTGCCGCGGGCGGCGAGGACTCCCTCTACGTCCGGCCGTTCATGTTCGCCACCGAGGCCGCTCTCGGTGTGCGTCCGTCCAACAGCTACCGCTACCTCGTCATCGCCTCACCGGCGGGCGCCTACTTCCCGGGCGGCGTCAAGCCGGTCAGCGTCTGGCTGTCGTCGGAGTACGTCCGCGCCGCCCCCGGCGGAATCGGCGACGCCAAGACCGGCGGCAACTACGCCGCGTCGCTGCTCGCCCAGGCGCAGGCCGCCGAGCACGGGTGCGAACAGGTGGTGTGGCTCGACGCCGTCGAGCGCCGCTTCATCGAGGAGATGGGCGGGATGAACCTGTTCTTCGTCCTCGGTTCCGGCGCCGATGCACGGCTGGTCACCCCGGAACTGTCCGGGTCGCTGCTGCCCGGCGTCACCCGTGACTCGCTGCTGGCCCTGTCGGTCGACGCGGGCATCGCCGTCGAGGAGCGCAAGGTGAGCAGCGAGGAACTGCGCAAGGGCGTGGCCTCGGGCGACATCACCGAGGTCTTCGCCTGCGGCACCGCCGCGGTGATCACCCCGGTCGGCCGGGTCAAGGGCGACTCCGACGACTACCAGATCGGCGACGGCACGCCCGGCGAGGTGACCACCGCGCTCCGCGACACCCTCACCGGGATCCAGCGCGGCACGTTCGCCGACACCCACGGATGGATGACCGAGCTCCACCGCCCCTGACGCCCGTGGCCGGCGGCTCTCTCCCCGGACCGTGTCCGGTTCAGATCAGGAAGCCGACGACCGCGACCGTCGTCCCGAGCTCGAGCACGGCACCGAGGACGTCACCGTTGATGCCACCGAACCGGCGCGCGCAGTGCGCGGACACCACCCACGCGCCGGCCAGGATCACGCCGACCGTGGCCACCCCGCGCCACCACACGTCGATGTCGACGGCCGCTGCGCCGACGAGCGCGAGGACCGTCCAGACGACGATCGATAATCGCTGACTGTCGGCCACCAGCGCGCCGAAACCACCTGTCGCCGCAGGAAGTCCGCGTCGGCACGCGATCAGGACGGCGAGACGACCGAGCGCCACCGCGACCACGATCGCCGACCACTCGTGTGACTCGGCCAGTGCCCCGACACCGGTGGCCTGCACCACCAGCACCACCACCAGGGCGGCCGCCCCGAACGGCCCGACACCGCCGGAGTGCATGACCTCGCGCGCACGCTCGGGCGGGCCGTAACAGCCCAGCCCGTCGACCGTGTCGGCCAGTCCGTCGATGTGCATCCCGCGCGTCATGAGACCGAGCGCCCCGACGACCAGCAGGCCGACGACGATCGACGGCAGCTGCGACAGCGTCAGCACGGCGGCGAGCCCGGTCGCGAGCCCACCCAGCAGGACGCCGACCACCGGGGTGGCGGCGATCGCCCGCGCCGCGGCGCGCCGATCGATCTCCACGCGCGGTTGCGGCACCGGCAGCACGGTCAGCCACGACACGGCCAGGTGTGTGCCCTGGACCGATCGCGTCAGCGACACCGCGCGTCAGACGGGAACGGGCGCGGTGGCATCGGCATCGGAGACACCGGCGTCGGCGAACGTCGCCATCGAGGCCAGTGTCGCGACCGCGGCCTGCACGATCGGCAACGCCGTCACCGCGCCGCTGCCCTCGCCGAGCCGCATCGAGAACTCCAGGACCGGTTCGAGTCCCAACTGCCGCAGCGCGATCGAGTGTGCGGGTTCGTCGGAACGGTGTCCGGCCAACCACCACTGTGCGGCTCCGGGCGCGAGGTCTTCGGCGACCAGTGCGGCCGCGGTCACCACGACCCCGTCGAGGATCACCGGGGTGCGTCGCAACGCCGCCTGGGCGAGGAAGCCCGCCATGGCGGCGATGTCCGCCCCGGCCACGGCCGCGAGCAGGGCGATGGGGGAGCGGGACACGGCCCGACCGCGGCGCATCCCGTCCCGGATCGCGGCGGTCTTGCGGATCCACCCCTCGTCGTCGATGCCGGTACCGCGTCCGACGACGACGACCGGCTCGGTGTCGGTGAGCACACCGATCAGCGCGGCCGCCGGGGTGGTGTTGCCGATCCCCAAATCGCCGGCGATGAGCAGATCGACGCCCGAGTCGACGAGTTCGTCGGCGATCGCGCGTCCGTTGGCGACCGCGGCATTGGCCTCGGCCGCGGTGAGTGCATCGGTGGTGCGCAGATCCTGCGATCCGCGGCGGACCTTGAACCGGCTCAGCGACGGGTCGAGGTCGGCGTCGACGGAGATGTCCTCGACACGGACTGTTGCGCCCGCACGCTCGGCCAGCACGTTGATGGCCGCGCCGCCTGCGCTGATGTTGGCCACCATCTGGGCGGTGACCTCGGGTGGGTAGGCCGAGACCCCCGCATGGGCGACGCCGTGGTCGCCGGCGAAGACGACGACGGTCGGTGCCCGGAACGGGGCCGGGGGGCACGCGCCCTGACACGATGCGGCCCAGTTCGCGATCTCCTCGAGACGACCGAGTGAGCCTGCGGGCTTGGTCAGTTGCAGCTGACGGGCTTCCGCCTGCGCCGCGACGCGACGCGACGGTGATTCGATGACGTCGAATTCGTCTGCGGCGCTGTGATGATCACCGACGGTGGCCGGGACCGACGTGACGGGGTCGGTGGCGGCGGGGTCGGTGGCGGCGGGGGAGGCCGTCTGCGGGATGTCGCGTGCGGGCGGCGTCCGGGGAGTCGCGGCGGCGGCGGACGCGGCAGTGGCCGGTGCAGCGACGGCCGGTCCGGAGGATGCGGTCGACGGGGTCGCCGTCACCGTGACGACGGTGTCGCTGTCGGCGAGGTCGATGGGGCGTCCGGCGACCACGAGCACCACGCGGTCACAGGCCGCGGCGACGGCGGCGTTGACGCTGCCGAGTTCCTGCTGGAATCGGCGACCCGACGGTGTCGGGGCCACCAGCGACAACCCGACCTCGGGGCTCACCAGCACCAGATCGCCCTCGAACGCGGAGATCGCCGAGCAGAGCTCGGTCGTCCGCGTGCTCAGATCGACGGTCGGGTCATCCCACCCGCCGACACTGTCGAGATAGGACGACACCCAGTTGCCCAGGTCGTCGATCAACGACGGGGTGGTGGCGTCGGTGCGCAGGGCCTCGGCGAGGTCGCCGGTCTCGACGGTGGTCCAGGTGTCGGGTCGGCGTCGGCGATGCCGATCGATCCGGGCGGTCCACTCGGGATCGCCGGTGGCCGGGGTCACGGCGGTCGCGAGGTAGCGGGCCGATTCCGCGCCCGTGGCGGCGGCGATCAATTCCTCCGCATACGCCGACTTCCCTGAGTGGATCCCACCCAGTATCAACGTCCGCATGTTGCTCAGACCGCGTCGCCGGGCTTGACCTGGGGACGGGGGGCACGCATGAAACGCATTTGCATCGAGCGGCTGAAGGAGTACCAGCCCAGCTTGAAGCCGCCGTCGGGGGTCTCCGGGAAGCGTTCGCGCACACGGTTGTTGACGATCCGGCCCAGGATCACGCCGTCGATGATCAGGAACACCGCGAAGATCAACATCAGCAGCGTCGCGTAGACGGCGATGGCGGGCAGGAACATGATCACGATGAGCAGCACGGCGAACGGCATGAACAGACCGGCGAAGTTGCGGCGGGAGTCGACGATCTCACGGGCGAACTTGCGCACCGGGCCCTTGTCGCGCGGCATGAGGTATTTCTCGTCGCCGTCCATCATCTTCTGGCGTTGCTCGGCGCGCGCGGTCCGGCGACTGTCGGACTGTTCCTTGCGCTCGCCCCGGCTGAGCTTGGCGCCGCCGAGCTCCTTCTTGCGGGCACGTGCCTCGGAGCGGGTCTGCGGCGCGGGAGCCACAGGTCCGCGACGACGCCCCTCGGCGTCACGGCGCCGAGGGGTCGGTCGGCCCTTGCCCTCGGTCTGCTTGCGTGCGGTGACGGTGGCGGCCGCGCTCTGACCTGCCCCGTCGTCCGCGCTCGCGGTGTCGCCGGCAGCGCTCGCCGACGTCTCGTCTTTCTTCCAGGGCAGCTTCACCAGACCAGGATATTTGATCGCGCGCCGGGCGTGGGCATCGGCGGTGAGATCGCGACCGGTTCGCGTGATCTGCCGATCGGTCCGGTGCGTCCTATGCTCACGCCATGCGGGCCCTGATCGCTCCGGATTCCTTCGGTGACACCCTCACCGCGGTGCAGGCCGCCGACGCCATCGCCACGGGCTGGGCACGGGCACGGCCCGACGACGACCTGGTGTGCGCGCCGCTCTCGGACGGCGGCCCCGGTTTCGTCGACGTCCTCGCGGCCCGTTTCGGTCGTGTGATCAGCACGACCGTGCCCGGCCCCCTCGGCGACCCGGTCGACGCCCGGTGGCTGATCGACGACACCGACGACACCATCACCGCCTACATCGAGTGCGCCCAAGCCTGTGGGCTGCACCAGGTCGGCACCCGCTCACCGCGAACCGCGTTCACCGCCTCGACCCGGGGCGTCGGCGATCTGATCGCCGCCGCGCTCGCCGCGGGCGCGACGACGATCGTCGTCGGCCTCGGGGGATCGGCCAGCACCGACGGCGGCGCCGGACTGATCGCCGCACTCGCGGGCCCCGGATCGCCCGACCCGCGGGCGGCGGCCGATCGACTCGACGGGATCGACCTGATCGCCGCCTCCGATGTCGACAACCCGCTGCTGGGGCCGGCCGGTGCGGCCGCGGTGTTCGGGCCGCAGAAGGGGGCCGACCCGGACATGGTCGCCACTCTCGAGGACCGCATGGTGGCGTGGAACGAGACGTTGATCTCGCTGGCGGGCCACGACGTCGCCGACGAGTCCGGAGCCGGTGCGGCGGGCGGTCTGGGGGCGGCGCTGATCGCTCTCGGCGCCCGGCGGGTCTCGGGGGCCGCGGTGATCGCCGCCGCGATCGGGCTCGACGATCTCGTCGCCGCCGCGGACCTCTTGATCACCGGCGAGGGCAAGTTCGATCGGCAGACGTTGCAGGGCAAGGTCGTCTCCGCGGTTGCGGCGTCCGCCTCCGCGGGCGACCTGCCGACGGTGGTGTTCGCGGGACAGGTTGTCCTGACGCACGCAGAACTGGTGGGGGCGGGGATCGCGCAGGCCCACGCGATCGTCGACATCGCCGAGTCGGTCCAGCACGCCATGGACGACGCGGGGCCGCTGTTGGCCCGCCTCGCCGAGCAGGCCGGACTCGCCTGGAGGCGGGAATAGGACTCATGGGGGTACCGTTGTCGATGAGAAGCACGACGACGTACGGATGTCGCGACACTCCGTCATCCACTGTCTGCAGACCGAGGAGATCCCGCAATGACCGTTGAGAACCAGGTTGAGCACGCTCACACCGCCACCGAGCCCGCGACCGGCGGCATCGTTCTGACCGATGCGGCCGCATCGAAGGCCAAGGCCCTGCTCGACCAGGAGGGTCGTGACGACCTGTCCCTGCGCATCGCCGTCCAGCCCGGCGGCTGCGCCGGACTGCGCTACCAGCTCTTCTTCGACGACCGCAGCCTCGACGGTGACGTCGTGTCCGACTTCGGCGGCGTCAAGCTGGCGGTCGACCGCATGAGCTCCCCGTACGTCCAGGGCGCGCAGATCGACTTCGTCGACACCATCGAGAAGCAGGGCTTCACCATCGACAACCCGAACGCGACCGGCAGCTGCGCCTGCGGCGACTCGTTCAACTGACATACCGGTAGTCGGCCCACCGCGGCCGACCCTGCACCACCGCCTGTGGCCCACCTCGGAAGCGAGGTGGGCCACAGTCGTGAAGTAGCGTTGTCCGCGGATTGGCGTGACCGGGGGGCTCGACGCCCGTGGCCGCGCGAGAAATGTACCCAGACGAAAGGGTTTGACTGCCGTGGCAATCGCCATTTGCGGATCGATCGCGACCGACCACCTGATGCGGTTCAAGGGCAAGTTCTCCGAGCAGCTCCTCGCCGAACACCTGAACCACATCTCTCTGAGCTTCCTCGTGGAGGAGCTCATCATCCGGCGCGGCGGCGTCGCGGCGAACATCTCCTACGGGATGGGCGTCCTGGGCGCATCGCCGCTGCTCGTCGGTGCCGTGGGCACCGACTTCGACGAGTACCGCACGTGGCTCGAAAGCAACGGCGTCGACTGCGGTGGTGTGCGGGTCTCGCGGACCGCGCACTCGGCCCGCTTCATGTGCACCACCGACGACGACATGGCGCAGCTCGCCAGCTTCTACGTCGGTGCGATGGCCGAGGCGCGTCAGATCTCCCTGTCGGATCTGTCCGACGAACTGGGTCAGCCCGAGCTCGTCCTCATCGGCGCCGACGACCCCGAGGCGATGGTCCGCCACAGCCAGGCGTGCCGCAACCTCGGCATCCCCTTCGCCGCCGACCCGTCGCAGCAGCTCGCGCTGCTCGACGGCGAGCAGATCCGCACCCTCATCGAGGGCGCGAAGTACCTGTTCACCAACGAGTACGAGTGGGGCCTGCTGCAGCAGAAGACCGGACTGACGGCCGAGGAGGTCGCCGCCCAGGTCGAACTGCGCGTGACCACCCTGGGCGCCGACGGCGCCGAGATCGTCGACCGCGACGGCAACCGGGTGCACGTACCCGTGGTCCCGGAGACCAAGAAGGTCGATCCCACCGGAGTCGGCGACGGCTTCCGTGCGGGCTTCCTTGTCGGCAACGCCGCCGGGCTGAGCAACGAGCGCAGCGCACAGCTGGGCTCGTTGGTCGCCGTTCTCGTCCTCGAGACCGTCGCCCCGCAGGACTGGACCTGGGACCGTGAGTCCGCGCTCGCGCGTATCTCGGATGCCTACGGCGCCGACGCCGCCGCCGAGATCGGTGCCGTCGTCGCCTGATCTCCACTCAGCCCGACCACAGACGAAGCCGGCCGATGTGTCACATCGGCCGGCTTCGTCGTCTGCGTCGTCGGAGCTAGAGCTTGACCGGGTAGGTGTGGTCGGAGATGTTCGGCACGAGTGTCTTCTCGACGAAGATGGCGTGCCACACCATGAACACCAGGATCGTCCAGAGCCGTCGACTGTTGTCCACGGTGCCCGCCCGGTGCTCGTCGAGCATGTTGAACACCGCCGCGCGATTGAAGATGTGATCGGTCTGCGAGGCCGTCACGGTCTCGCGCGCCCAGTCGTACAGCTCGGTGCCGGCGAGCCAATGTCGCAGCGGCACCGGGAAACCCAACTTCTTACGGTGCAGCACGTGTGCGGGGACGATCTGCTCGAGCGCCTTGCGCAGCGCGTACTTGGTCGTGCCGTGCGAGAGCTTCTCCTCGGTCGGCAGCAGACGCGCGACCTCGAAGACCTCGGGGTCGAGGAACGGCACGCGCAGTTCGAGTGAGTTGGCCATGGTGATCTTGTCGGCCTTGACGAGGATGTCGCCGCGCAGCCACGTGAACAGGTCGATGTGCTGCATCCGCGCGACGGGATCCCAGCCCTGGGTGGTCGCGTAGATGTCGGCGGTGACGTCGGTGTGCGTCCACTCCGGTCGGTAGCTGCGCAGCACCGAGCGCAGACGCGCGTCGTCGAAGCTGCGGGCGTTGCCGTAGTACCGCTCCTCGAGCGGCATCGACCCGCGGTGCAGGAGGCTCTTGCCGCGAGTGCCCTCGGGGATGCGATCGGACAACCGGCCCGCCGCGGCCCGCAGGCCGGCGGGCAGACGTTCGAACGGTCGCAGCGACAACGGTTCCTTGTAGATCGTGTAGCCGCCGAACAGCTCGTCGGCGCCCTCGCCGGACAGCACCACCTTGACGTGCTTGCGGGCCTCCTTGGCCACGAAGTACAAGGGCACGAGGGCCGGGTCGGCGACGGGATCGTCGAGGTACCAGACGATCTCGGGAATCGACGCGGCGAACTCGGCCGGCCCGACGACCTTGACGACATGGCGCGCACCGATGGCCGCGGCCGACTCGGCCGCGACGTCGACCTCGGAGTAGCCCTGTCGTTCGAACCCGGTGGTGAAGGTGATCAGGTCGGGGTTGTGTCGGATGGCGAGGGCCGCGATGGCCGTGGAGTCGATGCCGCCGGACAGGAACGACCCGACGGTGACGTCGGCGCGCATGTGCTTGGCCACCGAATCCGAGAGTGCCTCGGCGATCTCGTCGTAGCGGGCCTGCTCGCCACCGACCCTGAAGGGCCTGCTCTCGAACTGCGGCGTGAAATACCGATGGGTCCGCGGGCGCGAGCCGGGCGTCAGGGTGGCGTGCGTGCCGGACTCGATACGGGTGATGTCGGTGTGCAGGGTCTCGGGCTCGGGGACGTACTGCAGGACCGTGTAGTGCTCGATCGCGCGGTCGTCGAGACGGTCGCCGAGACCGACGCGACCCAGCAGCTCCAACAGGCTTTTCTTCTCGCTGCCGAACACCGTGCCGCGTGGCCCGGTGGCGATGAACATCGGCTTGATGCCGAACGGATCGCGGGCGAGGAACAGACTGCGCTTCTCGGTGTCCCAGATGGCGAAGGCGAACATCCCGCGCAGGCGGGCGACCGAGTCGGCGCCCCAGTAGTGGAACGCCGCGACGATGGCCTCGCCGTCGCCCTCGGTGCGGAAGACCGCGCCCTCGTCGGCGGCGAGCTGGGCACGCAGCTCGAGGTAGTTGTAGATCTCGCCGTTGAACACCATGGCGTAGCGGTCGGGCGACTCCGGCGGGCCCCAGCGCAACGGCTGATGCGAGTGCTCGATGTCGATGAACGCCAACCGGTTGAAGCCGAACGCGACGTCGGCATCGCTCCAGGTACCACCCGGCTCGTCCGGACCCCGGTGACGCATGCAATGCGACGCGGCGGCGACCAGCTCTCGGGCAGACGCAGCCGATGAATCACTTGTCAGCAGGCCCAGCAGACCACACACGCGTTTTGCCTCGATTCGACCACCGAGCCAGGGGTGATCCGACGGCACCGGACGTGGCCGTCGGACGGCTCGGACGTCGTCGAGTATGCCGCACCGCGGGTCCATCCCGGCGTCGACGCGGGCGACCCCGCACGCGCGCAAACCCCGATCACGAAACTCCGACCGACTTGGTCTACGCTGCGTAGTACTGGGCTGTGTGCTTGGAGTCGGGGCTGTTCCCGACTCGGCGGCAGCGCTGGGAACTGCGTGAATTGACAGGCGGGAAGGCGTGACAGTGACACACGGTGGACGGCCCCGAGCAGCGACGTCCGGCAACAGCCGGAGACGACTGAAGAGGGTCTCGGCACTGCTCGTTCTCGGGCTCGGTGCTCTCCTGATGTCGGGGTGTAGCGCCTCGGAGGCAATGCGTTTCGGCTGGCCGGAGGGCGTCACGCCCGAGGCCGAGGACATGCGGCATCTGTGGACGTGGTCGGTGATCGCGGCACTGCTGATGGGCGTGATCGTCTGGGCCCTGACGTTCTGGACCATCTCGTTCCACCGCCGCAAGGGCACCGGCAAGCTCAGCCAGGAGGACGAGTTCCCCCGGCAGACGGCCTACAACGTGCCGCTCGAGCTGACCTACACGGCCATCCCGTTCGTGATCATCGCGGTGCTGTTCTACTTCACGATCATCGTGCAGAACAGCGTCGAGACGAAAAAGGCCGATCCGGCCGTCGTGGTGGATGTCACCGCTTTCCAGTGGAACTGGAAGTTCGGCTACCGCACCGTCGACATGGCCGACGGCTCGAAGTACGACGGTTTCGAGCGCAACGGCAGCCCGTACGAGATCCAGCGCGCCGAGCTCAACGAAGAGGGCGAAGAGAAGCCGTTGCCGGCGAACGGCCGCGACGACGACATCCGCAACTACCTCAAGTTCGACCGCATCGAGACCGTCGGCACGTCCGACGAGATCCCGGTTCTTGTCCTGCCGGTCGGTGAGCGCATCGAGTTCGAACAGGCCTCCGCCGACGTCATCCACTCGTTCTGGGTGCCCGAGTTCCTGTTCAAGCGCGACGTGATGCCGTTCCCCAAGCAGAACCACACCGACAACCGGTGGCAGGTGAGCTCGATCGACAAGACCGGTGCCTTCGTCGGACGGTGTGCGGAGATGTGCGGCACGTACCACTCGATGATGAACTTCGAGGTGCGTGCGGTGACCAAGGAGAAGTTCGACTCCTACATCACCTATCGTGCGTCGAACCCCAACGCCACGAATGCGCAGGCGCTGCAGAGCATCTGTGAGACCCCGGTCTCGGTCACGACGCATCCGTTCGACACGCGACGCAGCACCGACGGTACGACCACCCCGAAGACCAACGGTGACACCAGCAACACCTCATTGCCCGGCTGCACGGTAGGAGCCCTCCAGTGAAGATCGAAGCCCGGCTCTTCGAGATCCTGACGATCTTCTTCTTCGGTGCCGCGATCCTGTACGGGGTCTGCACCGGACTGTCGAGCAAGAACGTGGAGTGGGTCGGTCTGACCGGCATCGTGATGACCGGTGGACTGACCCTGATCATCGGTACCTACTTCCGCTTCGTCGCACGACGCGTCGACATCCGCCCCGAGGACTACGAAGAGGCGGAGATCGAGGACGGCGCAGGCGAACTGGGTTTCTTCAGCCCGGGTAGCTGGTGGCCCATCCTCATCGCCGGCGGTGCGGCCCTGCTGGCCGTCGCGATGGCGATGAGTCAGTTCTGGCTCGTGGCCGTGGGCGCGGTGGCGATCGTCTCCGCCGTGGCCGGTCTCGTCTTCGAGTACCACGTCGGCGCCGAGAAGCACTGACACGAACCACGTTTCTCCACACACGATGACAAGGGCAGGTGCGCGAGCACCTGCCCTTTCTCGTGTCCACACCGCGGACCAGGCACTGCCTTGCGGCTGTCGGGGCCCGTGCTTTGCCCAACTTCCTGCGATGCCTCGGGGTTGTCTCACCGGACCGCGTTCCAGAGCGTGCGGGCACGGTCAGCCACCATCGCGACCTGTCGAGGGTCCGGCACGGCGCCGGCGTCGAACATGGCCATCTGCAGCGCCGGTCCGAACAACCCCGTCGAGAGGCACTGCTGCGCGGTCACCGGCTGAATGACGTAGTGAATATGGCCGGGTTGAGTATCCGCATGTGACCACAGGGTGTTGTAGACCTGGTCAGCGTCGGATATCTCTGCTGCCACCGCCGAGCACTTCCTGAGTAACGGACCGAGCTCTTGAACCTCGGTATCGTTCAACGCCGCCACTGCGACCACGTGGCGGCGTGGTTTGAGGATGAGCGTGCCGACACCCAGCGGACCAACACAGTGCTCAACCACCCAGTGCGTGGTGTCGGCAATGCGTCCACCGGGAACAGCCACCGGTTCTGCTACGAACCGGCAGGCCATGCACGAGGATGCCTCTCGCGGCTGTTCGATCACGCTGCCGGCTCCAGACCGGACGTTGCCAGGTCGTGTACGTCGCTCGGCGAGGGGACGTCATGGATGAGGGTTGTGTCGAAGAACGCTCGCAGGAAGGTGTTCTGGGCGACTACGCTTCGGGCGGGCGGACACGTTCCGATGGCTTCGGCAGCTGCTGACGCCGGGATGAGGTCAGCGGCGCGAAGTTGGCTGATGATGATCTCCTGATCGGTGAACGATTCATGACGCGCCCCAGGAACACGAAGCGGGATCTTCCGTCCGGTGTTGTGGGGCCAGTACGGCAGCCAGTCGGGATCGGTTCGTGCGCTCTGGTTGCGGTTGCCGAGCATCCCGAGAGGGCGCGACAATCCGTCGTGGCCCACAGACCCCCAGAGCGGGCCGTCGAGGTCGATGCCTGCGCTGATCCTGTCGTCCTCATGCATCGCTTGTGCGGTTGTGGATCCGCCGAGGGAGTGCCCGAACATTCCGATCCTGGCGAGATCAAGACTCCGGCCCAACTGCGACGGCAACGCCGCATGGTCGACATCGGGATTGAATCCGTGAGTGAGTTCGGTGAGCTGATCGAGGACGAACCGTGTGTCCGCAACTCGAATCGGAAGCAGAACAGAGGTGAGGTAGCCAGCTGACGCAGACTTTGGTGTGACACCGCGTATCGTCTGATCGCGCGGAAACTCCACTGAGTACGTCTCATGGGTGTGATCGATACCCACCACCACGTATCCGTGGCTGGCAAGGTCTTCGGCTTTCGAGGTGTTCCACGAATCGGAGTCGAGGAAGCCGGGTGAGTAGATGAGCACCGGCCGACGAACCGCGGCGGCAGCCGGCGCCTTCAGGTAGCTGTGCGTGGGCGCAAGCGACCAGCTGTCCTCCGGCACAGTGCGGTTTCGCAGGAAGACCCGCTCTTCGTCGAGTCCACCGCCCGCCATCCAGGGCTGAGGCGCACCCACCCGTCGGCTGGCTGGGTACCACACACGGATCATCAGTTGCCGGTGTTGACCTGTGGTGCCGGCGAATTCGGGCCGTGTCGGGTCGTGCAGGTGGATGTCCGTCACACCGACAATCAACGGGCCGGACGGAGCCGGTAGCGAGACCGTCAGATTGTGCGTCCGTGTTGCGCTTGCGCCGCCGGACGGCGCACACAGGAGCAGAGACACGGACAGCGCGACAACCGAGCAGACACGTTTCCTCACGGTTCCTTACTTACCACAAGGAAAATCGGGTGGGTGATGGATCTCTGTATGCGGCCAGGGCTGCACACGCCGCGGTGGGGGAGGGGAGGAGCCGACACAGAACGGCCGGCGAACCCGTGTGGGTTCGCCGGCCGCTGTGGTTCGAGCCGAGTGGGTGGGACCTACTCGAGCATCTTGCCGCCCTTTGCCTGGAGGTTCGAGATGGCCTCGTGCTCCTGGGCATGGGCCTCGCGCTCGAGCTCCACGTTGCGCTTCTGCTCTTCGGGTGAGTCGGCCACCATGAGCGACCCGGTGCCGGGTGAACCGGCCGACCCCAGCTTGTTCATGCGCTTGGGGAGCGCCGCGCCCTGGTACGGGAGCGGGATCGGGTGTCCGTGATCGTCCACCGGGCCGAGCGGCTGGTGGACCTCGACGTACTCGCCCTGCGGGAGACGCTTCATGATGCCGGTCTCGATACCGTGCTCGAGGACCGCGCGGTCACTGCGCTGCAGTGCGAGTGCCCAGCGGTAGGCGATGTAGTACGCCAGCGGCGGCAGGATGATCAGACCGATGCGGCCCATCCACGTCGTCGCGTTCAGCGAGATGTGGAACTTCAGCGCGATGATGTCGTTCATGCACGACAGCGTGAGCACGATGTAGAAGGCGAACGCCATTGCGCCGATCGCGGTGCGGACCGGGACGTCGCGCGGACGCTGCAGCAGGTTGTGATGCGCATCGTCACCGGTGAGCTTCTTCTCGATCCACGGGTAGGCGACCATCGCGGTGATGATCACACCGATGATGGCGACGACCCAGAAGATCGCGGGGATCGTGTACGAGTTGCCGAAGTAGATCTCCCACGCCGGCATCAGTCGGGCCAGACCGTCGGTCCACATCATGTAGATGTCGGGCTGCGAACCGGCCGAGACGTGTGCGGGGTTGTACGGGCCGAGCACCCAGATCGGGTTGATCTGGAACACCCCGGACATGATCGCGAGGATGCCGAAGGTGACGGCGAAGAACGCGCCGGACTTGACCGCGAAGACCGGGAGGATGCGGACACCCACGACGTTCTTCTCGGTGCGGCCGGGGCCGGGGAACTGCGTGTGCTTCTGGTACCAGACCAGCGCCAGGTGGGCACCGATCAGCGCGAGGATGATCCCGGGGAACAGCAGCACGTGCAGGATGTAGAGCCGCGGGATGATGATCTCGCCGGGGAAGTCGCCACCGAACAGGGCCCAGTGGACCCAGGTGCCGACCACCGGGATGCCCATGACGATGCCCGACATCGCGGCGCGGACGCCGGTACCGGAGAGCAGGTCATCGGGGAGCGAGTATCCGAAGAAGCCCTCGAACATCGCCAGCAGCAGGAGCAGGCAACCGATGACCCAGTTGGCCTCACGCGGACGACGGAACGCACCGGTGAAGAAGATGCGCGCCATGTGCACGATGATCGACGCGGCGAACAGCAGCGCGGCCCAGTGGTGGATCTGACGGACGAACAGACCGCCGCGGACGTCGAACGAGATGTCGAGCGCCGTTGCGTAGGCCTTGCTCATCTCCACGCCGTTGAGCGGCTGGTACGAGCCGTGGTAGGTGACCTCGGCCATCGACGGGTCGAAGAACAGCGTGAGGTAGACACCCGAGATCAGCAGGATGACGAAGCTGTAGAGGGCGATCTCACCGAGCAGGAATGACCAGTGCGTCGGGAAGACCTTGTTGATCTGGCGTCGCATACCTGCGGCCAGGTGATAGCGGGAGTCGACTCCCTCTGCTTGGACCGCTGCGCGATCCGCGATAGCACTCATGGCTTGTCCTTACCTTGGCCGCGCTCCCAGAAAGCGGGGCCGACGGGCTCGATGTAGTCACCTGCTGCAACCATGTATCCCTGATTGTTCACCGTAATCGGCAACTGCGCCAGTGCGCGTGCCGCCGGTCCGAAGATCGGCTTGCCGTACTCCAGGGCGTTGAACTGGCTCTGGTGGCACGGGCACAGAATGCGGTTCGTCTGCTGCTCGTAGAGCGAGGTCGGGCACCCGAGGTGCGAGCAGACCTTCGTGTAGGCGAAGTAGTCGCCGTAGTTGAAACTCTCCTGGCCCTTGCGCTTGATCACCTTCGCGGTGTCGGTCGGACGCAGGCGGATCAGCATCACCGGGTTACGGACCAGCCGCAGACCCGCGTGGAGCTTCTCCCGCGACTCCTCGGTCTCGCCGAAGCCGTCGGAGACGCGCCACGGGAAGACCGTCTCCATCGCGCCTGCGTCGAGATCCTCGGGTCGGACCAGGACGACCTGGCTCGGGTCGCCGGTGTCGCGACGGACGAAGACCGTCTCGTTGGGCGACTTCGGGTCGTTGTAGATCGGCGACCAGCCGGTGTGCCACAGGACGGAGTCCTTGCCCTGGGCCCACGGGTTCTTGATGATGCCGCCGAGCAGGGCGACCACGCCGGTGAGGGCGAAGGCCCCGACACCGAAGGCGGCCGAACCGATGATCAGCTTGCGACGCGCGATGGTGGAGGTGGCGCCCGCGTTGTTCAGCAGGGCCACGGTGGTGGCCTTGTCGAGGTCGTTGGAGCCGCCGTCGTGGCGATCCTGGACCGAGATCTCCTCGGGGATGAACTTCTTCGTGAACTGCACCAGGCCGATACCGACCGCGAGGATCGATCCACCGAAGGTGATGCCCAACAGCGGCGTGTTCAGGGTGTAGAGGAAGTAGTTCTTGCCGTCCGGGAGGACGAACTCCCAGTGGTTGAACAGGAAGATCACGAAGCACGCGACGGCGAGGACGCCGGCGAGGGCGAACCAGAATGCGACCGAACGCTCGGCGCGCTTCTCGGCCTTGGTGCCGGCCTCGGCGAACCGGTCGCGACGGTAGATGATCTCGACGCCGTCGAGGTTCGTACCGAGCTTGACCAGGTCGTCGTTGCTCATCTTGTCGAGCTCGTCGCGGGTGTACGACGGCGGATTCGTGGTCCCCTCGGCCTTCTCGGGGGTCATCTTCTCGTCGTCGTCGGAGCCCGACGGCTTCTGGGCGTCACTCATGATCGCGATCCAATCCACATCGCTGCGGCGACAACCGCGATGACACCGACAACCCACATGGCCATGCCCTCGGACACCGGTCCGAAGCCGCCGAGTGCGTAGCCGCCCTGGGGCTTGGTCTCACTGGCGTACTTGACGTAGCCGATGATGTCCTTCTTCTCGGTCTCGGTCAGCTGCCGATCGGAGAACTTGGGCATGTTCTGCGGGCCGGTGAGCATCGCCGTGTAGATCTGCTGCTCGTTGGCCGGGTCCAGGGTGGGCGCGTACTTGCCCGAGGACAGCGCTCCGCCACGACCGGTGAAGTTGTGGCACGAGGCGCAGTTGAGCCGGAACAGCTCGCTGCCGCGTCCGATGTCGGAACCGCGGAGCTCGCCCTGTGCCTTGACCGGGTATCCGTCTTCCATCTTGACGGTGCCGTCGGTGTTGTGTTCGTAGACGACCGAAGGGCCGCCGCCGACGGACTGCACGTAGGCGCCGAGCTGATCGGTCTGCGCCTCGGTGAACTTCGGTGGCTTGCGGGCGGCCTGGGCCTCACCGCGGACGGCGGGCATGCGGCCCGACGAGACCTGGAAGTAGACCGATGCGTCGCCGACGCCGACCAGCGAGGGTCCACGATCCTGGACACCGTCGAGGTTGCGACCGTGGCAGGTGATGCACGACGTCTCGTAGAGCTTCTTGCCGTCCTGGATGAGGGCGGCGTTGGTCTGTGCATCAGCCGTCGCCACCTGCGGCGACGGGGTGATGACGGTCGCGAGTCCTCCCGCGACGAGCAGGCCCGCGAGCAGGAGCAGTGCACCGGTGGCGCGCCTGCGGAGCTTGCGACGGGATTTCGCCCGCTTCGGATCGGTCCGCGCGGTGTCGACGCCGGTCCGGTCGGCCGAGTCGTCCGCCTGCACGGGCGGGGGAGAAGAACTCATCTCTGCTCTCTCTGGTGGTTGCTGCATGTAGCTGGTGATCTGGTCCACCGGGCTGCGGTGGGGTCGATCACCGGATGAAGTAGATGGTGGCGAACAGGCCGACCCACACGATGTCGACGAAGTGCCAGTAGTACGAGACCACGATCGCGGCGGTGGCCTGGGCGGGGGTGAACTTGCTGAGCTTGGTTCGCACCAACAGGAAGACGAACGCGATCAGACCGCCGATGACGTGCAGGCCGTGGAAGCCGGTCGCCATGTAGAACACCGAGCCGTAGGCGCTGGAGGAGAGCGTCGTGCCCTCGTGCACCAGGTGGTAGTACTCGTAGCCCTGACCGGAGACGAAGAACGCGCCCATGATGAAGGTGAGGATGTACCAGCGGCGGAGGCCGAAGACGTCGCCGCGCTCGGCGGCGAAGACGCCCAGCTGGCAGGTCACCGACGAGAGGATCAGGACCGCCGTCACCGGGATGGCGAGGAAGAGGTTCAACTCCGTCGGCTCCGGGGGCCAGTTGCCCCCCGAGTTCGCTCGTGCCACGAAGTACATCGCGAACAATCCCGCAAAGAACATGAGCTCACTGGACAGCCAGACGATGGTGCCGACACTGACCATGTTGGGACGGTTCAGAGAGTGCACCCTCGAGGTGATGGCTGTGCCCGAGGTACCTGCAGCGCTAGTCACAAAATGAAGTATGACGGTTCGTAGTATCTGATGACTACTCGGGTCGGGAAAAAGTTCCGACGGAAATGAGAGGCCTGGTCATGATGCGAGACCTCAACGGACACGAGGTTCCCACCAGCCGTGTGCGCCGCCTGCTCGGACGCCTCGGCGGCGGGGGTGCGGCGGACGCGGAACTGACCGCCGCCGACCCCGATCTGATCGTCGTCGCGGAGAGCTTCGACGACTCCGCGGCCAGCTCAGCGGTGTTGGAGGACTCGCAATGGCGCAGTGAGGAGCAGGCCGTGGTGCGCCACATCCTCACCGTTCCCGAGGGGCGGGTCGACGAGGCCGTCGCCACCGCGGCCCAGGACGGCTACGAACGGGTCGACGTCTCGGGTCTGGCCGAGGTCGCGCAGGGCCCGGGCGTGTCGGGAACAGTCGGCGCCGGGGTGGCCGAACACACACTCCTGGGGTTGGCCAGACCACAGCTCGTCGACGCTCTGCACTGCTCGCAGGAACGCTCCCGGATGGCCGGCCTCGGGGCACGTCACGACGGCACCGTGCTCGGCTGGCAGGTGTTGCAGCGACCACCGCGCTGACCTCATCCGGGGCGGTGCCTGCTCGCCGCAGTCGGATGTCCGATCCCGCCGGCGTACGAATACGCTGCACTCCCATGGACGCGACCTGGCCGAACATTCTGGGCTCTCTCGTCGACGGGCGTGATCTCACGGCCGACGACGCCCGCTGGGTGATGAACGAGATCATGTCCGACAACGCGACCGCGGCGCAGATCGCCGCCTTCGGTGTCGCGATGAAGATGAAGGGCCCCGTCGCCGCCGAACTCAACGGGTTGGCCGCGTCGATGCTGGGGCACGCGGTGCGCGTCCACCTCGATCAGCACGCGGTGGACATCGTCGGCACGGGGGGTGACCGGTCCAACACCGTCAACATCTCCACGATGAGTTCGGTGGTCGTCGCGGCCGCCGGGGTCCCGGTCATCAAACACGGCAACCGCTCGGCGTCGTCGAAGAGCGGTGGCGCCGACGTACTCGAGGAACTGGGCGTGGCGATCGGACTGGGCGCGCAGGACGTGGCGCGGTCGGTCGAGCAGGCGGGCATCGGTTTCTGCTTCGCGCCGGTCTATCACCCGGCTCTGCGGTTCGCCGGGGCGCCGCGCAAGGAGATCGGCATCCCCACGGTGTTCAACGTCCTCGGACCGCTGACGAACCCGGCCCAACCGCGCAGCGGGCTCGTCGGGTGTGCGTTCGCCGACCTCGCGCCGGTGATCGCCGACGCGTTCGCCGAGCGCGGCAACTCGGTTCTCGTCGTCCGCGGTGACGACGGTCTCGACGAGCTGACCATGACGGCGACATCGTCGGTGTGGTTGGCCCACGGGGGCACCGTCCGCGCGATGTCGTTCGACCCCACGCGCGTCGGGTTGTCGCTGTGCGCGCCGGGCGCGCTGACCGGCGGCGACGCGGTCTTCAACGCCCGCGTCGCCCGCGAGACCTTCGCGGGCGCGACCGGTCCGGTGCGCGACGCGGTGCTGCTCAACGCGGCCGGCGCGATCATCGCCTACGACCTCGCAGGCGACGCGCCCGTCGAATTCGACCCCGACGCGTTCGACGACGACCTCTACGCGCGGTTCGTCGGGGCGATAGCCCGGGTGGCCGAGGCGATCGACTCCGGCGCCGCGACCGCCGTCCTCGACCGCTGGGTGCGCATCACGGCCTAGCTCGCCGGTGGCCGGTCATTCGCCGATGGAGAAGCCGTCCTCGATGTCGGAACTCGAATAGGTCTTGAACGCGATGTGGGTGGCCGTGTGGCGCACGCCGTCGATCCGATTGATCGTGCCGGTGACGACGTCGGCGATCTGCTCGTGGTCGCGCACCGCGATCGTCGCGATCAGGTCCACGTCCCCGGCGCAGGAGTAGACCTCGCGGACCCCGTCGACGTCGGCGATCGCCTGGGCCGTCTCGGGGATGGTGTGCACGTCGGCGGTGATGAGGACGATGGCCGTGATCATCCGGCCACTGTATGCACCGACGCCCCGGCCCGACCTCGCAACCGGACCCGCCGGCACCTCAGCCGGCCAGCGCCACCAACTCGCGTGAGCGGGCGTGTGCGGTCGCGACGGTCTCCCGCCAGTCACCCCATCGCGCCGCGGCGGCGACGGGGAGCATGAACGGCGCAGTGCTGCAGACGATCCGGGACCCCGGCGTGACCAGCCAGGCGTAGACGAGCGCGGCCTCCTCGGCGGCGGCGCCGCGCAGCGGGCCCGGCCCGGGGACCACGGTCTCCGCGGCGAGGGTCAACGACTGCGCCACCTGCATCGGTGCGACCCCACGCGTGGCCACGCCCGCACTGGCGAGTCGGCCGTGTCGGATCACCGCGAGTTCCCACCCGCCGCTGCCGTCCGGTCGCGCGGCGACGAGCTCCGAGATCCGGCAGAGGGCGGTGAGTCGCTGGCATCGTTCCAACCCGGCGAGGGTGACCGCGAGGCGATCACGCAGCCGCGCGGCGGTCTCGAACATCTCGGCCGAGGCCAGGCTCTGCAGTCGATCGAGCACCGTTCTCAGCGGCCCGTCGTCGCCACCGGTCATCAGGGCGGCGGCCCGTTCGACCGCCGGGGTGTACCCCCCGGCGTCGACCGGGGTGTCGGATGCCGCATGACAGCCGCCGACGGGGCGTCGGCCGTCAGCGGTGACCGTGCAGGTGTGCGCCGCACTCGAGGAGAGGCGGCGGGTGCACGACCGCAATCGCGTGACGGCGGCGATCAGGTCGGCCACCGCGGCGGCGTCGCCGCGGACACGGATCGGACCGACGGCGACCGTCGTCGGGTTCTGGCTGACCTTGAGGCGGGGGAACGGCTCCTCGGTGAGACAGACCCACCAGCCCCGGTGCGGCGATTTGGACCGACGGTTGTAGGCGGGGGCGTGCGCGGCGAGCAGTCGTAGCTCGCGCACGCCCGCCTCGAGGCGATGGGCGCACTCGACGTGGTCGATGGACACCGCCAGCGTCACCATCTCGCGCATCCGGGCGCGGGTCTCTGAACCGGTGAAGTACTGCCGGGCGCGGCGCCGGAGATCGACGGCGGTGCCGACATAGAGGACCTCGCCGGACGGACCTCGGAACAGATAGACGCCGGGGCGGGTGGGCAGGTGGTCGGTCATCTGTCGTTTGGCGCGCTGCGCGGTGCTCAGCCCCGGCAGGAAGTCGATCAGTTCCCGATAGCTGTGCACCCCGAGGTTGCCCACCCGCTCGAACAACGCGTGCATGACCTCGACGGTGGCCCGCGCGTCGTCGAGAGCGCGGTGCGTGGGGGTGGTGGCGACGGCGAAGTGTCGGGCGAGTGCGGACAGCTTCACCGTCGGGGCCTCGTCGCGGGTCAGCACCCTGCGGGCGAGCTTCACCGTGCACAGCACCCGCCGGAACGTCCAGGGATGGCCGAGCTCGGCCGCCGCCGCCCGCAGGAAGGACATGTCGAACCCCGCGTTGTGCGCGACGAGCACGCACCCGTGCGCGAACTCGAGGAAGGCGGGCAGCACCTCGTCGATCCGGGGCGCGCGGTAGACCATCGCCTCGGTGATGCCGGTGAGCGCGACGATGTGCTGCGGGATCGCCCGTCCCGGGTCGACCAGCGTCGCCAGCTCGCCCAGGATCTCGCCGCCGCGGACCTTGACGGCCCCGATCTCGGTGATGCGGTCCGTCGCGGCGCTGCCGCCCGTGGTCTCGAGGTCGACGATGACGAACGTCGTCTCGAACAGCAGGGGATCGAATCCGGCGTCGCCGATCGCGTCGAACGACAGCTGGGTCCCGAGCGCGGCAGGATCGGCCGCGCCGTCGATCCGCGCCGGTACGACGGTGCCCGTGGGGCCAGTGGTGCTGGTGTGAACATCGAGGTCAAGGTGATCAGGGAGACCCATGAGGCGAACACTAGTTCGACGGGCTGACAGGCGTGATCGCGCATGTGGCGCGGCGACGTGCGGTTCGGCGCCGTCGGGCGTTGTCGGTGGGTGTCGTTACCGTCGCCGACGAGAGCCTCGAGGGCCCGTTCCGGGTCGTCGGGCCGGTAAATTCCACCGACTTCGCAAATGAGATGGAGATCACAATGCAGCTCGACTGCGGGACCTGCCCCGGCCGTCCCCGTGCCTGCGACGGATGCATGATGACGGTGTTCTTCGCGGCCCCCACCACCAGAAACGGTGCCGATGGCCCGATTGGTGTCGACGCGTCCGCGGCACGAGAGGCCGATCGGCTCCATGTCGCCATCGACGCCTTCGTCGCGGCCGGGATGGTGGGCGCATCCGCGCACGACCTGCCGATCGTGCGGGAACACGGTGGTCAGGGAGTCGAGGGTCACGAGAACGTGCGCAGACTCCGCGCGAGCTGACGGTTCCGATCACGACGCACCGAAGATGTGTCCCGGTGGACAGATGCGGGGGACGTTTCGTAACCTTTCCGAGACCTTACGGAGTAACCCGCTTCACAACGGAGCGGATCGTCTGGTCGCCGCTCAATCGTCCTGCGGGACGAACCGGGGAACCATCACTTCGGACCACGTCCGATCGGGGTGAATCCCCCTTGTGCCACGCACCGCCGAGTACCCGGTTTCCCGGGGCCCCGGCAGCAGGCGCAAGCGGGTAGGGCCACTCTTCCGGCCCGAATCCGACAGCTAACTCGGTAGGCGGCTGAGGAAGAACTAGAGGAGAACTCGCTTCGTGGCGAAACACCGTTTGGAACAGCCGAACTCCGGTTTGAAGACCGCACGCAACGCCGTGGTCACCGGCTCGATCGCGTTGGGCACCGTGGCCATGGGAGCCGGCCCCGCACTCGCAGCGCCGGTCACCATCCCCGGCATCGGCACCTTCGAGGTCCCCGGCATCACCGAGAAGCAGGTGCCGCCGCAGTTCAAGTCCAAGCCCAAGGGCCCCCAGACGTCACCGAATCTGTTCGGCAACGTCGGCGCCACCGGCAAGCGCGCAGCATCGGCCGCTCTGACCCGCATCGGCTCGCCGTACGTCTACGGCGCCGCGGGTCCGACCGCCTTCGACTGCTCCGGACTCGTCTACTGGGCCTACAAGCAGGCCGGCAAGACCATTCCCCGCGACAGCTACGGCCAGCTCGGTGGCGGTACCCCGGTCGCCAAGAAGGACCTGCGCCCCGGCGACGTGGTCATCTTCCTCGGCGGATCGCATGCGGGCATCTACATCGGCAACAACAAGATCGTGCACTCCTCCACCGAGGGTGTCCCGGTCCAGAAGGCCAGCCTGGATTCCATGTCGTTCTACGGTGCCCGTCGCTACTGACCGTCGGCGACACGTAGAACAACGACGGACACATGAACGACGACGTCCGACCCGAGATCGCCGGAAACGCCGAGACCACTCCCCGTCACGTCATATCCTTCCGTGGGC
The DNA here is from genome assembly GCF_024171815.1 of Williamsia maris. GTDB lineage: Bacteria > Actinomycetota > Actinomycetes > Mycobacteriales > Mycobacteriaceae > Williamsia_A > Williamsia_A maris. The sequence goes on along the minus strand of NZ_JAMTCJ010000003.1, from coordinate 188,384 downwards.
GGAGGGGGAGTTCGCGCGCCACGGTCGTCGGTGGTCGGATGTAGGTGGATGTCGGCCGTGCCGAATGGTTATGGTCCGTCGATGATGCGAGATCGGGTGTTGCGGAAGTGGGGATCGGACAGGTGCGTGTGAATCGAGCTGACGTGGTCATGCGGCTGCTCACAACGGTGGTGCTGTCCATGCTCGTCATCGCGCTCGGGTTCGGATCGTCCGCAGGCGCCGACCCGTCGCCCCGCAGCCCCGACCAGCTGCTCACCCGGTACAACTCGCTCGGACGCGATGCCGAGAAGTCGGCCGAGGCGATGCACAACGCCGAGATCCAGCTAGCCGCCGGGCAACGTGCCGTGTCGAAGTCGAAGGCCGATGTCGCCTCCGCCACCGCGACTCTCGACAGTCTGTCGGGCAGGCTCGACGAACTCCAGGGTCGCGTCGACGGGCTCGTCCGGGCCAGTTATCGCGGCGCTCGGGTCAACCGCCTCTACGCGGTGCTCGTGTCGGACTCGCCGCAGTCGCTGCTCGATCAGATGTCCGGTCTCGAGATGGTGTCGCGTCAGACCGTCCGGGACCTGAAGGCATATCGCACGGCCAGCGCGGCGGCGACGAAGGCGCGCGACGCGGCCACGGCCGCAGGACGCGAGGCTGCTGCCGCGGTCACCGCGGTGGACAAGCGTCGCGCCGACCTCCAGTCCAAGCAGAGTGACCTGCAACTGCAGATAGTGCAGGTCAAGGCGGTGTACGAGTCACTCACCGGCAAGCAGCTCGCCGCGCTACGCGGCCCCGTGATCAATTTCGATCCAGCACTCGTGGCCAAGGGCACCGCCGCGGAGGCAGTGGCTGTCTCGGCGGCGCTCACCCGCATCGGCGACCCGTACGTGTGGGGAGCGACCGGGCCGGGACAGTTCGACTGCTCTGGCCTCATGGTCTGGGCTTACAAGCAGGCGGGCAAGGTCCTGCCCCGATCCAGCGAGGCACAGCTCGCCGGTGGAACGCCGGTGGCGCGCAACGACCTGAAGCCAGGTGACCTGGTCATCTACTACGGCGACGCGAGTCACGTCGGTATGTACATCGGAGACGGCTACGTGGTGCACGCGTCGACGTTCGGCGTCCCGGTCAAGGTCGCCCCGATCGACGAGGCGGGCCCCTTCAACTCCGCCCGGCGATACTGACCGTGCGGTCCGGGTCATCCCGGTCGTCGCGCTCGGCCCGACGGTTGCCCACACGTCTGCTCGCCCTCGGCGTCGTCGCGGTCGCCCTCGCGGGCTGCGGGTCGTCGTCAAAGCCGGATGCCGCGCCCACCTCACAGGCCAACGTCTACGAGGATCAGCGCGAGTCGTCGGTTCTGGCGACGCTGGACAAGCTCACGACCGCGCAGCGTGCGGGCGACACCGCCGCGGTGAACGCCCTGATCGACCCCGCGGCCACGCCGGAGTTCCGTGCGTCGATCCAGCAGCAGACGATCAACGTCCACGCCGCAGGCATGGCGACGTTCCGGTACCGGATCGACCGGACGACAGCACTCGGTGAGGTCCTCGTACCCACCGATCTGCAGGCGCGTCTCGACTCCGAGGGCAGTTCCGACTCGTGGATCGCCCCGGTCGGGTTGCAGTACGCGCTCGCCGGAGTCGACGAACCGCCCGTCGACGTCGTCCGACCACTCGCGTTGGCCCGGTACGACGACAGCTGGAAGGTCGTCGGTGACGCCGGGCCCATCCAGGGCGAACCGGCGCCCACCCCGCAGTTCTGGGACTTCCCCGGTGTCCGGGCGACGCGCGCGGCCACCGCAGGCGGCGAGTCGGTCGTCCTCGGTTACCCCGGCAGCACCGCTCTGGCCACCCGCCTGACGTCCTCGCTGCCCGGTGCGGTGGCGGCGGTGACCGCTTTCTGGGGCCCGCAGTGGCCCCGACGCGCGGTACTGATCGCGACGGACTCGACGCCTGCGTTCGCGGCCCTGTCGGGCAGTGCGGGAGCGGACTCCTCTGCGGCTGCCGCCGCGACGGTCTCCGCGTCCGCCGACGCGGTCGACGGGTTCACCGAGGGGCAGCGCATCGTGTTCACGCCGGGTTCGGTCACCGGGCTGGCCGGTCCCGCTCTCGACGTCGTGTTGCGTCACGAGATGACCCATGTCGCGGCCCGCACCAAGACCGCGCCCACCTCGGCGAAATGGGTCACCGAAGGCGTGGCTGAATACGTCGGGCGCAAGGGCACCTACCGGCGCCTGTCCGACGCCGCGCCCGACCTCGCCGCGCAGGTCGCCGCCGGTGGTGCCCCCACGGCGCTGCCGACCGACGCAGCGTTCACCGTGTCCGGTCCGCAGGCGCCGATCGCGTACCAGAGCGCCTGGTCGTTCGCCGCCTACGTCGGCGGGAAATACGGCGACGCCAAGCTCCGCTCTCTCTACCTCGCCCTGGCCACCGGCCCCAGCACCGCGGTCCAGCAGGCCGCGGCCATGCAGGGCCAACTCGGTGCGCCCGGCGCGACGGTGCTGGCGGGATGGCGGTCGTGGTTGACCGAGCAGGTTCGCCTACCGTGATCGGGTGATGCACCGGACATTGTTGGTCACCAACGATTTTCCGCCGCGCCCCGGCGGGATCCAGTCATATCTGCAGAATCTCGTCGACCGACTGCCCGCCGATCAGGTCACCGTCTACGCGCCCCGATGGCGTGCCGACGCCGCGTTCGACAGCGCGCAACCCTACGAGATCGTCCGCCATCGCACCGGACTGATGCTGCCGACGCCGTTCGTCGCGCGTCGGGCCGCCGCCCTCGTGCGCACCCACGCCATCGACACCGTCTGGTTCGGCGCGGCCGCACCACTCGCGGTGCTCGCCCCCGCGGTGCGTGCGGCTGGGGCCCGGCGGGTGGTGGCCAGCACACACGGCCACGAGGTGGGGTGGTCCATGCTGCCCGCGGCCCGTCAGACGCTGCGACACATCGGCACCCACGCCGATGTCGTGACGTTCGTCAGCACCTACACGCGCGGACGGTTCGCCGCCGCCTTCGGGGCCGACGCCGCGCTCGAGCACGTTCCACCCGGCGTGGACACCGTGCGCTTCGCGCCGAACCCTGAGTCGCGCAACCGGATCCGGGCGCGACACGGTCTCGGTGACGCGCCGGTGATCCTGTGCCTGTCGCGGCTGGTGCCCCGCAAGGGCCAGGACGTGCTGATCGACGCCCTGCCGGCGATCCGCGAGCGGGTTCCCGGGGCGCGTCTGCTCATCGTCGGCGGTGGACCGTACCGCGAGGAGCTACAGCGCCGCGCACAGGACGGAGGCGTCGCCGACCACGTCACCCTGACCGGTTCGGTCGACGTCGACGACGTTCCGGCGTATCACGCGGCCGCCGACGTCTTCGCCATGCCTGCCCGCACCCGCGGCCGCGGGCTCGACGTGGAGGGTTTCGGCATCGTCTACCTCGAGGCGTCGGCCAGCGGGATACCGGTCGTGGCAGGCACATCGGGCGGAGCGCCGGAGACCGTACGCCGCGGGGTGACCGGTGAGGTCGTCGACGGACGCGACGTCACCGCGGTCGCCGGCACCATCGCCGACATCCTCGCCGACCCCGCCCGCGCCGCGGCCATGGGTGCGGCCGGGCGCGAGTGGGTCGTCGAGAACTGGCAGTGGCAGTCCATGGCCCGTCGGCTCGCGACGCTGCTGTAGGGCCGGCGGCTCAGCGGCCGTACAGTGCCTCGATCTCGTCGGAGAACTTGTCGGAGATCACCGATCGCTTCATCTTCATCGTCGGGGTCATCTCGCCGGAGGACTCGCTGAAGTCCTCGGGCAGGATCCGGAACTTCTTCACACCCTCGGCGTGGGACACGGTGCGGTTGGCGACCTCGACCGCGTTGGAGATGACCTCGCGCAGATCCTCGTCGTCGACCAGGTCGGCGACCTGCGCCGAATCCGACTTGCCCGCACCGGACTTCCATTTCGTGAACTCGTCGGGGTCGATGGTGACGAGTGCCCCGATGAACGGTCGTCCGTCTCCGACCAGCATCGCCTGCGAGATCAGCGGTTCCGAGCGCATCGCGTCCTCGATGCCTGAGGGGGAGACGTTCTTGCCGCCCGCGGTGACGATCAGTTCTTTCTTGCGGCCGGTGATCGTGATGTAGCCGTCGTCGTCGACACTGCCGAGGTCGCCGGTGTGGAACCACCCGTCGGTCAGCGCCTCGTCGGTGGCCTCGGAGTTGCGCCAGTAGCCGTCGAAGACGACCCCACCGAACAGCATGACCTCACCGTCGTCGGCGATCCGAACGGTGTTGCCGCCCAACGGCTTGCCGACCGTGCCGATGCGTTGTGCGTCGGGGGTGTTGACCGAGAACGCCGCGGTGGTCTCGGTGAGGCCGTAGCCCTCGCAGATCGGAACACCCATGCCGCGATAGAAGTGCCCGAGACGTTCCCCGAGCGGTGCACCACCGGAGATGGCCAGGCGGCACCGTCCGCCCAGGGCGTCGCGGAGCTTGGAGTACACGAGGCGGTCGAACGCGGAATGCCGCGCCCGCAGCAGGAGTCCCGGGCCGCCGGTGTCGAGTGCGCGGCTGTACTCGACCGCGGTGTCGGCCGCGGCGTCGAACAGCTTCTCGCGTGGCCCGCCGCCCGCGTTCTGGCGCGCGGTGTTGTAGACCTTCTCGAACACGCGGGGTACCGACAGGATGAAGTCGGGACGGAACTCCCCGAAGTGCGCCACCAACTTCGGGATGTCGCTGGTGAAGCCGACCTCGGTGCCGCTCTGGATGGCGACGATCGTGATGGCGCGCGCCAACACGTGGGCCATCGGCAGGAACATCAGGGTCCGCGAGCCGGGCTGGAGCAGCTCGCGCAGGTCGGACTGCAGGACCGCCGCGGTCTCGCTGAGCAGGTTCGAGTGGGTCAACATGCAGCCCTTGGGCCGACCGGTCGTCCCAGAGGTGTAGATCAGGGTGGCCGGGTCCGACGAGGTGACGCCGGATCGGCGGCCGGTGATCTCACCGGGGTCGACGTCGGCGCCCTGCTCGGTGAGTTCGGCGATCGCGCCGTCGGAACCGGCGGGCCCGTCGATCTGGTAGATCCGTCGCACAGAGGACAGGCCGTGCTCGAGATCCTCCACGATGGAGCGATGCGCGTCGTTCTCGATGATCAGGGCGGTCGCCTCGGAGTCCTGCAGGATCCAGTCGATCTGTCCGCCCGAGGAGGAGTCGTAGATCGGCACGGTCACCGCGCCCGCGGACCAGATCGCGAAGTCGATGATCGACCACTCGGGGCGGGTCGACGACAGCAGCGCGACCCGATCCCCGGCGGCCACGCCCTGTGCCACAAGTCCTTTGGCCACGGCGTCGATCTGGGCGGTGAGATCCTTCGCCGTCAGCGGCTTCCACTCGGACCCGTCGGCGATCCGGAACACCACCTGGTCGGGGTCTCTACCGGCGATGTCGACGATGATGTTTCCGCAGTGGTCATCCGGGCTGATCTCGAATGTCGCGGGCACGCTGTGTTCGCGCATGCCGACCTCCATGGTTGCGATGGGAGACAGGCCGCGATCGGCCCTGACCGCAAGCCTAAGCCTCGCCGGGGTGTCGTCGGGGCGAGGTGGACGACGTCGGTCGCCGCGGGAGCGTGTACGACGGAAGCGGTCGGTGTGTGAAGCTAGTGCGGTGAGCAGCATTCAGGTCGCGGACGAGACCTTCGTCGCCGCGTCACCCCACGCGGTGCGTGAGGTCCTCGGTGATCGCGCGCACCAGCGGCGCTGGTGGCCCGATCTGACGCTGTCGGTGGTCGAGGACCGTGCCGAGCAGGGCTTCCGGTGGACGGTCGACGGGGGCGTGGTCGGCACCATGGAGGTGTGGTGTGAGCCCGTTCTCGACGGTTTCGTCCTGCACTACTTCCTGCACGCCGAACCCGATGAGATACTGCCCACCGGCGGTCGCGCACTCGGCGACCGGTTGGCGCACCTGAACCACGATCGCAGGGTGGCCGGGAGGGTCATGTCGACCGAGGTCAAGAATCGTCTCGAGGCCGGCCGTTCGATCGGCGACCCGGCGGCGGGGAGGAACTGAGGTCCGATGGCAGACAGAACCGAACAGTCCATCGTCATCAACGCCGATGCGGACGCGATCATGTCGGTGATCGCGGACTTCGACCGGTACCCGGAGTGGGTGTCGGCGGCGAACAAGGTGGAGATCGTCGATCCCGGCGACGGCGGGCGGGCTCGACAGGTGCGATTCACCCTCGACGCCGGCGTGCTGCGCGACACCTACGAGCTGTCCTACATCTGGACCCCGGACGGCAACGCGGTCGAATGGGATCTGGTCAGCAGTGACCTGCAGACCGCCCAACACGGTCGTTACTCGCTGGTGCAGCAGGCGTCCGGTTCGACGAAGGTCACCTACGAACTCATGGTGGATCTGGCGATCCCGATCATCGGCGCTCTCAAGCGTCGCGCCGAGAAGGCCATCACCGACGCCGCGCTCAAAGAACTCAAGAAGAGGGTCGAAGGCTGATCGATCTCGCGCCCATCCATCTCGTGATCGGCCCAGGGGGGGCCGGCGTCTCGACGGTCGCCGCTGCGGCGGCCGTCGCCCCGCCGCACTCGGAGGCCGGCGGTTCCGGCGGTCGCACGCTGCTCGTCACCCTCGACCGTTTCCGTCAGGCGGCGCGGGTGTTCGGCGTCTATTCGACTCCGGGACAGCCGATCCCGGTGTCGCAGCGGGTGGACCTGCTCGAGATCGACACCCTGGCGCTGCTCGGCGACGTGTGGGCGCTGCTGCGTGGACCGATGGCCCTGGCCGGTGGCAGCGCCGCTGCAGGGGTCAGCGAGATCGACCCCGACGAGCTGACCGGTCTGCCCGGGATCGAACAGCTGCTGGCCTGGCGTCGGATCCGCGACGAGGCCGTCTCCGGTGCCTGGGAACGGGTCGTCGTCGACTGCTCCGGCAGCATCGACGCGGTGGGCTTCCTCGGGGTCGCCGAACTCGTCGCCGGATACCTGGAGAAGATCTGGCCCCGACACCGACGGCTCGCGGGCGCGTCGGAGAACCCGAAGCTGACCGGCGCCGCGGCCGTGGTCGACGCCCTCGTCGCCGACTGCGAGGACATCATCGGTCTGCTCGTCGACCCGACGTGCGTTCATGCGCACCTGGTGGTGCCCCCGGGCGTGCACGGGCGCGAGATGACGCAGCGACACCTCGCCGTGCTGGCGCTGATGGGGATCTCGACGTCGACGCTGATCGGCAACCCCGGCGCCGGACGCCCCGCCGCCGACGATGCGTTCGACGCCGAACTCGCGCGCGACCATCCCGGGCTGACGACGGTTGTCGCACAATCGCTCTCGTCTCCGCCACGGACCGTCGCCGCACTGCGCAAGGTCGGCGTCGACTTCTCCGACGCACCCGGACCCCCGGCGGGTTCGCACGCCGCGGAGGTCGTCCTGCTCTCCGGCTCGGGGTTGTCCGCGGTGTACCGGCTCCGGTGGCGCCAGCCGCTGCCCGACCCGCGCACCCTCGCTCTGGGGCGCTCCGGGGACGACCTGCTGGTCACCGTCAGCGGGTTCCGACACCGTGTGCCGCTGCCCTCGGTGCTGCGCCGGTGCTCGGTGCGCGACGCGCGATGGGAGGATGGGATGCTGAACATCCGATTCCAGCCCGATCCGCGGGTCTGGCCCCGCCACGACCCCGAGGTCGACGGGGAGTAGGGCGCCCACGAGCGTCGGAGTCGAGACGCCTGTGAGCAGGCACGACATGATGACGACAGCGACCGGAGGGGAGTGATGATGTCCGACAGTGCCGGCGGCAATACCTCCGACGCGGACCCGGTGCGCACGCTCGTCCTCGGACTCCTCGAGCGGGTGGAACAGTTCGCCGCCACCGTGATCAGCGATCGCGACCCCCGCGCGGGCGGTTCCGGCGATCTCGGACCCGCGATCCGCGCGACCGTCGACACGGTGATCACCGAGATCGGTGAATTCGTCACCAACCTCATCGCGGCGATCATCGCGGTACTCGAGGCCATCTCGGCCGCGCTCGACGAGGCCATGGGCGCGCGTGGTCGTACGGCCCCGGGACATCCGACCCGACCGGCCACCGGATTCCAACCCATCGCGGTCGAGGTGGAGATGGGCGAACCGCAGTTGTGAAGAACATGCACACGATCGGGATCGACCTCGGCGGCACGAGTATCCGTGCCGCCGTGGTCGACGCCCGTGGCGAGATCCTCGACAAGGTGCGGGCCCAGACGCCGCCCACCGCGCCGGCACTCGAGAAGTGCCTCGACCGACTCGTCTCAGAACTCCGGTCGCGGTGGCCGGTCGAGGCGGTCGGTCTCGCGGTGGCGGGTTTCCTGACCCCGGACCGGTCGGTCATCCGGTTCTCCCCGCACCTGCCCTGGCGCGAGGTCGCGGTCGCCGCGGAGATGAGCGCGCGGATCGGGCTGCCGGTCTCGCTCGAACACGACGCGAACGCGGCCGCGGTGGCCGAACGCCGCTTCGGTGCCGCCGGCGGCGGTCACAACACCCTGGTGCTGGCCATCGGAACCGGGATCGGCGCCGGACTGCTGCTCGAGGGTCGGCTCTACCGCGGCAGTCACGGAGTCGCACCCGAACTGGGCCACCTATGCGTCGTCCCGGGTGGCCGGGTGTGCTCGTGCGGCAAGTTCGGCTGCTGGGAACGGTATTGCAGCGGTACCGCCCTCGTGGACACGGTGGTGGAGCTCGTCGCCGACGGCGCCTACCGGTCGAGTCTGTTGGCGCGGGAGACCGCCGAGGATCCCGGTTCGTTGACCGGACGCCGCGTGGCCGCCGCGGCCAACGACGGTGACCCGGTCGGGGTGGCCGCGGTCGCCGAGTTCGCGCGGTGGCTCGGACAGGGGCTGGCCATGATCGGCGACATCTTCGATCCCGATCTGATCGTGTTGGCGGGCGGCGTCGGCGCGTCGAGCGGTTTGTTCCTCGACGAGGCGCGCGAACACTACGGCGCGATGCTCACCGGATCCGGACACCGACGGCTCGCGCGTATCCGCGGAACTCAGCTCGGCGAGGCGGCCGGGATGATCGGTGCGGCCGACATCGCCCGCAGTGATCTGCGCAAGGTGCCCGCGCCGACCGCCGGTGGGTAGAGTCACACGAGAAATGCGTTGGCACATCGGGTCGATCGGAGTTGCTGGGCTATGTGGTACTGGCTGTTCAAGTACGTTCTGTTGGGCCCGATCCTGAACCTGGCCGGTCGCCCCCGCGTCGAGGGCGTGGAGAACCTCCCCGAGAACGGCCCGGCCATCCTGGCCAGCAACCACCTCGCCGTGGTCGACAGCTTCTATCTGCCGATGGCGAGTCCGCGTCGCATCTACTTCCTCGCCAAGAGCGAGTACTTCACCGGCACCGGTCTCAAGGGGCGGTTCCAGAGGTGGTTCTTCACCGCAGTGGGACAGATCCCGATCGACCGGTCCGGCGCGGATGCGGCCGAGAACGCGTTGATCTCGGCCCGTCGCAAGCTCGAGGCCGGTGAGCTGATGGGGATGTACCCGGAGGGCACGCGTTCACCCGACGGCCGGTTGTTCAAGGGCAAGACGGGGCTGGCCCGGATCGCGATGGAGACCGGCGTGCCGGTCATCCCGGTGGCGATGATCAACACCGACAAGCTCAACCCACCGGGGACCACGTTCCCGCGCCCCACGCGGATCACCGTCCGGATCGGCAAGCCGCTGGACTTCTCGCGCTATGAGGGCATGAACGGCAACCGCTTCATCGAGCGCGCGGTGACCGACGAGATCATGTACGAGCTGATGCGTCTGAGCGGTCAGAAGTACGTCGACCTGTATGCGGCCAGTCTCAAGAAGGCTGCAGAGGGGACCGCGGAGCCGGTCGTCGAACCCGGCTCGCCCCGGGCCGAGCCCGCCGCCTGACGGTGTCGCGGCCCACCACCGTGATGGTGACGAGGACCGCGAGTCCCCAGAGGCAGTAGGCGTTTCCCGCGACCGCGTCGAGCGCGTCCCAGACCGCCGGTCGCCGGGGCAGGAACTGGAACGGACCGGCCGCGAACGCGAGCACGCCGGTCACGGCGAGGGTGCCGTAGCAGCGGCGGACGGTCCGGTCCGGGGAGCGCACCGCCACGACCGCGAGCGCGAGCACGGCAGGCAGCGACCACACCCAGTGATGCGCCCACGAGGTGGGCGAGACGAGCAGAGCCCACACGGCGGTGACCGCCACCGGGAGGACGTCGCCGCCGAGCGGTGCGCAGCGTCGGATCGCGACGACCGCGAGCGCCGTCAGCGCCACGACGGCCACGGCCCACAGCAGGTGCTCGGTGTGTCCCGAGCCGCCGAACAACCGCACCAGGAAGCCGTTGACGCTCTGGTTGTTCCCGCCCGACAGATCGCCGATCCGGTCGGTGTGGAACACGGTGTGCGTCCAGTAGCGGACCGAGTCGGCCGGGGCCCACACCGCCGCGACCGCGGCCAGCCCGGCGAACGCGCCGACCGCCCGCAGGGCCGCACGCCATTCGCCACGGACGAGCAGGATGAGGACGAACGCCATCGGGGTCAGCTTGATCGCCGCCGCGACACCGATGAGCACGCCGCGCCACGGTGAATCGCGGGGCAGGAGCAGCAGGTCGACCGCGACCAGCGCCATCAGCACCACGTTGACCTGCCCGTAGCCCAGGGTCATCCAGAACGGGTTGAGCCACAGCGCGCCGGTGGCGACCACGAGCGCGATCCAGAGGCGGTTCTCGGGGGTGCCGATGGACAGCCGGACGAGGACGATCCGCGCGATGACGACGGTGAGCACGACCGTCGACAACGTGATGGCCACGCCCGCGACGGCGAGGGGGACGGTGCTGAACGGGAGGAACATCAACGCCGCGAACGGCGGATAGGTGAACGGCAGCCAGATGCCGTCGGTGGTGAACGGCATCGACCCCGACGCGTAGAGCGAGCCACCGTTGCGCCACACCTGCGCGCCCATGCGGTAGACGTCGATGTCGATCCGGTCGAACGCCGGGAACGTCCGGGTGAACGGCAGGCCGATCGTGTGGCCGATCGCCGTCAGCGTGAACGCGACGACGATGAGGCCCATCAGCCGTCGCGAGGGACGCCATGCGGCCAACCCCGCATCGGCCCTCTCGACGCGGTCGGTGAGGGCGGTCATCGATCCACCTGAGCGCATAGGGTCTGAGTGTGCGCTACTTCTACGATTCCGAGTTCATCGAGGACGGTCAGACCATCGAATTGGTGTCGATCGGTGTCGTCGCCGAGGACGGTCGGGAGTTCTACGCGGTGTCGTCGGAGTTCGACCCCGCACGTGCTGGGGGCTGGGTGAGATCTCATGTCCTGCCACAATTGCCGTCGCCGTCGTCGAAAGCCTGGCGGTCCAGGCGACAGATACGTGACGATCTGCTGAACTTTCTCACCGCCGGTGATGGCGAGATCGAGTTGTGGGCGTGGATCGGCGCGTACGACCACGTGGTGCTGTGTCAGCTGTGGGGGTCGATGACGGCGTTGCCGCGTCCCATCCCGCGGTTCACCCGCGAACTCAAGCAGCACTGGGAGGCGCTCGGTCGTCCTGAGCTGCCCGCGCCGCCCGCCGACGCCCACGACGCGCTGGTCGACGCCCGGCACAACCTGGTTCGCTGGCAGTCGATGACCGCCGCCACGAGCTGAGGCGTTGCCCGCGAATCGGACCTCCATCACCGCAGGTACTAGGCTGTTGCGGTGGTGAACTGGACCGTAGACGTACCGATTGACGAACTCCCCGAGTTGCCGCCGTTGCCCGGCGAGCTGGCCGAACGCTTCGCCGACGCCCTGTCGCGCCCCGCGCTGCAGCAGCCGTCGTGGCCCGAGGACAAGGCGCGGGCGATGCGGACCGTGCTCGAGAGCGTCCCGCCGATCTGCATGCCCGCCGAGGTCGCGCACCTGTCCGAGCAGCTCGCGCAGGTGGCCCGCGGCGAGGCGTTCCTGCTCCAGGGCGGTGACTGCGCCGAGACGTTCGTCGACAACACCGAACCGCACATCAAGGGCAACATCCGCACGTTGCTGCAGATGGCGGTGGTGCTGACCTACGGCGCGAGCATGCCCGTCGTCAAGGTCGCGCGCATCGCGGGGCAGTACGCCAAGCCGCGGTCGTCGAACACCGACGCCCTCGGACTGCAGTCCTACCGCGGCGACATGGTCAACGGCTTCCCGCCGGACGAGGCCGTGCGTGCGCACGACCCGTCACGACTGGTCCGCGCCTACGCCAACGCGAGCGCGGCGATGAACCTGGTGCGCGCCCTGACCGGCGCCGGTCTGGCCGACCTGCACAAGGTGCACGACTGGAACCGCGAGTTCGTGCGCACCTCACCGGCCGGGGCGCGGTACGAGGCACTCGCAGGCGAGATCGACCGCGCGCTGCGATTCATGGACGCCTGCGGCGTCAACGACTCCAACCTCTCGTCGGCCAACATCTACGCGTCGCACGAGGCGCTCGTGCTCGACTACGAGCGGGGCCTGCTGCGGCTCGCGGACAACCCGGCCGATCCCGACGGCGAGAAGGTGCTCTACGACCTCTCGGCGCATTTCCTGTGGATCGGTGAGCGGACCCGCCAGCTCGACGGTGCGCACATCGCGCTCGCGGAGCTGATCAACAACCCCATCGGGGTCAAGATCGGTCCGACGACCACGCCCGAGCAGGCCGTCGAGTACGTCCGCAAGCTGGACCCGAACAAGGTCGACGGTCGTCTCACGCTCGTCGCGCGCATGGGCAACGGCAAGGTACGCGACGTACTCCCGCCCATCGTCGAAGCGGTCGAGGCGACCGGCCACAAGGTGATCTGGCAGTGCGATCCGATGCACGGCAACACCCACGAGGCGTCCACCGGCTTCAAGACGCGGCACTTCGACCGCATCGTCGACGAGGTCCAGGGCTTCTTCGAGGTGCACCGCGCACTCGGCTCGCATCCCGGTGGCGTGCACATCGAGCTCACCGGTGAGGACGTCACCGAGTGCCTCGGTGGTGCGCAGGACATCTCCGATCTCGACCTGCCGGGTCGATACGAGACCGCATGCGATCCCCGCCTCAACACCCAGCAGTCGCTGGAATTGGCGTTCCTGGTCGCGGAGATGCTCCGGGGCTGAGCCCCACCCGGCACTACCGGTCGGTGCTCACGCGGCCGTGGAAGTGCATGTCATGCCATCCGTCGGCGTGCGGCACCGATGATCGATGGATGCCCTCCGCAACGAAGCCGGCCTTCTCGGCGATTCGGCACGACGCGTGGTTGGCGACAGAGTGCTCGAGATGGAGTCGGTGGAGTCCGGCGGTTTCATCGTGGTCCATCGACGGCAGTGGCGTCCACAACCAACGCCCCTGGGGTGTCCTGCGTGCGTGGTGCGCTCGACGAGGCTGAGCGGTGTGGCTTGTGGACCGACCGCGCTCCGCGGAGCGCGACCGATCAGGCGATGGTCGAGCCCAGCCACCAGCCGCCGGCGGCCAGTGCGATCCCGAGGACGAGCACGAGCAGGGTGAACACCTGGGCCCGGCGTCGAGAGCGGCTGCGGATCTCGTCGAAATCTCGCGACATCGCCAGCAGGGCCGGCCGCGGTCGCGCATCTTCGATGTCGTCGTCCGGGTAAAAATCGTCGGCGAGGTCGCGGTCTCGGTAATCGTCGTCGCGGGGTTCGAAACGCGTCGCGGTCCGGGGTGAGCCGACGGGGTCGGGATCGGCGTCCATCATGCGGGTGGCGTTGCGCGGGGTCGGGGGAAGTGGAGCAGCAGGCGGTGCGACCGGCGCGCGGCCGTTGCGGTACGCGATGACCGTCTCGCGTTCGGCCGACCGTGTCGGAGCGGGAACGGTGAACGGGGGCAGACCGAGGTCGGCGACGATCTCGACGAGCGCGTCGAGCATGTCGTCACCGTCGGCGTAGCGCGCCTCGGGCCGGCGGGCGGTCGCGGTGAGGACCAACTCGTCGAACTCGCGGGGGACACCGGGGATGAGACGGCTCGGGGGCGGCACGTCGCGCTGGAGTCGGGCGTAGGCGAGGCCGAGGGCGGTGTCGCCGGTGAACGGGGTTGTCCCGGTCAGCATCTCGAAGATCAGGATGCCCATCGAGTAGATGTCGCTGCGGGCGTCGGCGTCGGCCGACTCGACCTGCTCGGGCGACAGATACGCGGCGGTCCCGAGGATCACGCTGTTCGAGGTGATCCCCGCGGCGGCGATCGCACGGACCAGACCGAAGTCGACGACCTTCACCTCGCCGTTCTCCGAGATCAACACGTTCTCCGGCTTCACGTCCCGGTGGACGAGACCGTGGGCGTGGGCGGCACCGAGTCCACCCAGGACCGGGATGGCCACCGCGGCGGCCGCGTGCGGCGGCATGGGACCACGCTCACGCAGCAACTCGCGCAGCGTCCCGCCCTCGACGAGCTCCATCACGAGGAAGGCGTAGTCACCGTCGACGCCCTGGTCGTAGACGGGCACCAACCCGGGGTCCTTGAGGCGCGCCACCGACCTCGCCTCGAACTCGAAGCGGGACAGGAACTCCTGGTCGGCGCTGTAGCGCGGGTCCATCACCTTGACCGCGACGGGACGGTCGAGGCGGAGGTCCATGCCGAGGTACACGCTCGACATGCCGCCACGGGCGATGAGCGCGTCGATGCGGTAGCGCCGCTCCAGACGCGCACCGAGCAACACATCGCGGACGGCATTCATGGTTGTCAGGGTAGCGAGTAGGACCTGCGACCTCCGACAACCGGATCCGACCCGTTGCGTCGGTCACGGTGCTCGGTAGTGTCATCGCTGTGGTTTCCCTGCCGATGTCCGATGACTTCCTGCCCGCCGACGAACCGGTTCTCGATGTGTCGGAGGTGTCGAAGCGTCTCCACCTGTCCGCCGGGCGGATCCGCACGATGATCGCCGAACACCAACTGCTCGCCGTCAACCGGTCGGGTGTGCCGATGGTGCCCGCGACCTTCCTCGACGGATCCGAGGTCACCAAGCACCTCGTCGGACTGATCGCGGTGTTGATCGACGGTGGGTTCAGCCGCAACGCCGCGATGCGGTGGCTGTTCACCGAACAGGACGACATCGGCGAGTGCCCGGCGCACGCGCTGCACGGCCACTCCGCGCGCGAGATGATCCGTCGCGCGCAGGCGTTGGCCTTCTGAACCGGACGGCGCTCAGCGCCGTCTGATCACCGCGGAGATCGCTCGGCGGGCGCGGCGTCGGCCACCGACCGACACCCGGCGACCCAGGATCTGATGGTCGGCGGCCTCGACCTCGTCGAGGATGTCGCGGTAGAGATCGAACGCGGCGCGGATGGCGGGTCGGCTGCGGGGTGCGATCAGTGCGACACCCGGCTCGGCGTCGCGATAGCGGGATCGCGTGACGGCGATGCAATGCGCCAGCGCCCGAACGAGTTCCGGTGGACTGACACCGGTCCGGCGAGCCTCACGCAACATGTCCTCGCCGACACCGAACGACGCCAGTTCGTCGGTGGGCAGATAGATCCGGTCGCGGTCGAGGTCCTCACCGACGTCGCGGATGAAGTTGGTGAGCTGGAATGCCTCACCCAGCGCGCGGGCCGGTGCGACGGCGTCGACCGCGTCGGTGGTCCCGAGGATCGGCAGCATCTGCAAGCCGATCACCGCGGCCGAGCCGTACATGTACTCGTCGAGTTCGTCGAACGTGCGGTACCGGGTGCGGAACAGCGGGCTGCCGGGCAGATCCATCCGCATCGACGTCATGAACGCGGAGAAGTAGTCGCGTGGGATGTCGAATCCGACGATGGTGTCGGCCACGGCGAGGATCTGGTCATCGATACCCGGGATCCCCTCGAACGGGATCGATCCAGGCGGTCCGCCTGCGACCTCGAGGGCACGGAGCAACTGCCGGTCCATGTCGTCGACGGTGCCGACCGGGTCGGAGTCGCCGGGGATGTCGACCACGTCGTCGACCATGCGCGCGAATCCGTAGAGCGCGTGCACGGCGCGACGGCGCTGCGGCGGCAGCAACCGGGTCCCGAGGTAGTACGTCCGACCGTGCAGGGCGGTGGATTCGCGGGCCGCCCGATATCCGCGTTCCAGGGCGGAGCCGACCTCGGGCGTCATCGAACACGTCCCAGCACTCGCCGCAGCCGCAACGGGTCCTCGCGGCACAGCGACCACCCGGCCAGCCCCGCGAGCACGGCGGCGAGCAGGAGGTCGGTGGGCTCGTAGAGCAGGATCGAGTCGTCGGGCTGGAACACGATCAACATGAACACACACGCGCCGACGATGACCGCCAGCCACCGGCGGGTGATCGCGGCCGCCCCGGCGAACACCAGCGCCCAGCTGTAATACCAGGGCAGAGTGGATGGTTCGAGGAGCAGCACCGCGAACATGGCGACGGCCACACCGACCACCGCGCTGCGTTCGTCACGTCGGAAACGCCACCACGTCCACACCAGCGCCACGGCCAGCACCACCGAGCCGACGGTCCTGCTGACCGACAACACCGGCCCCAGCGGGATGGCGGTGAACGGCGCCACGAGATAGGTGATCACGTGCGCGATCGCGGTGGGCAGGGTCAGCCAGTTGATGATCCGGTCGGCGTACCCCAGGCCGTTGAGCCAGCCGAACCCGTGGCCGATGACCAGTGTGAAGGCGCCGAACACCGCGACGGTCGTCGCCACGATCACCGCGAAGACGCGTGCGATGTCGACAGGGCGGATGTCGCGGCGAGATCGGATGTGCGACAGCCAGATCCAGAGGACGAACGGGATCGCGATGCCCGCGGTGACCTTGATCGACACGGCGACGCCCAACACCAGCAACCCGCTCACGTGATGTCCCCGCAGTGCCAGCACCACCCCGGCGACCAGCACCCCGGCCATCAGCATCTCGACGTGCGGGCCCGCGACGAGATGGATGACGAGCATCGGATTGAACACGACCAGCCACGCCGCCACACGCGGGTCCCGACCGACGTGCGCCGCGAGGCGGGGGACCGCCCAGATGGCCAGTGCCCACCCGGGCAGCATCACCAACCGCATGAGCAGGACACCGGGAATCGTGTGGTCGCCGGTGATCTCGGTGACGCCGCGGGTGATGGCGACGAAGAAGGGGCCGTAGGGCGCGGTGGTGGTGGCCCACACCTGCGCCATGCTGTCGAGCAACGGTCCGGGTTGCGACGCCGGGCCGTCGACGTAGGGATTGAGTCCGTCGCGCAGCAGGGCGCCCTGTGCGAGATACGCATACACGTCGCGGCTGTAGACCGGGACCGCGAGCATCAGGGGAGCCGCCCACGCCGCGGCGGCCCAGCGCAGTTCGCCGACGCCCGACATCGACGCGTCCCCGGTGTCGGTGGTGTCGATGCGCTCGGCGAGCACGACACGACCGAGTCGGACCCAGGCCACGACCATCAGTGCGACACCGGCCCAGAACAGCAACCCCGACAACGACTTCCCGTGGCCGTAGGTGACCCAGGCCATCGACGCGTCCTGCAGCCAGGTGTTCGCGCGGGGGATGTCGCCGACGCCGAAGCTGCCGAGCGTGACCAGCAGCGACCCGATGAAGCCCAGGCGCGCTGCCCGCCCGACGGGGGTCGCGAGGAACGCGGCGAAGTTCGCGCCACGGGTGCGCGGGACCGCACGCTCGACACCGACCTCCATGGGGGCGATCCTAGTGCCCGACATCACCCGCACACCTCATGTGGCGCCTCACCCGGTGATGCGTTCGGCGGCGAGACGGCCGGAGACCAACACCGGCGGGATGCCGACGCCGGGGACGGTCGAGCTACCCGCGAACACCACGTTGGCCGCGCCCGACCACAGGTTCGTGGCGCGCAGCGGTCCGGTCTGCCCCAGGGTGTGCGCCGCCGCGAAGGGGGTGCCCGCGGACATGCCCGACGCCGCCCACACGCCGGGGTGGTCGATCCGCTCGATCCTGGCGGTCTCGGCGATACCGCGGTACCCGCGGCTCTCGAGCACGGACAGGACCTCGGCGACATAGGGCCGGGCGAGCGCGTCCCAGGGCAGGTCGGCGCTGTCGAGATTGGGGCACGGCGCGAGGACGGTCACCGATTCGCGGCCGTCGACGATGAAGTGGTCCGGGTCGGTCAGACCCGGCCGGTTCAGCAGCAGCGACGGATCGCTCATCAACCGTCCGGACCGCGCGGTCAGCTCTCGGAACGTCTCTTCCCACGCCTCGCCGAAGTCGATGGTGTGGTGTCCACCCGGCCACGCGGCGCCGACCTCGGCGGGCACGGTCAGGTGGGTCACCACGGCGCTGGGTGAGTGCCGGGTCCTGCGACGCGACCGTGTGGCGGGCATGTCCTTGAGGAGTTCGGCGGTGACCGGGGTGTCGGTGGTGACGATGACCGCGTCGCAGTTGATCTCGCAGCCGTCGGTCTGGACGGCCACGGCACGTGGCAGGCCGGGCGATGACCGGTCGAACTCGATCCGCCGGGCGGGGTGCCCGTAGAGGATGGTGCCGCCGGCCGTGGTGAACGCCTGGGCCATGACGGCCCCGATGCGACCCATCCCGCCCCGCGGGTACCAGACGCCCATACCGATGTCCATCTGCGAGATGACCGCGTAGATGGCCAGGGCGCGACTCGGCGGCACGCCTGCGTAGAGCGCCTGGAAGGTGAACGCGCGCTGCAACCGGGTGTCGCTGATGAAGCGGGCGATCGCGGGGGTGAGGTGTCGGACGGCGCCCATCCGGACGAGTTGACCGACACGGGTGCGCATCTCGGAGTTGTCGACGAAGTCGGTCAGCCGGTCGAAGTTCCGGTCGATGAAGTCGTCGAACTCGACGTCGTAGAGGCGCTCGAGCCACGTCCGCAGCCGGCGGTACCCCTGCTCCTGGGCGGGTCCGAACACCGATCCGATCGAAGACGCGAGCGCGTCGGTGTCCCGGTCGACGGCGAAGTCGGTCCCGTCGGCGTAGCGCAGGTGATAGGTCGGGTCCAGCGGTGTGAGGTCGAGCATCGCGCGGGTGCTGGCCGCCGAGATGCCGACCGCGGCCATCGGGGCCTCGATCAGCGACGGCATGGTCAGCACCGACGCACCGGTGTCGAACAGGTGCCCGCCCATCGACTCCGTGCGAACCCGACCACCCGGCGTCCGCTGGGCTTCGACCACGGTGACCTGATGGCCCTCGCCACGCAGGTACAGAGCCGCGGCCAGCCCCGACAACCCCGCCCCGATGACCACGACGTGGTCGGTGGGACCGGTGATCTGACGGACACCGGCACGCGCCTCTCCGCGGCTCATCGTCGGCGTCCGGCGATGGCGGTGGCGACCGTGACGAGTTCGACACGTGCGGACGGGTCGACGGCGGCCGCGTCGAGGGCCTCGAACGACTCGGCGACGAGTCGGTCGATGTGATCCTCGACGGCCCGTTCGGCTCCGACGTCGCGCAGGATGGCCCGCGCCCGGTCGAGTTCGTCGTCGGTCAGCGGCCGTCCGATCATCGCGCGGAGTTCCGCGGCGGCGGCGGGATCGTCGGAGTCGGCGGCTTGCAGTCCGAGTGCGAGGAGTGCGGTGCGCTTGCCGGCGACGAGGTCGTCGCCGGACGGTTTTCCGGTCTGCGCCGGGTCGCCGAACACGCCGAGGAGGTCGTCACGCAGCTGGAAGGCGATCCCCAGACCGTCACCGACCGCGCCGAGCGCGTCCGCGAGAGTCTCGTCGGCGCCGGCGAGCGCCACCCCCAACTGCAGCGGTCGGGCGACGGTGTAGCCGGCGGTCTTGTAGCGCATGACACGGAACGCGGCGTCGACCGACTCGTCGCCCGACGCCTCACCGACCACGTCGAGCAACTGCCCGGCGAGGACCTCGGTGCGCATCGCGGCCCAGATCGGCTGCACCCGATCGCGGATCTCGGCGGGCAGGTCGCGGCTCGCGACGACGTCGTCGGCCCAGCTCAGGGCCAGGTCGCCGAGCAGGATGGCGGTCGACACCCCGTAGTGGCCGGAGTCGCCGGACCACGTCCGGTCGACGTGTTCGGCCTCCAGCGCGCGGTGCACCGTGGGTCGGCCGCGGCGGGTGTCGGAGCGGTCGATGATGTCGTCGTGGATCAGCGCGCAGGCCTGGATCAGCTCGAGCGCGGTGCACACCGTCAGCGCCTGGCGTGCGATCGCCTCGTCGGTGCCGCCGCCCGCGCAGCGGTATCCCGACCACGCGAAGGTCGGTCGGACGCGTTTGCCGCCGTTGAGCGTGAACGCGGCCAGTTGATCGACGAGCGTCGCGACGACCGGCGAGATCCGCGCGGTCGTGGCCCGGTGGACATCGAACATCTGCCGCAGGACGGTCTCGGCGGCGGCGGGGACCCCCTGCACGCTGTCCGGCACGAGAACGGCTGTCGACGAGGTGATCTCCGAGGTCGGGGTCACACGATCTCCACATGCTGCGGATGGGAGGGAGGCATTCTTCAAACCCTACCGATCGTCGCCGCAGGTCCGGTGGCGGCAGGGGCGCTCGCCGGGGTCGGCCGACGCCGTGCACCCCGTCGGAGGCTGTCCGTATGCTGGCGTGGTGATCACACCGTCTGGACCACCCTCTGTCGTCTCGCAGTTGTCGCAACCACACAGCGGTCCCGTGCCGTTCTCGGTGGAGTTCTTCCCGCCCAAGGACGAGGCCGGCGAGGAGCGCCTCTGGCGTGCGGTGCGCATCTTCGAACAGCTGCGTCCGGCGTTCGTGTCGATGACCTACGGCGCCGGTGGCGGTACGCGTGACCGCACCGTCCGGATCGCCGGCCAGCTGGCCCGCGACACCACGCTGCTGACCGTCGCGCACCTCACCGCGGTCAACCACAGCCTCACCGAGCTGCGTGCACTGATCGGTGCCTACGCCGACCAGGGCATCACCAACATCCTCGCCCTGCGCGGCGACCCGCCGGGGAATCCGTTGGGGGAGTGGGTCAAGCATCCCGACGGCGTCGCCTACGCCGAGGAGCTGGTGCGCTTCGTCGACGAGCTCGGTGCCTTCCAGGTCGGTGTCGCGTCGTTCCCCGAGGGGCACCACCGCGCGCCCACGCTGGAGGACGACACCAAGTACCTCGTCGCGAAGCTGCGTGCGGGTGCCGAGTACTCCATCACCCAGATGTTCTTCGACGTCGACGACTACCTGCGTCTGCGCGACCGGGTGGTCGCCGCCGACCCCGAGCAGGGCGCCAAGCCGATCATCCCGGGGATCATGCCGATCACCTCGCTGGCGTCGGTGCGACGGATGCTGGAGCTCTCGAACTCCACCCTGCCCGCCGACGTCGACGAACGCCTGTCACGGGCTGCGGGCGACGACGAGGACCGTAATCGCGAGGCCGTGCGCGCGGTCGGTATCGACCTCGCCACCGAGATGTCGGAACGCCTCATCGCCGAGGGTGTCCCCGGTCTGCACTTCTGCAGCCTGAACTTCGCCAAGGCCACCACCGAGGTCCTACAGCGCCTCGGGATGGACGTCCTCGTTCCCTGATCGGCCGACCGGCCGCCCCTTCCACCGCAGGGATCCCGACCGGGTCAGTCGAGCGGAGTCGACGAGCAGTGCGGCTGTGACGGCCATCGCCGCCGGGTGACCCACCGAGGACACCACATCGGTCGGCGTGATCCGTCCGGCCTCGTGTGCTCGCGCGGCCAGGCGGGAACCCGCGGCCAGCGCCAGCGCCGCCGCGGCCGATCGTCGCGACGCGGTGGCCAGCGCCGCGACCGGCCACACGTATCCCGCCAGGGCCAGGCCGGCGACGACGACGGCCCCTCCGGTGCCGCCGACCTCGGTGGCCAACCATCGTCGGTACCCGGATCGCAATTCGCCTGCCCCGCCGTACATTCGACACCGGATGTCGTCGTGGCCCCCGCGGACCTGCGTGGTGAACCCGGCCTGCCGGTAGGCGCGCGCGAGGTCGAGGTCATCGGTGAGACTGCCCGCCACAGCGCGATGGCCGCCGATCCGGGAGTGACGAGAGCGCGTGGTCAACAGGAACTGTCCGTTGGCGATCGCGGTGGACGGTCGCAGGTGCCGCTCGGTGACCACCAACGGCAGCAACGCGAACCACGACCACGACAGCAGTGGCTGGATCAGGGTCTCCGCCGGCGACCCGGAGAGCTGTTGCGGCCACACCGAGAGCAGGCCCGGTGACCGTCGCGTGCCCACCTCGTCCAGCATGGCGAACTCGCGGACGGCCCGGGCGAGCGCGTCGGGACCGAGCCGGACGTCGGCGTCGACGAAGCACAGGTGGGTCTCGGTGGGTGGAAGGGTCTCGGTGAGCCGGTGCAGGGCCCACGCCTTGCCCGTCCACCCCGGCGGTGGCGGTGTCGCGGTGCCGGAGACGAGCGTGATGCGGTCGTCTCCGGCGATGGCCGTGCGTGCGCGCTCGACGGTGTCATCGCGCGAACAGTCGTCGTAGACGAACACCCGGAGGCCGGGCACACCGCGCTGTGCGCGCAGGTCGGCGATCAGATCGCCGATCCGGGGGCCCTCGTCGCGCGCGGGAACGCACACCACGACCGGTCCGGACGTCGGGGAGGCGGCGGCGGGCAACCCGCGGAAGCGTCGGGCGTTGGCGAGGGCCATGGCCGCGTTGAGGACGCTCAGCCCGAGCGAGAACCGGGTGAGGACGGTCCCCACCCCCATCGGCGTCAGCTTCGCCGGGCCGGTGCCCCGGGGCGGGGTGAGGTGTCCCGCGCGAGGTAGGCGATGCCGCCGACGACCAGGACGACGGCGAGCGTCAGCCCGGCCAGCACCCAGGTCCAGTCACCGAACGCCGCGGTTCCCGGATCGGCGTAGGTCGCCTCGGCCGTCAGGTCACTGACCTTGCCCGCCTCCGGCTTCCAGGTCACGGTGTCGTCGGACGACTGGGTTCCGTTGGTCGCGCTGATGCCGCCGGCGAACTGCACGGTCAGCTCCAGCAGGTCCTGCCCGGGGGTGAGGCTCGCGAGGTCGGCGTTGCCGCGGAACCGGACCACGTCGCCACTGCGTTTCGTGGTGAGCTGCAGGCTCACCGCGGAGTTCGGGTAGGCCTCGAGCAGCAGGTCGCCGAGCTGGTTGAACTGGCCGACCGGAAGCGCGGTGTAGGTGACACGGGTGCCGACCATGCCGTTCTCGTCGTACTCCTCGGCGACGACACTGCCGGCCATGGACTGTGGGACCTCGATCTGCGGGCCCTTGCTCGACTGTCCCTGTCCGGTCGACTTCTCCGCGACGACGAGATCGCCCCACAGACGGTCACCGACGTAGGGGGAGCGGTCCATGCAGGAGCTCAGCGCCAGCGTGCACAGTGCCGCGATCAGCGTCGCGAGCACGACCCGGAGCCCACGGTTTCTCGATGGTGAGCGCTTCTGCGACGCCGATCTCATTCCCAGCACACGCACATCGTGCCAGGTCGGTGTCGTCAACGCCGACATCCGGTGGCCGTGGCGAGTGCGGGCACGCCGAGCACGGCCATCGCGACGAGGGCATAGGGAATCCCCGACCGCAGGGCGCCGTCCTCGAGGAAGAAGACCTGGGCGACCGCGGATCCGAGCCACGTCCAGGCGAACCACGCCAGCGGGACCACGGGCACCCGCGCCGTCGTGTCGTCCGGTCGGAGGACGTCGGTGCGGGCAGGGGCGTCGAGCAGCGACAGCACGCCGAAGACCACGAGCCCCAACAACGCCCATCCGGCGTAGTTGGTGAGGGGGATCTGGTCGATGCCCGGTAACCCCGCGTCATCGACCCCCCACCGCCACAGACCCGCGGCGACCATCTGCGGATCGAGGTAGAGATCCCACCCCACCAGTGCCACGGTCGCGGCGAGCACCCGCAGCACGGGCCGGCGCGGCAGCACGAACACCGCGACCCGCCACACGCTGTAGGCGCCCACGAACCAGGCGGCCGAGATCAGGATCGGCACCGTGGCGACGGACGGGCCGATCCGGCCCTGGGTGTAGGTGTAGTCGCCGAACGGGATCCCGGTCCTGGTGCCGAGGACCTCGAAGGTGAACGCGAGCACGGCGATCGTGACGATGACCAGGCCCCCACGCAGCGCACCGCGTCGGCCGATGGCGTCCGCGGCCATGGCGACCACGCCGGCGCACAGCACGACCATCGTCGTCGCGTCCCGGGTCGAGCCGTGCACCAGGGGGTAGACGATCTGCGCACCGATCGTCACCGCGAGACCGGCGACGGCAAGGGTGTGGATCGACGGGGACCGCACGGTGCGGGGTGGGGCGGTGGCGGTGTCGCCGGTCACCGGGGGCCCGGCATCCGACGACGTAGTGGTGCGGTCACCGCCGCGACGGTCCGGCGTACCCCGTCGGCGACCCCCTCGGCGTCGCGGATGACGAGGTCGGCCGCCAGGGCGCCGCTGATACCGCTCACCCCGCCGCCCGGGTGGGTCGACGCACCTGCGAGGAACAGGTGGGGGACACCGGGGACGCGGTGGCCGCCGAGATCAGGGTGGGGTCGCCACATGAACATCTGGTCCAACGACATCTCGACGTGCATCACGTTGCCGCCGATCAGGCCGAGCTCGTCCTCGATCCGGTCGGGTGTCTGGGTGTACACGTGCTCGATCTGCTGCGCGAAACCCGGTGCGTGACGGTCCATCTCGGCGACGATGTCGTCGGTGGCCCGGTCGGCGATCTCCGCCCAGCTGCGCCCGCCGGAGAGATGTCGGGGATACCACTGGGCCCACAGCGTGACCAGATGACGGTCGGCGGGGGCCAGGGTGGGGTCGATCGCGGAGTAACTCATCGCGACCAGCGCCGGCCGACGCGGTGCCTCGCCGGCCCGCGCGTCGCCGTACGCGGCCGCGAGGTGGGCCCGGTCGGACACGAGCAGTCCGAGGCCGGAGTGCACGCCGTGCGCGGGCAGCCCCTGCGGCAGTCCGGTGTACGCCGGCAGCGCCGTCGTCGCCACGCGGATCGCGCTGCCGATACCCGGACCGATCTCGATGCGCGACCGCCAGCGGCCGACGGTGTCGGTGTCGTAACCGCCTGCTGCGAGCGCGTCCAGCGTGGTCACGATGTGACACGCGGCGACGACCGATCGCGCCCGGTGCACGGTGCCGTCGCCGGTGGTGACCTGCCAGTGGTCGCCCGACCACGTCATCGCCGTGACCGGCTGCTCGAGGGCGAGTTCGCCACCTCCGCTGTGCAGTCGGCGGACCAGGGCGTCGGTGAGCGCGCCGCTGCCGCCGATCGCACGCCCCGGCCCGAGGGTGTGCATCAGCGCGGCGATGCCCACCATCGGTGCCGTGCCCGGTTCGCTCATCGGCGGGCCGGACTGGGCGCCGAACCAGGCCAGCGCCGCCTTGAGTCGTTCGGAGTCGAACCAGCTGTCCAGCAACGCGTCCCCGGATCGGAGGAACTCCTGGGAGAGGGTCATCCCGGCCTGTCGTCCCGACACCCCGTCGCGTGTCGGCATGCCCCAGAAGGCGCGGGCGAACGAGCCGGCGGTGGGGTGCGAGCCGAACATCTGCATCACCGACGCCGACCGCGGGCCCCAGACGCCGACGAACCGGCGGTACGCGTCGGCGTCGGCCGCGCCACAGGAGGCCTCGATCGACGCGCAGGTGGCATCGAGGCTGCTGTGGAACACGATCGCCTCACGGCCGTCGGCCGCGGGCGCGAACGCCCACGGGTCGCAGTCGATGTAGCGGAGTCCGTGGGCGTGCAGATCGAGGTCCTCGATGATCGGCGTGTGCCGGATCATGATGTGGGCCGAGGAGCCCCGGTCGACGCGGTAGCCGGGAAAACGCTCGACGGTGGACACCGCCCCACCGGGGATCGAATCCCGTTCCAGCACCAGGACGTCGCGTCCTGCCCGGACGAGGTAACCGGCGGCTACGAGACCGTTGTGTCCCGCGCCGATGACGATCGTGTCGCGCATCGGTCCATTGCTCCTGTCCGCGGCCGTCGGTGGACGGCCGTGAAGTCGGTGGCCCTGAAGGTGCGGGGCCGTCAGTTCATGGGCAGGCGACGGCCGAGTACCGCGAACGGGCGCGGGTCGCCGGTGAAACCGAAATGGCGCAGCATGTCCCCGAAGCCGAGTCGTCGGTACAGACGCCAGGCGCGGTTGTCGTCGCCGGGCACCTCCGGGGTGGACAGCAGCACGCTGTCCTCCGGGCGGTCGGCCAGAAGCCGGGTCAGCATCCGCTGACCGGTCCCGGTGCCCTGCATCGACGGGTGCACGTGCAATTCCGTGAGCTCGAAATAGTTGCGCGTGATGTCGTCGATCTGTGTTCGTGTGTACCCGCCGAGGCGGAGTCCCGCACGCAGCTGCTGGTTCCACCACTGATCCTCGGCGCCCCGGTAGCCGTAGGCGATGCCGATCAGCGTCTCGGTGGTCGACCCCGCGAGCGTCGGGGGATCACCGGCGCTCGTACCCGCCGGGCTCACCGGTGTCGACACGGTCGACTGCACAGCACCCACGGCCTGCCACCCCGGACGGTTCATGTGGTCCCGCCACAGCGGGGTGCGATACGTCTGGGTGCCGCGGGGGTAGTTCATCGCCGCGACGTACACGTCGAGCGCCGGCCCCAACCATCGGTGGACGTCGTCGGCTGTGAGGTCGACCAAGCGGATGGACACGAGTTCATCGCCTCCTCTTGAGACCTGTGCGGGGGATGGCTATATTGAATATGTCGAACGGGTGTTCGAATACTCAACCTCCGCGACGAGTCAATCGTTACCCGACGACCGACGGTCGGCTCGGCGGTGAACGAGGGAAGCGTTTGCCGCCGGGTCGGTCGACGACCACATCATCGTCGTACACCGGTTGTGTCGGTGGTGCCGAGTAGACCTGCAGACATCGGTTCGACACGGACGTGATCGATCTGACGTCGCGGATCGGATGCACACCGGACGCGGACGTGTTGGAACAGAGTGAATGCACATCGAAGGGGTGATCGACATGGCCGCACCACAGCGGACGACACCGGATCCACGTGTGGTGACCCGCGCACGTGACCTCCTCGAGAAGGCCGACTCACTCGCGGACCTGGCCGCCGACGCGGCAGGCCCCGCCGACCAGCTCCGTGAGCTCTACGTCTCGGCGCTGCGTGCGGCCGGCGCGGCACTGGCCATCGGCGAGTCCTCGCTCGGCCCCCGTCGCGGGACGTCGAACGCCTGGGCACGGCTGCCGCGGGCGATCCCGTCCATGACCACCTGGGCCACCTACTTCGCCGGACTCTCGCGCCTGCGCGCCGACATCGAGGTCGGCATCGTCCGCGACGTCGATGCGCTGCGGGTTCGCGAGACGCGTGCGCGCCTCCAGGATTTCCTCGACGACGTCGAGGCGCAGGTGCTCGCATACGAACAGGGCCGCCCCGGCCCGACCTCTCCCGCCCACAACCCGGCGCGGTCGGCATGAGTGCCGAACGGCCCACGGGAGGGTCCGGATCGGCCGCCTCGTCGAGGTCGATTGGAACTCGGGGCGGGTAATAGTGGTCGAGTTGTCGATCACCTCGTATCATCGTGTCAACGGCCCGTAACGCGGGCCAGGGCTGCCCGGACAACACGGTTCCGGACAACCGCTCGAGTCGTCCGGCCACGGACCTAGTGCTGAAGGAGGGGCGGTGCCACTCTCGGAGCACGAGCAGCGAATGCTCGAACAGATCGAGAACGCGCTGTACGCCGAAGATCCCAAGTTCGCGTCGAACGTTCGTCGTCGTCGCATGGGCGGATCGACGGCTCGCCGTCGTCTACAGGCTGCAGTTGTCTTCGTCATCGGTCTGGTCCTCCTCATCGGAGGTCTGGTCGTCGACTTCACCGTCGGCGGGTTCCCGATCCTGAGTCTCGTGGGCTTCCTGGTGATGTTCGCGGCCGGTCTGTTCGCTCTCTGGGGCGTCGGATCGTCGTCGGCGCCGGAGGCAACGGGACCGACGTCTCAGTCCTCGGGTGGGCGTCGCGCTCGCGGCGGACCCTCACGCAAGTTCAGTGAGCGCATGGAAGAACGTTTCAACCGTCGCTTCGAGCAGGAGTAACACCACTCCACACACGCCACGACAGCAGCCGCGCATCGACATCGATGCGCGGCTGCTGTCGTCTGTGTCCACCCCCTGATTCCCCACTTCGCACCACCACGCACCCCGTCGGCCCGAATCGTGGCCGTCGGGATGCTTTCGCGTCGCAAAACCCCAGGTGAGGGGTAGGCCGAACGCGTGATGTACACGAATCCCTCCCACGCCATTTATGGGCCTTGAACTGCCCCGATGCCAGACGTCGATCCGCGGGCGTCGATATGGGGGTGGAAAGTGGGGGGAAGTGGGGTACTGTGGTGCTCGGAGGAAGGGAGTGCCGGACTCGCTCCTCTGCCCGGCAGGAGGTGTCGACATGTTTCTCGGCACCTACACGCACAAGTTGGATGACAAGGGACGGCTCACGCTTCCCGCGAAGATCCGAGATCAGTTGGCGGAAGGGATGATGGTGACTCGTGGTCAGGACCGCTGCCTCGCGATCTACCTCCCCGTCGACTTCACGGGCCTCGCGCAACGTGCCGCCGCTGCATCCAAGGTCGACGAGAAGGCGCGCATGTTCCAGCGTGGCTTGGCGTCGAGCACCGAGGAGATGACCCCGGACGCTCAGGGGCGGATCACGTTGTCGGGCAAGCACCGGGAGTACGCCGGGCTGACCAAGAACTGCGTCGTGATCGGCAACATCGATCACGTGGAGATCTGGGACGCCGACGCCTGGGAGCAGTACGACAACCAGCACGAGGAGAGCTTCTCTCGTGCGGACAACCCCGCACTCGGAGCAATCCTGTGACGGACGCAGTACCCCGAACCCCAGCTGGTTAGCACGATGTCGGACGGCGAGTCGAGGCCTCTGCCCGAGATGACCCTGGCGCACTTCCCCAGTGCCAGGTGCATCATGACGACCCTGGCGCACTTCCCCCGCGCCAGGTACGTCGCCGGGCAGGGACCCGGACTCACCGCACGAACCCACCGGCCCCGCCGACAGCACGGGCACACCTCGTGCTGCCGGCGACCGGGTCCCGCACCACAGCACCACCGACGGAACATCCCGTCGCAGGCGGAGAGGCGTTCCGTGGCCAGACGATCGGGCGAGCACGGTCACGTGCCCGTGATGGCCGCACGCATGCTCGACCTGATCACCCCGGCGCTCACCGCGGATTCTCCCGACGGCGCCGGCGCGGTGTTCGTCGACGGCACCCTCGGCGCGGGCGGACACAGCGAACTCGTCCTCACCACTTTCCCCGGCGTGCACGTCGTCGCCATCGACCGCGACCACAACGCCATCGCCTCGGCGACGCAGCGACTGTCCGATTTCTCCGACCGGATCACGTATGCGCGCAACCGCTACGACGAGATCGGGGAGGTGTTGGCGGAGACCGGCCACGACACCTACCAGGCCGGGCTCCTCGACCTCGGGGTGTCGTCGATGCAACTCGACCAGGCCGAGCGTGGGTTCGCGTACTCGGTCGACGCCCCACTCGACATGCGCATGAACGCCGACGACCCTCTGACCGCCGCCGACATCCTCAACACCTACGGCCACGGCGAACTGGCCAGGGTCCTCTCGGAGTACGGCGAGGAACGGTTCGCGGGTAAGATCGCGTCTACGGTGTTGCGCGAGCGCGAGGTTCGCCCGTTCGATACCAGCGCACGCCTGGTCGAGCTGCTCTATCGCGCCATCCCCGCGGCGACCCGACGGACCGGGGGACACCCGGCCAAGCGCACGTTCCAGGCGTTGCGCATCGAGGTCAACGGTGAGATGGACTCGCTGCGGCGCGCGGTGCCGGCCGCGCTGGACGCTCTCGCGGTCGGTGGACGGCTCGTGGTGATGAGTTACCAGTCGCTCGAGGACCGCATCGTCAAACGCGAGTTCACCGAACGCATCTCATCCAGCTCGCCCCCCGGTCTCCCGTTCGACCTGCCGGGCACCGCACCCGAGTTCGCGGCGGTGACGCGCGGCGCCGAGCAGGCCGACGACGAAGAGATCGAGTCCAATCCGCGGTCGGCGCCGGTACGTCTGCGCGCCGTCGAACGCATCGAGATCAGCAGGGAGAAGCGATGACCGTCACCGACGGCAGTGTCACGATCGGTGACGAGGGGCCGGTCGACGACCTCGACGAGGCGGCGGCGACGAACGGTCGTCGGCGCGCCGACCGAACCGGTGTCGCCGACCGTCCGCGCGAGAACCGGTCACCCGCGGCGCAGCGTGCGATCGACCGCAGGCGCAAGCGCGCGACGCAGCGTTCGACCGCGACCATCGCCGGGCGTCGTCGGACCGACGAGAACTTCCTGCGCCGCGTCACCCGCTCACCCGGCGACCTGGTGCGACGGGTGCCGTTCGTCGTCCTGGTGATCGGGATCCTCTCGGTCGGACTGGGATTGACCCTGTGGTTGTCGACCACGGCGGCGCAGGACTCCTACGAGCTGTCTGTTGCCAAGCAGAACAACCAGGATCTCTCGGACCGTCGCGACGCGCTCAAGAAAGAGTTCGAAGCGGGCAACTCCGCACCCGAGATCGCCGAGAAGGCAACGAAACAGGGCATGATCCCGGCGAAGGACGTCGCCCGCCTGGTCGTCGGAGCCGACGGCAGGAGTCGTGTGGTGGGGGAGATCACCGCCGCGACCGGTTCACCCGCACCGTCGTTGACCGGGGGGTCGACCCGCAACACCATTGTCCCGCAACCGGGTTCGGCAACCGGTGACAACCCGACACAGAACACCTCGACGCAGACCGCCCCGGGCGCCGATCTCAGCGGCGACGGTGCCCAACCGTCCGGACCGATCGCCGCGAACGTGTTGCCCCAGGCGCAGGCCCCGGCCGCGACGTCCGGATCCACGGCCGTGGCACCGCAGACCCCCGGCACGCAAACCGCGCCGTCAGAGCAGGCGCGATGATCTCCCGGCCGCGCCACGCCGAGTCGGGTGTGCGTCGAAATCGTTTACAGAGTGGACAATTGAGGTCATGACGACGAGCACCGACACCAACCGGTCGACCACCGGACTGTTCTCGGGACGCGCACGGTGAGCGCGGGAAACCGCCGCCGGCCACCGTCGAGCGCACGCAATTCGACGCGCTCCGGTGCCCGTAACCGTGCGGACTCGACGGGCCACCCACGTCGCGCTCATTCCGGCCCGATCCGGTCGGATGCGACCGTGACCGCCCGCGGTGACGGTGTGGCGCAGTTCATCACACGCACCCGTCTCGGTGTCGTGGTCCTCGGAGTCGCCGTCGCGTTGGTCGCGGGCAAGCTGCTCATGGTCCAGACCGTCGAGTCCTCCGGACTGTCGGCCGAGGCGGCCGATCAGCGCACCGTGACCGAGGTGCTCCCCGCCAAACGCGGCGCGATCGAGGACCGCAACGGCAACCCCATCGCCTACACCGACGAGGCGAAGGCGCTGACGTTCCAGCCGATCAAGGAACGCAAGGCGATGGACGAGGCGCACGCGAAGAACGCGTCGTCGCCCGATGCCTCGACCCGACTCAAGCAGATCGCCCAGGGCGTCCAGGATGCCCTCGGTGGTGCGGTCTCGGCGGATTCGGTGCTCCAACAGCTCACCAGCAACGAGACCTTCGTCTATCTGGCGCGATCGGTCAGCCCCGAGGCAGCGGGCAAGATCACCGAC
This sequence comes from Williamsia maris, assembly GCF_024171815.1. GTDB lineage: Bacteria > Actinomycetota > Actinomycetes > Mycobacteriales > Mycobacteriaceae > Williamsia_A > Williamsia_A maris. The sequence continues at coordinate 156,902 of NZ_JAMTCJ010000003.1, read as the reverse complement.
GAGTTCCCCGAGGTCGGCGCCGAACGTCAGGACATCCGTCTCTACCCGGGCGGCCCGCTCGCCGCGAACATCGTCGGCGACGTCGACTTCGACGGCAACGGGCTCATCGGCCTCGAGTCGTCGATGGACTCCAGCCTGGCCGGCGCGGACGGTTCGCAGACCTACGACCGTGGTTCCGACGGCGCGGTGATCCCCGGCAGCACCCGCAACGTGCACCCGGCGCAGAACGGCAAGACCGTCGCGCTGACCATCGACTCCGACATCCAGTGGTTCGTGCAGCAGCAGGTCCAGATGGCCAAGGACCGCTCCGGGGCGAAGAACGCCTCCGCGGTGGTGCTCGACGCCAAGACCGGTGAGGTGCTGGCCCTGGCCAACGACAACACCTTCAACCCGGCCAAACCCATCGCCGAGCAGGGCAATGCGCAGCTGGGCGACCTGCCGGTCACCTCACCCTTCGAACCCGGGTCGGTCAACAAGTTGGTCGCGGCGTCCGCGGCCATCGAGTACGGCGTCACCACCCCGAACCAGGTGCACCAGGTCCCCGGCAACATCTCGCTGGCCGGCGTCACGGTCAACGACGCCTGGTCGCACGGGGTCGCGCCGTACACGACCACCGGGATCTTCGGTAAGTCGTCGAACGTCGGGACCCTGATGCTGGCCAAGCAGATCGGCGAGGACCGGTACGCGAACATGCTGCAGCGCTTCGGACTCGGGCAGCGCACCGGCGTCGGCCTGCCCGCCGAGAGTGCGGGCGACGTCCCGGCCCGCAGCCAGTGGTCCGGCGGCACCTTCGCCAACCTGCCCATCGGACAGGGTCTCTCGATGACGCTGCTGCAGATGACGAGCATGTACCAGGCCATCGCCAACGACGGTCTGCGTGTGCCGCCCCGGATCCTGAAGTCGGTGTCCGGGAGCGACGCACCGGACGCGCCCGCAGGCGTCCGTGTCGTCAGCCCGCAGACCGCGACGACGGTGCGCGACATGTTCCGCGCCATCGTCCAGTCCGATCCCACCGGCGAACAGCAGGGCACCGGCTCCAAGGGCGCGATCCCCGGCTACCAGGTCAGCGCCAAGACCGGCACCGCACAGCAGGTCAACCCGAATTGCGGCTGCTACTCGAACTCGAGCTACAACATCACCTTCGCCGGGATCACCCCCGCCGACCACCCGAAGTTCGTCGTCGGGATCATGCTCGACAACCCGTCGCGCAGCAGCGACGGCACCGGCGGTCAGTCGGCCGCGCCGCTCTTCGAGACCATCGCGTCGTGGATGCTGCAGCGCGAGCGGATCCCGCTGTCGTCGGCCCCGACTCCCAAGCTGGTCCTGCAGGGCACCTAGCCGTCCGGGCCGTCGAGATGTCGCGGCCCGCGGCGGTGGACGACGCCGTCGGTGGGCGCAGTATGTTGACCGTTGGGCTCGCGGCTGCCGCCGAGCCGTTCGAGACGGATCATTCGCAGTCGATGGAGGAGGGTGCACGGACCATGGCCGCCGCCAGACGACACACCCCCGATCCGACCCGGCCGACGACTGTCGAGCCGCACCCGGTGCAGGTACTGGCGACGTCGTGTCACGCCCGACTCGATCTCATCGGTGCCGCCACCGGGGAACTCGGGGTCACCGGCGTCACCCTGCGTGCGCAGGACGTCATCGGCGGGGATCTGTTCGCGGCCCTGCCCGGCGCACGCGTGCACGGCGCACACTTCGCCGCCGACGCGATCGCGGCCGGCGCGGTGGCGGTCCTCACCGACCCGGCCGGCGCCGCGATCATCGAGCCCACCGTCCCCGCCGGATCCGACCTGGCCCTGCTGGTGCACCCCGACCCGCGCAGTGTGCTGGGAGCGGTCAGCGCCCGGGTCTACGCCAATCCGTCACTGCGCCTGCGTCTGATCGGCATCACCGGCACCTCGGGCAAGACGACGTCGGCCTACCTCACCGAGGCCGCGCTGATGGCCGCCGGCCACACGGTCGGGCTGATCGGCACCGTGGAGACCCGGATCGCCGGTGTGCGACAGAACAGTTCGCTCACCACGCCCGAGGCGCCCGCGCTGCAGGGCCTGTTCGCCGCGATGCTCGAGAAGGGCGTCGACACCGTGGTGATGGAGGTGTCGAGTCACGCGCTGGCACTGGGCCGGGTGCGCGGGAGCCATTTCGCCATCGGCGCGTTCACGAACCTGTCGCAGGATCACCTCGATTTCCACCCGACGATGGCGGACTACTTCGACGCGAAGTCGTTGCTGTTCCGCTCCACCTCGTCCGAACACGCCAACCGGTCGGTCGTCTGCGTCGACGACGAGTGGGGGCAGCGGATGGCCGAGATCGTCGGCCCCGGCGTCGTCACCGTCTCCACCCGCACCGGTGCGGCACAGTGGTTCGCCGGGCCGTCGGACTCGCGCGACGACGGTTCGCAGGTCGTGTCGGTCCGTGATCCGGTGGGCGAGACCCACACGATGGTCGTGCCGCTGCCCGGTCGGTACAACGTCGCCAACGCCCTGATCGCCGTCGCGGTCGCCCACACCGCGGGCGTGTCCATCGCCGACGCCGTCTCCGGGATCGGCGACGTCCGCGTCCCCGGACGTGTCGAACTCGTCGACGCCGGTCAGGATTTCCTCGCGGTCGTCGACTACGCCCACAAGCCGGCCGCTCTCGACGCCGTCATCTCGACCCTGCGGGCCCAGACCTCCGGCCGCGTCGCGGTGGTCGTCGGTGCCGGCGGCAACCGCGACACCGGCAAGCGACCGGTGATGGGCGCCGCCGCCGCACGCGGCGCCGAGCTGGTCGTCATCACCGACGACAACCCCCGCGACGAGGACCCCGCGGCGATCCGGGCGGCGGTGGTCGCGGGCGCGACCGACATCGCCGACGCCGACCGTCCGGCCGGATCGGAACCGATCGTCGAGATCGGCGACCGCGCCGCGGCCATCGCCCACGCCGTCGCCTGGGCGCGTACCGGCGACGTCGTGTTGATCGCGGGCAAGGGACACGAGACCGGGCAGGAGATCCGCGGGGTCAAGACGCCGTTCGACGATCGTGCGGTACTCGCCGGGGCACTGGCGACGCACGGGAACGAGGCACGATGAGCGACAGCGGGATCTGGGTTCTCGACACCGGCGGTCGGGTCGGGACCGACATCGACCACGACACCGTCCGGGGTCTGATCCGCGACCTCGTCGGGATGACCCGCGATCGGGGTGTCGGACGCAGCTGGGCGGTGATCGCCGAACTCGACGCACCTGAACTCGCCGACGAGAACGACCGGGCGCTCGCCCACGATCGCGTCGGCCGTCTCGCCGTCCGCCTCGCCGTCGACACCGTCATCAGCGTGGGGGAGTCGAGGTCGGTGCGCGCCCTGCACCAGGGGGCGGTGATGGAGGGGTCATGGGGTGAGGAGGCGCTGCTCGTCGCCGACGCCACTGCAGCCCTCGAGATCCTGAACGCCCAGATCGGCGACGGCGACGTCGTGCTCGTCGCAGCGGGTCGGGCAGGCGATTTGTCGGCAGTGACGAATGCCCTGTTGGATAGCGACCGATGGACTGCGACCCTGACGGCGGCGCCCGATCGGTGAGAACACCGGTCGGCGGCGGGGGACACGCGTGAGGCAGGGCGACGGATGGGACTGAGCAGGTGACGCAGATCTTGATAGCGGGCGCCGTCGCGTTGGCGGTGTCCATCCTCCTCACGCCGGTTCTGATCAAGTTCTTCTCCCGGCAGGGCTTCGGCCAGGAGATCCGGGTCGAGGGGCCGCAGAGCCACCAGACCAAGCGAGGGACACCGTCGATGGGTGGCGTTGCCATCATCGTCGCCCTGTGGGCCGGCTACTGGGCCTCGCACATCGTCGGCGCCTTCAACGGCGGCCAGGGGCCCAGCGCCTCCGGTGTGCTCGTCCTGTCGCTGGCCACCGTCCTCGGCGGTGTCGGCTTCCTCGACGACTTCATCAAGATTCGCAAGGGGCGCAACCTCGGGCTGAACAAGACCGCCAAGTCGGTCGGCCAGCTCATCGCCGCACTCCTCTTCGGCGTCCTCGCCCTGAACTTCCGCAACGGCAACGGCGACGCCCCGGCGAGTCCGAACCTGTCCTACGTCCGCGACATCCCTGCGGTGACGCTCGGGTCGGTGGCGTTCGTCATCTTCTGCTGGCTCGTCGTCGCGGCCTGGTCCAACGCGGTCAACTTCACCGACGGACTCGACGGACTGGCCGCGGGCTCGATGGCCATGGTCCTCGGGTCGTACGTGCTCGTCACGTTCTGGCAGTACCGCAACGCGTGCGCGGGCGGACCCAAGGTGGGCGGCGACGTGAGCCCCGGCTGCTACCACGTCCGCGACCCGCTCGACCTCGCGCTCATCGCGGTGGCCGGCGGCGGCGCCTGTCTCGGCTTCCTGTGGTGGAACGCCGCGCCGGCAAAGATCTTCATGGGCGACACCGGGTCGCTCGCGCTCGGCGGCATGCTCGCCGGGCTGTCCATCACCACCCGCACCGAACTGCTCATGGTGGTCGTCGGCGCGCTCTTCGTCGCCGAGATCGTCTCGGTGGTGCTGCAGATCGCGTTCTTCCGGACCACCGGCCGTCGCGTGTTCCGGATGGCGCCGTTCCACCACCACTTCGAACTCGGGGGCTGGGCCGAGACCACGGTCATCATCAGGTTCTGGTTGCTGACCGCCATCGCCTGCGCGCTGGGTCTGTCCCTGTTCTACAGCGAGTTCCTGGCCTCCAACGGTGGCTGACGTGGCCGCCGTCCCGGCGTCCGATCAGCTCCCATCCCTGCCCGGCCTGCGTGTCCTGGTCGCCGGGGCCGGTACCGCGGGGGTCTCCGCGGCGCTGTTCCTCGCCGCGCACGACGCCCGCGTCACCGTCTGCGACGGACGTACCCACCCCCGTCCGGTCCTCGCCGACGCGGGTGTCGAGGTCATCTCCACCGACTCCGTCACCCGGGAGTCGGTCACCGCGTTCGACCTCGTCGTCGTGTCGCCGGGCTTTCGCCCCGATTCCGCTGTCGTCACCGCGGCGCGGTCGGCCGGGCTGCCCGTGTGGGGAGAGGTCGAACTCGCCTGGCGTGTCGATCACAGCGGACTGCTCGGTGCACCGCGCACTTGGCTGGTGATCACCGGGACGAACGGCAAGACCACGACGACGTCCATGGTCGAGGCGGTCGTCGCCGCGTCGCCGCGGTCGGTCGCGGCGTGCGGCAACATCGGCCTGCCCGTGCTCGACGCCCTGACCCTCGACCCACGGGTCGACGTGCTCGCCGTCGAACTGTCGTCGTTCCAGCTGTACTGGGCCCCGTCGGTGGTCCCGGACGCCGGCGTTGTGCTCAACATCGCCGAGGACCATCTCGACTGGCACGGCTCCATGGGCGCCTACGTCACGGCGAAGTCCGGTGCGCTGCGGGGGCAGATCGCCATCGTCGGCGCCGACGACCCGGTGGCCGGTGCCTTGTCGGCGACCACCCCCGGTGCGCGGACGGTCGCCGTCCGACTCGGCGAGCCGGCCGTCGGCGAGGTGGGCGTGGTCGGGGGCGATCTCGTCGACCGCGCGTTCGGAGGCGACGCCGGCGTTCCGGTGGGCACGACCGCGTCGATCCGACCCGTGGGGCCGTCCGGCCTGACCGACGCCCTCGCAGCGGCAGCGCTGTGTCGCGCGGTGGGCGTCACCGCCGACGACGTCGAGCGAGGGCTCGCCGGGTTCCGTCCCGGCCGCCACCGCGGCGAGGTGGTGGCCACACTCGAGGGCATCGAGTTCGTCGACGACTCCAAGGCGACCAACCCGCACGCTGCCGCCGCGTCGATCCGCGCACACCGCCGGGTCGTGCTCATCGCGGGCGGACTGCTCAAGGGCGCGGCGGTCGACGACCTCGTCGTCGAGACCGCTGATCGGCTCGCGGCGGTCGTGCTGCTCGGAACCGACCGTGATCTGCTCGCCGCCGCGATTGCGCGACACGCCCCTTCAATCCCAACAGTCACACTGTTAACAGGAGACGATGACCGGGTGATAGCCACGCCGGTTCTGCCCGATGCCGTCGCCGACAGTGCGCACAGCCCGTCCACCAGCACCGATGCGTTGCGTGCGATCACCGCGTCCGCAGCCGATCCCGCACTGGGGACGGCGGGGCGCGTGATGAACGCGGCCGTGGCGATCGCATGGCATCTGGCCGCCGCCGACATCGACCGCCCCGACGCGATCCTGCTCGCCCCCGCCGCGGCGTCGCTGGACATGTTCAGCGGATACGGAGAGCGCGGTGACGCGTTCGCCCACGGTGCGCTGGCCGTCGGTGCGACCGCGCCCCTCGACGACGGGACGACGGCGTCGTGAGCCTCGCCGCAGATGGATCCGAGGCCACCGCCGGGGCAGGTACCTCGACCCCCCGCCGCGCCGGATCCTGGTGGGACGGACCGCGCGGAGTCATCGACGCCGTGCTGCGTCGACCCCTCGCGTCGTTCCATCTGATCATCACGCTCACGGTGCTGCTCACCGTCTTCGGCCTCATCATGGTGCTCTCCGCGTCGTCGGTGGAGGGCTACTCCAAGAACGGCTCGGCCTACGGGCTGTTCACCACCCAGGTGGTCTTCGCCGTGCTCGGCACGATCCTGTTCTATGTCGCCCTGCGGATGCCGGTGCGCTACATGCGCAAGATGGCCGCGCCGGCGATCATCGTCACCACCCTGATGCTGGTTGCGGTCCTCATCCCGGGGGTCGGCACGCTCAGCGGTGGCGCACGACGCTGGTTCGTCGTCGCCGGGTTGTCGGTGCAGCCGTCCGAACTCGTGAAGCTCGCCCTGTGCGTGTGGGGAGCGCACCTGCTGTCCTCACGCATCCGCGACCGTGCGTCGCTGCGCGAGTTGCTGGTCCCGCTCATCCCGGTCGCGATCCTGGTGTGCGCGTTGATCATGCTTGAACCGAACCTGAGCACGACGATCACGATCGCCATCATCGTGGGCACCCTGCTCTGGTTCGCGGGCCTCAGTCTCAAGGTGTTCGCGGTCTTCGTCATCTCCGGTATCAGCCTGGCCGTGCTGCTCGCGATGGTCGAGGGATACCGCTCCGAGCGCGTGCAGAGCTTCCTCGGCAACATCAACGACCCCCAGGGCGCGGGATACCAAGCGCGACAGGCACAGTTTGCGCTCGCGAACGGCGGCACCTGGGGTGTGGGTCTCGGCCAGAGCCGGGCCAAGTGGAACTACCTGCCCAACGCGCACAACGACTTCATCTTCGCGATCATCGGTGAGGAACTCGGACTGATCGGTGGCCTGTTGGTCGTCGCCCTGTTCGTGTTGCTCGCCTTCGTCGGGCTGCGCATCGCGCTGCGCGCCGTCGACCCGTTCCTGCGCCTGATGACCGCGACCATCACCATCCTCATCAGCGCACAGGCGCTCATCAACATCGGATACGTGATCGGGCTGTTGCCGGTCACCGGTATCCAGCTCCCGCTGCTGTCGGCCGGTGGCACGTCGACGTTCACCGTCCTGGTGATGTTGGGCCTGCTGGCGAACGCGGCCCGCCACGAACCCGAGGCGGTCGCCGCGTTGGCCGCTGGCGACGACGGCCGGATCGGGCGCTTCCTGCGGCTGCCGCAGCCGGAGACCTACGCACCCACCCGGGTCCAGGCCTGGCGTGCCCGTCGCGACGTCGGGGACGGGCGGTCGGCGCCGCGCAAGCGACCGGTCGCCGACACCTCGCGGGCACCGCGCGGCAACCCGGCCTCGTACTTCGGCTTCGGTGGCCACCCCGAGCCGGTACGGCAACCGCAGCAGCGATCCGGACGGGTCCGGGAACGTACGGGCCCATCGCAACCACGGGCCCGATACCGCACCACCCCACCGGATTTCGCCACCGGCGAATACGACCCGCGACACGATTGGCGCACCGATGCGCGTCGTGAGACCCACCGCGCCGAACCACGTCGCGGTGCGCCGTCGAGGGCGCGCCGATGACCCGCCGACGCAGCGCCGACGACCCGGTGTCGGTGGTCGTCGCCGGTGGGGGCACGGCCGGGCACATCGAGCCGGCCCTCGCGGTCGCCGACGCCGTGCGCATCCTGGACCCCACCGCGCGCATCACGGCATTGGGTACCGAACGCGGTCTCGAGCGCACCCTGGTGCCGGAGCGCGGCTACACCCTCGAACTCATCCCGCCGGTCCCGTTGCCGCGCAAGGTCAACCGTGATCTGTTCTCGGTGCCCCTGCGTCTGCGGCGGTCGGTGCGTGCGACGCGCGGGATCCTCGCCGCCGTCCGCGCCGACGTGGTCATCGGCTTCGGCGGGTACGTCGCGCTGCCCGCCTACCTCGCCGCGCGGGGCCGGATGAAGGGCGGGGCGCGGGTGCCGGTCGTCATCCACGAGGCCAACGCCAGTGCGGGCATCGCCAACAAGGTCGGCGCACGATTCGCCCAGCGGGTGCTCGCCGCGGTCGACGGTTCCGGCCTCGACGCCGAGGTGGTCGGAATCCCGGTCCGCGGATCGCTGACCGGACTCGATCGCGCCGCCACCCGCGCGCAGGCACGGCATTACTTCGGACTCGACCAGGACGCCCCGACGCTGCTGGTGTTCGGCGGGTCGCAGGGCGCACGGACCATCAACGAGGCGGTCGCGAACGCGGCGGGCGCACTCGGTGCGGCCGGGGTCGGTGTGTTGCACGCGCACGGACCCAAGAACGCGATCACCCCGGTCTCGCCGCCGGGAGCACCCCCGTACATCTCGGTGGGATACCTCAAACGCATGGATCTCGCCTACGCCGCAGCCGATCTCGTGGTCTGCCGATCCGGGGCGATGACGGTCGCGGAGATCTCCGCGACCGGACTGCCCGCGGTGTACGTCCCGTTGCCGCACGGCAACGGCGAACAGCGTCTCAACGCCCTGCCGGTGGTCACCGCGGGCGGCGGGATCCTCCTCGACGACGCCGACCTCACCTCCGAGTGGGTCGCCTCGACGGTGCCCGACCTGCTCGCCGACACCGCCCGACTCGCAGAGATGTCCCGCGGGGCACGGCAGGTCGGCCACGCCGACGCCGCCACGGCGGTCGCGGCCGCCGGCCTGGAGTTGGCGCGCGCGTTCCGAGACGAGCGGTGACGCTCGTGTCCGAGACGCACGACGACCCGACCGCACCCTCGGGGGTCCCTGCGCTGCCCGAGGAACTCTCGCGGGTCCACATGGTCGGCATCGGCGGGGCCGGCATGTCGGGGCTCGCCCGCATCCTGCTCAGTCGGGGTGCTCAGGTGTCCGGGTCCGACGCCAAGGAGAGTCGCGGCGTACTCGCACTGCGGACTCGCGGCGCCCAGGTCCAGATCGGGCACTCGCCGGCCGCGCTGGACCTGCTGCCCGGTGGCCCGACCGTCGTCGTCACCACCCACGCCGCGATCCCGAAGACCAATCCCGAACTGGTGGAGGCGAATCGGCGCGGGATCCCGGTGATCCTGCGGCCCGCCGTCCTGGCCACCCTGATGGATGACTACCGAACCGTCCTGATCGCGGGCACCCACGGCAAGACCTCCACGACGTCGATGGTGGTGGTGGCCCTGCAGCACTGCGGACTCGACCCGTCCTTTGCCGTCGGCGGCGAACTCAACGAGTCCGGCACCAACGCGCACCACGGCAGCGGCGAGATCTTCGTCGCCGAGGCCGACGAGAGCGACGGCTCACTGCTGCAGTACCGCCCCGACGTGGTCGTCGTGACCAATGTCGAGTCCGACCACCTCGATCACTTCGGCACGGTGGAGGCGTACGTCGCGGTGTTTGACGACTTCCTCGACCGCCTCGACGCCGGTGGCACCCTGGTCATCTGCCTCGACGACGAGGGTGCGGTCGCACTCGCCGAGCGGTCCGCGCCGCGGTTGATCGAGCGCGGGGTGTCGGTGCTCGGCTACGGGTTCGGTCGCCTCGCCGACCGCGTCCCGATGGTCGAGAACTGCGCGGTGCTGCTCGACTGGCAGGTCCACGGTGTCGGTGGCCGTGCCCGGATCGCCCTGCGGGCCCCGCTGGGACCGCAGGTGGCGGACGCCTCCGTCGTCGAACGCGATGTTGCACTCGCGATCCCGGGTGTGCACATGGCTCTCAACGCCCTCGGTGCCATCGCGGCCGGGGTGGCCGCGGGTGGGCCGGTCGACGACGTGGTCCACGGCGTCGAGACGTTCACCGGGGTGCACCGCCGGTTCGAACTGCGTGGCCGGGTCCGCGACATCGCCGTCTACGACGACTACGCGCACCATCCGACCGAGGTGACCGTCGTGCTGACCGCGGCCCGCGAGCTGGTGGCCGACACCACCGGGGGACGGGTCATCGCGGTGTTCCAGCCCCACCTCTACTCACGCACCGCCGCCTTCGCGACCGAGTTCGCGCACGCCCTCGACCTCGCCGACGAGGTGGTCGTCCTCGACGTCTACGGGGCACGCGAGGAGCCGCTGGACGGTGTCAGCGGCCGGACGATCGCCGCGCAGGTGAGCGTCCCGGTCGTGTTCATCGCCGATCTGTCGCAGGTGGCCGAGACCGTCGCCGGTCTGGCCCGACCCGGTGACGTCGTCCTGACCCTGGGCGCCGGCGACATCACGATGCAGGGACCGGAGATCGTCGACGCGCTGGCCCGACGAGGAGACTGACATGCCCGACAATCAGACGATGCCTCGAATGCGCGGACGATCCGAACGCGGTCGCGACGACCGTGACCTCCGCCGCGATCCCGACGCCGAGTTCGACGACCGGTACGACGACGTCGACGACCGCGACGTCGATCCGGACGATCACGAGAACGGGCCGGCCGCGGGCACGCTGTCACGTCGGGCCGGACGACGTCCCGTGCGCGGCACCCGGATGCTCATCGGCACCGTTCTCACCGTGATCCTGCTGGTCGCGGCCGGGCTGGTGGCGTACTTCACGCCACTGATGTCGGTGCGTTCGGTCGAGGTGTCGGGGACGTCGGTGGTCAGTCGCGACGACATCGTCGCGGCCGCCCGGATCGCGACGGGGACACCGCTGCTGCAGGTCGACACCCGACCCGCCGCGCAGCGCATCGCCGCGATCCCGCGGATCAAGACCGTGCGCGTCGCCCGCGGCTACCCGTCGACCATCGACATCACCGTCGTCGAACGGACCGCCGTGGCGTTCGAGGACCGGTCGGGGACCGCTCACCTCTACGACGTCGACGGGGTCGACTTCGCCCAGCAGCCCAAGGCCCCCGCGCTGCCGCGTCTGACCACGGGTTCCGAGGCCTCCAACGCGGCCCGGCGCTCAGCCCTCGAGGTCGTCGCCGGCCTCCCGGATTTCCTGTCCCGACAGGTCGTCTCGGTCGCCGCGTCCTCGCCGTCCGACGTCCGCCTCACCCTGCGCGATCGCAAGCTCGTCGTGTGGGGCGACGCCGACAGGGGAGCGGACAAGGCGCGGACACTGCGCTTCCTGCTGCCGCGGGACGGTACGGAATACAACGTCTCCGCGCCGGAGTACCCGACCTTCCGCTGATCCCTCCGGCGGCGGACGCCGTCAGGACGGGTCGACGGGGACCGATCTGCGCGACACGCCGCCAGCCTGCGCGACGTCGGCGGGTTTCCTGCCTAGCGTTTCCCCCAACAGTCATCTACTTGACATAACTCTAAGCCTATGGTTTAGGTTGAGGGTTTTGTCCGGCGGCTGTGCACTCCCATCCGAGCCCCGAGGCATCCGATCGACAAGAAGGCGAGTCTCACATGACGCCACCGCACAACTACCTGGCCGTCATCAAGGTCGTCGGAATCGGCGGCGGTGGCGTGAACGCTGTCAACCGCATGATCGAGCAGGGACTCAAGGGCGTCGAGTTCATCGCCATCAACACCGACGCTCAGGCGCTGCTGATGAGCGATGCCGACGTCAAGCTCGACGTCGGTCGCGACTCGACCCGTGGACTGGGCGCCGGTGCCGACCCCGAGGTGGGTCGTCGCGCCGCCGATGACGCCAAGGACGAGATCGAGGAACTGCTCAAGGGCGCCGACATGGTGTTCGTGACCGCGGGGGAGGGCGGCGGTACCGGTACCGGCGGCGCTCCCGTCGTGGCCAGCATCGCCCGCAAGATGGGTGCGCTCACCGTCGGTGTCGTGACCCGCCCCTTCTCCTTCGAGGGGAAGCGTCGTGGCGGTCAGGCCGACGCGGGCATCGCGTCGCTGCGCGAATCGTGCGACACCCTCATCGTCATCCCCAACGACCGTCTGCTGCAGCTCGGCGACGCCGCGGTCTCCCTGATGGACGCGTTCCGCAGTGCCGACGAGGTGCTCCTCAACGGCGTGCAGGGCATCACCGACCTCATCACCACCCCCGGCCTGATCAACGTCGACTTCGCCGACGTCAAGGGCGTCATGAAGGACGCCGGCAGCGCCCTGATGGGCATCGGCTCGGCACGCGGGGACGACCGCGCGAAGAAGGCCGCAGAGGCGGCCATCAACTCTCCGCTGCTCGAGGCGTCCATGGACGGCGCCCGGGGCGTGCTGATGTCGATCGCCGGCGGCAGCGACCTCGGCCTCTTCGAGATCCACAACGCCGCGACGCTGGTCCAGGAGGCCGCGCACGAGGACGCCAACATCATCTTCGGCACCGTGATCGACGACAACCTCGGCGACGAGGTACGCGTCACCGTCATCGCGGCCGGCTTCGACGCCGGATCCCAGAAGCCGCGGCCCACCGTCGCCACCGGGAACAGCACGGTCGAGTCGGCCTCGGCGGGCACGGTCAACTCGGGCTCGTCGGTGTTCGGGGATCGGGGCACCGCGCCCGGAGACCCCTTCGCCGACGCACCCGCACCGCGCCGCAATGCGGTCACGCTGGACGACGACGACGTCGACGTCCCGCCGTTCATGAAGCGCTGAGGTGTCGGTTCGGCCCGGTGACGGCGCCGGCATGCGGGTCCGTCGGGTCACCACCACGCGCAAGGGTGGTGCCTCCCGATCCCCGTACGACGAGTTCAACCTCGGCGACCACGTCGGCGACGACCCGGACGCCGTCCGCGCCAACCGGATCCGTCTGGCCGAGAAGATCGGCGTCGGTCCCGATCGCATGGTGTGGATGGAACAGATCCACAGCCGCAACGTCGTCATCATCGACGGCCCCAGGGACGAGCCAGTCCCCGCCACCGACGCGTTGGTCACCACGGTTCGCGATCTCGCCCTGGTGGTCGTGACGGCCGACTGCGTACCGGTGCTGCTCAGTGACGACACCGCAGGTGTCATCGGCGCCGCCCACGCCGGACGCATCGGGGCCCGGATCGGGATCATCCCGCGGCTGCTGGAGGCGATGATCTCCTGCGGTGCCCGCCCCGAGCGCATCGGAGGGTTCCTCGGACCGGCCGCCAGTGGTGACAAGTACGAGGTGCCCGCCGACATGCAGGCCGACGTCGAGGCGCACCTACCCGGCAGCGCCAGTCGTACCGAGCGCGGGACGCCCGGCCTCGACCTGCGCGCGGGCATCCGGCGTCAGCTGTTGGCCGCCGGAATCCCCGCGGTCGCCCAGGACCCGCGGTGCACCATCACCGATCCCACCCTGTTCAGTCATCGCCGCGGCGCCCCCACCGGCCGTCTCGCGTCGGTGATCTGGATGGACACCACCGGTCGCGCATGACGCGCCCGGACGTCACACGCGTCGGCGCGCTCGCGACCGCACTGGAGTCGGCCCAGGACCGACTGCGGGCCGCGTGCGTCGCGGCCGACCGAGACGCCGACGACGTCGAGCTGCTCGTGGTCACCAAGTTCTTCCCGGCCTCCGACGTGTTGGCCCTCGTCGACCTCGGGTGCCGGTCCTTCGGTGAATCGCGCGAACCCGAGGCCGGTCGGAAGGCCGCCGAGGTCCGTTCGGAGGTGACCGACCCACTGGCCTTCCACATGATCGGGCAGATCCAGACGAAGAAGGCCAAGACCGTCGGCCGGTGGGCCGACCGCGTGCACTCCCTCGCCACCATTCGTCTGACCGACGCACTCGATGACGCCGCGACGAAGGCGCTCGACTCCGGCGAGCGATCGGTGCCACTGGATGTACTGCTGCAGATCAACCTCGACGGTGCGCCCGACCGCGGTGGTGTGATGCCGGCCCACCTGGACGCGCTCGCCGATCAGGTGCAGGCCGCGACGGCCCTGTGCCTCCGCGGGCTGATGGTCATCGCACCTCAGGAGGGCACGGCCGAGCAGTGGATGGCGACGGCAGCCGAGATCCGCGAACGATTCCTCGTCGGTCATCCCGACGCGACCGAGTTCTCCGCGGGCATGTCGGGTGACCTCGAAGAAGCCGTGGCACACGGATCGACGTGCGTGCGTGTCGGTACCGCGATCATGGGTTCTCGGCCGATAGTGTCGCCCTAGATCACATGAGTCACATACGAACCAGCAACACCAGCACTCCCACGAATTTCAGTCACAACCCGTCCCCAGGGCGCACCAAGGGTGAGGAACTCCAACGATGAGCTCTATGCAGAAGTTCAAGGCATATTTCGGCATGGTCCCGCCCGGTGACTATGAAGACGACTACCTCGACGAGCCGGGTCATCCCCGCCGCGACAGCTACGAGCGCGACTACCGCGACGAGTACTACGGCCGGTCCTCCTACCGGACCGACCGCGGATTCGAGGCCGACGAGTACGGCGACGAGGTCGAATTCGACCGCGTCCCCGAATACGCCTACGCCGGCCCGGTGCGTTCGTCGGTCGCCGACCGCGTGATGGCCGAGCGTTCGGCGCCCATGGAACGTCTGGGTCGCCCGAGCCGTCTCGAGCCCCTCGGTGGTGGCGGCATGTCGGCCCGCGCCGGCGGCGTCCCGCGCGGTGCCGGTCGGACCACCACCCGTGGTGCGCTCGCCATGGACAGCCACGAGTCGCTGGACCGTGTGTTCGAGGAGGGCAACCCGTTGGCCAAGATCACCACTCTGCGTCCGCGTGACTACAGCGAGGCACGCACCATCGGTGAGCGCTTCCGCGACGGCAGCCCGGTGATCATGGACCTGGTCGAGATGAGCAACGAGGACGCGAAGCGTCTCGTCGACTTCGCCGCGGGGCTCGCGTTCGCGCTCCGTGGCGCATTCGACAAGGTGGCCACGAAGGTGTTCCTGCTCTCGCCCGCCGACATCGACGTCTCGGCCGAGGATCGTCGCAAGATCGCCGAGACCGGCTTCTACAATCACAGCTGAGATCGACGGTCCCAGCGTCTGGACCAGCGGTTTTCTCATACCGTGACCGAATCAGGCAGAGTTGACGCGTGACGATAGCGCGAGAGGTCATCTACTACCTCCTGTTCATCTACTGGCTGCTGCTGTTGGGCCGCCTCGTGATCGAACTGGTGCGGACATTCGCCAGGGAATGGCGGCCCACCGGATTCTCGGTGGTGGTCATCGAAGCGGTGTTCACCACCACGGATCCGCCGATCAAGGCCTTGCGTCGGCTGTTGCCGCCGATCCCGCTCGGTCCGGTCCGGCTGGACCTGTCGCTGATGATCACCATGGTCGTGGTCCTGATCGCCATGTCACTCGTTGCGCCCTGAGTCCCGAAACCACCCGTGATGACGCCACAGCGGAGTCGTCCCGATATTGTGACGACGGCTCTCGTGCGTGGTTGCACACGTCGGCGTGAAGACCCGAGCGGATTTCGCTCAATGCCTCGACGAAGTGCGACGAACGGTTCTAATGTGACAGGATAGGACGCCAGTTACATTGTGAATCCCGTGGACGACTCAGATCGCGTCGTTCAGGTGATTCCGAGCGACCCGCACCGTGAACTGGACACACAACAAGCACGACGATTTTTAAGGGGACCGACAATGCGGCTCACACCAGCTGATGTGCACAACGTCGCGTTCAGCAAACCGCCGATCGGTAAGCGTGGCTACAACGAGGACGAGGTCGATCAGTTCCTCGACTTCGTCGAGGCCGAACTCGCACGTCTTCTCGAGGAGAACACCGACCTGAAGCAGCGTGTCGAGGAGCTCGAGGGTGACCTGGCCACGGCCAAGTCCAGCGCTCCCGCATCGTCCGCGCGGTCTGACGACAACGCCTCGGCCACACAGGCTTTCAGTACCCCGGCGCCCGCGTACTCCGAGGCCCCGCCCGCCGCGGCCCCCGCGGCGTCGACGAACGAGGACCACCATGTCCGCGCGGCGAAGGTCCTGAGCCTGGCCCAGGACACCGCCGACCGCCTCACCGGCAACGCGCGCACCGAGTCCGAGGGTGTGCTCGCCGACGCCCGGAGCCGTGCCGACGCCATGATCGGTGACGCCCGCGGCAAGTCCGAGGCCATGCTGGCCGACGCCCGGCAGCGCTCCGAGGCGATCCTCGCCGACTCGCAGACGCGCGCCGAGGCCACGACACGTGGTGCCCAGGAGAAGGCCGACGCCCTCCAGGCCGATGCCGAGCGCAAGCACACCGAGATCATGGGGACGATCAACCAGCAGCGGTCGGTCCTCGAGGGCCGTATCGAACAGCTCAAGACGTTCGAGCGTGAGTACCGGACCCGTCTCAAGACCTACCTGGAGTCGCAGCTCGAGGAGTTGCAGCAGCGGGGTAGTGCCGCACCGGTGGACAACGCCCGCTCCGGCGGGGACGCGTTCTCGTCCGATCCCGGCAACGGTGGGTTCACCAACTCGGGTGGATTCGCCAAGCCCTCGAACTGACACGGTTCCGGCCGGTCGCCGCCTCGTAGACGTCCAGGGGTCCATGTCGTGCTCGTGATGGCCCTCGCAGCCACCCTCATCGGGTTCGGTCTGCTCGTGGTTGCCCTGGTCACCGGAACCCTCTGGCTCGCGGTGGCCTGCATCGCGATCTGCATCATCGGCGGCATCTTCCTGCTGGCCGACCTGCTGGGTCTCGGACACGCTCTGACCATCCGTCGCTCCCGCCACGCGGGGGCGACGGATTCGTCGGATCCGGACCCCGAGGTCGACGGATCCGACGACCCGGACCGGCCGGCGACGGCCGAGTCGGTCCGCCCGGCTGATCTCTCCGACAACGAGATCACCACCGAGTTCCCGCGCACCGTCGCCGATGAGCCGACGGTGACCCTCGACGATCCGGACTCGGCGTGGCACACCGACATCGCCGACTCGCCCGCATACGAGGTGTCGTCGACACACCGCCACTCGGCGCCCGAGGGTGCCGGCGACGACGAGACCTCCGCGACGACCGCGAGCCCGTCGGTACGACACGGTCGGCACGAGTCACCCGACGGTGATCACGAGCAACCGCGGGTACCACGGCACGGCGGCAGCTGAGGCCCACCCCGGGACAGTCCGTGATGAAAGCCCGTTGCGTGCCTGCCCTACACTGATTCCTGCGACGATCCGGCCATCACCGGGGAGCATCCGGAAGAACCGGCACCGACCGCCTCTCGCGGTCGGGCCGTACTAGACCCGGACGGTCGCGGCCCGACACAGCCGCACATCGAGAGGCGTCGGTCGCACGACCGGCGCAAGCGGGGTGGTACCGCGGCGAGAGAATCGTCGTCCCCGTGCCCACGAGTCGCAGCCGCGACCGACCCGGCACGAGGAGACGCGAGTGACCACCGAACCCGACACGAATCCGAGCACGCCGCGTGAGCGCGTCTACCCGATCGTGGACGTCGCGGGCACCGGCGCGAGCGTTCCGTCGTTCCCCGACCTCGAGACCCGCGTCCTGGACTACTGGGCCGCCGACGATACGTTCGTCGCCTCGGTGCAGGCCCGGTCGGACGCCGAGGAGTTCGTCTTCTACGACGGCCCTCCCTTCGCCAACGGTCTCCCGCACTACGGCCATCTGCTGACCGGATACGTGAAGGACCTCGTCCCGCGGTTCCAGACCATGCGCGGCAAGAAGGTCGACCGCAGATTCGGCTGGGACACCCACGGCCTGCCCGCCGAGCTCGAGGCCGAGCGCCAGTTGGGCATCACCGACAAGTCCGAGATCGAGACCATGGGCGTCGAGAAGTTCAACGACTACTGCCGGGAGTCGGTGCTGCGCTACACCGGCGAGTGGCGCGACTACGTGACGCGTCAGGCCCGGTGGGTCGATTTCGACAACGACTACAAAACCCTCGACATCGACTTCATGGAATCGGTGATGTGGGCGTTCAAGACGCTGCACGAGAAGGGCCTGGTCTACCAGGGCTACCGCGTGCTGCCGTACAGCTGGTACGAGCAGACGCCGCTGAGCAATCAGGAGAGCAAGCTCGACGACGCCTACAAGATGCGGCAGGACCCGGCGGTGACCGTGTCGATGCCGTTGACCGGTGGCGTGCCCGACGATCTCCTCGGCGTCAACGCCCTGATCTGGACCACCACGCCGTGGACCCTGCCGTCGAACCTGGCCATCGCGGTCAATCCCGATGTCGAGTACTCCCACGTCCGTGGCACCGACGGTGAGCAGTACCTGCTGGCCACGGCGCGCGTGGGCGTCTACGCCCGCGAGCTGGGTGAGGACCCGGAGGTGCTCGGCACTTACCTCGGACGTGACCTCGCCGACGCTGCCTACACGCCGCCGTTCGACTTCTTCGCCGGTCATCCGAATGCGCACCGGACGTTGCTCGGCGACTACGTCACCACCGACAGCGGTACCGGGATCGTGCACCTCGCACCGGCTTTCGGTGAGGAGGACATGGAGCTCGCCACCGCCAACGGCATCGAGGTGGTGCAGCCGCTCGATCCGGGTGGTCGCTTCACGTCGCTGGTGCCGCCGTACGAGGGCCTCATGGTCTTCGACGCCAACCCGGTGATCATCAAGGACCTCAAGGCAACCGGGCAGATCCTGCGCCACGAGACCATCGAACACTCCTACCCGCACTCGTGGCGGTCGGGAAAGCCGTTGATCTACATGGCCGTTCCGTCGTGGTTCGTCGCGGTCAACGATTTCAAGCCGCGGATGCTGGAGTTGAACCAGGAGATCACCTGGTCCCCGGCGCACCTGCGCGACGGTCAGTTCGGCAAGTGGCTCGAGGGCGCGAAGGACTGGAACATCAGCCGGAACCGCTACTGGGGCGCGCCGATCCCGGTGTGGATGTCCGACGACGAGACCTACCCGCGTATGGACGTGTACGGCTCGCTCGACGACCTCGAGCGTGACTTCGGGGTGCGGCCGACGAACCTGCACCGTCCCCACATCGACGAGCTCACCCGCCCGAACCCCGACGACCCGACGGGTCGCTCCACCATGCGTCGGGTGCCCGAGGTGCTCGACTGCTGGTTCGAGTCGGGGTCGATGCCCTACGCCCAGGTGCACTACCCGTTCGAGAACCGCGACTGGTTCGACGGCAACGCCGAGAAAGGCATCGAGCCGCACAACCCGGGTGACTTCATCGTCGAGTACAACGGCCAGACCAAGGGCTGGTTTTACAACCTGCACGTGCTGGCGACCGCGCTGTTCGACCGGCCCGCGTTCCGCACGGTGGCCGCGCACGGCATCGTGCTCGGCGACGACGGCCAGAAGATGTCGAAGTCCAAGCGCAACTACCCCGACGTCAACGAGGTGTTCGACCGCGACGGCTCCGACGCGATGCGTTGGTTCCTGATGGCCTCGCCGATCCTGCGGGGCGGCAACCTCATCGTCACCGAGCGCGGCATCCGCGAGGGTGTCCGCCAGGCGATGCTGCCGCTGTGGAACGCCTACAGCTTCCTGGCGCTCTACGCCGATCGTCCCGCGGAGTGGCGGACCGACTCCGAGCACGTGCTCGACCGCTACATCCTGGCCAAGCTCGCCGCGACGCGCGAATCGATGACCACTGCGTTGGAGACCTACGACGTGGCCGGCGCGTGTGACGACTTCCGGGAGTTCTGTGAGGCGTTGACGAACTGGTACGTACGTCGTTCGCGCCAGCGGTTCTGGGCCGGACAGGACGCCGACACCGAGGCGTTCGACACGCTGTACACGGTGCTGGAGGTCGCGTGCCGACTGGCGGCACCGTTGCTGCCGTTGATGACCGAGGCGATGTGGCGTGGTCTGACCGGGGGTCGCTCGGTGCATCTGGCCGACTGGCCCAGCGCCGACGAACTGCCCGCCGACGCCGAACTCGTCGCCGCGATGGACGAGGTGCAGGGCGTGTGTTCGACGGCGTCGAGCCTGCGAAAGGCGAACAACCTGCGGGTGCGACTCCCGTTGCCCGGGTTGACCGTCGCCGGTCCGTCGGCTGCGCGTCTGGCCGACTACACCGCGCTGATCGCCGACGAGATGAACGTCAAGTCGGTGCACCTGGCCGACGATGCCGACGCGTTCGGTCGTGTCGAGGTCGTGGTCAACGCCCGCGTGGCGGGCCCGCGTCTGGGCAAGGACGTGCAGCGGGTCATCAAGGCGATCAAGTCGGGGAACTGGTCGTTGGCCACGGTCAGCGACGCCGACGGCATCGTCTCGGAGAAGGTCGTGGCCGACGGGATCGAGCTCACCGACGGTGAGTTCACCCGCAAACTGGTTGCTGTCGAGCCGAGTTCGACCGCCGAGCTCCCGTCGGGAGGCGGGCTGGTGGTGCTCGACACCGCGGTCACCGAGGATCTCGAGGCCGAGGGATGGGCCAAGGACCGCGTGCGTGAGCTGCAGGAGGCCCGCCGGGCTCTGGGACTCGACGTCTCCGACCGGATCGTCGTGCGTCTCGGTGTGCCCGCTCAGCGGTCGGAATGGGCACTGCGCCATCGTGATCTCATCGCGGGGGAGGTGCTGGCAACGACGCTCGATGTCGTCGCACCCGACGCGGTCGAGGGGACCGTGACGGAGCTGGGCGACGGTGTCGTCGCGTCGATCACCCGGTCAGGGCAGTAGCCGCTCCAACACGGTGCGCAGCTGGAGGTCGAAGAGGATCTCCGGCTGCGCGAAGGTGTCCGCACCGTACTGACCGAACACCTCGAGACTGATCGATCCCAGGATCACCGACCACAGGCAGGTGCCGACGAGAACGGTCGAGTCGTCGACCTGGAGGTCGAATTCGGTTCGGACGAGGTCGAATTCGCCGGCGATGTCGCCCGGTACGACGGTGGTGATGGTCGCGGGGACGGTGGTCCTGCTCAGTTCGGTCATCAGCAGGGCCACGAACCGCGTACCCGGTCCGGTGGTCTGTTCGGCCGGCGCCTGATAGCCGGGCACCGGGCTGCCGTAGATGAGGGCGAACCGGGCCGGTTCGGCCACCGCCCACGTGCGCAACGCGTGCGCGGCGACGCGTAGTCGTTCGCGGACCCCGGCGTCGGGGTCGGCGGTGTCGAGCGCGGCGGCGACACGGTCGGCGGACTCGTCGTAGGCATCGACAACGAGTACGGTCAGCAACTCGTCGCGACTGCGCACGTAGCGATAGACCGCCGACGACACCATTCCGAGGTCGCGGGCGATCGCCCGGAGCGAGAGTGCCGCAGCACCGTGCTCCGCGAGATGCTCGCGGCCCACCCGGATGATGTCGAGTTCGAGTTGCGCGCGCGCCCGGGCGCGCGGGCCTGCCGCCGTGTCGCTGTGCATTCGTCCATCATGTCAGAAACGAGAGCAGTGCTCTTGCTCTCTGGTCGATAGCGTGCCATGCTCATTTGCGAGAGCAGTGCTCTCGTTTATTCGACCAGAGGAGTCCGCCATGACAACCACCCACTACGCAGAGCCGACCGGGCGCATCCAGTTCGCCTTCAACGACATGGTCAGCTGGCTGTCCGATCACGGCATCGGCCTCGCCGGCGCGCGGACGCTGACCGTCGTCGGCAGGAAGTCCGGTGAGCCGAAGACCACGCCGGTCAACCCGCTCGTCATCGACGGCCGGACCTATCTGATCTCCCCGCGCGGCAACACGCAGTGGTCGCGGAACCTGCGCGCGGCGGGCGTCTGCGACATCGGTCGGGGTCGCCGCGTCGACACTTACACCGCCGTCGAGGTCGCCGACGAGAAGAAGATCGCGTTGCTGCGCCCGTACCTGAAGCGTTGGGGCTGGGAGGTCGCGAGCTATCTCCCGGCCAAGGTCACCCACACCTCATCGAACGACGAATTGGCCGCGATCGCCCCCGCGGTCCCGGTCTTCGAACTGCACCGCAACTGACTGTCTCGAAACGCGCGCACGTCCAGAGCCACGGTGTTGACTGTGTGGAAACGCGTGCTCGAGTGTGCTGAGTGCGTTGGGTGAGATGGGTTGCAAACGACGCACACTCGACGCGTGGCTTCCGCACCGTCAGCGTCTGCGAACCCGCGCCGCGTGGGTCGAAAGCCGCCGACGGTGCGGAAGCCGATCATCGAGTGTGCGTTGTTGTGTAGGTCCGTCGCGTGAGGTGGTGAGCACACTCGATGACCGTTTCCACACAGTCAGCACCGTCGTGTGATGCCGATTCTGCACAGTCAGCACCGTCGTGTGATGGCCGTTTCCACACAGTCAGCCACCGTCGGACAAGTCTGCCTAATCGATAGGCTCGAACCTGTGAGCGGTATCGACGACGAACGGGGCACCCGATGGGTGTTGCACGTCGACATGGACGCGTTCTTCGCGTCGGTGGAGCAGCTCACGCGACCCACCCTGCGGGGCCGGCCGGTGTTGGTCGGCGGCGTCGGCGGGCGGGGTGTCGTGGCCGGGGCGAGTTACGAGGCCCGGAGGTTCGGGGCCCATTCGGCGATGCCGATGCACCAGGCACGTCGGATGGTCGGTTCGGGCGCGGTCGTGGTCCCGCCGCGCGGATCGATCTACCGCGTAGTCAGTGTCCGGGTCTTCTCGATGATCCGAGAGGCCATCCCGGTGATCGAGATGCTCTCGTTCGACGAGGCGTTCGGCGAACCGGTCCACCTCGCCGGCGCGACGCGCGCCGAGGTCGTCGAGTTCGCCGAGGAGATCCGAGCCCGCATCGCGACCCTGGGACTGTCTGCGTCGATCGGGGCGGGCAGCGGCAAACAGATCGCCAAGATCGCGTCCGGCATGGCCAAGCCCGACGGTGTGACCGCGATCGCGCCGGGCGGCGAGCGCGATTTCCTGCGACCGCTGTCGGTGCGCAAGCTGTGGGGGATCGGACCGGTGGCCGGGGATCGGTTGCACCGCCTGGGGATCGAGACGATCGGGGAGTTGGCCGACCTGTCGACCATGGAGGTGTCGTCGGTGCTGGGGTCGACGATCGGGCCGGCGTTGCACCGGCTCGCCAACGGCATCGACGACCGACTGGTGGCCGAGCGCTCGTCGGCCAAACAGATCAGTGCCGAGTCGACCTTCGCCGACGACGTGACCTCGATGGACCAGCTGCTGCTCGCGATCGACCGGGCTGCGGCGTCGGCCCACCGACGCTTGCTCGACGACGGACGTGGCGCCCGTACCGTCGTGCTCAAACTGAAGCGGTCGGACATGTCGATCCTCACCCGGTCCGCCACCACGGCGACGGCGACCACCGACGTGGCGGCATTGACCGCGGCGGCACGCCGACTCGCGCTCGACCCGGTCGACATCGGCGCCATCCGCCTTGTCGGGGTGGGGTACTCGGGACTCACCAGCGACGAGCAGTTCCTGCTCTTCACTCCCGGCGAGGATTCCGTCGAGGTCGCGACCACCGACACCTCGGAGTCCGATCCGGCGGACGAGGTCACGCCCGAGCCGCAGTCCGCGAATTCCTCGGCCCAGGGGGTGCAGACCGCGTCGGGTCGGACCCGGGACGACTCCGGCCAGATCACCTGGGCCACCGGCACCGACGTCCGGCATCCGGACTTCGGTCACGGATGGGTGCAGGGGAGTGGGCACGGCGTGGTCAGTGTGCGGTTCGAGACGCGTGTCACCGGGCCGGGACCGGCGCGGACCTTCCGCTCCGACACCCCCGACCTCGAGGCCGCGGACCCCCTCGACAGCCTGGTCTGGTCGGTGGACCCACCGGTCAGCTGACCGGGCCGTCCACGGCGAGGAAGTCGGCGATCCGAGTGCGGTCGTACTCGCGGGTCAGCAACGCGGACAACACGATCCGAGACTGCGGGGCGCGCAGCCATGGCGAGAGGATCGCGCCGGCGGCGACCAGGTCGACCGCGCCGCCCCCGCCGCCGTAGGTCGGGACGACCTCGCCGAACGGCACACGGGTACTCAGGACGACCACGGCCCCTCGTGCGGTCACGGCTCCGACCGCGTCGGTCACCGTCGGATGGGCGTTGCCCGAACCGAGTGCGGCGAGCACGAGCCCGCGTGCACCGGAGTCGACGAGCGCGCCGAGGACGGCGGCATCGAAGTCGGGGTGCAGGGTCACGATGTCGACCCGCGCGGTCGGTCGCCCGTCGACCGCCGCCAGGACGGGTCGTGCCGGGGTCGTCACGACGGAGTCGAAGGCGTCGGTCGCGGTGGTGCTGGTCTTGGCGACGCCGCGGGCGGGGAGCACCCGGCCGCCGAAGGCGACCAGGACACCGCGGTCCCGGTTCGTGGTGTCGGCGGCACACGCCAGGGCCGCGGCAAGGTTCGTCGGTCCGTCCGACCGCGGCGAGTCCGCCGGGTACTGCGCGCCGGCGAACACCACCGGGCGAGGATCGGCATGGACCAGGTCGACGACGAGTGCCGTCTCCTCGAGGGTGTCGGTGCCGTGCGTGACGACCACGCCGGTGACGTCCGGGTCGGCCAGCTCCTCGGCTATCGCCCGCAGCAGCAGACGGTGCTCGGCGTCGGTCATCGCTGCGCTGTCGACCGCACAGACCGTGCGGGTCGTGATCGTGGCGTCGGCGAGGTGGGGCGGGACGAGGTCGCGGGTCAGCAGATCCGCGGCGTGCAGGACGGGCACCGCCCCGCCCGGCCTGCGCTGTGACGCGATGGTCCCGCCGGTGCTCAACACGACGATCCGCGGTGGTCCGGGCATGGGAGGAAGACTGCTGTCCGGCCGCGCGGGGGTCAAATCCTCATGATTTCCTCACTGTCTTCGCAGAGCGCTCGGTCGCGTTCGGCCAGGTCGGTTTGGCATAGTGGGCTCCGAACCGCGGGGGTGAGGCGCGTCGACCATGCGTTCCCTCTGCGGTGCGAAGACCGTTTGTAGAACCACACCCGACACCGACGTCGGGCCCAGTTACCTGGGAGAACACGAGAAGAGGACAATCCTTGAAGCTGCAGAAGATCGCCACCGCCGGACTCGCGGTCGCCGCATTCCTGTCCATCGCCGCCTGCGGTGACGACAGCGGGAGCGACACCCCGACCCCCAGCACGTCCGCGGTCGCCAGCTCCTCGGCCAGCAGCACCGGCGGGGTCAGTGACCCCTCGAAGCCGCCGACGGCCTCGACCCTCAACGGACTGCTCGAGACCGCGCTCGACCCGAACGTGCCCAACACCGAGAAGACCGAGCTCGTGCAGGGCTCGTCGGCCGACCCGCAGCTGTTCGACAAGCTGGTCAAGGCGAAGGCCGACAACCCCGACATCACCTACCAGCTCGTGCCGCCGGTCGTCGCGACCGGTAGCGGCCAGGCGACCGTGAAGGTCAAGGTCAAGCTGCCCAACGTCCCCGAGCAGACCGTCGACGCCGCGATCGTCTACGACCAGGGCAAGTGGAAGCTGGCCAAGACCACGGTCTGCCCGCTGCTGACCGCGAACAACGTCCAGAGCGCCATGTGCGCCGCGTGATCTAGACGCCCCGCTCGACAGATACGACGCTCTGCCCCCGACACCGATGGTGTCGGGGGCAGAGTCGTGTCGGGGTCCCGAGGCGTCGACCGCGCCGCTGTCTACCGGATGGTCTCCCAGCGGATGGCGGTGCTGGTCTGCTGCACCAGCGGGCGTGCGGGGTCGGCGCCGACCAGCGAACGACCGCCGCGCACCGTCAACTCGCCCGCACTCGGCAGTCCCCGGGACAGATCGATGGTCATCGACCCGGTGCCGCTCATCGAGAACGATGCGATCGTCAGCGTCTGGGTGGATCCGGGGATGCGGAAGACCGAGTCCACCGGCTCCTCGTCGACCTGCACGTCGACGGTCAATGTGTCGCCGGTCCGCTCACGCAGTGTCGCGGTGATGGTCTGGGTGACGGTGGCGGCACCGTCGATCGTCCGCACCGCACGCCAGCGCGCACCGACACCGATCGGTTCGCGGGGCAGGGTGACGCTGCGCTGCAACGCCTGGACCAGTGACTGCTCGACCGCCGATCGGGCCGCATCGTCGGCAGCCGCAGCGGGCACGATGCGCAGTGAGATCGGCACCGAGCCACCGGCCACCGCGAGCCCGGCCTTGGACTCGCGCACAGCCGCCAAAGACGTCGACAGATCCGGATCCGGTGAGGACGCCGCGCCCAGTTCGAGTTCGACGTCGGTGGGGTCGGTGCACAGGGTCCGCGCGGTCAGCGGGAGATCGACCGTCTGCGCGGTGTCGCTGCGCGGCTGCCCCTCACTCGTGCTGCTCGACGCGGACGTCGTCACCAGGCGCACGTTCTGCGCGCGCGCCAGGTCCGGTGACCCGGTCGCCACCGCGGTCGGTTGCGCGCCTGCGTCGATCAACGTCACCGCGGCGGGCGGGATCGGGAGCAGCGACGCCCCCATCGCATTGACCGTGGACTCGGTGCTGCACCCGGCCAGCGGCGCGGCCGACGAGGATCGTCCGGCGTCGTCACCGGCGGAACCGGAACCGCAGCCGGCGACCACGGTGAGTGCCGTGCACAAGACGGCGAGGCGGACCGGTCCGCGGTGACGGGGAGGACGGACACGGGCGCGGCGGGCGGCGACGGGGGACACACCGATCAGGCTAGCGGCGGCCGTCATGGATGATGGTGGCGTGAGTGATGACCAGGACGGAGTGGGCGCGGGCCCCGATCCGCAGGCCCCCGCACGTTCGGCGAGGATGATCGCGTTGCTGCCCGCGGTGGCCGCGGTGATCCTCCTGCTCGATCTGATCACCAAGATCGTCGTCGTCGCGGTCATCGAACCGCAGCGTCCCATCTCGATCATCGGCGACACCGTCACCCTGCGACTCGTGCGCAACAGCGGTGCCGCCTTCTCGATGGCGACCGGCTACACCTGGGTCCTGACGGTCGTGGCGTTGGCCGTGGTGGTCGGGATCATCCGCTACAGCAGCCGTCTGCGATCGCCGTTCTGGGCGCTGGGCCTCGGCCTGATCCTCGGCGGCGCGCTCGGCAACCTCGTCGACCGACTCTTCCGCGCCCCCGGCCCCCTGCGCGGTCACGTCGTCGACTTCGTGTCGGTGGGGTGGTGGCCGGTGTTCAACGTGGCCGACTCGGCCGTGGTCTGCGGTGCGGTCCTGCTCGTCGCGCTGACGTTGTTCGGGGTCGAACTCGACGGCACCCGGGTGTCCGGCAAGAAACCTGCTCCATCCGCAACACCCACCCGAGAGTCACCGAATGCGTGAGAGCCGGTCCATGCCCGTACCCGACGGACTCGACGGCATGCGTCTGGACGCGGGGGTGTCGCGCATCCTGGGGCTGTCCCGCACCGCGGTCGCAGCCCTGGCCGACGGCGGTGACGTGAGCATCGACGGTGCGGCCGTGGGGAAGTCGCACCGCCTCGTCGCCGGCGCCTGGCTCGAGGTCGTCCTGCCCGAGCCCGCCCGGCCGCTGGAGAACCCCGCCCAGCCGATCGAGAACATGGACGTCATCTACGCCGACGACGACATCGTCGTGGTCGACAAGCCGGTCGGCGTCGCCGCGCACGCGTCCGTCGGCTGGACCGGGCCCACCGTCATCGGCGGACTGGCTGCGGCCGGCTTCCGGATCTCCACCTCCGGCGCCCACGAACGACAGGGCATCGTGCACCGACTCGACGTCGGCACCTCCGGGGTGATGGTGGTGGCCACCTCCGAACGCGCCTACACGTTGCTCAAACGCGCGTTCAAGGAACGCACCGTGGACAAGCGCTATCACGCCCTGGCGCAGGGACATCTCGATCCGTCGAGCGGCACCATCGACGCGGCCATCGGCCGCCACCCCGGCAGCGAGTGGAAGTTCGCCGTCACCTCGGCGGGCAAGGCCAGCGTGACCCACTACGACACCCTCGAGATGTTCGCGGCGGCCAGCCTGCTCGACGTGCACCTGGAAACCGGCCGTACACACCAGATCCGGGTGCACCTGTCCGCCCTGAACCACCCCTGCTGCGGTGACATCACCTACGGCGCAGACCCGGTGTTGGCCGCCCGACTCGGTCTCGAACGCCAGTGGCTGCACGCGCGGGCGTTGTCGTTCGCGCATCCCGCCGACGGACGCCGGGTCGAGTTCACCAGTCCGTACCCCGACGATCTCCGCGGCGCCCTGGACATCCTGCGTGCCGGGTGAACCTCTGCCACCAGCCGATCCCGAGCCGAGCCACGCGGGCCTGACGCGATCGATCGTCGTCGTGCTGGTGCTCGTCATCGCGGTGACGGCCGGGCTCTACGCGCTCGGCGCGACGCACCCGCCGAAGCGTTCGGCCATCACCTCCGACCGTCTCGGACCGGAGAACGGGGCGAGCGTGACCGCCTACCTCGACGACGCCGCCGCCGGACTGGACCGGGTCGGCGCCGGCCCGCGCTGGGCGCTGATCTCGTTGCGGGCGCCGGTGGGCGACGACCAGGCGTGGACGCTGATGGACGGCACCGCGCCGTCGCAGGTCGCGTTCCACGTTCCGATCACCGGGGTCGCCACCCCGTCGACCGTCGCCGCCGTCACCGGCGATCGCGGATCGTTGTCGACCGCCCGGGTCAACGCTATCGCCGAGGTCTCCGGAGACGCTGCGCTCGGCGCGGACGGGACCGCCGGGACCCGAGACCAGCAGGTGAGTTCGGTCACCGTCGAGCGACTGCGATCCGGGTGCGCCTGCATCGTCGCGATGGTCGTGCGTGGCACCGGCCCCCGACTGCGCGAGGTCGCCGGATCTTCGCTGGTCCGCGGTGTGCAGGTGCTGCCCGCCGACGCCGCGGGCGGACGGTTCGCGGTCGTCGCGTTGCTGCCCGAACAGACCGATCGCTTCCTGCCCGTCGCCGACACCGCTCCCGTTCCGCCCCGCTGACCGATCGCCACGGACACCGCGCCACTGCATCGCCCCCGGCGTGTCGGCGGTGTGTCGGGATTGTGCGGCGCTCGGCCGCGTGTGGCGACGGCCGTCTGTGGGTGCCCACCCCTAAGCTGGTCCCTACGTCGTCGCCGGGGGCATCCTCTCGGCGGCGGGTTCGGCGGGCGGTCCCGCAACTGTCTCGGAGAGGTTCACGAGTGTCGGATTCGTTTGTTCATCTGCACAATCACACCGAGTACTCGATGCTCGACGGTGCGGCCAAGGTCGCGCCCATGTTCGCCGAGGCCAAACGCCTCGGGATGACCGCGATCGGCATGACCGACCACGGAAACATGTACGGCGCCAGCGAGTTCTACAACGTCGCGAAAAAGCACGACATCAAGCCGATCATCGGTATCGAGGCCTACATCGCCCCGGCCTCCCGGTTCGACACCAAGCGCGTGCTGTGGGGCGAGCGGGACCAGAAGAGCGACGACGTCTCCGGTAGTGGTGCCTACACCCACATGACGATGGTGGCCGAGAACGCCACCGGCCTGCACAACCTGTTCAAACTGTCGTCGCTGGCGTCGATCGAGGGTCAGCTCGGCAAGTGGGCCCGCATGGACGCCGAGATCATCGAGAAGTACGCCGGGGGCATCATCGCCACCACCGGCTGCCCGTCGGGTGAGGTGCAGACCCGCCTCCGCCTCGGCCACCAGCGCGAGGCGCTCGAGGCCGCGGCCAAATGGCAGGACATCTTCGGCAAGGACAACTTCTATCTCGAGTTGATGGAGCACGGCCTCGAGATAGAACGTCGGGTCCGGGACGGTCTGCTCGAGATCGGCAAGCAGCTCGGCATCAAGCCCATCGTGACCAACGACTGCCACTACGTCACCAAAGAGCACGCGGTCACCCACGAGGCGCTGCTGTGCATCCAGACCGGCAAGACGCTGTCGGATCCCACCCGCTTCAAGTTCGACGGCGACGGCTACTACCTCAAGTCCGCCGCGGAGATGCGTGAGCAGTGGGACTCGATCATCCCCGGCGCGTGCGACAACACCGTCGAGATCGGCGAGCGGGTCCAGAGCTACGCCGAGGTCTTCGCCCCGCGCGACCGGATGCCGGTGTTCCCGGTGCCCGAGGGTGACACCCAGGAGACCTTCCTGCGCAAGGAGGTCGCCGCGGGCCTCGTCAGGCGCTTCGCCGACAACCCGGTGCCGCAGGACTACACCGATCGGGCGCACTACGAGCTCGACGTCATCATCCAGATGGGTTTCCCCGCCTACTTCCTCGTCGTCGGCGACCTGATCCGGCACGCCCATGAGGTCGGTATCCGGGTGGGACCCGGTCGCGGTAGTGCCGCCGGCTCGCTCGTCGCATGGGCACTGGGCATCACCAACATCGACCCCATCCCGCACGGTCTGCTGTTCGAGCGGTTCCTCAACCCCGAGCGCGTGTCCATGCCCGACATCGACATCGACTTCGACGATCGCCGCCGCGGCGACATGATCCGCTACGCGACCGAGCGCTGGGGTGTCGACAAGGTCGCCCAGGTCATCACCTTCGGCACCATCAAGACCAAGGCCGCGATCAAGGACTCCGCGCGCGTGCAGTTCGGGCAGCCGGGCTACTCGATCGCCGACCGCATCACCAAGGCGCTGCCGCCGCCGATCATGGCCAAGGACATCTCGGTCGCCGGCATCACCGACCCCGACCACGAGCGGTACGGCGAGGCGTCGGAGGTCCGCGCGCTCATCGAGACCGATCCCGACGTCAAGAAGATCTATGAGACCGCCCGCGGTCTCGAGGGTCTGATCCGCAACGCCGGCGTCCACGCCTGCGCGGTGATCATGTCGTCGGAGCCGCTCACCGACGCGATCCCGGTGTGGAAGCGCGCGCAGGACGGCGCCATCATCACCGGCTGGGACTATCCGTCGTGTGAGGACATCGGGCTGCTCAAGATGGACTTCCTGGGGTTGCGCAACCTCACGGTCATCAACGACGCGCTGGAGAACATCAAGAACAACCGTGGCATCGAGATCGACATGGATGCCCTGCCGCTCGACGACAGCGCCACCTACGACCTGATGGCACGCGGACAGACCCTCGGTGTGTTCCAGCTCGACGGCGGCCCGATGCGTGAGCTCCTCAAGCGCATGCAGCCCACCGCGTTCGAGGACATCGTCGCCGTCGGCGCGCTGTACCGGCCCGGCCCGATGGGCATGAACGCCCACAACGACTACGCCGACCGCAAGAACGACCGACAGATCGTGACGCCGATCCATCCGGAGCTCGAGGTCCCGCTCAAGGAGATCCTCGGCGACACCTACGGCCTGATCGTCTACCAAGAGCAGATCATGCAGATCGCGCAGAAGGTGGCCGGCTACTCGCTCGGACGAGCCGACATCCTGCGCCGCGCGATGGGCAAGAAGAAGGCCTCGGTCCTGGCCGAGGAGTTCGAGGGCTTCGAGGCGGGCATGGTCGCCAACGGCTTCTCGAAGGCGGCGATCAAGGCGTTGTGGGAGACGATCCTCCCGTTCGCCGGCTACGCGTTCAACAAGTCGCACGCCGCGGCCTACGGACTCATCTCGTACTGGACCGCCTACCTCAAGGCCAACTATCCGGCCGAGTACATGGCGGGACTGCTGACATCGGTCGGCGACGACAAGGACAAGGCCGCGATCTACCTCGCGGACTGTCGCAAGCTCGGGATCACCGTGCTCCCACCGGACGTCAACGAATCGCAGCGCAACTTCGCCGCCGTCGGCGAGGACATCCGCTTCGGACTGGTCGCGGTGCGCAACGTCGGCAGCAACGTCGTGGGCGCGATCCTCTCCGCCCGCGAGGCGAAGGGGAACTTCGGCAGCTTCTCCGACTACCTCGGCAAGATCGACGTGACCGCGTGCAGCAAGAAGGTCACCGAGTCGCTGATCAAGGCCGGCGCCTTCGATTCGTTGAACCACCCGCGCAAGGGGCTCTTCCTGGTGCACGTCGACGCGGTCGACGCCGTGCTGGGGACGAAGAAGGCCGAGGCGGTCGGACAGTTCGATCTCTTCGGTGACACCGGCGGTGGCGACGGTCCCGTGGAGGACGTGTTCGCCGTTCGGGTCCCCGACGAGGAGTGGGACTCCAAGCACAAGCTCGCCCTCGAACGGGAGATGTTGGGGCTGTACGTGTCCGGGCATCCGCTCGGTGGCATCGAGCACGTCATCTCGGCGCAGACCGACACCTCCATCACCACCCTGCTCGAGGGCAACGTCAACGACGGCGCGCAGATCGTCATCGGCGGCATCATCTCCGCGGTGACCCGGCGCGTGAACAAGAAGGGTGAGCCGTACGCGGTGGTCACCCTCGAGGACATGGTCGGTGGCGTCGAGGTCTACTTCTTCCCGCGTGCGTTCCAGACCTACGGCATGGACATCGTCGCCGACGCCGTCGTGCTCATCAAGGCGCGGGTGAACCTGCGCGACGACTCGATGATGATCAGCGCCAACGACCTCGCGGTCCCGGATCTCTCACACGTGGGGGAGGCCAAGCCGATCGCGTTGACGCTGTCGACGCGGCTGTGCACCCAGGATCGGGTGTCGGCGCTCAAGCAGGTCCTCATCCGGCATCCCGGTACCTCGGACGTGCACGTGCGGCTCATCAGCGGTGAGTCGTCGACCGTGATGCGTCTCGACGACAACCTCA
The DNA here is from genome assembly GCF_024171815.1 of Williamsia maris. Taxonomy (GTDB): domain Bacteria; phylum Actinomycetota; class Actinomycetes; order Mycobacteriales; family Mycobacteriaceae; genus Williamsia_A; species Williamsia_A maris. The sequence continues at coordinate 124,428 of NZ_JAMTCJ010000003.1, read as the reverse complement.
GGGTTACACCGAGTTCCGCGCTGATGGGGGATCTGAAGGCGTTGCTCGGACCCACCTGCCTCAGCGGGTAGCGGGCGCCGGTACGGGGTGGGTCGCCGGGTCGTGGGCCCGCTTCGACCGACGGCCGATCATGATCGCGGTCACTGCGGTGATCAGACACGCCGTCGCGGCGTAGAGCGCGAACACCGCGTAATCGGCCGACAGCGCCTCCCGGAGTCCCGGCGCCGTTCCTCCGACGAGGGCGACGGCCACCGCGTAGGGCAGACCGTTGCCCGCACCGCGGATCGCGCGGGGGAACAGGGCGCTGATCACCGCGGGCAACGTCGCGCAGAGGCCGGCCAGCACAACCGTCGCCAGTGTCGTCCCCACCAGGTAGCTCACCAGGGTGGTCGTCGGTCGCGTCAAGAACAGCACTGCCGGGCAGACGGCGACGTTGGCGAGGGCGAAGACGACGTGGAGGCGGGTGCGGGATCGGTGCCGCATCGACCGCCCGACGCAGACCACCAGCGCTGCGAAGCAGAGCGTCTGCGCGAGAGATGTCGAGACCATGGTCGATTCGCTGACCCCGAGGTGAGCGACCGCGTACGGCACGGTGCCCGCAATCCAGATGTTGTAGGTCAGGGTGGTGCCGAGGGTGAGCGCGACGACCGCCGCCATCCGCGTCAGCACCACCGATCGTCGCAGGATCGGGGCGGTATCGACACGGGACGATCGATCGCGGTCGACACCGCGCGCCGCGGCGAGTGCTAGCGCCACACCCGCCACCGCCCCGACGACGTAGGGGATCCGCCATCCCCACCCGGTCATCTCCGCGCGACCGAGGCCGGCGATCAATGCGAGTGTGACCGTCAGCGACGCCACCTTCCCGCAGGCGGCCATCGCGTAGATGAGCGCTGACGGGTCGAGTCGTGAACCAGGCCTGTGCATCTCGTACGTCTGCGCATTGACCACGGCCGCCTGGCCACCGTGTGCCGCGCCCAGGACCACCCGGAAGATCAAGAGTAGCGACGGCGCTGCCCACGCGGCGCCGTCGACGTCGGGGGTGATGGCCATGCCGGTCGTCGCACCGACCCCGATCCACAACGAGGTGACGAACGCCGGAGTGCGGCCCCGTCGATCGGCCAGTCGTCCGAGCGCGAGGGCCCCGAACGGCCGGGACACGAACCCGGCCGCGAAGATCGCGAAGCCCACGGTGAGTCCGGATCCGTCGTCGTTCACCAGCGCTCGGGTCATGTAGGGGAGCAGCGCGAGAAAGGTGACCCAGTCGTACCCCTCCACCGCCATCCCCGCCGCGATGACGGCGATCCGTCGCCGGTCCTGTCCCATCGGATCACTATGAGGGGCGGGCCCGCGGAGCGCTGACGTAATGAAACACAGATCACATGACGCACCGAACGTGACCCCCGTCATCGCGGGGTGGTCTCCATTCAATTCCGAACACGCTGGCACACAGCGCAATCGCCCACGGGCTCGCTTGCGGCGACTTTCGTGCACGGGTGATTCTTGGGCGCGACAAAACTCCTTGCACGCGCTAACCTCTCCACCATCCGCACAGAGTCGCTTGAGAGCCCCTTGCTGACAAGCCCGAGACCCGGCGGACCGCTCGACACGACCTGCACACGTGAACGCTGCCCGGAGTCGCGCAGCGACATCACATGACCGTGCTGCCGTCCGAACTCTCAGCAAGGGGCCAACCGGTGACATCCACTCTGCAACCTCGTCTCTCCCATTCGACCCTCGTGCCGCGTGAGCACGTCCACCGCGACGCACTGTCGGAGGTCTACCTCACCGACATCATCTGCGATCGCTACCCCAACTTCCGTGTGGGCGTGCACTTCCCGAAGTCGCATAGCTACTACAGCGATCATGTGGGGCCGGCCGCGGGGCGGTACGACCCGCTGCTCGTCCTCGAGTGCTTCCGGCAGGCATCGATTCTCATCGCGCACCGGCACGTCGGGGTCGAGTTCGATCAGTCCTTCATCTTCAACGCCGGTGCGATCAGCGTGGTCTCCGACGACGCGATGACGGTGGCCTCGGTACCGGGTACCGGGGAGCTCAGTGCGGTGATCGTCGGTGAGAAGGTGCGCGACGAGACGATCATCGGGATCACGCTCGACATGACGGTGACACTCGCCGGTGTGGCGGCGGTGACCATGACGATGTCGATCCAGTGGATGCCGAAGCCGATCTGGGCGCGGATCCGGGCATCCGGGCGCGCGAAACTGGGACTGGCGGAATACCGACCGGGCATCGAACCGTTGCCCGGCAGGCATCCGCACCGCAGTGTCGGTGCCCACCAGCCCGAGGCGCTGGGCCGTGGTCTGAGCCGCAACGTGGTGGTCGGCGCGGCGCGGCACGTCCCCGCCGGGTTCGACATCGACGTCCTCGTCGACCAGCATCACCCGAGTCTGTTCGATCACCCGCTCGACCACATCCCGGGCGCGGTGATCTTCGAGGCGGTTCGCCAGGCGGGGATCGTCGGCGCCGACGAGTATTTCGGTCTCAGCGCACGGCGTCTCCGGATCCGTTCGCTGTCGGCGACATTCACGCGTTTCGGTGAACTCGACCTGCCGACCAGCGCGCTGGTCCGGCCGCAGACCGACACCTGCGATCAGGTGGTCGGCTTCGACGTCGACATCACGCAGGAAGGCGTGACCATCGCGTCGTGCGGAGTGGTCTTCGCCCGATCGCACGCCCGAGCACACGCGACGGTCCAGCGATGACGGCCTCGGTGCGCATCGACTCCGTCCCTCCGGTGACCGAGGCGACGCGGTACACGACGGTGTTCCTCGACTTCGGCGGCGTGCTCTCACCGCCGATCGAGGACCTGTTCCTCGAGTACGAGCGCGTGACCGGCATCGCCCCGGCCGATCTCAAGGCCGCGATGGCCGGCGTCGCCGACGGTTTGGGCGTCGATGTGCTCGCCCCCGTCGAACTCGGCCTCCTGACCGAGGTCGAGTGGGTCCGTCGGATGCACCGGTGGCTCACCTGCCGAGGTGTCGACGTGTCGCGGTCGGACCTCGATTTCGGCCGTCAGTGGTTCGCGGGCCATCAGGTCAACGCGACCATGCGCCGACTCGTCTTCGAGCTGAAGGCGCGGGGCTACCGGGTGGGCATCCTCACCAACAACGTGCGTGAGTGGGAAGCTCACTGGCGCCCGATGGTGGGCCTCGACGAGGACGTCGACGCGATCGTCGACTCCTACGACGTCGGTTGCCGCAAACCCGAACCGGAGATCTTCGCGATCTCCGAGAACCGGATCGGTGCCGCACCGGGTACCGCGATCCTCGTCGACGATCTCGAATCCAACTGTGCCGCCGCACGCAGAGCCGGCTGGGGAGCGGTGCGTTTCGTCGACAACGACCAGACCCTCGCCGACCTGGCCGCGCTCCTGCGTGCCCAGGACGGGGCCGCCGCGGACGACGCCATCGCAGCAGCGATCACCACAGACAGGGAGACCATCGCATGACCGCACCCGCCCCATCCGTACGGGCCACATCGCCCGCCAGACCCAACCTCCTGCTGGCTGCGATCCTCCTCGGTGTGGTCGTCGTGCCGACCGGTGTGTCGGGAACCGGTGTGGCACTGCCACACATCGCCGCCGATCTCGGATCGACACCGTCGTTGCTGCAGTGGGTGGTCAACGGGTTCAACCTCACCTTCGCGGTGTTCAGCCTGGTGGCCGGATCGATTGCCGATCATCTCGGTCGGCGCCGCGGTCTCGTCCTCGGCGGCGCGCTGTTCGCCGGAGCGGCGGTTCTCAGCGCGCTCGCACCCTCGCTGATCCTGCTCGACATCGGTCGTGCACTCGCCGGAGTCGGCGCCGCGATCATATTCGCGTGCTCGGGCGCCTTGTTGGCCATCACCTTCTCCGGTGCCGCCGCGGCGCGGGCCTTCGCGTTGTTCGGTACCGCGGCCGGAGTGGGACTCGGCCTCGGCCCCACCATCTCGTCGACGGCCATCGCCCTCGTCGGGTGGTCGGGCATCTTCTGGTTCAACGCAGTCGTCATCGCGGTGTCGGCGGCACTGGTCATCGCCTCCAACGTGCACGACACCCCCGCACAGACCGGCGGTCGTCTGGACTACCCCGGCGCAGTGGCCTTTGCCGCGTCCCTGACGCTGGTCATAGCCGCTGTCGTGCAATCGGATTCGTGGGGGTGGGATTCACCGGCCACGCTCGGGATGCTCGTCGCGGGCGTGGCGGTGTTCGGCGCATTCATCCGCATCGAACTGACCACCGATCACCCGCTGCTCGACCTGAGCCTGCTGCGCTCCGCGCGACTGGTCGGTCTGCTCGCCGTGCCTGTCGCCGGCGCGGTCGGTTTCGTCACCCTGCTCACCTACTACCCGACCTTCCTGTCGACGGTGTGGGAGTTGGGGACCGGTGTCGTCGGCCTGCTGATGCTGATCATGACCGTCCCGGTCATTGTCGGCCCGCTGATCGCCGGAGCGTTGCACACCCGGGGCGTGCCGGTGTGGGTGATCCTCGGCGGCAGCGTCCTGCTCTTCGTGGCCGGAGCGGCCGGCCTCACCCTGGTCGGGACCGAGGAGAACATCGGCATCATCGTGGCGCCGTTCCTGCTGCTCGGGCTCGGCTTCGGGCTCGGTGTCGGGTTGGTGGACGGCCAGGCGATCGGCTCGGTCGCCCCGGAGCGCTCGGGCATGGTGTCCGGACTGGTGTCGACGGTCCGCCTCGGCAGCGAGGCACTCGTGGTCGCGGTGTTCGCCAGCGCGCTGACCGCAGGCGTCGGTGGCGAGGTCCGGGATCGACTGCCCGACTCCCTGGGGGCCGGTACCCGCGAGGGCATCGTCGACAAGGTGGTCACCGGCGAGATCGGCGGTGTCGACCGCACCGTCGACACCGGCCTGCTGCGTGCCGCCTTCGCCGACGGGTTCACGCCGTTGCTCTGGGTGCTCGCCGCCCTGGGAGTGGTCCTGACAGTGCTGGTATCGCTCCTGCTGCGTCGGCCCGTGGCCGCTCCCGCAGCCCTTCCCGTCGACGACGCCCCTGGCGTCGACGCTGCTCTCGCCTTCGATCACGAGGAGATCCGACAATGACCGAGACCATTCACCGCCCCGGTGCGGTTTCCTCGACCCCGCTGGTCGTCGACATCCCGAGACTCGACACCCCGCATCCCTACGTCCGCGAGCTGCCGAGCGACGACGGACACCAGCACATCGAACTGCCCAGTGGGCACACGGCGATCTGCCTGACCTCTCATGTCGACGTCAAGACGCTGATGCTCGACCGCACGGCCAGTCGAGCCCTGTGCAATGTCGACGGGGGACCGTCGTTCATGCCCACGAACTGGGCGCCGGAGGTGCTCATCAACCTCGATGCTCCCGTGCACGGCGTGGTGCGGGAATTCGTGTCGCACGAGTTCTCCGCGCGGTCGATGGCCGGACTCGAACCGACCATCCGCACACTGGCCGACGCCGCGTTCGACGCACTCGACACCGCCGCCGAACCCGACATCATGACCGAGGTCTTCCGGCTGGTGCCGGCGCAGGTCGTGTGCACGCTGCTCGGTATCTCACGCGATCACGCGCCGTGGATGAACGAGCTCGGTCGGCGGATCCAGCTGGCCCGGCGCGACGAGATCCCGCTCATCGTCGACTCGTGGATCGAGCTCTACGGCTGGGTGCAGCACCTCGTCGCCGACGACTCCGACCACGACGACAGCGGGTTGCTCGCGACCTACAAGCGCCGGGCGCGGCAGCCGGAGTTCGCCGCCGTCGACGACACCCTGATCAGCGGGACGGTGATGGGTATCGTCCTGGGAGGCGACAACAACGTCGCGACGATGTTGGTCAAGACGCTGTATGCCGCACTGGCACATCGTGATCTCTATGCACAGGTGGTCGATGATCCGGCACTCGTGCCGGACCTGGTGGAGGAGATCATGCGGTTGATGCCGCTCGGCACGCCGGGGTCATTTCCCCGGGAACTGACCCGTCCCCTCCACACGTCGGCGGGGACGCTGCCTGCGGGTGCGATCGTCTACCCCCACATCAACGCAGCCAACCGCGATCCGGCCGTGTTCGATGCGCCGCTGGAGATCCGGCTGGATCGCCCGCGCGGGCGGCACCTGCAGTACGGCTACGGAATGCACCGCTGCATGGGGTCGGCGCTCGCGCAGACCGAGCTGATCGCGATCCTCACCCGAGTCGTGACGCGCTATCCCGATCTTGCGCTGCGTGTGGCTCCGTCGGATGTCGAATGGGATCTGGGGACGGGATTGCGGCGACCGGCCGCACTGCCGGTGGATCTCGGTGCGAGGAGGATCGTGTAGATGTACGACGTGATCGTGGTCGGCGGTGGACCGGTGGGGATGTTGGTCGCCAACGAGCTGGCGCTGCACGATATCTCGGCGGTGGTGTTGGAGAGCCGGGACGCTGTGAGCGAGTACCCGAAGGCGGGTACCTATCACGCGCGGGCCATCGCGACACTGGCCCGCCGACAGGTCGTCGCCGTACCCCGCCGCACCAACGATCACACGGCGATCTCCTCGGAGCTGTTCCAGTTCGCGGGCTATCCGTGGCTCACCCTGCGATCGCGCACCATCGACGGGCCGGTCATGATGGGCATCGCCCAGGCCGACCTCGAGCGCGCGATCGCAGTCAAGGCCACATCGCATGGGGCACGGGTGATCCGGGGGATCACGGTCGCCTCGGTGCAGCAGTCAGCCGACCACGCCACGGTGATCGGCCATGACGCCGCCGGTAGCGAGCAACGTTACTCTGCGCGCTACGTCGTCGGTGCCGACGGCGGCCGCAGCGCGGTGCTGCGGTCGGGACAGTTCGACACGACCGAGTACGCGCCGACGATGCGCGCGATCCTCGGCCTCGCGCAGCTGCCGCACCCCGAACATCTGCGTGGCGGCTGGAACCACACCGACGCGGGATGGACGTTGCTCAACCTGAACCGGTACGGCGACAGCCGGATCATCGTGTTCGAGTTCGACGGTCCCGTCGTCGACCGACATGCGCCGGTCACGCCGGAGGAGTTCGGCTCCGCGATCGACCGCGTGGTCGGGTCGCACGTCGAACTCGAGTCGCCGCACTACCTCAACAGGTTCAGCGACTTCAGCCGGATCGTGCACGACTATCGCGACGGGCGACTGTTCCTGGCCGGCGACGCCGCGCACATCCACTACCCACTCGGCGGACAGGGACTCAACACCGGCATCTCCGACGCGGTGAACCTGGGATGGAAGTTGGCCGCGGTGGTGACCGGTGCCGCCGACGACTCATTGCTCGACACGTATTCCGCGGAACGTCAACCCGTGGGGCAGTGGGTCATCGACAACACCCGCCTCCAGTCGTCGATCATGAATCCCGATGCCTCGCAGGACCCGATGCGCCGGATGGTCTCGCAGATGCTGTGCAACAACGACACCCACGACTGGCTCGGTGACAAGATCAACGGGCACTCGTTGCGGTACGAGTCGGCCGGTTCGTCGGTCGGCGAGCTCGACGGCGAGTTCCTCCCGGACCACGAGTTCGTCGCCGACGGCACCCGCACGACGGTGTCGGCGTTGCTGGCCCCTGGGCGCATCGTGGTGCTGGCCGACGCGCCGGCGAGTGATCGCATCGCGGCGACGACCGAGGTGCCGTTCGCCGACGTGGTCGTCGCCGAGGGGCTGCCGGAGTCGTACCCGGAGATCGTCGTCCTGCGGCCGGATGGCTACGTCGCGTGGTCGGGTGCGGGATCCGATGTGGCTCAGATGGTGAAGGTCCTCGACGGGCATTGGGGACTGCGCTGCCCGTTGAGTCGCTGATAACGTGTGGCGCCCGACGGCAGTGTCCGTGGCGGGGATGACGGAGGCGACGTGGGCGAAGGCTGGTTCCTGGTCGAGACCTCGGGGTCGACGCCCTCGGTGGTGATGGTCGGACCCCGCTCGAAGCAGTGGCGTCCGGTTTCCAACATGTTCCGCGGTTCGGTGTACACGACCGTCCTGCAGTTGCTCGACACCGTCCTCAACAATCTGAAGCAGTCGCAGGTACTCCTCGACGTCGGGGGCCCGCGATTGGCCCTGGCACATCCAGTCCTGGGGCCGTCGCGTCAGGTGCACGCCATCCTCATGTGGATCGGCGATGCCACCGAGACGCCGCCGCCCGAACCGCCGGTGTGGGCGTTCGCATGGGAACTCGCCGACCCGATCTCACCGCAGTTCGTCGACGACCCGCAGAACCGCACCATGACCGACTGGCTCTCGGGATGCGCTCGTCTGTCCGACATCCGCCGCACCGTGGTCGACGTCCACGGCGCCGGGATCGGCGATCGGTTCGGTGGCGACTGGATCCGTACGGACGGCACCGTCGAGCGCTACGCGATGCGGGTCGTGGCCACCTTCGACGGGCCGTGTGTCCTCGGTGTCTCGGTGCGACTACCCGAGACACTGGCCGAGGCGGACGACGAGTTGCTCCCGCGCGTCGCACTCCGGGCGGTGGCTGCACACACGGGGACATCGTCGGCGGTGCTGCACGCGTCGAGCGGACGCGTGCTCGCATGGCTGACAGACGCCCGCCCCGCCTTCGCGCGCGAGATTCTCTCCGGGCGGGCCGCTGCACCGCCGCCGGTGGGCACGACGCCGATCGACGAGGCCGGCGAGTTGGTCGTGGGGTTCTTCGAGACCGGCAGCTAGCGCAGTCGGCGGTGTGCGGCCCGGCGCAGCCACCACACGGCCGCGGTGGCGATGGTGAGCGTCCACGCGGTCCACTCGGCCGATTCGGTGACGATGCCGACCAGCAGTGCGACGACCAGCCCGAACGCAACGGCTTGCAGCTTGTACAGCGGCCAGTCGACGCCGGCGATCTCGACGGTCGGGGCGGGCGTACGGGCCTCGCGCGGCGAGACCGTGGTCGCGGTGAGCGTCGTCATGTCAGACTCGATTCGTGCGGTACATCGGGCGGGATAGTCAGAGATCCTGGTCGGTGAACTCCAGTATAGGGCACTCCGCAGCCATAAGTTCGGAGACCCGTACTCACGACCGAAAGGAAACGTAGAACATGCCACTAGAGGGCGAATACGCACCGAGCACCAGCGACTGGGCCCGGGAACAGGCCGAGAAGATCGAACAGTCGGGTGGCACCGAGGGCACCGACATGCAGGGGATGCCCGTCGTGGTGCTGACCACCATCGGCAACAAGTCCGGCAAGCTGCGCAAGACCCCGCTGATGCGGGTCGAGCACGAGGGCCATTACGCGGTCGTCGCGTCGCTCGGCGGTGCCCCGAAGCACCCGGTCTGGTACTTCAACATCGCCGCCAACCCGCGTGTGGAGCTGCGAGACGGCACCGATGTGAACGATTTCGTCGCCCGTGAGGTCTTCGGCGGCGAGAAGCAGACCTGGTGGGATCGCGCCGTCGAGGCGTACCCGCCCTACGCCGACTACCAGGAGAAGACCGACCGGGAGATCCCGGTCTTCGTGCTCGAGCCGGCTCCCACGAGCTGACAACTCGGCGCGCGGCTGCGGGCACTGCCCACACCGTCGCTCACGTGGTGAGACGATGGTGAGCGTGAGTAGCCCGCAGCCCGTCGCCGATCCGCCGCTGTCCTCGCACGACTCCACGTCGCGCCCCGCTCTGGACGCGACGTCCATTCGTGCGGCGGCGGCGCGGATTCGCGAGGCGGTACAGGTGTCGCCGCTGCAACACAACGCGCGGCTCTCCGCGCGCACCGGCGCCCGGGTCTACGTCAAACGCGAGGATCTCCAGTCGGTTCGGTCCTACAAGATCCGCGGCGCATACAACGTCATGGCCATGCTCAGTGCCGACGAACGCGCCGCAGGCGTGGTCGCGGCGAGCGCCGGAAACCATGCGCAGGGCGTGGCCTATGCCTGCGCCGCGATGGGCGTGCAGGGTCGAATCTATGTCCCCACCACCACGCCGAAGCAGAAGTGCGACCGGATCCGTTGGCACGGAGGCGAGTTCATCGAGCTGATCGCGGTCGGTGACACCTACGACGCGGCCGCCGCCGCCGCGCAGACCGACGTGATGCGGACCGGGGCGACCTGGATCCACGCGTTCGACGACCCTCGCACCGCAGCCGGTCAGGGCACCATCGCGCTCGAGATCGTCGACCAGCTCGGCCGGGTCCCCGACGTAGTGATCGCGCCGGTCGGTGGCGGCGGATGCCTGGCCGGCATGGCCACCTACCTGCGGGCGCAGAGCCCCGATGTGGCGATCGTGGGCGTCGAGCCGACGGGGGCGGCATCGTTGTCGGCGGCTCTGGTCGCCGGCGGACCGGTCACCCTCGACGAACTCGACCCCTTCGTCGACGGTGCGGCCGTCCGACGGATCGGCGGCCTGGGATACGACGTCGTGTCACGACTACGACCCGCTGTCGCCGCGCACCCCGACCTCCCGTCGGGCGCCACCGTCGGGCCGCTGACGGACCCCCTCGCGACGGGATCGGCACATGTCATGCACATCGACGAGGGTGCGCTCTGCTCATCGATGCTGGAGCTCTACCAGGACGACGGGATCATCGCCGAGCCCGCAGGCGCGTTGGCCGTCGCCGCGCTGAGCGACCTACGGTTCGACCCCGGATCGACCGTTGTCTGCCTGCTCTCCGGCGGCAACAACGACGTGTCCCGCTACGGCGAGATCATCGAACGGTCCCTGGTGCACCGCGGGCTGAAGCACTACTTCCTGGTGGACTTCCCGCAGGAGCCGGGCGCGCTGCGCGGGTTCCTCGACGAGGTGCTCGGCCCCGACGACGACGTCACCATGTTCGAGTACGTCAAGCGCAACAACCGGGAGACCGGCGCGGCCCTGGTCGGCGTCGAACTCGGGTCGTCGAACGACCTGGGCCCGCTGCTCGAGCGGATGAGCGCGTCACGACTGAAGAGCGAACGCCTGGAGCCGGGTTCGCCCGCGTACCGCTACCTCACCTAGCCCCAGAGGTGGCCGGGATGCCCGCTCGGCGGGAACTCCGGTCACCGATGGTCACCGATCAGGCCGCGGGCACCAGCGCGTCGAGGACCTCGGCGGTGATGCGGTGCGACTCGAGGCGGGCGTCGAAGTCGGCCAGAGTCGAGCTGACCATGATCTCGTTCGCCGCGGTCGACTCGACCAGGCTGCGCAACTCGTCGGCCACATGGTCGCGCCCACCGACGATCCACGCCGACGACGTCTCCGCCACGGCGGATTCCTGCATGGGGGTCAGCGGGTTGGCGGCTGCTTCCTCGGCGGTCGGGTAGCGGCCGGGGGTGCCGCTGCGCAGTCGCGCCATCGCCAACCGCTGCGGGCCGGAGTGGTACCGCGCGGTCTCGTCGTCCTCGGCGGCGACCACCGTGGCGGTGACCATCGCGTAGGGCTCGTCGAGTACGGCGCTGGGTCGGAAACGCTCGCGGTAGGCGGCCAGCGCGGCGAAGGTCTCGCGCGGCGCGAAGTGACGGGCGAAGGCGAACGGGAGACCGAGCATGCCGGCGAGCTGGGCACTGAAGGTGGACGACCCGAGCAACCACATCTGCAGGTTCGAGCCCTCTCCGGGCACCGCGGTGATGGCGGCGTACGGATGGTCGGCCGGGAACGCGCCCGCGAGGAACGCACGCAGCTGCGCGAGCTCCTGGGGGAAGTCCTCGGCCGAGAGTGCGCCGGGGTTACGGCGCAGCGCGTGCGCGGTCACCTGGTCGGTGCCGGGCGCACGCCCGATGCCCAGGTCGATGCGGCCGGGGAACATCGCGTCGAGGGTCCCGAACTGTTCGGCGATGACCAGCGGGGCGTGGTTGGGCAGCATGATGCCGCCTGATCCGACGCGGATCGTCGATGTGGCGCGGGCGACCTGACCGATGACGATCGCCGGACTGGAACTCGCGATCCCCGGCATGTTGTGGTGCTCGGCCAGCCAGAAGCGGCGGTATCCCCACTGCTCGGCGGCGACACCGAGGGCCACCGATTGGTTGAGCGCCTGCCCGACGGACGTGCCGTCGACGACAGGGGCGAGATCCAGGAGCGAGTACGGAACAGTCACCCCAGTGCCAACACCGTCGCGGACCCGGGTATTTCAGGCGCCACCCGGTCGGCGGCCGACGACGACGTTGTGCCCGGGCGACTCGATCACGCCGTCACCGACGGTGACCGGGTCGAAGCTGAGCAACGGGGTCAATGAGATCGGCACGGTGATCGCCTGATCGGTGAGCACACACACCGCGGTGACGGCCCCGCGATGGATCGCGAACCATCCTGCCTGTTCGTCGAAGTCCACCGCGACCGAGTCGAGGCGGCGGTCGGTGATCTCGGGCGTCGCGGCACGCAGCTCGATCAGCGACCGGTAGAACTCCAGCATCCGGCGGTGGCCGGGCTCGTCGAGTTCGGACCAGTCGAGCTTCGACCGCGCGAAGGTCTCCGGATCCTGTGGGTCGGGGATCTCCGCGGCATCCCACCCGTGGTCGGCGAACTCACTGATGCGTCCTTTCGCGGTGGCCTCACCGAGTTCGGGCTCGGGGTGGGAGGTGAAGAACTGGAACGGGGTCGATGCCGCCCACTCCTCGCCCATGAACAGCATCGGGGTGAACGCCGACGTGAGCACCAGCGCGGCCTTGATCGCGAGCTGCCCCGGGGTCAGGTAGGCGCTGGGTCGGTCGCCGGTGGCGCGATTGCCGATCTGGTCGTGGTTGCAGGTGTAGACGACGAGCGAGGTCGACGGGACGACGGCCGGGTCGATGGGGCGACCGTGGCGTCGCCTGCGGAACGACGAGTACGTCGCCGCGTGGAAGAAACCCTTGGTCAGCACCGTCGCGAGGCAGTCGTAGCTGCCGAAATCGCCGTAGTAGCCCTGCCGTTCGCCCGACACCGCGGTGTGGATGGCGTGGTGCACGTCGTCGTCCCACTGGGCGGCGAGACCGTAGCCGCCGAGCCCGCGGTCGGTGATCAACCGCGGGTCGTTGAGATCACTCTCGGCGATCAGTGACAGCGGTCGGCCGACCTCGGCCGACAACGCGTCGGTCCGCACCGCGAGTTCCTCGAGCAGGTGGATCGCGGTGTGATCGACCAGGGCGTGCACCGCGTCCAATCGCAGTGCGTCGACGTGGAACTCGCGCAGCCAACGCAGTGCGTTGTCGAGGATGTGGGCGCGCACCGGGTCGGAGTCGGCCTGGTCGAGGTTCAGCGACTGCCCCCACGTGTTGGCGCCGGAGGTGAGATACGGACCGAACTGCGGCAGGTAGTTGCCGGACGGACCGAGGTGGTTGTAGACGACGTCGAGGACGACCCCGAGTCCCCGGCCGTGGCATGCGTCGACGAACCGTGCGAATCCCGCCGGGCCGCCGTAGATCTCGTGTACGGCGTACCAGGCGACACCGTCGTAGCCCCAGTTGTGGGTGCCGTTGAACCCGTTGATCGGCATGACCTCGACGAACTGCACACCGAGGTCGACGAGGTGGTCGAGGTGGTCGATCGCCGCGTCGAAGGTGCCGTCGGGGGTGAAGGTGCCGATGTGCAGTTCGTAGACGACCGCGCCTGCGATCGGCCGACCGGCCCAGTCCTGATCGGTCCACAGTGTCTCGTCGACCACGAACGGCGCCGAGGTCGAGTGCACGCCGTCGGGCTGACGGGGCGACCGCGGGTCGGGCAAGACGGTGGGGTCGCCGTCGGCGGCGTCGACGGTGAACCCGTAGCGCCTGGGATCGCTTGCGGCCGTCTCGTATCGCCACCACTGACCGTCGCGGGTCATCGGCGACGACGACCCGTCGACCACCACCGACACCGACGTCGCGTCCGGTGCCCACACCTCGTATCGCTGCTGTTCGGCCACCCCCTGACCGTAGCGGCACCGACCCACCGTCCGCAGTGGACGGTGGGTCGGTGCCGCGTGGTGGGGCCGGGGCGTCAGTCGCCCAGGCGCTCCCCGGTGGTCGGGTGGAACAGGTGCACCGTCGGTTCGGACTGCTGCAGCCGGATCTGCTCGCCGATCTTGGCCGGGCCGCGCACGGACGTCCGTGTGACCAGGGTGACCTCGCCGCCGTCGATGGTGCGCACCGACGGGTCGTCGACCGTCGCGTAGACGTAGGTCTCGCTGCCCAGCTCCTCGAGCAGGCTGACCGTGGCCGGCACACCGTCGCCGGTGTCGCTGAGCGAGAACGCCTCCGGGCGGACCCCGACAATCGCGGAGTCGAGCCCCAGCTTGCCGATACCGGAGAGCGCGGTGCGGGGGACGGCCACGGTGGATCCGCCGATGGTGACGCCGTCGTCGGTGAGCGGCGCGGTGAACAGGTTCATCGCGGGGGAGCCGATGAACCCGGCGACGAACGCGTTGACCGGGCGGTCGTAGAGCTCGGTCGGGGTGCTGAACTGCTGCAGCTTGCCGTCGCGCAGCACCGCGACGCGGTCGCCCATGGTCATGGCCTCCACCTGGTCGTGGGTGACGTAGACGGTGGTGGTGCCGAGGCGTCGCTGCAGGGCGGCGATCTGGGTACGGGTCTGCACGCGCAGCTTGGCGTCGAGGTTCGACAGGGGCTCGTCCATGCAGAACACCTGCGGGTCACGGACGATGGCGCGCCCCATGGCGACCCGCTGACGCTGACCGCCGGAGAGCTTGCCCGGCTTGCGGTCGAGGAAGTCGGTGAGGTCGAGCAGCTTCGCGGCGTCGGCCACCTTCTGCGTGCGCTCCTCGACGCCGATGCCCCGCATCTTCAGCGCGAACCCCATGTTCTCGCCGACGGTCTTGTTGGGGTAGAGCGCATAGTTCTGGAACACCATCGCGATGTCGCGGTCCTTGGGCGCGACGCCGACCATGTTGGTGCCGCCGATGTTGATCGCGCCGCTGTCGATCTCCTCGAGGCCGGCGAGCATGCGCAGCGCGGTGGACTTGCCGGACCCGGACGGTCCGACGAGGACGACGAACTCGCCGTCGGCGATGTCGAGGTTGAGCGAGTCGACGGCCAGCTTGTCGGCGCCGGGGTAGACGCAGCAGGCGTTGTCGTAGGTGATGGAAGCCATGGTGATCTCCTGTGTTCGGAGGGAAGAGGGTGGTGGGAGGTGTTCAGAGGAAGGTGACGACGGTCAGGGAGTGGCGCTCACTTGATGGCACCGAAGGACAGGCCGCGGACCAGCTTGTTCTGCGCGATCCAGCCGCAGATGACGACCGGGAGCGCGGCCAGGACCGACGCCGCGGAGAGCTGCGCCCAGAACAGTCCCTGTCCGGACATGAAGCCGGTCAGGAACACCGGCATCGTCTGCGCGTTCACCGCGGTCATGTTGACCGCGAAGAAGAACTCGTTCCACGAGAAGATGACGCAGATCAGTGCGGTGGCAGCGATGCCGGGGGAGATCAGCGGGAGGATGACCTCGCGGACCGAGGTCCACAGGCTCGCTCCGTCGATGCTCGCGGCCTCGAGGAGTTCCTTGGGGACCTCCATGAAGAACGACCGCATCATCCACACCGCGATGGGCAGGTTCATCGCCGTGTAGAGGATGACCAGCGTCCAGATGTTGTCGAGCATCCCGATCTTGCCGACGATCACGTACAGCGGGATGATCGCCGCGACGATCGGCAGCATCTTCGTGCTCAGGAAGAAGAACAGTGCATCGGAGGTCTTGCGGACCGGCCGCAGCGACAACGCGAACGCGGCGGGCACGCCGAGCGCCAACACCAGGATCGTCGACATGACGGTCGCGAAGACCGAGTTGAGCAGCGGTGTACCGATTCCGGCGTCGAAGACGTTGCGGAACTGATCGAGCGTCGGGGTGAAGAAGAACGTCGGCGGGTTGGTGTTGGCGTCGCTCTCCTTCTTGAACGCGGTCAGCACCATCCAGAGCACCGGGAAGAAGAACCCGATGGACAGGATCCAGGTGAAGGCGGTCAGCAGACCGGCCTGCGGCCGTCGCTTGCGACGGATCACCGGGGTCGGTGTCGAGTCGGTCGTGACGGGACGGGTGGGGGTTGTGGTGGCCATCAGACCGCCTCCTGGGTTCCGCTGAAGGACTTGAAGATGAGTCGGAGGGCCAGCGTCGCGACGACCATCGTGCCGATGACGGTGACCACACCCATGGCTGCGGCCTGGCCGATGTCGAAGCCGAGGAACGCCCGCTGGTAGATGTAGAACGGCAGGTTCGAGCTGGCCACACCGGGTCCGCCGGAGGTCATCATGTAGACCGCGTCGAAGGTGTTGACCAGGTAGATCGCGCCGAGGACGGTGCCGAGTTCGATGAACCGGCGCAGGTGGGGCAAGGTCAGCTCGCGGAAGAGACGGAAGCTGGTGGCGCCGTCGACCTTCGCGGCCTCGGAGATGTCCTTGGGCATCGACTGCAGGCCGGCGAGGATCAGCAGCATCATGAACGGTGTCCACTGCCAGACGAGTTCCCCCATCACACTGGCCAGCGGGTACTCACTGAGCCAGTCTGTCTTCACGCCGAACGGGCTCAGCGCGTAGTTGAGCAGGCCGCTGGTGGGGGAGAGCAGGCTGGTCTTGAACAGCAGCGCCGACGCGACCGGGGTCACCAGGAACGGGGTGATCAGCAGGGTGCGGACGATGCTGCGGCCGATGAACTTCCGGTCCAGCAGCAGGGCGAAGATCAGGCCGAACACGACCGAGATGATCACCGTCCCGACGATGAGGAGCACCGTGTTCAGGGTGACGGTCCAGAACTGGGTGTCCTTGAAGACCTGGACGTAGTTGTTGAGCCAGTTGAACTCCCGTGAACCCGGACGGACCAGGTTCCAGGACTGCGTCGAGTAGTACAGCGTCACGATGAACGGGATCTGGGTGACGATGACCATGAAGATCAGCGCAGGCAGCAGTGGTCCCCGTCGTCGCCATCCCTCGGCACGACTGATGTGATCGCGGCCGGAGGTCAGCGGCGCGGACTCCCGCGGCGTCTGGGCGTCCGGTTCGACAAGTGCGGTGGCCACGGGTCACCTCTCGTTCTTGTAGGTGTTGCCGACGGTCTCGGCATAGGTCTGCGACTGCTTCAGTGCGTCCTCCACGCTGATCTGTCCCGCGATCGCGGCACTGATCTGTTGGCTGACACGAGTTCCGAGGTCCTGGAACTCCGGGATGGCGAGGAACTGGACCCCGGTGTACGGCACGGGCTCGAGTGACGGCTTGAGCTGGTCGGCCGCCTTCATCGCCGACAGTGTCGGCTCGGCGAAGTCCTGCGAGACCTCCTTGTAGGCGGGGAGCTCGTAGGTCGAGAGCCGGCTGCCGGGCGGGACGTGACTCGCACCGAGCTTGTCGGCGACGTAGGCGATGTACTTCTTGTTCGTCATCCAGTTGATGAACTTCCAGGCGTCGTCCTTCTTCTTGCTGGAGGACGGGATGCCCAACGACCAGGTGTAGAGCCACCCGTTGTCGCCCTTGGCCATACTGGGCGCCTGCGCGTAGCCGACATCGCCGGCGATGGTCGAGGTGTCCGGGCTCTCCAGCACCGACACCGCCGACGTCGCGTCGTACCACATGGCGGTCTGCCCCTGCGACAACAGGTTTCCGCATTCCTGGAAGCCGGACGATGCCGCGCCGGGCTCGCCGTACTTGCGGACGGTGTCGACGTAGAACTTCACCGCCGCGGTCACCTGCGGACTGGTCAGCTGGGCGTTCCAGTTCTCGTCGTACCACCGGCCGCCGAAGGCGTTGATCACGGTGTCGAGCGGTGCGAGGACCTCACCCCAGCCGGGTTTGCCGCGCAGGCAGATCCCGGAGACGTTGCCGCGGTTGAGTTTCGCGGCGACCTCGGCCACCTGCGGCCAGGTGGGTTTCGCGGGCAGGCTCACGCCGGCCTGGGCGAACATCTTCTTGTTGTACATCAGGAACGACGACTCCCCGTAGAACGGTGCGGAGTACATCCCGCCCTGGTAGGACAGCGCGTCCTTGAGGGTGGGGATGAAGTCGTTCGCGTCGTAGTCGGGCACGGAGTTCATGTACGGGGTCAGGTTGACCAACCACCCGTTCTCCGCCCACTGCTTGGTCTCGTAGTTGCTGATCATCACCACGTCGAACTCGCCGCCGCCGGTGGACACCGATGCGGTGATCTTGGCGCGAGCCTGGTTCTCCGAGAGGGTGACGAACTTGAGCTTCACCCCGGGGTTGTCCTTCTCGAACTGGCCCGAGAGCGAGATGGCGTCGGTCATCTGCGAGTTGGACACCAGCGCGATGGTGACCGACTCACCGCCGCCGTCGGTGAACGAACCCGCCCCCGCGCAGGCGGTGGCGGCCAGTCCGACGGTGGCCAGTACGGCGACACCTGCCGTTCTGCGGCGCCAGGACCGCCGTACCAATCGGCGGAGGCCTGCCCCCGCAGTCGTCGTTTGTACAGTCACCGTTGACCTTTCTGTTCTGACATCAGCCACCGCGAGGTGTCGAGGTCGGTGACCAGGATGGTCGCGAACCCCCCACGCAGTGCCCCGAGAATCGACTCCTGGCGATGAGCTCCGCCGGAGACGAGGATGGTGGTCGTGCACTCGTGCACGCGATCGAGCGGCACCGACACGGTGCGGCCGACGAGGGATGAGTCGACCGGGACCCCGTCGATGTCGTAGAAGCGTCCGCCGATCTCGCCGACGGCGCCGAGGTTCTCGAGCTCGCCGAGTACTGCGCTGTCGATGAACGCGCCCTCGAACAGGGTGGTCGACGTGGAGACCGAACCGACGCCGAACAGCATCACCTCGGCGTTCTCGGCCGCGAGCAACGGCTGCGAGAGGATCGAGTCGCGGCGCATCGCGGTGACGGTGTCGGCGTCGGCGTAGAGCGGCGCGATCAGCCGCATCGGTTGCGCCCGTAGTTGTTCGGAGAAGCGCGACAGGGCGTGGTCGACGCCGGTGTGGTAGTCGACCGACGACATCGAACCGTCCATCTGCACCACCCGACGGCACGAGGCGTTGCGGGCGGTCAAGGCGTCGGCGACGGCGACCTGTTCGGGACCCCAGGTGAAGCCGAAGGTGTCGGTGGGCTGGATCCGGCGGGCCAGGACCGACGACCCGGACCGTCCCAGGGCGGCGTCGCCCGACGGTGTGCCGTCGGCGGGGGAGTCCATGATCAGGACCTCGTCGAGACCGAAGGCCTTCTCCATCGCACGCTCGGTGTCCGGGTGGATCGAGCTGCCGAGATGGTCGGGGGCGGCGACGGTGACGGTGACGAGGCCCTGGGCCCGAGCCCGCGAGACCAGGCGGCCGGCGGTCGGACGCGACACCCCCAGGCGGGCCGCGATCTCTGCCTGCGTCGCCCCCTCGAGGTGGTACATGGTCGCGGCACGCAGCAGCAGTCGGATGTCCTGGCCGGAATCGGCGGTGACACCAGACTGACGCGGTGACTGCGGCGCGGTCATCGACATCCCCTCGTCGTTGAGGCGTGAGCAGATGCTCACTGGCGGTTCATATGTTCAATACGCTAGCATCCTGAGTGTGACCCACACAACACTTTCGGCCGGAATACCGGTCATCACCGACACCATGCGCGCTTCGGTCCTCGTGGAGACCGGACATGTCGAGCTCCAGGAGCGCCCCGTCCCCACTCCCGCCCCGAACGACGTCCTCGTCGAGATCGCGGCGGTGGGCGTCTGCGGATCGGACGCGCACTACTACCGGCACGGGAAGATCGGCGACCACGTGGTTACCGCGCCGATCGTCCTGGGTCACGAGGCGTCCGGACGCATCGTCGCGGTGGGCGCGGGCGTGCCGGAGTCGCGGATCGGTGAGCGGGTCTCGATCGAACCCCAGCGTCCGGATCCGGATTCGATCGAATCGCGCCGAGGTGACTACAACCTGTGTCCGCACATGGAGTTCTATGCGACGCCGCCGATCGACGGAGCCCTCGCGCAGTACGCCACGATCGGTTCGGCCTTCGCGCACCCGGTGCCCGACACGGTCAGCGACATCGCCGCCGCCCTGTTCGAGCCGCTGTCGGTGGGCATCGCGGCGATCGGCAAGGCCGGTGTGGTGGCGGGCGGATCGGTTCTCATCGCCGGCGCGGGCCCGATCGGCCTGGTGTGCGCTCAGGTCGCGCGGGCCTACGGCGCGACGCGGATCGTGCTGTCGGACATCAACTCCGCACGTCTGGAGACCGCCCTGCGGTTCGGGGCGACCGCCACGGTGCGGCCCGACGACGTCGGTGACCTCGAGCCGTTCGACGCCTTCGTCGACGCATCGGGGGCGCCCTCGGCGATCGTCGCGGGAATCGGCGCGGTCCGTCCCGCGGGCCGGGTGGTCCTGGTCGGGATGGGTTCGGACGAGCTGACGATCCCCGTCTCGATCGTGCAGAACCGCGAGCTGATCCTGACCGGGGTGTTCCGGTACGCGAACACCTGGCCCACGGCGACGGCGTTGGTGACCGCCGGTCTCGTCGACCTCGACGCGCTGGTCACCGGACGTTTCGCCCTCGACGAGGTGGCCGACGCCCTCGACGCGGATCGCATCGAGGGCAGTATCAAGGCAGTCGTCCTCCCCCAACTGGTGTCCGACGGGCACCCGGCTTCAGAAAGGCGGTCATCGTGACGCAGACAGTCCAGGGCGCCACGGCGGGGATCGGCCCCGTCACCCCTCTCGACGACGAGCATCTCGCCGAGATCGAATCGACCGAGGTGCCGCGGTATGACCGCCACGAACGTCCGCGCGGCATCGTGCACTTCGGCGTCGGGGGCTTTCATCGCGCACATCAGGCGATGTACGTCGACCGGCTCCTCGGCCGCGATCCGGACATGCCGTGGACCATCTGCGGGGTCGGGGTGCTGCCAGGGGACAAGCGAATGCGCGACGCACTCGCACCCCAGGACGGCCTGTACACGCTGACCCTGAAGCACCCCGACGGAGAGGTCGAGACCTCGGTCGTCGGCTCGATCGTCGACTACCTCTTCGCGCCCGACGATCCCGAGAAGGTCATCGAGACCCTCGCCGCCCCGACCACGCGGATCGTGTCGCTGACGGTCACCGAGGGGGGCTACAACATCTCGAGCTCCACCGGCGAATTCGATCTGCACGCCCCCGATGTCGAGGCCGATCTCGCGCCGAACGCGATCCCGCGCACCACCTTCGGGCTCATCACCGAGGCGCTGCACCGCCGCCGTGCGCGGGGGATCGGATCGTTCACCGTGATGAGCTGCGACAACATCCCGGGCAACGGCCACATGGCGCGGCGGGTGTTCACCGCGTTCGCGCAGGCCAAGGATCCCGACCTCGCGGAGTGGATGGAACTGCACACCAGCTTTCCCAACTCGATGGTCGACCGCATCACGCCGGCCACACCGGCCGAGCTGGCCCACGAGGTCGCGGCGCGGACCGGGCTCATCGACCGCTGGCCGGTCGTCGCCGAGCCCTTCACGCAGTGGGTGCTCGAGGACGACTTCGCCGACGGCCGACCGCCGTTCGAGGACGTGGGTGTCCAGATGGTCGCCGACGTCGCGCCCTACGAGCTGATGAAGCTGCGACTCCTCAACGCCGGGCATCAGACGCTGTGTTATTTCGGATACCTGATGGGGTACCGACTGGTCGACGAGGCCGCGCGGGATCCCCTGCTGGAGAAGCTGTTGCGCGCGTACATGCAGCAGGAGGGGCGGCTCACCCTGCCCGCGGTCCCCGGCGTGGACGTCGACGACTACATCGACACCCTGCTCGAGCGGTTCTCCAACCCGGCCATCGGCGACACCATCGCCCGACTGTGCGCCGAGTCATCCGATCGCATCCCACAGTGGCTGGTGCCGGTCATCGTCGAGCGGCTGCGCGACGGCGGCTCGGTCTCTTTCTCGGCGGCCGTAGTGGCGTCGTGGACGCGCTACGCCGAAGGGCTCGACGAGCAGGGCGAGCCCATCGAGGTCGTCGATCAACGCGCCGAGATGCTGTCGCCGTTGGCGCGGGACTCCCAGCAGGACCCTCGGGCCTTCGTCGGGGTGACCGACCTGTTCGGCGACCTCGCCGACGACGCGACGTTCATGGAGTCCTACACGTGGGCACTGTCGTCGCTGCGGGAGCGCGGCGCACGCGAGACGCTCGTCGAACTGGTGGGTGACGCCTCGTGATCGGCGTGTCTCAGCGGTAGGACTTCGCCTGCGCGGCGCGGTACTGCTCGAGGATCGACGGATCGTGGTCGGCCTCGAACTGCGCGGTCCCCGACTGCGGCCACTGCGGCGGCGTGGCGGACCCCGAGAGGACCCACGCCGCCTGACGCGCGGCGCCGTCGGCGACGTACTCGCCCGGCTCGGGCACCGACACCGGCAGTCCGAAGACCGCCGGCGCGATCTCGCGGATCGCGCGCGATCGCACCCCGCCACCGACCAGGATGATGCGCTGCGTGTCGACGCCCTGGGCGGCGATGAAGCCGAGACCGTCGGCGAGTGAACAGAGCAGTCCCTCGACCGCAGCGCGGGCGATGGTCGCCGGGGTGGTGTTCGCGACCGACAGCCCGGCCATGGTGGCGCGGGCGTCGGGCAGGTTGGGGGAGCGTTCGCCCTCGAAGTAGGGGATCAGCGACACCCCACCCGAACCGGGTGCGGCCGACAACGCGAGGTCGGACAGGGCGTCGAGGTCCACCCCGAGCATGCGGGCGATCGACGCCAGGACCGGCGCGCCGTTGAGCGTGCACACCAGGGGCAGTTGACGTCCGGTGGCGTCGGCGAACCCGGCCACGTATCCGGCCGCGTCGTGTGAGCCCACGTCGGTCACCGCCGAGACCACGCCAGACGTGCCGAGCGAGACGATGACGTCGCCGGGTCGGGCGTCGAGCGCCAGTGCCGCCGAGGCGTTGTCGCCGGCGCCCGCGCCGAGCCGGGCACCCCAGGAGGTCTCGCCCGGGGAGTCGTGCGGCCCGAGAACCCGCGGTGGAGAGGGGGTTCGGCCGCGCATCGCCATGGTCAACAGGTCATGGTCGTAGTCGCCGGTCTCGGCGGAGAAATAGCCGGTGCCGCTGGCATCGCTGCGGTCGGTGGTCAGTTCGGCGAGGTCGCCGCCGCCCCGCAACTGCCAGGTCAACCAATCGTGCGGCAGACAGACCGCGGCGGTGGCGTCGGCGTGTGACGGTTCGTGGTCGGCGAGCCAACGGAGCTTGGTCGCGGTGATCGATGCGACCGGTACGACCCCGATACGCTCGGCCCACGCGGCCGGTCCGCCGAGTTCGTCGATCAGATCGCGCGCTGCGTCCGCCGAGCGGGTGTCGTTCCACAGCAACGCATCTCGGATCGGGTTTCCGTCGGCGTCGAGGCAGATCATCCCGTGTTGCTGGGCGCCGACCGAGACCGCGGCGACGTCGTCGAGGCCGCCGGCGTCGGCGATCGCGGTATGCATGGCGCGCAACCACTCACGGGGATCGACCTCGGTGCCCGGCGGGTGTGCGGCCCGCCCGGACCGGACGAGGGCACCGTCGTCCGCGTCGCGGACGACGACCTTGCAGGACTGTGTCGACGAGTCGATTCCGGCCACGAGAGTCACCGGGATCACGCTACCCGGGTCGTCGGTCGAGCAACTCCAAAAGCGCCACGGGACCGTGGGCGAACGCGGCTGACATCGCCACGGATCCGGTGAACTCGTCGGTGCCGGTGCGGGATCGCCAGCGTCCCTCGGGTAGTTCGAGGACCGTGGCGGCCGCCGCATCGGAGTCGGTGATCCGCGTACGCGCGACGAGCACGAGCACGTCGGGACCCCGACCGAACGCGACGACCTCGCCCGCGGCGGGGCCGGTCGCGTACACCGGCGTGTACGCGCCGTCGACACCGAACGACTCCGGGTGATCGCGGCGCAGCGCGAGCGCGGCGATGACGAGGACGGTCTTCGGATGGTCGATGGACCGGCCGAAGTCGACCGGACGGCGGTTGTCCGGGTCCACGAGGGTGTCCTCGAACCACTCGGTGCCCTGGTAGACGTCACCGAACCCGGGGACCAGGAGGCCGAGGGCCTTGTGGGCAACGCAGACGTCGACGATGTCGGCGCGCATCGTGGCGATCAGCGTCGTGATCTGATCGCCGACCGGCCCGTCGAGCACGTCGTCGACCCACCGGTGGATCGCCGACTCCATCTCGTCGTCGGACTCGGTCCACGAGGTGACCAGCGCGGCCTCGCGGATCGCCTTGGTCGTGAACTCGTGCAGCCGTTCCCGCACACTCGCATCGGGCGCGCCGTCCAGCGGCCAGACCCCGACGATGTTCTGCAGCAGGAACAGTCCGGTCACGGCGTCGGGTGCGGGCGTGGTGGACATCATCGATCCGACGAGCTCCGACCACTGATCGGGATGGCGGGACAACAACCCGATCCGGGCGCGGACGTCCTCACCACGTTTGGTGTCGTGGGTCGACAACGTCGTCATCGCCGACGGCCAGTCCCGGGCGCGGGCGAGGTTGAACGCGTGGAACTCCTCGACGGAGGTGCCGAATCGCCCGGGGTCACCACCGACCTCCTGCAGAGCGACAAGTCGGGCCGTGCGATAGAACAGACAGTCCTCGACGCTCTTCGCGGTCGTCGCCCCGCAGACCTGGGCGAGACGCGCGGACGGCTCACCGTCGGAGGCGACGGCCTCGGCGATCAGATGGATGGCCGATCCCAGCTCGGGGAGACGGTCGCGCACCTCGTCGAACGTGGCGCTCAGCCGCGGCCGCAGGGTGGGGTAGTCGGCGCGGTAGACCCCCAGAGACGCGACGACCTCGCCGATCGCCGCGTCGAGGTCCGTGGCGGGCACCGCGGTGGCATCGGTGTCGCCGGCGTCGCGCGCGGCCTGACGGATCGCTCGGGACAGGCGAGCGCGTTCGGCGGGGAACATCTCGTCCAGGGTCCCGAGTTTTATCGCGTGTTCGGCGGTGTCGATCCAGTCGCGGTCGCCCGGGTTGCCTGTGACGCTGCGGTGCAGCTCGGTGAACGTCTCGACCGCGGTCGCATCGACGAAGACGCCGTCGAGTACCCGCAGTGCCTCGTATCCGGTGGTGCCGTCGACCGGCAGGGCCGGGTCGAGGTCCTCGTCGACCGACAGCACCTTCTCGATCAGCAGCAGCCGGTCGTCGCCGAGATCCGCGCGCAGCTGCTCGAGATAGCCCATCGGGTCGGTGAGTCCGTCGGGGTGGTCGACGCGCAGTCCGTCGACGAGGTCCTCGGCGACGAGCCGGTGCACCAACGTGTGGGTCGCGGCGTACACCGCGGGGTCCTCCTGGCGCATCCCGGCCAGACCGTTGACCGCGAAGAACCGTCGGTAACCGATCAGTCCGGAGTCCCAGGCCACGAGCCGGTACGCCTGACCGTCGTGCGCCGTGCGCGGTGAGGTCGTGTCGGTGTCGGGGGCGAGTGGGAACCGGTGCTCGTAGAAGCCCAGTTCCGTTGTGCCGGAGTCGTCGGTCTCCAGGGTCAGGGCCTCGACGTCGTCGGGCGTGCCGAGGACCGGCAGCGCGATGCGGCCGTCCGTGCCGTTGTCCGGGGCCCAGTCGATGTCGAAGTGGTGCGCGAACTCCGATGCGCTGCCGTGGGTGAGGACGTCCCACCACCACGGGTTCTGCCGCGGATCCTCGACACCGGTGTGGTTGGGCACGATGTCGACGATGATCCCGAGCCCGGCGTCGGTCGCGGCCCGACGCAGCGTGCGCAGCCCGTCGATACCGCCGAGGACCTCGGCGACCTCCGGTGGGGGCACCCAGTCGTAGCCGTGGGTCGAGCCGGCCATCGCGGTCCCGATCGGCGACAGGTACAGGTGGCTGATCCCCAACGCGCTGATGTGCGGGATCTGTGCGGCCGCATCGGCGAAGGTGAAGTCGGCGGTCAGCTGCAGACGATAGGTGGCCACGAACGCCGGTCGTGTGCCCCCGGTGTGAGTCGTGCCCATGCCTCAGTGCACCTTGCGTAGGACGAGCAGCGAACGGTCACGCACCATCACCGACGCGCCGGTGGAGGCCCGTACCGACGTCGACCCGGTCGCGTCGGCGGTGTCGAGCACACCCTCCCACTCCGAGCCGTAGTAATCCGACGGCAGTTGGAAGTCGAGCGGTTCGTGGTGGGCGTTGAAACACAGCAGGAAGGTGTCGTCGACCACGAGTCGACCGCGAACGTCCTTCTCGCCGATGCCCTCTCCGTTGAGATAGACCGCGAGGCTCTTGCCGAACCCGCTGTCCCAGTCAGCCTCGTTCATCTCCTGACCGCCCGGTGTCAGCCACGCGATGTCTCGTGACTGGTCTCCGGAACGGATGGGTCGACCGGCGAAGAAGCGTCGCCGGCGGAACACCGGGTGTTCGGTGCGCAACGCGATGGCCCGACTGGTGAAGGTGACCAGGTCGGCGTTGGACTCGGCCAACGACCAGTCCATCCACGCGAGCGGGGAGTCCTGGCAGTAGACGTTGTTGTTGCCCTGCTGGGTGCGTCCCATCTCGTCGCCGTGGGCGATCATGGGCGTGCCCTGGCTCAGGGCCAGTGTCGCGAGGATGTTGCGCTGCTGGCGGGCGCGCAGTTCCTCGATGGCCGGATCGTCGGTCGGACCCTCGACGCCACAGTTCCACGACCGGTTGTGGCTCTCGCCGTCGCGGTTGTCCTCGCCGTTGGCCTCGTTGTGCTTCTCGTTGTAGGACACGAGGTCTCGCAGCGTGAAGCCGTCGTGGGCGATGACGAAGTTGATGCTGGCACCCGGACGTCGTCCGGTGTCCTCGTACAGATCCGACGAGCCGGTCAGGCGGGAGGCGAACTCTCCCAACGTCGACGGCTCCCCGCGCCAGTAGTCGCGGACGGTGTCGCGGTACTTGCCGTTCCACTCCGTCCACAGCCCGGGGAAGTTGCCCACCTGGTAGCCGCCCTCGCCGACGTCCCACGGCTCGGCGATGAGTTTGACCTGACTGACCACCGGATCCTGTTGCACCAGATCGAAGAACGCCGAGAGCTTGTCGACGTCGTGGAGCTCGCGCGCCAGGGTCGAGGCGAGGTCGAAACGGAACCCGTCGACGTGCATCTCGAGCACCCAGTAGCGCAGCGAGTCCATGATCAGCTGGAGGGTGTGCGGGTGCCGCACGTTGAGGCTGTTGCCGGTGCCGGTGTAGTCCATGTACATCTCGGGCTGGCCGTCGACGAGGCGGTAGTAGGCGGCGTTGTCGATGCCGCGCATGCAGATCGTCGGGCCCATGTGGTTGCCCTCGGCGGTGTGGTTGTAGACCACGTCGAGGATGACCTCGATGCCCGCCTCGTGGAACGCGCGGACCATCGCCTTGAACTCGGTGACCTCGCCGCCGGCCCGCTTGTTGGCCGCGTACCCGCCGTGCGGGGCGAGGAAGCCGAAGCTGTTGTAGCCCCAGTAGTTCCGCAACCCCTGGTCGAGCAGCGTCTGATCCTGCAGGAACTGATGGACCGGCATCAGTTCGATGGCGGTGACGCCGAGATCGGTGAGGTGGTCGATGATCGCCGGGTGCGCCAGTCCGGCGTAGGTCCCGCGGAGCTGCTCGGGGACCTCGGGATGGGTGGCGGTCATGCCCTTGACGTGCGCCTCGTAGATCACCGTCTCGTGGTACGGACGGTTCGGTGCGCGGTCGTGCTGCCAGTCGAAGAACGGGTTGATGACGACCGAGGTCATCGTGTGGCCCAGCGAATCCAGCCCCGGCATGTCGGGGAAGTCCGGGTCGGTGATGTCGGCGTCGATGGGCGAGCCGTCGTGGACCGTGTCCGACTCGTCGGACACCGGGGTGTCGGGCACCGCGGTCGCCGGCGGGGGCGATGCGGGCGGGGGCGATGCGGGCGGGGTCTGGTCGGAGTCGGTTACGGCCTGCTTCTGCTGCTGCTCGGGCTGCTCGACGAGTCCGGTCGCGGACCCGCTCACGTCCGTCTCCGTGTCGGCGCTCGGCGCGGGGTCGTCCGGCGTCTCGTCGGTGACGATGTCGTCGTCGCCGGGCAGTTCGATGGGGTACGAGTACAGCGAACGATCACCGTCGAACTCGCCGTGGAACGACTTGCCGTACGGGTCGACGAGCAGTTTCGACGGATCGCAGCGCAGACCTCGCGCCGGATCGTAGGGTCCGTGGATCCGGTAGCCGTACCGCTGACCGGGGGCCACCGACGGGAGATAGCAGTGCCACACGTAGCCGTCGACCTCGTCGAGCCGTACGCGGGTCTCGGTGCCGTCCTTGCCGATCAGGCACAACTCGACCGTGTCGGCCACCTCGGAGAACACCGAGAAGTTCGTGCCCGCACCGTCATAGGTGGCGCCCAGCGGATACGCGGTTCCCGGCCACACCATGAGCTGGTCCGGAGTGGTGGCGAGCGTCGCGTCCACCAGGCTCTCGGTCGGGTCGCCGATCGTGGTGTCCGGAGTTTCTGTCATTCCCACCCTTGCGACGTCATGCGTCGACCCTAGCGGCAGATGCCGGTCCGCTCATCTCGGCGGTGCGAACATCACGTCGGACGTTCAGGCCCAGGGGAAGACGAGCTTCATCTGTCGTTCGAGCTCGGGGGCGAGGCTCCGCACGAAGGTCGCGCTGAGGTGGTGCCAGTCGTGGTAGACGGAGATGTTGCCGATGATCGCCGGGCACAGGGTGTCGGTGCACCAGCCCCTGCTGAGGTCGATCGGATGCACGTTCGGGTAGTCCGCGACGATCGCGTCGGTCGGGTTCGCCATGCCGTATTCGGGGTCCCGAGGGGTGCCGCACGACTTCGCGTCGCCGCCCTCGGCCAGACACGTCGGACTGTCGATGGCGCCCTTGCCGTTGTGTGGCCAGACACTGTCCCGCACACCGAGAACCGGGATACCCGCCTGCTTGAAGCGGTCGAAGATCGGCAGGTAGTCCGGCGGCACCCATTCGCCGACGATGCCCTGGCGCGGGCGCGTCGAGTTCGTGAACACCGCGTCGGGCTTGTCGGCGATGAGTCGGTCCATCACCCTCTCGACCCAGGTGCGGCAGGCCGGGTAGGGGACGCCGTCCACCGAGACGTTCGGGTCGACCGACAGCGGGCACCCGAACTTGAGGTAGGTCGTGACCCGGAAGTGGTTCTGCTTGCCCAGCAGATCGAGCGCCGAGATCCAGTACTCGGCGTGCGAGCCGCCCGCGAGGGCGATGGTCTTCGTCGCCGTCGGATCGCCGTAGACCGCGACGTGGATGTCGGGGTCCTTGAAGTCGCTGATGTTGCCCTGATATGAGGTCTCGGGCAGGTCCTTGAGGACCTCGAGCGCCTTGGGCACCGGGTCGACACTGGGGACCGGGACGCCCTCGATGAGCGCACGGGCGCCGGGATAGATCCGCGGGTCCAGGTTGGTCGTGTCGACCACGATGTTGTCGACGTGGCGTTCCCAGGCCTTGATGCCGACGCCTGCGACCAGCACGCCGACCACGAGCAGCGTCGTCAGGGCTCCGGTGTAGCTCAGCATCGCAGCACGCGCGCGCCGACCACGAGACGATCTGGTCGGCAGTACCGGGTCCCGCAGCGAGTCCGAGGTCGCCGCTCCGTCGGCGCGATGCTGACCGACCTTCTTCGTGCCCGGTCGCGACGAGCGCAGCGGATCCTCGACATACCGCTTGGTCAGCCAGGCCAGCGCGATCGACAGCGCGATCAGCAGGACACCCTCGACGAAGGTCGCGTCGTTGCTGTCCCGCCACGCGAGGTAGAAGATCAGCAGCGGCCAGTGCCAGAGGTACAGCGCGTAGGAGATCGATCCCAGCCAGACCGGGAACCGGCTCGCCAGTCCGCGGTTGATGACCGGCATGTCGACGCGGGTGCCGCGCTGAGTGGCCGTCGCGCCCGACCAGATGATGGCCAGCGTCGCGAGCACGGGGACCAGGGCGAGCGGGCCGGGGTAGGACTCGACACCGACGATCCACCAGCCGCAGGTGACGATGAGCGCGAGCGCGGCGACCGCCACGAGGTTGCGCAGGACGGTCGGGACGCGCCACCGCGGCATCCACACCGCGAGGAGGCCGCCGGCCAGCGGCTCCCAGGTGCGCGCGATCGTGTCGTAGTAGTTGAACTGCTGGTTGATCGGCATCCGCATGTGCGCCCAGTAGAACGACACCGCGGCCACGCCGATGATCGCGGTCGCGACGATGGCGCGGATGACGGCGGGCCGGCGCAGCTGCGGGACGACGGTGGACGCCAGCTTTATGACCCCGCCGAACGCCAGCGCGGTGAGGATCGTGACGACGAAGAACTGTCCCTGCACCGACATCGACCACAGATGCTGAAGCGGACTGTTGGCCGAGCTCGCAGCGGCGTAGTCCTGGGAATTGAAGGCCAGGAACCAGTTCTGGTAGTAGAGCGCGCTGGCGACGACCTCGCGTCCGGTCG
Organism: Williamsia maris; assembly: GCF_024171815.1. Classification (GTDB taxonomy): domain Bacteria; phylum Actinomycetota; class Actinomycetes; order Mycobacteriales; family Mycobacteriaceae; genus Williamsia_A; species Williamsia_A maris. The sequence continues at coordinate 94,285 of NZ_JAMTCJ010000003.1, read as the reverse complement.
CGACCCAGCGGGTCTGCGGGAGCACGACGATGGTCAGCACGGTGACGATCAGCAGCACCGTGATCAATGCGGGCAACAGTCGACGCGCCAGGCGGGTCAGTCGCGTGAGCGGGTTGATCGCGTCGCGGAGGGTGACCGACGGGCTCTGCGTGACGATGACGTGTTTGAGCAGCGAACCGACGAAGAAGTAGCCGGAGAGCGTGAGGAAGACGTCGACGCCGCCGGAGACGCGGCCGAACCAGATGTGGAAACAGGCGACCAGGGTGATGGCGATCCCGCGGAGTCCGTCGAGGTCGGTCCGATACGCCGAGGCTGGGTCGGCGGGCACCGTGCGCTGCCGCTCCGAGGAGCGGCTGGGGGCGGTCACCACGTGGTTGGTCTCGCTAGCTGTCGGGGGGAAATCTCCGACACTCGGCGGTGTGAGCGTCGGCGAGGAGTCGCGGTCGTCGATTCGTAATGTACCTGCCGTCTTCGTGAATTCCACTTCCGCGATGCCGTGCCGCGCCGGTCGACCTGGCGAAACGGATGCGGGGACCGCCCGTCGCGCGGTAACGTCCCCGGCCCCGCGGCGCGACACCGGTCGGTGGATACGCTCGCCCGATGGCCCGGAACCCGCTGACCACCGCCGAGATCACGGCGATCGACGACGAGTTGATCTGGCATCCGTACGGCTCGATGACCGCGGGTGGACCCGCGCCACTGGTGGTCGAGTCCGCTGCCGGGACCAGGATCCGGCTGGCCGACGGACGCGAGGTCGTCGACGGGATGAGCTCGTGGTGGGCGGCGATCCACGGCTACGCCAACCCGGTGCTCGACGCCGCCGTCCGCACCCAACTCGACTCGATGGCCCACGTGATGTTCGGCGGCCTCACCCATGAGCCGGCCGCGCGGCTGGCGCGGCTGCTCGTCGACATCACCCCCGAGCCGCTGCAGCGCGTGTTCTTCTGCGACTCCGGGTCGGTGTCGGTGGAGGTCGCGATCAAGATGGCGCTGCAGTACTGGCGCGGGCAGGGCATCGACCGGCCGCGACTGCTGACCTGGCGCGGGGGATATCACGGCGACACCTTCACCCCCATGAGTGTCTGCGATCCCGACGGCGGCATGCACTCGCAGTGGACCGGCGTCCTGCGCGACCAGGTCTTCGTCGGCCCGCCGCCGTCCGAGTACCGATCCGACTACGTCGCCGAGCTGGCCGACGCGGTCGCCGCCCACCGGTCCGAGCTGGCCGCGGTCATCGTCGAACCGGTGGTCCAGGGCGCCGGCGGGATGCGGTTCCACGACCCGCGCTACCTCGCCGACCTCCGGCGGATCTGTGACGAGAACGACGTCCTGCTGATCTTCGACGAGATCGCCACCGGGTTCGGCCGCACCGGCGCCCTGTTCGCCGCCGAACACGCGGGGGTCGCGCCGGACATCATGTGCGTGGGCAAGGCGTTGACCGGCGGCTACATGACGATGGCGGCGACCCTGTGCACCGAGCGGATCGCCACCACGATCAGCGAGGGCGAGATGGGCGTGCTCGCGCACGGCCCGACGTTCATGGCCAACCCCCTCGCCTGCGCGGTCTCGGTCGCGTCCCTCGAACTGCTCCTCGACGGCGACTGGCGCGGTCGGGTCTCCGCGATCGAGGCCCGACTGCGCGAAGGCCTCGAACCGCTACGGGAGCTCGACTCGGTCGTCGACGTGCGTGTACTGGGCGCGATCGGCGTGGTCCAACTCGACTCGGCTGTGGACATGGCGGTGGCGACCGAGGCGGCGGTCGACGCCGGAGCGTGGCTGCGGCCGTTCGGGGCCCTCGTCTACGCCATGCCACCGTTCATCTCCTCCGCCGACGACATCGACACCGTCGTCGCTGCGATCACCGCCGTGGTGCACACACACGCTCGCTGAGACGTCGAGTGGGCGGATGCGGACGTCGAGTGGGCGGAAACAGCCGTGTGAGACGCTGAGCGACGATGAATGCGTCTGATTCCCCCCGTCCCTCAGCACTCGATTGGCTGGTCGAGGCGGCGCGTGTCCGCGACGCCGAGGGGCTGCACCGCACCCTGGCGCCGCGCCGTGCCGACGACGGTGTCCTGAACCTCGCCTCCAACGACTACCTGGGCCTGTCCACCGATCCGCGGGTGATCGCCGGAGCGATCGAGGCCGTGCAGACGTGGGGTGCGGGGGCGACCGCATCGCGGCTCGTCACCGGCACCACCGCCCTGCACGCCGCCCTCGAACGCGAACTCGCCGAGTTCCTCGGGACCGCGAGCGCACTCGTCTTCTCCTCCGGGTACCTCGCGAATGTCGGGGTCATCACCGCGCTGATGGGGCGTGGCGACCTCATCGTCAGCGACGGGGGTGCCCACGCCTCGTTGATCGACGGGTGTCGGCTGTCGCGGGCGCGGGTCGTGGTCGTCGACCGCGGCGACCACGAGGCCGTCCGGACCGCGCTGCGCGAGCGCACCGAGGACCGCGCCATGGTCGTGACCGACTCCGTCTACAGCATCGACGGTGCCGTCGCACCGGTCGCCGAGTTGTACGCCGCGGCACGCGAACACGGCGCACTGATCGTCGTCGACGAGGCCCATGCACTCGGGGTCCGCGGTCGCGGTGGCCGCGGGGTCGTCGACGAGCTGGGTCTGTCCGGCGCCGTCGACCTGATCGTCACCGCCGTGCTCTCGAAGTCCTTCGGTTCGCAGGGCGGCCTCGTCGCCGGGCCGACGACCCTGCGGGACCATCTGGTCGACCGTGCGCGCTCGTTCATCTTCGACACCGGGTTGGCGCCCGCCGCGGTCGGTGCCGCCCGGGCCGCGCTCGGCGTGCTGCGTGCCGAACCCGACCTGTGTGACCGCGTGCGCGAGAACGCCCGACGACTGGCGACCGCGTGCGGCGCCGAGACGCCGTCCGCCGCGGTGGTGTCGCTGATCATCGGTGAGCCCGCCGCCGCGCTGGAGGTGGCCCGTCGATGCCTCGCCGACGGTGTCGCCGTGGGGTGCTTCCGGCCCCCGTCGGTCCCGCCGGGCACCTCCCGCATCCGACTCACGGTGCGCGCCGATCTCGGTGCCAAGGAGCTCGACCGGGTCGCGGCGGTCGTCACCCGCGCGCGCACAGCCGTCGCCGCGACCGACGCGGTGAGGCGCTGATGTCGATCCTCGTCGTCACCGGGACGTCCACCGACGTCGGCAAGACCATCGCCACCGCCGCCATCGGGGCCGCGGTGGCCGCGAACGGCGCCACGGTGGGGGTGTGCAAACCCGGGCAGACCGGGGTCGGTCCCGGTGAACCCGGTGACATCGACGAGGTAGTGCGGCTGACCGGGATCAGCTCGACCGTCGAGGGGGCCCGCTACCCCGAGCCGCTGGCGCCCGAGACCGCCGCCTCCCGCGCGGGCATGGCTCCGCTGACCCTGACGTCGGTCACCGACGCCGTGGCCCGGGTCGGCGACCGTGACGTCGTCCTCGTCGAGGGGGCCGGGGGAGTGCTCGTCCGGCTCGGTGTCGACCTGACCGTCCTCGACGTCGCCATCGCGCTGTCGGCGCCGGTGGTCGTGGTGGCCGCGGCCGGCCTCGGCACCCTCAACCACACCGAACTCACCGTCGACGCCATTCGCGCGCGGGGCGTCGAGGTCAGCGGGCTCGTCATCGGTTCCTGGCCCGACGAACCGGATCTGGCCACCCGCTGCAACCGCGTCGACCTGCCGCGACTGACCGACACGCCGATCGTCGGTGTCGTTCCCGCCGGCGCGGGGCGTCTGACACGCGCAGACTTCACCGAGCGAGCGCCCGGGTGGTTCGACCCACACTGGGTGCGGGGCCTGAAGGCGGGATAGGGCACACTGGGTCGCGGCCGTCACTCCCACGCCCCACCGGGCGCGTGTTTCCGACGGCCCCGCAGTGATCGCACGACGTCATCGAGGAGGGCCCGTGACCCAGGCTCCTGTCCGCCCGGATCAGCCGGGAACCCATGCAGACGAGGCCGACATCCTCGACCTGGCCCGCGAGAAGGTTCTCGAGCGCGGTGAACCGCTGACCCAGGCCGAGACCCTGTCGGTGCTGCAGCTCGGCGACGACCGCCTGACCGATCTGCTGCAGCTCGCCCACGACGTACGCATGAAGTGGTGCGGCCCCGAGGTCGAGGTCGAGGGCATCATCTCGCTCAAGACCGGCGGTTGCCCCGAGGACTGCCACTTCTGCTCGCAGTCGGGCCTGTTCACCTCGCCGGTGCGCAGCGCGTGGATCGACATCCCGTCGCTGGTCGAGGCGGCCAAGCAGACCGCGAAGACCGGCGCGACGGAGTTCTGCATCGTCGCTGCCGTCCGCGGACCCGACAAGCGCCTGATGAGTCAGGTCGCCGCAGGCATCGAGGCCATCCGCAACGAGGTCGACATCCAGATCGCCTGCAGCCTGGGCATGTTGACCCAGGAGCAGGTCGACGAGCTCGCCGCGATGGGCGTGCACCGCTACAACCACAACCTCGAGACCGCCCGGTCGCACTTCCCGAACGTGGTCACCACGCACACGTGGGAGGAGCGCGAGGGCACCCTGCGCATGGTGCGCGAGGCCGGCATGGAGGTCTGCTGCGGCGGCATCCTCGGCATGGGCGAGTCGCTGGAGCAGCGCGCCGAGTTTGCGGCCGATCTCGCGGCGCTGAACCCCGACGAGGTCCCCCTCAACTTCCTCAACCCGCGTCCGGGCACCCCGTTCGGTGACCTCGACGTGCTGCCCGCGTCCGACGCGCTGCGCGCGGTCGCGGCATTCCGTCTGGCGCTGCCGCGCACCATCCTGCGGTTCGCCGGCGGACGCGAGATCACCCTGGGTGACCTCGGCGCCAAGCAGGGCATCCTGGGCGGCATCAACGCGGTCATCGTGGGCAACTACCTGACCACCCTGGGCCGTCCCGCCGAGGCCGATCTCGATCTGCTCGTCGACCTGCAGATGCCGATCAAGGCTCTCAACGACAGCATCTGACCCGATGGTCGGTGACGTCGTGATCGCGGAGTCCGCCGGGGATCGCGAGGGCGGTCTCGACGCGCCCGACGCGATCACCCCGCTGACCGAACCCCTGCGGTTCGGGGTCTACACCGGTGTCCAGGTGGATTCGCCTGCACAGCAGGAGATCCCGGCCGCGGCCGAGCTCGGACTCGAGCCACCACGGTTCTGCGGACAGTGCGGCCGCCGCATGATCGTCCAGGTCGTCCCGGACGGGTGGACCGCTCGATGTTCTCGACACGGTTCCGTCGACTCGACGTTCCTCGGCCGCCGATGACCGCCGGCCCCGACTTCCTCGCGCCCGGACCGGGACCCGACGGTCCCGTCGCCGACGCCGCACCGATCGTCGACCGGATCGATGTCCGGCGACTCCTGCGGCTGGCGGTGTTCGCGGTGCTCGGTGTCGCCGTCGTCGGTTTGATCGGTGGAATCCTCTGGGGCCTGGTGGTTCCCGGTGTCACCGGTGTGGTCGTCGCGCCGGGGCGGGCGGGTGCGCTCGGCGCCGACACCGGCCACCGGTTCGATGCGGTCGCGGTGTTCGCGTGCATCAGTTTCGTGGCCGGCGCGATCGGCGGTGTCGGTGCGTGGTGGATCCGTCCGCTGCGCGGGTCGGCCGGCGCCCTGTCGGTGGCGGTCGGCGCCGTTGTCGGAGCCGCGGTGGCCGCCTGGATCGGCGGTCTGATCGCCGGCGCCCGACACCCCGGTGTCGGTGACACCGCGGTCGGCCAGTTCTTCACCAGCGCGCCGAGCCTTCGATTGGGCGGCGCCGCAGTCGATCCCGCAGGCGGCTTCGCGTTCTCCTGGGCCATCCTGGTCATCGCGCCGATGGGTGCGCTGCTGACCTATCTGGTGATGCTCCTCGTGGTCCGCCGCGCCGACCTGGGCGTCGAGACCTCAGGCCGGGGGCCGCAGGGTGGCGAACTCGTCGGTGACGCGTAACCCGTTCTCGGCGAAGCGATACAACGCGGGAGGGCGACCGCCCGAACGGCCGGTGCGCCCGACCGTCCCGGTCGCGCTGACCACGCCGCGGCGGGACAGGATGCGGAGCAGGTTGGTCGAGTCGACCGGATACCCCAGTGCCGCGCAGTAGATGTCGCTGAGGGTGGACATGGCGAAGTCCGGCGGAGCCAGCGCGAACGCGATGTTCGTGTAGGACAGCTTCGCCGCGAGGCGCGTGCGGGCCAACGTGACGACCTCGCGGTGATCGAAACTCATCTCCGGCAGCGCACCGACGGGGTGCCATCGGGTGTCGGGGGGAAGGTTTGCGGTCGAATCCGAGCGCACCAAGCCGAGGTAGGTCGAGGCGATCACTCGGGGGCCGGGCAGGCGGTGCGGCGCGGAGAACACCGACAGTTGCTCGAGGTGCGCCACCTCGCGGACGTCGACCTTCTCGGCCAGCAGACGTCTCGCCGAGGTCGTGAGGTCCTCGTCGGCGCGCAGGATGCCGCCGGGCAGCGACCAGGTGCCGCGTTGGGGGTCGCGCGCCCGCTGCCACAGCAGCACCGACAACTCCGGTGGGGCGTCGGACGCGGGGGAGCGAACCTGGAAGACGGCGTCGAGCACCTCGTGGATGATGCCGTCCGCGCCCATGCCCCCCAGTCTATGTCGATGAGCAGGTGCTCACCGACCGTCACACCACCCCGCGCGTTGGGCCTTCGATCCCGCAGGCCGGGCCGTTGCGAGCGGATCGCAGGCATCGGTGTGATCGCCGTCGTTTCAGGCGCTGTCGTGGACGAAGGCGGTTCGGTAGTCGCTCGGGGTGGTCCGCATCGCGCGGACGAAGTGGTGGCGATAGGTGACCGCGGACTCGAAACCGACCCGTCGGGCGACCTGTTCCACGGACAGCGTCGTCGACTCCAGGAGTTCCAGACTGGCGGTGACCCGCTGTCCGATCAACCACTTGATCGGAGTGGTCCCGGTCGCCTGGGCGAACTGTCGCAGGTAGCTGCGCCGCGACACCGCTGCCTGCGACGCGAGTTGATCGAGGCCGATGGGGGACCCCAGATGGTCCAACGCCCACGCCATGCTCTGCGAGATGCGGCTGTCATCGGTGGCCACCGAGACGGGTGCGTCGATGTACTGGGCCTGACCGCCGGCGCGGTGCGGGGGTGCGACGAGGCGACGGGCCACATCATTGGCCACAGCTGCACCTCGATCGGACCGGATGATGTGGAGGCAGAGGTCGAGTCCGGCAGCGCATCCCGCGCTGGTCAGCACCGACCCGGCGTCGACATACAGGGGTGTCGGGTCGACGTCGATGTCGGGAAAGCGTTGCTGGAGGAGGTCGACGTATACCCAGTGTGTGGTCGCGCTGAGACCGTCGAGAACACCTGCCTCGGCCAACGCGAACGCCCCCGAGCAGATCGACACCAGACGTGACCCACGACCGGAGGCCGTTCGGATCGCCTCGGTCACATCGTGTTCGGTGTGTGTGGTGACGTCGGCGACGCTGGGGATCACAACGGTGTCGGCGTCGGCCAGGTCGTCCAGACCGTACGGCGTCGTCAGGGTTGCGCCACCGATCATCGACACCCCGCCCGGACTGGGGGAGCAGTACTTGACCGAGTACCACGGCCGCTCGATCCCTGCGGAGAACGGACCGGTGTACTCGGTCATCCCGAAGATCTCGGCTGCGATGCCGGACTCGAAACCCGACATGCCCGGATAGGCGAGAACGGCCACGGTGTGCATGTCACTATCTTAACGAACATAGTCACTGGCGCCACTGTTGTGACCGCTCTGTCCGCCCGAGGATGGGTGCATGTTCATGCACCGTCGCCGCGTCCGGCGAACCCACCGTCACCTCTTGCCTCGTTTCGTGATCGACCTCTGGTCGGGTCTCGCCGCTGGGTCGGCCATCGCCCACGGCTCACGTCCGCCGCACTCCTCGTCCGCTCGGCGTCGTGACGCGTAGCTTCGTGGGCCGACGCGCGGACCGACTCATCGCCCTCGGCGATGCGCTCGGCGCGTTGGGTTCCGACGGGGTGATGCCGGGGCGCCGCGGTGACGTTCCGGTGAGCGCAATCGTCGGATCCGCTTCGCGTACAAATGATTTCGACACGAGGTTCCGGCCGCGACACCGCAACGTTCGGGCCCGACACTCCCCGGTGGGCGCCATGGGCGTACCACCGGTACGCCTGGTGCAGCTCGGCGAGTTGTACTTCGTCGTGGACGGTCATCACCGAATCGGCGCCGCGATCCGAGCCCGTCTCACGACTGTCGAGGCCGACGTGGCCGGTATCCGCACCGTCGCGTTCGCGTCGGCCTGTGTACGACCGCACCACCTGCCCGCGAAGGCGGCCGAACGCCGCTTTCTCGAGCGGGTGCCGCTGGACCATGCGATCCGACCCGACCTCTGGCTCGACGACCCCGCGCATTGGTCTCGACTGACCGATGCCGTGGAGGCCTGGGGGTTTCGCCGGACTCTCGACTCTCGCACCCCGACGTCCTCCCGCGAAGAGCTCGCGGCGGTGTGGTGGTCCGAAGAGGTGTTACCCACGGTTCGCCGGATGAGATCGCGCGACCCAGGGGCCGGCGACCGTCGCGTGATCGAGTCGTATTCGCGTGCGTTGTGCCTGCGGGATCGGGGCACGCCGGTCTGAGGGCATCGCCCGCACAACACACGGCAACAAGAGCCCGACACGGGGTAACGACGGCCCAACACGGCGGGTTTTGAAGGGCAGAGTGTGGCCGGTGCTACATTGGGGGCACGTTTTCGACCGTCAGTCGAAAACCGACTCGACCCCGGTGTCAGCCACACCGACACCCTCTCGAAAGGAGAGCGGCCATGACCACAGCGTCATCCACTTCTGCGGCCGTGATCGATCCCATCTCCGACGCCGACCCCGGCGCCGAATGGGCTGCCGAGGTCCGTCGCCTCGCGACGCTGCGCGGAGCGACCCTCCTCGCGCACAACTACCAACTCCCCGCCATCCAGGACGTCGCCGACCACGTCGGTGACTCCCTGGCGCTCTCGCGGATCGCCGCGTCGGCCCCGGAGGACACCATCGTGTTCTGCGGCGTGCACTTCATGGCCGAGACCGCGAAGATCCTCGCGCCGGAGAAGACCGTCCTGATCCCGGACGCTCGCGCGGGTTGCTCACTGGCCGACTCCATCACCGCCGACGAATTGCGCGAGTGGAAGGCCGACTACCCCGACGCGGTGGTGGTCTCCTACGTCAACACCACCGCCGAGGTGAAGGCGCTCACCGACATCTGCTGCACGTCGTCCAATGCCGTCGAGGTGGTCGAATCGATCGATCCCGAGAAGACCGTGCTCTTCCTGCCCGACCAGTTCCTCGGTGCGCACGTCAAGCGCGAGACCGGTCGGACGAACATGCACATCTGGGCCGGCGAATGCCACGTCCACGCCGGTATCAACGGCGATGAACTCACCGATCAGGCGAACGCGCACCCCGACGCGGACCTGTATGTGCACCCCGAATGTGGGTGCGCCACCTCGGCTCTGTACCTCGCCGGCGAGGGTGCGGTACCCGCCGACCGGGTGCACATCCTGTCCACCGGCGGAATGCTCGACACCGCACGCGCATCCGGTGCCCGCGAGGTCCTCGTCGCCACCGAGATCGGCATGCTGCACCAGCTGCGCCGTGCGGCACCGCAGATCGATTTCCAGGCCGTCAACCCCAAGGCGTCCTGCAAGTACATGAAGATGATCACCCCCGAGGCGCTGCTGCGGTGCCTGCGCGACGGCACCGACGAGGTGCACCTGGAGCGCTCGGTGGCCGACGCCGCACGCGCGAGCGTCGAGCGGATGATCGCGATCGGCAGCGCCGGAGGAGGCGGCGAATGACGCCTCGTGCCCGTGCGATCGACGGTGTGTCATCGGACGAGATCCGGGCACTGATCCGCACCGCCCTCGACGAGGACCTGCGGTACGGACCCGACGTCACCACCGCCGCGACCGTTCCCGAGGGTGCACGCACCGTCGCGGTCATCGCGAGTCGGCAACCCGGCGTGATCGCCGGTCTCGACGCGGCGCTGGCGGTGTTCGACGAGGTGATCGACGACGACTACGAGGTGCTCGACAGGTCGGAGGACGGGACGCGGGTGCAGGCCGGTGACGTCGTGCTCCGCCTCGATGCCCCGACGGCCGGCCTGTTGACCGCCGAGCGGACCGCGCTGAACCTGCTGTGTCACCTGTCCGGGATCGCCACGGCCACCGCCCGATGGGTCGACGAGATCGCCGACACCGACACCGTCGTGCGTGACAGCCGCAAGACTCTGCCGGGTCTGCGCGCGCTGCAGAAGTATGCGGTCCGGGCCGGCGGCGGACAGAACCACCGGATGGGCCTCGGCGATGCCGCATTGATCAAGGACAACCACATCGCCGCCGCGGGGTCGCTCACGGCGGCGCTGACCGCGGTGCGTGCCGCGGCCCCCGACCTCGCCATCGAGGTCGAGGTGGACTCGCTGACGCAGCTCGACGAGGCCCTCGCGCTCGACGCCGAACTGGTGCTGCTGGACAACTTCGCGCTCTGGGAGACCCAGATGGCGGTGCAGCGACGCAACCAGCGGGCCCCCCGGACCCGACTGGAGAGTTCCGGCGGACTGTCCCTCGATGTTGCACACGACTACGCGCGCACGGGCGTCGACTTCCTTGCTGTGGGCGGTCTCACTCATTCGGTGACCGTGCTGGACCTGGGCCTGGATCTCTGAGGGCAAACCCGACAGATCGGCCATGCGCGAGTGCTTTTATGCGCATCTGGGCATAAAAGCGCCGAGGCCTTCGTTGGCACCTGTGTCCCGGCGCGCTGAACAGCGCGCTCCGCAAGGCCCGAAAGGACACGATTTCTGTGCCAACAGTGAACGCCGTTGTCGCCACCAGCGCGACAGACCCGCTCACCATCTCGACCATCGAACGCCGCGAACTGGGACCCAAGGATGTCCGTATCGACATCAAGTTCGCAGGCATCTGTCACTCCGACATCCACACCGCGCGTAACGAGTGGAAGGGCACCACCTACCCGGTCGTCCCCGGACACGAGATCGCCGGCCTCGTCGCCGAGATCGGTTCCGACGTCACCTCGCACCAGGTCGGCGACCGCGTCGGCGTGGGCTGCTTCGTCGACTCGTGTGGCGAGTGCGCACCGTGCAAGAACGGTGACGAGCAGTACTGCGAGAAGGGTGTCGTCCAGACCTACAACTCGGAGACCTACGAGGGCGAGTTCACCCACGGCGGCTACTCGCAGGAGGTCGTCGTCACCGAGAAGTTCGTCCTGAAGATCCCGGAGGGCATCGAGCTCGACGTCGCCGCACCGCTGCTGTGTGCGGGCATCACCCTCTACGCGCCGCTGAAGAAGTGGGGCGCGGGCCCGGGCAAGAAGGTCGCGATCATCGGCATGGGTGGCCTCGGCCACGTCGGCGTCAAGATCGCCCACGCGCTCGGCGCCGAGGTCACGGTGCTCAGCCAGACCACCAGCAAGGAAGAGGACGGCAAGCGCTTCGGTGCCGACCACTACTACGCCACCAAGGACAACGACCAGCTCTTCAAGGATCTGGCCGGCCAGTTCGACCTCATCCTGAACACGGTCTCGGTCAACCTCCCGCTCACCAGCTACATCGGCCTGCTGGCCATCGACGGCGCGCTCGTCGAGCTGGGTGTTCCGGAGAACCCGCTCGAGGTCGCCGCGTTCGCGCTGCTGACCAACCGGCGCTCGCTGTCGGGCTCGATGGTCGGCGGCATCCAGCTCACGCAGGAGATGCTCGACTTCTGCGCCGAGCACGACATCGCCGCCGAGATCGAGACGATCTCCGCCGACCAGGTCAACGAGGCCTACGACCGCGCGGTCTCGTCCGACGTGCGCTACCGCTTCGTGATCGACACCGCGACCCTGGCGAACGCCTGATCGTTGCGTGAACCAGGTCACCCGTTGACCTGACGACGACCGTCATCGGCCGCCGGATGCTTCCCCGCGAAGCGCCCGGCGGCCGGTGGCGTTGGGCACCATCGACGCACCCACCGTCGAAAACGGCTGGCCGGACCGCATATCCTGGACGTTCACGCCCACACCGAACCGTTCTTCCGGAGGAGATCAGCCCACCATGCTTTCCCGTACCGATCTACGTGGCGGCGCGCTCTCTGCCGCCGACCTGCGTCGTGCGCTCCCGCGCGGCGGGACCGACGTGGACTCGGTGCTCGCGACGGTGTCGCCGGTGGTCGCCGCGATCCGCGAACGCGGCGCGGCCGCCGCACTGGAGTACGGACAGACCTTCGACCGCGTCACCCCGGACAGCGTGCGCGTGCCCGCCGAGCGGCTGTCCGACGCGCTCGACGCCGTCGATCCGACCGTGCGCGCCGCGCTCGAGGAATCCATCCGTCGCGCCCGGATCGTGCACTCCGATCAGCGCCGCGGCACCGTCCGTACCGACGTGGTCCCGGGTGGGTCGGTCACCGAGAAGTGGGTCCCGATCGCCCGCGTGGGCCTGTACGTCCCCGGCGGCAATGCCGTCTACCCCTCCAGTGTCGTGATGAATGTGGTCCCGGCCCAGGAGGCCGGGGTCGGATCGCTCGTCGTCGCATCCCCGCCCCAGGTCGACCACGGCGGCTGGCCGCACCCGACGATCCTGGCCGCGTGCGCCCTGCTCGGCGTCACCGAGGTGTGGGCCGTCGGAGGCGCCCAGGCCGTCGCATTGCTGACCTACGGCGGCACCGACACCGACGGCGCCGAACTGGCACCCGTCGACCTCATCACCGGCCCGGGCAATATCTACGTCACCGCGGCAAAGCGGTTGTGCCGCAGCATCGTCGGCATCGACTCCGAGGCGGGCCCCACCGAGATCGCGATCCTCGCCGACGGCGAGGCCGATGTCGTCGCCGTCGCCGCCGACCTGATCAGTCAGGCCGAACACGACGTCCTCGCCGCCTCGGTGCTCGTTACCGACAGCGCCGATCTCGCGGACCGCGTGGACACCGAGGTCACCCGCCAGGTCGAGACGACCAAGCACCGTGACCGTGTCATCGCGGCGCTGGGCGGACCGCAGTCGGGCATCGTGCTCGTCGACGACATCGACCACGGTGTCGCCGTCGTCGACGCCTACGCTGCCGAACACCTCGAGATCCAGACCCGCGACGCGGCACAGGTCGCCGCACGGATCAGCAATGCGGGCGCGATCTTCGTCGGCCGCTACTCGCCGGTCAGTCTCGGCGACTACTGCGCCGGCTCCAATCACGTTCTGCCCACCTCGGGTTCGGCGCGCCACAGTTCCGGGTTGTCGGTGCAGACGTTCCTCAAGGGTGTCCACATCGTCGACTACGACCGCGCCGCCCTCGAGGCGGTGGCCGGTCATGTCGTCGCGCTCGCCGACGCCGAGGATCTCCCGGCGCACGGCGACGCGGTCAAGGTCCGCTTCGCCGAGGTGCCGTCGGCCGGGAGTGTGGCGTGAGCGCCCCCGGCGCCCGGTTCACGGTCTCGGATCTCCCGCTGCGCGAGGCCCTGAGGGGCCAGACCGCCTACGGCGCACCGCAACTCGACGTCCCGGTCGCGCTGAACACCAACGAGAACCCGCATCCGCCGTCGGCTGCGCTCGTCGCCGACGTCGCCGAGTCGGTCCGGGAGGCTGCCGCGGTCCTGCACCGGTACCCCGATCGCGACGCGGTCGCCCTGCGCACCGACCTCGCCCGTTACCTGAGCGACCGTGTCGGTGTCCCGCTGACGGTCGACAACCTGTGGGCGGCCAACGGATCCAACGAGATCCTCCAGCAACTCCTGCAGGCCTACGGCGGTCCCGGTCGCACCGCGATCGGTTTCGTGCCGTCGTATTCGATGCACCCGATCATCTCCGGCGGCACCGACACCGCCTGGGTGAACGTCATGCGTGCACCGGATTTCTCGCTCGACGTCGACGCCGCGGTCGCCGAGATCACCGCACGCCGACCCGACGTCGTGTTCCTCACGTCGCCGAACAACCCCACCGGGCAGTCGGTCTCGCCGGAGGACGTCCGCGCCATCGTCTCCGCGGCGACGGGGATCGTGATCGTCGACGAGGCCTACGCCGAGTTCTCCGACCGCGAGAGCGCCATCGCTCTCATCGACGAGTTCGGGGACCGGCTCGTGGTGTCGCGCACGATGAGCAAGGCGTTCGCCTTCGCCGGCGGACGCCTCGGCTATCTGGTCGCCGCGCCCGCGCTGGTGGCCTCGCTGCTGCTGGTCCGCCTGCCGTACCACCTGTCGGTGGTCACCCAGGCGGCCGCACGCGCCGCGCTGCGGCACGCCGACGACACCCTCGCCGGTGTCGCGGCGATCGTGACCGAACGCGTCCGGGTGGTCGACGCACTCGCCGGCCTCGGATACGACGTGGTCGACTCCGACGCCAACTTCGTCCTGTTCGGCCGGTTCGCCGACGCCCCGGCGAGCTGGCAGCGCTTCCTCGACGGCGGCGTGTTGATCCGCGATGTCGGGATCGCGGGGTTCTTGCGTGTCACGATCGGGACCGCCGACGAGAACGACGCGTTCCTGCGCGTCGCCGCCGAACTCGCCCCGACCGACCGCATCACCCCGGCAGATGTGGCCAGCGCCGACGTCACCGGGGCCGACACCACTGGAGCACTCCGATGACCGAGAACAGAACCGCCCGTATCGAGCGCACCACCCGGGAGTCGTCGGTCGTCGTCGAGATCGACCTCGACGGGACCGGGGTCACCGAGATCTCCACCGGTGTCCCGTTCTTCGACCACATGCTGACCGCGTTCGGCGCGCACGGGAGCTTCGACCTCACCGTCCGCGCGACCGGTGACGTCGAGATCGAGTCGCACCACACCGTCGAGGACACCGCCATCGTGTTGGGCCAGGCGATCGATCAGGCGCTGGGCGACAAGCGCGGCATCCGTCGTTTCGGCGACGCCTGGATCCCGATGGACGAGACATTGGCCCACGCGGCCGTCGACGTCTCCGGACGTCCGTACTTCGTGCACACCGGCGAGCCCGAGCACCTGCTGACCGCGGTGATCGGCGGTAACCCGGGCGTGGCCTACAACACCGTGATCAACAAGCACGTGTTCGAGACGTTGGCGATCAACGCGCGGATCGCCCTGCACGTCCGGGTGCTCTACGGCCGCGACCAGCACCACATCACCGAGGCCCAGTACAAGGCGGTCGCCCGTGCACTGCGCGCGGCCACCGAGTCCGATCCCCGGGCCACCGGTGTGCCGTCCACCAAGGGAGCGCTGTGAGCGCGGCGTCGAAATCGGTCACGATCCTCGACTACGGATCGGGCAACCTCCGTTCGGCGCAGCGCGCGTTCGAGCGCACCGGAGCGCAGGTCACCGTCACCTCCGATCGCGACGCGGCGATGGAGTGCGACGGCCTCGTGGTTCCCGGGGTCGGCGCGTTCGCCGCATGCATGGCCGGGCTCTCCTCGGTGCGCGGTGAACGGATCATCGGTCAACGCCTCGCGGGCGGGCGTCCCGTCCTGGGGATCTGTGTGGGCATGCAGATCCTGTTCGAGGAGGGTGTCGAGTTCGGCGTGCAGACCACCGGGTGCGGCGAGTGGCCGGGAACGGTCAGCCAGCTCCCGGCGCCGGTGCTGCCGCACATGGGGTGGAACACCGTGACCGCAGGCGAGGGCTCGGTGCTGTTCGACGGTCTGGACGCGGACACCCGCTTCTACTTCGTGCACTCCTATGCCGCGCAGACGTGGGAGTGGTCGGACTCCGACTCCGCGCTCCCGCCCGCGATCACCACATGGGCCGAACACGGCGGCGAGTTCCTCGCCGCGGTCGAGAACGGACCGCTCGCGGCCACCCAGTTCCACCCGGAGAAGTCCGGCGACGCCGGCGCGCACCTGCTGCGCAACTGGGTGCACGCCCTGTGACTGCCGACGCGGCGCGGGGGACAGGGTGACCGGGACGCCGAGGTTCTCGATCGCACGACTGGCGATCCTCGCGATGGGCGCGGGTGCCCTCGTGTTGGGGGTGTCGGTGCCGGTGATCTACGGCGTCTCGCGTGTCTCGGCACCCGCGGCCCTGGTGGTGGCCCTGCTCGCCGTCGCGCTCGCGATCGCGGTGATGGGGATCGTCGCCAATCGAGTGGTCGACCGGGCCGTCGACGCGGAGAGCACCGACCCCGGGACCACCGACCCCGAGACGCAGGCTGCGAGCGACGACACCTCCCGACCGGCGCCGCCGGCGACGGGAGACGAGACACGATGACTTCTCGATCCGCACCGGCGGACACGAGCACAGCAGAGAGGGTGCACTCGATGGGGACCACGCTGGAACTACTGCCCGCAGTCGATGTCGCGGACGGTCAGGCCGTGCGATTGGTACAGGGCGCGGCCGGATCGGAGACCTCGTACGGCTCGCCGCGCGAGGCCGCTCTCGCCTGGCAGCGCGACGGCGCGGAATGGATCCACCTGGTGGACCTCGACGCGGCGTTCGGTCGGGGCGACAACCGCGAGCTGTTGGCCGCGGTCGTCGGCGAACTCGACGTCAAGGTCGAACTCTCCGGTGGCATCCGCGACGACGACTCGCTGCGCGCGGCCCTGGCCACCGGATGCACCCGGGTCAACCTGGGCACCGCCGCACTGGAGAACCCGCAGTGGTGCGCCAAGGTGATCGGTGAGTACGGCGACCGCATCGCGGTCGGTCTCGACGCCGTCCGGGTCGACGGGCAGTACCGCCTGCGTGGCCGCGGATGGGTGTCCGACGGCGGCGACCTGTGGGAGGTCCTCGAACGCCTCGAACGCGACGGGTGCAGCCGCTACGTCGTCACCGACGTCAGCAAGGACGGCACCCTCACCGGACCCAACCTGGAACTGCTCGGCGAGGTCGCCGACGCCGCGTCCGCGCCGGTCGTGGCCTCCGGTGGCGTGTCGTCGGTCGACGACCTGCTCGCGATCGCGACCCTCGTCGACCGGGGTGTCGAGGGGTCGATCGTCGGGAAGGCGCTCTACGCCGGACGATTCACCCTGCCGGAGGCACTGTCCGCGGTGGCCGGTCGCGCATGACGGGCACCGTCATCCCGTCGGACATCGACCCGCCGCGACTGCTGTCGATCGCCGCGGGCCTGCTCGACGACATCACCCCGCGGTTCATCGAGGGGCTCGGCGCCCCGAGTGCGGTCGACAAGGGCGGCAACGACTTCGCGACCGAACTCGACCTCGAGCTGGAACGGACGCTGTCGGCGCGGCTGACCGAGGCCACCGGGATCGGTGTCCACGGTGAGGAGTTCGGCGGCCCGGACGTCACGAGCGGCACGGTGTGGGTGGTCGATCCCATCGACGGGACGTTCAACTACTCCGCAGGCCTGCCACTGGCCGGGACGCTGCTCGCCCTGCTGCACGACGGCAAGCCCGTCCTCGGGCTGACGTGGTTGCCGCTGTTCGACCTGCGCTACCAGGCGTTCGTCGACGGACCGGTCATCTGCAACGGCGAACCCGTCCCGGCGCTGCGCCCGGCCCGCCTGCAGGACTCGGTGATCGCGTTCGGTGCGTTCAACCTCAACAGCGGCGGTCGGTTCCCCGGCAACTATCGCGTGGAGATCCTCGGTGAGGTCTCACGGGAGGTGTCGCGGCTGCGACTGCTCGGCAGCACCGGTCTCGACATGGCCCTGACCGCGGGGGGAAAGCTCGGCGGAGCGATCTGTTTCGGACACCACGCCTGGGACAACGCGGCCGGCGCCGCTCTCGTCCTCGCGGGCGGGGGAGTCGTCACCGACCTGGCCGGCGAGCCGTGGCACGTCACGTCGTCGTCGATGCTCGCGGGCAGCCCCGGCGTGCACGAGGAACTGGCCACCATCATCGAAGGGGTCGGTGACCCCGCGGACTACCTGCCCGAGCGCACCCCGCGCCCCTCCCGGGGAGGTGCGTCGTGACCGTCGCGGTCCGGGTCATCCCGTGCCTCGACGTCGACGCCGGCCGTGTGGTCAAGGGCGTCAACTTCGTCGACCTGCGCGACGCGGGCGACCCGGTCGAACTCGCCGCCGCCTACGACGCCGCCGGTGCCGACGAGCTGACCTTCCTCGACGTGACCGCGTCGAGTTCGGGTCGGTCGACGATGCTCGACGTCGTCCGACGCACCGCCGAGCAGGTCTTCATCCCACTCACGGTCGGGGGCGGGGTCCGCACGGTCGCCGACGTCGACATCCTGTTGCGCGCGGGCGCCGACAAGGTGGGTGTCAACACCGCGGCCATCGCCCGGCCCGAGGTCCTCGGGGAGATGAGCAGGCACTACGGATCGCAGTGCATCGTGCTCTCCGTCGACGCCCGCACCGTGCCCGCCGGCGAGCCACCGACACCGTCCGGGTGGGAGGTCACCACCCACGGCGGCCGGCGGGGCACCGGCATCGACGCCGTCGAATGGGCCCGTCGCGGACAGGATCTCGGCATCGGGGAGATCCTCCTGAACTCGATGGACGCCGATGGCACCAAGAACGGGTTCGACCTGGCCATGATCACCGCGGTCCGCGCCGCGGTGTCGGTCCCGGTCATCGCCAGCGGCGGCGCGGGTCGGGTCGAGCACTTCACCCCCGCGGTGCGATCCGGTGCCGACGCCGTGCTCGCGGCGTCGGTGTTCCACTTCGGCGAGTTGCGGATCGAGCAGGTCAAGGCCGCGATGCGGGCCGACGGACTGATCGTCCGATGACCCTCGACCCGAGCATCGCCGATCGGCTCAGCCGCACCGACACCGGACTGGTGGCGGTCGTGGTGCAGGAACGCGAGACCTCCGAGGTGCTCATGCTGGCCTGGATGGACGACGAGGCGTTGCACCGGACCCTGACGACCGGACGCGCGACGTACTGGTCGCGGTCGCGTCAGGAGTACTGGGTCAAGGGCGAGACCAGCGGTCACATCCAGGTCGTGCACGACGTACGCCTGGACTGCGACGGCGACGCGCTGCTGCTGATCGTCGATCAGACCGGGCCCGCATGCCACACCGGGACCCACAGCTGTTTCGACCCCTCGCGCGCACTACCGGTGACACCCGCGCCGTCGTCGTAGGGTCGGGGCCATGCCACTGATTCAGATCTCGCAGACGCCGGGCCTGTCCGACCGGGTGAAACGCGAGACAATCGCCGCGGTGACCGAGGCCTACGCCAAGGCGACCGGCAAGAATCCCGACTCGGTGTGGGTGACCATCACCGAGGTCCCCCGATCCCACTGGGGCGTCGGCGGGGAGCCGCTGGGACAATAGGGGTGTGAGTACACATCCCGCGACCACGTCGCGCGAGGTCTTCCTCGAGTTGGCGAGAGATCACCGGGTGGTCCCGGTGACCCGGAAGGTGCTGGCGGACTCCGAGACACCGTTGTCGGCGTACCGGAAGCTGGCCGGCGACCGGGACGGCACGTTCCTCCTGGAGTCCGCCGAGAACGGCCGTTCGTGGTCCCGATGGTCGTTCATCGGGGCCGGCTCGCCCGCCGCCCTGACCGTCGTCGACGGCCAGGCGCACTGGTGGGGGACCGTGCCCGACGGCGCACCCCGCGACGGCGATCCGCTGGCCGCGCTGGCCGAGTCGCTGACGTTGCTGGCCACCGACCGCCTGCCGGACATGCCGCCGCTGACCGGCGGCTTCGTCGGGTACCTGGCCTACGACGCGGTCCGCCGCCTCGAACGCCTGCCCGACACCACCGTCGACGACCTGGCGCTGCCCGAGATGATGATGCTGCTCGCGGCCGACCTCGCCGCGGTCGATCACCACGAGGGCTCGATCACCCTCATCGCCAACGCCATCAACTGGGACGGCAGCGACGACCGCGCGGACGAGGCCTACGACGACGCGGTCGCCCGGCTGGACCGGATGACCGAGGCGCTGGCCGCACCGACACCGTCGACGGTGTCGATGTACACCCGCCCCGAGGCGGAGTACACCGCGCAACGGACCCGCGAGGAGTACGGGACGATCGTCACCTCCCTGGTCGGCGAGATCGAGGCCGGCGAGGCGTTCCAGGTGGTGCCCTCGATGCGGTTCGAGATGGCCACCGACGCCGACCCCATCGACGTCTACCGGGTGCTGCGGGCCTCGAACCCGAGCCCGTACATGTATCTGCTGCGTGTCCCCGGCCTGGGCGACGAGAAGGGCGGCCGGGAACCGTTCACCATCGTCGGGTCCAGCCCGGAGGCGCTCGTGACCGTCGCCGACGGAGTGGCCACCACCCATCCGATCGCCGGGACGCGGTGGCGCGGCGCCACCGACGAGGAGGACCAACTCCTCGCCAAGGACCTCCTCGCCGACGAGAAGGAGAACGCCGAGCACCTGATGCTCGTCGATCTCGGCCGCAACGACCTCGGCCGGGTGTGCGAGCCGGGCACGGTGTCGGTGCACGACTACCGCCACATCGAGCGCTACAGCCACGTGATGCACCTCGTCTCCACGGTCACCGGTCATCTGCGTGACGACGCGACCGCGCTGGACGCCGTCTCGGCCTGCTTCCCGGCGGGCACGCTGACCGGGGCCCCGAAGGTCCGGGCGATGGAGCTCATCGACGAACACGAACTGACCCGCCGCGGTCTCTACGGCGGGATCGTGGGATACCTCGACTTCGCGGGCGACGCCGACACCGCGATCGCCATCCGCACCGCGGTGATGGCCGGTGGACGCGCCTACGTCCAGGCCGGCGGCGGAGTGGTCGCCGACAGCGTCCCGGACTACGAGTACAACGAGGCCCGCAACAAGGCGGGCACGGTGCTCGCCGCCGTCGCCGCAGCGGAGACCATGACCCGTGTGACCCCCGCCGGCGCGCCGGCCCCCGATCCGAAGGACCACGACCGCACCTCATGAGCACCCCCGCCACCGCGTCCGCGCCCACCGCCGCCGACGTCGCCCACCGCCGCCGTTCGCTCACCATCGCGTCGGTGCTGCTGGCGGTGGCCGCCGCGGCGCTGTGGGGGAGTTCGCGTCTGTCCTGGGCGAGCCTGGTCGCCGCCGACGGGATCGGCGTCCCCCGGGACTTCACCGTGCACGGTTCCGACTGGAGCAGTTACCTCACACCGCTGGCCATCGTGCTGGTCGCGGCCATCGCCGCGGCGGTGTCGTTGCGCGGGTGGGGCCTGCGCATCCTGGCGGTGATCGTCGCGCTGATCGGGGTCGCGAGCGTTGCGCCGGCCATCTCGCTGCTCACCGGTGACAGCGGCGGCACCTACGCCGCCAAGGCCATCGACCTGCCCGGTCGGTATCAGGTGACGTCGATCCAGACCCACGGCTGGGCTGCCGTCCTCGTCTTCGTCGCCGGACTGTTCGCGGTCGCGGCGGCGGTGGTCATCCTGCGCGCGGCCCGCGGCGCGGTCGGGTTGTCGTCGAAGTACAAGTCGCCGGCGGCACGCCGCGCCGACCTCGAGGAGCAGATCTTCGCCGACCGCTCCACGGCCACCGGTGACGCGGCCGCGAACCCCGCTCCGGATCGCGGCGGCGTCGCGTCGGACGCGACCGAGGGCGACGGTGGCGGACTCAACGAACGGATGCTGTGGGACGCGCTCGACAGCGGCGCCGACCCCACCGCGGCATCGCCGGACGAGACGGATCCGGGGCGTCGTCCCGGTGGGGCGTCCGGAGCCGACGATGGCCCTCGC
Organism: Williamsia maris; assembly: GCF_024171815.1. Classification (GTDB taxonomy): domain Bacteria; phylum Actinomycetota; class Actinomycetes; order Mycobacteriales; family Mycobacteriaceae; genus Williamsia_A; species Williamsia_A maris. The sequence continues at coordinate 72,790 of NZ_JAMTCJ010000003.1, read as the reverse complement.
TGAGCGCGGGGTGCCATCGACCCCGATCGAGGCTCGTACGCCTGAGCGGGCTACTCTTCGTCGCATACCAAATCAGTCGGCATGCCGACGATCGAATCGAGTCAGCGCGACGACGACGGTTCGACCCGGACACCGCCGGAAGGGGACCGCGCAGACATGAACACCCCGACAGTCCTCGACTCGATCATCGACGGTGTGAAAGCCGATGTCGCCGCCCGTGAGGCGCGTCTCGACTTCGCCGCCGTCAAGGCCGCGGCCGCCGCCGCGAAAGCGCCCATCGACGCCAATGCCGCCCTGCGCGAGACCGGGATCGGTGTCATCGCAGAGGTCAAGCGCGCCAGCCCCTCCCGCGGAGCGCTCGCCAACATCGCCGACCCCGCCGCGCTGGCCAAGGCCTACGAGAGCGGCGGCGCCCGCATGATCAGCGTCCTGACCGAGGAGCGTCGTTTCGGGGGTTCGCTCGACGATCTGGACGCGGTCCGCGCGGCCGTCGACATCCCGGTTCTCCGTAAGGATTTCATCGTCGGTCCGTACCAGATCCACGAGGCCCGCGCGCACGGTGCCGACGTGATCCTGCTGATCGTCGCGGCCCTGGAACAGAACGTGCTGGCCTCGTTGCTCGACCGCACGGAGTCCCTCGGCATGACCGCGCTCGTCGAGGTCCACACCGAGGAGGAGGCAGACCGCGCGTTGCAGGCGGGCGCCCGGGTCGTCGGCGTCAACGCCCGCAACCTCAAGACCCTCGAGGTCGACACCGACACCTTCGCCCGGATCGCGCCGGGACTGCCGACCGAGACCATCCGAATCGCCGAGTCTGGTGTCCGCGGTACCGCCGACCTGCTCGCGTACGCGGGCGCAGGGGCGGATGCGGTGCTGGTGGGCGAGGGCTTGGTCACCAGCGGGGATCCGCGGGCCGCGGTGCGTGAGCTGGTCACCGCGGGTACGCACCCGTCGTGCCCCAAGCCGGTTCGCTGACGGCGGTTTCGATATCGGGGCCCGAGCAGGGCACCATGGGAGCATGACGACCGATCACGCCCATCCCGGCATCGACGTCCCCGAGCTGCCCACGGCGAGCGCGGGGCTGTCCACCCGGACCGACTCCGACCCCGACGCCCGGGGCTACTTCGGTTCGTTCGGCGGCAGGCACGTCCCCGAGGCCCTGATGGGCGTCATCGACGAGGTCACCACCACCTTCGAGAAGATCCGCACCGACGACGACTTCCTCGCCGAACTGGACCGTCTGCAGAAGGACTACAGCGGCCGTCCATCGCCGTTGTTCGAGGCCACGCGTCTGCGTGCACATGCGGGCGGCGCCCGCATCTTCCTCAAGCGGGAAGACCTCAACCACACCGGATCCCACAAGATCAACAACGTGCTGGGACAGGCCCTGCTCGCGCAGCGCATGGGCAAGACCCGCGTCATCGCCGAGACCGGCGCCGGACAGCACGGTGTCGCCACGGCGACCGCGTGCGCGCTCCTCGGTCTCGAGTGCATCGTCTACATGGGGCGCGTCGACACCGAACGTCAGGCGCTCAACGTCGCGCGGATGCGGTTGCTCGGCGCGTCGGTCGTCGCCGTCGACAACGGCTCGGCCACCCTCAAGGACGCCATCAACGAGGCCATGCGCGACTGGGTGACCAACGCGCACAACACCTACTACTGCTTCGGCACCGCCGCCGGACCGCACCCGTTCCCGCTGATGGTCCGTGACCTGCAGCGGATCGTCGGTATGGAGGCGCGTGCGCAGATCCAGGACCAGACCGGGCGACTCCCGGACGCGGTGGTCGCGTGCGTCGGCGGCGGCTCCAACGCCATCGGCATCTTCCACCCGTTCATCGGCGACACCGATGTCCGCCTGGTCGGGTACGAGGCCGCCGGTGACGGCGTCGACACCGGAAGGCACGCCGCGACATTCAGTGGCGGCACGCCCGGAGCGTTCCAGGGGGCGTACTCCTACCTCCTGCAGGACGAGGACGGACAGACCACCGAGTCCCACTCGATCTCGGCGGGCCTGGACTACCCGGGCGTCGGGCCCGAGCACGCACACCTGCTCGAGATCGGGCGCGCCGAGTACCGTCCCGTGACCGACTCGCAGGCCATGGACGCCCTCTCGCTGTTGTCCAAAACCGAGGGCATCATCCCGGCCATCGAATCCGCGCACGCCATCGCCGGCGCGCTGACCCTGGGGCCCGAACTCGGGGACGGCGCGATCATCCTGGTGAACCTGTCCGGACGCGGTGACAAGGACGTCGACACCGCCGCACGTTGGTTCGGTCTGCTCGACGACTCCGGAGCCGAGGTCTCCGACTCCGCCGACACGGGAGAGCTGCGCTGATGAACCCCGCACCCACCACCGCCTCGCGTCTCGCACCGGTCTTCGCCGACGCCCGTGCGGAGAACCGCAGCACGCTCATCGGGTACCTGCCGGTCGGGTTCCCCGATCTGGACACCTCGTTGTCGCTGCTGCGCGACCTCGTGAGCGCCGGATGCGACATCGTCGAACTCGGCATCGCCTACTCCGATCCGGTCATGGACGGACCGACCATCCAGAACGCCGCCGACGTGGCGCTGCGCTCCGGTGTCCGCGTCGCCGACGTGTTCACCGCATGCCAGACCGTCGCCGACGCCGGTGCCGCACCGGTCGTCATGACCTACTGGAACCCGGTGCTGCGCTACGGCGTCGACGCGTTCTCCCGGGACCTGGCCGCCTCCGGTGGCCTCGGCCTGATCACCCCGAACCTGATCCCGGAAGAGGCCGACGACTGGTTGAACGCCGCCGAGACGCATGACCTCGACCGGATCTTCCTCGTCGCCCCGTCCTCGTCCGAGGAGCGTCTGGCGATGACCGCGCAGGCGAGCCGCGGGTTCGTCTACGCGGCATCGACCATGGGCGTCACCGGGGCACGCGACGCGGTCTCCAACGCCGCGCCCGAACTCTGCTCCCGCGTACGCGCCCACTCCGACATCCCCATCGGCGTCGGACTGGGTGTGCGCAGTCGTGAGCAGGCCGCGGAGATCGCCGCCTACGCCGACGGTGTCATCGTCGGATCGGCTCTGGTCAGCGCGGTCAGTGAGGGCGGCGACGCCCTGACGACGCTGGTGGCCGAGCTGGCCGAGGGTGTCCGTTCGGCTACTGTGACACGGTGACCGACCCGACCGTCCTGGCCTACATCCCGAGTCCCTCACAAGGCGTCTGGTACCTCGGTTCCTTCCCGCTCCGCGCCTACGCGCTCTGCATCATCGCGGGCATCATCGTTGCGGTCGTGTGGGGCAATCGTCGATGGCAGGCCCGTGGCGGTCGCGACGGCGAGGTCCTCGACATCGCCATCTGGGCGGTCCCGTTCGGCCTCGTCGGCGGTCGGCTCTATCACCTCGCCACCGACTGGCGGACCTACTTCGGCGACGGTCCCAAGGCGCCGATCGACGCGCTCAAGATCTGGGACGGCGGCCTCGGGATCTGGGGTGCGGTCGCGTTCGGCGCGGTCGGAGCCTGGATCGGTGCCCGCCGCGCGGGGATCAGACTCCCGGCGTGGGGCGACGCCATCGGACCGCCGATCCTGTTGGCGCAGGCCATCGGTCGGCTCGGCAACTACTTCAACCAGGAGCTCTACGGAGCGCACACCGACCTGCCCTGGGGTCTGCAGATCTTCGAGCGCGTCGACGCCAACGGCAACGTCGGACCCGGCTTGATCGACGGGAAGTCCACCGGCACCGTCGTCGACGTCGTGCAGCCGACGTTCCTCTACGAACTGCTCTGGAACGTCCTCGTCGTCGTCGCACTGGTGGTCGTCGACCGCCGCTTCCGGATCGGCCACGGACGGTTGTTCGCCGGATACGTCGCGGGCTACTGCCTCGGCCGCTTCGGCATCGAGTTGCTGCGTGAGGACGCGGCCACGCACATCTTCGGGGTCCGCATCAACGTCTTCACCGCGGGCATCGTCTTCCTGTGCGCCGTCGCCTACATCGTGCTGGCGCGCAAGGGGCGGGAGTCGGAGACCGAGATCTATCGGGACGGACGGGCGCCGGTGGCTGATGAGACCGACGCCCCAGACGACACGACCCCGGACGATACGACCCCAGACGAGACCACCCGGGACGACACCACCCGGGACGACACCACCGCTGTCGACGATGCGCCGGTGGTCGACAGCGGGTCCGACGCCGACCCACCCACGTCGGACACGGCTGTGCCGGCTGCCGAGGGCGCGGTGCCCACCGAGGGCGCCGCACCGGACGAGGCCGCGGTGTCCACCACGAAGGACACCCCGCCCGACGCCGAGGACGCCGACGCGACCACGCCGACCACCGACGACGAGCCGCGCTCCACCTCGTAGCGCCCTCGTCGGTGACGGTTCGCACGCACCGCCCTCGCCGTATGGGCGGTGTTAACATCAGGGCTCGCGCGACCGGTGAACGGACGCGCCGATCTTTCCCCCACGGGCCAGTGCTGTCCTGAGGACCCTGCCTGGTCCGGTCCCGTCGCGGACCGGGAATCGTGGAGGTTTCCCGTGTTGTTCTCAGCGCTGCCCGATGCCCAGGGGTTGTACGACCCCGATCTCGAATCCGATTCGTGCGGCGTCGCCATGGTCTGCGACATCCACGGCCGCCGATCCAACGGAGTGGTCGCCGACGGCCTGCTGGCCCTGGAGAACCTCGATCACCGCGGTGCCGCCGGCGCCGAGGTCACCAGCGGTGACGGCGCAGGCATCCTGATCCAGTTGCCGGACGAGTTGCTGCGCGCGGTCACCGATCTCGACCTCCCGCTCCCGGCCGACGACGGCACCCACACCTACGCCGCCGGCGTCTGTTTCCTCCCGGTCGACGAGACCGCGCGCGAGGTGGCCTACGCCCGGATCGCCGCGATCGCCGACGAGGAGGGGGTCACCGTCCTCGGTTGGCGGGAACTGCCGATCGATCCCGACCTCGCCGACGTGGGGGCCACCGCCCGCGGATGCATGCCGTTCATGTCCCAGCTCTTCGTCTCCGCGTCCGACACCGACGGCCGCCCGCTGGCCGGGATCCATCTCGACCGCGCGGTGTACCCGCTGCGCAAAAGGGCAGAGCAGATGACCGACGAGATCGCCGGTGACGGCAGCGGAATCTACATCGCGTCGTTGTCCTCGCGCACCATCACCTACAAGGGCATGCTCACCACCTCGCAGTTGCCCGCGTTCTATCCAGACCTGCGCGACGAGCGGTGTCAGAGTGCCATCGCGATCGTGCACTCACGGTTCTCCACCAACACCTTTCCCTCGTGGCCGCTGGCGCACCCGTTCCGCTTCATCGCCCACAACGGTGAGATCAACACCGTGCGTGGCAACCGCAACCGGATGCGGGCCCGCGAGGCGATGCTCGCGAGCGACCTCATCCCGGGCGATCTGCGCAGGCTGTTCCCGATCTGCACCCCGGAGGCGTCGGACTCGGCGTCGCTCGATGAGGTCCTCGAGTTGCTGCACCTCGGGGGACGCAGCGTGCCGCACAGCGTGATGATGATGGTCCCCGAGGCGTGGGAGAACGTCGCGGACATGGACCCGGATCGACGTGCCTTCTGCCAGTTCCACGGGTCGTTGATGGAGGCCTGGGACGGCCCCGCCTGCGTCACCTTCACCGACGGCACCGTGGTCGGGGCGGTCCTCGACCGCAACGGTCTGCGTCCTGGGCGGTGGTGGCACACCACCACCGGACGGGTGATCCTCGCGTCGGAGGCCGGCGTTCTGGAGATCCCCACCGAACAGGTGGTGTCCAAGGGGCGGCTGGAGCCGGGGAAGATGTTCCTCGTCGACACCGCGGCCGGACGCATCGTGCCCGACGAGGAGGTCAAGGCCGACCTCATCGACGCGCAGCCGTACGCCGAGTGGCTGCACGCCGGACTGCTCGAGATCGCGACCCTGCCCGACCGCCCCCGGTTCGTCCCGACGCACGAGTCGGTGGTGCGCAGGCAGGTGTCATTCGGCTACACCGAGGAGGACCTGCGCGTCCTGCTGACGCCCATGGCCGCGGGCGGCACCGAGCCCCTCGGGTCGATGGGCACCGACACCCCGGTGGCGGTCCTGTCCCGTCGGTCCCGGCTCCTCTACGACTACTTCGTCGAACTGTTCGCGCAGGTCACCAACCCGCCGCTGGACGCGATCCGCGAGGAGATCGTGACATCGATGGCCCGCGTCATGGGTCCCGAGCACAACCTGCTCGAGCCCACCGCGGCGTCGTGTCGCCAGATCGTGCTGCCGTGGCCCGTGCTCGACAACGACGAGCTCGCCAAGATCGTGCATATCAACGACGACGGCAACCACCGTGGCCTGGCGGCCAAGGTGTTGCGGGCGCACTTCGACGTCACCGGTGGCGGGGAGGCGTTGGCACACGCGCTCGACGACCTCCGGGTCCGCGCGAGCGCGGCGATCGCCGACGGCCACGCCACCCTGGTGATCAGCGACCGCGAGTCCGATCCCGACCACGCCCCGATCCCGTCGCTGCTTGCCGTGTCGGCTGTCCACCACCATCTGGTGCGCACCAAGCAGCGGACGCAGGTGGCGCTGGTGGTCGAGACCGGTGACGCCCGAGAGGTCCACCACCTCGCGTTGCTCATCGGTTTCGGGGCGGCCGCGGTCAACCCCTACCTCGCCTTCGAGTCCATCGAGGACCTCATCCGCGAGGGCGAACTCACCGGTGTGCCCGCCACCGCGGCGGTGCGCAACTACCTGCAGGCGCTCGGCAAGGGCGTGCTCAAGGTGATGAGCAAGATGGGCATCTCGACGGTCAGTTCCTACACCGGCGCACAGTGTTTCGAGGCCGTGGGCCTGTCGCGATCCCTGATCGACGAGTACTTCACCCGGACCGTGTCGCGGATCGAGGGCGTCGGGCTCGACGAACTCGCCGAGGAGGTCGCCATCCGGCACCGCCGCGCGTTCCCGGACAACCCGACCGAGCAGGTCCACCGGCGACTCGAGGTCGGCGGCGAGTACCAGTACCGGCGCGAGGGCGAACTGCACCTGTTCACCCCGGAGACGGTCTTCCTGCTGCAGCACGCGACCGTCAGCGGCAAGGAGGAGGTCTATCGCCGGTACAGCGACGAGGTCAACCGACTCTCCGCCGAGGGTGGGACGCTGCGCGGTCTCTTCGACTTCGCTTCCGGCGACCGGGACCCGGTACCGATCCACGAGGTCGAGTCGATCGAGTCGATCATGACCCGCTTCAACACCGGGGCGATGAGCTACGGGTCGATCTCCGCCGAGGCGCACGAGACGATCGCCATCGCGATGAACAGCATCGGCGGCCGATCGAACTCCGGCGAGGGCGGAGAGGACACCGATCGCCTCTACGACCCCCGACGACGCAGCGCGGTCAAGCAGGTCGCGTCCGGACGGTTCGGCGTCACCAGCGACTACCTCACCAACGCCACCGACATCCAGATCAAGATGGCGCAGGGCGCGAAACCCGGTGAGGGAGGCCAGTTACCGGCCTACAAGGTGTACCCGTGGATCGCCAAGACCCGGCACTCCACGCCCGGCGTCGCGCTCATCTCGCCGCCCCCGCATCACGACATCTACTCGATCGAGGACCTCGCCCAGCTCATCCACGACCTGAAGAACGCCAACTCCGACGCGCGCATCCACGTCAAGCTGGTCAGCGCGGTCGGTGTGGGCACCGTCGCCGCCGGCGTGTCCAAGGCGCACGCCGACGTCGTGCTCATCTCCGGTCACGACGGCGGCACCGGCGCATCGCCGTTGACCTCGCTCAAACACGCGGGCACGCCGTGGGAGATCGGCCTGGCCGACGCCCAGCAGACGTTGATGCTCAACGGGTTACGCGACCGGATCACCGTGCAGTGCGACGGCGCGCTGCGCACCGGACGTGACGTGATGATCGCCGCCCTGCTCGGTGCCGAGGAGTACGGGTTCTCCACCGCGCCGCTCATCGTGGCCGGGTGCATCATGATGCGCGTCTGCCACCTCGACACCTGCCCGGTCGGGGTCGCGACCCAGAACCCGATGCTGCGGGCACGGTTCACCGGTCAGGCCGAGCACATCGTCACCTTCTTCCGCTTCATCGCCCAGGACGTGCGCGAGCACCTGGCCAGGCTGGGGTTCCGCACCCTCGACGAGGCGATCGGCCGCGCCGACGCGTTGCACACCGCCGACGGGGTGGCGCACTGGAAGAGCAAGGGGATCGACCTCACCCCGATCTTCGCGATGCCGGAGGTGACCGGCTCGCGACGTCGGATCACCGGACAGGAGCACGGACTCGCCAAGGCCCTCGACCAGACGCTGATCCAGCTCGCCGAGGGTGCCCTCGAGGATGCACACCCGGTCACCCTCGAGTTGCCCGTGCGCAACGTCAACCGCACCGTCGGCACCCTGCTCGGTGCGGAGGTCACCCGCCGCTACGGCGCGGCCGGGCTGGCCCCGGACACGATCACCGTCCTGCTGACCGGCTCGGCCGGACAATCCCTGGGCGCGTTTCTGCCACCCGGCATCACCATCGACCTGCAGGGCGACGCCAACGACTACGTGGGCAAGGGGATCTGCGGCGGTCGGGTGATCGTGCGACCCGGTCCGGGCGCGACCTACATCGCCGAGGACCAGGTGATCGCGGGCAACACGCTGCTCTACGGCGCCACCTCGGGGGAGGTGTTCCTGCGCGGACGCGTCGGCGAACGGTTCTCGGTCCGCAACTCCGGGGCGGTGGCGGTGGTCGAGGGCGTGGGTGATCACGCCTGTGAGTACATGACCGGGGGACGGGTGGTGATCCTCGGGCCCACCGGCCGCAACCTGGCCGCGGGTATGTCCGGGGGTATCGCCTACGTGTACGACCTCGATCCGTCGAAGGTCAACCACGCGATGGTCGACCTGCAGCGTCCCGATCCCGACGACCTGACGTGGCTGCGGGAGCGGATCACCGAACACACCGACCTGACCGGTTCCGCGGTCGGGGCGTCGATTCTGGCCGACTGGCCACGCCGGTGCCTGGCCTTCACCAAGGTGATGCCGACCGACTACCAACGAGTGCTCGACGCCGCCCGGATGGCCAGGGCCGAAGGGCGCGACGTCGACTCGGCGATCATGGAGGCGGCTCGTGGCTGACCCGCGTGGATTTCTCAACGTCGACAAGGTCGAGGACCGGGCGCGCCCGGCCGCGGACCGCGTCCGGGACTGGGACGACGTCTACATCGACCACGACCCGCTGCAACTGCGGATCGAGGTCGCCGGTCAGGCGCGCCGGTGCATGGACTGCGGGATCCCGTTCTGTCACTCGGGGACCGCGGGCTGCCCACTGGGCAATCTCATCCCGGAATGGAACGACCTCGTCCGTCGCGACCGGTGGGACGCCGCGAGCGAACGGCTGCACGCGACGAACAACTTCCCGGAGTTCACCGGCAAGATCTGTCCGGCGCCCTGCGAGTCGGCCTGCGTGCTGTCGATCTCGGAGAAGACCACCGGCGGCAGCGTCACGATCAAGCGGATCGAGAAGACGATCGCCGAGACCGCCTGGCGCGACGGTGGCGTCGAACCCAAGATCCCCGCGGTCCGATCAGGCCGTTCGGTCGGTGTCGTCGGATCGGGACCGGCCGGCCTCGCCGCCGCGCAACAGCTGACCCGTGCCGGGCACGACGTCACCGTCTACGAACGTGACGACCGGCTGGGTGGACTGCTGCGCTACGGCATCCCGGAGTACAAGCTGCAGAAGTCCGACATCGACCGCCGGCTGGCGCAGATGCGGGCCGAGGGAACAGAATTCCAGACCGGATGCGAGGTGGGCGTCGATCTGAGTGTCAGCGAACTGCGCGACCGCCACGACGCGGTCGTGCTCGCGGTGGGGGCCCTGGATGCCCGCGACAACCCCGTGCCCGGCCGGGAGCTGACGGGGGTCCACCTCGCGATGGAACATCTCGTGCCCGCCAACCGTGAATGCGAGGGTGACGGACCGACCACCGTCTCGGCGCACGGCAAGAACGTCGTGATCATCGGCGGCGGCGACACCGGCGCCGACTGCCTGGGCACCGCGCACCGTCAGGGCGCACGGTCGGTCACCCAACTCGACTACAACCCCGAACTACCCGCCAATCGGGACGACGGGGTGTCCCCGTGGCCGACCTGGCCGCTGGTGATGCGGACCTCGTCATCGCACGCCGAGGGCGGCGAGCGTCGATATCAGGTTGCGGTGCAACGGTTCCGCGGCGACAGCTCCGGTCACGTCACCCATCTGGTGCTGGCCGAGGTCGAGGTCCGCCGCGACGACACCGGGAAACGATCGATCGTCCCGGTGGCCGACGAGTTCGAGATCCCCTGCGACATGGCGTTGTTCGCGATCGGTTTCACCGGCGTCGAGCACTCGGCTCTGCTCACCGACCTCGGGGTCGAACTCGACCGCAGGCACACCGTGCCGTGTGGCGACGACTGGGGGACCGCGGCGGACGGCGTGTTCGTCTGCGGCGACGCCCATCGCGGTGCCTCGCTGGTGGTGTGGGCCATCGCCGAGGGCCGGGCCGCCGCGCGGGGTGTCGACGTCTTCCTCATGGGCGCCTCCGATCTGCCCGCGCCGGTCCACCCCGACGCGGTGCCGCTGTCGGTGCGATGAGAACGGGCCATCGGTGGGTTCGCGGATGTGCACACGCGGTGACAACTCGGTGGAGTGATGGAGATGCCCGCGACGGACGACTAGGCTCGCAACGGTGAATCGCCGTACAAAGATTGTCTGCACCCTCGGCCCTGCTACCGATTCGGCCGAAGGAGTCCGCGAACTCGTCGAGAGCGGGATGGACGTCGCGCGGCTGAACTTCAGCCACGGCACCCACGCCGATCACCAGGCGATGTACGAGCGTGTACGTGCGGCCTCCGATGTCACCGGCCGCGCGGTCGGCATCCTCGCCGACCTGCAGGGCCCCAAGATCCGGCTGGGCCGCTTCGCCCAGGGACGCACCGAGTGGGCCACCGGCGAGCAGGTCCGCATCACCGTCGACGACATCGAGGGCACCCACGACCGCGTCTCGACCACCTACAAGGAACTCGCGCTCGACGCCCAGCCGGGCGACCGACTGCTCGTCGATGACGGCAAGGTGGGTCTGACGGTCATCGACGTCGACGGCAACGACGTGGTCTGCCGCGTCACCGAGGGTGGCCCGGTCAGCAACAACAAGGGCGTCTCGCTTCCGGGCATGAACGTCTCCGTTCCCGCGATGTCCGACAAGGACACCGCTGACCTCGAGTTCGCATTGTCGCTGGGTGTCGACCTGATCGCCCTGTCGTTCGTCCGCTCACCCGCCGACATCGAACTCGTCCACGAGGTGATGGACCGTGTCGGTCGCCGCGTGCCGGTGATCGCCAAGCTGGAGAAGCCCGAGGCCATCGACAACCTCGAGGCCGTGGTCCTGGCCTTCGACGCCGTCATGGTCGCCCGCGGCGACCTCGGCGTGGAACTCCCGCTCGAAGAGGTCCCGCTGGTCCAGAAGCGCGCGATCCAGATCGCCCGCGAGAACGCCAAGCCGGTCATCGTGGCCACCCAGATGCTCGAGTCGATGATCGAGAACTCGCGTCCCACCCGGGCCGAGGCCTCCGACGTCGCCAACGCCGTGCTCGACGGAGCCGACGCGGTCATGCTGTCCGGGGAGACCTCGGTGGGCAAGTACGTGATGGAGACCGTCCGCACCATGGCGCGGATCGTCAACGCCGTGGAGAACGGCACGCGGGACGTGCCGCCGCTCAGCCACGTCCCCCGCACCAAGCGCGGGATCATCTCCTACGCCGCACGCGACATCGGTGAGCGACTCGACGCCAAGGCGTTGGTGGCCTTCACCCAGTCCGGTGACACGGTGCGCCGACTCGCGCGACTGCACACGCGCCTCCCGCTGCTGGCGTTCACGCCGCTACCGGAGGTGCGCAGCCAGCTGGCGATGAGCTGGGGAACGGAGACGTTCCTGGTCGACAACGTCGACAGCACCGACGCGATGATCCGCCAGGTGGACAACTCGCTGCTCAAGATCGGTCGTCTCAACGTGGGCGATCAGGTGGTCATCGTCGCCGGTGCCCCTCCCGGAACGGTGGGGTCGACCAACCTGATCCATGTGCACCGCATCGGTGAAGAGGATCACTGAGTTCTTCACGAACTCCACCCGGGGGGAGTCGCGGCCGACGTCGAGTCGGCGGTGAGCCGGGTGACTTGACGCAGGGGGCAGACGATGACGGACGTGATTGTGCAGAGTGATCTCGACAAACTCCTCGACCTGTTCGAGCTGACCGACACCGGTGACGACGTCTTCATCGGACGTCATCCCGAGCAGGTGACCGCGCGGACGTTCGGTGGGCAACTGCTCGCGCAGGGCGTGATCGCGGCCGGCCGCACCATCGTCAAGGGGAACCCCCCGGTGCACGCGCTGCACGCGCACTTCATCCGTGGTGGCGACGTGACGCAGCCGCTGGAGTACCACGTGCACCGCTCCCGGGACGCGCGGAGCTTCGCCAACCGTCAGGTCACGGCGATGCAGGGCGAGTCCGAGATCTTCACGATGCTCGTCGCGTTCCAGGACAGCACCGCGGGCCTCGAACACACGGTCTCGACGCCGGAGGTCCCGTACCCGGAGGATCTGCCGCCATTGGGCGAGCATTTCAAGGGGTACGAGGACCGCATCGCGGCGTTCGTCGACGCCATCCACCCGATCGACATCCGGTTCGCCAACGACCCCACCTGGAAGGCGCGTGAGTCCGGCGAACGACTCCGGGACAACCGGGTGTGGATGAAGGCCGACGGTCGACTGCCGGAGAACCCGCTGCTGCACGTGGCGACGATGTGTTACGCCTCCGACACCACCGTGCTGGACTCGATCATCACCACCCACGGACTGTCGTGGGGTATCGACCGGTTGTTCGCCGCCACGGTCAACCACTCGATGTGGTTCCACCGCGACTTCCGGTTCGACGAGTGGATGCTCTACGCGACCGAGTCCCCGGTCGCCGCGGGATCGCGCGGACTGGCCTCGGGCCGGTTCTTCACGCGCGAGGGCGTCCTCGCGACCACGGTCGCGCAGGAGGCGTTGATCAAGTACTTCCCGCCCAAGGACTGAGTCCCGACGGCACCGTCAGACGGCCTCGGCGACCATGCCGCGGTGCATGACGCGGTCACCGACGACACCGGAGTGGTCGGCGCGGTGCATCACGGCGCGGTTGTCCCACATGACCACGTCGCCGGGAGACCAGTTGTGCCGCAGGACGTTGTCCTCACGCGTGCTGTGTTCGAGCAGCGACGCGACGGTGTACTCGGCCTCCTCCGGACTGAGACCGCTCACGGCGGCGCAGCGTTGCGGCGTCGAGAGGTACAGCGCGGTGCGCTTGGACACCGGGTGCACCCGACACAGCGGATGCTCGGCGGAGGTCTCGGCGTCCTCGTCGAGATCGAGTCCGGTCATCACATGCGTGACCGTGCGGTCCTGCAGGTTCTCCCGCACGTCGGCGGGCAGGGTCTCGAACGCGCGGAACTGGTTGCTGAACAACGTCTGTCCACCCTGCTCGGGGACGTCGACCGCACGCAGGGCGGTGTAGGCGGGTGGGTGGCGCACGTAGCTGGTGTCGACGTGGAACTGCGAGCGTGGGGGAGTCGTCCGGCCGACGTTGCTGATGACGTTGAGGTCGGGGTGCCCCGGGACCGGGGTCTCACCCTCGGTGAACACGGTCTCGCCGAAGCTCCGCAGGAACAGCCGGAACTGATCGTCGTCGATGTGCTGATCGGGCAGGATGATCACGCCGTGGTGGGCCAACAGGTTGCGCAGCAGGTCGGTCTGCGCGTCGGTCAGGGCCTCGACCCGGATGCCGGTGACGCGGGCGCCGACCGGGTTCAGTGCTGTGTGGTCGATGACGATGTCCTCTCGCGGGTGAGCTCACGAAGCGTGGTCGCGAACAGTTCGGTGACGTCGATCCCGGCGGCGGCGGCCATGACCGCGACCACGCTGCCGCGGGAGAAGGAGCAGTACAGCCCGGCCTCGAGGAACCAGGGATCGCCGTTCGGGTCGATGCGGAAATCGAAGAGACTGTAGTGACGTGCGCCGAGGGCGACGTGGCAACGGCGGGCCGCCTCCCACACCCGCTCGGTGATCGGGTCGTCGACATCGACGATCCAGGCGTGCGCGTCGTCCTTGGCGACGAGGTACAGATCGCCGTCCTCGGAGCGGGCGAGCTTGTCGTCCGCCCGGCGGATCGGCTTGGACCGCGCGTCGACTGCATATTCCTCGAGCGGTAGGCAGACCAGTTCGCCGTCGCGAACGATGATGCCGCAGCGCACCTCTCGGCCCAGCTCGATGTACGACTCGATCAGGGCCGACTCGGAGTGCTCGAGGGCGTGCGTGATGGCGGGGTCGAGATCGACCGGTTCGCGGACCAGGGTGACACCGGCCGAGTTGTCGGCGTCGACCGGTTTGACGACGACCGGCAGGTCGACCTCGGGGTGTTCGCCGGCGCGGGCCACGATCCCGGCGGGAACGGCGACCCCGGCGGCCGCGACGATCGCCCGGGTCTTCGCCTTGTCCGCGGCGATCGCCATCAGGTCGGGGGTGTTGCCGACGTACGGGATGCGCAACGCGTCGAACAGCGCCCGGTAGGCGGTCATGCCGGGCAGGCAGAACATCTGCGGGACCATCACGTCGACGTGCAATGTCTCGATGTACGCCAGCGCCGCAGGCAAACCCATGGCGGGCGCCCGGGTCAGCGAGGCCTCGGACAGGTCGGTCGGGAAGCGCCACGAGCCGTCCGGGCCGACGTAGGCGAGGTGGGTGTCGTAGAGGGCCGGGTCGTCGACCGCGTCGACGCAACCGCCTGCGTACAGGCGGGACAGATCGGCGTGGAACTCGTCGACGGCGGAGCCGACGAGCTGCAACACGGTACGCTGCCCATCCATCTAGTCGCCGCCCGTCTCGACGAGCTTGCCGATGTTGAAATCGATACGCGTCCATCCACTCCCACGCCGCACGTTGTTCCACAGCAACGACGGGATCTGCAGATGGTGCACCAGCAGGTAGGGCAGCGGGTCCGACCACGCGAAGATGGCATCGGTCCCCGCGGCGATGGTCCGCAGCCGGTCCCTGCGACGTCCCGACTCGGTGAGCAGTCGCCACAGCTCGTGGTAGATCCAGTACGTCGGTCGCGCAGTCGATCTGGGGGTGATCACCGCGTGCTCGTCCTCGAGGTAGGCCGCCGCGACATCGGGGTGGTCGTAGAACATGGTGATCGCGGAATGGGTCCGCGGATTGCACTCGATGGCGTAGGCGTGACCGTCGGCGCCCTCGATGAAGTCGAACGACATCTGACCCGTCGCCCCGAGGGAACTGACGAAATGCTCGACCCACGAACGGATCTCGGGCTTGTCCACCATCGCGTAGTTCACCTGGAAGGCCGACGACTCGCAACAGCCGTAGACGGTCAGCGCGCCGTTGCGGACGGTGCCGTGCGTGCAGTACTCGCGGCCGGCGATGAACTCCTGGAGGATCCACGGGTCGGATTCCGAGATGGACAGGCTGCGCGCGAACTCGGCGTTGCGAGCAGGGGTCTCGCGGGTCAGGCGGGTGAGGTCCATCCGGCCGACCGGGTTGTAGGCGATCCGCTTGAGGATGTACTCGCGACCCGCGGGGAAGTCGAAGTCGTCGATCTGGCGCGGGTCGGTGATCCGTGCGTGGTCGGGGACCCGGAGGCCGAACGACTCTGCCGTCGCGGAGAACGCGTCCTTGTCGTCGAGCATCGTCACCGTGTCCAGGTCGGCGTGGATGACCTCGCAGTGCTCGTCGAGCAGTGCGCGCGCCCGCGCTTCGTGGATGCTCGAGGCGGGCGACGACACCGGGATGACGATGTCGACACCCTCGGCGACCACGACGTCACGCAGGGCCTCGGCGAACCCGGGGGCCGTCGGCTCGGGGACGGTGTGGAACGCGTCGACCGCACGCGAGAACCGGTGGCCGGTGAACCGATACTTCGGTGCCTCGACCAACACGACCCGGTGCCCGGCGTCGTGGAACGCCCGGGCCAGCGACAACGACTTGGTCATCTTGCCGCCGGTGATGAGAACCGTCCGGCGATCCGTTGCGGGAGCCGGCGTCGGCCGCGGCCGCAGCAGGGCCGCCGAGACCAGCGCGAGGTCCAGCGGCAGGGTGGCCACCAGCGCGGCGAGCGCGGCCACGGTCCGACCGACGCCGGCGGTACCCGGCCCGGCCGGAGCGGTCAAGGTGGACCTGTCCTCGGTCGTGGTCATCGATCCACTCGACGGATCAGGGTGAGACCGTCGCGGAGCGGGATCAGGACCTGCTCGATGCGGTCGTCGTAGGTGAGCGCCGCGTTGAAGGCGGCGATCGCCGAACCGTTCGCGGTCACCTCTGCGTCGTCGAGCCACGGCTGCCCCTGCATGAGCGTGTTGTCCACGGCGATCACCCCGCCCGGCGCCAACAGCTCGCTGTCGAGCAGCTGCTGCAGGTAGCCGGTGTATCCCGGCTTGTCGGCGTCGATGAAGACGAGATCGAACTGCCGGTCTGCCGCCGCCAGACGCTCGAGGGTCTCCGACGCGGGTCCGACCGCCACCGCGATCCGACGCCCCACCTCGGACTGCTCGAAGCACTCCTGGGCGAAGTGGGCGACCTCGGGATCCATCTCGCAGGCCAGCACCTCACCGTTCTCGGGGAGCGCCTCGGCCATGGCCAGCGCCGAGTAACCGGTGAACATGCCGATTTCCAGCACCCGAGTGGCCCCGGACAGATGCACCAGGAACTTCAGGACCTGACCCTCGACGTGACCCGACAACATCTCCTGCTCGAGACCCGTACCCGCGGTCGACGTGGACCAGTCCGCCGAGCGGGTGCGCCGAGCCAGTTCGGCCAGGGCCGGCGACTCCCGCGTCGTGCAGACGTCGAGGTAGGGGTCCATCCCCGCCGCGAGATCGCGGGATCGGCGCAGGCGGTCGACCAGAGCGGGATCGGCGTCGGCGGCGAACTCGAGTTGCCGACAGATCTCGGTGAGCTCGTCGGCGAGGATGGTGGACGGCGTCACCGGGCGGGGCGGCGCCACGACCCCATCAGGCATGCGCGCCCGCCGACACGGAGGCGGTGAACATGTCGATCCCGGCGCCCTCGCGGTCGTAGGCGATGCAGATCTTCTTGTGGATCTCCAATGCGTCGGCCAGTTCGTCGGTCGTGACGTCGTTGAGGAAGCGGCACGAACCGATCGGGTCGGGGATCGCCGCGCGCAGCATTCCGTCACGGGTCTTGAGGATCGAGTTGGTCGCCTCGGTGAGCAGCTCGGCGGTCAGGTACTCGCTGTCGAGCGACAGCCCCAGGTCACTCATCACGCCGAGCACGCGGTCGCGATCGCTTGCCGAGAGGTGCCCACGCTGTGCGGCCAGGGTCGTCGACAGTGCCATGTCGATGTTGATCGCGTGTCCGTGGAAGAACGGGGCCGGGGGAGTGAGTTCCAATGTGGGACTCCAGGTGTGACCGAAGGCGATGACCCGGTCGAGGTCGATCTCGTGCAGGTTGGGCGCCTCGAGCTCGAGCATGGTGGCGATCGCCTGGTAGGTGAGGCGGTCGCCGATCTCACGCAGCTCCGGGGTGCCGTCGAGGTGACCGAAGCGGGTGCGGAGAAGATCGGGGCCGTGCTCGTCGAGCATGTCGAAGATCTCGGAGTTGCCGACCACCGAGATCTTGATGAGCTCGGCCATGCCGTTGCGCACCTGATCCTCGGGAAGCGTTGCGAGGAAAGAGAAGTCGAGCAGTACCTTCTGCGACGCGTGGTAGGCGCCGAGGCGGTTCTTGTGCTTGCCGTAGTTGACCGCGACCTTGATCGACACGCTGGCGTCGATCAGCCCGATCAGCGTGGTGGGGATGCGGATGTACGGGGTGTTGCGGCGGTAACTCGCGCACGCGTAGCCCGCGACATCGGTGGTGAGACCGCCACCGACGACGAGCACGGGTTCGGTGCGGACGAGCCCGAACGAGTCGAACTCACCGACGATCCGCTCGAATGTCTCCAGGGACTTCGCGGTCTCGCGGATCTGCACCGGCACGACGTGCAGGGTGAGGTCGTGATGGGCGAAGTAGGCGCGGATCTTCTCGCCGTAGATCTCGTGGACCGACTCGTCGACGACCATCAGCGCCCGACCGTAGGGCCGGTAGCTGTCGGCGAGTTCGGTGTTGGCGATGTCGAACACGCCGTCGACGTAGATCAGGTCGTATTCGATCTTCTCGTAGCCCTCGACGTGAAATGCCCTGTCGGTGGCGGTTACCTGTGCTTGAAGGTTGCTCAACGTGATTCTCCTCTGACCGCCGCGTCGATGCGGCAGCGCGAATGGCGATGAAGTGTGGGGGGTGGATCGGGCCGACCGGCACCGATCGGGTCGTACGGGAGGGTCAGACGCCCGCGAGAGCGGTGACGCGACCGGAGTCGAGCGCGTGGACCGACTCGACGGCGGCGCTGAAGTCGCCCTCGGCGGTGTTCTCGTTCGGGAAGGCGATACACGTGACGCCGGCGGCGGAGGCTGCGGCGACGCCGCCTTCGTTGTCCTCGATGGCGACGCAGTCGGCTGCGTTCTCACTCAGCTTGTCGAGGGCGAACGTGTAGGACGCGGCGTCCGGCTTGGGCTCGGACACGCTGGAGGAGTCGACGATGATGTCGAAGCTCTCCTTGGTGACATCGGGTCCGAGCGAGTCGAGGAGCGCGGAGATGTTGTCGGCCGACGTGGTGGTCACGAACCCGACCTTCACGTCGCTCTTCTTCGCTGCGGCCAGGGTCTCGACGACGCCGGGGCGCGGGGTCAGGCCGGCCTCGCCCACCAGCTTCTGGAAGATCTCGGACTTCGTGGCGTGGATCGCGGCGGAGTCGACGTCGGCGTTCTTGGACTTCGCGTACTCGGCGACGCGGTTGGCGCCGCCGTTCGAGCCGAGCATCGAGATGTAGTCGGCGCGGGTCCAGTTCCAGTCCAGGCCGTGCGCGGCGAAGGCCTCGTTGAAGGCGCGACGCTGGAGCTCGGAGGTGTCGGCGATGGTGCTGATGGAGCCGAAAAGAATGGCAGACATGAAGATCCCTTCGTGGCGTGGAATCGGCGGGTCAACACCTCGACACCCGGGTCGCAGTGGACCGGCCCCACAAGAATTCGAACGGGGGCGTTGACGCCGCTGGTCTCCAACGCCATCACCTTCGTGCTGTTTTGACAGTACAGTACTGGTCTGACAGTTCAAGAGGTAATTTTTCCGTCGACCGATCACCTGAGACGGCGGCCACCGACCCCCGAGGAGGACTCGCCCCGATGAGCCCCGGACGAGCCGGCGCAACCGCGGAAGACGCCCGCGTTGCCCGAACCCGTACCGACGTCGCCCGTGCATCGCTCGACGTGCTGACCAGCGACGGATTCGACGAACTGACCCACGCCAGGGTCGCCCGCCTCGCGGGGTACTCGAAGACGACGCTCTACACGCACTGGCCCTCCCGGGTGGACCTGCTGACCATGGCCCTGGCCGCCCTGGGCGAACTGCCTCATCACACTCCGACCGGTGATCTGCGCACCGATCTCATCGCCGAACTGCACGCCTTCCGCGATGCGATCAACGACCTCGGTCTCGACCGTGTCCTCATGGTGCTCGCCCAGTGGGGCGCGACCGTCGACGAGATCGCTCGCATCCGAATTGATCTCGTCACCGACGGCGAACACGTCGCGCGTCGCCTGCTGTCGCAGGTCGCCGAGGGCGTCCGCCTCGAGGCGGCGGTGTCGATGCTCTCGGGCGTCGTCGTCTGTCCGACGCTGATGTACGGCTCACCGCCCGACGACACGACCGTCGAGCACGCCATCGACATCCTGCTCGCGGGGCTCGGCGTCCGCTAGGCGCGGACGATCTCCTTCTGCTGTTCGGCCATCGCACGTCGCGCCGACCGTTGCACGGCCCCCCGCGCCCTGGCCGCGAGTTCGACCTCGTCCTCGGCGGGGAGCCATTCGCGGAGCTGCTCGAGCAGCCAGTCCCGCCAGGCGTCGCCGATCGCGTCCATCGTTCTCGCGCCCAGCTCGGTGAATGCGAAGGCGTTGTCGGTGCGGACGATGAGACCCGCGTCGACGAGATCGTCGTAGTAGGACGTGAGGACGCCGTGCGGGATCCCCAGGCGGTCCTCGGCGTCGTCCTGTCGGGCCGGAATGTCCAGAACCCGTGTGCGGATGCGTATCCCGATGAGCCCCCACGCGGTTGCCGGGTCGATGTCCGTCCCCGACCGCGCCAGCACCTGTTCGGTGGCGTCGGAGGTGTTCGCCACGATGCGTCCCACGATGGTCTCGAGCTGCTCGTCAGAGGTCTGCGACACCGGCATGGCGAATCCCTCTCCCGCGCTCTTCACCGCGTCGCCGGAGGTGCCGCGCAGTTTCACCTGTGGAAGCACGAGCGCCAGCAGGAGTCCGATCACCGCGATCGGGACCACGGCGAGGAACGGCGTGTGCAGTGCCTCGGCGTACGCCGCGATGATCGGGGTCTGCTGCGCCTCGGGAAGTCGGTGCAGTGCAGTCGGATCCGACACCGCCGACGGTGAGACGCCGGCCTCGGCAAGGGCTTTCGGTAGGACGCTGTCGAGTCGGTTGGCGTAGACGGTCCCCATGATCGACGCGCCGAACGAGCTGCCCAGGGTGCGGAAGAAGGTCACGCCCGAGGTCGCCGAGCCCAGGTCCCGATAGTCCGACGTGTTCTGCACGACGATGGTGAGGACCTGCATCGCGAGACCGATGCCCGCGCCGAGGATGAGCATGTACAGCGACTGGACGAGGGTGGAGGTCGTCTGGTCCATCGTCGACAACAGGTAGAGCGCGACCGCCATGATCACCGTTCCGGCGATGGGGAAGATCTTGTACCTCCCGGTCCTCCCGACGACCTGACCGGACAGCAGCGACGTGATCAGCAGCCCGACCACCATCGGGAGCAGACGAACCCCGGAACTGGTGGCCGACGCACCGGCGACGTACTGGAGATACGACGGCAGGAACGTCAGTGCGCCCACCATCGCGAAGCCGACGATGAAGCTGAGGATGGATGCGATGGTGAACACCTTCTTGGTGAACAGACGCATCGGGAGGATCGGTTCGTCGGCGTGGAGTTCGACATAGACGAAGACCCCGAGCGCGGCCACCGATCCGACGAAGAGTCCGATGATCATCGGTGAACCCCAGGCGTACTGGGTTCCGCCCCACGACGTGGCCAGGGTCAGGCCGCTTGCGCCGAGGGCGACGAACACGACGCCGAGGTAGTCGATCTTGGGCCGAACCCCGCCCTTGAGGCCCGGGATCGTGGCGGCCGCGGCGATGATCACGATGATCGCGATGGGGACGTTGACGTAGAAGGCCCATCGCCAGGACAGCTGGTCGGTGAAGAAGCCGCCCAGCAGCGGGCCGATCACCGTGGTGACACCGAAGACCGCGCCGAGCATGCCCTGGTACTTGCCGCGCTCCCGCAGCGGGATGACATCGCCGATCAGTGCCGTCGCGGTGACGGTGATGCCGCCGCCGCCGATGCCCTGGATCGCACGCATGCCGATGAGGAAGCCCATGTCCTGCGCGAGGCCGCAGAGCAGCGAACCCAGGATGAAGATGACGACGCTCACCTGGAAGACGCGCTTGCGTCCGAAGAGGTCGCCGAACTTGCCCGCGACGACGCACGCGATGGTTTGCGCCAGGATGTAGGACGTCACCACCCAACTCAGGTGCTGCGAGCCGCCGAGGTCGCCGACGATGGTCGGCAGCGCCGTCGACACGATCGTCTGGTCGAGCGCCGCGAGCAGCATGCCCAGCATGATGGTGCCGAAGATGACGTTGATCTGCCGCCGCGACAGCGTGGGCGATCCGTCCTCGTCGATTGCGTCGAGAGTGGTGGACTCGCTCATGGAGAGATGTCCTTCTTCGCGCGTTGTGACCATCGGGACTCGTTCGCCGGGATCACGATACGACGCGATCGGCTCTCCCCGCGTCCGAACCCCGCCTTCGCTCGTCGTGCCGCGGGGGCGTCAGGGTGGGACGATCATCGCGTGAGCGAAACCATGGATCATCTCGAGCAGTCCGATGACGTAGATCCGCACGTGGTCGTGTTGTTCGGGGCGATGGGAGACCTCGCCAAACGCAAGCTGTTGCCGGGTCTGTTCCACCTGTCGATGTCGAAGCTGACGCCGGCGATCCGGGTTGTCGGGACGTCGCTCGACGAGATCAGCACCGACGACTTCCGGGCCGCGGCCAAGAAGGCCTGCCTCGAGTTCTCCAGCCGCAGTCTCACGTCGGAGGCCGTCGACGAGTTCGTCGACTCGTTGACCTACGTGTCGCAGGGGGACGGGCCGGCCGCACTCGCAGAGGCGGTGAACACGGCGTCGGACACCATCGGCGGATCGGCGCGGGTGCTGCACTATCTCAGCGTTCCGCCGAAGGCGGCGATGGCCGTGCTGGAGATGCTGAGCGAGGCCGGTCTCGTCGAGCGCTCCCGCGTGATCATGGAGAAGCCGTTCGGAACCGACCTGGCCAGCGCGAAGAAGCTCAACGCGTCGATCCACCGGTGGTTCGCCGAGGAGCAGATCTTCCGCATCGACCATTTCCTCGGCAAGGAATCGGCCCAGAACATCCTGGCGTTCCGATTCGCGAACGGTCTCTTCGAGCCAATCTGGAACCGCAACTTCATCAACTACATCCAGATCGACGTCCCGGAGAAATTGTCGCTGGAGGGACGCGCCGGGTTCTACGAGTCGACCGGCGCCTTCCGCGACATGGTGGTCACCCACCTGTTCCAGATCCTCGCGTTCGTGGCGATGGAGCCGCCGACCGAGTTGGCGCCCGGACCGATCAGCGAGGAGAAGAACAAGGTCTTCCGGTCGATGAAGCCACTGGACCCGCACGACGTGGTGCGCGGGCAGTACATCGGCTACCGCGACGAGCCGGGCGTCGCGCCCGAGTCGGAGACCGAGACGTTCATCGCCCTCGAGTGCGGCATCGACAACTGGCGGTGGGCCGGCGTCCCCTTCTATCTGCGCACCGGCAAATGTCTGGCCGAAGGGCAACGCATCATCTCGATCGGGTTCCGCGAGCCGCCGAAGAGCATGTTCCCGCAGGGATCCGGTGTGGGACAACATGGTCCGGACCACCTGACCTTCGATCTCGCCGACGTGTTCAAGGTGTCGCTGTCGTTCTACGGCAAGCGGCCCGGGCCGGGCATGAAGCTCGACAAGCTCAGCCTGCAGTTCGGGATGGGGGAGCACGAACACGCCGGCCTGGTCCTCGAGGCCTACGAGCGGCTGATCCTCGACGCCATGAAGGGCGACCGGACGCTGTACACGACCGCCGAGGGCATCGAGCGTTTGTGGGAGGTCTCCGCGCCGCTGCTGGCCGACCCGCCGCCGGTGCGCAGTTACAGCCCGTGGTCGTGGGGCCCGAACGCGATCCACCAGCTCATCGCGCCGCACGCATGGCGACTGCCGTTCGAGCGGAGTTGGCGCAGCAAGGACAAGGACTGACCCGTCGGCTGGGCGGTTACGGACGCCGAACGAGCATCGGCGTCGTGGACGAAGGGTGCCCCCGGTCAGACTCGAACTGACACTGGACGGGTTTTGAATCCGTTGCCTCTGCCAATTGGGCTACGGGGGCGTGCGCGAAGCACAACATTAGATGATCGGCCCACCCGTTCGGTAACCGGTACTGTGCTCTCCATCGGTTGCCCACCGTGAACAGCGTCGTCACGACGGGTGCACCGGACTACTCACCGTGGAGGTTCACCCCTGTGACATCAGCGTCGTCGACAGAGTCCGAGGGCGATGCCCGCACGACCCACCGTGTGCTGGTCGCCGAGGACGACTCACTCATCCGCATGGACCTCATCGAGATGCTCCGTGAAGAGGGATACGACGTCGTCGGCGAGGCTGCGAACGGTCAGGTGGCCGTTGATCTCACCGAGTCGCTCAAGCCCGACCTGGTGATCATGGACATCAAGATGCCCGTCCGCGACGGCATCGACGCGGCCGCCGAGATCGCGCAGAAGCGACTCGCCCCGGTTGTCATGCTGACCGCGTTCTCGCAGCGCGAGTTCGTCGAGAAGGCCCGCGACGCGGGAGCGTTGGCGTACCTCGTGAAGCCGTTCAGCAAGGCCGACCTGGTGCCTGCCATCGAGGTCGCCGTCAGTCGCTACACCGAATTGACCACGCTCGAGGGTGAGGTCGTCGACCTGACCGAACGCCTGGAGACGCGCAAGCTCGTCGAGCGCGCCAAAGGATTGCTAATGACGAGTCAATCATTGAGCGAGCCAGAGGCTTTCAAGTGGATCCAGCGGGCCGCGATGGATCGTCGGACCACTATGAAGACCGTCGCCAACGTCGTGATCGAGACCCTCGACGAGAAGTGAGTCCCGCCAGGGACTCGCGTTCGCACCTGTCTTCCACATGGCCGCCGGGTTTCGGTGAACGTAACTCGCGGGCAACACAACCGCGCTAGCTTTACCGGGTCGAGGTGCGGTCTCCCAATTCGCGTCTTCCGTTCGCGCCGCCCTCGAATGTCATCTGCGAGGAGAACATTGATGTCGAGTCGCCATCTCATGAGTGGTGCGGTAGTCGTGGCGGTGTCCGTGGTGGCACTGGCCGGTTGTAGTAGTAGCGACAGTGGGGATTCCGGGGGCAGTTCCGGATCTCCGTCGGAGAGCGTCAGCATCGAGTCCACCCCGGCCCCCTCGGGTCTCGGGTTGTCCCAGAAGCTGAACTGCCCCGGCGGGGTCGAGAAGGCCACCCCCGGCCCGGTCACCACCGCGCCGCTCAAGGTCGGCACCCTGTTGCCCGCCACCGGCAGCCTCGCCTACCTCGGGCCGCCGGAATTCGCCGGCGTCAAGCTGGCGGTGACCGACATCAACGCCAACGGCGGCGTGTTGGGTCAGCCGGTCCAGGAGATCACCGGTGACTCCGGTGACACCACCACCGACACCGCGAGCGCCACGGTCGACCGCGAGCTCGGTTCGGGTGCGCAGGTCATCGTCGGCGCAGCGTCGTCGTCGGTGTCGCTGAAGGTGCTCGACAAGATCGCCACGGCCGGCGCCGTAATGTTCTCGCCTGCGAACACCTCCGACGAGTTCACCTGCTACAAGGACAAGGGCCAGTACTTCCGTACCGCGCCCGCGGACATCCTGCAGGGGCAGGCGCTCGCCCAGACGATGGCCGAGGACGGCGTCCAGCGTGTCTCGCTGCTGGCGCTGAACGATCCGTACGGCACCGGCCTGGCCGAGCAGGCGCAGAAGAACCTGGAGGCCGCCGGAATCCCGGCCGACCAGATCCAGAAGATCATCTACGACCCCAACGCCCAGTCGTTCAACGCCGAGGTCGACCAGGTGAAGAACTTCAACCCGGACGGTGTCGCGGTCATCGGCTTCGACGAGAGCGCGAAGATCATCACCCGCATGCACGAGGTGGGCATCGGACCGACGGACGGCAAGTCGGTCTACGGCGTCGACGGCAACATGGGTAACGCCCTCGGTGAGGCCGTCGGTGGTGGACTGCTCAAGGGCATGAAGGGCACCACGCCGCTGACCAACACCGGTGCGGAGTTCCAGGCTCGGCTCAAGGAAGCCGATCCCAAGCTGATCGACTACAACTACGCCGGCGAGAGCTACGACGCCACGGTGATCACCGCTCTGGCTGCGGCGCAGGCGAAGTCGACCAACGGCCGTTCGATCGCATCGCAGATCAACTCGGTCACCGCCGGTGGCGAGAAGTGCACCGCGTACAAGCAGTGCCTCGACCTGGTCAATCAGGGCAAGGACATCGACTACGACGGTGTGACCGGAACCCTCGACTTCAACGAGGCCGGCGAGCCGTCCATCGGTTCGTACGGGATCCTGGAGTTCGACGGATCCAACAAGCTGCTCGAGCCGACCCGCAAGTACGTCTCGGTGGCCGGTAAGTAAGCACACCCGCAGTTGACGAAACCCCGCATCTCCGGACGGAGGTGCGGGGTTTCGTCGTATCCGAGGGCGAATGATGCCGGAGCGGACTACTTCTCGGAACTGCCCGCCAGGGTGCCGAGATACAGTTCGATGATCTTCGGGTCGTTGCGCAGGGTCTCGCCGGTGTCGGTGTAGGCGTTGCGGCCCTGATCCAGCACGTAGCCGCGGTCGCAGATCTGCAGACAGCGGCGCGCGTTCTGCTCCACGAGGACGATCGAGACGCCGGTCGCGTTGATCGCCTTGCAGCGGATGAACACCTGGTCCTGGAACATCGGCGACAGCCCGGCCGACGGCTCGTCGAGGAGGAGGACCGACGGTTCCATCATCAGCGCCCGGCCCATCGCGACCATCTGGCGTTCACCACCCGAGAGCGATCCGGCCTTCATCTTGCGCCGCTCGGCGAGCAGCGGGAACAGATCGGCGACGACGGCGAACCGCTCGTTGAACTTCTTGGGCCGCAGGTACATCCCCATCTCGAGGTTCTCCTCGATGGTCAGCGACGGGAACACGTTCTGGGTCTGCGGCACGTAGCCGACACCGAGTTGCACCAGACGATGCGCCTTGGCCGAGGTGATCGCCTCGTCGCGCAGGGTGACCGCTCCCTTGCGGATGGGGATCAGGCCGAACAATGCCTTGAGCAGTGTCGACTTGCCTGCGCCGTTGGGGCCGATGATGCCGACGATCTCACCGTCGTTGAGGTAGAAGTTGCAGTCCTCCAGGATGTTGATGCCCGGGAGATAACCGGCGGTGATGTCGTCGGCGCGGATGAGGGCGTTGCCCGCCCGCTTCTGGTGCTCGGCGGGCGTCGCCGCGAGCTGCGCCGGCGTGAGTTCCTCCGACGACGTGGTGGGTGCGTTCTCGGGTGATTCGGTCACCGGGGATCCTCTCCGGGGGCGGTGTCGGAAGCGTGGCGGCCGGGGACCGGACCGGGAGCGGCTCCGCTGGGCGGTGGATCGGACAGGTCGCCGCCGGCCTGCAGTGTCTCCTCGATGGCCTCGTCGACCTCGTGGGCCAGAACTGCGGTCTCGCCCACCGGGTTGCCGTCGGAGTCGAACTCCAGGGCCTGGTCGTGGTGGCCACCGAGGTAGGCGTCGACGACGGCCTCGTTGTCGCCGAGGCGATCGGGCAACGACTCGGCGATGACCGAACCCTGCGCCATCACCACGACCCAGTCGCTGATGTCGCGGATGACATCCATGTCGTGCTCGACGAAGACGACGGTCATGCCGTCCTCGCGCAGCGACTTGATGTGTTCGAGCAGGCTCTGCGTCAGAGCGGGGTTCACACCGGCCATGGGCTCGTCGAGCATGACGACCTCGGGTTCGCACATGAGTGCGCGGGCCATCTCGAGCAACTTGCGCTGCCCACCGGACAGCGACCCCGCGTAGTCGTTCGCCTTCTCCTCCAGACGGAAACGACGGAGCAGGGCATGGGCCTGCTCGGTGATCTCCTCCTCCTGCTTGCGCCAGGTCCACGGGGCCAGCGCGGCCAGGAAGTGTTCGCCACGTTGGTGTCGACCGCCGAGACGGACGTTGTCGAGCACGGACAGCTTGGCCAACGCGCGGGTGAGCTGGAAGGTACGCACCATGCCGCGTCGCGAGACCTGGTGGGGGACCAGCTTTCCCAGCGGCTCGCCGTTGAGCGACCAGGTGCCCGAGTTCGGCTTGTCGAACCCGGTGATCAGGTTGAAGAACGTGGTCTTGCCCGCACCGTTGGGTCCGATCAGACCGGTGATGGCGCCCCGCTGGATCTCGAGGTGGTCGACGTCGACCGCGGTGAGACCGCCGAAACTGCGGGTGATGCCGTCGACGGTGATGATCGGATCGGGCTTCGCCGAGCCGGGGGTCGCCTCGATGCCCGCGAAGATCCGGGCGCGTTCCTCCGCGCTGAACGTCTTGAGCTTCGCGGCCGACGGGATGTGCTCGGCGGTGTCGGAGTCACTTGGCATCGAGCTGGACCTCCCGCTTGTTTCCGAGGATTCCCTGGGGCCGGAACACCATCATCAGGGCGATGGCCAGGCCGAGGAGCACGTACCGGACCGCGCCCACCTGCTGCTGGGTGAGATCGATGTATCCGGCGTCGGTGGCCTGTCGGAGCAGGACATCGGGGATGGACAACAGGAACCAGAAGAGCATTGCGCCCAGCACCGGCCCGAACACGGTGGCGGCGCCACCGAGGATCAGGGCGCCGTAGGCGAAGAACGTCTGGGCCGTGGAGAAGAAGTCGGGGTTGATCGACTGGGTCTGCAGGGCGTTGAACACGCCGGCGAGACCACCGATGCATCCGCCGATGACCAGTGCCTGCATCTTGTAGAAGTAGGCGTTCTTGCCGACCGAGCGGGCAGCGTCCTCGTCCTCGCGCACCGCCTTGAGAACACGACCCCACGGGCTGCGCACCAGCAGGAACACGAACAGACACAGCAGCGCGACCAGCAGCCAGCCCACGACCATCGACCACAGGTCGCTTCCCTGGAACTTCACGCCGGCGAACGAGTACTGCTTGCCGTTGTCGAACGGGCTCAGCGAGTAGAAACCGTCCGCGTATCCGAACAGGCCGTTGGTCGATCCGGTGACGCTGTCGGTCGAGGTGGATCGGAATATCAACCGGAGGATCTCCGACGCGGCGATCGTGACGATGGCCAGATAGTCCGCTCTCAGGCGCAGGGTCGGCAGACCGAGCACGAGCGCCAGCAATCCCGCCGCGGCGATGCCGATGATGGACCCGAGCCAGATGGGCAGGTCGTATTTCACGGCCATGATGCCCACGCCGTACCCGCCGAGCAGTGCGAAGCCGATCTGACCGAAGTTCAGCAGTCCGGTGTACCCGAAGTGCAGGTTGAGGCCGATCGCCAACAGTGCGTAGAAGATCGCCGACGGGCCCACGAGCTGGGCGAGCGATGTCTGCAGTGCAGAAATGAGATCCACGTTCTCACCCGATCCTTGCGCGTGATCCGAGAATGCCCTGGGGGCGGATCGCCAGGATGACGATCAACACCACGAGCCCGCCGACGTACTTGAGGTCCGGATTCACCCAGTAGGTGGAGACCTGGACGAGCAATCCGACGATCACACAGCCCAACAGTGCGCCGTAGGCGGTACCGAGACCGCCGAGCGTGATGCCCGCGAACATCAACAGCAACAGCTTGAATCCCATCTCCCACTGGACCCGCCCCGACAGTTCGGAGAGGGCGAACAAGACACCACCGAGGGTGGCCAGCGCGCCGGCCAGCGCCCAGACGAACAGGATCACCCGGTCGACGTCGATACCCGACGAGGCCGCGAGGTCGCGGTTGTCGGCGACCGCGCGCATGGCCTTGCCGATCCGGGTGCGCTGCAACATCGTCGCCACGGCGATGAGCACCACCAGGCTGACGATGATGCAGAACAGGTTGACCGGCGTGATCGCGAACGGACCCGAACCGATCTGTGTCTGCACCTGGTAGTCGGCGAAGGGCTGGTTGCGGTCGGAGAAGAAGATCAGGATCAGATACCGGGCGACCAGCGAGAGGCCGATCGACACGACGAGCTGTGCGACCAGCCCGGATCGTCGTCGGCGTAGGACCCGCCAGATGCCGAGTTCGTTGAGCACTCCGATCCCGGCGCCGATGACAACGGCGATCACGGTCGCGAGGATCAGGTTGAGGCCGAGTTTCACGTTGATGGCCCAGGCGATCACCGCTCCGAGGGTCACCAGCTCACCGTGGGCGAAGTTGGTCAGCCCGGTGGTGCCGAAGATCAGACTCAGTCCCACACCGGTGATCGCGATGATCAGGCCGAACCGGAGTCCGTCGATGGCCAGACGCGTCAGCTTCGACACCGCCGAGACCTCGGTCGACGTCCGTTGCGCCCCGAACGAGAAGATGACCGGGCGGTCGGTGCCCGCGGTCAACACGACCGGGATCGAGCGCGTCTTCTCCTGCACCTCGATGCCCTTGGGGAGGGTCGACTCGTCGATCGCCACGGTGTAGTTGCCGGGGGCGAGGGTGATCGACCACGCGCCGGTGGCACTCGACGTCGACGTCCCGACCTCGGCACCCGAGCCGTTGCTGGCGACGACCTTCACGTCGGCGACGCGCTCGGTTCCGTTGCGTAGGTTTCCGAAGATGCGGACCTCGTCGCCGGGTGCGGCGGATGCGGCGGCCGGCCCGAGGGCGGCGCCCAGGACGAGTGCCCCGATCACCCCCAGGAGCGCCGCGGCCAACCATCGGACGGCGAATGTCGGCGAACGCGGGACAAGCCGTGACATCGGCGAGTTACCTCCAGTGGCTCGATCGCAGGATGTGGCCGATCAGCTACTGCCGTGACCCTGGTTTGGGACTCTAGTGCGCGATCGTCGGGTTGGCCGGGCGAAACCGTTTACCGGGAGTTCAATGTTCGTGGGCTGTGTCGGCTGTCGGGGCGGCTCTCTAGACTCGGTCCGGTGAGCCCTGCCGGAACGTCGACCACCGCCCCCGCCTCGTCCGAGAAGAAAGGCGGGAAGGGCAACGGCACGCTGATGCTGCTCGACGGCCACTCGCTGGCCTACCGGGCGTTCTTCGCGTTGCCCGCGGAGAACTTCAAGACGGCGTCGGGCCAGACCACCAACGCTGTCTACGGCTTCACGTCGATGCTCATCAACCTGTTGCGGGACGAGCAGCCCTCCCACATCGCGGCGGCGTTCGACGTGTCCCGTCAGACGTTCCGCGCCGAGATGTTCCCGGAGTACAAGGCGCAGCGCAGCAAGTCGCCGGACGAGTTCAACGGTCAGGTCGACCTCACGAAGGACGTCCTGGGTGCGATGGGCATCCCGGTGATGGCCATCGAGGGCTACGAGGCCGACGACATCATCGCCACCCTGACCACCCAGGCGCGCGCACAGGGGTATCGCGTCCTCGTGGTCACCGGCGACCGGGACTCGCTGCAGCTCGTCGACGACGGCACCACGGTCCTGTACCCGAAGAAGGGGGTGTCCGAGCTGACCCGCTTCACCCCCGAGGAGGTCGACAAGAAGTACGGCCTCACCCCGTCGCAGTACCCGGATTACGCTGCGCTGCGCGGAGATCCGAGCGACAACCTCCCGGGCATCCCGGGCGTGGGGGAGAAGACCGCGG
The DNA here is from genome assembly GCF_024171815.1 of Williamsia maris. Taxonomy (GTDB): domain Bacteria; phylum Actinomycetota; class Actinomycetes; order Mycobacteriales; family Mycobacteriaceae; genus Williamsia_A; species Williamsia_A maris. The sequence goes on along the minus strand of NZ_JAMTCJ010000003.1, from coordinate 41,768 downwards.
CCAAATGGATCCGGGAGTACGGCACATTGGCCGATCTCGTGCACAACGCCGACAAGGTCAAGGGCAAGGTCGGCGACGGTCTGCGTGAGCACCTCGCGTCGGTGCAGCTCAACCGTCAGCTCACCGAACTGGTGCGTGACATGGAGCTGCCGTTCGGACCGGACGACCTCAAACTCGCGCCGTGGGATCGCGACCGCATCCACCAACTGTTCGACGACCTCGAGTTCCGCGTGCTGCGGGACCGACTGTTCACCACCCTGAGCTCGGTAGAACCGGAGGCGGAATCCGGGTTCGACGTGCGCGGACAGGTCCTGGCCGCCGGCGCGGTCGCCGACTGGCTCGACGCCCATGCCCGCACCGGTCGATGCGCGGTGTCGGTGGTCGGGCCGCGTCTCGTCTTCGGCTCCGACACCGAGGGCATCGCCTTCGCCGCGGAGGACGGCGAGGCCGCCTATCTCGACACCGCGGTCATGGACGCCGCCGACGAGACGGCACTGTCGGAGTGGCTGGCCGATCCGCAGTTCCCGAAGGCCGTGCACGAGGCGAAGTGGGCCATCCACGCCCTGCGGGGTCGGGGGTGGCCGATCGCCGGGATCACCAGCGACACCGCGCTCGCCGCCTACCTCGTGCGCCCGGGGCAACGGTCGTTCAACCTCGACGACCTCGCCCTGCGGTACCTGCGACGCGAGCTCGTCGCCGACGACACCCCGGACGACGGGCAGATGTCGCTGCTCGACGAGGGCGGGGACGGCGAGCGGGTCGCCGAGGCGCAGATGATCAACGCCCAGGCGGTCCACGAGTTGGCGGCGACGCTCGACGCCGAGCTGACCACCATCGACTCGCTGGGGCTGCTCACCGAGATGGAGCTGCCGCTGCAGATCGTCCTCGCCGACATCGAGGCGTCCGGGATCGGTGTCGACACAGACCATTTCGGCGAGTTGGAGTCGCAGTTCGCCGCTCGGATCCGCAATGCCGCCGACCTCGCCTTCGAGGCGATCGGCGAGCAGATCAACCTCGGTTCGCCCAAGCAGTTGCAGACGGTGCTCTTCGACAAGCTGGAGATGCCGAAGACCAAGCGCACCAAGACCGGCTACACCACCGACGCCGATGCGCTGCAGACCCTGTTCGACAAGACCGAGCACCCGTTCCTCGCGCACCTCCTCGACCACCGGGACGCAACGCGCCTCAAGGTCACCGTGGACGGACTGCTCAAATCCGTTGCCGACGACGGACGTATCCACACCACGTTCACGCAGACCATCGCGGCGACCGGCCGCCTGTCGTCGACCGAGCCGAACCTGCAGAACATCCCGGTGCGCACCGACGCCGGTCGCGACATCCGCAAGGGGTTCGTGGTCGGGCAGGGCCCGGACGCGACCCGGTACGAGTCGCTCATGACGGCCGACTACAGCCAGATCGAGATGCGGATCATGGCGCACCTGTCCGAGGACGCCGGGCTGATCGAGGCGTTCAACACCGGTGAGGACCTCCACAGCTTCGTCGGTTCTCGGGCGTTCGGTGTGCCGATCGACGAGGTCACCGCCGACATGCGCCGCCGGGTCAAGGCGATGTCGTACGGACTCGCCTACGGACTCAGCGCTTTCGGGCTCTCGGCACAGCTCAAGATCAGCACCGGTGAGGCCAAGGAACAGATGGAGGCGTACTTCTCGCGTTTCGGTGGTGTCCGCGACTATCTCCAGGAGACGGTCGAGGAGGCCCGCCGTAACGAGTACACCTCGACACTGTTCGGGCGTCGTCGCTACCTGCCGGATCTCAACAGCGACAACCGACAACGACGTGAGGTCGCCGAACGGGCCGCGCTCAACGCCCCGATCCAGGGCACCGCCGCCGACATCATCAAGGTCGCCATGATCAACGTGCAGCGTGCGCTGACCGCGGCGCAGTTGCGGTCGCGGATGCTCCTGCAGGTGCACGACGAGCTGGTGTTCGAGGTCGCCGACGGTGAGCGCGAACAGCTCGACGCGCTGGTACGTGCCGAGATGGGCGGGGCCATCGAGTTGTCGGTGCCGCTGGACGTCTCGGTCGGCTTCGGATTGTCCTGGGACGAGGCCGCGCACTGATCGCGCCTGGCTCACCCGCGGGCGGAGCGCTCACTCCGACACGGAGATGAGATCGACGTCGGCACGGGCGTCGCTGTCCCACCGGCGCATCCCGATGATGGTGGCGGTCAACGACTCCCCGTGCGCCGAGTCGTCGGCGACCGCGATGGCGCGCCCGAGCTGGTCGTCGGTCACCCGTCGAGCCACCGTCAGGTGCGGTGTCCACCGGTCCGGCTCGCAGTGCGCGAACACCTCGCCGCGGACGAACGGGCCGGCGATCTCGTACACCTCGCGGTGCAGTACGAGCAGGTCCCGACTCGCGACCACGAGTCGGGCCACCGTCGACCGCCCGCCCCGGAACACCACGGTCGCCCCGATGTCGACGCGCAGGGGCAAGCGGGATCCGAGGGTCCGGGCGACGTCGTCGACCGCCGCGTCGATCCCCTCGGCGGCGACGAGGGTGATGTGGGGACGGTTGGAACTCGATCGGTGGTTGCCCTGGCTGGGTAGCCCGCTGTCCATCAGTGCCGTCCACATCCGACGCACCGCGGCGTCGGTGTCGGGGTCCACCAGCAGTTCGATCGAATGCGCCATGGGTTCATTGTCCCCGGACGGTGACCGCGCATGACCCCGACCGGCTGACGTCTCAGGTGGGTTTGCGGCAGCAGAAGATCGCGGTGCCGGGGAAGTACTGACCGCGGAGCGGGCTCCACTGTCCCCACTCGCGGTCGAGATGTTCGGGCCATTCCGGTTCGACGAGGTCGTCGAGGACGAGACCGGCGGCACGGATCTCACGCACCCGGTCGCCGATCGTGCGGTGGTGTTCGACGTAGGTGACGGTGCCGTCGTCGCCGACCTCTACGTAGGGGGAGCGGTCGAAGTAGGGGATGGCGACGGTGAGGCCCGCCGGACCGGGATCGTCGGGGAAGATCCACCGCATCGGGTGGTTCACGGCGAACACCCAGCGACCTCCCGGGCGCAACACCCGCGCCACCTCGGCCATCACCCCGGCCGAGTCGGCGACGAAGGGGACCGCGCCGAACGCCGAACACGCGATGTCGAACGAGGCGTCGGCGAAGGGCAGGTGTTCGGCGCCCGCCTGCACCAGCGGGACGGGGGAGGCGTCGTCCCGTCCGGCGACGCGACCGCGCGCAAGCATCCCGGCGGAGACGTCGAGTCCCACCGATCGGGCGCCCCGGCTGCGCAACCAGCGCGCACACGGCGCCGAGCCGCAGCCGATCTCGAGGACGTCCCGGTCGGCGACGTCGCCCAGCAGGCCGACGTCGCCCTCGTGCAGCCCCTCCGGACACCAGACGAACTCGCCGGAGGCGGTGTCGACGCCGAGGAACGCGGCGTGCTCGTCGTGGTAGTCGCCGGCGTCGGAGTCCCACCAGCTGCGATTGGCGGCCTCGCTGACCGCGGAATCCGGGCGTAACCGCATGGTGGGGCGTGGCAACGGGGTCTCCTGGGGGTCGAACGGGCGGGAAGCGTGCCGACCTCGACACATTTGCCCAGGACACCGGGGCTGGCGTAACCTGACACACGCGCGTGCCCGTGCTCGCGTGGGGAAGTCATGTCCACATGGACACCAACCCGCTCGAATCGAACCTACTAGAACACTGTCCGGAGCAACCCAACATATGCCGTCCACGACCATTACCTCGCCGCAAGTCGCCGTCAACGACATCGGCACTGCCGAGGACTTCCTCGCCGCAATCGACGCAACGATCAAGTACTTCAACGATGGCGACATCGTCGAGGGCACCATCGTCAAGGTCGACCGCGACGAGGTCCTGCTCGATATCGGTTACAAGACCGAGGGTGTCATCCCCTCGCGTGAGCTGTCCATCAAGCACGACGTCGACCCCAACGAGGTCGTCAACGTCGGCGACGTGGTGGAAGCACTGGTCCTCACCAAGGAGGACAAAGAAGGTCGGCTGATCCTCTCCAAGAAGCGCGCGCAGTACGAGCGTGCCTGGGGAACGATCGAGGAGCTCAAGGAGAAGGACGAGGCCGTCAAGGGCACCGTCATCGAGGTCGTCAAGGGCGGCCTCATCCTCGACATCGGCCTGCGTGGCTTCCTCCCGGCATCGCTGGTGGAGATGCGTCGCGTCCGCGATCTGCAGCCGTACATCGGCAAGGAGATCGAGGCCAAGATCATCGAGCTCGACAAGAACCGCAACAACGTGGTCCTGTCGCGTCGCGCATGGCTCGAGCAGACCCAGTCCGAGGTCCGCAGCGAGTTCCTGCACCAGCTGCAGAAGGGCCAGGTCCGCAAGGGCGTCGTGTCCTCGATCGTCAACTTCGGTGCGTTCGTCGATCTCGGCGGCGTCGACGGTCTGGTGCACGTCTCCGAGCTCTCCTGGAAGCACATCGACCATCCGTCCGAGGTCGTGGCCGTCGGTGACGAGGTCACCGTCGAGGTGCTCGACGTCGATCTCGATCGCGAGCGGGTCTCGCTGTCGCTCAAGGCGACCCAGGAAGATCCGTGGCGTCAGTTCGCCCGTACCCACGCGATCGGCCAGATCGTCCCGGGCAAGGTCACCAAGCTGGTTCCCTTCGGTGCGTTCGTTCGCGTCGAAGAGGGGATCGAGGGCCTCGTGCACATCTCGGAGCTGGCCGAGCGCCACGTCGAGGTGCCGGATCAGGTCGTCGCGGTCAACGACGACGCGATGGTCAAGGTCATCGACATCGACCTCGAGCGTCGTCGTATCTCGCTGAGCCTCAAGCAGGCCAACGAGGACTACACCGAGGAGTTCGATCCGTCGAAGTACGGCATGGCCGACAGCTACGACGAGGCGGGCAACTACATCTTCCCCGAGGGCTTCGACTCCGAGACCAACGAATGGCTCGAAGGATTCGAGAAGCAGCGGGAGGCGTGGGAGTCGCGGTACGCCGAGGCCGAGCGTCGCCACAAGATGCACACCGCTCAGATCGAGAAGTTCGCTGCTGCCGCGGTCGAGGCCGCAAACGCACCGACCGACTACTCCTCGGAGTCGTCGTCCTCGTCGAGTGAGTCCGGTTCGGCGCCTGCCGCTGACGGTGCGGCCTCCGCACCGCGTGGTGGATCGCTGGCCAGCGATGAGCAGCTCGCCGCACTGCGCGAGAAGCTGTCCGGCAACGCCTGATCGCTGAGTTCGTCGAAGAACGCACCACCGGCCGCGGGCCCCTTCCACTCGGGAGGGGCCCGCGGTTTTTGCTGTGGTTGATCGTCGCAAACCAGTTGTCGTGACTCACGTCATAGTCGCTGGGTGTCGTGGCGAAGGCGACTGTCGCGACGCCGCCGAATGAACCATTTTGCATTGCAAGTGTTTTCGAGCGTGTGGCAATGTTCTGACCGGCGCGTTCGCGCCCGCGGGTGGCGTTCGGGACATCGGCCACCCGAGAGGGAGCGTTCGCGGTGAACATGGTGAGTCGGCTGCAGATCTGGCAGCTCGTGGCGCTGGTCGTGGTGGCCGTGGTCGCGCTGTCGGTGGTCGGGGTCCGGTACGCCCGTCTCGATACGCTGGTCGGCGTCGGTTCGTACACGGTGCACGCCGATTTCGCCGATTCCGGCGGCATCTTCACCAACGCCGAGGTCACCTACCAGGGTGTCGCGGTGGGGCGGGTGTCGGCGTTGTCGCTGCGCCCCGACGGCGTGCGGGTGGATCTCGATCTCGACTCCGGCGGGCCGAAGGTGCCGGCCCTCGCGCAGGCGGTGGTGGCCAACCGCTCGGCGATCGGCGAGCAGTTCGTCGATCTGCGCCCCTCGAGCGTGGGCGGACCGTACCTGCGCAACGGCTCGGTCATCTCCGACACGTCGATCCCTACCCCGGTCGAGGACGTGTTGTCGAGTGCGATCGGTCTGTCGGACTCGGTACCGATCGACGATCTGAACACCGTGGTCACCGAACTGGGCAAGGCGTTCAACGGCAACGGCGAGAACCTGAAGGGTCTCGTCGACTCGCTGTCCAATTTGGCGAAGACGGGCAACGACAACCTGCCGGCGACGATCTCGTTGATCCGCAACGCCGACACCGTCCTGGGCACCCAGGCCGACCAGTCCGACGCCATCCTGGACTGGTCGAAGAGCCTCGGGTTGATCACCACCCAACTCGCGAGCAGCGACCCGTCGATCCGCCGATTGCTGACCACCGGAACCGCGTCGGCGACGCAGATCTCGGCACTGCTGACACGCAGTGGCGGCGACGCGACCACCGTGGTGCGCAACCTCGCCACCGACGTCCGCAACATCAAGGGCACCTTCCCGCTCATCTCCCCGTCGCTGGCCAATCTGTCCACGCTGTCGAGCGGCAGCTACTCCACCGCGCCCGGTGACGGCACGATCCACTTCGGCGTGGTGCTGGAGACGAACAACTCGCCGTCGTGCACCGTGGGCTACGAGAGCACGAAGGCGGAGATCGCCGCGATCAAGAAGAAGAACCCCGACTTCGACCTCAACTACGACGACTTCCCGTTCAACACCAAGGCCGAGTGTGCTGTCGCGCAGGGGAACCCGACAGTGGTGCGAGGCGCACAGAACGCGAAGTACGCCGACCCCACCACCACCCAGCCGTGGGACACCAAGCCCAAGAAGGACCCCGACAAGCTCGACCTCAACCCGCTCGTGACGCAGCTGTCGTATTTGCTGGGCGTCTTCCCGAAGTAGGGCGCCTGAGCGTCTGCCACACTGGTCGGCGTGATCAGAGTTGGCCTGTCCGGCGGAATCGGCGCCGGTAAATCGACCGTCGCCCGCACCTTCACCGAACGCGGCGCCTACCTCATCGACGCGGACAAGATCGCACGTGAGGTGGTCGCGCCCGGCACCGACGGACTCGCCGAGCTGGTCGAGGCCTTCGGTGACGACATCCTCGCCGAGGACGGCAGTCTGGACCGCGCTGCGCTCGCCGCGAAGGCGTTCGTCGACGAGGAACAGCGTCAACGACTCAACGCCATCACCCATCCCCGCGTCGGTGCCCGCACATGGGAACTGCTCGGTGCCGCTCCCGACGACGCGATCGTCGTCCAGGACGTGCCGCTGCTCGTGGAGGGCGGCATGGCCCCGTTCTTCAACCTCGTGATCATCGTGCACGCCGACGAAGAGCTACGTGTCGAACGCCTCACCGGGCTGCGGGGCATGGACGCCGACGACGCCCGCGCACGCATCCGGTCGCAGGCCACGGTGGACCAGCGTCGCGAGGTGGCCGACGTCTGGCTCGACAACAGCGGAACCGCCGACGATCTCGCCGCCCTCGCCGCTCGGGTGTGGGACGAACGACTCGTTCCCTACGAGGCCAACGTGCGAACGGGCACCCCCGCCGCTCGCGACGACCAGCACACCGTGCCCGCCGACCCCGCATGGGCGCGTCAGGGACGACGGCTTCGCGACCGACTCCGCGTACTGGCCGCAGAGCATGCGGTCGCGGTCGAGCACGTCGGTCCCACCGCGGTTCCGGATCGCGACGCACCGGACGTCATCGACCTCCAGATCACCGCACGGGACCCCGGCGCCGGCGATGCGCTCGCCGCCGCGCTGGTCGCAGGCGGCTTCCCCCGAGTCGCCGACGACGAGGCGGCGTACGCCTCCGCCGACCCGGGTCGACCCGCGACCGTACGCGTCGAGATCGACGACTCATCGAGTCGCGCCGCGACCCCCTAGCGGTACGGCCGTACCGATCGGGCTCAGCGCCCCGACTCCCAGGTCAGTGGCGCCCCCGCGGACGCCAGCCAGGCCGCCACATCGTGGCCGTGCTCGGCCGCACCCACCAACGTGCGGGTGGCGATCCCCACGGCCCGGACCGACGCGTCGGCGGTGAGCAGGCCGGCGTGGTGGGCCTCGAAGAGCTCGTCGACGTCGACGAGCTCGAGTGGCCGCCCGGGAACGTCGATCAGGTCGAGATACCAGTCCTCCGCGTGCCAGCACCCGTGTGTGTCGGGGCCGGAGAACTCGCCCACGTCGAGGTAGAGGCGCTGCCCGGTGTGGTGGCCCGCCACGAGATGGAAGATGCTGACCCGCAGTCCGAGCCCGGGCAGCAACCACGACTCGAGGCGGTGGAACCGCGGGTGGTCGGCCGTGCGCGACATGTACAGGCCGAACCCGGTCTCGGTGTAGGTCTCGACCGGTCGGACGAACCCCTTGTTGTCGGTGTTGATCATCGCCCGCACGTCGAAGACCTCACGTTTGGGCGGGTGGGGAGGGGGTGATTCCGACGCCGCCATGCGCAGGACTCTAGTGCGGTCGGGCTTCGTCCGAGCTCTGTCGTACCCCGCGCCTACTCTGGGTACATGGCTTTTGCGGCAGAACACCCCATCGTCGCCCACTCCGAACATCGGCCCGTGGGCGAGATCGAACGCTCGGAGTCGAAGTTCGAGGTGGTCAGCGAACACGTGCCGGCGGGCGACCAGCCGAAGGCGATCGCCGACCTCGAACGACGCCTGCAGGAGGGCGAGCGCGACATCGTGCTGCTCGGCGCCACCGGTACCGGTAAATCGGCGACCACCGCGTGGCTGATCGAGAAGGTCCAGCGCCCCACCCTGGTGATGGCGCCGAACAAGACGCTGGCCGCCCAGCTCGCCAACGAGCTGCGGGACATGTTGCCCAACAACGCGGTCGAGTACTTCGTCTCCTACTACGACTACTACCAGCCCGAGGCGTACATCGCGCAGACCGACACCTACATCGAGAAGGACTCGTCGATCAACGACGACGTCGAACGACTGCGGCACTCGGCCACGTCGAGCCTGCTGTCGCGCCGCGACGTGGTCGTGGTGGCGTCGGTGTCGTGCATCTACGGCCTCGGCACGCCGCAGTCCTATCTCGACCGCTCGGTGCACCTCGACGTCGGCCAGGAGGTCGATCGGGACGCTCTGCTGCGGCTGCTGGTCGACGTGCAGTACACCCGCAACGACATGAGCTTCGTCCGCGGCAGCTTCCGCGTCCGGGGTGACACGGTAGAGATCATCCCGTCCTACGAGGAGTTGGCGGTCCGCATCGAGTTCTTCGGCGACGAGGTCGAGGCGCTGTACTACCTGCACCCGCTCACCGGCGACATCATCCGTCAGGTCGACACGCTGCGGATCTTCCCGGCCACGCACTACGTCGCGGGACCCGAACGCATGGAACGCGCGATGACCAGCATCGAGGAGGAACTCGAGGCACGCCTGGCCGAGCTCGAGGGCAAGGGCAAGCTCCTCGAGGCCCAACGGTTGCGGATGCGGACCTCCTACGACCTGGAGATGATGCGACAGGTCGGGTTCTGCTCGGGCATCGAGAACTACTCGCGCCACATCGACGGTCGCGGACCGGGCACCGCCCCGGCGACGCTGATCGACTACTTCCCGGACGACTTCCTCATGGTCATCGACGAGTCCCACGTGACCGTGCCGCAGATCGGCGGCATGTACGAGGGCGACATGTCGCGCAAGCGCAACCTGGTCGACTTCGGCTTCCGCCTGCCGTCAGCGGTCGACAACCGACCGCTGACCTGGGACGAGTTCGTCGACCGCGTCGGACAGACCGTCTACCTGTCTGCGACGCCGGGCCCGTACGAACTCGGTCAGTCCAACGGCGAGTTCGTGGAACAGGTCATCCGTCCGACCGGCCTCGTCGACCCGCAGGTGGTCGTCAAGCCCACCAAGGGCCAGATCGACGATCTCGTCCACGAGATCAAGGTGCGCAGCGAGCGCGACGAGCGTGTGCTGGTCACCACGTTGACCAAGAAGATGTCGGAGGACCTCACCGACTACCTGCTGGAGCTGGGTATCCGCGTCCGGTACCTGCACTCCGAGGTCGACACCCTGCGCCGCGTCGAGCTGCTGCGCCAGCTGCGCACCGGCGACTACGACGTCCTGGTCGGCATCAACCTCCTCCGTGAGGGTCTCGACCTGCCGGAGGTGTCACTGGTCGCGATCCTCGACGCGGACAAGGAGGGCTTCCTGCGGAGCACCACCAGCCTCATCCAGACGATCGGTCGCGCGGCCCGCAACGTGTCCGGCGAAGTACACATGTACGCGGACAAGATCACCGACTCGATGCGCAACGCGATCGACGAGACCGACCGTCGTCGGGAGAAGCAGGTCGCCTACAACAAGGCCGCCGGTGTCGACCCGAAGCCGCTGCGCAAGAAGATCGCCGACATCCTCGACCAGGTCTACAAGGAGGCCGAGGAGCAGGTGGAGATCGGCGGATCCGGTCGCAACGCGAGTCGCGGCCGTCGGGCGCCGGGGGAGGGCGGCAAGACGTTCAGTGCCGGCGTCATCGAGAAACGCGACGTGTCGACGATGCCGCGGGCCGAACTGGCCGATCTCATCGCCGCGCTGAGCGCACAGATGATGAACGCGGCGCGTGACCTCCAGTTCGAGCTGGCGGGGCGTCTGCGGGACGAGATCTCCGACCTCAAGAAGGAACTCCGCGGAATGGACGCCGCAGGCATCCGGTGACACCCGGTGTGGCGATACCCACGATCGACGGACAGGAGTGCATTTGTGCAACTATTGTCCCAGTTCAGTGGCGGCAATCCAGCTACGGTGCGACCTCGTGACACACGGTGTCGTCCATCGCAGTTGATCGTCGCCACAGCGTTGTCTGAGAAACTCGGGTGACGACGCCGTCGTGAAATCCCACGACGGTATGAGGTTGTCACCGAAACATGACGACGAAGTCGTCGACACAAACGGAGGAATGGATGAGCGCGTACCAGACAGTTGTCGTCGGAACGGACGGTTCGGAGTCGTCACTCAAGGCGGTCGAACGTGCCGGCGCCATCGCTGGGGACACCGCCAAACTGGTCATCGCCTGCGCGTTCTTCCCGCACGAGGGTCGCGACGTGAACTCGGTGTCCGACGTCCTCAAGGACGAGGCCTACCAGGTGCACGGGACGGCCCCCACCGACGAGATCCTGCGCACCGCACGTGAACGCGCAACCCGCGCCGGCGCCAACACCGCCAACGTCAACACCCGCCCGATCAAGGGTGCCCCCGTCGACGCCCTGCTCCAGCTCGTCGGAGACACCAAGGCCGACCTGCTGGTCGTCGGTAACAAGGGCCTCAACTCGATCGCCGGCCGTCTCCTGGGATCCGTCCCCGCCGACGTCGCCCGCAAATCCGCCTGCGACGTCCTGATCGTCCACACGGTCTGACCCCTCGCGGTCACCCCGCACGACACCCTCGCCGCGTTCGGCTCTCAGCCGAGCGCGGCGAGTGCGTTCGGCAGGTCGGCCGAATGCACCACGGTGAGCCGCTGCGTCGCCCGCGTCAGGGCCACGTAGAGGTCGTTGAGCCCCCGGGGTGACTGTTCGACGATTGACGCCGGTTCGACGACCACGGTCCGGTCGAACTCGAGTCCCTTGCACTGCGTCACGGTGAGCACCCGCACACCGGCCGCGGCCCCACCGGTCTCCGTGGCGCGAGCGGTGATGGCCGCGACATCGGCATCCGGGGCGATGATCGCGGTGACGCCGTCGTCGACCGCCTCCTGCCCGTCTCCGGTCGCCGCGGACACCGCGGCGTCGGCCAACCCGTCACCGCTGACACGCACCGCGCGCGGCGGCACCTCGGAGTGGCGGATCGATGTGGGTGCGGATCGGTCGGGATCGATCTGTGCGAGCACATCGGCCGCGACCGACATGATCTCGGCCGGCGTGCGGTAGTTGACCGTGAGGTCGTGTTGTTGCCAGCGCCGGGCGACGTACGGCTCGAGCACCGATCCCCACGACGTGGTACCCGCGGGATCACCGGTCTGGGCGGTGTCGCCGATGATCGTCATCCACCGATTCGGGATGCGGCGCATGATCATCCGCCATCCCATCGCCGAGATCTCCTGTGCCTCGTCGACGATCACGTGGCCGAACGCCCAGGTGCGGTCGCCGTGGGCACGTTCAGCGGTCGTCTGACTGTGCCGTTGCGTCTGTCGTGCGGCCAACTGTTCGGCGTCGATGAGGTCGTAGGCCATCAGGATCTCGGGGTCGAGTTCGTCCTCGAGATCCTGTGGGGCCGAACCGGTCAGGATGTCGAGCGCGTCCTGGGCGTCGGCCAACTGCTTGCGCCACCGTGCCTGCTCGGAGCGCTCGTCGTCGGCGGTGTCGTAGCCGATGATCTCGGCCAACTCGTCGAGCAGTGGGACGTCGCTCTCGGTGACACCTCCCCGGGACCCGGCGCCGCGGTGCAGCGCCTCGCGGTCGGTGGCCGTCCAGCCGCGTGTGACGGCCCGGATGCGGCCGGTGTCGGAGAGGAAGTCGTGCAGGAGTCGGTCCGGGGTCAGTTGGGGCCAGAAACGGGCGAGGGCGGTCAGGATCTCGGCGTCGGATTCCATCTCGTCACGGATGTCGGCCACGTCGCCGGCACTGAGGAGCTGCGAACCGTCGATGGTGCTCGACCCGATCCGCCGCGCGTGCTGCTGGGCCAGTTCGTCGAGCGCCGCGCGCAGGAACAACGGTCGGGCCTGGTTGTGCGCCCGCCGACTCGACCGGGCTCGGCCGCGGGCCCGCCGGACCAGGTCGCGATCGATCTCCAGGGGGTAGCCGTCGAATCGCACGGTCACCGTCTCCGACGGGAGCGACTGCGTCTCGCGGACAGCGTTCTTCAGCACCTGGATCATGCGCAGATCACCCTTGACCGCTGCGCCGGTGCGGTCGTCGACACGGGTGGCCACGACGCCCGGGTAGAGCGCGCCGACCGTCGACAACAGGACGCCGGTCTCACCCAGCGAGGGCAGCACCTGCCCGATGTAGCGCAGGAAGTCGTCGTTCGGCCCGATGATCAGGACGCCGCTGCGGGAAAGCGTGTCCCGGTGGGTGTAGAGCAGATAGGCGGCACGGTGCAGGGCCACGGCGGTCTTGCCGGTACCCGGACCGCCCTGCACGACGGTCACGCCGCGGTGCGTGGACCGGATGATGAGGTCCTGTTCGCGCTGGATGGTCTCGACGATGTCGACCATCTCGCCGGTGCGGGCGGCGTTCAGCGCACCGATCAGTGCGGCCTCGTTGACGACGTCGCCTCGCGAGACCGCGTCGATGTCACCGGCGTCGAGGCGTTCGTCGTTGACCGCGGTGACCCGACGGTTGCGCGTCCGGATGTGACGACGCACGGCAACCGAGTCCGGTGCGGCGGGTGTGGCGAGATAGAACGGCCGCGACAGCGGTGCACGCCAGTCGAGCAGCAGGGTGGAGTCGTTCTCGTCGTCGTCGAGGATGCCGATGCGACCGATCGTGCGTGTCTCGCCGTCGGAGAGATCGAGACGTCCGAAGTACAGGTTGTGTTCGGCGGCATCGTATTTGGTGAGATCGTCGTGGTACATCCGCTCGTACGACTCACGTTCGGAGCGGGCCTGTGGGGTTCCGCCGGACTCGCGTAGCGCGGTCTGCAGGCGGGTGGAGGTCGACCGTCGCATGCGATCGAGACGTGCGTAGATGACGTCGAGATGGGATTGCTCGGCCGAGATGGGGGAATCGGACTCATCGTCGCGACCGGTGTCGTCCCGGTCGGGCAGGGGTGCGGTCTCCCGCGTCCGGGTCATGGGTGGATCAGGAGCCTTCCGTGGGTGACACGACGATCCGTGGCGGGCGTGCTCGACACCCGCCACGGACCTCGTGGGATTACTTGACGTTGCTGATCGCAGCCTGCACGGCCTGCTTGACCGCAGCCTTCTGGGCGCGCTTCTGCGCACGCTTCGAGAGCTTCTGGCCACGGGCCTCGGCCGTCGACGCCCAGTCCGCGGCGCGGCTACGGGCGGTGTCGGCGAGCTCGGGTGCGCGGTCACGGGCGGTGTCGGCGAACTCGAGACTCCGCTCGCGGGCCTGCTCGAGGAACTCCGCACCACGCTTCTGCGCCTCGTCGGCGAAGACGGACCCACGCTTGGACGCCTTGTCGGCCAGCTTGGAGCCGCGATCGGCCGCGGTGTCGGCGTAATCGGCGCCGCGGTCGCGGGCCGTCTCGGCGAGTTCGATCCCACGCTCGCGGGCGGTGTCGGCGAACTCCGAGCCCCGCTTGGCCGCGAGGTCGGCGATCTCCGACCCGCGCTTGCGGGCCTTCTTGGCGGCCTTGTTGCCCTCCTTGCGGGCGACCTTGCCCGCCTTCTCGGCGCGCTTGCGAGCGACCTTCGCGGCCTTCTCGCCCAGCTCGGATCCGCGCTCGGCGGCGGCCTCGGCGTACGGGGTCGCCTTGTCCTTGGCGACCTCGGCCAGCTTCGACCCGCGCTCCACGGCGGCCTCGGCGAGCGGGGTGGCCCGATCCTTGGCTGCCTCGAGGACGCCCGGTCCGCGATCCTTGGCGATCTCGGCGACCTGGCTCGCGCGGTCGGCCGCGGCCGACCGGAGGTGCTCGAAGGTGTCGCTGCTGCTGTCTCCGCCGAACGGCAGTGCCGCGCTCACGGCGTCGGACGCGTGTTCGACCGCCTTGCGGGACCGCCACGCCACCGAGGGCTTGCCCTCGGTGTCGACCGCAGTGATGAGCAGACCGCCGAGCAGGCTCAGGTTCTTGAGGAACTGCGTCTGGTGGTACTGGCGTTCCTGCGGATCGGTCTTGGTCCAGAAGTCATGTCCGGCAAGCGTTGTCGGGACAATCGAGCCGGCGAGCCCCAGGGCGGCGAAACGCGGGAACTTGCCGGTGGCGAGCAGGACGCCGCCACCGAGCTGGATCGCTCCGTTGATCCGGACCAACGTGACGGTGTCGGACGGGATGGGTTCGACGACCTCGTCGGGCAGGACCTCTTGTGCCTTCTTGACGAACGGCTGCGCGGTTTCGGCAAGCTGCTCGGGGTTTCGCAAAGCGTTGATGCCCGATGCGACGAACACGCTCGCGAGCATCGGGCGGGCAATTCGGCGGATCAACACTGATGGCCTCCTCGGGTCATTGACCCTGCCGTCGTCGGGGACGACGACGGTGTGTCACAGGGCCGTTCCGAGGTTACCGGCTGACCCCTGCCGGTGTGGACGGCGCGGCGTCGATCACCAACCGCGTTCACGCCATTCGCCCAGCTGGGGGCGTTCGGTTCCGATGGTCGTGTCCAGACCGTGACCGGGATAGACCGCCGTGTCGTCGTCGAAGCGGTCGAAGAGCTTGGTGCTGACGTCGTTCAGCAGGATCTCGAAGTCGCCCGGCTGCCAGGTCTTGCCGACCCCGCCGGGGAAGAGGCTGTCTCCGGTGAACAGGTGCGTCCGCTCGCCGTCGGACATCGCCAGGGCGATCGACCCGGGGGTGTGGCCGACGAGGTGGATCGCCGAGAAACGCAAGGAACCGATCTCGATGGTGTCGCCGTCGTCGACGGGGCGGTCGGTGGTCACCGGGATCTCCGGGGCGTCGATCCGGCCCGCGGCGGTCGGGACGCCCGTCGACTCGCGGACGGCGGCCAGGGCCTGCCAGTGATCGAAGTGTTGGTGGGTGGTGAAGATCAGTCTCGGCGTCCCGGGGAGGGCGTCGACGAGCCCGAGGATGTCGTCGGCATCGTTGGCGGCGTCGATGAGGAGTTGGTCACCTGTCTCGGTGCAGGTCACCACGTACACGTTGTTGTCCATCGGACCGACCGACATCTTGGTGATCGTCGCGCCCGTGACCGATCGGCGCTGCGCACCGTCGGTTTCGGACAGGTCGCCGGTGTAGGTGTCGGACACGGTGATCTCGGCTGCACTCATGGCGCCAACGCTACCGGCCGACCGATGTCCGCCGACCGGCTCGGAATCAAACTGTCGGTGGTCGCACTTACGATGGAGGCAGCCCGTGGTGCGCTGTCGAGTCCGTCCGCTGTCAGACCGTCGCAGTGACAGGGCACGACACCACCCACCAGTCGTGACCGCCGTCGCCGGCGAGATCACCGACACCATCCGTCAACCATCGCGTCGTCGCCGACGCGGAGTGAGGACAACTGTGGCAGACCGCCTGATCGTGCGAGGAGCTCGGGAACACAACCTGCGTGGAATCGACGTCGACCTGCCACGGGAGAGTCTGATCGTCTTCACCGGCCTGTCCGGGTCGGGCAAGTCGAGTCTCGCCTTCGACACGATCTTCGCCGAGGGTCAGCGACGCTATGTCGAGTCGCTGTCGGCCTACGCGCGTCAGTTCCTCGGGCAGATGGACAAGCCCGATGTCGATTTCATCGAGGGCCTCTCGCCCGCGGTGTCGATCGACCAGAAGTCCACCAACCGCAACCCGCGCTCGACCGTGGGCACGATCACCGAGGTCTACGACTACCTCCGCCTGCTCTACGCCCGCGCGGGCAAGGCGCACTGCCCGGAGTGCGGGTCGGCGATCGCCAAGCAGACCCCACAGCAGATCGTCGACCAGGTGCTCGCGATGGAGGAGGGCATCCGGTTCCAGGTGCTCGCGCCGGTCGTGCGCACGCGCAAGGGCGAGTTCGTCGACCTGTTCGCGTCGCTGCAGACCCAGGGCTTCTCCCGTGCGCGGGTCGACGGGGTGGTCCACCCGCTGGCCACGCCGCCGACCCTGAAGAAGCAGGAGAAGCACGACATCGAGGTCGTGGTCGACCGCCTGGCGGTCAAGCACACGGCCAAGCAGCGCCTGACCGACTCGGTGGAGACCGCACTGCGTCTGGCCGACGGCGTCATCGTCCTCGACTTCGTCGACCTCGAGGAGAACGACCCCGAGCGGGAGCGCCGCTTCTCCGAGCGGATGGCCTGTCCGAACGGGCACCCCATCGCGATCGACGACCTCGAGCCGCGCTCGTTCTCTTTCAACTCGCCGTACGGCGCCTGCCCCGACTGCGACGGTCTGGGCATCCGCAAGGAGGTCGACGAGGACCTCGTGGTGCCCGATCCGGAGTTGTCGTTGGCCGACGGCGCGATCGCCCCGTGGTCGACCGGGCACAACGCCGACTACTTCCTGCGTCTGCTGTCCGGTCTGGCCGACCAGATGGGGTTCTCCGTCGACACCCCGTGGAACCGACTGCCGGTCAAGATCCGTCGCGCCATCCTCAACGGCAGCGACCACCAGGTCCACGTGAAGTTCCGCAACCGCTACGGACGCACCCGCTCGTACTACACCGAGTTCGAGGGCGTCATGTCGTTCCTGCACCGGCGGATGGAGCAGACCGACTCCGAGCAGATGAAGGACCGCTACGAGGGCTACATGCGCGACATCCCGTGCCCGGTCTGTGCCGGCGCGCGTCTGCGCCCGGAGATCCTCGCGGTCACCCTGGACCACCCGCGCTTCGGTGAGAAGTCGATCGCCGAGGTCTGCGCGCTGTCGGTGGCCGAGTGCGCGGACTACCTCTCCGACCTGACCCTCGGCGCCCGTGAGGCGGCGATCGCCGGCCGGGTGCTCAAGGAGGTCCAGGCGCGGATCACCTTCCTGCTCGACGTCGGTCTCGAGTACCTGTCGCTGTCCCGTGCGGCCGGGTCGTTGTCCGGCGGTGAGGCGCAGCGGATCCGCCTGGCCACCCAGATCGGGTCGGGGCTGGCCGGGGTCCTCTACGTCCTCGACGAACCGTCCATCGGTCTGCACCAGCGCGACAACCGACGGCTGATCGACACGCTGACGCGCCTGCGCAACCTCGGTAACACCCTGATCGTCGTCGAGCACGACGAGGACACCATCCGCTCCGCCGACTGGATCGTCGACATCGGCCCGCGCGCGGGCGAGCACGGCGGCAGGGTCGTCCACAGCGGCAGCTACGAGGGGCTGTTGGCCAACGAGGAGTCGCTGACCGGCGCGTACCTGTCCGGCCGGGAGAGCCTCCCGATCCCGGAGATCCGCAGGCCGATCGATCGCAAACGCCAACTCACCGTGGTCGGCGCCCGCGAACACAACCTCCAGGGAATCGACGTGTCGTTCCCGCTGGGCGTGCTCACCGCGGTCACCGGGGTGTCCGGATCGGGCAAGTCGACGCTGGTCAACGACATCCTCGCCACCACGATGGCCAACAAGCTCAACGGTGCGCGGCAGGTGCCCGGACGGCACACCCGCATCACCGGGCTCGACCACCTCGACAAGCTGGTGCAGGTCGACCAGTCGCCGATCGGTCGCACCCCGCGGTCGAACCCGGCCACCTACACCGGCGTTTTCGACAAGATCCGCACGTTGTTCGCGGCCACCACCGAGGCCAAGGTCCGTGGCTACCAACCCGGTCGCTTCAGCTTCAACGTCAAGGGCGGTCGGTGCGAGGCGTGCACCGGTGAGGGCACGATCAAGATCGAGATGAACTTCCTGCCCGACGTCTACGTGCCGTGCGAGGTCTGCCACGGCGCCCGGTACAACCGCGAGACCCTCGAGGTGCACTACAAGGGCAAGACCATCTCCGAGGTGCTCGACATGCCGATCGAGGAGGCGGCCGACTTCTTCGAGCCGGTCACCTCGATCCACCGCTACCTCAAGACGCTGGTCGAGGTCGGACTCGGCTACGTGCGTCTCGGTCAGCCGGCGCCGACGCTCTCCGGCGGTGAGGCGCAGCGCGTGAAGCTGTCCGCAGAGCTGCAGAAGCGGTCAACCGGGCGGACCGTCTACGTCCTCGACGAGCCGACCACCGGTCTGCACTTCGAGGACATCCGCAAACTGCTGCTCGTCATCAACGGACTGGTGGACAAGGGCAACTCGGTCATCGTCATCGAGCACAACCTCGACGTCATCAAGACCGCCGACTGGGTCATCGACATGGGCCCCGAGGGCGGTTCGGGTGGTGGCCGGGTCGTGGCCGAGGGGACACCCGAGGACATCGCGGCGGTGCCCGAGAGCCACACCGGCGGCTTCCTGAAGGAGATCGTCAGCCCGACGACCGGCCGGACGACGAAGAAGGCGGCCGCCAAGAAGGCCCCGGCGAAGAAGACCGCCCCGAAGAAGGTGGCGGCGACGTCGCGCACCGGCACCAAGTCGAAGGCGTCGGTCGGTTAGACCCGGGTCAGTGCACCGGTCCGGTGAGTTTCTCGCCGGGCCCGGTGCCGGGATCGTCCGGGATGCTGCTGGCCTCGCGGAACGCCAGCTGCAGGCTCTTGAGTCCGTCGCGGATCGGGGCGGCGTGCAGACCAAGATCGGGCAACGACGCCGTCACCAGTCCGGCGAGGGCGGTGATCAGACTGCGTGCCTCGTCGAGATCGACGTCGGCCCCGTCCTCGGCGAGGCCGAGTTTCTCGGCGGCCGAGCTCATGATCATCACGATGGACTTGGTGATGACCTCGACGGCGGGGACATCGGCGAGATCGCGAATCGGCAGGTCGGCGTTTTCCGCGTCGGCGTCCGGATCTGCGGAATGTGGATTTTCCGTCATGACTGTTAGACTTCCATGTCAGACCGCCCCGGTGAGAGCTGGGGTTTGCAAGTGGAGTTCCGCTCCCACCGCTCGACACCCGGCCTCGCCGGGAAGTTGTGCGGTCCGGTCGCTCGATCGAGGTTCCTCTGACGAGGAATACCGGTCGGGTGCCTCCCGTTGGAGGTGGCATGCACGCAGGTGACGAACACCTGTCGCGTGTCGACCGGTCAGTAGCGGGCCCCGTCGATGATCTCATCGCGAGGGCCCTTTCTGCTGACCAGGGTGTTTCCTCCGCGTGCATCGGTCATCGTCGGTCCCTCACCGGGCCGCACGAGGCGCGAACCGTGGCGTGAGCCGCGGCACCCATTGGTTTTAACGAGGAGGCCCCATCAGCACAGAGACCCGCATCAACGAGCGCATCCGCGTCCCCGAGGTCCGACTCGTCGGTCCGAATTCGGAGCAGGTGGGCATCGTGCGTGTTGAAGACGCTTTGCGATTGGCCATCGAGGCCGATCTTGACCTGGTGGAAGTGGCGCCCAACGCCCGTCCGCCGGTGTGCAAGATCATGGATTACGGCAAGTTCAAGTACGAGGCGGCCCAGAAGCTTCGTGAGTCCCGCCGTAACCAGCAGATGACGGTCATCAAGGAGCAGAAGCTCCGGCCGAAGATCGACGACCACGACTACGAGACCAAGAAGGGCCACGTGAT
Organism: Williamsia maris; assembly: GCF_024171815.1. Classification (GTDB taxonomy): domain Bacteria; phylum Actinomycetota; class Actinomycetes; order Mycobacteriales; family Mycobacteriaceae; genus Williamsia_A; species Williamsia_A maris. Next base: position 21,833 of record NZ_JAMTCJ010000003.1, on the reverse strand, counting down.
CCGCTTCCTGGAAGCCGGATCCAAGGTCAAGGTGACCATCATGTTCCGCGGACGCGAGCAGTCGCGACCCGAACTCGGTTACCGCCTGCTGCAGCGCCTCGGCGCGGACGTGGGTGAATTCGGTTTCGTCGAGACATCGGCCAAGCAGGACGGCCGCAACATGACGATGGTCTTGGCCCCGCACAAGGGAGCCAAGACCCGGGCGAAGGTGGCCGAGGCACGGCAGCCGGGGACGTCGGCACCCGCCGCGGACTCCGCGCCGGCCGAATAGCCACCGCTCGCCGGTGACCCGGGAATCCCGGGTCAGCACCAGCACATGCGTGCGCACGCCGAAGGGCATGCGCACGGCAGCATCGAGCACAGAGGAAGTACACACATGCCGAAGGCAAAGACGCACAAGGGAACCGCGAAGCGATTCAAGGTGACCGGCAGCGGCAAGATCGTCCGTCAGAAGGCCAACCGTCGCCACCTGATGGAGCACAAGCCCACCAAGCGCACCCGTCGTCTCGACGGAACCGCCGTGGTCGCCGACGTCGATGCCCCGCGCATCAAGCGGCTCCTGAACATCTGAGCCAGCGCTCAATCAATCGTTCCACCTGATCGCCCATTCGTTTCAAGACGATTGCGAAGCGCGGTCTCGACATAGTTAGAGGTAATCCACGTGGCACGCGTGAAACGGGCAGTGAACGCCCAGAAGAAGCGTCGTTCAGTTCTGGAGGCGTCCAAGGGCTACCGCGGACAGCGCTCGCGGCTGTACCGCAAGGCCAAGGAGCAGCAGCTCCACTCGCTGAACTACGCGTACCGCGATCGTCGCGCTCGCAAGGGTGAGTTCCGCAAGCTCTGGATCTCGCGGATCAACGCCGCAGCCCGGGCGAACGACATCACCTACAACCGCTTCATCCAGGGTCTGAAGATCGCCGAGCTCGAGGTGGATCGCAAGATCCTCGCCGAGATCGCCGTCAGCGACCCCGAGGCCTTCGCCGGCCTGGTCGCGATCGCGAAGAAGTCGTTGCCCGACGACGTCAACGCGCCCGCAGCCTGATCGACGATTCGTCGCACCCCGACGCATCTCGACGTCTGACGACACGACCCGCAGTGGACACCGCCCTCACCGAGCGCTCCACGCGGGTCGTTTCGTTTGCCAAGTTGCACCGTTCGAGTGAGCGGCGCGAGCGCGGCGAGTTCCTGATCGAGGGGAGCAACGCGGTCCGCTCGGCCCTCGACACCGGTGTCGCGCGGACCGTCCTGGTCCGCGACGAGGAGGAGTACCGGCACAGCGTGTTGCTCGACCTCGCGCGCGCGGCGGGCATCGAGGTCCTCGTCGTCACCGCACGCGCCGCGGGCAAGTTGTCGGACACCTCCACGAGCCCCGGCATCTTCGCGGTCTGCGACCTGCTCGAGGCATCGCTGCAGGAGATCGTCGGCGCCGCCGGACCGGCGGCGACCGTCGCGGTCGGTGTCGACATCGCCGACCCCGGCAACGCGGGCACCCTGATCCGCACCGCCGACGCGATGGGCTGTGTCGGCGTCGTGCTCGCCGGAACGTCAGCGGTGGATCCGCACAACGGCAAGGCCGTCCGAGCGAGTGCGGGCAGCGTGTTCCACATCCCGGTCGCGCGCGAACGCGACCCCCATGCGCTCGTCGACGCGCTGCGGGCCGCGGGGTTCGTCGTGTTGGCGACCGCGGCCGACGGTGAACTCTCCCTCGACGCCGCCGACGCGGTGTTGTCGGGTCGGGCCGCCTGGCTGTTCGGCAACGAGGCGCACGGGTTGTCCGCTGATCTGTCGGCCGCCGCCGACCATCGGGTGTCGATACCGATACACGGCCGGGCCGAGAGTCTCAACATCGCTGCCGCAGCCGCCGTCTGCCTCTATTCGAGCGCACGCGCGACCCACCGCTGAACGCGACGACGCGCGTGTGACCTGCGGCGTTGCCCGGTGGCCGCCGAGTCAAACACCTGGACGCATCCGATACGCTCGTCCACAACACCGGGCATCGGATCAGATAGATCAGCATCGAGCAGAAGAGGAGTTGGGTTCGTCGTGAGCAGCGATACGTCAGAGTCCACCGAGCACGCACTGGACGCCGCGGCCGATGCGGCCGTCGCTGCGTTCGCCGCCGCGGGCGATCTGGCACAACTCGCCCAGGCGAAGACCGACCACCTCGGCGACCGATCCGCGATCGCCCTCGCGCGGCGCGCGCTCGGCGAACTGCCGAAGAACGAACGCGCGGAGGCGGGCAAGGCCGTCAACGTGGTGCGAACCCGCGCCCAGCAGGCCTACGACGACCGCGTGGTCGTGCTCACCGCCGAACGTGACGCTGCGGTCCTCGCCGAGGAGGCGATCGACGTGACGTTGCCGAGCGCCCGCCGCCCGGTCGGCGCCCGGCACCCCATCACGGTCATCGGCGAGCAGGTGGCCGACGTCTTCATCGCGATGGGGTGGGAGATCGCCGAGGGCCCCGAGGTCGAGACCGAACAGTTCAACTTCGACGCGCTGAACTTCCTGCCGGACCACCCGGCCCGGTCGATGCAGGACACGTTCTACATCGCCCCGGAGGGCTCCCGCCAGGTGTTGCGCACACACACCTCGCCCGTGCAGGTGCGGTCGATGCTGACCCGCGAGGTGCCGATCTACGTCGCCTGCCCGGGGCGGACGTTCCGCACCGACGAACTGGACTCCACCCACACCCCGGTGTTCCACCAGGTGGAGGGACTCGCCGTCGACAAGGGCCTGACGATGGCCAATCTGCGCGGCACCCTGGAGATCCTGGCCAAGGCCATCTTCGGGCCCGACACCACCACCCGCATGCGCCCGAACTTCTTCCCGTTCACCGAGCCGTCCGCCGAGGTGGACGTGTGGTTCCCGGCCAAGAAGGGCGGCGCCGGATGGGTCGAGTGGGGTGGCTGCGGCATGGTCAACCCGAATGTGTTGCGGGCGGCCGGGATCGACCCGGAGGTCTACTCGGGGTACGCCTTCGGGATGGGCCTAGAGCGCACCCTGCAGTTCCGCAACGACCTGCCCGACATGCGCGACATGGTCGAGGGCGACGTCCGGTTCACCCTGCCGTTCGGCCCGGCGATCTGACGTCGTCCCTCCTCTTCAGTCTTCGATCTCGAAAGTAGTTGAGCCACAGTGCGCGTTCCCCAGTCCTGGTTGACCGAATCCCTGCAGCGCGGAGCGGCGGACTTCGCCGCGACGACCGCCCAGATCGATGCCGGCTTCGTGCGGGTCGGGTTCGAGATCGAGGACGTCGAGGATTTCCCCGCGATCACTGGACCGCTGGTTGTCGGGCGGGTCGCCGAGATCACCGAACTCACCGAGTTCAAGAAGCCGATCCGGTTCTGCCAGGTCGACGTCGGTGAGGACGTTCCGCGCGGGATCGTCTGCGGTGCCCGCAACTTCGCGGAGGGCGATCTGATCGTCGCCGCGCTCCCCGGCAGTGTCCTGCCCGGAGATTTCGCGATCGCGGCGCGAAAGACCTACGGCCACACCTCCGACGGGATGATCTGTTCGGTCTCCGAACTCGGCATCGGCACCGACCACTCCGGGATCCTGGTGTTGGCGCCTGGCACCGCGGCGCCGGGAACCGACGCGCACGACGCGCTCGGACTGTCCGACACCGCCATCGACGTCAACGTGACGCCCGACCGCGGTTACGCCTTCTCCGTGCGCGGGTTGGCCCGCGAGCTCGCGGCCAGCTTCGAGCTGCCGTATTCCGATCCCGCGGGACCGGATACGCAGGCCATGACCCGCGAGGCGTCGGACGACGCGTGGCCGGTGCGCATCGATCCCTCCTCCGGTGCGACGCGGTACTGCGCTCAGGTCATCCGGGGTGTCGACCCGACGGCGGTGTCGCCGTGGTGGATCCAGAAGCGACTGTTGGTCGCCGGCGTCCGACCGATCTCGGCGGCCGTCGACGTGACGAACTACGTGATGCTCGAACTCGGCCAGCCGTTGCACGCCTTCGACAGCGCCCGCGTGACCGGCACGATCGTGGTCCGGCGCGCGAACGCGGGGGAGAAGCTGACCACCCTCGACGGGGTCGAGCGCGCCCTCGTCCCGGACGACGTCGTCATCGCCGACGATCGTGGCCCGATCGCGTTGGCCGGTGTCATGGGCGGCGCCGAGAGCGAGATCTCCCCGGCGACGGTCGACGTCATCCTGGAGGCGGCGAACTTCGAACCGGTGTCGGCGTTCCGGACCGGTCGGCGCCACCGTCTGTCGAGCGAGGCGGGTAAACGTTTCGAGCGGACGGTCGACCCGGAGATCACGGCGCTCGCGCTCGCGCGGGCCACCGACCTGATCACCGAGATCGCCGGGGGAGTCGCCGATGTCGGGTACACCGACACCGCACTGCCGGTGTCGCCGGTGACCGTGTCCATCGCGCCCGACCTCCCGGACCGTGTCGCGGGCGTCACCTATGCGCCCGGGACCACCGTGCGACGTCTCGAGCAGGTCGGCGCCACGGTCAGCGAGGGCGCCGACGGCGTCCTCGAGGTCGTACCGCCGTCGTGGCGGTCGGATCTGCGGCAGTCGGCCGACCTCGTCGAGGAGGTGCTGCGACTCGAAGGGCTGGAGAACATCCCGGCGATCCCACCGCGCGCCCCGGCGGGTACCGGACTCACCCCGGCTCAGGTCCGTCGGCGCAGCGTCGGTCGGGCGCTGGCGATGTCGGGGTTCGTCGAGGTGTTGCCGTTCCCGTTCATGCCCGCCGACGTGCTCGACCTGTGGGACATCCCGGCCGACGATCCGCGTCGCGACACGGTGCGGGTGCTCAACCCCCTGGAGTCCTCGCGCGGCGAACTCAACACCACGTTGCTCCCCGGACTCGTCGAGATGACGGTCCGCAACATCACGCGCGGACAGCGCGACGTGGCGCTGTACACGATCGGCCAGGTCGTGATCGCCGCCGACACCGTGCACCCGGTCGCGACGATCGACGTCACCCGCCGACCGTCTCCGGACGAGATCGCCGAGCTGATGGGCTCGCTGCCGCACCAGCCGTTGCGGGCCGCGGTCGTGCTCGCCGGCGCCCGTGAGCCCGCCGGTCCGTGGGGTGCGGGCCGACCGGTCGACGCGTCCGATGCCTTCGACGCCGCCCGGGTGATCGGTCGCGCCTCGGGAGTCGAACTGGCCATGGTGGCCGCCGAACACGTCCCGTGGCATCCCGGTCGGTGTGCTCGGGTGGTCGCCGACGACGGCGTGGGCGGGACGATCGACGTGGGATGGGCGGGCGAACTGCACCCCGCGCTCATCGACAGGGCCGGACTGCCGCCGCGCACCTGCGCGGTGGAGCTCGACCTCGACCTCCTGCCGATCTCGTCGGCGCTGCCGGCTCCGCAACTGTCGTTGTTCCCGGCGGTGCTGCAGGACGTCGCCGTCGTCGTCGACCGGTCGGTGGCCGCGGCGCGCGTGCAGCAGGCGCTGACCGAGGGCGCGGGTGAGCTGCTCGAGGACATCCGGCTCTACGACGTGTTCACCGGCCCCCAACTCGGCGACGAGGTGAAGTCGCTGACGTTTGCGCTCCGGTTCCGTGCTTCCGATCGCACGCTCACCGAGGACGACGCGTCGCAGGCCCGCCTCGCAGCAGTCGACCGTGCCGCCTCCGAACTCGGCGCACGCCTGCGATAGTTCGGTGGGTGGGCACACACGCCCACCCGGTTGTGAATTGTTTTGCGCTGGTCTGCATAATGAATCACATGAGTATGTCGATAGCGGTGGCCGGGGCGAGTGGATATGCGGGCGGAGAAATCCTCCGACTGCTCCTCGGGCACCCACGCGTGGTCTCCGGCGAGATCGCCATCGGTGCCCTGACCGCGGGCGGCAACGCCGGCTCGGCGCTCGGCGAGCACCAGCCCCATCTGTTCCCCCTGGCCGACCGTGTGCTCGAGGAGACCTCCGCCGAGGTGCTCGCGGGCCACGACGTCGTGTTCCTGGCCCTTCCACACGGGACGTCCGGCCCGATCGCGGACGCTCTTCCCCCGGCCACCCTGGTCATCGACTGCGGCGCGGATTTCCGGCTCTCCGACGCGCAGGAGTGGACCCGGTTCTACGGCACCCCGCACGCCGGTCACTGGCCGTACGGGTTGCCGGAGATCCCGGGCAACCGCGATGTCCTGTCCGGTGCGAGCCGGATCGCGGTCCCCGGCTGCTACCCGACGGTGTCGATCCTCTCGCTCCTGCCCGCGGTCGCCGCACAGGCAGTCGAGTCGGCGATCACCGTCGTGGCCGTCAGCGGCACCTCGGGTGCCGGGCGTTCGACACGCGTGGATCTGCTCGCCTCCGAGGTCATCGGCTCCGCGCGGGCCTACGGCGTCGGCGGGGCCCATCGCCACAACCCCGAGATCGTCCAGGCCCTGTCCGCGGCGGCCGATCAGCCGGTGAGTGTGTCCTTCACGCCCGTCCTCGCGCCGATGGCCCGCGGGATCCTCGCCACCTGCACCGCACGGACGTCGCTGTCCGAGGCGGAGATGCGGACGGTCTACGAGAAGGCCTACGGCGACGAACCGTTCGTCCATCTGCTCCCGGCCGGGCAACTCCCGACCACCGGATCGGTGATCGGGTCGAACTCGGTCGCGCTGTCGGTGACGGTCGACGAGCGATCGAGCACCCTGGTCGCGATCGGCGCCATCGACAACCTCACCAAGGGAACCGGTGGCGGTGCCGTGCAATCGATGAACCTGGCCATGGGATTCGGCGAATCCGAGGGCCTCACGACGGTGGGAGTCGCACCATGAGCACCGGACACGACGTGACCGAGACCGAGTCGCCGGTGATCACCCGCGGGCAGGGCGTCACGGCACCCCTGGGCTTCCGGGCGGCCGGGATGGCCGCCGGGATCAAGGTCTCCGGCCGCCCCGACCTCGCGCTGGTGTTCAACGAGGGCCCGGAATATGCAGCCGCGGGCGTCTTCACGCGGAACAAGGTGAAGGCCGCCCCGGTGCTGTGGTCACAGCAGGTGTTGACCACCGGCAGTCTGCGCGCGGTGCTCCTCAACTCCGGTGGCGCCAACGCCTGCACGGGACCGGCCGGTTTCCAGGACACCCACGCGACCGCGGAGGCCGTGGCCACCGCGCTGAGCAACTGGGGCACCTCCACCGGCGCCGTCGAGGTGGCCGTGTGTTCCACCGGACTCATCGGGGACCGGTTGCCGATGGATCGCGTGCTGGCCGGCGTCACCGCGATCGTCCAGGACATGGCCGGCGGCCTGTCCGGTGGCACTGACGCCGCACACGCGATCATGACCACCGACACCGTCCCCAAACAGGTCGCCGTGCACCACCGGGGCGGATGGAACGTCGGCGGGATGGCCAAGGGGGCCGGGATGCTCGCCCCGTCGCTGGCGACGATGCTCGTGGTGATCACCACCGACGCAAAGGTCGATGCGCCGGAACTGGACTCGGCGCTGCGGGCAGCCACCGCGCGCACCTTCGACCGCCTCGACGTCGACGGTTCGTGCTCTACCAACGACACCGTCCTGCTGCTCAGCTCCGGTGCCGCCGACGTCACGCCCGACCCCGACGAGTTCGCCGCCGCGGTGTTCGCCGCGTGCAACGACCTCTGCGCGCAACTGCAGGCCGACGCCGAGGGGGTCACCAAGCGCATCCTGGTCACGGTGACCGGCGCACAGACCGAGGACGACGCCGTCGTGGCGGCACGGGTGGTCGCCCGCGACAGCCTCGTCAAGACCGCGCTGTTCGGTTCCGACCCCAACTGGGGGCGCGTGCTCGCCGCGGTCGGGATGGCCCCCGTCGAGCTCGACCCGGGTGCGATCTCCGTCGAGTTCAACGGCAACGCAGTGTGCCGCAACGGGTGTGGCGTCGAGGGAGCCCGCGAGGTCGACCTGACCGGCACCGACATCGAGGTGACCATCGATCTGGGCGTGGGTGACGCGAGCGCGACGATCCGCACCACCGACCTGTCGCACGCCTACGTCGAAGAGAATTCGGCGTACTCCTCATGACGGCGGAGAACGCGACCACAGATCTGAGCGCGTTGGACAAGGCACACGTCCTCACCGAGGCGCTGCCCTGGCTGCAGCGGTTCGCAGGCAAGGTCATCGTCGTCAAATACGGCGGAAACGCCATGATCGACGACGAGCTCAAGGCGGCCTTCGCCACCGACATGGTCTTCCTGCGCACCTGCGGGATCCACCCCGTGGTCGTCCACGGCGGCGGCCCGCAGATCTCGGCGATGCTCACGCGTCTGGGCCTGGTCGGCGAGTTCCGGGGCGGCTACCGGGTCACGACGCCAGAGGTCATGGACATCGTCCGGATGGTCCTGTTCGGTCAGGTCGGGCGTGAACTGGTCGGACTGATCAACGCCCACGGGCCCTACGCGGTCGGGATCTCCGGCGAGGACGCCCACCTGTTCACCGCGACGCGTCGGACCGTGGCCGTCGAGGGGGTCCAGACGGACATCGGCCTCGTCGGAGACGTGACGACGGTCAACCCCGGCGCCGTCACCGACCTCATCGCCGCGGGCCGTATCCCGGTGGTGTCGTCGATCGCCCCCGACGCCGACGGGGTGGTGCACAACATCAACGCAGACACCGCCGCCGCGGCGCTCGCGGAGTCGCTCGGCGCCGAGAAGCTGGTGATGCTCACCGATGTCGAGGGCCTCTACACGGATTGGCCCGACCGCGGTTCGCTCACCTCGCGCATCGACACCGAGACACTGGACACACTACTGCCGCAACTGGATTCGGGCATGGTGCCCAAGATGGAGGCGTGCCTGCGTGCGGTGCGCGGCGGCGTACCCCGCGCGCACGTGATCGACGGCCGGGTCCCGCACTCGATGCTCCTCGAACTGTTCACCGAAGACGGCGTCGGAACGATGGTCGTACCGACCACCGACGCCGACCCGGCCCCCGAGACGAAGGCGATCTGATGACCGCACCGATGCAGGACCGGTGGTCCTCGGCGCTGATGGACAACTACGGAACCCCGAAGATCGCGTTGCGCCAGGGCCGCGGTGCGGTGGTGACCGACGAGAACGGTGTCGAGTACCTCGACCTCCTCGGCGGCATCGCCGTCAACTCGCTCGGCCACGCCCATCCCGCGGTCATCGAGGCGGTCACCCGCCAGATGCAGACGCTGGGTCACACGTCGAACCTCTACATCAACGAACCCGCCGTGGCCCTGGCCGAGGGGCTCCTCCAACGACTCGGCACCCCGGGGCGGGTGTTCTTCTGCAACTCCGGCGCCGAGGCGAACGAGGCCGCGTTCAAGATCGCGCGGCGGACCGGACGGCCGGAGATCGTGGCCGCGGAGAACGGATTCCACGGCCGGACCATGGGTGCGCTGGCGATGACCGGGCAGCCCGCCAAACGGACCCCGTTCGAACCGATGCCCGCCGGGGTGTCGTTCGTGCCCTACGGCGACATCGACGCGCTCGATGCGGCGGTCACCGATCAGACGGCCGCGGTGATCCTCGAGCCGATCCAGGGCGAGGGTGGGGTGATCGTGCCCCCGGCGGGATACCTGGCCGCGGCGCGGCGACTCACCACCGAACGCGGTGCGCTGCTCATCCTCGACGAGGTGCAGACCGGGATCGGACGCACCGGGACGTTCTACGCGCATCAGGCGGTCGGCATCGTGCCGGACGTCATGACCCTGGCCAAGGGGCTCGGTGGGGGACTGCCCATCGGGGCCTGCGTCGCGACCGGACCCGCCGCGGACCTGCTCTCCCCGGGACAGCACGGGACCACGTTCGGCGGCAACCCGATCTGCGCGGCCGCTGCGCTGGCCGTGCTGGCCGAGATCGACTCCGCGGGCCTCGTCGACCACGTCGCCTCGGTGGGCAAGTCGATCGCCACCGGCATCGAGGCGCTCGAGCACCCGCTGGTGTCGCATGTCCGGGGGTCGGGTCTGCTGTTGGGAGTCGTTCTGACGGCGCCGATCTCGGCTGCGGTGGAGACCGCGGCGCGTTCGGCCGGCTACCTGATCAACGCGCCGGCCGCCGACGTCCTCCGCTTGGCGCCGCCGCTCATCCTCACCGAGGACCAGGCGAACGCGTTCGTCGCCGACCTCCCGTCGATCCTCGACACCGCCCGGCAGGAGACGACATGACCGCGCCCAAGGACACCGCGTCACGCACCACGCTGCGTCACTTCCTGCGGGACGACGACCTCACGCCCGATGAGCAGGCGCAGGTGCTCGCCCTGGCCGCCGAGGTGAAGCGCTCACCGTTCTCGCACCGCCCGCTCGAGGGACCGCACGGCGTCGGGGTGATCTTCGACAAGAACTCCACGCGCACACGGTTCTCCTTCGAGGTGGGCATCGCCCAGCTCGGTGGGCACGCGGTCATCGTCGACGGTCAGAACACACAGATGGGTCGTGACGAGACGCTCGAGGACACCGGACGGGTGCTGTCACGGTTCGTCAAGGCGATCGTGTGGCGCACCTACGGGCAGGACCGGCTCGAGGCGATCGCCTCGACCGCGACGGTGCCGGTGGTCAACGCACTGTCCACGGAGTTCCACCCCTGCCAAGTGCTCGCCGACCTGCAGACCATCGTCGAGCACAAGGGACGCACCCAGGGGCTGTCGATGACCTACCTCGGCGACGGTGCCAACAACATGGCGCACTCTCTGCTGATCGGCGGCGTCACGGCCGGGATGAACGTGACCATCAGCGCGCCCGACGGTTTCACCCCCGCCGACTGGGCCCTCGACGCGGCACGCGCCCGCGCCGAACAGACCGGGGCGAGCGTGCGCGTCGAGTCCGACCCGATCGCCGCGGTCACCGGCGCCGACGTGGTCGTCACCGACTCGTGGACGTCGATGGGTGACGAGAACGACGGTCGCGATCGGGTCGCCCCGTTCCGGCCGTATCAGGTCAACGACGAACTGCTCGCCGTCGCCGACCCCGCGGCGATCGTGCTGCACTGCCTGCCGGCCCACCGCGGTGAGGAGATCACCGACGCCGTCATCGACGGTCCCCGCAGCGTTGTGTTCGACGAGGCGGAGAACCGGCTACACGCCCAGAAGGCGTTGCTCATCTGGCTCCTGGAGCGGGCGTGAACGTCCCGCGGGCGGACCGGCGAACCGAGACCGGCGCCCACGCGACGGTCAGTCGGTTGTCCCCGACCCGGGCGGGGCGGCACGCGCAGATCGTCCACCTGCTCGCCGAGCACCAGGTGCGCAGCCAGGGGGAGTTGCAGTCGCTGCTCGCGCAGGTGGGCATCGACGCCACGCAGGCGACGCTGTCGCGCGATCTCGACGAACTCGGTGCGGTCAAGCTCCGGGCGGCCGACGGCGGGGCCGGGGTGTACATGGTCCCCGAGGACGGTTCACCCGTGCGCGGGGTGTCCGGCGGCACCGATCGGCTGTCCCGGATGCTGACCGAACTGTTGGTCTCGACCGACCACAGCGGGAACATGGCCGTCCTGCGCACCCCACCGGGCGCGGCGCACTATTTGGCCAGCGCACTCGATCGTGCGAGCCTGCCTCAGGTGGTCGGCACGATCGCGGGCGATGACACGATCTTCGTGATCGCGCGAGAGACGATGTCCGGGGCCGATCTGGCCCGGATGATCGAGGACCTCGCGTGAACCACGGAACAGCACCACCCGGTCGACACACGGCCGGGATCACAACGACAAGCAGGGAGCTCGTAACTCATGGCTGAACGCGTGATACTCGCGTACTCCGGCGGACTGGACACCTCGGTGGCCATCAGCTGGATCGGTGCCGAGACCGGCAAGGAGGTCGTCGCGGTCGCGATCGACCTCGGCCAGGGCGGCGAGGACATGGAGGTCATCCGGCAGCGCGCGCTCGACTGCGGCGCCGTCGAGGCCGTGGTCGTCGATGCCCGCGACGAGTTCGCCGACGAGTACTGCCTCCCCACCGTGCAGGCCAACGCCCTGTACATGGATCGCTACCCGCTGGTGTCGGCGATCAGCCGACCGCTCATCGTCAAGCACCTCGTCGAGAACGCGCGGTCGCACGGCGGCACCGTCGTGGCGCACGGCTGCACCGGCAAGGGCAACGACCAGGTCCGGTTCGAGGTCGGTTTCAACACCCTGGCCCCCGAGCTCGACGTCCTCGCCCCGGTCCGCGACTACGCGTGGACCCGCGAGAAGGCGATCGCGTTCGCCGAGCAGAACGACATCCCGATCAACGTCTCCAAGAAGTCGCCGTTCTCGATCGACCAGAACGTGTGGGGTCGTGCGGTGGAGACCGGGTTCCTCGAGGATCTGTGGAACGCCCCGACGAAGGACGTCTACGACTACACCGAGGACCCGACGGTCAACTTCAACGCCCCCGACGAACTGATCATCACGTTCGACAAGGGCCGACCGATCGCCATCGACGGTCGCCCGGTCTCGGTGCTCGAGGCCATCCAGGAACTGAACACCCGCGCGGGCAAGCAGGGTGTGGGACGGCTCGACGTCGTCGAGGACCGCCTGGTGGGCATCAAGAGCCGTGAGGTCTACGAGGCGCCGGGTGCGATGGTGCTCATCCGGGCCCACGAGGAGCTCGAGCACGTCACCCTCGAGCGGGAGCTCGGTCGGTACAAGCGCCACACCGACCAGAAGTGGGCCGAGCTGGTCTACGACGGTCTCTGGTACTCGCCGCTGAAGTCCGCGCTCGACACCTTCGTCGCGCACACCCAGGAGCACGTCTCCGGTGAGATCCGGTTGGTCCTGCACGCCGGCACGATCGTCATCAACGGACGCCGCAGCGGGGAGTCGCTCTACGACTTCAACCTCGCGACCTACGACGCGGGAGACACGTTCGACCAGTCGTCGGCCAAGGGCTTCGTCCAGCTGCACGGCCTGTCGTCGAAGATCGCGGCCAAGCGAGACCTCGGGCTGTGAGTTCGTCCGACACCGGGGGCACCACCAACGCCGGGTCGCTGTGGGGCGGTCGGTTCGCCGACGGCCCCGCGGCGGCCATGGCGGCGCTGAGCAAGTCCACCCATTTCGACTGGGTGTTGGCGCCGTATGACATCCGCGCCTCGATGGCCCATGCCCGCGTGCTCAACGGCGCGGGGCTGCTCTCGGCGCCGGATCTCGAGACGATGCTCGACGGACTGGAGCGTCTCGCTGCTGATGTCGAGTCGGGCGTGTTCGTCGCCGCCGAGACCGACGAGGACGTCCATGGCGCTCTCGAGCGCGGTCTGATCGACCGCGTGGGGCCGGAGGTCGGTGGCCGACTCCGTGCGGGTCGCTCGCGCAACGATCAGGTGGCCACGCTGTTCCGGATGTGGTTGCGCGACGCGGTGCGTCGCGTCTCGTCAGGGGTGCTCGACGTCGTCGATGCCCTGACCGCGCAGGCCGCGGCGCACCCGTCGGCGGCGATGCCGGGCAAGACGCATTCGCAGGCCGCCCAACCGGTACTGCTCGCGCATCACCTTCTCGCACACACCCATCCGCTGCTCCGCGACGTCGAGAGATTCCACGACTTCGACGTCCGCGCCGCGGTGTCGCCATACGGATCGGGTGCACTCGCCGGGTCGTCGCTCGGACTGAGCCCGGAGAAGATCGCCGCCGAACTCGGCTTCGACTCGTCGGCGGAGAACTCGATCGACGCGACGTCGTCCCGCGACTTCGCGGCCGAGGCGTCCTTCGTCCTCGCCATGACCGCGGTCGACCTCTCGCGGCTCGCCGAGGAGATCATCTCCTGGAGCACACCGGAATACGGCTACGTCACCCTGGCGGACGCGTGGTCGACCGGTAGTTCGATCATGCCGCAGAAGAAGAATCCGGACGTCGCCGAACTCACCCGGGGCAAGACCGGACGACTCATCGGTAACCTGACCGGCCTGTTGGCGACGCTCAAGGCCCAACCCCTGGCGTACAACCGCGATCTGCAGGAGGACAAGGAACCGGTCTTCGACTCGGTGGCCCAGCTCGAACTCCTCTTGCCCGCCATCACGGGTCTCGTCGCCACACTCGAGTTCCACACAGACCGGATGGCAGAACTCGCGCCCGCCGGATTCACGCTGGCGACCGACATCGCCGAGTGGCTCGTCCGGCAGGGGATCCCGTTCCGGGTCGCACACGAGGCCGCCGGGGCGTGCGTACGGGTGGCCGAGGCGCGGGGCGTCGGCCTCGCCGAACTGTCCGACGACGAGTTGACGGCAATCGACCCGGCATTGACGCCCGACGTCCGCGACGTGCTCACCGTCGAGGGATCCATCGCGTCCCGATCGGCGCGCGGTGGAACGTCGGGTGATCAGGTCGCGGAGCAACGCGAACGCGTCGTCGCCCGCGTCGCGGTGCTACGTGACTGGCGTTGACCGGCGCCTATCGGTCGGCGGATGTGGCGGGGCCGCGCGACACCGGCCTGCCACGGCCATGAGTAGAGTGACAGCGATCACGGACTGCGCGGCGAGGAGGTAACTCAGGTGGTCGGCATTCCGAACATCGGGCGGGCGTTGGATCGGGTCGTCGCGACGGCTCAGAACGGTCTCGAGGTCATCCGGATGGGCGGTCTCGACACCGGGACCCAGCCGACCCCGTTCCGCGTCGAGGAGACGTCGCCGATGTACCGGCTGCGTCGCTACTTCCCCGACGACCTCAACGGCGGTCCGCCCGCGCTGCTCATCCCGCCGATGATGGTGTCGGCCAACGTCTATGACGTCACCCCGCACAACGGTGCGGTGTCGATCCTGCACGCGAACGGCATCGACCCCTGGGTCGTCGACTTCGGGTCCCCGGACCAGGAGGCCGGCGGCATGGAGCGCACGCTCGCCGACCACATCGTCGCCATCAGCGAGATCATCGACCTGATGCACGAGGAGACCGGACGTCCCGTCCATCTCATCGGCTACTCCCAGGGCGGAATGTTCGCCTATCAGGCCGCGGCCTTCCGGCGCTCGGAGCAGATCGCGAGCCTCACCACCTTCGGCAGCCCCGTCGACGTGCTCGCGGCGCTGCCGCTCGGGTTGCCCGCCAACGTCATGGCGCCTCTGGCCGAGCTCTTCGCCGACAACGTCTTCAACCGCATCGCGATCCCGGGATGGTTGGCGCGCACCGGATTCCAGCTCCTCGACCCGGTCAAGGCCGCCCGCAGCCGCATCGACTTCCTGCTGCAGCTCCACGATCGCGACGCGCTGCTCCCGCGAGAGGATCAGCGCCGATTCCTCGAGGCCGACGGGTGGGTCGCCTGGTCGGGTCCGGCCATCGCCGAGTTGCTGCGCCAGTTCGTGGTGCACAACCGGATGGTGTCGGGCGGATTCGTCATCCGCGACTCGCTGGTGACCCTCGCCGAGATCACCTGTCCGGTCCTCGCGTTCGTCGGCGACGCCGACGACATCGGTCAGCCCGTGGCGGTCCGCGGGATCAAGCGGGCGGCGCCGCGGGCGCAGGCCTACGAGAGTGTGTTGCCGGTCGGACATTTCGGACTCGTCGTCGGCTCCACCTCGGGTGCGCACAGCTGGCCGACCACGTCGCAGTGGATCCTCTGGCAGGAGGGCACCGGTCCGATCCCGGACGAGATCGCCCCGATGCCCGACAACCCCGAGAAGTCCGTCGGTTCCGGTGTCAGCCTGTCGTCGCGTCTGACACACGGACTCGGCGCGTTCGCCGACGCCGGCGCGGGGGTGAGCCGTGAGGTCGTCCACGCCGCCGGATCGTTCCGTCGCACCTCGCAGGCCGTGATCCGTGAGTCCGTGCGCACGCTGCCGCGGCTCATGCGCCTCGGACAGATCCAGGCCGGGACCCGTATCTCCCTCGGCAAGTTGATGTCGGAGAACGCCGAGCGCGCCGGCCACCGCGAGCTCTTCCTCTTCGAGGATCGGGTGCTGAGCCACTTCGAGGTCAACCGTCGCATCGACAACGTCGTGCGCGGCCTCATCCAGTGCGGTGTCCGCCCCGGAGAACACGTCGGCGTGATGATGGAGACGCGCCCCAGTGCGCTCGTCGCCATCGCCGCGCTGTCCCGTCTGGGCGCCGTGGTCGTGCCGCTGCCGCCGGACGCCGACCTGGCCCGCATGCTGCGACTCGCCGACGTGGTCGTCGTGATCGCGGATCCAGCGAGCCTGGAGCAGTGCGTCGAGCACGCCGAGCGGGTGCTGGTCCTCGGTGGCGGTGACGTCCGGTCGATCCCCGGGGCCGACGGCGACCGCATCATCGACATGGAGCAGATCGACCCCGACCAGGTGAAGGTCCCGTCCTGGTACCGACGCGACCCCGGACTCGGCGGCGACCTCGCCGCGATCCTGTTCACCAGCGCGGGCGGCACCGTCCAGCAGTGGCCGATCACCAACCACCGATGGGCGATGTCGGCCTTCGGTGCCGCATCGGCCACGGCGATGACCGACAACGACACCGTCTATTGCCTGACCCCGCTGCACCACGCGTCCGGTCTGCTGACCACCCTCGGCGCGACCGTCGTCGGCGGATCCCGCATCGCGCTGTCGTCGGGAGTCGAACCGGAGAGCTTCGCCCGCGAGGTCTACCGCTACGGCATCACCGTCGTCTCCTACACCTGGACGATGATGGGCGACATCGTCCGTGACCCCGAGCTGGCGATCACCGAACACAACCCGATCCGGCAGTTCATCGGTTCCGGGATGCCGGCCGGCCTCTGGGCCGACGTCAACGCGCGGTTCCCCAACGCCGGTGTCATCGAGTTCTTCGCGACCCCGGACGGCGCGGCGATCCTCGCCAACGTCGCGGGCACGAAGATCGGATCGGTCGGACGAGCCCTGCCGGAGACCAATCGCGTCCGGGTCGCGGCCTGGGACGTCACCGAGGAGCGCTTCCAACTCGACGCTCGGGGCTTCGTGCGCGAGGCGGGATCCGACGAGGTCGGACTGCTGCTCGCGCAGACCCGCCAGCGGTACGAGTCCGGGGCCACGGTGCTCCGCGACGTGTTCGGTCAGCACGATCGGTGGGAGACGTCCGGTCAGCTGGTCCGCCGCGACGTCGACGGCGATCACTGGCTGATGGGTAGCGTCCACGGCGTCATCAAGTCCGCCGACGGACCGATCTTCCCGCAGCCGATCAATGCGGCGTTGAGCCTGCACCCCGACGTCGATCAGGTGGTCGTCTACCCGGTGGGCACGGCCGGCTCCCAGCTCGCGGTCGCAGTGGTGTCACCGAGGGTGCGCACGAATGCCCTGACCGTGTCGTCGCTGCGGGTGGCCCTGGCCGGACTCTCGGCCGCCGAACGCCCGCACATCATCTGGGCCGTCGACGAGATCCCGCTCAGCCACTCCTACCGACCGCTGGCCGACAGCTTCCGCGCGCAGGGACTGCCCAAGCCCAGTGCCCGCGTCTGGTACCGCGACGACAACGGTCGCTATCGGCGCCTGACCAGGACGGTTCTGGCGGAGAAGGAATGGATCCTGTCCTCGGCCGAGTCGCCCCAGCAGGTGCGGTCGTTCTGACCTCGGCGGGTTCGTAGAGTGGGATGATCACCCACCCGCACCCGTGACCGACCCGAAGGACATCCCATGCCGCTCGACGCCTTCCTCCGCGAGAGACTGGTCTGCCCGCAGGACCACGGCGCCCTGATCTACCTCGGCTCGGACTCGGGCACCGAGGAACTGCTCTACAACGAGCGGCTCCGCGCGGTTTACCGCATCGACGAGGGCATCCCGGTGCTGCTCATCAGCGAGGCGCGGACGGTCGACGACGCCGAACACGCGGCTCTGCTTGCCCGCGCGGGTACCACCGACCGATAGCGCACACCTGCCACTGATGCCCCAACCCCTGTTGTCGGCGCGCGATCTCCGCACCGATCCGGTCGGTGCCGCGACGCGGATTCTCGGATCCGAGATGGTCGTGACCGGCGACGACGGCGAGGTCCGACTGCGCGTCGTCGAGGTCGAGGCCTACGGGGGACCACCCGACGGACCCCATCCGGACCCGGCCGCACACAGCTACCCCGGCATCACGCCACGGAACACGGTCATGTTCGGACCGGCCGGCCGGTTGTACGTCTACCGGTCCTACGGGATCCATCTCTGCGTGAACATCTCCTGCGGCGCGGCCGGAACCGCCGCCGCGGTGTTGTTACGCGCGGGGGAGGTGCTCACCGGCGACGAGGTGGTCCGACGCCGACGCCACCCGGTCGTCGACCAGCGCCGATGGGCGATGGGCCCGGGCAACTTCGGCTCCGCGGTGGGGATCAGACTCGACGACAACGGGGTCGACGTACTCGACCCGAACTCGCCGATCCGGCTCGAACGCCCCGCGCGCCGTCGCACGACGTCGACCAGCGCCGGCCCACGGGTCGGGTTGACCGTCGCGACCGGTCGCCCGTGGCGGCTGTGGATCACCGACTCACCTGCGGTGTCGGCGTTCCGCCCGGGTTCGGCCGAGGTGCTGCGCCGACGTGCGGCCGCGGCCGCCGATCGATTGGCCGTCTCGGATGCCGATGCGGAAGGATCGGACTGGTGAGCACCGACATCATCGACGAACTGCAGTGGCGCGGATTGATCGCGCAGTCCACCGACCTCGACGAGGTACGCGCCGCCGCGGCGGCCGGGGTGCTCACCCTCTATGCGGGCTTCGACCCGACCGGCCCGAGTCTTCATGCGGGACACCTGGTTCCACTGTTGACGCTCAAGCGGTTCCAGGCCGCCGGTCACCGTCCGGTCGTCCTGGCCGGTGGCGCGACGGGGATGATCGGTGATCCTCGCGACGTGGGGGAGCGGACCATGCAGACCGCGGACACCGTCCGTGACTGGGCGAGCAGGATCGACGCCCAACTGCAGCGATTCGTCTCGATCGACGACAGTGCGACCGGCGCGGTCGTGGCCAACAACCTCGACTGGACCGGCGAGTTGTCGGTGGTCGACTTCCTCCGTGACATCGGCAAACACTTCCCGGTGAACGTGATGCTGGCCCGCGACACCATCAAGCGGCGACTCGACGGCGACGGCATCAGCTACACCGAGTTCAGCTACCTGTTGCTGCAGGCCAACGACTTCGTCGAGCTGCACCGACGCTTCGGATGCACGCTGCAGATCGGCGGGTCAGACCAGTGGGGGAACATCATCGCCGGCGTGGACCTGGGCCGACGTGTCGAGGGCGCCTCCCTGCATGCGATCACGGTTCCCCTGGTCACGGCCGCCGACGGTACGAAGTTCGGCAAGTCCACCGGGGGAGGGAGCCTGTGGCTCGACCCGGAGATGACCAGCCCGTACGCCTGGTACCAGTACTTCGTGAACACCGCCGACGCCGACGTCGTGCGCTACCTGCGGTGGTTCACCTTCCTCGACCGCGACGAGATCGACGACCTCGAGAAGCAGACCGTCGAGGCCCCGCATCAGCGCGCGGCCCAGAGAAGGTTGGCCGCCGAGATGACGACGCTCGTGCACGGGGAGGCCAACACTGCCTCGGTGCAGACCGCGAGTCAGGCGTTGTTCGGACGCGCTGAGCTGACCGAGCTGGACGAACAGACGCTCACCGGCGCGTTGTCGGAGACCCAGGTGGTCGAGTACCCGTCCGATGCCACACCGACCATCGTCGAGCTGCTGGTCGCGGCCGGCCTCAGCGAGAGCAACAAGGCTGCTCGTCGCGCGATCGGTGAAGGTGGCGCGTACGTGAACAACGAGAAGGTGACCGACCCCGAATGGACTGCTTCGGCGTCGGCGCAGCTCGCCGGCGGGTGGTTGGTCCTGCGTAGAGGCAAGAAGAGTGTCGCCGGCGCACACTTCGTACACTCGGCGCAGGCCTCTGACCAGGCGATTTGACGCGCTGTTTCCACCTATGTAACTTATGTCTTGCACCGCAGCGCGGAGCGAGGCGCCGGAGAGAGTTTCCGGTGACAGAGCGTGCGCTTGAGGTGCAAATCCTGGCTCAAGGATCGTAGTGGTTACACTGCGCTCCGCTGGGGCTTGCGGGTCCTGATCCGAACAAGATCAGCCTGCGGGTGTGTGTTCTTTGAGAACTCGATAGTGTGTTGATGGATTGTTAATGCCAATTTTGTTTGGTGCTGCATTCTGCATGCGTTGGTGTGTGGGGTGTGGTTTTTTTGATGATTGATGCTGCCAGATCTTTTAAGCGGTTTGGTGGTTGTCGGTTGTTTGTTTTTTTGGTTGGGATTTTGTCTCTGCTGGGAAGATTGTTTCGAAATGCGCGTTGTGCCTGTGGGTGCGGCGTGTTTTTCTATGGTTTTTCATGGAGAGTTTGATCCTGGCTCAGGACGAACGCTGGCGGCGTGCTTAACACATGCAAGTCGAACGGAAAGGCCCTTCGGGGTACTCGAGTGGCGAACGGGTGAGTAACACGTGGGTGATCTGCCTCGTACTTTGGGATAAGCCTGGGAAACTGGGTCTAATACCGAATATGACCTTCCCTCGCATGGGGGTTGGTGGAAACTTTTTGGGTACGAGATGGGCCCGCGGCCTATCAGCTTGTTGGTGGGGTAATGGCCTACCAAGGCGACGACGGGTAGCCGGCCTGAGAGGGCGACCGGCCACACTGGGACTGAGACACGGCCCAGACTCCTACGGGAGGCAGCAGTGGGGAATATTGCACAATGGGCGCAAGCCTGATGCAGCGACGCCGCGTGAGGGATGACGGCCTTCGGGTTGTAAACCTCTTTCACCAGGGACGAAGAGAAATTGACGGTACCTGGAGAAGAAGCACCGGCCAACTACGTGCCAGCAGCCGCGGTAATACGTAGGGTGCGAGCGTTGTCCGGAATTACTGGGCGTAAAGAGCTCGTAGGCGGTTTGTCGCGTCGTTCGTGAAATCTTGATGCTTAACATCAAGCGTGCGGGCGATACGGGCAGACTTGAGTACTACAGGGGAGACTGGAATTCCTGGTGTAGCGGTGAAATGCGCAGATATCAGGAGGAACACCGGTGGCGAAGGCGGGTCTCTGGGTAGTAACTGACGCTGAGGAGCGAAAGCGTGGGTAGCGAACAGGATTAGATACCCTGGTAGTCCACGCCGTAAACGGTGGGTACTAGGTGTGGGTCCCTTTTCACGGGATCCGTGCCGTAGCTAACGCATTAAGTACCCCGCCTGGGGAGTACGGCCGCAAGGCTAAAACTCAAAGGAATTGACGGGGGCCCGCACAAGCGGCGGAGCATGTGGATTAATTCGATGCAACGCGAAGAACCTTACCTGGGTTTGACATACACCAGAAAGCTGTAGAGATACAGCCCCCCTTGTGGTTGGTGTACAGGTGGTGCATGGCTGTCGTCAGCTCGTGTCGTGAGATGTTGGGTTAAGTCCCGCAACGAGCGCAACCCTTGTCCTGTGTTGCCAGCACGTAATGGTGGGGACTCGCAGGAGACTGCCGGGGTCAACTCGGAGGAAGGTGGGGATGACGTCAAGTCATCATGCCCCTTATGTCCAGGGCTTCACACATGCTACAATGGCCGGTACAGAGGGCTGCGATACCGTGAGGTGGAGCGAATCCCTTAAAGCCGGTCTCAGTTCGGATCGGGGTCTGCAACTCGACCCCGTGAAGTCGGAGTCGCTAGTAATCGCAGATCAGCAACGCTGCGGTGAATACGTTCCCGGGCCTTGTACACACCGCCCGTCACGTCATGAAAGTCGGTAACACCCGAAGCCGGTGGCCCAACCCCTCGGGGAGGGAGCTGTCGAAGGTGGGATCGGCGATTGGGACGAAGTCGTAACAAGGTAGCCGTACCGGAAGGTGCGGCTGGATCACCTCCTTTCTAAGGAGCAAACAACATCCTCGTTTCGTGGCCGTTTGTGTCACGGCGGGTGTTTGTTCATGGGTGAAACATTAACAAGCCAGTTCGTCGCCTGACATCATGTCGGGTGCCGGCTGGTTCTGCGCTGAGAAGTTTTTCTTGGTGGCGTGTCAACACACTATTGGGTCCTGAGAGAACACACGAGTTGTGTTGTCTTTGATGCCGATGATCGTGCTGCCCTAGAAGCAGCCGGCC
>NZ_JAMTCJ010000002.1 GCF_024171815.1 Williamsia maris | reverse complement strand
CTTCCCGTCGGCGGGGACGTGGACGAGGATCAGGGTGTTCGTGTTGTATCCGCCCTCCTGTCCGTCGCCGGCGTGGAGCTGCGCGAGGACGTCGGGCGGGAGGTCGTTTCCGTTGCGGTCTTTGCGGGAGTCGAGGCCGATGAGCAGGATGTTCTCCGCGGCGCCGGTCGAGCGCGGCGCCCCGTCCAACGCATCGGACGTATGGAAGGCATTCTGCACCGTCTGCGCCCCTGACCACGCCAGCCCGGTCGCTGCCAACACCCCACACGCGGCCAACGCGACTGCCGTCCGGCCCAGCGTCGTGGCACGTCGCGGGCGTCTGCGTGGCGGTTCCGGGCGGGCATGCTTGGCGTGCCGGCCTCCGCCGGACGGGATGATCCGGGTGGCCTCGAGATCACCGGCAAACCGTCGCGGACCCTGACGGGTCGACGGTCGGCGCGGGTGGTCGGGCGGCATCGGCGGGTTCTCTGTCGTCGTGGGGCGGGGGCCTGGTGGCGGTGCCCAATGTAGCCGAGCGACACCGTCACCGACATCAGCACAAATGCGAGATACGTTGCGAACAGGGCCAATCGGACCGCAGACGGCGGCCACGGTGGGATCGGCGGCATCAGACTCACCGGACTCGGATGTCGTCCGGTCAGACGACATCCGGTCGTTCGCCGTAACAACGAAGTGGTACTCCGCGATACCACCATCAGATCCGTCGAGGTTCCGACTCGGCAGACACCACCGACCAGCAAGGGAGCGTGATCTCGAGCAGTACGACTTCGAACGCGGACCGCTGGGATTCCCGGTCACCGATGAACTCGACGCCGCAGGCAAAGGCCGTGAACAGTTCTTCGAGGGCTCCGGGTGGACGTCTCGGTCTTCCCGTCGGCGACGAATACCGCCAGGCCCCAACGGTTCCTGCTACGCCCAGGACTTCAAGGGCGGAAAACTGATCTGGCCCTGACCCGGCAGCACCCCAACACCATCACGAACACCAGAGGATCAACAGCCATGAGAATTTCTCGGCGCATCATCACCAAGTCTGTCGTGTCGTTGACCGCGGCCGCCGCCATCGCGACCACCGCCCTCGGCGCAGGTCACGCCGTGGCCGCACCGCAACATGTTGCGAGCCCGTCGGTTTCGGTCAACATCCCGTCCCGATGGCTCTTCTTCGCCGACCCGTTCCCCTTCGGCGTCGAGAACATCACCGCCACTCGAACCGCTCCCGGCATCCTGAAGTTCTCGTTGGGTCCGTATTGCGCGAGCGTCGACGACGCCATCCGGAAATCCCCGTTCCCACGCTGCGCGGGCCAGATCGACCCGCCTGCGAATGTCGCGTGGATCAACCTGTCGACGGGAGCCAGGGGCACGGTCCAATTGACGGTCTCCGGTGGCGACCAAGCGCCGCCGAGTGCCATCGTGCGCACCGGCACCGGACTGATCGCCCTCGGCGGTGCGCTAGCGAACCTCGGCGCCCCGGCCGTGGCCACCATCACCGCATAGACCGATCTCTTCACACACCCACCAGGAGGTAACAGACATGACAACATTCACCCGACTCACCGCGGCGGTCGTGCTGCCGCTCGCATCACTCGCCGCCGCAGGCGCCATCACCGCCGGAACGGCGTCGGCCGCGAGCGGACTGCCCGATCTGTCGATCTCCACCGACCGCAGCACCTGCACCACGACCGTCGTCAACAAGGGGCCGGTCACCGCGATCAACGCGGCGGTCTTCACCACCGCCTACGGCGGGCTCACGAGCTCCTCGGAGGACATCGCGCCCGGCTCATCACGAAAGATCCGCTACCTCGACTGCACCGGGTTCCCTGCGTTGACCTACACCTACGACACCAACGGCGACTCGAACCGCCTCAACAACATCACCCTCTTCTAGCCCGACAGGGCCGACGACAGTCGGTGTCAGTGCGACGACAGGCGCTCGGTGCAGTGTTCGTCCCATGAACACATCACCCGCCACCGATGCGCCGGCGATCGTCGCCCGCGGATTGGTCAAGCACTTCGGTTCCACCCGCGCGGTCGACGGTGTCGACCTGGTCGTTCCCACCGGTTCGGTGTACGGCGTCCTGGGCCCCAACGGCGCAGGAAAGACCACCACGGTCCGCATGCTCGCCACCCTGCTCCGCCCCGACGCGGGCACGGCCGAGATCTTCGGACACGACGTCGTGGCCGAGCCCGTCGCGGTCCGGTCGCTGGTCGGGGTCACCGGCCAGTACGCGTCGGTCGACGAGGATCTCAGCGCCCGCGAGAATCTCATCGTCTTCGCCCGCCTGCTCGGCAAGAGCCGCACGGAGTCGCGGACGATCGCCTCGGATCTGCTCGAGGAGTTCGGTCTCGAGGAGGCGTCGACCCGTCCGCTCAACGAGTTCTCCGGCGGCATGCGGCGTCGTCTCGACCTCGCCGCCAGCCTGATCGCCGCTCCCCCGCTGCTGTTCCTCGACGAGCCGACCACCGGACTCGACCCGCGGACCCGCGCGCAGATGTGGGAGACGATCCGGAGACTCGTCAGTCAGGGCTCGACGATCCTGCTCACCACCCAGTACCTCGACGAGGCCGACCAACTCGCCGACCGCATCGCGGTCATCGACCGCGGCGTCGTCATCGCCGACGGCACCGCCGACGAACTGAAGGACTCGGTGGGCGTCAACACCCTGCAGGTCCGCCCCGCCGACCGCACCGACACCGTAGCCACCCTCAGCATCGTCGAGCGGGTCGTCGGCGAAAAGGGGACCCTGAGCCCCGAGGCCGGTCGGGTCACCATCCCGCTGTCGCGTCCCGAGCTCGTCTCCGAGGTCATGGCCGCGCTGATCGCCGAGAACATCGCCATCACCGAACTCAACGTCGCCAAGCCGAGCCTGGACGAGGTCTTCATGACCATCACCGGCAAGCCGGCCGGCGCCGACACCCACTCCGAGAAGGAGCACGCAGCATGACCACCCTCACCATCGACAGCCCGACCGCCGAACGTCCCATCGTGCGGGAGGTCCCCGATTCGGTCGGCTTCACCGACACCGTCAAACAGTCGTTCACCATGGGCTACCGCGGGATGCTCAAGATCCGACACAACCCCGAGCAACTCTTCGACGTGGTGTTCCAGCCGATCATCTTCACGCTGATGTTCACCTACATCTTCGGTGGAGCGCTGGCCGGCAGTGTGTCGCAGTACCTTCCGATCATCATCCCCGGCATCCTGGTCCAGTCCGTCATCACCACCTCGGTGGTCACCGGCACCCAGCTCCGCGAGGACATGAACAAGGGCGTCTTCGACCGCTTCAAGTCACTCCCCATCGCGCGGACCGCACCCCTGGCCGGCGCGCTGCTCGCCGACGTCGTCCGCTATCTGATCGCCACCGTGATCACGTTCATCGTCGGCATCGCGATGGGCTGGCGGCCCGACCCGCTCGGCCTGATCGGCGCGATCGTCCTGGTCATCATCTGCAGCTTCGCGGTCTCGTGGATCTGGGCGCTGATGGGCATGCTCGTCAAGAAGGCGTCTGCGGTGCAGGGCTTCTCGCTGATGATCCTGTTCCCGCTCACCTTCGTGTCCAACGCCTTCGTACAGCCGGAGACGATGCCCGGTTGGCTGCAGGCGTTCGTCAAGGTCAACCCCGTGTCGAACCTGGTCACCTCGGTGCGCGAGATGACCAACAACGGGCACGTCGGCATCCACGTCCTGTGGTCGCTGCTCGGGGCCGCGGTTCTGATCGCCGTCTTCGCGCCGCTCACCGTGCGGGCCTACATGCGCAACGCGTGACCCGTCAGACCGGATCCTGCTGCAGGACGGTCTGATCCAGGATCGACAGGATGTTCTCGACGCACACGCGTCGGGGCATCCTGTCGATCGTCGTGCGGAGCGACTCCCATGCGTCCACCGACATCCCGGAGAGTTCGGCCATCTCCGCGCGGATCCGACCCAGCGCCGGGTAGTCCCGTCGGGCCTGCAAACGGGCGCCCATCGCCATCAGTCGTGCACCTGCATCCGATCCGCGTTCGGTCTGACACAGCGCCGCACCCACCGCGATCGCCCCGGCGCCGGTCTGCGGCAGATCGCGGAATCCGGCGGGCATGAACTGGGTGACCAGCAGCGTCGCCAGTGCGGGCAGGTGTTCGGACGCCGCCTGGCCGGCTCCCGACAACGTCAGCAGGGCGACGCCGGCACTGACCGACAACAGCATCGACGGGTCCTGGGTCGCCCGGGCGTGTTCGGTGAGTACGTATCGGACCAGGCGCCCGGCTATGTCGGCCGCGGTCGCGTCGTCGCCGGAGTACAGCGCGAGTTCGGCGGCGCCGATGAGGATCCCGGCGACCAGTTGCGGGATGCCCTGCGGCATCGGCTGATCCACCGACCATCCGTCGGAGATCTCGTCGAACAGCACCCGCGCCTCGTCGATGGCTCCCGAGCCGATCAGGCTGCACAGCAGGTAGCACCGGACCTGGGTGACCTCCTCGTCGGCGCCGAGCTCGGCCAGCTTGACCGCCGCGGTGCGGTAGTGGCCGACCGCCTCCCGGTAGCGACCGCTCTGACCGTGGATGCTCGCGATCTCCATCGACCCCATCGCCGTGATCCACATGTCGCCGCGCTCGGCGGCGAGTTCCTGGGCGAGGAGCGAGTCGGCCAGCGCGCCGCGGAGATCACCCACGTTCTCCCGTGCGTTCGACCGCACCGACAACGCGATCGCGCGGACCTCCGGCGTCGGCGCCCGACATCCACGAGAGATGACACGGATCGCAGCGAAAGGTTTGCGGGACAACATGATCGCGCCGATGAAGTCGGCGCGGCGGGTCATCACGGCGTCGGGATCCTGGAGGGCCCGGAGCGCGATCATCGACCGGGCCAGCACGCGCGGATCCGTCGACAGCATCATCAGATGACCCGCGGCCATCTCCAGCGACACCTGCCAGAGTTCGCGCCGACGTTCGTCGAGACCGGACGGCGGGTGCGCGAGCAGGTCGACGATACGCGGCGACCAGTTGCGGACCTCGACGTGCAGTCCGCGCGCGATCCAACTGCCCGCGAGGGCGGGGAACACGCTGATGGCCGTCTCGACTGCGCCCGCGGGTCGCGCCTCGACGTCGGGGTCGGTGCACCGCCGAAGCACCCACACGAGGTTGTCGGCGTCGGCGATGACGTCCATCATCGCGCTGCTGTGGTCGCCGAACTCGTAGCGGTTGCGGATGTCGTCGGCGCACGACGTCGCCCACCGCGCCATCGCACCGGTGACGTCGTCCCCCTCTCCCGACGCGGCCAGCCGCTCCTCACCGAATTCGCGGACCATCTCCAGCATCCGGTAGCGGACCCGGCCCGGCGTACCGGCCGACGTCCGCGTCGACGTCCCCGCCGATGTCTCCGTCACGGTCAGCAACGACTGGTCCACCAGGGCGTCCAGCGCGTCGTCGACGGCGAACGGATCGTCGCCCAGCGCCGGCCCGAGTACCGCGACCGCGGCGTCGGAGGAGAAGCCGGCCGGGAACCGACACAGTCGACGCAGCGCCGACCGGGACGGGTCGTCGAGCAGATCCCAGCTCCAGTCGATGACGGCCTGCAGGGTCCGGTGGCGATCGGGCGCGGTCCGGTCGCCCGACCGCAGCAGGGAGAGCCGTCCGGTCGTCAGACGTTCGGCGAGCAACCGGGCGATGTCGGCGACGCCCATCGTCCGGACCCGTGCGGCGGCGAGCTCGATGGCCAGCGGCAGACCGTCGAGGTCGCGGCACAGCTGCGCCACGGTCTCGCGGTCGATGACGACGTCGGGTCGGACGGCGGTGGCCCTGGCGACGAACAGGTCGATGGCCGGCGAGTCGGAATCGCCGTCGATGGACAGCGGCCCGAGCCGGTGGACCGACTCACCCGCGATGCGCAGCGGACCGCGGGAGGTGGTCAGCACGGTCAGATCGGCCACGGCCCCGAGCAGTTCGGACACCACGCGCGCGCAGCCGTCGATGATCTGTTCGCAGTTGTCCAGGATCAGCAGCGCCGACCGGCCGGTCAGCGCGTCGACGAGTCGCGAGGACAGGTCACCGACCGGGATCAGTGGACGCCCACCCGGCGCGAGGTCTGTCTCGCCCACGCCGAGCGCGGCGGCGACCGCGCCCACCACGTCGTCGTCGGTGCGGACCGACGCGAGTTCGACGACGAGCACAGACCGCGACTCGTCGGCCACACGGCGTCCCACGGCCTGGGCGATACGGGTCTTGCCGGCGCCACCCGGCCCGACGATCGAGACCACGCGGTGACGTCGCAGCCCGGCGAGCAGATCGTCGATATCGGTTGCGCGGCCCAGCAACTCGTTGGGTTCGGCTCGCAGACCGGTCGACCCGCGCGTGGAACGGACGGTCGGTGCGGCAGTCGGCACCGGAGCCGTGGTCGGGCCGTCGAGGAGCTCGCGGTGGACCGCGGCGATCTCGGCGCCCGGGTCGACCCCGAGCTCCGACGACAGCGCGCGCCGCAGGCGGGCGTGCACCGCGAGTGCGTCGTTGGCGCGCCCGGCGGCCTGCAGCGCCCGCATCAGCAGCAGGTGTGCCGGTTCGTCCAACGGGTCGTGGTCGCACAACGACTGCGCCACCCGCCGCGCGGTCTCGTGGTCGCCGCCCTCGAGCGCCACCCGGCAGCGGCGTTCGTCGAGGCGCCGCCGGAGCCCGTCACCGACCGCCCGCACCTCTGCGGCCAGGTCGTCGTCGCCGAGGTCGTCACCGGGCACGCCACGCCAGAGTCGCGCAGCGTCGTCGAGTGAGCCCGCGGTCCCGTCGTCGATGAGGCTGCGGGCCCGGTCGACGTCGACCGCATGGCCGGTGAGATCGAGGCGGTACCCGGCCGAACCGGCGGCGATCATGCCCTCGGGCAACGCGTGCCGCAGACGGGAGATCTGGGTGTGCAACGCCGACTGCGGCGACTTCGGCCTGGCGTCGCTCCACACGAGGTCGATCAGCACGCTGGCCGACCGCACGCTGCCGGGCTGCAGCGTCAACGCCGCCAGCAGCCGTCGCGCGCGTGTCCCGGCGATCTCGACCATGCCGCGGCCGGTGTCGACCGCGACCGGACCCAGCAGTCCGATCGTCACCGCCGACGAGCCCTCCGACATCACAACCCCTTCACGCGAACAGATCTACACACTAGTTGCGACACCGTCTGATCGGCCGCCGGAGCAGATGGGTAAGGATTGTCGACATGGCAACCCCGAAGCAGTGGTTCGACGGCGCGCGGCCGCGCACGTTCCCCAACGCGATCGCGCCCGTGCTCGCCGGAACCGGCGCCGCCGCCTGGCTCGGCGACGCGCTCTGGTGGAAGGCGCTGCTCGCTTTGGTCGTGTCGGTGTCGCTGATCGTCGGCGTGAACTTCGCCAACGACTACTCCGACGGCATCCGCGGCACCGACGACGACCGCGTCGGACCGATGCGACTGGTCGGCTCGAAGGCGGCCTCGCCGCACTCGGTGCGCAACGCCGCGTTCACCGCGTTCGCGATCGCGGGCGTCTCCGGCGTGGTGCTGTCGCTGACCAGCGCGTGGTGGCTGATCCTCGTCGGGGCGGTCTGCATCGCCGGCGCATGGTTCTACACCGGCGGCAAGAACCCCTACGGCTACGCCGGGTTCGGCGAGGTCGCGGTGTTCGTGTTCTTCGGCCTGGTGGGCGTGCTGGGAACACAGTTCGTCCAGGCCGGCGAGATCGACTGGGTCGGGTTCGTCAGCGCCGTCGCGGTCGGGTCGTACTCCAGCGCGGTGCTCGTCGCCAACAACCTGCGCGACATCCCGTCGGACACCGAGTCGGGCAAGACGACCCTCGCGGTCCGACTGGGCGACAAGCGGACTCGTGATCTTCATCTGGGTCTCGTGGCCGTTCCGTCGGTGCTGTCGGTGGTGCTGGTCATCGCAACCCCGTGGGCGCTGGTCGGCCTGCTCGCGGCGCCGCTGGCGTGGCGGGCTCATTCTCCGGTCCGGGCCGGCGCGCAGGGACCCGCGCTGATCCCGGCGCTGGCGCAGACCGGGTTGGCGATGGTGGTCTGGGCCCTGGCCACCGCCGTGGGGTTGTTCATCGCCTGACCCACTGTTCGGTGTCCCAGCGCAACTGCGCCCACGGGGGATCCCCGTGGGCGCAGCGTCGTTCCGCGTCGGATCAGGCGGTGGCGCTCAGGGCGTCGCGCAGCGTGTCCGGCGTGGTCACCGATTCGATCAGCGCACGTGAGCGCTTGTCGTCGGTCTTGAGGATGCCGAGCAGGACGTGTTCGGCGGTGAGTCGATCACTGCCGGTCTCGCGGGCGATCTGAACCGCGTTGGCGAGGGCCGCCTTGGCGTCCACCGAGAACCGGGGCCGGCCGAAGGGCCCGCCGCGTCCACGGGGTCCGCGGCGTCCGCGGCCGTGTTCCCACGGGCCGTCGCCCGGCTCGAAACCGCCGCGGCCGCCGCGTCGATCGCCGAAGTCGGGGCCACCGAACGGGGAACCACCGAAGCCGGGACCACCGAACTCCGGGTTGCCGAACCCGGGGCCGCCGTGACCGTGTCGATGGCCCCGGTGCCCGCGCGGACCGGAGTCCTCACCGCGGTCGGGTCCGCCCCGATGGCCGCGTTCGCCGTGTCCGCGGTCGCCGCGTCCGCGACGCTCGGATCCGCGCTTCGACCACCCGTCGGTGATGTCGGTGCCGAAGGTGTTCTTGATGGCGGTCGCGACCTTGTCGAGGTCGATGCCGACCGACTTGAGGGCTTCGCGGTCCTCGTCGACCTGCGATGAGTCCGCGTCCTCGGCGTCGGTGTCCTCGGCGTCGCCGCGGACCGCACGCACCGTCTCCCGGGCCGCGGTGAGGGTGAAGCCCTCTGCGGTGAGCCGGTCGAAGATCGGGCTGCGGGCGTTGCAGAGCATCCCGAGGATCAGATGATCGTTGCCGAGTTGGGTGTGCCCGAGGTCGGCGGCCTCTTCCATTGCGAACGACAGGATGTGTCGGTTCTCGCGTGTGAATTGTTCGAACATGTTGTGTCTCTTCTCATGTGGTTTCGTGGTGATGCTCACTTCTCGTGGGCTGTGGTGTCATTCGGGTCGAGCCTTCTCGCGAGCCGAGTGCTTCTGGTGCACGGCCTGGCGGCTGATCTGCAGTACCTCTGCGATCGCCTGCCAGCTCCATCCCTGCTCGCGGGCGCTGGCCACCTGAACTTCTTCGAGTCGGTCGGCCAGTGTGCGCAGGGCGCGGACTGCGACCAAACCCTGGGAGGGGTCGGTACTCGCCGCAGCGGTGGTGATGTCGTTCTGATCGATGTCTCCGTCGTCCTGCATGATGTCAGGTTAAGTTGACATCTACAGCATGTCAACATTTATTGACGACAAGTATTCCAACGAGGTGCGAACGAAGGCCCAACGCGGCGTGATGACGGCCCACCGAGGCGCGACACCGGCCCAACGCGGGAGAACGACGGCCCAACGGGCGGCGGCTGGGGCCCGGAGCGGCAAGCGCTACTCGTCGAGGATGGATTCGCTGATGTTCATGCGCGCCGCACGGGCGGCGGGCAGGAAGGCACCGACGAAGCAGAGTCCGAACGCGACGACCACGTAGAGGATCGTCGAGTACTGCGGCGAGTAGCCGATGTCGACCGAGGTGGTCACGCCGAGCACCTTGTCGCTGATGACGTGCAGCAGCTCGCCGCTGAGGACGCCGAGGACCGACCCGACGGCCGCGATCGCGGCGGCCTCGGCCAACACCATCCGGGAGATGAACTTCCGCGACGCCCCCATGGCGCGCAGCACCCCGAGCTCGCGCCGCCGCTCGATGACCGACAGCAAGAGCGTGTTGAGCAGCGCGATCGCGGCGACCAGCGCGACGATCCACTGGATCGCGATGGTGAAGGCACCGGACTGCTCGACCGACGCGCGCGTCGCGTCGAGGGTCTCCTCCCCGGTGTAGACGTAGACCGGCTGCGCACCGGAGCGGCTGCCGACCGTCGACGTCGCGGCCGCGTCGACCGCGGATCGGACCTGCGCCTCGTCCACGCCCGGTGCGTAGGTGACCTGCAGGAAGCTGTTGCCGGGGCGTTGGAACCACTGCGCCAGCAACGTCTCCGACATCGCCGCCGTGCCCGAGTCGAGGGTCACGTAGTCGACGGCCTCGAGGATCTTGAGCGAGTGGAAGCCGGTGGGGGTGGCCAACCGGATCTCGTCGCCGACGCCGGCGTTCAGCGTGCGCCCGAGCACCTTCGAGATGACGATGCCCTTGCCGTCGAGCACCTGTTGCACGACCTCGGGCGAGGCCTTCTTCACGTACGGCGCCTGGATGCCCGGTGACAGCCCCTGCATCAGGATTCTGGCCTCGCCGAGGTTCACCGTCGCCCACTGGCCACCGACCACACGCTCGACGCCGGGAACCGCGGCGACGCGGTCGCGGATGGTGGAGTCGAGGATCGGGCCGCTCGGGATGTTCTCGACCGGCTGGGACGAGACGTAGAGATCGGGGTCGGCGAGACCGTCCAGCGCCCCGGAGACCGACCCGACGAGGTCGTTCATCGCGCCCGACGTCCCGATACCGACCGACACGGCCACCGACACCGTCATCAGCGTGGCCCAGGCCCGGCGCGGCGTGCGCTCGGTGTTGACCGCGGCGAGCTTCCCGGGCCCGCCGAACCGTGTCGCCAGCGCCGTCACCGCGCGCACGAGCGGCTTCGTGATCGCGAAGAAGAACAGCAGCGATCCGATGCTGGAGACGACCGCGGCGCCGAACACCAGCCGCCCCTGGACCGTATAGGCGATGACCCAGCCGAGCGCGACCAGCGCGAGGCCCCCGACCCCGGCCGCCCACTCGATCAGCCCGGGCCCACGATCGCGCGCACTCAGCTCGCCGGGCACCATCGCCTCGATCGGGGACAGCGCGAACACCGACCTCGCCGCGAGCACACTCGCCGCCACGCACGCCAGCACGCAGGCGACCACCGCGACGGGCCCGACATACCAGGGCAGGTGGTAGCTCAGCGTCGCGCCGAAGCCCTCCGCCGACACCGACGGCAACCGCCCGATCAGCCACCGCCCGGCCAGGACACCGAAGCCGATCCCGATCAGCCCACCGACCAACCCGAACAACGCCGCCTCGCCGATGAGGTCACGCACCAACGGCCCGCGTCGGCCTCCGATGGCCCGGACCATCGCCAGCATCTTGCGGCGGGACGCGACCGCCATGTTCATCGTGTTGAAGACCAGGAACGCCGCGATCACCAGCGAGATCAGCGCGACGAGCAGCGTCGAGTCCCGGGTCACCGCGCTGGCCGTCTCCACCTGCTTCGCACGGAAGTCGGGGTTGTTCACCACGGCCCGACCGTCGACGACCCGCTCGATGTCGGCGCGCAGGGTGTCGGTGTCGACGCCGGGTGCGGCCTTGACCAGGATCGAGTCGAGCCGCCCGGTCTGCTGCGTGATCCGCTGCGCCAGCGGGAGGAACGCGACGATGAACCGGCCGTTGTTGATGGGCGCGGCCGCCTCGGAGTCGACAACGCGGGTGACCTCGACGTCGACACCGTCGACGCTCACCCGCTGCCCGACGCGGTAGCCGAACCCGGGACCGACCGCGATGCCCGAGGTGAGATCGGACTGCGACACTCCCCCACCACCGGCCGACTGCGCGGTGAGCACCGATCGGATCGCGCCACCGAGCCCGAGGATCGTCAGGTCGGAACCGAGCACCGAGACCTGCTCGCCGTCGATCGACACCGACGACTGCACGAGCGGGGCGACCGTGGCGGCCTGCGGGACCCCGCGCCGGATGGCGCCGACGAGCGACTCGTCGAGACCGCTGTCGCCGATCGCGCTGACGTCGAGGTCGGCCGAGCCGGACACCGTCGAACTCAGCTGTCGTACCGAGGAACTGAGCGACCCGTAGGTACCCAGGACCGCGACGATCAGCATCGACGAGACCGTGATGACCATCAGTGAGGTGATCACCCGGAGTCGGTGGCTGCGCAGCTCGCGCAGGTTGAGCACGCGGACCCGGGTCCACGCGGGCAGAGGGTTGAGGCGGGCGAGCGCGAGGCGAGGGCTCACGGTGTGTCGGCGGCTTCTTCGATCCGCCCGTCGCGCACGGTGACCGAGCGGTCGGCGACCGAGGCCGCACCTCCGTCGTGGGTCACCATCACGACGAGCCGACCGGAGTCGTCGTGGGCCAGGCCCCCGAGCAGGTCGAGGATGGCCTGCCCGGTGTGCGAGTCGAGGTTCCCGGTCGGTTCGTCGGCCAGCACGATGCGCGGGTTCATCACCAGCGACCGGGCGATGGCCACCCGCTGCATCTGGCCGCCGGACAGCTCAGACGGCCGGTGGTTCGCCCGGTTGCCCAGGCCGACCCGCTCGAGCAGCTCGATGGCGTCGGCCTTGGACCTGCGCAGCGGCGTGCTGTCGAGCAGTCGCGGCAGGGCGACGTTCTCCCACGCCGACATCGTCGGCACCAGGTTGAAGAACTGGAAGATGAAACCGACCTTGCGCCTGCGGAACTCGGACTGCTGATCGTCGGTGAGGCGGCCGATGTCCTCGCCGTCGACGCGGATGGTGCCCGAGTCGGGGACGTCGAGCGCACCGACCACGTGCAGCAACGTCGACTTGCCCGCGCCCGACGGACCGACGATGGACACGAACTGCCCGCCGTCGAGCGTCAGGTTCAGGTTGTCGAGCGCCCGCACGCGTTCCTCGCCCATGCGGTACTCGCGAACCAGGTCGACGGCCTCGATCATGGGGCCGGCGGCACTGCCGGGGACGGCCTGGGTCACCCGCGCCACCGACCGCTCGCGACGAACTCGTCGAGCACGGCACGCGGAGGGGTGAGGTCGAGGCCCTGCGTGGCGACCCAGTCGTCGTCGAAGTACGTGTCGGCGTACCGGTCGCCACCGTCGCAGAGCAGCGTGACCACACTGCCGCCACGGCCCTGCGCCACCATCTCGGCGATCAGCCTGAACGCGCCCCACACGTTGGTGCCGGTCGACGGGCCCACCCGACGACCGAGGGTGTCGCCGACGAGACGTGCGGTCGCGACCGATGCCGCGTCGGGCACGGTGAGCATGGTGTCGATGACCTGGGAGACGAACGACGGCTCGACCCGCGGTCGGCCGATCCCCTCGATCCGCGACCCGACGGCCGAGACCGTGCCGCCGTCGCCGGAGGCGTAGGCCGGGGCGAACGCCGAGTTCTCCGGGTCGACGACGCACAGCCAGGTTGGGTGTCCGCGGTAGCGGATGTAGCGCCCGATCGTCGCCGACGTGCCGCCGGTCCCCGCTCCGACCACGATCCAGGTGGGGACGGGGTGCGCCTCGAGCGCGAGCTGGCTGTAGATGGACTCGGCGATGTTGTTGTTGCCGCGCCAGTCGGTGGCCCGCTCGGCCATCGTGAACTGGTCGATGAAGTGTCCGCCGAGCTCGTCGGCCAACCCGGCCGCGGCGGCGTAGACCTCGCCGGGACGGTCGACGAAGTGACACCGCCCACCCTGTCGCTCGATCAGCGCCACCTTGGCCGACGACGTGCTGCGCGGCATCACCGCGACGAACGGCACCCCGACCAGGGCCGCGAAGTACGCCTCCGACACCGCCGTGGAGCCCGACGACGCCTCGATCACCGGTGTCGTCTCGGTGATCCAGCCGTTGCACAGGGCGTAGAGGAACAGCGAGCGGGCCAGCCGATGTTTCAGCGAGCCGGTGATGTGGGTGCTCTCGTCCTTGAGGTAGAGATCGATCCCGGTCGGCAGGCCGTCGGCACCGACGAACCGCGCCCATTCCGGCAGCGGGAACCTCAGCAGGTGGGTGTCGGCGCTACGGGTGGCGTCGGCCTCGATGAGACGGATGGCCGTGTCCACCCACGCGCGAGATCCCCGGTGGTCCACCACTGCCGATGCGCCACCGCCGGCGGTCATGCGCCGCGCTCTGAACCCGCACCGGGATCAGTTGGGCGCGTTGCCTTCCGACCACCGGCCTTGGGACCGTTCATGCCCTGCATGCGTCCCTGCAGCGCATCGCGCTTGGCCTGCCGGTCGGCGTCGACCTCGGCGATGGCCACGTTCAACTCGGTGCGCAGCCGCTTGAACGCCAGCATGCCCAGCGGCAGGGCGATCACCACGGCGAAGATGCCCGCGACCAGGATCGGGACGTCGACCCCGGCGAGGTGCCCGATGCCGTAGATCAGGGCCGCCACGACGACGAAGAGTCCGAGCCGTGCGGCGGTGTAGAGGGCCAGTCGGATGGCCAGTCGACGTCCGGGGCCGGCGGCGTTGTTCTCGCGTTCACTCACCCCGTCAGGGTACTTCCCGGGACCCCCACGACCGCGATGCCCGATTTTTACCATTGATTTACCAACAGCTGACCGTTCGAACACCTTGCATTCTCGGTGTAATCATGTTGGAGGGCAACGCCAGAACGGCCAACGGCCGTACCGACCGAGCTCCTGCGATCGCGGTCCCACCCAGCGGCCCGGCACAGCATGAGGAGACAGAATATGACTGCCATCAACCACAACCCGATCTCCGCGATGACGTCGAGCGCGATGCCCATCACACCCCGCGCCGCGAGCCAGCACACCCTGACGCCGGGACAGGTTGCCGCGATGTTCAACGTCAACCCCAAGACCGTGGCGCGCTGGGCGAGCTCGGGACTGCTGGGCGCGATCCGCACCCCCGGTGGTCACCGCCGTTTCCGCGAGGCCGACGTCGTCGCACTGCTGAACCGCAAGACCGACTAGAACATCTCGCACGCAACCTCCCGTACCCTGAATTACCGGGTACATCTGGAGGTTGCTTGTGATCTATCTGTTCGCTCTCATCGGGGCGGTCGCCGTTGCCTACTTGGTCTGGAAGGCATTCGGCCCGCAGCCGCAGGACACCGTCACGCGCGGTCGCGGCCCCATCGGCCCCGATGACGACACCGACTTCCTGCTCGACCTCGACCGCACCGGCCGACGCGGCCCCCGCCCCTCCGCGGGCGGTCCCGTGACCCCCACCGACGACTCCTCGACGCCCGACGCCGATCCCCGCGCACCGCGTCCGGAGGACGACTCGACCGACGGCGCACCGCACCGCGACGATCCCCGTCCGGGTGCGTCCACGTAGCCACGTTCTGGCGCCGGACGCGCCAACACCGTCTTCGGTATCGCGAATATTCGTGATCGCCTGAATGCGGCATCTCGTTTGCTACCTCAAAAGGTAGAGTCGACCCGTAACCGGTCTTCGCCTGGAGCAATCCGCGATCACGAAGTGCAGGTGCGCGAGTTCAATCTGCTGTAGGAGTCGGCCGTCCGCGGTCGGCTTCGAGAAGTTTGGGGAGCACGAATGACCACGACGACCGATGTGAACACCGGACGTACTTTCGCGATGAGTCTCAACGAGTTGTTCGAGACCGTCCGCGACGAGAACGGTATTCCGTACACGGGCAAGAAGATCGCGCTGAAGGCCAACCGCCTGGGCTACACGCTCAGCGACGCCTACATCTCGCAGCTGCGCACCGGGAAGGCCAAGACACCGTCGTTCCGCACGGTGGAGGCGATCTCCCGCGCGTTCGAGATCAGCGTCACCTACTTCCTCTCCGACCCGGACGAGGATCTCAAGCGCGTCGAGCAGCAGCGCGAATACGTCCAGATGGCCGCCGAGACCGGCGCACATCTGGCCGCGTTCCGGCACGAGGAGCTCTCCGAGTCGACCATCGACGTGGTCATCGAACTGCTGAAGGTCGTCAAGAAGCAGCAGGCCGACCGCGCCAAGGACCAGGCGTAGCCGCTACCCGCTTCACGGGGGCGCGACAATCCCCTACTTGTCGTCGCATCCGGTTCTTAGTTTCTGGCACGAACGGCATCATTGCGATGCCGGTGCCCGTCGGGACGGTTCACCGACCCGCGCGACTCACAGCCCCGCGTAGGAGTGCAGTCCCGACACCACCAGGTTGATGATGAAGAGGTTGAACAGCATCGCGACGAAGCCGGCGATGTTGATCCACGCGGCCGAGGTGTTGCGCCATCCTGCGGTCGCCCTGGCGTGCAGGTAGGCCGCGTAGATGATCCACGCGATGAACGACACCGTCTCCTTGGGGTCCCAGCCCCAGAAGCGACCCCAGGCCGACTCGGCCCAGATGGCGCCACAGATGACGCCCAGGCCGAACAGTGGGAACGCGAAGACGACGGTCTTGTAGGCGAGGCGGTCGAGGGCCTGGGCGCTCGGGAGGCGTTCGAGGACGCGGCCCCAGACCCCGGCGCCGGCCTCGGGGTACCGCAGCTTGATCAGGTACAGCGCGCTGGCGACGCCGGAGACGAGGAACACCCCGGAGCCGACCGAGACGATCGAGACGTGGATGGCCAGCCAGTAGGACTTGAGTGCAGGCACCACCGGGGCGGCCTGGGTGTAGAGCCACCGCCCGGCGATGAACATCAGCAGCGCAACCGGGACCAGGACGAACGACAGCAGCGGGCGGTTCTCCGGACGACGCAGTACGACGATGCCCGCGATCACCCCGGCGACGCACGACAGGCTGATGAACTCGTACATGTTGCCCCAGGGCATGCGGTCGGTGGCCACACCGCGGGTGACGATCGATCCGAGGTGTGCGAGCGCCCCCAGGATCACCACCGGGAAGGCCATCTTCGCGATCCGGTCGCCGAAGCCGGTCCGATCGCGCGCACCGACCTTGCCCGGCGTGCGGTCGATCGCCGCGGGCGGCGGGGTCGCACTGCCCGCACCCGTCTTGACCAGGATGTTGCTACTGCTCTGCGCCTCGGCCGGGATCATCACACGTGACCGCTTCGAGGCGAGCGCGGCCAGGAACATGATCATGGCCAGCACGTACAGCGTGAGCGTGGTGCCGAAGAGCAGGTCGGAGTACCGGGACACGCCCTCGTCGATGTTGTTCACTCCGCGGTCACCTCTCGCTGGTCGTGCGTCGTCCGGTTCGCGCTGGGTCGTCGATCTCCAGCAACCGCTTCACCAGGTCACCGAAGCCTTCGCCCCAGCCGGCCTGATCCGTGCGGGCCAGACCCGCCATCTCTACTACTGTAAGTCGTTTGTCGCCGGTGCCCTCATCCGCCGCCGTCGGAGACGGCCCGTGTGACGGTGTGAGCCGGGCCCACACGCGACGCCGCTTGATGAGCAGCGACACCAACAGCCCCAGCAACATCGCGATCGCCGAGATCAACACGTACTGCTGCGCGGGGTCGTGCGACACCTGCAGTGACACCCACGGTTGGTAGCCGTCGAAGCTGACCCTGGTGCCGTCGTCGATCGTCGCGGTCTGACCGGGCGTCAGGTTGACCTGATCCTTCTGGATCAGCCGTCCCTGGTTGATCAGGTTCTGGTCGAGCGAGTAGACGTTCTGCGGCCGGCCGGTGTCGAGGCCGGTGTCGCCCTTGTAGATG
This sequence comes from Williamsia maris, assembly GCF_024171815.1. Taxonomy (GTDB): domain Bacteria; phylum Actinomycetota; class Actinomycetes; order Mycobacteriales; family Mycobacteriaceae; genus Williamsia_A; species Williamsia_A maris. The sequence goes on along the minus strand of NZ_JAMTCJ010000002.1, from coordinate 1,388,154 downwards.
CGGATGGCGACGGCGGGGTCGCGGGCATCGGGGAACGACGACGACAGCAGCGTGTTGTTGCTGCCCGAGTACAGCGCCGTCGGCGCGAACAGTCCCTCGAGCGCGATCTGGTTCTTCCGGCGCACGTCCTCGTTGGGGTAGAGCCCGCCGGGGGTGTCGAAGCGCGCGGCGCCCGACGACAGCAGCGTGACCGCCTCGTTCGGGGTGAACGGCACCGTCTGGGTGCGCTTCTCCCCGTTGGGGAACGTGACGGTGAAGGTGGGCGCGTATCCGTGGCCGAGGAGGTAGACGCGGTCCCCGACGACGCGCAACGGGTCGTTGACCTTGAGGGTGGCCGGCTTGGAGTCGCCGGTGTCGAGGTCGGACCCGGTCTGGTAGCGGACCTTCGCCGAATACTGGTCGGCCTGCCCGTTCGGCAGGTAGTCGGCCTTGAACGAATCGACCTGCACGCAGAACGGTGCGAGCTGGGTGCCGTCGACGAGATTGCCGCCGCGGAAGGAGTCGTAGACCGCGGTGGAGGTGTTGCACAGACCCTGGTCGCCGTCGGCGACAAGGATGCGGGTGCCCTCGTAGCCGTAGATCTTGCCCGCGGCGATCGAGACGAGCAGCGCGAGCAGTGCGAAGTGGAAGACGAGGTTGCCGAACTCGCGCAGATAGCCCTTCTCGGCCGAGATCTCGACGACCTCCCGCGTGGTCCCGTCCGCGTCGGTGTGGGTGACGGTCGAACTCACCTTGCGCCAGCCGCGCAGGTTGCCCATCAGCCGCTGCCCGATCTCGTCGGGGGTGCCGACGACCTCGTGGCGTTCGTGACGCGGCAGGCGGGTCAGGTTGCGCGGGGTGGCGACCGGGCGGGCGCGCAGCGACTTCGCGTGCTCGATCATGCGCGGCGTCAGACATCCCACCAGTGAGATGAACAGCAGCACGTAGATGGCGGTGAACCAGATGCTGGAGAAGACCTCGAAGAGACCGAGGCGGTCCATGATCCGGGCGGGCAGGCCGTGGTCGGCGATGTAGGAGGCGGTCTTCTGCTCGTTGAGCGACCGCTGCGGCAGCAGGGCGCCGGGCACCGCGGCCAGCGCGAGCAGGAACAGCAGTGCGAGCGCCGTGCGCATCGAGGTCAGCGACCGCCACGTGTTGCGGGCCGGCCACCACAGGCGACGCTTCCACGTCGGCGCGGGCGGCGGTGTGGGGGCCGCGGGGCGGGTCAAGGTGTCGGTCATATCGGCAATTCCGTGTCGGAGACGAAAGCATCGCGCACCCAGGTGATGAACTGGTCCCAGAGTCCGGTGACCAGCGCGACGCCCACGGCGATGAGCAGGATCCCGCCGACGATCTGGATGGTGCGGGCGTTGCGTCGCATCCATCCGACCGCCCGCAGCGCCGACGCCGACCCGAAGGCGAGCAGGACGAACGGCAGCCCCAGGCCGAGGCAGTAGGCGATGATCAGGATGACGCCGCGGAACGCGGTGGATCCCTCGGTACCGCTGGCGGTGACGATGACCGCCGAGAGCGTCGGCCCGAGGCACGGTGTCCACCCGAGGGCGAAGACCGCACCGAGCAGCGGTGCACCGACGAGGTTCGACACCAGCCGCGGATGGAACCGGGCGTCGCGCTGCATGATCGGGATCAGTCCGATGAACGCCAGGCCCATCGCGATGGTGACGACCCCGCCGATACGTTGCAGCAGTTCACGATTGAGCACGAACGCCGACGTGATGCCGAAGACGGACGCGGTGGCCAGGACGAAGACAACGGTGAACCCGAGGACGAACAGCAGTGCCGCGCCGGCGACGCGGGCGCGGCCGGACAACGACCGACGCGGTCCGCTCGCCTCGCTCCCGGCGCCGACCTGGTCGCCCACGCGGACCGGCGGCGACTCCGCGCCGACGAGACCGGCCAGGTACGAGAGGTAGCCGGGGACGAGCGGGACCACACACGGCGACGCGAACGACACCAGTCCGGCCAGTGCGCAGGCACCGAGCGCCAACAGGATCGGTCCGCTCAGCACCGTCGACTGGAACGTGGTGCCCACCGACGCGAGGTCCGTCGCGCTCATCGCGGATCTGCCGCGGGGGTCATGACGGTACCTTCGCCTGCGACGACGCAGGCGCCGATCCGGCCGTGTACGGCTCGGCCGCAAGCCGTTTCACCAACGGGTCGAGTTCCTCGGCGGAGACGGTCCGCAGGTAGACCGCGGCCGCACGGTGGTAGCGGTCGAGGACGACGGTGGTCGGGACCACCGAGGTCGGGGTCGTCAGACGGACCAGGGTGCGACCCGGGTAGTCGAAGATCGACGGGTACGCGAGGTTCTGGTTGGCGATGTAGTCCTTGGCGTCCTGGCGGTTGTCGCGGAAGTTGATGCCCAGGAACGCGACGCCTGCGTCCTTGTTCTCCTCGTAGACCTGCTCGAGGTCGGGCGCCTCGGCGCGACACGGTGCGCACCACTGCCCCCACACGTTGACCACGACGACCTGGCCGGTGAAGTCGGTCAGGCCGATGCGCTTGCCCGAGACGACCTCCTCGCCGCTGAGGTCGGCGACCTTCTTGCGCGAGGCGGGCGGGTCGTAGGTGATCTGGGTGTTGCCGCCGGGTGAGACGAACTGGAAGGTGTCGCCCTGCACGACCGCGTCGTCACCGGTCCCGCATCCGACCACGACGACGAGCACCGCCGACAGGACAGTGACCAGGGCCGCTCGGGCTCGGGTGCTGCGACCGGGTGACGCGGGTCGCGTGACTGTCGGATGACTGCGGGTGCTCATGAGGTCGGGTGTCAGGCCCCCGTGGCGCGGGGGTCCGAGGCGCCCGCGGGCTCGGAGTAGACGATGTCGACGAGGGCGTCGCCGTCGTACATCAGGCTGGTGACCGACGCGAGCGAGCACTGCCGCTTGCGTGGGTCGTGCCAGAGACGCTGACCCTCCAGGAACCGGCGCAGGGTGTACACCGGCAGCTGGTGGCTGACGCAGACGGCCTCGTGACCCTTCGCGGTGTCGCGGGCCTTGGTGGCCACGGCGAGCATGCGGTGCGCGAGCTGGATGTACGGCTCGCCCCACGACGGGGTGAACGGGTCGCGCATCTTGGGCCAGTTCCGCGGCCGGCGCAGCGCACCGTCGCCCACCGAGACCTTGAGTCCCTCGAAGACGTTGTCGGCCTCGATGAGGCCGTCGGCGGTGATGATGTCGAGGCCGTGGGACGTCGCGATCGGGGTCGCGGTCTCCTGCGCACGCTGTAGCGGCGAGGCGAACACCGCGGTGATGTCGTGGTCGGCGAGTGAGTCGGCGACCGCGGAGGCCTGGCGCGCGCCGGTCTCGGAGAGGTGGAAGTTCGGCAGGCGCCCGTAGAGGATTCCCTCGGGGTTGTGGACCTCGCCGTGCCGCATCATGTGCACGATCGTGCGCTGCATCAGTGGAGCTCCTCGGGACACATCAGTGAGCCTGGTCCGGCTCGGGTGCCGCAGCGGCCGCCTGCGCGGCTGCCGGCATGGCATCGGCGATGACACCGAAAGCATCCTCGTCCAGCGCAGCAGACACAAACCACGCCTCGAAGGCACTGGGTGGTGGGTAGACGCCACGGGAGAGCAGCGCGTGGAAGAACGCGGGGAAACGCCAGGTCTCGCTGGTCTTGACGCCGGCGTAGTCGGTGATGGCCGTCTCCGGGTCAGAGGTGAAGAACACACTGACGAGGTTGCCTGCGTACTGCACGCGGTGGCCGACGCCCGCCGTGGTCAGCGCGTCACCGATCAGGTCTCCGATGCGGTGCGAGTTGGCGTCGAGTGCCGCATAGACGGCGTCGTCGGCGGCGTTGAGGGTGGCCAGTCCCGCGGCGACCGCGACGGGGTTCCCCGACAACGTCCCGGCCTGATAAACGGGCCCGGCCGGCGCCAGGCGCGCCATCACGTCGGCACGGCCGCCGAACGCCGCGGCGGGCAGGCCGCCGCTCATCACCTTTCCGAAGGTGTAGAGGTCGCCGGCGACACCGTCGATCCCGAACCACCCCGAGCGGGTGACGCGGAAACCGGTCATCACCTCGTCGACGATCAGCAACGCGCCGTACTTCGTGGTGAGGTCGCGCAGGCCCTGGTTGAAGCCGGGCAGCGGCGCGATCGCACCCATGTTGCCCGCGGCGGCCTCGGTGATGACGCACGCGATCTCGTCGGGGTGCTCGGCGAACGCGGCCTCGAGTGCGGGGAGGTCGTTGTAGGGCAGGACGAGGGTGTCGGCGGCCTGGGCGCCGGTGACGCCGGGCGAGGTCGGCAGACCGAGTGTCGCGACGCCCGAGCCGGCGTCGGCCAGCAGGGCGTCGACGTGGCCGTGGTAGCAGCCGGAGAACTTCACGATCTTGGTGCGACCGGTGAACCCGCGGGCCAGTCGGACCGCCGACATCGTCGCCTCGGTGCCGGAGTTGACCAGCCGGACCTGCTCCACCGGCGCGACGCGGCCGATGATGGCCTCGGCCAGGTCGATCTCGGCCTCCGTCGGGGCGCCGAACGACAACCCGGTCGAGGCCGCCTTCTGGACCGCGGCGACGACCTCGGGGTGGGCGTGGCCCAGGATCATCGGGCCCCAGGAGCTGATGAGGTCGATGTAGACGTTGTCGTCGGCGTCGGTCAGGCGGCATCCCTGCGCGCTGGTGATGAACCTCGGCGTGCCCCCGACCGACGAGAACGCCCGGACGGGTGAGTTGACGCCGCCCGGGATGGCCTCGCAGGCGCGGTCGAAGAGTTCACCCGATCGTCGGGTCGAGATGGCGGTTCGGGGGTCGGTCACGTCGTCCAGTGTTCCAAACATTTCTGCGGGCTCCGCGGGGGGAGCGTCCACCTGGGGTTTTGCGGGGCGATCGGCGATGCGGCTGGCAAAACAGGTCCAGTCGGACACAATCTGAAGGATCGGTGGTTGCGTGTCGGCAACTACCGATCCGAGCCTTCAGACCGTGAGGGTTCGCCGCGGATTCGCGTCCGGACAGGAGGCTGCAGCGTGGTCAGTGCCGGCCGTCGCCTCGACGAGGTGCTGGGCAGTCCGGTCGAGCCGCAGTTCCAACCCATCGTCGACCTCGATTCGATGACGGTCGTCGGCTACGAGGCGCTCGCCCGCTGGCCGTCGGCGCCGGACGTGAGCCCGACCGACGTGTTCGACCACGCGCGGCAGCACGGACGCCTCGGCGAACTGGACTGGGCCTGCCGACGTGCGGCCGTCGTCGGTGCGCTCGACGCCCGTCTGACCCGCCCGATGAGCGTGTTCATCAACGTGGAGCCGACGACGCTGAGTTCGTCGCCCCGGTGGCCGTTCCCCGGGGAGCGGTTCCGCGAGATCACCGAGCGCGATCTGCAGGTCGTCGTCGAGATCACCGAGCGCGACCTGCTCGTCGACCCCGCGTCGGTGTTGGCCGCGGTCGACTGGGCCCGCGACCGCGGGTGCGGCATCGCCCTCGACGACGTGGGACTCAACCCCGAGTCGCTGGCGCTGCTCCCGCTCGTGCTGCCCGACGTCGTCAAACTCGACCGACGGATCCTGGCCGAGCCGTTGTCCCCCGAGTTCAACGAGACCGTCTCGGCCGTGGTCGATTACGCCTCGGCCACCGGGGCGTCGATCCTCGCCGAGGGCATCGAGAACGTCGACGATCTCGGGGTGGCGCGGACCGTCGGCGCGACGCTCGGTCAGGGGTACCTGCTCGGTCGGCCCGAACCGGCGCCGACGGGGCCGGTCGGGCCACCGGAGCATCTCGCCATCCCGCTGATCGAGACCCTGACCGAGCCGTTGACGAACCCCGCGGACGTCCTGGCCCGGATGCCACCGCAGGTCACGACCTACGGGACCATCGCGGGCGTCCTGGACACGATCACCTCGTTCGGCGAGGAACTGATCACGCCCGGGTGCATCGCGGTGGCGGTGCAGAACCGGTCGTCGTTCATCGACCGGTTCGCGTTCCGGTACGCGGAGTTGGCGGCCAAGCACACCCTGGTCGGGGTGGTGGGGGCGCGCGATCTGAACGTTCCGGGTGTCCGCGTCGCCGGACCGGCCGATCCCGGGTTCGACGACCAGTTCGCGGTCGCCATCCTGACCCAGACGACCGCGGCGGCCGTGGTGGCCCGCGACCTCGGCGACAGCGGGCCGCTGGCACAGCGGCGCTACGCCTGGTACTTCACCCACTCGCGCTCGGCGGCCCGCGACGTGGCCCGGTGCCTGGTCAGCCGTCTCGCGCCGAACGGTCCGACCCTGCGCTGACCTGCTGCCGGTACCTGCTCAGCACGCCGGCACCGAATTGCTCCGCCTCCGCGATGTGCGGATAGCCGGAGAAGATGAACTCCTCGACGCCCGCGGCCCGGTACTCCTCGATGCGCTCGGCGACCTCGTCGTGACTGCCGACGAGCGCGGTCCCGGCGCCGCCGCGGACGAGCCCGATGCCTGCCCACAGGTTCGGTCCCACGAGCAGCCGGTCTCGGTCGCCGCCGTGCAGGGCGAGCATGCGGCGTTGGCCCTCGGATCCGATGGCCGCGAGCTGCGCCTGCCGGGTGGCAACGGTCTCGGAGTCGACGCCGCCGATGAGCTCGTCGGCACGCGCCCAGGCCTCCTCCGCGGAGTCTCTGGTGATGACATGCAGGCGGATGCCGCCCCGGATGCTCCGACCGTGCGCGGCCGCACGGTCACGGACCCGAGCGATTTTGTCGGCCACCGCATCCGGCGGCTCACCCCAGGACAGGTACACATCGGCCTGCTTCGCGGCGACCTCGACGGCGGCGTCCGACGAGCCGCCCAGGTAGACGTCGGGCAGCGGTACCGGCGGCGCTCCGGCGAAACCGGCCCCGACCGGGCGATCCACGGTGTGGAACCTGCTGTCCACGGCGACCGGTCGGCCGTCGCCGACGTCGCGGGCGATCTGCAGGAACTCCTCGGCACGGGCGTAGCGCTCGTCCTTGGGCAGGGTGTCGCCGTAGGCACGTTGCTCGGCGTCGTCGCCACCGACGACGACGTTGAGCAGGATGCGCCCGCCCGACAGGCGGTGGAAGGTGCTGACCATCTGCGCCGAGAGCACCGGCGCGACCGCACCCGGCCGGAACGCGACGAGGAACTTCAGCCGCGTCGTCGCCGGGATCAGGGCCGACGTGACGACCCACGCGTCCTCACAGTGACCACCGGTCGGGGTCAGGACGGCCTCGAACCCCCAGTGCTCCACCGTGCGAACGAGTTCGGTGAGGTGCGCGAGAGTGGGGTCGCGGTGCCCGGGGTCGACGGGCGGCGCGACACCGGATCCGGAACCGGTCGCGCCGAGGATGGCGCCGTGGGAGCGGGCGCCGAGTCGCTCGTCGTCGCCGCCGGTCGGCAGGAACCAATGGAACCTCGGCGGCGCGGGGGTGTCGGTGTCGGTCATCGGGTGGCTCCGATCCGCTTCTCGAACGGGTGCGGACCGATCTCCTCGGCGGGGACGGACGGGTCGTACAGGGCCGTGTAGCCCGCAGCGAGGTACAGCGCGACCGCCTCGGGTTGCCGCCAGCCCGTCGTCAGATGGACACGCTGATAACCCAGTTCGGCGATCTCGCGCTCCAGTTCGACCAGCACACGTCGGGCGAGGCCGCGGCGACGGTGCGCCGCCGACGTCCAGATCCGCTTCAGTTCCGCGGTCTCGGGGTCGAGCCGTCGGAAGGCGCCGCCTGCGACCACCTCGTCGCCACGCGCGATGACCACCAGGGCGCCGTCCGGCGGGGCGAACTCGGCGGCCGGGTAGGCGACGAGGTCGGCGTACATCTCGTCGGCGGTTCCGCCGTATCGACTGCTGTACTCGACGGCCAGCTCGGCCAGCAACGGCTGTGCGCGCGGATCGGACTGGTCCACCCGCGCGACGGTGAGTTCCGGTGCGGTCACGTCGGGAACCAACCTCGTTCGCGGGCCATCGATTCCGGGCCGTGCGGCCCGCGGCGGGCGGTGTCAGCGGACATGGCTGCCGAATCCGAACAGTTGCGACAGACCGGCGACCGGCAGGGTCGACTCCCCCAGCGTCAGATCGGCGACGTATTCGCCCACCGCCGGCGCGAACTTGAAGCCGTGACCGGAGAACCCGGCGGCCACGGTGACGCGTGCGCCGCGGTCGATCACGAAGTCGTGGTCCGGGGTGCAGGTGTAGAGACACGTCAGCGAACGTGCCGAGGTCGGGTCGACGCCCGGGAGCCATCGGTGCGCGTACTCGCGCAGTCGCTGCTCGGTGGCGGGGTCGGGGCAGAAGTCCCGGGTCGCGGGGGTTACCTCGGGGCCGGTCGCGTGCTCGCCGATCTTGATGCCGTCCTCCGACGACAGGCCGTAGATCCCGCCGGCGTGGTCACATTCGTCGAGGGCGCCGCCTGCGTGGTGCACGAAGCTCGGCCAGTGGTCTCCCTGCGCGGTGGGCACGAAGTGCGCGGGCTGCTCCTGGGTCGTCCGCAGCTCCGGGAGGTCGATGCCTGCGCGTTCCGTCTCGGGCAGGGCGGCGACGAACGCACCACTCCAGGCTCCCGCGGCGATCACCAGGCGGTCGGCGTGCACGACGCCGGAGTCGGTGACGACCTCGAGTCCCCGACTGCCGTCCCGGACCGCGCGCACCGGGCGGTTGTGGTGCACGTCGGCGCCGCGCTCCCGGGCGCGCGCGACGATCGACGCCAGTGCGCGGTCGGCGTGCAGGCGACCGGCGTCACGGTGGTGCAGCACCGAGGAGTCGAACCGCATCCCGGACCAGCGCTTCTCGGCCGCACGCGGTTCGAGGATCTCCGAGTCACAGCCGACCCGGGCCAGCGATCGTGCGCGCGATCCCGTGGCCGTACACGGTCCGTGGTCGACCGCGCCGGTCCGCGTCAGCACCGGCTCCTCGCCGGAGACCGCGTCGAGCTCGTCCCACAGTCGGCCCGCGTGTGCCGCCAGCGCCGTGTAGGTGTCGTTGCCGTAGCCGCACCGGAAGATGCGGGAGGTGCCGTGGGACGCGCCGAAGGGGTGGCCCGGTCCGAGCTGCTCCAGCAGGGTCACCGTGATCCCCCGCAGCGCGAGGCTCCAGGCCGAGGAGGCACCGACGATGCCGCCGCCGATCACGACCACGTGCACTACGAATGCCTACACATCAGCGCTGCTCACACGTCACGACTTCTGCCCCATCAGGACTTCTTGGGCAGGCCGGGCGGGTTGATGACCGACGACGTCACGGCCTCGGCGTCCAGGCCCCAGCGGTCGAGGACCTTCTTGTAGTCGCCGTTGGCGATCACGTGGTTGAGGGCGTCGCTGACCGCCTTGATCAGACCGTTGTTCTTCTTGGCCAGCACCGCGATCTCGCCCTGCAGGGCGTCGCCCGCTCCGGAGTACGTGGCGATGATCTTGCTCTCCTTCTTGCTCGCCACGTGGAACACCGCCGACGGGTTGGGGCCCAGGTAGCCGTCGATGCGCTTCGAGCTCAGTGCGAGGTAGTAGTCGGCGGCGTTCTGGTAGTAGAAGATCTGCGCCGGCTCGAGGCCCTCGGCGACGTTCTGAGCATTCCAGTCGACGAGCAGTTGCTCCTGGTTCGTACCCGAGCTGACGCCGATCTTCTTGCCCGCGATGTCCTTGCGGTCCTTGTAGGTCCACGTCGAGTCCTTCGGGACCTCGAGCGCGAGGTTGTCCTGGCGGTAGGTGGCGAAGTCGTACTTCTCCTTGCGCTCCTCGGTCACCGTGACGTTGTTTACGAACAGGTCGACCTGGTTCGAGTCGACCTTGACGAAGTTCTGCGCCCAGTCGCCGTTCGTACGAACCACTTTGAGGCCGAGGACATCGCCGATAAGGTGGGCGAAGTCGACCTCGCTGCCGATGACGGTCGCGTTGTCGGTGGCGAAGAAGGCCAGCGGCGGTGTGGTGCCGACCGTCCCGGTGACGCGCAGGGTTCCGCTGTCACGGACCGCGGCGGGCAGCTCGGCGGCGATGGAGTCCACCTTCGCGGTCGTGATCCGGCCCGACTGCTGCGGCGACAGGTCGAACGACTGGCCGTTCTGGGCGGTCAGGGTGTTGTCGGTGGTCGGTTCGCTGCATGCGCTGGCGAGCAACGCGACGACGGCCACCGCGGACAACACAGACGCGAGGCGCCTGCTCGATCGGGACATGGGACTGCTTTCTCGAATGCGCGAACCGCGGAAGGCGATTCGTCTACAGGACGTGGGACAGGAAAGTCTTGGTGCGGGCATGCACGGGATGGTCGAAAACCTCGGCAGGCGTGCCCTGTTCGACGATCAACCCGCCGTCCATGAAGACCACGGTGTCGGCGACCTCGCGGGCGAACCCGACCTCGTGGGTCACGATCACCAGGGTGGCGCCGTCGGCGGCGAGCGCCCGGATGACCTCGAGCACCTCACCGACCAGCTCCGGGTCGAGAGCCGACGTCGGTTCGTCGAACAGGATCACCTTGGGACGCAGGGCCAGCGCCCGGGCGATGGCGACGCGCTGCTGCTGACCGCCGGACAGTCGCCGCGGGTAGTCATGGGCCTTGTCGCCGACACCCACGCGCTCGAGCAACTCACGCGCCTCGCGCTCCACCTCGGCCCGGTTGCGACGCTGCGCCGAGATCGGTGCCTCCACGACGTTCTCCAGCACCGTCAGATGTGGGAAAAGGTTGAAGTTCTGGAAGACGAAGCCGATCTGCGAGCGCTGGCGCAGGATCTCGCGGGGGCGGAGCTCATGGAGTTTGCGGCCCTTGAGTCGGTAGCCGACCAGTTCGCCGTCGACCCGGACCACGCCGGCGTCGACCTTCTCCAGGTGGTTCAGCGTCCGTACCAGGGTCGACTTGCCCGACCCCGACGGGCCCAGGATGGCGGTGACCTCCCCGGGCCGCACGGTCAGGTCCACGCCCTTGAGGACCTCGAGTGCGCCGAAGGACTTGTGGACCCCCCTCGCCTCGATCGCGAAGCGCGAGTGCTCGATCGGTGCTGTCGCCGGGGCCGGGGTCGGCTGGGTCGTGGTCATCGGGTCGCACCCCTCGGTGACAGCGGCAGAGCGGCGAGCTTGGCGCGGACCTGCTGGATGGGCGTCAACGGAACGGTGCGCAGTGCACCCTTGGCGTAGTGGCGCTCGACGTAGAACTGCACGACCGAGAGCAGCGAGGTCAGGATGATGTACCAGACGGTTGCCACCATGAGCATCGGGACGACGCGGCCGCTGCGGCCGTAGATCACCTGGACCTGGTAGAACAGCTCGGCGATCGCCATCACCGACACGATCGAGGTGCCCTTGAACAGCGAGATGACCTCGTTGGCGGCGTTCGGGAGGATGCCGCGCATGGCCTGCGGGAGCACGATTTTGAAGAACTCCCGGCGCCTCGGGATCCCCAGGGCCGCCGCCGCCTCGAGCTGTCCCTGGTCGACCGAGATGATGCCGGCCCGGACGATCTCCGCCGAGTAGGCGGCCTGGTGCAGCGCGAGACCGATGATCGCCGCCGTCGAGCCGCTGATGACGCTGTTCACGTTGAAGGTGAAGAACGCAGGTCCGAAAGGGATTCCCAACGACAGGGTTTGGTACAGGTAGGCGATGTTGAACCAGAACAGCAGCTGCACGATCAGCGGTATCGACCGGAACGCCCAGATGTAGAACCACGAGATCACCTGCAGCACAGGATTCTGCGACAACCGTGCCGCCGCAAGGGCGATGCCGAACGCGAAGCCGATGAGGGTTCCCCAGAAGGTCAGCTGGATCGTCAGCCACAGTGCGGCCATCACCGACTTCGCGGTGAAGTACTCGGCGAACGTGCCCCAGTCCCAGCCGGCGTTGGTGGCCAGGCCGTGGACGAACTGGGCCGCCAGGACCAGCGTCACGATGCTGATCACCCATCGCCACGGGTGCCAGGTCCGGGCAACGGTCAACTCCTCGGCGGCGACCGGCAGGTCGTCGTCGTCGGGTGCGGTGTCGCGCGAACGCGATGTGTCACCGGGTATTACAGCGGTCACGTCGTTGTCTCTCCCATTGATGGCTGGGGAGAAACCTACGGTTGCCTGCGCGATACGGCGATATTTCAAACCACCGCGATTCGAGCAAGACGGTCGGCGACGGTCCTCAGTAGTAGACCGGTCCCGGCACACCGCCGCCCGCGGCGATCGCGTCGCCGGTGATCGCGATGCTCCGCGGGGAGGCGAGGAACGCGACGACATCGGCCACCTCGGAGGCGTCGACGACCCGGCGGATCGAGTTGGTCGCCAGCTCCCGTTCGAGGTCGGCCACCGGAACCGACTCCCGGGCCGCGCGTTCGGCGAGCCTGGTGTCGAGCCGCTCGGTCCGGGTGAGGCCGGGGTGCACGACGGTGACGTTGATCCCCTTCGGTCCCAACTCGTCCGCCAGGTTCTTCGTCAACGCGGACACGCTGACGTTGCGCACCGTCTGAGCGATCGAGTTCGCCTGCCGCGCACCGAGACCACTGATGTTGATGATGCGGCCCCAGCCCTGGGCTATCAGATGCGGTGACACCGCACGCGCCGTCCGCAGATAGCCGAGCACCTTGATCTCGATCTCCTCGCGCACCACATCGTCGGTGATCGAGTCGAAGTCGGTGGGCTTGCCCGAGCTCCACGGCGTCGCGGCCGAGTTCACGAGGATGTCGACGCCGCCGAGTTCGGCCACGGTCCGTTCGACCAACCGGTCCACAGATCCCTGGTCACCGGTGTCGACGGGAACGGCGATCACCCGTCCTCCCGTGTCGGTCGTCAGCTCCGCCGCCGCCGCGGCGAGGGCTTCTTCACCGCGGGAGGCGATGACGACGCTCGCGCCCTCGGCCGCCAGTGCCCGGGCGATCGCGCGACCGATGCCGCGGCTCCCACCGGTCACGATCGCACGCTTGCCGTCCAGCTGCAGGTCCATGTCTCTCCAGTCGGTAGTCGTCCGAACGACACTACGGACGCTCGGGCGACGATCACACTGTGAAGTTGTCAAAGAGCTGATGCGGTCCCGCCGGGGCGGGTGCATGTATTCGGGTGGTCTGGGTTGCCGCGTGAATCGGTCAGGCGGCGATGGGGTCGTCGAGTCGCATGGTGCGTCGGTTGTAGGCGGGTAGTGCCCGGCGTCGCGGGTCGACGGTGGCGGGTGGGATGAGCCAGGGGTGTCGGTCGGCGCCCATCACGATCTCCCAGCCGTTGTGGTGAACGGCGGTGTGGCACGACCGGCAGAGCAGGCACCCGTTGTCGACGGTGGTCGGCCCGCCGTCGGCGAAACGGACGATGTGGTGGACATCGCACCACGAGGCAGGTGCCCCGCATTTGATGCAGCCGCGGTCCCGTAGCAGCACGACTTTGCGGGCGGCCCCGGTGAACAGCCGTTCGGGTGCGGTGATCGAGACCGGCGCACCGTTGAGGTCGAGACCTACACCGGCCAGCCGTGCGTCGCAGGACAGGAGCTTGGCGGAGAGGTCGCTGACGGGTCCCATCCACGACAACCACGCCGGACCCGGCGTCGTGGCGGTATCGCTTTCCAGCGGAACCGTCAGCAGGATCTCGGTTCGCGGCGGCGCGTGGGTTGCGTCGGGTGACAGGCCTCGGGTGCCGCATTCGAGGAACTGGGAGAACGCATCGGCCCGACGCCGTGTCGCCGGTCGTGTGTCGTCGGAGCCGTCGGGTTCGGGTCGTGGGCGTGATGCGGTGTCGAGTGCGGTGATCAGGCGTTCGCCGGTCAGTGCGTCGAGCTCGAAGGTCCCCCGGAGTCGCCCGTCATCACCGGCCCGCCAATCGAACTCATTGAGGGACGAGTCCTCCGCGGGCGGCAACCGGTCCGGATCGTTGCTGCCTTCGGGGTTGTCCGCGGTCATGTCGATCGCGACTGCGCGTGCCCGTTCCACGATCTCCGCGGGCGCAGTGCCGGCGACCGCGTGGCCGACCAGACTGCCCTCGAGCGCGGTGATGGCCTCGGAATCCACGGACTCCCCGGTGCGACGCACAACATGCTCGACACCCCGGGCGACCGCATCGAGGTGCTCAGCCGACACCGACCCGTTGCGACTGTGGCGCGCCAACCGCGGTAACACCTGCAGTGCCCGCCCGAGCCGGATCAACCTGGACGCGACAGCGGGAGCCAGCCCATTCGCACACAACAACTCCCGTAGCGACATCCCCGCCCGCTTCGCCGTCCCCACACGCTCGGCCTGTGCCGTCAACCGCGCCAACACGTCATCGGCCACCGCCCGCAACGCAACAGCACCTCGGATCGCGTCCACGATCAGCTCGTCGACATCAGCGACAACTGTTTGCTTGCAACCGTATTCATCGACAACTGCGTTGGCGATGTCGGTAAGTGTTCCCCCACTCATGCTTCCATCGTACACATGTTCGAACGAGGTGCAACCATTAATTTCAGTGAATGTTGTTGAACATGAATGTATTTCGTACCTCGTCACCGTCAGCCGAAGCATCGTACACGCGTGCACCGACGTCAGACCCGACGCGACAGTAGTTGTCCACAGGTCGCGATGCACCCTCTAACGGTTACGGCGCGCTAGCCAGATGAGTCAGAACCGGGACGCGTCACGGACCTCGACCACGCGCCCGCCACGGACGATGACCACCGACGGTTCACCGGCTTCGATGCGGCCGGCCACCACGTCAGGACCCTCGCCCACCCCGGCGAGCGGAAGTGGTTCGGTCACAACCGATGTAGTCGGTTCGTCGTCCGACACCCCGTCGAGGTCGGATGAGCGGACGTCGGCCCCGTGCGCCCGGAGGGTTGCGATCTTCTCGACGCTCGTCTTGTCCGGCACCACCACGATGCTGCGATATCCGCGTGCGGCGGCGACCATCGTCAACCCGATGCCGGTGTTGCCGGAGGTGCCCTCGACCACCGTCCCGCCCGGCCGCAACGACCCGTCACGTTCGGCGGCGTCGATCATCGACACCGCCGCGCGATCCTTGACGCTGCCACCGGGGTTGAGGAACTCGAGTTTTACGTACACCGCGGCCTCGATGCCCTCGGTGACCCCGCGCAGCCGGACGAGCGGGGTGTTACCGATCGCATCGGCGACCGATTCGTACACGCCGGCAACGGCCGCGGTGTCGAACGACGTCATCGACGCGACGGGTCGGTGGCCGGTGTTCGGACCGAGGTGAGCACCGACCGCTTGCGCAGGGTGAATCCCAGTGACTCGTAGAGCCGGATCGCCGTGAGATTGTCGGCGCGCGCGTGCAGGAACGGCACCTCACCGCGCGCCCGGATCCCGTGTCCGACAGCCCGGACGAGACGGGTGCTCAGACCGCGCCTGCGGAACCGCGGGTCAGTGCAGACCGCGCTGATCTCGGTCCATCCGAGCGGATGCATGCGCTCACCGGCCAGAGCGACCAGTTCACCGTCGTGCCGGAACCCGAGGTAGGTCCCCATCTCGACGGTTCGGATCCGGAACGGTCCGGGCTCGGTCCGCGCCACCAGGTCGAGCATCGCGGGGACGTCCTCGGGGCCCAACACGATGGCCGCGGGCTCGGGCGCGACCGCCAGACCGGACCCGTCGAGCTGCACCGAGCCGAACTCCCCGAGCACCTCCCAGCCGGCGGGCGGCACGTACGCACCCCGCAGCGCCACCGGCGTCGACGGACCGACGATCGCGGCGAGATCGACCCAGTCCTGATCACTCATCACGGGTGGGTGACCGACGAAGGCAGCGACCTCGTGGTGATAGCGGGCAATACGTCCGGACCATTCGGCGAACGGGGCGTGTGCCCCACGTAGAGACGACCGCACCGGGTCGTCGAGCGGGTGGATCGCGAGGTCCTCGGCAGTGGGTCGCGCCGACGCGGCGTCCGTCGTCACCCGTTGCCCCTGCCGTCCACCGGCTCAGGCTAGGAGTCGGTCGCGGCCGGTGGCCACGGTTGCGATCAGCCTGATTCTCGACACCGCCCGGCAGGGATCACGCGGGCGGGCGATCCCCGCTGAGCAGGATCAGCAACAGCTCCGCGCGGGTGCGGGCGTCGCCGAGATCAACGCCGAGCAACCCTTCGATACGAGAGATGCGGTGACGCAACGTGTGTCGATGCACACCGACAGTCGCCGCCGCCGTCTCCCAGTGCCCGTTGGCCTCGAGGTAGCCGCGCAGGGTGGCCACCAGGTCCGCTCCCCCGCTCTCACGGACCGCGATCAGCGGCCCCAGACGGACGTCGTGCAAACCGCGCAGACCGTCCTGGACGGCGTCGATCGCGAGCACCGAGCCGGTGGTCTCGAGGTCGACCACCTCGCCATCGGACGCACTGCGCGCCGCCTGGCGGGCCTGACCGGCCGACGAGACCAGCCCGGCGAGGTCGGTGACCGGCCCCAGCCCGGCCCGCATCCGAGTCCCGCCGGCGAGCGCGCGGACCACGGCAACGTCGTCGTCCCCGCGCAGGAGCACCACCACCTCACGGTCGCGCTGCAGGGTGAAGACCGGCCGCCAGCGTGCGGAGAGCTCGACCCCGACGGTCTGCAACGCCGCCGAAGCGACCGCGGCGGAACGGAACTCGTACACCGCGACCCGGACGAGCCCCGCGGCGTCGGCGGCGCGTGCGAGCAGTTCGGTAGCAGACGGTGGCGTGGTCCCGCGCAGCGCGAGGTCGAAGATCTCCGACTGCAACGCCGCGCGGTCGGTGGCCACGTTGCCCGCCTCGGCGTGCTGCAGCGTCACCAACGACGCGGCGTGCCCGACGAGCACCCTGTGCACGTCACCGAGCGGATCGACACCGATGACCGCGAGGTACCCGACGACCCCGGCACCGGCGTTGATGCGCTGCACGGTGATGGTGTGTTCCGCAGTGATCGTCACCCCCGTCGTCGACATCGGACCGCGCGCGATCAACGCACGAACGTGGCTCAATGCGGCCCTGTCCCGGTCCGCCCCTGCGGCCGCGGAACCGCGCGACGTCGTCGACACGACCTGCCCGTCGCTGTCGATGAACGCGACGGATCGATCGAGTGCCGCGGACAGTTCCGCGACCAACCCGGGCACACCGCCGGAGATGATGGCCCGTGTCATGGCGGGCTGGCTCCGGGTGGCGCGGGTGAACTGGGCGTAGCGCTCCTCGGCCAGCCGGTCGAGGAGCATCCGCGCGATGGCCGAGAACGGGATCGGCCGAGGCACCTCGAGCAGCGGGAGACCCAGCGCGTCGGCGATCTCCACGAGGTCGGTGGGCACGGTGTCGTAGCCGAGCCCGGTCCCGAACCCGAGCCCGGCGATACCCACCTCGGCCAGGCTGTGCAGGTACTGCGCCCGACCCGCCGTGTCCGGTGGCAGCCGCATGCCGGTGGTGAGCAGCAGTTCACCGCCGGAGAGCCACTCCGCGGCGTCGACCAACTCCGAGGTCAGCGCACAGTCGATCTCGCGACCGAGACCCGCGACGCCGCCGTGGCACCGCAGCGACAGCGACGACTGGTCGAGCAGCCATCCGACCGTGGTTCCCAGCGCTCTCACCCCGCCGACATGCGCGAACGACACCTGAACACTCCATTGCGGACAGTGTGGCACGCCCCTCTGGACAAAGTGTCAGGGTCCGGCGACGCGGCCCGGCAGAAAGACTGTTGAGCACGTCACATCACCGATGGAAGGCACGCGGCGCCATGACCTCCCCCACCGTCCTGCGGAACTACATCGACGGCGCTTTCGTCGAGTCCGCGTCCACCGAGACCATCGACATCGTCAACCCGATCGACGAGTCCGTGGTGGCGTCCTCACCGATCTCGACCGCGTCCGACGTCGACGCCGCGATGGCCGCCGCGACACAGGCCTTCACCACCTGGGGCAAGACCACCCCCAAGACCCGCCAGACCGCCCTGCTCAAGCTGGCCGACGCCATCGAGGCGAACTCGGACCGCATCGTCGCCGCGCAGGCCCGCAACACCGGTCAGCCCGAACAGCAGATCGCCGACGAGGAGGTGACCGTCGGCGCGGATCAGATCCGCTTCTTCGCCGGCGCCGCCCGCCTGCTCGAGGGCAAGGCCGCCGGGCAGTACATGGAGGGGTTCACCTCCTACGTCCGTCGCGAGCCGGTCGGCGTCATCGGCCAGGTCACGCCGTGGAACTACCCGCTGATGATGGCGCTGTGGAAGATCGGGCCTGCGTTGGCCGCGGGCAACACCATCGTCCTCAAGCCCAGCGACACCACCCCCGAGAGCACCCTCGTGCTCGCCGAGATCAGCAAGGGCATCCTGCCGGACGGCGTGCTCAACGTGGTCCTGGGCAACGGCGAGACCGGGGCCGCGGTGGTCAGCCACCCGACACCGGCCATGGTCGCCATCACCGGATCGGTACGCGCAGGAATCGCGGTCGCCGTCGCGGCCGCCCAGCAGCTCAAGCGCGCCCACCTCGAACTCGGCGGCAAGGCACCCGCCGTGGTCTTCGCCGACGCCGACCTGGACAAGGCGGTCGAGCCGATCGCCGACGCCGCGTTCTTCAACGCCGGCCAGGACTGCACCGCGGTCACCCGGATCCTCGTGCACAGCTCGATCCACGACGCGTTCGTCGAGAAGCTGGTCGGCTACACCGCCTCGGTCGAGGTCCCGCCGCTCAACAACATCAACCACTTCTCGAAGGTCACGTCGATCCTCGACTCCATTCCCCCGCACGCGACCGTCGCAGCCGGCGGCAAGCGCAAGGGCGACAAGGGGTTCTTCGTCGAGCCGACCGTCATCACCGGTGTCGCACAGGACGACAAGCTGGTGCAGGAGGAGACCTTCGGGCCCGTGGTCACCGTGCAGTCCTTCGACGACGAGGCGCAGGCCATCTCGATGGCCAACGACGTGAACTACGGACTCGCCTCGAGCGTCTGGACCACCGACCACGGCACGGCCAACCGTCTCTCGGCCGCACTGGATTTCGGTTGTGTGTGGATCAACTGCCACATCCCGCTGGTGGCCGAGATGCCGCACGGCGGCTTCAAGAACTCCGGTTACGGCAAGGACCTCTCCTCTTACGGCGTGGAGGACTACACCCGCCTCAAGCACGTGATGAGTTCCGACGAGTGACACCCCGCATACCCCGCCTGCGCGGTCGTAACCCGGCCGCGCAGGCGTGTTTTCCTCCCCGAGAGAAGTGAGTCCATGTCGCAGACCGCACGCCACCCGCTCGATCCGCTGGGCTCCGACGAATTCACCACAGTTGCAGGCCTTCTCGGCGAGACACACGGTGTCGGGGCCGGCTGGCGCTTCTGCTCGATCGAGATGGCCGAGCCGAGCAAGGCAGAACTCGCCGCATTCGATTCCACCGGTGAGGTACCCGCACGCCGCGCCCTGGTGACCTGCCTGGACAGCGCCCGCAACGCGACCTACAAGGCGGTGGTGTCGCTGACCGACTCCGCCGTGGAATCGTTCGACCACATCCCGGGCGTACAGGCCAACTTCACCGTCGACGAGTTCGAGGAGTGCGACCGCGTCCTGCGGGCGCACCCCGACGTCGTCGCCGCCCTGGCCCGTCGTGGCATCACCGACCTGGACCTGGTGTTCATGGACACCTGGACCTACGGCGCCGCGGTGATGCCGGACGAGTACCGCGACCGTCGACTCGGCTGGTCGGACACCTGGCTGCGGTCGGAGCCCGGCGCGAACCCGTACGCGCATCCGGTGAGCGGTCTGCACTGCGTCATCGACGTCAACGCCATGGAGCTCCTGCGCATCGAGGACAGCTTCGACTCCGCCGACGGCGCCATCGACCCACCCGAGGTGATGGGCGAATACGTCCCGTCGCTGATCCCCGAACGCATCCGGAACTCGTCACGGCGCGAGCCGCTCAAGCCGTTGGAGATCACCCAGCCCGAGGGCCCCTCGTTCACGCTCGACGGCAACCGCCTGGAGTGGCAGAACTGGTCCCTGCGAGTGGGTTTCAACCACCGCGAGGGCATGACCCTGCACACCGTCGGTTACCGCGACGGCGATCGCGTCCGTCCGGTCGCCCACCGGATGTCGTTCGCGGAGATGATGGTCCCCTACCGCGACCACTGCGGCGACCACTACCGGCGCACCGCCTTCGACATCGGCGAGTGGGGACTCGGCTTCATGACCACGTCGCTCGAACTCGGCTGTGACTGTCTCGGCGAGATCCGGTATCTCGATGCGACACTGCACAACAGCGCCGGCGAGCCGTACACGATCACCAACGCGATCTGCATCCACGAGGAAGACGACGCGGTGTTGTGGAAGCACGTCGATCACGATGCCGGCGCCGAGGTCCGACGGATGCGGCGGCTGACGGTCTCGTTCCACGTCACCGTCGCGAACTACGAGTACCTCGTCTACTGGCGCTTCTATCAGGACGGCAACATCCAGTGCGAGGTGCGTGCCACCGGCATCATGGTGACCACGCCGATCGCCCCGGGAGCCGACCACCCGCACGGCACCCTCGTCGACGAACGCACGTACGCGCCGTTCCACCAACACTTCCTGGTCGCCCGCCTCGATCTCGACGTCGACGGCACCGACAACACCGTGGTCATGAGCGAGACCGAGGCCGAGCCCATCGGTCCGGACAATCCCTACGGGCTGTCACTGGTCCAGCGCAACACCCCTCTGCGCACCGAGTCGGAGGGCCGCCAGGACATGAACTGGGCGTCGCAGCGGGCGTGGAAGGTGGTCAACACCAACACGGTCAACGGTCTCGGCACCCACCCGTCCTACAAGTTGGTACCCGGCGACGCGATCCCACCGATGTTCGCGCCGGAGTCACCGATCTTCCAGCGCGCGACCGTCATCGGCCACACCCTTTGGGTCACGCCGAACAATGCCGAGGAGCGGTGGCCGGCCGGCGAGTTCGTCAACCAGTCGTCGGTCGACACCGGCCTCGGCGAGTGGACCAAGGCCGATCGCTCCATCGACAACACCGACGTCGTGCTCTGGTACGTCTTCGGCGTCCATCACATCACCCGTCCGGAGGACTGGCCGGTCATGCCCGCCGACACGGTGTCGTTCTGGCTCAAGCCCTTCGGGTTCTTCGATCGCAACCCGGCCCTCGATGTCGAGGCCTCGGCGGCGTGTCACACCCCCGGCGACGACCAGGGTCACAGCTGCCACTGACCTCCCGTCCCGCCGTCGACCGCAGGAGGTCTCGACCATGCGTCTGATCGTCGGCGTCGCGGACGGTGCAACGGGGGACGACGCGCTCGCGCTGGCCGAGCGGTGCGCGCGCAGCGCCGGCTTCCACCTCGACCTGTGCACGGTGGTCACACCCGTTCCCACCTTCGGTCACGACTCGGCGGTCGAGGCGACCTACACCGCGCGTGACGAGGCCGCGATGACCACGCTGCGTGCGCTCCGAGACCGGCTCGGCGACGACATCGTCGCCGAGATCCATCTCTGCCACGACGATTCACCGGCCCGCGGTTTGGCGACCATGGCCCAGCACCTGGAGGCCAGCGCCGTCGTGATCGGCGGGGAACCGGCGTCCGGCGGTGCCGCATCCGCACTCCTGCACGCATCGCCGTTCCCGATCATCCTGGCCGCACGGGCCAGCGCACATCGCGGCGTGGCGCGGCTCGGCGCCATCACGTGCGCGCTGGGCCCGCGGTCGCAGGACGACCTCGTTCGGATCGCCGCGCTGTGTGCCCAGGTCGCCGACACCCCGTTGCGTGTGATGACGCTGCTCGTCCCGCCGGCCGACGTGCAGGACGGTACCGCTCCGCGTGCCGAGCACCGCGACGCGATGTATCAGCGACTGGCCGACGCGACACTGCTCGCCCAGGGATGCCTGCCCGTCGATTTCCCGGTCACTTCGGTTCTCGTCGAGGGTGATTCGATCACCGACGCAGCCGCGCGACTCGAGTGGGGCCCGGGCGATGTGGTGGTGCTGGGTTCGAGCCGACTCGCGGTGCCACGCCGCGCCTTCGTCGGGTCGTCGGCCGCCAAGATGCTGCGGGTCCTCAACGTCGCCGCGGTGGTGGTGCCGAACGATCCGTATGCCTACAACTCGCCGGAGGACGCCCGAGCCCGCACCCGACGGCTCAGCGAGGAGCGACGGACGCCGACCACCCCGCGATGAGGGCCCCGAGGCCGGCGTCGAACGCCCGGTCGGCGCGGTCCGGCGTGTTCGCGTGCGCGAGCACCTCCGCGAAATCGGGGTCGGTGGTCGCGTCGGCCGACCAGACCTCCTCCGGCGCAGCGAGATCCAGTGCAGATCCCAGCACGTAGGCATCCAGGGTCGTGATGGCGTCGAGCGTCTGCTGCGCCGACATGCCGCCGCGTCGGAAGGTCCGGGCCAACGATTCGTACATGGCGACCGCGGCGTGGGAGCGGACCGTGTGCGCGGTCAACAGCGGGATCAGTCGCGGATGCGCAGCGTAGGCATCGCGGTACGACCGGGCGATCGCAGCCAACGTCGTCGTCCAGTCGGTCTCGTCGGCTGCCTGCGACGCGGCGACCCGAACCGCCGACATCGCCCGCTCACGAAGGAGTTCCACGATCTCGCTGCGCCCACCGACGTGGTTGTACAGCGACGACGGACGCACGTTCAACGCCGCTGCGATACCCGGCATCGTGAAGTCGCCCGCAGTGTCGACAGCCCGCAGCGCGGCGTCGACGATCAGCTCCACCGACAGCAGTGGACGACTTGGACGGGGCATGCGGCCAGCCTAGTGTCGCGGCCCTGCCAGAGGCCTCCAGGTGGTTCGGACCATCTGCCCAGCCGGCTGTCAGCGACCTCCCAGCTTTGTCTCCTAGCGTCAGCACCACAGGTTGGACACCGCGCGACGAGAGTAGGGAACACCATGGCGACCGTCGAGGTCAGTCGCAGGACGATGTTGTACGGAATGGGCGCGCTCGCAGGTGCCGTGGCGGTGGCGGGATGCTCCTCGTCGTCCGGCTCGACGAGTTCGAGCTCCTCGTCGTCGTCGGCGACACCGACCACGGGACTGGTGTTCGACCCGACGACGTTCACCGAGAAGACCACCACCATCACCACCGACGCCGGCGACAAGAAGGTCGTCTACAAGTTCTTCGGTCCCATCACCTACGTCACGAACCCGTCCGACACCGAGCACCAGAGCCTCACCATCAGCGTGCCGACCAGCATCGACGGCACCGCGGTGGACGCGACCGACGCCCCGATCGTGTTCGCGAACTCCGTCGGCGGCTACATGCCCGCGTCGGTCGCCACCGCGACCGGGGTGGGCGAGGCCTCGATGCAGATGGGCGGTATGGGCGGCGCACCGGCCGGTGGCGGGGCGCCGCCGCAAGCCGCGGGCGGCGAGGTCCGATCCGGTGGCAATGCGATGCTCAACGCGGGCGGAGGGATGGTCAGCCTGGCGAAACTCGCTGTGGCGGCCGGATATGTGGCGGTCGATCCGGGCTGTCGTGGTCGGAGCCTCACCGACGCGAAGGGCACCTACTACGGTGTCGCACCCGCCGCGATAGTCGACCTGAAGGCCGCGGTCCGATACCTGCGTTCGAACAAGGGCAGGGTCCCCGGCAACACCGACCGCATCGTGTCGACCGGGACCAGCGCAGGCGGCGCGCTCTCCGCGCTGCTGGGTGCCTCGGGCGACAGCGCTGCCTACGACCCCTACCTGACGGCGGTCGGCGCGGCGAAGGCCAGCGATGCGGTGTTCGCCAGCGGGGACTGGTGTCCGATCACCGATCTCGAGCACGCCGACGGCGCGTACGAGTGGAACTGGGGCACGAACCCGTCGTCCACCGGCGCACCGGTGGACCAGACCGTCTCGGCCCAGCTCAGGCAACAGTTCGCGACCTATCAGGCCGGACTGAAGCTCAACGGGAGCAACGACTTCGGTCAGATCACCGCGGACAACTACAACCGATATCTGCTGGAGACCTACCTACAGCCGTCGGCGAGCAGGTATCTGGCCGCACTGTCGGCCACAGATCGTGCGAAGTACCTGGCCGCGAACCCGTTCATCACCTACACCGACCAGAAGGCGACCTTCTCGTGGGCGGACTACCTCACCCATGTCGGGGTGCGCAAGAAGTCGACGCCCGCGTTCGACGCGTTCGACCTCTCGGCCGGCGAGAACAACGAGTTCGGCCTCGGGACGACGAAGGCCCGACACTTCACCGACTACAGCATGTCCAAGGACACCACCGGGCTGACGACGCGCCGGCTCGACAAGGACATCCCCGATGCACTGAACCTGATGAATCCGATGTACCACTTGGGCCGCGGCGACACCGAGCGGGCCGAACACTGGTGGATCCGTCTGGGCACCAAGGACAGTGACACCGCGCTCACGGTGTCGGCCAACCTCGCCGCGGCGGTGTCGGCGCGCGGGGAGACAGTGGATCACCGCATGTACTGGGACGCCGGACACGGCGCCAACGAGGACGCCGCCGACTTCATCACCTGGGTGAAGAAGATCGCCGGCTGACCTCGTCGTCGACTCAGGGGGCGACGAGCACCTTGAGGGCCTCCCGATCGGCCATCTGCTGATAGCCGGTCGGGACCTCGTCGAGGCTCATGGTCACGTCGAAGACCTTGCCTGGCTCGACCTTTCCGTCGAGCACGTCGGGCATCAGTTCCTCGATGTACGCACGAGCAGGTGCCACACCGCCGGTGAGCGTGATGTTGTTCATGAAGAACTGGCTGCCCGCGGTCACCTTGTCGTACTGCGGGACGCCGACGCGGCTCACGGTGCCGCCGGAGCGGACCGCGCCGAGCGCCATGTCCATCGCGGCCTCGTGACCGACGCACTCGAGCACCTTGTGGGTGCCGTCGCCGCCGGTGAGCTCGCGGACCTTCTCGATGCCCTCGTCGCCGCGCTCGGCGACGACGTCGGTGGCCCCGAACTCACGGCCGAGATCGGTGCGCGCGGTGTGCCGGCCCATCAGGATGACCTGCTCGGCGCCGAGACGCTTGGCGGCGAGGACGGCGGACAGACCCACCGCACCGTCGCCGATCACGGTGACCGTGCTGCCCTCGGTCACGCCGGCGGTGACCGCGCAGTGGTGACCGGTGGAGAACACGTCCGACAGCGTGAGCAGCGACGGCAGGAGTGCGGAGTCCTCGGCGACGGGCAGCTTCACCAGCGTGCCCTGGGCCTGCGGCACACGGACCGCCTCGCCCTGGCCGCCGTCGACACCGCCCATGCCCCAGCCGCCACCGTGGCGGCAGGACGTCTGCAGACCCTCGGCGCAGAAGTCGCAGGTGTTGTCGGCCCAGACGAACGGGGCGACGACGAGGTCACCACGCTTGAGGCCGCTCACCTCGGAGCCCACGTCCTCGATGATGCCGAGGAACTCGTGTCCGATCCGAGCGCCCTTGTCGGACGGCTTCTTCGAGCCATACGGCCACAGGTCGCTGCCGCAGATGCAGGAGCGGACGACCCGGACAACCGCGTCGGTCGGATCCTTGAGCACCGGGTCGGGTACGTCCTCGATCCGGATGTCGCCCTTGCCGTAGATCAGCGTTGCCTTCATGCGTGTTCTCCTAGAACGTCTTTCGCCACCGCGATGGCGGACATCGCGCGCGGCCATCCCGCGTAGAACGCGAGGTGCGTGATGGTCTCGACGATTTCTTCGCGCGAGACCCCGTTGTCCAGCGCCCGCTGGATGTGGCCGGGCAGCTGCTCGGTGTGCCCACCGGCGATGAGCACGGCCACTGTCACCAGACTACGGTCGCGCTTGCTCAGCTCCGGTCGTTCCCAGATGTCGCCGAATACGACACCGTCGGTGAGCTCCACCATCTTGGGCGAGAAATTGCCGATCAACTGCTGTGCGGGTGTCGTGTTTGTCATTGCTGACCTCCTGTCGTGGTCGGGCGTTCGGCCGGCGTGCCCCCTCGGGCGGTGACCGGGTCGCCACCCATGCAACCGCGAATCAGTGGTGGCCGGGAGTGGCTGCCCGTACAGGTGATGACAGGCCCCCTTGGCTGCTGCCTGCCGTCGGCCCCGTCGCCGCCAGCGGACCGCTGTAACTTTGTACGGATCACTGTGATTCGGAGAGCTTCGCTCCAACCGCCCGCAGGCTGCGGGTAAATGATCGATAATTCCCTCTGGGGTTTCCGGCGTGGAAACGAACCGGAAACAACTGACGGTGCATAGTTAGCCGTAGTACGCGAAAGGCATCGGAGGGTACGACGTGATCAGGGGACCTCGGCGAGCGTGATCGCCTATTTGTTGCGAAAGACGCTCGGGTGGCTCGCCCTCATCGTCGTGGCCACCAACCTCGTCTTCTTCCTCGCGAGCGCGCTGCTCGAACCGCGCGCCAACTATCTGTCCCGTCGACCACCCCTGCCCGAGAACGTCGTCGACTCCACGCTCGATCGGTACAACCTCAACGACAAGGTGTCGATCTTCGATCGCTGGTACCACTGGATCTCCGGGATCGTGTTGCACTGGGACTGGGGCCAGTCGCCGGTGGGCGATTCAGTCAACGGCCAGATAGGTTTTCGCGCCTGGACCAGCTTCCAGTTGGTCATCGGGGCGACGTTGCTGATGACCATCATCGGGGTCGGCCTCGGCGTCTACGCCGCGGTTCGCCAATACCGGCTGTCCGACCGGCTCCTCCAGGTGACATCCTCGTTCGCACTGGTGGTGCCGGTACCGGTCGTCGCACTGGCCCTGGTCATCCTGGCGATCTCGATCAACGAGGCGGCCGGGTCGACAATCTTCTTCGTCACGGGCTCCTCGAGTGTCGGGATATCGGGATTCTGGCCCGTCGCAGTGGACAAACTGCAGCACCTGATCCTGCCGTCCCTTGTCCTGATCATCACCGGGTACGCGGGGACGCAGATACTGCAGCGAAGTCTGCTGCTCGACACGCTCAACAGCGATTACGTACGACTGGCCCGGGCCAAGGGACTCCGACGCGGCGTCGCCGTTCGTCGTCACGCGCTGCGCACCTCACTCATCCCGGTTGCAACCAGCGTGGCCTTCGCCGTCCCCGCCGCATTCACGGGCGCCGTACTCACCGAGTCGATCTTCGCCTGGAACGGCATGGGCAAGTACTTCGTCGACACGATCACCAAGAACGACGTCTACGGCGTCGTCGCCACGGCGGCCTTCGGCGCTGCCCTGACCGCGGTCGGTGCGATCCTGTCCGACTTCCTCCTCGTGTACCTCGATCCCAGGATCCGGCTGAGCTGATGACACTTCCCGACAACACCTCGCCCACTACCAGCGGCAAGCTGACCAACGCCATTCCGGTCGCCAACCCCGCGGGCCCGGAGACGACCACCCTCGCGAACGAACACCCGGGCGGTGGGGCGTCACGGAGTTCCGGCCGTGGTGCCGTGATGACCCGCCGGTTCATCCGTAACCGCACTGCGCTGGTCGGACTCGCGATACTGCTTCTCCTCATCGCGTTCGCCGCGCTCGGGTCGCTGTTCACGTCCTACGACTATCGGGCGACCGACTTCGCCGCGTTGGGTGTCGCCCCCGGGGGACCACACCTACTCGGTACGAACGATGCGGGCGTCGATCTCTATGCGTCACTGGTCCACGGACTGCAACGGTCGTTGGTGATCGCGTTCTCGGTGGCCCTGGGCACCACGATCATCGCCACCATCATCGGAACGGTGGCCGCGTACGTCGGCGGATGGGTGGAACGCATCACGCTGCAGTCGATCCACTTCCTGCTGGTGGTCCCGTCGCTGTTGATAGTCGCGCTCGTCGCGAACCGATACGGCGGTGACTGGAAGGCATTGATCGTGGTGCTCATCGTGTTCGGCTGGCCGTTCCAGGCACGTGTCACCTGGTCACTCGCACAGTCGGTGAGCGAGATGGACTACGTTCGAGCCGGAAAGTTTCTCGGGCTGGGCGCTTTTCGGATCTCGCTTCGCCACATCATCCCGAATATGTCCTCGCTCATCATCGTCTCCACCGTCCTCGGTGTCGTCACGGTGGTGCTCACCGAGACGAGCTTGTCCTTCCTGGGGTTCGGCGTGAAGATCCCGGACGTGACCCTGGGTTCGCTGATATCGGACGGACAGTCGACCATCACCTCGTCGCCATGGCTGTTCTGGTACCCGGCCGCCGTACTCACCCTGCTGACGATGTCGCTGTCCCTGATCGGCGACGGCCTCCGCGACGCGTTCGACCCCGGATCGGCCTCAGGCGGACGCGTTCGACGGGCCCGACGAGCCAGAAACACCGGCGTCACGAAGGATTCGCCGTCATGACCGCGCCCGGCCCGATCCTGCAGATCACCGACCTACGCGTGTCGTTCCCCACCGAGTCCGGGATTCTCGACGCCGTCCGCGGAGTCGACCTCACGATCGAGCCGGGCCGGTGCACCGCCATCGTCGGTGAATCCGGGTCCGGCAAATCGGTGACGTCGTTGTCGATCATGGGACTGCTGCCCGACTCAGCCGACGTCTCGGGGTCGATCAGGTTTCAGGACTCCGAGCTCATCGGCCTCGACGATCGCCGCATGTCCGAGATACGGGGCAGCGAGATGTCGATGATCTTCCAGGATCCGCTCACCGCCTTGACGCCGGTCTACACCGTCGGCGATCAGATCGTCGAGGCGCTCCGGGCGCATACCCCGACGCCGCGGGCGAGCGCACAGAAACGGGCCACCGAACTACTCGAATTGGTGGGCATCCCTGATCCGGCACGGCGTATGCGTGCCTTCCCACATGAACTCTCGGGTGGGATGCGTCAGCGGGTGGTGATCGCCATCGCCATCGCCAATGATCCGGCGCTCATCATCGCCGATGAGCCGACGACCGCGCTCGACGTGACCATCCAGGCCCAGGTGATGGATCTCCTGGCGACCATCCGGCGCGAAACCGGTGCTGCGCTGTTGCTCATCACCCACGATCTGGGTCTCGTGGCCGGCACCGCGGACGACGTGGCGGTGATGTACGCGGGCCGCATCGTGGAGCGCGCCGGCTCCGAGGACCTCTACGCCACGCCCCGGATGCCCTACACGGTCGGGCTTCTCGCCTCCATCCCCCGCATCGATCGTGAGCACGGTGGCCCCCTGGTGCCGATTCCCGGTCAGCCACCGGTGCTCATCGATGTCGACGACGCATGCCCGTTCGCCCCTCGGTGCCCCGCCGCGATCGCGGAGTGCACCGCCTCGGAACCCGCACTCACCACGATCGATGCCGACCACCTGTCAGCATGTCACCGATCCGGGGAGATCACCGGCGTGGGGATCGTCGACGGTGGGCCGATCTTCACCCCGCCGGAGATCGACGCCGAGATCGCGGTCGCACCTGCTGAACTCGACCGCGAGGTCGTCCTACGTGTGCGCGGCCTGACCAAGGAGTTCCCGATCCTGACCGGCCTCCTGCGTCGTCGGGTCGGGTCGGTCTACGCCGTCGACGGCCTGGACTTCGATGTCCGCGAAGGCGAGACCATGGCCATCGTCGGCGAGTCGGGATCGGGCAAGACGACCACGTTGCTGGAGATCCTGCGCGCCGAACCCGGGACCACCGGGAAGGTCGAGATCGCAGGTGCCGACTTCTCCACCCTGAAGGGACGCGCGCTGCGCTCGGCGCGGAAAGCCGTGCAGATCGTGTTCCAGGATCCGATGGGGTCGTTGAACCCGCGGATGACCGTGCACGACATCATCGCCGAGCCACTTCGGGCCTACCGTGACTCGACCCGGGACATCGACGGACGTGTCACCGAACTGATGCGCCTGGTGGGACTCGACCCAGCGCACGCGGCACGGTTTCCCGCTGCGTTCTCCGGCGGACAACGCCAGCGCATCGGGATCGCGCGCGCTCTCGCGGTCAACCCGACGCTCATCGTGCTCGACGAGCCGGTCTCGGCCCTCGACGTCTCGATCCAGGCCTCGGTCATCAACCTGCTCGACCGACTCAAGCGGGAGGTCGGTGTGGCGTACCTGTTCGTCGCCCACGACCTCTCGGTCGTACGGCATCTGTCCGACCGGGTAGCGGTCATGTACCTGGGCCGATTTGTCGAGATAGGCACCACCGCAGACGTCTTCGATCACCCCGCCCACCCGTACACGAAGGCGTTGTTGTCAGCCATCCCCGTTCCCGACCCCGTGCTGGAGCGATCACGCGAGCGCGTCGTGCTGACCGGTGAACTGCCCAGCCCCAGTGCGCGTCCTGGTGGATGTGCGTTCCACAACCGCTGTCCCCTGCGGCCGACCCTGCCCGACGACGACCAGCAGAGGTGCATCGGCGAGGTGCCCGTCCTGCAACCCGTCACCGCCGGATCCGCCCACCAGCACGCGTGCCATTTCGCCGATCGATCCGTACCCGTCAGCCAGGCTCCATCCCTGTGAAAGGACCGTCAATGAAACGTCATCTGTGGGCCGCCGGCGCGGCGTCGCTGGCCGTGACACTCGTGCTCTCCGGTTGCGGCGGGTCGACCGACTCGACGTCGTCGGACACCAACGACTCCCTGTCGAAGTCCGCGGCTCAGATCAACGAGCAGCCCCGGCAGAACATCGCTGACACCGGCACGTTGACAACGGCGCTGCCCGAGGTGTCGCCGCAGTGGAACACCTTTCAGGCCGACGGCACCCTCTACACGCTGAACCTGTGGCGCTGGTACAACCCGTCGTTGTTCACCTTCGCCGCCGACGGCACCGCTTCAGCCGACCCGGATTACCTCACCGACTACAAGAAAGAAGTGGTCGGCGGGAACACGGTGATCACCTACACGATCAATCCGAAAGCAACCTTCAACGACGGGACGCCGATCGACTGGACGGCGTTCGAGGCGACCTGGAAGGCCAACAACGGCACCAACTCCGCGTATTCGGCATCGAGCACCGACGGCTACTCGCAGATCGGCTCGGTTGCGCAGGGCACAAGCTCGAAACAAGCCGTGGTCACGTTCCGCGGTCCATACGCATGGCCGGACGGCCTCTTCAACGTCCTGTTACACCCCAAGGCCCTTGATCCGACGTTCTACAACACCGCCTACATCAACACCCCGCACTCCGAACTGGGCGCCGGCCCGTACCAGCTGAAGTCCTTCGACCGGACTGCCGGAACGGTCATCTTCGAGAAGAACCCGAAGTGGTGGGGTGACCCCGGCAAGCTCGATCAACGGGTGTTCCTCCAGATGGACAGCCAGGCATCGATCAACGCATTCAAGAACAATCAGATCGACGCCGTATCGGTGGCCACCAAGGACCGACTCGCTCAGGTCCAGGGCATGGGCGGAATATCGATCCGAAAGTCGGCGACACCGTCACAGGACCTGGTGACGTTGAACCTGGCCTCCCCGCCGCTGCGGGACGTGAAGGTACGCAGCGCGATTCTCAAGTCCATCGACCGGAAGGTCGTGGCCGATGTCCTGTTCCAGGGGCTCGGGTACAGCGAGACCGAACCCGGATCGTTCACGCTCTATCCCTTCCAGAAGGGATACGCCGACAACCTCAAGGGCGTCATCGACTTCGACTCGAACACCGCGAAGAGCGAACTCGACGCCGCCGGATGGGCACCGGGGTCAGACGGGATCAGGACGAAGGACGGTCAGAAGCTCTCACTCACCTTCCCGGTGACCGGCGACGACCCGACGATCCTCAACCTGGCGCGCGCCATCCAGGCAATGGAGAAGTCGGTCGGGGTCGACCTACAGATCCAGCAGAAGTCATCGAGTGAGTTCTCCGACATCGTGACGAACAAGAAGTTCGATTTCTTCCTGTCGGGGACGTACTCGAGTGACCCCTTCGGATACGCGTACTTCTGCCAGTTCTGGTGCTCGGGTTCGCAGCTGAACCAGGCCGGCGCCGGAACCGCCGAGTTGGACACACAGATCCGCGCGGTGGGTCAGATCGCCGATCCGGCCGCACAGATCACGGCGGGCAACGCACTCGAGCGGACCCTGCTGGGCCAGTACTCGAACCTCCCGCTCGACAACGGCCCGACGATCATCGCCACCAAGGAGAAGCTCGCCAACTACGGAGCCGGTCTGTTCTACATCGGTCGAGTCCAGGACATCGGCTTCCAGAAGTAGGCCGCCACCGGTTCACTCTGCTGTGGCCGCAAACGCACCCCGACAAAAGTCGGGGTGCGTTTGCGTTGCAGCTCACGTACCCCGGGGCTACCATTAAACGAACCTCATTCGTTTAACTCCGTTCCGAGGAGATCCTCATATGCGTACGATCACCGCACCCCCGCCACCGGCCGCGCTCAGCCGCTACGACGCACCCACCCGGCCGCCCCTTCGCGTGGCGCTGGTGCAGCACCGGTGGCATGCGGACCCCGACGCACTGCGGGCCGAGCTGGCCGAGGGGATCGCGGCCGCCGCACAGGCCGGCGCCGCAGCGGTCTTCCTTCCCGAGCTCACCCTGCGGCAGTACCCGGCGTTCGTCCGCGCTGGCGAGCGCCCCGGCGACGACGCCGAGGACCTGCACACCGGCCCGACCGCGACCTTCGCGGCCGAGATGGCCCGCAAACACGACATCTTCGTGCACGCCTCGCTCTATCAGCGGGCGCCCGCACCCGAGGGCGCCGTGCCGGACGGACTCGGCCTCAACACCGCGATCCTGGTCTCGCCGCGGGGCGAGATCGTCGCCCACACCCACAAGCTCCACATCCCGATCAGCCCCGGCTATTACGAGGACACCTACTTCCGCGCCGGCCCGTCGGAGGATCCCTACCCGGTGCACCGCCCCGAGGGACTGCCCGCCGCGTTCGGGTTCCCGACGTGTTGGGACGAATGGTTCGCCGAGGTCACCCGCAGCTACTCGATCGCCGGCGCGGAGATCCTCGTCTACCCCACCGCCATCGGTTCCGAGCCCGACTTCCCCGACTTCGACACCCAGCCGCTGTGGCAACAGGTCATCGTCGGCAACGCCATCGCCAACGCCACCTTCATGATCGTCCCCAACCGCCACGGCGACGAGGGCGCGATCACCTTCTACGGCTCGTCGTTCATCTGTGATCCCTACGGCCGCATCCTGGTTGCGGCACCACGCGACGAATCGGTCACCCTGGTCGCCGATCTCGACCTCGACCAGCGACGGGACTGGCTGGCCCTGTTCCCCTTCCTGGCGACCCGCCGCCCCGACACCTACACGTCGCTGACCGCGCCGGTGACCCCATGAGTTGGCGCCAGCCCGCCGAGGGCGTACCCCAGGAACGGGTGTGGATGGCCTACCCGGTGACCGGATACTCGTTGGGCGACACCGAGTCCGAGCGCGACGAGGCCCGTCGTACCTGGGCAGAGGTCGCACACGCCATCGCCGACCACGAACCCGTCACGGTGCTGGTCGATCCCGGCGAGATCGACCACGCCCGGCGCTATCTGTCGTCGGAGGTCACCCTCGTCGAGGCCCCGCTCGACGACGCCTGGGCCCGCGACATCGGACCGACCTTCGTCGTCGATGACGAAACGGGGCGCCTCGGCGCGGTGGACTGGGTGTTCAACGGCTGGGGCGCAGCGGAGTGGGCCACCTGGGACAAAGACCAACACATCGGCCGACTGATCGCCGAACTGTCCGGCGCCGAGCTGATCACCTCGCCGATGATCAACGAGGGCGGCGGTATCCAGGTCGACGGCAGCGGCACGGTGTTGCTCACCGAGTCCGTCCAACTGGGCCAGGGGCGCAACAGCGACTGGACCGCCGCGCAGGTGGAGGCGGAGCTGGAACGCACGATCGGGACCACGACGGCGATCTGGCTGCCCTATGGCCTGACCCGCGACAACGAGACCTTCGGCACGCGCGGCCACGTCGACATCGTCGCCGCCATCCCCACACCGGGCACGGTGCTGGTGCACGAGCAGACCGACCCCGCCCATCCCGACCACGCGGTCTCCGCCGAGATCATGCGGGTGCTGAGCGAGGCGACGGACGCGCAGGGGCGCGCCTTCGACATCGTCGGCGTCCCGGCACCGGCGGGGCTCACCGACAACGAGGGGTTCGTCGACCACAGCTACATCAACCACCTCGTGATCAACGACGCCGTCATCGCCTGCCGCTTCGACGACCCGCGTGACGATGCGGCCGCGGCCATCCTGGCCGACGCCTACCCGGGACGGACGATCATCGGAGTCGACGCCCGGCCGCTGTTCGCCCGCGGCGGCGGGGTGCACTGCATCACCCAGCAGCAACCCGCGGTGTGATCGGTGCGTCTGGGCGTGCCCATTCCGTGATCCGCCGGCGACTCTCGTCACGAATACCGCGCTTTTTGTGATCATCAACGCGATGCCGTCAGGGTTACCCGCCAGTAATATCGGAGACATGACCGTCACCCAGGCAACGCAGCCCGAAGATCGTTCATCCGATGTCACGTCGCCCGACCACAGCGAAGCGGTGGACCAGGAGCTGGTCGTCGACAACCTGAAGTACACGCTGGACGGCAAGTGGCGCGACGTCCGCAACTACGCCCGCGCCCACATGGACCGCACCGACCTGCTGCCGGACCCGACCCTGTCGATGCAGGCGGCCCGGGACGCCACGTTCGGCAAGCTCGGAGAGCTGGCGCAGCTGGACTTCGCCGCGTCGGGCTTCCGGCCGGAGCACGGCGGCACCGGCGACGTGGGTGCCGCGATCACCAGCATCGAGATGCTCGGATACGCGGACCTGTCGCTGATGGTCAAGGCGGGCGTGCAATGGGGTCTGTTCGGCGGTGCCATCGAGAACCTCGGCACCAAGCGGCACCACGATCGCTACGTCACCGACCTCATCAATCTCGACCTGCTCGGCTGCTTCGCGATGACCGAGACCGGACACGGCTCGAACGTGCAGGCCCTCGAGACCGTCGCCACCTACGACGCCGAGTCCGACGAGTTCGTCGTGCACTCGACCACCGAGTCGGCGACGAAGGACTACATCGGCGGAGCAGCTCAGCACGCGACCGTCGCATCGGTGTTCGCCCAGCTCGTCACCGGCGGCCCGGGTGAGGAGCCGACCGGACGCGGCGTCCACTGTTTCGTGGTGCCGCTGCGCGACGACAAGGGCAACGCCCTTCCCGGCGTGACCATCGGTGACGACGGCCCCAAGGGTGGTCTCGCGGGTGTCGACAACGGTCGGCTGCGGTTCGATCAGGTCCGGATCCCGCGCGAGAACCTGCTCAACAAGTACGCCGACGTCGACGCCGACGGCACGTACCACTCGCCGATCGAGAACGAGAACCGCCGCTTCTTCACGATGCTCGGCACGCTGATCCGTGGTCGCATCAGCGTCGCGGCCACGGCAGGTGCGGCCGGTCGCAAGGCACTCGCGATCGCCACCCGGTACGCACTGACCCGCAAGCAGTTCGAGGCCCCCGATTCCGACGACGAGATCGTGATCATGGACTACCTCGCGCACCAGCGGAAGCTGTTGCCGCTGATCGCCAAGTCCTACGCGTTGAACTTCGCGCAGAACGAGGTGACCGAGGAGCTGCACGAGGTGCAGACCGCGAACCCCGAGTCCACCGAGGGTGACGACTCCTTCGCCGGACGTCAGCGTCAGCTCGAGAGCCTCGCCGCCGGCCTCAAGGCCATGACCACCTGGCACGCGTCGCACTCGATCAACGTCGCCCGCGAGGCATGCGGTGGCGCCGGCTATCTCGACGAGAACCAGCTGTCGATCATGCGCGGCGACATCGACGTCTTCACCACCTTCGAGGGCGACAACACCGTCCTCACCCAGCTGCTGGCCAAGGAGCTGCTCTCGGCGTACGCCGAGGACGTCCGTGGTCTCAACACGGTCGGCTGGGCGCGATTCATCGCGAACATGGCGCGCGACGTCGTGCTGGAGAAGTCGGCGGCCCGTCAGGTCGTGCAGACACTGATGGACTCCTCCGACGAGGACACCGAGGAATCCGAACTGTCCAACCGCGGCACGCAGATCCGGCTGTTCCGCAACCGTGAGGATCACCTGCTGCGGACCTGCGCCAACCGTCTGCGGCGCGCAACCGAGGAGGGCAACGACCCCTTCGAGGTGTTCAACGCAGCGCAGGACCACCTGCTGAAGGTGGGCCACGCGCACATGGAACGCGTTGTGCTGGAAGCGTTCATCGAGGGCATCGAGGGCTGTGACAGCAAGGCGGCGACCGAGCTGCTCGGCACCGTCTGCGACCTGTTCGTCTACTCCTCGCTGGAGAACGACCTCGACTGGTTCCTGATGCACCGCCACATCTCGGTGGAGCGCGCCAAGGCCATCCGCCGCGGCGTCAACGATCTGTGCGCACAACTGCGTCCGCACGCGAAGACCCTCGTCGACGCGTTCGGCGTCCCCGAGGCTCTGCTGACGGTGCAGATGAACTGAGTCCTCGACAAGCAGAACGTCAGCGGCGCAGCGCTGCCCGTACCGAGAACGCCAGGGCGAGCAGCGCTGCGAGCGCGACCACGGTGGCGCCGCCGATCCGGCTGCCCGAGTACCGGGTGAGTTCATACGGTCCGGAGACGACCGTGCCGCCGAGTTCGACCGGCGGGTAGCTGCTCGTCTCGATGCCGCTGCGCCACAACAGGACCGCCACGACCGCGAGGACAATCCCGACCACGATGCCCGCGATGGCGACGAGCCGGTGGCGCGCCGGGGTCACGTGTCCTCCCGCGGCGGCAGGCCCATCTGCATAGCCAGGTGGGCCTCGGCCAGTTCGGTGCGCAGACGATGATGGTCGCGGGCCCACGCCTGCGCCAACTTGCCCGACGTCATGCGCACGCCGATGCCGGTACGACGACGCGGCACGGCACGGAGTTCGCCGATGGCCGGTGCGCTCTCCCACTTCTCGGGCTCGGGGTTCGTGTTCTCCGGGTAGATGCGTTTGATGTCGGCCAGCGCGATGGTTCGGGTGCCCTGCTTCAGGGTGGTGTCGGTGAGGACCACGCCGACGTGCTGACGCGCGGCGTACACCTGGATCGCCGAGAAGCCGGTGATGATGACCAGGAAGATCGACAGCACGGGCCAGTGCACCTGTCCCCCACCGAACAATTCCATCAGCAGTACCGCGGCCACGAGGACCGGGCCGATCGAGACGACCCACCAGCTGCCACCGTTCTCACGGAACAGCACTCGGCCCGGCGCCACCGAGGTGTTCCACTCGCCGGCCCCCGGGACGTCGGGAGAATCGGGGGCGTCAGCCACCGACACCCCCACGGGTGAACCACGGCTCGGCAGCCGGGCGGTACGCCATCATCGAGCCGACCAGCCCGACGATGCCGCTGATCAACAGGAACGGGTCGAGGAACAGTGCCGCCATCAGCATGCCGAGCACCGTGACCGTCAACGACAGCACGGCGAGCACCGACCGCCAGCGCGGGTCCCCGGAGCCGGTGCGCCGCGTCAGCAGCAGCATCCCCACGCCCACGCCTGCACTGACCACGCCGAGTCCGATGCCGAACGCGTTGGCGCTGCCGATCCCGATGATGAGGAACCACGCCGCCGAGGCGAGGAACAGCACGCCCGATGCGATCCACAGACGCACCGCCCAGACCGCGAGCGTGGGCGCCGCGGGACCGGGTTTCGTCATCGGTTGCCCCCGGAGTCGTCACGCCGATCGTCGTGCGGCGGATACGGGTACTGCCCCTGCTGCGGGTACTGCTGCGGGTACTGACCGTGCGGGAAGTACTGGTTCGGGGGCGGACCAC
The DNA here is from genome assembly GCF_024171815.1 of Williamsia maris. Lineage (GTDB taxonomy): Bacteria > Actinomycetota > Actinomycetes > Mycobacteriales > Mycobacteriaceae > Williamsia_A > Williamsia_A maris. Next base: position 1,350,812 of record NZ_JAMTCJ010000002.1, on the reverse strand, counting down.
CGTTCGGCGGCCACCCGGGGCCGGGGGGCGGTGGTGTCCCGCCGGACTTGCGGTAGGTCGCCATCGCCTTGCAGTAGGTCTCGGTCTCGCGCTGCAGCAGCAGGTATGCGGCCCCCAGGGCGGCGACTCCACCGATCACCGTCGGGATCGTCGCCCAGGTGGCGCCGTTCCCGTCGAACAGCGCCAGAACGGCCTGGACCACGAGGAACGCGCTGAAGAACGACAGCACCAGGCGCGCCCAGTTGTGGCCGGTACGGGCCAGCCAGACGATGAGCAGCGACACGGCCGCGATGATGGCGGTCGCGACGACGAACACACCGACCAGGAATCCGCTGGAGGTCACCAGGTCGACGTCGCGGGCCGATGCACCGGACGTCTCGCGCACCGAGTCACGGAACGAGTCGGTGACCGAGGAGTACTCACCGATCGACGCGATGATCTGGCACAGCACCACCACCAACCACAGCTCGGTCGCGATGGCCATCGAGTTCACGAGCGTCGGCTTACCCGTGTTCCCGGGTTGCTGCGACGGATCGGAGTGCGACGGATCCGGGGGCCACGAGCCCTGGGGCCACGGATTCGGGGGTTGAGACATGGCCCCAGACTAGTGGAGCCTGGCGGCGACCTCGGTTGCCCAGTAGGTCAGCACGATGTCGGCGCCGGCCCGACGGATCGAGGTCAGCGACTCGAGGATGGCGGCGTCCCGGTCGATCCAGCCGCGCTCGGCGGCCGCGGTGATCATCGAGTACTCGCCGGAGATCTGGTAGGCCGCGACCGGCACGACCACCGCCTCGGCGACATCGCGGACGATGTCGAGGTAGCTCATCGCCGGTTTGACCATGACGATGTCGGCACCCTCGGCGAGGTCGAGTTCGAGCTCGCGGATGGCCTCGTCGCGGTTCGCCGGATCCTGCTGGTAGGTGCGTCGATCACCCTGCAGGCTGCTGCCCACCGCCTCACGGAACGGTCCGTAGAACGCCGACGAGTACTTCGCGGTGTAGGCCAGGATGCCGGCGTCGGTGTGGCCGGCATCGTCGAGCGCGGTACGGATCGCGCCCACCTGGCCGTCCATCATCCCGCTCGGGCCCAGCAGGTGCGCACCCGCCTCGACCTGCGCGAGCGCCATGGACACGTAGCGATCGAGAGTGGCGTCGTTGTCGACGCGACCCGAGTCGTCGAGGACGCCGCAGTGACCGTGGTCGGTGAACTCGTCGAGGCAGGTGTCGGCCATCAGCACCGTCGAGTCACCGAGGTCCGACCGCAGCGCGGACAACGCACGGTTGAGGATGCCGTCGGGATCGTCGGCACCCGAGCCCGTCGCGTCCTTGTCGCCGGCGGCCGGGACACCGAAGAGCATCAGCCCACCGACGCCGGCCTCGACCGCCTCGGCCGCGGCCCTGCGCACCGAGTCGATGGTGTGCTGGACGACGCCCGGCATCGACGCGATCGGGTTGGGCTCGGACAGGCCGTCGGCGACGAACACCGGCAGCACGAGATGCCGCGGCTCCAACGACGTCTGCGCCACCAGGCGACGCATCGCCGGGGTGGTGCGCAGACGACGGGGTCGGATGTAGGGACGTTCGGTCATACCGAACAGCCTATGACTGCCGGGCCCGCGCTCGCTCCGGGCCTCGCTGCGCTCGATCCTCACTCGGCGACCCGTCAGGACCGCGAGCGACGGGCCTTCTTGCGCGGAGGAGGCAGTGCCCCTTCGGCGCGCAGTCGGGTGGCGTGCTCGGCCAGGGCCTCGACCAGGTCGGGAACCGATGCGGTCTCCGGCTGGACATCGACGCGCAGCCCGAACTCGATGGCGGTCTCGGCCGTCTTGGGTCCGATGCACGCGACGATGGTGCGCGCGTGCGGCTTCCCGGCGATACCGACCAGGTTGCGCACCGTGGAGCTCGAGGTGAAGCAGACCGCGTCGAACCCACCGGTCTTGATCATCTCGCGGGTCGTGGCCGGCGGCGGCGCCGCGCGCACCGTGCGGTACGCGGTGACGTCGTCGATCTCCCAGCCCCGCTCGCGCAGGCCCTCCGACAGCGTCTCGGTCGCGATGTCCGCGCGCGGCAACAGGATCCGGTTGACCGGGTCGAAGACGTCGTCGTACGGCGGGAAGTCGTCGAGCAGACCCAGTGACGACTGCTCGCCACTCGGGATCAGCTCCGGGTTGATGCCGAAGGTGCGCACCTTGGCCGCGGTCGCCTCGCCGACACAGGCGATCTTGACGCCGCTGAAAGCGCGTGCGTCCAAACCGAACTCGGCGAACTTCTCCCACACCGCACGCACCGCGTTGGTGGAGGTGAACACGACCCACTGGTAGCGGCCGTCGACGAGTCCCTTGACGGCGCGTTCCATCTGCGCCGGGCTGCGCGGCGGCTCCACCGCGATCGTGGGGACCTCCATCGGCATGGCGCCGTGGACGACGAGCCGGTCGCTCATGTCGCCGGCCTGGTCCTTGGTGCGCGGCACCAGCACGGTCCAGCCGTACAGCGCGCGCGACTCCCACCAGCTCAGGCGGGCACGCTGGGTGACGACCTTGCCGATGGTGACGATGAGCGGACCCTGCAGGCCTGCACCCTTGTCGTTCAGGGTGGCCAGCGTCGCCTCGATGGTGCGCTGCTGGCAGGTGGTGCCGTTGACCGTCACCGCGACCGGGGTCTGGGCGGCGACACCGTTCTCGGTCAGCGCGCTCGCGGTCTCGGCGAGATGACCGGCCGTCGCGTGCAGGACCAGCGGTCCGGGGGCTGCGGCCAGAGCGGCCCAGTCCACCTCGCCGCGGACGTCGGCCTCGGTGTGACCCGAGCCGAGCGGCATGCCCGCGTAGCTGGGGACCGCCGCGGCGGCGGGGAGCCCGGGGATGACCTCGAAGCCGATCGAGGTCCGCGCGACGGCGTTGACCTCGGCCAGGACCGAGTCGGTGGTCAGCGGATCGCCTGCGACCACGCGGACGACGTCGTCGCCGCCCTTGGCCACGGCGATGAGGGTCTTGGCCACCTCGGTCGGATCACCGAGCGCCGGGCGAACCCGCGCACCGGTCTCCTCGGGGTCCACGATCGAGTCGTTCTCGACCGCGACGGGTCCGGTGGGTGAGGTGGTGTCAGCGGTGTCGTCGACGGCAACCGGGGCGGCGGGTGCGGTCGGTTCCGGGGCCACGTTGGCGCCGATCAGGGCGATCACACCGGCCGGGACATCGGGATCGACGAACACCGTGCCGGCGTTCTCGATGGCATCTCGGGCGCGTACCGTCAGCAGCGCCGGATCTCCTGGGCCCGACCCCACGAACAGGATCCGACCCGGATGTGCCTTCTTCATGCGGCTCATACGTTTGCGCTTTCTGCGACCCGTTTGAGGGGTCTGTCGGTGTGGCTACCGGTTGCGCATGACCTCGGCGGCCCCGCGATCCAGTAGTTCTGCGGCGAGTTCCCGACCGAGCGCCACGGCGTTGTCCACGGGGCCCACCACCGACGATCGGATCACCTCGGATCCGTCCTCGGCCGCGACCGCCGCACGCAGCGACAGCTCGGTGAAAATGCGCCCGTCGTCGTCGATCGACTCCACCACCTCGGCGATCGCTCCGACCGGAGCAGTGCACCCGGCCTCGAGGGCCGCCAACACTGCGCGCTCGGCGTCGACCGCTGCCCGCGTGGGGGCGTCGTCCAACTCGGCGAGAATGCTCACCAGTTCGGCATCGTCGGAGCGGCACTCCACAGCCAGAGCGCCCTGTGCGGGTGCCGGTAGCAGCACAACCGGATCGAACGCCTCGGTGACCTCATCGGCACGACCGATTCGAACCAACCCTGCACGGGCCACAACCACTGCATCGAGCTCACCGCTGGCGACTTTGCCCAACCGAGAATCTAGGTTGCCTCGTAGGGGGCGGATTTCCAAACCGAGACCCAGTGCGTTAAGCTGCGCCACCCGTCGCGGAGCGGACGTCCCGACCGTCGAACCCGCAGGCAGTTCGCCCAGCACCCGACCACCCGACGCCACCAGCGCGTCGCGGGAGTCCTCGCGGGGCGGGACGGCGGCGATCCTCAGCACGGGGTCCGGCGCGGTGGGCAGATCCTTGTAGGAGTGCACGGCCACGTCGATCTCACCGGCGTGCAGGGCGTTGCGGATGGCGGTGGTGAACACGCCGATGCCGATCTCGGCCACCGGCGCCGCCGACAGGTCACCGGCGGTCTTCACGATGACGAGTTCGGCCGGGTGCCCGGCCGCGATCAGTTGGTCGCGGATGACCCCTGACTGCGTCCTCGCCAGCAGTGAACCGCGGGTGCCGATCTTTATCGTCAACGGTCACCTCGTGCGCGCATCTCACCGGGCAGCCCGGTCTCGGGCGCCGAGACCGACTCGGCGGCACCGGGAGTGAGTTCGAAGAGTTCGCGCAGGGCCTCGGCGTAGTGGTCGCCCTGCGGGGTCGACGCGAGCTGCTTCACCCGCACCGTGGGTGCGTGCAAGAGCTTGTCGACGACGCGGCGGACCGCCTTGGCGACCTCGTCGCGCTGCGGGTCGTCGAGGCCGGGGAGCTTGGTCTCCAGGCGCATGATCTCGGCCTCGACCATCTCGGCCGCGCGCTGTCGCAGGGCGGTCACGGTGGGGGTGACCTCGGCCTGTCGCTGATGGGTCAGGTAGTCGGCGAGCTCGCCGGCGACGATGTCGCGGGCGGCGGCGGTGTCGGCCGCAGCAGCCTGGGTCGCGCCGTCGCCGCGCAGTCCCTCGATGTCGACGATGTGCACGCCGGGCAGTCGCGCGGCGGCCGGATCGACGTTGCGGGGCAGTCCGAGGTCGCAGATGACCAGCGGGGTCGACTGGGTGCGGGCGGCGAGGGCGGAGTGCACCTCACCGACGGTCACCAACGAGCCGACCGTGCCGGTACAGCTCACCAGGACGTCGGCGTCGGCCAGCGCACCGGCGAGCCCGGACATCGGGACCGCGGAGGCGCGGACGCCGTGGTTCTTGGCGACGTTGGCCGCGAGGTGCTCGGCCTTCTCGGTGGTGCGGTTGACGACGCGCAGCTCGGTGACGCCGTCGCGGGCCAGATGCGCGGCCGCGAGGCCACCCATTGCGCCGGCGCCGAGCACCACGGCCGAGTCGATCGTGCCGGGCTCGCCGCGGGTGCCCAGCAGTGTCTTGGCGCGCTCGAGGGCCACCGACACCACCGACGCCCCGGCGCGGTCGATGCCGGTCTCGCTGTGGACGCGCTTACCCACGCGCAGCGCCTGCTGGGCCAGCTCGTGCAGAACCCGTCCGGCCGAGGAGTTCTCGTCGGCGCTGGCGTAGGCCGCGCGGATCTGGCCGAGGATCTGCTGCTCGCCCACGACCATCGAGTCCAGACCGGCGGCGACGGTGAACAGGTGCTCGACCGCGGCCTCGGAGTACCGGACGTAGGCGTGGCTGGTCATCTGGTTGACGGTCATGCCGGAGTGCTCACCGATGACCGCGCCCACCGCCTCGAGGGCGGGGTGGAAGGCGTCGACGACGGCGTAGATCTCGACGCGGTTGCACGTGGAGACGATCATCACCTCGGAGATCTGCGGCGTCTCCAGCAGAGCGTCGACCAGCTTCGGGCGGGCGTCGTCGGAGATGGCCAACCGCTCCAGCACCGACACGGGTGCACTGCGGTGGGACACACCGAACAGGAAGATACTCACACTGCTACCGATCTCTGAGCCGTCGACACACGGGGAGCCGTGTCGGCGGCGGCGGGTTTCGTGGTCAGTTCCTCGCCGGCGTTGCGGGACGCGTTGAACGCGAGGACCTGGAGTTCGAGGGCGAGGTCCACCGGACGGATGTAGACGTCGGAGGTGGTGTGCAACGACACCGTCGTGAAGTTGAGGATCTGTCGGACGCCTGCGCGCACGAAGGCGTCGCAGGTCTGCTGCGCGATGGAGTCGGACGTCGCCACGACGGCGATGTCGACACCTTTCGCCGCGCAGTCGTCGGCGAGATCGGTCATCGGTGCCACGGTCAGTTCAACACCGGCCGCGGGAAATGTCGTACCGATGAGGTCGGGGTCAGTGTCGAACATCGCAACGACGGTGAACCCGCGACCCAGACCCGTGTGGGCGAGCAACGCGCGGCCGAGGAAGCCCGCACCGGCCAACGCGACGTTGTGGGTGTCCTCGGTGTGCAGGGCCAGCGCGATGCGGGCGGTGAGACGCCGGACGTCGTAGCCGACGCCGCGTACGCCGTTGGCGCCGACGTGGGAGAGGTCCTTGCGCAGGATCGCCGAGTTCACGCCCGCGGCGGTGGCGAGCTGGCTGCTGGAGGTCACGAGCACACCGTGCTCGCTGAACAAGCGCAGCACGTGCAGGTAGGTGGCCAACCGTGCGACCGACGCGTCCGGGATGGACGCTCCGTTCTCTTCGGGTGATCTGGGCATCTACTGGCTCCGACTCATCGTGTCCGCGCCCGTCGTCGTTGGCGGCGCGGATAACCGAATCGAGCGTATACCGCTTGTGAATGCGTTCACAAAAGGGTCACGCCTCCTCTGTGGCGGCCGTCATATCGCGGTGCAGCCGCGGCAGGTCGACCTCGCCGTAGCTGTGCTCGCGGTCGTCGAGCAGGACCACCGGCAGCCGGTCGCCGAACTCGGCACGCAGCTCCGGGTCGTGCGCCGCGGCCTCGTCGACGTCGACGACGGTCAGGGACGCGTCGTACCCGGCGCACACCCCGCGCAACTCGTCGAGCGCGCGAGCGCACGCAGGGCATCCGGCACGGGTGAGCAGGGTGACGACCACGGATTCGATTGTGCACCCGCGCCGCACACCACCTTTTCTCCGGTGCGCCCTGGCCGTGCGACTACGCTGGGGCCGTGAGCGAGCAGGAGGCGATGGGGTGACCGATACGCCCGGCGAGACCGGCCCGAACCCGGAGCACGGCGACACCGACGACGCCGTCGACCCGGGCACCGCACAGAGCGGTGGTGTCGCCGATTCCGAGGAGGTCCTGGCCGGACCCGACCCCGACACGAGCTCCGATCCGTCGGACGAGCGTGACGCCGGCGGGACCGTCAGCAACTGGATCACCTCGCGAGCGGGTCGCTCCACCGGATCGGGTCGGGTCGGCCGGTTCCGTCAGTCCGCCGCCGAACTCCGCCACTCCCTGGCCGGTGAGGCCAGCGCCCAGGCCGCCTACGCGACGCTGCAGGAACGCACCCGCCTCGACGACGGCGAGCACGACGAACCCGGCGCCCCCACCGACGTCCCGCCGGACCTGACCGCGGCCGCATTCTTCGACGTCGACAACACGCTGGTCCAGGGCGCGTCGATCGTGCATTTCGCCCGCGGCCTCGCCGCCCGCGACTATTTCTCCTACCGCGACATGGCCGAGTTCATCTGGGCGCAGGCCAAGTTCCGCGTGACCGGACGGGAGAACGCCGACGACGTCGCCTCGGGTCGGGAGAAGGCGCTGTCGTTCATCGCCGGTCGCTCCACCGAGGAACTCGTCCGGCTCGGCGAGGAGATCTTCGACGAGACCATCGCCGACAAGATCTGGCCGGGTACGCGCACCCTCGCGCAGATGCACCTCGACGCCGGCCAGCAGGTCTGGCTCGTCACCGCGACGCCGGTCGAACTCGCGCAGACCATCGCCGACCGCCTCGGCCTGACCGGTGCCCTCGGGACGGTCGCAGAGAGCGTCGACGGGAAGTTCACCGGCCGCCTCGTCGGCGACATCCTGCACGGGCTCGGCAAGGCACACGCGGTGCGCACGTTGGCCATTCGCGAGGGGCTGAACCTCAAGCGATGTACGGCGTACTCCGATTCCCACAACGATGTCCCGATGCTGTCGCTGTGCGGTACCGCCGTGGCGATCAACCCCGATGCCGACCTACGCGATGTCGCCAGGGTGCGTGGCTGGGAGATCCGCGACTACCGCACCGCCCGCAAGGCCGCGAAGATCGGTCTGCCCACCGCGGTCCTGCTCGGTGCCGCCGGTGGCGGCGCGGTCGCCGCGGTCCGCAAGTTCCGCGACTGACTTCGCGCGGTACACAACCCACGTCGCTGAGCGCTGTCGGCTGCGTCATGCACAGATAGCGGCGCAGCGACGTGGGTTGTGGATGACTCCACATCTGACGGGATGTGGCCACCCGGCAACCGCAGACTGACCCGATGAGAGATGCGGGGGTCTACAGCCGGCGGGCTCTGATCGATCGGGGTCACACACAGGCCCAGGTGAGGTCGGCGGTGACGAAGGGAGACCTCATCCGTCTCCGCCGGGGCTGGTACGCAACGCGATTCGCCGACCCCTCCGTCGCTGCCGCGGTCGCGCGTGGCGGGGTACTGAGCTGTCTGTCGGCCCTTCGGCTGCACGGCGTATGGGTGCCGGAACACGACACGAACATCCACGTTCGTGCGAACTCCGAGAACCGCCGACTCCCGGGCCCGTTCTGCTCACAACACGGCGGATACGAGGTCGAGGCCGGGCCGGTCGACGACGTGGCGGTGGCGCTCCGGCACGCAGTGCGATGCCTGGACGACGAGGGGCTCGTCGTGGTGTGCGACTCGATTCTGAACCAGCATCTGATGACGTTGCAGGAACTCGCCGACACCTTGTCGGACGCGCCGACCTCTGCTCGGCGCCTGCTCGACAAGTGCGACCGACGCGCGCAATCCGGCACCGAGACCATGGTCCGCCTGCGGCTTCGTGGTCGGCGCATCGCGGTCACACCCCAGGTGCAGATCTCGGGTGTCGGCTGGGTCGATCTTCTGGTCGGCGAACGGCTGATCGTCGAAGTCGACGGCGAAGAGTTTCACACCGGCCGGGCAAAATTCTCCGAGGACCGACGACGTGATCGGGAAGCGATCCGGCGCGGCTACGTTCCCGTGCGATTCACCTATACCGACGTCGTTCACCGGTGGGGCGAGTCCGAGCACGTGATCCTGGAGTTGGTCAGAACCAACCGCCACCGATCACCCCGCCACAACCCACACGGCTGACGAGCGTTGTCCGCACAGTGCAGCCAACGACGCTGAGCGGCGTGGTTTGTGGACCGAACTAGCCGAAGTAGACGGACCCTCGGCGACTGAGCATGCGGAACAGTGTCTGCTGGATCTCTTCGCGGACGTGGTCGGTCAGGTCGAAGACGACCATCGGGTCGTCGGCGGCCTGCTCGTCGTACTGGCTGGTCTCGATCGGCTTGCCGAAGTGGATGTGCCACTTCGACGGCAGCGGGACCAGGCCGAGCGGTCCGAGTGCCGGGAACGTCGGCGTGACCGGGATGTAGGGCAGACCGACCAGTCGCGCCAGCGGCTTGAGGTCGCTGAGCATCGGGTAGATCTCCTCCGACCCCACGATGGACACCGGGACGATCGGCACGGCTGCACGCAGGGCGGTGGTGACGAAGCCGCCGCGACCGAACCGCTGCAGCTTGTAGCGATCCTTGTACAGCTTGCCGACGCCCTTGAAGCCCTCCGGCCAGACGCCGGTCAGTTCGCCGCCGCGCAGCAACCGCTCGGCGTCGGCGGTGCAGGCGAGGGTCGACCCGGTCCGGCGGGCCAGCTGTCCGACGAACGGCGACTCGAACGCGAGGTCGGCGGCGAGGATCCGCAGGAAACGATGCTGGGGGTGGTGGTCGTGGACAGCCACCGACGTCATCAGCGCGTCGATGGGCAACGTGCCCGCGTGGTTGGCGACCAGCAGCGCGCCACCCTCGGCCGGGATGTTCTCGATGCCGGTGACCTCGACGCGGAACCACTTGTCGAACAACACCCGCATCGCGGGCAGGAAGACGTTCTCGGTGAAGTGCTGATCGAAGCCGAAGTCGTCGACCTCGTAGTCGCCCGTCAGCCGCTCGCGCAGATATCCGGCGCCGGCGATCACCGAATCAGCCAGGGTCGAACGCAGACTGCTCAGGCTGAACAGCGGCGACCCGGTGGGCCGGACCGGCAGACCGGCGGCGTCGAGACGGGTCGCCATGTCCTTGCTGATCGGCGTGACGTCAGCCGGATCGGCGAGGAAGTCATCGGTGTTGGGATGGCCGGCTCCGCCGGGGTTGGGATGGCCGGCCCGGGGCGGCGCGGGTCGGGGCGCGCGGGGCCTGCGCGGCGTCGTCGGAGTCCGTTCGATGCCGGAATCGGTTCGCTCCGTTGACTTCTGCTGCGAAGGATGGCGGCGGCGGACCTGCTCGCGACTGGGGGCCTCGGGGGGCGAGGCGTACAGCTGGATCACCTTGGCGGTCCGAGCATCGGACGCGCCGTTGCCTTTGACCAATGTCCCAACAACCTCTCCGCGTCGATTCCACGAGTGCCCGGGCGATATGCCGACCCCTGATCCGCGTTCAGTGTAGAAGGTACGCGGGGTGCGTGCTGCCCCTACACGAGCGCGCGTGCGGTTTCGGTGATCCGGCGCTCGAGACGGTGCCACGCAGCGGCCGAGACCACCGGCTCCAGCGGCCTGCGGCTGATGAAGTCGTCGAGGGTCTCCAGGCTCGTGTATCGCGGCGCGAAGCCCAACTCGGTGCGCATCCGGGTGGTGTCGAGGACGCGCCCGTAGGTCAGGTAGCTCGCCTGGTCGCCGTGCATCGTCGCCACCCGCATGTTCCGGAACACCCCGGCCACCGACCCCAACAGGTTGGCGGGCACCGGCAGCTCGATCCGACCGGCACGACGGATCGCCTGCGTCAGCGACACCACCCCGTCCGCCGCGAGGTTGAACGTGCCCGCCTTGCCCAGCAGGGTTGCGTGCTCGAGCGCGGCGAGCGCGTCCTCCTCGTGCAGGAACTGCAGACGCGGCTGGTACCCGATCACCACCGGGATGATCGGCGACGAGAAGTAGATGCTCATGCGGGTCGATATCTTCGGGCCGAGGATGGCCGTGGGACGCAGGATGGTCACCGCGATGTCCTGACGACGCCGCGACAGCCCGCGGGCGTACGACTCGACGTCGAGCAGGTCGCGACCGTAGCCGCTCGTCGGATCGACCCGGGCCCGCGTCTCCTCGGAGAAGTGCGCCGGATCGGCCGCGCTGGACCCGTAGACCATCCCGGTGGAGCGCAGGATCACCCGTCGCACCGACGGCGACCGCTGGGCCGCCGCGCACACCTGCATCGCACCGATGACGTTGAGCTCTTTGATGGCGGGCGAGTGACCGACGGTGTCCATCACCGATGTCGCGGCGTGCACCACGGTGTCCACCTGCGCGGACTCGATGACCTTGGCGATGGTGGGCCTGCGGATGTCGGCGCGCACGAACTCGGCGCGACCCATCCGACGGATCATGTCCTTGGTCGGCACCCGCGAATCGACGGCGAGCACCCGCTCGATGTCCGGGTTCTGCGCGAGTCGGGTGGTCAGGTAGCCGCCGAGGAACGTCGACGCCCCGGTCACCAGGACCACCTTGGGCAACTGCGCGGCGTCGGTCATGCCGCCACCATAAACCGAAAAACCCGCCGACATGCGGCGGGTTCCTTGGTGGAGCAGGTTGCTACGAACTCATTTACCGAGTTTCCTGCGCTGCACTCGCGTGCGACGAAGCAACTTGCGGTGCTTCTTCTTCGACATGCGCTTGCGGCGCTTCTTGATTACCGAACCCATCTGGGCATCCTCACGATCTGACCGAACGGTCCTACTGGTCTGGGAACAACGAGCGCGCGTCGCGCCGCGGGGTGCGCACTGGAGTGGATTGCTCCACTCGTGCGCTTCCGCCATGCCGACTATTTCCGCAGAGCCCGGCGAACACAACAGAGAACCACGTTACCGCTCGTCACGCCTGAGGTGAAATCACACCCCGGCGGTCGTCACCTGCAGATCGCTCAGCCGGCGTCGAAGTACGACGTCTCGAGGTAGTCGTGGACCGCCTTCGCGTGCACCCGAAACGACCGACCGACGCGGACAGCGGGCAGATCGCCGTTGTGCACGAGTCGATAGACGGTCATTTTGGACACTCGCATCAGTGCGGCCACCTCGGCCACGGTGAGGAACTGCGTACCAGAGCCCGTGTTGGTGATCGGAACACCGCCTGTGGCGTTGTTCCGGTCGCCGGGCTTGTTTGCAGGCGCCATGAAATTCACATACCTCCGGTGCACGCGTCGCGGCCGCAGGCTTCCCCTCCTGCGGACACCAGACACGCACGTGCTGAGGGGAGCTTAGCGTGGCGGATGTGGTTGATGCGACGTGAGTGGGTAACCATTCCGAGATTTATCGGTTAGCAGACCGATATCTTCGGCGTGTCGCCCCTATTGTCGGCGTGGCGCACGGTAACGAAGCCCTCTGAACTGGATATTCGTCGGGCCGATGTCCGAGATGGGCCGTATGCGAGCCCCGACGACACCGAAATGGATTGCTCCGAGTGCCCCGGTGTGTCGTGGGACGGGGAGATCAGTCGCGGTCGGTCGGCTCGGTCCCGCCGGTGGCCACCTGGGCGGCCGCGGTCGCCACGCTGGCCGCGACGTTGGCCCGCATCGCCTCGTAGAACCCGTGCCGGAACCCGTTGGCCTCGAGCTGGCGGATCGCCTCGGCGGTCGTCCCGGCGGGTGAGGTCACCGCGGCACGCAGATCGACCGGAGAGAGCCCGGAGTCGGTCAGCAGGACGCCGGCGCCCCGGATGGTCTGGCCGGCGAGTTCGGTCGCCACCGGCCGCGACAGCCCCAGCCCGACGCCTGCGTCGATCATCGCCTCGGCCATCAGGAACGCGTACGCCGGACCCGACCCGGACAACGCCGTCACCGCATCCATCTGCCTCTCGGGCACCACGACGACCTTGCCGACCGATTCGAGCAACGTGACGACGGTCGCGACGTGCCCGTCGGTGGCGTAGCGGCCGGCCGCGACCGCCGACATCGCCTCGTTGACGAGCATCGGGGTGTTGGGCATGACTCGGACGACGGGTGCGCCCGCGGGCAGCGAGCTCTCGTACTTGCGGGTGGGCAGCCCGGCGACCAGGGTCACCGTCAGCCGCTCGGTCTCGCCGGCGTCCTCGACGCCGGAGACGAGCTCGAGTACCGAGTCGACGTCGGCGGGCTTCACCGCGAGCACGACGATGGCCGCGCCCTCCACCGCGTCGGCGACGTCGGTGACCCGGATGCCGTACTCCTCGGTCAGCTCCTGCGCACGCGACGACGCGCGCTCGGCCACGACGAGGTCCTTGGTCGCGCGTCCGGACGCGATGAGCCCGGCGAGCAGGGCCTCACCGATCTTGCCGCCGCCGATGATGGCCACACGCTGTGTCATTGCTTTTCTCCTGTTGCCGCCGCGGTGTCGTCCGGGATGAGTGCGAGTTGTCGGGACTGGGCCACCAGCGCGCCGGTGGAGTCGATGATCTGGTGGTCCTCCTCGAACCACCCGGCGCCGACCTCCGACGACGACGCCTGCACCCGCAGCCATCCGGGCGCGGGCATCCGTCGGACGTAGGTGGTCAGCTGCAGCGTCGGCGCCCACCCGAACAGGCCGAGGTTCATCACCACCGGCGCCGAGATGTCGCCGGCCAGCAGGGCGAAGAAGGCGTCCGGTTCGACGTCGTGGGGCCGTGCCCACAGTCGCAGGACCGGTTCACCGACCTCGCCGCGCACGAACGGGGCCGATTCGGCGTCGTAGGCCAGCGCGATGGCACCGGAGAGGTTGATGACCGACGCCAGCGGCGAGCCGTCGACGTGGACCGCGTCGGCGGGCGGTTCCGCCGGCATGGCCGAGAGCGCGCCGGACGTGGCGTGCCGGGGCTCGCCGTGGTCGAGGCGCGCCATCGACACCGACGAGTGGACCAGCGTGCGACTCCCCTGCGCGATCTCGATGTCCATCACCGAGATGCGGCGTCCGCGTTTGCGCACCTGTGCTCGCACGGTGACCTCGGCCGGGTCGGGCGCGCCGAGGTACTCGGTCGAGATGGCCACCGGGACGAGATCGGCGACGGCGTTCGCACCGTCGGCGTCGGGGGCGGTCTCCCGCAGCGCGCGGGTGGCCGCGTGCGCGGAGATCACCTGCAGGACACCGCCGTGCACCTTCGGTCCGATGGTGAACACCGGGCTGATGTCGATGCGGTAGGTGCGTCGATCGGGGCCGTCGCCTGCGGGGTCGGGGCGCAGGTCGGCCAGGTCGGTCACCGACGTCACGGGGATCCTCTTCTCGACTTCTCGTACGGGGTCAGGGACTGGGGCACGCGGCGATCACGCCCGCTTGAGGTGCTCACGGGCGAACGCGAGGGACCGCGAGAGGATCTCGCTGCGCTCGGGTTTGGTGCGGGCCGAGCCCGTGGTGACCTCGAGGACGACGGCGCCCGCGAAGTCGCTGTCGGCCAGACGGCGACAGATCTCGACACACGGCTGGGAGCCCTCGCCGGGGACGAGGTGTTCGTCGACCGCGGCACCGAGTCCGTCGGTCAGGTGCAGGTGGTTGAGGTGGTTGCCCATCCGCTCGTAGAGCGCGATCGCGTCGACACCGGCGGTGGCGGTGTGCGACAGGTCGAGCGTGTAGTTCGCGAAACCGTCGTCGGTGGGGTCGATGGACGTGCCGAAGGCCGACAGGCCCGCCCCCGGCCCGCCGCGGCGGCGCATGCGGTCGGCGGCCTGCTCGTACTTGCCGAACACGCGGTCGGCGCGCATCGGGAACATGTTCTCCACGGCCACCGCGACGCCGCTGTCGGCCTCGAGTTCGGCGACGGTCTCGGAGAACCCCTTCACGTAGCGCCGTTGCCAGCGGAACGGCGGGTGGACGACGACCGTCGACGCACCGAGTTCCTGCGCGGCGCTCACCGACCGCGCCAGTTTGGCGATCGGGTCCCGGCCCCACACCCGCTGCGAGATGAGCAGACACGGCGCGTGCACCGACAGCACCGGCACCGCGTAGCGGTCGGAGAGGTAGTGGACGTGGTCGATGTCCTGACTGACCTGTTCGCCCCACACCATCAGCTCGACGCCGTCGTAGCCCAGCTCGTTGGCGTACTGGAACGCCGCCTCGGTGTTCTGCGGATAGACCGACGCGGTGGACAGGCCGATGGGGATGTCGAGCTTCACGTGCGGCCCCCCGGCGTCGTCCCTGCGCTGGTCAACTGCCCGACGCGAGCAGCACCAGCGGCCCGATCGTGACGATCAGTCCGACGCCCAGGGCGAGCAGGGTGCTGATGAGGTCCTGGCTGCGGCGCACGACGTGCACGGTGGTGACCATGCCGAACATCACGACGACGGCCAGGACCAGGGCGAAGTAGACGTTCCACTTCCACAGCTCGTGGAATCCGAGGAACAGACCGACGCCCACCACGAGGCCGACGACGACCTGGATCCCGAGCATCGCCCACTGTCGTGCGGGCGAGGCCTCGGTGTCGTGCTCAGTGGACGTCGTGTCGGCGTCGTCGGTGCGGGCCCGGCGACGGCGGGGCTGCTCCGGGGCGGCGGTGGCGGCGGGGTGATCCTGCGCGTCGCGCTCGTCGGCGTACGCACCCACCTGGGCCTGGTCGAGGTCGACGATCTGGGTCTCGGCGTCGGCGTCCCGGCGACGACGACCGTCGACGGGCGGAGCCGGACGCGGGGCCGCGTCGTCGCGAGGGAAGGACTCGCCCGCGCCGAAGGCGGTGGTGGAGTCGTCGGCGAAGTCGAAGTCACCGGAATCGCGCAGGTGGTCGCGGACCTCGTCGGTCTCGGCCGCGTCGGTGTCGGCGGCGTCGGTGTCGGCGGCGTCGTCGGCGGGCCACCGGGTCCAGGGGCGGTCGTCCCACTGCTCGTGGTCGTCAGCGGGGTCGGCGGGGGCGTCGTCAATCGGCAGATCTGCGGCGGTCGCGGATCGCCCGCGCAGCAGACCACCGAGGCGGCCACGCTTCTTCTTCGGTTCGGGTTCGGTCTCGGCGAGGTCGTCGATGTCCTCGAAGTTGCGGTACCGCTCGAACTCGCGCTCGCGCTCCTGCGGGGTGAGATGGCCCAGGTCGGCGCCGTCGAGCGAGCCGGTCGGCGGTGCCGACGCGTCGACCTCCGGTGCCTGCTCGACGCGCGGGATGATGCCGGTCTCGACCGCGTCGGCGGCGACCGCCCGACGCTGGTCGCGGAAGCGGTCCGCGATGGCCCCGCTGCTGATGTCGCGGGTCGGCGGGTGGACGGGTCGGTCGCCGGCACCGCGGTCGGGCGAGGCCCATGCGGCCGGACGGGTGGGCGGCTCGAACGGTCGGGCCGCCGGGGCCTCCGACCGCGGGAAGACCCCCGGCTCACGGGTGGGTCGAGGGGGCTCGGATCGGGGGAACGGCCCGCGGGTCGGCTCGGCGACCCGCGCCGAGGACTCGGTGGGGACGAAGCGCGACCCCGGGTCCGCGGAGGGGGCACTGGTGGCGGCCGGCTCGTTCGACTCCTGCTCAGCGGCCTGTCGCCCGCTGCGGGAGGGGGCGTCGGAGACGCGTGGCAACTCGCCGGTCAGCTCCGCGAACGACACCGACCCGGCGCCACCACGACGTCGACGTCCCGAGCCGTCCGAACCCGAGCCGTCCGAGCCGGCGTCGCCGTCGGTCGACGCATCGTCGAGCTCCCGAGCCCGTGCCATGAGTTCGGCCACCGAGATCGGCCGTGAATCCGCATCCGGTTCTCTGGCCATTCCTGTTCTGCCTTTCCTAGGATCGTGCGCTCGGGCGGCCGCTCGTGACGATGTCGATGTCCGCGGCACCCGGGTTCCCCGGGTCGGTCGGGATCGCCACGCCCGCGTCGAGCCGTCGCAAGATGACACCCTCCCGCAGTGCCCACGGGCAAATCTCCAGGGTATCGACCGACAGCGCCCGCATCGAGGCCTCCGCGACGAGCGCACCCGCCACGAGTTGGCCTGCGCGGTCCTCGCTGACGCCCTCGAGCTCCGCGCGGTCACTCACCGTCATGCGGGAGATGAACGAGATGAGCTGTCGGAGGCCGTTGCTGGTCAGTGTGCGCGTCACCCGCGGCCCCGCGCTCGACGGCGCGGCACCGGTGAGTCGGGCCAACGAACGGAAGGTCTTCGACGTCCCGACGGCCAGATCTGGCGTCCCGGCCGCCGTCAGCTCCTTCGCGGCGCCGGCCATCTCGGCGTCGAGCCAGTCACGCAGCACCGCGACGCGGCGTTTGCCCGGCGGGTCCTCGGTCAGCCATTCCCGGGTGAGTCGACCCGCGCCCAGCGGCAACGACAACGCGACGTCGGGTTCCTCGTCGACCCCGTTCGACAGTTCCAGCGAGCCGCCGCCGATGTCGAGGGCCAGGATGCGTCCCGCGCTCCACCCGAACCAGCGGCGCACCGCCAGCGACGTCAGCCGGGCCTCGTCCTCGCCGGTCAGCACCTCCACCCGCACGCCGGTGCTCTTCTCGACGTCGGCCAACACACGGTCGCAGTTGGTCGCGTCGCGTACCGCCGACGTCGCGAAGGCCATGACCTGCGCGCAGCCCGAGCTCGACGCGATGGTGGTGAACTCCTCGACGGCCTCGATCAGCTTCGTCGCGCCCAGTGGGGACAGTCTTCCGCTCGCATCGATCTGTTCGGCCAGCCGCAGCGTCGACTTGGTCGAACTCATCGGGGTGGGGTGCCCACCACGATGTGCATCGACCACCAACAGATGGACGGTGTTGCTGCCGACGTCCAGAACTCCTAAGCGCACGCCCCAGAGGGTAGTGCGTCTACCGTTGTCAGTTGTGCAGGCAGCCACAGACAAGATCACCCCCGCCCCGGAAGTCGAGCTCGACTTCCCGCGCGAGTGGTTCGATTTCATCGATCCCGCCGACCCCGAACACCTCATCAGCGCCGATCTGACATGGCTGCTGTCGCATTGGACGTGCGTGTTCGGCACGCCCGCGTGCCAGGGGATCATCGAGGGCCGTGAGGACGACGGGTGCTGCAGCCACGGCGCGTATCTGTCGGACGACGACGATCGCAAACGACTCGAACGCGGCATGAAGATGCTGACGCCGGACGACTGGCAGTTCTACGACAAGGGCACCGGACGCGATCCGCTGGGCAAGCGCGGCTACCTCGAGGAGGACGAGCTCGACGACGAGCCTGCCGTCAAGACCCGCAAGCACAAGGGCGCCTGCATCTTCCTCAACCGTCCCGGTTTCGCCGGCGGCGCGGGGTGCGCACTGCACTCGATGGCGCTGCGCAAGGGTCTCGAGCCGCTGACCGTCAAGCCCGACGTGTGCTGGCAGCTGCCGGTCCGACGCGAGCAGACGTGGGTCGAGCGTCCCGACGGCTCCGAGATCCTCAAGACCACGATCACCGAGTTCGACCGGCGCGGTTGGGGTTCGGGTGGCGAGGACCTGAAGTGGTACTGCTCGGGGTCCCCCGACGCGCATGTGGGTGAGAAGCAGGTCTGGCAGTCCTACGGTCCCGAGCTGACCGAGCTGATCGGCCAGGCCGCCTACGACGAGCTGGCCGCGGCGTGCCGTCGTCGCAACGGGCTCGGCCTGATCGCGATCCACCCGGCGACCGCCCGTGCGACCGAACGCCGCACCGGTGACATCAAATACGCGCTGACTCCCGAGGAGTAGACACCATGGCCAATCGCGATCACGGAGACCCCGGCGACGCCCCCACGATCCCCGGGCCGCTGTCCGACGTCCTGCGCCCCACCCGCTCGTCGCCGGCCGAGGAGTCCAGGACCCTCGCGGCGTCGAACACCACCGCGACCCTGGCGACGCTCACCGCCGACGGCGACCCCTGGGCGTCGTTCGTCACCTACGGCCTGCACGAGGGCTCCCCGGTGCTGTGCGTGTCACACATGGCCGAGCACGGTCGCAATCTCGCGCACGACCCGCGGGCGAGCATCGCGATCGTCACCCCCGACACCGACGACGACCCACTGGCCAGCGGTCGGGTGACGCTCGCCGGCGCGGTCGAGCGCCCGGTCGGCGACGAGTACGACGCGGCCCGCGCCGCACATCTCGCGGCGGTTCCCGCGGCGAAGTACTACGTCGACTACAGCGACTTCTCGCTGTGGGTGCTGCGCGTGCACCGCGTCCGCTGGGTCGGCGGCTACGGCCGCATGGACTCCGCGAGCGGCACCGACTACATCTCGGCCGAACCCGATCCCGTTGTGCCGCACGCTGGTCCGGCGATCGAGCACCTCAACGCCGACCACGCCGAGTCGTTGCTGGCGATGGCCCGCGCCCTTGGCGGATACCCGGATGCGACCAGTGCGCGATGCACCGGCGCCGATCGGTACGGCCTCGACCTACTGGTCGCGACACCGCGCGGGCCGCAGCCGGCGCACACCCGGGTCGGGTACGCGCACCGACTCGACTCCGCCGACGGATTACGTGCCGCCACCGTCGAACTCGCGAAGGCAGCCCGTCAGGGTTCGAGCTTGTAGCCCAGGCCGCGAACGGTGACCAGGTGCTTGGGGTTGCCCGGGTCGGACTCGATCTTCGACCGCAGTCGCTTGACGTGCACGTCGAGCGTCTTGGTGTCCCCGACGTAGTCGGCACCCCACACCCGGTCGATCAACTGTCCGCGGGTCAGCACCCGTCCCGCGTTGCGCAGCAGGTACTCCAGGAGGTCGAACTCCTTGAGCGGCAACGTGATCGTCGAACCCTCCACCGACACGATGTGGCGTTCGACGTCCATCGTCACCGGACCGGCCTCGAGCAGGCCGCCATCGAGTCCGAGGTCGTCGCCGGTGTCGACGCCGCGCCGCAGCACCGCGCGGATCCGCGCGATCAACTCACGTGCCGAGTACGGCTTGGTGACGTAGTCGTCGGCGCCGAGTTCGAGACCCACGACCTTGTCGATCTCGCTGTCGCGCGCGGTCACCATGATCACCGGGACGCTGGACTTGAGCCGCAGCGCCTTGCAGACCTCGGTTCCCGACACCCCCGGGAGCATCAGGTCGAGGAGCACGATGTCGGGCGAGACCCGCTCGAACTCGCCGATCGCGCGCGAGCCGTCGTTGACGATCGTCGTCTCGAACCCTTCCTTGCGTAGCAGGAAGGCCAACGGATCAGCCAGAGACTCTTCGTCTTCCACAATCAGGACGTGCGTCACCTGTTCAGTTCCTTCGTCTCGAGAACCCGGCGATCCGAGTCCTTGTCCGTGGTGAATCGTGGTGCAGGGATGGTCTTCTCGCCGACACCGGCGCGAGACATGGGGATCGCGAGCGTGAACGTCGAGCCGGTCCCGGGTTTGCTCCACAGGGTGATCGACCCGTCGTGGTTCGCCGCGACGTGTTTGACGATGGCGAGTCCGAGTCCGGTCCCGCCGGTGGCCCGCGACCGCGCCTTGTCGACGCGGAAGAACCGTTCGAACACGCGGGCCTGGTCGCGCGGGGCGATCCCGATACCGCGGTCGGTCACCGCGATGGCCACCATGGCCGGATCGGTACCCGCCGGGATCACGCGACGGCTCACCGACACCGGCGAGTTGGCCGGCGAGTAGGCGATCGCGTTGGCGATGAGGTTGTTCAGCGCGGTGAGCAGCAGGGTGCGGTCACCCCGGACCACCAGGCCGCTGGGCCGGTCGGTGTTCAACGAGATACCCGCCGCCTCGGCGCCCACCTGCGCACGGTGGATGGCCTCGTCGACGAGTTCGTCGACGTTCACGTCGTCGGAGTCGGGGAGCTTCTCGGCGCCCTGCAGCCGCGAGAGCGCGATGAGCTCGTTGACCATGTTGCCCATGCGGGTGGACTCGGTGATCACACGCTCGCCGAAGTGCCGGACCGACTCGGGGTCGTCCTGCGACTCCAGCAGCGCCTCGGTGAGCAGGCCGATCGCGCCGACGGGGGTCTTGAGTTCGTGGGAGACGTTGGCGACGAAGTCACGTCGTGTCGCCTCCAGGCGCATGTTGTCGGAATCGTCGCTGCCGTAGACCACGGCGTACCGCTCGGTGCCGTCGGTGACCAGCCGGATCACGCAACGCACCGCGACCGGCGGCGCCACGGCCCGCCCGGTGGAGATGAAGCCGTTGGTCGCGTGGTGCGGGGTGAGTTCGACGTCGACGTCCTCGCCGGTCTCGAGGACGGTCCGCGAGGCGGCCCAGACCTGGTCCTCCAGGAGGTGATCGTGGACCAGGCCGAGTTCGTGCGCGCGGCGGTTGAACATGACCACGTCGCGGTGTTCGTCGACGACGGCGATCCCGACCTCGGTGGTCTGCACCACCAGGGCCAGCAGCGCGGCCTTGGACATGCGCCCGTCGACCGTCTCGGTGCCCGGCTCGAGGAGTTCGTTGGGGCGGTTGCCCAACGTGCTGTCGGCCGCGACGTCGATCGGGGTGTCGGTGGTGAGGGTCGTCCGGGGCGCGGGCGTGGTGGTGGCCCGCAGGATCTCAGGGGATCGGACCGTCGGGCGGGTCGTCCGCCTCCCGATCAGCCATCCGCCGACTCCCGCGATCGCGATCAGCACCACGATTCCGGCGACGATCACTGCGGTCACGCGGTCAGCCTACGGTCGGCGAGCCCGGAGTCGGTGAAATCCAGACCCCGGAGCTTACGGTTGGCTGAACACGACACTGGGCAAGAATGCTTGTTGGCGACCGCCGTAACAAGCCAGGTCTGCCTTGTTGGGGTGGAGTTCACCGCGATTTCTCCCGTTCGCCCTCGCGCCCGGGCAGACGGTGACCCGCGACACGTCGCTCAGCGGCTGATCCGGGCCACCATCGACGCATACGACGGGTTCTGCTCGACGAAGTGCGCCACGAACGGACAGACCGGGACGATCGGCTTGTGGGTGGGGGCGATGTCGTCGAGCACGTGGCGTACCAGCTGGCCGCCGTAGCCCTGACCGCTGAACCGGTCCGCGATCACCGTGTGGGTGATGACCACCTGTTCGATCTCGTCGACGTAGTCGAGATAACCGATGTACTCGTCGCCGAGATACGCCTCGTACCGTTCCTGAGGCCGTGAATGCGTGACTCGGACCCGCGACTGCGCGGATGCGTTCTCCGAATGTGTGTCCTGGGCCATATCCCAGGATAGCGCCGCACATCCGTACACGCACCCGGTTCGCGGGCCCGCCGGACTACTTCTTCTCGCCCTGCGCCGCGACCGCCGCGGCCCCCGCCTCGGCAGCCTCCGGGTCGAGGTACGCACCCTCACCGATGGGCATCAGATCGTCGCCGAGGTCGTACCGGCGCGGGTTGCCGGTGGGGATGTTCAGGCCCGCGATGTCGGCGTCGGAGATCTGCTCGAGGTGCTTGACCAACGCGCGCAGCGAGTTGCCGTGCGCGGCGATCAGGACGGTCTTACCCGCGCGCAGGTCCTGCGCGATGACCTCGGTGAAGTACGGGATCATCCGCTCGACGACGTCCTTGAGGCACTCCGTCAGCGGCACCGCATCGAGGTCGGCGTAGCGCGGATCCGCACTCTGGCTGTACTCGGCGTCGGGCTCGATGGCCGGCGGCGGGGTGTCGTAGCTACGGCGCCAGAGCATGAACTGCTCGTTGCCGTACTTCTCCTTGGTGGCCGCCTTGTCGAGGCCCTGCAGCGCGCCGTAGTGCCGTTCATTGATGCGCCAGTCGCGGACCACCGGGATCCAGTGCCGGTCGGCGACGTCGAGGGCGATCTGCGCGGTCGCGATGGCCCGGCGCAGCAGCGATGTGTAGAGGACGTCGGGCAGCAGGTCGTGCTCCACGAGCAACTCCCCCGCACGCTTGGCCTCGGCCCGTCCCTTGTCGGTGAGGTCCACATCGACCCAACCGGTGAACTGGTTGGACTCGTTCCAGGTGCTCTCGCCGTGCCGCATCAAGATCAGGGTTCCGGTAGCCATGCGGGAGAGTTTTCCACATCCACCCGCCCCCGCCGGGTGACAAGGCTGTTAATTGCGGCCGTACCCGTTGCCGTGGTCTGCCCGGCGGTGGACAGTTCTGTGGATGAGCATCACCGACGATTCCCCGTCCGGCACGAACGACGTCGAGATGAACACGGCCGCGCTGGGATACGGCACCAAGGTGATCGCCGTCGAACCGGGCGGCAACGAGCCGATCCCCGACGACGCGCGCCACGGGAGCCCCGTGAGCCTCTTCTGGACCTGGACGTCGCCGAACATGGAGTTCGCGACGATCTACGTCGGCGTCATCGCGGTTCTGTTCTTCGGCCAGACGATGTGGCAGGCCATCGCCGCAGTGGTGATCGGCAACGCACTCGGCGCACTCACGCACGGGATCCTCACCGCGCGCGGGCCGTCGACGGGGGTCCCGCAGATGGTGATCTCGCGGTTGTCCTTCGGCTACTTCGGCAACGTGGTCCCGGCCACCCTGATGTCGGTGATGGCCGGCGTCGGCTGGTTCGCCACCAACAGCGTCAGCGGCGCGTTCGCCATCACCACACTCACCGGGCTGCCCAAGGTGGTGTCGCTGATCATCGTCGTGGTGGTGCAGCTGGCCATCGGCTTCTTGGGCCACAACATGATCCACGCGTTCGAGAAGTACGCGTTCCCGGTACTGACCGTCATCTTCGTCATCGCCGGCATCGTCATGTTCACCAAGACCGAGCCGTCCGCGGTGAGCGGCGGCGGGGGCATCGGCGGGTTCCTCATCACCCTGGGTGCCGCATTCGGCTACACCGCGGGCTGGAACCCCTACGCCACCGACTACAGCCGCTACCTGCCGAGGTCGGTGACGGGCTGGGCCGCAGGCGGATACGCCGCCGCCGGCCTGTTCTGGTCGACGTCGTTCGGCATGATCGTCGGCATCGCGTCGGCCACCATTGCCGACCCGGACGACGCCAACCCCACACACCAGTTCACAGTCCATTTCCCGGGGTGGCTGTCGGATCTGTTGCTCATCGCCATCGTCCTGGGGTCCATCTCGGCCAACGCGGTCAACGTCTACTCCGCGGGCATGGCCTTCACCACCATCGGCATCAGGACGAAGAAGAACCTGGAACGGGGCCTGGCGGCGGTCTTGTTCGGCGTGCTCGGGTTCTTCGTGGCGCTGTGGGCACTCAAGGACGCGGCTGCATCGTATGAGGCCTTCCTGCTGATCATCGCCTACTGGATCGGGCCGTGGCTCGGCGTCGTGTTCGTCGACCAGTTCCTCCGGCGGGGCACCGACGTCACCGGACTGCTCTACAGCCGGGCGTTGCGCAACTGGCCCGGACTGGCGTCGTTCGTCCTCGGTACCGTCGCCTCGATCCTGCTGTTCTGCAACCAGACGAAGTTCTCCGGCTACCTGGTGCGCGAGTTCCCTGACCTCGGTGACATCACGTTCTTCGCCGGGTTCCTCTTCTCGGCAGGTCTTTACGCGGCGCTGTCGGCGGGGCGGCGACGTGCGACGGTGTCGTCATGACGTCCTCGATCACCACGGCCATGCTCGACATCGCGGTGGAGCAGGCCCGGATCGGCCGGGACGAAGGCGGTGTCCCCATCGGCGCCGCCCTGTTCGGCCCCGACGGCGCGGTGCTCGGGCGCGGCCGTAATCGCCGGGTCCAACACGACGACCCGTCGGTCCACGGTGAGACCGACGCCTTCCGCGCCGCCGGGCGACAACGCAGCTACCGCGACACCACGATGGTGACGACGCTGTCGCCGTGTTGGTACTGCAGCGGGTTGGTCCGACAGTTCGGGATCGGCACGCTGATCATCGGCGAGGCCCGGACGTTCCAGGGCGGCCACGACTGGCTCATCGAGCACGGCGTCGACGTCGTCATCCTCGACGACCCCCGCTGCATCGACCTGATGACCGCGTTCATCGCCGAGCGGCCCGACGTGTGGAACGAGGACATCGGCGAGGAGTGAGTCCCGCCATTTATTCCCGATTGTCCGAGATGTCGGGATGTAGAAGTCGTCACAGGCAAACAGATTGATTGCGCGTCGCCACTACGTGCATGATGCAAGTAATGAGTACTTTACGCCTGGAACCGAAGCGCAAGCCGTCGCCGACGCTGCTGATCGCGGTGCTGTGCTTCGGCGGCCTGCTGGCTTCCTACATGCAGACCCTCGTCGTCCCCATCGTCGGCAAGCTGCCGGAGTACCTGAACACGAGCGCCGACAACGCCTCGTGGGTCATCACCTCGACCCTGCTCGCCGCTGCCGTCGTGATGCCGATCGCCGGTCGGGTCGCCGACATGTTCGGCAAGCGCTCGGTGATCCTCGCCAGCATCGGGTTGATGGTCATCGGATCGGCGATCAGCGCACTGTTCGACTCGCTCATCCCGGTGATCATCGGACGCGGCCTGCAGGGCATGGCGATGGGCGTCATCCCGGTCGGCATCAGCCTGCTCCGTGACGAACTGCCGCCGTCGAAGATCGCGGGCGCGATCGCGACGATGAGCGCCACGCTGGGCGTCGGCGGGGCGATCGGTCTACCGGTCGCCGCGTGGATCTCGCAGAACTTCAACTGGCACGTCCTGTTCCTGACCTCGGCGGCACTCGGCGCGGTCGCCTTCCTGCTCGTGCTGACGCTGGTGCAGGAGTCCCCGGCACGGTCGGGGGGAACGTTCGACGCCGTCGGCGCCGTCGGGTTGACGATCGCACTGGTCTGTCTCCTGCTCGCACTGAGCAAGGGCCGCTCGTGGGGCTGGACCAGTGGACTGACGCTGGGCATGGTCGCCGCCGGCCTGGTGGTCTTCGCAGCGTGGGTCGTCTACGAGCTGCGGACCACATCGCCCATGGTCAACATCCGGGTGTCGATCGGCCGACGCGTCCTCTTCACCAACATCGTCTCCATCGTCATCGGTTTCGCCCTGATGGGCATCAGCCTCGCGTCGCCGCAGCTGCTCCAGCTCCCGAACATCCCCGGCGTCCTCGACTACGGCATGGGCCGCAGCATCATCGAGGCCGGACTCTGGATGGCGCCCGGCGGACTGATGATGATGTTCCTGTCGCCGGTCTCGGCCCGACTCAACGTCAACATCGGCCCCAAGTTCACGCTCATGATCGGCACCATCGTCATCGGCCTGGGGTACCTGCTGGCCGTGTTCGAGGCCGCGCAACCGTGGCAGATCGCCCTGGCCGTCATGGTCACCAGCTCCGGCGTGGGCATCGCGTACTCGGCGATGCCGTCGCTGATCATGTCCGCGGTACCGCTGAGCGAGACCGCGTCGGCCAACGGCCTGAACTCGCTGATGCGCTCGATCGGTACCGCCATCGCCTCGGCCCTGCTCGCGACGATCCTGGCGAGCTCGACCGTCGACATCGGCAGCACCAGCGTCCCCGACCGCTCCGCATTCCAGCTCGTCTTCATCGTCGGCGCGATCGCGTCCGCGGTGGCCGTCGCGCTGATCCTGCTGATCCCCAGCGACAACAAGAACGCGATCCCCGGCGCCCAGCCGGTCGACCTGCCCGAGAACAAGGACGACCCGGCCGAGTCTGTAGCGGACGAGATCGAGGACGGCGAGCTCAGCGTCAACGGCGCGATCACCTACGGAAAGCACGCCGCCCCCGTCCGCTGACCCGAGACGTCGGAGTCGTTTCGAATTGCCACCGATCGCTTGATCGGTCACGATGACGCTCGTGAACAGACCGGCGATCATGGTCGCGACGTTGTGTTTCGCCGGCGCGGTCTCGTCGTACACGCAGAGCGTCATCCTGTTGCCGATCGTCGCCCGGTTGCCCGAGTACCTCGACACCAGCCGCGACAACGCCTCCTGGGTGATCACGGCGACGCTGCTGGTGGCGGTGATCGCGTTGCCGACCGGTGGACGTCTGGCCGACCTGTTCGGTAAACGACGCGTCATCCTCACCGCACTCACGACGCTGCTCGTCGGGTCGGTCGTCTGTGCACTGTCGGACTCGCTCGCCCCGCTGCTCGTCGGGCGTGCACTGCAGGGCGTCACCCTGGTCGTCATCCCGGTGGGCGTGAGCCTGCTGCGCGACATCCTCCCCGCCGCTCGGGTACCGGGCGCGATCGCCACGATGGGCGCATCCCTGGGACTCGGTGGCGCCGTCGGACTGCCGATCGCCGCGTGGATCCCGCAGCACTTCGACTGGCACGTACTGTTCTGGGTCTCGACCGGCCTGGCCGCGCTCGCCCTCACCCTGGTGTCGACCCGCATCCCGGAGTCGCCGCAGCGGACGACCGGCACCGTCGACGTCATCGGGACCATCGGTCTCGCCGTGGCGTTGACCTGCCTGCTGCTGGCGATCAGCAAGGGCCGGGTCTGGGGCTGGACCGGAGGCGTCACCATCGGCCTCGTCATCGTCTGTGTCATCACCCTGATCGCCTGGGCCACATACGAACTGCGGTGCACCTCACCGCTGGTGAACCTGCGCCTGGCGGCCCGCCCGGTCATCCTGGCGACGAACCTGGTGTCGGTTCTCATCGGCTTTACGCTGTTGGGAATGCTGCTGGTGTCGCCGTACCTCATGCAGGTCCCGCGTGTGCCCGGTGTCATCGACCACGGGATGGGCCAGTCGGTGCTGGCGGCCGGGTTGTGGGTCGCCCCCGCGGGTTTCGCGATGCTGGCCATGTCGCCGGTGTCGGCGCGGATGACCACGTCCCTGGGCCCCAAGGCCACGTTGCTGATCGGTACCGCGGTGATGGGATCGGGCTATCTGTTCGTGGTGATCTGGATGGACGAGCCGTGGCAGATCATGACCGGCGTGACCATCACGTTCGCGGGGCTGGGCATCGCCTACGCCGCGATGCTGGGCCTGATCATGGCGTCGGTGCCGGTGGGTGAGACGGCCGCGGCGAACGGCCTCAACTCGTTGATGCGGTCCATCGGTACGTCGACGGCGTCCGCGGTCACCGTTACGGTGCTCGCGGCCTCGACGGTGACGGTCGGCGGGCGGGAGTTCCCCAGCCGGGAGGCGTTCGAGCGGGTCTATCTGATCGGGGTCATCGCGGCCGTCGCCGGCGTCGTGCTGATCACCCTGATCCCGGGCCGACGCGCGGCCCCGACCGTGGCTGGTCGGGCGCCGGCGCCGGTCACACGG
The DNA here is from genome assembly GCF_024171815.1 of Williamsia maris. Taxonomy (GTDB): domain Bacteria; phylum Actinomycetota; class Actinomycetes; order Mycobacteriales; family Mycobacteriaceae; genus Williamsia_A; species Williamsia_A maris. The sequence goes on along the minus strand of NZ_JAMTCJ010000002.1, from coordinate 1,323,088 downwards.
TAGGTCAGACCTTGGTGCGCAGGTCCTTGCGGAGGATCTTGCCCGCAGCGGACTTCGGGATCTCCTCGATGAACTCGACCTGGCGAACCTTCTTGTACGGGGCCACCTTTCCGGCCACGAACTCCATGACCGCCTCGGCGGTGATGTCGGTGCCGGACTGCTTCACCACGAACGCCTTGGGGATCTCCTCGCCGGACTCGGAGTCGATGACGCCCACGACCGCGGCGTCGGCGATGTCGGGGTGGCTGAGCAGCAGGGCCTCGAGCTCGGCGGGCGGCACCTGGTAGCCCTTGTACTTGATCAGCTCCTTGAGCCGGTCGACGATGAAGACGCAGCCGGTCGGGTCGACCTGGGCGAGGTCACCGGTGTGCAGGAAGCCGTCGGAGTCGATGGTCTCGGCGGTGGCCGCATCGTTGTTCAGGTATCCGGCCATCACGTTGGGCCCGCGGAACCACAGCTCGCCGGTCTCACTCAATCCCTCTGTCGGAAGGCCGATCTCGTCACCGGTGGCCGGGTCGACGAGCTTGCTCTCCGAGTTCGGCAGCGTCCAGCCCGACGAGCTGAGCTTCGCGTTCTCGCCGCCGAGGATGGACTGTCCACCGTCGAACGGGATGACGTGGCTGACCGGGCTGAGCTCGCTCATCCCGTAGCCCTGCACCATGCGGCACCCGATGCGCTTCTCCACCGCGTGGCCGAGCTCGGCGTCGAGCGGGGCCGCGCCGGACATGATGGTGTGGATCGACGACAGGTCGTACTGGTCGACCAACGGGTGCTTGGCCAAGGCCACCGCGACCGGCGGGGCGATGAACCCGTAGCTGCACTTGTAGTTCTGGATGTTCTCCAGGAACTCGGTGAGGTCGAAGCGCGGCATGACGACCAGGTGCGCACGCGCGTGCAGCGCGGCGTTGAGCAGCACCGTCATGCCGTAGATGTGGAAGAACGGCAGGATCGCGAGGATCCCGTCGTCGGCCTGCATCCCCTGCAGCGGACGGATCTGACACACATTGGACACCAGGTTGCGATGGGTCAGCATCACTCCCTTGGGGTTTGCGGTGGTGCCCGAGCTGTAGGGCAGCACGGCGAGGTGCGTCGACGGGTCGAAGCTCACCTCGGGTGCGGCGTTGCCCTCGCCGAGCAGCTCGGCGGCGTTCGGGTGGCCGGTGGCCTCGAGGCCTTCGCCGTCGAGGACGATCAGATGATCGGCCGCGATGCCGAGCTTGTCGATCGCCTCCTTCGCGCCGGGCGCGAGGGCACCGACGGTCACCAGCATGGTGGCCTTGGCGTCGGTCAGCTGCTTGGCGATGTCGTTCGGGGTGAACAGCGCGTTGATCGTCGTCGCGGTGGCGCCCGATCGCAGGATGCCGTGGAACGCGATCGCGAACGCCGACGAGTTCGGCGACAGCAGACCGACCACGTCACCGACACCGATGCCACGCGCCGCGAGCGCTCCGGCGAACAGGTCGATGCGCGCGATCAGGTCTCGGTAGGTGGTGGTGGTTCCCGGTTTGGCGTCGATGAGCGCGGGCCGATCGAGGTCGGATTCCTCGATCCCACCGAAGAGGTAGTCGTACACACTCGAATCGGGGATCGAAACCTCGGGGTGTGGACTCGCGAAACTCATGGAACCTCCGTTGGTCGCCGCACTGTCGTTTCAGTGACGTGAGTCCCAGAATATCAATGTGACCGATTCGGCCGGACCCGAACTGCCGCGCCGACGTCACTCCTCGAGCGCGGCACCCTCCGGCGCGGACGACTCGGCCAACTCGGCGACCGTCTGCGCGGGCTTCTCCGGCTTGATCACCGGCAGCGTCTCCTCGTCGATCAGGTGCTCGAACGCCAACAGGTTCTTCAACGATTCGCCGCGGGAGACGCGCCAGGCCCACTCGCGTCGGATCGACGTGTAGAAGCCGATCTCGAGCAGGGTGTTGAAGTCGCCGTCCGCGGCCTCGAGCACCTGACCGAGAACGCGGTCGAGTTCGTCGGCGGTCACCGACTCCGCCGACATCCGTCCGATCAGATAGATGTCGCCGACGTTGTCGATCGTGTACGCGACGCCGTAGAGCCGACGGTTGCGCTTGAGCAGGTAGCGGTAGACGCCCTCGTGGTTCTCGTCCGGGCGGCGGCAGACGAACGCCTCGATCCGCAGTCCCGGCTTGCCCACGGTGAGCAGGACGTTCGTCTTCAGCTTCCGTTCGCCGGGCAGTTCGACGAGCAGGTGCTCGGTGTCGGCTCCGCCGGAGTTCTTGAGCGTATAGAGCACGCCGCGGTCGAGCAGCGCCTTCTGGATCGCGTCCGACTGCTCGACGATGCCGGGCGGGCGCCTCTCGGCGGTTCGGTTGCCTTCTCGGTTCATGCGCGTACTCCTGACCGGCGACGTCCCCATCGCCGTGTGGTTCTGGCTGTCTGCGCAGCCGTCGGCGCCGGTGTCGGCCGATCGGCGCGCGCACCGCCCGCGATGTCGAACGACACCAGCGCGCGGTGGTAACTCTCCAACAGTTGATCTGCGGTGTGGTCCCACGAGAACTTCTGCGCGTGCACGGCCGCGGCCGCGCCCATCCGCGCCAGACGCCCGGGGTCGGACAGGGCGTCGCGCAGCGCCGCGGTCCAGTCGTCGATCCGGTGCCCGGCCACCAACATGCCGGTCACACCGTCGGACACCGCGACACCCAGACCGCCGACGTCGGCGGCGAGGACGGGCACCCCGCTGGCCTGGGCCTCGATGGCCACCAGACCGAAGCTCTCCGAATAACTGGGCACGACAACGAGATCCGATGCCCGGTAGACCTGCGCCAGCCGTTCGGGCCGCTGCGGCGGCAGGAAGGTGACCGCGTCGGCGATGCCGAGTTCGCGGGCGAGATCGATCAAAGAGGTCGGACGCGCCAGGCCGGTGCCCGACGGTCCCCCGACGATCAGCACCCGCACCGGGTGAGAAGTCCCCCGCGCCGCCTCGATGACCGGGGCCGCGGCGCGGATCAACACGTCGGGGGCCTTGAGCGGTTGGATCCGGCCGACGAAGGTCAGGACCGACTCGTCGGAGGCCAGACCGAGATCGGCACGGGCGTCGGCCCGCGACCCCGGGTGGTAGGTGTCGAGGTCGGCGCCGGGGGTGGCCACGTCGACGCGACCCGGGTCGGCGTTGTGGATCGAGATCAGTTGCGCCGCCTCGGCGTCGGTGTTGGCGACCAGACGGTCGGCCTCGTCGACGACCTGCTGTTCACCGACCTGTCGGAGCGCCGGCTCGGCCTCGTCGCCGTCGGCCAGCGAGGCGTTCTTCACCGCGGCCAGGGTGTGCGCGGTGTGCACCAGCGGCACGCCCCAGCGGTCGCGGGCGAGCCAGCCGACCTGTCCGGAGAGCCAGTAGTGCGAGTGCACGAGGTCGTAGTGGCCCGGTGGGTACATCGCCTCGACGCGCAGGACCCCGGCGGCGAAAGCGCAGAGCTGCGTGGGCAGATCGCGTTTGTCGAGGCCCTCGAACGGTCCCGCGACCACGTTGCGCACCAGCACCCCGTCGGCCGCGGAGACCGACGGCTCATCGGTCGACGACGTCGCGCGGGTGAAGATCTCGACCTCGATGCCGCGCTCGGCCAACTTCAACGCCGTCTGCCACACGTAGACGTTCATCCCGCCGGCGTCCCCGGTGCCGGGTTGCGCCAACGGCGAGGTGTGCACCGAGATCAGTGCGACCCTCTTCATGCACGAACCCCCAGGGCGGCAACGAATTCGGTCATCTGGTCGGCGAAGGTGTCGGGGTTCTCGACGAACGGGGCGTGACCCGCACCCTCCCAGTAGTGCGCGCGGACGTCGGAGAGCAGCGACTCCGCATGCCGCGCCGCGGAGACGTCGACGACCTGGTCGGCGGTGCCGTGCACGATCAGCACCGGCATCGGCAGTTCACGCAGCAGCTGGTCGTAGGACGCCTCCCGGGCGAACAGACCTGCCCGCGCCTCGGGGGCGGTGGCGAGCGACGTGCCGAAGAACTGTTGTCCGAGCGCACCGAGATCCGGCCGGTCGGCGGGCACCAGGGCGGACCCGAACGATCCGAGCGCCCGGATCGCGGTCCGCGGATCGGCGGAGTACGCGTCGGGCAGTGCCGCCCGCATCGCCGAGCCGACCCGTCCGCCCGCCTGTCCGCGCCCCAGCGAGGTGATGGCGCCGACGAGCACGATCCCGCGGATCGAACCCACGCCCTCACCCCGGGTGATGAGGTCGGCGATGTGGTCACACGCCACCAACCCGCCGTAGGACCAACCGGCGAGGACGACACCGTTCGATCCGACCGCGGGGTCGTCGAACGCCGATGTCGATGCCGAGGACTCGGCCGCGATCACCGCGGCGATGTCGCCGGCGAAGTCCACCGCGGAGTAGTTCGCGCCGGCGGCGGCGTTGGGCCCCGAGTTCTGCGTGGGCACCCCGGAGGCGCCGTGGCCGCGGAGGTCGACGGCGACGACCCGGTGGTCGCGGGCCAGCGACTCGAGCAGCGGCGTTCCCCAGCTCGCGCCGGACTGCGCCCACCCGTGGATCAGGAGGAGGGTGGGTCGTCCCGCGTCGGCTGCGGGGTGCGGAGCACTGACCCGGTATGCGATCTCGACATCGCCCGGGCCTGCCGTCGAACGCAATCGATAAGGCATGCACTCCACCATATCCGTGCGGTGAACACGTGCGTCGCCGCAGTTCGCGTGGGTGGCCGGAGATGTCCGGAATTAATCGGACCGCGGTCCGGTTAGAGTAGACATCAGATCGACCGAGACCGACTCTCAGGAGGACGAAATGCCTGCAGTGACCGCCGATACGTTGACATTGGACCGGATCGCCGAGGCCGGCCCGGCCGAGACCGAGCGCCCCGTGCGGTCGGTGACCACCGGCCCCCGTGGGTACGAGGGCGAGGGCTTCCCCGTGGTCCGTGCATTCGCGGGGGTCAGCAAGACCGACCTCGACCCCTTCATCCACATGGACCAGATGGGCGAGGTCGACTACGAACCCGGAGAGCCCAAGGGCACCAGCTGGCACCCGCACCGCGGGTTCGAGACCGTCACCTACATCATCGACGGCCGTTTCCAGCATCAGGATTCGCACGGCGGCGGCGGCCTGATCGCCGACGGCGCGACCCAGTGGATGACCGCGGGCTCCGGGATCCTGCACATCGAGACCCCGCCCGCCGAGCTCGTCGCCAGCGGCGGCGTCTTCCACGGCATCCAGCTGTGGGTGAACCTGCCGAAGTCGGAGAAGTTCTCGACGCCGGCGTACCAGTCCATCGAGGGCGGCGAGGCGCGTCTGCTGTCGTCGTCCGACGGTGGATCGCTCGTGCGGATCATCGCCGGCGAGATCGGTGGTTTCGCCGGGCCGGGTTCGACCCGCACCCCGATCACCATGGCGCACGCCACGATCGAGCCGGGCGCGCAGCTGAACCTGCCGTGGAACCGGAAGTTCAACGCACTTGTCTACGTGCTCTCCGGTGAGGGAACCGTCGGTCCGCTGCACAACCCGGTGTCGGGTGGACAGCTCGTCGTGCTCGGCCCCGGCGACCGGATCACCGTGTCGGCCAACGCCACGCAGGACTCCAACCGTCCGGCGATGGAGGTGCTGCTGCTCGGCGGTCAGCCCATCCGTGAGCCGGTGTTCGCCTACGGACCGTTCGTCATGAACACCAAGGCCGAGGTCATCGAGGCGATCGAGGACTTCAACGCGGGCAAGTTCGGTGTGATCCCGCCCGACGCGTTGATGCCACACACCGGATAGATCATTGACACTTTCGCTGATGTGTCTCATCATCGGGACATGTCAGCGACTGTGTCGACCACCCCGGGCTTCACGTTGCGGTCCGGACCGTCCTGGCGCGACCCGTTCGGCATGTACGCCGACCTGCGCGACCGGGACCCGGTCCACCACTGCGTCACCCCCGGGGCCGAGTTCTGGGTCCTGACCCGGCACCGCGACGTCACCGCGGCCGCGGCCGACACCACGACCTTCTCGTCGGCGGGCGGGCTGACGGTCAACCAGGGCGAACTCGAGGCGATCGGCCTGGCCGACAACCCGCCGATGGTGATGCTCGACCCGCCCGACCACACCGCCTTCCGGCGGCTGGTGGCCCGCGGGTTCACCCCGCGTCAGGTCGAGTCGCTCGAACCGGCGGTGCGCGAGTTCGTCGTCGAGCGCATCGAACGCCTTCGCGACCTCGGCACCGGCGACATCGTCGCCGAGCTGTTCAAGCCCCTGCCGTCGATGGTGGTCGCGCACTACCTCGGTGTCCCGGAGTCCGACCGGTCGAGCTTCGATCGCTGGACCGACGCCGTGGTGGCCGCGGCCGCCTCCGACGGCGGGTTCGCCGACGCGAGCGCATCGGCAGGCGCGGCGATCATGGAGATGATGGCCTACTTCGACGGGCTGATCGCCCATCGTCGAGTCCATCCCGGCGACGACACCGTCTCGCAACTGGTGTCGGCGGGCGTGGGCGCCGACGGCGACACCGCAGGCGTGCTGTCGGTCCTGGCGTTCACGTTCACGATGGTCACCGGCGGCAACGACACCACCACCGGGATGCTCGGTGGTGCAGTGCAGTTGCTGCACGCCGACCATGCCCAACGTCGGATCCTCGTCGACGACCCCGCCGCGATCCGCCCCGCCGTCGAGGAACTCCTCCGACTCACCTCACCCGTCCAGGGCCTCGCACGCACCACCACACGTGAGGTGGAGTACCCGACCGCGACCATCCCGGCCGGGGCGAAGGTACTGCTCTGTTACGGCGCGGCCAACCGGGACCACGACGCCTACGGCGACGATGCCGACGAACTCGACGTGACCAGGGACCCGCGCGGGATCCTCTCCTTCAGCCACGGCGCGCACCACTGCCTCGGCGCGGCCGCCGCCCGCATGCAGGCCCGCGTCGCACTCACCGAACTCCTACGCCGGTGCCCGGACTTCGCGATCGACCCCGACACCGTCGAGTGGGCCGGCGGCAACTACGTCCGACGTCCGACCACCGTCACGTTCTGCGCACAGCCGTGAGTCCCGACACCGACTGGTTGCGCGACGAACGCTCGTCGGCGGCCCGGGACAAGCTGCTGACCATCGCCGAGGAGTTGTTCTTCCGACAGGGGGTCGCAGGCGTCACGATGCGCCAGATCGCCGACGCCGCCGGCTGCTCCCGGGCGACGCTCTACCGGTACTTCCCCGGCCGCGCGGACCTGCACCTCGCCTACATCGACCGGTCCACCCGGGTGATCGCACGGACCATCGAGGACACAACAGGCGAGATCGACGATCCCGCCGACCGCCTCACCGCGGCCGTGGTCGTAGCGGTGGCCGGAGTGCGCACGAACCCGGCGCTGATGGCGTGGTTCGCACCCGACTCGGCCGCCACGACCGGGGCCCTGGCGATGTCGTCGGAGATGATCGCCGCGGTGACCAGTCGATTCGTCGAGCTTCTGGGCGGATCGGGCGACGCCCGCGACGTCGAATGGGTCGTGCGGATCGTCGTCTCCTTCCTGATCGTGCCCGTGCCGGAGTCCGACATGGAGCACCTGGTGCGGCGGTATCTGGTGCCCGTGATCATCTCGGCCGAACCGGTCCGACGTGGTCCGGGTCACCGTCGTCCACTGTGAATTCCCACATGGGAGCAACGGCGCGTCAGTGGTGCGGGCCAGACTTCAGGTCTTTTTCAACTCTTGGCAATCAATTTAAGGTCCCTTTAACATTCGCTGGCTACGTTGGCCCGCATGCACATGCCAGCTGCACTGACGTCGTTCAACGCCCGAGACGTGGTCCGCTACGACGTCCCCGCCTCCCTCGTGGTCTTCCTGGTCGCTCTGCCACTCTCGCTCGGTATCGCCATCGCCTCCGGCGCGCCGGTGATGGCCGGACTGATCGCCGCGGTCGTCGGTGGCATCGTCGCCGGCTCCCTCGGCGGGGCACCACTGCAGGTCAGCGGTCCGGCCGCCGGGCTGACGGTGGTGGTCGCCGAACTCATCGCGAACTTCGGGTTCAAGGTCACCTGCTTCATCACCGTCGGCGCAGGAATGCTGCAGATCGTGTTCGGTCTGAGCCGGATCGCGCAGGCCGCGCTGGCCATCGCACCGGTGGTGGTGCACGCGATGCTGGCAGGCATCGGTATCACCATCGCGCTCCAGCAGATCCACGTCCTGCTCGGCGGACAGTCGCAGAGCTCGGCGATGGAGAACCTCACCGCTCTGCCCGGCTCGATCATCGACCTGCACTGGGCCGACCTGCTCATCGGCGGTCTCGTCGTCGCCGTGATGCTCACCTGGCCGACGCTGCCCGCGAAGGTGCGCAAGGTGCCCGGGCCGCTGGTCGCCATCGTCGGCGCCACGCTGATCACCATGTTCGCCGGTCTGAACATCGACAAGATCTCGATCGACGGCAACTTCTTCGATGCGCTCGCTCTGCCCGAACTGCCCAGCGGCAACTGGGGTGCCGTTGTTCTCGGCGTCCTCACCGTGGCGCTGATCGCCAGCGTCGAGTCACTGTTGTCCGCGGTCGCCGTCGACAAGATGCACACCGGTCCGCGCAGCGACTTCAACCGCGAGATGCTCGGACAGGGCAGCGCGAACATGATCTCCGGCATGGCCGGCGGACTGCCGGTCACCGGTGTCATCGTGCGCAGCTCCACCAACGTCGCGTCCGGCGCCCGCACCCGTGCGTCGGCCATCCTGCACGGCGTCTGGATCCTGATCTTCTCGGTGCTGCTCACCGCACTCGTCGAGCAGATCCCGATGGCGGCCCTGGCCGGTCTGCTCGTCGTGATCGGCATCCAGCTGGTCAAGACCGCACACATGAAGCTCGCACTAAAGACCGGCGATCTCTGGGTCTACGTGATCACCGTGCTCGCCGTGGTGTTCCTCAACCTCCTCGAGGGCGTCGGCATCGGCCTGGCCATCGCGGTCCTGATCGTCGTGTGGCGCGTGGTCCGTGCGCAGATCACCTCCGCGCCGATCGGCACCGAGGCGTCGCGGCAGTGGCAGATCACGATCCACGGCTCGCTGAGCTTCCTGGCACTGCCGCGTCTGTCCAAGGCCCTCGGCCGCGTCCCGGCGCAGGCCCGGGTGACGATCAACCTCGACACCGACTTCCTCGACAACGCCGCCTCGGAGATGATCGAGGACTGGAAGTGGGCGCACGAGGCCAACGGCGGAACCGTCGCGATCGAGGAGATCGGGCAGGCCCACCTGGCCGATGCCCCCAAGGCCCCGCCGAAGCGTCACCCGGTGGCCACGAAGGCCCTGGGCCTCGCGCCGTGGAAGACCTGGCAGCACCGTCCCGACGCGAACGCCGACCCCGATGCCTCGCCGATCCTCCGTTCGATCAAGAGCGGCGTGCAGGAGTACCACCGGTCCAACGCCGACGCACTGCTCGAGCACATGACCGACCTGTCCGACAGCCAGGATCCGGACTCGCTGTTCCTGACCTGCGCCGACTCGCGCGTGGTGCCCAACGTGATCACCTCCAGCGGACCCGGCGATCTGTTCACCATCCGCAACATCGGCAACCTGGTGCCCACCGAGACCAACCAGGACACCTCGGTCGAGGCGGCGCTGGAGTTCGCGATCAACAACCTCGGCGTGAGTTCGATTGTCGTGTGCGGGCATTCGTCCTGCGGCGCGATGAAGGGACTGCTGGCGGGCAGCGACGACGACAGCGCTCTGAGCAGCTGGCTCAGCAACGCCGCCCCGTCGCTCGCGGCCTTCCGCAGCGGGCACCCGGCCGGTCGCAGTGCCGCCGAGGCCGGCTTCTGCGAGGCCGACCAGCTCGCGATCGTCAACGTGGCGATCCAGGTGCAGACCCTGCAGCGCCATCCCCTGGTGGGCCGGGCGATCGCCGACGGCAAGCTCCGCGTAGCCGGACTGTTCTTCGACATCACCACCGCCCGGGTGATCGACGTCAGCAGCACCGGGGTCGCCGTCCCGACCTGATCGCGTCCGAATTGGAGGTGTTACCGACAACGGTTACCATTTGCGATTATGTCGCCGTCACGTCGCTCCCGCACACTGATCGCTCTCGCCGTCGTCACGCTCGGCGCCGCACCGCTGGCCGCCTGCGGTTCGTCGTCGACGTCGTCGGACTCAGGCCGCATCTCGGTCGTCGCCTCGACCGACGTCTGGGGGTCGGTGGCCACCGCCGTGGCCGGCGACAAGGCCGACGTCACCTCGCTCTACACCTCACCCGACGGTGACCCGCACGAGTTCGAGGCCACCGCCCGCGACACCGCGAAGATCGCCGACGCCGGGGTCGTGGTGCTCAACGGCGCCGACTACGACCACTACATGGACGAGGCCGAGAAGGGGCCCGACGCCGCGGTGGTCAACGCCGACGACGTCTACAAGGGGCTCAACCCGGACGCCTCCACGAAGGCCGGTGCGGTCAACGAGCACTTCTTCTACAACCTGACCGTCGTCGCGGGCGTGGCCGACAAGATCGCCGGCGCGCTGGCCGACAAGGCGCCCGACGACGCGTCGACCTTCCGGGCCAACGCGAGCGCCTTCACCGCGAAGATCGACGGACTCAAGACCCGACTCGCGCAGATCAAGGCCGCCCACAACGGCGAGAAGGTCGCGCAGACCGAGCCGCTGGCGGCCTACCTGCTGGCCGACGCCGGCCTGATCGACGCGACGCCCGAGGGCTTCACCGAGGCCGTGGAGTCCGGTCAGGACCCGGCCGCCGCGGACATCGCGACCACGCAGGACCTGATCCGCGACAAAACCGTCCGGGCGCTGCTCTACAACACCCAGGCCGTCGACGACATCACCAAGAACCTGCTCACCACCGCGGAGGGCAACGGACTGCCGGTGGTCAGGCTGACCGAGACCCTGCCCGCCGGAGTCACCGACTACATCGCGTGGCAGACGGCTACTGTGGACGCGATCGCCACCGCCGTCAGCTAGGACGCCCCTCATGCACGAGCCTTCCACCGCGGTGGCCCCCGCGATCGAGATCAGCGGCGGCCGACTGTCTTTCGGACCACGCGTGCTGTGGAGCGACTTCGACCTGTCCGTCGCACCGGGCGAGTTCGTGGCCATCCTGGGCCCCAACGGATCAGGCAAGACCTCGCTGTTGCGGACGCTGCTGGGCCAGTACCAGCTCGACGCGGGCGAGATCAGCATCGGTGGACGTGCGGGCACGAACAGGGCGTCGATCGGCTACATCCCGCAGCAGCACCCGCACGACGAGGGTGTCCCGCTGCGCGGACGCGATCTCGTCGGACTCGGTGTCGACGGTCGCAGCTGGGGCATCGGGTTCCGAAACCGCAAGCAGCGCAAGGAGAAGGTCGACCTGGCCATCGACCAGGTGGACGCGCGCGGATTCGCCGACGCGCCCCTCGGTCTGCTGTCCGGCGGCGAGCAGCAACGTCTCCGGGTCGCGCAGGCGCTGGCCAGTGATCCCGTCGTCTTGCTCTGCGACGAACCGCTGCTGAGTCTCGACCCCGCCAATCAGGCACGCGTGGCGGCGCTCATCGACCGCCGTCGGCGTTCGGCGGGCACGGCCGTGGTCTTCGTGACCCATGAGATCAACCCGGTCCTGCCCTACGTCGACCGCGTCGTCTATCTCGTCGACGGCCGGTTCCGGATCGGCACGACCGACGAGGTGATGAACTCACAGACGCTCAGCGAGCTCTACCGGACCAAGGTCGACGTGCTGCGGGTGCGCGATCGCCTCGTGGTCGTCGGCGCCGATGAGGCCGCCTGCCACGGCGATCACGGAACTCCCGCCATCGATGTCGAGGCGGCGGGATGAACGACCGCTCGTGGTCGGACTTCTTCGACTTCGCCACCACCGGCGACCTGTTGCAGCGCGACTTCGTCCAGCAGGCCCTGATCGCGCTGATCCTGCTCGGGCTCCTCGGCGGACTGCTCGGGCCGCTGGTGGTCTCGCGTCAGATGGCGTTCGCCGTGCACGGCACGGCCGAGCTCTCCTTCACCGGTGCCGCGGCCGCGCTGCTCGTCGGTGTCGGGGTCAACGTCGGCGGCGTGGTCGGATCGATCATCGCCGCGGTCATCTTCGGGTTGCTCGGAAACCGGGCACGCGATCGTGATTCGGTGATCGGCGTCGTCATGGCGTTCGGACTCGGGCTCGGCGTGCTGTTCATCGCGCTCTACGGACGTCCGGGCACCGGCTTCAATCTCCTTGCCGGACAGGTCGTCAGCGTCGGCACCCGCGGCCTGACCGCGGTCATCGTGACCACGGTGATCGTGATCGTCGTCCTCGCCGTGATCTACCGCCCGTTGATGTTCGCCAGCACCGACCCGCGCGTGGCCGAGGCACTCGGGCTGCCCACCCGCACCCTCTCGGTCGTGTTCGCCGTCCTGCTCGGCGCCAGCGTCGCGCAGTGCGTCCAGATCATCGGCGCCCTGTTGGTGATGTCGCTGATCATCACCCCCGCGGCCGCGGCCGCGCGGATCACCTCGAACCCGGCGAAGGTCGTACTGGCCTCCATCGTGTTCGCCGAGGTGGCCGGCGTCGGCGGCGTGGTCCTCTCGCTCGCGCCGGGACTACCGGTGTCGGTGTTCGTGACCACCATCTCGTTCCTGATCTACGTGGTGTGCCGCATCGTCGGCGGGCGTCGTCAACGAACCGCCGGTCGCGTCGCGGCCACCGAGGAGCTCACGGTCGTCTGACGTCTCGGGGCCGATGGCCGGGTAGGCGTGCACCAGCGCGCTGGTCACCCGTGGGACCCCGGCGATGAGGTCGGTCTCCGCCCGGTGGGCCAGGCGGTGCGCGTCCATGAGCGAGCTCGATGTCGACACGTCGAGTTCGGCCTCGGCGTGTAGTGAGTGTCCGATCCACCGCATCCGCACGCCGGCGACCGATTCGACACCCGGGACCTGCGCCAGGATCTGCTCGGCCGATCCGACGATCGCCGGGTCGACGCCGTCCATGAGGCGGCGGAACACATCTCGCGCCGCCGAGCACAGCACCGTCACGATCGCCGCGGTGATGATCAGACCCACGATCGGGTCGGCGAGGGGAAACCCCAGCGCCGCGCCGGTCACACCGGCGATGACCGCCAGCGACGTGAACCCGTCGGTGCGGGCGTGCTTTCCGTCCGCGATCAGCGCGACCGAACCGATCTGCCGACCGACCCGTATCCGGTACTGCGCCACCATCTCGTTGCCGACGAAGCCGATCACACCCGCTGCGGCCACCCACCCGAGGTGCGACAGCGGAGTCGGGTCGACGAGTCGGCGGATGGCCTCGTAACCGGCGACGATCGCCGACAGCAGGATCATCGCGATGACGAACAGGCCCGCGAGGTCCTCGGCGCGGCCGAATCCGTAGGTGTAGCGACGCGTCGGGGCGCGCCGTCCGATGACGAACGCGATCCAGATCGGCACCGCGGTCAGGGCGTCGGAGAAGTTGTGGATCGTGTCCGCAAGGAGCGCAACCGATCCCGACACCCACGCCACCATGAGCTGCGCGACCGCGGTGACCAGGAGGACGCCCATGCTGATCACGACCGTCCGGATCCCGATCGCGCTCGATTCCATCGCCTCGTCGACCTTGTCCGCCGAGTCGTGACTGTGCGGCGTCAGGGCATGCGGCACCAGCGATCTCAGGCGAGACCGGGGGTGGTCGTGATCGTGCGGGTGGTCATGCGGATGCGGGTGATCGTGCCGGTGCTCCCCCGGGTGGGTGTGGCCGGTCATGTCCCCGACCGCTCGTCGCCGCCGGCCACCAGACGGATGGCGCCGTCGCCGTCGGACGGGTCGGGGGCGTGGGCGTCGGTCCGATGATGTCCGGGCACCCCGGGGCCGGAGTGTTCGGCGTTGAAGACCGCGTCGAGGACCATCTGCTGCACGTGGTCGTTCTCGAGGCGGTAATGCACCGAGGTGCCCTCCTTACGGGTGCGCACCAGTCGCGCCATCCGCAGCTTCGCGAGATGCTGACTCACCGACGGAGCCGGTTTGCCGACGATCTCGGCCAGCTCGTTGACCGAACACTCGCGGTCCACCAGGGCCCACAACAGCTGGACCCGCGTCGCGTCGGAGAGCATGCGGAACACCTCGACGACCAGGGCGACCTGATCCTCGGCGAGCGTCCGTCGACAAACCCGCTTATCTGCATTCATACGCAGATAGTAGCGCTACTCCTCGGCGCCGCCGGGATTGCACCGTGCGTCGACCATCTCCCGATCGGTGACGACGGGCCGCCAGGGCTCCAGGTTCCAGCTCGGCTTGTTCGGCTCGAGGATGCGCGCGAAGATCCAGTGACATCCGAATTGCATTCGCATTCCTGGTGAATCGGCGGTCGCGTCCTTGGCGACCACCTCTTTCCAGGCCGCGTCCTCGTCGTCCGCTCCCTGCGCGCGCCGACCCGACGCGGTCGGGACCACCTGCAGACTGCGTCCGAGCGGGGTCTGGACCCACGTCGTCCGCTCGATGAACGGCGGCAAGGCCACGGGCACCGACGACGTGACGACCTCCGGCGGCGCAGACGACGAGCTGGAGACGGCGGACGGGCCGGGCGCGGACTCGCCACAGCCGGCGAGCAACGCGGCCACGACGACCAGAAACGACGCGGACACCGTGTGGCGGCGATTCGCTATCAATTGAGCCTCGTTCTTCCCTCATGGGGTGGCCGGTCTGCAACCATTGGGCCATGTCGAGCCCACTGTCGTCCGACGATACGCACGACGCGTTCGGACCGATCGACGGTGGCACGTACGTCCTCGTCGACGGGCATCCCATCTGGCATTTCGTCGACGGCGACGGCGCCCCGGTGGTGCTGTTGCACGGCGCGTTCGCGGGTGCGTCGTCCTGGGGTGCGCAGATCCCGGCCCTGCTCGCGGCCGGCTGGCAGGTCTACGCGCCGGAGCGCCGGGGTCACGGCCACAGCCCGGACACCTCCGCCCCCTTCTCGTACTCGGAGATGGCCGACGAGACCGTCGGCTACCTGGAGGCGACATTCGGATCCAGGGTCCGGCTGGTCGGGTGGAGTGACGGTGCGGTGGTCGCGCTGCTGGTGGCCCAGCGCCGACCCGACCTCGTCGAACGGATGGTTCTGCTCGGCCAGTACTACAACAGCTCCGGACGGGTCGCCGGCCCCGACACCATCGTCAACTCGTTCGTCGACGGCGATTCGAGCGAGGCGATCGCGTTCCTGCGCGCCGAGTACGACTCGGTGTCACCGGACGGCCCCGAGCACTTCGCCGAGATCTACCGCAAGACCGTGGCGATGATCGCCGCCGAACCGGAGATCGATCTCGCGACACTGACCGGGATCGACGTGCCGACGCTGGTGGTCCAAGGCGACCGCGACGAGGTGACGGTCGAACACAGCATCGCGGTCGTCGCGGCGCTGCCGAACGCGCGGCTCGCCGTCCTGCCCGGGACCCACATCCTGCCGCTGGAGTCGCCGGACGTGTTCAACCCGCTGCTGCTGTCATTCCTGGCCGGGGACGCCCCCGCCCAGTGGGACCTCTGAGTACCCGCGGAAGCCCTCCCAGGCGATTCGTCGTGCACGGGACGGGTCCCGTTCGGTCCGGATCGGATCGTCGATCACCCGGACCGTGCGGTCGTCCGCGGTGTACGGATCCCATCCGGGTCTCGGCGCGCCGGTCCGGGCGAACGCCACCCAGTCACCCTGCACCTGACGGGTCACCCGTCGCGCCGCCCGCCGATCTCCCGCGAGCGTGAGCGCCGAGCCGATACGGCTGTCGAACGCACCGAACACCGCGAGGAGCTCGGTCGCGTGGGTGGCCCCGAAGCCGGACCAGTCCAGGATCCGCGTGGCGTAGTCGTAGCGGTACATGTAGGTCGGCGCGTGCGCACCGTGACCTTCGGCGATCTGCACCGACGGCGCCCAGAAGATCATGTCCCCGGCGATCTCCCGGCACGCCTGCGCCGACGGGTACCCGTCGTAGGCACCGGTCACCTGCGTCTTCACCTCGGGATCGGTTGCGACGAAGAGCCGTTCGATCGCCTTCGGACTGGTCGGCAGCACGTCGAAGACCTTCGCGAACAGGTTGGCCTCGACCCGGTTGCTGCCGATGATCAGCGGCACCGGATGGGTACGACCGGTCCGTGCGGCCTCGATCGGATCGAGCGGGAGGTAGCTGCCGTCGACGCTGGGTCCGTACGGGAGTGCGCCGGGCGCGATGTCGGAGATGCGGCGGGTCAGGGACTGCCCGGCCCGACCGAGCTCACCCGGGGTGGCGGTGTGCAGCGCGGCCACCGGATCGTCGTGGGTCTCCCCGAGGATCTCGACGTAGGTCTTGGCGAACTCCTGCGCCCAGTCGTTCGGCACGGTCAGCGCGGGCGCGGAACTCTGCGCGATCGCCTTGGCGAACAGTCCCTCCGCGGCCGGCGTCGCCAGCAGCGTGGTGACGGCGTTGCCGCCCGCGCTCTCACCGAAGATCGTGACGTTGTCCGGGTCGCCGCCGAACGCGGCGATGTTGCGGTGCACCCATTCGAGCGCGGCGACCTGGTCGCGCAGCCCGAGGTTGTTGTCGAAGGTCCGTGTCTCGCTGGACAGGCCGCTCAGGTCGAGATATCCGAGGGGTCCGAGCCGGTAGTTGATGGAGACGTAGACGACGCCGCCCGCGCGGACGAGCGAATCACCGCGATAGACCAGCGACGACCCCAGGATGTAGGCGCCACCGTGGATGAACACCATGACCGGGAGCGGTCCGGACCGCTCCTCGGGGGCGACGACGTTCAGCGTGAGGCAGTCCTCGCTGATCGGCTGGCGCTTGCCGATGCCGATGGTCGTGTAGCGCGGGTGCTGCGGCGCCGCGTTGCGGAAGCTGTGGCAGTGCCGCACGCCCTGCCATCCGACGGCGGGTTCGGGAGCGCGGAACCGTCGTTCCCCCATCGGTGGCGCGGCGTAGGGAATGCCCCGCCAACTGTGCAGGCCGGCGTGCGACACCCCTTCGACGACGCCGTCGGCAATGGTCACGCGCGTGTTCGATCCACTCATCTACCCGAGGGTAGTGGCCCTACGCTGATGGCCATGCCGACGCTCCGGATCGACCTCAACGCCGACCTCGGTGAGGGCTACGGCGTGTGGCGCCTCGGTGACGACGCCGCCGTCCTCGACGTGGTCACCAGCGCGAACGTGGCGTGCGGATTCCACGCGGGCGATCCCACGGGCCTGCGACGAACGTGCGCCGACGCCGTGGCGGCGGGCGTGAGGATCGGGGCGCAGGTGTCGTACCCCGACCGGGTCGGCTTCGGCCGACGGTTCGTCGATGTCGCTTCCGACGACCTCACCGCCGACACCATCTATCAGATCGGCGCCCTCGACGGCATCGCGCGATCGGTCGGCGGCCGGGTCGAGTACGTCAAACCGCATGGTGCGCTCTACAACTCGATCGTCACACACGAGGAACAGGCCGGGGCGGTGGTGGCCGCACTGGTCGCCCTCGGCGGCGACCTGCCATTGCTCGGGTTACCCGACTCGGCCTCGCTGCGACGCGCCGCGGCGGCCGGGATCCGCACCGTCGCCGAGGCGTTCGCCGACCGCGCCTACCTCGCCGACGGTTCCCTCATGCCCCGCGGGCGTACCGGCGCGGTCATCACCGACACCGACGAGATCTGCACGCGGGCGGTCCGGATGGTGCGCGACCACGAGGTCGTCGCCGACGACGGGTCCCTCGTCACGGTGAGACCGGCGTCGATCTGTCTGCACGGGGACACCCCGGGGGCGGTCGAACACGCACGCGCGGTCGCCGCGGCGCTGCGGGATGTGGGCACCGAGATCGCCGCGTTCGTCGACTGAGGAGCCCGTAGGGTCGAGTCCATGTCAGGCCTCGACACCCAGCTCACCCCGTTGCGTTTCCTCGACCGTGCCGCCGAGGTGCACCCCGAGGCCATCGGCATCGTCGACGGCGATCGCCGCCTCACCAACACGGAGTTCGCCGAGGCCGCGCAGCAGCTGGCCGGCGCCTTGCGCGACTGGGGTGTCTCGCCCGGCGACCGCGTCGCCTACCTGGCCGCCAATCGCGCGGAGCTCCTCATCGCCCACTACGGCGTGCCGCTGGCCGGCGGTGTCCTGGTCGCGATCAACACGAGGTTGTCGCCGGACGAGGTCGCCTACATCTGCGGACACTCCGGCTCCTCGTTGCTGCTGGGCGACGCCGATCTGCTCGACGCGCTCGGCGACGTCGAGCTGCCGGTGCGCGAGGTGATCTCGCTCGACGACATCGACGCGTTCACCGCCCGCGGCGGCGACGGTTTCATCCCCTGGGAGGTCGCCGACGAGACCGCGACCATCACGATCAATTACACCTCCGGCACCACCGGCCGCCCCAAGGGCGTGATGTACACCCATCGCGGCGCCTACCTCAACGCCCTGAGCGAGGTGATCCACCAGGGCTTCGACCACTCGACCCGCTATCTGTGGACACTGCCGATGTTCCACTGCAACGGGTGGTGCACCACCTGGGCGGTGACCGCGGTGTCCGGGCGCCACGTCTGTCTGCCCGCCGTGCGGGGCGCCGAGATCTGGCGGCTCATCGACACCGAGGGCATCGACCACATGTGTGGGGCGCCCACCGTGTTGTCGACGTTGGCGTCGGCACCCGAGGCCCATCAGCTCGATTGGCCGCTCACCGTCGTGACCGCCGGCGCCCCGCCCAGCCCGACCGTGGTCGGTCAGATCCGCGCTCTGGGAGCGACTCTCGTGCACGTCTACGGCCTCACCGAGACCTACGGTCCGTACTCGATCTGCGAGCCACAGGACGGCTGGGACGAGTTGAGTTCCGACGAGCTCGACGTCGTGATGGCGCGGCAGGGCGTCGGGATGGTCACCGCGGACCCGCTGCGGGTGGTTCGTTCCGAGCCCGCGGCCGACGGTTCGCTGGTCGATGTCGCACCCGACGGCGTCGAGATGGGCGAGATCGTGATGCGCGGGAACTGCGTCATGAAAGGCTATTTCGACGACGAGCGGTCGACCGCAGAGGCGTTCGCAGGCGGGTGGTTCCACAGCGGCGACCTCGGGGTCATGCTCCCGGACGGCTACGTGAAATTGCTCGACCGGGCAAAGCACGTGGTGATCTCCGGCGGCGAGAACATCTCCACGATCGAGGTGGAACAGGCGCTGGCGAGCCACCCCGCCGTCGCCGATGTCGTGGTGATCGGTGTGGCCGATGACAAGTGGGGTGAACGCCCCAAGGCCTTCGTGGTTCTCGGCGAGGGTGTCGAGGTCGAGCCCGACGAACTGACCGCGCACGTCAAGACACTGATCGCATCGTTCAAAGCGCCCCGCGACATCGAGTTCACCGACGCCATCCCGCGCACCTCGACCGGCAAGGTGCGCAAGAACGAACTCCGGGACGCCGAGCGAAAGTCGGCCTCCCACTGAGTTTGGTTGACAGGCAACAATATTCACCAAACTGAATCGCATTTTTTCCTTGACGGTGCCCCCGTGGATGGCTAAAATCGAACACACATTCGATAGAACTTCGGGGGAACGATGGATGTCACGCAGGTGGAGACAGCGGTTGCGCTGCAATCGTTCCTGCGTTCACTCGCCGATCAGCCCTCCGCAGAAAGCGAAGCCGAGGCGATCGAACGTATCGCGCTGCTGGAGTCGATCAAGGCGGGATGTGCTGCGGCGCAAGCCCGTGACACGATGCGGTTCGAGGAACTGCGTATCGAGGCCGAGACGGGCAGCGGCGTGCCTGCAGCCCGGCGGGGCCGCGGCATGGCATCGGAGATCGCGCTGGCCCGCAAGGTGTCCGGCGCCCAGGGAAGCCGTCACCTCGGCTTCGCCCGCGCGTTGATGCACGAGATGCCCAACACGCGTGCAGCTCTGGAGTCCGGCGCCCTGAGTGAGTGGCGCGCCACCATCCTGGTGCGCGAGACCGCGTATCTCACTCGTGTCGACCGCGAGGAGATCGACCGCCGGTTGTGCAGCGACCCCACCACGCTCGACGGTCTCGGCGACCGCGCCGTCGATGCCGCCGCAAAGAAGCTGGCCTACGAACTCGACGCGCGGGCCGTCGTCGATCGCCACGCGAACGCGGAGAAGGATCGACGCGTCAGCACTCGACCCGCGCCCGACGGGATGGTCCGCTTGACCGCGCTACTGCCTCTG
Source organism: Williamsia maris (assembly GCF_024171815.1). Lineage (GTDB taxonomy): Bacteria > Actinomycetota > Actinomycetes > Mycobacteriales > Mycobacteriaceae > Williamsia_A > Williamsia_A maris. Next base: position 1,303,045 of record NZ_JAMTCJ010000002.1, on the reverse strand, counting down.
AAGCAGGGCATCTCGGTGTACGCATCGTTGAAGAAGCACGCAGACACGATCCGCGGTGTCGACGACCGCAGCCACGCGCAGATCATGGCCGACACCCTCGTCGAGCGGGCCACCGGCGCAACGAGCGCCGAGGCCATGCCCGTCGCCGTGAACCTGCTTCTGCCCGACTCGATACTCAGCGGCTCGGATGACGCGGCGGCGCTCGTGAACGGATACGGCCCCATTCCCGCCGCGACCGCGAGGCACATGATCCGCTCCTCGATCGATGCCGAGGCGATGGTGGCGCTGCGCCGTGTCTACGCGACGCCGACCACCGGCGCGCTGGTGGCGATGGACTCGAAGTCCAGAACCTTCCCCAGCGGCCTGAGGACGTTGCTGGACTCTCGCGACCACGACTGCCGGATCCCGTACTGCGACGCACCGATCGCCGAGTACGACCACGCCGATCCGCACGCCGACGGCGGTACGACCAGCGAGGTCAATGGGCTGGGCATGTGCCTCGGCCACAACCGCGCCAAACAGAACCCTGGGTGGTTCGTCGTCATCGGCGATGTGGACATCGGACGACACACCGCGACGGTCACCACGCCGACCGGACACACCCACACATCGACGGCCCCGCCGCCACCGGGGCACAGTGATCCCGCATTCAGTCAGATCGAGTATCGGCTGACCACGCTCCTGGCCGCCTGATCACCGGCCGTTGTCGTAGATCGGCGTGAACACGACCGCGCCGTTGTTCCCCGGATTCAGATCGGGTGTGGTCGACACGGCGTACTGGTACAGCTGACGGGCGTAGATCCCGCAGTCGATCTGCAATTTCTTCTTCGACTGACCAGGCGCGATGTCGCCGAGGAACACCGGCCCCGGCCCGAAGAGCCCGGGAGTGGTGAGCACCGTGACGTTCCGTGCCGTCGCCGGGCCGTTGTTCGTCACGTTCAGACCGCAACTGAACGGCTCGCTCCCGTTCGTTCCGACCAGGTCGGCGGTGAAGCCGGACGCAGAGCCAGTACCCGGAGCCGCGCCCGCAACTCCGGCGCCGATTGTTCCGAGGGTCACGATCGTCGCCGCAGCGACAACGGGGAATCGTGTCGAGATACGCATGATGACCTCCATCTACGAATGAGCTGGTACTGGTAAGTACCAAAAATTATTGTTGCTCAGTCGTACAAACAAGACAAGCGTTCTGTTCTGCGGCCCGTTGCCTCAGACGGTCAGGCCTGACGGCGCTGCCGGGCGAACTCGGCGAGCACGACACCGGCGGCGACCGATGCGTTCAGACTCTCGACCGGTCCGGCCATCGGGATCGACAAGATGCTGTCGCAGGTCTCACGGACCAGGCGCGACAATCCCTTGCCCTCCGAACCGACCACGATGATGATCGGCCCGGTGCCGTCGTATCCGTCGAGTTCGGTGTCGCCCTCTGCGTCGAGGCCGACGAGCTGGGCACCGTCGGCGGCCCATTCCTTGAGCGTGCGGGTCAGGTTCGCCGCCTGCGCGACCGGGAGACGCGCCGCCGCACCGGCACTCGTGCGCCACGCGACGGCGGTGACGCTCGCGCTGCGACGCTGCGGGATGACCACACCGTGGCCACCGAACGCCGACACCGACCGGATGACCGCGCCGAGGTTGCGGGGATCGGTGATGTTGTCGAGCGCGACGAGCAACGGCGGCGTACCGCTGTCGACGGCCGACCGCATCAGATCGGTGGGGTGCGCGTACTGGTACGGCGGCACCTGCAGGGCGATGCCCTGATGTAATCCGTTGGAGCTCATACGATCCAGTTCAGAACGCTGCGCCTCGAGGATCGAGATCCCCTTGTCGCCTGCGTACTTGACCGCCTCGCTGACGCGCTCGTCCGGCACCGACCCGACCATGACGTAGAGCGCAGTCGCGGGTACACCCGCTCGCAGGCACTCGACGACTGGGTTGCGGCCCAACACGTATTCCGGTGCGTTCTCGTCACGCCGCTGCGCCGCCGTGGTGCGCCCTCGCGGGACGCCCGACGCCGCTTTCGCGGCAGCATTCGAGCGCTTGTGCGCGGCGTGATAGGGGCGGTCCACCGCCTTCGGGGTGGCGCCGCGACCCTCGAGCCCGCGACGACGGTTACCGCCGGATCCGGCGACCTGCCCCTTCTTCGTGCCCTCTTTGCGAATCGCGCCCTTGCGTTTGGAGTTGCCGGCCATCAGTTGCGTCCCTTGAGATTCCATTGTGCGCCGTCGGCGGTGTCGGTCACTTCGACACCGGCCTGGGCGAGTCGGTCGCGTACCGCGTCGGCGGTCGCGAAGTCCTTGTCGGCGCGCGCGGTCGCACGCCGATCGAGTTCAGCGCTGACGAGCACGTCGAGCGCCGCGATGGCGTCGGAATCGTCACCGTCGGAACGCCAGTGGTCGTCGAGCGGGTCGACGCCGAGGATCCCCATCATCGCGCGCACCGACGACGCGGCGGCCACGGCCGTCTCGACATCGCCGGCCTCGAGCGCGGAGTTGCCGGTGCGCACGGTGTTGTGGATCTGCGCCAACGCCGCGGGCACACCGAGATCGTCGTCGAGGGCGGCCGCGAACTCCGCGGTCACCTCACCGACGGGCACGTCACCGAAGCGCGTGACCGCCCGGTGCACAAAGGATTCCACGCGCCGGAAGCCCGCGGCGGCCTCCATCAACGCACCTTCGGAGTACTCGATCATCGACCGGTAGTTCACGCTGCCCAGGTAGTAGCGCAGCTCCACCGGCCGGACGCGCTCCAGCATCGCCGGGATCGACACGACGTTGCCCAGCGACTTCGACATCTTCTCGCCACCCATGGTGACCCAGCCGTTGTGCAACCAGTAGCGGGCGAAGGGGTCACCCGCACCATGCGCCTGGGCGATCTCGTTCTCATGATGCGGGAAGATGAGATCGATTCCGCCGCAGTGGATGTCGAACTCCGCGCCGAGCAGCGAGGTGGCCATGGCCGAGCATTCGAGGTGCCAGCCCGGGCGGCCGGGACCCCACGGCGTCGGCCACGAGGGCTCCCCGGGCTTGGCGGCCTTCCACATGGTGAAGTCGCGCTCGTCGCGCTTGCCGGTCGCGAGACCCTCACCCTGGTGCACGTCGTCGAGTCGGTGTCCCGAGAGCGCGCCGTACTCGGGCAGGCTGCGCACGTCGAAGTAGACGTCGCCGTTCGAGGCGTAGGCGTGGCCCCGCTCGATGAGGCGCTCCATGTACTCGACCATCTCGGTGACGAACCCCGTCGCGCGCGGTTCGGCCGACGGAGGCAGGACACCGAGTTGTTGATACGCGAGGGTGAAGGCCCGCTCATGGGTGGTCGCCCACTCCCACCACGGTCGGCCCGCGTCGGCGGCCTTGGTCAGGATCTTGTCGTCGATGTCGGTGACGTTGCGGACGAACAGCACGTCGAGTCCGCTGTGCTCCAGCCATCGTCGGAGGATGTCGAAGGCGATGCCGCTGCGCACGTGACCGAGGTGCGGGACCCCCTGGACCGTCGCGCCGCACAGGTACACCGATGCACGCCCCGGCTCCGCGGGGGCGAAGTCGCGCAGGGCACGCGCGGCGGTGTCGTACAGACGAAGGGTCACGACGTGGAATCTTACTTGCCCGAGGGCTCGGCACTGTCCACCGCGACCAGCAACGCGGTGGCAACCGCGGCGATGCCCTCACCGCGTCCGGTCAGTCCCAGGCCGTCGGTGGTCGTCGCCGAGACCGACACGGGTCCACCGACGAGGTCGGACAGCACTTGCTGGGCCTGCTCGCGGCGGGGCCCGATCTTCGGTCGGTTGCCGATGACCTGGACCACGGCGTTGCCCACCTGGAAGCCGGCGTCCGAGACGAGTCCGCGTACGTGGGTGAGCATGGTGGCGCCGTCGACCCCGTCCCACTCGGGGCGGCCGGTGCCGAACACCGACCCGAGGTCGCCGAGACCCGCGGCCGACAGCAACGCATCACACAGGGCGTGGACCCCGACATCGCCGTCGGAATGCCCCTCGCAGCCGTGGTCGTCGGGGAAGTGCAGGCCGACCATCCAGCAGGGCTTGCCCGCCGCGATGGGATGGACGTCGGTTCCGATACCCACCCGCATCAGCGGACTCCTGTCGCTTCGAGCAACATGCGCGCGAGCCGCAGGTCCCACTCGGTGGTGATCTTGAAAGCCATCAGGTCGCCCTGGACCACGGTCACCGGGATGCCCGCCGCCTCGGCCAGTCCGGCGTCGTCGGTGGCATGACCACCGGCCGCGTGTGCACGGGCCAGTGCGTCGGGGGTGAAACCCTGCGGGGTCTGGACCGCGCGCAGGACGCTGCGGTCCACGGTGGCGACGACGTGCTCGGCACCGCCACCGGGTTCGACGGCCTTGAGGGTGTCGGTGACCGGCACGCCGGGGATGACCGCCGGAGCACCGGCACGCACCGCGTCGACGACCCTCCGGAACAGGTCCGGCGGGGTCAGCGCGCGTGCGGCGTCGTGGATGAGGATCACGTCGGCGTCGAACGACGCGGAGGCCGCCGCGATGCAGGCCCGCACCGACGCGCTGCGTTCGGCGCCGCCGACCACCACATGGCAGTCCGGGAGCATGGCCTGCGCCTGCGCCACCAGATCAGCGGGGACCGCGACGACAACGGCGTCGACGTCGGCGTCGAGCACCCCACGAACGGCTCGTTCGAGGATGGTCTGGCCGGCGAGATCGACGAACGCCTTGGGTCGACCGGCAGCCAGACGGGTACCCGCCCCCGCAGCCGGGATCAGGCAGACGGTTGACACAGAGAGACTCTCTTACGAGGCGGGTGCGAGAACCTCGTCGAGGATGAGGTCGGCCCGAGCGTTGTCGGTGCCCTGAGCGAGCGACAGCTCGTCGACCAGCACGCGACGCGCACGCGTCAACATGCGCTTCTCGCCTGCGGACAGCCCGCGGTCCTGCTCACGACGCCACAGGTCACGCACGATCTCCGACACCTTGATGATGTCGCCCGAGATCAGCTTCTCCTGGTTGGCCTTGAAGCGACGCGCCCAGTTGGTGGGCTCCTCGGTGTGGGGCGCACGGAGGACGTCGAACACCTTGTCCAGGCCTTCGACCCCGACGACGTCGCGAACACCGACGTACTCGAGCTTCGTGGACGGGATCTGCACGGTCATGTCACCGTCCGCGATCTTCAGGACGACGTACTCGACCTGCTCGCCCTTGATGGTGCGGACCACGATGTCTTCGACTAGAGCAGCACCGTGATGGGGGTATACAACGGTGTCGCCGACTTTGAAATTCAAGTTTCAAGCCCCTTTCGATTGGGCCAGCTTACCACGGGGCCCGTGGGGGTATCACACAACGGTGCAGGTCAGCGGCCTACCAGCAGCGATCCACCCCCGACGATCACAGGTCACCGGTGCCGTATCACGCGGTGAGCTAGGTCATTTGGGCACCCGAACGCGCTTCGGAGCGCCGTGGCCACTACGCTGCGTAGTGCGCCATCCGGCCGTCGTCCCCAGCGAGAAGGAAACCCGGTGTCAGTGCTCAACCCCTTTCGTCACCTGACTCGCGTCGCTGCGATCGCCGCCATGGGCGGCGCATTGGCCCTCGGTACCACCGCCTGCGGCGCCGGCCAGATCGCTCAGACCACCAATCAGGCCGCCGCGGTGAACGGTTCGTTCGCCACCCTCGGCGACATCGCCCTGCGCGACGTCCACGTCGTGTTCCCCTCGTCGGGGAGCAACGCCGAGTTCGTCAACGGCGGTCCGCTGCAACTCGCCTTCCTGATCTCGAACAACAGCCCGTACAAGAACGATCGGCTGCAGTCGATCACGTTCAAGTCCGGCACCGGGGTCGCCTCCATCGACGGCAGCCAGGACATCCCGGCGACCAAGTCGCTGCGCGCAGGCCAGCCCTCGCAGCTGCTCGTGGAGTCGCCCACCGCGTCGGCGAGCGCGTCCTCCTCGAGCAGCGTCCCGGCGAGTTCCGCCCCGTCGAGTTCTGCCCCGTCGAGCACGTCGTCGTCGAACAACTCCGCCGATCCGAGCGAGACCCGGATCAGCGTCACGCTGACCGGTGCGGGCAAGCAGATCACCCCCGGCCTCACCGTGCCGCTGGTGTTCACCTTCGCCGAGGCGGGCCAGGTCACCCTGAACGTCCCGGTCGACGCCGGTTCGGTCCTCCCGCGCGACGACCGCGCGGTGCAGAACCCCGGCGGCGGAGAAGAAGAGGGAAGCGCGAGCGAAGGCGAGGGCTGAGTCCTCCCCGAGGGTGTCGGTCCGCGTCGCTAGTGTTGCCGCGTGGCCAAACCCCGTTCGTCCTATCGATGCACCGCGTGCGGCCATCAGTCCACCAAGTGGGTCGGCCGCTGTCCCGAGTGCAATGAGTGGGGCTCGATAGACGAGGTCGCCACCGTGTCGGTGTCGGCGCGTGGTTCCGTCGCGATCGCCCCGTCCACCCCGGCCCGCCCGATCACCGAGATCGATCCCACCGCGGCCGCGGCGTTCCCGACCGGCATCGGCGAACTCGACCGGGTCCTCGGATCAGGTGTCGTGCCGGGTTCGGTCGTCCTGCTCGCCGGTGAGCCCGGCGTCGGCAAGTCCACCCTGCTGCTCGAGACGGTCAAACGCTGGGCGGTGCAGGGCAAGCGGGCGCTCTACATCACCGGCGAGGAGTCGGCCGCCCAGGTTCGGCTGCGCGCCGAACGCACCGGTGCGGTGCACCCGGAGGTCTACCTCGCCGCCGAATCCGACCTCGACACCGTCCTCGGTCACGCCGCGCAGGTGCAGCCGAGCCTGATGATCGTCGACTCGGTGCAGACCATGGTCGCAGGCGGATCCGACGGGGTCAACGGCGGCGTCACCCAGATCCGCTCGGTGACAACGGCGTTGACGTCACTGGCCAAGAACTCCGGTATCGCGATCATCCTCGTCGGCCACGTCACGAAGGACGGCGCGGTCGCCGGGCCCCGGTCGTTGGAACACCTCGTCGACGTCGTGCTCGCCTTCGAGGGCGACAAACATTCGTCGTTGCGGATGGTGCGGGGCATCAAGAACCGGTTCGGTGCGTCCGACGAGGTCGGCTGCTTCGAGCAACGCGGCGACGGCATCCACGAGGTCCCGGACCCGTCCGGCCTCTTCCTGCACCACCGCGACTCCGAGGTGCCGGGCACCGCGATCACCGTCGCGATGGACGGCAAACGGCCAATGGTCGGTGAGGTGCAGGCGCTGGTCTCCCCCACCCAGAACGGATCGCCCCGGCGGGCGGTCAGCGGCCTCGACTCCCAGCGGGTGGCGATGATCCTCGCGGTGCTCGAGGGCCGCATCGACGTGAAGGTCTCCACCGTAGAGGTCTACGTGGCGACCGTCGGCGGCATGAAGCTCACCGAGCCCGCCGCTGACCTCGCCATCGCCCTGTCCGTCGGATCGATCGTGAAGATGAAGCCGCTGCCGCGCTCCACCGTCGCCATCGGAGAGGTGGGTCTCGCGGGTGAGGTGCGCCGGGTGTCCGGGGTGGGCCGTCGGGTGGCCGAGGCCAAGCGACTCGGGCTCCGGCACGCCATCGTGCCCGCGGGGTCCACCGATCTCCCCGCCGGCATCAAGGTGACCCAGGTGGCCGATCTGCACGAGGCGGTTCGGGCCGCACTCGTCACCAGCGCCGACACCTACAAATTCTGACCCGCTGCTCAGGCACCGAACTCCGGCGACGCGAACTGGCTCTTGGCACGGCTCTCACGGAAGTGCACGCTCGGATCGACGATGATGAACAGGCCGTGCGCGCCGCCCACCTCCTCGCCGGTGTCCCCGCCGCTGTTCCCGTCGCCATCGATCAGATGCGCAACGGCCCGGACGTAGATCTTGCGGCGCTGCGTCCCCAGGATCTCGGTGGAGAACCGCAGCCTGCTGCCCAGCTGGATCGGCTTGGCGAAGTCGACGTCGAGCACCGCGGTCACCGCGGTGACACCCATCAGCATCACGTTCATGCCCATGATCTCGTCGAACGCCGACGACAGGATGCCGCCGTGGATCATGCCCGGACCACCCTCGAAGTGCGGTTCGACGAGCATCTCGCCGGTGATCGCCATGCCCTCGCCGGCGCGGGCGTCGAGGTGCAGACCGTTGGGCGCGTCCGGTCCGCAACCGAAGCACATGGGGTTGTGCGAGGGCATCCGATCTCCCGGCGCCAGGGCGTCCGAGCGGCGCTGGGCGGGCTCGAGACCATCGGGTACGACAAAGGTGCTCTTCACACGCAGTTAATCTAGTCGGCGTGACCCACGACGGAGAGACACACCCATGGCGGACGTGACGCACGGCGACCTGCTCCGCGCGACCATCGCGCGGGTGGCCCCGGGCACCGGCCTGCGCGATGGTCTCGAGCGGATCCTTCGTGGTCGCACCGGCGCGCTCATCGTCCTCGGCTACGACGACGACGTGGAACGGATCTGCGACGGCGGGTTCGCGCTCGACGTGGAGTTCGCACCGACCCGTCTCCGCGAGCTGTCGAAAATGGATGGCGCCGTGGTGCTCTCGACCGACGGCACCCGGATCCTGCGCGCGAACGTGCAGCTGGTCCCCGACCCGTCGATCCCCACCGAGGAGTCCGGTACCCGACACCGCGCGGCCGAGCGCACCGCCATCCAGACCGGTCATCCGGTGATCTCGGTGAGCGCATCGATGTCGATCGTCAGCGCCTACGTCGCGGGTATCCGCCACGTCGTGGAGGGGTCGGATCCGATCCTGTCCCGCGCGAACCTCGCCGTGGCGACGCTGCAGCGCTACAAGACACGGCTCGACGACGTCAGTTCTGCGCTGTCCCGGGCGGAGATCGAGGACTACGTCTCGCTGCGCGACGCCATGACCGCGGTGCAGCGCATGGAGATGGTGCGTCGGGTGTCGATGGAGATCGAGCAGTACGTGCTCGAACTCGGGGCCAACGGCAGGCAGCTGAGCCTGCAGCTCGAGGAATTGGTCGGCGACAACGACTCGATGCGTGAGCTCGTGGTCCGCGACTACTACTCGAGTCCGGAGCCGGCGACCATCGAGGAGGTCCGGCAGGCGATCGAGGCCATCGAGGCGCTCAACGATACCGACCTGCTCGACCAGACGCTGCTGGCGGGGGCGTTCGGCTACCCCACCACCCTCGACGCGCAGGACACCACGATGAGTCCGCGCGGCTACCGTCTGCTCGCGCGGATCTCAGGGCTGCAGTTCGCCCATCTCGACCGGCTGGTCCGCAGCTACGGGACACTGCAGGCCCTGCTCGCGACGAGCGCGTCGGACCTGCAGGCCATCGACGGCATCGGCGGTATCTGGGCTCGGCACATCCGTGAGGGACTGTCCCGTCTCGCCGAGACCACCATCGAGCGATTCGACTAGCCCTCAGCTCCCGGTGCGATCAGGCGCCGGGCGGGTTGGTGAAGTTGAACGTGATCGGCGCGCTCTGACGCTGGCCGAGTTCGCCGACGGCCTGGTACGGACCCGCTCCGGCCTGCACCCGCGGCAGCTTGCAGCCGGGCGCGCTGGTCGTGCCGGACCACACGATCGTGTCCTTGAACTGCTGGGCCGGCTTGAGCAACTGGTTGTTCACGGTGTTGATCGGCGAGCAATCCGTCGCCGACCAGATGTAGCGGGTCCCGTCGAGGCTGCGCACGGTGACGTTCTGCATGTCCTTGCCGACGTCGCGGGTGCACTCTGTCAGGCCCGCGTTGGTGACGACGAGCGTGAAGGTCGGCTTGTCGCCGGTCGTGTACGAGGGCTTGTCGGTGTAGAGCACCACCGAGATGTTCTGGTCGGGGCACAGGCCGCTGGCCGGGACCGCGCCCGGGGCCTGCGAACTCTGCGGCGCCCCGGACGACGCCGGGGTGGACGACGCGCCGGGTGCACCCGAGCTCGACGGTGCGGCCGACCCGCCACCGGATCCGCCGCCGGTGACCCCGGACTGCGACGGGTCGATGCTCTCGGGGAGCTGCGTCGACGACGGACTGGTGCTCAGGCTCGCGCTGGTGTTGGTCGGCTTGTCGTCCGACCCACCGGTGGCCAGCAGGATGATGCCGACGATCACCACGATGACCAACACCACCACACCGACGGCGAGCGCACGGCGACGCCAATAGATCTCGGGTGGGAGAGGTCCCTGCGGTTCCAACACGTTTCAACGCTATCGGCCGGGGTCGGTGGCCCGTCTGACCTGCCGCGGCGTGTCGGTCACAAAGTGTTCAGCTCACACCGTCGGGAGGGCGTGAGCCGTGTCCGGCTGATCGTCGACAGCGCCGACGACCTCGCGCAACCACGCGCGCCCCTCGGCCAGGCTGTAGGTGAGCCCCACGATGCCCAGTTCGCCGGCCTCGATCGCATCGGCGATGATCCGACTGCGCTCGGTGAGGAGCTTGGTCGTCTCCTGCACATGTCGGGCCTCGAACTCGTCGACGCGGGTCAGGCCCTCGGCCCGACCCGACAGAACGCTCGGCGTCACCTTCTCGACCACGTCGCGGATGTAACCGCCGGGGATCTGGGCCTCGTCGACAGCCTTGATCGTCGCGCCCACCGCGCCGCAGCTGTCGTGGCCGAGGACCGCGATCAGTGACACCTTCAGCACCGCGACCGCGAACTCGATCGATCCGAGCACGGCGGAGTCGATGGCCTGGCCGGCGGTCCGCACGACGAAGAGGTCGCCGAGGCCCTGATCGAACACGATCTCGGCCGCGACCCTGGAGTCCGAGCATCCGAAGAGGACTGCCTTGGGGGTCTGCCCGCCGGTGAGACGGTTCCGGTCGTCGATACCCTGGCTGGGATGCTTGGGTTCACCGTTGACGAATCGGTCATTTCCGTCGCGCATTTCGCGCCACGCCTGTGCTGGGGTCATGGATGCCATGACTGACATTCTGCCGAATGATCTCCAATCGCGTCTGCTCGCATGGTTCGACGTGCATGAACGTGATCTGCCGTGGCGCGGCGCGAAGGTGACACCGTGGCAGATCCTCATCAGCGAGATCATGTTGCAGCAGACGCCGGTGGCCCGCGTGATCCCGAAGTGGCTCGAGTGGATCGAGCGGTGGCCGGTGCCCTCGGCGATGGCCGAGTCCGGTGTCGGAGAAGTGGTGCGCGCGTGGGGCAAGCTCGGGTACCCGCGGCGCGCGATGCGACTGCACGAGTGTGCGACGGCGCTGGCCACCCGCTTCGACGACGTCGTCCCCAGCGATGTCGAGACGCTGCTGACGCTGCCCGGCATCGGTGACTACACCGCACGCGCAGTGGCCTGCTTCGCGTTCGATCAGTCGGTGCCGGTGGTCGACATCAACGTGCGCCGAGTGATCGCGCGGGCCGTCCACGGTCGCGGCGACGCAGGCACGCCCGCGCGCACCGACCTGGCCGACGCGCAGGCACTGTTACCCGACGACCCCGCCCGCGCCCCACGCTTCTCGGCCGCCTTGATGGAGCTGGGTGCACTGGTCTGCACGGCGAAGAACCCCCGATGCGGCGATTGCCCTGTCCTCGAATGCCTCTGGGTCGATCTCGGCAGACCCGCGGTCACCACCAAGAAGAAGGTGCAGAAGTTCGCCGGCACCGATCGCCAGGTGCGTGGGCTGCTGCTCGACGAGTTCCGTGGCAGCGACGGTCCGGTCGGCCGCGACCGCATCGACGCGATCTGGACCACCGACATCGGTCAGCGCGAGCGGGCGCTGGACTCGCTGCTGGCCGACGGTCTGATCGAGTCCATGTCCGACGGACGCTTTTGTCTCGCAGGCGAATCGACCCACCACCGGTCGGGCACCTAGCCGGCTCGCGGTCGCACTGCGCGCATGCGGATCTGCCCGCCCCGGCGTTCGAGATCGACGTCGGTGAAACCGGCGCGTTCAAGTCGCTCTCCCAACGTGGTCACGTCCAACGGGTTGAAGACGTCCCCGATGTGCAGGACCCGCATCGAGATCGAGTCGAGCACGTCGCAGCCGGCCAGCACGCCACCCGGCCGAAGGACGCGGAGCGCCTCGGCGAAGACCGAGTCCTGCATCTCCGCCGTCGGAACGTGATGCAGCATGGTGAAGTTGGTGACCGCGTCATAGCTCCGGTCGGGCATCGGGAGGTTCGCGCCGTCAGCGGTTGTCACCGTCACTCCCGGGTGTCTCCTCTCGAGCCCGGCAGCGAGGACCGGATCGATCTCGGCCACGCTCACCTCGTCGAAGCGTTCATTCAGGGCCGCGATGTTCGCCCCGTATCCGGGCCCGATCTCGAGCACGTGTGCTCGTGAACCCACCCCGTCCACTACCCACGGGACCACTTTCTCGACGCATCGCCGCTCCCAAACCGCTGACCGGCACAGCAGCCGGTGTGCCATGTTCATCGCCATGTTCGAGACGCTAAGACGTGGATCCGCTGTACGCCAGACGGTAGGTTGACAGATCATGTCGCAGAACGGACACAGTGCTGTCCTCCCGATCGAGCTCGGCCCGACAGCCATGGTTCTCGGCGAACTCGCGCTGGCCGACGGTGTTCGCTTCGCCGATCACGAACACCCGACCCACCAGATCGCCTGGGCATCAGCAGGAGTCCTGACGGTGCGCATCGGCGAGCGCCAATGGATCCTTCCTCCCACCCGCGCGTTGTGGATTCCCGCCGGCTGCGCGCACCAGACAGCATCGCTCCGCGGCGCGGCCATGCGCGGCATCTACATCGACGCCGCCACGACGAAGTGGGCGGAGCCGACGCTGGTGTCCGTCACGCCTCTCGTCCATCACCTCTTCGACCACCTGACGCGACTGTCCGGCCGGGACTCGATCGCGGCGCGCCTACGGGCGGAGGCAGTCCTGTTCGATCTGCTCATCCCCACCGACGTGACGACGCTGAGGCTGCGATGGCCGGAGGACGCGCGCGCCCGCGTCGTCGCCGACACCGTCGCCCGGCAACCCGCCGACCAACGCACGTTGGCCCAACTCGCCGCCGAGATCGGCATCGGCGAACGCACCATCGCGCGCAGCTTCCGGACCGACACCGGAATCACGTTCGGGCGGTGGCGAACTCACCTGCGCATCGCCGCCGCGCTACCACTGCTCGCCGACGGGATGGCGGTCGCACGAGTCGCGGGCCGAGTGGGGTACTCGACGCCCAGCGCTTTCGTCGCCGCCTTCTCACGAGAGATCGGGGTGCCGCCGGGCAGCTACTTCCGGTGACCCGTCAGGGCAGGACGCCGGAGAGGAAGGCCTCGACCGCTCCCCGGTAGACCGCGGGCTTGTCGTCGTGGACCAGGTGGCCCGCACCGGGGATCGTCAGATGGGTAGCGTGCGCGTTGATCTCGGCCATGCGCGCCATCTGGCCGTTCGGGGTGACGGAGAACTCGGCCTCCAACAACAGTGTCGGCGCCTGGACCTCGCGCCACTGCGACCAGAAGTCCTGCTGCCCCCACTCCTCGGCGATCGCCGCCCAGATCTCCAGGTCCCCGTGCAGCCGGCCGTCGTCGAACGCCTCGTAGAAGTAGCGCCCGGCCACGGGGCCGAACATCGCGTCGGCCTCGGACCGGGTCGCGAACCGATCCGGCCACGAGGAGAACCACGGCGTCCAGGACGTGGTGGTCTGCCCGCGGAAGTCCGGTGCCATGTCCTCGACCACGAGCGCGGCGACGAGTTCCGGGTACTGCGCCGCGGTGCACCACGCGTGCAAACCGCCCATCGAATGGCCCACCAACACCGCCGGCCCGCGGTCGATCCACACGAGGCACTCGGCGACATCCGCGACGAACCGCTCGGTGGCGATCTCGTCTGCGGCGATGTCGTCGAGACCGAGGGCACCGGCGCCCGTGTGCCACGCCGCGTCGACGGTGAAGACGCGTCCGTGGCGTCGCAACCACGGGATCTGCCGACGCCAGGTCCGTCCCCGACCCATCAATCCGTGAAGGAGCACGATGGTCGGCGCACTCTCACCGGCGTCGCTGCCGTGGTCGCGCAGTCCGGTCTCCCATGATCCCGAGTCGGCCGTCACGGTGGATACGATAGCGACCATGGCAGTCGTGAAGATCAACGCAATCTCGGTTCCCGACGGCGCAGGCCCTGAGCTCGAGAAGCGCTTCGGCAACCGCGCCCACAGCGTCGACGGGACGCCCGGCTTCCTCGGGTTCCAGCTGCTCCGCCCGACCAAGGGCGAGGACCGCTACTTCGTGGTGACGCAGTGGGAGACCGAAGAGGCGTTCGCCGCCTGGGCCGACGGACCCGCTCGTGCCGCCCATGCGGGCGAGCGCGCGAACCCGGTGTCGAGCGGCGCGTCGCTCCTCGAGTTCGAGGTCGTGCTGGACGTCAAACCGAGCTGACCGCGTCGGGGACGCGGACACCGAGCACGAAGCCCTGCGGGCCGGGGTCGACAGATCGGGCTGGGCGATCGAGCTTCGCGACCGTCTCCACCCCGACGTCGCGCAACACACCGGCGATGTCGTCAGTCGTGTGGCCGAAGACGGAAAGCCTGACGTCGTGGCCGTAGGCGTGGCTGCTGTCGCGCCTGGATGCGCCACCGTGGAAGCCGACCAACACGACACCGTTCGGGCGCAACACCCGGGCGAACTCGGCGAGGTACGCGCTCACCGAGGCCGGCGCACTGTGGATGATCGAGTACCACGCCAGGACTCCGTCGAGAACACCGTCGCCGTACGGGAGACGAGACAGATCCCCCTGCTCGACACGCCGAGACGGGTGCCGTGCCCGCGTCACCTGAACCCTCTCCTCCGACAGATCGATCCCCTCGACGTCCAGCGTGTCGTCCAGGGACAGGAGATGCGTCATCATCCGCCCCGCACCGCATCCGGCGTCGAGGACGTGACGGCCCGGCAGCAACTCGACGAATCGGTTGATCAGCGCCAGGTCGGCACTGTCCTCGAATGAGCTGTTCGGCAACAGGACTGCGTACGACTCGGCGACGGCGTCATAGGCGAACCCGATCGCATCGCCGGGCAGATGGTCCACACGGTCACGATATGACACCCGTGCCGGGAACTCGTCGGAGCAAGTCGTCCACGAGTCGTTAGCATGGCGAAATGCGAGCCCTGATCCGACCCGCCGGCCCGGCCGACGCGCCACTGCTGGCAGCAGTACACGTCGCAGCCTGGTCAGAGACGTACGGCGAGCTGCTCGACGACGACGTGCTCGACGCGTTCGACGTCGACGAGCGACGGGTGACCTGGGAGACGATCCTGGGACCGCGACGAGATCCGCTGTCGACCGTGGTCGTGGCCGAGGTCGACAGCTCGATTGTCGGTTTCGCGACGTCTGGCCCACCCCGGCACCATCGCCCGGCGCGCGAGTGGGAGCTCGCGTCGCTCTACACCCTGTCGTCGGTCCACGGCCGCGGCGTCGGCGCCGCCCTTCTGGCGGCCGCCGTCGGGACGAGACCGACCGAGGTGTGGTTGGCGGCCGAGAACGCCCGGGCCACCGCCTTCTACCGCAAGCACGGCTTCGTCGAGGACGGCACGACGAACTGGTTCGATCGGTGGCGGATGACCGAGAAGCGAATGGTGCGCTGACGCGGCTGTGCGAGCCCGCAGGGTGCCTGGCCGAATCCGTCCGGCGCCGCTACCGTTGATCACATGGCAGAACCTTCCGGAGAGGCGGCCGCGCCCTCCGGGACGCCGCTTCCCATGTTCCCGCTCGGCATGGCGCTGCTACCCGGTGAGATCCTGCCGCTACAGATCTTCGAACCGCGCTATCGCGAGATGCTCGCGGACTGTCTCGCGGCTCCCGAACCGTCATTCGGCGTCGTGCTGATCGCGCGGGGTCGAGAACTCGGTGGCGGGGACGAGCGGCACATGATCGCCACCGAGGCGACGATCGTCGAACACCACATCAAGGACGACGGGCGGGCGTTGCTCCGCTGCGTCGGCGCCGACCGCCTGCGGGTGAGTGAGTGGCTGCCCGACAACCCGTACCCGATGGCCACGGTCGAGCCGTTTCCCGACGAGTCCGTGAACGCCCTCGATGAGGCGTCGCTCGAATCTCTCTACGCCGAGGTCGCCGAGGACATCCGCGCCCTGTTCGAGCTGGTGCGCACGGCCGGGCGCACCGAGGCACAGTTCGACGACACCGTCTACGGCGACGTCGATCGGGCATTCCGGTGGGCCGGCCAGGTGCCGCTGGGCCAGGCCGACCGATACGCGATCCTCGCCGCGCCCTCGGCCCAGGAGCGGATCGGGGTGTTGGCCGAAGCGGTCGAGTCGGTCACCGCGGCGATCCAGTTCCAGTTGCTGGACTGATCCACCGGCCACAGGGGTTGGCAAAATTGGAACCTGTTCTAGTATTGGTGTGACAGGGACCACGCCACAACTGCACTGGAGCACTCCAATGACCGACACCGCCGCCCCCGACACCGCGGACACCGGCTCGTACGACTACGACAAGCTCTACATCGGCGGACGGTGGGAGGCCCCGCACTCCACCGACGTGCTCGAGGTCCACTCCCCCGCCACCGGGATGCGCGTCGGCAGCGCCCCGCACGGTGACGCCACCGATGTCGACACCGCCGTCGCCGCCGCCCGCGCGGCCTTCGATTCCGGTGTCTGGACCGACAAGACACCCGCCGAACGCGCCGACGTGATCGCGAAGGTCGCCGATCTGATCGATCAGCGGATGGGCGTCATCGGCTCGCTGGTCTCCGCCGAGATGGGCGCGAGTCAGATGGACATCGCGACGCTGCAACAACTCCCGGGCACCGGTGTGCTCCGCGCCTACGCCGAGGCCGCGCGCGAGTACCCCTGGGTCGAGTACCGGACCGGACTGTTCGGCCAGACCAAGATCCAGCGTGAGGCGGTCGGCGTGGTCGGCGCCATCACCGCGTGGAACGTCCCGCTGTTCCTCCTCTGCAACAAGCTCGGACCGGCACTGGCCGCCGGATGTTCGGTGGTCCTCAAGCCCGCGCCCGAGACACCTCTGAGCGCGTTCGTCCTGTGCGAGATCTTCTCCGAGGCCGGCGTGCCCGACGGCGTCCTCTCGGTCGTCACCGGCGGCGTCGAGACCGGCAAGGCACTGGTCGGCCACCCGCAGGTCGACAAGATCACCTTCACCGGGTCGACCGCCGCAGGTCGGGCGATCGGAGCAGCGTGCGGCGAGCAGCTCAAGCGCTGCTCGCTGGAACTCGGCGGCAAGTCCGCCGCGATCGTCCTCGACGACGCGAACATCGACGAGATCGCCGGCATGCTCGCCTTCTACGGTCTGTTCAACAACGGTCAGGCGTGTGTGGCGCAGACCCGCATCCTGGTGCCGCGCGCACGTCGCGACGAGATCGTGGACGCGGTGATCGCCGCCGCGAAGACCATGACGCCCGGCGTGCCGAGCGATCCCGAGGCCAAACTCGGACCGCTGATCACCTCCAAGCAGCGCGACAAGGTGGAGAACTACATCAAGCTCGGCAAGGAGGCGGGCGCGACGCCGGCCCTCGACGGCAGCCGTCCCGAGGGCCTCGAATCCGGATACTTCCTGAGCCCCACCATCTTCACCGGCGTCACCAACGACATGGCCATCGCCCAGGAGGAGATCTTCGGCCCGGTGCTCTCGGTCATCGACTACGACACCGTCGAGGAGGCGATCGACATCGCCAACGACTCGGAATACGGTCTGGCGGGGGCGATCTGGACCGCCGACGTCGAGCGCGGACTGGAGATCGCGTCGAAGATCCGCACCGGCACGTTGGGCATCAACTGGTACGCGATCGACCCGTCGTCGCCGTTCGGCGGCTACAAGAACTCCGGGATCGGCCGCGAGAACGGCAAGGAGGGCCTCGAGTCCTACCTGGAGCACAAGTCGATCATCCTGCCGATGGGCTACACCCCACAGGTCTGATCCCCCCACTGTGCGCACGGGGTGAACACGTAGTTTGGAGACGACCATCGTCCCCGTCGAAAGTGATCCCCGTGCGTCGCAGTCTGAAGATCTCGAGTTCCGTTCTGGCCCTGTGTGTGGCGGTGAGTGTCGCTGCCGCGTGCGGTGATTCCGACTCGTCGGACGCATCGTCGTCGTCCGCCGCGACCACCACCACGGCGGCTGCCGACACCACCGACACCGCGGCGGCGGAAACCACCACGCCTGCCGCCGCCCCGCCGAGCAGCGGCACCTCGGGCTCGGCAGGCATCCCGGCCATCACCGCCAACGGGACCGACCTCACCAAGGAGCCGACGATCGCCGCGGGCGGGGCCACCCCGCCGACCGGGCTCGCCATCGCCGACCTCGTCGCAGGCGAGGGCAAGACCGCCGTCGCCAGTGACACCGTCAACGTCCGCTACACCGGCGTGCTGTACTCCGACGGCTCCAAGTTCGACGCGTCGTGGAAAGCAGGCAGCGAACCGGTCGAGTTCCCGCTCAGCGGGGTCGTCCCCGGCTTCGCCGAGGGCATCGTCGGCATGAAGATCGGTGGACGGCGCGAGATCGTGATCCCGCCCGCACTCGGATACGGCGACGAGACCAGCGGCCCCATCCCCGGCGGCTCGACGCTCGTCTTCGTGGTCGACCTCGTCAGCATCAGCTGACCCAGACCACCGCGGTCAGGGCGCCGGCGCCGAGCTCGTGGGTGCCGGCGCGGGCGGGACGACATTCGGTGTCGCGGCGGTGGACGGCGCCGGTCCGAGGTGCAGCTTGTCGCGCAGGGAGTTGTCGGTGATGACCTGGATGTCGTCGATGACCCACCGGCCACCCGATTTGCGCATCGAGTACTGCACCCGGCTGGGTTCGACGCGGACGAGTTCGGTCTGACCGCGGGTCACCGACTGGTTCATGAAGATCAGCACGACGGCACGATCGCCGTTGCTCGAGACGACCCCGGCCTCCTGGATCGACACCGCCGACCGCACGTTCTGCTTCTTCACCTCGGCCGACAGGTCGCTGCTCGACATGATGCCGTCGTAGGTCGTGCGCGCGTTGCCGACCAGCGCGGCCTTCGCCTGCGCCACGTTCTTGTCGACATCGGCGGGGGTGAACCCGAACATCACCGAGGCGTAACGCTTTCCGGCGTCGAGTGCAGCGGAGCGCGCATCCTCGTCGGAGCGCGACCCGGCGTACCGCAGCCCGAGAACGGTCGCTGCGACGGCACCGGCCAGGAGCAGCACGACCATCACGGCACCGACTATGCGCACGCGCGTCGACTTCCAGACGCTCGTCGAGGCGGCCATCACGTGACCCACTCGATGTCGGTCATCTTCATGTCCCCGTTGATCATCGTGATGGACAGCTTCCACCGGAACGTCTGGACCACAGGTCCCTGATCGGTCGGGGGTGCCGCGGCACCCGCGGCGGGTGGCGGGGTGTTCATCGTCCAGCCCGACACCAACATCACCGTCGCCGAGTCGGCGTCGCTGTCGACGACCGCGTCGGAGAGGATCGTCCCCTTCGTGGTGACGCCCTGGGACTTCACCAGGTCGGTGGTCTGCTGCAACGACTGCTGCAACTGCTCGAGCGCTTTGCCGCTGGTCTTGGTCTCGAAGGTGTTGGTCACCTGGTCGATCGTGGTGGGGCTCAACGACGTCAGGTTCACGATCATCTGACGGGCGAACGCCGAGTACTGCGCGCGTTGTGCGGCGCGGTCGTCGATCCGGTTGGTGCCCATGGCGAACAGCACCGACGCCACGACGAGCCCGACGACGAGGACAACCGCGACGACGGCGGCGAGCGCGACGCCCAGGCGGGACCGATCCGCCCTCGTCGTGACGACCCGTCCGGCGGCATCGCCCGACGACCCCGCGCGCCGACGCTCGCGGTACGACATCGCGGCACCGGATCGCTGCGGTGACGCCTCCGACGACGTGGTGTCGGCCGAGACGATCGGTCGAGTCGCGACCGGCGCCGACTTCTTGCGACGGATCTGCTTGATCGGGGCCGTCTTTCGCGGCGCCGACGGGTTCGCGCGCGGGCCGGTGGACACCGAGATGGACTGTGCGGCCGTCCCGTCGGCCGCCGGTGGGCCGGCCGGTCTGCGGACGCGTCGGCGCGACGTGCCCCGTGGTGCCGCCTTCGCGGTGTCCGGTGTCATTTCACTGTTCCCGTGATCAGGCCCTGCCATGTGGCGGTTCCTCCTTGCGCGGCGCCGTCTGCGGACCCGACGTTGTAGGTCTTGCCGTCCGGTCCGATCGCATCCCCCGACACCGGATCGTACGCCGCGCCGTAGACCGCGGGCGCTCCGTCGAACGACGACGGGGTGGCCGGCGTGAGCTGACCGTTGGGCAGGTTCTGCACTCCGGGCAGCCCCTGCGGGAACGGGACGTTCTCGGCCAGCGGCTTGTAGCCGGTGGCGCATTCGGCCGGGGTGGCCGCGCGGCGTCCCGGGAACTCCGCACAGGGGAAGTTCCTCGCGCCGCGCACACCGACGTTGGAGTCCTGCGGGACGCGGCAGAGCAGTCCGGGTGGCAGGTCTCGTGCGGTCGTCACCGACGCCGGGCGGCGTTCCGACGCGGGCAGGAAGCCCACCGTGCACGTGCCGGGATCCTGGAATCCCAGGGCGAAGTCGACGTTGGCGCCCTTGCGCGGGTCCTCGGTGTTGACGGCCGTGATGAGCGCCTGGATCAGCCGCGGGTAGAGCACCATGACCTGCTGCAGGTTGGGTAGGTACACCGCCAGCGTCCGCCCCGCGGTGGCGAGGTTGTCGAACAGTAGCGGCAGTGTCTGGTCCATCGACGCGAACAGTTCCTGAGCCTGATTCGTCGTCCCCGGGCCCTTGCTCAGGATGTCGCGCAGCTGCGGGTCATTGGCCCGGATCTGGTCGGTCACCTGCGCCACGTTCGACGTCCACTGCCGGATGGCCCCGACGGTCGCGGTCTGGGTCTCGAGCAGCGGGGCGGCCTGTTCGATCAACGCCACCGTCTGATCGGAGTTCTTGTTGGCCTCGTCGGCGAACAGGGTCAGCGAGTCCAGCAGACGCTGCAGGTCCTCGCCGGAGCCGTTGAACGCGTTGAAGGCCTCGTTCATCACGCGCCGCAGCTTGGTGGACTGCACCTTGGCGAGCAGCGCGTTGGTCTGATCGAGAAGAGTCGAGACCTCCACCGGCACCGTGCCGTTGCGGACCACCGAGTCGTTGACCAGGTTGCCGCGGTCGCTGCCGTCCGGGTCGGGGGTGAACTGCACGAACTGCTCACCGACGGCCGAGACGCTCTGTATCGACGCACTCGAGGACCGCGGGATCTTTCGGTCGCTGTCGATGGACAACGTCGCCCGGACACCGGCCGAGGTCAGGGCGACCGACTCGACCTTGCCGACGGTGACGCCGCGGTAGGTGACGTTCGCGTTCTGGTAGATGCCGCCGGTACTCGGCAGGTCGACCTTGACCGTGTACCGCCCGACCCCGAACAGCGCCGGGACCTGGATGTAGAACACGCCCACCGCGACCAGGGAGACCACGGTGACGATCGAGAAGATGATCAGCTGGATGCGTACGAAGCGGGAGATGGTCATCGGCCCGCCTTCGGTGTGGTCGTCTTCGGGGCGGTTGGCTTGGGCGCGGTCGTGGGCGTCGCGTCGTCACCGTCGGTCAGCGGTGCGGTGAACGGGTTGGCCCCTCGCTTGGCGGCACCGGCCGAGGTACCCAGGACCGCCTCGGGTCCGTAGACGGCCGCGGGCGCACCCGCCCCGAGACTCGCGAACGCTCCACGCCCGAGTCGGCCGTTCGTCAGGTCGAGGTTGATGACCGCGTTGACGTAGTCGCCCTTCACGATCTTCGGGATCACCGACTCCGCGAACGGGAACGTCACGAGGATGTTCAGCGACTGGGTCAGCGACGTCCCGCTGTCCTGGAGTTGGTCGAGCACCGGCGACAGGTTGCGCACGATCGTCTCGAGATCCTCACCGTTGGCCTTCAGGATGTCGTCGGTCGTGCGGCTGAGGCGGCCCACCGACGCGAGCGCATCGGTCAGGTTCACCCGTTGATCGACGAGGAGCTTCAGGATCTTCGGCCCGTCGTCCAGCGCACGTTCGATCGTGGGCGACTGCTCGTTGAAGTTGCGGCTCAACCGGTCCAGTCCCTCGACGGCCGAGATGATGTTCGCCCGTTGCTTGTCCAGATCCGACACCAGGGTGTTCAGTCGCGGGACGAGGTTGCGGATGACGTCCTGCCTGCCTGCGAGGGTGTCGTTGAGCTCGTGGACGACGTCGCCGATCTGCGACAGCCCACCGCCGTTGAGGACCACCGACAGCGAGCTGAGCACCTGCTCGACGGTGGGGTAGGTGCACTGCGCGACCTGCTGTGCGGAGTTGATGTCGGCCACCGGGGTGACGTTCGCCGGGGTCTCGATGTTCTCCTGCTCAGGGCACGCCGTGAGCGGGATCTCCTGCCCGGCCTTCATCATCCCGCCGGTCGGCTTGTCCGGTTGGACCACCTGCAGGTTGAGCGAGCCGAGCACGCTGGTGAGTCCGACCATCACGTGCGACCCGTTGGGCACCTGGGTGCCCTTGTCGAGCCGGATCGTGACGAGCGCCTTCCAGTTGCGCACCGAGATCTTGCCGACGCTGCCCACGGTCGCGTCGTTCATCAGCACCGGCGCGTTCTGCACGAGGTTCGCGGCGTTGGGGATGAGCGCGGTGATCTCGTACGCACCGTCCCCGGTCCCCTGCGCACCCGGCACCGGCAACGAGTTCAGCCCCTGGAACGCACATCCGGACGTCGCGAGCACGGCCACCGACATCGCCGCCACGGCGACGGTCCGCGGTCGCCGCATCGCGCGCGGCACCCCGCGCATCAGTTCTGACCCCCGAACGGCACGAGGAGGTTCGCGAGCGGGACGTTGCCGCCGTAGGACTTCCGGGTCTGCACGTCCTGGTCGACGATGCCCTGCTGGGCCCGCGCCTTGACGCTCGAGTCCTGGTACTGGATCTGGCCGGGCCGCGCGTTGATGCCGGTGACCGGATTGACCAGCGCCGGTGGATAGTTGACCGAGATCGTGGAGATGATCGGACCGAGGATGTCGACACACTTGGAGACGTCGGCCTGGCTGGTGCCGGGGCGGTCGTTGGCGGCCAACGTGCCGCACAGGAGGTCGATCAGGTTGCCGAACTGGCCGAGACCGAAGATGCCGCTCAACGACCCCGTCAGCGGGTTGTAGATGTTGTAGAAGTTGCTCAGCTGCGTGGGCGCGGAGTGCAACAGGTCGCGGATCTGCGAATCCTTCTGCGCGAGAGTCGAGGTGACGTCGGACAGGCGCTGAACCGATTCGGTGAGCGACTTGCCGTTGGTGTCGATGAAGTCCTTCACGTCGGTCAGCGCCGAGTCGAGGTTCGTCAGCGCACCGTTGAGGTTCTCGGTGTTGTCGGCCAGCACCTGACTCACCGACGCGATCCGTCCGTTGAACTGCACCAGTTCCTCATGGCTCTTCTCCAACGCGCCGGTCAGCGACTGCAGGTTCCGGATGGTGCCGAAGAGGTCGCCGCGGTTGTCGGCCAACGTCGCCGACAGATCAGACAGCTGCTTCACAGACTCGCGGATGGCGGCACCGTTGCCGTTGAGGTTTGCGTCTGCGGTGTCGACGAGGCGCGCGACCGACCCCTCGTCGGCGCCCTTCGGTCCCACCGCCGCCGTCAGACGGGTGAGCTCCTTCTTGATGTCGTCCCACTCGACCGGCACCGCGGTGCGGTTCATCGGGATGTCGGCACCGGACGCGAGCTGCGGTCCGTTGGCGTAAACCGGCGAGAGCTGGATGAACCGGCCCGACACCAGGCTCTGCGCCACGATGACCGCGGAGACGTCCCGCGGGATGTCGGTGCCGCGGTCCACCTCGAACGAGACCTTCACGTCGGCTGCGCGCGGGGTCACCGAGCTCACGGTGCCGACGTCGACACCCAGGATCCGGATCGGGTCACCGGGATACAGACCGTTCACTGCGGTGAAGTAGGCGGTGTAGCTCTTGTAGACGGCCTTCTGATAGCCGAGGTAGGCGACCACGACCACCACGATCACCAGCAGCACGGCGACGATCACCTGCCATGTGCGCTTGCCGATCCGTGCCATCACCGGCCCCCGCTTCCGTCTCTGGGTGAGCCGACCTCGGGGATCGAGCGGTCGGGGTCGCTCTCCTGATCGGGGCGCAGGAACACCTTCGGGGGCAGCAGACCGGTGTAGCTCAGCGCCTTGGCCGCCTCGGGGTACTTCTGCTGCAACAGGTTCAGGAACACCGACGTGTAGTCGCCGAACGTCGGCACACCGACGAGCGAGGAGAAGTACGGGCCGCTGGCCACGGCCTCGCCGAGCACGTTGGCGTACGGCCCCAGGCGATCCAGGGTCTGCTTCAGGTTGTCGGAGTTGTCCTGCAGGATCTTCAGCACCCGGTTGAGCTTGCCGAGCACCGGGGCGAGCTGGGCGTTGTTGTCGGCGATGAATCCGCTCAACTCGGCGGTGACGTCCTTGATACCGACGATGAGTTGGCCGACGGCGAAGCGGCGGGCCTGCAGTTCGCCGAGCAGCGAGTTGGCGTCGACGAGCAGCGAGTTGATCTGACCGCTGCGCTTGGCGATCACGTCGGTGACCCCCTTGGCGCGCGAGAGCAGCAGCGTCAGGGCGTCGTCGCGGTCGGCGATCGACTTCGACAGCCGCGAGACCCCGTCCACCGCTCCACGCACCTCGCGTGGCGTCCCGGCGAACGTGGCCGACAGCGTGTTCAACGCATCGTTGAGCTGGCCGGTGTCGGTCTCGGCGATCGAGGTGGTGGTGTCGTCGAGGGCGTCGGTCAGCGAGTAGGGCGAGATCGTGTTGCGGTTGGGGATCGAGTCGCCGGGGGTGAGCCGTCCACTCCCCCGCGGGATCAGGGTCAGGTTCCGTCGTCCCAGGACGGTCTCGGTCTTGATCGAGGCCTGACTGTCGGTGCCGACCACGACGGTGTCGTTCATCGAGAACGTGATCTTGGCCTTGGTGCCTGCATCGGTCTTCGCCAGGCCGATCCCCTTGACGGTTCCGATGGTGACACCCGAGACCACCACGACATCACCGTCTTTGAGTCCGCCGGCGTCGTCGAAGTAGGTGGTGTAGATGCTGCCGCTGGACAGGTACGGCAGCTTGTCGACCTGGAGCGCGACGATGACGACGAGGGTCGTCACCACGACACCGATGATGCCGATCTGGGCGCGAGTACGTTCGCCGCGGCCCTCGCTGCGTGCGGCGTCGGCGGTCGCCGAGGCGGGGTTGGGTGCGCGCCTCCCCCGTAAGAAATCACTGATCGAGGCCATCATTTCGGGGTCGCACACCTCCCGCCGGGGTTGACGTTGTTGCCGGTGTCGTCGAGGGATCGGTAGACGATCTCCTTGTGATCCGGTCCGGTGAAGTAGATGTCGACGCGGCACAGCCAGATCTGCAGCCACGCACCGTAACTGCCGAGGTTGCTCAGCGCCTTGAAGTCGCCCGGGAAGCGCTGGAGCAGACCCCGCAGGAACGGTTCGTCGCCGAGTACCTGGTCGGACACCTGGCCGGTCCTGGTGACGATGTTCTTCAGATCTGGCCGGGTGGTGTCGAGCAGACCGGCGAGGTCGTTGGTCAGCTGCGAGGTGTTGGTCACCGCGGCGCCGATCGAGTCCTTCTGCGAGGCGAGCCCGGAGATCAACTGCTGCAGTCGGTCCAGGGAGGTGTCGAAACCCGCCTTGTCGGCGTCGATCGTCTTGAGGGTGCCGTTGAGGTTGTCGATGACCTCGCCGATCAGTTGGTCGCGGTCGGCGATGGTGTTGGTGAACGACGCCGTGCTCCGCAGCAGTTGGGTCAGAGCGGGCCCCTGGCCCTGGAACACCTGGATCAGCGACGACGACAACTCGTTGACCTCGGCGGGGTTCAGCGTCTTGAACAACGGCTTGAACCCGCCGAGTAGCTTGTCGAGGTCGAGCGCGGGTTCGGTCTGTGACTCGGGGATGGTGCCGCCGTCGGACAGGAACGCGCCCGGTTCGCCGGTGCCCTCGGCGATCTCGACGAAGCGGTCGCCGGTCAGGTTCTCGTAGCGGATCATCGCGTGCACCGACTTCGGCAGTCGGTACTGACGGTCGACGCTGAAGTCGACGGTCGCGGTGTTCGACGCCGTCAGCGACACCCCGCCGACCTTGCCGACCTCGACGCCGGCGATACGCACCTTGCTGCCCGACTTGAGCTGTGAGGCGTTGGCGAAGGTGGCCTTGTAGTCGTTCGACGATCCCGAGCGGTACTGGCTGAAGACTACGACGAGCGCCACGAAGATCAGTACCATCACCACGGCGAAGCTGCCCAACTTGATGGACGTGTTCCGGAATGCCCGTGATCGGGCCGTCGACCTAGCCACGGGGGGCCGGCCCGAACATGATCTGGAACAGCTTGCGGGGGTCGGCCTTCGGGGTAGTGCGCGGCTGGTAGGGCTGCGGGGCGGTGTCGCCGACGTAGAACGGCGCGTGCGTGGTCTCTTCGATGTTGGAGAGTCCGAGTGCGCAGGTCGGCGGTCCCTGCACGTTGACCTTGGGCAGGTCCTCGGGGTAGCGGTAGGGCTCCTTGCCGGGCAGCACGCCGGCGTTGAGCGAGATGTAGCCGGTCTTGTCGCCGAAGATGGGCAGCGCCTTCTTGCCCGCGCCCGCGGTCGCCTTGAGGAAGCAGCTCAGTCCGGGCGCGTAGTAGCCGAGCAGCTGCGACACCGGATCGAGGTTCGACAGCGCCGTCATCACGGTCTGCTTCTTCGGGGCGATGATCCCGTTGACCGTGTTGGCCAGTCCGGTCGTGTTCACCAGCAGCGCATCGAGATTCGACGAGTTGTCGACGAGGGTGTTGCCCGTGCGGGTGAAGTTGTCGATGACCCGGGACAGATCCGGGAACACATCGGCGTAGACGTTGGTGACCGTGGCGGTGGCGTCGATCGTCCGGTTCAGGTCACCGAGCACCGGGTTGGTGCGGCCCAACAGGTTCGAGAGGTCCTCGAGGCCCTTGCCGATCTGATCGCCGCGGCCCGACAACGCCGTGTCGAGGGCGCCGAGCGTCGCGTTGAGCTTGTCCGGCTGCACCTGCGCCAGCACGTCGACCAGCCGCTGGAACACGGTGTTGAGCTCGACCTGCACCCGATCGGCGGAGATCGAGCCGCCCGAACGCAGGTGCGTGGTGGAGGGGTCCGCGGGGATGTCGAGGTCGACCGACTTCGCACCGAACACGGTGTTCGAGCGGATCTGTGCGGTGACGTTGGCCGGGACCCGACGGAGCTGATCGGTGTCCATGTTGAGCTTGAGCTCCACTCGGTCGCCGTCGGGCTCGATGCTCGCGACGCGGCCGATGACCACGCCGCGGAGACGCACCTTGGCGTCGGCGTTCATGACGAGACCGGCCCGATCGGCCGTGAGCGTCACCGGCGAGGTGTCGCGGAAGCTGCCGGAGAACTGCATCACCGCGAGGGTGAACACGATGACGATCGCGGCGACCATACCGACCGCGGCGAACTTGCGCGCGAGACTGGAGCGTTCTGTTCTTCTCATCAGTGGCCTACCCCGAGAGGTTGAACTTCCCGTCGGCGCCATAGATGGCGAGGGACAGCAGCAGGGTGATGACGACGACCACGACCAGCGAGGTCCGCACGGCGTTGCCGACCGCGATGCCGACGCCGACCGGGCCGCCGGAGGCGTTGTAGCCGTAGTAGGTGTGGATCATCATGACCGCCACGGCCATACAGATCGCCTGTACGAACGACCACAGGATGTCCGAGGGTATGAGGAAGGTGTTGAAGTAGTGGTCGTAGACACCGGATGACTGCCCGTATATCAACACCGTGGCGAAACGACTGGCCAGGAACGACGCGACCGAGGCGAGCGCGTAGAGCGGGATGATGGCGATGAGGCCGGCGACGATGCGCGTGCTCACCAGGTACGGGATCGACGAGATCGCCATCGACTCGAGGGCGTCGATCTCCTCGCTGACCCGCATCGCGCCGAGCTGGGCGGTCGCGCCGGCACCGATGGTGGCCGCGAGGGCGATACCGGAGATCACCGGCACCGCGATGCGGACGTTGATGAAGGCCGAGAAGAAGCCGGTCAGGACCTCGACGCCGATGTTCGACAGCGAGCTGTAGCCCTGCACGGCGATGGTGCCGCCGGTGAACAGCGTCAGGAAGCCCACGACGACGACGGTGCCGCCGATCATCGCGAGCGCACCGGTGCCCATGCTGATCTCGGCGATCAGCCGCAGCGTCTCGCGCTTGTAGGCGCGGACCGCCCGGGGGATGTTGATGAGGCTGTCCCAGTAGAAGAATGCCTGATCACCGATGCGGTTCCATTCCGAGCTCACGCGGCCCGCCGAACGAGCGGTGCGGATCCGGACGCTGGAGGGAACGGGTACGACCATGTCTCAGCCGCCCGTCGCTTTGAGACCGACGGCCGTGACGACGACGTTGACGACGAACAGAGCCATGAAGGAGTAGACGACCGTCTCGTTGACCGCGTCACCGACACCCTTCGCACCACCCTTGACGTTCAGACCGCGATAGCAGCCGACCAGCCCCGCGAACAGGCCGAAGAGCGCGGCCTTGATCATCGAGATCATCAACTCACCGAACCCCGTGAGCAGGGTGAGGTTGGCGATGAACGCGCCGGGGTTGACGTCTTGGAGATAGACCGAGAAGACGAAGCCGCCGCCGAGACCGATCGTGCACACGAGGCTGTTGAGAAGGATAGCCACGCCGGTCGACGCGATCACCCGGGGCACCACGAGGCGGTGGATGGGGTCGATGCCCAGGACCTTGAGGGCGTCGATCTCCTCGCGGATGGTCCGGGCCCCGAGGTCGGCGCAGATGGCGGTGGCGCCTGCGCCGGCGACGATCAGCACGGTCACGATCGGGCCGATCTGGGTGATGGTGCCGAGGGCGGCCCCGGCGCCGGACAGGTCCTGCGCGCCGATCTCGCGCAGCAGGATGTTCAGTGTGAAACTGACCAGCACGGTGAACGGGATCGCGACGAGAACCGTGGGGACCATGGACACGCGTGCGATGGCCCAGGACTGCTCGATGGTCTCGCGGGCCTGGAAGGGACGGCGCGGCAGTTCACGCGCGGTCGCCACGGCCAGTGCGACGAAATCGCCGACACCCTCGAAGGGAGCCGTAAGGCGAACGTTCACCGACTCTCCTCACGCAACGGTGCACAGCGGACCACACGCCCGGTCGGTCCCGCACCGCCTGGAATGAAGCGACTATAACGTGTTCTAGTTTTTCTCACGGCTGTTTCGCCGATTGCGTCGGCGATACCTCTGGCCTGCGACGATCCGTCGAACGAGGGAAACCTACCATGCGTCCAGTTGGTGGAGAAGGTCATCAGGCGAGTGCATCGGATGCGGAGAAGGTCACCGCCGCGTCGCGGGCGGAGAACCAGTCGCCGAGCCGGTCGGCCAGTGCGTCCCGATCCCACGCCTCACCGGGCGCGACGAAGGTCTCGGCGACCGCGGGCGCGGCCATCAGGGTGACCTTGGGGCCGTAGACCACGAACACCTGACCCGACACCGCGGCCGAGGCCGGACCGGCCAGGAACTGCACCAGGCTCACGACGTGGTCGGTGGACAGCGGGTCGACCGCACCCTCGGGCGCCTCGCCGAAGACCGCGGCGGTCATGGCGGTGCGCGCACGCGGGCAGATCGCGTTGGCGGTGGGGCCGTAGCGACTCAGCACCCGCGAGGCCGACAGCGTCAGCGACGTGATGCCGGCCTTGGCCGCGCCGTAGTTCGCCTGCCCCTCCGGCCCGAGCAGACCCGCCTCGGAGGAGGTGTTGATCAGCCGACCGAACACCGGGGCGCCGGTCTGCTTCGACAACGTTCGCCAGTGCGACGCCGCATTGCGATTGAGCAGGAAGTGTCCACGCAGATGCACACGGATGACGAGGTCCCACTCGTCGTCGCTCATGTTGAACAGCATCCGGTCCCGGACGACGCCCGCGTTGCTCATCACGACGTCGAGGCTGCCGTGGTCGTCGACCGCGGTGCGCATCAGTTCGGTCGCGACGGCCGAGTCGGAGATGTCGCCGGCCACGGTGACCGCCTTCGACCCGCGGGCGGTGATCTCGTCGACCACGTCGCTCGCGTCGAGGGCGCTCGCGAGGTCGTTCACGACGACCGTCGCCCCGGACTCGGCGAGCCCGATCGCCTCGGCGCGACCGAGGCCGGCCGCTGCGCCGGTCACGATCGCGACCCGCCCCTCGAGATCTCCGTTGCCCGAGTTCACCGACACGTCCGTCACCTCTCGTCATGCCCTGGAACAGGTTCCAACCTGGCTGGTTCTGGATAGAACCTGTTCTAATTCCGGCGAGATGTCAAGTCTCACCAGCGGGCGTGCGACGAGGGTGTGGGCGAGGTCGGGCGTCACTCGATGGAGAGGGCCGCCTTCGGGCAGTTGGCCACCACCTGGCGCATCTCCTCGAGGCGGTCCTCGGGGACCTCCTCCTGCAGAATCACCAGGTAATCGTTGTCGTCGAGGTCGAAAACGTCCGGCGCCATGCCGACGCAGATCGCATTGGACTCACAGAGGTCGAAATCAGCTTTGATGCGCATACCCGATGCACACTCCCTTCGATCATGGCGCCGGTTGACGCGCTACCTGATTCAGGTTAGAACGTGTTACAGATCCACGCGACGCCCGTGCCACCGCACGTCGTTGGAACGTTCGGGTCGAATTGTCTCATGGAGCATCGATGCGCATCGCCTATACGGAGTCCCAAGAAGAGCTCCGTCGTGAACTGAGGACCTACTTCGCCGACCTGATGACGCCCGAGCGCCGATCCGCGCTCGCGTCCGACACCGGCGAGGTCGGTGAGGGTGACGTCTACCGCGAGGTCGTCGCACAGATGGGGCGCGACGGGTGGCTCGCCCTCGGGTGGCCCACCGAGTTCGGCGGCCAGAACCGTCCGATGATGGACCAGCTGATCTTCACCGACGAGGCCGCAATCGCGGGCGTGCCCGTCCCGTTCCTCACCATCAACTCGGTGGCACCGACGATCATGAACTTCGGCACCGACGAGCAGAAGAAGTTCTTCCTTCCCAAGATCGCCGCGGGCGAACTGCACTTCGCGATCGGCTACTCCGAGCCCGGTGCGGGCACCGACCTGGCGTCGCTGCGGACCACGGCCGTCGCCGACGGCGACGACTTCGTCATCAACGGCCAGAAGATGTGGACCAGCCTCATCCAGTACGCCGACTACATCTGGCTGGCGTGCCGCACGGATCCGGACGCGAAAAAGCACAAGGGCATCTCGATGCTGATCGTGCCCACCGACGCCGAGGGGTTCAGCTACACGCCGGTGCACACGATGGCCGGTGTCGACACGAGCGCGACGTACTACTCCGATGTCCGCGTGCCCAAGACCGCCGTGGTCGGTGAACTCGGCGGCGGGTGGCCGTTGGTGACGAACCAGCTCAACCACGAGCGGGTGGCGCTGTGCAGTGCCGCGCCGATCCAGCAGGCGCTGCGCGAGACGGTGCAGTGGGCGCAGGACACCAAGATCGGCACGGGCCAGCGCGTCATCGACGCCGAGTGGGTCCAGCTGAACCTCGCGCGCGTGCACGCCAAGGTGGAGTTCCTCAAGCTGATCAACTGGAACATCGCCGCTGCCGCGACCCAGGGCGGTTCCCCGTCCCCGGCCGACGCGTCGGCCACCAAGGTGTTCGGGACCGAGTTCGCCACCGAGGCCTACCGGCTGCTCATGGAGGTGGTCGGACCGGCGGCCACGCTGCGTCGCGGGAGCGCAGGCGCCCAGCTCGTGGGTCGCCTCGAACGCTTCCACCGCTCGTCGCTGATCCTCACCTTCGGCGGCGGCACCAACGAGATCCAACGCGACCTCATCTCGATGCTCGCGCTCGGGCAACCGCCCCAGAAGCGCTAGACACAGCGGCGCCGAAAGGTACGACACACCATGGACTTCCGATCCACCGAAGAGACCACCGATGTCGCGGGCCTGGCCCGCGACATCGTCGCGAAGATCTCCGACCACGACAAGCTCGCCGCACTGGAGGCCGACGGCGCGCCCGTCGACACCGAACTCTGGCGCGCCCTGGCCGACGCCGGCCTGCTCGGACTCGAGGTCGACGACGCATCCGGGGGTGCGGGCCTCGGAGTCGTCGACAGTGTCGCGGTTGCCGAACAACTCGGGCGTGAACTGGCGCTGGTGCCGTTCGGCCCGCACAGCATCGCCGCGCTGCCCGCCATCGCCCGTTTCGGGTCCGAGACGCTGCGCGAGCGGTGGATCGCCGATCTCGTCGGTGGCGCCGCGATCATCTCGGTCGCCGTCGACGAGGAACTCGCCGACGACCCCGGTGCCCCGACCACGACGGCACGGGCCGACGGTGACGGCTGGGTGATCGGGGGCAGCAAGGTCGCGGTCCCGTTCGCCAACGCCGCGCGCGCCCTGATCGTCAACGCGGCGACCGACGACGGCGTCATCGCCGTGGTGATCGCGACCGATGCCCCCGGCGTGACCGTGACCGCGACCCGGACCACCGGGCTGGTCCCGACCGCGCAGGTCGACCTCGACGGCGTCGCCGTGTCGGCCGCCGATGTCCTCGGCGGACGTGACGCAGTGGCCTTCGTCGCCGACCGGATGGTGTTGGCGCAGTGCGCCGAACAGGCCGGTCTCGTGGCCCAGGCGCTGGACCTGACCGCCGAGTACGGCCGCGAACGCGAACAGTTCAGCAGGCCGATCGGGTCGTTCCAGGCCGTCGCCCAGCGGCTCGCGGACGGCTACATCGACGTCCGGGCCGCGAAGCTCACGCTGCTGCAGGCGGCGTACCTCATGGGCGAGGGGCTGCCCGCCGACACCGAACTCGCGACCGCGAAGTTCTGGGCCGCCGACGCCGGGCACCGTGTCGCCCACACCGCCGTCCACGTCCACGGCGGGGTCGGCATCGACACGTCACACCGGCTGCACCGCTACTTCCTGCGGGCCAAACAGAACGAGTTCGCCCTCGGTACGGCGACCACGCACCTACGGCGGATCGGCAAGGCCCTGGCGGCGGAGCCGGCCTGATCGCCCCGGTCCCGTGACACCACAGACCGTCGCCGACCTCCTCGAGCCGCTCACCGAGGTCGATTC
Source organism: Williamsia maris (assembly GCF_024171815.1). Classification (GTDB taxonomy): domain Bacteria; phylum Actinomycetota; class Actinomycetes; order Mycobacteriales; family Mycobacteriaceae; genus Williamsia_A; species Williamsia_A maris. Next base: position 1,270,116 of record NZ_JAMTCJ010000002.1, on the reverse strand, counting down.
GAGCGGGATCTGGTTCGAGGGCGAGTTCGTCTCGTGGCGTGCTCATCTCGCGCAGGCACGCCACTGGGCGACCGCGCTGCGCGCCGAACTCGATCCCGACCGCCCGCCGCACGTCGCGGTGCTGCTCGACAACGTCGTCGAGTTCAGTGTGCTGCTGTGCGCGGCGGCCGTCGACGGGCTGGTCCTGGTCGGACTGAACACCACGCGGCGCGGGGCGGCGCTGGCCCGCGACATCGCGACCGCCGACTGCGGCGTGGTGCTGACCTCCCCCGAGACCGCGCATCTGCTCGACGACTCCGAGATCGGCTCGGAGACAACGGTCATCGACATCACCTCGTCCGACTGGGCGGCGCGACTCCGTGCGGCCGCGACCCGTCCGGCCCGACCGCGACCGCGACCGGAGATCACCCCCGAGCAACTGATGATGCTCATCTTCACCTCGGGGACCAGCGGCGAGCCGAAGGCCGTCTGCTGCGATCACCGGAAGTTCGCCGCCGCGGGGGCGATGCTCGCGCAGCGGTTCGGCCTCGACGACACCGATGTCGTCTACCTGTCGATGCCCATGTTCCACTCCAACGCGATCATCGCGGGGTGGAGTGTCGCGGTCGCCGCGGGTGCGTCGATGGCGTTGCGTCGCACGTTCTCCGCGCGCGGGTTCCTCACCGACGTCCGGCGCTACGGCGTCACCTACGCCAATTATGTCGGCAAGCCGCTGAGCTACGTGCTGGCCACGCCCGGCGAGCCCGACGACGCCGACACCACCCTGCGCATCGTCTACGGCAACGAGGCGTCGGCGCACGACATCGTCGCGTTCGCGCAGCGGTTCGGCGTCACGGTGGTCGACGGGTTCGGCTCGACCGAGGGCGGTGTCGCCATCACGCGCACCCCCGACACCCCACCGGAGGCGCTCGGGCCGTTGGTCCAACCGAACGCGGTGATCGACCCCGAGACCGGTGAGCGTTGTCCCACCGCGATCTTCGATGCCGATGGCTCCCTGGTCAACGCGTCCGCGGCGATCGGCGAGATCGTCAACAGTGCAGGCGCCGGTCTGTTCACCGGCTACTACCGCAACCCCGACGCCGAGGCCGAACGCATGCGTGGCGGGCGGTATCACACCGGCGATCTCGGCTACGTCGACGCGGCCGGATACGTCTACTTCGCCGGTCGTCTCGGCGACTGGGTACGCGTAGACGGCGAGAACCTCGCCACCGGGCCCATCGAGCGGATCCTGTTGCGACACGACGAGATCCGGCTGGCCGCGGTTTACGGCATCGGAGCCGATGTGGGGGACGAGATCGTGGCGTCGGTTGTCGGCGATGTCGGTGCCGACGACCTGACCGGATTTCTCGCCGCCCAGACCGACCTCGGCCCGAAGCAGTGGCCTGCGCACGTCTGCCTCGTCGAGGAGCTGCCGCGGACGGCGACGTTCAAGGTCCTCAAGCGGGAACTGGCAGGCAAGGCCCTGGTTCCCACCTTCTCCCTCGATCGCGCCACCCGCACCTACCGCCCCGCCCGCCAGTTGGGCACGTAAGACCATTGATTGGGCGCCTGGATGCCCAACTGGTGGCCGTACGTGCCCAACTGTCGGGTCTCAGGCCGGGGACTTCTCCACCACGGTCTGGCCAAGGCGGGCGACGGTCTCCTCGTATTCGCGGACGAGGTCCTCGATGAGTTCGGCGGTCGGCGTGATCGCGTTCATCCGGCCCACGATCTGACCGGCGGGCATCGCGACCACGCTGGCGTCGTCGGCCGCCGAGATCCTTGCATGAGCCTCACTCACGAGGATGTTCTGCAGCGGCATCGGCAACGGCTCCGGGGCATCCGCGGCGTCCCACGCGTCGGTCCACTTCGTCTTCAACAGCCGGGCCGGCTTACCGGAGTAGATGCGGCGGCGGACGGTGTCATGCGAGGTCGCGTCGAGCAGCGCTTGCTGGATCGTGGTCGGGCCGTCGCCGGTCGACCCGAGCTTGTATTCCGCCGCGGTCAGCCAGTACGACCCCATCCAGACCCCCTCGGCTCCGGAGGCGAGTGCCGCCGCCATCTGGCGCCCACTGCCCACACCGCCGGCCGCGAGCACCGACGCGTGCCCGCGGACCGCGTCGACGATCTCCGGCCACAGGATGATCGAGGTGATCTCGCCGGTGTGCCCGCCGGCCTCGTAACCCTGTGCGATGACGATGTCGACGCCGGCGTCGACGTGGTGCATGGCATGGGCTCTCGCGCCGGCGAGCGCGGCGACCTGCACGCCGTGCTCGTGCGACTTGTCGATCACGTCCTTGGGCGGCGAGCCCAGCGCGTTCGCGATGAGCTTGATCTGGCCGTAGCGGTCGGCGTGCTCCATGGCGATGTCGACGTGCGATCGCGCGACCGAGTGCAGCCACCCCAGGACGCCCGCGTTCACACGCTCCTCCCCCGGCAGTTTCGGCACGTGCAGCTCGTCGAGGGTGCGCTCGACGAACGCCCGGTGTTCGGCCGGGATGAGTGAGTCGAGGTCGACCTGTGTTCCCTCGGTGGGGATCTTCGCGGGCATGACGATGTCCACGCCGAACGGCTTGCCGTCGGTGTTCTCGTGCATCCACTCGAGGACGGTGTTGAGCTCATCGGCCTCGTTGAAGCGGACGCAACCGAGCACCCCGAGTCCGCCGGCGCGGCTGATGGCCGCGGCGACGTGCTCGGACGGGGTGAACCCGAAGATCGGGTACTCGATCCCGAAACGTTCGGTCAGTTCTGTTCTCATGACGTGTCTCTCGTTCGGTGGAGCGTGGTCTAGACGCGGGTGGAGGTGACGGTCAGGGTCTCGTCGGCCGCCCGCGACTCGGTGATCTCGGTTCCCCAGCGGTAGTTCGGTTTCCCGGCGGGAGAGCGCTTGATCGTGTCGACGAACCAGACGCTGCGTGGGCACTTGTATCCCGCGATCTGTTCGCGCGCAGCCTCGTTGATGCTCGCCAGCGAGGGCTGTGCGCCGTCACGGGTGGCGATCACGGCCGACACCCGCTGGCCGTACCGCTCGTCGGGCACCCCCACGACGACGGCGTCGAACACGTCGGGGTGGGCCTTGAGGGCTTGTTCCACCTCTTCGGGGTAGATCTTCTCGCCGCCGGAGTTGATCGACACCGATCCGCGACCGAGCATGGTGATGGATCCGTCGGTCTCGTAGCGGGCGTAGTCCCCGGGGATCGAGTAGCGGGTCCCGTCGTAGACCTTGAAGGTCTTGTCCGACTTCACCGGATCGTTGTAGTAGCGCAGCGGGATGTTGCCGGTGCGCGCCATCACCCCGACCTCGTCGGAGCCGACCGGGATGATGGTCCCGTCCTCGCGCAACAACACGGTGTTCGGATCGGCCTTCACGCGCGGGCCGCCGGCGTGCTCGGCGCCCTTCGTGATCGTCGCGAGTCCCCCGAAGCCCGTCTCCGACGACCCGATGGCGTCGATGATGACCGCGTTGGGGAACTTGTCGACGTACTGGTCCTTGACGCTCTGGGAGAACAGCGCGGCCGACGAGGCGACGGAGAAGACCGAGCTGATGTCGTAGTCCTTCTCCAGCAGCGCGTCGATCATCGGCCGCGCCATCGCGTCGCCGGTGATGAAGATGACGTTGACCTTGTGCCGCTCGACGATCTGCCAGGTCTGGTGGCCGCCGAACTCCGGGTAGATGATGGCCTTGCCGCCGCCGTAGAGGGCCTGGAACACTGCCCACTGCGACCCGCCGTGGATGAACGGCGGGATCGGGAACCGCACCAGCTGACCGCCCGCGGCACCGTCGTTCGCGAACTTCCACTCGTCGTCGATCGGGACCCCGTTGAACCAGTCGGTGCCGCCGCCGAGCACCCGGTAGACGTCCTCCTGACGCCAGACGACGCCCTTGGGATGTCCGGTCGTCCCACCGGTGTAGAGCATGTAGAGGTCGTCGTTGGACCGCTCCTCGAAGTCGCGTTCGCTCGAGTTGTTCGCGATCGCGTCCTCGAACTCGGTCGCGTCGGCGGTCAGATGCCCGTGGTTCAGCGCGTCGGCGATGTCGCGACTCACGCCGTCCTCCATGACGATGAGGTGCTCGAGCTTCGGCGCCTTCGGGAGCACCTTGGCGACCTTCTGGGTGAACTGCCGCTCGTAGATGAGGACCTTCATCTCCGAGTCGGTGAAGATGTGCTCGAGTTCGCTCTCCACGTAACGGAAGTTCACGTTCACCATCACCGCGCGGGCCTTGAAGATCGCGACCATCGCCTCGACGCACTCGAGGGTGTTGCGACTGTAGACGCCGACGGTCTCGCCCGGCTCGACACCGAACGCGCGCAGCTGGTGCGCGAGGGCGTTCGCGCGCGCCTCCAACTCCGCGTAGGTACGCGATGCGCCGTCGGTCTCCAACGCGGTGCGATCGGGCATGAGGTCGACGGCGTGCTCGATGAAGTCGGCGATGTTGTAGGCCATGACCCTAAAACTAGAACGTGTTACCGTTTCCGGCAAGCAGCAACTCCGATTCCCCCGCGTGATCGGACCCGAGCACGGAGAAGAGCGTCATGTCGAGCGAGCCGCATTGCCTTGTCGAGCAACGTGATCACACCCTCATCGTCACCATGAACCGGCCGGAGGCACGCAACGCGTTGTCCGGCGAGATGATGGCGATCATGGCCGAGGCCTGGGACCGGGTGGACTCCGACCCGTCGATCCGTGTCGCGATCCTCACCGGCGCGGGCGGCGCCTTCTGCGCGGGCGCCGATCTCAAGGCGATGAACTCACAGGCCCCCGGCGACAACTTCAGCAAGGGCGGGTGGGACCTCACGCGGCTTCCCGCGCTCCTCAAGGGCCGGCGGTTGAGCAAGCCCCTGATCGCCGCGGTCGAGGGCGCCGCCATCGCGGGCGGCACCGAGATCCTGCAGGGCACCGACATCCGAGTGGCCGGGGAGAGCGCCAGATTCGGCGTCTCCGAGGCGAAGTGGGGACTGTTCCCGCTGGGCGGCAGCGCCGTCCGCCTGGTTCGTCAGATCCCGTACACGATCGCCGCCGACATCCTGCTGACCGGACGGCACATCACCGCCGCCGAGGCGCTCGACTACGGGCTGATCGGCTACGTCGTGCCGGACGGCACCGCGCTGGACAAGGCGCTGTCGGTGGCCGACCTCATCGCCGCCAACGGCCCCCTGGCGGTCCAGGCGATCCTCAAGACCATCCGCGACACCGAGGGCATGCACGAGGAGGACGCGTTCACGATCGACGCGGACCTCGGAGTGAAGGTGTTCATGAGCAAGGACGCCAAGGTCGGTCCGCGCGCCTTCGCCGAGAAGCAGAAGCCGGTCTTCACCGGGGAGTGACGTCGGCGATCGCCCGCAGCAGTCCCGCGGGCACCGCCGTGGCCGGGAGCCCCGACATCGCGCCCACGAAAGCCCCGATGCACATCGTCGCGACGTCCTGCTTGTCGATGGTCCGGTCGCCCAGGAACTCGTAGCAGGACGCGCGCACCATGCCGATCCAGCTCCGCAGGGCCAGCACCAGCACCGGGGCGACGTCGGCGTGTCCGTCGACGGCGGTCAGGATCCGCTCCACCTCGAGGTCGATCGACCTCGAGACGATGTCGACGATGGCCGGGTCGGAACTCACCGCGCCACGGAACACCGCCCGTACGCCGTGTTCGTGGGCGATGCAGTGGTCCAGGAAGGCGACGACACCCCCGCGGAGTTGCTCGATCGGCGGCAGGGTCGGGTCGGGCGCGGTCTCGGCGAGCAGCGCCTCGTTCTCCCGACTGAGGAACGCGACGAAGAAGTCCCGCTTGCTGGGGAAGTAGTGGTACAGCAATCCCCGTGACACACCGGCCAATTCGGCCACCCGCTCGATGTGCACCTCGTCGTAGGGATGCGAGGCGAACAGTTCGGCACCCAGATCGAGCAACTGATCGCGGCGTTGCACGGGGGTCAGACGCGTCCGGGTGGCCACGACGTCCACCCTAGCCCCGCGCTACTTGACACGCATTCAGTAGCGAGGCATGGTCTGCTCATGGCGAAAACGGTGCAGAACGACTGGTCCGGGCAACGGTTCCCCTCGGCCGGACGACGCTTGCCGTTCATCGGCGACCTGCTCAACATCGACCCACGCCAGCCCATCCTCAGCATGCAGCGCGGGGCCACCGGCCTCGGGCCGATCTTCGAACTGCAGGTGTTCCGGCAGAAGATCGTCCTGGTCGGCGACGTCGCCATGGCCGCGGAACTGTGCGACGAGACCCGGTTCTGCAAGGCCCTGCCGCCGGCGATCGAGGCCCTGCGGGACTACGCGGGAGACGGGCTGTTCACCGCGCACAACGACGAGCCGAACTGGCAACTCGCCCACGAACTGCTGATGCCCGCGTTCACGAAATCGGCGATGCAGTCCTACCACCCGATCATGGTCGAGACCGCGTCCGAACTGTTCGACTACTGGCGGGATCGACTCACCGACGGTCCGGTCGACGTGTCGCGCGACATGACCAAGCTGACGATGGAGACGCTGAGCCGCAGTGCGTTCAGCCACGACTTCGGATCGTTCGGGACCGAAGAACCCCACCCGTTCGTCCCCGCGATGGTCGGGGCGCTCGAGGGAGGCCGCCGCAAGGGCGGTTTCCGGAGCGCGCCCGGTGGCAGGCTCCTGGCCAAGGTCGTCGACCGACGCTTCGCCCACCACCAGGCCTACGTCGACCAGATGCTCGACGACCTGATCTCCGCGCGCGGTGACTCCGAGAGCCAGCACGACCTGCTCGGGATCATGCTCAACGTCGCCCACCCCGAGACCGGCGAGAAGCTCAGCCCACTGAACATCCGCTACCAGATCCTGACCTTCCTGGTCGCCGGGCACGAGACCACCTCCGGCGCACTGTCGTTCGCGCTCTACTACCTGGCCCGCAACCCCGAGTGTCTGGCGAAGGCGGCGGCCGAGGCAGACGAGATCCTCGGCGACGACCCGGACGCGATGCCGGCGTTCGAGCAGGTGAGCAAGTTCCGCTACATCCGTCGCGTCCTCGACGAGTCGCTGCGGATCTGGCCCACGGTGCCCGGCTTCGGGCGCAGCCCCCGCGAGACCACGACTTTCGCGGGCAAGTACACGATGCGACCGCAGGACTTCGCGGTCGTGGCACTGGGGCTCGTGCACAAAGATCCGGCGGTGTGGGAGAACCCCGACGAGTTCGACCCGGACCGCTTCCTGGCCGCCAACGTCAAGAAGCGACCGGCCCACAGTTACAAGCCCTTCGGCGCCGGGGCACGGGCGTGCATCGGACGACAGTTCGCCATCCACGAGGCCGTGCTCGTTCTCGCCTCATTGGTGCACCGCTTCGACATCACCGGCGACCCGGACTACGAACTCGCCGTCGACGAACGACTCACCATGCTCCCCAGGGGATTCGAGCTCACCCTGCGCACGCGCTCCGCACAGATGGCGCGCGCAGGCTCCGACTGACGGCCCGGCTAGATCGCACGCTCGGCGTCGACCCAGTACGGGTCGCGCAGCTTGCGCTTGTAGAGCTTGCCGTTGTCGTCACGGGGCATCTCGTCGACGTAGTCGATCGAGCGCGGCAACTTGAATTTGGCCAGGCGGGCCCGGGCGAAGGACATGATGTCCTCGCTCAGCGCGTCGTCACCGGCCACCCCGTCGGCGGGCAGGACCACGGCCTTGATCTCCTCGCCCCAGTCCGAGTGCGGCACACCGAAGACCGCGACGTCGGCGACCTTCGGATGGATCACCAGCTCGCCCTCGATCTCCGCGGGGTAGATGTTCACGCCGCCGGAGATGATCATGTCGTTCTTGCGATCGAGCAGGTAGAGGAAGCCCTCGTCGTCCATGTAGCCGATGTCGCCGGTGGTGAACATGTTGCCGACACGGGCCTTCTGGGTCTTTTCCTTGTCCTTGTAGTACTCGAACGAAGAACCCTTCATCTCCATGTAGACCTGGCCCGACTCGCCCCGGGGGACCTCGTTGCCGTCGTCGTCGAGCACCTTGACCACCGAGTACGACCACGCCTTGCCCACCGACCCGGGATGGGTGAGCCACTGGTCGCCGAAGATCGTGGTGCCACCGCCCTCGGTCGCGGCGTAGTACTCGGTCACGACGGGGCCCCACCACTCGAGCATCTGCTGCTTGACCTCGCGCGGGCACGGGGCCGCGCCGTGGATCATGTTGCGCAGCGACGACACGTCGTAGCGCGCACGGACGTCCTCGGGCAGCCCGAGCAACCGGCGGAACTGGGTGGGGACCATGTGGCTGTGGGTGACCCGATGACGTTCGATGAGTCGCAGCATCTCCTCGGGATCCCACTTGTCCATCAGGACCACCTTGTGCCCCAGCTGGATCGAGATCATCACGAAGTTGACGACCGCCGTGTGATAGAGCGGCGACCCACAGATGTGCACGTGCTCGTCGTGCGGCACCAGACCCATGACGCCGAAGAAGCCGATACCGCCCATGGCGGCCTGCTCGGGCGGGACACCGGGCAGCGGACGTCGAACCCCCTTGGGCTTGCCGGTCGTTCCCGAGGTGTAGAGCATCGGTGCACCGGTCGTGCGGTCGTCCGGCTCGGAATCGTCCACGCCGGTGGCGAGTTCGGACAGATCGAGGAAGCCGTCGATCGCGCCCGAGGCGAACAGGTCGGTGCCCGCCATCCCCGCCTCGCGCGCCGCGATCTGCGCGGCCTCGGCGAAGCGTGCGTCTGCGATGAAGATCTTCGCCTCGCTGTCGCCGAGGATATAGGCGATCTCGGGCCCGGTCAGATGCCAGTTGACCGGCGCGAGGTACAGGCCGATCTGCAGGGCCGCGAACTGCAGGCACACGGTCTCGATGCTGTTGGGCATCGCGATGACGAGGGTGTCACCGGTGCCGAGTCCGTGCGCGCGCAGACCGTTGGACAGCCGGTTGGCCCGCGACGCGAGCTCGCCGTAGCTGATCTCGGCGCCCGACGGATCGACCACCGCGGTCCGTTCCGGGGTCGCCCTGGCGATGTTCCACAGTCCGATCGGCTGGTCGATTTCCGGCACCGGTGCCTCCAATTTCTAGAACGTGTTCTACCGACGGTCTCACATTAGACCAGGGTGCCCAGCTCGCGAACAAGGTCGACCGTTCGGGCGGTCACCATGAGCATGCTGACGCCGGCCGCCTCCCACCGTTTGATCTCGGCGCGGACCTCGTCGGCGGTGCCGACGATCATCGTCTCGCGGACCATCTCGTCGGGGACCGCGGCGACCGCCTCGTCCTTGCGTCCCTCCCGGAACAGCGCGCCGATCTCGTCGACCGCATCGCCGTACCCCATGCGCCGGTAGACCTCGGCGTGGAAGTTGACCTCCTTGGCGCCCATCCCGCCGACGTAGAGCGCGGTGGCCGGCTTGTATTCGTTGAGCGTCGCGCGGACGTCGTCGGTGACCACGACCTGCACCGTTGCCGCCACCTCGAACTCCTCGCGGGTGCGGCGCGCGCCGGGCCGCGACAGCCCTTCGGCCAACCACTCCTCGTACTGCGGGGCCAGGCGCGGCGTGTAGTAGATCGCGAGCCAGCCGTCGGCGATCTCGCCGGTCAGAGCGATGTTCTTGGGGCCCTCGGCGCCCAGCCAGATCGGCAGGTCGGGCCGCACCGGGTGGGTGATCGGCTTGAGCGACTTGCCCAGGCCGGTCGCCCCGGGTGCGTCGGACGGATACGGCAGCGGGTAATGCGGGCCGGCATTGGTCACCGGCGCCTCACGGGCCAGAACATCACGGATGACCTGCACGTATTCGCGTGTGCGGGCCAGCGGCTTGGCGAACGGTTGTCCGTACCAGCCCTCGACCACCTGCGGTCCGGAGACGCCGAGACCCAGGATGTGTCGGCCGCCGCTCAGATGGTCGACGGTCAGTGCCGACATCGCGACCGAGGTCGGCGGCCGGGCGGCGATCTGGGCGACCGCGGTCCCCAGCCGGACCCGCGACGTCGCGCTCCCCCACCATGCGAGGGGGGTGAACGCATCCGACCCCCACGACTCGGCCGTGAACACCGCGTCGAAACCGGCCTGTTCGGCGGCTGCGATGAGCGCAGGCGCCTCGTCGATGGGCCCCCGCCCCCAGTAACCGAGTTGCAGACCCAACTTCACGCGAGACTCCCTCTTCGGTGTGACTTCTTGCGCCCAATTCTAGAACCTGTTCTACTCCAGTGGTGAGCAACAGCCAGACTTCTCCGGGATTCGCGGCGGTACTCGACGCCGCGGTCGCCGACGTGCCCGAACCGGCCTCCCCGGTACTGACCGCACCGCTGAGCAACACCTTCGACTACACCCGCTCGCTGGGGCCGGTCCTCAGCCGGTTCGCCGAAGGTCTCCTCGAGGGCGCCGTCGTGGGTGGGCGTGCCTCGGACGGTCGTGTGTTCGTGCCTCCACCCGAGTTCGACCCGGTGAGCGGCGCGCCGATCACCGACTTCGTCGAGGTCGGCCCGACGGGCACCGTCAGCACCTGGTCCTGGCAGCCCGAACCGCTTCCCGGGCAACCGCTCTCCGAGCCGTTTGCGTGGGCACTGATCACGTTCGACGGCGCCGACACCGCGCTGCTGCACGTGGTGCAGGCCGCGTCCGCCGAGGAGCTGAACACCGGGCTGCGCGTGCACCCGGTGTGGAAGTCGGAGCGGACCGGTCGGATCGACGACATCGCACACTTCGTCGCCGGGGAGAATCCCGAACCGGCACAGGAGAACACCGGTGCGGGCCAGGTGACACCAGGCATGATCGTCACGCCCATCGGGTTGACCATCGACCACTCCGCGACCGTCGAGGAGACGTGGTACCTCGAGGGCATCAAGGAGGGCAAGCTCATCGGCGGCCGCACCAGCGACGGGGTGTATTTCCCTCCGCGGGTGTCCTCTCCGGCCAACGGCGACCCGACCACCGAGAAGGTCGAACTGCCCGACACCGGGATCATCACCACCTTCTGCATCGTCAACGTGCCGTTCCTGGGCCAGCAGATCAAGCCGCCGTACGTCGCGGCGTACGTCCTGCTCGACGGTTCCGACATCGGCTTCCTGCACCTGATCCTCGACGTGGAGGCCGCCGACGTCCGCATGGGCATGCGCGTGCAGGCGGTCTGGCGCGACAGGTCCGAATGGGACCACACGCTGCGCAACATCAGCCACTTCCGGCCGACCGGCGAACCGGACGCCGAGTACGAGTCCTACAAGAAGCATCTGTGAGGAACCAGCAGTGACAAACGCACCGAGGATCGCTGTGGTGGGGTTCGCCCACAGCCCGCACGTCGATCAGACCTTCGGCACCACCAACGGCGTCGAGATGCTGATGCCGTGCTTCGCCAAGCTCTACGCCGAGCTCGGCATCAGCCGCACCGACATCGACTTCTGGTGCAGCGGCTCGTCGGACTACCTGGCCGGGCGGGCGTTCTCGTTCATCTCGGCCATCGACTCGATCGGCGCGGTCCCGCCCATCCACGAGTCACATGTGGAGATGGACGCCGCCTGGGCGTTGTACGAGGCGTGGGTCAAGATCGCCTCCGGCGAGGTGGAACTCGCGCTCGCCTACGGGTTCGGCAAGCCGTCGGCAGGCAACATGGACCTGACGTTGGCCCTGCAGACCGACCCCTACACCGTCGCCCCGCTCTGGCCGGATGCGAAATCCCTGGCCGCCCTGCAGGCGCGGGCCGGGATCGACTCCGGCGCGTGGACCGAGGCCGACATGGCCGCGGTCGCCGCGCGCACCAGCGGCATCTCGGTCGACGAGCTGCTCGCCACGCCACGCACCGCCGATCCGCTTCGTGCGCATGACTCGTCGCGTTACACCGACGGTGCCGCCGCGGTGATCCTCGCGAGCGAGGACCGTGCCCGCGAGCTCGTCGCCAACCCGGCCTGGATCACCGGATGGGACCACCGCATCGACTCCCCCAACTTCGGCGCACGGGATCTCACCGAGTCCCCGTCGACGCGGTTGGCCGGCGACACCGCTCTGCGGGATGCCGGTTGGGGCGACGACCGCGCGGTCGACATCGCAGAGCTCTACGCGCCGTTCACCCACCAGGAGATCATCATCCGCAACGAACTGCGGCTGCCGGACTCGGTGCGGATAAACCCGTCCGGCGGCGCCCTGGCCGCCAACCCGATGTTCTCCGCGGGCCTGGAACGGATCGGCTTCGCCGCCGCCGCGATCATCGCGGGCGAGGCGAACACCGCCATCGCCCACGCGACCAGCGGTCCACTGCTGCAACAGAACATGGTCGTCGCGCTCTCCGGGGACGACACCGCGAAAGGTGAGCACTGATGGGCAGGTTGCGGGCAGCCGTCATCGGCACCGGACAGACCAAGTACGTGGCCAAGCGACACGACGTCACCATGGCCGGGATGTGCCGAGAGGCCATCGACGCCGCGCTGCGTGACTCACGACTGACGATGGACGACATCGACGCCGTGGTCATCGGCAAGGCCCCCGATCTCTTCGAGGGCGCGATGATGCCCGAGCTCGCGATGGCCGAGTCGATCGGCGCGGTCGGCAAGCGGCTGATCCGGGTGCACACCGCCGGATCGGTGGGTGCGTCCACCGCGGTCGTCGCGTCGTCACTGGTCAGCAGTGGGGTGCACCGTCGGGTGCTGGCCGTGTCGTGGGAGAAACAGTCGGAGTCGAACGCCATGTGGGCGTTGTCGATCCCGGTGCCGTTCACGATGCCGGTCGGTGCCGGCGCGGGCGGCTTCTTCGCCCCGCACGTGCGCTCCTACATCCGTCAGTCCGGTGCGCCCGAGCACATCGGTGCGATGGTCGCGGCCAAGGACCGCCGCAACGGCGCCAGGAACCCACTGGCCCATCTGCATCAGCCCGACATCACCGTCGAGAGCGTGATGGCGTCGCAGATGCTGTGGGATCCCATTCGTTTCGACGAGACGTGCCCGTCGTCGGACGGTGCGTGCGCCGTGGTGATCGGCGACGAGAAGGTGGCCGACGAGTCCATCGCCGACGGCAACACCGTCGCCTGGATCCTCGCGACCGCGATGCGTACCGAGCCGTTGGCCTACGCACATCGCAACGTCGTCAGTCCCCAAGCAGGCCGGGACGCATCGGCCGCGCTGTGGCGTGATGCCGGGATCACCGATCCGCTCGACGAGGTCGACGTCGCCGAGATCTACGTCCCGTTCTCGTGGTTCGAGCCGATGTGGTTGGAGAACCTCGGTTTCGCGGCGGAGAACGAGGGCTGGAAACTCACCGAGAAGGGCGAGACCGAGATGGGCGGGCGTCTGCCGGTGAACCCGTCCGGCGGCGTGTTGTCGTCCAACCCGATCGGCGCCTCCGGGATGATCCGCGTCGCCGAGGCGGCCATCCAGGTGATGGGCAAGGCCGGCGACCACCAGGTAGACAACGTCAAGAAGGCCTTCGGCCACGCCTACGGTGGCGGCTCGCAGTACTTCTCCATGTGGCTCGTGGGTGCGGAGAAGCCGGAATGATCTCGACAACGGAGTTTCGGAGCAGCCCACGAATTCGTGTCACAGTGGGTGCGGAGAAGCCAGAATGAGTACCGCTGCTGGCGAACCCGCGTACCTGAACATCGACCGGGAGAACAATCCCGCCGTCGTCGCCGGTCGGATCTCACGTGAGATGGTCGCTGCCCGCGACAAGCAGGGGTGGATCGACAACTTCGCCGCCGACGCCGTGGTCGAGGACCCGGTGGGGCCGTCGATGTTCGACGAGCAGGGTCGTGGCCATCACGGACACGAGGCGATCGCCGCGTTCTGGGACATGACGATCGCGACGACCGAGAGCCTGGACTTCCAGTTCGACGAGGAGATCATCTGCGGCAACGAGGTGGCCTACATCGGTCGCATCGTCACCCACATCGGCGGCCACGTCACCACGTCGCGCGGGGTGTTCACCTACCGCGCCGATGCCGACGGCAAACTCGTTGCCCTCCGGGCGTTCTGGGAGGTCCAGAAGACGATGGACTCCCTGCAGAAGGCCGACTGACCACCCGACCCGACCTTCCCTACTTGACGCCGTAGTCCACCATCAGGTGCTTGATGCCGTTGATCCAGCCGTGGCGCAGGTACTGCGGCTCGGCGACCTTGGTGATGTCGGGCATGTGGTCGGCGATGGCGTTGAAGATCAGGTTGATCTCCATGCGCGCCAGGTTCGCACCGACGCAGTAGTGCGCGCCGTGCCCACCGAACCCGACGTGCGGGTTGGGGTCGCGGGTGATGTCGAAGGTGAACGGATCGGTGAAGGCGTCGGTGTCGTAGTTGGCCGAGCCGTAGAACATCCCGACGCGCTGGCCCTTCTTGATCTGCACCCCACCGAGTTCGAGATCCTTGCGAGCGGTGCGCTGGAAGCAGTTGACCGGGGTCGCCCAGCGGACGATCTCGTCGGCGGTGGTGGTCGGCCGTTCGCGCTTGAACAGCTCCCACTGGTCGGGATGGTCGAGGAACGCGTTCATGCCGTGGCTGATCGCGTTGCGGGTGGTCTCGTTGCCCGCGACCGACAGCATGATGAAGAAGTAGCCGAACTCGATCTCCGACAACGACTGTCCGTCGATGTCGGCGTTGACCAACTCGGTCACGATGTCGGCGGCCGGACACTTCTTGCGGTCCTCGGCCATCAGGTAGGCGTATCCGAGCACCTCGGCCGAGGCCACCTGCGGATCGTCGGTGAACTCCGGGTCCTCGGAGTTCATCATCGAGTTCGACCAGCGGAACAGCTTCTGCCGATCCTCCTGCGGCACACCGAGCAGGTCGGCGATCGCCTGCAGCGGCAACTCGACCGCGACGTCGCCCACGAAGTCACTCGGCCCGGCGTTCTTCGCGGCGTCGGCGACGATGGCCGCGGCGCGATCACCGAGACCCTCCTCGAGGGCGTGCACGGCCTTCGGTGTGAACGTCTTCGACACCAACTTGCGCAGACGCGTGTGCTCCGGCGGATCGTGGTTGATGACGAGCGCCTTGGTGACGTCGAGCGCCTCGGAGGGCATGTCGTCCTCGAAACGGATGATGACGCCGTTGTCTCCTGCCGACCAGAGCTCGTTGTTCTTGGAGATCTCTCGGATGTGGGCGAGTTTGGTGACGGCCCAGTACCCACCGTCGTGGAACCCGCCGCCCTTCCCGGGCTTCTGTTCGTTCCACCAGATCGGAGCCGTCTGCCGGAGCTCGGCGAACTCCTCGTGCGGCAGGCCCTTCTCCAGCAACTCGGGATGGGTCAGATCGAATCCGTCCGGGGCGGCGGCACTGCGGAACACCGGGCATCCGGTCATCGCACCCGGGTCGGTCGCAGGGCGGCTGTCGGCTCTGGTCATTGACGATCACCTCATCTGAAAAATGAACCTGTTCCAGCGCCATTAGAACACGTTCACACCCGCCTTCACCATGGGTTCAGCGCCGCGACATGGACTCAGATAGAAACTTGTTCTAGTTTGTAAATGACCTACTCAGGTCGAGAAATCAGCAGTGGAGAGGACCCGAGCAATGGGCGTACCGGTGATCGTCGAGGCAGTGCGAACCCCGATCGGCAAGCGAGCGGGTTGGCTCTCGGGCCTGCACGCCGCCGAGATCCTCGGTGCCGCACAGTCCGGGGTCGTCGAGCGGGCCGGCATCGACGCCGCGGTGGTCGAACAGGTCATCGGCGGATGCGTCATGCAGGTGGGCGCGCAGAGCAACAACATCACCCGCACCGCATGGCTGCACGCCGGACTGCCGTGGCAGACCGGCGCGACCACCATCGACTGCCAGTGCGGGTCGGCACAGCAGGCGAACCACCTCATCGCAGGCCTCATCGCGACCGGTGCCATCGACGTCGGCATCGCCTGCGGCGTCGAGTCCATGACGCAGGTCCCCCTGGGTGCCAACGTCATGGTGGAGAACGCCGGACTACGCCGGCCGGAGACCTGGGACATCGACATGCCGAACCAGTTCGAGGCCGCGGAACGGATCGCGCAGCGGCGCGGCATCACGCGCGCCGACACCGACGCCCTCGGTGAGCGCAGCCAACGTCTCGCCAAGCAGGCCTGGGAGGAGGGTCGCTTCGATCGCGAGGTGCTGGCGCTGAAGGTCCGTGAGATGACCAAGGAGGGTGAGCCGACCGGCGCCATCCTCGACGTCAACCGCGACCAGGGTCTGCGGGACACCACCATCGAGTCACTCGGCAACCTCAAGCCGGTGATCGAGGGCGGGATCCACACCGCCGGCACGTCGTCACAGGTCTCCGACGGTGCCGCGGCGGTCCTGCTCATGGACGAGGACAAGGCCAAGGCGCTCGGCCTGAAGCCCCGCGCCCGCCTCCGCGCGATGGCGCTCGTCGGCGCGGAGCCGTACTACCACCTCGACGGGCCGGTCCAGGCCACCGAGCGGGTCCTCGCCAAGTCCGGCATGTCCATGGGCGACATCGACCTCTTCGAGGTCAACGAGGCCTTCGCCTCGGTGCTGCTCAGCTGGGCGTCGGTGCACGAACCCGACATGGACAAGGTGAACGTCAACGGCGGGGCCATCGCCCTCGGACATCCGGTCGGCAGCACCGGCTCCCGCCTCATCACCACCGCACTGCACGAACTCGAGCGCTCTGACAAGTCGACGGCTCTGATCACCATGTGCGCGGGTGGTGCGCTCTCGACGGGCACCATCCTGGAACGAATCTGAAATAGTGTTCCAATGACTTCAGGTGAACAGCAGAGCGCACGCGAGAAACCGGCCGCTCTGGACTCCAAAGCCGTCGGCACGATCCTCAAGTGGGGTTCGCGGGCGAACACGGCGTTGTACAAGGCGACCGGCGGGCGCATCGGCGGGAACTGGCGCATCGGCGCCGGGTTCAAGAAGCCGGTGCCGGTCTGCCTGCTGACCACGACCGGCCGCAAGACGGGAGAGCCGCGGACCGTCCCGCTGCTCTGTCTGCGAGAGGGCGACGCGGTGGTGTTGATCGCCTCGCAGGGCGGCCGGAAGAACCACCCGCTGTGGTATCTCAACCTTGTTGCCGATCCCGAAGTGACGATCCAGATCGGCAAACAAACCGGCCCGTACGTCGCGCGCGCGGCCGACGACGCGGAGCGAGAACGCCTGTGGCCCCGCTACGCCGAGATCTACGCCGACGTCGACCAATACCAGGAATGGGCAGACCGGACAATCCCACTCGTCATCTGCGAGCCGTCTGTGACAGCCACTTCGTGACCGACGGGTAACCGTTTGGTTCGTCTTGCGCAAAGTGCATCGCGAGATGGTCGCAGGGCCGACAATGGGACGGGTGAACTACATGCCCGTCACCGACTCGATGTTCCTGCTGGCCGAATCGCGTGAACACCCGATGCACGTGGGCGGGCTGCAACTGTTCAGCCCGCCCGAGGGCGCAGGCCCCGACTTCGTCTCGAAGATCATCGAGGAAGCACGCTCCCACACCGACCTCGCGCCGCGGTTCGGGATGCGCCCGGCCGACCCGGTCAGCTCGGTGGGCAACCTCTGGTGGGCGAAGAACCAGAAGATCGATTTCGAGTACCACGTCCGCCATTCCGCGGTGCCGCGTCCCGGGCGGATCCGTGAGCTTTTCCAGCTCACCTCGCGGTGGCACGGCACCCTGCTCGACCGACACCGCCCGATGTGGGAGATGCACGTCGTCGAGGGCATCGAGGACGGTCGGTTCGCGGTGTACACGAAGGTCCACCACTCGCTGTTCGACGGGGTGTCCGCGCTGCGCGTCATGCAGAACGCGCTGAGCGAGGATCCCGACGATCTCGAGTTCCGCGCGCCGTGGGACAAGCACGAGAAGCGCTCGAAGCCGTCGACCGCATCGTCGCGCGGCCCCTTGTCGGTCATCGGCGACGCGGTGTCGCTGGGGACGACTGCGGCCGGGCTCGTCCCCGCGTCGATGAAGATCATCGGCACGGCCATGCGCGATCACAACTTCACCACACCGTTCGAGGCGCCCCGGACGATGCTCAACGCGCCGATCGGCGGCGCCCGCCGGTTCGTCGCGCAGACGTGGGAGATCGCCCGCGTGAAGTCCGTCGGCGAGGCGGTCGGTGCCACCCTCAACGACGTCGTCCTCGCGATGTGCAGTGGCGCCCTGCGCAAGTACCTGCTGGAGCAGAACGCACTGCCGGACAAGTCACTCACCTCCATGGTGCCGGTGTCGCTGCGGCCCGATGACCCGGAGCACTCCGGCGGCAACGCCGTCGGGGCCGTGATCGCCTCGCTGGCAACCGATGTCGAGGACCCACTGGAGCGGATGATGGCCATCCGCGAGTCGGTCCAGTCGGCGAAGAGGATGATGGGCGAGCTGAGCCCACTGCAGATCATGCTGCTCAGCGCGGTCAACATGTCGCCGCTGGCGATGTCGCCGATCCCCGGTTTCGTGAGCCTGACCCGGCCCCCGTTCAACGTGATCATCTCGAACGTCCCCGGTCCGCGAAACCGCATGTACTGGAAGGGCGCTCGCCTCGACGGCGTCTACCCCGCGTCGATCGTGCTGGACGGCCAGGCCATCAACATCACGCTGACCAGCAACGCCGATCAGCTCGACTTCGGGATCATCGGATGCCGGCAGACGGTGCCCAGCCTGCAGCGTCTGATCCACCACCTCGAGGACTCCCTGACCGAGCTGGAAAAGGCGGTCGCGGCGACCGTGTGACCGCCCGGGGAGGGGGTGGGCTGATCTACGATGTCGCCATGACCGATCACGATCGTGCCGCGGACCGCCGCGAGATCACCAACGCCCTGCACTCCGCCCTCGAGCGCCGCCACGAGGTCCTCGACGCCATCGTCGAGGCCTCCGACCGCGACGCCGCCGTGGCTGCGATCGCCGAGTTGCTCGGCACCGCCACCCTCGGCGCGCAGGCCGTCATGGGCATGTCGTTCGCACAGTTGACCAAGGACGCCCGGCGCGCCAACCAGAGCGAGCTCGAGGACCTGAACAACCAGCTGACCTTCACCCTGTCGGATCGGCCCGCCAGCTCCGGCGAGACCCTCGGTCTGCGGCCGTTCGACGGTGCAGGCGACAGCGACATCTTCGCCGCACGGACCGACGAGATCGGCGCCGCGGGTGACGGTTCGGGCGGCCCGGCGGGCGGGCTCGACGACGAGATCGCCTCCGCGGTGGACCGCGTGCACGCCGAGGAGGCCGCATGGTTCGTCGCCCTGGAGGGCTCGGACAAGATCGGCATGGTCTTCGGAGAGCTCATCGGCGGCGAGGTGAACGTCCGCATCTGGATCCACCCCGAGCACCGCAAGAAGGGCTACGGAACCGCTGCGCTGCGCGCGTCACGGACCGAGATGGCGTCGCACTTCCCGGGCGTCCCGATGGTGATCCGCGCCCCCGGCGCACCGGCCTAGCGGCCCACGGCCGTGCCCGTCGTCGCCGCTGTCTTCGCGGTCCTGGCCGCGCTCCTGCACGTCGCCATCTTCGCGATGGAATCCGTGTTGTGGACGCGGCCGGCGGTCTACCGACGGTTCGGCGTCGCCTCCGACGCCGATGCGGCCACCACGAAACCGTTGGCGTTCAACCAGGGTTTCTACAACCTCTTCCTGGCCGTCGGCATCATCGTCGGGGTCGTCATCGGCGGCACCGCGGGACTCACGCTCGTCGTCTTCGGGTGCTCGTGCATCGTCGCGGCCGCAGCCGTGCTCGCGAGCACCGGGCGCGCGTACCTCCGCGCCGCGGCGACGCAGGCACTCTTCGCGATCGTCGCCCTGGTGCTGCTCGCCGTCCTGTAAGGCGGCCTCAGGGTGCGCGGTGCGGGACACCGAAGCGCGCAACGATTCTCACGATGTCCCCGGTGTCGGTGAACTCGAACGACTCGGTCACCTTCGCCTGCAGCCGGAGCGGCCGCGGGTGGACGTGGACACAGAAGGTCGAGTGCACGACCCCGTCGACGACCCGAGCCTGGAAGTCGGAGATGGTGTGGATCAGCTTGAACTGCGGCGCTCCGGCGAGCCCGCGTGCGATGTGTCCACCGTTGCGTCCGGTCTTGAGTCCGAGCTCGATCCGCACGCAGGCCGGGTCCAGGGGCACCGCGGACGGGTCGTGGCTCACGAGGGCGTCGACATAGGCCTTCGCCGCGGTGACCCGCTGCTCGTCGGTGAGCCCGGTCCCGCCCGTCATCAGCGGGCGCCGTAGACCGGGAACGGCGCGGGTGCCTCGGCGAGGATCTCGGCGATCACCGGACCCAGCTCGGCCGGATCCCACCGAGACCCTTTGTCCCGCAGCACACTGCGCTGCCAACCGTCGGTCACCGACACCTTGCCCCCCTCCACCTCGAACACCCGACCGGTCACGTTCGCCGACTCCGGCGAGCCCAGCCACACCACCAGCGGCGACACGTTCGCCGGGTCCATGGTGTCGAACGACCCGTCGGCCGGAGGCGCCATCTGCGCGGCCATGGCCTCGCCGGCGCTGGTGGTCATGCGGGTCCGCGCGGACGGGGCGATCGCGTTCACGGTGACGCCGTACCCGGCGAGTTCGGATGCCGCCTGGATGGTCAACTGCGCGATGGCCGCCTTCGCGGCGGCGTAGTTGCCCTGTCCCACCGAGCCGTACAGGCCGGCACCCGACGAGGTGTTGATGATGCGGGCCGACCGCGTCGACCCGGCCTTGGCCTGCGCCCGCCAGTACGCACCCGCGTGGCGCAGCATCGAGAAATGGCCCTTGAGGTGAACGCGGATCACGTCGTCCCAGTCGTTCTCGCTCATCGACACCAGCATCTTGTCGCGCAGGAAGCCGGCGTTGCTGACGAGCACGTCGAGGGCCCCGAAGTGCTCGACCGCCGAGTTGACGAGGTTCTCCGACCCCGCCCAGTCGGCCACGTCGTCGCCGTTGACGACGGCGTCGCCACCCGTGGCGACGATCTCGGCGACCACCTGCTCGGCAGGCGAGTCCCCTGTGGCAGACCCGTCCAGCCCGGCCCCGATGTCGTTGACGACGACCTTGGCGCCGGACGCCGCGAACGCCAGTGCGTGCTCGCGGCCGATGCCCCGTCCCGCGCCGGTGACGATGACGACGCGTCCCTCGTTGATGCCGCTCATGATGTCTTCTGCTCCGATGTGGTGGTGGTGGTGTTCGCTGCGTCCAGGAAGGCCGGCCTCTCGCCGCCGCCGTGGACCGTGATGGTGGATCCGGTGATGTATCCGGCCAACGGCGACAACAGGAATGCCACCGCGTTGCCGATGTCGTCGGGGACGGCCATCCGTCCCATCGGGATCGTGCGACCGACCGCGGCGACGCCCTCGGCGTCGCCGTAGTGCAGTTCGGACAGTTCGGTCTGCACCGGACCCGCGACCACCGAGTTGATACGCACCGCGGGCGCCCACTCGATGGCCAGTGAGCCCGTGAGGTTGTCCAGCCCGGCCTTCGCCGCGCCGTATCCGGCGGTCCCCGGCGACGGGCGGTGGCCGCTGACGCTGGAGACGTTGACGATGGCGCCGCCGTCGGCCTGCTCCCGCATCACGGCCTGCGCGGCCTGCGCGACGATCAGCGGCGCCAGCAGGTTGAGTTCGACGATCTTGCTGTGGAAGCGAGCACCGGCGTCGGCCGCGAGGGCGAACGGCGACCCGCCCGCGTTGTTCACCAGGCCGTCGAGCCGTCCGTGGCGCGCCACGATGCCCGCGACCATCTCGGCCACCGCGTCGGGGTCGCGGACGTCGCAGGAGACGAACTCCGGGGCGCCCGCGCGGTCCGGATCGTCGGGGGCGCGGCGCGCGCAGGCGACGACGGTGGCACCCAGTGCGCCGAGTACCGAACAGATGCCCGCCCCGACCCCTCGTGCGCCGCCGGTCACCAGGACCACGCGGCCGTCCAGACCGATATCCACGCATCCACTCCGATCGCCCGAGTCCTCCGGCCGCCTGACCGGTGCTGCTAGGCTACCAAGCAAGTGTTTGGTTGGTAACACGTCCACCGGGTATGCGAGGGAGTAGCGCCAGTGTCGATCACGACATCCACCATCGAACCGGGCATCGTGACGGTGACCGTCGACTTCCCGCCGGTCAACGCGTTGCCGTCGGCGGCCTGGTTCGACCTCGGTGAGCAGATCCTCGCCGCGGGGGCCGACCCGGCCACCCACGTGGTGATCCTGCGAGCCGAGGGACGTGGCTTCAATGCCGGCGTCGACATCAAGGAGATGCAGGCGACCGAGGGCTACGGCGCGCTGATCGACGCGAACCGCGGGTGCGCGGCCGCCTTCGCCGCGGTCTACGACTGCGCGGTCCCGGTCGTCGTCGCGGTCAACGGGTTCTGCGTCGGCGGCGGTATCGGTCTGGTGGGCAACGCCGACGTCATCGTGGCCACCGACGACGCGGTCTTCGGTCTGCCCGAGGTGGACCGCGGAGCACTCGGCGCCGCAACCCATCTCGCACGTCTGGTCCCCCAGCACCTGATGCGCACGCTGTACTTCACCGCCCAGAACGTCACCGCGCAGCAGCTCGAGCACTTCGGGTCGGTGTACCGGGTGGTGCCGCGCGCCGATCTGCTCGAGACCGCACTGGAGGTCGCGCGCATGATCGCCGTCAAGGACACCCGCGTCATCCGTGCCGCCAAGGAGGCCCTCAACGGCATCGACCCGGTCGACGTGAAGACCAGCTACCGCCTCGAACAGGGATACACCTTCGAACTCAACCTCGCCGGTGTCTCCGACGAGCACCGCGATGCTTTCGTCACCACCGGAAAGGCCAAGGCGTGAGCGCGACCGGCACCACCCGGACGCAGACCGACAAGTCGTCGACCCTCGACGAGGCCATCGCCGAGATCTCCAGCGGGATGACCATCGGCATCGGCGGATGGGGATCGCGCCGCAAGCCGATGGCCTTGATCCGTGCGTTGGCTCGGTCGGAGGTCACCGATCTGACCGTGGTCACCTACGGCGGCCCCGACCTGGGGCTGCTCTGCGCCGCGGGCAAGGTCGCCAAGGCGTACTACGGGTTCGTCTCTCTCGACTCGCCTCCGTTCTACGACCCCTGGTTCGCCCACGCGCGGACCACCGGCGCCATCGAGGTCCGCGAGATGGACGAGGGCATGGTCAAGTGCGGACTGGAGGCCGCCGCGTCGCGTCTGCCGTTCCTGCCGATCCGGGCGGGCCTGGGCTCTGCCGTGCAGGACTTCTGGGGCACCGAGCTCAAGACGGTCGACTCGCCCTACCCGGACGCCGACGGCCGCACCCAGACGCTCATCGCGATGCCTGCACTGAATCTCGATGTGGCACTGGTGCACCTGGACATCGCCGACGTGCACGGCAACGCCGCGTACACCGGCGTCGACCCGTACTTCGACGACCTCTACTGCGGGGCCGCGACACGGCGCCTCCTCGAGGTCGACACCGTGGTGAGCACAGCCGAGCTGGTGGAAACGGTTCCGTTGCAGCGCATGCTGCTCAACCGTATGAACGTCGATCGGGTCATCCACGCACCGAACGGTGCCCACTTCACCTTCGCCGGCGACTACGGACGCGACGAGGCGTTCCAGCGGTTCTACGCCACCTCAGCCGCCGACCCGGACACCTGGCGGGCGTTCTCCGACCGGTTCCTCGCGGTCGACGAGGAGACCTATCAGACGCGTGTGCGTGACTGGGCGAGCGAGCAGGGAGCAGAGAAAGCATGAGCGACAACGTCACCCGCGCCGAGGTCTGCGTGATCGCCTGCGCCGAGATCTTCGACGGCGCCGGCGAGATCATGGCGTCCCCGATGGCCACGACACCACTGATCGGCGCGCGCCTGGCACGCCTGACCACCGAACCCGACCTGCTCATCACCGACGGTGAGGCGCTGATCTTCGCCGACACCCCCGCGGTCGGGCGCAGCGCACCCATCGAGGGGTGGATGCCGTTCCGCAAGGTGTTCGACGTGGTGGCGTCGGGTCGGAGGCATGTCGTGATGGGCGCCAACCAGATCGACCGACACGGCAACCAGAATCTGTCCGCGTTCGGTCCGCTGCAGCAGCCGACCCGCCAGATGTTCGGTGTGCGTGGGGCTCCCGGCAACACCCTGAACCACCCGACGAGCTACTGGGTCGCCAAGCACAATGCGCGTGTGTTCGGCGATCAGGTCGACATCGTCTCGGGCGTCGGATACGACCAGGTGAACCCGGACAACCCGGCGTATCAGTACCTCGACATCCACCGCGTGGTGACGAACCTCGGCGTGTTCGACTTCGGCGGACCCGACCACACCATGCGGGCACGCTCGCTGCATCCCGGCGTCACCGCCGATGAAGTGGCCGACAACACCGGATTCGAGGTGGCCGAACTGGATTCGGCGGGCGTGACGCGACTGCCGAGCGACGAAGAAGTGCGTCTGATCCGTGAGGTCATCGACCCCAAGGGCCTGCGCGAGCGCGAGGTCAAGCCGGTGGAGACGAGCCGGTGACGCAACCGCGGATGTCGACGCCGTTCACCGAACTGGTCGGCATCGACTACCCGATCGTGCAGACCGGCATGGGCTGGGTGTCGGGGGCGTCGTTGACCTCGGCCACGTCGAACGCGGGTGGCCTCGGGATCCTGGCCTCGGCGACGATGACCTACGACGAGCTCGAGACCGCGGTCGCGAGGACGAAGTCGTTGACCGACAAGCCGTTCGGCGTCAACATCCGCGCCGACGCCACCGACGCCGGCGAACGCATCGACCTGCTGATCCGCGAGAAGGTGCGGGTCGCGTCGTTCGCGTTGGCGCCCAAGAAGGATCTGATCAGCAAGCTCAAGGACAACGGCATCGTCGTGATCCCGTCGATCGGTGCGGCCAAGCACGCGGTCAAGGTCGCGTCCTGGGGTGCCGACGCCGTGATCGTGCAGGGCGGTGAGGGCGGCGGCCACACCGGCCCCGTCGCGACGACGCTGTTGTTGCCGTCGGTGCTCGACGCACTCGGTCCCGGCGGGATCCCGGTCGTCGCCGCGGGCGGGTTCTTCGACGGTCGCGGGCTCGCCGCGGCACTGTCGTACGGCGCGGCCGGGGTCGCGATGGGCACCCGCTTCCTGCTCACGTCCGACAGCACGGTGCCCGATTCGGTGAAGCAGGAATACATCGGTCGGACCCTCAACGACACCGTCGTCTCCACCAAGGTCGACGGGATGCCGCATCGGGTGCTGCGGACCTCGCTGGTGAACAAGCTCGAGGGCGGTAGTCCGATCAAGGCCCTGGTCGCGGCGGCCCGCAACGCCAACGACTTCAAGCAGATGACCGGCATGAAGTGGACGACGATGCTCACCGACGGTCGCACCATGCGCAGATCCGGTGAGCGCACCTGGCAGCAGATCATCATGGCCGGGAACACCCCCATGTTGCTCAAGGCCGGCCTGGTCGACGGCGACACCGGCGCAGGGGTGCTCGCGTCCGGGCAGGTGGTCGGGATGATCGACGACCTGCCCAGCTGCGACGAGTTGATTCAGTCGATCATGACCCGGGCCCGCGAACGACTCTCGGAGCTGCGCGAACTCGCCTGAGCATTTCTTGCCGTAACGCTGGCTAGTAGGTCGACCGCATAGACCTCAACCGGGCGATCGGAGTTGCCCGTCCGGCCACCGCGTAGGTGAAATTCTGGGTCCTCGGCAATTCGGATATCCGGGCATAGTCAGTCGCCAGGGCTTCGTACTTCCCAGCGGAGCCAACCAGAAACGCACTTGCCACCGCCCCCGTAAGAGGAACCATCAGCAGGAATGCGTTCCATGGGGCCGGTTCGGCAGCACCGCTGGCGAACCAAATAACCACGCGAGGTACAAACGCCGAGGCCACCAATCCCAGAAGAATTCCGACCGTCTTTCGCATCGTCGCACTGAATCGTGCCTGAGCCGCGAACGAACCGGAGACCACGACGCTTCGGACAGACTGCGGCACCTCCCAGTCGTCGTTGAACCGTCTGCGGTGATACTCCAGCACCCGACCGTGACACTCGATTGTGGACGGGTGCGGGAACCGCGACGAGGCTTTCACCCAGCGAACGACCCTGGCCCTCTCGCGATTTGCTACGACGAGCAGAACCGAACCGAGAATCGTGACGATCGCGGCAACCGCCAACCCCGCCGCGAACGGCTGAATTGCCGTTGCAGGTCGTAGGAGCAGCGGTAGTGCGCAGCTGAGAAGCGTCGCACCGACCAAACGATTTCTCCTCAACAGGCGCACGGCTCGGCTAAGTGTCTTCGGAAGATCCGACGGATGGACTGCCCACGCGTAGTAGAAGACGACGACGGACACGAGAAATCCCAAACCGGGCCCCACCCGGAGGAGCAGCCACATTGCCATTCCCGCAGTTCGCATGCCCCCGGTAACCGGCACAACCCCTCCAGCTGACAACGCCCACGCACCGAGCATGACCCAGGCCGATGCGATGGAAACGAAAGCGAGTGCATTAATTACGACAAACCACCACAAGTACGTCCTGGACGGCGACCATCGAGTTTTGCGTTCCGCTGTGTGCACGGGTCCTCACCTCTCGCATGTACTCGTTTGACAGAACCGGCCCCTTTTTACCGTGGAGCACTGACACCGCCGAAGTCCGCTCGTGCGCGCTTGTGACCTGCCCTGATACACCGGCGTTCTAAGCTAAAGGCGTGCCCGAGCCCACTCCCCTTCACGTCGATCGCCACCTCGCGCTCAGCTTCGGAGCGCAGGCACAGGCCTACGAGGACCATCGGCCCGACTTCCCCGACGACCTGATGGATGCGGTCGCCGCACTCGGCCATCGTGTCCTCGATGTCGGGTCGGGTACGGGTAAGGCGGCGGCCGCGCTGCTCGCCCGCGGTTGCGATGTGCTTGCCGTGGAACCGGATTCGGACATGGCGGACATCGCGCGCGCCAAGGGTGTGACCGTGGAGCCCGGGACCTTCGAGCACTGGGACCCGCGGGGGCGGTCGTTCGATCTGGTGGTCTTCGCCCGCTCGTGGCACTGGGTGGACCCGATCCCGGCCCTGGCGAAGCTCGCCGAGATCCTCCCCGTCGGCGGCCACGTTGCACTGCTGTCCCACGAGTCGAGTTGGCGCGGATTCGACAATCCGGCCATCCACGACATCGTCGACGGCGTGCTGGGCAACAACGACACCGCCCGACGCAGGCTGACCGACGAGACGGCCGCCGACTTCACCGCCGCCGGTTTCGACATGCGCGTCGAGGACTTCCCACTGACGGAGACCGTCACCGTCGCAGACTGGTTGGACACCGTGTTCACCTACTCCCGGTTCCTGGTGCTCGACCAGCCGACCAAGTACCGGCTGCGGGACGAGTTGTCGGCGGCTCTCGGCGACGATCCGATCACGATCACCGGGTCGCCGCGGGCGATGATCGCCCGGAGGCGCTGACGTGGCCGGACCACTGCACACCCAACGGGATCGAGCGGACTCGTTCGGATCGGTGGCACGCGCCTACGACCGGCACCGACCGAGGTATCCGGTCGAGGTGATCGACGACATCGCCGCGCTCGCCCACGGCGGTCGTGTTCTGGACGTGGGCTCGGGGACGGGCATCGCCGCCGCGCAGCTCGCCGAGCGTGATCTGCCGGTGTTGTCGGTGGAGCCGGACGCGGCGATGGCCGCGGTCGCTGCCGCCAAAGGGCTGCGCGTCGAGTTGGGCACGTTCGAGGACTGGGACCCGGACGGACGGGTGTTCGATGTCGTGCTGTTCGCGCAGTCGTGGCACTGGGTCCGCGCCGACGTCGCTGTGCCGAAGGCGTATTCGATCCTCCGGCCCGGTGGGTCGCTCGCGCTGCTGTGGCATGCCACCGCACCGGAGTCACCACCGCCGGCGGACTTCGACACCGTCTACCGCAGGTACATGAACATTCGCGAGCATCCGACGGCGACCGGCGAGGTTCCGCTCGCGGACACCCTGGCCGCTGGCGGGTTCGAGGTGTCCGAGACGACGCACCCGATCCGGACCGAGTACACCACCCAGGCGTGGCTCGACATGGTCTTCACGTTCTCCGCGCAGATCGTGCTCGATCCCGATGCGGCACGGTCTCTTCGAGCCGATCTCGCGGAACTGGCGGGCCCGGACGGGGTCACGGTCATCGGATCCACCTACCTGGCCACGGGAACCAAGCCCCGCTAGGGGGTTTCCCGTCAGTCCGGCAGCTCGTCGGCCATCCGGGCGACGAGGGCGGCGGTGAGTCCGTCGAGTACCGGCAACGCATGGGCGAGGACCGCACGGGCGTCGTCGTCGAGACCACCGAGGATCTCGTCGAGGACCGCGCCGGCAGCCTCGTCGTATCGATGCAACAGATCCAGCGCGCGCGGGGTCGGGGCGATCAGCACCTGTCGCAGATCGTCGGCACCCGGCACCCTGGTGACGAGGTCGTCGGCGGTCATCGCCCGGATCACGTTGCTCACGGTGGGGCGGGCCAACTGCAGGCCGGCGGCCAGATCCCCCGACGTCTGCGGGGACTGCCCGGCCAACGACCGCAGCACCTGGATCTGCGCCTCGGGGAGGTCAGGGAGGCCGGCGGCCAACCGCGCCGCGCGCAGCATGGCGCGACGCAGTGGACCGATCGTCCGGCTCAACTCCGCGGCGAGCTCGGTCATGGGCACCTCCGACATCCTGCACACCATTGTCTGCAAACTAGTTTTGTGACAAAATCAAATCATGACTCAGCACATCGACGTACAGAACCCCATCCCCGCGCAGGACCTCTCCGGCCTTGTCGGCCATCGCTTCATCTACACCTACGCCAACTCGTGGCAGTACGAAATGTATGTGAAGAACGCGACCACCATCGACTACCGGATCCACACCGGCATGGTCGGTGGGCGGTGGGTCAAGGACCAGGAGGTCGACCTCGTCCAGCTCGACGACGACGTCTTCAAGATCTCGTGGAACGAGCCCACCGGCACGTCCGTCGTGGTCAACGTCCTGCCCGGCAAGCGCCGCCTGCACGGCACCATCTTCTTCCCCAAGTGGGTCGAGGACGCGGGCACCAAGACCGTGGTCTTCCAGAACGACCACCTCGACGAGATGCGCACCTACCGTGACGCCGGCCCGACCTACCCGATCTACGTGGTTCCCGAGTTCGCCGCGATCACGCTGTTCGAGAACGTCGGGATCGACGACGAGTCCGTGATCTCGGTGGGACCGTCGGAGCTCCCCGCCGGATTCGCCGACCGCACCAACTGATGTCCACGCCCGCCGCGCCGCCGCTGGAGTTCGTCGCGCACCTCTCGATCGCCGTCGGTACACCCATCGACCTCGGCGCCCTGCCGAACGGCCACCGGCGCATGGTGCCGATCCTGGGTGGCACCGTCGCCGGGCCCCGGCTGCGCGGACGGGTCCTCCCCGCGGGCGCCGACCACCAGTACCTGCGGTCGGATCGGGTGACCGAGCTCGACGCACGGTACGCCGTGGAGACCGACGACGGCGCACGGATCGCGGTGCACAACATCGGCTTGCGCGTGGGCAGCGCGGCCGATGTCGCGGCGCTGCTGCGCGACGAACCGGTCGATCCGAACCGGATCTATTTCCGCACCCAGCCGCGTCTGTCGACCGCCCATCCCGACTACGCCTGGCTTGACGACACGTTGTTCGTCGCGGCCGGGGAACGGACTCCCACCACCGTCGAACTGGACGTCTTCGCCGTTCGGTGAGTCGGGAGTCAGTGCAGGACCTTCAGTCCCACCACACCTCCCACGATGACAGCCAGCAACACGATCTTCGTCCAGGACGCCGCCTCGTCACCGGTCAGCATCGCGTAGGTCACCGTGAGCACCGCCCCGATACCCACCCACACCGCGTAGGCCGTACCGATGGGGAGACTGCGCAACGCGTAGGCCAGACCGGCCATGCTGACGACGAGTCCGACCGCGAAGACGACAGACGGTGTCAGGCGAGTGAACCCCTCGGACCTACCGAGCGCAGTGGCCCAGATCGCTTCGAAGACACCGGAGATGATGAGAACCGACCACGCCATGACGAGCTCCTGTGCACCGTCTTGTCGCTGGTCGGGTACGGCGCGCTCGTCCGAGGGTCATTGTGACTGCCGTCCACGCTAGCAAATGCGACACCCGCACCGGTGTCAGCGGGCGAGCCAATGGTCGACGGTCAGCTCGGTGCCGCCGGCGAGCGCCTGAGCCTGGGCGCCGAACCCGACCGTCGTGGTCCCGTCTGCGAGCTCGATCGACCCCAGCAGCATCGGTGGCGGGAGCTCGGCGAGGAAGCTGCCCAGCGCGGCCGCCGACAGCACCCATGTCTCGCCGCGGATCGCGCGCCCGGACACGTCGTCGCGCACCAACCCGGGCTTGGGCGGCGTCGTGTCGAGTTCGACGAGCCGGTACGCAGGTGCGGTGACGACGTCACCCGCCCACCGAGCGCCGCGGTCGGTCAGCTGGTGGTCGAGCGGTTGCCCGCGCAGGTGCGCGCCGAAGACCGCGAGTTCCACCGCGTCGGACACCTTCTCGACCCATGTCGGCCCGTCACCCGAGCGGGCGAGGCGACGCGCGACGTCGATCAGCACGGCGTCGCGATGGGCCGTCGACAGCAGCGTCACGCCGAACTGCGCCGTGCCCGAGTCGCCGTCGTCGGCCTCTCCTGCCGGGACGGCGAGGGCGCACATGTCGAAGAGGTTGCAGAAGTTGGTGTAGGTCCCCATCCGCGCGTTGACGCCCACCGGGTCGGCTGCGACCTCGGCCAGGGTCGGGTGCGCGGGTGCGGTCGGAACCATCAGCACATCGACCCCGTCGAGCAACGCCACTGCTGCGGAACGCAACTCGTCGACACGTCTGCGGTCCCGCAACAGATCGGTCGCCGACCATCGCGATGCCGCCGAGATTATCGATGCCACCGTGGGATCGAGGCCGTCCGGACCGGCGTCGACGAAATGCCCGACCGCATCGTGGCGTTCGGCCACGAGTGCACCGTCGTACAGCAGGACCGCGGCCGCGAGGAAGTCGCCGAGGTCGATCTCGCGCACCGAACACCCGGCGGCCACCGCGTCCTCGACGGCCCGGGCGAAGGCCGCCCGCCAGTTCTCGTCGAGGGACGGCAGGGCGGACGGGATCGCGATCACCGGAGCCGTCGACGCGGCCAGCGCGGTGTCGGCGGGGAACGGTCGTGGACCGGCGGCCGTCGCCATGACGGCCATCGCGGCGTCCGCCTGCGCGAGGTCGCGGGCGAAGACGGTCACGCAGTCATAGCTCGCGCAGGCCGGGACGACGCCGTCGGTGGAGACGACCCCGAGGGTCGGTTTGATCCCGACGATGCCCTGCAGGCCTGCGGGTATCCGGCCCGACCCGGCGGTGTCGGTGCCGATGGCGATGTCGGCGAACCCGAGCGCAACGGCCACGGCCGAGCCCGAACTCGACCCGCCGGAGATGTGGTCGGAGCGGCGTGAATCCCGGACCGCGCCATACGGACTGCGCGTACCGACCAGACCGGTGGCAAACTGGTCGAGGTTGGTCTTGCCGATGACGACCGCGCCGGCGGCCCGCAGCGCGGCGACCACGGGTGCGTCGACGGCGGGCACCGTCGCGAACGACGGACAGGCTGCGGTGGTCGGGAGGCCTGCCACGTCGACGTTGTCCTTGACGGCGAGGATCACCCCGGCGAGTGGGCCGTCGGCCGCCAGCGACGCGGCCAGTTCGGCCTCGACCTCGGCGACCGGTCGGAGGTGGATGAAGACCTCGGTACGCCCACTCGACTGGATCTCCCGGTGGATGTCGGACACGCGGCCGGTACCCACGGCGGTGGTCGTCATGCGACCCGTCCTCTCGAGACCTCTCCACCGTCGGACCAGCGCTGCCGTTCGGCGTCACGTGCGGTCTCCATCTCGCCACGCGTGCGCGCGATCTCACCGGCGTTGACGTCGAGGAACGCCTGGTGGTCAGCGATCGAGAACTCGCCGTCGGTGATGTCCATGTGTCCGCCTCCCGCGGCGACGTCGGCCCGCATGTCGAGAAGTTCGTCGGCGCCGACGGGATACCACTTGATCCGGTCGAAGAAACGTAGCAGCCAGGGATGTTCGGGATCGAACCCGACGGTCGCCTGGGGATGTCGGTGGTTCCAGACCTGGGTGGTCCGGCCGACGAACTGGTATCCCCCGGGCCCCTCCATCCCGTAGACGCACAGGTAGGCGCCACCGATACCGACGGCGTTCTCCGGGGTCCACGTCCGGGCCGGGTTGTACTTGGTGGTCACCAGGCGGTGTCGGGGGTCGAGCGGAACGGCCACGGGGGCACCGAGATACACGTCACCCAGACCGAGGACCAGGTACTCCGCGTCGAACACGATCCGGTGGACGTCGTCGGGCGATGCGAGGCCGTTCATTCGCCGGATGAACTCGATGTTCCACGGACACCAGGGCGCGTCGTCGCGGACGCCGAGCATGTAGCGCTCGGTCGCCTCCCGCGTCGCGGGGTCGTCCCACGACAACGGCAGGTGGACCGTGCGGCTGGGCACGACGAGGTCGTGCACCGACGGCAGCTCGGCCTCGCACTCACGGAGCCACTCGACCACCGTCGACTGCTTGATCGCCGACGGATCGAACTTGACCTGGAGCGAACGGATCCCGGGGGTGAGGTCGACGAGCCCGGCCGGGCGGTCGGCGGCGATCCGCTCGGCCAGTGCGTGGACGCGGGCGCGCGAGGCGAGGTCGAGGGCCATGTCGCCGTACTCGATGAGGACGTTGTCGTCGCCGCTGCGGCGGTAGGTGACACGGGACCCTCCGTCGGCGGTGTCGGCGACACCCAGGATGCCGCCGTCGGGGTCGCCGCCGGTCGAGATCACCGGGATGTACTGGGAGCGGCGGGCGTTGCCGATGGCCGAGGAGTCGGCCACCGCCGACGACCGGACCGGGACGAACCGCACCGCGTCGCCGGGCGCGATCTGGCCGAGTTTCCACCGATCGGCGGTGGTGACGGTGACCGGGCAGACGAATCCACCGAGGCTCGGCCCGTCCGGCCCGAGCAGGATCGGGGTGTCGCCGGTGAAGTCGAGCGCACCGACCGAGTAGGCGTTGTCGTGGATGTTCGACGGGTGCAGGCCGGCCTCGCCGCCGTCGGTCCGCGCCCACTGCGGTTTGGGTCCGATGAGCCGGATGCCGGTCCGGTCGGAGTTGAAGTGCGCCTGATACGAGGTGGCGTACAGCGTGGCGATGTCGTCGTCGGTGAAGAACTCCGGTGCACTGTGCGGTCCGACCGTGACCGCGAGGTCCCACGCGGTTCCCATCGCGGGTTCCTCCTCGTGCTGGATTCGCCGGGGCGGGCCGTTCGGCGCGACACCGGCGAGGTCGAGCTCGTCGCCGTCGGTGAGGACCCGACCCCCGTGGCCACCGAACCGACCGAGTGTGAACGTCGAAGCGCTGCCCAGCACCTTCTCGGCGGCCAGTCCCCCGGCCACCGCGATGTAGATCCGCATACCGATCGATTCGACCGCGCCGATGGTCACCCGGGCCCCGGCTGCGACCGAGATGGGTTCGCACTGGCCGTGTTCGACCCCGTCGACACTGATCCGGACCGGGGCGCCGGTGACCGCGATGGTCGCGGCCACGGTGAACCGCAGGGTGGGTCCGGCCATGGTGGCCTCGAGCGCCGCGGTGCCCTGCGGGTTGCCGACGGCGATGTTCGCGAGCCGGAAGGACAGGTCGTCCATCGGTCCCGACGGCGGGACGCCCACGTGCCAGTACCCGGTACGTCCGGGCCAGTCCTGGATCGTGGCCATCGGTCCGGCCCGCTCGACGACGATGGCGCTCATGCGGCGATCTCGGTGTCCGGGTGGGTGACGATGACGCGGACGGCCGTCGGGTCGAAACCGTTGCACGGGTTGTTGATCTGCGGGCAGTTCGAGATCAGCACCAGGGTGTCGACGTCGGCGCGCAACGCCAACCGCTTGCCGGGGGCGGACAGGCCGTCGACGATGCCGAGGCTGCCGTCCGGGTCGACGGGGACGTTCATGAAGAAGTTGACGTTGCCGACCATGTCGCGCTTGCCGAGTCCGTGGCGGGCGCCCTCGATGAGGAAGTTCTCGACGCAGGCGTGCTGGTGCTTGGTGTGGTGGCCGTAGCGCAGGGTGTTCGACTCCTGCGAGCACGCACCGCCCACGGTGTCGTGGTTACCGACCTCGTCGGCGACGATCGTCATCAGCGGGTTCGACTCCTGATCGCGGATCACCGACCCGGTGGTGAGGAACAGATTGCCCTGGGCGGCAACGGTCGCCTGCGCGGAATAGCGCGCGGCCGGGTCGGGTGTGCCTGCGGCCGTCACCCCGTAGAACAGGGTGTCGACGGCCTGGTTGCCGTACAGGTCGACGATCGTCAGCACGTCGCCGGCGGCGATCACGCCCGACCACGGACCGCGGGCGCCGATCTCGACGTCGCGGACGACGGTGCCGGGCACCAGCGCCGCCTCGGCGGCGGGAACGGCTACGGGGGTGGACATCACGGTTCCTCTCACAGGTGTGCGGCGGCGACGGCGTCTTCGGAGTTCGCCACGGCGCGTCGGTATTCGGGGTCACGATCGTCGACCGTCGCCAGCAGGGCGGCCAGATCGTCCGGTGCCCGCCAGGCGAGCACCTCCAGCGGGCCGGTGTCGAAGCCGGGCGACGGGTCGAGCGGGTGCGCGGTGTTGGCCACGGCGACGATGCACGGCAGGTGCAGGAGCAGGTCGACGTGTTTGCCGAGACCGGCCGACCCCTTGGACGTGAGCGTGCCGTCGGATTCGACGACCACGCCGTGGAAGAAGGACACCGACGGCGCGACGTCCGCAGGGGTCAGGCCGTGTTTGGCCGCGGCGAGACCCAGCAGCTCCCGACCGGCCGGGCTCTGCGAATGCACCTGTCCCGCGCCGTATTTCCCGGTGTTGCCGACCAGGGTCGTGGTTCCGCAGAGCGCGTCGTGGTGTCCGGAGTCGTCGGCCACGACGGTCGCCAGCACCCGCCCCTGGTCGCTGAGCAGCGGATGTCCCTCGGTGAGGTAGGCCTGCCACGGCACCTTCACGGTGTCGGCGACGTTGAGTCGTTCCCACGGGGCGTCGGACCGCCACAGCAGCACGTGCGCACACGCGCTCCCCGCGACGTCACGCAGACGCAGGCGCGTTCCGCGGGCCAGGACCTTCACGGTGTAGCGACCGCCGGGGACCGTCTCCGCCCAGGTCATCGCCTCCGGTGCGACGCCGGCCGGGGGATCCGGCCAGCGCGACGCCGGGACGACCGGCATCGAGTCGGTCAGCGCACCCGCCTGCGCGCGGGCATGGGCCTTGGCGCCGGTCGTGGACCCGGTGGCCGCGCTCATCGCGACCGCTTCGAGCGCACGAGCGCGTCGGTCGGGACCGGGGCGCCGGGAAGGTCCTTCACCCGCATGTAGGCGGCGGCACCGACCACGAGAGTCAGGGCGACGAAGATGATCGCGAAGTAGTGCAGGAACCACGACGTGCCATCCGGGTCGTACACCTCGGCCCGCGGCCAGGCGATGTTGATCATCAGCAGCGTGCCCATGACGACTGCGATGACGTTGACCAGGATTCCCCAGCGACCGAGGTCGAAGACCGGTCGGCCGAAGCTGAGGCTGGTGCCGCGGACCCGGTGGATCAGCGCGGGGACGGTGACCATCAGGTAGGCGATGTAGACGATGACGACCGAGACGCTGGTGATGGCGGCGAAGACGCCGGCCTGACCGAGATTGACCAGCAGCACCGCGATGGCCAGCGCGCTGACGACGATCCCGGTGTTGATCGGGGTCCCGGTGCGCGGGTTGACCTTCGCCAGGAACGACCCGAACGGCAATCGGTTGTCGCGGGCCATCGAGAACATCACCCGTGACGCCGAGGCCTGGATCGCGAGGGTGGCCGAGAAGATCGCGATCGCGACGATCGCCAGCAGGGTGCGGCCCATCCACGTGTCGAGCTGGCTGGTGATGACCCAGGCGATGCCGTCTGCGGAGAGCTCCGGGGCGCCGAGCGACGGGGCCGCCATCAGGGCGGCCAGGATCATCAGCCCGCCGCCGAGGAACGACACCAGCAGGGCGTTGACGATCGCCTTGGGAGCGGTCTTACGCGGGTTCGCGGTCTCCTCGGACAGCTCTGCCGCACTGTCGAATCCGTACATCACGTAGGCGGCCATCAGCATCGACGCCAAGAATCCGGGGAGGTACCCGAGACCGGTCCCGTGTCCGCCGGTGTCGAGAACCGCCTGTGCGGGTGACCGTTCGGCGTTGATGAACAGCAACACGACCAGGAGCACCACCCCGATGATCTCGATGGTGACGCCGATGACGGTGATCTTGCCCATGAACGCGACACCCATCGCGCTGATCACCGTGCAGAGCGCGATGGTGATGCTGCCCAGGATGATCGCGTTCGTCGCGCCGGAGACGGAGGCGAGCGCGGTGTCGGTGCCGACGAGCTGGAAGCCCGACCAGATCGACGGCAACACACTCTGCATCGCGATGGCCAGCGCGGCGACGCTGACGATGTAGCCGATCAGCATGAACCAGCCGGCGAACCACCCCACGCCGTTGCCGGCCAGACGTCGTGACCACTGGTAGATGGCGCCCGCGACCGGGAACTTGCCGGACAGTTCGGCGAAGACGAGACAGACGCAGAACTGGCAGACGAACACGATCGGCCAGGTGAAGAAGAAGCCGGGTCCGCCGAGTCCGAACCCGAGCGCGAACAGCGCGAACACCGTCGTCAGGATGGACACGAACGAGAAGCCGGAGGCGAACGACGCATAGCCGCCGATCCCCCGGTGCAACTCCTGCGTGTACCCGAGTTCGGACAGTGCGTCGGCGTCGTCGGCCGACGAGATCGACCGGTCTAGTGCGGTCATGAGGACTCCTGTTGGGTGGGGCCGCTGCTTCGCCGGAGCGGTGTATATCTATCAAGTGATCGAAAAGTATCGGTCGCATTTGTTGCCGCGGTTTCCCGAGTGTGAAGAGCGTGTGACGGAGTGCTCACCGTGCAGTTGGGACGTTCGTCTCGGTAAAGTTGCCGCGGACGGCCCGCCGACAACCACCGACCGACGAGGAGATCATCGCGATGCGTCCCGAGTCAGGGCAGGCGGCACGGGGACGTCCACGCCTGGTGGAACAGCGCCGGACCGGCGGCAACCCGCGCGAGGAGATCCTGGACGCCGCCGGCGAACTGTTCACCACCCAGGGGTTCGCCGGGACGTCCACACGGGCGATCGCCGAGTCGGTCGGCATGCGGCAGGCCTCGCTCTATCACCACTTCGCGACCAAGGACGACATCCTCGCCGCGCTCCTGCAGGACACCGTCGCCCCCGCGCTCGACGTCGCACGGGCGTTGGATCCGGCCACGCCCGCTCTCACGCGACTCCTCGACCTCATTCGATACGACGCGGAACAACTCGCTGCGTCGCGGTGGAATCTCGGCGCGCTGTACCTGCTCCCCGAGCTCCGCGGCGAACGCTTCACCGCGTTCCGTGACATCCGTGTCGAACTGCGCGACGTCTATCGCGCTCTGGCCGTCGAAGTGGTCGGAGACCAGACCGACGGCCGGGTCCACCTGCCTTTCCGGCTCGTGGAATCGGTCATCAGCATGCGATCCGACGGCCTGCTGACCGACCCGGGTACGCCGGAGGGGGCCGCCGCGCGCGCATCGGTGGTCGCGGCCATCGCCGACGCGACCGAACGCCTCCTGCGCTGAGCCGCTGCAGGTACTTTGAGGGTGACGCGTCGACACCGATGGTCGACGTGCACCGTGATGAGAGTGAGTGTGTGATGGCCGATCTGCATGTGGTCGCGACGATTCCCGCCAAGCCCGGCTTCGAGAAAGAGGTGGGCGACGCACTGAAGGGTCTGGCCGCCGCCACCCAGGACGAGGCCGGCTGCATCTCCTACGAGCTGTTCGAGTCCGCTTCCACCCCGGGTGTTTTCGTCACCGTCGAGCTGTGGGAGTCGCAGGAGCACCTCGACGCCCACATGAAGGCACCGGCGCTGACCGAGGCCATGGGCGCGGTCGGGCAGCACCTCGGTGACCTCGCGATTCACCCGCTCAAGCCGTTCTGACGGCACGCGGACACCTCACGGTCGGCTGAGCTCACGACGTCATGTTCGTCGGTCTGACCCTGCCCGTCATGGAGCCCGACGTCTGGGCGGACGGACCCGCCACGCTCGAGGCGTGGGCCCGGGCGATCGACGCGGGTCCGTTCTCCTCGTTGTGTTTCGGCGAGCGGATGGCCTTCGACAACCCCGAGACGCTCACGCTGCTCGGCGCGGTCGCGGCGTGGACCTCACGCGTTCGCTTGGTGACCACCGTGATCGTGCCGCAACTGCACGATCCGGTCCTGCTCGCCAAGTCGCTCGCCACCGGCGACCAGCTGTCCCGGGGCCGACTCACCGTCGGGTTCGGTGTCGGCGGGCGTCGCGAGGACTATCGCGCCGCGGGCGCGGACCCGGCCACTCAGACGATGCGTGGGATGGCCGATCGGGTGGCCGTGATGCAGCGGGTGTGGCGTGGCGAGAACGTCACCGGCGCAACGCTTCCGGTGGGTCCACCGCCGGTCCGGGCAGGCGGTCCCGAGTTACTCGTCGGGACGACCGGACGCAAGACGATCCGCAGTGCGGCGTCGTGGGCCGACGGCCTCGCCGGGGTGACCCTGGATCTCGCGGCGGCCGGGGTGGCCGATCTGTTCGACGTCACCCGCGCCGCATGGGCCGAGGCCGGCAGGCCGTCGCCACGGCTGACCACGTCGTTCTGGGTCGCCCTCGACGACGGCGACGGTTCGGGCCGCGGACAGATCCACCGCCACCTCCGGCACTACATGAACTGGCTGCCCGTCGATCTCGTCGACGCGATGGCACCGACCACCGGTTTCGTCGGGACACCGGCGCAACTGCGTGAGGTGCTGGCGACGTTCGCCGACGTCGGCGCCGACGAGGTACACCTGATCCCCACCGACTCCGACGTGGACCAGGTGCATCGTCTCGCCGACATCGTCGGCGAGGTGGTCTGACTCAGCGCGGGACCAGGCCCTCGAGGACGACGCTCAGGTACTGGTCTGCCACCTCACGCGCCGACAGCGAACCGCCCGGCCGGTACCAGCGGACGGCCACCCACACGGTGTCGCGTAGGAACCGGTACACGAGCTCGGTGTCGAGGTCGGCGCGGAACGTGCCGTCGTCGACTCCTTTGCGCAGCACCGTCTTCCACAGTTTGCGGAACTCGGTGTTGCGCACCGCGATGTAGTCGAACCGTTCCTGACCCGACAGGCGCTTGGCCTCGTCCTGATAGATCGCCACCGCGTGATGGTCGGCGTCGATGCTCTCGAACGACGCGACGATCAGCTGGACCAGCGTCTCGTCGGCGGGCAGGTCGGCGTCGACGATCGCGTTGTAGCGGGTGAACAGCGCGTCGAGGAACCCCCTGAGGATCTCGTCGACCATCGATTCCTTCGAATCGAAGTGGTGGTAGAGACTGCCGGAGAGGATGCCCGCCGAATCGGCGATGTCGCGAACGGTGGTGGTGCGCAACCCTTGTTCGGCGAACATGCGGCCGGCGAGCCCGAGCAGTTCGTCGCGTCGCGTCGAGCGCGAAGCAGTATTCGGCGACACGTGTGCGATCTCCTCCTCGGCCAGGTCACCAACCCTAGCAAGCGCTTGGCCGAGGAGTTCGATCAGCGATTCTTCTTGCTCGCCCGCTTCGTGATCATCCGCCACATCGCCAGCTGGATGTTGGTCGAGCGGGTGTCGCGCTTGCGGAACGGCGCCGACATCAGCTCGGCAAAGCTCAGCGGCATGCGCGAGTGGGTGACCGCGCGGGCGTGGGAGAACGTGGCGAACCCGAATTTGCCGTGATAGCTGCCCATCCCGCTGGCACCGACACCGCCGAAGGGCAGTTCCGCGCTGAGCAGGTTGAGGGCGAAGTCGTTGCCGTTCACCGAACCCGAGCGGGTGGCGTCCTGCAGCGACTCGTAGCGGTCGTTGTCCGGGCCGTACCAGTACATCGTCAGCGGGTGGCTGTGCGAGGTGATGTGGCTGATCGCCTCGCCGAGATCGCGGTAGGGGTAGACGGTCAGCACCGGACCGAAGACCTCGTCCTCCTCGATCTTCATGCCGGCGGAGACCCCGGTCAGCAGCGTCGGCGGGATCTTGCGCGACGCCGCGTCGGGCAGCTTCTCCCCGGCCGGGATGAGCTGCTGCTTGGTGGCGCCGAGGCTCACGGCGTCGTCGATCAGCCCGACGATGCGCGTGTAGTTCTTCTCGTTGATGGTCGAGGTGAACTGCTCGTTGTGCAGCACCGACGCGTAGTTCTCGCGCCAGCGGGCCATCACCCGATCGGTGAACTGGCCGAGCTTGTCCTCGGGGACGAAGGCGTAGTCGGGACACAGGCAGACCTGACCACTGTTGACCATCCGTGCGTCGGCGAGGCGCTTGGCCGCGGTGTCGATGTCGGCGTCGACGTCGACGACGGCCGGGTTCTTGCCGCCGAGTTCGAGGGTGACCGGGACAAGGTTCTTGCCCGCCTCCGCGGCCACCGACGCGCCCACCTCGGGGGATCCGGTGAAGAACATGTGGTCGACCTTCAGCTTGGCGAAGTCCGATCCCGATCCGTGCGCGCTGGTGAGGACGGCGAACTCCTCGAGCGAGAAGTAGTTCGGCGCGTACTTGGCGAGCACGGCGGTGGTTCGCGCTGTCGCCGACGACGGGCGCATCATCACGCGGTTTCCCGCGGCGAACGCCGAGCCGGCCGGGACGACCGTCAGCTGGAGCGGAAAGTTCCAGGGGCCGATGATGCCGACGACACCCAGCGGATCGTGCCGGATGCGCTGCGAGAACCCGGCCAGGCCCATCGCCTTGGCGACCTTCTCGGTCTTCATCCAGCTACGCAGGTGCTTGCGCTGATGTGCCAGATCGATCATGCATCCGGCGACGTCGGTGGCGATCGACAGATCCCGCGGACGCGTGCCGAAGTCGGCGTCGAGGGCCTCGGCGATCTCGTCGGCGTGGTCGAGCAGGAGCGACGAGAGCCGGTTGATCCGGCTGATGCGCGTGGCCGCGTCCGGGATGCCGTCCCGCAGGAACGCCGCGCGCTGCAGATCGAGAAGCTCGGTCAGGCTGCGCTCATCGGCGGAGCGGTGCAGCGGCGTGACGGTGGCGGCGTGCGCGGTACCGGATGTGGT
This sequence comes from Williamsia maris, assembly GCF_024171815.1. Classification (GTDB taxonomy): domain Bacteria; phylum Actinomycetota; class Actinomycetes; order Mycobacteriales; family Mycobacteriaceae; genus Williamsia_A; species Williamsia_A maris. The sequence continues at coordinate 1,229,172 of NZ_JAMTCJ010000002.1, read as the reverse complement.
CGGAGCGGGCTTGGTCATCGTTCGATCTCCTTCGATCGCCCAAAGAAACAAATTGTTCAATGTGTTGCTTTGCAGTATGCGCCACATCACAGGGTTCGCGCCACCGCCCGTGGGCCGGACCGTACTGTCGAGCCCATGACCGACGTACTCATCCTGGTCGGGTTGTGGTCGATCGCGGTCGGGGCGGTGTCGGGGTTCGCGGTCACGCTCGTGGTCGAGAAGCCGGACGCACTACGTGCGATCGGCCTGATCCATCAACGACGCGTGTTCCAGACCCATCTCGACTGGATCATCATGGGCATCCTCATGGTCGCGGTCGGGGCGGTCGCGTCGGACACCCCCGACTGGGCGCTGGTCCTCGTCGTCATCGGCGGCATCGTGAACCCGCTGCTGTTCATCCCCCTCGGCTTCAACGCCGACATCCAGAAGATGATCGTCTACAAGGCGATCTCAGGCCTGTCGTTCGTGTCATTGTCGACCGGCCTCGTCGTCACCGCCATCGCCCAGACCGTCGCCTACTGACGCACGGTCGGCGGGTTGTTACGGCACGGTCGGTGGGCGGTTACGGCACGCTCGGCGGGCCATAACGGCACGGTGGGCGCGTTGTTACGGCACGGTCGGCGGGCCATAACGGCACGGTGGGCGCGTTGTTACGGCACGGTCGGCGGATCAGAGCCGCTCGATGATGGTGACGTTGGCGGTCCCGCCGCCCTCACACATCGTCTGCAGCCCGTAGCGCCCGCCGGTGCGTTCGAGTTCGTTGAGCATCGTCGCGAACAGCTTCGCACCGGTCGCACCCAGCGGGTGGCCCAGCGCGATGCCGCCGCCGTTGGGGTTGACCCGGGCCGGGTCGGCTCCGGTCTCCTTCAGCCACGCGAGGACCACGGGCGCGAACGCCTCGTTGATCTCGACGACGTCGATGTCGTCGATCGACAGCCCGGTCTTCTCGAGCGCGTAGGCGGTGGCCGGGATCGGCGCCGACAGCATCATGATCGGATCGTCGCCTCGCACCGAGAGATGGTGGATCCGCGCGCGCGGGGTGAGGCCGTACCGTTCCAACGCCGCCTCCGACACCACCAGCGTGGCCGCGGCACCGTCACAGATCTGCGATGCGACGGCGGCGGTCAACCTCGACCCCTCCTCGAGCACCGGCAGCGACGCCATCTTCTCCAACGACGTCTCGCGGGGGCATTCGTCGACGACGCAGTCGCCGAGCGCGACGAGCTCGTTGTCGAAACGCCCCTCGGCGATGGCCGTACGCGCCCGCTGATGCGACTGCAGCGCCCACGCCTCCATGTCCTCGCGGCTGATCCCCCACTTCTCGGCCATCATCCCGGCGCCGCGAAACTGCGAGATCTCGGCGTCGCCGAAACGCTCCTGCCACCCGGTGGAGTCGTGGAACGGGTTGCCGAAACCGTACTGCGCCCCGGCGATCATCGCCGCCGAGATGGGGATGGCGCTCATGTTCTGCAACCCACCGGCGATCACCACGTCCTGGGTCCCGCTCATCACGCCCTGCGCGGCGAAATGGATTGCCTGCTGCGACGATCCGCACTGCCGGTCGACGGTGGTCGCCGGGACGGCCAGCGGCAGGCCTGCGGCCAGCCAGGACGAGCGGGCGACGTTGCCCGCCTGGGGCCCGATGGTGTCGACGCAGCCGAACACCACGTCGTCGACGACGTCCGGGGCGATCCCGGTGCGCTCGACGACCGCCTTCATGACGTGGGCACCGAGATCGATCGGGTTCACCTTCGCCAGGGATCCGTTGCGCTTGCCCACCGGGGTGCGCAGGGAATCGACGATGTAGGCCTGCGGTGTGCTCATGGTGTGGCTCCTCGTGCGGGTCAGGCTCGTTGGCTGGAGATCGAGACGATCTCCCCGGTCAGGTATGTGGTGTAGTCGCTGGCGAGCATCGCGATGGTGGCGGCGATCTCCCAGACCTCGGCCGCGCGGCCGTAGGCCTCACGCGAGGCGAGGTCGTCGAGTAGTTCCTCGCTGGTCACCTTGGCCAGGAACGGATGCCGGGCGATCGACGGGGCGACGGCGTTGATGCGGACGCCGTACTCCGCGGCCTCCACCGCCGAGCACCGGGTCAGGGCCATGACACCGGCTTTGGCTGCGGCGTAATGGGATTGACCGTGCTGGGCGCGCCACCCCAGCACCGAGGCGTTGTTGACGATGACCCCGTTGTGGGGTGCGGCGGCGAAATAGCGCAGCGCGGCCCGGGTCGCACGGAACGTGCTGGTCAGCGTGATGTCGAGGACCCGGTCCCACTGGTCGTCGGTCATCTCGACGATCGGGGTCTCGCCGCCGAGCCCGGCATTGTTGATCAGGACGTCGATCCGACCCAGGTCATGTGCCGCGACATCGATCAACTCGTTCACCTGATCGGTCTTCGACACGTCGCAGACCGTCTGTGCCACGGTCTGATCCGGGAACTCCAGCACGAGCTTCTCCACGGTCTCGCCGAGTCGGCGCTCGTGGAAGTCGCTGACGAGGACGTCGGCGCCCTCCAGCAGCGCGCGCCGTGCCGAGGCGAACCCGATGCCGGTTCCCGCCGCTGCGGTGACGACGACCTTCTTGCCGGCCAGCAGACCGTGTCCGGGGATCTCCTCCGGCGGCGTCGACAGCGGCGAAGAGGCGTGGGGCGTAGAGGCGTGCGGCGAGGAAGGGTGGGGGGATGTGGTCACTGCCGTGCCTCTCGCGGAAGTCCGAGCACCCGCTCGGCGATGATGTTGCGTTGGACCTCGTTCGAGCCGCCGTAGATGGTGTCGGCACGCGTGAAGAGGAAAAGGCGTTGCCACTCGTCGAGTTCGACCCGGTCGGGGGCGGTGATGTCGTTGGCGACACCCTCGGTCGTGGCGTCCGGGGCGATCAGCGACGGCGCGCCCTGCACGGCCATCGCCAGCTCGCCCAGGTCGCGATGCCAGTTGGCCCACTGCAGCTTCGACACCGACGCCTGCCCACCCGCGCCGCCGGTGTCGACCGCGGCCAGGGTGCGCTCGGCGTGCGCGCGCATCACGCGCAACCCCACCCAGGCGGTGATGATGCGCTCGCGGATCGTCGGGTCGGCGGCGGCGCCGTTCGACTTGGCCAGCGCCACCACCCGGTCGAGTTCACGGGCGAAGCCGACCTGTTGCCCGAGCGTGGACACCCCGCGTTCGAACTCGAGCAGTCCCATCGCGACCTTCCACCCGTCGCCGGGCTCGCCGACGATCAGGTCGGCGTCGGTGACCGCGTCGTCGAAAAAGACCTCGTTGAACTCCGATGTGCCGGTGAGCTGTTGGATGGGACGCACGGTGATGCCGGGCTGGTCCAACGGCACGAGGAGGAATCCCAACCCCTTGTGTCGGGCCGACCCGCGCTCGACGCGGCAGAGCACGAAGACCCACTGCGCGACGTGCGCGAGCGACGTCCACACCTTCTGCCCGTTGATGACCCATCGGCCGTCGACGAGCTGGGCGGTGGTGGACACGTTCGCAAGATCCGATCCCGCCCCGGGCTCGGAGTACCCCTGCGCCCACAGCTCGGTCACGTCGGCGATGCCCGGCAGGAACCGTTCCTTCTGCGCGTCGGTACCGAAGGCGATGAGCGTCGGCCCGAGCAGTTCCTCGCCGAGGTGGTTGACCCGGGCGGGCGCGTCGGCCCGGGCGTACTCGGTGTGGAACAGGATGCGCTGACCGATCGTGGCGTTACGGCCGCCGTACTCGGTGGGCCAGCCGAGGCAGGTCCATCCCGATTCGGCGAGATGTCGATCCCAGGCCAGCCGTCCGGCGAAGAACTCGTGCTCGCTGCCCGGTCCGCCGCGTCCGGCCAGGTGCGCGAAGTCGCCGGTCAGGTTCTCGCCGAGCCAGGTTCGCACCGAGAGCGCGAAATCCTCCGCGCCGCCCGGATACCGCCCCAGGTCGACGCCCCGATCGGCGAGATTGGTCGGAGTCATGCGAGCTAGCCTAACCTACCAAGCGTTTGCTAGGTTTTCCGATGTGACCGACCTGGACCTGGTGCAGACCACGCCGCAGGCGCTGCGTCGCGCGGCGCTCCTGTGGCCCGACCGGGTCGCGATCGTCGACTCGCAGTGGGGCGAGGACATCGAGCTGACCTGGTCCGAGCTGCTGGAGGCGGTGCGCACCTTCGCGGGAGCCCTCGTCCGTCAGGGCATCGCCGCCGGTGATCGCGTGGCCATCTGGGCGCCCAACAGCGTGCACTGGCCGATCGCCGCTCTGGGCGCGCACCTCGTGGGCGCCACACTCGTCCCGGTCAACACCCGCTACACCGCCACCGAGGTCCTCGACGTCCTGATCCGCACCCACGCCCGCGCGCTCGTGGTGCCCGGGACCTTCCTGGGTGCCGACCGCCTCGCCGAACTCGCCGCGCTGGCCGACCTGAGCACCGACACCGACCTGATCGCGGCCGTCCGGATCCGCCTCGACGCCGACGACTGCACCCGCGCGGAGCACGGCATCGACTGGAACGACTTCCTCTCGTCGGCGACCGACACCGACCGCGCCGAGGCCGACGCGCGGGCCGACGCGGTCCGTCCCGACGACGTCTCCGACATCCTGTTCACCTCGGGCACCACCGGTCGCAGCAAGGGCGTCGTCGCCGAACACCGTCAGTCGGTGGCCGGGGCCCGGGCCTGGGGCGCCAACGGGGCGCTGACCCCCGACGACCGGTACCTGATGGTGAACCCCTACTTCCACACCTTCGGCTACAAGGCGGGTATCCTCGCCTGCACCCTGTTCGGCGTGACGATGCTCCCACTCGCGGTGTACTCCGCCGAGGCTGCGATGGCCCTGGTCGCGGCGCGGCGGGCCACGGTCTTCCCCGGCGCCCCGACCATCTTCCAGACCATCCTCGACGCCGACACCCGCGCCGACCACGACCTGTCGAGCCTGCGTCTGGTCGTCACCGGTGCGGCGATCGTTCCGGTCGTCCTGGTCGAACGCATCCAGCGCGACCTGGGCGTGCAGACCGTCATCACCGCGTACGGACTCAGCGAGACCAGCGGGTTCGTCTCGACCTGCACGCCCGATGACGACGACGAGACGGTGGCGAACACCTGCGGCCGCGCCTTCGCGGGGATGGAGATCGCGCTCTCCGACGTCGGCGAGGTGCTGGCGCGGGGCGACATGGTGATGCGCGGCTATCTCGACGATGCGGCGGCCACGGCCGAGACCATCGACGCCGACGGGTGGTTGCACACCGGCGACATCGGGACGATCGACGACCGCGGGAACCTGCGCATCACCGACCGACTGAAGGACATGTACATCTGCGGGGGCTTCAACGTCTATCCCGCGGAGGTCGAGCAGACCCTCGTACGACTCGGCGCGGTCACCGAGGCGGCCGTGATCGGCGTCCCCGACGAACGCCTGGGGGAGGTCGGACGGGCCTACCTCACGCTGCGGGGAGGGGCGTCGATCTCCGAGGCGGAGGTGATCTCCCACTGCCGCTCGACACTCGCCAATTTCAAGGTCCCGCGCAGTGTCGTCGTCATCGGCGAATTCCCCCGGAATGCCGCGGGAAAGATTCTCAAACGTGAACTCTCTTCACTGAAGTGATGTAAATCATCTTCTTAATTCGCGGCAAGGTATATCAAATCGAAGTTGGGACGCGAGTTTTGTTCGCGCAAACAGCTTTTCGCCCGCTCAATTCACACAAACGACGACGCCCGGCTGCCGTTGTGATCAGGCAACCGGGCGTCGACGCGGACCGGGTCTTCACCCGGCCCGCCGTGTATCAGTGTGCGGCGTTGTAGAGCTCCACGATCTCTCCCGAAACACGTCCACGCGCAGAGACGCCGTGGCCGTTACGCCGTGCCCAATCCCGGATGGCCGCGGACTGACCACGGTCGATCGCAGCGGAGGGCGTCATGCCCTTGCTGCGCCGACGGCCGCCGACCCGACGTGCGTGCTCGACCCAGGTGTCGATCTCCGACCGCAGACGAGCTGCGTTCTTGGTCGAGAGATCGATTTCGTAGGTCACGCCATCGATGCCGAACTCCACGGTTTCATCGGCGGATTTACTGTCGTCGACGTCATCCACAAGGGTGACCGTCACTTTCTTCGCCATGTTTTGCCCCATATCGTTGAACACTTCCGAAAGTGATCGGAGCCACAGCCCAGGAATCCCCGGTAAATCGAAAACCCCCAGCGCCAGCCCCCAATCAATCCCCACTGTAACCGGAAATCGACGAATCGACCATGAAAGTCTGCGACGACCTAGAGGTTCATTCGTTCGGCTTCACCAGCGGGAACAGAATCGTCTCCCGAATACCCAATCCCGTCAGCGCCATCAACAGGCGGTCGATACCCATGCCGGTGCCCGTCGTGGGCGGCATCCCGTGCTCCATCGCGGTCAGGAATTCCTCGTCGAGGACCATCGCCTCGTCGTCGCCGGCGGATGCGAGGCGGGCCTGATCGGCGAAACGCTCGCGCTGGATCACCGGGTCGATCAATTCCGAGTAGCCGGTCGCCAACTCGAAGCCACGGATATAGAGGTCCCATTTCTCGACGACGCCCGGGATGGACCGGTGATCGCGGGTCAGCGGGGACGTCTCGACCGGGAAGTCGCGGACGAACAGTGGCGAGTCGATGTGCTCGCCCACCTGGTTCTCCCACAACTCCTCGACCAGTTTGCCGTGCCCGTATCCCTTGTCCGAGGGCACATCCAGGCCCACGCGGGCCGCGATCGACATCAGGTCGGCGACCGAGGTCCGCGGGGTGATCTCCTCCCCCAGCGCCTCGGAGAGAGACGGGTACATCGACACCGTCGTCCACTCACCGGACAGGTCGTAGGTGCTGCCGTCGGCCATCGTGGGCGCGAGCGTCCCCAGAGCGCGCTGCGACACCTCCTGGACCAGTTCCCGGGTCATCACCGCGGAATCGTCATAGGTGCCGTAGGCCTGATAGGTCTCGAGCATCCCGAATTCCGGGGAGTGGGTGGAATCGACACCCTCGTTCCGGAAATTGCGGTTGATCTCGAAGACGCGCTCCATTCCGCCGACCACGCAACGCTTGAGGAACAACTCCGGTGCGATGCGGAGATAGAGATCGATGTCGAGCGCATTCGAATGGGTCACGAACGGGCGGGCCGCGGCACCGCCGGGCTGGGTCTGCAGCATCGGCGTCTCCACCTCCAGGAAAGCGCGCTCGCGCAGTGCGGAGCGGAGTTCGTGGATGACGGCGATGCGGGTCCGTGCCGTCGCCCGCGCCGCGGGCCGCACGATGAGGTCGACGTAGCGCTGCCGGACGCGGGAGGACTCGCTGAGCTCCTTGTGGGCAACCGGCAACGGCCGCAGCGCCTTCGACGCCATCTGCCAGTCGTCGGCCATGACACTGAGCTCACCGGTCCGCGAACTGATGACCTCGCCGTGCACGAAGACGAAGTCGCCGAGGTCGACATCGGACTTCCAGGCGGCCAGGGACTCCTCGCCGACCCCGTTGAAGCTGATCATCACCTGCAGTTGCGTTCCGTCGCCCTCCTGCAGCGTCCCGAAACACAGCTTGCCCTTGTTGCGGACGAACATGACCCGGCCGACGACGCCGACGTGGTCGCCGGTGGCGGTGTCGGTCTCCAGATCCGGGTACAGACCGCGGATCTCGGCCAGCGAGTGCGTGCGCGGGATCGACACCGGGTACGCCTGCACACCGGCCGCCAGCAACCGGGCGCGCTTCTCCGAACGGATGCGCTGCTGTTCGGGGATCTGGTCGTCCGAGGGGCTGTCGGGTCCGGGCGTTGCCGTTGCGTCACTCACCCGGACGACCCTATCGGCACCTCAGTGCGCAGCGATGATGGCCAGGTCGCGGTGGCCCTGCTCCGACAGCGGCAGGCTCACGTGACCGGCCGCCGCGTCCCGGCGGGCGCGCTCGCGCAGCGCGTCGAGACCGCCCAGCAGGAAGCGGGTGCCCGCGACGCCACGCGCCTGCAGGTGCCAGGCCGACCACTCGGCGTCGTGGCCGTCGGAGCTCACCAGGATCCAGCGGGCGTCCGACGCGGCCGCGCGGAGCGCGTTCGACGACCCGGGGACGAGCCGGTCGAGCAGCACCGACGGGTCGATGGCCAGGGCGCCGGTGATGATGCCGTCGGCGTCGCGTTGCCGTTGTGAGCGGATGTCGACGACGCGGTGACCTGCGGCGACGGCGGCCACATAGTCGTCGACGGTCACCGACACCGAGCGCACGGCCGTCGCGGTGACCGGGGTGCGGGGACGGTACGAGAGCGCGGTGGGCCGAGCCGATCGGACGGCCGAGTGCGGACGGGAATCGATCAGAAGAGCAGCAGACATGAGAGTCCTCGAATGTGAGAGGCGAACAGCAGGGAATGGCGAGGCGTATCAGCCCCGACAACACTCCAGTGCGCTCTGCGTCATCACGCGGACAAGTGTGCCACATCGTCGCGCCCCGGTGTCAACGCTTCTTGGTGCGCGGGCCCTCCAGCTGCCGTTCGAACACCAGCCGCAGTCCCTCGAGGGTCAGGAACGGGTGGTGCACGGTCAGGGTCTGGCACTCGTCGAACACCAGCGGGGCGAGATATCCGGTCGCCACGACGGTGACGTCGGGCCCGGCGAATCCCGGCACGTCGCGCTGGACCCGCGAGACGAGTCCGTCGACCTGGCCCGCGAAGCCGTAGAGGATGCCCGACTGCAGCGCCTCGACGGTGTTCTTGCCGATCACGCTGCGGGGCGGCAGCAGCTCGACCCGGCGCAGCGTCACCGTACGCACGGCGAGAGCGTCGACGGCGAGGTCGATACCGGGGGCGATGGCGCCGCCGAGGAACTCACCGGCGGCCGAGACGGCGTCGACGAGGGTCGTGGTACCGAAATCGACGATGATGCAGGCGCCCCCGTAGGTCGCGTGGGCCGCCAGGGCGTTGGCGACGCGGTCGGTGCCGACCTCCTTGGGGTTGTCGACGAGCAACGGCACACCGGTGCGCAGACCGGGTTCGAGCAGCACGTGCGGGCCGGCCCCGAAGTACTTGGACACCATCACCCGCATCTCGCGCAACAGAGATGGCACCGTGGACAACCCGACCACCGAGACCACCCGCTCGACGTCGGGCCCGAGGAGGCCGCGCAGCGACAGCGCGAGCTCGTCGGCGGTCATCTTCGGTTCGGTGCGCATCCGCCAGTCGTGCACCAGCTTCGCGTTGTCGCCCTTGCCCGCGAACACCCCGAGATGGATGTTCGTGTTGCCGACGTCGAGTGCGAGGAGCACGTCAGCCCAGGGCCGGTGCGGGCTCGCGGGGATCGAGCAGACCCGATCCGACCGGCGCGTGCGCGGGGTCGGAGCCGAGGTCGTCGATGCGGTTGCGCTCGTCGACGAACACCACGCGCGGCGCGTACCCGTTGACCTCGGCCGGGCTGAGGATGCCATAGGCGATGATGATGACCAGATCGCCGGGGTGCACGAGATGAGCTGCGGCGCCGTTGATCCCGATGACACCGGAGCCGCGCTCACCGGCGATGGCGTAGGTCTCGAGACGGTTGCCGTTGTCGATGTCGACGATCGTCACCTGCTCGCCCTCGAGCAGATCGGCGGCGTCGAGCAGATCGGCGTCGATGGTCACCGAGCCCACGTAGTGCAGATCGGCCTGGGTGACGGTGGCGCGGTGGATCTTCGACGTCATCATGGTGCGAAACATGTCTACCTCACTCGGATAGGAAGCCGGTGCCGACGGCGACGCCGACGTTGTCGATCAGGCGGGTGGACCCGAGGCGGGCGGCGACGAGCAGCCGTCCGTCACCGTGTTCGGGAGCGGGACCGAGGTCGATCCCGCGCACCTCGAGGTAGTCAACGTCGACCTCCGGGCTGTGGGCCAGGACCGCGGATGCGGTGGCGAGGATGGCCGATGCGCCACCGGCCGCGGCGTGGGCGCCCGCGACGAGCGCCGCCGACAACGTGGTCGCTGCCTCCCGGTGCTCGGGGCTGAGATAGGCGTTGCGACTCGACATCGCGAGACCGTCGGATTCGCGCACCGTCGGGACGCCGACGATGTCGATGCCCAGGTTGAGGTCGGTGACCATCTGGCGCACCAACACGAGCTGCTGGTAGTCCTTCTCGCCGAAGAAGGCCGCATGGGGCGACGCGATGGACAGCAGCTTGGCGACGACGGTCAACATCCCCGCGAAATGGGTGGGCCGCGACTGCCCTTCGAGTTCGGCACCGAGCGGACCCGACATCACCGTCGTACGCGGGCCGTTCGGGTACATGTCCGCGACCGTCGGCGCGAAGACGAGTTCCACGCCGAGCTCCTCGAGCAGGGCACGATCGGCGTCGAAGGTGCGCGGGTAGGCGTCGAGGTCCTCACCGGCGCCGAACTGCAACGGGTTGACGAAGATCGAGACGATGACGACCGTGTTGCCCTGGGACTTGGCCGAGGCCACCAACTCCCGGTGGCCGTCGTGCAACGCACCCATGGTGGGCACCAGGACGACTCGCTTGCCGGTGGCGCGCAACGCCTTGCTGATCCGGCTGATCTGAGCCGGGTCGCGGTGCACGGTCAACGAACCCGGCACGTACGGGCGGGTGGGTGTGGTCATGTTCTCGCTCACCTTTCGAGCACTTCGATCAGAGCGGCGGGCGCTCGGGTGTAGGACGCAGCACGCAGGGACATGGTGCGATAGGTCTCGGCCAGGTCGGGATCGGCCTCGCGCAGCACGGCGAGATGGCCTGCGACCGCCACGGCATCGCCGCGGGCCACCGGTCCGGTCAGCGCCCGGGGGCCCAGCTCGAGGGTGTTCTGCAGAGCTGCCGACACCAACGGTCCGAGCAGCCGCTCGGGCAGGCCCGCCGCGTTCTCGTCGATGAACTCCTGTCCCGGGAGCTCCTGGCCGGACAGCGCGATCCGAAGTGCGGCAAGGGAATCGGAGATCAGAGCGACGAGGTGGTTCGCGCCGTGGGCGAGGGCGGCGTGGTAGAGGGTGCGGGCCTCCTCGCGGACACGGACCGGCTCACCACCCATCTCGAGCACCAGCGTCGATCCGACGGCGTAGCCGATCTCGTCGGCGGCGGTGACGCCGAAACAGGTCGAGCGCAGCCGGGTGGTGTCGTCGTCGGTGTCGACGAAGGTCATCGCGGGGTGCAGTGCGAGGGGCGTGACACCCAGTTCGGTCAGCGGGGCCAGGATCGCGATCCCGTGTGCGCCCGCGGTGTGGGCGACGATGGTGCCCGGCCGGACCGCTCCGGAGGCGGCCAGCTCGGCGATCACGCCGGTGAGCTGGTCGTCGGGGACGCTGATGACGAGCAGTTCGGAACGGGCGGCGACCTCCTGCGGGGGCAGAATCTGCGATTCAGGAAGGCGTCGGGCGACACGGTCGCGCGCGAGCGACGAGCGGGCGACGACCGCACCGACGACGTGGTCGGCGGATTCCAGGGCCGCTCCGAGCGCGGTCCCGACCCGGCCGGCCGAGACGATGCCGACGGTCAGGCGCGCGGGCGCGGGCCAGTTGGCGATGCCCGATGAGGTCACCGATGTCCTCCATCTGCTCGTTCCAGGCCCGAACTCGGGTACCGGACGTTCAGCGCCGAGGATAGGGCGCGGTCGGCGTCCTCAGCCAATCGCTGTGACGCGGCTCACCGGGTCTCAGTCCTCGCGGCGTCGGCGGCGACCGCCGCCGGTCCCCGATCGCAGCTGGTCGATCAGTTCGGACGCCGATCGGCCCGACTGGTGTGCGCCGGGCTCGGGATCGGGGGCGCGATGACGGTCGTTGCGGCTCGGCGCCGGGGCGGGCGTCGGCTCGACCGGCGGCTCGGGGACCGGGTCCGGGGTGGGTTCGGGCTGCGCCGTGGCCGCGCCGCGACCGTGCCGACCGCCGCCCTGGCTCGCATGCGACGTCGCCGACGGTGCCGGGGGCTCGGTCACGACGTCGGCCACGATGGGCTCGGAAGCGATCGGTTCGGCCGCGATCGGTTCGGCCGCGATCGGTTCGGCCGCGATCGGTTCGGCTGGGACCGGCTCAGGAACGACCTCGGCGGGCGCCACCGCCCATTCGTCGGTCGGGGTCTCGTCGACGAACTTCGGGACGTCGGCGGGAGCGGGGTCGGACGCGGCGGCCCCGTGGCGGGACGACGGTGTCGGACTCGGCGCGCCACGTAGGCCGTCGTCGTCGGACGTCGGCCCCTGCTCGTCGTCGGTGACCACCGGGATGACCTCGGTCAGGGTGTTGGGCTCGGCGATCGGCACCTGGTCGGCGCCGACGTCGGGCGCGGTACTGGCGAAGTCGCGTTCGGCCACGGCACCGTCGTCGTAGGCGGTGTCGTGGAAGGCAGGGTCGTGGAAGGCAGGGTCGTCGAAGGCGGGGTCGGACGAGGAGTACGACCCCGCGGACGAGTACGACGACTCGCCGGACCCCGACCGTGCGCGGTCGAGTTCCCGGCGACGCTCGGACCGCAGGGCGACCCGCTGCTCGGGCAGGTCACCGCCGACGAGGAGTTCCAGGCTCGCGCGCAGCGCCTCGATCTGGGCCTTGAGTTCGCCGAGTTCCTCGTTCGTCTCCGCGTGCACCTCGCGGCGGACCTGCGTCTCGACCCCGAGTTCGTACTGGCGGCGGGCGGTGATCTCCCGCTCGAGCTGCAGTTCGTAGACCAGTCGCAGGTCGCGCGCCTTGGACTCGGCGGAGTCGGCCTGCCTGCGGAACTTGGTCACCAGGATCGCGCCGATGACCGCGGCCCACAGTGCCGAGATCACCGCCAGACTCGCTGCGATGCTGCGTGAGTTGCTGAACATCATGGCGATGCTGGCGCCGATCGCGAGCGCGAGCAGCAGACCGAGCAACCATTGGGCGGGCCCCCGACGAACGCGGCGGGAATCAGCCGAGCGGCCGGTGGTCGTCATGTCGGTCAACATACCTGCGTTTGTCGGTGCGGCGTGCGAGCCGGTTCGGAGAGTCACGCATTCTCCCCACCTGCGGCGTTCCTGTCGCGGTGCAGCTAGGCGGCCGATTCGTCGGTGGGATCGTCGGGTGTGCGACAGCAGAACTCGAGCACCAGCGCTGCGACTCCGAGGAGTACCCCGCCCACCAACCCGACGACCGCGGCGGGCGTGTCGTGGTCGGCCGCCGCCGAGTCGGTCTGCGCGAGAAGATAGATCAGCAGACCGATCCACACCCCGGTGGCGATGGCGGCGAGGATCGCCGACGCCTTGGCCAAGGCGAGGACCCGCGCGGCGGTGAGCGGGTGCAGTTGGTCGCGGTTGGCACCGACCTCCGAACGCGACACCCGCAACCGCACGACGATCGCGATGACCACCTCGAGCGCCGCCAGCACGTAGAGCACGATCCCGGCGAGCAGCGGCAGCGGCGGCAACTGTCCGTAACTGACGCGCACCAGCAGCCAGACGACGACGGCGGTGAACGCCGCGATCCCCAGCAGGTCACGGATCCGGGTCGGGCCCAGCCCGCCCTCGTCCGGGTCGTGGTCACGTGGTGTGCGGCGCCGGGCCATCATCGAGGGCTCGCTTTCGTGTTCTGCTGAGGTCCATCCCCCGGCGGTCGGTCCCCCTGCGCTGCATCCCACCGCGGGATGTCCTGTCGTCGCACCCCGGCGCGGTCGGACTCGTCGAGGGCGACGACGAGGTCGGCGACCGGCCGGGATCCCTCCGGGGTCCACAACTGTGCGTCCGGATCGGCGTCGAGCCACGGGATGAGCACGAAGGCCCGCTCGCGCGCTCGGGGATGCGGCAGGGTCAGGACGGGATCGTCACTGACCTCGACGCGGCCGTCGACACTCACCGAGACCACGTCCACATCCAGAGTTCTTGGGCCCCAGCGCTGTTGCCGGGTGCGGGCGGCGGCAGCCTCGAGTCCGAATCCCTCGTTCAGCCAGTCCATCGGCCCGCACGAGTCGTCGTCGACGACGAGGACGGCGTTGTCGAAGTCGTCCTGCGCCACCGGCCCCCACGGCGGGGTCGCGTACACCGCGGACGCCGCGACGAGTCGATCGGCGAAATGCTCACGCACCGACCACAACAGGTCGAGGCGATCGCCCATGTTGGACCCGATGGACAGGACGGCTCTACTCATCGCCGACGACTCATCGCCGTGAGCGTCGCGTCACCACGGCGACGTCGGAGAAGGTCAACGGGATGGGGGCGGACGGCTTGTGCAGCGTCACCTCGCAGGCGGCGACGCGCTCGTCGGTCATGATGCCGTCGGCGATCTCGGCGCACACGGTCTCGATGAGGTCGCGCGCCGGCCCGGCGACGATGTCGGCGGCGCGCTGCGCGAGACCGCCGTAGTCGACGGTGTCGGCGAGGTCGTCCGAGGCCGCGGCCCGTCGCAGATCCAGCCACAGGATCAGGTCGACGATGAAGTCCTGTCCGTCGCGGCGCTCGTGGTCGAAGACACCGTGGTTGCCTCGAACCGTCAAGCCGCGCAGTTCGATTCGATCAGCCATCGCAGGTCCCGTCTCTCCGTGGCGCGGTCGCGCCCGCGGTGGGGGTGCGCTCAGCCATCGACACTCCCCCGCCGTCCTCCATCGTTCCACGCCGTGGCGACGGCGATCGCGTCGCGACTCGACGTCACGTCGTGCACGCGTACACCCCAGGCCCCGTTGACGGCGGCCAGCGCACTGATCGCCGCGGTGGCGACCTCACGCCCGGCCGGGGGTCGCGGTTGCGTACCGCCGGAGAGCAGGGTGCCGAGGAATCGTTTGCGCGACGCCCCGACGAGGATCGGGAAGCCGAGACCCACCAGCGTCGGCAGCGCGTTGAGCAGCGCCCAGTTGTGTTCGGCCGCTTTGGCGAAGCCCAGGCCGGGGTCGAGGATCACCGCCGCCGGGTCGACGCCGGCGCGGACCGCCGCGTCGACCTGCGCGAGCAGCTCGCCGCTCACCTCGGCGACGACGTCGCGGTAGCCGCCGACATCGTCGACGCGGTGGGCGAAGTGGGTCGCACTGTCGGCCGGGTTCGACGCGGGCCGCCAGTGCATCAGGATCCAGGGCACACCCGCGTCGGCGACCACCGAGGCCATCGCGGGATCCGCGCGGCCGCCGGAGACGTCGTTGACGACGACGGCGCCGGCCTCGATCGCCGCCTGCGCCACCGAGGCGTGCATGGTGTCCACCGACACCGACACGCCCTCGGCCGAGAGCGCCGCGATGACCGGGACGACGCGTCGGGCCTCGAGATCGGGATCCACGCGGGTCGAACCGGGACGGGTGGATTCGCCACCGACGTCGATGAGATCGGCGCCGTCGGCGGCGAGCCGACGGCCGTGGGCGATGGCCGCGTCGGTGTCGAGGTAGCGGCCACCGTCGGAGAACGAGTCGGCCGTCACGTTGAGCACACCGAGGACGCGGGTCCGACCGGAGCTCACCACGCTGACGGCTGCGTTCACGCCGTCAACCGTATGCGCGATGGACACCGGAACCCGCAGCAGGGCGCTCGGGGCTACCGGGAGATGAGGTCGAGCGCCTCACCGCGGCTGACGGCACTGGTCTTGAAGATGCCGCGGACCGCCGACGTCGTGGTCGACGCACCGGGCTTGCGGATGCCGCGCATGGCCATGCACAGGTGCTCGGCCTCGATGACGACGATGACGCCGCGCGGATCGAGCTTGCGCACGAGGGCGTCGGCGATCTGTGTGGTCAGCCGCTCCTGGACCTGCGGACGCTTGGCGTACAGGTCGACGACGCGCGCCAGCTTCGACAGGCCCGTCACCTGCCCGGACGCACCGGGGATGTATCCGACGTGGGCGACGCCGTGGAACGACACCAGGTGGTGCTCGCAGGTCGAGTACATGGGGATGTCCTTGACCAGAACCAGCTCGTCGTGCCCGACGTCGAACGTCGTGGCCAGCACGTCGTCCGGTTCGGTGTGCAGGCCACCGAACATCTCCTGGTAGGCGCGGGCCACCCGCGCGGGCGTCTCCTTGAGACCGTCGCGGTCGGGATCTTCTCCGATCGCCACGAGCAGCTCGCGGACCGCCGCCTCCGCTCGCCCCTGGTCGAAGGGCGCGATGGCGCCCCGATTCTCGGTTCTGGTCATCAGGAGCTCGCTCTTCTGTGAGTGCCCGGAGGTGGAGGTGGATCGTCGCGGTGCGTGACCGGGACGAGGTCGGGTGTGGGGTCGGTCAGCGGGGCGGCTGACCCGACCCGTTCCCGTCACGCGGGGGCCACCCCGGCGCCGACCAGCCGTCGGGGGCGCCGTAGTCGGGACGGGTCCCGCCGTTGGGTCCCGCCGGACGGTTCGCACCGGGGGCGTCGGGGTTCTGATCGTGCGGGACAGACGGCGGCGTGGGCTGGTGACCCGGATTGCCGTAGCCCGGGCCCTGGTAGCCGGGAGCCGATCCGCCCTGCGGGTAGCCGGGATATCCCTGTCCCTGGCCGGGCTGGTTGTGGCCGTTCGGGCCGTAACCGTTCTGGTTGTCGGGACCGTAACCGTTCTGGCCGTAGCCGTTCTGGCCGTAGCCGTTCGACCCCGGGCCGTAACCGTTCTGGCCGTACCCGTTCGACCCCTGGCCGTTCTGGCCGTAGCCGTTGGGCTGTCCCTGGCCGTTCTGGCCGTAGCCGTTGGGCTGGCCGTAGCCGTTGGGCTGACCGCCGTTGTAGCCGCCGGGTCCGTACGGGTTCGGCTGCGACGACCCGGCACCGACGGTCTCCTTCACCAGGCGCGGGGCCGGCTCTGGGGGCCACGGCTCGCCGCGCTCGATGGCCAGCTCACCCGGGGTCTTCACCGGGGGCTTGTCGCTGGGCGTGCGGTCGCCGAACTCGTCGAAGGTGGTGATGCGCGGACGCTTCTCCACGCCCGAGAAGATGACCTCGAGATCCTTGCGGGTCAGCGTCTCGCGCTCGAGAAGCTGGGTCGCGAGGTCGTCGAGGGTGTCGCGGTACTCGTTGAGGATCGCCCACGCCTCGGTGTGCGCGGCCTCGATGAGGCGACGGACCTCGTCGTCGATCTCGGCTGCGACCTCGGTGGAGTACGACGCCTGCGCGCCCATCGAACGGCCCAGGAACGGGTCGCCCTGCTCCTGGCCGTAGTGGACGGCACCGAGCTTGGCGCTCATGCCGTACTCGGTGACCATCGCGCGGGCGATCTTGGTCGCCTGGTCGATGTCGGAGGACGCACCCGTGGTCGGCTCGTGGAACACGAGCTCCTCGGCGGCACGGCCACCCATCGCCATCACCAGACGAGCGATCATCTCCGACCGCGTCATCAGGTCCTTGTCCTGCTCCGGCACGGCGAGGGCGTGACCGCCGGTGCGACCGCGCGCGAGGATGGTGACCTTGTAGATCGGGTCGAGATCGGGCATCGCCCACGCGGCGAGGGTGTGTCCACCCTCGTGGTAGGCCACGATCTTCTTCTCCTGCTCGCTGATGATGCGGCTCTTGCGGCGCGGTCCGCCCACGACACGGTCGACCGACTCCTCGAGCAGTTCGGCGGTGATCGTCGTGCGGTTCTCGCGTGCGGCCAGCAGCGCCGACTCGTTGATGACGTTGGCCAGGTCGGCACCGGACATGCCCGGGGTGCGCTTGGCCAGACCGTCGAGGTCGGCGTCGGCGTCGATCGGCTTGCCCGCCGCGTGCACCTTGAGGATCGCCTTGCGTCCGGCGATGTCGGGGTTGCCCACCGGGATCTGCCGGTCGAAGCGACCGGGACGCAGCAGCGCCGGGTCGAGGATGTCGGGACGGTTGGTCGCGGCGATCAGGATCACGCCGGAACGCTCACCGAAGCCGTCCATCTCCACCAGCAGCTGGTTGAGGGTCTGCTCGCGCTCGTCGTGCCCGCCGCCGAGGCCGGCACCACGCTGGCGTCCGACCGCGTCGATCTCGTCGACGAAGATGATGCAGGGGCTGTTGGCCTTGGCCTGCTCGAACAGGTCACGCACTCGTGACGCACCGACACCGACGAACATCTCGACGAAGTCCGAACCGGAGATCGTGAAGAACGGCACGCCCGCCTCACCGGCGACGGCTCGCGCGAGCAGCGTCTTACCGGTGCCGGGAGGGCCGTAGAGCAGGACACCGCGCGGGATCTTGGCGCCGAGCGCCTGGTAGCGCGCGGGGTTCTGCAGGAAGTCCTTGATCTCGTAGAGCTCCTCGACCGCCTCGTCGGCACCGGCGACGTCGGAGAACGTGGTCTTGGGGTGGTCCTTGGTGAGCTGCTTGGCCTTCGACTTGCCGAAGCCCATGATCCCGCCCTTGCCACCACCCTGCATGCGGCTCATCACGAAGAAGAAGAGTCCGAACAGCAGGATCATCGGCAGGATGAAGATCAGCATCTGCCACAGGACGGACTCCTGCGTGACGTTGGTCTGATACTTCGCGCCCGACTTGGTGACGCTGTCGAAGACGAACTCACTCGACCGCGCCGGGTACTTCGCGGTGATCTTGTTCGTGCCGTCGACCTCGTCCTTCAACGTGATGCGGATCGCCTGTTCGCGATCGTCGATCTGCACCTCGGAAGCGTTGCGGGTGTTCAGCTGGGTCAGCGCGACCGAGGTGTCGACACTCTTGTACTCGCGGTCACCGCCACGCAGAACCGTGAAACCCCAGATCGCGAGCACGATCACGGCGACAATGGCCAAATTGCGGAAAACAGTCTTTCGATTCATTGCACGTCCCAGCCGGCGCCGGCGCGTCCCTTCGAAGTCGGTACACCTGACATAACAGGCTACCTGTCAACGTCGGCGCGCGGCGTCGCGTTCCCGAGCTGCACCTGTGCAGGTCGGGGCGGGTGTCGGCGGCCCGTATCAACGATCGCTTACCGTGATCGTCATGGCACGCACAATCGCGAAGAACAACACCGTCGACCGCGACGGGCTGCTCGAGTTCATCCGGCCGCGTCACCAGCTCATTCTGGTGACCACGCGATCGGACGGCAGCCCGCAGCTGTCCCCGGTCACCGGGGGCGTCGACGCCGACGGCCGCATCGTGATCTCGACCTACCCCGGTCGCGCCAAGACCCGCAACGCGCAGGCCCGACCGGTGGTGTCGGTGCTGGTGCTCTCGGATGCGTTCAACGACGCGTGGGTGCAGGTCGACGGCACCGCGGAGGTGCTGCACCAGCCCGAGGCGCTCGACGCGCTCGTCGACTATTTCCGGTCGATCTCCGGCGAGCACCCCGACTGGGACGAGTACCGCGAGGCGATGGCGACACAGGACAAGTCGCTGATCCGCGTCACGCCCACGCGATGGGGTCCGGTGGCCACCGGCGGTTTCCCGGCCGACGTCGCCGCGAAACTCGACGCCTGAGGCCTCCCGCCTGCGCGGTGAGACGAGCCGTCCGGTGAGCGATCGCAGGCTCTCTCGCCAGGACATCCTCGGCGGCGGGTCCTCTCCCGAACCCGTCCTGCGCATCGGGATCGCGGTGCAGACCATCGCGTTCGGTCTGATCGGGATCCTGTCGACGTTCAGCGACGCGGGGCCGCAGGGAACCGTGCGCACGATGATCGTCTACGTGGTGTGTGCGACCACCGTCCCCGCAGCTGTCGTGATCAGCCGGGCCAGGTTCATCGACGAATGGTGGACGCGCACCTCACGGGTGAACAACGGCTTCATCGTCTACGCCGAGGTCGGCGTCACCGCGGTGCTGCTGACCTTCGCCGATGCGTCCGTCGCGATCGTCGGGGCCGGACTCCTGGCTCTTGTCGGCGCCTGCGCCGCGCACTTCTCGAACCCGCTCGTGCTGCGGTTCCACGTCCTGTGGAGCACCGCGACCGTCCTCGGGCTGGCGACCCACGCACTGATCGACGGGGTCGAGGATCCGGCCGCGCTCGTCCTGCAGGCGGTGGTGGTCATCCTGGTTATGAACGGAGCGGTGTTCCTGCTCTCGGCGTTCTCCGCGGCCATCCTCGCCTCGAGCCGACTGCATCTGTCCGACGCGGTCACCGACCCACTCACCGGCCTGCTGAACCGCCGCGGCATCGAGTCGCACGCCGCCGGCGGGTTCGGTGTCGGGCACACGACGCCGTTCCTCGTGCTCATCGACATCGACGACTTCAAACAGGTCAACGACACCCACGGGCACGCGGCGGGCGACGACGTGTTGCGCCTGGTCGCTGTCCGGCTGACCGTGGCCGCCGGCCCGGGCGCGGTGGTCTCGCGGTTCGGCGGCGAGGAGTTCGTCGTTCTCGCCGACGAGGCGTCGCCGGATCTGTTCGGCTACGCCGAGCGACTGCGGACGAGTCTGACCAACGAGCGCGACGCCGTCGTGGTCACCGCGAGTGCCGGCGCGTGCGCCCCGCGCCCCGACCGGTCGGATCCGTCGGCTGCGTTCGCCGGGGCACTGGCCGCGGCCGACGCCGCCATGTACCGCGCGAAGTCATCGGGGCGCAACCGCACCGAACTGGCCTGAGCGGCAACGCCGCTCACGTGTGGCAGACGGTCTCGACGTCGGCCGATCGGACACCGAGATGATCGATCATGCCGCGATGATGAGACCCGGATCGGACATCGTCACCGGAAAATCGTCAGGGAGAATCGTCCCACCGGTCGGTGGAGATCAGTTCCGACAGCGGACGCTCCTGCGCCCAGCCCGTCTCGACCAGCATCGGCTGGGTGTAGAACTCGGGCACCGGTCCCAGACACAGCACGGCCACCGGTTCGGCACCGGCGGGCATCCCGAGGAGGTCGGCGAGCGCGACGGGGTCGAACAGCGACACCCAGCCCATCCCGTAGCCCTCCGCGCGGGCGGCCAACCACAGGTTCTGGATCGCGCACGACACCGACGCCAGGTCCATCTGCGGCATCGTGCGACGGCCGAAGACGTGTCGGTCGCGATCGTCGCCGAGCGCGACGACGAGCAGCTCGGCGCACTCCAGGATGCCCTCGACCTTCAGGGTCATGAACTCGTCGGCACGTTCGCCGAGTGCCTCGGCGGTCGCGCGACGTTCGGCGTCGACGAGGTCGTGGATCCCGCCGCGCACCGCCGGATCGACGATGCGCAGGAACCGCCACGGC
Organism: Williamsia maris; assembly: GCF_024171815.1. GTDB lineage: Bacteria > Actinomycetota > Actinomycetes > Mycobacteriales > Mycobacteriaceae > Williamsia_A > Williamsia_A maris. The sequence goes on along the minus strand of NZ_JAMTCJ010000002.1, from coordinate 1,208,275 downwards.
TGCATCAGACCGACGCTCGGCGCGTGGTGCGCGGCGCCGAGGAGCCGGGCCAGGACGTCGTCGGGGACCCGACCGCCTGCGAAGTGCCGCATGTCGCGACGCTGCGCGATCGCCCGGTAGACCGCGTCACGGTCGGCGGGCGGGAAGGCCGCGGTGCTCACGCCTGCGTGGCGAAACCCGGGGCCACCCGCGGCCACGGGTGGGCGCTCTCGAGTTGGGCCGCGACACCGAGGAGCACGGCCTCGCTGCCCGGGCGTCCCACGAGGTGCACGGCCATCGGGGTGCCGGAGGTCGGGTGCACCCCGAACGGCACCGACATCGCCGGCCACCCGAGGACGTTGAACAACCCGGCGAACGGCGCGTACGAGACGTTGGCCAGCATGTTCGCCGCCCAGCCCCTCTCACTCCACCGCGCGGCGCGGATCGGCGGACGGGCGAGTGTCGGCGTCATGATCAACTCGGCGCCCACCGACTCGAGGTAGCGCTCGACCGACGCGATCAGCGCCGTCTTCTGGGAGTCACGGACGAGTCCGCGCCGGTTGACCTGGCGTCCGATCGCGACGTGTCGTCGGCTGCGCTTCTGCAGCAGCGAGATGTCGCCGCCCTGGGCGGCGATGTCGTCGACGTCGGCAGCCGCTCCGCCGACCCACCGCAACAGCAACGGCGCCGGGTTCTTCGGATACGGCAGCGGATGGGTGGTCACCTGGTGACCGATCCGGGTCAGCACCTGCCCGGCCTGCGACAATGCCGCGGCCCAGTGCGTGTCGGTGGAGCCGACCGCGAGCGGGAAGTTGTCGGCCAGTGCGATGCGCACCGGCGTCTGGTCGGTGCCGGCACCGGCCGCGGCGAGCGACATGTCGTCGGCCATGACGCCGAGCATCAGGGCGGCGTCGGCGACGGTGGTGGCCAGCGGGCCGTTCTCGGCCATGCCGTACCAACCGTTGCCGCCGGGCTGTGGGGGCACGACGCCGGGGCCCGGTTTGATCCCGAACAGACCGCAGTCCGCCGCGGGGATGCGGATGGAACCGAGTCCGTCGTTGCCGTGGGCGACCAGGACCTGCCCGCTCGCGACCGCGGCGGCCGAGCCACCCGAGGATCCCCCGGGGGTCAGGTCGCGGTTCCACGGGTTGCGGGTGACGGTGTCCGGGGAGTCGGTCGCGCCGAACAGGCAGAGCTCGGGGACCGCGGTGATGCCGACGACGATCGCACCCGCCGCGCGGAGTCGCGCGACGAGGACGTGGTCGGTGGGCTGCGGGGTGTCCGGGGTGGCCCGCGAACCGATCCGCATGGGCTCGCCGCGCACGGCGACGTTGTCCTTGATCGCGACCGGGACACCGGCCAACGGCAGGGTGGCGAGGTCGGTGCGGTTCGCGAGTTCGGCGGCCTCGGCGCGGGCGTGGCGCGCACGGACGGTGACGAACGCCCCGATACCGCGATCGCGTTCGATGATGCGATCGATGGCGTCGTCGACCGTCTGCTGCGGGGTGATGCGTCCCGCCGCGACGTCGGCGGCGAGCTCGATCGCGGTGCTCATCCCGTGTACACCTGCGGGTTCAAACGGCCGATATAGGGCAGGTCGCGATATCGCTCGGCGTAATCGAGTCCGTATCCGACGACGAATTCGTTGGGGATGTCGAATCCGATGTCGGCCACCTCGACCTGGGTGCGCACGGCGTCGGGTTTACGCAGCAATGTGCACACGGCGATGGATCTCGGTTGGCGGGAGCTGAGGTTCTTCATCAACCACGACAGGGTCAACCCGGAATCGATGATGTCCTCGACGATCAGCACGTCGCGGCCCGCGATGTCGCGGTCGAGATCCTTCAGGATCCGGACGACGCCGGACGATGAGGTCGCCGAGCCGTACGAGCTGACCGCCATGAACTCGAGCTGGGTGGGAATCGGCAGCGCACGCGCGAAATCGGTCATGAACATGACCGCGCCCTTGAGTACGCCGATGAGGATCAGGTCCTCGTCGATGCCCGCATACCGCGCACCGACAGTCTGGGCCAGATCGTGTGTGCGCTGCTTGATCTGCGCTTCGGTGACGACGACCGCCTCGATGTCGTCGCCATAGGGATGCGCTGGGAGTAGATCACCGTTCTCGGTCACCCGTGAATGCCTTTCGCGAATGGACAAGCCTCGCGCCCGCCGGTGTGTTAGCAGCTTGCCATGCGATGCCGCGTCCGCGAAGGGCGGGCGTTGGGCCGAGCGCACCGCCGCCGCTCGATGGGGGGTCGACGATGTGTGCAGCCGGCCCCTTTCCGGGCAGCACCCATCGCGACCTGCAGATGACGAATACATCACAAAACAATCACAAGAATTTGTAGAGATCACCATCGGCACCAGATTTCATAACGCTAATATCACTTTGCCCCTAACTACCCGGACGAATGCACGAGACGGTTAATCACAGCAACGACAGGGGAGTCGTTGCCGATCGACTGAGACAATTGTCGATCGATCAGATGACCGTCGCGGGGGGTGCGCTGATTCCGGATAGCTCTACGAAGTGAATGGAATACCCGAATGAACCTACGCAAAGCATTCGTCTCTGCGGTGGCCACGATCGCCTGCACCGCAGGAATCGTCGCGGCCGCAGGCGAGGCCTCGGCCGCGCCGGCCACCCCCACCAAGCCCTCTGCCGCCGCTCAGGCGCCCGGACGCGTTCAGGTCGACCAGCCGTTGACCCGCGCCGAGCGTGACCAGCAGGCACTCAACCAGCTCGGCTCGTCGGTCAGCACGGCCGTCTCCATCGGCGCGCTCGCCGGCACCGGGGTCGGCGCAGTGGCCGGTTGCATCATCGGTGGCATCATCATCCCCGCGGTCGGTTGCATCCCCGGTGTCATCACCGGCGCAGGGTTCGGCGGCATCGTCGGCACCATCGGCGCAGGCGGCCCGACACTGGCCGGCGCCGTCGACCAGTACATCAAGACGATCAACTCCCCGTTCACCCCTCCGAAGTCGATCACCATCCCGTTGACTCCGGCCCGGTAACGACCACAGGACCACACGAACGGCGCCGACCCTGCTGGGTCGGCGCCGTTTGTCGTTGTCGGGGTGTCGGTGCCGACTCAGCCGCGCGGGTCGGACACCACCGCGAGGTGGTCGCCGTCACGAACCACCACCGACCGATGACGGTCATCGCCCCCGATGGCGACTCGGGCGCGCGAGCCCGGCGTGACCGCCAGTTCGTCGAGGGCGAGGATCAGGCGTTCGGTCGGTTCGGTGGCGCCGTTCCCGATCACCCACTGCCGCACCACCCGTCGCCGGATCGCCGGCGGCGCGGCGGCGAGCGCATCCACGGCGAGCCGATCGCCGCGGACCGCCGACGCACGGGCCTGCGCCGCGAGGTCGTCGAGGACGTCGGAGTCGGCGCGCAGCTGCGTCGCGGTCCGGGCCAGCGCCGACGCGACCCCGCCCTGCAGGATGTCCTCGAGCAGCGGCAACACCTCGGTGCGCAGTCGGGAGCGGGTGAACCGCGGGTCACTGTTGTGCGGGTCGACGTACGGCGCGACGCCGAGTTCGGCGCACGCGGCCAACGTCGTCGACCGCCGCAGGTCGAGCAGGGGTCGTCCCCACGGACGGGCCCACGCCACCATGCCGGCGATCGATCGCGGGCCCGAGCCGCGGGCGAGGCCGAGCAGCACGGTCTCCGCCTGGTCGTCGAGGGTGTGGGCGAGCAGGACCGGCCGACCGGCGCGCACCGAGTCCAGGGCGGCGTAGCGCGCCCGACGCGCGGCCCCCTCCGGTCCCCCGCCGGTCCCGACCTCGACGCGCACCACGGTCGTGGACGCACCGAACGCGTCGGCGTGAGCGGCCGCGATCCGGGCCACCTCATCCGAGCCCGGTTGCAGACCGTGGTCGACGACGACCGCGGTCACCGACAGCCCGGCGCGGACGGCGCCCGCGGTCAGGGCGAGGGAGTCGGCCCCACCGGAGAGACCGACGCACACCTCCGGACCGCCGAGGTGGTCATCGGCGAATACTCGCACCGCACGGGCGATCTCGGCGGTTCGATCGCCGACACGTCCCGGGTCGGCCATGTCTACAGGACGCGGTCGATCCATCGACGCGGCTCGTCGATCTCCTCGGGGCGCGGCATGGTGTCGGGCCCGGACCAGATGGCGTTGAACCGGGTCATGCCCACGGTCGCGACCACCTCGTCGGTGAACGCCTTGCCCCGGATGTACTGCGCTAGTTTGGCGTCCATCCCGATCAACGACCGGATGATGCGCTGCACCGGGTTCTGCGGACGGGTGCGCCGGGCGTCGAACGCCGCCCGGATCGTCTCGACGGTCGGGACCTGCTCGGGTCCGACCGCATCCATCACGTGATCGGCGTGACCCTCGAGCAGGGTGCCGAGCATCATCAGTCGCGAAAACGCCTCGTACTGCTCGGGCGTCTGCAGCAGCTGCATGGCGCCCATGACGCCCTTCTCACGGGGCTTGCCCGACCGCAGCGCCGACGAGATCCGGTTCACGAGTTCGGCTCCCGACTCCCCGGTGTCCTCGCTGAGCTGCGCGATGTTGTCGAGCATGTAGCCGCGCAGCCACGGGTTGGCGGAGAACTGGACGCGGTGGGTGACCTCGTGCAGGCACACCCACAGCCGGAAGTCCGACGGCACCACCTTCAACGAGCGCTCGACCGCGATGATGTTGGGCGTCACCAGCATCAGCACCCCGTCGGCGCCGGTGTGCGGGTCCGGGGTGAACGGGTCGTACTGGCCGAGGATCGCGCCGGACATGAACGCGAGCAGACCGCCCGCCTGCACGCCGCTGATCCGGCCCGCGATGCCGGGCTTGGTCGTCGGGTCGCCGCCGCCGAGCATGGCCGACATCGACTGCGCCGCAGCGCCGATCCACTCGCCGCGGTCGAGGACGGTGGCCGCGGGGACGGGCAGTCCGTCGGCCAGACCGGTCACGGCGCGCACCGGGGCCTCGGCCGCGGCGGCCGAGGCCGCCAGCTCGGCCCGCGCGGCGTCGAGGGTGTACGTCGTGGTGATGGGGCCCGGGCGGGCGACGCGGCGGCCCACCGAGGCCGCGAGGGACCAGTCGATCCGGGCGCCCGGAGGTGTCGGGTCGTCGGTGCTCATCGGCATCCGCAGCCGCGCAGCGCGGTCACCAGCGCGTCGAGCGCCGGGCGGGCGGCGTTCGGGTCGGTGCCGTTCGACATCATCGCGAACGTGAGCACGCGGTTCTCCTTCGTCTGCACGATCCCGGCGAGAGTGTTGACGCCGGTGAGCGTTCCGGTCTTGGCTCGGATCCAGCCGGCCCCCGACACCCCGCCGGAGCCCGTGGTGGCGAACCGGTCGGCCAGGGTGCCCGTCGCACCGGAGATGGGCAGCATCTCCAACAGCGGCCGTAGCTTGGCGTCACCCGCGCCCGCGGCGGCCCGCAGGATGCCGTCGAGTGTCGACGCCGGGATGCGGTCGTCGACCGAGAGTCCGTTGGTGTCCTTCAGTGCGACGCCGTTCATGCTCGCGCCGGCCGAGGCCAGCACCGAGGTGACCGCGGCGACGCCGCCGTCGAGGCTGGACTGTCCGCCGGTCGCCTGCGCGACCTCGATGGCCATCGTCTCGGCCAGCACGTCGTCGCTGTCGCCGAGCATGTCGCGCAGGCGCGTCTCGAGCGGCGCCGATCGCACCGAGGCGAGGACGCGCGCGTTGGGGGTGGCGGTGGCGGTGGTGACCGTGTCGGCAGGCACCCCGAGATCGACGGCGAGTGCGGTCGCCGCGGCCATCGCCGGGGTCGGGGTGCGCGGCGAGTACAGCTCGGAGGGGTTGATGCGGCCGGAGTCGGTCATCACCGACTGGATCGGGGCGATGCTGCCGCCTGCGATGTCGGCGACCTCCCAGCTCGGCGCGAGCGAGGGCCCGCTGTAGAGCGAGGTGTCCACGGCCACCGAGGTGATGGGGGTACCGCTGCGTTTGATCTGGTCGGCGAGGTCGGAGATGCGCGCGGCGTCAGTGAAGAAGGTATCGGTGCCCGACGGCTGCGACGACAGCGTGGGGTCGCCGGCTCCGACGAGCACGACCTGACCGTTCTGGCCGGCGACCACGTTCGTGGTGATCCGCTTGTCCAGCGGCAGCGTCAGCAGGGCCGCGGCACCGGTGAGGACCTTGGTGGTCGACGCCGGGACCATGGCGCGGTCGGGGGAACGCGACCAGAGGGTCTGACCGGTGATCGCGTCGGAGATCTCGCCGGTCAGCTCACCGAGCGCCGGGTTGCGTGCCGCCGCGGCGATCTGCGCGGTGATCCCGGCCGCCGTGGGCTCGGGTGCGTTCGCGGCGACCGCGCGGACTGCGGGATCGGCTGAGACCAGCGGGGGCCGGACCGGCGCGTTCGACGCGGACGAGGAACCGCTGGTGTCGACGGCCAGGGCCACCACGACGAGCACGGCGGCGACCACCACGATCGCCAACACGGGGACAACGGTCCACCACACGCTCACGCGCCTGACCCGTCGTGCGTTCACGCGGCTCCCCCTCGAACTTCACTCGTGTCTCGTATCGCACCGCCCGCGGTCGGCGCACCGTCAACCAACAGTATCGTTGACTCGTTTCGAGAACCTGGTGGCCGAGCGATCGGCCGCTTCCCCACCAGCTAGGAGGACGCAGTCGTGGAGTTCGACGTCACCATCGAGATCCCTAAGGGCCAGCGCAACAAGTACGAGGTCGATCACGAGACCGGCAAGGTCTATCTGGATCGCTACCTCTACACCGCGTTCGGCTACCCCGCCGACTACGGATTCATCGACAACACCCTCGGTGAGGACGGCGACCCGCTGGACGCGATGGTGCTGCTGCCCGAGTCGGTGTTCCCCGGCGTCATCGTCCGCGGACGCATCGTCGGCATGTTCCGGATGACCGACGAGGCCGGCGGCGACGACAAGCTGCTGTGCGTGCCCGCGAAGGACGTCCGCTGGGACCACATCCAGGACATCGGCGACGTCTCGAAGTTCGAACTCGACGCGATCGCCCACTTCTTCGAGCACTACAAGGACCTCGAGCCCGGCAAGGACGTCACCGCAGGCGGCTGGACCGGGAAGGCCGAGGCCGAGAAGGTCGCCGAGGAGGCCATCGCGCGCCTCAAGGAGCACCCCGAAGAGGTCTCCCAGCCCGCTCGCGGCTGACACCTCCCCCGCACACGACTCGACCCCGACAGCGGCTGCTGTCGGGGTCGAGTCGTTCGTGGGTGCGGAGGTCAGGCCTCGTGTCGGCCCGGGTTCTCCTCGGAGCCGCCCAGGGGCGGCACGTTGTCGGCGCCGGGTGCGCGACCCACCTCGTGGCGGCCCGGTCCACCGGTGTCCACCTCGTGTCGGCCGTGGTCGGGAGCCGGGGTGGCCTCGGCGATCGAGTCGGCCACGGACACGTCCCCCGCCACCACGCTGCCGCCGGAGTTCGTGTCGTTCAGAGCCTTCTCGTCGGCGAGGTCCTGCGCCGCGGCCTGCGATCCGGAGCTGCCACGCAACGGCACCTCTTTCCAGGTGAACACCGCGACCAGCGCGATGATCGACATGATCGAGACCGACAGGAACACCAGGTCCATCGAGTCGGCGAACCCGACCTTCAGGGGCTCGGCGACCGCGGACGGCAACTTGGGGATGAAGGAGGTGTCGTTGAGCACCGAGCTCGATGCCCCCGGGTTGCCCGAGGCGAGTCCCTGCCCGAACTGGGCTACCGTGGCGTCGCCGCTGCGAGCGGCCTCGGCCACACCCTGTTTGAATTCCGCTGTAGGCGCAGCTTTCTCGATCTGGTCGGCGATGTTCGGACCCATGGCCGAGAACAGGACCGAGAAGAACACGGCCACACCCAACGTGCCACCGATCTGGCGGAAGAACGTCGCCGACGACGTCGAGATGCCCATGTCCTTCGCGGGCAACACATTCTGCATCGCCAGCGTCAGCGGCTGCATCAGGTTACCGAGGCCGAAGCCGAGGAAGAACGCCATCACCATGACCAGCCACAGTGGCGTCCCGACGCTCACGTAGTGCATCAGGAACGTCACCACCGTGATCAGCACGACGCCGATCATCGGGAAGATCTTGTAGCGACCGGTGCGGGAGATCGTCTGACCGGAGAGGATGGAAGCGCTCATCAGGCCGACCACCATCGGCAGCAACTGCAGACCGGCGACCGTGGGGCTCGACCCGCGGATCACCTGGAAGTACTGCGGCAGAATCGAGATGGCGCCGAACATGACCGCACCGATGACCACCGAGATGACGATGCCCTGGCTGAAGATGCGGTTCTTGAACACCCGCAGTGGGATGATCGCGGCCTCGCCCATGGCCTTCTCCACCGAGATGAACGCGGCGATGCCGAGTACGCCGACGATGTAGCAGACGATGGTCTTGTAGTCGCCCCAGCCCCACTCGCGGCCCTGCTCCGCGGCAATCAGCAGCGGCACCACGCCCAGCGCGAGAGCCAGTGCGCCCCACCAGTCCAACCGACGTCGTTCGCCCTTGATCTGGTTGTAGTCGAGAACCTTGAACACCACGACGAGCGCGATGAGACCGATCGGCACGTTGACGAGGAACACCCAGCGCCAGCCGGTGATGAACAGGATGCTGCTCTGGCCGGCGAACAGGCCGCCGAGCACCGGGCCGAGCACGCTGGAGGTACCGAACACGGCGAGGAAGTAGCCCTGGTACTTCGCACGCTCACGGGGCGGCACGATGTCGCCGATGATGGTGAGCGCCAACGAGAACAAGCCACCCGCGCCGAGACCCTGCAGGGCGCGGTACCCGGCCAGTTCGTACATCGACGTCGCCGTGGAACACAGCAGCGAGCCGATGATGAACAGCGTGATCGCCGTCATGAAGAACGGCTTGCGGCCGTACATGTCGGAGAGCTTGCCGTAGAGCGGCGTGACGATCGTCGAGGTGATGAGGTACGCCGTGGTGACCCACGCCTGCAGCGAATAGCCGTGCAGATCGTCGGCGATCGTGCGGATGGCGGTGGAGACGATCGTCTGGTCGAGTGCGGCCAGGAACATGCCGATCATCAACCCGCCCATGATCGTCAGGATCTGACGATGGGTCAGGCCGCCCGGATCCTTGTCCGACGCGACCGCGGTCGCGGCCCCTCTCGACACTGCTGCGTCGCTGCTCATCGTGTTGCCTCTTCGTGTCGTGGTTGATCTGGTGTGACGGTGTCGTCGACCCGGTTGGCGAGCACCTCGGCGGCGTCGACGAAACGGGCCATCAGAGAAGTGAGGTTGTCGATCTCGTCGTCGGAGAACTCGTCGAGCATCGCCTCGAGCGCGTGCAACCGGTGCTTGCGCACGGCCTCGACCTGACGTTTCCCCGTGTCGGTGAGGACGAGGATCGTCGCGCGGCCGTCGCGGGGATCGGCTTCGCGTCGGACGTAGCCGAGGTCGACGAGGTGGGCGATGTGCCTGCTGACGGTGGAGGGGTCGGCGAAGATCTGCTCGGCCAACTCACCCGAACGCAGGGGTGCGATCGCGAGCCGGAACATACACTGATAGGCCGCGGTCTCGACGATCCCTTCCGGGGTCTTGAGCTTGGTGACGGCGAGCCGCTCTTTGATCCGCCCGTACCGCGAGAGCACCGCGATGAGTTCGTCGACATGCGCGAGACGCGACATTGATTCTCACCTCGAATGAGTTTCCGGTTACAACTACTTGAACCGTGCAAGTATGCCCTCGGCGTCGGGGCGAGTGCAAACACGACATTCCCGCCGCGCGGGCACGTGCCGTCCCGGTGACGCGACGCGGCCTCAGTAACCTTGTGCGTCGTGACCACCTCTGCCGCCACCTCGCCCACCCCGCCCGCGCGACCGGACTTCACCGCGATGCCCGATCTCGCGCTGCGCAGCCTCGGCGGGGCCGCGGTCTGGACCAACGACGACCTGTTCGCCGAGGTGGAGAACCTCATCACCCCGGCGCCTGCCGAGTACCGCCCGTCCACGTTCGGGCACCGCGGCCAGATCTACGACGGGTGGGAGACGCGACGTCGGCGCCCGCCCGCCGGCAGCGCCCCGGGTGCCCCGACCGGGGGGGACCAGGCCATCGTGCGGCTGGGGGTCCCGGGGATCATCCACGGCGTCGTCGTGGACACCTCGTGGTTCGTCGGCAACTACCCGCCGTCGGTCTCGGTCGAAGCCGCGACCGTCGCCGGGCATCCCAGCGCCGACGAGGTGGCGCAGACGGCGCAGTGGCAGACCATCGTCGAGCGCAGCGAGGTCGGCGGCGACCGGCCGAATCCGTTCGCGGTCGAGTCGAAGGACCTGTTCACCCACGTCCGGTTGTCGATCTATCCCGACGGCGGTGTCGCCCGACTCCGCGTGCACGGACGTGGCGTCCCCGAACCGGCCCTGCTGGGGCACGGCAGCTTCGACCTGGCCGCACTCGAGAACGGCGGGATGATCACCGACTGCTCCAACATGTTCTACGGCTCACCGAACAATCTGTTGATGCCCGGTCGCGCCCGGTCGATGGGCGAGGGATGGGAGACCTCCCGGCGTCGCGACGACGGCAACGACTGGGTCCAGGTGCGCCTGGCCGACGAGGGCGTACCCGGCCTCGTCGAACTCGACACCAGCTACTTCCTCGGCAACGCGCCGGGCGCGGCCCGCGTACAGGGTCGCAACGGTGACGGCGAGTGGTTCGACGTGCTCGAACACACTGTGCTGCAACCCGACACACGTCATCGCTTCGTCATCGACGGTGTCGGCCCGATGACCGAGGCCCGGGTGGACATCTATCCCGACGGGGGCATGGCACGGTTCCGCCTGTTCGGCGCGCTCACCGACACCGGCCGCGCCGAGGTCGACCGACGGTGGTCGTCGGGCGACAACTGATCTCTGGACTGAGGTCGGTCAGGCGGCGCGACGGGCGGAGGACTCCCGCAGCCGCGGCAACACCTCGTCAGCCACGAGCACCGCGGTGGCCAGGCCGTCGATCGGCGTGATGATCACGGCGTCGGCGACCTCCGCGACGTAGAGGTCCTCGATCAGCGTGCGCAGACCGTTGGGCGTACCGACGTAGCGCAGGGTGTCCGACGTCAGGGTCTCCCCGCGACGCAGCAATTCTGCGCGGGCGGTGGACGCCTCGGGCGCGATGAGCGCCTCGACTTCGAGAGCGACCACGAGATCGGCCGGGTCGTCGACGGCATCGGCACGCAGGCGGGCCCGCTCACGGATCGACTCGCTCAGCGTCGAACGACGGATACGCACGACGCGGGCGGGGTGGGCGTCGGCCGGACGAGGCCCGCTCCACGCGATCGGATGGTCTTCGCCGTCGATCGCGACGGTGAGTTCGGGGCGGAGCCGGGCGGTGATGGTCATCTGGAGCCTTCCGATGCTGTCGCGGTGAGTTCCCGCAGGGCGTAGAGGAGTCGGTCGATGTCGTCGGCGCCGGTTCCGAGGCCGAAGCTGACGCGGACCGCCCCCTCGGGGTGACCCAGATGGTTCAACAACGGATGGGCGCAGAACCGTCCATCGCGGACGCCGATGCCGTGCGAGTCGTTGAGGAACTCGGCCACCGCGCGTGGGGTGCGCCCGGTGACGGTGAACGCGGCGATGCCCACGCGATCGGAGGTGTCGGACCAGATCGAGAGCGGCTCGACCCCGGAGATGGAGTCGAGACCGGCGTCGAGACGGCACCGCAGGGCGTGTTCGTGCAGACCGATGCGCTCGTGGCCGAGCTCGGTGACCGCCTCGCACGCCGCGGCGATCGCGACCGCGCCGAGCACGTTGGGGGTGCCGGCCTCGTGGCGTGCCGGTCCGGTGGCCCACTGCACGCCGGTGTCGGAACCGTCGTCGCTCGCTGCGTCCGACCCGCGGACGTCGAGGGTGGCTCCCCCGCCCGCGAGGTAGGGCGCGGCCGCGTCGAGCCAGTCGCCGCGTCCGGCCAGGACGCCGCAGCCGAACGGCGCGTAGAGCTTGTGTCCGGAGAAGACGAGGTAGTCGATGCCGTGGCTGACCATGTTCAGCGCGCGGTGCGGGGCCAGCTGCGCGGCGTCGACCAGGATGCGTGCGCCTGCGCTGTGCGCGATGTCGGCGAGGGTGGTCAGCGGAAGCACCTCGCCGGTGACGTTGGAGGCGCCGGTCACGGCCAGCAGAGCCGCGGGCGAACGCTGCAGTTCCTCCGACAGGGCGGTGATCGTCTCGGCCAACGTCGGACGGCAAGCGACCACGCGAGCCCCAGAACGCTTCCACGGCAACAGGTTCGCGTGGTGTTCGATGTCGAGGACGACGGTGTCGCCGGGGGTGGCTCCGGCGAGCAGGTTGATCGCGTCGGTGGTGTTGCGGGTGAAGATCACGTGGTCGTCGGCGCGGGCCCTGATGAACCTGCGCACCGAGACACGCGCCTTCTCGTACCGATCGGTGGTCAGCTGCGACAGGTACCCGGCGCCGCGATGAACGCTGGCGTACTGCGGCAGCGCTTCCGCGATCTCGGCCGCGACGGCCGACAACGCCGGCGCGCTGGCCGCGTAGTCGAGATTGACGTAGCGGACCGAACGTCCACTGCCGTCGAGCGCGGTGGTGATGTCGGCGCCCACCAGGTCGGCGATCGGGCCGGGCCCGGCCGGCGCGGTCCGCCGCACCCGCACGGGTTCGAAGACGGTGTCCGCACGCGGGAACGTGATGGGAGTGGGGGCTACAGCTGTCATGGAAGTGGCAGTCCTCTCGAGTCGTGTGGGACTCGCAAGGAGTCCGCGCTTGCACACGTCGATCTCGTACGTGTGCCTGGTCGTCACCCGGAGCACCCCACCGCGGTTGGAGGGTTGCCGATCAGCAAGCCGGGGCTGTGCGCTGATACTCATGACCTGGCAGAAGAATGCTCGCCGACCGGTCACGGTGTCAATCGAGGTGTGGCGTGCGCCACACTCACCGTCTCGACGCGGCGCGCCATCGTGGGCGGAATTGCGGTCACGGTGATCGCAAAGCCCCCGGGTAGCGTTGCCGGTGTGTCCTTCCACCTGTCCCGACCGCACGGATCGGTCCGCGCGGGTGTGCCCGTGGCGCAGTTCTCCTCGGCGTCGGATGCCGTCGACGCCATCGCCGCGGGACGGGCGACGGGTCGTCGGATCGCGGTGGTCGGCGCGTTGTCGTTCGACGCGGCCGCCCCCGACGCGCTCGTTGCCGTCGGCGCGCTCGAGCACGGCGGCCCGTCCGAGTCCGGCGCCGAGCCGCTGTCGGTGCCGGTGACGCTGACCGCCTCGGTTCCCACTCCCGAGGTCCACCGCGCGCGGGTCGCGGCCGTCATCGACCGCATCACCGCCGGCGAGGCCGACAAGGTGGTGCTCGCACGGTCGATCGAGATGCTCGCGGGCACCGACGTCGACATCGACGCGGTGGTCGCCGCACTGGCCGCAGGCAACCACGAGCACAACGGATTTCGGGTCGACCTGACGCCGGCCGGGACCGGCTTCGTCGGCCACACCCTGGTGGGCGCGAGCCCGGAGTCGTTGGTACGCAAGACCGGTGACCGTGTGACGTGCCGGCCGTACGCCGGGTCGGCCCCCCGCTCGAACGATCCCGACGTCGACGCGGCGCGGGCGGCGGCACTGCTCGCGTCGGCCAAGGACCACTACGAACACCAGATCGTGGTCGCCTACCTGACGTCGGTGCTGGCCCCGCTGTGCACGACGTTGTCGGTGCCCGAGGAGCCGATCCTGCTGAGCACCGGCGAGATGTGGCATCTCGCGACGCCGATCGAGGGGGTGCTGCGTGATCCGGACGCGACGTCGCTCGATCTGGCGATGCAGCTGCACCCCACCCCGGCGATCTGCGGCACCCCCACCGTGGCCGCGCGCACGATGATCCTCGAGACCGAGGAGCCGCGCGGCTTCTACGCGGGTGCGGTCGGATGGTGCGACACCGACGGTGACGGCGAGTGGATGGTCAGCATCCGATGCGCCGAGGTGTTCGAGGACCGGCGCACGATCCGCGCCTGGTCCGGCGGCGGCATCGTCGAGCAGTCGGATCCGGCGGAGGAGTTGGCCGAGACGTCGGCGAAGTTCGCCACGGTGCTGCGGGCCCTGGGCTGCCCGGACCTGCTCACCTGACCCCCTCACCCCAGTTAGGCACGTAAGTCCATCAGTTGGGCACGTAAATCGTTTGGTTGGGCAGTTGAGTCCACCAATCGGTCCGCAAACGCCCAGTCGAGTGAAGGTGCCCAACTGGCGGAGTTACGTGCCCAACTGGCGGGTTTACTGGCGGTCAGACGGTCTCGTCGACCGGGACAGCTCCCTGCCGACGACGCTCGCGCCACCATGCGAGCGCGAAGTATGCCAGCACCAGCACGCCGACGATCAGGCCGCCGTAGAGCAGCAGCCGCGCACCGACCGCGGCGCCGACCAGGTATCCGAGCATCCCGACCGCGATGACCCAGACCAGCCCACCGATCACGTTGGCCGTGAGATAGAGCTTCACCGGCATCCGCGACATCCCCGCCACGAACGGAGTCAGGGTGCGGACGTACCCGATCCACCGTGCCGCGATGACCGCCGGGATACCCCGGTGCTTGACCGCCCGCGAGACCTTGTCCCACCGTTGCGCACCGATCCTCCGGCCGAAGCGGGAGTTGACCACTCGCGGCCCGAAGTGTCGACCGAGCGTGAAACCCGTTGCGTCCCCGGCGATCGCTGCGACACACGCACCCGCGATGAGCCAGCCGATGTTGGTCGATCCGATCGCGGCCGCGACACCACCGGTCAGCAGGGCGGTCTCGCCGGGCAGGATCAGCCCGAGCAGCGCGGCCGACTCGGTGTAGACCAACGTCCACACCAACAGGTACACCACCCACGGCGGAGTCGTCTCGATGACGCCGATCAGCCAATCGATCACCGACTGCATCGCCGCGTCCTCCTGGCTACAGGGCCTGGCTCAGGTCGCCGACGAGATCCTCGACGCCCTCCAGGCCCACCGAGAGTCGGACGACGCTGTCCGAGAGTCCGATCGCGGCGCGCCCGTCGGGCCCCATCGCCCGGTGGGTGGTGGTCGCGGGGTGGGTGATCAGCGACTTCGAATCACCCAGGTTGTTGGAGATGTCGACGATCGCGAGCTTGTCGAGCACCTCGAAGGCGCGCAGCTTGCCGGTGACGTCGTCGCGGTCGTTGAGTTCGAACGTGACCACGGTGCCGCCGCCGGTCATCTGCGATGTCGCCAGTTCGTACTGCGGATGCGACTGCAGGAACGGGTATTTGACCCATTTGACCCGCGGGTCGTCCTCGAGGAACTGCGCGATCCGCAGCGCCGAGGCGGTCGAAGCATCGACCCGCAGGCGCAGCGTCTCGAGGCCCTTGAGCAGCGTCCACGCGTTGAACGGGCTCATGGCCGGCCCGGTGTGGCGCATCAGGGTCTGCACCGGGCCGTCGATGTACTCCTTGGAACCGAGCACCGCGCCGCCCATCACCCGACCCTGGCCGTCGATGTGCTTGGTGCCCGAGTAGACGACCACGTCGGCGCCGAGTTCGAAGCCACGCTGCAGCAGCGGCGTCGCGAAGACGTTGTCCAACACCACCTGTGCGCCGGCCGCGTGCGCCAGTTCCGACACCTTCGCGACGTCGACGAGCGACTGCATCGGGTTCGACGGCGTCTCGAAGAACACCGCCGTGGTCGGCACCGACAGTGCCTCCTCCCACTGCGCGAGGTCCTCACCGTCGACGAAGACGGTCTCGACACCCCAGCGCGGCAGGATCTCGTTGCACACCACGAAGCACGAACCGAACAGGCTGCGGGCGGTGACCAACCGGTCGCCGGCCTTCAGCAGCGCGCCCAACGACACGAACACCGCGGCCATGCCACTCGCGGTGGCGAAGCAGGCCTCGGCGCCGTCGAGCAGACGCAGACGTTCCTGGAACATCGCGACCGTCGGATTGCCGTACCGGCTGTAGACGAAGCGCTGGTCCTCGCCGGTGAACGCCCGCTCGGCCGCGGCGGCCGAGGAGTACACGTACCCCGAGTTGAGGAACATCGCCTCGGACGTCTCGTCGAATCCCGATCGCACGAGACCCCCACGAACCCCGATCGTCTCCGGGGAGACGCCGGGTGGGAGGTCACGACCCTGCGGGATCACCATGACCTCGCGGTCACGACTGACGCCAGGGCAGTCCCTGCGCCTTCCAACCGACGACGCCGCGGTGTCCGTTCGCGTCGGTGGCGCCCTCGAAACCCTCGCTGATGTTGTAGGCCTTCGCGACACCGTCAGCGGTGGCGGTCTGTGCCGCACCGACCGAACGCTGACCGGACCGACACAGGAACAGCACCTGGTTGTCGTCGGTGACGCCCGCGTCGCGCAACTGCTCGACGAAGTACTGGTTGCGTTGACCGTCGGGGAAGCTGACCCACTCGATGAGGACCACTTCCTTGCCGAGCTCGGACAGCTCGGGAACTCCGACGTAGGACCATTCGGCACGGGTGCGGACGTCGACGAGAACCGCGTTCGGGTCCTCGGCGAGGATGTCCCACGCCTGCTGGGGTGACAGATCGCCTGCGTAACTCACCCCAAAAGAGTGGCACAGACCCCGCGTGCCCCGCACATCAGATTCTCACGGACCCTTCGGTCCGCAGATCTTCCAGTCGTCACCCTGCTTCACCAGCGCCAACGGCAGGATCTGGTTCGACGGGTTCTTGTTGTAGTTCCAGTGCATGTTCGCCGTCGCAGACGAACCGTTGACCGCGGTCTCGGTGATGTCGGTGACGACGATGTTGCCGTGCTCGTCGCGCGAACGCTGCGCGGCGTCGCGGAAGGTCGCGGCCGACGGGAAGGTCGAGGCCTTCTGATCGGTCTCGCAGCTCGCGTCACGGAACTTGTCGTAGGTGATCGAGTTCTTCGCCGTGTAGTAGTCGTTGATCGCGTGGGTGATCTTGGCGGTGTCGGTGAGCCGCTCGGACGCGGGTCGCAGGACGTGGAACAGGCCGATCGCGCCCAGGGCCAGGATCACGATGACGACCGCGACCAGAAACGGCCAGGCCGCCTTCCACCCCGGGTCGTCCGGTGCATCCGGTCCGGACGGGTTCACAGAGGAGTCGGTCGTTGCCATGGGCGCGATTCTATCGAGCGCGGCGCCACGTCCGATTTGCCCCGATCCGCGCGACGGTGTCAGTGTAGAAAGTGAGTGCAGCCTTGCCTTAGCCGTACCGGGATCGAAGGAGTACCGATGCATCGTCGTCTGAGCGTTGCCGTCACCGCCCTCGCGGCGAGCCTCGTGATGGGGGTGTCGGCCGCGTGCTCGGCCCCCGCAGAGGACGCCGAGACCGGGAGCTCGGCCTCGGCAGAACCCGGCGCCCTGCCGGTGACAATCGACCACCGCTACGGCACGACGACGATCGACACCGCGGCCTCCCGCGTCGCAACGCTGGGCCCGGGCGACGCCGACACCCTGCTGGCGCTGGGCATCACGCCCACCACGATGGTGCCGTTCTCGGACCCGACAGAGAAGACCGTCGTCACGCCGTGGAACAAAGACCTCCTCGGCGAGAACCGCCCGGTGATCCTCGCCGGCGCCTCGCAGGACCTCGCGAGTGCGGTGACCAAGGCGATCGCCACGAACCCGCAGCTGATCGTCGCGGTCAACAACGCGGTCACGCAGAACGTCTACGACAACCTCGCGAAGGTCACCGACACCGTCGTCCGTCCGGCGCAGTACGAGGACTGGCAGGTCCCCTGGACCGCGTCGACCACCGAGATCGGCAAGGCCGTCGGCAAGCCGGAGGAGACCCAGAAGCTCGTCGCCGCCACGCAGCAGAAGTTCGCCGACGCGAAGGCGGCCAACCCGCAGCTGGCCGGCCGCACCAGCGCGGTCGTGATCGGATCGACCGGCGGCGGCGTCGACATCTACAGCCCCGGCGACGGTCGCGGCCAGATCCTGACCAACCTCGGGATGACGTTCCCGGCCTCGTTGGACAACACGATCACCAACGGCTTCTACGGGTCGATCTCCGATGAGAACCTCAACCTGCTGAGTGGTCTCGACAAGCTCGTGGTGACCGACTACGCGGGCTCGACCGAGAAGCTGAAGGCCAATCCGGCGTTCGCCAACCTCGACGTCGTCAAGCGCGGCGACGTGGTCTACGTCGACGCCGAGACCGGCAGCGCGATGTCGGTGCCGACGGTCCTGACGATCCCGTGGGTGCTCGACAAGCTGGTGCCGCAGCTCGCGAGCTGAGCGCCCTCGCCCCGACGTGGGCAAATCCACTCACCCGCGGTTGGCATAGGGTGCATCCCGACGCCTACCGTGGTAGGAGGCCTGCGCGAGCAGTCACCCGTCCCGATCAGAAAGTAAGTCTGAGCACATGAGCGCTGAGAACCGCCCGCTGCGAGTCGCCATCGTCGGTGCCGGCCCCGCCGGTATCTATGCCGCGGACGCGCTGATGAAGTCGGACACCGCCAAGGAGCGCGGGGTGAGCATCGATCTCTACGAGCGGATGCCCGCACCGTTCGGGCTGATCCGGTACGGCGTCGCCCCGGATCATCCGCGGATCAAGGGCATCATCACCGCCCTGCACAAGGTCCTCGACAAGCCGCAGGTCCGCCTGTTGGGCAACGTCGACTACGGCACCGACATCACCCTGGATGACTTCCGCACGCTGTACGACGCGGTGATCTTCTCGACCGGTGCGACTGATGACCGGGTGATGGACATCCCCGGCATCGACCTCGACGGCTCGTACGGTGCCGCGCAGTTCGTCGCCTGGTACGACGGTCACCCCGATTTCCCCCGCACCTGGCCGCTCGAGGCCGAAAAGGTCGCGGTCATCGGTGTCGGCAACGTCGCATTGGATGTCGCGCGCGTGTTGGCCAAGACCGGCGAGGAACTCCTGCCCACCGAGATCCCGCCGAACGTCTACGACGGGTTGCGTAACAACAAGGCCGTCGAGGTCCACGTCTTCGGACGCCGCGGACCCGCCCAGGCCAAGTTCACCCCGCTCGAACTCAAAGAACTCGACCACTCCCCGACCATCGAGGTCATCGTCGACCCCGAGGACATCGACTACGACGAGGGCTCCGCGGTCGCGCGGCGTGGGTCGAAGATCACTGACCAGGTCGCCACGATCATCGAGAACTACGCCATTCGCGAGCCCGGCGACCGCCCGCACAAGCTGTTCCTGCACTTCTTCGAATCCCCGGTGGAGATTTTGGGCGCCGACGGCGCGGTCGTCGGCTTGCGTACCGAGCGCACCCAGCTCGACGGGACCGGCAACGTCAAGCCGACCGGCAAGATGACCGACTGGAATCTCGGCGCGGTCTACCGCGCCGTCGGGTACCTCTCGGACAACCTCCCGCAGATCCCGTTCGACGAGCAGGCCGGCGTCATCCCCAACGAGGCCGGACGCATCTTCGACAACGGTGAACACCTCGTCGGGCTCTACACGACCGGCTGGGTCAAACGCGGCCCCATCGGCCTGATCGGGCACACCAAGGGCGACGCGAACGAGACCGTCGAATGCATCCTCGACGACATGAAAGCCGACAACCTCAACGCCCCCGCCACGCCCGAGGAATCCGCGGTCATCGAACTACTCGAATCACGCAACATCCCGTTCACCACCTGGGACGGCTGGTACCGACTCGACGAACACGAACGCGCACTCGGCGAGGCCGAGGGCCGCGAACGCGTCAAGGTCGTCGAACGCGACGCCATGCTCGCCGCCGCCGAACCCGACAAGGTCACCAAGGCCTGAACTAGCCCCTTCCAGGATGTCTCGACTGTCGCGAACGGGATCCACCCGCGTTCGTGACTGTTGCTCCCTAGGTTGAAAACTTCAGCGAAACCGATTTATTGCCCATTCAAGCCGCCTCGCATGGGCATCCGAAGCATGTAGCACCCGAATCGGTACTTGAAAGGGACGCCAGCGTGTCGAACCATTCAGATCGAGTGAAAGTATTGCAAGAAAAGGCAGCAAGAAAGCTCGCCGTCAAATTTTCTCCGCTGACGCTCTTACATCCGAAACCTCGCATCACTTGAGCCGCTGCGGCGAAGAAGTCGTGATCACCTACAAGCGATAATTTCTGGTCCTTATAAGTCTCGACAAACCTTCCGTGCTCGCTGCGTATAGTACCTTCGAGCCCAGACGGGGCGGACCAGTTTAATGCAAGCTGAACTAGCTCGGAATCGTCGGGAGTATCGGACGAGAGTTTGCCAAACGGGTAGTTCCTCAGATTCAGTCCCCAGTTATTTTCTACGCTGATTAATCTAAGGACACCCACCGAGAACGCCAACGCTAGCGCTTTCTCAATTATAACGCTGGCAACTATACCGGCACCGCCCTCAGCTACCTGCCCTCTAGCATGCGATTCGATTACCTTACGAACAATGGTTTGATCCGACAAGACAAGATCCATAACTAAATCGTGACCATCCGAAGCTACGACTGTACGTCCGTATGGAATTGTCGTTGACAAATAATTGTCGTAGTCACGATCAACGAAAAAGTACACACTTGAAATCGCATGCTCATCGACCTTGGAAGAGGCAACCAGAAGGTCAGACTTGCCCCCGAGACCCGCTAGAATGGTCACAGTTTCATCGGCGTGTTGTCTGAAAACATATTGGTCGTCACTGCCTTCAACAACGATAAATGAGCCACGCCTCTCGGGGCGAAGCATAGCAATGGTATTGAAAAGGGTGTTCGAATTCAGGTACTCTAGCATTAGAATTCAGATTCCGGAGGACCAAGACGCACAGCTTTATCCCACTCGCCGTTGATTATCTGTGGAGAATGGGTGGCCACGATAAACCGCAAACCACGAATAGATGCGATCCTCCGAATATCCGGCATAAACGCTACTTGCCAGCCGACGTGAAGTGATATCTCCGGCTCGTCGATGAGGACGAGCGCACCCTCTGGCACTGTGAACAACAGGTCGAACATGAGGATCGTCTCATGCTGCTCTCCGGACGACAGCGCATCCAGCGCTATCAGTCTTTCGTTTGTCTGATCTAGCACGACCAATCCATCCGCCGCGTTGACTTGCACCCGTTTCCGGAGCAATCGATGATTGATTATCTCCTCCAAAAGCTCAATACGCCTGAGGAGTCCTTCGAATGGGGCGAGTTTTTGGTCAGCATCACTCAGATACAGGTCGAGCAGTCTTAGCTGCCAGCCAACAAGGGACTTCTGCGGAAGCGACAACTCGTTCTCTAGTGGTACCGAAACGACCCGGCCGAGTCTAGATCGGAACTCATTCTGCCGATCGTACTTTTCGCGAATTACCTCGTCCACAAGCTCCGGCTTCCCCGGGGAGGCCTCTAGGACCCTATTAGGGAACGTTCTGTCGAGTTGCTGCGTAATGCGTGAGTGCTCGGTCTGCGCTTGATTAATAAGCGTTCTCATTACATCCGCTTGCGCGTTGATTCGCGATGGATTTGCGGCGGCCCGGCGGAGCCGACTTAGATTTACGCTTTTGCGCAGTCTTCGGTTCGCGAAACTCACCGTTCTGAGACGTTGGGTCTCAATCAGATAGACGGGAATACGTTCCTTAAAGTCTTGCATTTCCTCAGGAAGCTGACTGGCATCTGTCCCGCTCAGCTCAGATCCGAACTGCATCTCGAGGTCGCCATACGCAACGATTTCTCCGTCGCGTCGATCTTCCCACAGACCGTTGTCGAGCGGTCGCCAAGAGGTGTTTTCGACTAACCAGTCGATTCCCTCAGAGTCCTCGTACTCCCATGCGCGTAACAGCTCTGCGTCTCTGTACAACCGGAACACTAGGCCCTTTTCGGATCCGCGCCCATTCTCCGCGGCTATTCGAAATCCCTCAGAACACAAAACCTCGGCATATTCGAACGGCAGACCGGAGAGGGCTCGTCCGTCAATTCTGCACAACGCGTGAATTATCTCGAGAGTCTTGGTCTTTCCGACCCCATTAGGTCCGTAAATTATGACGTAATCATCATTCACATTAAAGTCAATACTGTGGTCATAACTGTCTAGCACACCAGTCACCGTTGCGCGCAGCAGTTTCAGCGAGATCGTGTCAGTCACGAGATACATCTTTGCACCTAGCCGCTCCTGGCGGAGGACACCGCGCATCGTTGGCGCGGCGTATAGAACTAGCGGTATCGCGAGGTAAGGGCGAGCGGGCGCCGGCGATGAGCAGGTTTGTCCGACCTCACTCAACGATTTAAACTGCGCCGTCCAGGGGAGAGCTGACAGGCGACCACAACTCAGCAGCGGGCGAGTCCTGCTGTACAAACCCGAGTCATTGTCGTCACATCGCTCCAGAGACCGACCGCGCAGGTGCGACGCAAAGCAACAGCGGCGACCCCCTCTCGGGGATCGCCGCCGTTCGTGTCAGGGCCGTTCGTGTCTGGGCTGAGGAGCGTCAGTTGCGGTAGTAGCCGATGTTGTCGAAGACGTTCTCGCGGATGTCGGAGATCGTGTAACCGCTGATCGACGACGGGAAGCAGCCGCGCTGCTTGGTGGTGATGTTGAGTCGCTCGCCCGGCTTGAGCGCGGCGGAGAAGCGACGCTGGCCGTTGAACTCCTGCAACGTCGTGTTGCGCATCGTCACTCCGCCGACGTTGGTTGCGGTCATCGAGCGGACCAGGGTGCCCACGAATTCGGTCCTGTCGCAATAGACCACACCGGTCAGGCGCAGCTCCGGCGGAGCCACGGCGTTGGCCGGGGCCGCGCCGATGATCCCGGCGGTGCCGACCGCGGCCGTCGCCAGGGTCGCAGCCGCCACACGCTTGAGGTTGTGCACGTTCATCTTCATGGGTGTCCCACCTTCTCCATCAGCCGTCGTTGGTCGAATCAGCCGCCCGTTGTCGACGTCACGGCCAATCCGCTACGTCTCAAGTGCAATGCACGGCTACCGATTGCATCGGTGAATCGAGCAAATCGGTTACCAATGATCGCCAAATTGTTACTTAGGGTACCCTTGCCGAGACCCCGAACGGGGTGTGAAAGCGAGCAGTCGATTGTCCTCCGCGGTCCCCCGCCGACGCACCACCGGTGTCGTCGCACTCGTGGTCGTACTGCTCGCTCTCGTGGTCGCGTCCATCGCGATCGGGTCACGCGCACTGGGCCTCGGCGAGGTGTGGGACGCGTTGTTCGCCCCACAGGACGCCGCCCGTGACGTCGTCGGCATCGTGCGCGACCTGCGCATCCCGCGGACCGCACTCGGCGTGGTCGTCGGGCTGGCCATCGGCGCCGCCGGAGCCCTCACGCAGGCGCACACCCGCAACCCCCTGGCCGACCCCGGACTGCTCGGCGTCAACGCAGGCGCGGCCTGCGCGGTGGTCGCGGGCGTCTACCTGCTCGGCATCAGCACCCCCATCGAGTACATGGGCTTCGGACTGCTCGGGGCGGTCGTGGCCGCCGGTCTGGTGTTCGGTGCCGCCGCGATGACCCGCGGCTCGTCGCCGATCACCTTGGTCCTCGCGGGCACCGGCCTGTCGGCGATGTTGCTGGCGATCACCTCGGCGATCGTCCTCACCGACACCGCGTCGCTGGACGCGTGGCGGTTCTGGAACGTCGGGTCGGTGACCGGGCGCGGCACCGACGTCCTCTACGCGGCGGCCCCCTTCATCGCGATCGGCCTGGTGCTCGCTCTCGGCAGCGGCTTCTTCCTCAACGTGCTCAGCCTCGGCGACGACATGAGCCGCTCGCTCGGATCGCGGATCGCGGTGGTGCGCGTCGTCGGCATCGCCGCGATCACCCTGCTGGCCGGCGCGGCCACCGCGGCATGCGGCCCGATCGTGTTCCTCGGCCTCGTCGTCCCGCACCTGGCGCGGTTCATCGTCGGCCCCGACTACCGCTGGGTGGTCCCGTACTCGGCGCTGCTCGGCGCCATCATGCTGCTCCTCTCCGACGTCATCGGCCGCGTCATCGCGCGTCCCGGTGAGATCCAGGCGGGCGTGGTGTTGGCCGTGCTGGGGGCGCCGTTCCTGATCAAGCTCGTGCGGGCTCGACGTCTGGTGGCGGTGTGAGCGCGACCGCGGCCGACCGCACCTCGGCCGCACCGCCGGTCGAGGAGGTGCGATCGTCGTTGCGGCGCAGCGTGCTCCGGGTGGGGTCGGCGTCGTTCATCGTGCGACCGCGGGTGGTCGCGGTCGGTCTGGTGACCGCCGTCGTCGCGCTGGTGTTGTTCGCGTTGAGCGTCGGCACCGGTGACTACCCGCTCAGCCCCCTCGACGTCGGCCGCATCCTGCTCGGCGGCGGCACCCGGGTGGAGAACGTCGTCGTCTTCGACGTCGCGCTGCCCCGCGCGCTGATCTCCGTCCTCGTCGGCATCGGATTCGGCGCCTCCGGCGCGCTCACGCAGACCATCGCCCGCAACCCGCTGGCGACGCCCGACGTCCTCGGCATCACCGCGGGCGCCAGCACCGCCGCGGTCGCCGCCATCGCGTTCGGCTCGAGCTGGGGATCGTGGTTCGCCGACATCGGCATCCCGGCCGCCGCGCTCGTCGGCGGCACCCTGGCCGCCGGTCTGATGTACCTGCTGGCCTGGCGGGGCGGGATCGACGCGTTCCGGCTAGTGCTGATCGGAGTCGCCCTGACCTGGGTGTTCCAGGCCCTGACGGGATACGCGCTGACCCGCGCGGCGATCAACGACGTCGGTCGGGCCCAGCGCTGGCTGGTCGGGTCGGTCTCGGACGCGTCGTGGTCGTCGGTGGTGCCGGTGGCGATCACGCTGGCCGTCGCCGCGGTCGTGTTGGGGTTCGTCAACCGCGCGATGTCGACGCTGAGCCTGGGCCGGGACATGGCCCAGGGGCTCGGCGTCCGCGCCGACGCCGTCTCGGCCCTCGGTCTCGTCGTCGCGGTCGCGATGGCGGCGATCTGCGTCTCGGCCGCCGGACCGATCGCGTTCGTCGCCCTGCTCGCCCCGCAGATCGCGCTACGCATCGCCCGCGTGGCGACCCCGCCGCCGGTGGTGAGCGGGCTGATCGGCGCGGTCCTCGTCGTCGGTGGCGATCTGCTGTGCAGGCACTGGCTGCCCGACGGCATCCCCGTCGGTGTCGTGACCGCGGGCGTCGGCGGGCCGTTCCTGATCTATCTGATGATCGCCGTATCGCGAAAGGCGTCCGCATGAACACCGTCGACACGCACGACACGTCGGCACCGGCCGACCGTCTCTCTGCGTCGGGACTGACCGTCGGCTACGCCGCGGACCCGGTGATCACCGACCTCGACGTCACCATCCCCACCGGCCAGGTCACCACCGTCATCGGGCCGAACGGCTGCGGGAAGTCGACGCTGTTGCGCACCCTGGGCCGTCTGCTGACCCCGCGCGCCGGGACAGTCATCCTCGACGGCGCCGACATAGCCTCCCGCAAGTCCAAAGACGTCGCCAGGACGTTGGGGTTGTTGCCGCAGAATCCCGTTGCGCCGCAGGGTCTCACGGTCATCGACCTCGTCTCCCGCGGACGCCACCCGCATCAGTCCTGGTATCGGCAGTGGTCGCGCGACGACGAGAAGGCGGTCGCGCACGCACTGGATCTGACGTCGACCACCGAGTTGGCCGACCGTGCGGTCGACTCGCTGTCGGGCGGTCAGCGTCAGCGCGTGTGGATCGCGTTGACCCTGGCCCAGGAGACCGATCTGGTGATGCTCGACGAGCCGACGACGTTCCTCGACCTCGCTCACGCCGTCGACGTGCTCGACCTCGTCAACGACCTCAGCGCCGAGCACGGCAAGACGGTCGTGATGGTGCTGCACGACCTGAACCTGGCTGCGCGCTACAGCGATTCACTGGTGGTCATGCGCGACGGGGCCATCATCCGCGAGGGCGCCCCGCGCGACGTCATCACGCCCGAGTTGCTCGACGCCGCGTTCGGTCTGCAGTCGATGGTGCTCACCGACCCGGTGTCGGGTGGTCCGCTGATCGTCCCGGTCGGCCGATCCGGTCGCTGACCCCACCCGCCAGTTGGGCACGTGAACACGCCAGTTGGGCACCTAACACCGTCAGTTGGGGCACGTAAACACGCCAGTTGGGCACGTAACACCGCCAGTTGGGCACCTGCACCCGTTCATCCGGCGGTCGCGGTGGTCAGAGTTGTCCGTATCCGCCCAGTCGACGTGTTTACGTGCCCAAGTGATGGGCGTACGTGCCCAACTGGCGCCGTGGCGTCAGAGGGCTATCGCGCCGGTGAGCCATCCGGCGGCGGCGAAGAGTGACGCCGTCAGCTCGATGAGGATGGCCACCCCGGCGGCCCGCATCGCCGCGAGCGCACCCCTCCACCCGGCCCGCACGTCCTGATCGCGGGCCCACTCGGCGACGAACGCACCCGCCAGGAACCCGATCGGCAGACCGATCACCGGGATGACGAAGAATCCGACGATGCCCACCAGTCCACCGATGAGGACCGTCCGGTTCGAGATTCCCGACCGCTTCATCGACCGGCCGGCGACGAGATACTTCAGCACCGCGGCGCCGACGATGAGCACGGCAGCGCCGACGACGACCGCCCACGCCCACCCACCGACGAAGATCGCCCAGATGGCGATGGCGGCCAGCACCAACGACGGGCCGGGCAGCATCGGGACGATCGTCCCCACCAGCCCGATCAGGATCACCAGGGCGATCAGCAGCTCACCGACCGCCGACACAGGCTACTTCTCCACGCTGATGCGACCCGACGAGATGTCCTCGTCGGTGTCGGTCGGTTCGGTCGCGGCGTCCTCGTCGTCGTCCCACCGGGGCAGCTCGGAGCGCTCGGTCGGCTGATCGGCACGATCGGCGGGACGGTCCGTCCGTTCGACTGGTGCGTCGGCGGCGTCGGACGTGCCGTCAGCATCGGACCGGGCGGGATCGGGACGGGGAGGATCGACACGGGGCGGGTCACCGGCCTGGGCCCGCCGGGCGATCATCTCGACCGAGATCCGGTCGGTGGCCGGGGCGGGCGGCTGTGCGGGCGGGGGCGGCCGATGGGTCGCGGTGGTCGTCGCCGTCGCCGACACCGGCGGTGCGGACGGGGCCGGGGGACGCACACCGCTGATCGGGCGCACCAGGGCGGCCGCGTCGGTGGCGCGACGACGGGCGCCGTTGACGTCGTCGGCCGTGGCCACGACCACGCCCATGCGACGTCGCTGGTAGCTCTCCGGCTTGCCGAACAGACGGATGTCGGTCTCCGGAATCGTCAGTGCCGCAGCGACGTTCTCGAACGCGATCCCCTGTTCGTCGCGACCGCCGTAGATGACAGCCGACGCTCCGGGGCTGGCCAGGGTGACGTCGACGGGCAGCCCGAGAATGGCACGCGCGTGCATCTCGAACTCGGAGAGTCGCTGCGTCGCCAGGGTGACCAGACCGGTGTCGTGTGGACGCGGGCTGACCTCGGAGAAGTAGACGTCGTCACCCTTGACGAACATCTCGACGCCGAAAACGCCGCGGCCACCGAGCTTTCCGTCACCCAGAGCGGTCGCGATCCGAGCGGCGATCGACATCGCCGCACCGTGGGCGGCCGCGCTCATCGCCTGCGGCTGCCAGCTCTCGACGTAGTCGCCACGTTCCTGTCGGTGCCCGATGGGCGCGCAGAAGTGCGTCGTGAGTCGGCCCGTCGCCGGATCGACCGCACGCACGGTCAGAAGTGTTATCTCGTAGTCGAAGTCGACGAAACCCTCGACGATGACCCGCCCGCCGGACACCCGCGCGCCGGATGCGGCGGTCTGCCACGCCGCGTCGAGATCCTCGGGGCCGCGGAGCATCGACTGCCCCTTGCCCGACGACGACATCGTCGGCTTCACCAGGCACGGGTACCCGACCCGCTCGGCGGCCGAGGCCAGCTGCTCGGGTGAGTCGGCGAACGCGTACGCCGACGTCGGCAGGCCGAGCTGTTCGTCGGCCAGACGGCGGATCCCCTCGCGGTTCATCGTCAACGACGTCGCCCGCGCGGTGGGGATGACCTCGGTGATGCCGCGACGCTCGGCCTCGACCAGTGCGCTGGTGGCAATCGCCTCGATCTCCGGGACGACGTAGTCGGGGCGCTGGTCCTCGATCAGTCCGAGCAGCGCGTCGGGATCGGTCATGTCCATGACGAAGCCGTGATGGGCGACCTGATGGCCCGGCGCGTTGTGGTACCGATCGACGGCGATGACCTCGACGCCCAGACGCTGGAACGCGATCACCACCTCCTTGCCGAGCTCACCGGCACCGAGCAGCATCACGCGGGTCGCGGACGGCGACAACGGCGTGCCGATCCGAGGCGAGATCCCCGTGGGGGCCGGGCCGGGAGGCGGCCCCGGGCGCACAGGAGGGCGGGGCGGCTGCGGCGCGGGACGGGGCGGGCCCGCCTTCGGTCCGTCGGGAGTGTTCATGGGTTCGGGTGTCATCCGATCTGGGTCATCCGAGTTGCGCGTGCACGTAGCACCAGCGCCAGGTCTCGCCCGGTTCCGCCGATCGCATCACCGGGTGGTGGGTGGACTTGTGGTGGGCGGTCGCGTGCTTCCGCGGGCTCGAATCGCAGCAACCGATGTATCCGCAGCTCAGGCAGCGTCGCAGATGCGCCCAGTGCTCGACGCCCTCCTCCGCACAGCCCTGACACGCGTTCTGCGGGCCCGGCATCGGGTCGTCCGCGGGATCGGCCGCCGTGGCGCGTAGGTCGTCGCACCCCTCGGGCTCGACATCGCTGGGGCTGATGAGTCGGTGCATCACCGACCGTCTGATAGATCGCACTCCGCCATTGTCCCGTATCTTTGACGGGTTCGGCCACCCGGTGACCACCCCCGGGTCCGAGCGGTCGCCGTATGGAGAGGCAGCACTCGTGGATTCCGCTCTGCTCGTCGTCATCGTGGTGTCGTTGGCCATCGCCGCGCTGTCGCGCCGATATCAGTTCGCGTCGCCGCTCGTACTGGTCCTGTGCGGACTCGGGGTGTGCTGGATCCCCGGTCTGCCGACCCCCGAACTCGACCCCGACGTCGTGCTGTTCGTGATCCTGCCGCCCCTGCTGTACTCGGCCGCCCAGGACAGTTCCTACGTCGCACTGCGCCGCAACATGCGCGCGGTCGGACTGCTCGCGGTCGCGCTGCCGCTGCTCAGCGCGGTGGTCGTGGGGTTCGTGGCCTACTGGTCGCTGCCCCAGCTGCCGCTGGCCGCGGCGTTTGTCCTCGGCGCTGTCGTCGCTCCCCCGGACGCCGTGTCGGCCACCGCCATCGGTCGTCGACTCGGCCTGCCGCGTCGGATGACGACGTTGCTCGGCGGCGAGAGCCTCCTCAACGACGCGACCGCGTTGACCGCCTACCGGCTGGCGCTGGGCGCTGCGGTCGGTGCCACCACCACCGCATGGGGCGGCATCGTGCTCTTCGCCGAGGCCGCGTTCGGCGGCGTGCTGGTCGGACTGGTCGCGGGCGTCGTCATCGCCAAGGTGCGCCAGTGGCTCACCGATCCGCCGATGGAGACCGCGCTCGGCATCGTGATCCCGTTCGCGACCTACTTCGTCGCCGAGGAGGTGCACGCCTCGGGCGTCATCGCCGTCGTCGTGGTCGGCCTCTATCTCGGCCAGCGCTCGGCGCGTGAGGGTTACGCGACGCGACTACAGGACAACGCCGTATGGCGCTCGATCGACGTGATGCTCGAGTCGTTCGTGTTCCTGCTCATCGGTCTGCAGCTCCCCGAGGTGCTCGACGGCCTGAAGGGCCGCTCGGTCGGGGTGATCATCTGGTCGGGCGTCGCGGTCCTGGCCACGGTGATCGTCGTGCGCATCGTGTGGATGTTCCCGGCCACGTATCTGCCGCGGCTGCTCTCGCGCCGAATACGTGAGCGCGAGCCGGCGCCGACGCCCGGTTCGGTCTTCGTCATCGCATGGTCGGGCATGCGCGGTGTGGTCAGCCTCGCCGCCGCGTTCGCGATCCCGCTGACCACCGACGACAACATGCCGTTCCCCGCGCGCGACGAGATCATCTTCCTGACGTTCGTCGTGGTGGTCGGCACGCTGTTGATCCAGGGGACGACGTTGCCGTTGCTGATCCGGGTCCTCGGTGTGCACAGCGACGAACGACGGACCGACCTGCTCGCGCTCGCCGCGGCGCAGGACCGCGCCGGACGTGCGGCCGGGAAACGTCTCGAGGAGATGGCCGAGGAGATTCCCGACAGCGACGCCATGAAAGAGCAGGTCCAGATCCTGCAGCGTTGGATCCGATCACGCAAGAACCTCGCGTGGGAGGAACTCGGCCGCGGCGAGGAGGAGCTCGGCGAGAGCCCCACGGTGGCGTTCGGGCGGATGCGTACCGAGCTGCTGCAAGTGCAGCGCGAGGTGTTCATCAACGAACGCGACGCGGGCCGCATCGACGACGAGGTGCTGCGCGGCGTGCTGCGCCAACTCGACCTCGCCGAGGGCCTCTCGGACCGATCGTCGAAGAAGCGCGACTGAGAACAGGACCGTTCAGGCGGGCTCGGTGACCGGGGTGTGGGCCGCGAAGACCGTGGTCTCCTCCGACCGACCCCGCAGGGTCTGGCTCTCCATGCGCTCCCAGTGCTCGCTCTCCGACGCCGCCGCGTCCACCGCGCGCTGCGAGGCGAGCGGTCGGGTCGGGTCGCGCTTGGCCAGTTCCGACAGCCGCGCCGACTCGTTCACCGCATCGCCGATGACGGTGTACTCGAATCGCTGGATCGCACCGACGTTGCCGGCGACGACCGGTCCGTGACTGACGCCGATCCCCGCGCTGAGCTCGGGGATCTCCTCGGCCAGGCGTCGGGAGATCTCCCGGCTGGCCGAGAGAGCGGCGCCGGCGGTGTCCTGGAGGTCGATGGGCGCCCCGAACACCGCGAGCACCGCGTCACCCTCGAACTTGTTGACCAGCCCGCTGCGCGCCTCGACCTCCTGGACGATGACCGCGAAGAACCGGTTGAGGATGGTGACGACCTCCGACGGCGGCCGGTCGGAGGCGAGCTTGGTCGAGCCGATGACGTCGACGAACACCACTGCCACCGTGCGTTCCATGCCGCCGAGCTCGGGGTCGCGGCTCAGTGCGGCCTCGGCGACGTCCTTGCCGACGTGCCGACCGAAGAGGTCCTGCAACCGTTCCCGTTCCTGCAGTCCGGTGACCATCGAGTTGAACCCGGCCTGCAGCTCACCGAGCTCGGTGCCGTCGAAGATGACCACCTCGACATCGGTCTCACCAGCGCTGACCTTCTTCATCCCGTTGCGAACGCTGCGGACCGGGGCGACGACCTGTGAGGTGTTGAGCACGGTCAGCAACAGTCCGGTGAACAGGGCGGTGGCCACGAGCACGGTGATGCCGACGAACACGTCGGTCTTCGACGTCTGCTCACGCAGCAGTGAGAAGACGACGACCAGGAACATGCCCGCGATCGGCACCCCGGATCCGACCATCCACGAGATCAGGGCGCGGGTCCGCAGCGCGCTGCGCTTGCGGCGCAGTTGCAGGTCCGCGGTGATGATCTGGGCCGCGACCGGGCGCAGGGAGAACTCGCTGAGCAGGTATGAGATGGCGCAGACGACGGTGCCGCTCAACCCGACGACGAGGAACACCTTGGGGATGAGGATCGGATCGAGAACGCCGTAGGAGATGGTGAACA
The DNA here is from genome assembly GCF_024171815.1 of Williamsia maris. GTDB lineage: Bacteria > Actinomycetota > Actinomycetes > Mycobacteriales > Mycobacteriaceae > Williamsia_A > Williamsia_A maris. The sequence continues at coordinate 1,176,821 of NZ_JAMTCJ010000002.1, read as the reverse complement.
GGATGACCGCGCCGATCCAGAAGATCGACTGGAAAGCGGTCAGTTTCCACGGGATTCGCCGCGCCTTGCGGGCCTCGCGCGGCGTCGGGATGCGGTCCTGGATCGACCAACGCAGCTGTCGGACGATGATGGTGGTTCCGACCACCGCGCCGATGAGCAGTGCACACCCGATGTAGATGGGCAGCGCGATGAAGTTGACCCACCAGAACTTCTCGTCGAACACGCTCGGTTCGGGGATGCCGACACTGGCCAGGACGACCGCGATGATCGCGCCGATCGCGTTGGACAGCAGGATCGACCCGGTCAGCAGGATCTGGATGCGGATGCGCTGGATGCGCGGGGTGTCTTTCGTGGAGCCCAACAGGATCGAGCCGTAGTCGGCGTCCCTGCGGTTCAACAGGCGCATGGCTCCCCTGATCAGCGGCATGCGCTGCGGCACTCCCGCAGCGTCTGCGAGCAATCTACCGGGAGGTTCCCGAGTGGCCGAGCACCTTTGTCATGTTGACCCCTCCCCCGGCATCATTCACGCGGGATCACCGTGCGGTGGAGGACCTTGCCGCTGGTGTCGCACAGGTCGACGGTGAACGTGCCACCGAGGCCGTCGATGCGCACCTCGCCGAAGTGTTGGAACTCCGTCGTGATGGGTGAGACGTTCGCGGTGGTCGGGGCGTGGACGAAGACCTGGTCGATGCCGAAGGTGCCGTCGAGTTTGCCCGCCGGGAACGCACCCGCATGCAGCGGTCCGGAGACGAACTCCCAGAACGGGTGGAAGTCGGTGAACGCGGCGCGCGAGGGGTCGTATCGGTTGGCCGCGGTGTAGTGGACGTCGGCGGTCAGCCATACGACGTTGCGGACCCGCTTGGTGCGCGAGAGGATCTGCGCCAGTTCGGTTTCGCGGCCGAGTGGCTTACCGTTGTCGCCCTGCCCGACCGCCTCGATACCGTCCTTGTCGCCGTACGTTGTGTCGGGGACGACGATCCCGAGCGGTAGGTCGTTGGCGACGATCTTCCACACCGCGCGTGAGGAGTTGAGGCCGTCGACCAGCCATCGCGCCTGCCGGGCACCGAGGATGTGCCCGGACTGTGTGCGGGCGTTGGAGTTCGAGTCCTTGTAGCTGCGCATGTCGAGGACGAAGATGTCGAGCAGCGGGCCGTAGGACACCTTGCGGTAGACGCGGCCGTCGACGGCGTCGACGCGGCTGACCGGCTGCCACTCGTGAAACGCCTGCAGCGCACGGGCCGAGAGGACGTCGGCACGCTTCTCCTGCGTGTACGCGGGGTTCGCGACGATCTCGCCGGGGAACCAGTTGTTGAACGTCTCGTGGTCGTCCCACTGGACGAGCTGGGTGGTCGACGCGGCGAACCGGCGGTAGTTCTGGTCGGTCATGTTGTAGCTGTGGTTGCCACGGTACTGGTCGAGGGTCTGTGCCACATCGGATTTCGCCTCGGTCACGATGTTGCGCCAGACGCGACCGTCGTCGAGCGTGACGGTCTCCTTCAGCGGCCCGTCGGCGTAGACGGTGTCGCCGGAGTGGAGGAACAGGTCGGCGTTGCGGTCGGCCAGTGTGGAGAACCCGTGCAGTCCGCCGATGGCCTCGTTGATGCCCCAGCCCTGGCCGACGACGTCGCCGGACCAGTTGAGTTTCACCGCTCCCGGCAGCAGGGGCGCGGTCCGGAAGGTCCCGGTCAGCGGCTGCGATCGGGTGCCGCGGTCGGACACGAGTGTGACCCGGTAGTGGATGGTGGCGCCGGCGGGGTGCCCGGTGACCCGGACGCGTCCGGTGCCGTCGGTGGCCGGGGTCAGCAGCGGGCCGGTGAAGCGGCGCGGGAACGCGAAGTTCTCGAACAGCGAGGTCTCCACGATCATCCGCGCCGGGCTGTCCGAGCGCGCCCAGATCAGCGCGCCGTCGGTACGTGGGTCACCGGAGGCGATGCCGTGCGACAGCGTGGGCCGTGCGCGGGTCAGTGTCGGGCTTGCCGACGCATGTGGTGCGAGCAGTCCGCTCGCGGGGATCAGCAGTCCGGCGGCTGCGGACGAACGCAGCAGAGCACGACGAGAGACAGACACCCGACGATCCTTCACCCCGGAAGCGAACGCGAGGTTACGCGCGATCGACCAAACGGCTCATGCGGCCCAGCGGATCACCGGCGTCGGCCACGCGATGTCGAACCCCGGGGGCGACAGCGGTGTCACGACGGCATGGCACGGTTCTTCGCCTCGAGGGCCGTCGCGCGAGGCACGGTGCCGGTCGAGGAGTTCGTCGATGCGGTGGAGGCGGTTGGCGCGCAAGCGGTCGGGTGGGTCGGTGTTGCGGCGCCATCCGTAGCGTCCGCGGTCGGGGCCCTCGGTGATCTTCTCGGTCGTCCACTGGTGCGGTTCGGGACCCACGGCACGGTTGTGCGGTCCGCACGCGGGCGCCAGATGGTTGGAGTCGGTGCGGCCGCCGTCAGCCCAGTCTTTCTCGGCGTGGTGCATCTCTGTGTGCGCGAACGGAACACTGCAGTCGTCCTTGCTGCAGCCTCGGTACTTCGCGAACGCGACGAAGCGCTGGGCTTGCGACGCCAGGCGGCGCGAACGTCCATAGAACAGGGCCTCGTCGGTGTGGTCGTCGAACACGGCGAGGTGCATCTGGGCGTCAGCGGCGAGGGTGAGCGCATCGCTGATCGGAAGGTCGGTTCCGGTGGCGGTGCGGACGACGCCCGCACGCTCTCGCAACTGCGTCTCGGTCATCGAGATGATGACGTGCGGCGGTAGACCGCGATGCGAGGTACCCAGCAGCCCACCGTCGACGGCCGAACGCAACAACGCCGCGAGTGCATCGTGGTTGCGCTGCAGCTGGCTGCGGTGATCACGGTCCGCCGCCTCGCGTACGGCCTCGGGACCGGCATCCGACTTGTCACCGCGGGGCGAGTTCTCGTCGTCGGGGTTGTTCATCCCGGGTGCAGCCCATGCGGCCAACACCACATCGAACAGTGCCCGGGTGGTCGGATCCAGGGTCGCGGACAGTTTCGACATGAGTTGCGAGTCCTGGCTGCCCAGTGACAGCTTCCGGTTGCGCGCGCGATCACGGTCGTCGGTCAGGGTTCCGTCGGGGTCGAGGTGGGCGAGGATGCGAACCCCGGCAGCGGTCAGCTTTCTCGGGGTCAGAGTGGTCGCGTACTCGGCGAGGGACTTCTCGGCGAACTCGCGCCGCTCGGGCGTGACAGCGGCCGGGATCCTCGCCATCACGTCGAGGACGACGTTGACGTGATCGGCACCGATTGAGCCGGCGGCCAATTCGCGGGCGGTGTTCGGGCACGTCGGCGCCATCTTCTCGCCCGTCATCGCATGCAGCGACTCGAGGGACTGGACTGCACGTAACCGCTTCTTCGGTTGGGTGATCCGCAGCGTGGTGGCGACGAACTCGGAGATCGACTGGCATCCCGAGGCGCGGAACGCCTCGCGATCGGAGACCTCGAGGATGCGGCGATTGCCGATGGATTCCATGCGTCGGACCGCTCGCTCGTGGCGCTCGGCCAGCCCCGCGACGACCGCATCGGTGCACGGGGTCGAATCCGCGGCGGCGATCTTGTCCAGAAGGAGTTCCAGGGCAGCGTAATCCGCTTCGAGCGTTGACTGCTGGTGAACGTCCACGATGCCTCCCCCCGGCGGTTCGATACGACAACTCTACCACAATGATCGAACATGTGTTCGAATGAATCAGGTGGCCGGGGCGATGCAATAGCTGAGCGCGCTGGGCTTGGCGAACGAGACGACCTGACCGCCGGGGCAGTCGATGGTCGCCGCCGGCGCTCGCCCCTGGACGCGGATCACCTGGGTGCGATCAGCGGCTGCGGCGTTGCAGGGCGCGGCACGGAAGTCGACGAGAGTTCCCGTGGCCGAGGGCACCGAATAGCATTCACCCGCGGAGAAGTTCGGCACGATGCAGAGTTTCCCGAAGCCCGGCTGGGTGAGCTGCGAGTACTGGCCGACACCGCAGTCATCTGACGCCTGCTGCAACGCAGACGCGACGATGAACGTGAAACCCGCCGCGGTGCAGCTCGATTTCTGCGGGGTGATGCCCCGATCGGTGGCGGTGAGCGACACACACTCGCCGGGACTCGAGTACATCGGCTCGGCCGAACGAGCAACCGAGGTCACCGGCGGCAACGACGAAGGCGCCTGCGCCGCATCGTCATCGGAACCGCCGCCGGTGAACAGCGAGATGAACAACGGGACGGCGACCCCGATGATCGCCAGCGCACCGATTACCGCGATGATGCGCTTGACCCGACTCGACGGTGTCGACATCCGCGAGATCCACGGACGACCCTCGATGGGTTCGACGTCACGCGACCCGTCACCCCGCTGCCCGGGCGTCACCAGCTCAGATGATTGCGCGACGGACGATGGTCTCGTCCCGACCCGGCCCGACACCGATGCACGAGATGTGTGCGCCGGCAAGCTCTTCGAGACGCAGCACGTAGTTCTGCGCGTTCTGCGGCAGCTCCTCGAACGTGCGGCACTCCGAGATGTCCTCCCACCAGCCGGGCATCTCCTCGTAGATCGGCTTCGCGTGGTGGAAACCGGTCTGCGTCATCGGCATGTCGTCGACCCGCTCGCCGTCGACCTCGTAGGCGACGCAGATCGGGATGGTGTCGATGCTGGAGAGCACGTCGAGCTTGGTGAGGAAGAAATCGGTGATGCCGTTGACACGCGTTGCGTAGCGCGCGATCACGGCGTCGAACCAACCACAGCGACGGGCGCGGCCGGTGGTGACACCGACCTCGCCGCCGGTCTTGGCGAGGAACTCGCCCCACTCGTCGAAGAGCTCGGTCGGGAACGGCCCCGAACCGACGCGCGTGGTGTACGCCTTGAGGATTCCCAACACCGTGGTGATGCGGGTGGGCCCGATACCCGAACCCACCGACGCGCCACCCGAGGTGGGGTTCGACGACGTGACGTACGGGTAGGTGCCGTGGTCGACGTCGAGCAGGGTGCCCTGCGAGCCCTCGAGCAGCACGGTCTCACCGCGTTCGAGCGCCTGGTTCAGCAGCAACCGGGCGTCGGCGATGCGGTGCTTGAAGCCCTCGGCCTGGGCGAGCACCTCCTCGACGACCTGCTCGGGATCGAGCGCACGCCGGTTGTAGATCTTGGTGAGGATCTGGTTCTTGATCTCCAGGGCCGCTTCGACCTTCTGGGTCAGGATCTTCTCGTCGAGCACGTCGGCGACGCGAACCCCGACGCGGGCGATCTTGTCCTGGTAGCAGGGTCCGATGCCGCGACCGGTGGTGCCGATCTTGTTGTTGCCCAGGAACCGCTCGGTCACCTTGTCGATGGCCACGTGGTACGGCATCAGCAGGTGCGCGTCGGCTGACAGGATCAGCCCTGAGGTGTCGACGTCACGATCCTCGAGACCGCCGAGCTCGGTGAGCAGCACGCCCGGGTCGACGACGACGCCGTTGCCGATCACGTTCTTCACACCCGGCGTCAGGATGCCCGACGGGATGAGATGGAGGGCGAACTTGTCGCCGTTGGGTAGGACGACGGTGTGGCCGGCGTTGTTTCCGCCTTGGTAGCGCACCACCCACTGGAGTTTCTCCCCCAGCAGGTCAGTGGCCTTTCCTTTACCTTCATCGCCCCATTGGGCACCGATCAGTACGATCGCAGGCATCTGTCGAGCTCCTTCCGGCACGGGAAGACCCGAACCGTGGGACAACCCTACTGGTTTTGTACGACGGATACCTCGTTCCGCCGTGACATGAGGATCGGCTCCGCCGAGGCGCTCAGGCTCGGCCCCGCCGAGAGAGGCCATTTCTGACGTGACGATGACGGTTATCTGCGCGCTCGACGTCCCCGTGCCCGACGCCCTGGACGGCCTCGTCGTGATCCGCGCCGAGAACAGCCGTGACTCGATGCGGGCCGGCGTGGCCAAGGCGGTGGCCGACGCGGCCGTGACCCGCGTGGTGGTGGTCGCGGGACCCGATCACCCCGATGCGTTCCTCGGCGCCGTCGTGGCGCGTCTGATGATCGCCGAGGCGCTGGGGGTCGAAGTCGCCTACGTGGCACCGCAGGCGACGCCGGGCACCGAGGTCTACGGCCTCCCGGTTGATGCGGCGGCCGCCGAGCTGGCGGTGTCGGGGACGGCGGCGTCGCTGCCTCTGATCCGCGACGACGCCGCGGTGGTCGTCATCGGCGAAGCGAGCCACACCGGCGAGAACGGGTCGTTCACCGGCGAGACCATCGTCGACAGCGAGCGCCTGTTCCTCGGCGAGGCCAAGACTGTCCTTATCCGCCCGACCCGGGACGAGCCGGGCGTCGAAGGCGCGCTGCGCAAGCGATTCCGGCAGAAGTGGGTCGCCGGTCGCGCCGTGCAGACCGGTGGGATCGATGTGGTGGTCGAACGGGACGGCATCCGGGCTCCCCGTCCCGTGCACCGGTCGACGATCTATCGCCATCACGAGGATTGGAAGCTGGTCTCTCCATGAGCACCGCGACTCAGATCGCTCGCTCGGTGCGACCGGGGCCGGTGTTCCTCGGCGTGGTCGCTGCCGCTGTCGCCGGCGGGGTGTTGCTGGCGCAGTCCACACCGGGCCGCAACGCGACGTCCATCGTCGGGGCCCTGCTGCTGGTGATCGGCGGCTGGGTGATCTCGTTGTGCCTTCACGAGTTCGGCCACGCGGTGACCGCATTCGCCTTCGGCGACAAAAATGCCGAGAACCGCGGATACCTCACGTTGAATCCCCTGAAGTACGCCCATCCGGGGTTGTCGATCACGCTGCCGCTGGTGATCATCCTGTTGGGCGGCATCGGTTTTCCCGGCGGCGCGGTGTACGTGAACCAGGCCGGGTTCTCCAAGGCGCAGCGGACGATCGTGTCGTTGGCCGGTCCGTTCGCGAACATCGTCGTGGGCGTGGTGCTGCTGACCGTGATCCGTGCGAAGGTCAACTCGATCGATGCCGCGACGATCAACCTGTGGTCGGCGCTGGGCATGCTGGCGCTGCTGCAGATCACCGCAGCCGTGCTCAACCTGATCCCGATCCCCGGTTTCGACGGCTACGGCGCGATCGAGCCGTATCTGTCGCTGGAGACGCGCCGCAAGCTCGCCCCGGTCGGCCAGTACGGCTTCCTGCTCGTGTTCCTGGTGCTGTTGCTGCCGCCGCTGAACCGGACCTTCTTCGACATCATCTACTGGTTCTTCGAGTTGTCAGGTGTCAGTTCTACATTGGCATCCATCGGCTATAACCTGGTCGTCTTCTGGCGCTGAGTTCCCGCCACGAACCGACGAACCCGCCTCGTGCACGAGGCGGGTTCGTCGGTTTCGGGCGGGGTTAGTTGCGGCTGCCGTCAGCGGACCTCGCAGTCAACGACGTAGTTGCTGGTGGTGGTCGGCGCGTTGAACACAGGCGGCAGGCTGAACTGTCCGGGCGTGGTGGTCGGGAACCCGGGGCCCGGTGGGGGGACATTCACGCCGCCCGATGGGACGTTATAAATAGCGCCCGATCCGACGTCAACATATAGGCCGCCCGATGGGGGGACGTATACGCCGCCCGATGACCTCGGCGTCGAGGACGTGGTCACGAGTCTGCCGGTGCAGTAGGAGGCTTTCGTGCCGGGGCCGGTACCCGAGGCGACAGTGGTGATCGGGACCTCGATGGTCACAGCTGTCGATGCGCCCTGCGCGTTGGACACGGTGATGACGAAAGAATCGGTGGTGGCCCCGCCCGATGCTGCGGCCGCTTGTGCGGCCGTGGTGGGCGTGAACGTCCAGACACCGCCGGAGGTGACCGTCACCGATCCGGTCGCCGGACTGTTCGCCGGCGCTGAGTACGAGAACGGTCCTGCACTGGTGTTCGCCGGGATCAGGAAACCCGACACCGCACCGTTCGTCGGGTTCGAGGGCAGGCCGGCCAGACCGATCGCCCCGAAATCTGGCCCCGCCGTGCCGGTCACGCCCGTCGCGCCAGAGCTGCCCGCGGGTCCCGACACCCCTGTGGACCCGGCGACCCCGGTCGAAGCAGTAGGCGCAACAGTCACAACGACTGAGACCGGCACCTCGCCGCCGTGGCCGTCGGACACGGTGACGACGAAGGAATCCGTCGTCATTGACGTCGCGATCACCCGCGCCGCATCCGTCGGAGTGAAGGTGTATTTCCCCTGGGCATCGATGGACACGGCACCGCCGCCCACGGACCTCGCCGGGGCGGAGTAGGTGAGGACATCGCTGTCGCCGTCGGTCACTGACACCACTCCGGTCACGACACCGGTGATGGCGTTGGCCGTCCCGGCCATCTGCGTCCCGACGGTCGGCGCGGCATTGGTCGGACTGATGTCGACGGTAACCATCACCTGGGTTGATTCGCCGTGGCCATCGTCCACTGTGACGGTGAACGCATCCGTCTTCGCACCCGCAGCCGACGCCGCGGTGTGCCGTGCCGCGTCGGTCGGGGTGTAGATGAACTTCCCGGTCGCCGGATCGATCACCACAGCACCGGAAGTCGTTGCCCCGGAACCGCTGTAGGTAAGGGTGTCGCCATCGGTGTCCGTGACTCGAACAACGCCCGAGACCGCCCCGGTGGAGGCACTGGGAATGCTGACGGTGGCACCCGCGGGCGTGATCACCGTGGCACTGCCGCCGGCCAGATTGGTGACGTAGACGATGCCATCCGACCCCACCGCCACACCGAACGGGAAGGAGAACCCGCCGATGGTCGACTCGACCACACCGTTGTTGATCACCGACACCGTGTTCGACGAACTGTTGCTGACGTACACCCGGCCGTCCGGGCCCACCGCAACGCGGTTCGGGTTGATGCCCACATCGATCGTCGACACCACCACACCGTTCTTGATCACCGACACCGTGTTCGACTGACTGTTGGTGACGTACACCGTGCCGTCCGGCCCGGCTGCGATCCCATCTGGGCCACTACCCACCTTGATCGTGGACTCCACGACGCCGTTCCTGATCACCGCGACCGATCCGCCGCCCATCTGCGCGACGTACACCCGTCCATCCGAACCGACTGCAATGCCATCAGGGCCGGCGCCGACCGGGATCGTGGACTCCACGACGCCGTTGCTGATCACCGAAACCCCGCTGCCGGTGGCCACATACACCAGCCCGTCAGTACCGGCCGCGATACCGACCGGCCGAACACCCAGATCGATCGTCGTCTCCACCGCACCGTCGTTGATCACCGACAACGAGTTGCCATCCTGATTGGTGACGTAGATCTTGCCGTCCGAACCGGCCACTGCACTCAGTGGACCACCGCCGACGCCGATGGTCTCGACCACGACGCCGTTGCTGATCACCGACACCGAGTTGCTACTCAGATTGACGACATACGTCCGACCATCCGCACCGACCGCGACACCGGTCGGAGTGGTACCCACACCGACCGTCGACACCGTAGGTGACGTTGTGACCGTCGGCGGCGCGTTGACCGGACTGATGTTGACCGTCACGGTCACCGGGGTCGATCCGCCGAAACCGTCGGTCACCGTGACCGTGAAGGTGTCGGTCTTCGCGCCTGTTGCCGACGCCGCCGTGTGCCGCGCCGCATCAGTCGGGGTGTAGATGAACTTCCCGCTCGCGGGATCGATCACCACGGCACCGGAAGTTGTTGCGCCGGAACCGCTGAAGGTGAGGGTGTCACCATCGGCGTCCGATCCCCGCACCGTTCCCGACACCGCCCCGGTCGAGCTGTCCGGGTCCCCGACCGTGACGTCGGCGGGCCTGATGATCGTTGTGGTGCTGCCGAACAGGTTGGTGACATAGACGATGCCGTCAGAACCCACCGCAACGCCGAAGGGGAAGTCGAACCCGTTGATGGTCGACTCGACTACACCGTTCTTGATCACCGACACCGTGCCGGAACCGCTGTTGGTGACATACACGGTGCCGTCCTGGCCCACAGCAACACGATTCGGGGTGGTGCCCACGGAGATCGTCGACACCACCGCACCGTCTTTGATCACCGACACCGAGTTCGACTGACTGTTGGTGACATACACGGTGCCGTCCGGTCCGACGGCGACACCGTCCGGACCGGCACCCACTGTGATCGTCGATTCCACGACGCCGTTCCGGATAACCGCGACCGATCCGCCGCCCATCTGCGCGACATAGACCCGACCGTCCGTGCCGACTGCAATGCCGTCCGGGCCGGCCCCGAGCGGAATCGTGTACTCCACCACACCATTGCTGATCACCGACACGCCGCTGCCGGTGGCCACGTAGATGAGCCCGTCAGTTCCGGCCGCGATACCGACCGGACGAACACCCAGATCGATCGTCGTCTCCACCGCGCCGTTGTTGATCACCGACACCGAGTTGCCACCCTGATTTGTGACGTAGATCTTGCCGTCCGAGCCGACGGCGGCGCTGAGTGGACTGCTACCCACGTCGATGGTCTGGACCACGACGCCGTTCTCGATCACCGACACCGAATTGCTGCTCAGGTTGACGACGTAGGTCCGACCATCCGACCCGACCAGTACCCCGGTCGGGAAGTAGCCCACGCCGACCGTCGACACCGACGGTGACGTCGACACCACCGGAGCCGCGTTGACCGGGGTGATGGGTACCGTCACCAGGATCTCCGTGCGGCCACCGAAACCGTCATCGGCGACCACGCTGAACGAGTCGCTCGTCGCACCCGTCGCCGAGGCCGCGTTGTGCTGCGCCGCCGCGGTCGGGGTGTAGGTGTAGCTGCCGTCCGCGTTCACCGTGAACGTGCCGCTCGCGCTGACGGTCGTCGCGGGAGTGAACTTCACCGGGTCGTTGTCGCCATCGGTGGTCGTGACCACACCGGTCACCACACCACCGACACCCACCGTTCCGGGCGCCTGGACGCCGGCAACAGGATTCGCGTTCACTGCGGCGATCGGGACCGTCACCACGATCTGAGTCGTGCCACCGAAACCGTCATCGACGACGACGGTGAAGGTGTCGGTCTTGGCACCGTTGGGCGACGCAGCGTTGTGCTGCGCCGTCGCGGTCGGGGTGTAGGTGTAGGTGCCGTCGGGGTTGACCGTCAACGAACCGGTACCTCCCGCGGTGGCCGTCGGGCCCGAGTAGGTGGGCGTGTCGCCGTCGCCATCGGTGACCGTCACCGCGCCGGTGACCACGCCACCGACACCCGGGGCGCTCTGCGTCGGAGCCTCGGCAACGGGATTCGCGTTGACCGCAGTGATCGGGACCGTCACCACAATCTCCGTGCGGCCACCGAAACCGTCATCGGCGACCACGGTGAACGAGTCGCTCTTCGCACCCGTCGCCGAGGCCGCGTTGTGCTGCGCCGTAGCGGTCGGGGTGTAGGTGTAGCTGCCGTCCGCGTTCACCGTGAACGTGCCGCTCGCGCTGGTGGTCGTCGCCGGAGCGAACTTCACCGGGTCGTTGTCACCATCGGTGGTCGTGACCGCACCACTCACCACACCACCGGCACCCACGGTCCCCGGCGTCTGCACGCCGCCAACGGGATTGGCGTTGACCGCGGTGATCGGGACCGTCACCACAATCTCGGTAGTGCCACCGAAACCGTCATCAGCAACGATAGTGAACGTGTCACTCTTCGCGCCTGTTGCCGACGCCGCGTTGTGCTGGGCGGTCGCGGTCGGGGTGTAGGTGTAGGTGCCGTCGGGGTTGACCGTCAACGAACCGGTACCTCCCGCGGTGGTCGTCGGACCCGTGTACTTCACCGGGTCCTTGTCGCCGTCGGTGACCGTCACCGTCCCGGTGACCGCCCCCGTGGCCGGGTTGGTCTGTCCGGCAGGCTGAGTGGCGGGAGCGACGGGGGCCGCGTTGAGCGGGGTCAGCGGGACGGTGACCACGATCTGCGTCGTCGCGCCACGTCCGTCGGTCGCGTTCACCGTGAACGTGTCCTGCGTCGCCGACGCCGGCGCACCGGTCTTCGCGGCCTGATGGCGCGAATCGGCGGTGGGCGTGTAGGTGTAGGCGCCTCCGGCGGTGACGGTGACCGTCCCGCCCTTGGTGCTCGTCGCCGACGGAGCGATGTAGGTGACCGGGGTGCCATTGCTCGATCCCGCCGACACCGACCCGGTGATCGCACCGGACGTCGGGTCCGGGGTGCCGACAACAGGGGTGGTCGGCGTCGGAGGTGCAGTCGCGACGATCGGGACCTGCACGGTCACTGATGACTTCGAGATCCAGTTGCGCGCGGTGACGGTGAACGAATCGCCGGTCACGGTGATCGGCGCTGTCTTCGACGGCGTGTAGACGTACCGGCCGTTCTTGTCGATGGTGACGGTGCCGTTGGTCGGCGCAGTCACGGTGTACCACTGCGGCAACCAGAACGGGCTCGTGAACTGCGCACTACCGGTCACCACACCTGTCAACGGATCGACCATCTGCGGGCCCTGCACCGTCGGGTACGGCGAGAACACCGACTGGAACCGACGGAACACCGCAGCGACCAAGTCGCCCAGCGGATTCGGCGGAGCCACCGGCGCGACCGGCGTCGTCGACGCATTGCCCGCGTTGAGACCGAAGATCGACAGGACGACAGCGGCCAACGCCGTCAACGGCGTCACCACCGCCTGTGACGCCGGCGCGACCATCGGAGCCGACGACGACACAGCCGACACCGAGGCCAGCGACACCGCCGACGAACCCCCACCCGTCGTTGTGACGGCCGGAGCCGAACCCATCACCGGCAACGTCGACGACGGGATCAACGGAGTCGACGACGGACCCGACGTGATGCCGGGCGTGCCCGACGACGTCGATGCCGGTGTTGTCGGTGCGGTGGTCGGAGCACTCGACCCCGAACCACCGGACGAGGAGCCGGCCGACCCCGATGCAGTCGGCGTCGAGGCGGGCGGCGTCGAGGCGGGCGGCGTCGACGCAGCAGGCGCCGTGGCCCCGGTCGAGCCCGAACCCGACGTCGACCCCGAACCGGTCGAGGTCGGAGTCGACCCCTCAGACGACTTCTCCTCTGGCGCCGGAGTGGTGGTCGAGGTCCCGCCGATACCCGTACTGCTCGACGTGCTCGGCGCACCCGAGCTGTCGCTGGTAGTGGAGGTCGAACCGCTCCCCGCGGTCCCGGTTTGGGTGCCCGACGCCGCACTCGTCGACGAACCGGTCGCAGAATCAGCGGCCGACGTCGACGCCGGCGACACCGTCCGGGTCGTCGACGACGAATCGTCTGACGAACTGGCCCCACCCGAGGACGCGCCGCCACCGGTCGCCGTCTCGGCGTTCGCGAGACCTGATCCGCTGATCAGCACCGCACCCAAGCCGACGGTCAACGCACTGGTCTTCACCCAGGTCGGCACCTCGTGATGCTGCGGACTGCGATGCCGACCCTGACCCGCCTTCGCCGCCTTCGCGGCACGAGCCTTGGCCTTCGCACGATTGTTCACCCGGTGAGTACTCATCGATCCCTGTTTCGTCGGTGCGCCCTCGCGCACAACCCGGACCAGACACCACACACCGCGCTACCAGCAACTTCTGCACTGATCATTCGACGACGAGCACAACCACCCGGGGCTACGCCGACACACTAAGAACGGATTGCAAAGAAAATGTAAATCTACGCCGGAGCAATGATTTCCTTAGGTATCGCCAGTTGTTTATGCTCGATTAAATGGACGTGGATGCACCAGCCCGCATCGCGCGCACCGACCGGCAATCCCAGTCCTGGCCGCCTGTGGTGTGGTGACAATGGAATTGGACGAGGCGGTTGCGATTCGCCTCATCGGCGAGGTGCGGGTCGTGCACGGGGGACACGTCGTCCACCCGCGGGTGGTCGGGGGCGCGCGCTGCGTCGAGGTCTTGGCCTACCTGGCGGTCAACCGGCACCGGGAGATCCCACAGGACGAGCTCGCGGGTCTGCTCTGGTCCGACAACCGCCCCCAGTCCTGGAACGCCGCTCTGCGCGGCGTGCTCTCCCGCGTGCGCGACACCATGGAGTTGGCGGCGATGCCGGCCGGCAGTGTCCGGTCGCGCGGCGGAAATGTGCGGCTGTCGCTGCCCGACGGGTTCATGACCGACATCGAACTCGTCCGGCGCTACTGCGCCGCACCCGACGCCGACCTGGGTGTGGCCGTAGCGAACGCCCGCCGAGCGCTCGACCTCACCGCCGCCCCCGCTCTGGCCGGCGCCGCGGGGGCGTGGGCCGACGACGTCCGCACCGAGACCCAACACCTGCGCCGACGGGCTCTGGAGATCGATGCGAGCGGGTCACTGACACTGGGCGAACCCGCGCGCGCGATCGCATCGGCCGAGGGGCTCCTCGCACTCGACCCGTTGCGCGAGAGCGCCTATCGGACGGCGATGAGCGGATACCTGGCCCTGGGCGAACGAGGGCAGGCACTGCAGGTGGCCGCCCGGTGCCGTCAGATCCTCGACGACGAGCTGGGGGTCGCGCCGTCGGCCGAGACCGAATCCCTCTACCTGCAGATACTCCGGGCCGACGAGCCCGACTCTGCGGTGCCCGGCTCTGCGTTGGCCGGCTCTGGGGTGCCATCGCCGACCATCGACATCGGCGACGACTTCGTCGGTCGCGGAGCCGAGTTGGTGACCATCACCGAGGCCATCGGTCGTGCCGACCGGGGCCGCGGACAGTTCGTCGTCGTCGCCGGGGAGGCCGGCAGCGGCAAGACCACCATCGCGCTCGAGGTCATGAGGCGTGCGCATGCGGCCGGGGCCCACATCCTTTTCGGCCGGTGCAGCGACGAGGCCGTCGTGCCCTTCGAACCGTTCGTCGAGGCCGTCGGTCGCGAACTCGACGCGTTGGGCATGACCGAGGCCCGTCAATGGTTGCGCAGCAACGGCACCGACATCCTGCGCCTGGTCCCCAACGCAGTGCGACGCTTCGGTGAGATGGCACCCGCACGAACCGAAGTCGATGAGCGCGCAGTCATCATGACCGCCGTTCTCGACTGGTTGACGTCGCCGGTCAGGTCGGGGCCGACGGTTCTGGTGATCGACGACCTGCACTGGGCGTCGGCCGCGACGCTGGCGGTCATCCGCTACCTGATCCACGCATCCGAGCAGAGCCGGCTGTGCGTGGTCGCGACAGTGCGTGACGAGCTCGCGGACGGCGCGGACATCCGCGCGACCCTGGCGGCGCCGACCCGGTCGAGCGGGGTGCAGCGCCTGCATCTGGGTGGGTTCAGCCTCGCCGAGATCGGTGCGCTGGTCGACGCCGCGGACACCGCCCTCGATCCGGTCACCCTCTACGAACGCACGGACGGGCTCCCGCTGTTCGTGGCCTCGCTGATCGGTTCCTACGAACCGGGTGCCGGCGGCACGCTACCTGCGTCGGTCGCCGAGTCTGTCGCCCAGCGGGAGCGACTGCTGTCCCCTGCCGCGCTCGTGCTGCTGCAACTGTGCTCGGTGGTCGGCATGGTGTCGCAGCGTCTCGTGTTGCGCTCCGTCGCATCCGATCTCGACGACATCGCGTTCGCCGACGCGCTCGACGAGCTGGTGCGCAACCGGCTCGTGACCGAGAACCCGACGGAAACCAAAGTCCGGTTGCGCCACCCGCTGGTGCAGGAGGCAGTCTACGAGGGCGTCACCGGCCGCAGGCGAGCGGAGATGCACACCCGGGTGGCGCGGACCTCGGAGCATCTGGGTGGTGTCACGGCCGCCGAGGACTACTCCCGGCTCGCCTACCACTTCAGCCGTGGCCTGGACTCCGAGCGCCCGCGCGCAGCCGAGTTCTCCCGCAGGGCCGGCGACAGCGCGATGTCGATCGGCGCCTACGAGGACGCGGTGGTGTTCTACACGAGTGCGGCCGAGCAACTTCTCCCGCGTGGCGATTCGGCCCAACGATGTCGGCTGCTCGTCGACCTCGGTCGCGCACAGCGCAAAGCGCGTGACCCGGCGTTCCGACCCACGCTGTTCGATGCGGTCACGATGGCCAAACGGCTGGGCGACACCGAATTACAGGTGACGGCGACGCTGGCGAACGACCAGCCGGGCACCCTCTACGTGCACATCCACTCCGATCACGAGCGGATCGACACCCTCTACGACGCGCTCCATGTCCTCGAGTCAGACGGTCACGGTGACGGATCCGCGGCCGCGCGCCTGTTGGCGCAGTTGGCCATCGAGCTTCTCTGGTTGGCCGATTCGCGCGTGCTCCGCGATCTGCTGACACGATCCATCGGGGCGGCGCGTGTCTCCGGCGACCAGGAGGCGCTCGTCGCAGCCCTGTCCGCGGTCCTGGTGGCCCTGCGGGCGCCGCTCTGCACGGAGATGCGACGCGCCGCGTACACCGAGCTGATGACCGTGCTCGACGATTCACCGGCGCGGCGGGTCGACGCGTTGATGTCGACGTGGATCGCGCGCAACCAGATCGAGTACGGACACCTCACCGCTGCCGCACGCACGAGATCCGGACTGACCCCGGCACGGGTGTCCCGTGACCCGGAGTTGGCCTGGCTGGTGCGCAACATCGACTTCTCGATCGATCTGGCCGCCGGTCGACTCCAGCGGTGTGAATCGACGTTCGATGCGCTACGCGACATCCCCGCCTCACCCGCGGTCACCTACACCTACGGCCGTCTGCTGGGTCAGCTGTTCGCCCTTCGGACGTTGCGTGGCGACATGTCCGAGATCGTGGCCGCGGCCGACGGCATCATCGAGCGCCTCGACATCGTCGACACCTACCGCGTCTGCCTCGCGACCGCGTACGTCGACGTCGGGAACCGTGGCGCCGCGGTCGAACTCGTCGACTGGTACGACCGGCGACGGATCAACGAGATCCCCAGGAACCACATGTGGCTGGCCACCATCGCCACCATCGGGCGCGCGGCCGCGCAGGTGGGGAACGCCGAGGTCTGCCAGATCGCCTACGACCTCCTCCTCGATCACTCCGGCGAGAGCACCATCACGTGGGCGTCGATCTACGGCGTCGTCGACCATCACCTGACCGAACTGGCGATCGCACTCGGTCGATTCGACCGGGCCGCCGCCCACCTCGACGTCGCCTTCACCGAACACGAGCGACGCGGCTTCATGGGCTGGTACGCCGAGACCGCCTATCTCGCAACTCTCCTCGAGGTCAGACGGGATGGACAGGCATCGGACGCGACCATCGGACGCGCACGGCGCCTGGCCGACGACGTCGCCGCCACCGCGGTGCGGCGCCGAATCGACGCGTTGCGTCCGATCAGCCGACCGGCGCATTCGTCGCCGGGCTGATCGCGACGACCACCTCGGTCGAGGTGACCCCGTCGTGCCCGTCGCCGGCGACGATGAGGAAAGAGTCGTGGTGTGCGGTGCTGGTCGACCCACCGCGGGCCGCCGCATCCACCCGCGCCTCCGGGGTGGGCACGTAGACGAAGGTCCCGTCGCAGGCCATCATCACCAGACCCCGGTGTGGGCGCGACGCGGACCAGGTGACCGCGTCGGCCTCCCGGTCGAGTGCGCACACGGATCCCGTGACCGCGCCGGTGACGCGATCCGGGACGTTCACCGACACCGACCCGAGCAACGGCGCCCGGTTGGTCGGGACGATCGGCACCCGGACCGTCACCGCGCACCGGCCGAAGCGGTTGCGTGCGGTGAGCGTGAACCGGTCGGTGCCGGATACACCGGCCTGGCGCACCTTGTGGCGTGCCGCGGAGATCGGGGCGTAGACGTAGGTCCCGTCGGTCTCCACGAACACGGTCCCGTCGCTCGCGGCGCCGACACCGACGGCGAGCGGGGTATCGGAACGGCTAACGAACCGGACGCGACCGGTGACGGCGCCGGTCAGCGTGTCGACGCTCTGCGCACCCATCTCGGTCGCCGTCGGACCGAACCGGCAACGGAACCATTCCGCCGCCCGGCGGACGGGATTGTTCGTGTGCGGGTGGCGCATCATCGTCGCGCTGACGCATCCGGTACTCATGCGGCAAGGGTAGAAACCGATTGCATACGAAATGTAAATGTGAGTGTCGGTAACGGAATGAACCGTGGTCACACCCCACGAGCGGGGTCAGTCGCGGGTCGTCAGGCCCCGCACCGACGCAGGGACCTCGCCGTCCGTGGCACCGACAGGCTCTCCGTACACGATCCGGGTCGGAACGACCCCGGTCCAGACGGGTTCCGACGGTTCGCCGGGCGGTCCGCTGCGCGCCTTGGTGATCCACTGACCGTCCCGGATCTCCAACGCCAGCACCGCGGTGGCGGCGATCTCTTTGCCGGTGTGGGCGCGCACCTCGTCGGTTCGGCCCGGGATCAGCTTGTCCGACAGCACGTCCAGCGCATGCGATGGATCGACGTCGACCTCGTCGAGCGTTCCCCGGACGACGGCGGAACGATAGTTGGCCGAGTGGTCGAAGAGGGTGTCGGCGACCACGAGACCATCGAGCACGAAGGCGGTGAGCGTCACCGGAGCACCGGTCGCCACATGCCGCAGCGCTCCGGCCCCGGTCGATCCGTGGAGCAGGATCCGGTCACCGTCACGGGCGAACAGCATCGGCACCGACCACGGCAACCCGTCGACGACCGTCGACAACGTGCCGACCTTCACCTCGTCGAGGATCTCGTCGAGCAGCGCTCGGTCGCCGCCGCGGTCGGGTTTGCGGTGTAGTCGGCTCAACGCGTCGGTGCTCATGACGCCCATCCTGTCCGACGGTCGGCGCGCCTGGCCAGCGAGTTTCGCCCCGGTGCTACCAGGTGAGGTCGCGGTGACAGGCGCGTTGGATCTCGATGGGATCGACCTGGACGGTCGCGTGATCGAGACCGTGCCGTTCGAGGACCGCGCGCGCCGCGGTCAGCACGTCAGCGTTCGGCTGGTCACTGCCGAGATGCACAGTGGCCACGTCCATGCCGGTGGTCAGGGTCCACACGTGCAGGTCGTGGACGTCGTGCACCTGGGGCAGCGCCTCGAGTTCGGCGCGCACGGCCGCGACATCGACATGCGCGGGCGCCCGCTGCGACAGGATGCGCAGGGCGTCGAGCGCAAGGCGGATGGCCCGCGGCGCGACCCACAGGGCGATCAGCACGGCGACGACGATGTCGGCGTAGCCCCAACCCGTGGTCAGCGCGATGATGCCGGCGATCAGGACGCCGACGCTGCCGACCGCGTCGGCGAGCACCTCCATGTAGGCGCCGCGGACCGCGATGCTCTTCTCGGAGTCGCTGCGCAGCAACAGCATCACCACCAGATTGGCGGCGAGCCCGACGAGGGCCACGACGATCAGGGTGAGGCCGGGGACCTGTGGATCGGTCCCCAGGCGCTCGATCGCCTCGTACAGCACGAAGACCGCGACGCCGATGAGCAGGACGGCGTTCGCCACCGCGGTGAACACCTCGGCGCGGTGCCACCCGAAGGTCTTCTCCCCCTCGGAGCTGCCGTGTCGAGCCAGCAACAGCGCGACGAGTCCCATCGCCATGGCGAGGACGTCGGTGAGCATGTGGCCGGCGTCGGCGAGCAGTGCGAGCGAGTTCGCCAGGACACCGGCGACCACCTCGACCACGAAGAACGTGCCGATGATCGCCATGCCGACGACCATCGGCCAGAGGCGACGGTTGCCGACCGAATCCGCCGATGGCGCGTGGGAGTGACTGTGTCCGTGGCCCATGTCGTCAATATATGCGCATTCGCGCATATAAGACAACGGGCCTGGGAGAACTGTCTGGCATCGCACGCTCGGCGGGTTTGTTTCGGCACGCTCGGCGGTCAGCGGAGCGTGGCGATCGCGGATTCCCGCTTGAGACCGGCCACCATCAGCAGGTCGACGATGATCGACCGCACCTGCCCGAGGATCACCGTCTCCGACAGCCCGCTCCCGGCCACGAGTTCGGGTTTCGCCTTGCGCGCGATGCTCCGCAGCACCCGGGCGGCGTCGGCCCCGTCCGGCGACTCGCCGGGGTCGGCGAGCAGCATCCGGCGGAGGATTTCCAGCGCCGCGACCAGCTCGGCCACCACGTCGATGACGTCGGAGTGCATCTGCTCGCCGTGCTGGATCCCCGAGAGCGCCCGGCGAGCCATCACCCGGATGTTGCGGACCGCGTTGTCGATGGGGTCCGCGGTGGCCGCGAGCCGCGACAGCCGGTGCCGTGAGTTCCAGTACAGCGGCGAGATGTGGCTGATCTCTTTGCCGCCGCTCATGTCGGCGCGCATGGTGTCGATCGCTCCCTGCGTCCCACGGGCGCGACTCAGGGCACCGGAGATGACGTCGGCGTCCGACGACCGCAGCCCCTCGACCACGCCGTCGACCACGAGTCCCATCGTCGCGAGGACCGCGGCCGCGTCACGTCGTGCCCGCAGCACCGGGTGGGTCGGGATCAGGGCCACGATGAACACCCCGATGACGCCACCGATGAGGGCGTCGATCATGCGGTTGAACCCGGCCGCCCCACCGGGAGGCAGAAGGGTGGCGACGAGGACGGCCGAGCTCGCGGCCTGGATCGGTACGAGCGGGCCGCGGTCGAGGGAGACCGCGACGACCATCGCCAGCGCGACCACGACGCTGATCTGCCACCAGCCCGAGCCGATCCATCGGACCAGGAGGTCGCCGACCCCGATGCCGACCGTGACACCACCGACCATCTCGACCGCGCGGCGCCACCGCTGGCCCAGCGAGAGTCCGAGGGAGATGACGGCGGCGATCGGCGCGAAGAACGGGGTGGGGTGGCCGAACAGATGCGTGGCGATCGCCCAGGCGGCGCCGGCCGCAAGCGAGCACTGCGCGATGGGCAACAGCGACAGCCACACGCGACGGGTGCGCGTGCGGACGGCGGGTGGGAGCTGGTTGTGTCGTCGACGCAGAGACGCCAAGAGCGCCTGTAGCGGCGCGTTGTCGGACGCGCCGCCGGTACTCGGACCTCTAGGCGAGGCCGAGTTCCGCCGCTGCGGTCTCGTCACTGTCGTTCAGGAGATCGAGGCAACGGTGGTATTCGTCGTTCTCGCCGATGGACTGGGCCGCACGGGCGAGCACGGCGACGCATCGGAGGAAGCCGCGGTTGGGCTCGTGGCTCCACGGAACGGCGCCGAAGCCCTTCCATCCGTGGCGTCGCAGCTGGTCGAGGCCGCGGTGGTACCCGGTGCGGGCGTAGGCGTAGGCGGTGATGACCTCGCCGGAATCGAAGGCCGCCTCGGCCAGGTACGCCCACGCGATCGACGCGGTGGGGTGCGCGGCGGCGACGGTCTTCGCGTCGGTTCCGTTGAGCAGATCCGATTCGGCGTCGTCGTCACCGGTGAGCAGGGTGGGCTGTGGACCGAGAAGATCTCCGAAGGACGTCACCGCCCCATTGTGCACACCGACAGGTCCGGGCGGCGCCACCGGCAGCACGAACAGATGGTGCGACGGCCCATCGCACGTTCGATAGGGTGAGCGACTGCGGGCCGATGCTCTGCTCGCCGTGGGCTCGACGGAGCGGCGCGGCGACGGCCGGAGCCACCCAGCCACACGACGAAGGCGAGGACACGGATGTCGCATCCGGACGACACGGGCAACTCGGCGGTGGGCAAGGCGCTCTCGGCCATCCGACGTCTGAGGCGACCGACCACGGGCGCGACCGTCGAGCCGTCACCGGCCGCCGACCAGTCCGTCGCCCCCGCCCCGCGCGCGAACACCGAGGACGCATCCGCCGTGACGCCGTCCGAGCCGGCCGACATCCCGGGGACCACCGATCCCGAGGAGGACTCCGAGGCGGTCGCCGACGACGACCCGGCGGCGGACGAGCCCGAGGCCGAGACTTCGGCGGAATCGACCGAGGCTCCTGACGGCCAGGCGATCGAACCCGAGTCCGACGATGTCGACGAGGCGCAGGACGCGCCCGGCGCGGTGACCCCGGAGGTCGACCTCGACGACGACCCGGAGAACGCCGAGAACGAGATCCCGTCGGCGGAGACCGATGCCGCGGTCGTCGAGGAGCAGGCGGCCCCGCCCGTCGACATCGAACCGACCGAGGCCGAACTGGCCGCCGCTGAACTCGCCGACGCCGAGATCCCGGTCGACGAGCCTGCCGAGGACACGACCGAAGCGGGCCGGCCCGACGACGCCGTGGCACCGGTCGTCGAGGAGCCCGTTGTCGAAGACCCGGTCGTCGACGAGACGCCGGACGAGACCGAGCCGATCTCCGTGGTGAAAGCCCCCGCCGCCGAGCCCGAGGACACGACACCGCCGGTCGCGGCCGACCCAGACCCAGAGCCCACCGATCTGCCCACCGAGAAGATCGCCCCCGTGGCGGCCGCATCGGCGCCGTCCACCGCGGACGACGCCAACTGGCGGTCGGATTCGGTTGCACCGCAGTACATCCCGCCCGCAACCACGTCGACGAAGGCCGCAGCCGTCGGACGGTCTCGTCGCGTGGTGCTGTGGGTCGCGTCGATCGTGGTCATCGTGGTCGCCATCGCAGCCGTCGTCATCGCCCTCGTCGCCACCCGCGGAGAACCCGCCAAGCCCGACGCCGACCAGGCGGCCGACGCCGCGACCACCTATACGACCGCTCTGAGCAACGGCGACCTGTCCACCCTGCGCTCGATCACCTGCGGCGAGCGCAAGCAGTTCTACGACACCGTCAGCGACGAGGCGTTCCGCCAGCAGTTCGAGACGCAGAAGGCCAACAACGAGTTGGTCGATGTGCGTGGTGTGAAGGCGGCACGGGTCGACGGGTCCGACGCCGTCGTCGAGGTGACCGCGTTCAACACCGGTACACCGGAGAAGACCACCGACGTCGCCCTGCGTCTGCGCAAGGACGGCGACGACTGGAAGGTCTGCACCGCGGGCTGACCACCCGTACCGGACACGACCACACCGCACACGACGCGGCCCCCGATCGCATCGCGCGACGGGGGCCGTGTTCGTCTGGCGGGGAGGTCAGGCGCTGATGGACTTCCCGGCCGACTTGAGGTCGTTGCAGGCCTCGACGACGCGCTCGGTCATCCCGGCCTCGGCCTTCTTGAGGTAGCTGCGCGGGTCGTAGACCTTCTTGTTGCCCACGTCGCCGTCGATCTTGAGGACGCCGTCGTAGTTGGCGAGCATGTGGCCGGCCAGCGGGCGGGTGAAGGCGTACTGGGTGTCGGTGTCGACGTTCATCTTGATGACGCCGTAGCCCAGCGCCTCGTCGATCTCGCTCTTCAGCGAGCCCGATCCGCCGTGGAAGACGAAGTCGAAGGGCTTCTCGCCTGCGGATTCTCCGAGCTTCTTCTCGGCGACCTCCTGACCGAGCTTGAGCACCTCGGGCTTGAGCTTGACGTTGCCCGGCTTGTAGACGCCATGGACGTTGCCGAACGTCGCGGCCAGCAGGTACCGGCTGCCCGCATCGCCGGCTCCTAGGGCGTCGACGGTCTTCTCGAAGTCATCGGCGGTGGTGAACAGCTTGTCGTTGATCTCGTTCTCGACACCGTCCTCCTCGCCACCCACGACGCCGATCTCGATTTCCAGGATGATCTTGGCCGAGGCCGCCTTGGCCAGCAGGTCCTTGGCGATCTCGAGGTTCTCGTCGAGCGGGACCGCGCTGCCGTCCCACATGTGCGACTGGAACAGCGGGTTCTGACCGTTGTCGACACGCTCCTGCGAGATGGCGATCAGGGGGCGGACGTAGGTGTCGAGCTTGTCCTTCGGGCAGTGGTCGGTGTGCAGCGCGACGGTGACGTCATACTTCGCCGCGACCACGTGCGCGAACTCGGCGAGCGCGACTGCGCCGGTCACCATGTCCTTGATTCCGAGTCCGGAGCCGAACTCCGCGCCACCGGTGGAGAACTGGATGATGCCGTCACTGCCGGCGTCGGCGAAGCCCTTGAGGGCCGCGTTGATCGACTCGGACGAAGTGCAGTTGATCGCAGGGAACGCGTAGCCGCCCTTCTTGGCGCTGTCGAGCATCTTGGCGTACTGCTCGGGGGTGGCGATGGGCATCGGGTTGTCCTCCAACCGGGTAGGTCTGAATCAGTGCGCGAGTCGGTCCGCCGCCCGTCCGATCGTGGACTGTGGGCGCAGACGCTCGCGAACAGTATGGCAACTCACAACCGCCCGCGTCCCGCTCCGGTGCCGACGACCACCGCACGCACAGCGTTTCCTCAGGACCGACCCGCTATTGTCGGTCCCGTGAATTCCACCGTCCTGGCCGATGCCGCGAGCCACACGACCACCAACCTCGCGTTGCTCCCGGGCTTCCTCGACCCGATCACGCTGCTCGGATACTTCGGCACGTGGGCGCTGGTCGGTCTGCTGGCCGTCATCCTGATCGAGTCCGGCGTGCTGTTCCCCGTCCTGCCGGGTGACTCGCTGCTGTTCGTCGCCGGCCTGGTCGCCGCGGGTGAGTCCGCCGAGGTCAGCAAGTTCGCGTCGCTGTGGCAGCTACTCGTGTTCATCCCGATCGCCGCCATCATCGGTGGTCAGATCGGTTACTGGATCGGCCGGTACGCAGGGACCGCGATGTTCGCCGAGGGCAACCGCGTCCTCAAGAAGCGCTACATCGACGAGGCCCACGAGTTCTTCGAGAAGCGCGGCCCGATCACGATCTTCCTGGCGCGTTTCGTCCCGATCGTGCGCACCCTGGCCCCGATCGTGGCCGGCGCGGCCCGTATGAACGCGGCTCTGTTCACCGCCTACAACGTGCTCGGCGCCATCGTCTGGGGTTGTGGCATCACGCTGCTGGGCTACTGGCTCGGCCAGTTCGAGATCATCCAGAAGCTCATCGAGCCCATCTTCATCCTGATCGTGCTGATCTCGATCGTCCCGATCATCTGGGAGTACTACAAGCGCCGCAAGGCCGCAGGCCCGCCGCCCCCGGTCGAGGCCGACGCTTCCTGACCGTCCGCACCGGCACGGCTGTGACACCGTAGGCGGATGGTCGCCTGGGTCGAAGTCCTCGTGAAGATGGTCGACGCACCGTCGCTGCCGATCCAGGGAACGATCCGGCGCACCGGACCGGTGGAGCCCTAGGTGAGTTTCGGTGGCGACATCCCGCCGGTCTACGTCAACGGCGTCGACGACCTACAGGTGTGGCGCGACGGCCCGTGCGTCCGGGTCGACACCGCCGACGGCGCGCCGCTGGCGAGGACCGACGGCGAGCACTCGTGGCGGTGGGCCTTCGGCCACGAGCTCCCCCTGCTGGGCTCGATGCGCGAGCTGACCTACTACGGACTGGGGAGCGAGTTGCTCACCACCCGTCCCCCGTCGAGGTGGATCGGCGACGACTTCGCACAGCCCCTCGGACCGATCGAGGAGGTCGAGTTCCTCGGTCGTGCCTGCTGGTCGTTCGAACTGGCCCCTCCGGCGCACAAGCTGCATCCGATGCAGATGGTTGTCGATCAGCGCACCGGCGTGGTCCTCGACGAGCGCAACGACGGTTTCGGGATGGCGGTGAGCTTCGTCGAGTTCACCGCCGGCATCCCTGTCGACGGGACCGTCTTCACCTGGACCGGCGAGATCCACACACCCGAACCGTGGGAGGTACCCGATGTCCGGTCGCCCGCGGTACCGAGCCACGCGGAACGAAAACATCAGCAGCTCAACTGGTTTCACAGCAATGTCACCGAGCTCGACCTCGTGGTGTCGGTGCGCGTGGATCTCAGCCTGATCCACCTCGACGCCTTCGACGACAACGGGTCCTTCATCGCGCGTCTCGGGTGGGGTCCGGTGTCAGGCCTCCTCGCACGTCGTCGACGGTCGTCGTTGCCGTGGGAGGAGGAATGGCAGGACGACGCGCAGACGTGGTCGACGCCCGAGCACGACTGGGCTGTCGACCTCTACGGCCTCGTCCTCGACGACGCCGCACTCGCCGATCTCCAGCAGCGTCTGCACCCGGGTGTCGACGTCACCGGGGTCCCCCAGATCGACTCCTGACCGCGCACGGCGAGGGAGCTACCAGGCTGCGTCGAGATCGGCGTGCCGGCGAATCCACGCGTGCATGGCGATGCCCGCTGCCACGCCGGCGTTGATGCTGCGCGTCGAGCCGAACTGCGCGATCGACACCGTCAGATCCGCCCGCTCGCGCGCGTCCTCGCTGACGCCGGGCCCCTCCTGACCGAACAGCAGCACACACCCGCGGGGGAGGTCGGCGGTCTCGAGTCGTGTCGACCCGGGGGTGTTGTCGACGGCCACCACCGACAGCCCCGCACCGTGCGCCCAGGTCAGCAGTGCGTCGACGTCGGCGTGGTGCTCGACGTGCTGATAGCGGTCGGTGACCATGGCGCCCCGCCGATTCCAGCGTCGGCGTCCGACGATGTGCACCGCGGCGGCACCGAAGGCGTTGGCGGTCCGGACCACGGTGCCGATGTTGGCGTCGTGCGCGAAGTTCTCGATGGCGACGTGGAACGGGTGGCGCCGGGTATCGAGGTCGGCGACGATGGCCTCGCGCGTCCAGTACCGGTAGCGGTCGACGACATTGCGTCGATCGCCGTCGGCCAGCAGTTCCGGGTCGTAGTGGTCGTCGTCGGGAAGCGGTGTGCCACGCTCGATCTCCCACGGCCCCAGCCCGACCGGATCAGCGGGCGTCACCCATTCGGTCGGCCCTACCTCCGGCGAGTCCGACGTCACCGCGAGCTACGCGAGGCCGATGTCGGCCAGTCCCAGCAGCGATCGGTACGGCACGCCCTCGGCGGTGATGACGGCGTCGGCGCCGGTCGCGCGGTCGACCACGGTGGCGACGCCGACCACCTCGGCGCCGATCTCGCGGGCCGCGCGCACGGCGGTCAGCGGCGAATTGCCGGTGGTTGTGGTGTCCTCGACGATCAGCACACGCTTACCGACGATGTCGGGGCCCTCGATCTGGCGTTGCATCCCATGGGCTTTCGCCGCCTTGCGGACGACGAACGAGTCGATGTCGCGGCCGGACGCGTGCATGATCGAGGTCGCGACCGGATCGGCACCCAGCGTGAGTCCACCGACGGCGGCGTAGTCCCAGTCGGCGGTGAGCTCGCGCATGAGTGAGCCGATGAGAGCAGACGCCTCGTGATGCAGTGTGGCCCTGCGCAGGTCGACGTAGTAGTCGGCTTCCTTGCCGGACGAGAGTGTGACCTTGCCGTGCACCACGGCCAGTTCCGCCACGAGTTCGGCCAGACGTTCCCTGCTCACGCGATCGATCTCCTCGTTGCGGTGGTGACGAACTCAATCATCAAGGCGTGTGGGGCGTTCGGTCCTGCGGCGCACCGGCATCGGCTGCATCCGACGACCGGTGTCCGACGCCGCGGGCTTCGGCCCGGTGGTCGGCGGCTGTTGCTGCTGATGCGGGCCGGACGGGCGCGCCGACTGCGACGGACCGGACGGCGGACCCGACGGGCGCGACGGTGATCCCTCGGTCGACTGCGGACGCAGCTGATCACGCGAGATCGCCTCGGTCTTGGGTTCGTCGAGCCCCCGACGGCCGCGGCCGGTGGGAGACGACGGGTCACGCGGATCCGGCGTCCGCGAGGGGTCGAGCACGGGCGGCAGGACCCGGAGCAGATCGGTGAAACGGCGGACGGTCTCGAGCGCAGTGTCGAGGCGGACCGGGTCGTTGGTCAGCGGCATCGACGCCACCGCCCAGTGGCCCTCGTTCCACAGCACCTCGATGTAGTCGGGCGCGTTGCTCGCCAGCGCGACCATGCGGCGGTCGCAGACGCGGCGCGCGATGTCGAGGTGTGTGGAGAACATCACCCGGCGACCCATCGCGCCGAGCAGCTCGACGTCGTCCTCGGCGGGCGCGAGCACCTTCTCCTGGCGGACGTCGATCACCACGCTCGAGGCGCTGGAGCGACGGATCGCGACCACGGTGGCGACGTCGGTGAGGTCGAAGGCGATCGCTTCCTCGCCGTAGTACCGGCCGTAGGTCAGGTCAGAGATCTCGACGTGGTCGGCGAGGTCCATGGTGGCGCGGTGCAGCTCGGAGCGCATGTCACGCAGGCCGGTGGCGTCGTCACGCTCGGAGGCGGCGTAGCGGAAGCCGTGGCCGTCACCCCACACCGCTCGCTCGCGGCGCACCACTGCGGTTCGACGGCGGTCGAGCCACAACAAAAGGGCCGCGCCGATCAGTGCCAGCGCGGCGATCACGAAGTAGACGGCGGTCATCACGGAATACCTTATCCACTCGGGGGCGCGACGGCCCGGTAGCCCATGGTGATCATCGCTGGTTACCGGTCGTCGCCGGTGTCAGTTCCCCGGACTCGACGCCGTCACGCGTCCGTCCACCACGAGGTCGGCGACCATCTCGTCGCCCTTGATCAGCACGTGCACCACCACGATGTCCCCGATGCGCACCGTGGGCGACGACGAACTATGGGCCGACTCGAAATGGGTGTCGGGGGTGACGGTGATGGTGTGTCGTCGGCCGTCGCTCATGTGGATGCCGAGTTCGGTTCCGGTGAGCCGGTCGACCGTGCCGAGCAGCATCTTCGACCGTGTCACCGACAGGCCACCGTTCGGTGACACCGTCGACGGCGCGGGCGCGGCGCCCACGGTGGAGGGCATCGCGGTGGGCGCATTGCTGGGGGCGATGTACTTCAGCGCCGCGGCGGACGTCGACTCCTGGTCGTTCTCGTCACCGCGTTCGGCACCGAGGTGCACGCAGTACGCGAGGCCCAGACCTGCGACGACGAGGCCGGCCATGCAGAGCAGAGTGGTTGCGGTACCCGACCGCATGCCGTCGCGGCCCTCCCTGCGGAACCGTGGTCGGTTCATCGCTGCACCGACCTCCTCCGTGGTTCTCGACCGCTCGATGCCCGAACGTGTTCCCGAGGCTAAGAGCAGAGCCTGAGAACGGACTGTGAATGTCGCACCACCCGGCCTGAGAACGCCGTGTTGGGCCGTCGTCGTCGCGCGTTGGGCCGCAGTTTCTCCGCGTTGGGCCGTTGTCGTCGCGCGTTGGGCCCTCGTTCCCCCGTGTTGGGCCCTCGTTGCCGTCGGGCTGGGCCCCCTAGTGGACGTATCCGCGGGACTTGTCGACCTGGTTCTCGAACTCGTCGCCCGCGACATATCCGCGCAGACGGTCCAGGAACCGGTCGGCCAGCTCGTCGCGCCACCCGACGACGTCACCGCTCATGTGCGGCGAGATGGCCACCTGCGGCATGGCCCACAGCGGACTCGACTCCGGCAGCGGCTCGGTCTCGACGACGTCGAGCGACGCGGCGGCGATCGTCCCGGAGCGCAGCGCCTCGATCAGGTCGTCCTCGACCACGAGCTGGCCACGCCCGACATTGATCAGGTGGGCGGTCGGCTTCATCGCCTGCAGCACGCGCGCGTCGACGAGGCCCGACGTCTGTTCGGTCAGTGGCGCGATCATGACGACGTTGTCGAAGCCGCCGACGTGCTCGACGAGGTCGTCGGTGGCGATGACGTCGCCGAAGTCGGGATCACCCGAGCGCGCGGTGCGTCCGGCGCCGGTGACCTCGAGGCCTGCCGCACGCAGCAGACGGGCCACAGCGCGTCCGATGCCGCCGGTCCCGACCACCAGCGCGGTCGAGCCGGTGGTGCGGCGCGTCTCCCGCCACTCCCACTGCTTGTCGTTCTGGAAGGCGCGCGACTCGTGCAGGCGTTTGTCCCACGCGAGGATCGATCCGAGAACGAACTCGGCGATGGGGCCGTCGAACACCCCGCGGGCGTTGGTGACGGTCACGTCCGACTCGCGCAGACCGTCGAACATGATCGCGTCGACGCCGGCCGCGCAGACATGGATCCAGGCCAACGCGTCGGCGCTGTCGAAGTGATCGCGCAACGAGGCCGAGAAGTAGTCCCAGAACATGAGGATCTCGGTGCCCGGCAGCGCGTCGGCCAGCTCGTCGGCGGTCACCATCCTGACCCGGGCCAGCTCCTCGATCTCGGCCAGGTTGTGCGGCGGATCGAGGTCGTCGCGGGTGAGGACGGTCAGGCGCAGGGTCGGTTCGGAAGTCACGATGTCACGGTAGAGAACGCGGCAATCATCGCGACACGGCGGTGAACATACCCATGCGTATGTACGTTCGGGGGATGGCTCTCCCCACTCCCTCCCCGACCGCCACCGCACTCGTCACCGGCGCCTCGTCGGGCATCGGCGCGGACATCGCCCGTGAGCTCGTGCGACGCGGGCACGGGGTGACACTCGTCGCCCGACGTGAGGACCGCCTGCGCGCGCTCGCCGACGAACTGTCCGGCTCGGTGCGCATCGAGGTGGTGGCGTGCGACATGGCCGACGCATCCGCCCGGGCGACGCTCCTCGACACCATCGCCGAACGTGGGCTGACCCTCGACATCCTCGTCAACAACGCCGGTGTCGGGACCATCGGATCGGTCGCGACGAGCACCGTGGACGCCGAGCTGTCGATGGTGCGCGTCAACGTCGAGGCGGTGATCGACCTGTGCACCCGCGCCGTCGCCCAGATGGTGCCCCGCGGGCGAGGTGCGATTCTCAACGTCGGCTCGACCGCGGCCTACAACCCGTTTCCCGGTCAGGCCGGGTACGCGGCATCGAAGGCGTTCGTCGTCACGTACAGCGAGGCGTTGCGGGCGGAACTCCACGGCTCCGGGGTGACGGTGGCGACGTTGTGCCCCGGTCCGGTGCGTACCGAGTTCCTCCAGACGGCCGGTATGGACGAGGGGACGTTCGCCGAGGCGTTCCCGGAGTTCATGTGGGTTCCGGCCCGCGAGGTCGCCGATCTCGGAGTCGACGCGATCGCCGAGGACCACGGCACCGTCGTGCCCGGCCTTCCCAATCGGATCGCCGCGACAGCGTTTCGTCACCTACCGCGACGCCTCCTCCTGCCCGTGCTCGCCAAGGCGCACCCGGCGCTGAAACAGGAGCGCTCACGGCGCTGAGCCGAGGCCCGCACGGGCCGATAGTCCAATTGTTGACAATCAGACCATCCCCCGTCACCGTGTACCCATGACCTCGACGCTGACCTCGGATGTGAACGCCTCTGCGACCGGTGGGACCACTCCGGCCCCGACCGGAAACCGCGCCACCTTGAGTCCCGGGCTCAAGCAGGCGACCCCCGTCGTGGTCGATCACGCGACCGGCTCGTGGATCCACGGCACCGACGGCAAGTCCTACCTCGACTTCACCACCGGAATCGGCGTGACCAGCACCGGACACTGCCACCCGCGCGTGGTCGCGGCCGCGCAGGAGCAGTGCGGGAAGATCATCCACGCGCAGTACACGACGGTCATGCACCAGCCGCTGCTCGAACTGACCGAGAAGCTGGGCGAGGTGCTGCCCACCGGGCTCGACTCGATCTTCTACGCCAACTCCGGCTCGGAGGCCGTCGAGGCGTCGATCCGCCTGGCCCGCATGGCCACCGGTCGCCCCAACATCGTGGTGTTCCAGGGCGGGTTCCACGGCCGGACCGTCGCCGCGGCCAGCCTCACCACCGCGGGCACCCGCTTCTCGGCCGGCTTCTCCCCGCTGATGAGCGGCGTGCACATGGCCCCGTTCCCGTACGCCTACCGGTACGGCTTCGACGAGGACACCGCGGTGGAGTTCGCCCTGCGTGAGCTCGACTACCTCTTCGCCTCTCGCGTGGCCCCCAACGACACCGCCGCGATGCTCATCGAGCCCGTCCTCGGCGACGGCGGCTACCTGCCCGCTCCCCCGGCGTTCCTCGCCGGCCTGCGCGAGCGCGCCGACAAGCACGGGATCATCCTGATCGCCGATGAGGTGCAGGCCGGGTTCGGCCGCACCGGCAAGTTCTGGAGCCACCAGCACACCGTCGGCCTCGTCCCCGACATCATCATCACCGCAAAGGGTCTCGCGTCCGGCTTCCCCATCTCGGCGATCGCCGCGCCCACCGAGCTGATGGCCAAGGCGTGGCCCGGCTCGCAGGGCGGCACGTACGGCGGCAACGCGGTCGCGGCCGCCGCGGGTGTCGCCACCCTCGCGGTCATCCACGAGGAGAACCTCGTCGAGAACGCCCGCCTGCGCGGCGAGCAGATGCTGGCCGGCCTGCAGAAGATCGCGGCGAAGTTCCCGCAGATCGGTGACGTCCGTGGCCTCGGACTGATGGCCGGCATCGAGTTCATCGACCCCACCGCCACCTCGTCCGCCCCGGTGGCCGACGCCGCGTCGGCCGCCAAGGTCCAGCAGGCGTGCATCGGCGAGGGTCTGCTCACGCTCACCTGCGGACCGCTGGCCAACGTGATCCGATTGATCCCCGCGCTCGTCGTCACCGAGGACGAGATGACCACGGGGCTATCGCGTTTCGACGCCGCCCTGTCCTCCGTGCTCGGCTGACGCCTCCGACGATGTCGAATGCACCCGCCGGCGAACTGACCTCCGTCGACGACCGGTCCCGCGTCGGGTCCGACCTCAGGGCCCTGGGCCTCGACGCCGACGACTCGTCCCGTCGGCGTGCCGAGTACTCCTACGACGCGTCGAACTACCGCCTGTCACCGCTGTGCGTGGTCTTCCCGCACGACGATGTCGAGGTGGCCGCGACCGTGGCGCACTGCCACTCCGTCGGCATCCCCGTCATCCCGCGCGGCGGCGGAACGGGCATGGGCGGCAACGCCATCGGAGAAGGCGTGGTCATCGACCTGTCCCGCCACATGACCCGTGTCGTGACCGTCGACGCCGAGCATCGCACCGCTTTGGCGCAGGCCGGGGTCGTGCTGACCGAGCTGCAGAAGGCCGTCCGCACCGACACCGACGGGGCGTTGACGTTCGCGCCGGACCCGTCGAGCCAGTCCCGTGCGACGCTCGGCGGCGCCATCGGCAACGATGCCTGCGGCAACCACTCGGTGCGCTACGGGCGCACCACCGATCACGTCGTCGAGACCAATCTGGTGACCGCGGACGGATTGCGCGTCACCGCGACCCGCACCGGGCTGCGCGCCACCGACCCCACCGACCCGGCGGCGGTCCGGCGTGCCGAGGAGATCGCCTCTGCCCTCGGTGATCTCGTCAGTGCCAATCTCGCCCCGCTGCGCACCGAACTCGAACGCATCCCCCGGCAGGTGTCCGGATATCACCTCGCGCATCTATTGCCCGAGCGCGGTTTCGACGTCGCCCGAGCACTCGTCGGGAGCGAGGGGACCTGCGCTCTCGTCGTGTCCGCCGTGGTCGGTCTGGTGCCGGTGGCCCAGCACCCACAGCTGCTGTGCCTCGGCTACCGCGACGTCGTCGACGCGGCGCGTGACGTCCCGGTCATGCTCAGCTTCTCCCCGTCGGCCATCGAGGGCATCGACGAGCGGATCGTCGCCACCATGCGCGCCCGCCGCGGACGCTCCTCGGTCGAGGGCCTGCCGGACGGACACGCCTGGATCTACGTCGAACTCGACGAGTTCAGCGCGGACGACGTGCCCGCCGCGATCTCCGATCTCCTCGAGAAGTTGCGCGCCGAGGGTCGACTCGTCGACGCTCGCACCGTCACCGACCCCACGCAGCGCTCGATGCTGTGGCGCGTCCGCGAGGACGGCGCCGGGTTGTCCTCGCGACTGGTCGATCTCGACGATCCCGATGCGGGCAGCGGCTACGAGTCGTGGCCCGGCTGGGAGGATTCCGCCGTCGCGCCGGAGAACCTCCCCGAATATCTCGAGGGGTTCACCGAGCTCCTCGCGCAGCACGGTCTGACCGGTGTCATGTACGGGCACTTCGGTGCCGGCTGCATGCACGTCCGGATCACGTTCGATCAGCGCAGCGAGTCCGGCCGCGCGACGATGCTCGCCTTCTGTCGGGACGCGGCGCATCTCGTGGTGGCCCATGGCGGTTCGCTGTCGGGTGAGCACGGTGACGGTCGGGCCCGATCGGAGCTCCTGCCGATCATGTACTCGCCGCAGATGATGGGGCTGTTCGGTGCGTTCAAACGGATCTGGGATCCGACTGCACTGCTCAACCCCGGCAGCATCGTCGAGCCCGACGCCATCGGCGACAACCTCGCGTTGGCCGACATCCCCAGCCGAACCTGGTCGACCGCTTTCGATCTCGGTATCCCGGGTCCCGGCGCCGACCACGGACACAGCAGTGGAGCCGATCACCCGCACGCCAAGAACGGCCTCGACCCGTTCGTGCACGCCACCCAGGCGTGTATCGGGGTCGGGCGCTGTCGCTCGCACTCCGGCGGGGTGATGTGTCCGAGCTACCGCGCGACCAAGGACGAGAAGGACTCCACCCGCGGACGCTCGCGGGTGCTGCAGGAGATGATCCGCAACGCTCCCGACGTCGAGAGCGGTTGGCGCTCGGAGGATGTCCGCGAGGCGATGGACCTGTGCCTGTCGTGCAAGGCGTGTTCCACCGACTGCCCCACCGGCGTCGACATGGCCACCTACCGTTCGGAGTTCCTGCACCACCACTACCGTCGGCGCGTACGGCCGATGTCGCACTACGCCCTCGGCTGGATGCCGGCCTGGCTACGCCCCGCCACCACGATGGCGCCGATGATCAACGCCGTGCTGGCCACCAAGCTCTCCGGTGCGGCCGCGCGGCTGGCCGGCCTCGACGCGCGCCGGGCGATGCCGCAGTTCTCGCGACGCAAGGAGGTCCGCAATCACCTGCGCGGCCTCACGAAGGACACCGACGCCGGCACCGTGCTGTTCCTCGACTCGTTCACCAAGGCGTTCCGACCCGAGGTCGGGGCCGCCGCAGCGCGGGTTCTCGCAAACCACTCGAGTCCCGGTTCGACCACGAGCCCTGGATCCGCGTCGACGGGAGTGAGCTGCGAGAAGGACAACTGCTGCGCGCTCACATGGATCTCCACCGGGCAACTCGACCACGCCCGCAAGGTGCTGACCAAGACCGCCGAGGCCCTCGACGACGGTACCGACCGACCGATCGTCGTCCCGGAACCGAGTTGCGCCGCGGCGCTGTACAAGGACATGCCCGAGTTGGTGCACACCGACGCCGCACGCCGGGTGGCAAAGCGGGTGCGCAGTTTCGCCGCCCACGTCGGCGAGATGCTCGACGACGGGTGGCAGCCACCCACCATGCCCGACGCCGTGACGGTGCAGACCCACTGCCACGAGTACGCCGTGTTCGGCCCGGCCACCCAGGCGTCGGTGCTGCGCCGACTCGGCGTCTCGACGGTCACCACCGCCGACGGATGCTGCGGTGTCGCAGGAAACTTCGGCTTCGAACGCGGTCACTACGAGGTCAGCATGGCCGTGGGCGAACAGGCCCTCGCGCCCGCTCTGCGCGCACGGGTCGACGACGAGCCGGTGCTGACCGACGGGTTCAGTTGCGCCATGGCCGTGCAACAGCTCGTCGCCGTCGATGACCGGATCCGCCCCGTGACCGGCACCCACCTGGCACAGTTGCTCGATCCGCACCCCAGCGGCGAATCCGCCGCACGACCACGAGGAGACCACGCATGACGAACCGTGCTGCCGAACTGATCGGCAAGCTCAACACCGGACTGTTCATCGGGGGCGCATGGTCGTCCGCCGAGTCCGGTTCGACGTTCGTCGTGGAGAACCCGGCCACCGGCGAGCAGATCGCCACCGTCGCCGACGGTGGCGCGGTCGACGCGCAGCGCGCCATCGAGACCGCCGCCGCGACCCAGAAGTCGTGGGCCGCGACCTCTCCCCGCTCACGCAGCGAGATCCTCTACCGCGCGCACAAGCTCATCCTCGAGCGCGCCGACGACCTCGCCCTGATCATGACGACCGAGATGGGCAAGCCACTCGCCGAGGCGAAGGGCGAGGTGACCTACGGCGCCGAGTTCTTCCGCTGGTTCGCCGAGGAGGCCGTCCGCATCAACGGCGACCACACCACCACCGGTGACGGCGCCAACCGCATCCTCGTCACCAAGGAGCCGGTCGGTCCGTGTGTCCTGATCACCCCGTGGAACTTCCCGCTGGCCATGGGGACCCGCAAGATCGGGCCCGCGGTGGCCGCAGGCTGCACGATGGTGTTCAAACCCGCCGAGCTCACCCCGCTGACCGCACTCGCGCTGGCCGACATCCTCACCGAGGCCGGTCTGCCCAAAGGCGTCCTCAACATCGTCACCACCAACAACCCGGGCCCGGTCGTCACCACCTGGATGGACAGCGGACTCGCGCGCAAGGTCAGCTTCACCGGCTCCACCCAGGTGGGCAAGCTGTTGCTGGAGCAGGCATCTCGCACCGTGATGCGCACGTCGATGGAACTGGGCGGCAACGCCCCGTTCATCGTCTGCGCCGATGCCGACATCGACAAGGCCGTCGAGGGCGCCATGGTGGCCAAGATGCGCAACATGGGCGAGGCGTGCACCGCCGCCAACCGCCTGTTCGTGCACCGGTCGGTCGCGCATCAGTTCGCCGAGAAGCTCAGTGCGCGGATGGGTGCGCTCGTGGTCGGTGACGGCGCGCAGGACGGCACCCAGGTGGGTCCGCTGGTGGAGTCGAAGGCGCTGGACAAGGTGCGCGACCTGGTGGCCGACGCCGTCGGACGCGGGGCGACCATCATGTGCGGCGGCATCGCCCCCGACACCGCGGGCCACTTCTACCCGCCCACCGTCCTCGCCGACGTGAGCCCGGAGTCGGACCTCATGTCGACCGAGATCTTCGGGCCCGTCGCGCCGGTCATCCCCTTCGAGGACGAGGACGAGATGATCGCGATGGCCAACGACACCCAGTGGGGTCTCGTCGGATACCTGTTCACCCAGGACATCGACCGTGCGCTGCGGCTCTCCTCGGCGCTCGAGGTCGGGATGGTCGGACTGAACACCGGGTTGGTGTCGAACCCGGCCGCGCCGTTCGGCGGGGTCAAGGAGTCCGGCCTCGGCCGCGAGGGCGGTCGGATCGGCATCGACGAGTTCCTCGAGGTCAAATACCTCGCCATTCCGCGTACCTGACCGGTTGTCCGCACTCGAGAAAGAGGTGTGAGTTGTACCTGGGACATCAGTTGTTCTCCGACGCCGAGTACACCGAGCGTCTGGGCAAGGTCCGTGTCCTGATGGAGCGGCAGGGACTCTCGGCGGTCATCGTCACCGACCCCGCGAACATCTTCTACCTGATCGGCTACAACGCGTGGTCGTTCTACACCCCGCAGATGTTGTTCGTGCCCATCGAGGGCGAGATGGTGTTCTTCGCCCGCGAGATGGATGCCCATGGGGCACACCGCACGACGTGGTTGCCCGCCGAGCAGATCGTCGGCTACCCGGAGAGCTACGTCCACCGCCCGCACCTGCACCCTTTCGACTGGGTGGCGTGGGCGTTGCGACAGCGTCACCAGATCGCGCCCGCGTCGCGGACCGGGTCGGTCGGTCTGGAGATGGACTCGCACTTCTTCACCCCCAAGGCCTATCGCGCGCTGTACAACGCGATCCCGGAGTGGAAGCTCGTGGACAGCTTCGAGCTCGTCAACTGGGTGCGGTCGGTGAAGTCCGACGCCGAGATCCAGCTGATGCGGCAGGCGGGCATGGTCTGTTCGCAGGCGATGCGCGCGGCCATCGACACCATCGAGGTCGGCGTACGGCAGTGTGATGCAGCGGCGGCGATCTCGCAGGCCCAGATCACCGGGACCGACGACTTCGGCGGCGACTACCCGGCCATCGTGCCGATGATGCCGACCGGTGCGGCGGCCGACACCCCGCACCTGACGTGGCATCAGGGCACGTTCAACGACGACGAGGCGGTCGTGATCGAGCTGACCGGCGCCCACAACCGGTATCACTGCCCGCTCGCGCGGACGGTGTCGTTGGGCACGCCGAGCAAGGACGTCGACTACGTGGCCGGTGCCACCGCCGAGGGACTCAACAACGTGCTCGACGCGATCCGACCGGGCGTCCCGACCCGCGAGCTGGCGTCGACCTGGAACTGGACTCTGGCCAAGTACGGACTCGAGAAGCCCTCGCGCCTGGGCTATTCCATCGGGATCGGCTACCCGCCGGACTGGGGCGAGCGCACCATCAGCATCCGTACCGAGGACGAGACCGTCCTCGAGGAGAACATGACGTTCCACATCGTCTGTGGGATGTGGATGGACGGATACGGATTCGAGTTGTCCGAGTCGGTCCGCGTCAGCGCCACCGGCGTCGAGACATTCACCAGCTTCCCGCGCGAGCTGATCCGCAAATAGCCACGATTCCTGAGATCGAAGGAGCACCCATGACCGCGAGCATCATCGCCAACCAAGCCCCCACCCTGCCCCTGGCCGGGCGCGCAAAGGATCTCGTCGGGTCGATGATCGACTCGTCGACCTCGCTGCTCGCCGCGCAGACCCACGACATCGTGCGCTTCGCGATGGGGTCGCCCGCCGACGAGGCGGTGCCGTCGGAGGAGTTCCGCGAGATCGCAGGCACCATCCTCGACGCGTCGTCGTTCACCTACGGCGCCACCGAAGGCGAGCCGCGACTGCTCGAGTTGCTGGTGAAGTACCTTGCCGGCACCCCCGATCCGTCGAGTGAGGACCGTCTGGTCATCACCACCGGCGGCATGCAGGGACTCGACCTCGCCTGCAAGCTGTTCATCGACCCGGGCGATCTGGTCGTCGTCGAGTCGCCGACCTACACCAACGGCAGCGCGACGGCGCTGTCCTACGGCGCGCAGTTGCTCGAGGTCCCGATGGACGAAGACGGCATGCTCGTCGATCAGCTCGAGGACCTCGTCGGACATCATCACCGCCCGCCCAAGGCGATCTACACGATCCCGACGTTCCAGAACCCGTCCGGCGTGACGCTGTCGCTGGAGCGCCGGAAGGCGTTGTTGGAGTTGGCCCATCGCTGGGGTTCGATCATCATCGACGACGACCCGTACGGCCTGCTGCGCTTCTCCGGCAACGACATCCCCACCTTCCAGACGCTCAGCCCGCAGGACCCGCTGCTGTTCTCGGTCCGCACCTTCTCCAAGATCCTCGCGCCGGGGTGGCGCGTCGGCTGGGTCGACGCCGACCCGTCGATCCGCCAGCTGCTCATCAACGGCAAGCAGGCGATGGACACCTGTACCAATGTGCCCAACCAGCACATCGTCGCCGAGTACATCGCCCGCGGTGGACTCGACGACCACCTCGCCTCGATCCGCGTGCTCTACCGCGAGCGCAAGGACGCGATGCTCGACTCGATCGCACGGCATCTCGGTGACCGGGTCACCACGACCAACCCCGAGGGCGGGTTCTTCCTGTGGCTCACCCTCGCCGGTGAGTTCGAGGGGATCGACACCCGCGAGCTGTTCGAGGTCGCGCTCGCCGACGGCGTCGCGTTCATCCCCGGGCCGGCCCTCTCGCCCGGTGGGCGATTCCGCAACGCCCTGCGCCTCTGCTTCGCCTCCAGCACCCCCGAGCGCATCGAGGAGGGCATCAAGCGGCTGACGGGCAGCCTTGAGAAGATGATCGCGTGAGTGAGACCACCGAGACCGCGCGGCCGATCGAGACGAGCCCGCTGAGCGCACGTGAGCGGGCCGTTCTCGATCGCATCACCGCGGAATCGGTGGTCGCGCTGACCCGCGCACTCGTCGATGTCCCCAGTGTGAACCCGGGCGGGACCGAGGCCGGGACCGTCGCGGTCCTGGCGGCCGCCGCCGCAGATGCGGGATGCACCGTGGAGACCCACGAGGTGGCGACGGACCGCCCGAACCTGGTGGCGACGCTGCCCGGTGGCAACGGGCCGGGCCTGATGTTCCTCGGCCATTCCGACGTCGTCCCGCCGGGGCCCGGTTGGACCGCCGACCCGTTCGTGTCCCGCGTCGTCGACGACCGGATCATCGGTCGCGGCGCCACCGACATGAAGGGCGGCCTCGCGGCGATCATCGTGGCCGCGGGCGCGTTGGCCGACGAGAACCTCTCCGGCCCGGTGCAATTGGTCTGCACGGTCGACGAGGAGGAACACGGTCTCGGTGTCCGCGACTTCGTGGGTCGTGGACGAGCCGGCGAGTTCGCCGGATGCGTCGTCGCCGAACCCACCGACCTCGACACCGTCATCGCCTGTCGCGGGGCGTCTTACATCGAGATCGAGATCCGTGGTCGCGCAGCCCATTCCGGCCGGCCCGCCGATGGACGCAACGCCATCAACGCCGCGGCGCGGATCATCGAGATCATCCGCGCCGACCACGACGCGATGCAGTCCGACCTCGACCCCCTGCTCGGCGCGGGGACCTGGAACATCGGGACCATCAGCGGCGGGCAGGGCATCTCGGCCGTCGCACCGAACGCGTCGATCGGCATCGATCGTCGGCTGATGCCCGACGAGGACGCCGAGGAGATCGCGGCCCGGTTGCGTGCACGCGTCGCGGTCGACGGCATCGACACCGACGGCATCGAGGTGGACATCTCGATGACGATGTCGATGCCCGGCTTCCGCACCGATCGCAGGCACGGACTCGTGCTGTCGGCGGTGGACTCGGTCACCGCCGCGGGCGGCACGAGCGCCATCGGCGGATGGACC
Organism: Williamsia maris; assembly: GCF_024171815.1. Taxonomy (GTDB): domain Bacteria; phylum Actinomycetota; class Actinomycetes; order Mycobacteriales; family Mycobacteriaceae; genus Williamsia_A; species Williamsia_A maris. The sequence continues at coordinate 1,136,691 of NZ_JAMTCJ010000002.1, read as the reverse complement.
GCGGCGTGCGACGGCGGGTTCGTCCACCGTGACCTCGGCATCCCGTGCATCGTGCTGGGCCCCGGTGACATCAACAACCAGGCCCACCAGCCCGACGAGTCGGTGCTGATCGAGGACCTGGTGATCGCGGCCCGGGCGTATGCCCTGCTCGCCCTGCGCATGCTCGGCTGACCCGCCAGTTGGGCACGTAACACCCCCAGTTGGGCAGCACTCCCCGCGTTGGGCCGTCCTTGCTCCCTGTTGGGCCCTCGTCGCCCCGCGTTGGGCCCTCATCCCCTCGTGTTGGGCCCTCAGTGAAGCGCAACCTCTATTACCGGGTGGTGCTCGATGGGTACGCGTACGGATCTGGCTATGAAACAGAACTGGGCGACGTCGCCATGAAGCTTGGCCGCAACGTCCACATCGGACGATCCGCTGATGGTCACATGGGGATGCAGCGCGACGAGTGTGAACTCACCTCCGCCGTCGGTGTCCTCACGCATCGTGGCCGTCGGCTTGTCCCGATAGTTCGTCACGACCACTCCAGCGCGCACGGCGAGATGGAGGTACCAGAGCATATGACAGTTCGCGATCGACGCGAGGAACAGCTGTTCAGGGTTCCATCGGGTCGCATCGCCACGAAAACTTGCATCTGCAGATCCCAGGACTGCCTCGGTATTCTCGCTCTCCACGGTGTGATCCCTGCTGTAGCCGCGGTAGTTCGCGGTACCCGCACCCTGATTTCCGGTCCAGGTCACGTCCAGTCGGTATTGATGTTCTCGAGCCATGGCCCTGCCTCTCCAAGACGCTTTGTCGTTCGGACGGTATCGCCCGATGGCGTCGATTCACATCGGTTTTTGATCCGCCGATCGACAGGTGCCGCCCGGCTTGCAACCCGACGATGTAGCCGCAGGCTTAATCAATTCTCGGCGGCGCGATGACGGCGTTGGCTCACACGCATGGACAACGACCACCGGCGCCACCACCATCTCGCCACCGACCCGACGACTGCCATCGCCTACGCACGGATCGCCGATCGACACGACTCAGCACAACGGCATCGACACCTCGATCCCGACGACCCCCGCGTGCACGCATCGCCCGGACCGCTGATGCGAACCGTCAACCGGATCGCGGCATGGTGGCGACGCGGGCCGACCGGGGTCATCGCGGCGCAGGTGACGCAGCGTGCGAAAAAGTCTGGTGCCGGCCCGGAAACGGACCTACTTTCTCTGCTGAGATGCTGACCTATCACCTGGGGACCGACGACCTCGCCCGCGTGCGACTGGCGATCTCGCCAATGGGCGAGACGTCGCTGAGTCTGTGGTCGCTTGTCCTCGGTCCGATGGGGCGTCCGTACCTCGCACCGTGGCACGAGAACGCGATGGCACGTCGGGATGACTACGACTTCGCGCTGCTGACGGCGCTGGTGTCCCCTTCCGGCTTCAGCATGCCCGACTTCATCAACCCGCCTCTGCGAACCACGCGCCCCGGTCTCGACGACGAGTACGAACTCATCGCGAACACCCGGACCGACCTGGTCGTCCGCGACCTCACCGCCATCTGCGACGGCCTCGAGCCCCGCCCCGAGATCGCGGCGCTGCTCGACGATCCCGCGAACGCAGGTCGGGTCGTTGCCGACGCCCTCCGCAACTATCACGAGGTGGTGATCGCACCGTACTGGTCCAAGATCGCCCGAGTCCTGGAGTCCGACATCACCTTCCGTGGACGCGAGTTCGGACAACGCGGCGTGGCCGGCCTGTTCGACGGCCTCACCGAAGGGATCCGATGGCTCGACGACGGCACCATCGAGGTGACCATGTCCTGCGACCGCGAGGACGAGAGCCACGCGAAGGGGAACGGGGTGGTGCTCACCCCCAGCGTGTTCACCCGACGCGCGGTCAGCTGGCGCTACGCCGAGTGCACCCAGCCGTGGGTGTCGTATCCCGCACGCGGAGCGGGGCTCCTGATGGGAACACCGGCCGTCGTGCGGAACAGCGCGTTGTGCGATCTCGTCGGCGGGCCGAAGTCGGACATCTTGTGCGCATTGTCCGAGCCGGCCTCGACGTCGGAACTGGCACACCGCTTCTCGGTCACCCCGAGTGCGGTGTCGCAGAATCTGCGGGTACTCGGCGAGAACGGCCTGGTGGAGAGCAGCCGTCACGGCCGCGAGGTCCTGTACCGGCTGTCCGAGACGGGCCGTCGCCTCGTCGACGGCGCCGACCGTCCGACGCGGTCTCGTGCAGACTGGAAGCATGAGTACACCCACTGACCGGATCGTCCACGACCCCGCCACGGTCGACCCGGGCGACTTCTACAAGCTGTTGACCGCGTCGATCGTCCCGCGCCCCATCGCCTGGGTGTCGAGCCGCAGTACCGGGGGCGTCGACAACCTCTCGCCGTACAGCTTCTTCTCGGTGTCGTCGACCACGCCACCGGTTGTGCAGTTCACCTCGGTGGGTGGCGCGAAGGACAGCGCACGCAACGCCATCGACACCGGCGAGTTCGTCATCAACATCGTCTCGAAGTCGTTGATGCACCTGGCCAACGCCAGCTCGGCCGGGTTCGACTCCGACATCGACGAGTTCGTCGAGGCGGGCATCCCGTCGACGCCGGCCACGGTAGTGAACTGCCTGCGGGTCGCCGACTCACCGATAGCCATCGAGTGCCGCCTCCACCGCGCTGTCGAGGTCGGCAACTCGGTGGTCGTGATGGGCGAGGTCGTCGCGCTCACCGTCGATCCGTCGATCGTCGCCGACGACGGACTCCCCGACTACGACAAGCTCGCCGCGGTCAGTCGCCTCGGTCGCATCGAGTGGGGCCTGCCCGGCGACACCGTCGACCTCGATCGGCCCCACTGACGCGCACAACGCCCGACGAGGCGCCGACATCGGCCCAACCGGCGGGAACTAGGGCCCAACCCGCGAGAACGACGGCCCAACCCGCGGGCTCAGGCGTTGGTGAGGGACTTCTCGGCGTCGGTCTCCTCGCCGGGGATCTCGGTACCGCGGATCGAGCAGCCCGCGGTCTCCCGCAGGAACGGCAGCGCGATCATGCCGATCGCACACGCGATCATCATGTAGCCGGCCGGGAAGAGGTCCCACCCGTCGTTCTGCGTGACCGCATCGTTGACCAGCGGCGCCGTGCCACCGAACGCCGCGGTGGCGACGTTGTAGGAGATCGCGAACCCGGCGTAGCGGACCTGCGTCGGGAACATGGCCGGGAATGTCGCGGAGATCGTCGCCAGCTGCGGGATGTAGAGCACGCCGAGGATCACGAATCCGATGATGGCCCAGACGAATCCCTGCCCCATCAGCCAGAACAGCGGCAGCGCGAAGATGAACAGGCCGATCAACGACCCCCACCACAGCGGCTTGCGTCCGGTGCGGTCCGACAGCTGTCCGAAGAACGGGATGAGCGCCATCATCACCAGCTCGCCGATGAGGATGGTGACGGTTCCGGTAGTCGTCGACATGCCGATGTTGTTCTGCAGGTAAGTCGGCAGGTACGCCAACAGCGTGTAGTTCACGACGTTCAGCGCGATGACCATCCCGAACATGATCAGGATGGGGCGACGGTAGTCGCGGAGCAGATCGACGAAGCGGGTCCACGCGGTGCCCTCGATCTCGCCCTTCTGCTCCATCTCACGGAACACCGGGGTGTCCTCCATCTGGTTCCGCAGGTACAGGCCGACGAGCCCGAGCGGGAGTGCGAAGAAGAACGGAATGCGCCAGCCCCAGGTCTGCATCTGATCGTCGGTGAGACCGAGCTCCAGGAACAGGACGAACGCGGTACCCATGACGAAGCCGGCGAGAGTGCCGAACTCGAGGAACGATCCGTACTTGCCGCGCTTCTTGTCGGGTGCGTACTCGGCCATGAAGGTGGCCGCGCCGCCGTACTCGCCGCCGGTGGAGAAGCCCTGCACGACGCGGAGCGCGATCAGCAGGATCGGCGCCCAGACGCCCGCCACGGCGTGGGTCGGGAGCACACCGATCAACGCGGTGGCGATCGAGATCAGCATGATGGTCATCGCGAGGACGGCCTTGCGGCCGATGCGGTCGCCGATCGGACCCCACACCATGCCGCCGAGCGGGCGGAGCGCGAACGAGACCGCGAAACCGAGCATGGTGCCGATCGTCCCCAGGTCACCCGGGAAGAACGCCTGCGTCAGGTATGTCGCGGTCGCCGCGTAGACGCCGTAGTCGTACCACTCGGTCGCGTTGCCGATGGCAGATGCGCCGATCGCCTTGCGGAGGAGCTTGCGGCCCTCCGGTGTCTCGGGGTCCGGCAGCGCGGTCGACGACCCCGATCCCTTGGCAGTGTTCGTGGTCATCGTGCCTCCCGGAATGGCAGAACAGCTGTCGCTTGTGCAGATGTTTTCGCAGTGGACATTGTTTCGACCGTAGCCCGTCCGCGTGGTGGATGGGAACCGAACGCAGTGGTTCACAGGATCGAAAAGACCTATCGGACACCGCAGAAAAGCGCCCTACCACGCCTTACGTGCGATGTACCGGTGCGGTGAGCGAGGTTTCGTCCGGCAGCAGCCGCGCCAACCCGTCCCGCATGTGCGCGATCATCAGTTCATCTGCACGCGATGTGTCGCCGTCGACGATGGCCGCGACGATGTCGGTGTGCTCGTCGATGCGCGCCTGCGCCGACGCATACGTGCCGCGCATGGCGCCCAAACACATTCTCGTCTCGACGAGGATGGTCTCGTGGATGCGTGAAAGCCTAGGGCTGCGGGCACATTCGACGAGCAGCGCATGAAAGTTCATGTCCGAGTCCGCTATCTCCGGACCGTTGGGGGCATCGGCGAAGGACTGCATCCGATCGATGGCCTCGTTCAACACCGCGATGTCGTCGGGATCGCGACGCGAGACGACCTGCGCCAACGCGGCGCGTTCGACCGCCGACCGTGCTACGTACATGTCGTTGATGTCGGCGTCGTCCATGGAGATGACGAACAGTCCTCGGTTGCGGTAGCTGACCAGCAACCCCTCCTGTGTGAGGCGCTGCATGGCCTCGCGCAACGGTCCGCGGCTCACCCCCAGATCGGCGGCGAGTCCGGCCTCGGTGAGCTGCGATCCCGGCGGGAAATCACCGGCCGCGATGGCCGTTCGCAGCTTGCGCGCGATGATTGCGGGCGTCGACTCCTGGACCAGCGGTTCGAGCACGCGTTTGCGCGCCGTCCCCGACAGGACACCCCCGGTGTCGGACTGCGGCGCGCCGCTCACAACGCCGTCGCTCATGTCTCCTCGATTCGTTCGGGACAGCAGCGTTCCCTGCTTGGTAGATTGTCGACAATCTACCCCGGTGACCGTACCGGGTGCCAGCGGTTCAATCCATCGGCACGTACGGCTCCGAACGGCCGCCACCGGCGGAACGTTCGTGTACCACGTTGCTAGAGTCGGTCGGATGACCACCGAAGCGAGCCGGGTCCACGCCTTCACCGACGACGCGTTGGGCGATCTCGATGCCACCGGGGTCGCCTCCGCGATCGCGTCGGGCGACATCAGTTCGGTGGACGCCGTCACCGCGGCCATCGCACGCGCCGAGGCCGTGAACGACCGGCTCAACGCCATCCAGACCCCCGACTTCGACCGCGCCCGCGGGTTCGCCCGGAGCCCCGGCGCCGGGGTGTTCGCCGGGGTGCCGACCTTCGTCAAGGACAACACCGACGTCGCCGGGCTGCCCACCGATCAGGGCTCCCTGTCGATCAACGCGACGCCCGCGCCGCGCAACGCCGGGTTCACCGATCAGTTCCTGTCCACCGGGATGATCAACCTCGGGAAGTCGACGCTGCCGGAGTTCGGGTTCAACGCCAGTACCGAGTACGAGACGCTGCCCCCGACCCGGAACCCCTGGCACACTGGCTATTCCAGCGGCGCATCGTCGGGTGGTTCGGCTGCGCTGGTGGCCTCCGGCGTGGTGCCGATCGCGCACGCCAACGACGGCGGTGGATCGATCCGCATCCCGGCCGCGGCGTGTGGACTCGTGGGGCTCAAGATGACCCGCGGTCGCGAGATCATCGACGCCCACGCCGCCGACCTGCCGGTCAACATCATCTCCAACGGGGTCGTCAGCCGGACGGTGCGCGACACCGCCACCTTCATCGCCCAGATCGAGCGCTATCGCCCGGTCGCCCACCTCGAGCCGGTGGGCCTGATCGAGGGGCCGGGCACACGGCGGTTGCGCATCGGGGTCGTCAACCAGTCGCTCCCGGACATCCCGGTGGACACCGAGACGCAGGCCGCGGTCAGTGAGACCGCGCGCGTCCTCGCCGATCTCGGGCACGACGTCACCGAGATCGGACTGCCGCTCTCGGAGAAGGACCTCGAGGCGTTTCGACAGGACTTCGTGCACCTCTGGGGAATGATGGGCTTCGGGATCCAGAAGTTCGGCAAGCGCGTCATGGGGCCCGGGTTCGACCCGACGAAGACCGATGCGCTCACGCAGGGGCTGTCACGGATGTTCCTCCGTCACTTCTGGCGCACACCGCAGGCGATCTGGCGGCTCCGACAGTCCGAGGCCAAACATCACAGGGCTTTTGCCGACGTCGACCTGATGGTCTCGCCGGTCCTCGCGCACACGACACCGGAGATCGGACATCTCTCTCCGGCAAACGGATTCGATGTCCTGTTCCCCCGGCTGCTCGCCTACGTCAGCTTCACACCGCTCAACAACGCGACCGGTGGGCCGGCCATCTCGCTGCCGACCGGACGCACCAGCACGGGCCTGCCGATCGGGGTACAGCTCGCCGCCGACCACGGCGACGAGGCCGCGATGCTCGAGGTCGCCTTCGAACTCGAGGCAGCGAAGCCCTTCCGCCGGATCCAGGACCCCGACTGATGCGTTGCGCAGATCAGGCGGCTGAACCCCGGGCGAACAACGACTGCTCGGCGAACGTGTAACCCGTTGCGATGGTGGAGCGTTCCTCGACGCGGACCGCGTCCTGTAGTGCCGCCCACGCCGTGACCTGGTTGGCCGAGAGCACCGGCCTGCCGAGTTCGCGTTCCAACATCGACAACACATCGTAGGTCGGCAGGTTGGTGCACGAGACGAAGACCGCGTCCGCGTCGTCGGAGTCGGCGGCGCGGATCAGATCGCAGGTGACCTCGTACGGGATGGTCCAGATGTCGTGGTCGCGACCGAGCCCGGTCTGGTTGACCACCGCGCGTCCCGACTCGGCGAGGTAGTCACAGAGCAGATCGGTCAACGCCGTCACATAGGGCGTCGCCACCGAGATGCGGCCGAGATCCATCACATCCAGCGCCCGCAGCAGCGCCTCGGAGGTGGTGACGGCCGCAGGCGCACCGGCCATCCGCATGCAGGTCGAGATGGCGCTCGCGCCGGACATACCGCGGACGAAACTGCCGGACGCACATGCGTATCCGACTGCCGACGGGCGTACCGCCATCACCGATCGCACGGCCTGGTCGATGGTCGCGAGGTCGGCGAGTTCCGAGCAGAGTTCGACGTCTACCGGATGCGGCAGATATGGGGTCCGGGTGAAGGGCAAGGAGACGGAGTCGGGCATCCACCGCCAGAGTTCGCGGTCAAGGGCCATGTCGAAGGGACACACCATCCCGATGCCGATCTGGCCAGCCTCATCCGTCATGTGGCGATGATGACACGCGACAGCGAACGCGAAAACCGCTACGTCGACGCAGGTGAAAAGCTTTTCACGGCAGCCGCCGAGTCGTTGCGGCCAACGCAACAAATCGACTGCGCGCCGGGTTCGCGGGCGACCGTATCGCTCGACGGGTCGCAGACATGTCGGTTCCACGAACCCCATTCGAAGTGGAAATCATCGCCGATGAACTTGAGCCCCCGCATTCGCCCGCGACCCGACGCACGCACCCTGGAATCGAACACCTGACGGACCTCGGTCGGGTCGCCGAGTCCGGCCGTCACACGCACGACCACCCGATCTGCCTGTCGTAGCCCGCAGACGACTTTGTTCGACAGACATTTCGAGCTGATCCCCGAGTAGGTCTTGAATTCGGTGAGCAGACCGGACACGCTCGCGTCGGCCGACTTGACCCCCTCGCGAAGCGACCGCGGGAGCGCTATGACGGTGTGCCCCTCGGCGGCGAGCACACGGGCGATCCAGGCTTCATCGGAGTTGAACGAGGCCATCGACTCGTCGATGCACCCGGTTCGACCGTCGCTCCACGACTGCGCGTCGATCTCGGCCAGGGTGGCGTCCAATCCCTGGTCGAGTCCGTACTCAGCCCACTCGTGAATCCGCCACCGCGCGGGATGCTCCCAGGTGTCCAACGACATGGGCGCAGGATGCCACCGGGGTCGGACATCGCAGCCGGCCCAAGGCGCCGATTACTTCTTCTTCGTGCCCGGGAGCATGCCGGAGTCGATGACGGGCTTGACGTAGGTCTTGGCCGCGGCCATGACGTCGTCGAAGTCGGCCAGACCGGCCCAGGCGCCTGCCGCGGCGTCGTCGGTGACGGCCTCGATGTCGGCGTACGTCTCCGCCCCGCCCGCGCTGAGGATCTCACCGTCGGCGTCGCGGTCGACCAGACCGCGGGTCGCCAGCGCGTCCGCGGCGACCTCCCACTGCTCGTCCGACCACCCGCGGGTGATCTGCGACAGCTTCTTGCCGAGACCGCGTTTGCGCACCGACGGGTCGGGGTGACGTGCCTCGTGGAACACGACGGCCTCGAGACGGTCGAACCCGGCGTCGACCAGGGCGGCGATGTGACCGTCACCGCGCCACTCACGCAGGATGGCCGTCGCATGCCACAGCCGCACGTGGGGCTGCTCGGGCGGCGTCGACTCGGCCCACGCCGACGCGAGGGTGCGCCCGGCGTACGGGACCGACTCCGCGATCTCGTAGAAGCGGTCGGCGAGGGTGACCAGGCCCGGATCGGATGCCCGGTCGCCGAGGGCGATCGTCAGCACCTCGTCGAGCATCTGAAAGCGACGCTCGGAGACCCGGTCGAGTCCGTACTCCTTCGACGCGATCCACCCCGGATGGATCACCGACGGGCTGAAGTTGAAGAACGCCGCCGACACCACCGACGGCACGCAGTCACCCAGCGGCGCCCCCCGCGCCCCGACGTACCAGGCGTAGGCGTCGAGACCGGTGTCCTGTTGCGCCTGCTGCAGGCCGGAGTTGAAATACGCCAATACGTGCAACGGCTCCAGCGTCTCGTAGGCGGTACGAGCGCGAGCGCGCGCCTGGTCATCGAATCGGTACGTCACGCGCCTCACTGTGCCAGAGTGATTCCTCGCGAGCGCGTGAAACCACCACCGACGCGAACCCGAGACGATCACCGACCACGTGATGAGGGCACATGACCACCACCAAGAGCGAGCCCGGTTCACTCGGAGCCAGCCTGAAGCCACGACACATCACCATGATCTCGATCGCCGGGGTCATCGGCGCCGGCCTCTTCGTCGGATCCGCCACCGCCATCGAGGCCGCCGGCCCGGCGGTGATCATCTCCTACGCGCTCGCCGGGACGCTCGTCGTGTTCGTGATGCGGATGCTCGGCGAGATGGCCACCGCCAACCCCGACACCGGGTCGTTCTCGGTCTACTCCGAACGCGCCATGGGACGGTGGGCCGGCTTCTCGGTCGGCTGGTTGTACTGGTGGTTCTGGGTTCTCGTGATCCCGGTCGAGGCCACCGCCGCCGCATCGATCCTCAGCCGGGTGATCGGCAGCGAGCAGTGGGTGTGGGCTCTCGCGGTCACCGTGCTGCTCACGGCGACGAACCTCGCCAGCGTCGGCAACTACGGCGAGTTCGAGTTCTGGTTCGCGCTGATCAAGGTTGTGGCCATCGTCGCCTTCATCGCGATCGGCGTTCTGGCCATCGTGGGCGTCTTCCCCGGCTCGGACGTGAGCGGCGTGAGCAAGCTGTGGGAACCGAACGGGTTCCTGCCCAACGGGTTCGGCGCGGTGATCGCCGCGATGCTGACCACCATGTTCTCGTTCATGGGATCGGAGATCGTCACGATCGCCGCCGCCGAGTCGCCCGACCCGGCCAAGGGCATCAGCCGCGCGGTCAACTCGGTGATCTGGCGGATCTTCCTGTTCTACATCGGCTCGATCTTCGTGGTCGTGGCCCTGGTCCCCTACGACCGGCTCGACGACGGCTCCTACCAGACGGTGTTGCAGGCCATCGGCATTCCGGGATCGGCCCGCATCATGGACGTCGTCGTCCTCACTGCGGTCGCATCCTGCTTGAACTCTGCGCTGTACACCGCCTCACGCATGCTGTTCTCTCTCGGTACCCGCGGCGACGCGCCCGCGGTCGTGCGCAAGGTGACCGGCAACGGCGTCCCGTGGGTCGCCGTCATCGCCTCGATGGCGCTCGGTTTCGTCGCCGTGATCGGCAACTACGTGTTGCCCGACAAGATCTTCGGATACCTGCTGGCCACCAGCGGCGCGGTCGCGCTGTTCATCTACCTCGCCATCGCGGTGAGCCAGCTGCGTCTGGGACGCACCATGCGCACCCGCGGCGAGGTTCCCCCGGTCCGCATGTGGCTGTTCCCGTACGCGACGTCGGGCGTCATCGTGTTCATCGTCGCCGTGCTGGCGCTGATGGCCTTCGACGAGAACCAACAGCAGGCCATCTCGTTCTCCCTCGCGTCGGCCGTGATCATCATCGCGATCGGCATCTACCGGCAACGCACGTTGGGTAGCTCGAGCGCCGCGAGCGACCCCACCGATGAAAAGGATTCGCTTGTCTGACAACGACCCCCACGCCGATCGGCCAGCCCACACCTACGTGTCGGTCGACGCCGATCGGTTCCTCACCGACGCGATCGCCGGCTTCGTCGCAGCGCAGGACCACATCGCGTGGGAGTCCGACCCGGGATTCCTGCACCGGACCGACCGCACCGACGACGGCGTGGCCCTGGTGTCGGGCGGCGGGTCCGGCCACGAACCCATGCACGCGGCGATGATCGGGTCCGGCATGCTCGACGCCGCGTGCCCGGGACTGGTCTTCACCTCCCCCAACGCCCTGCAGATCGCCGGCGCCACCCGGCACGCCGACCGCGGGGCGGGCGTGTTGCACATCGTCAAGAACTACACCGGCGACGTGATGAATTTTCGGGTCGCGCGGAACATGGTGCGCGACGAGGTCGCCACCGACCACGTGCTGATCGACGACGACGTGGCCACCGAGTCCGATCACGACGGCCCCGGCCGACGCGGAACCGGGGCGACGGTGATCGTCGAGAAGATATGTGGCGCAGCCGCCGCCCGCGGCGACGATCTGCGCACCGTCGCCGAACTCGGCCGCCGGGTCGCCGCCGGATCGCGCAGCTTCTCCGTGGCGTTCGCGCCCTGCACCGTGCCCGGCGCGAGCCGACCGAGTTTCGATCTCCCGCCAGGCGACATGGAGTTCGGCGTCGGAATCCACGGTGAGGCCGGCGTCGACCGGTTACCGCAGCAGCCCGCCGACGAGCTCGTCGCCGGCATGCTCGACCGGATCCTCGCGTCGCTGGCGCCCGACGACGGCGAGCCGCTGATCGCGTTCGTCAACGGTCTGGGCGCAGCACACCCGCTTGAGCTCAACGTGGTGTTCGACCAGGTCGTCCGACAACTCACCGACCGCGGGCACGAGATCCGCCGCAACGTCGTGGGCACACTGGTCACGGCACTGGACATGGCCGGCTTCTCCATCACACTCGTGCGCTGCGACGACGAGATCGTCGAGCTGTTCGATGCGCCGACCGGCGCCCCGGGTTGGCCCGCGCAGGCGGCCACCGGCGGGTCACGCCCGGTCGACGTGGGCTTCGCCGAGCCCGACGACTCGGCCGACACCGGCGACGAATCGCGCTGGTTGTCCACGTTCGTCGGACGGGTCCAGGAGTCGATCGACGAGCTGACCGAACTCGACCGTCAGGCCGGCGACGGCGACTTCGGCACGAACATGGCTGCGGCCCTGCGTCATTTCCCCCTTCCGCTGCGAGGGACGGACCCCGACGTGTTACGCGCCCTGAGCACGTCGTTCCTCGTCCGTGCCGGCGGCACGTCAGGAGCGCTGTTCGGGTTGTTCTTCGCCGAACTCGCCCGCGCCTTCGACGAGTCGAGCGATCGCACCGGCGCCCTGCGCACCGGCGTCGCCGAGGCCCTACGCCAGATCCAGGACCTCGGCGGCGCGCACGTCGGGGACAACACGCTGGTCGACGCACTGTCGCCCGCGGCCGATGCCCTCGCCGAGGGATCGTCGCTCCCCGACGTATCCGCGGCATCCGCCGACGGCGCCGAGTCCACCCGCGAGCTCGTGGCGTCACGGGGCCGCGCGAGTTACGTCGGCGACCGGGCGCGCGGTGTCGTCGATCCGGGCGCGCTGGTCATCTCGTGGTTCTTCGGCGCTGCCGCCGACGTTGCCTGACGTGTCGGTGATCGACCGGCCGTCGGGTGTTCGATCCGCGGCGTGGGCGTGGCTGATCGGCGGCGTCGTCTACTTCGTCACCGAGGCCGTGGCCGCCGTGCGCTATCCGGACTACAGCTACTCGCGGGACTACATCAGCGCTCTCGGCGTCCCGAGCTCCTCGCCGTCGGCGGCACTGATGAACCTCGGCGCGTTCATCGTCCACGGGATCCTGTTCGCCGCCGGCGGCATCCTCCTCGTGCACGCGATCGGGCGAACGAGTCGGGGACGTACCGCGTTCGTGGTGCTCACCGTCGTCAACGGCATCGGCAACGTCCTCGTCGGGGTGTTCCACGCCGGGGCCAGTCCCCTGCACGGCTTCGGCGCCCTGCTCGCGATCGTCGGAGGCAACGCCGCGATGATCGTCGCCGGCGGGGTGTTCGCCGAGATCGGGGCGCCGCGCTGGTACTGCGTCGCCTCCTGTCTCGCGGGAGTCGTCGGTATCGCGAGCTTCATCGCGTTGCTCGCCATCGCAGGTGCGGACACCGGCCTCGAGGGCGCCGTCGAGCGCGGCGCCGTGTACTCGATCATCGGCTGGGACATCGTCACCGGCCTGGTGATCCTGCTGCTCGTCCTGCCAGGTCGGCGAACTGCTCAGCCCCCACCCCACCGGTAGAAGTGCACTATGGGGTGATGACTGATTTATCCGGCAAGGTGTTCGTCGTCGTCGGCGCCACCGGCGCCCTGGGTTCCCGCATCGCCACGTTGCTCGCCGACGCCGGCGCGACTCTGACGATCTCGGGCCGGTCCGCCGACAAACTCGACGCCCTGGGCATCGACGGCGCACACATCGTCACCGCGGATCTGCGTGAGCCGGCCGCGGCGGCGCAGGTGATCGACGCCGCCAAGGAGGAGCACGGTCGTATCGACGGCGTCGTGAACGCGGCCGGGGTCGCGGCCTTCGGGCCGGTGGCCGAGATCGACGACGACACCGTCGACGACCTGGTGCTGATCGACTTCCTCGGACCGCTGCGTCTGCTGCGGGCAGCGTTGTCCGCCGTCGAGGAGGGCGGCGTCATCGTCGGGATCAGCGCGGTGCTGGCCGAACAGCCCGTCGCCGGGATGGCGACGTACTCCGCGGTGAAGGCGGCCGCGTCCACGCTGTACATCGCGGCGGCGAAAGAGGCGCGCCGCAACAAGATCCGCGTGGTCGACGTCCGACCGCCGCACACCGAGACCGGACTGGTCGACCGGGCCATCGCCGGCGAGCCACCGAAGATGCCCGAGGGGATCGCGCCGGACGCGGTTGCGAAACGCGTCGTGTCGGCCATCACCGGCGGCGAACGCGAAGTGCCCAGCAGCGACTTCGACTGACGGCTACCTCCGCAGCGACGACCGGGCGACCGGGAAGTCGAAGTAGGTGTTGCCGAACCGTTCCGGCTTGTAGGTGAAGTGCCACCACTCGTAGGGGTACGGGGCGAATCCCTGCTGCACCAGTCCGTTGAGGAGCAGGACACGGTTCCGAAGCTGTTGGCCCCCGACGCGAGAATCCAGTGGCCACGCGAGGGTGTTGAAGCAGTCGAAGCCAGTGCCCATGTCGATCGAGTTGTCTGCGAAGCGTTTTGCCTGCGGTGCCGTGCAGTCCACGAGTCGCTGTCCACGCACATACGGCCGCGTCGGCCGGGCCGGCAACCGGACGAGGGTCAGGTCCATCGTGCTCCCGCGACTGTGCCCGGACTGCTCGGCGATGTAGCCGTCGCGGAACAGATTCGATTTGTCCACGCCGGAGTAGAACTCGGCCTTCATCCGTTGGTCGTCGAGCTTCTTCGCCCACGCGACGAAGTCGTTGACCGCGCGCTGCGGGCGGTAGCAGTCGTACACCTTCAGCGAGTACCCCTGCAGCAGGAAGTGCAGTTGTGCCCGGTGCAGCCCCTCGGCCGCCTCGCGGGTGCTGCCGACGCGGTCGGCACCGCGACGGAGAGTGCGACGAGAACAGCGGCCCCGAGGCCGAGGAGTCTGGATGTCATACCCGGGGATTATCGCACCGCGAGGCGACAGTTGCCGCTTTCAGTCGAGAGCCGGGAGCACGTCGGTGATCGGGGTGTTCTGGCCGCCGGCGAGCCACCACCGATCGTCACGACGCACGAGCACGTACATCGCCATCTCCGAGAAGGCGCCGCTGAGGGCACGCCTGCGGATCTGCGCGATCACGACGTCGTCGGTGGGTGCCGACGCCTGTGCGAGTTCGAACACCGAGACCGGGGACGCCGGCGCCCCCGTCAGCTGAGTGCGATGGATCGCGTTGAGGGGCGCGAACCCCTGCAGCACCTGACCTTTCGGTGAACCCCACAGGATGTCGCCGGCGAACAGCCCGTCGTAGGTGTCGGCGTCGCCGGTGTCGTGACCACGCTGCAGGTGGTCGATGAGGTGCGTGATCGCGTCACGGTGTTCGCCGCTGTCGAGCGACGGGCGGTGGGTCCGGTCGTTGTGCGTATCCATGGCGGCGACGGTAGGACCTCAACGCCACTTGAAGTCAATGTCGTCGATGACCGATGAGTTCCGACGCCTCGCCGGGTCGGTATCTGTGTACGGACTCCCCAGACGAAAGGACGAACCATGTCCATAGTGCATCTGCTCGCAGTGGTACCCGTGTCCGACCTCGCGACCGCGAACAGCTGGTACGAGGGGCTCTTCGGTCGGCCCGCCGACAACAACCCGATGCCGAGCCTGGTCGAGTGGCAGGTCACCGACCACGGCTGGGTACAGGTCAGTGTCGACACCGAACGAGCCGGGTCGGGTCTGCTCAACCTGGCCGTCGACGACATCGACACGCACGTGACCGAGCTGGCCGCACGCGGACTCACCACCGGCGAGATCCAGACCGTGACGAAGGGCGTTCAGCTGTCGGCCATCACCGACCCCGACGGCAACACGATCACCGTCATCGGGAGCTTCCGCGAGACGTACTGAGAATCAGATGTCTTTGACCGCGACGCGGAACGCGTCGTAGGTCGACTGCAGCGCATCGGCACGTGCGGCCTGGCTGCCCAACTGTGCTCCAGCGCCGCACAACTTGTCCATGGCCAGGTGCATCAGCGACAACCACACGGTCGCGATGACGCGCACCTGCATGTCGTCGGTGCTCGCACCGGTGCGTTCGGCGATCTTCTCGCTGAGGCGGCGGAACTTGATCTCACCCATCTCGGCGCTGCGACCACTCACCGACGGCGATGACTGCGCGATGCGGTTCATCACCTCGAAGCGGTCGAGGTCGAGGCTGGAGATCTCCGGACACCCGCCGCACATCACCGAGAGGTGCGCGTCGAGGAGCGCCTGGAACTCGTTGCCTGTGCGCGGCTGAGCGTCCATCGCGGCCGCGACGGCGGCGACCATGTCGTCGATGGGGGCGAGGATGACGTCCTCTTTGGTCGCGAAGTAGCGGTTGAACGTGCGCGGCGAGATGTCAGCGGCGTCGGAGATCTGCTCGACCGTGGTCGCGTCGAACCCCTGCGAATCGCACAGTTCGAGCGCGACATCAATCAACCGAGCCCGCGTCTGTACCTTCTTGCGCTCACGCAGACCGGCTCTGGCCTGCGGCTTCTCGGTATCCACCACCGTCACGAGCACCATCGTACCCGTCCGACGGAGACAAGCGCCGCAAACCGTCAAATGTCACTCACCGTCTTCTGGCACTTGACGTCAAGTGTCTGACCCTGCCACTATTGCCGAGCGCCGCCTGGCACACCCTCTCCAGATTCGAGGAATCGTGGCACTCACCAATCCCCCAGAACTCGACGACACCGAACTCGACACGACTCGGTCGTCCCACACGTCGGCCACCGAGCCGAAGAGCAACCGCAAATGGTGGGCGCTCGGCATCATCGCCCTTGCGCAGTTGATGGTCGTCCTCGACGCCACCATCATCACCATCGCGCTGCCGTTCGCCCAGACCGATCTCGGCATCTCCGACGCCAACCGCCAGTGGGCACTGACCGCCTACACGCTGTTGTTCGGCGGACTGCTGCTCCTCGGCGGTCGCATGGCCGACTATCTCGGACGCCGCAAGATGTTCCTCATCGGACTCGCCGGCTTCGCATTGTCCTCGGCCGCAGCGGGACTCGCCTGGAACGGCGCGTCGTTCTTCGCCGGTCGCGCACTGCAGGGCGTTTTCGCCGCGATGCTCGCCCCCGCAGCGCTCTCGCTGATCACCGTGACGTTCGTCGAGCAGAAGGAACGCGCCCGTGCGCTGGCCGTCTACGCCGGCGTCTCTGGTGGTGGCGCGGCGATCGGCCTGATCGCCGGTGGTGCACTCACCGAGTACTTCTCGTGGCGCTGGACCCTGCTCATCAACACCCCGATCGCCCTGATCGCCGCCATCGGCGGACTGATCCTGGTGATCCGCGACAAGCCCGTCACCCGACGCGGCAGCTACGACCTGCCCGGCGCCGTCACGGTCACCGCAGCTCTGGTCAGCCTCGTCTACGGATTCACCAAGGCCGCCGAATCCGGTTGGGGCGCAGCGTCGACAGTGTCGCTGCTGGTCGCAGGCGTCGTGCTCCTCGCAGCGTTCATCGCCATCGAGATGCGCGTGTCGAATCCGCTGCTGCCGCTGCGGATCCCGGGAGAGATCAACCGCGGTGGTGCGTTCCTGATCTCGTTCATCGTGCCCATCCCCATGTTCGCGATGTTCCTGTTCCTGAGCTACTACTTCCAGAACACGTTGGGTGAGACCCCACTGCGCACCGGCGTCCTGTTCCTCCCGTTCCCGATCTTCATCGTGATCGGTGCCGGGCTGGCCAGCTCGCTGCTCCCGCGCTTCGGACCGCGTGCACTGCTGGTGGGCGGTTCGGCCCTGGCCACCGCCGGCCTGCTGTACCTGGCCCAGCTCGACACCGACTCGACGTGGTTGGTCAACGTCCTCCCCGCGATGATCCTCATCGCCGCGGGCATGGGACTGGTGTTCGTCTCGATGCAGACGGTTGCGCTGCACCGCGTCGACGCCGACGACTCGGGCGTGGCCAGTGCGCTGGTCAACACGACCCAGCAGATCGGTGGCTCGATCGGGCTGGCGCTGCTGAGCACGATCGTGGCGCAGGTGTTCGCCGGTCGGCCGAACACCAACACGCCGGACGGTCTGAAGGAGGCGAACATCTTCAGCTACGACGTCGCGTTCTACTCCGGCGCCGGTTTCATGGCCGTGGCGCTGGTGGTCGCGCTGGTCACCATCCGGATGCGCAAGCAGGATCTGGCCGACGAGTCGCCCGATCCCCTGCTCGTCGCCTGACCCACGCAGGTGAACAACGAAGGGCCGCCCCGAGACATCGAGGCGGCCCTTCGTGTGTCGTCCGACCGGAGCTACTCGACGTGCGGTTGTCCCGTCGACGCACTCGTCCCGCCGTCGACCGTGAGCATGGTGCCGGTGATGTAGCGGGCATCGTCGGACGCCAGGAACAGCACCGCCGGCGCGACGTCGTCGGGCTCACCGGGTCGGCCCAGCGCGATGCGATTGACGAACGGGGCCAACGACTTCTCGTCGCGGCCCATCCCCTCGGTCATCTCGGTGAGGGTGAACGCCGGTCCGACAGCGTTGATCCGCACGCCGCGACCGCCGTAATCCAGTGCGAGGGAACGCACGAAACCGTTCACCGCGTGCTTGGTGGCGTTGTAGGCCGCCTGCCCCCAGTCACCGCCGATCCCGGACACCGACGACACCGCGACGAGGTTCCCGCCGGTTCTCACCAGTTCCGGCAGCGTCGCCTGCGCGACGTGCACGAAGCCGTCGATGTTCACCCCGCGCAGCAGCGCCCAGCTGTCGTCGGACATGTCGGTGATGTCGCCGCCACCGTCGTGGACCCCGGCATTGCTGACGACGACGTCGATCCGGCCGAATTCCTCGAGGGTCGCCACGACGAGGGCGTCGACGTCGGCCCGCTTCGACACGTCACCGGGAACCACCAGGGCGTGACCGTCGGCGGCGTCGCCGACCGTCTCCTCCAGCGGGTCACGACGACGGCCCGAGACGACGACCTTCGCGCCGTTGGCGAGGAATGCCCGGGCGATCGAGCGCCCGATGCCGGTTCCCGCGCCGGTGATGACCACGACCTTGTCGCTGACTGCGTATGTGTTGGTGGTGCTCATGCGCTGCGTGCGCCTCCTTCGACGTGAATGGTCTCGCCGCTGATGAAACCGGCGGTCAACAACCATGTTGCCGCATCGACGATGTCGGCAGTCGTGCCGACGCGGCCGGCCGGGATGCTGCCCGCGACGCCGTCGAACAGGGCGGCGCGGTCGGCGTCGGGGAGTCCGTCCCAGGTCCCGGAGTCGACGATGCCGGGTGAGATCGCGTTGACGCGGAGGGGTGCGAGTTCCGCGGCGAGGTGGTCGACGGCG
Organism: Williamsia maris; assembly: GCF_024171815.1. Classification (GTDB taxonomy): domain Bacteria; phylum Actinomycetota; class Actinomycetes; order Mycobacteriales; family Mycobacteriaceae; genus Williamsia_A; species Williamsia_A maris. Next base: position 1,117,974 of record NZ_JAMTCJ010000002.1, on the reverse strand, counting down.
AACGCCACCGCACCGTTGGTGATGCCCATGATCGACTTGCCCGGAGACGGCTTCCATGCCGCGACACCGGAGAACAGGATGATCGACCCGGACGGCGGCATGGTCGGCGCGAAGTGCTTGGCCAGCATCAGCGGGCCGATCACCTTGGCCTCGAACGCCGTCACGACCCTGTCGTGGTCCAGCGCGGTCACCGCGACGTTGTGGTGTGCTGCGGCGGTGGCGACGATGTGGTCGACGGCGCCGAGTTCGGCGGCCGCGGCCGCGATGCTCGCCTCGTCGGTGATGTCGATGGTGATGGGCCGGGCGTTGTGAACGGCGGCGGCCGCCGTGACCGCGGCATCGTCGTCACGTGCCCCGATGACGACCTGTGCGCCCAGTTCGGAAGCGCGCGTCGCGATCGCCAGTCCCAGGTTCTTCGCACCGCCGACCACCAATACCGTCTGCCCGTCCAACGTCTGCGCCATGTCCGTTCCTCCTGTGGTGTCGTAGTGTTTCCACCAGAGACGGTATGAATTTGATACCGGTATCTACAACGAAACCGTCGACCACCAGGAGGGACACGCGATGTCGAAGGCCTACAACGTGATGGCGCCGACCTGCCCGAGTCGCGTCGTGCTGCACCGGATCGGCGCCCGGTGGACGGTCTTCGTCGTCACCGCGTTGGCATCGGGCCCGATGCGGTTCGGCGAGTTGAAGACCCACATCCAGGGCATCACGCCCAAGGTCCTCACCGAGACCCTGCGTGCGTTGCACCATGACGGTCTGATCGACCGGAGGGACTTCGGCGGTCAGCCACCGCACGTCGAATACGCCCTCACCGACCTGGGACACTCGCTTCTCGAACCCCTGGCCGCGGTCCGCGCCTGGGCGGAGTCGCACGTGCCCGAGGTGCAGGCGGCCAACGCACGCAACGACGACGCGCGAGACGACAACGCCCGGCACGACGTCGGGTAGACGTCGCGCCGGGCGCCGCGCGCTACACGCGGGGCGGGGTCAGCCCAGAACCAGGCTCTCCCCGTCGGCGCTGGTGTTGACCGGGACGACGTCGCCGTCGTGGATGTCACCGGCCAGCAACCCGCGGGCGAGTTGGTCACCGATCGACTTCTGGACGAGCCGTCGCAGCGGTCGCGCACCGTAGAGCGGGTCGAAACCGCGCGCCGCCAACCACTTCTTGGCGTTGGCCGACACCTCGAGCTGCAATCGGCGCTGCGCCAGTCGCGCGGCCAGCGACCCGATCTGGATCTCGACGATCGACTCGAGTTCGGACTCGTTCAGCGCGTCGAAGATGACCACGTCGTCGAGTCGGTTGATGAACTCGGGCTTGAAGGCCGAGCGGACCGCCGCCATCACCTGATCCTTGGTCCCGCCTGCTCCCAGGTTGGACGTGAGGATCAGGATCGTGTTGCGGAAGTCCACCGTTCGGCCCTGGCCGTCGGTGAGGCGTCCCTCGTCGAGCACCTGCAGCAGGATGTCGAACACATCCGGGTGCGCCTTCTCGATCTCGTCGAACAACACGACGGTGTACGGCCGACGACGCACCGCCTCGGTGAGCTGACCGCCCGCCTCGTATCCCACGTATCCCGGAGGGGCACCAACGAGCCGTGCGACGCTGTGCTTCTCGCCGTATTCGCTCATGTCGATGCGCACCATCGCGTGCTCGTCGTCGAACAGGAACTCCGCCAACGCCTTCGCCAGCTCGGTCTTGCCGACGCCGGTCGGCCCGAGGAACATGAACGAACCCAGCGGCCGGTTCGGGTCGGCGACACCGGCACGCGAACGACGGACCGCATCGGACACGGCCTCGACCGCCTCCCGCTGACCGACCACGCGGGCACCGATCTCGTCCTCCATCCGCAGCAGCTTGGTGACCTCACCCTCGAGCATTCGGCCGGCAGGGATGCCGGTCCAGGCGGAGACGACCTCGGCGACGTCGTCGGGGCCGACCTCCTCCTTGAGCATGACCGAATCGCCTGCGGGCGCGCTCTTGTCGGCCGCGATGGCGAGTTCCTTCTCCAGCACCGGGATCTGCCCGTAGCGCAGCTCGGCAGCACGTCCGAGATCACCGTCGCGCTCGGCACGATCGGACTCACCGCGCAGCGACTCCAGCTTCTCCTTCAGATCGCGGACACCGTCGATGGCCTGCTTCTCGCCCTGCCAGCGCGCCGAGAGCTCGTTGAGCTTCTCGCGCTGATCGGCGAGTTCGCGGCGCAGCTTCTCTAGACGCTGCTTCGACGCCTCGTCGGTCTCCTTGTCGAGCGCGACCTCCTCGACCTCCAGCCGGCGGACGATGCGCTCGACCTCGTCGATCTCGACGGGACGCGAGTCGATCTCCATGCGCAGACGCGACGCCGCCTCGTCGACGAGGTCGATGGCCTTGTCCGGCAGGAACCGTGACGTGATGTAGCGGTCGCTGAGCGTCGCCGCGGCGACGAGTGCGGAGTCGGTGATGCGCACACCGTGGTGCACCTCGTAGCGCTCCTTGAGTCCACGCAGGATGCCGACCGCGTCCTCCACCGAGGGCTCACCGACGTACACCTGCTGGAAACGACGTTCCAGGGCGGCGTCCTTCTCGATGTACTTGCGGTACTCCTCCAGCGTGGTCGCACCGACCAGCCGCAGCTCACCGCGGGCGAGCATCGGCTTGATCATGTTGCCCGCGTCCATCGCGGAGTCGCCGGTGGCGCCGGCACCCACGATGGTGTGCAGCTCGTCGATGAAGGTGATGACCTGACCGGCCGATCCCTTGATGTCGTCGAGGACGGCCTTGAGCCGCTCCTCGAACTCGCCGCGGTACTTCGCTCCGGCGACCATCGACGACATGTCGAGGCTGACGACGGTTTTGTCCCGCAGGCTCTCCGGCACGTCACCGGCGATGATGCGCTGGGCCAGTCCCTCGACGATGGCCGTCTTGCCGACACCCGGCTCGCCGATCAGCACCGGGTTGTTCTTGGTGCGGCGGCTCAGCACCTGCACCACGCGCCGGATCTCGGTGTCGCGACCGATGACCGGGTCGAGCTTGCCCTCGCGGGCCTGCGCGGTGAGGTCGGTGGAGTACTTCTCCAGGGCCTGATAGGTCGATTCCGGATCGGGCGAGGTGACGCGCGCGCTGCCGCGAACGGCGACGAACGCCTCGCGCAGGGCCTGCGGGGTGGCGCCGACGTCGTGCAGCAGCTTGGCCACCTCGGAGTCACCGGTGGCCAGACCGACCACGAGGTGTTCGGTGGAGACGTACTCGTCGTCGAGCTCGCCCGCCAGCTGCTGAGCAGCGGTGATCGCGGCGATCGTCTCGCGCGTGAGCTGCGGCGCGGAGCTGGCACCGGATGCGGTCGGCATCCGCGACACCAGGTTCTTGGCCTGCGCCTTCACCGCGGTCGGGTCGACACCGACGGCCTTGAGCAGCGGCGATGCGATTCCCTCGGGTTGATCGAGCAGTTCGACCAGCACATGGGCCGGCCGGACATCGGGGTTCCCGGCGGCGGTTGCCGACTGCACCGCGGCCGACAGTGCGGCCTGCGTCTTGGTGGTGGGGTTGAACCCGCCGGAGTTGGGAGTGGACATGTGCTCACCTTCCTAGGTCTTGCGTGAAGTATCTCGGGTCCGATGACCCGTCGAGTTCTTCAACGCACGAGAACTTGAGTCTGTTCCGCTCAAGTATGCATCATCCGCGAGCCCGCGCAGCACATCGCCATCAACCAATGTCGCATCGGACAGTGGTACGGACTAGGGTCGGTCGGTGCCCGATCCACCACCCGGCGCGGTGCCCGCGACACGCGACGGACTCCGGCAGATCGCCGTTCTCGCGCGGCAATGGTGGAATGACCCGGTCGACCACCTGTGGTCGAGAGCATTCCTGCACGCCAGGTCACTGACGACGGTTGTGCGAGTTGCGATCTCGGCGTTCGCCGCCATGCTCGCACTGTCAGCGATCGCTGTGATGTGGTCGCCGTCGGGACCGGGGAGCGGTCCGATCCGGATCGCAAACATCACGTGCGCACTATTGGCCATGTTCTGGATGCTGCGCTGGATTCTGCGACCTTGGCCGAATCAGCGGACCTCGGTGACTTTCGTCCTGTCCGCCGACGCGGGAATCTGTCTCGCGTCGACTCTCGACGCCGACCCCATGGCAGGCCTGTGTGGGGTCCTGATGTTGTTGGTGCCCGGCCTGTACGTGACGTTCTTCCATGGCCCTGCACTGGTCGTCGCACACGTCGCGATATGTCTGGTCGCGGTCGTGGTGGTCCTCACGCCGGTTGCGCTCGGTCCGGACGCTGATCCCGCCCTCACCGTCGCGAAGGGCGCAACCGCCGTGATGGTCCTGGTGGTCATCCCGACCATGACCCACATCGGCTTGTGGCTACTCCGAGCGGATGCCGCCGCCTCGCTGGTGGATCCACTCACAGGCCTGCTCAACAGGAGGGGGTTCACAACACAGATGTCGCGTCTGATGGTGGCCTCACAAGGCACGGTGTCGGACCATCTCGCTGTTGTCGTCTACGACCTCGACAACTTCAAGAGGGTCAACGACACCTACGGACATGACGCCGGAGATCTCGTCCTGCGCCGTGCAACCCAGTGCGTGGATCAACAACTACCCCTCTCAGCCATCCATGCACGACTCGGTGGCGAGGAATTCGCGGTCGCCGCGGCGAGGCCACCGACAGAGGTACGCGCACTTGCCGAGGCCGTGCGGCTGGCCGTGCAGATGTCCGACGGACACACTCCCGTCACCGCCAGCGTCGGTGTCACGTCGACGCCGATCAGCGGCATCGACTCCACCGACCTCGAGGTCCGCGTCATCGAATGGCTCCGCGACGCCGATCGTGCGATGTACCGGAGCAAGCGATCCGGAGGCAATGCAGTGGGTGTCGACGGGTGAATCCAATCGCCGAAACTGTTGACATCTCTGTCATCGGGCAATGACACTCTCCGGGTGTGTGACGCGGCGCACATCCGTACGGGCGAGGTGCTGCGGTCGGTTACCGGATCACCGGTGCTCGATTCGCACATCTGATGAGAAGCCATTCGGGAGGCTCGACGTGCACGTCACACCCATCCGCCGCTGGATCACGGTCATCGCGATCGTGGTGGCGGTGTTCGCCTCGAGCACGACCCTCGCCGTGGCCAAGGCGCCGCCCGGATACAACGACCTGACCGACGTCTGGCCGGACTCGGTGGCGCAGGCCCGGTGTCGGCCCGGCGACCGGGTGGAGACCGGGGTGCAGGGCGAGGTCCCGCTGTCCGATCGGAAGAGTGGTCGGAGTCGTCGCGGGTACAACTGCAACGTCGACCTCGTCGGGCAGCTGCAGAACGAGGGCACCGGGATCACCAGCGCGTCCTACAAACAGTGCACCTACACCGGCACCAGCTTCCCGACCAACCTGCTCAACCGTAAACCCGCCGGCGTCAACGTGATCGACGCATCCGATCCCGCCCGGCCCGTGCGCACGGCCGTCCTGAACGAGCCCGCGGCGCTGGGCGGCACCTGGGAGTCGCTGAAGGTCAACGAGGCCCGCGGGCTGCTGGTCGGTACCGCCGTCGGCGTCCTGGAGGGCGCCGGCTACATCTCGGTCTACGACATCGCCACCGACTGTGCGCACCCGCGCCTGCTCAACCGTGGTGCGGGGAGCCGGCTGAACATGCCGATACCGATCACCACGCACGAGGGCGACTTCTCCCCTGACGGCAAGACGTACTGGGCCTCTGGTGTCGCCCCGGGCTACATCAGCGCCGTCGACCTGACCGACCCGAGCCGGCCGATGGTCGTCTGGAGCGGCATCACCGGGATCTCCGCCCACGGCATGGGCTTCACCCCCGACGGCAAGACCATGTATCTGTCGAATCTGGCCGGGCTCACCATGATCGACGTGTCCGCGATCCAGAACCGGAAGCCGCGCACGATCGTCTCCCGTCCGGCGCCGCACATCGGCCAGAAGTTCTGGACCGACGGCCAGATCACCCAGCACAGCATCTACGTCACCTACCGCGGCAGGCCCCACGTGTTCTCGATGGACGAGGCGGGCTCGGGTGGCGCGAAGCTGTTCGACGCCACACGGTCGTCGAACCTCAAGCTGCGCAACGTCATCAAACTGGCCATCAACCTACCGAGGAACCAGACCCGCGCAGTGGCCAGCGCCGGCGGCAACGGACCGTTCGCCTACGAGTCGCACTACTGCTCGGTGGACCGTCCGGTCGATCCGCGTCGGATGGCGTGCGGGTGGATCCAATCCGGCATCCGCGTCTTCGACATCAGCGATCCCGACCGATTCCGGGAGATCGGTTACTACAACCCCGCCGCCCAGGTGGGCAAGACGTTCACCACCCTGACCAACTCCATCCACGCCGGACTCGCCAACATCGCCGCGCCGCCGATCATCGGGGCCGCGGCGCTGGGTCGCGCGATCCTGCAGGGACAGGCACCGCTGACCGGCATCGTCAACGACCGGTCCCGACTGATCGGCGTCGACATGACCGCGGACTGGTGCATGTCACCGCCGCAGTTCCGTGGCGACCTGCTCTACGTCACCTGCTCGGACAACGGCTTCCTGGCGTTGCGGATCGATCCGCGCGCGGGGACGGCACGGTGAGACAACGGTGGGCGTTGTGCATCGTCGCCCTCACCGCCGGGGTGTCGATGATCGTCGGGGTGATGATCGGGAACGCGAGAGCCGTCGAGGCCGCACCGGCTCTGAGCAGCATCGACATCGGGTTCGCGCAGGACATGCTGGCCCACCACCAGCAGGCGATCACCATCGTCGGGCAGCTCTCACCGCAGGCGACACCGGAGGTTCGCGCCGTCGCCGATCAGATCTCCAGCACGCAGCTCGCCGAGACCGGGCAGATGCGCGGATGGCTACAGGCGGCCGGGGCGCCCGAGCAGTCATCGACTCCGATGGCATGGATGGGATCCGCGCACGCTCAGCACGCCGGGTCGGTGATGATGCCGGGGATGGCCGATGATGCCGAGCTCACCGCCCTGCACGAGACGACCGGCTCGGTCAACGAGGTCCGGTTCCTGCAGCTGATGATCCGGCACCACCAGGGCGGGATCAGCATGGCGCAGTACGTGCGTCAGCACGGTCACAACGCCTCGGTCACCGCGACCGCGACCCAGATGCAGGACGAGCAGAGCAACGAGGTCGATCTCATGGTGACGCTGCTGACCGCTCGTGGCGGTACGCCGTTACCGTTTGCCTGAGGGCGCCTGCGGCGCGGTGTCGTTGGCGCGCAGGCGGATCCGCATCGTGTGATCCGCACCGGCGACCACGGTGCCGCTCGAGTCGACGATGTCGACGTGGTGGATCACCTGCGTGACGCCCTCGCGGGTGGCCTCGTCTCGGATGCGCTCGGCCTCGTCGTTCGGGAGTTCGACGCGGAGTTCGAGGCGGCCGCGTCCCGGCGCCTGGAAGTCGATGCTCGCGGCCTTCGTCCACACCTCGAAGCGGCGACCGAGCTGCGCAGCGAGCATCATCCCGTAGAGGACGTCGGTGGCCGAGAACAACGCTCCCCCGAACGCGGCGCCGTGCAGGTTGGCCGTCCACGGGTAGACACGGACCGTGATCGCGCCGGAGGTCCAGTCGTCGGCGATGTGCGAGACCCGCACGCCCGCGCCGAGCAGCGGCGGGTAGAGCCCGACGAGCAGACGGAACCTCGACGGCTTGTAGAGCCAGCCGTGGAACACGGTCTTGTTGTTTTTCACACCCGCCATTGTCGGCCACCGCCTCGTCGGGCCGACGAGGTGATCGCGGACGTGGCCCGACAACGGCGTGCCTCACATGCTGGTGTGACCGTCGATGCTCTCGCGGATGATCTCGGCGTGACCTGCGTGCTGGGAGGTCTCGGCGACCAGATGGATCAGGACTCGTCGAACGCTCCACGATGCGCCGGGCTCATTCCACGGCGCTGAGGGCAACGGCGTCGTGCGCGACAGGTCACCGGCATCGCCGATCACGGCCTCGGTCGCTGCGGCGACCCGTTCGTAGTCGGCGATCACTCCGGATCGGGTGTCCTCGGGGAGCATCTCGAACTCGTTCTGGCGATCGATGGCCCATTGCGGGTAGGTGTGCGCCGTCCCCGACATCAGGTCCTCCCAGGTGACGCCCTCGGGGAGCACCAACTCCATCCCGGAGGTGCCCTCGGTGACGAACCGCATCCACGCCGCCTCGGTCGACGCGACGTGCTTGATCAGCCCGCCGAGACACAGTGCGCTGGCCGTGGAGCGCAGGCCGAGCTGCTCGTCGGTCAGGCCCTGCACCGTCCCGAGAAGAACGGCTCGGGCGGTGGCCAATTCGGTGAGCAACTCCGCGCGCTCGTCGTCGATGGTGGTGGTCATGGTGTCGGCTCCCTGGGACTCGGTGATCGTCATGAGATGAGCATGTCCCCCATTGCGGACAGTTACGGTCCTCGATCCGTCAGGCCGGCGTCGTCACTTTCGCTGTCGAGGTCGGACGTGCGCGTACGGCGTCGACCACCGCGATAACCAGGGCGACAGCGGTGAGCCCGGCGGCCACCGACATCCCGATCTGGAAGGCCGGAGCAGAGTCACCCGGGGAATCGGCCACCTGAGCGAAGAACACCGCGCCCACCAGCGCGATCCCCGCGGCCGAACCGATGCGCTGGCCTGTCTGCAGCACACCGCCGGCGATACCTGCCCGCGACACCGGCACGTCGTCGAGGGTCAGCGTGATGTTGGGCGAGATGACGAGCCCCGATCCGATTCCGGCCACCAGCAGCGGCAGCGCGGCGGCCCATCCGACACCGTGGCCCGGTACGGCCATCGAGGCGACCACGGCTCCGACCATGCCGACGACGACCATCGCCAGCCCGGTCGCGACCAGACCTCGTCCGAAGCGACCGACCAGGTTGCCGCCCACCCGGGCCGACACCGCCGAGCCGATGGCGAACGGGGTGACCGCCAGACCGGCCTGCAGGGCCGAGTAGCCGAGCCCCTGCTGCACGTAGAGCGTGTAGACGAAGAAGATCGTGGTGAAGCCGGCGAAGTAGACCATGCCGATGACGCAGCCGAGGGTGTACGACCGCAGCGAGAACAGGCCGAGGTCCACCAACTGTTGCTCACCGCGTGAGCCGAGCCTGCGTTCCCACAGCAGGAACGTCCCGAAGAAGATCGCGGCCGGGATCAACAACAGCCATTTGGCGTTGCCCTGCCACTGCTGTTCCTGGACCAGCGGCAGCATGAGCGACACCACGGCCAGACCCAGCAGCACGACGCCGACCGGGTCGAAACTCGAGGCACGCAGGGGTTGTCGCGACTGCGCGGGTGTCCCCGGGAGCAGTGCGATCGCGGCCACCAGCGCCACGACACCGATCGGGATGTTGACCATGAACACGTAACGCCAGCCGTGTTCGGTGCCGCCGAGCTCGATGAGGACACCGCCCAGCAGGGGCCCGACCGCGGTGGAGATACCGATGGTGGCGGCGAACAGTCCGAATGCCTTGGCGCGCTCGCGGCCCCGGAACAGCTGTTGGATGATGCCCGACACCTGCGGGCTCACGATGCCGCCGGCGACACCCTGGACCAGGCGGGCGATCACCAGGACCAGCGGACCGGTGGCCAACCCGCACGCAGCCGATGCGACCACGAAGGCGATGAGTCCGACGATGAACGTGGTCTTGCGCCCGCGGGCGTCACCGATCCGTCCGGCGGCGACGAGCACGAGGCCGAACGCCAGCGCGTACCCCGACACCACCCACGACAGGTCGGCCGACGACGCACCGATGCCCTTCTCGATCGACGGCAGCGCGACGTTGACGATCGAGACGTCCAGCAGGGTCATGAAACCGATGACGAGACAGACCGCCAGCGCCTTCCACCGCCTCGGGTCGGGCTGCGTGTCGTCGGGCGACGTGGGGTCGGGAGTCGGCATTGTCGGTTGTGCGCCTTTCGGTCTGGGGCTCGCGTCGGTGGCGGCACCCCCGTGGGACGGCTGCGCACACCAAACCGCCGAGTCTACTTTCCGGACCCGGGCACAATCACAGTTGTGACCGAACGCGACGAACACGATCGAGGACTGGGCCGACGGATCTCCCGTGACGCCCTACCCGCGTGGCGACGTATCACCGCAGGCGAACCGCGCTGGGTCGCGTCGGTGGCGATCATCGTGGTCATCGCGCTGCAGCTGGCGCTGCCCGACCGACTCAACCTCTCGTCACGGTTTCTGCTGCCGGCCATCGAGGTGGTCCTGCTCATCACCCTCGTCGCGGCCAACCCCTTGCGCATCGACCGCGTGTCCACTCCCCTGCGCTGGGTGAGCCTCACGCTGATCGCCGTCGCCAGCCTGGCCAACGGATACTCCGCGGTGCGTCTGGTGCTCGAGATCGTCGCCGGCGACCACCGGGTGTCGGCAGCGGCGCTGCTCGCCACCGGCGGTGCCGTGTATCTGACCAACATCATCATCTTCGGACTCTGGTACTGGGACCTCGACCGTGGCGGGCCCGCAGCACGAGCGGCCGGACTCCGGCGTTACCCCGACTTCCTGTTCCCCCAGATGACCACCCCCGATGTGTCCGACCCCGACTGGGAACCGCAGTTCGCCGACTACCTGTACGTGTCCTTCACCAACGCAACCGCTTTCAGCCCCACCGACACCATGCCGATGAACCGATGGGCCAAACTGCTGATGGCGGTGCAGTCGATGATCGCGCTGGCCACCGTGGCCATGGTTCTCGCGCGGGCGATCAACATCCTGAACTGAACATCACGCTCACCCGATCGTGTAGACCAGACCCGATCGCTCGTCGGCGAGCTCGCAGACGAATTCTCGGGCGGCCCCCAGATATTGACTGACATAGTCCACCTCGAACAGCACGCGCTCGCGGCGTCCGGGTACGGCCACCGGCTCATCGACGAGCACGATGTCGCGCGCGACCTCGGCGACCTCGTCGGGATCGAGGACACCGAACCACGGGTGATACTCGACGCCGTTGCCACACATCGCTACCTGACCGTGCACCATCGCCGCGCAGGGACGACCGACGAACAGCTGCTGCAACGCCCTCCACGCCTTGTCGAGATACAGCATCGGCGGACGATCGTCCGGATCACCCCATGCGTCCATCAGCGGGTCGTCGGAGATGAACAGCCTCGGGTCGGAGCGTGCGTGATCGACGAGTTCGGCACGGACCGGATAGGCGTAGTAGCGGATTCCCATGCGCACCAACGTTGCACCGGACGCCGACCACAACACCGGGCATGACCATGACTGGGCGCCGGTTGTGCACAGATGGGGTTTCATCCCCATGAGTCCGTTCTCGATGACTGTCTCCGGGCCGGTCGTTCCAGCGTCACGTCGATGAGACCGTCGGAATCGTAGACGCTGTCGATGAGGCTCTGGGACGGCCCGTGCGGGTAACGGGTTTGTCGCATTCGGGGATGCCGCCACACCGCTGGGCGATACTGATGGCCGCCGACGAGATCCGTCGGGGAACTGATCTTTATGGGGCAAACATGAAGAAACTCGTGATCGCGGTCCTGGCGGCCAGTGCGTTGGTCCTCGCGGGCTGTTCGGACTCCGACACCCAGAGCACCACCGATTCGGCGACGAACGCCGCCAACAACGCCGCCGACGACATCGGCAGCGCCGCATCCAAGGCCGCCGACTCCGCAGGCAACGCCGCGTCGGACACCCGCGACGCCGGATTCATCGCGGTCCTGGCCGCGGCAAGCCTGAAGTTCGGTGACGACAAGGACATGGTCGACGAGGCCAAGGACGTCTGCGAAGACCTCAAGGGCGGCAAGACCGCGTCCGAGGCCGCCGACGACGTGAAGGACAAGTACGACGGCGACGCCGGCAAGGCGCTCAACTTCGTTCGTTCCGCTGTCCCGGCGTACTGCACGACCGAGGTCGGCAAGCTCGTCGGCTGACCTGACCGCACGGCACACCGATCAGCCGTCGCCTCGATCCACGATGCTCGATATCGTGTCCGGGCGGCGGCTGTTCGCGGTCAGCGGCCGGCTCATCGAACGGAGAGTCACCATGCAGATCGAATCGCTCGACCATCTCGTTCTGACCGTCGCCGATCCGGATGCGACCGTCCGTTTCTACACCGACGTCCTCGGGATGACCGAGCACACCTTCGGCTCGGGACGGACCGCACTGCTCTTCGGCCGCAGCAAGATCAACCTGCACCGGGCCGGGCACGAGTTCGAGCCGAAGGCGGACCGTCCGACACCCGGCAGCGCCGATCTCTGCTTCCTCGTGGCGACGCCCATCGCCGACATCGTCGAGCAACTCGACGCGGCCGGCGTCCCGATCGTCGAGGGGCCGGTGTCGCGCACGGGCGCGACCGGCGACATCCTCAGCGTGTACGTCCGCGATCCGGACAACAACCTGATCGAGTTGTCCAACCCGATGTGACATGCCGGACAGCGCGACGGAGGTGTCGCAGAGCGCTCGGGGCGCGGGACTACCGTGACAGGAGCACCTGCGCCTCACACCGGAGCATGTGAACCAGCACACATCTCTCACAAGGAGTTTCACATGGCGACAACAATTGCCGACCAACTCATCAGCGGACTCATCGACGCAGGTGTCACCCGCATCTACGGGATCGTCGGCGACAGCCTGAACCCGGTGGTCGACGCCGTGCGTCGCTCGGGCGGCTCGGCGAAGGGCGGCATCGACTGGATCCACGTCCGCCACGAGGAGGCGGCCGCGTTCGCCGCCGCCGCGGACGCGCAGACCACCGGAAAGCTCGCGGTGTGCGCCGGGTCGTGCGGGCCCGGCAACCTGCACCTCATCAACGGCCTCTACGACGCGCACCGCTCGGGCGCACCGGTCCTCGCGATCGCGTCGCACATCCCGAGCAGCGAGATCGGCTCGGGCTACTTCCAGGAGACGCACCCCGATCGCCTGTTCGGCGAGTGCTCCCTGTTCAACGAGCTCATCCTCACCAGCGAGCAGGCGCCGCGGATGTTCCGCGCGGCCATCCACTCCGCCATCACCGGCAACGGCGTCGCCGTCCTCACCCTGCCCGGCGACATTGCCGAGGAATCCGCCACCGCGACAATGGATCCCATCTCGATCCCGGTGGCGCCGATCGTCACCCCGCCCGCAGAGGTCATCGAGAAACTGGCCCAGGCCATCAATAACGCCGAGAAGGTCGCCATCTTCGCCGGCTACGGCGTCAAGGGCGCCCACGACGACGTCGTCGCGCTGGCCGAGAAGATCGGCGCACCCATCGGACACTCCTTGCGCGGCAAAGAGTTCATCCAATACGACAACCCTTTCGACGTCGGCATGACCGGACTCCTGGGCTACGGCGCGGCGCACGCGGGTATCCACGACGCCGACCTGTTGATCCTGCTCGGAACCGACTTCCCCTACTCGCAGTTCCTGCCCGACAAGGTCACGACCGCCCAGATCGACATCGACGCGACGAAGATCGGCCGACGCACCGCGGTCGAGCTGCCGGTGCACGGCGATGTCGGGGCGACGGTGCGGGCGCTTGCACCGCTGGTGGACCGCAAGACCGATCGGCGCTACCTCGACACCTGGCTGGCCAAGCACGACCAGTTGATGAACAAGGTCGTCGGCGCCTACGCGAGCAACGCCGAGAAACTCGTCCCCATCCATCCCGAATACGCCGCGTCCATCCTCGACGACCTCGCCGACGACGACGCGATCTTCACCACCGACACCGGCATGTGCAACGTGTGGACCGCCCGCTTCATCAACCCCACCGGCCGACGGAAGTTCATCGCATCGATGCTGCACGGCTCGATGGCCAACGCACTGCCGCACGCCATCGGCGCGCAGTCGGCACAGCCCGGGCGACAGGTGATCTCGATCTCCGGTGACGGCGGCCTGTCGATGCTGCTGTCGGAGATCCTCACTGTCGCGATGTACAAGCTGCCGGTGAAGATCATGCTGTTCGACAACGCCACCCTGGGCATGGTCAAGGCGGAGATGCTGGTCGACGGGCTGCCGGACTTCGGCGTCGACGTCGCCCCGGTCGACTACGCCGCGATCGCCAACGCGGTCGGGATCCACGGTCGGCGCGTCACCGATCCCGGCGACATCTCCGCCGCGATGGCCGAGGCACTCGCCCACGACGGTCCGGCGTTGGTGCAGTTGGTCACCGATCCGCTGGCGCTGTCGGTGCCACCCAAGCTCACCGGCACACAGCTCAAGGGTTTTGCTCTCGCGATGAGCAAGGTGGTGCTCAACGGCGGGATGGGTGAGGCCATGAAGATGGCGAAGTCGAACCTGCGCAACGTTCCGCGTCCCTGATGTTGACCCTCACGTAGCGTGCGGCTCTAGCGTCGATTCCGTCGGCCACACCGGGTGGCCGCAGAGGAGAGGGTGTCGGCATGGGTGGGTCCGAGAAGCTGTACCGCGTAGGACAACTGGCGGAGCTGACCGGTCTCACGGTGCGGACCCTGCACCACTACGACGACATCGGCCTGCTGAGTCCGTCTCGTCGCAGCGGTGCGGGCTACCGGCTGTACGACGGCGTCGACGTCGAGCGTCTCTACGAGATCCTGGCGCTGCGACAACTGGGATTGTCTCTCGAGCAGATCGCCGAGGCGATCACCGACCAGACGTCACTCGAGGCGATGCTGGTCGCGCATTCCGAGCACATCGACGCCCGGCTCGCCGCCGTCCAACGGCTGCGAACCCAGCTCGGCGGCGTGCTCGCGACGGTGCGTCGAGCGGACCGCCCCACCGACACCGATCTCCTCGACCTCATCAGAAGGGTGATGACAGTGGATGCACGTGTGGAGAACTATTTCGACGCCGACCAGCTCGCGGCGCTGGCGGTCCGTCGAGAAGAGTTGGGCGAGGACCGGATCCGAGCCGTGGAGAACCGGTGGCCGTCGTTGATCGCGGAGGTCGACGCCGCGATCGCCGCGGGTATGGACCCGGCCGCACCAGAGGCCGGCGCGCTTGCGACCGAGTGGATGGGCCTGCTCGAGCAGTTCCACGGAGGCGATCCCGGTCTGAGGGACGGGATGTACCGCATGCAGGAGGACAACACCGAGGAGATCCAGAAGAACTTCGGCGGGCCGACGACGGAACAGATCGACTTCATCCGCCGCGCCGGCGAATCGCGCGGCTGAAGAGTCCGATCGCGACACAGATGACACCGATGGGCCCCGGCGCGTGGATATTCCACGCGCCGGAGGCCATCGGTGACTGTTGTGTACGAAACCGTCAACCGGCCGACGGTCAGTCGGTCGTGAGCAGGTCGTCAAGTGCGTCGGATGCCATGCCGAAACGCTTCAACCGGTCCAGCGGCATCGACCCCATGACCTTGACGATGTCGGTGCCCAGGGCATCGCCGCCGTCGGACGCGCCCGCCGGCAACATGTCCGCCATCGCCGCCGCGACGGCCGGATCGGCCAGCGCCTCGGCGAGGGTGGACTGCCAGGTGATCGGGACCGGTTGCTCGTCGCCGGTCACGTCGACGATGTCGGTGACGCGCAGATCGCGGCTCGACGCACCCACCCCGACCACGTACGCACCGTCCTCGACGGTCCAGTCGCCGCGCCGCTCGTCCCAGAACGCGATATCGGAGCGGGCGACATGGATCGAGACCTTCTCGGACGCAGCGGGTTCGAGAACCGCCGATGTCGCGAATCCCTTGAGCTCCCGGGGCGGCCGGACCACTCGCGAGTCGGTCTTGGTGAGGTAGACCTGCACCACCTCGCGACCCGCGCGCTCGCCGGTGTTCGTGACGGTGACCTCGACGACGACACCGGTCTCGTCGGAGGCCACCATCATTTCGCTGTACTCGAAGTCGGTGTAGGACAACCCGTGACCGAACGGGAACGTCACCTCCAGGGCGCGGGCGTCGTAACCGCGGTATCCGACGTGGATGCCCTCGCCGTACCGGACGTGGGAGTTCTCGCCCGGGAAGTCGAGGTACGACGGGCAGTCCTGCACGCGGACCGGAACCGTCTCGGTCAGGCGACCGGACGGGTTCACCGCACCGAACAGCACGTCGGCGATCGCGCCACCACCGGCCTGACCGAGCAGAGCACCGTCCAGGATGGCCGGGACCGCATCGGCGACCGGTTGCAGACGCAGCACGCCTCCGTGGGACAGGACCACGACGGTCCGCGGCTGCACCTGCGCAATCGCGGCCACGAGATCCAGCTGTCCCCAGGGGATCTCGATGTCATCGCGGTCGAAGCCCTCCGACTCCTGGTCGGCACCGAGTCCGAGGAACACGACGGCCACCTCGGCGTCGGCCGCCGTCTGCACCGCCTCATTGCGCAGTGTCGCGGCGTCGCCGGACCCGTCGGTGGTGAAGCCGGGCGCGAAGGTGACCGTGCCGGCGCCGGCCTGCGCGCGGATCTCGTCGAGCGGGATGTCGAGTCGCGTCGGGTTCACGTGCGAGCTGCCGCCGCCCTGATAGCGGGGTGATTGCGCGAACTCGCCGATGACGGCGAGCGCGGTTCCCGCCGTCAGGGGCAGCAAGTCGGTGTCGTTTTTCAGCAGGACGATGCTGCGCGCGGCGACCTCGCGTGCGAGCCGGTGGTGATCGTCCAGATCGGCGGTGACGGCGGCCTCTCGTCCGGGCTGAACCCGGCGCGCCAGACCGGCCACGGCGGCCGCCGCCCGATCCACCGCGTCCTGGGACAGGTCACCGGCCCGGACCGCGTCGACCACCTCGGCGTCGGACGCGGGACCCGTTCCCGGCATCTCCAGGTCGAGACCCGCGCGGACGGCGGCAACACGGTCGCGGACCGCGCCCCAGTCACTCACCACCGCTCCGTCGAAACCCCATGTCTCGCGCAGGAGTTCGGTGAGAAGCCAATGGTTCTCGGCGGCGTAGACCCCGTTGATGCGGTTGTAGGAACACATGACCGTCCACGGGCGGGCGGTGCGGACGATGTGAGCGAACGCGTGCAGGTAGATCTCGTGCATGGGCCGGGGGTCGACGTCGGAACTCGAGCGCATCCGATCGGTCTCGGCGTTGTTCAGCGCGAAGTGCTTCAGCGACGTCCCGACCCCGACGCTCTGCACACCGGTGACCCACGCGGCGCCGAGCACGCCGGCGACGACCGGGTCCTCGGAGAAGTACTCGAACGACCGGCCGCACCGCGGGTCGCGTTTGATGTTCACGCCGGGCCCGAGCAACACGTCGACGTCGAGCGACCGCGCCTCACGGCCGAGTGCCTCGCCCACCCGATGGATCAGGTCGGTGTCCCAACACTGACCGAGTCCCACCGCGGGCGGGAAGCACGTCGCGGCCTCGCTGCCCGCCAGACCCAGGTGGTCACTCGCGCCGGTCTGCTTGCGGACGCCGTGCGGGCCGTCGGTCAGCATCAACGACGGAACCGCGCCGACGGCTTTCGTCGTCCAGAAATCGGCGCCGCTGCCGAGGGACGCCTTCTCCTCCAGGGACAGGTCTTTCGTCGGGTCCGTCATCGACACTCCTCTTCGCCGTTGCCACCGCTGGTCCGGTACCGAGGCTACGGATCCCCTCGCCTCGGGACGGATGAACGAAACTCTGCACTGAGCGGCCCACCGCGGTGTATGCGTCGATGCCGCCCCGCTCAGTGCAGAGTTTCGCCACCCACGTGAACACCGAGTCCGGTCACGCCGGGCCGGATGTCGGAGCGCAGGACGTGCTCGTCGTCGTAATCCCCTCCGCGGAGGTCTCGGTAGTTCATCGGTGGCTCGTCGTCGAGGCCGTCGAGTCGGCGGTGCAGCCGTTCGACCTCGCCGCGCAGCCGAAGGTCGTCGACCCGATCGGCCGAGGCGATCAGATGGGGCCGCAGCGTACGCATCCCGGTGTAGTGCGCAGTCCCGTGCAGCAGCGGCCACAACACCTCGTCCATCGCCCCGTTCACGCCCCGAGGGTCGAACGCGGATTCACGATCACCCGCGGACACCACGGCCAGGAACGTGGTCCCGGTCAGCCCTCCGTCGCCGTACTTGCGGACCCGGCCCTGCTCGTCGAGTACCCCGAACGCGAATCCGTTGGTGAAGACGCGGTCGAACCACCCCTTGAGGATGGCGGGCATGCCGAACCACCAGAGCGGGAACTGCACGATCACGCGGTCGGCCGCCGCGATCTTCGACTGTTCGCGGCGGATGTCGTCGGCTAGCCGGCCGGTTCGGGTCGCCAGCTTCTGACGGTGGCCGAGAGTCGGGGCGTGAACCCCTCCGAGATCCTCGTCGCTCAGGACGGGGTTCCAGTGATCCGCGTAGAGGTCGGAGACGATCGGTGTCTGACCGCTCTCGCGAAGGTGGCCGACACCGGAGTCGAACAGCAGGCGGTTGAGGGACTTGTCGTCGGGATGGGCGAAGACCCAGAGTGTGCGCGATGTCGGTGCCATGATGCAACGATCGGCACTACCGACAGCGGATTCAAGTACTGACATCGTCAGCACATACGGGCAGAAAGGTAAGTGATGAGGTGAAGCCGGTGCGCAAGGCAGTGCAGCACGCCCGCGACGTCTGTCCGGTGGAGGTCGCCGCGGCGGTGTTGGGCGGATCGTGGAAGCTCACCGTCGTGAAGCATCTCCTCGACGGACCCGTCCGATTCGGGGTGCTGGGGCGAGCGGTGGGCGAGGTCAACCCGCGCGTGCTGACACGGCAACTCCGCGAACTGGAGTCCGACGGGATCGTGCATCGCGAGGTGTTCCCCGAGGTCCCGCCGCGCGTCGAGTACTCGCTGACACCGATGGGCGCGACGCTGCGGCCCGCGGTGTCGTGGCTCGACGACTGGGGCGTGAGCTACGTCGCCGACCTCGACGAGGCTTAGATCAACGGTGTCGGCCGTCCAGGCGCTTCACCGGCGACCGGGTAATGCGGTACTGCTGAGTACCGATAGTCAGCAGGTGTAAGTACTTCGTCCCCGAGGAGCTCCCATGTCATCAACCCGCGCCACCGCACTCCGCACAATCGCCGTCGGATGCGCCGTCGTCGGTGCCGCCGCGATCGGCGCCGCGCCCGCGAACGCCCTACCGGTCGCGCAACCCGCCTTCACCCACCACGACTTCCGCGTCACCACCTTCGCCGGCCCGCCGCTACCGCTCCCGAACGGGGTCATCTCCGTCGACGCCGCGACGAACGGCACCGGGGTCGTCCGGTTCACCATAGGCCGACGGTGCGCATCGGAGGGCGGCCGTGTGTGCGGCGCCGGCGGCGAGATGCGGGTGCAATGGATCAACTTCGCCAACGGCGCAACCGGCAGCACGATCGTCGGCACCACGATCCTCGGGCTGGACGGATACACCGGGGCGGCCCCGAAGTTCGTGACCACCGGCAGAGGCCCCGTGGGACTCTCCTTCGGCACCACTCGTTCACCGAGTCTGCCGTCCCTCGGCCTGGTGAACCCCTAGCGGCCGGCGCCGATCCCGTCGCGCACCGAGTCGTCGATGGTGGAGTTGACCCCACCGACGCGGAAGCCGGCACCGCGATGGCGATCGGGCAGATGATCACTCTCACCGAACAGCTTGTGCCGCAGTGTTCCCGGCGTGTACTCCCGCTCGTAGGCACCGCGACGTTCCAGGGCGGGGATGACGTGGTCGATGACGTCGGCGAACGTGCCCGGGGTGACGGCGTAGGCGAGGTTGAACCCGTCGACGTCGGTCTCGGAGACCCAGCTCTGCAGTTGGTCCGCGATGCTCTCGCCGGAACCGACGAGCACGGGACCCATGCCGCCGATTCCGCCCCAGGCGGCGATGTCGCCGACGGTCCACTCCTTGCCGGTGTCGGACGCCTGACTGAACGCGGCGACCGCCGACTGGATCGCGTTGCTGTGGACGTTGCCGATCGGCTCGTCGAGGTCGTAGCTCGACAGGTCGATACCCATCCATCCCGACATGAAGACCAGCGACCCCTCGTCACTGGCGTAGCTGCGGTACTCCGCCGCCTTCGCCTGCGCGGCCTCCTCGGTGGCGTCGGTGATGATGGTCAGCAACGTGTAGATGCGCGCGTCATACGGCTTTCGTCCGGCGTCGACGAGCGCGGCGCGAACCTTCGAGACGGTCTCGCGCAGCAGCGCTTTGGTGGGCGCGGCGACGAAGATGGCCTCCGCGTTGCCCGCGGCGAACGCGAGTCCGCGGGGCGAGGCGCCGGCCTGGTAGATCACCGGCGAACCCTGAGGCGACGGCTCGGAGACGTGGATCCCGGGCACCGAGAAGTGCTCACCGCGATGGCCGATGTGGTGGACCTTGGCGGGGTCGGCGAAGACGCCTGCCTCGCGGTCGCGGCGGACGGCGTCGCGTTCCCACGAGCCCTCCCACAGTTTGTAGAGCACCTCGAGGTATTCGTCGGCGTGGTCGTAGCGTGCGTCATGGGCGAGCTGATCGGTCTCACCCATGTTGCGAGCCGCCGACGGCAGGTAGCCGGTGACGACGTTCCAGCCGATCCGCCCCTTGGTCAGGTGGTCGAGCGTCGACATACGGCGTGCGAACGGGACAGGGTGCTCGAAACCGGTTCCGGTCGTGATGCCGAAACCGAGGTGCTCGGTCGCGTACGCCATCGCCGACACCAGCAGCAACGGATCGTTGACCGGCGTCTGCGCCCCCTGTCGGATGGCGGCCTCGTCGGTGCCGGCGAAGACATCGTAGGTACCCAGCACGTCGGCGATGAACAGCCCGTCGAATCCGCCGGTCTCGAGCAGCTTGGCCAGCTCCACCCAGTAGTCGAGGGTGTTGTAGTCCCAGGACCGGTCCTCGGGGTGACGCCAGAGCCCGGGCGACTGGTGGGCGACACAGTTCATGTCGAAGGCATTGAAACGGATGGGACGCGACACGACACTCCTCGATAGAGGTGACTTCGAGGTCCATTGTCGCGGTAGTCGAGACAGCCCGCCACGGTTGCGCCCAGCGTGGCGCCAAACCCTGACGCGAGTCAGGCGTCGAGGCGGTAAACGCGGATAGCGTTGTCGCGGAACACTTTGCGGAGCAGGTCGGGTCCGCGCGGTGTCAACACGTCGAGCAGGGTGCCGACGATCATGACCACCGAGGCATTGGGTTTGTCGATCGGGTAGTTCGACCCGAACATCACCCGATCCGGGCCGAAGACGTCGGTGGTGTGGTCGATGAGCGGGGCCATCATGTCGGTCAGCGTCGCCTGGCTGCCGATGTTGCCCGACGCCTGGTGCCCGTAGCCGAGGAACGGGAACGCCAGACCGGAGTGCTTCGCGACGACATTGGGGCACGACGCGACCTCGGCGATGCCGTCACGCCACCGCGCGTAGATGTCGGCGCGGTCGGCCGCGGTGTGCCCGGTCCGCGACCCCATCGGCCCGAAGACGCCGACCGGCGTGGCGTAGTGGTCGAGCACGATGGTGACCTCGGGGTACTCCCGCGCCAACCGCACCACGTCGGACATCTGGTGCGAGTAGACCCATGCCTCGAAGCTCAGACCGCGCTCGGCGACCGCCGCGAATCCCCGCAGGAACGACGCCGAGGTGAGCGCATGGTCCTCGTCGGTCCAGTCGCGTACCCGCGGGTCGGGGTGCCGTGCGGCCATCGAGCGGATCCCGCGGAACGGCGAGCGGCTGGCGGCGCGGATGTGGGCATCGAGCAGGTCGGCGACGTGCGGATCACGCGGGTCCGCGTGCCCCACGATCGCGCCGAGCGACGGCGACCGCCCCTCCCCGAACGGGAGCTCGTCGATCCAGTGTGTCTCCCCGGCCGGGCCCAACTCCTCGGAGCTGTGCCAGCCGGCCTCGATGTGGACCGCCGAGCCGATCGGTACACCGGTCGCACCCTCGACCGCGACGACGTCGGCGAGGTAGTCCCGCGGGCGGTAGGCACGCAACAGGTTGCGCGGCGTCAGCGCGAACTCGCGGTCGGCCTGATTGCGCAACCGGAACAGGCGGTCGCCGACGGCGGGCAGGATCCGGTAAACGCGTGCCACCGAGCTCGACTCGCGCGGCGTGGTCAGCGGATCCCACTGATGGATGTGTGTGTCGATGATCGACGGGATGACGTCGGCCAGTGCATCCGAGGACGACTCACCGAAGACCATGGTCAGACTGTACTAACGTGGGCACCGACACTCCGTGGGGGTACGCGCGAGTTGTCGAGTGCAGGAGGTCGGTTCGCGATGGGAAGTCACACGCGCAACGGGCTGGCGGCTGTGCGCGGCGCGATCGGCCGCGATCCCGACCGGTTCGTCTCGAACTTCTACACCCGCCTGTTCTCGGTACGTCCCGACCTGCGCGACCTCTTCCCGGCGACGATGGCGCATCAGCGCGCGGCCCTGTTCGGCGTCCTCGACCACATCTTCGAGGTGATCCCCG
This sequence comes from Williamsia maris, assembly GCF_024171815.1. GTDB lineage: Bacteria > Actinomycetota > Actinomycetes > Mycobacteriales > Mycobacteriaceae > Williamsia_A > Williamsia_A maris. Next base: position 1,095,744 of record NZ_JAMTCJ010000002.1, on the reverse strand, counting down.
ACCCCGCCGGCCACACCGATCTCATCGGGTTCCTTGGCCAACTCGGCCACGACCACCGCAAGTACGGCGTCTCGCCCGAGGACTACGACGTGTTCTTCCGGTCGCTGCTCGCCGAGATCAGCTCGACCCTCGGTGAGGACTTCGACCCCGCTACGTCGGCGATCACCGCGCAGGCGCTGCTGTTGGCCACCGGCGTCATGCGAGGCGCCGCGGAGAGCGCCCGTGGCCCCGCGACGTGGCAGGCCCGGGTGGTCGAGAAGTACCGGCTCTCGCGCGATCTCGCGGTGGTCCGACTGGTCACCGACACCCCGCTGACCTACATGGCCGGGCAGTATCTCGAGATCCAGATCCCGCAGTGGCCGCGTTTCTGGCGTCATCTGTCGCCGTCGATCCCACCGAATCCGTCGGGCGAACTGGAGTTCCACGTCCGCGCGGTGCCGTCGGGAACGGTGAGCGCGTCGATCGTGACCGAGACCGCCGTCGGCGACGTCTGGACCCTCGCCCAGAGCCACGGGACGCTCGCGGTCGAACCCGACCGCGACGTCGTGCTACTGGCCGGCGGCACCGGGCTGGCGCCGCTGCGGTCGTTGATCATCGAGATGTCGCGTCGGGTCGATTCCCGTCCGACGCACCTGTTCTACGGGATGCGCTATCCCGGCGAGCTGTACGACGTGGGCACGCTGGCCCAGATCGCGGGCACCAACCCGTGGCTGACGGTGACCGTGGCGTCCGAGGAGACCACGAACCCGTGGTGGCTCACCCGCGACATCGACTTCGCTCGTCTGGGTATGGAGCACCGCATCGGGACGGTCGCCGAGGTCGCCCTCGCCCACGGCGACTGGTCGGAGCACCAGGCGATCGTCGCCGGATCACCGGAGATGGTGGAGAACACCCGTCGGTCCCTGATCATCGCCGGCGTACCGGCGCGCAGGATCCAGAGCGACCCGCTCTAGCCGGCACCGTTCGCGGGATTCGCACCGGCGGGCGGATCGGCGGGAACCTTGCTCGGGTCCTCGGGTTTGACCGCCGACGCAGGAGAGCTGGTTGTGGTGGTGGTCGGCGGAGGTGTCGTCGTCCGGGTGACCGTGCGCGGGGGCTGGGTCACGGTGACCGTCTCCGGGGGCGGCGCAGGCGGCGGCACGAACTCCTCCGTCTCCTCCTCGGTGGTGGTCGTGGTGGTGGTCGTCGGCGGCCGTGAGCGCGTGGTGGTCGGTGCGGGTGTGGTGGTCGTCGGCGCCGACGTGGTCACCGAGGACTCCGACCCGGCCGGAGACGGCTCGTCGTCGCCACCGGTGAACAGCACGACCCCGACCACGACGGCGGCGAGGACGGCCGCGGCGACCGCGGCACCGACCAGCGCCAGCCAGCGTGTGCGGTTGCTGCCGGTGACGCCGCGGTTGCGACCGTGCAGCGCGGCACCGTGTGCGGCGGCGTAGGTGGGTTCCGACGCGATCTGGACGGGCAACTGGGTCTCGTACTCCAGCGTCGGGGCGACGCCGGGGACCTCGGCGCCCGGTCCGACGACGAAGACGCCGCTGCGTCCGACATCGGTGCTGGGCAGCAGCCCGAACGCGCCGGCCACGGCCTGTGCGCCGGGGGTGTCGGTGACCGGTTCACGCTCACCGCCGGTCGGCAGCTGAACCGCACCGACCACCGTCGCGGTCTCGGTGTCGACCGCGGCGATGGACAGTTCGTTGAAGGGCACGGCGTCCGCGGCGAGGTCGAGGACCACGACGACGCCACGCTGATCGGACTGTGCCGCAGCGACATTGGCGAACGCGAACGGGGTGTCGGTGATGGTGGTGCGCGAGAACCACTCCGGGTCGGTCTTGGCGCCGGCCGTGACGGTGTTGTGCAGCGACACCTGCATGCTGCGCTGAGCACACGCGACGGTGACCGCGTCGACCGCGAACGGGGCGGACTCGACCAACTGTGTGATCGCGTCGAAGACCGTTTCGGGGGAGCTGTCGGTCAGATCCACGACGTTCCGGGCCAGCACGTTGCCGGTGGACACCTCCATGACAACGGAGGCGATCTGCAGATCGGTGACCGAAACGCCCAGTACCTGACTCATCGTCTGACACCTCGCGTCTGGCTGCGTGACGGACCGGGTGGACCGCACGTCGTACGAGACCCTATCGGGACACAGACGGCCTCCGTTACCCTGCCCGCTGGTTAGGCTCGTGCCATGTCCCCCGACCAGCCGCAACGACCGGCCCGACCGGCGCGTCCGCAGATCGCCGTGACGCCGATGCGCGAACCGGTCAGCGACGACCGACCCCGCATCGTCGACGTCGGTGTGATCGCGTGGGTCCTCACGGTGATCGCGCTCGCGGCGACGTCCGCGCTGGTCGCGATCCGCCAGAGCGAGGTCCGCGCGGAACTCACCCGCTCGCTCGCCGCGGACAACGCATCCGCCTCGGCCGACGAGGTGAAGACCGCCGTCGACATCGCCATGATCGCGGCCGGGGCGATCGCCCTGGTGATCGTCCTGCTGGCGCTCTACGGCTGCATCCGCATCCGCGACCGCGTCCCCGGGGGACGCACCACCCTGACCACGGTCGGGGGCGTCACGGTCGTCGGGTCGATCGCGTTCTGGACCGTCGTCGAGCCGGCCCGCGATCTGATGTCCCCGGTCGTCGGGTGGTCACCGTTCGTGGTGGCCGCGCTCGCCGCGATCGCCACCGGGGTGATGTTCGTGCCGTCGGTGGGCCGCTGGTTGCGGGCCGCTCCGAAACGCTGAACTCAGCCCGAGAGGTCGGCGAGGACTCCCTCGGCGCTGCGGGCCGCGGCACTGCAGGCCAACGCGGTGGGACGGTCGAGAAGCGGATGCGTTGCCCGGGCGCGCCAGGTGCGCACCGCGTCCAACGCCGTCGACCGCACCTTCTCCGCCGGATCGTCGGGCGCCAGACCGAGTCGCAGGCTGGGTTCGATGCCGTAGCCGCCGACGACCCGGGTGAGCTCGTCGAGGTGATGCTCGGGCAGGTGGATTGCCCCGGTACGCAGCCGCCCCAGCAGACGCAGCTCGGCGAAGCCGTGGACGTCGGCGAGCATCCGGTCGGCCGTGTGCCGGATCTCCGACGCCTCCCGCGAGTCGCTGCGGGCCAGGATGCGGCCCAGCGCGATGAGCGCGGTGTGACTCTTGAGCTGATCGGCCCGCTGCCCGAACTGCACGTCGATGACGTCGCGGAGCTCGTTGAGCCCACTGCGTTCGACGAGCTCCGAGGCCAGCGTCGGCGAGTCGGGTGTCCCGAAGCGGATCAGGGTGATGGCCAGGCGGATACCGAACAGTCCGAACCGGTCGAGCAGCGCTGCGCGCAGGGCGGGCTCGACGGGAAGTTCGGTGGTCGGTGCGACGAACCGGTCGACCGAGAGCATCGCCACCACGAGGTCGTCCGGGGAGACCGCGGCCAGTTTGACCAACGCGCGGTACTCGACCTCGCGCAGCGTCCGGGCGCCGAGGGCGAGCAACCCCGCCACCGGGACCACCGCCTGACACAGACCGGTCCGCTCCAGCTCACCCGCGAACCGCGCCGCCACGTCCTTCGCGGACATCATCGCGTCCATCCGCCCCGCGCCGATCTCGTCGGCCCGCGACACCACGCCGACCACGCCGAGCGGCCCGGAATCACGACCGATGGACTCGCCGATCCGCGCCAGGAACGAGGTGTCGGTGCCGGTGAGGGTGCGCAGCAGGTAGACGACCGCGTCGGCGCCGGACTCCCCGTCCTCGGGCGTCAGCATGTCGACGGTCAGGGCGGACACGTCGCGGGAGAGCGACGCCGTGCCGGGGGTGTCGATGATGGTGGTGGTGCGCAGGGTCCGCGCGGGCCAGGTCACGTCGAGACGGTCGACGCGTTCGGCGGTGAGCTTGCCGAAGTCGAAGGTGAGGCGACCGTCCGGACGCAGCACCGGGATCTCGGTGGTCCGGTCGCCGTCGTAGGTCGCCGTGACCGTGGGCGTCACGCCGCGGCGGTACCACGTGACGACGCGTGTGCACTCGGTCGCGTCGGTGGGCGCGATGTCCTGTCCGACAAGGGCGTTGAGCAGCGTGGACTTGCCCGCCTTCAGCGAGCCGGCCAGAGCGATGCGCAGCGGCTCGTCGAGACGTTCACCGCACTGGACGAGTTCGTGGTGGATGCGGGCGTCGTCGGACCAGAGGTCCTGCGCGGAGGCGATCAGCGCGCGAGCCCGGTCGATCGTGCTCACGCGCCGATGATCCGCTTGTCGGGGGTGACGACCCGGATCGCCTCGGGGCCGGGATCGAGCTGCTGGGCGACGGTGCGCAGCGCGGCAACGGCTTTGAGCTCACGTTCGAGTTCGGCCACCCGGCCTGCGCGTTCGGATTGTGCGAGGGAGGCGGCTTCCTGGGCCGCGCGCAGCGACTCGCTGACCGATGTCGAGGCCTGCTCGGCGACCGCGGTGAAGTGATCTCGCAGGGACCGTTGGATGTGGCGCAACCGGTCCCGCGACTCCTTGCCCACCTGGAAGCTGACGTCGTCGGTGTACTTGAAGATCGCCTGCTTGGCCTTGGCGCGGCGTTGGTCGACGCGAACACCCTTCTCGTCGCGATAGGCCTTGCTGCCCAACAGGATGCCGGCGCCGACGGAGATCGGGTTGATCAGGGTCAGGCCGATCAGCGTCGTCATCAGACCGAACATCAGGACACCGCCGTAGGACCCGCGCATCCCGATCAGTGCCTTCTGTCCGATGCCGAGTCGCCCGGATTCGAGGTCGGCGAGGTCGGTGACGGGATCGAAGATGCCGTCGATGTCGGAGATGTCGAGGTCGGGCAGATGAGTCTCCGCGGCGTCGGCGAAGTGGTCGGCGACCTGCTGTGACAACCACAGCGCCTGCTCGTGCGCCCAGACGAAGTTGTCGCCGACCGCGGTCGCGATCTGGTCGGACAGCCACTCCCCGATCTGCGGCCAGTCCTTGCCGGGATCGCCCTCGTCGACGGCCTTCTCGGCCTCGCGGGTGACCGCGCGGAGTCGGTCGCGCAGGTCGTGGTCGATGTCGGCGGCGAGGTCGGTGACGCCGTCGGACAGCGTCTGCTGCCACAGCGCGGACTTCTTCTGCATCTCACCGGCCGCGGTCTGCGCGCGTTGCAGACCGGCCACGGCCACGGCCGCGGTCTCCGGGTCACGCAGGGCAGCGAGCTCGCTGCCGAGGGTCAGCGCGAGATGTTCCGACACCGACCGCAGGTCGAGCGACACCGACGACCGCGTCGCGAGGTCGGCGTGCGCGACGACCTTCTCCCGGAGGTACGTGTAGAGATCGGCGAACCCGGACTCGGCGTTGAGCCCGTCGTCGTTGAGCCGCAACGCGTGTGACCGCAGCATCGACGAGATCGGGAGCAGCGGGACGTCGATGCCCTCGCGCGTCAGGTGACCACGATCGGCGTCGACGATGGCCCGCCAGTGCGGGTAGAGGTCGGTCTTGGTGATCAGGCAGGCGACGGTCGGGCACAGCGCGGTGACCTGCCCGAGGAAACCGACCTCGGGCTCGGTGAACTCCTGGCTGGCGTCGGAGACCACGAACACCGCGTCGGCGGACGGGATCAGACCCAGCGTGCTCGCGGCGTGCGGGTTGCCGTGCCCGCCGACCCCGGGGGTGTCGATGACGACGAGACCGTCGGCGAGCAGCGGGCTGGGAACGCTGATCTCGAGGCGCAGGATGTCGCGGCCCTGTGCGAGCGGGGTGGTCGGGGTGATCGACCGGATCTGCTCGATCGGGATGGGGACGCGCGTGGGCTCGGTACCGGGTTGATCCAGCACCAGCACCGCCGACGGCGTCTCGGCGTGCTGCACCAGGGTCGGCACTGCGGTCGTCTCGTCATCACCGACCGAGCAGACCTCGAGGTTGAGCAGCGAGTTCACGAACTGACTCTTGCCCTGCTTGAGCTGGCCGACGATGACGATCCGCAACCGCGGATCGGTGATGCGGGTGCGAGCGCCCTCGAGTCGTTCGACGAGGTCGTGGCGGTCGGCCCGGGAGGCCACCCCGCCCATCTGGCCGAGCAGGTCGCCGAGCCGGCGTGCCGCCGAGCCGTCGGACTGTGCGACCTCGTGGCCGTCGGGGGTGGAATGCATGGTGGCGGGTGACCTCACCTGGGTTGTCGTCGGGTGTGGCGGGACTGCGCGGCGGGTCGGGGTCACCGAACCGCAACGACCCCGTACGCCAGAAATCCAGCGTACGGGGCCGATGCTGCCAGGCAGGCGCGGACGGTAGTTCGGGGCAACCGGCGCGCGCTGCACTGACGAGCTCTTTCGCGGTGACGCCGCGAGGCGTCGGTCAGGGCAGCAGGCCGTGTCCGATGTCGAGGTGATGCGACTCCGAGGTGGTGGCCTCGGTGTGCGTCTGCCCCGCGGCGTCGCCGCCACCGGTGAGTCCGCCGGTCAGGCCGTCGGTGAGTCCGCTGGTGTGCAGACCGCCGTCGCCCGCGGTGGTGCTCGAGCCGCTGCCCGCGAAGGTGTGGTCGGCGTCGAGACCCGACCACGTGGAGCCCGCGCCGGCCGCGGCGTGGTTCGCCGTCGATCCGGTCAGGTCCGCGGTGGTGTCGGTCAGACCGTGGGTCGCGCCCTGCAGCGAACCCGCACCCGAGGCGTCGCCGGTCGCCGCACCCGCGGTCGACCCGGTGAGCCCGGACGTGAGGCCGCCGACTCCCGAGGTGGTGGTGTGCAGCGCACCGGCCAGGTCGCCGGTCGCCCCGCCCTGCAGGGCCGAGTCGACACCCGAACCGAGGCCGAGTCCGCCCAGGCCCAGACCGCCGGCCGCATGCGAACCGGCGTCGACCGCACCGCCCGCGCCTGCGCCCAGCGTGCTGTCGAGTCCGGTGTCGGTACCCGTAGCGGCGCCCAGTGCTCCGGACGCCCCGGCTGCGACCCCCGAGGTGAGGCCGAGCCCGGTCGACAGACCCGCACCGAGATCGGGCAGACCGGGGGTGGCGCCGGTGAGGCCGGTGGCGCCCGAGAGCGCGCCGGTCAGGCCGGTGGTGGCGCCGAGGGCGGCACCGAGGCCGCCGGTCGCCCCGAGGGCACCGTCGAGTCCCGTCGCGCCGCCGAGTCCGGCTGCTCCACCGAGTCCGGCGACGGCGTCGAGTCCGGCTGCTCCCGAGAGGGATCCGGCCAGTCCGGCACCGAGTCCGGTGACGCCTGCGAGTCCGCCGGTCAGGGCGGCCGACGGGTCGGCTAGTGCACCGAGCTGTCCGTCGAGCCCGCCGGTCGCCTGCGCGCCGGTGGTGATCGCGGCGCCGAGGGCGGTGCCGAGGCTGCTGGTGAGGCCGCCGTCGAGATCGAGCGCGCCGCCGAGGCCGGTGCTGATCGCGGTGCCGAGATCGGCGCCGCCGCCCAGTGCACCGACGACCTGCGTGCCGAGATCACCGGTGACGGCCGCACCCAGCACGGTGCCGAGCGATGCGCCGAGACCCGCGGCGGCGCTGCCGCCGGCGCCGAGTGCGGCACTCAGGGTCGCGCCGAGGTCCGCGCCGCCGCCGAGCACGGTGGACAGATCCACCGACCCGCCGAGCACGGTGTTCAGTGCGGCACCGAGCTGTCCGACGACCGCGCCGTCGAGTCCGAGGCCGCCGGCGAAGTTGCCCGCGAGCGCCGCACCGAGGTCGAGACCGACCGAGGGGTCGAGTGCACCCAGGCCGGACAGGCCGGCTCCGAGCACGCCACCGAGTGCGGCTCCGAAGTCGGCGCCGAGGGCGCCACCGGCACCGAGCGCGGCGCTCAGAGTGCTCGAGAGACCGGCCGTGAGGCCGCCACCGAGGAGGGCCGTGACGTCGGCCCCGAGCAGTCCGCCCGCGCCGAGTGCGGCGGTGAGGGTGGTGCCGAGCGAGGTGGCGAGGCCACCGGCGACGTCGAGTCCGAGCGCTCCGCCGAGCACGGTCGACAGACCGGCACCGAGGCCGAGGCCGCCGGCGACGAGTCCGGAGAGCTGTGCGCCGAGGGTGCCGGTGAGCGCGGTGCCGAGGACGGCGCCGAGCGAGGCGCCGACGCCGGCGGCGAGAGCTCCGCCTGCGCCCAGCGTGGCGCCCAGGATGGCCGACAGGTCAGCGGTACCCGCGACGACGGCGGCCAGGTCCACGCCCGCGCCGAGAGCGGCGCTCAGGGTTGCCCCCAGGCCCCCGGCGAGCAGGCCGTCGAGGCCGAGAGCACCGGTGAGCGCGGTGGCGAGCGTGCCGCCGAGGCCGAGCACCAGGGTCGGGTCGAGCGCGATCAGACCACCGACACCGACCACGCCGGCGAGTGCGGCGCCCAGCGCCACGCCCAGGTTGGCCGCGACCGCGCCGCCCGCGGACAACGCGGTGCCGAGTGCGCCGGAGAGCTGGCCGGTGAGTCCACCGGAGAGCAGTGCGTTGAGGTCGGCGCCGAGGACGCCGCCCGCGCCGAGGACGGCACCGAGCGTTCCGCCCAGGGTGGCGGTCAGATCGGCGGCGACACCGGCCGCGAGTCCGGCGACCACGTCGAGGCCCAGGGCCCCGCCGAGGACGGTGGACAGTGCGGCACCGAGTCCGACACCGCCGGCGAGCAGACCGGCCAGCTGTGCGCCGAGCGCACCGGACAGGGCGGTCCCGAGGACTGCGCCGAGGGTGGCGCCGAAGTCGGCGGCCAGGACCCCGCCGAGGCCGAGTGCGGTGCCGAGGACGGCGCCGATGTTCGCGGTGCCTGCGAGCACGCCGGCCAGGTCGACACCGCCGGCCAGGAGTGCGTCGAGCGACGCCCCGAGCTGTCCGACGGCGAGACCGCCGATGCCCAGCGCGGCACCGAGCTGTCCGGCGAGGGCCAGGCCCAGGGTGGGTGCGAGAGCGAGGGCGCCGGACACGCCCGCGAGGGCACCGAAGACGCCGCCGATCGCGAGGCCGAGGTCGGCGCCGAGGATGCCGCCGGCGCCGAGCACGGCACCGAGGGCGGCCGAGAGGTCGGCGGTCAGGCCGCCGGCCAGCAGGGCGGTGAGGTTGCCCGCGACGAGGCCGCCTGCGCCCAGGGCTGCGCTGAGCGCGCCGCCGAGAACGGCCGACAAGTTGCCGACGACGCCGCCGACGAGCACAGCGCCCGCGCCGAGGTTCAGGGCTCCGCCGAGGACCGTGGCCAGGGCGGTGCCGAGGCCGACACCACCGGCGAGCAGGCCGCTCAGCTGCGCGCCGAGCGCGCCCGCCACTCCCAGTCCGCCACCCAGGGCGACTCCGAGGACACCGCCGAGGGCGAGGCCGAGGTTGGCGGCGACCGCGCCACCCGCGGCGAGGACGCCGGACAGTGCGGTGCCGAGGGCGAGACCGAGGTTGCCGCCGCCCGCCAACACCGCGGCGAGGTCGAAACCGCCGGCTGCGGCGAGCGCGGCGTCGAGTGCACCGGCGAGCGCTGCGGTGATGCCGCCGCCCAGGCCGAGGACGCCGGTCAGGGCGCCGGCGAGGGTGCCGCCTGCGCCGAGGACCGCGTTGAGATCGAGGATCCCGGTCAGGTCGGTGACCGTTCCGAGGACCGCGCCGAGCGCGAGACCGAGGTCGGCACCGATGACGCCGCCGGCGCCGAGCGCGGTGACCAGGGCACCCTGCAGCGCGGTGGTCAGGCCGCCCGCGAGGGTGGCGAGCACGGTGGTGTTGAGCAGACCGGCCAGCGTTCCGCCGAGTCCGGCGGTGACGCCGAGCGCGGCACCGAGTGCGCCGCTGAGCTGGGCGACGACCCCGCCGACGGCACCGACACCGACACCGAGCGCGCCGGCGAGGACGGCGACCAGCGATCCGCTGACGCCGACACCGGCTGCGAGTGCGGCGGACAGATCGGCGGCCAGGGATCCGCCCACCCCGATCAGTCCACCGACCGCTGCACCGAGGGCCGCACCGACGTTTCCGGCGAGGGCACCTCCCACTCCGAGTGCGCCACCGAGGACGGCGCCGATGGTCGCGGTGCCGTTGAGCACCGCGGCTGCGGCGACGCCACCGGCGACCGCGACGGCCGCGTTGATGGTTCCGGCGAGCTGTGCGCCGAGACCGGCGGCCAGGCCGAGGCCACCGGTGAAGACACCGGCGATGGTGGCGCCGATGTCGAGGACACCGTTGATGTCGATGACGTTGACCAGCGAGCCGCCGAGAGCGACGACCGCGTCGACGAAGGCGCCGAACGCCGCGCCGAAGGTGGCCGCGACGGTTCCGCCGACGCTGAGTGCGGCGGCCAGCGAACCGGCCAGGACGGCACCGAGCTGGGTTCCGATGGCCAGGTCGCCGAGGTCGAGGACACCGGACACGAGGTTGCTGATGGAGACGACACCGAAGTTGAGTGCGCTGAGGTCGAGGGCGCCGAGGTTGAGGCTGCTGAAGTCGAAGTTCCCGAGGCTGCCGAAGTTCACGGACCCGAAGTTGATGCCGTTGCCGAGGTTGATGCCGCCGAGCGCGAGGCTGCCGAAGTCGATGCTGCCGAAGTTGAGGCCGCCGAGCGCGATCCCACCGAGACCGCCGAGGGCGACCCCGCCCAGGTTGATGCCACCGAGGTTGATGCCGCCGAGACCGACGTTGCCCCCACCGAGGCCCACGCCACCGACTCCGCCTGCCGCGACCGGCACCGCGCCGGCGTTGACGATCGAGGCGAGACGCTGACCGCCGGGGAACAGACCGGACTCGGCGACCATCGGCGCCGCACCGACGATGTCGGCGTGGCAGAGCTCGGGGAGCCCGGCCGCGTCGAGCGCCGCCTGCGGGTTCAGGCAGTAGGCGCTGGCCGCCTTGTCGTCGCGCAGCAGGTTGAGGATGAAGTCGAGGACTGCGTTGGTGGGCATGGTGGCTCCTGTGGCTGGTTGTGGAGGTCTGAGCTCTTCGTGAGATCCCGGATCTCCGATTGACCACAACGCTAGGCATCCGCGACCCCCCGCCCAACGGGGATCAACCCCCTTGTCCGCGTCCTGCTCGGACTAGGGGGTCGGGGGGTGCGTTAGGGGGAATAGGGGATGTCCCCGCAATCTCCTGACGTGCGGTAACAGAACAAGGTTTGATATCGACAATGGAATGAAGTCACGTGAATGGGCGTCCGCACGCCCGCGTCGTAATAGAGGAGTCGACCCCATGGCCTCTGGCCTCGGATTGAAGATCGGTAGTTCCGCCTCGGTGGCGGTCTCGACGACCCGGTCGGGCACCTACGACGCACTGGTCCGGCAGACGGCTCTGGAGCTCGCCCCCGGTCGCGCGCCCGTGCTGGCCGCGGCCGGCGCGGTCTCGGCGGGGTCGCCTGACCTGGCCGGATTCACCCAACGGGTCGGTGACCCGGTCGCACTCGTCGCCGACGACGGCCGTCAGTTCAGCGGCGAGGAGCTGTACGCGACGGCGCTGGCCTGCCTCGCCCGCGAGAGCGGTTCGGATGCGTCGAGCGTCGTCGTCGCGTGCCCCAACGGGTGGCAGGCCTACACCGTCGACGCGTTGCGCGCCGCCGCGGCGACCCAGGGACTGTCCGACGTCACGTTCGTCCCCGAGGCGATCGCGGCCGTGGCAGCGGCCGAGGCCACCCGACCCGACGGGCTCGCCTCCGGCGGTGTCCCCCGCTCGGGCGGCTCACATGCCGCGGTCACCGACACCGACACCGACCTCGTCGTGGTCTACGACCTCGGCGGTTCCGCCCTCGACATCGCCGTGGTCCGCACCGGCGAGGCATCGCAGATCATCGGTCGCCCCGTCCGCAGCGAGGACATCAGCGGCGACGCGTTCGACCAGCTGATCCTGACCCACGTCCTCGAGTCGGTCTCCGCGCTCGACGACCTCGACCCGTTCGCCCCCGACACCGTGGAGTCCCTCGCGACGCTGCGCCGACGCTGCACCGCGGCCAAGGAAGCCCTGTCGTCGGACACCGACACGACGGTGTCGGTGGAGTTGCCGGACCTGCGGACCGAGACACGCCTGGTTCGCTCCGAGGTCGAGGACCTGCTGCACGAGCCGATCGCCACGTCGCTGACCCTGCTGCGCGAGACCGTCGCCGGTACCGGGCACAGCCTCAGCGACGTCACCGCGATCATCCTCACCGGTGGCGGATCGGCGGTTCCGCTGATCACCGAGATGATGTCGTCGATGCTGCGGGTCCCGGTGATCGTCGACGCCGACCCCGTCACCACCTCGGCCTTCGGCGCCGCCATTCTCGCCGGCGAGATCGATTCCGCCGCAGCCGCACTCGATGCGATGCCGGCCAACGCCGCGGCCGCGGTCGCTGATCTGGCCGCCGCGCGCAAGGCCGATCTCGTACCCGCGCAGACCCGCGCGGTCGAGCCGGCCCCCCGCACGACCGTGGTCGAGAAGATCCCCATGGGACGAAACAAACGTCTCGCCATCATCGGCGGTGTCGCGGTCGCGATCGCGTTGCTGACCGCGGGCGGACTCTCGGTGGGCACCGCACTCTCCGGCGACGAGGCCCCCGCCGCCACCCCGACGCAGTCGGCCCCCGCCACCTCGGGCGCACCGTCGGCGAGTGCGGGCCGCAGCGCGTCGGCCGGCTCCACGCCCGGTGCGGGCAGCACCGGCGCCTCGGCTGCGCCCAACACAGGCAGCGGCGGTACCGCCGGCACCGGTGGGGGCGCCGCGCAGTCGCCCGGCACCGGCGGCGGCTCGGGGTCGGGCTCGCAGAACAACGGCGGTACCGGTTCCGGATCCAACGGTTCGACCGGCGGCGGCACCGGCGGGAACACCGGGGGCGGCAACACGGGCACCGGCAACACCGGCGGCGACACCGGCGGGGGCAGCACGGGTGGCGGCAACACCGGCGGCGGCGACACCGGAGGGGGCGACACCGGTGGCAACGCGCCCCCGGAGACCGCGGGTCGTCCGACGATCCCGACACTTCCCACCCTCCCGAACTTCCCCGGTCGTGTCGCGCAGGTACCCGGGAACATCCTGGGCGGGGTCGGCGACACCGTCGGCGGGATCCTCGGTGCCAACTGACCTCACGTCACCCGCGGGTGCGCTGGCCGGGATGCCGGACGCGCAGTCACTGCTGCTCGACGTCGAGTCGAGCGCCGGCCGACCGTTGCGTGCCCACGTCGTCGGTGTCGCGGGCAGCGGCAAGAGCGCCGTTCTCACCGCGCTCTCGGATGCGTTGCACCGCATCGGCATCCCGGTGGTCCACGACATACCTCTCGATCCCGAGCCCGGGTGCGCCGTGCTCGTCGACGACGCGCAGGACCGTGACGACGCCACCCTGGCCCACCTCGCGACGCTGGCCGTACGCGCCGACATCACCGTCGTCGTCGCCGGCGAACCACGCGACCACCGCGATGCGATCGCCGATCTGAGCGCCGCCCTGCGGTCGCGCGGACGAGTCGTGCCGCTGCGTCCCATCTCCGCGGCCGGGGTGGTCGAACGGTCCGGTCGGCATCTGCTCGCCGGGCCCGCCGCCGCGATCGCCCGCGCCACCGGCGGGAACCGCGCTGCAATCGACGCCGCCCTGCACGCCGTCGAGATCCAGGGTCAGGGCACCGACGGACGCACGCTCGACACCGTCGCGGCCACTGCGATCTCCGCGTGGCAACACCGACAGCTCCGCCGCCTGGACCGGAATGCGTTGGCGGTGTTGACCATCGCCGCCGCCGGCTCGTCCCCCGATCCCGACACGGTCGCGCAGACCGCGACGGTGTCGCGGACCGAAGCGGTGGCCGCCGTCGATCGCGCACGCGGTTCCGGCTTCCTCGGCGACTCCGACTTCTTCCTCCCGGGCGCAGAGGCATCCCTTGTCGCCGTGGTCGGTGCGCATCAGATCGGTTCCACCCGTGCGGAGCTCGTCCGGGTCCTGATCGCCAATCGGGCGCTCGACGCCGACCGCGCCATCGCCGCGGCCGACGAGGGCATGGTCGATCCGGCCCTGGCCGAGACCCTGTGCGAGTTCGCCCGCGCCGCCGCCGGACACCGAGCGGTCACGCTGTGGTCGGCCGCTCGTGTCGCCGGCGCCGATCCCGCCACCACCGACGTCGCCCTCGCCCAGGCCGCATTGGAATCCGACGACCTCGACGTCGCATCCCGCATCGCCGACGCGGCGCTGGCCTCGGAATCGACCGACACCATCCGCACCGGTGTCCGCGTCGCATCGGCGGTGGCGTCGCGGCGAGGGACGTACTCCCGTGCCGCGCAACTGTTCCGCTGGCTCGGTCCCGATCGTGCAGGCGCCGACGCGGCGATCGGCGTCGTCGCCCTTATCGCCTCCGGGGACCGCGAGGGAGCCGCCGCGTTCGCCGAGGCCTCACACAGCGCTCCCCCGACCGCCGACAACGCCTCGTCCGGCCTGCTCGCCGACGGGTTGGTCGCCTCGCTGGGATCCGATCCGGCCCCTGCGCTCGGACCGGTCCTGCGGTCGATGTCGCTGCGACGGGTGTCGGTGGTGGAGCCGGAATCGGCTGCTGCGCTGGCGATCCTGCTGAACCTGCACGGTGGTGATCTCGGTGGGGCGCAGGCGGTGCTCAACCGTGTCCACGAGACCAACGACGGTTACGTGGTACGTCTGGACCTGCTGCGTGCCTGGACCGCGATGATGGCCGGCGATCTCGCCGAGGCCACCGCCGTTGCGACCGCTGCGACCGCGCGGTCACACCGGGATCTGCTGCTGCGTCACGCACTCGCGGTCGGTATCGCCCGACGTCGTGGCGATTCGGGGGCGCTGAACAATGCCTGGCGCGACGCCCAGGCGGTCGTCGCCGAGGCCGAGGTCGACCTCTTCGCACTGCTCCCACTCGGCGAGTTGTGGCTCGCCGCCATCCGATGCGGCGACGTCGCGCGGGTGGCGCATCTGGCCGCCGACGCGGGCCGGTTGCTCACCGATCTCGGCGATCCGTCGGTGTGGTCGGCGGCGTGGCACTGGTACGGCGTCCAGGCCGCGATCCTCTCCGACGACCCCGTCACGCTCGTCCCGCATGCACGCGCTCTCGGGGAGGCGTCCGAATCCAGCTCGTACGCGGCCGTTCTCGCGCAGGCCGGCCGTGTGTGGCTGAAGGTCCTGCAGGGTGAGGACGCGCAGACACCGGTCGTCGCGGCCGACATCGACGTGGCGGCGCGCAGCCTGCAACGGGTCGGACACGCATTCGACGGTGCCCGACTGGCCGCCGAAGGGGCACTGCGAATCGGCGACACCCGATCAGCCACCGCCCTGCTGCAGACGGCCCGGACCATCGGTCCGACCGCGACCACCGCGCCGGTCGGCGCCGGCGATGTCGGTACACAGTCGGCGCTGTCCGACCGCGAGGCCGAGGTCGCCGAACAGCTCGTCCTGGGGCTCACGTACCGCGAGATCGGTGCAACGCTGTACATCTCGGCCAAGACCGTCGAACACCACGTGGCACGGATCCGTCGCCGCCTCGGTGTCGGGTCGCGGTCGGAGTTGATGTCGGCGTTGCGCGCCGCGGGATACGGAGCAGGCGCGAGCTAGGCATTCCCCCGTTGGTTGGGCAGATACGGACGTTGGTTGGGCACTGTGGGCATCGGCGCAACGACCACCGATGTCGGATCCATGTGCCCCATGACGCCCGCGGGCGTTCGCAACCGCCTAGTCGTAGTCCACAACTGCCCACTCGATGGGTTCACGTGCCCAACTGACGGCTGTACGTGCCCAACTGACGGCTGTACGTGCCCAACTGGTGGCTGCACGTGCCCACTGGCGGGTCAGGTGCGCTTACGGCGTGGTTGCCACACCACCAGTGCGCTCGTACGGGGCACGGGCACCAGCTCGGTCCCGCGCCGTCCGCGCGCGGCTCGCTCGGCGACCAACTCGTTCTCGAGCTCACGCACCCGCTGGGCGAGCGCGTCGACGTGATTGGTCAGGTCGATGATGCGCTTGATGCCCTCGAGGTTGACGCCCTCGTCCTGCGACAGCCGCTGCACCTCGCGCAGCAACTCGACGTCGTGGGACGAGTAGCGTCGGCCGCCGCCTGCGGCGCGCTGCGGACTGACCAGCCCGAGCCGGTCATAGGTGCGCAGTGTCTGGGCGTGCATGCCCGCGAGCTCGGCCGCGACCGAGATCATGAACATCTCCTCGCGACCCTCCATCACGCACCGCCCCAACCGGCGCGGGGCGCGAATCCACCGGCGCGCTCGGCTTCTGCGTACTCACGCAACTTCTCGGTGGCGTTCTCGTCGAGCTTCGACGGGACCGACACCCGCACCGTCACCAGCAGGTCGCCGGATCCGCCGGATCGCTTGGTGACGCCGCGGCCACGGACCCGCAGAGTCCGCCCGTCGGAGGTGTTCGGCGGGATCTTGACGCCGACGTTGCCGTCGAGAGTCGGCACCGACACCGTCGCGCCGAGCACGAGTTCACCGAAGCTGACCGGCAATTCGACCTTGAGGTCGTTGCCGACGCGGGTGAACACCGAGTCCGCGCGGACGTGGACGACCACGTACAGATCGCCCGACGGCGCTCCGCGCAGGCCGGCCTCACCCTGGCCCGCGAGCCGGATCCGTTGTCCGTCCTCGACTCCCACGGGGATACGAACGTTGATGGTGCGGGTACGCACGGTGACACCGTTGCCCGAGCAGTCGGGGCAGGGATCGTCGATCCGCGAACCGGTGCCCTGGCAGTCGGTGCACGGCTCGCTGAAGCCGAACGCGCCCTGGTTACGGCTGACGACACCGGCGCCGTTGCAGGTGGAGCACACCCGGGGACTGGTCCCCGGCTTCGCGCCGCTGCCATGACAGGTCGTGCAGGGAGCCGGACTGGTCAGCGACAGCGACACCGTCGTGCCGAGCGCGGCATCCCGGAAGCCCAGGGTCGTCTCGGTCTCGAGGTCGTTGCCGCGCTTGGGGCGTGAGCCACCGCGCGGCGCGCGGTTGAACAGCCCGCCGAACAGGTCGCCGAAGTTGCCCGCGTCGGCGCCGCCGCCCGCGTTGCCGAACAGGTCGCCGACGTCGAACTGCTGACCGCCCGCGGGACCGCGTCCGGTGGTGTAGCCGCCGGGGCTCGAACCGTAGGGGAAACCACCGCCCGTGCTGTTGCCACCGCCTCGGAAACGACCGCCCGCGAACATGCTCCGCGTCTCGTCGTACTCCTTGCGCTTGGCGGCGTCGGACAGCACGCTGTGCGCCTCCGACACCCGCTTGAAACGCTCTTCGGCCGCGGCGTCACCGGGGTTGGCGTCGGGATGCAGTTCCCGCGCCAGCTTGCGGTAGGCCTTCTTGATCTCGTCGGCCGAGGCGTCCGAAGCGACGCCGAGGTCCTTGTAGAAGTCCTGTTCGAGCCATTCGCGTTGGGGAGCCATCAGGCGTCACCTCCTCACGTGAGAAACATCGTCATGAGATCCAGACGGACCGCACATCGTCGGCACGAACCATTGTCGCAGTTCGCGCCGACGATGTGCGGCGTCCGTCGGGGTGGGTCGCGGGCCTAGGACCCGGCGTCCGCGTCGGCCGCGTCGGTCACGGTGACCATCGCGGTCCGCAGCAGTCGCTCGCCGAGGCGGTAACCCTGCCGGTACACATCGCCGATGACCGGGTTCGCGCCGTCACCGTCGTGCTGCACGGCCTCGTGCAACGCGGGGTCGAAAGCATCGCCCTGCGCACCGAAGGTGTTGAGCCCCTGCGACTTCAGCGTGTCGACGATCTTGTCGGCAACACCACGCAGCGGCCCCGCCTCGAGATCGCCGTGTGCACGCGCGCGGTCGAGGTCGTCGAGCACCGGCAGCAGCGAGCTGATCAGCGTCGCCTTGCCGGTCTCGACCGCACCCTGACGCTCGCGGTCGGCACGCCGTCGGTAGTTGGCGTACTCGGCCTGCAGTCGCTGCAGGTCCGCGAGCAACTCGGCCTCCTTGGCCGATTGCGCCTCCTCCGGCGTGAGCTCGGTCGCGGCGGGACCGTCGGCCTCCCCCGCCTCTGCGGGTTCGGCGTTCGCGGCCGCCTCGGCCGCTGCGGACACGTCCTCCGGGTTCACCTCCCCGAGGTCGACCGGATCGCCCGGCTCCTCGGGTGTGCCCGGCTGATCAGCCGTCACTTCTTCTCACCGGAATCGGCGTCGGTGGGCTCATCCACGACCTCGGCGTCGACCACGTCGTCGGCCCCGTCAGACGAACCGGGTGCACCGTCGGCGCCGGCCTCGGCCGCGGAGTTGGCGTAGATCGCCTGCCCCAGGGCCTGCGACTCGGTGGACAGGGTCTCCACCGCGGACTTGATCGCGGCGAGATCGGTGCCCTTGAGCGCCTCGTTGGCGCCGGCGATGGCGGCTTCGACCTTCTCCTTGGCGTCGGCGGGGACCTTGTCCTCGCTCTCCTTGAGGAACTTCTCGGTCTGGTTCACCAACGACTCCGCCTGGTTGCGGGTCTCGGCCTCTTCCTTGCGCTTGCGATCCTCGTCGGCGTGCGCCTCGGCATCCTTGATCATGCGGTCGATCTCGTCCTTCGAGAGGCCCGAGCCGTCCTGGATCCGGATGGTGTTCTCCTTGCCGGTGCCCTTGTCCTTCGCGGTGACGTGCACGATGCCGTTGGCGTCGATGTCGAAGGTCACCTCGATCTGCGGGACACCCTGCGGCGCAGGCGCGATGCCGGCCAGCTCGAACGAACCGAGCAGCTTGTTGTGCGACGCGATCTCACGCTCACCCTGGTACACCTGGATCTGCACCGACGGCTGCGAGTCCTCGGCCGTGGTGTAGGTCTCCGACCGCTTGGTCGGGATGGTGGTGTTGCGCTCGATCAGCTTGTGCATGACGCCACCCTTGGTCTCGATACCGAGGCTCAGGGGCGTGACATCGAGCAGCAGAACGTCTTTCACCTCACCGCGCAGCACACCGGCCTGCAGTGCGGCACCCACGGCGACGACCTCGTCGGGGTTGACGCCCTTGTTGGGTTCCTGTCCGCCGGTGAGCTCCTTCACGAGCTCGCTGACGGCGGGCATACGGGTGGAACCACCGACGAGCACGACGTGGTCGATGTCGCCGACCGCGACACCCGCGTCCTTGATCACGGCCTGGAACGGCGCACGGGTGCGCTCGAGCAGGTCCGAGGTGATCTTCTGGAACTCGCTGCGCGACAACTGCTCGTCGAGGAACAGCGGGTTCTTCTCGGAGTCCACGGTGATGTAGGGCAGGTTGATCGAGGTGCTCTGACCGGACGACAGTTCGATCTTCGCCTTCTCGGCCGCCTCACGCAGACGCTGCAGCGCCATCTTGTCCTTGGTCAGGTCGATGCCGTTCTGCGCCTTGAACTTCTCGACGAGCCAGTCGACGACACGCTGGTCCCAGTCGTCGCCGCCGAGCAGGTTGTCACCGGAGGTCGCACGGACCTCGACCACGCCGTCACCGATCTCGAGCAGCGAGACGTCGAAAGTACCGCCACCGAGGTCGAAGACCAGGATGGTCTGCTCGGACTGGCCCTTGTCGAGGCCGTAGGCGAGTGCGGCCGCGGTGGGCTCGTTGACGATGCGCAGGACGTTGAGGCCGGCGATCTGGCCGGCTTCCTTGGTCGCCTGGCGCTGCGAGTCGTTGAAGTACGCGGGGACGGTGATGACCGCCTCGGTCACCTCGTCACCGAGGTAGCTCTCCGCGTCACGCTTGAGCTTCATCAGCGTGCGGGCGCTGATCTCCTGCGGGGTGTAGTCCTTGTCGTCGATCTTCTGCGACCACTCGCCCTCGCCCATGTGGCGCTTGACGGAACGGATGGTGCGATCGACGTTGGTGACCGCCTGGTTCTTGGCGGGCTGGCCGACGAGGACCTCGCCGTTACGGGCGAATGCGACGACCGACGGGGTCGTGCGCGATCCCTCGGCGTTGGCGATGACGGTGGGTTCTCCACCCTCGAGGACGGCGACCACCGAGTTGGTGGTGCCGAGGTCGATACCGACAGCACGAGCCATATCTTCTTACCTCCTACGTTTGCGACGCCGGCCGGATGTTTGGCTGGCCAGACCACTGACTTCTCGAACCTCAGTGGAGTCCACTCAACTACTACGCGAGGATGTCGGTCCCGTCAAATCAGTTGAGTGGATCACGCTCAAGGTTCTCGAGGTGTTCAACTCGCGACCTCACGAATCTGTTCCCGGTGACCTCGGAGCTTCTCCCCGGGCACCGCGCGTCCCGCGCGGTTATAGTCGGCGGCGATGACTCGCAGACTGTCTCGTCGCACGATTGCGCTGGTCACGGCGGTTCTGGTGCTCATCGTCGCGGCCGGTGTGGCCGTGGGCGTGCGGCAGGCGACGCGCCCCGCAGACCGGGCGACGACGGCGCCGACCTCGACGTCGGAGGATTCCGCGACGCGCGGGACAAGCGTGCACAGATACGCCTATCTCCCCACCGGCGTCGGCGACCCGCGTCAGGACTACGGCGATCTGTACCTCCCGGCGGGCGAGCACGCCGAGGACTCGGTGCCCCTGGTGGTGCTCGTCCACGGCGGTGGGTGGACCGCCCGTTACGGCGCCGGCCTGTTCGACCCGATCGCTCGGGCGTTGGCGGCCCAGGGGGTCGCCGCCTACAACATCGAGTACCGGCGCATCGGCTCCGGCGGCGGTTGGCCGACCACGTTCAGCGACGTGGCCGCGGCCGTCGACTACGTGCCGACGCTCGATCGACTCAACCCGGAGATCGACACCGCCGACTCCACCCTGGTCGGACACTCGGCCGGGGCGCAGCTCGCGGTGTGGGCGGGCACCCGCAATGCCGCCACCCCGCCCGAGTTCGGCGACCCGAGGTCGCGGTGGAGGCCCACACGGATCATCTCGCTGGCCGGTCCGCTGAACCTCGAGCGGGCCGCGGACACCGGCGACACCCGGGTCACCCGAATCCTCGGCGGCACGCCCGCGCAGGTCCCCGACCGGTACCGCGCCGTGGACCCGATCGAGAACATCGACCCGACCATGCCGATCACCGCCGTGCACGGCACGGCCGACCGCGTCGTCTCCCCGTCGCAGTCCATGTCCTTCGTGGCGGCCGTCCAGCGGGCGCGCGGAGAGGCCCGTCTCGTCCTGTTGCGAGGTCAGTCCCACTCGGCCCTCGTGTCGCCGCGGTCGTCGGTGTTCCTGCAGATCATCCGCATGATCACGGCGTCCACCCGCCCCTCGGCCTGACCCCACCGGCCGCCGCCTCCCCTGCGCGATGACAGCGCACCGACAGGTTCTTCACAGGAACACACGCGATGCTGGGGGTCATGTCGACGTCGCGTACCCACGGCCAGTGGCCCAGGTCACAGCGCTGGGGGTCGACGACGGGGGCTGGTACCGTCGCCCCGATGCTGACCGCGACCCCGGGAGCAGGCCGATGACGACGTCCCTCGCCACCTCATCGGCCACCGGTGTCTCCGCAGCAGCGCCGACCACGGCGCGGCGGGGGCATCTGCACCAGCTGGACTTCGTCCGCGGCAGCACCTTCCTGATGGTGATCTTCTGCCACGTGCTGACCAACACGAACAACTCCGACACCAGCGTGCTGACCAACGCCCTGGGCATGTGGGGCCACTTCACCCGCAACGCCTTCTTCTTCCTCACCGGGTTCGTGCTCATGTTCGGCAACTTCGACAAGCCCGACTTCAAGGCCACCCAGTTCTGGCCGCGCCGCCTCAAGCTCGTGGTGATCCCCTACCTGATCTGGTCCGTCGTCTACTGGGGCTACTCGGTGGTGGCGAACGGCGGGTGGTCGGACATGGGCTTCTGGTTCGAGCAGCTCCGCAACGGGTTGCTGTGGGGCACAGCCGGTTTCCAGCTGTACTTCATCTTCGTGATCATCCAGTTCTATCTGCTGTTCCCGGCGATCCTGTGGATCGTCCGGAAGACCCGCAACCACCACATAGCGCTGCTGGCGACGAGCCTGGTCATCCAGCTCGGCATCCTCTACACGCTCAACCACCTCCACGCCCCCGAGGGCAGCTGGCTCTACAACAACTGGTGGCACGCCTACTCGACGTTCCTGCCGTACCAGTTCTTCGTGTTCCTGGGTGCGGTCGCGGCCGTGCACCGGGAGCGGGTCGACGAGTGGATACGTGGACGCGGCTGGTGGATCCTGGGCGGGCTGATCGCCGGCGGCGTGTTCGCCTACGTCACGTTCTCCGAGCGTCTGGCCGACGGCCAGACGCCGGCGCTGGCCGGGTTCGCGCTCAACCCCACCCTGCAGCCGTTCATCTTCATGGCGATCCTCGCGTTGTACGCGACGGCGTTGCGGTGGTCGGACCGCCGCGACCGCACGCCGCGGTTCAACAAGGTCGTCACCTACGCGTCGAACCGGTCGTTCGCGATCTTCCTCGCGCACGTGTTCGTCCTGCAGCTGCTCATCCTGCCGCGGCTCGACAGCCCGACGACCCGGGGCTGGTTCGAGCAGCACCTGGGTGCGCCGTGGGCCACGATCGTCGTCTATCTGCTGACCGTGTCGATCACGCTCGTGATCGCCGAGGGCCTCCGGCGGGCACCGTTCGCGCTGTATCTCACCGGGCGTCCGAGAATTCCGGTTCGGGTGAAGAAGACCGCCGAGTCGAGCGTCACATCCGACGCGTCGCGGCAGGTCGAACCTACTCGCGGGTAACCAACATCACCCCAGGTGGCGACTTAGGTCTACCTTCCATGCGAGCACCCGCGTCCAGGCCTTACGGTCTATGTAAGGACACCTGGGCGTCGGCTGTCGTTCGCCCTGGATAGAAAGGCCCCAACGCCTTGAGCGCCACCACCATCACCATCGGCACCATCGCAGCCCTCATCAGTCTCGGATGCTGGGCCCTGTTCTTCTCCGGCGTGTGGAAAATGCTCCGCACGATCGCCCAGGGACAGCGCGACACCACTCGACTCACCCCGGTCATCCCGCGTTTCAAGCAGATGATGATCGAGTTCGTCGCCCACACCAGGATGGTCAAGTTCCGCACCGTCGGCTGGGCGCACTGGCTCGTCATGATGGGCTTCGTCGTCGGCTCGCTGCTGTGGTTCGAGGCGTACGGGCAGACGTTCAACCCCGAGTTCCACTGGCCGATCTTCGGCGACACCTTCGTGTGGCACCTGCTCGATGAGCTGCTGGGTATCGGCACGGTCGTCGGCATCGTGACGCTGATGATCATCCGCCAGCTCAACCACCCGCGACGCCCGGAGCGTCTGTCGCGCTTCGCCGGATCGGGGTTCCTGGCCGCCTACTTCGTCGAGATCGTCGTCCTGCTCGAGGGCCTGGGCATGATCTTCGTCAAGGCGGGCAAGATCGCGACCTACCACGACGGCCACGTCGGCTCGGACTTCTTCACGATGCAGGTCGCGCACATCCTGCCGGAGAGCCCGCTGCTCGTGTCGATCTTCGCCGCCATCAAGCTGCTCTCGGGCATGGTGTGGCTGGCCGTCGTCGGCCGCCGCATCACCTGGGGTGTCGCATGGCACCGCTTCGCCGCGTTCTTCAACATCTACTTCAAGCGCGAGCTCGGTTCGAAGGTCGCCCTGGGCGCCGCCAAGCCGATGATGTCGAACGGCGAGGTCCTCGTCATGGAGGAGGCCGACCCCGACGTCGACGCGTTCGGCGCGGGCAAGATCGAGGACTTCAGCTGGAAGGGCTGGCTCGACTTCACCACCTGCACCGAGTGCGGTCGCTGCCAGAGCCAGTGCCCCGCGTGGAACACCGGAAAGCCGTTGTCGCCCAAGCTGTTGATCATGTCGCTGCGTGACCACGGATACGCGAAGGCGCCCTACCTGCTCGCCGGCGGTCGCACCGACGCCGCGGGCGACGAGGTCGGACTCGTCGACGCCGAGGGCAACGTCGACCAGGCCGCTCTGGACAAGATCCCGGCCGCGGCACGCGCCGAGGCCGCCCGCCCGTTGGTCGGCCCGAGCGAGGGTGCCACCGGCGGCGGCATCATCGACGCCGACACCCTGTGGAGCTGCACCAACTGCGGCGCGTGCGTCGAGCAGTGCCCCGTCGACATCGAGCACGTCGACCACATCATCGACATGCGCCGCTACCAGGTCCTCATCGAGTCGGACTTCCCGTCCGAGCTCGCCGGCCTGTTCAAGAACCTCGAGAACAAGGGCAACCCCTGGGGTCAGAACTCCAAGGACCGCACCAACTGGATCAACGAGATCGACATCGACATCCCGGTCTACGGCCAGGACGTCGACACCTTCGAGGGCTTCGAGTACCTCTTCTGGGTCGGTTGTGCCGGCGCCTACGAGGACCGCGCGAAGAAGACCACCAAGGCCGTCGCCGAGCTCCTCGACATCGCCGCGGTGAACTTCCTCGTCCTCGGTGAGGGCGAGACCTGCACCGGCGACTCCGCTCGCCGCTCGGGCAACGAGTTCCTGTTCCAGATGCTGGCGCAGCAGAACATCGACACCCTCGGCGAGCTGTTCGCCACCGCACCGCAGCAGCGCAAGAAGATCGTCGTGACCTGTGCGCACTGCTTCAACGCGTTGGGCAACGAGTACCCGCAGGTCGGTGGCGATTACGAGGTCGTGCACCACACGCAGTTGCTGAACCGTCTCGTGCGCGACAAGCGCCTGATCCCGGTCGCGCCGGTCGCGGAGAACGTGACCTACCACGACCCCTGCTTCCTCGGCCGTCACAACAAGGTCTACGAGGAGCCCCGCGAGCTCATGTCCGCGTCGGGGTCGGCGTTGCGTGAGATGCCGCGTCACGGCGAGCGGTCCATGTGTTGTGGCGCCGGTGGCGCCCGCATGTGGATGGAGGAGTCCATCGGCAAGCGGATCAACCTCGACCGGGTCGACGAGGCGTTGAGCACGCTCGACGACTCCGGCGACCAGCCCCAGAAGATCGCGACCGGCTGTCCCTTCTGCAAGGTGATGCTCAGCGACGGCACCACCGCCAAGACCAGCGGCACCGACCTGGAGAACAAGGTCGAGGTCGTCGACGTGGCCCAGCTGCTCTTCGAGTCGGTGACCCGCGGGGCCGCCGAGATCAAGCGCGGCGGACGATTCCTCGGCCCGGCGACCGTCGGGACCGCGACTCTCGACAAGACCGACGTCAAGGCAGAGCAGGTCACCGAGACCACGAAGTCGTCGGCTCCCGCCGAGGCCGCAGCCGAGGCGACCGGAACCGAGACCACGGCGAAGCCGAAGGTCGGACTCGGCATGGGCGGCGGCATGAAGCGCCCCGGCCAGGCCGCGAAGGCAACCACGGCCGCGCCCGCCAAGGATTCGACCGCCGAGTCGAAGGCGGAGCCCGCGTCGTCGAACTCCGCGGAGGCCGTCGAGGCGACGTCCGCGGCCACCGCGGCGAAGTCGAAGGGCTTCGGCATGGGCGGCGGCATGAAGCGCCCCGGCCAGGCAGCCAAGGCGTCAGCACCGGCCGCCGAGAAGTCCGAGGCACCCGCCGAAGCATCGTCAACCGAGGCGTCCACGCAGGCAGCGGCACCTGCTGCGGAGCCGAAGTCGAAGGGCTTCGGCATGGGCGGTGGCATGAAGCGTCCGGGCCAGGCAGCCAAGGCGTCGGCACCGGCCGCGGAGAAGTCCGAGGCACCCGCGGAGGCATCGTCAGCGGCACCGGCGGAGGCGTCCACCGACGCGGAGGCGGCGGCGCCGGCTCCGGAGCCGAAGGCCAAGGGGTTCGGCATGGGCGGTGCGAAGCGTCCGGGTCAGGCCGCGAAGGCGCCGTCGAAGCCGGCCGCGGCCGCCGAGACCCCGGCTCCCGCCGAGCCGGCCGCCGACGAGGAATCGGCCACCGAGGCGACGGCCTCGGAGTCGGCACCGACCGAGACGGCCGCGACGGAGACCCCGTCCGCGCCCGCTCCGGAGCCGAAGGCCAAGGGGTTCGGGATGGGCGCCGGTAAGCGCCCGGGTCAGGCCGCGAAGGCACCGGCGAAGCCGACCGCGAGCACGCCGGCCGAACCGGAGACCAACGGTTCCGCCGAGTCGGCGTCGACGTCCGAGCCGACCTCGGCGACGTCAGAATCGAACGGTTCGGCCGAGTCCAACGGTGCAGCCGAGTCCAACGGTTCGGCCGAGTCCAACGGTTCGTCGGAGCCGGCGGAGAAGGCCGACACCACCGGGACCGACGACTCCGACACGCAGGCGCGGGTGATCACCGAGACGGGGAATTCCAAGTCCGCCGGTTTCGGAATCGCCGCGGGAAAGAAGCGTCCGGGGTCGTAATCGAGAGCCGGACAATTCGATTGCGGTCGGCGTGAGCCGTGATCGATTCATTGTGACTGCACACAATGAGAAATGTTTCGACCACGCAATTCATTGTCGTCCACACAATGTCGTCGAACAATCGCCGCCGAATTCCTCGCGAATCGGCGGCGATTGTCGTCGGCGAGCCTGTCCACGGCAGTTCACGCAGCGCACACGCCTCCTGTGAGGTCGGGTTCTGACCCCGGACCGACCGCCGACATCGGTCACCTGCGCAGCCGACACCACGCTTTGTCGGGCCCGCCCCGTGGCATGATCAATGTCACGTCATGGTCCCGGTCGACATTTCTTTCGGTTCGGCATCGGGCGACGTGAATCAACTCGCCACGCACGGGAGGGCAGCGGTGACCGAACAGCACGAGTCGCCGAGCCGTCTTCTCACCGCTTTCTCCGACGACGAACTCCGCGCCATCGCAGCCGACATCCCCGCACAGAGCGCGGTGTTCCTGGCCGTCAAACTCGACGGGTCCGACCGCATCGCCGCGGCGTTCGGTCGAGCGATCGCGATGGAGGTCCGCCGCGCCGCGTTGGTCGCGGTGGCCGAGCTCCTGGGCACACGAGCCCGGGTCTTCATCGGCGGTGCCGCGAACGGCGGCGTCATCTTCGACATCAGGCAGCGCGACGCGTCCGAACTCATCCGCGACACCGCGGCGCGATTGTCGTCGACGGTCACCGTCAGCGGCGTCGGGTACTTCATCCAGAACAACATCGGCGTCGCGTTCCCCGAGGACTCGCCGTCGTCCGATCCGGCCGACCTCCTCCAGGCCGCCATCGGGGCGATACACGCATCGGTCACCACCGGCGTCCACATCGCGTACGCCGCCGACGTCTCCATCGCCGACCTGCGCGCGGAGGTGGCACTGGCCGCGGAGTTGGCGTCGTCGGACGACGAGGCCTTCACCCTGCACTACCAACCGATCGTGAAACTCGACACATTCGAGGTCGTCGGTTACGAGTCGCTGCTGCGCTGGACCGTGGACGGCCGACTACGCCTGCCCGGAGAGTTCCTCGAGGCAGCCGAGGAGACATCTCTGATCGTCCCGATCGGACGGTGGGGCGTCACCCAGGCGATCCGACAACTCGGGGCGTGGCGCGAATCCCTGTCCGACACCGACTCATTCTTCATCTCAGTGAACTTTTCGTCGCAACAACTTTACGATCGCGATCTCACCACCCTGGTCCGAGAGTGCCTCATCGCGGAGGGCGTACCCGCGGGAGCCCTGTGGGTGGAGGTCACCGAACGTGACCTGATATCTGCCGATTCCCCGGCGGCACAGACGATCCGGGAGCTCCACGACCTGGGATGCGTCATCTGCGTCGACGACCTGGGCACCGGGTACGCCGCTCTGCGGTACATGATGGACCAACCGATCACGGTCGCCAAGATCGATCGTTCCCTGGTCGACGGCATGGAGCGCGAGGGCGTCAAGCGCCGCATCGTCGAGGCCGTGTGTCATCTCTCCGCGACGCTGGACATCAGCACGGTGGCCGAGGGGGTCGAGCACGACGACCAGGTGGATCTGCTGCGCGAGATCGGCTTCACCCACGGGCAGGGCTTCCTGTTCGGCAAACCCGCACCCGCGAGCGAGATCACCCGCTAGTCCACAGGTCGTCGCCGTGACGACATCCCCGTGGCGACCCGGCGATGTAGTATTCGTAACGGAACAAGGGCCGATCACGAATCTGTGACGGTCGGGGAGCGCGGCGGGGGCCGCGCGGGGGATCGTGTCGCGTACGCACGGCACGGTTGTGTCGCACTGGGGGATCACCATGAGCACGAGAGAAACAGGGCTGCCGTCGTTGCCCGCTTCCGACTCTCTGGCTGTCACCCGTCAGAGACGACTTCGGCTGGGCCGCCAGCGAATAGACATCATGCTCCTGCTGCTCGATCTGATCGCCGTGGCCGCGGCGATCGTGTACGCCACCGATCAACGCTGGCAGGTGCTCGAATCGATTGCGTTCGTCTGCATCCTCGGCACCGGCGGCCTGTACCGCAGTCGCATCACCCTGTCGGCACTGCTGGTACTCCCCCGTCTCGTCGGCTTCTCGATGATCGCGACCCTGGCGTTGGTCATCGTCTTCGATGCCGCCACGCCCCTACAGCGAGCCGTCGCCGAAGCTCTCGCGGTCGCCGCGATGCTGTTCGTCATCCGGGTGTTCTACTTCGGGGTGCAGCGCGCTCGTCGTCGGCGGATCACCACGCGTACGCGCACGGCCATCATCGGCGGCGGCAAGGTGGCCTACAAGCTGATGCAGAGCGCCGGGGAGCAGCGCGCCCTCGGACTCGACGTGATGGTCGTCGTGGACGACAACCCGTTTCCCGAGATCCTCGACAGCGGCGTCGCCGTCGACTCCAGCCGCCGCCCGATCCGCGAGATCGTCGAGGAGTACGGCATCGAGACGGTCATCGTCGCGTACAGCCGCACCGCCGACTCCAACTTCGTGTCACCGCTGCGTGAGTGCGACGACCTCGAATGCGAGATTTTCGTCGTCCCTCGCCTTTTCGAGTTCGTGCACGCCAGCTCGGACATGGACCGCATCCACACCATCCCGCTGATCCACGTCCGGCGCCTCGCACAGCGCACCTGGTACTGGCACGCCAAGCGGGCCTTCGACATCGTCATGGCCGCGTTCGCCATCCTGCTCGTCGCACCGGTGTTGGCGGCCACCGCGTTGGCGGTGTTCCTGACCGACCCGAAGGCGCCGATCATCTTCCGCCAGGAGCGGATCGGACGGGAGGGCCGACCGTTCGACCTCTACAAGTTCCGCTCGATGCGGCCGGTTCCCGCCACGGCATCCGACGTCGACTGGGCACCCGACCGCGCCAATCGTGTGGGCCCGGTGGGCAAGTTCATCCGCAAGACGTCCATCGACGAACTACCGCAGCTGTGGAACGTCGCGCGCGGCGACATGTCCATCGTCGGCCCCCGCCCCGAGCGACCGCATTTCGTCGCCCAGTTCCAGGGCTCGGTGCCGTCGTATCAGGACCGGCATCGCCTGAACGTCGGGCTGACCGGATGGGCCGCGATCAACGGGCTGCGCGGCGACACCAGCATCGACGACCGCGCGGTCTACGACAACTACTACATCGCCAACTGGAGCGTCTGGCTCGACATCAAGATCATCATCCTGACGTTCGGTGCGTTGCTGCGGGGCACGGGCTACTGACCCGCAGCCCGGGGGATCAGCCGGGCGCCGGCAGCGTGACCTCGGCGAGGAACACCGCCATCGCGTGACAGCCGGTGTGCGACAACGTCACCTGCAGATCACGCCACCCACGGAGGCGCGCACGGTCCGCGGTCGTGCCGTGCAGCACGATCCGCGGCACGGATCCGGAACCCAGCACCTCGATCTCGGTCGGGGTCGTCGCGTCGTCGCCCAGCGCGAGCGCCTTGATCACCGCCTCCTTGGCGGCGAACCGCGCCGCGAGGCGCTGGAGATCCCGTCCGTCGTCGCTGGAGCGCAACTCCCCGGGCGTGAAGATCCGTCGCAGGAACCGATCACCGAAGTCCGACACAGATTCGGCCATGTCGTCGATGTCCACCAGGTCGCAACCGATCACGTGGGCGGAGGTCATGTCGCCACCGCGTCGACGACGCGACGCATCGATCGTCGGAACTCCGCGCGGGAGAACGTCCCGGCGTGCGCCGCGATGCGGGTGGCGTCGTAGTCTCCGTCGGCGAACGAACGCATCGCCGCCGCGAGGCCGTCGACCACCTCGTCGTCGGTGCCGGGCGGCACCAGCTGACCGGACAGCCCGGGGACCACCGTGTCGAGTGCGCCCCCCTCCCCCACGGCGATCACCGGGGTACCCGACGCCATGGCCTCCACGGGGACGATCCCGAAATCCTCGACCCCGGGCATGATCAGCGCGCGAGCACGCCGCTGGAGGTCGGTCATCTGCTCGTCGTCGACCCGTCCGAGGAACTCGGTGCCCGGTCCGGCCACCTCCTCGCACAGCTGCTGCCACCGGCCCGATCCCGCCACCATCAGTGGCACTCCGGCCTGCCGGGCGGCGCGCACGGCCAGATCGGGGCGCTTGTAGGGGACCAGTCGCCCGGCCAGGAGGAAGAAGTCCCCCCGGCGGACGTGCGGGTCGACCGTGAACCGCTCGGTGTCCACCGGTGGGTGGACCACGACCGCGTCGCGTCCCCACCACCGACGGATCCGGTCGGCGACCTCGGTGCTGTTGGCTACCACCGTCGTGACCTTCGGCGCCGCCGTGGACTCGGCCCGACGTGCCACCGCGGCCAACGCCGCCAGCGCGGCGCGGCCGGGCAGCCCCGACGCCTCCCCCGCGCGCATCTCCGGATCCCAGGCCCACCGCGCCGGCGAGTGCACATAGGCGATCGTGGGGATGTCGCCCGCGGCGTGTGCCGCCGAGAGCGCGAACGCATGATGGCTGATGATGACGGCGTCGACATCACCGAAATGGCTGCGACGCAGCGCAGTCGGTACGAGGGGCAACAGCGGCGCGTAGGTGCGTCGCCCCAACGCGCGATGCGCGGAGTCGAGGACCGACGCATCGACACGACCGCGCAACACCTCGACCACGGCGCGCTCGTCGGCGATCGGGACCCGTAGACGCGAGTGCGGCCACTCGACGGCCAGCTGCTCGACGACGTGTTCGCTGCCCGCCACCTCGGTGAGGCGCTCGTGGACGAGTGCGACTCGCGAACCACTCATGTCCGCACCTCGATCGTGATCGGAGCGGGATGATCGGGGGTGGTGAGACGCCCACGAGGAGTGCGGTCCGCGTCGTCGGATCGGAGAGCGACCCGGTAGGGCCGTCCCGGCACGAGGTGGAAGACGTTGTCGCCGGGCACGAAATCTTTACAGTCGATCTCGACCCATCGGAGCGCGACGGAGGCGGTGATCTCGAGTTCCCAGCCACCCGCGACCGGGTACGCCGATGCCGTCGGTGGGTCCGCACTCGTTGTCGGTGCCCCGGGACGGACGCAGAGGACCTCGCGCGCCCGCACCTCTGAGCCGACGGTGAGCACGGCCTCCACCGCGTCCGCGGTGCGCGGTCCGAAGCGGTAGGCGTCGGAGAGATCGCGGAACACACCCGTGATCTCGCTGTCGCGCAGGGAGATCGAGCCACGCGCGGGTATCGACACCGCGCGGGTGCCCGACGCGACCATCGCACCGCCGTCGCGGGCGGCATACAGGGTGATCTGCCCGACGAGGGGCGACGGACCGTCGTTGACGGCGTCGACGAGCACACCGTCGAGTCCTCCGTCTCGGACGAACAGCGCGACCGACGCCCACGTTCGCGCCACCATCGCGAGCGGCAGCTTCGCCTCGCCGTCGACGTCGATCAGGCCCCACCCGGCCCCGGGAGCCAGGTCCGACGCCGCGAGGACGAGCGCGCCACCGCAGGCCGGATCGTTCCGCCACTGCGTGAAGCATCGGGACATCGCCTCGCCCACGGCGATCCGACCGAGCTGGAGGTACCGCTCGGGGTCGCGACCGCGTACCGCGGCGGGGTCGACGCCGAACACCTCCTCGACGTACACGTCGCGGACGTCCTCGAAGTCCCACGACGATCCCCGATCGCGCGGGACCCCGGCCTTCCAGACCGGATCGTGGCCGGCGACCAACGCCGAACCGAAGTGCCTCTCGACCGCGGCGGGCGACGGCGGGATCGCGAAAGCCAGTGCCTCGGCGGCGAATCGCACACCGCTTGTCACCACGTCGTGGATGGGGCGGCGGTAGCCCCCGACGCCGAACCAGTGGCTGATGCCCGTGTCGGCGCGCAGGGGGAAGTCGTCGGTGTCCGCCGGCGCACTCGGCGACGACTCCACGTACGGGATGCCCGCGTCGATCGCGGCGGCCGACAACACCGTCTCGATCAGCGGCAGTGACCTCTCCGAGGCGGGAAGACCGAGCATGACCGGCTGTTGCACGGTCTCGCTGCCGCCGCTCACCACCGCCATCGACGGGTTCCCACCGACCTGCGCCAGCACCGTCTCCAGCTCGAGGCGGGTGGTCGCGTCGAGGTCGGCCGGCGGATCGAACGTGGCGACCATCGCGTCCTGCCACACCAGCAGGCCGAGGTGCGCGCATGCCTCCCAGAAGGCGCTGCCCTCGTAGAGCAGGCCACCGGGCAGTCGCACCATCGTGGCGCCGGCGTCGGCGAGCGTCGCCAGTCGTGCACGGACGAGATCGGTGTCGGCGTGCGTCCCGACCCCGTCGACCGCCGTCCACACCGCGCCACGACAGAAGATCCGGGTGTCGTTGACCACCACCCGGAAGCCCCCACCGGCGCGGTCGGCGCCGAGGGTGCGGAAGGCCACCGTTCGGATCACGGCGGTGTCGCCGAGGGTGAGTGTCATCCGGTACAGCGGTTGCGGTCCATACCCGTTCGGCCACCACAGTTGTGGTTCAGCGACGGTGAGGGACAACGAGAAGCGACCTCCGTCGGCGCCGATCGTCGAGCCGGTGGCGACCACGTTCCCGGACGGGTCGGTGAGCTGCGCGCTCACCCGCCGGCCGTCGACCTCGGCCCCGGTCACGTCGACGCACCGGCCGGTCGAGGTCACCGTCGCCCTCGACACGTCGACCTCGACGCGGAGCCCGTCCACGGTGGCGTCGCGCTCGATCGTGACCGGCTTCCACAGGCCCACCGGGGGCGGCGACCCCGCGTACACCGGTGCGCGGCCGAGCAGTGTGGTCCGGGCCCAGCGGAGCCCCTGGGCGGCGACCAGTGACGAACGCCACCGCCCCCGCGGGCGGCGGCGGGCCAGCCACCTCGTGAGGGAACCGAATCGGATCACGACGCGGTGCGGGCCCGCGGTCACGGCCACCGACTGCGGCAGGAACATGGACTCGATCTGCGCCGCGACCTCGCCGTCGACGAACACGGTCGCCGGAAACGTGATGCCGTCGAACCGGATCCGCACCGGGTGGTCGTGGTCGAGGTCGGCGACGAGCCACCAGTCGAGGTCGTCGACGGTTCGGCCCGGACCGACCAACGCCTGCCAGCCGGACACGTCGGTGACGAGTCCGGGCCCGTCGACCTCCAGCCCGCCGGCGAGAACGTCGGCGGTCAGGTCCGCGGGTTTCTCGAACGCGTCGGGTTCACAGGCGACCAGGGTCGCGGTGTCCATGTCACCTCACCGCAGTGCGTCGGCGACGGTATCGAGCGCACCCGCCCAGGCCGACGCCATCGCGATGAGGGTGGCACTCGGGTCGACCGAGCGTCCGCGGGCTGCGCGGGCCATCGCGAACTGGACCGTCTTGGCCCCCGACGCGACCTCCAGCAGCGGTTCCCGTGCTGCG
Source organism: Williamsia maris (assembly GCF_024171815.1). Taxonomy (GTDB): domain Bacteria; phylum Actinomycetota; class Actinomycetes; order Mycobacteriales; family Mycobacteriaceae; genus Williamsia_A; species Williamsia_A maris. The sequence goes on along the minus strand of NZ_JAMTCJ010000002.1, from coordinate 1,062,428 downwards.
GCAGCACCGTTCACCCCGAACCGATCCAGCCACACCACCAGGTCCGAGGCCAGTTCCGCGGTGGACCCGCACTGTCGCAGGGTCGTGAAGGCCCACCGGTGGAAGGTCTCGAGCCCTGCGTTCGGTAGCCACGCGGTGGCCGCGTGGACCGAGTCCGACAACCGGTCGATCGGATTGCCGACGGGGCGGCGACGCAGATGCGCGGCGACGAGTTCGACCGCACGATCGGGCCGTGCGCGCTCGGGTGCGAAACGTATCTGTTCGACGTAGGGCGGCAGCACGAGTTCGTCGTGCGGGCCGATCCCGAAGACGCCGTCGAAATCGTCGTCGACGAGGCGATGGGCACCGGCGTTGTGCAGGTAGGTCATCCGACGCGCATCGCGATCCACCGACAACGGCACGATCGTGGTCTTGACGTGCGCGGTGCGGTAGTCGCTGCCTGCGGTGTCGGGCAGCCACCAGCTGTCGACCTCGACGGTGTGCAGCAGCCCACGGCCGGGGCCGGCCTCGACGGTGTCGAGGATCGGGCGCCACAGCGCCTCCTCGGTCACCTCGACGCCGTAGACCGTTCTCAGGTCGGCCTGCTCCGGTTTGATGAACGTCCACTGCTGACCGTCGTGGTCAGCGGAGAGCGTCGACATCAACGAGGGCACCGGGTCGTATCCCGATGCATGCAGGATCTCGATCCACAGATCCACGTAACAGTTTGTCTCCGACCAGATCCGGGACTCGTCGGTGTGGATGTGATGGGCCCGGTAGGTGTCGGGATCGAGAACGGCGACATCGTGTGTCTCGTTCGCGAGGGTCATGCCGGGGCCAACCGCCCGACGACCGTCTCGAGGTTCTCCACCGTCGCGAAGGTGGACTTCTTCAGATCCGAGTCCGGGAACTCGATGTCGAACTCGTCCTCAAGCGCCAACATCACATTGACGCTGGCGTGTGACGTGAGACCCAGCTCATAGAGATCCACGGTGCTGCTCACCGACATCGCGTCGGTGGACATCTTCCCGTGTGAGACAAGGATTTTGCGAATGCGGTCCTGCATGTTCTCCCCCTGTGAGATCACTCCCCGCCGACCTCCGGCCGGGAAACAGCCTCGGAACTCCCCAGTCCGGGCTGACGTTTCGCACGAGTGCCGAGTCGATCGACGGAACTACCGTCGGCCAACGATCTGCAACTCGTCAATTCCAAAAGTTTGCGATACCGTACTGAGCAACGTACCGCAGTAATATCGGCTGCGTCCACGCACCAGCTAGTACACAATCGAAGATGCGCGTCCGACCACCCGGGGGGGAAGTTCGGTGACTGTCACCGCTACACATGTGTCCGCAGCCGTTGAGGCTCCGGATCCGACGACGACGATTGCCGTCGCCGCAGACCACGCTGATGACGTGGATCGCAACGCACGGTTCCCGTTCGAGGCCGTCGACGAGATGCGCGCTTCGGGACTCCTGTCCTGCTCACTGCCCGTCGAGTTGGGCGGCCGATCCACCTCCATCACGGATCTGTGTGCGATCGCCCGGAAGCTCGGGGCGGTCTGCAGTTCGACCGCGATGATCTTCGCGATGCATCACACCCAGGCCCTCTCGCTGCGCTTTCACGCGACCTCCGGTGACGCCGCCGACCTGACGCGGGCCATCGCCGAGCAGAACGCGCTCCTGGCGTCGGCGACCACGGAGATCACCACCGGGGGCGACACCGGCAACTCGACCTGCGCGGTCGTCGTCGACGGCGGGACGGTCACGCTGGACAAGAACGCGCCGGTCATCTCCTACGGCGAGTACGCCGACTACATCTGCGCCACGGCCCGACGCACCCCGGACAGTCCCGGCGGTGATCAGGTCCTCGTCGCCTGTCCCCGCGAGGACACCCGGCTCGAGAAGACCGGGACGTGGGACGTGCTCGGCTTCCGCGGCACCTGCAGCCCGGGGTTCCTGCTCCACGCGGAAACCACTGTGGCCAACGTGATCCCGGTCGACTACTCCACGATCTCGGCGACCACGATGTTGCCCGCATCGCACACGTTGTGGGCATCGGTGTGGCTCGGCATCTCCGACGCCGCGATGACCAAGGCCCGTGCTCAGGTCCGGGCCGCGGCGCGCCGGTCGGCGGGTTCCGGACCGCCGCCGCAGGCCGTCAAGTTCGCCGACCTCATCGTGATCCACCAGTCGTTCGAGTCGTCGGTCCGCCGCGAGATCGAGCGGTACGAGGACTTCCTCGCCGGCGGTGAGACCGATCCCACCATCGGCTTCGCCCTGGCCATGAACAATCTGAAACTCGAGGCGTCGACCGTCATCGTCGACGTGGTCGTCGGCGCGCTGCAGCTCTGTGGGATCAGCGGATACCGCGAGGATCACCCCGCCTCCATGGGCCGCCTGCTGCGCGACGCGTTCGGTCCCCAGCTCATGGTGTCCAACGACCGCATCCGTGCCAACAACGCCCAGCTCGTGCTGGCCTACCGGAGCTGACGACATGACCATCACCGCCACCGATTCGGCGTTGCACCGCGCACGCACCCAGTTCCGGGACGACCTCATCGCACGGGGCATCCTCGTCCCGTCGGGCATCGACGGCCTCTACGGTCGCGGCGCGATATTCGAGGACGTCATCGAGCTGATCGACGGTCTCGTCGTCAGCGCCGGTCGCGCCGCGCACGGCGACGACCTCCGACGCCTGCGGTTCCCACCCGTCTTCCCCCGTGAGGCCTTCGAGAAGACCGACTACATCGCGTCGTTCCCCAACCTCACCGGCGCCATCTCCACGTTCACCGGCGACAACCGTGCGCACCGCACGTTGCTGGCCGATCGCGAGGCGGGCAACGACTGGGACCATCACCTCGCCTCGGCGGGCACCATGCTGGTCTCCGCGGCCTGCCACCCGAGCTACTCGACGCTGACCGGCACCCTTCCGTCCGACGGTGTCCTGCTCGACGTGTACGGATACTGCTTCCGTCACGAGCCCGCCGTCGACCCGGCCCGCATGCAGGCGTTCCGGATGCACGAGTTCGTCCGCGTCGGCACCCCTGAGCAGGCCCGTACGCACCGGGAGGACTGGATCCCTCGCGCGTTGGGCGTCCTCGACGAATTGCAGCTGGCCGCCGATGACGTCATCGCGAACGACCCGTTCTTCGGTCGTGCCGGAAAGATGCTGGCGGCCAACCAGATCGACGAGAACCTCAAGACCGAGCTGGTGGTGCGCCTGTACGGCGATCTCGACGAGGGCACCGCCGTGGTCTCGTGCAACTGCCACCAGGACCACTTCGGTTCGACGTTCCAGATATCCACCGCGGACGGCGACGTCGCCCACAGCGCGTGCGTCGGATTCGGCATGGAGCGCATCGCCCTGGCGATGTTCGCCACCCACGGTCTCGATGTCGGCGGGTGGCCGGCACGACTGCGGTCCCTGCTCCCCTGACAGACCATGACGCATGAATTCGACGTGGTCTTCGGCGCTCTCGCCCTGAGGCCCGGGGGCAGTGGTGTCCAGACGTACGCCCGCGAACTCCTCGCCGCCGCCGCGGCGGCCGACACCGACCGGTCGATGGCGGCGATCGTCCAGAGCGACTCGCTGGGCGAACTGCCCGATTCGGTGACCGGACTGGGCAAGCCGGTCACCTCGGGTGTCCGCAGGGCCATCTCGGGTCTGGCGCCGTCGCCGGCGTCGGGTCGGGTGTTCCACAGCCTGGACGTGGACCTGCCGATCAGGGTCGCCGGCCTGACGGTCTCCACCGTCCACGACCTCTCCGTGTTCGACACTCCGTGGGCCTCGAGCGCACTGCGGGCCCGAGGCGAGCGAGCGCTGCTGCGCAGGGCCTTCCGGCGCGCCGACATCCTCATCGCGGTCTCCGAGTTCACCGCCGCACGCGTGCTGGCCCTGTCCGGCCGGCGATCGCACGTCATCCCGTTGGCACCCGCGTCGTGGGCTCTACCGCCCACGGCCGCAGAGGTCGCCGAGGTCCGCGATCGACTCGGGCTGCCGGAGCGATTCGTGCTGCAGGTCGGGACGGTCGAACCACGCAAGGACGTCGCACTGCTGGCGGACGCCTGTGTGGCCGTGGACATCCCGCTGGTCCTCGCCGGGGCCGGCTCGACCGGACCGGACGCACCGAGGCGCGCCCACGGTCTCGGATACGTCGCCACTTCCGACCTGCCCGCGCTGTACGCCGCCGCCACGGTGACCGCGTACTGCTCGCGGTACGAGGGCTTCGGGCTCCCGCCCGTCGAAGCGATGGCGTGCACCGGGGCGGTGGTCGCCAGTGCGGTCGGGGCACTGCCCGACGTCGTCGCCGACGGCGCCCTGCTGGTGCGACACCACACCGTCGAGGCGTGGTCCGAGGCATTGCGTGGCGCGATGGACCCCGAGACGAACTCCGGACTCCGAACCCGTGGACCGCAGGCCGCGGCCGCGTTGAGCTGGAAGGCCGCCGCGGACACGACGCTGGCGCTCTACGGGGGTACGCGATGACCGCGCAGCTCGAGCACCCCACCCAGACCCCGCCGCTGCCCGTCGTCGACGGTCTCGTTCCCGACGACCCCATCGGCACCGAAGAGAAGCGGACCAGTTCGGTGGCCCGCAACATCGGTTCGATGTTGCTCGGCCGCGCCTTCACCGCCGCCCTGGGGTGGATCGGCAGCATCGTGATCGCCCGGGCACTGGGAGCCGAGGAATGGGGCCAGTACTCGTTCGTCTTCGGGCTGCTCGGTGTCCTCAGTGTCATCACCGATCTCGGCGTCGGACGCGTGGTCCTCGCGCGGCTCGTCGGTGACAGCGAGGCCGAGGCGCGTCTGGTGGCGAGTTCGTTCATCGCCCTGCGACTCGTGCTCGGGATGGTCGGGTACCTGGGCGCCGTCGCGTTCGTCGTCCTGGCCGGCTACCCCGGCGAGGTGATCGTCGCGACCCTGGTCGCCGGTCTGGTCGTCGTCGTCGCGACCCCGAGTCATGCGCTCACGGTCCTGTTCCAGAGCCGACTCAAGCTCACGGTCATATCGGTCGTCGAGTCGCTCAGCCAGGTCGTCCAGTTGGCCGCCACCGTGGTGGCCGTCCTCGTCGCCCCGGTCCTGCTGGTGGTGGTCGTCCCCGCCGTCGCGTTCGAGGTCGTGTCCCTGCTCAGCAAGACCTGGATCATCGGGGCGGGCCGACTGTCCTTCCGTCCCGCCAAACGCATCGAGATCTGGCGTTGGTCGGAGATGCTGCGCGAAGCGCTCCCGCTCAGCATCGGCTTCTCGCTGTCGGTGCTGTTGACCAAGATCGACATCCCGATCCTCTCGAAGCTCGATTCCTTCGAGGCGGTGGGCCACTACGCGATCGCGTACAAGTTCTCCGACGTCGTCGCCATGATCGGGATCGCGATCACCACACCGGTCGTCACCGTGTTGGTGGCCTCGTGGCCGAATCGCCTCGTCGAGTTCCGCGCGCGCCTGCACGGTGCCTCGATCCTCACCGTCCTCCTCGCGGGCATGGCGGTGATCGGCGTCTGGCCGGCGGCGACACCGCTGCTGCGACACCTGTACGGGTCGGCCTACGCCGACGCCGACGACGCCACCCGCCTGCTGGTGCTGTCCGCCGGGTTGAGCAGCTTCACCCTGCTGGGGGTCATGACGCTGGTCAGCGCCGGACGCAACCGGGTGTTCCCGCTCGTCGCTCTGACCGGGCTGATCCTGAACGTGACGCTCAACGTCGTCCTGATCCCCAGGCTGTCGTTCAACGGCTCCGCCATCGCCACCATCATCACCGAAGTGCTCGTGTGCGTGGCGATCTGGATCACCGTGGTGCGACAGCTGAGGACCCCCGCCCTGCTCCCGTGGCGGCGCCTCGCCGGCCTCGTCGTGCTGATCGGTCTGATGGTCGTCGCGGTCACCCTGATCAGTCCGTCCGACTCCGTCGTCGGCATCGTCCTGGGCGTGATCGGCGCGCTGGCGCTGCCCGTCGCCGCCCGCGCCTGCCGGATCACCGACTCCGTCGATCCGCGTCGACTGCTCGTCGGTACGGCGAGTGGGGAGATCGACGATCCCGACGAGAAGACCGAGGACGACGACCGGCCGGCGATCGACGTCGGTCACGTCGTGCACACCTACTTCGGACCGGCGGACACACCGTTGTTCGGGACGCTGCACATCCCCTCCACGTCGACCGCACGCGCCGGCGTCGTGCTGTGTTCCTCTCTGGGCAAAGAGCAGATGGACTCCACGAGGGGCGTCCGCATGCTCGGCGAGGATCTGGCCGCCACGGGGATCGTCGCCCTGCGCTTCGACCACCTGAACACCGGTGAGTCCTGGGGCGCACAGGATTCCGCCGACGCGGTGGAGAACTGGATCGCCGGCGTCGCCCACGCCGTCGACCATCTCCGCGGCATGGGGATCACCACGATCAGCGTCGTCGGCCTCCGCGCCGGGGCGCTCATCGCCTCCGCCGCCGTGGCACGCATCGAAGGTGTCGCGGCCGTCGTCTTCTGGGATCCCGTCCTGCGCGGCCGATCCTTCGTCCGCGGCCAGCAGCAGCTGTTCCGTATCGCGGTCGCCGCCGATGCCGGCGGTACGAGTGCACGGCCGACCACCGCCGATGTGGTCGACATCGTCGGCGCCACGTGGCACGCCGACACCGCTGCGCACCTGTCCTCGTTGGCGGTCGACACCGCCGCGCTCGGCGATCTGCCCGTCCTGTTCGCGGTCGCCGACGCCGACGCCTCCTCGGGGGCGCTACGAGCGCAGGTCGACGCCGCTGCGGGATCGGTCGAGGTACGCACCGTCGGCGATCCCACCGGCTTCATCTCACCGCCGAGTTTCTACGTCGAACTGCCGCGGGCCGCGGTGGAGACCATCGGATCGTGGCTCGACGAGCGGATGCCGTCGTCGAGCACGCCGATCGTCGTGACGCCCCGGACGACCGCGGTCATGCAGACCACCGGTACCGGCCAGGAGATCACCACCGAAGTGGTCACCACCGACGGCGGCGCACGCGTCTGGATCACGCGGGCCGGGACGCAACCGAGCTCGGGGATCGTCATGCACTCCACCGCCAACGACGTACGTACCGGACCGGCGAGGCTCTGGCAGTCCGCGGCGCTGCGTGCGGCCGAGATGGGCGCGGTCACGGTGCGGTACGACCGCGTCGGCGTCGGTGAGAGCGGCGCCGTCGTCCGCCGCGGCGACTTCGCCCTGCTGCACTCGGAGGAATCCGTCCGGGATGCGCACGAGGTCACCGCGTTGGCGCGCACCCTGACCACGGGCCAGATCACCCACGCAGGCGTCTGCTCCGGTGCGTGGCTCGCGGCCCGCGTCGCGCTCGACGACGACAACCGCGACCGGGTGATCCTCGTCAACCTGTTGAGCTGGCGCTCCGACGCGCCGTTGGTCGGGGCGGACACCGTCGCATCCTTCGATTCGGGACCGGCCACCACCGCCGCCGCCACCGCGGTCACCACGTCGCGGTCGGCTGCGCTGCGGAGCAGGGTGAAGCCGTTGGCCGCGCGCTACCTGCCCTACGCGGTGTTCGACCTGATCGCGCGAGCCGGTGTCATGCAGAGCCCGCGGTTGCTGATCGGTCCGCTGTCCCGGGCGAACATCGACACCCACCTCGTGTTCGGCGAGGACGACTACGCGCATTTCGTCAGCCAGCGCGGCCTCGGCGCGCTGAGCAGCGTGGCCCGTCGCGGTCCCGCCCCGACCGTGCACGTCGCGGTGGGCGGCGACCACCCCGGGTTCCACCCGAGCGTGCGCGACGCCACCCTCTCCGCGTGTGTGCACGCCATCGCCATCGACAACGCGGGCAGCCGATGACCCCGACACCCGCTCCGGTGCTGTTCGTGTCGCACTCGCCTCAGCGCTCCGGTGCCGAGAAGGTGATGCTGGACCTGGTCGGCGAATGCGCACGCCGCGGCATCCCCGTGGCGGTGGCGTGTCCCGCGGGACCGTTGTCGGAGTCGCTGGGCGTCGGGGTGAGACACGTCCGGATCCCGCATCTGGGCCGGGACCACACGGCCCGGACGCGCGTCGGCGCACTGCTGTCCATGATCGTCGCCTACCTCGGGGCCGCGAGAGTGCTGCGAGCGCAGCGCGATCACCGCATCGTCGCCAACTCCGCGCACGTCCTTCCCGCACTGCGAATCGCACGGGTGGGCGGCACGGCGTGGCTGGTCCACGACCACGTCGTCGACCGCAAGTTCCGACTCTTCATCCGCATCGGCCGCCCCCTGCTGACCCGTGTCGTGGCCGTCTCCCCGACCACGGCGGCAGCCCTCGACGGACTGATCACCGACATCCACGTGGGCCGACTGGGCGTGGACGTCCCGAGCACCCCGCCGCCACCGCCGACCGCCGCGCTGCGGACGGTGGGAACGATGTCGGTGATCACCCAGTGGAAGGGATTGCACGTCTTCCTCGAGGCGATGGCGCGACTGCCCCACCTCGACGCGGAGGTCGCCGGTGAGGCCTTCCCCGGCGACGTCGCCTACGCCGACGGACTCCGACTGCGGGCGACCTCCGACGACCTCGCCGACCGGGTGTCGTTCCCTGGGCGCGTTCGTCCCGGCGAGTCGCTGGCCCGCTGGGCGGTGCACGTGTCGGCGAGCGTCAAACCCGAGGCCGGGCCGCTGACCGTTCTGGAGGCGATGGCCGCCGGCGTGCCGGTGGTGGCCACCGACCACGGCGGACCACAACAGTTCCTGGCCGAGGGTCGCGGGATCCTCGTCGAACCCGACGACCCCGCGGCGATGGCCGCGGGAATCGGCCAGCTGCTCGAGGACCGGACTCTCCGTGAGGACATGAGCCGCGACGCCCACGCGTATGTTGCTCTGCATCACGACCGCAGGACAACGGTCCCGGCGCTGCTCGATCTGGTGCTCGGGCCCGCCGACGACGAGAACGAGCATCGATGAGCACCGTGGAACTCGCACTGGCGGGGATCGTCGCCCTCGCGGGTGCCTGGTGGATCTGGCTGCGCCCGCAGCGCGGTCTGCTGGTGTTCGCGGCCGTCTCGCCGCTGCACTACATCCTCATCTTCTGGTTCGGCGCGAGCTTCCACTCCGGGTGGAAGGAAGCGCTGCTGGGCTACACCGCCGTCTGTGCGCTCGCGCGTGCGCCGTGGAGACGGCTCCCCCGCTTCAACCAACCGTGGGCGTACGTCTTCGTGGCGTTCGCAGCGATCGGCACGATCAGCGCCGTCTCCACCCTGCCCCTGAACGTGGCGCTGTCGCCCATCAAGATCACGTTCTTCTACGGGCTGGTGTTCCCGCTCGTCGTCTGGCTCCGACCACTGGACTCGCGGGATCGCGACCATCTCGTCTCGATCATGATGGTGATGGGGCTGATCACCGGCGTCTACGGCATCTATCAGCAGATCATCGGTCCAGAAGCGCTCGCCGCGCAGGGATTCCAGTACAACACCGACATCCGTACCGCGGGTTCGCTGCTGCGGTCGTTCAGCACCTTCGGTCAGCCCTTCCCCTTCGCGCTGTACGAGATGGTGACGCTGCTGGTGTGTGGCGTCGTGGCCGCCGGTGACCCCCGGCGGCTCCGCAACACCGCCTTCCTGATCCTCACGCCGGTCTACCTCATCGCGATGTCGACAGCGGTGGTCCGGGCGGCCTTCCTGGGGTTGATCGTGGGGCTGCTGTGGATCGGTTTCCTGCGCTACCGCCGGGTTCTGACCGCACTGGGCGTCGCCGCCGTCGCGGCAGCGGTCGGCGCGGCACTCTTCTCCGGGCCGGTGCTCTCGACGTTCCTGTCCTCCAACAGCCTCGGCGAGCGCGGGTCGGGGTGGACCGAATCCATCACGTCTGTCCTGTCGAATCCGTTCGGCATCGGGCTCGGGACGACCGGATCGGCGGCCGAGGTGGTGGCCAAGGCGACCGGCGCCACCTCGGTGCCGTACCAGCCGGACAACTACTTCATGAAGGTCGCCATCGAACTGGGCCCGCTGGGTCTGTGGGCGTTCGTCGGCGTCCTGGTCGTCGCCACCGCGTTCACCGTCCGCGCGATGCGCAGCGCCACCTCCGAATTCGACCGCAGCCTGTGTCTGGGCGTCTCGGCCATGGTCGTCGCGGCCTCGGCGGCGGCGTTGGTCTCGACGTACTTCGAGATCTTCCCCGACGACGCGTACTTCTGGTTGCTGTTGTCCGCGGCCGCATCGACCGTCGCCGCACCGACTCCCACCCGGGACACCACGACGGCCGCCATGGCCGCGGCGCCACGATGAGACGGCGTCTCGCTCGGTTCGGCAGGATCCGGTGGACGCGCAAGCGTGGTGTCATCGCCGTCGTGGTCGGTGTCGTGATCATCGCGGTGGTCGCCGTCTGCGTCACCGTGCCACCCGTGGCACGCATCTTCGGACAGGGCGACACCTCGACCGACCGGTCGTGCATCCCGACCCCGTCGGCCCAACCACTGGGTGTCGCAGCCGGTTCCGGTCTGTCGTCGCTGTCCGACGCCGATCTGGCGCGAACCCTCGACGCGACCGTCGACGGCGGCATGCGCTGGATCCGTTTCGACTTCATGTGGTCGGCCATCGAGCCCCGACCCGGTCAGCTCGACTGGTCGAGTACCGACCGGGTCGTCACGGCCGCGCAGTCCCGCGGTCTGACGATCCTCGGGATCATCGACACCACACCCCAGTGGGCTCGCCCGTCCGCGGCGGCCGATCAGGAGTTCGCCCTGCCCTCCGACCCGGCACAGTTCGGGGCCTTCGCAGGGCTTGCGGCAGCGCGCTACCGGGACAGCGTCGCCAACTGGGAGGTGTGGAACGAGCCCAACATCGCCAAGTTCTCCGCGCCCACACCGGATGTCGGCAGGTATGCCGCCATGCTCTCCGCCGCCTCGGCGGCGATCCGTAGCGCGGGCCCCGAGGGGGTCACCGTGGTGTCCGCCGGCCTCTCACCGGCCGTCGACGGCCCCGATTCCATCGCGCCTGCCACCTTCCTCACCGAGCTGTACCGACGGGGCGACAGGTCGTCGTGGGACGCCGTCGGCATCCATCCGTACAGCTACCCGTATCTCCCACAGGACAAGTCGACCGCCGCCTTCAACACGTTCCTCATGCTGCCCGCCCTCTACGCGATCATGCAGCGCAGCGGCGACGGGGCGAAGAAGCTGTGGGTCACCGAGTACGGCGCGCCGACCGGGGGCAGCACCTCTCAACGAGTGACCGAGAAGTTCCAGGGCGACTCGATCTTCGCTGCGATCATGGCCACGCGGAGCCAGGCCCACTTCGGCCCGTTCTTCGTCTACAGCCTGCGCGACACCGGAACCGACACCTCGGACGCCGAGATGAACTTCGGGATCCTGCGCAACGACTTCACCCCCAAGCCCGCCTACCGCGAGCTGCAGAGGGCAGCCGACTGTCGGTAGGGCAGGTGCTCAGCCGTTGACCGGCTGGCGATCCGCCTCCGGGACATCCGTCGCCGGGCCCGACACCGCGGGTCCGGCTGCGGGCGTGCGGGACCCGGCAGCGTCGGCCACCGCCTCCCCTGCAGGCGCCTCGACTCCGCCGGCCGCGGGCTTGCGGAACGCGAGCGCGAGTCCACCGGGGAGCGACAGGGTTCCGCGCGTGGCGGTCGCGACGACGAGCAGTCGTGCGGGGATGTCCCACGCCGTCAGTGTCTCCATCGCCGCGGCGACCTCGGGGCGGTGCGCCTCGCCCTCGCGTACGACGACGACCGCGAGTCCGTACTGACCATCGGTGATCGCAGGAGCATCCGGTCCCAGGGCCGCCAGTGTGGTCTGCGCGCCCGGGATTCCGGCGAGGTCGGACGCCACGTCGGTGGCACCCGGCGACGACCACACCAGAACGGACGCCGCGCGGGACACGGCCGCCGCGGTCACGGCGGGCAACTGCGTCCCGTCGACGAGCAGATCGACCGGCGTCGAGGTCGTCTCGGCGAGCCGCCGCGCCCACTCGCGGTTGACGGTCTTCCCACGACGAGAGCGTGTCGCGGACAGGATCTCCGCCACCAGGATCATGGCGATGAGACCGATCACGGCCGCGATGGCCGCCGGCGGAATCGTGCCGGCCTTCACAGAGCCGGCCGGTTGGGCGAGCAGGATCAGGCGCTGCGTCGGGGTCGCGTCGGTGGATGCCGCAGTCGTCGAGGTCGCCTGCGACCGGAGCTGGGCGATCTGAGCGGTCAGCGCGGCGATCTCCCGTTGGGCGGTGCCACCCTCCTGGATCACACCGTCGAGTTGATCGGTCAGAGCGGTGAGACGGGTGGACAGGTTGTTGAGTCCGTTGCTGATCGCGGAGTCCGGCGAGCTCGTGGTCGTCACGGCCTGCTGACGGGTCCGGTAGGTGGAGTCGACGGTCGAGACCACCGCCCGGGCGATCGCCGCCGCCTGCTCGCGCGAGTCACCGTCGGCCGAGACGGACACGATGCCGGGCACTTCGCCTGCGCTCACGGTGAACTGGGCGTCCGAGACCCCGGCCGCACGCGAGACGGCGTCGATCACCTGCTGGTCGGTCGACAGCGCGACGAACGGGCCTGCTGCGGTGGCGGCGTCGGTCGAGGTCGCCCCCGACTGACCGGTCGCGGCCGAACCGGGCGTCACGATCTGCGCGACGAGGTCGGCCTGGTAGCGCGTCGACGTACTGGACTGGAATGCGTACACCGCGATGGCGACGACGATCCCCACGATGACCGCGACCGGTAGTACTCGCACCAGACCGCGGACGTGCCCCACGACGTCCACGGTGACCCCGTTTCGGGCACGCGAATCCGACTGACTCATATACGTTCACTTCCCCCTGGCGCCCACGAGTGCGGACGCACGCCACAACCCCCACAGATTGCAGATCCGTACAGAACATTGACGATAGTACTGCACGGTGAGCTGCGGGAGGATGCGCGAGCGACGGCCTGACCCGCACCGATGAGGCCGGGACCGCCGCGGGGTCGCGGCCGTTCCCGTCGCCGCCGACGCGCACGCGTAACCGAAACACCGTCCGAAATGTGTTACCGGCAATTATTCGATCATCATCACAAACTAATTCTTCCTCTTACCGACCACGCACGTCGGAATGGGGCCGAGTAATAACGAACTGATTGCGGTAGGAGAACAAGTCGCATTCTCACCCGACCACCGATATCGACGCCTGCATACTGAGCGCCGGGGTAATCGGAAGGAATGTGGTTGTGCGAACACGCATCACAGCCAGGTGGAATCGCATGGTCGTCATCGTCGCGATGGTTGTCGGAATGGGGATGATCGCGGCCACGCCGGGCGTCTCCCAGGCCGCACAATGTCAGGTGGCCATCGGCGTCTCGCCGGGATCGGCCGTCTTCGACTACTCCGATGCGCAACTGACGCAGTCGTTCTCGGAAACCCGCACGCTGGGCGCGAGCTGGGTCCGGATCGACATCCCCTGGAGCCTCGTCGAGGCCACGCGCGGAACCCTGGCGTGGTCCCGCGTCGACAGGTTGGTCAATGCGGCCCGCGCACGCGGACTGAACGTACTCGGGTTGATCACCTATACCCCGAAATGGGCACGCGTCGCGTCGTCGGTGGATTCCGACAAACTCGTTCCCGCGAACGCGAATGATTTCGGCGTATTCGCCGGACAGGTCGCCCGGCATTATCAGGGTTCTGTAGCCGCGTACGAGATATGGAACGAGCCGAATCTACAACAATTCTTTCTACCTCAGGTGAATCCCACGAAATATGTCTCACTTCTCAAGGCGGCCTCGACGGCCATCCGTCAGGTGTCCCCGCAGACGTACGTCCTCAGCGGAGGCGTGACGGGCGCCTCGAACACCAACGGCAACATGCACCCCACCGACTTCGTCCGGGCCATGTACGCCGCCGGGGCCGCGGGTTCCATGAACGCGGTCGCGATGCATCCGTACACATACCCGCTGGATCCGGCGGACACGCGCCCCAACCAGTACAACTACTTCAACGAGGTCCCGGTCGTGCACGACGTCATGTCGTCCAACGGCGACGGCGGCAAACCCATCTGGATCACCGAGTACGGCGCCCCGACCGGACAGTCACAGGGCTCGCTGTCACCCGCGGCGCAGTCGACGAACATCACCAACGGCATCCGACGAGCGCTCCAACTCGGCTACGTCGGCAACTTCTTCGTCTACTCGATGCGCGACACCGGGACCAACATCTACGACCGGGAACAGAATTTCGGTATGCGTTACAACAACGACACCCCGAAACCCGCGTACACCGACCTCGCGCGGCTCCTCAACGGCTGCTGAGCTACCTCCCGCGGGGAGAACGGCGAGGTCGGAACCCTGTCGGGTACCTGTGACGGGTGGTAACGTCTACTGCTCGTGAGCGACGAAGCCCGAGCACGGCCGACCATTGCGTGGCGTGAGCGCACCGTGACCAGTGCTGACGTGCGGCTGGCGGTGTTCGAGCTCGGCGATCCCAGCGATCCGACCGTCGTCCTGGTGCATGGCTGGCCGGACACGCATCACCTGTGGACGCACGTGGCCCCGCTGCTCGCCGAGGACTTCCACGTCGTCGCCTACGACACCCGCGGCTACGGCGCCACCGACGCACCGTCGGGCGACGCCCCGTACCGACTCGAGGCCCTCGCCGGCGACCTGTTCGCCGTCGCGGCGGCGGTCAGCGACAAGCCGGTGCACGTGATGGCCCACGACTGGGGTTCGGTCCAGACCTGGGAGGCCGTGACCACCCCGGGCGCCTCCGACCGCATCGCCTCGTTCACGTCGGTGTCGGGACCCAATCTCGACCACCTCGGCGTGTGGGCGCGCGGCAAGCTGCGCCGCCCGACCCCGTCCGCCATCGGCACCGCCCTGACACAGGTCGCGTCGTCGGCGTACACGGTGATGTTCCAACTGCCGGTGGTGCCGAAGGTGTTCTTCGGTCTGCTCGGGTACGCCCCGGTGTGGCGGCAGTTCCTGCACCTGGTCGAGGGCACCGCCGCCGGTGACGTGACCGTCTCGCCGACGCTGCACCGCGACATGATCTCCGGTCTGCGGTACTACCGCGCCAACCTGCGGCCCCGACTGTTCCATCCGGACGCCCGCTCGACCGACGTGCCGGTCTTCCAGATCGTGAACCGCCGCGACATCGCGTTGCGGCCCGCGATCTATGACCACACCCACCAGTACGTGCAGGAGCTGTGGCGTCGCGACCTGCCGACCGGACACTGGTTGCCGTATTCGCGTCCGGAGTTGTTGGCCGAGGTGACCCGTGACTTCATCACGTCCCTCGAGAGCGGCACGCCGAGTGCGGCGATCGCCCGCGCCCGCCTGACCGGCACCCCCGCCCCCTTCGCGGGGAAGCTCGCCGTCGTCACCGGTGCCGGCAGCGGGATCGGCCGGGAGACAGCACTGTTGCTGGCCGAGCAGGGCGGTGAGGTGGTCCTCGCCGACATCGACCTCGCCGCGGCCGAGAAGACCGCGAGCATCATCACCGACACCGGTGGCACCGCGCACGCCTATGCCCTCGACGTGGCCGACACCGACGCGTTCGAGGCGTTCGCGTCCACGGTCACCGACTCCCACGGCGTACCCGACATCGTCATCAACAACGCCGGGATCGGCCTGGCCGGACCGCTTCTCGACGCGACCGACGCACAGATCCGACGCCTCGTCGACATCAACCTCGTCTCGGTCGCGACGGGCAGCCGCCTGTTCGGGCGGGCGATGGTCGCGCGCGGACTCGGCGGCCAGATCGTCAACCTGGCCTCGGCTGCCGCGTTCACCCCGCAGCGCGGACTCGGCGCCTACGCCGCCACCAAGGCGGGCGTGCTGCTGCTCAGCGAGTCGCTGCGTGCCGAGTTGGCCGAACACCACATCGGTGTCACGGCCATCTGTCCCGGCATCGTCGACACCAACATCATCTCGGCCACCGAGTTCGCCGGTGCCAGCACAGACGGCCAGGAACAGCTGCGCGACAAGATGAACGGAATGTATCGCCGCCGAGGGTTCACCCCCGATCGGGTGGCGACGGAGATCCTGGGGGCGATCAGTGCAAACCGCGCGGTGGTCCCGGTGACGGTGGAGGCCAAGGTCGGCTACCGCATCTACCGCTTCGTGCCGGGTCTGTCCCGGCGCATGGCCCGCACCAATCTGGTCTGAGGAGATCGTCATGTCACAGTCAACCCACACCTCGAAGGCAGCCCGGGTCACGCCCGGCGAGCACGATCCGGGACCGGTGTCGCTGCACGCGCGCAACGTCGCCTTCGACTTCGAGGCGACACCGCTGCACTGGATCCCGGGCCACCCGATGTCGTCGAACGTCATCAGCATGCTGAACCTCCTGCTGCCCGAGGGCGAGCGGTGGTTCGTCACGACGTACAACGAGGCACTGCCGCTGGTCGCCGACGAGGAACTCGCCGCCACCATGCGCGGGTTCATCGGCCAGGAGGCCATGCACGCCGAAGCCCACGACAAGGTGCTCTGGGACTTCCTCGACCGCCACGGTGTCGACCCGCGCCCGTTCCAGCGGCAGATGCAGTGGTTGTTCCGCAAGGCGTTGTCGCCCAAGCAGTCCTGGTCGGAGGACCGGCGCAAGAAGGATCTCGTCGAGCGCCTCTGGCTGATCGCGGCGATCGAGCACTACACCGCCATCCTGGGCGATTTCGCCTTGAACAACACGTGGCGCGAGCACGGCTCCGATCCGGCGATGACCGACCTGTTCACGTGGCACGGGGCCGAAGAGGTCGAACACCGGTGTGTCGCGCACGATGTCGCGGTCTACTTCGGCGACGGTTACCTCCGACGCGGCCGGGCCATGGCGATCAGCCTCGTCGGACTGTTGATGCTGATCAACCGCGGGAGTCGGTTCATCGCCAAGAGTGACCCCACGATCGAGTACTCGTACTGGCGGATGATCCGCGAGTACGCACGTGGCGCCCGCGCCGGCGTGCTGCCCACGTTGCGGTCGATCATCTTCGCCACCTTCAGCTACTTCAAGCCGACGTTCTATCCCGATCAGATCGGCTCCACCGCACAGGCTGTCGCCTACCTCGCCGCGTCGCCCGCCGCGCGCGCGGCCCATCCGTGAGCACCACCGTGCCGACCGACGAATCGAACATCCCCCCGGTTCCCACGGATGTCGACATGGCTGCCCCGATGGAGATCTACGACGCCGAGGCGACCCCGCCGCACCTCTACGGACGGTTCCGACACGACCCGGCCATGATGTTCGTCGCCGCCGTCACACGGTCCTGGTACCCGCTGCTCGGCCGATTCGTGAAGGCGCCGAAGGACACCCGCATCAACACCGGCGTCACCACGGTCCGGATCGCCGAGCGCACGGTGGTGGCCGAGGACGAGAACGTGGTGTCGCTGACGTTCGTCTCGCTCGACGGCGGGGAGTTGCCGCCGTGGTATCCGGGCGCACACCTCGACCTGCTGCTGCCCTCGGGCCGGATGCGCGAGTACTCGCTCTGCGGTGACCCGACCGACCGGACCTACTACCGCATCGCGGTGCGACGCATCCCCGACGGCGGCGGCGGTTCGGTCGAGGTCCACGAGGGTCTGCGCGTCGGTGACACCATCTCGGTCAAGGGTCCGCGCAACGCTTTCCCGCTCGCGCTCCCGGGCCGCGGCTCACCCGCACAGCGGTTGCGTTTCGTCGCCGGTGGCATCGGCATCACCCCGATCCTGCCCATGGTCGCGGCGGCCGATCGCCTGGATCTCGACTGGTCGATGATCTACACCGGCCGTTCCGAGGACTCCCTCCCGTTCGTCGAGACCCTGCGCTCGCACGGTGATCGCGTCACGGTGCGCACCGACGACAACGGTGGGATCCCCACGGCGGCCGAGCTCCTCGACGGGGTCGAGGCCGGCACCGCGGTGTACTGCTGTGGACCGGTCCCGATGCTCAACGCCATCCGCCGCGAGCTCACCCACATCGACGACGTCGAACTGCACTTCGAACGGTTCAGTCCCCCACCGGTCCTCGACGGTTCGGCGTTCCGGGTCACCCTCGCGGCCACCGGTCGTGAGGTCGAGGTGTCGGCGACCGAGTCGACCCTCGCCGCGGTCCGCAAGACCCAGCCGTCGGTCCCCTACTCGTGCCAGCAGGGGTTCTGCGGGACGTGTCGGGTCCGCGTCCTCGAGGGCGAGGTCGACCACCGGGATTCGCTGCTGACGCCGCCGGAACGCTCGGCCGGGTGGATGCTCACCTGCGTCTCGCGTGCCGCGGCGGGATCCGATCTGCGCCTCGACATCTGAGCGCTCGGGCCCGGCAGGCACTAGGAGTGCGCGCCGATGACCACCTCGGCGATGCCGGAACCCAGAGGGACGGAACGGCAGAGCGGGCGAACGGGATGTGCGGGGTCGACGACGTTGACCAGCAGCTGTTGCGCGTATCGGTCGTAGGGCATCCCGAAGTGGCCGACCATGTCGGCGGCGCACCGATCCGAGATCAGGATGTTCCTCGCGCCCCGTGAGCGGAGCGCGATGTTCGTGTACGGCTGGATCACCTCGTCGTAGCGCGAGCCGATCGTGGTGTAGTCGACACCCGTCACCGTGTCGCCACCGCGGTTGAGTCGGCTGATGAAGTCAGATCCCTCGACCTGCTGCACCAGTGCGGTGCTGACGGGGTCGGGGCCCACCGCCGCGACGAGGCCGGGAACCCGGGCCAGGGGTGAGAGTCCGTAGAAGATGCTGCCGTAGGTGGGTGACGCCAGGCCGATCCATCTGCGCACCCGCGGCGCCGCACCGAGATCGGCGATGACGTAGCGCCCGATCGTGGCGCCCTGCGAGTACCCGATGATGTCGAGGGCCGACGCGCCGGTCGCGGCGAGCACCCGCGGGATGAACGCCGCCACCTGTCGACCGCTGCGGCGGACGTCCTCGGTGCCGAAACTCGTGGTCGACGGGCGGCCGCCGTAGTTGATCGCGAAGACGCAGAAGCCGCGTCGGGCGAGCATAGGGGCTATCTCGCCGAAGTCGGAATAGGCGCTGGAGTCGGTGCCGTGCAGCAGGAGGATCGGGCGCGGGTGTGCGGCGCTCGGTCGGCATCGGAAGTCGTTGGTGCGCGGCGGGGCGGCGTCGGCGTGCTCCTTTGCGTACGCGACCGCCGCGGCCTGGCTCCGGACCACCGGGGCCGCGGCCGTCGGGACCACCGACCGCGACAGTTCGGGCCCGGCGGAGGCGACCCCCGCGGACCCGAACAGCATCACGACCACCACGGTCACCAGCATGCTCACCCGTCCCGCTGACATGTGGGCCAGTGTGAACCTCCCGGACGTATGTCCGTGAGCGTTCGGTCAGATGAATTCCGACCCGACGTCGACCACCGCGGCATCGGCGTGGGTGCGTTCCCGCAATCCCCACCACATGACCGGCGCAGCGAGGCCGGCCGCGGCGACCGCGATCCAGACCGACTGGTGCAGACCGTCGACGAATGCGTCCTGGACCGCGCCGCGGATGGCGTCGCCCATCTGGGCGGGTGCCTGTCGGGCCACCTCGATCCCCGCCATCACCGACGTCTCGGCCGCGGCGCGGGCGGAGTCGGGCAACTCCGCCACGGCCGGCGACCCCGACATCGCCGCCAGGTACACCGAGCTCAACGCGGACCCGAGCACCGCGACACCGAGTGCGCCACCGAACTCGCGGGTGGTGTCGTTGACCGCGGCACCGGCTCCGGCCTGCGCCGGCGGGAGCGCGTTCATCACCACGTGCGTGCAGGGACCCGAGATCAGGCCCAGGCCTCCCGCCATCAGGCTCATCGAGCAGATGATCAGTCCCCAGTAGGACGAGTCGGCGTCGGTGAGCTCGACGAGCGCGAAGCCCGCGGCCATCATCAGCGCCCCGGTCGCCGAGACCGTCGCGACGCCGAGGTACCGGACCAGCGCCATCGCGAGCGGGGAGACGAGTGCGAGCACGACGGCGAAGGGCAGGGTGTGCAGTCCGGCCGACAGGGTTCCGTAGCCCTTCACCGCCTGGAAGTACTGGGTCACCAGGAAGATGAAGCCGAACAGGCAGAAGAACGCGAGCGCGATCAGTGCCGAGGCGGTCGCGAACTGACGATTGCGGAAGACACGGACGTCGAGAATCGGATGCGCCGAACGCATCTCGCGCCGCACGAACACCGCGGCCAACCCCAGGGCGACGATGACCCCGCCGACGGTGCGGGCGTCGGTCCACCCATGGCCGGGCCCCTCGATCACCGAGTAGATGAGCAGTCCCATCGCCGCCACCGACAGCAACAGACCGATCACGTCGAACCCGCCGACATCCTCCTGACGGCCTCCCGAGGGCACGAGCGCCACCACCGCGACGACGACCACCGCGGCGAACGGGAGGTTCACCCAGAACACCGACGCCCACGAGTAGTGCTCCAGCAACCACCCGCCGAGGACCGGACCGATCGCCACCGCGACGCCGGTGGTCGCGGCCCACGCCCCGAAGGCCGCGGCACGCTCGCGGGGATCGGGGAACACGCTGGTCAGCAAGGCCAGGGTGGCCGGGAAGACCAATGCCGCGAACACGCCCAGTCCGACGCGGGAGGCGATGAGCATCGCCAGCGATCCCGACTCCGCGGCGATCACCGAGACGACCGCGAAGCCGATCACCCCGACGAGCAGGGTGCGGCGCCGTCCGAAGCGGTCGCCGAGGTGACCGCCGGTGATCAGCAGGCCCGCGAACGCGAGGGTGTAGGCGTCGACCACCCACTGCAGTCCGGAACTGCTCGCCGCGAGGTCCCGACTGATGGTCGGCAGCGCGACGTTGACGATGGTGTTGTCGATCATCACCATCAACGTCGCGAGGCAGAGGGCGACGAGAGCGAACCATCGCCGGGACGCGGGCGCGCCGGCGGGGATGTCGATCGGCGGGGCGCTGGTCTGGGTCATCGGGGTCTCCCGTTCGGTCTCAGTGGAACAATGTGCCAGTGTTGTAGAACAACGTTCTAAACAAGAAGAACACTGTTCTACTAGGCTGTCAAGGTGGCGACGAAGAGAACACCGGGAACCGATGTCCGCGACGCGTTGGTCAGTGCGGGTCATCGGGTTCTCGCCGCCAAAGGCGTGCGGGGTTTGACCGTTCGAGCGGTCGCGACCGAGGCAGGTGTCGCCCCGATGGGGGTGTACAACCACCTCGACGGCAAGGACGGCCTGGTGGCGGTCATCGTGTCCGACGGGTTCGAACGGCTTCGGGCCACGACGGCCGGCACCCTCGATTCCGATGCGCGCCAACGACTCCGCGAGTCAGGACGACGCTATCGTCGCTTCGCGCTCGAGAACCCGACGCTCTACCGGCTCATGTTCTCCGAGGAGTGCAACCTCGGCGGCGACGCCGGGCTGGCCGCGCTCGGGGCGCTCACCGAGATCGTGCGGTACGCACAGGCCGCCGGCGTCGTCCGCGACGACGACGCGTTCGAGCTGACCCTCGCCATCTGGTCGTGCGTCCACGGCGCGGTGAGCCTGGAACTGGATGGGGCGGCACCGATCCCGGTTGATCGCGATGCGATCTTCGAATCCGTCCTCGATCTCATCGAGAACGGCGTCACCGCGCGCTGAGGGCGCAGGGTCGGCTCAGGGCAGCAGGATCGGCGGTAGACCCGGGATCGGATTGGGGATGCTGCGCGGCCGGGGCCGGGCGCGAGGTGCCGGATTGCTGCGCCGCGGCGCGGCCTGCGCCGTCGGTGGGGCGACGGTGGGCGGCGGCGGTGCCGTGTACTGCGTGGCCGGCGACCGCGCGGCGCCGAGGTCGAGCGGCGGACGCGATTCCTGCGTCGGTGACGGCGTCGACGTCACGCCGCCGGGCGGAACGGCCGTCTGGGCGGCGTTGATCTGACCGCCCATCGCCGGTGGACCCTGGTCTATCCACGGCAGGGTCAGGACCAGGACCCCGAGTGCGGCCGAACTGGCGACCGCACCCGCCCCGACCAGCAGACGACGGTTGTGCACGCGTCGCGCCTCGGGCGACGCCGTGTCGGTGACGAGCGCGGGCGGCGAGTAGTGCCGCGGTCCTCCGGGATCTCTCACATCACGATGATCGTGCACGGAGATCGGTTCCCGCTCACCGCCCGGTCCGAAGAACGCATCGTGCTCGTGGGTGGACGGGAACGATGCGTTCCAGGAGTCGCCGGGGACGATGGGCGCCGCGGTGTCGCGCACCCGTCGCGGCGCCGGCGCGAAGGGCGGTGGCACGAAGGGCTGGGGTGCGAAGGGCTGCGGAACAAAGGGCTGGGGCACGAAGGCCTGCGGCACGACGGGCTGGGGTGCCGGCGGCTGAGGAACGACAGGCTGAGGTGCGAACACCGCGGGAGTGACGGGCGGTACGAACGGCGCGGGCACTGCAACCGGAACCGGCACCGGCGGTGCCACCGGGCTCGGCGGCGGTTCGACGGGTCGCGACATCGACTCGAAGACCGGCGTCGGTTCTGGTGGCGCAGTCGGTTCTGGTGGCGCAGTCGGTTCGAGAGGCGCAGTCGGTTCGGGTGCCACGACCGGCGCCCCGTGTCGGCCACGCGCTCGACCCGGCGCGACGACCTCGTCCCCGACGGCGACCGCCGGAATCGATGAATGCTGCGCGAGCGTGGCGAACAGTCCCGGCCACTGCAGGTGGTCGGGCATGACGACGACGGCACCGACCGGCGGTTCGCGGTCGGACGCAGCCGACTGCCACAGAGCCGCGGCGGCCATCAGGTGCGGGTGCAGTGCGACGACGAGGTCGCGCCGCGAGACCCGGACCAGTCCGACGTGTGCGGTGCCCATCGCGAACGCGCCGTCCGCGGTGGCGAGCGTCGCGCGCAGGCCGGTCACGACGTGGAGCAGCTCGTCGGCCCACTCGTCCGATTCAGGACGGTCCACACGTCCGGTCCGGACCAGGTGGTCGGCGACCGCGAGGTCGAGCATCCGGGGACTGAGCTTGTCGTCGGCCCGTTCGGCCACACGGGCGCCTGTGCCTGCGTCGACCACCGCGGCCAGCAGACCACGCTCGCACAGTTCCACCAGGACGAACGAGGCACAGTCGGCCAGGCCCGCGGCATCGAGACGAGCTCGGATGTCGCGCAGCACGGTGTCGTCGAGGACAACCGGAGCAGAGTCCAGCGCCCGTTCGGCTAAAGACATGTTCCCCCTGGCTACCGGGTCCGATGGCACTCCCCATGCCCCGAACCCTTCCGCCAACATAACATGTCAACGCGTCGTGACAGATGCCTCCAGATCGTCCGGTGCGAGCGCCACGGCGGTGAAATCACGGGTCAGATCGATACCGCGCATCTGTGCGACGTACTGGCTCGCGAAGCCCGGGAACATGGTTGCGTTGAAGCCGTCCTCGGTCAGGTACCAGCTCTTGCAGCCGGAGTTCCACGTCGTCTTCTCCAGTCGGCGCTGGATGTCGGCGTTGTAGTCCGCCTGCGCCGCGGGGTGCACGTCGAGCACGGCCAGGCGACGACGCAGCACCGTGGTGACCGCCATGACGATCGCGTCGATCTGCGCCTCCATGTACACCAGCGCCGAGCTGTGGCCCGGGCCGGAGTTGGGGCCGAACGTGAAGTACAGGTTCGGATAGCCGGAGACGGCAATGCTCTTGTACGCGTAGGCGCCCCGACTCCACTCGTCGCCGAGGACGCGTCCGTCACGGCCGGTGATCGGGATGGGGGTGCCCTGCTTGGAGACCTCGAAGCCGGTGGCGAACACGAGCGCGTCGAACTGGTGCTCGACGCCCTCGACCGTCCGGACCCCCTTCTCACTGATGCGGGCGATGGGCCAGGTGATCAGTCGGCAGTTGTCCTCCTGCAGCGCCGGGTAGTAGGCGCTGGTCATCAGCAGACGCTTGCAGCCGGCCCGGAAGTCGGGCGTGAGCTGACGCCGCATCCACGGGTCCTTCACCTGGGTGCGCATGCTGATCTTGGACACGGCCTCGACGACCCGCGTCAGCGGCGAGTTCCAGACGACACCGAGCGCGACCGACTCATGGCCCCAGAACCAGGCCGCACGGGAGGCCGACTGCAGCAACGGGATCCGCGCGTAGGCCTTCTTGGTGCGCTCGCTGACCGACGGGTTGATGCGCGGGAGCACCCAGCCCGGGGTCCGCTGGAACACCGACACGTGTGCCGCCGAGCGGACCAGTTCCGGGATGACCTGCACCGCACTGGCCCCGGTGCCGATGACACCGACCTTCTTGCCGGTGAAGTCGTAGTCGTGGTCCCAGTCGGCGCTGTGCATGCGCTTGCCCGCGAAGTCGTCGATGCCGGTGATGTCGGGGTACCCCGGCGTCGACAGCGGGCCCGACGCCACCACGACGGTGCGGGCGTACAGCGGTTCGGAGTCGGCGATGGCGCATTCCCACACGCCGTTGGCCTCGTCGAACACGACCCCGGTCACGGTGGCGCCGTAGCGGATCCGCCGATCGAGGTCGTGATCGGCGACCATCGTGTCGATGTAGGAGAGGATCTCGGCGCTGCCCGAGTAGGTCTTGCTCCAGTCCGGGTTGGGCGCGAACGAGTACGAGTACAGCCGCGAGGGGATGTCGCACGCGGCGCCGGGATAGGTGTTGTCGCGCCAGGTGCCACCCGGTCGGGTGTCGCGCTCGAGGAGAACGAAGTCCTCGACCCCGCTCTGCCGCAGCCGGATCGCCGCGCCGATGCCCGCGAATCCGGCTCCGATGATGGCCGTGTCGACCACGGGCTTGTCGCTGAGGTCGGTGCGCGCGTTCGATGTCCCGGTCATGTCATTCTCCTACGGTCGGGGTGAGCGCCGGCACGGCCGACGGTGTCCCCGTCTGGGGCAAGATGCGATTGAGCAGGCCGAGTCCGGCCGTGTAGGTGCGAGGCAGGTGTCGCTTGGCCGACCAGATCGCCTTCGCGTCGAGCTGGGGCACGACGTAGAGCTGTCCGCGGTCGTGGGCGTTGAGCGTGCCCTTGGCGACGCGATCGGGCGAGAGGCCGGTGTACCGCATGAGCGTTCCCGCGAGCTTCGACGCGTCGGCGGTGATGCGGCCGTCGACGGCGACGTTGGTCTTGACGAACGTCGGGCACAGCACGGTGACCGCGAGGTCGGTACCGCCCAGCTCCGCGGCGATCGTCTCCGACAGGGCCAGCACGCCGGCCTTGCCGACGTTGTAGGCGGCCATGCCCGGTGCCGCGGAGAACGCGGCGGTGGAGGCGACGTTGATCAGTCCGCCGCGACCGGCCTCGCGCAGCTGCGGGAGGAACTTCTCCGAGCCGTAGACCATGCCCCACAGGTTGATCCCGAGGGCCCACTGCCAGTCGTCGATCCCGATCTCACCGACCGGCTTGCCACCGATCCCGACGCCGGCGTTGTTGACCATCAGCGACGTGGGCTCGCCGAACCAGTCCTGTGCCTGCGCGGCGAGTTCGTCGACGTCCTCGCTCACCGACACGTCACAGAAGACGGGGTAGGCGCGACCGGAGGTGAGCCGGTCGATCATCGACACGGTCTCCTTGACACGGTCACCGTCGATGTCGGAGCAGACGACGCGCGAGCCGCGGCGGGCCAACTCGAGCGCGAAGGCGCGGCCGATACCGCTGCCCGCGCCGGTGACCACTGCATTCGCGTTCCGGGTCCTGCTGGTTGACTTGCTCATTCATGCACTCCGTTGCTTCGAGGTCTGGGCCGTGGTGTGGAGGGAGACGAAGCGGTCGATCGCGGCGAGAGCGCGATCGGCCTCGGGCACCAGCCGGGGGAAGGCCTGGAACACGTGCATCTGTCCGTCGTAGATCTGCAGTTCGCACGCGCCACCCGCTGCGGTGACCGCGTCGGCGATCGCCTCGGCGTCGGCGCTGAGCATCTCGGCACCGCCGGCCTGAACGAGCATCGGGGGCAGCGTGATGCCCTGCGCCAGTGCCAACTTCAGCCGCGGGGTGTCGTCGGCGAGGCCGTGTGTGTAGTGCGCGACGAGTCGGCGAGCGGCACGCGCGGAGATCATCGGGTCGCGTCTGCGCCGCTCGCGCTCGGCCGCGAGGGAGAAGGTGAGGTCGAACAGGGGCGAGAGCATCACCGCGGCGCCGGGCTGGGCGAATCCGGTCCGGGCGTTCTCGGCGACCAGATCCAGGATGAGATGTCCGCCGGCCGAGTCGCCGGCCAGGATGATGTCCTCCGGGGCGTGACCGGACTCGATGAGCCACAGGTACGCGGCGCGCACGTCGTCGGCGGCGGCGGGGAAGCGGTACTCGGGGGCGAGCCGGTACTCGACGGTGAACGCCTGGACCCCGGTGGTCCGCGAGAGCCTGGCGACCAGGGCGCGGTGCGTGGCGGCCGAGCAGATCGCGTACGCGCTGCCGTGGACGTACAGGACGACCCGGCGCGTGTCGGTGACCGCTGCGTCGGACACCCATTCCCCGCGGATCCGGGCGCCGGCGGCGCTCCTGGTGTCGATCTTCTCGACGCGGGTGCCCCGCGGCGTGGAGGCACCGAGCCGCATGGACCCGGCGACGAGGACGCGGGCGAACTTGACGCCCGATGCGGTGGCGGGCACCCGGTCGGCCAGAGGGCGCAACCACAGCGCCGTGGACGCCACGAGGACACGGGAACGAAGCGAGGGACTCACCCCACGACATCACCACACAGCGTGCCACTTGTCAATGTAACAATGAACGGTGTCAGTGACCTGCGGTTCGGTATGCTCATGGGCTGTTATGACTGAGTATCGGATCGATGACCTGGCGCGGGCTGCCGGCACCACCACCCGCAACGTACGCGGGTATCAGGACCGCGGGCTGTTGCCCCGTCCGGCCAAACGCGGCCGCATCGCCATCTATACCGACAACCACCTCGCGCGCCTCACCCTGATCAACGATCTGCTCAAACGCGGATACAACGCCCGCCACATCGCCGACTTCATCAAGGGCATGCAGCGCGGCGACGGTCTGGCGAAGATCCTCGGGGTCGAGGAGATCCTCGCCGAACCGTGGTCGAAGGCGCCGTCGGAGCGGGTGTCGGCCGCGACTCTGCAATCGATCGTCAGCTCCATCGATCCGCTCGACTTCGAGAAGATGGCCGACATGGGCCTCATCGCACCCGATGACGGCGACTATCTGCTGCTCGACAGCGACACCGTCTACGGCTTCGGCCGTCTCATCGAACTCGGGCTCAGCCTGACGTCACTGCTCAACGTGTTCGGACGCCTCGACGACGACCTGGACGGTGCGGCGACGACACTCATCACCGCCGCCCGCGACGAGTTCGTGACCCGTCGCGGCAAGGGCTGGGTTCCTCGCGGCGACGAGGAATCCGAGTGGGCGGCAATCCTGATGAACGAGATGCGCGCTGTGGCAACCACATCCGCACACAATGCTCTGAACCGGGCCTTGGATCGCACGCTTGCCGACGTGCTGAAGGACTACCTACAGGGGTGAACTCATCGGCTCACCGACGCGGCAGTTCGACCACCCTCGGCGTGCCGCCGAGACCGTGATAGGTCCACCCCGCCGCCATCCAGATGGCCGGGTCGAGGCAGCGCCGTCCGTCGACGATGACCTTGCCGCGCATGACCGGTTCGAGATCGGCGGGCTTGAGTTCGAGGAATTCCGCCCACTCCGTCAGCACCAGGACGACGTCGGCCAGTTCGCACGCCTCGGCCGCCGAATCGGCGTAACCGAGCGTGGGGAACAGCTTGCGCGAGTTGTCCATCGCCTTCGGGTCGTACACGCTGACCGCCGCGCCCTTGAGTTGCAACTGGCCGGCCACGTTGAGTGCGGGTGAGTCCCGGACGTCGTCGCTCTCGGGTTTGAACGCGGCACCCAGTACCGCGATGTTGGAGCCCAACAACTCCCCGCCGCACGCCTTGGTGGTCAGCTCGACCATCGCGGTGCGGCGACGCATGTTGATCGAGTCGACCTCACGCAGGAACGTCAACGCCTGATCGGCACCGAGCTCACCGGCGCGCGCCATGAACGCGCGGATGTCCTTGGGGAGGCATCCGCCACCGAATCCCAACCCCGCGTTGAGGAATCGGCGGCCGATCCGCTGGTCGTAGCCGATGGCGTCGGCCAGGGTGGACACGTCGGCACCCGCGGCCTCACACACCTCGCTGATGGCGTTGATGAACGAGATCTTGGTGGCGAGGAACGCGTTGGCCGAGACCTTCACCAGTTCGGCCGTGGCGAGATCGGTCCGTAGGAACGGGGTGTCCTCGGCCAGGATGGTCGCGTAGATCTCCTCGACCTGGGCGACGACCGCGTCCTGGTCCCCCTCGGGATCGACTCCGAGGACGATGCGGTCGGGACGCAGGGTGTCGGCGACGGCGAATCCCTCGCGCAGGAACTCGGGGTTCCAGGCCACCGAGATGTCCGCCTCGGTTCCCGACTCCTTCAGGCGACGGATGATCTCCACCGACGTACCCACCGGCACAGTC
The DNA here is from genome assembly GCF_024171815.1 of Williamsia maris. Lineage (GTDB taxonomy): Bacteria > Actinomycetota > Actinomycetes > Mycobacteriales > Mycobacteriaceae > Williamsia_A > Williamsia_A maris. Next base: position 1,034,182 of record NZ_JAMTCJ010000002.1, on the reverse strand, counting down.
GATTTGCCGATCAGCAGGTGAGATCCCTTCAGGGACGCGGCCAACTCGTCGACGACGGAGAACACGTAGCGGAGATCGGCGGCGTACTCACCCTTCTTCTGCGGCGTACCGACGCCGAGAAAGTGCACGGTCGCGAACGACGCCGCCTCGGCGATGTCGGTGGTGAAGTGCAACCGACCGGAGTCGAGATTGCGTTGCAGGACTTCGGGGAGTCCCGGTTCGTAGAACGGCACCTCGCCGCGCGAGAGCATCTCGACCTTGTTCGCATCGACATCGACGCCGAGCACCTCATGGCCGAGTTCGGCCATGCATGCCGCATGGGTCGCGCCGAGATATCCACATCCGAAGACCGTGACCCTCATGTTCGGCACAGTACGCGGTGGATCCTGTTTCCCACCAACCCGAGATCGGGCCGGAAGACACCCGGTGAACGTCGGCTGACCTGCTGGTTACCGCGCGGTGTCGCCGCGCGTGGGTACCGGGGCGACCGTCAGCGGGGGCCGAAGTTCAGGTATGCCTTCGACGGTGTCGGACCGCGCTGGCCCTGGTACTTCGACCCGATGCCAGCGCTGCCGTAGGGGTTCTCCGCCGGGCTCGAGAGCCGGATGAGGCACAGCTGCCCGATCTTCATCCCCGGCCACAGGGTGATGGGCAGGTTCGCGACGTTGGAGAGCTCGAGGGTGATGTGTCCGGTGAAGCCCGGGTCGATGAAGCCCGCGGTGGAGTGGGTCAGCAGTCCGAGTCGGCCGAGGGACGACTTGCCCTCGAGTCGGCCGGCGAGATCGTCGGGCAGGGTGCAGACCTCCAGTGTCGAGCCGAGCACGAACTCACCCGGGTGCAGCACGAAGGGTTCACCCTCGGCCGGCTCGATGAGGCTGGTCAGTTCGTCCTGGCGCTGCGCCGGGTCGATGTGCGTGTAGCGCGTGTTGTTGAAGACACGGAAGAGGCTGTCGAGACGCACGTCCACGCTCGACGGTTGCACCAACGCCGCATCGTACGGTTCCAGCGCGAGTCGTCCACTGGCGAGTTCGGCGCGGATGTCGCGGTCGGAGAGCAGCATGGGGACGAGGTTAACGCAGCCCTCATCAACCCCACGGATCGCTGCGATCGGGGTGTTCTGAGGTGCGCGCTCGTTCCCACGCCTGTTCGAGGAGTTCCTCGGGGTGGTGGGCGTGGTTGATCCGCGGTTGTCGTTCCGGGTCGATCGAGGCCGGTGGGATCCAGGCACAGCGTCCCTTGTAGCGGCCGTGCTCGACGATGACGGTCTGCCACCGTTCGGGGCCGTCGCCGACCATCGAATGGTGATCGGGACACGCCGGCGTCAATTCGTTGATGTTCGTCAGCCCGCCTTTGGACCAGTCGGTGACGTGATGCGCCTCGGTCCAGCTGAACGGGACCGAGCAGCCCGGATGAGTACAACCGCGGGAGCTGATCCACATCGCGATCCGCTGCGCGGCCGACGCCAGTCTCTTGCTGCGACCGAGGAACATCGGTAGCCCCCGCGCATCGAGGATCGCGAGAAGCAGATTGTTGGCCTTGGCCAACTCGAGAGCGTCCACCACCGGGATCAGGCCACCCGACATCGTGCTCGCCACGCCGGCCATCTCGAGGATCTGCTCGTAGGTCATGGTCACCACGACCTGGGCCGGTGCCCCGCGATGGGAGCCGAGGTTGCCGTTGGCGATGAACCAGGCCGCCATCGCCGACAGCGCGTCATGTCGGCGCTGCGGCGCCGAGCGGGTGTCGCGTTTCGCCGCGGCGTCAGCGAGTTCTCTGTCGGTGCCCGGATCGGAATAGGAGCCCGACGGTGAATCCGGGTCCTCGGGATTGTTCATCCCCGGTTTCGCCCAGGCGTCGAACAACACGTCGAACATCGCCCGCGTCGCCGGATCCAACTCCCCCTTGAGCTTCGACATCATCGACGCATCCTGCCGCGACAACGACAGCCCGCGACGCTTCGCACGATCGACGTCATCGGTCAGCGTGCCGTCGGGATCGAGATAGGCCAGCAGCCGGTCTCCGACCTGTTCGATCTGGCTCGGCGCGAGGTCCCTGGACGCCTCGGCCATCCTGGCCTCGGCCTTCGCGCGTTCGGCGTCGCTCACCGCGACCGGGATCCGGTCCACCACCTTCAGGACCTCATCAGCCCGGTGTTCGGACACCTCGCCGGCGAACAGCGCCATCGACAGATCCCACTGCTGCGGCTCCAGGGGCTGCCCGGTCACCGACCGCTGCCCCACCGTCGCCGCCGCCACCCGAATCCGCCGGGCCGCCTCACCGGCCGAGAGTTTCAACTCACCGATGATCATCTGCGACAGCCGCTTGTATCCCCACCGTTGCTGCGAGCCCCGCTGATTGCACTCGGAGATCACCTCGTGCGAGGCAACCGTGGCCTTGTGGATGACTCGCTCGACACCGTGCAGAAGGGTTCGGAGCTCGGATTCGTCGATCCGCGTCAGATCCGACGAGTTCAGCGCGTCGCATGTCTCGTCGAGCGTCGTGAGGAGGTCCAGCACAGGGCGCGACGTAGGCATCGGCATCGCGGAAACCGTCATCACCGCCCCCTCCCCGAGACCGTCCGAACCAGTGCCCCCAATCTAGAACAGGGGTACGACAATCGCCGAGATCCGTTGCCGGAACTGTGGAGCGGCCGGCAACTGTGGATGAATCGGCCGAAGACCTATCCCGCGGCAGCCCATTCGAGCATGTCGTCCACCGTCCAGGTGGTGACGATGCGCTCGGGGTCTATGCCCAGGCGTTCCGCCCGCTCGCAACCGTAGGCCTTGAAGTCGAGCTGGCCGGGCGCGTGCGCGTCGGAGTCGATGGCGAACAGACACCCGAGATCGTTTGCCAACTCGATCATCTCGTCGGGCGGGTCCACCCGCTCGGGTCGGGAGTTGATCTCGACGGCGGTGTTGTTCTCGGCGCACGCGGCGAAGACCGCCTCGGGGTCGAACTTCGACTGCGGGCGTTCTCCGCGCCCGCCGGCCACCAGTCGGCCGGTGCAGTGGCCGAGGACGTTCACACGTCGATCGCTGACCGCCGTCACCAGCCGACGCGTCATCGGACCGCGATCCATCTTCAGGTTCGAATGCACCGAGGCGGTGACGATCTCGAGACGGTCGAGCATCTCGTCGCTCTGGTCCAGGCTGCCGTCGTCGAGGATGTCGACCTCGATGCCGGAGACGAGACGGAACCCGTCGTCGCGTGCGGAGTTGATGTCGGCCACGACATCGAGTTGATGGGCCAGACGCTCGGCCGACAAGCCGTTCGCGACCCGCAGGCGGGGTGAGTGGTCGGTCAGCGCCATCCACTCCTGTCCGAGTGCGGCTGCGGCGTCGACCATCTCGTCGATGGACGCCCCACCGTCGCTCCAGTTCGAATGCGCGTGCAGATCACCGCGCACCGCGGCGTACAGGTCCTCGCCGCCGACGACCAGTGGACCCACCTCCTCCTGGAGTGTGAACAGGCGGGCGGGCACCTTCCCGCGAACGGCCTCGTTGATGACCGCCGCGGTGGACTTGCCGATGCCGGTGATCTCGCTGATCGCGTGGCGCTCCACCCGGGCGCGGGTCTCGTCGAGTCCCATCTGGGCCACGATGCCTGCGGCCTTACGGAAGGCCTCGACGCGATAAGACCCCTCGCGGGCGCGCTCCATGAGGAACGCGACGCGCAACAGCGCGTCGTACGGGGTCATGGGGGCGGTCAGATCGGACACGGGCCTCATGGGTCCAGTCTCCCACCACCGCGCGGCGAGCCCTTGCTACTCTTGCCTTCGCGACTGCGATCGCGCGCCGATGTAGTTCAATGGCAGAACATCAGCTTCCCAAGCTGAATACGCGGGTTCGATTCCCGTCATCGGCTCCACTCTCTTCCGCTCCCCCTGCCTGCACCCCGACTCCGTCGGACCCCATCGCTACGGTCGAGCGATGTCCCAGCGCCTCGTCCTGCACGCCGATGCGGATGCGTTCTTCGCGTCGGTGGTGCTGCGCGGCCGGCCCGATCTGATCGACACCCCGGTGGCCGTCACGGCGTATGTGTTTGTCGCCAGCGCCAATTACGTCGCGCGCTCCCGAGGTGTCCACGGCGGGATGCTCGCCGCCGAGGCACTCCGACTGTGCCCCGACCTCGTGCTGATCGAGGTCCCGCGGTCCGAGGTCGAGGAGGCGAGCGAGGCGTTGTTCGACCTGTTCGCCGACTGCGCGCTGGCGGTGGAGCCCGGGTCCATGGAGGAGGGCTTCCTCGACGTCGGGGTCACCGACTGGTCCGCCGCGCGGGAAGCCGCCGAGGTCATCCGACATCGGGCCGCCGGCGAGCTCTCGCTACCGATCAGCATCGGAATAGGTCGGACGAAATTGATCGCGAAACTGGCATCGCGGTCGGCAAAGCCCGACGGTGTCCGCATGATCGAACCGGCTGAGGAACAGATACTCCGGGCGACCCTGCGGCTCGACAGGGCGTGGGGTGTGGGCGGTCGCACGCTTGAGCGCCTGACCCAACTGGGCGCGGTGACCCTCGGCGACCTCGACACCGTGTCCGACGACGAACTCGAGCTGGTCTGCGGCGTCGGGATGGCCAAACGTCTGCGCGGGTTCCGCACCGGCACCGACGACTCCGAGGTGCGTTCCGTGGCGACCCGCACCACCCTGTCCTCCGAGGGGGCCATTGCCGGCTTTCGACGGCCCGATCACCTGCCCGCGGATGTGCTGACCGGTTCGGTCGCGCGGGTGTGCCGTCGCGCCATCCGGGCAGGCCTCGTCGGGACCGGCATGACCCTCACCCTGAAGCCCACCGCGGGTGGACCTCCCCTCGTGCGGAGGCAGTCGTTCCCGGATCCGTCTGCCGACGTCGAGCTGTGGTCGGACCGGGCCCGGATGCTCCTCGCCGACCTGCCGCATCCGGAGCTGTCCGGGATCGGCTTCACGTTGACGAGATTGCAACCCGCGACCGATGTGCCCGCGACGCTCTTCTGAGCCGGTGATCACCCATCTGCGGCGACCCCCACGACCAGGACGCTGGCACCCTGGGGGTGAATCCCCGACGAAAGGCGCACCGTGCGTTCCCTGCTCCTCACCTCCGCGGCGACTGCCGCCACCTCGGTCATCGGCGCCCTGGCGTCCAAGGACGCGAACTCGCTGTGGTTCCGCACTCTGTCGAAGCCCGCATTCCAGCCGCCGCCCATCGCGTTCCCGATCGTCTGGACCGCGCTCTACGCCGACATCGCCGTCAGCTCGGCGACCGTGATCGACGACCTCGACGCGGCCGACCGGACCGACGAGTCGACCGCGTTCACGGCCGCGCTGGCCGCGAACCTCGTGCTCAACGGGTCGTGGACGTGGGTGTTCTTCCGAGCGCACCGGCTCGCGGAGGCCACTGTGGTCGCCGGTGCGCTCACCGTGAGCAGCGCCGACCTGGTGCGCCGGTCATCGGCGATCTCGACACCCGCGGCTGCAGCACTGACCCCCTACGCCGCGTGGTGCGCGTTCGCGACCGTGCTGTCCGGCACGTTGTGGTGGCGTAACCGCTGAGCCGACGCGGCACGGGGTCCGTCACATCTCAGGCGACGGTCTTCTCCGGGGTACCGACCTGCTGGATCGGACCGGTGAACCACTTCTTGACGGACAGATGCCAGTAGACCCACAGCAGGATCAGCACGCCACCGACGAGTAGCGGCGTGTAGTTGACGAACTTCCATTCGAAGCTCGGGTCCCAGGGCATGCCGCCCAGCGACGTGGGGAACAGCGCGATGATCGAGGTGATGATGATCTCGACGAGCGCGACCGGCGCCAACCACCTGTGGTGCCCTCGCAGGTTCCACGACCCGACCGCGAAGACGTCGCCGGCCTTCCATCGGTAGTAGATCGGCACGGCGAAGGCGAGATACAGCCCGACGACGCCGATCGACACGACCGCGAAGAACGCGACCGGCACCGGTGCACCGTTGATGTCCACCTTCACCAGGGCGGGCAACGTGATGATCGCGGCGATCACCGCCGAGAGCAGCACCCCGTTGGCAGGCACCTTCTTCGCGTTCAGCGACGACCACAGCCGGTGGCCGGGCACCGCACGGTCCCGACTGAACGCGTAGAGCATCCGCGACGAGCTCGTCATGCACGCCATCGCACAGAAGAACTGGCCGGCCGTCGAGATCAGCAACACCGTGCCCACCCACCCCGAGCTCATTGCCTGGGCGAAGATGACCGACACCGCGCCACCGCCCTTCGACACCCCGTCGGAGTCCTGGACGGCGAACAGGAAGGCCAGCAACAGGATCCAGCCGCCGATCGCGGAGTAGAAGATCGACCGCCAGATCCCCTTGGCCGCACCGTCGGCAGCACTGTGGGTCTCCTCCGACAGGTGAGCGGACGCGTCGTACCCGGTGATCGTGTACTGCGTCAGGATGGCCGAGATCGGCAACACGAAGAACAGCCATCCCACGCCCGACGTCGCGCCGGAGAAGATCCCGCTGTTGTTGACGGTCTTGGCGAACACGTCGGACAGGCTCGCGTGATGCGACGGGACGATCGCGAGGATGAGAATGACCGCGGCTGCACCGAAGACGTGCCACCACACCGAGATGTTGTTGATGATGGCCAGCAGGTTCGACGAGAAGATGTTCACCACCGCGGCGACGACCAGGATGATCACGAAGATGATGAACACCCGCGTCAGGCTGTAGCCGTCGAGCCAACTCTGGCTGAACGTCCCGAGCGTGAGGTCGAGGAACGTCGCGCACCCGTAGGCGACCGACGCGACGATGGCGATCAGGCCGATGAGGTTCAGCCACCCGGTGTAGTAGCCAGCCTTGGCGCCACCGAGTTTGCTTGCCCACCAGTAGATCCCGCCCGACGTCGGATACGCCGAGACCAACTCGGACATGCACAGCCCGATGACCAGGATGAACAGCGAGACGATCGGCCAACCCCACGCGATCGCGGCCGGTCCCCCGTTGTTCCAACCGAGGCCGAACGAGGTGAAGCAGCCGGCCAGGATCGAGATGATCGAGAACGAGATCGCGAAGTTGCTGAACCCCGACCAGGAACGTTGCAACTCCTGCGAATACCCCAGCTCGGCGAGTTGCTTCTCGTCGGCACTCAACTCCGGTACTTCATGACCTTCGGGCACGGTGGCTCCCTCCGACATCAGACAACGCGACCATCTGATCGGAAGGTAGAGCCTCCGAGGTGCGATGGAGCGCTCGATTCGATGACAGTCGTGTTAATCGTGCCGAGGGCTCCGCTGAACACCTACCGCGTCAGCGCCTCCGTCCGGTGACGCGTCGGCACCGGGTCGAGTCCGTAGTGGCCGCGCAACGTGTCCGCGGTGTACTCGCGACGGAACAGTCCGCGGTCCTGCAGGATCGGCACGACGTGGTCGACGAACAGGTCGAGCCCACCCGGCAGTGACGGCGGCATGATGTTGAAACCGTCCGCGGCCCCCGCGAGAAACCACTGCTCGAGGTTGTCGGCCAGCTGCTCGGGCGTGCCGGCGAACGAGCGGTGCCCGCGACCACCGCCGAGCTTGCCGATCAGCTCGCGGACCGTCAGCTCCTCCCCCTGCGCCAGACTCTTGACGAGGGTGAACCTGCTCTTGGCGCCCTCGATCTCGGACTCGTCGGGCAGCGGCGGGAGCGGCTCGTCGAGGGGGTGCCCGGTCAGGTCGATGCCGACCATCCGCGACAGCTGCCCGAGCGCGTGATCCGCCGAGATGAGATCGGTGAACTCCCGCTCCAACGCGATTGCGGCACTCTCGGTCTCGGCGAGATAGGGCACCACACCCGGCAACACCGCCACCTGATCGGGTGTGCGACCGTGCCGTTCCAGCCGACCCTTGAGGTCCCAGTAGAACTGCACCGCCTCCTCGATCGACCGCTGCGCGGTGAAGACGGCCTCGGCGTGCGCGGCGGCGAACTCCTTGCCGCTCTCCGACGACCCCGCCTGGACGAGAAGCGGCCTGCCCTGCGGTCCGCGCGGCGTGTTCAGCGGACCGTGGACCCGAAAGCGTTCCCCCACATGGTCGATGTCGTGCACGCGAGCCGGGTCGGCGAACACACCCTCGGCCGGGTCGAGCACGAGCGCATCGGACTCCCAGCTGTCCCAGAGCGCGGTCACCACATCGAGGAACTCACCGGCCCGCTCGTATCGGCGGGCGTGCTCGGGGATCGACTCGTGCCCGAAGTTGCGCGCCTCGGCCTCGGTGCCGGAGGTGACGATGTTCCATCCCGCCCGCCCGTTGCTGATGTGGTCCAGCGAGGCGAACTCCCGCGCGAGGTTGTAGGGCTCGTTGTACGACGTCGACGCGGTCGAGATCAGCCCGATCCTCTCGGTGACCACCGCGATCGCCGAGAGCAGGGTGACCGGCTCGAACGTCGCGAGCGCATGGCGCTGCACGCGCGGACCGACCGCGACGTTGTCGGCGAAGAAGATCGAGTCGAGTTTGCCGCGCTCGGCGATCCGGGCGAGCTCCTGATAGTGCCGGACGTCGAGGAGACGGCGTTCGTCGGTCGACGGGTGCCGCCACGCCGCCTCGTGGTGCCCGACGCCCATCAGGAACGCGTTGAGGTGCATCTGGCGGGTGGGTTGCGCAGTCATGGAACGCCTTTCAGTTGGCGGGCCGCCAGCGCGAGAAGCGCCGCTCGATGGCCACCAGCAGGTAGTTGAACGCAACGCCGATGGTCGCGACGGTGAGGATGCCCGCGTACATCTGCGGGATCTGGAAGTTGAACTGCGAGCTGCTGATCAGGTAGCCGAGACCGGCCTTCGCCCCGACGAACTCGGTGGTGATCAGCACGAGGATGGACGCGGCCCCGGCCAGACGTATGCCGGTGAAGATCGTCGGCAGCGCCGCAGGCAGGATCACCTTCCGGAACAGCGCCAGGCTGCCGATGTCGAACGAGCGCGCCGACCGGATCAGCAGCGGATCGACGTTCTTGGCGCCGCCGATGGTGTTGTAGAGCACCGGCCAGAAGCCGGCGTAGGCGATGATCGCGATCTTCGATGTCTCGCCGATTCCGAGGACGAGGGTGAACACCGGCAGCAGCGCCACGGCAGCGGTGTTGAGGAAGATCGCGAAGAGCGGGCTGAACACCTCCTCGACGTGTCGATACCAGGCGATGAGCAGACCCACGGGCACCGCGACGACGATGGCGATCGCGAAGCCCGACAGCGAACGCGTCAGACTCGCCTGCACATTGGTCCACAGCTCGCCGGACGTGGCGAGTCCCCACCACGCCTTGATCACCTCGCTGAACGGCGACAGGAACGTCGGATCGACCCAGCCGAGTCTCGGGGCGTACTCCCACAGCAACAGGAAGGCCACGATGGCGATCGAACGCTTGGCGGCCGTTCCCACCGCAACGAGCGGTCGTCGGCGGCGCTTCGGCACGACCGGGGTCGCCTCGGTGATCGGCGCGGATGCGGTGATGGTGCGGGTCGGCGAGGTGAGCGTCATCGGGTGGCCTCCGTCCCGGTCGGGCCGCCGGCGAGAACGGTGGAGCGCAGGACCTCGTCGTGCAGCGATTCCCAGATGCGATGGCGGTGGGCGACGAACTCCGGCGACGACCGGACGTCGGTGGTCGTGTCCACCTCGCCGAGGTCGACCGCGACCGATTCCTTGATCTGCCCCGGTCGCGACGTCATGATCAGCACCCGCTGACCGAGGAAGATCGCCTCCTCGATGCCGTGCGTGATGAACAGGACCGTCGTGGACAGCCGCTGCCCGATCGACCGCAGCTCCACCTGCAGCTGCTCACGTGTCTGGGCGTCGAGTGCGGCGAAGGGCTCGTCCATCAGCAACACCTCGGGCTCGTAGGCGAGGCTCCGGGCGATCGCGACGCGCTGCTTCATGCCACCGGACAGTTCGTGGGGGTAGCGGTCGGCGAACGCCTCGAGTCCGACCAACGACAGCACCTCGCGGGCTCGGCGAGCGCGCTCACGGCGACCGACGCCCTTTGCCTCGAGCCCGAACTCGACGTTGCCCTGCGCGGTCCGCCACGGGAACAGCGCGTACTGCTGGAAGACGATCCCTCGGTCGAGACCCGGCCCGGTGATCGGCCGCCCGTCGATACGCAGCTCGCCCGACGTCGGTTCGGTGAGACCACCGACGAGGTCGAGCAGGGTGGTCTTGCCGCACCCGCTGGGTCCGACGATGGTCACGAACTCGCCTGATGCGACGTCGATGTCGATGTCGTGCAGCGCCGTGAACGCACCGCCGCCCTCGCGGTCGGGAAAGCTCTTGGTGACCCCGCGCAGCGAGATCTTCGGTTGCACGTCCGGTGTTCCGGTCATGGCTTGATCACCCGGCCTTCGCGTCGGATTCAGCGCCCTTGTCGGCGTACGGGTTGAACTCGTTGGTGTAGAACTTCGACGCGTCGAGGTCACCCTTGACTGAACCGGTGTCCTGCAGCCAGCTCTGCCACCGGGTGAAGTCGGAGTCGGAGAGCAGACCACCCTTCGACGGGACCCCCACGCTCAGCCAGTATTTGAGGCTGGAGGTGTCGTCGTTGGGTCGCTTGCGCTGGGTGACGATGTCGGTGAACGTGGCCAGCACCTTCTCCCGCGGGGTGGTGCGTTCCCATTCGATGGCCTTGGCCACGCCCGCGGTGAAGGCCCGCACGCCGTCGGGGTTCTTCTTGATGAGGTCGTTGCGGAAGACGTACGGTCCGCCGTTGAACGGCCCGTAGAGCGACAGGTCGGTGAACACCGCCCGCAGTCCACCGTTGATCACCGCGCGCTGCTGGAACTGTCCCGACAGGCCCGCGGCGTCGATCTGGCCCTTGCGCAGCGCATCCTCGGTGTTCGGCGCCGGGAGGGCCACGAGCTGAACGGTTTTGATCTGCTCCTGGCTCAGCCCGTCCTTCTTGAGCTGATCGTGGATGTCGGCCTCAAGTTGGCCGCCCAGGGTGTTGACACCGATCTTCTTGCCCACCAGGTCGGTCGGCTTCGTGATGGGACTGTCGTCGCGGACGTAGAAGCCGGCGATGGTCTGCTGGTCGGTGCCGTAGTAGTTGATCACCGAGGTGATCGGTGCACCCGAGGTGATCAGCTTGGCCACGGCGCCGGCGAACGCGCCGCCGAAATCGGTCTGTCCGGTGGCCGCGGACTGGATGTCCTGCGGACCGCTGATGGTGTTGCCCACCCAGTCCAGCTTGATCTTCCCGTTGAAGAACCCGAGATGCTCGGCCACCTCTGGGAGGGTGACCTGCCCTGGCCATCCCTGATAGCGCAGGGTCGTCACGCCGTTCTTGTCGACAGCGGCGTCGCCGGTGCAGGCGGTCACACCCACTGCCGTCATCAGCACGGCCACGGCCGCGATGAGTACCCGGGGTGTTCTCACGTCGATCTCCGTTCGTCGGTCACAGTTGACCAACAAGATCGCCCGACACCCGTTGGCGGAACAACCTTTCTGCGCGCCGGGGGCAAAAGTGTTGTCGCCGACGACCTACCGCTGTTGACTTCCCCAGACCATCGCGACGTCGTGGCGATGATTCGAGATCGCGAAAGGGATTGTTGTGACCACAGAATTGACGGTGACCAAGCTCGGCGGACGCATCGGCGCCCGGATCGACGGGATCGCCCTGTCGGGCGACCTGGACCCACGAACCGTCGCCGACATCAACTCCGCGCTGCTCGAGCACAAGGTGATCTTCTTCCGTGATCAGCAGCACCTCGACGACACGTCGCAGCAGGCCTTCGCGAAGTTGTTGGGAGGGTTGACGATCGCACACCCCACCGTGACCTCGCGCGGGGACACGGTGTTGCCCATCGATTCCGAGAACGGCAAGGCCAACAGTTGGCACACCGACGTCACCTTCGTCGATCGGGTGCCCAAAGCGTCGGTACTGCGGGCGGTGACGCTACCGGCGTACGGCGGGACCACGGTCTGGGCGTCGACGGTGGCCGCCTACGAGGCACTCCCGGAGCCGTTGAAGGTGCTGGCCGAGACCCTGTGGGCCACCCACACCAACGTCTACGACTACGCCGCCAACCACGAGGAGACGTCGCGCGCGGTGTCGGACAAGGTCGCCGACTACCGCGCGGAGTTCCGCTCGCAGTACTTCGAGACCGAGCACCCGCTGGTGCGCGTGCACCCGGAGACCGGCGAGCGTGCCCTGCTGCTCGGCCACTTCGTCAAGGGATTCGTCGGTCTCGGCAGCCGGGAGTCGGCGAAACTCTTCGAACTGTTCCAGGAGCGGATCATTCGTCTGGAGAACACGATCCGCTGGGACTGGGCCGAGGGCGATCTCGCGATCTGGGACAACCGCGCGACCCAGCACTACGCCGTCGCCGACTACGACGACCAGTACCGTCGCCTGAGCCGGATCACGCTGGCCGGTGACGTCCCCGTCGACGTCCACGGCAACCACAGCCGCGTCATCAGCGGCGATGCGTCGCACTACTCGGAGATCGTCGAGCCGGCCGCGCACGCCGGCTGAGTCCGACGACCACAGGACCCCGATTTCGCGATCTCTATCTACCCATGACCGTTGTCACGTTATCGTGACCACATGGCAGTCAGTGGAAGCAGCAGCATCGACATCGCGGCACCGATCGCGGACATCCTGGACGCGATCGCGGATCTCGAGAACTACCCGTCGTGGTCCCCGATCCACAAGGAGGTCGAGGTCCTCGAGCGCGACGACAACGGACGTCCCACCAAGGCACGCATGTCCGCATCGTTGATGGGCATCGCCGACGAGCAGGTGCTCACCTACGACTGGAACGACACCGGCGTCACGTGGGACCTGGTCGAGAGCACGCAGCAGAAGGCGCAGCACGCGGAGTACCGGCTCACCGAGACCGCGGACGGCACCCACGTGGACTTCGAGATGAGCCTCGACCCGAAGATCCCCGTCCCGGGATTTCTTCTCAAGAAGGGCAAGAAGACCATCATCGAGATGGCGACCGAGGGCCTGAAGGGTCAGGTCACCGCCTAGGACGTCACGCGCGCCGACACCGGCACGAGCATGATCGGCCACACCACGACGACAAGACCCGCCCCGGGGATCTCCCGGGGCGGGTCTCTTGTCTCGCCTGGTGTCGACCGGCGGCTCAGCCGACCGTTGCGGTCGTCTTCGTCGGTGCGGCGGCGGGAGCGGTCGTCTTCGTCGCGGTCGACGTGGCCGGGGCCTTCGTCGCCGTTGACGTTGTCGCCGTTGACGTCGTCTTCGGGGCGGTCGTCTTCGGCGTGGTCGTGGCCGTCGTCGTCGGACTCGTCGTCGCCGGTGTGGTCGTGACGGGACTCGTCGTGGTCGTCGTGGCCGACCCGGTCGGGGTGACCGGGGCCGTCGTCTTCGCCGCCGTGGTCGGAGCCGTCGTGGTGACCGGTGCCGCGGTGGTCGTCGGGGTGGCCGTGGTCGTCGGAGCCGACGTGGTCGCGGTGGTCGCCGCGGCCGTGGTCGGTGCCGCCGTCGTCGAGGCTGCCGTCGTCGGGACCGTCGTGGTCGGTGCCACTGCGGTCGTTGTGGCTGCTGCCTGCGTCGCGGTGGCGTTCGACGTCGCCGCGACCGGTGCCGCGGGTGCCGCGTTACCGGACAGTGCCGCGGCCAGAGCGGCCGCCAGGTTCGCGAAGTACTGCGCGATGGCCGCGTTCAGGGCTGCGGCCCAGGCTGCCGCCGCCTGCTCGGCCGGGCTGAGCACCGGCGTCGTGGGAGTCGTCGGCGTGGTCGGCGTCGTCGTGCCGGGATGCGCGGCAATCCAGTTCTTGACCACCGTGGCCGCGAGTTTCGCGACCCAGTTGTCACGGAACAGACCGAAAGTGCTCTCCGGGTCGGTGGTGTCCGACGAATTCCGGTCGACGGTCGTGTAGATGAAATTCGGGCCCGCGTACGGGAGGCTGCTCCACTTGTTCAGGAAATCGCTGAGGTAGTCGGCCTGCTGCTGTTCACCGACGAGACCGGTCGGCAGACCGTATTCCGAACTCCAGATGGTCTTGGTGCCGTCACCGTTGGCCTGCATCAGTGCGTAGATCGCGTTGAGCTGGTTCAGCGGCGAATCCGGGTGCGCGTCCAGACCCGTCGAGAACGGAATCGAATTCTGGTACGGGTGGAACGACAGGGCGTCGAAGTAGCCCTTGGCGCCCGACGCGTACATCTGCGTGACGAAATCGATCGGGTTGAGTGCGTAATTACCGAAACTGATCGTCGAGCCGAGGACGCCACCGATGACGGTCGCGTTGGGGTCGGCCGCCTTGATCGCGGTGTAGGCGGCCTTGAGCAGCGCGGTGTAGCCGGCCGGGTCGGGACCGTTCGGGGTGCTGTACGCGAACGCGGCGTTGGGCTCGTTCCAGACCTCGTAGGCGCCGATCTTGCCGGTGTAGCGCGTGGCCAGGGCCGTCATGAAGTTGGCGTACGTCGCGGGGTTGTCCGGCGGCGCATACAGATTCGTGTACTGGCCGCGGGCCCAGGTGGGTGTCGTGTTGACCACGCCGAGGATCCCCATCCCCCTGGCGTCGGCCGCCTGCACCATGTTGTCGATGAGCGTCCAGTCGAACGTCCCGTTCGACGCCTCGACCGCGGCCCACGGGATGGCGATGCGGATGTTGGTGACGCCGAGCGCCTGCAGCTCGTCGAGATGCTTCTTCACCGACGCGGGATCACCCGCGGTCAGGTACAGGTCGTTGTCGGAGATTCCGACGGTCGTGGGCGAATTGCTGATCGACGCTGCGTTCACGATGTCGTACGCCGGTCGCTCGGTCGGCAGCATGGCGCCGGCCGCGAAAGCGATGAACATCGAGAAGGCAATCGAACCGACCGCGACTTGGGTCAATGAAATACGCGGAATGCGTGGGTGTCGGTAGCGCAAGAGTTTCTCCGTCTGTGGCCCCCACAGGGTCGCAATTTAATCACCTTTGAAGTCGAAGTGCGCGTCGAAAACTGGAAATATTTTCGCTGACAGAGAAACTCTCCGAGGGGCGCCGATTTCGATCACCCGACCGAAACCGGTTGTGGCCCTGTTTTGCTCCCACGGAACAGGATCGACGAATCGCCGATCGAACAGAGTCGGGGTGTGCATTGAACATTCCGTACAAACGCACGAGGGATTGAGGGTATTTATCTGCGATTAAATCCAGTTGGTCCGTTTTATGACCACAACATTGCGGAAGCGGGTGCGAACGGGCAATCCGGCCGACGAGAACCGACGAATCCAACGGGTTCGGACATCGTCGCCGGCGGGACGACCGTCAACCGGTGCACGATCCGCCCGCTTGCTTGTGAGTCGACACAAAGGGGCCGCTGGACTTCGCGCGTACGTGAGCGGTGTCATAGGCTCGACGAGTTGTCGGCACAGGTGCCGGTTGTCCGGGGGAAAAGATGGGGAACGAACCAGCATGAGAACGATGTTGAAGTCCACGCTGCGTGTCATCGGTGCGGGGGCAGCGATCGCTGCGGTGGTCGCGACCGGCACCACCGCGGTCGCGAACGCCGCTCCCGAGGTGAGCACGGCGACGCAGTCACCCGCCGACGTCAGTTTCTACACCCCGCCGAGCCCGCTTCCGGCCGGCAACCCCGGCGACCTGATCCGGGTCCAGAATTTCCGCACCATCATCGGCGCACCCAGCGGCAACGGTCGGATCCCGGCGAAGGCCGCTCGCATCCTCTACCGGTCGGTGGACGCCAACGGTGCCCCGATCGCCGTCTCCGGCTACGTGCTGCAGTCGCCCAAGCCGTGGAACGGTCCGGGCCCCCGGCCCGTCGTCGCCTACGCGCCCGGCGCACACGGACAGGGTGACCAGTGCGCCCCGTCGCGACTGCTCCAGTCCGGCGCGACCATCACCCCCGGTGGACCGATGGCCGAGATCGAGTCGGTCATCACCTTCAACCTGCTGGCCAAGGGCTACACCGTGGTCAGCACCGACTTCGTCGGCCTGGGCACGCCCGGCCTGCACACCTTCGGCGTCCGCCTCGACATGGCACACGCCGTGCTCGACTCGGCCCGCGCCGTCCGCCAGATGACCGACGTCGTCGATCCCAAGGCCAAGGTCGCCATCGCCGGCTACTCCGAGGGCGGCGGCGCCGCGGCGGCCGCGGCCGAGGTCGCCTCGACCTACGCCCCGGACCTGCCGCTCGTCGGCGTCTACGCCGGTGGCACCCCGACCGACCTCCGCAAGTTGATGGCCTACCTCGACGGCAACCGTCTCAGCGCCGCACTCGCGTACGCGGTCAACGGTCTCGAGGAGCGCTACCCGGAGTTCAAGGCGGGCTTCGACCCGTTGCTCAACGCGACCGGCAAGTCGGTCAACGCCGGTGTCGCGCGGGAATGCATCGTCGCCACATCGTTCCGAGGGCGTCCGCAGACCAAGACGTGGACGAAGTCGGGCAAGAGCTACAACCAGGTTCTCGCCGAGCGCCCGGATCTGGCGAAGTTCGTCGACGAACAGAACGTCGGCGGCATCAAGCCCGAGGTGCCGGTCTTCCTCTCGGCCAACCCCGACGACCCGACCGTGCCCCCGACCCAGACGCGCGAGCTGTACTCCAAGTGGTGCGCACTCAAGCCCGAGTCCGTGCAGTTCGGCGAGTACCCGTTCCCGGTCCGACTCATCGGCGCCTCGCCGATCGGTCACATCGCCGGCGGCATCACCGGTTTCGAGAAGGCCTTCGACTGGCTGCAGGCCCGCTTCGAGGGCAAGGCCCCCGTGGTCGGCTGCCAGCGGAGCTGACCACCCGCCCTAGATGAAGTCCCGGTCACGGCCGGACGTCAGATCACCGCACTCGACCCCGATCTGGCCTCCGGCCGTCATCGTCTACCCCGGTCACGACCCGAGGCCAGATCACTGCATTCGACGCTGACGACGTCCGGCCGTTGATCTGTGTAGGCCCCGGCGCCCCGGTCCCCGGCGATCGTCGTGAGCACCCCGGCGAGATGGTCGGCACCGAGATACACCGGATGCCCCGGGCGGCCGCCGAACACCGCACGCACCAGGACCGACCGGCGGGCTCCCGCGACCTCGAGGACGCGACGCACGACGGCGGCGTTCGTATCGGGCACGTCAACAACAAGTAACGCCACACCGGTACAACCGGCCCGCCTCGCCTCGATCAGCCCCGACCGCACCGACTCCGAGAGCCCGTCAGCCCAGCCCGGCACGACCAGCGCCCGCGCGGGAGCGGGGACGTCGACGACGGCGGCACCCAACGTGACGACGACCTCGTCACAGCCGCCGTCGGCCAGCGCGGTGACCGCGGATCGCAGCCACTCTCCCTGTTCGGCAAGCACTTTCGGCATCCCGTAGCGGGTACCTGCCCCCGCGGCGAGCACCACCCCGACGACCTTCCCGGCGTCGTGCGGCCCCTCCGACGGTGTCGTCGGCACCGACTCCGACTCCGATCCGTCCGGCCTCGGCCGCCCGTGCGGGAGCCGCTCGTCACCGGTTAACACGGCCTGATGGTCCACCCGATATATCTTGCTGCCCAGGTCGCGGTCGGTGCACATCCGGTTCATCCTCTTTCCCAAGGGGAAGTCACCGATCGAACGGAGGGGCCGCATGAACACGCCCGCGGCATTGAAGAACCTGGGAACGCGAAAGACGGGCAAGGTTCACCCGGTCGACCAGGTACCCCCGACGGGCAAGCTGCTCACCCTCGGTCTGCAACACGTCATCGCGTTCTACGCGGGCGCGGTCCTCGTGCCGCTGCTGATCGCGAACGCCATCGACCTCGACTCCGAGGCGCTGACGATGCTCATCACCGCGGACCTGTTCACCTGCGGCATCGCGTCGCTGCTGCAGTCGGTCGGCATCTGGAAGATCGGCGTGCGGCTGCCGCTGCTGCAGGGCATCACCTTCGCGACGCTGGCGCCGGTCATCAAGATCGCCAACGACAACGGCGGTGGTCGCGTCGGGCTGCTGACCGTCTACGGCGCGGTCATCGCCGCGGGCATCTTCACGTTCCTCATCGCCCCGTTCTTCGCGCGACTCATCCGCTTCTTCCCCGCGGTGGTGACCGGCACGCTGATCACCATCATCGGCATCTGCCTGCTGCCGGTCGGTGCCGGCGACGCCACCCGCGACCCGGCGTCGCACAATCCCGATCCCGGCAACGGTCGGTGGCTGCTCTACGCCATCGGGACCATCGTGCTGATCGTGTTGATGCAGCGCTTCTTCCGCGGGTTCTGGGCCACGATCTCGATCCTCCTCGGCCTGAGCGTGGGCACGATCGTCGCGTGGATCGTCGGCGACACGAACTTCGACAAGGTCGGCGAGGCGAGCTGGGTCGGTTTCACCAACCCCTTCGCGTTCGGCTGGCCCCGCTTCGACGTGATCGCCATCGTCTCGCTGATCGTGGTGCTGCTCGTGGTCGCGGTCGAGTCGACCGGTTCGGTGTTCGCCACCGGCGAGATCGTGGGCAAGCGCATCAAGAAGGAAGACATCGCCGCGACGGTGCGCGCCGACGGACTCGCCACCATCATCGGCGGCGTCTTCAACTCGTTCCCGTACACGGCGTTCTCCGAGAACGTGGGCCTCGTCCGACTCACCGGCGTCAAGAGTCGGTGGGTCGTCGCCGCGGCAGGCGGCATCATGATCGTGCTCGGTCTGCTGCCCAAGACCGCGAAGATCGTCGAGTCCATCCCGTCGCCGGTGCTCGGCGGCGCCGCGCTGATCATGTTCGCGACCGTGGCCATCGTCGGAATCCAGACGCTGACCACCGTCGACTTCACCGACCATCGCAACCTCATCATCGCGAGCACCTCCCTCGCCATGGGCCTCTACGTGCAGTTCTCGCAGGCGGCCGCTCCGGCGACGGTGCTGGAGAACGGGCAGGTGGTGAACGTGCCCGCCCTGCCCGGCGTCGACGAGGCGGTCCCGGGACTCCTGCAGATCCCGTTCAGCACCGGCATCACGATGGGCGCCATCACCGCGATCCTGCTCAACCTGCTGTTCTTCCACACCGGCAGCCGCGGACCCGCCGTGGCCGGACGCGGATCGATCCGGCTCGCCGAGGTCAACGAGATGAGCATCGACACGTTCCGGGAAACCTTCGGCGGCCTGGTCCAGGGTGCACAGTGGGTCGTCGACCGGGCCTACGAGCAGCGCCCGTTCGAGACCGCGCACGACCTGCGGGCGTCGTTCCAGGAGGCCATGCTCACCGGCAGTGATCCCGAGCAACTGGAACTGATCAACTCCTTCCCCGACCTGGGGGCCGAGGACGAGACGGGAGACCCGATGGCCGTCGACCACACGGGGCTGTCGCATCTCGAGGAGGACGAGCACGCCAACGTGGTGTCGCTGGCGTCGGCCTATCGTGAACACTTCGGGTTCCCGCTCGTGATTTTCGCCCGTGAGGCCGAGCGGTACGAGCGGGTCCTGCGCAACGGATGGAGTCGGATGGACAACTCACCGACCAGTGAGCGGGCGTTCGCCCTCATCGAGATCGCGAAGATCGCCAACCGCCGCTTCGACGATCTCGTCGCCGACGCCAATCCCATCGCCACCGCGCGGTTCAGCCGATTCGACGAACTGGTCCGCTGAGGATGCGCCGTCCGAACTGGCGCGGGATCGACAGCTTCAACGAACTGACCGAACGCCAGGCCGTGCACTCGCTGTTCGAGTGCTGCTCGTCGCGGATCTGGGCGGTACGGGTGGCGGCGGCGCGCCCCTTCCCCGACGCCGAGAGTCTCTACGACCGCGCCGATCTCATCCTCGCCGAGCTCACCGAGGCCGATCTGGACGAAGCGCTCGACGGGCACCCGCGGATCGGCGAACGGTCGTCGAGTGCGGCCTCGACCCGGGAACAGTCCGGGGTCAGCGGGGCCGACGAGCTCGTCCTGGCCGAGCTGGCGAAGTACAACGCCGAGTACGAGGACAAGTTCGGGCACGTCTACCTTGTCTTCGCCAACGGCCGCCCCGCCGAGGTCCTGCTCGACATCCTCAAGGAGCGGCTCGACAACGACGCCGCCACCGAACGACGCGTCCTGCGAATGGAACTGGGCAAGATCAACCGCAGCCGACTCGAGCGCATGCTCGGCCCGGCGGCGCAGTACTACGATGATCTCGCACCGGATGGTCACAGGCAGACGGAGGAGCCGGGATGAGTCGAGCTCGATGAGCCACCTGAGCACGCATGTGCTCGACGCGGTGCACGGCACCCCCGCGCACGGGATCGCGGTCCTGCTCGCCGACATCGACGGCATGCCGATCGCCTCCGGCGCAACCGATTCCGACGGACGGATCGCCGACGTCGCGGGCGAACTGGGCGCGGGGACCTACCGGATCCGTTTCGACACCGGCGCGTGGTTCGCCGAGCACGACGTCGAGGGGTTCTACCCGGAGATCACCATCTGCTTCGCCATCACCGACCCGACCCGACACCACCACGTCCCGGTCCTGTTGAGCCCGTTCGCCTATTCCACCTACCGCGGTAGCTGACCGAACACGAGAGGAAGGCCGCTCATGGGGATCACCCTCGGCGAGAACCAGTACGGCAAGGCGGAGAACCGCGTCGTACGGATCTACCGCGACTCACCCCGGCACGAGATCAAGGACATCAACGTCGGGACCGCGCTGCGCGGCGACTTCGCCGCGGCCCACACCTCCGGCGACCAGGGCAACGTGCTGCCGACCGACACCCAGAAGCAGACGGCGTACGCGTACGCCAAGGAGAAGGGGATCGCGACCATCGAGCAGTACGGTCTCGATCTCGCGTACCACTTCGTCGACGGCTACGAGCCCGTGCACGGCGCCCGCATCGAGATCGAGGAATACGCCTGGGAGCGTGCCGTTGTCGACGGCGCCGAGCACGACCACACGTGGGTGCGCAAGGGCCAGGAGGTCCGCACCGCCGACATCTCGGTCGAGGGTGTCGGCGACGATCAGCGGACATGGGTCGTCTGCGGTCTCAAGGAGTTCACCATCCTCAAGTCGACCGGCTCGGAGTTCCACGGCTTCCCGGTCGACGAGTACACGATCCTGCAGCCGACCACCGACCGCGTCATGGCGACCTCACTGGTGGCCAAGTGGCGCTTCACCACCACCGACATCGACTGGGATGCCGTGTACACCGGCGTCAAGGCCATCATCGTCAAAGAGTTCGCGACACTGCAGTCACTCGCTCTGCAGCAGACCCTATACGCGATCGGCTCGGCCGTGCTCGAGGCCTACGGCGAGATCGCCGAGATCCGCCTGTCCGCCCCGAACAAGCACCACTTCGTCTACGACCTGTCACCGTTCGGTCTGGACAATCCCAACGAGGTGTTCAACGCCGACGACCGGCCGTACGGGCTGATCCAGGCGAGCGTGATCCGCGACGACGCCCCGGACGCCGGGCCGGCGTGGACCATGCAGCGCGGCTGGATGGGCTGAGACCAACCCCACCCACCGATCGTCGCCGTGTCCTATGATCACTGCGCAACGCATGTCCCGTGTGCGTGAGTGACGCACGGCGACAACGATTATCGGGGGTGGTACGAATGGCCGACTTACGTGGTGACCTGACCCAACTGCTGCGCATCGCGGTTGTGACGATGACAGCCGCGACGCTGGGGACGGTCGGGGGCGGGGTCGCCCAAGCCGCCCCCGGAGCCGCCATCCCTGCCGCCGGTGTGAGCGAGGCGTTCTACCAGCCCCCGAACCCGCTGCCCGCGGGGTCGCCGGGCGATCTGATCCGCACCGAGAACTTCCCCGTCGCGATCACCGTGCCCACCGTCTGGGGCAAGGTCCCCGCCCGGGGCACCCGGCTGCTCTACCGCAGCACCGACGCGAACGGGCAGCCCGTGGCGGTCTCCGGCTACTACCTCGAACCCACGCGCGCGTGGCCCGGTCCCGGACCGCGG
Source organism: Williamsia maris (assembly GCF_024171815.1). GTDB lineage: Bacteria > Actinomycetota > Actinomycetes > Mycobacteriales > Mycobacteriaceae > Williamsia_A > Williamsia_A maris. Next base: position 1,012,418 of record NZ_JAMTCJ010000002.1, on the reverse strand, counting down.
CCGATCATCGACTACGCAGGCGGACTGCACGGACAGGGCGATTCCTGCGCCGCGTCGAAGATGCTGCAGTCGGGTGTCGAGTTCCTCGGGCCGGGCGGCCCGCGTGCGGAGATCGAACGGCTCGCCACCTACAACATGCTCGCCAAGGGATACGGCGTCGTGTCGTCGGACTACATCGGCGGCGGCACGCCCGGCACCCACACCTTCGCCGTGCGGGTCGACCAGGCCAACGCCGTCCTCGACGCCGGCCGGGCGGTGCTCAAGCTCCCCCAGGTCGCGTCGGGCACCAAGATCGGCATCGCCGGGTACTCGCAGGGCGGCGCCGCTGCGGCGGCGGCGGCCGAACTGGCCACGAGCTATGCACCCGACCTGCCGCTGGTCGGCATCTACGCCGGCGGCGCCCCGACCGACCTGCGCGCGCTGCTCGACCACCTCGACGGCGGCCGGCTCGGCGGCATCATCGGCTACGCGCTCAACGGCGTGCTGGCGCGCTACCCCGACGTCGACACCAAGGTCGAGCCGTTGCTCAACGCGAACGGCAAGGCGACGCTGAAACAGATCTCGACCGAGTGCATCGCGGCCACCGCGATCCGGTTCCCGAAGAGCTCTGAGTGGACCGTGTCCGGGAAGACGATCGGCCAGATCATCGACGCGACCCCCGACTTCCAACGCGTCATCGACGATCAGGACGTGGGGAACGGCAAGCCCACCGTCCCGACCTTCCTGTCCGGCAACCCTGACGACCCGACGGTCCCGATCGCCGTGAGCCGCGAACTGCACCGTCAGTGGTGCGCGCAGAACCCGGCCTCGCTCAAGTACGAGGAGATCCCGTTCCCGGTGCGCTTCATCGGCGGCTCCCCGGTCGGACACGTCGCCGGCGGCGTCAGTGGCCTGACACGCGCACTCGACTGGCTGAAGGACCGCTTCGCGGGAACACCCGCTCCCACCGGTTGCTACGGCTGAGTCGACTGACGAGACGGGGACGGGGCGGGCGTCACCCGACGCCCCCGGACCCAGACCTCGGTGATCGCCGGCTCGCGTAGTCCCATCAACAGCGCGAACAGCGTCTGCGCCGTGGCGGTCTCGGAATCGTCGGCCCGGGTGCCGTGCTCGAGGTTGCGGGCCAACGGTTCCCAGCGCTGCGGATCGACGACGATGAAGTCGGCGTCCTTGCCGGCGTCGAGGTTGCCGAAGGTGTCCTCACGGTCCAGCGCCCGGGCACCGGCCAGCGTCGCGGCGAACAGCAACTCGGCCGGATGCAGCGACACCCCCGCGTCCCCGGCCTCGGACATGTGCACCTTGAAACAATCCGCGGCCACCTGCGGGATCAGCCATTGGTCGCCCCCGCCGATGTCGGAACCCAGGGCCACCGTGACACCGGCCGCGGTGGTCCGCCGCCACGGCATGGTCCCCGATCCGAGGAACAGCTGCGACGTCGGGCAGTGCGCTATCGACGTCTGCGTCTCGGCCATTCGGGAGAGTTCGGCGTCGGTGCAGTGGACCGCGTGCGCGAGGACGCTGCGCCGACCGAGCAGTGACGATCCGCCGACCCGCGAACCGGGCAGGAACCGACCGTCGTAGGTGTCGAGGTAGCTGTGGACGTCGTAGGCGGCCAGGGTCGCGGCGATCTCGCCGGTGCCGGAGCGGTTGTTCTCGTTCAGGTGGGTGTGGAAGTACACCCCGCGGTCGCGGACGTCGTCGTAGAGCTCACCGAGCGCGACGAACGTGTCCGGCGTGACCGACAGCGAGAACCGCGGCACCAGGGCCACATCGAGAAGGTCCCGGCCGTGCCACCGGTCGATCTCGTCGACGCAGCGCGCCATGGCGGTGTCGATGTCGGTGATCAGCGGGGCCGCCGACGGCTGGCCGGTGGTCTGGATGCCGCGACCGGACACCATCCGCAGCCCGACGCGTTCGGTCTCGGTGAACAGTGCGTCCTGTGCGGACGGGAAGGCCGAACCGAAGACCATGGCCGCGGTGGTGCCGACCGCCACGCGCCGGCGGCAGAAGTCGACCGCGGCCCGCTGCGCGAAGGCCTCGTCGGCGTAGCGCGCCTCGGACGGGAAGATGCAGTTGTCGAGCCATTCGAGCAGCTGGCCGCCGCCGTAGGAGTCGGTGGCGTAGGTCTGCGGGTAGTGCATGTGGGTGTCGACGAAGCCCGGCAGGATGAATCCGCCGCGGTGGTCGGCGACCGGCCACCCCGCGCAGTCGACGGGCAGCTCGGCGTGCGGTCCGGAGAACGCGATGGTCCCGTCGGCGGCCACCGCCAGCGCGCCGTCCGGGATCGAGATCAGATGTGTGCGTGCGTCGTCGAGCACCGGCGCACCGCCGATGTGGAACAGGTGCGCCCGGTGCACCACGGGAGATCCGGAACCCATTGGGCCCATCCTGCCCGTGCGACCGGTGATCCGCTCGACGTCATGCGTCCGTAACCGATCGAACGTAGCGTGGACGTCCATGGACGGGCAGGCGGTGACGCTGATCGAGCACGCACACGTCGTGACCGTCGACCCAGACGATCGCGAACTCGTCGACGCCACCGTGGTGATCGCCGACGGACGGATCGCTGCGGTCGGTGAGGTGGATCCGGCCGCCCACCCCGGCGCCGAACGCGTCGACGGCACCGGCTGCGTGCTGACGCCGGGCCTGGTCAACACCCATCACCATCTGTACCAATGGATCACCCGCGGACTGGCCGCCGATCACACCCTGTTCGACTGGTTGACCACGCTCTACCCGGTGTGGGCGGGTATCGACGCCGACGGGGTGCGCGCCGCCGCGTCCGGCGGGCTGTCGGTGCTGGCGCGCTCCGGTGCGACCACCACCACCGACCACCACTACGTCTTCCCCACCGACGGCGGCGATCTCCTCGGCGCCGAGATCGACGCAGCCCGATCCATCGGTCTCCGCTTCCACCCCACGCGCGGGTCGATGGACCTGGGCCGCCGCGACGGTGGCCTGCCGCCGGACTCGGTGGTCGAGACCATCGACGACATCCTGGCCGCGAGCGGCGACGCGATCGACCGGTGGCACGACCCGAGCCCGGACTCCATGCTGCGCATCGGTCTCGCGCCGTGTTCGCCGTTCTCGGTCACCGCGGATCTGTTGCGGCAGTCGGCGGCGCTGGCGCGCGAGCGGAACGTCCGGTTGCACACCCACCTCGCCGAGACCGACGACGAGTCCGCCTTCTGCGCCGAGCGGTTCGGCTGCACGCCACTGGAGTACATGAGCGATCTCGGGTGGCTGGGCGACGACGTCTGGTTCGCGCACGGCGTCCATTTCACCGACGACGCCGTCGCCGTGCTCGCCCGCTCCGGAACCGGTGTGGCGCACTGCCCCACGTCCAACGCCCGACTCGGTGCCGGCATCGCGCGCACCCGTGACCTCGTCGCCGCGGGCGTCCCGGTCGGTCTCGGCGTCGACGGCGCGGCCTCCAACGAGTCGTGTCGGATGCTCGAGGAGGCGCACATGGCGGTGATGATGGCGCGAGCGGTCGGCGGACCCACCGCGCTGACCACCCGGCAGTCGCTGCGCCTGGCCACGATGGGCGGCGCGCGTGTTCTCGGTCGCCACGACGATCTCGGTTCCGTCGAACCCGGGAAGCTCGCCGACCTGGTCCTGTGGGATCTGACGACGATGGCGCACAGCGGGATCGCCGATCCGGTCGCGGCCCTGGTTCTCGGCTCCCAACCCCCGATCCGGCGGTCCTGGGTCGGCGGGCAGACCGTCGTCGTCGACGACCAGGTGGTCTCGGTCGACGCCGAGAAGATCGCGCGCGACGTCGAGACCGAACACCGACGCCTTCTCGGGCGCGCAGGCTAGGTCGCGACATGGATCTACACGGGGTGACATCGGTCCTGCGGCCACGGGCGCGGGACGAGTTGGCCGGCCTGGACGGCCACGACGGGCTGCTCGCCGGCGGGACGTCGTTGATGAGCGACCCGAATCCCTCGCTGCGACGGCTGGTCGATCTCACCGCACTCGACTGGCCCGATCTCGTCATCGACGACGACGGCCTCGAGATCGGCGCGACCTGCACCATCGAGCGTCTGATCACCGCCGCGTACCCGGCGCACTGGCGGGCGGCACCGCTGTTCGAGCAGAGCGCGCACACCCTGTTGGCGTCCTACAAGATCTGGCACACGGCCACCGTGGGCGGCAACATCTGCCTGGGTCTACCTGCGGGCGCGATGATCTCGATGTGTTCCGCGCTCGACGCGGAACTGCTGGTGTGGCATGCCGACGGCAGCGACAGCGTGCACAGCACCGCCGAGATCGTCACCGGCAACGCGCAGACCTCCCTGGCGACGGGTGACGTGCTGCGCTCGATCCGGTTCCCGGCGGCGGCACTCGTCCAGCGAACCGCCCTGCGCAAGGCCTCCTATGCCCACCTCGGGCGGTCCGGGGCGGTCGTCATCGCACGACGCACCCCGACCGGCGTCGTGGTGTCGGTGACCGCGGCGACCCGCCGTCCGTACGTGCTCGAGGTCGCCTCCACCGACCCCGCCGTCATCGCGCGACAAGTGCTCGCGGCGATCCCGGCCGACGGTTTCCACACCGATGCGCACGGCACCGCGCCCTGGCGGGTGTCGGTGACGGAGTACCTCGTCGGCGACGCCGTCGCCGAGGTGACGTCGTGAAGGTCAACGGGACGACGGTCGACGACGAGCCGCGGCCGGGGCAGTGTCTGCGCACGTACCTGCGTGAGCACGGCAACGTCGAGGTCAAGAAGGGCTGCGACTCCGGCGATTGCGGCGCGTGTTCGGTGCTCGTCGACGGCCACGTGCAGCATTCGTGTCTGGTGCCCGCGTTCCGGGCGACCGACGCCGAGATCACCACGGTCGCCGGTCTCGGTACCCCGGATCATCTGCACCCGATGCAGGAACGGTTCATCGCGTCCGCCGGCTTCCAGTGCGGGTTCTGCACCGCGGGGATGGTGCTGACCGCCTCGACCTTCGACGCCGATCGTGTCGCCGACCTCGACCGGTCCATCAAGGGAAACCTGTGTCGCTGCACGGGATACCGCGGTATCCGGGAGGCGATCTGCGGCACGGGGACGGCCGACGACTCGGCGCGCGCACCGGCCGGCGCTCGCGTGGTCACCGGGACCGAGCGCTACACGATGGACGAGATCCCGACCGACGCCGGTCATGTCGCGATCCTCGGGAGCCCGCACGCGCACGCGGAGATCTTCTCGATCGACACCACGCGCGCAGAGACGGCACCGGGTGTGCGCGCCGTGCTCACCCATCGCGACGACCCGGGTATCGCGTTCTCCACCGCGCGGCACCACTCGCGCACCGACGATCCCGACGACAGCCGCATCTTCGACCGACGGGTCCGCTACACCGGACAGCGCGTGGCCGCGGTGATCGCCGACAGCCTCACCGAGGCGCACCGGGCCATGGCGCTCATCGACGTGGAGTACGCAGTCCTCGACGCCGTCTTCGACCCCATCGAGGCCTTGGCACCGGAAGCGCCACTCGTCCATGGCGACAAGGGCGCCGAGGCCCGCATCGCCGACCCGGCCCGCAACCTCGTGGCCGAGGTGCACGGCGAGGTCGGGGACGTCGCCGCCGGTGTGGCCGCGGCGGAGGCCGACGGCGCCGTGATCCGCGGATCGTTCCAGACCGCACGCGTGCAGCATGCGCACCTCGAGACCCACGGTGCCGTCGCCTGGCGCGACGAGGACGGACGGTACGTCGTCCGGTCCAGCACGCAGGTGCCGTTCCTCGTCCGCGACGAGCTCAGCCACATCTTCGGCATCGACCGCGACCGGGTGCGGGTCGTCGCCCCGCGGATCGGCGGCGCGTTCGGCGCAAAGCAGGAACTGATCACCGAGGACGTGGTGCTGCTCGGCGTTCTGCGGACCGGTCGCCCGGTGGTCTGGGAGCTGAGCCGCACCGACCAGTTCACGATCGCGCCGTGCCGCCACCCGATGCGGTTGGACGTGACCGTCGCCGCCGGTGTCGACGGGGTCCTGACCGCGCTCGCGGTGGATGTCGTGTCCGACGCGGGCGCCTACGGCAATCACAGCCCCGGCGTGATGTTCCACGGCTGCAACGAATCCGTGGCGCTGTACCGCTGCGCGAACAAGCGGGTGGACGCGCGAACGGCGTACACCAACAACCTCCCGTCCGGAGCCTTCCGCGGATACGGGCTGGGGCAGATCATCTTCGGTATCGAGAGCGCACTCGACGACCTCGCCCGCGCGTTGGACATCGACCCGTTCGACCTCCGCCGGCGCAACGTCGTCGTCCCCGGTGACGATTTCGTCGCGTGGGAGGTCGAGGAGGGCGATCTCGATTTCGGCAGTTACGGGCTCGACCAGTGTCTGACGCTGGCGCAGGACGCCTTGCGGTCGGGCGCCACGGTTCCCGAGCGCAACGGCACCCGCGTCGACGGTGCCGATCTGACCGTTGATCCGCAGTGGCGTGTCGGCGAGGGCATGGCGGCGTCGATGATCGCCACCATCCCACCGCGCGGTCACATCGCCGACGTCCGGGTGGAGCTACTCAGCGGCGGAACGTATCTGGTCTCCGTCGGCACCGCGGAGTTCGGCAACGGCACGACGACGGTGCACGCACAGCTCGCGGCCGACGCCCTGCACACCCGGCCCACCGCCGTCGCGATCCGTGGCGGCGACACCGACGCCGTCGGCCACGACACGGGTGCGTTCGGATCGGCGGGGACCGTCGTCGCCGGGTCGGCTGTCCAGGCCGCGTGCCGGGAGCTCGCCACGCGGATCATCGCGGCCGGCGCTGCGGAACTCGGCGCGGATACCGCCGCCTGCCGCCTCGACGGGGTCGGTGTCCACCACGGCTCGGCGACCGTGGATCTCGCGACGGTCGCCGGCGCCGGGGGCATCGTGGTCGACGGTCACCACGACGGGACGCCGCGGTCGGTGGCGTTCAACGTCCAGGCGTTCCGGGTCGCCGTGCACCTGCCGACGGGTCGGGTGCGGATCCTGCAGTCGATCCAAGCCGCGGACGCCGGCGTGGTTCTCAACCCCCAGCAGTGTCGGGGACAGGTCGAGGGCGGCGTGGTGCAGGCCATCGGGTCGGCGCTCTACGAGGAGATGATCCTGCGCGAGGGGGTCGTCACCACCGACATCTTCCGGAATTACCACATCCCGAGGCTGTCGGATGCGCCCGACACCGAGGTCCTGTTCGCCGACACCTACGACCGGATGGGGCCGTCCGGCGCGAAGTCGATGAGCGAGTCGCCGTACAACCCGGTGGCCCCGGCGTTGGCCAACGCCATCCGGGACGCGTTGGGCGCCAGGGTGTTTCAGCTGCCGATGAACCCGGCCCGGGTGTGGGAGGCCCTGCAGTCCCCGAACCCCTGACACCCCGCCAGTTGGGCACCAAACTCCGCCAGTTGGGCACGTAACCACCGCAGTTGGGCACCTAACTCCGCCAGTTGGGCACGTAACCACCGCAGTTGGGCACGTAACCACCGCAGTTGGGCAGGACCCGTGTGTCAGACCTTGCGGGGCAGGGTCAGCAGGTTCACGACGCTGACGACGATCAGCAGGATCGCGCCGAAGGTGATGAACGTGCCGATGGCGAGGCCGGGCAGGGTGATCACGACGATGCCGGCGATGATCGAGATCGCGCCCGAGAGCACCATCACCCACCGCGGCACGTTGTGTGTGCCGGTGCGATCCGACATCAGGTCGTGGACCCCCTGGAAGATCCATCCGACACCGATCACGATGGCGAGCAGCACCAGTGACTCGGCCGGGTCGAAGAGGCAGAGCACTCCGGCGATGAGGATGATCGCACCGACGACGCCGAACACGACGCGCAGGCCGGTCGGCAAGCCCTTGGCGGAGAACGCGATCGACAGCCGGTAGGCCCCGGTCAGGATGAGTGAGATGCCGAACAGCACGGCGACCACGAGCAGGGTGGGGCCGGGCCACACCAGAGCGATGATGCCGAGCACGATGCCCAGCACCGAGGTGGAGATGAGGCCGGCGCGGACCGCGTTGCGGATCTGGTCGGGAAAGTGCGGGGTGGTGGTGGGCGTGGTCATGGCACCAGCCTATCGCCGACGGGACCGGATCCCACCCGTCGTCAGGTGCCCAACTGGCGAAGTTACGTGCCCAACTGGCGGAGTTACGTGCCCAACTGGCGGAGTTACGTGCCCAACTGGCGGAGTTACGTGCCCAACTGCGGGGTCAGGCGTCGGTGCGGTCGCCGACGGCCACGACGGCGATCAGGTCACCGCCCTCGACCTGCGTCACTCCGCTGATGGCGACGCGGGTGACCGTGCCCGCACGGGGTGCGGTGATCGCGGCCTCCATCTTCATGGCCTCGATGGTCGCGATCGTGGCACCGGCCTCGACGCTGTCGCCGTCACCGACCACGAGGGTCACCACACCGGAGAACGGCGCACCGACGTGCGACGGATCGGTGCGGTCGGCCTTCTCCAGCGTCGGGACGTCGGCGGTGATCGACCGGTCGCGCACCGACACCGGACGCAGCTGACCGTTGAGGATACACATCACCGTGCGCATACCGGCCTCGTCGGGTTCGGAGATGGCCTCGAGTCCGATGAGCAGTTCGACGCCGCGTTCGAGTGACACCCGGTGTTCGTCGCCCTGGCGCAGGCCGTAGAAGAACTGGTTGGCCGACAGCGACGAGGTGTCGCCGTACTGCTCGCGGTGGGCGAGGAACTCCGACGTGGGGCCGGGGAACAGCAGCCGGTTCAACGTCGCGCGGCGGGCCGAGGAGTCGGCGCCGAGCAACTGGGTGTCGTGTTCGGAGAGCTCGACGACCGGGCGGGCGGTACCCCGGCCCTCCAGGGCCTTGGTGCGGAACGGTTCCGGCCACCCACCGGCCGGCGTGCCGAGCTCGCCGCGCAGGAACCCGATCACCGAGTCCGGGATGTCGAAACGACCCGGGTCGGCGGCGAACTCCTCCACCGACACCCCGGCGCCGACGAGGTGCAGGGCGAGGTCGCCGACGACCTTCGACGACGGCGTCACCTTGATGACCCGGCCGAGGAGACGGTCGGCGTCGGCGTAGGCGGACTCGATGTCCTCGAAACGGTCGCCCAGGCCCAGCGCGATGGCCTGCTGACGCAGGTTCGACAGCTGCCCGCCGGGGATCTCGTGGGTGTAGACGCGGCCGGTCGGTGACGGGAGTCCGGACTCGAACGGCGCGTACACCTTCCGCAGCGCCTCCCAGTACGGCTCGAGGTCGCAGACGTTGCGCAGGTCGAGCCCGGTGTCGCGGTCGGTGTGTGCAGCCGCGGCGACGATCGCCGACAGCGCCGGCTGTGAGGTGGTGCCCGCCATCGCAGCACTGGCACCGTCGACCGCGTCGGCACCCGCCTGCCACGCCGCCAGGTAGGTCGCGAGCTGACCGCCGGGGGTGTCGTGGGTGTGCACGTGGACCGGCAGGTCGAACCGGGACCGCAACGCCGACACCAGCGTCGTGGCCGCGGGCGCACGCAGCAGGCCGGCCATGTCCTTGATCGCCAGGATGTGCGCACCGGCGGTGACCGCCTGCTCAGCGAGGCGCAGGTAGTAGTCGAGGGTGTAGAGCTTCTCGCCCGGATTCGACAGGTCACCGGTGTAGCTCATCGCGACCTCGGCGACCGCCGTCCCGGTGTCGCGTACCGCGTCGATGGCGGGTCGCATCTGGTCGATGTTGTTGAGCGCGTCGAATATCCGGAAGATGTCGACGCCGGTCGACGCCGCCTCCGACACGAACGCCGCCGCGACGTCGTCGGGGTAGGGGGTGTAGCCGACGGTGTTGCGGCCACGCAGCAGCATCTGCAGACAGATGTTGGGCACGGCCTCACGCAACGCGGCGAGCCGCTCCCACGGATCCTCGTGCAGGAAGCGCAGCGCCACATCGTAGGTCGCGCCACCCCACGCCTCGATCGACAGTAGTTCCGGGGTCAGGTGGGCGACGTGTCCGGCGACCCCGAGCAGACCCGAGGTCCGTACCCGCGTCGCGAGCAGCGATTGGTGCGCGTCCCGGAAGGTGGTGTCGGTGACCGCGAGCGCCGACTGCTCACGCAGCGAGCGCGCGAACCCCTCGGGGCCGAGCTCCGTCAGCCGCTGCTTGCTGCCCGCAGGCGGGGCCACGGTCAGGTCGATCTCGGGCAGCTTGTCGCGCGGGTACACCGCCGACGGACGTTCCCCGTGCGGCTTGTTGACGGTGACGTCGGCGAGGTAGGTCAGGATCTTCGTGCCGCGGTCGCCGGAGGCGTGCGCGGTCAGCAGCTGCGGACGGTCCTCGATGAACGAGGTCGTCACCTTCCCCGCCCGGAAGTCGGCGTCGTCGAGCACTCCCTGCAGGAACGGGATGTTGGTGGACACACCACGAATACGGAACTCCGCCAACGCCCGTTGCGCCCGGGCCACCGCCATCTCGAAGGTGCGTCCGCGGCAGGTGAGCTTGACCAACATCGAGTCGAAGTAGGCCGAGACCTCCGCGCCCAGGGTGGTCCCGCCGTCGAGTCGGATGCCCGCGCCGCCGGGGGTGCGATACGCCGTGATGCGGCCGGTGTCGGGACGGAACCCGTTGGCGGGGTCCTCGGTGGTGATGCGGCACTGCATCGCCGCACCACGGATCACCATGTCCTCCTGGCGAAGTCCGAGATCCTGGAGCGACTCCCCCGCCGCGATCCGCAGCTGGGACTGCACCAGGTCGACGTCGGTGATCTCCTCGGTCACCGTGTGCTCGACCTGGATGCGCGGGTTCATCTCGATGAACACGTGCCGGCCCTCGCGGTCGACGAGGAACTCCACGGTTCCCGCACACGAGTAGTTGATCTCCTTCGCGAACGCGACTGCGTCGGAACACAACCGGTCGCGCAGCTCATCGGAGATGTTCGGTGCGGGAGCGAGCTCGACCACCTTCTGGTGACGCCGCTGCACCGAGCAGTCACGCTCGAACAGGTGCATCACGTTGCCCTGGGTGTCGGCGAGGATCTGGACCTCGATGTGCCGGGGCTCGATGACCGCCTGCTCGAGGAACACCGTCGCGTCGCCGAACGCCGACTCCGCCTCGCGCGCGGCCGCCTCGATGGCCTCCCGCAGACCGGCCGGATCGGCGACCCGGCGCATACCGCGACCACCACCACCGGCGACCGCCTTGACGAACACCGGGAACGTCATCGACTCCGAGGCGGTCAGCAACGCATCGACATCGGTCGACGGCTCCGACGACGCCAACACCGGAAGGCCCGCCGCCTTCGCCGCCGCGATCGCCCGCGCCTTGTTGCCGGTCAGTTCCAGGATCTCCGACGACGGTCCGACGAAGGTGATGCCGGCCTCGGCGCAGGCCGCGGCCAACTCCGGGTTCTCCGACAGGAACCCGTATCCCGGGTAGATCGCGTCGGCGCCCGTACGGCGAGCGGCGTCGACGATCTCCTCCACCGACAGGTACGTCCGGACCGGATGGCCCTCGTCACCGATCTGGTAGGACTCGTCGGCCTTGGTGCGATGCACCGAGTTCCGGTCCTCGAACGGGTACACCGCCACGGTGGCGACCCCGAGCTCGTACGCCGCTCGGAATGCACGGATGGCGATCTCGCCACGGTTGGCCACCAACACCTTGGAGAACATGAAAACAGAGCCTAGTCCGGCGCCCCGAGGTTCATCTCGTCCGGATGAAGCCCCACCCGCTCACCGTCGTCGAGGCGGGCGATCTCCATCAGATCCTCGTCGTCGAGGGCGAAGTCGAACACGTCGATGTTCTGCGAGATGCGTTCGGCGTGCACCGACTTCGGGATCACGACGAGATCGTTCTGCAGGTGCCACCGGATGATGACCTGCGCGATGGACTTCTCGTACTTCTCGGCGATGGCCGCGAGGATCGGATCGTCGAGCAGGGTGTTCGGCTTGGACGCCTTGCCCCAGCCGGAGTTGCTGGTGCCGCCCAACGGGCTCCACGATTCGATGACGATGTCGTGCTGCGCGGCGAACGAGCGGAGGGCCTGCTGCGGCAGGTGCGGGTGCAGCTCGATCTGGTCGACCGCCGGGACGACCTCGCCGTCGCCGCGGATCACCTCGAGGTGGTGTGGCTCGAAGTTGCACACCCCGATCGTGCGGGCTTTGCCCGACTCGGCGATCTTCTCCATCGCCGACCACGTCTGCTTCATCCGCTCGCTGTCCTGCAGCGGCCAGTGCACGAGGTAGAGGTCGACGTACTCGACACCCAGTTTGCCCAGGCTCGTGTCGATCGCCGCCAGCGTCGAGTCGTGGCCCTGGTCGGCGTTCCACAGCTTGGTGGTCAGGAAGATCTCCTCGCGCGGCACCGACGAACTCGCCAAGCCGCGCCCGACGCCCTCCTCGTTGCCGTAGGCGGCCGCGGTGTCGATGTGGCGGTAGCCGGCCTCGTCGATCGCGTGGGCCACCGCCTTCTCGGTCTCGTCGTTCTCCGCCTGCCACACGCCGAGTCCCAGCTGGGGGATGGAGTGTCCGGAGTTGAGGGTCGTGGTCGGTACCGGAGGAGTCATGATTCAGAGGCTATCGACATCAGCGCGTCCGCGAGCCGGGTCCGCCGACCTGCCACCGATAGCGCACCTGCGGACGCCCCGCGCGTCCGTACTCGGTGCTGCGCGCCACGACACCGTCGTCGGCGAGACGCTCGAGGTAGCGCCACGCGGTCACCCGCGAGACCCCCGCCTGCACCGCGGCCTCACTCGCGGTGAGTCCGTCGTCGCTGTCGCGCACACACCGCGCGACGTTCTCGGTGGTCTGCCCCGACGCACCCGCCGGCGCGCTGGCCCGGTCGTCGGACCCCCGCAGCACCGACATCGCGCGGTCGACCTCCTGCTGACCGGCGGCGTCGGTCCCCGCGGGCAGCGCGTCGCGGTAGCCGCGGTAGCGCTCGAGTTTGTCGCGGAACGCGGCGAAGGTGAACGGCTTGAGCAGGTACAGCAGCACACCGTGGGCGACCGCGGCACGCACCACCGACAGGTCGCGCTCGGAGGTGATGGCGATGATGTCGGGTTCGGGGCGTTGCCCCGACAACGCCGACGCCAGTTCGATGCCGCTCGCGTCGGGCAGACCGATGTCGAGCAGCACGACGTCGATCGGGTTGTCGTCGGCCACGCACGCGGCCACCGTGCGCAGCGCCGCGCGGGCGGTCCCGGCGACACCGGCGACGACGAAGCCGGGGATCCGCTCCACGTACGCCTCGTGGGCCGCGGCGATGAGCGGTTCGTCCTCCACGATCAGCACCCGGATGTCGGGGCGGCGATCCGATGCCGTCACGCGCGCGTCCCGACCACGCCCGGTCGCGGCACGGTCACCAGCACCACCGAGCCGTAGGTGATCTCCGCGGTGATGGTCCCGTCGTGGCGGTCGACGACCTGCGACACCAACGCCAGACCGAGCCCGCGCCCACCCGACATCGCGACGTCGGCGACGGGTTTCGTGGAGTACCCGCGGCGGCGGGCCCGCGCGAACTCATCGGGATCCATCCCGGGTCCGCTGTCGGCCACCCGGATGGTCAACCCGGCGTCGTCCTGGCTCACGGTCACCTCCACCCACGGTTCCGATCGGTCGCATGCATCCAGTGCATTGTCGATGAGATTGCCCGTCACCGTGATCAACTCGGCGCTGCTCAGGATCGCGTCGTCGTCGGCACCGAGCTGGGTGTCCTCGGTGACCGTCAGCTCGACGCCGCGCTCGTTGGCCTGCGCGCTCTTGCCCAGCAGCAACGCGACCAGGGCCGGCTCGCCCACCGCAGCGGTCAACCGGTCGACGAGGTGCTGCGACAGTTCGAGTTCGGTGGTCGCGAAGGCCACCGCGTCCTGTGGCCGCCCCATCTCGACCAGTCCGACCACGGTGTGCAGCCGGTTGGCCGACTCGTGGGCCTGCGACCGCAGCGACTCGGCGAACACCCGCATCGAGTCGAGTTCGCCCAGCGCACCCTGCAGTTCGGTCCGATCACGCAACGTCACCACCGCGCTGCGTGACCCGCGCGGGCCGTCGATGGCGGTGCGGTTGACCACGAGGACCCGGTCGCCGGTCACGTGCACCTCGTCCCGGATGTCGTGCGGGTCCGCCCCGTCGGTCCCGCCCCGCAGGAACTCGGGCAGGGCCGAGCGGTCGACCGGGCCGTCGCCCAGGGTGAGCAACCGGCGTGCCTCGTCGTTGACCACCACCGCGACCCCGTCGTCGACGACGATGAGCCCCTCGGAGATCGCGTGCAGGACGGCGTCGTGGTGTTCGTACATGACGCGCAGCTCGGACGGGGCCAGCCCGTGCGTCTGCCGCAGCAACCGCCGACGGACCAGCAGCGTCCCGCCCATCAACAACGCCAGCGCGATGACCGTCACGATGACGATGATCGGGATCTGTCCGCGCCACCGGTCGGCCAGCGTCGCGACGGTGATGCCCGCCGAGACCAGACCGATGATCCGGCCGGAGCCGTCGCGCACCGGCGACACCGCACGGATCGACGGTCCCAGGGTGCCGGTGTAGGTCTCGGTGAACGTGCGCCCGGCGAGGGCGGGCGCGATGGTCCCGACGAACGGTTGCCCGATCAGCGCCGGGTTCGCGTGGGTGAACCGCGTGCGGTCCGGCGCCATGATCGTGATGAAGGCGAGGTCGGCGTCCGATCGCACCCGCTCGGCGACCGGTTGCAGCCGGGCGGGTGCGGTCCCGGATTCGATCGCCTCGGCGGTCGACGGCGAGTCGGCCAGCGCCACCGCGATCGCCACCACACGGTCCCGCGCGGCTCGATCACCGTCACGGCGGGCGTCGTAGGCGGCCAACGACGCCGCCACCGCGATGATCACCACGATCGCCACCGCCTGGATCGCGAACGCCTGACCTGCGAGGGTGCGCGGCAACCACCGGGCCATCGAGACCTCCTCCGCGCGGGACGACGAGAAAACCGTGAACGTAATGAACGCAACCGTGACGCCAATCACAGTGTCAGGTCATGATCTCAACCAGACACATCGGGCACGCATCGACGCGGCCCGCAGATATCTGGAGGACTCATGACCGCCACCGACGATCGACCACCGACATCGGACGACCGCGTCCCGGACACCGCGGAGCAGCCGCCGAAGAAGGACCGCACGCACTACCTCTACATCGCGGTCATCGTCGCGGTCGTCGCCGGTGTCGCGGTGGGCATCCTCGCCCCGAGCTTCGGCAAGGAGCTCGGCGTCCTCGGCACGATGTTCATCTCGCTGATCAAGATGATGATCTCGCCGATCATCTTCTGCACGATCGTCCTGGGCATCGGTTCGGTCCGCAAGGCCGCGACGGTCGGCAAGGTCGGCGGCCTGGCCTTCACCTACTTCCTCGGCATGTCGACGGCGGCGCTGGGCATCGGCCTGGTGGTCGGCAACCTGATCCAGCCCGGTGACGGCCTCAACATCACCGAGTCCATCGCGGGCAAGGGCTCCGAGCTCGCGGAGACCAGCAAGGAGGCCGGCGGCACGCTGGACTTCATCCAGAGCATCATCCCCGAGACGCTGGTCTCGTCGCTGACGGTCGGCAGCGTCCTGCAGACCCTGTTCGTCGCACTGCTCGTCGGATTCGCCATCCAGGCGCTCGGCACCCAGGGCGAGCCGGTCCTGCGCGGTGTCGCCAGCATCCAGAAGGTCATCTTCAAAGTCCTGTCGATGGTCCTGTGGCTCGCCCCGATCGGCGCGTTCGGCGCGATCGCCAACGTGGTCGGACAGACCGGTTGGAGCGCGGTCACCCACCTGCTCATGTTGATGGGCGCGTTCTACCTGACCTGCCTGGTGTTCGTGTTCGGCATCCTCGGCACCCTCCTGCGGTTCACCGCGGGCGTCTCGATCTTCAAGCTCGTCCGCTACCTCGCGCGGGAGTACCTGCTGATCGTCGCCACCTCGTCGTCGGAGTCGGCCCTGCCGCGCCTCATCGCCAAGATGGAACACCTCGGCGTGGAGAAGTCGACCGTCGGCGTCGTGGTCCCCACCGGGTACTCGTTCAATCTCGACGGCACCGCGATCTACCTGACGATGGCCTCGTTGTTCGTCGCCGAGGCCATGGGCAAGCCGCTCAGCCTGGGCGAGCAGATCAGCCTGCTGGTGTTCATGATCATCGCGTCGAAGGGCGCGGCGGGCGTCTCCGGCGCCGGACTCGCCACCCTCGCGGGCGGACTCCAGTCGCATCGCCCCGAGCTGCTCGACGGACTCGGTCTGATCGTCGGCATCGACCGGTTCATGTCGGAGGCCCGCGCGGTCACCAACTTCTCCGGCAACGCCGTCGCCACCCTGCTGGTGGGTACGTGGACCAAGACGGTCGACGCCGAGAAGGTCAAGTCCGTGCTCGCCGGCGACGATCCGTTCGACGAGCTGAACATGATCGACCCGCACGAGTTCGACAAGACCCCGGCGGTGTCGACCACGAAGGCCACCGCCTGACACACCGTTTCATCCAGGGCCCTGCGGGTAACCTCGAGACCATGTCGATCAGCAAGGGCGACGCGGTCTCCTGGAACACCCCGCAGGGCCCGACCCATGGAAAAGCCGTCGAGAAGCGCACGAAGGAATTCGAGTTCGAGGGCCAGAAGTTCAAGGCCAGTGACGACGAGCCCTACTGGATCGTCGAGTCGGACAAGAGCGGCTCCAAGGCCGCACACAAAGAGTCCACCCTGGACGAGAAGTAGCGGGGCCCGGTCATGGCATCGACACCGTCCGGCCCCAATCCGTTCGGTGACAATCCTTTTGGGGACATCGGCACCGCGAAGTACGTACAACTGACGACCTACACCAAAGCCGGTGTCGCCAAGCCGGTCCCGATCTGGGCGGCCCTGGACGACAAGGGCGAGCTGTTGATGTGGACGCAGGCGAAATCGTGGAAGGTCAAGCGGATCGGGAACACCCCGCGGGTCACGCTGGCCACCTGCGATCGTGCGGGCAAGAACGTCGGCCCCACGATGGAGGCGACCGCCCGCATCCTCGACGACGCGGGCACCGCTCACACCCGCGAGGTCATCAACGCAAAGTACGGCCTCGTCGGACGTTTCGCGACGACGGCCAGCAGCCTGTTCAAGGGCAAGAGTTCCACGGTCGGCATCGCGGTCACCGCGCCGCGCTGACCGCCACCACGGCGAGGTGATGGCGGTCGTCGCGGACGACGACGGATCGCCAGAGGTTCAGATACGGTCGAGGAGCACCGCCGCATTGTGGCCGCCCATGCCCAGCGACGTCTTGATCGTCACGCCCGGTTCCATCGCGGTCAGACCGTCGAGCAGTCGCGGGTGCGCGGCCGACACGTGCGGTGACGCCGGGATGACACCGGCGTCGTAACCGATCGCCGCGACCGCGAGTTCGACCGCCGCTGCCGCCCCCTGGCAGTGCCCGACGAGCGGTTTGACCGAGTACACCTGCGGACCGTCGGCGAAGATCTCGGCCAGGATCGCCGTCTCGGCCGCCGTGCACTGCGCGGTGCCCGGACCGTGCGCGTTCATGTAGCGGACCTCAGCGGGATCGACGCCCGCGATGTCGAGCGCCGATCGCACGCACCCGAAGACCTGTTCGTGCGACGGATCGATCGACACCACGTGGAACGCGTCGTGGCTCATCGCCCCGCCCAGGACCCGGGCGTAGGAGTCGCTGTCCTGGTTCGACACCACCATCGCGACCGATGCCTCACCGAGGCCGAACCCGCGACTGCCCTCCTGGAACGGCCGTGACGCGTCGAGCGGGTCGCTGTCCCCGACCGCGACGCCCATCCGGATGAAACCCTCGATGGTGTCCGGCGTCAGCGACAGGTCGGTCGAGATCAGGACGACGTCGTCGACCAGGCTGGCGTCGAGCCACATCTTCGCGGTGATCATCCCCGCGTTTCCCGACGAGCACATCGACGCCACCGACATCGACGGGCCGTGGAAGCCGAACTCCTTCATCATCAGCGAGATCGAGGTCGACGGCATCTGGGTGATGAAGCCGCGTGCGGTGTGCGTGGACCGATCGGCGCGGTGGAACGTTCGCCACGCCTCCACCTCGGGGTAGACCGTCGCGTGCAGCACGCCGACCCGCGCCCCGGCCCGCCAGCCGCGCGCCCGGGCGTCGTCGATCGCCTCCCGCGCCGCGGTGCGCAGGGCTCGGGTGAACAGGCTGTCGCCGTCACGGGTGTCGCCCCCGTCGGGCACCCGTGCGACCCACGCCTCGTCACATCCGTCCGGCCCCAGGCCGCCGGACAGTTGCGCGGCCGGTTTGCCGCTGAGCAGCCCGTCCCACAGATCCGTGCGCGACCAGCCGTACCCGGTGACCGCACCGACCCCTGCAATCTGAGTTGCAGACCGTGCATAGTGCTCGCTACCCGCAATTCGTGATGTCACTTCGTTAACCTGCTTTCCCTCTTGACGATTCGGCGTGAAACGTCCCTCTTCGATTAAGGGTGGTGGACGGGCCAATAGCCACTGCAGGTCTCTCGAAACAGGTAAAAATGTTGTAATCGACATCGGAATCGCGCCGGATCCGGTGCCCGAACGGACTGAGGTCGTCGAATGGACGCGGAACGCGAACGCGAGGTCGCCGATCTCTCCTCGATCACCGACCGGTCCTACGGGCGTCTCGTCGACTACCCCGATGCGGTCTGCGTGCACTCCGACGGCATCGTCGTCGCGATCAACACCGCGGGCGTCGCGTGGGCAGGCGCGGCCGCCGACAGCGAGATCATCGGCCGACCGATCACCGACTTCGTCCATCCGGACTCGGTGGGCTCCATGCTCGAACGGATCGCGGCGCTGGCGCAGCAGGGCGATTCCTCGGAGCCGTCCGAGGCCACGATGGTGCGGGTGGACGGCACGACGATCGATGTCGAGGCGACGTCGATCCGCGTCACCTGGGACGACCGGCCCGCCTACCTCGTGATCCTGCGGGATGTCGCCGCGCGGGTGGCGGTCCGCGATGCCCTCCGGTATCAGGAGGCGGTCGTCGACCACGTCACCGACGCCGTCATCGCGGTCTCCGACGACGGTCGGATCGCGAGCTGGAACGCCGCTGCCGCGGCCATCTACCGACGGCCGATCGTGGAGGTCATCGGCGCCCCGATCGGCGACGCGCTCGGAGTCGGATTCGATGCGAGTGCGATCGTCGCCGCCGGCGGCACCGCCACGCAGATCCATCGCGCCGCCGACGGGCGTGAGCTGGCCATCTCGGTCGCCGTGACCGCCGTCGACGACGGATACGTGGTGATCTGCTCGGACAAGACCGCGCTGCAGCAGGCCGAACGCTACTTCCGCACCGTCGTCGACTCGATCGCCGAGGGCATCATCGTCGTCGATCGCGGGGGCCGGGTGACCACCGCGAACCCCGCGGCGAAGGCCATCACCGGCGTGGACCTGCCGGTCGGGACCGGCGACGACGCGACGAGATTCCTCGACTTCGAGGTCTTCGACCACGAGGGTCACGCACTGGCCGACGATCAGCACCCCATCTGTCAGGTGATGACAACCGGGATCCCGCTCGCCGGTGTGGTGCTGGGCGTGGACCTGCCGTCGGGGCGTCGCGTCTGGATCTCGACGAGCGTCCGGCTGATGGATCCGGGTTCGCCGTCCACCTCGTCGGCGGTCTGTTCGTTCACCGACATCTCCGAGCAGCAGACCATCCGGGCCGACCTCGAGTTCGCGGCCACACACGACTCGTTGACCGAACTGCCCAACCGTGGCTCGGTGGTCTCCCATCTCGGTGAGGCCCTCGCGGCCATCCCACGCACGGGGTCGGTCGCGGCGCTGTTCATCGACCTCGACCGACTGAAGCTCATCAACGACTCCCTCGGCCACAGCGCGGGCGATCGCGTCCTGCAGGTCGCCGCGCGCCGACTCAAATCGCTGGTGTCGGGTTCCGACCTGATCGGTCGTGTCGGTGGCGACGAGTTCGTCGCCATCGTGTTCGACCGCCCCGACCGCGCGGCCATCGAGCAACTGGCCGACGAGTTGCACCGCACCCTGCGCAAGCCGTTCGTCGTCGACGGGGAACTGGTCGACATCGGCGCCAGCATCGGGGTGGCGCTGATCGGTGAGCGCGACATCCGCACCGCCGACGACATCCTGCGCGACGCCGACATCGCGATGTACGCGGCCAAGACCGAGGGCCGCGGCAGAACCCAGTTCTACGTGCCCGGTCTCCGCGAACGCATGCGCATCAGGATGCGGTCAATCGGGTAGCGAGTGCCGTGATCGACGGGCCGCGGGGGCCTGCGGTTCCGCCGGTCTCGGCGGCTGGGACCTCGGTGGTTGGGACCTCGGCGGGGTCGGCGGGGGCACCGGCCGGTGTCCGCGCTTGCCGTCCGGTCGTTCGTGCCGGTGCACCAGCGCGACCGCGATGGCCGTGGTGAGCGGCACCGACAACGCGATCGCGATGCCGCCGACGAACGACCGGGCGAGTTCGACCGCGACGGTGTCGGTGGTCGCGAGATTCGAGAACGACTGCCCGGCGACGGAGAACAAGAGCAGCAACGGGAGCGCGCTGCCCGCGTAGGCGAAGACGAGCGTGTAGACGGTGCTGGCGATGTGGTCGCGACCCACGCGCATCGCGGCCGCGAACGACGCCCGCCGGGTGCGTCCGCCGCCCGCGAGTTCGAACACCGCCGACGCCTGGGTGATGGTGACGTCGTTGAGGACACCGAGTGCACCGATGATGAAGCCCGCCAACAGGATCCCGTTGGTGGAGATGCCGTTCTGATACACCTGCAGGTTCGTGGTCTGCTCGCCGGACAGCCCGGTGATGTGCATCGTCTCCACCGAGAGATACGACAGCACCGCCGCGACCCCGAGCGACGCCAAGGTCCCCAACAGCGCGGCGCTCGTCCGCAGACTCACCCCGTGCGCCAGGTAGATGACGATCAGCAGGATCGCCGCCGACGACGTGATGGCCACCGCCACCGGCGATTTGCCGTCGAGGATCGCGGGCAGGGTGAACCCGAGCAGCACGACGAACGCGATGACGAGACCGATCACCGACCGCAGGCCGCGCCACGCCGCCACCAGGACGATGGCCGCGACGAACAGCAACGCCCAGATGATGGTCGACGTCCCGCGGCTGTAGTCGTAGAACGCGTACGACGCAGCCCCGTCGGACCCCGGCGACACGACGAGTCGGATCTTGTCGCCGAGACCCAGCGACGGTTGACCGGGTTGGACCTGGTCGAGTTGGGACGGTGTGAAGTTCTGGGCCACCGTGCCCGGCGCTGTCCCCGACTGCGCGCGGTTGGTGGGCACCTCGACGAGGGTGTTGGCGTCGGTGTCCTTGCCGGAGGTGATGCGGACGGTGCTCTGGATGCACGGCCCGTCGTCGGTCGGTGTGACCTGCGCGGCGCCGCCGAACACGGTTCCCGCCTGCCGGTTGAGGCACGCCGACCGGGTCTGCGCGATCACCGTCCCGGTCGCGGTGGCCAGACGGCCGTCGGGGGCCGACGACTGGAACTGCACGGGCACCTCGTGCTGGCGGTGCGACGGCCACAGCACGATCGCGCCGACGACGACGGCCACCGCGGCTGCGATGATCAGTCCGACCACGACGCGGGCGACCGTGGGTTGCATGTGCACGGCGATCGCCGACGGACTGTGCGTGTGACCGTGCCCTGAGGGGGGAGCGTGCGGGTGGTCGTCGCGCGGATCGTCAGGCTCGCTCACCCGGCACACTCTATGCGGCAAACACCGACCCGAACGGTGTGCGGAGGGTCATCATGGAGCGGTGATCGATGAGCTGCAGGACGAGGCGGCGGCGCTGCTCGCGGCGGGTGAGTGGACCCACGCGCTCGCCGAGTTCTCCGTTCTGCGCGAGATCCGTTCGCGACGCGACGGGCCGTACTCGTTGATGTACCTCTCCAACCTGCACGACTCGGTCCGCTGCATGTGCCACCTGGAGTTGTGGTCGGACTCCGAGCCGCTCTGCCGCGAGCTGTACGGCAAGTACCGCCGCACCCACGGCCCCGGTGAGGCCGACACCGTCGACGCCGCCAAGCGCTACGCCTGGGCCCTCGTGCAACTCCACAAGACCGATCCCGCCGTCGCGCTCTACCTCGCGACCGCCGACGCGCTCTGGACGGCCGGTGACCGCGCCGGGTCGCTCGCCCTGCTGGGGGCCGCGGTGGTGCATCGACAGAACGGCGAGTCCGATGCGCCGGCGACGCTGACGTTCGACGGGTTGTGCAACGGGCCGGATCTGCAGACCGCCGCCGTGTCGCTCGCAGCCGGTCTCCCCGCGCCCGACGGGTCGCTCACGATGGACGGCCTTCGCCTCATCCGCTGAGGCCGACCGTTTTGCACTCGCGCACAGGCGCGGGATTGGATGGGGGACGTGTCCGCCACCTCCTCAGTCCCCACCGAACGGACCACCACCGGTCCGACGCGTCGCGGACAGTGGTGGGGCGTAGGCGCAGCGATCTTCGCCATCGCCTGGGGCGGGAACGAGTTCACCCCGCTGCTGGTCATGTACAAGAACAGCCACGGCCTGTCCGGTCCGGTGGTCGACGCCCTGCTGTTCGCCTACGTCGTCGGCATCGTCCCCGCGCTGATGATCGGCGGTCCGTTGTCCGACCGGTTCGGTCGCGCACCGCTGATGCGTCCGGCGCCGATCATCGCCGCGATCGGTTCGATCATCCTGGCGGTCGGCGCCGATCACGTGTCACTGCTGGTCATCGGCCGTATCTGCAGTGGTGTCGCGCTCGGGCTCGCCATGGCGGTCGGCAGCAGCTGGATCAAGGAGCTGTCCGGCCCGCCGTTCGAGGCGGCCGGGTCGGCGACGCGTGGTGCCCGCCGCGCCGCGATGAGCCTGACCGCCGGATTCGGTATCGGGGCCGCAGCCGCCGGTGTCCTCGCGCAGTGGGCGCCGCTCCCCGATTCCCTCGCCTACCTCGTCAACGTCGCCCTCTGCGCCATCGGTGCGATCTGGGTCATGCGGCCGCCGGAGACGGTGGACCCCAGCACCGCGCCGCGGTCGTTGCGTGAGGACCTCACGATCACCGCCGCCGGTCATCGCCGGTTCATCCGGGTCGTCATCCCGGTCGCGCCGTGGGTGTTCGGTGCCGCCGCGGCCGCCTACGCCGTGCTGCCCACCCTGATGGCCCAGAAGGTCGGCGACCTGCAGATCGCCTACGCCGCCCTGGTCACCCTGGTCACGCTGAGCGCAGGATTCGGCGTCCAGTCGGTCGCCCGACGCATCGACCGCCCCGACCGGGCGCGCAGCTCGGTGACCGCGCTCGGTCTGCTGATCGTCGGCATGGCGATGGGCGCCTGGGCGTCGACCGTGCTCAACCCCTGGCTCACCCTCGTCACCGGTGCCGTTCTCGGCTGCGGATACGGCATGGCCCTCGTCGCGGGTCTGGCCGAGGTCGGTCGCATCGCCGAGCCCGCGGATCTGGCCGGTCTGACCGCGGTCTTCTACTCACTGACCTACCTGGGCTTCGCCGCACCGGTCGTCCTCGCCCTCGTGCACGATGCGGTTCCCGCGCTCACCTATCCGGTGCTGTTCGCCTTCGGCGTGGTGCTGGCGATCGCGTCGCTGGTGGCCGTGCTGACCCAGTACCGGGTCCGTGAGACGGCCGACGAATCGGTTAGGACAGGATGAGCCGGTGACGGCGATCCCCTACTTCTTCACCATCGACGACGACGGGCACTACCTGCCGTCGAAATATGCCCTCGGGCGCTGGGCGCCGGACATGCTCAACGGTCCCGCGGTGTGCGCGGCGGTGGCGCGGTCTCTCGAGCACGACTTCGGACTCGACGACTTCGTGCCCGCGCGCATCACGATCGATCTGTTCAAGGCCGCCCGCAACGCCCCCCTCGAGGTCCGCACGCGCGCGGTCCGGGCCGGACGCCGCATCCACATCAGCGAGGCGAACGTCTGCCAGGGCGAGACGGTCGTCGCGCAGGCGACACTGGTGCAGTTGCGTCGCGCGACCGCACCTCCCGGACAGGAATGGCACTCCGAGCACCCGTTCGACCCGCCGGAGACCGAGGGCCACCGCCGCTGGTACGGCAGCACCGACGCCGGGTGGACCCAGACGATGGGTGATCACCAGAACGGCAGCCGGAAGCAGTTGTGGGCGAAGAGCATCCCTGCCGTCCTCGACACGGAGAACACACCGTTCGTACAACTCGTGATGGCCGCCGAGGCCACCAGCCTCGTGACCAACTGGGGCTCGGACGGGATCGGTTACATCAACTGCGATCTGACCGTTGCCATCTCGCGCTTGCCCGCCGGTGAGCGGATCGGCCTGACCGCCGACACCCACATCACCTCCGACGGGATCGCGGTCGGCACCGCGACCCTGTTCGACCACCTCGGGCCGCTGGGCACCGGCATGGTGACCGCGCTGGGCAACGCCGCCGCGCAGATCGACTTCAGCGGGCACTAGAAACACGACGACACCGGGAGCGGGACATGGAGAACATCGACATCGGCAACGGCGTCACCCTCGGGGTGGAACGAGTCGGATCCGGCCCGGCGGTGCTGCTGGTCGGCGGGCTCGGCCAGCCGGCCGGGGTGTGGGAGTTCACCGGGGTGAGCGGCGCGCTGGTCGACGCCGGCTTCGAGGTCATCTCCTACAGCGCCCGCGGCGTCGCACCATCGTCTGCTCCCGAGCCGCCCTACACGGTCGACGACCTGGCCTTCGACGCCCAGTGTCTGCTGCAGACACTGGGTCTCGACGAGATCATCGTCGTCGGGTACTCCATGGGCTGCTACACGACGCAGGCGTTGGTACGCCGACAGCCGGGCATCGTGCGCGCGGCCGTGCTGCTCGCCGGGCTGCAGCCCTCCCCGATCGGCGAGCTGGTCGGACGCATGGAATTGGGTCTGCTCGACAAGTACGGCGAGATCCCCGCCGACGTCATGACCTTCGAGCAGCTGATGACCACCCTGCAGCCCGCACTGCTGCAGGATCCGGCCTCGGTGGTGGGATGGGAGCAGGTACTGGGCGCGAGTTCGGAGGTCTGGACGAACGACGCCGGCATGAGAGGTCAACTGCAGGCGTCGTATTCGTGGATCACCGCGAACGAGCCCCTCCCCGAGCACCTCGCGGCGTTCGACCCGCCCGCCCTCGTGCTGGCCTTCGAGCACGACCTGTTCTTCCCACCGGTGGGATGCCGCGCCGCGGCGTCGAAGATGCCGAACGCCGAGTACGCGCAGATCGACGGCGTCGCCCACGGCGGCCTGTTCACCGGCCAGACCGACACGGTCGCGCGGATCACCACCTTCTGCGAGACCAACCGGCCCGCAGCGAGCTGACCGACCCTAGGACCGCGCGGACGCGAGCACCCGGGCCAGCAGGGCGCAGAAGTCGGTGAGCAGGCCCGGGACGCCCGCCGACCGGGTCGGGTTGATCTCCCCCACCGTCAGCACGCGCCATCTCGGATCGGCGACGAGCACGCTCAGGGCGGCCTCGAGCTGCGCCAGGGACGGACCGATGTTGCGGCCACTGGTGTTCTCCGACAACGGCGCTCGCGTGAAGTCGAGCACGTCGACATCGACGTGCACCACGAACGACACGTCCGGCAACGTGGCGAGCACACCGCGGGCGGACTCCACCGGATCGGCCATGAGATCGGCCTGGGTGGTGACGGGGATGTCCAGGCGGTCGACGTGGTCCCGCTCGAATTGCGTTGACTGCGTGGGGTCGACGCCGAAGAACACGAGCCGGTCCGGCTGCAGGAGCGGTCGGTCACCGAGCACGTCGAGGTAGGAGTCCAGCGCTCCGGGGAGAGCCAACGCGTGACCGACGCCCATCCAGTCGATCGCACCCTCGTTCGTCGTCTCGGGTGTGTTCATGTCGAAGTGGCGGTCGATGTAGACGAGGCCCGGTCGGTCGTCCGACCGCTGCGTCAGTCCGGCAGCGGCGCCCGTGGCGATGGTGCAGTTGCCGCCGATGACCACGACGCGGTGACCGGACCCGAGCAACGTCGCGACCCGCTCGGCCGTCTCCCGCACCGAGTCGACCGCCTGCGCCGCGTTCTGCGCGTGCGGGGCGGACGGGTCCGGTGCCCACACCTGTTCGGTCGCGTCACCCGCGTCGAGGGCTTCGATGCCCGCGTCGGCGAGTGCGTCGAACAGTCCGGCCGCGCGTAACGCCCGCGGCGCCTGGTCTTGTCCGGCGGCGTAACTGGCTGCGCTGCTCGGCACCCCGAGCACGGCAAGGGTCGACATCGGCGATCACATCCCCATCGGTCTGCGCTAGACGGGTTGGCCGTCCCACTCGTGGTCGTGCATGAACGCCTCGGCCAGGCCGACGCGGTACTTGAAGCACATGCGGGCGATGTCGATGTAGGCGACCACCATCATGAACGCCGGCAACCGATCGCGGCGGTTGGTGATGACGTCGTCGTACGCACGGAAGTCGCGCACGAACTCGCGCATGGTGCGGCCACTGCGCGACGCCTTCGTCCACCCGTAGAGGCCCATGCCGAACCCGATCATCTTGCGGGTACCCGGATCCGGGGTGATCAGCTCCGTCGCCTCACCGGTGAACGCCTTGTCGACCCGGTTGTGTGGCTCGAACAGCATGATGCCGCTGGTGCCGCGCGGGTTGCACTCGATGGTGAACAGGTTGCCCTCGGCGTCCTCGATGAAATCGAAGCCGACCTGACCGGTGAAGTTCATCTGCTTCACGAACGAGGTGATCCAGTCCAGGATCCCGGCGTGCTCGATCGCGTCGAATGCGATGCAGGAGCGGCCGTCGATCGCGTAGCCGACCGGATAAACGGTGTGTGCCAACACTTCTCCGTCACGACACACCGAGTAGGAGCAGTAGGGCGTGCCCTTCATCCACTCCTGCGCGATCCAGGGATTCGTGGGCGAGAACTCGATGTCGGTGGGCAGCTCACCCGGGGTGACCTTGTAGACCTTCTGCGACCCGCGGGAGTAGCACTCCTTGAGGGCGAAGGGGGTGTCGAAGTCGAGAGCCTCGAGGTCAGCCTGGCTTCGCACCTGCGCGAACTTGAGGGTCGGGATGCCGCGCTCGGCGAGGACCCGCTGGAACTCGAATTTGTTGTGCAGGTTGTTCTCCACCTCGAAGTCGGAGAGGAACAGCTCGCAGGTGTCGGGGAAATCGGCGCGCAACATCGCGATGATGTCGGTCTCCTCGTGCACCGGGATGAGGAGATCGATCTCGCGTTCGGTGACGATCCGCGCCAGTTCGCGGCAGTAGGCGCGCGGTTCGAACGTGGGCGACGGGACCTTCTCGAAGGCCGAGGTCGCGTTGGAGAACCGGGAGACGGGAAGACTGATGCTGTCGACCACGGTGACATCGTGGCCGGCCGCGGACATCAGCCGTGCGAGGTCAAGGGTGAGGAACGACCGGGCAAACGTGATCAGGACACGTTTGCTCCCTGGGGCTGACATGGAACTCCATTACTCTCACACCGAGATCAAGGACAGAATCTCACCATGGTAGCTTAAGCAACGGTCAGGCACGGTTTCACCGGATCAGCCTGCGCGCGGCCCCATTCGGGGCGCGACCCGGCCGCGGAGGTGTCCACGTGTTCGTCATCGGCATCGTGTTCGCCTGTCTCGCCGCCCTGGGCTACGGCCTCTCGTCCGTTTTGCGCGCTCTCGGGGCGCGTCGTGCCGCGGTCACCGCGCGGGACGCAGGCGGCGCACCGATGACCACCGCGGCCGGCGGCCCCTCGCTCGGATCCACTGCCGCCACCCTGCGCGATCCCGCCTTCCTCATGGGGACAGGTCTGGTCGTGCTCGGCTTCGGAGGGGGCGCGATCGCGGCGCGATTCCTGCCGCTGTTCCTCTCGCAGACCATCGTCTCGGCCAACCTCATCGTCACGGCGTTGCTCGGGACGGCTGTGCTCGGCATCCGGCTGCACACGCGTGACTGGATCGCGATCATCGCGGTCATCGCCTCGCTGTGCATGCTGGGGTTCTCCTCGACGCATCACCCGACCCAGGGTTCGGATTCCTTCTCGTTCCACTGGGCGCTCTTCGCCGCGACCGTAGCCCTGTCGGCGGCCGCGGTCCTCGTCGTCTACAAGCTCGGTGCGCGGGGCTCCCTCATCGGTGGCGCCGCGGCCGGTCTGCTGTTCGGCGTGATCGCCATCGCCGTGCGGATCCTGCGCGGCGTCGATCCGTTCGACCCCGTCACGCTGCTCACCGATCCCGCCGCGTGGACCATCGCCATCGCGGGCGCCATCGGCTTCTACGTGCAGACCGTCGCCCTACAGCTGGGCGCGGTCAACGGTGTGACCGCGGTGCTGGTCGTCGGTGAGACCGCGGCTCCGGGGATCATCGGCGTGCTGTTCCTCGGCGACAAGGCCGAGCCCGGTCTCGGATGGCTGGCCATCGTCGGGTTCATCGGTGCGGTCATCGGCGCCATCGCGGTGGCCTACTACGGATCGGCCGAGGCCGACCACTTCGGCGAGGCGCCACCCACCGAAGGCGGCTGGCGCCGTCGCCCGAAGCAGCACACGGACTCGGCTCACGCCGGCCCGACGAGCTGACGTCGACTCGCCGCGCTCACCGTCCGGGCCGACGATCAGGCCGTCGTCGGCACCCCGGAGTCGTCCGCGCTCTCGGTGACGTCGGCGGTTTTCTTCGCCCGCCTGCGCAGGTACAGGTACTGCACCGCGATGACGGCGGCCGCCAGTCCCCAGCCGGCGAGGATGTCGAACACGTAGTGCTCACCGGTGTAGACGAGCGTGAACGCCATGACCACGGCATAACCCATGAACAGCGTTCGCCCCAGGGCACGGACGCGGGGCCACATGAACAGCGCGAGCAGCATGGTCAGGCCCGCGTGCAGCGACGGGATGGCGGCGACCAGGTTGGCCTTGGACTGCCCCACCGAGATCAGGGTCGAGGCGGCGCGGATGTCGAGCACCTCCCAGCCACGGGCCGAGATGCGCTCCACGTAGGGCTGCGCGCCCGGATGGGTGGTGGTCACCGGTCCGAGGAGTCCACCGGAGGCGTCCGGGATCTCGTTGTACATGCAGGCGGGGTCGCGCGGGTGGTCGACGACCTGCTCGGCCGAACAGCGCGCGGCCGCCCACGGCGGGGCGCCGGGGACCAGCGTGTAGACGACGAGCGCGAGGAACGTCGTGGCCACGAAGGCGACGGCGTAGCGACGCCAGGCGGAGCGGTCCCTGAGCCACAGGACACCGGCCACCACGTAGGGCACGACGAAGTACGAGATGTAGACGACGCTGGTGAAGACCTCCCACCACGGCGGCGAGGCCATCTTGATGTGGCCCTGCAGCCACACCGTGGGGTTGACCCCGAACAGGGCGTGGTCGGCGTCGACGGCGAGATGCCAGTGCGTGGGCATCCCCATCCACTGGGCGACGTTGCGGGTGAGGTCGTAGAGCATCAGGATCCCGACGAACGGCAACCAGTCGATCAGCACGGTGATGACCCGTCGCCTGCCGATGCTCGCGGCTGCCAGTCCCAGGCACATCCAGAGGATCAGCCGGGTGCGGTCGAAGGCCAGGCCGACCTCGATGAACTGCCAGATGAGGACGGCGAGCCACACGGTCAGGGCGAGGTATCGCCACATCCGGAGGTTGCGCAGGAGCGAGCGACTGCCCGATCGTTCGTCGGTCGACGGCTCCGGGGCCTCGACCGCGGCAGAATCGTCCGGCGCAGATGCAGTCCCCCCGGACGACCGGTCGGCCTCGGAAATCGTCACGCAACACCCTTCACCGAGAAAGCCGGTTGTTCACTTCTGTTAAACCATAGTTTGTCCGAGGTTCGGTGCCACGTCATTTCGAGGGCCGTGGCTACGATCGGTTGATGGCCGTCACCCTCGTCGACCGGGCCGCAGGCGGCGTCAGTCGCCTCTTCCGGACCTACCCGACCCACGACGTCCCCGACGGGTCGATGGTCGACCTCCCCGGGCGCGGGACGACGTTCGTCACCGACTCCGACCCGACCGGGACCAAGCCGCCCATCGTCCTGCTGCACGCGGTCGTGACGACGGGGCTGCTGTCCTGGTACTCCGTGATCCCCGCGTTGAGCGAGACGTTCCGGGTGATCACCATGGACCAGCGCTGGCACGGCCGAGGGATCCGATCCGACCACTTCCGCCTGGCCGACTGCGCCGATGACGTGGTCGCGCTGGCCGACGTCCTGGGCCTCGAGACGTTCCTCGTCGGCGGGTTCTCGATGGGCGGCGGGACCTCGCAGCTCACGTGGCGTGCGCATCCCGACCGAGTACGCGGGTTGGTCCTGGCGTCGACCGGCCCGTACTTCGGGACCTCGACCACCGGCCGCCTCGCCATCGACCGGGTGGTCAACGTGGTGGCCACCAAGTTCACCGCCCCGGTGCGGTCGCTGCGCGGACACGTCCTCGACGAGCGCGGGTTGTCCGACGGGGCCTGGGCCCTGCGGCAGGTGCGGTCGACGCGGTTGTCGCACATCAGCGAGATCGGCTACGAGCTCGGCAGGTTCGACTCACGGCCGTGGCTAAGCGAGATCGATGTCCCCACGGCGGTGTGCGTCACCACCCGCGATCGCGTCATACCGATTGCGCGACAGCAGCTCCTGGTCGGCGGCATACCCGGCGCGCGGCGTTTCGACATCGCCGCGGGTCACGCGTGCTGCGTGCTCGAGGCCGACAAGTTCAACCCCGAGTTCGTCGCGGCCTGCACATGGGTCGATCAGACCGCGCGCGACGCCACGACCTGAGCCCGCGCCGCCGAGCGTGCCCAACCTGCCCGCCGACCTCAGGCGTCGCAGGCCTCGAGCAGCAACTTGATGTCGTCCTCGATGGCGCGCATCAGCGGCCACGCGTCGGGCATCTGCTCCTTGCAGGCGATGGCACCGATGTTGAGCTGCCCGTCGCAGGAGAACACGGTGATGTTGAGTCCCATCCCGTGCATCACCGGACCGAGCGGGAACAGTCCCTTGATGCGGGACCCGAGGAAGTACAACGGGAAGGCCGGGCCGGGGACGTTGGAGATGATCACGTTGACCACTGCCGGATGTCGTTCGGCCAGTTCATAATTGGCGTAGACGCGCATCGCGGCGTTGAGCGTGTTCGGCGGGATCAGTTGCGCCCACCCCCGTAGGAGGCTTGCGTCGAGCGACTTGTGGTGCGACTTGGCCTTCACCGACGAGGTCCGCACGGCGTCGATCCGATCGACCGGGTCGTCGAGGTCGGTGGGCAGGCGCATCATCATCGCGGTGACCTTGTTGGTGCCCTGCACCACCAGCTTCCCGTCGTCGCCCTCGTCGTGCGTCGAGACCGGGACGGCCGCGATGAGGCCGCGGTCGGGCAGATCGTCGGTGTCGGCCAGGTACTTTCGCAGACCGCCCGCGCACACAGCCATCACCACGTCGTTGAGCTTGACGTCGAAGTGGCTCTTGATCCGCTTGACGTCGTCCAGCGACACCTGGGTGAACGCGATGGAGCGATGCGGTGTGATCGTGCCGTTGAAGGCGACGCGAGGAGCGCTGAACGGTGTCGGCATCGCCTCGTCGTTGCGTGACCGGTTGAACCACTGGAACGGGACCGCCACCGTCTGGGGCAGCAACCGGGCGACCGAGATGGGCCGGCGGATGGTGAAGTTCACGAGTCCGTCGGCCACCAGGCCCGCGAACGACGAGCCGCCCGCGGACTTGCCGATCATCTGCTCGTCGAGCTCGGGGTTCTCCGGGGTCAGCGAGCACAACTGGTTGAGCAGGTCGGCCGCCGAGACGCCGTCGACGCCCGCGTGGTGCATGCGCAGCATGATCGAGACGTTGTCGTCGGCCCGTCCCTCGATGACCCAGATCTCCCACAGCGGCTTGCTGCGATCGAGCGGGACGCCGGCGATGTGGGAGCAGAACTCGGCCAGTTCGGCGTCGCTGCCGGGCGCAGGCAGTGCGACCCGGTGGACGTGACGCTCGATGTCGAAGGACCGGTCCTCGATCCAGACCGGATGGTCGATGTTGAGGAACGAGTCGTGCAGCTTGCGACGGAAGGTCGGCATGGCCGTGATCCGCCTGCTCATCTCCGTGCGGAGTCGGTCGAAGGAGTAGCCGCCGATCATCGTGCTGGGGTCGAGTTCGATGATCCCGACCACCTGCATCAGCATCGATCGCGATTCCAGGTACAGGAACGACGCGTCCAGACCACTCAACCGCTCCATAGTGCTGCCCTCTCCCGCGACTGTGCTTCCACTCTGGACTACTCCTATCGTGGACGACATGCGATTGGGAGCACATGTACGCGAGGACGCCGATCCGATCGGGACCGCCGAGGCGATGGGGGCGGACCTGCTGCAGATGTTCGTCACCGATCCGCAGGACCGGAAGATGCCCAAGCCCGCGCCGCACCCCGACGCCGAGCGCATCCGGTCCTCGCCGATCGATGTCGTGGTGCACTCCTCCTACATCATCAACGTCGCGAGCCTGAACAACCGGCTACGGATGCCGTCGCGCAAGGCTGTCGAGCAGCAGGCGGCCGCGGCCGCGGAGATCGGCGCCTTCGGCCTCGTCGTCCACGGTGGACACCTCGGCGACGGAGACGACGACGCCAAGGGCTTCGAGAACTGGGCGAAACTCTTCGAGCGCCAGGCCGACAAGGGCGGGTTCGGCGTCCCGATCCTCATCGAGAACACCGCAGGCGGCGACCACGCGATGGCCCGCACCCTCGAATCCATCGAGCGTCTCTGGGACGCCGTCGGCGGGTTCGATCAGGCCGGCTTCTGCCTGGACACCTGCCACGCGTGGGCGGGCGGCGAAGATCTCGTCGGACTGGTCGAACGGATCAAGAACATCACCGGCCGAATCGACCTGATACATCTGAACAATTCGCGCGACGAATTCGATTCGGGTCGCGACCGGCACGCGAATCTCGAATCCGGCCACATCGATGCCGACGTTCTGGTGGAGATCGTGCGGGCCGCCGGTGCACCGGTGATCCTCGAGACCCCGTCCGAGGGCGTGGCCGATGACCTGGCATATCTCCGCTCGACGCTCTCCTGAACGGCGGCTCGTGAGTCCACGTCACAGTGGCCTCCGGCTATGGCGCACATCTCCGAATCGTGAGTTGTTCCACAGCGGATCCGAAGGTATATTCGGCGTTATTACTGGCGAGTAACTTACTGGAACAACGGAGTGCCCGGGGTTTCGCATGTGGTCTCGCTGAAGCAGCCTCGATCCAGCCCCGCAACAAAGGAACGCCATCATGGGCCATTACAAGAGCAATCTGCGCGACCTGCAGTTCAACCTCTTCGAGCTGTTCCAGCTCGACAAGGTCCTGGAGAGCGGCGACTTCGGCGATCTCGACCACGAGACCGCGGTGGACATGCTCAAGGAGGTGCGCACCCTCGCCGAGGGGCCCATCGCCGAGTCGTTCACCGATTCCGATCGCAACCCGCCCGTCTTCGACCCCGACGAGCACTCCGTCACCCTCCCCGAGCCCTTCAAGAAGTCCTACAAGGCCTTCATGGACGCCGGCTGGGACAAGGTCGGTATCGCCGAGGAGCTCGGCGGCATGCCCGCCCCGCGGTCGCTGTTCTGGGCGATCAGCGAGATGGTCCTCGGCGCCAACCCGGCACTGTTCATGTACGGCGCCGGCACCGGCTTCGCCGAGATCTTCTGGCGCAACGGCACCGACGAGCAGAAGAAGTGGGCGCAGATCTGTGCCGAGCGCGGCTGGGGCGCCACCATGGTGCTCACCGAGCCCGACGCCGGATCCGACGTCGGCGCGGCCCGCACCAAGGCAGTGCAGCAGGACGACGGCACCTGGCACATCGACGGCGTGAAGCGCTTCATCACCTCCGCCGACCAGGACATGACCGAGAACATCTTCCACCTGGTTCTCGCCCGTCCCGAGGGTGCCCGCGCGGGCACCAAGGGTCTGTCGCTGTTCTTCCTCCCCAAGTTCCACTTCGACCACGAGACCGGCGAACTGGGCGAGCGCAACGGCGTCTTCGTCACCAACGTCGAGCACAAGATGGGCCTGAAGGTCTCGGCCACCTGTGAGGTCACCTTCGGCCAGCACGGCATCCCGGCCAAGGGCTGGCTCGTCGGCGAGGTCCACGACGGCATCGCGCAGATGTTCGACGTCATCGAGCACGCCCGGATGATGGTGGGCACCAAGGCCATCGCCACCCTGTCCGCCGGTTACCTGCAGGCCCTGGACTACGCCAAGCTGCGCATCCAGGGTGCCGACATGACCCAGATGACCGACAAGACCGCCCCGCGCGTGTCGATCACCCACCACCCCGACGTACGTCGCGCACTGCTCACGCAGAAGGCGTACGCCGAGGGCCTGCGTGCGGTGTACCTGTTCACCGCGTCGCACCAGGACGAGGCCGCGGCGAAGATCGTCTCCGGCGCCGACAAGGACCTCGCGTTCCGCGTCAACGACCTGCTGCTCCCGATTGTCAAGGGCGTCGGCTCCGAGCGCGCCTACAGCGTCCTCACCGAGTCGCTGCAGACGCTCGGCGGATCCGGCTTCCTGCAGGACTACCCGATCGAGCAGTACATCCGCGACGCCAAGATCGACTCGCTGTACGAGGGCACCACCGCGATCCAGGCGCAGGACTTCTTCTTCCGCAAGATCATCCGCGACAAGGGCCAGGCCCTGGCCCACATCGCCGGCCAGATCAGCTCGTTCATCGACTCCGAGGCGGGCAACGGTCGCCTCAAGGCCGAGCGCGCGCTGCTCAAGACCGCTCTCGACGACGTCCAGGGCATGGCGGCGACGCTGACCGGGTTCCTCATGGGAGCCCAGGAGGACTCGACCCAGCTCTACAAGGTCGGCCTCGGCTCGGTCCGCTTCCTGCTCTCGGTCGGCGACCTGGTCATCGGCTGGCTCCTGCTGCGTCAGGCCGAGGTCGCACTCGCGGCTCTCGACGCCGGCGCCGAGGGCACGGACAAGCCGTTCTACGAGGGCAAGATCGCGGTCGCATCGTTCTTCGCGAAGAACATGCTCCCGCAGCTGACCTCCACCAAGGCCATCATCGACAACATCGACAACGATCCGATGGAGCTCGACGAAGCCGCGTTCTGATCTGAACTGATCCACCCACTCAGCCCGGTCGCCCGTAGGGAGGCCGGGCTGAGTGCTGTCCGGACCATCAGCGCGCGCCCACCGTTCAGACGCGCGCCGACCTGCGCGCGCGGGCGAACGGGAGACGCGCGTTCACGCTGTGTCGGCGGCGAGGTACTCGCGGACGAAGTCCTCGAACGATCTCGGCGCTCGACCGGTGACCCGCTCGACGGTGTCGGTGACGCGGTTCTCCGACCCGTTGCGGATGTCGAGGTCGAGTCCCGCCAGGATCGGGGCGTACTCGGCGGGCAGACCGTGCTCGACGTGCTGGGCGGCGAGTTCATCCACCGTGACCGACCGGTGGGTGACCGGCGTGCCCGTGACGCGCGTGATGATCTCCGCGGCCTGCGTGTAGGTCAGCGCCTGCGGGCCGGTCAGGACGTGCGCACCCACGTACGGAGTCGGGTCGAGCAGTGCGCGGACACCGACCGCGGCGATGTCGCGTGCGTCGATGAAGGCCACCGGGCCGTCACCGGTCGCCGTGACGATCTCGCCCCGGCGCACGCCGTCGGCGAGAGCGGATTCACCGGCGAAGTTCTGCATGAACCACGACGGCCGCAGCACCGTCCACTCCGGCACCAATTGCTCCGCCAGAGTGTGGATCTCACCGAGACCCGGATCGCCGGCGGACACCGCGGACGCGCTCTGCACGACCACTCGCCGCACTCCCGCGTCACGTGCGGCGCGAAGGAACGGTTCGACGACCACGGCTGGATCGGCAGCGCCGACGGGCGCGATCAGATACACCGCCGACGTCCCGGTCAGCGCGGACGCCCAGGTGTCGGCGTCGAACCAGTCGAATCGGATCTGTCCTGCCGACCGCGGGCTTCGTGTCGCCCGTCGGGCGCCCACCCCCTCCTCGGCGAGCAGCGCCGACACCGAACTGCCCACGGTCCCGGTCGAACCGAGCACCAGAACGGCGCTCACGCCTGCCCGCCCGCGAGCTGGGCGTCGGCACCCACGATGTCGACGACCGCCGCCGAATTCCAGTAGTCGCGGTAGCGGTTTATCGCGTCGTCACGGACGGTGATCACCGCGATGTAGACCATTCGATACGGCCGGTCGGTCGCGACGACCACCCCGTCCACGGTGAACTCGACGATGACCACCTCGGGATCGGTGGTCACGTGCACGGTGCGGTCCAGGGAGCGGATGTCGAGGATCGACGCGTAGTCGTCGAGGTAGTCGTGCAGTGCGAGGTGTCCCCGCACCGCACGTGTCGCGTCGCCGGTCGCCAGCGGGAACTCCATCACCCCGTCCGGGGCGAACATCTCGACGAACGCGTGCATGTCGTGGTCGACGAGAAGGTCAAGGGTCCGATCGACGACGTCAACGGCTCTCATTCAGTTACCTCCTGTTGGACGGAACGGTACCGTCCCGACCACGTTAACAGAACGGAACCGTCTCGTCCGTTGCTACGATCCGACGATGATCCGACGCAGTCCCAGCGGAGCCGCCGTCCTGAACGCCGACACCACGGAATCGATCAACAGCGCAGCGCTCGAGATGCTGGCCGAGGTCGGCATCGGACGACTCTCGATGGAGGCCGTCGCCCGGCGTGCCGGGGTCGGCAAGAGCGCCCTGTATCGGCGATGGCCCTCGAAGACCGCGATGACGATCGCGGTGCTGTCGGAGTTCAGCGTCGAGCTCGCCGCCACGCCGGACACCGGGTCACTCCGTGCTGACATCCGTGAATCGGTCGAGGCGCTTCGACTCTGGCTCGATCACCCGCTCTTCTCGCGGATCCTCCCCGACCTCGTGGCCGAGTCCGGCCGCGATCCCGAACTCGCCGAACTCCACACGAGAATGATCGGGGTCCCCCGACGTGAACGCGCCGCCGCGATCTTCGCCCGCGCCCGCGAACGCGGAGAGGTCGGCGACGACGCCGACATCGAACTCGCGATGGATCTGCTCGCCGGTCCCGTCTACTGGCGGTCGGCGGTGCGCGCACAGCCGGTGGATGCCGCCTACCTCGACTCGGTGACCGACGCGATCGTGGCGCTCGTGACGTCCACCGGACCCGGTGATGACGGAATCGACACACCCGTCCGGTAGCTATCATCGATCGTCATGGACATGTCGATCCCCGGTCTCCGCGTACTCCGCGAGGTCGCAGAGCGAGGCACCTTCACCGCGGCGGCGCACGCCCTGGGGTACACGCAGTCGGGGATCTCACGTCAGGTGGCCGCCCTGGAGAAGGCGGCACACACCCGGCTATTCGACCGCGTGCCCGGCGGTGTGGTCCTGACGCCCGCCGGGTCCCGACTGCTGCCACACGCGGCGCGCGTTCTCGACGAGATGGACGCCGTCGAGCGCACGCTACGTGGGCCGACGCGGACCGAATCCGTGATCCGTCTCGGGATGTTCTTCAGCGCCGGAACGGTTCTCGTGCCACGGGCACTGGCCGCGCTGAGCCGCAACCGGCCGGACATCGCCGTGACCACGCGAGAGGGATCGTCCCCCGCGCTCATCCGGGCCATTCGTGCCGGCTCCCTCGACGCGGCGATCGTGACCTCGCGCCCTCCACACCGGCCGCTCGACTCCGAGTCACCGAGCCTCTCCGTCACCACGATCACCGAGGTGACGCTGATGGTCGCGGTCGCGGCCTCGGGGCCGCTCGGAGATCGCGAATCTGCCACTCGCGCAGAGCTGATGGACCAGCGGTGGATCGTGGCGCCGTCACGCACCGAGGAACCGCTGCTCGGCGCATGGCCGTCTCTTCCGGGACGACCGCACGTCGCGCACGTGGCCCGCGATTGGATGACCAAGTCGGGCCTCGTCGCGGCGGGCCTCGGTGTGACGACGGTGGCGTCGAACATGGCCGACGCCCTGCCCGCCGGCGTCCGACTCCTCCGGGTGGCCGATGGACCGGCCGAGTCGCGGCGCATCGTCCTCGCACATCGCACCGATGACGTCGATCCCGCGATCGGAGCGATGATCGACACGCTCCGAACCACCGCTGCCTGACGCGGACACGTCACCGATCACCGGGCGTGAGAACGGTCCTCGTGAACGGGCCGCCGTGCGCGGCAGCGTGCGCGATGGCCTCGTTGATGTGCGCCAGCGGAAAGGTGTGGACAGAGTCCTGACCGAGGTCGAGCAGCCCGGCCCTGGCCAGTTCGATCAATCGACCGTTCGCGTCGCGCGGATACATCCACTGACCGCGGACCGTGACCGAGTTCCGCATCAGCCACGGGTAGGGCAACGACAGATCGTCGCCACCGAGCATGCCCACCCCGCCCATCAGGACGACGCGTCCGTACTCGCGCACCGTCATCGCCGCGGCACGGACCACGGAGGCATCGACCGACGGCGGGAGAAGATCGAGCACCATGTCGACCGGGCCGCCCGCGGCGGCGAGCATGGCGGCCCGGTCCGCCTCGGCATCTCCCGTCAGCGCAACGGCACGAACGCGGTCGCCGAAGCGCGTACGCAGGTCGTCCAGGACGTGCCGATTTCGGCCCACGGCGACTACCCGACGGGCACCCATCGCGAGGCCCACCGACACCGCCGCGCTACCGAAGTTCCCGGTC
Organism: Williamsia maris; assembly: GCF_024171815.1. GTDB lineage: Bacteria > Actinomycetota > Actinomycetes > Mycobacteriales > Mycobacteriaceae > Williamsia_A > Williamsia_A maris. Next base: position 973,934 of record NZ_JAMTCJ010000002.1, on the reverse strand, counting down.
GCGCTGCTGACCAGCAGCGACTCGCCCGCCCGGAACTCGGCGGCCAGCAAGCCGCCGTACGGCACGAGGTACACCCCGAGCGCCGCCCACCGTGCCGCGTCGACCGTGTCGACGTCCGACAGGCGGTGGACACATTCGGTCGGTACCGACATCCGCTCGGCGAAGGACCCGTCGTGGAAGTGCCGCGACAACCGCAGTCCCCCGTCGCCTCGCGAACTCCATCCCTGCAACGTGATGTCCGGGGTCGTCGCGTCGTCGCGGGACCGCACCGTTGCGTCACACCAGACCAGTTCCCCGGGAGTCAGGCGCGTGGAGTCGGGTCCTGCCGTCACCACACGCCCGACCCCACCGAGGCCCGGGATCACCGGCGGTTCGAGGGGGTACCGCCGCGCACCTCCGAACACCTCGGACGCGTACGGCAACACGCAGGTGGCCAACACCTCGACCACCACCTCGCCGCCGTGCGCGCCCGGATCGGGCACCTCACGGACATCCAACGGCGTACCGAAATCGTCCATCACCGCGGCCAGCATCACATTCGTCCTCTCGGTTCGTTTCTGTGTCCGACGCTAGCCAGGACACGGGCATGCGAAAAGCGCTGAACAGGCATGTCGGGCATGACTGCGCGGCATGGGCTCGACTCGGCGTCATACCCGTCAGGGTGGGAAACGTAATCGGTGCTCGCCGATCCACGGTCTCGAAGCCCTGGTCGACGCGATCACCGGCGGTCTCGTCTGACGGGGTGGCGTGTGCAGCCGGTAGCGTTGACGTCACAAGCTTTTTCGCGACGGAGAAGTCGTCGCACCGGGAAATCTCACTGGTGAAAGGACCTGCCCCATGTCTGTCGGTTCACTCAACTTCGATCGCCGCGGTAGCGGCACCCCATTGCTGCTGGTCCACGGCCTCGGCGCGAGCTGGCCGTCGTGGTCGCCGATCCTCGATGAGCTGGCGCGCCACCGCGAGGTGATCAGCATCGACCTCCCCGGGTTCGGGGAGACGCCGCCTCTGCCGGGCGAGGTGACCATCGCGTCGCTCACCGACGCGGTCTCCGACTTCATCGACTCCCACGATCTCGCAGGCATCGACACCGTCGGCAGCTCGATGGGCGCGCGCATGGTCCTCGAGCTGGCGCGCCGCGGCGTGGGTGGCGACACCGTCGCGCTGGATCCCGGCGGCTTCTGGAGCCCTGGTGAACTCCGCTTCTTCAGCACCGCACTCAAGGCATCGCTGCCGCTGGTTCTCGGGTTGCAGCCGGTGATGCCCGCGCTCACCGGCAACCCGGTCGGACGCACGGCGTTGCTCACCCAGTTCTCGGCCGCGCCGTGGAAGCTGCCCGCATCGGTGGCCCTGCACGAGATGCGCAGTTTCAAGAAGGCGACGTCGTTGCGCGACGCACTCAACGCGCTCGTCGACGGTCCGCTGCAGGAGGGCGCTCCCGCGGGTACGACGCCCGGCCGGGTCACCATCGGATGGGGTCGGCAGGACCGCGTCACGCTGCCCAAGCAGGCCGCACGTGCGCAGGCGGCGTTCCCGGACTCGGAGTTGCACTGGTTCGACAAGTGCGGGCACTTCCCGATGTGGGATCAGCCGGCCCAGACCGTGGAACTCATCCTCGGCCGAACCGGCTGATCCGGAGTCGCGACCTACTTCGGGGGCATCCGGATGCCGCCGTCGACGCGGACGACCTCGGCGTTCATGTACGAGTTGGTGATGAGCTCGAGAACCATCGAGGCCAGCTCGTCCGGGCTGCCGAGACGGTTCGGGAACAGCACGCTCTGACCGAGGTGCGCCTTGAACTTCTCCGCGTCCTCGCCCTCGCCGTAGATCGGGGTGTCGATGAGGCCGGGGGCGACGGTGTTCACGCGGATCTTCGCGGCAGCGAGGTCACGCGCCACCGGCAGGGTCATGCCCACGACGCCGCCCTTGGACGACGAGTACGCGGCCTGTCCGATCTGACCGTCGAACGCGGCGACGCTGGCCATCGAGACGATGGCACCCTTCTCCCCCGAGGGCAGTTCGTCGCCGCGGGTCATGGCCGTCGCGGCCAGGCGGATGCAGTCGAAGGTGCCGACCAGGTTGATCGCGATGACCTTCTTGTAGGCGTTGATGTCGAAGGCCGAGTCGTATTCGCCGTCGCGACCGATGGTCCTGGTCGCCCAGCCGATGCCGGCCGAGTTGACCAGTGCGCGAAGCGGTCCCAGCTCCAGCGACTTGTCGACGGCGGCCTTGATCTGCTCGGTGTCGGTGACGTCGACGCTGACGAACACGCCGCCGATCTCCTTGGCCAGGGCCTCACCCTTCTCGGCCTGCAGGTCGGCGACGACCACCTTGGCGCCCTTGGCGGCGAGCTGACGGGCGGCGGCTGCGCCGATTCCCGAGGCTCCGCCGGTGACGATTGCACTTGCTCCAGTTATGTCCACCACCGCAGCCTACGATCGTGGGCCGCGACGTATCAACCGGTTGTTGAATCCGCCTTCAGTTCCGCGGGCCGCTAGGGCTTGATGAGCTCGACGAGGTGTCGGCCGGAGATGACGTGCGCGGTGCCCATCTCGAGGCCCGCCCGTTCCGCGATCTCGCGCGTCGAACCGACGCCGGCACGCGCCCACGGGAACCAGGGCCCGGCCACGTGCCGTGACTCCACCCGCACGGCGCCACGCCAGACGTTGTGCACGCCCGCGTCGAGTTCGATCACGACACTGCCGCCCGACGAGACCAACTCGCCGGCGCGTGTGACCGTCTCGTACGGGTCGCCGCCGATGCCGATGTTGCCGTCGATGAGCAGCGCGTGATGCCAACGCCCTTCGGCGGGCATGCGCTCGAAGATGCTGCGGCGCAACGCCACCCCGCCACGGCGACGGGTCATGGCGACCGCACGCTCACTGCGGTCGACGCCCAGCGCCGAGACACCGCTCTCGATCAGCTCGCACACGAGACGACCAGGGCCGCAGCCGAGATCGATGGTGGGGCCGCTGCACAGCCCCGCCACGTGCCGGTCGAACGCGGCGTCGTCGCGGTTGCCGCTGGTACCCAGCCACCGCGTGACGGGCAGACGGGCACGGGTGCCGTCGGCATGTCGCAGCCAGCTGTTCTGCCCACGCAGGGCGTCGAGGAACGCATCGTCGAAATGCGGTTCGTCCTCGGCTGCCGCGTCGGGCTGGAGGTCATCTGGGACGCTCATGGGCGCACCGCCGATCGGAGTTCTGCTGCCGTGGTCGCGAACGCGCTGGTCGGGGCGCACTTCTTCGCCACCTCCGGAACGTCTGCGGGATGATCGACATCGGACAACGAGTCGAGGAGGGCGACGGTCGAACCGTCGGCCCGGAGTGCGTCGAGGGTACGGGCGCCGGTGTCGGGTTGCGACATCTGCACCGACGGCAGTGTCTGCGCGCCGCGCGCACCGACCACGCCGAGGCCCCACCAGCCGCCGTCCGCGGCCAGGCCGAGCGCCGCGTCGTGGACGCCGAGCGCATCGAAACCACTGGTCAACAGTGTGACGGTCAGCTGCGGGGTGTCCATACCGACCTGCATCACCGCGCCACCGTCGACGACCTCGGCGGCATCGACGTGCGCACGATGCAGCCGGTCGCCGAGGGTGTCGCCGACCTGGCCGATCACCGTCGTGCGCGCCAGCCGGGCCGCGATGGCCTCGGCGTCGATCGCGTCGTCGAGGTCGCCGGCGAGCGAGACCACCACCTCGGTGTCCGGGACCGCCAGCGCCACGTCGAGGGTGTCGACGAGCGCGGCTGCGGCCAGTCGCGCCGCGTCGACCGCTGAATAGGCTGCCATCAACCTAGTCTTCACCTGTCCGGGCACCGGCGCCTTGGCGACGACGAGAACTGCGCGACGGGTCACCGCAGCGCACCGAGGAAATCGCGCGCTGCCCGCAGCGATCCCACCAGTGATCCGGACACCTTGGATTCGCCCGCGGTGCGCGGGCTGTACGCCACATCGGTCTCGGCGACCTTCCACCCGGCTGCGCCTGCGAGGGCCAGCAATTCCACCGGATAGCCGAAGCGCATGTCGCTGATCTTCAACTCCAACAGGCGTTCACGGCGAGCGGCCCGCATCGGTCCGATGTCGTGAATGTCCAGCCCGTGTCTGCGGCTCAACCGGCGGGCGGCCGCCCGGCTGCCCAGTTGCGAATGCAACGGCCACACACCACGTTCGACGGGCCGGCGGCGACCGACGGCGAGGTCGGCCCCGTCGGACAGCAATGCGACGAGCTCGATCAGGTCGGTCGGTTCCATCGACCCGTCACCGTCGATCGTGCACACGATGCCCGAGCGCGCGGCGCGGACACCCGCGTCGACGGCGCTGCCGTAACCCGGGATCGGCTGGTGCACAACGTCGGCCCCGTGCGCACGCGCGACGTCGGCGGTACCGTCGGTGCTCCCGTTGTCCACGACCAGCGCGCGGTATCCCTCGGGGATACGCGCCAGCACACCGGGAAGTGCCCCGGCCTCGTCGCGGCACGGGATCACGACAGTGACCTCATCGGTCGGCAGAAGTTGCTCATCACTCACAAGATTATTGTTTCGCCAGGTCGTCTCGCCACGGAAATGCCATGACGGAACCATAACGTGTGGCCCCGCTGCGGCGAGCCATCGTGAATTCACCCTAGGTTGGTGGGGTGACCGAGACGCGCGCCGACAAAACGGACATCGAGGACGACCCGGACGTCGGGCGTCCACGATGGATCCGCGACACCGCCTCCCTGCTCGTGGCGACGGCCCTGTTGCTGGCGGCCATCCTGGTCCCGTTCTACGGATCCGACGAGCTCAAGCTCAAGATCTTCGTGCAGGCGCCGCCGCTGTTCGCGAAGTACGGCCCGCACTGGGACTACGGCACGATCTCCGCGGTCCTGGTCGCGCTGCTGACCATCGCCGTCGGGCCCGCGGTCGCGGCCCGGGTCCGCTGGGGCGGCCTGCTGGCCATCTCGTACGCGACGGGCCTCGGCTGGACGTTCAGCCTCGCCCTGATCGACGGTTGGAACCGGGGTGTCGTCCAGCGACTCCTCCGGCCGGACGAGTACCTGCTGTCGGTGAACCTGGTCCGCAGCATCCCGACCATGCTCGACGAGTTCAGCAGCCGGATCATCGACTACACCCCGATCTCCTGGCCGACGCACGTCGCAGGCCACCCCCCGGGTGCACTGCTGACCTTCGTCTGGCTCAACCGCATCGGTCTCGGTGGCGGCGCCTGGGCGGGCGTGTTCTGCATCCTCGCCGGCATGAGCGCGGTCATCGCGCTGCTGGTGACCGTCCGCCGCCTCGGTGACGAGGCCACCGCCCGCCGCATCGCGCCGTTCCTGGTCCTCACACCGGGTGCGGTGTGGATCGGCGTCTCGGCCGACGGCTACTTCATGGGCGTCGCGGCGTGGGGCATCGCGTTGCTGGCCATCGCCTCGACCTCGACGCAGACCCGATGGAAGGCCACCGCGGGCATCGCGGCCGGCCTCGTCCTGGGGTGGGGCATCTTCCTCAACTACGGACTCACCCTGATGGGGGTGATCGCACTCGCCGTCCTGATCATCGCCCGGCAATGGCGCCCGCTGATCTATGCGATCCCCGCCGCACTCGTGGTGGTGGGCGTCTTCGCGGCCTTCGGGTTCTGGTGGCTCGACGGCTATCACCTGGTCACCGACCGGTACTACCAGGGCATCGCCAGCGACCGTCCGTTCTCGTACTGGGTGTGGGGCAACTTCGCGGCGACACTGTGCGCGGTGGGTCCCGCGGTCGCGATCGGTCTCGGCCGCAGCATGCGCTGGACGCCGATCCGCACACGCAACGCCGTCGTGATCCTCGGACTCGCCGCGCTGCTCGCGATGCTGATCGCCGACCTCAGCGCCCTGAGCAAGGCCGAGACCGAACGCATCTGGCTGCCGTTCAGCATGTGGACGCTGGTGACCACCGCCCTGATCCCGCCGCGCTGGACCCGCGTGTGGCTGGCCGGGCAGGTGGCCACCGCGCTGCTGATCAACCACCTGGTCTTCACGTACTGGTGAGCGACCCCGCCGACGCCCGGCCCTCACGAGTCCTCCTCGCCGATGACAACCCCGTGGTCAGCGACGTCGTCCGGCGTTATCTCGAGCGCGACGGCGTCGAGGTGGAGATGGTCGACGACGGGGCGCAGGCGTTGGAGATCCTCGACCGGGCCGGCGGCGGCGACGCCGAGATCGACCTGGTCATCCTGGACGTGATGATGCCGGTGCTCGACGGTCTCAGCGCGCTGCGCGCGATGCGTTCGGGTGCCCACCGCCACGTGCCGGTCATCCTGCTGACCGCGCTCGGCGAGGAGGAGGACCGGGTCGTCGGATTCGAGGCGGGCGCCGACGACTACGTCACCAAACCCTTCAGTCCGCGCGAACTGGCGTTGCGGGTGGCCTCGGTACTGCGTCGCTCGAACCCCGTCATGCCGAGCGCCGACCCCACCGGCGAGGGTGCGTCCCCGGTGATCCGCGACGGCGCGATCGTGCTCGACCCCGACGCCCGCACGGTGACCGTGGCGGGCCGGGCGATCTCGACCACCAAGCGGGAATTCGACCTGCTCGCGTTCTTCCTGGGCAACCCCGGCGTCGTCTTCAGCCGCGAACAGTTGCTCTCCGAGGTCTGGGAGTGGACATTCGGAGACATGTCCACGGTCACGGTGCACGTCAAACGGCTCCGCGCGAAGCTCGGCGACGCCGCGTCGTTGGAGACGGTGTGGGGCCAGGGGTACCGCTGGGACCGGAGCAGATGATGGACAACGACATCGGATCCATCGTCGTCACGGCGCTGATGTGGTCCACCCCGGTCATCGTGGCCGGCACCGCGGTCCTGATCCTGGTCCGGCGACGTTCGCTGGTCGTGAGCAACGTGATCCTGGTGCTGACGCCGCTGGTCGCGCTGCTCTCCGGACTGATCGGCGTCAGCGGGTTCATGTTCACCAACGACCTCAAACGCACGGTGACCGTCCTGGCGACGGTCTTCCTGGTCGCGATCCCCGCCTCGGTGGCGCTCGCGCGGTTCCAGGCCCGCCGCACGGTGTGGGAGCGCCAGGTCTGGGAACAGGAACGCGCCGCCGAGCACTCACGGCGTGAGCTGATCGCGTGGATCAGTCACGATCTGCGGACCCCGCTCGCCGACATCCGCGCCGTCGCCGAGGCGTTGACCGACAGCGTCGTCACCGACACCACCGAGGTGACCCGCTTCGCCCGGCTGATCGACCAGGACGCGATCCGGCTCTCGGCCATGGTCGACGACCTGTTCGAGATGTCGAAGATCAACTCCGGCGCATTGCGCCTGGACCGTGAGGCTGTGGATCTGCGCGAGGTGGTCGACGAGGTCGCCGCGGCCTCGACCCCGACCGCCGCCCGTGCGGGGGTCGAGTTCGAGTTGTCGGTGCCGCCTGCGGTGGTCCCCGTCTTCGCCGACACCCGTGCGCTCGCGCGGGTGGTGACCAACCTGGTGATCAACGCGATCGCGCACACCCCGGAGGGTGGGACGGTCACCATCGGGATCGAGGTGGTCGCCGACACCGCGGTGGTCCGGGTCGACGACACCGGGCCCGGCATCGAGGACCACGACCTGGCGCGGATCTTCGACGTCGCCTACCGCGGCACCGCGGCCCGAACGCCACCCTCGGAGCGCGGTCTCCCCGCCGGATCGGGCATGGGACTGGCCATCGCCGAGGGGCTCGTCCTGGCACACCAGGGACGGATCTCGGTGAGCAACCGCAACCCGGGCAGCCGCTTCGAGGTCACGCTGCCGCTGCACCGCGATTGAGCGCCGATCAGCGCAGCGGCGCCGTCGCGAACGCAGCGATGCCGTCGGCAGGCGACACCGACGCGGTGAACCCGAGCACCTCGGTGGCGCGGGCCGGGTCGGCGACGATGTGTCGGACGTCGCCGGGCCGGAAGCGACCGGTGGTCACCGGGTCCGGACCGTCGATGGCCTTACACAGCTCCGCCGCCACCTCGCCGATCGTGATCGGTTGTCCGGAGCAGACATTGAACGCGTCGAAGCCCGGCGGGGTGCTCTCGATGGCGGTGACGTTGGCGCGCGCGATGTCGTCGACGTGGACGAAGTCGCGCATCTGACCGCCGTCCTCGAACACCGTCGGCGCCATGCCCGACTCCAGCTGCGACCGGAAGATCGCCGCGACGCCCGCGTACGGGGTGTCGCGGGGCATGTGCGGGCCGTAGACGTTGTGATATCGCAGCGCGGTGACCTGACCGCCGGTCTCCAGGGTCCACGCCTTGGCGAACGCCTCCTGCGCGGCTTTGCTTGCCGCGTAATAGCTTCGGGGCGCGATCGGGGCGCTCTCGGGGGTCAGCGCCCACTGCGCGGGGGTGCCGTCGGCGAGGTAGCGCTCGAAGTGTCCGGCCTCGAGGGCCTCGGTCGTGCGCGCGGGCGGGTCGACCGTGGCACCGACGGCGTCGGTGTAGGTGCCGTCGCCGTAGACCACCATCGACGACGCGAGCACCAGCCTGCTGACGCCCGCCCGGTACATCGCGGCGAGCAGTCGCGCGGTGACGAGGTCGTTGTCGGCGGCGTAGTCGGGAGCGTCCCGGGCGTCGACCCCCGCTCCGACCATCGCGGCCTGGTGGCACACGACGTCGACACCGCGCAGCATCGAATCGATGTCCGCGGTACGGAGATTGGCCACCGCGACACCCTCGGGCGCGATGGCGTCGGGACCGTGTGCGGCCGGGATCATGCCGTCGACGGCGACGACCTCATGGCCGCGTGCCTCGAGTTGCGCGCGGATGTGTGAGCCGATGAACCCGGCGGCGCCGGTCAGCAGGACGGTGCTCATCCGACGCTCCCCAGCAGCGCGTCGACGTCGTGGCCGCCCTGGGCACAGTCACAGTCGGCGATGGCGTCGGCCGCCACCACCGATCGTGCGAGAACGTCCTTGAGCATGTCGAGGCTCTTCTCGAAGACGGCGTAGACCTCGGCCTCCGAGACACCTTCACCCTCACTCACCCCGGCGTCGGTGTCGGTGACGAGAGCGACTGCGGCGTAACACATCTTGAGCTCGCGGGCCAGGACGGCCTCGGGGTGTCCGGTCATGTTGACCAGCGTCCAACCCTGTCGGGCGTACCACTGGCTCTCGGCGCGGGTGGAGAAGCGCGGTCCCTCGATGACGACCATCGTGCCGCCGTCGATCGCCTCCGTCGCCGCACCGCGGGCCGCGGTCCGCAGCTGCGGGCAGTACGGGTCGGCGAAGCTGACGTGCACCGCGGAGGTGTCGAAGAAGGTGTGGACGCGTCCGGACGTGCGGTCGACGAGCTGGTCGGGGATGACCAGCGTCCCGGGCCCGATGTCGGTGGTGAGGCTGCCGACGGCGCACGGGGCGAACACCCGCTGCACGCCGAGCGAGCGCAGCGCCCACATCGTGGCGCGGTAGGGAACGGTGTGCGGCGCGTATTCGTGGTTGCGGCCGTGACGGGGTACGAAGGCGACCTGCACGCCATCGACGGTCCCGACGGAGATCGGTGCGCTCGGCGCACCGAACGGGGTGTCGACGACCACCTCTTCCGATCCCGAGTCGAAGAAGGAGTAGAAGCCGGTGCCGCCGATCACGCCGATCGTTGCGCGGTGCTGCTGGTCGCTCATGGTGACAACACTGCCCGATGACGCCCGGTCCTACAGGTGGCGGGGGTAGCGTCTCGGCGCATGGACGTCCGAGTTCCCTCCTGGATCGAGCTGATGGGCCGTCAATCCGCGGCGGGGGCGTCGTTCCTCAGCGCATCACTGCGGTTCACCGTCGCCGATGACGCAGCGCCTGTCGACGACCGGTTCCGGTTCTGGCACGGTCCGCAGAACCGGTGGCGGATCGAGTCGAACGATGAGGTGGTCTACGTCCGAGGTCCCGACGCGACGGTGCTGCGGGGCAGCGACGGACAGATGAGGCGCCAGGTGGCCGACATCGTTCTACCGCTCCTCGGGCAGGTCAATCCTCTCGACCTCCTGGGCTCGGAGTCGATGCTGATGAAGATGAGTCAGGACGCGTACATCGGGCCCGCGTCGTCGGTGCTCGTCGACGGGCGACCAGGATGGTCGGTGCCGATCGGCACGAGCGACTCCGATGCGATGACGGTCGTACTCGACGACGAGACCGGGATGACGTTGCGGATGGAGTCCGCCGGACAGATCGCCGTCGCCGCGGCCTCCGACATCTCCGTCCACGACGAACTCGCCGATTCGGTGTTCACCTGGGACGGCACACTCGCCGACACCGACGACCGATCACACCGAGGAGATCGCGACGCCGATCGCCACCGAGCGCGCCTCGACATCCTCACCGCCATCCACCGGGCTCTCGATCGCCGAGACGAGGTGTTCGAGGTGATAGCCCGGTCCGCCGAGCCGTCGGAGGCAGCGGACGCGGTCAGCCGCCTGCTGGATGTCGAGCGGACGAGCGCGGAAGCTGTACTGGCCCTGCAACTTCGACGATTCAGCACCTCCGAGCGCGCCAAGGTCAGCACCGAACTCGACGAGATGCGCCGGGACCCACCGCCTGCGGATTGATCTTGAACTGTGGACAACTCCGGAATCCTGCTCTGGCGCAGTCTTTTTGTCAGATGCGACCGATAGTGTGGGGTCATGTTCGCGGGGGTGGATGTCAGCTTGGTCGACGACCAGTTGGCATCGTCGTGTGCCTCCGACGCGGTGCTCCTCCTCCAGGAAGCGGAGCGTTCTGAGTTTCGTTGTGCGGCAGCGAAGGTATTCGCCGCACGTCGCCTGTTCGAGCTCAGGCGCGGTGAGATCGCGATGGAGCGCCACGGGGCGGTGTTCGGCCACATCGGTGACAAGGGCGCCACGATCGAGGTCGCGACCGCGTTGAAGGTCTCGACCGGTGTCGCGTCGGCGTGGATCGAGTTGGCGCTGCAGCTCGATCGGTTGCCGGACCTGCGGGCGGCGTTCTGTCGCGGCGACCTAGACCTCGCTCGGGTTCGCACGATTGCCGACACCACCGCCCATCTCGACGACCTGCCTCGCAAACTCATGGAGTCTGCTGGGCTGACCATGGCAGAGCAGGCGATGTCGACGCGTGAGATGCGCGATCGACTCGACTCGCTGCTGATCGAGATCGACCCGGAACTGGCCGCAGCAGAACGTACGGACTTCGAGCGACACCAGAACGTCAGGATCCGTCCCGACCGCCACGGCCACTCCACGATCGACGGCTGCGTTCCCGCCGATCTCGGTGCGGAGCTCGAAGCCGTCATCACCGGGCTGACCAACCGACTGTGCGACGCCGATCCCCGCACACCGGGGCAGCGTCGGGTCGCCGCGGTGCGGGCGATGACCCGCCGCGAATACTCGCTGGCATGCCACTGCGGACGCGACCAGTGCCCCGATGCAACCGCATCCGGCGACAACACCGAACCGTGCACCGACCTCCTGCCTGCCACCCCGCAGGTGATGGTCCATGTCGATGCCGCAACCCTGGCCGGCCTGACCGGCGCGATGGTTCCCTACATCGACGGCCAGGGACCGATCGATCCCGACTACGCCCGCCTCCTCGCCACCGACGCGACGTGGCAGGGATTGTTCGACGACGCCACCGCCTCTACCCGCACCACTGATGCATACGCGACCGGGTTCCGACGCGGGAAGACCCGCGCCGCCGGGATCATCCGCGATGGCTTCGACACCAATGATGGCCATCACCCGCCGCCCGGGCCACCGGCAGCAGCGTTGAGATACCAACCGACCCAATCGATGCGGGAGTGGATCATCTGGGCTGACGGCACGTGCCGATTCGTCGGCTGCGATCACCCTGGCGAGACCTGCGACATCGACCACGTCATCCCGTTCGATCACACCGACCCGTCCGCGGGTGGCTGGACCGTGCGGATCAACCTGGGTCTTCTGTGCCGCCTGCACCATCACGCCAAGACGACTGGGCTGTGGCGAGCTGTCATGCACGACGACCGCTCGATCACCTGGACCAACACCACCACCGGCGAACAGTTCACCACCTACCCGCGCCACCTCGAGAACTGAACGAGCGACGGTGGGTGAGTCAGAGTCCTAGCTCGGTGTCCCATTCTGATTCTTGGATGCACGCCTCGACGCCGGCCAGGATCGCCGGGTGGTCGCGATAGCGCCTGCGCGCAGTGACGACCGAGGCCACGATGTCATCGGTGGACTGGGAGGCCGCCCCGGCCGGGAACCGCTGATCGGGGTCGAACACCGAGGCCCAACGGAGACCGACGTCTGCGAGCGTGGCACTCACGGTGATCAGTTCGCGCAGGGCCATGTCGACGTCATCAGACGGCACAGCCTCGAAGAATGCGGCCAACGGCGTGTTCCCGAATGCCCGAACCGCGAGCGACGGCGGCCCGTCCGGGCTGCGGAGTGCAGCGGCACAGATGGATTCCCACACGGTGGAGGCGATGAGGGCGAACGTGACCAGGTCGCCGTCGAGTGTCGAGGTGGGTTGACCGATGTTCTCGAAGACGAGGTTGCTGTCGGTGAGGACCCGCAGCAGACCTTCGATGTCCCGATCGGTGAGATCCCGGTCGGGACCGAAAGACTCGCCCTGCTCGTAGATCTCGCCGACGAACGACCCCGTCCGAGCGGCGTCGACGAAGTGCTCGAGGACCCGGTCCGACGCCGCGTCCTCGTCGATCAGGTCGATGGTCCCGTACCGGTCGTAGGTGCCGTGGATCCCGACTGACGTCGGGACGTCGACGCGGTGAGTGCGCCGCAGGATGACCGCCGTCGCCCGCGAATCGGTGAGAGGCAGGCCGGTGATCATGCAGTTGGTGTCGAAGAACCCCATGGCTCGAAGAGGCTAGTGCAGCGGAGAGAAGTCCAGCGGAATCCACATCTCCGAGACCGCATCTCTGATGTGCTCGGGTCCGCCCGGCGGCGGCCACATGTCGTCCTCGACCAGCCGACGGCGGATACCGAGGCGGTCGTCCATCCCGGCGAACGGCCAGATCTGGATGATCCGGTCGGGTCCGTCGACGGCATACATCACCACCGCGATCGGATCCACCCGATGCCGGCCGGGCAGGACCACGCGCCACCCGTCGATCGAGGGCGGTAGGCCGCCGGGGATCAGGTGGTAGTCGCGCATCTCGTAGACCGAGCCATAGTGACCGGGCCGCACGGGCGGCATGAAGGGGAACGGAGCGTAGGTCGTCATCGTGAGGTCGGACAGATGCGGCCCCGCCCCGAACGCGGCACCGCTGCGACGAGCCCGTTCCCGTTCGACGGCGACGTCCTCGGTTGAGGCGAACATCCGTAGGACGTGCGCGCGCCCCAGGACACCGTGTTCGGATTGCCATGCACCCACCAGTGTTCCGCCGGCCGGAGCCGATTCCACCCACGGCGCGATCCCGGCGATCGCTCGCTCGGTGTCGGGTAGCCGATATGCCAGGGTTGCCAGTTCGTAACGGATCGCCTGATCCCGATCCGATACGTCCTCCCCCGAGATCTCCGGCGGGGTGGTCAGATCCATGTTGTCTCCTCGTTCGATGGGCCGGTCATGCATCGGGTGCGGGGAACAGACCCCGGTAGTGCTCCGCGATGTCGCCGGCGGTCGTGAACCACACCCCGTCCGCGTTGGCCGTCATGTGCTCGAGCGCGGCCCGGAACCGACGCAGCCGGTACGGCTGGCCGGTGAGGAAGGTGTGCACCGAGATCGCCAGCACCACCGGTTGCTGCCGTGAGTTCTCCTTGAGTTCGTCGAAGGAGTCGACGATCATCCGCTCGAAATCGGTTGCCGTGCCGTGGTGATGGACGAACACCGGCAGGTCGTTGACCTCGTGGGGATACGGAACGCTGAGCAGCGGCCCGCCATCGGTGCTCAACCAGACGGGTTGATCGTCGATCGGCCAGTCCAGGGTGTAGTCGAACCCGCGCTCGGCGAGCAAGTCCTCGGTGACGCGACTCGGGTTCGCCCCCGGACTCATCCAGCCCCGCGGCGCGATGCCCTCGTGGCGTTCGATGGCGCGGTACACGTCATCGATGGACCGCCGCTCGGCGTCGGGGTCCAGGTGGTTCGGCTGCACCGAGTTCGTCCGACCGTGCGCGACGACGTCGGCGTCGAGCGCCCGGAACGCGTCGAGGAGATCGGGTGCGTGGTCGTAGACCTCGGTGTTGACCAGCAGTGTCGGCCGGATGCCCACCCGTGCCAATGTGTCCGCGATCCGGACGCCGCCGACGCGGTTGCCGTATTCGCGCCACCCCCAGTTGTAGGTGTCGGGTTGGTCCATCCCCGGGGTGTATCCGAGACCGGTGGGCCCGTCGTCGTAGGCGAAGTGCTCGCAGTTGACCGCGACGTACACGGCCAACCGGGCATCATCCGGCCACGAGAACTGCGGACGCGAGGTGATCGCCGAGTGAACGAACCGTCCGGGTGTCGGGAGCGCCATGACCCCCATCATGCTCGCGATACCCTGCGACGGTGACTTCTCCCGACACGACCAGCGCAGACACGACGACCGCGGCCCGACCGGATCGACGCGTCGTCGCCCGCGGACTGTTCGCGGGCACCACACCGGTCGCCAACGAGGCGCTCTACGCCGTGGTGCATCGCGGAAGCGCCGGCCGCACACGTTCGGAGCTGCACCTCGAACGCGGCGCCCGCGCGGACATGAACACCTTCTTCGGCCGCTTCCCGGCCAGCTACTGGCAGCGCTGGACCACCGCGACCGCCGTCACGATCACCGTGCGCGTCGAGGCCTCCGCGCGCGCCCGGGTCGTGGTGATGGCGTCGGACATCGGCGGTCATCAGCGCATCGTCGACGCGACCGACGTCCACGGCACCGAGACGGTCTCGATGACCGCCCCGCTCGTCGCATTCGCCGACGGCGGCGCCATCTGGCCCGCCTTCGAGGCCATCGACGGAACCGTACGGATCGCCGAGGTCGAGTGGTCGGTGGAGACCGCCGCCGCGACACGGCCGATCTCGATCGCCATCTGTACCCACAACCGCGTCCTGCAGTGCGCCGAGACCGTCGCCGCACTGGCGTCGGACCCCGTCGCACTCGCCGACGTGGAATCGGTCTGGGTCGTCGACCAGGGCGACTCCCCTGTCGACGAACACCCCTTGTTCCAGCAGGTCCGCCCCGACCTCGGCGACAAGCTGAACTACCTGCGGCAGGCCAATCTCGGTGGGGCGGGCGGGTTCAGCCGCGGCCTGTACGAGGCGGCACAACGCTTTCCGCACGGGGACGTGATCCTCATGGACGACGACATCCTCTGCGAACCGGAGACCGTCCTGCGGCTCGGCGCCTTCGCCTCGATGACGAGCAACCCGTCCATCGTCGGCGCGCAGATGCTGTTCCTGCACAACCCGACCTACCTGCTCGCCTCGGCCGAAAAGGTGGACCTGGTGACGCTGCGTCGAGGGGTGACCGACGACAAGTTCGTGCAGCAGAACAAGAACATGCTCAAGAAGATCCCCGACCGGCGCGTGGAGGCCGGCTACAACGGCTGGTGGACGTGCCTGATCCCGGCCGAGGTGCTGGCGCGGATCGGGATGCCGCTGCCGCTGTTCTTCCAGTGGGACGACGTCGAATACGGTTTGCGCGCCGCCCGCGCGGGTGTCCCGACGATCACACTGCCGGGCGCCGGGGTGTGGCACGCCGACTTCTACTGGAAGGACGTCGACGGGTTCGGGCACTACTTCGCCACCCGCAACGGCCTCATCACCGCGGCGCTGCAACCCGGTTTCGCCCCCGACGCCGTCGCCAAGGAGATGGGTCGCGCGATCACCCAGTCCATCGTGAGCATGCAGTACGGGTTGGCGCACACCCAGTTACGCGCGTTGGAGGACTTCCTGGTCGGACCGACGATCCTCGACGACGGGGGCGCCGCCGCACTCCGCGACATCAACGACGAACGACGCCGTTTCGCCGACACCGTCGTGGTGCCGATGTCGTCGGTGCCCACCTCGGTCCCGATCCGACGGGCGGCCCCGCCACCGAAGCCCAGCTGGGAGAACGCAGTGCTGGCCAAACGTGCCCTGGCCCATGCCCGGGGGCGCCTGATCGGCGGCCCGGTCGCGATCTCCTACGAGGACGCGAAGTGGTGGCACGTGGCCCAGTTCGACCACGTCTTCGTCACCGACGCCTCCCAGCACGGTTGCCGCGAACGTCGCTACCAGCGCGAGCTGGCCCGGGAGATGTCCGACCGACTCGTCCGAATCACGCTGCGGTTCCGCCGTGAGGCACCCGCGGTCGCCGACCACTACCGGTCGGCGATGCCGCAGCTGACCAGCGTCGAGAACTGGGCACGCCTGTACGGGATCTGACCGATCAGCGGGTGAGTGCGTTCTCCCGCACGATCGCCTCGACGATCTCGCCGCTGCGCACGGCGATGTTCGACAGCAGCGACGACGTCAGGCCGTGCGTGTGCTCGGTGCCGCCCTGCAGATAGATCGCACCGGGGATCTCGCGCGTCGTCTGCAGCTTGTAGTCGCGGTCGACGCCGGGGGTCAGGCCGTCGGCGACCAGGTCCCCGACGATCTCGTCCAACGGCATCGGGGTGAACCCGGTCGCATAGATGACCGCGTCGCACTCGAGCACCTCGGCGGTACGGGTCGGGTGGTGATCCACCGTCACCCGCACACCCGAACCGGTGTCCTCGGCACTGCTGATCCCCGACGCCCCGTGGAAGAACAGCCGCCGCTTCCCGGAGACCCGCTCGGCGTACTCCCGCGTGTAGAGCTCCTCGATGAGAGGCAGGTCGACGCAGGAGTAGTTGGTCGAGCGGTGATAGTCGAGCAGTCGGCGACGCACCGGCTCGTCGGCCGCGTAGAAGTCGTCGACCGCGATCGGGTCGAAAACCCGGTTGGCGTAGGGACTGTCGTCGGCAGGGCTGTAGCCGTACTTCGCGAACACCCCGTGCACCTCGGCGTCAGGGTAGGTCCCGTGCAGGTGGTCGGCGACCTCGGCCGCGCTCTGCCCGGCGCCGACGACGACGAACCGGCGGTGGGTGAGCTCCGGCAGCTCGGCGAGCTTGGTCAGCAGCTGGTGGTTGTGGAACTGCCGCACGGACTCGTCGACACCGTCGGGTAACTGGGCGTGCAGACCGCCGGCCAGGACGACCGTGCGGGCGTGCAGAGTGGTTCGCTCCGCAACCCCGGTCTGGTCGACGCCCACGAGGTCCACCGCGAGGTGATCGCCCTCGTCGCGCACGGCGACCGCGCGGGTGCCCCAGTGCACCGTGGCCTCGACCGTCGAGGCCGCCCAGGACAGGTAGTCGTGGAACTCGAGACGGGTGGGGAAGAACGTCTGGTGGTTGATGAACTCGGTCAGCCGACCACGCTCGGTCAGGTAGTTCAGGAAGCTGTACCGGCTTCGCACGTTGCGTTGGGTGGCGAGGTCCTTGAGGAACGAGATCTGCATGGTGGTCCCGGGGATCAACATCCCGGTGTGCCAACCGAATTGCTGCTGCGACTCCACGAATTCCGCGGAGATCGCGCGGGAGTCGGCGTGCTCGGCGTTGTACTCCTCGATGGCGATGGCCAGGCCGAGGTTCGACGGGCCGAAACCCACGCCGACCACGTCGAGGACGTCACCGCCACCGGAGCGTGCGGACAACACGTCGTTCAACACCAACGACATCAGGCGCTCGCCCACTGATCGACCGCGCCGGGAACCGGCTGCGACGGATCCTTGCCCAGGGCGACGATCCGGTTGTCGGAGTCGACGTGCACCACCCGCGGCTCGTGGCCGGCGAGTTCGGATTCCTCGACCTCACGGAACGACATGATGATCACCAGATCACCCGGACCGACGAGATGTGCTGCGGCACCGTTGATCCCGATGACTCCCGACCCGGCCGCGCCGGCGATCACGTAGGTGGACAACCGCGCACCGTTGGTGATGTCGACGACCTGGACCTGCTCGCCGTCGAGAATGTCGGCGGCCAGCATGAGGTCGTGGTCGATCGTGATCGACCCGACATAGTGCAGGTCGGCCTGGGTCACCGTGGCCCGGTGCACCTTGCCACCCAACATTGTTCGCCGCATCGATTGGCACTCCGCTCTGTTCGGGGCCGTCCGCGGTGGGCGAACGGAATTACAAAGCGTAGGCTAACCTACTTAGAACGGCTCGACAACCGTGTGGTGACGTAGACCACGCCGGTCACCGGCTCGAAAGCAACTGTGCAGCTGTACTTTTCGGCCAGTTCAGGCACCTCGACCGTACGAACGGACAGGTAGCCGGACCTAGGCGAGGTAATGCTACCCTAACGCAATGTCGATGAACATGTTCTCTGTGCGCGGTCGCCGCGCCCTGTCTCTCGTCGCAGCCGTCGTGCTGGGCGTGGGCCTCCTCGCTGCCTGCGGCAGCTCCGACGACGACACCGCGGCGGCGGGGTCGACGATCGCCGTCGAAGGCAAGTTCGGCACCACACAGGTGCCCAAGGACCCCAAGCGCGTCGTGACGGTCGGCTACAACGACCAGGACTTCACGCTCGCCCTCGGCGTCGTGCCGGTCCAGACTCGCGCCTTCTTCGATTCGTACAACGATCTGCCGTGGGTCAAGGCGGCGACCGGCGGCAAGGGCGTCCCGTCGATGGCCGGCGACTCGATCAACCTCGAGGAGATCGCGAAGGCCAAGCCCGACGTCATCTTCGCGATCTACGAGACCATCGACCAGAAGACCTACGACCAGCTGTCGAAGATCGCACCGACGGTCATCCAGTCCAGCCAGTACAAGGACGAGGAGACCCCCTGGGACGTGCAGCTTCTCACCACCGGCAAGGCGCTCGGCAAGGAGCAGCAGGCGCAGGCCCTGGTCGATCAGGTGAAGGCGAAGATCGACGAGGCCAAGGCCGCGCACCCGGAGTTCGCGGGCAAGACGCTCGTCGTCGACTACGGCCCGGAGAACGGTGGGCACTACCTGATCGGCAAGAACGATCCCCGTCGCGCGCTGTTCGACGGCCTCGGCTTCAACGCGCAGGACACCGTCGGCGATGTCTCGGAGGAGAAGCTCTCGCTGCTCGACCGCGACGTGCTGTTCGTCGAGGGTGCGACCAAGTCGCAGATGGCCGCCTCGCCTGCGTTCACGCGGCTCGACGTGGTCCGCGACGACAAGACGCTGTACACGACCTTCGACTCGCCGCTGGCGGGTGCGCTGTCCTACAGCGGACCCAACGCGCTGCTTTACGCGATCAACGTCGTCGTCCCGCAGCTGAGCAACGCGCTCACCGGCAAGCCGGTCGCCGATCTCGCGACCGCATGACCCGGTAACCACCACCAGAACGCACACACAGGAAGAGCGCCGGTTCCGATTCCTCGGGCCGGCGCTCTTCGTGTTCCCGGTGCTGGTGTCGTCAGCGTCTGAGCAGGCCGACGATGATCTCGACGGCGGGTCCGGTGAGCATCTGCGAGTGCGGGACGTCGACGTCGACGACCTCGAGCACGGGCAGCGCCGTCCGCCACCCGGCGGCGGAGTTGCCGTCGAATCCGGCCTCGAGCACCGTCGACTGCAGGAACATCACGGGCTCGGCGTCGAGAGTGGATCCCGAGTCGGCCTGTGCCGCTTCGGCGATGATCCGGTCGCTGTCGAGATAGGTGTCGATCACCGACCGAACGGCATCGTCGCCGAGTGCGGCGAGGAAGTCGTCGTCGTCGGCCACCAGCCGAACCGCGGTGTCCATCGTGACCGACTCGTCCGCGGGCACGTCGATCCCGAGTTCCTGCAGCAGCGTCACGAGGTGACGATCGGCCGGAGGCGCGCCGTCGGGTCGGTACGCGTCGAGCACGATGAGTGGCTCGACGGTGTAGCCGCGGCGGCGGAGCTCACCGACGATCGCGACGGCGACGATGCCGCCGAACGACCAGCCCACCAGGGCGATTCGTGGGCCGACACCGAGCTCGTCGATGCGGTCGCAGTAATCGATCACCACGTCGTCGAACGGGCGACCGAGCACCGACGGATCGGTCAGCGACCGCGACTGCAGTCCGATGACCGGGACGCGGGGTCCGAGGGCCCGCGCCAGTCCCGCGAATTCCCAACACATCCCGCTCGCCGGGGGCAGGCAGATCACCGGTGTCGCCTCGGTGGGCCCTGTGGTGGCGAACCCTGTGTCGGCTCCCCACCGGACGACCGGGTCGAGGGCGTCACCGGTGGACCGGGTCGCGGGATCGTCGATCCGGGCGGCCAGCGCCCCGACGGTGCTGAGGCCGAACAGTTCTCGGACCTCGATGCGCAGATCGAACCGCTCGGCCAGCGATTCGGCGAGCCGCACCAGCAGCAGCGAATGCCCGCCGAGTGCGAAGAAGTCGGCGTGCGCGTCAGTGGCCTGGACGTCGAGGATGTCGCCGAACAGGTCGGCGACCGCCCGTTCGGTGGCCGTCAGGTCGGCTGCCGCGGCACCGTCGGATGCCGCGCCGTCAGATCCGGCGTCGGTCGGCGCCGGCAACGCATTCCGGTCGACCTTGCCGTTGGGCGTCAGCGGCAACGCGTCGAGGATCTCGATGCGCGCGGGCACCATGTGCCCGGGGAGCGACGACCCCAACCGGGTGCGCAGCGCGCTCCCGTCGAGGTCGGTGCCGACGACATGACCGATGAGGCGCAATCCGACCGTGGCGTGGTCATCGGCGACGACGACGGCGTCGGTCACGCCGTCGATCCGCCGCAACGCCGCGGCGACCTCGTCGGGCTCGATCCGGTGACCGCGGATCTTGACCTGGTGATCCGATCGGCCCCGGTACTCGAGGGTGCCGTCACGTCGCACGCGGACCACGTCACCGGTGCGGTACATCCGGGTGCCGTCGGCGGAGAAGGGATCGGCCACAAAGCGTTCCGAGGTCAGACCGAAGCGGTCGTGGTAGCCGCGGGCGACCTGCGCCCCGCCGAGGTAGAGCTCGCCGACGACGCCCGCGGGCACGGGGTGCAGGTCGGCGTCGAGCACGTACCCGTCCACGGTGTCCCACGGCGAGCCGATCGGCGGTCGGGCGGCCGAGTCCGCGTCGATCTGCGCCGAGGTGGCCCAGACCGTGACCTCGGTGGGCCCGTACATGTTGGTCACCTGCGCGGCCCGCTGCACCAATTCGCCTGCCAGGTCCGACGGCAACGCCTCACCGCCGACGGCGACGCGGATCCCGGAGAGGTCGATCGATCGGCCGTCGACGTCGCGGTGTCGGGTCACCATCGCCCACAGCGACGGGGTGGCCTGTGCAACGGTCACGACGTTCGCCGCGATCAACTCGCCGAGGCGACGCGGATCGGCGGCCTCCGACGCTCCCGCCAGCACGACGGTGGCACCGGTGGTCAGCGGGACAATCAGCTCGAGCACCGCGATGTCGAACGACACCGTGGTGACGGCGAGGACGACGTCGTCCGCATCGATCGGGAGGGCCCGGTCCAGCCCGGACCGGAAGGTGTCCAGTGCCCGGTGGGTGATGGTGACGCCCTTCGGCTTTCCCGTCGACCCCGAGGTGTAGATCAGATACGCGGCCAGGTCGGGCGTCGGTGGTGAGCCGGGCACCGCGGACGAGTCGTCACCGTCGGATGCCCACCCGGTGTCGTCGACCGCTCGCACCGGGACCGATGACCAACTCAGGTCGGCGTGCCCGTCGGTCAGTACGAGCACCGGTGCGGCGTCGTCGACGATGTAGGCCAGCCGATCGGTGGGCAACGTCAGGTCGAGCGGCAGGTATGCCGCGTGCAGTCGGTGCACGGCGGCCATCGCGGCCACGAGGTCCGCGGTGCGGTCGATGGCGAGCGCGACGACCGACTCGGCCCCGACTCCTGCGTGCGCCAGTCGGGCCGCGATGACCTGGCTGCGCTCGGTGAGCGCCCGGTAGGACACGTCCTCTCCCCCGGCGACGACCGCCGGTGTGCGCGGGCTGCGGGCTGCGTAATCGTCGAGTTCGGCGTACCAACGGGTGGGCGTCGAGACGGATTCGTCCGGCGCACCCGTGGTCGCCACCACGCCGAGGTCGGCGACACCGGTGTGCGGAGTGGTTGCGGCGGTGTCGATCACCCGTGCCAGGCAGTCGGTCAGATCGCGCATAGTCGCCTCGAGGTAGCGCGACGAGTCGTACTCGAGCACCAGCTCGATCGGGGCGCCGGGACCGTGGTCGATGCAGGTCAGGTTGAGGTCGACCTTGGCCTCGGCGGGGGTGACGTCGACGTCGGCCGTGCCTAGACCGAACATCGCAGCCGCGTCTCCGCCGGACTGCCTGCGGAAGTACCCGAGCATCACCGCGAACAACGGGTTGCGGCCCGGGGACCGGACCGGGTTGAGCGCACCGACCACGTCCGCGAACGGCACGTCGGCATGGTCGAGGGCGGCGAGATCGACTGTGCGCACACGGGTCAACAGCTCGTCGAACGTGGGCCGGCCGGTCAGGTCCGTCCGGAGGACGACGGTGTTGGCGAAGAACCCGACGAGGTCGGCGAGGGCGGCCTCGGTGCGTCCGGACTGCGGGCTGCCGATGACGACGTCGTCGCCGACACCGAACCTGCGCAGCGTGACCGCGAGCGCGGCGTGCACCGCCATGAACACGGTCGCTCCCGCGTCCCCGGCCACCGACCGGAGTCGCTCGGCGACGGCGGTGTCGACGTGTGCGGACACCTCGTCGGCTCGGCCGGGTCGGGTGGACACGAGGTCGGGGCTGACGGTGACCTCCGGCGGGAGATCGGCGAGTTGTGTTCGCCAGTATCCGATCTGCGTGGAGTACGCACTCGAGTCCTCGGCCGGGTCACCCAGCCGGTCGCGGGCCCACTGCGCGTAGTCGCCGTAGGTGACCTCGACCGCGTCCAGGGCCGCAGCCGGGTCCGAGCCGGCGGCCGCCGCGCGGTAGGCGCGGTCGAGATCGCCGAGCAGGACCGCGTCGGACCACTCGTCGGCCGCCAGGTGGTGCAGGCACAGCAGCAGCACCGAGTCGTTCCCGACCTCGATCAGTGTCGATCGGATCGGCAGGTCGGCCGCGGGGTCGATGGGGCGGCTGAGCTCCGACGCGACGACGGTGTCGAGCGCCGACTCGTCGACCCGCTCGATCCGGGACACGAGCTCCGCGTCGACGGCGGACGCGTCGAGCACCTCGGCGACGACGTGTCCGTCACGTTCGACGAATCGGGTGCGCAGCGGTTCGTGCCGAGCGATGACCGCGAGCAGCGCGGCGCGCAGGGCGTCGGCGTCGAGGTGCCCGTGCACCCGGACCGCGAGGGGGTAGAGGTACGAGGTCGACGTCGGGTCGATCCGCGACATCACGAACAGCTGTTGCTGCGGTGGCGCGAGCGGTGCCGGTCCGACGCCCGAGCGCGGCACGAGCGGCTGCCCGGCACCCGCACCCTCCGAGTCGGCCGCGGCGATCCGGCGGGCCACCGCCTCGGGCGACGGGGCGTCGAACAGGTCGCGCACCCGCAGCGACGAACCGAAGCGGTCGTTGATCATGCCGAGCAGACGGGTGGCCAGCAGCGAATGACCGCCGAGGGCGAAGAAGTCGTCCTGCACGCCCACGTCCGGGACGTCGACCGCCACCGCGAACAGCTCGCACAGCGCGCGCTCGGTGTCGTCGGCGGCCGGGCGCGAGCGGGTGGAGATTACCTTCGGCTCCGGGAGTGCCGCGACGTCGAGCTTGCCGTTGATGGTCAACGGCAGCGCGTCGACGATCGCGTACGCGGTCGGCACGAGGTACCCGGGGAGGCTCGACGCCAGCCCGGTACGCACGGAGCCGAGGAAGTCCTCTTCCTGGTGCGCACCGTCCCGGCGTCCATCGTCGAGGATCACGTAGGCGACCAATCGCTTCGTCCCCGAGTCGTCGGCTGCGGCGATCACCGATCCACCGGTCACGCCGGGCAGCGTCAGCATCACCGCGGTCACCTCGCCGGGTTCGACGCGATGGCCGCGGATCTTCACCTGGTCATCCGTGCGACCCAGGTAGTCGATGAGACCGTCCGGGCGTCGGCGGACGAGGTCGCCGGTGCGGTACATCCGCTCGCCGGTGCCCGCGATGTCGGCGACGAACGCGGCCGCGGTCAGTCCCGGTCGGTTCAGGTAGCAGCGGGCGAGACCGGCTCCGCGGATGTACAACTCGCCGCTGACGCCGTCCGGGACCGGCCGCATCCATCCGTCCAGGATGGAGCAGGTGGTGTTGGTGATCGGCGTGCCCACTGCCGACCGATCCGAGTCGTCGGTCCCGACGCCGAGGGTGTTGATGGTGTACTCGGTGGGTCCGTAGAGGTTGTAGCCCAACAGATCCGGGGTGTCGCGCAGCGCCGTCCACAGCTGATCCGACACCGCCTCGCCACCGAGGAGTACGAGTTTCGGGCAGCCCGCACCGCCGTCAGACGACTGCGCGAGCAGTCCCTGCTCGAGGAGTTGCGTGGCGTAGGTGGGGGTCACGTTGATGACGTCGACGCTGTGGTCACGGCAGTAGGCGACCAGTGCGGCCGAGTCGCGACGCAGGTCCTCGTCGCAGATGTGCACGTGGTGGCCCTCGACGAGCCAGAGGAGTTCTTCCCAACTCATGTCGAACGCGAACGAGACCGTGTGGGCGATGGTGAGTGTGGCGCCACCGGCCGCGGCGATCACCGGTGCGAAGATCTCGGTCCGGTGGTTGATCTGCATGTTGGTCAGACCGCGGTACCCGGTGACCACGCCCTTGGGCTTCCCGGTCGACCCGGAGGTGTAGATGACGTAGGCCGGGTGGTCGAGACGCAGGTCCCCGCTGTGACCGGAGGAGGCTGAGGCGAACGCGCCGAGCTCCGCGGCATCGAGCGGGTCACCGGCGTGTCGGGCGGCGTCGGAGATGACAACGTTTGCGGCACCGTCGATCCGGGACCGGGTGTCCTCGGTGACGAGGACCAGCAGCGGTGCGGCGTCGTCGACGAGATCGGCGATGCGCTCGTCGGGCGCCGACAGGTCGAGCGGCAGATAGGCCGCGCCCACCGACAGCACCGCGAACAGCCCGACCACCATGTCCACCGACCGCGGCAACGCGAGGCCGATGATCTGTTCCGGACCCGCGCCGTGGTCGAGCAACAGCCGGGCGGTGCGGTTGACCCGTTCGACGAGTCGGCGGTAGTCGACGTGCTCGCCACCCTGGGTGAGTGCCGGCGCATCGGGGGTCCGACGGGCCTGTTCGGCGAGCATCTCGGCGATGGTCACATCGTCGATGTCGACTGTACGACCGGCGATCTCGACGCCTGCCCCGTCGATCGGTCCGGTGAGGGCGGCGACACCGCGGTCGACGTCGTGCGACGCGGCGAGCAGGATCGTGCGCAGTTCGTCGAGCAGACCGTGTGCCTCGTCGGCGTCGACGACGTCGGGCCGATACTCGAGTTTCAGCCAGAGTCGGCGGCCGGGCATGGCCACCCAGGTGAGTGGATAGTGGGTGGCGTCGACGGCGTCGACCGCGGTGATCCCCTGCGCCCGTTCGAGTTCGGTGAACGTGTCGTCGCCGAGGAAGTTCTGCAGCACGTAGAGACTGTCGAACAGGGCGCCGCCATCGCTGCGTCCCTGACCCTGGGCGGCCTGCCGCTGGACATCCCCCAGCCCCAGGTACTCGTGGTCCATCATCGCGATGCGGTCGTCCTGAACGCGCCGCATGACGTCGGCGGCCCGATCGGACGGCGCCATCGTCACCCGCACCGGGACGGTGTTGAGGAAGACGCCCACGACCCAGTCGATGCCGTCGAGATCGGTGGGACGACCGGCGACGGTGGTCCCGAACACGACGTCGGCGCGCCCGAGACGGCGCGAGAGCAGCAGTGCCAATGCGGTGCTGATGAGTGCGTGGGTCGTCACCCCTGCCCGGCGGGCCGCAGTTCCGAGCTGTTCGGTCTCGGCCTCGGAGAACTCCACGTCGACCCGCCGGGCCAGCACCGGGTCGGTGCCGACCGCGGCCGGGTACAGGATCGAGGTCTCCTCGAGTCCGGCGAAGTGGTCCCTCCACGCCTGCGCCGAGGCGTCGGTGTCCTGCTCGTCCACCCAGCGCAGGTAGTCGGTGAAATCAGCACGCACATCCTCCGGTCGTGCGTCGATCACCGATGGGGTCCGTCCGACGCGCCGGTCGTAGGCCGCGAAGAAGTCGGTGAGCACCAATTCGCGGGACCAGCCGTCCCACAGCAGCAGGTGGTAGGTGAACATCAACCGGTCTCGTCCCTCGGGCAGATGCACCAGGGTGAGCCGTAGCAGCGGCGGCGCGGACAGGTCGAACGGGATCGCCCGATCGGCGTCGGCTATCTCGTCCAGGCGCTCGGCGAGGTCGCGCGCGGCGACGTCGGTCAGGTCGATCTCGGTGAGCGGCACCTCGAGGTCGTCGACGATCACCGTCACGAGTCGCCCGCTCGCCGTGGTGACGAACCCCGATCGCATGGCGCGATGGGTCGCCATCACCTCGCCCATCGCGTCGCGCAGCGCGTCCGCGTCGAGGCGGTTGTCCAGGTCGAAGGCATTGCAGGCGACGTAGACGTCGACGTCGGAGCTGGTGGCCTGGAAGTACAGGCCCTCCTGCAGCGGCGACAGCGGCCAGACGTCGCTCAGGGCGGTTCCGTGGCGATCGGTCAGCGCGGTGCGATCGTCCTCGGGAAGTGAACGCAGAGTGAAGGTCGACGCCGACGCGGCCGCGGAGTCCAGATCGGCCAGGGCGGCGAGCCAGTCGTCGCCCAGTCGGTCGACGTCGAAGCCCGCGATCCCGTCCCGTGGATGGGTGAGGTGGATCCGCAGTTCGGGTCCGTCCGGCCCGTCGATACAGACGGCGTTGATCTCGAGGAGGTACGGGGTGCCGAGATCGGGGTCCGGCGCAGTCCGTAGCGCCGAGGACTCGGCGGCCGGCAGCCAATCACGTTCGCGCCCCTCGGAACTCCGACCCAGATAGTTGAACAGCACCTGCGGTGCCGCACCGCGGGCGAGCAGACCCGCGGTCCGCGGGTTGGCGTAGCGCAACAGCCCGAAGCCGATGCCCCGGGCACCGACACCGCCGTCCGGGACACCGCGCATCGCATCGCGAACCGCGCCCACCGAGGCGGCCACGTCACCGGATGCGGTCACGGCCGGGAGTCGGACCGGGGCGATGGTGGTGAACCATCCCACCGTCCGGGTCAGGTCCATCTCGTCGAGGTCCAGGTCACGACCGTGTCGTTCGAGGTCGATGAGCAGTTCACCCTCGCCGCCGCGGACGCGTGCGGCGGCCAGCGCCAAGCTCGCCACGAGCGTCTCGGTGATGTCGGCCTCGTAGGCCACCGGGATCGAGGTCAGCAGCCGCTCGGTGAGTGCGGTGTCGACGGTGATCGTGCGTTGCACGGTCTGGCCGACGGTCAGCCCGACGGGCACGGGACCGGCCGAGACGTCGAGCAGGAGGTCGGCGCCCGGCTCGATCTGCGCCCGCCAGAACTCGAACTCGCCCAGCAGGTCCGGATGGGCGGCACGCTGTGTGAGCGCGGTGGCGTGGCTGCGCAGCGACGTCGTCGCGGCAGGCAGTTCCGGGGTCCGCCCCTGGGCGACGTCGGTCCATGCGGCGGCGAGATCGTCGAGCAGGATCCGCCAGGACACGCCGTCGACGGCCAGGTGATGGATCACCAGGATCAGCCGGCCACGCGTATCCGGGCCGGCGTCGATCCAGGCCGCCGCGACCATCTGACCGGCGTCCGGGTCGAGCAGACCCGTGAGCTCGTCGGAGTACTCGGCGATCGCCGCGGTCAGGGCGGTGCCGTCGGCGGAGTCGAGACCGGAGGCGGTGCCGTCGACCATGCGCAGGATCGGCGCCGCCGACGCGGTGGGTGCGTCGACCTCGGTCGACCACAACAGCGGGCTGATGCGGATCAACCGCAGGCGCAGCGCGTCATGTCGCCGGACCAGTGCGTCGAGCAGGGCGCGGATCTGCGACTCGTTCGCGCCGGCCGGGGTGTAGAGCACCTCGGCCTGGTTGAGTCGGCTGATGGTCCCGCCGAGTTCGTTGAGTCGGTGCACGATCGGGGTCAGCAGGACATCGCCGTCACGGTCGGGATCGTGGCGGTCGGGATCCACGCTCACGCTCACCGTCGCGGGCTCCACTCCCCCGGCCTCGACGAGGGCGCGTGCCGTGCGGTGGGTGAAGACGTCGCGCGGCGAGAGCGTGACGCCCAACGCCTTCGCCCGGTTGACGAGCGAGATGGCGACGATGCTGTCGCCGCCGAGGCTGAAGAAGTCGTCGTCGGGACCGACGTGGTCGAGTCCCAGCAGGTCGGCGACCACCGCGGCGAGTCCGTCGGCGTCGGTCGGTGCGGCCGCAGCCGAGGTCGGGGCTGCCACCGCGGACTCCGCCGGTGCGGTCGGCTCGACCAACGCCGCACCGACCACGGCCGTCCGATCGATCTTGCCGTTGACGGTGAGCGGGAGGGCCGCCACCGACGCCACCCGCGCCGGGATCATGTAGCCCGGGAGATGCTGCGTCAGTTCTGCTCTGAGGTCGTCGATGTGCGGGACCGGCCCGTTCGGGTCCTGCCCGACGACGACCGCGGTCAACATGCTGCGGCCGGTGCGGTCGTCGCCCACCGCGGCCGCGGCGTCGACGATGCCGTCGATCTGCCGCAACGCGTGTTCGACCTCGCCGAGCTCGATGCGGTAGCCACGCAGCGCGACCTGCTGGTCGGCGCGGCCGAGGTAGACGAGGTCACCTGCGGTGTCGCGGTAGGCGAGGTCGCCGCTGCGGTACATGCGGGTGCCCGACTCGTGCGCGACGAATCGGGTCGACGTCAGCGCCGCCCGACCTGCGTAACCGCGTGCGAGTTGGGTTCCGGACACGTAGATCTCACCGATCAGGCCGGCGGGGACGGGCTGTAGGTGGTGGTCGAGGAGGTGCACGTCGAGGCCGGGAAGCGGCGTGCCGATGACGCTCGCCCGGCCGGCGCCGGAGTCGACTGCGAGGTCGTGATCGGTCACGTGCACGCAGGTCTCGGTGATCCCGTACATGTTGATCAGACGGGTGTTCTCCCGGGCGGGCACCCGGTCGAGATCGAGTGCCTCGCCGCCGAAGACGACGGTCTCCACCGACAGGTCGGCGAACCCGGGCTGATCGACCAGGGGGTAGTACGCCGACGGGGTCTGACTGAGGAGCGTGACGCGCTCGCGGGTGAGCAGGTCGACGAAACGCTCGGGATCGCGGCAGGTCTCACCGTCGACGATCACCAGACGTCCGCCGTGGCACAGAGCACCCCACAGTTCCCACACCGAGAAGTCGAAGGCGATGGAGTGGAACATGGTCCACACCTGGTCGTCGAGCGACATCCGTACCCTCGCCGCGGCGAAGAGGTCGACGACCGACGCGTGCGGCATCTCGACGGCCTTGGGTGCACCGGTCGATCCCGAGGTGTAGATCAGGTACGCCGGGTGCGCGGGCCGCAGCGGGGCGACGCGGTCGGCGTCAGTCATCGGATCGGTTGCTGCGCTGTCGATACGGGCTCGATCGCTCGCGCCGTCGAGCAGGATCGTGGTCGTGACGTCGGAGACGGGCACCGGTTCGGCGAGGGTCTGCGACGTGATGAGGACGGCCAGGCCGGCGTCGCCGGTGATGTACCGCAGTCGTTCCGATGGCGAATCGGTGTCAAGGGGGACGTAGGCCGCACCGGACTTGACCGCGGCGAGGACGGCGACGACGAGGTCGATTCCGCGGGGCAGTGCGACACCGACGCGCGTCTCGGGTCCGGCCCCCGCGTCGATCAGGATGCGAGCCAGTGCATTCGACCGCTCGTCGAGTTCGCGACGGGTCACCGAGGCGCCGTCGAACGTGACGGCGGCAGCGTCGAGATCGCGGGCGTGGGACGCGGCGACGAGATCGAGGAGGGTGGTCTCGGAGCGACCCGTTCCCTGCGAGGTCGCGGCTGTCTGCGTGCTGTCGAGAGCGGTTGCGGCGACCCGACGTTCGGGGTCGGCGGTCCACTGGTCGATCACCGTGGCCACGGCGCGGGTGAGACCGGTGGCGTAGTGCTCGGGGACCAGGGCGCTGTCGTACTTGATCTCCAGCGTCAGCTCGTCGCCGGGGAACGCCACCAGCGACACCGGGTAGTGCGGGGTGTCGGTGCCGGTGAAGCCGGTGACGCGCAGGGCGTCAGGGTCTGCCCCTGGCACGTCCGGGACATCGGGGAAGTTCTCGACGACGACCATCGTGTCGAACAGTGTCGGATGCCCGGTGAAGCGGGCGATCTCGGTGAGCCCCACCTGCTGGGCGTCCATGACGTCGAGCTGGAAGGCCGCCACCCCGGCGACCACGTCGGCCAGCGAGTCGTGGCCCTGCCACGACACCGCGAGCGGGTTGGTGTTGATGAGCAGTCCGACGACACCGGTGACGTCGGGATCGGTGCCCGCGCGACCCGACACGGTCGAGCCGAATACGACGGAGTCGGTGCCGGTCATGCGTCCCAGGACCAGTGCCCACGCGGCGTGGACGACGGCGCCGACGGTGACCCCTCGGGTGCGGGCGGCCGCGATCAGTGCTCCCGTGGCGTCCTCGGACAGGGTGGTCGAGACGTCACGGTGTCCGGTCGCCGCGACCGTCGTCATCGCCGATGGCGGCAGGTGTTCCGCGATCGACGTCGGGCCGTCGACCCCGGACAGCGCCTCGGTCCAGACCGCGCGGGCGTCGTCGATGTCGCCGCGATGGACCGCGGCGACGTGGTCGGCGAGATCCACTGCGACCGGCGGGAGGGACGCGGCTCCGGAGCGGTACGCGGACAACAGGTCCGCGAACATCAGCGGGTACGACCAGCCGTCGGCGAGCGCGTGATGCATCGTCTGCACGAGTCGGTGTTCGGTGTCGGACACGCTCAGCAACGCGAAACGGATCGGTGGCGCGGCGTCGAGATCGAACGGTCGGGCCAGCGCCTGCACCGCCCAGGTGTCGGCGCTCGCAGCCGGATCGGCGTCCGATCGCAGGTCGACCTGCTCGACGTGCACGGGCGAGTGGGACTCGATGCTCGAGTGGGATTCGACGACCTGCACCAGGGCGCCGGATGACGTGGTCGCGAACCGCGCACGCAGCGCCGCGTGGCGGGCGACGACGGCATCGATCGCCGCGGCGAACCGGTCGACGTCGACCCGGCCGGTGATGGCCGCGACCTGTTGCACCACATAGGGATCGGTCACGTCGGCGCCCGCTGCCCGGTCCCCGGCCAGCAGCAACGAGTGGAAGTACATGCCGCTCTGCAGCGGGAGCAGCGGCAGGATGTCGTCGGCCGGCCGGTCGGCCGGGGCAAGGGCGGCGATGTCGTCGGCGGTCAGCTCCACCTGGCCGAAGTCCGACGGTGTGTGCCCGCCGACCTGCGCTCGGCTGAGTCCGGTCAACGCCGCCATCCAGCGGTCCGCCAGGTCCGTCACCGCGGCGTCGTCGAGGATGCCGGTGGGCCAGGTGATCTCGGCGACGAAACGCGCGGCCCCGTTCACGCCACGGCCGTTCGCGTCGATCCGGGCGTTGATCTCGAGTGCCGCGGCGGGGTTGGTCGGATCGACGCCCTCGCGCAGTTCGCCGATCCCGGGGACCGACGCCCAGTCGGGCACGTCCGTCGTCCCGTCGGCGGTGTCGAAGCGACCCAGGTAGTTGAAGAGGATCTCCGGGGTCGGCAGGTCGACGAGCTCTCCGACCTCGTCGACGTACCGCAGGATGCCGTAACCGATGCCCTGAGACGGGGTGGACCGCACCTGTTCCTTGACCGCCTTGAGCGCGCTGTCGAGGACGGGTGCGCCGGCGAGGACGTCGTCCCACTCGACGTCGCCGGCGTCGACCGCGACGGGATGGATGGCCGTGAACCAGCCGAGGGTCTCGGCCAGTCCGACGTGATCACCGACCGCGCCGAGGACCTCGGGGCGTCGACCGTGTCCCTCGAGGTTCACCAGGAGTCGCGCGGTCGGGTCGACGCCGGGATGGCGGTCCGCACGCCACGCTCGGCTCGCCAGCGACAACCCGGCCAGGAGCACGTCGTCCACGCCGCCGAAGATCGCCGACGGCAGTGGTCCCGCGATCACCGCTGTGACGTCGGCGGGCAGGTCCACGGTGATGGTGCGGGTGGTGGCCGCGGTGTCCACGGCGGGGTCGAGTACACGGTCGCCGATGGGTGGGACCGGCTCGAGGGTCGCAGTCCAGTGGTCGATCTCGGCGCGTTGCGCCCCACCCGCCATCGTCGTGGTCAGCAGCTCCGCCCAGCGGCGAAAGGACGTCCCCACGGGCTCGATCCGGGGGTCTTTGCCCGCGCGGACCTGCGCCCACGCCTGCGCGAGGTGCTCGACCACGATGCGCCACGAGACACCGTCGACCACGAGGTGGTGGATGACGAGCAGGAGCTGACCGCTCGTGCCCGGGTCGGTACCCGGGTGCCACGCCGCGGTGAGCATGACCCCGCCACGTGCGTCGAGGGCCGCGGCCCGTTCGGCGATGGCCCCGTCGAGACGACCCGAGCCGAAGTCGGTGTCCGACAGATCGAGACGGTAGCGGTCACGCACGGTGACGTCGGTCGGGACGACGAGCTCCCATGCGTCTGACCCGACCACCTCGGCACGCAGCAGGTCGTGTCGGGTGACCAGCGCGTCGAGGACCGCGGTGAGCTGATCGTGCGTCATGCCGACCGGGGTCCGCAGCACCATCGACTGGTAGAACGCGTCGAGCGATGTCCCGTCCGTGCGGGTCTCGGCGAGCATTGGGGTCGCGGGGATGGTGCCCACACCGACGTCCTCGGTGTCACCCGCTCCCGACACGGTCGTCGCGGCGGCGGCGATCGCGAGGACCGTGCGCCGACGGAAGACGTCGCGGGAGCTGATCCGCAGCCCCTTGGCCGCGGCCCGGCTCGACAGCGAGATCGACGAGATGCTGTCGCCACCGAGCGCGAAGAAGTCGTCGTCGATGCCGACGCGGTCGATGCCGAGGATGGTCTGACACAGCTCGGCGACGATCTGCTCACTGGCCGAGCGGGGGTCACGGGCGTCGGCGCGGGTGGCCGCGACGGGCTCCGGGAGCGACGCGACGTCGAGTTTGCCGTTGACGGTGAGCGGGAGGTCGTCGACGACGCCGTAACGCGTCGGCACCATGTAGGCGGGCAGGACCTGGGCCAGTCGGTCGCGCACGTCGGCGATCAGCTCGGCCGGATCGCGCTCCGCGTCGACCGGGATCACGTAGGCGACCAGGGTCTTCATCCCCGGGACCGCGGCGTCGGATCGGGCGATCACAGCGCACCGTGCCACGGCCTCGATCGTCGACAGCACGCTCTCGATCTCGCCGAGTTCCACGCGGTAGCCACGGATCTTGATCTGGTCGTCGCTGCGGCCGAGGTAGTCGAGGTTGCCGTCGGGTCGGCGACGCACGAGGTCACCGGTGCGGTACATGCGTCCGCCCGCGGTGAAGGGATCGGCGACCATCGCGGCCGCCGTCAGGTCCGGGCGGCGGTGGTAACCGCGCGCCAGACCGACCCCGGCGATGAACAACTCGCCGACCACACCGTCGGGGACCGGGCGCAGGGCGGTGTCGAGGATGTGGCTGCGCGTGTTCCAGATCGCCTGTCCCACGGTGGGTGTGACGCTGTCGGCGGTACCGGCACCGAGGGTGTTGATCGTGTACTCGGTGGGACCGTACAGGTTGTAGCCGTCCACGCCGGGGGCGTCGAGCAGACGGGACCAGACCGTGTCGGTGACGGCCTCGCCGCCGAGCAGGACCAGGGCCGGGTTGTGCTGATCGGTGTCGAGCAGCCCGGCGTCGATCAGGTGGTGCGCGTAGGTCGGTGTGACGTTGATGACGTCGACGGTGTGCGCACGGCAGTACTCGACCAGACCGACCGCGTCGCGACGAAGTTCCTCGTCGCAGATGTGCACCTCGTGGCCGGCGACGAGCCAGAACAGTTCCTCCCAGGACATGTCGAAGGAGAACGACACCGTATGGGCAACGGCGAGAGGCACATCCGTGCCGCGGTCGGCACGCGCGACGGTCGGGTCGAAGATCGCGGTCGCGTGATTGTGATACATGTTCGTCAGACCGACGTAGGGGGTGACGACCCCCTTGGGCTTGCCGGTCGATCCCGAGGTGTAGATCAGGTAGGCCGGGTGGCGCAGGCGATCGGCGCCGAATGCGAAGGCACCCAGCTCGTCGGCGGTCAGAGCACCGGCCGGCGCGGCGGCCATGCCGGCGATCACGTCGGGATCGGCGAGAGCGACGACGTCGCAGCCGCGTTCGGCCGCCGCGGTGGTGAGTTCGGTCCCGCCGAGATCGGTGAGCAGGATGGTGGGTCGGGCGTCGTCGACGATCGCGGCGAGCCGTTCGGTCGGGTACTCGCGTTCGAGAGGGAGATACGCAGCGCCGCTGCGCAGCACGGCGAACAGTGCGACCACCATGTCGACGGATCGCGGCAGGTCGAGTGCGACGATCCGTTCCGGACCGGCACCGTGGGCGAGCAGCAGACGCGCCATCCGGTTGATGCGCGCGTCGAGCTCGGAATAGGTCACGCGCTGTTGTTCATCGCCGGCCGGCCCGAACACCAGCGCGACGGTGTCACCGCGTCGCGCCGACTGATCGGCGAGGAGCTCGGCGACGGTCAGCGGCTCGAAGTCGTGGTCTCCTGCGTGCCGATCGGCCTCGAGGGCCGACTGCTCCGCGGGGGTCACCAACGTGAGCGCACCGATGGCACGGTCGGTGTCGGTGACGATCTGCGACAACACCGTCGTCAGGCGCGTCAGCATGGACTGCGCGAGGTCGGTGTCGATCGACGAGGGCCGGTACTCGAGCTTGACTCCCATCGACGCGCCGGGCGTCAACACCCAGGTCAGCGGGAAGTGAGTGGTGTCGGTGTAGTCGACGCCGGTGATGCCCTGCGCACGTTCGAGATCGGCGAAGGTGTCGTCGTCGAGGAAGTTCTGCAGCACGAACAGCGAGTCGAACAGCGGCGCGTGGCCGGCGATCCGCTGCACCTCGCCCAGACCCACGTGGTCGTGCGGCATCGTCGCCACGCGCTGGTCGGCGACACCGCGGATCACGTCGGCGATGCTCCGCGCGGGTGTCAGGTCGATCCGCGCCGGGACGGTGTTCAGGAACAGACCGATGGTCTCCTCGATGCCGACCAGTTCCCCGGGTCGTCCCGCGACCGTCGTGCCGAGCACCACGTCCGAGGTGCCCGCATGGTGACCGGTGACGACGGCCAGGGCCGTGGTCAGCACGGCGTTGTCGGTGACGCCGAGCCGGTCGGCGGTGGTGCGCACCGCGGCGGTCAGCTCCGCCGGGATCTCGGAGAAGATCTGCAGCGGTGCGGAATCCACGCTGTCCCGTGCCGTACCCGCGACGAGGGTCGGCTCGGTGAGATCAGTCAGGACCTGCGCCCACGTCGCGCGCGAGGTGGCGGGGTCTATCTCGGCCAGCCACCGCAGGTAGTCGGTGAACGGTGCCGATGGCGTCGGCTCGTCTGATCCGTCTGCGCCCGCGCGGGCCGCGTCGTAGAGCGCGAACAGATCCCGCAGCACCAGTTCTCGCGACCAGCCGTCGAACAGGAGGAAGTGATAGGTCAGCAGCATCCGGTCGGTGCCGTCCGGCAGTTCGACGATGCTCAGTCGGATCAGTGGTGGTGCGACGAGATCGAACGGCGCGGTGCGATCGGCGTCGATGATCGCCGCGAGACGCGCGGCCGGTTCGGTGTCCCCGCCGAGGTTGTCTCGTGCGAGGTCGTGGACGGTGATGTCGGTCGGCGGATCCCCGGCGATGACCGCGACGAGTGATGTGTCGGACTCGGCGCCGGTGTCGGTGTCGGTGACGACGGATCGAAAACCCGCTCGCAGCTGGGGGTTGCGGTCGAGCAGGGCGACGAACGCCACACGCATGGCGTCGACGTCGATGCGGTGGTCGAGGGTGAACGTGTTCTGCGCGATGTAGGTGGCGGCGTTCGCGTCGTCGCCGTCGAGGTCGGCGCACTGGAAATAGACACCCTGCTGCAGCGGGGTCATCGCCCAGATGTCGTCGACCCGCGACGGTGACTCGGCGATCACGGCGTCGATAACGCTGCGCGACAGGCGCACCGTGCCGAACCGCTCGACCGGCTCGCGGGGCACCGTATGCGCCCGGCCCACCCGTGCGGCGATGCCGATGGCCGTCCGTCCGCGGAAGACGTCCTCGCCGGTGATGTGATGGCCCAGACGGGTGAGGCGGCCGGTGAGCCGGATCGCGGCGATGCTGTCGCCACCCTGGCGGAAGAAGTCGGCGTCGGCCGAGAGCGTGTCGGTTCCGAGAACTTCGGTCATGACCCCGACGACATCCCGTTCGGTGTCGGTGGTGGGGGCCACGAGGGCCGAGTCGGTGTCGCGTGCGCCGTCGATCCTCGACTCGGCGAGTGCGGCCAGCAGCGACGCCCGGTCGCGTTTACCGTTGGGCAACAACGGGATCGAGTCGACGAACACCACCGACGACGGAACGAGATGGCGCGGCAGCTCGTCGGCGAGTCGGGTGTTGACGGCCTGTGGGGTGAGGTCTGGATCGGACGCGACGACCGCGGCGAGCAGTTCGGTGATCCCCGCGGACTCGTGTGGGACGACCGCGGCGTCGGCGACACCGTCGAGGGCGACGATCGCCGTCTCGACCTCGCGCGGTTCGATGCGGAACCCGTTGATCGCGACCTGGTCGTCGGTGCGGCCGACGTAGAACACCGCACCGGAGGCATCGATCCATCCGAGGTCGCCGGTCCGGTACAGCCGAGAACCGTCCGCCGCACCCGACCGCGGATCGGCGACGAAACGAGTCGCGGTCGCGGTCGGGTTGTCGAGGTACCCGCGGGCGAGCTGGACGCCGCCGACGTGGATCTCGCCGATCACACCGCTCGGCTGGGGCGTGAGGTCGCGGCTCAGGACGACGACGTCGGTGCCCGCGACGGCGTGACCGAGCGAGATGGGCGCGCCGGCATCGACGGCGTGGTCGGCGACGACGTCACCGGCGACCTCGGACGAGCCATAGGAGTTGACGATCGTCGCGGTGGGTGTGGCGGTGCGCAGCGCGGCGACGGTGTCGGCGCCGAGCGCCTCGCCGCTGAGGATCCATCGGCGGACGCCGGAGACCTCGTCGGCGAACTCCTCGGCCAGGACACGGGCGAGTGAGGGGACCGCGAGCACCTGCTCGACCGAGCCGGCGTCGATGAGCCGAGCGAGAGAGGACCCGTCGCGACTCTCCCGGTCGTCGGCGAGGACGACGGTTGCTCCGGCGATCAGGGCGCCGAGCAGTTCGGTGGTGCCGTCGATGAAGGACAGCGAGCTCTTGGCGAGCCGCACCTGGGCGGTCCATTCCCGGCCCGCCCACGCGAGGCGGTTGGCCAGGGCCCCGTGCGTCCCGACGACTCCCCGTGGGGTGCCCGTCGATCCCGACGTGAAGATCACCGACACGGCGTCGGCGCCGGTCAGGGCAACGCGGGGCAGAGTTCCCCCGACATCGGTGGCGTCGGAATCGATCTCGACGACCGGTGTCGAACCGCCCATCGCCTCGACGATCGACCGACCGGTGGCGTCGGCGAGGACGCAGACCGGTGCCGCGGCGTCGAGCATGTGGCCGATCCGGGCGGTGGGATAGGTCGGGTCGATCGGCAGGTACGCCGCGCCCGTGGCGATGATCGCCCACAAACCGGCGACGGTGTCGACCGAGCGTTCCGCGAGCAGAGCGACGACGTCGCCCCGGCCCGCACCAACGTCGATCAGGCGGGCCGCGATCGAGGCGGCGGACGCGGCCAGATCGGCGTAGGTCACCGACGCGGTGCCGATCGTCAGAGCGGTGGCGGCGGCGTGGTGCTCCGCGGCGTCGGCGAGGAGACGGTCCACCGTCCGCGTCTCGAGCGCAGGCGGGCGCGGCGAGGCGGTCGTCCGGGCGGGCGATCCGTCGAGATCGGTGAGGAGTGCGGTGTATTCGTCGATCAGGGTGTCGGCGAACTCATCGCTGATCACCGATCGGTCGTTGGTGACGGTGATCGCGATGTCGTCGTGCAGCGCGATCATCACAGTCACGGGGTAGTGCGGTGCCTCGATGACCCGGACGTCCCCGAAGCGCAATCCGTCGTCGTCGGCGGCCGGTCGGTCGAGGTTCTCGATCACGACGAGGGTGTCGAAGGGGTCGCCGGAACCCGTCAGCTCGTTGATCTCCGAGAGGGGGATGTGGTGATGGTCGATCACACCGAGATCCGCGGCGGCGACCGCCCGGACGGTGTCGGCGACCGCCGATCCCCCGCCGTGACGCACTCGCGTGGGGACGGTGTTGATCAGCAGACCGACGATGTCGTCGATGCCCGGGAGGTCCCCGCCGCGGCCGGAGACCGCGGTGCCGAACACGACATCGGTCCGGCCGGTCAGCCGGCTCAGCAGGATTCCCCACAGCGACGTCACCACGGTGCTCGTGGTGACCGACTGTGTCCGCGCGAACTCGCCGACGCGGGTGCGGGCGCCGACATCGACGGTGCGACGACGACGTCCGTACCGGTCGTCCCCTTCGGCAGCAGCCGAACCGTGGTTGATCGGACCGTCGACGGCAGCGATGCGGGTGGGGCCGTGGACGCCGCGCAGGTAGTCCGACCACGCGGCGCGATCCGCGGGGGCGTCCCGGTCCGACAGCCACCGCAGATAGGTGTCGAAACGCGCTGCGGGCGCTCTGAACCGGGCGCCTCGGTACGCGGTGCGCAGGTCGTCCAGGACGATCGGCACCGACCACCCGTCGGCGATGATGTGATGCACCGTCTGGATCATCGTGTAACCCGCACCCGCGGTGTCCCGCACCATGGTGAAGCGCATGAGCGGCGGGGCGGACAGGTCGAACCGTCGGTCGCGATCCGCGCGTGCGGCGGACTCGACGACGTCGGCGCTGTCGTCCTCGACGCTGTCGGAATGGGCGCTGCTGTCGATCCAGCGGACCTCCGGCGCAGCGGTGCGGCCGTGTACGGCGACCGGTGATCCGTCGGCGACGGTGGTGAACCCGGCGCCGAGACCCTGGTGGCGCCGGATGATCTCGGCGGTCGCCGCCTCGAAGCGTGCCCTGTCGATGTCCCCGTCGATCTCGACGATCTGCTGGACGACGTAGGGGTCGTGGGCGTCGGAGAAGGTGGAGTGGAACCAGATCCCCTGCTGCACCGACGTCAGAGGCAGGATCGCGGTGAGTCCCGGTGTGGACGAGTCGATCTGCCGGACGTCGTCGGCGGTGAGTTCGACGAGGGGAAAGTCCGAGACGCTGTGGCCGGCGATGTGGTCGTTGACGGTGATCGCGGTCAGCGTCTCGACCCAGAGGTCGGCCAGGCGTGAGATGTCCTCGGCGCCCACGGCCCCACGGGGCCAGCTGAAGACCGCGGACAGCTCGGGACCCGCTGCGGTGTCGGCGGTCTCGGCGTTCACCTCGACCAGGCGAGGGAGCGGCATGTCCGGTCCGCGCCCCTCGAGGACGGTGGTCTCGGCGGACCCCATCTCCGGCGCGACCATGGACCACGGCTGCGAGGTGTCGGTGTCGGTGACCGCGAAGCGGCCCAGGTAGTTGAACAGCACCTGGGGTGCGACGGCGAGATCGTCGCGGCCGGCGAGGTGGCGCAGTGCGCCGTAGCCCAATCCGTGCGACGGGACGGCGCGGAGCTGATCCTTCACCGACCGGACCAGCTCACCGAGGCGGGCCGAGCGCAGGTCGGTGTCGGTGACCGGACCGATCGTCAGCTTCGCCGGGTAGAGCGTGGTGAACCACCCGACGGTCCTCGACACGTCGGCGTCGCCGACGAGTTCGCCCTCACGGCCGTGCCCCTCGAGTTCGAGGACCACCGCGTCGGCGTGGTTCGAGCCGGCACCGGCGATCCCCCGCTCGTCGCGCCACCGCTCGATCGCGATGGCCAGCGCCGCGATCATCGGGTCGTCGACCCGACCGTGGATGGAGTCCGGGACGACGGTCAGCAGTCGTTCGGTGACGTCGGTCGGCAGCTGCACCCGCAGTCGGGATTCGGTGGCGACGGTGTCCACCGTCGGGTCCAGCGGGCGATCACCGAGAAGCGCGTCGGCCGTCGAGGCCACCTGCGTCCAGAAATCGATGTCAGGGTCGAAGGCGCCGTCACCGGTGGTCTCGCGCAGGGCGTGGGCCCAGCCACGGAACGAGACCGGGACGTCGTCCACGACGGGAGAGCCGTCGGTCACCAGACGTCGATGCGCGTCGGCGATGTCCTCGGCGAGGATGCGCAGGGAGATGCCGTCGACCACGACGTGGTGTGCGATGACCAGCAGTCGGCGCAGGTCGCGGAGCCAGACGAACGAGACCATCCGGCCGACAGTCGGGTCGAGACGACCCACCGCGGCGTCGATGACGACAGCGAGATCACCCTCCACGGAGGAGTCGACCACCGTCAGCGATGCGTGTGCGTCACCGCTGTCGACGACGAGATCCTTTGCCGGGCCGTCGGTGTGGGCTCGCAGCAACTCGTGCCGGGCGACCACGGCGTCGAGGACCGCCGCCAGCGCCGACTCGGTGAGGTCGTCCGGGGTGACCAGCGTGACGCCCTGGTAGAAGCCGTCCACCGCGTTCCCGACCTCGTCGAGCCAGGCGGTGATGGGCGTGGCGCCGATGGCCCCGGTGGCCTCGACGTCGGTGCGTGGGGTGAGCGACGCGGCGTCACCGAGGACCGGCGCGAGTGCGCGAACGGTGCGGTGGGCGAACATGTCCCGCGGTCGCAGGGTGTAGCCGTGCGCCCGCAACCGGGAGACGACCCGGATGGCCACGATGCTGTCGCCGCCGAGGGCGAAGAAGTCGGCGTCGATGTCACCCCACCCGGGATCGAGGTCGAGGACGTCGGCGAAGACCGCACTGAGCGCGACCTCACGAGGGGTCACCGGCGGCGCCGACTCCCCCGGAACGGCAGGCGTGGGGGCGTTCTCGGCGGTGCGGCGCACCAGCGCGACCCGGTCGACCTTGCCGTTGGCGGTCACCGGCATCGAGACGAGCACGGTGATCACCGACGGGACCATGTACTCCGGCAGCGTCTGCGCCGCCCACGCCAACAGCTCGTCGGTCCCCGTGCCCGACGCCGCGCCACCCGCGACCGTCGTGACGTAGGCGACCAGTGTGGCGCTCGGCTTCTCGCGCACGGTCACGACCGCGGCGTGCACCGACGGGTGATCGGCCAGCGCCGCCTCGATCTCCTCGAGTTCGATGCGGCGTCCGCGGATCTTGACCTGATTGTCGCTGCGTCCCAGGAACTCCAGGGATCCCTCGGGCGTCCACCGGGCGAGGTCACCGGTGCGGTACATCCGGGATCCGTCGGTGTCGAACGGGTTGGCCACGAACCGCGATCCGGTCAGGGCGGGTGCGTTGACGTATCCGCGACCGAGCAGGAACCCGGCCGCGTAGAGCTCGCCACCGACGCCCGGCGGCACCGGAGCGAGGGACTCGTCGAGGACGTAGAGCTGGGTGTGCGGATTGGGCGACCCGATCGAGGTCGCGATGCGCTCGGCGACGTCGCGGTAGATCACATGGGAGACACCGATCGTCGCCTCGGCGGGACCGTAACCGTGGTAGAGCGTGGTCGTGAGCTGATCACGGAAGCGACGGAACAGATCCGGCGTGAGGACCTCACCGCCACACCACACGTGGCGCAGGCCCGCCAGCGACGACGCGTCCCGGCCCCGTTCGGCCACCGAGAGTGCGTCGAGCTGGAGCAGCGCGTCGAGCATCGACGAGACGAGGTAGACGTAGGTGACACCCTCGGACTCGATGAGGTCGAGGAGGTATTCGGGATCCTTCTCGCCGTCCGGCTCGGCGACCACGACCCGGCCTCCGGTCACCAGCGGCAGCAGGATCTCGTTGATGGCGATGTCGAACGCCAACGGCGCCTTGAACAGCGACGCGTCATCGGGCCCGAAGTGCAGGATCTCGTCGCGCTGCCACCGCAGGCGCTCACAGATCGCCTCGTGACGGATCATCGCGCCCTTGGGCGTCCCGGTCGAGCCGGACGTGAAGATCACGTAGGCCAGCCGGCTGGTCTCGATCTCGATGTCGGGCAGTTCGGCGGGCTCGTCGCCGAAGGCCCAGTCCGCCAGCGACACCTCCACGGTCGGGATCGACCACCCCTCGCCCGAATCGGCCCCGCCCCGGCCGGGCTCGACGAGGACGCGTGTCGCCCGTGAATCGGTGAGGACCTGCGCTCTTCGGGCCGCGGGCCACGACGGGTCGACAGGGACGAACGCGCACCCGGCCGCCATGACGGCCAGCACGCCCACCACCATCTCCGCCCCGCGCGGGACCCCGATGGCGATGATGTCCTCGGGGTCGGGATCCTCCGCGCGCAGCTTGTGCGCGAGCTGCGCGACGCGGGCACCGAGTTCGTCGTAGCTCCACCGACGACCCCGGTGGACGAGCGCGATGGCGTCGCCGCCCGCTGCGAACTGCGGGGCGATCATGGCCGGTACGGTGCTCACCGACGGAGGTGCAGACCGATCGTTCCAGGCTTCGAGAAGTTCGGAAACAGATATGTCGGTCACCCGGTAAGGATAGCCTAGCCTGTCGGAGTCACCGCATCGGTCTCCCATGCACGCCAGAGCTGCGCGTACCGTCCGTTCCCATCTCTCAACAGCTCGGAGTGCGGACCGAATTGGATGATCTGTCCATGCTCCATGACCGCGATGGCATCCGCCGCCGCGGCCTGCGTGAGACGGTGTGCGACAACCAGTGTGGTGCGGCCCGCGGTGGCCGCGAGAGCCGCGTCCTCGAGGTCGCGAGCGCTCGCGCTGCCCGCTTCCGCGGTGGCCTCGTCCAGCACGACGACACGGGGGTCGCCGAGGACCAGACGGGCCAGCGCGATGTGCTGTGCCTGCGCGGCGGTCAGCGCCAGGCCGCCTTCGCCGACACGGGTGTCGATGCCCTCGGGCAGGGCGGTGACCCAGTCGAGTGCGCCGACCGCGTCGACCGCGGCGAGGACCTCGTCGCGCGTGGCGTCGGGCGCGACCAACCGGAGATCCTCCATCAGGGGGCCGGCGAAGACGTGCACCTCCTGCGTGATGGTCGCGACGTGTGACCGCAGTCGGGCGGGGTCGATGTCCCCTACGGGTACACCGCCGATGGTCACCGATCCGGAGTCGGCGTCGCGCATGCCGGCGATGATCGCCGCGAGCGTGGTCTTGCCCGCACCGGTCGACCCGACCAGCGCGGTCCGCGTGCCTGCGGGGATGGTCAGTGAGACACCCTGCAGCACCGGGTGATCGGGGTGATAGGCGAAACGGACATCGCGGACCTCGACCCGTGCGTCCCGCGGAACGGCGACACCGGACCGCTTGTCCGACACAGCGATGTCGACGACGCCGACCAGTCGCGAGAGGCTGGCGCCGGCGGCCTGGACCTCGTCGAAGTTGAACATCAGCATGCCGATGGGGTTGAACAGGCGGTGGAAGAGAAGCGCGGCCGCGGTCACCGCACCGACGGTCACCCCGCCACCGCTGTCGTCACTGTCGCGGACCAGCAGGAAGCCGACGACCAGGATGGCGGCGAGGCCGACGAACTCGGCCCGGTTGATCCGCCCGACGAAGCGGGTGAACTGGGTGAACACGGCGATCGACAGATCACGCGCACGAGCCGAGGCGACGCTGATCTCGTCGCGGTGATGCTCGTGCCGCTCGTAGGCGTCGATCGTCTTGATGCCCTGGAGCGATTCCACCATCACCTGCGCGCGCGCTGCGATGGCCATCCGCTCGTCGCGGTACAGCGGCGCCGAGCGCGGCAGATACCACCGCAGCGCGAGGATGTAGGCCGGGATGGCAAGCGCCCCGGCCAGTCCCAGTCGCCAGTCGATCCCCGCCATCCCGACCAGGCTCAGCACGCCGAGGAAGAACGCGTTGATCATCGTGGGCACGACCTGCGACACCGCCTTGCCGACCGCGCCGACGTCGGCACCGACGCGCGAGAGCAGGTCACCGCGTCCGGATTCGTCGATGGTGTC
Organism: Williamsia maris; assembly: GCF_024171815.1. GTDB lineage: Bacteria > Actinomycetota > Actinomycetes > Mycobacteriales > Mycobacteriaceae > Williamsia_A > Williamsia_A maris. Next base: position 930,112 of record NZ_JAMTCJ010000002.1, on the reverse strand, counting down.
GGCGGGCAGGTCCAGCGCGCGACGGAGCACCGATTCGCGGAGGTCGGCCAGCGTCTGTTCCCCGAGCTTGGTCACCAGGTAGGTCGAGACCCCGGTACCGAGCCCGCCGAGGAGTGCGGCGACGCCGATGACGGCGGCGAGCGGCCACAGGTCGGACACGTCGGCGCCGTCGCGGACGCGGTCGACGAGGGAGCCGAGCAGGTAGATCGGGATGACCGACGCACCGGCCGCGGCGACACCGACGACCAACGTCGCGACGAGGGTGCGCGGGCGATGTGCGAGGTCGGCGCGCAGCCACCGCAGGGTTCGCCGCGACTGCGCGACCGGCAGGATCGGCGCGACATCGGGGATGGTCATCGGGACACCAACTCTCGGTAGTCGTCGCGACCACGGGCGAGCTCGGAGTGGGAACCGACGGCAGCGATCGCACCGTCGACGAGCAGCAGCACGCGGTCGGCGGTGGCGAGCAGGGCGGGGCTGCTGGTGATGACGACGGTCGTCTTCGCAGCACGGCCGCGCACGGCACGGATCCCGTCGGCGATGGCCTGCTCGGTGACCGCGTCGACGGCGGTCGTCGGGTCGTGCAGGACGAGGACGTCGGGGGCGGCGATGAGTGCGCGGGCCAGTGCGAGGCGTTGTCGCTGTCCGCCGGACAGGCTCGCGCCCCGCTCGGTCACCGGGTGATCGAGTCCGGCCGGGTACAGCGCGACCACCTCGTCGGCGGCCGACGCCGCCAGCGACGCCTCGACGTCGCCCGGCCGGGCGCTCGCCGTCGTGCCCCAGTCGATGTTCGATCCCAACGTGCCGGTGAACAGGTGGGCGTCGTGGTGCTCGACGACGATCGCGTGTCGCCGGGTGCCCGCCGGGATGTCCTCGATCCGGCGGCCATCGACGCTGACCGAGCCCGCCGGGGCGGTCGGATCGCCGGCCAGCAATTCGACGAGGGCGGCGGCGTCGCGTGCCGACGGCGCCAGCACGGCCACGTACTCCCCCGGCGCGATGTCGAGGACGAGGTCGGTCAGTCCGCCGTGGGCGGAGCAGTCGATGCGCACCGCACCGCGGGGGCCGGCCGGAGCACGATCGGATCCGGCGACCGACCGTTTTTCCGAAGCGCCGCGCAGCAGCGGTGCCCCGAGCACTGCGGCCACACGATCAGCACTGGCCCGGGCCTCGGCCACCCAGCTCGGCACGATGGCCAGCAACGCGAAGGGGTCGATGAGGAACTGCGCCAGGCCGATGACGGTGATCAGTGCACCGATGCCCATGTCACCGGTCAGCGCGAAGTACACCGCGGCGACCGCGACCCCCATCGCGGCCAATGCGCCGACCGCGGCGGAAGCGCCCGCGTGCACGCTCTGGATCCGCGCGGCCCGCAGCGCGGCGGCCAGCGAGGTGCGGCTGGACCGTCGGTACCGGTCGGACGCGGCTCCCGTGGCCCCGATCCCCTGCAGCGGTCGGAGTCCGCTCACGAGGTCGGTGGCCAGGCCCGAGGTGCGGCCGACCGTGTCCTGCTGCGCCTCGACGCGGCGCGCGATCAGGGGCGCGGTGACCTGCAGACCCAGCACCACGATGGGGATGCCGACGAGCACCATCGCGCCGAGAACGAGGTCGATCGTCAGCAACACCACGCCGCACGCGACCGTCCCGACGACCGCACTGACCACGCGCGGGATGTAGTCGATGACGTACGAGGTGTTGTCGGCGTCGGTGGTCGAGATCGACAGCAGCTCGCCCGACGACCAGGCGTCGTCTCGTCCGGCCGCGACGGCCAGGCCGCCGGGTTCGAGCGCGCGGCCGCTGAGTTCGTCGCGCAGCAGATGCGATTCGCGCGCGATCCCGAACATCAGCTGTCGGGCGCCGAGGCGGTAGAGGACGGTGAGCACGACGAAGACCGCGGCGAGGACAGCGGTCCACACCGCGATCGAGACGTACGACCCGGACGAGACGGCCCGATCGACGATGACGCCGATGAGGATCGGGATCGCGACCTCACACAGCTGATATCCGGCGATGAGGACCGAACCACCCACCAGCCATCGGGTGTTGCGGGTGATGGTCCGGCGCAGGACCCATCCCCCGGTCACGCCTGCATCTGCTCCCGGAGGGAGCGCGGACGCATGTCGGTCCAGGTCTTCTCGATGTGGTCGAGGCAGCTCGCCCGGTCGGTCCCGGTGTCGCCGAACGTCACGGTCCAGCCGCCGGGGACGTCGGAGAACGACGGCCACAGCGAATACTGGTCCTCGGCGTTCACCAGCACCACGAAGGTGCCGTCGGTGTCGTCAAAAGGATTGCCGGACAATCCACTTCCTCTCGTCGAGCGTCGGCACCGGGCGCAGAGACGCGTGGCGTCCGCGATGGGAACGCATTTGATACCTGAACTGGGCGATGGTATCAAAGGCAAGGCTAACCAAATCGGTGGCCAGGCAAGGGGTGACTGTGCGCGTCGTGATGTTGGGCTACCAGACCTGGGGACACAAGACCCTGGAGGCGTTGGTCAAGTCACGTCATCAGGTCGAACTCGTGGTGACCCACCCGCCGAGCGAGCACGCCTACGAGTCGATCTGGGCCGACTCGGTGGAGGACCTCGCCCGCAGCGAGGGGATCGACGTCCACCTCGCCAAGCGACCCACCGACGAGTTGATCGCCGCGGTCCGCGACATCGCGCCCGACGTGATGGTGGCCAACAACTGGCGGACCTGGCTCCCACCGGAGCTGTTCACCATCCCCGAGCACGGCACGTTGAACCTCCACGACTCGCTGCTCCCCGAGTTCACCGGGTTCTCGCCGGTCATCTGGGCACTCATCAGCGGTGCGTCGCAGACCGGTCTGACCGCCCACATGATGGACGACGATCTCGACACCGGCGGCATCATCACCCAGCGCGCCGTGCCGATCACCGACACCTCCACCGGCACCGGTCTGGTCCAGGCGACCATCGACCTCATCCCCGAGGTCCTCGTCGAGGCGCTCGACGCCATCGAGTTCGGGACCGCCGAGCTGACGCCCCAGGACCTGAGCCGACGCACCTTCTTCCACAAGCGCGCCGACATCGACAGCCTGGTCGACTGGACCAAGCCCGCCGGCGAGATCGAGCGGTTCATCCGTGCCCTCCAGGACCCGTATCCCAACGCCTACACGTGGTTTCGCGGCGACCGCCTGCGGATCACCGCGGCACACCTCTCCCGCAGCATCTACGGAGGGACACCCGGCCGGGTGTTCATCGCCGAGGACGACGGCATGGTCATCGTCGCGGGCAGCGAGGCGTACCGCGGCGGCTCGCACGGTCTCGTGATCGACCGGCTGCGCACCGACGATGGCGTCGAGCACGCGGCGCTGGACTACTTCACCCGCGGCGGCGGATACCTCACGAACACCCCCGCCTGAGCCGTCCGCCCCGCGAACGTCGGGGTCGGTTGTCGGTGGTCACTTGTACGGTTCGCTCCATCAAGTTCGTCCGCGTCGCCCCGGCGACTCGTTCTCTGGAGTGCACATGACCGATCCCCAGCTGTCCCTCGTCGCCGCCCTGCTCGACCGTTCCGGCTCGATGCAGTCCATCGCGGACGACACCCGCGGCGGTTTCGACGCGTTCATCGCCAAGGAGCGGGCGTCCGACGGCGAGACCGTCGTGACACTCGCGCAATTCGACGACCGGTACGAACTCGTCTACTCGGCGAAGCCCATCGCGGAGGTGCCGCCGTTGGTCCTCGAGCCGCGTGCCATGACGGCGCTGTACGACGCGATCGGGAAGCTCATCACCGACGTCGGCGCCGATCTGGCCGCGAAGCCGGAGCACGAGCGTCCGGGGTCGGTGACCATCCTGGTGATGACCGACGGTCACGAGAACGCCAGCCGTGAGTGGTCGAACACCGGTGTGCGAGAACTGATCACGCGACAGGAGACGCGCTACGACTGGGACTTCGTGTTCCTCGGTTCCAACATCGACGCCGTCGAGGTGGGGGCCGATCTCGGGTTCGCCCGGGAGAAGTCGATGACCTATGAGTCGTCGCCGATGGGTGTGTCCGCGGCGTTCGAGTCGGTGTCGGGGTACCAGGGTCGCAAGCGGTCGAACCGCATCGCCGGCGAGCCGCCCGCGGACGGTTTCACTCCGCTCGAACGGGAACGCTCGAGCGGGCGGTAACTCATCGCACCGTGCACGGCAGTGATTTCACGCCGTGCACGAACTGGGAGAGCAGCGCATCCGGCCGGCCGGTCGCGTGGAGGTCCGGGAATGCGGCCAGCAATTTCTGCAGGACGACCCGGATCTCCATGCGCGCCAGGTTCGCTCCGAGACAGAAGTGTGGCCCACCCGCACCGAAAGCTATCTGCTTGCTCGCGTTGTACCGGGTGATGTCGAAGGCGTCGGGGTTCTCGAACATCGCCGGATCGCGATTGGCGGCGAGATACCAGATGACGATCTTGTCGCCCTCGGCCACCGCGACGTCGCGGATCGTGGTGTCGCGCGTCGCGGTTCGGCGCATGTGCAGGACGGCGACGACCACCGGAGAATCTCTTCGATCGCGTTGGCCTGGTGTCCGTCGAAGTCGGCGGCGAGCATCCGCTGTTGCTCGGGGTGCTCAGAGAGCAGATGGATCGCCCAGGCGAGCCCGGTGCGGGTGGTGTCGTTGCCCGCCGCGATCATCAGGATCAGGAACGAACCGAACTCCGTCGGCGTCAGCCGCTGACCGTCGACCTCGGCCGACATCAGCAGCGAGGTGAGGTCGTCGCCCGGCGTGGCCTGGCGTTCCTTGCCGAGTTCGATGGCGTATCCGAAGAGTTCGATCACGGCCTCGACGCCCTGTTGCGGTCCACCGAAACTCGGATCGCTCACGCCCAGGACACGATCGACCAGCACCCGCAGGTGCGGACGGTCCGACGCGGGGATCGAGAGCAGGTCGCAGATCACCTGGAGCGGCAGCTTCGAGGCGACCGCGTCGACGAAGTCGAACTCGCCGAGGTCACGCAGCTCGTCGACGATCACGTCGGACAGCGACGCCACGTTGTCGGTCAGCGCCGCGATCGCACGCATGGTGAACGCACCCTGGACCAGCTTGCGCTGCTGCTTGTGTTTGGGGTCGTCCATGCCGATGATCGACGCCATCGTCTCGAGCAGTTGCCGCGACATGTCGTCGAGGGAGAAGCCACGCGCGTTCGAGTACGTCGCGGGATCCTTCGTCACCGCGACCGCGTCCGCGTACGACGTCACCGACCAGAAGCCCTGGCCGCCGGAGTCCATCTCATGGAAGGGCAGGTCGGGCCGAGCCCGCAGGTCGGCGAAGGCGGCGAGTCGCGTGGGCAGGTCCGCCTCCCAGAACGGGCGCAGGACGCCTGGTGACGCTCCGTCCACGTGCAGCGAACTGGTCACAGGGCACCTCCCGGTCAGAACCACTTTCCTGAACCTGACGTTAGCATCAGTTTTCTGTCCGGGGGCCGCTTCGCCGATCCGACCGGTCCTGATCAGCCCAGCAACCTGATCGCCAGGGCCGGACACACCGCCGCCGCCTGCTCCACCTCCGGGATCGATGTCGCTGGCGGATCGGGGTCGACGACGAAGGAGATGCCGTCGTCGTCGCGCTGGTCGAACACCTCGGGCGCCGCGGTGATGCACTGCCCGGATCCGACGCACTTGTCCTGATCGAGGGTCACTCTCATGGGGTCATTCCTTTCGTGAGCAGGGATGGGGTCACCAGCGGACCGGCAACTCGTGGACGCCGTAGACCGCGGCGTCGTCCTTGAACGGGACGTCGGACAGGTCGCAGTCGAGCGCGAGGGTGGGTATCCGGCGGTAGAGCGTGCGGTAGACGATCTGCAGTTCGAGGCGGGCCAGCGGCTGCCCCAGGCACTGGTGCACACCGAAACCGAACGCCACATGACGCCGCGCGTCTCGTGTGATGTCGAGGCGGTCCGGGTCGTCGAACGCGTCGGGATCCCGATTACCGATGTCGTTGGCCATGATCAGTCCCTCGCCGGCCCGCACCGTGGTCTCGCCGATCTCGATGTCCTCCAGCGCGACTCGTGCGCGTCCGTTGTGGGTGATGTTGAGGTAGCGCAGGAGTTCCTCCACCGCCGAGGTGACGACGGCCGGGTCGTCGGAGTCGCGCAGCAGCGCCAGCTGATCCGGGTTGTACAGCAGGGCTGCGGTGCCCAGCGCGATCATGTTCGCCGTGGTCTCGTGACCGGCGAGCAGCAGCAGCGTCCCCATCTCGGCGACGTCACCGCGGGTCAACTCACCGTCGTTGACTCGAACGGCCAACTCCGACAGCAGGTCATCCCCCGGATCAACACACTTCGCACCGACGAGCTCCGTGAGGTAGTCGATGAGCCGCTGATGGCCGGCGGCACTCTCCGACCGCGACACCGCACGACTCACCATCAGTCGACTGTTCTCCTGGAAGAAGTCGTGGTCGGCGTACGGGACCCCGAGCATCTCCGAGATCACCAGCGACGGAACCGGCAGCGCGAACGCCTCCACGAGATCGGCCTGCGGCGGACCGGCGAGCATCGCGTCGATGAGGTCGTCGACGATGGCCTGGATCGTGGGACGGAGTTTCTCGACCCGCTTGATCCCGAACGGCGCGGTGACCATGCGACGCAGACGCAGATGCTCGGGATCGTCCATGGTGATGAAGCTGACCGGACGGGCGTCCTCACCGGAGTGGTACGGATGTCCCGGGGTTCGGATGTCGGAGCTGATCCGCCGGTCGGCCAACACCTGTCGCTGCTCGTGATACTTCGTCACCAGCCAGGGCGTCCGACCATCGGCGAGGCGAACGCGGGTCACCGGCGCGTCTGATTGGAGTTCACCCAGCAGTGGCGGCGGGTCGAACGGGCACCCGGACGCCCGCTTCATCGGAAAGGACGGGATCTCGGCCTGCGAGTCCGTCCGGGTGTCGGTGTCGGTCATGCGAATCCTCCCGGAGGTGAGCGGTGCGACTCACGTGCCGCACCGTCACTCCAGTAGACCGATGGATTTAGTTTAAGTCAAGCGACTGACTTGAGGGTCATGGGCTGACCGGTGCCGTCCACATTCCGACGATGGCGTCGACGAGGTCCTTGCCACACCGATCCCACGTCGCGTCAGCATTCGAATCTGCCTGCGCCAGATAGCGTTCGAATTCGGCGCATCCTTGCGAGACCAATATGCGGGCCATCGAGTTACGGGCGGCGCGGGTGCCGTCGGACAGCTCGGGCGTGCAGACGGCGAGCTGGTTGATCGCGATCCGCAGCGACTGCGAGGTGGTCGCCTCGTCGAGAAGAACCGCCCGCAACTCGGGATCGGTCGACACCTGCGCACCGAAGCGTGCGTACCAGGTCGGACTGCCGAGCGCGGCCAGATGGTCGGTGACCGGGAGGACCATGCACGACACCCACGACCGCACCTCGCTCGAGCCCCGGTGTAGGCGCACCAGCTCCGCACGGCCCTGGTCGATGGCGGCCGAATGCTTGGCGACAATGGCCCTGACCAGGTCGGTCTTCGTTCCGAAGTGATATCCCACCGCGGCGTTGTTGCCCTGCCCGGCGGCCTCGCTCACCTGACGATTCGAGACGGCGGCGATGCCCTGCTCGGCGAACAGTCGCTCCGCCGCGAGCAGGATCGCATCGCGCGTCGCGACGGCCCGCTCGTTCTTCGGCGTCCTGGCTTCCACATCTCCCACTTTCGTTTCTCTACCGATGACGACCACTCAACCATCAGAGACACAGCGATGGCACCTCTTGCCTAAGTCAGTCGATTGACTTAAAGTAGCCGAGCCGCCCACCCCACCGTCCGGAAGGACGCCGCACATGTCCACCACCACACCACCGCGTTCGTCGTCGTCGACGCCGAACGTCACCCTGGTCATCATCTCGCTCGCGTTCGCGGGCATCGTCGTCTCGCTTATGCAGACGCTGCTCATCCCGATCATCCCGCAGTTGCCGACGCTGCTCGACGCGCGTTCGTCGGACACCTCCTGGGTCATCACCGCCACGCTGCTCGCCGCGGCGGTGGCCACCCCGGTCGTCGGCCGCCTCGGCGACATGTTCGGCAAGCGCCGGATGCTGCTCATCAGTGTCGCGATCCTGATCGTCGGCTCGGTGGTCGGTGCACTCAGCGAATCGCTGGCACCGCTCATCGTCGGCCGTGCCCTGCAGGGTCTGTCCGCGGGCGTCGTCCCGCTGGGCATCAGCATCCTGCGCGACGTGCTGCCCAAGGAGAAGCTGGGATCGGCCACCGCCATGATCAGCGCATCCCTGGGCGTCGGTGGCGCTCTGGGACTGCCGATCTCGGCCGTCATCGCCGACAACTGGGACTGGCACATGCTGTTCTGGGTGTCGACGGTGCTCGGTGTCGTCGTGCTGATCTCGATCACCGTGGTTCTGCCGGAATCGAAGGTCCGCACCGGCGGCGCCTTCGACCACGTCGGCGCGATCACCCTGTCGACCGCTCTGGTCGGACTCCTGCTCGCGATCTCGAAGGGCGCCGACTGGGGCTGGACGAGCGGTATGACCGCAGGGATGTTCGCGCTCGCCGTGGTCGCGTTCGCCGTCTGGGGATGGTGGGAGCTCCGGACGACACGTCCGCTGGTCGATCTGCGCGTCAGCGCGGGCCGTCAGGTCCTGCTCACCAACCTCGCCGCGGTCGTGTTCGGCATCGCCATGTTCGCGATGTCGCTGGTCTTCCCGCAGATGCTGCAGTTGCCCGAGTCGACCGGTTACGGCCTGGGCAAGTCACTGCTCGTCGTCGGACTGGTGATGGCCCCGTCGGGCTTCGTGATGATGCTGGTGTCGCCCATCTCGGCGAAGATCAGCGCATCGATGGGCCCGCGGGTCACCCTGATGGCCGGCGCGATCGTGGTGGCGGGCGCCTATGTCCTCGCTGCGTTCACGCTCACCCACCTGTGGGAGTTCATTCTCGTGTCGATCCTCATCGGCGCGGGCATCGGACTGGCCTACGGCGCGATGCCCGCGCTCATCATGGGCGCGGTGCCCGCCACCGAGACCGCGGCCGCCAACAGCCTGAACACCCTGATGCGGTCGGTCGGGACGTCGTTCGCGTCCGCGATCGCCGGTGTCGTGCTCGCGGGCATGACGCTGTCGAACGGGGTGACCCCGTCAAAGAACGCGTTCACGGTCATCCTCCTCATCGCGGCCGGCGGTGCCGTCGCGGCATTCGTGTTCGCCGCATTCCTGCCGGGGCGATCAGATGGGACGGGCGAGGCCGATCACGCCGATCGCGAACTCCAGGCGTCCCAGAGTTCGGCGTAACGGCCGCGCGCGACGAGCAACTCGTCGTGCGTCCCGACCTCGACGACGCGGCCGTGCTCGAGCACCACGATCCGATCCGCGGCGGCGGCCTGCGTGAGTCGATGTGCGACAACGAGAGTGGTGCGTCCACGGGTGGCGGCCGAAGCGGCCTGCTCCAGACCGCGCGCGCCGAGGCTGCCCGCCTCCGCCGTCGCCTCGTCGAGGACGGCGACCGCAGGATCGGCCAGGACCAGCCGGGCCAGGGCGAGCTGTTGCGCCGAGGCTGCGGTCAGTTCGCGGCCCAGTTCGCCGATCACGGTGTCCATCCCGTCGGGAAGGGCGTCGACCCACTCCAGGGCACCGACCACGTCGAGAGCGGCGCGGACCTCGTCCCGCCCCGCCGACGGATGGGCCAGTCGCACGTCGTCGACGAGGGGGCCCGCGAAGACGTGCACCTCCTGACTGACGATGGTGACCTGGCGTCGGAGCTGGTCGACGGTGAGATCGGCGACCGACACCCCGCCGATGCGGGCCGACCCGCGGGTCGGCGCGTACTGACCCGCGGCGATGGCCGCGAGCGTCGTCTTGCCCGCACCGGTGGACCCGACCAGGGCCACCCGTTCGCCGGGTGCGATCCGGATGCTCACCCCGTGCAGTACGGGATGTCCGGGGGCGTACCCGAACTCGACGTCGGACAGCTCCAGGGATGTGTCCGCCGGTTCGGCGAGCGCCGTGGTGGGCCGGGTGGCGTCGTCGGGGATGTCGACGACACCGACGAGACGCGCCAGGCTCGCGCCCGCGGACTGCACCTCGTCGAAGCTGTGCAGGATCGTCGCGATCGGGAAGAAGAGTCGGTGGAACAGCAGGGCGGCCGCGGTGGCCGCGCCCACGCTGACCAGATCTCCGCGCACCAGGAAGAAGCCGGTGATGAGAACGGCGGACAGCCCGACGAACTCGGCACGGTTGGTGCGGCCCACGAAACGGGTGAACAGCGTGACGATCCCGATCGAGATGTCGCGGGCCCGCACGGCGGCGGCGTCGATCTCACCGAGGTGCCGGTCCTCGAGTCCGTAGGCGTGCACCGTCCGTGCGCCGACCATGGCCTCCATCAGCTTCGCCGAGCGCGTGGCGACGGCCCTGCGCTGCACCGCGTATCGCGGCGCCGACCGGGTGAGGTACCACCGGAGGCTGAAGATGTAGAGCGGCGCGGCGAGCAGTCCGGCGAGACCGAGACGCCAGTCCAGACCGGTCATGGCCGCGATGCCGAGCACGGCCATCAGCATCGACGTGATCATCGTCGGCAGCACGTCGGTCACCGCGCGGCCGATGGTGTTGACGTCGTCGCCGATGCGCGACAACAGGTCTCCCTTGCCCGCGCGTTCGATCGTCGTGGTCGGCAGCGTCAGCGACCGCTCGATGACGCGTTCACGCAGCCGCGCCAGCAGTGTCTCGCCCAGCTTGCTGACCAGGTACGTCGACACCCCGGTGGTGACGCCACCGACGACGGCGGCGGCGACGATCACGACCGCGATGACGGTGATCGACGAGACCGGATCGCGGTCACGCACGCGGTCGATCAACTCGGCGAAGACGTAGGTCGGCAGCACCGACGCGGCGGCCGCGATGATCCCGACCAGCAGCATCAGGGAGGTCGACCCGACGTTGCGGCGCAGTTCGACGCGCAGCCATCGCCAGGAGTCCCGGGCGGTCGCGATCGGTAGAAGGGTGTCGGGTGCGTCGGCGGGATCGTCGGTCGCGGTGGTCGAGGAGCCGGCCATCAGCGCAGCACCGCCCGTCGGTAGTCGTCGTCGGTCTCACTGAGCTCGGCGTGCGACCCCGAGGCGACCACCCCACCGGCGGTGAGCACGACGACTCGGTCGACGCCGGCCAGCAGGGTCGGGCTGCTGGTGACCAGGACGGTGGTGAACCCGGTCTCGCCGCGGTGTCGCATCCCGGTGATCCCGTCGGCGACGGTCTTCTCGGTCACCGAGTCGATGGCGGTGGTCGGGTCGTGCAGCACCAGGACCGACGGCTCGACGAGCAGCGCCCTCGCCAGGGCGACGCGCTGGCGTTGGCCGCCGGACAGACTCGAACCGCGCTCGGTGACCGGTGCGTCGAGACCGGCGGCGTGCATGGTCACCACGTCGGTGGCGGCCGAGGAGCGCAGGGCGTCGGTGACGAGTTCGGGGTCGGGATCCGGCGCGCCCGCGGTGATGTTGGACCCAAGGGTGCCGGTGAAGATGTCGGTGATGTGCGGCTCGACGACCATGGCCTCGCGCGCCTGCCGGTGCTCGATCTCGTGCAGGTGGTTCGCCCCGAGGCGCACGGTCCCGCGGTACTCCTCCGGCGGGACCCGACCGGACAGGACCGCGACGAGCGCCTCGGCGTCGGCCGAGTTCGGGGCGACCACCCCGAGGAACTCGCCGGGCGCGACGGTCAGGTCGACATCGTCGAGGGAGCCGTAGCCCAGTCCCGAGAGCTGTAGTCCGTAGGGCGGCTCACCCGGGTCGCGTTCGCCGTCCGGCAGCAGCGACGGCGCCGCGAACACCAGCGACAGCCGGTTGGCCGACGCCCGCGCCTCGGCGACCCAGCTCGGGACCTCGGTGAGTTGGGTGAGCGGCTCGATGAGGAACTGCGCGAGTCCGATGACGGTGACGAACTGTCCGATGCTGATGTGGCCGTCGAGCGCCAGCCAGCCGGAGGCGATCGCGATGCCCGCGGACAGCAGGTTGCTGATGGTGGCCGAGACGCCTGCGAACCCGCGCTGCGTCCGCGCCGCGCGCAGCGTCGCCTGGAGCGAGGACTGGCTGATGTCCCGATAGCGCTGCGCGGCAGCCTGTTGCGCGCCGATCCCCCGCAGCGGGCGCAACCCGGCGATGAGGTCGGTGGCCACCGCGGTGGCCCGCCCCACGGTCTCCTGCTGGTCCTGCACGCGTCGCGTGATCAACGGAGCGCTCAGGTGCAGGACCGCGAGCACGACCGGCGTACCCACCAGGACACCCAGTCCGAGCGGGACGTTGATGATCATCAGCGCGACGGCGCACGCCAGGGTGGCGGTGACGGCTTCGACGATCCGCGGGATGTAGTCGAGCATGTAGGAGGCGTTGTCGGCGTCGCTGCTGGAGATGGTCAGCAGCTCACCCGACCGCAGATCGGTACGAACACCTCTCGGCGACAGGATCTTCGCGGCGACCTCGACGCGCAGGGTGCACCCCTCCCCCGCCTCGGCCCAGGTGAGGATCCGCGCGCCGAACCGCCAGGTGAGCGTCAGCGCCATGAACAGGCCGAACAGCACCGCGATCCACACGACGAGTGCGCCGACGTCGCCGGTGCTGACCGCCTTGTCGATGACCACGCCGATGACGACGGGCACGAGCACCTGTGTGATCTGGTGCAGGCCGTAGAGCAGGGACCCGGTGGTGAGCCAGCGTCGGTTGCGCACCATCCCGAGCAGCAGGATGCGCGACCCGGTCAGCACGGTCGGCGAACGGGTCTCGCCTGATCTGCCGATGTCTGCGGCGCTCATGCCTCGCGCGCGTCGGGGACGGCGGCGAGGTCGCGCCGGGCGCGGGCGGTCCGCGATGCGCGCGGGATCACCAGCGGGGTGTCGGTCTCCGGGTCGTCGATGATCTGGCATCGCAGCCCGTAGACGTCCTCGACCAGCTCGGCGGTGATGACGTCGGCCGGATTGCCCTGCGCGACGATCGATCCCGCCTTCATCGCGATGATGTGGTCGGCGAAGCGGCAGGCGTGGTTGAGGTCGTGCAGCACGGCGACGATGGTCCGGTCCTGCTCTGCGTTGAGCTCGGCGAACAGGTCGAGCAACTCGATCTGGTGGGCGATGTCGAGGAACGTCGTCGGCTCGTCGAGCAGGATCAACGGCGTCTGCTGGGCCAGGACCATCGCCACCCAGACGCGTTGGCGTTGCCCGCCGGAGAGTTCGTCGACCGGACGGCCCGCGATGGACGTCACGCCGGTGGCCTCCATGGCCTGCGCCACCGCCCGCTGGTCGTCGCGCGAGTACTGCCGCATGACCTTCTGGTGCGGGAAGCGCCCCCGGGCGACGAGGTCGGCGACGGTGATGCCCTCGGGGGCGATCGACGACTGCGGCAGCAAACCGAGTCGGCGCGCGACCTCCTTGGTCTTCAGCGAGGTGATGTCGGCACCGTCGAGGATGACGTGTCCGGTCGTCGGCTTGAGCAGGCGGGCGAGTCCGCGGAGCAGCGTCGACTTGCCGCAGGCGTTGGGGCCGACGATCGCGGTGATGGCGCCGGAGGGGATGTCGACACTCAACCCGTCGACGATGGCGCTGCCGCCGTAGCCGAGGGTCAGCGAGCGCGCCCCCAGCCGGACCCCGTCGGTGGCGTCCTGTCCTGTCGTCTCGCCCATCACACCCATTCTCCTGTCGTCGCTCATGCCTGGCGCTTCCGGGCCTGGATCACCAGCAGCCAGATGAGGTAGAGCCCGCCCACCGACACCGTCACCGCTCCGACCGGGAGCTGCGCGGGCGCGACGATCTTCTGAGCGACGAGGTCGCTGAACAACAGCAGGAACGCCCCCATCACGGCCGAGGAGACCATGCCGACGCCGGGTGCGCCCGTGAGTCGGCGGGCCAGCTGCGGTGCTGCCAGCGCGACGAAGGCGATCGGTCCCGCGGCCGCGGTCGCGACGGCCACGAGAACGACCCCGACGACGAAGTAGGCGATGCGGGCCCGTTCGGGGCGGACGCCGAGAGCGCCCGCGGCGTCGTCGCCCATCTGCAGGATCGGCAGCTGCGGTCCGATGGCGACGAGCGCGACCAACGCGACGGCGACGCACACCAGCACCGGGTAGAGCTGTCCCCACTCCAAACCGTTCAACGAGCCCTGCTGCCAGATCGACGCGGTGATCGCCTGCTGCAGTTTGATCTTGATGATGATCCACTGGTTCACCGAGCTCAGCACGGCACCGACCGCGATGCCGACGACGATGAGTCGGAACCCGGCGACACCGTTCTTGTAGGCCAGCGAGTAGACGACGGCCGCGGTGATCAGTCCGCCGACCATCGCCCCGGCGGCGGTCGTGTAGTAACTGCCGCCGAGCATGCCGATGGCCACCAGGGCACCGGTGTAGGCGCCGATCTCGAAGCCGATGACGTCGGGGCTGCCCAGCGGGTTGCGGGTGAGCGCCTGGAAGATCGCACCCGAGATGCCCAGGGCCGCACCGATGACCAGGGCCAACAGGATCCGCGGCATCCGGTACTCCAGGACGACGACCTGGTCGAAGCTGTGGTTCTGACCGGTCAGCACCTCGACCACGCCCGCGGGCGAGACCGGGTACTCCCCGACGCCGAGGGCGAAGACCGCGAGCACCAGGGCGCCGACACCGAGGACGGACAGGACGGTGATGGTGCGCCAGGACGCCCGCATCGACACCCGCGGTCCGCGGCGCAGGACGAACTGCCGTGAGCCGAAATCGACGGGGTCCAGACGTTTCTCGGGCGCGGTCACAGGCCTGTCGCATTCGAGCGGCGGATGAGCCAGATCAGCACGGGCGCCCCGACGAACGCGGTGACGATGCCGACCGGCAGTTCACCCGGCGGGATGATCACACGGCCGACGATGTCGGCGGCGAGCATGAGCGACGGCGCGGCGAACACGCAGTAGGCGCAGATCCAGCGCCAGTCGGGACCGGTGAACCATCGCACGGCGTGCGGGACCATCAGGCCCACGAAGCCGATCGGGCCGGCCGCCGCAGTCGCCGAGCCCGCGAGCAGCGTCACCGCCACGAGTCCGAGCACGCGGGTGCGCTTCACGTTGCCACCCATCGCGGCGGCGAGGTCGTCACCCAACGCGACGGCGTTGAGGGAACGGCTGACGAAGATCGACAGCACCGCACCGACGACAACGAACGGCAGGATCACCCAGACCACCGACATCGGGCGGCCGTCGAAGGCGCCTGCGTCCCAGAACCGCAACTGGTCGAAGGCGCGCGGGTTGCGCAGCCGGATCGTGTATCCGACGCCGTCCATCACGGCACCGATGGCGACACCGGCGAGCAGCACCCGCACCGGGGTGGCCTCGGCGCGGCCGGTCATGCCCACCAGGAAGACGAACACCATCGACACGAGGGCGCCGATGAAGGCGAACCAGATGTAGGACATCACCGAGGTCAGTCCGAGGAACGCGATCGCGGAGACGACGAAGAGGCTTGCGCCCGAGTTGATCCCGAGGATCTGGGTGTCGGCCAGCGGATTGCGGGTGACGCCCTGGATGAGCGCGCCGCACAGACCGAGGGCGAGGCCCACGACGATGCCGAGGATGGTGCGCGGGATCCGCAGATCGTGCACGATCCACTCGTTGCCGGTGTCGGTGTAGTCCGTCAGCGCTCGCCACACCGTGCCGAGTCCGACGGACTCGGTGCCGATGGCGAGACTGAGCACGCACATGACGAGCAGGACCCCGACGACCACGAGGAGACCGGTCCAGCGGCGGCGTCCGAGGTCGGTAGGTGCGCCGCCCGCGGGTGCGGGGGCAGCGAGATCGGACGGACCCAGGGTCGACACCACGCGCGCGGCCTACAGCCCCGCGCGCTCGAGCGCCAGGTCGAATTCCTCCGAGGCGACCTTGTCGCCCTTGCCGTCGGCCAGGGCCCGTTCGTAGACCGCGACCAGCTCGTCGCTCATCGACTCGAACTTGCGGTCCCAGGTCTCGGAGTCGAAGCGCCAGTAGCCGATGATGTCGAACTGGGCGGCGGTGAACCCGTGGTCGGAACGCAGGCGCTTGCGGATCTGCCGCGACGGCAGTGCCTCACCGGCGAACCAGCAGTAGCCGCGGCCCTCGGGATGGACGAAGTCGCCGACCAGGGCGGTGAGCGCACTCTCTGCGTATCCGTTGCCGGTGCCCACCGACATCACCACCTCGACGCCCTCGCGTCGGGGGAGGTAGGCCAGATCGGAGTCGTCACCCACCTCCACGATCGCCGTCGCGGGCGTCCCCGCGGGCAGTTCGTCGAGGATGCGGGCGAGGGCGGGCAGACCCGAGAGGTCGGCGACCAGCAGCTGCCAGTCGGTGTCGGCCGGGGGTCGGTACCAACTGCGCGCGTGCGCGAGGACCACCTGATCACCACGCTCGACCGACCGCACCCAGTCGCTGGCGACCCCTCGTTCGTGCACGACGAAGTCGACGGTGATCTGTCGTGGACCGGGCCCGCGGAGTCGCACGGTGTAGTTGCGGCCGGGTGGTGCCGCGTCGGCATCGAAGTAGGCGAGGACGCCGTCGCGGTGCTCCATCGCGGGCGGACAGTTCTCCCCGCTGCGCGGGAAGTAGATCCCGACGGCGTCATCGCCGGAGTCGGGCAGACCCAGATCGGCGAGGCCCGGCACATCGAACACGACGCGGCGCAGGCGTGGGGTCAGGTCGGTGATGGCCACGACGGCTCCGAACACGGTTCCCATGGAACATAGGCTAGCCTAAGTAGCTGTGCGACCGGTCGGCGGGCGAACCCGGACAATAAAAAGCTTCGACCGAGCTGCCGGGTCGGGGGTCTGGCAGCTCAGCCGAAGCTGTCTTGGATATCGAGTGCCGCCGGTCAGGCGTTACACATTCTCGAAAACTTTTTCTGTGGTGCCGTGACCTGCGCAAACCCCTCGGAAGTCACTTCGCGCAGATCACGGTCACCGGTGTCGATCAGACCTCGACGATGGCGGTGACGCCCTGTCCGCCAGCGGCACAGATGGAGATGAGCGCGCGACCGCCGCCGTTCGCGTGCAGCTGCTTGGCCGTCTGGGCGACGATGCGTCCACCGGTGGCGGCGAACGGGTGCCCGGCCGCGAGCGAGGAGCCGTTGACGTTGAGCTTCGAGCGGTCGATCGAGCCCAGGGCCGAGTCGAGGCCCAGGCGTCCCTTGCAGTACTCGTCGGACTCGAAAGCGGCGAGCGTGCACAGCACGACCGAGGCGAACGCCTCGTGGATCTCGTAGTAGTCGAAGTCCTGCAGGGTCAGGCCGTTGCGCTCGAGCAGACGCGGGATCGCATAGGTGGGCGCCATCAGCAGGCCGTCGGGGCCGTTGATGTAGTCGACCGCTGCGGTCTCTACGTCCACCAGGTGCGCGAGCACAGGCAGGTTCTTCTCCGCGGCCCACTCGTCGCTGGACAGCAGCACCGCCGACGCGCCGTCGGTGAGCGGCGTCGAGTTGCCCGCGGTCATCGTGGCGTCGCCGAGTCCGACACCGAAGACCGGCTTGAGCTTGGCCAGCTTCTCCACCGAGCTGTCCGGACGCAGGTTCTCGTCGCGGGTCAGGCCCAGGAACGGGGTGATCAGGTCGTCGAAGAAGCCGGCGTCGTACGCCTTGGCCATGTTCTGGTGGCTGGCCGCGGCGAGCGCGTCCTGGTCGGCGCGCTTGATGCCGAACTCCTTGGCCGTGATGGCGGCGTGGTCGCCCATCGACATGCCGGTGCGCGGCTCGCCGTTCTTGGGGATCTCGATGCCGATCTTGGGCAGCAGGGCGGCGATCGCCTTGAGGCGGTCGCCGGTGCTGCGCGCCCGGTTGACCTCGAGCAGCGCGCGACGCAGCGGCTCGGAGACGCCGATCGGCGCGTCCGAGGTGGTGTCGACGCCGCCGCCGATGCCGGCGTCGTACTTGCCGGTGGCGATGCCGTCGGCGACCAGCGAGATGGCCGAGAGGCCGGTGCCGCAGGCGTGCTGGACGTCGATGCCCGGGGTGTACGGCGACAGGGCCGAACCGAGGACGGACTCGCGGATGAGGTTGAAGTCGCGCGAGTGCTTGAGGACGGCACCGCCGGCGACCATGCCGAGACGCTCACCCTGCAGTCCGAAACGGCTCACGAGGCCGTTCAGGGTGGCGGTGAACATGTCCTGGTTGCTGGCCTTGGCGTAGGCCTTGTCCTGGCGGGCGAACGGGATGCGGTTGCCGCCGACGATCGCGACCGGCCGAACCGTCTTCGCCTTGGCGGCTCCGGACTTGGCTCGAGTGCTCTTGGATGTTCCTGCTGTTGCCACTGCTGATCTCCCCGGGTGTCGGATGGAAGCTATGGAGTATTCTTACTCGCGAGTAAGTTACTTGTCGAACCCCGCCGGGTGCCAACGCGCAACCGCCGGGTGGGGTGGGGAAAACCAAACCAACAAGGAGTCATGACGTGGCAAACACCGGCCTGTACTCGCAATTCGTTCATTCGCTTCCGGGCGCGTTCATCGCCAAGCAGGCGGGTCTGCCCGTGCCGCCGCCGCTGCGCCGGTACAAGCCGTCGGATCCGGCGCTGACCGGTCCGGTCCTGCTCGGCGGGTCCGGCCGACTGATCGAGCCCCTCCGCGAGCTGCTCGACACCCCTGACTATGAGGTGATTCACAACAACGTCACCGGCAAGTCGGCCGACAAGTTCGGCGCCGTGGTCCTCGACGCCACCGGCATCACCTCCCCGGCCGACCTCAAGGAGCTCTACGAGTTCTTCACCCCGACGCTGCGGTCGGTCACCCCGTCGGCACGTTTCCTGGTCCTGGGCACCACGCCGGAGCTGATCACCGACCCGAACGAGCGCATCGCGCAGCGCGCACTCGAGGGCTTCACCCGCTCGCTGGGCAAGGAGCTCCTCAAGGGCGCCACCGTGCAGCTCGTCTACGTCGCGCCCGACGCCCCGACCGGCCTGTCCGGTCTCGAGTCGACCGTCCGCTTCGTCCTCTCGGCGAAGTCGACGTTCGTCGACGCGCAGGTCATCCGCATCGGAACCGGTGAGGCCACCCCGCCCGCGAACTGGGACAAGCCGCTCGAGGGCCGTGTCGCCGTCGTCACCGGCGCCGCACGCGGCATCGGCGCGACCATCGCCGAGGTCCTGGCCCGCGATGGCGCGCACGTCATCGTCGCCGACATCCCGGCCGCCGGTGAGGCACTGTCGAAGACCGCGAACAAGGTCAAGGGCACCGCGTTCCCCGTCGACGTGACCGCCGCCGACGCGGGTGCGACGCTGGCCGAGCTGGCCAAGGAGCGTTTCGGCGGTATCGACATCATCGTCAACAACGCGGGCATCACCCGCGACAAACTGCTCGCCAACATGGACGCGTCGCGCTGGGACTCGGTCATCGCCGTGAACCTCCTCGCACCGCAGAAGCTGGTCGACGACCTCATCGCCGCCGACGCACTGAAGTCCGGTGGCGCGGTCATCGACGTCTCGT
The DNA here is from genome assembly GCF_024171815.1 of Williamsia maris. GTDB lineage: Bacteria > Actinomycetota > Actinomycetes > Mycobacteriales > Mycobacteriaceae > Williamsia_A > Williamsia_A maris. The sequence goes on along the minus strand of NZ_JAMTCJ010000002.1, from coordinate 910,727 downwards.
CGATCGCCGGCATCGCGGGCAACCGCGGCCAGACCAACTACGGCACCTCGAAGGCCGGCGTCATCGGCCTGGTCGACGCCTACGCGCCGATCCTCGCCGAGAAGGGCATCACCATCAACGCGGTGGCCCCCGGCTTCATCGAGACCGCCATGACCGCGGCGATCCCGCTCGCCACCCGCGAGGCCGGCCGCCTGATGAGCTCGCTGCAGCAGGGCGGTCAGACCGTCGACGTCGCCGAGACCGTGGCGTACTTCGCGAGCCCGGCGTCGTCCGCGGTGACCGGCAACGTGGTCCGCGTGTGCGGCCAGGCCCTGCTGGGTGCCTGAGATGGCAACCGTCGCACTCACGCGCCTCCCGGCGACCTCGGACGTCTACCGCAGCGCGGTGTTGGGGATGCTCCCCGGCATCGGCAAGAGCGGTCCGGTCCGACCGGACGCATCGCTGCCCGACACCGTTTACACGGTGTCGAACCTGACCACCGACGCCGACCAGGTCCGGGCGTATTGCTCGGCCACCGGTCTGCAGTTCGGCGAGTTCCTGCCGCTGACGTTCCCGTTCGTCGCCCAGTTCCCGCTGATGATGCAGACCATGGTCGCCAAGGCGTTCCCGTTCGGCGCGGTCGGTTCGGTGCATCTGGAGAACCGCATCCACCGACTGCGGCCGATCTCGATCGGTGAGCCGCTCTCGATCGCGACGCACGCGGAGAAGCTGCGCGAGCACCGCAAGGGCATCCTCGTCGACGTGGTCAGCCGCATCAGCGTCGGCACCGAACTGGTGACCGAGCAGGTCTCGACGCTGCTGAGCCAGCAGCGGACCAGCCTGTCCGACGGCGAGCGGTCCGCACCGCCGAAGGATCACCGACCGCCGGCGCCGGATGTCTCGCTCGCGGTGGACCTGGGGCGCATCCGTGCGTACGCCGGGGCCAGCGGCGACCGGAACCCCATCCACATGGCCAACCTGACCGCCAAGGCGTTCGGCTTCCCGCGCGCCATCGCGCACGGGATGTGGACCGCAGCAGCCATTCTCGGCAGCATCGAGGCGCACCTGCCCGACGATGTCGTCTACGAGGCGAAGTTCGGCAAGCCGATCCTGTTGCCCGCCAAGGTCAACGGATACGTCGACGCCGTCGACGGCAGCTCGGGCACGTCGGGCTACGACGTGTCGGTGCTCAACCGCAGCAAGGGCTACCCGCACCTGACCGGAACCCTGCGCGGCGCCTGAACCGATCGATCCACATGAACTCCCCGTCGTGATCTATCTCACGGCGGGGAGTTCGTGCATCTAGGTTGTTCGTTACGACTACACAATCAATGAGCTCGAAGACGTCGGGCCGATCACGAAGGAGTGAGTTCCATGTCTGCAGATTTCATCGACAAGGCACAGAACAAGGCGCAGGAAGTCGCCGGCGAGGCCAAGAAGGCGGTCGGTGACGCCACCGACAACGATGACCTCAAGGCCGAGGGCACCGCCGACAAGGCCGGCGCCAAGACCAAGCAGGCCGGCGCCAAGGTCTCCGATGCCGCCGAGGATGCCAAGGACGCCGCCTCGGACGTCGCCGACGAAGCGAAGGACAAGGCCGAGGATGTCGCGTCTGACGTGAAGGCTCAGGCCAAGGACGTCAAGGCCAAGGCCGAAGACGCCGCCGACGACGCCAAGGCGCAGGTGAAGGACGCCGCGCAGGACGCGAAGGACAAGGCCGACGAGGTCGCCGACAAGGCCAAGGACGCGGCGGCCGACGCCAAGGCCCAGGCCAAGGACGTCGCCCAGAACGCCGAGAAGAAGGCGAACGAGGTGGCCGACAAGGTCGCGTCGAACATCCGCAGCATCGACAGCCGCGACGTCGAGAAGGCCGCGACCAACCCGGCCCTCATCGCCGGTGTCGTGGCGGTCATCGCCGGCATCATCGCGGCGATCGTGATCAAGCGCCGCTGATCTCATCGGCAATCCGCTCCACTTTCATCGAAACGCTCCGGTTGCAACCGGAGCGTTTCGATGTATGTGGAGCGTTTGTGTGTGCCGTAGGCCCGGTACAACGGAGGTATGCGAAAAACGACTCTCGGAGACCTCGAAGTAGGACGAATCGGACTCGGCGCCATGGGCATGTCCCACGGTTACGGCGGATCCGGTGAGGACGACGCCGGATCGATCCGCACCATCCACCGCGCGATCGATCTCGGCGTCACCCTGATCGACACCGCCGAGGTGTACGGGCCGTACATCAACGAGGAGTTGGTCGGGCAGGCGCTGAAGGACCACCGCGACAAGGTGGTCCTCGCGACCAAGTTCGGACTGATCAAGCACTCCGACGGCGACGAGGCCGGGCTCGACAGCAGTCCCGCCAACGTGGCGACCTCGGTGGAGGGCTCGCTGCGACGCCTCGGCGTCGACCACATCGACCTCCTGTACCAACACCGCGTCGACCCGACCGTGCCGATCGAGGACACCGTCGGCGCAATGGCGGAACTGGTGACCGCGGGCAAGGTACGGCACCTCGGCCTGTCCGAGGCCTCGGTGAGCACGATCCGCAAAGCCCATGCCGTCCATCCGATCAGCGCCCTGCAGTCGGAGTACTCGCTGTTCACCCGCGACCCCGAAGACGGCGTCCTGGCCGTGCTGGCCGAGCTGGGAATCGGGTTCGTCCCGTACTCGCCGTTGGGGCGAGGATTCCTGACCGGCCAGATCCGATCGGCCGACCAGATCGGAGCGAACGACATGCGCTCGGACAACCCCCGCTTCGTCGGCGACAACTTCGCCCACAACCTCGAGCTCGTCGGCGTCGTCGAGGCGGTCGCCGAGGAGGTCGGCGCCACGAGCGGCCAGGTCGCGCTGGCGTGGCTGCTGTCGCGCGGTGAGCACATCGCCCCCATCCCGGGCACCAAGCGCATCGCGCGGGTCGAGGAGAACGTCGGCGCAGACGCGATCACACTGTCGGCCGAGCAGCTCGAGCGACTCGATTCACTCCCGCCCGCCGCCGGCGAGCACCACAACGAAGCCCAGATGCAGATGATCGAGCGCTGAGACCAGATCTCACGCACCACATACGAGGAGACGGACGTGACGAACACGGTGTCGGCGCTGTCCGGCGAACCCATCGCGGGGGTTCTGGATCAGCTCTACGAGAAGGCGAACGCGGCGCGGCCCAGCGCTCAGGGGTCGTCGGCACGCCGCCATCACCCCGGGATGAGCCCGCAGGAACGAGCCGACGCCATGTCGGATGTCTACATGACGATCAGCCCGGCCACCGGCCGGATGCTGTACTCACTGGTGCGCGCCGCACGTCCGTCGACGGTGGTGGAGTTCGGGATGTCGTTCGGTCTGTCGACGCTCTACCTCGCCGCGGCTGTGCGCGACAACGGGTTCGGACACATCCACACCACGGAGATGAGTACGGCCAAGATCGCCGCCGCGACGGCCACGTTCGCCGAGGCAGGTGTCGCCGACCTGATCTCGGTGCTCGACGGTGACGCACTCACCACGCTGCCCACCGTGCCCGGGGACATCGACTTCGTGGTTCTCGACGGCTGGAAAGAGCTGTACCTCCCCGTCGTGAATCTCCTGGAGGATCGGTTGGTCCCGGGCACGTTGCTCGTCGCCGACAACGCCGACAGTCCCGACCTGACACCGTATCTCGACCATGTTCGCGATCCGGCCAACGGTTACACGAGTGTCAATCTGCCCGGCAAGGACAACGACACCGTCGAATTGAGTTGCCGCACCTGATCATCCCTCGACACCGCACGCTCGGCGGGTCTTTTCGGCACGCTCGGTAGGTCGTTTCGGCACGCTCGGCGGCGGTTGTGGACAGACGAGAAGGGTTGTCAGACCCTTGTTTTAAACTGCACACATGATCGACGGGGGTTGGGCGGGGGTGTCGGCGGCAGCCACGGGGCTGTTGTCCGAGCCGATCGGCGCGCCGATCAACGCCCTGTTGCTGGACATGAAGCACGCGGCGGCGGGGCAGTCATATCTGGAGTGGGTGCGTCTGCGGAACGCCGCAGAATTGCACGCCCAGCTGGTCGCACCGGAGGAGGCATCCGACAAGCGCAAGCTGGATGCGCTGTCGCGCTGCGCAACCCGTGTCGCGGTACTCCACTCGATGCCGCAGTCGACCGCGGAACGGTTGATCGACACCGGGGTGGCGCTTCGCGACCGGTTACCGATGGTGGCCGAATGCCTGCGGGACGGGCTCATCACCGCCGCGCAGGTGAAGACCATCGTCGAGCGCACGGACCTCGTCACCGACCCCGACCACCAGAGGTCGGTCGACGCGGACATCACCGAATCCCTCCGCCGGGGCGGGTCGTGGTCGGCACACCGGATGCGGGACATGATCGATCGCGTCATCTTCCGGGTCGATCCCGCGGCGGTTCGCGCCCGGCGCAAAGCGGCGGTCGATGCCCGCTCCTTCTGGCTGGACCGCGGCGACGACGGCATGGGCATCATCAGCTCGTCGATGACCGCGGAGAACGCCATCGCGATGTTCCGTCGTGTCGAGACCGTTGCCGAGCACGTCTGCTCGCAGGATCCACGTACGAAGAGCGCCCGCAAGAGCGACGCCCACTTCTGCCTCGTCATGAACGTGGCGTGGGAATGCCAGTGCGGCAACCCCGATTGCGACGCCGAGCCGGTGCCCGACGCGGACGGGCCCGCAGCGCGTGAGATCGCGATGCCGACATCGAAAGCCGTCGTCACCGTGCTCTGCGATCTCGAGACCGCGGCAGGCGACGGCGAGGACCCCGGGTTCATCGACGGCTACGGCGTCGTCTCCGCTGACCACATCCGCGACATCATCGCCCATCCGGCGACCCGGATCCGGCCGATGGGCTTCGACGACGCACCCCTGAAACCGACGCAGCCCGGAGATCCCTACCGTCCGTCGACCGCACTGGACACCGTCATCCGCGCTCGTGGCCTGTACTGCGACATCCCCGGCTGCAACCAACCGGCGTGGCGCTGCGACCTCGACCACACCGACGAGTACGACCACGAGAACCCTGAACGCGGCGGACAGACCTGCCGCGAGGGCATGGGACCCAAATGCCGGTTCCACCACAACATGAAGACGTTCAGCGACTTCCTCGACACCCTGACGATCGATGACAACGGACGCGCCACCACGACGATCGTCACCCCCGAGGGGCTGATCGTCCCCGGCCCGGCGTTCACCGGCGACGACCTGTTCCCGTCGTTGCGTGACATCGAGTTCGAGCGACCGAGCCACGCCCCACCGGATCCCGACTGCACGGCTCCCGACGCCGAACCCACCAGACGCCGAACCCGCCTGGAGGAGAAGCACGCCCGCCGACGCACGGCCCGTGCCGCCAACCAACAACGTCTCGACGACGCCGCGGCCGCGGCCGCAGACGCGCCTGAGCCCGTCATCGAGACACCGCCGCCGCCAACCCGGTTCTCCTGGGAGGGCTTCGGCGACGACCCGCCGTTCTGAGCCGCGTCAGGAACCACCGATGCGAGGATCGCTGATGCCGTGAGCACCCGTTTCGACGCGCCCGGCGAGGGTTCGGACGTGGTCTGCGAGGCGTACTTCGACGCTGTACCAGCCGTGGTCGAGGACGGGCGCGTATCCGGTCCGCCCATCGGCGGGCACCACGACCGATCGGCCCACGCCACCGTGTTCGGTGATCGTCACAGTGAACGGCTCAGCCGTGGAATTGGTGATCGTGAGTCGCAGTGCGGCACCGTCGACCTTCTCGGCGATCGTCATGCCCTTCGCGGTTCCGCGCACCTCACGGAAGAAGCCATTCGGTCCGTGCACCGCGATCTGATTCGCAGGCACCGACGCCCGCAGGGTCGCCCCGGCCCCCACCGTGAAGCTGTGGGGAACCGGCAACGCCGCCGACCGTACCTGGAAGTGCGCACCGAGACTCCCGGCATTGACCACGGTGAGATCCGCGGATCCCGGTGTGACGGCAATGGTCGTCGCGAGTCGATACGCCAGGCCACGCGACGGACGTGAGCCACGCTCCTGCACCGGGACGGCGCCGACCGCAGGGGGTGCCGGGCGGTAGTCGGGATGCTTCACGTGATCGGGGCGGTAGCCCGCGGTCGCAGGCAGGCGCGGAACCGCCGACTTCTGGATCGTGAAGTCGAATGCCGAGGTGAGGTCTCCGCACACGGAGCGCCGCCACGGTGTGATGTTCGGTTCCCTCACACCGAACCGCTTCTCCATCAGACGCAGGATGGACGTGTGGTCGAAGACCTCTGAACACACCCAGCCACCGGAACTCCACGGCGAGATCACCATCATCGGAACCCGTTGACCGAGACCGTAGGCACCGGCGGGATCGGTGCCTCGCCCCGAGAACACCTCGTCGACCGTGCTCACAGTCGAATCGCCCGGGACACCGGCACCGTGGGGATGCGGAGGAACGATGTGATCGAAGAAGCCGTCGTTCTCGTCGTAGGTGATCAACAATGCGGTGCGCGCCCAGGTGTCCGGGTCGGATGTCAACGCGTTGAGCACGTTCGCGATGTACCAGGCGCCGTAGTTGACCGGCCAACTCGGATGCTCGGTGTACGCCTCGGGCGCGACGATCCACGCGATCTTCGGGAGAGAACCGGCTTTCACGTCCCGCCGCAGACCGTCGAACAGCGAAGCGTCACCGCCGGACGCGGCCTGGGTTCCGACGCGCGCCTTCGCATACAGCGCATCTGTCGACGCGGCCGTGCGATATCGGTTGAAGTACAGGAGCGAGTTGTCGCCGTAGTTGCCGACGTACGGGTCCTTTGCGTACCCCCACGACCCGGCTGCGTCGAGCCCGGTACCGCTGTCCTGATAAATCTTCCACGAGACGCCGGCCTTCTCGAGGCGCTCCGGGTAGGTGGACCAGTCGTATCCCTTCTCGGCGTTGTCGATCACGGGACCGCCGCCGCGGCCGTCGTTGCCCACCCATCCGGTCCACATGTAGTACCGGTTCGGGTCGGTGGGTCCGAGCAGTGAGCAGTGATAGTTGTCGCAGACGGTGAATGCGTCCGCCAACGCGTGGTGGAAGGGCATGTCGTCGCGCAGTAGGTGCGCCATGGTGGTCGGCGTCTTCGCCGGGATCCACTGGTCGTAGTGGCCGGAGTTGAACGCTCTGTGCCCGCCGGCCCACGAGTGATCGAGATCCTCGATGAACGTCAGCCCCAGATCGTCGTGGTCCGGGTGAAAGGGTGCGATGTCGCGCGACCCGTCCGACTGGAACCAGACCGACTTCCCGTCCCTGCGCTTCGCCGGATGCGGATCACCGAACCCCCGCACCCCGCGCATCGATCCGAAATAGTGGTCGAAGGATCTGTTCTCCTGCATCAGGACCACGATGTGCTCGACGTCGGCGAGCGTACCGGTGGTGCGCGCTGCGGGGATGTCGGCGGCGCGGGCGATGCTGTCGGACAGGAACGTCGCCGCGGCGACTCCACCGGACAGTTGCAAGAATCTACGACGATCGACTGAGGGCATTCTGCGGACCGTAAGGTGCTCACATTAACGAAGGAATGCGTGTGGACGAACGGTACGACAATGCGCCCGAGCAGTTCGCCCGAATCGGAGATATCCGACTGTGCCACCAAATCTTTGGCGACGAGAGCGATCCGACGGTCGTGCTGATCATGGGACTGGGTCTCGACATGCTGTGGTGGCGCGACGAGTTCTGCGCCGACCTGGTCGGTCGTGGGCTCCGCGTCGTCCGGTTCGACAACCGCGACGTCGGCCGCTCGACGCACCTGACCGGTCCGATCCCCACCGCGTGGCAGTACCTGCGCCGATCGGCGCCGGTGACCTACTCCCTCGAGGACATGGCCGACGACACCGCAGGGCTCATGAGAGCGGTCGCGCCCCGCGGCGCCCACATCGTCGGCGTCTCGCTGGGATCGTTCATCGCGCAGCAGACCGCGATCCGGCATCCGGATCTCGTGCAGTCGCTCGTCTCGATCATGGGCCGCCCGGGCGACCGCCGGAACGGGAAGTCCTCGAAGCGGTATCTGCTGTCCGGGCTGCGCTCTCCGAAGCCGGACCCGGTCGACGAGATGGTCGCCGCGTTCGAGCGGATCGGATCCCGCGACCGGACCGACGCCGACGAGAACGACGTCCGCACGATCATGCCGCGCTCACTGGCCCGGTCGGGCGGCGACGACACCGGCTCCGGCAGGCAGATCGCGGCGATCTTCGCCGAGACCGACCGCACCCGCGGTCTACGGGACCTGCGGATCCCGGCACTGGTGATCCACGGCGACGCCGACCGTGTCATCGCCCCGTCCGGCGGGCGGGCCACCGCGGCCGCGATGACGAGCGCCGAACTGCTGACCATCCCCGGCATGGGTCACGATCTCGCGCGACAGCACTGGGACTCCGTGCTCGACGGGATCGAGCGAACGGTGCGCCGCGCGGAAACGACCACCTCAGCCTGAGGTCAGGCGCTGTTCGTAGGTGCGGACCGCATCGATCAGGATCCCGAACACCCGATGGGCGGTCGCCAGGTCGTCCTCGTCGACGTCGGCGAGGGCGCCGCGGGTCAGTTCGCCCAGCGGACCGAAGAACTCGCGCGCGACCTCCATCCCGTGGTCGTCGTAGCGCAGGATCACCCGGCGGCGATCACCCGGATCGGGCTCACGGCGGATGTGCCCCGAGCTGATCATGCGCTCGACGAGGTAGGTCATGGCCGCCGACGACATCCCCAGCGAGGTGCCCAGCCGCCCTACGGTCAACGGCGTGCCCTCCACATCGGCCACCATGATCCGCAACAGGGCCTGGAAATCGTTGGCACCGAGCTCATGCTGTCCCGCGAACACCCGGCCCAACTGCTCGGACGCGGCCGCCAGCGCACGCATGTCCGCCGCCATCGCCGACTCGAGCTCCGCACGTTCCACGACGGCAGCTTACCCACGACCTCACGATAAGTCTCATTTGCTTAACAGTTCAGTTTCTGAGATTGTCTGGTTCGTGAACAACGCGAGCACGAACAGCACGAGCGTGACGAACACGAGCGCGCGGACCTCCTCCGCCTGGGATCGCCTCGCCTCCGTCGTCAGTGGCCGCCGATCGTGGGCCGTCGGCCTGGTGATCCTGTTCCTGGCCATCGCGTTCATGACCGTGGTCGGCGAGAACGGTTCCGGCGACGACTCGCCGGTGTCGCTGCCCGACTCGGCCCAGTCGGCGCAGATCGATGACATCCTGGCCGCGTTCCCCGACGCGGATGTCACCCCGGCCATCCTGGTGGTCGACCGACCCGACGGTGCCGCCCTCACCGACACCGACCGCTCGGCGATCGACACCGCACGTACGCGGATGCTCGCCGTCAACCGGTCGCTCCCCGCGAGCGAGAACGTCACCGAGGGACCGTCGGTCGTCGTCGCGCCGGACGGGAAGGCCGCGATCGCAACGGTTCCGGTGTCGACAGAGCTGAGTGGCTTCGGCCTGCGCGACACCGTCGACGAGTTGCGGGATGCCGCCGACACCGGTCTGCCGTCGGACCTGCGGACCCACGTCACCGGCGGCCCCGCGTTCGCGGCCGACATCGCCAACTCGTTCTCCGGCGCCAACGTCACGCTGCTCGCGGTCACCGCACTCGTGGTCGCACTGCTGCTGATCGCGACCTACCGCTCCCCCATCCTGTGGTTGGTCCCACTGATCGTGGTCGGTCTCGCCGATCGCATCGCCGCCTCCGCGGGAACCGCACTCGCCGGCGCCACCGGCCTGAGTTTCGACGGCTCGACGTCGGGGATCACCAGCGTCCTGGTGTTCGGCGCGGGCACGAACTACGCGCTGCTGCTGATATCGCGATACCGAGAGGAGCTGCGGCGCTTCCCCGACCACCGCGACGCCCTGCGTGCCGCGGTCCGACGGGCGGGCCCCGCGATCGTCGCCAGCAACCTCACCGTGGTCCTCGCCCTGCTGATCCTGCTGCTCGCCGCACTGCCGAGCACCCGCAGCCTCGGCGCCTTCGCGGCCGTCGGGCTGCTCATCGCCGCGGTGTTCGTCCTGTTCGTGCTGCCACCGGCGCTCGGGCTCTTCGGTCGGAAGTTGTTCTGGCCATTCGTCCCCCGGGCCGAGGCAGGGGAAGCATCCGACCATGACACCGTCGACACCGGCGTGTGGCACCGGGTGGCCACCGGAGTCGTCGGCCATCCCGTCCGGTCGGCGGTCGCCGCCTTCGCACTGCTGATCATCTGCGCCGCAGGACTGTTCGGCACCTCCATCGGACTGTCACAGACCGAGCAGTTCCGTGTCAGTGCCGATTCGGTCGTCGGGTTCGACGTGCTCGACGAGCACTTCCCGGCCGGTCAATCCGATCCCACGACCGTCACCGCGACCACCGCGACGGCCGCAGAGGTCGACGCGGCGCTCACCGCGGCCCCCGGCGTCGAATCGGTCCGACAGACCGGCACCTCCGACACCGGCCAGACCCGGTGGAGCGTCGTCCTGACCTCGCCCCCGGCGTCGAGCGGCGCGTTCGACACCATCTCCTCCATCCGGTCGACCCTGGCCGGCGTCGACTCGGCCGACGCCCTGGTCGGAGGCAGCGACGCCCAGGCCCTCGACACCCGCGACGCCGCGGGCGACGACCGTCTGCTGCTGATCCCGCTGATCCTCGCCATCGTGCTGGCCGTGCTGTTCGTGTTGCTGCGCGCCGTCCTCGCACCGCTGGTCCTGATCGCCGTCACCGTGTCGAGCACCGTCGCCGCGTTGGGACTCGGCAGTTGGGTCAGCGAGCACGTGTTCGGTTTCCCCGCCCTCGACAACAACGTCGTCCTCTTCGCGTTCCTGTTCCTGGTCGCTCTCGGTGTCGACTACACGATCTTCCTGGTCACCCGGGCGCGCGAGGAGAGCGCGGGCCACCGGATCGGCACAGCGATGATCCGCGCCGTCTCCGCGACCGGCGGCGTCATCACCAGCGCCGGCATCGTGCTCGCCGCAGTGTTCTGCGTCCTCGGGATCCTGCCGCTCATCACGCTGACCCAGCTCGGGATCATCGTGGGTCTGGGAATCCTGTTGGACACGTTCGTGGTTCGGACGGTCGTGGTCCCGGCCCTGTTCACCCTCATCGGCGAACGGATCTGGTGGCCCAGTCACCCGGATCAGAACCGATCTCGCACGGACAAGAGTTCTGTCCCGGGCTAATCTTCGCCGGTGGAAGCCTTGACGGTGATGATCCCGGCGCGCAACGCGGCCGCCACGGTCGAGCGCGCCATCACCTCGGTGACGAAGGCCCTGCCCCGCGACGGGCGGGTCCTGGTCGTCGACGACGCCAGCGAGGACGACACCGCGGCCGTCGTGCACCGCGTCGCCCGCCGGGATCGGCGCGTCGGACTGCTGGACGTCGGCGGGAGACGTCTCGGCGTGACCGGAGCCGCCAACGCCCTGCTCGACGCGGCCAAGACCCCGTTGGTGGCCAGGATGGACGCCGACGACGTGAGTCTGCCGTGGCGGTTCCGCTCGCAGCTGTCACTGATGCGCCGTCACGATCTCGATCTGGTGTTCTCGCCCGCGCTGTTCGTCGGCCCCGGGCGTTTCGCCGTCGAACCGCAGCCGCTGCTGCGGGCCGACCCGCGCTCGCTCACCTATGAGCTGTTGCTGAACTGCGCGGTGATGCAGCCGTCGCTCACCGGTCGGCGCAGCGCGATCCTCGACGCGGGCGGATACCGGACAGTGCCGGCCGAAGACTGGGACCTCTGGATGCGGTTGGCGCTGAACGGGACCCGGATGGGACGAACGTCGCTCCCCGGGGTGGCATACCGTAGGCACGACGCGCAGACGTCGTCGCAGCAGTCCTACAAACAGGCCGTGACCGCCGACGCGCCGACGGCACAGGTCCACCGCGACCTGTGTCGTTCGACGTTCGGTCGCGAGTACCGCGCGTACGCCGCGCTCACCGGCGCCGGCGCGCCTCCGGACGAGGTCGCCGACGCCGAACGACTCATCGACGACGTGGCCGAGCGGGCCGCGGATTTCCCTCTGGCCGAGCGGATCTCGATCCGCTCGACCGCGCACGGCCTCCGACTCCGTCTGCGCAGGCGCTACCCGCCTGACTGACCCGCACCCATACCGGGATCGCGCGCCAGATCGTGCGCCGCCGAGGTCAGGGCGGCGATGTAGGCGGTGCGTTCGTCCCGGGTGACGGCCGACCGCAGCGGCCCCATCTGCACTTCGTGGACCGCCTGTCCGCCGACGACGATCGGTGCCGCGAGGTAGCTGACCGGCAGCGACCCGACGTCGTCGAGTTCATCGGCGGTGTACGACCGTGCCGTCAGCGCCGACAACTGCGTCAGCACCTTCGTGCGCAGTCGTGGTCGCAGCAGATCGCCGCCGACGACGTCGAGCAGGTCGGCCAGGACGTCGACCAGCCCCGCGTCCCCCGACGAAGGCCGGAACACCGCGTACCGACGCTGCTCCACCAGGGCGAGGAGGTGTTCAGCGGAATCGTGATCGCCTGCACCGGCGACCCATCCGTCGCGCTCGGCGCCGTCGCGCCAGGGCATGACCGCCGCGCCGGCCGGGTAGGCGAGCGGAACACGCTGTCCCACCGGGACGCCGGGGATGTCCCGGCTGCCGCCGTGGGCTTTCGCCACCACCGTGAGCGCACCGACGTCGATGCGACTCAACGTCACCCCGCACCCGACCTCGGTCGCGAGCGCGTCGAGGCGTTCGGCGACCGAGGCGGGCAGGGCGAGACGCGCACCGATACCGGCCAGCGCCGGGCCCACCGTGTAGCGCCGGTCGGCGTCGCGCGTGACCCACGACGCGTCGGCCAGTTCGCGAACCACCGCGGTGGCGGTCGCCCTGGCGATGCCCAGCGCCGTGGCGATCTCGCCCACCCCCATCGGGCGGTCGGCGGACGCCAGCATCCCCACCACCTCGATGACCCGGCGGGTCGGCGGCGAGGGAGATCGATCGACCACTCGGGGCATCCTCTCGTCGCGGACAGATGCTTGTCAGTTCGCGCGGGCAGTCCCTACACTGAGCCGCGCGTCGAAATAGTAGACCACGTGGCGACGAATATTCGTCATCACCGACTTCGAGGAGTGCCGATGATCCAGGACCGATTCCGACTGGACGGGCAGGTGGCGGTGGTGACCGGAGCGGGTCGTGGGCTCGGGGCGGCCATCGCGATCGCATTCGCCGAGGCCGGCGCCGACATCGTCATCGGGTCGCGCACCGAGTCGCAACTCGACGAGGTCGCCGAGCAGGTCCGCGCCCTGGGGCGCCGCGCCGTGGTGGTCGCGGCGGATCTCAGCGACCCGGAGGTCACCGCAGGGCTGGCCGCGACGGCGAAGAACGAGCTCGGCCGGCTCGACATCGTCGTCAACAACGTGGGCGGCACGATGCCGAGCGCGCTGCTCGACACCAGCGTGAAGGCGCTCGAGGGTGCGTTCCGGTTCAACGTGTCGACCGCACATGCGCTGACCTGTGCAGCGGTGCCGTTGATGCTCGAGAACGCCGACGGCGGATCGATCATCAACATCACCTCGGCGATGGGACGGCTGCCCGGTCGGGCGTTCGCCGCCTACGGCACCGCCAAGGCCGCACTCGCGCACTACACCCGGCTCGCCGCAGAGGACCTGTCGCCGCGGATCCGGGTCAACGCCATCGCACCCGGTGCGATCGCCACCTCGGCGCTGGAGATGGTGACCTCCGACGAGGGCATGCGCACCGGGCTGGAGCAGGCGACCCCACTGCGCCGCATCGGCCACACCGACGAGATCGCAGCAGCCGCACTGTATCTCGCGTCCGCGGCCGGGTCCTACACGACCGGCAAGATCCTCGAGGTCGACGGCGGCATCATCAAGCCCAACATGGACCTGCCGCTACCCGATCTGTGAGGCGTGCTCGCCACTGACCTTCTTGTCGCCGGCCAGACCGTGCCACCCCATGCCGAAGACGAGGTCGGTGGCGCTGTCGAGATCGATGTCGCCCTCGGTGATCCGGTCGGCCACGGCCTCACCGGCTCCGACGAGCGCGACCGCCATCAGTTCGAAGTCGGTCTCGGTCGCGCCCTCGACCGTGGTGCCGCGACGGAGCAGATCGGCGATCATCTCGATGAGCCGCGCGCGGCTGGCGTCGACGATCGCGGTGAAGTTCGACTGCGCGGTGGCCACGCGGTACAGCACCCGCCACGACGAGCGGTTGGTGTCGACGAAGTGCAGGAACTCGTAGATCACGGTGCGGGCCTGATCGCGCTGCTTGAGGTTCGGGTCGAACCCGGTGGTCATGGCCTCGATGAACCGGCTGCCCTCACGGTTCACACAGGCGGCGAACAGCTCGTCCTTGGATCCGTAGTAGAGATACAGCATCGGCTTGCTGATGTTCGCGGCGGCGGCGATGGTGTCCATCGCCGTCTCGCGGAAGCCTTTCTCGGCGAACACCGAGACGGCGGCGTCGAGCATCTGCTGTTCGCGTACCGCGCGGGGAAGCCGCTTCGTGCCACCGGCCATGGTGCACCGCCTTCCGCCGGGTCCGAACTGAAGACCTCAACTTACCAGGCAGTAAGTTACGAACGCTCGACCGTGGCGACGTCGGCCCGACGATAGCCCACCGAATCGAGCGCCGCGGCGACGGTGACCTCGGCGAGATGGGTGTCGACGGCACCGAGGGCGGGCATCAAGGTGCGCAGCAGGAGCGGGCCGGTCAGCAGGTCGCAGATCTCGTCCGGGTCGGCGCCGGCGGTGATGTCGCCGCGACGGGTGGCCTGATCGAGCGCCCGGCGGACGGCCGCGCGACGCGGCGTCATGATGTCGTCGAACAGACGCGAACGCAGGGTGTCGTTGCGCGAGCTCTCCTCGATCAGACCGGGCATGGCCCGGATGACCAGGGGATCGGTGAAGAACGCGATCTGCTGCTTCTGCAATGCGTCCAGGTCAGCGGGCAGATCGCCCGAGTCGGTGCGGGGATCGAACACCACGCGCGAACTCATCGCGGCGGATACGATCTGCGCCAGCGACGCGTACCGGCGGTACACCGCCGGCCGCGTCGTCCCGGCGGCGCGAGCCACCGCGTCGATGGTCGTCGCGCCGTAACCGATCTCGACGATCATTCTCGCTGCCTCATCGAGAATGGCGTCGTCGATCGATGAATCTCGTGGTCTCCCGGTGTTGACCATCATACATTACAAGCTGTAACGTAACGGTGCATGAGGACGACAGTAGCAGTGCGGAGGGACGAATGTCTCGGGGGGCACTGCTCGGTCAATCGGAAGGAAAGTTCCGTTGGGTGACGTGCTGATGTGGACGGTGGTGCTCGTGACGATCATGAGCTCACTGGCCGTTTCGACCGTCACCCTCCTCGTCATTTCGCGGCTTCGGGATATGGGGAGTATTCCCGGGGCCGCGGAGCTCGCGGCGTCGCGTCCCACATCGGGACATCCGGCGCGCACGGACCTGCGGGCACTACGCGATTCCGAACGAATTCTACGTGGGGTACTTCGTTCGGAGACGCATCTATCGTCCTACCGCTTCGGTGGTGACGCGGACAGCTCGTGTCCGGATGCGTACCCGCGTAGTGCCCGCTGACGCCGTCTGAGCCGACGCGTCAGCAGGCACCCGCACCGGTCGCGCGCAGGTTCCGCGCGACCGACCGGTCGACCTGAGCCTGGGGCAGGCGCTTCGCCCGCACCGCCGAGGTGAGCTCGGCCAGCACATCGGGGACCTTGTCCGTGCTGAGCCACAACGCGAGGTCGGCCCCGGCCGTCAACGCGCGCACGACCGCCTCCTCGATCCCGTACCGCGCGCTGATCGCGGCCATCCCACTGAGGTCATCGGTGAAGATCGGACCGTCGAACGGCCTGCCGCCGTAGCCGGTCCCGTTCCGCAACAGCCGCATCGCCGGTGCCGAGATGCTCGCGGGCAGTTCGTCGCCGGTCAGCCCGGGCACGATCAGATGCCCCACCATCACCCCGGCCGTCGGGACCGCGCGGGTCGCCCGCCCCGGCAACAGCGTCCGGTACGGCACGAGATCGCTCTTCATGAGCCGCGACAGCGGCGGCGTCCGCACGGTGCCGGTGTGGGAATCGCCCGAGCCGTGGCCGTGACCGGGGAAATGCTTGAACACCGGCATGACCCCGGCGTCGCGCAGACCGTCGGCGAAAGCGCCCGCATACCGGGCGACGACGGCCGGGTCGTCGGAGAACGACCGGTCGCCGATCACCTCGTCGTCGGACTCGTCGCTCACGTCGGCGTCCGGCGCGAAGTCGACGTTGATCCCGAGACGCTTCAGACCGGCGCCGGTCTTCGCGGCGATGCGGCGCACCTGCGCCGGCGTGGAGGTCTTCACGAGTTCGCGAGCCGACGGGCTGTCGATACCGAGTTCGGACAACCGCGAGACCCGACCACCCTCCTGGTCGACCGTCACCATCAACGGCCGCTTCGACTGCGCGGCGATGGCCTTCAGCCGGCCGTCCGCCAGGATCGAGAAGTCGGTGAAGCTGCCGACGAAGATCCCACCCACGTGATAGGTGTCGACGACGCGACGCGCGTCCTGCGTTCCGCTCACCCCGACCACGAGCATGGCGGCGAGCTTGTCGCGCAACGACATCGACGCCACGATTGCCGACGCACATCCGGCGGCGACCGGGTTCGACGTGCTCGGCGCCGCCGACGTCGCGGAGGCGGACGCCGTCGCGGAGGCGGACGCCGCCGCGGAGGTCGCCGACGCGGCACTGCTCGTCGAGGTCGCGACACCGTCGGCCCCGCTGCCACAACCGGCCAGCACTGCGACCAGACCCATCACGCCGACGGTCACACCATGACGGCGTCGTGCCTCCGGTTTCCACATGACAAGCAGTCTGACACGGTCCGATTCCCGCACGAATGACCAGTCCACGGACTATTCTCGTCCCACACCACAGGTGACGAAGGGGACCATCATGGCAACCACGGACCAGCCGACCTCGGACCTGATCATGATCGCCTACGACGGCACCGAGAACGCGGATCGGGCAATCGATTACGCGGGCCGGTTCCTCGCCGGTCGTCGCGCCGTCGTGGTCACCGCCTGGGAGACCGGGTCGCACCAGACCGCGCGCCTGTCGTCGTTGTCGGGCGGGATGCAGACGATGGTGGGCGTCTCGGTCGACACCGAGGTCGACGAACTCCTGCGCATCGAGGCCGCCACCCTGAACGACCGGGGTGTGCAACGGGCCCGTGCGTGCGGGATGGAGGCCGACGGACGGCTGGCCGAGGTCGACTCGACGGTGTGGGGCGCGTTGGTCGACGCCGCGGACGAACTGGCCGTCGACGTGCTGGTCACGGGCACCCGCGGAGCGTCCGGACTCAAGGCACTGCTGCACAGCAGCGTCGCCGAGGCGGTGCTCAAACACTGCCGCCGACCGGTGCTGGTCGTCCCCGCCCGGTGCACCGCGGACGCCACGGCCGCCGCGCGCTCCTGAGCGGCACCGAAACCGGACGGGGCGGATGGTAGTTTCGACGCGAGCAGTACGACGTCGACCTCAGGAGCACCACACCCATGACCGACAACCGCCTCATCGCCGGAGCCATCGCCGGGATCATGGGCGTCATCGTCGCCATCGCGGTCGTGTTCCTCGGCGGGTACATCTCCTCCGACGACAACCCGTCGACCGACGTCAACAGCTTCAACGCGGACAACGGTTTCGTGAAGGGCTCGGTCGACTACGGCACGCGTGACAACGCCGGAGTGCAGAACTGACGTCCGTCCCCGCTCGGTGGATGATCAGCGTCTGACCCGACGCGGGGTCGCGCTCGCGGCCCTGGCCGCTCTGCTCGTCGCGTTCGCCCAGTCCCCCGGCGCCATCGCCGCGGACACCAAACTCGATCTCACCGCCGACCCCGTCGGCTTCCTCGCCCGCGCCACCCATCTGTGGTCGTCGCAGGCCACGTTCGGCCAGGTCCAGAACCAGGCGTACGGCTACTTCTTCCCGCACGGCGCGTTCTTCGTCCTCGGTGATGTCGTCGGCCTGCCGCCATGGGTCACCCAGCGGCTGTGGTGGGCCGTCCTCGCCTTCGTCGGGTTCCTCGGCATCGTCCGGCTCGCCGAGGCGCTGGGCATCGGCTCACGCGGATCCCGGATCGTCGCCGCGGTCGCCTTCGTCCTCAGTCCCCGCGTGCTGACCACCCTGGGATCGATCTCCTCGGAGACCACGGTCATGATGCTCGCGCCGTGGGTGCTGATCCCGGTCGTCATCGCCCTGGACCACCCGCAGCTACGGTCGTCGTTGCGTCAGTTGGCCTTCCGATCGGCGTGCGCGGTCGCGTTGATGGGCGCGGTCAACGCCGTCGCGACGCTCGCCGCCTGCGCCATCGCCGTGGTGTGGTGGCTGGCGCACGCGCCGGTCGCCATCGGCTCCGCACACGCCGGGCCCGCCGCGCGATGGGTCCGGTTCTCCGGGTGGTGGGCGCTCGGGGTGGCGCTGGCGTGCGCCTGGTGGATCGTCCCGCTGCTGATCCTGTCGCGCGTGAGTCCGCCGTTCCTCGACTTCATCGAGTCGTCACGGGTGACCACGGAGTGGACCTCGCTGACCGAGGTCCTGCGCGGGACGAGTTCGTGGACTCCGTTCGTCTCCCCGGAACGGGTCGCGGGGTCGTTGCTGGTCAACCAGCCGGCGGCTGTGGTCGCGACCGGCGTGGTCGCGGCGGCCGGTCTCGCCGGACTCGCCATGCGCCGCATGCCCGGACGAGGACGACTGGTCACCGCTCTCGTCGTCGGGCTGCTGCTGATGTGCCTGGGGTTCGCCGGGCAGCTCGGCTCCCCGCTGGCCGAACCGATCCGGGTGTTCCTCGACGGCGCGGGCGCACCACTGCGCAACGTGCACAAGTTCGACCCGATGATCCGCATCCCGCTCGTCCTGGGCATCGCGCACCTGCTCGCACGGATCCCGCTGCCGGGCACCGTCTCCTGGCCGCAGGCGGGGCGGGCGGCGGCCCATCCGGAACGGTCGCCTGCACTCGCCGCGACCATCGCGCTGTTGGTCGCCGTGATCGGAGCCGGGTCGCTGGTGTGGACCGGACGCATCGCCCCGCAGGGGACCTACGACGCGATCCCCGACTACTGGTCGCAGACCGCCGACTGGCTGAAGAAGAACTCGGGTCCCGCCGAGCACCCGGAACGCACGCTGGTCGTGCCGGGAGCACCGCTGGCCGACCAGAGTTGGGGCCTGACCCGCGACGAGCCGCTCCAGCCCCTCGCCGATGTGCCCTGGGCGGTCCGCGACGCGATCCCACTGGTCCCTCCCGGCGCGATCCGGGCGCTCGACTCGGTGCAGCGGCTCATCAGCTCCGGTCGGGGGTCGGCGGGGATGGCGGCGACCCTGGCCCGACAGGGCGTGGGCTACGTCGTCCTGCGGGCCGACCTCGATCCGGCCGCATCGCGGTCGGCGCGACCGATCGTCGCGCAACAGGCACTGACGGCGTCGCCGGGGTTGGTCCGCGTCGCGCAGTTCGGTCCCGAGGTGGGGCCACGGACGATCAAGGGCATCGTCGGCGACGACGGGCTGGCGCCGCAGCTGCCCGCGATCCAGATCTTCGCGGTCCGTTCGGCGGGCGCATCCACGGGAGACACCATCCCCGGGGGCACCGGGCCGTCGTTGGTGGATCTCGATGCGATGCCGCGGATCGTCGGCGGTCCGGAATCACTGGCGCGGCTGCAGGATCACGCCGCGCGAACCGGGGAGCCGCCCCTCGGCCCGACGCTGCTCGACGCCGACGCACGACGCGCCGGCGTGGACGAATCGGGCCCGTCCGGCGCGATTGTGACCGACACCCCCACCGATCGGGAGACGGACTTCGGTCGCGTCGACGACCACAGCTCGGCGATCCGCGCGCCCGGGGATCGGCGATCCACCCAGAACGCCGTGCCCGACTACCCCGTCCCGGGCGCCGGTCTGGTCCGCGGGCAGTGGCTGCTCGACGGCGCCCCGGATCAGGTGTCGGTCACCGCCTCCGGGTCCGCTTCGGACGCAACACAGTTGGGACAGACCTCACCGGCGAACTCGACCGCCGCGGCGTTCGACGACGATCCGAACACGTCCTGGATCAGCCGGGGCATCGACTCCGCGGTCGGCCAGTGGCTGCAGGTGGACTTCACCCGACCGCGTTCCGACCTCGCCGTGACCGTCACCCCGGGCAAAGCCCTCGGCGCGCCGGTCACGAGTCTGCTGGTCACCACCGAGGCGGGTAGTTCGGTGGCACAGGGCCTCACGCCCGGCGCGAAGACGACCATCGTCGCGCCGAGCGGACCGACCCGATGGATCCAGGTGCGCGCCATCGGCACCGACAACAACACCGCGGGCAGTCAGTTCGCCATCGCGGAGATGTCACTCACCGACACCCGCGCGGGCGCCGACCTGGCCATCCGCCACCGGGTCATCCTGCCGCCGTTGGTCGCGGGACGGTCGGTGGCCGGGTGGGACCTGGGCACCGAACTCGGCGGGCGGACGGCGTGTGCGGCCGACGCCGACGTCACGCGTTGTTCGGCGGCACTCGCACTGTCGCCCGAGGAGCCCGGCGTGTTCACCCGGGTGCTGTCGGTACCCGAGGCCACCGACGTCACCCCGCGGGTCTGGTTGCGCGCCGCCCCCGGGACCGCCCTGACGCAACTGCTGACCGCCCAGGGAGCCGTTCGCGCACAGGGCGCCTCGTTGGTCGTCGATCCGCGCGGCACGGCGTCGGCGGCCGTCGACGGTGACCCCGGGACGTCCTGGATCGCACCCGAGTCGACCACCACGCCCGGCGCGACGCCCCCGTCGCTGCGGCTGACGCTGCCCGGACCCCAGCGCGTCTCCGCGATGACCATCGCCCGGCCCCGCGGGCTGTATCCCGCTGCGCCGGTCCGGGTCGCGGTCGATCTGGGGACCGGTCGCCAGGTCCGGACCCTGCCCGCGAGCGGGCGGATCACCCTCGACCCGGCGGTGACCGACCGGGTGTCGGTGACGGTGCTGTCGTCGTCCGACCTCATCGACGTCAACAGCCTGGGCTTCGCCAAGCAGGCGCCGGTGGGCATCGCCGAGATCGCCGTCGACGGTGCACCGCCCGCGCCGTCGCCCGACCGTGTCGTCACGGTGGGGTGTGACGCGGGCATCGGGATGGCCGTGGCGGGCCACGTCGTCCCGATGACGGTGACCACCACCGCACGCAGCCTGCTCGACGGCGACCCGGTCCCCGCGGTCCCCTGCGGCGCGGACTCGATCGCCCTGCCCGCCGGCGAGCAGCAGGTGTCCGTCACCCCCGGCGAGGCGTTCACGGTCGACTCGGTGACGCTGCGGCGGTCAGCGGCAGGGTCGCCGAGTGAGAATCGAGCGCAGCGAAGCTCGGAGCGAGAGCGGGCCCTGACGCCAGAGGAATGGGGTGCCGATCACCGCAGTGTTCGGGTCGGCGCTTCCGACTCGGCTCGCGTGCTCGTGGTGCCGGAGTCGCAGAACGCGGGATGGCACGCCCGCGCCGACGGCAAGGATCTGGCCCCGATCGTCGTCGACGGCTGGCAGCAGGGCTGGATCGTGCCCGCGGGGGTCGCCGGGACCATCACGCTGGATTATCCGCTGGACCGGCCCTACCGGTGGTCGCTGCTCATCGGACTGCTCGCCGTCGCGGCGCTGTTCGGCGCCACCCTGATCGGCCGACGACGCCCCACACGCGACGGCCGCCTGCCGGTTGCCACGCCGATCCGCGCGCCGCTGGTCGCCGCGGGGGCACTTCTCGTCGCCCTGACCCTGCTCACCGGATGGCCGGGCGCCCTGGCGGCTCTCGTGACCGCCGCGGCCGGTCAGTGGATCCGACGTCGACGTCCTCGTGCGTTGCCGCTCGTGGTCGCGGCGATGTTCACGCTGGCCGCCGCCGGGTTGTCGCTCGGCCCGTGGCAGTCACCGTCGGGCTACACCGGCTTCAGCTGGTGGGTTCAGCTCCCCGCTCTGGCGGCACTCACGCTGGTGGCCGCCGGCGCGCTGCCCGCGTCGCGATCGGTCGCGGCCTGGCGTCGTTCACTACGGCGGCGCTCGGCGTCCCGCATCGCGCGGCGGGCCGGCTCCTCGATCAAGCCGTAGCTGGCCGCCGCCACCCCGATCGTGATGAGCAGGGTCAGCAGCCACACGGCCCACATCGATCCGCCGAAGACACCGAAACCGAACAGCGAGAACACCGCCGACAGCACGGCCAGGTGCCAGATGAAGATCGCGTACGACCAGCGACCCAGGGCCTGCATCACCGCCGAGTCCAGGAATCGGAACCGGCCCGCCGGACGCAGGACGATCGGGGCCAGCAACCCGAAGCCGACGATCGCACCGAGCACGATCTTGACCGCGAACTGAGCCGACGACACCTCGGCGAGCCCGGTGGGTCCGGCGATCGGGGTGCACGCCGCGGCGTAGGCGAGGACGACCACCACGCTCATCGCCACCCGGTGCCCGGCGATCCACGTCGCGATCCGACCCCGCGTGGGTGCGGCCGCCATCTCGGCCATGACCATCCCCACGACGAACCACGGCAGGTGGCCGGGGAGCCAGTTCTTCGGCGCCACCCCGGCGGCCAGCGGCAGGGCATCGGCGATCCAGCCCCACGACAGGCTGATCGTGGCGGCGGCCAGGAGCAGCGGGATCCGCAGGCGCGCGCGGTCGCCGCGCAACCGGACGACGGCGAACGCGATCAGCGGCAGCAGCGCGTAGAAGCTGACCTCCACCGACAACGTCCACATCTGCGTCATCCCCAGCGTCAGCGACAGCGGGACATAGATCTGGGCGATGAACAGGTTTGCGAGCCAGACCGTCGGTGTCGCGCCGCGGGCGTCCGGGAGCAGGACGAGGACGAAGACCACGACCACCAGGTAGGCGGGCCAGATCCGGACCACGCGGTGGCGCAGATAGCGCCGGAACCCGGGCGCGGCGGGTCCGCCCCGGGCCGCGGCGGCGTGCGGGCGCCACAGCAGGAACCCGGACAGGGCGAAGAAGAGGGCCACGGCCAGGTCGAGGCGCCCCCAGACGGCCCCGAGCACCGAGCCGTCCACCGACCGGGTCTGGAAGGCGACGTGGGTGGTGAGGACGCCGATCGCGGCGAGCGCCCGCATGCCCTCGAGGGCCGGGATGAAGCCGGGACGGTGTGGCGCCGCGCGGAGGCGGTCGTCGGCGCCCGCGCTGGTGACCATGGGCCGAAACTACCCGGGGTCCGGTCAAGGGCGACAAATCGCCGTCTAGCAGCGCCGGAGCGATCGGCCAGGCTGTTAGTCTCGCTCGCAAGGTGGAATGCGCTCGCTCACCACACCGACACGAGAAGTTCTAAAAGGAGTTTGCGCCATGGCGTCAGGCCGAATGTCGGTCCGGGAACTCGTGGGGCCAGTCCTCATCTTCGTGGGTGCACTGCTGGTGGTGGTCGCGATCGCCTCCCCGCTGTACCTCGTGGGCCAACTCGAGAAGACCCCGATGGACACCGACTTCACCACGGTGGCGTCGTCGCAGCGACCCGATGGCGGCACCGGCAGCCAGGCGTTGCCCGCGCAGATCCTCAACCGCTGCTCGCTGTCGGACACCAAACCCGAGGTCTCCGACGCCAACCTCACGCGCCAGCAGCGCGTGGTGGTGGTCAAGCCGGCCAACTCCGAGAAGGTCACCTTCCAGGCCGGCACCTCGACCCGGATCAACCAGGTCCAGATCTCCGGCGAAACCGTCGCCCCCAGTTCGGATTCGACCAGCGGCGGAGGCTGCCTCGGCGCCCTGCTGCTCGCGACCAAGGACCGCGTCACCACCGACCGCAGTTCTGCCCTGCCGGCCCTCGGCGGTGGCGGCAGCTCCGAGGTCCAGCTCGACGCGTCGGACAAGACGGTCACCATCCCCGACCGCACCGGACTGCAGTACCGGTTCCCGTTCGACGTCGACAAGTCCAAGAACTACAACTACTTCGACCTCACGACCCGTACCTCGAGCCCGTTGAAGTACGTCGACTCCTCGGAGATCAACGGTGTCAAGGTCTTCCACTACACCCAGGACGTGCCCGAGGCGAACCTCGCGAGCCTCAAGGACGCCAACGACCAGTCCCCGCAGGGCACCACGCTGAGCCAGGCGTCGTCCTGGTACGGCGGTTTCCCGGACATCGACCGGACCCAGAAGCTCCCGGCCGACCTGTACCACAAGGCAACTCGCGATCTGTACGTCGATCCGGTCAGCGGCACGATCATCAATGCGCGTGAACACGTGCAGGAGTACTTCAAGATCTCCGGCGTCAGCGACGACGCCCCGGCCGCCCTGCGCGACTACAAGCTGACCAACCTCGACGCCACCTTCGTCTACGACCAGAAGACGCAGGAGTCGTTGGCCGACAACGCCAAGGACCTCGCATCGCCGGTCCGCCTGTGGGGTCGTTGGCTGCCGATCGTCTTCGGCGTGCTCGGTGCCATCGCGTTGGTCGCCGGCGTCTTCCTGCTCCTTCGCGGACCGCGCCGCCGCGCCGCCACCGCGGGCGGCGACACCGATCCGTACTACCCCGTCGCCACCCACGACGACGGCGGACCGGACGACTCGGCCTTCCGCGACTCCGACTACCGCGGCAGCGATCACGACGAGGCATCCGACCGTCCGACGACGGTGTTCCCGAATCTGCGCAAGGACACCGGTGGTTCGGGTGGCACCGATGACGATGCGACGCAGAACATCCCGCGCGTCACCGACGAGCCGTCTCAGGGCGGATGGTCCGATCCGGACGGACCCGGATCGGCCGAGACCCGTCGTGACGATCCGTGGCGGGGCCCGGACAACCGCTAGCCAGGCTGCTTCTCCGACGGAGATCGGTTACTTCACCAGCGGAGCCAGTGTCTTGCCTGCGAGCTCGACCACGCCCGGAATGTGCCCGTTCGGAACCAGGTTGATGGTGATGCCGTCAACACCCACGTCGAGCACACGACGCTGGATCTGCTCGGCGACCTCGTCGGGTGAACCGACGAACATCCGGTCGGTGGCCGCGGCGCGCCCTTCGTCGTCGAGGTTGTCGTAGTCGACACCGGTCTTGATCAGGTACTCGCGCTGCATCCGTCGTGCGGCGTCGCCGTCCTCGTCGATCATGGTGAACGCCAGGAAGCTGGTCTCGATGGTGTCGCGGTCGCGGCCGGCCTCCTCGCATCGCTGGGCGAGGGCGTCGAGCTTGCGTGGCAGCTCGCTGGCGTTGCAGATGATGTTGAGGTGATCGGCGTAGCGGGCCGCGAGACCGAACGTCTTCTTCTCGCCGCCTCCGCCCAGCATGATCGGCAGGTCGTCGCGGACCCGCGGCTCGTTGAGTGTGGAATGCGCCTGGTACCACTTCCCGTCGACCTCGGGGTGGCGGCCGCGCAACATCGGTTCGATGATCTGCAGCGCCTCGTCGAGGCGTTCGAAGCGGTCGGTGAAGGTGCCGAACTCGTAGCCCATCTGCTGGTGCTCGAGCTCGTACCAGCCCGCGCCGATGGCCAGGACCGCACGGCCGGCGCTCACGAGGTCGAGCGTCGTGACGGTCTTGGCCAGCATCGCCGGGTTGCGGTAGGTGTTGCCTGTGACCAGCGTCGACAGCTGCACCGACTCGGTGGCGGCGGCGATTGCCGCCAGCAGCGTGTACGCCTCGAGCATCGGCTCCTCCGGCTTGCCGATCCCGGGCAGTTGGTAGAAGTGGTCCATCACGAGGACGGTGTCGAAGCCTCCTGCCTCGGCCTCCCGCGCCTGCGCGAGGACAGTCGGGACGATGTCGGCGGGCGTTCCCGGGTAGGTGAAGTTGGGGATCTGGTAGCCAAGGCGGATGCTCATGCATCCACGCTAAGTCCTGGAGTGCACTCCAGCGCAAGGGTTGGGCAGGAGTTCGCCGGGAGGTTGCTCATCCTTTCGGATGGTCCGCCCGCCCGTCATTCGTACTTCTGACCGTTTCGTTCGATTCGCCGGGCGAGAACACTTCGAGGCATGGGTTTCCACAAGCCGACCGAGACGGTGCTGGGTGTCGACGCGGGCGACCGCAACTGGGCCATCGGATTCGGAGCGGCGATCGGAGTCGCTATCGGCGCCGTGCTCCCGTTGGTCTGGAACTCGATCGACGACTCGGACTGGGTCCCGGCGCACGACCTGGTGTCGGCGATCATGTCGGTCGACATCACCGCCATCGCGTTCTTGCGACCCGCGGCGCTCGCGGTGGTCGGGGCCGCGCTGATGTGGATCTGGGCGGTCACCCAACCGCGCCTGACCATCAGCGACGACGAGATCGTGGTCGAGCACAAGGGGTCCGAGCGGGTGATCCGACGCGACCAGGTGTCGGGTGCCTACCTCGACGGGTCGGCGATCATCATCGACTCCGCCGACGGCCGCCGTCTGTTCGACGAGGATGTCGAAGGCGCGAAGAAGCGTGCGGGCGAGGCCTTCCGGCGGCACGGATACCCCTGGGAGAGCCGGTAGGTGTCCGCCAAAAATCAGCAATCCTTCCCGCTGACCGGGAAACATTGCTGACTCCTGCGACGCTCGGCGTCCTCAGTGCTGGCCGGCGAGCTGGGCCATCATGGCGTCGCGGTTGCCGTTGGTCTCGGAGTGACGTAGCGGCTTGACGTTCTCGACGAGGATCTCGCGCACGGTCGGGTCGTTGTCGATGATCGACACCACCTCGGAGAGGAAGTCGTCGAGCGGCATCGCCCACTCGGCCTCCGCCTGCCCCGGCATGAGATCGGTCTGCACGGCCGGCGGCGCCAGCTCGATCACCTGGATACCGGTGTCGGACAGTTGGATACGGATGGCGTCGGTGAACGCGTGGACGGCCGCCTTGGTGGCGGAGTAGGTCGGGGTGGCGGCCATCGGGGTGAAGGCCAGGCCGGAGGACACCGTCATGATCGTCGCCTCGGACTTGGCGGCGAAGAACTCGGTGAACGCCCCGATGAGCCGGATCGACCCGAGCAGGTTGGTGGTCACCACGTCGACGGCGGTGTCGACGAAATCGCCCGTGTGGACGTCCTCGGGCTTCATCACCCCGGCCATCGCGATGAGGACGTCGAGGTCACCGAACCGCGCCTGGACGTCGGCGGCGACCGCGGTGATCGAGTCGGGATCGCTGACGTCGAGCTCGACGGTGTGGATGCCGGGATGTTCCTCCGCGATCTTCTCCAGCTTCTCGCGTCGACGTCCTGCGACGATGACCGTGTTGCCCGCCTCGTGGAAACGCAGGGCCAATCCGAGTCCGATCCCGGACGTGCCGCCGGGGATGAACATGGTGTTGCCGGTGGTCTTCATGGGAACTCCTGGGTGTCAGGCCGTGGTCGGCGCGTGGTGTGAACTGCCACCGAGTCCACTCCCCCGCGGGCCGGACAACAAGGACGCCCTCATCCAGGGATCGCCGCTCCGGGTCAGACGCGGATATGCGCCAGGTACCGGGAGATCCGCCCGATCGCCTCGGTGAGGGTGGCCACGTCGGGCAGCGTCACCAGTCGGAAGTGGTCGGGGTCGAACCAGTTGAACCCGGTCCCGTGGGTGACGAGGATCTTCTCCGCGTGCAGCAGGTCGATGACGAACTGTTGGTCGTCGACGATCGGGTACATCTCGGGATCGAGTCGGGGGAAGCAGTACAGCGCGCCCTGCGGCTTCACGCAGCTGACTCCGGGGATCTCGTTGAGCAGGCGCCAGGCGGTCATCGACTGCTCGTAGAACCGTCCGCCGGGGACGATGAGCTCGTCGATCGACTGGTAACCACCCAGGGCGGTCTGGATCGCGTGCTGCGCGGGGACATTGGCGCACATACGCATGTTGGCCAGCAGCCGTAGCCCCTCCAGGAAGTCGCTCGCGACGTGCTGCGGACCGGTGACCGCGACCCACCCGCTGCGGTAGCCGCACACCCGGTAGGCCTTCGACAGCCCGCTGAACGTCAGGCACAGGACGTCGTCGCCGGCGAAGGTCGCGGTGTGGTGATGGACCGCGTCGTCGAACAGGATCTTCTCGTAGATCTCGTCGCTCATCAGGACCAGGTCGTGGCGGCGGGCGATGTCGACGAACCCGCGGACGATGTCCTCGCTGTACACCGCGCCGGTCGGGTTGTTGGGGTTGATCAGCACCAGCGCATGGGTGTTCGGCGTGATCTTCGATTCGATGTCGGCGAGGTCTGGGTTCCAGCCGTTGGACTCGTCGCAGCGGTAGTGCACCGGGATGCCGCCGGCGAGGCTGACCGCGCCGGTCCACAGCGGGTAGTCGGGTGCGGGGACGAGGATCTCGTTGCCGATGTCGACGAACGCCTGCAGCACCATGGTGATGAGCTCGCTGACCCCGTTGCCGATGAGGATGTCACCGACGTCGACCGACTTCAGACCGCGGGTCTGGTAGTACTGCGCGACCGCCGTGCGTGCCGACATGATGCCGCGGGCGTCGCTGTATCCCTGCGAGGTGGAGATGTTCTCGACGACGTTGTGCAGGATGGCGCTCGGCGCGTCGAAACCGAACGGCGCCGGGTTGCCGATGTTGAGCTTGAGGATGCGGTGCCCCTGGGCCTCCAGCCGCTCGGCCTCGACGAGGATCGGGCCGCGGACGTCGTAACGGACGTCCCGGAGTCTCTGCGATTGACGGATCTGGCGTGCCATGCGGGTAAGCCTTACACATCGGGGCAACAGGATTTCCCCAGGGGATTTCGCGAGCCAGGGACCCACGAGTCCTGGTTCGGATCGCCCGAACAGACGATCGTGGGGTGCGACACAGGAGGTGTACGCGATGGATCGCGCAGGGTTGGCCGAGTTCCTCTCACGGCGTCGGGATGCGCTGCAACCGGAGGACGTGGGATTGCCCCGGGGTGCCCGACGACGGACCACCGGGCTGCGCCGCGAGGAGGTGGCGCTGCTCGCCGGGATGTCGTCGGACTACTACAGCCGCCTCGAGCAGCAGCGCGGACCGCACCCGTCGGATCAGATGCTGGCCGCGATCGCCCGCGCTCTGCACCTGTCGCTGGCCGAGCGGGATCACCTGTTCCTGCTCGCGGGCCAGAACACGCCCCGGCGCGCGGCGCGGGGTGATCACGTGACCCCGGGCATGATGCGGATCGTGGACCGCCTGGGCGACACCCCCGCGATGGTCGTCAACAGCGCGGGCGAGACGCTGCTGCAGACCCCGCCCGCGATCGCGCTCCTGGGCGACGAGACCGCCCACACCGGCTTCGCGCGCAGCGTCACCTACCGCTGGTTCACCGACGCGGACGCCCGGGCCAAGCACCCCGCCGAGGACCACGCACTGCACGCGCGAGCGCACACCGCGCGGCTGCGGACCGCGGTGACCGCGGAGGGGCCGACGTCGCGGGCCGCCGAGGTCGCCACCGCGCTGCTCGCCGAGAGTCCGGCCTTCGCCGAGCACTGGAGCAGGCACGACGTCGACACCACACTGCCCGATCAGCGAAAGCGCCTGCTGCATCCCGAGCTCGGGTTGATCGAGGTGCACTGCCAGACGCTGCTCGACCCCGACCAGTCGCAGATCCTGTTGGTCTACACCGCCACTCCGGGCAGTGAGAGCCACCAGAAGCTCGCGATGTTGGCCGCGGTGAGCGGCTGAGCCGACTACTCCGCAATCCGCGGCAGTTGCCGACAGGTGCGACGCCTGCAGGTGCCGCATCTGCGATGAACTGCCGCGGATTGCGCCGTCTGCATTGCTGCGTCCGTGGCGCTCAGCGGGTGACGGTCGCGGTCCGCATGGTGGCGGCCACGGTGAGCGTCGCCGCGAGGACGGCTCCGGACGCGGCTGTCACGGCCAGACCGAGGACCGAGTGCGCGACGGTCAGGATCACGACCACCTCGCCGACGACGACCGCCCACGGCACCACCGCGATCCGGGTGCGTTCCCGCGCGATGGCGGCGAGCAGCGCCACCTGCAGGATCGCGAGCGCGCCGCCGGTGATCGCGAACAACCACAGCAGTCCGGCGACCGGTCGGTAGTCGTCGCCGATGACGACCGGTACCAGCGGCCCGCCGACCAGGGCCGCCACTGTCGTCACCCCCGCGAGACCGATGAGGACGCCGACGCCCGTGCGCAACGCGCGCGCGGATCGTTGCGCGTCGGCCAGACGGGGGAACAGGACCAGACCGATCGCCTGGGGCAGCCAGAACGCCACCTTGCTCGCCACCGTCCCCAGCGCGTAGACGCCCGAGTCGTGTTCGCTGAGGACGACGCGGGCGAGCAGCAGGTCCACTGAGGTCGCCGAGATCAGCACCAGCTGCACCTGCGAGGCGTGCAGCACCGTGGTCGGGGACAGCCGCCCGCCCGGATCCCGCGCGCCGACGGAGCCGAGGTCGCGGACCCCGGTCTGCCATCCGACGATGCCCACGGCGACCACCGCGCCGAGCATCGTCGCGACCAGTGCATCGGCCGATCCACCGCCGACGGCCAGCGCGATCAACGGCGGCACGGTGCGCACGACACCGACCATCCCGATCACCCATGCCAGGCGATGGAACTGTCCGCGACCCTGCAGGATCCCCTGGCCCACGCTGATCAGCACCAGCAGCGGTGCGACAGCCATCGCGGCGGCGGTGGCGGTGAACCCGGTGTGGGCGAGCGTCATCACGGGTACGACGGCGAGCGCGGCGAGTATCGCGACGGCCACCGCGGTGATGCCGCCGAGACGCAGCAGCGAACCGATCGGACGACCCGTCACCACCTCGCGCGCGGCCACCGCCTGCAGTGCGAGTGCGGGGACGCCGAGAACGAGCGTGGCCTGCAGAAGGACCGCGAACTCGCCATAGGAACTCGTCGACAACCACGCGCTGGCCGGAAGGTGCACGAGATACGCGCACACGTTGGCCACCATGCTGCCGACGGCGACCTGGCCCATCGACGACGCGAGCGAGCCGCCCGACGACACACGGGGTCCGCCCGCCCGTTGCCCCGTCGCCATGGGGTCGAGTCTGTCAGCCCCCACTAAGGTCGGGTCCCATGACTCGCGTCCGCAGCCTCGGGACGCTGTGGGCGGTCAGTGTCGGGCTGGCGGCGCTGATCCTGGCACCGGTGCTGGGCGGGGTGATCGGCGACGGCGAGGCCCTGCTCTACCGGGACGCGGTGTCGACGCCACGCAGCTTCGTCACCGACACCGCGTTGGGGTTGGGCGAGACCCCGGCACGCGCGGTCCCGCAGGACTGGCTGATCGCGCTCGCAAGCCACGTCGTCGACGGGTCGCTGATCGTCGCCGGGCTGACGTTCGGTGCACTCATCCTGGCCGGGGTGGGCTCGGGCCTGCTGGCGCTGCGCGTCGTCCCCGCCGCCCGCACCCCGGGTGCACTGGCCGCGGCCGCGCTGGCGATCTGGAATCCCTTTGTGGCCGAACGTCTCCTACAGGGACAGTGGAGTCTCCTGGTCGGCTACGGCGCGCTGAGCTGGATGGTCTGGTCGGCACACCGATGCCTCGTCCGGCCGACCCGCGGCACCTGGACGAGCCTGCTCGCGTGGTCGGCGGTCGCCGGTCTCACGCCCACCGGATCGCTGTTCGCCGCGGCCGTGGTCGTCGCGGTCCTGGTGATCCCCGTGCTGCACGAGCGGTCGGCCGCAGCGCGCGACCGCGTGCTGAGCATCGCCGGCGCAGTTGCCGTGATCGTCGCCGCGAGCCTGCCGTGGCTGGTCGCCTCCGCGCTCACCTCGGCGGGCACGACGTCCGACCGCGCCGCGGTCGACGCGTTCGCCGCGCGCGCCGAGACCGGACTGGGCACCCTCGGGTCGCTCGCCGGACTCGGCGGCATCTGGAACGCCGATGCGGTGCCGTCCACCCGCGCCGGTGTGTGGGCACCGGTGGCGACCGTGTGCCTGCTCGCCGTCGTGGCCGTCGGCGGTACGCAGGCCTGGCGCCGACGTCGTCGGATCCCGTTGCTGCGGAACCTGTTCTGGCTAGCCGCGGTGACGGTGGTCCTGGTCACCCTGGCGGCGACCGGGCCCGGACGCGTCGCGCTCGGGTGGATCGTCGACTCCGTGCCGGGCGCCGGACTGTTTCGCGACACCCAGAAGTGGGTCGCGCTGCTGGTGCCGTTCTACGCGGTGACCGCGGCGTTCGCGGTACAGGCCATCGGCCGGTGGGTGCCTCGCGGCCTGGCCGCGGTAATCGCGATCGGACTGATCGCGCTCCCCCTGCCCGACCTGGCGTGGGGGGTGGGCGGATCGGTCGACACCGTCGCCTACCCGCGCGACTGGGCGGCAGTCGCCGGCATCGTGCCCGCGGACGACGGCGATGTCGCCGTCGTCCCGGCCGGGACCAACCGCCGCTACGACTTCACCGGCGGCGTCGTGTCGCTCGATCCCGCGGCGCGGATGCTGCGCGCACCGGTGGTGACCACCGGCGAGTTGAGCGTCGGCGGCCGGAGCGTGGACCGCCCGGACCGCTCACGGGCCACCGAGGTGGCCGACGTGCTCGCCCGCGGTGGCATCTCAGCCCGACTCGCCGAACTCGGGGTCGGGTGGGTGCTCGTCGAGGACGGATCCACACCGACGACGGTCCGCGGGCTCGCCGTGGCGTTCCGCGGATCCGCGCTCACGCTGTACCGGATCCCCGACCCCGACGTCGTCCGGGCGTCGGCCACCGACCGCGTCCTGTCGTGGACCGCCCACGGCGTCTGGCTCGGGATCATCGTGGTCGGATTTCTCGGAGCCGCCGTCGGTGCCGGGCGACGGCTGGTCCAATGGGTCGCGTGACCGCAGACATCACCGAGACCCTGCAGACCATCGCCGACGCCGCGGAGATCCGCGCGCTGAAGTACCGCTACCTGCGCACCCTCGACACCAAGCAGTGGGACGAGTTCACCGGGACCCTGACCGAGGACGTCACCGGCGAGTACGGGGCGTCGTTGAGCTTCTCCGACCGCGACACCCTGGTGACGTTCATGCGGACGTCGCTGGGTACTGCCGACATCATCACCGAGCACCACGTCGGGCACCCGGAGATCGAGGTCACCGGCGACACCGCCACCGGTCGCTGGTACCTGCAGGACCGGGTGATCGCACCGGGCGCCCAGTTCATGCTGTTCGGCGCGGCGATCTACGCCGACACCTATCGACG
The DNA here is from genome assembly GCF_024171815.1 of Williamsia maris. Lineage (GTDB taxonomy): Bacteria > Actinomycetota > Actinomycetes > Mycobacteriales > Mycobacteriaceae > Williamsia_A > Williamsia_A maris. The sequence goes on along the minus strand of NZ_JAMTCJ010000002.1, from coordinate 877,793 downwards.
CACGTCAGACGGCTGGCGGATCAGTTCGACCGGCTACGAACGGACCTACGAGGCGACGCTGTCGCTGGCCGACGTGCCCAGCTTCGCGCTGTCCACCGGCCCGGCGATCCTTCTGCCCGACACCGCGGCGGACGCGACCAGCGCCACGGCGTCGGCGGTCGCCGACCAGGAGTAGCCCTCGACCCGCTCCCGCCCGGCCACGCCGAGCGCCGCCCGCCGATCGTGATCGGAGAGCAGGTCCGCGGTGACCCGGACGAGGTCGTCGCGGTCGGCCGCGAGCACTCCGGTCACCCCGTCGATGACCGAGTCGGTCAGACCGCGTGACGAGCGGTAGCCGATCGTCGGGACGCCGTGCTGGGCCGCCTCGATGACCGCGAGTCCCCAGCCCTCGGTGCGCGAGGGCATCAGGTGCAGGTCCGCGGCGGCGAGGACCGCGTGCTTGGTGGCCTCGTCGACGTAGCCGTGGAAGGTGACGTGGTCGTCGATGCCGAGATCGGAGGCCACCACACGCAGGCGATCACCCCACCACCCGTCACCGACGACGTCGAGGTGGATGCCCGGTCGCGATTCCCGGAGCCGTGCGACGACCTCGAGGGCGTCCTCGATCTGCTTGTGCGGCACCAGCCGTGACACCACGCAGAGCCGATCACCGGGCGACGTCGTCGCGGACGGCCGGGCGTGGGCCGGGATCGGATCGCTGCCCGCGCGGACCACCGCGACCCGCTCGGCCTCGACACCGAGTGCGTGCAGGTCGGTCGCCGACGGGTCGGAGACGGTCAGGTACTGGTTGCGGCGATGTACCCACGGCGAGATACGGGACTCGATGAGCCAGCCGAGGCCACCGAGGAGGCGTCCGGCGACGGGCCACTGGGCGCGGTGGCAGTGGTGCACGAGCACGACGACCGGTGCGCGGGTGACGGCCGCGGCGAAGAACGGGATCCCGTTCTGGGTGTCGATGACGACGTCGGGACGGATTCCGGCCAGCGGGCCCCGACCGAGGCGTCCGGCCAGGATCGCGCCGAGTGCGCGTGGGTACACCGACAGCCGGCCTCCACCGCGCGAGATGCGGATGCCGTCGCGCATCTCCGTCGCGCTCGCACCGGGATAACCGGCGGTGCGCAGCGTGACGGTGACGCCGCGGCGGGCCAGTTCCGCGCCGACCCGCTCGAGGTAACGCTCGCTGCCGCCGCCCTGGGGATGGTCGGTGTCACGCCAGCAGAGCAGCAGCACCTCGCGAGGCAACGTCGCCTCGGCAACCTGCTGTTCCACTCTTCACGACCTCTCCACGAACCTCGCCCTGGCGGGCAGACCTCACCGCGAGGGTAGCGGCCCGACGTCCGGGCGCCGACGATGAGGGCGGTGCCACTAGTGTCGTGGCCGTGCCCGACCGGATCCCTGTGCCCCAGCACGGCGCCCGTCGCTTCGCCCGACGGGCCACCCTGCGGCGGGCAGCGGGACTGCTGAACGACTTCCGGTTCGAGCAGACCGACCCCGACCGCTTCTACTCGGCGCTGGCGCGTGATTCGGTCGAGCTCATCGCCGACCTGTACCCCGACCCGCTCGAGGGCGCGGTCGTCGTCGACGTCGGTGGCGGCCCGGGCTATTTCGCCGACGGCTTCCGGGCCCGCGGCGCGCGGTACGTCTCGGTGGAACCCGACCCGGCCGAGATGCACGCCGCCGCGCTGCCGCACCAGGCGAGCATCCGCGCGTCCGGCATGGACCTGCCGTTCGCCGGCGGTTCGATGGACGTCTGCTTCTCGTCGAACGTCGCCGAACACGTCCCCGACCCGTGGCGGATGGGCTCGGAGATGCTGCGCGTCACGCGATCCGGCGGGATCATGGTGCTGTCGTACACCCTCTGGTACGGGCCGTTCGGCGGGCACGAGATGGGGCTGACGCACTATCTCGGCGGCGCCCGGGCCGCGCGACGCTACACCCGCAGACACGGCCATCCACCCAAGAACCTCTACGGCACCAGCCTGTTCGCGGTGACCGCCGTCGACGGCCTTCGGTGGGCCGCGACCATCGGCGCCGACGAGGCGACCCTGATCGCCGCGTTCCCGCGGTACCTGCCCCGGTGGATGTGGTGGGTCATGCGAGTCCCGGGACTACGAGAGCTGCTGGGCAGCAACCTCGTTCTCGTGTTCCGCCGGACCTGACCGGGGAGACCTCAGCGTGCGGGCGCCTCGCACCGCAGCAGACCGGTCGACGAGGTCGACGTGTCGAGCACGCGGCCGTCGAGGGTGATGGTGCAGGTGACCTGCCCCTGGAGCACCACCGCGGTCAGCGACGCCGTCCCGGACACATCGGTGGCGACCGCCCACGGCGGGTTGATCAGCCGCGGCGACAGCTTGACGGTGCTGCCCGCCGCGTATGTGAGTCCGAGGATCTGGCCGTTCCCGCTCAGCGAGTACAGGATCTGGCCCGGGGCCGCCGACGCCGACGGCTGCGCCGCGGACGTCGGAGGGGGTGACTCCTCGGTGGGGGCCAGGAAGTCGTCGGTGGTCTCGACCGTCGACGTCGCCGCCGGGGTCGCGACGTCGTCGCCGTCACTGTTGCTCACGAGGAAGTAGCCGGCCACCAGGACGATGACCACCAGCAGCGCGACGACCGCGGCGATCAGCCACAGCGTGCGCGACGATCCACCACCGGGAGGCTCTGCGGCGGCCGCGCCGTCACCGGGGTACTGATCGGACGGGTACTGGTTCGGGGGGTAGTTGTTCGGAGGGTACTGCCCGCTGCCGTATCCGCCCTGGTCATAGGGCTGCTGGTAGCCGTAGTTCGTGGGCGGGTACGGGTTCTGCTGATAGGGGTTCTGCTGGTACCCGGTGGCCGGGTAGCCGCCGTCGGCCGGGTCGAAGGACCGGGTCGGCGGGTGCTGCGGGTTCGGATAGCCGGGATCGGGCTGGTACGGGTACACGGGCCCCTGCGGACCGTCGACCGAGGTCCACTGATCGTCGCGTGGTGGCGCCGCCCAGGTGGGGTCGTCGGGCTGCTGTCCCGGCGATGGTTCGCCGTGCCCGCCGTCCGGTCGATCGGTCATCTCATCGGTCCTCTCCGTGGTGCCAGCCACCCAGTCTGCACGGCGGTCCTACGTCTGCGGCGAACTCAGGCACTGCGCGGCCCACGCCCGGATCTCGCCGACGAACAGCTCCGGCTGCTCGAGCGCCGCGAAGTGTCCACCGCGGTCCAGCTCGTTCCAGTAGGCCAACGTCGGGTACCGCTTGCGAGCCCACCGCTCCGAGGTGCGGTAGAGCTCACGGGGGAACATCGACACGCCCACCGGCACCGTGACGTCGGGCTGCGTGCCACCCTGCGCGGCCTCCCAGTAGATCCGCGCCGACGACGCACCGGACGCGGTCAGCCAGTACATCATCACCCCGTCGAGGATCTGGTCCCGCGTGAGGATCGTCGAGAGGTCGCCGTCATGATCGGTCCAGTCCCAGAACTTCTCTGCGATCCAGGCGGCCTGACCGACGGGCGAGTCCACCAGCGCGTAGCCGATGGTCTGCGGCCGCGTCGACTGCTCCTTCTGGTATCCGGTCCGGAACCGCCTGTGCTCCCTCTGGGCCGCGATGATCTCGGCTTCCTGCGCGGTCGGGGTGTCGTCAGGATCCGGCGGCGCCAACGGCATGTTCAGGTGGATGCCCAGCAGGTGGTCGGCGTCGCGTTCGCCGAGCGCGGTGGTGATGATCGCGCCCCAGTCGCCGCCCTGGGCGGCGTAGCGCTCGTACCCCAGGCGCGCCATCAACGTCGCCCACGCGTCGGCGATCCGCTCGATGTTCCACCCCGGCCGCGTCGGCTTGTCGCTGAACCCGAATCCGGGTAGCGACGGGATGACCAGGTGGAACGCCGGTTCGGAGTCGGCGGGTTCGGTGAGCGGCTCGATGACGTCGAGGAACTCGCACACCGAGCCCGGCCACCCGTGGGTCAGCAGCAACGGCGTCGCGTCCGCGTGCGACGACCGCACGTGGATGAAGTGGATGCCCAGTCCGTCGATGTCGGTGCGGAACTGCGGCAGACCGTTCAGCCGCTGCTCGAGGCGACGCCAGTCGTAGCCGTCTGACCAGTACGTGACCAGGTCACGCAGGTAGGCCGCGGGCAGGCCCTGGCTGCGGTCGTCCACCGTCTCCGGCTCGGCCCAGCGAGTGCGGGCCAGTCGGTCGGCGAGGTCGTCGAGATCGGCCTGGCCGATCTCGATCCGGAACGGTTCCACGATGTTGTCTGCGCTCACGTCCTCCAGTGTGCCCTCCGGCATCAGACGTCGGAGATGGCCTCCAGCGGGTTGGTCCGCGCCGCGCGGACCGCGGGCCACAGGGCGGCCAGCACGCCCACGACCGCGGCCCCGACGAGCGTGATGCCGATCAACTCGTAGGGCAGCACCGCCGTGGTGATGCCGAGGTCCTTGAACGTACGGACCACCGCGATGCCCACGACGCTGCCCAGGATGACCCCGAGGACGGCGCCGAAGATGGCGATGAGCACCGACTCGACGTAGATGGTCCGTCGGATCTGTGCGCGGGCCATACCGATCGCACGCAGCATCCCGATCTCGCGTTTGCGCTCGATCACCGACAGCGCCAACGTGTTCACGATGCCGAGGACCGCGATCACCAGCGCGAGACCGAGCATGCCGTAGAGGACGGCGAGCATCTGGTCGATCTGCGACGACGCCTGCCCGACGAACTCGGCCCGATTGTTCACCTGGACGGTGAGGAAGTCTTTCGTGGCCGCGGTCAGCTTGTCGCGCAGCGCATTCACCGAGACACCGTCGGCAGCCTTGATGAGGATCAGTCGGTCGCTCTGGAACCCGGCCGGTACCAGTTTCCCGTAGGCGTCGTCACCCATCTGGAACGGATCGAGAATCTGTGAGTCCTGGAAGATACCGGAGATCGTGACGTCGGCGGGGGTGCCGTCGAAGCTGACGAACCTGATGACCTGACCGCGCTTCCAGCCCTTGGCTTTTGCCGTCTTCTCCGAGATGATCATCCCGTCAGCGGGGATGGATTTCGATGCGCCGTCGATCATCTCGTACGGTGTCACCGCACTGAGATCACCCTTCGGCGAGACGCCGGTGATGGTCTCGTCGCCCACCTTCGCCGCGACGATCCGGAACGAGACGGTCGATGCGACCCCCTCGGTGTTGTTGGCGGCGTTGACCACCGAGGTCGGCAGGGAGCCCTGGTCCGATGTCGCGAGCACCAGATCGGCTGACAACTCCTTGCTGATCGTGTCGTCGATCGACCCCTTGAGGCTCGATCCGAACGTGCCCACCACCGCCACGAGCATCAACCCGAGGGTCAGCGCGAACGCGGTCGCCGCGGTGCGCCGCGGGTTGCGGACGGCGTTGGTGCGGGCCAACTGTCCGATCTTGCCGAACGGTCGGCCGATGACACGGCCGAGCGCACCGACGAACGGGCGCGAGAGTGCGGGCGCGGCGAACACGACGGCGAAGATGAGCACGAGAGCGCCGCCACCCACGGTGGCCGCGAACTTCGCGCCCTGACCCGACGTCCCGACCAGGACCAGTGCGATCCCGATCACCGCGAGCAGCGCGCCGATCGAGGTGCGCATACGCAGCGAACTCGCTCCGTCGGTGGCACTCTCACGCATCGCCTCGACCGGCGAGACCTGCGCGGCGCGGCGGGCCGGCGCGTACGCGCTGACCATGGTCACCACGATGCCGACGGCCATGCACGAGATGATCGCGGTCGGTGTGATCTGGAGCGACGCCGTCGGCAGCCCCGAGGTCGACGAGGTGACCGCCTTGAGTATCGCGGCCAACCCGATGCCGATCCCGAGACCGATCGCGCCACCGAACAGCCCGACCACGAAGGCCTCCAACAGCACCGACCGGGTGATCTGGCGGCGGCTCGCGCCGATCGCCCGCAGCAGGGCGAGCTCGCGCACACGTTGGGCGATGATCATCGAGAAGGTGTTGTAGATGATGAATGTGCCGACGATGAGACCGATTGCGGCGAAGGCCAACAGGATGTAGTTGAAGACGTCGAGGAACTGGTTGACGTTGTCCTTCTCCTCCTGCCGCACCTGCGCACCGGTCTGCGTCTTGTAGTCGTCGCCGAGGGCCGACGAGACGCGGTCGGAGAGCTGTTGCGCGGAAACGCCCGGCACCGCGGACATCTCGACGTAGGCCGCACGGGAACCGTCGGACAGTTCCTGCTTGGCCACCGATTCCTGCAGCTGCACGTTCACGTAGCCGCTGGTGTCTCCGGGGAGGTCGACCAGCCCGACGACCTTCACCGTCTGCGGGGTGCTGTCCCCCCGCGCGACAACGAGTTTGGTCGACGAACCGACCTTCAGACCGGCCTTGTCGGCGGCCGACTTGTTCAGCACGATCTCGCCGGTACCCACGGGCGCGCGTCCACCCGGGTAGAGCTTGCTCTCCGTCGGAGAGAGCACCTGGTCCTGCGGCAGATACGCCGTACCGATGCTCGGCGCCCCGCCGGTCTGCAACGCGGTCCCGTCCGCCTTGGCGATGGTGACCGGCGCGCTGTAGCGCGGCACGACGCGGTTGATGCCCAGTTCCGCCTTGCGGCTGTTCAACTGGTCGACGACGGATTCGTCGATGCCGGTGGACTGACTGTCCTTCGGGCTGAGGCGGGTGTCGACACCGACCGCGACCTTGTCGAAGATGCCGTCGAAGGCACTGGAGATGGTTGCGGTGAAGATGATCGAGCCGGCGACGAACGACGTGCCGAGAACCACCGACAGAACCGTGAGGACGAGACGGACCTTGTGCGCGGCGAGATTTCGCAGGGACACCCGCCGCATGGCCGGAGCCGCCATCAGGAGTCCAGGTTCTTCATGTACGCATACACGTCGTCGGCCGACGGCGACTGCAGTTCCTGCACGATGCGGCCGTCGGCGAGGAACACGACGCGATCTGCCCAGCTCGCCGCCCGCGGATCGTGGGTGACGATGACGACGGTCTGACCGAACTCGTCGACCGCGGCGCGCAAGATGCTCATGACCTCACCGGAGGACCGCGAATCCAGGTTGCCCGTCGGCTCGTCGCCGAAGATGATCTGCGGCTTGCCCACCAGGGCACGCGCACACGCCACGCGCTGCTGCTGTCCGCCGGACAGTTCGCTGGGGCGGTGACCGAGACGCTCCGACAGTCCGAGGCGGCCGATGACCGTGTCGAACCACTCCTGGTCGAGCTCGCGGCCGGAGATGTCGAGCGGCAGGGTGATGTTCTCCCGCGCGGTCAGCGTCGGCACCAGGTTGTAGGACTGGAACACGAAGCCGATGCGGTCACGACGCAGCCGCGTCATGTCCTTGTCGTTCAGGGTGGTGAGATCCGTGTCACCGATGGTGACCGTGCCGCCGGTGGCGTCGTCGAGACCGGCCAGGCAGTGCATGAGGGTCGACTTCCCCGATCCGGACGGTCCCATGATCGCGGTGAACTCGCCTGCGGCGAACGACAGCGACACCCCTTTGAGGGCCTCGACGGTGGTGTCTCCGGAGCCGTAGACCTTCGTCACATCGGTTGCGCGCGCGGCGATCTGCGCCGTCGCGGCGTGTGCGCCGGGTGTCCGACCATCCTGGGGGACGCTCATTGATGCCTTCTCCTCGAACCGTGTGGGGGTCACGCCGTCAATCCTGGCTCGCCAGGATAGTCGCGACCATCGGGGCATCCCCTGATCTTTCCCGCGTTCGACCCCGGTGGCATCGGTCGAGAGGATGAACCCGCCCCACCCGTCGAGTGGGCGGCTACGGACGCCGAGTGGGCGGTTACGGACGCCGCAGCGTCAGAAGGTGAGTGCCAGCGTGTGCAGCTTGGTGTGCTGCGCCGGGTTGTTGAAGTTGTCGTCGCTGATGAGGATCAGCGTGCGACGGCCGCCCGAGATCGTCGGACCCCACGCCATGCCCTCGACGTTGTCGGGACGCAGCATCGGCAGCTTGGCGAAGTCGAACACCAGCCGCTTGGACATCGGCACCTCACGGCCGGACAGCTTGTTCACGCCGGTGACCGAGGTGGCGCCGCGCGTGGTGGCGGCGTAGACCTTGATGCTGTTGCGGTTGGCGACCGGGTCGAATCCGCGCTCGAGCACCAGGTAGTCGGTGCTGCTGATCGACAGGATCTCCGAGACACCGTTGGTGGCGCGGCTGCTCGCGTTCCGGGCGATCGGGTCGGTGCGGTAGACGTACTCGCTGTTGCCGCGGGCGCCGGTGATCAGCAGGCGCGACCGGGTTCCGGCCGCCTTGGTGGGGTCGCCACCGTCCTGGACCAGGGCGGACTCGGTCATCAACGCGACCTGACCGCTGCGGGTCACCGTCAGCCCCTCGAAGCCGTCGTTGGTCTTCAGGCCACGTCCGGGACCGGGCCGGTAGGCGGCCGGGATCGGGATGTCGCGGACATACAGTCCGGGCGGGGTGACGACGCGGACGAACGGCCGGGCGCCCTCACTGCTGACGACGAAGTTGCCGCCGAGTTTGCGGATGCCCTCGAGATCCATCTGACCGGGCAGCAGGGGGATGTTGCCCGGGCCGAGGATGGTGCCGGCGTTGGTCAGCACCGGGGTCCGGGTCGCGAACTGCCCGTTGCCGGTGATCGGCAGTCGGAACTGGAAGTACCGGGCCGGACCGAATTTGCCCGGGTCGTCGCTGACGGCGACGTAGTTGCCGCCACCGATGTTGTCGATGCCGGACAGTCCGCCGAAGCGGAACGGGGTCGGGACGAAGTTGTCGGGCACGGTCATCGTGTCGACGTAACGGGCCGTGGGCCCGTTCGGCGCGGCGTTCGCGGGCGCCGCGGCGACCAGTCCGGACACTGCCACGGCGCCGACGAGGCAGCCGATCTGAACACGCTGGCCGAGACGGCTGAGACCCATGGGTCGGGATGCTACCGAATCAGCGATACGCAGCGCTATCCGAGTGACCACAAGCGTTACTCGTGCGACCGCGAAACGTTATGCGAGTCGCTGCTTGAGCGCGGCGAACTCGTCGGCGATGCCGGTGGGCAACTTGTCCCCGACGAAGGAGAACCACTCCTCGATCGACGGGATCTCCTCGCGCCACTCGTCGACGTTCACCGCGAGCGCCTCGGCGACGTCGTCGATGTCGACGTCGAGTCCGTCGAGATCGAGCGCCTCGGGCGTCGCGACGATGCCGACCGGGGTCTCCACGCCGCCGGCGGTGCCCTCGATGCGCTCGACGATCCACTTCAGGACGCGGCTGTTCTCACCGAAACCGGGCCACAGGAAGCGCTTGTCGGCGCCGCGGCGGAACCAGTTGACGTAGAAGACCTTGGGCAGCTTCGACTCGTCGGCGCTCTTGCCCAGCTCGATCCAGTGCTGCAGGTAGTCGCCCACGTTGTAGCCGAGGAACGGGAGCATGGCCATCGGGTCGCGACGGATCGCGCCGACGGTGCCCTCGGCGGCGGCGGTCTGCTCGGAGCCGACGGTGGCGCCCATGAACACGCCGTGCTGCCAGTCGCGGGCCTCGGTCACCAGCGGGACGGTGGTCTTGCGGCGTCCGCCGAAGAGGATCGCCGAGATGGGCACGCCCTGCGGGTCGTCCCACTCCGGGGCCATGATCGGGCACTGGCTCATCGGCACGCAGTAGCGCGAGTTGGGGTGCGCGGCGGGACCGTCGGACTCCGGGGTCCAGTCCTTGCCCTGCCAGTCGATGAGGTGGTCGTGGCTGCCCTCGAGACCCTCCCACCAGACGTCCTTGTCGTCGGTGACGGCGACGTTGGTGTACATGGTGTTGCCCTGCTTGAGGGTCTCCATGGCGTTGGGGTTCGACGACCAGTTGGTGCCGGGCGCGACACCGAAGAAACCGAACTCCGGGTTGACCGCGTAGAGCCGGCCGTCGTCGCCGAAACGCATCCAGGCGATGTCGTCGCCGAGGGTCTCTGCGCGCCATCCCGGGATGGTCGGCTGGATCATCGCGAGGTTGGTCTTGCCACACGCGCTCGGGAACGCCGCGGCGATGTAGTACGCCTTCTCCTCGGGGCTGATCAGCTTGAGGATCAGCATGTGCTCGGCCAGCCAGCCCTCGTCGTGCGCCATGGCCGAGGCGATGCGCAGCGAGTAGCACTTCTTGCCCAGCAAGGCGTTGCCGCCGTAACCCGAACCGTAGGACCAGATCTCGCGGTCCTCGGGGAAGTGGGTGATGTATTTCTCGGTGTTGCAGGGCCACGGCACGTCGGTGTCGCCGGGCTGCAGCGGTGCGCCCAGCGAGTGCAGTGCCTTGACGAAGAACTTGTCGGTGCCGAGGGTCTCGAGGACCGCGGGTCCGACGCGGGTCATGATGCGCATCGACAACACCACGTACGCGGAGTCGGTGATCTCGACGCCCAGCTTGGGGTCGTCGGCACCGAGCGGGCCCATGCAGAACGGGATGACGTACATCGTGCGGCCACGCATGCTGCCCGTGTAGAGCTCGGTCATGGTGGCGCGCATCTCGGTGGGATCGACCCAGTTGTTGGTCGGTCCGGCGTCGATCTCACGCTTGGAACAGATGAAGGTCCGGGACTCGACGCGCGCGACGTCGGCGGGGTCGGAGTTCGCGGCGAACGAGTTCGGCTGCTTCTCCTCGTCCAGCTTCGTGATGGTGCCGGCCGCGAGGAGCTCGTCGGTGAGCCGCGTCCACTCCTCGTCGCTGCCGTCGGACCACACGACCTGGTCGGGCTGCGTCAGACGAGCGACCTCGGCAACCCACTCCAGCAGCTCTTGATGCCGGGTCGGGGCGCTTCCGGGTTCCAGTCCGGGAATGGTCGCTGACGTCATGATGTGTCTCCTGGGATGGCCGACCAGCGAGCGCCGCGTATCTACCCGCCGTATGTGTTTGACCAGGTTACTGGTTGCGTGTACCGATCCACCAATGGGGGACCGATCGAGCGATCGGGGGTGATCGGGGTCACCGGCTCGACCCCGATCAGTCCAGCCTGCCAATGTCGGTGCGCACCCAGTCGCCGGTCTCGACGTCGAGTCGGCGGGACTCGAACGCCCCGTCGCTGTGCACCTCGGTGATCGCGTCGACGCGTCCGTCGTGGTCGGTGTCGGTGTAGACGGTGACCCCGCCCGGGCCGACGCGGGTGAGGGAATCCGGAATGCCGTCGGCGTCGGAATCGACGTCGGCGGGCCCGAGGTCCCAGACGCGGTCGCCGTCGGCGATCCACAGGTTGTCGTGCGGGTCGTGGACCGGCGCCGACGCGAGCAGCGGCTCGGCCGCGCCGACATGGGTCCCGGACTCGAACCCGTGCAGCGCGTCCGTCGCGTCGTCGTCGGATCCGTCGAACGGTGAACTGACGTCCATGTGTGCTGATCTCCCCTCAGGTCAGGCAGTGCCGAAGCTCAGACAGGGCCCGACGTGTTGGACGCGGCGCGGGCGATCGGGGTTCCATCGCGTGCATCCGCCCGGCGCGCCCGGATCTCGGTGTCGATGCGGGCGACGTCGTCGGCGATCATCCGAGCCCGTCGCTCGTAATGCCGCATCACCTGTCCGGCGACGACCGGTTCGGCCGCGGTGACCGCCCCGACGACGTCGTGTTCGATGCTCGCGCGGGCCTCGGCCAGCGCGTCGGCGGACCAGGACCGCATCTGCGCACGCAGCGCACCGATCCTGCGCAGCCGCACCACCAGCGCCGCGACGCCCACACCCACGATCAGGGCCAGCGGCATGCTGATCCACTGCAGGGTGTGCACCCCGGCGAGCGGCGTGACGACCAGGCGGCCCAGCCCGATGCCGGCGGAGGCCCCGAGGAGGACCACCAGCGCATCCTCGGCCGTGCGGCGTCGTTCGGTGTGCGGTCGCAGGGTGACCGGCGCGCGTTCGGGCACCGGGGCTGGGTCCGGGGACACCGGTTCGACGCCGAGCAGCGCCACCGAACGGATGCGGTCGAGGTCGTCGCGCACCCCCGCGTCGAGCCGGTCCCGCAGCTCGGTCACCGCCGACGCCAGCCAGATCGCGTGCCGGTCGACGTCGGCGCGGCGCAGACCACCGACGGCGTCCCGTGACCGCGCGCCGATGTCGCGGATGCCGGCGTCGAGGTCGGCGACGGCGCCGGACCGCACCCGGTTGAGCCCTCCGCGCAGTGCGCCGAGCCGGTCGGCGCGACCGCGGTCGCGGGAGCGCACCAGACGGGCGCGGGTCGCGACCAACACCTCGGCGGTGACCGGTGTGGCGGTGGACGGACGTCGATCGATCTCCTGGGCGACCGCCGACCGCGCGGCGGCGGTCCGTGCGCTGATCCGCGTCGGGTCGTCGTCGGTGTGCTCCCGGATCCAGCGGGCGAGCTCGTCCACGCCGGACTCGTCGGCGGCTCCGGCGACCGCGGCGGCCCCGGACACGGCGAACACCGGGAGCGCCTCGGTGGGGTCCAGGACGCGTCGGCTGGCCTTGGCGTTCGTCGGCCAGTCCCAGAACGCGTCGACCTTGGTGCAGACGACCGCGGCGACACCGACCGAGGACCGCAGCTCGTCGAGCAGGGCGCGGTCGGAGTCCCCCGCGACCGACGACGGGTCGATGACGAGCAGCCCGACCACCGCGTGGGCGGCGAGGTCCCCGCGATACCGCTCGACGCGCAGACCGGGATCGACCACCGCCAGGGCGTCGATCAGCGTCGCGGCCCCGGATCGGCCGACGCCGGCGACGACCACCCCGCCGCTCACGCGTCGACCCAGACGAGTCGCGACAGGGTGTGTTCGATCTCATCGCGGGCCGTCCCGCTCGCCGCGACACGGTCGAGCAATCCGACGACACCGTGCAGTCGGCGCACACGTACCGCGTCCAGCGTCGCCGCGAGCGGGGCCGCCAGGCCCGGGATCCCGCTCTGTCGGTGCAGCAGGTATTCGAGGGCACGGCGGTCGAGCGGGGTGTCCGCGTCGGCGCCGGCCTCGAGGAGGTCGAGCGCGCTGAGGATGCCGAACTGGTCGAGGCGCCGCAGCAGACCGGTGCGCAGGGTTCGCTCGGCGCGGTCGCCGGTGATGAAGTGCGCGGCCATCGACGGCATGGGCTCGTCGTCACGCAGCATCTGCGCCAGCAGCTCGAATTCCTCGTCGACGAGGTCGGCGCACGCCAGCAGCGGCATCGTCGGATGGACCGATCGGCCCAGGTCACGCGCACAGGCCCGCGCGGTCTCCTCGGCGTCCTCCCACGATCCGAGGGTGTCGGCCTTGCCCAGCGCGAGCACCGTGCGCTCCGGCGGCAGTCGGCGCAGCGCGACGCGGTCGGCGGGACGCGGCCAGCCCACCAGGACGTACAGCCAGACGTCGGCGTCGGTGTCGTCGTCGCCGGGACCGATCGGGGTGACCGCGAGCCGCTCCCGGACCGCGCGCGCCATGGTGTCGCGCCCGGTGCCCGCACGCCCACGCACAGCGACCCGCAGTCGACCGTCGAGCTCACGTGCGGCGCGGTGGAGTTCGGCCGAGTCGGGGAAACGGGTGAGCAGATCGGTCACGAATTCCGACGCGCGATCGAGTTCGGCGCTCGTCACATCCAGCGTCACGACCGTCCCCTCCTGCACGTTCACGCCTGCCCGACACCCGACCCAGCTGTGCACAATCGGCCGGATACGCCACCATGTCAGGGTGGAGAACACCGAGCGACCCGCCGCAACCGCCGATCCGGCACCGCTGACCGCCGAGGATCTGCGGGATCGGGCTCGGTTGTATCCCCGGGTGACCAGTTTCCGGTCGCGACGCGGGTCGCTCACCCCCGCCCAGCAGCACAACTGGGAGACATTGTGGCCGATCGTCGGTCGCGACGCCACGGACACGCGCCTCGATCTCGAGCAGTGGTTCGGGCGCAGCGCGCCGGTGATCATGGAGATCGGATCGGGCACCGGCACCTCGACCGCGGCGATGGCGAAACTCGAACCGGAGATCGACGTGCTGGCGGTGGAGGTCTACAAGCCCGGGCTCGCCCAGCTCCTGGGCTTCATCCAGCGCGAGGACATCGACAACATCCGCATCGTCCGCGGCGACGCCGTCGTGGTGCTGCGCGAGATGGTCCCGACCGCGTTCTTCGCAGGCATCCGCATCTTCTTCCCCGACCCCTGGCCCAAGGCGCGGCACCACAAGCGTCGGCTGATCCAGTCCGGCACGCTGGGACTCATCGCCGACGCGGTCGTCGACGACGGTGTCGTACACATCGCCACCGACCACGCCGACTACGCCGAGTGGATCGCCGAGGAACTCGCCGCGCAGGAACTGTTGGTCCCGCTCGAGGGCGAGGCACCGTTCTCGCTGGATCGACCGACCACCAAATTCGAGGGCCGCGCCGACCGCGAGGGACGCTCGGTCACCGAGTTCGTCCTCCGGCGCATCCCCAGGGCAGGAGACCACTGATGGCCGTCGACGCAGCGTCACCGAACATGGGCGGGTACGGCACCGGGACCGCCGAGGGGCCCGGGGTCGCCCGGACCATCTCGGGCACCAGCCCGGCGTCGCGGGTCCTGCTCGTCTGGGACGCCCCCAACCTCGACATGGGTCTCGGATCGATCCTCGGCGGACGGCCCACCACCGCCCACCGACCACGCTTCGACGCACTCGGGCGGTGGCTGCTCGCGCGCACCGCCGACATCTCGGCCGGGTACGAGGGCGAGGTCGAACCCGAGGCGACCGTGTTCACCAACATCGTCCCCGGCAGCGCCGAAGTGGTCCGGCCGTGGGTCGAGGCGTTGCGTAACGTGGGCTTCGCCGTTTTCGCCAAGCCCAAGCTCGCCGACGACACCGACGTCGATTCGGACATGCTCGACCACATCGAGTTGCGCAGGCACACTGTGGGGCTGGCGGGGCTGATCGTGGCCTCAGCCGACGGTCAGGCCTTCCGAGAGCCGCTCGAGGACGTCGCAGGTGACGGCACCCCCGTCACGGTCCTGGGTTTCCGGGAGCACGCCAGCTGGGCGGTCACCTCCGACATCGTCGACTTCGTCGATCTCGAGGACATCCCCGGGGTGTTCCGGGAACCGCTGCCGCGGATCAACCTCGATTCGCTGCCCGACGACGGTGCCTGGTTGGCCCCGTTCCGTCCGTTGACGGCGCTGCTCTCCGGCCGTCAGAACTAGTCAGGGTCCTTCGGGACCGACAATGTGGGAACGCTAAGGAGTCGCTGGCAGAAGCACCGATCGGCTCGGTGAGCTGAGACAATCGGTGCTGGCAACCCCCGTGTGAGCGATCACGCGCTGCGCTGCGACGACTTCCCCCACGACCTTCGAGAGGATGTAACCGGTGTTCGGAGCCATTGGCACATTCGTGTACCGGATGCGCTTCGCGGTCATCGCCGTGATGATCGTCCTGATGGGCGGCCTCGGCCTCTACGGCCTCGGTCTCGGCAAGAACCTCTCCCAGAGCGGGTTCTTCGACGACGGTTCGCAGTCGGTGAAGGGATCGCAGCTCGCCGACACCACGTTCGGCCGCGACCACAAGTCCGACATCGTCCTGCTGATCACGCCGCCGTCGGGGACCAAGGTCGACGACGCCGCGTTCGGCACCAAGGTCGAGAAGTTCGTCGACGAGATGATCCGCGATCACAGCGACGTCGTCGACCGCAACGACCCGGGCATCATCGACCCGTTCGCGCCTGCCACCAGCACCGCCGCGAAGGCCGCCCAGGACCAGATCCGGGCGCAGACCTTCGACGCGTCCCGCGACCACGCCTTCATCAGCATCGGCGTCCGCGGCGACGACGACACCACCGTCCTCAACAACTACAAGAAGCTCGAACCGGCCTTCGACAACATCGACGGCCGCTACGACCTCCCCGGGGCGAAGTTCCAACTGGCCGGTCTGCAACCGATCGCCAACGCGATCTCCAACGGCACTGCCGAGGACACCACGCGCGCCGAGGTCATCGCGCTGCCGCTGGTCGCGCTGATGCTCTTCTTCATCTTCGGTGGCGTCGTGGCCGCGGTGCTGCCGGTCGTCATCGGTGGCCTCACCATCGCCGGCGCCACCGGCATCCTCAACGCCCTGGCCCAGACCACCGAGGTCAACTTCTTCGCGCAACCGGTCATCTCGCTGATCGGTCTGGGCATCGCCATCGACTACGGGTTGTTCATCGTCAGCAGATTCCGAGAAGAATTGGCGGAGGGTTATCCGCCGAAACTCGCGGTGCGAAGAACGGTGATGACCGCCGGTCAGACGGTGGTGTTCTCGGCGACGATCATCGTCGCGGCCCTGGCGTGTCTGCTCATCTTCCCGCAGGGCTTCCTCAAGTCGGTCGCCTACGGCGCGATCTGCGCGGTCAGTCTCGCGGCGCTGCTGTCGGTGACGGTGCTACCCGGCATCCTCGGGATCCTCGGGACGCGCATCGACATGCTCGGTTTCAAGTTCCTGCGTCGCACCAAGACCAAGAAGGAGATCGAGGACGGCTTCTGGGGCAAGCTCGCCGGCTGGGTCATGCGGCACCCGCTCAAGACCGCGATCCCGACGGTCCTGCTGCTGCTCGTTCTCATCATCCCGTTCAGCAACATCTCGTTCGGCGGCATCACCGAGAAGTACCTGCCGCCGGGCAATGACTTCCGTAGCGCGCAGCAGGATTTCGACCGCATCTTCCCGACGCAGCGCACCGAGGACATCAAGCTCGTCATCCCCTACGACGAGAACAGCAACGACGACGGCACAAAGCTCCAGACCATCGCCGACGAGGCCAACAAGATCCCCGGCTTCACCAAGCAGTTCAGCCTCGACAGCGCCCAGGGTGCGCAGACGGGCAGCATCGAGGGCACGAACACCGGTGTGGTCCAGATGTCGGCGGGTCTCATCGACCGCAACACCGCGGGTGACGCGGTCAAGGCGTTGCGCGCGATCGACACCCAGGGCCTCACGATGTACGTGGCCGGGACGCCCGCGCTGACCCAGGACTCCATCGACGCCCTGCTCGACGACCTGCCGCTCATGGCGGTGATGTTGATCGTGGTGACGTTCCTGTTGATGTTCCTGCAGTTCGGGTCGGTGGTGTTGCCGATCAAGGCGGCCCTGATGTCGGCGCTGGGCCTCGGCTCCACGCTCGGCGTGCTGACCTGGATCTTCATCGACGGACACGGCTCATCGCTGTTCAACTTCACCCCGGGACCGCTGATGTCGGCGGTCCTGGTCCTGATCATCGCGATCATCTACGGGTTGTCCACCGACTACGAGGTGTTCCTGTTGTCTCGAATGGTGGAGGCGAGACAGAAGGGCGCGACGACCACCGAGGCCATCCGCAGCGGTACCGCGCACACCGGTCGCATCATCACCGCGGCCGCGGCGATCCTCGTGGTGGTGGTCGGCGCGTTCGGGTTCTCCGAGATCGTGATGATGAAGTACATCGCGTTCGGCATCATCGCGGCACTGATCCTCGACGCCACGGTCATCCGCATGCTGCTGGTCCCCGCGATCATGAAGCTGCTCGGCGACGACTGCTGGTGGGCACCGAAGTGGATGCAGGCCGTCCAGCGCAAGATCGGTCTCGGTGAGACCATCCTCGACGACGAGCCCGGCCGCGCGACCATCCCGGGTTCGAGTCGGGACGCGGGAACCGTTGTCGCACAGGTCCCCACGATGGCGATGGCCGCAGCAGGCAGTGGTCGCGGCGCCGGAACCCGGCCTGCCGCACCACGTCCGGCCGGTCCGGAACGCGTAACCCCTGACCGTGTCCCGCCGCGGGACGGCCGACCGCTGCCCCCACGACCCGCCGTCGGTCGCGGTGGTCCTCCCTCGCGGGATCAGTCGCCGCACGACGGGCCGGTCCGTCCGAAGGTGCGTCGGGTCGACGCCGACGCACCCGTCGGTCCGCGACGTCCGCCGCCCCCGCCGGACAGCGGGCCCATCGCACCTCCGCGCCCCAGCCGGGAGACCACGACCAGCACCCGACCGCCGGCGCCCGCCGGAACCGGTTCGCCCCGTGGACGCGCGAACAGTTCGCGGCCGGACACCGGCGGCTGGAGCCTCGGCGACAGCGGCATCCGCCTCGGCGGGGCCATCAGTGCCCGGCCCCCGAGCGGCGGCGACCAGCCCCGTTCCAACGGCTCGTCGGCCGTGTCGAACGGCGCTCCCGCATCCGCAGGTCCGGCCACCGGGCGCGGCCCGGAGCCGATGCCGGTGCGGGGTGGACGTCCGGTGCCGCCCGAGCGCACCGGCGCCCGACCCCCCGCCGCACCGTCCGGGTCGGATGACCGTGGCCCGCTGGGTCGGCGTCCGTCCCTGCAGGACCAGCGCAACGATCGTCCGCTGATCGCGTCGTTGAGTCCCGAGGACGATTCGCGCGACGACCCGTCCGACGACCGAACCGACGACCACGATTCCAGTGGCCGTCGGCACGAGCGGGGCGATGATCGCCAGATCAGCGTCCAGGAGCTGCTACGTCGTCGGAACAACAACGGCGAGTAGGTCCTACCGCGCCGCGGGTGACGGGGTGTCGGCCTTCTCGGCCGCATCCCGACCGAGCACGCGGGCGTAGCGGGAACCGATCGTCAGCAGGATCAGTCCGACGACGATGAACGCTCCCACGCGGAACGCCCCGTCGAGGGTGGCGAGGTCGAAGAGCATCAGCTTGCCGACCGCCGCCGCGGCGAGGACGAGTCCGGCTCCGACGGGGACGATCCGCGCCGACCCGGCCGGGACCCGCGTCGCCTGGACCAGGGCCGCCGCGGCTGCGATGACCCAGCAGATCGTCGCCGCCATGTGGCCGGCGAAGAAGCCGGTGTCGACGCCTCCGGTGGCCACGCCCGTGGTGACGCTGACGGTCGTGATCGCGTACAGCGCAACCACACCCGTCAGGGCCCAGAGCCACTGGGCGGCCGGGGCGACGGCCTCCGAACGGACCCAGGCCCACGCCGTGACACCGGCGGTGACCGCGAGCAGGAGACCCGCGACGATCGTCGACGCGGCGAGTGTCGGACGGATGTCGACGGGGTCGATCAGCGTCGACACCGGCGACTGCGCCACGAACGCCAGGCCCCCGATGACGGCGAACGCGAGTCCGACGTACCGACCGACCGTGTCGTGGCGTCCGACGACGGTGATGGTCGCGGCCAGGCCGAGCAGCGCCGGAACCGCCACCGGCGCATCGAACGCCGCGACCACACTGATCAGGGCGGCGACGCCGGCCAGGGCGGCCCACGTGTGTCGGAGCACGACCGTCATCGACGGGATCCTCTCCGCGAGCAGGACCAGCGCCAGCAGCGACAGCGCGAGGAGCGCGATCGCGCCCGCGGCCAGGTGGCGGTCGACGGCGATGCCACACACCAGCAGCGGGATCACCCCGATCACCGAGGTGGCGGCCACGGCGAGGGTGGCGACCCGAGAGGTCAGGCGCGGCAACACCGCGACGGTGGAGCCCAGCGTGAGCGCGGCGTTGACCGCGCAGGCGCCGGCCAGCAACCACATGTCGATGTCGGTGGCCGTGCCCGACAGGGCGGTGGCAGGCACGAGCCAGATGGTCCCGGCGACGACCCGCACGACGTGCAGGTACAGCCAGTCGGTGCCGAGGTGCGCGGGCAGGGCGACCGCGGACAACGCCAGCATGAAACCGACGAGGGTGAGGTTCACGCCGTCGGCGACGAAGGGTGCCAGGACGATCAACGGGACCAGTACCCCGAGCGCGAGGTACTCGGAGTCCCAGCGACGCGCGAGAGCCAGTCCGGCGCCTCCGACCGCTGCGGCGATCGCGAGTCCGGCTGCGGCAGGCAGCCATTCGTAGATCCGGGTGACCGCGATGACGTCGAGGTAGGCGGTGGCGATGCCGGTCGCCGCGAGTGCGAGCGATCCGATCCGGCCCTCGGCTCGGTGGTGCATCCGCCATCCGGCCGCCACGAGGAGGCCGGCCAGGACGGCGCCGGCACCCACCCGGACCTCGGGTCGCAGGATGCCGGCCTGGGCCGCGAGGACCAGGAGCAGCACCACGCCGACCAGGGTCACCGCGACTCCCGCAGCGGCCAGGATCGCACCGACAAGGCGCCCGTCGGCGGCCGACGCGGCCCGCTTCAGCAGACCCGGTCGCGGTGGCGGGGGCGGACCGATCGGGTACTGCGGCATCGGCGGACGCGGGGGCATCGGGCTCTGGGGCATCGATCGCGGTGCCGGCCCCTGCAGCGGTGGACCCTGTGCAGGATGCCGTGGCGGCGGGAACTGCGCCATCGGCGCCTCCAGGCCCGAACCCGGCCGCATCCACTGCGGGAGGTCCGGCGGGTACATCTGCGGTGTGGGGTGCGGCGCCCGGGGTGTCTGCTGGGCCGGTGGAGCAGCGGTCGCCGGAGTCGGGACGGGCGCGGATGTGGGTGGTGCGGCGGTCATCGTCGACTGCATCTCGGTGAGGTGCGACGACATCTGCGCCATCTGGCGCGACAGGGATTCGAAATCCGCAGAGACCCGGGACAGGACGGTCCAGTCCGGGCGATCGGGACGAGCATCTGATTCGGTCATGCCGTCGATCCTCGCCAGGATCGGCCGTAGGCAGATGAGTACGACTACTCAGGCGCCCTGGGGACTTCCCCGGGGCGTTCCACCACTGAAATCGTCCGACATGAGCGTCGCCGAGGGCATATTGCCCTCGAAGGCTCTGTATTCGGACGATTTCAGTCGCATGCCCGCTGACTACTCGTCGAGACCGTGCTCGATGGCGTAGCGGGTGAGTTCGACCCGGTTGGCCAACTGCAGCTTTCGCAACGTGGACTGCACATGGTTCTCGACGGTGCGATGACTCAGCCCGAGCCGGGTGGCGATCTGTCGGGCACTGAGGCCCTTGGCGACGAGGCGCAGCACCTCGGTCTCGCGCTCGGTGATCACCGGCGTCTGCTCGTCGCGACCGGTGTCACCGGCGATGCGGCGGAACTCCCCCAGCACCAGACCGGCGAGACCGGGCGTGAAGACGGCCTGTCCGTCCGCGGTCGCCACCACGGCGTCGACCAGCTCGGTCCGCGACGCACTTTTCACGAGATACCCACTCGCGCCGCTCTTCACGGCCGCGAGCACGTCGTCGCGTTCCGCCGACGCCGACAGCACCAGCACCCTGGTCGTCGGCGATGCCTCGAGCACCGCGAGGGTCGCGTCCACGCCGGTCCCGTCCGGCAGCTGCATGTCCATCAGGACCACATCGGGTCGGACGGCCGCGGCTCGCGCGGCCGCAGCGCGTACGCCGTCGGCGGTGGCGACGACGTCGAATCCGTCCTCGGCCAGATCGCGCGCCACGCCCTCACGCCAGATCGGATGATCATCAACAACCATGATCTTCACAGGAGGGCCCGCCTCGCTCCGGGCCTCGCTACGCTCGATCCTCACTTCGGCGACCCTCCTGTTGACGGCACGGTGAACTCCCACTCGGTCCCGATGTCCGGCCCGGTGTCGAGGACGGCGGTGCCGCCCAATGCCTCGATACGCCCGACGATCGACTGCGAGATGCCCATCCGGCCGGCGGCGACCGCCTCGGGCAGGCGGCCGGGCGCTATCCCGACACCGTCGTCGCGCACGCTCACCACCACCGCATCCGACAGGTCCTCGAGCAGCACGAACGCCTTCGCCCCGACACCGGCGTGGTGAGTGACGTTGTCCAACGCATTGTCCACCGCGGCAAGCATTTCCGACACCCGTAGCGGATCGAGCAGCACCGGGTCGGCGGGAGCACTGACCGTGACGTGGTCGGACGCCCGCGCACGCAGCAACGCCGACAGGTCGCCCATCCCGTCGGCAGCGTTCGCGACGGACGGCCCGGCCTCGCTGATCAGCGACCGCAGCGCCCGTTCCTGGTCGGCGGCCAGCATCGCGAGATCCGCGGTGGGGCCACCTATCTCGCGACCACGACGGCTGATGAGCGCCAGGACCTGGAGGACACCGTCGTGCACGTGGCGCGACAACCGGTCCCGCTCGGCCGTGGCGGCCGTCAGTCGAGCGGCCTCGGCCAGACGTTCCTGCGCACGCCGTGCGGTCACCGCACCCATGCCGATCACCAGTCCCACCGCGAGCAGGATGACCACGGCCGCGTTGCGCCCGAGGTCGACGTTGACGAATCCCTTGGCCACCGTGCTGGAGACGATCACCGCCACCGCGGCCACCCCGCCACCGACCGCGCCGAGCTGGATGGCGGCGGAGATGACGGCGTTGGCCGCCCACAGTGTGGTCGGGATCGACTGGTTCGCCTCCCGCCACTCGGTGGAGGCGATGAACACGGTGGCCATCATCAACAGACAGACGAAGACGACCTCGGCGATCACCCACGAGCGGCGTCGACCGAAGCCGGCGAGGTAGGCGAGGGTGCACACTCCGGTCCACACGGTCAGCACCGCGAACAGCGTCGCCCCCAGTGCGCGGTGCTCGAGATCGTCGTTGACCGCGATCTGGAAACCGAGCGCATAGAGGTAGCTGAGCAACCGGAACGCCTGAGCCGCCCGCCACAGCGGCGCGACGGCGTCGTCGGCCGCTGCATCGGCCAACCGGGCAAGCCGGTTCGGCAGGCGCGAGCGGTCGGCGGCTGTCATGACCGTGGTGTCAGCTGATCGTGTCGGGACGCGTCGGTGGGTCGGACGGCGAGTCTCCGTCGTCGGGATCCGAGTCGTCGACGCCCTCGCCGTCGGCTTTCTCGTCGTCCGGGGCGTCCGGCGGACCGTTGAGGCCCGGCGCGTCCGACGAATCCCACGTGGGCGGGTCGGCCTTCGCGGCGTAGATGCCCATCTGCACCTCGTTGTCGGCGGTCTCGGCCGCCTGCGCGGTCTGCGAGTACATTGACCGCACCGCGGTGTTGAGGAAGGCGATGAGGGGTACGGCCAGCAACCCGCCGATGATCCCCGCGGACACGATGCCCGCCGCGATGCCCAGGACCACCGCCACCGGGTGCAGTCGCACCGACCGGCCCAGCAGGAATGGTTGGAGCACATGACTTTCGATCTGCATGACCGCGACGACGACGGCCAGCGCGATGACCGCCGCGATCCAGCCCTTCGTGACGAGTGCGACCAGGACGGCCAGCGACCCGGTGACCAGCGCTCCGACGATGGGGACGAACGCGCCGATGAACACCAGGGACGCCAGGGGCAGCGCGAGGGGTACCTGGAGGATCGCCAGGCCGGTGCCGATGCCGATCGCGTCGACGAGAGCCACCGCCACCGTCGCGCGGACATAACCGACCAGCGTGCCGAACCCGGCGCGACCGGCCTCCAACACCTTCGGCCGACTGCCCGACGGGACCAGTCGCGTCGTGAACTCCCAGACGTGCCCGCCGCCGAAGAGGAAGAAGATCATCAGGAACAGCAGGAGGACGCCCGCGGTCGCGATCTTGGTGACCACACCGGCGGTCGCGATGGCGCCGCTGGTGATCTTGTCCTGGTTGCGCTGGATCATGGCGATGATGTCGTCGCCGATCTTGTCGATCTGCGCCTGCTTCAACCCGGGCGGGCCGTTGACCAGCCAGTCCTTGACGGAGTTGATCGATTGCGTGGCCTGCGTCGACAGATCCGGGAGTCCGTCGATGAACTGCTGGACGACGAACGTGAGGATCCCGGCCACCGCGCCGAGGAAGACGATGAGTACGAACGCGACCGCCACCCCGCGATTGACCCCGTGTCGATCGAGCCAGTCGACCAACGGGATCAGGAAGGCGGTGCCGAGGATGGCCAGCGCCACCGGGACGATGACCTCTTCGTACCGGTTGGCGACGATCGCGAGCAGGTACAGCGCGACCGCGACGACGATGAGTCGCCACGACCACTCGGCCGCGGCACGGACCAACGGGTGGACCTTCTCGCGGTCGGATGCGGCCGTGGCGGTGTCGCCGGCGGACCGTTTCCGCGCAGCGCCGATGGCCGCCGCGATACCCGATCTACGCTCTGTCACCTCGCAACACTAGCCCGCGGGACAGTCTCACAAGACCGCCGAAATCAGGCTCGGTGCACCCGGGTGCGCAGGCCGGTCGATAGGGTGTGAGTCCATGACGGCCGAGTACAGTGACGCCGCCGACGAGCCCATCGATTCCGGCGACGGAGGATCGGGTCCCTCCGCGGCCCCCGGGCGCCGCCGTTTCTGGTGGTTGCGCTGGGTGGCCATCGCCCTCGTCATCGTCATCCTGACCGTCGAGGCGATCCTGGTCTGGCCGAAGCTCGAAGAGGCCTGGCACAGCATGGACCGCCTGAACTGGCTGTGGGTCCTCGCGTGCATCGTCGCCGCCGGGTTCTCGATGGACAGTTTCGCGCAGGTGCAGCGCACCCTGCTGCGCTCGGCCGGCGTCAAGGTCAAGCAGCTCAAGTCGCTCTCGGTCGTCCTCGCGGCCAACTCGGTCAGTCAGACGATGCCCGGCGGCAACGTGCTCGCACCCGCCTTCACCTATCGCCAGACCCGTAAATGGGGGGCCACCCCGGTCGTCGCGTCCTGGCAGGTGGTCATGTCGGGACTGCTGATGGGTGTCGGTCTCGCGGTCCTCGGACTGGGCGGCGCACTGCTCGCCGGCGCGAAGACCAGCCCGTTCTCGGTGATCTTCTCGATCAGCGGCTTCATCGCCTTCGTCATCGCCGCCCAGTACGTGGCCGGACACCCCGAGTCGATCCAGGGCCTCGGCACCCGACTCCTGCACGTGGTCAACCACTTCCGCGACAAGCCGCAGGATCACGGCGTCACGCGCTGGCACGAGATCCTCGATCAGCTGCGTGCGGTGCAGCTCAACGGTCGCCACACCGGCGAGGCGTTCGCCTGGTCGCTGTTCAACTGGATCGCCGACGTCGCCTGCCTGGCCTTCGCCTGTTACGCCGTCGGCGGCGAGCCGTCGATCTCCGGCCTGGCGGTCGCCTACGCCGCGGGCAAGGCCGTGGGCACCGCGTTCCCGCTGCTGCCCGGCGGACTCGGCGTGGTCGACGCGGTGCTGGTCCCGGCCCTCACCTCGGCCGGCATGGGCGCGGGCGAGGCCGTCACCGCCGTGCTGGTCTACCGCCTGGTCAGCTACCTGTTGGTGTCCCTGGTCGGCTGGGTGGTCATCTTCTTCATGTTCCGGCAGGCGATCGGCGACGTGGAGTCCGACATCGACACCGACACCGACCCGGACGACGACACCTCCCGCGACACCGCCGACGAGCCCGGCCCGGCCACCACGTCGGCGACCGACCCGCCGATCAGCGATCGCCGGGATCCGTCCGAGTCCGGGAGCTGACCGGAGGCCTCACCGGCTACCGTGTGCGCATGAGCCGTCCGTCTGCCACCCCGCGCCGTCGCCGACTCCGACCGGCCGTCGAGGCCGGCGCGTACGACGTGATCGCCATCCTCGTGTTCGTCGTCATCGGTCGCTTCAACCACGACGACGGGTTGAGCGTCGGCGGGATCTTCTCCACCTTCTGGCCGTTCGCGGTCGGCGCCGCCCTGGGCTGGGCCATCGGCTACCTCGTCTCGCACCTGCGGTCCGGCGACCTCGCCGAGCCGGACTTCCGCCCGTCGCGACTCCTCCCCGAGGGTGTCGTGATCTGGCTGTCCACGCTGATCATCGGCATGGTGATGCGGGACCAGTTCGGGCAGGGCATCGCGGTCAGCTTCGTCATCGTCGCGACCATCGTCCTGGGCCTGTTCCTCATCGGATGGCGACTGGTCAGAAAATCGGTCGCGAGGCGCCGGGCGACTCCCTAGCATTGCCCCTCATGTCCACGCGATCGGTCACCCTGTCCGCGCTGGGTTTCCGATTCCCCGACGGCAGTGCGATCTTCGACGACGTGTCGGTGTCGCTGAGCGGCCACCATGTCGGGATCGTCGGTTCCAACGGTGGCGGCAAGTCCACTCTGGTTCGGCTGATCATCGGCGAACTGACACCCACGTCGGGGTCCGTCGACCGGCCGTCCTCCATCGGGTATGTACCGCAGGACATCTCGATGCACCGACACCGACGTGTCGAGGACCTCATCGGGGTCGCGGGGATCCGCGCCGCGCTGGCCCGGATCGAGTCGGGGTCCACAGGCGAGGCCGATCACGAACTGGCCGAGGGCAACTGGGATGTCGACGAGCGCGCGGTCACCCTCTTCGATCAGCTCGGCCTCGGACACCTCGTGACCGGACCGGGCGATCTGACCCGCGTGGTCGACGAGTTGTCCGGCGGGGAGTCGACCCTGATCGCGCTGATCGGCGCGCTCATCGCCGGACCGCAGCTACTCGTCCTCGACGAGCCGACCAACAACCTCGATCCCGCGGCGCGACGTCTCGTGGTGGCCGCCATCGCACGACATCCGGGGCAGGTGCTGACGGTCAGCCACGATCGCGACCTCCTCGACCACGCCGACGCGATCGCCGAGGTGCGCGACGGGACCATCCGCGTCGTCACGGGCAACTACTCCGATTTCATCGACATCGTCACCGCGGAACAGGACCGGGCGCGCGAGGTCCTCGCACACGCGAAAAGTGATGCCGCCAAGCAGAAACGGGAGTTGATCGCCTCGCAGACGGTCATCGCACGGCGGCAGCGGTACGGCCGGAAGATGAACGAGCAGAAGCGCGAGCCGAAGATCGTGATGAACCAGCGCAAGCGGTCCGCTCAGGAGGCGGCGGCCAAGCTGACGGGCGGCCATCAGCGTCGGCTGGACGACGCACGCACACAGGCAGGCGTGGCGGCCGAGGCGATCCGCGACGACCGTGAGGTGCGGGTCGAACTGCCTGACACCGCAGTGCATCCCGGCCAGGTGGTGTTGGCTCCGCGACGGCTCGGACTGCCCGCGGGTGAGATCGAACTGTCGATCGTCGGACCTGAGCGCATCCATCTGCGGGGTCGTAACGGCGCGGGCAAGACGACGCTGATCCGAGCGGTGCTCGCGGCCCCACCCGAGGTGTCCGTCGGCTGTCTCCCGCAGGTGCTCGACGGCCTCGATCCCGAGGCCTCCCCCTACGACCTGGTCGCCGCCGCGAGTCCGTCATCGACCGCGCAGCAGCGACGGGCCGGGCTGGCGCGCATGCTGTTCCGGGCCGATGACGCCGACCGACCGGTCCGCGACCTGTCCGGCGGGGAACGTGTCCGCGCGGCGTTGTCGGCGGTCCTGCTCGCCGACCCGGCACCGCGCCTGTTGATCCTGGACGAGCCCACGAACAACGTCGACATCGTGACCCGCGATCATCTCGCGCAGGCCCTGGCCGACTTCCGCGGGGCGCTCGTCGTCGTCAGCCACGACGACCACTTCGTGGACGACCTGGGCATCACCCGGATCGTCGACCTCGACGGTCCGACGGATTCACCGGGTGTATCTGCCGAGCCAGTCCAGTAGCGCATGGCGCAAGGTGATGGTTCCCGCGGTTCCCGTGGATGCCGAGTCGCCCATGCCGTGGTCGAGTGCGGGCAGTTCGATGTAGCGGGAGGGGACCCCGGCAGCCCTCACCTTGTCCGCGAACCGCTTGACCGGGGCGGCGAGGACGAGATGGTCGGCGCCGCCCTGGACGATCAATGTCGGCGGCGACTGCGCCGTGAGGTGATTCGCGGCGTCGACGAAGCGGTAACGGTCCGGATAGGTCTCCGGCGATCCCCCGATGAACTGACGACCCGTGGCCTTGCCGAGAGCCGAATCCGCGTATGCCGCGGTGATGTCCACCGCCGGGTAGCCGCCGACGGTCGCGACGATCCTGGGCAGCTCGTCCGGTGTCCCGCACGTCGGCTTCAGGGTCTTCGCGGCGGTCATGTACGCGGCGTTGATCGCCAGGTTGCCGCCTGACGACTCACCGAACGTCACCACCCGGCTGGTGTCGAGACCGGCGGCCGCGCTGTTGCGCGTCACCCAGGTCAGCGCGCACCCCACGTCGCCGACCTGCGTGTCCCAGTTGTGCACGGTGTCCGAGGCGAGTCGGTAGTCCACGTCGAGCACGGCGTACCCGTGGTCGGCCAGGTAGCGGTTGTACGGGGTCGGGCCGGGCGCACCGGCGACGAAACCCCCGCCATGCGCGAAGACCACCACCGGATGCGGACCCGGGGATGTCGGCTCGTACAGATCGGCGTGGATCGGAGTGCCGTCGGGGCTGCCGACGACGACGCGACGGTCGGCCTTGGCGCCGAGATCGCCGCCCGGGCCGGGCGGGGTGAAGAACGCGAACCCCGCACCACCGTTGGCGACACCGACGCTGATGACGACTGCGGTGACCAGGGAGGCGACGACACCGAAGGTCGCGAACCCCGCTGCGATGGTGCGCCGACGGCTCAGCCCCGACGGACGCCATCGCCGCGGACGAACCGTCCGGAAGATCAGTGCGACCGACACGAGCGCGACGAGCACGTTGTAGATGCCGAGGTTGTCGCGCAGGAGGCCGACCGCCAGCCACAGAGACTGCAGGAAGCCCGCGTTCAACGTCCACGACATCCACGGCACCGGTGTCAGCGCGAGGAGCTGACCGACGACGACGTACAGCACCAGCACGACACCGATCACCGTGGCAAGGACCCTCGAGAACCTACGCATGCCCCCATGATGTCGTCCTCGTGTGTCCGGGCACGACCCGGGAGTCAGCGGACGCGCAGATACTTCTGGACGACCTGCAGGGCGGCGGTACCCGAACGCTCACCGGCGCAATGGACCACGAGGACCTTGCCGCCGTCGATCCCGACAAACCAGCCCGGCCCCTGGGGTCCGTTCGTCCCGACCAGCGCGCGCAGGCCCGGCGCCCCGGTCAGGTCGCTGGCATCGCCGCTCGTCGCCGTCTTGCGCATCGCCGCGGCGATGGCCGAGGCCACCTTCGCGTCGACCGGCCCGAGGTCGCCACCGGTGACGGTCGTGGTGACCCCGCGAACGAAGGTCGGCGCCACCGAACTCATCCTGGCGACCGCGACGCCCAGCGCACCCATCGACACCGGTGACACGGTCAGCGAGCTCGGGTTGTAGGACGCGGCGCTCACCGAGGCCGTCGTGTCGTTGTCCGACAACGGCATCGAGACCCCGGGGATCTTGTAGCCGACGCCGAGTCCGAGGCGGTGCAGCTGCTCCTCGGCCGCACCGCGGTCGCCGCCGGCGGCGGAATCGATGGCCGCGATGACCGGATCGAGCGTGGTGCCCGGCGTCGTCGACGTGGTCAGCGACATCCCGGCGGAGGTCGCCGCGTCGTTGGCCGCAGCGGCGAGGATGGCTCCCGACCGTGCGTCGAGCACCATCATCGTGGCCGGCTGGGCCACCTCGACCACCGAATCGACCAGGGAAAGCTGGATTCCCGAGTTCAGCGTCGTGCGCACGTCGGGTGAGGCCGGCCCCTGCGCACCGGCGAGCCGGTTGGTCGCGCCGTTCGGGGCGACCATCTGTACCGCCCACCCCGCCGTCGCGTCGCGGATGGCCTGCCAGTAGTTCGTCGTCCCCGCCGTCAGCGGCGAGGTGATGCGTCGGTCGGTGACGAGCAGGGCCGAGGTCTTGTCGACGTCGACACCGGCGACGCGATCCGGGTCGCCCGCCAGCACGGTCATGTCCGAGTCGCGCAGTGACACGACGGTCACCGGCTTGCCCGGGGCGGCCGCGAGCCGGTCGGAGATCACCCGGGAGGTGATCAGCGGTGCGATCGGGGCGATGACCCGGGCGAGATCACTTGTCGTGCGCGGGAGATCACGCGTCGTCGACGGGTCGATGACGATGTCGTTGACGGGCTGCAGCGCCATCCAGGGGCGGTTGGCGCCGTCGCGGACCGCCGGGGCGGGGGTGGCGTCGGTGCGGACCGCGGCCAGATGACCACCGGCCTGCATCCCCGAGGCCAGCAGGGTCGGCTCCCACTGGACACGCCATCCGGACGTCAGCTTCCGCGCGGTCCCCGACGTCTGGGTCGTGTACTCGCGGTCCTTGCCCAGGTCGTACCGCGTGGTCAGGTTGTAGGTCGCCGTGTGGTCGGAGTACTCCACCGGGTCGGTGACCTTCACCGACACCGTCGCGGCATGCATCCCGGACAGGGTCGCGCCGATCTGCTCGGCGGCCTGACCCGGCGCCGACGTCAGCTGCGCCGCTCGCGAGGCGTCCTGCGCGCCGAGAGCGGCGGCGAACGTGTCGAGCATGCGCGCCGACTCGGTCTTGGGAGCGTCGGTGAACACCCCGCACGACGCCAGCACGAGAACACCACTGACCACTGAGGCCGCGGCGATACGCGCGCGACCGGACACTGCCACATTCACGTCCCTCATTTCACTCTGGTCACATCACGAATGACACCGTTGGTGTTCCCGATTCGCTTACAGTCCCGTCACGAACGCATAACCAGGGCGAATGCACGTATGGGCGGTGCACGCGCTTGACACCAGATGTAGTGATCGGTCATTCTTCCCTGGTACCCCCGGGGGTATGTTTTTTCCAGCGCGGCGGTCTCGGACCGCCGCCTTTTTCGGCCGTTCCATATACCCCCACCCGTATTGAAGGAGACGCGAGATGACCATTCGAGATGCCCCTCCGTCCGAGGTCGAGCCCCGCGACGCCTCACGACCGGCAGGTCCGCTGGGACGACTCGGGATCACCATGTCCGATCACCGCCGCGTGGTGTTCACGGTGTGGGTGCTGCTGCTCATCGGATTGGGATCGTTGGCACCGTCGGTGTTCTCGTCGTTGGCCGGAGCCGGGTGGCAGGCCAATGGTTCGGAGTCGGTGCAGGTGCGGGAGCTCGCCCGGTCACATCTCGGTGGGAACTCATCGGCTGCGGTTCAGGTGGTCGTCCACTCCGACACCGCCGTCTTCGGCGACCCCGCCATGCTCCGAGCCGTCGACGGCATCGGCGACGTCCTGCGCGGCGACCCCCGCTTCGGCGAGGTCATCGCGCCGCAACCGGGCCAGAGCATCAGCCCCGACCGGCATACCGCGATCGTGATCGCCGGCGCCGCGGCCGACACCGACGCGATGGTCTCGGCCGTCGACGACCACAAGGCTGCGCTCTCGGCATTGTCGAGGGACGGCGTCGAGGTGTACCCGACCGGCGCGTCCGCCCTCTGGTCGGACTTCAACACCGCCAACCACGATGCGATGATCACCGCCGAACTGTTCTCGTGGCCGGTGACGCTGGCCATCATGGTCCTGGCGTTCGGATCGCTGGTCGCGGCCGGTCTGCCCCTGTTGCTCACGATCGCCGGCCTCGTCGCATCCGCGGGTGGACTGGTCCTGCTCAACGAGGTCACACCGATCTCGGTGTGGGCCATGAACTTCGCGATGATGTTCGCTCTCGCCCTGGGAATCGACTACGCGCTGTTCATCGTGTCGCGGTTCCGGGACGCGACCGGCAGAACCGATCCACGCACCGCGGTGCGCGAGACCATGGACACCGCGGGCAAAGCGGTGGTCCTGTCGGGCCTGACCGTGCTGGTCAGTTTGTCGGCGGTCCTGTTGGTGCCGGCACCTGCTGTGCGGACCATGGCGGTCGGGATCATGCTCGCGGTCGGCTTCGTGCTGCTGGCGACGATGACCCTGCTCCCCGCTGCGCTCGGCGGCCTCGGCAGTCGTGTCGATGCGGGGTCGTTGCCGTGGGCGCGCGACCGGGAACTGCGCTCTCCTGCGTTCACCCGGTGGGGAATGCTGATGCACCGCCACCCGTGGCCGTTCGGCCTGGCCGCTCTCGGCATCCTCGTCGCACTCTCGATACCGGTGGTCGGGCTGACGGTGGCGATGCCGTCGATCTCGGTGGTTCCGGAAGACGCTGCGGTCCGCCAGGGCTATTCGGTGGTCGCACAGGAGTTCGGCCCCGGGGCTCCCGGAGCACTGCAGATCGTCACCCCTGCAGCCGACGTCGCCGCCACGGTCGTCGCGGCCCACGGCACGGGCATCGCGTCGGTGACGCCTCCGCAGGCGGCGAGCGACGGTTCCGGATACGTCTTCCTGGAAGCCATACCGGCGGTCGACCCGTCGAGCCCGCGGATGGGGTCGATCCTCGACGGTCTGCGTGAGCGCCTTCCGGCCGACGCCCTCGTCGGAGGGGCCGCCGCGGAGAACCTCGATCTGCAGACCGCCCTCGACGACAACCTCCCGATGGTGGTCGGGATCATCCTGCTGCTCGGCTTCGTGTTGCTGCTCGTCGCTCTCCAGGCCCCGCTGATCGCGGTGCTGGGCACGGTGGTGAGTCTGCTGTCCACCGGGGCCGCGTTCGGCGTCGCTCGACTGATCTTCCAGGACGGCCACGGATCGGGGCTGCTGGGTTTCACACCGCAGGGCTTCCTCGACGGGTGGGGACCGGTGTTCTTCTTCGCGATGATCTTCGCCATCGCCATGGATTACACCGTGTTCCTGCTGGCCACCGCCAAGGAGCACTTCGAACGAACCGGCGATCCGGTGCAGGCGCAGGTCGATGGCCTGGCGCACTCCGGTCGCGTGATCCTCGCGGCCGCAGCCGTCATGGTCGCGGTGTTCCTCACCTTTGCGCTGTCGGATCCGTTGCCACCCAAAGAGATGGGCATCGTCCTCGGTGTCGCGGTCCTGCTGGACGCGACATTGGTTCGACTGATGCTGCTTCCCGTGCTGCTACGCCTCACCGGACGCGCGGCCTGGTGGTCGCCGTCCTGGCTGCGGCGCGTCCTGCCCGACATCCGCTTCGCCCATTGACACACCGGCCAGACCGGAACCGTTCGCCCCGACCATGGAGAAGACATGACCACCATCGCTCTGAGCACCACCATCACCGACACCGATGTCGAGACCGCCGTCGCGCGCACCACCGCGGCGCTCGCCGTGCACGGTTTCGGGATCCTCACCGAGATCGATGTCGCCGCCACGATGAAACGCAAGCTCGACGTCGACATGCCGCCGTATCTGATCCTCGGGGCGTGCAACCCGGCCCTGGCCCATGAGGCCCTCGAGGTGATGGCGCAGGTCGGTTTGTTGCTGCCGTGCAACGTCGTCGTCCGCACCGACCCCGCCGACGAGTCGGGGCGGACCGTCATCGTGGAGGCGATGAACCCGGAAATGATGGTGACCGCCACCGGTGAGGGCGGTCTGCGGTCGGTCGCCGAGCGTGCGGGCACGCTGCTCGCGGCCGCGATCGCCGACCTGGCACCCTGATCACATGCCCCCAGGGGTACTACCCTGAGAGGGACCACATGGAAGGAACCTGCTGATGACCGGTGACGACGAAACCCAGGCACTCGTACTCAACCGCCTCCGCCGGGCGCACGGCCAACTCGCGGGCGTCATCTCGATGATCGAGAACGGCCGCAACTGCAAGGACGTGGTGACCCAGCTCGCCGCGGTCTCGCGGGCATTGGACAAGGCCGGCTTCAAGATCGTGGCCACCGGCCTGCGGGAGTGCATCACCGGCGACGCGGCCGACAACTCCGAACCGCTGACCGAGGCGGAGTTGGAGAAGCTCTTCCTCGCGCTGGCCTGAGACACGTGGACACCGCATCGTCGCGCCTGGTCATCCGCTCGGACGAGCGCGCCCGGACCTCCACGGACTGGCTCGAGTCGCGCCATGGCTTCTCCTTCGGCGACCACTACGACCCCGACAACACCCATCACGGCGTGCTGCTCGCGTTCAACGAGGACGTCGTCGCGCCCGGCGCGGGTTTCGACACCCACCGGCACCGCGACATGGAGGTGCTGACGTGGGTGGTGTCGGGGACGATGGTGCACTCGGACTCCGACGGACACTCCGGCCTCCTTCATCGGGGTCTCGTGCAGCGGATGAGCGCCGGCTCGGGCACCGAGCACACCGAGCGCAACGACACCTGGTCCGATGCACCGGCCGCGGGAACGGCGCCCGCGCACCTCGTGCAGAGCTGGGTGATCCCCGATCGTCCTGGCGGCGAGCCGAGCTACCAGCAGCACGACGTGACCGCCGCGCTCGACGCAGGGGAACTGGTCCTCGTGGCCTCGGGCGATCCGGGACGCGGCGCCGCGATCGGCATCGGCAACCGCGATGCCTCCCTGCACGTCGGACGGCCGGCGGTGGGCGCCACGGTGGCGCTGCCCGTCGCACGGTTCGTGCACCTGTTCGTGGTCGCCGGGGAGGTCCGGCTCGACGACGGGACATCCCTCGCGTCCGGCGACACGGTCCGGTTCACCGACCACGGTGCGGCGTCGGTCACCGCCACCTCGGCCGCGGAGATCATGGTCTGGGAGATGCACCGTGGGCTCACCGATCAGGTGACCGGCACCTGACGGATCGCGAAACCGGTGCCAGGATGGTCGGGTGACCTCAGCGACTGACACTGCCAACGCCTCCGGTTCCACACCGCCCTCGGGCATCGACCTCGAGTGGGTCGACGAATCGGTGCGCGCCCAGGACGACCTGTTCGAGCACGTGAACGGCGTCTGGATCCGCGACCACGCCATCCCCGACGATCGTCCGCTGGACGGATCGTTCCTCGCACTGCGCGACGCCGCCGAGGAGAACGTGCGCGATCTGGTCGTCGAGTGCGCCGAGTCCGACGCGGCCCCGGGCACCGACGCCGCGCGGATCGGTGACCTCTACGCCAGCTTCATGGACTCCGAGCGTGCCGACGCCCTGGGCACCGACCCGATCCGCGCCGACCTCGACCGCATCGCCGCGGTCGACTCGGTCAGCGACCTGGCCGGCGTCATCGGCGGACTCCAGCGCACCGGCACCGGTGGCGCGATCGGCTTCTACGTCGACACCGACTCCAAGAAATCTGACCGCTACGTCGTGCACCTGACGCAGTCGGGCATCGGACTGCCCGACGAGTCGTACTACCACGACGAGAAGCACGCGCAGACCCGCGAGCAGTACGTCGAGCACGTCCGGAAGATGTTCGCACTGGCTGGATTCGACGACGCCGAGCGACGCGCGCAGACCGTCATGGCCCTGGAGACCGCGATCGCCGGACACCACTGGGACGTGGTCCGTCGACGCGACGCCGAGAAGTCCTACAACCTGCGCACCCTGGCCGAGGTGACCTCCGAGGCAGGGGGTTTCGACATCGCCGCGTGGCTGCGCGGACTCGGTGCCGATGATGCCGCGTTCGCCGAGATCGTGGTCGGACAGCCGTCGTTCGTCTCCGGGGTGGGCGCGCTGTTCGCCGAGCGCGACCTGGCCGAGTGGATCGTCTGGGCGCAGTGGCGACTGCTGCATTCGGCTGCGCCGTACCTGTCCGGCGACGTCGTCGAGGAGAACTTCGACTTCTACGGCCGGAACCTGTCGGGGACCCCCGCGATGCGGGAACGCTGGAAGCGCGGTGTCGGCCTCGTCGAGGGCGGACTGGGATTCGCGGTCGGCAAGCTGTACGTGGACAAGCACTTCCCGCCGGCCGCCAAGGCGCGGATGGACGAACTGATCGCCAATCTCGTCGAGGCGTACCGCCGCAACATCTCCGACCTGGACTGGATGAGCCCCGAGACACGGGAGCGGGCCCTGACCAAGCTGGGCAAGTTCACCCCGAAGATCGGTTACCCCGAGACCTGGCGCGACTACGACGGCCTCGAGATCGACCGCGCCGACCTGGTCGGGAACGTCGCGCGTGCCAACGCCTTCGAGCAGGATCGGGAGCTGGCGAAGATCGGTGGGCCGGTCGATCACGACGAGTGGTTCATGACGCCGCAGACGGTCAACGCCTACTACAACCCCGGTATGAACGAGATCGTCTTCCCGGCCGCGATCCTGCAGCCGCCGTTCTTCGACCCGGACGCCGACGACGCCGCCAACTACGGCGGCATCGGTGCGGTGATCGGCCACGAGATCGGTCACGGCTTCGACGACCAGGGCGCCAAGTACGACGGTGACGGCAACCTCGTCGACTGGTGGACCGACTCCGATCGCACCGAGTTCGGCAAGCGGACCCGGGCCCTGATCGAGCAGTACAGCACCTTCACACCCAAGGGTCTGGACGAGAAGTACACGGTCAACGGCGAATTCACCATCGGTGAGAACATCGGCGACCTCGGCGGCCTGTCGATCTCGTTGGCCGCCTACCGGATCGCCACCGAGGACTCCGAGCCGCCGGTGATCGACGGCCTGACCGGCCTGCAGCGGGTGTTCTTCGGATGGGCCCAGGTGTGGCGCACCAAGACCCGCGAGGCCGAGGCCATCCGACGGCTGTCCATCGACCCGCACTCCCCGCCGGAGTTCCGATGCAACGGCGTCATCCGCAACATCGACGCCTTCTACGACGCGTTCGAGGTCTCCCCCGGTGACGCGCTCTACCTCGAGGAGTCCCAGCGCGTCCACATCTGGTGAGACCAGCGGCTCACCGACCCCACGGGGACGCGGTCGTCAGTTCGCGCTGAAGTCGGTGAGCCCGTCGCCGGGGTCGACCCGACCGCCGACGGTGTTGCGCACGATGACCGGCGCACCCGTCGGCGCGTTGTCGTAGAACCACTTCCCGTCATCCATGCTGACGTTCAGGCATCCGTGGCTGGTGTTCGACCGGCCCTGCTGCGCCACCGACCACGGCGCGGCGTGCACGAAGATGCCGCCCGCGGAGATCCGGGTCGCGTACTCGACGTAGGTCCGGTAGCCCTCCGGGGAGTCGACCGGCACGCCGTAGGTCGAGCTGTCCATGAACATGTCCCGGAAACGCTCGCCGACGGTGTAGGTGCCGTTGGGGGTGGGATGGACGTTGCTGCCCATCGACGTCGGCATCGTCCTGACCATCGCACCGTTCACGGTCACGGTCACGGTGTGGGTGTTGTCGTCGGCCGTCGCGACCCATGCGTCACCGATCGTGAACGCGGACTTCGTCTTCCCGGCCTCGACGGTCACCCGGGTGTGCGCGGGCCACAGTCCGCTGTCGGGCTTCCATCGCACCTGCTTGTTGCCTGCCCAGTACAGATGACCCGCCACGGCCGGACGGGTGGTCACCCGGATGGCGCGTTGCGCGGCGTCCCGGTCGTCGATCGCGTCGTCGAAGGTCAGGATGATCGGCTGGGCGATCCCCACGGTCGCACCGTCGGCGGGCGTGAACGTCGGGACCGAGAAGTTGGCGCGTGCGAGCGGGGGCGGGGTCGACGGCGAACCCGGGACGGAAACGCCCGGGATGTCGGGGCCGCCGGGCCACAGGGGATCGGCGGACACCGCCGGAACGGCGACCGCGGTGGCGATCACCACCGCGCCGACGGCCACGAACGCGCGGACCGACCCACGCCACGAACCTGCGATGGTGTTCGGCATGGGGGTCACCTCGGTGTCACAGCCGCTGGCCGGCGAACAATGCAGGTCAGACGGTCGGCCCGCGTTGGCTCGGGGTCGACTCGTGTCGGCAGAACGGTCATTATCCGATCACCCGGCCACCGGCCCGGCACGCTGGCTACACTCTCACCACTGGCTTCGTCGGGAGCGGAGTCGTCGCCGAGCAATGGCCGTGTGCCTGGAACGAACAGTAGATGAGATGGACCAGTTGAGTCAGGAAGTCGCGGAAAAGACCGCAGGGGGAACGATCATGGAGACCATCGCCGAATCCAACGGTGAGATCGTCGACGCCGGTGTCCTGGCGCAGACGCCGCGCGCGGTCGACGTCACGCCGATCGCAGCCCTGCCCGCCCAGATGGCCGACATCGCCCGTCGCCTCCGGTCGGAGAGCAAGGACACCGAGACCATCCTGCGTGCCATCAGCATCTCGGCCGTCGAGTCCATCCCCGGCGCCGAGTACGCCAGCATCACGCTGGTCACCGGCGATGCGACCGTGGAGAGTCCGGTGCTCATCGGCGACCTCGCCCGCGAGTCCGACCGGCTGCAGGCCGAGCTCCGCGAGGGCCCGTGCATCCGGTCCGCACTCGACTCCGACACGGTCTGGATCAGCGACATGCGGTCCGAGGACCGGTGGCCCTCGTTCTCCCGGGCTGCGGCCGACCTGGGGATCCGGTCGATGCTGTGCTTCTGCCTCTACGTGGAGGGCGACAACTTCGGCGCACTGAACCTGCACTCCACGCAGGTCGACGCCTACGACGACGACTCCCGGTCGATCGGCAGCCTGTTCGCCGCACACGCCGCGATCGCCTTCTCCGCGGTGCGGGAGAAGGAACAGATCCGTGCCGCTCTGACCAACCGCGACATCATCGGTCAAGCCAAGGGCATGCTGATGGAGCGTTACACCCTCAGCTCCGACGAGGCGTTCCGACTGCTCGCGCGGCTGTCCCAGGACTCCAACACCAAGCTGGCCGACGTGGCCCTGCAGGTCGTCGACGCCGGTCCCGGCGAGTAACCGCTCAGCGTCGCAGTACGCGGCGGGCGACCCGCTTCAGCGCGGTAACCGCGCGGATCCGTCCGATGGTGATCCCGGTGATGACGGGCAGCACGATGCCCGCGGCCGGGATCGTGTCGGGCACGGCCCAGACGTCGAACGCATCCATCAGTTCGCCGTTCGACCACGCCTTCTTCACCGGTGTGACCCCCCGGCCGTGATGGATCCGATCCACACCGAGCTCGTCGTGGTGATCGACGATCCAGACCATCAGCTGGTGGCCGGGCTGTAGTCGGGCGTGGTCGGGGTCGAAGTGGGTGAGGTAGCGGGCCCAGGTGGTGCCGCACTTCACGGCGATGTCGTGACCGACCCAGACGCCACCGACGGTCACCCCGAGCACCCGCATCCGACCGGCGCGCGCCTCCCCGGCGAGTACCGCACGCACCAGCGTGCCGCGCTCGCCCTCGAGCCACTGATCCCACTTCGGTCGCGACTCGGCCCGTTTCGACGCCACCCCGACCATGACCTCCCACCGGCGGTCCAGGTCGGCCACCGTCTGAAGGAGCTCGAACCGGACATCGTCACCGGCGGTCTCGTATTTCGTGCGCACCGACCGCAGCTGGCTCAGCGTGCGTTTGCTGCGGACGTCGCGGGCGGTCCACCCCGGCTGCAACGCCAGTACGGGGATCTCGCTGACGACCCTCGCGTGCACGCGCCAGCGGGGGTCGTCGCGCAGTGCACCGAGCAGGTCGCTGTCGGCGGCGAGTTGGTCGAGGTGCAGGATCTGGCGGCGCTCGGCCAGCCGGTCCGCGAGTTCTCGGGCCGCCGACGCGTCGGTCGTGAGGGCGTCACCACCCTGCCCCAGTCCGTGGCTCATGAGTTTCGCGATCGACACCGGACCCACGCGGCGGCTCGCGAGCGCCGCCATCGCACGCAGCTCTCCCCGGTCGTGCACCGACACCAGCGTCGGTGTCACCGAACGCATCTCGGCCACCGCGGCGCTGTAGACGGCGCCGTCGGTGAAGCGGGCGCCCAGTGCAGCGGACAGTTGATCCCATTGATCGACAAGGTCGATTTCTTTGTTCCCCCCGGACACGCGTCCAGAGTAGCAATGGCAAAGAGAAGGTAAAGTCGCCGCTGGTCAGCGACCCAGGAACGCCAACACCGCGCTCTCGAACGCGGCCTTCGCCTCGATCATGACCCAGTGCCCGCAGCGAGGGAACACGTGCAGTTCGGCGTCGGGGATGGTCCGCATCGGCAGCAACGCCATGTCCGGCGGGCTGACGCGGTCGTCACGACCCCAGGTGAGCAGCGTGGGACAGGCGACCTTGTGCAGCATCGACCAGTACGGCGGGGTGTCGGACGAGGCCATGAACTGCTGCTGCATCTCGAAGGCCGCCGAGCCGTACATCGATCGGCCGGTCTCGAGGGCGTCGGGGTTGTTGGCCGCCTCCCACCGCTCGGCGATCAGCTCGTCGGTCACCAGCGACTTGTCGAACACCATGCCGCGCAGCCAGCGCACCAGCTTGTCCTCATCCGGCGCATCGGCGAACTCCTGCAGGAGCTGCAGGCCCTCGGTGGGCTGCGGACTGAACAGGTTGGCGCCGACGCCGCCGATGGTCACCAGCTTCGACACCAGCGCCGGCTTGCGGATGGCGAGGTTGACCCCGACGACACCGCCCATCGAGTTGCCGATGAACGCGGCCGATTCGATCCCGAGCGCCTTCATGAAGACGTTGACCGACTTCCCTGCGTCGAGCACCGGCATCCCGCCCCAGGCGTCGCTCACCCCGAACCCGGGGAACTCCAGGACGTAGCAGTGGTGATGGTCGGCGAAGGTGCCGAGGTTGCCGCGGAAGTTGCGCCAGCCGGTGACGCCGGGGCCGGACCCGTGCAGCAGGATCAGCGGCGGCCCCTCGCCGGCCTCGTGATAGCGCAGCACGCCGTAGTCGGTGGTCAGTTCCCGCGCGGTGCCCTCGAATGTCACGTCCACACCGACAGACTAGAACGTGTGTCAGTTCTGCGGTACCGCGGCCGCTCCGTAGGAGTACGCGTCGAGATCGAAACGACGGCTCGCCCACATCGTCTCGAGCGTGGGCGACGGGCGGAACGGGACGTCGCCGTGCACGTCGAAGTAGTAGCTGTTGGCGTTGCCGCAGCCGCCCTGGAAGAACACTTGGTTCTTCCGCCTGCCCAGCACCGACTCGAAATACTCCGCGTTGGCCTTCTCGGTCACCTCCACCCGCGTCGCCGCCTGTCCGCGTGCGTGCCGCAGCACCCGGACGATGTGGTTCGACTGGGTCTCGATGAGGTTGAAGTACGACGAGCCGTTGAAGCCGTAGGGGCCGAGGATGGTGAAGAAGTTGGGGATGCCCGGCACCGACACCCCCTGGAACGCCTGGAAGCGGTTCTCGTCCCACCACGTCTCGAGGTCCCGACCACCCGATCCCTGCACCGGGAACGGCGGCATGTTCCCGTGCTCGAACACCTTGAACCCGGTGGCGAGGATCAGGATGTCGACGTCGTGTTCGGTGCCGTCGACGGTCCGGATCCCGGTCGGGGTCACCGACTCGATGCCCGAGGTCTCCAGGGTCACGTTGTCGCGGTTGAACGCACGCAGATAGGCGTTGGAGAAGCTGGGGCGCTTGCAGCCGAGTGAGTAGTGCGGTGTCAGCTTGGCCCGGGTCTCCGGATCGGTGACCTGGTTGTTCAGGTGTCTACGCCCCATCCGCTCCCCCACCGTCGCGATCGGCACGATGCCGTTGAAGTGCGCCGGTGTCGGGAAGTTCAGCTCGACGAACGCCTGGCTCACCGTGCGCGCGACGCGTTTGAGTCCCGGGATCCGCCGCAGGGCCAGACGCGCCGGCCCGGGCAGGATCGCATCGGGTTTGGGTAGACACCAGATCGCGGTGCGCTGGAAGACCGTCAGGTGCTCGACCTCGGGCGCGATGGAGGGTATGACCTGCACCGCCGACGCACCGGTGCCGACGATCGCCACGCGCTTGCCCGCGAGGTCGACGTCGTGGTCCCACCGCGCGGTGTGCATCACGGTGCCGGCGAAGTCGTCGAGTCCGTCGATGGCGGGCGGCTTCGGCTGGGTCAGCACGCCGGTCGCGCCCACGACATGGCGTGCGGAGATGGTGTCGCCGGTGGCCGTGGTCAGGGTCCAGATGTCGGTCTCGTCGTCGAACACCGCGCCGACGATCCGCGTGTTGAGCCGGGTGTGTGAGTCGACGCCGTACTTGCGGACGCAGTGGTCGGCGTACTGCTTGAGTTCCTCGCCGGGCGCGTAGACCCGCGACCAGTCGGAGATCTGCTCGAAGGAGAACTGGTAGCTGAACGACGGGATGTCCACCCCGACACCGGGGTAGGTGTTCCAGAACCACGCGCCGCCCAGTCCGTCGCCGTCCTCGACCAGCAGGTAGTCGTCGAAACCGGCGCGGGCGAGGATGATGGCCGCGCCGATGCCGGAGAATCCACCACCCACGATCACGACTTCGTGGTCGGGCCCGGACTGTGCAACGTTGCCATTCATGAATGTCACTATTGCTGACCCCGCGTCGAAAGGAAAGCCCGCGGCGTCAGTCTCGGCGGGTACTTCGCGACTGCTGTTGTGCTGACTGTGTGG
The DNA here is from genome assembly GCF_024171815.1 of Williamsia maris. GTDB lineage: Bacteria > Actinomycetota > Actinomycetes > Mycobacteriales > Mycobacteriaceae > Williamsia_A > Williamsia_A maris. The sequence continues at coordinate 836,215 of NZ_JAMTCJ010000002.1, read as the reverse complement.
AAATCGCCGTCGACTGTGCCGGCGACCGCAATGCTGACTGTGTGGAAACCGCCGTCGAGTGTGCTGACATCGCACCGTGACCTGACAGACAAACAACGCACACTCGACGACGGGCTTCCGCACCGTCAGCGGCTCGAGAACCCGAGACACAGACATCACAAGCCGCCGACAGGGCGGAAACGCCGCATCGAGTGTGCGCAGTCCCGAACACACCTCGCCCGTCGCACCCAGCACACTCGATGGTCCTTTCCACCCAGTCAGCACACGCAAACCACAGCTGACTGTGTGGAAACCGCCGTCGAGTGTGCTGACATCGCACCGTGACCTGACATCCAAACAACGCACACTCGACGACGGGCTTCCGCACCGTCAGCGGCTCGAGAACTCAGCAAAACGAGACACAAGCCGCCGACAGGGCGGAAACGCCGCATCGAGTGTGCGCCGTCCCGAGGGCATCTCACCCGCCGCGACAAGCACACTCGATGGCCCGTTCCACCCAGTCAGCACCGCGGTGGCCTTTCCGCCCGGTCAGCACACGACAGCGGCCCGGCTCCTCGTGAGGAACCGGGCCGCTCGTCGAGCATCTGACGTCAGGTCAGATCAGTACTTCTCGCCCTTGGCTGCCTTGTCGACCAGCGACTGCGGCGGCTCGAAGTGCTTGCCGTATTTCGACGCCAGGTCGTTCGCGCGATCGACGAAGCCCTGCAGTCCACCCGGGTACTGGTTGATGTACTGGATGACGCCACCGGTCCACGCCGGGAAGCCGATGCCGAAGATCGAGCCGATGTTGGCGTCGGGGATCGACTCCAGCACGCCCTCGTCGAAACACTTCACGGTCTCGAGCGACTCGGCGAACAGCATCCGGTCGATCAGGTCCTGGAACGGGACCTCCTTGCTGCCCGACTTGAACTCGTCACGCAGGCCCGGCCACAGGCCGGTGCGCTTGCCGTTCTCGTCGTAGTCGTAGAAGCCCTTGCCCGCGGTCTTGCCGTCGCGGCCCTGCTCGAGCAGACGGTCGATGACCTCGTAGGAGCCGTGCTCGGGGAACTCCTTGCCGTCGGCCTTCGCACCCTCCTGCGTCTCCTTGCGGATCTTCTGCATGAGACCGAGCTTGAGCTCGTCCGAGAGCTGCAGCGGCGCTGCGGGGTATCCGGCCTGCTGGCCGGCCTGCTCGATGATCTGCGGCTCGACACCCTCACCGACGGCCGCGATGGCCTCGTTGATGAACGTGCCGATGACGCGCGAGGTGAAGAAGCCACGGCTGTCGTTGACGACGATCGGGGTCTTCTTGATCGCGAGGGTGTAGTCGATGACCTTGGCCAGCACCGCATCCGAGGTCTTCGCGCCCTTGATGATCTCCACCAGCGGCATCTTGTCGACGGGCGAGAAGAAGTGGATGCCGATGAAGTCCTCGGAGCGCTTGACGCCCTCGGCGAGGATGGTGATCGGCAGCGTCGAGGTGTTCGACCCGAGCACGGCGTCGGGCTCGACGATGTCCTCGATCTCCTGGAACACCTTGTGCTTGACGTCCACCGACTCGAAGGCGGCCTCGATCACGAGGTCGACACCCTTGAAATCCGCCGCGTCGACGGTCGGGTGGATGCGGGCGAGCAGCGCGTCGGACTTCTCCTGCGTGGTCTTCCCACGCGAGAGTGCCTTCTCCTCCAGCTTCTCCGAGTAGGCCTTGCCGCGCTTGGCCGCATCGAGATCGATGTCCTTGATCACGACGTCGATGCCGGCCTTGGCCGAGACGTACGCGATGGCCGCGCCCATCATGCCCGCGCCGATGACGCCGACCTTCGAGGCGGTCCACTTGTCGTAACCGTCGGGACGCGAGCCGCCGCCGTTGATGTGGTTGAGGTCGAAGAAGAACGCCTTGATCATGTTCTGCGCGACCTGGCCGGTCACCAGCGACACGAAGTAGCGGGTCTCGATCTCGGTGGCGGTGTCGATGTCGACCAACGCGCCCTCGACCGCGGCCGAGAGGATCGCACGCGGTGCGGGCATCGGGGCGCCCTTGAGCTGACGACGCAGGATGGCAGGCATCGCGGGCAGGAACTGCGCGACCGACGGGCTCGTGGGCGATCCACCGGGGATCTTGAAGCCCTTGACGTCCCACGGCTGCACGGCCTCGGGGTTGGCCTTGAGCCATGCCTTCGCGGCGGGCAGGAGTTCCTCGACGCTGCCGACGACCTCGTGGATCAGGCCGATCTCCTTGGCCTTCTCCGGACGCAGCCGGGGTCCCTGCAGCAGGACACCCATCAGGGCGTTCTGGATGCCGAGCAGTCGCACGGTGCGCGCGACGCCGCCGCCACCGGGCAGCAGACCGAGCGTGACCTCGGGCAGGCCGAGCGAGGCACCCTTGACGTCGGCCGCGATGCGGTGCTGCGTCGCGAGGGTGAGCTCGAGGCCACCGCCGAGAGCGGCGCCGTTGATGGCCGACACGACCGGCTTACCGAAGGTCTCCAGACGACGGAGGTTCTTCTTCATGTCGTTGGTGCGCTTGGTGATCTCGGTGGCGATCTCGACCTTGTCGCGTTCGCCGCGGTCACTGGTCATGTCCTTGAGGTCGCCACCGGCGAAGAAGGTCTTCTTCGCCGAGGTGAGCACGACACCGGTGATGTCGTCCTTCTCGGCCTCGAGGCGATCGACCGTCGCCGCGATCGACGTCATGAACAGGTCGTTCATGGTGTTCGCGCCCTGGTTCGGGTCGTCCATGGTCAGGACGACGACCCCGTCGGCGTCTTTGTCCCAGGCAATCATGTTGTCGCTCATGTGTTTCGAATGTCCTTTATGAGATGCAGTCGTGGAAGGGTGAAGCGCGATCAGACGCGTTCGATGATGGTCGCGACGCCCATGCCGCCACCGATGCACAGGGTGACGAGGCCGTAACGGCCGCCGCTGCGCTCGAGCTCGTCGACGACGGTGCCGAGGATCATCGCGCCGGTCGCACCCAGCGGGTGGCCCATCGCGATGGCGCCGCCGTTGACGTTGGTCTTCTCGTGCGGGATCTTCAGGTCCTTCATCCACTTCATGACCACCGAGGCGAAGGCCTCGTTCAGCTCGAAGACGTCGATGTCCTCGACGGTGAGCCCGGCCTTCTTGAGCACCAGCTCGGTGGCCGGCGTCGGGCCGGTGAGCATGATCGTGGGATCGCTGCCGGTCTGCGCGGTGGCGACGATGCGTGCACGCGGGGTGAGTCCGGCGCGCTTGCCCGCCTCGGCCGAACCGACGAGCACCAGGGCGGCGCCGTCGACGATGCCGGAGCTGTTGCCGCCGGTGTGGACGTGGTTGATCTTCTCCACGGCGTGGTACTTCTGCTTGGCGACCTCGTCGAACCCGGCCATCTCGGCCATGCCCGCGAAGGCCGGCTTGAGCTTGCCCAGCGACTCGACCGACGAGCCCGGGCGACGGTGCTCGTCGTGATCGAGGATCAGGACGCCGTTCATGTCCTTGACCGGGACGACCGACTTGGCGAAGTAGCCGGCCGACCATGCGGCCTCGGCGCGGTTCTGCGACTCCACGGCGTAGGCGTCGACGTCCTCACGGCTGAAACCCTCGAGGGTGGCGATCAGGTCGGCGCCGATGCCCTGCGGTGCGATGTAGAGGTCGTAGGCGGTGGCCGGGTCCTGGAACATGGCGCCACCGTCGGAGCCCATGGGCACGCGCGACATCGACTCGACACCGCCGGCGATCACCAGGTTGTCCCAGCCGGACGCGACCTTCTGGCCTGCGAGGTTGGTGGCCTCGAGGCCCGAGGCGCAGAAGCGGTTGATCTGGGTACCGGGGACCGTGTCGGGCAGGCCGGCGACGAGCGCGGCGGTCCGCGAGATCACGGCGCCCTGCTCACCGACCGGGGAGACGACACCGAGCACGACGTCGTCGATGTCGGCGGGGTCCATGTCCGGGAAACGGGTACGGAGCTCACCGATCAGACCGGCGACCAGGTCGACCGGCTTGGTTCCGTGCAGCGAACCGTTGCGCTGCTTGCCACGCGGCGTGCGGATCGCCTCGTAGATGAATGCGTCACTCATGGTGGGTGTTCCTCTCAGTTCCACTTCGGAACTCTCTACGTTTCCAACCGTGTTCGCCATAGGCTAACGCGCGATAACTTATTTGGCTATACCCGCTCGTCAGATACCTTCGCAGCCGTTCAATTCTGCGCTAGTGTCTGTTCACCATGTCCGCCATCCCAGAGCCCCCGGCCCTCTCGACGGCCCGCCGACCGGCTGATCGCAAGCGTCAGCTGATCGATCGGGCGGCTCAGTTGTTCCTCGAGCGCGGCTATCCCCAGGTGTCGGTGGCCGAGATCGCGCGGGCGGCCGGGGTGACGGGGCCGTCGCTCTACCGGCACTTCGACGACAAACAGGCGCTGTTGACCGCGGCTGTGCTGACCGGGGTCGACGATCTGGAGGCGTGTACCGACCGCGCGCTGTCCTCGACACAGCGATACGAGGCCGACGACCCGCGGCGGCTCGACGTCCTCGTCGACGCGATCTGCAACCTCGGCATCCGACGTCCGGAGGCGGCGGTGCTGTGGCGATGGAACGGCGCGTTCCTGTCCGACGAGCAGAACAGCGAGGTCGCCGCACGGACCACCGCCGTTCTCGAACGCTGGGCGGACGCGTTGTTCCTGGGCCGGGACGAGCTGAGCCCGTGGGAGATCCGGCAGCTTGCGTGGGCGGTGCTCAGCATCACCGGCAGCCTGTCGGTACACACGACGCGCATCCCGGCCGTGCGGGCCCGAGCGCAGCTGCGGACGCTCGTCGGTCGGGCCATCGCCCTGCGTCCGGCGACCGCACCGGAACTAACCGCGGTGACGATGCCCGCGGCCGAAGCCATCGGGCGCCGCGAGGAGATCCTCGATGCGTCGTCGGAGCTGTTCCAGCGCAGGGGTTTCGGCAACGTCGGGGTCGACGAGATCGGCGAGGCCGTGGGGATCACCGGGCCGAGCGTCTACAAGCACTTCCCCAGCAAGATCGCGATCCTGACGAGCATCGGCCGTCGCAGTGCGGCCCGACTCGAAGCCGGCGCGATGGCCGCGGGCACGCTGACCACCTCGCCGAGGCAGTTGTTGGCCGCGTTGGCCGAGTCCTATGTCGCCGTCCTCACAAGTACGCCGGATCTTTCTGTGGCCTTCAACAACGGCGCGGTGCTGCGCAATCTGGATGCGCGCGATCTGCTCGCGGCGCAGCACCATTACGTGGCACGCTGGATCGCGCTGGTCACCGAGATCGAGCCCGGACTCCCCCGGGCCGAGGCGGCGATCACCGTGCACGCGGCGTTGTCCATCGCCAACGACACGGTGCGGATGCGTCGGGGTAGAGAGCGACCCGCCCTTCCGGGGCAGCTCGCCTACCTCATGAAAGGCGTTCTGGGACTGTGACCGGCCCTGAATCCACCTCCGACGACGCCGCAGCACTCGATCGGCTGTCCCCGGCCCCGTCGACCAACCGGGCCGATGTCCCGGACCGACCCGACACCGGGCCGTCCGACGACCAGTTGAGCAAGGTCGAGGAGGTGTTGCTCGGCGGTCCGCGGATGTTCACCCGTGACCAGGCGGTCAGCGAGCTCGACATCGACCGCGAACTGGCGGACGAGATCTGGCGGGCCTTCGGTTTCGCCCACGACTCCCGCGACGAGGCCATCTTCACCGAGGACGACCTCTCCGCGATGGGTCTGGTGATCGTCGCCTACCGGTCCGCACCGCAGGGCTCGGCGGTCGCGGCGGCCCGCACCATCGGACAGACCATGTCGCGGCTGGCCGACTGGCAGGCCTATCGTCTCGACGAACTCGACCGCGACCCCGATTTCGACGCCAGCCTCGCGCAGATGGCGCTCGCGATGGGGCGGGTGCAGACGCTGATCTGGCGGCGACACCTCGCGGCGTCCCTGCGCAACCTCAACGCCGCGCGCAGCGGCGACGAGGGTGAGGGCCATGTGCTGGTGGTCGGGTTCTGCGACATCGTCGGTTACACGAGCCTGTCGCGGAAGATCGGCATGCACGAGCTCAACGGACTGCTGGAGTCGTTCGAGGTCAACGCCAACGACATCATCGCCCGGCACGGCGGTCAGATCGTGAAGACATTGGGCGACGCGGTGATGTTCACCGCCGACGACCCCACCGAGGCAACGCTCATCGGCCTCGAGTTGCACTCGCTGTCCGACCGTGACGAGATCCCGCCGCTGCGAGTCGGTCTCGCCTATGGACGCGTCCTCACCCGTTTCGGCGACGTCTTCGGCGAACCCGTCAACATCGCGGCCCGCCTCACCGGATCCGCGCGGCCCGGGAGCTCGCTGTGCGACGCCACCTTCGCCGACGCGGTCGACGACGACCGCTTCTTCTTCAAGTCGATCGGCTCACTGAGCGTGCGCGGATACCGCCACCTCAAGGCCCGCGTCATCGAGTACAACCGCAAGGCCGACTCGGACGAGTAGACCGACCACGTCGGCGATGTTCAGGCCGACCACGTCGGGGACGACCTCGACGGGTAGACGGTCACCTCGGAGGCCTTGACCGCGAGATGTACGGGTGTCCCCGCGGTCAGCCCGAGGTCGGCGACCGCCGCCCAGGTCAGCTCGGCGGCGATCGTGATCGCCGCACACTCGACGCGGGCCAACGCTCGATCACCGTGCGGGACCACCTGGGCAACGACACCCGCGAACACGTTGCGCGGACTGCCATGCGGCTTCTCCCGGAAGACGGCGACCGACCGCGGGGCGAACGCAGCCAGCACCGGCTCGCCGACCCGCACCCCGTGCGCCGGCTCACCGACGACCGTGACGCCCTCACCCGCAACGTGATCCGACCGCCACAGTCCGCCGACGAGGTTGAGGCCGGCCAGCCGCGCGGCGAAGTCGTTGACCGGATTCGCGAGGACGTCGCGCACAGGGCCGCGGTCGACGATCCGGCCCCCCGACATCACGAACGCGGTGTCGGCGAGACTCACCGCATCGACGATGTCGTGCGTGACGAACAGCGTGATGCGTCGGCGGTCGGTCAGCACCTCCCCGACCAGCGTCCGCAATCTCGCGGCGACATCGACGTCGAGTGCGGCGAACGGCTCATCGAGGAGCAGCACCTCGGGGTCGGCGGCGAGTGCCCGTGCCACCGCGACCCGCTGCGCCTGACCGCCGGAGAGCTGCGCCGGTTTGCGGTCGGCCAGGTCCACCACATCGACCGCCGCCATCCAGTCCTCGGTCCGCCTGCGTACCTCGGTCCGCCCGACGCGAGCGGCCGACGGTGCGAACGCGATGTTCTGACGAACCGTCATGTGCGGGAACAGTCGAGCCTGTTGGGAGAGCAGCGCCACGGACCGTCGGTGCGGGGCGACGAAGGTCGAGTCGTCCACGAGCACCCGATCGCCCACACGCACCGTCGCGGAGTCGGGGCGGAGGAGTCCGGCCAGCAGGTTCAGGACACTGCTCTTGCCCGCACCGTTGGGACCGAGCACCGCGACCGTGGCCCCCGCGGGCGCCTCGAAGTCGACATCGACAGCCGGGACACCGAGCTGCAGAACCGCGCTCAGACCGGTGCTCACACCGCGGCCGTTCGTCGCTGTCCGGGACGCCGTAGGTGGACAGCCACGACGACGACCAACGCGAGGACCACCAGCACGAGCGCGAGCGGCAGCGCCTGCTGCGGGTCGCTGATCTCGTCGACGTAGATCTTCAGCGGCGCGGTCTGCGTCACGCCGGGTGAGTTCCCCGCGAAGGTGATCGTCGCACCGAACTCCCCCATGGCCCGCGCGAAAGCCAGCACCACCCCGGACAGCACGGCCGGGAAGACCAGCGGCAGGGTCACCGTGAGCAGGGTGCGGGTCGGTCCGGCGCCCAGGGTGGCCGCGACCTGCTCGTACGACGAACCCGAGACCCGCAGCGCCCCTTCGACACTGATCACCAGGAACGGCAGGGCGACAAAGGTCTGGGCGAGCACCACCGCGGTGGTCGAGAAGGCGATGTCGATGCCCCAGACGGTGAGGTGCTCACCGATGAGGCCCTTGCGCCCGAACGCGTACAGCAGCGCGATACCGCCGACCACGGGCGGCAGGACCAGCGGCAGCAACACCGCGGACCTGATGACGCGCAACACCATTCCGTCGCTGCGGGCGAAGATTGTCGCCATCGGCACGCCGATGAGGATGCAGGCGATCGTGCTCGCGCCGGCGGTGCGCAGACTCAGCCCGAGGGCCTGCAGCGACGCCTCCGAGGTGATCGAGCCCCAGAAGTCGTCCCACGGCATGCGCTGCGCCAGCGCGATCGGCGGGATGATGATGAGCGCGAACCCGAGGACGGCGGGCACGTAGAGCCACGGTGGTACCGGTCGGAGACCCGACTGCGACGTCAATGCGGGGGCGTCACTTCGCGCCGAACCCCAGACCCTGGAGCACTCCGGTCCCGGTGGTGCCCAGCACTTCCTGGATGAACGTCGCCGCGGCGCCGGTGTTCTTCGAGTCCTTGACGGTCGCGATCGGGTACGAGTTGACCACCGACGCGAACGCGGGGTCGCCGACCGTGGCGACCTTCGACCCCGCCGCTTTCGCGTCGGAGGTGTAGACCAGACCGGCGTCGGCCTGGCCCGAGGTCACCTTGGAGACCACGCCGGTCACGGCGGTCTCCTCGCTGGCCGGTGTGATGTCGACGCCGGCGTTGCGCTCCACCTGGGCGGCGGCGTTGCCGCACGGGACCGCGACCGCGCACAGCACGGTGGTGACGCCCGGCTTCGCCAGGTCGGCCACCGAGGTGATCTTCTTCGGGTTGCCCGGCGCGGTGATGATCGTCAACACGTTCTTCGCGAAGATCTGCGGATCGACGGCCTGGTCGCCGAGGCTCGTCATGGTCTTCTGGTCGGCGGTGGCGATCACGTCGGCGGTCGCGCCCTGCTTGATCTGGGTGACCAGCGACGACGACCCGTCGAAGTTCAGCTTCACCGTGACCTCGGGATGCGCCTTCATGTAGTCGTCGGCGATCTCGGTGAAGCCCTTCTTCAGGGAGGCCGCCGCGAACACCGACAGCGTCGTCGACGACGCGACCGACGAACTCGCACCGGCGGAGCCCGAGGCGCCCGGCGTGCCGTCGGCGCTGTCGGAGTCCGACGAGCACCCGGCGGTCAGTGCGACACCTGCGGCCACGACGCCCACCAGTGCGGCAATCCGGATGAGTGGTGGCGTGGTGAATGACGCTGTCATTGGTCCTCTTTCGTGGATGTGTCCGGTCGTTCGACGATGACGGTGGTGGCCTTGACGACCGCGGTGGCGACGACACCGACCCGCAGGTCCAGATCACCGACGGCGTCGGTGCTCATCAGCGACGTGACCTCGAAGGGTCCGCACTGCATGGTCACCTGCGACATGACGGGGTCGGAGCGGACCGCGGTCACCAGGCCGACGAACCGGTTGCGGGCCGAGCGCTCCACGCCGATGCCGTCTGCGGCCGGCTCGGGCGCCCGATCACGAGCGAGCTCCGCCAGCTGCGCACCGTCCACGACGGCCCTGCCGGACGTGTCGGTTCCGCCGTTCAACTCGCCGCCGGCGACCCAGCGCCGCACGGTGTCGTCGCTGACCCCGAGCAGCTCAGCTGCCCGGCGGATCCTGATCTGGGTCATCTCACCCTCGTTGTCGTCGCATCTGCGGTTGTTCGCGGTCATCGTATCCGCATGCGCGAATCCGCGGGGGTTTCGTCGCCCCGGCCCGTCCCGGCACGACGTCGGGTCGGCGCGGGCGTCGGCTAGCGTCGGGGACCATGAGCCTGCGGATCCTGTTGACCAACGACGACGGGTGGGCCGCCCCCGGTATCCGCGCCCTGGAGGCGGGGCTGCGCGCCGCGGGCCATGAGGTGTTCACCATCGCGCCGGCCGAGAACCAGAGCGGTGCGAGCGCCCGCATCGGCGCCACCGGCAAGCTCACCGTCGTGCCGGCAGAGGGACACGACAACGTCTGGGCCGTGTCGGGCTCACCGGCGGACTCGGTGATCTTCGGGCTGTCCCACGTCCTGTCCGAGACCCCACCCGACATCGTGATCTCCGGCGCCAACGCGGGCGCGAACGCCGGTCAGGCCGTGCACTTCTCGGGCACGGTCGGCGCAGCCGTCTGCGCCACCAGTTTCGGCGTCCCCGCCATCGCGGTCTCCACCGACCTCGCCTGGGACCACACCGCAGAACTCGCCGACTTCGACACCACCACGCGCGTCACGGTGGCCCTCCTCGACTGGGGCACCCCGGCGGATCTCGTCCACGAGGGAACCGTCCTGAACGTGAACGTCCCCGCTCCCGACCACGAGCGGACGCCGGAGTTCGCCGCGACCCACGCCGACCGACTCCCGATGGGCCGCATGGGATACAGCGCCGGGGAGGACGACACCGAGTTCACGCTGACCTTCGCCGTGGGTCCACCCGCCGGGGAGGGCACCGACACGGCGGCGGTCAAGTCCGGACTGATCAGTCTGAGTGCGGTGGCGGTGACCGGTCTGCTCGACGACAGTGTCGCGGCCCACCTCCGACGTGTGGCCGCCGCCGACCTGTCGCTCTGACCCCTTTTTGCCGAAACAGCAAACAAGGTTGCTCTCGCGTGCGCGCGGCGGCACGCTCGGTGCTGTGCATGACTTCGATCAGACCTACTGGGAACGCCACTGGCGCGAGTCCCCGCTGCCCACCGAGCCCTCGCGCGTCCCACCCGCCAACCCGTACGTCGTCGACGAGACCCGCGATCTGACCCCGGGAACGGCGCTCGACGCCGGGTGCGGCGTGGGCGCCGAGGCCATCTGGCTCGCCGGCCAGGGCTGGGAGGTCACCGGCGTCGACATCTCCGCGACCGCTCTCGCGGCAGCCGACGACCGCGCCCGTGCCGCAGCGGTGTCGGAGCGGGTCAGCTGGATCGAGGCCGACGCGAGTGCGTGGGAGCCGTCGCAGCGCTGGGATCTGGTGATGACGAACTACGCCCACCCGGCGACCCCGCAGCTCGAGTTCTACCTCCGCCTGGCGCAGTGGGTGGCCCCCGGCGGCAGCCTTCTCATCGTGGGTCACCGTAGTGGCGACCACGGCCACGGCCACGGTTCACCCGATGGGACCGATCACCCACCGCACGAGGCGACCGCGACGGTCGAGGGCATCACGAGTCGTCTCGACCCGTCGATCTGGCAGGTCGAGACGGCCGCCGACCGCACCCGGACCACCGGTGGTGGTCACGGACACTCCGGGACGCTGCATGACGTGGTCGTGCGGGCGACACGGCGGGTCGGCACCGACGATCACCAGTAGACGCCGGGCACCAATCGCGCGATGCGCTTGGCGGACTTCGGAAGTCCCGCGTTCTGCAGGTTCATCGGCACTGGTGACTTCGACTTCGCCCGGTCGGTCTCGGTGGCCGGATCGGGCGCCTCACCCTTGGCCGCACTGGATTCCGGGAACAGCCGGTAGGCCTGGTGCAGCAGGGCGTTCTTGAACCGCGGCGCGAACAGTCCGGTGAACTCCGCGATGGTGCCCACCGGGGTGTCGATGCGGACCGGACGCTTCTCCATCGCCCGGATCACCATCTGCGCAGCATCATCCGGCGATGACGTCGGCATCGACTGGTAGATCGTGGTCGGTGCGATCATCGGCGTCCGCACGAGCGGCATCTTGATCGAGGTGAATGTGATGCCGTCGTCGTGGACCTCCGAGGCGATGACGTCACTGAACGCATCGAGCGCGGCCTTGCTCGCGACGTAGGCGGAGAAACGCGGGACCTTGGTCTGCACACCGATCGACGAGATGTTGACGATGTGCCCGAACCGTCGCTCCCGCATGCTCGGCAGCAGCGCCAGCACGAGCCGGACGGCACCGAAGTAGTTGACCGACATGGTGCGTTCGAAGTCGTGCATCCGATCGGTGGATCGCACGATCCCGCGTCGGATCGAGCGGCCGGCGTTGTTCACCAGGTAATCGATGTGATCATGTTCGTCCAGAACGGTTTTCACCATCGTGTCGACCGACTCGGTGTCGGTGATGTCGCACGGGTAGCCGTGGGCGTCACCGCCCTCGGCGCGGATCTCCGCCACCGCGGTCTCGAGGTCCTCGACGCCACGCGCCACCAGGATGACGCGCGCGCCTCGTTTGGCCGCCTTGTGGGCGGTGGCCAGTCCGATGCCCGACGAGCCGCCGGTGATCATCACCCGACGACCGGCGAGCTCACCCGCGGGATTGGGGCGCCGCGCACGGTTCGGGTCGAGGTTGTCGTACCAGTACTCCCACAGGACATCGGCGTAATCGGTGAACTCGGGCACCGACAAACCGCTGCCCGCCAACGCCTTCTGCGTCTCCTTCGAGGTGAAGACCGACGGGAAGGTCAGGTGGTCGATGACCACCGGTGGCACACCGAGCTGGTCGAGCACCAGGTCGCGGGCGATCTTCAGTCCGGGCAGTTCGCTCAGCCGCAGGGCCGGACCCGCAATCGCCTCCGGTACCGAACCGACGGCCATCGGGGCGCCTGCCGCGGCCGCGAGCGCGCCGTAGATCTCGCGTGTCGACTGGGGACGCGGGTTGACCAGGTGGAACGCGCGGCCGTCGAGGTCGTCACCGTGGACCAGCTCGACCATCGCCGCGGCGACGTAGTCGACCGGGACCACGTTGGAATTGCCGATCTCGGGGACCAGCGTCGGGAGCAGCGACGGAAGCGCTCCGAGCAGCCGCAGCGCGGTGAAGAAGTAATAGGGTCCGTCGATCTTGTCCATCTCGCCGGTCACCGAGTCGCCGACGACGATCGCCGGGCGGTACACCCGCCACCGCAGGCCGTCGGCCTCGCGGACCATCTTCTCGGCCGTGAACTTGGTGCTGTGGTACGGCGACGGCAACCCCTGCCCGAGGTCGAAATCGTCCTCGGTGAACGGTCCGACGTGGTCGCCGGCCACCGCGACCGACGACACGTGGTGCAGCGTGGCGTCGAGACGCAGCGCGAGGTCGATGACCGCGCGGGTGCCGTTGACGTTGGCGGCCTCGGAATCGGCTGCGCTGGCGGTCATGTCGTAGACCGCGCCCAGGTGGATGATGTGGTCGGCGTCCGGGGTGTCCTCCCCCAGGCCCAGCCCGGGCTGGGTCAGGTCACCCACGAGCGGGGTGACGCGGTCACCGCCGAGCCAGGATGCTGCGAGTCGCTCGATCCGCGGGACCGACGACGCTCGCACGAGCGCGTAGACCTGCGCCGCGGGTTCGCGTTCGAGCAGGCGGGCGACCACTCGGCGACCGAGAAAGCCGGTCGCACCGGTGACGATATAAGTGGACATCAGACCTCCGCGTCGGGATTCGAATTCGCAGTCCATGGTGGCGCATCGACCGCGTTCGCGTCAGCGAGTCGCGATATGCGCCTGTCGGTCGAATCGATCCTGCGCGTCGACGACGGACTCGATGTGTCGGGTGGTCCACCCGTACAGCGCGAGCATCGGTTCGTAGAGAGTGGTGCCCAACGGGGTCAGCCGGTAGGTGACGGCGACCGGCCCACTCGTCGCGACGAGGCGCTCCACCATCCCGTTGCGCTCGAGTGCGCGCAGCGTGCTCGTCAAGACCTTCTGTGAGACCCCGTCCACGCGTCGTCGAAGTTCGTTGAATCTGGTCGGACCCTCGTCGAGAACGCAGATCACCAGAACGGTCCACTTGTCGGCGATCTGGTCGAGGAGAAGCCGCGCCGGACAGTCCCTCTGCAGCGCCGACATGGTCGTCGGCGTCCGCTCCGCGGTCACCTCAGGGACACCTGGTGACGTCATAGTTTCTATTTAACACCACGTCTCCGACAGATACCGTCGATGCATGCCCACCAGAAGCTTCACCCCGTTCACCAGTGCGGTGCACTGGCCCGTCGGCCGTCAGACGTTCACCTCGGTCAGCGACGGCTACTACCAGACCGACCTCACCGTTTTTCCCACGTTCGATCGCGTCGTCGCCGGCGGTCTGCAGCGGGCAGCGAACCGGTCGGCCGAACCCCGCATCTCCCACAACGTGTACGTGGTGCGGGGCCCCGACCACGCACCGATGCTGATCGACACGGGGATGGGCGACGGGTGGGGATCCACCATGGGTCATCTGCCGTGGGCGTTGTCGTCGATCGGTGTCGGCGCCGACGAGGTGGGCACGGTGTTGCTGACCCACCTCCACCTCGACCACTGTGCCGGTCTCATCGATCCCGATGGCACGCCGCGTTTTCCGAACGCCGAGGTGATCGTGCACGCAGCCGAGGTCGACCACTGGCTCGGCGATGACCCCGAGCCACCGTCCGACGACGACCCACCCTGGGCCGCGGCGGTCACCCGGCAGGGCGCAGCTGCCGCGCTGGCGCCCTACCGAGATCGACTGCGCACCTTCGACTGCGAGCAGCTCGTCGCTCCCGGCATCACCGCCGTTCCGTTGACCGGACACACCCCCGGGCACAGCGGGTACCGGGTGGGCACGGGCTCCGACTCGATCCTGGTCGTCGGCGACATCGTGCACGTCCCTGCCGTCCAGGGCCCCCGGCCGGACGCCTCCGTCATCTTCGACGTCGATCCCGACGCCGCAGTGGACGCGCGCAGGACGTTGTTCGACGAGGCCGACCGAGGCGGTTTCCGGATCGCCGGAGCCCACACCGAGTTCCCGGGTGTGAATCTCGTCCGGCGCGTGGACGACGGTTACCGGCTCGTACCCGACCTGTGGGTCGGATCGATCGACGCGTGACGCAGGTAGATCTCAGTTGATGAGCACGCCGCGCAGGGCCACGTCGGCGATGAGGTCGGCCTCGTCGGGATTCAGGGGTGCGTGCCCGGAGACCAGACGAAAGATGATGGGGCCGAACAGGACATCGTTGACGGCCTGGAAATCCAACGTGGGGTCGACATCCCCGCGATCGATGCCCCGATGCCACGTCGCGAGAACCACCTCACGGCGGTGGTCGAGAAAGCGGGTACGCAGCAGATCTGCGGCCACCGGATCGGTGACGGCGGCCGCCAGCAACTCGGCATAGATCCGGCCCTGCGCGGTCGAGTAGAACTCGGCGACCATACGCATGTGGGCACGCAGATCACCTTCCGTGCTGCCGGTGTCAGGGGGCGTGACGGTGTCGGTCATGTGGTGAGCGAATGCCTCGACCGCGAGCGTCAACCTGTTGGGCCAGTGCTTGTAGAGCGTCGTCTTGCTGGCTCCCGACCGTGCACTGACGGCGTCTGTCGTCGCCGCAGCCAACCCTCCCTCGGCGAGCAGTTCGGCCGTTGCCTCGAGTACGGCTTCGTGCACCCGCCGCGACCGCGGGCGGTCGAGCCGCGACGACGGCTGTGGTGTGCCGCTCATGCGAATGCGGTGGCCGTCGCGATGGCACGGGTGGCATCCAGATCCGCCGAGACGGCGGCCATCTTGGCCTCTATCGCCGCCACCGCGTCGGCGCCCAGGGGGAGGCGCAACGGAGGGTCCGGACGCCCTGCGACGTCGACGATCGCAGCCGCTGCTTTGATGGGGTCGCCCTGCTGAGTTCGGTTGCGCGCGACCGCGCCATCTCTGGTGCGTCCCGAGGTGTCGGCGTAATCGGCGATGACCGCGTCCGCCGTGTCCAATGAACTCCCGTCGAGGAAGTCGGTGCGGAACACGCCCGGTTCGACCAGCGTGACCGCGATTCCCAACGGTGACACCTCGTTACGCAACGCCTCACCGAGGCCCTCGACCGCGAACTTCGACGCCCCGTAGATGCCCCAGCCGGCGCCTGGCTGACTGAGACCTCCCATCGAACTCATCATGATCAGGTGCCCCGAACGCTGTCGGCGCAGCACCGGCAGTACCGCACGCGTCACCGTCAACACGCCGAAGACGTTGACCTCGAACAACGCACGAGTCTCACCGTCCGACACCTCCTCCACCGCGCCGACCATGCCACGCCCGGCGTTGTTGACCACCACATCGATTCGGCCGAACCGTTCGACTGCCGACTCCACAGCCGCCGCGACCTGGGCCATATCGGTCACGTCGACCGCTGCGGTCATCAACCGATCGGCAGACCCGGTGACGTCGACGCGTTCGGCGATCTCCTCCGGGCGCCGCGCACACGCGACAACAGCATCACCACCATCCAGCACTTGCCGCACGATCTCGAGGCCGAATCCACGTGACGCACCGGTCACCATCCACACCTTCATGGTCTCCCTCTCGTCGATTGGAATGTACTGTACTGACAGTACGCATAGAGGCGGCTTCTCGACAATTCACATCAGCCATACCCTGCGGGCATCAGGTGCGACCGACGAGGTATTGGACGTCCACGCGACATCGCGGCACGGTGAGGTGGAACCAGTTGCGATGGAAAGGAATTGACATGAAGATCTTTGTCACCGGAGGCTCCGGGTACATCGGGCAGTCGATCATCGGCGAGCTCGTCCAGCAGGGCCACAGCGTGGAGGCCCTTGCCCGGAGCGAGCGCGCCGACACCGCGGTCCAGGCCCTTGGCGCCACCGCGGTTCGCGGCGGTCTCGACGACCTGGACGTCCTCAATCAGGCCGCCGCACGCGCCGAGGCGGTCATCCACCTCGCCCAGGCGTCGGGCGGAGACGAAGATCTGGCCGCCGCGGCGGCGATGCAGGACGGGATCGGCGCAGGGGTCTACATCCACACCGGCGGGAGCTGGGTCTACGGGAACACCGACGGTGTGGTCGACGAGACCGCGCCATGGAACCCGCCGGGGCTGGTCGCCTGGCGACGGCCAGTGGAGGACGCGGTGCTCGCGCGCGCCTCGGCGGGTGGACGGCCGGTCATCATCCAACCCGGTCTGCTCTACGGCGGCGACAACCGGCTGATCGAGGAGTTCTTCGTCCGACCGGGCAGAGACGGCGGCGCCCTCCCCTACATCGGCGACGGAGGCAACCACTGGGCGCTGATCCACGTCGACGACCTGGCTCGGCTCTATGTCGCGGCACTGTCGGCCACAGCGGGATCGGTGTACATCGGTGTCGGCGATGTCACCCCCACCGCGAAGGAGGTCGTCGAGGCCTGCGCGCGGGGAGCGGGACTCACGAACAAGACCGCCTCGATCACCCTCGATCAGGCGCGCACCGACATGGGGCCGGTTGCCGACGCCTTCGTCCTCGACCAGCAACTCACCTCAGCCAAGGCCAAGTCCGATCTCGGTTGGGCGCCCACGCACGGCGATCCGCTGGGAGAGTTCGCCCGCAGTTGAGACAATGGCTTCGGAGAAAGGGGATGGGGTGAGCGATGGACGTCGATCTGCGTAAGCTCCGCTATTTCGTCGCAGTGGCCGATGAACTGCATTTCGGCCGCGCTGCCGACCGACTGCACATCGCGCAGCCGGTGCTGTCCCGCCAGATACGGGCGCTCGAGGACGAGCTGCGTGCACCGCTGTTCGACCGCGATCGTCGCGGGACCACGCTCACACCGGCCGGTCAGCAACTCCTCGACGACGCGCGCCCTCTGCTGATGTCCGCCGATGCACTCACCCGCCGGGTGCGGGCGGCTGCCGACGGTGGCGCCACCTTCACCATCGGTTTCATGCCCGGCATAACGCTGACCTCGGTGGTCCAGGCCCTGCGCGCCAAGCATCCGGACCTGAGTGCCCGATTACTGCGGACGGGATGGGACAACCAGGTGGAGGTCCTGCACGACGGTCGCGCCGACGTCAGCATCGTACGACTGCCGATAGACCAGACCGGGCTCGAACTCCACCCTCTGTTCACCGAGCCGAGAGTTGCGATGGTTGCGACGAATCATCCACTGGCGGATCAGGAGTCCGTGTGCGTCGCCGACCTGGCGAACGACCACCTCCTGCAGGATCCCGATGCCGTCCCCGAGTGGCGAGACGTGGCGGTCGAGATCCGGACCGGTTCGCGGCCCGCGGTACCGGCAATCCACAGCGTGGAGGAAAAACTCGAACTCGTCGCCGACGGCACGGGTATCGCGATACTCCCTGCCTCCACCGCCGGCTTCTACACGCGGCGGGGTGTGGTGGCACTCGCGGTCGACGACCTCGGACCGAACCGCGTGGCGCTCGCCTGTCCGATCGAGAGACACACACCGCTGGTGTACGAGTTCATCGAAACCGCCCAGGCTCTGCTTCCCGAGTGACCGAGTAGCCCTGGGCTGCAACAGCAACCGCGCGACGCCGGCCGTCTCGATCAGCGCGGCGAGCGAGCCCAGGCGAGATCGACCGCGTGCTGCAGATGACCGCGCAGGGCATCGGTCACGTCGGCGACGGTCTCGCCCGCGGAGACCTCGCGTGGGCGCCCGAGCACGACATCGGCTCCGACCCGGGTGCCGTCGCGGTACGCGATGGCCATCGGCAAGATGGCGACCCGCGCCTGCGCGGCGATGCCCACGGCGATCTGCCCGACACCCGACGCAAGTGGCAGCAGCGTCGACGGGTCGATGTCGTTGCGGGTGCCCTCGGGGAAGACGGCGATGCTGTCGCCGCGGACACCGCGTTCGACGCAGACCGCGATCATGCGGCGACTGGCTGCCGCAGCGGTCTCGGGGTGATTGTCACGGGCGCGGAAGACGGGGATGCAGCCCATCATGTCGAGGTTCGCTTTTTGCTTCGGATCGTCGAACAGATCGTTCTTCGCCAACACCCTGATGTGGCCGATCAACCGTCGGATCGGCGAGCGCGCCACGGTGGCGGCGGCGATGTACTGGTCCTTGCTGGACAGGTGATTGATACAGATGATCAGTCGGACCTGTTCGCCGACGAGCTGTTTGATCTCCGATCGCGCGGTGTCGTCGAACGACACCCGGGGACGGAACTTCGCGGCGAGCGCGAAGTAGGCGAACGTCGCCTTCAGCCGTGGCTGCTGGTGATCGGTGTAGAAGTCGTAAACCTCGTCTGCGTTCTCCACCGTCACCTTCACGAAACCTACGGTACCGTAACCGGCTTTCTGCTCCGCGAGCGTCGGATTCTGCGGGCCCGGAGCGACGAGTGTGAGCAGACCGATGAGTTCCGTACACCCGCGTGGTCGGTATCTGCACACCCGCATCCTCGAGGAGAGCCCGATGCCAGCATCTGCCACAGACCACTCCGACCTCGGCGCCGCAGCGCCGAAAAACGATGGCCACATGTCCGACTCTGCCGCTAGGTTTGGCGGCATGTCCGCACCCGGTTCCGCCCCCGCGATCGAAGCCATCGACCTGGTCAAGAAGTTCGACGACAACACCGCGGTCGACGGGGTGAGCTTCACCGTCCCGCAGGGCTCGGTCCTGGGGCTGCTCGGCCCCAACGGCGCCGGCAAGACCACCACCGTCCGCATGATGACCACCCTCACCCCGCCCACCAGCGGAACCGCCCGGGTCGCCGGGTACGACGTCCGCGAGAACCCGGACATGGTCCGACGCAGCATGGGGCTCACCGGACAGGCCGCGACGGTCGATGAACTGCTCACCGGACGCGAGAACATCGCGATGATCGGCGGGCTCTACGGGATCTCCCGCAAGCAGCTCAAGAAGATCAGTGGCGAGCTGCTCGAACAGTTTTCCCTGAGCGACGCCGCCGACCGCACGGTGAAGTCGTACTCCGGTGGCATGCGCCGACGGATCGACCTCGCCGTGAGCCTGCTCGCCGCTCCCCCGGTGTTGTTCCTCGACGAACCCACCACCGGGCTCGATCCGCGCAGCCGATCCGAGCTGTGGGATGTCCTGCGCGGCCTGGTGAAGCAGGGGACCACGTTGCTGCTGACCACGCAGTACCTCGAGGAAGCCGATCAACTCGCCGACAACATCGTCGTCATCGACAAGGGGACGATCATCGCCGAGGGCTCGCCGCTGCAGCTCAAGGAGCAGGCGGGCAAGGCCAGCCTGGTGCTGACCGTCTCGCACGCCGACGACATCGCTCCGGCCGAGGCGTTGCTCCGCAAGACCGGTGGCGAGGTGTTCGTCGACCTCGGCGCACGGCGGCTCACCGCACCCGCCGACGGCCTGGCCGACATGAACCGCATCATCGGCTGGTTCACCGAGAGCGGCATCGAGGTCGACGACATCGGCCTCTCACGGCCCAGCCTCGACGACGTGTTCCTGTCCCTCACGGGTCATCGCACCGAAGACGATTCCCCCACCGACACCCTGGAGACCTCGGCATGACCACCACCGCAGCGGCACCGACCACACCGTCGACCCGACCCGACATCACCTCGACCAATCTCGCGCAGCAGTCGTGGATCATGGTCAAGCGCAACCTCATCCACACCAAACGCCAGCCGGAGATGCTGTCGGACGTCACGGTCCAGCCGATCATGTTCGTCCTGCTGTTCGCGTTCGTGTTCGGCGCCTCGATCACCGACACCGGCGGCGTCTCGTACCGCGAGTTCCTGCTGCCCGGCATCATGGGGCAGACGATCGTCTTCTCGGCGTTCATCGTCGCCGCGGGCATCACGTCCGACCTCGACAAGGGCATCATCGACCGGTTCCGCTCGCTCCCCATCGCACGGTCGTCGGTGTTGATCGGTCGCAGCATCGCCAGTCTGTTGCACTCGTCGATCGGCATCGCGGTGATGGCCGTGACCGGGCTGCTGATCGGGTGGCGCATCCGCAACGGCGTTCTTGACGCCGTCCTCGCGTTCCTGCTGATCCTGCTGTTCGGTTTCGCGATGATCTGGTTCGGCATCCTGGTCGGTTCGCTGATGCGGTCGGTCGAGGCGGTCAACGGCGTCATGTTCACGGCGCTGTTCCCGGTCACGTTCCTGGCCAACACGTTCGTCCCCACCGGCCCGATGCCCACCTGGCTGCGCGTGATCGCCGAGTGGAACCCGATCTCGTCGTTGGTGCAGGCCATGCGCGAACTCTGGGGCAACGGACCAGCCGCCGCACCCGGCGCGCAACTGCCGCTGCATCACCCGGTGCTCTCCACGGTGATCTGGGCGGTGGCACTCACCGTCATCATCGCGCCGTTCGCGCTGCGCGCCTACAACAAGCGCACCGCCGACTGACCGACGCGCCCGATCGATCGACGCCGCACCCCTCGCCTCACGGGGCGTGCGGCGTCGTCGGCGGCGGTAGGCTTCGCGCGTGACCCAGCCGTCGACCTCCGCGGACGAGCGTTCGGCCGTGCGCCTCTTCGCTCTCACCGACGCGGTGTTCGCCATCGCCATGACGCTCCTGGCGATCGACCTCAAGGTCCCCGAACTCGGCAAGGACGCAACCTCCGCGGAGCTGACCCGCGCACTCGGAGAGCAGTGGCCGAGCTACATCGCCTTCGCGTTGAGCTTCTATCTCATCGCGAAATACTGGGTCCGCCACCACCGGGAGATGCGCCACGTCGTCACGTGTACGCCGGCACTCGTCGGCCGCACCATCGCCCTGCTGTTCACCATCACCGCGATGCCGTTCGCGGCCGCCCTGCTCGGCCAGAACGGCGGTGCGGGCGGCATCGCCGTGGTCGTCTACTCCGGGGTGAACGCCGCCGCCCTGCTCGCACTGCTCAGCGTGGATCGCGAGTCACGTCGACTGACGGCCGACGAGGACCGGAGCCCGTCGAGCGCAACCGATCTGGTCTGCGACCTCGTCGCCTACCTGGTCGCCGCGCCCGCCGCCTACATCTTCAGCGGTCACGGCGTCGTGGCGCTGACAGTATGTCTGGTCATCGCCGGACGCACGGCGGGCGTGATGCGTCGTCGCCGGGAGCGGCACTCGGTCACGGCAACCCCGCCCATCGGGCCGACCGAATAGTTCGCAAGTCGGTCAAATCGATCGCACCGCTTGGTGTTTCGGTGTCGCTCAGGTAAGTCCTTAGGGACAGGTACCACCAGCGGCGCGGGACGGATGATTCGACATGGCGACGACGAGCAGCGACAAACTCGACTCCGATCAACGATCGGCGTTCGTCGCCAGTTACCTGGGCTGGACGATGGACGCCTTCGACTACTTCATCCTGGTCCTGGTCTACTCAGAGATCGCCGACGACTTCGGTGTCTCGTTGGAGAAGATGGCCTACCTGACGACGGTCACCCTGGTGATGCGGCCGGTCGGGGCATACCTGTTCGGCATCTGGGCCGACAAGGTCGGCCGCCGCACCCCGCTGATCGTCGACGTCTGCTTCTACTCGGTGGTCGGCTTCTGTTGCGCGTTCGCTCCGAACTACTGGGTCCTGTTCGCTCTGCGACTGCTGTACGGCCTCGGCATGGGCGGCGAATGGGGCCTGGGCGCCGCCCTGTCGATGGAGAAGGTGCCCGCACACCGCAGAGGGTTCTTCTCCGGCATCCTGCAGGGCGGCTACGCGGGCGGCTACCTCCTCGCGTCGGTCGCGTTCCTGCTCGTGCACTCCTGGCTGGGGTTGAGTTGGCGCTGGCTGTTCGCGCTGTCGCTCCTGCCCGCGCTGGTCAGCCTGATCATCCGGATGAACGTGTCGGAGTCGCAGGTCTGGGTGTCGACCAAGGCCACGCTCGAACGCAACAACACCTCGGTGCGCACGGTCTTCCTCAACCCGAAGGTGCTGCGTCGCTTCGTGTTCCTGGTCATCCTGATGGCCGCGTTCAACTTCCTCTCCCACGGCACGCAGGACATCTACCCGACGTTCCTCAAGTCCGACGAGAACCGCGGCGCCGGTCTCGATGCGACGACCGCGACGTGGATCGCCGTTCTCTACAACGTCGGCGCGATCATCGGCGGGTTCATCCTGGGATGGGCGTCGGACCGCATCGGGCGCAAGGGAGCGATCATCGTCGGCGCGGTACTGACGCTGCCGATAATCCCGATCTTCGCCTACTCCACCACCGCCGGGATGCTGTGTCTCGGATCATTTCTCATCCAGGCCGCGACGCAGGGGGCATGGGCGGCGGTACCCGCCCACCTGTCGGAGATGTCACCGAACGCCATCCGCGGCTTCTATCCCGGCGTCACCTATCAGCTCGGCAACGTCATCGCGGCACTCAATCTACCTCTGCAGCAACATCTCTCCGAGAAGTGGGGATACCCGATGGCGCTGTCGGTCACCGTCGCCGCGGCGGCCGTCGTGGTGGCGGTCCTCACCGCCGTCGGCAGTCAGGCCACCGCGGTCGATTTCACCGACGAACCCGATCGGGCCCCCGCTCTCACGCGGTGAGCGCGAGCGCCTCCAGCGGATCGCTGTAGATGGCATCCAGCGACACCGCGCCCGCGGCCTGCTGCTGCACCGACGCACCGGCGCGCGTCACGCGGACGTCGCGGTTCGGGGCGGCGGGGGTGTTGCGGACGGCCTTGGCGACCGCGGGCAATGTCGACGGGGAGTCGGTGAACGCCTGACCACCCAGGATCACGTGGTCGGGGTTGAAGATGTCCGCGACCAGCGACACCGCGCGGCCGAGGACCTCGGCGCGTTCGAGCAGGATCGCCGACGCCGTCGGGTCACCCGCGGTGGCCGCGGCGTGGACATCGTCGATGTTCTCGACGGACATCCCGGCCGCCCGGGCCGCCTCGACGACGCCGGTGTCACTCGCCGACGGCTCGAGCTGTCCGGTGCGGTGCGGGTCGAGCAGCGTTGTGGGCCCGCTGGGGAAGTGACCGATGACCGGCGGGCCTGCGGTCGGGGTGTAGACCGTGCCGCCGACGGTGAAGGCGATGCCCACCATCTCGCGGGCGTAGAAGTACAGGAAGCTGCCGCTCTCGTCCTTGGGGTTGACCAGCAGTTCGGCCGCGGCCATCGCCTCGACGTGCGACGCCACCGACACCGGCAGTCCGAGAGCCTGCGAGAGCACCGGTCCGACCGGGGCGCCGGTCCAGCCCAGGCGCGGATGGTCGACGAGACCGCCCTCCGAGACCCGACCGCCGATGGCGACACCGGTCCACAGCACGCGCTGGGCCGGCCACCGCGAGGCGAAGCGTCGTGCGCTCACGCCGATCGCGGTGAGGGTCTGCTCGGCGGAGTCGCCGGCCGGGGTCGGGATCTGGATCGCCCCGACCACCCGATGCAGCAGGTCATGGGTGGTGATCGAGGTGACCTTGAGTCCGATGTGGATGCCCACCGTCAGGAAGCTGTCGACGTTGAGCTCGAACGGGAGGCGAGGGCGACCGATGGCACCCGCCGGGGCCAGATCGGCGCGTTCACGCAGCAGGCCTGCCTTCAGGAGGGCGCTGACCTGGCGGTTGACCGTCGAGATGCTCAGGCCCGACTGGGCCGCGGCGTCGTCACGGAAGATCGGGCCCTGCAACCGTGCGGTACGCAGCACGACGGCCGACGGCTTCGTCGACAGGTGCAGCTGCGGGGTTGCGATGTGAATTTTCGGCGTCCTCGTGGTGAACGGCCCGGTTGCCGCTCCCGCGTTGAGGGCCCGCGAGCCGCCGTAGGCCAGCGGACCGGTCTGACGTGTGCGTCGCGCAGGCGACCGGGACGGCTGTTCGGTCGGACGGCGAGCGGCAGGCTGTCGCGTGCGATTGGAGAGGTGGTCGAGCGTCGTGGTCATGTCGTCCTCGTTGAATCTGCCACACCGAACGCGGAAAGCGCAGGTACGGGAGCGAATGTCTGAATCGCCGAGAGGCCGGGGATCGGCGGACTCGGGGTCGGGTCAGAACGCTCAACAACAGAAGAGACGCACGAACGGCAAACGGCAGCCCAAAGCGGTGATCACGTAGGTGATCTCCGGGATGTGCGACGTCGAGCTCGGCATGAACGCCAATCTAGCAACATGAACTGTCGGCGGCAAAGGTCAGCGCCGTCGCCGCGGGCTCGACACACCCGCAGGTAGACGCGCTGTGCGCGGATTCTAGCCAGCTCACAGCCCTGCCAACGGGTTGCGATCACGGCGATCCAAAGACCCGGGTCCCGCGTCCCGAGCGGTGAGACTGGTGGGCGACCTCGCCTGAATCACCGTTGTCCCCTCCTCGAGCCCCGTCTCGCGAAAGGTGTCTGTGTGTCTGTTCGTCTCCACTGGTTCCTGCCCACGTACGGGGACTCCCGGAACCTGATGGCCGGCGGCCACGGGTCGTCCATGTCGGGCGATCGCCCCGCCGACCTCCGCTACCTCAAGCAGCTCGCCGGGGCCGCCGAGGTCAACGGATTCGAGTCGGTGCTCACCCCGACCGGGCTGTGGTGTGAGGACGCATGGTTGTCGACGGCGATGCTCGTCGAGACCACCGAGACGCTCAAATTCCTTGTCGCACTTCGCCCCGGCCTGACCAGCCCGACACTGTCGGCGCAGATGGCCGCGACACTGCAGTGGCAGTCGAAGGGACGTCTGCTGCTCAACGTCGTCACCGGCGGCGAGTCGAGCGAGCAACGCGCGTTCGGCGACTTCCTGTCGAAGGACGCCCGCTACGAGCGGTGCGGGGAGTACCTCGACATCATCAACCGGCTGTGGACGTCCGACGAGCCGTTGTCGTTCAACGGCAAGCACCTGCGGGTCGAGGGCGCGTCGCTGGCCCGTCGTCCCGATCCGCTGCCCCCGATCTTCTTCGGCGGGTCGTCGCCAGCCGCGGGCGCTGTCGCGGCGGCGCACGCCGACACCTATCTCACCTGGGGTGAGCCGCCCGCGGCGGTTGCCGAGAAGCTGGATTGGATCCGCGGACTCGCGGCGCCGCTGAACCGGACGCCCGGATTCGGGATCAGGCTGCACGTCATCGCCCGGGAGACCTCCGAGGCGGCGTGGGCCGAGGCCGACCGACTGCTCAGCTCGCTGGACCCGACGGTGATCGAGAACGCCCAGGCGTCGTTGCGCCGATCCGAGTCCGAAGGTCAGCGTCGGATGCGTGACCTGCACGGCGGCGGGGACGCCTACGTCGCCGGTGGCGACGCCCGCACCCTGGAGATCTACCCGAACCTGTGGAGCGGCGTCGGTCTGGTGCGTGGTGGCGCCGGTACCGCTCTGGTCGGGTCGTACGACGAGGTCGCCGAACGCATCTCCGAGTACGCCGACCTCGGCATCGACCACTTCATCCTCTCGGGCTACCCGCACGTCGAGGAGGCGTACCACGTGGGCGAGGGCGTACGCCCGGCGTTGCGTCGGCGAGGCCTGCTCGATTCCGCAGAAGAATCCGTCGAGCCAGTTCGAGGCGCTTTTCTACCCACCCTGGAACCATCCGGCGCGTCGTGAGTCAGAGTGTAGAAGAGCATCAACGATCCATAGTCAACAAGAAAGAGTCGCAATGAGCACCGAGAAGATCGCGGACGAGGTCAAGTTCGCGTATTGGGTCCCCAACGTCAGCGGCGGTCTCGTCACCAGCGAGATCGAGCAGCGCACCAACTGGGAATTCGAGTACAACAAGAAGCTCGCGCAGACCGCCGAGCGCGTCGGCTTCGAGTACGCCCTGTCGCAGGTGCGGTACATGGCGTCCTACGGCGCCGAGTTCCAGCACGAGTCGACGTCGTTCTCGCTCGCGCTGCTGATGGCGACCGAGAAGCTCAAGGTGATCACCGCGATCCACCCCGGCCTGTGGCATCCCGCCGTGCTGGCGAAGTTCGGCGCGACCGCCGACCACCTGTCGAACGGCCGGTTCGCGATCAACGTCGTCTCCGGCTGGTTCTCCGGTGAGTTCAAAGCCCTCGGCGAGCCGTGGCTCGAGCACGACGAGCGTTACCGTCGCAGCGCGGAGTTCCTCGAGGTCATCCGCAAGATCTGGACCGAGGACAACGTCGAGTTCGCCGGCGACTTCTACCGCATCCGCGACTTCACCCTCAAGCCCAAGCCGCTCAACACCCCCGAGCGTCCGAACCCGGAACTGTTCCAGGGTGGCAACTCGTCGGCGGCCCGTCGCAACGGCGGCCAGTTCGCCGACTGGTACTTCTCCAACGGCAAGGACTTCGACGGCGTCACCGAGCAGATCGAGGATCTGCGCACGGTCGCCCAGGCCCACAACCGCGAGACCCGATTCGGTCTGAACGGCTTCATCATCGCCCGCGACACCGAGTCCGAAGCCCGCGACACCCTGCGCGAGATCATCGAGAAGGCCAACAAGCCTGCGGTGGAAGGCTTCCGCGACTCGGTGCAGCAGGCCGGTAAGTCCACCTCGGACGGCAAGGGCATGTGGGCCGACTCGAAGTTCGAGGACCTCGTCCAGTACAACGACGGGTTCAAGACCCAGCTGATCGGTACGCCCGAGCAGATCGCCGAGCGCATCGTCGCCTACAAGAAGCTCGGTGTCGACCTCATCCTCGGTGGCTTCCTGCACTTCCAGGAGGAGATCGAGTACTTCGGCGAGAAGGTCATGCCGCTCGTCCGCGAGCTCGAGGCCGCCGAGAAGGTCTCGGCCTGACAATGACCGCGGTCGCCGCAACCCGGATCGGATCACGCGAGCAGGCACTGGATTCCGCGCGCCTGCTCGCGGCACGATTCGGTCCGGGTGCGGCCGATCGCGATCGCCATCGTCGACTCCCGCACACGGAGATCGCCGAACTCGCCGCCTCGGGACTGCTCGCGATCACGGTCCCGGTGCAGTACGGGGGCGCCGGACTGCCCCCGTCCTCGGTGGCCGAGGTGTTCCGCATCATCGCCGCCGCAGACCCGAACGTGGCGCAGATCCCCCAGAGTCACTTCGTGCAGGCCAACCTACTGAGGCTCGCCGGCACCGCGGATCAGCGGCACAAGTTGTTCACGCACATCCTCTCCGGAGGGCTGCTCGCCAACGCCCACGCTGAACGCGACACGGCGCTGTCCAACCTCATCGAGACCCGGATCTCCCCCGACGGCAACGACTTCCGCCTCGTCGGGACCAAGTTCTACTGCACCGGTTCGCTGCACGCCGACACCCTCGCGGTGCTGGCCCGGCTCGACACCGATGCGGACGAACTACTCGCAGGCGAGTACACCGTTTTCGTCCGATCCGACGCCGACGGTGTCGAGATCATCGACGACTGGGACGGGATCGGGCAACGTACGTCGGGGAGCGGGACGGTCGTGTTCGACGATGTCGCCGTCGCCGCTGCCGATGTCATCGCCCGCGACGCCGCAGTCGACGCCCCCACGGGCTTCGGCGCGTTCTCACAACTCCTCCACGCCGCCATCGACACCGGGATCGCCGCCGGCGCACTGCATTCTGCGGTCGATTGTGTTCGCACCCTGTCGAGGCCGTGGTGGGAGGCCGAGGTCGAGCACGCAGCCGACGACCCTCTACTGATCCAACGCTTCGGTGAGCTCTCCGTGGTGGTCTCCGCTGCCGAGGCGACCCTCGAGGTGGCCGGTCGCGCCGTCGACGCGATGCAGCTCTCCGGCGACGATCCGGTACTGCTCGCCGCCGAGGCATCGGTGGCGGTCGCGACCGCAAAGGTCACCTCCGACCGCGCCGCCAACGAGGTGTCGAGCGCACTGTTCGAGGTGTCGGGCACGCGGAGCGCCGCCAACGACCTCAACCTGCACCACTTCTGGCGCAACGCGCGCACCCACACGCTGCACGATCCGGTCCGTTGGAAGTACCAACACCTGGGCCGCTACGTACTGCACGGAACACCACCGCCGCTGCACACCATCATCTGACCAGCGCACCACGGCTTCGATGACGTGTCGTCGGCGGCTTTCGTCGTCGTGCGTCGTTCGAGTTCACAACCGCTGACGGTGCGGAAGCCCCGCATCGAGTGTGCGTCGTTTTGCGGTCGTCTCACCCCGCGCTGTCAGCACACTCGAAGCGTGTTTCCACACAGTCAGCACCTCGGTCATCAGCACCCCACGGCCGACTGTGTGGAAACGTGCCATCGAGTGTGCTCACGGCACGACGTGACGTGCGAATCGAACAACGCACACTCGATGACGCGGTTCCGCACCGTCGGCGGCTCTCCGTCGTGCGTCGTTCGAGTTCACAACCGCTGACGGTGCGGAAGCCCCGCATCGAGTGTGCGTTGTTTTGCGGTCGTCTCGCCCGGCGCTGTCAGCACACTCGAAGCGTGTTTCCACACAGTCAGCACCCCGGTCGCTCGACGGCTCGCTTCCGCACCGTCGGCGGCTCGCCCTAACATGAGCGCTGTGGACGAACCAGCCCGAGATTCTGTCGTCGGTACCTGGGAGGCGCGGATCGAGGAGTTCTGGCGCACCGTGGATCTCGATAACCGGCAGGACGCGGTCGCACGGATGCAACGACTCGTCTCCGAGCGTGCACCCGACGATCCCGACGCCCGGTTCGAGATGGGTGGCGCGTACGACTCCTGCGGGTACGAGGAGGAGGCCGCCGTCGAGTATGCGGCCGCACGCGCACACGGTCTGGGGGGAGCTCGGCTCGCGCAGCTGAACATCCAACAGGGATCCACCCTTCGCAACATCGGTCGGGTGGACGACGCGGTGGCCATGCTGCGCGCGACCGAGCCCGACCCGTCCATCGGGGACGCGCGTGCAATCTTTCTCGCGTTGGCTCTGCGCGACGCCGGCCGACCGGACGAGGCAGTGCGAACAGCGATCGAGGCCCTGATCCCTCACCTACCCCGCTACCAGCGTTCGGCCGCCGCGTACGCGAGAGCGCTGACCGAACCGGATGATGAGGGGCGTTCACACACCGCTGACGGTGCGGGATTCTGAACGTCCTGACCACCACTTTCCCTGGTCGGATGTCCGGGTTCTGCCGTAATCTCTGCGCATGACCGTGCAGACCACGACGGATGACGATTTTCTCGCGATCACCGAGCCGTATCGCCGGGAGATCATGGCGCACTGCTACCGGATGATGGGGTCGCACCACGACGCCGAGGACCTGGTGCAGGAGACCTACATCCGCGCCTGGCGCGGGTACGCCGGATACGACCAGCGTGCGTCGGTGCGGACATGGCTGCACAAGATCGCCACCAACACGTGCCTCACGGCGTTGCAGACCAAGAAGAAGCGCCCGCTGCCGTCCGGGCTGGGCGGCGACGCCTACGACCCGACCGCCCCGCTCCTGCAGGACCACGAGGTCCCGTGGCTGGAGCCTTTCGCCGATCTCGACTCCGCGTCGCCGGCCGACACCGCCGACCCCGCAGCCGTGGTCGGGTCACGCGAGTCGATCCGATTGGCGTTCATCGCGGCCCTGCAGCATCTGCCGGAACGTCAGCGCGCGATCCTGATCCTGCGTGATGTCCTGCAGTGGCGCGCCGCCGAGGTCGCCGACACCCTCGACCTCACCGTCGCAACGGTGAACAGCTTGCTGCAGCGTGCGCGGACGCAGGTCAAACTGGTTGCTCCTGAGCGCGATTCGGTGTCCGAGCCGGACGAGGCAACCCAGCGAGAAACGTTGGAGCGCTACTGCGCCGCCTTCCAGAACTACGACGTCGACGCCATCGTCTCGATGTTCACCGACAAGTCGATCTGGGAGATGCCGCCGTTCACCGGTTGGTACCAGGGCGGCGAGCAGATCGGCACGCTCATCCGTCGCAACTGCCCGGCGGAGAAGGCGGGCGATCAGATCCTGCTGCCCACCACCGCCAACGGCCAGCCGGCGTTCGGGCTGTACATGCGGGGCGAGGACGGCGTCCATCGGCCGTTCCAACTGCAGGTGCTCGAGCTGTCGGCCGAGGGCAAGGTCGACCATGCGATCGCGTTCTTCTCCGACGACATGGTCGGTGACTTCGCGCGGTTCGGTCTCCCCGAGACCGTCGCTCCGATCGACTGATCTGACTCAGAACACACATCGGCCGCCGGGTGCGAAACCCGGCGGCCGATGTTGTTCGTGCGTGCTACCTAGAGGCAGCGAGAGATCACTTGGTGTTGACGGTGATCGTCGCGACGCCCACCAGCAGACCGGCCTTCACAGCGTCGGTCTTGAAGGTCTGGTTGAGCAGACCGGCGGCGGTCTCCGAGATGTGAACGGTGGTGCCGGTCAGGACCGCGGTGCCGTCGGCCTCGTTGGCCTGCAGCGGCTTCAGGGTACTGCCGTCCAGGTCGAAGACGATCGCCTGGGTGGCGGCGACCTGGCCGTTGACGGCGACGTCGGCCATCAGCTTCGAGGTGCCGGGATCGATGGTCAGGTTGGTGATGTCGACCTTGGTGTCGCCCGCGGTCAGCGAGAAGCCGGCGCCGGCGTGCTCGATCTTGCCCTGCACGTACGGCTGGATGCTGCCGGGCGTGTAGTAGGTCACGTTGCCGCCGGTGATCGGGAAGACCAGCGAGCCGTTCTCCAGCTTGGCTCCACCGACGACGCCGGGGGTGAGCTTGAGGGCGGTGAGGGCATCGGTGAAGCCGGTGTCCAGCGCAACCGCGGTGTCGCGGCCCGTCAGTGCCGGGATGGTCGCGACGGGAGCCGGGGTGCTCTCGGCGGCGGCCGAGGAGGCCGGTGCCGAAGCGGCGGCGCTCGAGGAGCTGCCCGAGTCAGAGGAGTCGTCGCTCGAGCAAGCAGCGGCGGGGAGGATGGCAATCGCGGCGATGGCGGCGGCCATCACGGTCTTGCGGTACTTGATCATCATTGGGTGATTCCTTCTTTTCACTCTGTGCCGCAACGAATCTCGTTGGCGACTGCGTTTCGAGTCATCGAGATCATGACAGCTCTGAAGCCCACCGAACGCAACGGCGCTCGATCGCAACGGAACCGACGCATCAGCACGCAACAATCAAAGAATTGCAACGAAACCGACGCAGGAAGCAGCTCCATGTTCGGTGTTCCACCGTGTACAGGCGGAGCAGCGTCTCCATGTAGGGCATTCGCAGCCGGTGCGGTAGCGGCTTGGTCGGGATACCGAAATAATCTGAGAATCCGCTAGCAAAACACTGAAGGTGCAGGTCAGAGGACATGAATCCGTTCAGGATTCGCCTGAGATCGCCGAAGGATCCATCCACACGACCTCCCAGACGTGCCCGTCGATGTCCCGGAAACTGCGGCCGTACATGAATCCGTGGTCCTGCGGGTCCTTCCACACCGACCCTCCCGCCGCGAGCGCGGTGTCGGTCAACTCGTCGACCTCGTCGCGACGATCCGCCGAGATCGCGAGCAACACCTCGTGGGCCGATGCGGTGTCGCAGATGTCGCCGACGATGAAGTCGATGAAGCGCGGCGTGTTGAGCAACATGATCGTGCACTGGTCGTTGAGCACGAGCGAGACGGTGTTCTCGTCGGAGAAGGCCTCGTTCACCGTCAGCCCGAGTCCGGTGAAGAAGGTGCGGGACGCGGCGACATCGGCGACGGGCAGATTGACGAACAGCATGCGGGACACGGCGAGCTCCTGGGTTCGAAGGGTGTGCGTTCACCGGTACTGACACCGTCGGCCCGGAGAACTCATCGGTACCCGACCCGGCGCCGGTGCGTTCATCCTTTGGCCGGATGCGCGCCACTCGGGACATGGCCCACTATGGACACACCATGGCCCTGATCTCCGACGCACCGGTCCGCCTCGCGACACGTCGTCCGTGGCTGCCCGGTGCCGTCCGCGCAGAGCTCGAGAACGATCCCCGGCCGTTGATCGGGAAGCGATCCCCGCGCGATGTCCTGGTCGATCTGCTGATGATCCTGCTGGCCGTCGGCATCGGACTGCTCGGTGCGGTTCCGCGGCTGCACGGCCACACGCTGAACCTCGTCGCCGACCTGGCGGTGGGAGCGGCGTGCTGCGTCCTGCTCCTCTGGCGCCGACGGTGGCCCGTGCCGGTGGCCGTTCTGATCAACCTGGTCTCGATCCCGTTCGCCGGGGCGGGCGGCGCGGCGTATCTCGCCATCTTCTCCCTGGCGGTGCATCGACCCCCGCGATACTCGATGGCGGTCGGCGCGCTCGGTATCGGCGCCGGGCTCGTCAACTACACGATCGTCGGAGTCGACAACGGGTTCCTCTTCAACGCGTTCTTCCTCGTCCTTCTCATCGCGGGCGCGATCGGCTGGGGCACCTCGATCCGCAATCGGCGTCAGCTGCTGATCTCGTTGGCCGAGCGGGCGCGACGGGCGGAGTCCGAGCAACGTGAGCGCCTCGCGGCGGCCCGAGCGGTCGAACGCGAGCGCCTGGCGCGGGAGATGCACGACGTGCTGGCCCACCGGATGAGTCTGCTGTCGGTGCACGCGGGTGCACTGGAGTACCGCCCGGATGCACCTGCCGCCGACATCGCGCGCGCCGCCGGCGTCATCCGCAGCGGTGTGCACCAGATGCTCGAGGACCTCCGCGACGTCATCACGATGCTCCGCGACGACTCCGAGGACCTCGCCGCACAGACGAACTCGTTGGCCACGGTGGACACCCTGTTCGACGAGGCACGCCAGGCCGGGAGTCCGGTGCACGCCCACGTCGAGGTCGAGCACGGCGACGAGGTCCCCGGTGTCGTGGGGCGTACGGCGTTCCGGGTCGTCCAGGAGGGACTGACCAACGCCCGCAAGCACGCGGGCGCGGTGCCGGTGAGCGTCGACATCATCGGCGGACCCGGCAGCGGCCTGTCGATCACCATCAGCCAGCCGCTCAACCACACCTGCGATCGGGAGAAGATCCCCGGTGCGGGTTCGGGCCTGGCCGGGCTCGACGAGAGGGTCACTCTCGCGGGCGGGACCCTCGAGCACGGCATCGTCGAACACCGTTTCGTCCTGTCGGCGCAGCTGCCCTGGGAGAAGGGAACCGTCGGTGTCTGAGCCGATCCGATTGTTGCTCGTCGACGACGAATGGCTGGTGCGGGCCGGACTGCGGACGATGCTCAGCGGCGAGGCCGACATCGAGATCGTCGGCGAGGCGGCCGACGGTGAGGACGTCCCCGACCTGGCCGTGCAGACGCACGCCGACATCGTCCTCATGGACATCCGCATGCCGCGGGTGAACGGTCTCGTCGCCGCCGAGCGGTTGCGCGCACTCCCCGACCCGCCGCACGTGGTGATGCTGACGACCTTCGACGCCGACGACCTCGTCATGCGTGCCCTACGCGCGGGCGCGAGCGGGTTCCTGCTCAAGGACACCCCACCGCGCGACCTGATCGCGGCGCTGCACTCGGTCGTCGCCGGCGACCCGATCCTCTCGCCGCAGGTGACGCGCCGGCTGATCGAGCAGGTCACCGACCCCGACCCGGACGACCGCAAGGTCCGTGCGACGAGTCAGATCGACGAGTTGACGCCGAGTGAGGTGCGCGTTGCCGTCGCCGTGGCGCAGGGGTCGTCGAACGCGGAGATCGCCCGCGAGCTGTTCGTGTCGATCGCGACGGTCAAAAGTCACATCTCGCACATCCTCGACAAACTGGGTTTCAACAATCGCGTGCAGATCGCCCTGCTCGTGCACGACGCGATGCCCGAGAAGATCGGTTGAACGGCGACGCGCGTCGGTAACGACGTGCGGGTACGCAGCGATACCACGTGATAGTCGGAAAACTTCTCAGCTCCACCTGGAGGTCACCCATGACCGAGTACTCCTACCCCGCCGCGATCGCGGCCATGTTCGCCGCCCTCGCCGCCGACAGCGTCGTCACCGAACCCCCGGCGACGTCCGCCGCCGCCGAACCCGACGTCGGCGGTCTTGGGATCCGCTGACCGCATCAGCCCCTGGCGTCCGTTCTGACCGGTTGTGCGACAACCGATTCGGACATCGTCGAGCCCTGGGCCGCCGGTGTGGTAGTCAGATGCGATGAAGAAGTTGATGCTCGTCCTGGTGATCCTGCTGGCGCCGGCGCTGATCGCCACCGGATGTAAGTCGTCGTCGGACTCCGCGTCGAGCAGCACCGCGCCGTCGGCGAGTGCCACCGCGTCGTCGTCGGACGGCGCGGACTGCCCGACGAGCAACACGACCTCGTTCGCGAAGACGAAGTTCGTGCTGCACAGCGGACTCGCGTTCGGAGCCTTCCACCGCTATCTCTACAAGCCCTACCGGGCGGGAACCTTCTCCAAGGGTGCCGACGGACGGGTGACCGCGTTCGTCAAGGGCGGTGTCGCGGCGCTGTTCATCAAACGCGAGGTCCGCCTGGCCTCGGAAGACGTGAAGGCCAACCCGACGTTGTGCAAGGCCATCGCGGCGCCCCTGGCCAAGATCGGCGACACGGTGCAGGACGCCTTCGACAAGGTCAAGGGTGGCGACGCGTCCGGGGTCGACTCGGTGAACTCCGCGATCAGTTCGATTACCTCGTCGTCGAGCAAGAACGGCGTCGACATAAAAGAGGACGACAACCCGAACATCGGGGGCTGAGCGAGCCGCTCAGGCCACCGCGCGCATCGCAACACCGGTCGGGCGGGCCGGGACTGCACGCGTCGTCATCTCGGTGAGCAGGTCGACCAGCTCACCGCCCAGCGACCGCGTGATCGCGCTGATGACCTCCGACGACGCCTCCTTGTGACCGCGTTCGATCTCCGAGAGGTAGGTCATCGAGACGCCGGCGCGTTCGGCGACGTCCTTCAGGGTCCGTTCCTGGCGACGACGTGCCGAGCGAAGGGTGTCCCCGAGCAGTTCGCGCATCAACGGACCCTCGGTGCGCGCCGGCGTGATCTGCTCGGCGGGAACCACGTGGAGATCTGCCATCGATGCCTCCGGTGTCTGCGATACGGGAATGCCCTCCAACCTAGTGGTGCCCCGCGCACTCGGCCCGTGTCATCCAGGGATTCCGCTCACAGCGGATTAACGCGTCGACCCGGCGGCGACGCGGGCGGTGAGTCCGTCGAGCAGGATCGCGAGACCGAAGTCGAGCTCGTCGTCGTAGAACGTCGAGTCCGCGCCCGAACGAATCTCCCGCGCCGCGGCGAGCAGCGCCGGATAGCGCGCCTCGTCGACGACCGCCTCGATGGTGGCCTCATAGGCGCCGTCGTCGGGTGATGCCGTTCCGTCCGGTCCGATGGCGCCGAGTTGGAGCGACTGCCGGACGTGATTACGGACGAAACCGTCGAGCACCAGCAGGGACGACATCTTCTCCTGCGCCGCGAGTGTGGTGCCGTCGAATGTGCGCACCCCGAGCTCGGTCCAGGCCAGGACGTGCGGGGTCATCGGGGGCTGATGCATGGGAACCGACACCACCCACGGGTGCGCCACGAGCGCGGCCGCGAGCGCACGCGACCACCGATCGGCACGGGTACGCCAATCCTCCCGGTCGGCCCAGCGCACCGCGGGCGGTCCGTACGCCTCGTCGAGCATGACCATCCACAACTCGTCCTTGGAATCGACGTAGCGGTACAGCGACATCGTCGTCATGCCGAGAGCGGCGCCGACCGCCTTCATCGACACCGCCTCGAGACCACTGTGGTCGGCGATCGCCACGCCGGCCGCGCCGATGTCCCGGATCCCGACACCGGGTTTGGGGCCACGGCGCACCTTCGTCTCGCGATCCCACAGCAGCTGGAGATACCGCGGCATGTCGGCGACATCGCTGGTCATGAGGCCATCGTAGCGAACTGCTTGCGCCGTACGCAGATGCGTCCTAACATCCGTGTACAAAATAAACAGATAACGTAATACACAGATAGGAGTTCACGATGTTCTCTCGACGATCGCCGTGGTGGGGCCTGGTCGCGTTGTGCCTGCCGATGCTGCTGGTGTCCATGGACGTCTCGGTCCTGTTCTTCGCCGTCCCCTACATCTCCGCCGACCTCGATCCGAGCCCGGCGCAACAACTCTGGATCTTCGACGTCTACGGGTTCGTCCTCGCCGGGCTGCTGCTGACGATGGGCGCGGTGGCCGATCGCATCGGGCATCGACGCCTGTTGCTGATCGGGGCCGTCGGGTTCAGCGCGGCGTCGATTCTCGCCGCGTACGCCGACAGCGCCACCACACTCATTGCGGCACGAGCGCTGCTCGGTGTCGCGGGAGCGACCCTGATGCCCTCGACGCTCGCGCTCATCCGGCACCTGTTCGACGATCCGCGCCAACGCACCACGGCGATCGCCACGTGGACGGCGGTGATGTCCGGCGGCGTGGCGGTCGGACCGATCATCAGCGGATTCCTGCTGGAGCACTTCTGGTGGGGCTCGGTGTTCCTGATCAACGTGCCGGTGATGATCGCGCTGCTGTTCGTCGGACCGTTCCTTCTGCCGGCGGGCACCGGAGACCCGGGTCGGCGGATCGATCTGCCGAGTTCGGCACTCGCGCTCGCGACCCTGCTGCCCGTGGTGGGCGGGATCAAGGCCACGGCCACCGACGGGTGGAGCCTCACGCACGGTGCGATCATCGCCGCCGGGGTGCTCGCCGGGGTCGGGTTCACCCTGCGGCAGCTGCGGGTCGATCAGCCACTCGTCGACCTCCGGTTGTTCGCCGATCGTCGCTTCTCCACCTCGATCTGGATCAACCTCATCGCGATGTTCGGCGTCATCGGCAACGCGATCCTGATGACGCAGTATCTGCAATCGGTGCTCGGCTACTCCCCGCTGACCGCAGCGCTCTGGAGCCTCGCGCCGACCGTCGCGGTCGGGTTCACCGCACCCGCCTCGACGATGCTCGCCGCGCGGTTCGGCAGGCCCGCGGTGATCAGCGGCGGATTGACGGTCGCCGCATCCGGTTTCGTGGTGCTCGCCACGACGACGGGGGCGTCCTCGTTGCCTGCCCTACTCGTCGGCGCAGGCCTGCTCGCGGCCGGCCTCGTCGCGACGACCGCTCTGGTCGCCGATCACATCGTCGGGGTCGCGCCCGCCGACCGCGCCGGGTCGGTCGCCGGTCTTCTGGAGACGACGAGCGAATTGGGCGGGGCCCTCGGCATCGCCGTCTTGGGCAGTGTCCTGAACATGCTCTACCGCAGCGGTTTCCACAGCGACGCTCCCGGCGTCGACGCATCGGCGCGTGAGAGCCTCGGCGGCGCCGTCGTGACAGCAGGCCGTGTCGGTGGTGAAGCAGGCGATCAAATCCTGCGTGCCGGACGAGACGCCTTCGTCGGGGGATTGCACGGGGCGGCCGTCGCGGGCGCGATCCTGCTCGCGGTCACGGCCGTCGTGGCCGGCCGACTGTTGCGCTCGCAGGTGGGCGGTGACGGTGCCGGATCGGCACCCGATGCGGACCGGGAGACCGCCACCTCGCGATGATGGTGGGCATGGGAGTCCTCTATATGGTCCGGCACGGTCAGGCCCGCGCGCAGGCGTACGGCGCAGGAGCGTGGGCCCAGGCGGAGGGCGGACTCACCGACCTGGGAGCCGAGCAGGCGCGCCGGGCCGGGTCGGCGCTCGCAACGCGGGTCGGTCGGATCGACCGCGTGGTGTCCGGCGACCTCGCCCGTCAGCGAGAGACCCTGGCGCGCATCGTCGCCGAGCTGCCGGACGCGGTGGAGCCGTCGATCGACGCCCGGTGGAACGAGTACGACATCGAGTCCATCCTGGGTGACCGCGAGCGGACGGAGAACGCGACCGAACGCGGGTTCCAGGCCCAACTCGACGGCGCGCTGTCGGACTGGATCGCCCGGATCGCCATCGGGTCGGAGACCTACGAGCAGTACCGGCAGCGTGCCGACGCCGCATTCGAGGAGCTCGCCCGGCACGCCGGGTCGGGTCAGACCGTCCTGGCGGTGTCGTCGGCGGGCACCATCGCCGCGATCATCGCCCGCCTCTGGGGCATCGACGACGACCGGTGGCTCGCCATCGCCCGCACGATGATCAACACGTCGGTCACCAAGATCCTGATCGGATCATCGGGCGCATCGGTCGTCTCGATCAACGACCACGCGCACGTCGATCAGGCCGACGACCGTCGGTTGATGACGTTCCGCTGACGTCGTCGACTAGTCGCGGGACTTGATCGCGGCCAGGCCGGCGGCCATGAACTCCGCGGTCGCCTCGGCGGCGTGCTCGGCACCCTCGCCGGACGACGACCCCTGCAGCGCGCGGTAGGCGATGCCCTCGCCGATGACACCGAGTTTGAAATCGGCCAGCGCGATGTAGAAGTTCCAGTGCGCCATGTCGATCCCGGCGATCTTCGCGTACCGCTCTGCGAGACCGTCGGCGTCGGGATAGCGGTCGCTGGTCCACGCCGCCGACAACCCCAACACCCGATCAAAGATCGGCTGTCGGTAGACGCACATCAGCGCGACGTCGGTGAGCGGGTCACCGAGCGTCGACATCTCCCAGTCCACCACGGCACGAACGACTCCCGGGTCGTCGGCGGCGAGAATGGTGTTGTCGACGCGGAAGTCGCCGTGCACGATCGAGTTCGTGCTGTCGGTCGGGGTGTTTGCCACCAGCGCCTCGGCGAGCCTTTCCACGTCGGGGAGCTCACGTGTCTTGACGAGGTTCCATTGCCGCGTCCAGGTTTTCACCTGTCGGGCGACAAATCCGTCCGGCCGACCGAACTCACCGAGACCGACCGCGCCGTAGTCGACCCGGTGCAGGTCGGCGAGCGCGGTGATCAGCGCGGTGACGTTGCGTTCCACGGTCGGATCATCGACACCGTCGAGGTCGGACGCGGACCGGATCACGGTCCCGTCGATGTATTCGACGACCGTGCACGGCGCCCCGAGGACGGTGCCCTCGGCATCGAACGCGATCGTCTTCGCGACCGGCACCGCGGTGTCCTGCAGCGCACGCGTCACCGTCCACTCGCGGTTCATGTCGTGCGCCGACGGCGTCAGACCGCTGGTCGGCGGACGCCGCACCACCCACTTCGTCGTCCCGTCGGTCGCGATGAACGTGAGATTGGAACGCCCGCCCGCGATCAGTTCGACGTCGAGATCGGCGACGACCTCGACCCCGGAGTCGACGAGGAAGGTCTTCAGTGCCGCGGCGTCCATACCCGGCAATGACGCGGTCATCGCACGTCCTGCGCGTCGATCGCCTTCTTGGCCCGGCCGACCGCCCGTTTGGCGATCGCCCAGCGGTGCACCTCCGACGGCCCGTCGTAGATGCGGAACGGTCGCAACTCCTGCTGCAGGCGGGCCAGCGGCAGGTCATCGGTGACGCCGGTGCCGCCGCACATCTGGATCGACCGGTCGAGCACGCGCGAATATGCCTCGGCGGCAAATGTCTTGGCGATCGAGGTCTCGTCACCCGCGTTGCGGCCGAGGTCGAGTTCGTGGCACGCCTTGATCAGCAGCGCCCTCGACGCCGACAGATCGATGACGTTGTCGGCGACCATCGCCTGGATCATCCCGAGGTCACCGAGTCGAGTACCGAACGCCTCACGGCGCGCGACGTAGTCCACTGCCACCTCGTGCGCCCGCACCGCGACGCCGAGCCACCGCATCACGTGCGTCATACGGGCGGGACCGAGTCGGACCTGCGCGTAGCGAAAGCCCTCGTTGACCTCGCCGAGCACGTTCTCGTCGGGGACGAACAGGTCGTGGAACTTGATCTCGCAGTGCCCGCCGATGCCGGCCTTGTCGATGGTGCCGACGTGCCGCACGATCTCGATGCCCTTGTCAGGTGCGGGTGCGAGGAACATCGTCGCTCCACCGCGCGATCCGGGCTCACCCGACGTGCGCGCCATGATGATGAAGAAACCTGCGCCGTCGGCACCGGTGATGAACCACTTGTGTCCGTTGATCTTCCAGCCACCGTCGACCTTGGTCGCAAGTGTGGCCAGCGCCGAGGGATCCGATCCCGCACCCGGGGACGGCTCGGTCATCGCAAAGGCCGAGCGCACGTCACCCGCCGACAACGGCGCGAGGAACTGCTGCTTCTGGCCCTCGGAGGCGATGTGGTCCAGCATGTGCACGTTGCCCTCGTCGGGCGCGTTGATGTTCAGAGCGAACGGACCGAACACCGACCGACCGCCGGCCTCGAACACCGGCGCGCGATCGGACATGTTCAGGCCGAGCCCGCCGTACTCGACCGGCGCGTGCGGCGCGAAGATCCCCGCGGCCTTGGCCTTGCCCTGCATCTCGATCCGCAGGTCGTCGCCGCCCGCTGCCTCGAGATCACCCTTGAACTCGTCCTCCAGGGGAAGGACGGTGTCTTTGATGAACTGCTCGGTGGCCGAGACGACCTCGGTCACCTCCGCGTTGTAGCGCAGATCGATGGCCATGACGCACCTCCTCGTGCTTCGTGTCGATGAACGGGCGGCCGCCGGTCTCGGCGCCGCCCCGGCAGGTCAGTCTCTCGGTGGGCCGACGTAGCCGGCCGTGTCCCGGGCGATCCGTCGGAAGCGCAGGACTATCTCCTCGGGCGACAATCGGCCGTCGGGCTTGTACCAGGTGGACACCCCGACGCACATCGTGGTGATGGCGCGGCCGGTGTCCTCGGGGACGCCGGTGACGAACACACCTGCCGCCACCCCGGCGCGGACCACCTCGTCGACCATCGTCTGCTGGTGCCTGCGCTGGCCGGTATAGATCCGGCGGTAGTCGGCATCGAGGCTGCGGATCTCGGTGGAGCCGATGAACGCCTGCTCGCGCCGGTGGATGTGGAACTGCAACAGTGCCTCGACGACGGCGTCGAACTGGTCCACCGGGTCGTCACCGGCGGCGGCGATGGCCGACTCGGTGCGCCACAACAGGTCCGACATGGTGCGCTCGAGCAGCCCCTGCAGCATCGACTGTTTGGACGGGTAGTGGTGATACAGGCCGGGGACCGACAGTCCCGCGCGCGCCGCGATCTCGCGGACCGAGGTCCCGTGATAGCCCTGGTCGGCGAACGCCGACAACGCTGCGGCGAGGGGAGCGGGGAGGTTGGCCCGGCCGTAGTCGCGCCAGGCCTCGGTCACGGCGGTGGGCGACTCGTCGGTCATGTGCCCAACTTAATGGTGCGCCGAATCCGCAGGCGAGGCGGCTGGCCCGAACGCTCGGTCGGTAGGCCGTCAGCCGGCGGTCGGACGGAGCGCTCGCACCGCCGTGCGGGTGGCCTCCGCGATCACGTTCGGGTCGGCGTCGAGGGTCGAGTCGTCCGGCCGGATCGTCATCACGGCCACCACGAGCGGCGCCCCACCGCCCGGCGGCCACGCGATCGCCACGTCGTTCGCCGAGCCGTGATCGCCGCCGCCGGTCTTGTCCGCGACGGTCCATCCCGGTAGCGCGGCGCGGATCTTCGCTGCTCCGGTGGTGTTCTGGATCATCCATTCGACGAGCTGGTCACGTTCGGGCTTCGCAGGCGCAACGGTCGCGTCGGGCGCCCCGAGCAGCAGCGTGCGCAGATTCGAGGCCTCGGCATCGGGAGTCGAGGTGTCGCGCGGGTCGCCCGGGATGGCGGTGTTGAGTTCGGTCTCGCGACGGTCGAGGCGGGTCACCGGATCGCCGATCGAGCGGGCGAACGCGGTCACCGCGCTCGGCCCTCCCAGTCGATCGAGCAGCAGATTGCCCGCTGTGTTGTCGCTGTACTGCAGCGCGGCGCGCGCTAGGTCGGCGACGGACATCCCGGTGACGACGCGGGTGCTCGTCACCGGAGAGTTCGAGACGATGTCGGCCGCGGTGAAGCGCACGATCTGGTCGAAGTACCCCGTCGAAAGGGGGTGCGCACGCAGCAGTGCCGCCACCGCGAGCACCTTGAACGTCGACAGCATCGGGAAACGCTCATCGTCCCGGTTGCCGATCGCCCGGCCGGTCCCGGTGTCGAGTGCGACGACCCCGATCCGCGTGCCGAACCGTTGCTCCAGGCCGGCCCAGTCCGGGGCGACGGTGGTCGGGGAAGACGCCGAGGACGAACCCGTCCCGGACGAGGAGTCCGACGGGGTTGCGCATCCACCGACCGCGACCGCGGCGACCACCGCGAGCCCGACGACCGCGACCCGGGGTGAGCAGGTCCACCGCACCGACGACATCACGGTGCGGCCTCCTCGGCGTGGTGGATGGTGGCTCTCGAATGGGCGCGGCACCGACTGCGGTGTTCTCGTCCCACTTCACGGTATAGCGCACGGGGGGCCTTGCGGCAAGACCCATGTGCTGCCGCACAATCATCCGGCCATCGGACATCGACACGGACGGACACCATGACGAACTCACCGAAACCCTTTGTCGTGCACGAATCGGGCGCCTTTCTGCACGGCACCCGCGCCGCCCTCTCACCGGGTGATCTGCTGGTCACCGGTCACGAGTCGAACTACCAGGCGGGACGTCGCCTGAAGCACGTCTACGTCACCCGCACGCTGGACGCGGCGGCGTGGGGCGCCGAGATGGCCACCGGCGACGGACCACCGCGTATCTACCTCGTCGAACCCCAGGGCGACATAGAGGACGACCCGAACGTCACCGACAAGAAGCTGCCCGGCAACCCCACCTGCTCCTACCGCACCGAAGAGCCGGTGCTCATCGTCGGGGAACTCACCGACTGGGAGGGCCACTCACCCGACCAGCTGCAAGCCATGCGTGCGGGTCTCGACGGGCTCCGTCGACGGGGACTCGACGTCATCTACGACTGAGCCGCATGACGTCCGATTCGACACGCGCGGGCGCATCGCGCAGCGTTGACGGCATGGCTTCCACCGACACCGCGACGACCGTCGAGCCCACCGGACACGGCATCAGCCGCGGGCTGGTGGCACTGTTCGCGCTCACCGCGGGCGTCACGGTGTCGGCGATCTACTGCCTGCAGCCGCTGCTCGAGGACATCCGCACCGACTTCGACATCAGCTCGTCGACGACCAGCCTCGTCGTCACCGCACCGCAGCTCGGGTACGCACTGGGCCTGTTGCTGTTGGTCCCGCTCGGCGACCGCCTCAACCGACGCGTCTTCGCGCCGTTGCTGATGCTCGCCTCCGCGGTGGCGCTGTTTCTCTCGGGTATCTCGCCGGGCTTCCCGATGTTGCTGGTCGCCTCGTTCGCGGTGGGTGTCTTCGCGGCCACCGCACAGGTCGTGGTGCCGTGGTCGTCATCGCTGGCGGCGCCGGCCGAGCGTGGTCGGGTCGTGGGAACCGTCATGAGCGGCCTGCTGATCGGCATCCTGCTGGCGCGCGTCGTCAGCGGGTTGATCGCCGGGCTCGGCGGGTGGCGCCTGGTGCTGTTCGTGGCCAGTGGCCTGATGGTGGCGCTGGCGGTCCTGGTGTTCGCGACGACCCCGGCCGACGGGCCGCGCTCGACCCAGCCGTACGGCCGCCTGCTGCTGTCGGTGGCGACTCTGGTCCGCGAGGAGGCGGTGCTGCGGCATCGGATGGCGCTGGGCTTCCTGACGATGTTCGGGTTCAGCGCCATGTGGACCTCGGTCGCGTTCCTGCTGGCGGGCTCGCGCGGCGAGGACTACCACTTCTCCGAGACCGTCATCGGGCTGTTCGGCCTCGCCGGAGCCGCCGGTGCCGCGGGCGCCCCGCTGGTCGGGCGTCTCGCCGATCGAGGTCGTTCGCGACTGGCGACGACGTCGGCGTGGATCGTCATCATCGTCGGGTGGGTCTTCCTGGGATGGTCGGGGGTGTCGCTGATCGCGCTGGTGATCGGACTGCTGGTCTTCGACCTCGGGATCCAGGCGTCACAGCTGTCGAACCAGACCGCGATCTACGCGCTCGCGCCGGACGCCCGCAGTCGGGTGACGACGGCGTACATGGTGACGTACTTCC
This sequence comes from Williamsia maris, assembly GCF_024171815.1. Lineage (GTDB taxonomy): Bacteria > Actinomycetota > Actinomycetes > Mycobacteriales > Mycobacteriaceae > Williamsia_A > Williamsia_A maris. The sequence continues at coordinate 792,128 of NZ_JAMTCJ010000002.1, read as the reverse complement.
TCGGAGCGGTCGCCGGATCGGTCTGCTCCGGAGTCGCCTACGAGGCCGGCGGGTGGCTCGCGGTGTGCGGCATCGGGGTCGCCGCCGCGGTGGTCGGGATCTCCCTGTGGGGACTGTTCGACCACCTCGAGCGCCGCACGGCCGCAGTCGCGCCGGAGGGCGTTGTCACCGGTTAACGTGAACGTCGTGCAGACCTTCGACGACATCGTGATCGGCGCCGGTCACAACGGACTCACCACCGCCGCCTACCTGGCACGCGTCGGACGCCGGGTACTCGTGCTCGAACGATCCGATCACGTTGGCGGCGCCTCGATCTCGGCCCGGACGTTCCCCGGGATGGACGCCCGGCTCTCGCGGTACTCCTACCTGGTGTCGCTGATGCCGCGGCAGATCATCACCGACCTCGACCTCGACGTCCGCCTGGTGCGCCGCCGCTATTCGTCGTACACACCGCTGCCCCGTCGCCCCGAGCTCGGCCTGCTGGTGGACAACGGTGACCCCGAGGCCACGCGGGCGTCGTTCGCCTCGACGACCGGATCCGACGCCGATCACGATGCGTGGCAACGGTTCTACGGTCGGATGGAACGGCTGGCGCAGCGGGTCTTCCCCACCGTGACCGAGCCGTTGCGCAGCGCGGACGAGTTACGGACGCTCGTCGACGACGACGAACTGTGGTCCGCGTTGGTCGACGCCCCGATCGGGCAGCTGATCGAGTCGACCTTCGCCGACGACACCGTGCGTGGCGTGGTCGCGACCGACGCGCTGATCGGGACGTTCGCCGATCTGCACGATCCGAGCCTGCGGCAGAACATCTGCCTGCTCTACCACCTGATCGGAGGCGGGACCGGCGACTGGGACGTCCCCATCGGCGGGATGGGTTCGGTCAGTGGCGCTCTCGCGCGATCCGCGGCGGCCGCCGGCGCCGACATCCGGACCGGCGCGCGGGTGGTCGCGGTGGACCCCGACACCGGCGTCGTCGAGTGGGACGGCGGCAGCGCGCAGGGGTCGATGGTGCACGCCGGGTGCGCGCCCACCGTACTGAACTCGATGCTCGACCGGCCGGTGATCACCGAGCCGACGCCGCAGGGTGCGCAGCTGAAGATCAACCTGCTCCTGAACCGACTCCCCCGACTGCGCGACACGACGGTCGATCCGATGGCCGCGTTCGCGGGCACCTTCCACATCAACGAGGACTTCTCCCAGGTGCAGTCGGCGTACGCGGCCGCTGCCGCCGGGCGGATCCCGTCACCGGCGCCGTGCGAGATCTATTGCCACACACTGTCCGACCGCAGCATTCTCGGCCCCGATCTCGACGACATGCAGACCCTGACGCTGTTCGGTCTGCACATGCCGCCGGAGCTGTTCTCCGAGCCGACCGCACTGCAGCAGGCGGTGGATTCCACGCTGGCGTCGCTGGACTCGGTGCTGGCCGAACCCATCGCCGATGTCATCGCGCGCGACGGCAACGGGCAACCGTGCATCGAGGCCCGGTCACCGCTCGACCTGCAGGACTCGGTGGGCCTGCCCGGCGGCAACATCTTCCACCGGTCGCTGCAGTGGCCGTGGGCTGAGACCGCCGACGAGGTGGGGACCTGGGGTGTCGAGACGTTGCACTCTCGGCTCACCATCTGCGGTGCCGGCGCACGACGCGGCGGCGGCGTGAGCGGCATTCCCGGACACAACGCGGCGCAGTTCGCGCTCGGGCGCTAGCTAGCCGGCGACGAGGCGGTCACCGTTGGCTCATGCGGGTGCGGGCGGTGTCGCGGCCCTTGCCCAGCTGCACCGACTCGCCGGCCTCGGCGAGACCCATCACGGGCATGTTGACGTAAACAGACTCGTGGTCGCCTGCGCCGACTCGGAACGTCTCGTGAAATATGCCGACATCACCGTTGTCGCCAATGGCGCGATTGAACGCGCGCCAGCTCTCCAGATGCGGGTCGTCGGCGTTGCGGGCGAACGCCTCCAGCTGCTCGAAACTGCGCCAGTACTGCACCAGCGTGATGGTTCGTCCTCCCATGGACATCCGGACACCGAGCAGGCCCTTCTCCGGGTGCGCCCGGAGGTCGCCCAGCATTCGGGGCATCGCCCGGAACGGTCCGATCCAGGAACGTACCTTCCACAGCTTGTTGAAGCGGATTCCGATCAGGAAGACCACGAAGTCTCCCTCAATGCTGGCGGTTCGTCGCCCGTGGCGTACGGGGTTCTGCGGCATGACAGGCCTCCTGAATCACAACGGATAGCGACGCTATCCGTTTGATAGATAGTGCTACTATCCGTTCTGTGATGTCAAGGCCCGGCCGGTGAAGATCTCTGAGCTGAGTCGTCGCAGCGGCGTGAGCGTGGCGACGATCAAGTACTACCTCCGGGAAGAGGTGCTGCCTGCCGGTGAACCGACATCGAGCAACCAGGCCTCCTACGACGAGGGCCACATCCGTCGACTCCGACTCATTCGGGCACTCATCGACATCGGCGGACTCTCCCTGGCCAGGGTCCGCGACGCCCTGGCCGCGACCGAGAACGACGAACTGCCCCTGCACGACGCGTTCGGCGCGGTGATGCTCGGGCTCGACGACCCGGGCACGATCGCCGCCGCCGACGACACCTTCGGCGAGGTACGTGACTGGCTGGCCGAACGCCGGTGGACGATCGCACCCGATGCACCGGCCACGCGACGACTGGCGGAGTTGATCGACATCCTGCGCGAATTCGGCCTACCGGTGACGGCCGACAGTTTCACCGCGGCCGCCGACAGCGCCGAGGCCACCGCGATCGACGAGGTGCATTACGCGCACGACCAACCCGACCGGATCGCCTCGGTCGAGATGATGCTCATCGGCACGGTCGTCTACGAGCGCGCGATGGCGATGGTCCGCCGTCTGGCGCTCGAGGCCGCCAGCGCCCGAATCGAGAACAGCGCCCGGATCGAGGACAGCGGCCGACGCTAGGTTCCGCAGAAGGTCTGGAAGCCCTCACCGAACTCATCCGGTGCGGGTTGCGCGTAGGCACCGAGAGCGGGGTCGGCGTCGAACGGCCGGGTGATCACGCTCAGCAGCATCTGGAACTTCTCGATATCACCCGCAGTCGCTGCGCGTAACGCGATGTCCACCAGATGGTTTCGCGGGATGTAGATCGGGTTGACGCGATCCATCGCGTCTGCGGTCGCCGACTCGGTGTCGGCGAGGGCCCCGCGCCAGCGCGACAGCCAGGGCGCGATGGCGTCACGTGGGATCAAATCGTCGAGGGGACGCGGATTGCCGCGCAGCTCCTCGGCCAGTGCGCGGAAGGTGCCGGTGAAATCGGCACGGTGCTCGCGCATGACGGCCTGCAGATCGTCGACGAGGCTGTCCTCGTCGACGGCGATCCCGATCTTCGCGCGGAAGTGCTGGACGAGGCGGGCGTCGTGCCGGTCGAGGAAGGTGGAGAGGATGTCGGTGAGTGCGGTGATCGCCGCGTCGGCGTCCCCGGTCTCCGGGTCACCGCCGATCTGCTTGGCGACCAACGGGATGAGCGACTCGGCGAAGCGCGCAAGATTCCATCCGATGACCGGCGGCTGGTTGGTGTACGCGTACCGACCCTGGACGTCGATCGAGCTGAAGACCGTGGCCGGGTCGTAGGCGTCCATGAACGCGCACGGTCCGTAGTCGATGGTCTCGCCCGAGATGGTGGTGTTGTCGGTGTTGAGGACGCCATGGATGAACCCCACCGCCATCCACTGCGCCACGAGCGACGCCTGCCGATCGACGACCGCCTCGAAGAACCGCAGGTAGCTGTCCTCGGCGCCGACGAGCTCGGGGTAGTGGCGCGCGATCGTGTAGTCGGCCAACGGCTGCAGCGGATCTCCCTGACGCAGCGCGAACTCGAAGGTCCCGACGCGAATGTGGCTCGATGCGACGCGGGCGAGCACTGCGCCCGGCTCCATCTCGTCCCGTGGGACGTCGTCGCCGGTCGCGGTGACCGCGAGCGCACGGGTGGTCGGGATCCCCAGCGCATGCATCGCCTCGGAGATCAGGTACTCCCGCAGCATCGGCCCCACGGCCGCTCGACCGTCGCCACCGCGTGAGAACCGGGTGCGGCCCGAGCCTTTGAGGTGCAGATCGCGGCGTTGCCCGGCCGGGTCGATCAGCTCACCGAGCAGCATCGCGCGGCCGTCACCGAGCAGTGGCTGATACCCGCCGAACTGGTGACCGGCGTAGGCCATCGCGATGGTCGTCGCGCCCACCGGCGGCACCGACCCGGACAGGATCTCTGCCGCCTCGGGGGTGTGCAGGGCGTCAGCGTCCAGACCGAGTTCGGTGGCCAGCGCAGTGTTGACGACGAGGACCTCAGGATTCGACGCATGCGTTCCGGTGAACGGCACGTACATGCCCTCGAGATCACGCGCGTAGGTGTTCTCCAGGGTGAACAGGGTCGACGTCGTGGAAGAAGTCATGCAATCCAGGCTAACCGCGTCGGTCACCAGGTCCCGCCGTACGAGCCCGGCGGCATCCCGCCCCACTGGTTCTTCGTGCCGATGTCCAGGGGCTTCCATCGGTAGGCCTCGAGGTAGGCCTCATGCCAGCCCGGCCACTCCATGAACACGTCGCCCGCCCGCGCGCGGTACCGCCGATACTGCCGACGGGCGGTCAGGGTCAGGGTCTCCTGCGCCTCTCTGGCTGCGCGACGGGCCTGTCGAACGGCACTGTCCGTCTCAGAACGGGTCAGGACGACGGCACACGAATCTCGGAAGATGGCTCGATGCGTCAACATGGTGATGAGCCGCTCCTCACTCGCCAGGCCGGGCGATCTCATCAGCAAACGTACGCCGGTACAGGAGCTGCGCCTCGCCATATCGCTCACTGCACCTGCTGGTGCTCGTGTTGCATCGCGGGCACAAGCACGTGATGCGGGCGGTAGCGCGCACGGCCGGTCGCGTCACCCGATCAGAAGCCGCCTGCGACCTTGACCAGCGTGCGACCGGTGCGACCACCGGACTTGATCTCGCCGAGCACGGTCTCGACCTCGGAGACGGGCACCTCGGTGGTCAGCTCGTCGAGGTGGGCGATGCGCAGGTCGTCGCCCAGGCGACGCCAGGTCTCACGACGTGCCGCGATCGGCAGCTCGACGGAGTCGATACCGAGCAGCGCGACCCCGCGCAGGATGAAGGGCATCACGGTGGTCGGCAGCGACACCCCGGCAGTCAGGCCGCTGGCCGCGACCGCACCGCCGTAGCGGACCGTCGACAGCACCCATGCGAGGGTCTTCCCGCCGACGCAGTCGACCGCGCCGGCCCACTGCGCCTTGCCCAGCGGTCGGATCTTCTCGTCGGGGTCCTCGGGGACTCGTCCGATCACCGTCGATGCGCCCAGTGTCGTGAACAGGTCCTGAGCGTCGGACTTGCCGGAGGACGCGATGACCTCGAACCCGGCCGTGGCGAGGAGGTCGACGGCCACCGACCCGACGCCGCCGCTCGCACCGGTCACCAGGATGGGTCCGTCGTCGGGGGTGAGCCCGTGGCGCAGCAACGCCTGCACGGACAGCGCCGCGGTGAAGCCGGCGGTGCCGATCGTCGCGGCCTGTGCGGGGCTCAGACCGCCGTCGAGTGCGACGACCTGCTCGGCGGGGACGCGCGTCCGCTCGGCGTAGCCGCCGTGGCGGGAGACACCGGTCTGGTAGCCGTGGACCACCACCGGGTCACCCACGGCGAAGTCGCTGCTCGACGACTCCCGGACCGTTCCGGCGAGGTCGATGCCGGGGACGATCGGGTAGTTGCGGACCACACCGGCGCCGGGCGTCACGGCGAGGGCGTCCTTGTAGTTCACCGACGACCACGCGACGTCGATGGTCACGTCTCCCTCGGGGAGGAAGGAATCGTCGACGGATTCGGTCGACAGCGTCACCGCACCATCGGATTCGCGGGCGACCAGGGCGGAGAAGTTGCTCATGCCTTGACCCTAGCCACGCCGCAGCCGCCCAGTCGATGTCCGCAGGCGCCCACTCGACGTCCGCAACCGCCCAGTCGACGGTGGGCGACACATCGGAATCGGCGAGATGCACTGCTGTGTCAGTACGGAACCGTAAACTCGCGTCCCGTGATCATCGTGAGTACCGACGGCTCGTGCCTCAAGAATCCCGGCGGCGCGATCGGCTGGGCGTGGGTCGATCACACCGGTCCCACCGCCAGTGGCGGCGCACCCTCGGGCACCAACCAGATCGCCGAGCTGATCGCGATCCGCGAGGCCATCACCGCTCATCCGGGCCCGGATCCACTGATGGTCGAGTCGGACTCGCAGTACGCGATCAAATGCTCGTCGGAGTGGTTGGCCAACTGGAAGCGCCGCGGCTGGCGGACCGCTGCCGGCGCCCCGGTGCGCAACCTCGAGGTCGTCCAGGCCATCGACGCGGCCATCGCCGCCCGATCGGGTCCGGTCCGGTTCCGCTGGGTGCGGGGCCACGTCGGCAACGAGTTCAACGAGATCGCCGATCAGCTGGCCGGTGCCGCCGCCCGCGCGGTCGCCGATGCGCCCGAGTCCGCGTCATCGGGATCTATGTCACCGGGATCAGCCGGCGTCACACAGACGCGTCGCCGGCTCGAGGAATCCGAACCGGCGACGCTGTTCTGACGTGATGCGGGGGTGCTAGTGGCTCCCGGCGAGGCGCTTGTTGACCAGGCGGGTCAGGTAGACCGGCGAGAACCGTGAACCGGCCGCCATGAGACGGGTCTGGTTGCCGACGTTGTAATGCACCTGGTGGATGACCTTGCTGAACAGGTTCGGTTCGGCAGCCTCGAGAATACGATCGGCGACATCCTGCGGGCCCAACTTGATGCCCAACGCGGTGGTGGTGCCGGTCTTGATGTTCTCGGTCATCGCAGTCTGGACGTAGAGCGGCCAGATCGCGACGACGCGGATGCCGTAGTCGCTCCACTCGATGTCGAGGGCCTCGGTGATGGCGCGGACGAAATGCTTCGTCGCGCTGTAGTTCGCCAGCTCGGCCTGACCGTAGATCGCCGACGCCGAGGCGAGGTTGATCGCGACCGACCGCTTGGTGGCCTTGAGGTACGGGAACGCCGCGTGCAGGCCGTTGACCACGCCCTTGGTGTTGATGTCGATCTCCTTGTGCAGCGTGGAGACCTTGAGCTCCTCGAAGCGGCCGGCGATGAGGATGCCCGCGTTGTTGAGCATCACGTCGAGCTTCCCGCCGGTCTTCGCGGTGAACTCCGCGAGACGCTCGGCGAACTCGCCGGCGTCGGTGACGTCGAGGTGCCCGATGACCGGGACCGCACCGAGGTCCTCGATCTCGTCGGACAGGGTCTTGAGACCTGCCTCGTCGATGTCGTACGCACCGACGATGTAGCCCTTGCGGGCAAAGGACAGGGCCGTCTTACGACCGATGCCGGCAGCAGCGCCGGTGATGAACACGCTTTTCGAGGCCATGGACCATTTTGTATCAGGTGATCGACCCCACAGAGAACCTTGTTCCGTTTCCGGAATCTCATTACGGTTACCACCATGACCGATGTCGACCGGCGACGGCGTCGAACGGTGACCGCCGTGAGCACCGCGGCGCGGACTCTGTTCGAGGAGCGCGGCTACCAGGCGGCGACCGTGGCCGACATCGCCGAGCTCGCCGACGTGGCCGTGAGCTCGATCTATTCGAACTTCCCCGGCGGCAAGCAGGACATCTACCTGGCGCTCGCCGAACAGGCTGTCACCGCCAACGAACGCATCATCGACGAGGCCGTCGCGGCCTCGAGCATCGACGACCGGGCCGGCGCGGTGTTCGACGCCTACGTGCGGTTCCACCGTGACGACGACCAACTCGCGTTCCGCCTGATCGCGCTGACCGACGCACTGGAACCGACCGCGAAGTTCGGCGACCTGCGCGTGGCGATCCGCGATCGCATCGCCGGGGTCCTGCTCCGTGCGGTCGGCGCCCACCAGAACATCGACCGCACCATCGCCACCTGGGCGGCGATCAACGGGCTGTTCTCCGCGCGCACCCAGGGCTTCATCGACGACGCGACCCTCGACCGCGCACTCGCCGACACCCGCATGTGGGCGACAGCGCCCTGACGTCGACGGATTCGGACCGCGTCATCGCCGGTCAGAAGCAATCGCGCACGCAGTAGGCTGTCCAGCGATGTCTACAACTGATCTGCCCATCGAAACCCGCAGGCTCGTGGGCTGGAGTCGCACCACGCCGATCGACGGGCACGTGCTCTCCACGCCTGACCTCGACGTCATCGCGGCCGCCGTCGCACGCGTCGCCGACGACAACGCGGACAAGCCGACGTACCTGCAACGCGGCGTCATCGCGCGAGGCCTGGGCCGCTCGTACAACGAGTCGGCGCAGAACGTCGGCGGGTTGACGATCGACATGACCCGCCTCAAGCGGATCCACTCGATCAGCGACGAGACCGCGATCGCCGACGTGGACGCCGGCGTCGACCTGGACACCCTGATGCGGGTCGCGCTCCCCTACGGCCTGTGGGTGCCGGTCCTGCCGGGCACGCGCCAGGTCACCATCGGCGGCGCCATCGCACACGACATCCACGGCAAGAACCACCACAGCGCGGGCAGCTTCGGCAACCACGTCACCGAGATCACGCTGCTGGTCGCCGACGGCCGCATCCTCACCATCACGCCGGACGGCAGCTCGGACGATCCCGACGCGTCGATCTTCTGGGCGACCGTCGGTGGCATCGGCCTCACCGGGTTGATCCTGCGCGCGAAGATCGCGATGACCCGCACGGAGACGGCCTACTTCATCGCCGACGGCGCGACGACCAACAGCCTCGACGAGACCATCGCACTCCACGCGGACGGATTCGAGGAGGGCTACGGCTACAGCTCGGGCTGGTTCGACGCGATCAGCAAGCCGCCGAAGCTGGGGCGGGGCTCTTTCTCGCGCGGCTCGTTGGCCACGCTCGACCAGCTGCCCGACGATCTGGCCAAGAACCCGTTGGCGTTCACCGGCAAGACGCTGATCAAGTTCCCCGACATCTTCCCCAACGGCCTGGCCAACAAGTTCGACTTCGCCATCGTCGGCGAGGCGTACTACCGGATGGGCGGCAACTACACGGGCAAGATCCAGAACCTGACGAAGTTCTATCACCCGCTCGATCTGTTCGGTGACTGGAATCGCGCCTACGGGTCCAAAGGCTTTCTGCAGTACCAGTTCATCGTCCCGGTGGAGGCTGTCGAGGAGTTCAAGCAGATCATCATCGACATCCAGGCGTCGGGCCACGTGAGCTTCCTCAACGTGTTCAAGCTCTTCGGCGAGGGAAACCGTGCGCCGCTGAGCTTCCCGATCGAGGGCTGGAACATCTGCGTCGACTTCCCCATCAAGAACGGGTTGCACGAGTTCGTCACCGAACTCGACCGCCGCGTGCTGTCGATCGGCGGACGGCTCTACACCGCCAAGGATTCCCGCACCACCGCGGAGACGTTCCACGCCATGTACCCGCGGGTCGACGAGTGGATCGCCACGCGTCGCCGCATCGACCCGCACGGGGTCTTCGTCTCCGACATGGCCCGTCGACTCGAACTGGCCTGAGCCCCGTCAAGCCCCTGATCCACACGATCTTTTCCGAACAGAACTGTCCAACGAAGGAACTCTCATGATCAACGCCGTCGGCGTCCCGAAGACCCTGCTGCTGTTCGGTGGCAGCTCCGAGATCGGGCTCGCCATCTGCGCCGAGTACCTCAAGAAGGGCCCGATGCGGGTCATCCTGGCCACGGTGCCCGGTGACCCCGCAGGCGACGCCGCGATCGAGACGATGAAGGCCGCGGGCGCATCGTCGGTCGAGCGCATCGACTTCGACGCACTCAAGCCCGACACCCACCCCGCCGTCGCCGAACAGGCCTTCGCCGCCGGCGATGTCGACGTGGCGATCGTCGCCTTCGGCGTCCAGGGCGTCGACGAAGAGGTGTGGCAGGACCAGCGCAAGGCCGTCTTCACCGCGGACATCAACTACACCGCCGCGGTCTCGGTCGGAGTCCTGCTCGGTGAGCGCATGCGCGCCCAGGGACACGGCCAGATCATCGCGATGAGCTCGGTGGCCGGCGAACGCGTCCGGCGCAGCAACTTCGTCTACGGCTCGACCAAAGCCGGGCTCGACGGCTTCTACCTCGGACTCGGTGAGGCGTTGCGCGAGTTCAACGTCCGCGTCCTGGTGATCCGACCGGGCATGGTGCGCACCCGCCTCTCGGCACACGTCAAGGAAGCACCGATGACGGTGAACAAGGAAGACGTCGCGCAGCTCGCGGTCCGCTCCGCCGACAAGGGCAAAGAGATCGTGTGGGCGCCGCCGCCGTTCCGGTTCGTGATGATCGTGCTGCGGCACATCCCACGGCCGATCTTCCGCAAACTCCCCATCTGAGACGCCCATGAGCGTCGGGATCGAGACAGCGCGTCCACCGTCCGACCGCCCACGTCTGATGCCGGGCCGGCGCCATGTGCTGGCCGGCGCCGAGGTCGTGGTCGCGGTGATCGTGGCGGCGGTCGTCGCATCGGTCGGCCTGTTCGTCATCGCGCAGGTCCAGTGGCCCGCCTTCAACTCCTCGAACGTCAACGGGGCGTTGACGACGGTCGGTCAGGTCGTCTCCATCGCACTGCTCGTCGTCGCCGCGCTGCTCGCACGCGCCGGTCGGGGTGCGCGTCTCGTCACCCCGCTGAGCCTGGTGGGCATCTCGGCGTTCGCGACCGTCACGCTGGCGATGCCGCTCGGTGCCACGAAGCTCTACCTGTTCGGCATCTCGGTGGATCAACAGTTCCGCACCGAGTACCTGACGCGCCTGACCGACACCTCCGGTCTGCACGACATGACCTACTTCAACCTCGCGCCCTACTACCCGGCGGGATGGTTCTGGCTCGGCGGTCGGTACGCCAACGCGGTGGGCCAGCCGGCGTGGGAGGCCTACAAGCCGTGGGCGATCATCTCGATCGCGATCGCGGCGACCATCGCGATGGTGCTGTGGAAGCGCATGCTGCCCACCGACCGCGCCATCGCGATCACCATCGCGACCACCGCGGTGGCCATCATGTACGCGGGACCGGAGCCGTACGCGGCGATCCTGATCCTCGTTGGTCCGCCGATGCTCGTCACCGTGCTGCACGGACTCCGATCGGGGAGTGGCGCAGCGTTGCTCGCCGGCGGGGTCTTCATCGGCGTGAGCGCGACGTTCTACACGCTGTTCACCGGTCTGTTCGCCCTGATCGCTGTGTTGATGACGCTCTACCTCGCGGTCGAGGCGGTCCGCGCGGCCGGGAACAACGCCGTCGACCCGGGCGCGGTCCGCGCCGCCCGTGTCCGCGGGGTGGGGGTGCTCGCCGCCCGCCTGATCGCGATGGGTGTCGTCTCCGGCGTGATCGCCCTCGTCGTGTGGGCGCCGTACCTGCTGGCCCGTCTGCGCAGTCAGCCGGCCAGCGGTGGGACCGCCGAGCACTATCTGCCGAGCAACGGCGCCCGACTGCCCGCCCCGATGTTCGAGTTCTCTCTCGTCGGCGCGCTCTGCCTGGTCGGGCTGATCTGGCTGCTGCTGCGACACCGCACCCGGACCGTCTCACTGGCCCTGGGCATCTCGGTCGTCGCGATCTACGCGTTCTGCCTGCTGTCGATGGCCCTGACCGCCGCGGGCACCACGCTGCTGTCGTTCCGACTCGAGCCGCTGCTGGCGCTGATCCTCTCTGCCGCCGGGGTCCTGGGGCTCGCCGAGGTGGCGATGGCCGCCGTCCGCCGATTCGGCGACATCCGCTTCCTCATCGTGGTCGCGTCCATCATCGGCACCGTCGCGGTCGCACAGAACATCCCCGATCACCTGTCCGCGGAGATCACCGTCGCCTACACCGACACCGACGGCAACGGCGTACGCGCCGACAAGCGTCCGGCCGGCGCGGAGTCGTTTTTCCCGCAGATCGATCAGGCGATCCGGACCGAGACCAAGCGCCCCCGCAACGACACCGTCGTGCTCACCGCCGACTACGGCTTCCTGTCGGTGTACCCGTACTACGGGTTCCAGGGGCTCACCTCGCACTACGCGAACCCGTTGGCGGAGTTCGACAAACGAGCCGCGGCCATCGAGAAGTGGGCGACGCTGCAGACCCCGGACGAGTTGGTGTCCGCGCTCGACTCCACGCCGTGGCGCCCGCCGACGGTGTTCCTGTTCCGCTACAGCGCCGACGGGTACTCACTGCGCCTGGCCGCCGACGTCTACCCGAACGACCCCAACGTGACCCGCTACACCGTCACCTTCCCCACCGCCCTCTTCGACGATCCCCGCTTCACCGTCACCGAGGTCGGTCCCTTCGTCCTGGTGGTCCGCACATGAGCGACGTCGACATCACGACCATCACCGACCCTCGCGGCGGTCGGGCGCACCTCGTGCACACCGACCACGTCAACTGGGTGATCCTGCAGGACGACTCGGGCGTCACCCTGATCGACGGCGGGTATCCCAAGCAGGTCGACGCCGTGCTCGCGTCCATCCGCGAGGTCGGCGCCGACCCGGAGCAGATCCGTGCCGCCCTGGTGACACACGCCCACGTCGACCACATCGGCGGTCTCGGCGTCCTCGCCGAGAGGTACGGATTCGCGGTGTTCATGGACCCCACCGAGGTCCCCCACGGCCGCCGCGAGATCCTGCAGCAGGCAACGCCTCTCGACATCGCGAAGATCTCCTACCGACCACGCGTGCTCCGCTGGCTTTCCGGGGTCATCCGGCTCGGCGTGCTCGACACGACCGGCATCCCGTCGTCGGAGGCGTTCGCCGCGAGCGGCCCGCTCGACCTCCCGGGTCGTCCGGTTCCCGTCGCCATCCCCGGCCACACCGACGGGCACAGCGGCTACCTGGTCGCCGACGGCAGGGTCCTGGTCTCGGGGGACGCGCTGATCACCGCCCACGGCATCTCACCCGTGGCCGGTCCGCAGTGCCTGCACCACGCGTTCCAGCACGATCTCGCCCGCAACCGCGAATCCCTGCTCGCGCTGCGCGATCTCGAGGCCGACACGATCTTCCCGGGCCACGGCCCGGTCCATCACGGGTCGATGGCCGACGCCGTCGACACGGCGTTGTCCCGCTGACGAACTCAGCTACGGGGTATCGCCAGCGACGTGGGTTCCGACCGACCGCGCAACGTCACCTCGTCGACCACCGACCAGTGCTGGGTCTCGTCGACCGCGGCCGCGTCCAGCGCATCGGATGAGGCGACCACCCGGCTGTCACGGTCCTTGGCCAGATCGCTGAGCCGGGCCGCCGCATTCACCGGATCGCCGATCACGGTGTACTCGAACCGATTCGCCGCCCCGACGTTGCCCGCGAGGCACGACCCGAAGCTGACGCCGATGCCCGCGTCGAGCCGACCGTCGAACGGGATCGCCTGCGCGAGGGTCCGCGCGGTCCGGAGCGCGGCACCGGCCGGATCCTCGTGCGGTAGCGGCGCCCCGTAGACCAGCAACGCCGCGTCGCCCTCGAACTTGTTCACGAACCCGTCGTGGCGTGCCGCCGTCTCGACCACGGTGCCGAAGAAGTCGTTGAGGAGGTTGACGATCTCCTCCGGGGAGTGGGTCTGCGCCAGCGACGTCGAGCCGACCAGGTCGATGAACAGCACCGCCACCTCACGGATCTCGCCGCCCAGGGTCGGCTCCTCCTTGAGCGCACGCGCGGCGACCGCGTCGCCGACGTGCATGCCGAACAGCGTGCGGATGTGTTCGCGCTCGCCGACGGTGGCCGCCATCCGGTTGAACCCGACCTGGAGCCGGCCGATCTCGGAGCCGTCGTAGACCGGGACGCGGGTGTCGTAGCTGCCGCGCTCGACACGGTGCATCGCGGCGATGATCTGGGTGACCGGGTCGGCCACCGAGCGTGCGGCCAACAACATCCCGCCCGCCCCGACGGTGAGCGAGATCAATGACAGCGCGAGCACCGCGGCGGCGATGTCGTCGCCGGGCCGGATCACGATCTCGAGCAGCCGCCCGAGCGCGATGAGACCGGCACCCACCAACGGCACCGCGGTCGACAATCCCCACATCGCGACAAGTCGCGACGTCACCCCGGGCGCCGTGTACCGGCCGGGGACCCCGCGGATCATCACCTGCGCGGTGATGGGACGCAGGATCCGTTCGGCGACGACGTAGCCCATCGCGCATGTCGCGGCCCCACCCAGGCCGACCGCGAGCGCGATGACCACCAACAGGTTGACCCCGCCGTCGCCGATCCCGTTGACCGTCACGAACACCAGGAGTCCGGTGATCCACAGCGTGGCGTTGACGGCCACCTGCCGCGCCGGGAGCCGCAGTACCGCCTGATATGCGCGGATGTCGGGGACGCCACCGGCGCCCAGCCATTCGAAAGCCGGTGCGGCCACGCCGATCCCGAGCGCGAAACCGATGACGACCGCAACCGGCAGATAGGCGCCGAACGTGATGAAGTTGCGCGCGGAGAGGACCGCGGCCGGGTCGATGGGGAGCGGGAGGATGAAGCGGATCAGACCGAAGACGATGACTGCCCCGATCACGTTGGCGGTCACCATGCCGACCGCGTAGAGCTGGACCGGTCGATGCTCGAACGCGCCCCTGATCCCGCGCCACCTGCTCCCGACGACCGCATCCGATGTCATTGACGAATGATCACATACCCACCGCGACGAACTGTTTACAAGTGTTCACCCAGCGCGTACCTTGACAATGAACGATGGTGACAACGGTCATAGTCGAATCGTCTGGAGGTGCACGATGACAGCGACGTCGGAAAGCATGGGAGAGACACGGCTCGATCAGGGCCCGCAGGAGGTCTCCGACCGGCTGATCGCCTCGGCGGCCCGCCTGTCTCGCAACGCGATGACCGAGATCGACTGGGACCAGCCGATGGACCCCGATCTCTACGGCTGCAGCCCCGAGTGGTGCACCCTCTACGGCACCGAGCTGTGGGAGGAGATGCCCCTCGAACAGCGCATCGAACTGACCCGCCACGAGTCGGCGTCGGTCGCCACCAACGGCATCTGGTTCGAGATGATCCTGCAGGAGATGGTCATCCGCGATCAGTACCTCGGCAAGTACCACACCCCCGAGTTCCAGTGGTCGCTCATCGAGATCGCTGACGAGGCGCGGCATTCGCTGATGTTCGCCAAGGGTTCCGACAAATTGGTCGGCACCTCCTACCGCCCGTCGAAGTTCGTGGGACTCCTCGGCAAGGGCTTCATGATGTTCGCGCGTGGCGAGGTCGCCTACGGCGGCATCCTCGTCGCCGAGGAGGTCCTCGACGTCCTCCAGCGCGGCTGTATGAGCGACCCCCGCGTCCTGCCGTTCGTCCGCACCATCAACGAGATCCACGTTCTCGAGGAGTCGCGGCACATGAAGTTCGCTCGCGAGGAGGTCCGCGAGTCGATGAAGAACGTGGGCTGGATCCGTCGGCAGATCAGTGCGCTCATCATCGCCATCGCCGGCTTCGTGATCGTCTCGAGCCTGCACTCACCCGACGTCTACGCGAACACCGGACTCGACCGCAAGCGCGCGATGTCGGCGAAGAAGAACAACAAGCACTTCCACTCGATGATGCGCGGCAGCTGCGTGCACCTCATCGAATTCCTCAGCAGCGTGGGGCTTCTCACCCGCCCAGCGGCGTTCTTCTACCGTCGCGCGAACCTCTACTGAGACGGTGGGGGCCGCTGTGAACCAGCCGTCGAGGTCCGGTGACGCCGACCGGAACGCCCATCGGTTGGACACCATCGTCAACAAGTCATGGGCCGACGTGATCGCGTTGATGCGTGGCGAGATCGCCGCGGTGTCCTGCGATTGTCTGCTGACGGGGGCCGGCGCACCGGTGTTCCCGAACTCGCCCGACGAGCCGTTCCGCACCGACGAGGTCGCGTCCCAGCATCTCGTCGCGCTGGGTCGGCTCGACCAGGCCCTGGTCCAGGTCGAGCAGGCGTGGAACGCCGTGTGCCGCACCGTCGAACCGGCCCCACGTGAGCTCGGCCCCTACGGTCGCGCCAGGGTCCGGCCGGCACCCGACGCGCGCACGAAGAGGTCAGCACCCTCGCGCGCCCGAACGGCTCGATGATCTCTGCGCTGACGGATCGGCAGCGTCGGTTGCTCCTGGATCACTCCTGGGCCAACCATGCGCGTGCTGTCGACGACATCGACGAGCGCGGCGGCGATCCGGTCACCGTGGGCGGCTGGTGGTATCTGTTCGACCGGTTACCACCGTGCACGTACGGCCAGGACGCGGCCTGGCGTCGGATGGTCGCGCGCTCGTTCGCCGATCTGGCCACCGATCTCGAGGCCGGAGAGCTCCCGCATCCGCGCACGACGGCGGAGCAACTGGCGCTGCGACTGATCATCGCCGACGCCGCCGAGGCCCACGCCACCGGCGAGATCGGTGACGACGTCGCCCGAATGGATCCCGATCCTCGCGACGGCGAGTGGACCGCGGTCGTCGCCGGACTGATGAACGACCCTGCCGTGGCGGCTTTCTACGATCCGCAGTCGGTCGACGCGTGGCTCAAGCTGATGCCGCTGGACTCGTGGTTCACGCCGGACGATCCGACCTACGCCCGCGGCGGCGATCGGATCTAGCGTTCCAGCGCGAGACGCTCGATACGCGGCAGCGCCAGAGCCATGACGCTCAGGTAGGCCGGCGCCCAGATCGGCACACCGAAACTGAGGACGCAGCCGTCGCGCACCGGGATGACCTCGTGCCGGGTCGCGGGGACCCCGAGCACGCGCCACGCCCACACACGGCCGTCGATGAACTCGGTGATCTCGAACGGCAACGGGACCCCGACCGCGGTGATGACCTTGCCCCGCGTACCGGAGGCGAACGGTCCCGGGGTGTCCAGGGTCGCCCCCGCCACCGTCGGACCCCACACCGGCCAGGCGTCCAGGTCGACCAGGACGTCCCACACCGCGCTCGACGGCGCGGCGATGGCCAGGTCGACGGTGGGCATACGGTGACGGAATCCAAGACGCATACACACGACGCTAGTCAGTCGCGTGCGTCAGTGCGGTCAGCGGCAGCTGGGCGACTGCTCGGCGAGTACGCCGCGGACGCTCAACGGGCCCTCGAGGGTGTAGGTGCCCGGGGTCGGTGCCTGCACGGTGATCCACCCGTCCGGGGTCTGATCGATGCACGCCGTCATCGTCGGATCGGTGATGCTGCGGGCCACGAGGTAGCGGTTGGGACGGATCTGAATCGGGTGCGCGGCGGTGTCGGGGACATCGACCACCATCGTCGACGGGGTGTCGGTGACCAACCGCAACGGGGGCGCGACGATGGTTGCCGGGTTCGCGACCCGATAGAGCGTCCACTCGTCGTTGGACCAGACCTCGCTCAGATACGGCAGCCCCGAATTGACCAGCGCCGCTTCCTTCTTGCCCTGTCGCAGCGGGGTGTCGGAGACGGCGACATAGGACACGGCGTTGTCGCGCAACCAGGTTCGGTACGACGTCGGGGTGAGCGCGTCCTGGTCGTAGAAGATCGGGTTGAACCGGGAGTCCGACTGGTTCTCCCACCCGCGGGCCAGTTTCACCAGCGACCCGAGCTCGTGCGACCCGGCGTGCGTCCCCGCGTCGACCAGCTCCACGCGGTGGTTGACCAACCCTGGCCCACGCAGCAGCGCCAGGCGCAGCGGCTCGTAGTTCTTCTCGGTGTCACCGGCGTCGGCGACGGCCACCTGGTCGGCGACGGCCACGAACCCGGCATAACTGACCGCCGGCACGAGCGCGATCAACACCACCAGCAACGACTTCCGCGAGAAGTACAGACACAGACACGGCAGTATGAGACAGAAGAAGCGGCTCAGGTTGGACCCGACCCCGTTCGGGATGGCGAAGACCACGATCGCGGCGACCATGGCGAGAGGCGCGATCCAGCGCTCGGGCGGCGACGTCAACGCGATGCCTGCCCCGACACCGATGAGCAAAGCCCAGAACAGCGTCGTCCACGGAAAACCCTGTGCACCAGGCGCACCGAACAACGCGAACGGGACGATGACCCCGAGGGCCGCTCCGACGAGAACACTCCACACCGCGCGAGATCGATACGCGCCGAGCAGGAACGGTACGGCGGCGAGACCGACGAACGCCGGGGCGAGGGGGCTGGCCAGACCGGAGACCACCAGGACCACGGCGCACAGGGTCAGTCGTCCGTGCTGCAGGAGCAGGACGGCGGCCAGTGCGATCGCCGCCCCGACGGCGAAGGCCACGCGGCCGGACATCATGTTGAGGACCGCTGCGATGACGATGGCCCAGGTGAGCAGCGTGGGCCGGGTCGCGTTGCGCGACAACGGGTACGCCATGACCGCGATGGCCAGGGTCGCGATGGCCAGCAGCGCCAACGATCCGGTGATCGCGGAGATGGCGGGAACGATCAGCGAATAGCTGCCCGGCGAGACCCCGCCGTACCAGCCGAACCAGTAGCCCAGACCGACGCCGGAACGGGCGGCCTCCTCGCGGGCGATCGCCGCCTGGAGATCACCGAGGGTGGGACTGAGTGCCCAGAGGACGACGGTCGCGACCACCGCCGCCGCCAGTGGGAGTGCCATCCGCCAGCGTCGTTGCTCGGCGGCGACCCCCACGCTCATTCGAGCGTCGCCGCACCCGCACGTCTGCGTCGGACTCGTGCGATCCACAACCATCGGACACCGAACACGATGCTCGCGCCCGCAGCCAATGTGGCCAGGCCTGCGAGGACGTCGAGGATGAAGTGGTTCCCCGAGCCCATCACGACGAAGAACGTGGTGAACGGATAGATGAGGCCGAGGATGCGCACCCACATCCGACGCGCGAGGAAGAACAGCGTCAGTCCGCACCAGGCCGCCCACGCGCAGTGCAGCGACGGCATGGCCGCGTACTGGTTGGAGATCGCGTCGGAGCCGGGGGTGCCCGATTCCGGCCACCATCCCCACGACGCGGTCTGGCTCATGATGTCGACGAAGCCCTCGGTGGTGAGCAGCCGGGGCGGTGCCGTCGGGTACCAGTAGAAGCCGATCAAGGCGAGCACCGTGGTGGTGATCAGCACGGCACTGACCTTGCGGTAGTGCGGCTTTCGGCGGAAGAACAGCCAGATGAGTACGCCCGGGGTCACGATGAAGTGCAACGTCGCGTACTGCAGCGCGACCACGTCGGCGACGATCGGGGTGTGGTGCACCCAGTCGTTGAGCGGGCGCTCCAACGCGATGTGCCAGGCGTCCTCGATGCGCAGGAGCTCATAGCCGTTGGCGAAGGCCTTGTCGGCGACCTCGCCGACACTGTTGCGGATGGCCGAATAGATCGCGTACAGCCCGCCGATGAGGAGCAGCTCGACCCACCATCGCGGCTGCGACATGTACTTCACGACGGTCGACAGCACGTTGAAGCGGGAACGGGCCAGATCGGACTCGAGAGCGCGCAGCCGGGCGTCGTCACCGGTGGACGCGGTGGTCTTCGCAGACTCCGACGAGGGATCCGTCAGATCGCGCGAGGTATCAGCGGTCGACATGACGTGGCTCCCGCATCGGTCCTCCAGATCACCGGTTCACCTGGTCGTCCAGGTGGCGGCCGGTTCGCTCGCACCGCCGCAGAACTGCCCATCTGGACAGCATTGCGAGAAATACTAACGGAGGATGCGGGGTATCCCACCCATCACGCCTCGGCAAACAACGGCTGAACAGGACCGATTGGTGCACATTTCATCCTTGAGGACGAGACGCGTGGCAGGTCAACGGGCCCCGGTCGTTCGCAGCGCTTGTGACTGAGATCACTCGTCGGCGAGCAGCTGCGCGACCCTGCGCAGCGCGAAGTCGTATCCCTGCACCCCGCAGCCGGCGATGACCGCGGCGGCGATGCCCGACACGTACGAGGTGTGGCGGAACTCCTCACGCGCGTGCACATTGCTGATGTGCACCTCGATCACCGGCACGTCGGGGATCACCAACGCATCGCGCAACGCCACCGACGTGTGCGTCCACGCACCCGGGTTGATCACGATCGCGTCGAACTCCCCGCGGGCCGCGTGGATCCAGTCGAGCATCTCGCCCTCGTGGTTGGTCTGCCGCGCCGAGACGGTCAGTCCCAGCTCGGACGCCGTGCGCTCGGCCAGTGCCACGACGTCGGCCAGCGAGGCGGCGCCGTAGACCTCGGGCTGCCGAACCCCGAGCATGTTGAGGTTGGGCCCGTTGAGGAGCAACACCCGATGCGTGGACATGACGCTCACCTTAGGACGAGGACCGCGAGAACAACGGGACCGGACACCCCGCCGGACAGGGTTCGTAGTTAACATCATCGTTTGTGCCCGATGACCCCAGCAGGCCCGTGACGGGCGCATCCGTTCCCACGGACACCCCCGAGCGCGCACCACGGTCGCGGCCGGACCGGATCCGCATCGCCAAGATCGTCGCCATCGTCGCCGGGTTGCTCGGCTTCGTCCTGGCCCTGGCCACCCCGCTGCTGCCCGTGAAGCAGACCACCGCCCAGATCAACTGGCCGCAGGTGACCTCGTCGACGCAGCAGATCGGGTCGGTCTCCGCGCCGCTCATCAGCTACGTCCCCATCGACGTCGAGGTGTCGGTGCCGTGCTCGGCCATCGGTCAGCTCAGCAGCCCCGGGCAGTCCGTCCTGGTGTCCACGACGCCCAAGGACGCCCCCAAGGCCGTCGAACGCGGTCTCTTCATCCGCACGACCGGCCAGGCCACCGATCCGCCGGCCCAGCGGTCGGTGGAGGTCGTGGTCCGCAACGTCCCGCTCGTGAGCGCGTCGCTGGCACAGATCCAGTCGCAGAACTGCAGGAGCATCGACGTCACCGCCACCTCCGACGCGGTCACCGCCACGTTCGTCGGCATGACCGACGAGGACGGCGCGCCGCTGACCGGTGCGACCTCCGACGGTGACCAGCGACCACAGCTCACCGGCATCTACACCGACCTGACCACCACCGCGGGTCAGGTGGACGGCCTCACGGCACACGCGACCATCGATTCGCGTTACTCCACCGGTTCGACGGTCATCAAGTGGACGGCGATCATCGTCGGCGTCATCGCGACCCTGGTGGCGCTGGCGGCGTTGAGCATCCTCGACGGCACCGACGGCCGCCGACACCGCCGGTTCCTGCCCGCCCGCTGGTGGCGGTTCAACCCGCGCGACGCGGTCGTCGTCGGCGGTCTGATCGTCTGGCACTTCGTCGGCGCGAACACCTCCGACGACGGTTACCTGCTGACGATGTCGCGGGTGGCCGAGCACGCGCACTACACGGCCAACTACTACCGCTGGTACGGCGCGCCGGAGGCCCCGTTCGGCTGGTACTACCAGGTCTTCGGCTGGCTGGCCCACGTCACCACCGCCAGCCCGTGGATGCGTCTGCCCGCGCTGCTGTGCGGGATCCTGGTGTGGCTCATCATCTCCCACGAGATCCTCCCCCGCCTCGGCCGCGCGGCCATCACCAACCGCCTCGTCCCGTGGACCGCAGCGTTCGTGTTCATGGCGTCGTGGTTCCCCTTCAACAACGGCCTGCGCCCCGAGCCGATCATCTGCCTCGGCGCGCTGCTGACCTGGTGCTCGGTCGAGCGCGCCATCGCCACCGGGCGCACGTTGCCCGCCGCCATCGCCTGCACCGTGGGCGCGTTCAGCCTCGCCGCCGGTCCGACGGGCCTGATGGCCGTCGCCGCCCTCATCGCGGGCGGGCGGCCGATGGTGATGTCGATCATCAAGCGCAGCAAGGTGATCCAGGGTGACCCGAAGGAATCGGGGGCGTTCTCCCGCGGGAGACTCCTCGCCTATCTGGCGATGATCGCCCCGGTGCTCGCCGCGGGCACGTTCGTCATCTTCGTGGTCTTCTCAAATCTGACGCTCACCGCGTTCGTGCAGGCGTCGAAGATGAAGACCGCGCTGGGACCGTCGCTGAGCTGGTACAACGAGATCAACCGCTACTCCGCGCTGTTCGAGTTCTCGGCCAACGGTTCGGTCGGCCGCCGCTTCGCGGTGCTGATCATGTTCGTCGGTCTGCTCGTCTCGGCCACGATGCTGTTCCGCAAGAACCGGATTCCCGGCACCGCCGTGGGCCCGACCCGCCGCATCGTCGGGATCACGTTCGCGTCGCTGGTGTTCCTGATGTTCACGCCCACCAAGTGGACGCACCACTTCGGTGTGTTCGCCGGACTGGCCGCGGCCCTGGCCGCCATCGCCGTGATCTCGATGAGCGCTCACGCGATGCGGTCGCGGCGCAACCGCACCCTGGTGACCGCTCTCATCTTGTTCGTGACGGGTCTGTCGTTCACCGGCCCGAACGCGTACTTCTACATCTCCAACTACGGCGTGCCCTACGGCTCGCAGCCGGTTCGCCTCGGTGTGGCCCTGGGCAGCCTGCTGCTCTACGCCAGCGTCCTGACGCTGGTCCTCGCCGGGTGGTTCCACCTCCGCGACCCCTACCGCGCACCCGCGGCCGAGCGGCCGGCCCCCGCCGGGTGGCGCAGCGTCCGCGGAGCCCCGCTGTTGGTGATCGGTCTGCTGCTGGTGGTCTTCGAGATCTCCACCGCCGCCGTGTCCGGCATCAACCAGAGCGGTTCGTTCTCCGTGCCGACGTCGAACCTCGACGCGCTCGCGGGCAAGCCGTGCTCGATGGCCGACAAGGTCCTCGTCGAACCGGACCCGAACGCGGGCCTGCTCACGCCGATCGATCGGCGCAGTCCCGACCCCCTCGCCGGACCGGCCCCCGCCGGCACCGAGGAGAGCCCGGCCCTGACCAGTGGGTTCACCCCCAACGGCCTGCCGATGACGCTCGATTCCGCGGCGAGCGCCGACTCGCTGGGCGTGCTGAGCTCGAACGTGGCCGCGTCCCCCGACGTGCTGACCAACAACACCGGCGGAACCGGTGGCGGCGAGAACGACCAGCCGGGCGTCAACGGCAGCACCGCGAAACTGCCGTTCGGCCTCGACCCCGCCACCACCCCGGTCCTCGGCAGCTACTCGTCCACCGACCAGGTGCCGGCGCGACTGACCTCGTCCTGGTACCGACTGCCCGCAAAGACGTCGAACACACCGCTGGTGACGATGGCCGTCGCGGGCAGTTACGACGGCAAGGACCTGAAGCTCGAGTACAGCACCGACCCCGTCCGGTCCGACGGCACCAGCCGCGACACCGACTTCACCTCAGCGGGTGAGGTCGAGATGATCGATCCCGGGCCGAGCCCGTCCTGGAGGAACCTGCGGGTCTACCGCAGCTCGTTCCCGGCCGACACCACGGCCGTGCGCATCGTCGCCAAGGACGAGAACCTGGCCTCGGACCGCTTCATCGTCGTCAGCCCGCCCCGGGTGCCGAAGTTGGAGACCCTGCAGTCACTGGTCGGCGATTCCGCACCGGTCCAGATCGACTGGACCTCCGGGTTGGCGTTCCCGTGCCAGCGGCCGTTCGACCACCGTGACGGCGTGGCCGAGATCCCGCAGTGGCGGATCATGCCCGGCGCCGACCTCTCCGCGGCCGTCTCGGCGTGGCAGGACTCGTTCGGCGGCGGACCGCTGGGCTGGATCGAGGTCGCACTCGACTCGACCACCGTCCCGAGCTATCTGACCAACGACATCGGTCGGGACTGGGGCTCGCTCCTGCGGTACGAGCCGTTCAACGACACGACCCGGCTTG
This sequence comes from Williamsia maris, assembly GCF_024171815.1. Lineage (GTDB taxonomy): Bacteria > Actinomycetota > Actinomycetes > Mycobacteriales > Mycobacteriaceae > Williamsia_A > Williamsia_A maris. The sequence continues at coordinate 768,546 of NZ_JAMTCJ010000002.1, read as the reverse complement.
CGCAGCTGGAACTCGGTACCGCCACCCGATCCGGACTGTGGAGTCCGTCGCCGATCCGCTACTGATCACCGGCCGCCGCATCGGGGAGATGCGGCGGTCTCAGGTCCATCGCATAGCATCGTTGCTCGTGCCGATGACTGCCCGACTGTCCAGTGCGACAACCGCTCGCCTGGTGGCCGTGACAGCCGGTTTGGTCGGCATTTTCCTGTGTGCGCTGACCCCGCTGCTGCCGGTGAACCAGACCACGTCCAGCTTCGACTGGCCCTCGGGGCAGTCGTTGTCGCCGGACACCCCGTCGGTGGTCGCACCACTGACCGCCCAGACGCCACAGGCGCTGCAGGCGTCGATCCCGTGTTCGCTGTTCAGTTCGCTGGGCACCGACGGCGGCGTGCTGCTGACGACGATGCCGACGAACGCCGACCGCGCCGCACAGAAGGCGCTGACCATCTCGGCGAACGCGTCGACGGTGACCGTCAGCTTCCGCAACTCGGTCGCCGCGACCGCGACGCGCGAGCAGGTCGCGTCGCCGCAGTGCCGCTCGCTGGACGTCTTCTCGCGCAGCACCGGGCCCGGCGCGCAGTTCGTCGGTCTCGGACCGTCGACGACGCTCGAGCCCGACAAGCGCCCGCAGGTCGCCGGGATCTACAGCACGCTGAGCACCCCGCAGGTGCAGGCGGCGGCCGGGCAGGGCCTGCGGGTGCACGTCGACATCGACAACCGCTTCGCCAGCACCCCGTCGGGCATCAAGCTCGCCGCGATGATCCTGGGCATCCTCGCGATCGTCCTGGCCCTCGCCGCACTCGCCCGCCTCGACTGGCTCGGCGGCTACCACCGCCGGATCGGGGTGCGCTCGTGGGCACGGGTCCTGGCCCCTCGCATCAGCGACATGGCCGTCACCGCCGTCCTCGCGGTCTGGCTGTTCCTCGGCGCGGGCACCCCCGACGACGGCTACATCCTCACGATGGGCCGCGCCGCCGAGTCCAGCGGCTACCTCGCGAACTACTTCCGCTTCTTCAACGCCCCCGAGGCCCCGTTCGACTGGTACTACAGCCTGCTGTCGCACTGGTCGCAGGTCTCGACCGCCGGCGTCTGGATGCACATCCCCGCCCTGGTCGCCGGACTCGTCTCCTGGTTCGTGCTGAGCCGCGTGCTCCTGCCGCGGATGGGCGCGGCGGTCCGACGCAGCGGATGGGCCATCTGGGCGGCCGCCGCGGTCTTCGTCGCCTTCTGGCTGCCGTTCAACAGCGGGCTGCGCAGCGAGCCGATCATCGTCGCCGGATCCCTGCTCACCTGGTGGGGCGTCGAACAGGCCATCGCCACCCGCCGCCTGCTGCCCGCAGCGCTCGCGGCCGGTGCGGCCGGGTTGACCCTCGCGGTCGCACCCCACGGCATCATCGCGGTCGCCCTGCTCGTCGTCGGCGCCCGACCATTGCTCAAGATCCTGCTGGCCCGACGCCGCGAGGCCGGGCTGATCGCACTGCTGGCACCGGTGCTGGCCGCGGCCGCGTTCACCGTGCTGGTGGTGTTCCGGGATCAGACGCTCGCGACCGTGTACGACGCGGTCCGGATCCGCTACACGGTCGGACCGACCATCTCCTGGAACCAGGAGTACCTGCGGTACTACTTCATCACCGTCACCACCGAGGACGGCGCGCTCACGCGCCGCGTCCCGCTGCTCCTGCTGGTGGCCGCACTGTTCGTGGTCCTCGCGGTGATGCTGCGACGCAAGCGGATCCGCGGCGTCGACCCGGGACCGGTGTGGCGTGTCATCGGCGCGAGCCTGCTGACGATGCTGTTGCTGTCGTTCACCCCCAGCAAATGGACCATCCAGTTCGGCATCTTCGCCGGCTTCGGTGCGGCGCTCGCGGCCGCGGCGACCCTGGCCGTCGCCCAGTCGGCCGCCCGATCGTCGCGCAACCTCTCGGTGTTCGTCTCCGGACTGCTGTTCGCGCTGGCCGCGGCGATGGCGGGCAAGAACGCGTGGCCGTGGGCGTACGACTTCGGGATCTCCTGGTTCGACCGGGCGCCGGTCGTCGCCGGACAACAGGTCTCGACCATCTTCCTGATCCTGGCGGTGCTCGCGGGCGCGTTGGCCGTGTGGCAGCACCTGCGTCTGGACTTCTCCGCCAACCGAGGCCTCGCGCACGCCGAGGCGACCGAGGTCAGCGACGCCGAGCACATCACCGACACCGGCGACCGTCGTCGTCTGGTGCTGGCGTCCTCGCCCATCGCGGTCATCGCCGCGCTCATGGTCATCTGCGAGCTCGCGGTGTTCGCCAAGGCCGCGGTCAGTCGCGGTGACGAGTTCACCGTTCTCGGCGCCAACGTCCGCGCGCTGAAGGGTGAGACGTGCGCGATGGCGAACAAGGTCCTCGTCGAACCCGACGCGAACCGCGGCACCCTGCAGCCGGCCGACGGGAAGACCGCCTCGGCCGCCCTCGCCGGCACCGGCGCGGTCGGCTTCACCCCCACCGGCGTCGCCGGCGACCTCTCCCCGGAGCCCGGATCGTCGAAGCCGGGACAGATGAACGTCGCGGGCAGCGTGGCCAAGCCGTTCACGATCAGCGGCGGCTACGCGGGCACGCTCGGCGGCAACGGTCCCCGCACCGTCAACGGCTCGACCGCTGCGCTGCCGTTCGGACTGAACCCCGACACGACCCCGGTCATCGGCTCGTTCGGCTACAACTCCGGCCAGGCGTCGCTGACCACCGACTGGTACACCCTGCCCGCCCGTACCAGCACTCCCCTGCTCGTCATCAGCGCCGCCGGCGCGATCTCGTCGGTGGGCCAAGACGGCGTCAGCGTGTTCGGCCAGAAGCTGAACGTCGAGTTCGGACGGCCCGGTCCCGCAGGCGAATTCGAGCCCGTCGGTGCGTCGTTCATGCCGATCGATCCCGGACCCGAGCAGCCCAACCGGCCGTGGCGCAACCTGCGCGTGCCGATGTCGGTGGTCCCGCCACGCGCCACCGTGATGCGTCTGGTCGCCGTCGACAACAACGTCAACAGCGATCAGTGGCTCGCCGTCACCCCGCCGCGTGCCGCGCAGTTGCAGACGCTGCAGCGCGTGGTCGGGACCAGCGACCCCACCCTGATCGACTTCACCGTCGCGGCGCAGTTCCCGTGCCAGCAGCCGATCACCTCGACCGCGGGCGTGATGTCGGTGCCGCGCTGGCGCATCCTGCCCGACCGCATCACCGCGGTGTCGCAGTCGAAGACATGGCAGGACGCCGACGCCGGCGGTTTGCTGGGGGTCTCCGACGCGACCGCACGCGCGACGACGGTGCCGAGCTACCTCGACAACGACTGGTACCGCGACTGGGGTTCGTTGGAGCGGCTCACGCCGTTGGCGACCGACGCGGCCACCGCGCGGATCTCGACCGGAACAAACGATCGCTGGGGTTGGTCCCGGGAGGGTTCGATAAGGGTGGTCTCGACCGATGACTGAAGCCACGCCCGCGAAACCTGACGGCGACGTCGATTCCACAGCGACGCAACCGCCCTCGCGCGGGAAGAGGATCCAGATGACCCCGGAGCGCTACCGGTACGTCAAGATCGCGTCCGCGGTCACCGGTCTGCTCGGTTTCCTGCTGGCACTGCTCACGCCGCTACTACCGGTCAACCAGACCACCGCGGAGCTGTCCTGGCCGCAGGGTCAGGTCAACAACGTCGCCGCGCCGCTGGTGTCGTTCGTCCCGATCGACATGAACGTGTCGGTGCCCTGCTCGCTCGCCGCGAGCCTGCCCGCCTCGGGCGGCAACCTGCTCTCGACGATCCCCACCGACGGCGCCGACGCCAGCGCACGCGGCCTGTTCGTCCAGGTCTCCTCGGACACCATCCAGGTGACCGACCGCGGCGTGGTGCTGCTGAACACCCCACGTGCTGCGGCGCAGTCGAATTCGTCGTGTGTGATCACGCTGCGCTCCGACGGCGAGCGCACTCGCGGTGAGATCGTGGGGGCGAGTGGCGAGGGCCAGCTGACCTTCGACGTGGCCGACCCGAACCTGCGCCCGCAGATCGTCGGCGTCTACACCGAACTCCCCTCCACCGCGTCGTCGCAGGGGTTGTCGCTGCGGGCCACGATCGACACCCGCTTCGTCACCACCCCGTCGACGCTGAAGTTCCTCGCGATCGTCATCGGCATCGTGATGACGGTGCTGTCGCTGATCGCGCTCGGCATCCTCGACGCCCGCGACGGCCGGGGCAGCAAGCTCCGTAAGTTCCTGCCCGCGAGCTGGTGGCGGGTCCGCCCGATCGACGGCGTGGTGTTCGTCCTGCTGGGACTGTGGTGGTTCCTGGGCACCAACACCTCCGACGACGGCTACAACTTCTCGGTCGGCCGGATCGCCGCGAAGGCCGGATACGCCGACAACTACTACCGGTACTTCGGTGTGCCGCAGGACCCGTTCGGGTGGCACTACCAGGTGATCGGCGCGATGACGCACGTCAGTCTCGCCGCACCGTGGATGCGCCTGCCCGCGTTCCTGCTCGGACTGCTGGGCTGGTGGCTGATCAGCCGCGAGGTCATCCCGCGCCTGGGCCGCACGGTGCGCCACAGCACGCCCGCCCTCTGGACCGCCGCGATGGTGTTCCTCGCCATCTGGCTGCCGCTGAACAACGGGTTGCGGCCCGAGCCGGCCATGGCCGTCGGCGCGCTGCTCACCTGGTGTTCGGTGGACCGATCCATCGCCACCGGCAGGTTCCTACCGCTCGCGATCGCCACCGTCGTCGCCGCGTTCACCCTGGCGCTGGCCCCCGGCGGTCTGATGGCCGTCGCGGCCCTGCTGGCCGGCATCCGGCCGCTCATCACGCGACTGGCCCGACGCCGACATCGGGACGGCATCCTGCCGCTGGTGGCGCCGATCCTCGCCGCGGGTACGGCGGTGCTCTACGAGATATTCGCCGACAACACGCTGTCGGGTGTCATCACCGCGTCGACCGTCAGCAGCAAGGTCGGTCCGACGCTCGAGTGGTGGCAGGAGCCGGTTCGCTTCTACTACCTGATGCTGCCGACCGTCGACGGCTCGCTGACGCGACGCTTCGGTGTGCTGATGATGATCCTGTGCCTCGGCCTCGTGCTGTTGGTCATGCTGCGCAGGCGTCGCCCGGACGGCATCGCCAAGGGCCCGGTGTGGCGACTCATCGCGGTCATGTTCGGGACGATGTTCTTCATGGCGTTCACGCCGACCAAGTGGACGCACCACTTCGGGGTCTACGCGGGCATCGCGGGTGCGGTGGCCGCAGCGGCCGGCGCCATGGCGGCCCCGGCACTGCTGCGCCGACGTCGTAACCGCACGCTGTTCGCCGCCGCCGCGATCTTCGTCGCGGGTATCTCCTTCATGGGTCCCAACGGCTGGTGGTTCGTCGGCAGCTTCGGCATCCCGTGGTGGGACCGCACGCCGGTCATCGCCGGGATCAAGATCGGCTGGTTCATCCTCGCGCTCGCCGTCGTGGTCGCCCTGGTCGGACTCTGGCAGCACTTCCGCGACGACTACGTGAGCGGTGACGTGGTCGTCGGCACCGAGGGCGGACGCTTCGGCTGGTTCCGTGGCGCCACGCTGCCTCTCATCGTCGGACTCGTCGTGCTGTTCCAGGTGCTCTCGTTCGTCAAGGGCGCCTACTCACAACGGGATTCGTTCTCGTGGGCGTCATCCAACGCCCGTGCGCTGAGCGGAAACATCTGCTCGCTCGCCAACGACGTCCTGGTCGAGCCCGATCCGAACCGTGGGCTGCTGCAGCCCGCTGCGGTCGCCGGTCAGCAGAACGTGTCGGCCAGCACCGCGCTGGGTGGTCAGGGATCCTCCGGGTTCACGCCCAACGGCGTCCCCGACGACCTCTCGGTGGACTCCACCGAGGACGACAGCGACACCGCGTCGGCCCAGAACACCGCACAGAACAGCGCCGGTTCCGACGACACCTCCGGCAGCGACTCGGTCGAGGGTGGCACCGGTGGCGGTCAGGGTGCCCGCGGCGTCAACGGATCGACGGTGCGTCTGCCGTTCGGCCTGTCGCCGGCGAACACCCCGGTGCTCGGCAGCTACGGCGGTGGCGGCGGATCGCTGACCTCGGACTGGTACCAGATGCCGAAGCGTTCGGGGGCCGCGCCGCTGCTGTCGGTGTCGGTGGCCGGTGCGGTGGAGGCCATCGACGGCGTCAACGTCGTCCATCCCGGGCAGAAGCTACGCATGCAGTTCGGTCGGGTCGGGGCCAACGGCGTCGTCACCCCCGTCGGTCAGATGTCGCCCATCGACATCGGCGAGGCGCCGACGTGGCGCAACCTGCGGTTCCCGCTGGACGAGTCGCCCGGCGGAGCGTCGGTGGTGCGGATCCTCGCGGAGGACACGTCTGCGGCGTCGGACCAGTGGATCGCCGTCACCCCGCCGCGCATCAGCACGATGCGCACGCTGAACGAGGTCGTCGGGACCACCGATCCGGTCTTCATCGACTGGCTGCCCGCGTTCGTGTTCCCGTGCCAGCAGCCGATGGCGGTGCGTCACGGCGTCGAGGAGGTACCCAAGTGGCGCATCCTGCCCGACGCCAACGCGACCCGTCAGAACAGCCAGACGTGGATGTCGGGCAAGGCCGGCGGACCGCTGGGACTGACCGAGGCGATGCTGCGGCCGACCCTGCTCCCGACCTACCTGCGTAACGATTGGGGCAAGGACTGGGGCTCACTGCAACGGTTCACCCCGATCGATCCCGCGGCCACGGCGAAGCTGACCATCGGCGACGCCACCCGGTCGGGACTGTGGGATCCGGCGCCGATGCGGTCAGTGGGGTACTGACGGACTCGCTGCGCTCGTCCGCCGAGCGTGCCCTAATTACGCGTCGAACGTGCCGTTGCTGACGCCTGCCGGCTCACGTTGGCACGCTATCGGGCCGTTCGCATCGCGCCGGGAGCGTGCGAACAACACCCCACGGTGGGAATGGCTCGAGCGCACGTTCGGCGGGTCGGTTCGGCACAGTCGGCGGGCAGTTTCGGCCCACTCGGCGGGTCGGTTCGGCACGCTCGGCGGGTGGTTTCGACACGGTCGGCGGGTGGTTTCGACACGGTCGGCGGGTGGTGACGTGGCTCGCATCTCCCGCGGGTGCGCGCCGCGCGACGAATCGGACAGGCGGATAGTGGAGTTCAACCGACCGAAGGCCTGACCCATGTCTCCGATGACCCGCCCTGACCTGCTGTCCGACTGGACGATCACCCCTGCCTGGTGGGCGGTCATGGTCGTGACGACGGCGTTGTATCTGATCGGCGTGCGACGTGCGGCACGACAGAGTTCGTCGGCCTGGCCCGTCTACCGCACCCTGAGCTGGTTCGGCGCCATGGTGGTCCTCGTCGTGGCGCTGAACTCCGGCGTCGCCATGTACTCGCACCACCTCTTCTGGGTGCACATGCTGGTGCACCTGATGCTGATCATGGTGATCCCGCTGCTGCTGGTGGTCGCGCAGCCGATCCGCCTCGGACTCGACACCCTCGGTCCGACGGGCGCGCAGCGACTGCGCGGGTTCATGACGCACCGCGTGACCCGGTTCTTCACCTCACCCGCGTTCTCGGTGCCGCTGTACGCCGCAGTCCTGGTCGGCACCCACCTCACCGGGTTCCAGCAGGCCATGAGCGAGAACATGTGGATCCACGAGACCGAGTCGGTGGTCTACCTGGTGAGCGGCTATCTGCTGTTGCTGCCGACGATCGGCGGCGAGTTCAGCGGCCACGACCTGTCGCACCCGGTGCGGTTCGTGACGCTGCTGATCTCCATGGGTCCCGACACCCTCGTCGGCGTCATCCTGATGCTCACCGACCGCCCGATCGCGCCGGCCTACGGTGAGTCCCGGATGGGGTGGGGCCCCGGCGCGCTCGCCGACCAGAACATCGCGGGCGCCATCATGTGGTTCGGCGGCGACGGGCTGATGATGCTGCTGCTCGTCCTGGTCGCGGGGCAGTGGATCCGCGCCGAGACCAACCCCGACCCGGACCGTCCTCGACGTCAGTCGTGGCTCGACAGCGCGCGTCGGTCGGCCACGATGGGCGAGGACGGCGAGTCCGACGACATCGACAGCGACGAAGCCGCACTCGCGGCCTACAACGCCCGTCTGGCCAAGATGTACGGCGACGAACCGGCCCCGCGCAGGCGCTGAACTCGCACCGACGTACCGTTGTTTGTGCAAAGTAGCTGGTCAGGACGCTGCACACCCTGAACTTCCTGCTACTGTTGCGCGACTCGTGTGGGGGTACACGGTCGGGCGCGAGGAGAACCGTGTGAGTGACCAACTCGACTACGAGGCGACCAAAGCGGCTCTGCGCGCCCAGATCACCGCCATCCCCGCCACCACCGCCGGCATCTCGACGCGGGCACGTACCTGTCTCGGTGTGGTGTCATCCCTCGTCGTCGTCGCGTGTGCCGTGGTCCTGACGATGTGGGTCACGAGCGATCCACCCACGGCCTCGGTGACGATGGTCCCCAGCAACGGCCACGTCGGCTCGACCACATCGCGAGCAGCGGCGACCACGGGCGTGATCCCGGGGGCACCCACCCTGCTCGGCCGGACCGCGGTGATCCACGCGGACGGCAGCATCACCGGCCTCGACGCCGCAGGGAACCTCGTCACCATCGCCGCCCCGTCGGCCGAACAGACCGCCGCGGTACTCGCGATCCAGCGCACGCCCGGAACGAACACGGCCGCCCCGGTTCGCCCGGTGACCGCGGCGATCTCCCCGGCGCGCGGCGCGGCGACGCGGTCGACCGCGTCGCAGTCCGGTGGGAGCGGATCGGGCGGGGCTCCAGTCGCGCCCCCGTCGAACCCTCAGCCGACCGATCCGCCCGTCAATCCGCCTCCGGCGACACAGCCGCCGGCGCCGAGCCCGCCCGCGACCACGCAGGAGCCCGCGCCCACGCAAGATCCGACTCCGACCCGGGATCCGTCACCGACCGCCGACGACCCCGCACCGGAGGACCATTCGGGCGGAGATTCCGCAGGCGGCGGCGGCGGCGGCGGCGACAACCCGTGACGCGGACACAGATGTCTCTCGCATCAGCATGCGCGCGCCTCATCGCCCGATCGTTCCGCGTATGCGACACCGGGCTGCACGCTTCAAATGTGTCCGAATACTGACAAACGGCCAGGTCCCATCGTTACACCAAGCCGCACACGCACTCGGTGCGAATATGGGGTGTGACCACAACGCCCCCCGACCGTCCGGACGAGACCCCCGTGGTCCCGCCGCGCGATGACGAGGGCACCGAATCCGCCTCGGACGAGACAGCAGGCGTGAGCGCGCACCCGACGTCCGGCCGAGGCCGCGACCCGGTCGGTGCCGGAACCCGACTCGCCCGCCGGATCATGGGCGTGACCGTCAGCGAGGTCCCCGTCGCGCGGCGTACTGACAACGGCGGACGTATTCGCGAACTCGTCGGTGTACTCCTCGCCATCGGATTCACCGAGGCCCGCACCCCCGACCACGACACCACCTCGCGCAGCCCGCGCATCACCGCACGCGTCGGCCTGATGCTCGGCATCTGCGTCGCCATCTGCTTCGCGACGGGGCTGCTGAGCCACTGGATCCAGCACCCGCCGAGTTGGTTCTACTTCCCGTCGGACCCGCCGTGGCTCTACCGGTTCAGCCAGGGTCTCCACGTGATCACCGGAACCGTCGCCATCCCGCTGCTCCTGATCAAGCTGCAACTCGTCTACCCGAAGCTGTTCGCGCGACCGGTGATCGGCACACCGCTCCGCGCACTGGAGCGCCTGTCCATCGCCGTCCTCGTCAGCTCGATGATCTTCCAGCTGTTCACCGGACTGATGAACACCGCGCAGTTCTATCCGTGGAAATTCTTCTTCACCACAACGCATTACGCGATGTCCTACGTGATCGTCGCCGCGCTGATGGTGCACATCGCGGTCAAGCTGCCGATCATCCAGGCCGCCTTCACGAGCCCTCTGGAATCCACCGACAAGATCCACAACCACCCCGTCGCGAAGGAGACCGAGGCCACCGAGGCCCCCTCCGAGGAGGTGACCGGGTGAGCGACACACCGGCGGACGAGAACGCGCCCACCGAGCGGGCCGTCCCCCGCGATCCACCGCCGCCGGAGTACGCGCCGTTCGTCGATCCCGGCGCTGCGCGGATGCACCGAGGGGTGTCCCGGCGGGCGATCCTGCGAGGCGCATTCGTCGCCGCAGGTCTCGCGGTGTTGGCGTTCGCGGGGCAGACCGTCCCGTTCCTGCGCTGGATCTCCTTCCTCGCCCCGCGCTCCGGGGAGGGGCCGCAGGGGGTCCCGATCAACCGCACGGCTGCGGCGGCCGGCGTCGTCGACAGTGCGAGCGCACCGGACTACACACTCACCCTCGCCGCGAACGGGAAGACCATGGAGCTGACCCTCGACCAGCTGCGGCAGCTACCCCAACACGACAGCGATCTCCCGATCGCCTGTGTCGAGGGATGGAGCGCGCAGGGCACGTGGCGCGGGGTTCGGGTGCGCGACCTGGTCGAGATGGTCGGCGGCGACACCAGCCGTGACGTCCGCTTCGTGTCGCTGGAGCGCGGCCTTTACGGCGTCAGCGTCCTGCCCGCCAATTTCGCGCGGAACCCGTCCTCCCTCGTCGCCCTGGAACTGCACGGCGAGACCCTCACGATCGACCACGGTTTCCCGTGTCGCCTGATCACCCCCAACCGGCCGGGCGTCCTGCAGACCAAGTGGCTGACCCGGATCGAGATCACATGACCGTCCGCGCCATACGTCTCGTCCTGATCCTCGCGGCGCTGCCCATCGGCTGGTACGGGCTGTCGCTGATGTGGGACATGACCACCGCCGACAAGACCTCGATCGTGGTGTGGCTCATCGGCGGACTCATCGCCCACGACGCCATCTTCGCGCCGGCGTGCATCGCCGCAGGCCACGGGGTGAAGACGATCCTCCCGCAGCGATGGTGGCCGCCGGTTCTCGCCGGGGCGTCGGCGACGCTGCTCCTGCTGCTGCTCGCGTTCCCCGTCATGTACCCACGGCCGCAGTCCAAGATGGCGCCCGGCAACGAGGAGAACCAGACCATCATCGACCGCCCCTACGGGCTCGGTCTGACCATCGCCCTGCTCGTGATCTGGGCCCTGGTCATCGTCTTGGTCGTCCGGAACCGCCATGCCCCCACAGCCGACGAGCTCGCCGAGGGGTCGCGGCCGGAGCACTCCGACCACTAGGTTCGAGCCATGTCCGACAACATGATCGACGAGCCGACCCGGGTCTCCGAACTCCTCGACGCCCAGGCCAAGGCCGTCGCCCTGTTCGCCGCGATCGACGAGCGCGGGCTGATCCGTCCCGGCGCCTCCGAGAAGGAGGTCAGCAACGAGGTCCGCGATCTGGCGGCCGAGATGTTCGGCGTGTCGCGCTTCTGGCACAAGCGGATCGTCCGCGGCGGCGTCAACACCCTGCAGCCGTACCAGGAGAACCCCGCCGACCGCCTGCTCTCCGACGACGACATCGTGTTCTGCGATTTCGGTCCGCTGTTCGACGACTGGGAGGCCGACTTCGGTCGCACCTGGGTGCTCGGATCCGATCCGGTCAAACTCCGCCTACGCGAAAGCCTTCCAGCGGTCTTCGACGCCGGCCGCGCGTACTTCGACGCGCACCCCGACATCACCGGGGAGCAGCTCTACGCACACGTCGTCTCGCTCGCCGAGGACGCCGGCTGGGAGTTCGGCGGCGAGATCGCCGGGCACCTCATCGGCGAGTTCCCGCACGAGAAGATCGCCGACGACAAGATCGCCTCGTACGTCGCGCCCGGCAGCGACCAACCGATGCGTCGCCTCGACAGCCTGGGACGACAGTGTCATTGGATCCTCGAGATCCATCTCGTCGACCGGGAGCGGGGCATCAGCGGCTTCCATGAGGAACTGCTCGACCTCGGTCAGCCGAAGGTGAACGAGTAGCCCTTCAGGCCCGGGCTGAACCGGAGATCGAGCGTCGCGGGATCGCTGCTCTGCCCGTCGTGCACCGGGTAGAGCGTGGGCGCACCACCGATCGGGATCTCACGGCTGCGGCCGTTCTCGGTCACGGTGACCGTCCCCTGCCCGCCGACGACCAGGTAGACCTTCCGTGCGTGGTAGTTCAGGACGATCGAACTCTGCGACGTCGTGGCCGTGATGCCCTCGTCGTCGGCATCCCATCGCCCCCGCAACGCGAAGGTGTCGGCGTCCTGACGGTCCGGCACCGTGTAATCGCGCTCACCAGAGCGTAATTCGGGAACACCCTCGTAGTTGGCGGCGCGCGTGGCACCCAGGTAGGTCTCCCGTGTCACCCCCTGCTGCGGCGTGGTGTCGAGGTCGTTCGAGGACTTCGGCAGCGTGACGGCGGGATTCGCCTTCTGCAGCAGCTTGCGGATCAGGCTCTCGGTGACGTTGTAGTCACCCTCGCCGAACTTCACGTGGCGAACCGTCCCGTCGGAATCGATCAGGTACTCGGCGGGCCAGTACTGGTTGGCGAAGTTCGTCCAGGTCGCCAGCTTGTTGTCGAGCGCAACCGGGTAGGTGATGCCGAGGCCTTTCGCCCCCGACATCACGTTGCCGCGCACCTTCTCGAACGCGTACTCCGGGGAGTGCACGCCGATGACCTGCAGCCCGAGGTTTTTGTACTTGTCGTTCCACGTCACGGTGTGCGGGATGGAGCGTTGGCAGTTGATGCAGGAGTACGCCCAGAAGTCGATGAGGACGACTTTGCCGCGCAACGACTTCAGGTCGATACCCCGGTCGCCGGGGGTGTTGAACCAGCTCGAGATCCCCGCGATGTCCGGTGCGGTCCCGCAGCTCTGCAGCTGTTCGGCGCCGTCGGTGCAGTTGGTGATCTCGGCGTCCTGCCCGGTGCCCGCGGTGTCGAGCCGATTCTGGATGTCACCCGGATCGGCGACCTCGTCCTGCAACCCGGTCGTATAGTCGGGGATCGCCCGCTGCAGGACCTGCGGGATGTTGAACACCAACGCGACGGCGAGCAGGATCATCGCGACACCGCTGACGATCCGCACGGCCCGTTGACGTTCACGGAAAGCGCTGATGCGTTGGGATATCTGCTGCCCGGCCAGGGCGAAGATCAACAGCGGGACGGCCGCACCGACCGCGAAGCACACCGTCAACACCACCGTCCGCCACCCGATGTCCCCGGTGGCACCGGCGACCACGATCGCGGCGAGGACCGGACCCGCGCACGGGACGTAGACCACGCCGATAGCGAGACCCAACAGGAATCCGCTGCGGTCACCGCCGACCCGGCGTTGCGGGATGAGGGCGAACGGCCGTTCGAGGATCCGCTCGAAGCGGGGGACGATCAGTCCGACCCCGATGAGGACCAGGGCGACGAGTCCGATCCAGCGCAGCGCATCCTGCGGTAGGCCGAGCAGGGACAGCAACGCCGACCCGATCAGGGTGAACGTCGCGAACGACACCACCAGCCCGGCGATGACGAGGAACGGGCGCAGCGTGAGCCGCGATGCGGTCCGGGGTGGTCGCTCGTCGACGGCCACCCGGCCCGGCGTGCGTGCACCGGTCCCGGCCGGGCCGGGTGCGGCGTCGGGCGCGGTGGTCCCCGAGAAGAAGATGACCGGCAACACCGGCAGGATGCAGGGCGAGATGCCGGTGATCAGCCCACCGAGCAGTCCGATCAGCGCGAGGGTTCCCATGGAGTCCGTTCGTGGTGGGGCGTGGAGCGGTCGGTCATTGTCACCATCATCCGCCGGACACCGATCGACCCCGGATCGATGGCGGCTGATCCGGGGTCGAGGTCGGTGCGGGCCGGTGGCTAGCCGCTGGTGCGCAGCGAACCGTTGACGCCCGCGGGGTAGAAACCGCCGGCAGAGACCTTCTTGGGGTTGAGGTACACGATGTTGAGCACCTGTCCCGGGGTACGTCCGTAGGCGATCGCGTTGCCGTCGGTCGGCACCAGGTTCGCCGCACCGCCCAGCGTGATGCCCTGGTCCAGATCCGAGCCACCGTCGAGGCTGTCACGCGCGTTCGAGATCGCGTTGGCCTCCTTGATCAGACCCTTGTTGTACAGGCTGGAGCGCACGATGCCTGCGTGGTACGCCTCGACCGCGAGGATGCCCGCGGCGGCGGCGAGGTAGGTCTTGTTCTGCACCAGCGGGGCAGCACCCTTGTAGGCCGTGACGCCCACGTCCTCGAAGATGAACGCGCCCAACAGGAAGTTGTTCTCGTTGGCGAACACGTCGAACTTCTGGTTGCCACTGATCAGGCCGGCGGCCTTGGCCGCGGCGGTGAAGCTGGCGTCGAGATCGATGGCCGGGCGGGCGACCGCCGCGCCACCGAGCGCCTTGCGCAGGAAGGCGACGTGGTCGAGTTCGTCGGCCGCGATCTCCTTGGCGTACGCGCGGACGGCCGGCGAGGTGAAGTTGACCTTGCGGCCACCCTTGACGCCACCGGGACGGCCCTTGCCGCCGAGCAGGTTGCCGGGCAGGCCGACGCCGTTGACGGCGCGCTGATAGAACTCGGCCTCGAGGTACTCGAGGTTGAGGGCGAAGTTGAGGATCGCACCGTCGCTGATCGGCGCGGCGTCCGCGGCACCAGCGCCTGCGGCGACAGCCCCGCCGACACCGACACCGACACCGGTGATCGCGGCCGCGCGCATGAAGCGGCGGCGGTCCAGGGCGCTCTCGGAACTACGGGCGATGGCGTTGCTGATGAACGTCTTGTCGAACAAAAGGGACTCCCCGACGTGGCATGATGCAACCGACGCAAATCAAGAATCGCTGGCCACAGGTCGACACTGATTGTCGATCCGAAATCACAGTAGTGCGTCGAACCGCTCACGAACACGCATCGGTGACATCGGTCCCGGTTTCGTAATATCTTCCCGATCGACGCAGGCCCGAGGGCCGCACGCCCCCGACTACACCGGGATCAGCAGGTGCTTGCGCGGGGTGCGGTGGACGTTCTTGTCCCGCAGTTGCGCGAGCGCCTTGCGCAGGTGCAGGCGCGTCGACGACGGCTCGATCACCGCGTCGATGTATCCGCGCTCGGCCGCGAGGTACGGCGTCGCCATCATCGTGTTGTAGAAGTTGATGAAGTCGGTGCGGATCTTGTCCGCCTCCTGCGGTGTTGCGTTCTCGGTCTGCCTGCGGGTCAGCACGGCGGCCGCCGACTCGGCTCCCATCACGGCGATCTTCGCCGTGGGCCAGGCGAAGTTGATGTCGCACCCGAGCTGCTTGCAGCCCATGGTCGCGTACGCGCCGCCGTAGGCCTTACGCAGGACGACGGTCACCTTCGGCACGTCGGCCTCGACGTAGGCGAACAGGAACTTGCCGGACCGCCGGATGGTGCCCTTGGACTCCTCGACGACGCCCGGCAGGATGCCCGGGGTGTCGACCAGGAACACCAGCGGGATGTTGAAGGCGTTGCAGATGCGGACGAACCGGGTCGCCTTCTCCGAGCTGTCGGTGTCGAGCACGCCGGCCATCACGTTGGGCTGGTTGGCGACGACCCCGACGGAGTGACCGTCGACGCGGGCGAAACCGGTGATGATGTTGGGCGCGAAGATCTCCGACACCTCGTGGAACGCGCCGTCGTCGAAGATGTTGATGAGGATGTCGTGCATGTCGTACCCGGCGTTGTCGTTGTCGGGCATGAAGTTGTCGAGCTTGAGGTCGTTGGCGGTGACCTCGGGCTCGAGGCCGGGGTTGATCACCGGCGGCTGCTCGTGACAGGTCGACGGCATGTACTCGAGATAGTCACGGACCCAGGCGAACACGTCGGCCTCGGTGTCGGCGATGTGGTGGATGTTGCCCCAGCGCGCCTGGTTGTGGGCGCCGCCCAGATCCTCGGCGTCGATCTCCTCGCCGGTGGTCTGCTTGATGACGTCGGGACCGGTGACGAACATGTAGCTCGAATCCTTCACCGCCACCAGGATGTCGGTGTTGGCGGGCGTGTACACCGCTCCGCCCGCGCACTTGCCCAGGATGATCGACACCTGCGGGGCGAGGCCGGAGAGCAGGTCGTTGCGCCGACCCATCTCGGCGTACCAGGCCAGTGAGGTGACGGCGTCCTGGATACGGGCGCCCGCCGAGTCGTTGATGCCCACCATCGGGCAGCCGATCTTCCCGGCCCACTCCATGAGCCCGGACACCTTGCGGCCGAACACCTCTCCGACGGTGCCGCCGAAGACCGTCTGGTCGTGGCTGAACGCGGCGACCGGTCGGCCGTTGACGAGGCCGTGTCCGGTCACGACTCCGTCGCCGTACCCGCTGGAGTCGGTGCCGGGCATCTTGGCCAGCGCACCGATCTCGACGAACGTGCCCGGATCGAACAGCATCGCCAACCGCTCACGGGGAGAACAGATCCCCTTCGCGGCACGTTTGGCGATGGCCTTCTCGCCACCGGGTTCCTTGGACGCCTCCAGCCTCTCTCGGAGGTCGGCCAGCTTGCCCGCGGTGGTATTCGTCACTGTGTGCTCATTCCTTCGATGCACCCGCACCGCTGTGCTGTGCGGAGACCAGATCGGTCAGGCGTCGGGTGAGGTCGGCCCCGATCCGCCCGATGTACGGCTCGTCGATCATCGCGAGATGGTCGCCGCCGATGTGGACGATCTCGAGGTCGTCGACGACCTCGCCCCAGCGCCCGTCGCGCGGGATGTCGGCCCAGCGCGGCTCGAGTTCGATGGCGCCGTCCTGCATCTTGTCGGCGCGATAGAGGACCACCTTGCCGTCGTACCGCGTGGGGGTGATGGTCGACAACGCGCGGTTGTCCAGGAACGACGTCCGCTGGTGCTCGATGATGCCGCCGGGGATCTTGGCGTTGCTCATCGACAGCAGCTCCATGATGATCCGGAACTGACCCTCGTCGTCGGCCTCGACCAGACGGTCCATCGGCACCGGGACGTCGTCGACGCCGTAGGTGCGCTTGGCGAACGTCATGTAGCGCTCCAGGCGGGCCCGCTTCTCGTCCTGGCTCTCCTCGGGAGAACCGTTGGGACGGACCGCATCCAGCAGCGCCACCAGGGCGACCTCCTCGCCGGCCGCACGCAGACCCTGCGCGCAGCCGTAGGCCAGCGCACCGCCCAGTGACCACCCGGCCAACAGGTACGGACCGTGCGGGACGACCTCGCGCAGCTTGGGCAGGTACTGCTCGACGCGCTCGGCGATCGTGCCCTCGACGCGGTCGAAACCGATCACCGGCACGTCCTCGGGCAGACGCTTGAGCAGGGCCTCGTAGGCCATCGACGAGCCACCCGCGGGGTGGAACAGCAGCAGCGGCGGACGGGTCGACCCCTCGACCGTGCGCAGGTAGCGGACGAAGCCGTCGACCGCACCGCCCTCGAGCTGGTCGCGCACGTAGCTGGACAGGTCCTCGATGGTCTCCGAGTCCAGGACGTCCTCGATGTCGATCTCGCCACCGGCGCGCTCGGAAAGGCGCTCGGTCAGCTTCTCCGCCATCTCCTCGTCGAGGACCGGCAGCTTGGTGAAGATGCCGCCGGCGGAGCGACCGGTGACCATCGCCCACACACCGAACGTGAGTCGCTCGGCCGCGTCACGCGGCGGCACGTCCGCCCCGGCGGCCGCGGCGACGGCCGCCTGACTGATGAGGTCACCCGCGGCCGCGACGGGCCGGGCCTCCGGCTCGGCGGGCGTCGGTTCGGCGATCTCGGCGACCGGCTCGGGCGGAGCGGTGGGGGTGGCCGGTTCAGCGGGTGCCGGTGCGCTCGGTGCGTCGATCAGTTCCGCGATGGCCGCGGTGTCGATCTCACCGCCACCGGCGGCGTCGGAGGCGAGCGCCGCGACCTCCTCACGATGCTCGACGGCGTAGGTCACGAACTTGGTGACGTCGCGCAGGTCCGCCTCGCGCATCGCCTGCAGCTGGAGCTGCGGGATGTCGAACTCGTACTCGACACGATTCTTGATCCGCATGGCCATCAGGGAGTCGAGACCCAGCTCGATCAGCGGGATCTCCCGCGGCAGGTCCTCTGCCTCGTAGCCCATCGACTCGGCGATGATCAACGCGACGCGGTCGTCGACGCTCTGACCGCTCTCCGCGTCCCATCGGGACCCGATGTCCTCGATGATCTCCGGCTCGACGACGACCTTGGTGTCGACGAACCCGGACGCCTCGGCGGCCTCGGCCGGCGTGGGTGTCGTGATGGGTTCCCAATCGGCGGCGGTGCCGCCCAGCGGGCCGCCCGAGGTCACGACCGCATCGAACAACAGCGTGAAGGTGCCGTCGACGGCCTTGGAATGGACCTGCAGCGATGCGCCACCGGGGTGCGGGTTGAGCGTCGTCGTGACGGTCCCCTCACCGACCACCGGTCCGCGGGCCTCGACCGCACCGACGTGGACCTCGGTGAGGACCTGCGCGGCCGCGGCCGCGACCAACTCTCGCGGGTCGGTGACCACCGACGCGGCCACCTCCCAGGCGTGCCG
Organism: Williamsia maris; assembly: GCF_024171815.1. Classification (GTDB taxonomy): domain Bacteria; phylum Actinomycetota; class Actinomycetes; order Mycobacteriales; family Mycobacteriaceae; genus Williamsia_A; species Williamsia_A maris. The sequence goes on along the minus strand of NZ_JAMTCJ010000002.1, from coordinate 750,150 downwards.
ACCGTCGGGCAACGCGACGTGGGCGCCGGGGATCCGGTTGGTGCCCGAGCCGCCGTTGATCTGCGCGCGCATCCAGAACTCTTTGCGCTCGAAGCGGGTACGCGGGATGTCGGCGAACGCGCCAGGACCGAACAGCGACGAGATGTCGGCGGAATGCCCGTGGACGTAGAGCTTCATCAGGGCCGTCACGACACCGAGGTTCTCGTCCTCCTTGCGACGCAGCGTCTCGATGAGCTCGGCGTCGTGCAGTCCGGCGGCGAAGGTGACCGCAGCGACCGAGATCAGGACGGCCGGGTTGGGCGAGAGCTCGATGAAGGTGCGGTGCCCGTTCTCCACCGACTTGGCGATCGCCTGGGAGAACCAGACGCTGTGACGTAGGCCCTTGGTGAAGTACTCGATGGTGTGGACCGGCTCACTGCCCGGACGGTAGAACGTCTCCCGGTCGATGGAGCTGTAGAAGCCGACCGTGGGGCGCAGCGGCTCGATGCCGGTGAGCTCGTAGGCGAGTTCGCCGAGCAGCGGGTCCATCTGCGCGGTGTGGCTGGCGCCCTTGGTCTGCAGCTTGCGCCCGAGCTTGCCCTCGGATTCGGCGCGGGCGACGATCGCGTCGACCTGCTTCTCCGGGCCACCGATGACCGTGTGGGTCGGCGCGGCGTAGACGCAGATCTCGAGATCGGGGTAGTCGGCCAGGACGCCGGTGATGTCGTCGGCGCTGTACTCGACCAGCGCCATCAGCCGGATGTCGTCACCGACGAGGCTCGCCTCGCCCTCACCCATCAGACGCGAACGCTGACAGATGACCCGCGTGGCGTCCTCGAGCGAGAGTCCGCCGCTGATGTACGCGGCAGAGGCCTCACCCATCGAATGTGGCACCAGCACACCGGGTTCGGCGCCGTGATGGCGCAGCAACTCGGTCAGCCCGACCTGGATCGTGTAGATGCCGACCTGCGCGGTCTCGATGCCGTAGGTCTGCTCGTCGTCGGTGAACATCTCGACGATCGAGTAGCCGAGCTCGTTCTGGACGTAGGTGTCGATCTCGTCCAGCGTCTTCGCGAACACCGGGTTCTCGAGGTAGAGCTGCTTGGCCATCTTGCGGTGCTGCGAGCCGAAACCGGACAGCAACCAGACCGCCGAGGTGGGATCGGGGGTGTCGCAGCTGAAGACGAGCGGGCTGTTCTTGCCCTCGGCCACCGCACGCATGCCGCGCACGGCCTCGTCGTGGTCGTTCGCCATCACCACGGCGCGCGAGCGTCCGTGGTTGCGGTGCGCAAGCGCACGACCGATGTCGGCGAGCGGGGTGGCGCGACCGGCGTCGGAGTCGATCCAGTCGGCGATGTCGGTGGCGCTCTTGCGGCGACGCGACGGCAGGAAGCCGGAGATCACCAGCGGCACGACCATGCCCTCGACGGCGCACGGTGCGTACCCGGCGATCGGGTCGGCCTCGGCGACAACCGGTTCGGCCGCGGCCGGTGCCGCGTGCGCGAACAGTCCCGCGGCCGCCTTCTCGGCGTCGGTCAGGTATTCGTCGTCCTCGTCGGGGTCGAGACCCAGGTCCGCCCGGTCGAGCGACGAGTGCTCCAGATCGGCCCGGTCGAAGTCCGCGGTGGTGTCGTGGGCGTCGCCGACGGGTGCCGCGACCGGCTCGACGAGGTCGGTGGGCAACACCTCGCGGACCACCACGTGGGCGTTGGTGCCACCGAAGCCGTTGCCGGACACACCCGCGACGGCGTGGCCGCTGTAGCGCGGCCAGTCGGCCGACTCTCCGATGACGCGCAGCCGCGTCGCCTCGAACTGGATGTACGGGTTGGGACCGGTGTAGTTCAGCGAGGCGGGCAGCTTGTCGTTCTGCATCGACAGCACGAGCTTGATCAGCCCGGCCGAGCCGGCCGCGGCCTCGAGGTGGCCGAAGTTGGTCTTCGCCGAACCGAGCAGGGCGGGCTTGTCGACCGGCCGTCCGCGACCGACCACACGGCCGAGCGCGTCGGCCTCGATGGGGTCACCGAGGATCGTTCCGGTGCCGTGGGCCTCGATGTAGTCGACGTCCTTCGGGTCGATGGCCGCGTCGCGATAGGCGCTGCGCAGCACCTTGACCTGCGCCTCCGGGTTCGGGGCGGGCAGACCGTTGGACCGGCCGTCGGAGTTCACGGCCGAGCCGGCGATGATCGCCAGCATGGTGTCGCCGTCGCGGCGGGCGTCGGCCACCCGCTTGAGGACGACGAGACCGCCGCCCTCCGAGCGGATCATGCCGTCGGCGTCGGCGGAGAACGCCTTGATGCGACCGTTCTTGGCCTGCACGCCGATGCTGTCGAAGCCGAGCGTCGCCGCGGGGGTGATGAGCATGTTGACGCCGCCGGCGAGGCAGACGTCGGTCTCGCCCGATCGGAGGCTGCGCACCGCCTGGTGCACGGCCACCAGCGACGACGAGCACGCGGTGTCGATCGCGACCGACGGACCGTGGAAGTCGTAGTAGTACGAGACGCGGTTGGCCACGATCGAGGTCGAGGTACCGGTCAGCGCGTAGGCCGCGGTGTCGCCCATCGCCTCGGGATCGGAAACCGCGAGCATCTGGTAGTCGTTGGTGGAGCTGCCGATGAAGACACCGACCTCGCCGCCCTTGAGATCGCTCGGCGGGATGTGCGCGTGTTCGAGCGCCTCCCAGGTCAATTCGAGGGCGAGCCGCTGCTGCGGGTCGACCATCTCGACCTCACGCGGCGACATCTGGAAGAAGTCGGCGTCGAAGCCCTTCACGTCGTCGAGGTATCCGCCGTGCACGTTGGCCTCGGCGATCACCTCGGCCATCCGCGGGACGGCCTTGAACTCGGTCCAGCGGTCCTCGGGCAGGTCGGTGATGCCGTCGCCGCCGTTGATGAGCATGTCCCAGGTCGACTCCGGGGTGTGCCCGGCCTTGGGGAAACGGGTGGACACACCGACGATCGCGATGTCGTCGTCGGCGGCTCGCTCACGCTGATAGAACGTCGCGTCCTCGTCGGTGACGAGTCCCTCGTCGGGGTCGCCCTCGATGATGCGCTTGGCCAGCGACGCGATCGTCGGGTGCTGGTAGGCCACCGTCGCGGTCAGCAGGACACCGGTCTTGTCCTCGATGTCGGCGGCCATGGCCACCGCGTCCCGCGAGGCGAGACCCAGCTCCTCCATCGGGCGGTCGTCGGAGATCTGGTCGACCGGCATCCCGGTCGCCGTCGCGACCCACTGACGCAACCAGTCGCGGAGTTCGGCGACGGTCAGGTCACCCACGGTCTCCCCATCTGAAGCGGTGGGTGTGGTCGTCGGGTCGTGCTCAGACATCGATATCCAGACTGTTACGTGGCATCAGGTGCATCGGGGAACGCGGTCTGCGTGTGACCGCCGCGCAGCGTTCCGTCGATGTAGGCGTTCTTGCATGCGGTGTGGGCGATCTTGCCGCTGGAGGTACGCGGGATGGAGCCGGCCGGGACCAACAGCACGTCTCGGACCATCACACCATGACGCTGTGCGACGGCCGCCCGGACGGTGTCGGAGACCTCCTGCGGATCGGCCCGCTTTCCGGTGTTGCGCTCGGCGACGATCACCAACTGCTCGGAGCTGTCGTGCGCGTCGAACTTCAGGCCGCTCGCCGCCGACTCGAACACCTCGGCGGGCAGCTGGTTGGCGGGCACCGCGAACGCCGCGACGAAGCCCGGGCGCAGTGCCGTGCTCGCCTCCTGCGCGCTGAACTCCAGGTCCTGCGGGTAGTGGTTGCGGCCGTCGACGATGACCAGGTCCTTGACGCGGCCGGTCACGTAGAGCTCGTCCTGGTACCAGACGCCGTAGTCGCCGGTCCGCAGCCAGCGGTCGTTGTCCGGGGCCCCCGCGGAGTGACTGCCCGACTCCAGCGGGTTCACCAGGCTGTTGCGGAAGGTGTTCTTGGTCTCGGCCTCGTTGCCCCAGTAGCCGTGGCCGAGGTTGATGCCGTTGAGCCAGATCTCGCCGACGTGGCCGTCGGGACGTTCGGTGGCGTTCTCGGAGTCGACGATCGCGGCCCACTGGCTCACCGACACCTGGCCGCACGAGACCTGCGCGACGGCGCCCGGGGCGTTCTCGTCGACCTCCTCGAAACGTCCGGCGTTCAGGGCGTCGCGGTCGACGTAGATGACCTTGGCCGGAGTGTCGCGCCTGGAGGTGGAGACGAACAGCGTCGCCTCGGCCATGCCGTAGGACGGTTTGATCGCCGTCTTGGCCAGACCGTACGGCGCGAACGTCTCGTTGAACTTCGTCATGGAGCTGACCGTGACCGGCTCGCTGCCGTTGATCAGCCCGATGACGTTGCTCAGGTCGAGGGTCTCACCCTCACGGGGCAGACCGCGGGCCGCGGCGTGCTCGTAGGCGAAATTCGGCGCGGCGGCGAAGGTGCCCGCGCCGTCGCTGAGTGCGGCGAGCTCGTTGATCCACCGGCCGGGCCTGCGGACGAACGCGGCCGGACTCATGATGGTGATGTACTTGCCGCCGAGCGCCGGGATGATGATGGTCAGCAGGCCCATGTCGTGGAACATCGGGAGCCAGGTGACGCCGCGCGAGGCGTCGGTCAGATTCATCGCCTCGATCATCTGCAGGGCGTTCGCCGAGACGGACTCGTAGGTGATCTCCACGCCTGCCGGGGTCCGGGTGGAGCCGGAGGTGTACTGCAGGTAGGCGATGTCGTGCAGCTTGGTCACCGGCTGCCGCCAGGTCTCGCCGACCGAGTCGGGCACGGCGTCGACCGCGATCACACGGGGACGTTCCTTGGCGGGCAGGTGCTTGAAGAAGTCACGGACGGCCTCGGCCGACTTGGTCGCGGTCAGGATCGCGCTGGGCGTGCAGTCACCGAGTACCGCGTGCAGACGGTCGGTGTGACCCGGCTCGTCCGGGGAGAACAGCGGCACGGCGATGTTGCCCGCGTACAGGGCGCCGAAGAAACCGATGACGTACTCGAGCGACTGCGGGGCCAGGATCGCGACGCGGTCGCCGGGTTTGGTGACCTGCTGCAGGCGCGCGGCGATGGCACGCAGACGCTTGCCGAACTGGGCCCAGGTGAGCTCGATCGCCTCACCGTCGCGCTCACGGCTGTAGTCCATGAAGCGGTAGGCCAACGTGTCGGCCTTCTCGCGGACATTGCGCTCGACGTAATCGACCAGGGTGTCTTCTTCGCTGAAGTGCAGATTCCCGGACTCGTCGAGGAACTCGTCAAACGCGGTCTTCATTCGTACTCCTGTTGGCATTGCTAGCCCCGATCGTCGATTCGCTTCGTCGCTCCGACTGGGCGGCTCGACGACCGTCGTCGACGATCGGGATCCGTCGACCGGATATGTCTACCCGGTCTCGGATCCGCCCCCCAAGCGTGCCTTGCTCGGTACGTCACCTTGCAGAATCCTGCCCTCGACACGTCCGGTTCCCCGCGGCCGCCGTCATCGATGGTGGGACAAACTCTGAGTATCCTAACGGCCCGAAGTGCGGGGCCGGGTGGTTACCTCGGTCAACGATCATTCATTCCCCTCGCAGGATCGGGATGATCGGTGCGAACGCGTCCATCTGGGTCGGGAACACCCCGACATAGGACATCCCGGTCCGCTCGCGCACCGAACGGACCTGCTCGGCGATCTCCTCGAACGTGCCGCACATGATGTACGGCGAGGCCAGGATGTCCTCGACGGTCAGATCGGCGTCCTTGGCCATGTTCGGCGGGAAGCCGCTGTCGATCGCACCGAGCACCATCTCCGCGGTCGAGACGCGGTCGTCGGTGACCAGGATCGTCGCGATGGTCCAGTTGAGTTCGATCTGGTCGAAACGGTCGCCGGCGGCACGACGGACGCGGTCGACGCGGTCGATGGTCTTCTCGATGGTCATGTCCGAGAGCTTCAGCTTGCCGTCGGGGGTGCTGCCGGTGGCGATGGAGATGATGTCGGCGTGCTTCGCCGCGAGCTCGAGCATCCGCGGACCGCCCGCGCCGACCAGGATCGGCGGCCGGGGTCCCTGCCGCGGTCGCGGGGTGCCCACGACACCCTTCACGTCGTAGAACTCGCCGGAGAAGGTGACCTCCTGGCCGCGCATCAGGCCGTCGAGGATGGTCAGGGCCTCGTCGAGCTGGCGCAGGCGCTCGCCGGGGGTGCCGAACGGGATGCCTGCGGCCTCGAAGTCCTCGCGCAGCCAGGACGCGCCGATGCCCAGTTCCAGCCGCCCCTTGGACAGCACGTCGATGGTGGTGGCCTCTTTCGCCAGCACCACGGGGTGTCGCAACCCGGCGGCCAGCGTGGTCGTCGCCAGACGGATGGTGCTCGTGGCCTGGCTCAGCGCACCGAGCGCGGCGAGCGGACCGACCTGGTTCTCCAGGTGATCGGGGATGGCGAAGGTGTCGAAGCCGTACTCCTCGGCCTTCTGCGCCAGGGCCACGAACTTGCGGGCCCCGCCCTCGTCACGGTTGCCCTCACCGCCGGCAGCGAATCGGAACGGGCGCAAAGCCGGCGTCGGCGCGGCTGCGTCGGTCGTCATCTGCTCTCCTCAGGTGTGTCGTCGTGGCTCGAACCTCGGACACGATACGGGCGTCACCTGTACGTACCCAAACCTCTCGTGGCGTGTGACACACCAAGGCCCGTTCAGTTGTGTTCGGGACGGGGCGCCTTCTCGATGGTCGAGCGCGCCCAGCCGTACATCCATCGCGTCGCCGAGGCGCCGTCGTCATCCCAGTACCGGGTGGTGTTGTAGAGCGCGTGTACGGGATTGTTCAGTGCGCCGGCGATCTTGCCGATGGCGTCGAGCGGGTTGAGGATCGTCGGCGAATCGCAGATCAGGTCGCCGGACGCGCAGATCGCGTAGGTGCGGTCCTTGACGTCGCCGAAGCCGCCCGCGCGGGCACCGGTCATCGCGATACCGGGGACCAGCGTGCCGAATCCGCCGAGCGCGATCTCCGCACCGACACCGTCCGGGCTCGGCCCCACGTCGTTGGCCTCCCCCTTCTGCCGACGGCCGTCGGCGATCAGGCCGACCCCGAGGACGAGGTCCTGGGCGACCGGGCCCCGACCGTTGCCGATGTCGGAGGCGATGTCGCCGGCGATCACCGCGCCCTGCGAGAAGCCCATCAGCACGAAGCCGGTCAGCGGGCAGCGCTGGTTGACCTCGGTCATCTTGGCCTTGGCGCGCGCGTTGCCCTGTGCGCGCGACACGTTGTAGTCGACCTGGCGGTCGGCGAGATTCGTCGGGTTACGGAACTGCGCGACGTAGGGGACGGTGTAGACGTCGGCGCGTGACGACGGGAACTGCTCCCCCAGCGGCCGAGACACCTTGAGCATCAGCGAGTTCGGGTTCGCGGTCGGGTTGTACGGGTCGTCGGTGGCCGACGACTCGAGCGTCCCGGGGATCACGATGGTCTGTACGTCGGGGCAGTCCGCCGGCTGTGCCGTCGGACGCTGCGAGGTGCTCGACGGTGCGCCCGGTCCGCGACCGGGGCCCGTCGGTCCCGGCCGCATGATGGTGATCACGAGGATCACGACGAGGATGATCGCCACGATCGCGAGGCCGACGACCCCGAGGATGCCGAAGAGCACGAGTTTGCGTCGGCGGGGCTTGCGCGCCGCGGTCCGACCCCGGGCCGAGCGTCTGTTTCCGGACATGTCCGGTTACTTGCAGTAGGTCGACGACGCGGCGGCGATCACCTTGTCGGCGGTCGCCGCGGCGGCCGTCGGGTCGGTCGTCCCGGAACCGACGATGGCCGTCACGAAAGTCTTGATCTGCGACGCCGGGCTCTTCTTGGCCCGCTCCGAGCAGACGAACTCCGCCGAGCTCAGCGCGATCGAGTTGTCGGGGTCGTTGGGGATCGTCACGTTCTGGCGCTTGAGCTCGGCCAGGTACGCGGCGCCCTTGCTGCCCTGCGGCGCCGGTGCGGCCCCGCCCGGGAAGTTCGACGGCGCGGGGGTGTCCTGCGGCGCGGTGGCGGGCAGGCTCGAGTCACTCGACGACACCGCACCCGACGACGGGGCACTGCTCGACGCGGACGACGACGTGGGCGCACTCGAACTCACCGGCGCGTCGCTGCTCGACGGCGCGCTGACCGTGGAGTCGCTGCTCCCGCACGCGGTCGCCACACCGACGGTCAGCGTCAACCCCGCCGCCGCTGTCACGATCCGTACCCAGAGTCCGCTCACTGTCACTTCCCTCGCCATCGTCGTGAAGAACCGTCATGTGCCCCGACAGGACCTCGGCCACGGTACCGAAGGCCGCCGTTGTCAGTGGATGACGGCGGTGCCGTCGACCACCTCGATGTAGCCCTTCTCGAAGTTGATCCGGTTCCCACCGGTGATCTGGAACTGATCACTGATCGGGTAGCCGAGCCGACCGCCCTCGAACCCCACGGTCGCCCAGGCGTCGAAGATCGGTCCGGACGGGATCGCGAACGCGCCCTTGGCGGCGGTCCAGTAGATGTTGCCGCCGGAGAACCGGTTGAAGCGTCCGCCCCGGGCCGCGCCGATCTCGTTGGAGGTCGGGAACCCGAGGTATCCGCCCTCGTAACCGGTCTTGCCGTACTTGTCGAAGATCCGACCCTGCACGGAGTGCGCCCCGGTGGCCGCCGAGAAGTAGTACGCGCCGAGGGAGAAACCCTGCACGCGGCCCTTGTTGTCGGGGGTGTCGACCTCGTCGCCGGTGGGGTATCCCATCGGGCCGCGCTCGTAGCCGGCCTTGCCCCAGTCGGCGAGGATGGCGCCTGAGACCGCGTGCGCGCCGGTGGCCTGGGTCCAGTAGACGTAGCCGCGCTCGAACTTGTTCAGCCGGCCCTTGCGGTCCGGGGTGCCCAGTTCGTCGCTCACCGGGAAACCGAGGTAGCCGCCGGGACCGCCCGCGGCGACGTAGGCGCCACCGATGGCACCCGCGACCACGTGGGCGCCGGTCTTGCCCGACCAGAGCACGCGTCCGCCGCGGAAGTCCTGTGCGCGTCCGCCCGGGACGCCGTACTCCGGCGTCATGCACTCGCCGAGCTCGGAGTGCTTGGCCGCGACCGGCTTGATCGCGCCCGCCACGCCGCACTTGGGGGTGTCGGCGGCGATGCCCAGGGCGCGGGCGGCCTGCGGCCACGCCTGGTGCATCTCGAACTCCCAGTACTTCCAGGTGTGCGTGCCCGACGGGCGGTAGACGACCTGCGCGGCCACGCCGAGCTGGTTGAGCTTGGTCGCGAACTGGGTCGAGGTCACCCGCGAGAGGACCTCGAGTCCGACGCCGGCGTAGTTGGTGGCCAGGTACGGCAGCGTCGAGGGGGTGTCGTACTGACCGAGCAGACCGTTGCCCGACGACACGTAGAGACTGACGCCCTTGAGCTTGTCGGCGTGCAGGAAGGGATCGTGTTCCTTCCACGCCGGGTCCGACGGCGGCCCGAACATCTTGGCCGAGTCGTAGCCGCCGGCGTCGCGGACCGCGAACTGCACGGCCTGCGGCATGCCGAACGAGCTGAGCTGCAGGATGCCGGAGAACGAGGCCGCGTAGCGGAAGAAGCCCGGGGTGCGCTCGGCGAGCATCATCGCCGCGCTGCCGCCCATCGACAGTCCCTGGATGCCGCGGACGTCGGTCGAGCGCCACTGCCCCTGCAGGACCGGCGGGAGCTCCTTGGTCAGGAACGTCTCCCACTGGTAGTTCTTGCCGTTGTCGGGCTTCTGCCAGTCGGTATAGAAGCTGGACTCGCCGCCCACCGGCAGGATGACGTTGACGTTCTTGTCCTTGTAGAAGTTCTCGACGTCGGTGTTGATGATCCAGCCGTTCTGGTCGTCCTGCGCTCGCAGGCCGTCCAGCATGTACAGCTGCGGGAACCGCTCGTCGGGCGACTGGTTCCAGTCACGCGCCAGCAGGATCTGCACCTGGATGTTGCGGCCCATCGACGGGGAGTAGACCCACACCGCCACGCGCCGATCGGAGTACCACTTGGTGTTGGTCACCTTGACCCCCGACACCGGCGTCACGGCGGGAGCGGGCGATGCCGCCGGGGCGGCCGAGGCGGCCGGAGCCGCCGGCGCGTCCGACGAGTCGGGTGCTGCGACCGCGACCCCGGTGCCGAGCACCATCAGCAGTGCCGCCGCAGGCGCTGTCACCGATAGAACCCCACGCCGCCACTGCCGCATCTGACCGATCTCCTTCGCCACCAACGGTTCTGCCGGTCCCGAAACGTTTGTCCCGGCGAACAGCAGAACGCCCTACGTGTGTGTGTCTACACGTAGGGCGTCCCGATGTGACGTTGCCACACTGTGGCGTGTGTGAATTCGTGTGACTCGTGAGGTTTCTGTGACCACCTACGGTGGTGTGGGTCTCACGAGCGGCGGATCAGCTCAGTCGCGGAACCAGCCCTGGTTCTTCGCACGGAAGACCATGTCCGACCAGTAGCCCCAGTCGTGGATACCGGTGGACGGGAAGTCCGAGGTGATCGCGACGTTGTTGATCAGCGCCTGGACCTGGAACGCCCGCGACTGCGCCAGCGACAAGGCCTCGAGCGGCGAGCCCTGGATCAGACCGATCGGGCTGACCGGGAACCGGCCCTGCAGGCCACTGCCCGCGGCGACGCGCACCTTCTTGCCGCGCATCTTGCCGATCTGGACGAACGGGTCGTTCTCCAACCAGCGGACGCTGGTGGGCGGTCCCCACATGGAGTCGGAGTTGAACGGTCCGACGCCGGCCTCGATACCCGCGTCGAGCAGGGCGATGCGGATGGCCTCACGCATACCGGGAGCCGAGAGGTTCAGGTAGCCCGACATCGAGAACAGGTGCGAGATGCGACGGTTGTTGGCGCCGAGCACCATGGCCGAGTTGCCACCCATGGAGATGCCCATGATCGCGTACTGGCGGCGCGGACCGACGTCGAGTCCACGACGATCGAGCTCGGGGATCAACTTCTGGTCGATCAGGCACTTCCACCGGTAGCGGAACTTCTGGTTGTTGAAGTTGCTGGGGGCGTTCCAGTCGCTGTAGAAGCTGGCGATGCCGCCGACGGGCTCGACCACGTTGACGCCGGAGTCGGCCATGTTCTGGATCTTGGTGTTGTGCTCCCAACCGCTCACGTCGTTGGTGGCACGCAGGCCGTCGAGCGCGATGACGGTCTTGTAGTTGCCCGGGCGGGTCCACATGCGGACCTTCACCGGGGGCATGCCACACGAGTCGGCCAGGGTGATCTGCTGGACGCGGGGCGCGGCCGAGGCGGTTCCGCCGGAACCGACGGCGATGCCCAGGCCCGCGAACGTGGCGGTGGCGAGGAACACGGCGAGGAGCCGCCTTCCGATGGAGACCTGACTCCGGGCCGGGTCGGTCACCCTGGAGCCGGTTCTTCTCGGACTGCTAGCACGCATCGACTGTTGCCTTCTCTCTGTCGGTCGGCCCATGACGGACCTGTAGCGCATCGAAAAGGTCCGTGAGCGCCGAACGGGAGCCTATTGGATGCCGTTCGGTCTGACAAACGTTGAACTGTGATCGTTGACCGTCTGTCGCACGTACGTGACCTGCCGATTTTGCCTCGTCGGACTTTATCGGTCCGCGTCGTCCCTGCGTTACGCAACCGAGATGTTTGCGATCTGCAACCTGGGGCTCAGCGACCGAAGACCGGCGGCGGGATCGGCAGCTTGCACCGCTGCAGTTCGTAGAGCGGGACGCGGTTGATCCGATAGCTGTTGAACGCGAACGACTGTCGGATGTTGTTGCGGAACCGGGAGAAGCTCATCGGCGCCTCGAACGAGGCGATCAGGTCCTGGGTCGGCTTGCAGGTCAGCGCCTCGCGCGACTGCCGGACCCAGTCCGGGTCGAGGTAACCGGGCAGCAGCGGCGGGAACGGCACGGCCCCGGCCTCGGCGATGACCCACTCGGAGTCGAGGTCCTTGTCGTGGCCGATGCGGGCGTCGGGCAGCCGCTCGGTGTGCGAGGCGATCGGGAACGCGAGGCCGACCTGGTCGATCACCCGGACGTCGAGCGACGAGTTCATGCTCGTCATACCGAGGTTGAGGTAGTAGACGGTCAGCTGCCGGGGCACGCCGCGGGGCAGGACGTCGGGCTGCGGATCGAAGTACCACTCGTCGTAGTTCGCCGACGGCAGCAGCACACCACCCTGCGCGGAATGTTCGTTGATCGCGTCGACCATCGCCCGGATACGCGGGTAGTTGAGGTAGTCCTCGGCGGTGATCGGGTGCTCGACCCCGATGTTCTGGATGTAGTAGCGCCGCTCGTCGACGATGCCGCTGCGGCCGATGTCGGTGCCGTTGTTCATCCCCGGCGAGTGCGACGTGGCCACGGCCCACACGACGGTGGTCACGAAGAACGCGGTCGACAGGACGGCGCCGACGATCGGTACCGCCGATGCGCGACCCAGGGCCGACGGCAGCGCGATCGGGATGATCATCACCGGCAGCATCAGGATGAACAGCGGGACCAGGAGCACGCGGGCGTGCATGAAGTCGCCGCCCTGGCGGATCCAGTAGGCCGACTCGATGAACCCGGCGATCACGATGACCACGACGACCGCGCCCGGTGAGCGCAGGCCGTGGCGGAACCGCTCGACGCGGCCGATCGACGCGAGGGCGACCCGGTCGACTGCGCGACGCCGCAGGTACCAGGTGAGCAGGGCCGCGACCGCCGCGACGAGCAGCGGCAGCAGCAGGATGTACGGGCTGAACATGTTGCCCAGGTAGGTGAAGCCCTGCTTCCACTTCGACCCGCTGGCGTCCTTGGCCACCGCGGTGTTCGGCACGAGCAGGCCGTAGTACCCCATCCGGAAGATCTGGTACGCGACCGGCGTGATGGCCGCGACGACGACGAAGACGACGCGCAGGCGCCACGACATGTGGGTGGCGAACACCAGCAGCAGGACCAGACCGCCGAGCAGCGCGAGCTCGGGGCGGATGAGAGGTGAGAGCCCGGCGGTGAACCCGAGCAACAACAGCGACGTCGTGCCGCCGGATCGGTCGGGGTCGCGGCGACTCCACGAGATCACCTGACACCACAGCAGCGCGATCCAGAAGATGCACAGCGAGACCTCGAGACCGCTGGTGGCGAAGTCTCGGGCCGGCGGCAGCGCGATGTAGACCAGGGCGCCGAGCGGCACCAGGATGGTCCAGCCGTCGCGGCCGTGCAGGCCGAGCATGCGGTAGGTGCCGTACATCGCCAGCGGCAGCGCCGTCACCGACAGCACCAGCGCGATCCACAGCACCACGTACTCGGGTTCGGCGTCGGTGATCCAGGTCCAGAACCAGATCAGATAGGTCCACACCGTGGAGGTGTTGGCCTCGACGCGCTCGCCCTTGTTGAACACCGGGCCGTTGCCCGCGAGGAGGTTGCGCACGGTCCGCAGGACGATCAGACCGTCGTCGGCGATCCATCGTCGCTGCCAGGCACCCCCGGCGAAGAGGATGCCCACGACGAGCGCACTGATCGCGAAGGTGGTTGCCGGGAGGCCGGCACGGATCCGTGAGACGCGCGGAACCGCGTGGGAGGACCGATCGGACGTCATCGCTGCGCGATCGGTGGGGTCAGCCTCAGCTGACGAAGTAGACCGCGACACCAACGCATATTAGCCACGCCACCGCGCAGAACTGGAGGACGCGGTCTCCCAGCGCGATCTCCTCGGGCTCACCGGCCTCACCGCCGTCGACGTCGACCGCGTACCGGAGGATCGCGATGGTGAACGGAACCATCGAGATGGCGTACCAGACGTTGGTGTCGTGGTCGCGCGAGAACGCCCACAGTCCGTAGGAGAGCACGACCGCGGTCGCCGAGAGTGTCCACACGAACCGCAGGTAGGTGGCCGTGTAGTACTCCAGCGACTTGCGGATCTTGGCGCCGGTTCGCTCGGCCAACTGCAGCTCGGCGTACCGCTTGCCCGCGGCCATGAACAACGACCCGAACGCCATCACCAGCAGGAACCACTGCGACAGGCCCTTGGGCAGCTCCGCCGCGACGCCGCCGGCGATCGCGCGCAGCAGGAATCCGGACGAGACGATGCAGATGTCGACGACGGCCTGGTGCTTGAGTCCGAAGCAGTACCCCAGCTGGATCACGAGGTAGATGCCGATCACCAGCGCGAGTTGCCAGTTCGCCAGGAACGAGATCGCCAGCGAGGCGACACCGAGCACGATCGCGAGGGCGAAGGCGAGGTTGCGGGGGACGACACCCGCGGCGATCGGCCGGTAGCGCTTGGTGGGGTGCGCGCGGTCGGCCTCGACGTCGAGGGCGTCGTTGACGAGGTAGACACACGACGCGACCAGGCAGAACGCGACGAAGGCGATGGCCGAGCGGGCCAGCACGTCACCGTCGTCGACGGCTCCGGCGGCCAGTGGTGCGGCGAGGACCAGGACGTTCTTGACCCACTGCCGTGGGCGGACGGCCTTGATCAGGCCCGCCGCCAGGTTCTTCGGCGGCCCCTTCACGTCGGTCGCCTCGATCGGTTCCTCGCTCATCGCACTCCTATGTTCAGCACCGACGCCTGCCCGCGACCTCGCAGCGTCGTTCTCGCCCCGCGCGACAATCTGGCCGTCAGGTGCGCGAACAGTCTGTCATCACGGGTGACCGCGACCGCACAGACTGCACCCAACACGGCGCCTGCGGCGACGTCGCTCGGGTAGTGGACGCCCAGGACCAGCCGCGACGCCACCATCGGCGGGACGATCAGGGCCGGTAGGACGCCGTCCGGCAGACCCGCGGCGCGGCCCAGCAGGATCGCCGCTGCGGTGGTCGAGGTGGCGTGTGACGAGGGGAAGCTGAGCCGGCTCGGAGTGGAGACGCCGATCCGGATACGTGGATCGCTGGGCCGCTGCCTGCGCACGATGCGCTTGACGACGACCGACGCCGCGTGGGCACCGAAGGCGCCGACACCGGCCTGCACCCATCGGGTCTGGGCGGGCAGGTCGTCGCGGGCGAAGGCGACGGCCAGGCCGATCGCGGCCGAACCCGTCCACCCCAGAGCGTGCTCGCCGAGGTGCGAGAGACCGCGCGCGGCGGGCAGGACACCGGGCCGGTCGGCGATCGCGTTCTGGATGGCGACCAGGATCGCGGCCTCGCCGCGTCCGTGGTCAGTCGAGTCCGAAGACACGTGCCCAGCTCTCCTTGCTCGTGAGTTCCGCGTGCGCCGCGCGGTACTGCGTGCGCATCTCGGGGAACCGGTTGTTCAGTTCGCGGACGAGGGACGCCGACTCCTTGGCCAGGGCGATCATCTTCGCGCGGTCACGCTGACGGTAGACGACGCCGCGGCCGTCGGCGGTGGTCACGGTGACACCGTCGACCCGCCCGAGGCTGAACCATCTCGCCTGCAGCGGTGGGTAGTTCGCCTGCGGCACCTCGTGGTGACGGGGATCAGCGGGGCGCGCGTTGTTGACGACGGCGCCGGCGAGGGCCCTGAGCTTGCGGATCGGGTTGCGCGGCTCGAACATCCCCAGCGCGGTGGCCTCGCCGCTGGTGCGCGGCAGGACCGTCGCCGACGGCAGGACGACGGCGTCGGGGTACTGCTTGCGCATGCCCGCGATCTTGGGCAGCGCGGTCGGCAGCAGCTCGCGGATGTGGTCCGGCCCGGCGAGGAAGTCGCGGATGGCCTCGTTCTGGATCGCCACCGTCGAGTACTCCAGGCACAGCAGGTGTTTCGCCGTGGCCTTGGCCATCGACTGCACGATCCCGCCAATGGGACCGTCGTGGTGGATGGCTGCGACGACGAGACGGTTGCGCAGATGGAAGTACGCCTGCCAGTCGATGGCGTCGTCCTTGTCGCTCCACGCCATGTGCCAGATCGCGATGCCGGGGATGGTCGCGGTGGGGTACCCGGCCTTCGCCGCGCGCAGCCCGAACTCCCAGTCGTCCCACTTGATGAACAGCGGCATCGGCAGGCCAATGGTCTCGGCGCACTCCCGCGGGATCATGCACATCCACCACCCGTTGCCGTCGACGTCGATGCGACGGTGCAGGTTCTTGGAGTTGTCGCGGTCGGTGAGCGGGTACTTCGCGAAGTCGTGGTCGTACTCGACGTAGGGCGCCGCGGTCCACATGAAGGTGTGCGGGTCGATGACCTCACCCATGCAGTGCAGGTGGCTGCGGTCCTGCAGGTTGAGCATCTGCCCGCCGACGAGCATCGGGGTCTTCGCGTACTGCGACAGCGCCAGCGCGCGCAGGATCGAGTCGGGCTCGATCGCGATGTCGTCGTCCATGTACAGGACGTACGGACTGTCGGTGAGTCGCAGCGCCTCGTACATGATGCGCGCGTATCCACCGGAACCGCCGAGGTTGGGCTGGTCGAAGATGTGCAGCCGGTCACCGAGGGCGTCACGTGCGACGTCGTAACCGGGCTCGTCGACGACCTTGCGGTTGCCCTGATCGGGCATCAGCACCGCGTCGATGACGCCGTCGACCAACGGGTCGGAGGTCAGCGCACGCAGGGCGTCCACCGCGTCGGTCGGTCGGTTGAACGTCGGGATGCCGACGGTGACCCGGGCCTTCTCGCGCCCGCCGGGCGCGGGGATGGGGGCGTACCAACCGGCGCTGACGATCTCGGTGTCGGTGTCGGTGGTGACGTCGAACCAGATCCAGCCGCCGTCCTCGAACGGACCGAGGTCGAGTTCGAACTCGATGACGCCGTGGCCGTCGTCGTCGGTGGGCACCAGGTCGCCGCCGAGCCCGATGCGCGCGCCGTCGACCTTCGAGCGGTAGAGGTCGACACGGCAGGTGCCGATGACCTCGACGCGCAGGATGACCGACTGCAGGATGCTCCACCGCCGCCAGTACGACGCGGCGAACGCGTTGAAGTACGAGCCGAAGCCGGCCTCGGACTCCGCGGTCAGCAGCACCGAGGTCCGGCTCGGCGAATGCGCTCGGCGACTGTTGGTCTCGGCCTCGACGAGGTACAGCGACCGCACGTCGAGCGGCTCGCCCGGACGCGGGAAGATGACCCGCTGCAGCAGGGTGTCGGCGGTGACGGTCATCGTCACTCCGACTCGGCGAGCGGTTTTCCGTCGGCCAGGTGCGGCGCCACGGTGTTCTCGTACATCGTCAGTGCGCTCGCGATGGCCATGTGCATGTCGAGGTACTGGTAGGTCCCCAGCCGCCCGCCGAAGAGCACCTTGCGCGCGGAGGTCTCGGACTTCGCCAGTTCGCGGTAGCGCGCGAGCTTGGTGCGGTCCTCGGGGGTGTTGATCGGGTAGTACGGCTCGTCGCCGGACTCGGCGAAGCGTGAGAACTCGCGCATGATGACCGTCTTGTCGGTCGGGTAGTCCCGCTCGGGGTGGAAGTGGCGGAACTCGTGGATACGGATGAACGGCACGTCGTCGTCGTTGTAGTTCATCACCGGCGTTCCCTGGAAGTCGCCGACCGGGAGCACCTCGGTCTCGAAATCGATGGTGCGCCACCCGAGCTCACCCTCGGCGTAGTCGAAGTAGCGGTCGAGCGGGCCGGTGTAGACGATCGGCGCGTCCGGGTTCTGCGCGATCAGCTCGTCGCGGACGTCGAACCAGTCGGTGTTCAGCCGGACCTCGATCTTCTCGTCTCGCGTCATGTTCTCGAGCCACGCGGTGTAACCGTCGACCGGCAGGCCCTCGTAGGTGTCGTTGAAGTAGCGGTTGTCGAAGGTGTAGCGCACCGGGAGCCGGGTGATGTTGCCCGCGGGCAACTCCTTCGGGTCGGTCTGCCACTGCTTGGCGGTGTAGTCGCGGATGAACGCCTCGTAGAGCGGGCGGCCGATCAGCGAGATCGCCTTCTCCTCGAAGTTCTGCGCATCGCGCGAGTCGAACTCGCCGGACTGCTCCTCGATCAGCGCGCGCGCCTGCTCCGGCGAGAAGAACTTGCCGAAGAACTGCGAGATCAGGCCGAGACCCATCGGGAACTGGTACGACTGCCCCTTGTGCAGCGCGAACACGCGGTGTTGGTAGCCGGTGAAGTCGGTGAACTGGTTGACGTAGTCCCACACCTTGGTGTTCGAGGTGTGGAACAGGTGCGCGCCGTACTTGTGGATCTCGATGCCGGTGGTCGGCTCGGGCTCGGAGTACGCGTTGCCGCCGAGATGGTGCCGCCGGTCGAGGACCAGGACCCGCTTGCCCAGCTGAGAGGCCGCCCGCTCGGCGATGGTGAGTCCGAAGAAACCAGAACCGACGACTATCAGGTCATACCGCGTATCGACTGCCACGGGGGTTCAGGGTAACCGAACCGGACTCACGGTCCGGCGTCGGCGGACGGGAAGCCGAGCGCGCCCTCGGCGCCCTTCGCCACGAAATCCGTCAGTGCCTTGCCCGCCAGCACATGCGCGCCGGTGGTCGGGCTGAAGTAGACGTTGCCACCCGCGAACTTCTGCACGGCGCCGCCCGCGATGGTGATGACCGGGCCCAGGACCTGCCCGAGCAGGCCCGACGGCCCGCCGAGCTCGGCGATCTTCGCGTCGATGGCGGCGATCGCGGCCTTGAGCAGGTCGGCCACCGGACCGGTCAGGGTGCTCGGCAGGGCGCCTTCACCCGGGACGGTCGTGCTCGGGGCCGCGGGGGTACCGGGTGTCGCCGGCGTTCCGGGTGTGCCGCCACCCCCGACCGCCCCGAGGAGCGAGTCGACGAGCGAGGGCAGGACGCCGCCGGGGGTGCCCGCCGCGGCACCGGACGGTGCGGACGGGCCGACACCGGCGGGCGGTGCGACGATCCGCGGCTTGGGCTGACCCTGCACCGTGAACCAGGCCGAGCGCAGCTTGAGCTTCGTGCGGACGTCGTCGCCGGTGGCCTCGACCGTCCGGGACGTACCGCTGATCTTGACCTTGGTCGCGCGTCCGTTGTCCGGGCCGAGTCCGTTGGCCTCGACGACCTGGATACCGGTCAGCGACCCGACGCCGAAGGCGGAGGCGATGCTGCTCGATCCGACCGTGGTGGTCCAGTTGTGGTTCGGGGACTCGGTGTCGCCGTCGTCGACGACGGCCGGGAAGTTGACGCCTGCGGTGTAGCCGCCGGTCGAGGAGGAGAACTCGGTGAACGCGGGCGCACCGTTGACCACGCGGATCTGTCCCGCGGTCGCGTCGGCCGCGGTGTTGGTACGGGGATCCTCGGCGCCGGCACCGCCGTAGACCTGAGACATCATCGTGTCGTCGATCTTCTTGCCCTTGTCGGTCGCGGCGAGTGCGTAGGTGCGCGCGGCCACCGCCTGCGCCTTGAGGGCCTCCGCGCCGCCCTGATCGGCCCAGCGCGCCGGGCTCTCCTTCGGCGTCACGCCCTTCACGTAGTCGTCGACGGCGAGGATGTTGACCGCGCGTCCGCCGTCGAGGCCGATGGAGCCGCGGTAGGCGTCGTTGGACCCGCAGAACTTCAGCCACTCGTTGGCGGGTCGGTTGGGTGCGATGTTGATCGGGTCGATCTTCGGTGGGGTCACCGGGATGGTGCGCACCACGGCGCCGCCACATCCCGCGGTGACGGTGGCGGTGGTCCCGGACAGACGAACCGCCTGTCCGGGGGCCACCGTCTGGCCACCGACCCTCATCCCGGCGTCCGCACGCACATTCGCCGTGGTGTTGCGCGTGAGCGCAACCGTCACGGCCTTGTCCGTCTTCCCCGCGGTCGTGCCGCCGTAGTAATGGCCGAGGATCTGGTCGTACTTCCAGCCCTTCTTCGCGTACCCGAAGGCGCCGTACTGTCCCATCCCGCGCCCGTGGCCGAAGCCGTGGCCGATCAGGGTCACCTGGGCGCCGACCGAGAGCGACACCGGCTCGTCGATGGACGACTCGTGCGCGACGAACGCGCCGACGCCGATGGCGGAGACCACCAGAGCAGGAGCCAACCCCAGCGTGATCGAGGTCAGCGTTCTGCGGTCGGTGGCTCGACGTGCCATCGGCGATCCTTCATGTGGGTTGCGGTCAAGTGACTGGTGGGACTCCAGCGACTGTAGTGACCGAATTGAAGTCACAACAGTGAACTCATGTCACAACAGCATCACGAGTTACACGCCACGCCGTCAGAGGTCGTGGACTTCGCACCCTCCCGCCGACACGATGTGGCGGTCTGTCGGATTTCGGCGGGCCGAACGAGGGAGATCCACAGTGCGCTATCGCCGACCGAGACCGTCGATCGTGTTGGCGGCCGTCGCGGCGGTCGTCGTCGCGAGCCCGGTGGCCGTTCTCGTGGGCGGCAGCGCCCCGGACAACGCCGTCGACCAGCGAACACCGGCGTCCGACGCCATCTCGACCACGATCCGCCAGGTCAGTCTCGACACGGTCCCGTCGACGGTGCTGGACCTCGTCCGATCCGGTCTGGCCGGGGTCGGCGTGACGCTCCCGCCCCTCGACCTGCTCAAGCTCCAGATCCCCGACATCGCGCGGGCGTTGCCGCCCGGCGTGCTGCCCACCGGTCTGATCCCGCCCGAGTTGCTCCCGTCGTCGGCGCCGTCCACCTCGGGCCCGGCCGTGACCACCGATCCCCGCACGCCGGTGTCGGCACCCGTGCCCGCCGGTGCGGTGGTCAAGGAGATCACCCGCAAGGACCCGTTCAGCATGGTCGCCCTGACCTGGGACGGTCTGTCCGACACGACCGCCTACGTCCGCGCCCGTCAGCCCGACGGCTCGTGGGGCAAGTGGTTCTCCGCCGACCCCATCGACGGCGGCCCCGCGGTCCGCACCGGACGCGCGCCGACCAGCCAGGGCACCGAGCCGGTCTGGGTCGGCAACACCAAGGCCGTCCAGGTGGTCGTGACCAAGGACGGCGTCGCCACCCCGGGCGTCGAGGGCGCGAAGCCGGCCCCGTCGGCGGGCGCCACCGCGACCACGACCGTTCCCGAGATGTCGGTGGCACCGGGCGAGATCGCCCCGCGTGCGTTCACCGTCCCCCGCGCCCCGGTGCAGGGCGACCCGATGGCCCCCGCCGCGACACCGGCCCCACCCGGACCGACCACCACCGCGTCGGCCCCGGCCCCGATGACGACACCGTCGACGCCGAACGCGCTGGAGAAGGTCGTCTCGACCCTCAAGGCCGCGCTGATCGACCCCGGCGCCGGTGGCGCACCGGGCGGCCTCGGGCTGCCCGCGGTCCTACCCGGCCAGCAACCGCCGATCATCACCCGCGCGCAGTGGGGTGCCGACGAGTCCAAGCGGTGCCAGCAACCGACCTACGACCCGACCCTCAAGGCCGCGGTCGTCCACCACACCGCGGGCAACAACGACTACACCGCCGAGCAGTCGGCCGAGATCGTGCGCGGCATCTACGCCTATCACGCACAGACGTTGGGCTGGTGCGACATCGGTTACAACGCGCTGGTCGACAAGTACGGCCAGATCTTCGAGGGCGCGTTCGGCGGACTCGACAAGAACGTGCAGGGCACCCACACCGGCGGCTTCAACCGCGACACCGTCGGCGTGGCGATGATCGGCAACTACAACGACATCGCACCCACGCCGGAGGAGATCCGGTCGGTGGGCAGCTTCCTCGGGTGGCGACTCAAGCTCGCCGGACTCGACCCGAAGGCCAACGCGCAGCTGACGTCGATCGGCTTCGACACCGCGAAGTTCGGTGCGGGTGAGACGTCGAACCTGCCGGTCATCAGCGGTCACCGCGACTACGACAACACCGAGTGCCCCGGCACCCTCGGTTACGCGGCCCTGCCGCAGATCCGGGACGTGGCCGCGGGCAACCTCGCCGCCGCGGGGACCCCGAGTGCGGCGCCGACGGCACCCGGTTCCTCGGCCGCCCCGGGTGCGCCGAGCACCTCACCGGGTACCGCGGACGTCCTGTCCACGACCGACGTGGGAGCGATCGCGAAGAAGTGGCTGTCGCTGGGTGGCGCCACCGGCATCCTGGGCCAGGCGCAGTCCCCGGAGATGACGACGCCCGACGGCGCCGCCAAGTACGTGAACTTCTCCGACGGCAAGATCTACTGGTCGAAGGAGACCGGCGCGCAGGTCGTGCAGGGTGCCATCGAGAAGGCGTGGGGCGCAGCCGGCTTCGAGAAGAGTGCGCTGGGCATGCCGGTCTCCGGTGAGACCGACGCCGTCAGCGGCATCATCACCCAGGCGTTCCAGTTCGGTTCGCTGGTGTTCAACAAGACGACCGGCGTCGTGGTGAAGGTGATCAAGGCGTTCGTCGACGAGTTCACCCGCAGCATGCGCGACCAGCTGAGCCCGGCCGCTCGACCGACGACTCCGCCGACCGCGACCACGCCCCCGGCGGCGGCACCGGTTCCGGTGCCCACCACCGGGCCGGTCGGCTGAGGCCTACTGACCGACGGGAGCGGTCGAGCGCGCGGTACCCGCATCCGACAGGCAGGTCGCGGTGATGATCGCGGTCCAGCCGGTCGGTGTGTCGGGCTTGACCACCGGACGGGGCTGCTCGGAGCAGGCCTGGTTGCCGTTGAGGCGTACCGAGTTGAAGAGGTAGAGGTTGATCTGCGCGCCGATGACCGCGCTCTGCGGGGTCGGGTAGTAGCGCGAGACGAACTTCTTGTCGTAGGTGCCCGCGACCGCGGCCGAGGCGCCCGGATCGGTGGTGGTCGGGGCCGCGGACGCGGCGCCTGCTCCCACCATCCCGATGCCGACGACGGCGGCCGAGGCGGTGAGGCCGAGGACGATGGACCGGGATGCGGTGCGGCGACCGTTGAACATGTTCACCCCGCCAGTGTCCCGAAGATCCGACGTCGTGTCCACGCCCCGACCGTCATCCGTACCAGCGCATGAGGATTCGTCCGACACCGTCGTTGTCGTTGCTGGAGGCGATCTCGTCGGCCGCGGCCTTGGCCGCCGGGTGCGCGTTGGCCATGGCGACGCCGCGGTCGGCCCAGCGCAGCATCTCGATGTCGTTGGGCATGTCGCCGAACGCGATCACCGCGTCGGTGGGCAGCGAGGCGATGTCGGCGAGCTTCATCAGCCCCGACGCCTTGTTGATGCCCGGCAGTGCGAGCTCGATGAGCCCGTTGTCGGTGGAGAAGGTCACGGCGGCGAGGTCGCCGACCACCTCGGAGAGTCGGCGGGCCATCTCACCGCTGGGCATCCCCGGTTTGCGTACGAGGAGCTTGACCGCCGGCGCCGAGACGACCTCGTCGTCGCCGACCTCGATGTGGTCGGGGTTGAGCCACGCGTGCTCGTATCCGGTCGACGCGACGAACGGGGCCGTCGCGGCGTCGTCGGCGCTCTCCCCCACCCGCTCGGCGGCGAGACCGCACCCCGGGATCAGCTCCTGGGCGAACCCGGCGAGCCGGACCAGGGCGGCGGGGTCGAGGGTGGCCGTGTGCAGCACCTTGTCCTGCGCGACGTCGTAGACGATCGCGCCGTTGGCGCACACCGCGTAGGTGAGGGTGTCGAGTTGGTCGGCGATCTCGGCGACCCACCGCGGGGGCCGGCCGGTCGCCAGCACGAACGTCGTGCCCACCTTCGCGGCACGGCGGATCGCCTCGCGCGTCAGGGGACGCACGGTGTTGCTGTCGTCGATCAGCGTCCCGTCGACATCGCTGACGATGAGGGTGGGTGGACCGAACCTGGTACGACGCATCGTCAGTGACTTCCCTTGTGTTCGTCGCGGGCCCGCGCGGCGCGGAGTTCCGCCTTGCGTGCGTCGTCCTCGGCCTCGATGACCCGCGCCTGCGCGAGGGTCGGTGCGCCCCCGCCCATCGCGGCGGGCACCCAGTACGCGCCGGGCGGATGTGGTCCGTAGGCGGCACGGACGTCGTCGAGCATCGCGCTCATCACCGACTTCAACCGGGCCGTCTCGGTGACGGGGTCGCCGTCGCAGTCGATCGGGTCGCCGAAGCGGACCGTCACCGGGATGTGGCTGCGACCCATGTCGCGGGTGCTCTCACCGACCTTCTCGCCGGTCTTGGTCCACTGCCGCTGTGCGCCCCACACGATGCACGGGACGATGGGGACCCCGGCGGTCTGCGCCATGCGCACGGCCCCGGTCTTGAAGTCCTTGAGCTCGAAGCTGCGGCTGATCGTCGCCTCCGGGTACACCCCGACGACGTATCCCTGCCGGAGGTTCTCGACCGCCTGCGCATAGGCCTCCGCGCCGGCGGAACGGTCCACCGGGACGGTGTGGGTGTGGGTGATGAGGAAGCGCACCAGCGGGTTGTCCATCATCTCCGACTTGATCATGTACCGACACCGTCGGCCGCCGCGGTAGACGCCGATGGCCGCGGGGACGAAGTCGACGTAGCTCGTGTGGTTGATGGCGATGACCGCGCCGCCCGTCGACGGGATCTTCTCTGCGTTGCCCACGTCGAGACGCATCCCCTGCGCCGTGACCAGCGCGTGTGCCGCGATCTCCAACGTCCGGTAGACGGGTTCCATACCCTGAGCCTAACGACCCGTCCGACAGCGATCGACGGAGTTCCGGTGATGACGGGTCGATGACAGTTGTCGAATCACCGTTGGTGATCGGCGGTAACTGTCACACTCATGTCCGTCCGTCGGGGGCGAGTTCTCACCACAGGGGTCACAGCGTGCGAGCAGGTCGTCCACCGTCGTCGGCCGGACCCGGCGACCCCACACCGTTGTCGGGCTCCGGTTTCCGGTCGTCACTGCGACAGTGGATCTTCGGCGAGCACGACTACGCGTGGATCCTCTACCACCACTCCATGCGACCGCTGCATCTACCGATCCGTTTGGTCTTCGCGGCGAACACCTTCCTGTTCGGGGTGTGCTCGGCGCTGTTGTTGATGAGTCCGTACGGGCCGTCGGGAACGGTCGCGGTGACGTGGGTGCTCATCGTGATGGTGGCCCAGCTCGCCGTCATCGCCTTCATCCTCCGGGTGCGGATACCGGTCGGCGCGCACCGGGCCCGGTACTACTTCGTGGGCTTCGCGATATTCGGCGACGTCGGACTGGCCTCGGTCCTCGTCCTCTACAACCCGCTCGCCGGAGCCTTCGGCTGCGCCCTGTTCGTGCTGAACAGCGCCCTGTGCACGTACTTCATCAGTTCCCGGTGGCTGCTCGCCCACATGGGCTTCGCCGCGGTGATCATCGTCTACACGGTCTGGCGTCTGCAGGAATCCCGCTCGCTCGACACCTACGCGACCGTCGCCGGCGGACTCGTGATGATCGCCGCGGTGTGTGCGGTACCGATCGCCGCACACGTCGCGTGGACGCTGCTGTCGATCGACGCACGGCAGTCGTTGCGCGATCCGCTGACCGGACTGCACAACCGCCGGGGCATCGACGCGTCGCTCGAACCGCTGTGGCGCGCCGCGCGGGCCGGGGGCACCGCGATCGGCGCGGTGGTCATCGACGTCGACAAGTTCAAACGGATCAACGACACCTATGGGCACGACGTCGGTGATCTGGTGCTGCAGCAGATGTCGGCCCGGATGGTCGGGCTCGCGGGCCCGACCGCGGTGGTGGGTCGGACCGGCGGCGAGGAGTTCACGATCGTGTTGACCGGCACGGTGGCCGACGTCGTCGACCGGGTGACGTCGCTGCCCGACCGACTCCGCGACGCCATCGACTCGGCGCCGGTGACCGTCAGTGTCGGTGCGGCGGTCATCGAATCGCCCCGCGATCACCGCGTCGACATCGCGATACGGCACGCGTTGCGCGCGGCCGACGCCCGCATGTACGACGCCAAACGCAGCGGTGGCGGACGGGCCTTCCTCAGCTCGATCTGAGCGGGCGCGGGGTCAGTTCGGCTGGAACTGCGGCGGATCCTTGCTGAGGTCGACGTCGCCGGAGAGATAGTCGGTGGCCGACCGCGTCACCGGTGCGGGACTGCGATTCGACCGGTACGTCGCCTGCCACGGCACCGAGCCGGACACCGCGATGGCGTCGGAGTCGGTGTAACCGGAGTACCGCAGCTTGAGCGAGGACAGCTCCATCGTGCGTGGGTCACTCCAGGTGACCGTGCCCGGCAGCGCGTCGAAGGCGAACACCTCCTGCTCGCAGCCCGGCTTGTCCACCGAGGCGTCGGTCTGTGTGGACTGCGCGCAGTACTGCAGGTAGGCGGTGACCGCGATGGACGCCGCCTTGTTGCCGTCCTTGCTGATGTCGAAGTCGAGCTGGGGGTAGTAGGAGGAGTAGGGGCCGACGGGCCAGTCGTCGGCCTTCCCGTCGGTCGCGGCGATGTACTTGTTCGACGTCCCCCACTCGAGCGGTCCCGGAAAGACGTAGGCCTTCGAATCGCCCGAGACGTCCACGCCGAACAGCGTGGGCTTGTTCTTCTCGATCGAACCCGACGACAGGTCGATCTCGATCGCGCCCTGCTCGACCTTCCAGTCGCCGTCGGTCTCGGTCAGCCGGAAGTCGACGTCGGCGTTGCGCTGACCGAAGTTGTAGGTGGCCTTGACTATCGCGCGCTCGGACGTGGTCATACTCCGCACGACCTTGATGTCCCCGATCTTGGCCTTGGCCTGCTGACGCTTGAGGATGTCGTCGGTCAACAGCTTGGTGTTGCCGGGCTCGTCGATCGTCGACAACGCCTTTTTCGCGTCGCCGTCGGAGAGCGCCTGGAGGTAGGCGGTCACGGTGTCCGACGGGTCGGAGTCGTCGTCGGAGAGCACCAGCAGCGAGACCGTCGTCGCGATCACCAGGATCACCACGATGCCCGCGATGATCGGTCCGATCACCCAGCCGCGTCGCCACCACGGCGCACGGGTGGGTGGCCCGGGCGGCGGGCCCCACGG
The DNA here is from genome assembly GCF_024171815.1 of Williamsia maris. GTDB lineage: Bacteria > Actinomycetota > Actinomycetes > Mycobacteriales > Mycobacteriaceae > Williamsia_A > Williamsia_A maris. The sequence goes on along the minus strand of NZ_JAMTCJ010000002.1, from coordinate 723,603 downwards.
CGGACCGCCGGTCGGCGGACCGTATCCCGGTGGCGGACCGTACTGGGGTTGGCCGTACGGGGGCTGGCCGGGCGGGAACTGGCCGGGCGGGAAGGGCTGATTCTGCGGGAACTGGGGGTACTGCCCGGGCGGGGGAAACGCCTGCCCCGATGCAGGATCCCATGGCTGCCCTGGCCCCTGCGGACCGTTCCAGCCACCACCCTGATTCGGCGGTTGACTCATGTTCCACCCCGTGTCGTGAGATCGGCGTACGCCCGTTTCGGGCGAATATCCCCGACAGAGTAGCGGCCGCCGTCTCGGGCGTCCGTACGAACCCGACGCGCAGGTCTCAGCCGTCGCGCTCGGCGCGACGAGCGGCCTTCTCGGCGCTCTCCTGAGCGTCCATCGCGTCGGCCTCGGCCAGTGTCGGGGCGCCACCGCCCAGCCGCGACGGCACCCAGTACTCGCCGGCCGGATGGGGACCGTAGGCCTGCTGGACCCGATCGAGGGTGTCGGCCATCGCGCGATGCAGGGTCGCGGTCAGCTCGGCCGGGTCGCCGAGCGGCGCGATCGGGGGCGCGACGCCGATGCTGATCGGGGTGTTGGTGCGCCCCATCCGTCGCGGGTGGCCCTTCGTCCAGACGCGCTGGGCGCCCCAGATGACGGTCGGGACGATGGGGACCCCGGCCTCGAGCGCCATACGGGCGGCGCCGGACTTGAACTCCTTGATCTCGAAGCTGCGGCTGATCGTCGCCTCCGGGTAGACGCCGACGAGTTCACCGGCCTGCAGGTACTCGACGGCGGCGCGGTAGCTGTCGGCGCCGGCGCCACGGTCGACCGGGATGTGCTTCAGTGCGCGCATGATGGGTCCGCTGACCTTCGAGTCGAAGACCTCTTTCTTGGCCATGAAGCGCACTTTGCGACGGCCGTGCAGGAACGCGGGGAGCCCGGCGTAGGTGAAGTCGAGGTACCCGGTGTGGTTGATCGCGATGACCGCGCCGCCGGTCAGGGGCACGTTCTCGGCGCCGGTCACGGTGAACTTGAGTCCCTGCGCTGCCCACATCGAGCGGGCGATCGCGATCACGGTGTCGTAAGCGGGTTCCATGCGGACGACAGTAGCGTCCGCCTCTACCCTGGAGGGGCGGTCGCGTGAGCGACGCATGATCGAGAGGAACGAAACCAGTGCAGGTCACCAGCGTCGGGCACGCCGGATTCCACATCCAGACAGCGGCCGGGTCGATCCTGTGCGACCCGTGGGTCAATCCCGCCTACTTCGCATCGTGGTTCCCGTTCCCGGACAACACCGAGCTCGACTGGCGCACGCTCGGTGACTGCGACTACCTCTACGTCTCGCACCTGCATCGCGATCACTTCGACGCGCGCAACCTGGCCGAGAACGTCAACAAGGACACAACCGTCCTGTTGCCGGACTACCCGGTGCCGGATCTGCGCCGTGAGCTCGAGGCGCTCGGCTTCCACAAGTTCGTCGAGACCGAGGATTCGGTCACGACGACCGTCAGCAACGACAAGGGCAGCCTCGACATCATGATCGTGGCGCTGCGGGCGCCCGCCGACGGTCCGATCGGCGACAGCGGGCTGATCGTCTCCGACGGTGAGACCACCTGCTTCAACATGAACGACGCCCGGCCGGTCGACCTCGACGTGATCTCGGAAGCGTTCGGCCACATAGACATCCATCTGCTGCAGTACTCCGGCGCCATCTGGTATCCGATGGTCTACGACATCCCGCGCAAGTCGAAGGCCAACTTCGCGGCACAGAAGCGGCAGCGCGGCATGGACCGGGCGCGGTCGTACATCGAGCAGGTCGGCGCCACGTGGGTGGTCCCCTCGGCCGGACCGCCGATGTTCCTCGACGACGAGCTCCGCTACCTCAACGATGTCGGCGACGCCGAGGGCAACCCCGATCCAACGAGCATCTTCCCTGATCAGGCCACGTTCCTCGACCAGATGGTCTCCCACGGCACCGACGACGGCACCAAGCACCGCGGGCTGATGATGGTGTCGGGGTCGACGGTGGAGCTGCGCGGTTCCGAGCTCGTCGAGATCGGTCACCCATATCCGCCGGAGCAGGTGTTCGGCGTCAACAAGGCCGCCTACCTCGAGCGGATGGCGGAGAAGTTCGCACCGGTGATCGCCGAAGCGAAGGCGTCGTGGGCGCCCGCCGAGGGGGAGCCCCTGTTGCCTGCGCTGCGGGATCTGTTCGAGCCGATCATGGCGGCCAGCGACCTCATCTGCGATGGGATCGGCTACCCGGTCGGGCTCGTCATGGGCGAGACCACCGTCGTGCTCGACTTCCCGAACCGCACGGTGCGCGAACCCAAGGAGGGCGAGGGCAAGTACCGCTACGGCTTCCGCATCGCGCCCGAGATGGTGCGAACGGTGTTGCGCGACAACGAACCCGACTGGGTCAACACGATCTTCCTGTCGACCCGGTTCACCACGTGGCGCATCGGTGGGTACAACGAGTTCCTGTACACGTTCTTCAAATGCCTGACCCCGGAACGTGTCGCATACGCCGACGGGTGGTTCTCCGAGGCGCACGACGACACGGCGTCGATCGTCAAGGACGGCTGGGAGATCCAGCGTCGGTGTCCGCACCTCAAGGCCGACCTGTCGAAGTTCGGCGTCATCGAGGGCGAGAAACTGACCTGCAACCTGCACGGCTGGTCGTGGGATCTGCCCACCGGACGGTGCCTGACCTCGAAGGGTCACGAACTCCGCTCGGCCAAGATCGAGTCGTGAGCGAACGCGCGACATGAACAGGCCGGGGCGCTCGTACACCTGGGCGGCACCGGGCGCTCGTCGGCGCAGCACCCTGCCCGGACTCGAGCAGATCCGCGCACAGATCGACGGGTCGATGGAGCTGAGCCCGGCCGCGTCCACCCTCGACTACCGGCCGGTCGATGCCGGCGAGGGGTGGGCGGTGATCGAGATGGAGCCACGCGAGTTTCACTGCAATGCAAACGGAACCGTGCAGGGCGGGGTGATCGCGGCGGTCATCGACTCGGCCTTCGGGTCGGCGCTGATGACGGTCAACGTCGACAACCGACGCTTCTCCACCCTCGACCTGAGCTGTCGCTACATCCGCGCCATCAGCCCGGACCGCGGTGCGATCCGGGTGCGCGCGGAGGTCGAGCACCATGGCCGGACCACGGCCACCGTGCGCGCCGAGGTCCACGACGCGCAGGGCCGACTCGTCGCCAGCGCGACGTCGACGCTGTTGATGCTCTCCTAACCCACGGGCGGGCCGTCAGTTCGCGCGAAAGCGCTTGAACTCGGTGTCGGACAGCGTGAACCCGAACCCGTCGGGGTTGACGCAGGCGATGCCGACGGTGGCAGCCGAGCAGACGATGGTGAGGTCCGGACGGGGTCGGAACACGACGCGTTGGCCGTAGGCCAGCGTGTTCGGTGACCGGATCGCGTTGCCCTGGACGATGGTTGCGCACAGCGGCTTGTCGAAGTCGAAGAAGCCGAACTGGTTGGCCCTGCCCTGCTCCTCGCCGGGATAGAAGCCGCACAGCAGCGACGGATCCACGGTGTGCCGGTTGTCCAGGGTCTGGCAGACGAGCGTCTCCGACGTCGTACGGCACTCGATCTTCTTCGACGGTGACGCGAAGGAGTAGCTCGTGCCGTCGGCGAAGTCGGATGCGGGCAGCGCGCCGGCGGTGGGGTCGGCCGGCGTCGTGGTGGTCGTCGTTGTGCTGGCCGTCGACGTGTCGGACGGCGCCGACGAGCCCGCCTGCGGCACGGCCGAATCCGAGACGGTCACCGTGGAGGTTGGCGGCGCAGGATCGGCGGTGTCGTCGGAGCACGCGGTGATCACCAGCAGTAGGGCGAAGACGCCACCGAGACCACGGAGAACACGCATTTCCACCTCTCTAGAGCACTGTGAACGAGTCGACCGACAGGAAGAACCCGGTGGCGCCGACGCCACCGACCTGGGTGCAGGTGAGTCCATCGACCGCGGATGCACAGGTGATCGTACGACCGCCCATGGGCGAGAAGGTGACCCGCTGGCCGTAATCCAGGGTGTGCGGCGAATTGAAGCCCTCACCCTGGATGATCGTCGCGCACGGGGCGGGACCGCTGGGGAACCAGCCGAAGCGGACCGCGCGGCTCTGCTCCAGTCCGGGATAGAAGTTGCACAGGGACGCCGTGGTGACGGTGTGCGGTTTGCCCGACGTCTGACACATGAAATTGCCGTCGATCGCACGGCACTGGATCTGCTTGCTCGGCGAGGCGAACGAGTATCGAGATCCGTCGGCGAAGTCCGAGACGGGCCGTGTAGCAGCGGCCGGGGTCGCGACGTCCCGGGTGTCGGCCACGGGCGTTTCGGTGACAGGTGCGTCAGCGGTGGGTGCCGACCCCGAGCCCGCGTCCGGATCCGAGCCCTGGGTGTGCGGCGCCGACGATCCCGGTGCGGTGACCGTCACCGTCGAGGTGGGCGCCTCCGATCCGGTGTCGGACTCCCCCGACGAGCAGGCTCCCGCCATGAGAACGAGCGCTCCGGCTGCGGCCAGTGCTGCGAGCCTCTTCGGGGCGATTCCGATCATTGGTACTCCTCAGTTCCGGGGTGTACTCGGAAGTCGCTCGGATCGACTCGGCCGTTACTGCGGGTAGCTATGTGTCGATCGGTCAGCCGACGTGGTCTCCGGACAGCGACGAGCCGCCGGTGGCGGATTGCCACCGGCGGCTCGTCTCGAGATCACTACTTGCAGGCGTTGGTGACGGCCGTGGCCGCCGTGCCCGCGCCGCGTATCGCACCGGTGACCGCGGGTGCATCGGCACCCGCTCCGGCGAGGTACTGCGTTGCGACCGTTCGGTACTGCTGTGCCAGCTCGGTCACTGCGCTTCGGAGTTCGTCGCGCGCCGCCGGTGCGGAATCGAGGGCGTCGGTCAAGTTCACCGACGCCGCGAACAACGCCAACCGGGCGTTGGCCGCCGCGGCGGACTCGCCCGCGACACCGCCGGGTGGGGTGCTGCCGGTCTGGGTCGAGACCGCGCGCAGGTTCACCGTGAACGCGTCGCACACCGTCCGGGTGTCGGTGTTCCTCTGCGCGTCGCCGTAAGTCGGCCCGTCATCATCGGAGCCGCCCTGCACGAGGGCGAAGACCGCGATCACCGCGGCGACCAGGGCGAGGACAACCGCAACGACGGCCAACACCGTGGGTGTGCGGTTGACCCGCACCTGGCCGCCGTCGGACGTTGCGTGCTGGCTCACCCGACACCGTTGCCGTTGGCGCCCTTGGTGCCGTTGGTCGACCCGGGGCCGGATCCGGAACCGCCGGCACCACCGGTGCCACCGGTCCCCGTTCCCGCGCCCGGGGCGTTGCCGGTGCCACCGGCACCACCGTTGCCGCCGTTGCCGCCCTGGACGGCCGGCTTGCCGACACCGCCTGCACCACCGACACCGCCTGCGCCGCCGACTGCGTTGCCGTTTGCGTTGTTGGTCGCCGACCCGCCGGTTCCGCCGGCACCGCCGTCGCCCGCTGACAGCAGAGGCGAGGCAGCATTGCCGGTCGTGTTGACCCCGCCCGCACCGCCGGCACCGCCGGCGCCGCCCGTGGCGGGTCCGCTGCCGGTTCCGACAGCCTGACCGCCCGAGCCGCCCGTGGCGCCCGAGTTGCCGCCGAATGCGCTGGTTCCACCGGTGCCACCGGTCCCGCCGGTGCCACCGACCGCGGTGGTCCCGGTTCCGGTTCCGCCTGTCCCACCGGCGCCACTGCTGCTGCCGATGAGTCCGCTGCTCACACCTCCGGTACCACCGTCACCACCCGTACCGGTGCCGGAAGTGGCTGTCCCGCTTCCGCCGTTGCCACCCCTGCCGCCGTTGAAGCCAGTCCCGCCCTGCCCGGCATCACCGCCCTCTGCGTTGCCGGAGTTCGACGTCACGCTTCCGCCGTTACCACCTTGGCCACCGGTGCCGCTGCCGGAAGAGCCTCCGGCGCCTCCGTTGCCGCCCTGGACGTTTCCGCGCGTGCCCGACACCCCACCGCCGTTACCCCCGGTCCCGCCGGACCCGGTGGACGACGCCCCGCCGGTGCCGCCTGTTCCACCGGCTCCGTTGTTCCCCGAGATGCCTGCTGCGCCGGTGCTGCCGGTGCCGGTCGCGCCACCGGTGCCGGCGAGGCCGCCGGTTCCACCGATCCCTCCGGTCGCACCGTTTCCGCCGACGCCGCCGGTGCCGCCGGTGCCGAAGACCGAGAAGCCGCCCGCGCCACCGGTTCCGCCGCTGCCACCGACCGCGCCGATTCCGCCTGCGCCACCGTTGCCGTTTGCGCCGACGGCTCCGCTGACGAGACCCAGGCCGGCCGCGCCACCACCGCCGCCGGTGCCGCCCGCTCCACCGTTACCGCCGGCCGTTCCGGCACCACCGGCGCCACCCGTGCCGCCGTTTTGGAAGGGTTGCAGCGAGGAGCCCGAACCCACGGCTCCCGTCGCACCGTTGGTGCCGGCACGACCCGCGCCACCGCTACCGCCGGTTCCGCCGACTCCTCCGTTGCCGCCGTTGCCCTGGACACCAGCCGAGCCGCCGGTGCCGCCGGTACCGACTGCTCCCGCAGCGCCGCCGTTACCGCCGGCACCACCTGCGGTTCCTGCGGTTCCCGTGCCGCCGTTGACGCTGCCTGCCGTGCCTGCCGCACCGGTTGTGCCGTTCGTACCCGCGGCACCGTTTCCGCCCTGGGCCCCGTTGCCGCCGGTGCCGTTGACGCCGACGGTCCCGTTGGTCGAGCCGGTTCCCGCTGTTCCCGCGTTGCCACCTGCACCGCCCGCGCCACCGTTCTGCGCGGCGCCGTTGTTCATACCGGTGACGCCGTTCGCGCCGACGGCACCGTTCCCGCCGAGGCCGCCATTGCCACCGTTGCCGCCGACACCCTGCGTGCCCGCGACACCGGCTGCTCCTGCTGCCGCATCGGAGCCGCCGGCCGTTCCGGCCGTGCCCGCGGCACCGCCTGCGCCTCCGTTGCCGCCGATTCCGCCTGCGCCACCGGCTGTTCCCGCGGTTCCCGCCTGCGTGGCGTTCGTCCCGTTCGCACCGTTGTTGCCGTTGGAGCCCGCGCCGCCCATGCCGCCGTCGCCGGCCGCACCACCATTGCCGCTCGAGCCGTTCTGTCCCGACGTGGATCCCACGCCGCCGACACCTGCTTGGGCACCGGCACCGCCGTTACCGCCGGCCTGCCCTGCGCTGCCCGTGTTGCCGTTGCCGCCCGGACCCGTCGCCGCAGCGCCGGTGGCGCCCGCAGCACCGGCCGCGCCGGCACCACCGTTGCCGCCGTCACCGCCCGCTCCGCCGACACCCTGGTCACCTCGGGTGCCGTTCGCGCCCGCCACTCCGCCGGTGCCACCGGTTCCGGCCGCTCCCGCGGTGCCCGCCAACCCGCCGATGCCGCCGGCACCGCCGTTGCCGCCCGACGTGGCGTTGCCGCCCTCTCCGCCCGGTGTGGTGGCGTCGGCCCCATCCCGGCCGTCGTTGCCGTCCGAACCGGCACCGCCCATGCCGCCGTTGCCCGCCGCACCGCCGTTGCCGTTCTGCCCGACCGTGCCGATCGTGGTTCCGGCTCCGCCGCCGCCTGCGTTGCCGCCCCGACCGCCGCTGCCGCCGTCCTGGCCCGCACCGCCTGCGTTGCCGCTCGCACTGAACCCGGTGGCAACAGCGCCGGCATCGCCTATGGCACCGTCCGCGCCCGCGCCGCCGTTGCCGCCGTTGGCACCCTTGCCACCGTCGCCCTGGACTCCCGCCACCGCAGAAGCTCCGGCGACGCCGCCTGTCCCGGATCCGGCCGCTCCGGCGATTCCCGCTGCGCCACCTGCTCCGCCGGCTCCACCCGTACCGCCGTCTTCACCGGCCGTACCGTTGCCGCCGGGGGTGGTCGCTGCGATGCCGTCCGCGCCGTCGGTTCCGTCGGACCCGGTGCCGCCCTTGCCTCCGGCACCGGCCGCGCCACCGTCGCCGCTCGAACCCGCTGTTCCTGCCGAGGATCCGGTACCGGCTGCACCGGCTGCACCGCCCTGGCCGCCGTTGCCGCCTGCCTGCCCGGCACCACCCTCGTTACCGTTCGTGCCGGTGCCGACAGCCGCGAGGCCGGTCGAACCGATTCCGCCGGCCGCGCCGGATCCACCGATACCGCCGTTGCCACCGTTGCCGCCGACGCCCTGGATTCCCGCGACGCCGACCGCACCGTTGCCACCGCCGGTTCCGCCGGTCCCCGCGACACCCGCAGCACCTGCGGCGCCACCGGCACCGCCCGTTCCACCCGTTCCGCCGGCCCCGCCGGCCGTTCCCGATCCGCCCGGAGTCGTCGCGTCCGTTCCGTTCGCGCCGTTGTTGCCGTTCGACCCGGTACCGCCCTGGCCGCCGCTGCCCGCCGCGCCACCGGTGCCGTTGACACCGGTCAGACCCGCGGTCGACCCGGCGCCACCGATGCCGGCGTTGCCGCCCGCACCACCATTGCCGCCGGCCTGACCTGTTCCGCCGGTGTTACCGTTCGCACCGTCGCCGGTCGCGGCCGAACCGACGTCGCCCGTCGCGCCGTTCGCGCCGGCTCCGCCGCGGCCACCGTTGCCGCCCGCGGCGCCCGCGCCCTGCGTTCCTGCTGTTCCGGTCGCGCCCGCGATGCCTCCGGTACCGGTACCTGCTGCGCCCGCCACGCCTGATGCGCCGCCCGCGCCGCCCGCGCCGCCCGCGCCACCGGCCTGGCCCGCAGTTCCCGAGCCACCCGGCGTCGCTGCGTCGATGCCGTCCGCGCCATCGGTGCCCTTCGAACCCGCACCGCCCTGGCCGCCGCTACCCGCCGCGCCACCGCTGCCGCTCGATCCGTCCACGCCCGCGACCGTTCCGGTGCCGCCGATACCGGCGTTGCCGCCTCGACCACCGTTGCCGCCGGCCTGACCCGCGTCTCCTGCGTTGCCCGCTGTGCCCGAGCCTGTGACCGCGACACCTGCCGCGCCGGCTCCACCGTCGTTCCCGGCCGCGCCGACTCCACCGTCACCGCCCGCGCCGCCGTTGCCGAGCGCACCGTCGGCGCCTCTGGTGCCGGCCGTTCCGCCGCTGCCACCGGTTCCGGCCAGACCACCGGCTCCCGCTATGCCACCGGTTCCGCCCTTACCGCCCGCGCCGCCGTCCTGGCCATCGCCGCCGTTGCCACCGGCGCCCACCGCCGCAGTCCCGTCGGCGCCATCGACTCCATCGCCGCCCTGGCCACCGGCACCGCCCGAACCGCCTGCGCCGCCGTTTCCGTTGACACCGACGACACCGACCGCGCCGAACAAGCTCGATGCTCCGCCGGCTCCGGCGTTCCCGCCGCGGCCACCCGCGCCACCGGCCACACCCGCACCACCGTCGTCACCGGCGGCTCCGGCTCCCGTACCGCCCGCACCCGCGCTGCCGTCGGAACCGGTGCCGCCCGCGCCACCGAGACCACCGGCACCGCCGGCTCCACCGTTGCCGATCAATCCTCCGCCGATGCCACCGACACCGCCTGCGCCACCGTCGGTTCCCGCGGTACCCGCCGCCCCGGCCGCACCTGCGCCGCCCGCTCCACCGAGTCCGCCGTCGCCGAGGATGAATCCGCCGCGACCGCCCGCACCGCCGCTGCCACCGGCGAGACCTGTTGCGCCGGCCGCACCCGCGCCGCCGGTGCCGCCCGTTCCGATGAAGCCGGCGTTGCCGCCCGCGCCACCCACTCCGCCGACGACGGTCGCGGCTCCGCCTGCGCCACCGTTGCCGAAGAAGCCGCCGTTGCCGCCCGTCCCTCCGTTGGCCCCACGGCCGCCGTTACCGAACAACAGGCCACCGTTGCCGCCGTTGCACGCCGCCGCAACACAATCGGCGGGCGCGTCCGCACCGTCACCGATGAACACCCGGATCAACATGCCGAGGCCGGACTCCGCTGTGGCACCCGGCGCCGGCACGAACGCGTACGCCGTCCCCGACCGCGCACCGCCTGCGGCGGTGTTCAGCGGCGTCCACGTGGTCTGCGTGGGGAACATGCTGAAGGTCGAGACCGAGGCCTGCGACACCGGGCCCGACGCGGTCGTGCCGACGCTCGCCGAGGGAACGAAGAGCTGGACCGCCGACCTGCCGACACCTGACAGCGGTGGCACCGATGAGGATGCCCCTCCCGACGTCGACGTGCTGGTCGACGAGGTCACCGTCTGCGGCTGGTTCGGGACGACCACCGACGACCCGGTCGGCAGCGACGACAACATCTCCAACGTCTTCTGTGTCAGCACCACGCCCTCGACGTGGACCCGACTCAATGCGTTGTCGGTCCGGGCGTTCGCGCCCGCGGCCTCCGTGAGCGACGCGGGATTCGACCCCGTGCCCGACCCCAACAACACCGCGGCCGCTGCCGTGGTCACGACCGCTCCGGCGGCGGTGCCCGCCAGACCCGCCTTACCGACGGTCTTCGACACTCGCGACGCCTTGTTCCTACCCACGACAACCCCCTCGTATGACTGCTTGTAGGGGTGAAGCTAGACGGCACTGACGACAATTGATCCGTGATTGGCGACACTTCGTCGAAACCGCCGCAATTTCATGCGAACGCGGTACAAAAGTAACCATCGCAAAGTAACCAGTTGCGTCAAACAACAACTGACGCAATCAGTTAGGCGTCATGAACCCGATCGCGACGTGGGCGCACCTCGGCCCCTGGGTCGAGTTGTCCACAGGGCCGCAGACAGGTCTGTTCGGTTGTCGAAAGTCGAATGTATGTTCGACTCATGGCCGGCGCGACCACCACCTCCACACACGGGACCGGTGCGCCTCTGGAGTCGCAGTTGGCCGACGATGAGCACCACAACGCGGCCGAACTCATCGAGATCCTGGCGCACTGTCGCGCGGTCCACGCCTCCGCGGACTTCCGGATGTTGCAGGCGGCCAGTCTGATCCACGACGAACGAGAAGAAGACCACCTCAGCGCGGTCGCCGAGGTCGGTGCGGTCCTCAACCTGCCACCAGCTCGTGCCCGCGAGATCGTCACCGCCGGCGCCGATCACCGACGTCGACGCCCATCTCGCGCAGGCGATCTTCGCCCGCCCACCGATGTCACGAACGCGATTCACCGTGATGGTCGACGCGATCATCGCCGACATCGACTCCGACGCACTCCTGCGTCGCCGCGCCCGCGCCGCCGCCGACCGCAACGTCACCGTCCGACCCGACCACCACGCGCCCGGCCAATCACGGCTCAGCGCGTCGCTGCCGATGGAATCCGCCGCCGAGTTCGACGCTCGCCTGGCCGTCATGGCCGACGAGCCCCACACCAGCGATCCCCGCACCCTCGACCGGCGCCGCGCCGACGCACTCCTCGCCCTGTCCCGCGGCCGACTCCACCTGCCCTGCGAATGCGACGACTGCACCTCCGCAACCGAACCCGAGCATCAGGTTCAGCCCGAGACCACGACAGACGCCCCCACAGTCGACGAGGAATCCCGCCCCGAGCACACGGCGACCCACACCTGCGAATGTCGGCCCAGCTCGACCGAGCGACCCACCTTCCACATCGTCGTCAACTTGTCGACACTGCTCGGGCTCGACGACGACCCCGGCTTCCTCGACGGCAACGGCATCATCGACGCGAACACCATGCGCTCGCTCCTGGCCCAGGCCGAACGCGAGTTCATCCGCCCCGAACCACCCGCATCCGACTCAACGAGATACCGGCCCAGCAAAAAGCTCCAGGCCTTGGTCCGCTCGGGCGAATTGTGCTGCACCTTCCCCGGATGCAACGCCCCCGCATGGCACACCGACCTCGACCACACCGACCCATTCGACACAGGCGGCCGGACCACACGCGCAAACCTGAAACCCCTGTGCCGATTTCACCATCGGATCAAGACCTTCACCGCCTGACGCGACCACCAGGACGAGATGGGGACCGTGTTCTTCCAGTCCCCCACCGGCCACATGTTCCTCGGCAACGCCTACACCGGCACCGACCTGTTCACCGCACTGCGCTCGCCGCCATCACCGGCCGCCCCCACCGTTCTGATCGCCACCGTTCTGATCACTGCAACGCGGGCCACTCCGGCAGGAGCCGAACGATGGCGGCCAGTTGCTCGCGGGTGACCCACGACGGGTTGCTGCCCTGCGGGAGCTTCAGCACTTCCATGTCCGCCAACTCCGGGATCTCGCGCAGGTCGGTGGCCAGAACGCGGTCACCCTCGGCGAGCAGGGTGATGTCGGCCGGAGTGACCCACCCGTCGTCGGGGTCCGACCGGGCCTCGTCGGTGATCCAGCCCAGACCCCAGATGCCGCGCGGGCGCGGACCGTCCCCCGGGCCGCTGACCCAGAGCACCACCCGCTGCCCGGGCCGCATCAGATCCTTGCGGTAATTGTCGGCCACGCAGCGGGATCGGATGGCGATCGACTCGTCGAACCGCCGACCGTCGGCCTTGAACACCCACGCCCCGAGAATCTCCTCGGTGATCGCTCGCTTCGCCATCACCCCACCGTGCCACCGACGCGAACCGGCCGCACCTGATCAAGGGTGCGGCCGGTGAGCGGACGAACCGCTGCTCGCAGGAAAGCTGTTCGGTCGGAACTACTTCGCGAGGAACTCGAGGAGCGCCTTGTTGACCTCTTCGTGATGGGTCCACAGCAGGCCGTGGGGAGCACCCTCGATCTCGATGTACTCCGCATCGGGCAACGCCTTGGTGAACTCACGGCCGGTCGAGTCGATCGGCAGGATGTTGTCGGCGGTGCCGTGCACGATCAGCGCCGGGACGTCGATCTTCGGGATGTCCTCCCGGAAGTCGGTGAGCCACGTCGGCTGTGCGGCGACCGAGGCCCACGGCGACGCGTTGTACGCGAGCTGAGTGTTCGCGTCGAGCGCCTCCTGGCTCAGGCGGTTGCCGAGGAAATCATCGGTGTTGAAGAAGTTCTTGAAGAACTCGGTGAAGAACGCGTAGCGATCGCCCTTCACGGCGTCGAGGAGTCCGTCGAACACGTCCTGCGGGACGCCGGCCGGGTTGTCGTCGGTCTTGAGAAGGTACGGCTCCAGCGACCCGAAGAACGCGGCCTTGGCGACGCGCGAGGATCCGTACTTGCCCAGGTAGCGACCCACCTCGCCGGTGCCCATCGAGAAGCCGACGAGGACGACCTGGTTGAGGTCGAGCTGGTCGAGGACTGCCTTGAGGTCGGCGGCGTAGGTGTCGTAGTCGTGGCCGATGGTCGGACGGCTGGAGCGGCCGAACCCGCGGCGGTCGTAGGTGATGACCCGGTAGCCGGCGTCGAGCAGCGCCGAGGTCTGACGCTCCCAGGACGATCCGTCGAGCGGGTATCCGTGGATCAACACGACCGGCTGCCCGGTGCCGTGATCCTCGTAGTACAGCTCGATCGGAGCGGAATTCTCGGTTCCCACGGTGGTGACGTAGCCCATGACTGCCTCCTGAAGAAGTGCGATGTCGGCGAGATGAGAACGTTCGTTCTCTATCTGGCGCCGACACTACAGAACGATCGTTCTCCCGGCAAGTACACTCGGACCATGGACACCACCCGGACCGCAATCCTCGACGCGGCCGACCGGCTGTACTACGAGCGCGGCATCCAGCAGGTCGGCATCGACGAACTACGCAGCGCATCCGGCGTGTCCCTCAAGCGGCTCTACAGCGAGTTCCCCGGCAAGAACGCGATCGTTCTCGCCGTGCTCGAGCGCAGGCACACCATGTGGGTCGACGGCCTCGACGTCGCCGCGCGCGGACAGAGCACGCCGCGGGGCAAGCTGCTCGCGATCTTCGATTTCCTCGCCGACTGGTTCATCACCGACCAGTTCCGTGGCTGCGCGTTCATCAACGCGTTCGGTGAACTCGGCGGCTCGTCGCCGGAGATCGCCACGGCCGCGCGGGTGCACAAGCAGAGTTTCCAGGACTACGTCGACGGCCTCGTCGCCGACGCCGGCGGCACCATCCCGCTGGCGCGCCAACTCGTCCTGCTCGCCGAGGGCGCCCAGACCACCTCGGCGATCAGCGGCCGACCCGAGGCCGCTGTCCACGCCAAAGCGGCTGCGGCTGTGCTGATCTCGGCCGCGCTCGACTGACCTCTACAGATCGCCGGTGAGGAACTGCGCGACGCCGTTGCCGAACGACCAGTCGGCCTGCGTGTTCTCGACAACCGAGACGATGAGATCAGCGCCTGCCACACCGCATTCATCGCGGAGCCGTTCGGCGAGCGCGCGGTAGGTCGCCTGCTTCTGGTCGGAGGTGCGTCCCTGCTGGACGATCTGGATCAGGACGATGTCGTCGGTGCGTTCGAGCCCGAGTCCGGTGTCCTCGGCGATGATGTGGCCCGGCTTGTGCTCGCTGATCAGCTGGTACCGATCGCGCGGCGGTGCGGCGAAGTGCTCACGCAGCACTTCCTGCACGACGTCGGCGATGCGCCGCACGGCGGCCGCGTCGCGGCGATCCTCGATCAGATGGATGTGGACGAGTGGCACGGCGGATCGTCTCCTCGGTTGGGGTCAACCAAGGGCAACTGTGGCCGCGCGGCCGACATTCCACCGCTACCCCGAGGCCGACTGACTCGCCGCCCATTCGGCGACGCGCCTCTCACTCTCCTCCGGAGAGATGTCCTCGACCCGGGTCATCACCGACCACCGGACGCCGAACGGATCGAGGATGGATGCGAAGCGGTCGCCGGAGACGAAGGTGGTCGCCTCCTCGCGGATCGTCGCCCCGGCCGCCATCGCACGTTCGACGAGGGAATCGGTGTCGGTCACGTAGATCGCGAGCGAGTAGACCACCGGCGCACCGGCCTCGGGCGCGACCAATCCGTAGTCGGCCATCGGCTCACCCAGCGTCAGGCGGCCCAGCGGGAATCCGAGCTCGGCATGGGCCACCACCCCACCCATCTCGGTCGCCGAGTCCACCTCGGCCCCGAACACCTCTGAGTAGAATTCGATCGCCGCACGCGCCGGCGTCACGACGATGTGTGGCGTCAGTGAGCTCGACCCGTTCGGGCGACCCTCGACGGTGTGGTGTCCGGTTGCGGCAGCGGTGTTCTCGGTCATGTACCCATCCTCGGCCGCTCGACGGGCGTGGTCTTGAACATTTCCGACAGACGCGGAGGTGACGATGTGACCGACGGCCCTGAACTCGGTGTCGCGAACCGCGGGCACATCAACGCCGGCTCACCGGCCACCGTGTTCGATCGATACCCCATCGGGCTGCCCGATCTCGTACGCCAGGTGTGGACGGTGCGCTACTCCGTCCCGGACGAGCCGCTGCATCAGCGGGTCCTGGGCTACCCGGCGGTCAACGTGGTGTTCGAGCCCACCGTTGCCGCCCTCTACGGGCCGCAGCAGCGGGTCGGCGTACGCACGCTCACCGGTGACGGCTGGGCCGTGGGACTCCTGTTCCGGCCGGCCGCGACCCCGCTGCTCACCGACACCCACGCCGTCGAGTTGATCGGCGCCGAGGAACCGATCTCGATCCCGGATCATCGCCGGATCGCCGCAGAGGTGTCCCGGATCATGGACCGCCCGCGCGATGCCGCTGTCGACCGAGACGAGATCACCGAGATCATGCGGTCGTGGCTGGCGCCGGTGGCCGAGCGGGTCACCGATGCGGGCCACCTCGCCAACCACGCATCTCAGATCGCCGAGATGCGCGACGACATCCTCACCACCTCGGCCCTGGCCGACGAGGTCCACGCGTCGACCCGCACCGTCGAACGCGTGGTCCGCGAGCACACCGGTTTCGGACCGAAGTGGCTGATCGAGTGCCGCCGGATGCAGCGCGCAGCGACCACCCTGTTCGCCCACCCCGACACGGCCCTGGCCGGACTCGCCGCCGATCTCGGCTTCGCCGACCACGCGCACTTCTCCCGGCGCTACCGGTCGATTCTCGGCGAGACCCCCGACGAGACCCGTCGCGCCGGTCGCGCACGGGGTTGACCCGCTCAGCGCCGAGTTCTGCCGCCGATCAGGCCGGGGAGGTCTCGACTGCCTCGGCCTGCGCGGTGGCCTCGACCGCGCCCGACCATGCCACGGTGACCGCACCGACGACCGCCGCGATGAAGCCGACGACCGCCAGCCAGGCGAGTCCCTGCACCGTC
Organism: Williamsia maris; assembly: GCF_024171815.1. Lineage (GTDB taxonomy): Bacteria > Actinomycetota > Actinomycetes > Mycobacteriales > Mycobacteriaceae > Williamsia_A > Williamsia_A maris. Next base: position 707,546 of record NZ_JAMTCJ010000002.1, on the reverse strand, counting down.
TCGTCGCCGAGGAAGATCACGCCGATCACGCCGGGGACGACGGTCTCGCCGACGACGAGCGCCGCGGTCGCACCGTTGACCGACCCCAACTGCAGCGCGACGGTGTGCAGGTAGAAGCCCGCGCCTCCCGAGAGCGCCAGCGCGTACAGCGCGGGGTCGCTCAGCAGCGAGGACACACTGAACGGATCGAGGCCGTCGAGCACACGCACCGAGATGGCGACCGCACCGAACAACGCACCGGCGGCGAGACCGGCCGCGATCGCGGCGCGTGACCCGAGCAGGCGCACCAACGCGACCGACACCACGACCAGCGCGACCGTGGCCGCGAGCAGCACCCAGTGGAACAGCATCGATTCCGTCTCGCGCGGGTTCTCCTTGGCCGACAACCCGAGTGCGCACAGCGCGGCGAGGACGACGCCGATCGCGACCCAGTCGCGCGTGTGCAGCCGGATGCCGAGGACGAAGATGCCCAGGATCGCGGTGATGACGAGGTTCGCGCTGATGATGGTCTGCGAGAGGAACAGCGGAGCGAGACGTGCCGACACCGCGCCGCCGACGAACCCGAGGACGTCGAGCGCGGTGCCGATGATGAAGTACAGGGTCAGCATCGCCAGCACAGTCGAACGCAGTGTGGGAGCGCCGGTCTCGGTGGCCAGCCCGGTCTCACCCCGGGCCAACGCGGCGTCGTGCGAACTGCGCGCACCGTGCGCCTGGAGCACCGACGAGACGCCATAGGCGATCGAGGCGAAGAGAGCGGCGAGAACTCCGGCGATCAGCATCGGACCATCATGGCGCGATCACGGCCGTAGGACGTCGGTTCCGACCAACCCCGCCAACGCCTCGGGCAGCACGACACTGCCGTCAGGCTGCTGGTGGTTCTCCAGGATCGCCACGATCCACCGCGTGGTGGCCAGCGTCCCGTTGAGGGTCGCCGCGGTCTGCGGCTTGCCCGCCTCGTCGCGGTACCGGACGGAGAGTCGCCGCGCCTGGTAGGTGGTGCAGTTCGACGTCGACGTCAGCTCGCGATAGGTGTTCTGCGTGGGAACCCATGCCTCGCAGTCGAATTTGCGCGCCGCCGACGATCCGAGGTCGCCGCCTGCGGTGTCGATGACGCGGTAGGGGACGTCGATCGCGGCGAGCATCTCCTTCTGCCACCCCAGCAGCTTCTGGTGCTCGGCCTCGGCGTCGGAGGGCTTGCAGTAGACGAAGCCCTCGACCTTGTCGAACTGGTGCACGCGGATGATCCCGCGGGTGTCCTTGCCGTAGCTGCCCGCCTCGCGCCGGAAGCAACTCGACCATCCCGCATAGCGTTTCGGCCCCGACGACAGGTCGAGGATCTCGTTCATGTGGTAGCCGGCCATCGGCACCTCGGACGTGCCGACGAGGTAGAGGTCGTCATCCGGGAGGTGATAGATCTCCGAGGAGTGCGCGCCGAGGAACCCGGTGCCCTCCATGACCTCCGGGCGCACCAGCACCGGCGGGATCATCATGGTGAACCCGTTGGCGGTGGCGAGCCGGGCCGCGAGTTGGAGCAACGCCAACTGCAGCAGGGCGCCGTTGCCGGTGAGGAAGTAGAAGCGTGATCCGGAGACCTTGGCGCCGCGCTCCATGTCGATCAGGCCCAGCGACTCACCGATCTCGAGGTGGTCTTTCGGGTCGGCGATCTCGGTGGGCTCACCGACGTGTTCGAGGACCACGTAGTCGTCCTCGCCACCGGCCGGCGCCTCGTCGGCGACGACGTTGCCGATCGCGCGGTGCGCCGCGGTCATCGCGGCCTGCGCGTCAGCTTCGGTGGACGACGCGGCCTTGACCCGGTCGGCGAGCTCCTTGCCCTGGGCGAGCAGCGCGGGGCGGTCGTCGGCGGACGCCTTGCCGACCTGCTTGCCGAGCGTCTTCTGCTCGGACCGCAGGGCATCCGCCTCGGCGATCGCGGCACGACGAGACGTGTCGGCGTCGAGCAGAGTGTCGACGAGTCCGGGGTCCTCTCCGCGCTTGCGCTGAGAGGTGCGTACGAGGTCCGGGTCGTCCCGCAGAATCTTGAGGTCGATCACGCTGAGAACCCTACTGCGGCCGCTCAGGCTCCATCCGGGGCGGCCAGAGGCTCGCGTAGTCCTCGCGACCGAACATGACGGCCGCGTCGCGCGCGGTGGGCGTCCCCGCGTCCGGACTCGCCCCCGCGGAGACCAGCGCCCGGACCACATCGTCGTGCGACTTGAACACCGCGCCGGCCAACGGCGTCTGGTTCTTGTCGTTGGGTCGGTCGACGTCGGCGCCGAGACCCAACAGCGCGACGACCGCCTCGCCGTGGCCGTGATAGGCCGCCAGCATCAACAGGGTGTCGCCGGTCTGGTTGGTCAGGTTCACCGGCACTCCGGCCTGCAGATACGTCACCAACGAGGCGGTGTCGCCGGAGCGGGCCATGTCGAACAGGCGGCCTGCGAGCTCGGCGAGCTCCGGGTCGTCGGCGGCGTCGGGACGGTTGGCGTCGTCGAAGCTCATGACTCCACTATGACGCCCGAGAGCGAACAGGCATCATGGACGTCGATGTCCACACCCCCCGACCCCACAGACGCCGGACCCGCGCATCGCTTCGGATGGCTCCGGGCCCATCCCCTGCGCACGGTCCTCGCGGCCATCGTCCTGGGGGCGATCGTCTGCGGCGGCATCGTGTTGCTCACCAATTCCGACTCCGACACCGGCGCCGTCGCGAAGACCGACATCGGCGCCGACGACCGGGGTCCGGCGAAGAACGCGTTCAACCAGTCCGTGGCCGGCGACTGTCTCACCTGGCCGGCGGGCAACCCGGGCAGGCCCAGCAAGATCGGCTGCGGCGGTGAGCACCTGTTCGAGGTGGCGGGCGCGATCGACACCAGCGTGTACCCCGGCAGCCAGTTCGGAGAGAAGGCCCCCTGGCCCGGTACCCAGCAGTTCGTCACCCTGCGCGACCAGAACTGCCCGGCGCAGGTCCGCTCGTATCTGAACGGCCGGTTCGACCCGAACGGCCGGTTCTCGGTCGGGATGATGTACCCCTCGCAGGCCCAGTGGGACGACGGCGAGCGCACCCTGCGCTGCGGCGTGCAGTACACGAACTCCGCCGGTGAGCTGATGCCGTTCCTCGGCCGCGTCGCCGACCAGGATCAGGCGCTGCAGTGGGCGCCCGGCACCTGCATCGGGATCAACCAGCAGACGCGCCAGCCCACCGACCCGGTCGACTGTGCCGAGCAGCACGCGTTCCAGGTCACCGGCCTGGTGAACCTGGGCACCCGGTTCGGCGCCGCGGGCTCCGGTCGCGCCTGGCCCACCGTCGCCCAGCAGAACGCCTACCTGACCTCGACGTGCCCGGGCATCACGAACACCTTCCTGGGCGGGCGCGCGGCCTTCACCAAGACCACCCTCAACGTCCAGTGGTCGACCGTCAGTCAGGTCAGCTGGCTCACCGGTACGCGCACCGCCGTCTGCTACGTCGGCCTCCCCGACGAGAAGGGCTTCGCGACGCTCGTCGGCGACGCCAAGGGCGGTCTGCTCATCAACGGCAAGGTCCCGGTGCCGCCGCCCGCCGAGCCGCCGGGCCGTCTCAACCCGACCCCGGTCCCGAACGCGCCCGGCCTGCAACCGAATCCCACCGAGCTCCCCGCCCCGGTCGGCTGAGTCGATGCCGGTCTCGATGACCGAGCGCGAGTTCGAGGAGCTCGTGTCGGACGCGCTGGACACCATCCCCACCGAACTCGCCGAGGCGATGAACAACGTCGTCGTGCTCGTCGACGGCCATCATCCCGAGGAGCCCGACCTGCTCGGCCTGTACGAGGGTGTCGCGCTCACCGACCGCGACACCATGTACGCCGGGGCCCTCCCCGACACGATCACCATCTACCGCGACCCGCTGCTGCAGATGTGTTCCGACCGCGACCAGGTGATCGACGAGGTGGCGATCACCGTGGTCCACGAGATCGCGCACCACTTCGGCATCGACGACGCCTGGCTGCACGCGCACGGCTGGGGCTGAGGGCCGAGTCGCTCAGCCCATCGGGTCGCTGGTGCCGGTTCCCTCGGTGGGGCGGGTGGGGACGTCGCCACCCCAGTGCACGCAGTCCCACGACCCGCTGGTGTGGCTGAGCTCGATCGAGCCGGTGTTGGGCAGCGCGTGTTCCAGCGCGTAGTCCTCGTCGACGTTCGCGAGGTGCGCGGCCACCAACCGGATCGCCGCACCGTGGCTCACCACGTAGATGTCCGGGGCCTCCGGATCGGTGAGGTGCGTGGCGCGGAGCCGCTCGATCACCGGCAGATAGCGGTCGAAGAGCGTCTCGAGGGTGTCGCTGTTACCGATCGACACGTCGGTCTTCCCGGCGTACCACTGCTTGATCAGGTCGGCGAAACCGTCGACCGACGGCTTGTCGTTGCGGTCCTCGAGATCGCCGACCTGCACCTCGTGGATGCCCTCGATCGGCTGTGCCTCGACACCCCAGACCGAGCCGATCAGGTCGGCGGTCTCGCGGGCCCGCCGGGCGTACGAGCAGAACAGGGCGGCGGGCGCGGCGTGCGGACGCTCCAGCGCGAACCGCACTGCCTGGCGCGCACCGAAATCGGTGAGCCCGGCGCCCGGCAGTCGGGTGTCCAGGCGCGCCATGACGTTCGAGGTGGTCTGGCCGTGCCGGACCAGGTGCAGGGACCCCATCAGCTCCGCCCGTCCCGCAACGACTCGACCCAGGCCTGCGACGCACTGTGATCGGGGGGAGCCGCACCGTTGCCGCGGGCGGCGGGCCAGGATCCGAGAAAGGTCACGGCTCGAGCGTAGGCATGCAGCGCGGCCAGCGCCTCCGCCATCGCCGGGTCGGCGATGTGGCCGGCCGCGTCGAGGTAGAAGTAGTAGCCCCGCTCGCTGCGCCGCGGGCGCGATTCGATGCGGGTCAGATCGATTCCGCGACCGGCGAATTCGCTCATCGCCCGCATCAACGACCCCGGCTCGTTCGCCAGGTCGAGGACGACCGACGTCCGGTCGTCACCGGAGCGCGGCGGCACCGGCGCGGGCCGACCGAGGAGCACGAAACGGGTTGTCGCATCAGCGGAGTCGGCGACACCGTCGGCCACGACGGTCAGTCCGTGCATCCCGGCGGCCAGGGCGGTGGTCAGCGCGGCGTCGGCCCGCCCCTCGGCGACATCGGCCGCGGCCGCGGCGTTCGACGCCGCCGGGACGATGCGTGCCGACGGGTAGAGCCGTTCGAGGCTTTCGCGGGTCTGTCCCGCGGCGACCGGGTAGGCCGCGATGGTGGTGACGTCTCCGGTGTCGGCGCGGGTCGCGACGGTGAACGCGATGTCGAGAACGGTCTCGGCGAAGATCTGCACCCGGGCGCCCGCAACGAGCGCGTCCATGGTCGCCGGGACGGCGCCCTCCACCGAACTCTCCATCGGCACACATCCGAAATCGACGGCGCCGGTTCGTACCAACTCGATCACCGCGGGCGGGCTGGTCGCCGACCGTCGCGTGGCGTCGGCACCGATCTCGGGGTATCCGATGGCGGGGACGGCCTGGTCGAGCAGTCGGTCCAACGCCATCTCGGTGAACGTCCCGGACGGACCGAAGTAGGCGATGGCGGACACCTCGTCAGACTAATGCACCGTTTGCCAGGCCCCGGATTTCAGTTTAGGTTAGGGTTACCTTAATCGACCTGATCCTCCCGATCGCCCCACACCCGACGAGGCCCGGACCCAAAGGACCCCCATGTACGAAACCGTCACCGCCCGCCCGACCGATGCCGAGTCGATCCGCACGGCGTGTATGCGGGTCACCGCGGCGATGGTCGCGATCGAGGGCGCCGAACCGTCACCGGTGACCATGGTCCACCTGTTCGACGGCCAGGCGTTCCTGCTCATCGGCTCCGACACCGCCGCCATGGCCGCGGCCGCCGACACCAACGAGGGCATAGCCGCGATGATCGAGGTGACCGACTGCGCGCCGATCGAACTCCGCGAACGGGTCCGGTCGCTCATCTGGCTCAACGGCACCCTGCACAAGGTCCCGGCTGACCTCGAGCGCGACCTCGCCATGGAGATCGCCATGGACCACCCGTCCGACGAACTGCTCGACCTGGGCCACGGGTCGTCGATGCTGCGGGTCCAGCTCAGCGGCGCGGTCATCGCCACCGCGGCCGGAGCCGCGTCGGTCAGCGCCGAGGAACTCACCCGTGCCGTCCCCGACCCCTTCTGGGAGAACGAGGCCGACTGGATCTCGCACCTCGACTCCGAGCACTCCGAACTGGTCGTGCAGATGTCGCGTCGACTGCCGCCGGCGATGCGCACCGGTCGCGTCCGCCCGCTGGGCATCGACCGTTTCGGGATCCGCTTCCGCGTCGAGGCCGACTGCGGCGAGGGCGACCGCGACTCCGACGTCCGGCTGTCCTTCGACCGCCCGGTGACCGATGTGGTCGAGCTGTCCAAGGCGTTGCGCGCCCTGGCCGGCTGCCCGTTCCTCAACAGCCTGCCCGCCGAGTAGCTCCCCGCCGCTCGCAGCCGCCTTCACTACGCTGGCCGGGGTGTCGACCTCCGGTATCCGAGCGCTGCTCTCCCCCACGCGCCCGTCCGACATCGCCGTGGTCACCGACCGCGGGCGCCGCCGGGCCATCGGCGTCGAGATCGTCATCGTCCTCGTCCTGACGTTCGGCATGTCCGGGATCTACGCGATCCTGTCGCTGATCGAGGACGAATTGCGCTCCGGCGGTATCGGCAACCAGACCATCGCGCTGAACCAGTCCACGTCGGCGGTCGACCTGATCGACCTCGTCCGGCAGATCCTCGCCGCAACCAGGCTCTTCGCCATCGCCGCGCTCGCGGTGTACCTGCTGTACCGCAGCGGCGTCGCGCTGTCGCGGGCCGGGGTGGACCGGGCCATCACCCGCCGCGACGTCGCATGGGGTGCGGCATTGGCTGCCGGGATCGGACTGCCCGGCCTGGCGCTCTACATCATCGCGCGCGAACTGAACATCAACGCCCAGGTACTGCCCAGCGACCTCACCGAGACGTGGTGGCGACTACCGATCCTGGTGCTGTCGGCGATCGGCAACGCGGCCGCCGAGGAACTGCTCGTCGTCGCCTACCTGATCACGCGGCTGCGCCAGCTGGGGTGGTCGGAGAACCGATCGCTGCTGGCGTCGGCGCTGCTGCGCGGGAGCTATCACCTCTACCAGGGCTTCGGCGGCGGCCTGGGCAACGTGGTCATGGGACTGGTCTACGGGCGCTTCTACCAGGTCACGGCGCGCGCATGGCCGCTGGTGATCGCCCACGGGCTGATCGACAGTGTCGCCTTCGTGGGGTTCGCGCTCCTGCGAGATCGCCTGGGCTTCCTGACCTGACCGCGCCCCGTGCACCGAAAGCGACCGAGGGGTGTCCCACGGCCACCGCGGCCCTTACGATACGAGCATGCTCAAACGATTGCTGGTCACGGTTCTGTGTGGCTTCATGGCCTCAACCGGCCTCGCCCTGGCCACCACCACCTCGCAGGCCTCGGCCGCCCCCGCGTGTTCCGACGTCGCCGCGGTGTTCGCACGCGGCACCGCCGAGCCCGCCGCACCGCTCGGCATCACCGGCGTCTCCTTCGTCGAGGCGTTGCGCTCGCAACTGCCCGGCAGGTCGCTGTCGGTGACCGGCGTGAACTACCCGGCCAGCGCGAACTTCAACAACCGGGTCGCCTTCGGCGCGACCGTCATCAACGGTGTGCGCGCCACCCAGGACAAGATCACATCCATCGCCCGCACCTGCCCGCGCACCCGCATCGTCGTCGGCGGGTACTCGCAGGGCGCCGTCGTCGCGCAGTACGCGGTGAGCCCCGGCATCACCCTGCCCGCCTCCTACGGTCGCTTCGCGCGGGACGTCCCGCCGCCGCTGCCCGCCGCGGTCGCCCGCAACGTCGCCGCCGTCGTGCTCTTCGCCACCCCGTCGGCACGCTTCCTCCGCGACGCCGGCGCCCCGGTCGTCCAGGTGTCGCCGCAGTACCAGGCCAAGACCATCCGCTACTGCATCGCCGGTGACAACATCTGCAACGGTGCCCGTCTCGCCGGTCCCAGCGCGCTGCACGTCCTGTACTCGGTGAACGGCGACACGCTCAACGCGGCGCGCAAGGTCGTCGGGCGCCTCTAGTTCCCGTCTCTTCCCGGGACGCTCCGTACAGTCGTGGCTGTGAACGAGCAGGACGGGCCCTTCATCCGGCGTCCCGGTGGGTCCGGCCCCGCCCCCGGCAATCCACGCGGCCCCGAGCGGCGTCGCGTGGTGCCGGGGCAGCCGTACGACCCGCCGCGGGCGTGGTCACAGTCCCCGGACGACCGCGGCGGACGGTCCGGACCGCCCCCGGCCGGCCGCTATGCACCGCGGCAGGAGCCGGAGCCCTTCCGTCCCGACCGCGGGCCCGTACCTCCGCCCCCGGGTCGCGATCGGCGTCCGGGCGACCCGGGCGGGTTCCGACGCCCACCTCCCCCTCCGCCGCGCCGCCCGGCCGATCAGCCCGGCCCGCCGTCGCGGCGACCGCGTCGACGCCGTCGCATCCCGATCGTCCGCAGCCTGCTGGTGCTGCTCCTGGTCGTCGTCGTCGGCATCGCCGGGCTGACCTTCTACTACGACTCGAAGCTCAACCGGGTCGATGCGCTGAGCAGCTATCCCGGCCGCGTCCGGGACACCCCGGGCACCAATTGGCTTCTGGTGGGCTCGGATTCGCGTGCCGGGCTGTCCGACGAGCAGAAGCAACAGCTCGCCACCGGTGACAGCGACGGCTCGCGCACCGACACGATCATGCTCATCCACATCCCCAGCAGCGGCAAGGCGTTGATCGTCTCCATCCCCCGCGATCTCTACGTCACCATCCCCGGGCAGGGGCCGCACAAGATCAACGCGGCGTTCAGCTTCGGCGGCCCCAAGCTGCTGGTGCAGACCATCGAGACGTTCACCAAGGTGCACATCGACCACTACGCCGAGATCGGGTTCGGCGGGTTCGACACGCTCGTCGACGCGGTGGGCGGCGTCAACATCTGCCTCGACCAGCCGCTGCGCGACCCCAAGGCCGGTCTGCGTCTGCGGGCGGGCTGCCAGGACCTCAACGGGCAACAGGCCCTCGGCCTGGTGCGCACCCGCGCCTTCCCCAACGCCGATCTCGAGCGCGTCGTCAACCAGCGGAAGTTCCTCAGCGCGCTGATGTCGAAGGCGTCCGGGGCGTCGACGGTGCTCAACCCGTTCCGGCTGTTCCCGTTCGTGGGCGGCACCGTCTCGGCGATCACCGTCGACAACGGCGACCACATCTGGAACCTCGGGCTGCTCGCATGGGCGCTGCGGAGTGATCCGCTGACCACCACGACCCCGAACGGCGGGTCGGAGAGCACGGACGACGGGGACGCGCTCGCGGTCGACGACGACACCTCCGCGTTCTTCGACTACATCGCCAAAGATGTGACGGTGCCCGCACAACTCCTCCAGAACGCCGGCGGGGCCATCAGCTGATGGTCGCCGATATCGTTGCGGCGCAACGGTTCCGATGAATCGGACGGTTGATTAGGATTGCCTGTGCGAACCAGGCAAGTTCATCCTTACTAAGGTTCAACTTGGGTGACAAGACATTTCGGGCGTCCTACTGTCGTCCACATGTCCGTCACCACACGCTCAGCAGCGAGCACCATGACCCGTTTCCACCAGCTCCTCCAGGACCAGATCGCGCACGAGTTCGCGGCGTCCCAGCAGTACATCGCCCTCGCGTCGTTCTACGCGAACGAGGATCTCCCGCAGTTGGCGAAGCATTTCTACGCCCAGTCGGTCGAAGAGCGCAATCACGCGATGATGATCATCCAGTACTTCCTCGACCGCGACATCGCCGTGGCGGTGCCCGGCATCGCCGAGCCGCAGAGCCACTTCAGCGAGTTCCGCGAGCCAATCAAGCTGGCCCTGCACCAGGAGCAGACGGTCACCGACCAGATCATCGCGCTGGCCCGCACCGCCCGCGACGAGGGTGACTATCTCGGCGAGCAGTTCATGCAGTGGTTCCTCAAGGAGCAGGTCGAGGAGGTCGCCGTGATGACGACCCTCGAGACCGTCGCCGAGCGCTGCAACGGCAACACCTTCGACCTGGAGAACTTCGTCCAGCGCGAGCTCAGCGTGACCGCGGAGGCCGACGCGACCGCGCCGTCCATCGCCGGCGGAAGCATGTAACAGACCAACTCTGCAGCCCCGACTGAGCCGCCCCACACACCGTGAGGCGGCTCAGTTGTCTCTCGGGTGTCTCGTCGCGGTTCTCAGCGAAGCGTGACCTGACGCCCGCGGATCCCGTCGCGGGATCGTCGCTGCTCACCGGTCAGATCGCCGGTCTCGGCGAGGGCCGCGACGAGGTCGGACTCGAACGTCGCGCAGGGCGTCGTCCACTCGTCGGGGTGCATCTCGTTGTCGAGGTCGAACACCGGCACCAGCAGCCCGTGGGTGCGGAACGACCCGGCGAACTTCGACCCCTCACCGAGGGTGAGCTTGCCCGCCGCGTGCATCCGCGCCAGCGCGCTCATCACGTCGTCCTCCGACTCGGGGCGCACCCACCGCAGGTGTGCGCGCTCACCGGCGTCGACCCACCACGGCGCACCGGACAGACCGCCGGGGATACGGGCGGTCGGCATGATCGACGTGCTGGCCTGCTCGATCATGGCGGCGATCTCGGGGGTGACGTCGGCCTGATCGGCGAACCACCACGTGAAGTCGTCGTGCAGCGTGATGTCGAGTTCGGTGTCGGCGCCCAGCGTGGCTGCCAGATCCGCGATCCCGGCGGCGGTGTCGTCCGTGGCCACGGCCGACGCCACGTACGGGTCCCCGCCATCGGCCTGCGACGCCCAGCGCAGTGCGCTCGCGATCTCGCCTGCGACATCGGCTGCGGTGTCGAACTCGGTCTGCAGCGCGACGAGCCCCTCGGTGGCGCCGTCGACGTCGCGGGTCAGCGCCTGGACCGCGCCGGGCAGGATCGTCGCGAGTGTCACCGAGTTCGCGCCGACGCCGTCACCCTGCACGCTGATCGACGCCGTGGCCGATGCGACGAAGCTGCGCAACGCGACCAGGTCGCACTCCGCCGCGAGGCCGGCGAACGGACGGGTCGGTGCGGCCGATGCCTGCGCCTGCCGGGCCTTGCGGGCGGCGACGCGCTTCGCGCGGTCGCTGCCGGGACGTCCAGTTCCGCGCTTGCTCTTCTTTGCCATGGTGTCGAACCTATTACGCCCGACCGGTGACACCTACCCAGCCCCTGCGGGCGCGGGTCACGACCGCCGCGAGGGTTCCAACCATTCCCGGACCCGGCCCGGGAAGTTGGTGGCCACGAAGTCGACTCCGATTCGCGCGCAATGGAGTACGTCGGCGTGGTCGTCGACGGTCCAGCAGTAGGTCGCACGCCCCGCCGCCGCCGCGCGGTCGACGGCGTCCGGGTGGTCGCGCAGTGTCGCGATGGACGGACCGATCCCGGTGGCGCCGACGGCCGTCGCCGCACCGCCCCCCAGGATGCGGGCGGTGTCGCCGAGCAGCACCGTCGGCAACAGGGGCGCGTTCCGCCGGATCCGCCAGACGCCGGCGGTGGAGAACGAGATGACCGCGGCGCGACTGTGATCGGCCGAGGGCGGCGACGCGATCCCGAACCGGTGCAGTTCGGCGAGCAACAGCTGCTCCACCAGACCGCCGAAGCGCACCGGGTGTTTGGTCTCGATGAACAGCCGCGCCGGGCTGCTCCAATCGAGGGTGAGCGTGATGAGTTCGGCCAGGGTCAGCACCTGCGCGGGCCGACCGAATCGGTGCCAGCTGCCGAAGTCGAACTCGCGCAGTTCGGCCAACGTCATCTCACTGACGACGCCGGTGCCCGAGGAGGTTCGGTCGATGGTGCGGTCGTGCACGCAGACGAGCTGGTGATCGCGCGTGAGGCGGACGTCGCACTCGAGTCCTTCCGCGCCCTGTGCCAGCGCGAGTTCGTAGGCGGCCAGCGTGTGCTCGGGCCGGTCGCCCGACGCACCTCGATGGGCGACGACCGCCGGGCGCCGTTGGCGCTTGATCCGTGCCGCGTCGGGCAACGGGTCCGAGGTGTCGTCGTGCCCCTGCGTCATCAGGCCGCCAGCCACCGGGTGGTGGGTTCGGGTCGGGCCGCCGGATCGAACGCGCGGTGCAGCAGACGGATGGACACCAGCGCGAACACCGCCCCCGCGGCGTCGCACAGCACGGTGAGCAACACCGCGTTGGCGCCCCACTGGATCGAGTCGGCGGTGAACCGGATGGTCAGCGTGATCGCGGCGAGCAGGTTGAGCGCCACCCAGCCCGCCCACCACAGCCGGAGCGTGCGCACCAGGCGGTCGGCGGGGAGCTGGTGGCCACAGCTCGCCAGCTCGTGCACGAAGACCGCGGGCGCCACCAGGTTCAGCACGGGCACGATGGTCCCGACGGTGAGATGCCACCGGGGTCGCGGATCGATGCGGTCGTTGTCGGCGTAGGCCCGCTCGCGGTGGTGTCGGAGCCACGCCACGAACGCCACGAGGCAGGCGATGACCATCGCGACCGACACGACCCCGAGGCCCCACGTGATCGCGTAGGACCATGCGACCAGGGTGCCGTTGAGCGGCTCGCTGCGGTTGACGACGAGGAGCCCGTAGATCCAGGCCTGGGCGATCGCGGTGACCGCCAGCAGCGTCGCCAGCGTCTGCACCATCGGTGTCAGGGCCTGCGCCCAGCGCGCGGTGCGGTCCCGCGTCGGTTCCGGTGCCGCTGCGATCTCGTCGACGAGACCCCATCGGGGGATCCAGGTGTAGCGCGGGGTCGGACCCGCAGACGCGGACCGACGCAGACGCGGCCCGGGCCGCGCCTCGGGTGGGCGGCGGGCCACCCAGCGCACGCGACGATCGGGACGGCGCATCGCCGCACGGGGCGGCGCCACGGGCGGAACGGGGGGTCGCGGGGGCGGCGGTATGCGGGATGGGTCGTCGACGACCATCAGGGGGCCACCGCAGCGCGGGCATCCTGATCTACGCGCGTCGTGCGGTGCCTGGATGCGACAGCGCGGACAGAAGTCCATCACTCGTCCATGGTGGCACGCCGCCCGCCGCGACGTCCCGCGACCGGATTGCTCCACAAGTTATCCACAGGTACGGCGCCGGATCCGTGCTGTGCGGTATGCAAACGACGGTTTGCTTCGCTCAATGAATAAGGCCCAGATGCACGAATTTCAGTGACCAGGCTCACTAAAACGATCGCCTGGCCCCCGTTTGTCCACAGTTTCCACAGCCTCATCCACAGGTTGAGGGTCGGTCGGCATGCCCTGTGCCTGCGGCGCAACCCCGCCCCTGTGGATAGATCTCGAAGGTCACAGCAGTTGCTCACAGACCGACGGAGGACCAGCGAGCCCGCTTCTCCATCGCCGACCAGGCTCCGGTGACCACACCGTCCACCGCGGCCGCCATCTCGAGTTGACCGCCCGTCAGTCGGGCGAGTAGTGGCTTCGTCGGCGCGATCACGTCGACCTCGGCGTCGGGGTACCGCTCGGCGATGACCGATCGCAGCACGCCGACCGCGTCGACGAGCCCGACCTCGACCGCTCGGCGACCGATCCAGACGTCGCCGGAGAACAACGTCTCGTCATCGCCGGACAGTTTGGCGCCCCGTCGCTGGCGCACCCAGGCGATGAACGCCTCGTGCAGATCGGCCTGGATACCCGACAACCATTCGACGTCCTCGGGCTTCTCCTCCGAGAACACGTCGAGCCGTGCCTTGTTGTTGCCTGCGCTGTAGATGCGGCGTTCGAGCCCGATCTTGCCGATCAGCTCGGCCGCACCGAACCCCGACGACACGACGCCGATGGATCCGACCATCGAGGTCCGGGCCGCGAAGATCTCGTCGGCCGCGCACGCGATCCAGTAGCCACCCGAGGCCGCGACGTCCTCGCAGAACGCGAGCACCCGGACACCGTTCTCCGACGCCAGCTGGCGCACGCGCTCGGCGATGTACTCCGATTGCGCCGGCGACCCGCCCGGGGAGTTGATGACCAGGACGACCGCCTTGACCCGCTCGCCGGTGAACGCGCGCTTGAGGACGCCCTCCACCCCGTCGGCCGTCAGACCTCCGCGTCCCACGCCGACCGCACCGATGTGGCCCTCGAGCCGGACCACCGCGACCCGATCGGGACGGGGTGTGCCCAGCGCGTGTCTCAGCCTCGTCAGCGGTCCGTCGCTCATGGGAGTCACTCTAGGCTGGAGGTCATGGAGATCTGTGTTTTCACCGAGCCGCAGCAGGGTGCCACCTACGACGAGTTGTTGGCCGTCGCGCAGACGGCGGAGGCGGCCGGGTACACCGGCTTCTTCCGCTCCGATCACTACCTCGCGATGAACGTCGCCGACGGTGTCGGCCCGTCCGACGCCTGGATCACCCTCGCCGGTCTCGCGCGGGAGACGTCACGGATCCGACTGGGCACCCTCGTCACCTCCGCGACGTTCCGACTGCCCGGACCGCTCGCGATCTCGGTGGCCGGGGTCGACGCGATGTCGAACGGCCGGGTCGAGTTCGGCATCGGTGCCGGCTGGTACGAGTCCGAGCACACCGCCTATGGCATCCCCTTCTCCCGCCTCGGCGAGCGCTTCGACCGCCTCGAGGAGTACCTCGCCGTGGTCACCGGATTGTGGTCGACACCCGCCGGGGACCGGTTCACCTTCGACGGCAGCCACTTCCAGCTCACCGACTCCCCCGCGCTGCCCAAGCCCGTGCAGCAGCCCGGCCCGCCGGTCATCATCGGCGGCGCGGGCAAGAAGCGCACCCCTGCGCTCGCCGCCCGCTACGCCGCGGAGTTCAACACCCCGTTCATGTCGCCGGACGACGCCGCCCCGCTCTACCGGCGGGTCGACGAGGCGTGCGCGCAGGTCGAGCGGTCGGCCCCGATCCGGCACTCCGCCGCGCAGGTCGTGTGCTGCGGCCGCGACGACGCCGAGGTCGCGCGCCGCGCCGAGGCCATCGGACGCAACGTGGCCGACCTCAGGGAGAACGGCCTGACCGGTTCACCCGCGGAGATCGTCGACAAGATCGGCCGATTCGGCGACGTGGGTGCCACCCGCGCCTACCTCCAGGTGCTCGACCTGTCCGATCTCGCGCACGTCGAGCTCATCGGCTCCGAGGTGCTGCCGCAGCTGTAGGCACCGACGCCGACATGTCAGACTGACTCCCATGTCAGCCACGGTGGCCTTCGACGATCACCTGCGTGCGATCGGTGCGGCGACGGGTCGTATGACCGCCGCCGCGCTCGGCGCGGGTCCCGACACCCCGGTGCCGACCTGTCCCGAGTGGACCGTCGCCGATCTCCTCGCGCACCAGGGCATGGTGCACCGATGGGCTCATGCCCACATCACCGCGACCGAGCCGCCGTTCGCCGACGGCGCCGCGGTCCTCGCCGAGGTCGATCCCGACGAGCTCCCGGAGTGGCTCGCCGCGGGATCCGACGAACTCGTCGACGCGCTCTCGGCGGCACCGGCCGATCTCGACGCCTTCGTGTTCATCGAGACCGGACGGACCCCACTCGAGTTCTGGGCGCGTCGCCAGGCCCACGAGACAACGGTCCACGCCCTCGACGCGGTTTGCGCCGCCCGCGGTGAGATCGCGCCGGTCTCCGCGATGGGCGTGACCCCTGCGTTCGCCGCCGATGGTCTCGACGAGCTGGTCGTCAGCTTCTTGGCCCGCGGCCGGTCGAAGCTCTTCGACGGCACCCCGTTCAGCATCGCGATAGCGCCCGACGACACCGACCACGCCTGGACGTTGCACGTCACCGAGTCCGCGCTCACCGCCGAACGCGGGTTCGACGAGGACGCCGACGTCCACTGGACCGGGACCGCGGCCGCGCTGTACTTCGGGCTGTGGAACCGCGGCGGCGACATCGTCTCCTCCCGGGGCGACGCCGCGGTGTTGGAGAACTGGCACAGTCGACACCGCATACGAGGACGATGAGTACTTTCGAGGTTCGTTGGTTGACCGCATTCCTCGACTTCCCCGCCGACGAGTTCGGCAGCGAGGTCACGTTCTGGCGCGCGATCGCAGGCAGCACCGTCTCGCCGCCTCGCGGGGACAAGAGGCAGTTCGCGACGCTCGAGCCGTTCAACGGCGACCCGCATCTCCGCGTCCAACGACTCGAATCCGGCAACGGCGGAGTGCATCTCGACCTCCACGTCGACGATCTCGACGTCGCAGCGAGGGAGGCGGTCCGACTCGGGGCGAGCGAGACACATCGCTACGGCGACGTGGTGACGATGCGCTCGCCGGGCGGTTTCGTCTTCTGCCTCGTGCCCTGGGAGGGGCAGAAGACCCGATCGCGTCCGATCCGTTGGCCCGGCGACACGATCAGCATCATCGACCAGGTCTCCATCGACATCCCGGCCCGCGCGTATGACGCCGAGTGCGAGTTCTGGCAGCGACTGACCGGGTGGGAGCTGACCGACAACGACAGCCCCATGTTCCGTCACCTCGATCGGCCGGACAACATCACCATCCGGATCCTGCTGCAGCGCATCGATTCCGGCGAGATCGGCGGCCATGTCGATCTCGCCAGCACCCACCCCTCCGACGAGGTGTCGCGCCATGAGGACTGGGGCGCAGAGGTTGTCGCCGAGTTCCCGAACTGGACGGTCATGGAGGACCCGACCGGACGCCGCTACTGCATCACCTCACGCAACCCGCGCACGGGCGAACTCCCCACCGCATGACCACCGACGCACTCGAGTACCGGACCGTCGACGTGGACGGGTTCCGATGGCGGATGATCGACCAGGGCGCAGGCCCGGCGGTCCTGCTGTGTCATGGCTTCCCCGGCCTCGCCTACAGCTGGCGACACCAGGTACGGGCGTTGTCCGCCGGCGGATACCGTGCCATCGCCCTGGACATGCCCGGGTACGGCGGCACCGATCGTCCGGATGAGATCGCGGAGTACTCGTTCGCCGCGGTCGCCGGACGGATCGTCGCCCTGCTCGACGAGTTGGGGATCGACGACGTGCTCGCGGTCGGTCACGACTTCGGGTCGCCGGCGGCGTGGACGCTGGCCCGACGCCACCGTGACCGGGTACGCGGGCTGATGTTGATGGCCATGCCGTACGCGCCAGATCGGCTGCCGGTGCCGCCAACGCAGGCGTACGCCCATGTGGCGCAGAAACATTTCTTCCACTTCGACTACTTCCAGGAGCCCGGGGTCGCCGACGCCGAGCTCGACGCGGCACCCGGGAAGTTCCTCGCTTGCGTCTTCCATGCGCTGTCCGGCGATGCGCCCTATCTGCAGACGTGGGACCACCCGAGCGTTCGCGACGGCGTCCGCGTCGGCTACCTCGATGCGCTCGCACCGGCCCCGGCGTTGCCGTGGTCGTGGTTGACCGCCTACGAGTTCGCCGTCTACGAGACCACGTTCGCCGAGACCGGGTTCACCGGCGGGCTGAACTGGTATCGCGTCGCCGACGTCAACTGGGCCGAGATGGCCGACGAGGAACCGGTTCTCGACGTCCCGGCGTATTTCCTCAACGGTGAGAACGACCCGGCGCTGGCCATCGCCGGCGAGAAGACCATGGGTCGCATGCGCGAGACGATGCCGAGTCTGCGCGCGGTGCACACCTACGACGGCGCCGGCCACTTCATCATGGCCGAGTGCGCGCGCGAGGTCAGCGCGGCGCTGATCGGTTTCGCCCGCACCCTCGGCTGAGCAGTCTCAGGTCGCGGGATACGCCCGATGGAACTCGGTGAGGCGTTGCGCCTCATCGACCAACGCCTGTGTGTCCGAGGCGTTCACCGGGGCGAGTGTCTCGACCCGCACCGCTCCGGTGTCGTCGGCCGACCAGCGCGCGACGACCCGACCGCCGACCAGTCCGAGCCCGGGCATGAGCCCGTTCGGGGTGACGAGCTGTGCGTACACCTCGTCGTCGATGATGCGGCGTCGATCCGCCTGGGCGGTGACGACGTTGTCGAACGGGGCGAGCAGTCGTGCCGGGGCGGGTTCGTCGCCGTCGACGATGTCGATGCCGTCGAGGTCGAACAGCAGGACGCCGTCGGGGCCGCGGAAGCGGTTGAGCTCCCAGTCGGCCTCCATCGCCTCCACCAGCGGACGCAGCCGGGTCATGCCCGCCCACGTCTGGATGCCCTTGACCGTCGACGGCCCGAACCCGCGCAGGTACAGCCGGATCAGATCCTTGCGCGCCTCGTCACCGACGACCGCAGGCTCCCCGGGGCCCACCCAGTCGTCGAAGAGTCGGTACGTGGCGCCCGCGTGGCCGTTCCACAGCCCGCGGGGCGGGACCTGCACCAGCGGCAACGTGCACCGTGCCACCGCGGTCAGGGTGGACGGCGGGTCGTCGGGCCACCGGTGACCCAGTTTCCGGCCGAGTTCCTTCGCGGTGAGTTCGTTGCCGGACAGCAGATCTTGGGCATGGGCGGTGATGTCCGGCGCCGCGGCGTCGACCAGCCGCCGTAGGTGGTTGCTGCGGACCTCGCCCTCCATGGCCGCCTGGGCAAGCGGCCGGACCCAGCGCGCGTCCTGCGAGTCCATCAGGAACACGGTGCTGCGCAGCAGCGCCATCCGCACGACCTCGCGGTCGGTCATCAGGTCGTCGAGCTCGCCGGGGTCGAACCCCTCGATCCGCGACCACAACCCGTAGAACGCGGCCCGCGGGTCCTGCGACTGCAGACCGACGCAGCGGTCGAGGACCTCGACGGCGTCCTCGTCGACGCGACTGAGCAGGTGTTGGCGCGAGAGCAACGTCCGGTTCCACTGCGCGAGGGTGACCTCGCCCGCGACCGACGTCTCGGCGGCCATCGCGTCAGCGCCCGCCGGTCGACCGGGCCGAGGCGATCTCGCCGAACGTCGCTGTGCGGGCATCGGATCGGGCGCCGTCGGCATCGACCCGCTTGTCGACGAGGATGACCTGACCGATGAACGGTTCCACGATGCCGGCCATGCGGATGGGTGCGGCGATGATGAGCTGGAAACCGAACTGTTCGAACGCCCGCAACGACTGGCTGGAGAACGTCTCGTCGGATTTGCTGAACGCCTCGTCGAGCATGAGCGGGGCGAAGCCGGGCCGGTGATCATCCGGGCTGCTGAGCGAGAAGCTCAGTGCCGCGGCGAGGCAGAACGCGACCAGCTTCTCCTGCTCACCACCGGAGTTGGTCGCGGTGTTGCGGTAGGTGTGCACCGGCGGGGCATCGGCCCCGTCGGTCACCGACATCTCCTTGCCGTAGAAGAAATAGCTGTTGCGGACATCGAGGACGTTGTCGCACCAGCGCCGGCCCTCGGTGTCGGTGGCGGTGAGCCGGACGATGAGGTTCTTGATCCGATAGAACTGCCGGGCCAGGACCGCGCCGTCACCCGAGCGTGCCGACGGCGCGTCCCGGATCATCGCGTCGACGATGCGGCCGAACTCCATCGCCTCGTCGGTCGGGTTGTGCTGCACCGCGATCTGCAGGTACGTGTCGGTGTTGAAGTCGACGCGGCGCAGACCGGAGTTGACCTCGGCGATGCCGCGGCGGATCCGCTTGTTGGTGTCGCCGATCTCCTTGTAGAGGTTCGACACCGAGTGCGAGATGTCGGTGGTGATGAGCTGCCGGAACCGCTCCTGGGTGGTGGCCAGACCGTGTTCGACGAGCCCGGAGTGGATCGACACCAGGTCGCTCGCACACTCGATGCTCGCAGTGAGGTTGTTCGCCGCCGACGGCCATTCGCGGACGAAGGCCTCCGCGGCTCGGACGATGCGGTTCTCGGCGGTGTCGCGCTCGGCGTTGGCGTCGGCCTGGATCGACTCGAGCGCGTTCCGCAGATCCGAACGCACCTCCCCGTAGGTGGCCAGCGTCAGGTGCTTCTGACCCGTGGCGAGCACCGACTCGAGCACCCGCTCGAGGTATTCGCGGTCCTCGTCGGCGAGGTCGTCGGTCTCGGGGTTCTGCTCCAGCTCGGCGAGCCACCGGTCCCAGTCGGACCCGATGTGGCGGAGCTGGTCGTTGATCGCACCGACCCGCGCGACCGCCTCGCGCCAGTCGGCGCGGGCGATGTCGACCTGCTCCTCGAGCTCGGCGAGATCGACCCGGTTCTCCCGGACCGCGTCGATCCGCCGGTTGAGCTCGTCGGCGTCGCGGCGCGAGGACCACCAGTTCAGCTCGGTCCACGACGAGTACGCGGCCAGCGCGTCGGCCGCCTTGGCGCGTTCGCGGTTGTCCTCCAACAGGTCCCGCATGTCCTGCGAGATCTGGCGGGCCTCGTCGAACCGATGCCGCAGCACGCCCAGCGACTCCTCCAGCGCGGCCCGCTTGCCGTCGGTGTTGGTGCCGAAGATCCAGTGGGTGCGGTCGTCGACGCGGCGCCGGTCGTCCTTGCGGTAGCGGTCGCGACCCGCCTTCACCAGTCCCTGGGGTGTGACCGCGAGGTCGTGACGATCGAGTTCGATCGGGTTGTCGACGCAGGTGTGGTCGGCCGAGCGGGCGACGACCCCGGACAACCAGGCGCCCGCGGGGTGCGCCCGGTCGACGGTCATCTTCTCCGCCAGCGACCCCGGGCGGGGTGCGTCCTGGTTCGCGTTCTCGTCGTAGGCGCGGAACTCGAGGACGCCGCCGAGGTCGGTCCGGTTGACGAACTCCGCGACCTGTCGGCGGTGCTCGTGCGGCACCAGCAGGGTCATGCCGAGTCCGCGCAACACGCGTTCGGCGGCACCGGCCCAGGTGGCGCGATGCTCGTCGGCGACTTCGACCAGCTCCGCCGCGTACGGCAGTTCCTCGGCCGGGATGCCGGTGGCCGTGGCGATGGCGTCGCGCTGGGCGAGTGCCTCGCGCGGCAGCAGGGACCGGCGGGCGGTGAGCGTCGCCAGCTCCTCGGCGACGGCCTCGTGTTCGCGGCGGGCGTCGGTCTCGGCGCTGAACACCGGATGCGCCCGCGCGTTCAGCGACTGCGCCGCCTCCCTGGCCGCCCGTGCCATCTGCGGCGCGCGACCACGCAGGGCCTCGAACTCCTCCCGCGACTCCGGGGTCTGCTCGCCGAGCCGCGACACCACCGCCGAATACCGTTCGTACGCGCGGTTGCGCGCCGTCACCTGCGCCTCGAACGACTTGAGCTCCGACTCCAGCGATGTCAGCTCACCCTTGTCGACGGTGAGCTGGTCGCGCAGCGAGGTGTGGCGGTCCTCGCGCTCGTCGGCGGTGTTCTCCCACGAGGCGACCTCGTTGTCGAGGGCGGTGCGCGCGTCCTCGATGTGGTCGAGCTTCTCGCGCAGCAGCGTCATCCGGTGCTCACGCATGAACGCCCGCATCGGCGGGCCGAGCAACTCACCGGCGCGGGTGGTGGATTCCTCGGCGCCGCAATAGGTCTCCCATGCCTCCGGGATCGGACGGAGCACCTTCTCCTGCGCGTGTGCGCGGGCGGCGGCCTGGTAGGCCTCGTCGAGCTGGGTGAAGTTCTCCACCAGTCGCTCGGCCTTGGCGTAGGTGTCGGGACGGTCAAGCATGTAGGTGCGGATGAAGAGGTTGAGGTCGCCGACGTTCTTCATCGCCTTGGCCTTGCCCATCAGCGACAACGCCGCCGAGGAACTGCCGATGCCCACGCGTCGACGCAGCGCCTCGGAGTAGGCGCTCTGTACGTCGAAACACGCGACGTCGGGATGGCCGGCACGGTAGGCGCGGATGTCGAAACCGCCGGTGGCCCAGTCGTTCAGGCTCAGCAGCTCGACGTCACCGGTGTGCAGCTGGTACCAGGACCGCAAGGTGGCGCCGTCGTTGCCCGAGCCTGGGAACCACTTGATGGCGATGGCCGTGGTCACCGAACCGGCGCCGTTGTCGTAGGTCGCGGCAATCGCCGACCAGGTGGCCCCGGTGCCGCGCAGGTACTGCACCTGCGACTGGTTGTACTCGTCGTCGTTCTCCGCCCAGGCGCCGCGGACGTAGTCGGCCATCGACCGCGCCGCCCGCTTGGCGCCCTTGGCGGTGAGGTCGGCCGAGGCGTTGAACCCCTGGTCGTAGGTGGGCAGCAGGACGACCGAGTGACCGTCCATCATCGACGACTTGCCCGACCCGGACGGGCCGGTCAGCAGCACACCGCGTTCGTCGATCGGGAAGTTCTTGTAGCCGTGGAAGGTTCCCCAGTTGACCAGCTGGATGCGGGTCAACCGGAACTGACCGATGTTGAGCGTCCGCCGGCCCTGCCCGCTCTCCGACGGCAGCGTCGTGGCGATCGGGTCTGCGATGGTGTCGGTCATCGGGCGTCCTCGTTCTCGTCGGCGTCCTCGTTCGGGTCGGCGTCGTCGAGCGCACCGGGATCGGCGTCGGGCTCGTCCAGCTCGGCGAGGTCGGGTCCACCGCCGGCCAGCGTGCGGTAGGCCGTCGTGTAGGCCTGCACCTGCTCCGGCGTCAGCAGCGACGCGATCACCCCGTAGATGGCGTACCGATCGGTCCCGGGCAACGCGCGGATGATCTTCCGGTTCTCCAGGACGTTGATCGCGGCGTCGATGCGACGCACGAAGCCCGCCTCGTCGGTGTCGCGGACCGGCTTGAAGGTGAGCATGTGATCGACCATCTCCGACCGTTCCACCGTGACCGTCTCGTCGACGCCGGTGAGGTACTTCTGCCGGAGGAACAACGCCAGCACCGACGCCGCCAGCGTGAGGGTGGAGGCGCGCAGGATGTTGCGTTGGCGCGGATCGGGTTCGGTGATCTGACGCGTGTACGCGTACCGGTGCTCGGCGTTGATCTCGAGGCCGAGGTTGAGCTCGGACAGGCGCGACCGGATGATCTCCTCGTTGGCCTCGATGGCGCGCCAGTTGCGCGACTTCGCGCTGACGTGCGCGGCGGAGATCAGCTCCTGCAGGGCGTAGCAGACGGGTGCGGGCAGCGCCGAGGTGTCACCGTCGAATCGCGGCGAGACGCGTGACTCCGTGACGTCGCCGACCGGCGCGGACCCGTCGAAACTGAAGTGCGACAGATCGACCGAGGAGTCCGCCTCGGCACCGGGGTGGTCGACGAACAGGTCGTCACCGGTCTGTTCGGGGCGGTCGGTGGTCTCGGTGTCGTCGGTGTCGATGTCGTCGGGAGCGGTCATCGACGACCTCCCTTCGCGTCGTCGAGCAGGTGGACCGCGGTGGGGACCGGCGCCCCGGTGAGTGCGGGCAGTTCGGTCGTGAACGTCATCGCCGGTATGTGGATCTCGCGGATCCCACGCGCGGTGTGGGCTCCCACGACGGTGCGTGCGGCGGCGGTGTCGACCTCCCCGTGGCGCTGGGCCAGCGACCACACCCCGACGATGTCGCCGACACGCGGTGAGCCGACGTGGGCGAGCACCGCGGCGAGGTCGGCGTCACCGGAACGCACCGCCGCGTTGACCGCGTCGGTGAGCAACTGCCAGTCGATGGTCTCCGACCCGACCAGCTCGGCCGGGTCGATCTCGATCTCACCCGCGGTGACCTCGACCCCGTCCGGGATGTCGATGACGCCGTCGTGCATCGACAACGCGCCCACGGAGTTGGTGTCCGCCACGGCCATCGGCACGATGATGCCCACGTCGCGCCCGGCGGTGGTGTGTTCGAACGCGACCGCGGCGGCCCGCTGCGCCTCACCGATCTGCTCGCGCAGTGCCCGGTAGTGCAGGAAGTCGCCGCCCTTGACGAAGGTGTTGATGCGTCGGTACACCTGCCCGCGGATCTCGTCGACGTGCTGCACCTCGTCCCACATCCGGTCGATGAAGCGGGCGAGGGTGTCGGCGAGGTCCGGCGGGAGGTCGGGCAGCCCGGACAGGATGTCCTCGATGTGCCGCTCGAGACCCTCGCGGAGTCGGTGATCGGAGATCAGCGTGTAGAACGCGTCGAATGCGTTGCCCTCGGCCGTCTTTCCCAGTTCGTCGTGCCCGTCGAACATCCGGTTGAGCGCGTCGGCATAGGCCCCGGCCCGCTCGTCGAGCCCCTGGGTGATCAGCGCCCGTGAGTTCTCCCTCAGCTTCTCGCCGTAGCCGATGATGTCGGCGGGCATGCGTTCGGCCAGCGAGGTGACCATGCGGATGTCGTCGAACAGGCGGCGCGCGTCGACCGCGGGCACGGCACCTGCGGCCAGCTCGGTCCGACGCCGGGTCAGCTCGGCGATCTTGGCGTCGAGATCGCGGATGTGTTCTCCCGGATCGGGATTGATCGCGACCGCGATGTTCGACAATCGGCCGATCACCATCTCCATGGCCGTCTCGGTGGCGACCGACCGGTCGTGGCGGACGGCCTGCACCTGGGTGATCGCGGTGGTCGCGCCGCGGGTGAGTTGGTAGCGCTCCACGTGACGGTCGGGGTCGAGGGTGCGTGCGACGAACCCGTCCTTCACCCAGCGGTCGAGCAGCTCGACCGGGGTGGGGACACTCAGCCCGCGGTCGGTCCAGTGTGCGGCGAGGTCGGTGAGGTCGGCGTCGATGCCGTCGGCCAGATGATCGCCGTCGACCTGACCGTCGGCCAGGCGCGCCGCCATCATCGCGAGGTAGACCATGGCGCTGCGTGATCGCAGCAGCCGCAGCGTCACGTCGGCATCGGCGTTCTCGGAGAACGCGGCGTAGAGAGTCGCAGCACCGTCACGCTCATTGCTGCGGACCATCTCACCTCTGTCTCTCGTGTGCTGCGTTTCGACGTCGGGCGCACCGCCGCGGTTCCGTTGAAAGGATAGTGGTTGTCCGGAGACCGTCGGCCGATCACCGGCGCTCGGACGGACATCTGTGACAGACGAGATGCGTGAGGTTTCGCACAGCGTCATCACCCCTCGACAGCGTTAGCGTTGGCCCATGTCAGACACAGTTTCGAGTCCGCGGACTCCGCCGCGAACCGTGGTCATCGCGGGCGGGAACGGCGGGTTGGGGCGGCGGATCGCCGACGACCTGGCCGCACGGGGGATCGACATCACCATCCTCACCCGGTCGATCGACGATCGGTCGCCGCACCGGCAGGTGCACTGGGACGGCCGCAGCCAGGGCGACTGGGTCGCCGCGCTCGACACCGGCGCGCAGACCGCCGTGATCAACCTGGCCGGACGGTTGGTCGACTGCCGACCCACCGCGTCGAACATCGCCGAACTGCGACGATCGCGGGTCGAGCCCACCCGCGCGCTGGTCGAGGCGGCGCGCGGACTGCGCACGCCCCTGGCGCACTGGGTACAGGCCAGTACGACCGCGATCTGGAGCGACGCGGGCGAGACGTGGTGCACCGAGGACACCCCGGTTCCCGACGGCCTGCCGCAGATGACCGGGGTCGCGGCACCCTGGGAGGCCGCGGCCGCCGACGCACCCTGCGACCACGTCGTCGTCCTGCGGACCTCGATTGTCCTCGACTCCGGTTCGCCTGCGCTACAACGCCTCACGCGGCTGGTACGGCTCGGTCTCGGCGGGCGGGTGTCCTCCGGTCGCCAGTGGGTCAGCTGGATCCACATCGACGACTGGCTGGCCGTGGTCCGCGCCGGTCTCGATCTCGACCCCGACGTCACGCTGCCCTCGGGCGTGGTGGTCGTCGCGACCGACAACCCGGTCCGCAACGCGGAGTTGATGGCCACCCTGCGCGCGCAGTTGCGTCGGCCGGCGGCACCACCCACCCCGAAGCCGCTGCTGCAGCTCGGCGCGGTGCTGCTGCGCTCGGATGCGCAACTCGGGCTCACCGGCCGACGGGCGCGATCCACCGTCCTGAAGAACGCCGGCTTCCGATTCGCCCACCCCGACCTCGACGGCGCGTTGGCCGACGTACTCGGCGCGAGCACACCGAACTGACGCGGCGCGTCAGGCCGGGTACTTGAGTCCCGTCGCCGAATGGCAGCGGTATCCGTGCGGGTTCTTGGCGAGGTACTGCTGGTGGTAGTCCTCGGCGTAGTAGAAACGTCCGCCGCCCGCCTGCGCGAGTGGCTTCACCTCGGTGGTGACCTCGCCGATTCCGGCGGCGTGGACGACACCGGCGAACCTCTCCGCCGACGCCCGGGCGACGGCCGCGTCGGCGTCGTCGAAGGTGTAGATCGCCGACCGGTACTGGGTCCCGACGTCGTTGCCCTGGCGCATCCCCTGCGTCGGGTCGTGCGTCTCCCAGAAGATCGTGAGAATGCCCGCGAGATCGATGACCGCGGGATCGAAGACCACCAGCACCGCCTCCGTGTGCCCGGTCCGTGCGCTGCACACCTCGTCGTAGGACGGGTTGGGGGTGAAGCCACCCGCGTAGCCGACGGCGGTGGAGTACACACCCGGCACCTGCCAGAAGATCTCCTCGACACCCCAGAAACACCCGCCGGCGAGGATCACCGTGGAGTACCTCGGGTCGAACGGCCCGCTGATCGGGTGGCCGTTGACGACATGTCGGTCCGCCACCGGGACCGGCTCCGAGCGCCCGGCCAACGCCTTGTCGGCCGAGATCAGTTCCTTCTTGCGGTGTCCGAGAAGCTGATCAAACCAGGTCATGGGAGTCATGCTACGCACGACGTCGGATCGCGATTTGGACCGCGAACACCACGTGCCTATGATGGCGATCACAGCCCAGGTGTGACCGTTCTCACGGCCGCGTCGACGACGACAGGAGAAGTGAGTGGCCACGCAGTCCCACCCCGATCTGATCCGCACCCTCGGTCGACACCACGGTCCCGCCACGCGCGAGGACTTCAACATTCGCGCCCGCTGCATCACCACCGGTGCCAGCGTTCTCGCTCTCGTCGCGCTGCTGATCGCCCTGATCCTGCTCTGAGCCGACCGCTCCGGCGCTCACCAGCCGCGACGCCCTCCGTCGACGCGCTCACTTGACTTCAACCATGGTTGAAGTCCTTATGCTCGGGTCTGTTGCATTACCCCGGCCCCTACGTAGGCTGGGCAAGTACACAGCGACCACAACGGGTAGAGCCCCCGAGGAGAGGAACAACGTGTCTGACTACACCTTGCCGGATCTGGACTACGACTACGCGGCACTGGAGCCGCACATCTCCGGCAGGATCATGGAGCTGCACCACAGCAAGCACCACGCCACCTACGTGAAGGGCGCGAACACCGCACTGGAGAAGGCCGCCGCCGCTCGTGAGGACGGCACCATCGCGGACAAGGTCTTCCAGCTCTCGGCGAACCTCGCGTTCCACCTGGGTGGCCACACCAACCACTCGATCTTCTGGAAGAACCTGTCGCCCAACGGTGGCGACAAGCCCGAGGGTGACCTCGCGGCCGCCATCGACGATCAGTTCGGTGGGTTCGACAAGTTCCAGGCGCACTTCACCGGCGCGGCCACCACGCTGCAGGGCAGCGGCTGGGCGATCCTCGGATACGACACCATCGAGGGCAAGCTGGTCATCCAGCAGCTCACCGACCAGCACGGCAACACCTCGGTGGGCCTCGTGCCGATCGTCATGCTGGACATGTGGGAGCACGCCTTCTACCTCGACTACCAGAACGTCAAGCCGGACTACGTCAAGGCGTGGTGGAACGTCGTGAACTGGGCCGACGCCGGCGAGCGTTTCGCCAAGGCGCAGAGCCAGGGCAAGGGCCTCATCGTCCCCGCCTGATCGTCGTACGAACCGACACCGCCCCCGGACCACAGGTCCGGGGGCGGTGTTTTCTCGTGGCCACGGGGACATACGGACGTAACGCCGCCGTCAAGCGATCGTTTAGCACTCGACTCCCCTTGTGTGCCAGCGGCTCTGACGACCATCATGAGCCATGGACTACACCGCGCGTTCGCTCGTGCCGATCGGGCTCACCCCGTTCCACCGTGACGGTCAGTTGCGCGGGATGTTGATCTCCGGTCGTTGGCCGGACACCACCCTCGAATGGACCCAGACGCTGGTGGCCTCGGTCCGGATCGCGTGCCGCCCGGGATTCCTGCGGACCACCACCGTCTTCGGTGTCATCGAGGACCGACCCGAGCACTGCGACCCCGACACCGTCGGGATGATGCTCGCCATCGGAGACACCTCGAGCGACGACTTCGTCCGCGAGAACCCGTTCCTCGCCCACGCTCCGGCGCTGGTCATGCTGCACCCGCCGTCGCAGACGCGGGCGTCGCTCCCCGAGTGCTCCGACGTCGCGTCGGGCTGCGTCCTGTTACCCGGCGTCCCCGAACTGGGTCTCGAACACCGCGCCGGCTGGGCCGAGGCGGAGGCCGACGGGACCGTGGTCACCCTGCGCAACCAGATCGGTGTCGACCCCAACTCCGACCCCGACACCGCGGTGTTGGCGATGCTGCTGGCCGCCTGACCACGGGCGTCGCCGCAGCGGCGACCCGCGCATCGATGTAAGGGTGCCCAAACTCCTACAAAAAGGGCCTCCGAACTGCGGTTATGCGGGTTCAAGAACTGTTGCACCCGCTCACGATCGCCCGTAGCGTCGCCTTCGTGTTCACCGCCCTGTTGCTCAGTTTCGGCGTGATCTTCGTGGCCGAGCTCGGCGACAAGTCACAGCTGATGGCGATGACCTATGCCATCCGTTATCGCTGGTGGGTCGTCCTGCTCGCCATCACCGTGGCCACGACAGCCGTGCATGCGGTGTCGGTGTTCGTCGGACACTTCCTCGGTCTGTCCATCCCGACCGACCTCATCTCGATCGTCGGCGGACTCGCGATGCTGGTCTTCGGTCTCTGGACCATCCGCGGCGACGAACTCGATGAGTCGGAGTCCGCCCGCGCCCAGCGCACCGGTACCTCGGTCATGTTCGCGGTGATGTCGTCGTTCTTCCTCGCCGAGCTGGGCGACAAGACGATGCTCGCGACGATCACGCTGTCCACGGACAACAACTGGGTCGGCGTGTGGATCGGATCGACGATCGGCATGGTCGCCGCCGATGCGCTCGCGATCATCGTCGGCGCCACGCTGGGCCGGAAGCTCCCGGAGCGCGCGATCTCGATCGGTGCCGCCGTGCTCTTCTTCGTCTTCGCGGCCTGGCTGCTCACCGAGGGCATCGTGGCCGCCGCCAGTACTCCGGTGACCATCGCGGCCATCAGCGCCACCGTGGTGATCCTCGCCCTCGGGACCGCCTACATCGTCGCGGTGCGTCGGGCGCGTGCCGCCCGCGCGGCCTCCGACGTCGTCCTGGTCACGTCGACGTCGAAACGACACCTCTGACCCACATCGTCCCGACACACGGCGGTGCAGCGCTCAGCGCTGCACCATCCGCAGGCCGTTGTGCGTGCCCTCGGCCATGGCCGAGACGAGGTCCGGCGGATCGGCGGGCAGGCCCTGTTGGACCCGCAGGATCTTGATCAGTTCGCTGACGACGAAGACCGAGTCGCTCGACAGCCCCGCCAGCCCGAACGCGGCGATCTGCACAGTGGTGTCGGCCTGCATCCGCATGCGATCGATCTGGTCGCGCGTGCGCTGTGCCGCGTGGTCCTCCAGGAAGTAGTGCACGTCGACGCCGAACGCCGCGGCGATTCCCTCCACCGTCCGGAACGACGGCGACTTGGCCTTACCGGACCGCAACTGGCTCAGGTAGGACTCACCCAGCCGGAACCCACGGTCGGTCGACAGCGCCGCGATGGCCTTGGCGCTGTACGCCCGTCCGTTGGGACCGGGTACGGTTCGGAACAACTCCTCGAGCCGCCGCGCGAACAACCCGGGCTCGACCGATTCCAGGTCTTTGTCGGCCACAGCCGAATCTCGCTCCGCAGACATGTGTGTCTCCACCCCTAGTGACTCCGACGATGTCGATGCCACGCATCTCCTACGACTCACCCCTGAGACACGCGCGGCACGGGCCCGACGATCGCGAGTTTCCCCCACGCGATTGCCAGACTTGGATGCAGCGTATACGACCTGCCACCTGGGCGTTACCGGCGAAGCGTTTTGTCGCAACCGGCTCAGAGGTCGTCGCGGTGGACGATCTGCTCCGCGGCGCCGTCGGTGATCCACTCGCGGAGCACCTTCGTGGCCCACACGTCGTCCTCGTTGTAGGCCAGGATCCGGTCGCGTTGCCCGGCGTCAGGGGTGCCGTCGGCGACGCCGACCGCGACCCGGTACCACTCCATCGACGCCTCGCCCCCGGCCTCGGGATCGCGCCATCCGAAACCGGCGACGGGCGCGATCTTCTTGAGTCCCTTGCCCTGTGGGCAGATGAAGTTGGCACCGACCGCCTCGTAGACGTCCACCCACTGCGGCGACGCGATGAACGCCTTCACCTCCTCGAGGGTCGGCACACCGGGCAGACCGGCGAAACGCGTCGCGGACCCGAGCAGCCATCGGTTCTCGGCGGACTGGGAGTAGCAGTAGGCGGCGAACGTCTTACCGGTCGCGGCGGCGGCCTCGCGTTCGGCGGTCAACCACGCCCAGAACTCGGCGAACGACCGTCCCTCGTCGACGGTCGGCAGCGGATCCCAGGTCACGAACGGGCGGTAGCGAACCGGTCGGGTCGGATCGGTGCGGTCGGTGAGCAGCGTCCCCCACAGGTAGGCGCCGTCCTCGCCGTAGCTCTCCATGTCCACGTCGACCTCGACGTCGGCGCGGGCCACGGTGGGCACCTCGACGCGACGGACCAGCGACACCCCGCGGCGCCACGCGCGGGCCAGCACCACCGCGTCGGCGATGTCACCGCCGGACCAGTCGTCGGGGGCGGGGCCGGTGTAGTCGGCCAGATCGTCGACGGTGAGCAGACCGGCGTCGCGGGCCACCCGGGCCTGGTTGCCGTTGATCACCAGGCTCACGTCGCGGGCGGCGACGAGTTCCGGTCCGCACCGGACCCACCACGGGCAGGTCCGGCATTCACCGATGCGGCTGGGAACGGTGGACAACGCACCCGCGGCGATGGCGTGGCGCCGGGCCAGCGTCTCGTCGTAGCCGGGCATGGCGGGGGTCAGGTCGTGCACCACGATGCAGTCGGCGTCGAGTCCGATCGATCCGCCCAACCCGGTGTCGGTGGCCAGTCCGGCGTGTTCGAGCAACCGGGTCAGGTGCGCCAGCCTCAGGACGTCGCGCCGGTGACTGCGCATCGACCGCGTCGGATCGTCCGCGGGGAGCCAGGTGAACAGCGGACTGGTGCGGATCGTCCCCTCTCCGCCCGGCACGCTGACGCGGTGGTTGACGACGATGACCGGCACGTATCCGTCGCCGACCCTCGCAAGCAGCTCCGATCCGCCCCGGCGACCGGCCCGACGGTCGGTGGGCAGAGCCGCGTTGAACACCCAGCCGGCACCCGCGGCGCAGGCAGACAGCGTCGCGGCCACCCTCTCGGAGATCGGACCCGAGGCGACCTCGACGAACGTCCCCGGCTCGTCAGTGTGGATGCCGGCCAGCACCTGCGCGACCGCGGCGCGGTGGACGGCGGCGGCTTCCTTGCGACGGGTGACCGACGGGTCGTCGGACGCGTCGACGACCTCACGGGCGTTCAGGTGATCGAGGGCGAGGCGGTGTTCGCACCCGGCCAGATCGCGGGCCGTGAGCAGCGGGAGCGTCATCGTCGGGTGCAGCTCATCGATCACGACCATCCCTCGCCTTGTCTGCGGTACCGGTACGACGCCCGAGCCCACGCCCGATCGGGCCTGTGTAATGCTGGTACAGCTACTTCTTCTACCGTAGTGTCCAGACATTTTCGTCATCCGCAGCGACCGGGAGGGTCCCCACCATGGGTCTGTTCACCTCGAGCCGCACCAGCCGTGCGCAGAAGAAAGCCCACGCCAAGGCACTCAAGGCAAAGGCCAAGCTCGAAGCCCGGCTCGATTCGCGCGGCATCGGCAAGGATCGTCGCAAGCGTCGCAAGGTGGAGCGCAAGCTCGGCACGAAGCTCATCAAGGCCGAGAAGAACGCGACCAAGACCGCGGCGAAGACGGTGTCCGACACCAACAAGACCAATCTCAAGATCGCCAAGGCCAACGCGGACGCGGCGGCCAACGGGACCTCACTGACGCCGCGCAAGGTCAAGCGCTACCTGTCGGTGGCCAAGGTGGTCGCCCCCATCGCCGTCCCGCTCGCCTACCGCGCCTCGACGCTGGCCCGCGAGAGCATCACGTCGTACCAGGCCAACCGCGCGGGGGTGCCGATCGATGAGCTGAACAAGTACAGCGGCCACGGCGCCGCGCTGTCGGCGCGCATCGCCGGCGCCGAGCGGTCCCTGCAGACGCTGGCGTCCACCCGCGGCAACGACGCGGAGACGACGAAGTTCGTGTCGACCATGACCGCGCGACTGACCGACCTCACCGCCGCGATCGGCGCCGCCGAGCACATGCCGGCCACCCGTCGTCGTCCCGCACATCAGGCGATCACACGCGAACTCACCGCCATCGACGCCGATCTGTTGGCCCGACTCGGAGTGCGCCCCTGAACCGAGGGTGGCCCGGCGCACTGGTCGGACGTCTCGCGGTCGCGGTCACTGTGCCCACGCTCGCGATCGCCGCACACGGTGTCGCCTCCGGCGCGGTGCCCGGTCTCGGCGGGATCGCGCTCTGCCTGATGATCGGCGTGCTCGCCGGCATGTGCACCGGCCGACGCTGCGGTGCCGTCGTCCTGCTGACCGTTCTGTCCGCCGCGCAGTTCCTGTCCCATCTCGCGCTCGCGGTGAGCATGCCCGCCGCTCACGGCATGGACCACGCGGGGATGGACCACACGGGGATGTCGATGCCCGCGGACACGCAGGGGGGTCCCCTGCGTCTGATCTCGGACCACCTGGCCGAGATGTTCCATCTCGGCGGTGCCGACGGCACGACCATGCTGCTGACCCACCTCATCGCCATCCCGATCTGCGCGCTGCTCATCGCAGCCGCCGTCGCGGTCTTCACCGTCATCACCTCGGTGCTCGCGGCCCTGCGGCGCTCGCCGTCGCCGGTGCTCGGCCACGTCGTCACCGTCGTCGTCCGTGCGGGTGTCGTGCGGTGGCATCGGATCGATCGCGCCGCGGGCGCCGGAGAACGCGGACCACCGCTGCTGATCGCATGACGCATCACCCGTCGGCCCACTGATGGCGCCGACGGGTCCTTCCCGTATCAGCTCAGCTCTCCACAAAGGAAATCCCATGCACAACAGTGTCTTCCGCCATGCACGGATCCCGGTGGCCATCGTCGCCGCCACCGGCGTCGTCGCCCTCGGGTCGGCGCTCGCCCCGGCCGTCGCGTCCGCGCACGTCACGGCCAACGCACCCGGCCTGTCCCAGGGTGGCTACGGCGTCATCACCTTCCGGGTCCCCAACGAGTCGGACACGAACGCCGCCACCACCGAGGTCACGGTCACGCTGCCCGACCTCAAGTCGGCACGCACCGAACCGATGGCGGGGTGGCGGGCCGTCGTCACCAAGGACGCGACCACCGCGGAGGCCACCTCGGTCACCTGGACCGCGACCCCCGGCTCACCCGGTATCGCGGTCGGCGAGTTCGGTCAGTTCGTCCTCAGCGCGGGCCCGCTGCCCAAGGAGGAGTCGGTGAAGTTCCCGGCCGTCCAGAAGTACGCCGACGGCGAGACGGTGGACTGGAACCAGCCGCCCAACGCCGATGGCTCCGAGCCGGATCATCCGGCACCGGAGATCGAGCTCGCCGCCGCCACCGACGACGAAGACGGCGACTCGACGGCGACGACCGCGTCGTCGGACACCTCCGACACCACCGCTCGGTGGCTCGGTGGCGCCGGCCTCGTCGTCGGTGTCCTCGGCATCGCGGCGGCGGGCATCGCCATCCGGCGGAAGCCATGACGTCGAATCGGGGCGCAGCAGGACTGCGCACCGCGTCGACGTTCGTGGCCACGGTGCTGCTGCTCGTCGGGCTGTCGTTCCTCGGCGCCCCGATGGCGTCGGCACACTCGGTCCTCGAGTCGTCGGACCCGGCCAACGGGTCGACGGTGGCGACCGGACCCGGCACCGTCACGCTGACCTTCAACGAGGCGCTGCAGGACTCCTACGACGTGCTCAACGTGGTGGGACCGGACGGCAACTTCTGGCAGCAGGGCGACGCGAGCGTCGTCGGCGCGAAGATCAGCGTCGCACTGCGGTCGTTGGGACCCGCCGGGGTCTACCGGGTGAACTACCGCGTCACCTCGGCCGACGGCCACCCGGTGCGCGGGCAGGTCGAGTTCACCCTGTCGGCGGCAGGCACCGGGACACCGGGACCGTCGGCGACCGCGTCGTCCGATGACGACGACGGCACCCCGGCGTGGCCGTTCATCGTCGGCGCCGTGGTCGTGATCGTCGCCGTCGGTGGCGTGTTCGCACTACGGCGGCGCGCGCGCAGCTGAGAGGGGACCGGCACGGTGTGCGCGACGCACCGTGCCGGTCACCTGTGTGTCGGTCCGCTTCGCCCGGGTCCGACGACAAACGTCGCCGAGCCAGGCATGATGACTTCTCGAACCGCGCACGCGCAGACGAACGCAGAGGAGCTCCGAAGCGATGACCGATCCGGACGCCGGCTCCGGCACCCCGCCCGCGAAGAAGACGCCCGCCAAGCGAGCTCCGGCCAAGAAGACGGCGGCGGCGGCCAAGAAGGTCCCGGCCAAGAAGGCCGCCCCGAAGAAGGGCACCAGCGGCCCGGGCCAGCGGTCGAACGCGAAGAAGGCCGCCTCGTCGGCACCACCGAAGTCGCCGCCGCAGAAGTCCGTCCCGGAACCCGCGCCGCAGGCCCGGGCGTCGCTCGCCGCCGTCCCCGAGGTGCCCACCGCGCACGCGAAGTTCACGCAGCTCCGACGCACGGCACCCACGGCGTTGTCGGATCCCGACCCGATCAACCCGGTGCCCTACGTCGTGGCCGGCGTCGGACTCGGACTCTCCGTGCTGATCGTGCGACGCCGCCGGCGGCATCGGGACTGACTACGCGGGGCAACTGACGGTGTAACCCCACACGGTGTCGGTGCCACCGGTGACGCGTACCAGGACCGAGGTCGCCACCCCACGGGGCAGCCGAACGGTGACCGAACCGGTCCCCTGCCCGGATGCGTTGGCATCGCCCACGAATCCGGTGTCGGCAACTCGCCCACCCTGGTAGAAGACCTCGATCCGATCGGGGACGGTCTGGGTGTCATAGGCCAGCACGAACGCGGTGGGACCGGCCTTGCCGAGCTGGTGGATCGTCTCGGTCACGCCGTCGTTACCCGACTTGGTCGACTCGTTGCACCGCTGGACCGCGGGCGGTCCCGACGGGCCCTCACCCTTGAGGATGGCACTGCCGGTGTTCAGCAGATCGAGGACGTCGCCCTCGCTGCTGCCCGACGAGCTCCCGGTCCCCGGCACCGGTGCCGCACCGGCGATCGCGCCCGTCCCCGTCATCGCCGTGGCCGCCAGAGCCAGTCCGACCACGCCCACCCCGACACGCTGAAATCGTTTGTTTCCCATAACATTTCCTCCGTTGGTCATCGACTGATGCGTACGCACGCTATCGACGACCAGCGGAGGTCAACCATCGTTCATTCGTACTATTCGGCCCTTCGAGGCACGAATTCGGTCGATCGGGGGACGCCGGGAACCGACCCGGCGGCGCCTAGCGTCCGGGCAGGAAGCGCAGCGCCTTCATCGACGTCGGGACGAGCTTGAGGAACACCTTGCGCGGCACACCGCGGATCCCGTCGATGCCGATGACCCGCTGGGTCGCGATGGTCTGCGGCTCGGTGTACTTGAGGATGCCCTCGTTGCCGTGGCGACGGCCGACACCGGAGATGCCCATGCCGCCCATCGGCGCCGCGGTCGATCCCCATGCGGCCGCGTAGCCCTCGTTGATGTTGACCGTGCCGACACGCAGCTGCGCACCGATCTCGCGGGCCTGCGCGCTGTCACCGGCGAACACGCTGGCGTTGAGGCCGTAGTCGGTGTCGTTGGCGAGCTTGATGGCCTCGTCGACCGAGTCCACCTCGTAGATCGACACCAACGGACCGAAGGTCTCGGTGGCGAAGCAGGTCATGTGCTCGTTGACGCCGGACAGCACGGTCGGGGCATAGAAGAACGGTCCGAGCTCGGCGAGCTTCGTGCCGCCCGCGAGGACGGTGGCGCCCTTCGAGGTGGCGTCGGTGACGTGCTCGTCGATGACGTCGACCTGTGCGGCCGAGGCGAGCGAGCCCATGTCGGAACCGAAGTCGTAGGCGGGGGCCACCTTCATGGCCGAGACCTTGGCGGCGAACTTGCGGGAGAACTCGTCGGCGACCGGCTTCTCGACGTAGAGACGCTCGATCGCGATGCACAGCTGACCCGAGTTCGAGTAGCAGGCACGCGCGGCGCCCTCCACGGCACGATCGATGTCGGCGCCCTCGGTGACGATCATCGGGTTCTTGCCACCGAGCTCGGCGGAGAAGCCGATCAGTCGGCGTCCGGCCTGCTCGGCCAGCGTCGCACCGGTCTGCGAGGACCCGGTGAACATCAGGTAGTCGGCGGTCTCGGCGATCGCCTGTCCCACAACCGAGCCCGGCCCGGGGACGACGGCGAACAGCTCCGGCTCGAGACCGGCGGCGTACAGCAGCTCGGCGACCGCGAGCGCGCAGTACGGGGTCTGGCTGTCCGGCTTGATGACGACGGCGTTGCCTGCCATCAGCGCGGCGACGGCGTCCGACGCCGCCAGGGTCACCGGGTAGTTCCACGGCGAGATGATGCCGACGACACCCTTGGGCTGATAGCGCACCCGAACGTCGGTCGCGCCGGGGATCATGCCCTTGACTCGCTTGGCCGACAACACCTTCGGTCCGACCTTGGCGTAGTGGCGGGCGGTCAGCGCGACGTCGAGGACCTCTTCCTGCGCGTACGCGCGGGCCTTGCCGGTCTCCGCCTGCGCCATGTCCATGAGCTCGTCACGGTGGGAGAAGACGAGCGCGGCGAAGCGCACGAGGACGTTCGCCCGCTCCTTCGGCGCCAGCGCGGCCCAGCGGGTCTGCGCCGCCCGGGCACGCTGCACGGCGACGTGCAGGTCGTCGGCGGTACCGATCGGGATGGTCGTCATCTCGGTGCCCGAGAAGGCCTCGAGGACCGGGCGGGTGGGTCGTGCGTCGGCATCGTCGATCGCGACCAGACGCGCGAGTCGTTCGAACGTTGCTGTGGTCGGCTTCGCCATGGAGAACCCTCCTCGGGCAGGCGTGCCGATCTGACACGCGGTTGTTTCAAGAAGTATAAGCGGGGGCATCCACGGTCCCCACCGGCCCGTGGTCGGTCAGGACGCGGTCGTCACCACGATGCCGTCGTCGTCGCTGTGGACGATGTCGCCCACCCGGAACGTCACGCCACCGAATGCGATGTCGACGTCCGCCTCGCCCGCCCCGGTCTTGGTGGACTTGCGCGGGTTGGTGCCCAGCGCCTTGACGCCGATGTCCATCGTGCCGATCACCGCCGAGTCGCGGATCGCCCCGTGCGCGATGATCCCGGCCCAGCCGTTGCTACGGCCGAGTTCGGCGATCAGGTCGCCCACCAGGGCGGTGTGCAGGGAACCCCCGCCGTCGATCACCAGGACCGCGCCGTCACCCGGGGTGCCCAGCACCTTCTTGAGCAGGGCATTGTCCTGATGGCAGCGGACCGTGCGGACGGGCCCGACGAACTCTCGTCGGCCGCCGAACTGTCGGAACTGGGTGTCACAGCTGCGAACGTCCTCGCCGATCTCGTCGACCAGGTCTGCGGTTGCCGTGAAGGTGAGATCACTCATGTGCGCCAGCTTAGGGTCGGTCGTCTCCGACCCGCGCGACCATCCCACCGATCTCGACGACGTCGCCGACCACGAGCTGGCGACCGCGCCGGATCTCGGTCTCGCCGTTGACACTCACCTCGCCGTCGGCGATGACGAGCTTCGCCTCGGCCCCGCTCTCGATGAGGTTGGCCAACTTCAGGAACTGGCCGAGCCGGATCGTGTCGTCTCGGATCGGGACCCCGGGTACCGCACTCATCGTCCGACCTTCTTCCTCCGTGTGGGGACCCCCGCGTCGGCGTTGTGGTCGTGACGGCCGCAGGTGGTCACTACTGTCTACTACCATGGCCGGACTCACCTCGCTCATCCCGACCAGGTCGACCACGTCCGCCGACGACTCGCCCGGCACCCGCCGTGACTCGGTGGAACGGTCGGTGCGGCTGCTCGACCGCATCCGCACGCCGCGCGGGATCGGCGGCCGGGCACCTCATCACGCCGGCCTCGTGGTGGGGACGCTGGCGGCCATCTCGCTCGTCAGCAGCGTCTCGGTGACCTTCCGCCACGTGATCGCCGTCCCGCGCGACTGGGTGGACCGCTATGTCATCTCCGCGCCGGACACCAGCTTCGCCTGGGCGTTCGTGTTGGCACTGCTGGCCGTGGCACTCTCGGCGCGCAAACGCGTCGCGTGGTGGCTGACGGCGCTGTACCTGCTGCTCTTCGCGGGCACCAACGCGTTGTTGCTGGTCCCGGAGATCGGTCGCGAGTACGACGTCACCATGGCCGGACGCGTCAGCCTGGTCATCGGATTGTGTCTCGACGCAGCCGTGTTGGTGTTCCTGGCGATCACCTACCGGCAGTTCTACACACGCGTGCGCCGGGGTGCGCTGCTCAAGGCGCTGGCGGTGCTCGCGGGCGGACTGCTGGCCGCCACCGCGGTCGGTTGGGGTCTCGTCGAGGCGTTCCCCCGCAGTCTCACCTCCGATCAGCGACTCGCCTACTCGTTCAACCGGGTGGTGACGTTCTCCTCGGTGGACAAGGGGACGTTCGACGGCAACCACACGTACACCGTCATCAACTCGCTGCTCGGTCTGCTGGGCGCGCTCGCGTTGATCCTCGCCGCGATCGTGCTGTTCCGTTCACAGCGCCTCGCGGGCCTGCTCACCCCCGCGGACGAACGACTCATCCGTGCCCTCATCGAGGCCTACAACGACGACGACTCGTTGGCGTACTTCTCCACCCGGCGCGACAAGGCGGTCGTCTTCGCCCCGAATGCGCACGCCGCCATCACCTATCGCGTCGAGGTGGGCGTCTGCCTGGCCAGCGGCGACCCCATCGGCGACCCCCGACACTGGCCGGACGCGATCGCCGAGTTCCTCACGCTGTGCGAGCGGTACGGCTGGCATCCCGCGGCGATGGGGGCGAGTGAGCGCGGCGCCACCGCGTTCGCCGCGGCCGGGATGACCGCGCTCAACATCGGCGACGAGGCCATCGTCGACACCCGTTCCTACAGCCTCGCCGGGCCGAACATGCGCGGCGTCCGCCAGGCCGTCACCCGATGCCTGCGCGCCGGCATCACCGTGCGGATACGTCGCCACGGCGATCTCTCCGACGCCGAGATGACCGGGGTGATCGCGCGTGCCGACGCCTGGCGCGACACCGACGAGGAACGCGGGTTCGCGATGGCGTTGAGCCGTCTCGGTGATCGCCTCGACGACGACTGCCTGCTCGTGGAGGCGATCGCGGACGCGGGCACCGACGGCGAGAAGATCGTGGGGATGCTGTCGTTCGTGCCGTGGGGCCGCACCGGGGTGTCCCTGGATCTGATGCGCCGCGACCGCGATTCGATCAACGGGATCGTCGAGACCATGGTCACCGAACTGGCAGGCAACGCGACGAACTTCAACATCACCCGGATCTCGTTGAACTTCGCCGCCTTCCGGGAGGTGTTCGCCTACGGGGAGAAGATCGGCGCCGGACCGGTGATGAAGGGCGCCCACGGCGTCCTCACCTTCGCGTCGCGGTTCGTGCAGATGGAGTCGCTGTACCGATCCAACGACAAGTACCTGCCGACGTGGACCCCACGGTTCCTGTGCTGTGAGGACGCGCGACTGATCCTGCGCGCGGGGATCGCCGCGATCGTGACCGAGGGGTTCGTCACTCTCCCGCAGTTCCGCCGCGACACCCGCGCGCACGTCGGTACGCAGTGCGCCATCCCGGGCGGACTCGACGCCGACACCGTCGTCGCCGAGATCGCCGAGGACGCCCTGACGCGGTCCGAGGGCCTGCGTCGGCCCGAGCAGGTCCGGGTCCGACTCGACAAGTTGGCGGCGATGTCGGCGGCGGGGATCGAGGCCTATCCGCCCGCGCGGGCACCGTCGCATGCGGTCGCCGACGCGTTGACCGAGACGCAGGGCGCCGACGTCCGGATCGCTGGGCGGGTGCTGCGACTGCGCGACTTCGGCAAGGTCGTGTTCGCCGACGTGCGCGACTGGACCGGCTCGGCCCAGGTGGTGCTCGATGCCGCGCT
Source organism: Williamsia maris (assembly GCF_024171815.1). Taxonomy (GTDB): domain Bacteria; phylum Actinomycetota; class Actinomycetes; order Mycobacteriales; family Mycobacteriaceae; genus Williamsia_A; species Williamsia_A maris. The sequence goes on along the minus strand of NZ_JAMTCJ010000002.1, from coordinate 667,544 downwards.
CGTCGCCGACCAGAACGCCTCTGGAACAGCCGATTTCGCGCGCACCGTGGACCTGGGCGACCTGGTCGAGATCACCGGCACGATGGGCCGCAGTCGTAGCGGCGAGTGGTCGGTGCTGGCGTCGGACTGGACGATGATCGGCAAGTGCCTGCACCCGTTGCCCGACAAGTGGAGTGGGCTCACCGACCCGGAGGCACGGGTCCGCCAGCGCTACGTCGACCTCGCGATCGATCCGCGCGCCGGGGACCGGCTGCGTGTCCGCAGTCTGGCGGTCAAGTCCATGCGCGACTTCCTCGCCGAGCGCGGCTTCCTCGAGGTGGAGACGCCGATCCTGCAGCGGATCCACGGCGGCGCCAACGCCGAGCCGTTCCGCACCCACATCAACGCCTACGACCTCGATCTCTACCTGCGGATCGCGCCCGAGCTGTACCTCAAGCGGTTGTGCGTGGGCGGGGTCGAGCGGGTGTTCGAGATCGGGCGGAACTTCCGCAACGAGGGCGTCGACTTCAGCCACAACCCCGAGTTCACCAGCCTCGAGGCCTACCAGGCGCACGGCGACTACGACACGATGCTGCACCTGACCCGCGAGCTGATCCAGAACGCCGCGACCGCGGCGCACGGCAGCCCGGTCGTCATGCGTCCCGGCCCCGACGGACCGGTGCCGGTCGACATCTCCGGCGAATGGCCCGTCACCACCGTCCACGACGCGGTGTCGGCGGCGGCGGGCGAGACGATCGACCCCTCCACCGGGATCGAGCAGCTGCACGCCATCTGTGACAGGCTGGCGATCGTCCATCGACCGGAATGGGATGCCGGCCAGATCGTGCTCGAGCTCTATGAGCACCTCGTCGAGGATCGGACCACCATGCCGACGTTCTACAAGGACTTCCCGACGTCGGTGTCGCCGCTGACGCGGTCGGACCCCGACACCCCCGGGCTCGCGCAGCGCTGGGATCTCGTCGCCTGGGGTGTCGAATTGGGCACCGCCTACAGCGAACTCACCGATCCGGTCGAGCAGCGAGCCCGGCTCACCGCGCAATCCGAGCGGGCGGCCGGTGGCGACGCCGAGGCGATGGAACTCGACGAGGACTTCCTCACCGCACTGGAGTACGCGATGCCGCCGACCGGCGGTCTCGGTATCGGGGTCGATCGCGTCATCATGCTGATCACCGGTCAGTCCATCCGCGAGAGCGTCGCGTTCCCGCTGGCCAAACCCCGATGAGTCGTCGCGAGGCACTCACCGATCCCACCACGCTGCCCGGCCGACTCGTCGAGATCGACGGGTTGACGACCCATGTCGTGGTCCAGGGTTCGGGGCCGCCGGTGCTGCTGCTCGCGGCCCTGGGCAGCAACTGGTTCGACCTCGACCAGCTCACCGACGAACTGGTCGGTCGGTTCACCGTCATCCGGTACGACCGTCCCGGATACGGGGCCAGCGAGTCGCTGCCCCGCGACCGGTTCCCGACGCTGCGCGACGAGATCGACCGCATGGCCGGGGTTCTCGACTCGGTCGGCATCGCCGACCCCGTACTGATCGCCGCCCATTCGTTGTCGTCGCTCTACGCCGAGGCGTTCGCGCGTGACCGGCCCGAGCGCACCGCCGCAGTGATGATGATCGACGGGACGTTCGTGATGTTCCCGTGGCGGATCCTGCCCACGGCGTTCCGGGTCCGCAACTGCCACCGCGCGGTCCGGGTGGTCGACGCGTTGCGGCTCCCACAGTTGATGGGACCCGCGGTACACGACTCGGTGCTGCCCACTCCCCCGGGCGGTTTCACCGCGGTGCAGCAGTTCTGGACGCGGGCGGTGTTCACCACGACCACGATGCTGCGGGCGACGCTGGTGGAGAACGCCGCGTTCCCGTCGGTCAATGCCGACCTCGTCGTGTTGCGCCGGGAGCGGCCGGCCGTCGACGCCGCGGTCACGGTGGTGGCGGCCCTCGCCGAGGCCGGCGGGTGGCGGCGGTTCTGGCGGTGGCGTCAGGAGAAATTCGCCGAGATGCTCGGCGGCGTGTTCGAGGAGATCAGTCCCGCGAACCACTTCGTGGTGACGCAGCACCCGGCCGCGATGGGTCTGATGATCACTCGACTCGCCCGGCGCGCGGGGCTTCTCGACCCCGGCGCCTGAGAAGGGGATCTAGAGGTTCAGAGCACGCAGCTCGGCGGCGGTCGCCATGCGCTCGCCGTCCTCCGGCCACAGGCGCGCGAGCCGGTGCCGGGCGATCACTCCCCCACCGATCGGTCCGAAGACCCGTGTTCGACGATGGCTGTTCGGTCTCACGTTCGTCAGCTTCACGGTGCGATCACATCCTGTGTTCGGTTGGGGTCCGTGTGACGCACGTTACAGGTGTGACTTGCCTGGACCGCCGTACGACACACCCCGTTCGGCGGTTCCGATCGCGCGGGACAGGGTCGTGATCGTGCGGCCGAAGCCCCTCGCGAGGGCGGCTCACTGTGTTTCGATCGGGAGATGAAACCTGACGCCACGGTCGTTCTCGACGGTTACACCTACTTCGAATGCCCACGGTGGCACGACGGCCGGGTGTGGGTGTCGGACTTCTACACCTTCGAGGTGCTCTCGGCGTTGCCCGACGGCTCCGATGTCCGCGTGGAAGCCACCGTCCCGCAACAGCCGTCGGGGCTCGGCTGGCTGCCCGACGGTCGACTGCTGGTGGTGTCGATGCGCGACCACACCATTCTGCGTCGGGAGGTCGACGGGACGCTGGTGGTCCACGCCGATCTCTCCGAACACGTGTCGGCCCACCTCAACGACATGCTCGTCGACGCCGACGGACGCGCCTACGTCGGCAACTTCGGCTTCGACCTGATGAACGGGGGCACCCCGGCCACGGCGACACTGATCCTCGTGGACCCGGACGGGTCGTCGCGGGTCGTCGCCACCGACCTCTGGTTCCCGAACGGCATGGCGCTGACGCCGGACGGCGAACTGCTGGTCGACGAGACGGTCGCCAACCGGATCAGCGTGTTCTCGATCGACGCCGACGGCGGTCTCGGTGAGCGTCGCGACTGGGCGACGTTCGGCGACATCCCCGACATGTCCAGCATCGAGACGGCCATCGGCGGACTCAGCCTGGCACCGGACGGCTGCGCCATCGACACCGACGGATCACTGTGGGTCGCCGACGCGCTCGGTGGCCGCATCGCCCATGTGGTGGCCGGCCAGGGCGTGGTCGACCAACTCGACTTCGACAGCGGCGTCTTCGCCTGTGGCCTCGGCGGCGAGGACGGGCGCACCCTCTTCGTCTGTGCGGCACCCGACTTCGACGAGCACGCCCGGAAGGTCGCCCGCGACGGCAAGCTCCTGGCGGTGCAGCTACCCGCGACGACGTGAACGGCACCCTCATTCGCCTGGCGTAACATCCGTACAGTACGGTCTACCCGACTTGCCAACCGAATCGGGGAGATGTTCATGCGCACGTACTTTCGTTCACTTGTCGCGGCGGCAGCGGTGACCGCTGCCGTCGTCACCGGCGGAATCGCCACCGCTGCACCAGCTGCGGCCGCACCGCGGGAAAAGCCGATTCCTGGGATTGCGCTCTACGGGAACAACTTCGGCACCTTCGGCGACCACGACTTCTGCCGCGGCACGGTCAACTACCGCTTCACGTCTCCCAAGCGAGGGATCGCTCGGTTGACCCTGACCTCGAACGGATTCACCGGTAACGGCAGCGGATGGAAGAAGAATCCGACCTGCCGAGTGTTGTTCATCGCAACGCAGATCAGTCCCGCGTCGTTGTACCGTGAGACCTTCATTCCGGCGGCGTTCGGTTCGAAGCCCGGACAGAAGATCACCCGCGACCTTCGTACAGGGTCCGGCCTTGCCGAAGTCGGGGTTGCCTCGTACGCGTCGAACTCTCCCGTGCGCGTGCTGCAGGGCGCACTCGCCGTTTCCTACTTGACCGTCCCATAGTCGAACGCGCCGGCTGCAATAGAGAAAGCCACCGACAGCGTTGCTGTCGGTGGCTTTCTGTTGTGCTCGTGCCTGTGCGTCAGCTCAACGCTGCGGCGCCATGGTCGGGTGAATGGGCGCGGGGAGGAACGTCTGCTCGGTGAGGTACTTGTCCGCACCGGCGGCCGCAGATCGGCCCTCGGCGATGGCCCACACGATGAGCGACTGTCCGCGGCCGGCGTCACCGGCGACGAACACGCCGGGGACGGTGGTCGCGAAGTTGTCGTCGCGCACCACGTTGCCGCGCTCGTTGTAGTCCACGCCCAGCTTGTCGAGGAAGTCCTCGCGCTCGGGTCCCACGAAGCCCATGGCCAGCAGCACCAGATCGCACTCGAGCTCGAAGTCCGAGTCCTCGACCTTCTCGAACTTGCCACCGCTCATGACGACCTCGTGGGCCGAGAGTCCGGTGACCTTCCCGTCGGCGCCGACGAACTTCTCGGTGTTGACCGAGAACACGCGCTCACCGCCCTCCTCGTGGGCCGAGGAGACACGGAACATCAGCGGGTACGTCGGCCACGGAGTGGCCTCGGCACGCTCCTCCGGCGGGCGGGGCATGATCTCGAACTGGTGCACGATCTCGGCACCCTGCCGCAGCGACGTACCGAGGCAGTCCGCACCGGTGTCACCGCCGCCGATGATGACGACCTTCTTGCCCTTGGCGGTGATGGGCGGCTGACCGTCGGCGTCGGTGACGTCGTCGCCGAGCTGCACCCGGTTGGCCCACGGCAGGAACTCCATGGCCTGGTAGATGCCCTCGAACTCACGGCCCGGGATGGGCAGGTCACGCCAGTTGGTGGCGCCGTTGGCCAACACCACCGCGTCGTAGTCGGCGCGCAGCTGCTCGACGGTGATGTCGACACCGACGTTGACGCCGGTGGTGAACACCGTGCCCTCGGCCTCCATCTGCTCCATCCGCCGATCGATGTGGCGCTTCTCCATCTTGAACTCGGGGATGCCGTAGCGCATCAGGCCACCGATACGGTCGGCCCGCTCGAGCACCGTGACGTCATGGCCCGCCCGCGTGAGCTGCTGTGCCGCAGCCATACCCGCCGGGCCGGACCCGACCACGGCGACGGACTTGCCGGTCTTCACGGTCGGCAGGACGGGACGGACCCAGCCCTGGTCGAACGCGTTGTTGATGAGCTCGACCTCGACCTGCTTGATGGTCACGGCGGGCTGGTTGATGCCCAGCACACACGACGCCTCACACGGGGCCGGGCACAACCGACCGGTGAACTCCGGGAAGTTGTTCGTCGCGTGCAGACGGTCGATGCCGTCCTCCCACTGGTCCTTGTAGACCAGGTCGTTCCACTCCGGGATCAGGTTGCCCAGCGGACACCCCATGTGACAGAACGGGATCCCGCAGTCCATGCAGCGGCTGGCCTGCTCACGGAGGACCGTGCGGTCGAAGTCCTCGTAGACCTCACGCCAGTCCTGCAGTCGCAGGTCGACCGGTCGCCGCTTGGGCAGCTCCCGCTCGGTGTGCTTGAGAAACCCTCGCTGATCAGCCACGTGCAGCCTCCATGATCGCCTCGTCCACGTTCCGGCCGTCGCGCTCTGCCGACTCGATCGCCGCGAGCACCTTCTTGAAGTCGCGCGGCATGACCTTGATGAACTTGTTCTTGGTGTTGTCCCAGTCGGCCAGGATGGCTGCGGCGACAGGTGAATCCGTCTCGTTGCCGTGCTTGTCGATGATCCCGTGCAGGAATTCCAGATCGTCGGAATCCAGCTCGTCGGGATCGACCAGCTCGGTGTTGAGGTTGTCGGGGAGCTTGCCGAACGGGTCGTAGACGAACGCGATGCCGCCGGACATGCCCGCCGCGAAGTTGCGGCCGGTGTCACCGAGCACCACGACGCGACCGCCGGTCATGTACTCACATCCGTGGTCGCCCACGCCCTCGACGACCGCGACCGCACCGGAGTTGCGGACGCAGAAGCGTTCGCCGACCACACCGCGGAGCAGGATCTCCCCGCCGGTGGCGCCGAAGCCGATCACGTTGCCCGCGATGATGTTCTCCTCGGCGACGAACCCCTCGGGTGCGACGCGCGACGGACGGATCACGATGCGGCCACCGGAGAGGCCCTTGCCGACGAAGTCGTTGGCGTCGCCCTCGAGCCGCAGCGTGATGCCCTTGGGCAGGAACGCGCCGAAGCTGTTGCCCGCCGACCCGGTGAAGTCGATGATCACCGTGCCCTCGGGCAGGCCGGTGGCCCCGTAGACCTTCGTCACCTCGTGGCCGAGCATCGTGCCGACGGTGCGGTTGACGTTCGAGATCGCCGACGTGAACGACACCCGTTCGCCCTTGTCGATGGCCGCCCGGCTCTGCGCGATGAGCTGCTGATCGAGCGCCTTGTCCAGCGCGTGATCCTGGCGGCCCGAGCAGTAGAGGTCCTGGTTCATGAACGGCGAGTCCGCCTCGGCCAGGATCGGCGAGAGGTCGAGCTTGCCCGCCTTCGCACCGCTCCAGTGCGCGAGCGCCTTGCCGGTGTCGAGGGCGGCGACCTGGCCGACCGCCTCCTGCAGGGTGCGGAATCCCAGGCGCGCGAGCAACTCCCGCACCTCCTCGGCGATGAACATGAAGAAGTTCTCGACGAACTCCGGCTTGCCGGTGAACCGCTGACGCAACAGCGGGTTCTGCGTGGCGACACCGACGGGGCAGGTGTCGAGGTGGCAGACGCGCATCATGATGCAGCCCGACACCACCAGCGGCGCGGTGGCGAACCCGAACTCCTCGCCGCCGAGCAGCGCGGCCACGACGACATCGCGACCGGTCTTGAGCTGGCCGTCGACCTGCACGACGATGCGGTCGCGGAGTCCGTTGAGCAGCAACGTCTGCTGGGTCTCGGCGAGGCCGAGCTCCCACGGTGCGCCGGCGTGCTTCTCCGACGTCAACGGGGTGGCACCGGTGCCGCCGTCGTGACCGGAGATGAGCACGACGTCGGCGTGCGCCTTGGACACACCCGCGGCGACGGTGCCGACACCGACCTCGGAGACCAGCTTCACGTGGATGCGGGCCGCCGGGTTGGCGTTCTTCAGGTCGTGGATCAGCTGCGCGAGATCCTCGATCGAGTAGATGTCGTGGTGCGGCGGCGGCGAGATCAGGCCGACGCCGGGCGTCGAGCCACGGACCTCGGCGACCCACGGGTAGACCTTGTGCGGCGGGAGCTGGCCGCCCTCACCGGGCTTCGCGCCCTGCGCCATCTTGATCTGGATGTCGGTGCAGTTGGTCAGGTAGTGCGACGTGACGCCGAAACGTCCCGACGCGACCTGCTTGATCGCACTGCGCCGCCAGTCGCCGTTCTCGTCCGGCTCGAAACGGTCGACGCTCTCGCCGCCCTCACCGGAGTTGGAACGACCACCGAGACGGTTCATCGCGATCGCGAGGGTCTCGTGCGCCTCGGCGGAGATCGAGCCGAAGCTCATCGCGCCGGTGGAGAAACGCTTGACGATCTCCGTGGCCGGCTCGACCTTGTCGATCGGGATCGGGTCGCGGTCACCGAAGTTGAACTCGAACAGACCACGCAGCGACGCCATCCGCGTCGACTGGTCGTCGATCAGCTTCGTGTACTCCTTGAACACCTTGTACTGCCCGGTGCGGGTCGCGTGCTGCAGCTTGAACACGGTGTCCGGGTTGAACAGGTGGTACTCGCCCTCACGGCGCCACTGGTACTCGCCGCCGACCTCGAGCTCGCGGTGGGCGCGCTCCTCGGGGCGGGCCTGGAAGGCGAGGGTGTGCCGCGATGCGACGTCCGCGGCGATCTCGTCGAGACCGATGCCGTCGAGGTGGCTCTGCAGTCCGGTGAAGAACTCGTCGACGGTGTCCTGCGAGATGCCGATGACCTGGAACAGCTGTGCGCCGGTGTATGACGCGAGGGTCGAGATGCCCATCTTAGACATCACCTTGAGCACGCCCTTGCCCGCGGCCTTGACGTAGTTGGCCTGGGCGGTGGCGAAGTCGATGTCGCCGAGCACGCCGCGCTCGACCATGTCCTCGATCGACTCGAGCGCCATGTACGGGTTGATCGCGGCGGCACCGAAGCCGACCAGGCACGCCATGTGGTGCACCTCGCGGGCGTCACCCGCCTCGACGAGCAGACCGACCTGGGTGCGCGTCTTCTCCCGCACCAGGTGGTGGTGCACCGCCGAGGTCAGCAGCAGCGACGGGATCGGGGCGAGGGTGTCGTCGGACTCGCGGTCGGACAGCACGATGAGGCGGACCCCGTCGGCGATCGCGGCGGAGACCTGCGAGCGGACGTCGTCGAGCGCCGCGCGCAGACCGGCACCGCCGTCGGCGACCGGGTACAGACCACGGATCTGCACGCTGCGGAAGTCGGGGTAGTTGCCGTCGTCGTTGATGCGGACGAGCTTCGCCAGCGCGTCGTTGTCGAGGATCGGCTGGGCCAGCGCGATCTGACGGCAGGAGTCGGCGGTCGGGTTGAGGAGGTCGCCCTCCTTGCCGATGGTGACGCCGATGCTGGTGACGACCTCTTCGCGGATCGCGTCCAGCGGAGGGTTGGTCACCTGGGCGAACCGCTGCTGGAAGTAGTCGAACAGGGTGCGCGAGCGCTGCGAGAGCACCGCGATCGGGGTGTCGGTGCCCATCGACCCGATCGCCTCGGCGCCGGCCTTGGCCATCGGGGTGACGAGCAGGTTCAGCTCCTCGGTGGTGTACCCGAAGACCTGCTGGCGCAGGCGGACCCGATCGTGCGGCATGTGGGTGTGCGGACGATCCGGCAGGTCGTCGAGCGCGAGGAAACCCTCGTCGAGCCACTGCTGGTACGGGTGCAGCGAGGCGAGCTCGTCCTTGACCTCGGCGTCATCGACGATCCGACCCTGCTCGGTGTCGACCAAAAACATGCGGCCCGGCTGCAGACGCAGCTTCTGCACGACGTCGGCGGGATCGATGTCGAGGACACCGACCTCCGACGCCATGACGACCAGTCCGTCCTTGGTGACCCAGATCCGGCTGGGGCGCAAGCCGTTACGGTCGAGGACCGCACCGACGACGGTGCCGTCGGTGAAGCACACCGACGCCGGTCCGTCCCAGGCCTCCATGAGCGTGGAGTGGTACTGGTAGAACGCCCGGTGCTCGGGCTTCATGCTCTCGTGACGCTCCCAGGCCTCCGGGATCATCATCAGCACGGCGTGCGGCAACGACCGTCCACCCAGGTGCAGCAGCTCGAGGACCTCGTCGAAACGAGCTGTGTCCGAAGCGCCTTCGGTACAGACGGGGAAGATCTTCTCGGACGTGTCGGCGCCGAAGACGGCGGTGTCGATGAGGGCCTCGCGGGCGCGCATCCAGTTCTCGTTGCCGGTGACGGTGTTGATCTCACCGTTGTGCGCGATCCGACGGAACGGATGCGCCAGCGGCCACGACGGGAAGGTGTTGGTGGAGAAGCGCGAGTGGACCAGACCCAGCGCGCTCTCGAGCCGGGAGTCCTGCAGGTCGAGGTAGAACCCACGCAGCTGCGGCGTGGTGAGCATGCCCTTGTAGACGAACGTGCGGCCCGAGAGGCTCGGGAAGTACACGGTCTCGCGACCGGGGCCGTCCTGCCCGGCACCCTTGGTGCCGAGTTCGGTCTCGACGCGCTTGCGCACGACGAACGACCGACGCTCGAGTTCGTCGCCGGAGGCGCCGGTGATGAACAACTGGCGGAAGGTGGGCATCGCGTCGCGGGCGAGGGCACCGAGCGACGAGTCGTCGATCGGGACGTCGCGCCAGCCGATGACCGTCAGGCCCTCGGCCTCGACGATCTTCTCGACCGACTCGCACGCCGTCTTGGCGTCGGTCGATCCCTGCGGCAGGAAGGCGATGCCGGTGGCGTAGGACCCCTCGGGCGGCAGCTCGGTGTCGATGACGGCACGCAGGAAGCTGTCCGGGACCTGGATCATGATGCCGGCGCCGTCACCGGTGTTCGGCTCGGCGCCCGCGGCACCACGGTGCTCGAGGTTGACCAGGGCGGTGATGGCCTTGTCGACGATGTCGCGACTACGCCGTCCGTGCATGTCCACCACGAAGGCCACGCCGCACGAATCGTGCTCGTTGGCCGGGTGGTAGAGACCCTGTGGACTCGGGTAACGCTGCCCTATCGGGCGGGGAGCCTGCTTCATTTTCATCGCCCTTACATCGCGCTGACGCGAACATGCCTCACTGCGGCTGAGATTACGGCACCGACGTGCCGCAAGCCCCAGTTAGGACTGCCTCATTCGGCTCTGACCAGCGCGTACACGCCGATCAGCTGGTGATCGCGCTGTAGTGTCAGCGCCGTTGCTGACATGTGCGGATCCACTCACCTGTGGTCATGACATCCGTTGATAACCGCCGAGGGGTCTCCCCGATCCGAGATCATCGGACAATTTTCTCACGACGGTCCCGCTGAGCTGAAATCGGAGCCAGGAATCGTCGTGGACGAGGTCGAGGTTCGACGCGCCATCTGCTGCGCCGTCTGCTGCAGCGATGAGCCGGTGGAGGCCGAGGTCTCCACGATACTGCGCAGTGCCGCGTGCGGCGAGAGATCGTCCCGTCCGGTGACGACGGCCACCGCGGCGTCGAGGGGGTCCGACAGCCCCGTGCGACCGAGGTCGGAGACCACGTCACCGCGATCTCCGTCGGGAGCGGCCCGCAGGCGCGTCCAGACCCCGGCGGCGTACCCGGCGAGCGCGTGGGCGGCCTCGACCGACGCGGCGTCGAAAGCGCGGTTGCGCGGCGAGTACAGCGTCAGGTAGCCGGTTCCGCTCGGGCCGGTGAAGAGTCGGAAGGACAGGACCGATGCGATCGGCGCGGCGTAGCTGGCCGCGGCCCGGAACGACATCCATCGTCCGTCGGACTCGAACTCGTCGATGTGGATGATCGGATCATGTTGCGTCCCTTCCATGCTCGGCCCCTCGGCGTACCGGTGCTGGAGCAGGTCGAGCAGGAACGGGTACTGGTCGCTGGCCGCGAGGGTCCGCAGACCGCTCGATGTCCGTAAGGCCAGTCCGGCACTCTCGACCCCCGGGACCACCCGGACCATCGTGGCGGCGAGGTCGGAGAGGTCGGAGCGCTCGTCGTCGGGCGCCACCTGGGCGGGGAGGCCGTCGTGCGGGAGCGGCGTGAGGCGGCCGAGGAGGTTGCGGGCCACCTCGATCACCTCGGTGTGGTCCCACGTCAGCACCCACTCGTGGCGCCGCTCGGCGATCGGCCCGTCGTCGCCGAGATCACGGGCCACCACGGCCATGCCGAAGTCGGGATCGAGGCTCACGTAGGCGAAGTGGTCGCGCATGGGCTCCACCCGCGAACTCCGCACGCCCACGGGCAGGTCCTGGCCGACCCCGATGATGCCGACCAGCGAGTTCGTCGCCGCGAGTTCGCCGTAGCGACGCGCCAACCAGGACGTGTAGAACGCCGGATCGTGTAGCGAGAGCAGGACGCATCCACCGACCCGCCGACCCGACCGCGTCGCGTCGAAGGCCGCTCCGATGCGGGCGATCTCGCTCACCGGCGACACCCGGACCCTGCTTCCCTCCAGCAGGGTCGTCGGGTCGGTTCGCGGGGTCGGCACCTGTTCGGGGTCGATGCCCAGCCTGATCCGACCTCCGGTCGCCGCCTCGCTGAGATCCACCGTCGCCAGCTCGCCCGGGCGGCCGAGGTGGTAGCCCTGGACCAGGCTCGCGCCGCATCCGCGGGCTCGGTCGAGATCACGCTCGGTCTCGACCCCCTCGCAGAGGATCCGCGCACCGGTGAGGGCCACGTGATCCCACACCGCCCGTAGCGTTCTGAGCTGTTCGTCGGAGTGCTGATCGGCGAGCATCGAGCGGTCCAGCTTGATGACGTCGGGCCGCACGATGGCCAGCATCGCCACCGAGTCGGGATTGGCGCCCACGTCGTCGAGGGCCACGAGGCACGACTGGGATCGGGCCCAGTCCGTGGCGGCGATGACCGACCGCGGGTCGGTGAACAGGGAGCGTTCGGTCAGCTCGACGACGGTCGGGATGGCTTTGACGATCGCGGCGACCTCGTCGGGGTCGACGGGCCACGGTGGCGGTGTGCCCAGCACGCTCGGTTCGACGTTGACGAACAGGTACAGCGGCGCTCCCAGACCGGCCGTCCCGGCTCCCAGGTACGCGGCCCTGCGGCATTCCCAGTCCAGGTCGGCGACCGCGCCGGCGTCGCGTGCGCGTGCGAACACCTCGAGCGGCCCGAGGTCGGGCACGTCGGGAAACCGGGCGAGTGCCTCGTGCCCCACGACCCGACCGGTGTCGAGTTCGACGATGGGTTGGAACACCGAGCGCACCCGGGCGCGTGGGCCGATGACGGCCTGCAGGGGGCGGTGCGCGGAGACGGACGCCAAGGCAGTGCCCTTCCCCGTGAGTTCCATGCCGACGCCCCCACCCCGGCCCGTGCACTGCACATCGTAGGGGCGATGCGGATCGACCGAAAACGCGGACACGGGCCCGGGCCCGGTCTTACGTTGGGCAAAGGATCCATGGACCCGGTTGACAACGGGCAAAGAGAGAGGCGCCGTCCATGCGCGCACTGCTGACACTGATTGCGACCGTGGCGATCACGGCCCTCGCCCTGACCGGGCTCGCCGGCACGGCATCGGCCCGGCCGCTACCGGTCACCTACTCGCTCGGTGCGGCCACCGCCGTCGCGATCGACCGACCCGACAGCTCACCGCCGGGCGCCAACGACTGGAGCTGCCGACCCACGGCGCGGCACCCGCAGCCGGTCGTCCTGAGCCACGGGACGTTGTTCAACATGACCATCGACTGGCAGGCGCTCTCGCCGCTGCTCCGCAACGCGGGGTACTGCGTCTACGCCTTCAACTTCGGGCAACAGCCCGGGTCGAGCTATCTCGGGTTCCCCGGTGCGGGCAAGGTCGGAGGTACCGGTCCAATCGAGGAGTCGGCCGCCACGCTCGCCCGGTTCGTCGACCGGGTGAAGGCGTCGACGGGTGCGGCGAAGGTCGACATCGTCGGTCACTCGCAGGGCGGCATGATGCCGCGGTACTACCTGCGCAACCTGGGTGGGGCCGCCTCGGTCGACCAGCTCATCGGGCTCGCCCCGTCCAACCACGGGACGACCGTCCTCGGTCTCGCCGCGATCCCGGGTGTCCCCGAGGCGCTGCGCCTGGGGCTCGGTACCGCGATCCGGCAGCAGCTCATCGGATCGGACTTCCTGCGTCGGCTCAACGCCGGCGGCGACACCGTCCCCGGCGTGCGATACACGGTCATCGAGACGCGTTTCGACGAGGTGGTCACGCCGTACACCTCGGCGTTCCTGCGCGGCCCGAACGTGACCAACATCGATCTGCAGCAGTCCTGCGACCGCAACTTCACCGACCATCTGTCGATCACCTACGACCGGCGCGCGCTGAGTTACGTTCTGCACGCTCTGGATCCGGCCGCGCCGATCGCGCCCTGCACGTTCTCGTCGCCGCTGTCGGGCGCCTAGAGCCATCCGCGGCGCTGCGCGGTGGCCGCCGCCTCGGCGCGGGTGTTGGCGCCGGTCTTGCCGATCGCGCTCGACAGATAGTTACGCACGGTCCCGGCCGACAGGTGCACCTGCCCGGCGATCGCGGCCACCGTCGCACCGGACAGCGCAGCGCGCAACACCTCTCGCTCGCGGTCGGTCAGCGGGCTGTCGCCGGCGGTGAGGCTCTCGGTCGCCAGCGTCGGATCGATGACGCGGAGTCCGGCGTGCACCCGGCGCACGGCGTCGGCGAGCTCGGCGGCCGGGGTGTCCTTGACCACGAACCCGGACGCTCCGGCCGCCACCGCGCGGCGGAGGTAACCGGGACGTCCGAAGGTGGTGACGATCAGCGATCGTGTCTGTGGGCGCGCCTGTTTCAGGATCCCCGCGACCTCGATGCCGTCCGCGCCGGGCATCTCGATGTCGAGCAGACAGACATCGGCGGACGACGCGGTGGCCGCGGCGAGGACCTCGTCACCGCGTCCGACCTGCGCCACCACGACGAGGTCGGACTCCAGCCCCAGCAGGGCCGCCAGTGCGCCACGGACCAGCGCCTGGTCGTCGGCGAGCAGCAGCCGGATCGGGGTGGTCATCCGAGCGTCACCCGCACCGCGGTGCCCGTCCCCGTCGCCCGGACGCTCAGCGCCCCGCCCGCCGCGTCGACCCGCTCGGTGAGCCCGCGCAGACCGTTGCCGAAGGCGTGTTCGTCGATGCCGCACCCGTCGTCGACGACCTCGATGTGTCCGTCGGCCACGTCGACCGCGCACCGACGCGCACCGCTGTGACGGACCACGTTGGTCACCGACTCGCGCACGACCCACGCGAACAGTGCGCTGCGCGCAGGCGGGATGTCGGCGAGGTCGGTGGGCAGATCGGCCTCGATCTCGGCTGCTGTGAGGGCCGTCCGCGCCGAGGCCAGTTCGGTCCGCAGATCCGGTGTGCGCAGACCACCGACGGTGGACCGCACCTCGGCCAACGCCTGCCGTGACATCGAGTGGAGCTCCGCCAGTTCAGATTTCGCACGCTCGGGGTCGATGTCGATGAGGCGCCCGGCCAGCTCGGACTTCAGCGTGATCACGGTCAGCGAATGGCCCAGGATGTCGTGGACGTCGCGCGCCACCCGTTCCCGCTCCGCGATGACGGCGAGCTGCTCGTCGAGTTCGCGTTTGCGTTGTTCGGCGGCTTCGCGCTCACGTTCGCGCAGTTGCAGGTTCCGTGCCACCAGCATCGCGCCCCCGGACACCACCAATGCGATCACCGTTCCCGGGTCGAAATCCCACCCGTCGATCACCTCTGGTCCGATCAGTGCGAGCCCGATCACGACCGCGGTGACGACGATCCCGAACGGACGGGAGAGTCCGAACACGGTGATGGCGATCAGGAACGGCCCGAAGGACAGCGACCCGTTGGCGAGCATCGGTGTCGTCGCCGCCGCGATCACCGCCAGAATGATGAAGTAGCGCAGCGCGATCCGAGGATCAGGATTGCTGCGCTGCATCGGGATGACGTGCACGCAGGCAACCACGTAGACCGCGCCGAACGCCGCGATCAGCGCCAGCCCCACCGCCGTCCGGGTGGCGGACTCGTCGGCGTCGAGCAGGCCGATCACGGGATAGGCGAGGAAGATCAGCCAGATGGCCGGGAAGGCCCACCGGATGTCGTCTCGGCCCAGCGAACGCACTCTCACCGGATCGACTGTAGGCGGGGCCGCGGCGGAACTCGCCCCGTCACTGGCGTTCGGTGCTGCGACGGTAGAAGAACATCGCGGCTGCGGTGAAGATCGCCGCCCACACCCCGATGTTGACGATGCTCACCCACAGCGGGATGTGCTCGCCGTAGACGGTGTCGCCGCCGGTCATCGGGTAGTTGGCCAGCGAGTTGATGCCGAACATCGGGGTGAACATCGAGAAGGTGAGCATGCCGCCCTGCAACGGGACGAAGACGTTGCCGCCGAAGGCCAGCAGCGTCAGTACGCCGCCACTGACCTGCATCGCGGCCTCGGACTTCAGGGCACTGCCGATGGCCATGCCGAATGCGGCGAACACCGACGAGCCCAGCCAGCCGAGCAGGATCGACCCGACCCAGACCAGCACGGGCGCGCGGGCCCCGGTGAACACACCGACGACCGACAACAGCAGCAGCGGTAACGCCGCGACGGTCATGGCGACCATGGCCTTGGACGCGACGTAGGCGAGTGGCGTCAACGGCGTCAGCCGCAGCGTGCGCGTCCAGCCGTCCCGCTGTTCGAGTGCCACCGAGGCGGCGTTGGTCGTCGTCGCGAGTATCGAGCCGTAGACGGCCATGTGCACCATGACGTAGGCCGCGGTGTTGGCGTGCCCGATCATGTCCGAGCCGTACTTCTGCGTGGCGCCGAAGACGATGTAGAGCAGCGTCGGCATCGCGAGGGTGAAGATCATGGCCCGGCGGTTGCGTAGGACGCGGCGTACGTCGATGCGCACGTAGGTCGGCGAGAAACCGCGCAGGGCTCCGGTGGGGGTGGCGAGGGTGGTCATCGGGTCTTCTCCGGGGTGGCCGAGGTGAGGGCGACGAAGGCGTCCTCGAGGTTGTGGGCGACGATCTCGAGATCGTGGGCAGCGTCGTGGTGGAACAGGAAGCGCGCGACGGTGTCGGAGTCCTCGCTGGTCAGGTAGACGCGCCCGCCGCGCACCTCCGTGGCGGTGACGTTCGGGGCGTTGGCGACGATCCAGTCGATCCGGTCGGGGTCGGCTGCGGCGGAGACGACACGGCCCGATGCCCGGGCGCGGATCTGTGCGGTCGAGCCGTCGGCGACCACCCGTCCGCCGGCGATCATCACGATGCGGTCGGCGAAGTCGTCGGCCTCCTCGAGGTAGTGGGTCGCGAAGACGATGGTGCGCCCGTTGCCTGCGTCGTCGCGCATCGCGGCCCAGAAGCCCCGACGGGACTCGACGTCCATCCCCGCCGTCGGCTCGTCGAGGACGATGAGGTCGGGGTCTCCCAGCAACGCCAGCGCGAACTTCACCCGCTGTCGTTCCCCACCAGAGCATTTGGAGACCTTCCGCCCGGCGATACCCGCGATGTCTGCGCGGGCCATGACCTCGGCGGGATCCACCGAGCCGCCGTAGGTGGAGGCGACGATGGCGACCGTCTCGCCGACGGTGAAGTCGTCGAGCAGTCCCCCCGTCTGCGTGACGGCCGAGATGCGCCCGGCGGCAACGGCGTCGGCCGGGCTGCGACCGAACAGTTCGACGCGACCCGAGTCCGGTGTGCTCAGGCCCAGGATCATGTCGAGCGTCGTGGTCTTGCCTGCCCCGTTGGGGCCGAGGAACGCGACGACCTCACCCTGACGGATGGCGAGGTCGACACCGTCGACGGCGCGGACGATGCCGCCCCGTCGGTCGGAGAAGGACTTCGTCAGCCCTTCGGCGCGGAGAGCGAGTGGGATGTTCATACCCATGACAGTGCGCCCACGCGGGCACCGTCACCGGGATCAGATGTCACGCATCGCCCATGACGGATGTCATGACACCTGACGTTCGATTCACTTCTATCCCCCGATCGCCCACGCCCGTGGACGCGCGGCGTTACCGTCGAAACGCGGGTCCACCGAACGCGGTCCTGCGCGACGAGGAGGAATTCGTTCGATGGTCTTCACCGCCCGCGGGGCCGAGCCCGACCGGGATCCGATCGGCGAGGACGCCGACATGCCCTGGCACCCGAGCCGCGGATCGCGCCGATCCCGCACCCTCAACACGTCGCTCGGGCTGGCCATACCTGCCCTGAGCTCCGGCTTCGGACTGCGCTCGGTCGATGCCCGCACGGCACCCTCACCCGCGATGATCAGGGCGTATCGCCCGATCGTGAACCAGTCGATGATCCGGTTCAGCCCGGTTCCACGTGGAACATCGGTCTCTCGGGTCCGCGAGCGGCACGGCGTGCGCGGCGAATGGGTGCACGGTCGCGGTGTCACACCGGGCGGGACGATCATCTACTACCTGCACGGCAGCGGTTTCGTCGTCTGCTCTCCCCGCACCCACCGCGGGCTCGTCTCGCGCCTGTCCACGCTGACCGGTCTGCCCGCGTTCAGCCTCGACTACCGCCTCGGGCCCGAGCACCGATTCCCCGCGGCCGGCGACGATGCCATCGCGGGATATCAGTGGTTGCTCGACAAGGGCTACTCGCCGAACCAGATCGTCGTCGCCGGCGACTCGGCCGGCGGGCACATGGCGCTCGATCTGCTCGCCCACAACCATGCCCACGGCATCGGCCAACCCCGCGCGATGGTGCTGTTCTCGCCGCTGTCCGACCCGACCTTCGGGTTGTCGATGGCCCGGCAGAACGGTGGCCACCGCGACCCGATGATCGATGCGCGGCTCGGGGCCAACGTCATCCGCATGTATCTGGGCGACGTCGCCGACGACCATCCGCGGCTGACCATCCCCGTCACACCGGACATGGCGCTGCCGACGACGCTCATCCAGGCCGGGTCGCTCGAGGTGATGGCCGACGACGCCCGCGACATCCATCACCGGCTCACCGCCGCGGGCGGTCGGAGCGAGCTGCAGATCTGGCCCGATCAGACGCACGTCTTCCAGATGTTCCCGCTGTTCGCTCCCGAATCCGCACGCGCGGTGCGGGCTGCGGCAACTTTTGTCACCCGGCAGTTCGAGTCATCACCGGCGCGGTGACCGGCGAGACCGTGGCGGACCGCGTCGCGTCGAACTGCGTGCGCAACGCCCGTGACCGGGCGACGAGACCGGCCAGGCGGCCCGCCACCATGGTCAGCGCCCAGATCACGAAGAACGGCGCGATGGCCTCGGTCGTGAGGTGCATCGACATCATGTGTTCGCCGACCCAGGTCTGGAACGCCGGGATGTCGGACACGGCCCAGACGAACCCGATCCGCGCGACCATGGCGACGAGCCAGACGGCGACGAAGGCCGCGCCGCAGCGGGTCATGATCGAGCCGGTGGTGCGGTCGGCCCACATCGCGGTGGACGCGTAGGCGAGCACCCCGAAGACCAGTCCGATCGCCGCGCCGACGAGATAGAGCATCACCGAGCTGTGGTCGGTGGGCGCGTCCTTGAGGTAGGAGTAGCCGAATCCCGAGACGGCCAGGACCGGTAGCGCGATCTTGTGCCAGCCGAAATGTCTTGTGCCGTACTGGGTCGCCATCATGAGGGCGAAGATTCCGCCGCTGATCTCGACTGCCTGCGTGAGGTCGGACATCGTTACTCCTTGGGTTGTCCCGGTGGGCCGGTGCGACCGGTGTGTCGCTCGAGATCAACTCTGCTGCGGCGAGCGCGGATGCGGATCGACCCCGCAGTGGAGGCCGGGTGGAGAAATGTCTCCACCCCCGGGTGGAGCCGAGACGGCGCTCGCGGTGGCATCGTGGTCAGCTATGCGCTCGCCGAACCTCTCTCGCCTGTCGCCGCCGGTGCCCGCGGACGGGTACACGGGCGCGGGCATCACCGATGCGACGATGATGCGGCTCATGCCGGCGATCAACGCGGTGATCGTGATCTACGCCTGGTTCGCCGTCTCGCCACTCGGTGTGACCGGACGCGGGTTGTACGGGTTGACGCTCATGATCCTGGGGACCCTGGCCATGATGCTGCGCCTGGTGCCGTTCGGCCGGGTGCCCGTCCGGATCTCCTTTGCCGTCACGCTGTTCGGCGGGGTGGTGTGCGGTCTGTTGTTCGGGTTCGACCTCAACAGTCCCGCAACCGCATTCGCCCCCATCCTCGCCGGCACGGCCGGGTTCCGCTTTCCCGCGGTGCCCGCCGTCGTCATCGCCACGGTCACCTCGGTCACCGCGTTCCTGGCGACGCTCGCTCGTCTCGACGGCGCGCTCTACTACTGGCCGCTGCTGGTGGGGCTCGCCGTGTTGATCGGGATGACCCGCCGGGACCGCGCCGCCGCGATGCGCCTGGCCCACGAGAAGGTGGAGCAGACCGAGCGCGCTGTGGCGTCGGAGAGCCGGGCGCAGGTACTCGCCGAGCGGGCGCGGGTCGCCCGCGAGATCCACGATGTGCTCGCCCATTCACTGTCGGGGGTGAACATGCAGCTCAACCTCGCCGACGCACTCCTCGAGGACGGTCGCGCCGACGCAGGGCGGGAGGCGGTGGCCGTCGCCCAGACCCTGGTGACCGACGGACTCGTCGAGGCCCGCAAAGCCGTCTACGCGCTGCGCGACGAACGCCGCGACCTCGTCGCGACCATCGAGGCGATGTCGTTGGGCAGCACCGAGACGGTCACGGTGACCGGCCGACCGCGGGCCGTCGACAGCCAGACCAGCGGGCACCTCGAGCGCATCGTCGGTGAGGCGCTGACCAACGCCCGCAGGCACGCGCCCGGCGCGCCCACCTCGGTGACCGTCGAGTTCGGGGCTGATCTACTGACCATCGAGGTGGTCAACACGACGAGGGGAGATCAGGTGTTCGACGACGGGGCCGGTGTCGGTGTGACGGGGATGCGGGAACGGGCGGCCGAGGTGGGCGCACGGCTCACGGTGGGACCTGACGGTCGCGGCTGGACCGTCCACGTGGAGGTCGACCTGTGACCACCGATCCGATCCGGGTGGTCATCGCCGACGATCAGGCCACCATTCGCGATGCCCTGGCGGCGATGCTCGACCTGGTGCCGGACCTCTCGATCGTCGCCACCGCCCCCGACGGCGCGGCGCTCGTCGACGCGGTGCGGGAACACCGACCCGATGTGGTCCTGACCGACCTGCGGATGCCCGTGATGGACGGCGCCGACGCCACGCGCACGCTGCTGGGCGACAACCCCGAGCTGCCGGTCATCGTGCTCACCACGTTCGACGACGACGAGTCGGTCTTCCGCGCGCTCGACGCCGGCGCGCGCGGTTATCTGACCAAGGACGCCAACCGCCACGAGCTCGCCGCGGCCATCCGTTCCGCAGCGGCCGGACAATCGGTGCTCGATCGCACTGTGCAGCAACGTCTCCTGCGCGGCGCGCGTGCCGGGGCTGACGACCCCTCGACCCCGGCGAGCGGTCCGGGACTCGACTCGTTGACGACCCGGGAGCGAGAGGTGCTGACGCACATGGCCGATGGGTCGACCAACCGCGAGATCGCGGCGACGTTGTTCGTCAGCGAGTCAACCGTCAAGACCCACATCAACAACGTCTTCGCCAAGCTGGCCCTGCGGGATCGTGCGCAGGCCATCGCCTACGCCTACCGGAACGGGCTCGTCGCCGACTGACACCGGCGGTCTCGCCGCGCTCCGCGGAGCGCGGCCGACTCGGATTGTCAGAGGCCCTCGATATCATTGCTGCAGTTCATAACTGCATGTCATCGGGGGAAAACATGACGGTCACAGCCATTGCATCGAAACGCTCCGCGGAGCGCGGGGACGATGCGAACGACATCTTCGATCACGCGAGTCCGGACGCGCTGTCGGATGACGCTCTCACCGAGCGCGTCGTGGGATACGCAAGTCAGATCGCGGCCCTGACCGCCCGATTCCTCGATCTGCTCCGTGAATTCGACACCCGCGGGGTGTGGTCCGGGGAGGGCATCAATTCGTGCGCCCACTGGTTGTCGTGGCGCACCGGGTTGTCGCTGCGCGCGGCACAGGATCATCTGCGCATCGCCCACGCGCTGCATGACCTGCCGCAGATGCACGAAGCGTTCACCGAGGGCCGGCTGTCGTACTCGAAGGTGCGTGCGCTGACGCGGGTGGCGACCCCGGATCGTGAGGAGGAGCTGGTGTCGGTGGCGCTGTCGGCGACCGCGGCGCAGGTCGAGCGGATCGTCCGATCGATCAAGCACATCGACCGGACCGAGGACGAATCATGCAGCGGTCACGTCGAATCGACTGCGCAATGGCGGTGGAACGACGACGGGACACTGGCGGTCACGATGCGTCTCGCGCCCGTGGACGGAGCGCGATTCCTCGCCGGCGTGGTGCGCAGCGAATACGAACGGACCCGCTCCGCCGACGATCCCGACCTCCCTCTCCCTGGCTCCGACGACCCCTCCGGTGACAACGCTCCGCGGAGCGCGAACGGATCGGTCGATCTGTGGCGTCACGTCCCGTCGAACATCGCCGAGGCGGTCGTCGCGATGGCCGACACCGCGCAGACGGTGATCGCGATGCCTGAGTTCGCACCCGGCGCGGAGGTCGTGATCCACAGCGAGACGGACACCGACGCTGATGCCACGCAGTCACACCTCGATGCCGGACCGGCCATTTCCGACGCCGAGGTCGCAGAGGCCTCATGCGGCGGTTCGACCCGGCGGGTCACCCACAGGAAAGGCCGCAAAGGTGTCGCGCTCAAGATGGGTCGCAAACGACGACTGCCCACGCGTGCTCTGCTGCGGGTGGTGTTCGAACGCGATCGTGGATGTCGACATCCGGGGTGCGGTCGGACGCGCCACCTGCATGCACATCACGTCCGGTTCTGGCGCGACGGCGGCACCACCGATCCCGACAACCTCATCATGCTGTGCTCGACGCATCACCGCGCGCTGCACCACGGGAAGTTCTCGATCCGTGCTCTCGGGGTGCAGCGGTTCTCGTTTCATCGGACCGACGGCTCGCTGATCGAGGTCGCCCCGGCCACACAGGTGCCGGCGAACTGGCGACCAGACGCCGACATCGCACCCGATTCGGTCGAACCCGTCGGCGGTGGACGACTCGATCTCGGCTACACCCTCGAAGTGCTCTACGCGGCGTGGGAATGGCGCGACGGGCATCGAACGACTTCTGTCGCCGCGTGATCACGGCGTCAGCCGACACACGACGCCGGAGTGATCGCTGAGCCGGTGATCACCCGAATGACCTGGCCAGGTGCGCATTTCCGTGCAGGTCAGATCGGACGCGATGTGGTCGATCAGGGGGCCGTGCTCGACGTCGCCGGCGGTATGGACAACCCAAGGGTCGAGGACTTCGGCGAGCCGGGTGGCGACATGAGCCGGCTGCTTTCCCCGGGGGACACGCTGATTGAAGTCGCCTGCGACAACGGTCGGGACGTTCCTGTCGAAGTGTGCGTTCAGCGCCTCGAGCTGATCGAGGCAGTCGAGATGTTCCGACCACGCCGTGGCGTCTCGCCTCCCGGTGCTGACATGGGCTCGTGACCACGGAATGCACACGGCAAGAATGCGTATCTGCCCGGTCGGTGCGGCGGTTAATGCGCTGATCACCCGTCCGGCTCCCCCGCCTGTGGTGATGTACTCGATGCCGGTGAGTGGCCACCTCGACCACGCGATCACCTTGCGGCGGTCACGCTGCTGCCCATAGCCCCAGTCGTCGCCACCATCGGCGACGTGTCCGCCGTCCGGGAGCAGGTCGCGTCGTCCTTCGGTGACGACGAGAACATCCGCGTTCGCGGCGGCCAGGCGCTCGCGAACCATCGTCGCCCGGATGCCCTTGCCCGGCGCCCACTCGGTGTTCCAGGTACCCACGGTGATCTCATCGGGACCGACCATCGTTCACGACCTCATCCATTCGATGATCTCGTCGGCGATCTGCTCGCCGCGGTCCTCCTGCAGGAAGTGCGCGGCCCCGGTGATGGTCACCTGGTCCTCGACCGTCGGCATGAGGTCGATGAACGCCTGTCCCGAGCGCGGGTGCGGGAAGACCGGGTCGCTGTCGGAGAAGGCCAGCAACGCCGGCTTGTCCCACCGTGAGAGTTCGTCGGCAACACGGGCCATCACGGCGGCGCCCGCAGCGGACTCGTCGACCGGGACGATCAGCGGGAACTGGGCGGCTCCGGCTTTCGACTCTGCGGTGGGGAACGGTGCGTCGTAGGCGGCGATGACGTCGGCGGGCACGTCGGTCGCGGTGCCCCCTCCCACGATCGTCCCGACCGGCAGATCGGGGTTCTTCTCGGCGAAGTCGCGCCAGGCGAGGAATCCTCGGCTCACCCGCCCGGTGAACAGTCCCGTGTTCATGATGACGATCCGGTCGACGAGATCGGCGTGCTCGACCGCCCACCGCAGACCGATCGGGCCGCCCCAGTCCTGTACGACCACGGTCGCGCGCGTGACCTGCAGCTGGTCGAGCACGTCGTCGGCGATGGCGGAGTGCCGATCGTAGGTGTACCAGTCGCGGTCGGTGGGTTTGTCGGACCGCCCGAAACCCGCGTGGTCGTAGGCGATCACGCGATTGCCTGCGGCGGCCAACGGACCGATCATCTTCCGGTACAGATAGCTCCAGGTCGGTTCGCCGTGGAACAACACGATCGGGTCACCGGACCCCACGTCGACGTGATGGATACGCAGGCCGTCGGACTCGAGGTAGCGGGGCTCGTGATCCCAGCCCGGCAGATTCGCGAAGCGCTCGTCGGGGGTGCGGTAGACATCCATCGCCTCAGCCGATGTTTACGCCGAAGTCACGGGCGATGCCGGCCAACCCGCTGGCGTAGCCCTGGCCGACCGCTCGGAACTTCCATTCAGCGTTGCGCCGGTACAGCTCGCCGAACACCATCGCGGTCTCGGTCGAGGCGTCCTCGCTCAGGTCGTAGCGCGCCAGCTCGCGGCCGTCGTCGCTGTTGACCACGCGAATGAACGCGTTGATGACCTGACCGAAGTTCTGGCCCAGGTTCTCCGCGTCGTGGATGGTCACCGCGAAGACCATCGAGTCGACCCCGGGGTCGACGGCCTTGAGGTCGACGTTGACCGACTCGTCGTCTCCCTCACCCTCGCCGGTGAGGTTGTCACCGGTGTGGACGATCGCGCCGTCGGGCGAGGTCAGGTTGTTGTAGAAGACGAAGTAGTTGTCCGACAACACTTTCCGATTCGTGCCGACGGCGAGGACGCTCGCGTCGAGGTCGAAGTCCGCACCGTTGGTGGAACGGACATCCCATCCGAGTCCGACGCTCACCGCACGGAGGTCGGGCGCCTCCTTGCTCAACGAGACATTCCCACCCTTGGCCAGGGTCACCGACATCGCGTACCTCCTCGAGTCACTGCAACTGATCGCGTTGCCCTCAACGGTACCCACGTGCAGCTCACTCCCGCTGCGAGCGCGCGACCACGAAGTCCCGGAACCGCGCCGCGGCCGGCGACAGGGGCCGGTCGCGTTGCCAGATGATGCCGATCTCGCGCCACGTCCGCGAGCCCGCCAGCGGGATCACCGACACCGACGTCGGGACCTGCGGCGCGTCCTCGATGGGCAGCACCGCGACCCCCAGTCCGGCGCCGACAAGTCCGGCCACCGTCCCGAGCTCACTGGACTCGAAGGTGATGTCGGGGCGGAAATCGGCTTCGGCACAGAGCTCTTCGAGGATCCGACGCATACCGAACCCCTGCGCCATCGACACGAACGGCTCCTCGGACACCTCCCCCAGCGACACCTCGGACCGGCCGGCGAGTCGGTGATCACCCGGGACGGCGAGGCCCAGGCGTTGTCGGAGCAGCGGTGACCACACCACATCGGTACCCGCCGGTCGAGGCGAGACGATCGCGAGGTCGGCGGCGCCCGCTCGCACGTGGTCGACGATCGTCTCGGCCGCGTCCTGGGTCAACGTGAACGCGACCCGGGCCTCGCGGCGGAAGTCGCCGATCAACTCCGGGACCAGGCGGATGCCGAAGGAGTGCAGGAACGACAGGTGGATGGTCCCCTCCACCGGGTCGATGAGGTCGGCGATCTCATGACGTGCGGCCTCGAGCTCGGCACGCGCCCGCCGTGCGTGGGTGAGGAAGATGCGTCCGCGATCGTTGAGCGCGAGGCGCTTGCCGTGCCGGTCGAACAGCGGCGTGCCCAGTTCGCGTTCGAGTCGGGCGAGCATCCGCGACAGCGTCGGCTGGGAGATGTGCAGTCGGCGGGCGGTCGCGGAGACGTTCTCGGACTCCGCGAGGTCCACGAACCATTCGGTGTCGCCCAGCATCGACCCTCCCCGTTATGCAATCAGCGCATAAACATTGCACAAACCATTCATTTCACATCTAAGTCCGCGGGTGGCATCGTTTGCAAGGGAAAGGGGCGAGATGACTGCAACTGCTTCGACGTACCAGGCCACGGGGAACGGTGCCCTCGCGCCGACCGGCCACCAGGCGGGGTCGGTGCCGTTCCGTAAGGCGACGATCGCGCTGTTCGCGGCGGGTATGGCCGCCTTCATGGCGATGTATCACGTGCAGGCGATGCTGCCGGTGTTCTCCGACCACTTCGGGGTCTCGCCCACCACGTCCGCACTCACCGTGTCGTTGACGACCGGCATGCTGGCGTTGGCCATCATCCCGGCGAGCGTGCTGTCGGAGCGCTACGGGCGCATCCGCGTGATGGTCATCTCCGCGATCGCCGCGTCGGTCCTCGGGCTGTTGCTGCCGTGGTCGCCGAGTATCGAGATACTGCTCGGGGGGCGTGCGCTCGTCGGCATCCTGTGTGCCGGTGTCCCCGCCGTCGCGATGGCGTACCTCGCCGAGGAGATCGATGGCCCGTCGCTGGGAAAGGCCATGGGCTACTACGTGTCCGGCACCACGATCGGTGGATTGACCGGACGACTCGTCCCGGGTCTGGCCGCCGATGTCGTCGACTGGCGATGGGCCCTGGAGATCGCGTGCCTGGTCTCGCTGGCGTTCGCGCTGGTGTTCATCAAGCTGGTCCCGGCGTCGAAGAACTTCGCACCCCAACGCGTCACCATCCGGACGACGCTGTCGAACCTGTCCGGGCATCTGCGTGACACCCCGATGCTGTGTCTGTTCGGTTTGGCGTTCGTGCTGATGGGCGGGTTCGTCACGGTCTACAACTTCCTCGCCTACCGACTGCTCGACTCCCCGTTCTCGTTGCCGCAGAGCATCGTCAGCCTGGTGTTCCTCATGTACCTGGCGGGGACCTTCTCCTCCACCTACGCCGGGCGCATGTCGGACCGTCACGGTCGGGGCCGTGTCCTCGGTGTCTCCATCGCCGTGATGGCGGTCGGACTCGTGGTGACCGTGCCCGACTTCCTCCCGAGCACCCTCGTCGGCGTGTTCTTCTTCACCGCAGGCTTTTTCGGTGCGCACTCCGTGGCGAGCAGCTGGGTCGGCGCCCGCGCCAGCGACCACCGCGCCGAGGCCTCGTCGCTGTACCTCTTCGGGTACTACCTCGGCAGTTCGGTCGCCGGCGCCCTCGGGGGTATCGCGTTCTCGGCGTTCGGCTGGGTCGGTGTCGCGGGATACGTCGGCGTCCTGATGGTGGTCGGTGCCGTGCTCGCCGGACTGGTCATCACCAACGTCGCCCGGGAGCCCGTCGAATCCGTGGCCTGAGCGCTTCGCGCGATCTCATTAGTTCGTAAAACGGTCGACTGGGGTACGTACGTGAGATCGTGACGCCATGAGATCTCTGTCGGCTGTGGTGGCTGCCGCGGTCGGAGCGGCGGTCGCCGTCGTCTCGCTCCTCGGTCCCGCCACGTTCCAGGTGTTTGATTCCGCTTTCGTCGGCTCGCGGTGGGGCAGCTTCTTCGACAGCAGCCCGGCATTTTCCGCCGCGGCCGTACTCGCGGCACTGGTGGTCGCGGTCTCGCTGCGCCGCCTCGTGATTGCACTCGTCGGCGCTGCCGTCGGGTTGACAGCGCTGGCGGTTCTCGCCTTCACGATGACGAACGAGCAGGGCATCGGGTATCCGACCGCGATCGCGGGCGGACTGGTGCTGGGGTCACTCGCGGTGGTGACTCAGCCGGACCCGTCAACCGGTGGTCGTGCGGGTCGGATCGGTCTCGCAGCCGGTGTCGTCGCCGGATTCCTACTCGCACAGTCGGTTCAGTCGTCGTTCGGTGGGTTCAGTGGGAACCGCAGGTCTGCCGAGTACGGCGTCAGCACTCTCGTGGCGATGGAATCGAACCCCAGAATCGCGACCCTTGTCGGCGCCGTCGTGGCGTTGATCGCGCTCGTGGTCTACGCCTCTAAGATCAGGGGAACCACATCGGTGGTCATCGGGCGGCCTGACACCACGGTCATCATCACCGGCGTCGGTGTCCCCGTGGCGATCGTTCTCCTGAGCTTCTGGTTGAACGAGTCCAGGTCCACCGGTGGCGGGATCTCGCCGCCCGGATGGGTGTTCGGCAGTATGGCGATCGCCATCGTGCTCGCCGTTGCCCTCGTCATGCCGGGTCGGACCGGGTTGGCGTGGGTCGGCGCCGTGGCCCTGGTGGCGACGGGTGCGGCAGCAGATGTATCCGATGTCGGCGGGGTGATCGCCGTCGTGGTCGCTGTTCTCATCGGCCTCGGGGCCGCGGCCGCGTCCAGTCGGGATCTGCCGCTCGCGGGGATCGCGCTTCTCGTGGTCGTCGTCCTGTTCCAGCTGGTGCACGGCGACTCCTCTGTACTGCTCGCGGCGGCGGGCGCACTGTTCGTCGCACCGATCGCGGCGAGCTACACGGTGGCCGTGTGTGTGTCGGAGCCGTCGTCGTCACCGGCGCTCACGCACCCCGCGGTCATCGCCACCGCGTTGGCCGCATGCGTTCCGCTGAGCGCTCTTCGCGGAGGAGCCGACTTCGGCTGGAGCGCATACACACCCCTCACCGACGCTCCCTCCGACATCGACCATTTCGGGTTCCAATCCGCTACCGAGACCACCGTGGCGACCTCGGTCCTGAGCCTCATCGCGGCCGGCGTCGTCGCGTGGGTCATCACCCGCCGGATTCCGTCCGATCAAGAGATCGGACCGCGATGATCACACCCTCGCTGAAACGCTCGAGCCAGGTGGTGCTCGCCCTGGGCTGTGCATCCAGCGGCGCGGCCGCGGCGCTGACCCTGGTCTCGGCCACCACCGGCACCTACAACGAATCCCCGTCCTGGCACGTGCTCTACGACAGCACCCCCGCGGTACAAGCCGCGGGAGCCGCGGTGGCGGTGCTCATGGCATCGCTTCGCCTCTCCAGCACGACCCGCATCCTCACGGCCCTGATCGCGACGATCGTCCTGGTGTCCACGCTCGCGGGGACCACCGGCGACTCGATCCTGCTCGGGTACGTCACGTCGATCCTGGCCGGCGTGATCCTCGGCGGCGTGGCGGGGTGGTCGCTCGCCGTTGCTCCGCGGTTGGACTGGGCACCGGCGGCCCTGGCCGTCGGCACAGTCATCGGGGTCGTTCTCCGCGAGCCGCTGTCCGACCCGTTCATCCTCTATCCCGGCGGGAACGGACCCATGTCCGCCATTTCCGTCGAGTCGGTGACGACAGCGCTGCTGCTCCTGTCGGTCATGCTGGCCGCGGTACTCAATCCTGCTGTGGGCCAGGCGCTCTCACCCGTATCGGAACCGGTCTCAGAACCCGGCACGGCTTCACGCTCAGGGCGTCTCACCCTTGCGGCGGGATGTGGTCTGGCCATCATGTCGGTCCTGGTCACCTGGTGGTACACGGCAACCGTTCACTCCGATGCGGCCATGGTCGACGAGTGGTACCCCGCCTACGGTCAGGTCGCCCTGATCCTCGTCATCGCAGTGATCGTCGGCTCCAGAGGTGGCGCGCTTCTGGTGGTCGCGGCCGCCTGGACCATCTCGCGCTCAGGCGAGACCAACTGGGTGCCGGACAGTCGCTGGTGGTTGCTACTGGTCGTCGTCGGCGTCATCGCGGGAGCGCTACTCGGGTGGAGACACGGTCGACCCGTCGTCGGTATCACCGTTCTCGCTGTGTGCGCGGCAACCTACCTGCTGATAGACGCGCCATTCATCGAGGTCTATTCAGGCGCGGCGTTGTTCGTCGCACCCGGCGCCACGGCGTTCTCCATGGCAGGCCTGCTGAGGGGAACACGGCCCGCTGCGGCATTGCTGGCGATCGCTCTGGCCGCGCCCGCGGTGTGGATGTTCGCACCCCGGGCGGTTTTCATAGACATCACCACGATCGGTTCAGCCGACCCGGGCCCGCGGAGCATCGACTACGCATTCGTCTCGCCGTCGCTGGAGGTCGCGGCGAAGGTCGCGGTCCCCATGATCGTCGCGATCGCGGCGTGTGTGGCGGTGCTCCTGGTGATACAGAGACGCGGCAACGAACCGAGTCAGTGACCGGACTCGACGACCGCGCCGCTGTCGATGTTGCGGGCGCTGGTTGACCGGCCGAGCGCCGCGACCTCGGCGTCCATCTTGGGGATGATGTGCGGCGCCTGGTCGAGCGAGCCCTTCTCGCCCACCGGCGAGGTGATCACGCCACGCATCCAGCCCAGCGCGCCCACCCAGCCGGGGACGTAGACGCGACGCTTGCGCTTCTCCAGACCGGCGACGAAGGCGTTGACGCACTTGTCGACAGTGGTGGTCTTGCTCAGCGGTCCGGGCAGCCCGGCCAGCATCTCGGCGAATGCGGAGAGGTCCTTCTTCGCGTCCTGGACGAGCGGGGTGTCGATCCACGACATGTGGGCCGAGCCGACGTCGACGCCGAGGTGCTTGACCTCGAGCCGCAGCGCGCTCGCGAAGTTCTCCGCACCCGCCTTGCTGGCGTTGTAGGCGGCGAGGCCCGGTGCCGGCGCGAACGCGGCCAGCGACGACACCACGAGGATGTAGCCCTTGCGCTCGATCACCGACGGCAGCGCGGCGCGGACAGTGTGGAAGACGCCGTTGATGTTGATGTCGACGACCTTGCGGAATGCCGCCGGGTCGACGTTGAGAACTGATCCATAACTGGCGATCCCGGCGTTGGCCAGGACGAGGTCGATGCCACCGAACCTGGCGACACCGGCCGCGACGGCCGCCTCCATCGCCGACAGGTCGGTCACGTCGGCGAGAACGCTCACGCAGTTGTCACCGAGCTCGTCGGCGATCAGGGCCAGCGTCGACTCGTCGACGTCGGTGATCACGACCTTCGCGCCTCGCTTGACCAGCGCACGCGCGGTCTCGGCACCGATGCCGCGCGCCGCACCCGTGATGAGAACGACCTTGCCCTTGACTGACGACATCGCCAACTCCCTCGGTGATCGATGACCGGGGACACGTCGCCGCCGGTCGAGCCGGATCCACCCTAGAGGGCGAGCACGAGCGTGTTAGGAGGTGACCTCGGCTCCTCGTCGTGGCGGGCACGCATCGAGCCAGGTGTTCTCGGCCTCGTCGAACACGCGCGAGCGCGCCAGGAATCGGACACCTTCCGGAGCCTCGAGACTGAAACCGGCACCGCGCCCGGGCACGACATCGAGGATCAGCTGGGTGTGCTTCCAGACCTCGTACTGATCGCCCTGGATCCACACACGCACGGCGGGAATGGGATCCGCCAGTTCGATCTCGCCGAGCAGCACGTCACGCTGACCGACCCGGAACTCCCCGGACGGGTAACACATCGGCGCCGATCCGTCACAACATCCACCGGACTGGTGGATCATGAGGCCGCCGTGGAGCTCCGACAACTTGGTCAGGAGCTCCACGGCGGAGTCAGTTGCGACGACCCTGTCTGTAGCAGTCATCACAGTCTCTTTCTTCGGTCAAATCTGTTGCCGCTCTTGGTCAGACGCTGCTGATCAGAAGAAGCCCTTCGCGTTCTGAGCGTAGCCCACCAGCAGGTTCTTGGTCTGCTGGTAGTGCTCGAGCATCATCAGGTGGTTCTCGCGGCCGATGCCCGATGCCTTGTAGCCGCCGAAGGCCGCGTGTGCCGGGTAGTCGTGGTACGTGTTCGTCCACACGCGACCGGCCTGGATCTCGCGTCCCGCACGGTAGGCGGTGGCGCCGTCACGCGACCAGACACCCGCGCCGAGACCGTAGAGGGTGTCGTTGGCGATCGACATGGCGTCGGCGTAGTCGGAGAACGTCGCGACCGACAGCACGGGCCCGAAGATCTCCTCCTGGAAGATGCGCATCTTGTTGTGGCCCGCGAAGATCGTCGGCTTGATGTAGTAGCCGCCGGCCAGTTCACCCTCGAGCGTGAGCGGCTCGCCACCGGTGAGCACCTTCGCGCCCTCCTCCTGGCCGATGCTCAGGTACGAGGTGATCTTCTCGAACTGGTCGTTCGAGGCCTGCGCGCCCATCATCGTGTCGGTGTCGAGCGGGTTGCCCTGCTTGATCGCCTCGGTGCGCTTGACGGCGAGGTCGATGAACTCGTCGTAGATCGACTCCTGGATCAGCGCGCGGCTGGGGCAGGTGCAGACCTCACCCTGGTTGAGCGCGAACATCGTGAAGCCCTCGAGTGCGCGGTCGCGGAAGCCGTCATCCGACGCCATCACGTCGGCGAAGAAGATGTTCGGGCTCTTACCGCCGAGCTCCAGGGTGACCGGGATGATGTTCTCCGAGGCGTACTGCATGATCAGTCGGCCCGTGGTGGTCTCACCGGTGAAGGCGATCTTGCGGATCCGGTTGCTCGACGCGAGCGGCTTGCCGGCCTCGACGCCGAAGCCGTTGACGATGTTGAGCACGCCGTCGGGCAGCAGGTCGCCGATCAGCGAGATCAAGTACAGGATCGACGCGGGGGTCTGCTCGGCCGGCTTGAGGACGACGGCGTTGCCTGCGGCGAGTGCCGGGGCGAGCTTCCAGACGGCCATCAGGATCGGGAAGTTCCACGGGATGATCTGTCCGACGACGCCGAGGGGCTCGTGGAAGTGGTAGGCGACGGTGTCCTCGTCGACCTGCGACAGCGAACCCTCCTGCGCACGAAGGGCACCCGCGAAGTAGCGGAAGTGGTCGACGGCCAGCGGGATGTCGGCGGCGAGGGTCTCGCGGACGGCCTTGCCGTTGTCCCACGACTCGGCGACCGCGATCTGGGTGAGGTTCTCCTCGATCCGATCGGCGATCTTGAGCAGGATCAGCGACCGCTCGGCGACGGCGGTCTTGCCCCACGCCGGTGCGGCCTTGTGTGCGGCGTCGAGGGCGAGGTCGATGTCCTCGGCGGTCGAGCGGGCGACCTCACAGAAGGTCTTGCCGGTGATCGGCGACGGGTTCTCGAAGTACTGGCCCTTGACCGGCGGGGTCCACTGTCCCCCGATCCAGTTGTCGTAGCGCTGCTCGAAGTTCATGACCGCGCCATCGGTTCCGGGGTTGGCGAAAATCGGCATCAGTGGTCTCCCTCTAAAGTCCACCGGGCGGCAGGGGTCGAGTCACCCGAACCACACCAGCGGGGCGTCTGTGATGTACAGCACAAAGCTACGCCGGGCCACGTTGCAAGGCCGTTGCACGAAGATTTGCGATGCGTAGGTTGGTGTCATGACACAGGCATCAGTTATCCCCGTCGATCAAGGTCCTCAGATCACCGCACGGCAGGTCAACGTCAACGCCTCAGCCGCCGACATCTTCGCGCTGGTCGCCGACCCACACCGCCATCACGAGCTGGACGGCTCCGGCACTGTGCGCGACTCCACGGTGAAGGGTCCCGACCGCCTGAAGAAGGGCGACAAGTTCAGCGTCGGGATGAAGCAGTTCGGTGTTCCGTACAAGATCACCTCGACGGTCACCGAGCTCGCCGACAACAAGGTCGTCGAGTGGCAGCACCCGATGGGCCACAAGTGGCGCTGGGAGATGGTGGAGACCGCACCCGGCAACACCCAGGTCACCGAGTCGTTCAACTACGGCACCGCCAAGCTGCCGGTGATGATCACCGCCTTCGGCTACGACAAGAAGAACGGCGATGGCATCACCAAGACGCTGGAGCAGCTCGCGAAGCGCTTCGCCTGATCGATCACGGTCGACAAATCGGCTCTGAGCGAGTCGGCATGGACGTATGCGTCCCGCCGTGCCGCTCAGGGCCGATTTTTCGACATCGGCTTGCGCAACACAACCGCCCCGGCGATGTGGCCCGGCGGCACGGCCGATGAGTCGACGACCCGGTATCCGGCACGTTCGTAGAGGTCGATGTTGCGGGTGCTCCGCGCACCGGTGAACAGCTCGAACGTCGTCGCCCCGTCCGGCGCGAGCCGTTCGATCTGGGTGAGCAGGCGTCGTCCGATCCCGTGTCCGGCCAGATCCGGTGCCACCATCAGACGACCGACCTCCCAGGTCTCACCGACCAGACGTCCTCGGACCGCGGCCACCAGCCGCGGTCCGTCGCGCATCGTGAGCACCGTCCATGAACCGATCCACGCTCGGACGTCGTCGAGGGTCTCGTGCAGTGGAGGGATGTCGAGGGTGTCGTTGGCGATCGCCTCCGACACCCAGCAACACCGTTGCAGGACCAGTAGCTCGGCGGCGTCGGCAGCCGTGCAGTCGACGACGATCAACTACTCACATCCGGGCGTAGCGGGCCATGACGAACGCGTAGATGCCGTACGTGGCCACCCCGATCGCCGCGATGAACAGCAGGATCTGGCCGGCCGGGGCGGTGCCCAAGGTCTTGACGGCCCCGTCGATGCCAGTCGCCTTGGACGGATCGGCGTTGACCACCGCCACACCGACGAGGATCCCGGCGCCCGCGAGCACGAGGCCCTTGGCGACGTAGCCGATGAGGCCGGTGGTCTGGACCGCTGCGTTGTCGGCGATCGTCAGGTCGTCCATGAAGTTCTTCGAAACACCTTTGTAGACGTGATACGCACCGACACAAAGGATCACGATCCCGACGACCATCAACACGGTCTTGCCGAGACCCGATCCCATGAGGCGGGCGCTGAGTCCGGCGTTCTCCCGGCCGCTCGACGTGCCGTCGCCGATCGCGAACCGGACGGCGGTCCACGCGAATGCGAAGTAGAGGACGGCCAGACTCAGCGCCTTGCCGCGGTCGAGCAGACTCGACGCACCCTCGTCGTCGGGTCCGTTCGGTTCGGTGGCGTGTACCCCGATCGCCGCCTCGGCGAGCCGCCACAACGCCATCGCGACGAACGCGCCCGCTCCCACCCACAGCGCTACGGTCCCGCCGGTGGTGCCCGCGACGGTGGACAGCGCACCGGACTGGTCGGCGTTGCCGCCGTCGCCGACGGCGATCCGCACGATCACGTAAGCGATGAGTATGTGCAGGATCCCGCTGACGGCATGTCCTGCGCGCGCGGCGAACTCGAACCACGAGTTGCCGGTCGCATCGTCGACCGCTCCGAACAGACCGCCGACCCCGGATCCCCGCATCCGCTCACCCTAGGAGAATCGGACAGCGCCCGTGGACCTATCCGCGCGGGTGCGGCTCACCGAGGGTGACGCCGCGATAGCCGATCGTCCCGCCCCGGTAGGTGCCGTCGGGGAACAACCGACGGAGTTCGTCACTGCCCTGAGTGGTCACCGCGATGCGTGTGGTGGCGACGGTGAGTCGCATGTCGGCGACGTTCTGCGCGCCCGTGATCCCCCGCTGACCGGTGGCGTCGACCTGCTCGATGCCGCTGATCGTGGGGGTCGGGATCCGTTTCGCGAACGACGAACCGAAGATCCGCGGGACCGACAACGACCGCTGCCGACCGGTGTCGCCGATCTCCGCGCTCACCGACCACCCGTCCCCGGCCGCCATGAACGACTTCGACGCCACCGGGTCGCCGCTGAACGTGGCGAGCACCTTGGGCAGCGCCCAGTTCTCCCGACCGCCGCGCATCGTCGCCGCGGAGTCGACCGGCAGGAACGGGATGTGGCCGAAGACGCCGTCGGGACGGGCATAGACGATCGCGCCGCCGAGCTCGTTGTACGTGCCGACGGGGGTGTGGCTGTAGCGGACGCCGAATCCGAGTCGCAGCAACGGCCGGGCACGACGAGCGAGGGCGGGCGGCAACAGGTCCAAGTCGGATCTCTTCGCCCGTGCGGAGAAGAAGAATCCTGTGCCCTCGATCAGCCACGGTGCCGGGCTGCCGGTGTCGGGCAGGGCGTCGTTC
This sequence comes from Williamsia maris, assembly GCF_024171815.1. Lineage (GTDB taxonomy): Bacteria > Actinomycetota > Actinomycetes > Mycobacteriales > Mycobacteriaceae > Williamsia_A > Williamsia_A maris. The sequence goes on along the minus strand of NZ_JAMTCJ010000002.1, from coordinate 632,513 downwards.
ATCGCGGCGGTGGCGATGGCCTCGGGGATCGCGGACGTCAGTTCGCGCCATCGCGCCTCGGTGCTCATGCGAACACCATGCCAGATGACTGACACAAACCGCCAGCTTTGTTTCTTTGACTGGTCTAACGAATGCCGAACCGCTGGTCCAGCAGCTGGACCCGGCCGATGGCCCGCGAACGGTCCGGGTCGTCGGGACCCAGGAGGGTGGCCAGCAGACGCCAGGCCGCAGCGTCGTCGCGACCGTGTACCGACGCGGTCCACGACCGCAGTGCCGCGCGGTCGGCACCGGCGATGACCGCCGAGCGGATGTCGCTGAGCAGTTCCTCGAACACCTCGACGACGCCGGGCGCGCGCGACTCCGCGAGGAGCCCGCCCCGACCGAGCGCCGAGATCGCCCCGGCTACGTCGCCGCGACGAACGCGGTCGGTGATGCGGTCGACATCGGAGACGACCGGGATCTCCAGGCGGTAGGGCCGCGACTGCAGGACGTGGGCGCCCAGGTCGCGGCGCAGACGGGAGATCTCCGCGCGGACGGTGACCGCGTCGACACCGTCATCGGACAACGCCATGGCGAGCTGCTCGGTGCTCATGCCGTGCGGATGGGTGGACAGCAGCAGGAGGATCTCGGCGTGGCGCGGGGTCAGCCGGTGGTCGGTGCCGTCGTCGGCGGCGAACTGATAGCCGGTGACGTCGAGGACCCGCAGCCCTGCGCCCGAGGCGCGGGAGACGGTCCCGAGATCGACTCCGCCGTAACGGATCTGGAGCTCGATGGCCGCGACCACCGAGCGGACGGTCGACATCGCGAACGGTGCGGCGACCTGCCGTCCCCCGGTGACGTCGAGGACTCCGAGCACGTGGCCGGTCAGCGGGTCGTGCACCGGCGCGGCCGCGCAACTCCACTCCTGCACGGGCTCGGCGTAGTGCTCGGCGCCGACGATCTGCACGCCGCGGCCGACAGCGAGGGCGAGACCGGGGGCGTTGGTGCCCGCGACCTCCTCGGACCACATCGCGCCCTCGACGAAATCGATGGCGGCCGCGCGGTCGCGCGCATCACGATCACCCTCGAGCCACAGCAAGCGACCGACCTCGTCGGTCAGGGCGACGACGACGCCCGCCCCACCGATGTCGTCGAGCATCAACGACTGCACCAGCGGGCGGACGGCGGTCATGGGGTGGGCGGCGCGGTATTCGGCGAAGACGGACGCGCTCATGTCCGAGACGGCGGTCGCGGTCGGATCGACCCCGCCGCGCAGCGATCGCATCCAGGAGTCGCGGACCACCGACCGCACGGAACCGGCGTCGGAGGTCCGACCGTCGCGGAAGCGCTCGTAGGCACTGCGGATGCGCGCGCGGTCGACGTCTGCGTCATCGATCCCCGACGTCTGCGACATTGCTCCTCCACACTCACGCTCGATGGAGGCCATTGTGCCGTAAAAGTGCGTCCCGATGTGGCGTGGCCCACTTCCCGGGCGCGAGGGGCCTAGACGGCGTTACGGGAGATGAGCACGTCGGCGGCGTCCACCGACACCGCCCCGACCCGACGCATGAACTTCGCGACGCGGGGCAGGACCTCGGCCTCGCGATGCACCGCGGCGTAGATCAGCCACCGCGCGGCCTCGGTCGCGGTCAGCGCGGGCGCCTCGGTGTACTCGTCGGTGGGTGAGATCATCGGGGTCCGGACCAGCGGGAAGTAGACGGTGCTCACGGCGATGCCGACACCGCGGAGTTCGGCGTTGATGCTGCGCCCGAACACCGTGATCGCCGCCTTCGACCCCGCGTAGGCGGAGAACTTCGGCATGGCGCCCATCGGGATTCCCCAGGTGGAGACGTTGATGATCTGGCCTCGACCGCGGGCCCGCATCCCGGGCAGAAACCCCAGCGTCAGCTGCACCGGGCCGAAGTAGTTGATCGCCATCGTGCGCTGGTAGTCGTGCAGCCGGTCGACGGAGTCGAGGACGTCGCGGCGGATCGAGCGGCCCGCGTTGTTGACCAGGATGTCCGGGCAGCCGTGCTCGGCCAGCACGTGGTCGATCAATCGCGCGATGTCGTCGGTGTCGGAGAGGTCGGCCGGGGCGGTGTGGGCGATGCCGCCTCCGGCACGGATACGAGCCGCCACCGAGTCGAGTTCGTCGATCCGACGGGCCACCAGGATCACCTGGGCGCCGGCCTGCGCGTACATCTCGGCGGCCTCCGCCCCGATGCCCGAGGACGACCCGGTCACGAGGATGAGCTTTCCCTTCAGCTCCGCCTCGGCGTCACGGGTGAGGTCGACGAGATCGCGTGCCGTCCGGGGACGTTGCATCGCCGTCCGCACCACACGGTTCGTCAGCGAGGTCACTGGATTTGCCATGCGCCGACGGTAGAACACCGGCTCGATCCGACCCCGTCACACCCGCACGCACCCGCTCGTACGGCGGTACAGTGATCCTCCGCCGCGCAGCGCCGCTGACCAGACCCGGGAGCGTCTCGATGAGTCCTGACGACACCACCGCGCAGATCCGCGTCTCCGTCGACGGTCCGTACCTCGTGACGGGCGACGTCGAGATCATCGGAGCCGACGACCGCCCGGTCCGTACGCACGGCCCGGTCACCCACCTCTGCCGCTGCGGCGGATCGCGCAACGCCCCGCTGTGCGACGCGACGCACGGGTTGAAGGACTTCGACGGCACCGAGACGTGTGGGCCGTCGGGTGCGGGCGACGCGGACCGCACTGCTCGCTCCGGCGACGCGGCCTGCGTCCGAGCACTCGCCGACGGACCGCTGCAGCTCGTCGGCGACATCGACGTCGTCGGATCGGACGGCCACGTGCACGACACCGCCGGGCGCCGAACACTGTGTCGCTGTGGGCGCTCGCGAACCAAGCCGTTCTGCGACGGGACGCACCTGCAGGTCGGGTTCCGTGATCCGGTACCGGCGGGAGAGGGTCGCGAGCCGCCGACGATGTACGAGTGGGCGGGCGGGATGGACGCGCTCGAAGGTCTCACCGCGCGCTTCTACGGCGATCTGTTGAGCGAACCGGACCCCATCCTGGAGCCGGTGTTCCGCGGGATGGATCCGGGGCATCCCCGACACGTGGCCGCGTGGCTGGGCGAGACGTTCGGTGGGCCGCCGGCGTTCAGTGTCGAGCACGGTGGATACGAGCACATGGTGTCCCGGCATCGCGGTCTCGCGCTCACCGAGGTGCAGCGGCAGCGCTGGGTCGAGCGCATGTGCACGACCGCCGACCTCGTCGGGCTGCCTTCCGATCCCGATTTCCGCGCGAACTTCGTCGGCTACCTCGAATGGGGAACGCGCATAGCGGTCTTCAACAGCGCACCTGGCGCGACGGTCATCTCCCACGCCCCGGTGCCGCAGTGGGGCTGGGGTCAGAGTCCGCCGTACACACCGCAGCCGTGGGAAGAAGGGACACTGGACTGATGAAGACGATCCTCAACATCATCTGGCTGGTGCTCTGCGGTTTCTGGATGGCGGTGGGTTACGTGCTGGCCGGCATCGTCTGCTGCATCCTCATCATCACCATCCCGTTCGGCATCGCGTCGTTCCGCATCGCGAACTACGCGCTGTGGCCGTTCGGCCGGACCGTCGTCCGCGATCCCCGCGCCGGTGCGGCATCAACGATCGGGAACATCATCTGGCTGATCTTCGCCGGCATCTGGCTGGCGATCGGGCACGTCGTCACCGGGATCGCGCTGTGCATCACCATCATCGGCATCCCCCTGGGTATCGCCAGCTTCAAGATGGTTCCGGTGTCGTTGCTCCCTCTCGGCGCGCAGATCATCCCGTCGGACGCACGCCTCGAACCACCGGTGCGGCGTACTCTTTAGGTATGCGTACAAATGATGATCAGTGGTCCATCACCGACAGCGTCGGACGTACCGCGCTCCTCGTCGCACTCGGTCGAGCCCTGGAGACCCGCAGCGACACGGCGCTGATCTCCGACCCCTACGCGGCGCAGTTCGTCGCCGACTCGGGTGAGACCGACCTCGCGCCCGAGCGCATCGAGGCACTGCTCGACGCCGACGACGACCCGGACCTGACGCGCGCGATCGATCTGCTGCGCAACATGATGGCGGCCCGCACGCAGCGTATCGACGCGGCACTGACCGCGGCGAACGACAACGGCTGCCTGCAGGTGGTGATCCTGGCCTCGGGCCTCGACGCCCGCGCGTACCGACTCCCGTGGGCTCCGGGAACCACCGTGTTCGAGGTGGACCAGCCCGCCGTCCTGGAGTTCAAGAACCAGACCCTCGACCGACTCGACGCCACCACGGCGGCCACCCGCATCACCGTCGCCTGCGATCTGCGCGAGGACTGGTTGTCGGCGCTGACCGGGGCCGGGTTCCGATCCGAACGACCGACGGTCTGGCTGTGCGAGGGGCTGCTGCCGTATCTGACCTCCGCCGACCAGGAGCGGCTGCTGACCACGATCGGCACGGCGGCCCCAGCGGGCAGCGCGTTGGTCTTCGACGTGCCGCGTGCGTCGTTCGACCTGAGTCAGATGGACTTTCAGGCGCAGGCCTTCGGCGTCGAGATCGATGAACTGATGCTCGACGTCGGCGAGTTCGCGGCACAGGACTGGCTCGAGGGCAACGGGTGGACCACCGGCTCCGACTCGATCGGTGCCCTGCTCACGTCGTACGGACGGTCCAGCGAGGTGTTCACCGAAGCCACCGGCGACACCGACGCGGCGGCCGGCACCGTCGGTGACTCCATCGATCTGGTTGTCGCACAGCGCCGCTGAGCGTCACCCACCGTTCACGCGCAGGCCGCACCAGGGACACCGGCGTGGGACATAATTTCTCAATGCTAACGAACTTGTGGGCGCGCCCCGCCTCGTCCCGGACCCCCGTCTCCCGCCTCGGAGTGCTCGCCGGACTCGTCGCCGCCGGTGCGATCGCGGTCTCCACCCCCGGAGCGGCCGACGCCGCCATCTCCTCGTGCGCTCTCTCGTCCCTGCCCGCGCAGGCAACGCAGACGGTGAACCTGATCCACAAGGGCGGACCGTTCCCCTACCCCAACAACGACGGCGTGGTCTTCACCAACCGCGAGGGCATCCTGCCAGCGCAGTCGTCGAGCTACTACCACGAGTACACCGTGCCCACCCCGGGCGCGAGCAACCGCGGAACCCGTCGGATCGTCACCGGCGGAACGCCTCTCACCTCTCCCCCGCACTACTACTACACCGGCGATCACTACGACTCGTTCTGCTCCGTCACCGGCGCGTGATGCAGGCGGGCGTGACGCTGCGGGATACTCCCGGTCATGACTGCTGACCCCGTGCGCTACGAGATCGACGGCTCGGCCATCTCCTCGGCCGCCGACTTCTACGCCGAGATCGGCCGGGCGGTGAACGGACCGGGCGGCTACTTCGGCTCGAACCTCGACGCACTGGCCGACTGTTTGCGCGGCGGGTTCGGGACCCCGGAGTCCGGTGAGTTCGAGTTCGTCTGGCGTGACAGCGCCGCCGCGCGCGCACAACTGGGCGTATCCGCGGCCGACGAACCGCCGATGATCGACCGGATCGTCGAGGTCTTCTCCGACGTCGGCGTACCGCTCGTCCTCAGCTAGACGCAGGACCGCCGGCGCGGAGCTCGCGCACACTGTCGATCGTGTCCGCGTCGGCGGCGGTCTTGTCGGGGCGATAACGCAACACGCGCGCGAAACGCAGTGCGACACCGCCCGGATAGCGGGAACTGGTCTGCACACCGTCGAGCTCGATCTCCACCACGATCTCCGGGTGGAGGAAGACGGTGTGCTGGTCACGGTCGCGTTCGTGGCGCGGGAACTCCTCGGTCTGCCATCGCAGCAGCTCGTCGGTCAGCCCCTTGAAGGTCTTGCCGACCATGATCGGGGGCCCGCCGTCGGGGTCGCGGGCGCCGAGGTGCAGGTTCGACAGCCACCCGGTCCGCCTGCCGTAACCCCACTCCGCGGCCAGCACGACCAGATCCAGCGTGTGCTCCGGTTTGATCTTCAACCAGCTCTTGCCCCGCCGGCCCGCCGCGTAGACGGAGTCGAGCGCCTTCGCCATCGCCCCCTCGTGCCCGGCGTCGATGGCCGCCTCGAAGTGGGCCTGGGCCTGCTCGGCGCTCGGGCGGATGATCGCGGGGATGCGGTGCTCACCGGCGACCGCGTCCAACGCGGCGATCCGCCGCTCGAGGGGTTCGTCGAGCAGGTCGACGCCGTCGAGGTGCAGGCAGTCGAAGAAGTAGGGACGCAGCAGGAGTTCGCCCTCGGCCGAGCCGAAGCGGCTCATGGTCTCCTGGAACGGTCGCGGTCGGCCGGAGTCGTTGAGCGCCAGCGTCTCCCCGTCCAGGACGACCAAGGTGCAGGGCAGTGCGCGCACCAATTCGACGAGTTCGGGCACCGACGAGGTGATGTCGCGCAGGGTGCGGGTGACGATGGTGACGTCGTCGCCGTCGCGGTGCACCTGGATCCGGGCACCGTCGAGTTTGTGCTCCACGACGAGGTCGGGTCCGAGCTGGGCGTGGGCGGCGGCCATGGATTCGCCGGGTGAGGCGAGCATCGGGCGGATGGGGCGACCCACGGTGAGACGGAAGGCCTCGAGGGCGTCGGCCCCGTCGATCATCGCCGCGCGTGCCGTCGCCCCGAGATCGCCGGAGAGCATCACCGCGCGACGGACCACGGTCTGCGGGACATCCGACGCCAGGGCGATGGCGTCGGTCGCGACCCCTTCGAGCGCACCCTGCCGGAGTTCACCGGTGATGAGCCGGACGAGGAAGTCCTGTTCGTCGGCCGTCGCGGCACCGAGCAGCGACACCAACGCGTCGCGGCGGCGCGCGGTCGACCCGCTGCCGGAGATCGTCGTGAGCCCGGTCAGCGCGGCATCGACATCGCCCACCGACAGCGACGTCTGGTCGGCCGGTTCCGGTCGGGCCGCCGCCAACGTCCGCCACCCGATCCCGATCCGGCCCTGCCGTGGTTCGCCAGACAACCAGCCCACGACCGGGTGGATCTCGTCGGGCCCGGCAGTGCGGATCAGTTCCGCGACCGCGGCGATCTTCGCCTTGCGGCCGGGTGTCGAACCGACCGCACGAGACGTCTCGATCACATCGGCCAGGCGCATGTACCCGTTCTACCCGGCGCTAGAAGTGCAGGCCGACACCGGCGCCGCCGGACCGTTTCACCTCGTACATCATCCGGTCCGCCTGACGGTGCGCCTCGCGGGCCGCGTCCGGGCCCGAGACCTCGAGCAACGGGTTCGCGATGACGGCACCCACACTCATCGTCACGGTCGGATGGGTGTCGCCGCCGTCGACCGTGGTCGGCAGTGAGGCGACGATGCCGCGGATCTGATCGAGCGGCCCGGCGATGACCGCGGTGAACTCTTCCCCACCGCTGCGGGCGACGAACCCGGCCGACCCGACGTGATCGGCGAGTCGATGTGCCACCTCGACCAGCACCTGATCGCCCACGTCGTGACCGTGTGCGTCGTTGACGGATTTGAACCCGTCGATGTCGGCGACCGCGACCACCACGGCGTCACCGAGGGCGTCGGCCTCGACGAGCATCGGGACCGCGTCGTGCCACATGCCCCGGACGTTGCGGACCCCGGTCAGGGCGTCGGTGCCCGCCATCCGGGCGCGACGGCGCATCGTCGTCCAGGCGAGGTGGGTCGTCGTCGCGGTACCGACCACCGCGGCGAGCACGACATCGGCGCGCACCACCATCTCCCAGAAGCCCGCGCCCTCGACGATTGCGTGCACCGCGAAGGCGACCGTGACGGTCCCGGCGAACGCCACGTGCGTCAACAGCCAGCGTCGGGACAGGTAGAACATGAAGAAGACACCGGTCACGGCGAACAACACGCATCCGACGACGGCGTCGCTGCTGGGCCCGATGGTCAGGAGTACGCAGAGGGTGCCGACGTCGGCGAAGACGCCGAAGATCCGCGCGCCGACGCCGCGGACCCAGAACCGCGTCGTGAACCAGACCACCGCGGAGGCGACGGCCAGGCCGGCGAAACCGACGGCCACGACATCCGACAGGGTGGAGCTGTCGAGATAGATCCGGGTGAGGACGGCGACCAGGCCGAAGTTGGCCGCACCGATGCCGATGGCGCGACGGGCGACCTTCTCCAGTCGCGCCTCACGCTCGGGCGCGACTGGATGAACGGGTCTCGACGGCAGCGAAAAGGGAACCCTCATGCCTGCGCCACTCCCCCGATACGACTGCCGTGCGGTTCCGTGTGGGCTGTTCACCCGTACGGTCCGTGGACACGGTAACCCGGCGGACCCGATGCTGTCCGGTCGTCGTCGGCCTCGGCGTCAGAGCTTCTCGACGACCTCGGTGATCTGCTTGACGGTCTTGCCCGCGATCTGCTGGAACACCAGCCACATGATCGGCTCGGCGATCTTTCCCGCCCCGTTCAACGACACGTTCGCGCGGTAGGTGATCTCGGTAACGCCGCCCTTCGCGTCGGCGAACGAGAGGTCGTCGCTGGTCACGGCGGTCTTGTTCTTCCCCTCGAACCGCAGGCGGTCGGCGTCGTCGCAGACCAGCGTGTAGTCGAGTTCGGTCGTGACACCGACGAGCTTGGAGGTGTTGTGCCAGACCGTCCCGAGCGCCACGGGCCCGGGGGTGGTCTGGACGTTGTCCTGGCTGCCCGGATCCCACTGCGTCGCGTTGGTGAAGTCGCGGAGGAACCCGACCACCGTCGCGCGGTCTTTCGCCACCGTGAACGTGCGTGCTACCTGGACCATCGGTCTCCTCGGGTCGGTGTCGTGCTCAGCGGTCGCCGGATTCGGCGACCTGCGATCGGACGTCGGATTCACTCGCACCGCCGCCGACGACGAAGATCCGCTCGCCTGCGTGCGCACCGTTGACCCAGGGACCGTCGTCGGTCTCCTGCCAGTCGATCAGCTTCCCGTCGGCGTCGAACGCCAGGGCCGACCGCTGCGGGTACTCGCCCGCGATCTGGGCGATCGTGTGGGCGACGGCCTCGACATCTCGTGCCATGTGTCTGGTCCTCTCGACGCGTGTGTCGTCGACAGTACCCACCGAGGGCCGACCCCGAACGGACTCGAGGGCTCAGAAGTCGCGGATGCTGCGATCGCTCGCCGGCTCGAAGTCCGGGATCCGACGCGCGGTGTCGACCACGGAGTAGCCGGACGCATCGCCGTTGAGCGACACCGACGGTCGACCGTCGACGCCCACCGGGATGTCGCCGGCCAGCGTGACCCGGTTGACCTTGCGGTAGGCCGAACCGAAGTCGGCGACGCCGTAGTGCTGCGTGGAGCGGTTGTCCCAGATCGCCAGGTCGCCCGCGTTCCAGTTCCACCGGAAGGTGTTGTCGGGGCGCTCGATCCGCGCCTGCAGCAGACGCAGGATGTCGGCGGTCTCCGAGGTCTTCAGTCCCACGAAGGACTCCACGAAATGACCGAGGGTCAGTGCGCGCTCGCCGGTCTCGGGATGTACGCGGACGACCGGGTGCTCCGTCCGGAAGATGGTCTTGTGGAACTCCGCGCGGTACTCGGGGTCGCTGCTGTCACCCACGGTCAGGTGTTCGGCGTAGTCGTAGTCGTTGGTGTGCACGGCTCGGAGGTTGTCGGCGAGCAGGCGCAGCGGCTCCGGCAGAGCCGCGTAACCGGCGACCGTCGAGGCCCACATCGTCGCTCCGCCGTACTCCGGCTGAACCACCGCGCGCAGGATCGACATCTTCGGGATGCGGTCGACGAAGGTGACGTCGGTGTGCCACGAGTTGGCCGCGCCCTCGAGGGGCAGCAGGTCCTCCCCACGGGACAGGACCGTCGGGTGTGCCTTGGTCGGGACGCCGAGGCGCTGCCCGAACGCGTACTGCGCGTCGTCGTCGATGTGGTGCTGGCCGGTGATGATCACGGCCTTGTGAACGGCGACGACGCGGGCGATCGCGGCGACGGTCGCGGCGTCGAGATCGGCATGGATGTGGAGTCCGTCGATCCGTGCACCCAGGTTGTGACCCAGCTTGGTCACGCGAAACGGGGTGTGCGAGGAGGAATGGACTCCGGGGGTCTCGAGTATCGCTGTCATGGTCGGCCTTTCACATAGCTATCCAGCCAGTTTCGCCGTGGGACGCACCATCTCGAAAGGTTTGGCGCATACTGATCGCAACCCGGTCGGCCGAAGGATCCTTTGCGCCCGACCACCTGCGGTCCACGTCGAGAACCCGGCGGATCACCGCCCATCGTGCTCGCATGATTCGACGTTTCCACCCCATTCAGGGGCATCAGCAGTGAGGATCGACTCGTGGATTCAGTGTGGACATACTTCACTGATCATCGCCGACAGCTGCTTTTCGACTCATATCAGCACGTCAGCGCGGTGGTTCAGAGCGTCATTCTCGCGACCCTGATCGCATTGATCATCAGCATCGCGTCCTACCGCAGCGCCACCGCATCCGCGCTGGCCAACTCGCTGTCGTCGGTGATCCTAACAATTCCGTCATTTGCGCTCCTGGGCCTGCTGATCCCGATCTTCCATCTCGGCGTCACGCCCAGTGTCATTGCGCTGGTCCTTTATTCGCTCTTGCCGATCATCCGCAACACGATCGTCGCTCTCTCGTCGATCGATCCCGCCCTGATCGATGCCGCCCGGGGTACCGGGATGTCGCGAGTACAGACGCTGTACCGCATCGAACTCCGACTGGCCTGGCCGGCCGTCCTGTCCGGGATGCGCGTCAGCTCGCAGCTGGCGATGGGCATCCTGGCCATCGCGGCGTACGCGAAGGGGCCGGGCCTGGGCAACCTCATCTTCTCCGCGCTCGCCCGCATCGGCAGCCCCACCGCCATCCCGATGGCGTTGACCGGAACCATCCTCATCGTCGTCCTGGCGCTGATTCTCGACGCCATCTACATCCTCATCGGCCGCCTCACGACGTCGAAAGGACTACGTGACTGACATGACCACCTCCCAGAAGGCAGTTCCCCAACGCGCGGAAAACGCGGCCGGGGTCGACATCGTCCTCGATTCGGTGACCAAGCGGTACCCGGGCCAGAAGGCCGCGGCGGTCGACGACTTCTCGCTCACCATCAACGCCGGCGAGATCGTCGTGTTCGTCGGCCCCTCCGGATGCGGCAAGACCACCACGATGCGGATGATCAACCGACTGATCGAACCCACGTCGGGGTCGATCTTCATCGGCGGCAAGGACGCACTGTCCATCCCGGCCAACGAGTTACGCCGCTCGATCGGCTACTCCATCCAGCAGGCCGGTCTGTTCCCGCACATGACGATCGCGCAGAACGTCAGCATGGTGCCGAGTCTTCTCAAGTGGGACAAGAAGAAGACCGCGGCCCGCACCGAGGAGATGCTGCACCTCGTCGGCCTCGACCCGGCCATCTACCTCAACCGGTTCCCGCGCCAGCTCTCCGGTGGTCAGCAACAGCGTGTCGGTGTCGCCAGGGCGTTGGCCGCCGATCCCCCGGTGCTGCTGATGGACGAGCCGTTCGGTGCTGTCGACCCCATCACGCGAGCGTCGTTGCAGGACGAGCTGATCCGGCTGCACGCCGAGATCGGCACCACGATCGTGTTCGTCACCCACGACTTCAGTGAGGCCGTCAAGCTCGGTGACAAGATCGCCGTACTCGGTGATCGGTCCACCGTCGAGCAGTACGACACCCCCGAGGCGATCCTGGCCAACCCGGCCACCGAGATGGTCGCCGGATTCGTCGGCGGCGGCGCACTTCTGCAGCAGCTCGGATTGGTGCGCGTGCGTGACGTCGACCTACAGCAACGCCCGACGGCCCACGAGAACGATCCGGTCGACGATCTCGCCCGTGCCATCGACGCGACCGACGACAACTGGGGGATCATCCTCGACGATCGCGACCGGCCGGTGCGCTGGGTACGCGACCACCACCTGCGCAACGCTCGATCGTTGCGCGACAACGGAGTTCCCGCCGACCTGGTGTCGATGTCGTCGACGCTGCAGCAGGCGCTCGAGGCCATCCTGTCCACCGGTTGCGTCTCGGCCATCGTCACCGGCAAGAACGGAAGATACGAGGGCATCGTGACCATCGAGACCCTGATGGCCGCGATTCGTGACATCCGTGTGGAGACCGGACCCGACGCCGAAGCCAGGGAACCGGAATGACCACCACCGTCGACGCCGAGGTCGCCAAGGGCGAGGGCAGACTCCGTCTGTTCATCCAGCCCGTCCTGGTGCTGATCGTCGCTGCGGCCGTGCTGATCTGGGCGTTCACCCGCGACCTCACCGCGACGCAGAAGGAGACCATCAACGGCTCCAACGTGAGTTCGTTGGTCTGGCAACACCTGGTTATCAGTCTCGTCGTCGCCGCGATCGTCGTGGCCATCTCGGTTCCGCTCGGAACGGTGTTGAGCCGACCCCGTTTCCACCGTCTCGCCCCGATTGCCATCGCGATCGCGAACATCGGTCAGGCCACGCCGGCCATCGGCTTGCTGGTTCTCCTGTTTCTCTGGACCGCCACGACCGGGTTCTGGATCGGTGTCATACCGATCGCGATCTACTCGTTGCTGCCGGTACTCGCCAACACCCTCCTGGGTTATGAGCGCGTTGATCCCGCCGTGATCGACGCCGGTCGGGGTCAGGGCATGTCGAAGATGGGAATCCTGGTGCGCCTGGAGTTCCCGCTCGCCATCCCCTACATCCTGGCCGGGCTCCGCACCTCGCTCGTCCTCGCGGTCGGCACCGCGACACTGAGCTTCCTCGTCGACGCCGGTGGCCTCGGCATCCTCATCGACACCGGTTACAAGCTGCGCGACAACGTCGCCCTGGTGCTGGGCAGCGTGCTCGCAGCCTGCCTGGCTCTGATGGTCGACTGGGTGGGCGCATTGGCCGAACGCTGGCTGGGACCAAAGGGATTGCGAGTATGACAACCACATTGCAACACCGAGACCGACGGCCGGGACGCGTACGCCGCGCACTCAGAGCCACTACCCTGCTCGCGGCCGTCGCCTCGATGACCGCTGCGATCGGGGCCTGCGGACTCGCGTCCGGCAGTACGCCGCCGTTCACCGTGGGGGCCGGATCGATCAAGAACATCCCCGCGCTCGACGGGGTCAAGGTGACCGTCGGCTCCAAGGAGTTCACCGAGCAGGTGATCCTCGGCTACATCATCGAGTTCTCGTTGATGGCGGCCGGTGCCGACGTCCGCGACCTCACCAGCATCGTCGGTTCGCGCAGCACGCGCGACTCCCAGACGCAAGGTCAGGTCGACGTCACCTACGAGTACACCGGTACCGGGTGGATCAACTATCTCGGCAACGAGAAGCCGATCCCCGACTCGCGCAAGCAGTTCGAGGCCGTACGCGACGAGGACCTGAAGAAGAACAACATCGTGTGGACCGCGGTCGCGCCGATGGACAACACCTACGCGCTGGCGGCGAGTCCCGAGGTCATCAAGAGCACCGGGGTGAAGACGCTGAGTGAGTACGGAGCGCTGGTCAACAAGAACCCGGGTGCGGCGCGGACCTGTCTGGAGACCGAGTTCCGCAGTCGCCAGGACGGATTCCCGGGTGTGGCGAGCACATACGGCTTCCCGGTGACCAAGGCCCAGGTGTCGATCCTGCAGACCGGCATCATCTACCAGGCCACCGCAGACGCGACTCAGTGCAAGTTCGGAGAGGTGTTCACCACCGACGGGCGCATCAAGGCCCTCGGCCTGCAGCTGCTGACCGACGACAAGCAGTTCTTCCCGCACTACAACGCCGCGATCGTGATGCGCGAGGCCTACGCCAAGGAGCATCCCGACATCGAGAAGGTGATGACGCCGGTGTCGGACAAGCTGACCAACGACGTGATCACCGACCTCAACCTGCAGGTCGACGTCCAGGGCAAGGAGCCCGCCGAGGTCGCACGGGACTGGTTGATCAAAGAGGGATTCGTCAGCAAAAAGGGTTCCTGACCGGGGGGGGGCGTCCGCCGGCCGTCGCGCGAGGAGCGGCGTCAGAGCTGACCGAGCGGGACGGGCTCGGCCCCGCCGTCGGCCGACACGCGGACCGCGTGCGCGACGTCGCGGAGACCGTCGGTCCCGACCACCAGCGCGCCGTCCGGCCGCTGGACGATCGTCGTCATGCGTCCATCGCGACTGAGTAGTTCGATGACCCGTTCACCGGGCTGCCCCATGCCGTCGACCAGCACACCGGCGTGCCCACTGAGCCCGATGACCACGGTCTGCACTGCCGAACCGGTCTCACCGGTCGTCACACGCTTGTCATTCACTCGATGTCTCCGTCACGCGTCGCTCGAACCCGAAAAGCAGACACGGTAGCGAGGCCCCCCGAACGCGGCCCGTGCACATAATTCACTATCAGCAATCGACTATAGCCCCACCCGTACAGATGTGTTGTCGATCGCTCGACGGACATCGAACGATCGACTTGCTCGTCTCATCGGTCGACGGTGCGGGCCGTGCCGTCCGGGTGAACGCGAACCGCGCGACCCACCGCGTCCATGGCGTCGGTCCGGATCTCGACCGAACCGTCCGCGAACTGCACGATAGTGGCCGCAGTTCCGGCGGCATCCCCGAGTCGGACGGTTCTCGACGACTCGACCCTGGTGCGACCGCGGTCGTCCGAGTGGGAGCTCATGTCATCACCTCCGGGTGGGTACGTTTGCTAAGGATTCGTCGCCGGTCGGCATTCGGATGGTCACCGCCGCCGTGTCGCTCCGTGCCGGACGACGCCGACGGGACAGACTCGTGAACGACGTCGCGGCGGTCGCCCGTCCGTCACGGCCCGACCGAAGGGGACTCGACCCGTGCGAACCCGCCGCGCTCTGGTGGCCCTGCTCGTGACGCTGCTCGGGGTCGCGGGGTGCTCGTTGTTCGCCGACGACCCCGCCGACACCTACGACGCACTCGCCAGTGCCCTCACGACCACCGACGTCGACGCCGCGGCCGGTCACACCGACGACGCGGCGTCGGCGCGGGCCGCGATCACCTCGATGTACGCCGGGATGGGTTTCGGTGATCGCGCGGCCGCGCAGAAGGCAGGCAAGAAGGTCAGCGTGCGCGCCGAGGGCGTCGACTCGAAGTCCGGTCGCGGCTCGCTGGAGTTCCGGTGGACCTTCGGCCCCGGCAAGGAGTTCGCCTACCGCACCGAGGCCACCGCGACCGACGACGACGGGTGGCGGGTGCACTGGGACCCGACACTCCTGCATCCCGCCCTCACGCGGGCATTGAGCTTTCAGTACTCCGACGACAAGGACCTCGAGACCCCGGTGACCGACCGTCGTGGTCTCCCGCTGCTGACGTGGCAGACGGTCGGGGTCGTCACCGTGGCGCGCGATCAGGCCGCGGCGCGATCGACCGCCCTCGCCGGAATCCTGAACCGGATCGACCCGTCCATCACCGCGCGATCCATCCGCTCGTCCGCCGAGTCAGCCGGCTCCGACTCGGTCGCGGTGGTCACGCTGCGTGCGACCGACCTGGCGACCGTGCGCGGTCGGCTGCGAGCCGTACCCGGCGTCTCGGTGAGCGAGCAGGGAAAGCTGCTCACCGTCGACCGATCGCTGCGCTCCCCCGCCCTGGCGCAGATCCCGGACCGCTGGAACGACCGGATCACCGCCAGCGCCGGGTGGTCGGTGGACCTGGTGGACGGCGCGGGCACCACAGTCGACCGACTGGCCACCCGCGCGCCCGGCGACGTCGACGCCGTGCCGTTGACGATGGACCTCCGGCTGCAGCGACTGGCGCAGCAGGCGGTGGCCGGCGAGACCAAGCCGACCGCACTGGTCGCGATCTCGGCGTCGACGGGCGGAATCCTCGCGGTGGCGCAGAACACGGCCGCCGACCGCCAGGGCCCGATCGCACTGTCGGGCCTCTATCCGCCCGGGTCGACGTTCAAGACGGTGACCACCGCGGCCGCGCTGCAGTCGGGCGACGTCACCGCGGCCACGCCGCTGCCCTGCCCCGGTCGGGCGACGATCGAGAACCGCACCATCCCCAACGAGGACGAGTTCGACCTCGGCACCGTGCCACTGCGCACGGCCTTCGCGCAGTCGTGCAACACCACCATGGGCGCCCTCTCCGACAAGCTCGGTCCCACGGCGTTGCGCGACACCGCCGCCCGGTTGGGCATCGGCGTCGACTTCGTCGCACCCGGGATCACCACGGTGACCGGGAGCGTGCCCGCCGCCGACACCCCGGCACAGCGCGTCGAGAGCGGCATAGGCCAGGGACGCGTCACCACGAGCCCGTTCGGTCTCGCCGTCGCCGAGGCGAGCCTGGCGCACGGCTCGATGATCCTTCCGTCGCTGCTGTCGGGTCAGACCACGACCGCTGACCAGCGTCCCGCGGCTCTCGACCCTGCGGTGGTGTCGCAGATCCGGTCGTTGATGCGCGACACCGTGACCACCGGTACGGCGCGGTCGTTGCGGGACATCCCCGGTCTCGGCGGCAAGACCGGAACCGCCGAGTTCGGCGACAACTCGAGTGCGCACGGCTGGTTCGCGGGCATCCTCGGCGACGTCGCCTTCGCGACACTGGTCGTCGGGGGCGACTCCTCGAGCCCGGCCGTCTCGGTCTCCGGTCAGTTCCTACGCGGGTCGCTGGGCGACTGAGGTCTCCTTCCGAGCTCGCTGAGGCGTCGCTCACGTTTCTGCCACCGGCGACTGACACTATCAACGGTGTGAGATAGTCGAATCCATGAAAACGCCTGGTCGAGGTGCGACGCGCCCGACGACTGCCCTCGCCGAGCAGCCCGAGACCCACCCCGCCATCGGCTTGACGGTCGTCGTCGACACCGGCGACGGCGTCGGAGCCCGCGGAGTGATCGTGGACGACTTCGGCGACCTCGCCGGAACCCCGGTCGGGATCGGCACCGAGCGGGTGGCCACCGCACGCCGGTGGGCCGTGGACATCGACGGTGGACACATCGTCTTCGTCGACGACGCCGCGCTCCTCGAGATCCACCCCGAGGTCTCGGACTCCTAGCCCGACGTCTCCGGGGCGTCGCCGTCCGAGGCGACGTTCCCGCGATCACGGCCGTGCAGTCGCGCCGCGGCCAACACCCAGCTGCCCTCGGGGTCCTGGGGATCGTGTCCGGTCAGTTTCGCCACCCGCGCCAACCGGTAGGCCACGGTGTTGCGATGGATGTGCATGCTCTGC
Source organism: Williamsia maris (assembly GCF_024171815.1). Classification (GTDB taxonomy): domain Bacteria; phylum Actinomycetota; class Actinomycetes; order Mycobacteriales; family Mycobacteriaceae; genus Williamsia_A; species Williamsia_A maris. Next base: position 615,427 of record NZ_JAMTCJ010000002.1, on the reverse strand, counting down.
GCCGTCGCCAGCTGATTGCACGAGTTGTCGAGGAACGTCCACAACGTCTCCTGCGCAACCGAATCCGACCTCAGTGCATCACTGACCCGCTCCAGGTACGGATGGGCGGGCCGAGCGGTCGCCACCACGTACGGGAACAGCACGTCGTCACCGACGCAGAGGCTGTCGGACCGCTCGAGCAACCGGGCTGTGCGACACAGTGTCTGGCCTCGATCCGCGCGGCGGGGATGCCCGTCGGGGTGGCCGGTGCGGACACACCGGCCCAGAACGTCGGGGACACCTCCGACAGGTCGGACCGCGGGACGAAACCCTCGAGGACCTCGACCGCCCCACGCCCGTCGACATCGGTTGCGGCCGCCGGGATCAACGCCGTCCACCCCGACGTGTCCGACACCGTCAACGCGCCGTCGTCCGCCGCGGTGCGGGTGTGGATCTCGCGCAGGATGCGGGGATCGCAGTGCGGGGCGGGTTCGAACGCCGCCACCACATACGCCTTCGCCAGCGGGCCGGCGCGATCGAGGGTTCCCGGCGGCGGTGAGGCCCCACTGAGCAGTGCCGTCGCGACCGCGCGCTTCGCGTCACCTCGCGTCCACACATGGTCGGAGACGATCAGCGGACTGCACGCGACGGCGATCTGGCCGGTGACGGTGGTCAGGTACCGGACCAGCGCGGCGGCGGATTCCAGCATGAACGCGCTGTCCTGCTCGACCAACGCACCGGTCAGCTGGTCCCAGATCGTCGTCGCGCCGCCCTGGTACACCGCCAGGATCTCCTCGAGGGGAACGCCGTCGCGCTGACGCATGAGCGCGAGCTCGATGAGCGGACCGAGCTCCTCGGTCGTCGGCATCGTCCGCGTCTGCAGGTAGCGGAAGTACAGGTCGACGTTGAGACGCGACCCGTGCACCATGTCGTGCTCGACGGGAGCGCTCGGGGCGTCGTCGTGTGCGGGCACCTTCGACGAGAACCCGTTGATCACGGTGTACGCCTGCTGGTGCAGGCGACGGATGACCTCGGTCCGCCCCTCCATCGATCTCTCCCCCCGGCCGCCCCGACTTGGGCGCACGCACATCCAGTGTCACCAATTGTTTGTCGAAGTGCCAGTGATCGGTCGCAGGACCCGTGCCGGTGGGTCCTCGCCGGCTCAGAGGTCGAACGAGGCGTGCATCTCCCAGTAGAGGATCTCGACGTCGGACACGGCCGTCACCGCGGCCGGTCCGTCGGCGGCCATGTCGGTGTGGCGCGTGACGTCGCCGGCGGCCAGGACCCCGACACCGTCGACCTCCACCTCGCCACGCGCGACGAACAGGTGCCCGAACTGCGCGGGCGGCAGATCGACCCGCACCCCGGACGGCAGGCGCGCGACATGCAGTGCGACATAGCGATTGGCGATCGACACGGCCGGGGTGTCGGCGTGTCGGCGCAGCCCGGACACCACCGGCACCAACGCCCCGTCGGCGAGGTCGGCGGTGAAGTCCCGCTCGGCGTAGCTCGGATCGAGTCCGTCGGTGTCGGGCGGCAACCACATCTGCACGACGTGCGCGGCGAGCCCCTCGGCCCGGGTGGACGCGTTGCGTTCGGAGTGGGTGATGCCGCGGCCCGCGGTCATCCGCTGGACCAGGCCCGGGACGATCACCCCGCTGTGCCCGCTGGAGTCGCGATGCTCGATGCTGCCCGCCAACAGCCAGGTGACGATCTCGGAGTCGCGGTGCTGGTGGGTGTCGAATCCGGACCCGACATCGACGACGTCCTCGTTGTGCACCATGAGCACGCCGAACGCGTTGGCCTGGAGGTCGAAGTTGCCGGTGACCGGGAACGACTGCGCCGAATGCAGCCATTCGTTGCTCCAGTGGTGGCGCTGCGCACCACGAATCACCGCGACCGGCATCGACCGGGACCTCCCCGTCATGAAATAGCGGCACCGTGTGTGTCACGGCCCGCGACGGAGTTTAGGCTCGCAGGAGACGCCGTGCGCATGTGCGGCGGCAGGAGTCACCGGTGTGGTTGGGGACCGGACGTTCGTGCATGAGGAGAAGTAGATGACCGCCGGAATCTCGACCGCATCGACCACCGACCACGTCGGCATCCTGGGATTGGGTGTCTACCGTCCACGCCGGTCGGTACCGAACTCGGAGATCATCGAGGCGATCGACTCGAGCGACGAGTGGATCCAGACCCGCTCGGGCATCAAGACCCGTGGTTTCGCGGGTGACGACGAGACCATCGTCAGCATGAGCCTCGCGGCGGCCCGCAAGGCCCTCGAGGCCTCCGGCGTGGACCCCGCGCAGATCGGCGCCATCGTGCTCGCGACATCGTCGATGCTCGTACTCGGTCCGTCCGCGGGCGCCGTCCTGGCCACCGAACTCGGCATCGAGAACTGCGCGGCGTTCGACGTCGGCGCCGGTTGTGCCGGGTTCTGCTACTCGCTGGCCACGGCCGCGGGGCTGGTCCGCTCCGGTGCGGCCAAGTACGCACTGGTCGTCGGCGTCGAACGACTGACCGACCTGTTGGATCCGACCGACCGCAGCTGCGCGTTCATCTTCGCCGACGGCGCGGGTGCCGTGGTGATCGGACCGTCCGACGTCGAGGGCGTCGGACCGGTCTCGTGGGGCAGCGACGGCTCGCAGACCACGGCCATCAAGCAGGACAAGGACTTCGGGCAGTACTTCGACGAGGTCGCCGAGGCCGAGGCCACCGGCGGCACGTCGGTCCGGCCCTACATCCGCATGAACGGTCCCGCGGTGTTCCGCTGGGCGATCACGTTCCTCGAGAAGGCCTGCCGTGACGCCATCGACAACGCCGGCGTCACGCCGGAGGACATCGACGCGTTCATCCCGCACCAGGCCAACAGCCGCATCACCGAGGCACTCGTCCGCGTGCTCAAGTTCCCGGACAACACGGTCGTCGCCAACGACATCTCGCAGTCGGGCAACACCAGCGCCGCGTCGATCCCGATGGCCATGGAAGAGCTCCTGCGCAGCGGTGAGGCCAAGCCCGGCGACACCGCGTTGCTGATGGGATTCGGTGCGGGTCTGGCCTACGCCGGCCAGGTCGTCACGCTGCCGCCGATCGCCGCCTCCGCCTGATCGGATCGGGCCGCGATTCGCCTGACGGGCGGTCGCGGCCCACACTGCTCAGGTGGGTTTCGACGTCACCGAGTACACAACGGTCCTCATCACGCTGATCGTGATCATGGACCCGCCCGGTCAGATCCCGATCTTCCTGTCGCTGGTGGGACATCAGACGCCCGCCGAGCGACACCGTGCGGCCTGGCAGGCCCCCGCGATCAGCTTCCTGGTGATCAGCACGTTCGCCCTCGGCGGCAAGTTCATCCTCAGCTACCTGCACATCGGCGTCCCGGCGCTGCAGGGCGCAGGCGGTCTGCTGTTGCTGCTCGTCGCATTGCAGCTGCTGACCGGGCAGGGCAACGCGTCCTCACCCAAGGCCGCCGACGGCGTCAACGTGGCCCTGGTGCCGCTGGGGACCCCGCTGCTGGCCGGACCGGGCGCCATCGCGGCGGTCATCGTCGCGGTGTCGCAGGCCGACGGCCACGGAGCGGCCTACATCGCCATCGCCGCGGCGATCATCACCGTCCATCTCGTTCTCGCCCTGGTCCTGCGGTTCTCCACCGTGCTGATCCGCATCCTCGGGGTGGGCGGGGTGACGCTGGTGGCCAAGATCGCCGGTCTGCTGCTGGCCGCGATCGCCGTGCAGCTCATCGCGAACTCGATCATGGGGTTCATCGACGCGCGCTGAGTGTGCACAGCCGGTGCCTGGTGGTCTCGGGCGGCACACCCCTGCGGCACAATCAGCGACGATGAACTCGATTCTTGCGATCGTCCCGCTGGCGGCGGTCGACTCGATCAACGTCCTGGCTCTGCTCGCGGTGTCCTATGTATGGGTCTCCGCCCCGTCGCGAGGTGCCTACGTCCGGACGGCAGGCGCCTTCGTGGTCGGCGGAGTGTGCGGACTGGCGATCACGCTGGCGTTCTCGTTCACCGTGATCCTCGGGCTCGTCCATCGCGCGATCGACGCGTTCCCCCCGACCGCGATCGCGGTGATCGCGCTGGTGATCGCCGTCGTCGTCTTCGGGATGGCGGTGCAGGGCTTCCGTCGTCCACCCACATCGCTCCCCGTACAACGCACGGTGCGTCCACTCGGCGCCTTCGCGCTGGGACTGCTCACGTGGGCGATCCAGTCGTTGACGTCGGCGCCGTTCTACGGGGCGATCGCGGTGATGGCCGACGACGGCACGGTCGTCCGTGTGGTCGTGTCGGTCGTGTTCGTACTGATCGCACTCGTCCCGGTCACGAGCCTGCTGCTCGCGTTGACACTGTTCCCGCAGGAGACCGGTCAGCGCCTGCTCGACCGCATGCAACGCGCGCTGCCGATCGCGTCACGCGTCGTGTCGGTCATCCTCATGATCGGTGCGGTCATCGCCGCCGTCCTCGCCATCGACTCGCTGGCGGGCTGAGCGCCGTCGCGAGGCACTCGACGACGAACGACGAACGAGCCGGACAACCCTGGATGGGACTGCCCGGCTCGTCGGGTTCAGTGTCTCTCCAGATGAGTTGTGCTGCCGGGGATCACGATCCGAAGCAGAAGATCCCGGTGCACGGCGGTGTGTAGGTGATCGTCACGGTGAACGAACCCTCGTTGTTGGCGAAGCCGTCGACGTTGTCGTTGAACGCGAACGACAGCGGGCCGGAGCCGGACAGCGTCGTCGGGCCGGCACCCACCAGCACGGGATCGGCGGTGCCGACCTTGCCCACCAGCGCCATGAAGGGGCGGTCGGCGAGCACGCACTGACTCTCCGGCGAGCTGGTGCAGTTGAGGGTCGAGAAGCCGTTCGGCCCCGCGACGTCGGTCGTGTAGCCGGGATCGAAGGTCGCCGTCCCGGTCGCCGTCACCGACACCGTCGACCCCGCGGCCACGGTCACACCGCTCTGGGCGAAGACGTTGTTCGCGCCTGCGGTCTTGGCGTCGATCGTGATGGTCTTGGTGACCGGTGCCGCGTTCGCGACCGCCGGGGTGGCGAGGCCGATGCCACCGGCGACCACGGCCGCGGCCGCGGCGATGGCCCCGATGCGGGCGCGGGTGGTGGTGGGTGAGTTCATGATTTCCCCTTCGGACGTCGATGCTCACTGATGAGTCGAGGCACCAGGGTCTGCGGTGCCGGGGGGAAGTACAGCAACGGACTGCAAATATTTTGTAAAGCCGGATCGCGTGACCGCGCCCGAGAGACGAGAAAGCCCGGATCGCATGTCGCGATCCGGGCTGTCCCGTCGAACCTGATGGTGGGCGAAGGGGGACTTGAACCCCCACGTCCCGAAGGACACTGGCACCTGAAGCCAGCGCGTCTGCCATTCCGCCACTCGCCCGTGACTTGCCCGTCGAAGCGACCGGGCGGTGAAAAATCCGCTGCAGAAACGGACTGCAAGACGATAGCACGCAGTCCCCACCGCACTTAAATCGTCACGCCCGCACCATTGCACCCAGTCGTCGTCGAATCCGTTGCGGCGTCCCGGCGTCACCCGGCCACAGGTGCGTGATCCATATGCGCAGGTCGGGGCGATGCGTCCATCCGATCGGGGGCCGGTTACCCATCTGCGACACCTGTGACTAGCGTGGCGGGTGATGCCGTGATGGCACGATTGGCCAGTTGAATCGCTATCATCAAACGGCGTAAGAAGCACGGCGACACGCTGATGGCGCGAAGGGAGGTCCCCGACATGGGAATTCTGCAACGAATCGAGCGCAAGCTCGAGGGTGCGGTCGACGACGGTTTTGCCCGCGTGTTCGGGGGCAAGGTCGCGCCCCAGGAGGTCGAAGGCGCTCTGCAGCGTGAGGCCGAGGACTCCATCGAGGATCTCGGCGACGGCGGAAAGCTCGTGCCCAACAGCTACACAGTCGTGGTCAGCTCGACCGACCACGAGCAGATGGCGGCCGAGTACGAGCTCAACCGCAAGACGTTCTCCAAGCATTTGGAGCATTTCATCCGCGACAACGGGTGGCAGACCTACGGTGATGTGATCGTCGAGTTCGAGCACTCACCGACGCTGCACACCGGTCAGTTCCGCGCACGCGGTGCGGTCGACCCCGATGTCCGCCCGCAACCGGTCGGTTCTCGGGTGTCCGCGCCACCACCGGCCGCAGCACGGCCGCGCCCCCACCCGACCGCACACGGTTCACACCCGAACTCAGAAGCAGGAGCCTTGCCGATGACCCAGAACTCAGGACCGGACCAGCGTCGCGGTTACGAACCCGCAGGCGGATACGACCAGGGCGAGCGGGGCTACGACCAGGGTGACCGCGGCTACGGCCAGGGCGCCTACCCACCCGAGTCCGATCGCGGCTACGGCGCGCCCGCCGAGGGCGGCTATGTCAACGGCGCCGGCTATGAGCAGGGCGGCTACGAACAGGGTGGTTACCGCGGTGGAGCCGACGCAGGTGGATACGCCGCGCCCGACGCCGACCCGAACTACGCCGACCGCGGCTACCGCGACGCCGGTTACCAGCAGGGTGGCGGCTACGACCGCAACGCCGGGTACGAGCAGCAGCCCGGTTACGACCAGGGCGCCTACCGGACCGGTGGCGGCTACCAGCAGGGCGGCTACGGCCAGGCCGGCGGATACGACCAGGGCGGCTACGACCAGAACTACGACCGCGGCTACCAGCAGGGCGACGCGGCACCGAACTACGCCGACCCGGGCTACCGGGACGAGGCATACCGCGAGGGCGGCTACGACCAGGGCGGGTACGCGCCTCGCGGCGGCTACCAGCAGGGCTACGCCGACCCGCAGCACGACCAGGCCGGCTACGCGGGCGGCGGCTACGACCAGGGTGGCTACCAGGGCGGCGGGTACGACCAGGGCTACGGCGCCGCGACGGCCGCACCGGCATACGCGCCGACCGCCATCACGCTGGTCCTCGAGGACGGCAGCAACCGCACCTTCGCGCTGCGTGACGGCTCCAACGTCATCGGCCGCGGCCAGGACGCCCAGTTCCGGCTCCCCGACACCGGCGTCTCCCGTCGCCACGTCGAGATCCGCTGGGACGGCCACGTCGCGCTGCTGCACGACCTGAACTCCACCAACGGCACCACCGTCAACGACGTGGCCGTGAGCAGCTGGGAACTCGCCGACGGCGACCGCATCCGCGTCGGCCACTCCGACATCACCGTCCGCTTCGGGTAGCCGCCGCGTCGGCGCGGGACAGTTGTCCCCCGCCGACGTGATCGGGTGCTCTCGCCGCGGAGTCACGACCAACCGTTGCAGACCTGTCATGTACAGATTCCGATTCACTCGCGTGTGACCCATAGGATGTGGATCCATGGGTCGTCGTGCGGCGCCCCCGGATGATCAATGCGTACGGTGCCCGTCCCCGACGGTCGCCGGCCGAGGACACTTCGCCTGGAGGTGAGCAGCTGTGCAGGGCATAGTTCTGCAGTTGACCCGTGTGGGTTTCCTCCTGCTCCTCTGGCTCTTCGTCTGGGCCGTCCTGCGCATCCTCCGTAACGACGTCTACGCCGCGACCGGGCAACGGCCTGTCCCCCGCTACGATCGCATCGGACGCCGCTCGGGTGGTTCCGCCCGCCCGAAGGGCGCCGCGCGCTACCTCGTCGTCACCCACGGCGCGCTCGCCAACACCCGCATCACGCTGGGCACGCAACCCGTGCTGATCGGCCGCGCCGACGACTCGACGCTCGTCCTCACCGACGACTACGCCTCGGAGAAGCACGCGCGGATCTCGCGGCGCGGCGACGACTGGTACGTCGAGGATCTCGGCTCCACCAACGGCACCTACCTCGATCGGGGCAAGGTGACCACCGCCGTGAAGGTGCCCATCGCGACCCCGGTCCGCATCGGCAAGACCGTGATCGAGTTGCGCCCGTGACCCTGGTGTTGCGCTACATCGCGCGAAGCGACCGCGGTCTGGTCCGGTCGAACAACGAGGACTCGGTGTACGCCGGTGCCCGGTTGCTCGCCCTCGCCGACGGCATGGGTGGCCACGCGGCAGGCGAGGTCGCCAGCCAGCTGGTGATCGAGGCGCTGCAGCCCCTCGACGACGACGAGCCCGGCGGCGATCTGCTCGGCAAGCTCGACGACGCGATCCGCAGCGGCAACGCCGCCATCGCCGACCAGGTCGAGCAGTCCCCCGAACTCGAGGGCATGGGCACGACGCTCACCGCGATCCTGTTCGCGGGCAACCGTCTCGGCCTGTGCCACATCGGCGATTCCCGCGGCTACCTGCTGCGCGACGGCCAGCTCACCCAGATCACCCGCGACGACACCTTCGTGCAGACGCTGGTCGAAGAGGGCCGGATCACCGCCGAGCAGGCGCACACCCACCCGCAGCGGTCGCTCATCATGCGCGCGCTGACCGGCGCCGAGGTCGAGCCGACACTGACCGTGCGCGAGTCCCGGGACGGCGACCGCTACCTCCTGTGTTCGGACGGACTGTCCGACGTGGTCACCGAGGAGACCATCGCCGACACCCTGTCGTCGGTCGCCGACCACGGCGCGTGCGCCGACCGTCTCATCGAGCTCGCACTGCGCGGCGGTGGCCCGGACAACGTGACCGTCGTGGTCGCCGACGTCATCGACTACGACTACGGCGATCACCGCCCCATCCGTGCGGGCGCCGCCGGCGATGACGACGACGAGTACACCCCCGACCCGACCACCGCGGCCGGTCGCGCCGCGGCCGGTCGCGCCGCGGCCCTGCGCCCGCCGCGCGAGTCACCGCGGCGTCCGACGGTGGAGCCCGAGCCCGTCGAGGCGACCCGCAACCCGCGCCGCAAGTGGTTCATCGCCGCGGCGGCGGTGACGCTGATCGTGTTGATCGTCGCCGGCGGCCTGGTGGCGCGCGGACTGATCCGCTCCAACTACTACGTCGACGAGAACAACGGCACCGTGGTGCTCTACCGCGGCATGCAGGGGTCGATCCTTGGGCTCTCGCTCAACTCGGTCAGCCTCACCACCTGCGTCAGCGACCTCAAGGCCGAGACGCCCACCATCACCTTCGCCGACGCGAACTCCGCGCCCGACTCCTGCACGCCGCTGCCGGTCAGCGACCTGTCGCAGCCCAGCCAGAACACCGTGCGCGCGAGCAAGCCGAGCGTCCCCCTCGACCAGGCCAAGCAGAACGTCAGCCTGCTCTCGCTGCTGCCGCTGTGCGGTACCCGCACGGGGGATCCCGGTGTGAACACACCCACCACGACCACCACGGCGCCGCCGACCACCACGGTCGCGCCCGCCCCGACCCAGACCGGCGCACCCGCACCCGGGGCACCGGCATCCTCGCCCGCGCCCACCGTCGCCCCGACGACCACCGTCGACACCAGCGAAGATCGCTTCGACGACAGTGGCCGCAAGGTCTGTCGAGGACACTGATGTCGCAGGCCGCCGTAACCCAGACGCCCACAACGGGTCCCACTCGCCGCCCGAACGGCCGCAACACCGAGCTCATGCTGCTCGGTGTCGGTGCCGTCGTCGTGATGGCCGCCATGATCAACGTCGAGGCGGCGCAGTCGCAGCAGATCTCGTGGGATCTCGCCAAGTACGGGATCGCCTACATCGGGCTGTTCGGCTTCGCGCACCTCGTGATCCGTCGCTACGCGCCGTACGCCGACCCGCTGATCCTGCCGTTGGTCGCGGTGATCAACGGGCTCGGTCTGGTGCTGATCCACCGACTCGATCTCGGTTCGGGCGCCAGCGGCGAGACCGCGGTGGCCACCGATCAGACCAACAACGCCGATCAGCAGGTGCTGTGGGCGGTGCTCGGTGTCGTCGCGTTCTCGGTGATCCTGATCTTCGTCCGCGACCACCGCACCCTGTCTCGCTACAGCTACATCCTGGGCCTGGGCGGCCTCGCGTTCCTGGCGATCCCGGTGATCCTGCCCGCGTCGCTCTCGGAGATCAACGGCTCGAAGAACTGGATCAAGACACCGTTCTTCAACATCCAGCCCGGCGAGTTCTCCAAGATCCTGATCATCATCTTCACGGCGTCGCTGCTGGTGTCGAAGCGGGACCTGTTCACCACCGCGGGCAAGCACTTCCTGGGCATGGACCTCCCGCGCGCACGTGACCTCGGTCCGCTGCTCGCCGCGTGGATCGTCACCATCGGCATCTTCGCCCTGGCCAACGACCTCGGCGGACCACTGCTGATCTTCTCGACCATCCTGGTGCTGCTCTACGTCGCGACCGAACGCGTCGGATGGGTGATCATCGGCGTCGCCCTGTTCACCGTCGGTGCGATCCTGGCCTACCAGCTGTTCCCCCATCTACAGGTCCGCGTGCAGGTCTGGCAGGACCCGTTCGGTGACTTCTACGGCACCGGATACCAGGTCGGACAGGGTCTGTTCGGACTCGCCACCGGCGGGTTGTTCGGCACCGGCCTGGGGTCGGGACGCCCGAACATCGTCCCGTTCGCCAACACCGACTTCATCATCGCGACCATCGGTGAGGAACTGGGCCTGGTCGGCCTGGCCGCAGTACTCGGCCTCTACCTGATCCTGGTGGTGCGCGGCCTGCGCACCGGAATCACCGTGCGCGACAGCTTCGGCAAGCTGCTGGCCACCGGGCTCTCGTTCTCGATGGCCGTGCAGCTGTTCGTGGTCGTCGGCGGTGTCACCAAACTGATCCCGCTGACCGGTCTCACCACACCGTTCATGTCCTACGGCGGGTCGTCGCTGTTGGCCAACTACGTCCTCGTCGCGCTGCTGATCCGGGTGTCCAACGCCGCCCGCGAGCCGGACGTGTCGAAGAAGAAGTCGACGCCGGTCGCCCTCGCGCAGACTCAGGTGGTGAAGCGCCCGTGAACATCCCGATCCGACGCGTCGTCATCGCCGTGATGGTCATGGTCGTCGCCCTTCTCGCCAGCGCCACCTACGTCCAGGTCTTCAAGGCCGACAACCTACGTGCCGATCCGCGCAACCAGCGGGTGCTGCTCGACGAGTACTCACGCCAGCGCGGCCAGATCACCGCGGGCCAGGAGGTCATCGCGCAGTCGGTGCCCACCGACGACCGTCTGAAGTACCTGCGGGTCTACCCCGGCAAGTACGCCCCGGCGTTCGCGCCGGTCACCGGCTTCTACTCGTTCCAGTACGGGAGCGCCGGCATCGAGCAGTCCAACGACTCGATCCTCAACGGCAACGACGACCGGTTGTTCGGGCAGCGGTTCCTCGACATGTTCTCCGGTCGCGACCCGCGCGGCGGCAACGTCGTCACCACGGTCAACCCGCGTCTGCAGAAGGTCGCCTACGACGCGATGAACTCCGGGTGCTCCGGCGGCTGCCGCGGGTCGGTGGTCGCGATCGCGCCGAACACCGGGGCGATCCTGGCGATGGTCTCGACCCCGTCGTACGACCCGAACAAGCTCACCAGCCATGACGCGACGGTGCGTGAGAACGCCTGGAACGCATGGAATCCCAGCGACGCCGGCGACTCGGCGCAGCCGATGCTCAACCGCGCCATCAGCGAGACCTACCCGCCCGGATCGACGTTCAAGGTGGTCACCACCGCGGCCGCGCTGGCCCAGGGCGTCAACCCGGACAACACCCGCCTCACCGCGAACAGCTCGATCACCCTGCCGAACACCGAGACGTCGCTGACCAACTACGCCGGTGAGACGTGCCCCGGATCGTCGGGCGGTCAGGTCACCCTGCGCCAGGCGTTCCAGTACTCGTGCAACACCGCGTTCGTGCAGTTGGCCACCGAGCGACTGAACAACCCGATCGACTCGGTGAAGTCGACCGCGAGCCGCTTCGGCCTGGACTCCGACACCCCCGACACCCCGCTGTCGGTGTCGGAATCGACGGTCGGGCCCATCGGCGACCTCGCGGCGTTGGGGCAGAGCGCGATCGGCCAGCGTGACGTCCGCATGACCCCGCTGGAGAACGCGATGATCGCGGCCACGGTGGCCAACGGCGGTGTGCGCATGCAGCCCTACCTCGTCGACAAGCTGCAGGGCCCCGACCTCAAGACCCTCTACACCACGGCGCCGAAGAGCATGAACGAGCCGATCTCGTCGACGACGGCGGCCACACTCACCAGCCTGATGATCGACTCGGAGAAGAACACGAGCGGATCGGGCGGCCCGGTGTCCATCGCGTCGAAGACGGGCACCGCCGAGCACTCCGCGACCTCCGAGGCCGCCAACACCCCCTACGCCTGGTACATCGCCTTCGGTCCGTCGAGCAACGCGCAGATCGCCGTCGCTGTGATCGTCGAGAACGGCGACCGCGGTGTGCAGTCGACCGGCGGTTCGTCGGCGGCTCCGATCGGCCGTGCCGTGATCAACGCGATGGTGGGGAACAGCTGATGCGGCACGACAAGGGGACCCGATGAGTCTGCAGAGCGGAACCACGATCGCCGATCGGTATCGGCTGATGAGACTCATCGCGACCGGTGGCATGGGCCAGGTGTGGGAGGGACTCGACACCCGGCTGGACCGTCGCGTCGCGGTCAAGGTCCTCAAGTCGGAGTTCTCCGACGACGCAGAGTTCCTGCAGCGCTTCCGGATCGAGGCCCAGACCACCGCCCGACTGCACAACCCCGGCATCGCCAGCATCTTCGACTACGGCGAGACGCCCGACCGCTCCGGCGGCCCCGCGCTGGCCTACCTCGTCATGGAACTGGTCAACGGGGAGCCGCTCAACGCCGTGCTGTCCCGGATGGGCCGGCTCTCGCTGAACAACGCGCTGGACATGCTCGAGCAGACCGGTCGCGCCCTGCAGGCCGCGCACACCGCAGGCCTGGTGCACCGCGACGTCAAGCCCGGCAACATCCTGATCACCCCGACCGGTCAGGTGAAGATCACCGACTTCGGTATCGCCAAGGCCGTCGACGCCGCGCCGGTGACCCAGACCGGCATGGTCATGGGTACCGCCCAGTACATCTCCCCCGAGCAGGCCCTCGGTGAGGACGCCACGTCGGCGTCGGACGTCTACTCGCTCGGCGTGGTCGGCTACGAGGCCATCGCCGGTCGTCGACCGTTCCTCGGCGACGGCGCGATCACCGTCGCGATGAAGCACATCCGGGAGACCCCGCCGCCGCTGCCGAACGACCTGCCCGCGGGCATCCGGGAACTGATCGACATCACGATGGCCAAGGAACCGCTCAACCGCTACTCCGACGGCGGCGAGTTCGCCGACGCCGTGGCCGCGGTGCGGTCGGGTCGTCGCCCGCCGCCGCCGCGCGCCGGTGGGATCGTCGTGCCGCCGACCTCGACCCGCGCGATGTCGGCGCCCATCCCGCGTCCGGCCGGACCGCCGCCCCCGACCGCGACCTCGCGTCGCCCGATCCCGGCCGCTCCCGCCCGCGACGACGGCCGCTGGACGGGCGGCCAGAAGGCGCTCGCCGCGGTCGCTGTGATTTTGCTGCTCGCCGCGGTCGCCCTCGTCGGGTACTGGTTGTCGACCAACGGCAGCGACGGATCGACCACGCCGTCGACCCCGCCGTCGGTCACGACCACCACCGACGAACCGGCTCCGACGACGCAGGAGGAGACGACGACCACCGAGGAGGAGACGACGACCACCACGACGACGACTCCGCCGACGACCACCACGACCACCCCGCCGACGACTACGACCACCACGACGCCGCAGGGCGGCCTGGTCATCCCCGGGATCACCATCCCCGGCTTCGGTGGGCAGAATTACGATGACAGCAGCAGCGATCCGTCGCCGCTCGACGAGAAGAAAGGTGACTGATGTCGACTCCTCGTCACCTCTCCGATCGGTACGAGCTGGGCGAGGTCCTCGGATTCGGCGGCATGTCCGAGGTTCATCAGGCGCGTGACCTCCGTCTGCACCGCGACGTGGCCGTCAAGATCCTGCGCGCCGACCTCGCGCGCGACCCGAGTTTCTATCTCCGCTTCCGCCGCGAGGCGCAGAACGCGGCGTCGCTGAACCACCCCACGATCGTGTCGGTGTTCGACACCGGCGAGGCCGACACCCCCGAGGGTCCACTGCCGTTCATCGTGATGGAGTTCGTCGACGGCGAGACCCTGCGCGACGTCCTGCGCACCCAGGGGCACGTCGCACCGCGCCAGGCCATGACCTGGATGGCCGATGTCGCTGCGGCCCTTGATTTCTCGCACCAGAACGGCATCGTCCACCGGGACATGAAACCGGCCAACGTGATGATCGACAAGTCCGGCGCGGTGAAGGTGATGGACTTCGGCATCGCCCGCGCCATGTCGGACACGTCCAGTGCGATGACCCAGACCTCGGCGGTCATCGGCACCGCCCAGTACCTGTCGCCCGAGCAGGCGCGCGGTGAGAGCGTCGACGCACGCAGCGACGTGTACTCGATGGGCTGTGTGCTCTTCGAGCTCCTCACCGGCGAACCGCCGTTCACCGGCGACTCCCCGGTCGCGGTCGCCTACCAGCACGTGCGCGAGGATCCGCCGGTCCCGTCGAGCATCCGCCGGGAGATCCCGCCGCAGCTCGACTCGGTGATCCTCAAGGCGATGAGCAAGAACCCGTTCAACCGCTACCAGTCGGCCGGCGAGATGCGCTCGGACCTGATGAAGGTGCTCGCGGGCGGACGCCCCAGCGCACCGATGCTGCTGTCCGACGAGGACAAGACCGGCATCATCGAGCCGGCGCGCAACCGCCCGGGTCGGGTTGGCCCGACCTCGCATCGTCGCCCCGATCCGGACGAGGACGAACGTCGCTCACCGGTGCTGAAGTACGTTGCCGCCGCGCTCGCCGCGGTGCTGGTCGTCGTCGGCGTCACCCTGCTGCTGACCACCCCGTGGGCCGACGACGCGACCGAGCAGGTGGCGATCCCGAAGGTCACCGGCCTCTCGGCGACCGAGGCCCGCTCCGAACTGGAGAAACTCGGCTTCCGGGTGAACAACCCCCTCGAGGAACCGAGCAACGACGTCGAGTCGGGCATGCCGACGCGCACCGCACCATCGGAGGGCGTGCAGGCGGACAAGGGATCCCAGGTCACGCTGTACGTGTCCACCGGCCCGCAGCGCCAGGACATCCCCAACCTCGTCGGCCAGACCTTCGAGCAGGCCTCGGACACGCTCACCAAACTCGGTTTCACCAACGTCCGTCAGGGCAACGTCGCCTCGACCAATCAGCTCCGTGGCAAGGTGGCGGCGGTGTCGCCCCAGGTCGGGACCTCGCAGGCCGTCACCACGAGCATCACGCTGCAGGTGGGCACCGGTCCGCGTCGGGTCACGGTCCCTTCGCTCGTCGGTCTGACCCAGGACGCGGCGCAGAGTGCCGTCGAGGACCTGCGCCTGCGGTTCGTGGCCGTCGCCGCGGACTCCGATCAGCCCGCGGACACGGTGATCAACTCGTCCCCGGTGGCCGGTACCCAGGTCGACGAGAACAGCACGGTGCAGGTGACCGTCTCGCGCGGCAACCAGTTCCGGATGCCCGATCTGCGGGGCAAGACGGCGAGTCAGGCGCGAGACGCGTTGAACGGCGCCGGATGGCGTAACGGCACGCTGAACGAGGTCCCCCGCAACGTGGGGTTGGGCAGTCCGGACGCCGACCGCGTCATCGATCAGGAACCGGCGAGCGGCGAGATGTTGAACAACGACGCCGCCATCAGCATCACCGTGGGACGCGCCAGCCTGTTCGGCTGATCGCTCAACCGACCGCGGTGGCCGCGGTCGCCTCGAGGCTCGACACCAGGTCCTCGGAGATCTCGAACCCGGACAGTCGCAGCCAGTTCGCCAGCATCCGGTGACCGCCCTGCGTCAGGACGCTCTCCGGGTGGAACTGCACCCCGTGGATCGGCAGTTCCCGGTGCGACATCGCCATGATGATGCCGCTCTCGGTCCGCCCGGTCACCATCAGTTCGGCCGGGATCGTCTCGGGCAGGACCGTCAGGGAGTGGTAGCGGGTGGCGATGAACGGGTCGGCGAGGCCGGCCAGCACCCCGCTGCCGTCGTGGAACACTGTGGATGTCTTGCCGTGCAACAGTTCCGGCGCACGATCAACGGTGGCGCCGAAGCTCGCGCCGATGGCCTGGTGCCCGAGGCAGACCCCGAGGATGGGGGTTCCGGTCCGCGCCGCGACACCGACGATGGGCATCGTCGCGCCCGCCCGCTCCGGAGTACCCGGTCCCGGACTGAGCAGCACCGCGTCGAATTCCGTGACGACGTCGTCGAGGTCCGCGAGCCGCTCGTCGTCGTTGCGCCACACCGTCGCGTGCACTCCGAGCTGACCCAGGTACTGGACCAGGTTGTAGACGAAGCTGTCGTAGTTGTCGATGACGAGGATCGACGGTTTCCGGACGGAACTGGTGGTCACCGGGTTCACGGTACCGGCGAGCCCGGTCGGATCTCACATCGGTTTATGGGCGTGGGATACCGTGGTCGCACGCGTCCATCAGCAAGTACGACCCGCACGAGGTGAGGACACCCACCGGTCCCTCGGATCCGCGCGGTCGACGTTCATCAGCGAGGAAGTCATGCCGAAGTCGAAAGTCCGGAAGAAGACCGATTACACGATCAACCCGGCCAGCCGTACGCCGGTGAAGGTCAAGGCCGGTCCGTCGAGCACGATCTACGTCTCGGCGATGCTCGGCCTCATGCTCATCGGTCTCGCGTGGCTGATCGTGTTCTACCTCGTCGCGACCCCGTCCAGCCTCGGTGCCGACGGCAAGATCCTGCACTGGATGTACAACCTGAGCGCCTGGAACTTCCTCATCGGGTTCGGCTTCATGATCACCGGCTTGCTGATGACGATGAAGTGGCGTTGACCGGCCGTTTCCTCCCCAGCCTGTTGAATTACATGTGTGTAATTCATCCACATTGTGCATAGAGCCTGTGGATAACTCTGCGCAGTGGGCGACTCCTCGTCCCGTGGGCTTCGCCCTCCTCGGTGGTGGCGTCGTTCTGTTGGTCGCCGCGGCCCTGTCCGGATCCGATCCTCCGGGCCTGGTCATCATGGGTGTCGCCGGGCTGTTGCTCGCGGCCATGGGGCTGGGTTCGCTGCTCGTCCGACCCCGCCTGGCCGCGTGGCCGGATCGCCTGGAGATCCGCGGGATCACCGGCAGGCACAGCTACACCCGTGCCCAGATCACCCGGATCCGGATCGTCAGCTATCCCCGGTTCGGACGTCGGGTGCCCAACCTCGAGATCGACGTCGACGACGACGGATCCGAGCGGCTGGTGATCCTGGGACGGTGGGAGCTCGGTGAGGCACCGCTCGACGTCGCCGATGTGCTCAGCGCGCAGGGGTATCCGATCGACGAGGACAAGAACCTGCGGTTACGCCCGGACCGCGACCCCGACCCCGACGACTGACGGCCCCGACGCCGCCGGACCCTGAACCATCATGACGAACAACGACCAGCGCGCGAGTCCGGGCACGGTGCGGCCGAGACGGGCGGTGCCGAGCGCGGCAGCGGCTGCCGGATTCACGTCCGGCGGGATACCTGTTGCCGAGCGCGACTTCTTCGTCGAGGAGTTCCGCGGGATCACCATCGTCGTTGCCCTCCCCACGCTGAGTGCCTCGGTGGTGGACGCGGTGGAACGAACGGTCGACGAGTTCGGCACGGGTGACACCCGGTTCGTCTTCGTCGTCCCGGCCGACTGCGTTCCGACCGTCATCGCTGCGGTCGGTGGTGTGCACGTGGACGGCTCGACGGTGTGGGACGACGACACGGTCGCCGATCTGTGGCTCGCCATCGCGGACTCGCCGTGCGTCGTGGTCGGGGCTTCGGCATCCGCCGTCGCCCGCGCGGCGGGGTCTGTCTCCGCGAGCGTCCGGGCATCGAAGATGGTGCTCACCGATCCGGGCGGCGGCTGGGGCAGTCCGCCCCGCAGCTTCGCCGACATCGACGTCCACCGCGACCGGCTCACCGCACACCTTGCCGAACGAGGTCTCCACGACTTCACGTCCGCTGCGCTGGAGGCGCTCGCCGGCGGCGCATACAGCGTGAACCTCTGCCGTGCCGAGGATCTGGAGTTCGAGCTGTTGACGTTCGACGGACGGGGAACCGTCCTGACCCAGGGGCGGTATCTCCAGTTGGCCTCACTCCAGGTGGATGACTTCCCCGCCATCGAGGCGTTGGTCGCGCAGGGGGTACGAGACGGAGTTCTCAAGGTGCGCAGCCGGATCGACGTCGCCAGGATGGCTGTCGGCGGGCTTGGTGCGCGGGTCCTACGAACCGGGCATCTCGCCGGTGTCGTCGGCCTCGAGGCCGACCGCTACGCCGGAACCGGATTCGCCGAGGTGTCCGGTCTGATCACGGTGGCGGAGTTCTCCGGGCTCGGCGCGGGGGGCCTGCTCATCGACGGACTGCTGGAGATGTGTCGCGCGCGGGGGATCGCGAGTCTCTTCGCGGTGACCGTCAGTGGCGAGGCCGCGGAGTTCTTCCTCCGACGGGGATTCCGTGAGGTGGGGCACCAGGACGTGCCCGGGGCGAAGTGGGAGGGCTACGACGCCGATCGACGCACAGCCGCCCGCTGCTTCCTGCGATCCGCGTGAGGAGCCGACACGGCTGGTGAGGCCCGAGCCCGCGGGGTGACGCGGCGTCAGAGAGTCGCGGCTCGGGCGACACAGATGAGCAACGCCACCAGGACGAGGATGCCGATCGACAGCCAGCCCACGAGCGATGCGGAGGCGGCGTCGCGCCGGCCGATCCGCTGTGGCAGCAACAGGACGCCCGCGGTGGCCGCGGCGCCGAATGCGAGGCCGCCGAGATGCGCCCACAGGGAGATGTTCGGGATCGTCAGCGAGATCACGATGTTGATCACGATCAGGCCGATGATCTGTCCGGGCGGCAACTTGGCCTTGATGACCGCGACCAACAGTCCGCCCATCACGCCGTAGATGGCGCCGGAGGCACCCGCGGTCGCCGCGAACGGCGAGAAGATCAACACCGCGGCGCTCCCGCCGAACAGGGCCGTCAGATAGACCCCGAGGAACCGTCTCGTGCCGATCGCCATCTCGAGGTCGCGGCCCAGGATGTAGAGCGTCAGCATGTTCAGGCCGACGTGGATGAGCGAGTAGTGCAGGAACCCCGAGGTCAAGATCCGCCAGTACTCACCGTTGCCGACCAGCGGACCGAACAGCACGCCGTCGGCGAAGATCCGCGACCGCAACAGGTTGGCGCTGAGACCGCCTGCCTGCGCGAGGGTGATCACGAAGATGACGACGTTGACGGCGATCAGCGCATAGGTGGCGGTGGGCCGGGTGGCGCCCATGGTGCGGACGGTCACCCGCTCGCCGCCCGCCTGCCGGACGCAGTCGACGCAGTGTTGGCCGACCGAGGCCGGCCGAAGGCATTCCGGACACGCCGGCCGTCCACAACGGGTGCAGGAGAGACCCGTGGGACGGTCCGGGTGCCGGACGCAGACCATCGCGGGCGCGGGGCCCCCGAACGGTTGCGGTTGGTTCGGGTTCAGCTGATCTCGATCTTCTCGATGACGACGTCCTCGAGCGGCTTGTCACGACGATCGGTGGAGGTCGCACCGATCGCGTCGACGACCGCCTTCGACTCGTCGTCGGCCACGACACCGAAGATGGTGTGCTTGCGGTTCAGGTGCGGCGTCTTGGCCACGGTGATGAAGAACTGCGAGCCGTTGGTACCCGGGCCTGCGTTCGCCATGGCCAGCAGGTAGGGCTGGTCGAAGACGAGTTCCGGGTGGAACTCGTCGCCGAACTGGTAGCCCGGGCCGCCGGTGCCGGTGCCGGTGGGGTCGCCACCCTGCAGCATGAAGCCGCTGATGACCCGGTGGAAGACCGACCCGTCGTAGAACGGGCCGCTGTCTCCACCGGAGGCGTTCGGCTGGCTGTATTCCTTGCTGCCGGTCGCCAGACCGGTGAAGTTCTCGACGGTCTTCGGCGCGTGGTTGCCGAAGAGGTCGATGACGATGTCGCCCCGGTTGGTGTGCACGGTCGCGGTTGCGGTTTTCTGTGGTGTACTCACGACGACCATGGTGCCACCAGCCGCTACGGCACCCACACTCCCGCTGCCAACCGGCCTCGCCCGGCAGGCCGGGACACGACAGCACAGGCGCGTACGCGACGGGAAGAGGACCACCGATGGGGATCGTGACCAGCACCGATACCGACGACAGCCGTAAGATCGCCGCCGCCAGGACCGCCGGCTCCGCGGCACTGGGATACCTCGTCCCGTGGACCCGGCCGGCTCGCGTCGTCGCGAAGCGAGTCGGGCGTCGTCGCACCGCGAAGAAGTCGCGGGCTCCGAAGGTTCGGGCACTGACGCCGTCCGCGGTGGCCCCGCTGCTCACGGCCCGACGCACGTCGAGGGTGTCGCGGCGCAACGGTCTGGTGGTGCTCGGGATCGCCGGTGTCATCGGCGGTGGCGTGGTGTTCTCGGTTCTGCGCAGCGGCCGCAATGCCCCTCCCCCGGTCGCCGCGCAGCCGCCGCGTGTCGAGGACGTCCCCACCCGATAGACCTGCGCCCGGCTTTCGCCCGATTCGCCGATCGACACGGGGCCACAGGTAGCTTGTAGGCGTGCACCCCGACGACAATCCCGACGCCCGACGTGCGCCGACGCCGTCGGGACGACCGCCCGCCGGACCGGCAGGCCCCTTCGGCGGACCGCCGCGGACTCCCCCGAGCGAACCGTTTCGTCAGCCGGGTCGTCCCCCTGCCGGTCCCGCCCACGGGCAGGACCCGCGTCGCCCCACCGGCCCCAGCACCGGCGGCAATCCCCGTCCGCCTGCACCGGGTGGCCCGAACAGCGGCCGCTTCGGACAGGTCCCGCCCCCGCCGCGCGGACCCGCACCACGGTCTGGTCCGCCCCCGCGCTTCGAACCCCGCCACGGCCCGCCCCCCGAGGCACCGACACGCGCCCACCCGCCCGAGGTCCTCAGCGGACCGGCCGCCGACTCCAACGCCGCCTACTCGCTGCGGCAGCCCGACCACCAGCACCAGAACACCAGGACCGCGTCAAGGGACGACGCACCCGTGCACCACGACGATCACGACGATCACGACCCGGAGTCGAATGACATGACCGCTGCACCCCGCAACAGCACGAACGTGCTCGCGATCGTGGCGCTGGTGTTGTCGTTCCTCGGTCTCACGTCGATCTTCGGCGTGATCTGCGCCCACATCGCACGACGTCAGATCCGCACGACCCGCGAGCAGGGCGACTCCCTGGCCGTGGCCGCTCTCTGGCTCGGCTACTTCTACATCGGCGCCGCGGTGCTGTGTCTGGTCGTCTACTTCGCCATCGCCGGGCAGGGTTCGTAGACCGGCACCGAGAATTCTTTTCGCCGAGATGTCGATCGCTCGGCGGCTCGTTCGTGTAACAGGTGAGGGCAGACACCCGGTCGGCCCCGCCGCACGAGAGGAATCGACATGTCGCACTATCTGCTGGGCGTGATGCAGCCCGAGGGAACCCCGCCCGCACCGGAGGTCCTGGCCGAGATCGGTACGAATCTCGACGCGTTCCATGCCGAACTGCGTGCGGCGAGCGCCTGGGTGTTCGCCGGGGGCCTGGACAGCCCCGCCACCGCCACGGTGGTTCGGGCCGGGGATTCCGGTCCACTCCTCACCGACGGTCCGTACATCGAGACCAAGGAGTATCTCGGCGGTCTGTGCATCATCGACGCACCCGATCTCGACGCAGCCCTGGCGTGGGGCGCGAAGGCGGCCGCGGCGACCACCCTCCCGATCGAGGTGCGCCCCTTCTTCGACCGGGGCTGACGGGTGACCGACCGATCCTCGCCCGTCGACGCGATCGCGACGGCGTTCCGCCGCGATCACGCCCGGGCGGTGTCGGTGCTGATCGGCGTCTTCGGCGATGTGGACCTCGCCGAGGAGGGCGTGGCCGACGCGTACGCCGTCGCCGCGCAGGTGTGGCCCCGAGACGGGACACCACCGAGCCCCGCCGGATGGATCATCACGACCGCCCGCCGACGCATCATCGACCGCATCCGGCGCGAGTCCTCCCGCGACGACCGCCACGCCCAGGCCGCGCGCCTGGCCGGCACGGCTGCAACGGCCACCGATCCGGCCGAGCAGGTGGACGAGGAGGTGCTCATGCGTGACGACCGGCTACGCCTGCTGTTCACGTGCGCACACCCGGCGCTGGCGATGCCGGCACGGGTTGCCCTGACGCTCCGGCTGGTCGGCGGGCTGCAGACGCCGGAGATCGCGCGGGCGTTCCTCGTTCCCGAGGCGACCATGGCGCAGCGGCTCGTCCGCGCCAAGGCGAAGATCCGCGGGGCGCGGATCCCCTACCGCGTCCCGACCGACGCCGACCTCCCCGATCGGCTCGACGGTGTCCTGACGGTTCTGTACATCGTGTTCGGCGAGGGATACGTGGCCTCGGCGGGCGACGGTCTGACGCGGGCCGATCTCTGTGACGAGGCGATCGTGCTCGCGCGGATGGTCGTCGATCTGATGCCCGACGAGTGCGAGCCCCGGGGACTGCTCGCGCTCATGCTGTTGCTCGACTCGCGGAGGTCCGCGCGCACCGATGCCGACGGAGCGCTGATCCCGTTACCCCGGCAGGATCGGTCGACGTGGAACCGCGCTCGTGTCGACGAGGGTCTGGCCGTGGTGCGTGCGTGCCTCGCGCGGCGGCGGACCGGGGGCGCGGCACCGGGGCGGTTTCAGCTCCAGGCGGCGATCGCCGCCGTCCACTCCGACGCCGACCGCGCGCAGGACACCGACTGGCATCAGATCGTCGCGCTCTACGACCAGCTCGCGGCGTGCGACCCCAACCCGATCGTCCGACTGAACCGGGCCGTCGCGGTGGCCGAGATCGACGACCCGACAGTCGCTCTCGGGCTCATCGGGGATCTGCCGTTGACGCACTACCACCTGTGGCACGTCACCCGGGCGGATCTGTTGCGACGACTCGGCGACACCACATCGGCACACCAGTCGTACCGGGAGGCGCTGGATCTGGCCGCGAACGCGGTCGAACGGGAGTTCATCCGTGATCGGATGGACGAGATGTGGAGCCTAGGAGATTCGAACTCCTGACATCTGCCTTGCAAAGGCAGCGCTCTACCAACTGAGCTAAGGCCCCGTGCCGGATCAGCTCCGGCGTTCGGGCAGACTAACGCGCTTCGAGAACATGCCACTCCTCGACGTTCCGGAGCGACTCGATGACCAGGCCGCCCGCAACGATCGCGAACAGACCGATCACGATCAACGCGATCTTTCCCACGTGGGCCTAGGAGGACTTGAACCTCCGACCCCTTCGTTATCAGCGAAGTGCTCTAACCGCCTGAGCTATAGGCCCGTGAACCGTCAAAAGGTTACCGGACTGTCCCCTCCAGAAACAAAACAGCGGGGTCCGGCCACCGAAAACGACAGGTCAATCCCGATCGGCGAGCGTCACTTCGACGCCGCCCACGAGGTCGGCACTCATGTTGTAGATGAACGCACCGACCGTGGTCAGCGCCGTGAACACGACGACGTACACCGCACCCACCAACGCCGCGACACCGAACACGGTGCCCGCGGTGATCTGGAACGAGGTGTCGGTCGACGAGTCGCTGGACACCAGGTCGCCGAACGAACCGTTCAGCTGATCCCACACGCCCATCCCGTCGAGGATCACGTACAGGACGCCGATGGCGATCATCCAGATCAGGAACAGGGCGATCGCGAGGACCGAGGAGATCTTGAACGTCGACCACGGGTCGATCCGGCGCAGCTGCACCGCGGCCCGCAAGGCTCCGCGCGGGCCCGCGGAGAACGTCTCCACCGGGCGCACCGGCGGCACACCGGAATCGGTCTGCTGACCGCCGGTCGGGTGATGGATCGCGTCGAGATCGGGCAGATCCTCCGGCAGGTTGTTCCGGTCGATGTTGCGTGTCGGTCCGTCGATCACCTTGCCGGTCAACGAATTACGTCCCTTGGACGGTTCCTGCGCCGAGTCCCGCGCGGTGTTGCCGTCGGAGTCGAGCTTCGCGATGGGCGCGCGGGTCGTCGACTGGTCCGACGAGGCTGCCGCCCGGTTGACCGCCGATCCGGTCACCAGCGGGCGCTTGGGCGCGCCGTTCGGCTGCCCCTGTCCCTGCTGCGGCGGCGGGCCGGACGGTCCCGGCTGATTCGGCTGCACGGGCTGGTTCGGCGCGCCGGGCTGGTTCTGCTGCACCGGTCCGCCGGTGGGCGGACGCTGGTTGCCGACCCGCTGCCACGGCGGCATCCCTCCCGGACCGGTCCCCGATCCGGCGCGCGGAGCGTCGTCGAGACCGGGGTCGCGACGAGGCGTCGCGTCGGCCGGAGCACCCCCGTTGTCCTGTCCGCCGTTCTCGGCGGGACGGGCCGCGACACCGTTGGAGTCGCTCCCCTCGGGCCGGTCGGTGGTACCGGGTC
Organism: Williamsia maris; assembly: GCF_024171815.1. Taxonomy (GTDB): domain Bacteria; phylum Actinomycetota; class Actinomycetes; order Mycobacteriales; family Mycobacteriaceae; genus Williamsia_A; species Williamsia_A maris. The sequence continues at coordinate 591,134 of NZ_JAMTCJ010000002.1, read as the reverse complement.
CCGATCGCGGCGACCCCTCGGGCTCGTTGGGTGTGCTCAACTACTTTCCTTCACCTCGTGTGACGTGCTGGATGGAAACGCTCAGCTACCGGCCGCCGGGCCGCCCTCGACCTCGTCGGGCTCGTCGGCGTTCCGGGCGATAGCCAAGAGCGTAGTTCCTTCGTCCAGGTTCATCAGGCGGACGCCCTTGGTTTGGCGCCCTGCCTTACGGACCTGTTTCGCGAGCGTCCGGATCACGCCACCGCCGGAGGTGATCGCGTAGACCTCGCTGGTGTCGTCGACGATCAGCGCGCCCACCAGCTCGCCTCGGCGTCGGTCGTACTGGATGGTCAGCACCCCCTTGCCGCCGCGGCCCTGCACCGGGTAGTCGTCCATCGCGGTGCGCTTGGCGTAGCCACCCGCGGTCGCGACCAGCAGATACGTTCCCTCGGCGACGACGTTGAGCGACAGGAGCTGATCGTCGTCGTTGAATCGCATGCCCTGCACACCCGAGGTCTGCCTGCCCATCGGACGCAATGCGTCGTCGGTGGCGCTGAAACGGATGGACTGGCCGTGCTTGGACACCAGGAGCAGGTCGTCCGACGAGCTGCACAGCTGCGCGCCGACCAACTCGTCCTCGCCGCGGAGGTTGACCGCGATGATGCCGCCGGAGCGGCTCGAGTCGAAGTCGACCAGACGCGACTTCTTCACCAGACCGCCGAGGGTGGCCAGCACCAGATACGGCGCGTCCTCGTAGCTCTTGATCTGGATGACCTGGGCGATGCGCTCCTCCGGCTGGAAGGCCAGCAGATTCGCGACGTGCTGACCACGTGCGGTGCGGTTCGCCTCGGGCAGCTCGTAGGCCTTGGCCCGGTAGACCCGACCCTTGGTGGTGAAGAACAGGATCCAGTCGTGGGTGGAGCAGACGAAGAAGTGCCGGACGATGTCGTCCTGCTTGAGGCCGGCACCCTGCACACCCTTGCCGCCGCGTCGCTGGCTGCGGTAGAGATCGGTCTTGGTCCGCTTCGCGTAGCCGGTCTCGGTGATGGTGACCACCACGTCCTCGCGGGCGATCAGGTCCTCGTCGGCGACGTCGCCGTCGGCCGGGATGATGCGGGTACGACGCTCGTCACCGAACTTCTCGACGACCTCGGTGAGCTCATCGCGCACGATGGCGCGCTGGCGTTCCGGGCGGGCGAGGATGTCCTGGTAGTCGGCGATCTCGCGCTCGATCTCGGCGAGTTCGTCGACGATCTTCTGACGCTCCAGGGCCGAGAGCCGGCGGAGCTGCATGGCGAGGATCGCGTCGGCCTGGATCTCGTCGACGTCGAGCAGACCGATCAGTCCCGTACGGGCCTCTTCGGTGTTGGCCGACGCGCGGATCAGGGCGATGACCTCGTCGAGCGCGTCGAGCGCCTTCACGTAGCCGCGCAGCAGATGTGCGCGTTCCTCGGCCTTGCGCAACCGGTACCGCGTCCGCCGGATGATGACGTCGATCTGGTGCGCGACGTAGTAGCGGATCATCTGGTCGAGGCGCAGGGTACGCGGTACGCCGTCGACGATCGACAGCATGTTGGCGCCGAAGCTGGTCTGCAGCTGGCTGTGCTTGTAGAGGTTGTTCAGCACGACCTTGGCGACCGCGTCGCGCTTGAGCGTGACGACGATCTGCATGCCCACGCGGTCCGAGGACTGATCCTCGATGCGGCTGATGCCCTTGAGTTTTCCGTCGTTGACCTGTTCGGCGATCGAGACGATCATCCGGTCGGGGTTCACCTGGTACGGGAGTTCGGTGATCACGAGGATGGTGGCGCCGGTCGACGACTCCTCGATGTTGACCACGCCGCGCATGCGGATGCTGCCGCGACCGGTGGTGTAGGCGTCGTGGATGCCCTGCGTCCCGACGATGAGCCCCGACGTCGGGAAGTCAGGTCCCTGGATGGCCGCCATGCACGCCGCGAGGGTCGACTCCTCGTCGGCCTCGTGGTTGTCGAGAGCCCAGAACACCGCTGCGGCAACCTCGTTGAGGTTGTGCGGCGGCATGTTCGTCGCCATACCGACCGCGATACCACCGGAGCCGTTGATCAGCAGGTTGGGGACACGGCTCGGCAGAACCGTCGGCTCCATCGTCTTGCCGTCGTAGTTCGGCGTGAAATCGACTGTCTCCTCGTCGATGTCACGGAGCATCTCCATCGCCAGAGGCGTCAGACGTGCCTCGGTGTAGCGCATGGCCGCCGCACCGTCGTCGCCGCGCGAACCGAAGTTGCCCTGGCCGTCGATCAGCGGGTATCGCATCGACCACGGCTGCGCGAGACGCACCAGCGCGTCGTAGATCGCGGTGTCGCCGTGCGGGTGGTAGTTGCCCATGGTCTCGGCAACGGGCTTGGCGCACTTGACGTAGCTGCGATCCGGCCGGAACCCGGCGTCGCCCATCGCGTAGAGCAGGCGACGGTGCACCGGCTTGAGACCGTCACGCACCTCGGGCAGAGCACGACCCACGATGACGCTCATCGCGTAGTCGATGTAGCTGCGCTGCATCTCCTGCTGGATGTCGACGGGTTCGATCCGGTCGCCACCGGAGGAGTCGGTGGTACCGCCCGGCGGCAGGGTGGTGTCGGTCATGATTGGATCACTTTCTTCTGGTCACATCGACAGCGGAGACGGCGCACGTGCGCCGCGCTCACACGTCGAGGAAGCGGACGTCCCGGGCGTTGCGGGCGATGAAGCTGCGGCGGGCCACGACGTCCTCACCCATGAGAACGCTGAACAGTTCGTCGGCCGCGGCGGCGTCGTCGAGGGTCACCTGGCGCAGCACACGCACCGAGGGGTCCATCGTGGTCTCCCACAGCTCTTTTGCGTTCATCTCGCCGAGACCCTTGTAGCGCTGGATGCCGTCTTCGGTGTTGATCTTCTTGCCGGCGACGCGGCCGGCCTCGAGCAGGCCGTCGCGCTCGCGGTCGGAGTAGGCGAACTCCGGTGCGGCGCCCTTCTGCCACTTGAGCTTGAACAGCGGCGGCTGCGCGAGGTACACGTGACCGTGCTCGACCAGCGGGCGCATGAAGCGGAACAGCAGGGTGAGCAGCAGGGTCGAGATGTGCTGCCCGTCGACGTCGGCGTCGGCCATCAGCACGATCTTGTGGTAGCGCAGCTTGGCCAGGTCGAACTCGTCGTGGATGCCGGTACCGAACGCGGTGATGATGGACTGCACCTCGGTGTTCTTGAGAACACGGTCGATGCGGGCCTTCTCGACGTTGATGATCTTTCCGCGGATCGGCAGGATCGCCTGGTACATCGAGTCGCGTCCCGACTTGGCGCTGCCGCCGGCCGAGTCGCCCTCCACGATGTAGACCTCGCACTTGCCCGGATCGTTGCTGCGGCAGTCCGCGAGCTTGCCGGGCAGGCCTCCGATGTCGGTTGCGCTCTTGCGCCGCACCAACTCTCGCGCCTTGCGCGCGGCCATGCGGGCCTGCGCGGAACCGACCGCCTTGTTGATGATGATCTTCGCCTCGGCGGGATTGGACTCCAGCCAGTGCGACAGGTGCTCGTTGGCGACCTTCTGCACGAAGCTCTTCACCTCGGTGTTGCCGAGTTTTGTCTTGGTCTGACCCTCGAACTGGGGGTCGGAGACCCGCACCGAGATCACCGCCGCGAGACCCTCACGGATGTCGTCGCCGGTGAGCTTCCCGTCTTTCTCCTTGAGAAGCTTCTTGTCCAACGCGTACTTGTTGACCGTACTGGTCAGTGCCGAACGGAAGCCCTCCTCGTGGGTGCCGCCCTCATGGGTGTTGATGGTGTTGGCGAACGTGTGCACCGACTCGGAATAGCCTGCGTTCCACTGCATCGCCACCTCGAGCTCGTGCCCGGTGCCCTTCGCGGTGAAAGCGACGATCGAGTTGTGGATGGCGCTCTTGGTCCGGTTCAGATGCGCCACATAGTCTTCCAGGCCACCGGGGTAGTGGTAGGTGCGGACGCGGGGCTTGCCTGCGACCTCCTTGGTCACGGCTTCGCCTGCGGTGTCGGCGATCTCGATCACGTCGGAGACCTCGGCCGCGGCGTCCTCGTCGAGCTCGGACTGACTGCGCGGGGCGTCGGCGGTCTCGACGTCGAGGCTGTCGTTGCCGATCTGCTTCGGCCGCTCGTCGGTCAGCGTGATGGTCAGTCCCTTGTTGAGGAACGCCATCTCCTGCAGACGTCGTGAGATGGTCTCGAAGCTGTAGTCGACCGTCTCGAAGATCTCCGGGTCCGCCCAGAACCGGGTGGTGGTGCCCTTCTTCCGGGTCGCCGAGCCCTTCACCAGCTCTGCCGGCTTGGCGTAGTTGTAGGTCTGCGACCAGTGGAAGCCGTCGCGAGCGATCTCGAGCTCGACCTTTGTCGAGAGTGCGTTGACCACCGAGATACCGACCCCGTGGAGTCCGCCGGACACCGCGTAGGAGTCGGAGTCGAACTTGCCGCCCGCGTGCAGCTGCGTCATGACGACCTCGACCGTCGGGACACCGGTCTTGTGCATCTCGACCGGGATGCCGCGGCCGTCGTCGATGACCTCGACCCCGCCGTTGGCGAGCAGTTTGACGTCGACCTTGCTTGCGTGGCCGGCCATCGCCTCGTCGACCGAGTTGTCCACGACCTCCCAGATCAGGTGGTGTAGACCCCGCTCACCGGTGGAACCGATGTACATGCCGGGTCGTTTACGTACCGCCTCGAGTCCTTCGAGGATGCTGATCGAGTCGGCGCCGTAGTCCTTGGGGGCTGCCTTCTTGGCAGCGGGGCGGGTCGCCTTCTTGGCCGGGACCGCGTCCGCAGGCGTCGGGTTGTCAGTGGGTTCGTTGCTGTCGGCCACGAGTGGTGTCCGCTCCTTGTCCTCGCCGGTACTGCTTCGCGCATGTTCGAGATGCCCGTCGGGCACTCGTTCCATACTACTGCCTCAATCGACCGGAAATGGGTATCCGGGGCCGCTGACGCGCTCACAGGCCGGATTTCTCGACTCAACCCAGTCCCGTTTGTACGAACCCAGCTCCGGGCACCTCTACGGCGTTTCTCCAGCCTTCTGACGTGGCCTGTGCGCGGACGGTTCCGTCTCCCGGTCATCCATAGGTGTCGCGAGGACCCCGTCCGGAGACGTGTCGGTCTCCCTTTCGCCAGGACGGAGCCTTGGGTCCGGTGATGCGCAGGGTCGTGACCACGCCGTTTCCGACCTGCGCCGCGATCTTCGCGAGGATCTGTGCCTGGATCAACCGCAGTTGGGTCGCCCAGGCGGTCGACTCGGCCGTGATGTGCAGGACCTTGTCGCGCAACACAGTGGGCTCGGCGTGACCCGCGATGTCGGGCCCGACGATCTGCGCCCAGGCACCGAACACCGTTCCCTCCCCGATCTTCGGCTGCCAGCCGCGACTGCGCGCGATGCCGCCGGCGAGACGGCCCAGCGGTTGGGGATCACGTTCGTCGGGACCCGCACCCGACCATCCGGTGCGCCGTGTTCTGCGACGGGTCGGCGACGACCGGCCCTGCCCGACCGACTTGCCCGCCGCCCGCGCCGCGGACCGCGCGTCCTCGAGAGCCTTGCGGGCGAGTTCGTAGCCTGCCGGGGCGGCACCCGACGGATCAGACGAATCCTGCGAGCCGGAGTCGCCGGTCATGGAGCCTCCCCCTCGTCGTCGTGTGGTTCGAGTCCCGGTCCATCATCGACCGCATCCGCGCTCGGCGCAGCGTCGTCGACGAGATGCGAGAGCCGCCCACCGTCGCCGTCGTCCCGCACCGCCACCGCGACCCGCCGACCGCCGATCGCAGGCGGGATGTCATCGGCGACCGCCGCGGTGATGATCACCTGCTCCACCGACTGGGCGAACGTCGACAGCGCAGCGCGCCGGGCGGCGTCGAGTTCGGCGAACACATCGTCGAGCAGCACCACCGGCTCAGCACCGTCAGAACGGATCAACTCCACCGAACCCAGGCGCATCGCCAGTGCCAGGGACCACGATTCGCCATGACTGGCAAAACCTTTGGCGATCTGACCGGCCAGGGTGATGTCGATGTCATCACGGTGCGGACCGATCAGGCACACCCCGCGATCGATCTCCTTGCCGCGCGCCGCGGCGAGACTGTGCAACAGCACGGCCTCGATGTACTCCTCGTCGGCCGGTGCATCGGCCGCGGGCAACACCTCGTCACCGACCACCGCCCGATAACGCAGGTCGATCGGTCGGGACGCGGGGGCCAACGTCGAGTACTCCTGTTGCACAAACGGTCTCAAATTGTTGAGCACATCGATACGTCCTGCGGTCACCTGCGCACCGAACTGCGCCAACTGGGTGTCCCACACGTCGAGGGTGCTGATCACCGACGCCGCGGAATCACCACCCGAGCGCATCGCGGACGCGGCGGTCTTCAACAGAGCCGACCGCTGACGTAGGACGCGGTCGTAATCGGCACGGGCAGCGACCATCCGTGGCCCCGCCAACGCGGCGAGCTCGTCGACGAACCGTCGTCGATCGGCTGGATCACCCCGGACCAGAGCGAGATCCTCCGGCGCGAACATCACCGTGCGCAGGATGCCCACGATGTCGCGCGGTCGGCGGGACGGGGCGCCGTTCACCGAGGCCCGGTTGCTACGACCGGGCGTGATCTGGAGTTCCACCGTCAGCTCGCGTCCGGCGTTGATCACCGTCGCGGACGCCGTCGCGGTCTCACATCCGGTACGGACCAGCGCCGCGTCGTTGCTGACCCGATGAGACCGGAGGGTGGAGAGGTAGTTCAGCGACTCGACGAGGTTGGTCTTGCCGAAACCGTTGCGCCCCACGAAGATGGTCGGCTCCGGATCGAGATCGACGCGCACCTCCTGCCACGACCGGAAGTCGCGCAGACGCAGCGTCCGGACGTACACCTACCCAGTGCCCGAGGTCACTGGTGCTGCGAGGGCTTGACCGCGTGCCCACCGAACTGGTTGCGCAGAGCGGACACCGCCTTGAGCGTCGGTGAACCACCCTCCTGACGGGACGCGAAGCGTGCGAAGAGAGCAGCGGAGATGACGTTCGCCGGTACCGAGTGACGGATCGCCTCCTCGACGGTCCACCGTCCCTCACCGGAATCAGTTGTGTAATCGGAGATCTCGGTGAGGCCGGGATCTTCCTGCAGCGCCTTGACCAGGAGGTCGAGCAGCCAGGAGCGGATGACCGTTCCGTGGGTCCATGCGCGCAGCGTGCCCTCGACGTCGTCGATGAGCGGCTCGGCGGACAACAGTTCGTATCCCTCGCCGTAGGCGTGCATCAGGCCGTACTCGATACCGTTGTGCACCATCTTCGCGTAGTGACCGGCACCGACCGGGCCTGCGTGGACGAAGCCGTCGGCCCGCTCGCCGGGCGGACGCAGTGCGTCGAAGATCGGCATCGCCTTCTCGACGTCGGCCGCGGCACCACCGGCCATCAGCCCGTAGCCGTTCTCCAGACCCCAGACACCGCCGGAGACACCGCAGTCGAGGTAGCCGATTCCCTTGGAGTCCAGCAGTTCTGCGTGGACAGCGTCGTCGGTGTAGCGCGAGTTGCCACCGTCGATCACGAGGTCACCCTGCGACAGCACCTCGGCGAGCTTCTCGACGGTCTCCCGCGTGGGCGCTCCCGACGGGACCATGACCCACACGACCCGGGGCGCCTCGAGGGCAGACGCGAGATCGGCCAGCGAGGCGACGTCGGTCACCTCGGGACGCGGGTCGTAGCCGATGACCTCGTGGTCGAACTTCTTGAGGCGCGAACGCATGTTTGCGCCCATCTTGCCGAGCCCGATCAAGCCGAGTTGCATGGTGATTCCTCTCGCGGATGTATGGAGGTGGGTTCTCGGCGCTGAGAACGATCGGGGACGACGATCACCGACGCGGGATCATCCCGGCAGTCGGACCGGCATCAGCAGGTAGGTGAACGCGCTGCTAGGAGCGGCGTACGCACCGGAGTCGTCGGCCTGGGGCGGCTCACCGGTCGACGGTCGCAGCACAGCGGGTCGGCTCGGGGTGGTGAAACCGAAATCGACTGCAGTGGTGTGCAATGCGGCCAGTCCGTCGAGCAGGTAGCCGGGGTTGAACGCGATGGTCAGCGGCTCACCGTGGAACGAGACCGGAACTTCCTCCTCGGCCTTGCCCGCGTCGTCACCGCCGGCGGTGAGCAGCACCGATCCCTCGGTGAACTCCATCCGCACCTGGGCGCCGCGCTCGGCGACCAAGGCGACACGCTTGATGGCGTCGGTCAGCGGCGCGATGTCGACGGTCGCCATCGAGGTGTGCGACGGCGGCAGCAGCTGACGGAACTTCGGGAACTCCGCGTCGAGCAGACGGGTGGTGGTCTGGCGTCCGTGTCCGAGGATGCCGAGCAGACCCTCCGCACCGATGCTGCCCGCCGAGCCGAGAGCCAGGGAGATGGCGGCGCCACCCTCGGCTCCGGCCGACTTGGCCGACTCGGACAACGTCTTCGCCGGGACCAGGACAGCCGCGGTGTCACCCGAGGTCGGCTCCCAGGTCAGCTCGCGCACCGCGAGTCGGAATCGGTCGGTGGCGGCGAGGACCACGGTGTCGTTCTCGATCTCGACGCGGATGCCGGTCAGCATCGGCAGGGTGTCGTCCCGACCCGCCGCGATGGCGACCTGGGTGATCGCCTCGGCGAACAGCTCGGTCGGGATGCTGCCGGTGATCGGCGGCACCTCGGGGAGCGAGGGGTAGTCCTCGACCGGCATCGTCGGCAGCGAGAACCGCGAGCTGCCGCAGGCGATGGCCACGCGGGTTCCGTCGAGACTCACGTCGACCGGCTTGGCGGGCAGGGACCGGGTGATGTCGGCCAACAACTTGCCCGAGACCAGGACGCGGCCCTCGTCGGCGACCTCGGCCGAGAGATCGACCTGGGCCGAGACCTCGTAGTCGAACCCGGAGACCGTCAGGCCCTTGTCGCCGGCGGTGAGGACTACACAACCGAGGACGGGAACGGGCGGACGGCTGGGCAGACTGCGAGCAACCCAGGCAACCGACTCTGCGAATTCATCGCGAGTCACGCGGAACTTCACTGCGATCGACCCTCCATATCGGTCCGATCCTCCATAGCGTCGACTGCCCTTCGATGGTGTGCGAGTCCTGCGTGAACCGGTGGGTCTCCACTCTAGAACGGAAGGCGCCCCGCGGGGGTAAACGGGTGGAGCTTGTAACGGCTGGTGACGGAAGCGTTCTCACCGGCGGTGTGGACGAACGATCTGTCCACACTCCTGCTTTTAAAGACTATTGAAAGAGATAAATTCTCAGTAGTAATAGGTCCTGTGGAAACTGTGCACAGGGTGTGGTCGGCGCACGTGGGACCGCACGCGACGCTGTGGACCGGACGTGGACAGATCACCGGAGATCGGTCACACGTTGTGTACACGTCAGAGTCCGTTCATCTCGGTCCACCGTCGGTACACAGGCTGACGGAGTTATCCACCGAGTTATCCACAGCTGGGGAGCGACGGTGAACGACTGTTCCGGTCGTCCGATTGCCCCTTCGAGGCCTCGATGTGAGGTCGAGAGAATGGCCGACACAGCGGCGGGTGCGGGGATCGGTGCTCAGCGACGGGCGCGCTGTTTGATGCGCGCAGTGAGTTCCTGGACATGGTCGTACACCTTGCGGCGCTCGGCCATCTCCTTGCGGATCTTCTTGTCGGCGTACATCACGGTGGTGTGGTCGCGGTCGAACGTCTCGCCGATCTTCGGTAGCGACAGATCGGTCAGTTCACGGCACAGGTACATCGAGATCTGACGGGCCTGCGCGATCGACCGGGTCTTGCCGGGCCCACGCAGCTCGTCGACACTGATCTCGAAGTACTCGGCGGTGATCGCCAGGATCGCCGGCGCGTTGATCTCCACGCTGCCGGAATCGGGCAGCAGGGCCTGCAGGACGATCTCGGCCAGGGCGAGGTTCAGTTCGGCGTTGTTCAGCGACGCGAACGCGGTGACCCGGATCAGCGCGCCCTCGAGCTCACGGATGTTGCGCTCGATCTTCGACGCGATGAGCTCGAGGACCTCGGCGGGTACCTGCAGGTTGTCCATCTGCGCCTTCTTGCGCAGGATCGCGATGCGGGTCTCCAGCTCAGGAGGCTGGACATCGGTGATCAGGCCCCACTCGAACCGTGTCCGGAGCCGGTCCTCGAGGGTCGCCAACTGCTTGGGCGGGCGGTCCGAGGACACCACGATCTGCTTGTTGGCGTTGTGCAGGGTGTTGAAGGTGTGGAAGAACTCCTCCTGGATGCCCTCTTTGCCCTCGAGGAACTGGATGTCGTCGACGAGCAGGACATCGACGTCGCGATACCGACGCTTGAAGGCCACGCGGCGATCGTCACGGAGAGAGTTGATGAAGTCGTTGGTGAACTCCTCGGTGGAGACGTACTTGACGCGCATCCCGGGGAACAACCGCTGGGCGTAGTGACCGGCCGCGTGCAGCAGGTGGGTCTTGCCGAGTCCGGACTCACCCCAGATGAACAACGGGTTGTAGGCACGGGCCGGCGCCTCGGAGATGGCGACCGCGGCGGCGTGCGCGAACCGGTTCGACGCCCCGATGACGAACGTGTCGAAGGTGTACTTCGGATTCAGGCTGCTCGGCTCACCCGGGGTGGACGCGTTGAAGTAGGTCGACCACTCTCCGTCGACCCTGCGGTGGTCGGGCGATCCGTGCGGTCCGCCGGCGTCGATACGACCGTTCTCGGAGTGGTACTCCGAGCTGTCGCGGCGGTCGGCGAAAGTGTCGGGAAGGGTGTCCAGGGAGGCCGCGACCTCGATGGCGGCGGGTGCGGCCGGCACTCCGACGGGCACATCGGGGGTCGGCGCGATCCGGACCCCGAGGTCGACCTCCATGCCGAGGTGACGGCTCAGGGAGGTACGGATGGGCTCACGCAGGGTGCGCTCGATTTGCTCCTGGACGAATGCGGTAGGCACGGCCAACAGCGCGAAGCCCTCGGCCAGGGTCAGCGGCTGGACCAGCGACAACCAGGCCTTTTGCTGACGTGTGAGCGTGTCGTCGGTTCCGGTGTCGGCACCGAGGTCGACGATGACCCGCTGCCAGATCTCACCGAACGTGTCGCGATCGGACCCCATCGACAACGCCCCTCCCGGCTGTGCGGCACCGCCGACATGCGCAACCGCGGTCGCCATCGTCGCGTACCGCAACGGGTTTGTCCACACGGTTATCCACAGTTGTGCACAGCTGCTTGAATACCGGCCATCGGGCAGTACCCGAGCCTGGAACCGGTCTGCGAAATCGACTCGGAACGGTGCCGTCGAACGCGTGCTCGTCAGAAGCTAACAGAGCCCGCGGCGGGTCTCAACAGATTCGGGCACACGATTTCGAACGAAAGTCGAGGACCGTCGTGTCGTCGGCGTGTCGCGGCGGATCGGATCCGCGCGGTGGAGGGTGCGTGCGCGGGTCGATCGCGGTTTGACCAGTGAACTTGCGATAAGTACTCTCGAACGGTCGCCGAGGTGTCGGTCGTCCATGTGCCGATGTGCGTGAGATCGACGAGCCGCGGCAAGCAAACCACCAGGTAATGGGTGTCTTGAGAGCGTAATGCTCCCGGTGCCCCGATAACGAGGAGTTCAGTCGTGGCCAAGGGAAAGCGGACCTACCAGCCCAACGTTCGTCGTCGTGCACGCGTGCACGGTTTCCGTCTCCGGATGCGTACGCGCGCCGGCCGGGCGATCGTCAACACCCGGCGCCGCAAGGGCCGCTCGAGCCTGACTGCCTGACCTCGACGGGAGACGCGGGCGTTCCCGCGTTCTTCCGCGGTCGTCGTCACAGTGCTCGCACGTCACCAGCGGATCAGCAGAGGATCCGAGTTCACCCGCACCCTGCGTCACGGTGTGCGGGTGCGTCGCACTGATCTGATGACCTACGTGCTGATCACTCCGACCGAATGGCCGGACAATCGTGACGTGCGGCTCGATGTCGTCGAGTTCGGTGGTCCCCGTGTCGGTCTGATCGTCAGCAAGGCCGTGGGTGACGCCGTGACCCGACATGCAGTGGCCCGTCGCCTCCGCGCTGCGGGAGCCTCCGCCCTCGTCGGCGTGGACACGGCCTCCACCGTGGTCATCCGAGCGCTGCCGTCCTCGGCGAATGTGTCGAGTGACGTTCTGGCGCAACAACTTTCTTCTGCTCTCGGTAAATCGGGGCTGCGCGCGACGGTGCCGTCATGAGTGTGACGGCCTTTCCGCGACGCGCCCTGGTCTTCCTGATCGAGCTGTATCGCACCTGGATCTCACCCACCCGACTCCCGTCCTGCCGGTTCGAGCCCACCTGTAGTGCCTACGCCGTCGAGGCGGTGACCCAGTGGGGTGCGGTCCGCGGCGGAGCGTTGTCGGTGGTGCGTCTGGCCAAGTGCGGCCCCTGGCACAAACCCGGGTACGACCCGGTGCCCGAGAGATCAGGGCACCATGGAGAGCGAACGGACGCCGCGGCCGCGGACGCCACACACCTACGCGTCCGGCGACGCGAGACAACAAGTGCGTCTGATGACGCAGTGAGGAGTACCTGACACCGTGCTCAACTTCATCTACTACCCGGTCTCGGGAATCATGTGGGTCTGGCAATGGGTGTTCAGCCACATCCTCCCCGACTCCCCCGGTGGCAGCGGTGTCGCGTGGGCACTGTCGGTGATCTTTCTCGTCTTCACACTCCGCGCGATCCTCTACAAGCCGTTCGTGAAGCAGATCCGCACCACGCGGCAGATGCAGGAGATCCAGCCGCAGCTGCAGGCGATCCGCAAGAAGTACGCCAAGGATCGCGTGAAGATGACCGAGGAGATGCAGAAGCTGCAGAAGGAGCACGGGTTCAACCCGCTCCTGGGCTGCCTGCCGATGCTCGCGCAGATCCCGGTGTTCATCGGTCTGTTCCACGTACTCCGGTCGTTCAACCGGATGGGTACCGGTTTCGGACAGCTCGGCATGACCGCGGCCGAGACCCGATCGACGGGCAACTACTTCTTCAGCGCGGACCAGGTGCAGAACTTTCTCGACGCGCGTCTGTTCGGTGTTCCGCTCTCGGCGGCCATCTCGCAGCCGAAGTCCGAGTGGGTGGCGTTCAGTGCCGACGGTGTCATCGACTTCACGCGCGCCCACATCATCTATCTGGTGATCCCGCTGGTGATCGTGTCCTCGATCGCCACTCACATGAACTCGCGTGCATCGGTGGCCCGACAGGGTGCCGCAGCTCTGGAGAACCCGCAGACCGCGATCATGAACAAGCTCGCGCTGTACGTCTTCCCCCTGGGCATCCTGGTGTCGGGTGCGTTCTTCCCCGTCGCGATCCTTCTCTACTGGGTGAGCAACAACCTGTGGACCTACGGCCAGCAGCACATCGTCTTCAATCGCATCGAGAAGGAAGACGAGGCGAAGAAGGCGGCCAAGCAGGAGAAGCTGAAGGCCAACGCGCCCAAGCCGGGTGCTCGTCCCGAGCGTGCCAAGAAGAAGGCCGGCTCGGATGGGTCCGCGAACGGCGGGGCGAACGGCACTTCGGCCAACGGCTCGGCGAACGGCTCGGCGAACGGCTCGACCCCGAATCTGACCAAGGGCTCCTCCCCCACCTCGGGCGAGATACCCGCGGTGAACGCGGAGACGAACGGTGGCGGCGCGCAGAACAAGGCGAAACAGACGGCGACGAAGCAGCCCGCTGCCAAGACGCCTCGCCCGGGACAGAAGCCATCGGGTGCGGGAGGTAGGACCGGCGCGGCCGGCTCCAACACCGCGCGCCGCAAGAAGCGACGCTGACCCACGCAGTCCTGCCCCGCTGACCGCGGGGCCACGGCACCGCCCTCGACGCGGTTGCCCCCTTCACGAACGAACACACGATCAAAGGTGATGAGAATGACCGCAGACACGAGCGACGTGGACGTCGCAGAGACCGACGAGACGACGGCCGAGCAGAACGAGGCAGTCGATCAGACCGACGTGGACACCACGACGCCCGACGCGGACGAGGCGCCGGAGTCCGATGACGCCGAGGGCGGCACGGATGATCGTCTGGTCGAGGAGGGCGAGGTCGCCGGTGACTACCTCGAGCAGCTCCTCGACGTCCTCGACTTCGACGGGGACATCGACCTCGACGTCGACGGCGACCGCGCGATCGTCAGCATCGACGGCGGATCGGATCTCGGCAAGCTCGTCGGCAAGAACGGAGAGGTGCTCGATGCTCTTCAGGAACTGACCCGCCTCGCCGTCCAGCAGACGACGGGTGATCGCAGCCGTTTGATGTTGGACGTCGCCCGCTGGCGTGCGGACCGCCGGGAGCGCCTGTCCATCCTCGGCGGCGAGGTCGCGCAGCGCGTCCTCGACAACGGTGGTCGCGAGGAGCTCGAGCCGATGACCCCCTTCGAGCGGAAGATCGTGCACGACGCGGTCGCCGCCGTGGACGGCGTCATCAGCGAGAGCGAGGGTGTCGAGCCCCGTCGGCGCGTGGTGGTCATCAAGCAGTAGCTCGACCACGAATCAGTTCGACGACAAAGTCCCGGTGACCCCGGGACTTTGTCGTATCCGGGGTGCGGTGCATCCCCGGTGGTGAATGCCAACCGTGTGATTAGGGGATGATGTTTCACGTGAAACCTGATGAGGAAATCGGCCAGAGCGAGGTCGCTGCCGCTGTCGCGGCGGTGTTCGGTGACGGCGCGCCAGTCGCCCGACAGTATCGCGAGATCCTGGCCGACGCCGGTGTCGAGCGTGGGTTGATCGGTCCACGAGAAGTGGACCGGCTGTGGGTCCGGCACATCCTGAACTGTGCCGTGATGGGTGAGTCGATCGCGGAGGGGTCGACCATCGTGGACATCGGGAGCGGAGCCGGACTCCCCGGTATCCCGTTGGCGCTCGCCCGGCCGGATCTGTCCATCACTCTCGTCGAGCCTCTCCTCCGTCGCCACACCTTTCTGACCGAGGTGGTCGAGCAGCTGTCGCTGCCCATCCGCGTGATTCGTGGACGCGCGGAGGAGAAGGCCGTACGGGCCGAGATCGGTCTGTCCGATGTCGTCACATCGCGGGCCGTCGCTCCCCTGGACCGGCTCGCACGATGGTCACTCCCCCTCATCCGACCCGACGGTGAACTGATCGCGATCAAGGGTTCGTCGGCTGCGGACGAGATCTCCACCCACAAGGCGGAGGTCGGCAAGCTCGGACTGACCGACCTGCGCGTGGAGTCGTGTGGGACCGATACTCTTGCGGTACCGACCACCATCATCCGCGGCAGACTTCGTAGTCCGTCGTCACGCCGCCGATGAGCGAGTGCGGAAGGTTCGGCTCAGCGAGGCGCAGTGGTGGGTCTCGTGGCGAGCATCGTCGAGGAAGTAGAGCGGCAATACATTGATGGGCAAGCGGGCGCGAAGGAGAATCGCTGTGGCGCAGGGTGCACCGGACAGTCCAGCTGGGAGCTCGGACGGCATGGTTTCACGTGAAACCTCCGACCCGGTTTCACGTGAAACAACGGCCAAGTACTTCGACACCCCGATCGCTGCGGCCGCTGAACGGGCCAGCCAGGTGCTGACGCCCGGCGGGGCCGGACAACTCCCCCGCCCCCGCGAACCCCGCATCATCACGGTCGCTAACCAGAAGGGCGGCGTCGGTAAGACCACGACGTCGGTCAACATCGCCGCTGCTCTCGCTCTGCACGGACTCGGTGTCCTCGTGATCGATCTGGACCCGCAGGGCAACGCGAGCACAGCGCTGGGCATCGACCACCGCGACCCCGACGTGAACTCGGTGTACGAGTTGCTACTGGGCGAGATCACCCTGGCGCAGGCGATGCAGCGGAGCCCGGCCCACGAGCGGTTGTTCTGTGTCCCCGCAACGCTGGATCTCGCGGGCGCCGAGATCGAACTGGTGTCGATGGTGGCGCGCGAGACGCGCCTGCGGAACGCACTCGATCTCGAGACCATCCGCGACAACGACATCGACTACGTGATCATCGACTGCCCGCCGTCGCTGGGCCTGTTGACGGTCAACGCGATGGTCGCCGCCCGTGAGGTGCTCATCCCCATCCAGTGCGAGTACTACGCACTCGAGGGTGTCGGGCAGTTGCTGTCCAACATCGAGCTGGTGCAGGCGCATCTGAACAAGCACCTGTGGGTGTCGACGGTTCTGCTGACGATGTACGACGGACGCACCAAACTTGCCGACCAGGTCGCCGACGAGGTCCGACGTCACTTCGGCGACAAGGTGCTGACGACCGTCATCCCCCGGAGCGTGAAGGTGTCCGAGGCGCCCGGCTTCGGCATGACGATCATCGAATACGACCCGGGTTCACGTGGAGCCATGAGTTATCTCGACGCCGGCCGTGAACTCGGCATGCGTGCCGAGCGCGCCGGACAGGAAGGGCAGAACCGATGACCCAGCGCAAAGGCGGACTCGGCCGCGGCCTCGCCGCCCTGATTCCGACCGGACCCGACGAGGGCCCGCGGTTGGGTAACGCCGCCGCCGATGTCGTTCTCGGTGAGGCGCGCACGACTCCGCGCCCCGCGCCCGACAACGTCACCGATGTTCCCGAGGAGTCGCTGACCGACGTCGGTGCGGTCTACCGCGAGATCCCGCCCCTGGAGATCCAGCCGAACCCGCAGCAGCCACGGACGGCGTTCGACGAGGAGGCACTCGCCGAACTGGTGCACTCGATCCGCGAGTTCGGGCTCATGCAGCCCATCGTGGTGCGTCGACTCCCCTCCCCCGTGGGCGACGTCCGCTACCAACTGGTCATGGGTGAGCGCCGGTGGCGCGCCAGCCAGGAAGCCGGCCTGACCGCGATCCCCACGATCGTCCGGGAGACGCCCGACGAGGACATGCTCCGCGATGCCCTCCTGGAGAACATCCACCGCGTCCAGCTCAACCCGCTGGAAGAGGCGGCGGCGTACCAGCAGTTGCTCGAGGAGTTCGGTGTCACGCACGACCAGTTGGCCGTGAAGCTCGGACGATCGCGCCCCGTCGTGACGAACATGATCCGGCTGCTGAAGCTCCCGATCGCGGTTCAACGGCGGGTGGCCGCCGGCGTGCTGTCGGCCGGGCACGCGCGGGCCATCCTCTCCCTCGAGGCCGGGAGCGACGCCCAGGAGGCACTCGCCGCGCGGATCGTCGCCGAGGGGATGTCGGTGCGGGCGACCGAGGAGGCCGTGACGCTGGCCAACCACGACGGTCCGGCAGGCGACCAATCACCGGCTCGCAAGCGCAAACCGATGCAGATGCCCGGACTCCGCGACGTCGCCGAGCGACTGTCGGACCGACTCGACACCCGCGTGACGGTGTCGATGGGCAAGCAAAAGGGCAAAATTGTCGTCGAGTTCGCCACCGTGCAAGACCTCGAACGTATCGTGGACCTCGTCGCGAAAAATGCTTCCGTTTAGCGCGATTTTTCACGAGGGACCGCTAGGGGGTGAAACGTCACTGTGACAGCAGAACGTCAGCGACGTACCATTTCCTTCGAGACAGGTTGTGCTCCAATGGATTTGCTGTTCACTACCGACTGCGCACCGCGGTCGGGTCCGAGCAGAGAACTCTGACGCCGTGGGAATCTCGATTCACCCCCTCCGGCTCGACGGATTCGACGCGTTGCCCCCCCACGTCCGACAGTGCATCTTCTGGGAGGTCGATCCGGCCGTCATCCCGGGAGCCGACAGCGGATACGTGATCGACAGCGAGTTCGACAAAGAGGCATGGGTCTCGATGGTCATGCTCGACTGGGGCAAGTGCGCTCAGGTCGCGGTGGAATCGACGACCGGCCGCGCGATCGGTACGGCCTTCTACGCACCGCCCGGACGTGTCCCCCGCGCCCGACTCTTCCCGACCTCGCCGGTCAGCGCCGACGCCGTGCTGTTGACGTCGCTACGCGTCGACGCCGGATTCGCGGGAACAGCCGAGATGCTGATCGACAGCGTCATCGGTGACCTGATCCAACGCGGCGTCCGTGCGGTCGAGGCGTTCGGCATCGTGCGCTCCGATGGCGGCACCGAACACCCGGCGACCGCTCGTCGCACGGCCGGCGGACGACCCGACCCGCAGGCGTCGCTGTGTCCGGGGTGCATGATCGACGCGCACTTCCTGAAGGACTCCGGCTTCGACCTCGTCGCATCGCATCCGCGGTTCCCACGGTTCCGGCTCGAGTTGGACGAGGGCCTCGGGTGGAAGTCTGCCGTCGAGAGTGCGCTGCAGGGACTGATCGTGATGGCGGCGATCGATGTGCCGGGCCGAGAGCGTGAGAGGGTGGCGACGCCGGTGGGGCGTCACCGCGACCGATGAAGGGTCAGCGAGCGATCTGCTCGGAGGCGAGCAGATCGGCGAACGTGTACGTGCCGGTCGGCTGGTCGTTCTCGCCGAGCAGGTAGAGGCGCTTCACGGCGACAAGGATCGCGTCGGCGATGACGTCGCGTGTCTGCGGGTCGGCCAGTGCGGCGGCGTCGCCGGGGTTGGTGATGTAGCCGACGTCGATCTGGGCGACCGGCATCTGTGTGAGTCGCAGGATGTCCCAGGTGCGCTCGTGGGTGCGGCAGTCCTTGAGGCCGGTCCGGGCGACGATCTCGCGCTGGATGAACCCGGACAGCGAGCGGCCGATGGTCGATGCCGATCCGTGGGCGTTGCCGAAGTAGAAGCTCGCGGTCCCGTTGGCGTTGGCGTTCTTGTAGCGGCCGCAGCGCAATGCGATGACCAGGTCGGCGCCGTAGCTGTTGGCGACGCGGGCGCGGTCGGCGTCATCGGGGTTGTCCGCGGCGGAACGGGACGGGAAGGTCTCCATGCCCGCTGCGGCCATTCGCCCCTCGACGAGTCGTGCGAGATCCCACAGGATGCGGGTCTCGAGGTCCGCGGTGGCGGCGTCGACGTAATCGTCGGGGATCCCGAAGCCGGGGTCGATGACGATGCGTTTGCCGGTGAGTCGAGGGCCTGAACTGCGCAGCCCCTCCTCCTCACGGATGGCGTGGGCGGATCCACCGGTGACGCGGGTACCCAGATGTTGCAGCGACCGCAACGTGCCGGGCCCGCAGATGCCGTCGGGGGTCATGCCGTACTCGCTCTGGTACGAGCACAGCGCGTTGTGGGTGACGGCGCCGAACTGGCCGTCGACGAGGCCGGTGTAGTACCCGAGGATGCCGAGGCGGGATTGCAGGGTGGCGACGTCGTCGCCGTGCATGGGGGCCGAGAGCCGGTAGGCCAGGATGCGTGCGCCGAGGCTGTAGGACGCCTCGCGCAGGACGCGGTACGTGGCGGGTCCGACGATGCCGTCGACGATCAGGCCGCGGTTCTGCTGGAATGCGCGCACCGCGTGATCGGTGGCCAGGTCGAACTCGGTCTCCGGCGCGGTCCATCCGTTGCCCGCGGGGGGCTCCGACGACGATGCGGACGAGTCGGCCAGCAGCCCTTGAGCAGCGAGGATGGCGCGAATCTCGGCGACGGCCGAGCCTCGGTCGCCCAGGCGGTACAACGGCATTGCACTGAGCCTTTCTCGCCATGCTGATCTGATCTGTTGCGGTCCGCGGGTGGTGCACACCCGTGGGCCGACACTGAAGTCTCTCAGGTCTGTGGCTCCGGAGCCAATATGAGCGACACGTCACCCACCGCAGGAGCGTCCGCGGCGGCGCGCCACCACGGACCCGGACACGACGACGCCGGGACTGTTCGTCCCGGCGTCGGCGACATGTTTCTCGGTGTCAGGCAGGCGTGCCGATGACGCCGTCGAGCTCGCGCAGGAGCGCGGCCTTGCCCTTGGCGCCGACGATCGTCTTCACGGGCTCACCGTTCTGGAACAGGATCATGGTCGGGATCGACATGATCTTGAAATCCCGTGCGACACCCGGGTTCTCGTCGACATCGAGCTTGGCGATGGTGAGCTTGTCACCATTGTCGGCCGCGATCTCCTCGAGGACGGGGGCGACCATCTTGCACGGGCCGCACCAGGTGGCCCAGAAGTCGACCAGAACCGGCTTGTCGGAGCCGAGCACCTCGGTCTTGAATGTGTCGTCGGTGACGACCACTGTGTTTGCACCCATTGTGTCCTCCTAGTGAGACGTGTGTGGAGTGAAGAAAATTGTGTCCGAAGCCCTCAGGCGAGGGATCCGACGGCCGCGTCGGCCTCGACGGGGAAGGCGGCGTCGGCGCGGTCGGCCAACCAGCGCTCGGCGTCGATGGACGCACTACATCCGGTACCGGCCGCGGTGATGGCCTGCCGGTAGCGATGGTCGACGAGGTCGCCGCACGCGAACACGCCGGGGATCGAGGTTGCAGTGGTCCGGCCCTCGACCTGCACGTATCCGTCCTCGTCGAGGTCGACCTGGCCGGCGACGAGCGCGCTGCGCGGGTCGTGACCGATCGCGACGAACATGCCGGTCACCTCGAGAACCCGGGTCTCGCCGGTGACGGTGTCGAGGAGGTCGATGCCGCTGACCGATCCCTCACCGCGCACACCGGTGACGGCGGCGTTGGTGACGAAACGGATCTTGTCGTTGGCCTTGGCCCTCTCGAGCATGATCTTCGACGCGCGGAACTCCTCGCGACGGTGCACGAGGGTGACCGAGCGCGCGAACTTGGTGAGGAAGGTCGCCTCCTCCATCGCGGAGTCACCACCGCCGATGACGGCGATGTCCTGGTCCTTGAAGAAGAAGCCGTCGCAGGTCGCGCACGCCGAGACGCCGCGTCCGAGCAGTTCGGCCTCGCCGGGGATGTCGAGGTAACGGGCGGCCGCGCCCATCGCGAGGATCACGGCGTGGCTGCGGTAGACATCGCCGGCCACCTCGACCTCTTTGATGTCGCCGGTCAACCGGAGTGCGTCGACGTCCTCCATGCGGAGGTCGGTGCCGAATCGCAGTGCCTGCTCACGCATCTCGTCCATCAGGGCGGGGCCCTGGATGCCGCTCTGGAAGCCGGGGAAATTCTCGACCTCGGTGGTGGTCATCAGTGCGCCGCCGAACTGGGTTCCCTCGAACACGACCGGCGCCAACTCGGCACGCGCTGCGTAGACCGCCGCGGTGTACCCGGCCGGGCCGGATCCGACGATGATCACGTCGTGGATCGTGCCGGTCCCTGAGTCGCTCATCTGTCCTCTTCTCACTGTCGATAGCCGGCTGGTTCAACACAAGGGTAAGTGGATCTGTTCCCCGTGGTCGGACGCGGCGGGTGTGCGGACCGTGTGAGGGGTTCACCCGGTGGGGCGGGGGGACCCCAGCGTGCGCCGCGAGATCGTCGCGGGGGTCCCGGAGTCGCATGACGACCCCACGACCAGGGCCTCGAACCGGCCCGCGACCCCGGTGGACAGCAGGACCACCACCGCTTGTCGACCGCCGATGGTCAGCGGTCCGCTGCCGACCACACCGGTGGTGGGCGCGACGTCGTTGGCGCTCAGGCAGCGCCGCAGCCGGTCGGGTCCGCTCTGACCGGTGAACGTGGCGTCGTCGCGTCCCAGCACCGACAGCAGCGCCCCGACCTGCACCTCCGCCGACTGTGCCGGGGTCGACATCGGCGCCGTGGTGTCGTCGGCGCGCTCGGTGTCACCCTGCGACGACATCGACGCGGTCAGGACCGCGACCACCAGCGTGACGACCGCGATGATCCCCGCAGCGATCGAGGCGATGACCATGCCGCGGCGGCGGCGGGCGTCCCGGTGTCGGTCGCGTGCGTCCTCGATCGACTCGACGGGGGGCACCGGCGTGTCCGGTGCGGTGGTGTCGGAGCGGATCGCGGCCAGGGTGGACTCGATCCTCGCGGCGACCGCGGGCGGCGGTGGTTCGGCGTCGACCGGGGCCGATGCCAGGTCCGACCGTGTCGCGTCGAGGGCGGCGATCACACCCATCGCATCCGGATCGGCGCGGACACGCGGCCACAGCTCCGCCGCGACCTCGTCGGGGAGGACGCCTGCGTGCAGGTCGGCGACCAGATCGACCGGGAACGGGGGGCCGGAGGGGACACTCGTCGGTCCGTCGGCGGATTGCCGGTCAGTCATCGATCGCCTCACCTCCTCGGTCTGTGGTCTTCATCAGACGCCGACGGGGGTCGCGGGGTTCCCGCCGGGGTGGTGATCGTCCGGTTCGCGGAGATGTCCGAGGACCACCGCGAGCTTGGCCCGTCCTCGCGAGCACCGGCTCTTGATGGTGCCGGTCGGCACCCCGAGCAGCGCGGCGGCGTCGGTCACGGAGTAGCCCTCGACATCGACCGCCACGACCGCGGCGCGCTGATCGCTCGGCAGCAGGTCCAGGGCGCGGCCGATGGACAGCCGCAGGTCCACCGAGACGGTGGGGTCGAGGGGGTCGGCGATGGCGGCGATGTCGTACTCGGGCAACGGGACCGTCTGGCGCATCTTGTCACGGCGGATCCGGTCGAGGCAGGCGTTGACCACGATCCGGTGCAGCCAGGAGGTCACGCGTGCGTCCGACCGGAAACGGTGCGCGTTGCGGTGGGCGTTGAACAGGGCATCCTGCAGTGCGTCGGCCGCGTCGTCGGTGGTGTGGCTGGTCCTCCGGGCGACCGCCCAGAGCTGGTTCTGATGACGGTGCACCAGCACCGCGAACGCATGTGTGTCCCCCGCGACGTGAGCGGCGAGCAACTGCTCGTCGGTGCGCTCGTCACCATCCCCCGCATCGGCCATGCGTGGAGATTAGTGGACACGCCGCGCTCAGGGCATCCGTCGCGGAGGTGCCTGTGGATCAATTGCAGACGTCGGGATCAGCGGTGTCCGCGCGCCTGCGCCCAGAGTCGTCCCACGACTGTGGCGGCCGGGTCGTCGGTCACCGCGGCCACGCCGGTCCCGGCCCACAGGGTCACCCCGTCCGGGTCGTCCTGTGCGGCGGCGGCCTTACGCAGCGGGCCGGTCAGCGTGTTCAGCTCGGGGAAGGCCGGCGGTGCCAGGACGTGGAGGTCGCGGTGGAAGGCGTTGTCCAGACCGCGCGCCGGCCGCCCGGAGAACGCCCTGGTCAGCACCGTCTCCGAGAACGCGGGATCGTTCAGGGCGCGGCGGTGCGCCCCGCTGGTGCCGGCCTCGGGGGTGTCGAGCAGCAGTGTGCCGATCGCGACGGCGTTTGCACCGAGGTCGAGCAGGCGGGCGACATCGGCACCCGAGGCCACTCCCCCGGACGCGATCAGTTCGACGTCCACCGCGGCGCGCACCGCGGGCAGCAACTCGACCAGGGGTGTGGTCGGTGGCGTCGCATGCACCGAGAACGTGGACCGGTGGCCGCCGGCCTCGGGCCCCTGCACCCACACGACGTCGGCGCCCCGGTCGACCGCGGCGCGTGCGTCGTCGACGTCGGTGACGGTGATGACGACCGACGACCCCGCGCGGTGCAGCGCCGCGACATCGGAGTCCGACGGCAGGCCGAAGGTGAACGACACCCACGGCACCGCGGCCTCGACGAGCACGGCGACCACCTCGTCGTAGGCGTCTGTCGAGTGTTCCGGGATCTCGGGCACGGTGACACCGAGCGCCGCGGCCCGCGGGGCCAGGGCGTCGCGGTAGGCCTGCACTGCGTCGCGGTCGACGACGTGGTCGGCGGGCGAGTCCGGCACGAACACGTTGGCGCCGAACCGGTCGACACCGCGGTCACGCAGCGCACTGATCGACTGTGCCACTGCGGATCCGGAGCGGTATGCGGTCGCGAGGAAGCCGAGGCCTCCCGCGCCGGACACCGCGGCGACGAGGTCGTCGGTACTCGGGCCACCCGCCATGGGTGCGCCGACGACGGGGACGGTGAGATCGGTCAGCTTCGGGGTCACGGGGCTCACGCTACCGGGGTGCCGTCGGGTGCCCACACCTCCGACGATCCGCGTCGGAACGAATCGACGAGATGGGTGTCGACGATGCCGACCGCCTCCATCAGGGCGAACATGGTGGTCGGGCCGACGAAGCGGAAGCCTTTGCGGCGCAGCTCCTTCGACATTGCCGTCGACTCGGCCGAGACCGTCGGGACGTCGGCGAACGTGACGGGCAGCGGCGTTGTCTCGGGACGGAACGACCACAGCAGCTCGACCAGTCCACCGTCGTCGCGCAGCGCCTGTGTCGCGCGCGCGTTGCCGATGGTCGCCTCGATCTTGGCGCGGTTGCGGACGATGCGTGCGTCGACGACGAGCCGTTCCACGTCGTCGTCGGTGAACGCCGCGACGGTGTCGACGTCGAAGTCGCAGAACACTTCTCGGAACGCGGGCCGCTTGCGCAGGATGATCGACCAGGACAGACCGGCCTGGAAACCCTCGAGGGACAACCTCTCGAAGTGTGCGTTCTCGCCGTCGACCGGCATGCCCCACTCGGTGTCGTAGTAGTCACGCATCATGCCCGGCTCCGAACCCCACACGGGTCGGAGGAGACCGTCCTCGCACAGCACGGTGCCCGGCGCGGTGTCGGCCACGCGGGTCTAGCCGGCCATCGAGATCTGGCCGATCACACCCTGATAGCCGCCGCGGGACGACTGCGGCAGCGAGGTGATCCAGATCAGCACGAAGGGGGCGGACTGCGCGCCGCGCACGGTGATGGTGGTGGTGGGCTGGTCGACCGAGCCGGCGGCGACCTGCGTGGTGTCGTCGAAGGCCGCCGACGCCGACGGCGACGTACGGACCTGTACCTCGAGGCCGGGCGACGGGGTCCGGATGGTGACCGTGCGGACGGTGCTCGCGCGGTCGAGGGCGAACATCAGGCCCAGCCCGGGCTTGAGGTTGCCGAAGCGGGGACCGCCCCGGTAGGTGTCGGTCCGCCACGCCGGCGTCTCACCGGAGATGACGTTGCCGACGTTGGCGCTGGAGTCGGCGGTCTGACGCGAGTAGTCGACCACCGTCACCGACCGCAGTCCGATCGGACCCGCCTGTGGCGCAGCGGTTCCCGCACCGGGGCTCGCGGGTGCGGAACTGCCCAGGAACGAGTCGATGTTCGTGGGCTGCTCGTCGGGGTCGACGGTGTCGGTGAGCCACACGATCAGGGCGATCACCAGCAGCAGGGTGATCAGACCGGCACCTGCGGCGATGGCGAGAACTCGCATGGACCGTGGGGAGCGGTCCCCGAGGCCGAAGCGGGACTTCCCGCCACCTCCGTCGCCGCGGACGTTGCTCGCCGGTGCGGGACGCTCGGTCGCGTCGCCGATCACCGGCATCAGGTCGGTCTTCTGGTCGACGACGGTCGCCTGGTCGAGCACGTGCTGGATGGTCGCGGCGGTGCGGATGCCGCTGTTGCCCTCGAGCGCACGCGCGGCGACCGCGGAGATCTCGAACGGGACGTCGGGACGAGCGGCCCTGGGCTCCTTGGGGATCCCGGTCGCCGACGGCTCCGCGACGGGCAGCCCGCCGATCGGCTCGCCGGAGGTGCGGCTGGTGATGACGCCGGCGGCGCCGTCGGGATCGAGCGGCCAGTGCGCGAGCAGCAGGGCGTAGAGCACGGCCCCGAGACCACGGACGTCGGTGGTCTTGTCGTCGCCGGCGAGGGTCCCGGGGAAGGCCAGCACGGCGTTGCCCTCGGTGGAGATCCGGATGCGGTCGGGGTGGTCGATGGACAGCGAACTGCCGGTGCGGTGGGCGGCCTCGGCCGCTGCGGCGAGCGCGCGCACGGCCCGTGCGGCACCGACCGGTGACGGGTTGGTCTTGGCGACATCGGCGAGCGAGGAACCCGTGACCCATTCGGCCACAACGATTCCGCCGGACGAACCGCGCACCACGTCGAGTACGCGAGCGATGCCGGGAGAGTTGACCCGGCCCAGGCGCAGCGTCCGGGACAGGACGGCCTGCGGACCCTCACCCCGCGCCCCGACGGCCACACCGGGCTCGGGTGGCGGCGCGAGTTGGTCGGCGTCGACGAAGGTCAGCGCGACGTCGCGGTCGAGGTTGATGTCGCGGGCGCGCCAGAACTGCAGTCCGCGTGTGCCGCCGTGTGCGGCGAGGAGTCGGTAACGACCACCCGCGACCGCTGCACCGGGCACCAGACGGGGTCCACGTCGCGGACGGGGACGACCGTCCGGCGGTCCTGCGGGTGCGCCGACGGGGCCGGGATCGCCCACGGGGACCGAGGGTCCGGGCCGGGTGGGCTCGGAATGGTCGGCGTCGCGCTCGGGGGTGTCGGTGTCGGCGGGGCCGGTCGGCTCGTCGCGCGCCGCGTCATCGGGCCCGGTGCTCTGAGCACGCACCGGTCCGGTCGACGGCGACGGGGCACCACGTGCGGGACCCTCGGCGTCGGGACGTATCGCGCTGAGTCGGGGATCGGTGTTGACCAGTCCCGGGAGGTCGCGCGCTCCGCCGGCATCGACGTCGTTGTCACCCATGAGGTCCACTCCTCTCCGTCGGTATCGCAGGTCGCGCGGCACACCGGGGGTCACCTGTCCGGCCGCGCCGCCCGTGTGTACCGAATATGCCTGCCAACTGGCCGTTCCGCGATCGAATCGTCGCAACACCTGAACCTGGCCAGAATACGGGAGGCTCTCGTCGCCGGTGATCCGCGGGAAGGCAACGGTCATCTCGGCGATCGACTCCGACGGCGGCTGACTCGTCGGTGCGATGGCCGGGATGAAGCGACCGAGCATCCGGCGGACGCTCACGCTGACCGCGATCACGTCGGGGATCCGCAGCAGAACCAGTGCGGTGTAGACCAATCCGAGCGCGACCACCGCGGTGAACGCGAGGTAGGCGATCGACCCGAGCTTGCCGTGGTCGGAGGCGAAGCGGTGCAGCCCGGACAGTTGCGAGACGCCCCACACCAACGCACAGCCGCCGACCGAAGCGAGCAGGGTCAGCACGGTGGTGCGGCTGACGTTGGTCATCCGGATCGGGCCGAGTCGTCGTCGCAGCAGGAAGTGTCCGACGATCGCGCCGACGATGTAGCCGAGCCCGTTGGAGAACGCGAGCCAGCGCACGATGGTGTCGCCGTCGTCGAACAGCACCGGGCCCAGGTACGACGCCGCGACCTTGACGATGGTGATGCCCACCGCGATCGCGGTGGGGGTCCAGGCGTCTTCACGCGCATAGAACACACGGAGCTGCACCAGGGTCATCGAGTACGGGATGATCGTGAACGCGCCCCAACTCAGGACGGTGCCCAGCTGGTCGGCGTCGTTCAGTCCGAACTGGCCGAAGTTGAAGACGGCGATGCCGATCGCCGGCCCGAAGAACGTCATGAACGTGATGACCGGGACCAACGCGACCATCGTCAGACGGGTGGACAGCGACAGGTCGTCGACCACCGAGTGGGTGTCGTCGGCCGCGGCGTTGCGCGACAACCGCGGCATGATCGCGGTCAGGATGGTCACGCCGAGAACGCCGTACGGCAGTTGCAGCAGCTGCCAGTGGGTGGCGTAGATGCTGACACCGGAGGAGCTCGCGCTCGCCGCGATGCGGTAGGTGATGATGAAGCCGACCTGCAGCACCGCGACGTAGAGCACGATCGCACCCGCCATCCGACCGAACGTGCGCAGGCGGTCGTCGAGGCCCCACCGCAGCCGCAGCTTGATTCCGGCACGGCGCAGGGCGGGCAGCAGGATCGCCGCCTGGCAGACCACACCGAGGGTGGTGCCGATGCCCAGGACGAGCAGTTTCGTGTCACCCATCCGCACCGGGTTCAGCGAGATCTCACCGGGCACGATCGCGAACACGACGAGCGTGCTGATCTGGACGATGTTGTTGCACACCGGCGCCCAGGCGCCCGGTTTGAACAACCCCTTCATGTTCAGGATCGCGATGAACAGCGCCGACATCCCGTAGAAGAGGATCTCGGGCAGCAGCAGGTAGGCGAGAGCGGTGGCGAGGTCGCGGTTGACCAGGCCGTCACCGAGGTTGAGCAAGGTCAGCAGTGGTGCCGCGACGAGCGCGACGATCGTCGCGACACCCAGCATCGTCAGCGCGAGGGTGAAGATCCGGTTGATGAATCCCTCACCGCCGTCGGCGTCCTCGGACTCCGCGCGCACGAGGACCGGGATCACGATCGCGGTGAGCACCGCGCCGAGGACGACCTCGGCGACGAGGTTGGGGAGCACGTAGGCGGCCTGGAACGACGACGCGATCGCCGGTCCGAGCAGGGCCAGCACGAGGATGGTGCGGACGAAGCCGGAGATGCGGCTGACCAGGGTGGCCAATGCGATCGAGCCGCTGGCCCGCAGGACGCTCTCGTCGGAGTCCCGCGAGATGGCCTTCTCGGTGTCGGTCTCGACCGGGTCACTCGGATCGAACTCGGGGGCGTCGATCGTCGCGATGCGTCGGGTCTGCTCCGACGCGGAGGGGGGCGCGGCGACAGGCATCGGCGCCGATCGCGGAGGCGTGGTGGGCAGGGGTCGCGACACCGGGGGCGGGACGTAGCCGGGTGGGGTGTCGGCGAAGCGGCGCGCGTTCGGGCTCGGCGGTCGACGCGGGGGCATCTCGGCAGGCGGACGTCCGCGTCCTGCGGACCGTCGGTTGCGCAGGGTGTCGTCGGGTGCGCCCGGAACGGGCGGCAACCGGTCCGACGGTGCGCCGCCGGGGATGCCGCGGCCCGGTGTCGGTGGGATGCGTCGTGGTGCCGCACGTCCGCCGGTGGGCGGTCCGTCGGGGGTGTCGCGGCGGTGATCCGGGCCGCGGTCGTCGCTCGTCGGGTCGTCCGGGCGGTCAGTCATCGCCGGTCGATCCCGACCTCGGCGGCGCCGTGAGGTCCTGTTGGTGCAGGTAGCGGCTGTCGGCCATCAGGCGTTCGCGCTCGTCGGGCTCGGGCCGGTCGAGGTCGGCCGGATCGGGTTCGCCACGGAATCGGTGCCAGAGTCGTCGGCCGGCGAGCAGGACCAACGCGACGCCGGCGCAGATCGTGATGATGAACAGCGCTTTTCCATATGCGTTGGAATGTACTGACAAGTCGATCGGACTGCCCATCGCGACACCGCTGGATGTCACCAGGGCGATGTTCACGGTCATCGTGGCCGACGACTTCGCCTGCGTCGGCAGCTGGATCTGTCGGGTGCCCCGCGGTGGGATCTCGACGACCCCGATGTCGCCGATGTCGAGGTTCTGTGGCGCGGCGGTGTCGAGGCGTACCCGGATCGGCAGCGGGAGGTCGTTGCGCACCACCAGCAGGAGCGGGCTGCGTTCGGAGGCCAAGGTGTACCGACCGCCGGGGTCGAGGATGCTGACGGCGTCGCGCATCCGGTCGAGCGTCTTGTCCACGGCGCGGACCCGGGCGACGGCGGTGGCCACCACGGCGCGGCGGTCGGAGGTCGAGTCGACGGGCGCCGACCGCATGGCCCGGATGAGGTCCTCGTCGAGCGGCGCCACGTAGGTCCGCGGCGAGATCGCCAGGTCGCTGCGCGCGACCATCGACGCCTCGAGCTGGAAGATCAGCCCGGCCGAGCGGCTCAGCAGCATGGTGGTGTCGGCGTCGAGCGCGGTCAGTCCGAGGGTGGTGTCGAGCGGGACCCGCAGCGCGCCCGAGACCCCGGCCTGGTCGAGCTCGGAGTTCACGTCGCCGAGCGGCCGGGGTGCGGCCAACCCGGAGTCCAGCAGCAGCGACGTGGTCGAGAGGACCGCGCGGGCGTCGTCGGCCGAGGCCGACCACACCGCGGGCGGCATGATCAGCTCGCTGCGACCGACGGTCGGGTTGTCGGGTTCACCGCCGGTCCGCTGGGTCGTCGCGTCCCCGGTGGGTGAGATCGCGGCGTAGCTCAGCGCGGCGGTGGCCGCGGCCCGGCGACTCACCTGCGACTCGGTGTCGAGGTCGAACCGTTGGTCGTCGGCGGTGACGGCCGGTGTGCTGGGTGCGGCGCCCATGCCGGCGAGAGCCGTGGTGACGGCCGGGTCGTAGGTCTGCACGGCGAGGGTGGACGTGCGGTACTGGCCGTTGGCCGCGACCTGCTCGCGGGCTACCGCGGTGGAGGCGACGAGGGCGTGACCGATGTCGGAGTTGGTCAGCAGACGCGCCGCGGTGTCGTCGAGCGCCCCGCTGACCGGGACGGCGAGTCCCCGAGTGCTGGTGACGCCCAGGATGGTGTCGACGATGTCGGCGGGTGAGCGGACCGCGGTGCGGGTGAGCTCGGGATCGTTGACCCGGGCGACGGTGTCGAGATCGGCCTGCGCGAACGGCAACGCCACGACACACAGCCGCGATGCCGTCGTCCGCAGGCGCTGCAACCAGTCCTGGGCCGCGGCGGTGCCGGTGCCCTCCCGGGTCGCCGATCGCGGATCGGTGGGGTCGCGGGAGACCTCGTACCCCGACGTCATGGCCTGGACGGTGACGAGGAGGTCGGGGTCGATGGCGAGACAGGCGCTGCGCGTGAGCGGGGCGTCCGGGCTCGCGGTGGCGTCGTCGAGTGTGGTCAGCAGTCCGTTGAGTCGGCCGCCCGGCCGCAGCGAGGTCGCGAGGTCGTCGCTGACCAGGCGCACGGGTTCGTCACCGCCGCCGGTGATCCCGGGCGCGAGTTGACCCGGTGCGGCCAGTGGCCACATCAACGTGAGCTGCGCCGGGGACGACACCGTCGGCGCGACCGAACCGTCCGCACCCGACGGCTGCGTGCCGGGCGGCGCGGAGGCATCGGCGAGGGTGCTCGCCTGGGCTCGCGCCCGGTCGGGCGGCAACCCGAGCACGGTCAGCTGGGTGCGTGAGTCGTCGAGCCGTGCGGGCGTGCCGTAGTCGGGGGTTCCGTTGAGGTTCACCAGGATCGGGTAGACACCGGGGCTGTCGACACCGAGTCCGGGGGTGGCGGCGTTCCCGGTCAACGGCACGGTCAGCGAGAACGGCCGGCTCTGTCCGGGGTCGAGCTTCGTGCCCACCTGCGTGAACCGGGTGGCCGTCTCGTACTGCGCAGGGTCGCGGATCAGCGACGTCCGCAGCTCGGGACCCGACGCGACCCGCTCGCCGCGTTGCACGCGCATCACGAGATCGGTGACGGGCCGGTCGCCGACGTTGTTCAGGGTCCCCCGCACGGTCACGGTGGTGGGACTGCTGGTGGTGACCGCCGACGGACTCACCGAATCGATTGCGACGTTGACGAATTCGGCCGGTTCGGGAAACGGTGCGGCGGCCGCCGGTGCGAGCGCGCCCGGCAACGGCCCGGCGAGCATGGTCGTCAGCAGGAGCCCGAACACCCCGAGCACCGCAGCCCATCGGCGCAGATGGAGGCGCGGTCGCCCCGCGTCGCGTGGCCGTGTCGAGATCATCCGATCGAGGTCATTCGTCGCCGTCGTGGTCGGTCCGCACGCCACCGGCCGTGTCCGACGGTGTCCCCGACGGGCGCCGCGGACCCCGCCGGCGACGACGGGCGCGCACGGGCTTCGGGGCGTCGTTGCGGCGCTGATTGCGTGCCGCGGCGGCCTTCTCGTACTCGTTGGGCTCGGTGCGGGCGTTGTCGGCCTCCGACCGCGCCATCCGTTCGGGGTCGTCGGCCAGATCGGCGATGACCTCCTCGGCGGTGCGGGCCAGACGGCGTTCGTCGGAGTAGGTCAGTCGCTGCGGCAGTTCGGTGAGCGGCACCCAGGCGACCTCGGCCACCTCGTAGTCGGCGTCGGACAGCTCGCCGCCGGTCGACCGCATCAGATAGTGGTGCACGGTCTTGTGGATCCGCTTGCCCTCGCTGACGAACCAGTACTCGATCTTGCCGAGCGACGCGACGACGTTGCCCTCGATCCCGGTCTCCTCGGCGACCTCGCGCACGGCGGTCTGCTCCGCGGTCTCCCCGGTCTCGATGTGGCCCTTGGGCAGCGACCACATCATCCGGCCGCGACGGTCCACCCGTCCGATGAGCGCGGCGCAGCGTTCGCGGTCCGGGCCGTCGATGCCGGAGACGATGAGGCCGCCCGCCGACGTCTCCCGGACGGTGCGCAGGCGCGGGTTCGTCTTGGGGGTGCTGGCGTTCTTGGTGGGCGTCGCGCGCGCCCCGCTCCGCGCGCTGCGTCCGCCGTGGCCCGCGGTGCGGTTGATGGCGTTGAGATCGGACGGCTTGACCGCCACCGGCGACGCGTCGGCGCCCTCGGGACTGGCGACCGAGGCCGCGGCGTCGGGGTTGTCGGTGGTGGGCCTGCTCGGCTTGCGCCTGCGACCGCGTCGTCCGCGACGGCTGCCGGTCCGACCACCCTCGGTCGGGGTGGGACCGGAGGTGGGCGCCTGCGCGTCGGACGTGTCGGCGGGGGCGGGTGCGGCGTCACCGATTGCCGTGGCGGCTGCCGTCCCGGGCTGTACGGAGCCGGGCGCACCGCGGCGCTTCCCGCCTCGCCGATTGCCGCGCCGACGCCGCGGACGTCCCGCGACGTCGCGTTTCGGCTCGGAGGGTTCGGCTGACACCCCACGATGCTAGCCGTTGTCAACCCCCGGTTTCCTCAACCCCGGCGCGGGTCAGGGGCTCGATGTCGGGTGTGTACTGGGTAGGCTCTGACCCCGTGACAGCAACGCGGGAGGACTCCTCGGACGAGCGCCGCGACCGGTTGCTGGCCCACGCGGCGGTGACGTTGCGGCAGCTGTCGGGGGTTCTCGACCCCCTGGGAGCCCGGTTCGCCGAGCGGGGCTTCTCCCTCTATCTGGTCGGCGGATCGGTCCGCGACGCCGTCCTGAGCCGACTCGGCTCCGATCTCGACTTCACCACCGACGCCCGACCGGAGCAGGTCCAGGCGATCCTGCGTGGATGGGCCGAGCACACCTGGGACACCGGGATCGCCTACGGCACCGTCAGCGCGGTCCGCGACGGCCAACACATCGAGATCACCACGTTCCGCGCCGACACCTACGACCAGGTGTCGCGCAATCCCGAGGTGCGTTTCGGCGACACCCTCGACGAGGACCTGATCCGCCGCGACTTCACCATCAACGCGATGGCCGTCCGCATCGGCGCCGACGGCGCGCAGGAGTTCCTCGACCCGCTCGACGGGATGAAAGACCTGCTGGCAGGCATCATCGACACCCCGGCCGCCCCGGAGACGTCGTTCACCGACGACCCGCTGCGGATGCTGCGCGCGG
This sequence comes from Williamsia maris, assembly GCF_024171815.1. GTDB lineage: Bacteria > Actinomycetota > Actinomycetes > Mycobacteriales > Mycobacteriaceae > Williamsia_A > Williamsia_A maris. Next base: position 558,306 of record NZ_JAMTCJ010000002.1, on the reverse strand, counting down.
TCCGCTTCGTCTCCCAGCTGGGCTTCGTCCCGGCACCCCGCGTCGTCGTGGCGATCACCGAGATGGTCGACGCCATCGGCCGGATCACCGTGGAGCGGGTCGCCGCGGAGCTGGACAAGCTCATCCTGGGCGACCACCCCGTCGACGGGGTCGATGCGCTGGTGGAGACCGGTCTCGCGGAACGGGTGCTGCCGGAGATCCCCGGGATGAAGCTGGCCATCGACGAACACCACCAGCACAAGGACGTCTACTGGCACTCCCTGACCGTGCTGCAGCAGGCCGTCGATCTCGAGGAGGCCGACCCGGATCTGATCCTGCGGTGGGCGGCCCTGCTGCACGACATCGGCAAACCGGCGACCCGTCGCCACGAGCCGGACGGCGGGGTCAGCTTCCACCACCACGAGGTGGTCGGGGCCAAGATGGTGCGCAAGCGCATGAAGGCACTCAAGTACCCGAAGTCGGTCGTCGAGGACGTGGCGAACCTGGTGTTCCTGCACCTGCGGTTCCACGGTTACGACGAGGGCCGGTGGACCGATTCGGCGGTCCGTCGATACGTCACCGACGCCGGCGAGCTGCTCCCCCGGCTGCACAAACTGGTCCGCGCGGACTGCACGACCCGCAACAAGCGCCGGGCGGCGCGGCTGCAGGGCAACTACGACGACCTCGAACGCAGGATCGCCGAGCTCGCGGCGCAGGAGGACCTGCAGCGGGTCCGGCCGGACCTCGACGGCAACGCGATCATGGAACTCCTCGACATCCCGGCCGGCCCGATCGTGGGTCGGGCGTGGCGTTTCCTCAAGGAACTGCGACTCGATCGCGGACCACTCGACCGGGACGAGGCGGAGGCCGCCCTCCTCGAGTGGTGGAGCCGCGAGAAGCCTTCGGGCTAAGCTGGGGTCTCGGTCCAGCAGCGGCCTCGGCGATCGCGTGTGCGAGCGCCTCTGCTGACCGATGCGTTCTCCCAGACGGGACAATCATGACGAGTTTCTCGGACCTGCCCTTCCGCTCTCCCAGGATGAGGTGAGGCGTATCTCCACCGAATCAAGCCCAGTTCGCACTTCCCCGGACGAGGACTCACTCGTCGGGGCGTTGGAGGTCTCCATGCAGTTCGCGCCGATCCGGCGACTCAACGACGGTGCACTGGCGGGGGCGGAGCTCCAGGTCCGCGGACCGTCGGGTTCCGCGCTCGGAACCGCCGAGTCGCTGCGGCGCGCGGCGCGGATGATGCAGCAGGAACGCGCACTCGACCGCCACAAGTTCACCTTCGCCGCCACCGGCACCGCCCAGATGATCGCCGACGTCCTGCCCCTGCTGGTGATGGTCGATCTCGCGTCGATCGACCAGTCCGACCTCGAGAACTCGCTCGAGCGTCTCGCGGTGTCGGTCCAACCCGACGAGATGCTCGCCGACCCGCAGCGCACCCTGGCGCGGATCGACGCGGCCCGTCGCGCCGGTCGGATCATCTGCGTCGACGGATTCGGGGTCAGTGAGTACGCCGTGACGATGCTGTCGCTGATCGAACCGGACATCATCGTCACCGGACCGGAACTGCTGACCCGGACCAGCGAGCCCGCCATGGCCCGACTCGCCCACGCACTCGCCGCGCACGTCGAACGCAGCCACGCCGTGGTCATCGCCGAGGGTGTGGACACCGAGGCACTGCGGTTGTCGGCCCAGACCATCGGCGCCACCTACGGGCTCGGCGCGCTGTACCCGCCGGTCGACGACCCGGCGGCGTTCGCCGACGAGATCGTCGTCCCGCTGCCGGACGCACCGGTGTGGTCGACTCCGGCTGCCGACACCACCACTCCGTACCTGATCGGGTCGGCCGGGCATCAGCCGCGACGCGGCACCAAGCATTTGCTGATCGAGATGAGCAAGGCCCTCGAGGCGCAGGCCGCCGCCGCGGGCGGAGCGGTGATCGTGCTCGGGACCTTCCAGCACGCGCGCAACTTCACCTCACAGACGTCGGTGCGGTGGAAACAACTCGCCGACACCGCCGGCCTCGCCGGCGTCTACGGCGTCGGCCTGGCGCCGATGATCGACGGCAACGTCATCCACGCGCCGCTCGACGAGACCGACGACATCGTCAACGAGTGGAACGTCGCGGTCCTGAGCCCGCACTTCTGTGCGCTGCTCGCCGCCCGCGACCTGCACGACGAGGGCCCGGACATGGAACGCACCTTCGACTTCGTGCAGAGCTACGAGCGGCTCACCGTCACCCAGGCGGTGCACTCCATCCTGAGCCGGTTCACCTTTGCGTGACGACCTGCCGGCCGACGATCCACATCGCAGGCCGGACGGGGCCACCGACGAGACGGTCAAGGCCGTCGGTGCGGTGACCGAAGCCCTCGAGTGGGTCGAGCGGGTTCGTGGTCATCTGTATGAGGCACACCAGATGTCGGGACACGCCGATCTGTTGTTCGGCGAGGCCGCCGACGCGTTGTCCGACGCCGGTCACACCGAGTTGGCCGAGCGGATGCGCACCGAGATCGTCGGGCTCAACACCTTTCCGGGTCGGTGGACGTTCCAGCTCGTGGAGGAGTTCGACGACGGCTACTACGCCACCGTCAAGGACTTCGAGAAACGAACGCGCACAGACCTTCTCGACGGACGTCGGCACGTCTTCGAGTCCGAGATGAAGGAATCGCGGCGTACGCACGGACGTCCGGGGCACGAAGCGCGTCCCTAGGCGAGCGTCATCGATCGGCGCTGAAGGCCTCATCTGCCGCGCGCTGGTGCAGCTCCTGCAGTTCCTCGGCCTGCCGCGCGGCCTGGTCGTTCAACTCCGCACACCGCGCGGCGCCGGAGCCGAAATCGACCCGGCCCTCCATCCCGAGTTCCCACATCGCCTTCTTGGCCAGGAGCAGCGATCGCATCGCCTCCAGGGCGGCGACCCTGCGGAATCGGCCACGGGTCACGTGCAGCACACCGGCGACGCCCCGTACGCCGGTACCGAGTCCGACCACGGCGCCGAGCCACCGCTCCCGGTGGCCGCTGAGCTCCTCGACGCGCGCACGGACGAAGGCCATCTCCTCCTCGAGCTCGGCCGGCAGGTGATCGATCGCGCCCGCGGTCCACGGGTCGTTCGCCACGAGTCGTGCCAACTGCAGGCCGCCGCTCGCCCCGATCAGATGTGTCCGCATGTACAACGCGGACGACTGTGAAGTCATGTTCATCCTTCGCACCCCTGATGTCGTCGCCGACCGGCGGGGGCTGCACCGGATGGCCCGAGTGTAGAACGCGATCGGTGGCGGGCGCGCGTCACTCCGTGGCACAGTGGACGGGTAACGACGGCCAGGTTGAGCTATCCAGCTGCGGTCAAGCCACGATCGATGAGCGTGGTTGTGATGGTGTCGCCGACCTCGATCGACACGAGCCGAGGCTCGTGTCCCTCAGTTCCGTCTCGGCGCAGAAACCCTGGCACAGTTGACAACTCGCTGTCCCCGTCACATCAGGCGCATCGTCGTGAACCAGGAAGGTGGTTGCTCGATGCGCGCAGTGACATGGCAGGGCAAACGAAAGGTCAGCGTCGACGAGGTGCCCGATCCGAGGATCGAGCAGCCCACGGACGCGATCATCAAGGTCACCTCGACCAACATCTGCGGGTCCGACCTGCACCTGTACGAGGTGTTGGGCGCGTTCATGACCCCGGGCGACATCCTCGGTCACGAGCCGATGGGCGTGGTCGAGGAGGTGGGTTCGGACACCGGCGATCTCGCGGTCGGTGACCGCGTGGTCATCCCCTTCCAGATCTCCTGTGGTTCCTGCTACATGTGCGACTCCTCCCTCTACACCCAGTGTGAGACAACGCAAGTGCGAGATCAGGGTATGGGTGCGGCGCTGTTCGGTTTCTCCTCGCTCTACGGTGCGGTGCCGGGTGGTCAAGCCGAGTACCTGCGGGTTCCCCAGGCGCAGTTCACCCACATCAAGGTTCCCGAGGGTCCGTCGGATTCCCGGTTCGTCTACCTGTCCGATGTCCTGCCCACCGCGTGGCAGGGCGTGGAGTACGCGTCGGTGCCCGACGGCGGTTCGCTCACCGTCCTGGGCCTCGGGCCGATCGGCGACATGGCCGCGCGTATCGCCCACGCACGCGGGATCCGGGTGATCGGCGTGGACCGGGTGCCCGAGCGTCTCGAACGGCTCCGTGCCCGCGGCATCGAGGTCATCGACCTCGACGCCGTGGACGACATCGGTGAGGAGATCCGCAGCCGGACCGACGGTCGGGGTACCGACTCGGTGCTCGACGCCGTCGGCATGGAGGCGCACGGGTCACCGACGGCCAAGGTGCTCCAGCAGGTCACGAGCGTCCTGCCGGACGCACTCGCACAACCGTTGCTGCAGACCGCGGGTGTCGATCGACTGAACGCGGTGCTCTCGGCCATCGACATCGTCCGTCGTGGTGGGACGATCGCGCTCACCGGTGTGTACGGCGGGACGGCAGACCCGCTCCCGTTGCTGACGATGTTCGACAAGCAGATCCAGCTGCGCATGGGGCAGGCCAACGTCAAGAAGTGGGTGCCGGACATCCTCCCCCTGCTCGGCGACGACGACCCGCTGGGCGTCGATTCCTTTGCGACACATGAGCTACCGCTCGAACAGGCACCGCACGCCTACGACATCTTCCAGAAGAAGCAGGACGGGGCGGTGAAGATCATCCTCAAGCCGTGAGCGGGGCTCACGTCACCGAAAAACGTTGAGCCGTAATGGTGCTACGGTGACGGCGACGGGTGGGGCACACCGCTCCCCCGTCGCACAGTCGAATATGAGGAGCAGACGTGGACGCGAGCTCTCCTCCGGCGGTCGTCCGCCACGACGTCATGGCCGCCATGGCCCGCGAACTCGCCGGCGAGACCTCGATCGACGAGAAGGATCTGTTGGTGGCGGCCACGGCCGGCGCGATCGAACAGATCCCCGGCGCCGAATCCTGCGCCATCACCCTGGTGTCGAAGAGCGGGATCGCGACGGTGGCCCCCACCGACCCGACGGCTGCGCTGATCGATCGACTGCAGACCAGCGCCGGTCAGGGGCCCTGCCTCCAGGCGGCAACGGAGTGGACGTCACACCTCGTTCGCGTCGAGGACTACGGATCCGAGGCACGCTGGCCGGCCTACATCGCCGCCGCAGTGCGTGACACCGACATCCGGTCGACCATGGCCTTTCAGCTGTACCGCAGCGACAGCAGCATGGGTGCACTCAACGTCCACAGCACACGGGTGGGAGCGTTCACCACCGACGCGGAGGAGATCGGCCTCGCGGTGGCCACCCATGCCGCCCTGGCACTGTTCAGCGCCCGCCGCGAGGTGCAGTTCGCGAGCGCGCTCGCCAGTCGCGACACGATCGGTCAGGCCAAGGGCATGATCATGGAACGCTTCGACATCGACGCCCTGCAGGCCTGGGAGCTGCTGCGCAAGTTGTCCCAGGACGCCAACGTCGCCGTGATCGACCTCGCCCGCCAGCTGATCGAGGCCGATCACCCCCTGCGTGCCCCGCGCTGAACTCGCTCAGACCTGGCCCAGCGCCTCGGTCGCCGGGCCCTCGATCACCTGACCGGAGGCGGTGAACCGCGACCCGTGCAGCGAACAGTCCCAGGACTTCTCGGCGTCGTTCCAGTCGAGGATCCCGTAGAGATGTGTGCAGATGGGCGAGACCGTGGAGGTCTGACCGTCGACCGTGCACCGACCGACCGGCCGGAGCCCGCGGCGGAAGACGACTCCCTCCCCCTCGCCGGGTTCGGATTTCCCGGACAGCACGACCCGGGTCCAGCCGCGCGTCATGTGCAGACCGACCTGTGCGTTGGTCTTCGCCGCGGTGGGCAGGGCGCGTAGTTCCGACGGACGCCAGGTGCGCAGCGTGTCGGCCCACGTGTCACCGGTGCCGAGCAGCTGCTCGGAGATGGCCAGTGCGGCGGCGACACCGTTGGTCATGCCCCACTTGGCGAACCCGGTGGCGACCTGGATGCGGCTCTCCCCCGGCAGCAGCGGGCCCACGTAGGGGAGTTCGTCGATGGAGCTGTAATCCTGGGCCGACCAACGGTTCTCGAGGACGGCATCGGGATAGTTGCGGCGCGTCCAGGCGAACAGCTCCTGGACGTGACTCCGCTCGGAGCCGCCCCGGGCGACCTCGTGTCCGAAGCCGCCGACCATGAGGACGCGACGCTCTGGTTCGTCGTCCGCGCCTGGACGTCGGACGTAGCGCAACGACACCGTCGGGGAGTCGGCCGCCAGATACATCCCGGCCGGCGCGCGGTCGCCGACGTCGAAGGTGCCGACATAGGAACGCTGGGCCCGCAGGCGACTGAAGAAGCCCCCGCGATCGAGGATGGGCGTGCCGGTGGCCAGCACGACGGTTCCCGCGATGATCTCGCCTCGATTGGTCCGTACCCCGACCGTCGACCGCAGTCCGGCCCACCCGACCCCGACCACGCGGGCGTCCTCCACCACGATCCCGCCCAGGCTGCGCAGTTCGGCGCTGAGCGCATGCAGCAGGGGCATGGGATCGAGCTGGGCCTGATCGGCCAGTGCGACCGCGGCGATCGTCGGGAACGGTAGTTTCGGACGTGGTGGTCATCTGCGCGTCGAGTCCGGCCTCGCGCGCCAGCCGGTGCTCGGAGCGCACGGTGTCCGCACCCGAATCGGTTGTGGCATAGGTGATCGCTGATTCACGATCGACGGACACCGACGCGGTCGCGCAGTAGTCGAGCAACCACTCCATGCCGATGCGGTTGGCCTCGACGTAGCGCCGCAGGGTGTCGGCGCCGTGTTTGTCGGCCAGGGTGGACAGCCGGCTGCCCTGCAGCAGCGACACCTTCGCGGTGGTGCTGCCGGTGGTCCCCCCACCGATGTGCCGTGCCTCGAGCACCGCGACGCGAGCCCCGGAGCGGGCCAGCAGTACGGCCGTGACCAGGCCGGTGATGCCGGCACCGACGATCACGTGGTCGAACCTCTCGCCGACGGGTAGAGGCGTTCGATGTTCGAAGCGGTCGTTCTCGAGCCACACACTGGTCATGGAGTCGTTCCTTCGAAGGCCGCGGGACGGCGGCGTCGGCGTGCGCGCCGCATGAATCTCGGGGGCGTCGCACCGGGAAGGACGTGTGGCGGGGCTGGCCGTGTCATCCCTCGTCCCAGTTGTACCCCACGTGGGCCGCGGGTACCCGGCGAACGGTGAGCACCACCGGCCGACGCTGCATCGATATGACTGTGTCGCAACGATATCCGCACGACCCTTTCGTTTCGGACGCAGAACGCGCTACTGTGATCGAGGCCGGTGAGTCCATTCCACCGCCGCGGTGCAGCATCCTCGCCGTGATCTCCCTCAATTCTTGTCGCACCACGCTCATCGCGTGGTCTCTGGTGTTCAACGCGGATGCACCCGGCGGGACATCTTCGATCCCCGCACGTGACAAGTTCGTCGTATCTCGTTGTGACACCGTGGATTCGTGCTGTCCGAGCATCGGTCCGTGTGATGTCACGACGGCCAACGAAAGCAGGCACCATGTTTCGTCACACCGATCACATGCAGTTCGACATCGCCCCCGAGAACCCGGACCCGGTCTTCGCGCGAAAGCTCCAGGAGTTGATCGGCGGCACCTTCGGAGAGATGACGGTGACCATGCAGTACTTCATGCAGGGCTGGAACTGCCGCATGAAGGGCAAGTACAAGGACCTGATCATGGACGTCGCGACCGAGGAGATCGGCCACGTCGAGATGATCGCGACGATGGTCGCCCGCCTGCTCGAGGGCGCACCGGCCACCGAGTCGACCAAGAACGCGATGGGTGATCCGGTCGTCGCGGCAGTCATGGGCGGGATGGACCCCCAGCAGGCCATCGTCTCCGGTGGCGGGGCATTGCTCGCCAACAGCAACGGTGTCCCCTGGAACGGCAGCTACATCGTCGCGAGCGGAAACCTGTTGGCGGACTTCCGCTCCAACGTCTCGCTCGAGTCCCAGGGCCGTCTACAGACTGCTCGACTGTTCCACATGACCGACGATCCGGGTGTGAAGGCCATGCTGCGGTTCAACCTCGCGCGCGACACGTATCACCAGAACCTCTGGCTGGCCGCGATCGAGGAACTCAAGGCCGACGGCATCGAGGACACCATCGTCCCCAACGACCTGTTCGACGAGGAGTTCGCCGAGCACGCGACCAGCCTGTGGCACCTCTCCGACGGCGCCGACGCGGACAAGGGCCGGTGGGCGCACGGCACCGCTCCGGACGGCATCCATCAGAACGGGTTCCTGGCCAACCCGGAACCGCTGGGCAACGTGCAGGCCGGCCCGCCGCCGGATCCCAAGCTGTACGCGACCTACGACGGTGCGATGGGTGAACCCCGCGCTGCCGCCTTCGGTACCGAGAAGGGTGTCGTCGGGAAGATCAAGGACGCGGTCGACCCCACCAGCTGACCGAATCCCCGCCGGAGCCGCGCACCACGCGGCTCCGGCGGGTCGGCCGGGGTCGATGTCGTGGGTCCTCGTGATACGAAGGCGTCGTACAAGAACGAACGAACCGACCAGGAGTTCATCGAGAGGGGACGGGCATTGCGCGCATCACGAGGCCGCGGATCACGAGACGCGGACGGTCGGCGGTGACCGGTTCGGCCGGGGGTGACTCCCCGTTGACGGTGCGTATCGGTCACGACGAGTTGGTGATCCGCCAGCGCTGGGAAGTCGTCAGCATCGTCAACGACATCCTGATCGCGATCTGGTTCATCGCAGGCAGCGTGCTGTTCTTCGGTGAATCGACCACCACAGCGGGTACGTGGTTGTTCCTCGTGGGCAGCATCGAACTGCTGATCCGCCCCATGATCCGGCTCGCCCGCCGCGTGCACCTGCAGCGACTGAACCCCTCCTCGGCGCCGTCCGAGGGCGACGAGTTCTAGCTCCCCGGGCCGTCACCGGCAGGTCCGGGCGACGTCGTCGACGAGTGACGAGGGTGTCCGACGGACTAGGGTTGGACAACGAGGGCCTGAAATCACCGGGTGACCGCGTTGCGCAGCTCACAGTCCGGAGGCCTCTCCATGGCGCCCACTCAGGCGATCCTTTTCGACATCGACGGCACGCTGGTCGATTCGGTGTACCTGCATGTCGACGCCTGGCGTCGCGCGTTCGCCGACCACGGCCTGGTCGCACCGGCCTGGGAGATCCACCGTCGTATCGGCAAGGACGGATCGCTCCTCGTCGAGGAACTCATGGACGTCGCGGGCGGCGACTCCGGGTCGTCGGACCTCGCGTCGGAGCTGTCGTCGGCGCACGACGAGCACTACGGAAGCCGTTCCGACGAACTCACCGTGCTGCCCGGGGCGCGGGATCTGGTGCGCCGTTGCAAGGACAGCGATTTCGTGGTCGTGCTGGCCACCTCCGCGCCCGAGCACGAACTCGAGATCCTGCGGTCGCTGCTCGACGTCGAGGATGCCGTGGACGCGGTGACGTCGGGAGCCGACGTGGAGACGGCCAAGCCCGATTCCACCGTCGTCGCGCTCGCACTCGAGCGCGCCGGGGTCACTGCCGAGAACGCCGTGATGATCGGCGACGCGACCTGGGATTTCGTCGCGGCCACCGACATCGGCGTCCATGGGCTCGGGGTGCGTAGCGGCGGAATCGCAGCGCAGGAGCTGCGCGCGGCGGGCGCCTCCGAGGTCTTCGCCGACGCATCCGAACTACTCGCTCGCTCAGACCTTTTCGCCCACTGATCACCTGACGACCTCGAACGTACGGGGTCGGAAAACGCATCGGCCCGACGGCCGCACCCTCCGCACAGGAGTTCCCATGAACGAACTCGACACAACAAGTCCGACGATCAACCGGTTCGTCGTGGTCATACCCGCCCACGACGAGGTCGACACCCTGCCCGGCGCGGTGGCCTCGGTGGCCGCGGCCGCCGCGGAGGTCACCGCCGACGTGGAGATCGTCGTCGTCCTCGACGCCTGTACCGACGGCACCGACGCTGCGGTCCCACCGGGTGTCGCCACGGTGGTCATCGACTCCCACAACGTCGGCTGCGCACGGTTGGCCGGATTCGCGGGACGGTCTGTGGGCGTGGACATCTGGTTCGCCACCACCGACGCCGACTCGCGGGTCCCCCGCAACTGGCTGTCGGCGCAGTCGATGGCGGCGGCCACCGGTGCCGACGCGTTCGTCGGCACCATCACCCCGGACGACTGGTCGGGATGGCCCGCCGACGCGGCCTCGTCGTTCGCCGAGACCTACACCAACCACGACGGCCACCGGCATGTCCACGGCGCGAACCTGGGGTTCCGCTCGACGGCGTACCTCGCGGCGGGTGGCTTCGCGCCGCTCGTCGAACACGAGGACGTCGACCTGGTGGCGCGGCTCGCGGCCGGCGGTGTCGCGATCGCGTGGTCGGCGCAGGCGCCGGTCTCGACGTCGACACGTCGGACCGGGCGCACACCCGGCGGATTCGCCGGCGCACTCCCGCATCTCACCGAACCGATGGCGCGATGACCGCGATCGACAACGCCCGCGACATCGCGGCGTCGACCGACACCCCGCCGCTGCCGGCTGCCGGGGCCACCCGCGAGCGGTTCGCGCTGCTCACCGAGCACACCCGCCGCGACATCTCCGTCGGCCGACTCCTCGAAGCCCACTGGGATGCCGACGCGATACTGCGCGACCTCGGTCGGGAGCCCGTGGGCGACGATCAGCTGTGGGGCGTATGGGCCGCCGAGTCCTCGACCGCAGTCCTGACCGCCACCGAGCACCCGACCGGCGCGTGGACGGTGACCGGCACCAAACCCTGGTGCTCCGGTGCCGACGGATGCACACACGCCCTCGTCACCGCCCGCACCGGCGACGGCCGTGCGATGTTCATCGTGGAGTTGGCGCAGGAGTCGATCACCGCCGCGGACGGCGACTGGCACAACTCCGGGATGGCGGCGACGGAGACCCACGCGGTCCAGTTCGCGGACACACCGGTCGAATTCGTCGCCGACGCCGATGCGTACCTGCACCGCCCCGGCTTCTGGCACGGTGCGGTGGGTGTCGCGGCGTGCTGGTTCGGCGGCGCCTCCCTGGTGGCCGACCGACTGTTCCGCCAACGCAAGTCCGACGACCTGACACTGGTACATCTCGGCGCCGTGGACACCGCGCTGTGGAACGGCGCCGCGGCACTGACCGCCGCCGCGGACGCCTTCGACGCCGCGCCCGACGACCTCGAGGGCGCCCAAGCCATCGCTCTCCGTGTCCGCGCGATCATCGAACAGGTGGCGACCGAGGTCATCGAACGGGTCGGTCGGTGCCTCGGCCCCGGACCGCTGGTCGCCGACGCGGCTCACGCCCAGGCGGTCGCCGACCTGACGGTGTATCTACGCCAGTCGCACGCCGAACACGACCTGCGCGCTCTGGGTGCCTTGTTGCATGCGCGGGACGAGGGCGGGGTCGGGGCATCGTGAGTCAGGACGGTCCACCGAGGCCCGCGTGGACATCGGCCGATCCGGGTGCCGCGCCGGCCGGGCAGTGGCGGGAATGGCTCGACTCCGTCGAGCTGCCATCGGCGCTCGACGGCGACTCGGAGCAGGTCCTGGTGGTCTCGGCGCACCCCGACGACGAGGTGCTGGGTGCGGGCGGGTTCCTCCACGACGCGGTCGCACAGGGCATCGGTGTCACCGTCCTGTGCCTGTCCGACGGCGCCGCGTCGCACCCCGGGTCGCCGACGGTGACGCCCGAGGCGCTCGCCGGCATCCGCCGCGCCGAGCTGACCACCGCGTTGAGCGCCCTCGGTGTGAACCGCACCATCCATCACGAGCTGCCCGACGGCGGGCTCGACCGCCACGGCGACGCGATCGCCGAGGCCATCGACACAGCGGTCGCCGCATACGGCGGTCACTCCCTGATCGTGTCGGTGTGGCGTGCGGACCGTCATCCCGACCACGAGGCCGTCGGTCACGCGGCGTCGGCGGTCGCGTCCCGACTCGGGATCGCGCTGCTGGAGTACCCCGTGTGGATGTGGCACTGGGCCCGCCCCGGCGACGAGGCCGTGCCGTGGGCTCGAGCCCGACGGCACCGGCTGAGTCCCGCCGCGGTCGAGGCGAAGAAGCGCGCCGTGCACGCCTTCGTCTCCCAGATCACCGACCTGTCCGACGACCCGGCCGACCGCGCCGTCCTCGAACCGCACGTGCTCGACCGACTGACCGGACCCACCGAGACGTTCTTCTCATGACCGATCGCGAACAGGAGCCGACCGTGCCCGCCGACGACCAGCGATCGAGTGTCGATCCGGAGTACTTCCGGTCGATGTACGCCGACAGCGACGACCCGTGGGGTTTCGCCGAGCGGTGGTACGAGACGCGCAAGTACGACATCACGATGTCGTTGCTGCCGGCCCCGCGGTACGAGCGAGCCCTCGAACTCGGGTCGTCGATCGGCGTCCTGAGTGCGCTGTTGGCGCAGCGCTGCGGGTCGCTGGTGTGTCTCGAACTGGACCCACGAGCCGCCGAACTGGCGCGCACCCGACTCGGTGCGGTCGCCGACCGGGTCGCGGTCCACGTCTCCGACATCGCCGACGGGATCGAACCCGACGGTGACCGGTTCGACCTGGTCGTCGCCAGTGAGGTCCTCTACTACCTCGACGACCCGCAACTGACCGCGATCACCGAGGCCCTCGACCGCCACCGGCACGCCGGTGCGACGGTCATCGCCGCGCACTGGCGACATCATGTGTCCGCCTACCCGTGGACCGGTGACGAGGTACACCAGCGACTACGGACGGTGCTCGGTCCCACTCAGGCGACGTACACCGACGACGACGTCGTGATCGACGTGTTCACCCCACCGGGGACGGACTGGGTCGGCAAGGCGGGCGGGCTCGCCTGACGCTCCCGGCGAAGACTGCGGCGTCGGGTCTACAGGCGCGACAACGCGAAGATGGTCGCGAGGCCGGCGCTCGCGAACAGCGCGAGGATCACCGCGGCGGCGGCGAGCGAGCCCAGTAGCGGTAGAGCGACGATGAACATGCAGGTCAGAAGGGCAAGAGTGACGACAACGCCACTCAGCCGGATTCCTTCGTGCGCAGGGGTGGGACCGTCGGGCGTGGCATCGGAATGGTTCAGGATTGCGTGCATGACGCTCCTCGTCTGATTCGTGCGGTCGTCGTGGTACATCTCGTGCCGACTGGCTTCGCACGCTGCTGACAGATGACGTTGTCACCTCCACGTCGCAGGGCCGCATCCGCGATGTCACGGATCAGTGACAGAACAGCCACAGAGCGGTCACGGCGCTCGTTACCGGATCGTTACCGTTGCCTCGGTCTGATTGCGATTCGGTGAGGCCGGTGGGCAAGAGCCGAAATGACTCGTACCGTCGAGGACATGGCTACTTTCACAACGCCCGGAATCTCCCCCGAGGACGCAGCTGCGGTGTCGAACACCCTGCAGGAGCGCCTGAGCGCCCTGAACGATCTGCACCTCACCCTCAAGCACATCCACTGGAACGTCGTCGGCACGAACTTCATCGGCGTGCACGAGATGATCGACCCGCAGGTCGACCTCGTCCGCGGATACGCCGACACCCTCGCCGAGCGCATCGCCACCTTCGGCGAGTCCCCTCGAGGCACCGCGAACGCGATCGAGAAGGACCGCTCGTGGGACGACTACACGCTGGGTCGCGACTCGGTCCAGGCCCACCTCGGAGCCCTCGACCTCGTCTACGTCGGCTTCATCACCTCGCACCGCGACGCCATCAAGTCGGTTGGCGAGATCGACCCGGTCACCGAGGACATCCTCATCGGTCAGACCGCTGAGCTGGAAAAGTTCCACTGGTTCGTCCGTGCGCACCTCGAGAACTACACCGGCCAGCTCTCCACCGCGGGCGCGACGTCCGAGGCGCAGGCTGCCGACCAGGCTCGCTGACCCACCCCGACCATCACCGGTCCGGCAACCGCCGGACCACCCCCCATCACAGGAGGAACACCATGGGAATCGTCGACAAGGCCAAGAACGCAGCGGAAGACGCCATCGGCAAGGCCAAGGAAGTTGTCGGGGACAAGACCGACAACAAGGACCTCGAAGCCGAGGGCAAGGGCGACCAGGGCAAGGCCGGCGTGAAGAAGGTCGGCGAGAACATCAAGGACACGTTCAAGTAATTCTGTAGTCCTCACAAGCGTGGGCGGTGCGACCGAGAGGTCCGCACCGCCCACGTTGTCGTTTACGAGGTGTTTGCTCGAATGTGGTTGTCGCGGGTGCAGGGTTGCCCCGCAACCGAATTCACAGGGCGGTCACAGAAAGTCGTTGCCGGGCAATCGGTGTGGATAGTTGTCCACAAGCCCCCTGTGGAGATTGGGGATAACTGGCCTGTGTCACATCCGTGACGTGACCTCGCGGGACGGCGGAACCAGGAAATCGATGGCGGCGGGGAGCACGTCGACCGTCACCGGTGTCGTGCCCATGAGGTCGCCGTCCGCCGATGCGGGTGCGGGATCGTCCGCCTCGATGACGATGTGGCGGCCGCGCATCGTGTGTACCTCGGGTCGGGACACATGGGTCCCCCGATAGATCGTCGGGAACAGCCGCAGCAGTCGCCGACGCGGCGCGTACTCGACCAGCGTCACGTCGAGCAGCCCGTCGTCGATGACCGCGTCCGGGCAGATGCGCATCCCCCCGCCGTAGCTCGGGGTGTTGCCCACCGACGCCATCACCAGATCCATCTCCCGGGTCTCACCGTCGACGGTGACGCGGAAGTGTCGAGGGGCCAGCGCCATGATCTCCGCGACGGCGGCCAGGGCGTAGCGCGACTGTCCGCGGGGGTGTCGCATACCGACGGCGCGCTTGGTCACCGCCGCGTCGAGGCCGATCGCCGCCACCGTGCCGAACACGAACTCCCCGGCCGTGCTGGTGATCAACCCCAGGTCAACGCGCCGCGAGTGGCCCGTGACGATGATGTCGACGGCGGCCTCGGGGTCGTCGGTGGGGATGTCCAGGGCGCGGGCGTGGTCGTTGCCGGTGCCCGCCGGGATCAGTCCGACCCGGGTGCCGGTCCCGCGCGCCGCGTCGAGAACCGGGCCGATCGTCCCGTCCCCGCCGATGACGACGACCGCATCCGCGTCGGACCGGACCGCCTCGATGGCCGCGATCCGGGCGTCGGATGCGTCGACGCCCATGCGGGTCACGACCTCGACCCCGCGCCGCCGCAGCGCGTCGACCGCGGCGGTCGCGGTGGCTCGGCCCGCCCCGTTGCGGGAGTTCGGGTTCACGAGCGCGATGACCGACCGCACGGGGCTGCTCATGGGATGAGCTTGCCGGGATTGAGGATCCCGGCCGGATCGAGGGCCTGCTTCACCGCGCGCAGGATCTCGACGCCCACCGACCCGATCTCCGCGTCGAGCCGTCCGCGGTGGTCGACTCCGACCGCGTGGTGGTGGGTGATGGTGGCCCCGCTCGCGACGATGGCGTCGTTGGCCGCGGACTTGGCCGCCGCCCACTGCTCGATCGGGTCGATCTCGGACGACATCTTGTAGACGACGGTGAAGTACAGCGACGCACCGGTGGGATAGGTGTGCGAGATGTGGCACAGGACCAGGGCCTGCGACCCGGACGCGGCCAGGGCGTCGGTGAGTGCGCTGGTCACGGCGGTGCGCAGGTCAGGGATCCGCGCCCAGCTGGTCGCCGTCTCCAACGTCTCGCAGCCGGCGCCGACCGCGAGCAGGGAGTCGCGCAGGTAGGGCGCGGAGAACCGCCCGTGTTCCCAGGCGTCGGCCGCTTCGGACCCCAGGGAGGTCCCGCCGGCCGCGGCCAGCACGTCGGCTGTCAGCTCACGGCGCGCGGCGCACGCGGCCGCGTCGCCCTCGTACCGCGTGATGGCCAGGGTGCCGCCGGGCGCCGTGCCGTCGGCGATGGCTCCCGGCTTCGCGAGGTTGACGCCGGTCTCCGCCTCGTCGGACAGACGCAGCACCGTGGGGCCCAGTCCGGGGCCGCGCTGTGCGACCGCACGCAGGGCGTGCGCCCCGGTCACGAAGTCGGGGAAGTGCCAGGCCTCGTTGATCGCGGCGGTCGGGGTGCGGTGCACCCGCAGCGCCACCGCGGTGACGATCCCGAGGGTGCCCTCCGAGCCGAGGATCAGCTGTCGCAGATCCGGACCGGCCGCGGACTTCGCGACGGTGCCGAGCGTCAGGGTGCCGCGCGGGGTGATGGTGGTGAGCCCCACGACCATGTCGTCGAAACGGCCGTAGCCCGCCGAGTCCTGGCCCGAGGACCGGGTGACGGCGAAGCCGCCGATCGTCGCGAACTGGTGGCTCTGCGGGAAGTGCCCCAGCGAGAAGCCCCGCTCGCCGAGCAATTCCTCGGCGCGTGGGCCGGTCAGACCGGCGCCCATCACCGCGACACCGGAGACCTCGTCGAGGTCGACGAGCCGGTCGAACCGGCGCAGATCGAGCGAGATGACCGCGCGCAGTCCCCCGTCGACGGGGTCGAGACCGCCGACCACGCTGGTGCCGCCGCCGAACGCGACCACCGCCACGTGGTGCTCGGAGCACCAGCGCAGCAGCGTCGCGACCTCGTCGTCGGTGCCGGGGAGCACCACGGCATCCGGGGCATCCTGCTCGCGTGCCGTCCGACGCAGCAGATCCGGGGTGCTCTTGCCGCCCGCACGCAGCAGACGGTCGGCGTGCGCGTCGGAGACGTACGCGTCCCCGACCACGGCGCGCAGGTCGTCGAGATCGGCAGCGGTGAGCCGGCCGGGCGACAACGCGACGTCGTCGGCCGCGACCGCCGGACGCGGATGACCGGTGACGCCCAACGCGCTGCGCAACAGATCGGTGATGTTCTGCGACAGCGGTGTCGCCGACTCGGCCGCACCCCACGCGTTCCACTGCATCGGCGGTCGGGGGAAACCGTTGTCGTCGGAACGTGCGGATGTGGTCGGTTGCTCCGACGACGGCGCTGTCATGCGTTACAGTTTTACACAACATGTCAACCAGTAACGATGTCCTCGACGCCGCCCGCACCTGCCTCCTGCGCAGCGACGGTCGCAAGATCACGCTCGCCGAGGTCGCGCGCGAGGCCGGGGTCAGCAGGCCGACGGTCTACCGCCGCTGGCCCGAGGTGTCGTCGGTCATCCGCGACCTGCTCACACGCGAGATGGCGCAGATCATCACCGAACACCGTGTGCACATCGACACCGCCGCCCGCGCGGCCGCCGAGGCGCTCAGTGTGAACGCGCGGTCCTCGGTCGACGTCCTCGACCGGGGTGCGCCCGCGGGTCTGCTGCCCGACACCACCCGCCGCGCGGTGCTCGACGCCCTCATCGACACCACCGTCGGGGTGGCCGTCGCCGTCGGTGAGGACGCCGTCTTCGAGAGCCTGGGCCGGATGCAGCCCGAGGTCATCGCGCCGTACATCTTCACCCGGCTCGGAACCAGCCAGCGCGGTGTCCTCACCGTGCTGACCGAGGCGATCGTGGCCGCCCAGTCGTTCGAGGCGATCCGGCCCGGACAGCCCGAACATCTCGCCGCGATGGTCCTGCTCATCGCGCAGTCGGCCATCCAGTCGCGGGCCATGATGGCGCCGATCCTCGGTGGCGCGTGGCCCGGCGAGCTGCGCATCGCCCTGACCGGCTATCTCGGCCCCACCGACACCGACCACCCACGGACGCACGGAGATCTGCCATGAGAACTCAACTGCTGTCGTACAGCCCAGACCTCAGCCCGCAGCGGGCGGTCGACGATCGCGCGGCGTTGAAGAACCCGCAGACATCGTGGGATGTACTCGTCATCGGCGGCGGCATCACCGGTGTCGGGGTCGCACTCGACGCCGCGTCCCGCGGACTGAGGGTCGCGCTGGTGGAATCGCGCGACCTCGCCTTCGGGACCAGCCGCTACAGCAGCAAGCTGGTGCACGGCGGTCTGCGGTACCTCGCCTCCGGGCATCTGGGCATCGCGTGGGAGAGCGCGGTCGAACGCCACCACCTGATGACCGCCATCGCGCCGCACCTGGTGTCGCCGATGGCTCAGGTCGTCCCCGCCTACGGTGCCCCCGCCGGCGTCGGACGGCTCGCATCGGTGCGCGCGAGCGCCGACGGGTTCCTCGGATCGGCCATCGTCGGCGCAGGCTTCGCGATCGGTGACCTGTTGCGTCGCGGCGCCCGCACGCCGGTCGGCGTCCTCGGCCGCCCCGAGCACGTGTCCTCCGCAGAGGTCATCGCCGCATGCCCGCAGGTCGCCCCGACCGGCCTACACGGTGGCTGGCGGTCCTTCGACGGCCAGCTCATCGACGACGCCCGTCTGGTGGTCGCGGTGGCGCGGACCGCGGCGTCGCACGGCGCGGCGATCTGCACGCGCATCCGGGCCGACGACGTGACCGGCAGCGGTGCGCAGCTCACCGACGTCGACTCCGGCGAGAGCTTCCGGGTGCAGGCGCGGACGGTCATCAACGCCACCGGCGTGTGGGCCGGGACCGTCGACGACTCGATCCACATCCGACCCAGCCGCGGCACCCATCTCGTGTTCGACGCCGCGACGTTCGGCAACCCGACCGCCGCATTGACCGTTCCGGTTCCCGGGCACCGCAGCCGCTTCGTGTTCGCGATGCCCCAGCAACTCGGGCGGGTCTACGTCGGTTTGTCCGACGAGGACGCCCCGGGGCCCATCCCGGACGAGTCGGTGCCGTCGGAGAACGAGATCGACTACATCCTCGACACCCTGAACACCGCGCTGGCCACCCCGGTCTCGCGTGCGGACGTCATCGGAACGTACTCGGGGTTGCGACCGCTGATCGAGGCCGACGGTGACACCGCGGACCTGTCCCGCGAGCACGCCGTCGGGATCAACGCGACCGGCCTGATCAGCGTCGTCGGCGGCAAGCTGACCACCTATCGCAAGATGGCCGCCGACGCGGTCGACGCGGCCGTGACGAAGGGCAATCTCGACGCGTATCCCTGTGTCACCGAGTCGATCCCCGTCATCGGTGCGCACGGCCCGCGCGATTCCAGGCTGCCTGCGTCGTTGCTCGCCCGATACGGCGGTGAGGCCCGGCGCGTCGTCGACATGGCGACCGTGTCGTCCCCGCTCGCCCCCATCGCCCGCGACATCGACGTCACCCGCGCCGAGATCGAGTTCGCCGTCACCTGTGAGGGCGCGACCGACGTCGACGACATCCTGCACCGACGCACCCGCATCGGTCTGGTCGAGGCCGACGCCGCCCGCTGCCGGCCCGCGATCACCCACATCCTCGACCAGCTCGGCGCCGCCCACAGCGCCTGACGAGCATCCGGCCGATCCACCGGGGGCACGCGTCCCCGCGGTTTACGCTGGTCTGATGACGACGTCGTCGGCCTCCGGTCCGAACAGCAGCACACAGACCACCCCTGGCGGACCCGAGGTCAGCCCGGAGGAACTCGACGAGATCCTCGCGACCACCGAGGAGTTCGTCCGCACCAAGGTGATCCCGCGCGAACAGGAGATCGCCGACGGCGACGAGATCCCGGCCGACCTGCGCCAGGCGTCGAAGGACCTCGGGTTGTTCGGTTTCGCGATCCCGCAGGAGTGGGGCGGTCTCGGCCTCGACCTCGCCCAGGAGGTCCGGCTCGCCGAGGTCCTCGGCTACACCAGCCTCGCGCTGCGGTCGATGTTCGGCACCAACAACGGCATCGCCGGGCAGGTGCTCGTGCAGTTCGGCACCGACGAACAGAAGAAGACGTGGCTCGAGCGCATCGCCTCGGGTGAGGTCGTCGCCTCGTTCGCGCTCACCGAGAGCGGCGCGGGCTCGAACCCGGCCGGTCTGCGCACGAAAGCCGTTGCCGACGGCGATGACTGGATCATCACCGGGGACAAGCGGTACATCACCAACGCCCCCACGGCTGACCTGTTCGTGGTGTTCGCCCGCTACCGTCCGGCCGACGAGTCCGGCCCGGGCATCGCGGTGTTCCTCGTCCCTGCCGACGCCGACGGCGTGACCGTGGGACCTAAGGACAAGAAGATGGGCCAGGAGGGGTCGCTGACCGCCGAGGTCTACTTCGACTCGGTCCGGGTGTCGGCCGCGGCGCTCGTCGGCGGCGAAGCCGACCTCGGCTACCGGGCGGCGATGACGATCCTGGCGCGCGGTCGCATCCACATCGCCGCGGTCTCGGTCGGCCAGGCCCAACGCGCGCTCGACGAGTCGGTGGACTCCGCCGCCATCAGCACCCAGGGCGGCAAGCCCATCGGCGACAACCAGCTGATCCAGGGAATGATCGCCGACATGGCGACGCAGGTGATGGCCGGTCGCGCCCTGGTCCGCGAGGCCGCCCGCGCCTGGGTCGACGAGACCGACCGCCGGATCTCACCGTCGGTGGCGAAGCTGTTCTGCACCGAGATGCTCGGCAAGGTCGCCGACTCGGCGGTCCAGGTCCACGGCGGCGCCGGCTACATGCGCGGCGTCGCGGTCGAGCGGATCTACCGGGACGCGCGGTTGCTCCGCCTCTACGAGGGCACCAGCGAGATCCAGCGGCTGATCATCGGCGGCGGGCTGGTCAAGCAGGCGAAGAAGCGCCTGAGCTGATTTCGGCCCGCGCTCGTCGCGCAACTACCCTGAACCGGACATGACGAGACTCCTGGCGTTCGGTACGTTCCTGGCCCTGGTCGGCCTGGTGTTGCATCTGCGGTACGTCCGGGGGACGCGGATGCCGCGTCCGTACTCCCGAGTCATCGACGTGATCCTGGTGGTCTTCTGGGTGCTGGCGCTGATCGGCATCGGCTCGGGGGAACTGTTCGACCCGGCGTGGGCGCGCGTACCCGCGTTCATCGGATTGTCCTGGCTCGCAGTGGTTCTCTATCTCGTCCTCGGTACCGCGCTGGTCGGTCTGGTGACCCTGGGTATCCGGGTGGTGATGGCGGTCCGGCACCGCGACTCCGGCGACGTCCGGCTGCGGGTCCACCGGTTCGGCTCGGCGTTCGTCGCGATCGTCTCGGTGGTCGCGGTCGGTTACGGACTGTTCGAGGCCGCGTCCCCTCGTGTCACGCGGACGACGGTGTCGTTGGACCGGCTGCCCGAGCAGTTCGACGGGACCCGGGTGGCGTTGGTCTCCGACCTGCACGTCGGTCCCGCCCGTGGACGCGGGTTCGTGCAGAAGGTGGTCGACGACGTCAACGCGCAGTCCCCCGATCTCGTCATCCTCGATGGTGACCTGACCGACGGGACCGTGGAACTCGTCGGCTCCGCCCTCGAGCCGCTGCGCGAGTTGTTCGCACCCCTGGGGGTTTTCGCGGTGAGCGGCAACCACGAGTTCTACGCAGGCGACGGCGGGAAGTGGCTCGACCGGTGGGATTCCCTCGGCGTCCGGGTGTTGCGCAACGAACGCGCCGCGGTCACCCGGTCCGGCGCCACCATCGACGTCGCGGGCATCAACGACGCCACCGCCCCGAAGCCCTACGAGCCCGACCTCGACGCCGCTCTCGCCGGCCGCGACCCGAACCGCTTCGTGCTGCTGCTCGCCCATCAACCGTTGCAGGCCTTCGACGCATCGGACGCCGGTGTCGATCTGCAGGTGTCCGGGCACACCCACGCCGGTCAGATCTGGCCGCTGCGGTACCTGGTCCCGCTTCAGCAACCGACCGTCGAGGGTCTCGACCGGGTCGGGTCGACCACGATCTACACGACCCGCGGTGCCGGTGCGTGGGGGCCGCCGGTCCGGGTCGGCGCACCACCCGAGATCGCGATGTTGGAACTGTCCTCGCGCTGACCGCGATCGGACGTCCAGCCGTCCGAGGACATCGACCGGGGTCGTACAGGGGATGCTGATCCGATGGCCTTCGTGACGACGTTCGGGTTCGCCCTGCTGGCGGCGGTGCTGCTGTCCAATCTCTCGGCGCGAAGTCCGCTGTCGACCTCCGGCATCTTCTTGTTCGCCGGGCTGCTCGCGGGGCCGCTGGTCCTCGATGCCGAACGACTGGGCAACGACACGGTTCGCGAGGTGGCGTCGGTGACGCTGTTCGCCGTTCTGTTCGCGGACGGACAACGGGCCCCGCTCTCCCGATTGCGGCACGAGTGGGCCGATCCGACACGCGCGCTGCTCATCGGGATGCCACTGACCTTCGGCGTCGTCGCCGTTCTGGCGCACCTCGTCGTCGGTCTGGACTGGACGACGTCGATGTTGATCGGCGCGATCCTGGCACCGACCGACCCGGTGTTCGCCGCGGCACTCGTCGGCCGTGACGACGTACCCGCTCGCCTCCGCAGCCTTCTCAACATCGAGAGCGGACTCAATGACGGTCTGGCCCTCCCGGTCGTGCTGATCCTCATCGGCACGTTGGGTGGGCGGGTCGACGAGAGCACCTCGCTGGGGGCGGTGTTGATCGAGGTCGTCCTGGGCCTCGTTCTCGGTGTCGCGGCGCCGATCGTCGGTGCGCTGCTGGTGCGCCTGCCGGTGCTCGGCGTCACCACGCGTGCCCAGGCTGCCGGTCCTCTCGCCGTGGCGATCCTCCTGTTCGTTCTCACCGACACGGTGGGGGCCAACCCCTACATCGCCGCCTTCACCGCCGGGATCACCCTGGCGAGCGTGAGCCCACGTGCCTCGGAGTCATTCGCCCCGGTGGGTGAACTCACCAGCGAGTTGGCCAAGAACGCCGCCCTGCTCGCATTCGGCGCGCTGGTGACGCCCGCCCTGCTCGGTGACGTCGGGATCAGCGGGTGGATCTTCGCCGTTCTCGTCCTCGTGATCGGACGACCGATACCGGTGTTGATCTCCTTGGTCGGCAGCCACCGGCTCGCCCGTAACGAGCGGTTGTCGGCGGCGTGGTTCGGTCCGAAGGGCTTCGCGAGTGTGGTCTACGGCCTGCTGGTGTTGACGTCCGGCATCGACTCCGCCGAGAAGGTCTTCGCCCTCGTCGCGGGCACGGTGATCGTGTCGATTGCGTTGCACAGCGCAACGGACACACCGGTTGCGGCAATGCTGCACGAGGAACCGACGGAGGAACCGATCACCGGCGCCCGCTGAGGTTCGTCGTCATCATGCATCGGTGATCGCCCCACGGGCAGCTGCGATCTCACCGCAGCAGAAGTCGACGGTGACCGGATCACCGGCGGAAGCGCGCTCGGCGGCCTCGATGAGTGCGAGGTGACGCAGCACAGCTTCGCGGACATCTGGCTCGACGGCGGCGACGCCGATGCGTCGGGCCAGCAGGATGGCGGCGGTCATCGCCACCGGTGCCGCGAGCGCATAGATGCGGACGGCATCGAAGATGTCGTCGATCAGTTCCGTCACCGGCACACGGGTGACGATGAGCCGCACGGTGTCGTCACCGTCGGTGCGTCCGAGCCAGGGTGTCGGACGCCGGACCATCGGCACCATCCCGGTGGCCAGCTCACTGAACGCGTTGTGCGCGGTGTACGGGTCGTTCGTGCTTGGCGACAACGCACGAACCGCCATCTCCACGAGCTGCTGGACGGCGAACTGGACGTCGTGCATCGGGGTGCGCGTGTTGCCGAGATCGATTGCCCTGCAGACGGCGGCACGTATCTCGTCGTCCTCCGCCCCCGGCGTCACCCGCACCAGGGGCTCCCCGGCGACGACGTGGTCACCCGGTCGGACCAGGACCTCGATGAGACACGAATGCCGTTCGGCCACGGCCAGGAGCGCGTGCTCGTCGATGTCGATGACGAACCCGGACGTCTCGGCGAGAACGCGCTCGTGCTCGGCGGCGGGGAACGTCGCGGGGCGCGAGTTGTCCGGCCGCTGCTGCGGATAAAGACTGTCGACGACGTCGACCAGTTCGGATCGGACACGAGCCGAGAGGGTGGAGACCTGGATGGACCCGGCGATGTGATTGATGAAGTACACGAGCACCGCGACATCGACCACGGCGAGTATGACCGCCACGTTCACCGCGATGTCGGGAACGAACTGCCCGCCGGTGATGGACTGGTCCTGGATGGATCGCAGCACCATCAGCGAATACAGAAAGGTCGCCCCGAAGATCCCGAGGACGAACTGGTTGCCACGGTCGTTCATGAAGTTCCGTACGAGGCGCGGGCCGTAGGTCGAACTCGCGGTCGCCAGAACCGAGACGGTGATGGAGAACGACGTGGACGCCACCGCGAGCATCGAGCCACCGATGGCACCGAGGATGTCGCGGCTTCCGCTGGCACCCACCCGGTACAGCAGCGAACCCCAGATCCCCAGATCGGCGTCGCCGATCGCACGGTCGGCCGTGATCAGTATCTGCGCCAGTATCAACGCGCCGATCCCGAGGGACATCGGCAGGAACCAGAACGCGTCGGTGAGTCTCGACAGTTTGTTGCGCACGGTCCCGCCCCCACTCTCGCGCCCCGCAGCGCCCGATCGGCCCGCGCGCTCCGGAGCAACGGTAGTGGCGACGGCGACACGACCGTCGATCCACCCTCGCCGGGCTGCGGATGTCGGTGCTGACGTCGACGGCTGATGGACCCGTCACGACTGTTGCATCGGCGCACCGATACGTTCGGATGATGAGTCACGGCCATCGCACAATCGGCAAACCCGTTGCTCTGTCCGATTTGTCGACAATCGCATGACGGCGCTCCCGATGTCGCCGACCCGCTGGATTCGAACGAGTCGGACCGCACTCGTTCCGCTGGCGGTCGCCATCGGACTGGGAACCGGCCTGGGAGCCGTCGCTTTCCGGTGGCTGATCACCTCGATCACCTGGCTGTTCACCGGGACCGATGACTTCTCCGACGCCGGTCGGGTGGGCAGTTCGCATTTTCCCGGTCTCGGGATCTGGTTTCTCCTCGTCGCGCCCATGATCGCCGGCGCGATCTATGGACCGCTGGTCTACCGCTTCGCGCCCGAGGCGAAGGGGCACGGCGTCCCCGAGGTGATGTACGCGGTCGCGCAGCGCGGCGGTCGGATCGCTCCCCGGGTGGCGTTGGTCAAGGCGTTGGCCTCGGCGCTGTGCATCGGTGGTGGCGGGTCGGTGGGCCGAGAGGGGCCGATCGTCCAGATCGGATCGGCGCTCGGCTCCACCCTCGGCCAGTGGACCCGTGTCGACGCCGGTCGTCTCAAGGTGTTGGTGGCCTGCGGCGCTGCGGGTGGCATCTCGGCGACGTTCAACGCCCCGCTGGCCGGGCCGTTCTTCGCCCTTGAGCTCATCCTGCGCGACTTCGCCGCCGAGTCGTTCGGCGCGGTGGTGCTCTCCAGCGTCACCGCGAGCCTGCTCGCCCGCGCGATCATCGGCGACGACCCGTTCCTGTCGTTGCCGGTGTTCACCGTGCACAACCCGGCTGAGTACGCGTTGTACCTCGTCCTGGGCGTGGTCGTCGGCACCGTCGGGGTGCTGTTCTCCAAGGTGCTCTACCTCGTCGAGGACATCTGCGACTGGGCGTGGCGGTGGCCCGACTGGGCGCGGCCGGCCGTCGGTGGGCTGTTGCTCGGCGCGGTGCTGCTGGCGGTACCGCAGATGTACGGAGTCGGCTACCCGATCCTGCAGAACGCGGTCGAGGGCAAGTACGTCATCGGGTTCCTGCTGTTGCTCCTCGTTGCCAAGATGATCGCCACGAGCCTCACCATCGGTATCGGCGGATCCGGCGGCGTGTTCGCTCCGACGTTGTTCATCGGGGCCATGGCGGGCAGCGCTTTCGGCGCCATCGGACACGACCTCGCCCCGGGCATCGTGGTCAGCGCGGGTGCGTACGGGTTGATCGCGATGGGGGCCGCTCTGGGCGGGGCGACGCGCGCACCCATCACCGCGGTGATCATCCTGTTCGAACTCACCGGGGAGTACAGCATCATCCTGCCGCTCATGCTCGCGGTGGCGATGGCGGCCGGGACCAGCCAACTCATCTCGAAGGACACCATCTATACGCGAAAGCTGTTGCGCCGCGGCATCGACATCGACAAACCGGTGGAGCCGGACCCCTTTGGCGGCCAGACCGTCGGCCGCGCGGTCGGACCGGCCCCGGAACCGATGGCGGGTGACACCGAGCTGTCCGCCGCGACCGGTCTGCTCGCCGAGTCGCAGTGGCCCATGTTGCCGGTGGTCGACCCGACGAGCGGTCGCTACCGCGGCTGCGTGAGCGCACGAGGAGTCGCGGAGGCCCTCCAGGTTCCCGCCGCGCACTCGATATCGGTGGACCAGATCGCCGAGTTACCAGCTGCTCTAACGGTGCTCAGTACCGTCGACGAAGCGCTCGAGGCCATGGCCGACCACGCGGGCACCGGTGTGCCGGTGCTCGACGACGACCACGAGCGGGTCGTCGGGTGGATCACCCACCGCGACCTGTTGACGACCCTGCGTCAGGGCGAGAGCGCCTGAGCGGTCTCGGACCCCGTCACGTCCAGGGAACGGTGGCCTGCAGGACTGCCTCGGTGAGCGCGCCGGTCCGCAGCCCGGTCACCGTCTGATACTCCGGGTCGGCCACCATCTCGCTGAACGCACTGCGAGACGGGTACCGCACCAACAGGACTGCGTCCCAGTCCTGCCCCTCCTCGGCGACCAGCGGCGTCGAGCCGTCACCCGCGTACAGCACTTCGCCGCCGTACCGGGGGAGGAAGGTCTCGTTCAACGCCGCCGCGTACTGGGCGTAGGCCTCGCGTCCGCCCTCGGCGAAGCGGAGCAGGTTGAGCATCACCACCGGTCCGCCCGGGTCGTCTGCGAGGTAACGCTTGAGATCTCGTCCGCGTGGGTCGATCGCCATGCCGCCAGTATGGACGACGGGGTCGGTCGATCGGGGCTACCCGGCGAAACCTCAGTAACCCATCCCGCGCAGTTCGGTGGCGAGCTGGTCGAGGTGTCCGCGTCGGAGGTCGAGGTGTGGGCTGATCCGCAACACCGACTGCTCGGTGTACAGCGGGGCGCGCCACGATTCGGCGCAGGTGACCAGGATGCCGATGGAGCGCAACCGATCTCGTGCGGCGACGACGTCCGACGGGCCCCACCCCGGCGGCGGGGCGAGGGTCGCGATCGCCGACTGCTCGCCGACCGGTTCCATGAGTTCCCAGCTGCCGACGCCGAACAGACGCTCGCGGGTGTACTTGCCGATGGCCGCGAGCTCCCGGTGGATCTTCTCGACGCCGAAGCTCTGCAGCTCCTGCACCGCGACACCCAGGCCGATGCGCCCGGCGATGAACGCCTCGGAGCTCTCGATCTCCACCGGCCGCAGCGAGTCCGACCGCGTGGCGAGGAAGCCGACACCACGCGGGCCCGCGACCCACTTGCGGCTCGTCCCGTAGACCACGTCGGCGCCGGTCACACAGTTGACCTGTCCGAGCGCCTGCGCGGCGTCGACGACGACCGGGACGCCCGCGTCGTGCGCGAGCTCGACGATCTTGGCGACGGGCTGGACGATCCCGCTGTGCGAACCGATGTGGCAGACGTGGATGAAGTCGGGCTGCTCGAACTGCAGCATGTTCTGCAGCGCGTCGGTGTCCACGCGGCCGTAACCGTCGGTCGACGGCATGGTGTGCACCGCGTAACCGCGTCGTTCGAACTGGTCGAGGTTCGGGCCGTACTCGTTGGGCGCGACCCACACCGTCGCCGAGACCGGCATGTTCCAGTAGGTGAGCAGGGCGCGCAGGGCGGCCAATGCGCTCTCGCGGAAGGCGAGTTCGTCGGCGGTGTGTCCGACGAGGGCGGCGATGTCGCGCCGCGTGCGGGCGAGGAGCTCGGAGCTCTGTTCCTGGGCGACGTAGCCGCCGCGCTCGGATTCCCGCCACAGGTGCGCGGTCACCGCCTCGATGACCTTGTTCGACGACCGCGACGCCGCGGCGGAATCGAGGTGGACGATGCTCGGCTCGACTCGGGCGCGGTGCCAGAGTTCGCCCAGTTCGCTGATGTACATGGGGACCTTTCGCTGACGAACGCGGTTGCCACGCTACGCACCGTGTGAACGGGACGGAACTCCACACCGCTGGAGTGCGTCCAAGCCATCATGGACTTCCACATCCTCGTACTGGGCCCCGCCGAGCAGGACGGTCCCGGGGATCCCGCCATCGCCGAACATCCTGAGCCAGGGTCGGGCGGACGATCGTCGATCACCTACGGCTTCGGCTCCGGAGTCGGCGAGATGTCCTCCTGGACCTCGGTCGCCGACCTCGACCTGTCCGGCGACGGAGTCCCCGATTCCGTCCGGCTGGATTTCGACGGTGACGGGTCCGCCGACGACGCGATGTGGGACTCCGACGGCGACGGCCGCGCCGACCTGGCGGTCCTCGACACCGACGACGACGGCCACCCCGACGCCTACTACTCCGACACCGGGCGCGGCCTGTGGGATCACCGGGTGACCGACCCGGCCGCCGCGGTACCGCACGCGGACCCCGCGCCGGTGCCGGGCGCGCAATCCGGGCGCGCCTCCGGCTCGAACGCCGACACCGAAGCCGACACCACCGCCGGTCGGCCCGATCACCGCGACATCGACGTCGACGGAAACGGCCGGTCGGAGGTCGGTCTGGTGTTCACCGGGGCGGATCCGTCGCCGGCGCGGGTCCTCATCGACCTCGACGGGGACGGGGAGTTCGACGCAGCACTCGTCGACGACGACGCCGACGGACACGCCGACCTGTGGACGACGCGGGGTCAGGTCAGGTTCGAGGAGGGTTCGGCGCGGGACTGATCCGCGGCGACGTCGCCGAAACAGTCCTTGATGCAATGACGTTCGGCGGCGAACGTCCGGCGCTGCGAGTAGATGCCCAGCACCAGGCCCAGCGCCACGAGATAGATGACCGCACCGGCGATGGGGAGCCCGGGGCTGTGGCCGTTCTCGGCGATGGCGAGCGCGGCGACGGTCACCGCGCCGACGTAGGCGATGTTGAAGATGGCGTCCTGGAAGGAGAAGACCTGTCCGCGGACGGCGTCGTCGGTGTCCATCTGCATGGCGGCGTCTCCGCAGAGCTTGCACATCTGCCCGATGCATCCCAGCACCACCGCGGCTGCGCAGATCACGATGCCGTTGAACGTCAACAGGGTGGTCTCCGCGACGATCCCGATGCCCAGCGCGATCAGCAGCGTGTTGCGCCGGCCGGTCCGCGCCACCGACCACGGCGTCAGCAGCGCCGCGAGGAACATGCCCACGGCCGTCATCGACGCGACCAGTCCGATCCCGGCGAGCCCGCCGCCGAGGGCGGAGTGCCGCGTGAGGACCAGCAACATGAGGGTGTTGAGGCCGAACACGACCCGGTGCGCGCCGATCGCGGTCAGTGACCCCGACACCCCACGGGCCCGGGCGACGGCGCGCCCGCCGTGCAGCAGGCCCACCGCCACCGCGCGCATCGCCGGACCGCGCGGGTGTTCCGCGGTGACGTCGGCGCCCTCGGTGTCGGGGTGGTCCGGGCCGAGCGCCAGGTGGGCGAATCCGACGGCGATGCCCGCTCCGATCAGCGCGATCACAACTGCGCCCATCGTCGTCAGCGCACTGCCGATGTTGTCGGCGCCGAAGATCTGGCGCAGGCCCAGCGCGATGCCGGCGCCCACCGCCAGCGCTCCCGCGCCGATCGTGGTGAAGAACGCGTTCATCCCGACGAGGATCTCGCGCGGTGCGACGTGCGGCAGTCCCGCCGACAATCCGGATGCGACGAATCTGCTGGCGCCGGTCACGAGCAGGGCGGTGACCAACACGACGGTGTCGGGGGCGCCGATCGCGATCGACAGAGCCACGATGGTCACGAGGACCGCCCGCGCCACGTTCGCCCAGATCAGCACGGTGCGGCGGTCCCAGTGGTCGAGCAGCGCACCGGCGAACGGGCCGATCACCGAGTAGGGCAGGAGCAGCACCGCGAGCCCACCGGCGACGGCGAGCGGGTCGGCGTGGCGCTCGGGGTTGAACAGGATGGCACCGCCCAGCGCGGCCTGGAACAGGCCGTCGGTGACCTGACTGGACAGGCGGATCGCGAGCAGACGCGACAGCCCGGGGCGGTCACGGAACGCTCGCAGGAATCGCACTTGTCCGAGAGTACAAACCCGCGGGGCGTCGTGCCTGGGCATGGGCTGTGAGATTCCTGCGCGCGGGTGCGGTGCACCCACTGCCGGACGGCCTGTCACGGCGCACCGGGCGTGCCATGATGAACGGGTGGCCAGGCCAGACGACCCCGAGGACTTCTCCTCGGACGATTTCTCTGCCGGGGACGTCTCCGGCGGGGGCTCCCCGTCCGACGGACCGCGTGGTCGCGGAACGGGTTTCAACCCGACGTGGGACACCGTGGAGGCCGGCCGGATCCGTGCGGGCAGTGTGCTCATCGCCGCCACGACGCTGACCGAACCCACGTTCCGTCGCACCGTCATCTACATCGTCGAGCACAACGACGCGGGCAGCCTGGGTGTCGTCATCAACCGGATGAGCCAGACCGCGGTGCACAACCTCCTCCCCCAGTGGACCGATCTGACGGCCGCCCCGCGGGCGGTGTTCATCGGCGGTCCGGTCAAGCAGGACTCGGCGCTGTGCCTCGGTGTGGTCAAGCCCGGGGTCGACGTCGAGGCCGTCACCGGACTCCGGCCGGTCGACGGCCGGGTGGTCCTGGTCGATCTCGACGCCGACCCGGAGGACCTCGAGCGGACCCTGGACGGCATCCGGATCTTCGCCGGTTACTCCGGCTGGGGCATCGGACAACTCGACGACGAACTCCGTCGCGACTCGTGGCTCATCGCCTCAGCGTTGCCGCGCGACCTGCTGGCCGCCGCTACCGACGACGTCTTCGCCGACGTCCTGCGTCGCCAGCCGTGGCCGCTGCCGTTGTTGGCGACCCATCCCATCGACGTCGATCGCAACTGAGTCGATGCGTGTCCTGATCGTCGGTGCCGGCGCGGTGGGCGGGTTCTTCGGCGCGAGCCTGATCGAGGCGAACCGCGACGTGACGTTCCTCGTCCGACCGGCGCGGGCCGAGCAGCTCGCCCGGGACGGGTTAGTCGTCCGCGACGCCGGGCGGGAGTCGGCGACACCGGTCGCGACGATCACGGCGGGGCAGATCACGGCAGGGCAGGTCTCCGGGGCGTTCGACCTCGTCATCCTCTCGGTGAAGGAGCAGGCGCTCGACGCCGCGATCACCGACGTCGCCCCGGCCGTCGGGCCGCAGACGTGTGTACTGCCGCTGCTCAACGGCATGCGGCACCTCGACCGCCTCACCGATGCCTTCGGGTCGGCGGTGCTCGGTGGCGTGGCGGTGGTGGCGAGTCAGCTCGGGGCCGACGGCGCCGTGGACCTGCTCGGCCCGGATCGGTTCATGC
Organism: Williamsia maris; assembly: GCF_024171815.1. Taxonomy (GTDB): domain Bacteria; phylum Actinomycetota; class Actinomycetes; order Mycobacteriales; family Mycobacteriaceae; genus Williamsia_A; species Williamsia_A maris. The sequence continues at coordinate 527,195 of NZ_JAMTCJ010000002.1, read as the reverse complement.
GCTATGGCGAGCTGTCGGGCGAGATGACCGATCGGATCGCCGAGGTCGACCGGACCCTGGCCGGCGCGGGTTTCGACACCGTCTGTTCGGACCGCATCGTCACCGACATGTGGGACAAGTGGATCTTCCTCGCCTCGGCAGCTGCCCTCACGACGATGGTGCGCGCGAACGTCGGCGAGGTGACCGCCACCGAGTTCGGTCCCACGGTTGCGGGAGCACTGATCGACGAATGTGTCTCGGTGGCAATCGCATCGGGGATCACGGTCGCGTCGGCGGTGGTCGCGAATGCACGATCCCGGCTGATCGCCGAGGGCTCGCCGTTCACCGCCTCGCTGTACCGCGACATGAGCGCTGGCCGTGATGTCGAGTCCGACAGCGTCGTCACCGACCTGGTTCGCCGTGCCGACCGGCTGGCGGTGTCGGTGCCGTTGCTGACCGCGGCGTCGGTCACCCTGTCGCTCTACCGGCGTCGGCGGTGAGCCGACCGCGGAGGGCTCAGACGCTCGAATCCGACGAGAGTCCCGCCGCGACAGCGATGATCACCACCAGGATGTAGAGGACGATCAGCACCGCGATGATGATCAGCGAGATCACACCGAGCCGCTTGACCGATTTCGACGCGGCCTCCGCCTCGGCGTACCGCCCCTGAGCCCAGAGCGGGTAGACCGAGAACGCGCGGCTGACCGCGACGAACGCCAACGGCCAGAAGAAGATAATCGCCGCGACCGCCCAACCACCGTTGGCCGACGGCGGAGCCGGGGTGAACTGTTGCGGCTGTGCGTAGGCGCCGCCGTACTGCGGCTGTGATGCCGCATACGGGTTCTGCGCGTAGGGATCTCCGGTGAAGGATTCGGTGGCGTAGGGGTCGGGCTGCTTCGGGTCGGACTGGGTCATCGCGTCTCCTCGACAGATGAGAGATCGCCCGTCGCGATCGCCCGTGTTCTGAGCAGGCTAACCGCAGTCACCGTCTTCGCGGGGTCGTACGTCCTTGAAGTGGAACAGCTTCTCGGCGAACGTCTCCCCCGGTGCCGCCGCCACGGGCCCGCGCGACCGGGTGATCGCGCCGTCCGGCCCGGCCTCCGACCAGGTGACCTTCGCCCGGGGGTGCGCCCGCAGATACCGGTCCAGCTCGAACCGGGTCAGCTCGGTGCCCGAACTCGTCCGGGCGGCCAACGCGGGATCGTCGGTCGCGACCACGGTGACCAGACGATCCTGGAACCCGAAGATGCGCACCGACTCCGGGATGAACAGGTGGTTCCACGCGCCCTGCTCGGTGCGCAGGTTGCTGAACATCGTGAAGGTGCTCTCTGATCTCAGTCCCAGGTACGGACAGGCGGCGTTCGCGAGCAGCATCGCGACCGCGACGATCAGGATCGGGTGGCCGAGACGCCGCCCCGATCGCGGGCGGGCGTACTCGGGGGTGCCGCCGCGACGTCGTCCGAGCACGAACGCGACGCCGGCGAGACCGACCATGACGACGATGGCGAGTCGGGCGACGCCGCCGAGCCCATCGGACCACGACCACGGGTCACGGCCGAGCACCCGCGCGGCGCCGAACCACAGACCCACCCCGACGGCGAACAGGAGCACCGATGCGGTCGGGGTCGTCACGGTCCGGGTCACCGATCGCAGTCGTCGGTGTCGGAGCAGGACGGTGTGCAGACGTGAGACGGTGTGTGTCGGCAGGAACGCGACGTAGAGCGCGAGGGCCACCGCGGAGAACGGGACGTTGCCCGCGAGCGCGAGCACCACGTGGAACGCGCACCCGAGAGCCAAGCCGATCACGCGCGTCCGGGGCACCGCGAGCAGGATCGGCAGCGCGATCTCCACCGCGACGGTCGCCCAGATCGACGGCGTGATCCGCCAGGTCCCGCTCAGCAGAGTGGGGTCGAACCAGATGATCTTCTGCGACATCGGGCCGGCGCAGCTGGTCTGCGGGTCGAGGAAGTCGGTGTTGAGTTTCGACAGCGCCGCGGCCGCGTAGACGATGATCAGCTGCACGCGCAGGAACGGTGCGATGGTGTCGAACAACTCGCCGGGTGCGGGTAGGCGTCGGTTCCTTGCGAGGGTCCACCCCAGCAGGGCGAGTACGGCCACACCGGTCACGAACACGACGAGCGTGTGGTCGCCGACGTAGGGCAGGTCGTGGCCCACCGCGACGACCTCGGCGGCCAGCATGAGCGCGAAGCGTCCGACCGACGTCGGTCGGACCAGCAACCACAGCGCGGCGAGGATGGCCACGGCGTGCAGGGAGTCGGTCTCGAGGCCGTCCCACCACAGTTGGTGCAGGATCAGCGACACCGCCAGCAGCGTCGAGAACAGACCGAACAGCCACCGACTGCTCAGGTCGCGGATTCGGGGATCGGCCGTGGCGCCCGTCAGGGGCGATCCAGATAAAAGCGTGCGGTCTCGGTCGCGATGGCCGAGACGGCACCGGCGAGATCGGTGTCGACACCGGACTCTGAGGCCAGGGCCGCGGTCAACTCGTCACCGCGGATGTCGCGCTCACGCAACAGCTCCCACGCTTGTGTGACGAGCCGAACCGAGGTCGGGTGGTCGAGCTCAGGGCGGTTGGAACGCAATGCCGTTGCCGCCCAATCCGGGTCGAACGTGCCGCGGGGCGGGCCGAAGACACGCTCGCCCGATGAGTAGCTCTGCGGGTCTCCGGATGCCGTCACATCCACCAGTGTGCCAGCGTGGAGGGCATGGATCGCGAGTATCGCTTCGAGGTGGTGACACTGCTGGTGTCGCCGGGGCACGCCTACTTCGGACGCGCCAAGGACGGCCCGGCCGACAACGTGCCGACAACACTCCCCGACCACGTCGACATCGTCGCCGACAAGGGCATCCGCGGCGACCGGTTCTTCGGGGTGCGGGCACACACCGAGGCCGCGGTGACCTTCCTGGCGCTCGAGGCCTGGGAGGCCGCCACCGACGGCGCCGACCCGGTGGTCGCCCGTCGCAACGTCGCCGTCCGCGGACTCGAACTCGATCCCCTGCGCGGCGAGGAGTTCGAGATCGACACCGGCGACGGGCCGATCCGGTTCCGTGGCGGTCGCCCCGCCCATCCGTGCTCGTGGATGGACACGATGGCCGGCGAGGGGGCCCGCAAGGCGCTCATCGGACGCGGCGGTCTGCGGGCGCAGCCGCTTAGCGACGGTGTCCTGCGACTCGGCAGCGCGATCATCCGCTGTTCGGTGGATCTCGATCCGGCGCGTGCGGCCGACCAGATCCGCCGCGCGCAACCCATCGCCGACGGGAGATGATGATCGCGTGACCGCTCCCGAGCCGCGCCCGCCCCTGCCCCCGTTCACGATGGACACCGCGATCGCGAAGGTGCAGGCCGCCGAGGACGCGTGGAACACCCGGGATCCGGAGAAGGTCAGTCTCGCGTACACGCCGGACTCGGTCTGGCGGAACCGCGACACCTTCCTCACCGGACGACGCGCGATCGTGGAGTTCCTGACCGCGAAATGGGAACGCGAACTCGACTACGTCCTGCGCAAGAGCCTCTGGGGATTCCGGGAGAACCGCATGGCCGTGCGCTTCCAGTACGAGTGGCACGACGCCGACGGCGCGTGGTTCCGCAGCTACGGCAACGAGCTGTGGGAGTTCGACGAGTACGGACTCATGCGACGTCGCGAGGCGAGCATCAACGACACCCCGATCGCCGAATCCGAGCGTCGGTACTTCGGGGTCCGCCCCGACGACCAACGCGGGCCCGGGCACGACATCGTCCTCGACTGATCGGCCACTAGTCTGAGCATCGACCCCGGGAGTGATGTGCACGACGCCGAACCGACACGCAGCGCAGGCCGATTCAACCATCGGTGGAAAGCTGCTCTGCTCGTGGCGATCGTGGTCGCCATGGTTGTCGTCGCCGTGACCGTCGACATCCCCGACCCCCAGCCGCTGCGTGATCGTGTGGACGGCGCCGGCGCGTGGGGCCTACTCGTGTTCGTGCTGGTCTACATCGCGGTGTCGCTGACGCCGTTCCCCGCCAGTGCCCTCACCATCGCGAGCGGATTGCTGTTCGGACTGATCGAGGGCGCGACCGTCGTCATGGTCGGCGCGACGATCGGTGCGTGGCTCGGTTTCCGACTCGCGCGGTGGCTCGGACGCGACGGCGTGGCCCGACTCGGATGGGAGCGCATCGCGTCGATCGACGCGATCCTGCAGCGCCGCGGTCTGATCGCGATGGTCCTCATCCGACTGATCCCGTTCCCGTTCGCGGTGGTCAACTACGCGGCCGGCCTGAGCGCGATCCGCGGCCGCGACTACCTCCTCGGAACGGTCGTGGGCATCCTGCCGTCGGCGATCGGGTACACCGCGGTCGGCGCGTACGGGACGTCGCCGCTGTCGTGGCCGTTCGTCGGCGCACTGGCCGCGGTCATCGTCATCACGTTGGTGTCCGGGTTCGCCGCCCGCCGACTCCGTCACGGTGGACGCGCCGACGAGGAACTACCGGCCGTCGACGACGTCGTGGGTCGCTGACCGGGCTCAGTGCTTACCGCGGATCCGCGCGAGGAGTCCGGGCCTGCGGACCAGGTCCGTCCGACCGGGCAGCTGTCGCTCCATCGCCGCGACGACCTGTTTGATGGACGGGTTGACCATGGCCTCGGTCCCGATGAACACGGTGGGGACGGTCTCGTCGCCGCCGGTCACCTGCCTCACCCGTTCGGCCGCCGACGGATCCGACCAGATGTCGAACTCGGTGGTGGTGATCCCCCGCAGTCGGATCTGGCTACGCAACTTCATGCAGAACGGGCACCCCGGACGCCACGCGACCTCGACACCATCGACGAACGCTTGTGTACTCATGCGATCAGTTCTACGCGGTGTGCTTGTGTGGACACATGGCCTCCGCTGACATCAACTTCTACTTCGACCCCGTCTGCCCGTTCGCCTGGATGACCAGCAAGTGGGTCCGCATGGTGCAGCGGGAGCGTGACTACACCGTCGAGTGGCGGTTCATCTCGTTGCGACTCCTCAACTCCCACATCGACTACGCCGCGCACTTCCCGCCGGAGTACGAGGCGGGTCACACCGCGGGACTGCGACTCCTGCGGGTGGCCGCATCCGTGCGCGACCAGTACGGCCGCGACGGCGTCACCGCCCTCTATGCCGCGCTCGGGGAGAAGATCTTCGACTCCGAGCCCGTCCCCGACGAGCCCGAGGCGCACGAACGCCGGGGTACCGCGGACTTCGTCGCGCCGATCCTCGACGAGCTGGGTATGGCCTCGACGCACCTCGCGGCACTCGACGACGACACGTGGGACGCCGTCATCCAGGCCGAGACCGACGAGGCGCTCGGACTCACCGGCAAGGACGTCGGGACGCCGATCATCCATTTCCGGCCGCCCGAGGGGGTCGCGTTCTTCGGGCCCGTGATCAGCCGCCTCCCCCGCGTGGAGGAGGCGGCCGAACTCTGGGATCACGTCGTCGGGCTCGCGCAGTTCCCCGGCTTCGCCGAACTCAAGCGCAGTCTGCGCGAGCGGCCCCAGCTCCGCGCACTCGGCGTGAGCGAGGAGGACGCAGGCCTCACCGAGGACTGGCACGGGGGTTCGCGCCGCCAGAAGCGGTAGGCGAGACCCCGGCGTCGTCGATCGCGGTCAGCTCAGGGCATCGACCGCGGCGATGATGTCGGACGTCTCGGTGCGGGTCGTGTAGTTCGGGTGCACGTCGATGAACGAGATCGTCCCGGCGGCGTCGAGCACGACGACGGTCGGGAACGGCAGATCGGCGGTGCCGTCGGCGTTGTGCTCGGTGACGTCGAGACCCAGCTGCTTCTGCGCGGCGATGGCATCGGGGTTGTTCGGCGCGATGATGCCGAGGTTGCCTGCGAGGGTGTTGCCCGGGTCGGACAGGACCGTGAAGGTCAGGTCGTTGGACTCCTGCGCGCTGAGCGAGCCGTCGGGCTTCTGCGGGCTGATGGCGATCAGGGTCGCGCCGCGTTCGGTCAGCGCGGGCACCAGCTCACGCTGGTAGGCACCCAGCGCGACATTGCAGTACGGGCACCATGCGCCGCGGTAGAACACCAGGACGGCGGGACGTCCACCGAGCTCGCTGTGCAGACGGGTGGTGGCGCCCTGCGCGGTGGTGAGGTCGACGTCGGCGACCGCGGTACCGACCGCCGCCACGCCGGCGGGGGTGCCCGTCGAGTCGAGGCCGTCCCGGTCGGCGGCGAACGCCGCGCTGACCTCGGCGGGTAGTTGGGTGAGCGAACCCTCGAGGGTCGCGGTCAGCTGCTGGGTCATCGAATCCTGCGAGGTGGTCATCGTCAGTCCTTCACTGGAGTTGTTCCCGGGGCGCGTCGCCTCGGTGACGCCAGCCTGCCGACAGAAAACTGGACTGTCCAATCCAGAAAACCTAGGCTGGTGCGATGACGGTCGAAGCACATCGCACGAACACCGGGAGACCACTCACCGCAAGGGGTCGCGAGACCAGGGCGCGCATCGTGAGTGCAGCGGCGGAGCTGATGCTCGACACCGGTGTGGCGGGTACGACCATGGAGGACGTGCGTGCCCGCGCCGGGGTGAGCAGCTCGCAGATCTATCACTACTTCTCCGACAAGGACGCATTGGTGCACGCGGTCATCGCGCACCAGGACGACACGATCGTCGGTGCGCACGAGGCGATGTTCGCCGAACTCGACTCGATCGACGGGCTGCAGCGGTGGTGCGCGTGGATCGTCGAGTTCCAGCGCCTCGGCGGGTGTTCGGGTGGATGTCCACTGGGATCGCTGGGCGTGCAGGTCGCCGAGGTCGACCCGGGTGCGCGCGCCGGCGTCGCCCAGGCGCTGTCGCGGTGGGAGCGCGCGATCCGACGTGGCTACGAGTCGATGCGCACCGGCGGTGTCCTGCGCGAGGACGTCGATACCGAGTCGTTGGCCAGGTCGACGCTCGCATCCCTGCAGGGCGGCCTGCTGTTGGCCCAGATCCACCGCGACACCGCCCCGTTGGAGGCCGCGCTCGACGGGGTCATCGCGCACGCTCGGCTACTCGCGACCCCCGATCGACCTAGCCGAACCCTTGCTGTTGACCAGCTGGTCAATTAGTGTTGACCGCATGGTCAACGAAGTTCGCGCTCGTCCGCTCGGCCGCTTGTGCCGCCTCGTCGGAATCTATGTCGCGGTGGTCGCGGCGACGATCTTCGCCCTGGCCGTTCTCAGCGCGGCCGCGCCGTCGCAGGCGCCCACCGAGGCGTGGGTACACGCTGTGATCGTGGCGGTCTTCGCGGTTCTTCTCCCGCTTCGGCTACGGGCGGCGGAGCGCGGGAGTGTGCGCGCCGCGCGGGCCGTCGGGATCATCGCGGCGGTCCTGCTCGTGGTCAACGTCGTCCAAGCCCTCATCCCGGACCTCTACCCGGTGTGGATGCGTGTGGAGATGATCGGCATCGCGGTCGTGATGGTCGGTGTGATCGCTGTCGTCGTCGGCGACCGAACGTGACCGACGCGCCCGTCCGCCGTCGGCTCAGCCCCGACCAACGCCGAGACCAGCTCGTCGCGGCCACCGTCGACGTCCTCGCCGATGTCGGGTACCAGGCGACCACCGCCGAGGAGATCGCGTCCCGAGCCGGGGTGTCGAAAGGGCTTCTCTGGCATTACTTCACCGATCTCGACGATCTGTTCGACACGACGGCACGGCAGACTCTCCTCGTCCTGCGGTCAGCTGTCGCGGCGACCCTGGACCTGTCGGAGCCCGCACCGCGGGTCATCCGCGCCGCGATACACGGCGCTGCCGGCCTGCGTCTCACCCACGGCGCGCAACGCCGCGCCATCGCGGAGATCGTCGTTAACCTGCGGACGCCCGCCGGCGACCTGCGCTTCGGCCTCGACGACTACGACGAGACGTACGCGCGACAGGCCGAGATATTCGCCCGCGGTCAGTCCGAGGGTGACTTCGACGCGGGCCTGGATCCGTTGCTCATGGCAGTCACCTACCAGGGCGCGGTGGACAGCATGCTCGGCTACCTCGACGCACACCCCGCCACCGACGGGCACCGTCACGCCGACCAGGTCGCCGACATGCTCCTGCGTGGTATCGGGAAATCCGCCTGAACGCCTGTTGCCGTGGTGGCTACGTGGTGGCCGGGGCGATCTCCGGTTCGTCGACCGGCTAGCGACTGAGCCGCCCCGCCCACTGCGACTACGAGGTGGTGGCCGGGGCAATCTCCGGTTCGTCGACCGGCTCGCGAGACAGCCGCCCCGCCCACCAGGCACACATCATCAGTTGTATCTGGTGGAAGACCAACAGCGGCAACACGATCAGGCCCACGTTGCTTCCCGAGAACAGCACCGCGGCCATCGGCAATCCGGTGGCCAAGCTCTTCTTCGTCCCGCAGAATTGGATCGCGATGGTGTCGGCGCGCCTGAAATGCAGGCGTCGGCCGACGAATCCGGTGAGCCACAGCAGCGCCCCCACGAGCACGATCGACCCGGCGATCAGCACCAGCACCTGCCACCACTGCACCGTCGACCAGATGTGCTCGCGCATGCCCTCGCTGAACGCCGAGTAGACCACCAGCACGATCGATCCGCGATCGACCAGCTTCGTGGGTTTGGCGTGCCGTGTCAGCCACCCACCGATGAGCGGCCGGGCGAGCTGTCCGACGATGAACGGCACGAGGATCTCGAGCACGATCGTGAGGATCGACGTCCACGAGATCGTGATGCCCCCGGTGCTGGAGATCAGCGCCACCACGAGCAGCGGCGTCAGTATCACGCCGAGCAGGTTCGACGCCGACGCGCTGACGATCGCACCGGCGACGTTGCCCCGGGCGATCGACGTGAACGCGATGGACGACTGCACCGTCGACGGCACCAGACACAGGAACAGCACACCGGTGTAGACGTCGTCGCCGAGGACATGCGGTGCGATCGGCTTCAGCGCGAGACCGATCAGCGGGAACAGCGCGAAGGTGAAGGCCAGGATCGTCAGGTGCAGACGCCAGTGCCGCAGCCCCTCGAGCGCCTCGCGTGGGTGCATGCGGGCGCCGTAGAGGAAGAACAGCAGGGCGATGGCGGCCACCACGACCCACGACGTGATGCCGGCGAACTCCCCGCGGGCGGGGAGCAACGTCGCGACGCCCACCGTGGCCAGGATGGCCAGGATGAAGCCGTCGATGTGGAGCCGTTTGAGCACGCGACCCTCGCGGTGTCTACGAGACGCTGGTGGACGACGCGCCGGGAGCCGCGCACGCCCCCGACAGGGCGCAGCTGCCGCAGCCTCCGCCGGTGCCGCAGCTGTCGGACTCGTCCCAGTCCGGCACGCGCGCCGCGGCGCGCAGACCGAAGGAGCTGGCCGCTCCCAGGATGACCAGCGCAGCGACCAGACCGACCAGCGCGAACGCCAGTCCGACGCCTCCTGCGGAGCCGATCCCGATGACCCCGGCCAGCGCGAGGATGACCGCGCCGCCCACGAGTCCCGGCCCGGCGACGACGTGCGCGACGGCGAACGTCTCGTCCGAGCGCAGCGTCACGGGTGTACGGATCCCGACGAAACGATTGCGGGGCAGGCGCCGCATCAGTCCGAGCACACCGGTCACGCCGAAGGCGACAGCCAGCACGAAGTCGGCGACAGAGATACCGACGGCAACAGAATTCACTCCACGATGATACGAGCGACACCGCCAACCGTCACTGTCAGGGGACGCTTTACGCTGGTCAGGTGACTGAGTACCGCTACACCGCCCAGCTGGCCGGCGAGATCGAAGAGCGCTGGCAGCGGAACTGGAACGACAACCGGAGCTTCGAGGCCCCCAATCCGGTGGGCCCGCTGGCCGGTGATCTCTCCACGTTCGCCGGCGGTGCGGGCAGCGGAAAGCTGTTCATCCAGGACATGTTCCCGTACCCGTCGGGCGCCGGCCTGCACGTCGGTCACCCCCTCGGCTTCATCGCCAGCGACGTCTACGCGCGCTTCCATCGCATGGACGGCGCCAATGTCCTGCACACCATGGGCTTCGACTCGTTCGGCCTGCCCGCCGAGCAGTACGCCGTGCAGACCGGTACCCACCCCCGCACCACCACCGAGGCGAACATCGAGCGCTACCTCGCGCAGATCCGTCGTCTCGGGCTCGGGCACGACGAGCGTCGCCGGGTGGCGACGACGGACCTGGAGTTCTACCGCTGGACGCAGTGGATCTTCCTGCAGATCTACAACGCCTTCTACGACACCGACCTGGGTCGCGCCCGGCGGATCGACGAGCTGATCGCCGAATTCGATTCCGGTGCGCGCACCCCGGCCGACGGCGCGGTCTGGGCCGATCTCGACGCGGACGGACGCTCCGCGGTCATCGACGGATACCGCCTGGTCTACCAGTCGGATTCGATGGTGAACTGGTGTCCGGGGCTGGGCACGGTGTTGGCCAACGAGGAGGTCACCGCCGACGGTCGCAGCGACCGCGGCAACTTCCCCGTCTTCCGGAAGCGACTGCGGCAGTGGATGATGCGGATCACCGCGTACTCCGACCGCCTCATCGACGACCTCGACCTGCTGGACTGGCCGGACAAGGTCAAGGCCATGCAGCAGAACTGGATCGGCCGGTCCCGGGGCGCTCAGGTCGCCTTTGCGGTCCCCGGGTCCGACTCCGCGATCGAGGTCTTCACCACACGACCCGACACCCTGTTCGGCGCGACCTACATGGTGCTGGCCCCCGAGCATCCGCTGGTCGACGCACTGACCGCGGACTCGTGGCCTGCCGGTGTCGACGAGCGGTGGACCGGTGGCGTCGCCGACCCGGCCGCCGCGATCGCGCAGTACCGCGCGGGTATCGCCGCGAAGTCCGATCTCGAGCGCCAGGAGAACAAGGAGAAGACCGGTGTCTTCACCGGCGGCTATGCCGTCAACCCGGTCGACGGACGCGAGATCCCGGTGTTCATCGCCGATTACGTGCTGATCGGGTACGGCACCGGAGCCATCATGGCCGTCCCGGCGCACGATCCGCGCGACCACGAGTTCGCCACCGCGTTCGGTCTGCCCATCATCGAGGTGATCGGATCGGAGCAGGGCGCGGTCGAGGCCGCCTTCACCGGTGACGGTCCCATCGTCAACTCGGGCTTCCTCGACGGCCTGCGGGTCGACGCGGCGAAGACGGCCATGATCGAGTGGCTGGAGACCGAGGGCGCAGGCACCGGCACGGTCCAGTACAAGCTGCGCGATTGGCTCTTCGCCCGCCAGCGCTACTGGGGCGAACCCTTTCCCATCGTCTACGACGCTGCGGGAGAACCGCATCCGATCCCCGAGGCCGATCTCCCGGTGGCGCTGCCCGAGGTCGCCGACTTCGCGCCGGTGTCGTTCGACCCCGACGACGCCGACAGCGTTCCCTCTCCCCCGCTGGCCAAGGCCACCGATTGGGTCAACGTCGACCTCGACCTGGGTGATGGTCTGCAGCACTACACCCGCGACACCAACGTCATGCCGCAGTGGGCGGGCAGCTCGTGGTACCAGCTGCGCTACATCGACCCCACGAACTCGGAGGAGTTCTGCGCCAAGGAGAACGAGGCGTACTGGATGGGACCGCAGACCGACGTCCACGGGCCGGACGACCCGGGCGGGCTCGATCTGTACGTCGGCGGCGTCGAGCATGCCGTGCTGCACCTGCTCTACTCCCGGTTCTGGCACAAGGTGCTCTTCGACCTGGGTTACGTCACGTCGAAGGAGCCCTACCGAAAGCTGTACAACCAGGGCATGATCCAGGCGTTCGCCTACACCGACGCTCGCGGGGTCTACGTGCCCGCGGAGGAGGTCGAGGAGCGCGACGGTGGGTTCTTCTACGAGGGGCAACCGGTCAACCGCGAGTACGGCAAGATGGGCAAGTCGCTCAAGAACTCCGTTGCGCCCGACGACATCTGCCGTGATTACGGCGCCGACACGCTGCGTGTGTACGAGCTGTCGATGGGTCCGCTGGACCAGTCCCGCCCCTGGGCCACCAAGGACGTGGTCGGTGCGCAGCGGTTCCTGCAGCGGGTGTGGCGTCTGGTGATCGACGAGGAGACCGGCGAGGTCCGCGTCACCGAGGACGCACCCAGCGAGTCGGCGAACAAGTTGCTGCACAAGACGATCGCCGGTGTCCGTGACGACTACGCCGCGCTGCGCGACAACACCGCGGTGGCCAAGTTGATCGAACTGACCAACCACCTGACCAAGGAGTACGCGAAGGGCGCACCGCGCGACGTGGTCGAGCCTCTGCTGCTGATGCTGGCGCCGGTCGCACCGCACATCGCCGAGGAACTGTGGGGACGGCTTGGCCACGGCGCGCCGTTGGCGCACGGCCCGTTCCCGATCGCCGACGCGGCGTTGCTGGTCGAGGACACCGTCGAGATCCCGATTCAGGTGAAGGGCAAGGTGCGCAGCCGGATCACCGTGGCCGCGGATGCCGACGAGGCGTCGGTCACGGCCATCGCCCTTGCTGACGAGAAGGTTGCGGCGCTGCTCGACGGCGAACCCCGCAAGGTCATCTACGTGCCCGGGAAGATGATCAACATTGTTCTGTGATCAGCTGACACCGGGATAGGTTCAGGCCTTAAATCACCTGAAGTGGCCTTTGGGCGCCGCTCTGTCCTCGGTGACATCGTCCTCCATGCGCAGAGGCACGCATGGCCGCGAGGGCAATTCGGTCTATTACCTTGCTATTTCACTTGGCCCAGTGGGGCCTTAGCAGTTGGCTTATCGACGGGTCCGCCGTTGATGTTCTGCAGCTCGATGTGCAGGTTCAGTCAACTTCGCTGAGCTGAACAAGGTCAAACCACTTAGCAGGAAGCCAATCGCCGGAGTCTCCTGCAAAGTAGTCCCGGAGTAGAGACGTCGATCGGCTAGGTTCTTCGGGAGCACCCAACGGCAGGGGTTCGACTCGACGCCAACCTCTCGCCGAGGCGGCCTTGACGGAGTTCAGGTAGGCGGACCCGTCCATTTGTCCAAGCGTCTTAGCGCGCATGAGCAAAGCTGCGAGCGATACCTGCCACGTCTTCTTGAGGCTGAACAGCGTTTCCCAGTCGGACCAGGTCGGTAATTGCGCGCGGATCTCGGCCTCCGGCATCAAGAACTCGGCTGCAAACAAGTGTGCCTGTGTCTCGACTTCCTTTGTGCCCCAAATTTCTTGGCCGTGCATCACAAGATGGCCAAGTTCATGTGCCGCATCGAACCTTGAGCGCGCGCGATCATTCTTGTCGCTACCGAGGACTACAACCGGCCGGTCTGCGAAGGGCAGCGAGAACGCGTCCACGTTCGCGGTCGACAACGAGAGCCGCAGAACTACGATTCCGTGCTCTTCCAGCAGCTCAACTACATTCGCAATCGGCCCAGATGAAACTTTCCACGCCTGCCGGACCATCTTTGCGGCGGCGATCGGTGTGTCTGTGTCGGTGAGGCTCTCCACCGGGATAGCAGGGAGCGCAAGATCCATCAGGACCGATGAGCTGCCTTCGGCCGCCAGATCATGGGCAATCTGAGCGACCGCACGAGCGTGGCGGCGGTCCGTCACAGACGTTCGGCGTAAAGATCGAAAGAATCCTTCATGTGTCTCGGCTACGGGACGGAAGAAGAACTCAGGAGGTGTCTCAAGGGCTTTGCTGAGTGCCGAGATCGTTTCGGCACTGGGGCTAGACGCGCCGGATTCAAGCTGACTGACGGACGCCGCGGAGATGCCGCACTGCCCCTTAAGCTCCGTTTGCGTCATGCGCTTCAATTCCCGCGCTAGCCGGAGCCGGCTGGGCTGGAACCGTCCGTTTGCTGGCAATTCTGTCAAAGTCACGCTCCTGAATGTCCACCTGCGAAAACCAGTCTGCCCTCTGACGCACGTTCCGACACCGGTGGTGCCTTTGCGCTGAATCACACGACGAACGCGACGCCGAATAAGGTGGTGTAATCTTCACTCAGGCGCAACCTCGCGTCGCCCGGCACGGGAACAGGATGGAAATGGCAAAGAACACTGGCAAAGGTTCGCGCAAGGGCGCAGTGACTAGTCGAACGCAAGTGAAGACACCAGGCGGCTGGACCAAGCGCGACAGCTCAAATGGCCAATTTCTGGATCGCAAGAGCGATTCGGCACCTTTCAAGGGCGTCACCAAAGAGAAGTAAGCGGCGCTGCTCCCGAGACCGGTATGGAGATCAAGCCATGGGAATGCACTACGAAGAGCTTGACGCTCTGACAAGAGAGTTCATGATTGCGGCCTTTGAGGAGGAGGAGTCCTCAGGCAACCCATACCGTGGTCGTCAGCTGTCTTCGCTTGGTCGGCAGAGGTGGCCTGATGCGATGCGGCGAGCGATAACTGCGGGAGACGATGATTCGCTCATGCACGAGATTTCCAAGCCGGAACTTTGGCTTGCGGTGTCGAATAACCGTCGAGTGAACTTGCGTAACGCTGCAAGCCAGTTAGCAGTCAGCGAATTCAACACCTGGTATGTGAGAGGGCTGACTGCGCGTCTAATCTCCGAAGGCGTTGACACATGTGAGGTTTACCGTGCAGCGCCGCCGCGCTACAGCATTGCAGCGTGTGCTTCACATGAAGGCGTCGAGTTCTCTTGTCTCGAGCTGTTCGGCAGCCATCGCTCGCGGTACTGGCCGATCGAAGACGCAAGCGCATTTGCGATCCCGTTTCAACCTGGATGTCACCACAGCGTTAGGCGGCTCGGTGCTCGCTAGACGTGATGTCCAGGAAGGTTGTCCCGCCTCGCGACGGTGAGGTGATGAACGTCGCTGGCATCCGTACCTCCTGTCCGTCACCGCACCGGCGGTCAGTTGAAGCGCTCGGCCAACCACTGCCCGATGTCGGCGGCGGCCAGGCTCGCGCCGGTGGGGGCGCCGTCGCTGATCGGCCCGCCGAAATGCGTTCCGGCCACCTGCGTTCGGGTGACATCGGTGGCACCGATGGCCTCGGTCATCGCGGTCGCGTCGTCGGGGAAGCACGCCTGATCGCCACTGAGTTCGACGAACAGCGACGGCACCGTGACGGCCGGGGCGCACCGGAGGAAGTCGGCGTTCGTCGACAGCCCCGACCACGTGGACAGCCAGGCGTCCGGCGTGCTGAACCGTCCGAAGCCGACCAACCCGGAGTTGGTGAGGTCCGGTCGCCGGCCGAACAGCGATCCGTAGGGTCGGTCGTTGGGACTCAGCGACAGATCGGTGAACCGCAGGTCGGCGTCGGTGCGATACACGGTGAGGATTCGCGGGACCAGCGCGGCGCGACGGTCTCTCGCGTCCCCGCTGTCCTTGTGTCGACGTCGTGCGGTCGCAGCCTCGGCCACCCGTTCGCGGGCGATCTGGTCGAGACGTTCGACCCGCGCCCGCTGCGCCGCCCGGTATCGCCGGACGAAATCGTCCGTGTACTGCGAACTGTGCGGGGGCTCGGCGAAGCCGTTGGCCGGGCCGAACGGATCGAGGGACGGGTCCACCGACAGCGGGTCGGACTCGTCGACCACCGAGGGATCGATGAGCCGGAGCAGCAGCGCACCCTGCCCCGGGTGGGGCGCCATGAACACCGCCCCGTCGGGTGCGGGCATGTCGGCCGACGCGAGATCGATCGGTCGACCGGCCGGTGTCCGACGCAGGCGGTGTTCCGGGGGCAGCCCGGACTGCTGATGGTAGAACGCGAACAGAGTCCCGCCGCCGGAGTGGCCCAGTGTCACAACATGATCGAAGTCGGCGTCGCGGAGGAACACCTGACCCGCCGCTGCGTCGAGCAGTGCCTGCTCGTGGACCAGCGCGATGTCGTTGTTGGGGGAGCGCGTGCCCTGTGTCCACACCCCGAACCCGCGGGCCAGCAACTCCGGAACCAGGACGTGGTGCGTCAGATCCTGGCGGGGGTGCATCAACGCGACGACGGTCCGTGCGCCGGGGACTGTCCGCAGGACGCCCGCGACCTTCGCGCCATCTGACGTCGTCAACTCGTGGACCGAGGTGACGGTGTTCGCCGGGGCCTGCGCCGCGTCGATGTACCGGCCCGCGCCGAGGCGGGTGACGGTCACGACCCCACGACGCGCATCGCGTCTTTGTCCCACTGCGTGATCCGGCTCTCGTGAAGGCCGGCGACGCTGCTGTACCAGACCGCGTGCCGACACCCGGTCGCGCGACGGTCGATGACGATGTCGGTGTCGGAGACGATCCGGAAGTAGGGCCCGACGTGATCGACCACGACCGAGGGGTCCTTGTCCGCGACCGCCGCGAGGTCGTGGTTCTCCGGGATGTCGAGAACGTACAGGGTGGTCACCGCGCCACCACCTCCTCGTCGGACGGGACCCACTGCGCGGCACGCTCGACGATGAGTTCGGCCTTGCGCGCGAGCAGGTTCGCCATGCTGGGATCCGGGCCGCGCACGACGTCGACCAGGGCGTCGATGGTCAGCTCCGCGTCGAGGTCTTCCTGCGGCGTAACCGGTCGCATCGCCCTGGTGATCTCGATCATGTAGCCGTTGGGGTCGTGGGTGTAGATCGACTCGATGGTCTCGTGCTGAATCTGCATCTCGACCGGCCAGTTGCTGCTGTCGAGTCGGCGGCGGTACTCGAGCAGGTCGTCCTCGTCGTCGACGTGGATGGCGAGGTGTCGGGACCGGATGAAGAAGATCGGGACGTCATCGGCGAAGCGCGAGTAGGCGTCACCCTGCGGTCCGCCCTCGAACGGCTCGAGTCCGAAGTAGTAGAAGAACGCCAGCCGGTCGTCGTTGCCGATGTCGAAGAAGAAGTGGATGAAGTCGGGATGCTTCTCCGGCCCCCAGCCGGCCGCGCAGATCGAGTGCACGACCGGGAAGCCGAGGACGTCCCGGTAGAACTCGACGGTCCCGGCCGGGTCGAACGTGGGGTAGGCGACGTGGTCGACGCCTCGGACCTTGTGATTCAGATCAGACATGCTGTTCTCCTTGAGTTCTCAGATCGCGGCGGGTGCGGAGGCGTCGGCGCGCAGGAGCGAGCCGGCCCCGGCCAGATCGACCGGGAGGTCCAGTGCGCGCAGAAGGCTGTATGCACCCGCGGTGGCAGCCGAGAGGACGGGGACACCGAACTCGTCCTCGGCGGCCTGCACGAGGGGCAACGACGGCATCTGCACGCAGGCCGAGATGACGAGCGCGTCGACACCGGTGAGATCGAGTGAGCGCGCGGCCTCCATCACGCGCGATCCCGCTATGGCACCGACCTCGGCGTTGTCGGACACCTCCAGCGCGCGCCAGTCGGTGACGGCGATGTCCTCGGCCTCGATGTACTCGACGACCTTCTGGGCGAGCGGGCGCATGTAGGGGGTGACCAGTGCGACACGGCGGGCGCCGAGAGCCCGGAGGCCCTCGACCAGCGCGCCGGCGCTCGAACGCACCGCGGCGTCGGACCCGCCGGTCGCGAGTTGCTCGGCGATCAACCCCTCGACCCGCTGGTGTTCACCGGGGCCCGCTGCCATCAACGCGACGAGACAGGCGTAGAGCATCGCGTCCACGCCGGCGTCGCCGAGTTCGAGGATGCACCGCTCCCGCTGGGAGTTCATGGCGCGGAGCTGCTCGGGAGAGACCGCCGTCATCCGCATGCGGCTCGAGTGGAAGGAGAACGAGGCGTCGGGGTGCCGGGCCAGCAGTGCAGGCATCTCTGTCTCGACCGTCACATTGGAACTCGGTACGACGAGTCCGATGCGGTGGGTGGTCATGGGCTGGGCCTTCCGGTGGACAACGATGTCGATGTAGTTCGACACTGACGATGATTATTCGACGCACGCGACGATCCGTCAAGGCCCGTCCACCAGCAGCGCGACGCAGAATGGCGATGCCAACAGTCGCGACCCTTGGTGATGGCTCTCACAATTGGTCCTTGACAGGTCATCACTCGCGTCGAATACTCAACGCAGACGTAAGCAGGCTCGGGAGTCGTCCCGGCGTCGCCGGCGTCTTCGACTCGTATCCGAAAGGGAGCACACCGGCATGACCTATGTGATCGGAGTGGACGTCGGCGGGACGTTCACAGACGCAGTACTCGACGACAGTTCCGGCACCGTGGTCGCCGCCAAGGCCCCGTCGACGCCCCCGGACTACTCCCAGGGGGTCATCGATGTCCTGGTGGCGCTGGCCGAACAGTTGGGGCGCCCGGTGGAGGAGATGCTGGCCGACACCCATCACATCGCGCACGGCACGACGTCGTCGCTGAACGCGCTCGTCATGGGCAACGTCCCGCCGGTCGGCTTCCTCACGACCAAGGGTCATCGCGACTCGATCTACATCATGAACGTGGAGGGCCGCTACCTCGGCGGATCACCCGAGCAACTGCAGAACGTCATGGGGCAGAGCAAGTCCCACGGCCTGGTCCCCAAGCGGCACGCGCTGGAGGTGACCGAACGGATCGATCGTGACGGCAACATCGTCGTCGCGCTCGACGAGGACTCCGCGCGAGAGGCCATCCGGTCGCTGGTGGCCGACGGGGTGTCGGGGATCGCGGTCTCGCTGCTGTGGTCGTTCCGCAACCCGGTCCACGAGGAGCGGATCCGCGAACTCGTGCGTGAGATCGACCCGGACATGTTCGTCTCGCTGTCCAGCGAGGTGAGCCCCCGAATCCGGGAGTTCGCCCGCAACGCCACGACCATCATGAGCACGCAGATCGGTCCGGGCCTGCGCGACTACCTCGGATCGTTGGAGTCGAAGCTGCGAGATCTGAAGCTGGCCGGACCGCTGCTGGTGATGCAGAGCAACGGTGGCGCGGTCGCCGCGGCCGAGGCACCGAAGAACGCGATCAGCACGGTCGGGTCGGTGCTGACCGGCGGCGTCGTCGGCGCAGTCTCCCTCGGTCGGCAACTGGGCCACCGCAACGTCATCGCCACCGACGTCGGCGGCACGACCTTCCTCGTCGGACTGGTCGTCGACGGCGAGCCGGTCCGTGCGTCGAGCACGATCATCAACCACCACCCGATCAACGTCCCCACCCTCGAGGTGCACGCGATCGGCTCCGGCGGCGGCGCCATCGCCTGGGTCGATCCGGGCGGCAACCTGCAGATCGGACCACACAGCGCGCAGGCGGTCCCCGGGCCGGCCTGCTACGGGCAGGGCGGCACCGAGCCCACCAACACCGACGCCAACCTCGTCCTCGGCATCCTGCCCGAGCGAGGCCTGCTGGGAGGCCGCAAGCCACTCGACAAGAACCTCGCCCGCGAGGCGATCCGCCGTCGGATCGCCGAGCCGCTGGGCCTGTCGATCGAGGACGCCGCGGCCGCCATCTACGCGGTGCAGAACGCCCAGACCGGTGACCTGCTGCGCAAGACCGTGGTCGAGGCCGGACACGATCCGCGTGAGTTCGTGCTCTACGCCTTCGGTGGCGCGGGTCCCGCGCACTGTGCGGGGTACGCCGCCGAGGTCGGGGTGAAAGAGGTGGTCGTCCCGCTCGGTCAGGTTGCGTCCGCGTTCTCCGCCTACGGTCTGGCCTCGTCGAACATCGTTCTCGCCGCTGAACTCTCGGACCCGGCGGCCATGCCGCTCGATCCGGCGAGGGCCGAACAGAACTTCGCCGGACTGGAGAAGCGTGTCCGTGCGGCCCTGAGTCGGCAGGGGCTGTCGTTCACCAGCATCGAGGTAGAGCGTGAGATCGACATGCGCTACACGATGCAGCTCGCCGAGGTGGCGACCTCGCTCCCCGAGGGCGCTCTCGACTCGACCAGCGTCGCGCACGCCTCCGATCTGTTCGAGCAGCGCTACGCCGATCTCTACGGCAAGGACAGCGGTTTCCGTGAGGCCGGCATCCAGGCCATCACCTACCGCGTCCGCGCGACCGGCGTGCTGCCGTTCTCGCCGACCCTGCCCGAGGTGAAGTCGGCGGACTCGCCGGACGCCTCCGCGGCCCGCATCGGAAGTCGCAAGGTCTGTCTCGACGGCCGCGTCGGTTTCGTCGACAGCGACATCTACGACTACAGCAAACTCGCCGCCGGCCACGTCCTGACCGGACCGGCCATCGTCGAGGTCCCCACCACGACGGTCGTCGTCCCCCACGGCACCACCGGCACAGTCGACCGTCTCGGCAACCTCTCCATCGTCGCCCAGTAGGAGCGCCCTCATGACCTCACCGATCCCCGGCTCCGAAGTCTTCTCGAGCCGTCCCGTCGACCCCGACGCCCTCGCCCGCTCACTGCCGCCGAGCCTGCAGATCCACACGGTGACCCAGCAGCAGATCGACGACCTCGACCCACTCACCTACGAGGTGATCCGCCACCGCCTGTGGTCGGTGACCGACGAGATGGGCGAAGCCCTCAAGCGGATGTCGGGGTCGCCGATCGTCACCGACGCCAACGACTTCGACTTCGCCGTGAGCGACGAACTGGGCCAGGAGGTCCAGGTCGGTCTCTACAACACGATGCTCGTCGGCGCCGTCGACCTCGCCATCTACTGGACGCTGCAGAACCGCGCCACCAATCCCGGCATCGAGGAGGGCGACATGTTCCTCTGCAACGATCCCTGGGTCGGGGGTGGTCTGCACCAGAGCGACGTCATCGTCTACCAACCGATCTTCCACGAGGGCAAGCTGTTCAGCTGGACCAGCGCCATCTGCCACGAGCCGGATCTCGGTGGATCGGGACTCGGATCGTTCGACCCGTCGGCCAAGGACGTCTTCTCCGAGTCGCTGCCCACCCCGCCGATCAAGGTGGTCCGCAACTTCGAACTCCAGCGCGACGTCGCCGACGTGTGGGTTCGCCGGTCCCGTGTCCCGATGCTCGTGGGCCTCGACCTGCGCGCCAAGATCGGCGCCAACACGGTGGGACGCAACCGCATCCACGCGGTCATCGAGCAGTACGGTGCCGACACCGTCAAGGCCGTCATGAAGCGCATGATGACCGACGCCGAGGGGCGACTCCGATCGAAGCTCACCTCGCTGCCCGACGGCACCTGGAAGGCCACCGGATACCAGGACCAGTCACACGCGGGCGACCGCGGCGTCCACAAGATCACCGTCGCGATGTCCAAGACCGACGACCATCTGACGTTCGACTTCACCGGCACCGACAAACAGACCGGCGTCATCAACTGCACCTATGCCGGGATGCGCGGTGGGGTCATGCTCGCGCTGCTCCCGATCCTCGCCGGCGACATCCCGTGGTCGGCAGGCGGTCTGATGCGGTGCTTCGATCTCGTCTCCGAAGAGGGCACCATCAACAACGCGAGCTTCCCGGCCGCGGTCAGTCGTGGCCCGATCGGACCCGCCTGGTTGACCGGAACCCTGATCGCGGAGTGTCTTTCGCAGATGCTGGACCGCTCGGTCGATCTGGGCGCCAGTGTGCAGGCGGCGTGCTGCGGCACCTGGGACACCGCGGTGATCGCGGGGCTGGACGAGCGGGCCGAGCAACCGGTCCCGTTCCTCAACATCATGATGGAGCCCATGGCCGGCGGATACGGGGCGCGTCCAACGGCCGACGGCATGGACACCGGAGGACTCTTCTGCATCCCGATGGGCCGCATCCCGGACACCGAGATGACCGAGTTCCTCTACCCGTTGCTCACGTTGTGGCGTCGCGAGGAGCCCGACTCGGGCGGGCCCGGCCGTCAGCGCGGCGGCGTGAGCGCGTCGTTGGCGGTCACCCCGTACGGAACCAGCCTGCCGATGGGTCTCGTCCTGGCGTCCGCGGGCAAGGCCGTGGCCCAGAACAACGGTCTGGCAGGCGGATATCCCGGCAACACCGGCCTCGAGATCCTTGCCCGCGGCACCGACATCAACGAGCAGTTCGCGGCCGGCCACATCCCCGGCGACCTCGACGAACTCGCGGGCGGCCGGGAGTTCGGGGCCTGCTATGCGGAGAGCTACGTCGCGCCCGGCGAGGTGTTGTACATGCACTGGCAGGGTGGCGGAGGGTACGGCGATCCGCTGCAGCGCGACCCGGCCGCCGTCGCGATCGATCTGCGCGAGGGCAAGGTCACCGCGGATGGCGCGGCCGCGGTCTACGGCGTCGTCGTCGACCACAATGGCACCGATGATCGCGCGACCGCGAAACTACGGACGTCCATGCTGACCGAACGTCGGGAGCGATCCACGCAGCACCCCGACGCCCCGACGATGGACCTGAGCCTGGGCCGACGACTGGACGACAACCTCGCCGAGGTCAGTGTCGGTGACTCGCGTGTCATCGCCTGCGCGCACTGCGGTCGGTTGCTCGGCGACGACAAGAACGGCGGGGTCCTGGATCTCGCGCGGTTCGAGGGCCCGTCCTCGGCGGCCGGCCCCCAGGTCACGTCCGACCCGACCGAGTACGTCGACACACCGATCGTGTTCCGTCAGCTGTGCTGCCCGGGCTGCTGGACGGCCATCTACTCGGGCATCGTCCCGGCCGATCACCCCGATCACTCCCTGGAGATCTCGCGACTGTTGCCGGCGGTGGCGACCCGGTGACCACGATCGACGCACGTGGGCAGACCACGTACGACGACTGGGACGGTCGGCTGATCCCGTACCCGCCCGATCGGGCCCGGCGTCATCGCGAAACCGGTTCGTGGAGTGCGGATCCGACCGGACGCAGGTTCCACGACGTCGCGACACGTCATCCCGACCGACCGGCGGTGATCACCGCCGAGGGGTCGATGACCTACGCCGAACTCGACCGACGGACCGACGCCATCGCGGCCGGGCTGATCGACCTCGGTCTGCGCCGGCTGGACCCGGTGGTGTTCCAGCTGACCAACCGCCTCGGGACCGTCCTGGCCTGGTACGGCTGTCTCAAGGCGGGGCTCGTACCCGTCGCCACCCTGGCCGCGCATCGGATGCACGAGATCGGACACGTCAGCCGGACCGTCGGTGCGGTGGCGCACATCGTCGAGGTCGGGGACCCGTCGTTCGACCTGCTGCGCTTCGCCCACGAGCACGCGGCCGGCGGCGACACCGTCCGACACATCCTCACGGTGGGTGCGCCGTCGGCCGAGCCCGGCTCGATCCGACTGGAGGACCTGGGTCTCGACGTCGACGCGTCGGCGGCACGAGGTTTTGTCGAGGCGATCGAACGCGACATCGACCCGCAGGACGTCGTGGCGTTCCAGCTGTCCGGCGGGACCACCGGTGTGCCCAAGGTGATCCCGCGCATCCACGCCGAATACTGGAACAACGCCGAGATGTACGCCCGGTGGCTGGGGTGGGACGAGACGAGCCGCGTGGCCCATCTGATCCCGATCATCCACAACGCCGGCATCGTGTGCGGTCTGCACGCGTCGCATTCCGTCGGCGCCTGCCTCGTGCTGGCGACCGCCGACGCCGCCAGTGCCTTCGACCTGATGGAACGGGCAGGGGCCACCGAGGTCCTCATCGGGCACGGGCACTATCAGGCGGTCATGGACCCCGGGTTCGACCGCGTCCGCGACCGGTTGCGGAGGGTCATCCTGTCCGGTGCCAAGGTGTCCGCGGAGCTGATGGCCCGGGTCGACGACGGCGAAAGCCACTGGGGCGGTCAACTCTTCGGGATGTCGGAGGGGATGTTCGCGGTGACGCCTCTCGACGCACCGTTACGTGCCCGGGTGGAGACCGTCGGTACGCCGGTCGCCCCGGACGACGAGGTCCGCATCCTGGAACCGGGCACCGAGACCGAGGTCTCCGACGGCGTCGTGGGGGAGTTGTGCTGTCGTGGTCCCTACACGATCTCGGGATATTTCGATGCGGCCGAACACAATCGGTCGGCGTTCACCGCGGACGGCTTCTACCGGACCGGTGACCTGGCGACCATCGTCGTCATCGACGACGTCCGATACGTGTCCATCGAGGGACGCATCAAGGACCTCATCAACCGGGGCGGCGAGAAGATCAACGCCGAGGAGCTCGAGTTCCTCCTGGTGGAGCATCCCGGCATCGACGACGCGGCTGTCGTCGCGATGCCCGATCCCCGCCTCGGTGAGAAGACCTGCGCGTATCTCGTTGCTGCCCAGGGTGAGCTGTCGCTGGCCGAGATCCGCGAACACCTGACCCGACTCGGTGTCGCGAAGTTCAAGTGGCCCGAACGCCTCGAGTGGGTCCCGGCGCTCCCCCGAACCACCGTCAACAAGATCGACAAGAAGAGTCTGCGCGCCGACATCGCCGACAAGGTGCTCGCCGACCGCTGAGGTCGGGCGTCCTCGCAGACCACACCTGGATCGATCGTATGGAGATCTCATGAACCTCGCTCGCATCGCCGTCCTCGGTGGTGGCCCCGGCGGCCTCTACGCAGCACGACTGCTGAAGCTGCGCCACCCCGACGCCGACGTCACCGTCTACGAACAGAGCTCGCCCGACACCACGTTCGGGTTCGGTGTCGGCCTCGCCTCCCGCACCCAGCGCAACCTCCGGGACGCCGACGCGGCGTCGCTCGAGGCCATCGTCGCGGCCGCGTACTCCCACGAGATGTCCATGCAGGTGGGTGCGGATGTGGTCCGCATCGCGCACGGCGACCTGCTGGCCATAGCCCGGACGCAGCTGCTGGCGATCCTGCAGGATCAGGCGCAGCGCGCCGGGGTCAGCCTCGTCTTCGGTGAACGCCATGCGGCGGCCGACCTGGACGCCGACCTCGTGATCGCGGCGGACGGGATCAACAGCGCGACCCGGGAATCCGATCCCCGTTTCGGCGCCCACCTCACCACCGGTGCCGGGCTGTACCTCTGGTGCGGAACGGATTTCGCGCTACCGAGCGCCATCTTCGTCCCGTCGACGACCGAGCACGGGACGTTCGTCACGCATGCCTACCCGTACTCGGCCGACCGCAGCACCTTCCTCGTCGAGACCGACGAGGCCACCTGGCGGCGAGCCGGTTTCGACGTCTCGACCGCCGAGACCGGCCCGACCGACTCCGATCAGACCTCGCTGCGGTATCTGGAGTCGGCGTTCGCCGGAACGCTCGGTGACCACGGCCTGATCGGCAACCGCACCCGCTGGATGCGGTTTCGCACCGTCCGGTGTGACCGCTGGTCGGTCGACAACGTCGTCCTCCTCGGCGACGCGGCGCACACCGCCCACTACTCGATCGGCTCGGGGACCAAGCTGGCGATGGAGGACGCCATCGCACTCGATGTGGCCCTGCGGGATTCGGACTCGATCGCCGACGCGCTCGCACGGTACGAGAGGATCCGCCGACCCGCGGTCGAGCATCTCCAGCAGATCGCCCGTCGCAGCGAACTGTGGTGGGAGTCGTTCCCGCAGCGGATGGATCTGCCGGTGGACCGGTTGATGGTCTCGTACATGACCCGGTCGGGAAAGGTGGGTCTGGACCGGTTCCTCGATTCGGCGCCCGAGGTGGCGTGGGCGGGGGTGACGAGTTACGCCGGCGTCGACGTCGGCAGGCCGCGGCCCGACGACGTCGCGCAGTGGGTGCTGGCGCAGCCCCTGGAGCACCCGCGGGGCTCCTACCCCGCACGACTGGCTCCGACGGACCTGCGCGACGACCCGAAGACCGTCGTCCACCACGTCGACACCGAGTCGGCCTGGGATGAGGCGGCCGATCGGCTCGTCGCCGCGGCGCGGGGAGATGCGGTGGTCTGGGTGGCCGGGGCCTCCGACCGCGACGCCGTCCTGACCCGTCTCGACATCGCCGAGCGCGTGGTCCGCGGTACCGACGCACTGGTGGTCGTGGAGATCCCGTCGGAGTGTCTCGCCGATGCGGCGGCGGCTCTGGTCAGTGGTCGTACCCACCTCGTGGCGACACCCGAGCGCGCCGACAGGGGGACCGAGAGAGGAGCGCCTGCCGTCGCGTCCTCGGTGTGAGGGCGTTTCGGTGAGCCCTGCCGGTTATCCTTCACCGATGAGCAGCGAGGACGAGTCGGTGCCGGCGCGCAACCCTCGTCGCGAGCTGGTCGAGAAGCAGATCCTCGACCAGGCGACGCGGTTGTTCGCCGAGAAGGGGTACGCGAGCACGACGCTGCAGGACATCGCCGACGCCACCGGACTGACACGGCCATCGCTCTATCACTACGTGGCGAACAAGGACGCGCTGCTGTCGCGTCTGGTCAGCGAGAGCACCGACACCCCGGCCGCGATGCTGCACGAGATCAACGAACGCACCGATCTCGGTCCCAGCGAGAAACTCCGCAAGATGGCCACGGCGATCGCGCTGAACCAGGCGCAGACCGCCGACCGGTTCAAGCTGATCATCCGGTCCGAGGCGGCGTTGCCCGACGAGATCTCCCGGACCTTTCAGCAGAGCAGGCGGCACGTGCTCCAGGAGTTCGTCCGGGTGATCGAGGACGGTGTGCGCAGTGGCGAGATGCGACCCATCCATCCGCGGACCGCCGCGCTCGGGATCATCGGGATGCTGAACTGGGTTGCCTGGTGGCACACGCCCGGTGACCCCGACGCGGATCGGGCCGCGGCGGTCCAGCTCGCCGACATGGCGTTGCGGACGGTGGCGCAGACCGAGGTAGGTCCGTCGACCCCCGAGGGGCCGGAGCGGGCCATCGCCCTCATCCGACAGGATCTCGACTACCTGGAGCGACTGCTCGCGCAGGAGTGACCCGCGGCGCTACTCGAGTTTGATGGCGTGGACCGCCGCGAGCATCACGTCCCGCAGCGACTCCGCTGTCGGTTCCTCCTGCTTGGTCCAGCGGATCATCGCGCCGGTCAACGCGTCGTTCATCGCCTGGCCGAGGGAGGCCGGTGATCCGGCCCGCGGCAGGCTCCCGTCGTCCTGCGCCTCGGCGATCATCTCGGTCAGGACCTCGGCGGTCGAGTCCGGAACAGCCAGTAGCGGACCGCCCGCGTACACCCAGGCCCGTACCAACGGCAGCGCCGCGTCGACATCCCGCGCGTAGGCCAACGACCACCGCTCCTGTGCGTCGAGGATCCGGTTGCGCAGGGGGAGTGCGGGATCGGTGTCCTTGCGGAGGAGGTCGCCGAAACTCGTGTGCAGAGAGCGCGCCACCTCGCCGAGCAGCAACTCCTTCTGCGGGAAGTGATTGAACACGGTGGCGCGAGCCACCTGTGCCTCGACCGCGATCCGCTCCATGGTGGTCTCGGTGTATCCCAGCTCGCCGAACAGTTCGACCGCGGTGGCCAGAATGCGCTCGCGGATAGAACCTTTGCGGTCAGGGGAGCCGGATTCGACAGGTTCCCCGGTGTCCTCGGGTGTCATTAGGCAGACTATAGAGTCTGGTGCCCGCGATCTCGACCGCTCGTCTGCCTCGGGGGACGAAGATCACCGCTCGTCGCCGCGGGTGAGACCGGTGTCATTTCGGTGGGAGTGTGCGCACGTGAGCGACGCCGCGATCCACCCAGTCACCCAGCTCGTCGTGGCTCTCGATTCCCGCGGCGGCGACACGCAGCCATCCGCGCGCCTCACGCCCGGACATGATCATCGGGGACGTGTGCAGGTGCTCGAGCAGTGCATCGGTCTCGTCGGGTGGGACGCGCAGCATCAGTCCGCCCTCTGTGCTGACGGCGACCACCATGTGTCCGTCGATGAGGAACGCGAGTCCGCCGAACATGGCCTTCTCCGTCACGCCCGGCTCGATCTCGAGGAGCTCGCGGACGCGATCCGCGAGGTGTTCGTCGTAGGCCATGACCCCATTCTTCGACGGCGAGGCGTGGCTTGTCTCGCGGTGGGGGAGATCCAATCGAGTTCCAACACCGCCCGGCTAGGTTCGGCGCTCGGTGAGTTGTCGGGAACCTGACAGGAGTAGCCATGACCAATGCCCCAGCGCCGCGACCGCAGTCGGGTCTGCCGTTCGACGAGGATCAGGAACGTCTCGGGACCCCGCCGGCGTCCGGCCCCGTCGACGACGGGCTCCGCTCGTATCTCCGGGGGATGCACCCTCGGGCGATGTTGGCGATGGGCGAGGGGATGCCCGTCGTGATCAAGCAGCTGGTGCAGTTGCTGTTCCTGCTGTGCTGGCCGTTCTGGGCCGTCGGGGGACTGGTCGTCGGTGTCATCTACTACTGGGTGCTCTACCCGTTGCTGTGGGTCCTGTTCTGGCCGCTGCGTGCCCTGATCGGCGACAAGAAGATCACCGCCGAGCCCGCGGACGGAACCGTCATCACGTGAGGGGTGTCGGCGTCGTGGCCTAGCGTCGTCGCATGGACCTCGACCTGTCGGGCCGCCGCGCCCTGATCACCGGGAGCAGCGGCGGCATCGGCCGTGCGGTTGCGCAGCGCCTCGCCGAGGAAGGGTGCGCCGTGGTCGTCCATGGACGCGACCGCGGTCGAGCCGAGGAGGCAGCCGCGCAGATCGCGGCAACCGGAGCGCAGACATCGGTGGTGGTCGGTGACCTGACCCGCGCCGAAGACACCGACCGCATCTGCGACGAGGTGGCCGCGCTCGGGGGAGTCGACATCGTCGTCGCGAACGCCGGCCCGTTCGTCGAGAACACCTGGCACACCGCAGATCCGGACGACTGGTTGCAGGCGTTCGAGGGGAACGTCCTCTCGACCGTCCGGCTGATCCGCCGCCTCACCCCGAGCATGCGCGCGACGGGGTGGGGTCGGGTTCTGACAATCGGGACCCGGGCCACGGTCACCCCGCTGACCACGATGGTGGAGTACTCGGCCGCCAAGGCGTCGGTGGTCAACCTGACGGTGAGCCTCGCGCAACACCTGGCCGGTTCCGGGGTGACCGCGAACTGCGTCAGCCCCGGGGTCATCCTCACCCCGTCGATGCGGTCGATGTTCGCCGCGCGGCCGGAGAACATGGGTGCCGAGTGGGAGGACATCGAGGCCGCGGTGACGTCGGACTACGCCCCGAACCCTGTCGGACGGCTCGGACGCCCTGATGACATCGCGTCCGCGATCGCGTTCCTGGCCAGCCCTCTGGCCGACTACATCACCGGCGTGGAACTCCGTGTCGACGGTGGGATCACGGGCGTGAGTTGACCACCGCGGTGTAGGCCAGCGCGTTGGCGGCGACGTCCTCGGCCAGCGCGGCCGCGACCGGCGGGACCTTCGTCGACGCCGCCGACCGGTAGGCCGCACCGGCGTACGAACCCGCCAGCGCCGCAACCGAACCGATGACGATCGTGGCGGCGACGGTCTCGGGGTCGGCGCGCCGCGTCAGGCTGTACGCCCCCAGTCCGCCGGCCGCGACCCGGGCGAGGAGCCCGGGCAACTGCAGGCGCGACGGCGTGAACGGGAGTTTGTCGGCGACGGATTCGCCGACGATCGCGAGCGCCGCGACACCGTCGGCCAGCGCGGCATTCGGGGTCCCGGCGAACCGCGCGTGCACGAACGATGCGATCCCCACCGCGCTCCGCAGACCACTGGCGAATCCGATGACGGCGGCCGAGCCGAGAGTTCGAGGTGGCAGCGTTCGAGGTGTCATGGATCAGTCCTACCCGCCCCGGGTCTATGACGTAACCCGTGATGACGAGGACGATGGGTACGTGCCCGAAGGTGACACCGTGTTCGCGCTCGCCCGGCGCCTCGACTCCGCGATGCGAGGCCGCGTGCTGACGCACGGCGAATTGCGGGTCCCGGCACACGCCACGGCAGATCTCGCCGACCGCACCGTGCTCGAACACGTCACGTACGGCAAGCATCTGCTGACGCGGTTGTCGGGCGACCTCACGCTGCACACCCACCTGCGCATGCAGGGGTCTTGGACCGTCTCGAAGGAGGGTAAGTGGCTGCCGCGGTCGGTGATGCCCGACGTGCGGGTCGTCCTGCGGACCGACGGACCCGCCGCGTACGGGGTCCGGCTTCCGGTCGTCGAACTGCTCCGAACCGGTGACGAGGATCAGGCCGTCGGCTATCTGGGACCCGATCCGCTACGGACCGACTGGGATGCCGCCGAGGCCGCGCGCAGGCTGGCGGCCGATCCCGGACGGGCGCTCGTCGCAGCCCTCCTCGACCAACGTTGCGTCGCCGGTTTCGGGAACCTCTGGGTCAACGAGCTGTGTTTCCTGCGCGGACACTATCCGTGGACACCTGTCGCCGATGTCGACCTCGACGCCCTGCTCCGGCTCGGCGCCCGCGCCCTGACCCATTCGGCCACCGTGCCCGGGGCGATGCAGGTGACCACGGGCAACAAACGCAAGGGGGAACAGCACTGGGTCGCGGGGCGAGCCGGCCGACCCTGTCTACGTTGTGGCACAACGATACTGGTGGTCGACGAGGTGCCGAACGATCCGGAACGCCGCCGGACCTGGTGGTGCCCGCACTGCCAACCCGAGCCCACGAACCCCACGGGGCCCTGAGGCGTCCCGGCGGGCACGGTGTCGGTCGCCTTCGCCGGATCTCGCGATTCCGCGACTTTGCTTACCGAGGCTCGATACCCTCGCTCACGATATGGGCACTCACGATATGGGCACTCACGTGATGGGCAGGAACAATTCGATGACACGGTGGCGGCGCAGCGCGGTGGTGATGGCCGGCGCGATCGCGACAGTCCTCGGGACGATGGCGGTACCCGCGCAGGCGGCTCCCGCGGGTGACCTCAGCGACCAGACGGCGGTCGCCGCCACCCAGAAGGCGACCTCGGACGCGGGGCAGCCGACCGGGACCGGGGTCTCCTCGGACGGGGTGTCGGTGCCGGCGTCCGGCCCGGCGCGTGTCGTCGTCACCTCGCCGAGCGGCGCCGAGGCGACGGTGACCGCCCAGCGATCCGATGGCAGCCGTGTCGTCGACGGTGCCGCCGTCGCCGATGCGGGCAACGCCAAGATCGTGTCGCAGGCGGTGTCGCCCGGGGTGGCGCAGCACGCGATCACCATCGGCGCGACGCCGGGTGCGTCGTCCTACGCGTTCGACGTCGGCGGAGATCCCGATCAGCGTCTGATGCTGCGCCCGGACGGCGGTGTCGCCCTGCGTGCATCCCAGGGCGGGGTCGACGTCACGCTCGGATCGGTGGCCAAGCCGTGGGCCGTCGCCGCCGACGGAGGGTCGGTCGACACGCGCTTCGACGTCTCGGGGTCGACCATCACGCAGGTCGTCGAACCCACTGCGGCAACGCGGTTCCCGGTGGTTGCCGACCCGCGCATCACGTTCGGACGGTCGGTCCAGATCGCTCTGACCGGTGGTGAGGCGAACGCCGTGCGGCGGGCGGCCGCCGCTGTCCTCGGGGTGGGCGTGAAGATCGGGTGCACGTCGGCCGCGCGAGCCGCCGTGGCAGCTGTCGGTGGACCGGTCGGCGCCGCCGCGAGCGCAGTACTGAGCCTCGGCTGCAAGTACGGCGAGGCGGCGTTGGTGTCGAAGCTGTTCGACACCGCTCGAGCACACGGGCCGTATGAGGATCTGCAGTGCTACGCGAGCGAACTCCTCGCTGCCATCGGCGGGAAGCTCGCCCCGGTGGCAACCGAGAACTGCTCCGCCTGACCCCACAGACGACCACTGCCCCACCGGGATCCGGTGGGGCAGTGGTGTGTCCTGCGTGGTCGCAGTCGGTCAGGCCGCGATCGTCGCGCCCTGCTCGACGTCCTCGAGTGCGGCGAGGATGATGTCGGCGACATCGGTCATCGGCCGCACGTCGACCGCGTCGAGCACCTCGGCCGGGACGTCGTCGAGGTCGGGTTCGTTGCGTGCCGGGACGAACACCGTTGTCAGACCGTTCCGTTGCGCGGCCAACAGCTTCTGCTTGAGTCCACCGATCGGGAGGACCCGACCGTTCAGGGTGACCTCACCGGTCATGCCGACCTCGGCGCGAACCCGGCGTCCGGTCGCCATCGACACCAACGCCGTCACCATCGTGACGCCTGCGGATGGGCCGTCTTTCGGGGTCGCGCCTGCAGGGACGTGGATGTGGATCTTGCGATCCAGCGCCGACGGATCGACGCCGAGTTCCGCCGCGTGCGACCGGACGTAGGACAGCGCGATCTGCGCCGACTCCTTCATCACGTCACCCAGCTGACCGGTCAGGGTCAGGCCTGCGTCACCCTCGGTGCTCGAGGCCTCGATGAACAGGACGTCGCCACCCATGCCGGTGACGGCGAGACCCGTTGCCACGCCGGGCACGGCGGTGCGCTCTTCGGACTCCGGGGTGAACCGGGGACGCCCGAGGTAGCCCACCAGATCGGGCTCGTCGATCACCAACGCCGTGTCGTCGGCCGCCAGTTTCGTGGTCGCCTTCCGCAACGCCTTGGCCAGGAACCGCTCGAACTGACGCACACCCGGCTCGCGGGTGTAGTCGGCCGCGATCTTGTGCAGCGCCTCGTCGGTGACGGTGACCTCGTCGGCGGTGAGCGCGGCGCGGTCACGCTGGCGGGGGAGCAGGTAGTCCCGCGCGATGGCGACCTTGTCGTCCTCGGTGTAGCCGTCGATCGTGACCAGCTCCATGCGATCCAGCAGAGCGGACGGGATCTGTTCCACCACATTCGCGGTCGCGAGGAACACGACGTCGGACAGATCGAGATCCAGGTCGAGGTAGTGGTCGCGGAACGTGTGGTTCTGCGCCGGGTCGAGCACCTCGAGCAGAGCGGCCGAGGGGTCGCCCCGGTTGTCCGATCCCACCTTGTCGATCTCGTCGAGCAGCACGACCGGGTTCATCGAACCGGCCTCACCGATCGCCCGCACGATGCGCCCGGGCAGCGCTCCGACGTAGGTGCGACGATGCCCACGGATCTCGGCCTCGTCGCGCACGCCGCCGAGGGCAACGCGAACGAATTTGCGGCCCAACGCCCGTGCGATCGACTCACCCAGTGACGTCTTGCCGACACCGGGAGGACCGGCGAGCAACATGACGGCACCGGAGCCGCGTCCGCCGACGACCTGCAGGCCACGCTCGGCCCGACGTGCACGCACCGCCAGGTACTCGACGATGCGATCCTTCACGTCCTCGAGACCGTGGTGGTCGGCGTCGAGGATCTCGCGCGCCGAGGCGATGTCGGTGGAGTCGGTCGTGGAGGTGTCCCACGGGAGGTCGAGGACGGTGTCCAACCAGGTTCGCAGGTAACCACTCTCGGGCGACTGATCGCTCGAGCGTTCCAACTTGCCGACCTCGCGCAGGGCTGCCTCACGGACGTTGTCGGGCAGCATCGCCGCCTCGATCCGTGCACGGTAGTCGTCGGAACCGTCCGGTTCGCCCTCGCCGAGCTCCTTGCGGATGGCGGCGAGCTGCTGACGCAGCAGGAACTCCTTCTGCGTCTTCTCCATGCCGTCGCGGACGTCGCCGGCGATCTTGTCGTTGACCTCCACCTCGGCGAGGTGGTCGGTGGTCCACGTGATCAGGGTGCGCAGCCGCTCGGCGACGTCGGGGGTCTCCAGCAGCTCACGCTTCTGGACGTCGGTGAGGTACGACGCGTAGCCGGCTGTGTCGGCCAGGGCCGAAGGGTCGGTCAGCTTGTTCACCGAGTCGATGATCTGCCATGCCTCACGGCGCTGCAGCATCGCCAGGACGAGCTTCTTGTACTCGGCCGCGAGCTCTTTGATCTCGTCATTGACGGTGGGCTCGGTGACGGTCTCGACCTCCACCCACAGCGCGGCGCCGGGCCCGGTGGTGCCGGATCCGATGTGTGCGCGGCCTTCGCCCTTGACGACGGCAGCGGCCTGTCCGCCGCCCAGCCGACCGACCTGCACGATGGATGCGACCACGCCGTACGACGGGTAGCGGTCCTCGAGACGGGGTGCGACCAGGAGTTTTCCGGAGTCGGTGGCCTGGGCGGCGTCCACGGCCGCCCGCGCTGCGTCGTCGAGTTCGATGGGGACCACCATGCCGGGCAGCAGGATGGGATCGGTCAGGAACAGAACCGGTAAGCGGGTATCGCTCATTCTTCCTCCAAGGTTAAGTCTGATCGGCTCAACCGGCGGGGGAGTTGATGTGTTCCCGCTCAAGTCCGTGTTCGTTGTGAGCGGAATCAGAGCGTCGAAGGGTCGAGAACAACGGAGATCGTCCGTCTGGGAGACCGGCGTGGTCACCACGACCACGATGGCCCGCTACCCGGACGATCTCAGTGGTCGAGGGTCACGGACCCTGTCGCCACCACGCGGTGACGTAGAAGACGAGTGAGAGCGCCAGACCCATGACCACCCACAGGACCACGGTGTAGTCGACCCACGAACCGATGGGCGGCGACCCGGGGAACAGGTTGCGGATGGGCAGCACCGCGAACAGCATCACCGCGAACCACGTCACGATCGGCGGCAGGAACTGCTTGCGGCGACGCAGCGTCTGGATGGACACGAACAACGTGCAGATCGGCAGGATCGCCAGCACCACACACATCGCGAGGCCGAAGGCGATCGTCGCCCCGGTACGCGAGACATGAACGTCGAGAGCCTCTCCCGGCCCCTCATCGGTGTCGGTGGTGTCGACCGCCCACGACGACATCGAGTCGGTCACGGCGACCTCCGTCGGCACTGCGGTGCGCGTGTCGCCGGACCCCGCGAACACCCGAACCGTGAGACTCGGCGCGCGGTAGGTGTCGAAGGGCCAGTCGCGGATGTCCCCGTCGGCGTACAGGGTGACCGGCTGCGAGCTCAACTGCGTTCCGCGAGCGAAGGTCAGCGAGCTGGCACTCGCGGCCGGGGTGACCTCGACGGTCAGGTCCTCACGCAGGTCGCCGTTGGTGTCGAGGAGGTCGGCGCCCGCATACACCGAGGCGCGGGTCTGGAGCGAGAAGTCCTCACCCGAGACCGCGTTGATGTCGAGGTAGACCAACGCGCCGTTCGCTCTCGGCTGCCGATGGTCCGCCCCGCCGCCGTCACCGCCTGTCGCATAGGCGATCACGACCGTGACGTAGAGACCGATCACGATCAGGACGAGCAACGCCGCGGCCGCTCGGCCGCGCGTCCGTGTCAGCGCGATGGCTCCTCCTCGATGGTGGAACGGTGTCGCCAGGGGAACGTCAGGTCAGTACCGCGGGAGTGCACGGACCGACTCAGGCCGCTGGGCGGATCGTTCGATGTGAACTGTAGGTCGACGCGGCGCGCCCCGCAGGAGATGCACCGGACGTAGAGCACCGCGCCCTCGCTCGTGCGATGCGCGGACTCGGTCGACCATCCGTGTTCGTGCGCCGCTCGCTTCGGATGGAGCTCGGTGTGACGGGATGGGTTGTTCAACGGTTGGATGGTCATGCCATCACTGTGCTGTCATGGTCTTGTGCATCTCAACCCTTACGGCGAGTACGCGGTCCTGCTCGCGGCATCGCTGGCCAACAACTGGCCGGACACCTGCGCCGGCATCGAGGAACGAACGCGCGACTTCGGTATGACCATGAGCTTCCACATCGGCGCCGACGACCATGCGCAGACCAGGGCGGTGATCGACGGGTGGTTGCGGATGGTCGACGCCCCGACCGAGGACGAGCGGGCGCGGTTGCTCAACGAGACGATGAGCGTGGCCGCCGCGTATCCCCGCCTGACCAATCACGACGACGAGGGGTGGCATCTGCACTATCGCGACCGCGACCAGTCCCTGGCGCACGTGCTCACCGCGGTGATCTCGGTCGGCACGGCGTTGCACCTGACCACCCGTGGCATGCACCGCATCGGACGGTGCGCGGCGGGAGAGTCGGGTGGAGCGTCGTGCGAGAAGGTGATTGTCGACGTCAGCCGCAACGGCACCCAGCGGTACTGCTCGGTGCGCTGCGCCAACCGCTCGGCGGTGCGTCGGCACCGCGCGAGGTCAGCCGCACGCCGGTGAGGCGCGCTCGGGCGATCAGCTGCCGTCGCCGGTGACGATCGCGTCGATGACCCAGCGGTCCGGTTCGTTCGCCGAGACGTAGAAGGTGTCCTGGACACCGACCTGTGCGATACCGGCGTCGGTGCGGACCCGCAGGGTGACGAGAAGGCGTGCAGTCGATCCGGTCGTGGTGATCTGGGCGCACCACGCATCCGTCGACGCGGGCAGCGCCGAGATCCATTGCTGGAGTTGCGCAACGGTCGGGATGGCGGCGGCCTCCGACAACGTCCCGCGCGCGCCGACGGCCGACCGGTCGTCGATGGCCGCGCCGACGAAGGCCGCGACGACTCCGGTCGGCGTAGTCGGATCGCCGCCGCGCGACACGGTCGTCACAGAGCCGTCGGTGCCAGTCGCACACCACCCCGCCGGTGCCGTGCCGGCGGTCGAATCATCCTGCGAACCGGTCAGGTACACGACGAGAACGGTCAGTCCGGCGGCCACGAGGACGACGAGGGCAAGGGTCCCCGCGATCAGTATCCGGCGTTTGGTTCGGGCCTGGGAGCGCGTGCGCTGGCCCTGCATCGCCAGTTCGTCGAGGGTCGCCGACCACGCACTCGTCGGACCGGGTTCGGGACCGAACCACGACGGATCCTGTGGCGGGCCCTGCGGCGGTGGTGCGTCGGGGCCGCGGTACGGGTCTTGGGGTCCCAAGCCCTCGGGGTCGTTGGTCCAGCCCCAACGGTTGTCACTCATTGGTCGACCTGGCCTGTCATCTGCACCGAGCCCGATGTCCCGGTGACGCTGGCGCGCAGCCGGAAATCGGAGACCACACCGCTCGGGGGTTGGTAGGTGATCGTGAACAGGACTGTGTTGGCGTCGGTCTGACGAAGACGGAGGCAGTAGGTCGTCCCGGGCGGATAGCCGTTGAGTGCTTCGCGGATCAGTTCGGGTCGGCCCATGGGGTTGCCGGGGGCGATGGCCTCGGAAGCGCGATCGGCGTCGCGGGCGGTGATGACCGCCCAGTAGTAGTACGCAACGGCGCTGATGGCGGAGTCGGGACCACCTTTCTCGCGGGTGACGGTCTCACCGGGCGCGGCGGTGGTGGGATCGCAGGGGAGTGGCTTGATCGCCGGCAGTGCGGCGATGGGGGCGATCGACGACCCGCCGACGGCACTCGCGTCGGGCAACGCCTCGGGCGGGGGATCACTGCTGCACGCCGCTACGGCGAGCAGGAAAACCGTTGCCGCACACGCGACCAGCCCACGCCCCGCCTGATGGCGACGGTGTGGGCCGGCGGTGTGCCGAGGGGTCATCGAACGGCACTCACTTGCGGTGCTTGCCCCCTGCTGAGGCGGCGGCGTACTGCGGGTGGTCGATGCGGAGGTTGGGGAACGCACGCAGCGCCTCACGGCCGAAGTTCTCGACTGCCGCGGCCACCGAGTCACGGGCGGTCTGCGCGAAGACACCGGCCGCCTGGTACGGCGCGTCGGCCTGGGCGTGGTCGATGTCGATCGGGACGTTCACGGCTCCGATTCTCACATGGCCGGTGACGTCGCCGTTCTTCGCGACCACGTAGTCGACCTTGCCGCCACCGGGGAGTCCGCGGTCGTCGAGGTGCAGCTCGTACTGGTTCGCGTCCGGGTTCGGCGGGGTGGGCTTGGACTTGCGCGGATCCTCGTTGGTGGCGCCCAGCGGTGCGTTGGGATCGCCGCCCGGATCGCCTGCGCCGACGGCATAACCGATTGCGCCGCCGATGACTCCACCGATGCCTGCTCCGACTACGGCTCCACCGGCTGCGCCGCCCGCGATGCCCACGCCCGTACCGACACCCAGGCCGATGAGCGCGCCTGGAGCCGCGAACGCCGCGAACCCTGGAGGGGTGAAGGTGCCGATGATCGCGCCTGCCGCAGCACCGGTACCTGCACCGACAACGCCTCCGACCACGGCGGCCGGGATGCCCAGCGCGATGGCGCCTGCGGTGCCGCCGATCAGCGCGCCGACAGTGGTCGACGCGGCGGTACGCGCAGCCTGATCCGGCGGGAAGCCGATCGACTCGTAGTAGGTGGCGGTGCGTGCCTCGATCGTCGCCGCCTGCCCGTTGAGGTTGCGGGCGT
Organism: Williamsia maris; assembly: GCF_024171815.1. Taxonomy (GTDB): domain Bacteria; phylum Actinomycetota; class Actinomycetes; order Mycobacteriales; family Mycobacteriaceae; genus Williamsia_A; species Williamsia_A maris. The sequence continues at coordinate 489,669 of NZ_JAMTCJ010000002.1, read as the reverse complement.
CGGCGTCGGACAGCCACGCCGGCTGAGGCGTGCGGAAGTTGCCGAGCTTGATCACGCCCGGACGCGGGAGGATCGGGTTGACGGGCTTGACGCGTTGGGGCGCGCGCAGCACCGGCGGGACCGCGTTGTACGAGCCGGAGTACACCGGCGGCGTGTAGCCCGGGCTGCCCTCGTAGACCGGGGGAGCGTCGAAGGTGGCTGCGGGGATGATGCTGCGACCCTGCGGCGCCGGGGGAGCGGGTGCCGGTGTCGGTGCCGGGGCGGGAGCCGTGGAGGGCGGTGCGGAGCCGGGCGCGGTCTCACCCGAGGGAGGGGCCGACCCGGGAGGCGCGGCCAGGGCCTGACCGGCGGCTCCGGAGGCGATCGCTGCGGCGATCACGACACCGGCGGTCGTACGGGTGATTCGCTGCGTGTGCTGCTGCGACACGGTCACGCTCCTTGGCGTCAGGTATCGACGTGACCGTCGACGATGTGGTGAAGACCAGCTCAGCCTTCACAGATCGTCCGAGCGCGACTGGTCAGCCCCCGGGATCAATAGCCTCTGTAAAGATTGCTCGAATTGAATCATGTGCGTTTGTCTAGTTCAACTGGGAATGTCGACACTGTGGAGTTCCGTTTGCGGTGAACGAAAACAGCTGTCGCTCATGGCCTGCGCGCTTCGGGCGCGCCGCCGCCTTGGAGTGAGACACGCCGTGTCATCCGTTCGTACGACATTCCGACGTTGGCGAGCACGCTGCCGACACCGCGCAGGCGCCATATACGGTGAACCGGACATCGTTACGTCAGGAGCCCAGTGTTGAAGAAGTTGCTCGCCCCCTTCCTCGTGTTCATCGGGGTCGCCGCGATCACCGCGGCCATCGCGGTTCCGACGTGGCTCGTGCCGAAGCTCGAGGTCGTGCCGCTCGACCTCGACATCACGACGGTGTCGCAGTCGGTCCCGATGGGGATCACCTCCGACAACAATCTGCCGGCGCGGGTGTTCGATCGCTGCTCGGTCAGTGAGGACAAGGCGCGGGTCTTCGACGCGCACGTGACCCAGCAGCGCCGGACCGTCGTGGTGGATCCGTCGAACGCCGACCAGGCCACGGTGCAGTCGGGCCAGACCGTCCGCATCGACCGGATCGACGACAACGGCACCACCGTCGACCAGACGACCGCGCCCATCGGCGCGACCCGCTCCTGCAACGACGGTCTGTTGTCGTCGAACGTCGACCTCCTGTCGGTCGACCGGAAGACCAGCGCGCCCAACGGGAAGCTGAACCGCCTCTACCTCTCGGCAGGGCCGGACGGTCAGCCGATCCAGGAGAACGAGGGCAACTTCATCGATGTCCCGCGCAAGGGTTACCAGTACAAGTTCCCCTTTGACACGAAGAAGCAGGAGTACCCCTACTTCGACGCCAACACTCGTCGTGACCTGCCCGCGAAGTTCGTCGGCGAGACCAAGATCAACGGCCTGACCGCCTACGAGTTCGTCAGCGAGGTGCCGGAGATCGATCAGGTGCTGCTGGCGACCCCGAACGGACAGCCCGCGCTCGGGACGTCGCTGGAGAAGCCGGCCTCCTGGTGGGGGATCCAGGGCATCCCGGCGAACGAGCAGGTCGTGATGCACCGCTTCGCATCGGCGACCCGCCACGTGTGGGTCGAGCCCGAGACCGGCACTGCGCTCAAGGGTCTCGAGGTCCAGCACCAGTACTTCAAGTCGCCCGGCGCCGAAGATCCCGACCTCGCCGCACCGCTGCGCGAGTTCCGGATGGATGCGTTCCACGCCACCGTCGCCTGGAACGACACCACCATCGACAAGCAGTCCGACAAGGCGCAGGGCTACGTCGACCAGCTGCGCTGGGGCGGCGTGATCGTCCCGATCATCCTCGGCGTGGTCGGTGCCATCGCGCTGATCGCCGGTGTGGTGCTCCTGCTGCGTCGCCGTGAGGACACCCCGGCGACCTGATCCGGCCACCCACTGAAATCGTCCGACTCAGAGGCCGTCGAGGGCAATACGCCCTCGGTGGGCCTCAGGTCGGACGATTTCGATCACTGCCGCGGGACTCTTCGCCGCGCCGCACTACGCTGTCCATTAGCGCTGCGAATCATCGACCGCGGCCGTGTGAAGGGACAGACCATGGTGCAGATCGGACCGACGGACCTCGACACGTTTCCCCTCGTCCTGGGTGGCAACACGTTCGGGTGGACCAGTGACGAGCAGCAGAGCGGTGCCGTTCTCGACGCGTTCACCGAGGCGGGCGGCAGCTTCATCGACACTGCGGATCAGTACTCGCAGTGGGCTCCCGGACACAGCGGTGGTGAGTCGGAGACGGTGCTGGGCAACTGGCTCACGCGGCGCGGTAACCGTGACTCGGTGATCATCGCGACCAAGGTCGGCAAGCGCGAAGAGCACCTCGGACTGTCGCCGGACAACATCCGCGCGTCGGTCGACGGGTCGCTGGAGCGGTTGCAGACCGACCACATCGACATCTACTACGCCCACGCCGAGGACCCGACGGTCCCGCTGCACGACATCGCGGTCGCGTTCGACGGCCTCGTCGCGGCAGGCAAGATCCGCCACATCGGTCTGTCGAACTTCTCGCCGGTGTTGATCGAGGAGTGGTTCAGCGTCGCCGACGCACTCGGACTCGCGAAACCGGTTGCGCTGCAGCCCCAATACAGCCTGGTCCACCGCACCGAGTACGAGGGTGGGCTCCAGCAGATCGCCGTGGACAACGGTCTCGCCGTCCTTCCCTACTGGGGTCTCGCATCGGGTTTCCTCACCGGCAAGTACGCGCAGGGAAAACAGTTCGACGACACCGCACGCGCCTCGATGGCATCGGGGTACGCGACCGACGAGGGCTACGCCGTGCTGAAGAAGGTGACCGAGATCGCCGACGCGCACGGTGTCGAGCCGGCCACGGTCGCGCTGGCCTGGCTGTCGACGCGGCCGCAGATCACCGCGCCGATCGCGAGTGCCCGTACGCCCGAACAACTCCCGGCACTGCTGGCTGCAGCCACCCTGGAGCTGTCCGACGACGAACTCGCCGCACTGGAGGATTGAGAGTGAGACCGACGATGTTCGCGAAGCTCGTCACAGTGATCGCTGCCGTGGTGGCGACCGTCGCTCTCGGCGCTGCCCCCGCATCGGCGATGTCGAACGGGCAGCCCACCTCCCCTGGTTCGGCCCCGTGGTTCGCCGCGATCGTGTTCGCCGATGGTGCCGACGTGGGAGGCACCATCGTCACCGGAGATCGACCGGCTCGCAGCCACTGTGGTGGTGCACTGATCGATGCCCGAACCGTCCTGACCGCAGCCCACTGCGTGGCCGATCCGGCGACGATCGCGGCCGATCCAGCGAAGGCGTTGCCGACAAACGCCTTGCGCGTCATCCTGGGGGACCGATCGCTGAGCGCCGACCGGACGCCGGAGATCGCGATCAGTCGCATCGACATCGACCCCGCGTTCGGCCTCGTGCCGAATCCCCGGGACCCCGGCAACCTGGACACGGCCGCCGCCCACGACGATCTCGCGCTCATCACGCTGGCGAAGCCGCAGCCGAGGGCACAGACGATCGGACTGTCGCCGACTCTCGGTCTCCCGGGAACGCCGGTGGCACTGTACGGCCACGGGCTGATTCCCGAGGGTGGGATATCCGACGGCCTGCTGCGCGGCCCGCTGGCGCTGATCTCCGCCGCGGACTGTGCCCGACAGACGTTCGCCGCCCCCGTTCGTGGCGGGTTGATCTGCGCTCAGTCCCCGGAGGGGCGACCCGCAGTTCAAGCCGGGTTCGGCGACAGCGGCGGACCGGTTGTGACGAGAGACCGTTCGGGGCGCGCGGGTCTGGTGGGGATCTTCTCCTTCGGCACCGAGACGGTCGCCCCGGTGCTGTTCACGCCGGGGTTCAACGCAGCGACCGATGTTCGCATCGGCGCGCTCCGCTGGCCGGAACTACGGGCGCACCTGCACCTCTGAGCCGCGGCTCAGCCCCCGACGAGCAGGCGCGCCATCTCGGCGATCTGGTCGTCGTCGAGGGGCGTGGGACCGATCATGACCTGCCGCTGCATCATCCCGTCGATGCCCAGGCGCACGAGCTCGCCCCGGGCGTCGGAGACGGGATCGCCGGCAATGCCGAACGTCGCGACGATCATCTTCACGAAGGCCGCGTGCTGGTCGTCGAAGGCTGCCCGCAATTCGGGGTTGGTCATGCTCTCGGCCCGGAGGTGATGGCGCGCGATCACCCGATCGCGGTTCTTCTCGTCGGACATCTCGGTGACAAACCCCGTGATCGCCACCGCAGCCCGCGATCGGCTCCACTCGGCGATGTCGAAATAGCGAGTCGCAGTGTCGATGTCACGACGGAACACCTCCTCGAGGGCCAGGTGCAGCAGCCGGGCCCGAGTGGGCGCGTGGTAGTTGACCGATCCAGAGCTGAGGCCGGCGGCCGCGTCGACGGCACGGTGCGTCAGTCCGCGCGGCCCGCGCTCGGCCAGCACCGACACCGCGGCCGCCATGATCGCGGCCCGTCGGCTCGTCTGCGGGGGGCGGGCGTCGGCAGTTGTCACAGATCACAGATTACCGGTCGTGGTTACGGAGCCGTAGGAACACAAGCGAGGTCTTGCACCCGCCCGGGATGGAACCTTAGTCTCAACGGATGTTGAGTAATTGGACGCCGAGCCGTCGACACCTGTTCCGGGTCGGGGCCATGGGCGCCGTGGCGGCGGCAGTGGGCAGCGCACCCATGGCGGCGGCACGCCCCCAGCAGACATCGACCACCCAGGACTGCGGGGTGCGCTACGTCGGCTATCGCGACGCCGATCGGGCCAAGCCGTACGCGAAGTACATGGCGGCGCACACCGATCCCGCGCCGGCGCCGGTCCGGCGGGCATTCGACGGGCCGCCCCTGGCGTCCGCAGCGATCCCCGACTTCGCGAACATCACCCGTGACCTCGGCCCGACCGGGTACTCGACCATCGAGACCGGATATGGACAGAAGGCCGACGGCGTCCTGTTCGTCGCGGTGCGGACCGAGATGCCCCGGGTCACCGCGGCGATGTGGGACTGGTGGTTCGGCTGGCACTCCGTCGAGTCCGCCCGCTACAAGCTGTGGCACCCCGACGCCCACGAGTACGCCTCGCTGCGGGTCGACCGCACCACCGACGCGATCCCCGACCGGCAGAAGTACGTCGGCAACACCAGCTACGTCGACGAACTCGTCGGACCGAAACTGCAGCAACTCGGCATCGACTTCCGCGACCCGCGCGGACAGGGCTTCGCGGTCCCGTCCGACCAGACCGTCGTCTTCGGACGCGTGGGCAGCAGCATCGCGCCGGTCGACCTCGGCTGGCTGGCGCATCAGGTGCGCCCGATCCCCGGCGGCGCGGAGATGCGCAGCCGTTTCTACCTGAACATGCGCGGACTGCACCTGCCGAACCTCGGGCAGGCCGCGTGCGCGGTGAAGCGTGGCGCGTCGGTCGACCCCACCGATCTGTTCCTCGGTCTCGACCTTGCGAGGGACCTGCTCATGCACTGCGGCCAGGAGATGAACCATCTCGCCGGGTTCCTCCCGGAGCTCCACCGGGAGTTCGCCGTCCGTCCGTAGTCTGGACGGGTGATCCAGAGACGAGCCGCGTGATGCGCCGACCCACCCCGGAGACCCCCGGGCCCGGACAGGAATCGGTGTGGGACTACCCCCGCCCCCCACGACTGGAACCCTTCGCCGGATCCATCACGATCGAGCTGGGCGGCCGGACCATCGCGTCGGCCACACGTGGATGGCGGGTACTCGAGACCAGCCATCCGCCAACGTATTACATCCCGCGCGACGCGTTCGCCGACGGCGTTCTCCGCGAGACCCAGGGTGCATCCTGGTGTGAGTGGAAGGGCCAGGCCTCCTACTTCGACCTCGTGACGCCCGAGCGCGGCGCACCGAAGGCCGCCTGGACCTACCTCGAGCCCACCCCCGGATTCGCCGACCTCCGCGGAGCGATCGCGGTCATGGCCCGCGACGTCGACCGCGCCACGGTCAACGGCGAGGAGGTGACCCCGCAACCCGGTGGTTTCTACGGCGGCTGGGTCACCGACAGCGTCGTCGGCCCGTTCAAGGGCATCCCCGGCTCCATGGGCTGGTAGCCGCCCCACGATCGTCCTGCTCGCCCCCTCCGTCAGAAGGAACCCGTCATGCAGATCGCCGTCCATCTCGCCAACATGACCCTGCCCGGCGGTCCGCCGGCCCTGGCCCGCACCCTCGCCGACACCGCGAAGGCCGCCGACGAGGGCGGGGTCGACACCCTGACCGTCATGGACCATTGGTTCCAGATGGAACAGCTTGGTGGGCCGGATCTGCCGATGCTGGAGGGGTATTCGCTCCTGACGTTCCTCGCGGCGCACACCAGTCGGGTGCAGCTCGGCACGCTGGTCACCGGCATCACCTACCGCCACCCCGGACTGCTCGCCAAGGTGGTGACGACGCTGGACATCCTGTCGCAGGGTCGGGCCATGCTGGGCGTCGGCGCCGCCTGGTACGAACGCGAGCACCAGGGCCTCGGCGTGCCGTACCCGTCGACCTCCGAGCGTTTCGAGCGCCTCGAGGAGACCATCAAGATCTGTCGCCAGATGTTCGGCGACGACGAGGGGCCCTACGAGGGAACGCATTACCGACTCGCCGAGACGCTGAACAACCCGCAGACCATCTCCCGGCCCGGCCCGCCGCTGATGATCGGTGGCAGTGGTGAGAAGAAGACCCTCAAGCTGGTCGCCCGGTACGCGGACATGTGCAATCTGTTCGCGACGGGCGTCGACGAGGTCGCCCACAAGATCGATGTGCTCAAGGGCCACTGCGAGACCGAACAGCGGGACCCGGCCACCATCAAGACGACCATCATCGGTGCGGCCGACCCCGTCGCCGACGTCGATGCGTTCCTCGGCGAGATGGAGCGCTACGCGGCGCTGGGTGTCGAGCAGGTGTTCGTCGGCCCCGCCGGATCGGATCCGGTCGAGTGGACCGAGAAGCTGGCCGAGACCGTCATCCCGCGGTTGCGCGAGATCTGAGCCTCACGGCCGATACGCCGGGGCGCACGGTGAGATCAGCTGTGCGCCTCGGCGTTGGCCGACGGCACCGGGTCGGGCACCGACCAGTCGATCTCCACGCGGTCGCCGCCGGCGTCCTGCGCTGTACGCATCGCCACCTCGGCGCGGTCGAGAAGGGCGTCGATCGCGACCTGGACGCCCGTCGACGGGATCGGGGTGGGCGCGAACGCCACGCCGACACTCGCCGAGACCGGCACCGGGTCCTCGACACTGAAGACGAGCTCACGGAAACGATTCGCGAAGATGCGCACACCCTCGTGGGTGACGCCGGCGAGTGCGCTGAACTCCGCGTCGCCGGTGCGCGCGACGAAGTCGCCCCCGCGGACACCCTGGGCGAGGCGCGAGGCCACGCGCTTGAGCACCTGCTCGCCGCGTTCGCGACCGTCGCCGACGGCGATATCCTGGAACTGGTCGAGGTGCACCCGGACGACGACGAGGTAGTCCTTGCGGTTCAGCGCGCCGAGACTCGTCGACGCCGCTGAATAGAGACCGTGGCGCGTGAGCACCTCGGTCAGTTCGTCCCGCATTGGTCCACCCGTCTGCAGAGAATTACGTGTGCCGATAGCTGCGAATCCATAATGCAGTATCGCGGTCAGGAAGACCCCGGCGAACGCTGCCTGCGCCGCGAAGGGGTACAGCGATCCGATCGACTGATCACTGCCGGCGAGACCCACGACGAGCACCGCGATGATGACCACCGCCGACGCCGCGACCTGACCGGCCGTGACCCGGCGACTGGTGAAGAACGCCGCGTAGCTGCCGACAAGCCCCAACGTCACGGTGCTGGCGAGTCCGACGCGCGCATCGCTGCAGCTCAGCGCAACGAGAGCGCACCCGAGATCGGCCGCTCCGAGGAACACCACGCGCGCAACCGGACCGGTGCGCGGCGCCACGAGCAACACGATCCCGACCGCCACGGCCCCGATGCAGGCGACTCCGAGGGCAACGCGCCCGGCGGTCCCGTCCGGACCTCCCGGAACCCACGCCAGACCGAGCCATGCGGCCGCGGTCAGGATGCTCAGGATCCCGATGCCACCGGACAGCGCGCTGATCACACGCGTGTTCGTACTCGATCTGACACTGCCCCCCGGCTGAAGTCCCCCTTCGATGACCGGCACCTGACGATTGTGTCCGACGTACACCGGTTTGGTGCTTCGAACGGTCATGAGTCCCCTGTTTTGGGACATTGCGGCGCGAATGTGTCCATGCGTTAGTGTCCATCACTAGAACACGTTCTAGTTCCAGGGCCGAAGAAACGAGGATGGACACATGAGCAGCGAGAAGATCCGGGCAACTGTCGAGAGCTACGTCGAACTGGTCGGGGCCGGAACAGCGGAGGCCGTTGTCGACCTCTTCGCCGAGAACGCGACGGTCGAGGACCCCATCGGCGCCGACATCCGATCCACCCGCGAGTCACTGCTGGAGTTCTACGGCGCCATCGCCGGGCTCGAGCGGTCGACGTCGCTGTCGTGGGTCCGGATCGCCGGCGACACCGCCGTCTTCGAGTTCTCGCTGACGACCGTGGCCGGCGACGCATCGTTCCAGGTCACGCCGATCGACATCATGCGTTTCGACGACGACGGCCGCGTGGTCAGCATGCGTGCGGTCTGGGATCCGGCGACCGACCTCAAGCAGATCTGAGCCCTCGCGCCGTGCGTCAGCGTCGCGCGGCCGGACGCAGGATGATCTCGGTGGGATGTGCGTCGGCGGGCGTGGCGATCGCGTGGGCGACCGCAGCAGCGACGGTGTCGGGCGCCAGGAAACGCGACCCGTCGTACTCACCGCCCTCCATCGCGACGATGTCGGCCTGCATGTCGGTGTCGATGCGCCCGGGGTACACCGAGGTCACCCGCAGGCCGGGCTCCTCGGCGCGCAACGAGTCCGCGAACGCACGCAGCGCGAACTTGCTCGCCGCGTAGGCGCTCCACCCCGGGTTGGCGTTGCGGCCGGCCCCGGAGTTGATGAACACGATGTGCCCGTCCGCCTCGCGCAACGCGGGCAGGAGCAGCCGGGTCAGCTCGGCGACGGCGATGAGGTTGACCTCCATGATCCGGCGGTACTCGTCGGCAGGCGTCTCCTCGACGGTGCTGATGCTGCCGACGCCCGCATTGTGCACGAGCACGTCGAGGGAATCGATGGCGTCGACGGCATCGGCCATCTCCTCGTGGTCGGTCAGCTCGACCGGCCACGTCGACGACCCCTCGAGGTGGGTGGCCAGGGTGTCGAGCTCGGACGACGGTCGGCCGCCGAGCAGGAGGTCGTGGGTGGGGGCGAGGGCGCGCGCGATGGCGGCGCCGAGGCCGCGACTGGCACCGGTGATCAGAGCTGTGGGCATTCCCCGAGCGTAGTGACCGGCGCCGGCTGTCCGGGTCAGCCCGCCGCGGGGCCGAGCAACCGTGTGGTGGCGATGATGGCCGTCTCGACGACGTCGTCGACGGGCCGGTTCTCCTCGACGACGAGGGCGGTCAACTCCTCGAGCCCGCCGACGAGGAAGCGGGCCATCTCGACCGTCACCGGCGCGATGTCGGCGGTGCGCAGCGACGCGGTGTCGCTCAGGCCCACCAGCAGTGCGATGAACTGGTCCCGCGGACGGGACTGCAGGGTGACGGTCGGATCGCCGAGCGAGGGCAACTCGCGAACGTAGCTGCGGATGACGGCCGGATGAGTCTGTACCCCTGCGAAATACGCGGTGATCGCCTGCCGGACCTGCAGCCGCCAGTCGGCGGTCATGTCGACCGCGTTCGCGACCATCCCGAGGATCTCGCTGTGCACCGAACGCAGCAGTGCGAAGTAGCAGTCGTCGAGGCCGCTGAACTCCTTGTAGAAGGTCCGTCTCGATGTCCGGGCGTGGGCGACGATCTCACCGATGGTGGTGTCGCGGTAGGTGCGTTGCGTCAGCGATGCCGCCATCCCGGCCATCAGGCGATCCCGGTACGAGGGTCCGGTGGGTTCGGTGGTCACGATTCCCTTCCGGTGCCCGACATCAACCACGGTTCCGACCGTACGCCGAGCACCTGCTGGTACGTTGGAGTACCTGCAGACTGATGTGTTCGTCGAAGGGTTCGCCTCCATGTCCACCGACACCGCCCCGGACGTCGCCGTCCCGCACCTCCCGCCGTCGTCACGGCTGCCGAGATCGGTTCAGGGGGCTTTGTTCATCGCCTCCCGACGGCGGCTGTTCGCGTTGATGCGCCGCCGCCACGGCGTGGACTACACGGTGAACGTCCCCATGTTCGGCAACGCGGTGGTCCTCGGCGACACCGATCTCATCCGGCAACTGTTCCTCAGCGGCTCGGATGCGGTGCACAACATCCGGCCCAATCTCGGGCGCGTTCTCGGGCGGGCGTCGATGTTCTCGCTCGAGGGCGAGGAACACCGCCGCCAACGCAAACTCCTCACCCCGCCGTTCCACGGCAGACGGATGCGTGAGTACGAGTCGATCATCGCCGAGGAGACCCTCGCCGAGGCCCGAACGTGGCCGTCGGGGAGCGAGTTCGAGTCGCTGGCCCCGATGATGCGGATCACGCTGAACGCGATCCTGCGCGCTGTGTTCGGCGCCGAGGGCGAGGAACTCGAGGTCCTCCGTCGGCACATGCCGGAGTGGATCGAGCAGGGCTCGCGGATCTCGGTGCTCCCCAAGCCGCCGTTCGACTTCCCCGGGTCGCCGTGGCGCCGGTTCCACACCAACCGTCGCCGCTTCGACGATCTCGTCGACACCCTGGTCGCGAAAGCGCAGGCCGACCCCGATTTCGAGAACCGCTCCGACATCCTGTCGTTGATGCTGCGCAGCCGCTACGACGACGGCACCGCGTTGTCTCGCAAAGAGATCGCCGATCAGCTGCTGACCATGCTCGCCGCCGGTCACGAGACGACCGCGAACACGTTGGCCTGGGCGATCGAGCGTCTGACCCGCCATCCCGACGTCCTGCGTCGTCTCTACGACGAGGTCGATGCCGGCGGCTCCGAGCTGCGCCAGGCCGTCATCTACGAGGTCCAGCGGTCGCGGCCGGTGATCGACCTGTGCGGACGCACCGTCACCGCGGAGTCGCTCACCCTCGGCGAGTGGACCATCCCGCGCGGGCGCGTGGTGTTGGTGAGCATCGCCCAGGTGCAGGCCGACGAGGCGTTGTTCCCGCACGCCGATCGTTTCGACCCGGACCGATTCCTCGGGTCCAAGCCCAGCACCATCTCGTGGATACCGTTCGGCGGCGGCACGCGGCGCTGCATCGGCGCAGCGTTCGCGAACATGGAGATGGATGTCGTGCTCCGAGAGTTGCTTCGGCATTACGCCATCGAGATGACAACGGCTGCCGATGAGGCGTGGCATTCGCGCGGGGTCGCGTTCAACCCCGCGAAGGGTGGACGGGTGCGGCTCTCACCGCGCGGCGTCGCATCGACCGGTGTCGCCGACGTCGGCTGACCTCAGCTGCCCGACTCGGCCTGCTCCTTGAGCGCGAGCAGGCCCCTCTCGAAGTCCTTGCCGATCAGCTTGTCCATCGGGACCACCATGGCGAACAGCTTGGCGAACCCCGTGCTGTGTCCGGCCATCGTCCAGCCGACCGTCGTGGTCGACTCCGTCTCGACGATCGTGAAGACGACGGTGCTCTCGGACGAGAACGGCTTCTCGAACCGCAGGTCGATGGCGACGCGTCCCGGTCGATCCGCCTCGGTGATCGTCATGGTGCCGGCGCCGGCCTTGCGGTTGCCGCGCCACCCGTACGTGGCGCCCTCCCCGGTGTCCGGACCGCCGTAGGTGCGTTCGACGTCGGGGTCGTTGCGTTCCCACGGTGACCACGCGGTCCACCGGTGGAAGTCGGCGACGAGCCCGAACACGGCATCGGCGGGCGCGGCGATCTCCGTCGTGCGGGAGACGGTGTACGGGGTGGGTGCCATGCCGTGGAACGGTAGTCGGATCGGGCGCCGGTCGGAACGGGTTTACGCTGGCTCCGGAGTTCCATTCATGGGCAGCCCAGCCCGATTCTCGATGTAGAAGGTCAGGAGCGTCATGTCGACGGAGGACAACTCACCGGACGTCAAACCCCGCAGTCGCGACGTCACCGACGGCCTGGAGAAGACCGCGGCGCGCGGAATGCTGCGCGCGGTCGGGATGGGTGACGACGACTGGGTCAAGTCGCAGATCGGTGTCGCGTCGTCCTGGAACGAGATCACCCCGTGCAACCTCTCCCTCGAGCGACTGGCCAAGGCGGTCAAGGTCGGGGTGCACGCGGCTGGTGGCTTCCCGCTCGAGTTCGGCACCATCTCGGTGTCCGACGGCATCTCGATGGGCCACGAGGGCATGCATTTCTCGCTGGTCTCGCGCGAGGTCATCGCCGACAGCGTCGAGACCGTCGTCAGCGCCGAGCGTCTCGACGGATCGGTGCTCCTCGCCGGATGCGACAAGTCGCTGCCCGGAATGCTCATGGCCGCAGCACGTCTGAACCTCGCGAGCGTCTTCCTCTACGCCGGCTCCACCCTGCCGGGATTCGCGACGTTGTCGGACGGCAGCGAGCACCAGGTCACCATCATCGACGCCTTCGAGGCGGTCGGAGCCTGTTCGCGTGGCCTGATGTCGCGTGCCGATGTCGACACCATCGAACGCGCGATCTGCCCCGGTGAGGGTGCCTGCGGCGGTATGTACACCGCGAACACGATGGCGAGCGCCGCCGAGGCGCTGGGGATGTCGTTGCCGGGCAGTGCTTCCCCGCCCGCGCCGGATCGTCGCCGCGATCAGTTCGCGCACGCCAGCGGCGAGGCCGTCGTCGAACTCCTGCGTCGCGGGATCACCGCGCGCGACATCATGACCCGCGAGGCGTTCGAGAACGCGATCGCCGTCGTCATGGCGTTCGGCGGCTCCACCAACGCGGTGCTGCACCTGCTGGCCATCGCGCACGAGGCCGAGGTCGAGCTGACCCTCGACGACTTCACCCGTGTCGGGGCGCGGGTCCCGCACCTCGCCGACGTCAAGCCGTTCGGCAAGCACGTCATGACCGACGTCGACGCCATCGGCGGCGTTCCCGTGGTGATGAAGGCCCTGCTCGACGCGGGTCTGCTGCACGGGGACTGCCTGACCGTGACCGGCCGGACCGTCGCCGAGAACCTCGCCGACATCGCCCCGCCCGACCCGGACGGCAAGGTGCTGCGCGCGATGAGCGAGCCGATCCACCCCACCGGCGGCATCACGATCCTCAAGGGTTCCCTCGCCCCGGGCGGCGCCGTGGTCAAGTCCGCCGGGTTCGACTCCGACGTCTTCGTCGGCACCGCCCGCGTGTTCGAGCGTGAGCGTGCGGCGATGGATGCCCTCGAGGACGGCACGATCGCGGCCGGCGATGTCGTCGTCATCCGCTACGAGGGCCCGAAGGGTGGGCCCGGGATGCGCGAGATGCTCGCCATCACCGGCGCGATCAAGGGCGCGGGCCTCGGCAAGGACGTCCTGCTGCTGACCGACGGCCGGTTCTCCGGCGGCACCACCGGGCTCTGCGTCGGACACGTGGCGCCCGAGGCCGTCGACGGCGGTCCGGTCGCCTTCGTGCGCGACGGTGACCAGATCCGGCTCGATGTCGGGACCGGCACGCTCGATCTGCTCGTCGACGAGGCCGAGCTCGAATCACGCAGGCAGGGCTGGGCGCCGCTGCCCCCGCGCTACACCCGCGGGGTCCTGTCCAAGTACGCCAAGCTCGTCGGCTCGGCGTCGCAGGGAGCGGTCTGCAGCTGACTCTCGGCGTACGCGGTCAGGCGCGGTCGAGGTTCACCAGGAACTCGATGGATCCGGTCTTCTCGACCTGGACGAAGCCGAGCGAGGGCGCTTCGACGCCGTAGTCCGACCATGTCACCGGGATCGAGCCCTGCACGATGACCGAGGTCCCCGATCGTTTGACGTTGAGATCGGTGCTCACGTCCCGCTTTTCGCCCTTGAGGGTCATCGTGCCGGTCACCGGGACCGTGGCGGCCGCACCCGAGGCCGGGACCCCGGAGATGTCGGCGGGACTCGTGATCTCGAACGTAGCGGTGGGATGCGCAGAGGTGTCCATGATCCCGGAGCCGCGGAACCTGTTGTCGCGCGACGACTCCGGGCTCGTGATGGATGCGACGTCCACGGTGATGGTGCCGCTCTCGAGTTTGTCGGCGGCGACGTCGATGCCGCCGGTGACCTTCGCGGTGCGGCCGTTGACCGTGATGTTCTCCCCGCGCAGCACCTCGTCGACCCGGTACCCCGCCTGCGTCCGGGTGTCCTGTGCGTCCGGGCCGGCGACGACGGTCCACGCGCCGTTGACGTCGCCCTGGGCGGCCTGGGTCTGCGAGGGCAGACTCAGCGCCTCATCGGCGTCCTCGACGATCCAGTTCTTGTAGACCCATGGTCCGGCGGCGACCGCCACGATCACGACCACGACGATCACTCCGGCGGCCCACAGCAGCTTCTTCTTCATGTCGCTCCGTCTCATCGTGTCCTGGTGCGGTGATGAGAACCGAAGATATGCGGCGTTCCTGAAAACCACCTGGCAAATTGGTGCGAATCGGACTCCGCCCCGTCCGCGCGGTGTCGGGCCCGATCGCGCCGCCGCGCGCGAAACCGCAGGTGTGCGGGAGGATGGCGAGGTGGCGAACCTCGGCTTCACCCCGACCCAGCTGTCGGCGCGCGCGGCCTATCTCCTGCGCGGCAACGATCTCGGCACCATGACCAGCGCCGCACCCAAGCTGTACCCGCACATGTGGAGCTGGGACGCCGCGTTCGTCTCGGTCGGTCTGGCACCGCTGAGCGTGGAACGCGCGGTGATCGAGATGGACACCCTGCTCTCGGCCCAGTGGACCAACGGGATGATCCCGCACATCGTGTTCGCCAACGGCCGCGACGGATACTTCCCCGGCCCGGCGCGATGGGAGTGCGCAAAACTGGCCGCCCACGCCCCGACGACCGCCGACACCTCCGGCATCACCCAGCCGCCCGTCCACGCGATCGCGGTGCAGCGGATCCTCGACCAGTCCCGTCGACGAGGGCGCACGACCCGCGCGGTGGCCAACGAGTTCCTGGATCGTCGCTGGGGCGACCTGGTGCGGTGGCACCGCTGGCTGGCCGACGCCCGGGATCCGGGCGGGCGGGGTCGGATCACGCTGTTCCACGGCTGGGAGTCCGGCATGGACAACTCGCCACGCTGGGACGCCGCCTACGAGAACGTCGTCCCCGGGGCCGACCTGCCGCCGTACACCCGCGCCGATCTGACCCACGTCGCCGACCTCACCATGCGCCCCACCGACCTCGAGTACGACCGCTACCTGTGGCTCGTCGAGCAGATGAAACGGGTCAACTACGACGACGCCCTGCTGCCCGACGTGATGAGCTTCGCCGTCGAGGACGTGTTCGTCAGCGCCATCTTCGCCGTCGCGTGCGACGTCCTCGCGACCATCGGTGAGGACTACTCGAAGCCCCGGGCGGACGTCCGTGACCTGCGGGCGTGGGCCGATCGCTTCCGTGCCGGCGTGGTGTCGGCGACCAACGAGCGCAACGGCATCGCCCGCGACTTCGACCTGCGCGCCGGACGGTGGATCAACACCGAGACCATCGCGGCCTTCGCTCCGCTGCTCTGCGGCGGCCTGCCCCGCGACCGCGAACGGACGCTGTTGCGGATCTTCGAGGGTCCGCGTTTCTGTGGCCATCCCGACCTGAGGTACGCCGTCCCGCCGTCGAACTCGCCCATCGCGGCGAACTTCAAACCGCGCGAGTACTGGCGCGGACCGGTGTGGCCGGTGATCACCTGGCTGTTCTCATGGGCATTCGCCCGGCGCGGTTGGCCCGAACGTTCGGCCCGCCTCCGCGAGGAGGGGCTGCGCCAGGCACAGGACGGTGCGTTCGCCGAATACTACGAACCGTTCACCGGCGAGCCGCTGGGCAGCATGCAACAGAGTTGGACCGCGGCGGCCGTCCTGGACTGGCTCGATTAGGTCACTGCCCGGTAGGTAAAGGAACTTTTACGTTCAGTTGGACGTAGAAGTGTCGTGACGATCCTCGGAATCCTCGCCGGCATCCTCGTGGTCCTCGTGATCACCGCGTTCACCGGCTACTTCGTCGCGCAGGAGTTCGCCTACATGGCTGCCGACCGCTCACGGCTCAAGGCGCAGGCCGCAGCGGGCGACCGCAGCGCCGAACGTGCCCTGCGGGTGACGCGTCGGACCTCCTTCATGCTGTCCGGTGCACAGCTCGGCATCACCGTCACCGGTCTGTTGGTCGGCTACGTGGCCGAGCCGCTCATCGGTGAGGGCGTCGGCGAGCTGCTGGGTGGTCTGGGGTTCGCGGCCGCGACGGGTGTCGCGTTGGGCACGATCATCGCGGTCGTGCTCTCGACGCTGGTGCAGATGCTGTTCGGCGAACTCTTCCCCAAGAACCTGGCCATCGCCCGACCCGAGCCGGTCGCCAAATGGCTGGCCCGTTCCACCACGCTGTACCTGTCGCTGTTCGGCTGGCTGATCTGGCTGTTCGACCAGTCGTCGAACCTGCTGCTCAAGGTGCTCGGCATCAAGCCCGTGCACGACGTCGAGCACTCGGCGACACCCCGCGACCTCGCGCACATCGTCGCCGAGTCGCGGGCCACCGGCGAGCTCGCTCCCGACCTGTCGGCGTTGCTCGACCGGATCCTCGACTTTCCCGGCCGTACCGCGGCGCACGCCATGATCCCGCGCCCGCGGGTCGACACGATCTCGGCGGACGACGACGTGTCGGCGGTGCTGGCAGTCATGGGTTCCGGTCACACGCGGTACCCGGTGATCGGCGACGGTCCCGACGACCTGCGCGGTGTGATCGCACTGCACGACATGCTCGCCGACCGCCCCTCCGGGAGCGCGGACGACTTCGCCCGCCCCGCTGTGATGGTGCCGACGACGCTGCCGTTGCCCGCGGTCCTGACGACGTTGGAGACGGCGAAGGCCGAGATGGCACTGGTCATCGACGAGTACGGCGGATTCGCGGGGATCGTCACCGTCGAGGACATCGCCGAGGAACTCGTCGGCGACATCGACGACGAACACGATGCGGGCACCGCCGCCGCCGTCACCGGCTCGGTCGACGAGGGGTGGTCGATGCCGGGGGATCTCCCCATCGACGAGGTCGAGCGGGTCATCGGGTTCCGCCTTCCCGCGGGGGATTACGAGACCCTCGCCGGCGCCACGATCCACGCGGCCGGGGGATTCCCCGAGAAGGGGAGCCACGTCGCGATCCCGCTCGAGGCCGACGCGGCCGATCTTCTCCACGACGACGACCCACCCGGGCGTCTGCTGACGGTGACGGTCGTCGCGGTCGAACGGATGGTGCCCGCGCGGGTGTGTGTCCGGGTCGACATGGCCCACAACGACTCCGACGATCACGCCGCCACCGACATGGAGACGACACGATGAGCAATCCCTGGGTACTCGTCCTCGTCACCGCGGGACTGATCGCCGCGAGCGCGTTCTTCGTGGCCATCGAGTTCGCGCTCATCGCAGCCCGCCGCCACCGACTCGAGGACGCCGCGGTGAACAGCCGTGCGGCGCGCGCGGCCCTGCGCAGCGCGTCGGATCTGTCGGTGCTCCTCGCGGGCTCGCAGCTGGGCATCACCGTCTGCACCCTGGCCCTGGGCGCGGTGACCAAGCCTGCGGTGCACTACTGGCTGACCCCTCGGTTCGAGAGCCTCGGCGCACCGCTGTGGATCGCCGACGTCATCGGCTTCGTGCTCGCGCTGATCGTCGTGACGTTCCTGCACCTCGTGGTCGGCGAGATGGCCCCGAAGTCCTGGGCCATCGCGCACCCGGAACGCTCGGCCACCCTGTTGGCGATCCCCATGCGTGGCTTCATGTTCCTCACCCGACCGCTGCTCGTCGGCCTCAACCACATGGCCAATTGGTGCCTGCGTCGCGTCGGGGTGGAGCCCGTCGACCAGACCGACGGCACCCAGGACACCGAGGGGCTACGACACCTGGTCGAGCACTCCGGCACCGTCGGCACGCTCGACGAGCGCTACCACGGAAGGCTGACCAGCGCGCTGGAGATCGAGAGCCTCGCCATCGGCGACATGGTCGCCGAATCTGCGACTCTCGCGAGAATCGCGGCTGTCGATGTCGGTGCGTCGATCGCCGAGATCAGGGCGACCGCCCGGACCAGCGGCCACCTGCGGCTGCTGGTGCGCGCCGGCGCCAACACCGTCGGCGTCGTGCACGTCCGTGACAGCCTCACTGCCGAGAGCTCCAGCACCGCCGGGGATCTGATGCGGTCGCTGCTGCGCGTCGACGCGCAGGAACCGGTGCACGCGGTGCTCCGGACCATGCGCGAGACCAGAACCCACCTCGCCGTCGTGCAGTCCGCAGGCACTGGTGACGTCCTCGGCGTGGTCACGCTGTCCGACGTGGTCGATCGCCTGTTGCCGGGGACGGTCGGCAGCACCGCGTAGCAGTTCGTATCGCCAGGCGACACGAACTGCTACGGATCGGCCGGTCAGACCCCGATCTTGCCGCCGGTCTTCCACACCGCGACCACCGATGGGCGGGGCTGTGACGACCCGCCGTCGGGCCAGTTCGAGTACGGCTTGTCCGCGCTGTACTCGTCCTCCTCGCCCGGGTGCTGGACGCAGACGATCACGCGGTCCTCGGTGATGATCGGCCCACAGGTCTCCGCGCCTCGGGGGACGGTGAGGAACTGCTTTGTCTCGCCGCGGTTCTCGCCGTCGAGCGCGACCGCGAACAATCCGTCGTTGCTCTTCAGGGCATTGCCGTCGGTGGAGATCCACAGGTTGCCGTGCGGGTCGAACGCCACGTTGTCCGGGCACGAGATCGGGCTGACCTTCGTCTTGTCGAACCCGCCGTAATACGTGTCGGCCTCGGCCGGGTCGCCGCAGACCAGCAACAACTCCCAGGTGAACTCCGTGCCGGCGTGATCATCGGTGAACTCGATGATCTGACCGTTCTTGTTCTCGTTGCGCGGATTGGCCTCGTCGGCGCCGGCCTCACCGTCGGTGCCGCGCTTGGTGTTGTTGGTCAAGGCGCAGTAGACCTTGCCGGTCTTGGGGTGCGGCTCGATGTCCTCGGGCCGGTCCATCTTGGTGGCTCCGGCCTTGTCGGCGGCGGTGCGGGTGAACACGGCGACCTGCGCTGCGGTCATCCCGGCGATCTTCGACTCCGACGAGCCGTCGTCGTTGACGGTGAGCAGCGGGATCCAGGTGCCCTTGCCCGCGAACTTCCCGTCGGTCGGAAGCTTTCCGCTGCCGTCGATCTGGTCCGGCGCCTCGCCGGTGAGCCTGGCGACGTAGAGCGTGCCGACCTCGAGGATGCGCAGGTTGTTGCGCATCGCGGAGGCCCCGTTGCCGGGCGTGATCTTCTTCGACGACACGAACTTGTAGATGTACTCGAACCGCTCGTCGTCACCGGTGTAGGCGACGACGGTTCCGTCGGAGGTGACGAAGATGTTGGCCGACTCGTGCTTGAGCCGCCCGAGCGACGAGTGCTTGATCGGGGTGGACGTCGGGTCGTGCGGGTTCACCTCCACGACGTAGCCGAACCGGTTGGCCTCGTTGGGATCCCGGGCGAGGTCGAAGCGCGATTCGTACCGGCCCCACACGTGGTAGTCGGCGTCGTCGGCGAAGCTGTACCGGTCGAGGCCCTCTTTCGCGGCCGGGTCGGTCACCTTGTCGGCGTTGGAGAAGTAGTTGTTGTAGTTCTCCTCGCCCGAGAGCATCGTGCCCCACGGGGTCAGTCCGCCCGAGCAGTTGGCGATGGTGCCGAGCACGGTGGTCCCGGCCGGGTCGGCCGTGGTCTTCACGAACTCACTGCCCGCGGCGGGGCCGGTGAGGGTGAACGGTGTCGACGCGGTGATGCGTCGGTTCCGCTGTCCGACAAGCGGGGTCAGCTTTCCGCTACCGGATTCGGACGTGACCTCGACGACGGTGATCCCGTGTGCGGCCATCGACACGCGTGCCTGGTTCTCGGTCGGGTCCAGCTTCTTGTAACCGGTGAACATGAACTCCTCGGTCGTGTACTCCTGGTTGCACACGAGGTAGAAGTTGTTCGGTTCGCCGTCGATGGCGATCAATCCGGCGAAGTCGTTGTTGAAGCCGAACTGCATCTCCTGGGCCTGCGGGGTCTGCGCGGCGAAGTCGAACGCCGGTGCTCCGGGCATCACCGGGTCGCCCCAGCGGATGACGACGGACTGCTCGTATCCGTCCGGGACCACCAGGGCATCTTGGGTGTTGGGCGCGACGGGGGTGAAGGCCATGCCGTCGCCCGTACCGGATCCGGTGACCGGTGGTGTCGACGGCGTCGAGGTGGTCGCGCTGTCGTCACCACATGCGGCAAGCGCAGCGGCGGCGCCCACCCCCACGGCGACGGTCGCCGAGCCCCTCAGGATCGAGCGCCGGGAGACCATTGTGCGCACCACGTCGCCGAAGTACTCGTTGTCGCTGGTGTTGCCGGGCTGGTGCCTGCACGCGTCACCGCATTTGTAGAGGCAGGTCACCCGGGCGCGCCCGGACGAGCCGGGCGTGGCGCCGCAGGTCTGTGATCGGGCGCCTGCGGGCGCAGAGAAAAGGGTGAGCGGAATGCGAACCACGTGGGTCTCCCAGGGCTGTGGAAGTGGACGAGAACGTCCGAACGCTACGCACCCCAGGTAAAGGGATCACATGGTCAAGGTAAATGGAAGGCAAAGAAGGTTGGGAGTCTTTTAGGACCGTAAATGTCCGCAATGGGTCAGATCATCGACGGGACCAGGTCATCCCATCTTCGAGGAGCCCACACATGACCATCCCCGAGCCCACCGCGGACGAGATCGCCGCAACCGCGCGGGAGCTCGGCTACGACGATCTCGCCGATTCAGCTGAGGAATACACGCAGATGATCACAGGCATGCTCGGGGTGTACGAGGCACTCGACGCGATAGACGAACCCGAGGTCCTCGTCAGTCGAGGGCCGGTGGCCTGTCGACGGCCGTCGGCCACCGAGGACCCGCACCACGCGTGGCAGGTGCGGGCATCGATCACCGAGGTCGAATCGGGTCCCCTTGCCGGGGTCCGGCTCGCGGTCAAGGACAGCATCATGGTCGCCGGCCTCCCGATGGCCAACGGGTCCGACGTACTCGCCGATTTCGTCCCGACCGGCGATGCCACCGTCGTGACACGAGCCTTGCGAGCGGGCGCGGAGATCGTCGGCAAGACGACCAACGAGTACTTCTGCATGTCCGGCGGGAGTCATACCTCCCACGGTGGGCCCGTACACAACCCACACCGGATCGGTGTCTCGGCGGGTGGATCGTCGAGCGGCAGCGCCGTCGTGCTGGTGACCGGTGATGCCGACATGGCGTTGGGGGCTGATCAGGCGGGCTCCATTCGGATGCCGGCGTCCTGGTCCGGCGTCGTCGGACTGAAACCGACGTATGGCCTGGTGCCGTACACCGGAATCGCGCCGCTGGAGGGGATGCTGGACCACGTGGGCCCGATGGCGCGCACGGTCACCGACAACGCCCGGCTGCTCGCGGTTCTGGCCGGCCCCGACGGTATCGACCCCCGCCAGCGCGACGTGCGCATCGAGAACTACGAGGCCGCGGTTGAGGCCGGGGTACGCGGAATGCGTGTCGGGGTGGTGACCGAGGGATTCGACAGCCCCGACGCAGAGGCCGCCGTCACCACATCGGTGCGCTCGGCGGCCCGTTCATTGCGCGCTGCCGGCGCAGTGGTCGAGGACGTGTCGATCCCGTTGCACAGTGTGGGTCCGGCCCTGTGGACGGCGATAGCGATCGAGGGAATGGCCGAAACCGTCTCTCGTAATCAGGGTTTCGCATTCGGACGGGACGACCACTACCCGACGGACATGATGGGGCATCTGTTCGACCGACTCGACCGTGTCGGCGGTCGGCCGGCCAACGTGGCGCTGTTCACGATGGTGGGACACTACGTCAACGCCAAGAGCGGTCGCCTCCACTACGCAAGAGCAGTCAACAAGACCCGGGTTCTGAGGGCCGCCTACGACGAGGCCTTGAGCCGGTTCGACGTGCTGGTGATGCCGACGACGCCCCAGACGGCACAACCACTGCCCGACCCAGCTGCCGGGCCCATGGCATCAATGCAGGCGGCAATCGAGATGTCGGCGAATGCCTGCCCGTTCAACATCACTCATCATCCTGCGTTGAGTGTGCCGTGCGGAACCGTGGACGGACTGCCCGTAGGCCTGCAGATCGTCGGCCGGCACTTCGATGAACCGAGCCTCTACCGGGTCGGTCGCGCGATCGAGCAACACGGCGGCGGTCGGTAGCCGAGCACCGATCCACCGTCCTGCCGGCTCCGTCGACGACGAGCGGTCGACGGGTTATCGGCGGGAGGCCGGAATCGCGCTGTCGACGAGTACGGCGGCGATGGCCGCCGCGGTCGGAAAGGACCCACTGTTGATGACGCGAGTACGGGCGGCGGCGCCGTCGAGCAACAGCGCCAGTTGTTCGCCGAGTTGTTCGGGGTCGGTGGCCCCGGCCTCGCGAGCCGCGTCCGTGAGCCGCGCGGCGACGGCGATCTTGTAGTCGCGCGCGTATTGCGACGCAGGATGTTTCGGATCGTGGAGTTCCACTGCGGCCCCGATGTAGGGGCACAGCGGCGCGGACGCCGAAACCTCGAATGCGGCCAGGAGACGCTCGCGGGGCGAGAGGTCGTCGCGGTCGAACACCCCGGACATGACGTCCGGATCGAACTGGCGCAGGTACTCGGCGATCAGTTCGTCCTTGTTGGTGAAGTGCTGGTACGCAGTGCGTTTGGACACCTGGGCCACCGCACAGAGTTGATCAACGCCCGTGCGGTTGACGCCCTGCTCGCGGAACAGTTGCTTCGACGCGTTGAGAATGCGCTCCCGTGCCCCCCGCCCGCGTCGTTGGCCCAGTGGGCCCTTCTCCAACTCCGTCATACCGGCAGCATACGCCTCCGGTAACGATCGGTGTATGTAGCTTGCGGGCGACGGCGATCGCCGCTAGCTTAAGTACACAGACCGGTACCAAAGCGGGCGCCGGGTGGAGAGCATCAAATCAAGGGAGAGATCGTGGGAAAGCTCGATGGCAAGGTTGCGGTGATCACGGGCGCATCAACCGGAATGGCCCTGGCGGGCGCCAAACTGTTCGTCGACGAAGGCGCGTACGTCTTCATCCAGGCTCGACGGCAGGAGTCGCTGGACGCCGCCGTCGACCTCATCGGCCGCAACGTCACCGCAGTTCAGGGCGACGCGTCGGATCTGGCCGACCTGGATCGCCTGTACGACACGGTCAGGAGGGAGAAGGGTTCCATCGACGTGCTGTGGGCCAGCGCCGGTATGGGGGAGGCCGCCGTCCTCGGAGAGATCACGGAGGAGCAGTTCGATCGGGCGTTCTCCCTGAACGCGCGCGGCACCCTGTTCACCGTGCAGAAGGCATTACCGCTGATCAACGACAACGGGTCGATCTTCATGACCGGGTCCAGCGCATCCCTCAGTGCCTTTCCAGGCTGGAGTCTCTACGCGGGAAGCAAGGCGGTGCAGCAGGCCTGGGCTCGCGTTTGGCTGAACGAACTGCGCGACCGCAGGATTCGGGTGAATGTTCTGACCCCCGGGCAGGTCGCCACGGCCAAACAGGAGGAACTGTTCGACGAGGCGACCAAGAACGCCTTCGAGGCGCTCATCCCTCGCGGGGAGATGGGCCGCCCCGAGGAGATCGCCACGGTCGCCCTGTTCCTGGCCTCCGATGACTCGAGCTACGTCAACGGGCTGGAACTCCTCGCCGACGGCGGCACCACCGCCCTCTGATCGCATCGACCAAATCCGCTCGTGCGCAATCGATGCGAACCGGACAACGCACTCCCCGAACACGGAAAAGAGAACCTCATGAGCAGCATCACCCTTCTCGGCACGGGAAACATGGCCCGCACCATCGGCACACGCGCGGTGGCCGCGGGCGACACGGTCGAGGTGATGGGACGTGATCGGTCCAGAGCCGAACAGCTGGCGACAGTCCTGGGCGGAGGTGCCTCCGTGGGCACATGGGGTGCCGTCCCCGCCGGCGACATCGTGATCACGGCCCTGTTGCACGACGGTGTGGCCCCGGTCGTTGTCGAGTACGCAGACGCTCTCGCCGACAAGATCATCGTCGACATCAGCAACCCGTTCAACGCCTCGTTCGACGCACTGGCACACGGCGAGGAGACCTCGATCGCGCAGAAGGTCGCCGAGGTGGCTCCTGCGGGCGCACGCGTGATCAAGGCGTTCAACACCATCTTTCGCAACGTGTTGGAGAAGGGGAGGCCCGACGTGTTCATCGCCGGCGACGACCAGCAGGCCAAGACCGAGGTGTCGGGATTCGTGGCCGGTCTCGGACTGCGACCGCTCGACGTCGGCGGGCTGACGATGGCGCACTGGCTCGAGGGGATGGGCCTGGTCACCGTGGGGCTGGCCAACAACGGGGTCGGCCACTGGGACTTCGCGCTCGGCGCCGACGAGGTCTCCGCCGCCTGATGCCCGCGGTGTTGTTCAGCGCGCGCAGTCGCCCGGTGCAGATGTGCAGTGCGGGGTGGTGCCGGGGAAGTACTGGCGATGGCCCGCGACCCAGCGGTAGGTGAGTTCCTGGACCTGGTGGACACCGGGGAGTCGGTAGATCGCCAACGGGATACGGGTTCCGAGTCCGGCGGCGACCGCGGCATTGGCGGCATGTGCCGCGGAGTAGACCGTGCCGTCGTCGTCGAGCCACCAGACCGAGTCCATGAACGTATCCGCCGGCGCACCGACCCGTTCCGCGGTGCCGGGGCGCTGCATGGGTTCGGTGCGCACGGCGCCGGTGCGGTTCATCCGCAGCAGCAGATCCTTGGCGCGGGTGCACATTCCGCAGTCGCCGTCGAAGAACAGTATTCCGGACATGAATCCAGTCTGCTCTTCGGCGAGCGCCTGCGGGGTGTGATGATCGTGACGTCGCGGGAGGCGCTCAGGAGATCGAGTCGCGCCAGCGGCAGAGTTCTTCGGCCACCGACAGGTCGTAGTCGGGACCGTTCACGCCGACGGTGAACAGGGTGATCCCGGCGGCGTGCAGTTCGTCGGCCTTGGCCACGAGCTCCTTGACCCCCTCGCCACGGCTCACGCCACCGTTTAGCTCGACACCGGCCGAGTGCTGGATCTCGCTCGGGTCTCGCCCGACGGCCGCGCAGTGTTCGGCGAGCACTGCGCTCTTGTGGGCGTAGCTCTCGGGGTCGACGAAGCCGTGCCAGATGTGTGCGTGCTGCGCCACCAACTTCAACGTCTTCTTCTCACCCTGACCGCCGATCAGGATCGGGATCTCGCGGGTGGGGGCGGGGTTCAGCTTCCCCAATCGGGCGCGGATGCGCGGGAGCGCCGCGGCGAGATCGTCGAGGCGACTGCCTGCGGTACCGAAGTCATAGCCGTACTCGTCGTAATCCTTTTCCTTCCAGCCCGACCCGATGCCCAGGATCAGTCGGCCGTCGGAGATGTTGTCGACGGTGCGGGCCATGTCGGCCAGCAACTCCGGGTTCCGGTAGGAGTTGCACGTGACCAGCGCGCCGATCTCGATGCGCGAGGTCTGCTCCGCCCAGGCGCCGAGCATCGTCCAGCACTCGTAGTGCGCGCCGTCGGGGTCGCCGTAGAGCGGGAAGAAGTGATCCCAGTTGAAGGCGACGTCGACACCCATGTCCTCCGCGCGACGTAGTGCGTCACGCATGTGTGAGTACTCGGGCGAGTGCTGGGGCTGGATCTGGACACCGATGCGTACGGGGGTGGTCATGTGTCCACGAATACACGGTGTGAGGGCCTGCGGACAGGGTTATGGCGCGACGACGTCCTGAGCTCGGCGAATGAAACCGAACCAGTCCTCCAGATGCCAGGTTCTGCGGATCCTGCCGTCGGCGATCTCGTGGAACTCGTGCAGGGCGACGGCGATCTCGCGGCCCGTTCCCGGGGCGCCCATGAGCTCACCCGTGTGCACGCCGCGGATCTCGCAGCGCGTCGCAATGGTGCCGTTGCCATCCGATCCGCGGCCGTCGACCACGTCGAGGACGACGATCTCGAGTTCGCTGACCGCCTGGGACAGTCCGCTGATGATCGGCACGGCCCCCTGGGGTCCGGGGCCCTGGCCGGGCGCGAGCGGGATGTCCTCCCAGTCCGGCGTGACCACGGTCTCGAGCAGATCGGTGTCGCCGGAGAACGCGCGATAGAACGTGGTGACGAGGTCGTCGATCGAGGGGGTCATCGTGGTGTCCGTTCTGGTGGTGCGGTTGTGGATTGCGGGGTCGGTCACCACGGCAGTTCGGCGCCGTCCTGGAAGAACCGGCCGGTGCCGGTGCCGGCGGGTAGTTCGATCACCCGACGGATGCTCTCGGCCCCGTCGGGAACCGGACGTCCTCCCTCACCACCCATGTCGGTCGCGGTCCACCCCGGTGACGCGACGTCGACGGTGATGCCGGCATCGGCCAGTTCTGCGGCGAGCATCCGGGTCAGTCCGTTGAGGGCGACCTTGGACGTCCGGTAGGCGGGCACGCCGGCACCCATCCGTGTCAGCGACGCCTGCTCGGAGGACACGTTGACGATGCGCGCCGAGTGACCCTTTCGGAGAAGCGGCAAGAAAGCCTGCGTGACGCGCCAGGTGCCGATGAGATTGGTGTTCAGGGCTGCGGTGACGACGTCGAGGTCGGCGTCGACCGCGCTCTGCCAGGCGTCGAAATGAATGGCCGCGTTGTTGACCAAGACGTCGACTCGACCGAGATCGGAGTCGACGTTCTCGGCGGCCGCGCGGACGGAGTCGGGATCGGTGACGTCGAGAACGAGCGGGACGATCGATCGGGCCGATCCGGCGTCGACCAACTCGGAGGCCGCGGATCGAGCCGCCTCCTCGGTGCGCGCGGCGGCGACGACGGTGTGGCCACGATCGGCGAGCTGGGCCGCCAGTGCGCGACCGATTCCTCGGTTGGCTCCGGTGATCAGGGTGATGGTGGGGTCGGGCATGGAATCCTCCATTATGTGATCGATGCTCACGTTGAGTATGCATCAACGATAACACATCAACGATGTGACACAGCTGTTATCGTTGCTCACATGAGTCGCGACGTGCCCCGCTCGCCACGGGATCGAATCCTCGACGCCGCCACGGGTCTGCTCGCCGACGGTGGCCGCGACGCGGTGACCACGCGAGCGGTCAGCGCTGAGGCGAACGTGCAGGCCCAGACCATCTATCGCCACTTCGGTGACATGCGATCGCTGTTGCAGACGGTCGCCGCGGACGGATTCCAGCGCTTCCTGACCGCCAACACCCGGCATGAACACGGAACCGACCCCGTCGGGGAATTACGGGCCGGGTGGGATCTGCACATCGAGTTCGCACAGGCGAACCCCGCCATCTACACGCTGATGTACGGCGAGCGGCGACTCGGCCCGGGCGGGGATGAGTCCACCCAGGTCTACGAGGTGCTGCGCCGGATAGTCGAGCGGGCCGCCGCTGCGGGTCGCCTGGCGCTGCCCGTCGACACGGCGGCCGCGATGATCTATGCGACCGGCATCGGCGTCGCGATGACACTCATCACCACAGATCCGGCGACTCTTCCCGCGGCGCAATCGTTGTCGGCGAACACCCGAGACGCCGTCCTGGGTGCGGTCACCGTCGACGCCTCCGACCGGGCTACTGATCGCACTGCCGACGATGTGGCCCGCCACGCGATCGCGCTGCGGGCACTGTTGTCGCACGGCAACGAGGACCTGAGCCCCGCCGAGGCTGCGCTCTTCGAGCAGTGGCTCGGCGTGCTGGCTCGTAGACGGGCTGCCGCCGCCGACCATCGCGGGGGTTCGTCACCGGCCTGATCGGGCTCGGGTTGTCGGGGCCAGATGCGAACATGTGTTCGTGCAGGATCGTGGTTCGGAGCGGCCCCCAGGTGACGCCACGATCCTCCACGCCGATCTCGACGCGTTCTACGCATCGGTAGAGCAGCGCGACAACCCGTCCCTGCGCGGGCGACCGGTGATCGTCGGTGGTGGCGTGGTCTTGGCGGCCAGCTACGAGGCCAAGGCGTTCGGCATCCGCACGGCGATCGGCGAGCAGGAGGCGCGCCGGCTCTGTCCGCAGGCGATCGTCGTGCCTCCCCGGTTCGAGGCCTACACCGAGGCGAGCCGCGCGGTGTTCGAGATTTTCCGCGACACCACTCCGCTGGTCGAGGGCATCTCCATCGACGAGGCGTTCCTCGACGTCGGTGGCCTGCGACGCATCGCCGGATCACCCGTCGAGATCGCCACCCGCCTACGGGCCCGGATACACAGCGACGTCGGGCTCGCCATCACGGTCGGTGTCGCCCGCACCAAGTTCCTCGCGAAGGTCGCCAGCGCGGTCGGCAAGCCGGACGGCCTGCTGGTCGTCCCGCCGGACGGCGAGATCGAGTTCCTCCACCCGCTGCCGGTCGAGCGGCTCTGGGGCGTGGGCAAGGTGACCTCGGCAAAGCTCCACGGCAGTGGCATCCACACCGTCGGAGACATCGCCGACCTCGGTGAGTCGATGATGACCGCGCTGTTGGGGCCGGCGGCCGGGCGCCACCTGTTCGCCCTCAGCATGGCCCGCGACCCCCGGCCGGTCCACGTCGGACGCCGTCGACGGTCGATCGGTTCCCAGCGCGCCCTGGGCCGCCGCCCCAAGACCGAGGCCGACATCGAGGCGTCGATCGTCGCCATCACCGACCGGCTGGGTAAACGTCTGCGCACCGCGAATCGTGTCTGTCGAACGGTGGTTCTCCGTCTGCGCTTCGACGACTTCACCCGTGCGTCGCGCTCGCACACGCTGTCCGAGGCCACGGCGTCCACCGAGGTGATCCTGCTGGCCGCTCGCCGCCTGCTGTCCGACGCGATGCCGCAGCTGACCGACCGCGGTTGCACGCTGATCGGATTGTCGCTGACCAACCTCGACAACGACGACGCGATCCAGCTGGCGCTGCCGTTCGGCGACACCGCGGCGGGGTCGTTCCGCGAGGAGAGCAGCGGCGGCGCGGTCACCATGGACACCGCCGCGCTCGACGACGCGATGGACGATCTCCGCAACCGCTTCGGGGCGTCTGTCCTGACGCGCGCGGTGCTGCTCAACCGCAGCGAGGGCATGGAGGTCCCGAAACTTCCCGATTGATCTGGACAGTCACCGGGTCGTCTGTCCAGAAAGGAACGTGTGTCATATGGTGAGTGCGTGAAATCACATTTGCGCGCGATCGCGGTCGCCGTCGCTTGTGTCATCGGGTCGGGGACCCTGACTTCCGTTACCGTTCCGACGGCATCGGCAGCGACGAGCTTCTACACGCCACCTGCCAACTTCGACACCGCACCCGGGTCGATCATCAAGTCGAGATCGACACCGATCTTCCTGCAGATCCCCGCGGATCCGCGCCCGTTCCCGGGTAAGGGAACGACGGTCATGTACACCTCCAAGCTCCAGGACGGCACACCCGCAGCGGTCACCGGCACCTACATCGAGCCGTTCGCGCCGTGGCGCGGCAGGGGCGCCCGGCCGACCATCGTCATGGCTCCGGGCACCATCGGCCAGGGCGACCAGTGCGCGCCGTCGAAGCTGGTCGGCTTCCCGGTCTCAGTGGACACGAAGAACCTGACGCTGGGCTCGAACTACGAATCGCTGTTCGCCAATCTGCTTCTCTACCAGGGCTACCGGGTCCTCATGACCGACTACATCGGCCTCGGAACCCCCGGCGTGCACACCTACGTCAACCGCATCGAGGAGGGACACGCCGTCCTCGACGGCGCCCGCGCGGCGCTGAACTACGGCAAGCTGCCCGCCGATTCACCGGTGGGCTTCTGGGGTTACTCCCAGGGCGGCGGTGCCACGGCGTCGGCGGCCGAGATGGCGTCGTCGTACGCGCCCGAGCTGAACATCAAGGCGACCTACGCGGGCGCGCCTCCGGCAGACCTGCAGAAGGTGTTAAAGGCAGTCGACGGCTCGTCCATCACCGGCGTCATCGGCTACACGGTGAACGGGTTGGTGGCGAGATACCCCGAGCTGGGCCCGTTGATCCAGAAAGAGGCGAGCCCCGCGGGCAAGGCCGCCCTGAAGAAGCTGGCGACCTCCTGCATCGGTGACACCGCGTTCCGGTACGGCTTCCACCGCACCAGTGAGTGGACGACGTCGCGAAAGTCGCTGTTCGAGATCTCCCAGAAGTACCCGCAGATCCAGAAGGCACTGGCCGAACAGCTCATCGGGAAGTCGAAGCCCAACGCGCCGGTTCTGGTGGACACCGGGATCAACGACGACATCATCCCGCACGGACAGGTGCTGGAGATGGTGCGGAGTTGGCGTGCACAGGGGGCGAACGTGCGGGTCATCAACGACGGCACGCCGCCGATCTTCCCCTCGCTGGCCGTGAACCACGCGCTGCCGTACGTGTTCAGCACGGTGCCGGTCTACAACTTCTTCTACGACCGGTTCAACGCGCCCAACTGATCGGCTCCGCGCCGACCGATACGAACGACAGATGCCGTGCACCCGACCGGGGTGCACGGCATCTGCCGTCGGCGGTGAATGGAACTACTGCACCAGTGCGGGTTTCACCGCGAGAACCGGCTTGGGGCACGCGAGGAGCAACCGCTGAGCGGTACTGCCCATGAGCAACTTCCCGACCGGGGACCGGTGGCGGATGCCGATGACCAGGAGTTCGGCGTCGTCACGGTCCATCGCGTCGAGGAGGGCGTCGACCGGGTCGACCGAGACGTCCTGCTCGACGACGAAGCTGATGCCCGACGCCCCGAGGATCTCCTCGAGGTTGCCGACGTCGGTCGAGTCGGCGAAGCGGGGGTCGGCCAACGCGTCCCCCTTGGTCGCGTTGAGCACGGTGACGGCGGTGTCGCGTACCCGCGACTCGGTGATGGCGTGCTCGAGGGCTGCCCGACCGTACACATCCGGGGTGTAGCCGACGACGATCATGCGTTCTCCTTCTCACGGGCGGGGGTGGTGTCGGTGGTGAGGGCGGTCCGATGGCCGAAGAAGCGGGCGATCAGCGGGAACACGAGCAACGACACGATGATGACGTACACGACGACGGCGATCGGTTCGGTGAAGATGCCGCTCCAGTCACCCTCGTTGAGCTGCAGGGTCTGGCGTAGCTGGCGTTCGATGCGTGGCCCGAGGATGACGCCGATGATCAACGGCAACACCGGGAGTCCGAATCGACGCATCAACAGCCCCATGAGTCCGAAGACCAGCAGCAGCGCGAGATCGAGCCACTGCAGGTTCACCGCATACGCACCCAGGACGGCGAAGAACAGGATGCCTGCGTAGAGGTAGGGCCGCGGTGTCCGCAGTAGCTTCGCCCACAGCGGCGCGAGTGGCAGGTTGAGTGCGAGCAGCAGGAAGTTGCCGATGAAAAGGCTGGCGATCAACGTCCAGACCAGCAGCGGTTCCTTGTCGAACAGTGTCGGTCCGGGCTGGATGCCGTAGGAGACGAACGCGGTGAGCATGACCGCTGCGGTCGCGTTGGTCGGCAGACCCAGCGAGAGCATCGGTACGAGAGTGCCTGCAGCCGAGGCATTGTTGGCCGCCTCCGGACCGGCGACACCCTCGATGGCGCCCTTGCCGAACTCCTCCGGGTGCTTGGTGAGCTTCTTCTCGGTGATGTAGGAGAGGAAGGTCGGTAGCTCGGCGCCGCCGGCGGGAAGCGCTCCGAACGGGAAGCCGAATGCGGTACCGCGCAACCACGGCTTCCAGGAACGCTTCCAATCACTCTTGCCCATCCACGGCCGCCCGACGGGGATGACCTCGGCGGGCTTGCGCCGCAGGTGCGCAGCGACCCAGAGAGCCTCACCGAGGGCGAACACCGCGACGGCGATCACGACGATGTCGATGCCGTCGGACAGCTGGGCGATACCGAAGGTGGCGCGCGGCTGTCCGGTCAGGAAGTCGATCCCGACCAGCCCTATCGCCAGGCCCAGCAGCAGCGAGATGCATCCGCGCAGTTTGGAACTGCCGAGAACGGCGGTGACCGCGACCAATGCCAACAGCATGATGGCCAGATAGGACGGGGCGCCGAGGGACACCGCGAACTTCGAGACGATCGGCGCGAAGAGCACCAGCAACACGGTGCCGATGGATCCGGCGACGAACGATCCGATCGCGGCGGTGGCAAGGGCCTGCGCGGCGCGCCCCGCCCTGGCCATCTTGTTGCCCTCGATGGCGGTGATGACCGACGACGACTCACCCGGGGTGTTCAGCAGGATCGAGGTCGTCGACCCGCCGTACATACCGCCGTAGTAGATACCGGCGAACATGATGAATGCCGCACTGGGGCTGACGTTGTAGGTGATCGGGAGAAGGAGCGCGACGGTCATGGCCGGCCCGATGCCGGGCAGGACCCCGACCGCGGTGCCCAGCAGGACGCCGATGCACGCATAGAGCAAGTTCATCGGTGTCGCCGCCTCGGCGAAACCGTTCATCAGCCAATTGAGGTTGTCCATCAGAGGATCCCGTCCAGAATGCCTGCGGACAACGGGATCCCGAGTCCGACGTAGAACGCATAGAAACTGATCAGCGACAGCGCGAGACCGATCGCGAGATTGCGGACCCAGTGCCGGTTGCCGAGGATGGTCGCCGCGCCGCCGAACAGGCCGGCGCCCACGATCACCCAACCGAGCACGTCGACCAGGGCGATGGTCGCGATGAACAGGAGAACCAGCAGCCCGACCGTCTTCCAGTCCGCGGGAGCGGAGGTGTCGATGTCCTCGCCGTCATCGGGCGTCCCCCGACTGCCCCGCCACGTCGCGATGGCCAGAAGCACCGAGCAGACCAGGAGACCGATCCCGATGACGAGCGGGAAGAGCTTCGGACCGACGGGGTCGACTTTCGCGAACTCGGCCGTCAACGACATGGCGTCGACGATCAGGAACACCCCGACCACGACCATCACGGCGCACACGACGAGCTGTGCCCAGTCGGGACGTTCGGACTCGGTCTCCTCCGGACCCTCGGGACGGTTCAGTGTGGCGGTCATACCAACCCCAACTCGGTCAGCGTGGACTCGACCCGCTGATCCTGCTCACGCAGGAACTGCGCGAAGGGTTCGCCCGTCTCGAACGCGTCCGTCCAGCCGTTCTTGCTCAACGCTTCTCTCCATTCGTCGGTCCCGTGCAGCTCCGTCAGTGCGGCGACCATCTCGTCGCGTGCGGCGTCGGACAGCCCGGGCGGCGCGAGCACGCCGCGCCAGTTGGTGAACTCGAGGTCGATTCCCGCCTCGCGCAGCGTGGGTGCATCGACGTCGGCCACCCGCTCGGATCCGGAGACCGCGAGGACGCGCACCTGGCCTGCCTCGATCTGGTCGACGTACTCGCCCAGACCGGAGGTGCCGGCCGCGATCTTGTTGCCCAACAGGGCCGTCAGCAGATCGCCGCCGCCGTCGTAGGAGATGTAGTTGACCTTCGTGGGATCGATCCCCACCGCCTCGGCGGTCTCCATCGGGAAAAGGTGGTCGGGTCCGCCGGGTGACGAACCGCCGCCGATCGACACCGACGACGGGTTGGCGCGCCATGCCCGCACAAGGTCGTCGACGGTCTTGAACGGTGAATCCGCAGGTACCAGAATGCCTTCGGGCTCTTCGACCATCTTCGCCAGTGGCGTCGCGTTCGACACGCGCGCCGTGGAGCCGTTGGTGTAGCCGGCGCCGACGACCCCGAGACCCATCATCATCATGAGATCGTCGTTGCCGGACTCGTTCATCAACCGCGCCATCGCCACGGTGCCGCCCGCCCCGATGACGTTGAACACCTCGACGCGTCCGGTGATGTCCTTGTCCTCCATCACCTTCACCGCGGTGCGGGCGGTGAGGTCGTACCCGCCGCCGGGGCTGTTGGGCACCATCATGCGGATGCGGTGCAAGCCCTCGCCGTCGTCGCCGCGGGTGACGCCGCACGCCGCGACGAGCAGCAGCAGCGCCAGGATGGCGCCCAGCCGTTTGCGCATCGGTCCTCGATTCGTGTTGATGATGTGAGACTGTGATCGAGGCCAAGCATGAAGCCAAAGGTGAGCCACGTCACCTTTTCGGACCCAACGAAAGTAGTGTTCTTTGTGGTCGCGACCGAATGTCCGTCCGCGGCGAGGTCCGGGACGTCCCGGCCGCCGAGGTCGCTCCCTGGCGGGCCAGTTCCTCGTGCTGCAGCTGCTGGTGGTCGCCGTGGTCCTCGGCGCGGTCGCCGCGGTCTCCATACACCAGTCGACCAAGGAGTTCCGCGACATCGCGGGCGGGCGCATGCTGTCGGTCGCCGAGAGCCTCGCCTCGACGCCGATCGTCCGTGAGCAGTTGGCCGCCCCGCAGGTCGCGCAGGTGCTCGCTCCCGACGTGGACCGGGCGGTCGCGTTGTCGGGTGCCACGGTGGCCGAGATCGTGTCCCCGAACGGCAGGGTTATGGTCTCCACCGATCCGACGAGGGTGCGGGGTGACGCCGACCTCGGTGACAGCGACGTCCTGGGCGGGCGGGGGTGGTCCGGCGACGTCGACATCGACGGCCGACGATCCATCGCCGGTCACGTCCCGATCCTCGACACCGACGGGCGGGTCCTGGCGGTGGTGACCGTCTCGGAGAACTACCCGTCGACGTGGATGCTGTTGTCCGACGCGGGCGCTCGCCTGCTGATCTACCTGGGTATCGGCGCGGGTGTCGGGGCGGTCGGGTCGTGGCTGCTCTCCCGTCGCATCCGACGACACACCCTGGGAATGGAGACCGCGGAGATCGCCGGCCTCGCCGACCACCGAGAGGCGTTGTTGCACAGCATTGCCGAAGGCGTCATCGCAGTCGGCAACGACGGACGCATCACGATGATCAACGACAGTGCCCGCGCCCTGCTCCACCTCGAGCCCGACGTGGTGGGCACGCCGGTGGCCGAATCGGGCATGGACGCCGGTGTCCGCGAGATCCTGCTGTCACCGGGCGATGTGGAGGACGTCATCGTGACGACGTCCACGCGGGTGCTGGCGTTGAACCGCCGCAGCGCGACCAGCAGACGAGCCGAGAGTCGGGGTCAACACATCGGGTCGGTGACCACCATGCGTGACAGCACCGAACTCGCGTCCATGCAGAGCCAGCTGACCTCGCACAAGAGTGTGACCGACACCCTCCGGGCCCAGACACACGAGTTCGCCAACCAACTCCACACCATCTCCGGCCTCGCACAACTGGGCGCCTACGACGACGTCACCACCTTCGTGGGGACCCTGACGCGGCGACGCGCGGAGATCAGCGAGTCCATCACCGCGCACATCGGAGACCCGGCCGTCGCCGCGTTGCTGATCGCCAAGACGTCGCTGGCGGCCGAGACCGGCGTCCGTCTGACGCTCGACCCGTCGTCGCGGCTGCGAGCCCTCGACCCCGCGCTGTCGACCGACGTGATCACCGTCGTCGGCAACCTCGTGGACAACGCGCTCGATGTGTCCCGCGACCACGGCTCGCGATCGATCACCGTCCTCGTGCGCGACGATTCGACCTCGGACGTCCCCGATCTCTGCGTCGAGGTCGTCGACTCCGGCCCCGGTGTACCGCCCGAGAAACGTGAGTTGATCTTCTCGCGGGGGGTGACCTCGAAGGCCGACACCCCGGGCGGGCGGGGGATCGGTCTGGCGCTCGTGCGTCTGGTCAGCGCTCAACACGGTGGCACGGCCACCATCGACGACGCCGAATCCGGTGGCGCACGATTCCGCGTTCGCATGCCGCTCGGCTGACGACCGCCCACGACACGAGTAGGAGGAAGCAGTGCCCACAGTGCTGGTGGTCGACGACGACTTCATGGTGGCCGACATCCACCGTCGATTCGTCGAGGCCACCGACGGATTCCACGCCGTCGGCGTCGCGCACTCGGCCGCCGAGGCACGCGCGAGCGTTGCCACGCTGCGTCCGGATCTGATCCTGCTCGACGTCCATCTCCCCGACGCCTCAGGTCTCGACGTCCTCCGTGAGTTGCGTGCGGCGAAGGATCCGGTCGGCGTCATCATGATCACCGCCGCACGCGAGGTCGACACGGTCGCCGACGCACTGAGCGGCGGTGCGGCCGACTACCTCATCAAGCCGTTCGAGTACCCGCAGCTGCGCGACAAGCTCGAGGCGTTCGCGACCCGGTTCTCGGCGTTGCGCAGCGGCGAGGCCGATCAGAGTCTCGTCGACTCGCTGTTCGGCGCCGGATCCCCGACAAGCCCGGGCGAGACGGCCGAGCGCTTCCCCAAGGGACTGTCCCCGGAGACCGGAACCCTCATCCTCGACGCCGTCGCCGGCGGAGCGGAGTTCTCGGCCACCGAGTGCGCCGAGGCCGTGGGCATCTCCCGGGTCAGCGCACGCCGCTACCTCGAGCACTACCTGGAATCCGGCGTTCTCGAGGTGCGTCTGCAGTACGGCCGTGCGGGCCGCCCGGTCCGCAAATACCGGGGCAGGACGGGCTGACTGGGTGGAAAGCGCCATCGGAACTGGCTTTCCGCATTGTCGGCGGTGTGAAACGTGCGTTGTGTGTGACGGAGAGCCGCCGATGGTGCGGAACCGTGTCATCGAGTGTGCGCTGATTGCCACGGAGGTCGCGTCGCGTGTTTAGCCTCGTCGGTAATCCGCTTCCATTCCGTCCTGCCCGTGTAAATGTGCGTGAAACAGCTGTCGGCGCCACCTGGGTCGACGGGGCCACCTTGTCGCCTGTGTGACCGCCACCAGCTCGAGCACCGAGACCGCCGCGACGGCGGAAAAGTGCTCGCTCGGCGCCACGAACTGGCCCGCCGACGCAAGGTCGATGGGCTCGGCACGGTTGCCGTCCCGGTAGACGTTGCTGTCGGGCTTGGTCCCGGCCACGCTGCGAACCCCTCGGCCGCGTCACGTGCGGGCGCCGCTATGGTGACGATGCGCGACGATGCGCGACGATCGGCGACCAGCGCGACCGAGACCTCGACCGCCTCATTATCGCCCACGGCGTCGACCGGACCCTCTGTGAGAACCCGGTTGAGCAGTCCGGTGCCACAGCGGACGGGCACCCCACAGAAACGGAGCCACGGTCCTGGCGCTCGCGTTGCCGGTCGTCTCGACCACCCGGATCTCCGGTCGACGCTCCAGCTGCGCAACGCGACACCGACCGCGCCCAACGCCCCGTGCGGCAGAACGGTGTCGCCGGGGCCCGCCCATCCACGCCAGCATTCGCCGCCGCAGTCATGCCGCAAAAGATCTGCGGCATGTTGAGGGATCCACTGCTTGGGTGCAGCGGACACCTCGGCCGCGGGGGCGATCATCGCCGTCGCGTATCCGCCGTGCACCTCACGTGAAGACCAAGTGGCCGACCGCACCGAGGCCCGATCCGACGGTGGAGTCTGGACCAAATGCGACGACGGTGCCCGCCGCCTCGCACCGTTCGGCAGCGACGAACCAGTAGTCGTCAAGAGCTTTGACAGTGACGCACTCCACCGAAGTGACGGAAGGGTCCGCATTAACGAGGAGGACGACTGAGTTCGTGTGCTTCCCGCGCCATTGGAGCTGTAGAAAGGGTGCCACTTGTGGCCCCTGATCAACGACTTATCCGACTGGAGTAATGGTTTCGTCCAGAACAATCTGTAGCAGCTCAGATCTGGGGGCCAGATAACGAGCAGCGTCGAAGACCGTAATCGATCCCTGGACTTCGTCGCAGAGCTTGTCGAATACCCTTCGGCGCAGCCGATCAGCATTCAGAGGGTCCAACTGGACAAGGGGAGTCAGCACACAAACCACCTCAAGAAGTGAGGCTGCGCACATAGGTTGCAGTGCGATTGTCATAGTTTCCGGTCGTGCGACCCACTCCCACAAGCGCTCAGAACACAACACCACAATCCTTCGCCGTTCAGAATTCTCGGTCCAGATTGCTGACGCGACCCCCGCTACTTCCAGCGCGAAACCGGCGCTCGTTGCGGCTTGAGCCATAAACAGAACATTCTCTGCGGTTCGAACCTGGCGCCAAAGCATGGACTTTCGAGAACCGCGAGATTTTCTTAACCCGTGAATGGCAACCGCAAGTTCGCCAAGCTGAAGCTCAGCGGTCACCCATCTCATAAGTGCCTCGACGTCCCGCTCGATGTGTGGTTCCACAGTTTGCCGAGCCTCTTCGTAACGGGCCATGTCGGAGAGCAAATCGGCGCGTCGCACTGCTGACTGCTGAAGCCGTTGAGCGGGAAGTTCGAGTGCGTCGATAGCCTTTTGCGGGTCGCCGTTCTTCGTGTGTATATCGGCGAGGGCCAGTGAAGCTTCCTGGCTAGTTATGTGATGGCGTTGAAGATCTGCGATGGCATCGGGTTCGCGCCCGGCATCAAGCAGAAGACGGGCGCGTCGCACTGCAGACTGCTGAAGTCGCTGAGCGGGAAGTTCGAGTGCATCGATAGCCTTTTGCGGGTCGCCGTTCTTCGTGTGTATATCGGCGAGGGCCAGTGAAGCTTCCTGGCTAGTTATGTGATGGCGTTGAAGATCTGCGATGGCATCGGGTTCGCGCCCGGCATCAAGCAGAAGGCGAGCGCGTCGCACCGCGGACTGGGCGAAACGCCTCGCTGGCGTGCACAAGATCTCGATTGCTTTCTCCGTA
Source organism: Williamsia maris (assembly GCF_024171815.1). Lineage (GTDB taxonomy): Bacteria > Actinomycetota > Actinomycetes > Mycobacteriales > Mycobacteriaceae > Williamsia_A > Williamsia_A maris. The sequence continues at coordinate 451,070 of NZ_JAMTCJ010000002.1, read as the reverse complement.
TGTCCCGTCTCTACGTAGATTTCCGAGAGCAAAACACTCGACTCAGTATTAGTGTCGGAATGCGAGGTAAGTAGTTCAATTGCAAGTGCCGTTCCAGCGGGAGAAGAGTCCTGTAAAGCCCCCAAGGCCAGTGCGCGCGAAGCGTTGGCATTCGACTTAATTCGATCGGGGACAATAGTTCCTGTTAATAGGTTCCGACTACGTACCAGAGCGATTTTAACCATCGCGGTCGTAGCGTCGGCGTTGGTCTCGATCCACGGTTGAACGGCATCCATGGCGTCCTCGTACTTATACATGGCCAGATGGATATCCGATAGCACAATTGCACAATCTGCATACTGCGAACAAGTTCTTTCTAGCAGAATGACGGCCTCCTGCTCGCGCTGTTCAGCAACAAGCAGGTGTGCCATCAGTATCGCGGGCTCCGGGCGGTCCTCAAAAGGGCCCAACACCGTCAGGGCCTCAGGGATACGTCCTGCCGATTGCAGTATCCGCCCTAATCGGGTGGCAGAGTAGGGGGACGTCTCGGCGTACGGCCGCAGGTAATTAATCGCAACGTCGATATCGGCAAAGCGCAACAGAATGTTCACGGCAGCATGGGGGTCTTTGAAGCCGGAGATCATGGCGGTCGCCAATTGGACATCACCGCCCGCCGCCGCCTCTATCGCAACCGCTTTTTGCGCCCTCCATGGCATGCTTTCCCTAGACTTTTCGGTACTGACAAGGACTTCTCGAACACAATTATCCGAACTATCTGTGTTACTCTGAATCAGATGCTGGATGAGGTATTCGTGGGGTGTGTAATGCGGAAAAGTCTTGCCACTACGCGTCGTGACCCAACTTTGAACTAGCGCGGGTACTCCCTGATGATGAATATCCAACGTTCGCTCGCCAGAGTACGGGTTGTCTTCGTCGGCCGACTGGTTTAGCTCATTTAATGCGGTCGAGACCCAATCTGCGTTGCCGATGCGCCGCGCGGCAGCATCCGGAAGATACTTGTGAGCGAAGGCTCTAATTACTGATTCGGAAATAGGACTCGGACATCCAAGGCGGCGGATGTCCGCAACACAACTCATGATGGCATGGGCGGGGGGGCTGAACGCGTTTGTCCCTTGCGCGGCCCACCGAGCGACCAACTGTTCGCCCCCCGCGAGAACTTGGGTTACGGCTTTGTTGCCCGGTCCGTCATGCTCCGCTGCCGGCGCCGTCGCAATCGCCACGATCAGTCGCCGGTCATGAGCATCGGCATCGTTCAGAAGTCGCATGCCCTGCTGGATCTCTTCGTTCGTGAAGCTGTCCGAAATGTGAAAAAATTTGCAATATTTGGTTATTAGATCATGAGTGACGATCTCACCAGACCGCATCTGCGCAGCGTTCGGCCGCTTGCTCAATTCGTTCAAGCCACTTGGCCAAATTGTTCCGCAGAATATAATCGGCGATACCACAGAGGATCGAAGCAGCTTCGTCACCGCCGTGGCGATAGCTACCCCAGTGTCGCCGGAGGTAAAATAGCGTTGCAATTCATCGAGCCAAACAACAGTGCGCCTGGGTATCCCGGCGCGAAGCAACTCAAGGAATTCAATCTCGTCGTATGGTAGCGCAATTTGCCAGTCGCTAAGCTCCTGTGAAATTGCCTCGAAGAGAGTGCGGGTCTTGCCGGTGCATGATGTTCCGATAATGGCTAGAAATGTCGAGTCGTCATTGGCTGATCGCTCTTGGAGATGCGACCTCAGTAACGCGTCGTGAGACCGGAAAAGATACGGCGTAGTTCCGTCTTCGTTGCTTACCGTGATGGATTTATGAACCCCAAGCTCCAGTGGTTCGCATTCGCATATGAGTCGTCCGGCGACAGCATTTATATCTGTTGCTTTTACGGAACGCTGGACGATGTCAACGGCGTCACTGTTGACGACGCTAATGTAAGTGCGACTACCGCCGAGCTGTGCATGATCGCCGGCTAAGAGCGCGTTAGCCGCAACGTTTCCACCTATATTCTGAGAGACCGTGCTGGTGGGCGAAGTCGGCTCCCTTAACGAGGGTGGTTCGATTCACCTCCGAAGTACTGCTGCTGGCCACCGATATGGGTGTGACCACCTCTCGCAGCGGTCGCGTTGATGATATTCGCGGCGACGGATCCCGTCCCGACTGCGGCGGGTCCCGCTTCGGCAAATACGGCGCGTGCAGTTTCGAGTACCTGCGTATCGGTGTTCAAGCCTGCCTCGATGACATGCGTAGATAAGGCTGCCGATGTTTCTGCGCTGGGCCGACGAAGGTGCACGTTCAAGTCCTCGATCGCGTGTGCGTCAGAACGAAAACTAGCCCTTACCATGGCGACTAATTTCTCGAGGCTGCTAGCGGCGGCTCCGCCCACGGCATCCACAGTTGCTGTCATAGCGCTTTTCGCACCTTGCTTCAAGCCGTCGCCTGCACCTGTTGCCAGAGCGCCGAGGATCAGAGAAACCCCATCGAGTTGGGTGACGTCCATACTTCTACTCCTTGTAAACTGGGAACTGCTCCGTGCCAGGGTAGACGTGCCACTTCAGATTCCCTCGAGAACATCATCCGGCTGCGTGCGCATTCTCGCCACACACGCGCCGCACTGCATGAACCCCGAAGAAGGGAAGGTTGAGCCTGACGCCCTTCGGGATACGTAGGCGACTTGCGATCGTCGACACCGAGGATTGTCAGAGATGGTAATCATTTCTCGGCGGGGCGTCTACGGCGTTGATGAAAGCGGCCAAAACTAACGATGTCAGACCACACGGCAAGCGTCCTTCAACGGCAAGTTGGCAATGATGAGTACGGCCCTAGACAACGCAACAGGCCCGCACCTCGAGATCGAGGTACGGGCCTGTCGACGTACTACGGACGGATCACTCAGCAGCGCTGATGAACTCCTCGAGCTCCACGCGAGCGACGTCGTCGGCCATCTGCTCCGGCGGGCTCTTCATCAGGTAGGCCGAGGCCGGCAGGATGGGGCCGCCGATGCCGCGGTCGAGGGCGATCTTCGCCGCGCGGACCGCGTCGATGATGATGCCTGCCGAGTTGGGCGAGTCCCAGACCTCGAGCTTGTATTCGAGGTTCAGGGGCACGTCACCGAAGGCGCGACCCTCGAGGCGGACGTAGGCCCACTTGCGGTCGTCGAGCCACGCGACGTGGTCCGAGGGTCCGATGTGGACGTTCTTGTCGTCGATCTTGCCGGCCAACGAGCCGTGCAGGTTCGAGGTCACGGCCTGGGTCTTCGACACCTTCTTGGACTCGAGACGCTCACGCTCGAGCATGTTCTTGAAGTCCATGTTGCCGCCGACGTTGAGCTGGTAGGTGCGGTCGAGCGCGACACCGCGGTCCTCGAAAAGCTTCGCCATGACGCGGTGGGTAATGGTGGCACCGACCTGGCTCTTGATGTCGTCGCCGACGATGGGGACGCCCGCGGCGCGGAACTTCTCGGCCCACTCCGGGTCGGAGGCGATGAACACGGGCAGTGCGTTGACGAAGGCGACGCCCGCGTCGATGGCGCACTGCGCGTAGAACTTGTCGGCCTGCTCGGAGCCCACCGGGAGGTAGGACACGAGGACGTCGACCTTGGCGTCCTTGAGGGTCTGCACCACGTCGCCGCCGTCACCGTCTGCTTCGGTGATGGTCTCGCGGTAGTACTTGCCGAGGCCGTCGAGGGTGTGGCCGCGCTGAACGGTCACGCCGGTCGGGGGGACGTCGGCGATCTTGATGGTGTTGTTCTCCGAGGCGAAGATGGCCTCGGACAGGTCGAATCCGACCTTCTTGGCGTCCACGTCGAACGCGGCGACGAACTCGACGTCGCGGACGTGGTACTTGCCGAACTTCACATGCATGAGGCCGGGAACGGTCACGTTCTCGTCGGCGTCCTGGTAGTACTGCACGCCCTGAACCAGGGATGAGGCGCAGTTGCCCACGCCCACAATGGCTACGCGCACAGAGTTGTTGTCACCCATGGTCGGGCTCTCTTTCTGTATTCGGTGTTACTGACGTTGCTTCGCCGGTGGTTGCCGACGGGACGGATGTGGCCGCGGTTTCGGACACATCCGGTTCGACGATCGCTGCGTCGTCGGCGGCTGCCGACGATTCAGCGGCGATGAGCTCGTTGAGCCAGCGCACTTCACGCTCACTCGACTCGAGACTCAATTGGTGTAGCTGTCGGGTGTAGCGGTCCACTGCACGATTGGACCGTCCGACGGCATCTCGCAGACCTTCGCGACGCTCCTCGACCTGGCGACGACGCCCTTCGAGGATCCGCATACGGGCCACTGCCGGCGTGCGGCTGAAGAATGCGAGGTGCACTCCGAAGCCGTCGTCGGTGTAATTCTGTGGTCCGGTGTCTGCGACCAGTTCGGCGAATCGTTCTCGCCCCGCGGGTGTCAACTTGTACACCCGGCGCGCACGTCGTTTCAGGGTTCCCTGCGGACCGGTTTCCTCGGCGATGATTCCGTCGGTCTGCATTCTCCGCAGAGTCGGGTACAGCGAGCCGTACGAGAAGGCCCGGAAAGCACCCAACAGTCCGGTGAGCCGCTTGCGCAGCTCGTATCCGTGCATCGGGGTGTCCAGGAGCAGTCCCAGCACTGCGAGTTCCAACATTGCTTTCGATACTCCTTCCCGACCTGTCGAACGAACGTGTGCAGCAATTATTACACGCAATGTATCGGCCCGATATAACTGGGATAGGAAACCACGTGTGAACTGGGGTTTACCGAGCCGATTCGGCCGGGTGTCCGGCCGGGGCCGCGAGTTGTGGCCCCCGATGTCATCGGAACGGTGATCGGGGTTGGGGCCGAACCTGTGGATGGTCGCGGAGCTGCACGTACTCTTGATGACGTGCTTGTGCAGAGACAGACGGTCGATTACGCGCTGCAGCGCCGATCGCTGCTGTCCGACGTCTACGCAGGACGCGCGGCCATGCGAACCGTCTGCGACGCGGATCCGTATCTGTTGCGCGCGGCGAAGTTCCACGGTCGACCCAGTACGGTCCTGTGCCCGGTCTGCCGCAAGGAACAGCTCACCTTGGTGTCTTGGGTTTTCGGTGACAAGCTGGGCACGGTCTCCGGGTCGGCACGCTCGACCGAGGAGATCACCCGGCTCGCGGAGTCCGCCGAGGAGTTCACGGTGCACGTGGTGGAGGTCTGCCGGACGTGCCGGTGGAACCACCTGGTGCAGTCCTTCGTTGCAGGGCTGCCCGTGCGGCCCCGGGCACGTCGGACCAGACGCGTGGCGGGCACCGGTGAGTGACCCCCTCCTCACGGCGTCGTGCCGACGCGGCCGGGAACAGTGTGTTCGATCGATGAGTATGGAGACGTGGTTGTGAGTAACGGAACCGGCGCGCAGCCGCGCACCGTCCGCCAGAAGAAGCGCACGCGGCTCAAGATCGTCGCCTGGGTGTTCGGGCTCCTCGGCAGCCTCGTGCCGCTGGGCGTCGTGGTCATGGCAGTGGTGTTCCTGTTCACCTACCTGGGCCAGTCGGTACCCGGCCCCGACGACATCAAGCAGAACCAGGTCGCGACCATCCTCAACTCGAACGGCGGCGAGATCGCGCGCATCGTGCCGCCCGAGGGGAACCGCACCGACGTCACGATCGACAAGATCCCCAAGTCGGTCCAGGACGCGGTCATCGCGGCCGAGGACCGTCAGTTCCGGAGCAACTCCGGGTTCTCGATCAGCGGTCTGGCGCGCGCGGCGATCGGGCAGGTCACCAACAATGCCGACGCCGGCGGTGGATCGACGATCACCCAGCAGTACGTGAAGAACGCCCTCGTCGGTGACGAGCGGAGCTACACCCGCAAGTTCAAGGAACTCGCGATCGCCACGAAGATGTCGAACGAGTGGTCCAAGGACGACATCATGGCCGCCTACCTGAACACCATCTACTTCGGTCGTGGCGCCTACGGCATCTCGGCGGCGTCGCAGGCCTACTTCAACAAGGACGTCTCCGCCCTGACCGTCCCCGAGGCCGCGGTCCTCGCCTCCTCGATCCGGTCGCCGTCGTTCTACGACCCGGCCACCAACATCGCCGCGGCCCAGGCGCGGTGGCGCTATGTGCTCGACGGCATGGTCACCATCGGTGCGCTGAGCCCGAGCGACGAGGCCACGCTGAAGTACCCGCGGGTCGCGGCGGTCAAGGACGTCTCCGGCAGCGTCACCAACGGTCCCAACGGACTGATCAAGACGCAGGTCCTCGCCGAGCTGAACTCGCTGAACATCTCCGAGCAGCAGGTGCAGACCGAGGGCTTGAAGATCACCACCACGATCGACCCCCAGGTGCAGCGCTCGGTCGTCGCCTCGGCCAACGGCCAGCTCGAGGGCGAGCCGAAGAACATCCGCGACGCGGTGGTCTCGATCGACCCGAAGACCGGTGGCGTGAAGGGCTACTTCGGCGGCAACAGCGGCCAGGGCTTCGACTACGCCCAGGCGGGTTTGCAGACCGGCTCGTCGTTCAAGGTGTTCGCACTCGTCGCGGCGCTCGAGCAGGGTGTGCCGCTGTCGAAGGTCTACAGCTCCTCGCCCTTCGAGGCGCCGGGCGGACTGACGGTGACCAACTCCGACGGTGAGAGCTGCGGCTCGTGCAACCTCGCAACGGCACTGAAGCTGTCGCTCAACACCGTCTACTACCGACTGATGATGGACCTCGACGGCCAGGCGCAGGCCGTGGCCAACGCCGCACACCAGGCCGGTATCGCCGAGAGCTTCGGCGACATCGCCAAGACGTTGCAGAACACCGACGGCACCGGCGTCGAGGGTGGCGTCGTCCTGGGCCAGTACCCCTCGCGCGTCATGGACATGGCGTCGGCGTACGCCACGCTGGCGAACTCCGGTGTCTACCACGCCCCGCACTTCGTGCAGAAGGTCGAGACCTCGGACGGGACCGTGCTCTACGACCGCAAGCCCGACGCCGGCCAGCGTCGCTTCTCGGCCGCGGTGGCCGACAACGCGACCGCGGCGATGGAGCCGATCGCGGCCGCATCGCGTGGACACGCCCTCGACGACGGCTCGCGTCCGTCGGCGTCGAAGACCGGCACCACGCAGCTCGGCGACACCGGACAGAACAAGGACGCCTGGATGGTCGGCTACACGCCGTCGCTGTCGACCGCGGTCTGGGTCGGCACCGATCGCGGTGTCGCACTGACCAACTACCAGGGCTCGATCGTCTACGGCTCGGGTCTCCCGTCGGACATCTGGCAGGCCGCGATGGATGGCGCCCTCAACAACAAGCCGATCGAACAGTTCCCGGACCCGGCGGAGATCGGTGGCGTCGCGGGTGTTCCCTACGAGGCGCCGGTGACGACCGAGCAGCAGACGCGTAGCTCGCAGTCGCGCAGCGAAGAGGAATCCACCGGTCCGAGTGAGACACTCGCCCCGCCGTCGCTGACACTCGCACCGGGCGTGACCATCCCGCTGCCGGGCGCACCCACCCCGCAGGAGGTGGAGCCGACGCCGCGAGGCAACGGAAACGGCAACGGTAACGGTAACGGCAACGGCAACGATCCCGGCGCCGGGCCGTAGGCGTCCGGGCCGAGATGACACAGTGGGATTCGCCGACACGGCTGTCGGCTGATCTTCGCGAGGACTCCGAACGCGAGCTCCCGACGCGGACCGACGTCATCGCGCGCGAGGCGTCGATCGCGGTGGGTGGCCCCCTCGGGTTACACGCCGTCGTCGGACGCAGTCGCTACTTCACGCCACTGCGCGTGATCATGCTGTTCGCGTTGATCGCGCTGGCTCTCGGCTGGTACGGCAAGGCGGCGTGCCTGCAGCAGGCGCCCAAGGCGGGCACCCAGACGCTCGAGCTCGACTGGAGTCAGCACCGGCAGTACATCGCCATGTGTTACTCCGACACCGTCCCGCTCTACACGGCCGAACGCCTCGACACCGGTGCGCTGCCGTACAAGTCGTCGTGGTTCCAGAAGGGTCCCGACGGGGCGACCGAGCAGCGCTACATGGAGTACCCGGTCGTGACCGGCATGTACATGTACGGCGCGGCGCAGGTCGCGCACGGCTGGCAGTGGATGCACGAGCACTGGGGTGTCCCGTCGGCGCTCGACGTGGTGCTGTTCTTCAACGTCGTCGCGCTGGGGCTCGCGCTGTTCTGGCTCGTCACCATCTGGGCCACCGCGCTGACCGCCGGGGTGCGGATCTGGTCGGCGTCGATCGCTGCTCTCTCGCCACTGGTGATGGTGCACATCTTCACCAACTTCGACGCCATCGCGACCGCGCTGCTGGCCCTGGCCATGCTGGCGTGGGCCCGTCGAAACCCGTGGGCCACCGGCATCTTCCTCGGGATCGGGGTGGCCGCGAAGTTGTATCCCGGGCTGCTGCTGATCCCGCTGCTGGTCCTGTGTCTGCGCGCGGGCAAGGTGCGGGAGTTCACCGTGACGGCGTTGGTGGCCGTGGGTACGTGGCTGGTGGTGAACCTGCCGTTCATCGTCGGGACCCCGACGGGGTGGTGGGAGTTCTTCCGCTACAACTCCGATCGTGGCATCGACCCCGACACGTGGTTCAACGTGGTCAGTTCGGTGTCGAACTACGACTGGGGCGCCGCGGCCGACGGGAAGTCGGCGCTCGTCAACGCCCTGTCGCTGGGATTGTTCGCCCTGGTGTGTGTCGGCATCGCGTTCATCGGTCTGCATGCGCCCACCCGACCTCGACTGGCGCAGTTGATGTTCCTGGTCGTCGCGGGGTTCCTCGTGGTGAACAAGGTGTGGAGTCCGCAGTACTCGCTGTGGCTGGTCCCGTTGGCGGTGCTGGCGATCCCGCGGACGAAGCTGCTCATCGCGTGGATGGTGCTCGACGCCCTGGTGTGGGTGCCCCGGATGGGGTTGTACCTCCCGGAGAACGTCAAGTGGCTCCCCGAGCCCTACTTCATCGGTGCGGTGGTGATCCGCGGGATCGCGGTCGTCGGCCTGTGTGCGCTGGTGGTCTGGGAGATCTACCACCCTCGACACGACGTGGTGCGCAACACCTCTCGCGGTGGTTTCTTCGACGACCCGGGTGGCGGCGTGCTGGACAACGCTCCCGACACGCTCCGACTCCGTCGTCGTGAACGTGCGGTCGAGCCCGATGCGCCCGAGCCCGAACACCGAGAGCCCGTCCCGCAGCTGTAACCCGTCGAGTGGGCGGATACGGACGCCGACTGGGCAGTTCAGGCGATGCGCGCCTGGAGACGCTCCCGACTGGCCGGCCACTCGTCGTCGGTCATGGCGTATTGCGCCGTGGTGCGCCACGTTCCGTCGGGGAGTGGACGATGCTTGCGCAGCAACCCCTCGAAGGTCGTGCCGAGCTTGAGGATGGCCGCTCGCGACTGCGCGTTGCGTTCGTCGGTGTGCCACACGATGCGGACCGCGCCCGTCACCTCGAAAGCGTGCTGCAGCAGAAGCAGTTTCGCTTCCGGGTTGACCGCGGTGCCCTGGACCCGCTTCGAGTAGAAGGTGTATCCGATCGCCGCTGCCCGGTTGAGTGGGTCGATGTCGTAGTAGCTGGTGGTGCCCACGAGGGTGTCGTCGCGCCGGTCGATGACCGCGAACGCGAACCGCCTCGGGTCATCGATCGCGGTCTGGATGGCCCGTGTCGCCGACGCCGTGTCCGTGGGGACGGTGGTCCAGCGAAAGGCGTCGGGTTCGTCGACCGCCGCTGCGAGCGCCGACGCGTCGTCGAGAAGGAGGGGCCGCAACAGCACGTGGCTGCCGGCCAGCGTCGGCGATCCGAGCCAGGTCGTCATACGGCGACGGTATCGGGGACCTTGCCGGGTGGGCCAACGGTTTTCCGGACGTACATGCGCACCGGGGCGCGCACGAACGCGAAGACCAGGATGGCCAGCAGCAGCGCATGCGTCCACACGCCGAACTGCACCCCGCCCATCACCCACCACTTCATCGGCGAACCGGAGGTGTAGATGCCGAAGAGCCGGAAGATGGTGAGGTCCAACGAGAGATCGGCCAACAGGTACAGCACGATGATCGGCCAGGCCACCCGCAGCAGCACGAAGAACGGCAGGATCCACAACGTGTACTGCGGCGAGTGGACCTTGTGGAACAGCATGAAGCCGGCCAGCATCGCCGCCGACACCCCGATCCACGGGTAGGGCTCACCGGTACGCCACACGCGCACACCGAGATAGACGACCAGGACGAACGACGCGAGGATCAGCAGCGGCGAGGCGATCCCGACGACCGAGTTGTAGCTGATGTCGGCGGCGTCGGTGAGATGCCGGACACCCCAGTACCAGATCGAGTTCGTGTCGACGTCCGAGCGACGTTTGCCCTGGAACGACAACGCCGCCTTCCACCCCTCGAAGCCGAGGATCATGAACGGCAGTTGAGCGGCCAGGACGGTGACGATCGCCGCGCCGGTCACCCAGGCGGCACCGACCCAGTCCAGCCCGGCCCGACGGATCGACAGCATCCGACCACGCAGACCTCCGGAGAGCCCGGCCTCGTCGGGTTGTTCGATCGACCAGTCGCCCGCCGAGCGCGCGCCGTGACCGCGGGTGAGCACGTAGGCGACCAGGGGTACGACGAACAGTCCCGGATACAGCTTGAGCGAGAAGCCGATCGACAGCAGGACCGCCGCGATGATCGCCGCCGTCAGGAACGGGATCCGTCGGCGCCCGGTCCGCGACGACTCCTGTGCACCGAAGTACATGACGGCGACGGCGCCGACGACCGTCGCCACCACCGGCATCTCCCAGTTGTGGAACGAGTACAGGATCAGTGGCGGGGTGGCGGCCCACAGCAGGGCGCGCCAGCGGGTCATCAGGCCGAGCAGGACGGTGATCAGGATGCCGAACGGCAGCAGGATCAGGGCCGAGTGCTGGAAGAACTGGGTGTCGGTGTGTGCCCCGATGGCGCCGAAGTACATCAGCAGTCCCGACAGCACCGGGTACTCCACGACGCCGCCGTAGAGGACGCCGTCGGAGGTGATCCCACCGTGGATGTAGGGGAAGACGTGGTTGTTGATGTCGCGGCCGATCCACAGGAACTGCAGATCGGAGTAGCACGGCATGAGCAGCTCGTTCTTGCCCACCGGCCAGTGCTCGCTGCGACCGTCGGCGAAGTAGGGAGCGCCGCCGCAGTCGAGTTTCCCGAGGTAGCCGAGCCACATGAGGATCAGGCTCAGGACAACCAGTACGAGGAGGACGACGGCGATGTTGCCGCGCGCCGCCAGCAACCGCAGCCGCCATCGATCGGTGGTGGAGACGGGGGGCATGGGCTACAGGTTAGGGGATCCGGTGTTCCACTCCACCCAGCCGACTCCCCGGCGACCGTCCGACCGGGTGAACTCGCCCCACGCCCGTGGCATCACGCTGACCGAGCCCCGGACACTCTGCGTCCGCTGGGGCGCCTGGGCGACGGCGCGGAAGGTCATGGTCATCGATCCCGGTTCGAGGGCGAAGGTCATCGCCCGCACCTGGTCGGGGTCGGTGTCGGCATCGACGAGCCGGCACTTGTCGAGCGCCAGCAGGGGTGCGGCGGGTTGCTGGGCGTAGCCCATCGAGATCGACGGCAACGACGGCAGGCGGATGTCGACTCCGTGCACGCGGGTGCCGTCCTCGAAATGGGCCGACAGCCAGAACCACTGGATGTGCCACCAGTTCTGTCCGTCCCATGCGTGGTCGCGTTGGCCGGGCGCATCGACGGGGATCGGTTCGGTGGGCAGACCGTCTCCGGCCAGCGTGATGGAGCCGGTGACCATGCACGGGATCTCGTAGACGCGAGTCAGGTCGTACTGGTAGGGATCGCCGGAGGTGTACCAGTGCAGGTCGAGGCGCACACCCACCGGACGGCCACCGACCCCGCGACCGACCCCGGCGGGATCGTCGTAGGCGGCACCGACGGCGTCGACCGTGACGTGCACGTGGGCCAGCGGGATGACCGGGACGTGCGTCGCGGACATGGTCTGGGTGCGGACACTCTGCATTCGGCCGAGGTCGAAGCCGGACTCCGTGACCGTGACCGTCGGGATGTGGGGCCCGGACACGGCCAGCGCGAACCACCCGTCCGGGTTCTCCGGTCCGACCCCGAACCGCAGGAACGCGCCGATGCCTGCTGCGGGGTCGGCGACGTCGAGGTACCACGTCTCGTTCCACTCGCCGCCGGGCTTCGGCGGGTGCGCCGACTCGTCGGTCGGGTCGACGTAGGTCATCACCGAGCGGGCCGCGCCGACCGGCCGCGAGCCGTCGAGGTCGGTGAGGAACGCGCAGGCACGACCGAACAACGTCAACCAGAGTTCGTCGGAATCGGGGGCGGGGTCGGTCGCCGACCACGACACGAGCACGTTGACCAGGCAGATGAAGGCGTTGTCGCGGACGTCGCGTCGGAGGGATTCGAGACTGCCGGACGCGGCGTCACTCAGCGACTCCTGATAGACCGTGATCAGGGTGTCGCCGTAGTCGAGTCGCATCGACCGGTCCATGGTGCCGAGGAAATAGGCGAGGTCGGTGGCCGCGAGACCCCACGAGATGCCCTGCCAACCGGTGATGGTGATCGGCCGGTCCGACCCGGATCGGCCGAGCAGGATGTTGCCGAGACGGAAGTCGCCGTGGACCACGCCGCGCGGGGCGGAGGTCTGTTCGCGGTGGGCGACGATGGCGTCGATCGACGCGACGATCCGGTTCGCGACCGTGAGGTCACGCAGGTCGATCCGCTCGCCGAAGTTCTCGACGAATCGCACGTACAACTCGCCGAGGCGACGGTGATCGATCGGCTCGGTCGCCGGGATCCACTCCACGCGGGCGGCCCGACGACCGAACGTCGCGTGCACGTCCGCCAGCGCGGCGACCGTCAGATGCGCCTTGCCGCGGGTCAGCCCGACCAGCTCGTTGCCGTGGCGGACCGGTCCGGCATCGACGAGGACCAGCCAGAACTCCCTGCGTGCGGGGTCGAAGTGGGCGTGCAGACATGGTGCGACGGTGCGCAGGGCGAGCGCGGGAGGTCGCGAGTAGAAGAGGTGGTCCCGCCGGAAGGGTTCGTCGGATCCGGTGTGGTCGGGACGTGCCGACTTGACGATCACCGTGGCCGGACACGACGGGTCCCGAGAACTCAGGTGCACCCGCACGGTCACCGACGTGGTCGAGACAGCGAACGGCTCCACGCTGAACCCGTCCACCACCCCGACGACCTGCGTCAGCCAGTCGACGGTGATGTCGTCGGTCGACCACCAGTGCGCCACCGGACAACGATAAGAGGCGTCCGGCTCCGACGGTGCTCAACCCGGCAGGTTGCGGTTCCATTCGACCCACCCGACGCCGTGGCGGCCGTCGGTGTCGGTCCAGGTTCCCCATGCGCGCGGGAAGTACGCGACCCGGCCGTCTTCGGCCACCAGGCGCAGCGGTCCGTGTCCCAGCGGGTGGAAATCGAGGGCGATGGCGCCCGGCTCGATCCGCAGGGCCGTCGACCGGGCGAGCCCGTCGTCACCGATCACCTCGGTGGCCCGGTGCGTGCCGAGCTCCGCCGTGGGCTGTCCCGGGTGCTGGGCGTACCCGATGCTGATCGCCGGGATCTGCGGGATGCGCAGGTCGAGTCCGTGGAGATGGGTGCCGTCCGGGAAGTGCGACGTCGTCCACACCCAGTCCATGCCCCACCAGTCGCGGACACCCCAGGAATGGTCGCGTTGGCCTGGGGCGTCGATCGTGATGGGTGCGGGGTCGATGCCGTCGCCGGAGATCGTGATGGTCCCGCTGACGCGGCAGGGGATCTCGTAGCGCGGGGTGAGGCGATACAGATACGGGTCACCGTCGGTGTGCCAGTGCAGATCGAGGGTCACCTGCACCGCTCGACCTCTCGGGTCGTCGCCGAGGATGTCGGCCGGATCGTCGAAGGCCTCACCGCGGCCGGTGAGCGTCACGTGGGCATGGGTCAGCTCCTCGACGATCTCGTGGGTCGCGGTCAGGGTGTCGGTGGAGACGGCGAGGTCGTCCGGTGGCGTGAGAGCGAAGTCGAGGATCGCGATGGTAGGGAGGCCCGGGCCGCAGATCATGGCGGTGTACCAGGCGTTGTCGAGTGCCGGCGTGATGCCGAGCCGGACGAAGGCGCCGATGCCGGCCGCCTCGTCGGCGACGTCGAAGTACCAACTCTCGTTCCAGAGTTCCTCGACGCCCGGGGTGTGGGCGCCCTCGTCGGTGGGCTCGGGGCGCAACGGGGTGGGGTCGGTGGGCTCGGGGAGCAGCGCGACGGCGTCGAGATCGAGGGCGTGTTCGCAGTTGCGGCTGAACGCGGCCATGAACATCTCGTCGCCGCGGTCGGTGCGCTCGACGAGCATCGGGGACACGATCGCCATGATGATCCCGAAGAACGTCTGCAGCCGGACGTCCTCGCGGAACTCGTCGAGGCGGGCGGGCGCCTTGTCGCCGAGACCGTCGTAGTAGAGCGTCACCAGCTCATCGGCGTGTGCGCGGCGGTTCTCGGTCGTCATCGCTGTGCCGAGGAAGTACGACAGATCGCTCGCCGCCGCGCCCCAGGTCACCGTCTGCCAATCGACCGCGATCACCGGGCGGGAGGCGTCGTCGGTGCTGAAGAGGAGGTTGTCCAGCCGGTAGTCGCCGTGCACCAGGCCTGCGGCGCTCACGGTGTCGGTCGAGAGCTCCTGGTAGCGCTCGAATCCGGCGATCAATGTGTCCGCGACGACGACGTGTCGTGCGTCGAGGCGTTCGGAGTACCGCTCGACGAAGCCGGTGTAGAGCATGGACAAAATGGCACCGGTGATGGGGGATTCGCGGTTGAGCCACGGCGCGGACTCGAGCGAGGGGTGTCCGATGCACGGCGCGTGCAGCTCGGCGAGGGCGGCGATCGCGAGGCGGGCCGCCTCCGGGGATGCGCCGTCGAGCTCGTTGCCGACCGTCGCCGGACTGACGTCCTCGAGGACGAGACAGAACGTCCCGGTCTCGGGTACGTACTCGGCGTGCAGGCACCCGGCCAGCGCGCGGCTGTCGATCGACGGCGCCACGTCCTGGTAGAAGCGGACCTCGCGTTCGTAGAGGCCCATCGACACACCGGAGTTGCGGCTCGTCTCGTCGGAGGCGGCGACCTTGACGATCACCGCTGCGGGTCCGCCGCCTGCGGAGTAGGTGAGGGTGACGCGATGGTTCTCGCTCACCTGGCCGGTGCCGATACGTTCGGTGGAGAACTCCGACACCGTGCCGGTGCCCACGACCGAGGACAACCATTCCGGCGTGAGGTCGGCGACGGAGGCCACTGCGAGTGAACTGGTCATGGCTCGAAACGTAACGCAGGTCACGTCTCGAAGAAGCAGATTCGCGATCCTGTTCCAACGACGGCGTCGCCGGCCACGATTTCGCTGGTCACAGGACACTGATGTAGCCTTGCCCGGTTGCCGACGCAGGCGACCCTCCTGCCACGGATCGTCCGTGGCCGACTAGCCCACAGGAGGTGATGTGGTCTTATGCGTCATTACGAATTGATGGTCATCCTCGATCCGAATCTGGACGAGCGCACCGTTGCCCCTTCGCTCGACACCTTTCTCAACGTTGTCCGCAAGGACGGCGGCAAGATCGACAAGGTCGACATCTGGGGAAAGCGCCGTCTGGCGTACGAGATCCAGAAGCACACCGAGGCGATCTACGCCGTCATCGACATCAACGCGGAGCCCAAGACGGTGAGCGAGCTCGATCGTCAGCTGAAGCTGAACGAGTCGGTCCTGCGCACCAAGGTTCTGCGGTCGGAGCACTAGAACGTCGGACGTGATCCGAGTCCGTCCGGCCGTTGCCGTCGCCCCGAAGTCGAGGTCGATGGAACCGATCGGGCAGAACTCGAGTCTCATGTCGGTACCGGGAAATATGGTCGACACGCACGAGCGTGACCGACTCTTGTCCCCGGTGCGCATCGATCCCGAGAACAACCCACACGCATAGGGAGTTTCACCATGGCCGGCGACACCATTCTCACCGTCATCGGAAACCTGACAGCGGATCCCGAGCTGCGATTCACCCCGTCGGGTGCGGCGGTGGCCAACTTCACGGTTGCCTCCACCCCCCGGATGTTCGACCGTCAGACCAACGAATGGAAAGACGGCGAGGCGCTGTTCATGCGCTGCAGCATCTGGCGCGACGCCGCGGAGAACGTGGCCGAAAGCCTGACGAAGGGCGCCCGCGTCATCGTGTCCGGCCGGCTCAAGCAGCGGTCGTACGAGACGCGTGAGGGCGAGAAGCGCACGGTCGTGGAACTCGAGGTCGAAGAAGTCGGTCCCTCGCTCAAGTACGCCACCGCCAAGGTCAACCGTGCATCGCGCGGTGGCGGCGGTGGGGGCGGCGGCAACTCCGGGTCATCGGGCGGCGGCGGCGGAAGCCGTGGCGGCTCGTCCGGCGGCGGCGCAGCGGCGAACGACGATCCGTGGGGCAGCGCCCCGGCGAGCGGATCGTTCGGCGGCGGGGACGACGAACCACCGTTCTAGGACCGCTGCGGCGGTCTCGCATCACATATCGGAGCAAGGAAATGCCGAAAACATCAGGCGGCGGACGCAGAGTCCGTGCCGAGAAGGACGTCAAGGCCAAGGCCTGTTCCTTCTGTACAGATATGAAACCTGACATCGACTACAAGGACACCTCGCAACTGCGGCGGTTCCTGTCGGACAAGGGCAAGATCCGGTCACGCCGTGTGACCGGGAACTGCGTCCAGCACCAGCGGGACGTGGCCATTGCGGTGAAGAACTCACGCGAGGTCTCACTGCTGCCGTTCACCTCCACGGCGCGCTGAGCGGAAAGGGACAAAATGAAGCTCATTCTCACCGCCGAGGTCGAAAACCTCGGAGTCGCAGGCGACACCGTCGAGGTCAAAGACGGTTACGGTCGCAACCTCCTGCTGCCCCGCGGTCTGGCCATCCCGGCCAGCCGTGGCGCACAGAAGCAGGTCGAAGGAATCCGGCGTTCGCAGGAAGCCCGCGCGGTGCGCGGACTCGATCACGCCAACGAGCTGAAGCAGGCTCTGGAGAACCTCGAGTCGGTCTCACTCCCGGTGAAGACCCACGACTCGGGCAAGCTGTTCGGCTCGGTCACCGTCGCCGACGTCGCCGGCGCCATCCGCACCGCGGGCGGCCCGGTCATCGACAAGCGTGCCGTCGAACTGCCCAAGGGACACATCAAGGCCACGGGTACCTACCCCGTCGTCGTGAACCTGCACCCTGACGTGTCGGCGTCGCTCAACCTCTCGGTTGTCGCGAGCTGATCGTCACCTGAACCACCACTTCGGCCCCCGCAGAATCCTCTGTGGGGGCCGAAGTGTGTCGTGGGTGGGTCGGGGTGAGCTCAGCGCCCGGCGTACGCCCGGCCCTGTGTGCCCACCAGGTCGACGAGATCGCCCTGCGCGATGTTGACGTCGAGCAGATGCAGTCCCCACGTGGCGTTGGGCAGGGTCGGCAGAACTCCCGCCGGTGGCGCGCCGTCCCCGCCCCCGCTGATCCGCAACACGTGTGCGCCCGCCCCGGTGCTGCAGACCCCGGTGTAACCCTGCGTCGACCGCCCGGCGATCTGGCTGTGCAGCCGGGCCGGAGCGCTGCTGTCCAGCGCGGCCGGATTGGTGCACAGCACCTCGTAGTCGGGGCCGGACGGCAGGTCGCCCCGCGTTCCCTGGGTCCCGGGTTCCGACGGCGGTCGTCCGAACCGGGAGTCGGCCGGCGGCTGCCGATTGAACGCGGAATAGGCGACGACGCAACCGGTCTGCGTCGTGGTGGTGCACGCCGGGACCGACGAGAAGTCGCCGCCGACGAGTGAGCCCTTGCGTACCAACACGTTCCCGCCGAGCAGGATGGCCGACACCAGTCGTGCCTGCACGGGGGTGTTCTCGATGCGCTTGCGGATCAGCGTCCGCAACATCAACGTCCCCTGTGAGTGGCCGATGAGGACGACGCCACGCCCGTTGTTGTGGTGTGTCAGATAGTCGTTCCAGCCCTTCTCGAGGTCGTCGTAGGCGAGATCCAGGGCAGCGGCGCGTTGGTTGCCGGTCGCGGTGAACAGCCCACGCAGGGTGCTCTGGCGGTAGACGGGAGCCCACACGTTGCACTTCGTGCCGAAGGGCGCGGCCTGCTGGCCGGCGATCAGACGTTCCTCCGCACCGATGGAACGGTTCGCGTTGGCGGTCAGCTGCAGCGAGACCGTCGGGTACACGTAGAAGCAGTCGACGGGCGCGCCCGAGCGGCCGCCGCACGGATCGGCGGCCTGGCCGGGTCGGCACAGCCACGTGGTGGACTCGTTCGGTTCCGCTCTCGCCACGCCCGTCGCCCCGCCCACCGCGACGGCGATGGACGCGACGACGGCGAGTACCACCGTCCGCCACAACGCCGGGTGTAACCGCCGGTCATGGGCCGTTCTGTGGTCTGCTGTCGGTGTCATGTGGCTCCCCGGCCTGTCCGTTCCGTGCGGCACGAAGTCGGTGCGCCGCTGTCGATCTCAGTAGACCGCACCGTGACGATGCGCGCCGGCGTTTCGCGGGTGTCGCGGGGGGATCGATCAGGCGCGTGCGACGGGCACCGGAGTCCGGATGGCCGTGGGACCGCACTCCGCGGCCGCCACCGGGGACGGGCAGGGGACGATGAGCAGGTCACCGACCTGCAGATCGCGCGGCAGCGACACCGCTGCGCCGTCCACGGTCGCGGCCGGGCGGTCCGGGCGGGCGTGTGCGGTGGAACCGTCACCGAGAACACGGAACGTGCCCTTGTGCGCGACCGAGATCCGGTCGATCAGACGCGCGTGTGCCCAGTCCGCGCCGATGTGGCCGGCCGCGCAGTCGACGAGGGCGATCGGCTCGTCGCCGTCGTGCACCACGGCACTGACCCGACACAGCACGACCCGCGCGCACCCGTTCGGCGAGGCCGTCGTCGTGGTCCACTCGCACGGCGTCCCCAGCAGATCGGCCACCCGGTGCATCGAAAGGCTCTCGACGACAACATCATCGGTGGTGGTTGAGGTGTTCGGTGGCCACGCGGCCAGGTCGATGGGGTCCGGGATGCTCATGCGCAGCGTCGGCATGATGTCGGTGAGTGTCACCGGGACAGGTCTACGCGCCGACGCGCGCCGCGAGGGCGTCGGGAACGCGATCTGTACGGCGTGCCCGGGCACCTTGACGAAATCCATACGCGCGAGACGATTTCGGATGCACGATCGGGCATGTCGGACCGTTCGCGGTGCGTGTCGTCGCAGACCGTCGACGCCCGACCGCTACGCTGGTAAAGGTACGGACGTACTCCTTCGCCGGATGGCTCGATGTCCGTTGTCCACGTCAGCTGGGTGTAACCCCGCATTGTGTCGGCCTTCATCTGATCGTCCGACAGCATTTGTTGCAAAATTCGAACACGCCCGGGTTACGCAGTCCCACGACACGCCGTAGGCAATTCGATGCACACCCTGTGCGTGGCCGCGGATGCCAGTGACCAGCGCGAACGCGATACGGGGATCAGGTTGTCCCCAAAGCGCCAACAGTCGGTCAACACGATTGGTGGATTGCTCCACAGGAACCTAACAACTTGGTCCACAGGTCGGTTTGGTGCGGATCACAACGGGACCTAACCTCGTGACCGTGCCTCGTGCCGGGTCCGCTCTGTCGGACCCCGGGAGTAGAAAACACGAGCGGGCGTGATCGGTTCGACGCGACGACGTGGTCGCGAACACCAGCGGTTGTCGCGGGTGCGGATCTCGACGCATGCCAGGCAGGGTCGACGTGGAGAGGGTGCAGGGTGGCAGTAGTGGACGAGCGCGGCCATTCGCCGCGCGATGAGCCGCCTCCAGCGGAGGAGTTCGGCCGTCAACCCCCACAGGACCTCGCCGCCGAGCAGTCGGTGCTGGGCGGGATGCTGTTGTCCAAGGACGCCATCGCCGACGTGCTCGAGGTGCTGCGCCCCGGTGACTTCTACCGTCCTGCCCACCAGGCCGTGTACGACGCGGTGCTGGAGCTGTACGGCAAGGGAGAGCCCGCGGACGCCGTCACGGTGTCCGCGGAGCTCGACCGGTCCGGCGAACTCCGCCGCGTCGGTGGCGCCCCGTATCTGCACACGCTGATCGCGACGGTGCCCACCGCGGCCAACGCCGGCTACTACGCCGAGATCGTCGCCGAGAAGGCGACGCTGCGCCGTCTCGTCGAGGCAGGCACCCGGATCGTGCAATACGGATACGCCGGCGCCGACGGCCAGGACGTCGCCGAGGTGGTCGACCGGGCCCAGGCCGAGGTGTACGAGGTCACCGAACGGCGCACCGCCGAGGACTACATCCCGCTCGAGGAACTGCTGCAGCCGACCATGGACGAGATCGACTCCATCGCGTCGCGCGGCGGGATCTCGCTCGGTGTGCCAACGGGATTCGTGGACCTCGACTCCGTCACCAACGGTCTGCACCCCGGTCAGATGATCATCGTCGCCGCGCGTCCCGGTGTCGGCAAGGCACTTGCGCTCGACACCCCGCTGCCCACCCCGCACGGGTGGACCACGATGGGCGAGGTCAAGGTCGGCGATCGTCTGATCGACGCGGAGGGCCGACCGACCCGCGTCGTCGCCACCACCGACGTGCTCACCGACCGCCCCTGCTACGAGGTGGAGTTCTCCGACGGATCGGTGCTGGTCGCCGACGAGGAGCACCAGTGGGTCACCGAGTCCGACGGGGTGAGCACGGTGCAGACCACCGGCGCCCTCGTCGGCCAGGTCGGTGCCGTCGCCGTCCGCAACGCACAGCCCCTCGACCTCCCGCGCCGACGTTTCGGTTACGGCCCGTACACCGTTGCGGCTTTGGCGGGCATGGCTTTCGACGATCACGAGATCGGCATGCGGATCGACGCAGAGGGGCCGGTCGACGTCATGGCGTTGATGTCGGATCTCGGCGGTCGGGTGCCGTACGAGTACCTCCGCGGATCCGTCGCCCAACGGCGCGCGTTGCTGGCCGGGTTGCTCGACGCCCGCGGCATCGTCGACGACGACGGCTGGATCACGGTGCCCGCGGCCACCCAACACATGAGCACCGTGATCGGTGACCTCGTGGCCGGACTCGGGTACAGCTTCCGTCGCGCCGCCACCGGGTGGTTGCGCGTCGACGCCGACGACGATGTCTTCACGGTGCACCGGAAGGCAGTTCGCCACAAAGAACTTCGCCGTCAGAGCGGAATGCGATGCATCGTGTCGATCCGTCCGGTGGACAGTGTCCCGGTCCGCTGCGTCCAGGTGGACAACCCGCGGCAGATGTACCTCGCCGGTGAATCCATGGTCCCGACGCACAACTCGACCCTTGCCATGGACTTCGTGCGCAGCTGCTCCATCACCCACCACATGACCAGCGCCTTCTTCTCCCTGGAGATGGGCCGGACCGACATCGTCATGCGACTGCTCTCGGCCGAGGCCAAGATCAAGCTCGCCGACATGAGGTCGGGTCGGATGACCGACGACGACTGGACGCGGCTGGCACGCCGGATGGGCGAGATCTCCGAGGCGCCCCTGTTCATCGACGACTCACCCAACCTCACGATGATGGAGATCCGAGCCAAGGCGCGAAGGCTCAAGCAGCGCAACGATCTCAAGCTCGTGGTCATCGACTACATGCAGCTGATGAGCTCGGGCAAGAAGGTCGAGTCCCGTCAGCAGGAGGTCTCGGAGTTCTCCCGGAGCATCAAGCTGCTGGCCAAGGAACTCGAAGTTCCCGTCGTCGCGATCAGTCAGCTGAACCGTGGTCCCGAACAGCGCACCGACAAGCGCCCCATGGTGTCGGACCTCCGCGAATCCGGCTCGCTGGAGCAGGACGCGGACATGGTCATCCTGCTGCATCGGCCCGACGCGTTCGAGCGCGACGATCCGCGCGCCGGCGAGGCCGACATCATCCTGGGCAAGCACCGTAACGGCCCCACGGCGACGATCACCGTCGCGCACCAGCTGCACCTGAGCCGCTTCGTCGACATGGCCAAGGGCTGACCGCCGAGATCGTCCGAACAAGACGGCGTCGACGGCAATACGCCCTCGACGCCCCCCATATCGGACGATTTCAGCGGCACCGGCCGGCGATGGGATGATCTACCCATGACCGCAACGCTCGTCGCGAAGAATGTGGCCGGCGGCTACGCGCATCGCACCCTGTTCGAGGGGCTCGACGTCACCGTCGCGCCCGGCGACGTGGTCGGGGTGGTCGGCGCCAACGGAGCAGGCAAGAGCACTCTGCTGCGGATCCTGGGCGGCGACCTTGCGCCGCTCGACGGCACCATCAGCCTCGCTCCGGCCGACGCGTTCGTCGGCTGGCTGCCCCAGGAGCACGAACGCGTGCCCGGCGAGACGGTCGCCGCCTACATCGCGCGACGCGCGGGGTGCACCGAGGCAACGCAGGCAATGGAATCCGCTGCCGCGGCCCTCGCCGACCCGGATCTCACTGCTGCGGGCGAGGATCCGACGGACGTCTACGCCGCGGCGCTGGACCGCTGGCTCGCATCCGGTGCCGCCGACCTCGAGGAACGTCTCCCGGCGGTGCTCGCCGATCTCGGCCTCGACACCGACGCGGTACGCCCCGATTCGACGCTGATGACCGCCCTGTCCGGTGGACAGGCGGCGCGAGTCGGCCTCGCCGCACTGGTGGTCTCGCGTTTCGACATCGTCCTGCTCGACGAGCCCACCAACGACCTGGATCTCGACGGACTCGCCCGGCTCGAGGACTTCGTGCAGAACCTCCGCGGCGGGGTGGTGTTGGTCAGCCACGATCGAGAGTTTTTGGCGCGCAGCGTCACCCGGGTCCTCGAACTCGACCTGGCGCAGAACACCACCACGGTGTTCGGCGGTGGGTACGACAGCTACCTCGAGGAGCGCGAGACCGCCCGGCGACACCGGCGTGAGCAGTACGACGAGTTCGCCGAGAAGAAGGCCGACCTCGTGGGACGCGCTCGGACGCAACGCGAATGGTCCAGCCAGGGCGTACGCAACGCCATGAAGAAGTCGCCGGACAACGACAAGATCCGTCGTAAGGCGGCCGCCGAGTCGAGCGAGAAGCAGGCGCAGAAGGTCCGCCAGATGGAGAGCCGGATCGCGCGCCTCGACGAGGTCGTCGAGCCGCGCAAGGAGTGGTCACTCGAGTTCACCATCGGGTCGGCGCCCCGTTCGTCGTCGGTGATCGCCACGCTCGACGACGCTGTCGTCCGGCAGGGGGACTTCGTCCTCGGGCCGCTGTCGTTACAGATCGACGCCGGCGAGCGGGTCGGCATCACCGGACCGAACGGCGCCGGGAAGTCCACCTTCCTGCGGCTGCTGCTGGGTCGTCGCGAACCCGA
Organism: Williamsia maris; assembly: GCF_024171815.1. Taxonomy (GTDB): domain Bacteria; phylum Actinomycetota; class Actinomycetes; order Mycobacteriales; family Mycobacteriaceae; genus Williamsia_A; species Williamsia_A maris. Next base: position 427,827 of record NZ_JAMTCJ010000002.1, on the reverse strand, counting down.
CGAGGGACGAGCGAGTCTCGGCGCGAACGTCGCGATCGGCGAGATCGACCAGGCGCGCGCGGACTTCGCCGGGACGGGCAAGCTGGTCGACCGATTCGAGCAGCGTGTACCGACGTGGACGACCGCTGATGTGCGAACGCTGCTGGCCAAGTTCGGATTACGGTCCGACCATGTGGACCGTCCGGTCGACGGGCTCTCACCGGGCGAGCGCACTCGCGCGGGGCTGGCCCTGCTCCAGGCCGTCGGGACCAACGTGCTCGTGCTCGACGAGCCGACCAACCACCTCGACCTCGCCGCCATCGAACAGCTCGAACAGGCGCTGGACAGCTACGACGGCACGCTGCTGCTGGTCACACACGACCGCCGGATGCTGGAGAACGTCCGCCTGGACCGCACGCTGCACGTCGAGAACGGGCGCGTCACCGAGGTATGAGTGCGGGTGTCCCAGGTCAGCCGAGAGATGTTGTCGCGTCGCGTAGCTCGGCGAGAGCGGCCAACGCGTGGGGGGCGAGCCCGGTGTCGTCGGCAGGGTTCTCCGACCACCGGGCGTAGCCGCGCTTGAAGGCGAGAACCCCCAACTCGGCCGCGAGGTGTGCGAGCGGGTCGGCGACACCGCGGGCGGCCAGGGCGTCGGTCATCGCGGCCGCGAGGCCCACGCTCTTGAGGGCGTCGCGTTCCTGTAATTCGGTGCTGGCGGCGACGGCGGCTTTCAGACGGGGACCGAGCTCGCGATTGGCCGTCCCCATCTCGCCCGAGGCCCGCTCGAGGCCCGCGGCGACGGCGTCCAGAGGGCTCGCATCCGTCGGTGCCTCGGCGATCCCCTCGGCCAGCAGACGACTCAACGTCTCCTGACCGGCGACGAGCAACTCGCGCTTGTCCGAGAAGTGCCGGAAGAACGTGCTTTTGGTGACCCCGGCACGCTCGGCGATCTGGGCGACGGTCGTCGCGTCGTATCCCTGTTCGGTGAACAGGTCGACCGCGGCGACGACGAGTCGCTGGGTCGCGCCGGGTTGCCATCGAGCCATGGGTCGATACTAGTCGACGGGACAACGGTCCCATCAGGGGTGTACGGTGACGGGACAACTATCCCATCACCCGTCAGGAATCGCCATGCACGTATTCGTCACCGGAGGTACCGGCACCATCGGCTCGCCCGTGGTCGCCGAGCTCATCAGCAACGGTCACACGGTCGTCGCGCTGGCTCGATCCGAGAGTTCCGCACAGGCCCTCGAACGAGCGGGGGCGCACACGGTCCGCGGCGGACTCGCCGATCTCGACCTCCTGGGGGAGACGGCCGCGTCGGCCGACGGCGTCGTCAGCCTGGCCTTCGGACGGGACTACAGCAGCGCGGACGCCCTGACCGCGGCCATCGCCGAGGAGGGGGCTGCGCTCGGTGCCCTCGGGGAGGCGTTGATCGGCACCGACCGCCCGCTCGTGACCGTGTCGGGGACGCCGTGGGTGCCGGGTCGCGCGTCCACCGAGACCGATCCGCTCCCCACCGAGGGGCCGGTCGGGGGCCGCGCGGTGTCGGTGAACGCATTGCTGGCGTTGGCGTCTCGTGGTGTGCGGGCGACGGCGGTTCGTATGCCGCGGACGGTTCACAACGACGGCGAGGGTGGGTTCGCCGGGTTGCTCACCCAGGCAGCGCGGCGCACCGGGGTGGCGGGCTACCCGGGCGACGGGACCCAGCGCTGGCCGGCGGTACACGCACTCGATGCGGCGGTCCTGTTCCGACTGGTGCTGGAGTCGGCGCCCGCGGGTACGGCATGGCACGCCGTTGCCGACGAGGGCGACGCGGTGCGCGACATGGCCGCGATCATCGGACGACGCCTCGGCCTCCCCGTCGAGTCGGTACCGGAGGACACCTTCGGCCCGTTCGGCCCGATCTTCGCGATGGACCAGCCGTCGTCGAGCGTGCACACACGCGACACCCTCGGATGGGAACCGACGCACCTCGGGTTGCTCGCGGATCTGGAGAACATCCGGCCGTGATGCGCCGCCTCAGCTGCGCAAACGTCGCCGCGCACGGGGTTCCGGACGAGCCGGGTATAGCCGGACCCTCCCTCGGTGGCATGAGGGTACCTACGGTGGAGTCATGACCGTTCCCACCTTCACCCTGAACAATGACGTCGAGATCCCCGTACTCGGATTCGGGGTCTACCAGACTCCACCGGACGAGACCCGCTCTGCGGTCACCGCCGCACTCGAGACGGGCTACCGCCACATCGACACCGCCGCGGCCTACGGCAACGAGCGTGAGGTCGGCGAGGCGATCCATCGTGCCGACATCGACCGCGACGAGCTGTTCGTCGAGACCAAGGTCTGGATCACCGACTTCGGTCACGACGCCACGCTGCACGCCTTCGACAAGGCCGTCGGCAAGCTCGGACTCGACCGTCTCGACCTGCTGATCCTGCATCAGGCGCTGCCCGGCGAGTTCGATCTGACCCTGGACGCCTACCGGGCGTTGGAGAAGCTCCACGCCGACGGCAGGGTGCGCGCCATCGGCGTCTCCAACTTCATGCCCGAGCACATCGAGCGCCTGCTCGCCGAGACCGAGGTGGTCCCGGCGGTCAACCAGATCGAGGTGCATCCCTACTTCCGGCAGTCCGATCTGCTCACCATCGACAGCGAGCACGGCATCCTCAACCAGGCGTGGTCACCCATCGGCGGCATCACGTTCTACCGCGACGGGTCGCAGGGTTCGACGCTGCAGGACCCGGTGATCGGCGAGATCGCCACCGCGCATTCGAAGTCCGCCGCCCAGGTGATGCTGCGGTGGCACCTGCAGCAGGGCCGTCAGTCCATCCCGAAGTCGGTCACACCGTCGCGGATCGCGGAGAACTTCGACATCTTCGACTTCGAGCTCACCCCTGAGGAACTCGACGCGATCGATGCCCTCGACACCGGTGTCCGCGGCGGACCCGAGCCCGAGGACGTCACCCGTGAGAAGTTCGGTATGGAGATCCCCGAGGCCTGAGACCGTCTGGTCAGACCGTCGGTCAGCGACCGCCACTCCGACACCAGCTCGTCGACGGTGTTTCGCGCAATTCGGAGATCGGATCCATCGTCTACTCCTCGCTGTGGGCGTCGGTCACCGGCTCGATCCGGTGTTCCGTGTCGGTGCCTCGCCGCCGACCGATGAGGGATGGTCGGAGTTGATCGTCAACGCGGCGTTGATGATCGCGAGGTGGCTGAGCGCCTGAGGGAAGTTGCCCAGGAAACTGTCGTCGGTGGGGTCGATCATCTCCGCCGCCAGTCCGACGTCGTTGAGAACGCCGACGAGCTCGTCCATCAACGTCCGCGCACGATCGCGCTGGTCGGTGTGAACCAACGCCGCGACGAGCCAGAACGAGCATGCGACGAACGTCGCCTCCTCATCAGAGGCCCCGGTGAACCGGTACAGATGCGGTCCGGCGCCGAGGTCGCGGATCAGGGCGTCGATGGTGCGCCGCATGCGGTCACCGCGGTCGAAACCGCTGATCGCGTGCAAGAGGATCGATGCGTCCAATTCGTCACTGCCCGGGTAGAACTCGTACGCATCGAGTTCGTCCGACCAGCAGTTGTCGGCGATCCACTCCGAGATGGCGTCCGCCTCGAATCGCCAGCGGTCGACGGGACCGGGTATCTGACCGATCTCGCCGAGGTGGACCGCCTTGGTGAGCGCTTGCCAGCAGCCGAGTTTCGAGGTCGTGTAATGCCGGGCGTCCTCGAGTTCCCAGATGCCGGCGTCGGCACGGCGCCACTGGTCGGCGGCCTGGTCGGCGATGCTCGTCATGAGCCGTCCGGTGGCGTCGTCGAGCACGTTCCCGTTGTCCACGTACAACTGGACGATGTTGAACAGGTCGCCGTAGACGCCGAGCTGCAACTGGTCACTGGCACGATTGCCGCCCACGACGGGACCGTGACCCCGCCATCCCTCGACGTCGAACTCGGTGACCTCGCTGTCGGGGAGGTGGCCGTCGAGCGCCTGCAAGACGCTGATGTCGTGGCCCTGCGATCGCAGGACGCGCAGCATCCAGCTGATCGCGCCGTGCGTCTCCTCTCGGATCCCGAGCTGGAACAGCGCGGTGAGCGAGAACGCGGCGTCACGGATCCAGGCGAAGCGGTAGTCCCAGTTCTTGGCCGTCGTCAACGACTCGGGCAGCGACGTGGTGGCGGCCGCGGCGACCGCACCGGTCGGCGCGTAGATGAGCTGCTTCAACGCGATCGCGCTGCGGATGACCGTCGACTGCCACGGACCGTCGTAGTGGATCGAGTCCGCCCACTGCTCCCAGTTGCTGATGGTGAGTGTGAGGCCGGAGTCGAGATCCTCGGGGTTCGGCAGGTGCAGCGGCTCCCGGTTGGTGCTGACCAGCCCGAGCAGGTGCCGCGAGCCCGGCGTCGTGCGGTAGTGGGCGACGATGCGGCGTGGGGTGACGTCGACGCCGTTGTCGTGCAGGGTCCGGACCGCCATCGTGATGCCGTCGAGTCGCAGCACCGTGCCGTGCACGGTGTCGAAGATCCAGGGCGACGCGGTGTTGAGAAGCGTTCCGGGAGCGACGGTTGCGCGGAGATCGACCGACCCGGTCACGCCGTCGATCCGACGGGCCAGCTCACACCAGGGCAGGCGACCGGCCAGGCCGGTGTTGAGGGAGTCGGTGATCCGTACGACCCCGTCGTCGGTGTGGAACGTCGTCTCGAGAACTGCGGTCGACGGCAGGTATCGACGTGTGACGCGATACGCCACCGTCGGTTCCAGTGCGAGGAAGCCGCCCTCGTCGGCATCGAGCAACGCCGCGAACGGCGGCACCGAGTCGAGATCGGGCAACGGCAGCCAGTCGATGCGGCCGTCCCGCGCGACCAGAGCGACCGTTCGGCCGTCGCCGAGGGCTGCGTACGAACGGATGTCGGCGTATCCGCGATCATCACGATCGGTGACGAGCTGCGGTTCATCGGTGCCGTCACCGGCGCCGCCCGCGAACGGGTCAGCGCCGGAGCGGTGTTCGACATCGTTCACGGAGTCGGCATCCCACCGTTGACGTGCAGGGTCTCACCGACGACGTAGCTCGACTCGGGTGATGCGAGGTACACGTACGCCGTCGCGAGCTCGGCAGGCTGACCCCAGCGACCCAGCGGTGTCTGCTCTCCGACGGTGGGCAGTGCGTCGGTGGGTTGTCCGCCCGCGGTCTGTAGCGGCGTCCAGACCGGACCTGGGGCAACGACGTTGACGCGGATGCCGCGGTCGGCGACCTGCTGCGCAAGACCCTTGAAGAAGGTGTTGATCGACGCCTTGGTCATCGCGTAGTGGATGAGGTGTGGTGAGGGCTGGTACGCCTGGATGGACGACGATCCGACGATGGTCGACCCCGGGGGCATGTGCGGCACCGCGGCCTTCACCGTCCAGAACATCGCGTAGACATTCGTCTTGACTGTCCGGTCGAACTCCTCGTCAGTGATGTCCTCGATGCGTTCCACATGCTGCTGCTTGCCCGCGTTGATCACCAACGCATCCAGTCCGCCGAGCTCGCGAACCGCGGTCTCGACAGCGGACCGGCAGTACTCCGCGTCGGTGACGTCGCCGGGGATCTTCACCGCCGTGCGTCCTGCATCGGTGATGAGCTTCGCGACGGCGTCGGCGTCGGATTCCTCCTCGGGGAGGTACGAGATGGCGACATCGGCGCCTTCGCGTGCATAAGCGATCGCGGTGGCTGCGCCGATACCCGAGTCGCCGCCGGTGATCAGGGCCTTGCGTCCCGCGAGACGACCCGAACCACGGTAGGTGTCCGCGCCGAGATCGGCTTTGTCCTGGAGTTCGGAGTCCAACCCGGATCCGGGCTGGCTGACCTTCTTGGGATCGAAGTCGTCGTACATCGAGCTGGGGTCGCGGAAGGTGTACTGATCGGTCATGTCGGGCCTCCTGGCGATGGGACGGCTGGGCTCGAACGTCGAAAGTGCACGCACCAGACAGAAATCGGGACGCGACTGTCGAAGAGCGGCGGTCAGCCGCGATGAATGAGTCCCCGCAGAGGTTTGACGAGGCGACTACTGAGCTACGCGAAATATCAACGTCGGGCCGGTCGATACCATTCCACTGTAACCAGGCTTACGGTCGCCATGGCGCCGGTCGTATCCGCGCCGCGGCCGCCGATCGCCGTCAGATGAGCGGTGGGCGGTCAGGCGTCCGGAGTCCCCTCGTCGGTCAGCGCGGCGATCACCTCGTCCCACGCCTGCTGGAGCAGCGCGGGCTGGCGATGGCCGTCGGGGACCGCGGTGGGCGACCACACCACACCGATCGTGACGGTGCGACCAAGGGTGTAGATGCCGTGTTTCATGGCGAAATGACGGGTGAGGGCGGGGAAACCCGAGGAGAGGACGGCGGTGGCGTCACCGAGCCGAAGTGGTGCGTCACCACGGTTGATGCTGGTGACGACGGTGTGCGCGGCCACGGTCGTCGGTGTGACGCGCCGACCGAGTGCCGTGATCGCCACCAGTAGGGGCGCGGGTGCCGCTTCGAGCACGCCGAGCCGTTGCAGCACAGCAGGATCGAGTACCCGCGCGCGCTCGGCGTGCAGGTCGTGCTGGATGAGTTCGGCGCGCGCCACCAGGTCGGGCACATCGGTGTGTAGGTCGACGGTTCCGGTGACGACCCTGTTCGCCCCCGAGAACTCCACCGAGTCGGGCACGCCGACCGGGACGCCGGCGCTCAGGTCCGTCTGCTCCCCCGTCGCCAGATACCGTTGCAGGGCAAGCGATACCGCGGTGAGGCCGATGGTGGTGACCGTCATTCCTGCGAGGCGGTTCGGCGGCCGCGGACGGACGATGATCGCGACCGAGCGGTCGGCGCCCGGCGGAGCGTTCAGCGGGCTGAGAGGCCGTTGCGGCGGTGCGGGCGGTGTGTCCGGGCCATTGCGTCCGCGGCGGGCATCGGTCACGAGCGCTCGGATGTAGCCGGCGATGCCCGCGGGCAGGGTGACCGCGCCGTGGAGAGCCGCGCGGTACTCCGAGCCGGGGCGTGATCCCACTGCCGGTGGTGGGCCGGCGACCTCCGCGTCCTCGCCGAAGACGCTGCGTCCGAGGGCTGCTGCGCCCTGACCGTCGACGAACGTGTGCGAGACACGCAGCACGACCACGATCACCGGCCGGTCGGAGAACGGTGCGTCGGTGACCACGTCGACGAGGTCGGCACGCCATGCCGACTGCGTCGTGTCGATGGGGTCCTCGACGAGTTCGGCCAACCTACGCAGCGTCTCGGTCCATCGTCCGTCGGGCTGGTGGGCGGTGACGAACGTTGACGCCGGCGTCGAATGCGCTTCCCATCGCGGATACGCGAGGGTCGCGGGAACCTCGACCAGTCGGCGCCGGATGCGTTCCACCCGCGACAGCGCGCGGGTCAGGTCCGCGACGACAGTCGTGTGGACAGGTGGGCGCGTGGTCCGGCCGTCGACGAACCCGTAGACCAGGCAATGGTCGGAACTCCTGCCGGACTTGGCGCCGAGATAGAAGATCGCGTCTTTCGGATCAACCCTGTTCACCTGAACAGGCTAGGGTCCGCGGCGCCGATGCGCGCGCCGAGATCGTGCCGGTCAGCCGCGGTCGGTCATGTCGCCGGTGGCGGGCACACCGTCGAGTGGTCCGTAGCGGACGTGGACGGTGCCCACAGGATCGGAGACCGGCGGTGCCAGCAGTCGTAGACTGGTCGGGACGGCGCCACCGTCGAACACCTTCTTGCCGACCCCGAGGACGATGGGGTGTATCCAGAGGTCGAGACGGTCGAACAGCTTCTCCCGCAACAGAGTCTGGACCAGGTTCAGACTGCCGACGACCGTGATCTGTTGGTGCCGTTCGCGTAACGCCCGGATGTCGCCGACCAGGTCGTCCGCGTCGAGAAGCGCCGAGTGGTCCCATGACAGATCCGGCCTCCCGCGGGAGGCCACGTACTTCGGGATCCGGTTGAACAGAGACGCGAAACCGTCATCCGCACCGCCCTGCTGATGGGGCCAGTATCCGGCGAAGATGTCGTAGGTCCGCCGACCGAGGAGCAGCGCGTCGGTACCGGCATAGGCGTCGGCCACCTGCGCCCCGCCGATCTCGCTGAACAGCGGCGCCTGCCAACCGCCGAAGTCGAAGCCCTCCGGGTCCTCGTCCGGCCCGCCGGGTGCCTGTCCGACGAGGTCGAGGGTGGTGAACAGTTCGATGGTGATCTGGCCCATGATGTGTCTCCCGGTGGATTGATCGGTTCTTTCACCAGGACAGACCCCGCCGAGACTGCGAACTCATCGCACCGACCCACCCCGGACATGACGAATCCCGCCACGGAGGGCGGGATTCGTGGTGTCGAGAGTTGGTTCGGGCGCGCTCAGCGCCGCCCGGACGAGATCTCGCGACGGCCGAATTCGAGGCCGCCTCCCGACGACATGAAGGCCCAGGAGAGGGCGGCGAAACCGGCGACGATGAGAACGGTGGTGACCATGATGTGTAACCCCTTTTGTGTGGTCGTCGAGCGATCGAGTGGGATCATCGGTGATCTCCCACGGTCTGCTCGTGATGACTCAATGCTACGAGTACACGTGTTCACTGAAAAGGGTTTGGCATGGGAGTCACAGCGTCCCGACGAGAGAGTCGTGCGCCACACGATCGGCCGAATTGGACGGCCGTCTCAGTCGGCGGTGGTCACCGGTCGAACTCGGACAGCGGTGCACGACTGATAGATCGCCCACCGACCACCTTCGCCGAGATCGCGACGAGACGCGCCATGCCCTGATAGGTCGACGGGTTGAGCAGCGTGGGCCAGGTGGTGCGCAGGCGGTTCGCACGCACCGGACGCCCGTCGAACCGATCCTGCAGCCACCGCAACGCCATCGGCGCCGACATGGGGTGCAGCAGCATGTGCTCGCTGAACCGGTCGCGGTGGTAGGTCACGCTGGCGCCGCCCTCGGAATACAGTCGCGCGAGCTCGTCGATGTCGTCGACCGACATGATGCGGTCGTTGACGGCCTGCACGATCAGCACGGGCATGGCGGGAGTCGAGCGGCCGAGTCGGATGGAGTCGAAGACCTCGCGCACCTCGGGCAGCGCGAGGACCTCCTCGAGGGGGCGGTCGAGCATGGAGGCCATGTCGGTGAACATGAACCGCACGACGGCCTCGACGGTGGTCATCTTCTGCAGGCGCGCGAGCGACTTCTTGCCGGCGGGCGTGGCGTGGGTCTCGATGACGCGCTGCAGCTCGGGGTAGACGTGGGTCAATGCGCCCACCACCAGGGCGGGCAGGCCGGAGAAGAAGCTGCCGTTGAGGCGTTCGTAGGTCTTGCCGAGATCGCCCACCGGAGAACCCAGCACGGCTCCGACGACGTCGAGTTCGGGCGCGTACTCGGCGAACATCTCCGCTGCCCACGCCGAGGCGAGGCCGCCGCCGGAGTATCCCCAGAGTCCCACCGGTGCGGAGGCGTCGACGTTGAGCGGTGCGTGGTTCATGGCGGCGCGGATCCCGTCGAGCACGCAGTAGCCGGGCTCGCGGGGCAGGCCCCACAGGCCTTGTGGTCCCTCGTGGTCGGGAACCGAGACCGCCCAGCCCTCGGCGAGAAGCGCTGCGATCAGGAGGAATTCGAGCTGCGGTAGTGCGCCGAGCGCCTTCGACCCGCGGCGCAGTGCGTAGGACGGGAAGCATCGACCTGCGATGGCGTCGATGGCGCACTGGTACGACACGATCGGGTACACCTCGCCGAGTGACCGGCTCGACGGCGACAACACCGTCGTCACCGCGGCCATCGGCTCGCCGTTCATGTCGGTGGTCCGGTAGGACAGCTGCACCGCCGCGATCCGCTGCGGGATCACCCCGAGGAAGGCCAAACCGACGTCGCGGGATCGCAGGACCGTTCCGGGTGCGAGGTCGGCCATGCCGTCGACCGGCTCATAGAACGGGTCGTCGCGGGGGAGCAGGGGGCGCCGGCCGATGAGATCGTGATGCGGGGCATCGAAGCCCCGGTCGGTCGGCAGGCTGCGCTCGTCGTCGTGAATCGAGATGTCGGATCCCCTGTGTGCCATGGGACACACCGTCGTGTCCGATCATCTGACCGTAGCGCACGTCACACATCGACTCTTCTGCCTGGTTGGTCGGCCTTGCGTTTGTACCGATCGTTCGGTACAAATGATCGCATGGCGCCTCGCAGCATCTCCGACATCGACCTCGTCGCCCGCCTGGAGGCCGTCTTCCGTGCAGTCGGCTACGACGGTGCGAGTCTCGCGACCATCGCGGCCGCGACCGGGTTGCAGAAGTCGAGCCTGTACAACCGGTTCCCCGGCGGAAAGCAACAGATGGCGGCTGAGGTGGCCGCGTCGGTGGGCATCCGGTTCGCGACCGACATCCTGGCGCCGTTGACCATCGACGCGCCTGCGGCTGTTCGGATCGGCAGAGTAGCCGCCAATCTCGAGACCTTCTACCGGAGCGGGGAGCATCAGTGCCTGCTGAACATGTTGTCGATCGGCGACCCCGGGGTGGCGGCCCGCACCAATCTCCGCGACGGTGCGGACCACTGGATCACCGCCTTCGCCGACGTCGCGTGTGGCGCCGGAGCCACTCGTGACGACGCCACGGCCAGAGCCGAGGACGCCGTCTGCGCCATCGAGGGCGCTCTCGTGCTCGCCCGCGTCACCGGTCGGACCGACGCATTCCATCGCGCGCTGACGCGACTTCCCGCACTGCTCCTGGGGGACTCGCCCAGCTGAGAGCGACCAGCCGTGCACCGTCGTGGTGCGACCACATCCATTGCAACCGAGGACGATCTCATGCCCAACTACTACGACATCGCATTCGGACCACATGAGGTCGCTCACCAGGAGCGACACAATTCGGCACAGCGGTACGAGGTGATGGCCGGGCAGCCGGGACCCGACGGACTAGGGCTCGCGGAGATCGAGTTCCTCGCCGACCGCGACAGTTTCTACATCGCGTCGGTGGGTTCGGATGGATGGCCGTATGTGCAACATCGGGGTGGACCGCGGGGCTTCGTCACCGTCAGTCCGGACGCGCGACAGATCGCGTGGGCCGAGCGCGCAGGGAACCGGCAGTACATCACCGCGGGACACCTCGACGCCGATGGTCGGGTGTCGCTCATCGCGGTCGACTACCCGGCTCGCCGCCGGCTGAAGATCTACGGTCGCGCGCGTTACGACACCGCGCCGTCGCCCGAGAAGCTCGCCGGGCTCGGCATCGACGGGCCGATGGACGCACTGTTGACGGTCACGGTCGAGGCGTTCGACTGGAACTGCCCGAAGTTCATCACTCCGCGGTTCACCGCGGACGAGGTCCGCGCCGCCGCCGAACCCCTGCAGAACCGAATCGCCGCACTCGAGAGGCAGGTCGAGTCGTTGAGGCAGCATCAGGCGTGAGCGCGCTGACAGAGAAAGCGGTTTCCCGCTCTCCGAGGCGGATAGCGTGGGCCCCGGTGTCGCACAATCGGTACCCGTGCGAGTGCCCGACTCGCGAAGCAGACGAAGGCAGGCCATGACCCACGACTCGACAACCAGCCGACCCTCGATCGCGATCGTCGGGGCCGGGTTCGCCGGTCTCGGCATGGCGATCAGCCTGAAGCGCGCCGGACTGACGGACTTCACCGTCTTCGAACGCGGCGACGACGTGGGCGGATGTTGGCGGATGAACACCTACCCGGGTGCCGCCTGCGACGTGCCGTCGCACCTGTACTCGTTCTCGTTCGCGCCGAATCCGCGCTGGTCCCGACGGTTCGCGCCCCAGCCGGAGATCCTCGACTACCTGCAGCACTGTGCCCGCGAGTACGACCTGCACCCGCACATCCGGCTGCGCACCGCGGTGGAGTCCGCGGTCTACGACGAGGCCGACAACACGTGGGCCGTCACCCTGGCCGACGGCACCGTCTCGGTCTTCGATCTCGTCGTCTTCGCGTGCGGCCAGCTCAGTCGCCCCGCCACCCCGCACGTCCCCGGCATCGAGAACTTCGAGGGCACCGTCTTCCACTCGGCGCAGTGGGACCACGACTACCCGCTGGCCGGGAAGCGGGTCGCGGTGGTCGGAACCGGTGCATCGGCGATCCAGTTCGTCCCGAAGATCGCCGACGAGGTCTCGACCCTGCATCTGTTCCAGCGGTCGGCGCCGTATGTCATCCCGAAGGCGGACTATCCGTACTCGCAGCGTGTGCGTCGGGTCTTCGCCGCGCTGCCTGCGGTCCAACGACTGTCACGGTGGCTGACCTACGTGACGCTCGAGCCGCGGGTCATCGCGTTCAACCGGTACCCCGGTCTGATGAAGCTCTTCGCGTGGCGATACCGAAGGCTGGTGGCGAAGTCGATCCCCGATCCGGAACTGCGGGCGGCCCTCAAGCCCGACTACCCGATCGGCTGCAAACGGATCCTCATCTCCAACGACTACCTCGCCTCGCTGGCCGGTTCCCACGTCGACGTCGTCACCGAACCCATCGCCGAGGTCGGGGCGTCGTCGATCACCGCTGCCGACGGGACGTCGGTCGAGGTCGACGCCATCATCTTCGGCACCGGATTCCACGCGACCGACTTCCTCCGCGGCATCTCGGTCACCGGACGCGACGACACCGACCTGCACACCGTGTGGGCCGACGGCGCATACGCGCACCTGGGTCTGACCGTCAACGGATTCCCCAACATGTTCCTGCTCTACGGGCCGAACACGAATCTCGGCCACACCTCGATCATCCTGATGCTCGAGGCCCAGATGCGGTACATCATCGAGGCCACCCGGCTCCTGCGCGTACGCCGCGGTTCGGCCATCGAGGTGCGGACCGACGCACAGTCGGTGTCGAATGATGCTGTGCAGGCGGCACTGTCGGAGACGGTCTGGAACCAGGGGTGCAACAGCTGGTACAAGACCGCGAGCGGCAAGAACACCAACAACTGGCCCGCGTCGACCGCGAAGTACATCCGGATGACGCGCTCGGTCGAGGAGGACGACTACACCTGGGGCCGCTCGTCGGCCTGATCAGCGCAGCAGGGCCCGGGACATCACGACCCGTTGAATCTGGTTGGTGCCTTCGTAGATCTGGGTGATCTTGGCGTCGCGCATCATGCGCTCCACCGGGAAGTCGCGGGTGTAGCCGGCGCCGCCGAACAGCTGCACGGCGTTGGTGGTGACCTCCATCGCGACATCGGAGGCGAAGCACTTCGACGCCGAGGCGATGAAGCCGAGTTTCTCCTCGCCACGCTCGGCGCGCGCGGCGGCGGAGTACACCATCAGGCGGGCGGCCTCGATCTTCATCGCCATGTCGGCGATCATGAACTCCACGCCCTGGAACTGCGAGATCGTCTTGCCGAACTGCTTGCGGTCCTTGACGTATGCGATCGTGTGGTCGAGTGCCCCCTGCGCGATCCCGACCGCCTGCGCCCCGATGGTCGGGCGGGTGTGATCAAGGGTGGTCAGTGCGGTCTTGAAGCCGGTACCGGGTTCGCCGATGATCCGGTCGCCGGGGATCCGGCACTTCTCGAAGTACAGTTCGGCGGTCGGGGAGCCGTGCAGACCCATCTTCCGCTCGGTCGGCCCGACCGTGAACCCCTCGTCGTCCTTGTGGACCACGAACGACGAGATCCCGTTCGCGCCCTTGTCGGGATCGGTCACGGCCATGACGGTGTACCAGGTTGCCCTGCCGCCGTTGGTGATCCAGCACTTCGACCCGTCGAGGACCCAGGCGTCGCCGTCGGCACGGGCGCGCGTTCGCATGGCGGCGGCGTCGCTGCCCGCCTCACGTTCGGACAATGCGTAGGCGGCCATCGCCTCTCCCGAGGCCAGGGACGGGAACACCTGCTGCTTGATCTCGTCCGACCCGCGCAGCACGATCCCCTGCGTACCCAGCTTGTTGGCGATCGGGATCATCGACGACGATGCGCACACCCGCGCGACCTCCTCGATGACGATGCACGCCGCGACCGCGTCGGCGCCCTGGCCGCCGTATTCGTCGGGGATGTGCATCGCGGAGAACCCCGCTGCGTTCAGCGCGGTCAGTGCCTCATCGGGATAGCGGGAGTCCTCGTCGACCTCGGCCGCGTAGGGAGCGATCTGCTTCTCGCAGAGGTCGCGGAGCACCGCTCGGAGCTCGGTGTGCTCGTCCGGGAGAGCGAACACGTCGAACGAAGAATTGCCTTGCCAGTGCGCCACAGATCGTCCTCGTGCTCGTCGGGCCCCCTGTCGGAACTCTAACCCCCTGGTCGGACGTGGTTTGCGCCTGGGGTGATCTGTATTACAGTGCGGTGATCGAGTGATGAACGACACATGATGGGTTGTGAGCATGGCATCTCCGGACACTCCGCAGAACATGGCCGCGATGTCGTGTTGCCCCGGTGGGGCGGTCGCGATGCTGGGCGTGGGACTCGGTCACATGCTGGCCGGATCGATGCACCGGCTCGCCGCTCGGCGGGCCCGACGCCGCGAACTCCACATGCTCAAGCAGATGTGGGCCGCCGAGTGCGCGTCCCCGGCCACGCGCCGCGTCTGAGGTAACCCCGCCGCGGTTTCCGGCCGCCCGTCGAGTTATATTCCATGGAATACAACTTGTGAGGGGGTGTCCCATGCGCGCAGCGTTCTACGACAGTCAGGGACCGGCGGCCGAGGTGCTGCGAATCGCAGAGCTCGACGATCCCGTTCCGGCCGCGGGGGAGGTTCGTGTCCGCATCACCGTCTCCGGCGTCAGCCCCGGCGACACCAAGAAGCGCGCCGGTTGGCCGGGCTCGCCGATGGTCTATCCGCGAGTCATCCCGCACAGCGACGGCACCGGTGTCATCGATGCTGTCGGCGACGGTGTCGACCCGGCACGGATCGGCACGCGGGTCTGGACATTCGGTGCGCAGTCCTACCGGGCGTTCGGTACCGCCGCCGAGCTGACCTGCCTGCCCCAGGAGCTCTCGGTACTGCTCCCGGACGGGGTCGCCGACGAGGTGGGTGCGTGCCTGGGGATCCCTGGGATCACTGCGCACCGCGCCGTGTTCGCCGACGGGCCCGTCGCCGGGTCGGTCGTACTGGTCCAGGGAGTGCTGGGGGCGGTCGGTTCGCTCGCCGCACAGCTCGCAAAATGGGGCGGCGCCACTGTGATCGGCACCTGCACGCGCTCCGCCGACATCCTCGCCGCATCGTCGGTTGCCCACCACGTGGTCGCGCTCGACGGTCCCGACCCCGCCTCGGCCATCCGGGAGTTCGCTCCCGGTGGTGTCGATCGCGTGGTCGAGGTGTCGTTCTCGGACAACCTCGCACTCGACGTCGCCGTCCTGGCCGACAACGGGGTAATCGCGTCCTACGCCACGCGACACGACCCCGCGACCATCGAGTTCTGGCCGATGGCCTTCGCCAACGTCACCCTGCGCATGCTCGGCAGCGACGACTTCCCGGCCGCCGCGAAGCAGCACGCGGCCGAGGACCTGACCGCGGCCGCCGCCGATGGCGCGCTGACGATCTCGGTGGCCGAGGTGTTCCCGTTGGCCCGCATCGCCGACGCTCATGACCGGGTCGATTCCGGGGGACGGGGACGGGTGCTGATCTCGGTCACCGGTGTCGCCGACACCGGTGAGTGAACTCCGGCAGGTCTTCGACGATCTCGTACGGGTCGAGACGGCGCTCTGGAACGCCGTCGACACCCGGCTTCGCGAGGACTGTGGGCTGCCGCTCGGCCGCTACGAGTCGATGACCGTGATCGATCGCCGGGAGTCCTGTCGTGTCAACGACATCGCCGCCGACCTGATCATCACCGTCGGCGCGGTCAGCAAGTTGGTGGATCGGATCGCCGCGGCCGGACACTGTGTACGTCGGCGGGACCCCGCCGACGCGAGGTCATCGATCATCGAGCTCACCGACACCGGTCGGGCGCTGCTCGCGCACGCACACAACGTCGTGGAGACCGAGCTCGCGGCGCGTGTCGACGAGGTGATCCCCCGCCGGGCGCTCACCGACCTCGCGTCGACGCTGGGGATCCTCAGGCGGCGGCGAGGGTGATCACGACGGCGATGGAGACGATCGCGAGGACCCCTGCGGGAAGTGACGCGCCACGGGTCTCGGCGTTGCTGTAATCGCCGAACTTCGCGTGGAAGACCACGGCGCCGATGAACACGATCGCCAGACCGATGCCGGCGGCGATGCCCAGCGGATGCCAGAAGATGCCGATGACGAGACCGATCGCGCCGGCGACCTCGGCGGCTCCGATGAAACGGACCAGGTTCGGGCTCAGGTTTCGTCCGGTCAGCTGCTCCGATGCGGGCCCCTTGAGCAGGGCTTTCGGAGCTCCGGCGCCCGCGCTGACGAGCGCAAGGATGATGCTGAGAATCACTGCGGTGATGAACATGGACGTTCCTTCGGTCACGGGGCGGTTCGCCCGGGGAACTTGCGCACGCAAGTACTGCGGCCAGCGTGACACAAAGTACTTGCGTACGCAATAATTGCGGCATGGCGAACTCCGGCGATCACGAGGCGATGTCGGATCGGTCGCGTCCGCTGTCGGACGCCGAGGCGCGCGTCTGGCGCGCGGTGGCCAGGGCTCTGATCCTCGTCCCGAGGGCGCTCGACATCGATCTGCAACGCGACTCCGACCTGACCATGAGCGAGTACCAGGTGCTGATGATCCTGTCGGAATCGCCAGGGCGACAACGACGCATGAGCGACCTCGCGATGTTCGTGGGGCTCTCGGCCAGTCGCATGTCGCGGCTCATCGACTCCCAGCAGGAGTCGGGGCTGGTGGAGAAGACTCGGGACGCCGCCGACGGTCGCGGGATGATCGCCCATCTCACCGACGCGGGATTCGCGCGGCTCGACGAGGCCTATCCGGCACACCTGGCGAGCGTGCGCGAGCGCGTCATGGAGCCGCTCGCGGGTCTCGATCCGGATGCGCTCGGTGCCGCGCTCGAGGGTCTGACCGGACCGACGCCTCCGAATATCTGCTGATCCCGCCCCTGTGATCTCAGCCGGGTAGCTGCGCGGCCAGCTCGCGGAGCTTCGGGATCTGCGTCGTGGGCGCGGTCGCGATCGAGGTCGCCAGGGTGCGTGCCGGTTCGTAGATCCCGGAGGCCAGTTCGCGTTGCGACATCGCCGCAGCTCCGGTCTCGCTCGACGCCGACGACAACAGGAAGTCGCGGTCGAAGGTGGCGCCGGTCTCCGAGCGCAGGCGTGCCAGCGCACCATCGTCGATGTAGCCGTCGGGCATCCTCATGTCGAAGTTCGGGGGAACCGGGAAGTCCTTCGACCATCCACGCAGGCTCGTCAGTTCGGGGGTCTGCTGCGACACGATGAGCGTGCCGAAGTCGCGAACCCGCTGATCGCTTCCCTTGTCGGCGGCCAACTGACCGACCTCGATCGCGCGCTGGTGGTGCGCGGCCATCATCGCCACGAAGGCGATGTCAGCATCGTTGTGCTTCGGTGCATTGTCATCAGCTCCGCAGGCGGCGAGCATGCCGGTTACAGCCAAGACGGCGACGACCGCCGTGAGAACTCGTGCGAAGATTCGGTGCATCACTCCATAGTGCGCTTCATCGTGGATGACACGATGGCGCGATGACGACGATCGCGGTGCTCCCCGGCGATGGGATCGGACCCGAGGTGGTCGAAGCGGCGCTACCGATCCTCGACGCGGTGGGCGTGGGGTGGGCCGTCGAGTTCGGTGAGATCGGGTGGGGCTGCTGGCGCCGTGAGGGCGAACCGATCCCGTCGGCGACCTGGGATCTGATCGAGCGCGCCGACGCGACGCTGATGGGTGCGATCACCAGCAAACCCCCGCGCGAGGCCGAGGCCGAACTGCCGGCGGATCTACAGGGCACCGGTCGGCGATACGCGTCCCCGGTGATCGCGCTACGCCGCCGGCTCGGGCTGTACGCGAACATCCGCCCCATAACCGACCTGTACGGCGCGGACTTCGACTTCGTCGTCATCCGCGAGAACACCGAGGGGTTGTACGCGGGGTACGACTACCGCGGCCTCGACGACGACCTGTGGAACCTCGTAGGGGACCATCCCGGCGCTGTCGAATCCGGCCGCGACGACACCGCTGTCGCCCTCCGTCTGCAGACCCGCTCCGGTCTCGACCGCATCTTCCGGTGCGCCTTCGACCGGGCCGCGGCGGGCGGCTTCACCCGCGTGACCCTGGCCGACAAACCCAACGTCCTGCGGGCGAGTGGGGAGTTGGCCCGCGAACGCTTCGATGCGATCGCGGCCGAGCACCCCGAGGTCGAGGCGCACACCGCCAACGTCGACGCGGTCGCGATGCAGATGGTGCGCTCACCGGAGTCGTTCGGGGTGATCGTGGCGGAGAACATGTTCGGCGACATCCTCTCCGACCTCGGCGCCGGCGTGATGGGCGGACTCGGCCTCGCGAGCAGCGCGAACGTGGGTGGACGGGGGAGCCTGTTCGAGCCCGTGCACGGCAGCGCCCCCGACATCGCCGGCCGCGGGGTGGCCAACCCGTTCGCGACGATCCTCACCGTCGGGCAGATGCTCGCCGAACTCGGAGCGCCCGACGAGTCGGCTCGTGTTCGGGCCGCCGTCCGCGAGGCGGTGCAACACGGCGCGGTGGTGACCCCCGACCTCGGCGGCACGGCGAGCACCGCGGACGCGGCGGCCGAGGTCGTCCGTCGGCTGGGCTGATCCGCGGCCGGGTCCCGTCGATACGACATCTTGACGCGGTGGCGTGATTCTTTACGCCGTGTGTCTGGCGCCGCGGATCCGGTCGCGTGACCATGAATCATGACCTCCACCGCCGTTGCCGCCGAACCACTTCCGACCGTTGTCCAGACCGTCGCCGCCGACTCGGTGCACCGCGCCGACGGCCCGTCGTTCTTCCGACTGCGCCCGCCGGCCCCGATCCGGCTGCTCGCCGCGACCTGGGACCGGACCCACAACCCGCCGCGGGCCACATCCGGCCACGTCGCCCTCGAATACCCGGTGACCAGCAGCATCGTCGTCAGCCGCAACCTGTACGCGGTGACCGACGAGATGCGCGACGCCCTGATGGACTCCGACCTGACCGGATTCGCGTTCGGTGCGCTGGCCGTCACCCGGTCGCATCACCTCGTCGGCGACACCTCCGCCCGTACGCCCGCGCTGCACACCCTGGTGCTCACCGGCCGCGCGTGCCGCAGCGACATCGCCCCGTGGCGCTGTGACTCACTGGCCCTCTCACGCCGCGCGGCCCGGTTCTTCTGGAAGCACGACCCCGCGCTGCTGGCGTTCACCACATCGCTCGACGTCATCTCCTGACTCCACTCACCCCGCTGAACAGCGCGTTTGCCCGTATCGTCACTGAACAACAGTGGCGGGGCGGCGGAGGTGCGCGGTGGTCGAGGGTGTCGATGGAACCGGCAAGGTGCGTCGATCGGGGCACGTCATCGTCTGTGGGTGTACCGGTCTGGCCACCCGGATCATCGACCAGTTCCTCGCGTCGGGGGAGTCGGTGTCGCTGGTCGTGCGTCAGGCCGACACCGTGGTCGACGCGGCGGTCGCACGGTGGCGCGTTCGCGTCCACACCGCGGGTGTGGGCATCGGTGACGCACTCACCGCCGCCGGCATCGACACCGCGATAGCCGTGGTTTGTGTCGAGGACAACGAGCTGTGGAATCTCGAATCAGCACTGATCGCAACGCGATTGAACCCTGAGGTCCGGGTGATCACGCAGCTCGGCAACGCCACCGTCGGCGGCGCGATGAACGACGGGAGCGGGCCCGGCGTGGTGCTCGACGTCGCGGACCTCGCCGCTCCGTCGGTGGTCGAGGCGTGCCTCGGCATCAGCACCCACCACCTCGACGTGGCCGGCATCGACTTCGTCGCCGCCGCGATCCCGGTGACGTCGGCGGGGTCACTGCGCGAATCGTTCGGGGATCTCGCGCCGCTCGCGGTCGCCGCGGGATCCTCGTCGTCGCCGGGCGCCCGTGTGGTCACGTGCCCGGGACGCGATCACCCGGTGCGGCCCGGCGATGTCGCGACGATGCTCGGTACGGCAGATGAATTCGTGGCCCGTGGTTTCCCGATCGGCATCAGACCGCGCACCGCCCGAGCGAGTGAGCCCGGCCCGGTGCTGCGCGCGAAAGCGGGCATACGTGGCTTCGTCGAGGACGCCAACCCGAACTTCTTCCGCATGCTCGGCGTGCTGTTCACACTGCTGGTGTTGTCGACGACGGTGCTGCGACTGGGCTATCAGAAACCGGGCATGAGTGTTCTCGACGCGATCTACTTCAGCACCGAGACCGTGGCCACGGTCGGCTACGGCGACTTCAACTTCGCCGATCAACCTCCGCTGCTGCGGATCTGGTCGATCGTGTTGATGTTCGCGGGTCTGACCACCACCGCGATGATCATGGCGTTCCTCGCCGAACTGTTGATCTCCCGTCGTATCGCCGAGGCGGCCGGTCGACGCAAGGCACGCTTCATGGACGGCCACATCGTGGTGATCGGTCTGGGGGCGTTCGGGATCCGCGTCGCCCGCGAGCTCCAGGCCCGCGGCCGCGACGTCGTGGTCATCGAACGATCCCGGTCCAACCGCTTCATGGCGGCCGCAGACGAACTCGGCGTACCGGTCGTCATCGGTGACGCGACCGTGCCGCAGACCCTGACCGACGCCCGGGTCGAGAGCGCATCGGCGGTCGCCGTGCTCACCAGCGACGACATGGTCAACGTCGAGACCGGCATCGCGGTGCGGAGCATCCTGGGTGATCGCTGGTCCGACTCCGTCGACCATCCGGGCGTGCCGGTGGTCCTGCGCATCTTCGACCGCTCGATGGGCGACGCCGTCGCCGAGCGATTCGGGTTCCACCACGTCCGCTCGACCGCAGAACTGGCCGCGCCGTGGTTCATCGGCGCCGCCCTGGGGCTGACCGTGCTCGGGACGTTCTCCGTGCAATCGCAGTCGTTCATGGTCGGTCGGGTCGGGATCGTCGACGGCGGCGGACTCGTCGGTGTGGCGATGCAGGACCTCTCGGCGACCACCCGGGTCATCGCGCTGCGTCGAGCCGCGACCGGGGAGGTCGAATACCCGCCCCGGCGCGGCACCGCGTTCGCCGCGGGCGACGACGCCTACGTGGTGGGCCCCTATGAAGAACTGCTCGCAGTGCTCGAACACCAACGCGCCGCGGCACGCGTCGGACGACTGTCGTGACCCGGCATGCCCGATCAGTGGTCAGCGCACAGCGATCGCCGGGTCAACGCACGGACGCCACGGATGCCGGGGGGATCGATTCCGATGTCGGCCGCTCCCGTCGCCCGAGGGCCCAGAAGGCCACTCCGATGGCGATGAACACGGCCAGCGGGACGAACTCGGTGAGCAGGTAGGTCCACTTCTCGTCGCCGGTCCACCCGTCGGGGCGGTAGTCACTGCCGAACCAGCTGTCGCCGAGACCGGGGAACAGTATCTGCACCGTGCAGAACACGATGAACACCAGCGAGATGGACGTGGTGAAAGCGATGGCCGGGCTCCGGTAGGGCAGTGGGTGGTCGGGGTTCTTGCGACGCAGTGTCCACGCCGCCGGGAACAGACCGAGGTAGGACATCAAGGTGGTCGACACCGCCAGCGACAGCGCGACGGTGAAGAACTTCGCCGCGTCGCCACTGGTGATCTCGGTGGCCGCGACGAACACGACGCTGGAGACGACGCCGGACAGGATGTTGACCCGTACCGGCGTACCGAAGCGTTCGGAGAACTCGCCGAGGTACCTCGGACCTGCCTTGTCCAGGCACGAGACCGCCAGTGCGCGATCGGAACCCATGATCCAGGTGAGTCCCGAGGTGAAGGCCGCGATCACGATGAGCAGGCCCATGATCCATCCGATGAGCTGGGAGAAGCCCGTGAGCGTCGTCGTGACGGTGCCGTCCGCGGCGGTGGACACGGTTCCACCGAAGACGGTCAGTGCCTGCTTGATGGCGTCCGGGAACCCGGCGAGGCCGGAGGCCTGACTCGCAGGCAGCACCAGCAGGATGCCGAGAACCGGGAGTCCGTAGAGGAGCCCGGTGGTGATGAGGGACT
This sequence comes from Williamsia maris, assembly GCF_024171815.1. Classification (GTDB taxonomy): domain Bacteria; phylum Actinomycetota; class Actinomycetes; order Mycobacteriales; family Mycobacteriaceae; genus Williamsia_A; species Williamsia_A maris. The sequence continues at coordinate 405,868 of NZ_JAMTCJ010000002.1, read as the reverse complement.
TGCGGATTCCCGCGGGCACGTCCTTCGCGGCGTCCTTCATCTCGTCGCCTGCCGCGCTGGGCAGCTCGAATCCGACCATGCTGAACAGGATGAGTGGGACGAGGGCGACGAAGCTGGAGTAGCTGGGCGCGAAGCCGCCCGCGCCGATGCCGTGGAAGCCGTGCTCGGCGCCGTACATCACGATGACGACGACGAACACGCCCAACAGCAGAAAGCGAGAACAGGCGCCGATCGTCGACACCCATTTGCCGACCCGGAACGAGAGGATCGCGAACAGGACTCCGGCCCAGATGAACACGGCGCCGATGATGTACAGCGTCGTCGTGCTGTATTCGTTGCCGCCGTTGAAGAAGACGAGCAGACCTCCCACGGCGGTCCCCACCAGCGTGCCGCCCATCCAGACCGGATTGGTCACCCAGTAGAGGAAGTTGTTGACCGCGCCGGCGAGGTGTCCGTACGCCATCCGCACCCACACGTACGGCCCACCCTCGTCGGTGTAGGCGGCGCCGAGCTCGGCGAGGAGCATCGACGACGGCAGCGCGAACAGCAGCAGGCAGAGGATCAGCCACGTGAATCCGGCGCCGCCCTTGGTGGCCAGAGTACCCAGACCGTCGACACCGAACAGCGTGCAGACGAGGTAGAAGAAGATGTCGGCTCTGCCGAAATGTCGACGCAGTTTCGACAGCTCTCCCTGTGCGTCGACACCGAAGTCGGTGATGGAGCTGCCCTGAAGGGGTGGTGCTGTCATGGTGTGGCCCTCTCGCCGTCGCGCGCTGACCCAGTTTCTGCCCGAGGTGTTTCGCAGCCGTTGCGCGATGTCCGTCATCGATGTTGTGCGCGTTAAGAAAACGGGCCAAAACAGGCAAGTGGGCGCTGTGGTATCGATGAGGTGTGACTGACGCTGATGTCGACGTGATCGTGGTGGGAGCCGGGCTGGCCGGGTTGCGAGCCGCGACGGGGGTCCGGGCCCGTGGCCTGACCGTCCGGGTACTCGAACGCGAGGCGTCGCCGGGCGGGCGGATCCGCACCGACATCGTCGACGGGTTCCGCTGCGATCGGGGGTTCCAACTCCTCAATCCGTCCTATCCGGCGGTGCAGCGACACGTCGATGTCGCGGCGCTGAACCTGCGGACCAGTGGACGAGGCGTGCGAACCGTCGACGGCTCGGGTCGTGTGTCCACCCTCGCCGATCCGACCCGGCATCCCCGTCTGTTGCCGACCACGATCCGCTCGGCCTACGACGTCGGGTTGTTGCGGCCGCGTGCGGTGGCCGGTGCGGTGCGATGGGCGTTGCCCGCGGTCGGCTCGGTTCGGCGGCTCGGCGCCGCCCCCGACGCCGGGCTCGGTGACGACTGGGACCGACTCGGCGTGCAGGGCCCCATCCGGGATGCGGTGTTGGCGCCGTTCCTGTCGAGTGTCCTCGCCGACGGCATCGGGTCGACGTCGGATCGCTATGTGCGACTGGTTCTCCGGAGTTTCCTCCGGGCGACGCCCGGTGTCCCGGCGACCGGGATGCAGGCGTTGCCGCGGCAGTTGGCCGCGCCGCTGCGGGAGGACATCCGCTACGAGACGGTGGTCGAGGACGTGATCGACGGCCCTTCGCCGTCGGTGCGTACCGCCGGCGGCGAGACTCTCCGCGCGCGGGCCGTCGTCGTGGCCGCCGAGGCGCCGGTCGCGGGTGCGTTGACCGGGCAGGCCTGCGCCCGCATGCGGGGACTGTCGACGTGGTGGTTCGCGGCCGACGGGCTGTCGTCCGACCAGTTCCTCCGGGTGTCGGGATCAGGTGGTCCGGTGGTGAACACCGCTCAGCTCAGCGCGTTCGCGCCGGAGTACGCACCACCCGGTCGGGTGCTGGTGCAGGCCACGACCCTGCTCGACCAGGACGGTCCTGCACCCGAATCGCAGGTGCGCGGCGAGGTGTCTCGCATCTGGGGCGCATCGGCCGCGGAGTGGGAGCTGCTGATCCGTCACGACGTGTACGACGCGCTGCCCGAACAGGTTCCGGGGACCCCGTTGCAGCGACCCCTGCGGGTCGGGGAGCGGATCGTCCTGGCCGGAGACCACCGCGACACCCCGTCGATCCAAGGCGCGCTGGTGTCCGGTGGGCGGGCGGCGTCCGAGGTCGCACGCCTGCTCGCCTGAGACCCCGCAGTTGGGCACGTAACGACCTCAGTTGGGCACGTAACGACCGCAGTTGGGCACGTAACGACCGCAGTTGGGCACCTTGGTGCCGCCGGCGTGATGACATTCGGCGATTCACGGTGTTGACCTTGACGCCGGGGCTGGCCCGTCCCTCATCCGGTTGCGACAGCTGGTGGCCGATCGCGGTTGGACCGGCTGGAGCTGGATGGAGAGCCGCGCTGATTGATCCGGTGACCACGCTCGGGTGCCCAGCTGCGGCGATTACGTGCCCAACTGCGGTGGTTACGTGCCCAACTGCGTTGGTGGGGTGCGGATCAGCTGGGCGTAGAGCTCGGCCAGCTCGTCGGTGACCTCACCGACGTCGAGCGGTCCGACACCGGACATGCGCAGAGCGCGGTTCAACCCCGCCACGTCGAGATCGGCGAAGACGTCCACCGACGGCGGGCTGGGCAGGGGCGGCAGCGTGAGGCGCGCGCCGAAGAAATCCACCGGTTCCGGGGCGCGCGGCCGTACGGGGCGGGCGGTGTCGTCGGGGGTGTCATCACGCAGGTGCGCCAGCAACGTGGCCACCTCGGCGCCCATCATCGTCAACGCCACCGATGGCGCCTTGTCGATCTGTGCGGCCATCTCGTACGCGAGTGCCAGCACGTGGATGCACCGGGGCTCGTCGTCGGGACAGTTGCAGTCACCGCGGACGTCGGCCGGTTCGGTGGGCAGAACCACCGAACCGAGGATGCGGGGCTGTTCACCACGGGCGACGGCCAGGAGATCATCGGTCGCGCCCCTCTCCTGCAACAGGGCGACGACGGTGTCGGCCTCGACGGTCCGCATCGTGAGGGAGGTCTCGAACGGCTCGACCTGGCTGCCCTGTACCAGTGCGCTCACACGGCCCGGCCGGAGGCGGACGTCGAGGATCTTGCGTTCACGGAAGTAGGTGCGTGCCTTGCCGACCCGCCGGGTGTCTTCAGGGCGGTCTACGACCGCGAGCATCGCCCGTGACCAGGCGGTGAGGCCGTACCCCCGTGTGGGCGCCTCCTTCTTGCGCGCCATCAGTCACCCACCGCCTCGTCGCGCAGCCGCATGAGGTCGTACAGTTCGTCGTTCTCGATGTCGGCCAGCCAGCTCTCGCCTGCGGTGACGGTCAGGTCCGACAGTGCGCGCTTGTCGGTGATCATCGCGTCGATACGCTCCTCGATCGTCCCGACGCAGACGAACGTCCGGACCTCGACGCGCTTGGTCTGACCGATCCGGTAGGCACGGTCGGTGGCCTGTGCCTCGACCGCAGGATTCCACCAGCGATCCAGGTGCACAACGTGATTGGCGGCGGTGAGGTTCAGCCCGGTGCCACCCGCCTTCAGTGAGGCCATCAACACCGGCGGCCCGGCGTCGTCCTGGAACTCCGTCACCATCCGGTCGCGTGCGGTGCGGGACAGTCCCCCGTGCAGGAACGAGACGTCCTCACCGCAGACCTTCGACAGCCACGGCGCCAGCATCTCGCCGAACGCCGTGAACTGCGTGAAGATGAGGGCGCGCTCGCCGTCGGCGACGATGTTCTCCAGGATGTCGGCGAGCAGTTCGAGTTTTCCCGAGCGGTGTGTGTTGCGACGCATCAGCGCCGACCCGTCGCCGAGGAAATGCGCGGGGTGGTTGCACACCTGCTTCAGACGGGTCAGCGCGGCGAGAACCGTTCGCACACGGTGACCTTCGTGGGTTCCGTCGGATTCGGTGCGGCCCAGGGCCTGCATCAGATCGTCGGTGACCGCGCGATACAACGCCGCCTGCTCGACGGTGAGGTTGGCGCGCACGGTCAGCTCGGTCTTCTCGGGTAGATCGGCGATGATCGTCGGATCCGTCTTGACGCGGCGCAGGATGAACGGTGACGTGATCGCGTTCAGGCGGCGTGCCGCCTCGGGATCGCGTTCTCGCTCGATGGATTCGGCGAAACGCGCCTTGAACACCGACGGTGAGCCGAGCAGCCCGGGGTTGACCAGATCGACGACGGCACGCAGATCCTCGAGACGGTTCTCGACCGGTGTGCCGGTGAGCGCGATGCGTTGTCGCGCAGCGATGTTCCGTACCGCGCGCGACTGGGCCGTGTTCACGTTCTTGATGTGTTGCGCCTCGTCGACGACGACGTGCCGCCACGGGACGCTCTGCAGCGCCTCGGTGTCGCGGGTGGCGATGGCGAAGGTGGTGATGGTGACGTCCGCTGCCTTCGCGGCCGGGGTGAACGGTCCTCGCCGTGACCGGCCCGGGCCGTGATGGACAAGCACCTGCAGATGCGGTGCGAACCGGGCGATCTCGCGTTCCCAGTTGCCCACCACCGACATCGGGCAGACGATCAACGTCGATCCGCGGTCGGCCGGCTCGGCGCCGGCGGCGTTCTCTCGCTCGCTACAGAGCAGGGCGATCACCTGCACCGTCTTGCCCAGACCCATGTCGTCGGCGAGCACGGCCCCGATCCCGAGTGAGGCCAGGTGTGCCAGCCACTCCATCCCGCGATGCTGGTAGGGCCGCAGCTCGGCGGCCAGCGACGTCGGCGCGGTCAACGGTTCGGGGGTGAGCGTGCCGCCCGCCGCGACCTCGTCGAGCCACGACAGGCCCGAGACCGAGGTGACAGGCACTCCCAGCCGGTCGGCCCCGGTGGTCACCAGGTTGAACAGCTCGCCCATGTCGGCGGGGTCGCCGGACGCGGCCAGCGCCCGCTGCGTGGTGATGAACTCCGCGGCCCGACTCAGCGCCGACCCCTCCGCGCGGATCCAGACACCGCGCACCCGGACCAGACTGCCCTTCTGCGCGGCGAGCGCCGCGAGGTCGCCGTCGTCGAGGACGTCATCACCGATCGCCAACTGCCACTGGAAGTCCCGGATCTCCGACAGGCCCACCATGACCGAACGCTCGACGGTCGCTCCTACACCGGTTCGTCCCCGCAGCGACAGCGTGGGCGACACCTCGGCGAGGGTCCGGGGGAGCAGGACGACGATCCCGGCGCCGGCGAGGTCCGCGGCCCCGGAGTCGAGGAGTTCGGTGACGAGGTCGGTGCCGAGCAGGAAATCGAGGGTGGCGCGATCGTGCCCGGCGCGCGACAACCCCGCGAACGCGCGCACTGCGGCGGCGACCTCGGTGGTCACCTCGTCGAGCTCGTGGGGGTCGAGTCGGTGCAGATCGATCGGGACGTCCAGGCCGTCGACGGTGCGGCGGCAGACCTGCAGTCGCCAGCGATCATCCGGGACGGAGTGCGGGTCCTCGTCTTCGCTGTGTTCGGGCTCGTGCAGCCTCAGGACGAGGGAGCTCTCGTTCTCGCGGACCCCGTCGGCCCATTCCTGCCAGGCGGTCGACGCCGAGGACGCGCGGTCCGACGACATCGGGACCTCGTCGTCGGCGCCGGGCAGCAGCGACCGCACCAGCGACGATCGGAAGACCCCGGCCGACAACGCATCACAGCGGCGTCGGCACTCGTGGTCGGTGACCTCGCGGCAGAAGTCCAGTACCGCTTCGCCACCACCGTTCTGGGTGACGACCGGTGGCGCCGCCGAGATCGCACCGGACAACCACGCTCGCCAGTGGGTGCTCGGAAGAGGAGTCCATCGCGTCACCCAACTGCCGGTGGTCCACGCGAGGGTCGGCGTCACCGAGCCGGCCGAGACGAAGCGGCGGACCGAGGCCGCGAGGTAGGTGTAGTAGCCCAGCTCTCCGGTGCGGGGGAGACCCGGGTCGTCGAGCAGGGCGGTGGCCGCGGCCGGGCCCAACGTCAGCGACCCCACCTGGCGCACGGTGCCGGGATCGGGTCCGGTCACGCTGATCGTGCGGCGCAGCGTGCGCCCGGACACCACCTCGGCCACCGGCGCGGGCAATGTCGCGGTGTCCGGCGTGGCGGTGGGCGAACCGTCGGCGTCGGTGAACCACAGCGACAGACCGATACCGGGACGCCACAGAGCGTGCGTCGTCTCGGCAGATGTCACGCGTTCCATCCTGGCACGCGTGGCCGACAGCCCCGACGTGGTGAGGAGCGCTGTGAGCGCCGCGAATCCGATGTGGGCCGACGCACGGTGTGGTGTGCTGTCAGCGCACCGCAGAGTAGGGGACACCGATGAAGCAACTTGCGTCGAGGGATGCCGCCTACCTCTACCTGGGAGACGCACACCGGACCTCGACGATCGTGTCCTGTTGGGTGGTGGCCGAACGCCACGGCGCCCCTGCCACGATCAGTGCCGACCAGGTCGTCGGGCGCATGGCGACGGCGGCGTCGCAGGCCGATGTCTTCGCGGCAGTCCTGGTGCGCCTCCCGCTCGACATAGACCTGCCCTACTGGCGCCTCGATCCCGACTTCGACGTACGCGATCACATCGTGTTCCATCACGACGTCGCCGACTGGTCCCAGGCCCGGGATCGACTGAGTGACATCGCCGCCCGCCCGCTCGATCGTCGGCGACCGTTGTGGCGGATCGACATACTGGTCGACGTCGAGGGGATGCCCGGCCGCACCGGACTCTCGACCGTCGTTGCCATGATGTTCCACCACGCGGCGTTCGACGGCGTCACCTTCGCCCACCTCACCAACACCTACCTCGACGACGCGCCGTTCCCGTGGCCGTACGACGCCGAGGCGAACAGGATCGGGTCCGACGTGGTCGCACGTTCCCGTCTCACCACTCGCGCCCTGGTGCGCCAGCCCGTCATGTGGGGTCGATGTGTTCGCGCGCTGACACAGGCCGTCGCCGAGGCGCGGCGCAGTCCGCAGCCGCCACTCAAGGCATCGTCGACACCCACGGTGTTCGGCGACCCGGTCCGAGGGGTGCGGCGCACCGACTACACGATCCTGTCGCTGACCGATGTGAAAGCCATCAAGAACCGGATCCCAGGAGCGAAGGTCAACGACGTGTTGTTGTCGATCATCGGCGGCGCCATGGTTGCTCACACCGGGGTCGACGCGTCGACCTCACGGTCACTGGTGGCACTCGTCCCGGTCTCGACGCGAACACTCGACGCCGCCGGTGCCGTCAATCAATTCGTCCCGACGATGGTCGACATGCACACCGATGAGGCCCGGCCCGAGGTGCGCATCGCGGCAATAGCGAGGTCCTCGCAGGACGCCAAGGCAGCGGCCATGGCGTCGGCGCTGGGACAGGGGGCCGGGCTGTTGAACGTCATGCCGGCCCTGCTCCTCCGGGTGGTCGGCGTCATCGCGCGGCTCGTCGGACGCGTCGTCCCGTCGTCGGTGCGCTCACCGGCCGACGCGGTGGTGGCGAATGTCTACAGCCCGTATTCGATCAACTCGATGTTCGGCATGCCGGTCGTGGGCGGTTTCGGCATCCAGCCACTCGACACACCGACCCTGGCCCACGGCGTCTACTCGCGAGATGACCAGCTGTTCATCTCGGTCACGACGGACTCGGCCGTGTTGGCCGACCAGACGCCGTACCTCGACGCCATCGCCGGGTCGTTTGCACGCCATCTCCGCATCCTGGAGGGTGACGGCTGACGGTGGGTGCGGCCTACTCGCAGCCGACGCCGTCGCGATCCCGGTCGAGCTTCGTGCTGTACCCCGGGTCGCCGACCCGGATGGGTGCAGCACCTGCGGCACGAACCGCGGCACAGTTCGCGTACGAGACATCGCCGCCATCGGGGATTGCCGGTGCGACAGGAGCGGGCGGCGGCGGGGTGTAACGAGGTGCGGGGCGTGGGACCGGCGTCTGGGTCTGGGTGCGCGTGGGCTGCGACGGGGCGACCGGCGCCGCGATCACCGCGCCACAGGACCCGAGCACCCGCGCGATGGCGTCCTTCTCCGCCTGCGTCACCCACAGTCGGTACGCGGCCTTGACCGTGACCTGCCGCGCGACGTAGGTGCAGCGGAACGATCGGTTGGGCGGCAACCAGGTGGCGGCGTCGCCGGATCCCTTGCGGGAGTTGGTCGGACCGTCGGTCGCCTGGAGGTTGCGGGGGTCGTTGGCGAGGTCGCGTCGGGTGTCGGCCGACAGTTGTTGGGCGCCCTTCTGCCAGGCGTCGTCGAGGGCCACGACGTGGTCGATCTGGACCGCCTGCGAGGTCTTCTCGCCGCGGACGAAGTCGATCCGGGTTCCGGTGTAGGGGTCGGCGAGAACCCCGGACGTCACGACGCACCCGCGTGACCCGGATCGCGCGACGATGCTCGTCAGGTCCCGCCGGAGGATGTCGTTGCGGGTGTCGCACCCGTTGTGCCCGCCGTCGACGTTGACGTCGTCGGTCCAGGCCTGCCCGAACTGTGCTCGGCTGTAGCCGGTTCGCGGTGCACGACCCTTGACGGCGAGCGTGTTCAAGAGCGTCAGAGAGCTCTGCGCGGCCGACCCCGACCCGACCTGTGCCGGTGTCGACGGAGCCGGCGCGGGGGTCTCCGACGACGAGATGGGATCAGAGCTGGTGGCCGGCGCGGCCGTCGTGGCCGGCGCGCTGCCGATGACGGCCGCGGCCTGGTCGTTGCTCTGCTTGGTGTCGTCCGGCGCGATCAGGCCGACCACGGTGATCGCAACCACGGCGCCCAGTGCGATCCAAGGCCATCGCCGCCGTCGACGCGGGGACTTCTTGTAGCCGGGGGGCCTGTTCCACTCGGCCGGCACGGAGGAGTTCGAGCTGCCGGTCATCAGGTCATTGAATCATCGTCGGGCGCCCGCCATGCGCACATACGTCCGATCAGATCAGGGTCGACCAGTAGTACCAGAAGTGTTCTGCGATCAGCAGTATGACGACGACGTAGTAGATGACCAGGACGGGCCACAGCCACCCGACGATGCGCCACAGTGCGGGGATGCTGCCCAGACGGGCAGCGGTCTGGGCGGCGACGACGAACAGGATCGGGGTGATGGTCCAGACCACCATGCAGTAGGGGCACAGCGCGTTGATGCGGTAGATGCTCTCGGTGATCAGGTAGAACACGAACACCATGCCCGCGGTCGTGCCGAGGGCGAGCCCGATCCAGTACCAGACCGGTAGTGCGACACGAGCGAGAACGAGCACGCCGGTCACCACGACGATCGCGAACGCTGCGATGCCGATGAGTGGGTTGGGGAATCCGAAGAACTGTGCCTGCGCGGTCTGCATGACCGATCCGCAGGAGAGGACCGGGTTGATGCTGCAGCTGGGTCGGTAGGAGGGGTCTTCGAGGAGTTTGAACTTCTCGATCGTGAGCGTCGCGGCGGCGACGAGTCCGATGGCCCCGGCGATCAGGATGATCAGTCCGGTCACCCGTCCCGGCGCCCAGTCGGGCTGCTCGACCGCGTCGTCGACGAGCGGGTCGGGCTCGTGGTCGGCGTCGGTCAGTGTCATCAGGCGACCGCTGCGTCGACCGCGGCGATCAACGCCTGCGGGGTGCTCAGCTCGACGACCTTGCCGTTGAGCTCCACCTGCGGCGTGCCCTGCAGTCCGTTCTGGGCGGCCTTCTGTGTCTGCTCGGTGACCCAGCCCGAGTACTGGCCGTCGTCGACACACTTCGAGATCGACGCGGGTGCGCCTGCGTCGGTGGCGATGCTCGTCAGCTGCTCGTCGGTGAGCCCGGACGACTGCTCCTCGGGCTGCTGCGCGTAGAGCTCGTCGTGGTAGGCGAGCCACGTGGCGAAGTCGCCGTCGCCCGCGGTCGCCTCGGCGACACACGCCGACGCGTTCGCCGCGCGGGTGGAGTACTTGGTCGACGACATGCGGTCGAGGATCGCGATGGGCTTGTAGTCCACCGCGACCTGGGAGTTGCCCCGGATCTGCTTGATCGCGTCACCGAAGATCGACTCGAACTGTTTGCACGCGGGGCACTGGAAGTCCTCGATGAGGGTCAGGGTGGCCTTCGGCGAGGTGACCTTGTCGACCCGGTAGGCGCCGGTGTCGGTCACCACCGACGGCGTCGACGAAGAACCGGCCGTACCGGACGCGATGGGTCCCGCCGGCGACGCGGACGTCGACGTCCCGTCGTCCTTGGTCACGATCAGCCACACCCCGATGGCGACGGCTACCACGACGACCACCACGGTCGCGGCGACCTTGATCAACAGGCTGCGGCGGCGTTCGTCGGCGCGGGGATCGGTCACCATCGGGCGACGCTTGCGGTCATTGGCAGCCATGAGGTTCCTGAACTCTTCTCGGTTGTCGGCCGGACGGGCCACGGGGCATACGGCCGCCGATGATACGCGGCACGAATGAGAAGAAGATGAAGGCCGACGCGATCCTGGCGAACAGACGACGGGGCTGGTCAGCCGAGGCGGGGTACTACGTGACGGTGACGCCGCCGTCGACCGCGATGGTCTGTCCGGTGACGTATCCGCCTGCGGCCGACGCGAGCCAGACCGCGGTCGCGGCGAGCTCCGCGGGGTCGCCCATCCGGCCGAGCAGTCGGCGTGCGGCCTGTGCGTCGAGGTAGCCGTGGTCGTACTGATCGGTCATCTCGGACTCGAAGAACCCGGGTGCGATCGCGTTGACGCGGATGCCTTTTCGGCTGCCCCACTGCTGCGCGAGGTCGCGGGTGAGCCCGATGATGCCCGCCTTGCTCGCTGCGTAGGCGGCCTGCGGCAGACCCGCGGTCGTCAGGCCCAGCACGCTGGAGATGTTGATGATCGAGCTGCCCGGCTCCATCACACGCGCGGCGGCCTGCGCGGCCCAGTAGGAACCGTTGAGGTTCACGTCGATGACCGACCTGAACTGCTCAGGGGTCTCACGGGTCGCCGGCACCGCGGTGCCGATACCGGCATTGTTGATCAGCACGTCCACCCGACCGAACTCGCTCATCGCGGCGTCGACCATCGCCTGGGCCTGTTCGGGATCGGCGACGTCGGTGGCGACACTGAGTGCCCGCCCACCGGCCGCCTCGACCAGTTGTGCTGTGTCGCCCAGCTTCTCGACTCGACGCGCCGCCAGGACCACCGACGCGCCGGCCTCGGCCGAGGCCTGCGCGAAGGCCACACCCAGCCCGGAGGACGCGCCGGTCACGATGACCACCTTGCCGTCGAGACGGAACATGTCGAGAACGGGCATCGGGGTCTCCTCAGGTGGTGCGGGGTGCGTTCGTCTGGTCAGAGTACGGGGAGGATCAGAAGCCGAGATCGCGGCCGATGATCTCCTTCATGATCTCGTTGGACCCCGCCCAGATGCGCGTGACCCGGGCGTCTTTCCACGCCTGCGCGATGCGGTACTCGTTCATGTAGCCGTAGCCGCCGTGCAGCTGCAGGCAGGCGTCGAGGATCTTGTTCTGGATCTCCGCGGTCCACCACTTGGCCTTCGCCGCGTCGGCCGCACTGAGTTCGCCCTCGGTGTGCGCGGTGACGCAGGCGTCGATGAACGCCTGGGTCACGTCGATCTGCGTCGCCAGCTCGGCGATGGTGAACTTGTTGAACTGGAACGACCCGATCGACTTCCCGAACGCCTTGCGCTCCTCGACGTAGGTCAGCGTCTCCCCGAACAACGCCTTGGCGTGGGCCAGGTTCGACACCGCCGCGTTGAGCCGCTCCTGCGGCAGGAACGTCATCATGTGGATGAAACCGCGGTCGACCTCGCCGATGACGTTCTCGGCCGGGACGCGGACGTCGGTGAAGAACAGCTCGGCGGTGTCGGATTCGGGCTGGCCGACCTTGTCGAGCTTGCGCCCGCGCTCGAATCCGGGCATGTCCTTCTCGATCGCGAACATGGTGATGCCCTTGGACTTCTTCTCCGGGGAGGTCTTCACCGCGGCGACCACGAGGTCGGCGTTGAAGCCGTTGGTGATGAAGGTCTTCGACCCGTTGATGACCCAGTCGGTGCCCTCCTGCTTCGCGGTGGTCTTGATCCCGGCGAGGTCGGAGCCGGCGGCGGGCTCGGTCATCGCGATCGCGGTGACGATGTCGCCGGTGCAGAACCCCGGCAGCCACCGCTTGCGCTGCTCCTCGGTGGTCAGGTTCACCAGGTACGGCGCGACGATGTCGACGTGGATGCCGAACGCGGACGGCAACGCCGCGCTGACCCCGGACAGCAATTCGGTGAACATCGCATTGAACCGGTAGTCGCCGGCCTCGGATCCGCCGTACGCCTCGGGCACCTCGAGTCCGAGGAACCCGGACTCGCCGGCGTGCTTCCAGATCTCCCGATCGATGAAGCGCTGCTCGATGATCGCCTCGTGCCGCGGGGTGATGTATCGGTCGATGAACTCGCTGACCGATTCGCCGAACGCGGCGTGGTCGGGTCCGTACAGGGTCCTGCGCATTGGTTTCTCCCACCCTCAGTGTGGTGACCGGCGGTGTTCGGCCAGTCGAGCTCAATGCTGCGCGACAACGGTGGACCGGGTCAAAACGGTCGTGCGCTGCCACTAGCGTGGTGCCGTGACCCGAGACCCGGGTCCGCGCCCCGGAGAGGAACGCCCACGTCATGAGGTTGTCGACCCGTAATCAGCTCGCCGGTGTGATCACCGAGATCAACCTGGGCTCGGTGATGGCCACGGTGAAGGTCGCTCTTGACGGCGGCGGTCAGACCGTCGTCTCGTCGATCACCAAGGAGGCCGTCGAGGACCTCGGCCTCACCGTCGGCCAGCAGGCCACCGTGTTGGTCAAATCCACCGAGGTCACGATCGGCGTGGAGTAGCGGGAGCAGGCACCTCGGCGGCGACCGCCTGTGCGTCGCCGACGATGGCCTGCAGCGCGGCGACGTGGCCTGCGAAGGCATCGCGGCCGGTGTCGGTGAGCCGCGCCCGGACCGTGCGTCGTCGCCCGGTGCTCACGCGCTCGGTGATCAGATAGTCCGCGCCCTCGAGGGTGGACAACTGCTTCGACAGCGCTGAATCCGACAGCGACAGACGATCTTTCAGGAACGCGAACTCAGCCCAGTCGGTGGCGGCCAGCGTCGCCACCAGGGACAGGCGGGTACTCGGGTGGATGAGCTCGTCGAACCGTCCTTCGGTCACGCTTTCATCCACCGACGCATGGTCTGCAGCATCTCGGGGCCGCCGAAGCCGATGACGGCCGCAACGAGCACCGCCGACCACAGCTCGGGGTGCCGGGCACCGTCGGTGTCCAGGGCCATGGCCGCGACCACCGTCACCGCCACGAGCACCAGCAGCATCCCGATCACCGCGACCGGCACGCGACGATCGGCCACGGCGCGGGAAACCTGCAGTCCCCGGGTCCGATGACGCCCGTCGAGAATTCGGGACGCGACCGCCGCGTGACCGGCGCCGAACGCGATGGTCGCCACCGTCGTCAGCCAGACCGGGCCGAACGCGCCGATGATGCCCAGCACCACCCATCCTGCCGCCATCGCCCACCAGTACCAGCGCGGAAGTCCCACCTCGTGCGACACGTCCGCGCGCGCTCGCCCCACCACGTCGAGTGCTTCTCGCGCCTGTTCGGGAGTCGGATCTGCCATGACGTCATCTCACTTTCCTTGTTGGAAAGTAGCTTGGACTTTCCTGGCGGGAAAGTCAAGTCTGATCCCGGACATGTCGGCGACCGCATCTCTCGCGCAGCTCACGTCCATCGACACCGCCAAGCTGCTGACGATGACCGGTGAGGTGTTCGATGCCGAGCGGGCACGGTCACTGGGCCTGCTCACCGGCGTCGACGACGACCCCATGGCGGCCGCGACGGGAACCCAGCCGGAGTTCCGCGACCGCGCCTGAACCGGCCCGGTTAACGGAGAAACCGATGACCGACCAGGACCTCAACGACGTCGCGTGGACTCGAATTGCTGCGCCACACCACCAGCACGGACGACCCGCCGCGGCCGCTCAGGCCGCGGCGCCCTTGGCGAGGGTCACGGTCGCCGATTGCTGCTGACCGTTCTGATCGACCCAGGTGATGGGTACCGAGTTGCCGGGGTAGAGCGTGTCGATGGTCTCGGTGAGTGCGGTGACCGAGCCGATCGGGGTGCCGTTGAGCGAGGTGATCGTGTCGCCTGCCGACAACACCTGCGCCGCGGCCCCGTTGTCGAGGACCTGTTGTACGACTGCGCCGGCTCCGCCTGGACCGTCACTCGCGGTCACGCCCAGCATCGCCGAGTCGCCGATGTGGACCGTCGCCGAGCGCGACCCGGAGGTGATCTGACCCGCGACCGCGCGGGCTCGGGCGATCGGGATCGCGAATCCCTCGCCGCCACCGGTGTTCTGGCCGCCGAGCCGGTACCCCTGGCTGGCGGCGGTGTTCATGCCGACGACCTTGCCCGACGAGTTCACCATCGGGCCGCCGGAATCGCCGGGTTGGATGTTCGCCGCGATCTGGATCAGACCGGTCAACTGTTCCGCCGATCCCGAGGACTCGTCGCTGGCTGTGATCGACTGGTCGAGGTTCGTGACGCGGCCCGGAGCGGCGGTCGGGTTGCCGCCCCCGCCGCCAGCGTTGCCGACGCCCACGATGGCGTCGCCGACCTTGACGGCGTTCGAGTCGCCCAGCGGTGCGGTGGTGAGACCGGTCGCACCGGTCAACTTCACCACTGCGACATCGGATTTGCGGTCGTACCCGACCACGGTGGCGGGATAGGTGCGGCCGTTGCCCAGATCGGTCGCGGTGATCGATGTGGCGCCGGAGATGACGTGGTTGTTCGTCAGCACCTCGCCGGTGGAGGACAGGACGATCCCGGTTCCGGCACCCGCGCCGTTCTCGTAGCCGAGTTCGGTGTTGATGTAGACCATCCCGGGGACAACGGCCTGCGCGGCGCGTTGCAGGGCAGCCGATGTGGTGCCGTCGACGGTGTTGTCCACACGCTGGACCGGCGCCACGGCCTGTGACTGTGTGGGGGCGGCCGACTGCTCGTGCAGCGCCGTGGCGCCGAACGCGGTCAGGACGGCGACGGCGACGGTGAACGCGGCCAGCGCCAGCATCCCGAACGGGTTGTACCGACGGGTCGGCGCGGGCGGCTGCGGAGGCGGGCCGTAGGTGTAGGGCGGCGCCTGCTGCCAACCGCCGGGCGGCATACCCGGGTCGTACGGGCGGTGGTCGTCGGCGCGATGGATGCCGTGGTGCGGTTCGTGATTCACAGTGTTCCTCCTGAACACCCAGACAACTCCGCGTTCCTGAGAGGTTCCCAACAGCAAGCCCCCACTTCGCTGAAAATTCCGACCGCGGCCCCGCACAGCAGACGGCGCGCCTGCTCCGAGGAGCAGACGCGCCGTGTGGTGCGTGAGAGCGAACCCGCCTAGCGGTAGGCGTGCTCCGGACGATGCGGGCGGTCCGGACCCGGACCGTCGGTGTCCGAATTGTTTTCGGAATGCTCGGCATCGCGGGCGGCGACACCGCCCATCGACACACTCGCGAGCTCCTCGCCCACACTCTCGTGCGGCTCGATCGCGGCCTTGTCGCCGGCGCGCCCGGTGAACAGCGACGCGATGGCTCCCAGGATGCAGCAGACGATGGCGAAGGTGAACGCCGCCGAGAGACCGTTGGAGAACGGCTCCGAGATCAGGTGCGGGAAGAACTTCAGCCCCGTAAGGGTGTCCTGGTTCGACTGCGACAGTGTGTGCAGGTTCGGTCCGACGAGTTCCTTGATCGGGTTGTAGCCCAGGAACGCGGCGAACAGGATGCCCACCGTCGGCAGGCTGGCGACCTGGTTGGCGTCGGCCGGCGAGACACCGTGTGCCAGCAGGCCGTTGCTCATGGCCGACGGCAGATCGCTTGACAGGCCGGCGATCATCAGGCTGAAGAACAGGCCGATGGAGAGCACCATGGCCGCGTTCTGGAACGTGGTCATCATCCCGGCGCCCGATCCACGGGCGTTGGCGGGCAGGCTGTTCATCACCTCGGCGCGGTTCGGCGAGGCGAACAGGCCCATGCCGATGCCGTTGATCAACAGGATCACCGCGAAGGCCCAGTAGTTGAAGTCCACCGGGATCGCGATCAGCGCGGCGAACGTCGCCGCCGTGATGAACAGGCCCGAGGTGGTGAACCACTTGGTGCCGACCTTGTCGGACAGATAGCCCGACACCGGCGCCGAGAGCAGGAATCCGATGGTCAACGGGACCATGTAGATACCGGCCCACAGCGGGGTGCGGGTGTAGTCGTACCCGTGCTGCGGCAACCAGATCCCCTGCAACCAGATGATCAGGATGAACTGCAGTCCGCCGCGGCCGATCGACCCCATCAGGTTGGCGATGTTGCCGTACAGGAACGAGTTGTTCTTGAACAGCGACAGGTTGAACAGCGGGTTCGACACCCTGGTCTCGATCACGGCGAAGGCGGCGAGCACCGCGGCACCACCGATCAGGCAGGTGAGCACCATCGGGCTCATCCATCCCATGTTCGATGCGCCGTAGGGCTGGATGCCGTAGGTGATGCCGACCAGGATCGCGATGAGGCCCACGGCGAACGTGATGTTGCCCCACCAGTCCATCGTCGCCTTCTGGCGGACCCCGGTGTCGTGCAGCTTCATGTAGGCCCAGATGGTTCCGACCACGCCGAACGGGACCGACACCAGGAAGATGAGGTTCCAGTCGATCGGGGCGAGGATGCCGCCGACCAGCAGGCCGAGGAACGAACCGGCAATGGCGGCAACGCCGTTGATGCCGAGGGCCAGTCCGCGCTGATGCTGCGGGAAGGCGTCGGTGAGGATGGCCGACGAGTTCGCCATCAGGAACGCGCCGCCGACACCCTGGATAACCCGCCAGAAGATCAGCCAGATCGCCGCCTTGCTGCCGTCGAACCATGTGGCCGCCAGGAAGATCGATGACACGGTGAAGACCAGGAAGCCGATGTTGTACATCTTCGCGCGGCCGAACATGTCGCCGAGCCGTCCGAAGCTCACGACGAGAACCGCTGTGACGACGAGGAATCCCATCATCATCCACAGCAGGTAGCTGGTGTTCTGCGACTCCAGCGGGTTGAGCTTGATGCCCTTGAAGATGTCGGGGAGGGCGATGAGGACGATCGAGGAGTTGATCGTCGCGATCAGCATCCCGAGCGTGGTGTTGGAGAGAGCGATCCACTTGTAGTTGGGACCGAGCTCCTCCAGCGACCGCGTGCGGTTGCGCTTGTCGGCCGGCTCGGCCGGCTTCTCGAGAAGGTGGTTGGCCATGACTTCTTCCTCAGCGGGTGGTATGAAACGTGCGGTCACGGGTGCGACGTCGTCGTGCGCGGGATCCGTGGATGTCGGAGCGGGTCTAGAGAGGGGGGTCGCCGCTGGCGCAGACCTGCTCGGCGAGGACCTCGGCCAACAACTCGATCGAGCGTTCGGCGGCGGCACGGTCCTCGGGAGCGAGGCGGTTGAGAGCGGACTCCATCAGTTGGGCACGCCGTGACGTGGCCCCGCGGATGAGTTCGACCGCCGCTGGGGTCGGTGCGATGAGGCTGGCGCGTCCGTCGAGCGGGTCGGCGGTGCGCTCGACCATCCCGTCGCGCTCCAGGGCCGCGACGAGCCGCGACATCGTGGGCGCGCTGACGTTCTCCTTGGCGGCGAGCTCGGACAGTCGCATCGGAGTGCTGTTGACCAGAACCCACAGTGCAGAGGTGGCACCGAGGGTCAGTGCCCCCGGACCGGCGCCGTTGCGCAGCATGCGGTTGATGCGGGCGAGCGCGGTGTAGACCGATACCGCACGTGACTGAGTACTGGTCATTTGTCGGCCCACCTCTCTCTCGATGACGGTCGTGGCGTCTGTGTTTGAATGACGTTAGTTGCATAACGCTAAGTAATCGAACCGTAAAGTCGGCTGACCTCGCAGGATGAGACCTACGCCACAACGGTGCGACCCAACGAAAGGCTCGAACCCGTGACCGAACGTCTCGAAGTCCAGCGTCAGATCGCCGCGGTACCCGCCGACGTGTTCGCGGTGCTGGCCGATCCCCAGGGCCACGTCGCGATCGACGCGTCCGGGATGTTGATGAGCGCCGACGGCAATCGGGTCACCGCGGTGGGCGACCGGTTCGTCGTCCACATGGACCGCGAGTCGATCAAGGACATCCCCGAGATGGGGAAGTACGACGTCACCGTGATCATCGAGTCGTTCCAGGCCGAGCGGGAGATCTCCTGGAGCATCAGCGGGACCGTGCAGCCGCCGATCGGCCACGTTTACGGGTACCGGCTCGAGCCGAACGACGACGGGACCCTGGTGACGTCGTTCTACGACTGGTCGAACGCTCGTCAGGAGATCAAGGACCGCGGCATCTTCCCGGTCATCTCCGAGGCGGCATTGTCGGGGACGCTGGGCATCCTCGATCGCACAGTTCGTCGGGGATATCCACAACCGACCCCGCGATAGACCTCTCACCAGCAGGCCGTCGGCGATTCTGCTGACTTGTTATGCGGCTGTTACTCTGCGTGGGTCCCCCAGCTCAAGTGAGAAACGAAGGACCCTTCAATGTCGATTCACAGGCTTCGTACTCGCCTGCTGGCCGGTGTGTTCGCGGTGGTCGCGACCACCGGACTCGCGACGGTCGTCACCGCCGGACCCGCCGAGGCCCGCGTCGCGACGACCCAGGTCTACTCCGCCGCCATGAAGCGGAACATCCCGGTCGAGATCCTCGGCGCCCAGCGGAAGGGCGCGCCGACTCTGTATCTCCTCGACGGACTGCGCGCGCCGAACAACGACAACGGTTGGTTGATCAACACCGACGTGCGTCGTTTCTTCGCCAACAAGAACGTCAACGTAGCGATGCCCTTCGGCGGCGCCGGCAGCTTCTACACCGACTGGGACCGTCGCGACCCGGTGCTGGGCCTCAACAAGTGGGAAACGTTCCTCACCCGTGAGCTCCCCAACTTCATGGCGAATCGCTACAACAGCTCGCGTACCAACAACGCGATCGCCGGTCTGTCGATGAGCGGCACCTCCGCGCTCAACCTCGCGTCGCGCCACCCGGGCATGTACCGCGGCGTCGCGTCGTACAGCGGCTACCCGCTGACCACGGAGCCGGGCTTCGCCCAGGGCATCCAGGTCGCGGTCGGCCAGGTCGGCGGCAACCCCGACAACATGTGGGGCGTCTACCCGTTCGGTCGCTGGCTCGAGAACGACCCGGCTCTGCGTGCCGCGGCACTGCGCGGCAAGCGCGTCTACGTCTCGGCGGGCACCGGCGGATCGAACATCGACCCGACGAAGAACCCGACCAAGTTCGCTCAGGTCGTCCCCCTCGAGGTGGCGTCCGGCATCGCGAGCCGCCAGTACGTCGGAACGCTGCGGCAGAACGGCGTCAACGTCGTCACCCGCATCACCAACGACGGCACGCACGACTGGAACTACTGGCAGGCACGCCTGCACGAGTCCTGGTTCTCGGTCCTCGGGCCCTCGCTCGGAGTCTGATCCACCCAGATCCATCCCGACCGCGGACCGATTGCCTCACGGCAGTCGGTCCGCGGTTGTTTTGTGAGATGGTGCCCTGATGGCGCGCGAGCCTCGGGTGGTCACCTCCACCACCGTCCGACTCGGCATGCTCATGGCCGCGGTCGGCGGGTTCCTCGACGTGTACACGTTCGTCAACCGGGGTGGGGTGTTCGCGAACGCCCAGACCGGCAATCTGATCTTTCTCGGCGTGAAGGCCTCACAGGGTCGATGGTGGGATGCCGCGGCACACGTCCCGCCGGTGATCGCGTTCGTCGCCGGTGTGATGACGGCGCAATACCTCACCACCACCGCAGCCCGGACCTGGTTGCGGTACCCGGTGCGCAGCGTGCTGGTCGTCGAGTTCGTCCTGCTGGGGGCGGTGGGATTCGTCCCGAGCTCGGAGCGACTGAGCTACGGCGACGAGCTGTCCACCGTGGTCATCGCATATGCGGCCGCGATCCAGATCGCGGTGTTCAAGACGCTGGTGGACGTCGCCTACTCGACCACCATGACGACCGGCAACCTCAAGAGCATGTCGATCGCCCTGTACGACTGGGTCGCCGAACACGACCCCGCGGCGAGGCCGCACGTGGCGAACCTGGCCGCCATCATCGGGTCGTTCCTCACCGGGGCGGTGATCTGCGCGGTGTCGTCACCGACCCTGGGCGTCCACACGGTGTGGCTGGCGCTGCCGTTGCTGGCCCTCGCGCTGGGGCTGTTCTCCTACGACGAGTGGTCGGTGCGCCGGCGACGCTGAACCTCAGTGCACGGCTTCGGCCGTCGAGACGATGTTGTGGGCCATGCGCGAGAAGATGACCTTGTGGAACGGCAGCTGGCCATACCAATAGGCGAGACCGGCCAGACCGCGGGCGTAGAAGGTCGTCTTCTGCTCGAGGCGTGCGCCGGAACCCTCGGGGACGACCCGCAATTCGAGCCACGCGACGCCGGGCATCTTCGTCTCGGCGCGTAGGCGGAGCAGGGAACCGTCCTCGACGTCGATGACGCGCCACCAGTCCAGAGCCTCGCCCTCGGCGGCGGTGTCGCCGGGCTTGCCGCGTCTCAGGCCGGGTCCACCGACCACGCCGTCGACCGCGGCCCGTGCCGACCACACGAGAGGTGTTGAGTACCAGCCGTTGTCGCCGCCGATGGTCGAGACGACCTTCCATAGCGCGTCCGGTGAGGCGGTGGTGGTCACCGACCTGGTGTCGGTGAACACGTCCTCGCCCGCCCAGGACGGGTCGGTCGGAAGTGGTTCTGCCGCAGGCACGGACGCGTCGGCGTTGGACCACGAGTTGTCGGTGTCGGCGCGGCGTTTCCGGTCCAGCGCTGCGTCGAGCGCCTGCCGGTAGGTCAGCAGACCGCCCTCGGGACGCGGGATGAGGTCGTCGATGTCGTGCTCGTGCATCACCGCGTCGTGTTCCAGGGACTCGATCAGAGGGCGTGCCAGTCCGCTGGGTACCGGGGTCACCAGGCGAACCCACCGGCTCGCGATCGACGGGGTGAGGTACGGCAGCACGACCATCCGTCGGCGCCGCAGTCCCGCCGCCTCGGCGTAGGTCTGCATCATGTCGCCGTATTCGAAGACCTCGGTACCGCCGATGTCGTAGGTGCGGCTCTCGGTGATGGGGACGGTCGCGGCCTCGGCCAGGTAGTACAGCGCGTCGCGGACGGCGATCGGCTGGATCTTGTTGTGCACCCACCGCGGTGTGGTCATGATCGGCAGGCGGTCGGTGAGGTGTCGGATCAGCTCGAACGACGCCGACCCCGTGCCGATCACGACGCCCGCCTGCAGCACGATCGTGTCGACGCCGGACGCGATGAAGATCTCGCCCACCTCGACGCGCGACGTCAGATGGTCCGACAGTTCCTTCTCGAGCGGGTGCAGACCGCTGAGGTAGACGATGCGGGAGACCCCGGCGGCCTTCGCGGCCTCGGCGAGGTTGGTCGCGGTGCGGCGCTCCTCGGCCATGAAGTCGTCGGACCCGCCCATGGAGTGCACGAGGTGGTAGACGACATCGGCGCCGGCGAAGGCACGGTCCAGGGATTCGCGGTCGGAGAGGTCACCCTTGACGACGGTGTCCTCGGTGGCCCACGGGGCTTCGGCGAGCTTCGACGGTGTGCGGACCAGGGCGCGAACGGTATGGCCCCGATCGATCAGGCGCGGTGCGAGGCGGCCGCCGATGTATCCGGTGGCGCCGGTGACCACGCAGGTCGTGTTCGTCATCAATCACTCCGTTGCTGCTCTCGGCGCCGGGAGCTGCCGGTACCGGTATGGGATCAACCCTACGGAAGGGTGGCCACGGCGACGGTGCCGCCGTTCTCCTCGTCGGTGACCGTGCGGGCGTCGAACCCGCCCTGCGCCATCGCCGCGCACAACGTCTCCGCCTGGCGGGTGGAGGTCTCGATCAGAAGGTGTCCGCCCGGTCCGAGCCACTCCGGTGCCCCGGCCACGATCCGCCGGGCGATGTCGAGACCGTCCTGGCCGCCGTCGAGCGTGGCGACCGGTTCGTACTGCCGGGCCTCGCGCGGCATGGTCGCGATGGCATCGGTGGGTACGTACGGCGCATTCGCCGCGATCACATCGACCCGGCCACGGAGGGTGTCGGGAAGCGCGTCGAACAGATCGCCGGTGAACACCTGCGCGGACGCCAGGTTGCGGCGGGCGCAGGCTGTGGCGAACGGGTCGATGTCACACGCGACGATCTGCGCTGTCGGCACTCGATCGGACACCGCCGCCGCGACCGCAGCTGCACCGCAACACATCTCGACGAACACCGCGTCATCCGTGGTGAATGCGGCGGCCTGCGTCGCGAGCAGATGTGTTCGAGAACGCGGCACGAACACGCCGTCGGTGATGTGTATTCGCAGGCCCCCGAACGCAACCCAGCCGACGATGTACTCCAACGGACGACCCGCGACGCGGTCGGACACCATCGCCGCCAACTCCGCGGGACCGGCCGCAGCATCGATCAGGAGTGCGGCCTCGTCCTCGGCGAAAACGCATCCCGCCGATCGCAGGGTGGCGACGATGTCGTCAGGTGTCACTGGCCGTCGGTGGTTCCCTTGCTCCCGCCGACCGCGTGGTCGCGCTTGTCGGTGCTCTTCTCGGAGGCCTCGTAGGCGGCTTCCTCGTCCGAGATCTCCTCGGTCTCGCCCACTGGCTTCTCGTTCTGGTGCGGAAAGGTCATGGTGACCCTCACTCTCGTCGGCGATGTTGTTCGCTGCTTCACCGTTGCACGGCAGACTCCCACCGTACGTCGCACGCGCAGATCCGTAGCAGTTCGTGTCGCCAGGCGAGCGGAACTGCTACGGATCGTCGGTGGCGGGCGCGTCTGGCGTCGGCGTGAGGGTGGGTGCGAAGCGTCGGGACCAGATCTCGCGGATTGCGATGGCGGCGAGGACGAAGAGGAACGCGACCTCAGGGTCCAGTCGGACGCTCGACCGCGCGCCCGGCGTCGCGTACCAGAGGATCGCCAGGACGAGGAACGGGATCGCAACGGTGACGAGCTTCCGAGGTTGCCGACGCATGAGGATCGCCTCGCCCAGCGCCGCGAAGATCAACACCGCCGCACACGCGAACGAGATCTGCGAGAAGGTGGGGAAGCTTGTCGATCCCGAGACGACGTCGGTGGCGACGCGGGTCTCGAAGACCGGCGCGCCCGCTGTCTGCGTGATCGGCCCGACGTCTTCGGTGAACAGGGATTCCGAGCTGCTCGGCACGGTGATCAATGAGGTGGCCGCGCCACTTCCATCGTCGGCCACCAGCCACGTGAGGCCGCCTGCGAACAAGGTCGAGACGATCAGCAACCAGAAAGCCGCGTGGCCGGTGACCCTGCAGATCCGAAAAGCCCGGTGGTCCGTCACCCGATGAAGTATGCACGGCTCACGACTGCTGCGGACCGGTAGCTGCTGTTCTCGCCGAGCGGGATGTTCAGCTACGCCTGAGCGCGGAACTTGTCGACGACGGACTGGTGAAACGAGTCGAGCTCGTCGGGTCCGGTCAGGGGCCGCGAGGTGTCGGTGATCGTGTACCACTCGCCCGCATCCTCGTAGCGAACGCGAGCGACACCCAGGTTGTCGTCGCCGCACGCACAGGCGATCTCGACCGATCCGGTGATCACGCCGACCTCGTCGGTCATCACCCCTCCCGGCGCAGCGGTCACGATCGTCGACAGTTCGGCCATCTCTAGCATCCGTTCAGTAGCGAGGTGAGTGCTGACTTCTCGCTCGACTGCAGCGACAGGCCCCATGCGTGCTTGGATCCGACCCACATTCGGGCGTAGGTGCAGTGATACGAGCTGACCGGGGGCAGCCAGGTGGACGGATCCTGGTCGCCCTTGGACCGGTTCGAGCTCGCGGACACGGCGATGAGCTGCGAGTTGGTCAGGTCGTTGGCGAATGCCTGGCGGCGCGCGGTGGTCCACGACGCGGCGCCGGATCGCCAGGCCTCGGCGAGGGGGACGATGTGATCGACGTCGACACCCGAGGAGGTGGCGATGGTGACACCGTCGTACGGCGACCGCCACGACCCCGCGGTCGGCTGGCAATCGCTGCCCACGGTCACCCCCGATCCATCGCGCTTGAGGACGGTCTCGCGGGTGTCGCAGGCGCCCGACTGAGTGATCCAGTGCGGGAACTGCTCTCGCGAGTAGCCGCTCATCGACCCCTCGGTGGCGACCGACAACCCGGCCAGCTCCGACTTCGCGGTCGCGACCGACGGGATGGCCGGAGGCGTGGCGCCGGCGACCGACGACGTGACACCGAGCCCGGCTGCGACGCAGCCGATCACGACGGACACGGTGGCCGCCGATCGAATGGTGAAGCGATGGAACATGTCTGCGCCCTTGGCTCGACCCCCGTCGACCCCCTGCGATGGACGCTAGGGCGGTCGGATGGACGCGATGTGGACGCAGACCAAATGTTAGAACAACTAATTAATGTGTAGAAGCCGCCACCGCTGCAGCACTGTCCGAGGCGCTCACGCCGGGAACGGCCGCAGTGCTCGTCACCGAGCACGTGTGAGACGGCGGCCGGTCGAAACCGGGGGCGGGTCGAAACGCTGTGGTTACGGTGGAGGAGCACGCCGGGTTCAGTAGCAAGCCCTCACGCACCTCCCTTAGGAGCACGGATGCCTACTGTTTCACGCACCTTCACCGTCAACGCCACGCCTGACAAGGTCGTCGAGTACCTGTCCGACTTCTCGCACGCCGAGGAGTGGGACCCCGGAACCGAGAAGTGTGTGCGCGTCGACGACGGCCCGGTCAAGATCGGATCGAGCTGGCACAACGAGTCCAAGATCGCCGGCGTCAGCACCGAACTGACCTACACGCTCAAGACCCTGACCGCCGACACCATCGTCCTGGTGGGTGAGAACAAGACCGCCACCTCCACCGAGACGATGGAGGTCAAGCCCGCCGGCGCGGGCACGGAACTGACCTACACCAACGAGATCGAGCTCCACGGCGCGGCCAAGATCGGCGCTCCGGCCATGAAGCTCGTCTTCGAGAAGGTCGGCGTCGACACCGAGAAGCAGCTCACCGAGGTGCTCAACGGGTTGCCCGCATGAGCACGGGCGACGACACGTCGGCGGAGCAGCCGGTCGTCCCGGTGAGCGAGCACCTCGAGCGCGCTCGCGAACGCCACGAGGAAACCGCCGAGGAGCCCGACACTTACGTGGCACCAACCGACGAGGCCTGACCGCACGCCGGACTGACGACAAAGACCGGAAGACGACGTCCCGCTGGACTGTCGCCTTCCGGTCTTTCTCATCGGTGGATCACTTGCCGGTCGCCGGTGCCGGTGCGCCCTGTCCTGCGGCGGGAGGTGTCGGTGCGCCCTGGCCTGCGGCCGGGGGGGTGGGTGCGCCCTGGCCCGCGGCCGGCGGCTTCGGTGCGTCCTTGCCGTCGGGTCCGGCACCGGGACCGCCCTGCGGGCCGCCCTTGCCGTCGGGGGCGGGCATGCACATCGGGCCGCCGCCCTTCTCGCCCGGCCCACCGGGTCCGCCCTTCGCGTCCGGGCCGCCCTTGGCGTCCGGTGCTCCCTTGCCGTCAGGCCCGGCAGGTCCACCCTGCCGGCCGCCGTTGCCGTCCGGTGCCGCGGGCGCTCCCGACTCGCCCGGCGCTGCCGGTGCCCCGGACTCGCCCGGACCACCCGAGGCGGGCAGTGCGCTGTTCGACGACGCGTTGCTCACGTCCTCGTGCACCGGGTTGGCCAGGAACACCGCCGACGCCACGACGGCGCCGATGATCGCGGCGCCCACACCCACTGCGGTCACGGGGACCCACGGCTTGCTGCCGGCCTGGTTGCGCATCCGAGACCAGCGGGACTGCGTCGCGACGGGCTGGTCGGCGGGCTGGTCGGCGGGCGGCGGCGTGGTCGCCGAGTACGCGGTCGGTCCCTGCATCGGCGCGGTCGACGGCGACTGACCCTGGCCGACCGGCTCCATCCTGCTGGTGGGGTTCTCGTCTGGATTGGTGGGGGAATTCTTGTCAGCCACGTCGTGCTCCTTCGTCTGTTGGGTTGATCTCGACGTCCTCGACGGTGACGGCGCAGTCTGAAGTCACCCTGAAGGTCCGGGCACAGACAGCAACTCTTCAGCGCAGCTTCAGGCGTGTGACAACAATTGAGGTGTGGCCGACAAGAAGCAGGACTTCCGCACCGCACGACGGGTGGTGGTCGTCGAGGACTCCGACGCGATCCGCGAACCCGTGGTGGCCGCTTTCGCCGACGCCGGATACACCGCGCACGGCGCGGTGTCGGGCGATGATCTCGAGCAGATCATCGACGGACGCCGGCCCGACCTGTTCATCCTCGACGTGATGTTGCCGGGCGGACGCGACGGTTTCGACCTCATCGAGGTCATCCGTCAGCGGTGCGACGCCGGGATCATCATGGTGACCGCGCGCGACCACATCGACGACCGGCTACGCGGACTCACCGGCGGCGCCGACGACTACCTCGTGAAGCCCTTCCTGCTCGACGAACTCCTCGCCCGGGCGTCGGCGGTGTTGCGACGACGCGGTCGCGCCGAGTCCGCAGTGTCGGTCGGTGACCTGCTCGTCGACTCCGACGCCGGCACCGTGACCCGCGGCGACTCCGTGCTCGACGTGACCGCCACCGAACTGCGGCTCGCCGAGTTCCTGATCACCCAGCGCGGGCGGACCGTCACCAAACCGCAGATTCTGCAGGCGGTCTGGGGATACGACGCCTACGACGTGAACCTCGTCGAGGTCCACGTCAGCGCGCTGCGCCGCAAGATGGAAGCCCACGGACCGCGCCTCATCCACACGGTGCGCGGACTCGGATACGTACTGCGGGTGGACCGGTGAGACCGCGCTGGACCCCGGGCAGGCGCACGCCGGCCGCGCGGGTCGGCGACCCGCCCACCACCGCCACCCCATCGCTGCGACGCCGCGTACTCGTCGTGGTGGTCGCGCTCTTCGCTTTCCTGCTCGTCGTGGTCGGTGTCTCGGTCGACATCGCTCTCGGACACCAACTGCGCAGCGACCTCTCGGCCCGGCTCACCGACCGCGCCGACCGGTCGGTGTCCCTCGCGGCCCAGGGGTACAGCCCGCAGGACCTGGTGTCGGCGTTGCAGGGCGACGCGATCCGGGTCCGGCTGCAGACCAGCGACGGCACCGTCTACGGCGGACCGCCTCAGCTGCCGAACGATGTGGCGACCGGGGACGAACCCACACCGATCCCACCCGACGGCGGACGTCGCGGGCCCGGCGCGAACCCCGACCCGTCGGGACTACCGCAGGGCCCCGGCGCCGGACCTGGTCGTGGTGGACCGCCCCGCCCGGCCACCGATTCGCTCGTGGTCTCCCGGCGCCTCCCGGACGGATCGACGTTGACGCTGCTCGGCGACACCACCTCGATCACCCAGGTCCGTCACCAGCTGCGATGGCTGATGGCGGGTGCGGGTGCGGCGACTCTGCTCATCGCCGCGCTGGCGATGGTCATCGCGGTCCGTCGTGCCTTGCGACCGCTCGACGCGATGGTCGCGGTGGCCCGCGGCATCACCTCCGGCGACCGTGGTCGACGGGTCCGACCGCAATCGCCCGACACCGAGCTCGGTCGGGCCGCGGGCTCGGTGGACGAGATGCTCGACGCTCTCGAGTCGGCCGAGGCGGCGCAACGGGCGGCTGCCGACGTCGCGCGCCGCGCCGAGGCGGAGACGAAGCGGTTCCTCGCCGACGCCGCCCATGAACTGCGGACCCCCATCGCCGGGTTGTCGGCGGTGGCGGAGTCACTGAGCCGGGACGGCACCTCGCGACCCGACCGGTTGCCCCGCTGGACCGAGCTGTTGCTGGGGGAGTCGCGGCATGCCGCCCGGCTCGTCGACGACCTCCTCGACCTCGCGCGTATCGACGCCGATCCCGCCCTGATCCGAGCCGACGTCGACCTCGTCGAGGTGGTCTCGCTGGCCGCCGAACGCTCCCGTCTGGTGACACCTGGGGCGCAGATCGAGCTGACCGGGTCGCAGCCCGTGCCCGTGTCGGTGGACGCCGGTCGCATCGGGCAGGTGGTCGCCAACCTCATCGACAACGCCGTGCGCGTCACACCACCGGGCGGGGTCATCGACGCCGATGTGTCCGTCTCCGACACCGTCGCGACGGTGACCATCACCGATCACGGCCCCGGCATCCCCGACGACCAGCGCGAGCGCATCTTCGAGCGGCTGGTCCGACTCGAGGAGTCACGCGCCAGTGTCGGCGCCGGACTCGGTCTGCCCATCGCGCGTGCTCTCGCCCGCGCGCACGGCGGAGACGTGGTCTGCGCCCCGCATGTCGGGGGTGCCCGATTCGTCCTGAGTCTTCCGCTGGGCGTCACGAATCCGTCACGATCTTTGTCCGACCACTCGGGTAGCGTCGAAACGACGCGCTCGTCGACCGCCACCGGACACTCGTGAAGTCCCGGCAGTCCGCCGAGAACTCCGTAACATCGGCGGAAGTGCCCGGAATATCCGCAGCGCCCTGATGTTGCCGACGACGACGTCCGATGCACCTGAAGCAGCCCAGGTGTCCCGCGTCGCCTGATACCGCGACCATGCCTGACACGGAGATTCGATGACCACGAGTACCGACGAGATCAGTTCTCGTCCCGCCGCGGCCGCGCACCTGACGCGCGTCTGCTTCAAGTTGGGGCCGCCGTCGCTCATCGGTGCCGAGCTCGAATGGTTCACACGACGTGTCGACAGCCCTGACCCGTCACCGCGGAACCGTGCACTCACCGACGATTCCCCCCGCCCCGAGCTCGCCGACCTCGCCGTAGCCCTCGGTTCGCACGCACCACAATCGATCGACCCCGGTTCGCCCGGGACCCCACTGCGCTCCGGAAGTGTCGTCTCCGTCGAGCCGGGTGGGCAGGTCGAACTCTCCAGCAGCCCCGAGGCGGATGCCCCGTCGCTCCGCGCGGCCCTGGCCTCCGACGAACAACAACTCCGTGGTCTGCTCGCCACCCGAGGGATCGAGATGGTCGGCGGTGCCGCCGACGGCGTCCGCCCCCCGCGCCGGTTGTTGACCACCGAGCGCTACCGCGCCATGGAGGAGACCTTCGCCCGTCGCGGCCAGTTCGGCCGGCTCATGATGTGCAACACCGCCGCCGTCCAGGTCGCGTTCGATGCCGGCGCCGACGTCGAGAAGGCGGTCGCACGATGGACGCTGCTGCACACCATGGGGCCGGCCCTGATCGCGGCCTTCGCGAACTCTCCCGACCTGCACGGCGCGACCGATCAGCGCTGGGCATCGCAACGCATGCGAGCCTGGCTCGAGATCGACCGCACCCGTATCCCACCGCCGGCCCAGACCGTCGACGACTACACCGCGTGGGTACTCGACATCCCGCTGCTGTGCGTCCGATGCGCCGACGGGACGCTGTGGTCGCCGCCCGAGGGCGCCACCCTGGGTGACTGGATGGACGGGCGCCTCGACGAGCGGGTCGGGCGCCGTCCCACCGCCGACGACCTCGACTATCACGTGAGCACCGTCTTCCCGATGGTTCGCCCCAAGGGGTACCTCGAGGTGCGCTACCTCGACGGCCAGCCCGACGGACTGTGGGGCGTGCCGATCGCCGCCCTGGCCGCGCTGATGTCGGGTGACGCCGTCGCCGAGGCGGCCACCGAGATCGCCGCCCCGACCGCCGACGCATGGACGCGCGCGGCGCGATGCGGGCTCGACGACGCCGAACTGCGGACGGCCGCAGACCGGTTGCTGACCCTGGCGGCCGACGCGACCGACGCCGCCGACGAACGAGAGATCCTCGGGGCCGCCGCTGCGCGTTGCGCCCGTGGAGTGATGCCAGGAGAGGAACCCACGTCATGACCACGACCGACACCGGATCCATCGAACGCAGGCGTCTCGCGGAGGTCCTGCGCAGGGCACGTTCGCGCACCGCCGGCCTCACCGACGCCGTGTCCGATTCCGAACTGCGGGCACAGCACTCGGAGCTGATGAGCCCGTTGGTGTGGGACCTCGCGCACATCGGCAATCAGGAAGAGCTGTGGCTCATCCGCGAGGTCGGCCGACGGGCACCGATCCGTGCCGACCTCGACGACCTGTACGACGCGTTCCGGCACTCGCGGTCGTCGCGTCCGGGACTCCCGATACTCGATCCGACCCAGGCCCGTGAGTACACCGCCGCGGTACGTCAGCACGCCCTCGAGGTCCTCGACTCGACGCCGCTGACCGGTGATCGGCTCGTCGACCGCGGATTCGCGTTCGCGATGATCGCGCAGCACGAGCAGCAGCACGACGAGACGATGTTGGCGACGCATCAGCTCCGGGCGGGTTCGGCGGCGCTGACCGCGCCGAAGCCGCCGGTCGGCAACGCCGTCCCGGGCGACGAGATCGTCGTCCCTGCAGGCGAGTTCACCATGGGCACCGACACCGACCCGTGGGCGCTGGACAACGAGAGCCCCGCCCACCGGGTGTACCTGCCGACCTACGCGATCGACCGGTTCCCCGTCACCAACGGGCAGTACGTGGAGTTCATCGCCGACGGCGGGTACCAACGTCAGGAACTGTGGTCGGCGCGCGGGTGGGAACACCGCGTCACCGCCGATCTGACGGCACCCCAGTTCTGGGAGCGCGACAGCGACGGATCGTGGTGGCGTCGCGCGTTCGGTGTCCGGAACCCGGTGCGCCCCAGCCAGCCCGTGGTACACGTCAGCTTCCACGAGGCGGAGGCGTTCGCCCGCTGGGCAGGCAAGCGGCTGCCCATCGAGGCCGAGTGGGAGAAGGCCGCCCGCTTCGACCCGACCACCGGACGCTCCGGTGGTCGCTACCCCTGGGGCGAGGACGATCCCACCTCGGCGCAGGCCAACCTCGGTCAGCGACACCTCGAGCCCGCAGACATCGGCGCGTACCCCGACGGTGCCTCGGCGCTGGGTGTGGAGCAGATGTTCGGCGACGTCTGGGAATGGACCGCCAGCGACTTCACCGCCTACCCCGAGTTCGCGATGTTCCCCTACCCCGAGTACTCCGAGGTCTTCTTCGGCGGCGACTACAAGATGCTGCGCGGCGGTTCCTTCGGGACCGATCCCGTGGCGGTGCGATCGACGTTCCGCAACTGGGACCACCCGATCCGTCGGCAGATCTTCTCCGGCTTCCGGCTGGCCCGGGACGTCGCCTGAGAGATGTGTCGTCATCTGGGTTATCTCGGTCCCGCCGTCGGTGTCGGTGACATCCTCACCCGCGGTTCGCATTCGCTCGTCGTCCAGTCCTGGGCGCCCACCGACATGCGGTGCAGCGCCGTCGCCAACGCCGACGGTTTCGGCGTCGCATGGTGGCCCGGCAGCGACGACGCCGCGGGCAGCAAGGACGCCACGTCCCATCGCAGCGTCGCCCCGATCTGGTCGGACCCGTCGGTGACCGATGTCCTCCCGCACGCCCGGTCGCAGGCCGTGCTCGGCGCGATCCGATCGGCCACCACCGGCATGCCGATCACCCACACCGCCTGCGCCCCTTTCGTCGACGGCGAATGGGCGTTCAGCCACAACGGCGTCGTCGCCGACTGGCCCGCCTCGCTGTCGACGCTCGCCGAGGGGGTGCCGGTGACCGATCTGCTGCGCCTACCGGCCGCCACCGACTCGGCGGGTCTGTGGCTCATCGTCAAACACCTTCTGCGCAGCCAGTCCCCGGCCGAAGTGTTACGCCGCGTCATCGCGGATCTCGACATCTCCGGGCCTGGCTCGCGTCTGAACTTGATGCTCTGCGACGGCACCACGATCTGGGCCACCGCGGTACATCACTCCCTGTCCACCCTCATCGGCGACGACGAAGTACTCGTCGCGTCGGAACCTATCGATGACGACCCGCGATGGACCCCGGTGCCCGACCGGTCGATCGTCACCGCCACCCGCTCGGCGCTGACGGTCGAGTCGTTGTGACCCGCTGACTCGACCGCACAACGCTTTTCCGCACACAGACTTCTCACTCATCACCTCCAGGAGGCACCACGTGTCCACGCCGGCACTCGAGATCCACATCAGCCCCGACGACGTCGACCAGTCACTCGTCGACGACGTCCGCGACGGACTGACCGCGTCACCGAAGAACCTGCAGCCGAAGTGGTTCTACGACGAGCAGGGCAGCAAGCTGTTCGAGCTGATCACCGCACTGCCCGAGTACTACCCGACGCGTACCGAGAAGGCGATCCTCGCTGCGCACGCCGACGACATCGTCGACGCCACCGGTATGACGACCCTGGTCGAACTCGGGTCGGGCTCCTCGGAGAAGACGCGTCTGCTGCTCGACGCGGGGCTCAAGGGCGGCACCCTGCAGACCTATGTCCCGCAGGACGTCTCGGTGACCGCGCTGCAGGGCGCGGTCGATGAATTGGTGCAGGAGTATCCAGGTCTCGATGTCGCGGGCATCGTCAGCGACTTCACCGACACCGTCTCCTCTATCCCGGCCCACCCCAACCGCACGGTTGCCTTCCTCGGCGGAACGCTCGGCAATCTCGTTCCCGAGCAGCGGGCGTCGTTCCTCGCCGACATCGCCGCCGCGCTGCGCCCCGACGAGCACCTGCTCATCGGCGTCGGTCTGGTGATCGACCCCGCCGTACTCGTTCCGGCCTACGACGACGCACAAGAAGTCACCGCCGAGTTCAACCTCAATGTCCTGTCCGTCCTCAACGGACGCCTCGGCGCAGACTTCGATCTCTCCGGGTTCGAGCACGTGGCGGTCTGGGATGACGAGAACGAGTGGATCGAGATGCGTCTGCGCTCCCGGCGCGCGCAGGACGTCCGGATCGCGGACCTCGACCTCGACGTCTCGTTCGCCGAGGGCGAGGAGATGCGCACCGAGATCTCCGCGAAGTTCCATCGCACCGGCATCACCGATGAACTGGCGACCGCAGGTTTCGGCGTCGAGCAGATCTGGACCGACGCCGATGAGCGTTTCGCGGTGGTGCTGGGCCGTAAGCGCTGAGATGCCGCGGGGTGGGCGTGCGGCGGTCTAGTCGAAGTCCCGCATGCTCGCCCCGAACGGAATGGCCACGACGATCGCGAACGCGGCCAACAGTGACGTGCCGACCGCGAACGCGACGAACAGCACCAGCCACCGACGTCGGTACCGATCGATCGCGAACGCTCCGACCCATGCGACGACCGTCCATACCGCCATGCCGATGATGCTCGCGATGTCACCGGTGCTGGGACGCAGGTTCAGGACCGAGACGCCGATCCGCCCCGCGAAGAAGACCGCGAGCCCGATGAACCATCCGCCGACCAGGCCGACGGATGCATAGAGAACGTTGCGCAGGGCCGCCCGCCATCCCTGTGGCCGTGACTCGGCCGGGATCTCGTTGTCGGTGCTCACGCCGGCCTTTCTGCGCCTGGATCGCGGGCGCGCTCAGTCGTCGGTGAAGACCTGGTTGTCGACGACGCGTTCGCCGATCATCCGAAGCAGCGCGTCGATGCGCTTCTGAACCGGCTCGGGCGTCACGTCGCCGGGCAGCACACTCGCGAAGAACGCCGTCCCGGCCGCGATGAGGATCATCGCGAGCGCGTCGTTGGCCGCGTTCTCCCGGTCGGCGGGTTCGGCCGCGTCCGCATATTGCGATGCTGCTGAGCCGGCCAGGCTCTGCCACAGCGCCTCGCCCACCGCGGGGTCCGACTCGAAGGTGCTCAGCAGTCCCGGGATGGCGGCGCGCAGGCCCGGGTCGGAGAACAGGGTGCGGCTCTGGTTGATGACCGCGTCGATCCACCCCTCGGGCTTCTCGGTGGCGATGTCGTAGAACTCGAGCCGATCCCGCAGGACCGCGGTCAGCACCAGTTCGGCCTTCGTTCCCCAGCGCCTGGAGATCGTGGCCCGTCCGACGCCGGTCCGAGCCGCGACCGCTCGCACGCTGAAGTCGTTCCATCCTGTCTCGACCAGCATGTCTCGGACCACCGGGAGCACGCGGGCATCGATGGTGGCATCACGCGGCCGTCCCCCACGCGCCTGTCCCGTCACCTCGGGCGCCGAATCGGTCGATTCGGACGACTCGGATCCTGACGAAGACATCTCAGGTGTAGCCACTCCCACCCTTCCTGTGCCAGTGGTATCGTATCCACTGGTA
This sequence comes from Williamsia maris, assembly GCF_024171815.1. Classification (GTDB taxonomy): domain Bacteria; phylum Actinomycetota; class Actinomycetes; order Mycobacteriales; family Mycobacteriaceae; genus Williamsia_A; species Williamsia_A maris. Next base: position 371,946 of record NZ_JAMTCJ010000002.1, on the reverse strand, counting down.
TCGATACTGGTTCGGCCACATAGCGATGGGAATACGCCATGACCTCTGATGATCGTATGACGAGCGCAGCGCTCGATCCGGCTGCCTGCCCGTTCATGCACGACGGATTCGACTTCACCAGTCCGGATCTGTTGGTCAAGGGACTGCCGGTGGACGAGTTCGCACAACTCCGCAAGACCGCCCCGGTCTGGTGGAACGCGCAGAAGCCCGGCACCGGCGGCGGCTTCCACGACGGCGGCTACTGGGTAGTCACCAAGCACGAGCACATCCGCGAGATCTCCAAGAACGACGCGCAGTGGTCGACCAACGACAACGGCGTCATCATGCGGTTCGAGGACGACATGCCGCCGGAGGCGCTCGAGATCACCAAGGCGCTGCTGATCAACAACGATCCGCCGTCGCACACCCGCCTCCGCAAACTGGTGTCGCGCGCGTTCACCCCCCGTGCCGTGCAGGGGCTCGAGGAGAAACTGGCCGACGCCGCGCAGACCATCGTCAAAGAAGCTGCCGCCACCGGCAAGGGCGACTTCGTCCACCAGGTCGCCGTCGAACTGCCGCTGCAGGCGATCGCCGATCTGCTCGGGGTTCCGCAGGAAGATCGGCACAAGCTGTTCGAGTGGTCGAACTCGATGATGAACGCCGACGACCCGGAATTCACCATCGACCCGACCACCGCGTCCGCCGAGGTGCTCGGCTACGCGTACCAGATGGCGGAGTCGCGCAAGGCGTGCCCGGTTGACGACATCGTGTCGACACTCGTCAACGCCGACATCGACGGCCAGTCCCTCGACGAGATCGAGTTCGGCTACTTCTTCATCCTGCTGTCGGTCGCGGGCAACGAGACCACGCGAAATGCCATCTCGCACGGCATGAATGCGTTCCTCGACAACCCCGATCAGTGGGAGCTGTTCAAGCGTGAGCGGCCGGCCACGACCGCGGACGAGATCGTCCGCTGGGCAACCCCGGTCAACTCGTTCCAGCGCACCGCCCGTGAGGATCTCGTGCTCGACGGAGTCGAGATCAAGAAGGGCCAGCGGGTCGGGATGTTCTACGGCTCAGCGAACTACGACGAAGAGGTGTTCACGGATCCGTTCACCTTCGACATCACCCGCGACCCCAACCCGCACGTCGGCTTCGGCGGCCACGGAACCCACTACTGCATCGGCGCGAACCTGGCGCGTATGGAGATCAACCTGATCTTCAACGCCATCGCCGATCACATGCCCGACATCCACAAGACCGCCGAACCCGACCGGCTGCGGTCCGGATGGCTCAACGGCGTCAAGCGATTGCCCGTCGAGTACGCCTGAGCCCCAACATTGCTCGACGGACCAGTCGAGAATGTACCGCCTGTCCCGATGACGTGATCGGCATCCACGAGAGGAGTTCTGTCATGACGGTATTCGGATTGATCCTGATAACGCTGGGCCTCGTCGTGGGCGCGCAGTGGCTCTGGATCCTCGGCATCGTGATCGCCGGGATCGCCGCCATCAGTGCGCTACGCGGTGTGCACACCCGGATCGTCCCGGGGCGCGCGCACTACATCTGATCCGCTCGACGACCGAGAACCGCCTGATCGCCTCCCGGCCGTCAGGCGGTCTCGTCATGCCGTGCGGGGGTGCCGCTCCGTGCCCGGGCACAATGGTCGGGTCCGGCACGTGGCCCGGACGACGACAGATTAGGAGCCGCCGTCCCATGCGCGATGGACGCCATCCACTGGACAACCCCGTGCGCGAGTCGCTGCAGGGCCATCATCGCCACCTCATGCGTCGCCACGGCGCGGCGATCACGTACCAGTCCGAGGTCAGTACGTTCACCTGCGTCGAGGACGCTGAATCGTCAGACGATTCCCGGTGGGACGACTTGGCGAGTCTGCTCGGGCCCGGAGGGCTCGCGGACATGTTCAGCAGCACCGCCCAACCGCCGGCGGAGTGGGAACCGGTCTTCACATTGCCCGGTCTGCAGTTCGTGCACGAGGGCGATGCGCCGATGGCGGCTGATGCTCCCGCCGGCACCGAGCTCGTCGTGCTCTCCGCTGTCGACGTCCCGGACATGCTGGGTCTCTTCGCGACCACCCGCCCCGGCCCCTTCTTCCCGCGCACCCACGAGATGGGCACCTACCTCGGACTGCGACGCGGCGGCGAACTCGTCGCAATGGCCGGGCAACGACTCCGCCCGCCGGGATGGACCGAGATCAGCGCGGTCTGCACCGCGCCCGACGCGCGCGGTCACGGGTACGCCGCGTACCTGATCAACGATCTCGTCGGCCGGATCGCGGCACGCGGCGAACGGTCGTTCCTCCATGCGGTGGAGGGGAATCGAAGTGCGCTCGAGTTGTACCGGCGACTCGGCTTCGAGACCCGCGCATCGGTCGTCTTCCGGGGATTTCGCGTCCCGACGGAGGCGTGAGGACGCCGAACGATCGCGGGTTCGAGAAATCTTCCGGTCCTCGGGAACTTTCCGGATGGGTGTCTGAATCTGATGCTGAGTCCGAGTCGATACCGACTCCCCAGCACCGGGGAGATACGCGATGAGCACCAGGCAGATGGACACCAACCACGACGGCACCACCGATGTAGTCCTCACCGACGTCGACGTCGACGTCGACACCGACGGCGACCACCGACTACGTCGAGGCCGACACCAACGGTGACGGGATCGCCGATGTCCGGGCCAGTGATACCGACGGCGACGGACGCATCGATGTCATCGTGACCGACACCGACCAGGACGGACGCTACGACACCCAGGTCGTCGACTCCGACGGCGACGGCAAGCCCGATTCCACCACCAGCGTCGACCTGCGTGCCAATGCCCTGAGTGACACGGACTCCACTTCCACCACCGGCAGCGACTCCACCTCGCGGGATTCGTCGCGGTCACAGCAGAGCGAGGACACCGGCACCCCGGCAACCTCTGACTCCCGCACCTCGTCGACCGAATCCAGCAGCGACAGCTCCACCACATCGCAGTCGTCGGAGTCGTCGGAGTCGTCGTCGCGGTCGACCGAATCGTCGACCACGTCATCGCGGACAAGCACCGAGTCCGACACCTCGAGCAGCTCCTCGCACGGCACCGGCCAGATGTGGGAACTCGACACCAACGGCGACGGCACCAACGACGTCACCGACACCGACACCGACGGCGACGGCGAAGCCGACAAAGCCTCCTGGGACACCAACCACGACGGCCGCATCGACGTCGTGCAACTCGACACCGACGGCACCTGGGACCACAAATACATCGACACCAACAACGACGGCCGCGCCGACACCGAACTCCATGACACCGACGGCGACCACTTCTACGACACCGCCCGCATTGACTCCAACGCCGACGGCACCGTCAACTACTCCACCGAGAACTTCACCGATCCCGCCCCCAACACAGAAGTCCATCTGCAGTATCAGGCCAACGACCCCGGCCACGACTCCGGATCCGGCAGCTTCGGCTTCTGAGCGGGTGCAGACCCATCGTTCGACAACAGGATTCGCCCGGCCCGCCCAGGGTCGGGCGAATCCTTTTACCCGTTGTCGCTCGAGCGGTCCGGCCGCAGTGTCAGGTCAGTTCAGTCGCATCTGATCTCACAGCCGACTCTGCCCACTCGTACGTTTCCCATCATCGATTCGAGGACTCGACGCGGGCGGGTGCCTGCGGATACCAATGAGGGGCCTGGGCTCGCGGGACGACCGCAACGTGAGTGCGCCTGTCTCGGCGTCGGCCGATGATCTGGAATCTACTTGAGGGCGCCGATATCGCTGAGCTCGAAACCTCTTCGACAAAGGTCGATCGCGGGTTTCTGTACTTGAATCGCGACTTTCCGGCCAGTTGTGGGCCTTCAAAGCGGCCGTGTAGCAGTCGAAGCGATCTCGTTGCCGCAATTGTGGCTGGGAGACACGCGCGGGAGCTTCGCAGCACGGGGCGGTCGCCATTAGTCGCCGCCGCAGTGTGCCCAGGAAAATTTGACATCAGGGGCGGCGACCAATGGCAGAACAGATGCGGCGCACCCATGGCGCTCTCCGCGTGACCGGGCCAGCGGACTGGTGTGGCACTGAAGTGGCATTGAATGACTCATCTATTCGCCGTCTGGTGGCTTTCCGACCGGATGCGATGCGCCTGCGTGACCATGAAGGTTCCCACACGACCGCGCCGCCCTCGAGCCAATAGTGCGACTCGCACTCGAAACTCCAGTTTCCGACCGACTCGGTGAGGGACACGTGGCGACCATCGAAGATCAACCTCCACTGTTGGGGAGACAGCGGATTGGTGACTTCGTATCCACATCCGCACATGCACAGGTGAACTGCGGTCCCGTAGTAGAGCGAGACGTAAAGCACACTCGTTCGCGGGTTCTCGGGGATGAATTCAACGAATTCGTGTGTGTACCAGTCGGTCTTCACAGATAATCCTCATTGATCAGGCAGTTGCCGCCGACCGAGTACACCGTATTCATCTCGTTTTCGGTGTCTTGGTAGAAACCAACTAGCTTCTTCCACCTGATGACGGCCAACGTTGCCGCAAGACAATTTAGGTCTGCTATCTGGATGTTCGACATGTAATCGTTGTTGGGGTCGCGGCTACCGAAGGGGAGGCGCGCGTGTGCAGACTCGCGGTTGTTCAAAGTGCTTGCGGTGATACGTACCTGGCCGCCGAGGATTTGGTTCACCTCGTACACGCCCATGCCGACGTCGATGAAGCTCACTCCGAGTTGCTCGAGGCCTGAACAGATTTGGCGTCGGGCTTCTCCGTCGTCGACCGCGACGAAGACGAACGACATCGTGGCTAGTTCAGTCACGTTGTCGGTGTCGATGCGGTAGGGGTGCGATCGAACTCCGTTGTGCATCCGCGAGTAAATGCGCGAAAAGTAGTCCACCTTGCTGGGAATTTGTTCAAGGTCGTCCAGCGCAGGCGCACCAGGTGCTCTAAACGCATTGTGCTGGATAAACCGGTCCCCGTCGAAGAGATGAACCTCTGTGACTGGTGTCTTCGCGACCAGGTCCAGAACGTAACCACCGCTGCCGCCAAGACCTATGATGGCGACTGGTCCGACCGCGAGTCTCGCTGCGGTCCGCTCTATACCAGCACGCGACGAAGCGGTGTCCGAGTACACGAACACGGACTGCTCACCCTCAAGCACAGGAACGGGAATGTTTGATCGTGCTGTCACATGCGGGTCGACCGCTTGAGCTTCAGACTCCAAGATCGACACGTATGTGGTGACCTTGTGGAAGTAGTCGCGGTAGCGATGACCGTTGTCGGTGGGCTTACGCGAGAAGTGGTGGTCGGCCCAAACGCCCTGTACTGGGTTTTGCCGCCCGCTACCTGCCAGGATCGTCAGTGGCCCGCCGTCTGAGCGGTGCGGTATTTCGCCCTCGAATAGCATGGTGTGGTCAGTCGGTTGCGCGGTTCGCTCGCCAGCGAGTTCTAGCGCGCAACAAAGGGTTCCGTTTCGGACGGAACCAGTTGAGTCCAGGTAAGGCACATCGCGGACGAGTAGAAAACCACACTGCACCTCGATTGCGTAGCCAGCGAGGTGCAGCTCCTCGAGGTCCGGGCTACGAGAGATCAGTAGGAGTGACATCGAAGATCATGCCGTCCTTCACTTTGACCGACTGGCGAGGCTTGAGTGATCCTTCGGGTTTGTTGCCGTTTCCCCGACGGAAGGTAACTGTGTACTCGACGTTGCTCCCTAGCGGCGGGTCCGGGTAGGCCAAACCGACAAGTTCCTCGAACGTGATTTCTCTGGCGTCCCATTCGCGAGCGCGGGCATTGACGACCAGCGTTGTGGTCTTCTTCGTTACAGACTCCATCGGGTGCTCCTTAGTCTGGGAGGATTTCTCCCTTGCACTATGGGCAGACGTTGGACCGTAGTTGTTTGTCCACCAGCCCCTTATCGAGACCACACGTAGTCCGTCCGAGCAAGTTAGACAGCGGGTCGTGTTGGTGCGACGCGGGCCGCCGGGGCTTGCCTCACGTCGATGAGATGGACTTGTTCGGGACTTCTTTCGTGAATCCGCCGTGCAAGGGGTTCTTCGTACGTCGTCACAAGGATCTGTCGCAGTTGGCCGGCGCCGTCCGAGGCACGAGCAAGTATGTTCGCGACTTGTCGCCGGACGTCTGGGTCCAGGTGCTCAAGCGGTTCGTCGAACCAGCAGAAGTCCGCGAGAGTTGCCATCTGGGCAACGAGCAATTTCAGGACAATCGTCGCACCCATGCTTTCGCCGGTGCTGAAGGAGTCGTAGGGCAGGTTGTGCCCATTGATGTTTCGTGTGATGGAGCCGTCGGAGTGTGTCGTAATGTTCCCCCGGTCGGGGAATAGCGTTTTCCACCGCTGGTCTACTTCGGAAGCAAGCGGTTGAATAGTTTGGGCGAGCAGCTCGTCGAGCGTCGCCTCTGTCGTCTGCAGGGCGACACGAAGACTCGCTTCGTTCCCGAACAGCATGTGGAGCTGCTTCATTGCGTCGTCAGCTACGCGGGCCTCGTCAAGTTGGCGAACGGTGTTTGTTTGCTCCGCTCTTGCTGTGATCAGTTCCTCGAGGGTCTGATCGAGAGATGCCTGCGCCAGACCCATGTCTGCGGGACTTGCGGAGGGTGAGTCGGGCAGGGCAGGTTCCGTGCCCGGAGACGCTATTTGCCTCCACTTCTGGAGGACACTCAACAAGTGCTGTCTCTGATCTAACGCGTTTGATATCTCGGTCCGAAAAGCCTCGATCTCCATTGACAGCGCATGGAGTTCGTCGTTGCTCGTCTGGTTAGCTAGCGCCACTGTGTCCCCGTCGAGTGGGCGACGACAGACCGGGCAGTCTTTGTCGTGGGAGTCCTCGAGCCGTTCTTGGTTGGCACGAATGCCTTCGGCTCGAGACTCGCGGACGGCGATTTCAACGCGAGCGGCCTGGACAGTTTGAGAGAACTCTTCGCTGCGGCTCTCGAGTGTCGTCTCAATGTCGAGCAGGCGCACGTCGTGGTTAAGGGTGAGCGCGACTTCAGCGGCAACATCAGTCGACTCCTTGACCCACCTGTCGTACCGAGACTGCCACTCAGACCGTTCTCGTTCTGCACGCAGCTGCTTGTCGGTTTGCTTCAGCACGTCGTCCGCGGCTTTGTGTCTGATCGCGGCAAGCTTTGTTGATTCGGCCGCCGCTGCAGATGCTTTCGCCAAATCGGCGAGCCGGTGGGCGCTTGCTGCGTTCGCGTTCTTGAGTTGGCGGATTTGTTTCTCGGTGCTCTTGATTTCAGCGTCCAACAGTTCGACAGCTCGCTGTAGTCCTTCGACGCCGAAGTATCGCCCGAGGTGATCTTCTAGCCCAAGTCCTCTCGGGGACTCCTGATCCCGCGAAGCTGCCGGCATCGTGAGTCTGGCCAGGAAGTCTGGCTCGGTTCCGTACACCTGCCGTAAGAGAGCGTTGAACGCGTCCTCATCGATTAGTGCTCCATCCAGGTGGATAGTCGGCTTACCGGACGCGGGTCGCACGCGCTTGGCGCCTGCGACTCGTTCGATAGTCAAGACCTGATCGGTCGGCAAGACGAGTTCGACGACCGCAACGGCTTGATCTGCCCCGACGCGTACCGGTGATCCTGAGGATGGGGCAGTACCAAACAACGCCCACCTTGCGGCCTCGACCAGCGATGTTTTTCCAATTCCGTTCGAAGCAACCACGAAGGTCGTGCCGGTATCGAGGTTCAGAGACACGTCTTGATAATTACGCCAGTTACGCAGCTTAAGAGTCCTGATCATCACGAATCTCTCGTTCGAAAGTAGACAAGGCTTCTGCCGGGGTAGTTGAGCCCGTTACGGAAGTCACAAAGCGGGAAACGCGATCGGCTAATTGGGGATCGAGGCGTGTCCAGGTCGTCTTCTTTGCATCCTGTTGCGCCCGCCGTCCTTGGCTTTCGACCGCTCCAATTGATGTCAGAACATGACGGGAAGCTATCGAAGCCACGTCGACTGCCCCGAGTCCGCCGGGCGATTGGTCGGTCGCCTCCCAAGCCGAGATGCTTCCCTCAAGGTGCTTCCAGAGCGTGTCCATGACTCCCAACCCAGAAAGGACTGCAACTGGGCCGGCTGTGGTCCCGGACGGCAGCACCAGCGCTTCTCGGAGAGAGGCCTGGCTGAACAGCAAACTCTCCCAATCGCCGGCTCGCTCAGTGACGCAAACCGCGTCAGCGTCGGGCGAAGAACGAGCGGCCGAGATACACGCCGAAGCCAGATCTGACAGGCGGGTCTGGACTCGCTCTAGTGAGTCGACAGTGAGCACCAGCACCGCCGTGTCGAGATATACCACCTTTGAGAAGGGCTCCAGCCCCGCTCCCGGACTGATGGTGAACGACTCATCTTCCAGCAGGATGCAACTCGCTGATGGCAAACGTTCCGCAACTCGACGCTCAAACCATCGTCGATCCCGTTCCTTAGCTCGGGGTCGAATCTCGGACCGTGAGGGTGGGCCTGTGTCCACGCCGCTAGGCGTCCATGCGCTCGGCGTGAGCTCGGCCAGAAGGTCTCGAAGCGCCTGCCGGTACTCCAACCTCTCGTCATCTTCGGCATGGATGCTCGGCCCAACACGAGCGGGACTAAGCCGACCCGTGCGCTGCGCAGCGACAACTTCTTCGATGTCGGAGGCGATGTCCAGCGATCCGACTCGGTCGATGAAGGCCTCGTGATGCAGGTGACTCCGTAACGTCACGACTGCAGCGAGGTCGGTAAGTAGAGGCGATCTCGATGCCGGCACGAGGAGAGTGTGCTCATCGGCGAGCTCAACGTCGAGGACAACGGGGATGACATCGACTGCCCCGTCGTGGAAGTTCCTGCGGACCCACACAAGCATGGCTTCGTTTCGACCCACCCTCCACAGTTCACCGGCTTCCGGTGAGTCGCCTTTCGAAGCCTTGGCCAATTCGCGAATACCAGGAATGACCTCCGAGCCCTGGACAATCCGCTGGACCGTTTCTGCCGCGGGTATCCGAGGCTGATCGGTGTGGGCGATGCGCGAGTATCGAACGCGACAGGCAAGACAACCTTCCAGGTGTCGGCGAATATCGGTCGTGGACTCTTCGCCCTCAAGAAGATCGCGAAGCTCTATAAGGGACGGGTGGTCGGTCACTTGGTCTCACCTCTCTTCTATTGGTACATGTCATTTAGACGGTGCATCAGCAGTTCCTGTCCGGCGCCTTACCCAATCGTCGCAGAGCACAATCAGCGTGCCTACGGTCTCTTCGGGCTGGTCGTCGTCTCTAAGCTCGCCTGCCATGCGCTCAAACAGGCGCTGGCGCAGATGAGCAGCCTGTGACTTTCCGGTACCGATGAGTGCACCGAGGTCGCGAATGCTGTCCTCAACCGTCGCTACGATTATCCTCTCGCGATCGCTCAGACCTTGAAATATCTCGGTGGCCCTCACGGCTGAGACAGTCGCTGATGCGGGATCCCCATCAACCGCGACGGGCTCCGAGTAACCGCGACCGCCGTCAAGGTCCAATGTCAACGGTGCGCGCCGGAGCTCAAGCCGAGCCGCTAAAGCGTGCGCAATCTCGATCGCGTCCAAACTTCCTGCTGCCGCCTCAAGTACTGCACGGATGAGGCGTATCAAGGAATCTCGATCGGCCAGAGGAGCATCTCTAGTCTCACTAGTCCATTTTGGAACCACTACTTCCACGTGTCGAGTGACCGCCGCCAGTGCAGCTGGCGAGGTGACGCTTGGATCGGAGTCGCCACCGCGGGTTGTCCACAGAGCCTCTCCGGATCGAGGGATTTCGACGAACTCGGACTCATCACGAAGCACCGACTTGAGTCGCACGATCAGCTTTCCGAGCTCGGTGCTGCGGGCCTGATCTCGTAGAAAGTTGCGCACAGCGGCGGTCAGCAGTCGACTAAACGATGGGCCGTCAACCGAACGGACGGCCAAGTCAAGCAATCGTCGAGCACCGCGCTCACCCTGCAGAAACTCGTGGGCAGCGGCCTGTATGTCGCCTTCCTCCCAATAGGCGTGACCGTCGGGAGGTGGGAATCGGTACGCCACTGAAGCGAGGCGTACTGTCTCGTAGAGGAGTTGAGCACCCTCCCCGCCCAGGCGGCCCGTCGTCAGAAGTTCGTCTCGAGGTGTCACGAGAATCGCTCAATAACGCGGGTCAGGTACGGGTTCGGAAGCCACCCGAGAAGCTGGACATTGCCAGGCTGCCAGAGGCTTTGCTCTACGGAGCCGAGGGTCGAAAACACTCCATCCTTATCGAGTTTGAGAGCGCTATCGGCGGGGTGAGTGACTCCGGGAACTGACTGCGACGTTCGCGTCACGATCTGAATCGGCGCGAAGGACCCGGCCACCGGCGGCACCGTCAAGACGACCGCTGGCCGCTCGGCGGCCGGGTCAGTTCCAAAGGTGTACGCGATGGTGTTGATTTGATAGACCTGACCGATTTCGGGGAGGAAGGGCTCACTCGCCTTGCCCATCGATCGCGGGAGCAAGGCGTGACCTTTGTACTTGGGTCGCGTCAAGCCGGGCCCTTCTCTTGGTGTTGCTCATAACCAGACGTCGCATCATTGCGTCTTGTCCGGTCAGGCAGACCGGCTGGCGCTCCGCGCAGGTTATAGGCAGATTGAGACTCAACGCGGAGATCCGGGGTGAACGGGGGCATCAGGATTGCCCCCGGCTGAGTTAAGACGTTGGGCCCCTGTCGGGCATGCTATCGCTCGCCAATTCGTCCTTCGCTTCGACGCTTGGCATCAGTCCACCACCGGCACCGTCAGCGACTGACCGGGTCCGCTGAGCAGTGTCACCGGCTGGCCGAGGAGTCCACCGCGGAAGCCGGGATCGCTACCGGTGACGCGGACCTGCAGACGATGGCCGGCGGCGAAGCGATGCACCAACCCGGGGAACGTGACCCGCACCGGTGCAGCAGGATTCGCGATACGCACGGGCGCGACGAGGTCGTTGATCAACGTGGCCGCGCCGTTCGGGGCCACGTCGTAGATCTTTGCGAACACCACCGGCTGGCCGATCGCTCGGACTCGCAGCGTCATGGTCGGGATTCCGACGACGTCGAGGGGTGACGCGAGAGTTCCGGTGGTCCAGCTCGCCGAACCGGAACGACCGGTGAACGCGGTCGCGATGGTGGTCGCGCCGGGCACCGAGCGCGCCGGTGCGCTCACGAGCCGGCCGCCTGCGGACAGACCGAAGGTGGTCGGAGCGCCCTTCGGCACGTCATCGGCAGTCGCGTAAGCGGGACGGGCGTTTCCGCGGTAGTCGATCCAGTTGCGGAAGTACGAGAACCGCGGACCGGTGTCGGCGCCGGAGTCCTTGAGGTAGTGGTCCAGCCAGTCGAAGATCCGGCCGGTCTCGTACTGCGTGGTGCGGTCGGGCGCGTCGTCGCTGTACTCGCCGGGGGCAGGCTCGCCACTGTGTCCCCAGTAATGCCAGATCATCTTCGTCTCGACACCGCGCGCCCGCAGGGCGCGGTAGGTCGCGAGGCCCTCGTTGAGATCGAACAGGGTGTCCTGCTGACCCTGCCCCAGCAGGACCGGGACCTTGATCCGATCGACGTAGCTGGTGATCGACGTGGCGCGGAAGCTGTTGACCGACGCCTGGCTGAGCTGCCCGGTCAGAGTGCCCTCGGTGATCGCGGCGCACTGGAAGGCGACGAAGTTCGGGCACCCCACCGCGCGGGCCGGGTCACTCGCGTAGCCGGCGCGGCCGGGGTTCTTGACGCCGGTCTCGAACAGGTCGGTGGTGTAGCTCGTCTTCGAGGCTCCGGGCACCCGCGAGCTGACACCGGAGAACGCGCTCGTCGAGTTCGGCGCCAACGAGTACGACAGGTCGTTCCACGTGATCAGCGGGACGATCGTGTCGATGCGCGGGTCCACACTCGCGGCCGCGAACTGGATTCCGCCGCCGTAGGATCCACCGATCATCCCGACGCGGGGATCGTTGGCGTGCGGCCTGCCGTCGTGGGCGACACGGTCGCGTCGCACGGAGTCGAGCACCGGCGCGGGCCGTCGCAGGGCCTTGTCGGTGAACGCGATGCCGCGTGCGCCCCCGAGGTAGCTGATCAATTGCGAGGCGGCGACACCGTCATTGCCCGGGCTGTCCAGGGTGATCTTGCAGCTGCTGCCCCCGAAGCCCAGTCCGGAGTAGGACAGCGTCACGTACCCCTGCGAGGCCAGGTACTTCGCGGTGGGTTCCTGCGTCTTGTACGAACCGCCGAACCCGTTGGTGGTCAGCATCGCCGGCGCGCGGGTGCGAGCGGTCGCACTGTTCGGCACCCGCAATTCGCCGACGATGGTGCACGGGGTGGCCCGGTTCGGGCCGGTGTGCACCGAGAAGTACAGCAGCGTGGTCCGATAGCCGCCCGGACCCGGCGCGGCCGATGCCGACGGGATCACCGCGGCGACGGTGGTGAGGAGCAGGACAGCGACCGAGACGACGAATGCGCGCACGAGGGGTAACGGTAGCCGAGGCCTCGCGCGGAGATGCCACGGTCGACGCGACGGTGGGAGCCGTCCCAACGCAGCGCGATGAGTTTTGTCGTCCGGCGCAGTCTGACGACGCAGCGCCACCACAATGGTCCACACGATCGGAACGGAGAACACGATGACCAGAACCAACCTGTCCATGTCGATATCGGCCGACGGATACGTCGCCGGCCCGTCGCAGAGCGAGGACAACCCACTGGGAATCGGCGGCCCGGCTCTGCACAGCTGGCACATCGGGCCCGACGCCGATCACCCGGTCAACCGCCGGGTGATGGCGGACATGATGGACGGGATGGGTGCGACCATCATGGGCCGCAACATGTTCGGTCCGGTCCGCGGTGAGTGGGGTGACTCGGACTGGCGAGGCTGGTGGGGGGACGAGCCGCCGTACCACTGCCCGGTGTTCGTGCTGACCCATCACGCGCACGAGCCGATCGAGATGAGCGGCGGGACCACCTTCTTCTTCGTCACCGACGGTATCGAGGCGGCCTACGACCAGGCGGTCTCCGCCGCATCGGACCGACCCATCTCCATCGCCGGTGGCGCATCGTGCGCGCGCCAGGCGATAGCGGCCGGGTTCGTCGACGAGATCGACCTACAGGTGAGCTCGGAACTGCTGGGGTCCGGAGAGCGACTGTTCGACGGGTTCGCGCCGGGTCGACCCGCGATGCAACTGGTCCGGGTACTCGAGGCGCCGGGCGTCGCGCACTTGAGGTACCACGTCCTGCGGTAGCCCCCCGGGGTGCCGGTTATGGGCGAAGCCACTTCATAGGATGGAGGCCGCGAGGCCGTGGACCCGTCTCGCCACTGACGAGGAGATCTGCATGGGCATGGAGAGCTTGATCCGGGTTGTCGACGACGCGCGGGGCCGCGGCTGGACGATCGAGGGGTCCGTCAGTGACGAGCAGATCGCCTTTCTGGAGAACGTGACGCGCGCGTCCTCGGCTCGCACCATCGCCGAGATCGGGTTCAACGCCGGATTCTCGAGCTTCGCGTTCCTCAGCGCCGCCCCTGCTGCACACGTCACCTCGTTCGACCTCGTCGAGCACGAGTACGTGACGATGGCCAAGGAGTTCATGGACGGCGAGTTCCCCGGCCGTCACACCCTCGTCCCCGGGGACTCCCGCGAGACCGTTCCGCGTTTCGCCCAGGAGGGGCACGGCACGCCGTTCGATCTGATCTTCATCGACGGCGGGCACACCTACGAGGTCGCGATCGCCGACATCCGCAACATGCGCGCATGCGCCGACGAGAACACCATCGTCGTCTTCGACGACCTCCTCCCGCACAAGCCGTGGGGTCCCGACCCCGTTCGTGCATGGGGCGATGCGATCGCCGACGGCCTGGTCGTGCAGACGGGACTCTTCGCCGACGGTGTCGAGGTCGATGAGGTGGGCCCGGAGGCCCGGCGCGGCTGGGCGGTCGGCCGCTACCTCTGACCGAAGCGGACTATTGGGGCATATGTCCTGAACCGGTCGCGGATCCAACTCGCGGTCAACACCTTTCGATCTCGCGGGGTGAAACATTACCCTTGCAAATAATCGTGTCCTGTTCTAGTTTCAGTGCACGCGCCCCTCGCGGGGTTCCCGGTCTCCGTCCCAGACGAGCCGGACGACGCGGATTGCTGATCGACTGTTGTGCGTGCCCGACCCCGGGTGCGCATCTCTCGCACACGGGTCCCGCGTCGGCGAAGCACGGATCCACTTCTCGAAATGTGTTGTGAGAGAAACCATTCACCGAGTAGAAGAGGTCCCACGATGAAGACTCGAATCACTCTGACCGCAGCGGCCACGGCAGTGGTTGCAGTCGCGGCCGTCGTCACCGGCCCGGCGGTGGCCAGTGCCGCACCGGCCACCGCGACCACGACCACGACGTCATCTGCGTCGACCGAGTCGGCGGCACCCAGTTCGCCGAGCGCGGAGGTCCTGGGCGACGGCACCGTCGCGCAGCCGAGGTTCTTCCACGACATCGCCAACGACGTCGTCGCCGGCGTGACCGGTGCGGTGGGCGGCAAAGCCGTCGAGACCGCGGTGAAGGTGACCGCGAAAGCTGTCACCGCCGTCAAGTCGTCGAGCTCGGAGTCCTCGTCGAGCTCGGAGTCGAGCAGCTCGTCGTCGTCGAGCGCGGGCAACGCACGCATCTACGACTCGCTGAGCGTGTCGAGCGACCCGCTGGACGCTCAGTTCGACGTACCGACGAGCTGATTTGCCCCTGTGACCGATCAGGATTCGACGGAGAAGGTGGGCCGCGGCCCCAAAGCCGTGGTTTGCCTTCTCCTTCTGTGCGCGGCGATCTACGCCGTCTGTGCCATCGTGGTCGACATGCCGTCGTCGCCGGTGCAGACTCGCGTCGCGGTACCGGCGAACAAGGTCATCCACCCGGTGTTCGACCAGGACTGGCAGCTCTTCGCCCCCACTCCGGCCACCTCCAACAGCCTGATCAAGGTGACCGCGGTGACGGAGAGAGGTGGGACGCGAACGACCCAGGCGCCGTTCGACATCGAGGCCCCACTGGAGAACGCGGCGATAGCGAATCCGGTGCTCCCCACCAAGCTGGCGGGTCTGAGTCTGGCCGCCAACGAGGAGTGGAACACCTACCGCACCAAGCTGCAGGCGATCAAGAGCACAGTGGCGCCGAAGAACCGGCAGGCCGCGATCGCCGAGCTCGATCACGAGTACCGATTCACCTACGACAGCCTCGACCGCGCTGCCTCCTACTACGCGCACGCCCGGTTCCCGGGGACGCGGATCGTCAAGGTGCGGGTGACGTTCTACAAGCAGGACATGGTGCCGTTCTCGCGACGGAACGACCACCCGGTCATGCCGGTCACGCCGTTGCTGCAGACCTCATGGCTGCCCTATATGGCTGACATCGACGGTGGGTCATGACATCTGACACGACATCGGCGCTGCGCAGCCGCACTGTTCATGCAACCGGCGCCCTCGACCGCTGGTTGATGCGGATCGGTACCACCGAACACCGACTGATCGGCCTGTCGATCCTGCGCCTGATCGTCGGGATCTGCGGCGTCGAGTACTACGTGTCCGACCTGGGGCACCGCGACATGCTGTGGGGTCCGAACGCCTACATCTCCATCGCGGATGCACGGGGCACGCTGCCGGAACCATTGACGTCGCTGTACTTCTGGTCGCATTCGGAGGTCTGGTTCAACGCGGTGTTCTTCGTCGGCCTCGCGGTCGCCGCGCTCTTCACCGTCTACGGCGGCCGCGGTCTCACGTTCGTGCACCTGATCTTCATGTGGTCCATCTACGACCGCAACCAGGACGTTCTCGAGGGCGGCGACAACCTCGTACGCATCATTCTGATCTTCATGGTGTTCGCGGTGACGAACCGATATCTGACCCCGCGGTCGAAGTCGTTGCGCGAGGTCGCTTTCGCCCCGCCGCGCCGGCCGCAATTGCGGTACCTGTCGACGTCTGCCCACAACATCGCCGCCACCCTCATCGTCTTCCAGGTCGTGGTCGTCTACGCGGTCGCCGGCTACTACAAACTCACCGGATCGATGTGGAACACCGGTGTCGCGGCCTACTACGTCAGCCACATCAACCAGTTCACGATGTTCGGTCTGTACCCGACCGCGATGAACAACCTGTGGCTCGGCTGGTTCATCAGCACATTCACCATCGTCGTCGAGTGCGCCGTACCGTTCGTCATCTTCACGCAGCGTCGATGGCTCCGTGAGATGGTCGTGGCGGGCCTGGAGTCGATGCACGTCGGCATCATCGTGTGCATGGGACTGGTGGCGTTCGGCCTCATCATGATCGGCGCCGACTTCACCCTGCTCAAGGACAGCGACTACCGGAACCTCGGCGCGCGGGTGCGGCGGCTACGACACCGACGTGGTCATGCCGAGGACGTGTCGCACGCGGCGGGCGAGGCGACCACGCAGAAGCGCCCCAAGATCCTCGCGCACGCGACCGCGACGGTGGCCCGCTAGATGTCGGTGGCGTCGGCGATCTACGAGAACGTCACGGGTGCGCTCAGCCTCGTGTTCGCGATCGTCGTGCTGTCTCGTGTTCTGCTGTGGTTGCGGGCCCATGCGCACCGCCCGGCCGCGGCCACGGGCGACACCGAACTCGCGGGCCTTCTCGACACACTCGTCACCCACCGCACCCACCGCCTCGCCGCGATCGTCGCCGAGGACGGTCGGCCACTGCGGACGGCGTTCGTCGATGCGTCACCGGACGACCGTTTCGAGATCGGGTCGCTGAGCAAGGTGGTCACCGGACTGGTGATCGCGGACGGGATCGATCGCGGGGAGCTGAGCCTCGACACCCGGCTCGACGCGCTCGTCGACGACGTAGCACCGACGCTGGCCGACATCACAGTCGCTCAACTGGTCACGCACACATCGGGTCTCCCACGGTTGCCGTCGACGACCGCCATGACCCTCCGGGTGCTCGCCCACGGCCTGTTCCTGACCAACCCTTACGCGCGCATCACGGCCCAGCGGGTGCTGACCGACGCCGCGCGGTCGCGGCGTGGCCGGGTGGGGGAGTCGTCGTACTCGAACCTCGGGGCATCCGTTGCCGGGATCAGTGTGGCTGCTGCGCAGGGTGTCTCGTACGCCGAATTGGTGCAGGACCGGTTGTTCACACCGATCGGGATGGTGGACACGTCGGCCTTGTCACACGGGACACGGGCACCGCGCGGTTGGCACGGAGGACGGCGTGCGGCGCGATGGTCGATGGACGGGTACGCGCCGGCCGGTGGGGTGGTCTCGACACCGGCCGACATCGCGCGCCTGGCCCAGGCGCTCGTCGACCGGTCCGCGCCCGGCATCGACACCTCGGTGGAACCGGTCGGTCGGGGCCGGGGCATCTTCTGGATTCTCGACAGCCACGGCGGGGCCTGGCACAACGGTGAGACCGGCGGTTACTCCGGTTTCCTCACGCTCGAGGTCGCTCCGGTGCGGCGGGTGATCGTCGTCCTGGCCGATTCGGTACCGGCCGAAGAACAACAACGCATCGCCGAGAAGATCGGCGATGCGTTGTCGGTCAGATGACGCTCGGGTGTGCGCTCAGCGCACCGTGCACAAGGGTTGGATGTTCTTGTACGCGCCGTCGATCGGTGTCGTGATGAAGAAGCACGGGTTGTAACCGCGCGACGAGATCACGTTCTTGATCGACCGCCACTGCGACGAGTTGACGCCCTTGTCGCGCTTGAGCACGAAGCCCGACAGGCGATCCGGGCTGCCGACCAGTGCCCACGAGTAGTCCGGCGCGATGTAGGTCACGATGTAGTTCGTCGGCCCGGACTTGTTGGCCTGGAACGGGACTCCCGGGAAGCTGACGTGCAGCTGCGCCTTGGTCCGCTGATCGTTCACGCGGGCGTTGCCGGTGATGCCACTGCGCTGACCGGTGAACTTCGTGCAGGTGTTCTCCACCTTGATGTTGTTCGGATCGACCAGGGTGTACTTCGCCTGGGTGTTGCGCAGGCAGTCCAGGTTGAACGGCTGAGGGATCGCCGCAACCTGATTCCAGACGCCCAGATACCGCTGCACGTCGAGCTTCGCGATGGGCTTCAACGGGCCGGGCGCCGCCGAGGCGGTGGCCGATCCCGCGACCAGGGCGATGACCGCCGCGACCGCGGCCAACAGAGACAGCGCGATCGGTCGGCGCTTACGGGTGGTGCTCACAGTGCTTCTCCTCAAGGCTGTTCGGCGACCCAGACGGTCTTGACGTTACAGAACTCCCGGATGCCGAACGCGGTCAGCTCGCGCCCGTGTCCGCTGTTCTTGATGCCGCCGAACGAGATCTCCGGGTACGACGTGGTCATTCCGTTGACGAACACCTGACCGGCGTCGAGTCCGTTGATGAACCTCTCGATCTCCGCGTCGTCGGTGGTCCACACGTTGGATCCGAGACCGAAGTCGGTGTCGTTGGCGATGCGCAACGCGTCGTCGGTGTCGGTGGCGCGGTACAGCGACGCCACCGGTCCGAAGACCTCTTCACCGTAGATGTCCATCTCTGTGGTGATCTCGCTGATCACCGTCGGCGGATAGAACCACCCGGGACCGTCGGGAACGGTCCCGCCGGTCAGCACCTTGGCGCCCTTGGCGACAGCGTCGTCGACGAGCTCGACGACGTCGGTGCGCCCCTGCTCGGTCGCCAGGGGGCCGATGTCGGTGTCGTCGGCGGTGGGATCGCCGACCTTCCGCGACGCCATCTCGCGGACGAAGTGTTCGGCGAACTCGTCGTAGACGTCGGTGTGCACGATGAACCGCTTGGCCGCGATGCACGACTGACCGTTGTTCTGGCAGCGCGCCGTGGTGGCGGTCTTGGCCGCCGCCGCGAGGTCGGCCGACGGCAGGACCACGAACGGATCCGAGCCGCCGAGTTCGAGGACGACCTTCTTCAACTCGCTACCGGCGATCTCGCCGATGGAGCGTCCTGCGCCCTCGCTGCCGGTGAGAGTGGCTGCGGCGACACGCTTGTCGCGCAGGATCTTCTCCACCTGCTTGGAGGAGATGATCAACGTCTGGAACACGCCGTCGGGCAACCCGGCCCGACGGAACAGGTCCTCGAGGTAGAGCGCGGTCTGCGGGACGTTCGACGCGTGCTTGAGCAGTCCCACGTTGCCGGCCATCAGACCGGGGGCGGCGAACCGGATGACCTGCCACAGCGGGAAGTTCCACGGCATGACCGCGAGGATCACCCCGAGCGGTTGGAAACGGTGGAATGCCCGTGCGGCGCTCACGGCGTCGGCGTCGGCGATGTCGTCGGCCAACATCTCCGGTGCGTGTTCGGCGTAGTACCGCAGCCCCTTCGCACACTTGGCGATCTCGGCCTTGGCCGCGGTGAGGGTCTTGCCCATCTCCGCGGTCATGGTCGCCGCCAACGATTCGCTGTCCTCGTCGAGGATGTCGGCCGCGCGGCGCAGACCGGCGGCACGCTCGTCGAGCGAGGTGAGGCGATAGGTCCGTGCCGCCTCCGCCGCGATCGCGATCTTGTCCGCGACCGCGTCGTCGGTCAGCTGCTCGAACGTCCCGATGGTTTCCCCGGTGGCCGGGTTGGTGGCATCGACGGACATCAGTTGGACGGTCCGTCCGAATCGTCGATGGAGGTCGAGTCGTCGGTGCCCTCGGAATCGTCGACGAACGCCCAGTCGCCGTCGTGGTTCACCTCGAGGCGCCAGCCGAGCTCGGTGTTGTCCTGGGCTTCCTTGAACCACGAGTACGCGTCGTCCGCGGCATCGAAGTCCTTGGTGGCGACGGTGTCGCCCTTGGGGTTGATCACGCGATATTCGGCCATGAGATCTCCTGACGGTTGTGCACGAACCCGGGTCTGGAGTCAGTGATGGATGAAGCTCTTTCCACCCTACTGACCGCCTCCTGGTGTCGGGCGCAGAGGAGTCAGGCGCAGAAGAGTCGGGCGCAGAGGATCAGCGAGTCAGTTCACCGGTGTGGGTCTGCGACAGCCGCTGCGATCGGTCGGGCGCGACGAATGCGTGCTCCACCCGGATCAGCAGGCGTTCTCCGGTGATCGTCAGCGACATGACGCCGTTGTCGAACCACGGGCCCGCCGTCGCCTGCCACGTCATCGGGGTCTCCGGTACGTGCGCACGTCGGGAGAGTCGACGCATCAGACCGACCATCGGTTTGCGGATGGCGATGCGGTTCACCACCCGGATGGGTCGCTCCAGCGGGTTGCGGAACGGCGACATCGTCAGTTGATAGAGCGCGGTCTGCGGGGTGGCCTTCTCGGTCAGCTGCGCCTCCGCGACATACGAACAGTGCACGTCGCCGGAGAGCCACACCACCGACGCCGGCGGGGTCGCACGCGCGGTGAGTTCGGAGACGAGTCCGGCCATGTCGCGGAAGGAGTTGTCGAATGCGGCCCAGTGCTCGAGGTCGAGCTCGAGTCGCAGCCTCTCGCCGACCTTGGAGGCGCGGGGACCCCAGGCGCCCTGCGCGACGGCCTCGTTCCATTGTTCGAGGTGGTGCAACGCCGGGAGCATCAGATAGGGCAGGGAGGTGCCGAACAGGATGTGTCGCGCGTCGGTCTCGAGCGTCACCGTGCGCAACCACTCCCACTCGGCGACGTCGAGCATCGCGCGGCGTTCCGGGGTGAGGTCTCGCGAACAGCGGGAGTCGATCATGATCAGCCGCGTGTGGCCGAGATCGCGCACGTAGCTCCACCGCGTCGAATCCGGTTCGGCGTCGGCGCGCAGCGAGAAGTCGGCCAGGATCTTCTCCCGGGCGACGTCGTCGGGTGCCGCCCGGACGGCCGCGTAGATCGGGTCGGCGGCGAGTTCGGTGGGCGAGAGGTTCCCCAGATGCTGGTAGATCCAATACGAGGTGAACGCGCCGACCACCCGTCGCGGCCACCAGTCGGTGACGGTGACGGTCCGTCGCCAGTCCGCCGAGGAGTTCCAGTCATCGCGCAGATCGTGGTCGTCGAGGATCATGCAGCTCGGCACACTGGCCATGAGCGCGCGGACCTTCGGGGTGCCCCAGGACTCCCGGTAGAGCCAGGTGTACTCCTCGAAATCGCAGATCTCGTCGGCGACCTCGTCGCCCAGCGCTGCGGTCGTCTCCGGGTTCGCGGCCCGATGCGTGTGGAGCTGTCGGAGGATCTCCGGCGACGGGTCGTCGGCGTAGACCTGGTCGCCGAGCAGCAGCAACAGATCCGGCCAGTGGGCGGGTGCCTCGGTGCGGACCCGTCGCGCCAAGCCGACGAGTGCGTCGGCGCCGATGCGCTGCAGGGACTCGTCGTCGTAGGTGTCGCCGCGACGACACGAACCGAACGAGATGCCCACGTCGCCATCGGGGTCCGCGGTACGGAAGACGGCGCGGACGTCCTCGGGTGGCCAGCAACTCGCGGTCTGCTCGTCGGACCGTAGTTCGACGCGGTAGTCGACGAGGGACGCCGCGGGCAGCCCGTCGAGGACGACGATCGCGAAGTGGTGTCCACCGATTCCCCACGTCGGCTCGCTGCCGGTCGACCCGGTGGATGTCGAGACCTCCACCGTGCACGCCCGATCGGTCTCGACCCAGACCGTGGCCTGATGGGTGTCGACGTAACGCAGGATCGGACCGAGGACCAGGTCAGGGGAATCGCTCACCCCCACACGTTTCCATCGAATCGGTCATCGCGCCACAAAACCGGCAATCACCGGTTCCGGAAGTGCGCCCC
Organism: Williamsia maris; assembly: GCF_024171815.1. Lineage (GTDB taxonomy): Bacteria > Actinomycetota > Actinomycetes > Mycobacteriales > Mycobacteriaceae > Williamsia_A > Williamsia_A maris. The sequence goes on along the minus strand of NZ_JAMTCJ010000002.1, from coordinate 350,331 downwards.
GCGTCCCTCCCGGTGTGCCCGCAATCCCTCGAGCGTGTCGGCGTGGACCATCAGCTCGTCGTCGACCGGCGAGGGGTTGGTGTCGTCGGAGGCCATGTACGACAGGGCCGCCCGCGCCGCGATCGGCGACCGGGACGCGATGGTCGCGGCCATCTCACGTGCGACGTCGAGAACGGTTCCTGCGGCAACGACGCGGGAGACCAACCCGGCGGCCACGGCCTCGGTCGCGTCGAGGCGGCGACCGGTCAGGATCATGTCGTGCGCGAGGGCCCGGCCGATCACGTCGGGTAGCCGTCCGAGAGTCTCGAGACCGGGGGTCAGTCCGAACCCGGTCTCCGGGAGCGCGAACGTCGCGCTCTCGTCGGCGATCGCGAGATGGCAGGACAGGACCATGTCGATGGCCGCACCCTCTGCGCGACCGTTGATCGCGGCGATGACCGGCTTCGACAGGTGGCGCCGCCCACTCAGGCCGGCGAATCCGTTGATCGGTCGCGCGACCTGCATGGACGACCCGACACCGTCGAGATCGATTCCGACACCGAAGTACTCGGTCCCGGCGCCGGTGACGATCGCGACCCGCAGATCGTCATCGGTGCAGAAGGCCCCGATGACCTCGTCCAGATCGCGCGCAGTGGCGGCGTCGACGGCGTTGCCTGCGGTGGGTCGGTCGATCGTCACCTCCAGGACGTGGTCGTGGCGCGTCAGACGCAGGCCGTCGTAGCGGTCGCGGAACACCGGTGCGACCACGGGCAGCAACCGGTCCATGCTCGACCGGTCGATCGCCACCCGGTTGCCGGCGTCGACGGCCCGCGCGTGGACCCGTTGCCCGATGGGCTCGGCGTCTCCGGTGAGCAGGTCGAGCAGGGCCTCGTCGTCGCCGACGGGCGTGGCGACGAATCGCCTGCCGTCGTCGAGACGGCCGATGACCACCGCGGAGCGGGATCCGGTGCGGTCGAACGTGACCGAGTACGACTCGATCGTCGCCGGACCGTCGGCGTGGTAGGCGAACGGCACGGTCGGTGTCCGGTCGAGGTCGGCTTGGAGCGACGGACTCGTGCTCGGTCGCCACGGTGCCGGGCCCGTCGAGTAGATCCCCACCGAGTGCTTGCTGAGGATGCCGCCGTTGGCCGCGACCATGCCGAACGATCCGCGGTCGGCGCGTGCGCGCCGGGCGATCTCGACGATCGCGTGCATCGAGTAGTTGTTGCCCGGGCCGCCGAAGAACGGCAAGCCGCCGGTGACCGTGAGTCCGCGCGGGTCGTCGGTGGCCAGGCCCAAGCCGTCGCACAGGTTGAACACCGGCACCCCGAAGCAGCTGTACAGGTCCATGGCGGACAGCTGATCGAGGTCCACCCCGGCCATCGACAGCGCCTCGCGGACCGCTGCGACCGCGGCCGGGCTCGAGCCGAGGTCGGGTCGGATGCCCAGCTCGTGCTCGGTGAGATCGGCGTGGCCGTGCAGGAACACCAACCGGTCGTCGGGTACTCCCAGGTCGCGGGCCCGACCCAGCGACATGATCACCACCGCCGCAGCCTGATTCACCTGATCGCGGGCGATCAGATATCGGGGGTACGCATCGGTGATGCGTCGGTTGCGATCGGTGACCGTGACGAGTTCGTCGGCACTGCGTTCGGTGGCCGCGGCCGCGTGCGGGTTGGCCGCGGCCAGCGCGGTGAACGGGGCGAACAGCCGACCCAGCATCGCGAGGTACTCGGCTCTGGTCACGCCGAGACGGGCGCGGCGCGCGTTCTCGAGGATCGAGTACTGCGTCGGCGGGCTGACGAGGTCATGGAGTGCGGCCTGCGCGGACGTCAATCCCCGGATACCGAAACCGCGGTCGTCGAGGGTGCCGCCGACGTGTTCGGTGAAGTCGGGCGGCGAGTCCGTCGCCGCGAGATGTCGGACGGTGGAGATGACCTCGGCGCCGAACGAGACGGCGACCTCGCTCGCCCCCGAGGCAATGGCCGCGCACAGTTCGGTCACCGAGTGCTGGGGGCTCTGCCCACCGGTCACGTCGAGGATTGCGCGCGCCGGATCCGCACCGATGCGTGCGGCCACCGCACGCGGCACGTTGTCGGCGGCCCCGAGCACCGCGAGTGAGTACGGGCTGGAGTCGTCGAAGGCGCGCATGGCCGCGATCGTGTCGATCGCCGACGCGACTGCCTCGGCCGGCGCGCCGGTGTCGGAGAGGGCGGCGCGCACGGCATCGGCCGCGAGATCGGCAGCACCCCTGGCGCGATAGTCGTCGTCGGCGATCCGTTCCGATGCCTGTCCCACGCCGACGATGACCGGCGTCCGGAGATCGAGTTCATCCACGTCGATCAGTCAACAACACGCCCGACCAAGCGCTTGATCGGGCAGTGCGCAACAGCTCCCGGGACCGACGGGTGCGGGCGAGAGCTATGCTGAGACGACGTTTTCGACTGACAGGCGAAAACTCCGAGCGACGGAGGTCGTGATGGACGAGATGACGACGCGCACCGACCTGGTCGTGGTCGGTGCCGGGGTGGCCGGTCTGACCGCCGCGGTCAGCGCCGCCCAGGCAGGTCTGCAGGTCACGGTGATCAACAAGGGGCGCCGGTGGCGTCCCGGAGTCCCGTCCGACACCGCGACGCAGTACGCCCAGGGAGGGATCGCCGTCGTCGATCCGACCGCTGCCGTCGATCCCGCCGATGGCATGGACTCCGTCGACCGGCATCTCGCCGACACGCTGGTGGCGGGGGCGGGGCACACCGATGCGATGGCCGCGCGCGCGATCCTGGTCGACGGGTACGACGCCGTCACCGCGCTCATCGGGTGGGGTGCGCGCTTCGACACCGACATCGACGGCCGCCTGCTGCGCACACGCGAGGGTGGACACAGCGTCCGGCGGATCATCCACGCCGGTGGTGATGCGACCGGCGCCCAGGTGCAGCGTGCGCTCGGGGTCGCAGTGCGTCGGTGGATCGACGCCGGCCGCGTCCGCGTCCTCGACGACAGCATCGTGACGTCGATCCTGATGTCGGACGGCCGAGCGGTCGGGGTGGAGCTGCGCGACACCGACGGCCGCGACGCCCGGGTCATGGGTTCGTCGGTGCTGCTCGCGACCGGCGGCCTCGGCCACCTCTACGCCGCGACCACCAATCCTGCCGGCAGCACCGGTGACGGCATCGCGTTGGCACTCGGTGTCGGTGCGCAGGTGTCGGATCTCGAGTTCATCCAGTTTCATCCGACGATGCTGTACTCACCCGGTGCCCGTGGCCGCCGCACGCTGATCAGCGAGGCCGTACGCGGTGAGGGCGCGGTACTCGTCGACTCCAAGGGGCGCTCGATCATGAACGGTCTGCACCCGCTGGGGGATCTCGCGCCGCGCGACGTGGTCGCCCGGGCGGTGCACGCCGCGATGGCCGAGCGCGGTGAGCCGTGCGTGTACCTCGATGCCCGAGCGATCCCCGACGTCGCCGAGCGGTTCCCGACCGTGACCGCCGGGGTACGGGCGATCGGCGTCGACCCGCAGCGGCAGCTGATCCCGGTGGTGCCCGGGGCGCACTACCTGTGCGGCGGGGTGGTCACCGACATCGACGGCCGCACCTCGATCGACGGGCTGCTCGCGGCCGGCGAGGTCGCGCGCACCGGGCTGCACGGCGCCAACCGTCTCGCCTCGAACAGCCTGCTCGAGGGTCTGGTGATGGGGCGACGAGCCGCATCGGTCGCCGAAGACGCTGTGCGAGAAACGTTCTCCAGTGTCGGTCGGTTCGACCCGCCGATCTCCGAATCGCGTCCGGTGCTGCCGCGTCACGTGCTGCAGGACGCCATGTCGGCGTCGGCCGCGGTGGTCCGTGATGCGTCCGGACTCGGCGGACTCGCCGAACTGATCGACTCGGCCCAGGTGCGTCGGATCCGGTCGATCCGCGACGTCGAGGACGCCGACCTGACCGCGGTGGCGGCCGCGGTCGTCGACGCCGCGGCACGACGAGAGGGATCGCTGGGCTGCCACTTCCGGTCAGACGATCTCGCGTCCGAGGTCCGGTCGGCGGAGGGAATCGGCGCGACGAGCCAACTCGCTGTCAGTCGTAGGTGATGGCGACGACGTCGGAGACCGGCGTCGACTGACAGGCCAGGCGTGCGCCGCGACGCAGGTCGAAGTCGTCGAGGGTGTCGTTGACCCGCATCTCCACCTCGCCCTCGGTGAGGATGTATTCGCAACCGCCGCAATTGCCCTCGCGACACACGTACGGTGCCTCGATGCCGTTGTCCAGCAGGACGTCGAGCAGGATCGCGTCGCGCGGCCACGCCACCTCGTGGGTCTCACCCTCGATGTCGACGGTGACGCGCGCCCCGGTCTCCGCGGGCGCGGACGGAGCGGCGGGTGCTGCGGCCGTCGTTGCCGCGGCCGCCGAGAACGGGTTCGTGGTCAACGAATAGAACAGTTCGCGATGGATGCGCGTCGCGGGCAGGCCGGCGGATTCCAGGGCCGCGTGCGCGACGTCCATGAAGGGCGTCGGTCCGCACAGGTATGCGACCCGGTTCTCGTCACCGTCGGCGACCAGCGGCGCCAGTTCGGCCGCCGTCGGTAACCCTCGCTCGGACTCCAGCCAGTGTCGGACAGCGAATCTGGACGGGTAGGCCCGCTGGAGATCCTCGATGGCCGCCGCGAAGATGACCGACTGCTCGTCGCGATTCGCGTAGATCAGCGTCACGGCGTTGTCATGGGTCATCAACGCGGTCTTGATGATCGACATCGCCGGCGTGATCCCGCTGCCTGCCGCCACGACCACGAAGTCATCGGTCCACTCACGCGGCGTGAAAGCGCCGGTCGGGGGGATGATGTCGACGCTCATGCCCGGCGTGGCGTGATCGATCAGCCAGTTCGAGACCTGGCCGCCGGGAACGCGTTTCACGGTGATCGCCGGGTGCGGGTCGTGTCCGGGCGCACTCGACAGCGAGTAACAGCGCGGTGCCATCCCGTCCGGGAGTTGCGCACCCACGGTGATGAACTGTCCTGGGCGGTAGGTGAACCCGTCGGCTGGTACCTCGAACACCACCGACGCCGCGTCGGCGGTCTCCCGGATCACCTCACGGACCTGGAGCTGTAAGCGACCGGACGTGCGCGACGGCGCGTCGCCGGCCGGCTCGTGGGAGGGACCCACGTCAGGCGGTCGGCTCGTAGGTGAGTTCCTTCGACCAGGTGGGGCTCGAGTTGAGCGTGCGTGTCGGGTAGTGCTTGCTGATCTTCACCAGGCGATCGGCGAGGAGGTGGTAGGGGTGATTGCGGTTGATCACCATGTCACCGTGCCACTGGATGAAGCGGTACATGGGCACGCGCCGCGCGACCGGGTTGCGCTCCCCGACCTTCTTGAAGCGCTTCATCGCGCTGTAGAGCCGTTCCTCGTCGACGCCCATGGTGACGATGTTGTCGCGCATCTTGTTCAGCAGGGGGATGTAGCGCAGGGTTCCGATGATCAGCGACGGGTTCATCCACGCGCCGACGGTGTCGACGAGCAGCTTGCGCATCGTCGAGTTGCCCAGCAGCTCGATCACCGCGAAATCGACAGCGAGATGCCGGGATTCGTCGGAGTTGATGTGCTTGAACGCCTCCTGGCAGATCGGGTCGTGGATCTCGTCCATGATGAACTTCACCAGCGCGCCGTCCAGGGCGACCTCGAGCATCGGGATCACGGTGCCCAGCACACTGAGGCTCAGCCCGTCGGCGTGCTTGTCGAGCCAGTCGATGATCAGCTTGACGTTGACGTTGGGCTCGGGCATCTCGTCGCCGTCGAGCATGCCCCACCGGCGCATGAGCGCGAGTTCGGCGTTGGCGTGCTTCTGCTCCTCGGCGTGGAAGTAGGTGTAGATCTCACGGAGCGTGTCCGTCGGAGCCTTCTTCGCCATCGCCGCGAACCCGCGGGCGCCGACGTTCTCGATCCACATCAGGTCCGACATGAAGGGCTTGAGCCGGGCGTGCAGTTCCGGGTCGATCATCTCGGCGCCGGGGGCGTCCCAGTCGATGTCGGCCAGGGACCACTGCTTGTCCTTGATCTTCGACAGCATCGCATCGAAGTCGAACGTGGTCGGTGCAGTCGTGGTCGGTGCAGACATCTGGGGTCTCCTGTTCCGTGTGCACACGGCGCGGATCGCGCCGATGTGCAGATCCCGGTCGATTGAGGGCAGCGCGGCCGTGATGGTGCAGCCGGCGCTTGCGGTGTCCCCAACAGTGTCACCCTGCATTGTCACAGTTGTCAATGGCGCAAGGTCGCGACCCGTGGACGCCCGTGGGCAGACCCGCCGCGGCGTGACCGGTTCAGACGTGAGGTCGGCCGCGTAGCCCGTGCGTAGCCGGATCGCTCGCTCGCGAGGTTGAACGTCTCAAGGATGCAGCCCTACCACGACTGTCCGTGGGGTCGACGTCGTGCGCTGGGACGAAAGTGGTTCAAACGTGGGACACCGCACGCGTAGTGCAGCTGCTACAAAAAGAGCTCCGGATTCGCGCGCCCGCCTCCGGCTGTCGATTGCGAGGTCCGGTGTCAGCAATGGGTTCTCGTCCGTGGCAGAGCGGACTCGCTCTCGACTGGATGACCTGGCGGCCCATGAATGCTGCCGCGCCACAGACACAATCGCCCGCTGAGGTGCCCGTACCGATATCGCTCGTGAAGTCTGCCCGTGCTGCGGCAGTCCCTGCTCCCCCAGCCCCCGTGGACCCGGTACCCGCGCACCACAGCGGCCCCGTCCGCGGCGAGTGGCCGGTGACTGATCGCGATGATGCAATGCGTCGACGCCTGATCGTCGTGGCATCGGTCATGGTCGTGGCGGTCGCCGTGGCCGCGGGAGGATGGTGGCTCGTCACCGCACCGCCGTGGCGTTCAGACGCGGTCGCCTCGGCACCGGGGGCGGACTCGGTCGGCGGCGCCGACGGTCAAGAGGTGACCGCCTCGACCGTGGGAACGTGCAGCGCGGAACCGGTGATCACGCCGATGACGATCACGCCAGGCGGGGACGGACTGACCCTGGGGGCGACTATATTCACGCCGTGCTCCGGAGGTGACATCCTGTCGTCGAATCAGACCGGCGTGGTTGTGACGATGGGTTCACGCCTGATAGCGGCCGCGTCATTCGATCTCTCCACGAATCCAGTTGCCTTGAATGGAGATCCGCGTCGAACAGACCTCGTCTTTCCTCCTGGATCCTATTTCGATGTACCGAGTACGGACGTCGATGCACAGTCGTTCGACGTCACGGTCACGCAGTCGGGTCCGCGGACCACGACGCAGATGAATGTCGATACAGGCGGCATCCGATTGACGGCCGCAAGTCCTCTCGAGCCCTCTGGGGTCGACACCGAGTCCGCGGCATCCGCGGGACTCCTCGACCGGGTCACTGCGGATCGCGATGTTGTCGCCTCGCAGGTCGAGGGGCGCTGGGTGGCGCAACTGAGCTCGAAGCGGGTCGGCCTCGTCGCCGAGGGTCGTACGTGGGACAGCAGGTCGATCCTCGAGGAGTTCTCCTCGTTCGCAGCCAGATTCGATGGAGCGAGGCTGTTGCAGAGCGACGACTGGAGTGTGTTCACATCACCGGGTTTCCTGGTCACGATCACCGCCCAATCCTTCATCGATGCTCCGACTGCAGTCGGATGGTGCCGCTCTCAAGGTTTCGACCGTGACCACTGTCTCGCGAAGAGGATCAGTCGCACCGCATCTCCCGAGGGCACAACCGTCTACATCGATTGACCGAACCACAACCGTTCCGACACCAGAAACCGGGAGCACCATGAGCCAACCATCTTTCGCGGGAATCCTCCCCGACGAGCACGTCCGCTACGAGGCATCGTTCACGCCGCACCTGATCCTCAAGCACATCAAGACGACCCTCGTCGTCACCGACAGGCGGGTCCTGGTTCATCACCCCCACGTGATATTCGGATTCATCGAGCACGGATACGCCAAGCGTGAAATCCCACTCCGCCACGTCTCTTTGGTGGCGGCCGGCACCAGGACCTCCACGAGCGAGGTCATGAAAGCACTCGTGGCTGCATTGTTCGGGTTCGTGATCATCACCAGCGGATCCGGTTTCGGAGGGGCGATCGGCGCGATCGCGATTCTCGTCGGACTGGTCCTTCTCGGGGCCGCGGTGCTGTGGTTCCTCGGTGCGTATGGGAATGCGGTCTCGATACACAGCACCAGCGGCGCGAGCATCGAGGCTCGAGGATCCAAGCAAGAGTTCACACAGATCCAACAGGTAGGTGACGAGGTCGGACGGTTGCTCTCCACGTGACGGCATCCCGCCACGCCGACTGAGAGCAGAGCGAAACCGCCTCGGTAGAGCACGTTTGCCGAGCAGTCAAAGGACCCCGGGCGCTCGCCGACGGATGCAATCCGAGACTCCGCCGACTTCGGTTGTGGCCACCCGGCGTCGTGTGCCGGTCAGTGTTTGACGACGACGCGTTCCCCACTTCCCGGCGTCCACACGGTGACCTCCATGCGATCAGGGCCGTCGTCTCCGCTGACGATCGCGACCGAGGACGCTCCCGTGATCTCGGCCGAGTAGAAGTGGTCGAACGTCTGGCCGCGCAGATCGAGCCCGATGTCGTCGAAGATCATCTGCGCGAAACGTTGGTGCAGAGCGGAATCGGGAACATCGACGACGCGACCGAACAGCTTCGCGTCGCCGTCGGAGACCTGGCTGTCCACCGTCGCGGTGTGCAGACAGAAACGCGGGTCTCGACCGAGGTCGCGGAACTTCGTGGTGTCGGGCATGCCCACGATCCAGAGCCTGCCCTCGAACTCACGCGGCTCGACCGGGCTGATGCGCGGGGAACCGTCGGCACGCACGGTCGCCAACATGACCAGGTTGGCCGCGGAGGCATGCCGGCGGCGGAATACCTCGGACACGGTCGGGGCGGCGTCGACGAAGTCGCTCCACGAGACGGCGGGAACGGGAACCGAATCGGACATGGAGCGAGGATAGGACCCCGCTCCGACATCGCGGAAGAGGCGACGCCGCTACTGGTAGCTGATGAAATCCGGAGGCGGTTGCAGACCGAGCACCTGCGTCGGGCTCATCAATGGCTTGTCCTCGGTGTAGAAGAGCTTGAACCCCGTGTGCAGCCGCGGGTTGTTGAGCGCGCGGTATTTCGTGGTCTTGTCGGGAATGGACCCGAACCCGTCGGTGTGGCTGATGACGGCGAGTTCCGGAGGCGAGGCCAGGGCATCGCGATCGGTGATCATGTCCGGGGTGAACTGGTGCAGCAGTACCGGCTTCTGCGGGAGAGCCCGGCGCCGTGTGAGGTCCGCGAGCCACGACGTGACCGTGTTGATCTCGGTCGCGCTCACGGTCCCGATCTGCTGACCGGGAACGGCGCCTGCGGGCATCCGCCACTCGGCGTCGAGGGCCAGTCCGACGTCGGGCTGGTCGAGCAGCGGCTGCCACCGCCGCGTCTGGTTCAGGAAGTCGCACCGTCCCGGTTGGATGTCGAGGACGAGCATCTGGCGGTGCGCACGTGCCGCTCGCAGGTACCTCCATCCGTCATCCAGGTTCGTCGGGTGGGCGAAGCACCCGTCCGGCCCCGGAGACGGATCGGCGATGGTCACGATCAGCTCCATGACGGGCAGGACGGGCCGATCGGGCCGCGCGTAGGTGTCGGCCTGCTGCTCGAGGCGGCGGGCGGCGTCGTCCGGGGTGCCGAGACCGAGCGCGCCCAGACCACCACCATCGGCGGCACCGTAGAGAGCGACCATCCGGAAACGGGGGAACACGGTGCGCCCGCCCCGGGGCAACTCCACGGGACGCGCCGCGGCAGGCGACACCGACAGCGACGTCGTCGAACCGTCCGTGCCGCTCGGCTGCGTCGGCGAGGTGGCACACGCGCCCGCCAGGAGTGCGGCGACGGAGACGAGCGCCACGAACACCGACCGGCGATCCCATCGACGCATCGCGGACCGGCCCCCTCACCTGTCTCGACTACCGAACTCGTTCGTTCTGGTCTGTAAGTACCTTAAAGGCCGCCCCGACGCTGCTGTCGAGGGTGGGCGCGTGGCGGCGTCGGCGGGGCGTCACGAACCTGAAACGATTGTCAGAAACTGTGTCATCGGCGTACCGTGAGGCGGACAGAGCGAGCGCTCGGTGTAGCCGTGCCCGCAGCCACGATGTGAAGGTGATCCAACGATGAAGCGTCTGATCTTCGAATCCGAGCACGAGCAGTTGCGCGCCTCCGCCAAGGCGTTCGTCGAGCGCGAGATCGCTCCGTACGCAGAGCAGTGGGAGCGCGACGGCATCATCGACCGCGAGGCCTTCAAGAAGGCGGGCGAGGCCGGCCTGGTCGGTTTCTACATGCCCGAGGAGTTCGGCGGATCCGACATCGACGACTTCCGCTTCAACGCCGTCGTCATCGAGGAGATGGCCAAGTTCGGTTCGCGCGCACCGGCTTTCACGCTGCAGAACGACGTCATCGGCCCCTACCTCAAGAAGCTGTGCAGTGACGAGCAGAAGGAGCGCTGGCTGCCCGGCTTCGCCTCCGGCGAGATCATCGGCGCGATCGCGATGACCGAGCCCGGCGCGGGCAGCGACCTCGCCGGCATCAAGACCTCCGCGGTCCTCGACGGGGACCACTGGGTTCTCAACGGCGCCAAGACGTTCATCTCGTGCGGCATCAACGCCGACCTGGTCATCGTCGTCACCCGAACCGATCCCGAGGCCGGGCACAAGGGCTTCACCCTGCTCGGCGTCGAACGTGGCATGGAGGGCTTCGAACGCGGTCGCAACCTCGACAAGCTCGGCCAGCACGCCCAGGACACCGCGGAGCTGAGCTTCACCAACGTGCGTGTGCCCGCCGCCAATGTCATCGGTGAGGTCAACAAGGGCTTCTACCACCTGATGCACAACCTGCCGTCCGAGCGGCTCGCGATCGGTGTGGGCGCAGTTGCCGGTGCGCGCAAAGCGTTCGAGGACACACTGGTCTACGTCGCCGAGCGCAAAGCGTTCGGCCAGTCGGTCGGGTCGTTCCAGGCCAACCGCCACAAGATCGCCGAGATCGCCACCGAACTCGACATCGCCCAGGCGTTCGTCGACCGCTGCATCCAGGGTGCCGTCGACGGCGAGCTGACCGCGGTGGACGCGTCGAAGGCGAAGTGGTGGTGCACCGAGCTGGCCAAGCGCATCGTCGACACCTGCCTGCAGCTGCACGGCGGGTACGGCTACATGGCCGAGTACCCGATCTCACGCATCTACGCCGACGTCCGGATCGAGACGATCTACGGCGGCACCACCGAGATCATGAAGGACATCATCGGCCGCGATCTCGGCTTCTAGCCCTACTCCTACGGGGCGTCGGACTCCTGCGCAACCCGGATACGCACACCGTCGAGCGGCACCGCGGCCGTGTCGGTCGAGGTCACGGCCACCTGGAGAGGGTCGCCGTCGGCGTCGGCGACGACCTGCAGCGGTGCCCCGTCGGGCTGCAGGTACTTGTCGCCCCACTGCATGAGTCCCAGGACGACGGGCAGCATGTCGGTGCCCTTCTCGGTGAGCAGGTATTCGAAGCGGGTACGCCGACCAGGCTGTTGGTAGGGGGACTTGGTCAGCAATCCGTGCGCGACCAGCTCACGCAGCCGGGTCGAGGCGGCGGCGTCGGTGATGCCGACCCGACGGGCGAAACCGTCGAAACGGGTTGTGCCGTAGTACGCCTCACGTAGGATCAGCAGGGCGGTCCGGGTGCCCACCACTTCGAGTGCCCGGACGATCGAGCAACGGTCGCCGGGCTCCCACGAGTCCAGTCGCGCCAACGGTCCGTCCATGATTGCGTGCATCTCTCCACGATACGCGCTGACTTCTGTGAATCGGAGCCAGCGGTGTGGCACAGTGGAGACGATCGACCAACCACGTTGAGCCATCAGCAGGTACGGAAATCTCCCCCACTACTGATGGGTGGTCCCCTGTGACACTCTCCGCAGCCCCGATCTCGCCGACCATCGTGACCGGCGACGACGTCTATGCACCCCAAGAGGACTCGCACCTGCTGATCGAGCAGATGAACGCACTTCCCGGCGGCGTGGTCGACAAGACCGTGCTCGACTTCTGCACCGGCAGCGGTGTCGTGGCCATCGCCGCGGCCGGTTCCGGTGCCGCCGCGGTCACCGCGGTCGACCTGTGCCCCAACGCAGCGCGCTGCGCCGCAGACAACGCCGCTGCAGCCGGCCTCGACGTCGACGTGCTCGTGGGGTCGTTCCCCGAGGCCCTGGCGGCCGGACCGTACGACGTGGTGGTGTGCAATCCGCCGTACGTGCCCGCGCCGGCCATCGAGGATCAGGTGACGCCGCTGACCGGGCCCACGCAGGCATGGGACGCCAGTGTGGACGGCCGACTGGTTCTCGACCCGTTGTGCGCGGCCGCCCCGGACCTGTTGACCGCCAACGGAACTCTGTTGGTCGTTCAGTCCGAGTACTCCGGGACCGCGCAGACGGTGGACGCCCTGCGCCGCGTCGGTATGGACGCCGAGGTGATCGCCGAGCAGCGCGTCGAGTTCGGCCCGGTGATGAAATCGCGGGCCACGTGGATGCACGAGAAGGGTTTGATGGACGAGGGCTGCCACGAAGAGACGCTGGTCGTCATCCTGGCGACGAAGAGGTGAGCGACAGCGACCGTCGCGCCGTGCGCGTGGTGCAGGGCGGGCCGATCATGGTCCAGGGCCCGGTGGACATCGAGATGCCCGACGGATCCACCGTCGCCTCAGACCGGTTCATGGTCGCCATCTGCGCCTGTCGACGCAGCAAGACCTATCCGCTGTGCGACACCAGCCATCGCAAGCGGGCGCGCACAGCAGAGTGAGGTCTCGCAGCTGAGCCCCCCCGACGGTGGATCTCGGCTGCGAGGGTCTCACAGGGGACGGAGCATCGCCGATTCGCCTGCGGCCCACCGCGTCATGACGAGATCGGCGAGGCGGTCCTCCACGAGGTTGAACGCGCGGATGCCGAACACCACGTCGGCCTCGACACTCGGGTCGGCCTCGACGAGCGCCCCGACCACGTCGGTCCGAAGCACCTGCTCGTGCACGGCGTCGGCCTCGACGTGCTCACGGTAGAAACCGACGCACGCATCCGGCGCCTCCAGGCGGACCAGTGCGTCGGCCAACCGCTGTGCTCCCGGTGAGGACGTGATCTCGGTGGCCGCCAGGTGTCCGACGGTCGCGCCGCGCGACGAGCGGTGCAGACCGAACATCGACATCAGGTTGACCGTGGCGAGAGCCTGCGCCGGTGCGGCATCGAGATATCCGAGGTAGTCGGCGTTCAGTTCGGCCGCCACCATCAGGTCGGCGAACAACTGCTGGTGCACGCGATCCCCGCGCCCGCCGCCGTACTCGTCGAACTCGACGGCCACGTAGGAGGCCTTGGCCTGCCCGGTGAGCCGCGGGATGGCCCAGGCGTGCGGATCGGCTTCCTTGAGGTGGTAGATCGACCGCAGCGCGAGGTACTCGCGCATCTGATCCCAGGTGGCGGTGTCGCGCAGGAAGTACGACGGGCCATCACCGTCGATCGGTTCGATCGACAGCGAATCCATCTCGGCGACAACGCTGTCCGATCCGACGTCGCCGATGTCGGAGTCCAGGGCGGTGCGGAAGGCGGCCTCCATGTGCGCGCGGAGGCGGAGGAGGTCCGGTTGCCACTCCCACTCGTCGCTCACGTCGGCGAACCCGCGGTAGTGCAGTTCGTAGCAGACGTACAGGGCCAGCTGGAGGTCGCGGCCGTACGGATCTGCCTCACCGACAACGACATCGGTCAGCACCGAGCCGTCGACTACACCGGAGGCCAGCGCATCGACGATCGCGGTCGACAGCGGTCCGTCGGGGGCGGGCAGGGCCGGGTCGGAGGTCACGTGCGCGGGCGCGTTCGTCGTCAGCGTCATGACAGCGCCGGGAGGATGTGATCGCGGTAGGCATCGAAGAAGCCCTGCATGTCGGGTCCTATCTGTTGGACGTAGATCTCGTCGACGCCGGCGTCGACGTACTGCCGCAGCTGCGTGAGGTGGGCGTCGGGATCGGCGTTGCATGTGATCGTCTCGGCGATGTCCGCCTTCGGGACCAGGCCGGCGACGCTCTCGAAGTCCCGCGGACGGGGCAGGATCTGCGCGAGCTGACCCGGCAGGGCGTCGTTGGACCAGAGCCGGTGGGCGGTGTCGAGCGCGCGGTCGGAGTCGGTGTCCCAGCAGACCTTCGTGCCCGCCTGCACCGGCTTCGAACCACCGCCACTCGACCGGAACACCTCGATCGACTCCTTGTCCGGCGTGACCGTGCAGAAGCCGTCACCGATGCGGCCGGCCAGCTCGGCGGCCTGCGGCCCGAACCCGGAGACGTAGATGGGGACGGTCTCGGTGGGCAGCGTGTAGATCTGCGCCTCCTGGACCTCGTAGTGCTTGCCGTGGTGGCTGATCTCCTTGCCGCCGTGCAGCAGTCGGATCACGTCGATGGCCTCCTCGAGCATCTCGAGGCGCACCCCCGGCGACGGCCAGAGGTCGCCGAGCACGTGCTCGTTGAGTGCCTCACCGCTGCCGACCCCGAAGACGAACCGGTTGTCGAGTTGCACCGCGGCCGTGGCGACGGCCTGCGCGAGGATCGCGGGGTGGATGCGGATCGTGGGACACGTGACCGCCGTCGTGACGGGCAGTGAGGTGACCTCCGACAGCGCGCCGAGAACACCCCACACGAACGGGCTCTGGCCCTGCTCGGAGTTCCACGGGTGGAAGTGGTCGGAGATCCAGAGGCGGGTGAAACCGGCGGCCTCGGCCATCCGGGCCTGCTCGATGAGTTCTTTGGGGCCGTACTGCTCGCACGACAGGAAGTAGCCGACGTCGGTCATCAGTGATGCAACCCTTCACAGTGCAGATCGGGTGTGTTCGCGTTCGTCGTCGGACTCACAGGCCGCGTGGTGCGGTGAGGGTGACCGAGGACGTGTGCGCAGCAGCGGTCTGAACTGGCATCTTCGACCGTACGCGATCAGGCACAGCCGGATCCACGCCGTGCGTGGAGGGCGAATGGTGGGGGCGCGCTCTGCTTGACACCGGTTGACTCCCACCACCGCGATCGGATCGGGCTAGGAAGCAACTGTCCATGGCAACCCAACCTGTCCTCGACGGTACGCGGGCGCGACGCCGACCCGCTACGTCTCGCCGCACCGAACCCCGAGAGTCGTTGGCGTGGTGTGGGGGTCGGACGGGGCTGGTGGGCCGTCACCGTCCGTTGGCCGAGCGGGTGTAGGACTGTCGTGAGAGGACGGCGGGGCCGTCATGGGCTGTGATGGGAGTCGTCCGTGGTGAAGTTCGTGGTCCTGGTGGTCACCGTCGGGGGAGCAGTGCTGGCGGCAGTCGCGGCGGCGTTCTCGTCGCAGGTCTGGTGGGTCTTCTGTGCGTTGTTCGCCGCCGCGGCTGCCGTCGCCGTGTACGACCTCGTCCAACGCAGGCACTCGGTGTTGCGGATCTACCCGCTGGTCGGGCACATGCGATTCCTCCTCGAGGCCATCCGCCCGGAGCTGCAGCAGTACTTCATCGAACGCAACTACGACGGGCGCCCGTTCGACCGCGACGTGCGGACGATCATCTACGAGCGCGCGAAGGGCATCCACGGCGAGCTGTCGTTCGGCACCGAGCGCGACATCGAGCAGGTGGGCTACGAGCACCTTGTCCACTCGACCGTCCCGGTGCCGATCGCCGACACCCCGCCGCGCGTGATGATCGGCGGTCCGCACTGCACGCAGCCCTACTCGATGTCGCTGCTGAACGTGTCGTCGATGAGCTTCGGGGCGCTGTCCGGTGCCGCGCTGACCGCCCTCAACCGCGGCGCGGCCGCGGGCGGCTTCGCGCACGACACCGGCGAGGGCGGTCTGACGCCGTATCACCTGTCGGGCGGGGCCGATGTCGTCTGGGAACTCGGATCGGGATACTTCGGCGCCCGTACCGCCGACGGACGGTTCGACCCGAAGACGTTCGCCGACAAGGCGACCGACGACCGGGTGAAGGCCATCTCGATCAAACTCAGTCAGGGCGCGAAGCCGGGGATCGGTGGTGTGCTCCCCGCCGCGAAGGTGAGTGCCGAGATCGCCGAGTACCGGGGTGTGCCCGCACACGAGAAGTGCGTGAGCCCGGCCTATCACTCCGCGTTCTCCACGCCGCGGCAGCTCGTCCGGTTCGTGGCCGAGCTGCGTCGACTCTCGGGCGGCAAACCGGTCGGCATCAAACTGTGCGTCGGCGACCGCAGCGAGGTCCTCGCCATCTGCAAGGCGATGATCGCCGAGAACGACGGCCCGGACTTCATCATCGTCGACGGGGCCGAGGGCGGTACCGCAGCCGCGCCCCTGGAGTTCGAGGATCACGTGGGCCTCCCGCTCACCGACGGGTTGATGACCGTGCACAACGCGCTGGTCGGCTCCGGGTTGCGGGACACGGTGCGCATCGGCGCCAGCGGGAAGGTCGCGACCGGCAGCGACATCGTCAAGCGGCTCATCCAGGGCGCCGACTTCACCAACGCGGCGCGGGCGATGATGATGGCCGTCGGGTGCATCCAGTCGCAGCGATGCCACACGAACCACTGCCCGGTCGGTGTCGCCACGCAGGATCCGCGCCGGGCGCGGGCCCTCGACATACCGGACAAGTCCGAGCGGGTGCACCGCTACCACCAGGCGACCGTCGAGCAGGCGATGCAGCTGATGGCGTCGATGGGCATCGGATCGCCCGACCAGCTCGACCCGAGCATGCTGCGCAAGCGAGTCGACACGGTCACCCAGCGGTCCTACGCGGAGATCCATGAGTGGCTCGACGACGGCGAGTTGCTCGCCGACCCGCCGGTCGACTGGGTGCGGGACTGGGCGCACGCCGACGCCGACTCGTTCCGCCGTACCGTGCGCCACTGAACTCTGCGACGGTTTCGGGCCCATCGGTACTAGTCTGATCGCCAGGGTCAAGGGGGAATGCGTCATGGTGGACGACGGATGTTGGGCGACGGTCATATGCAGTGCGAATGATCGGGCGGAACTCGGGGATACCAGCGACAACGGGTGGGTACTCGGCTGCCGCCTCAGCATCGGGCATCGCGGCGATCACGCGACCGATGCCGAGAACGTGCCCCGGTACGACCGCCGGTTGTGGCTCGAATGGAACGACCGCGAACAGCACGCACAGTCGCTGATCGACCGGATGCCCTGCACGGGCGGGGTCGGGGCGCGGTGCATGCTCTTCGAGGGTCACGGCGGCGTGCACTGGTACGCCCCGACCAACGGCTATCTGACCTCCGCAGGGACCGGTCGGCGTCGCGCCGAGGAGTCCGATCCGCAGACGCGGTCGAACGTCGTCACCGTCGACCACGCCGACGACAACGGTCACCGCGAGGGTGGCCACCACGACCTGCACGAGTCCTACGGTGACGTCGCACCGACCGCGCCCTCCCGCGCACACGACGTCATCGAGACGGGCGCGCACCGGGAGAGCGACCACGAGCACGACCTCGGCGACATCGCCGACACACATGGTGTCGCCGACATCGCCGAGATCCCCAACCTGCGCGGCCGGGCGGTCCGCGGTCAGCCGCCGACAGACCGCCTCGACGCGTTTCCGTCCGCGCGTGCCGACGAGATCACCGCGGCCGAGCACCCGTCGGCACCGTCGGTGAGTGCCGCCCTCGACGCCGTGGTCGCCGCGTTGGCGCAACTCGCCGAGGCCCTGCGGCGATCCGAGAACGAGCGCTGACGTCCGACGTCGCGGCTACGGCGCGCTGACGGCCGTGGCGTACGCGGGGTTGTTCGGCGTACCCAGTCCGGTCGTCTTGTCGTAGCTCGCCGTGGTCGGGTACACCCCGGTGTTGCCGGTGATGGAGTTGGTGCCGGTCGTGATGTCGTGGAACGCGCCCGGCGTGGACGTCGCGACCCGGTAGAGCGTCGGGTTGATGTTGCCGAAGCGTTTGCCGCCGGCTTTCGCCGAGGTCAGCGCGAGCAGGGCGGCGTTGAGCGGAGCCGCGCCACTGGTGCCCGCCGAGGCGGTCCACCCGCCCCCGGTGTCGTTGCCTGCGGCGTCCGACAGCTCGGTGTAGGTGCTGAACTGGTATTCGGCGGCCACGCCGGCGATGTCGGGGACCTGGCGCTTGGCACCCCCGTCGACGCCGGTTCCGGTCTGCCAGGACGGCTTGGCGAAGTAAGTGGACACCCCACCACCGCTGGCGCCTCGGAACGACGGGTCGATGCCCGCGGCGTAGTCGTTCCACACCTTCTCGTTGGCCCACGCCCCGGTGGTGGAGTTGATGAACAGACGGCTGCCGCCGACGCCGGTCACGTTGGGATCGGAGGCGGGGTAGTCGACGGTGATGGTGGTGTCCCGTGACGAGGAGTTCCACTGGTCCGACGACCCGTGGTCACCGGCGGCGTCGACGAAGGTCTGTCCCTGCGCCACTCCCTGCGCGATGATGTTCGACAACGCCCGGATGCCCGAGGCGCCCTCGGCCAGTTCGGACTCGCCCCAGCTGATCGAGACGATCGAGGCGCGGTTGTCGGAGACGATCTTCGAGTACAGGTCCACGTCGGCGTTGCCCACGTTCGGTGCCTGATAGTTCAGGATCGTCGCCTTGGGTGCGATCGAGTGCAGGACCTCGATGTCGAGGTCGACCTCGCCCTGCCCCGAGAGGTCGCCGGCCGGCCCGCCGTCGACGTCGATCGTCTGTACCGCGGGCGCGGTGATGCCGTACTGGCTGTCGAACGCCTTGTAGTTCGCGGGCTTGTACCCGGAGAACTCGACCAACGCGATGGTCTGTCCGCTGCCCCCGTTGCCGCCGATCGTCGGGGCTGCGTAGGCGCTGCTCAGTTCGGCCGCGGTGAATCCGCCCTTGGGTCCGCTGCCCTTGTCCGTCACCGCATTGGGTGCGAGCTTCGGCTTCTGCGGTACCTGCGCCGTCGGCGGGGGAGTGACCGGGAGCGGTGCGTCGGTGAGCCCGGAGACGTCGGTGATGACCGATGCCGCGGCGGGGGATGCCTTCGCCGAGCTGTCCGCTCCGATGAACTCGGCTCCGTTTTTCGGGTCGCGGTACTGCGAGAGCCCGGTGCCGAACGTGGCGCCGAGCTGATCCACGGTGCCCGTCGCCGAGATGGTCTGCTGTCCCTGGGCGAGCGCACCGACCTGCAGGCCGTGTGAGCGCAGATAGTCGGTGGCCGTGGTCACCTCGCTCGGTGACGGCCCGAAGCGCGACGCGAACTCGGCCGGGGTGAGGAACCGGCGGAACTGTGGCGACCCCGGATCACTCACCGCCGCATCGAAATCGGCCAGACCCTGCGGGTCGCGGGATGCCAGCGCCACGGTCACCGTCCGCCGCTGTGCCGCCGGCGCACTGCCCACCTTCGCCGACCGGGCCACGCGGGGACTCACCTGCGCTCGACCCGAATCAATTGGGGCCACCGGCGCATTCGAGGCCGGTGCGGCCCACGCAACCCCGGAGCTCACGGCCATCACCGTCGCCACACCCACCGCGAACGGAACCAGACGCTTGATCGTCATGCCAGCCTCACCTTCTGTGTTTCGAGGAACCTAGCAGTTACTGCGCACAGGTAACTAGCAATACGAACAGTCGTGACCGAAAGGAATTCGGTGTTCACGCCCGCGTCACGAGAACCGGGCAAAACCCCCGTCGTACATATGATTCGGGCGCCTCGGCCCAACCTCGGCGCTTCGGCACTCGGCAGCTTTATACGGTAGGGGGGTACCGTAAACCTGCCAAGGGTGGTATACCGGACAGGGGTATGAACCACGGAGGAGACAGCCACATGGACGGCGCCACGCACGGATACATCCAGCGCAAGGACGACTACCTCAAGCGGCTGCGCCGCATCGAGGGTCAGGCGCGCGGACTGCAGCGGATGGTCGACGAGGAGAGCTACTGCATCGACATCCTCACGCAGGTCACGGCGATGACGAAGGCGCTACAGGCGGTCAGCCTCGGACTATTGGAGGAACACATGAACCACTGCGTGATCAACGCGGCACAGGAGAGCGACGAAGCGGGCCAGGTCAAGGTGCGCGAGGCGATGGACGCCGTCACCCGGCTGGTCCGCTCATGAGCACCGCCACGTTCACCGTCACCGGAATGACATGCGCGCACTGCGTCGCCTCGGTCACCGAGGAGGTCTCCGAGATCGTCGGCGTCGACGGTGTCGAGGTCGATCTCGACACCGGCGCGCTCTCCGTCACCAGCTCCGACCCGATCGATCCGGCTGCTGTCGCGGCCGCGGTGACCGAGGCGGGGTACGACCTGGTCGCGCCGTGAGCACCGCGGTGTTCGACCTCGAGGGCATGACCTGCACCTCGTGCGCCGCGCGGATCGAGCGCAAGCTCAACAAGCTCGACGGTGTCGAGGCATCGGTCAACTTCGCGACCGAGACCGTCGAGGTACATCACCCCGACGAGGTGACCACCGGCGAGCTCGCCGACGTGGTCGCCGCCGCCGGCTACCGCGCCGTCGAGCAGGAAGCCCACGGGCACAGCTCTTCTGACCACGACCACTCCGCCGGGGCGACGGATCTACGCCGCCGGTTGATCGTCTCGGCGATCCTCAGCGTCCCCGTCGTGGCCCTGTCGATGGTGCCCGCGTGGCAGTTCGACTACTGGCAGTGGGTGTCACTCGCGCTCGCCATCCCGGTCGTGGTGTGGGGCGCCTGGCCGTTCCACCGTGCGACCGTCAGCGGTGCGCGGCATCTCGCGACCTCGATGGACACCCTCGTGTCGATCGGGATCACCGCGGCCTACGGGTGGTCGCTGTACGCACTGTTCTTCGGGACGGCGGGCATGATCGGCATGCGCCACGGCTTCGATCTCACCCTCGCCCGGGGCGACGCGTCGGCGAACATCTACCTCGAGGTCGCCGCGGGCGTCACGACCTTCCTGATCGCCGGTCGGTACCTGGAGTCGCGGTCGACCCGGGAGGCCGGAGCCGCCATGCGTGCGCTGGCCGAACTGGGCGCGAAAGAGGCGACGCTGCTCGTCGACGGTCCGCACGGGCCGGTCGAGAAGCAGGTTGGCGCAGACACTCTCGTGGTCGGTGACCGGTTCCTGGTCCGACCGGGCGAGAAGATCGCCACCGATGGCGAGGTCATCTCGGGGTCGTCGGTGGTCGATCAGTCCGTGATCACCGGTGAGTCGGTGCCCGTCGACATCACCGTCGGCGACCGGGTCATCGGGGCAACCGTCAACGGCGGCGGGACGATCACCGTCCGTGCGACCTCCGTCGGTGCCGACACGCAGATGTCGCAGATCGCCCGGCTCGTCATGGACGCGCAGAACGGCAAGGCCGGCGTGCAACGCCTCGCCGACGCCATCTCGGCGTACTTCGTCCCGGTCGTGCTCGTGCTCGCGCTGGTGACGTTCAGTGCGTGGCTGCTGGCCGGCGGCGGACTGACCGCGGCCATCACCGCGGCCGTCGCGGTGCTGATCATCGCCTGCCCTTGCGCGCTCGGCCTGGCCACGCCCACCGCGCTCATGGCGGGCAGCGGTCGCGGCGCGCAGCTCGGGATCCTCATCCGGGGACCGCAGGTCCTCGAACGCGCCAGCCGCATCGACACCGTCGTGCTGGACAAGACCGGCACGATCACGACCGGCGTGATGACCGTCGCCGACGTGGTCGCCGCCCCGGGCGTATCCGATGACCAGGTGTTGCGGCGGGCCGCAGCGGTCGAATCGGTGTCGGAACACCCGATCGCCCGTGCCATCGCACGCGCCGGCACGCAGCGTCTCGAACGGCTCCCCGAGGTCGAGGGCTTCGAGAACGCCGCCGGTCTGGGCGTGCGCGGAACCGTCGATGGTGTCGAGGTACTCGCCGGTCGGGCGGCATGGGCGACGGAGCGCGGACTGGCCGCCGCTCCGGAGGTCACCCGCGCGATCGACGAGGCCGAGTCGGCGGGCGCCACCGCGATCGTCGTCGGCTGGGACGGTGCGGTGCGCGGCGCGGTGGTGGTGGCCGACGAGGTCAAGCCGTCGTCCGCGGCCGCGGTGGCCGACCTGCGACGACTCGGGCTCACACCGGTCCTGTTGACCGGCGACAACGAGGGCGCGGCCCGCGCCGTCGCCGCAGCCGTCGGCATCGACCGCGTCATCGCGGGTGTCCTGCCGCAGGACAAGGTCGACACCGTGCGCGCACTTCAGGCCGAGGGATCTCGTGTGGCGATGATCGGCGACGGGGTCAACGACGCGGCCGCACTCGCCGCCGCCGACCTCGGACTGGCCATGGGTACCGGCACCGACGTGGCCATCGAGGCGTCCGACCTGACGTTGATGTCCGGCGACTTGCGACTGGCCGGCGACGCGATCCGATTGTCCCGGGCGACGTTGCGGACCATCCGCGGGAACCTGTTCTGGGCCTTCGGATACAACGTCGCCGCACTTCCGTTGGCGGCGTCCGGGCTGCTCAACCCGATGTTCGCGGGCGCGGCGATGGCCTTCTCGTCGGTGTTCGTGGTGCTGAACAGCCTTCGGCTGCGCCGCTTTCAGGCTCGCTGACGTACGCAACCCACACCTCTGACCGGGGTCGAGCGCATTGTGCGCCTTGCGACGGTCATCGGTGTGGGTTGTGGTGGATCTGCTCCGCGCGGGTCAGGACACGCGCTGGGTCGAGCCCTTCGACTTCTCCAGGTGGATCAGGATCCGGGCCCGCAGATCGCTGCCGGGTAGGGCTCCGCGGATCTGACGCTGCGCGTTCTCGACCACCGGGAGCAGATCGTCGAACGACGTGGTCGGATCGGCGATCACGGTGATCTCCAACAACTTTCGCTTGCGATCGTCGACCGCCTTCGACCGTGTCGAGGACACCAGTCGGTGGTGGGCGAGATCGTCGGCCACGGCGTTGGCGATCTTGCCCGGCGACACCGCCAGGGTGCCCGAGCTGTCGCTGCCCGGCAGCTCGACGTCGCCGATCTTGCGGGGACGGGCATTGACCGACAGCAGGAAGAACCCGATGACGATGCCGCCCACCGCGATCCCGGCGAGCACGTAGACCCACCAGCCGGCGTCGGGCGCCCGGTCGAACCAGGAGGCGTCGATGTCGGCGATGCGATCGCGCACCCAGGTCACCTTCAGCTCCCACGCGATCGCGGCAGCGCCGACGACGATCATCGCGACGGCGACCAGGAACGCGACCACACGGTTCAGTCCTGCGGGGAGGGCATTCACGGTTGCTCCTTGATCAGGGTGGGCGAATCCGACTCGGACTCCGCGGCCTCGGTCGCGAACGACTCGGGCATGGCCGGTCGCGCGATGGGAGCAGGCGGGGTGACCGACTGTTCGACCTTCTTCACGCGGACCTTGAGTTTCACGGTGCGCCCGGGGGCGACCGGTGCGATCGCTGCGGTGACGCGTTCGGTGATGGTGGCGCGGGTCTCGGGCGAGTCCTCCGAGAGCAGGACGGCGACCTTGACCTTGCGACGCTTCACGACGGTGTTGGCCTCCAGGACGTCGCGGACATCCCGGGCGACCGCGCTGCTGCGTCGGGCGACGTCGACGCGTCGAGTCCAGGTGCTCGGCGAGTACCCGTCGACGTCCTCGACACCGTCGACCGCGAAGTGGGTCTTGGGTCGGGGCGTGACCGAGACGATGAGGAACCAGAGGCCGACGATGATCAGCGCGACCGCGGCCGGCCACATCCACACCTGCCACGACAACGACGAGATCCACCGCGACGCGGCGGCGATCCACTCGGTGCCGGAGATCCACTTCATCTCGATGATGAAATCGCGGATCGCGATGCCGGCGATCGCCAGCAGGACGAGGGCGAACAGCGTCGTGACCACGACCGATCCGGGCGTGGCCGTCGGCGGCTTGAGCTTGCGCGCGTCCGGTACCGGGACGGACTGGGCGTCCGATGGTGTCGGGGTGGTCACTGCACTCTCCTCGTGGATGGTTGTTCGCCGGGCACGAGCTCGGCGATCGTGACGTCGACCCGGTGGGGTGTGATGCCGGCGAGGCGGGCGAGCTCGTGGTGGACCTGCGCCCGGACCTCCTGAGCGACCGTGGTGATCTGCGTCGGCCAGCGGACGGCGATCGACACCTGCACCCGTGGGTGGGAGACCGACATGTCGATCGAGACCTTCGGGTAGTCGGCGCCGGTGATCAGCCCCATGGATCCGCGGTGACGCAGCACGCCCTCGATGTCCAGGGCTGTCTGACGGCTGATCTGCTCACCGACGCGGTCGGCGATGGTCAGCGTGCCCGGCCCGCCGTTCTCCACGGTCGGTTCAGCGGTGCCGGGGGCATCGTCAGCCACGGTTACGGCTCTTCAACAGACCGGACAGGTCGATGGTGCCGTCCCGCTGCAGGCCGATGGCCAGACCGACCGCACCGAGCACGATCGCGAGGATGAAACCGCCGAAACCGCCGGTGGTGGCTGCGATCGCCAGGAGCAGTCCGACGATGAGGCCGATGGTTGCGTTGTTGTTCATGTCAATCCTCCGATTGCCGTGCTGCGTGAATGGATCAGATGTCGAAATATCGTCTGCTCCCCGGGACGGACCGCGGGAGGCGCCCTCGGATCTGACGGATCTGCGCGGCGGTCCGCCGCTGCAGTCGTCGAAGAGGTCTGCTGGGTCGCACGGTCAACCGGGCGTCGGTCGTCTCGGCGGTCGACGGCATACGGAACGTCGAGGCCGGTTGTGGCGCCCGCCCGAACTCCCGATCGAGCCGGGACAGTTCGAGGCGGAGCCGCTCCGGGTCGCCGCCGACATCGGGGTGATGTGAACGGATCACCTCACGACGTCGGGCGGCGTACTCCGGAGAGGTGGTCATCGTCAGATTGTCGCCGAATCAGACGGAGTCCGGTGTCCCGGGCTGCTCGTCGACCGACACGTCCTCGACGATGACCGTCATCGGACGGTCCGCGACCGCCTCGACGGCCTCGCGGACGGCCTCGGCGGTGTCGGTGACATTTCGATGGAGATCCACCTCGATGTGCACCTCGCCGCTGTAGTCCTGCAGGCGTACCCCGACCACCCGTCGACCGGGTGTGTACGTGGCCACCTCACCGAACCGGCCGGCGTTGAGTCCGGTCACACCGGGGACCGACGTGGCGGCGGTGGCCACCGCGTCGGCGACCTCGGCGCTCGAGCTCACTGGACGCGGGGCTCTGCGGGCTCGGTGGTGGTCTCGTCGTCCTCGAAGTGGATGTCGTGGATGGCGATGTTGACCTCGGTGACCTCGAGGCTCGTCATGTCCTGGATCGCGTTGATGACATTGGAGCGCACCGCGGCGGCGAGCTCGTGGATCGCGACGCCGTAGTTGGCGACCAGTCCGAGATCGACAGCGGCCTGCTTCTCGCCGACCTCGACTGTGACGCCCTGGGTGATGCTGGGGCCGCCGCCGGGGATGGCCTCACGGACGCGGCCGACGATGCGGGCGGTCTGGCCGCCGAGGGCGAAGACGCCGTCGATCTCGCGTGCGGCGATGCCGGCGATCTTCGAGACGACCTGGTCGGCGATGGTGGTGCGGCCGTGCACGCCGACGAGCTCACGGTGATCGGCGGAGATCTCCGTGCTCGCTCCGGCGGTGGCGGCGGGGGTCGTGGTTGCCTTGGTGGTCGATGCCGAGGTCATCTGCACTCCTTCGTGTTTGCGCGTGGGTCGCGGCCGTGTCGGCCGGAACCCGTGTGGGGTGAAACGTTGTCCACCGGGGTGGGCGACACTGGTGGCGTCGCTTGCTCCCGATGTAATGAGTGAGTCGGGCTCGGCGCGGGTTCTGCACGCGGGATCTGACGTGATCTGGGCCACACTGTGGTTCTGTGGAAAACAGTACGTACGAACGGAGGCGCGCACGTGGAGTTCGGCGAAGACATGGCCGGCCCGTCCGACGTGGCGACGGATTCTGACGAGCTGCTCGCGCACGCGGCCGCGATCGGTGACCGTGCCGCGTTCGACGAGCTCGTCCGGCGGACGCTGCCGGTACTGCTGCGCTACGCGAACCGGATGACGCCCGACCGCCAGAACGCCGAGGACGTCGTCCAGGAAACGCTGTTGGCCGCATGGAAGGGGCTGCCACGGTTCGGGTTCCAGAGCAGCTTCCGGACCTGGGTGTTCTCCATCGCGCACCGCAAGATCATCGACATCCGTCGCAAGCGCAGCGAACTGGCCGCCGACGACGAGTTCCTGAGCGCCGTGCCGTCCTCGTCGCCGACTCCGGTGGACGACGCGATGGGGACGTCGTTGATGGACGCGCTCGAGCGTGAACTGGCCGATCTGCCCTACAACTCTCGCGCCGCCTGGTGGCTGCGCGAGATGGAGGGTCTGTCGCATCCGGAGATCGCGCGCATCCTGCAGATCACCCCCGGCTCGGTCCGCGGGCATCTCCAACGGACCCGCGCCCGCCTGGCCGAGCGGATGGAACCGTGGCGCCCCGGTGGGACCGGGAATCCGACGGGTGTCGCCGAGCCGAGGTCGGCGCCGATTCCGCGTGACGCGCCTGCCGGGGGCCGGGGACGGACCGATGTCGGGGCGCGTAAGCACTCCCGGGCGGGACCGGTCGCCGCACGCGACACGACAGAACGATCGGTGGGCACGTGACGCCCGCACCAGCTCAGGGAGGAGGCGCGATGTCGGAACCGGAACCGGAACCGGTCGATGTGGGCTCGGAACAGTGGCTCGTGGACGCAGGCCGTCAACTCGATCCGCCGCAGAGCGATGTCGAACGCCTCACCAGGTCGGTGATCGACTCCGCGCGCAAGATGTCGCACTCGCGGGCGACCCTCGCCACCGACATCGACCGCGTCATCGTCACCGACCGCGTCCTGCGTCGGCTGCTGCTCATCGAGGTCCGCCGTCGGATGCACCGACCGGTGCTGCGGGTCGTCGTCGACTCCGAGGGCGGCGAGGTGACCGCGATCCATCTCGGGGTGGTGTGTTGGTACGACGACGAACTGATCGAACTCGCGTCTCGGACGCGCGCCGTGATCGCCGACGTGTTCGTCGGGACCCTGGGCGCCGATCGTGGGCAGCGTGCGGCCGCGCTCGTCGACATCGACTGGGTCGATCTCGACGAGAAGAGGCATCGGGACGCGAATACGAGGGAGAACTAGAACCTGTTCTAGTCGGGCGGTACGCTGCGAGTGCGGGCAGCTCGTGTCCGCGCTCGAACGAGAGGACTCGCGGTGCGCGCCGAGATACCCGAGGTCATCAGTCAGTCGTCGGTCGAATCGTGGAGCGACGAGATCGATGTCGTGGTGATCGGCTGCGGCATCTCCGGAGCGTGTGCCGCCGTCGAGGCCGCCGCGGCGGGGGCGAAGGTGCTCGTGCTCGAGCGCGCCGCGGTCGCCGGTGGGACCACGTCGATGGCCGGCGGGCACTTCTACCTCGGTGGCGGGACGGCCGTGCAGCAGGCGACGGGCCACGAGGACTCCGCCGAGGAGATGGAGAAGTACATCACCGCGGTCAGCCGCGACCCCGAGCCGGACAAGATCCACGCCTACTGCCGCGACAGCGTCGAGCACTTCGACTGGATCGAGGCCCTGGGGTTCCGCTTCGAACGCAGCTTCTTCCCCGGCAAGGCCGTGATCCAGCCCGAGACCCAGGGGCTGATGTACACCGGCAACGAGAAGGTGTGGCCGTTCAAGAACATCGCCATCCCGGCGCCCCGCGGGCACAAGGTGCCCGTCCCCGGCGACACCGGCGGCGCCGGCATGGTCATCGACCTGCTGGTCAAGCGCCTGGCCGACCTCGAGGTCGAGATCCGGTACGAGACCGGCGCGCGCAACCTCGTCACCGACGACACCGGCGCCGTAGTCGGTTTGGCGTGGAAGCGCTTCGAGGAGACCGGGGCCATCCGGACGCGCAGCGTCGTCATCGCGGCAGGCGGATTCGTGATGAACCCGACGATGGTCGACGAGTTCGTACCGTCGCTGGCCGAGAAACCGTTCGTGCTGGGCAACCCGTTCGACGACGGCCTCGGCATCCGTATGGGTGCGTCCGTCGGTGCCGCCCTCAAGCACATGGATCAGACGTTCGTCACCGCACCGGCCTATCCGCCGTCGCTCCTCATCACCGGTCTGATCGTCAACGCCGACGGCGCCCGCTTCGTCGCCGAGGACTCCTACCACTCACGGACGTCGGGATTCGTGCTCGACCAGCCCGGCGCGGTGGCCTACCTGATCGTCGACGAGGAGCACATGGAGCGGCCGGACTTCCCGCTCATCAAGTTCATCGACGGGTGGGAGACCATCGCCGAGATGGAGGCCGATCTCGGCATCCCCGCGGGAAAGCTCGAGGCCACGATGGCCCGCTACAACGACAACGCCGCGAAGGGCGAGGACCCCGACTTCCACAAGAGCGCCGAATGGCTCGCGCCGCAGACGCAGGGACCGTGGGCGGCGTTCAACATGAGCCTCGGCGAGGCGCTGTACGCCGGGTTCACGATGGGCGGCCTGGCGACGAGCCTCGACGGCGAGGTGCTCTCCGAGTCGGGCGCACCGATCGTCGGTCTGTACGCGGCCGGTGCCGGTGCGGCCAACATCGCGCAGGACGGCAAGGGATACGCCAGCGGCACACAGCTCGGCGAGGGGTCGTACTTCGGCCGCCGGGCCGGAAGGCATGCGGCGCTCGCACGCGACTGACGCGCCGCTGACCACGGCACGTAGCGCTGTATGCCGACCAGTCAGCGCCGTCGAACTTGCGTTGGCGTGACGGAAAGCCGCCGACGGTGCGGAACCGTGTCATCGAGTGTGCGCTGTCTCGCCCGGATGTCGCGTCAGGTGTGGAGCACACTCGATGGCCCGTTTCCGCACAGTCAGCACCACCGGTCCAGAACAGGACGAGACGGACGACGTTCCGGAGTCGACCACACGAAGAAGCGGACCGGAACCATGGGGCAGATGGTTCCGATCCGCTTCTCTGTGGGGTGACGTCCCCGGGCATCCCCGGGGACGTCCTACAACGCAGTCGGTGAGCGAACACCGACCGTTGTGGTCGTGGGGTCGTGCGTCATGACGTCGGCGGCATCAGGACGGTGTCGGTGAAGTAGACGGTGGCGTTGGAGGTCTTGACACCGCCACAGATGACCGATGTCTTCCCGTCGACGGTCAGCGCGCTACCGTTTCCCGACACCGTGACGTCCTGACCTTCGACGGTCTTGTGGGTGCCGGTGATCTCCGACGGCTTCAGCTGGCCCTGGATCACGTGATAGAACAGCACCTTCGTGAGTAGCTGATCGTCGGTCTTCAGGATGCTCATCGTCGCTTCGGGCAACTTGTCGAACGCGTCGTCGACCGGCGCGAACAAGGTGAACTGACTGCTGTTGAGCGTGTCGGCGATGTTCACCCGCGGGTTGAACTGTCCGGTGAACGACTTGCTCAGCGTCGTCAGCAGCGGATTGTTCGACGTGGCGGTCGCGACCGGGTCCAGGGCCATCGCATCGACCGACGCCGCCCCGCGGGGGTTGGCGGCCATGTACGACCCGCAACCGGGACCCACGAGACCAGCGGACGGGTCCACCGTGGTCGCGGGCGCGACCACGGACGGTCCGGCCGCAGACCCGGACGAATCGGAACCGCCGTCGTCGGAGCACCCGGCCGCGGCGACCAGCACACCTGCGGCCACCAGGACACCGGCGAGCCGTCCGGGGCTGGTGCGGGGCATGAACGGTCCGTTCCTCGTGCTGACAGGTTCCCTTGAGATTCGGAATGTGCGACCCGTCGGATGGGTCGCACGCTGCATCCGGCCCGAAACGGCGAGGTCGCGGGCGTTGATCACGGAAAGGTCACGCCCCGACAAATTGTCGTGCCCGTCACGGCATCCGACAGGCAGACGGCGACGAATGCCTAGATGACAGTTTGATGGATGCATTTCTCTCGGTCACAACGCCCGTGAACGAGCCCAAGACAGGTGTGACCCACGCAACGGATCACACGCCCCACAGCCCGGATGGCCAACAGATGGCCGAAACGGGTACTGACGATTGCTTAAGGCGATGAAACAGACACGCTACTGTCGGTCCTGTGACCGACCGATCTCTTGCACGGACGCCGGAACTGGCGGACCTGCTGGAGCGAACGGCAGCGCGCGATCGAGCTGCCTTCGCAGCTCTCTACGACGCCACCAGTGCGCGTGTCTACGGTCTGATCCTGCGCGTGATCCGCGATCCGGGATATGCGGAGGAGACGCTGCAGGAGGTCTATCTGCAGGTGTGGCAGAACGCGCACAACTATCGGCCCGACATGGGCTCGGTCGTGTCGTGGATGTTGACCATCGGGCACCGTCGCGCCGTCGATCGGGTTCGGTCGGAGGAGGCGTCGTCGCGGCGGGGCACGGAGTACTCGGTCTCGAACTCGGTGACACCGTCCGACGAGGTGGTCGAGTCGGTGGTCACGCGGGAGGATCGGCGCGAGGTCATCAAATGCCTCGGCACCCTCACCGACACCCAGCGCGAGAGCATCGAACTCTCCTACTACGGCGGATTGAGCTACCCGCAGGTCGCGGAGCGGCTGAAGGCCGGCCTGCCGACCGTGAAGTCTCGGATCCGCGATGGTCTGCGCCGACTCCGTACCTGCTTGGAGTCGGACGATGAGGCCTGACCCGACCGCTCGGGGCACTGTCGACGACCTGCTCGAGCTCTACTCCATCGATGCTCTCGACCCGCACGAGATGCAACTCTTCGAGACCGCGCTGCTCTCGTTGGCCGCCGCGGACCGTATCGAGGCCGTTGAGCGGATCCGCCAGACCCGCGACGCCGTCGGCCGGATGGCCGTCGAGGTGGCCGCTGTCCCGCCCGTTCACCTCCGCGCCCGCATCCTCGACGCGATCGACGCCGGGGACATCTCGCCAGCCGCCCCGGACGCGTCGACCATCTCGTCGTTGGCATCTGCCGAACTCCCGATGGGCGATGCCGCCGAGGAGCAGGCTCCTGCGCACCCGCAGCCGACCGACGAACTGGCGGCGCGACGCCTCGGTCGTCGACGTCGCATCGCGCTCGCGGCGACCTCGGCCGCCGCGGCGATCATCCTCGTCGTCGGTGGTGTGTTCGTCGGACGCTCGGTGCTGTCGGATCCGGCCACCGACAAGCCCGCGATCGCCCAGACCAACTCGTTCGACGAGCTGCGCAACGTCATGAGCGCCTCCGACGCCGAGGTGCATCGCACCGAGATGACCGGCATCCCCGGAACGGTCGTGGTCGCCTCGTCGCGGTCGATGGACCGCGCGGTGGTGCTGCTCGACGACGCACCGCATCCCCCGCAGGACCGCGCCTACCAGCTCTGGCTGATCGGCAACGACCATGCACCGCGTCCGGCTGGCCTCGTCGACGCCGCCGCGACCACGAAGGCGATCGTCGTGACCGATCTCGCCGGGTCGCGAACCGTGGGCATGACCGTCGAACCGGCCACCGGTTCGCCGCAGCCCACCGGTGAGGTCGTCGCCGCCGTCCCCATCTGATCCGACAACCTGCATCGCCGGACTGGTGTCTGGACAGGAGTCCGGGTGCCGGATGTGCGGCATGCTATCTTTCGATCAACCTTCGGTCGCCGATCGTGACCGTTTGCCTCTCCAGCCTGCGTCGGTGAACCCCCGGACGCGGCCGCGAGCAGCGTCTGTGATGGAAGTTGCCAGGTAGATCTACGTCAGCAGTGTGAGACAGGTGGGTGTATGAGCGTCGGTGTCGTGCGCGAGAGCGCGGAGGGGGAACGGCGCGTAGCGCTCGTACCCAAAGTTGTCGCGACGTTGGTGAACAAAGGTGTCGAGGTCATCGTCGAGTCCGGGGCGGGCCTCAACGCCCTGATCCCGGATCAGCTGTACTCCGACGCCGGGGCCACGATCGGCGACGCCTGGTCGGCCGACATCGTCGCCAAGGTCGTCGCCCCGTCCGACGACGAGGTGGGCAAGCTCCACACCGGGCAGACCCTCATCGGCTTCCTCGCCCCGCGTAACCAGACCAACCAGATCGGCGCGCTGAAGGCCGCCGGTGTGCAGGCCTTCGCGGTCGAGGCCATCCCGCGCATCTCGCGCGCCCAGGTGATGGACGCGCTGAGTTCGCAGGGCAACGTGTCGGGATACAAGGCCGTGTTGCTCGCGGCCGAGAAGTCGACGCGGTACTTCCCGATGCTGACCACCGCGGCGGGCACGGTGAAGCCCGCGACCGCACTGATCCTCGGTGTCGGTGTCGCCGGACTGCAGGCGCTGGCCACCGCCAAGCGCCTCGGTGCCCGCACCACCGGATACGACGTCCGGCCCGAGGTCGCCGACCAGGTGAAGTCGGTCGGTGCCCAGTGGCTCGACCTCGGTATCGACGCCGCAGGTGAGGGTGGCTACGCACGCGAGCTCACCGAGGACGAACGCGCGCAGCAGCAGAAGGCTCTCGAGGACGCGATCAAGGGCTTCGACGTCGTCATCACGACCGCACTCGTCCCCGGTCGGCCCGCGCCGCGCCTGGTGACCGCCGCGGCCGTCGAGGGGATGAAGCCCGGCAGCGTCATCGTCGACCTCGCCGGTGAGACCGGCGGCAACTGCGAACTGACCGAGCCCGGCCAGAACGTCGTCAAGCACGACGTGACGATCTGCTCGCCGCTCAACCTGCCCGCCGGCATGCCCGAGCACGCCAGCGAGCTCTACTCCAAGAACCTCCTCGCGTTGATCGAACTGATCCTCGACGAGAACGGCGCTGTGGCACCGGACTTCTCCGACGAGGTCCTCGCCAAGTCGTGTGTGACCCGAGAGGCAGGCACCGCCTGATGTACACCGGTCTTCTGGCAAATATCGCCATCCTCGTCCTGGCGGGGTTCGTCGGCTTCGCCGTCATCTCCAAGGTGCCCAACACCCTGCACACCCCACTCATGTCCGGCACCAACGCCATTCACGGCATCGTGGTGCTCGGCGCGCTCATCGTCCTGGGTGAACTCCCCGCGGACGCGAGCTGGGGCGTCCGGATCATCGCCTTCGTCGCGCTGATCTTCGGCACGCTCAACGTCATCGGCGGCTTCGCCGTGACCGACCGCATGCTCGGCATGTTCAAGGGCAAGAAGAAGGAGGCATCCAAGTGAGCGGTTCGGTAATGCTGCTGGCGGCGGATGCCCACACTCCCAGCCAGGGGGTGTCGTACCTGGTGACCGCCCTCTACATCGTCGCGTTCGGCATGTTCATCTACGGCCTCTCCGGACTGACGGGTCCCAAGACCGCGGTGCGCGGCAACTGGATCGCCGCCGTCGGTATGGGCGTCGCCGTGGTGGCCACCCTGATCTCGGTCTACAACAACGGTTCGAACGGCGACGACGGCGAGACGGTCGGCGTCCCGACCATCAACTGGATCCTCATAGCTGCCGGTCTGATCATCGGTGTCGCACTGGGCATCCCGCCGGCTCTCAAGACCAAGATGACGGCGATGCCGCAGCTGGTCGCGCTGTTCAACGGCGTGGGCGGTGGCACGGTCGCGCTGATCGCGTGGTCGGAGTTCATCGAGACCTCGGGCTTCTCGGACTTCCACGGCACCGAGCCGGCATCGCCTCTGGTCATCGGTTCGCTGATCGCGGCCATCATCGGTTCGATCTCGTTCTGGGGTTCGCTCGTCGCCTTCTCCAAGCTGCAGGAGATCCTGCCCAAGGGCCTGGAGAAGTTCTTCGTCGGCAACGCGAAGGTGTTCCAGGTCGCGAACATCGCGCTGCTGGCTCTGTCGGTGGGCATCGCGATCTTCCTCGGCGTGCAGGCGACCGACGGTGGCGGCGCGAGCACCTGGTGGATCGTCGGACTGCTGATCGCCGCGGGCGTCATGGGACTGTTCGTCGTGTTCCCGATCGGCGGCGCGGACATGCCGGTCGTCATCTCGCTGCTCAACGCCATGACCGGTCTGTCGGCGGCGGCAGCGGGTATCGCGCTCGACAACACCGCGCTCATCGTCGCGGGCATGATCGTCGGTGCCTCGGGCTCCATCCTGACCAACCTCATGGCGACCGCCATGAACCGGTCGATCCCCGCGATCGTCTTCGGGTCCTTCGGTGGCGGCGACGCCGGCGGGGCAGTCGGCCCAGGTGGCGATCAGGGCACTGTCAAGGCGACCTCGGCCGCCGACGCCGCGATCCAGATGGCGTACGCCGGACAGGTCATCGTCGTCCCGGGATACGGCCTCGCCGTCGCCCAGGCGCAGCACGCGGTCAAGGACATGGCGTCGATCCTCGAGTCCAAGGGCGTCGAGGTGAAGTATGCGATCCACCCGGTGGCCGGACGTATGCCCGGACACATGAACGTGCTGCTCGCCGAGGCCGACGTCGAGTACGACTCGATGAAGGAGATGGACGACATCAACGGGGAATTCTCCCGCACCGATGTCACCATCGTCATCGGCGCCAACGACGTCACCAACCCGGCGGCGCGCAACGATCCGAGTTCGCCCATCCACGGGATGCCGATCCTCAACGTCGACCAGTCGCGGTCGGTGATCGTGTTGAAGCGGTCGATGTCGTCGGGGTACGCCGGTATCGAGAACCCGTTGTTCTTCGCCGATCAGACGTCGATGCTCTTCGGTGACGCCAAGAAGTCGGTCGGTGCGGTCATCGAGGAACTCAAGGCCCTGTAAACGCCAGTTGGGCACGTAACGACGCCAGTTGGGCACCTGCACCCGTTGACTGGGCGGTTGCGGACGCCGACTGGGCGCCGCGGCGAGGCTCAGCCGACCAGGAAGCGGAACCCGCTGACCGTGTTGTTCGCCGGGTTGGCGTCGCGCTGCTTCTCTTTCGCCGACACCGTGACCTGTCCGATGAGGATGCGGCCGATCATGCTGCGTGTGGCGATGCGGCGTGTCTCGCCCGGACGGATCGATTCGACGGTGAATCCGTCGCTGCCGGTGGGCGGGATCGATGTGACGACGACGGCGATGTCGGTGGCGGTTGCGTTGCCGCGGTTGCGGATCGTGATGCTGAACGGGATCTGGTCACCCTGCGCACGCGGCCCGAGCACCGGCAGGGTGACGGTCAGGTCGGGTCGAGCGGGTGCGGCCTGTGCGACCGCGGTTCCCGTGACGCCGCCGAGGACGCATGCCGCAGCGATTGCGGTGGCGACCGATCGGGTGACCAGAGATCTCATGTGCGCTCCCTCGTTCAGATGTACGTGACGCTGGTGGGAAATATTTAGCAGTTCTACGAGTCGAGCGTCCTGGATTCCCGCGAACTGCCCACCCGGGCGTCCGTGACCGCCCAGTCGTTGTCCGCATCTGCCCAGTCGACGTCCGTAACCGCCCACTCAACGGGTTTACGTGCCCAACTGCGGTGATCACTTGCCCAACTGCGGTGATCACGTGCCCAACTGGCGGGTCAGTGGGCCTCGTCCCAGGTGCGACCGAGGATGCAGAACTCGTTGCCCTCGGGATCGGCGAGCACGGTCCAGGTGACGGACGGGTCCTGACCGACATCGACCCGTCGTGCACCCAGCGACACCACGCGGTCGATCTCCTCCTTCGTGGTGCAGCCGTCGGCGCGAAGATCCAGGTGCAGACGGTTCTTGATCGTCTTCGCCTCGGGCACGGCGATCAGGTCGATGCCCGGTGACGAACCGTCGGCCGGTCCGATCGCCAGATACCCGTCCCCCTCGCGTTCGAGCACCTGCCACCCCAGGACCTGGGTCCAGAAATCGGCGAGCGCGGAGACGTCGTGGCAGTCGATGGCGATGGTGTCGAGTCGGCTGGTCATGCTCAGGAACGGTAACCGACGATCGTCCGGGTGGGCACCGGTTTTCACCCGCACCCACCCGGACGATCAGCGTGGGTCTAGAGCTCCGAGCGCACCATGTGCGCCGCGGTGACGAGATTGCGCAGCGACGCCTCCACCTCGTCGGTCGAGCGGGTCTTCAGTCCGCAGTCGGGATTGATCCACAGACGTTCGGAAGGAACGGCATCCAGCGCGGCCTTCAGCGATGCCACGATCTCGCCGACCTCCGGAACGCGCGGTGAGTGGATGTCGTAGACACCCGGGCCGACGCTGTTGGAGTAGCCGATGGAGTTGAGATCGTCCAACACCTCCATGTGCGACCGTGCCGCTTCGATCGACGTCACGTCCGCGTCGAGGTCGGCGATGGCACCGATCACCGCACCGAACTCCGAGTAGCAGAGGTGGGTGTGGATCTGCGTCGAGTCGCGCACCCCGGACGTCGACAACCGGAAGGCATCGACCGCCCACGTGAGATACGCCGACTGGTCCTCCGACCGCAACGGCAACAGCTCACGCAACGCCGGCTCGTCGACCTGGATGATGCCGATGCCTGCGGCCTCGAGGTCGACGGTCTCGGCGCGGATCGCGACCGCGATCTGATTTGCGCTGTCCGCCAACGGTTGATCGTCACGGACGAACGACCACGCCAGGATCGTGACCGGCCCGGTCAGCATGCCCTTGACCGGACGGTCGGTGAGCGACTGCGCGTAATCGATCCACGCCACGGTCATCGCGTGCGGGCGACGGACGTCGCCGTACAGGATCGGCGGACGCACACAGCGCGTCCCGTAGGACTGCACCCAGCCGTTCTCGGTGGCGAAGAACCCGTCGAGCTGCTCGGCGAAGTACTGGACCATGTCGTTGCGCTCGGGTTCACCGTGCACCAGCACGTCGAGTCCCAGATCCTCCTGCAGCGCGATCACACTCGCGACCTCGTCGCGCATCCGCTGCTCGTACTCGGCGACGCCGATCTCGTTCTTGCGCAGCGCTGCTCGTGCGAGTCGGATCGCCGACGTCTGCGGGTAGGACCCGATCGTCGTCGTCGGCACCTCGGGCAGGTTCAACCGCTCGTTCTGCGCCGTCCGTCGATCGGTGGACGGCCCGCGGGTGATTCCCCCGCGCAACGCCGCCGCCACCTGCTCGCGAACCTGACCGTCGTGCACGCGGGGATCCGACCGCCGCGCGGCCAACGCCTGCGAGCAGGCATCCAATGTCGCACTGACGGATTCGCGTCCGTCACGCAGCGCGGTGGACAGGGTGACCACCTCGGCGACCTTCTCCTCCCCGAACGCGAGCCAACTCCGCAGGGTGTCGTCGAGTTCGGTCTCCGGTTCGAGGCTGTACGGGACGTGCAACGTCGAGCAGGAGGTCGACACTGCCACCGACGCGGCCGAACCCAGCAGGGTGGCCAGCGTCGCCAGCGACACCGACAGGTCGTTGCGCCAGATGTTGCGGCCGTTGACCACACCCGCGACGAGCAGCTTCGACGTCAACGCCGGGACCGTGGCGACGGCGTCGGCGGTCCCGCGCACCAGGTCGAGCGCGATGCCCTCGACGTCGGTGGCGGCCAGTGCGGGTAGTGCGTCGCGGAGATCGCCGAAGTAGCTCGCCACCAGAATGGCCGGGCGGTCGCTTGCGCTACCGAGTTCGCCGTAGACCCGCGACGCGAGCCCGGCCGGGTCCTCGTGCAGGTCGGTGACCAGCGCGGGCTCGTCGATCTGCACCCATTCCGCTCCCGCGGACCTCAACCTCGACAACAGCTCGCGATAGAGCGGGATCAGCTCATCGAGCCGATCGATCGGGGCGCCGCCGCCGTCGACCGCCTTGCTCAGCAGCAGGAACGTGATCGGTCCGACGATGACCGGCCGAGCCGGGATCCCCAGCGACAGGGCCTCGTCGAGCTCACCGAGCACCTTGCTCGGGTCCAGCGCGAACTCGGTGGACGCGGAGATCTCCGGGACGAGGTAGTGATAGTTCGTGTCGAACCACTTCGTCATCTCCAGTGGGGTGATCCGGCCGGTACCCCGGGCGGCCGCGAAGTAACGATCGAGATCATCGGTGATGGTGGCGACCCGGGGCGGCAGAGCGCCGAGCAGGACGGCGGTGTCGAGGACCTGGTCGTAGAACGAGAAGGTGTTGACCGGGACCGAGTCCAGTCCGGCGGCGTGCAGCTTCTGCAGACCGTCACGACGCAGGTCGGTGGCCAGCGCGTGCAGCTGGGTCTGGTCGGTGCGGCCCGCCCAGTACGACTCGATCGCACGTTTGAGCTGCCTCTTGGGCCCGATGCGCGCCGAGCCGAGAGTTGTTGCGGTGAAAGGTGTACCAGTCATGTACGTATAGATCCTTCGGTGCGTGCGGAAGGACATCACCAAAGAACGTGGTACCGACGAGCCGGTCGCATGCCGATGGCACGCGACGATCCGACCCCGTGAGAGGGCACGGCACGACTCTTGCGGTCACACGCCCAGTCCACGAGGCGATGATCCGCCGGGTGCGGCGCACCCGGCACAGTTGGCAGGTCTTCGGACTCGTGGGCACAGCACTCTGGCCTAGTGGCCGACGCTTCCCAGCGGCTCCGCTCGCGCGGACCCACCAGTGCTCATGTCGGCGGTCGTTCCCACTCACCGCTGCGGGACAGTCCCGGATTCTCACCGGGTTCCCTCTTGCCCGGTCACCGCCATGGCGATGACCGCGCTCGATGCCGCACGACGGACTCAGGGGCTCCTGGGCGTCTCTCGTACGGCAGACCAGCTGCGATCGCGACAGTACGCGCATCCAGCCCCCGATAGCATCCAGGCATGCCTTTCCATCACTTTCTCGAGCGTCATGACCACGACGCCGCCGTCGCGATGGGAAAGTCCGTCCGAGACGCGCTGCCCCGTTCGGGGCTGGCCGATGTGCCCGCGTTCGACCGTGATCTGGTGTCACTCGTCCGGGCGCAACACGCGGGACGGATCCCGGAGCTCATCCCGCTGCGGATCGCGCGGATGAGTGAGTCGCCGTTCGCGTTCTACCGCGCGACGGCCGACATCATGGCCGGCGACCTCGCCGCGTCGGCGGTGACCGGTATCGACGTGGTGATCAGCGGTGACGCGCACCTGGGCAACTTCGGTTTCTACGCCAGTCCTGAGCGTCGGATCCTGTTCGACCTGAACGACTTCGACGAGTCCGGGGTCGGTCCGTGGGAGTGGGACCTCAAACGGTTGGCTGTCAGCGCCGTGCTGTGCGCCCGGGCCGACGGTGCCGATCTCGACGACCAACGCGAGCTGGCCGAGGAGGTCGTCGAGGGATACCGGTCGGCGATCCGCAGCGCGGCGTCGGAGTCGGTGATCGACCGGTACTACACCTCGGTCGACGCCGAGGAGCTCGCCGACACCGCAAGCGGATCGGTCGCCGACGTCATCGAGGAGGCATTGGTCAAGGCGCGCAGACGAACTGCCGCCTCGATTGTCGACAAGATCACCGAGGTCGGTGTCGACGGGCGGCGTCGCATCACCCCCGATCCGCCGATCGTCGTGCCGCTCTCGGCGCAGGACCCCAGTCGGGTGCAGCTCGCCGGGCAGCGGGTGGACGAGATCTTCACCCACTACCTCGCGTCCGTCCGTACCGATGTCGCCCTGTTGCTGTCGCAGTTCGAGATCGTCGACGTCGCGCGGCGGGTCGTCGGTGTCGGATCCATCGGGAACATCGCGCTGATCGTGCTGCTGGAGGGTCCGTCGAAGGAGCCGATGGTGTTGCAGCTCAAGCAGGCTGCCCCGTCGGTGCTGGAGACCAGCGGTGGTCGGACCGACGTCATCCCGGAGACCGAGCACACCCCGGCCTTCGCTCGCGACGCCGTGCGGGTCGTCGCGAGTGCGCATGTGCTGCAGGCGAACTCCGATCCGTTCCTGGGCTGGACGGCGACGTCGGAGGGCGCGTTCTACTGGCGGCAGTTCCGCGACATGAAGGGCTCGATAGATGCCACCGACCTCAGCGCGCGGGAACTGCGTCGGTACGGGCGGCTGTGCGCTCGTCTCCTCGCGCGGGCCCACAGCCAGAGTCCGGCGTTCGGTCAGATCGCGGGGTACCTCGGCAAGAAGGACAGTGTCGATCGAGCCGTCGCCCGCTGGTCCATCGGCTACGCCGACCAGGTCGACCGCGACTACGCCGATTTCCTCGCCGCGGCCGCGTCCGGCGCCATCTGACGTCCTCCCGCGGGCTCAGACGACGACAGACCGGAAATGCGTGATCATCCGCCACCCGTCGAGGGTGTGGAACGCGAGTCCGGGCGGCTGTGAGGCGTTGACGATGTCGGTGCCCTCGCACGGCAGGTTCAGCGTCGACGACACCCCGGGCGCGATGCACAGTGGTCGGCCGGCGAAGCTGGTGACGGCGCCGGTGTGCGCGTGGCCGCAGAGGAACCCGACGATGTTGGGATGCCTGGCGGCGACCGCAGCGAGCCGCTCCTCGCCACGCTGACGGATGTTGTCCATGAACGGCATCAGCAGCATCACCGGCGGGTGGTGGAAGCACACGAACACGGGGACCCGCGGCCCGACCGCGGTGATCTGTTCATCCATCCAGGCCAGCGTCGCGTTGCTGAGGTAACCGTCGTTGCGGCCGGGAACGCTGCTGTCGCACATCAGGAACAGGGCGCCGGCGATGGTCTCGGCCCGGTTGATCGGGTTGTCGTGGGTGTGTCTGCCCAGCAGGCCGTAGCCGAATTCGTCGCGCCGATCGTGGTTGCCCGGGATGATCAGCGTCGGGATCGGCGACTGCAGCGTCGCCGCGGCCTCCTCGTACTGCGCGGGCGTCCCGTCGTCGGCGATGTCGCCGGTGACCACCAGCGCATCGATCGACTCCGACCGCGCCGCCAGGTAGTCCAGGACCGCCTTCACCCGGCGGCGGTTGTGCTCGCTGCCGTCGAAGTGGAGGTCGCTGATGTGCGCGACGGTCAGCATCGCACTGCTCCGAACTGCACCGACTCAGACCTCCCCGACTCCTGCGTGAAGATCAATGATCACAGATCCCCCGGCAACTTGTCCCTGCGGATGCCCCGCCAGCTCGGATGTCGGAGGTGTCCGGTGCTGGTCCAGTCCATGAAGCGCACCTCGGCGACCACCTTTGGCAGCACCCACACCGCGTCGTGCTCGACGGGCCGATCGAGGCGATCGACGAACGGCGACGTCTTCCGCTTGAGGGGTAGGAGTTCCTCGGCCAGCGCGGTCAGTTGTTTGTCGGTGAGCCCGGTGCCGACCCGCCCGACGTAGCGCAACCCCGTCTCCTCGGGGAGGCCGACCAGCAGGGATCCGATGGTGTTGGCGCGGTTGCCCTTTCCCGGACGCCACCCGCCGACGACTACCTCGATGTCGCTCCAGTTCTTCTGCTTGAGCCACGTCTGCGAACGCCGTCCCTGCTGGTAGACCGAGTCGCGACGCTTGGCGACGACTCCTTCCCACCCCTTCTCGCGACTCTGGGCGACTGCCTCGACGCCGGAACCGATGAGCAGCGGCGGCACCTCGATCGCAGGGTTGGACGCGAAGATCGGCGCGAGTTCGTCGAGCAGCGCGCGGCGGTCCTCCCACGTCATCCGGATCAGCGACGACCCGTTGAGGTAGAGCACGTCGAACAGGAGCAGTTTGATGTCGAACTTCTCGTCGGTGTGCGCGCGACTCGCCAACAGCGTGAAGTTGGTCTTGCCGTTGCTGTCGACGGCCACGACCTCGCCGTCGAGCACCGCGTCGATCAGTCCGAGATCGTCGGCGACGGAGTGCAGCTGCGGGAAGTCCTTGGTCATGTCGATCCCGGACCGGCTGCGCAGCCGGAGCTCGCCCCGGGTGTACTCGAGCAGGATGCGGTAGCCGTCCCACTTGCCCTCGAACGCCCACTTGCCGGCGTCGAGCTTCTCGACGGGGTCCTCGGTGGCGAGCATCGGGCGGGGATCGCGCAGGCTGTCGGGCAGGATCGGGCGCGGCTCGTCCGACATCAGATGGGCGAGCCAGTTCTTGTCGCCGGTCTTGATCAGCGCGTAGCGACCCTGGATGCGTTCGCCGTGTAGTCGGACGATGACCTCGTTGGCACGCCACTTCTCGGTCTCGTAGGTGCCGTGGTCCCAGATCTCGACGTGCCCGCCGCCGTACTCGCCGGCCGGGATGTCGCCCGCGAATGTCGCGTAGTCCAACGGGTGGTCCTCGGTGTGCACCGCGAGACGGTTCTGGTCGCCGTCGAGCGGCAGGTTCTTGGGCACCGCCCACGACACCAGGACGCCGTCGCGTTCGAGCCGGAAGTCGTAGTGCAGGCGCCGGGCGTGGTGCTCCTGGATGACGAAGATGGGCGCGCCGGGTTCACCGGTGTCCCCGGCACCCGTGTGCGCGGTGTCGCCGAACGGTTCCGGGGTCTTCGCCTCGTCACGCTTGCGGCGGTACTCGCCCAGATCGACGACCTCCCGTTCCCCCTCGGCGTCGGCGGACGGTGGCGCCTCCGGGGCGTCGATGGCGTCGTCGAGTCCGGCGAGGATGTCGCCGTGGGTGTCGATGCGCTCGAGTACCTCGGTGAAGTCGAGCTGGCGGATGTCGGTGTCGGTGAACTCGTCCCAGAAGCGTGGTGCCGCGGCCCACGGACGGTCCCGACCGCGCAGCGAGTACGGCGACAACGTCGTCTTCGAACCGCTGTTCTGGCTCCAGTCGATGAACACCTTGCCCGGGCGCAGCGCCTTGCTCATCGATGCGGTGACGTCATCGGGGCGCTCGGCCGCCAGTGCGGTTGCGATCTGCTTCGCGACGGTCCGCGCGCCGTCGGACGACACCGCCCTCGGCAACGGCGCGTAGACGTGGATTCCCTT
The DNA here is from genome assembly GCF_024171815.1 of Williamsia maris. GTDB lineage: Bacteria > Actinomycetota > Actinomycetes > Mycobacteriales > Mycobacteriaceae > Williamsia_A > Williamsia_A maris. The sequence goes on along the minus strand of NZ_JAMTCJ010000002.1, from coordinate 307,882 downwards.
GCTGCCGCTGGTCACCGGGTACGAGTCCAGACCCGCGCTCGCCAACAGATCGCGGAGCAGCAGGGCGATCTCCGCGCATTGCGACAGCGCGACGTCGGGGCCCGGGTCGAGGTCGAGGACCAGTCGGTTCGCGCGGCGGTCCGCCTTGGCCATCGTGACCTCGGTGGTGTCCGGTGGGAACGTCCATTGCGGCACATGTAGTTCGAGTGCCGCCTGCTGTCCGAGCCACACCAGGTCGGCGCGGGACGCCGCCACCGGATAGGTCGCCTCCCGGTCGCTGTGCTCGATCGACCGGCGCTCGATCCAACTCGGCGCGCTGTCGGGAAGGTTCTTCTCGAAGAACGGTTGCTTCTCGACCCCGTCCGGCCACCGCTTACGGGTGATGGGGCGACGCCACAGATGCGGCAGCATCACATCGGCGACGCGGTTGTAGTAGTCGATGACCTCGTATTTGCGGGTCCCGGTCGCGGGATAGATGACCTTGTCGAGATGGGTGACGGCGACGTGCCGTCCATCGACGTCGATCGAGTCACCGGCCATGCCGTCCAGTGTCCCAGCCGCAGCTCTGCGCGTCACGGCCCACGACGAGCTTCACCCCCGGCGGACGATTTCGGGCTACGGTGGAGTAGTTGCTCCTGAAGTCAGCCGGGTCGACCGAACCTCAGTTCGTCCACCCGCTCCGGGAAATCACCGGTCGCGGATTCACTCATCGCGACAACACATCCCACCGCCCCCTGGCGGTCGACGTTGTCGTGTTCGTCGCCCGCCTGTCGGCTCGTCCGACGGCCGCGCGGCATGTCCCGAGAGGACTCTCATGTCCGTACGTATCACCACCGCCCGCTCACTCCACGATCTCGGTGCCGCAGCCTGGTTCGGCGGTTCGCTGATGGGCGCCCTGGGCGTCAACGGCGCCGCTGCCGCCGTCCGCGACCCCAGGGACCGTGCCCGCGTCGCTGCCGTCGGGTGGGCCAAGTGGTCGCCGGCCAACGCCGCGGCGATCGCAGCGCACGTCGTCGGCGGCGCGATCGTGCTGTACGACAACCGCGGTCGGGCGGTGCACCAGTCCGGTGTCCGCGCCAACACCGTCACGAAGCTGGCCGTGACCGCCGCAGCGCTCGGCGCGACCGCCTACAGCGGTGTGCTGGGCGCGAAGACAGCGGAGGGCGACGGCTCGCCGGTGCACGGCGCCACCGATCCCGCACCCACCACGCCGCCCGAGGTCGCCAATGCGCAGAAGCAGCTCCGCTACCTCCAGTGGGCCCTTCCGGTGCTGACCGGAACCATCGTGGTGCTCGGCGCACAGCAGGGCGAGCAGCAGCGTCCCACGCAGATCGCCTCGGGACTCGCGAGCACCCTCGCGCGTCGCGTCGCGAGCTGAGTCAGCTCCCCTCGGCGATCCCCTTGATGCGAGCGAGCGTCTCGGGGATCCCGCTGTGCGCGGCATCGATCCGGTTCTGGATCTGTGCGTCCGCCTCGTCGCCGTACTTCTCGTGGAAGTAGGCGATGCCGTCGTCGGTGAAGTGCCATGACTCGGTGAGTCGGGTACCACCGTCGTCGGGGGCGATCGTGTAGCCCCACCGGCTGTACTTGCCGCCGACCTTCCACGCGAACTCCTCGCCGGGAGTCGCCACGACGACCTCCGATCGGGTCTCCCAGGTCCGATCGGGGGTCTCGTTGCGTCCGGTGAACCACGCGCCGACCTCGGGACCCTGCCCCTCGTCCCACCAGCACGCCGCGCAGATCGGACTCCACTCCCCGGTGCGGGTGACGTCGGAGACCAAGGCGTACAGCGCGTCTGGCGTCGCGTCGATGACGATCGAGTCGGAATGCGTCAGATTGCTCATGGTCGCCACCGTAACCCGAGAGGCGATCCGCGGTCGCTAGTGCTGATCAACGATGTCGCATATGTCCTAGACGCCCCGTGACGGTGACCGGCGGGTTTACGCTCCGACCAGCACAGCTGCCGGCAGCGGCGGCGCGTCGAGCGGAGACGAACATGCGTGCATCTGTGGACATGCGTCGAGACGGACACCGACAGAAGCGCGCGTGGACCACCGCGATATCCCTGGTTGCCGTGTGTGCCCTCGGCGCCGCGTGCGACTCCGGGTCGTCATCGGGCCCGGCCGCGTCGAGCGCGTCCGACGGCGCCGACGTCAACGCTGCGGCCGCCAACCCGATCGCCCCCGGCGCCATCGACAACGCGGTCGGCCAGATCGACGGCATGGTCGATGAACTCATGCGCACAACCGGTACACCCGGCATGGCGGTTGCCGTCGTGCACGGCGGCAAGCAGGTCTACGCCAAGGGGTTCGGGGTCGCGAACATGGCGACCGGCGCCAAGGTCGACGCCGACACCGTATTCCAGTTGGCCTCGGTGTCGAAGTCGGTCGGATCGTCGGTGGTGGCCGCGGAGGTCACGAAGAAGGCCATCACCTGGGACACCCCGATCGTCGCCAATCTCCCGTCGTTCGCGCTGTCGGATCCGTGGGTCACGACGCACGTGACCGTCGCCGACATGTATTCGCACCGTTCGGGGCTGCCCGAACACGCGGGTGACAAGCTCGAGTCGATCGGGTACTCGCAACAGGACGTGTTGGCCCGGATGCGCAGTGTCCCGCTGTCGCCGTTCCGCGCGACGTACGACTACACGAACTTCGGACTCACCGCTGCGGCGGAATCGGTCGCCGCGAAATCCGGAAAAGACTGGGCCACACTGTCGGCCGACACCATCTACACCCCGCTGGGGATGTCGTCGACGAGTTCGCGCTACTCCGACTTCATCTCCCGTCCCGACCACGCGATCGGACACATCAAGATCGACGGCAAGTGGGCTCCGACCACGTTCCAGCGCGAGCCCGATGCGCAGTCACCCGCAGGCGGCGTCAGCTCGTCGGTCAACGACATGTCGCACTGGCTGGAGATGATGCTCGGCGACGGCACCTATCAGGGGCGTCAGATCGTCAGCCCGGAGTCGATGGTTCCCGCCATCTCGCCGGAGATCGTGTCGAACCCGCCGGCCGGTCCCGCCGATCGCACCGGGTTCTACGGATACGGGTTCAACTCCTCGGTGACCGCCGACGGCCGCACGATGTACTCGCATTCCGGGGCGTTCAGTTCCGGTGCGGGAACGAATTTCGTGGCGATCCCGTCGGCCGACGTCGCCATCGTGACGTTGACGAACGCCGCACCGACGGGGGCGGCGGAGTCGCTCGGGATGCAGTTCGCCGATCTCGTCCAGTACGGCGAACGGCGTACGGACTGGTTCGACCTGTACGGGCCCGCCTTCGAGGACCAGAGCAAGCCGTTCGGGTCGTTGGTCGGGGTCTCGCGACCCGCCCCGTCCACACCGACGCAGCCGTTGGCGTCCTACGCCGGTACCTACACCAACGGCTACTACGGACCCGCGACGGTGTCCGAACGTGATGGCAGGCTGCAACTCTCACTCGGACCCGACGGACGTGCCACCTATCCGCTCACACATTGGAGCGGCAACGAGTTCACGTATTCGATGCGCGACGAGAACGCCGAGGACGGGTCGATCTCGAAGGTCACCTTCGACGGACCGGCGATGACCGTCGAGTACTACGACGACGAGGAGAGCAACGGCGTGTTCACACGCTGAGCGCGGGCCGGCGGATCGCTACTCGGCGATCCGCACCACCGTCTTGCCGAAGTTCTTGCCCGACAGCATGCCGCGGAACGCGTCGAGGGTGTTGTCGAATCCCTCGGCGACGTGCTCGCGGTACTTGAGCGACCCATCGGCGACCCAGCCCGACGCGTCGCGCAGGAACGAGCCGAACTGGTCGTTCGCGAACTCGGTCTGGATGAACCCGCGCACGGTGAGGCTGCGGGAGAGGATCTGACCCATCAGGGCCCCGCTGCGGTCGGGCCCGTCTGGCAGTTCGGTGAGGTTGTAGTTGGCGACGAGGCCGCACACGGGGATCCGGCCGTAGGTGTTCATCCGCGGCAGGACGGCGTCGAACACCTTGCCGCCGACGTTCTCGAAGTAGACGTCGATGCCACCGGGAACCGCGGCCTTGAGCTGGTCGGCGAAGTCGTCGGCGCGGTGGTCGATCGCGGCATCGAAACCGAGCTCGTCGGTGAGGTAGGCGACCTTGTCCGGACCGCCGGCGATGCCGACCGCACGGGCGCCCTTGATCTTCGCGATCTGTCCGACGGCGGAGCCGACCGGTCCGGTGGCCGCGGCGACCACGACGGTCTCGCCCTCTTTCGGTGCCCCGATGGTCAGCAGACCGGAGTAGGCGGTGAACCCGGGCATGCCGAGGACCCCGAGCGCGGTCGACGCCGGGACGGAGCTCGTGTCGAGCGTGCGCAGGTAGGAGGTGGACTCGACCGAGTGGGTCTGCCAGCCGCCGTAGCCCAGCACGATGTCGCCGGGCGCGAAGGAGGAGTCGGTGGACTGCAGGACGCGCGAGACGGTCGCGCCGACCATGGTCTGGTCGATCTCGACCGGCGCCGCGTACGACTTGGCCGAACTCATCCGTCCGCGCATGTACGGGTCGAGCGACAGGTCCAGCGTCTGGAGCAGCGCCTGTCCGTCACCGAGTTCGGGGAGGGCGGCCTCCTCGAATCGGAAGTCGGAGTCCTTCGGTTCGCCGTGCGGTCGTGCCGCCAGGACGATCCGTCGGGTGGTCTGCTGCTCGCTGGTCATCTCGCTCCTTCATGCGTGTCCGTACTTCTTGCTTCGCGTAACGACTGCTTTGTGGCACTTTGTTCCACGGCCACGCGGTCGGTGCGGTGACTCACAGGAGGACGTCGCCGGCCCGGTCGGCGAGGGCGGGCCACACGCGGTCGGTGAGCAAGGGGGCGAGCGGGACGCCGACGTCCGCGCGCCGCAGGTCCAGCCACCGGACCTCCTCGATCTCCGACGCGGGCACACCGGCGAGGACGACGGCGGCGTCGAACTCCCCCGCGACGACGTAGACGTGGGCGTCGACGAGGTGACCGGGCTCGTTGGCGGCGTCGGCGCGGAAGTGTCCCAGCAAGTCGAGTGCGGCGGCCTCGACAATCAGCCCGACCTCCTCGGCGCTCTCCCGCACGGCGGCGTCGGCGGGCGACTCACCCGACTCGAACTTCCCGCCCGGGAGCATGAACGTGCTGGTGCCGCGTTTGCGGACGGTGAGGATCCGACCGGCGGTGTCGGTGACGACCACCGCCGACACTCGGATGACCGGGGCAGTGGCGGAGGTGTCGGGCACGCGCCCATGATGCCCGGTCATCACAGGGGACAACTCCCAGCCGCAACCCAGCGACCTCACAGCCGCGATCCCGACACTGGAGCGCACAGCAGAAGGGAGAGTGTCGTGATCACTCCAGAGCGCGGTATCCGGCGAGTACGCATCGCCGCCGCAGCGTTGACCATGGGCGCACTCGCCGCGGTCGGCATCACCACCGGTGTCGCCTACGCCGACACCACGTCGACGTCGGTGCAGGACACCTCGACGACCACCGGCACCGACGGCGCCGCCACGACCGACACCGGGTCGACGTCGACGACCGACAGTTCCACGTCGACGACCGACTCCTCGACGGGGACGTCGACCTTCGGGAACAGTCCGAGCGTCTCGGCCGGATCCGGTGACAGCCACGCGCAGACGAGTGGGTCCTGAGATGACCGCCGCATGCACCTGGCAGATCTGGGGCCTCGACGCGTCGCTGACCGTGACCGATCCGCGGCGACTGAGCGACGCACGGGTGATCGTCGAGAAGATCCTGGACGACGTCGACCGCGCGTGCAGCCGGTTCCGTCCGGACGCCGAGCTCTACGGCAAGTCGATCCGGCGTGGACGTCCGACGCGGATCTCGCCGGCGCTGCGCACGCTCGTCGACGCGGCCCTCGACGCCGCCCGCGCGTCCGACGGTGCGGTGGATCCCACCGTGGGTCAGGCATTGGTCTCCCTCGGTTACGACCGTGATCTCGCGGCCGTACTGGCCGATCCGGCACAGGCCGACCGCGGAGACGGCATGCCCCGCATCCGGATCCGACCGGCCGACCACACCTTGATCCGCAGGCACGGTGACACCCTCGCCGTTCCGGAGGGCATCACCCTCGACCTCGGAGCCACCGCAAAGGCGGTTGCCGCGGACCTCGCCGCCGACGTCATCGCCGACGAGATCGGCTGCGGCGTCATGGTGAGCCTCGGTGGCGACATCGCAGCACGTGGTGAGACACCCACCGGCGGCTGGCAGGTGACCGTCGACGACGGTCCCGGTGAACCGCGTACCCAGATCGCCCTGCAGGGCGACTGCGCCGTGGCCACCTCGAGCACCCTGCACCGGCGGTGGCGGCATCGTGGCACGTCGATGCACCACATCATCGATCCCGCCACCGGACTGCCCGCCGAGGTGCGATGGCGCACGGTGACCGTGGTCGCCCGACGCTGTGTCGACGCGAACACGGTCAGTACCGCGTGCATCGTCAAGGGCGATGCCGGAGCGGACTGGGTTGCGGCGACGGGACTCCCGGCCCGCCTGATCGCCGCCGACCGCTCCGTCATCGGGTGCAACGGCTGGCCCGCCCCCGACCAACTCGCGGCATGACCGACGAGGCGCTGTGGGCGCTGGGTCGCGGCACCGGCATCACCGCACTGCTGATGCTCACGGTGTCGCTCGTGCTCGGTATCGCGGGCCGTTCCGGACGAAGCGTGTTCGGTCTGCCGCGGTTCGGGGTGGTCGCGGTCCACCAGTTCGCATCGTTGTCGGCCACCCTGCTGATCGCGCTGCACGTGACCACGCTGGTGATCGACCCCTACGCCCAACTCGACCTCGTCGACGTCGTCGTACCTTTCGGCGGCGGATACGAGTGGTTCTGGGTCGGCCTGGGAACTCTCACGCTCGACATGACGATCGTCGTCGTCGTCACCAGCCTGCTGCGACACCGACTGGGTCACAGGGTGTTCCGCGCGGTCCACTGGATCAGTTACGCGATGTGGCCGGTGGCGCTCGCGCACGGCCTGGGCAGCGGCAGCGACACCGGCGACGCCTGGATGATCGTCCTGGTCGCCATCACCGTCCTGGCCGTCCTCGTGGCGCTTGCGTTGCGATTGAGGGCCGATTTCACCGAGTTCCACCGCACCCGAAAGGTGTCCCTGCGATGACGACATCCACAGCACCGCTGCCCGACACGCTCGGCGACACCGCGTCCGGGATCCGTACCCCGCGTCTGCTCACCGGCGCCGGCGACGACCTCGACCGACACCGACAGATCCACGGCGCGTTGCCCTCCCGCGGTGCCGACCTGATCGCCATGGCGCAGGCCGCCGGGCTGACGGGCCGCGGTGGCGCCGCGTTCCCCTCGGCACGCAAACTCGCCGCGACCGACCGCGCGTCAGGCATCCCGGTGATTATCGCCAACGGTGCGGAGGGGGAGCCGTTGAGCCGTAAGGACGCGGTACTGCTCGACCGGTCACCGCATCTCGTCCTCGACGGTCTGCGTGCGGCGGCCGCCGCGATCGGCGCCGACACCGCCTTCCTGTGCGTCCCGGCGCACCGCGTCGCGCATCTGCGAGCCGTGATCGACGCTCGACGCGAATCGGGTTGGGACGCAACCCCGACCACCGTGACCGCGACACCGGGTCGATTCGTCGACGGGGAGAAGACCGCGCTCATCGACCTGGTCTCGGGCGGACCGGGACGGCCGATGGACCAACGACGCAGTGCGAGCGTGTCCGGCGTGAACGGCCGGCCCACCCTGGTACACAACGTCGAGACCCTGGCGCACCTGGCCCTCATCGCACGTGGCGGGCCGCGCTGGTTCCGTGAGCGCGGCACCGCTGACGAACCCGGCACGATGCTGGTCACGCTCGCGGGCGCCGATGCGATCGACGGGGTGCTCGAGATCGACATGGGAACACCGTTGGGCGCAGTCCTGCGTAGCGTTCCGTCGCTCGCCCCCGGCGATCTGCGTGCGGTCCTGGTCGGCGGGTTCCACGGAACCTGGATCGACCGTGCCGATGTCGGACGGGTGTCGATGTCGGCCCGGACCCTGCGCTCCGTCGGCGCGAGTCCCGGCGCAGGGGTGCTGCGCTACCTGCGTCGTGACGAGTGCGGCCTGGCCGCCACGTCGGCCATCGTCGACCACCTCGCGAGCGAGACCGCCGGGCAGTGCGGACCGTGCCGGTTCGGGCTGCCTGCTCTCGCCGACGCCGTGGCCGAGTTGCTCGCGCGCGGCGGCGCGGAGAACGCCGCACGTGTGGCGCGCCTGGCCGACACCATCGACAAGCGCGGCGCCTGCACTCATCCCGACGGCACCGCCCGCATGGTGCGGTCCGCGTGCGCGGTGTTCGCCGACGACGTCGCCGCCCACGCTGTCGGCCGTTGCGGTGCACCAGGAGGACGGCGATGAGTCGGATGCACGTGGACTGGACCCGATGCGACGGCCGCGGGCTGTGCGTCGAACTCCTGCCGGAGACCTTCGACCGCGACGAGTGGGGCTACCCGGTCAGCGTTCGAGGAGAGCGAGAACCGGGGATCGACGCGGGTGCGCACGGGCGAGCCAAGCGCGCCGTGAAGGCCTGCCCCCGCCTGGCGTTGAGCATCGTCGACACCGACCGACGATGATTTTCGGCATCGGTGACGGTCTGACCTGAGGACCCCGGCGTACATGCCCGTGCGCGCCGGGGACAAACAGGAGGTCACGGAATGCACACAGGGGGCTGCGCCGGGAGCACGGTGTCGGCACAATGATGTCCATGCGCTCGATCTGGAAAGGCGATCTGAGCTTTGGCCTGGTGAACGTACCGGTCAAGGTCTATTCGGCGACGGAGAGCCACGACCGCAGCTCGCACCAGGTCGACTCCAAGGACGGCACCCGGATCCGGTACCGCAAGGTCCGCGAGGGAACCGACGACGAGATCCAGTTCTCCGACATCGCCAACGCGTACGAGAGCGACAGCGGCGAGACGGTCATCCTCACCAAGTCCGACCTCGCCGAGCTGCCGGTGCAACGCAGCCCCGAGATCTCGATCACCGGGTTCGTCCCGCGCGAGCAGATCGACCCGATCTACTACGACAAGCCGTACTACCTCGAGCCGGCGTCCAAGTCGCCCAAGGCCTACGTGCTCCTTCGTCAGGCCCTCGCCGACACCGACCGCGTGGCCGTCGTGACGTTCACCCTGCGCAATCGCACCCGGCTGGCCGCGTTGCGGGTCGTCGGCAACGTGATGACCCTGCAGACGCTGCTCTGGCCCGACGAGGTCCGGCAGGCCGACTTCCCGTCGCTCGAGGAGGAGCCGACCATCCGTCCGCAGGAACTCGAGATGGCCGCGTCGCTCATCGACAGCATGGCCGGCGACTTCGACCCGTCCGAACACGAGGACACCTACCAGCTCGAGCTCTCGAAGCTGATCGAGGCGAAAGCCGAAGGCACCGAGGCGTTCCCGACCCCGGAGAAGTCCGATTCCGACGACGACGAGGACTCCGAGGTCGCCGACCTGCTCGCCGCGCTGCGGGCATCGGTGAAGAACCGCGGTGGCTCCGACGAGTCGGAATCTTCGGAGAAGAAGGCGCCGGCCGCCAAGGCCCCCGCGAAGAAGGCGGCCGCGAAGAAGGCCCCGGCCAAGAAGGCGGCGGCGAAGAAGACCACCGCCAAGAAGGCCCCCGCGAAGAAGGCCGCCGAGCGCAAGGCCGGCTGAGACCCTCTCGAATCGCTCGACTCTTGCCGATCTCACGATCGCGTATACAGTGACACTGATGAATGGCACATTCAACGGTGGGAGTATCACGTGACCGTGCTGCAGAGTTCGCTGGATCGGGGCATGGACCAGATCTCGAGTCGTCTGGTGGAGTCGTCGACGCGATCGTCGCGCAACGCGATGTCCGAGATCGACTGGGACCTGGCCCTGGACCCGTCGCTGTACGCGTGTCGCCCGGAGTGGTCGGCGCTCTACGGGACCGAGTACTGGGACGAACTGACCACCGAGCAGCGGGTCCGGCTGACCCGCCACGAGTTCGCGTCGGTCATGACCATCGGCATCTGGTTCGAGATGATGCTGCAGGAGATGATCATCCGCGATCAGCGGTCGTCCGACTACCACTCTCCGGAGTTCCAGTTCGCCATGACCGAGGTCGCCGACGAGTGCAGGCACTCGCTGATGTTCGCGCTCGCGTCGCAGAAGATGGTCGGGACGTCGTACCACCCGTCACGCCGTGTGGCGCGGATGGGCAAGGTCTTCATGAACACTGCCAAGAACGAGGTGGCGTACGCGGGGATCCTGATCGCCGAGGAGATCCTCGACGTCATGCAGCGCGGTTCCATCGGCGACGACACCGTGTTGCCGATGATCCACACGGTCAACGAGATCCACGTCCTCGAGGAGTCCCGGCACATGCGGTTCGCGCGTGAACAGGTGCGCGAGTCGATGGCCGGCGTCGGACGCCTGCGACGCGAGACCAGTGCCGTGCTCGTGGCGCTCGGCGCCGAGATGATCGTGCTCAATCTCGTTCGCCCGCAGGCGTTCGTCGACGCGGGGTTGGACAAACACCGCGCGGTCGGGGCGATGCTCTCCAACGAGCACCGACACCGGATGCTGCGGGGCGGCTGCGTACACCTGATGCAGTTCCTCGACGAGGTCGGACTTCTGACCCCCACCGCCGAGAAGATCTACCGGCGGACACATCTGCTGTAGAGATCTGGGCTGTCCCGACCGGCTCGGCGGCGAAACTCTGCGGTCACGGCTCCGGCATGGACCTATGGCCGATGCCGGCCCGCCGAGAGCCGACTTTCGCCGGCGGCGGAATCGAGTCCTGTTGGCATGGCGCCCTTGTCGGGTACGTGGACCATCGCCTCCTCCGCCATCGCGGTGATGGTGAGACTCGGGTTGACGCCGGCGTTGGCGGGAACGGTGGACCCGTCGGTGATGAGGAGATCGCGATAGCCGAAGGCACGTCGGTATCGGTCGACGACACCGTGTTCGGGCCCGTCTGCGATCACCGCGCCGCCCAGGATGTGCGCTGTGGTCGGACGGGCCAGCAGTGATTCGGTGATCGCCGTCGACCCGTACCCGCCGATGTGGCGCAGCGCGGACTCGGCGATGGTCCGCGCGATCGGCAGATCGCCCTCGGGTGCTGGACCGTCACCGAGTGTTGTGTTGATGCGGCCGAATCGATGTCGGCGTCGTAGCCGTAACGCGGTGTCGGTGCTCTGCATGATCGTGAACACCACCGACCGCCTCGACCAACCCGACATGCGGGTCGGACTGAGCCAACGCAGTGGACGTGTCAACACGGCCACGACGAATTGCGCCAGGCGCATCCGTCCTCCGGTGAGCGGCCCGAACGTGAGACCCATCGCATCGCCGCCGAGACCGTAGGTGTTGTTGGTGAAGTGGATCTGATCGGTGGGATGGATGCTGGTCGTGATGGCAATGTCGCTGCGCAGGTCGGCGGCCCGGTCGCCGGCTGTCACCGCGACGATGGCCTCACTGTTTGTCCGCACGAGGTGTCCCAGCCGATCGGACAGACGCGGCAGCGAACCCCGATCACGCAGTTTCCGCAGCAGGAGATTCGTGCCCAGGGCGCCGCCCGCGATGACCACGCCACGGGTGGTGACAGTGCGCCGATCGCGGCGCAGGACTGCGCCGGATCGCACGGTCGTGACGGTGTACCCGTCGGATCCGTCGGCCGCGCCGATCGGGGTGATGTCGACGACGGTGCGACCGGGTTCGATTCGTGCGCCACGCTTCTCGGCCAGGTATAGGTAGTTCTTCTCGAGGGTGTTCTTGGCGTTGTGTCGGCAACCGAGCATGCACTGACCGCAGCGGATGCAGCCGGCGCGATCGGGTCCGTCGCCTCCGAAGTAGGGGTCGGCGACGCGGACGCCCGGCTCGCCGAGGAAGACCCCCACGTCGGTCGGATGGCATCGGTCCGCCACGCCGAGGTCGTCGGCGATCGCGCGCATCAGGGTCTCGCTCGGACCGTCGCCGGCGAAGGTCGTGACGCCCAACATGCGTTTTGCGGTGTCGAAGTGCGGGGCGAGCGCAGACCGCCAATCGGCCAGCTCGGACCACTGCGGGTGCCGGTAGAAGTCGTCGGAGTGCGGGACGTAGAGGGTGTTCCCATAGACCAGGGAGCCACCGCCGACGCCGACCCCGCTGATGACCGTCACGTGCGAGAACGGGGTCATGGCCATGATGCCGTGCAGCCCCACGAAGGGCGCCCAGAGCAGTTTGCCCACCTGCCAGGCGCTGGCCGCGAAGTCGGCGTCGGCGAAGCGGCGGCCCTTCTCGACGACGGTGACGTCGTACCCCTTCTCGGCCAGACGCAGCGCCGCGACGCTCCCACCGAAACCGGAACCGACGACGATCCAGTCGTCCTGACACTGCGTCACGGCAGGCATTCTCCTCAATGTGATGACAAGCGTCATCACATTAGCGCAGTGGTCTCGATCAGCGCAGGGAGTCGGCGATGGCCACCAGAACCCGGGTGGAGGCAGAGACGAGCACGGCGCGGTCGGTGGCGTACCCCTCGATCAGCCATGCGGTACCGACCTGACGGATGCCGCCCACCGCCGAGGTCATCAGCACCCGGCGTTCGTCGTCGTGGTCGGTGACGGACGGATCGACACGGATCTGCGAAGCGAGCAGGTCGCCGAACCGGTTGAGGGTCTCGAGATACAGCTGGTCGACCCGCCGGCTGACGCCGAGGACCTCGAGCCAGACCACCCGCGCCACCAGGGGATCCTCGGTGACGCGGAAGAACGCGTCGAGTCCGTGGCGGGCGAGCGTCGCCGGATCGGCATCGGGCGGCAGCGCCGACAGTTCGGTGACCACCGCCGACATCATCGTCTCGACGCACTCGGCGTACACCGCGAGCAGCAGGTCCTCCAGGGTGGGGAACTGCTCGTAGAAGTAGCGGTCGGCCACCTTGGCGTCGCGGCACACCCCGCGCACCGTCGCCGCGCGGAAGCCCACCGATCCGAAGATCTCGAGTCCCGCATCCAGGAGTTGTCGCCGTCGCCGGTCGTCGCGCGCGACGCGCGTCTCGCCTCCGTAGCTCCGGGTGCTCATCCTGGTTGTATACCCGACCGACGGTCAGGACTTCTTCTGATCCCCGAACGCCTCGTCGCGCTCGCGGACGGCCTGGCGGAAGCCCACTGTGGCCGAACGGGTCTGGAACGCGTACCCCTCACGGCTGTGTCGCGACACCCCGTCGAAGACGGTGCTGATCAACGCCGAATTGGCGATGCCCTGGGCGTTCAGGGCGGAGTTCAGGGCCAACTTGATCATCATCAACTGGTTGACCGGCATCTGGGCGATGCGGGCGACGTAGTCTTCGACGAGCTGATCGAGTTCCTCGGCGGGGGCGGCGTCGACGGCGAGTCCCCAGTCCAGGGCCTGCTTTCCGGTGATGCAGTCGCCGGTGAACAGCAACCGCTTGGCGCGCTGGTCCCCGATGCGGTGCGCCCACAACCCGGTGGCCGGGACACCCCACACGCGGGTGGGTGGGTAGCCGATCTTGGTGTCGTCGGCGGCGATGATCTGGTCACAGTGCAGGGCGATGTCGGTGCCGCCGGCCACGCAGAAGCCGTGCAGCTTGACGACGACGGGCTTGTTGGCGTGCATCAGGCTCGCGAAGCCGCGGTTGTAGCGACTCATCATGGCGTAGTCGATCATCGGATCCCAGACGCCGCTCGGATCATGGTTCGCTGCTTGCACTCTCGGGTCCAACGGGGTGTCGCGGACGCGGTCGGGGCCGTCCCCCTCGGGCCGTTGGCTCCGCTCGGCGAATGCTCCGAGGTCGTAGCCGCCGCAGAACCCCTTGCCCCGACCGGACAACAGGATGACGTGCACGCGCGGATCGAGGTCGGCGCGCTCGACCGACGCCACGAGATCGAGCGGGGTGTCGGCGGTGATCGCGTTGCCCTGCCTGGGCCGGTTGAAGGTGATCCGAGCGATGCGCCCGGTCACCTCATAGGTGAGTGTCGGGAACTCCAGTGAATCCGGCGGGGGAGTGTCGCGGGTCGCCGCGTAGAGCGAGTCGATGCCCTCGTCCCAGCCCTCGCGCCACGCCGCCGGCCGCTCGGCCGCGGTCTTCTCGCTGTCGGTGCTCATCGCTGCAGTCCTTCGTCGTCGGTCGGGTCGTCCACCGGGGGATCGTCGTCGATCTTCCCGCCTCGGCGCGCGCGGTGTCGGAGAATCAGCGTCCCGCACCCGAGGACAACCAACGTCAGCAGCCCGGCGACCGCCGCCCACAGGATGGAGCGTGCGATCAGCGGGGCGTTGTCGCGGGCGAGGACGACCTGGCGGTCGGTCGCATCCACCGACGCGGGCGGGGTGAGCGAGGCCTCCGGTCCCAGGTCGGCCTGTGCCGCGGCGATGTTGCCGTCGATGGACTTGAGGACAGTGGTCAACTGTCCGAACGACTTCGACAGCGTGCCCGCTGCCTCGACCGCTCGCGGTCGGGCCGACGACAATGTGCCGAACCCGTCGCTGAGCTGGGTTGCCGACCGTCGGGCCGAACCGATGGCCCCGTCGACACTGCCCGCCGCCGACCGCGCCGACGGACCCAACCCCGCGAGCGCACCCTGCAGACCGGCCACCCCGCCGGTCGCCGAGGTGAGACTGCGCGCCGCGCTCTGCAACGACCGCAGCGCCGGGAGACTCGAGCGGGCCCCCGGGATGGCGTTGGACTGCACCGCAGCGACGACCCGGTCGATCAACGCGCTCAGCGGACCGACCGCGCTCGACAGCGACGACACCTGCGTCAACGCCTTCGAGGCGGCGGTGGTCGCCCGGGACACGTCGTCCCCGGCGGCCGACAGCGACGGCGCCTGCTGCAGCGCGGTGGCCAACTGCTGGGCGCCGGTGCGGGCGGTGTCGACGGAGTCGAAGACCTGCCCGACACCCGTCGTCAGCGTGGTGATGGTGGCGGTACCGCCGGAGACGGCCGCGGTGAGGAAGCTGAACAGGAGCTTGGCCTCAGACAGCGAATCGCGTGCGGACTGGACCTTCTCCGGGCGCGGGTCGGCGGTCTGCGGGGCGGTGATCGGCCGCGACGGCGCACCGGCGGCGAAGACCGATCCGCCGACGATCGCGGACACCAGCACCACGGCCAGGAACACCGGCACCCGTCCGGGCAGGCGGGAGAGCATCGCCGTCACCTCATTCTTCGACACGCTGAGCAACGGGACCGGCGGTCGGCCCACCTCAGACTAGGTACCTCCCGACGCCGGCCCGCGCACGTCGTCGACGGGGTCGCCGGGCGAACTCGCAGCGTTTCCTCAGAATCGAGGTGCCGGACGAGGTCGGGACATCCCCGATCCCTCGCGGATTCTGGCGAAACCCTCAGACGACACGTCGTCGGCGAACCCGGACACCGCTGCTCTGGCACCCTGGAACGGACACCATCTGTACCGAATCGAGAGGACGGTGACCATGAGTTCCGTCCTGGACTCCGATCGGGTGCTGCAGGAACCGCAGCGCAAGCGCATCCGTCGCCCCATCACCGCGATCGAGGCCGCCGAGGCCGCGGCCTTCGCCGATGTCGCCGCCGCGATCTGCGTGCTCAGCCGGGTGCTGCCCATCGCGGGCGCCGCCATCCTGGTCTCGTCGATCCCGTTCGCGTTGCTCGGAGCCCGCCGCCGACTCCGCGTGGGTCTCCTCGCCGGTGCCACCGGCTGGATCGTCGCCCTGCTGTTCGGCGGCTACGGCACCGCGAACATGGTGGGCTCCGCGGCGGTGATGGGCATCTTCTGCGGCATCGCGATCCGGCGTCGCTGGTCGGCCCCGACGACGTTCGGGGTCTCGATCGTCGCACTGGGGATCCCGGCGGCGGTGCTCTTCACCGGCCTGCTGGCGGTGTTCAGCACCTACCGCGAGTTCATGTTCGACCAGATCCGCAACGGCGTGGGCGGTACCGCCCGCATCCTGTCCAACGCCGGGTTCACCGACGTGCAGTCGCTCGACCGCGCCGTGACCGCAGCACTTCGGGTCTGGCCGATCACCATCAGTGTCGGCACCCTGCTCGGAGTGGTGCTGGCCGCGATGGCGACCGCGGTGGTGGTCCGCGCGCCGGTGGTCTCGCTGATGAAGCGCCTGGGCGAGCCCGTCACCGACTCCGTCGGCGAGGAGACGGGCCTCATCGCCCCGGTGCCCGTGTCGCTGCGCGATGTGTCGGTCACCCATCCCGGTGCGATCACGCCGACGATCTCCGGCATCAACGCCGACATCGGCGTCGGCGGACTCGTCAGCGTCACCGGCCGCAACGGTGCGGGCAAGTCCACACTCGCGGGCGTCATCTCGGGCCGCAGACCCACGATGGGCAGCGTGTTCCGTCGCGGCAACCCCGGACTCGGTGCGCCCGGCGGCACCGCGGTCATCGGTCAGCGACCCGAGACCAGCGTCCTCGGACTGCAGGTGGGCGACGACCTCGCCTGGGGCGACCCGCATCTCACCCCGCAGCAGGCGACCGGTCTGCTCGAGCGGGTGGGACTGAACGTGGGCCTCGACGCCGAGACCGCGCGACTGTCCGGCGGACAGCTGCAACGCCTCGCGATCGCCGGTGCTCTGGCCCGGGACCCGCAGCTGCTGGTCAGCGACGAGAGCACCGCGATGGTCGACAAGTCCGGTCGCGATGAGCTGATGGGCGTCTACCGCGGACTGGCCGACGCGGGCACGACCATCGTCCACATCACCCACGATGCCGACGAGATCGAGAAGTCCGACCACACGATCGCCGTTCCCGGCGGTGACACCGCGACCCACGAGGCGCCGGCGTCGGCGCGCGGTCGGATGGCGGCGGGCGGCGGCCGCATCGACGTCCACGGTCTGCGCTTCGCCCACGACAGCGGCACCCCCTGGCACCGCGACGTCCTCGCGCAGGTGGATCTGACCATCGCCGCGGGTCAGACGGTCCTGATCACCGGTGCGAACGGTGCGGGCAAGTCGACACTGGCCCGCCTGTTGGCCGGTATCGAGCGGCCCGACGAGGGAGTCGTCCTGCTCGACGGCGTCCCGGTGCAGAACAACCGCACCGGCGCCCTGTTCGGGCATCAGTACGCACGGCTGTCGCTGGTTCGGGCGCGCGTGCGGGACGACATCGCCGACGCCGCCGGTCTCATCTCGTCGACGAATCCGGTGATCGCAGAATCCCTGCGCGAGATGGGTCTCGACCGGTCGATCGCCGACCAGCGCGTCGACAACCTCAGCGTGGGACAGCAGCGACGGGTCGCGCTCGCCGGTCTGCTCGCCGCGCGACCGCGGGTGCTCGTGCTCGACGAACCGCTCGCCGGTCTCGACGAGCCGTCCCGGGTGGCCATGGTGACCGCACTCGCCCGGGTGCGGGCGTCGGGCACGACGTTGATCGTCGTCACCCACGACGTCGACGAGCTCACGCCGATCGCCGACCGACTCCTCGAGGTCCCGCAGATCGTGCCCGGCCCGGTCCGGCTCGCGCGGTCGTCGAGGGCGTCGTTGGCCGGGGTGGTCGGGCGGGTGCTGCCCGGGACGTCGCCGGCGAAGCGGTTGTGGGTGGGGAGCAAGGTCTTCGCGATCGCCGCGCTCGCGCTGATGTTCGGGATCAACCCCACGTGGGTGAGCGTCGCCGCCGCGGTGATCATCGCGGTCGCCTGGACGGCGGCCGGACGCATACCCGTGGCCGCGCTCCCGCGGCTGCCGTGGTGGATCTTCCTGGTCATGCTCGGCGGTGGGTTCGTCACCGCCATGGGGGGTGGGAAGCCGTTCGTGACGGTAGCCGGGGTCGAACTGGGTCTCGGCGGCGCGAGCACGTGGGCGATCCTGATCTCCATCACCATCATCTCGTTCTACGTGTCGCTGTTGTTCTGCTGGACGACGCCGATGGTCGAGGTGCCCGCGTTCTCGCAGCGACTGGTCGGATACGCGGCGAAGATCGGCGTCCCGGCGCAGTCGGTGGCGGTGTCGGTGACCGTCGCGCTGCGACTGCTGCCGTTCATGATCGGTGACTTCCGGGTGTTGCTGCAGACGGTGGCGCAGCGACGGGCACCCGGACAGCGTTCGGTGCGTGACCGGGCCGAACAGTGGTCGGCGTGCATGCCGATCGCGTGTGCGCTGGCCGCGCAGAACGCACGTGAGGTCGCCGCGTCGATGGACAACCGTGGTGGCATCGGCTCGGTGTCGCGGCCCGACCGACGCCCCGGACTGCTCGACGTGGCGGTGATCGCGGGGATCGTCGCGATCGTCACCGCAGCCCTCGTACTGGGGTGATACACCGACGTACCATTGAAGGCGTCACGCTATTGAAATTTGGTCAATAAGCGCGCTATTGTCAGAAAGTCAATAACTGGTCGACCCGTGGACAGCCCCGCCGGACCGGCCGCATCGAGAGGGTGAGCAATGACGCAAGCATCTGAGCAGCGCAGTGATTCCGCAGTCGAGTTCCGCGATGTCCTGATCATCGGAGCCGGTCTGTCCGGCATCAACGCCGCCTACCGCGTCCACGAACGCAATCCCGGTCTGAGTTACGCGATCCTCGAGCGTCGCGAGAACATCGGCGGTACCTGGGACCTCTTCCGCTACCCCGGCGTCCGCTCCGACAGCGACATCTACACGCTCAGCTACCCCTACCGTCCGTGGGAGGGCGAGCGCAGCATCGCCGACGGCGGTGACATCCGTCAGTACCTCGTCGACACGGCTCGCGAGTTCGGCATCGACAAGAACATCCGGCACGGCGTGCACGTGCTGCGCGCCGACTTCGACCGCACCGTGGACCGGTGGACGGTCGACGCGACGGTCGACGGCACCCCGGTCACCTACTCGTCGCGCTTCCTCTACCTGTGCACCGGGTACTACGACTACGACGGCGGCTACACCCCGGACTTCCCCGGGATCGACGACTTCGCGGGCACCGTCGTGCACCCGCAGCAGTGGCCGGAGAACCTCGACTACACGGGCAAGAAGGTGGTCGTCATCGGCAGTGGCGCGACCGCCATCACGCTCATCCCCACCATGTCTCGCGACGCCGAGCACGTGACGATGCTGCAGCGCTCGCCCACCTACATCACGGTGCTGCCGCTGGTGGACAAGAACGCTCAGCGGTTGCGGAAGGTGTTGCCCGCAAAACTCGCCCACCGGGTGATTCGCCAGAAGAACGCCGGTGTCGCGCTCGGGTTCTATCTCTTCTGCCGACGCTTCCCGGACCGCGCGCGAAAGCTGTTGCGCGGACTGGCCACCCGAATCCTCCCCGAGGGCTACGACGTGGACAAGCACTTCAACCCGACCTACAACCCGTGGGATCAGCGTCTGTGCGTGATCCCGGACGCCGACCTGTTCCGTGCCATCAAGTCCGGTAAGGCCGACGTCGTCACCGACCACATCGACCACTTCGACTCTGCCGGAATCGCATTGACGTCCGGTCAGCATCTCGACGCCGACATCGTCGTCACCGCGACCGGCCTGCAGGTGTTGGCGTTCGGCGGCATCGATCTCAGTATCGACGGCGCAGAACTCAAGCCGAACGAGAAGTTCCTCTACCGCGGGCGCATGCTCGAGGAGGTCCCGAACTTCGCGTGGTCGCTGGGCTACACCAACGCCTCGTGGACGCTGCGGGCCGACGTCACCGCGAAGTCGGTGGCCGAGCTGATCCATTACATGGACAAGCACGGTTACACCCACGCCTACCCGGATCGTGGTGGACAGACGCTGCCCGAGGTGCCGGCTCTCGATCTGCAGTCGGGCTACATCCAGCGTGCGATCGACGAGTTGCCGAAGTCGTCCACGGCCCGGCCGTGGACCTTCCGGCAGAACGTGTTGCTGGACAACATCGACGCCCGCCGCGACAAGATCACCGAGTCGATGCAGTTCGGTACCGCGAAGGTGGGCTCGGGCGTCAGTTCACGCTGAGGAACGGCGCGACCTCGGCCAATATCTCCTCGGACGCGGCCGGGGTCGACGCATGGTCGCGGCCGGGGACGATGAGCATCCGTGCGTCGGGGATCGTCTCGACAACGTGCTCGGTGTCGGCGAGTCGGGTGTCGTCGTCTGCGCCGACGAACGCGAGCGTCGGATGGGGTAGGGCAGCGAGTGCGGCATCGGGTACGCCGGGGTCGCGGTCGAGTTCACGCATGTAGGCGGCCAGGGCCGTTGCGTCGTTGACCGAGAACGCCATTCGTGTGGCCGGGTCCACCGGTGTGCCCCGCTGCTCTTCCCATCGCGCGATGAATGCGTCCATCCCGTCGTCGGCCAGGACCGCCGCGCACCCGGGAAAGAACAGCGCGTCGAACGCACCCGCCTGGACGCGACTGCTGGTGCCGCCGAGCACCAGCCGCCGGACCCGATCGGGCGCCGAGGTGGCCATCGAGAGCGCGACCCGCGAGCCCAACGAGTAGCCGAACACGTCGGCACGGTCGATTCCCTCCTCGTCGAGAACCGCGAGGACATCACCGACCAACAGATCCATCGCGTAGGCGCTCGACGAATGCGGTTTGTCGCTTCGTCCGTGCCCCCGGAAGTCGATGAGCAGCAACCGATGTGAGTCCCGCAGAGCGGCGACGTATCCGAATGCGCGCCACATGGCCTGCGACAGCGCAGTCGCGTGCAACATCACCATCGGCGGTCCGTCACCGACGGTGCGATAGCTGACGGACACGTTGTCGGCAGGGTTGGTTGCTCGATCCACGACTACACAATGCACCACGGTGGCGAGCACACCGCTCTTGCCGTCGTCGGCGTCACGGGCGTACCTTCGCTGACATGACTCTGCAGAAAGGCGCATGACGCGCCTTCGCACCCTCACGGTGCTCGTCGACGAACTGCTCATAGAAGACGGAGCGATTCCGCCTCCTCGGGTCGGTTCGATCAGCTCACTTCCGCTCCGGTTCTCGGAGCAACCTTCCGATGGTGACCGCACAACCGTCATCCACGCACGACTCGAACCGCAACGGACGGCTCCGCGGGCCGGCGACGATGATCTGTGCTGGAGCGGTCTGCTCCGTGGCGACGGATGGACGGCGAGCTGGTCGGGCGATCGGCCCCGTGTCGGCCAGGTCGAACTGAGCGGACGGTTCGTCAGTCTCTACGAGATCGGGTCGTCATCACCCGATGTGCGGGGTCGGGTGACGCGAATCCGGTTGCTGAACAACCGCTATCGTGCGAGTGATCACACCCCGCCGCGGTGGGAGCCGACACCGGGATGTCGTGTCGGCGACGATGTCGCTGCGGCGCCACGATTCTTCGACCGGCAGGCACTGTGGACCGAGCCGGTTGACCGTTCGACCACCATCGAGGTCCCGGTGGGCGTTCTGGTCGAGCTGGATCTCGACGACGTCCCGCCCCCGACACCGCGACCGGACGTGGTGCCCGGCGACGTCTCCTGCGCCGACGACACCGTGTGGGCAGTCGACACGCAGCTGCCGCTCGTCGTTCGTCTGGACTCGAGCGGCACTGCGTCGCAACATCTTCTACCCGGAGCCGTCGGTGCGCACGCGCGCCGAGTCCACGCGACGCCCACCGGTTGCTGGGTGGTCGGCACCGATGGTGTGTACCGCTGCGCACCGGATGCGCAACCCCGGCTGGTCGCGGGCGAACCGGTGTCGGTGGCCGCGGTGGTCGGCGAGACGTTGCTGACGTGCACCCACGACAGCGGATGGTGGCTGCACACCCCGGGCCGCGAACCCCTCGCGGTCGAGGACTGTCCCGGTTCGGTGAGTGCGGCAACGGGTTTCGGAGATGACTTCCTCTTGCTCGTCATCACCGGACACCGAGGTGCCGACCGGGAGACGGAGTATCGACTGGTCCGCGTCACCACGTCCGGTGACGTCGAGATCGGTCCGGTGAACAGCCTGCCGGACATGGACGCCCGGCCACTGCTGGGTGGCGATCCGGTGCACGTCATATCCGGCTCCGACATCGCGAAGGTGCACGACGACCTCTTGGTCGGTGACGCTGCGCGGCTGCCGCGCATGCATTTCGGCGGTGGCAGCGCCGGCCGACATCTGTGGACGGTGTCGCATCCCAGTGGTCGCACCGGGTGCACCGGTCGGTGGCCCACCGATCACTCCGACCCGGCAGGCGACACCAGGCAGTACTGGCTGCTCGAACTGATGGATCCGACCACGATGGAGGTGGTCCGCGCCGCGCCGATCTTCACGAGTGGCCCACGCGTGGCATCCGATTCGGGCGGACGCATCTGGGTCGTCGCCGACGGATTGCGCCTGCTGAGCACCGATCCGATGCGGGAGCCCGAACCGATCGATCTCCCGAATCTGCTTCGCAGAGCGCACCCGTCGACGACGTCCGGCACGCCTTGATCAGCCGCGGTACTCCGTGTCGATGGTCAGCTTCTGCCCCCCGACGAACTGCGCCCTGGGCTTCACCGTCACGTCGTAGACACCGGGCTTTCCGGGGCTGACCACGTCGCGACCCGGGAGTCCCACGGGACCCGGTCCGGTCAGGTGACGCGTGAAGGTCGTGACGTGGCCGTCGGCGCGGCTGGTGAACACGAAGTCGACGTCGAGTGAGCACGGTGCCACACCGACCAGGACACCGCCGGCCTGCAGATCCACCTGGTCGGGGTAGTGGCCCAGTGAGGCGTCGAGTTCGCCGGCGCAGAATCCCTGGCTCGCGAGCGTGTACACCGTGGTGCTGGTGATCCCGGTGGCGGCCGACGCCGTTCCGGTACCGATCGTGGCCGTCGCCGCGATGGCGATGAAGGTCCCGGCAATGGTGGTCGCGGTTCGTGCTGCGGTCATGTTCGAACATGTCCTCTCGTGACGGGTGAGCGAGACAACCAGGTAGTTGCCCATACGAAAGATCGTCGGCGCGGGCGAGTCCGTTACCGGTCGCCTGACGATGTCAGCTGTGCCCGGCTCGAGACGGGCTCCCGGACCACCGTGACCGGTGAGAAATACGGGTCGTTCCCGCTGCTATCGGGTTCTGACCGGATTCCAGACCGCGGGCACATCGCGCATCACGAGCACGCTGTCGAGTTCGGCGGAACCGGAGGGCAGGTTGTCGAACAGCGAGGCACGCACACTCACCGGGGTGGTCGGCTCGACCCGCCACGCATCGGTGTCCAGCCGCAACCCGTCGAGATCACCCTTCTTCGATGCGGGCGACCATCCGGTGCTGCCGGCGCGGAAGAACTCCGATGCCTCGTCGATGCTCCCGAGGACACTGTTCGACAACGTGGTGGACAACCGGACGTCGGCATCGACGGTGTCGGTGGGTGTGGTCATACGTAGCGCGATGCGTTCCGGCGACTCGTCGCTCGCGATGGCCGCCTTCGTGTGTACACCGGGAAATAGTCGTCCGCCCAGCGCCACCGCGGTCCGTGACGCACTGAACCGGCGGGTGATGAACACTCCCCGGGACGGCGTGCCGTCGGACGATGTCCACTCGACGGCAACACGTTCGGCGGCGTTCTCCCCGCCCCATCCCAGCACCGTGGGTACGCCGACCGGAGCCATGCGGGCGAGGCGGATCATGCAGATCCCCGCGATCGCGACCCCGTCGACGACCTGCACGCGGAAGCCGTCGGGCAGCCAGGTCTGCGCCAGCGCCGGGTCGACCCGGTAGTTGATCAGCATCCGACGCTCGATCGTTGCGTTCATACGTCCCAGTGACAGCGGCATGTCGAAACTGTACGTCCATTCCAGACGGCGACGGTGGAAGAAATCGGGTCGCTGACCGCCCGCCGATTCGGGCATGCTGAACCCGTGAGCGCCCCGCCTGAGGAGAAGACGAGCGCCAGGGCGACGCGCTACCCGCGGGCTCTGGCGCCGTTCGCGCGCACCCAGTACCGCTTCCTCGCGATGGGCCTCGTACTGGCCATGTTCGCCGACGGCATCTGGACGGTGGGCGTCGTGTGGCAGGTGATCGCCCTGGGCGGTGGCCCGGTCCAGCTGTCGTTCGTCACCGGCATCGCGGCGGTCGGGATGGTGGCATCCACGCTGTTCGGTGGGGTGTTGGCCGACCGGATGTCGCAGCGCACCATCCTGATCGCGTTGGAGCTGATCAAGCTGACGGCCATCGGTGCGGTGGGTGTGCTCGCAGCCGCCGGTGCGCTCGACCTGCCGATGCTGATGGTGGTGGCGCTGGTCGGCGGCGTCACCACCGGTATCTACTACCCGGCATACTCGGCACTGCTGCCCGCGCTGGTGCCGCCGAACGAGCTCATGGCGGCCAACGGGATCGAGGGCACGCTCCGTCCGGTGATCCTCAGTGCCGCCGGCCCGGCCATGGCCGGCGGTCTGATCGCCGTCTCGTCTCCCGCGTTGGCGATCATCGGATCCGCCTGTGCCAGTGCCGGATCAGCGGTGCTCTACGTGTTCATGCGGCGAGTCCCCGCGCGCCGCGTTGCCGAGCCCGACCCCACTGGCACCCGCCCGGTGCGGTCCACGCTGTCCGACATCGCCGCGGGGTTCTCGTACATGTGGCGCACGCCGTGGTTGCTCTCGACGCTGTTGTTTGCCTCGATCCTGGTGATGATGACGATGGGACCCATCGAGGTCCTGGTGCCGTTCGCGATGCGGGACAGGTTCGGCGGGGACGCCGGATCGCACGCGATGGTGTTGGCGGCGTTCGGTTTCGGTGGCGCCATCGGATCACTGCTGATGGCGTCGCTGCCGATGCCGCGGCGCTACCTCAGCGTGATGTTCGCGATCTGGGGCGTCAGCAGCCTGCCGATGGTGGTGTTCGCGTTCGGCGACCGGCTCATCGCCTTCGCGGTCGCCGGTTTCGTGATGGGCCTCGCGCTCGACTGTCCGATGGTGATCTGGGGGACGTTGCTGCAGCGTCGCGTCCCACCGGAGATGCTCGGCCGGGTCGCGAGCCTCGACTTCTTCGTCTCGATCGCGTTCATGCCCATCTCCATGGCGGTGGCCGCGCCCGTCGCGGCCGGCATCGGTCTGACCGCGACCTTCCTCATCGGCGGGCTCGTGCCGGTACCGCTGGCCGTGATCGCCTTTGCCTGGGCTCGACTGCATCGGGACGAGATCGCGAACCCACTGAGCAACGAGACCGCCGCGGCCGATCCACTGGCGGCTCAGACCAGGTAGTCGGCGGCCGCGGCGACGATGAGTGCGGTCAGCTCGTCGATCAGCGGCGAGTTCAACGTCCAGTGCTGCCAATACAATTCGATGTCGACGTGGTGTTCGGACAGCTGAGTCACCGTGCCCGCCGCCAGGGCGTCGGCGATCTGGGCCTGTGGGACGGTGCCCCACCCCGCGCCCAGTTCGACGGCGCGGTGATACTCCGTCGAGGAGGGGATGTACGTCGTCGGCGGTGCAATGGCGGCGCGGGTGTGGCGGCGGATCAGTGCCGCCATGATGGTGTCCTTCCGATCGAAGGCGACCATCGGCGCGCGGGCCAGGTCACGCGACTGCAGGCCGTCCGGGAACCAGTGCGCAGCGAACTCGGTGTTGGCGACGGCCAGATACCGGGTCGCCCCCAGGCGCCGGGTCGTGCAACCGCGGACCGTGTGCGGGTCAGAGGTCAACGCGCCCAACACCGTTCCTGTTCGGAGGAATTCGGTGTTGTGACTCTCGTCGTCGCGGAGCACCTCGACCGCCACGGCGAATCGCTCCTGCATTGCGACGATGACCGGCAGCAGCCAGATGGCGAGGGAATCCGCGTTGCTCGCGATCGGGAGGTGGACACGCGGCCGGTCGCGCGGGTCCGTGTGCTCACCGTCGGCCTCGCCCGTGAGCTCGGCGAAGGCGCTGGTCGTCAACAGATCCCACTGCTTGGCCAGGCGGAGCAACACCTCACCATCGGCGGTGGCGACCGCCGGCTTGGTGCGCTGGACCAGCACCCGACCGACCGACGTCTCCAGGGCCTTGATCCGTTGACTGACCGCCGACGGAGTGATGTGCAGCGACCGCGCCGCGGCCTCGAAGGTCCCGCCCCGGACCACCGCCGCCAACGTCGCCAGGCCGTCGCTGTTGATCGTCATGAACAGCGATTCTAATGATTCGTGAAAAACATTCGCTGGATTCATCCAGGCAGCGCTCCTACCGTTGCCGATATGAACGCACTGCTCACCGCCGGGGCCGGTCTGATGACCGGAGCCGCACTGATCATCGCCATCGGGCCGCAGAACGTGCTCGTCCTGCGCACCGGCGTGGCCCGACGCCATGTGGTGTCGGTGCTGGCGGTCTGCACGGTGTCGGACCTGATCCTGATCACGGCCGGAGTCGCGGGTCTCGGTGCGTTGGTGTCGGGACATCCGACGCTGGTCACGGTCACGGTCGCGACCGTGGTCGGTGGCGGTTACGTCATCGTGCTCGGGCTGTTGGCGGCCCGACGCAGTCTCGCGCCATCGGCGATGACGATCACCTCCGGCGGCATCGGCGGCAGGTGGGCGACGATCGGTACGGCGATGGCGCTGACCTGGCTGAACCCGCACGTCTACCTCGATACGGTGCTGACTCTGGGCGCCATCGCGAACAGCCATGGACCGCAGGGCAAGTGGGAGTTCGCGGTCGGGGCAGGGATCGCCAGCGTCGTCTGGTTCGCGGCCCTCGCCCTCGCGGCGGTCAAGCTCGCGCCCCTGTTCGCCCGCCCCCGCGCCTGGCGGATCCTCGATGCGCTGGTCGCGGCGATCATGGTGACCATCGGCGCGAGCCTGATCATCTCGGTGTGGTGATCAGCCCCGCGACAGATCGGCGGCGATCGACCGCGCTGTGTCGGCGACCACGGCGCGGTCGGTGGTGACCGACCAGCGGTAGCTGTCGGTCGGGTCGACCGGTGCGTCGACGCCGCGGCCGAGGACCGCGATCGCGTAGTCGGCGCCGATCGCGGCCACCGCGAACACCCCGTCGCCGGAGTCGGTCGGCGTCGCCGGGCCGTAGACGCCGGGGATCGGACGCTGTCCCAGACCGGCCCCGGACAGACCGACCAGGTGATGACGGCGGGCCATGGCGCGGTAGCGCGCACCGAGTTCGGCACCGACGTGTCGTGGGCCCCGCAGCGCGGCGACGACGCATCCGGGCGCGTACTCGATGGCGGCGCTGTTCTCCACCACCTCGCACATCGCGATGACGTCGGCGAGCGGCCCGACGGTGGACGGACTATCGGTGAGGATGGCGCCCAGCGGCCGGATGCTGCCGCGCTCGCGCGAGATCAGTTCGGGACGCGGACCGGTCAGCGGAGCGAGATCCGGTAGGGGCCCGGGACGCCCGTAGAGGAAGCCCTGCCCCAGGGTCGCACCCATGCGATCAGCGCAGGCCGCATCGAAGTCCTGCTCGATGCCCTCGGCGAGCACGGTGGCCCCGTGGCGGCGCGCATAGTCCGCGGTCGCGCTGATCACGGTCGCGGTCTCGACCGAGACGTCGGTCATCTGGGTGATGTCGCGGTCGAGTTTCACCACGTCCGGCGCGATCACGTCGAGCAGTGCGACGCACTCCGGACGGGAGCCGACGTCGTCGAGAGCGATGCCGAACGAGTTGCGGCGCGCCCACGCCACCGTCGCGAGCATGGCGGGTGGATCGGACAACAGGGTTCGCTCGGTCAGTTCGAGGATGATCTGGGTGTCGTCGTCGAGGACCTCGTGCAGCAGGTCGTCGGCCGATCCCCACGGCGGGGGAGTGGACATCGAGTGCGGCTCGACATTGATGAAGAGGTACCGCGACGGATCCATCCGGTGGGCGCGGGTGAGCTCCACCGCACGGCGGCGACACCACCAGTCGAGTCCGGGCAGGGAGCCCTCACGACGAGCCAGGTCGAAGGCGTCGGCGGGGTTGATCCCGGGGAACTCGGGCCAGCGCGCCAGGGCCTCGAACCCGATGATGCGGCGTCCGCCCAGTTCGACCACCGGCTGGAACACCGGTACCACGCCGGAGGGGTCGTTGAGAATCTGCGCCATACCGTTCGCGCCCCCGGCGAGATCGTCTGTATACGACAACTCGGCCCCACCCGTCTTCTCCTTCTGCGCGCGCAGAAGAACGTCCGTCACTCGTGCGATGAATTGTTGATCGACCCGAATACACGATGGTGACGAGTCGATATCCCCCGTTGGAGCGGTCCCCGACACCGCTGAAGCCGACGATACCCTCCGATATCGGAAAAGCCAGGTGAGGCGCCGAATTTCGCAAATGAGTGCTCCGTGTCACGCCTGACCTGTGATTTCTCACCACGTCCGATTAATGGACACTATTTTTCAGGTGTGTCCACATAGCGATGCGTATTCGCACAATTGTTGATCTTCTGCTTCGAATTCAATTCACGTTCTGCAATGTGTACATATTTGCGACTGCCGTGAGCGGACGCCGTCCGGGGCTTCCGGAGGTGTGACGCACGTCCTATCGTGTGGGGCATGGACGTCACCGCCGCAGTCGAGAAGTTCACCGCCATCGCAGCGTCCGGAGAGGTGAGCACCACCGATCTGCTCGACGAGATCTGGGCGCCGCTGCCGACGGTCGCGGTCGAGGAGATGCTCGGGGCGTGGCGGGGAGGTGAGCTCCCGTCCGGTCACGCGATGGACGGGGCGCTCGACAAGGCCCGCTGGTACGGCAAGACCTTCAACTCGGTCACCGACGTCAAGCCGCTCATCTGCCGTGACGAATCCGGCGAGCTCTTCTCGAACGTCGACCTGGGCAAGGGCGAGGCGAGCCTCTGGCCGGTCGAGTTCCGTGGCGAGGTGACCGCGTCGATGGTCTACGACGGCCAGCCCGTGATCGACCACTTCAAGCGGGTGGACGAGCAGACCGTCATGGGGATCATGAACGGCAAGAGCAGCCTCGTCCGCGACCACCATTACTACTTCTACCTGCGCAGGGACTGACCACCGTCGGTCGGAGGACGCCGGCGGGTCCACCGATCGGTTGATCGCGGTGTAACCGACCGGTGGATGTCGTCGGCCGCGCATCCGACGACGGTGGACTCATGACGATCATTCGAGTCGAGCAGTTGAGCAAGACGTATCCGGGCGGCCGTGGAGTCGTCGATGTCGGCTTCACCGTCGACGAGGGCGAGATCTTCGGGATCCTCGGACCCAACGGGGCAGGCAAGACCACGACGGTCGAGTGCATCGGTGGGCTCCGGACTCGCGACGGGGGCGTCATCGACGTCGCCGGATTCGATCCGGGTGCCGACCCTGTCGGTCTCCGAGAGGTGTTGGGGATCCAGCTGCAGGAGTCGACCCTGCCGGACAAGATCCGGGTCGACGAGGCGCTGGCGCTGTTCGGGTCGTTCCACGACGATCCGGCGGACGCCGGCGAACTGGCCGAGCGCCTGGGCCTCGCCCCGCACGGGCGAATGCAGTACAGCAAACTGTCCGGCGGGCAGAAGCAACGCCTGTCGGTGGCGCTCGCCCTGATCGGCAGGCCCCGCGTCGCCATCCTGGACGAGCTGACGACCGGCCTGGACCCGCAGGCGCGCCGCGACGTGTGGGGGCTCCTCGAAGACCTACGGTCCACCGGCGTGACCCTGCTGCTGGTGTCGCATTTCATGGAGGAAGCGCAGCGCCTCTGCGACCGCGTGGCGGTGATCGACGGCGGCCGGATCGCCGCGATCGGGTCGCCGGACGACCTCGCGGACCGGGCCGGGGGTCAGGTCATGGTCTTCACCCCGTCGGCACCGGTCGACCTCGAACGCCTTCGGGCACTCACCTCGGTCGTCGGTGTCGAAGCGCGCGGTGGGCAGCTCCATGTCAGCGGCGGTGACGACGTCGTCGCCGAGGTCATCGTCGAACTCCGTGCGCAGGGAGTCGCCGCCGCGCACCTGCGAGTGGACCGACCCACCCTCGATGACGCATTCGTGTCACTCGTGTCCGACGGAAAGGTGAATCGATGAGCACCACAACAGCACTGACCACCACGCCCGACAAGCGCACGTCGCGGAGCGCGATGCCCCGAGGGCTGCGCGGCCTGCTGGTCTCCGAGTCGCGACTGATGTTGCGCAACCCGGCGTTGATCGCATGGGTCGCCGCGATCCCGGTGATCGCCTCGATCGTCCTCGGCGCCCTGCCGGCGACCAGGGAGCCGCGCGCCGGACTGGACGGCTCGAGTTGGTTCACGGTGTACCAACCGATCCTCATCATGTTCTCGGCGGTCCTGCTCAGCGTGCAGATCCTGCCCGACGTCCTGACCCGCTACCGCGAGATGGGCATCCTCAAACGTCTGCGCACCACCCCGGCGTCGCCGTCGGCGTTGCTCGCCGCCCAGGTGATCCTCGCGGTGGTCGTCGAGGTGGTGGTCGCGGCGGTGATGGTGTTCGTGCCCGCAGCGTTCGGCGCACCGCTGCCCCGGAACATGACGGGCTTCGTGATCGCGTTCGCCTTCTCCACCGGCGCCATGCTCGCGATCGGGATGGTCCTGGCGAGCGCATTCCGTAGCAACAAGGTCGCAGGTGCGGTGGGCACCGTGCTGTTCTTCGCATTGCAGTTCTTCGCCGGACTGTGGATCCCGCGAGCCACGATGCCGGGATGGTTGCGCGGGATCTCCGACGCCACACCCACCGGCGCCGCGGTCGGGTCGCTGACCGACGCCGTCGACGGCGCCTGGCCACAACTGCTCCACCTCGGGGTGCTCGCAGCGTGGATGGTCGTCCTCGCGGCGGTCGCGGTACGCATCTTCCGATGGGAATGAGCGCGACGGCGAAGCCGCGACGAACCGACGATCCGTGGGAGTATCAGCACATGCGTGACCACGACGCACACCCGCCGCAGCCCCTGAACTGGGACCGTTTCGACATCGCGCCCGTGCTGCTCGTCGTCATCCCCGGCGGTCTGCTCCTGGCGTCACTGCTCATCAGCGTGCTGACCGGGACGACGTCATCCGGGTGGTCACCAGGCCTGCTCATCACGGTGTCGGTCGTGGCGTTCGCACTGCAGTGCACGTGGATCCGACGCGCGACGCTGTCGATGCCCGCCCGCGGTCTGATCTTCGTCGCGCAGTTCGCGGTGACCGCCGCCCTGATCTGGGCGAGCCCGTTCTTCGGCATCTACGCCTTCATGGGATACATGACAGCGTTGATGATGTTCTCCGGCGTCGCACTCTGGACGGCCATGAGCGCCAACGCCGTTCTGGCCGCGGTCTCACAGATCGGCGGGTTCCCGCAGATCCCCCAGGCCTGGCCGGCGATGATCGTGCTCGTCGGTATCAACACCGGACTGGTGGTGTTGTTCAGTTGGGTGGGGGCCCGGCGCGATCGTG
This sequence comes from Williamsia maris, assembly GCF_024171815.1. Taxonomy (GTDB): domain Bacteria; phylum Actinomycetota; class Actinomycetes; order Mycobacteriales; family Mycobacteriaceae; genus Williamsia_A; species Williamsia_A maris. The sequence continues at coordinate 276,798 of NZ_JAMTCJ010000002.1, read as the reverse complement.
AGGTCGCCGAACGCGAGGCCGCGGTCACGGCTCTCGAAGAGGCACAGCAGCGCAATACCGTTCTGCAGGAACAGCTTCTCGAACGGGCACGCGAGCGCGGGGTGCTCGAGGAACGCGCCCGGCTCTCCCGGGAGATCCACGACACGGTGGCCCAGGATCTCGTCGCGATCGTCAGTCAACTGGAGGCCATCGACGGCGACTCCGACTGGGTCGGCCGTGTCGAGACCGCGAAGACGCTGGCCCGTTCCGGTCTGGGGGAGGCCCGGCGCGCGGTCTACGCGTTGCGGTCGCCCATGCTGGACTCGCAACCCCTTCCGCTGGCCCTGAGTGAACTCGTGAACGCCTGGGCGACAGTGCATCACCTGCGCGCCCGCATCGACATCGACGGCGATCCGGTGCCCACCGACGACGACCAGAACCTGCTTCGGATCTGTCAGGAGGCGCTGTCGAACGTCTCCCGGCATGCCCACGCGACGTCGGTGGACGTCTCCCTGTCCTACGTGGAGGAAGGCGTTCTGCTGGACATCAAGGACGACGGCCACGGCTTCGATCCGGTGGGGCTTCACGAGGGCAACGGACTACGGGGCATGCGCGAGCGGGTCTCGTCGTCCGGTGGCACGGTGGACATCTCGGCCACGCCGGGTGCGGGCTGTCTGGTCAGTGCGGTGGTGCCGGCGTGAGCGGCCCGAGGGCGGCGACGTGATCACGGTGGTGATCGCGGACGACCATCCGATAGTCCGCGATGGGGTCAAGGGCATGTTGGCCACCGACGACCGGATGGACGTGGTGGCCGAGGCATCGTCGGGACCCGAGGCACTGGCGATCGTGGCGCGGTTGGATCCCGACGTCGTGTTGATGGATCTGCGAATGCCCGACGGCGACGGTGTCCCGGCCATCGTGGCTCTCCGACAACGCGATCCGCTGCGGCCCAGGATTCTCGTGTTGACCACCTACGACGCCGACCGGGACATCGCGTCGGCGATCGATGCCGGCGCCGACGGATACCTTCTGAAGGCGCTGAGCCGGGAGGAGTTGATCGCGGCGGTCGTCGATGTCGCGGCGGGGCGCAGTGTGTTGGCTCCCAGTGCGGCGCAGAGCCTGATGGCGCGTCGTCGGCTCGACGAGCTGACCGACCGCGAGGTCGAGGTGCTCGCGCGGATCGCCGAGGGTGGCACCAACCGCACGGTGGCGAAGGGGCTGGTCATCAGCGAGGCCACCGTCAAGACTCATCTGCTGCACATCTATTCGAAGCTCGGCGTGCGCGATCGCGCCGCGGCGGTCCGTGTCGCCTACGAACGTGGTCTCCTCTGACACCACAGAGGTGGGCTCAGGTGCTGTGCCGGCGTCGACGGACGGCGATCATCACCAGCGCCGCAGCCAGCAGGGCCAACGGGAGCGCGGGCGCGGCGATCGGGACCACCGACACCAGCGCGCCCGACGCGGCCGCGCCGGCCAGCAACGACATCAGCGCGACGGCGGCCGCACGGTTGACGGTGGAATCGGTCACGAGTCCCGTCAACAGATTCGTCAGCGTGCCGGTGAAGTAGGTGGTGGTGACACCGGGGAGCCGGTACATCGCGAACGCCCTGCTCTGCATCCCCATCGCCGCGGCGGTCAGCGCGAGCGCTACGAACTGCGCCGTTCCGCCGGGACGCCCGTCGGTGGCCACCCAGATCGCGGCCAGTCCACACAGCAGCGCGAACTCGATCACGTAGACCACGATGACCGGGGTCGCGGCGCCACGTGCCGGATGCTCGTCATCCCGACGGGTGATCAGGGTCGCGACGACCACCCCGACCGCGTAGCACCCCACCGCGATCGCGGCGTGCGACATCACCCCGAGGCGACCGCCCCCGATCGCTACGCCGACGACCACGACGTTGCCGGTGATGACACTGGCGAACACCTCACCGAGACGGGTGAACACCAGGACGTCGACGGCCCCGGACACCGCGCCGAGGAGACCTGCGAACGCTATGGCGGACGGGCGCGAAGTCGGGCTCACGACGACAGACTAGGCGGCTACGCTCGAATGCCATGGCCACCGATGACCGAGCGGACCTCAAGGACTTCCTTCTCGTACGCCTGCAGTTCAACCGGGACGCAGTGCTCTGGAAGGTCGACGGCGTCGACGCGCACGACCTGCGTCGTCCGCTCACGCCCACCGGTCTGAACCTGCTGGGCGTGGTCAAGCATCTCGCCGTGGTCGAGTTCGGCTATTTCGGCGACACCTTCGGTCGTCCACCGCAGATCCCCACGCCGTGGCTCGAGGGCGAGTGGTCCGACAATGCCGACATGTGGGCCACCGCAGACGAATCGGTCGACGACATCGTGGGTCTCTATCGCGCGGCGTGGGCCCATGCGCAGACGACCTTCGATGCCTCGGACCTCACGACACCGGGTGTCGTGCCCTGGTGGCCGGACGATCGTCGCGACGTGACGCTCGGGAAGATCGTCGTCCACATGCTCGGCGAGACCGCGCGGCACGTCGGACAGATGGACATCCTGCGCGAGTCACTCGACGGCGCGGCGGGGCTCTACGCGACCAATGACAACATGGCCCACAGCGAGGCCTCCGCGCTGCGCGACTACGTCGCCAGGCTCCAGGAGGTCGCAGATTCCGTGAGAGGACCCCGATGACCCAGCCCGCCGCCGCTCCCGGTCGCGCACGCCAGAACGCCATCTACTCCGCAGGTGTGTTCGGCCATCACCCGTCGGTGCCCGCCGACTTCGCCGAACTCGAACGTCGCGCCGAGAAGGCGATGGGTCCACGCGGGTGGGCCTACATCGCGGGCGGCGCCGGCGAGGGCGCGACGATGCGGGCCAACCGGTCCGCCTTCGACCGCTGGGCCATCGTGCCCCGCGTGCTGCGCGACGTGTCGCGACGCGACCTGTCGGTCGACCTGTTCGGGACGACGCTCCCGGCGCCGATCCTCTTCTCCCCGGTGGGCGCCGGCGAACTCGCCCACCCCGACTCCGATCTGCACATCGGCCGCGCCGCAGCCGATCTGGGTGTCCCGTACATCTTCTCGAACCAGGGGTGCAACCCGATGGAGGACGTCGCCGCCGCGATGGAGGCCGTGACCCCGGGCGCCCCGCGGTGGTTCCAGCTCTACTGGTCCACCGACGACGCGCTGGTCGACAGCCTCGTCCGACGCGCCGAGACGATGGGCGCCCAGGCAATCGTCGTCACCCTCGACACCACGATGCTGGGGTGGCGTCCACAGGACCTGAACATCGGGTCGCTTCCGTTCGCCAGGGCCGAGGGCATCGCGCAGTACACCTCGGACCCGCGGTTCCGGGAAATCGTCGCCGAGCGGATCGCGAACCCGTCGGCCGACGCCGGACCGAAGGTGGAGATCACCCGGGCCGCGGTGTCGGCACTGTTCTCGATGGCCCGGCATCTCCCCGGATCGCTGCTGTCGAACCTGCGGTCGCCGGTCCCGAAGCAGTCGGTACAGACCTTCCTTGACATCTACTCCCGGCCGTCGCTGAGTTGGGACGACATCGCCGGACTGCAGAAGCGGACCAGCCTGCCGGTCGTCCTCAAGGGGATCCTGCATCCCGACGACGCACGGCACGCCGTCGATCTCGGTATCGACGGGATCATCGTGTCGAATCACGGCGGTCGGCAGGTCGACGGATCGATCTCGTCGCTCGACGCCCTTCCCGATGTCGTCGAGGCGGTCGACGGCCGGGCGAAGGTGCTCATCGATTCCGGGATCTACACCGGCTCGGACGCGTTCAAGGCGCTGGCGCTGGGAGCCGATGCGGTCTGTATCGGACGACCACACATGTACGGCCTGGCGATCAACGGCCGCGACGGTGCGCGCGACGCGGTCGCGAACATCATCGCCGAGCTCGACCTCACCCTCGGCCTGTCCGGGCACACCGACATCGCATCGCTCACCCCGGACGTCCTGCGGAACATGGGGTGCGACCACCGGGTCCGATGACCTCGACGGCCCGCTCGGGGGTCGATGAATGATCGGACGCTCGCGGTGTGCTGTCGGCTGAAAGCTCTCTATTCGCCGACGGTCGGCTGTGCGATCCTGATCGACGCCATGGGCAGAGAGGCGGGTCGGCAGGGTAGTGGACTACGTGATGATGATCGGTTCGCCGATGCTGCCGTACTCGGCGGCGATCGCCGGGGTGCTGATCCTGCTGGCGCTGATCGGTGCCATCGATGTGCTCGGGCGCGACTCTGTCCACATCCGCGGACTCCCGCAGTGGGCGTGGTTCCTGGTGGTCGTGGCACTGCCGGGCGTCGGACTGCTGGCCTGGCTGATCATCGGCCGCCGCCGACGGCGCCGGCCACGCCCGACCAGGTCGGACCGCGTGATCGAGGCCTTCCCCGAATACGACCGCAAGGGCCGATTCGTGCCCGCGGATCCCGTCGCCGACGCCGCCTTCCTGCGGCAGTGCCGCGAACGGGCCGAACAGCAACGTCGGACCGCGGAGATCGAGCGACGCCGCCGGGAGTTCGACGCCGGCTGAGTGTCGCGATGAGTTTTCCCGGTGGCCGGTGTCTATCCGTACGACAGCCGCACCGGACCTCATCCCCAGGAGCCACCATGACCACCACCGTCGCGACCTCGACCGAATCCACCTCGACCGCCACGCGCTCGCGCACCCACATCGCCGGAGTGGTCCTCAGCGTCCTGATCGGCGCCTTCCTCGTCTTCGACATACTCGGCAAGCTGTTCCAACCCGAGAGCGTCGTCGAGGGCACCGAGAAGCTCGGGTTCACCACGACCCAGGCGACGGTGATGGCCATCGTGCTCGCGGTGTGCGTGATCGTGTGGGTCATCCCGCGGACCGCAGTCCTCGGCGCGATCGGTCTCACCGCCTACCTCGGTGGCGCCGTGACCGCGAACTGGAACAACGACGCACCGCTTGTCAGCACGACGCTGTTCGCGGTGTATTTCGGTGTGGCGCTGTGGATCGCGATGATCCTGCGACGCCCGCAGCTGCTCGAGGTCCTCGGACTCCGCGCTGCGCGCCACTCGGCCTAGATCTCCCGACCCCGGGCGCCGCCGTCACCACCGTGACGGCGGCGATCCCCACCGCCAGCCCCAGGGCGGTGACGACGGTGAACGATTCACCGAACATCACCGCGCCCCAGACCGCGGTCACCGGGGCGATCAGGAACATCAGGGTGTTGACGCGGGTGACCCCGACTCTTCGCAGCAGGATCCAGTAGAGCCCGTAGCCGCCGAAGGTCGACAGCACCACGAGCCAGACCATGGCTCTCCAGAAGGCGATGTCGCCGGGAGGCGTGGCGTGACCGCCGGCCAGCGCCAGCATCGTGAACACGATCGCGCTCGTCGAACAATGGATGGCCAGACCCCGCAGCGGGGAGACGGCTGCGGGGGAGCGCTGTTCGACGAAGGTGGCCGCGACCAGACTGAGCATCCCGACGAACGGGATCGCGTACGACCACCACGGGGCCGCGGAGTCGGACCCGGCATCGGCCGCCGTGACGATGGCGACCCCACCGAGTCCGAGGACCAGCCCGATCCACTGACGGCCGGAGACGGCGACGCCGAGCAGCGGTCCGAGCAGGGCCGCGGCCACCAGCGGTTGGATGCCGTCGACGAGTGCGGTGGTCCCCGTGTTCACCCCGATCCCGATGGCCCAGTAGACGGTGAGCAGGTAACCACTCTGCGACAGCACCCCGATGACCGCCTGCCGGGCCAGGGTGCGCGAGGTGGGCATCGTCGCCCGCCGGCGGGCCGAGAACCAGGCGACCGGCAGCAACACCAGGGCCAGGGGCAGGAACCGCCACATCAACACCGTGGTGACCTCGGCGTCGCCCGCACCGAGCTTGGCGCCGATGAACCCGGAGCTCCAACAGGCGACGAACAGGGCGGACAGTCCGACGGTGACGGCAGGGTGTGCGCGTACGCCGACGGGTATACCGATCTGTTTAGTCATGGCCGCGACTATACAGATCTGTATACTCAACGTCCATGGTCCCCGACCCCGACATCGAACTGACCCCGAAAGCGCAACGCATCCTCGAGTTCGCGTCGAAGCTGTTCTACGAGCAGGGGATTCATGCCGTGGGCGTGGACACGATCGCGCACGACGCCGGGGTGACCAAGAAGACGCTCTACGAGCGGTTCGGGTCGAAGGACGGGCTCGTCACGACCTATCTGCGGGACCGCGACCGGCGGTGGCGCATCCGTCGGGACGCCGCGGTCGAGTCCGCGGGTCCGGGGTGCGCCGAGCGGTTACGGGCAGCGTTCGACGCGTCGGCCACCTGGTCGGACACCGACGGCGGAAAGGGGTGCGGTTCGATCAACGCACACGCCGAGTTCAGCGACGAGACGCACCCGGTGGCGGTGCTCATCGCCGAACAGAAGCGCGAGACCCTCGACTTCTTCCGGCGGATCCTGGCCGTCGGCGGGGTGACCGACGAGAGCGTGGTCGAGGCCGTGATGGCACTTCACGAGGGCGCCCTGGTGGCACACGGCATCGGGATCGGTTCCGATCCGTGGGGCAGCGCGCGCGATGCGGCCCTTCGGCTCGCAGGCGTCGGCTGACCGACACCTGCGAGGCGGTCAGCGGATGGCGTCGGTCTCGTCGAGGAAGTCGGGCAGGTCGGCGGGCACGGTCGAGGTGAACTCGGCGGGCCGCTTCTCCAGGAAGGCTGCGACACCCTCCTTGCCGTCCCCGACGCTGGTGTAGAACATCGCCAACGAGTCCACGCGGTGCGCATCGACCGGCGAGGCGAACGCGCTGTTGCGGTAGAGCATGTGGCGCGCCAACGCGGTGGCCACCGGCGAGCGCCCGTCGACGAAACGGTGCGCGAGGGCGAGCGCGGCGTCGAGCAGCTCCTCGGGCGGATGCACCGAGCGGACCAGTCCCATGTCCTTGGCGGTCGCGGCGTCGATGATGTCGGCGGAGTAGACGAGTTCGAGCGCGTTCTGCATCCCGACGACGCGGGGCAGGAACCAGCTCGACGCCGCCTCGGGCACGATGCCGAGCTTGCCGAACACGAAACCGATGCGGGCCTTCTCCGACGCGAGCCGGAAGTCCATCGGCAGGGTCATCGTCGCGCCGATGCCCACGGCCGCACCGTTGATGGCCGCGATGACCGGTTTCGGGCAGCGGTAGATGGCGAGCGAGACACGGCCGCCGGTGTCGCGGACGCCACTGATGATCGCCGGGTCGTCGAATCGCTCGTAGAGGTCGGTGAGAGTCGGCTCGAGGGTCTCGTCGAGCCCGAACACGTTGCCCTCACTGCTCAGATCCATGCCTGCGCAGAACGCCCGTCCCTCGCCGGTGACCACGATGGCGCCGACCGTCGAGTCGGCCGAGGCCTCGTCGAAGGCAGCGACGAGGTCGTCGGCCATCTGTACGGTGAACGCATTCAACTGATCTGGGCGGCTCAGCGTCAGGACCGCCACCCCGTCGGTGACGTCGTAGCGCACGGTTTCACGTTGCATGGAACTCAAACTACGTCAGCGTGCGGTCACCGGGTGATCCGGTCGAGAAAGCGATCGGCATCGGGCAGGACCGCCCGCAACACACCGGGATGGTCGGCGCCGGGATAGACGCGCAGTTCCAGTGGTTGCCGGCTGGCCGTCATCTGCGCCGCCAACGACAGCGCCGCCGGGGCGGGCACGTTGACGTCGAGCAACCCCTGTCCCAGCAACACCGGTCGCGTGTAACCGCTGTCCGGGGTGCCGAGGTACTCCCGCAGCGCGGCGTAGATCCCGGGGATCGTGTCGATGGGTCGGGTGAACAGCTTTCGCAGGTCCAGCCCACGGGCGAACGGACGCAGCTGCTTGCCGCAGGTCGTCCCGGCGATGTCGGTGAGCCGGCGACCCAACGGTGTGAGGAGTGCGTTCACCGGCAGATCGGGGCGGGCGTCGCGGAACCCGGCGAGGATGTAGAGCGCGTAGCCGTTCAGCGCACGCGGCAGCATCACCGGCGGGAACTGCGGCCCGGCGAGCTGCAGGACCGACTCGATGTTGGCCGGTGCGCCGGTGGCGACCACACCGCGGTAGTCGAGTCCCGACCCGGCGGTGAACTGATCGGCGAACCGCGCCGTACTCAGCGCCGCGCCCGCGCCCTGGGAGTGCCCGACCGCGACCCACTTCCGCGCGAGAGGCAGCGACATCTGCCGCGCAGCCACCACCGAGTCGGCCACCGAATGGGCCGCGGTGACGCCGTTGAGGTAGGACAGCAGTCCCGGAGTTCCCTGTCCCACGTAGTCGGTCGCGACGACCGCATAGCCGCGGGCGAGCCAGTGGCCGAGGTAGGCGGCCTCGCCGGCCTCGTGCACCTGGGCCGACGGCGCGCAGTCGTCACCCATGCCGACCGTGCCGTGCGCCCACGCCATGATCGGCCAGCCGCCGCGCGGGGGTGTCCCGCGTGGGATGAAGACTGCGCCGGTGCTCACCGCACGTCGGTCGAACTGGTTGGTGGTCGAGTACAGGATCCGGTGCGCGCTCGCGGCGTTCGGCAACGACAGGCTCGGCGCCATCGCCCGGGTGGTGATCAGCGTGCCCGCCCGCTGCGGGATCGGGCCGCTGTAGTCCCGCACGTCGAGCCCGGACCAGTCCGGCGCGGGCTCGGGGGTCAATGCCGATGCCGGACCGGCGGGGACCGTCGTCGCGACCACGGTTGCGGACATGACGGCGACGACAGCGGCGGCGAATCGCCGTCGGAGGGTGGTCATCGCTTCAGTATCCGCGCCAGGAACGGCGTCGAATCCGGTTGCGAGGCGTAGACCGTGCCGGAGTGATCCGACGTCGGGTAGACGTGCAGTTCCACCGGTTGGCGGTTCGCGGTCAGCTGCGCGGCCAACGACAGCGCCGACGGCGCGGGTACGTCGGTGTCGAGCAGACCCTGGCCGAGGAAGATCGGCCGGTCGTACCCCTGGGCGGGCGTTCCCATGAAGCGGTGCAGCGCGTCGTACGCGCCGGGGATCGAGTTCACCGGGCGGCGGAAGAAAGACCGCACATCTGACCCCGCCAGCTCCGTACGCAGTTCCGGGTAGCAGACCGTCTCGGCGCGATCGGCGACCGCGCGTCCGCGTGGGGTGAGGATGCCGTCGATGTCGAGATCGGGGCGTGCCTCACGGATCGCGGCGAGTATGTAGGTCGTGTACGTCGTGAGTCCGACCGGCAGTTTCACCGGCGGGAAGGTCGGTCCGCCCAGGACGATGACCGACTCGATGTTCGCGGGTGTGCCGGTCGCGACGACGCCCCGGTAGTCCAGCGGCCACCCGCGGGAGAACTCGGTGGCACGACGGGCGGCGTTCATCGCCGCACCGGCCCCCTGTGACTGGCCGAGGATCGCCCACCGGCGGGCGGTCGGCTCGCCCAGCTGGGTCAACGCCTTGACCGAGTCCACGATCGAATGCGCCTCGGCGACCCCGTTGAGGTAGCTCATCAGACCGGGGGTGCCGAGCCCGGCGTAGTCGGTGGCGACCACGGCGTATCCGCGGCGCAGCCAGTGCGAGAGGTAGTCGCTGTCGCGGGTGCTGCGGGGTTGGGCCGACGGCGTGCACGTGTCGCCGATGCCGACGGTGCCGTGCGCCCAGGCGAGCACGGGCCAGCCGCCGGCGGGTGCTGCACCGCGTGGGAGGAAGACCGCGCCGGTGCTGACCGCGCGGCGGTCGTGCTGGTCGGTGGTCGAGTAGAGGATCCGGTACGCGCGTCCCGCACCGGGGATCGACAACGCCGGTGCGAGGGTCGTGTGCCCGACGAGTGTGCCTGCACGCGTGGGGATCTCGCCGGAGTAATCGCGCGCGTCGAGGCCGGACCAGTTCGGTGTCCCGGTCGGCGGCAGGGTCTCGGTGGCCGCGGGCCTCGGCGGTGCGGCGCCGGCCGGGACGCCCCCGACGAGCAGGGTGGCGACGGTGGACACGGCGATGAGGCTGCCGACGACAGCTGATCTGACACTCACGCTGCTGACCCTAGTGGCCCACCCTCGACCGCCACGCACGAATCCGAAGCACGGCGAAATGATTCGCCCGCGTGGGCGAGGTTTAGGCTGATCGGCGTGTCCGATGACCAGCTCGCCCCCGGGGAACACCACTCGCACGAGGAGTTCCGCACTCCGCACGCCCCGATGCCGATCGAGCTGCCACTCGACGATGCCGAGGCGTCGACCGACGTCGACCTGAAGACGCAGCTCGTCCGTTTCGTCATCACCGGTGCGGGATCGGGTGTTCTCGACTTCGGGATCACGTTGCTGCTGCAGTACGTGATCGGTGCGCCGTACTGGCTGGCCAAGACGGTCGGTTTCATCGCGGGCACCACGACGGCATATCTGATCAACCGCCGGTGGACGTTCCGTGCCGAGCCCAGCCGCGCGCGTTTCATCGCGGTGATCGCGCTGTACCTCGTGACCTTCGCCGTCCAGGTCGGCATCTACTCGGCGCTGTCGCACGTGTGGCCCGAGGAGATCCTGTACAGCCTCTTCGCCTACGTCATCGCCCAGGGCACCGCGACCGTCATCAACTTCGCCGTCCAACGGATCGTCATCTTCAAGATCGGCTGATCGTTAGCATCGCCTGATGGAGATTTCAGGCACGGTCGCAGTGGTCACCGGAGGAGGCGCCGGCATCGGCGCCGCGATTGCCAGGGCGATCGTCGCCCACGGCGGGTCGGTGGTCGTCGCCGACCTCAACGCGGACCGCGTCGCGGCGGTGGCCGACTCGATCAACGGCTCCGCGTCGAGCACGGTCGCGGCGTCGGTCGCGGGCGACGTCTCCGATCCCGCGGTCATCGACCGGATCATCGCGACGGCGGAAGAACAGTTCGGACCGGTCGACCTCTACGTCGCCAACGCGGGCACCACCGCGGGCATGGGACTCGACTCCGACGACGCCGCGTGGCAGACCGCGCTCGACGTCAACGTCCTCGCCCACGTGCGCGCCGCCCGCGCGCTGGTCCCGGGGTGGGTCGAGCGCGGACGCGGATACTTCCTGTCCACCGCATCGGCGGCCGGTCTGCTCACCCAGATCGGGTCGGTCACCTACTCGGTGAGCAAGCACGCGGCCGTCGGCTTCGCCGAGTGGCTGTCGGTCACGTACGGCGACAAGGGCATCGCGGTCAGTTGCCTCTGCCCGATGGGTGTCAACACCGAGCTGCTCAACGCCGGATTCGAGACCGATCGTGACGGGGCGTCGGTCGCCGCCAGCGCGGTCACGAGCGCGGGCAACGTACTCGAGCCGGACGACGTCGCCGACGTCGTCATCGAGGCGCTGGGTGACGAACGGTTCCTGATCCTGCCGCACCCCGAGGTGCTGAAGATGTACCAGCACAAGGGATCCGACTACGGTCGGTGGATCTCCGGGATGCAGCGGTACCAGCGGGCGCTGACCGAGTCCTAGTCGCCGTCGGTATCGATCCGAGGGTGTGTGACGGACCGGATCTGGTCTGTGTCGACGAAGACGAGGTCTCCGTCCGCGGTGAGGACCGCCCATCGTCGTGCCGCAGGCGAGATCGTGGTCTCGTTGACCTCTACCGCCGCGGCGGTGAACTCGCCGAAGTCGTCGATGATCCGTCCGGTGGTCTCGGTCTCGGTGTCGGTGTCCGGACGGACGACGACCTCGTCGTCGACGGCAGGGACCCACGCTGCATCGTCCTGTCCGGTGGTGCCGTCGATGTCCTGGGCGCCGTCACCGTCGGTGCTCGGCACGGTCAGGATGCCTGGCGGGTGGTGTCGTCCGGCGATGCGGAGGTGCTCATCCGCTGCGCCTCGGCCAGCAGCGCGGCGTGGTCGGTGGGGGAGAGGTCGAGGCGATGCCGGGCCTCCGGGTGATCGGCGGCCCGCCGCAACCGTTGGCCGAACTGTTCCGGCGTCAGCCCGAAGGTCACGAAGATCTCGTCGCGGTCGGCGCCGCCGAACGGCGCCCAACGGACGGCGAAGGCGAGTGCCTCGACCGCGGCGTCGACTCCTCGATCGTCGATGACGGCGTCCCTGTTCGGGTTGTAGACGCGCATGTGACGGTGCCCTTCTGGTTCGGTGTCGTGGAATGGTGCGGATGCGATGAGCAGGGCGGCGATGAGCCCGCCGACACACACCGTCGCCAGCCCCGTGATGACAACGGGGTCGGCCAGTCGAAGCAGTTCGCTCATTGCGGTTGCCAGTCCTCCCACGCGATGGTCACGTCGGGTGCGGCGACGAGGGTCCACGCGGCCAGGACCGCCCGGTGCCACTCGCCGGTGCTGTCGAAGTCCGCGGGCGCCGGGATGCGGACACTGCATGCCGACCAGTACCCGGCGAAGTGGGTCGTCATCAGCTCGACGACGGCATCGTGGGCGCGGGACTCGCTCGCGTAGACGCCGTGTACGTGGCGTCCGTCCGACCCGCTGTCGACCTCGACGACCCACACCGTGCCGGTGTCGACGCGCGTGCGCGGGGTGATCGTCATGTCGTCTCCACGGTCGGTCGGAGTTGGGCCCGTTGCGTTTTCGGTGCGGGCCTGTGAACCTGCTCCAGCAGACTCCTGGTCCCGGTTGTCACGCAACGGCTTACACCGGGGTTTACACGGACAAACACCAGCTAGAAGGTGGTTTACACTCGTTGCCCGTGGGTTCGACGAGAGGGCCGCATGACCGAACGTGACTCAGTTCACACGCTTCTGGAGCACCTGATGGACGCTCGGCGAGCGGCCGGGTCGCCGAGTTTACGAACGATCGCCGCCCGTACGGACTACAGCCACACGACCGTGGCGAAGGCGTTCACCGACGCCGTGTCGACGATGTCCTGGCCGGTGGTCGCGGCAGTGGGGGTCGCCGTCGACGCGGACGCCGCGCTCACCCGGCGGCTCTGGTCGCAGAACGGTGCGTCCGGCCCGGTGCCTGTCGACACGATCCCGCGGACCCAGGCGCCGACGGCGACCCTGGTCGCGTGGTGCGGTCTGTTGCTCACCGGAGGCGTCGCCATCGCGGTCATGCAGGCCGTTGATCGCAACGTCGCCCACACGACATTCGTGACCGATCTCGTCCAGGCGGTCTTCGCCGCGATCGCGACCGCGGCGTTCGTCCGCCGCGCCCATCAGGCCCGCACGGCCGGGGAGCGACGGACCACCGCGTTCTTCGCGGCGCTCGCCGCCGGGACGCTGGCCTGGACCGCGGGTCAGGTGGCCTGGTTCGTCGCCCGCAACCTCGACCACCAGCCCATCCCGTCGGGCCACCTGCACGACGTCGGCTTCCTGCTGATGCCGGTCGGTGTCGGTGTCGCGATGTGGATGCGCGGCGGAGACTACGGCCTGACCCTGGCCTACCGGCCGTGGCAGCGCGCACTGTCGCTGGTCTGTATGGCCGCGGCGACCTACGCCGCGATGATCCTGCTCCTGACCCTGGCCGACCTGCCCGTGGACGGTTTCATCCTGATCGCCGCGCTGTATCCGACCGGCGACGTGACCCTCGCGTTGATGGCGCTGTCGCCGTTGATCTGCGGGTACCGGGTCGTCGGTTCGGTGGTGCTCGCGACCGCACTGCTGGGTGCCGCCGCCTCCGACATCGGCTACCTCATGATGAAGGCGGACACCGAGACCCAGATGATGCCGGCCGCGGCGGCGCTGGGCTACATCGCGTTCACCATCGTCCTCACGATCTACGCCTTCATCGCGCAGAGGCTTCCGGCCCGGCCGCGCCCGACCCTGCGGTGGGAGAGCCTCACCATCACCACGGTGCACGACGCCGGCACCGCGGGATGTGCGCTTCTCGCAGTCGGTTTCGCCCTCTGCCTGCTCGTCACCCACCACGACACGGCCGTGGGCGTGGTCGGAGTCGGCATCATCGCCTTGACCACCGCGGCGCTGGCCGCACGCGTCGCGACGGGCCGTCACACCGACCGGGCCGACGGCCGGACCTGAGTCTCAGCGACTCAGCAGTCGCTCCGCGTTGTCGGTGGTGAGTGCACGCCAGTCGGTCTCCTGTGCATCCATCGCCACGACGAGTCGATGGACCAGCGCGGCGGGAGTCCAACAGAAGTCGCTGCCGTAGAGGACCCGATCGGTGCCGACCGCATCGACGAGCGCGGCGGCGTGACCCGGAAACGCCGCGCCGGCCAGATCGAACGAGAGACGTTGCAGCTGTTCACGGGTCGTCAGGCGAGACATCTCCCGCCCGGAGGGATTCGGCACCATCTCGCGGAACAGTTCGATGCGATCCATCAGCACCGGCAGCGCCGCGCCGCAGTGCGGGATCACGAACCGGATGTTCGGGAATCGTTCCGGAACGCGAGCCGACAGGAGGTCGGTGACGGTTCTCGTGGTCTCGAACATGAACTCCAGCATGGGACGCGGCCTGCCCGATGACACGCTCTCGGCGTCGGGCGGAGACGTCGGATGCTCGAGCACGACGGCCCGTCGCCGATCGAGAGCCTCCCACAGCGGGTCGAGAGACGGGTCGCCCAGATATCGGGAGCCGTTGTTGCTCAACATGATGACGCCGAGCGCGCCGAGTGTGTCCATGGCGTACGCCGCCTCGTCGGTCGCGGCCTGGACGCACGGCAGTGGGAGCGAGGCGAGGAAGTCGAACCGCGGCCGGTGCTCTGCGGTCAACGCAGCGGCGTGCTCGTTGACGTGGCGCGCCAGGTCGGCGGCGGCCGAGTCGTCACCGAAGTGCACACCGGGTGAGGAGATCGACAGGATCGACCGCGCGATGTCGTTGTCGTCCATGGCGGTCAGATGGTCGTCGACATCCCAGCTCGGCCAGCCCGGCATCCCGTCGGGTTGGGAGATCCCCGCCGCGGTGGCGTCCGCGACATAGCGGTCGGTCAGGAAATGCGCATGGACATCGACCAGGGACCTGCCTCGCGCACGTGTCATGCCGTCGAGGGTAGTGATCGGTCAGGACAGCGTGGGTTGCACCAGCGGCCGGGTCGACACCTCGCCGGCTTCCTTTTTGGAGAGACCGAACATGCGCAGCAGGCTCGCCGCGAGATGATCTGCGGCGGTGTCGGCGTCGAGCGAGGGATCGCGGGCCAGCATGTGCAGACAACCGAGCAGTGACCCGGCTGTGTAGGACAGCGCGGCGGTGAGGTCGTCGATGTCGAGGCGCCCGGACTCCGTGGCCTCCGTGAGATCGCGATAGGCCCGCGGGGCGAGCCCGTCGGCGCTGTCGAGATACTGGAATCCGACCTGACTGATGGTCTGGGCCACCCGGGGATGGGTTGCGCTCAGCCGCACCGACATCCGGACCCCGGCGGCGAAGACCTCCGCCGGATCGGCCAGACCGGCCGTCGTCTCGTCGAAGAGCCGACCATGCAGTTCCAGCATCTCCGCGATCGCGGCGTCGAAGAGCTCGGCTTTGCTGGTGAAGTGGTTGTAGAAGGAGCCCAGACCGACGTCGGCGAGGTCGGTGATGTCGGAGATGGACGCCTCGGTGCCCTTCGGGGTGGCCAACAGCTGGCAGGCGGCGTCGACCAGCGCCGAGCGGGTGCGCGCCTTGCGGCGATCGAGCCGGTTACCGCCTGAGGTCTCGGACACGAGGGTCAGCGTAGTGCCTTCATCAGTGAATCCGATTCCAGAACTGAACCCTCTTGACGATGAATGACATCAGAAGTGACGATTTGTTCAGAAGACAGGAGGTCAACGATGACAACCCCAGCGGACACCGCGCACGCCGATCTCCACAGCGAGTTCGGCGCCCACCCCGGCGACCCGGACGACCGCGCCGCGCAGCCGGTCATCAAGATCGTCGACATCGCGTGGCTCGAATTCGAGAAGCAGAACATCGCACAGGCCGAACGGTTCGCCCACGACTTCGGCTTCACCACGGTCTCGCGGACCGCCGACGAGCTGTCGCTGCGCGGCACGTGGTCGGGTGCACCGTGCATCCTGATCCGCCGCTCGCACCGGTCACGATTCGTCGGTCCGGCGTTCCGCGCGGCCGGCCACGACGACCTGCTGCGCCTGTCGCGGGAGACCGGCCGTCGCGTGTACCCGCTCGGCGATCTCGGTGGTTCCGCGATCGACCTGACCGATCCCTCGGGGATGTCGGTCCGGGTCGTGGCCGGCCTCACCGACCTCCCGTCGCTGCCCGATCAGCACCCGCTGACGTTCAACTTCGGCGGTAAGGTCGAGCGATTCAACGCGATCCAGCGCCCGCCGCGCGAGCCCGCCCGCGTCCAACGCCTGGGTCACGTGGTGATCGAGACGCCGCGGTTCCGCGAGAACCTGGCCTGGTACCAGGAGATGCTCGGCATGATCGTGAGCGATTTCCTGTTCTTCCCCGGACAGCGCAGCCGTGGTCCTGCCATGGCGTTCATCCGATGCGATCGCGGCAGCGACATGGCCGATCACCACACCCTGGCGATGACGCTGGGCCCGATGTCGCGATACGTCCACAGTGCCTATCAGGTGGCCGATCTCGACGCCGTCGCCGCAGGGGGCGCCTACCTGGCCGACCGCGGATACCACCACGCGTGGGGCATCGGCAGGCACATCCAGGGCAGTCAACTGTTCGACTACTGGCGTGACCTCGACAAGTTCATGGTCGAGCACTTCGCCGACGGTGACATGTTCGACAGCACCGTCGAGGCGGGATGGGCGCCGTTCACCGCCAGCGGTCTCGCCCAGTGGGGTCCACCGGTCACCCGGGACTTCCTCGGCGCCAACCCCGATCCCGAGCTGGTCAAGGGGTTCCTCTCCGGTCTGAAGAACGACAACGAGTTCGACATCCACCGACTGCTCGGTCTACTGAAAGTTGCCCGCTCATGACGACGACCGTCCTCCGTACCGCCGCCGGCTGGTGGGTCCAGCGATTCGAGACCGCCTACCCGATCCGTACCGCCGCGACCACCACCGGTGAGTTGCTCGGCGACCGCGCCGCCATCGATGACGCCGCGACGGGCAACGACGCCGGCGCCACCCCGGTCGCCGACCTCGACCTGCTCTCACCGGTCACGGTCCCGTGCCGGGTCGTCGCGCAGATGGTCAACTACCGCAGTCACGCAGAGGATTCGGGCATCGATCCCGATCGGGTGTCGGCGACGTTCTTCCGCAAGTCGTCGGGGTCGATCACGGGCCCGTTCGGCGAGATCGTGAAGCCGGCGCACGTCACGCTTCTCGACTACGAGGTCGAGATCGGTCTGGTCGCGGCGACGACGCTCGAGGTGGGGTCCACCGTCACCGCCGACACGCTCGGTGAGTTCTTCGCGGGCGTCGTCGTCACCAACGACGTCAGCGCCCGCGACATCCAGCTGCCGAAAACGCAGTTCTACGAGTCGAAGTCGTACCCGACGTTCACCCCCGTCGGTCCCGCGCTGGTCCTGCTGAGCCACGAGGAATGGCGTCGGTTCGACCAGCTGCGACTGCAGCTGTGGGTCAACGGCGAGCGCCGCCAGAACGGGCGCGTCGGCGGCGACATGATCATCGACCCGGTCAGCGCGCTGAGCGTGCTCACCGGATTCCAGCGTCTCGACGCCGGCGACCTGCTGCTCACCGGCACACCCGGAGGCACCGCACTGTCCGCGCCGCCGAAGCCGATCGAGATGATCGGGGCGCTCATCCCGCCGCACGTGAAGTGGAAGCAGTTCTTCAAACGTCAGGCGTCGAACCCGAACTACCTCGCCGACGGCGATGTCGTCGAGGTGCGCATCGCCACCGACGACGGGGTCATCGAACTGGGCCGTCAACGCTGCCACGTGAGATACGCATGACCTCTTCGCGCGACCCCGTCGTCATCGTGGGGGCGGGGCCGGTCGGCATCGCGTGTGCCCTTCTCCTGGCCGGGCGCGGCGTGCCCTGCGTGGTGCTCGAACGACATCGGGAGGTCTACGCGCTCCCCCGTGCGGTGCACCTCGACGACGAGGTGTTCCGCATCCTGCAGGCGGTCGGTGTCGCCGAGCAGTTCGCGCCGTACACCCGCCCCATGCCGGGTATGCGGCTGATCAACGGTTGTCGACGGGTGATGACCGAGTTCACCCGGGACACCGCCGACGGCCGCAACGGCTACCCGCCGGACAGCATGTTCGACCAGCCCGATCTGGAGCGGATCCTGCTCGAGCGGGCCGACGCCATGGACCTGATCGACCTGCGCCGTGGCTGCGAGGTCACCGAGGTGACAGCGGGTCGTCGCCCCACCGTCTGCTTCCGGAACACAGAGGATCAGAGCGAGACGATCCGTGCTGCCGCAGTCATCGCGTGCGACGGCGCCAACAGCTTCGTCCGCGACCAACTCGGGATCACCATGCGCGACTTCGATTTCGACGAGCAGTGGTTGGTCATCGACGTTCGCACCCCGAAGCGTCTCGACGTGTGGGACGGGGTCCACCAGATCTGCGACCCCGCGCGGGCCGCCACGTTCATGCCCGTCACCGGCAACCGGTACCGGTGGGAATTCCGTGTATTCGACGGCGAGGATCTCGAGTCTCTGCGCTCGCCGGAGGCACTCCGAGAACTGTTGGCACCGTGGATGTCACCCGCCGAGATCGAGGAGTCCGAGGTCATGCGGCAGGCGTTCTACACCTTCCGAGCGCGGGTGGCCCGAACATGGCGCGTGGACCGCGTCTTCCTGGCCGGTGACGCCGCCCATCAGACCCCGCCGTTCGTGGGTCAGGGCCTCGGATCCGGACTGCGTGACGCGTTGAATCTGAGTTGGAAGCTCGCCGACGTCCTCGGCGGCACGGCACCCGAGACGATCCTCGACACCTACGAACCCGAGCGCAAACCGCATGCCACCCGCATCGTCCTGATGGCGCTGGCCGTCGGATGGGCCCTGACCGGAGGCCAGGACGGCCTGGCGGCGGCGCGGCGAGCGGTGGTCGCCGCCGCCTGTCACATACCCGGCATCGGCAATGCGCTTCCCGAGGGCACCCCACCTCTGGGCCGCGGCCCGCTCGTCGAGCGGCGTGGTCTGCGCAACCGGTTGAACGGCAGCATCTTTCCGCAACCGTGGGTACGCACCGACGACGGCGCCCGCCGCCTCGACGATGTGACCGGTACGGGATACATCCTCCTCACCCGGGGACCGCTCGATCCCCACACCGCCGATCGAGTCGACGCGGCCGGTCTGCACCACGTCGATGCCGATGCGTTGCGATGTGTCCCGTCGACGAACCCGACCCCCGCCGCGCTGTTGCGCAAGCACCGGGCGTACGCGGTCCTGGTCCGACCCGATCGGGTGGTCCGGGCGACCGCCCGCACCGCGGCCGACGTCGATGACCTCGTCGCCCTGCGACACCCCCGGACCGCTGCCGGGACACCACAGGTGGTCCGATGACCGCGCTGAGCGTGCGATCGCGCCGAGCGGCCCGCCGTGATGCCCCGACCGTCGACGTCGACCTGTACGGCCCGTCCGCGCTGGTCGACCCGCAACCGGTGTATCGCCGGATCCGTGACGCCGGCCCGGTGGTCTGGCTGCCCAGGCACAAGGTGTGGGCGATGGGCCGCTTCGAGGACGTTCGTACCGCGCTGCGCGACGACGTCACCTTCCGCAGCGGCAGCGGGGTCGCCGCCAACCCGGTCGCCAACCTCCTCGGCCGCAAGACCGTTCTGAACAGCGACGACGATCGGCACTCCATTCGACGTCGGATCCTGATGCAGTCGTTGACGTCTCGGGCCATCCGACCGTCACTGCCCATCTTGCGCGACGAGGCCGAGGCCACCGTCGGACGACTCCTGGAACGCGACTCGTTCGACGGAATCGCCGATTTCGCCTCCCGGCTCCCCGTCGCCGCGGTGGCCGATCTCGTCGGGGTGCGGGTGGGTCCGCAGCAGTTGCTGACCTGGGGTGCGGGCACTTTCGACATCCTCGGGCCGGTGAATCGTCGTACCCTGGACGCGACCCCGACGGCGTTGGGGCTGTTCCTGTACACGACACGGTTGCGTCGATCGCGGGTGACGCCCGACGGATGGGCCGCCAGTGTCTTCGCCGCCGCCGAGCGTGGAGAGATCAGCAAGTCCGAAGCCCGGACGATGGTGATCGACTTCGTCGCTCCCAGCCTCGACACCACCATCCTGGCGACCGGGCAGCTGCTGTGGAGCCTCGGACGAGATCCCCAGCTGTATGCGCAGTTGCGGGCCGAGCCCGACCTCATCGCAACCGCGGTGGTCGAGGCCGTGCGTCTGGCCTCGCCGGTGCGGGGTTTCACCCGCAGCGTCGCCCGCGACACCGACATCGGTGACGTCCGTCTGCACGCCGGTGAGCGGGTGGTGATGCTCTACGCGTCGGCCAACATGGACGAGCGACATTTCGACGATCCGGAGACGTTCTCGCTGCACCGCCGCGGCAGCAATCTCGGGTGGGGACACGGCATGCACACCTGTGTCGGCATGCAACTCTCCAAGCTCGAGATGCAGACGCTCCTCGAGGTGTTGATCGCCAGGGTGTCGACCATCGAGGTCAGCGATCCGGTCCCGCTGTCGAACAACTGTCTTCAAGGTCTCGACTCCTTCCGAGCACGGTTCAGCTGAAGTTGGGGGCCACCCGTTGACGTAAGAACGGAATCGGTGTTCACTCTTTCGGTATGGTGTATCGCCGCACTCCAGCGGTTCAACAGCGACTCGACGACCTGAGGTCGCGGCTCGTCGACGCCGCGATCGCCCAGGTGGCCGAGTACGGATACGCGGGCTGCTCGATCTCCGCGGTGGCCGCGGCCGCCGGCGTCGGGACCGGCACCGTCTACCGACACTTCGCGAACAAAGGCGAGTTGTTCACCGAGGTGTTCCGCATCGTCTGCACCCACGAGGTCGACGCCATGGCCGACGCGGGTGCACGGGCCCGGGACCGCGACGGCCGCTGGGTCGAGGCGGTCACCGCATCGGTGTGCACCTTCGCCGAGCGCGCTCTCCGCGCACCGACCCTCGCCTACGCCCTGCTCGCCGAGCCGGTCGACCCTCAGGTCGACACCGAACGACTGCGATTCCGGGAGGCGTTCCGGGACGCGATCGCCATCGCCATCGACGCCGCCATCGACGCGGACGAGATCCCTCCGCAGGACAGCGCTTTCACCGCGGCCTGCATCGTCGGTGCCATCGGCGAATCGCTGGTCCTGCCCCTGGCGCGCGGTGCCGCCGACCCCTCCGTCATCCCGTCCATCACCACCTTCACCCTCCGATCCCTAGGGAGCTCCGATGCACACCACCCACGAGGTCTTCAATCAGGTTCCGCCGCTGCAGGATTACGATGCGGCTGAGTACGCCCCGATCCTCGAGGCCCTGAGCCGCGAAGGTGCCGACGACGCGCTGGAGACCATCCACGAGGTGGGCCGCGCGGCGGGAAGTGCCGAGGCCCAGCGTCTCGGAGACCTCGCCGAGGAACACCCGCCGGTCCTGCACACGCACGACCGCTACGGACACCGCATCGACGAGGTCGTCTACGACCCCGCCTACCACCAGATGATGACGAAGGCTGTCGATCTCGGGTTGCACGCCGCGCCCTGGGCGGACAGCAACCCGCACGCCCACCTCATCCGCGCCGCCAAGCTGTCGGTGTGGGGTCAGGTCGACGCGGGCCACCAGTGCCCGATCTCGATGACCTACGCCGTCGTCCCGGCGTTGCGGCACAACGCCGAACTGGCCGCGCAGTACGAGCCGCTGCTGTCCAGCCGGATCTACGACCCGACGTTGTCGGTGCCGCTCGACAAGCCGGGTCTGATCGCCGGGATGTCGATGACCGAGAAGCAGGGCGGGTCCGACGTCCGCTCCGGCACCACCCGCGCGGTGCCGCAGGCCGACGGCAGCTACCTGATCACCGGGCACAAGTGGTTCACCTCGGCGCCGATGTCGGACGTGTTCCTGGTCCTGGCCCAGGCCCCCGGCGGCTTGTCGTGTTTCTTCCTCCCGCGTGTGCTGCCCGACGGCACCCGCAATCGGATGTTCCTGCAACGCCTCAAGGACAAGCTGGGCAACCACTCCAACGCCAGCAGCGAGATCGAGTACGACGACGCGACCGCGTGGCTGGTCGGCGAGGAGGGGCGCGGTGTCCCGACCATCGTCGAGATGGTCAACATGACCCGCCTCGACTGCATCATCGGCTCGTCGACCGGCATGCGCGCCGGCGTCCACCAGGCCACCCACCACGCGGTGCACCGCAGCGCATTCGGCGCCGCTCTCGTCGACCAGCCGCTGATGCGCAACGTCCTCGCCGACCTCGCCGTCGAGGCCGAGGCGTCGAGCACCGTCGCGATGTGGCTGGCCGCACTCACCGACCGCGCCACCGCCGGTGACGACCGTTCCATCGGTCTGCGCCGGATCTCGTTGGCCGTCAGCAAGTACTTCGTGTGCAAGCGTGGGCCGATCCACGCGGCCGAGGCCCTGGAGTGCCTGGGCGGCAACGGATATGTCGAGGAATCACGCATGCCGCGGCTCTACCGCGAGGCGCCGCTGCTGTCGGTGTGGGAGGGCTCGGGCAACGTCGCCGCGCTCGACACGCTGCGCGCCATGGTCAAGCAACCCGAGACCCTGCAGATATTCTTCGACGAGCTCGACACCGCTGCAGGCGCCGACACCCGGCTCGACGCAGCGGTGGTTGCACTCAAGGGCCAGTTCTCCGACTTCGACACGATGCAGCACCGCGCGCGTCGGGTGGTCGGCGACATGGCGCTCGCTCTGCAGGGGTCGCTGCTGGTGCGTTACGGTCACCCGTCGGTCGCCGACGCTTTCTGCGCGAGTCGCCTCGCCGGGGATTGGGGCAGCGTGTTCGGGACACTGCCCACCGGCGTCGACACCGCCGCGATCATCGACCGCGCGACCCCCAAGATGGGGTCGTAGCGGACGTCTGTCCGAAAGGGACCCACCAGCATGCAGATCGGCATCGACAACTTCGTCTCCTACGTCGTCGAATACGACACGGGTCGGGAGATCGATGCGCCGACCCGCATCGCGGACCTGCTCGAGGAGGTCGAGCTCGCGGACCGCTCCGGCGTCGACATCTACGGCATCGGCGAGCACCACCGCGCCGACTTCTACGACTCCGCACCGACGGTGCTGCTGGCCGCAGCCGCGGCTCGCACCACCGACATCCGGCTCACCAGCGCGGTGTCGGTGCTCTCGGCCGAGGACCCGGTGCGGCTCTTCCAGCAGTTCGCCACCATCGACCTCATCTCCGGCGGGCGCGCGGAGATGGTCGTCGGCCGTGGCTCGTTCACCGAGGCGTTCCCTCTGTTCGGGCTCGATTTCGAGGACTACGACTCGCTCTATGCCAACAAGCTCGACCTGCTCCTCACCATCCGCGAGGACCCGTCGTCGGTGACCTGGTCGGGGCGCCATCGCAGGCCGCTGACCGGTCAGGGTGTCTATCCGCTGCCGGTGCAGGACCGGATCCCGGTGTGGCTCGGGGCCGGCGGCAGCCCGGAGTCCTTCGTCCGCGCCGGGCGGCTGGGACTGCCGCTCATGGTGGCGATCATCGGTGGGGAGCCGCGCCGCTTCCTGCCGCTCATCGAGCTCTACCGCGACGCCGGTCGTCGTTCCGGGTTCGCGCCCGAGCAACTCAAGGTGGGGATCCACGTCCCCGGCCTGATCGCCGACACCGACGCCGCCGCCGAGGAGGCCGCCTACCCTGGATGGCAGGACCTGTTCGGCAACGTCGCCCGTGAGCGGGGGTTCCCGATGCCGGGACGCGCAGAGTTCGACGCGCTGGCCGGTCCGCACGGGGCGATGTTCGTCGGTTCCCCGGACACCGTGGCACGCAAGATCGGATCGGTCTCCGACGACCTCGGCGGCCTCGACCGGTTGACCGTGCAGATGACCAACACCAAACTGCCGCACCCGACGATGCTCCGGGCGATCGAACTGCTCGGGACGCAGGTGAAGCCTCAGGTCCTCAGCCGTTGACCTTGCTGATCACGTTGTCGGCGAACATCCGCAGGTTGTCGAGCTTGCGCTGCAGCGGCTCGGTGTCGGGGCCGTTGATGTAGGGGATCCGGAAGCCGACGATCACGTCGGTGATCCCCTTGTCCTCCAGACGCTTACAGCCGTCCGGGGTGTAGGCGTCGTAGGAGATGACGTGGATCTCGAAGGGGTCGTTCAGCTTTCCCTCGCCCTTGCGGATGTCGTGCAGCTTGGCCAGCAGCGCATCGAGTTCCTCCGGTTGGCCACCGCCGTGCATCCAGCCGTCGCCGCGGACCACCGCGCGCTTGAGCGCGAGGTCGGCGTGTCCGCCGACGAGCAGCGGGATCGGCTCGGTGGGGGCGGGGCTCATCTTGATGCGCTGGAAGTCGTAGAACTCGCCGTGGAACTCGAAGTACTCGCCGGTCGAGAGACCGCGGATGATGTCCATGCACTCGTTCATGCGCTTGCCGCGACGCTTGAAGTCGACGCCCATGATGTCGTAGTCCTCCGGCCACGGGCTGGTGCCGACGCCGAGCGCGAGACGGTTGTTCGTCATGTACGCCACCGACATCGCCTGCTTGGCGACGAGCACCGGCGGCCGCACGGGCAGCTTCAGCACGAACGGGTTGAAGCGGATCGTGCTGGTGACCGCACCCATGGCCATGGCCTGGATGAAGGTCTCGATGAAGGCCTTGCCGTCGAGGAACTCTCGGTTGCCGTCCTCGGTGTAGGGGTAGGTGGAGTCGGACTCCTCCGGGTAGGCCAACGAGTCGGGGATGGTGAACCCCTCGTAGCCGGCCTCCTCGGCCGCCACCGCGAGGTCCGGGTAGAACCGCGGGTCGGTCATCGCCTCGGCAAACGTGAATCGCATCGGTGGTCTCCTCGCTCGGACAACGTCCCACAATTAGAACACGTTCTACCTTGCCGGCCGCTCGAAACGACGGTCCTCGGAGGCGAATCGAGGGCGCCTACCAGCCTTGCCGTCACCCAGATCGCTGTGCCCCCAACCACCGCGGGGACCCACCCCGCGGTGGTAGACAGGAATTGTTGGATCACTGCACAGCCCACGCGACGAAAGGCACATCATGGCTCTCGACGATGACGACATCACGACCACCAGCGGCGGCGGCGAAGGCCCGGCTGACGGCGGGTCGAACCCCGGCGGACACGACGGCGGCGCAGACGGCTCGGCCGGCGCAGGCGAAGGGCCTGCCGACGGCGGCTCGAACCCCAACGGACACGACGGCGGAGCGGACGGCTCGGCCGGCGGCGAGGGCCCCGCTGACGGCGGCTCGAACCCGGATGGACACGACGGCGGAGCGGACGGCTCGGCCGGCGCAGGCGAAGGCCCGGCTGACGGCGGCTCCAACCCCGGCGGACACGACGGTGGCGCGGACGGCTCGGCCTGAGAAGTTGATTCGATGCTGAGCCGCTGCATCTCGGTCGACCCGGGGACGTTCCAGCGCGAACACTGGGGTCGATCGCCGTTGCTCAGCAGAGCGACGTCGCTGCCCCGCGACTTCGGCGATCTCCTCTCGACGCATGCTGTCGACGAGTTGCTCGCCGAGCGCGGGGTACGCGCGCCGTTCATCCGTCTGGCAAAGAACGGATCCCTCGTCGACCGCACCCGATTCCTCGGTCCGGCCGGCGTCGGCGCCGAGATCGGCGACCAGGTCGACTCGGCGAAAGCCTTGGCGCAGTTCGCCGACGGTGCCTCGATAGTGCTGCAGGGCCTTCATCGTCTGTGGCCGCCGATTATCGATTTCGTCCGCGAACTCGTCGACGACCTCGGGCACCCGGTTCAGGCGAACGCCTACATCACCCCTCCGGGCAGTCGGGGATTCGACTCGCACCACGATGTTCACGACGTGTTCGTGCTGCAGATCGCCGGCCGGAAGCACTGGACCGTGCACGAACCGGTCTTCACCAACCCGCTCGAGTCGCACCCATGGACCGACTTCCGGGGCGCGATCGCCGATCGCGTCACCGAGGAACCCGCGATCGACACCGACCTGCACCGGGGTGATGCGCTCTACCTGCCCCGCGGGTGGCTGCACTCCGCACGTTCCGCCGATGAGACGGCGATCCACCTGACGATCGGCGTACCCGCGTTGACCCGGGCCGACGTGGCCCGCGCCGCGGTCGATCGTGTCGCGTCCGCGGTCGCCGACCTGCGTGCGTCAATGCCGATCGGCATCGACCCCGGCGATCACGACGCCCTGGAGGCGGAATCGACGAAGGTCCTACTCGCCTTCGCCGACCAGATCCGTGACCGCGCGCAGGAATGGGGCTCGGCGGTCGCCGACGATCTGACCCGTACCTTCGCCGGCCGCACGCGGCCCGCCGCGGTGCGCCCGCTTGCGACCCTGGAGGCGATGGCCGGCGCGGACACCGCACGCGTCCGCTGGCGACACGGACTGATCACCGCGGTGACCGAGGACAGTGACCGCGTACGACTGCGACTCCCGGATCGCGTCGTCGAGTTCCCGGCGATCTGTGCTCCTGCCATTCGCCATCTGCGCGACGGACGCGACGCGACCGCAGACTCCCTGCCCGGACTCGACGCGGCGGACGGAGCGGTGGTGATCCGGCGGCTCCTTCGCGAGGCCATCGTGGTCCCGACCACCGCATGACCCTGCCCGTCGATGGTGCGCCGCACCTGTCCACCGATCGGCCGATGCCGCCGTGCAGCGATCAGTCCCTGGCCCGCGACGAACCGCTGTTCGCGACGGCGTCGCTCGGATTCGCCTGGCTGCTGCTGGAAATGGAAGGGCCCTGGGGGCATTCGGCCTTCATGCAGTCGCCGCGCATCCTCGACCGTGACCTCGGGCGGTCCATCGTGCGACGTGCCGAGGCCGCGTCGATGCGGATCGTCGCGATCCGCAGACCCGGTCGTCGGTCGGCGACACCGCGGTGGCGATGGTTCATCGCCCAGAGCCGCCCGGAAGGGTCGGTGCTCTACCAGGGCGAGGTGGCCGGACCACAGGACTACCTCGACATCCCCCTGGACGGATCGGCCGGCGTTCGGGTCGACGGCCCGCTCACGGCGGTCTGCGCCCACGGCAAACACGACCGGTGCTGCGCGGTGCGTGGTCGGGGTGCCGCCGCCGCCCTCACGGCCCACGATCCCGAGAACACCTGGGAGTGTTCACATCTCGGCGGCGACCGGTTCGCTGCGACGATGGTGGTGCTCCCCGAGGGGCTCAGCTACGGACGAATCGACACCGCCGACCCCGTCGATCTGTTGACCCGGTACGCCGACGGCAGGGTCGACGAGAGGTTCCTGCGTGGACGGACTTGCGTCTCGCATGCCGTCCAGGCCGCCGAGCACTACCTCCGGGAAGCCACGGGTGACGATCGCATCGAGGCGTTCACCACGCTCGGTGTCGAGGAGTCAGGTGACCGTGTGCGGGTGGTTCTGGCCGTGGCGGAGGGCCCGCAGTGCACTGTCTCGCTCCGAGTCGTCATGTCCGCGCCCCTGCTCTCGACATGCGACGCACGCATCCCCGGCAGCGTCCGCCGGTTCGAACTGGAGTCACTGGAGTTCGCCGACCAGGCCTGACCTGTCTCGGCGCCGGACCGGGCTGCCCGTGGGTGGACGGCCATCTCCACCCGGACTCCACCCGTGGGACCACGACATCTCCGCGCGCGATTCCTACAGTGGAACCATCGGTCGTCGAAGGACGTCCCCGTCGAGAAGGGAATCGAGATGTCGTACCTACGAGGGTTTCTCCCGTTCATCGGATTCATCACCCTGTCCCACTTCGGGTGGCAGTGGGGCGCGGTGGGCGCCGCGGTACTGGCCGTGGCGATGCTCATCGCCGACCGACGTGCGGGGGCGTCGTGGGACACCCAGATCCTGGCCGTCGGGTCGATCGCCTTCTTCGCGGTCCTCACCCCGATCGCGTTCGCGCAACCGCACGCCGCCATCGCCGCGTACTGCGGGACGATGTCGATCGCCTGGCTGGCGGTGGTGGCCTGGGCGAGCATCGCGATCGGCACGCCCTTCACCATGGGGATCGCGCGTAGGCAGGTCTCTTCCGAGGTGGCGGACTCCGCGGCGTTCCGGCGCCTGAACGTGGTGATCACCGCGGCGTGGGCGAGTGCGTTCACCGTCTCGGCCGTGCTGACCGTCGTCCTGATGAACCAGGCGGGGTGGATGACGGTCGCCGCGTCGGCGACCTGCTTCATGACGCCGATCCTGTTCACCCGCATCTACGTGTCCCGAGTGCGGGCGGCCCACATGGCGCCGTCGGACCGCGTGGCCGTCGAGGAGCTCGCCGAGGTCGCCTAGGTCGTTCCCACGACACAGATCGACTCCCGCGACGGAGATCACTGTCGCGGGAGTCGAATCATGTCGCGGGAGGAGAGGAAGTCGGCCCAGCCGGTGGTTCGATGCGTCGGCGGGCGAAGAACAGGGCGAGCCCGAGGACGGGATAAAGCAGGATCGGCGCCAGCGATCCCGGATAGCTGTCCTGGTCGACGAGGATCGACGTACCGGACAGGATCGAGAAGTCGAAGAGTCCGTGGATGATCGAGTTCAGGGCATTCCCCCGCGACACCCGTCGGATGAGGTAGAAGAAGTAGCCGGCCAGACTCACCGCGATGGCCTGGGGGATCGCGCTCGCGCCGTGGCCGATTGCGTTCGACAGGTGCACCGCACCGAAAATGACGCTCGACCACAGTGCGACCTTCCCCTCGGTCAGCCCACGGTCCCGGAGGACGGTCACGCCGACGCCGCGGAACATCCCCTCCTCGCCCCATCCGACGAACTGGGTGACGAGCAGGAGTAGCAGGACGAAACCGAGGCCCTTCTCGGCCAGCGCGGAATAGTCGATGCCGACCAGGATGGCCACCACGAACAGCGCAGGCACCACCCACACCCACCGACTCGTCGGTCGTTCGTCGCGCAGGACCGGTCGCCACCACCCCAGGGCGGCGATGACGACACCGGTGAACACCAACGCCGCGCCCAGCGGGACGGCCATCGTGAACACGACCCCGCGTGTGGTGGTGGTCGAATCCTCCCCGCTCACATGCTGTATCAGCAGACCACCCACCTGGATGAGCGCCAGGTACACCGCCACGATCGCGACGAATCCCAGGAACCCGAGTCGTCTGCGTCGGTGGGTCGCCGCAACGTCTGTCATGGCAGCGAACGTACGGCTCGCCGGGTGTCCACCGCTAGTTGCGCGAGGGTGCAGAGGCGACGGTCACCAGCCCGGCCTGCTGCAGGAACGTCAGGTTGTCCTCGAGGTGCCAGTCCTCGACGATCTTTCCCCCGGCACCCACATGCTGGATGTCGATGGCGCCGAACCGGATCGGCTGCCCGGCGCCCCGCACGCCGTTGTAGGTCCCGGTGAAGGATCCGGCGAACACCAGTCGCGCGGTGAAGGTGTCGCCGGTCACGTAGAGGTCGGCCAACTCGCACGTCAGGTCCGGGATGGCCGCCCGAAACGTCGAGGACGCGGCGACCGGTCCCGAGGGTCCCTGCGGCCGTCCGCTGGGCAGGGTGTTGTCGCGGAACTCGGGACCCACCGCCGCGTCGAGACGTGCGGGGTCGCCGGTGTTCCAGAACGTGTAGAGCTGCTGTGCGATATGAACGGTGGCTCGATCGCGGTCGGTGTCGGTCGAGGCGACATGCACCGACGCGGGTCGGACGAGTCCGGGCGCACGGTCGATCAGCGACTGCGGGTCCGGTGGGGTGGCGGGGTCCGAGCTGCAGGCCGACGCCACGATGGCAATGAGCGCCACCAGCACGATCATCGGGTGATCCAGGAGGTGTCGGAGCGCGTCGAATCGGCGGGTGCGAGTGCCCGCGAGCGAGGTGGAACCAGTGGTTGTCATGGCGGCGACGGTATGGAAAACATACCGGTACCTTCAACGAAACCGTGGGCCACCAGCGGTGAGTGCTGTCAGGAGAACGTCGACCGGCCGTGCGCAGTCGCTGTAAAATTGCTGCGGAATCCGGACGAGTAGGAGCGTGGGACCGTGGTCGAACGCGGCAACGAATTGTTCAGGGCCCTGGCAGCGCAGGTGGCCGAACTGCAGAACACAGATGTGTCGGACGAGGACGTCGAGACGCTGCTGACCTCGCTCACCGAGGGTGCGGTGTCGGCGATACCCGCAGCGAGTCATGCGTGCATCACCGTGGTCGAGCACGGCGAGGTCATGACGATCGCGCCCACCGACGCGGTGGCCGCGCGCCTCGACGAGTTGCAGTCCAAGCACGACATCGGCCCGTGTCTCGACGCGGCGTGGGAGCAGCACCCAGTGCTGATCGGCGACTACACGACCGACGAGCGATGGCCGCTGTTCATCGAGGACGTCGTCGCCCAGACGCCGGTCCGGTCGAGCCTCTCGTTCCAGCTGCACCGTGACGCGACCAGCATGAGCGCGTTCAATCTGCACGCCGACAGCGCGCAGGCCTTCGACACCGAGGCGCAGAGGGTGGGCAGTGTGTTCGCGGCGAACACCGCACTGGCGCTGCACAGCCGCACCTGGTCGCACCAGTTCGAGGAGGCCCTGGCCTCCCGGGACGACATCGGGCAGGCCAAGGGGATCCTGATGGAGCGTTACACCGTCGACGCCGACCAGGCGTTCGACATGCTCAAACAGATCTCGCAGACGAGCAACACCAAGCTGGTCGAACTGGCCCGACGGCTCATCGACATCGACCACCCGTCGAACAAGCGGGGGAGTGGTCGGTCCGACAGCGCCCGGTGATGCTCAGGGCCGCTTGAAGTGCTCGCGTCGCCCCTCACCGCGCAGGCGGATCCACTCGCGGAAGCCGGCCACGTCGCGGCGGTGGATGAGGAAGTACCACCCGAATCGCGCCCACTCCTGCGGGATCAGCTTGCGCAGACCGGGCTGGTGCAGCAGGTACCCCCGGTTGCGGTAGGTGAAGTAGCGCTTGGTCGTGTCGTCGGGGTACTGCGTGTGCATGCGTCCACCGAGGATCGGATGGAACTCGGCGGTGCCGTCCGGATGCAGGTACGCGGTGATCAGGCAGGTGCCGAAGCGCATCCCCGAGCGGGCGAGCCGACGATGCATCTCCACCTCGTCGCCGCGGACGAACAGACGCAGATCCGGGACGCCGACCGCGTCGATCGCACGCGCCGAGAACAGCGCCCCGTTCATCAGCGAGGCGATCCCGTCGAGGACCTCCTCGGTCTCGCTGCTGTCGACGAAGAGCTCGGATCGCTTGCGCCGCCACACGACTCCGCGCCGTAGCGGGAACGCAAGGGTGTCGGGGTCGTCGATGTTGCAGACCACCGGCGACAGCTCGTCGTAGCCGCCCTCGGTCGCGCACCGCAGCAGCGTCGCCAGGACCTCCGGGCCCTCAGGGCGTCCGTCGTCGTCGGCGCACCACACCCAGTCGGCGCCGAGCGCCAGGGCGTGCAGCATCCCGAGGGCGAATCCGCCCGCGCCGCCCAGGTTGTGGGCCGAGGGGATGTAGGTGGTCGGGAGAGCTTGCTGTGCAACCAGATCGGCGACCTCGGTCTGGCTGCCGTTGTCGATGACCACGAGGTGATCGATCGGTCGGCTCTGTGCGGTCAGCACGGCCAACGACTGGGCGAGGAGTTCGGCGCGGCGGTAGGTGACCACCACCGCGATGACCCGATCGGTCACGCTGCGTCAGCCGTTCTGCGCGGCGTTGTCGGGATCGGGTGCCGCTGCCGTGTCGGCAGCGCCGGCGCGCGCCTTGTCATCCCGATCGACCTCGGCGAGGACCTCGCGGACGTGGCGGGCGGCGTCGGGGCCCTCGTAGGCGCCGACGACTTCTTCGATGCCGCCGTCCATCCGGATCTGGCCGTGATCGATCCACAGCGCGCGGTCGCACAGCTGGGCGAGGAACTCGTTGGAGTGGCTGGCGAACACCAGGATTCCCGAGCGTTTGACCAGGTCCTGCAGTCGGATGCGGGCCTTGCGCATGAAGTCGGCGTCGACCGCGCCGATGCCCTCGTCGAGGATGAGGATCTCGGGGTCGATGCTGGTGACCACGCCCAGCGACACGCGTACGCGCATACCGGTGGAGTAGGTGCGCAGCGGCATCTTGAGGTAGTCGCCGAGCTCGGTGAACTCCGCGATCTCATCGGTCTTCTTGAGCATCTCGCGGCGGCTCATGCCGAGGAACATGCCGCGGATGATGATGTTCTCGTAACCAGAGATCTCCGGGTCCATGCCGACGCCGAGGTCGAACACGGGCGCCACCCGGCCCTGAATCTTGCAGGCGCCGCGGGTCGGTTCGTAGATGCCCGACAGCAGCCGGAGCAACGTCGACTTGCCGGCGCCGTTGTGGCCGACGAGCCCGATCCGATCGCCGTGCGACAGATGCAGGTTGATGTTCTTCAGCGCCTCGACGACCACGACATTGGACTCGTTGGATCCGATGACGCCGCCGGCCCGACCGAGGACCGACTTCTTGAACGAGCGGGTCTTGGCGTCGAAGATGGGGAAGTCGACTCCGGCGTCCCAGGTGTCCAACCGAACTGTGCTCATTACGGGTGACCTCTCAGACCCAGTAGGCCACGCGGGCCCGGAAGTTGCGCAGGACGGCCAACGCGGCGAGCCAGCCGAGCGCGGTGCAGCCGATCACGATGAACCAGTGGTAGGCCTGCACGTGCTCGCCGACAAGTGGGCCGCGGGAGATCTCGAGGTAGTGGAACATCGGATTCAGCTCGACGAGCTTGAGGCGGCTCGAGTTCTGGGCGTTCTGACCGAGGTTGTCCGTGGTCCAGATGATCGGCGTCATGAAGAACACCAGCTGGACCACGGTCGCCAACAGCTGGCCGATGTCGCGGAAGCGCGTCGAGAGGATGCCGAAGACGATGGTCACCCAGATCGCGTTGAGCGCGAACAGGAACAGCGCCGGGATGATCAACAGGATCGTCCAGTTCACCGGCTGCGGGAAGACCGCCATGACCACGGCGTAGATGACGATGTTGTGCGCGAAGATGATCGACTGCCGCCACACGAGCCGGTAGACGTGCACGCTCAACGGCGACGGGATCTGCTTGAGCAGGCCCTCGTTGCTGGAGAACACCACCGACCCCTCGAGGATGGACTGGGAGATGAAGTTCCAGAAGATCAGTCCGAGGGTGACGTGCGGCAGGAATGTCTTGATGTCGATGCCGAACAATTCGCCGTAGAGCAGGCCCATCGCAACGGCGGTGACACCGGTTGCGACGGTGATCCACAGCGGACCGAGCAGCGAGCGACGGTAGCGCTGCTTGATGTCCTGCCAACCGAGCAGCGCCCACAGCTCACGCTGGGCGAAGCCGACACGCAGATCGGTCAGGGCTCGTCGCAGCGTCCGCGAGTCCGAGGCTTGCGGTCGCAGCGGTGCGACGTCGTCATCATGCAGAACGGTGGACACGGTGGTTGAGCCTACCGGCCGTGCGCGTCCGACCGGGTCACGCGGCAGGTCAGAGGTACTGACCGGTGCCGGGGACCCCGTGCCCGGAGCCCGCCGAACCGCCGGCCGACGGCGGCAACGCCCCCTGGCGCATCTGCTCGAGTTGCGACCGCGCCGCCATCTGCTGGGCGAACAGCGCGGTCTGGATGCCGTGGAAGAGGCCCTCCAGCCATCCGACGAGCTGGGCCTGGGCGATACGCAGCTCCGCATCGGACGGGGTGGAGTCGTCGGTGAACGGCAGCGCCAGCCGCTCGAGCTCCTCGCGCAGCTCCGGCGCGAGACCGCCCTCGAGCTCGCGGATCGACGACTGGTGGATCTCCTTGAGCCGGTTTCGGCTGGCGTCGTCGAGAGGAGCGGCCCGCACCTCTTCCAACAGCTGCTTGATCATGGTGCCGATACGCATGACCTTCGCCGGCTGCTCCACCATGTCGCTGAGACCGCCCGACTTGTCGCCCTCGGCGTCCGACGATCCTGTGGGCCCCATGACGACGATGCCGTCGTCGCCGGAGCCGGTCCCGGGCAGGCCGGCGCCTCCGGTCGAGTCGTGGTCGGCTGCGGATCCGAATGCTCCCGATGTCATGGGTTCCATTGTGCGACATTCGTCCGACTGGCTGGCCGCCCACACCCGGTGACCAGGGACAGATGTGTTCAGTACCCATCTCGTGAGCCGTCCTGACGAGGGGGTATGGCTCACCTCACCTGACCGTCTATCGTGTCTGCCATGACCTACGACGTTGCCCGGGTGCGCGGATTGTTTCCGTCACTCGGCGACGGCTGGATTCACCTCGATCCGCAGGTCGGGATGCAGATCCCCGACTCCGTCGCCTCCACGGTGTCCAAGGCGTTCCGGGCGCTCGTGTCGGCCCCCGGCGGCGTCTACCCCGCAGCGCGTCAGTCGCGTGCGATCGTAGACGCGGCCCGTCTCGCGGTCGCCGATCTGGTCGGTGGCGACCCCCGTGGCGTCGTTCTCGGACCGAGTCGCGGGCTGCTCCTGAACATTCTCGCCGAAGCCCTCAACACCCGCGTCTGGCTGGGGTCGCAGGTGGTGGTCAGTCGTCTCGACGACGAGGCCAACCTCGTTCCGTGGTTACGGGCTGCCGACCGCTACGGCGGCAAGGTCGTCTGGGCCGAGGTGGACATCGAGAACGGCGCGTTGCCGCCGTGGCAGTACAGCGACCTCGTCGTCGATGCGACCAGCGTCGTGGCGATGACCCTGGCGTCGTCGACCCTGGGAACCGTCACCGACGTACGCGCGGTCGCCGAGGTGATCCACGCGGTCGACGGCCTGTTGGTGGTCGACGCGACCAACGCGGCGCCCTACATGTCGCTCGACATCGACGAACTGCAGGCCGACGTCATGGTGGTCTCCGCCGAACGCTGGGGCGGGCCGCAGACGGCCGCGCTGGTCTTCCGCGATCCCGACTATCTCAGCCGGGTCCGCCCGGTCAGCCTGTCCCCGAACGCCGAGGGTCCCGAACGCCTCGAGGTCGAGGGACATCAGTACGCCATGCTCGCCGGGTTGGTGGCGTCGGTCGAACACCTCGCCTCCCTCGACGAGGCCGCCGAGGGCACCCGTCGCGAGCGCCTGGTGACGTCGATGACCAGCCTGTCGCACTACCTGCAGCGCCTGCTGGCCTATCTGATCAACTCTCTCGACCAGCTCAACACCGTCCGGGTCCTGGGCACCGCGGACTCGCGCGTCCCGACGGTCAGCTTCACCGTCGCCGGGGTGACTGCCGACAAGGTGGTGCGACGACTCGCCGACAACGGCATCTGCGCGCTGGCCGACGTCTCCAACCGCGCGTTGACCGGGATCGGGGTCAACGACGTCGGTGGAGCGGTCACCATCGGCCTCGGCCAGTACTCCACGCCCTATGAGGTCGACCAGCTCGTGCGCTGCCTGGGTTCCCTCGGCTGACCGCCGACCGTGCCGTAACGACCCGCCGAGCGTGCCGAAATGACCCGCCGAGCGTGCCAGAACCGCGCCTGATCAGAGCGTCAGCAGAACCTTGCCGATCGCCGCGCTGTCCTCGAGATGCTGATGCGCCTGGCGAGCCTGATCGAGCGGGTAGGTGCGGTCGATGATCGGCCGCACGCGACCGGCCTCGACGAGCGGCCAGGTGTGGTCCCGGACCCCGGCGATGACCGCGGACTTCCCGATGGGCCCGTCGACGGGGCGTCCCCGGAGGTTGGTGGCGGCCACCGAGCCGCGTTTCTTCAGCAGCGCTCCGATGTTGAGCTCCGCGCTGGCGCCGCCCTGCATACCGATGATGACCAGACGTCCGCTGTCGGCGAGCGCGGACACGTTGCGGTCGAGGTACTTCGCTCCCATGATGTCGAGGATGACGTCGGCACCGCCCAGTTCCCCGACCACGTCGACGAAGTCCTGGTCGTTGTAATTGATGGTCGTGGTGGCTCCGAGTTCGGCGCAGAAGTCGAGCTTGCGCTTCGAGCCCGCGGTCACCGCGATCCGTGCGCCGAGCGCGTGCGTGAGCTGGATGGCGTGGGTACCGATACCGCTTGCCCCGCCGTGCAGCAGCACCAGTTCGTCGGGCTGGAGATCGGCCGCCATGAACAGGTTCGAGTAGACCGTCGCCGCGACCTCGGGGAGCCCGGCCGCCTCGACGAGGTCGACCCCCGTCGGCTTGGGCAGGACCTGACCGGCGGGGGTGGCGACGTACTCCGCGTATCCGCCTCCCGCGAGCAGTGCACAGACCTCGTCGCCGACGGAGAACCCGTCGACACCGTCACCCAGTTCGGCGATCGTCCCCGACACCTCCATGCCGAGGATCTCGCTGGCGCCGGGCGGCGGCGGGTAGAGGCCCTGACGTTGCATGAGGTCGGCGCGGTTGACGCCGGCCGCGGTCACCGCGATGAGTACCTCGCCCGATTTCGGCTCGGGGCGATCGGCGTGATCTGACTCGAGCGTGGCCGACGAACCCGATCCCTGGATGCTGATGATGCGCATGGAAGTCACCCGTTCATCTCTACCCGCGTCGCCCAGTGGGCGAAACGTAAGGGTCGCGACGAGCGATGTGACGAGCACAACGTGTTCATTCGGTCGTTCGCACGACTGCGGAGTGGACGCTTGTCCACGTAGGCTTTCGAGACGCCGGATTCGGGCCGGTCGGGGAGTGCAGGGAGATCATTGGTGAGTGTGAACGGTCAGCCTGTCGGCTCCGTGGAGGATTCCTCGGTATCGGACAAGTCGGTCGCGGACTGGCTCTCCGACACCGAGCAGGCGGCGTGGCGATCGTTCGTCGACGGCTCGCACGAACTCATCGGAGCTCTCGACCGCGCGCTCAACGCCGACGCCGGCCTCAGCTTCGAGGAGTACCGGATCCTGGTGATCCTCTCGGAGAACGACACCCTGCGGATGTCGGACCTCTCGCGCGGCGGACTGGCCTCGCGCAGCACGGTGTCGAGGCAGGTGTCGCGGCTCGTCGAGCGCGGTGACGTCGAGCGTCTCCCGGACATCAACGACGCCCGCAACCGGTTGGTCCGTATCAGCGACCTCGGCCGCGAACGGCTGCACGAGGCCGCGAAAGATCATGTGCGCCTTGTGCGTCGATACATGTTCGATCATCTGACTTCGGAGCAGGTGGTCGAGATGACCCGCATCCTCACCACGGTCCGAAACACCATCGACGGGCCTGACGTACGCTGATCCCGCTGGGAAGTGTGGCAGAGCGGCCGAATGCACTCGCCTTGAAAGCGAGCGTGGGTGAAACCACCGGGGGTTCAAATCCCTCCACTTCCGCCATGTCCTCGCCGTTCCCGCGACGTGAATCGACTCGCGCGACAGGGATCTCGGTCGCGGGAGTCGAACGGTGTCGCGGGAGCGACGGGGTGGACGGGATCAGACGCCGAACAGTGGCGGCAGCGCCAGCAAAATGATCGCGGTCCAGGCGACGTGCGTCAGCATGGGCGCGAGGACGCCGCCGGTCGCGCGACGCTCCAGCGCACACACGAGTCCGAGCAGGATCGCCGCGAAGCCGAGCATCGGGTTCCCGCTGGCCAGGGTGACGACGATGTAGATGATCGTCGAGTAGACCACCGGGTAGTACTTGCCCAGCGCCGAGTACAACGCGCCACGGAAGAACAGCTCCTCGGCGATGCCGTTGACCAGCGCGATGGCCACCACGAGCGCGAGATTGCCTGCCGTCGCGTACTCGAAGACGCCGGCGATCAGGTCGCGGATCGGGGGGATCTCGCGGACCACGAGCCCGCCGACCACGAAGAACAAGCCGAGACCGACACCCACGCCGAGTCCGGTGAGCACCGGTCGGCGTCGGTGTCCGCGCCAGGTGACCCGCCCGAGGTGCAGCGGTCGTGACAGCGCCGCGCCCACGACCCAGACACCGGCGAGTGCCAGTGTGTAGACGTAGAAGATCGAGTCGCCCGGTTTCGCCGACAGCGACAGTGCGAGCAGCACCGCGCCGAACACGAGGAAGACGATCACCACGATCCGGCGGCGTCGCACCACCGAACGTGCCTCGTCGGGATTCGTAGGCCGACGGTCGAGCAGCGCGGTACGCAGCTGGTCCCAACCCTCGGTTGCCCTGGTTGTCATCGTGGTCATGGTCTCACCGTCCGATGTGTGGCGCGATCTTGTTGGCACGTGACACCGCGAAGTCGACGCCGGTGCGCACGGCCCCCGCGGCGGGACCGACCGACAGCACGAGGCCGGCGCCGAGGCGCTCGAACTCGTTCCATCCGCGTGCGGTGATGACGCTCGACCCGACGCGTCGGATCCGCAGCCAGTCGCCGCCGGCCCACTCGGGGTCGGAGTCGGCGAGGTGGTGGATGTCTTCGAGCTTGTTGACCGGCAGCGCCGGTCCGGCGTGCAACGACGCCTCGACAGCTTGGCGCACGGTGAGCAGGCCGCCGGGCGGGTCGGGGACGATCGATCGGATGCGGTCCTCCGACGCGAACATCGGATAGTCCAACGACGCGACCAGGTCCCCGGTGAGCTCGGTCGGCACGGGCACCAACCGTCCGCTGACCAGCGACGCGAGCCCGGTACCGAGGCCACGGAGCGGCAACGGGATGCGACGACGTCGCGCTGCGGAGAGGTAGGTGAACAGCAGTTCGCGGTAGCTGGCCTTGTTCGCGCCTGCCACGTCGTAGGCCCCGGCCGGCAGCTTGTCCGCATCTGCTGCGGCGACGAGGTAGTAGACGACGTCGCGCACGGAGATCGGGTCCATCTTGTTGTCGGCCCAGTGCGGGAGCGGGATGACCGGTAGTCGGTCGGACAGGTACCGAACCAGCTCGAACGAGGTCGACCCGGCGCCGACGACGACCGCGGCACGCAGCCAGACGAGTTCGGGCCCACCGTCGACCTCGAGGTACTCGGCGACCTCCGCGCGGCTGGCGAGGTGCTCGGAGAGCTTCTCACCCTCGGGGACGAATCCGCCGAGGTAGACGATGCGGGAGACGCCCGCGTCCTTGGCCGCCTCGGCGACGTTGCGCGCGGCGGCGTTGTCCTTGTGCCGGAAGTCGGACTCGCCGATCCCGTGTACCAGGTAGTAGACGACGTCGACGTGTCCGATAGCGCCGAACGCGGTGGCCGCGGCGGTGCGGTCAGAGGCGTCGAGGGCGACGGGCACGACGTCGTCGTACCACCCGAACGCGGCGAGCCCGTCGGGCTTGCGCGACGCGGCGATCACCTCGTGCCCCGCGGACAGAAGTTCGGTGACCAGACGTGACCCCACGTAGCCGGTGGCGCCTGTGACCAGAATTCGCATATCCCCCACCGTACGGCGCGTGACATGGGGATTCAGTGTGAGATGTGGCTCGTGCCGACTCGGGAACAACCGCGTCGACAGGCGACTACAGCCAATCCCGCCGCTTGAACAGCACGTAGAGCACCGTCATCGACACCACCAGCAACGACACGCTGGTGATGAACCCGCCGGTGTGTTCGAAACCGGGGAACGGGACGTTCTGGCCGTAGAAGCCGGTGATCGCGGTGGGGACGGCGATGATCGCGGCCCATGCCGTGAGCTGTTTCATCACGGTGTTGAGGCGGGCATCCTGCAGCGACAGGTTCGTCTCGAACACCGTGGTCACCATGTCGCGGAGTGATTCGGTCCACTCGGTGACCCGCAGGACGTGGTCGTAGAGGTCGGTGAACTCGGGCTCGAGGGTGTCACCGTGGCCGAGCTCGTGGCGCTTGCGCTGGATCAGCGACACGACCTCGCGCATCGGGAGCACCACGCGGCGCAGCGCGACGAGGTTCTTGCGCAGCGAGTAGGTGCGACGCTGCAGGGCCCGCGAGGCGACCTTCTCGTCGAACAGCAACTCCTCGAGATCCTCGATGGCGTCATCGAGCTGCTGGACGGTGTCGAAGTGCCCGTCGACGACCACGTCGAGCAGACCGTGCAGGAGCGCGCCCACGCCGTAGTCCTGCCCGCCGATCTCATCCCACCGGCGCAACACCTCGTCCATGTCGAAGACGTCGCTGTACTCGCTGTCGCCCCTGTCACCGCCGCCCTCGGTGAGACGCACCGTGATCAGTGCGTTGTGCACGATGAACAACGAGATCCGCTCGAACCGGATCCGGGCCGCGGCGGCGTCGACGGCCTCGTCCCCGGTCGTCGCCGTGGGTGCATCGAACGCGACTGCGTAGACCGTGACGAACGTGTGCTTGGCGTAGGCGGTGGCCTTGACCCGCTCGGAGGCGGCCAGCGCGTCCTCGACCGCCCACTTGTTGAGGCTGAGTTCTTCGGCGAGCCGGGTCATCGTGTCGTGCGTCGGGTTGATCAGATCAGCCCAGACGAGGCGGTCCGGGTCGTCGATGCAGTCCGACACCTTTTCCAGTTCGAAACCGTCGACCGGTTCGCCCTTGTGCCAGATCTGGCCGCGCACGGCCTGGTTGCTCACGACCTCATCGTGCCACCGCGGGGCCCGGGTTCACCGGTGGGTGGAGAACCCCGAGCGTCGACGGTGTCGTTCGACGGCCAGCCCGACGAGGCGATCGATCAGGTCGGTGTACTCGAGGCCGGTGGCCTCCCACATCTTCGGGTACATCGACGACGGGGTGAAGCCGGGAATGGTGTTCACCTCGTTGAGCAGCCAGCCGCGGCCGTCCTCCTCGTAGAAGAAGTCGACGCGCGCCATGCCCGAGCACCGCAGGGCGGTGAACGCGCGGGCGGCGAGTTCGCGGACCTCGGCGATCGCGTCGTCGGTCAGCTTCGCCGGGATCGACAGTGCCGCAGTTCCGTTGAGGTATTTGTCCTCGTAGTCGTAGAACTCTGCGCCGGGCAGGATCTCGCCGGGCAGCGACGTCTCGGGGACCTCGTTGCCCAGCACCGCCACCTCGATCTCCCGGCCGACGACCCCCTCCTCGATGACGATGACCTCGTCGAAGGTCAGGGCGAGGTCGATGGCGGCGACCAGTTCGTCGGCGTCGTGCGCCTTCGAGATACCGACCGACGATCCGAGGTTCGCGGGCTTGACGAAGACCGGCAGGCCCAGTTCGGCCAGTACCCGGTCGACGATGTCGGAGCGGGTGCCGATGCCGTCGCGGTACTCCAGCCAGCGGCACTGCGGGATACCCGCCTGCGCGGTCGCGACCTTCGCCATCGCCTTGTCCATGCAGAGCGCGGAGCCGAGCACTCCGCTGCCGACGTACGGGATGCCTGCGAGTTCCAACATCCCCTGGACCGTGCCGTCCTCACCGTGTGGCCCGTGCAGTAGCGGCAGCACCACGATCGGAGCGTCGGAGTCCGCGTCGCGGAGCAGGTTCAGTGCCTCGACCTCGGTGCCCGTCGTGCTCAGCGAGGAGGGAAGGGCGTGCGAGCCGGCGAGTGCGGCGATGGCGTCGTCGTTGCGGACCCACTGCCCGTCGTGGGTGATACCGATCGGGACGAGGTCGTATCGGCCGCGGTCGGCGGCGGCCAACACGTGTGCGGCGGAGACGCAGGAGACGTCGTGTTCAGCGGAGACGCCGCCGAACAGGACCACGAGACGGTGTCGGCCCAGGGGCTCGCCGGCAGATGAACCGCTCTCGGGGGCGGGAATCAGCATGGACCACACCCTACGGACCCCGTCCGTCGCTTGGCGAGGGAGTAGTTTCGGTGGGTGCATTTCTCAGCGAGCGAGGTGGCGGAAGCGACTGGCGGCCGTCTCACCGGCCCCGATGTCACCGTCGACGGCGCGAGCATCGACTCGCGGACCGTGGCGGCAGGACAACTGTTCGTCCCGATCGTCGCCGAACGCGACGGCCACGACTTCATCGACACGGCGGTGAACGCAGGCGCGTCGGCGTTCCTGACCGACCGTGCGGTCGACGCGGGCGCGTCGTCGATCCAGGTGGCCGACACCTCGTCGGCCCTCGCCGATCTCGGACGGGCGGCGCGGGCGCGGCTGACCGGCCCGGTCATCGGGGTCACCGGCTCGGTGGGCAAGACGTCGACCAAAGACCTCCTCGCCCAGGTGCTCTCGACGCAGCTGCGGACCGCGGCCAACGAGCGGTCGTTCAACAACGAGCTCGGTCTGCCGCTGACGCTGTTCGGCGCACCCGACGGCACCGAGGCGGTCGTCGTGGAGATGGGTGCACGCGGGGTCGGACACATCGCGACCCTCTGCGACATCGCCCACCCGACCATCGGCGTCGTCACCCGGGTCGACGGGGTCCACCTGGAGTTGTTCGGCAGCATCGCCGCGGTCGCGCAGGCCAAGGGCGAACTCGTCGAGTCGTTGCCCGCCGACGGACTGGCCGTTCTCAACGTCGACCAGGAAGCCGTCGCGGCGATGGCGTCACGCACCTCCGCACGGGTCATCGGCTACGGCCTGACCACGCCCGCCGACGTCCACGCCACCGACATCCGGTTGGATTCCGAACTCCGCCCGACGTTCACCCTGCACACCCCGTGGGGGTCGATCGAGGTGTCGATGGCCGCGCGCGGCCGCCATCAGGTGTCGAACGCGCTGGCCGCGACCGCGGTGGCCGGTGGCGTCGGCATCGACCTCGACAAGATCGCCGAGGGGCTGTCCGGTGCGGCCATCTCCGGTCTACGGATGGAGTTGTCGCGCACCGACTCCGGTGTCGCGGTGCTCAACGACTCGTACAACGCCAACCCCACGTCGATGAACGCGGCGCTCGACGCGCTGGTCGGGTTGTCGGACCGGCGTCGGGTCGCGGTGCTCGGGGTGATGGCCGAACTCGGTGACACCGCCCGCGCCGAACACCTCGCCATCAGTGAACGTGCCGCAGCACTCGGTGTGGACGTGATCGCTGTCGACGCAGCCGATTACGGGACGTCGGTCACCCACGTCCCCGACATCGACTCCGCGGTCGCGGCGCTGAGCGACCTGCGCGCCGGGGATGCCGTTCTCGTCAAGGGCAGTCGGGTCGCGGCACTCGAACGGGTCG
Organism: Williamsia maris; assembly: GCF_024171815.1. GTDB lineage: Bacteria > Actinomycetota > Actinomycetes > Mycobacteriales > Mycobacteriaceae > Williamsia_A > Williamsia_A maris. Next base: position 234,249 of record NZ_JAMTCJ010000002.1, on the reverse strand, counting down.
CGGTCGCATTGCTCGCCGCACCGGGCGCCTCCTGAACATCGAGGACAGTCGGCCGGCCCCCACCCCGGGCCGACCGACCGGACGCGTCGACTCGCTGACCGGGATCCGAACGCTCGCAGCCTTTCTGGTGTGCGCGACGCACGCCGCGTTCTGGACGGGCAACTACACCGACGATCTCGCGGGCCGATTCTTCGCCCGCCTGGAGATCGGGGTCGCGATCTTCTTCGTCCTGTCGGGGTACCTGCTGTTCAAACCGTGGATGGCGTCGTTGGCCGCAGGCACCCGCCGCCCGTCGGTGCGGCGATACGCCGAGCACCGGGCGCGACGTATCCTGCCCGCCTACTGGGTGACGGTGCTCGCGGTCTACGCGATCTTCGCGTGGTGGCGCACCGACACCTCCGACCTGGGGCAGGGGTGGTCGGGGCTGCTGCGCAACCTGACGTTGACGCAGATCTACGGGTACGGCCACCTGCACTCGGGGCTCACCCAGATGTGGAGTCTCGCGGCCGAGGTCGGCTTCTACGTGGTGCTGCCCATCGCGGGATGGCTCATCGTCAGCGCGGTGTGTCGCGGTCGGTGGCGGCTGGACCTCGTCGTCATCTCGCTGGTGGTCCTGGGCTCGGTGTCGCCGCTGTGGGCGATCGTCACCCACACCGGCGACGGGCTCGACCCGACCGCACGGTTGTGGCCCCCGGCGTTCCTCACCTGGTTCGTCGGCGGCATGCTGCTGGCCGCGCTCGCGCAGACGCGGCTGCGCATCAACCCGTTGCTGTCGGTGCTGATCGCCGTGCTGGCGTTCCAGGTCAGCTGCACCTCGATCGCGGGGGAGCCGACGATCACGCCGCTGTCGGGTTCGGCCACCGTCATCAAGCTGCTGCTCTACCTGGTGGTGGCGCTGGGGCTGATCGCACCGCTGGTGCTCGGACCGGCCGGATCCTGGTGGGACCGACTGATGGGATCGCGTCCGATGGTCTGGCTCGGCGAGATCTCCTACGAGTTCTTCCTCGTCCACCTGATGGTCGTCGAACTGGTGATGGACCTGCTCGGGTACACGATCTTCACCGGGTCGATGGTCGGCGTGCTCATCGTCACCAGTGTGCTGAGCATCCCCGTGGCGTGGCTGCTGCACCGTCTGACCGCGGTGTTCTGGCGTCCGCGGACCACCGCTCCGAAACCCGAATCCGTACCATCGATCCCATGACCGACCCCGGTTTCCCCCACCCCGGAGCGCGACTGCCCGACCCCATGACGCCGTCCGAAATCGGTCGGTGGTGCGAGAAGTCGGTGATCCCGGGCGTGCAACCGGAACTGTCCGACGACGCCGCGGTGGTCATCGCGACCGGGCACCTGTCGGCTGCGGCCCGTCAGATCGTGATCCGCCGGATGTCGGCGGGGCTGCCCGTCCCGACATCGACGTCGATCAGCGGTCCCGGGGGATTCGGCGGACTCCGACGGCTCCAGCGCAGCATCGGGGCGATCGAGGCGCAGCTCGCGAACCCGATGTTGCCGTCGATGGTGTCCCCGGTCATCCGCTCCCGCCGCAACACCATGACCCGGCGGCTCGACGACGCCCGGAAGAACGTGATCACCGGCAAGGGGATCTTCGCCACCAGCATCCGCGGTATCCGACGTGAGCGCCGCGAGGGCGTGCACCTCGAGTTGATCGACCGCGAGCGCCTGTTCGTCGGGCTGACCTACACGCCGACGCCCAACGTCAACTCCGGCGGATACGTCCGCCGCGCCGGCAGCGCGGCCATCGACCGCGTCGCGGGTGCGGTCGGTGCCGCGGCCACGAAGGCAGGGCTCGACAAGGGGAACCGGTGGGTCAGCGAGATCCTCGGTGACCTCGAGGCGCCGTCTCCCAACGGCGACGCGAAGTTCGTCGACGGGTATGAGACCATCCTGTTCGCCGCGGGATCGTTCTACGACCGGATCGTGCGTTGTCCCGCATGGCATTCCGACCACTTCGACATCCAACGCACCGCCGTCGACCTCAACGCCGAACTCGCCGACATCGCTGCCGACGTGATCGCGTTGCGGACCATCCGCGTCGATCTCGACAACAGCCGTCGCGCTGCCGGTTTCGACGCCGACCTCAGTGACCACATCGCGAGCCGGGAGAGTTCGCTCCGTCCGGTGTGGACCGAACTGATCGACCGGGTGGCCGCGTTGGCGTCGGTGGCCGAGGTGGTCGAGTCGGCCGCCATCGAACTCCGGGTCATCGCCGAATTCGCCCACACGGCAACGATCGACGACCGCATCGACCGGTTGGTCGCGCGGTCGGGCGAGCGGGAGATCTCCGCCGACAACACCAAGCGGCTCACCGAGCAGGTCCGTGCCGGTGAGGACCAGTTGCGGATCTACCGGGATGTTCTGCAGGGCAACATCGCCCGCCTGTCCACCGGCGACGCCACCCTGCGCAGTCGACGCCTCCCCGAATAACCCGCCAGTTGGGCACGTAACTGCCGCAGTTGGGCACCAAACCTCGTTGTCTGGGCACCATTCCGCGTGCGGTCGACATCGTGTGCCCAGTGGATCCAATTACGTGCCCAACCGGCGTCGCTACGTGCCCAACCGCGGTGATTACGTGCCCAACTGGCGGTCAGGCACCGGGGACCCTGATGGTCGAGGCCAACCACGGCAGCGACACCGACAACGCCGACGTCGCGAACTGCCACGAGTGCTTACCCGGCTGGGTGTGTATCTGGCAGGCGATGCCGACGGTCTTGTTCTCCGCGCACAGCGTCTGCGCCGCCTGACCCTGATCGTCGGTGTCGGGTCCTTCGCCGCGACCACCGAGACCGGTGCCACTGCTCTGCGCCGAATGCTTCCAGCGGTGGCCGCCTCCACCGCCACCCGCGCCGCCGGGACGACGACTGCCCTGCGGATTGCCGCCGGTGTCGTCGTACCAGGCCGAGATCCCCTGGTATGGGCCGTGTTTATGCATGACGGTGGCCGGATCGAACGACGCTGCCGTGGCGGCGTTCCCGCCGTACAGGCGCGACAGGGTCTGCGCGGTGGTACCCGCCGTGGGTGCGGCGTCGCCGGCGATGTCGACGTAGCTCGAGAACAGGTCGGGGTGCATGACGGTGAGGTCGACCGAGCACGTGCCGCCCATCGACCACCCGACGATGCCCCAGTTCGCCGCGGCCGACGACGTGTGGAAATGCGAGATCACGTACGGGCGGACCTCGTCGGTCAGGTGATCGGCGACGTTGCCGCGCGACCCGTTGACGCATTCGGTGTCGTTGTTGAACGACCCGCCCGCGTCGACGAAGACCATCACCGGTGCCGAGCCGTGATGGGCGGCAGCGTAGGAGTCGACGGTGTGGATGGCGTCGCCGGTGCGGATCCAGTCGGCCGGGGTGTTGAACTCGCCGGCGATCATCATCACGACCGGCAGCCTCGGCGGGGTGGCACCGGCGAACCACGTCGGCGGCAGATAGACGTACTCGGTGCGATGGGCGAAGTGACTCGAGGTGTCCGGGGTCGTCACCGACACCAGGGCGCCGGTCGTCCGGGTGGTGTTCCGCATCGATGCGAGATGGTCGGCCGACACCTGGTCGGGCAGTGGGCCCGAGGTGATCTCACCCCATGCGGCCGACACAGTCGGGAAGTAACCGACCCACTGGTTGAGCACGATCCCGGTGGCCAGCAACGCGATCGGTACAACTGCGATGGCGACCCCTCGTCGCCACCACCGGGCGCTGCGCCAGCCGAACACGACCACCCCCAGCGCGCCCGCGGTCACGCCGACCCAGATCCACAGGCTGCGCGGCGCGGGATCGGTGGCCAGTCCCTGCGAGTCGAAGTAGAGGTGCACGAGGAACGCGCCGATGACGGCGACGGCAACCGACGCAGGCAGCCAGATCAGGCGCCAGCGCCGCGTCCGCCATCCGATCGCGACGACGAGCAACACCACGGCGACGATCTGCACGGTGAGCGGGAACCACCCGTCCAACAACGACACACCCTGGTGTTGAGACCAGCCCGCGGGCTGTGACATCGGAGGCACGAGGACCAGTGTGCATCGTCAAAGACGCTGTGCGGCTGAGAGTTTGCTGACAGTAGTCGGGGTCGGGCAATCCCGACGGTCGTTTGACGGGTTCGTCCGAGATGGCCAGTCGGGCCGACCGTGGGATCAGACCGAGATGGTCGAATCCGGATCCCAGCTCGCGAGGATCGGCAGCACCCGGGCCGTCGTCGAATCGGGCTCCACGGTGTAGACGATGAGGCTCTGGTCGGGATTGCCGGGGGTGCAGAGGAACTCGATGCCGAACTGCATCGTCCCCGCCGACGGGTGCTGGATGACCTTGATCGTGCGCTCGAACTCCAGGACCTCGTGGTCGTCCCACCACTGCGCGAACTGCGGTTCGGACACGCGCAGTTCCTCGATCAGCGCGGCCAGTACCGGATCATGCGGTCGGCGGGCGGCATCACGACGTAATCCGGCCACCGCAGCCGACGCGAACTGCGACCAGTTCACGATCCGCTCCCGCGCGATCGGATCGCGGAACAGATAGTGGTGCAGCGACGCCCCGGTCTCCATGGGCAGACTCAGCACCGCGCGGATGAGGGCGTTGCTGGCAAGGATCTCGCCCGCCCGTCCGAGGAGGATGACGGGGACGTGGTCGAGCGCCTGCATCACCTGCAGCAACCCCGGATCAGGCGCCTGCGCAACCGGATCCGGTGCCGTCGACGGCGCGGCGAGATCGTACAGGTACGCGGATTCGACCGCGTCGAGCCGCAACGCCCGAGCAAGAGCTCTCAGTACCTCCGGCGAGACGTTCGCCTGCCGACCCTGCTCGAGCTTGCTGTAGTAGTCGGGACTGACGCCGGCGAGCTGGGCCAACTCCTCGCGACGCAGACCCGGCACCCGACGTCGCCCGTATTCCGTCAACCCCACCGACGCGGGCGTGAGGCGGTCACGTCGATCCCGCAGAAAAGCGCTCAGCGCGGTGCGGTCCTGACCCATGACGCCAGGCTAGCCGCGTCGCCGACCACAAGCCTGGTCATGACAGACCTAGGTTGATCCTCTCCTGGTTGCCGATCGACGACCCGCATAGACAAAGGTCATGACAACTTCCAGCACACAGAGACTCGCCGGCCGAACGGCCGTCGTCACCGGATCGACCAGTGGGATCGGCGAGGCCATCGCCGTCACCCTCGCCGCCCACGGCGCGAGCGTCGTCGTCAGCGGCCGCGACCCCGACCGCGGGCACGCCGTAGTCGCCCGGATCCGTGAGACCGGCGGTACGGCGGCGTTCGTGCCGGTGGACCTCGCCGGCAGCTACACCGACATCCGGTCGTTCGCCGCCGCCGCGGCCTCGGAACTCGGCGGGTCCGTCGACATCCTCGTCAACAGCGCCGGCATCTACCCGGCCACCGCGACCGTGGATCTGGCCGACTCCGACCTCGACGCGATGCTGGCGGTGAACGTCCGCGCACCCCACGTGCTCGTCGGCGAACTCGCCCCTGTGATGGCGCAGCGGGGCATGGGCGCGATCGTCACCATCGGATCGTGGATGGCCGCGGTGGGCAGCCCGTTCGCCGCCATGTACACCGCGACCAAGGCGGCCGACGAGCAGCTGACCCGGAGCTGGGCCGCGGAATTCGGGCCGAGCGGGGTCCGGGTGAACTCGGTCGCGCCCGGCGTCACGTTGACACCCGGTAACGAGAGTGCACGCCCGATCCTCGACGCCATGACCGCGTCCACGCCCGCGGGCACGGTCGTCGATCCGCAGGACATCGCCGACGGCGTGCTGTTCCTGGTCTCCGACGAGGCGTCGAAGATCCACGGCATCACCCTCTACGTCGACGGCGGGATCAACGCCACGCGACTGTGACGGACAAGTCCGCTCAGCTGCGTGACCAGGCGGCGAGATGGGCCTTCTCGTCGGGGGAGAGGCGGCGCAGGGTGTGCTTCTCGATGTCGACGACGGCCATCTGTGTGGTCGCGACGCAGGCCGGCTTCGAGTCGGCGGGTGCCTGCGCGCCGCGGATCTCGTAGGAGATGGTGAAGTCGACCGACCGGAACGCGCTGACCCACATCCCGACGTGCAACGGGGTGTCGGAGTGGCGCAGCTGCGCCTGGTAGCGGATGGCGACGTTGACGATCATCGCGCTGGTGATCAGGGGCTGGTACTCCTCGCCCGCGCTGAGCAGCCACTGGATCCGCGCTTCCTCCATCAGGGTGACCATCCGGGCGTGGTTGATGTGCCCGAAGGCGTCCATGTCCGACCAGCGGACGGGGACATGGGCACTGAACGCAAAGCCGTCATCGGTGGTCACGCGGGGTTCTCCGTTGCTCGTCGGTGGCTCAATCGTTACGCAGCCGAGGCTCACGTTGCCTGATTTGGTCGGGGGTTCGGTCGCCGCGTCTCGGTACTCTGGACAGAGTCCGCAAAGTTTGCTGAATGCTGGGGGTATTTAGACATGCTGAACTCTCGTGTGAGAGCTCGCCCCGGCTTCGTCACGCGGTCGCGTCGCCGATCCGCTCGTCGACGGGTGATCCCGTCCTTGCTCGCGATCGGGATCGTCGCCTCGGCTGTCACCGTCGCCCCCCAGGCCACGGCTGCCCCCGCGCCGCCCGCGGTCGCGAAGCTCGACAAGGTCGTGAAGGTCAACAGCAGGCACCTCGACGTCACGGTCGATTCGCCGGCCATGCGCGGCAAGGTCACGGTCTCGGTGCTGCTGCCCCGCGACACGAACGTGAGCCGGTCGACGGTCTACATGCTCGACGGCGCGGGCGCGACCGGTCAGGTCAGCGACTGGCTCACCAAGGGCAACGCCGCGAAGTTCTTCACCGACAAGAACGTCAACGTCGTCCTGCCGTCGGGCGGGGCCGGGTCGTTCTACACCAACTGGCAGAAGAGGGATCCCAAGGTCGGGATGCCGCAGTGGGAGACGTTCCTCACCGAGGAGTTGCCACCGCTGATCGACAGCACCTACAACGGCAACGGCCGCAACGCGATCGTCGGACTGTCGATGGGCGGCCAGGCCGCGTTGGCGCTGACGTTCCGCCACCCGAACCTCTACACCGGCGCGGCCTCGCTCAGCGGCTGCCCGCCGGTCAGCGGTCTGCTCAACGAGGCCTACGTGCGGGCGACCGTGGCGAAGGAGGGCGGCGACGCAGACAACATGTGGGGACGGGTCGGCGGCCCCGACTGGGCCGCGCACGACCCGAGCCTGCATCTCGACAAGCTCCGCGGCAAGAACCTCTACATCTCCGCCGGCTCCGGCGCCATCGGGCCGTTGGACTTCACGACGCCGCTCGACCCGGGGATGTCGCGCCCGGCCACGCTCCTGGCCGCGTCCGGACTGGAGTCGGGTGCCTACCGCTGCTCGCTGGAGTTCGCGCTCACGCTGCGCGCCAACGGTGTCGCCGCCGACGTCAGCTTCCCGCTCATCGGCACCCACAGCTGGGCCTACTGGTCCCGCGACCTGCCGCTGCTGTGGCCGACGATCTCCCGGGGTCTGTAGCAGGTCAGCGTCGCCGGGCGGATCGGGGCGGTGCGGAACGCATGTGCTCGCGTACGGGCGACAGCAGGTCCGCGAGCACCCCGGCGTCCTCGCGGGACAGGGTCGCGAAGAGCTGCTTGCGGACGACATCTGTGTGGCCGGGCAGCACCGTTGCCAGCACCGCCCGCCCCGCATCGGTGACGGAGACCGTGACACCGCGCTCGTCGTCCACCGACGGTGCGCGGGTGATGAGTCCCGCCTTCTCGAGCAGACCGGCCTGATAGGTCAAGCCGCTGCGGCTGTAGACGACGCCGTCGGCGAGGTCGGTCATGCGTTCGCTGCCGGTCGGTGAGTCCAGGCCGAGTCGCGCCAGCAGTTGGAACTGCACGTAGCTCAGGTCGCCGGCCTCCCGCAGCTGCTGCTCGACCGCGTGCCGGAGTAGTCCGGCGACATCCATGAGGGCGAAGTAGGCGTTCAACTGCGCCGCGTCGAGGGGCTGGTGTGCATCGGTCATACCGCAACTCTATCCAGTGATTCACATTCGAAGCACTTGCTTCGAATGTGAAGCACTGCTACGTTCGGCAATGTGCTTCGAACTCGAAGTACATTGGACTCAGGAGAGGTACGACGATGAGAGCAGTGCGATTCCACGAGTACGGCGGTCCCGAGGTGCTTCGCGAGGAGGAGGTCGAGCGGCCGGAACCGGGTGCCGGTCAGGTCCGGATCCGGGTCGCCGGTACCGCCTTCAACAGCGTCGACGGCAACATCCGCGCCGGGTTCATGCAGGACCCGATGCCCCTGGCGCTTCCCCACATCCCGGGCGTGGATGTCGCGGGGACGGTCGATGCCCTCGGCGACGGGGTCGACGACCTCGCGGTCGGTGACCATGTCGTCGGGTTCCTACCGTTCGTCGACGACGGTGCGGCCGCAGAGTTCGTCCTCGCGCCGGCTGAGATCCTCGCGTCGGCGCCCACGACGATCCCACTCGCCGACGCCGCTGCCCTGCCGGTTGTCGGGCTCACCGCCTGGCAGGCGCTCTTCGACCACGCGGATCTGCAGTCGGGACAACGGATCCTGATCAACGGCGCCGGTGGCGCGGTGGGTGGCTACGCGGTGCAGCTGGCGAAATCGGCGGGTGCCCACGTCATCGCGACCGCCGGTCCGAAGAGCCGGGCGCGCGTCGAGGCGGCCGGTCCTGACGAGATCGTCGACCACACCACCACCGATGTGGTCGACGCGGTGACGCAACCGGTCGACGTCCTGCTCAACCTCGCGTCGATCGATCCCGACCGGTTCGCTGCCCTGGCCGAGCTCGTCGGAGAGGGTGGCGTCGTGGTCAACACGACGGTCTGGATGCCGGCACCGTCGGATGCGGATCGAGGCGTCCGGGGCATCGACCTCTACGTGCGCAGCGACGAAGAGCAGTTGGCCGAACTCGCTGCCCGCGTCGACCGCGGTGAGCTGACCGTGGATGTCGCCGAACGGGTTTCGCTGACCGAGTTGGCCGACGTCCACACCCGGGCGGCGCAGGGTGCGGTGTCGGGCAAGATCGTGGTCGTCGTCGACGCCTCGGAGTGAGGCCTCAGGCCCGGCGGCGTGAGCGTCGGGTGGCCACGAGGTACGCGATGACCCCGACGACCGGCAGCAGCCAGATGATCGCGACGGCGCGCCACCGGGTTCTGGTCGACGCGGTCGAACGCGTCATCAGGTCGATCGTGACGAAGGCGGCCATGGCGACCCAGGCGAGCACGACCGCGGCCAGGGCAAGCCACCCCGCGACCTCCATGTAGTGCGGGAACATGTTGCATCCCCGGGTGCGGGCGCACTCGCTGAAACCCATCGCCTCAGCGATGCCCGCCCGCCTTCACATCGGAGACCCAGCGCTCGGCGAACGCGAGGAAGACGTCGTTCTCGGCGGGCTCGGTGACCGTCACGCGGACACCGTCGCCTGCGAACGGTCGGATGACCACCTTGTGCTCGATCCCCGCGGCGGCGAAGTCGAGGGCATCGGCCCCGAGGTCGATCCACACGAAGTTGGCCTGCGATTCCGGCACCCGGTAGCCCAGCTCGGTCAGGCGGGCGGAGACCCGGGCGCGTTCGGCCACGATCGCCTCGGTCCGCGCGAGCAGCTCCGCGTCGGCGGCGAGACATGCGACCGCGGCGGCTTGGGCGAGGGTGTTGACGCTGAAGGGGACGTGGACCTTGCGCAGGGCCTCGATGACGGTCGGGTCGGCGATCGCGTACCCGACCCGCAGACCGGCCAGCCCATAGGCCTTGGAGAACGTCCGCAGCACGACGAGGTTCCGGTAGCGGCGATGCAGTTCGATCGCGTCGTAGCGCTGCTCGGCCGACGGGCGCAGGTACTCGATGTAGGCCTCGTCGAGGGCGACGACGACCTCGGGCGGCACGCGGTCGAGGAACGCGATGAGGTCGTCGGCGTCGACGACGGTCCCGGTGGGGTTGTTCGGGTTGCAGACGAAGATCAGGCGCGTCCGCTCGGTGATCGCGTCGGCCATCGCGGGCAGGTCGTAGGTGTGGTCGCCGGTCAACGGGATCTGGACCGGCGTCGCACCCACCACGCGGGTCGCGAGCGGGTAGGTCTCGAACGACCGCCATCCGAACAGGACCTCGTCACCGGGCGCGCTGGTGATCGCGATCAGGTTCTGACACAGACTCACCGACCCGCAGCCGGTCTGGATGTTGTCCGGGGTGACGCCGAGTCGCTTGGCCAACGCCTCGGTGAGCGCCACCATGGCGTTGTCGGGGTAGCGGTTGAGGCCGGCCGCGGCGTCGGCGATCGCGGCGGCGACGCTGGGCAGGGGACCGAAGGTGACCTCGTTGCTCGCCAGCTTCACCGCGCCCGGAAACGTCTTGCCGGGAACATAGGCGGGGAGGGTGGCCAGATCGGGTCGGATGCGCGGTGTCACACCGTCAAATCTAGGCGGGTGTCCTGCGGGTTACCAACCGGTTTGCTCCGTGCGACGCACGCTGTGTAACCTTTGCTCTCGGCAGTTCGTAAGGACTCCGCTGGAGGCGTGCCAGAGCGGCCGAATGGGATTCACTGCTAATGAATTGTCCCGCTAAAACGGGACCGGAGGTTCAAATCCTCTCGCCTCCGCCACGGCACCAGCGGCCGTACAACTGAACACGCACGACCACGCGCCCGTAGCTCAACGGATAGAGCACCTGACTACGGATCAGGAGGTTAGGGGTTCGAATCCCTTCGGGCGCACAACGAAGTCCCGCCGCATCTGCGGCGGGACTTCTCTGTTGTACGGCTGCGTCAGAACGGCAGACGCGCGTTCGTTCGACGATGGCTACGGCGCGGCGGCCATCGCCCGCTCGGCGACACGTTCGGCGTCGTGGGTGTTGATGTCGATGCCGGCCACGATCGCGCCGATCCGCTCGGCCTGATCGAGGGCCGAGAGTTCGGTGGAGCGGTAGGTACGACCCGCCTCACGGGCGCTGTCGCGGACCAGTGTGGTGCGGTCGCGGCGCAGACCCTCATAGACCCGCAACCGCGCCGGGATGTCGTCTGCGGCGCAATCGCGCAGGACCACGGCGAGCGTGGCGGCGTCCTCGATGGCCTGATTCGCGCCCTGACCCAGATGCGGCGTCACCGCGTGCGCGGAGTCGCCCAGGAGTGCGACGCGATCGGTCGACCACCGGTCGAGGGGCTCGCGGTCGTAGATGCCCCAGCGGAACGTGGTGTCCATCGTGGCGATGATGTCGAGGACCCGCTGATCCCACCCGGCGTAGGAGGCGGCGAGTTCGTCGACGTCGCCGGGGGCCGTCCACGACTCGACGACGTCGAGGTTGGTCGGCGCGAAGGCCACCACGTTCAGCAGCGAGCCGGCCGAGACGGGGTAGGCCAGGAAGCTGCGCTGCGGTCCGAGCCACATCGCGCACATGCTCATGTCGACGATGTGCTCGACACGCTCGGTGGGGATGAGTCCCCGGTAGGCCATGACGCCCTCACTGACCGGCTCTGCAGGCGTGCCCACCAGCCCCTGCAGCCGGGAGTGGATACCGTCGGCGCCGATCACCAGATCGGCCTCGACGATGCTGCCGTCGGCGAACTCCACCGTCACGCCGCTGTCGTGTTCGGTGACTGCGACGACCTTGTGGCCCAGCCGAAGCGCATCGGTCGGGAGTGCGTCGGAGAGCACCTGTTGGAACTCGCCGCGATGCAGGAACAGGGTGTGCGCGGGATCGCCGAAGGACAACTCGGACGGCTCGCCGGCGATCGGATCGCCCTGCCAGGTGCGGAACGCATACTGCGTGAACCTGCCTGCGACCGCGCGGAGCTGCTCCCCGAGCCCGAGTCGGGTCAGGATCCGAGAGCCGTTGGTGGCGATGGAGACCCCGGCGCCCAACGCCGTGAGCTCTGATGCCTGCTCGTAGACGACGGCGTCGATCCCTTCGGCACGCAGCGCGATGGCGGCGCTCAGTCCTCCGATGCCGGCTCCCACGACCGCCACGCGGAGTGTTCGATCCCGATTCACGATCCGACCTCCTCCTGGATGCATATCTGTACCGATCGGCACACCATTGACCGTAGGCGTACCGATCGATACATTCAAGCAATGCCTCGAATGCCCGATCTGGACAAGCGCGCCGAACTCCTCCGCGCGGTGGTGGGCTATCTGGAGGACAACGGTGTCAGCGACCTGTCGTTGGCGCCGATGGCCGAGGCGTTGGGCACGAGCAAGCGAATGCTGTTGTACTACTTCGGCGATCGCGGCGGCCTGCTGTCGCAGGCGTTGGACGCGGCCCGACCCGACGCCGGCGAGATCTTCGCCGATGTCACCACCGAGGAGGAGTTCGTCGCCGCAGGGAGAACGCTGTGGCGTGCGATCACCCGGGGCGAGCAGCGCCGCAGCGTCAAGATGATGCTGCAGGTGCTGAGCCTGGCCAGCACCGACCCCGACACCTACCAGCAGTACGCGCGCATGACGGTAGAGGTGATGCTGGGCCCGATCGCCGCGGCGTTGGTCGCACTCGGGCATCCGCGTGCCGATGCGAGAGTCCGCGCCACGCTGGTGGTCTCCGGGCTGCGTGGACTGTGCCAGGACGGGCTGGTGACCGCGCAGCGCACCCGTGTCGACGCGGCGGCCGAACTCGTCATCGCCGCTGCTGTTGCTCCGGTGCGCTGAACCGGGTCAGGGCAGCGTGTGCCCGGCGGCGCGGAAGATCCGGTACCACTGCTCGCGGGTGAGATCCACGTCCGAGCCGGCGGCGGCATCGGCCACGCGAGAAGGGTTCGTCGTGCCGAGCACCACCTGGATTCCGGCGGGGTGCCGCGTGATCCAGGCCGTCGCGATGCCCGTCGGGGTGAAGCCGTACTCGGACGCGAGCTCGTCGAGCACGTCGTTGAGTTCCGCATAGTTCTCGCGGTCGCCGAAGAAGACGCCGTCGGAGGTGCCCTTCTGGAACGGTGACCACGCCTGCAGCGTCATCCCGTGAACACGCGAGTAGTCCAGGAGCCCGTTGTCGCGGCTCACGGACTGGTCGAGGCCGCCGATGTTCGCCGCCACACCCGCGGCGACGAGAGGTGCATGGGTGATGCTCAGCTGCACCTGATTCGCCACCAGCGGCTGCGTCACCGCGGTCTTGAGCAGCTCGATCTGCCCGGGGGTGTGATTGGAGACGCCGAACGCACGCACCTTGCCCGCCGACTGCAACGCGTCGAAGGCGGCGGCGACCTCGGCCGGCTCGACCAACGTGTCCGGGCGGTGCAGCAGCAACAGGTCCAGGTGGTCGGTGCGCAGCGCGTCCAACGACTCGTCGACCGTGTCGAGGATGTGCCGGGTGGAGAAGTCGTAGAACCCGTCGCGGATACCGACCTTGCTCTGCAGCATCACCCGCTCGCGCTGCGACGCCGTGAACGACACCGCAGCGCCGAATCTCCGCTCGCAGGCGTGCCGTTCGCTGCCGTAGATGTCGGCGTGATCGAAGACGGTGACGCCGGAATCCATCGCGGTCCCGACGAGGGTCCGGATCTGTTCGTCGTCGAGCGGCTCGATCCGCATGAGGCCGAGGATCACGGACGAGGCGGGTGCGGTGACGGAGTCCATCTCGACAAACTTCATGTCACCAGCATGCCTGCCCCGCCGTCACTGCCCAACTGGCGGCGGTACGTGCCCAACTGGCGGGCTTTTGTGCCCACCTGGTGGCCGTACGTGCCCACCTGGCGGGGCGGGGTCAGGGGTTCGAGTCCCCTGACCCCTCGGCGGTGACGGTGTCCGCGGGCATCCGGTCGGCGCCCCAACTACGTTCGATGAACCCGATGATGCGGTCGATGTCCTCGGCGGGCACGTTCTCGGGCTCGCCGTTCTCCAGCGGGTCGGCGTGGAAGATGTAGAGCCGCGACGCGAACTGGTCGAACGGCAGCGATCCCTCGCCGGCCCGTTCGCCGTTGCCCGCGGTGCCGACGACGACGCCGTCGCCCCAGTCCTGGCCACTGTCGTTGTTGGGGTTGAAGAAGTAGACCCGCATCACGCCGTCGGGGTCGGCGGCGACGCGCAGGATCGTGATCGCGTGCCAGCCGACGTAGCGGGCTGCGCTGTCGGTCACGGCGACACCGGCGGGCTGCGGGTGGATCAACGGCTGATCCCCGTTGTACGCCGGGTGGTACGACGCGTGGAACTGTCGTAGGAAATCGTCGAGATCGATCAGGTTGCCGGTCTCCACATCGACGTCGATGTGGAATTCGCGTGCGGCCCACCAGCCGTGGAACTCGGGGTTGACCCAGCGATGCGGATCACCCGGCCGTCCGGCACACCGCCGGACCATCTCGGCGTAGATCCGGTCGAGGTGCGGGACCAGCAGCAGCGACACCGGGTCGAGGTCGATGGGGTCGCTGGTCGCGACACCGCCGACACTGTCGGTCGACGACAACGGCTGACCCTCGAAGTGCATGACGATCTCGTCGTCGCGCGCCGCCCAGACCACCATCTGCAGCAGGTAGTCCGGGTCGTTGTAGGCCCACATCGACAACGCCCGCGCCGACTGGCAGGTCGGGTTGTCACCCTGTCCGACGCCCAGCGGCTGACCGAGCATGGACAGCAGCCCGCCGAGCAGCCGGGACGCGGGGTCGGGGGAGGGCCCGAACGCCAACGTCATCCGCTCGCGGACGGCGGGGGAGAGCTTCAGTGCGATCTGACGCCACAGCGACGGCACGATCGGCGGCTGGTGCAGGATGCCGCGGTCGAGCAGCAGTGCGAGCCCGTAGAGGCACTGCGCGGTCTCGGGATGCACGGCCTCGAGAACGAGGCGGTGGACCAGCTCGGGATAGCGCTGCAACGAGATCCGGCCGGTCTCGGACAAACCGAGGGCCTCGGGCAGCCCGTAGGAGTTGTTCTCCACGAGGAACCGCACCAGCGTCGCGTGGTACGGCGAGACCAGCCCGGTATCGTGCATCGCGCGCGCGAAGCCACCGGCCTCGAACTGCAGGGCACCGGCGTCCATGTTCTCCAGGCGTGACCGGTAGACGTCCACGCCGGGGTCCTCGCGACAGGAGTCGGTGGTCCCGAACAGGGCGGTGATCAGGCGGTCGAGGCCCTGACCGGAGTTGCCCAGATCGACGCTCGGGTCGTCGCGGTAGATCGCGATGCGGGTGACCATCGAGGTCACCTGCTCGACCTGGATCGGGCGCTGCCGCAGGATGCGCCAGATCTCCTCGACGAGTTCGTCGAGGACGCTGTCGTAACCGATCTGCTCGGCCACGTACGCGAACAGGTCGCGGATCAGATACGCCGTGCGGCCCAGACGAACCCGCTCGGACTCCGACGGCGGCGTGAACAACACCTCGAGGTTCATCGCGAGAACCTGCGACAGGAACCGCCGCGCGTCGTCCGCGGAGATCGACGGGTGGGTGAACTCGCCGGCGGCGATGGCCACCAACCGCAGTTCGCTGGTCGCCTCGAGCACGACGGTGTCGTTCTGGCCGCTGCGCAGGCTCGGCCCGACGAAGCCCGGGACGAGGATGTCGGGCTGCGACCAGTCGGTGCCCTCGAACAACCCGGCACCGTCGAGTTCGGCCGCGCGTTCCCGGATCGCCGCGCACCCGCCCTTCTGTGCCAGCACACGGTGCAGGGAGTCGAGAACGCGCCGCACCTTGGAGTTCTTGGTGAAGCTCGGCGCGTCACGCAGTGCGGCGGTCGCATGGTCGAGCTGCGCGAGCCGCGACGTGAGAGCCGGATCCTGCGCAGGCGTGGGATCCCCCTCTGTCGAGGAGGCATCCATCGTCTGCGTCGGTCCGGTCAGGTCGTTCCCGAGTTCCTGCTTCACACGTAGAAGTCCAGTTCTTCCTGTTGTTTGAGCAGGTCCCGCATCCGATACGGGTCCTCACCGAAGAAGTACAACAGACCCCAGTGCGTCCCGAAGGCGGTCCGCTTGGTCACGGTCTCCTCCAGCGGCGGGGCGAGGTCGTTGGTCTCGTAGTAGTCGTCGTCGAGGGTGACCTCGGGGATCTCGAGGTTGCTGACCACGCGGCGACGCGGGTAGACACCGAAACACCCTGCGACACCGGCGGCGTCGACGACCTCGCGCGGGAAGAACGCGTCGATCTCCTCTTCGGTGGTCTTCGGGTCGAAGGCCAGCGCGAGCCCCTGGTAGGCGTTGAAGCCGTAGGCGCGCTCGAGGAGTTCGAACACCTTGAAGCCCGGCGGCCGGTACGCCACCTCACCGAAGTACATCTCGCCGTCGCTGGTGACGAAGTACTCGGGATGCACGAAACCGAACTCGATGTCGAAGGTCTTGATGAGCTTCTCGATCTGCTCGGTGATCGCCGGACGGTACTTCTCCAGTTCCGGCGTCGCCGGGACGAACACCGAGTACCCGAGCGTCACGTACTCGGAGATGTTGAGGAACTTGATCTTTCCGTTGTGGATCCACGCCTCGACGGCGAACTCCCAGCCGTCGAGATGTGACTCCATCAGCACCGGGAACTCTTCCTCCGGGATGGAGTCGACCTCGTCGGGGGTGCGGATGACGCGGTGCCCGAGGCAGCCGGCCTTGTCGAACGCCTTGAGGTGGATCGGGTCGTTCGGATCGCCGTCGAGCTTGAGCAGCGTCTGGTTGACGCGCCGCAGGAACCGGATGACGTCCTCGCGGTCGTGCGCCTCCTCGAAGATGCCGACGCGGATGCCGCCCAGCTGGGCGCGCCGCTTCATCAAGGCCTTGTCGCGCAACAACATCGCCTGTCCGAACAACCGCGGGTTGTCCAGCAGTACCGAGTTGATGGCGCCCGCCCACTCGACGGTTTCCTCGTACAGCGGGATCGCGACATCGACGCCCTTGTCGCGCAACGTCTCCGCGATCTCCAACGAACGGTCGTTGAGCCGTTCGAAGTTCCACGGCAGGAACGGGATGTCGTTCGCGGTGCAGTACTCCTCGGCCCATTCGGGGGCGACGACGAGGTATCGGCGATCGAAGTTCTCGAGGGCTTCCACCGCGGCGAGACTCCAACCCAGCAGGGCGACGTAGCCCTTGTCCGGGTTCTTCGGCAGCTTTGTGGGCTGCGACATAAAGATCCTTCCTTCGCGTCGAACGGTCGGAGATGATCGTTTTCAACGGTACAGAAGGCGTTTTGTCGGCCCGGGGCCCACCCGACCGCAGGTATAACTCGGTTCATGTATTCCGCCGACCGGCTCGCCCGTGACGCCATCGCGACGGTCGGGACCCACCGACGCGCGATCCTCGGTGTCGCGGGTGCACCCGGCGCCGGCAAGACGACCCTGGTCGAGGCGCTCGTCGCCCGCATCGACGAACTGCGGGGGCCGGGCTGGGTGGCCCACGTCCCGATGGACGGCTTCCACCTGGGCGATGCTCAGCTCCGGCGGCTGGGCACCCTCGACCGCAAAGGCGCGCCGGATACGTTCGACGCCGCCGGCTACACCGCGCTGCTGACCCGCGCGCGCCAGGAGACCGAGACACCGCTCTACGCACCGGGATTCGAGCGCGAACTCGAACAGCCGCTGGCCGCGGCGCTGGTGGTGCCGCCGACCGCCCGACTCGTGATCACCGAGGGCAACTATCTGCTCCTCGACGAACCGGAGTGGCGTGCGGCGCGCGCCCGGATGGATTCCGTGTGGTTCGTGACGACCGACGATCGAACTCGAACCGACCGCCTCGTCGCGCGGCACGTCGAGTTCGGCAAAGCACCCGACGACGCCCGCGCGTGGGTCGCCGAGGTCGATCAACACAACGCCGATCTGGTCTCGGCGACGGCCACGCGCGCCGATCGTGTCATCGCCGGCGACGACGACGGATGGGACGACAGCGGGTGGTCGTCCCGATGAACTCCCTGGTCAGGGCTTCGCGCGCCACTCGTCGGTGCGCTCGTTGCTCGCCTCGGCGAGAGCCGCGCGAACCTTATCGGCGTTGTAGTCCTTGCCGTAGACGGGCGTACCGGGCTGCTGACGCCATGAATCGGTGATCGACCCGGCGTCGACGGGATCGAAACCGATCTGATCGACGAGGTCGGAGACGATCTTCTTGTGGTCCACGTCGTCACCGGCGATGGGCAGTGCGATCCGGCCGTCGGTGCCGGCGTCGACACCCTTCTCCAGCAGGTGCTTCCAGTAGATCCCGTTGAACACCTTGATGACCGGTGCGCCGATGTGCTCGGAGACCCAGGCGCTCTCGGGCTGCCCGTCCTCGATCGCGGCGATGAGGCCGTCCCGCTGCTGCGGGTAGTAGTTGTTCGTCTCGATGATCGGGGCGCCCGGCTTGCGTGCCGCGAACAGGTCGTCGGCGAGGTCGGGGACGTTCTTCTGGGGGATTGTGAGGATGACGAGGTCGGCGTCGGCGGCCGCGTCCTTGGCCCAGACCGCCGTCGCGCCGGTCTCCGATGCGAGGTCGGCCAGCGTCTCGGGGTCACGCGAGTTGGCGACCGCGACCTCGTGCCCCACGGCCGTCAGGCGCCGCGTCAGCGATCCGCCGATGAAACCTGCTCCGATGATTCCGATCTTCATATGCCCTGCTCCTGTGGTTCGACGACGTCATCTGGTGTCGCTTCTCCACAGCATCGTGAGCAAGCCGAATATTCCGGCCGGGTCAGGCGTCCCGCGCCTCAATCGCCGGTGCGGGTGAGTGTCGAGGCAAACCGGACAGTGCCGGCGCACGCTCCCGACCAGGTGAGTGTGGACTCGCTGTCCATCCTCGCGATCGGCGATGACGCATCCTCGGGGACCGTCGTTCGAGACGTGACGGTGGGGCGGTATCGATCGGGCCTGCCCGGACACTGCCGCTCCGGCAGCGTGGCGGTCTGGGTGAACCCGTTGTCGGTGTACGCGACGACCGTCTGGCCGGGTGTGGACGGTTTGTCGAGCATCACCACGACGCACTGCTTGCCGTCGCGTGTGCAGGTGGACGTGGCCGAGATGTCGGTCGTCTGCGTCGTGGGGCGCGAGATCAGCGACGGCGGATCCCACGACACGACCGTGGTGCTCTGTCGATAGGACCCACGGAACCCGTTTCCCGCTGTGGTCGCGGCGTCGGGGACCGAGACGGCGTCGAGGTCCGGCGTGCCCGCGGGCAGATCGCCCTTGCGGGTGAGCGTGACGGTGCCCTCGCTCACGCGGGAACACGAACCGCCCTGGATCGAGCTCGTCGGACCGGACAGGGTGGCGGGGGCGCCGCCGGACGGTGACCCCGAGCGCGGCGTCACCGTCGTGCTGTCCATGGCCACCCACGGCTCGTCGACCGGTGCGGTCGTACCGGGCAGGACGCACGTGCGCTCCGGCGGTACCGCGACCCGCGACCAGGAACCGTTGCCGAATACGAACTCCATACGGTCGAGGTCGAGGCCGGAGGAGGCGTTCGGCGCTGTCGACCGCGCGACCGCGACACACGTCCCGTCGTCACACCGCGACTGCACCACCCAGGTCGAGGTCGCCGGCTTGGCGTCCGCGCCGGTCGGAGGTTCCCGATTCACCGAGGAGGTGGTCCGGAACATCGCGTACGTGCCCTCGAACACCGCGCCCGACGATGCCGTCGCGGAGTCCGCGCCGTTGTTCGTGTCGGAGCCGCCGCACGCACCGAGTGATCCGGTCACGACGACGGCGGCCAGGCAGGACGTGACAACCCGGCGAAGGCGCATGCTTCGCAAAGTAGGCGAACCGGCCGCCGGGTGCAGGGGTAAGCGGAGAACTGCCCGCCTAGGGTGGGTCTGCCGGCATGTCTCCCGGCGTCGTCGATCCCAGGAGAACGCGATGCACATCGATCTGTCCGGGCGCACCGCGCTGGTCACCGGCTCCACACAGGGCATCGGAGCGGCCATCGCCGCCGGTCTCGCTCGTGCCGGCGCGCGGGTGGCGATCAACGGTCGCAGCGGCGACTCGGTCGACTCGGCCATCGCCACTCTGCGGGACGAGCTCCCCGACGCCGAACTGATCGCGGCGCCCGCCGATCTCGGCGACGCCGACGCGGCCGACGCGTTGTTCGAGCAGCTGCCCGGAGTCGACATCCTGGTGAACAACCTCGGGATCTTCGGGGCCACACCGGCCCTGGAGATCACCGACGACGAGTGGCGCCGCTACTTCGAGATCAACGTCCTGTCCGCGGCCCGACTCATCCGTCTGTACCTCCCCGGGATGATGGAGCGGCGCGACGGTCGGATCGCCAACATCGCCAGTGACTCGGCGCTGGTCATCCCCGAGGAGATGATCCACTACGGGATGTCGAAGACCGCGCTGCTGGCGGTGTCGCGGGGCTACGCGAAGGAAGCTGCGGGCACCGGCGTCACGGTGAACTCGGTGATCGCCGGCCCGACGCACACCGGTGGCGTCGAGGACTTCGTCTATCAACTGGTCGACAAGGATCTCCCGTGGGACGAGGCGCAGCGCGAGTTCATGCGCAAGCACCGACCACAGTCGTTGCTGCAGAGGCTGATCGAACCGGAGGAGATCGCGAACCTCGTCGTCTATCTGAGCTCGCCGTTCGCCTCGGCCACCACCGGTGCCGCGGTGCGGGTGGACGGCGGATACGTCGACTCCATCGTTCCCTGACCTGGCTCGTCGTCAGGCCGCGGCGGGAAGCACGCCGCTTCGGACTGCACCCACCGTGCGGGCCGCGACGACCGCCCAGGCGGTGAACAGCAGGACGTAGAGCACCACGGCGGTGGTGTGGATCTCGCCGACCCCGGTGGCGGTGCCGAGCGCGGTCGCACCGGTGACGCAGGTGCCGACGGGGAAGGTGAAGCTCCACCAGGTCAGCGAGAACGGCAGACCGGAGTGTGCCGCCCGAGCGGTGACGGTGGCCGACACGATGAATGCGACGACCCCGAGCATGCCGACGAAGATCCCGTAGGCGACGCCCGCGGTGTGCAGATCGGTGGCAACGGATGCGTGTGATCCGGTGAACTCACCCCTGCTCGCGGTACCGAGAGTGATTGCTGCGGTGATCGACTGGCCGATCATCCCGAGCGGGATCCACACGGTGGGAACCGCGGCGCGGGCGGGCAGGCCCACGCGGATCATTCGTCGGTAGACGAAGAACGCTGTGACAGTGCCGAACACGAAGCTCAGCAGGAACATCGCGTAGCAGAGCATCAGGAAGGCGGTTCGCATGTCGGCGCCGGCGATGTGGGGCACCAACAGAGCGCCGGTGGATGCGGACACCATGGGTGCCACCACCGACATCATCCGTGCGGGAAGGGCCTCACCGCCCCGATCGGCGCGTGTCAGCAGGCGAACGGCCACGAATCCGACGGCCACGACGCCGATGACGGTTCCGATCGTCCAGAGCGCCGCATCGATCCAGACGGCGGCATCCAGACCGATCAGGTCCTTGCCGAAGAGGAGGGTGCCTGCGCCGACTGTGAGGGCGGCCATCGCGGGCGCGCCGTAGAAGTGCGAGACCACGGTGTGGTTCAGGTAGCCGCGAGCGTTGTCCCGGTGCAGTACCCAGTGGGCCGCGAACGCGCTGCTCACCAGGAGCAGAGCGACCGATGCAAGGATCCAGACGACCGTCGCGACGGTGTGCAGCCCCGTCACGTGCGCCGGCAGGGTTGCTGCGGCGGTCGCGACTATGCCGGTGCCCATCACGGTGGTGAACCAGTTGGGCTGGATGTGTGCGAGACGGGCCCACCGGGTGCCGTCGACGGACTCGATGGACATCGAGCTGGGCGGCGCTGTCGTGGTCATGTCCTCACTGTCGTCGGATCGGGATTCCGCTGGTAGATGCCTCGATGTTGTGGAGACACAAACAACGGTTGTACCCACTCGGTGTCGGCTGTAGCGTCGGCGGTGATGGCCGTACCCGCGCACGTCCCCGAACTCGCCACCCTCGACGCCCTTGTCGCGGTCGCGGTGGCCGGCAGCATGAGCGCCGCCGGACGCGCGCTCGGCATGAGCCAGCAGGCGGTGAGCGCTCGTGTCCACAGCGCCGAACGGGAGATCGGGATCGCGGTGTTCCGGCGATCCCCGTCCGGTGTCGAGCCCACCGCGGAGGGTGTCCTGATCCTCGAGTGGGCGGGCGCGGTGCTCGAACGGGCCGAGCGTCTCTCGGTCGGCGTCGATTCGCTTCTCGGACATCGCAACGCGGAGCTGACCGTCGCGGCGTCGATGACCATCGCCGAGTACCTCGTCCCGGAATGGGTGGTGGCGCTGCGTCGCGCGAGCCCCGACGTGAAGATCCGGGTCCGCCCGATGAACAGCGCCGACGTGATCACCCGCGTCGTCGACGGCTCGTGTGACGTCGGTTTCGTCGAGGGATCCGGCGACCTCCCCAACCTTCAGGAGCGTGCGGTCGCGACCGATGAGCTCATCCTGGTTGTGCCGCAGGGGCATCCGTGGGCGCAGCGGGCGAGCGTCACCGCGGCTGAACTCGCCCGGACGGCGCTGGTGCAACGCGAGCCCGGGTCCGGGACACGGGTGGTCTTCACCGAGTCCCTCGCCGCTGCGGGTTACGAACCGGCCGAACCCATGCTCGAACTCACGTCGGTGTCGGCGGTGCGGGCGGCCATGCTCAGCTCCGACAGCCCGGCGGTCCTGTCGTCGATGTCGGTGGCCGACGACCTGCGTCGTGGCACGCTCGTCGCGGTGCCGATCGACGGCATCACGATGCCGCGGCGTCTACGTGCGGTGTGGGATCGCGACCGTGGTCTGCGCGGTCCCGCACGCGACCTCGTCGACATCGCCATCCGCCATGCCGAGCCCGGAAGTGTGTAGTTCCGGCGACGCCGACCTGGACTCCTTATCGCCGAAACCGCACATCATCGGAGTACGGACGGCCGCCCGAAACGCGTGCGGACGCCCGGCGAGAACAGGGCGCGTAGACGCTCCCCGGCCGGTTCGACACCGCTCGCCTCGAGCAGGTCGTCGCGCAGTTCGACCACCTCGGCGGCGTGCAGCGGCCACGGGTCGTGTTCGTTGGGCACCCACCACGTCCGGCCGGCCTTGCGGGTGTGCGCACCCCAGCGCGCCGTCAACCAGACCTCCAAGGGGGTCGGGTCGACCGGGTCGCCGATGCGCACCGTCACCCGGCTGCGCAGGCCGCGGTTGGGCCAGCGTCGGACGCTGTCATAGGTGATGAGGTCGCTGTCGCGGGTCAACCGCATCTTCGCCCAGGTGTAGGGGATGCCGAGTCCGATACGGGTCATCGGGACCACGGCCAGTCGTTCGGTCTCCAGCGACCGGAACAGCACGCCGTGCCTGCCCGCGTCGTCGACCGAGTAGAGGCGGATGTTCGTCTCGAGGAACGTCCCCAGGTACGGAACCGGCCGCGACGGTCCCAGCCCGATGCCACTCATCGCGAACGGCACCAGCGCCACGTAGGTCATGCCGTCGGCGAAGACGTCCGGTCGGGTCCCCTCCGGGAACAGGTGTGCCACCGACTCGGGGTCCACCGGCCAGTGGACGAAGGTCAGGTCGCCCCACGTCTGGTCGAAGACGACCGGACGCGGCAACGTCTCCGGGGTGACGGGATAACCGGCGAGGGCGTCGGGAGCGGCGTCCGGCCGGGCTGCGGGGTCGGGCGCGACGGTCATCAGTCCATCGTGGCACGGGTCGGGGATGTGCGACGTGTGCGTCCGGACACTGTTCGCCCTGCGCGAAGTCGCAGGTGACGGGCCAGAATCGGCGCGCGCGTGCGGTGCGGCGAGTCCATACTGGACCAGGTTCACCTGCGCGATGAGAGGCTCTTCGTGTCCCAACCCGTTCCCGGCAAGCCCGCACTGCTGACCGTCGACGACGATCCGTCGGTGTCACGGGCGGTTGCCCGCGATCTGCGACGTCGCTACGGCGAGCGCTATCGCATCGTCCGAGCCGAGTCCGGCGACGCGGCCCTCGAGGCGCTGCGCGAGCTCAAGCTGCGCGGTGGCGCGGTCGCGCTGATCCTCGCCGACTACCGCATGCCCGGCATGAGTGGCATCGAGTTCCTCGAGCAGGCGATGGACCTCTACCCGATGGCGCGGCGCGTCCTGCTGACCGCCTACGCCGACACCGGTGCCGCCATCGACGCCATCAACCTCGTCGATCTCGACCACTACCTGCTCAAGCCGTGGGATCCACCGGAGGAGAAGCTCTACCCGGTGGTGGACTCGCTGCTCGAGGCATGGGCCGCGTCCGATCGCCGCCCGGTCGACGAGACGCGGGTTGTCGGACACCGATGGTCGCCGCGGTCGTCGGCGGTGCGAGAGTTCCTCGCGCGCAACCAGTTGGCCTACACCTGGTACATGTCCGACGAGTCGGAGGGACGTCGCCTGCTGGCCGCCGCCGACATCGACGACCGCTCGCTTCCCGTGGTGATCTGTGCCGACGGGACCGTCCTGGTCGAGCCGACCGACACCGAACTCGCCCAGCACCTGGGGTTGCGCACCGATCCGTCCGGCGATTTCTACGACCTGGTGGTCGTGGGTGGTGGCCCGGCCGGCCTCGGCGCCGCGCTCTACGGTGCGTCCGAAGGACTTCGGACCGTGCTCGTCGAACGCACCGCCGCCGGCGGTCAGGCCGGGCAGAGCTCCCGCATCGAGAACTACCTCGGATTCCCCGACGGCGTGAGTGGATCTCAGCTGGCCGACCGAGCCCGCCGCCAGGCCACCCGGTTCGGCGCCGAGCTGATCACCACCCGCGACGTCATCGCTCTGGAGTGCAACGGATCCGCGCGCAGCGTGCGCTTCGCCGACGACACCCGGATCCATGCGCACACGGTGATCCTGGCGACGGGTGTCGCCTACCGCAGCCTCGCCGCCGAGGGGCTCGACGAATTGACCGGTCGGGGTGTGTATTACGGCTCGGCGGTGACCGAAGCGGCCCGATGCGCCGACCAGGACGTCTACATCGTCGGCGGTGCGAACTCGGCGGGCCAGGCCGCGCTGTACCTGGCGCGTGGCGCGAAGTCGGTGACCATCGTGGTGCGCGCACCGTCGCTGACCGCGTCGATGTCGCACTATCTGATCGCGCAGATCGACCAGACCCCCGGCGTGCACGTCCGGACCTGCAGCGAGGTCGTCGGGGTCGCCGGATCCGACCATCTCGAGTCGATCCGGTTGCGCAACAACGCCACCGGTGAGGTCGAGACGGTCGACGCGGGATTCCTGTTCCTGTTCATCGGCGCCGCACCCCGCACCGACTGGCTCGATGGTCTCGTCGCCCGCGACGATCACGGGTTCATCCTGTCCGGCCCCGATCTCGTCGAGGACGAGAAGGCGCACGCCACCTGGCCGTTGGACCGCGCGCCGCACCACCTCGAGACCAGCGTTCCGGGGGTGTACGCCGCGGGCGACGTCCGCTCGCAGTCGGCCAAACGCGTCGCGTCCGCGGTCGGTGAGGGAGCGATGGCCGTGATGCTCGTACATCGCTACCTGGGACAGCTGTGAACGATACCCGCACTGGGACAACAGAAATCAGACGATCATGACACGAACGACGTGCAGCCCGGACGAACTCAGGACGCTCTTCCTGTTCGAGAAACTCCGTGACGACCAGCTCCAGACGCTCTGCGAGAACGGTCACGTCGAGTGGATCGAACCGGGGCCGGTCTACGCCGAGGGAGAACCGGCGACGTGCTTCTACGTCCTCATCGAGGGCGAGATGATCATGAGCAAGCTGTCCGGCGGCGAGGACATCGAGATCAGCCGCACGACGCAGAGCGGCGTGTACTCCGGTGCCTGGCAGGCCTATCTGGGTGACCGCGCCTCGCAGACCTACCCCGCATCCGCGCGGGTGCTGGTCCCGTCGCGGTTCTTCGTCCTCGACGCCGACGTCTTCGGAACCCTCGTCCGCGACTGGTTCCCGATGGCGGTGCACCTGCTCGAGGGGCTGTTCTTCGGCAACCAGAACTCGCGACAGATCGTCGACCAGCGTGAGCGCCTGCTCGCGCTCGGCTCCCTGTCGGCTGGACTCACCCACGAGCTGAACAACCCGGCCGCCGCGGCGGTCCGGGCCACGTCGTCGCTGCGGGACCGGGTGTCGCACATGCGACGCAAGCTGGGGGTCATCGCGTCGGGTGTCTACGACCACGACACCATCGCCACCCTGATCCGTCTGCAGGAGGAGGCGGCCGAGCTGGTCGCGAAAGCGCCCACCCTCACCCCGATGGAGGCGGCCGACCGCGAGGACGAGCTCGGCGAGTGGTTCGACGAGCGGCAGATCAGCGGCGGATGGGATCTTGCGCCGTCGTTCGTGCAGGCGGGAATCGACGTCGGCTGGCTGAACAAGGTGAGCGCAGGCGTCGACAACGACGAGATCCTCGAGAGCGCCATCCGGTGGTTGAACTACACCATCGAGACCGAGCTGCTGATGAACGAGATCGCCGACTCCACCACGCGGGTGTCCACCCTGGTCGACGCGGCCAAGCAGTACTCCCAGATGGATCGCGCGCCGTATCAGCGAGCCGACCTGCGGGAGCTGCTGGACAGCACGTTGGTGATGCTCGGTCGCAAGATCGGTGGATCCATCACGGTCGTCAAGGAATACGACCAGTCGCTGCCCGCCATCCCGATGTACGCCGCCGAGCTGAACCAGGTCTGGACCAACCTCATCGACAATGCCGTCGCGTCGATGGAGGGTGTCGGGACACTGACGATTCGCACCCGCCGCGACGGCGAACAGGCACTCATCGAGGTGGGCGACACCGGGCCGGGGATCCCCGAGGACATCCGCACCCGCATCTTCGAGCCCTTCTTCACCACCAAGCCGGTGGGGCAGGGGACCGGGCTCGGTCTCGACATCTCGTGGCGGATCGTCGTGAAGAAGCACCGCGGGAGTCTGCGGGTGGATTCGCAACCGGGACAGACGGTCTTTCAGGTCCGCATCCCCATCGAGCCCCGCGTGGAGGAGGCCCCGGTCGCCGAGACGACCGATACCATCGCCGGGTGAGCCGACCCCACGACGCCGATGCCAGCCGCCTCGCGGCCCGATCCCTCGCCCGCGGTGACGTGACCGGGTGGTTCGAGGATCTCTACCTCGAGGCCGCGGGCGGTCACGCCGTGGTGCCCTGGGACGCGCCGGAGGCCAACCCGATGATCGTCGACGCGCTCGCCGACGCGGGCGCGGCGGCCGGACGATCGGCGCTGGTGGTCGGGAGCGGACTCGGCCGCGACGCCGAACACATTGCGTCGCTGGGTTACCGGACGACCGCGTTCGACGTGTCGCCCACCGGTGTCGACGGCGCTCGCGCCCGGTTCCCGGAATCCGCAGTCGACTACGTGGTCGCTGATCTGCTGGATCTGCCGAGCCGGTGGCACAATGCCTTCGACCTCGTCGTCGAGTCCATCACAGTGCAGTCGATGCCGCCCTCGGTCCGCGACGACGCGATCGCAGCGGTCGCTGCCACCGTCGCACCGGGCGGCCGGCTCCTCGTCATCTCCGGCGTGCGCGCCGACGGAGTCGAGATCGACGGCCCGCCCTGGCCGCTGACCCGTGCGGAGGTCGATTCCTTCGCGGCCGGAGGACTCACCACGACGTCGATCGAGCAGATCGAGCGCGCCGACATCCCCGGCGCCCGCCGTTGGCGGGCCTGGTTCGGTCGGGCCTGACCGCCGACGCCGCCGTACGGGCACCCGATAGTGTGACGGCATGTCGTCTCCGATGGAGTGGTCGCGTGGTCGGTACGAGGCGGTTGCGGAACGTATCGCCGCGATAGCGGGCGAGGTGGTGTCCCGCACCGACGACGTGAGTCCACTCGAGGGTGCCGATGTCGTCGATCTCGCGTGCGGCACCGGAAGTGCAGCGCTGGCCGCGCACGAACGCGGCGCGCACGTGACCGGTGTCGATCTGACGGGCGAGCTCGTCTCCATCGCCGAGGGCAAGGCGCGCGACGCCGGCGCCGACATCGCATGGATCACCGCGGACGCCTCCGACACCGGCCTGGACACCGACTCGTTCGACGGCGTCGTGTCGAACATGGGGATCATCTTCGTCGACCCCGACCGACAGCTCGCCGAACTGGCCCGGCTGCTGCGGCCGGGCGGCGTCCTCGGCTTCTCGGCGTGGGTGCGCGCCACCCACAACCCGTTCTACGACCCGATCGTGTCGGTCCTCGGCCGACCCGCGCAGACCGGGCCGTCGCCGGACCAGTGGGGCGAACACGACACGATCCACGCCCGCCTCGCCGACGACTTCCAGGACGTCGACGTCGTCACCCGCACCCACACATGGGAATTCGAGTCCCTCGAGTCGGCGCTGACGTTCATCTCCGATGAGTCCCCGATGCACGTCAACGTGCTGCACCAGATCAACGAGATGCAGCACGACCGGTTGATGTCGGCGTTCGAGGTGGCGTTGACGCGGCACGTCGGCAGTGACGGCCGGGTCGCGTTCGAGTCGCCCTACGTGATCGTGACCGCCCGACGACAATGACGCCCGATCCCCGCGCGCGGGCAGGTGCAGTCGTGTTTCATGGTGGGGTGGGGACATCTCTGAACCGATCGCACCTCCGGCACGCGGTCATGGTGGTGGTGCTGGTCCTCGTGGCGGCACTGGCCACCGCGTGCTTCGATCCTCTCAACCGTGCCGGATCCCGCGACACCGATCCGAACCACATCAGTGTGGGCTCCGGCGGGGTGCTCGAAGCGCAGATCATCGGCCAGATCTACATCGATGCACTCGAGGCCAACGGCTTCGTGGTGACCGATCAGCTCAACTCCGGGACCCGCGAGCGCTACATCCCCGCGCTGCGTGCCGGCGACATCGACCTCGTCCCCGACTTCGCAGGCAACCTGCTGCAATACCTGGCCGCGAACACCCCGACGATCAGTGCGCAACGCGCCGAACAACTCTCCTCCGTCACGAGCCTTCCCGAGATCACGAAAGCCTTCCCCGAGGTGCTCGGCGACGATCTGGCGGTACTGACCCCCGCACCCGGGTCGGACGCCGACAGCGTGACCGTGACGTCGGAGACCGCGAAGCGGTACGGGCTGAAGTCGATCGCCGACCTGGCAGAACTCTCGAAGAGGCAGACCGTGAGCTTCATGGCGAACAGCGAGTTCGCGACGCGCTCGGTCGGTGTTCCCGGGCTCGAGAAGAACTATGGCCTGCGAGTCGATTTCAAACCCAACAACGACAGCGGCGGGCAGGCCACGATCAACGAGTTGACCAGCGGACGGGTGACCGCGGCCGACATCTACACCACGACCCCGGCCATTGCGACCGAGAACCTGGTGGTCCTCGAGGACCCGAAGAACAACTTCCCGGCCAACAACATCGTGCCGCTCATCGCGAAATCAAAGGCGACGCCGAAGGTGTCGAAGGTGATCGACGCCGTGTCGTCGAAGATGACGGTGGAGGAGCTGCGCGATCTCAACTACGCGGTGTCCGGTCCCCGCAAACTCGAGGTGGAGCAGGCCGCCTCGGAGTGGGTTGCCAAAGAGAACCTCGACAGGTCGTTCGCCTGACGTCGGCCCAGCGCCGTCGGAGAAGACAAGGATGTCCATGATCACGTTCGATTCGGTGACGAAGACCTACCCGGACGGCACCACCGCCGTCGACACCCTCGATCTCACGATCGAAGAGGGGTCGTTCACCGCGTTCGTCGGACCGTCGGGCTGCGGCAAGACGACGTCGATGCGAATGATCAACCGGATGATCGAGCCCACCAGCGGCACGGTCAGTGTCGGCGGGAACGACGTGTCCACGGTGAACCCGGTGACGCTGCGTCGTGGCATCGGGTACGTGATCCAGAACGCCGGGTTGATGCCGCACCAGCGGATCGTCGACAACGTCGCGACGGTACCGGTGCTGCAGGGTGTCTCACGCAAGCAGGCCCGCAACGACGCCATCGGGCTGCTGGAACGCGTGGGACTCGACCCCGGCCTGGCCAACCGTTTCCCGGCTCAGCTGTCCGGCGGGCAGCAACAGCGGGTGGGGGTCGCACGAGCCCTGGCCGCCGACCCGGCGATCCTGCTGATGGACGAGCCGTTCAGTGCGGTCGACCCGGTGGTTCGCGAGGACCTGCAGAACGAGATGCTGCGTCTGCAGGGCGAATTGCGCAAGACCATCGTGTTCGTCACCCACGACATCGACGAGGCGGTCAAGCTCGCCGACCGGATCGCGATCTTCGGATCCGGTGGCCGACTGCACCAGTTCGACACCCCCGAGCGCCTGTTGGCTGCTCCCGCAGACGATTTCGTATCCGGTTTCGTCGGCCGTGACCGCGGATACCGGCTGCTGCAGTTCAGCTCCGGCAGCGACATCGTCCTCGACCCGCTGACGCCGATCACCGAGTCCGGTATCGACGCCCTCGATCTCGGCCCGGACGAATGGCGCCTGGTCCTCGTCGACGGGCGACCGTTCGGATGGGTGGATGCCGACGGGGTCCGCGCGCACGCCGGCGGTGCCGGGATCTACGACAGTTGTTCGGCGGGTGGGTCGCTGTTCGTCGAGGGCGGCACCCTGCGTCAGGCGCTCGACGCCGCGCTGTCGTCGCCGTCGGGTCTGGGCGTGGTCGTGGATTCCGGCGGCACGGTCACCGGCGGGGTCCGCGCGGCCGACGTCCTCGGAGTCATCGAGCGCGAACGGAAGTCGGCGCGATGACCTACCTGTTCACCCACTTCGACAAGGTCTGGAGCCTGCTGCTCGAGCACCTCAAGCTCTCGCTCATCCCGATCGTCGTCGCGTTGGTCATCGCGATCCCGCTCGGTCTCGCGGTGCACCGGTCGTCGGTGGCCCGCCGGATCGCGGTCGTCGTCGGATCGGTGGTGTTCACCATCCCGTCGATCGCGCTGTTCATCGTCCTGCCGTCGCTGATCAACACCCGCATCCTCTCCGACATCAACGTCATCGTGGCGCTGGCGTTGTACGCGACCGCGCTGCTGGTCCGGTCCATCCCCGAGGCACTCGATGCGGTCCCGGCCGCCTCCCTCGACGCCGCCGAGGCGGTCGGCTACAAACCGTGGGAACGCGTTGTCAAAGTGCAACTACCGCTGGCGATCCCAGTACTCATCGCATCGATCCGGGTCGTGTCCGTCACGAACATCTCGATGGTGTCGGTCGGGTCGGTGATCGGGTTCGGCGGACTGGGCAAGCTCTTCACCGAGGGATACAGCCGCAACTACACCGGGGAGATCATCGCGGGTATCGTCACCACGGTCGTCCTCGCCCTGGTGATCGACGTGATCCTGGTGGCGATCGGACGTGTGCTGACCCCGTGGTCGCGGGCATCGCGTCCGACTCGACGACTGCGCCGCCGCGCGGTCCCGGCGACGACACCGCAGACCACCGGCATGGCCGCCGAGGGGGCCACGGCATGAGCGGAATCCTCTCCGACACCGTCTCCTACCTGACGACCGGTTCGAACTGGTCGGGCACCGCCGACGTCGACGGACTGGGGCTGCTGATCGGCCAGCACCTGGAGTACACCGTGATCGCGGTGGCCATCGCCGCCGTCATCGCGGTGCCGCTCGGCCTACTGGTGGGCCACACCGGCAAGGGCGAGGTGGTGGTGGTCGGGCTGGTCAACGTGATGCGATCGCTGCCCACACTCGGACTCCTGCTGCTGTTCATCCTGTGGATGGGCCTGGGCCTGACCCCGACGATGATCGCGCTGATCCTGCTGGGCATCCCACCGATGCTGGCCGGCGCCTACTCGGGCGTCGCCAACGTCGACCGGATCGTGGTCGACGCGTCGCGCGCGATGGGACTCAGCGAACTACAGGTGTTGCTGCGGGTGGAACTGCCCAACGCATTGCCACTGATCCTCGGCGGCCTGCGCAATGCGACCCTGCAGATCGTCGCCACCGCCGCGATCGCCGCGTATGCCGGACTCGGTGGACTCGGTCGCCCGATCTTCGACGGCCTCGCCACCTACGACTACCCGCCGATGATCGCGGGGTCGCTGCTGGTCACGATTCTCGCCCTCGTCCTGGATTCGCTGCTCGCCGGGTTGGTGTGGCTGTCGATGCCGGGAACAGGGCGTCTTCGGCCCGCACCCACGCTGGTCCGCGGCTGATCCGACGGGTTCTGCGGACGGTTGGTCGATATGTCCGGCAGTCGCCTACCGTAGGGGCGTGAGTTCTTCTCAGGTTTCCCCAGCCGGCGGTTCCGTCCCCGCCGGCGGCTCGGCTCGGTCAGCCCCGACCGCGAGCGACGCCGCCGGCTCCTCCGATGACTTCAAGTCCATCTTCACGTGGCGGGGGGCGAACAAGACGCGCCTCGAGCAGGCACGTGTGCAGGTCACCGGCGACCGGATCAAGGTGTACGGCCAGATCATCGGCGCCGCGACCGACGAGCACGAGGCGTTCAGCGCCACCTACGACCTGCTCACCAACGACGCCGGCATCACGCGCCGGCTCGCGGTGCACCTCATCCGGGCGAGTGGCGAGACGCAGATCTCGATCACCCGCGACGGCGAGAACACCTGGTTGGTGCAGACGCCGCAGGGAATGGAGCGCGGCGATTTCGACGGGGCCGAAGACGTCGACCTGGCGCTGAGCCCGCTGTTCAACGCGTTGCCCATCCGCAGGCACAACCTGCACCGCGAACCCGGCGAGGTCGAGGTGCCGGTGGTCTACCTCTATCTCCCCGAGGCGACCGTCACCGCCGCGACGGTGCACTACACCGCCACCGCGGACGCCATCACCGTCGTGTCGCCGGTCTCGAACGGCGCCACCATCACCGTCGACTCGACCGGATTCGTGCAGGACTACTCGGGGCTCGCCGACCGCGTCTGAACGCCGCGCCACACCCGGCCGAGATGCGCCTGATGTCGTAGATCGCCGGTCCATCCCGGAGCGCCGATCTCGACCTCGACGATCGGGTCGGGTTCGTCGCCCGCCATCTCCTCGTAGCGCAGCCGTGCCCGATGTCCGTTGTCGGCGACGACCTGCACCGACCCGTGATTGCGCAGGTCGTCCCGCGCGCGGGTGAGCCGATCGATGGTCTCGCTGAGCGTGATCAACAACGCCGGCGCATTCGCCTCGAGCATCGCCCGCTGCAACGGAACCGCGGTCCCCGCGACCCGGGTGCCGTCGCGGAAACTCCCCGCGGCCAGTCGTAGCGCGAGCGCACCTTCGCCTCCGCCGACGGCCGCGGTCACCGCCGCCGTGAGGTGCGGCAGATGCGAGATGGCGGCAACCGCCCGGTCGTGGTCGTCGGTCGCGACCGGCACCACGACCGCGCCGACGTCGCCGGCCAGAGCCGAGACCGACTGCCACACATGCGGGTCCACGCCGTCGTCGGTGCCGACCACCCAGGTCGCCCCGGTGAACAGTGCCGGATCGGTCGCCGCCCAGCCCGACTCGGCGGTCCCGGCCATCGGATGTCCACCGACGTAGCGAGTAGACAGACCGTGCGCAGCCACCGCCTGTGCCACAACGGCTTTGACGCTGATGACATCGGTCAGTGCGCAGTTCGGCGCGCAGCGGACGATCGCGTCGAGGATCGGGTCGAGTGCGGTGACCGGTGTCGCGATCACGATCAGCGCGTCCTGTGCCGCCGCGCGGGCGAGGACCGCGTCGAGATCGCCGTCGGCGTCGAACCCGGCGGCGCGTGCCTCGTCGACGGTCGCAAGCGACCGGTTGTAGCCGAAACCGACACGTCCGGCCGCGGTGGCCGCGCGCAGCAGCGACCCCCCGATCAGACCGAGTCCGAGTACGCAGATGCTGTCGTTGGCAGACATGGCTCCTACAGTGGCACATCGACGCCGCCGCCCGAACGCGGCGGCTCGCGCAGCCCCAGCTCACAGGCCCTTTTCGATTCCGGATGAGGCGCTGATGACTTGGGATAACTCCAGCGGTGCGACTACGGTACGGACATGGCTGCTGCGAGTTCGGACGAGCTGGATGGTTTTGCCGTTGCTGTGGTCCGCGAAGAGGGCAAGTGGACCGTCACGGCGATGGACAACAAGTCCCTGTCGAGCCTAGAGGACGCCGAGAACCTGCTGAGGGAGATGCGCAGCGCCGGAGCGGTGTTCGGTCTCCTCGACATCGATGACGAGTTCTTCGTGGTCATCCGTCCAGCCCCGTCGGGATCGCGTCTGCTGCTGTCGGATGCGACCGCGAGCATCGACTACGACATCGCCGCCGACGTCCTCGACGCCATGCACATCGACGTCCCCGACATCGATTCCGACGACCTCGACGACGTCGAGCCGTGGGAGGAGGGCGACCTCGGTCTGCTGGCCGATCTCGGGTTGCCCGAACCGGTGATGAGCGTGATCGTCGGTGACACCGACCTCTACGCCGACGAACAGATCGGCATGATCGCCGCCCGTCTGGGTTTCGCCGACGAACTGTCGCGCGTGCTGGACACCCTCGGGCACTGACCGACCGAACCGGTCACCGATGGCGCACACCGATCCCGACCTGATGCTCCTGGCCCTCGAGGCCGCGAAACTGTCCGGCCCGCAGGACGTCCCGGTCGGTGCCGTCGTCCTCGATCCGCACGGTGTCGAACTCGCGCGCAGCGGCAACACCCGCGAGCGTGACGGCGACCCCACCGCGCACGCCGAGGTCCTCGCGCTGCGCGCGGCGGCCGCCCGCCACGGGGACGGTTGGCGTCTGGAGGACTGCACGCTCGTCGTCACCCTCGAGCCGTGCGTGATGTGCGCCGGCGCGATCACCATGTCCCGGATCGGCCGTCTGGTCTTCGGCGCCTGGGAACCCAAGACCGGAGCCGTCGGATCCCTCTGGGACGTCGTCCGGGATCGGCGGCTGACCCATCGGCCCGAGGTGATCGGTGGGGTCCTGGAGGAGCAGTGCGCCGAGATGGTGCGGGCGTTCTTCGTCGAACGCCGTACCGACCGAGCCTGAGCGGACCGCCCGACCGATCACGGTGATCACATGGTGGCCGAGTCCGCACACCGTGTGGCACGGTTGATGGCGGGTGGCAGTCGTCACCCCGAGCGCCGTGGTGGAAAAGACCGCCGAAGAGCACTCGAGAAGAACGGCCCGGCGATCGTCGGGCCCTTCGAATTCAAGGAGTTGCGCCAATGGGTATCGCAGACGACGCGAAGAACAAGGCCGAAGAGCTCAAGGGACGCGGCAAGGAAGCAGCCGGCAGCGCCACCGACAACGACGACCTCAAGGCCGAGGGCAAGGGCGACCAGGCGTCGGCCGAGACCAAGCAGAAGCTGACCGACGCCGCCGATGCAGTCAAGGGCAAGATCGACGACGTCAAGGACAAGCTCACCGGACACTGATGACTCCTCCGCAGGTCTGTGACCAGACGATTTAGGGGTCAACCGGCCCTGCGGTAATGTCTTCGGCGGTGGCGTGTCCGAGCGGCCGAAGGTGCAACACTCGAAATGTTGTGTGCGGTTACCCCGTACCGGGGGTTCGAATCCCCCCGCCACCGCCACAATCCCCCATCTGCTCCCGAGCAGGTGGGGGATGTGTCGTTTCCGGGGGAGAACGCGGAGTCCGTCGCAACCGATGCGAACGACTCGTATGGTTGAGCGATGCGCGGTCTTGTCGATCCTAAAGACGCACTTTTCTGGCTTGGAACCACTGACGCGATGCCGACCGACCAGTATTTCGTGTTCGCCTTCGACGCCCCGGTGCCCGAGCACGCACCGTCGTGGGACGAGGTGTGCGCCCACATCAAGACCCGGTCGGCCGCGATCCCGGCGTTCAACAAGCGACTCGTCGAATCCCCGTCCGGCGTCGACTATCCCGTCTGGGTGCGCGAGGAGATGTCGGTCGAGGACTGCGTGACCCGACTCGGAGCGCCCGACGCCACCTGGGAGTCCTGCACCGGCGCCATCGCCGAGATGCTCGAGTCGACTGTCGACGCGACCGTCACCCCGTGGCAGCTGCACGTGGCCGAGCGGGTGCGCGGCGTTCCCTATGCGACCGGGACCTGCACGGTCGTACTGGTCCGATTCAGTCACGTGCTCACCGACGGACTCGGTGGCGCCGCTCTGCTGCGCGCGTTGTTCGGTCGCTCGCCTCGGCCGGCCGACGTCGATGTCGCGGCCGACGCGTCCACGGTCACGCCGCACGGGATCGCGTTCTGGCTGCGCGCCTGCGGCCAGGCCGGCGCGAAACTGATCCGCCTGCTCCCCGCGCTGGTGTCGGTGACCGGCGCCGGCCGACGGGCCGCGGGACTAGTCGCACGCGGCGACGTCGTCGCACCGACCCCACACCCGCGGCTGTCGGTGAACCGGTGCGCGGAATCTGATCGTCGGGTCGCGGTGATCCCGGTGCCGGAGAACTTCACCGGGTCGTCGGAGTACACCGTCACCCAGCTGGCGTTGACTGCGGTGTCGCTGGCCACGGAGAAGCTGTTGCGCGGCCGCGGGGAGAACGCGGACTCGCTGACCGCCATGATGCCGGTGGCGTTCGGGCCCGACGCCGACTGGCGGGGCGCGAACCGGTTCGCGACCGGGATGGTGTCGATGGGCGGTGGGGCCGACGACCTCGCGGCCCGCGCCCAGACGGTGCGGTCATCGATCACCGCCGAACGCCGTAGGCTCGCGATCCCCGACATCGTGAAACAGTTCCGACTCGTGGAGACCGTGCCGTGGCCGATCCTGCGTAGAGTCCTGCGTCGGCGTCAGCAGGCCGATTCCGGCGAGGTGGCCGCGAATCTCGTGTTCACCAGCGTCAATTGCGGCGACGGCGACATGGAGTTGCTGGGCTCGCCCGCGGTGATGGTGGCGGGGTTCCCCTGCCTGTCGGAAACCCTGGGGATCGGCGTCGGTCTCTACGGGATCGGTTCGGCGCTCACCCTGGGTGTGCTCACCGCCCCGAACGCGGTAAGCGCCGACGACGGTTACGTCGAAATGCTGGAGTCGGCGCTCCACGACGTCGCCGGGATGGTGGCCCCGAGCCGACCGGGCCGTTAGCTCCCCACCGATCAGTCCCTACTGGGGGATGAGTCCGAACGAGTCCGACCCGCGGGTGCACTTGGCGAGCACGCCGGCGGTCTGCGACGGGCCACAGTTCCAGCCGTCGACGGTCTGGTTCCGCCCGGTCGAGATCATCGGTCCGTACTTCTTCGCGACGGGCATGACGGCCCCGCACCCGGCAGACCCGCCGGGGAAGACGACCACGCGCAGAGCGCCCTCGGGTCCGTTGGCCGTGTCGCAGCGGGTCCCCACGATGTTCGGCCCCTGCTTCGACGGCGGCACCGCGGTCGCGGCCGGCAGCTGCGGGCCGGGAACGGCCTCGGCGTTGGGGTCGGTGGTGGTCGGGGCGTCGGGGTCGAGCGCAGGCGCAGACGACGAGGGCACCCCCGGTGCCGACGACACCGGCGCGTCCGTGGTGTCGGCGACCGACGACGAACTCGCGCCGGAGGCGGTGGACGAGTCGCTGTCGCCACACGCGCCGAGTCCGACGGTCAGTGCGGCCGCGGCGCAGAGCAGGGTTCCGGTTCGCCTCAGATGCATGATTGCCACCGTATCGAACGGGGATCCGAGACCCCGCGCATGAGCGGGCCCACACCGTGGTCGTCGAGTGACGCGTCTCATATAACTTCACTCGACTGAAAAATTGCAGACGTGCGCAAGTTCTTCTACGGTTGCGTCATGACCTCAGCCGGACTGCGCGAGACGAAGAAGGCGGCCACCCGCCAAGCTCTTGCCGTCGCAATGCTGCGTCTGTCGGCGCGCGACGGTTTCGACACCGTGTCGGTGGAGGCCGTCGCGGCCGAGGTCGGCGTCTCCGCGCGCACCTTCCACAACTACTTCGCGGGCAAGGAAGAAGCGCTGCGCTTCTATCTCGCCGAGGTCATCAGCGCGATCTTCTCGGCCCTGGAGGCACGTCCCACCGACGAGAGCTTCTGGGACTCCACCGCCGCCGCGTTCATCGAGGTCGTGTGCGACCGCGCCGAGGACCCGCGGGAACTCGTCCACCTGATGACCCTGATGGACACCGAGCCCAGCGTCGCGATGAAGAAGAACGGCGACGACGTCGACGGAGACGCCGTGGTCGCCCGATTCGAGGAGCTGTGCCGCAAGCGGTCCATCGACTCGGCCGGTGTCGGGTACACGCGTCTCGTACTCGGTTGCGCCGCAGTGGGAGTGCGGGTCGCACTCGAGAGCCACGTCGATGTCATGCCGTCGCGCGCAGAGCTGCGCATCACCCTCCAACACACCTTCGACCAGATCCGGTCGGGTCTCGGGACTCCGTTACCCACCAACTGATCGACCCCTCGCTCGTCGTCCCCCCGCGGCTCACGCCGTCGAACAGGAAGAAATCTCATGGCCACATATCTGTACCGAATCGGTAGGTGGGCGTTCACCAACCGGTTCAAGGTGATCGGCATCTGGCTGCTGATCCTGGTCGGCATGGGCGTCGCGGCGTCGACGCTGGCCGGGCCCACCAGCTCGAGCTTCTCGATCCCCGGCATCCCGTCGGAGAAGGCCCAGGATGCACTTGTCGAGAAGTTCCCGGAGAAGCCGAAGTTCTCCGAGGACATCAACCTCAAGTACGTCATCAAGGCGCCGGCGGGCAAGACGCTGCTCGACTACCAGCCGGCCATCAACACGATGGTCGCCTCGATGAAGTCCTTCGACGGCGTCAAGTCCCCGGACACCATCATCAACCCGTTCGTCCCCGAGGCCTTCGGTACGCCGAACGCGCCGGGTGAGGTGACGCAGGCCGCCATCGACTTCCAGCAGAAGACCTTCGGCAAGTCCGCACAGGAGGCGCGCACCGATGCGGCGGCGAGTTCGCCGATCAACCCCGACGCCACCGTCGCGCAGTTGGGGGCGTCGTACAACGTCACCGAGGCCGACAAGGTCACGCAGAAAGCGCACGATCAGCAGACCGCGGTCGCCGACGCGGCACGGCAGGCCGGGTTGACCGTCGAGATGAGCGGAACGGCCCTGCCGCAGCCCGCGATCGGTGCCACCTCCGAGCTCATCGGTGTCGGCGTCGCCATCGTGGTCCTGATCATCACGTTCGGGTCGTTCATCGCCTGGGGCATGCCGATCCTCACCGCCCTGATCGGTCTCGGTATCGGTCTGTTGGCCGTCACCGCGGCGTCCGGGTTCTTCACGCTCAGCGCCGAGACCCCGATCCTCGCGACCATGATCGGTCTCGCGGTCGGTATCGACTACGCGTTGTTCATCGTCTCGCGTTATCGACACGAGCTGTTGACGGCCAAGTCCAGGGCTGATGCCGCCGGACGTGCCGTGGGTACCGCGGGATCGGCGGTGGTGTTCGCGGGCCTGACGGTCATCATCGCGCTGTCGGCTCTGTCGATCGTCAACATCCCGTTCCTCACGGCAATGGGTCTGGCCGCTGCGGTCACGGTTCTGGTGGCGGTGCTCGTGGCCCTGACCCTGCTGCCCGCGGTCCTGGGACTGTTCGGCAGCAAGGCATTCGGCGCGTCCATCTCGTTCCTGAACGCACCGGACTCGCCGAAGTCGGCGAAGGCCACCACGCCCCGGGTCTCGAACGGCACGCGGTTCGTCAAGCAGATCGTCGCCCGGCCTGCCATCGCATTGGTTCTCGCGATCGTGGTGCTCGGCGTGATCGCGGCACCCATGGTCGGCCTCAAGCTCGCCCTGCCCAACGACGGCACCGGCGATCCCTCGACGACGCAGCGCAAGGCCTACGACCTGGTGGCCGAGGGCTTCGGAGCCGGCCAGAACGGTCCGCTCGTGGTCGTCCTCGACGGCACGAATGTGGCTGCGGCCGATCGCACCTCGACGTTCAACAAGGTCGTGAACGACATCAAGCGGCTGCCGGACGTGAAGAACGCCCTCATCAGCTCGGCGGACATCAACAAGGCCGGCGACACCGCCGTGGTGTCGGTCCTGCCCAACAGTGGCCCGAGCTCTTCGGAGACGCAACAGCTGGTGAAGGACCTGCGCTCGGCCGAGGGCGGTATCACCGATGAGTACAAGGTGACCTACGGAGTGACCGGTCAGACCGCCATCGAAAGTGATGTGTCTGACCGACTCTCGCAGTCGCTGATCCCGTACCTGGCCATCGTCGTCGGCCTGGCGTTCATCCTGCTGATGCTGGTGTTCCGCTCGGTCCTGGTCCCGCTCACCGCGGCGCTCGGGTTCCTGCTGAGCATCGTGGCCACCTTCGGTGCGACGGTCGCGATCTTCCAGAACGGCGACCTCGGGCTGATGGGC
The DNA here is from genome assembly GCF_024171815.1 of Williamsia maris. Taxonomy (GTDB): domain Bacteria; phylum Actinomycetota; class Actinomycetes; order Mycobacteriales; family Mycobacteriaceae; genus Williamsia_A; species Williamsia_A maris. The sequence continues at coordinate 194,313 of NZ_JAMTCJ010000002.1, read as the reverse complement.
AACCCGCAGCCGATCGTCAGCTTCCTGCCGATCTTCCTGATCGGCATCGTGTTCGGGCTGGCGATGGACTACCAGGTGTTCCTGGTGACCCGAATGCGCGAGGAATACGTGCACGGGGCGTCGGCGCGAGACGCCATCGTGAAGGGCTTCTCGCACAGCGCCCGGGTGGTGGCTGCGGCCGCGGCCATCATGATCTCGGTGTTCGCAGCGTTCATGCTGCAGGACAACTCGCTGATCAAGTCGATGGGCTTCGCGCTCGCCGCGGCGGTCTTCTTCGACGCCTTCGTGATCCGCATGATCGTCATCCCGGCGGCGCTGGCCGTGCTCGGCGACAAGGCGTGGTGGTTGCCGAAGTGGCTGGACCGGATCCTGCCGAACGTCGATGTCGAGGGCGAGAAGCTGGGCGAGTACCTCGCCGAGAAGGACAAGCGTGACGATCGGGACCGTGAGGCCGTCTCGGTCTAGTCCCACCCTCGCGCGAGATTGACGAAGCGACGACGGTTGCGAGCGATATTTCATCGCCGCAATCGTCGTCGCTGTCTGTGTATCGAGGGTTAATCTGCCGCCATGGACACCGCGAGCGTGACGAGACAGTTGACCCGTACGGCGATCGTCGCGATGGGCTGCGCGCTCGCCGCGGTCGCCCTCCCGGCCGGAACAGCGGGTGCGACACCGAGTTCGGGGATCAGCGCGGTGAATCTCGCGCAGGCCGACGTCCCCGCCGGCCTGCTGCCGTTCATCACCGGACCAGGACAGGCGACGGTCCGTGAGATCACCATCGCGCCGGGCGGCACCACGGGATGGCACTTCCACGACGGCCGGCTGGTGGGGATCGTCAAGCAGGGAACGCTGACCCACCCGGGTGCGGACTGCAAGCCCGTCGTCTACCGCCAGGGCCAGTTGATCATCGAGCCCGAAGGTGAGAAGAACACCCACGTCGGACGCAATCTCACGAAGACCCCGGTGGTCCTCGACGTGCTCTACCTGCTGCCCAAGGGCAAGCCGTTCTTCGAGGACGCACCGGCGCCTTCCTGCGACGCTCCGCGGTGACGCGCGTCGGTCTGGCCATCGCCGACGTCTGAGATGATCACGGGCGTGACCACGCCCGACGACACCGACCACGCGCCCGACCGCAGTTTCGAGTTCGGCACCCCGCTGGAGGGGACACTCGGCCGGACGGGTGTGATCCACACGCCGCACGGTGACATCGCGACCCCGGCCTTCATCCCGGTGGGCACCAAGGCGACGGTCAAGACCGTGTTGCCCGAGGCGGTTGCGGATCTGGGGGCCCAGGCGGTGTTGGCCAACGCCTATCACCTCTACCTGCAGCCGGGCCCGGCGATCATCGACGCCGCCGGTGGGCTCGGTCGGTTCATGAACTGGCCCGGCCCGACCTACACCGACAGCGGCGGGTTCCAGGTGATGTCGCTGGGCGTCGGGTTCAAGAAGGTCATCTCGATGGAGGTGCGCGACGCCGAGAACGACGATGTCATCGCGCCGGGCAAGGAGCGGCTCGCGCGGGTCGACGACGACGGCGTGACGTTCAAGTCGCACCTGGACGGGACGACGCACCGGTTCACCCCGGAGGTGTCGATGCAGATCCAGCACCAGCTCGGTGCCGACATCATCTTCGCGTTCGACGAGCTCACCACGTTGATGAACACCCGTCCGTACCAGGTCAATTCGCTGGAGCGCACGCGGCTCTGGGCGATCCGGTGCCTGGCCGAACACAACCGGCTCACCGCCGAGCGCAACCACCGTCCGGTGCAGTCGCTGTGGGGTGTGATCCAGGGGGCGCAGTACGAGGATCTGCGACGGCTCGCGGCTCGGGATCTGATGGAGGCGAGTCGTCGCGATCAGGACGCCGGCGGCCGCGGCTTCGGCGGCTACGGGATCGGTGGCGCACTCGAGAAGGAGAACCTCGGGCGCATCGTCGGCTGGGTCAACTCCGAACTGCCGACCGAGACAGCCAAACACCTGCTGGGGATCAGCGAGCCGGACGACATCTTCACCGCGATCGAGAGCGGCATCGACACGTTCGACTGCGTCTCGCCGTCACGAGTGGCGCGCAACGGTGCGATCTACTCGTTCGACGGTCGTTACAACGTCACCAACGCACGCTTCCGCAGTGATTTCAGCTCCCTGGACCCGGAGCTCGACAACTACGCCACGCAGTACAGCCGCGCGTACATCCACCACCTGTTCAAGGCGAAGGAGGGGTTGGCGTCGACGTTGTGCACCATCCACAACGAACACTTCATCGTCACCCTGGTCGACCGTGCCCGGCAGGCCATCGAGAACGGGACCTACGCCGAGTACCGCGACGGGTTCCTGGCGCGCTACTACGCGGGCAGCCGGTAGGCCGCCCGCGTAGCAACGCCGGCTCAGAGTCGTGCGGTGGTGATCAGACCTTCACGACGCGGGTGCCGCCCGCGAACTTGTCGTGCAGTCCCTGCTTGTTGGGGTCGTTGTTGATGGTCACGCCGATGGCGATGAGCAGCGCCAAGGTGGCCAGCCCGACCAGGAACGGCAGGAAGAAGATGAAGCCGAGCAGCGACGACAGCACCGAGAGCAGCAGCCAGATGTTGCGCTTGAACGCGATGTCCTGTGCGGGGAGGTTGCCGTCCGGTCCGACGGTCCGCAGCTTGAGGAGCTGCTTGCCCAGGGTCGCGCCCTTGCGGGACTCGAAGTACGTGAAGTACGCGATGGCCGCGAAGCTGAGGATGACCGACGCCACATAGTAGGCGATGTTGCCCGCGGCGACACCGATGATGCCCTCGACGATCGCGACCGGGATACCGACGATCAGGCCGTCGATGATGCGTGCACCCAGACGGATCCCGGCACCGGCCGGCTGACCGGCCGTGGAGTAGATGCCCTGGTCGTAGGCGGACTGCCCGACCGGCGGGGGCGGCGGGTAGGCGCCGGGCTGGCCGTACTGCCCGGGCGGTGGGTACTGGCCGGCAGGCGGCGGGTACTGCCCGGGCGGCGGGTAGCTGCCCTGGTCAGGTGCGCCGTACTGCGGCGGCTGCTGGTTCGGGTCGGATTGGCCGTACTGGGGCTGCTGCCCCTCCGGCCCGGTTCCGGGGTATTGCGGTCCGCTCATGTCTGGTCCTCTCGTCGTGACCGACTCCACCCGATGGCGGGGCGGTGCTCCACGAGTCTAAGTCAGACGTAACCGGCATCTCGAGAGTTTGGTGGGGACCTGACCGCAAGTCAGGGCGTCGCGATTCACCAGAGATCGTGCGGATCGAGGATCCACGGGCCGTCCGGGAGTCGTGTCGGGTCAAATCTGTCGAGAAGGGTTGCCGTGGTGACGCTTTCGTCCTTCTTTGCCATCAGTAATGACCTCGCCATGAGGGACAACACCTGAGCGGTGTCGACGCCGACGAGCGCGAGATCGGCCAGGGTGACGGCGCCGTCGCGCTTGGCGAGCCGCTGTCCGGCGGGGTTGAGCACCAGTGGGACGTGCGTGTGGTCGGGGACGGGCAGCCCGAGCAGCGTCGCGAGGTAGGCCTGGCGGGGTGTCGAGGAGAGCAGGTCGTCGGCCCGGACCACCTGGTCGATGCCCTGCGCGCCGTCGTCGACCACCACGGCGAGGTTGTAGGCGGCGGTGCCGTCGCCACGTCGCAACACGAAGTCGTCGACCACGCCGGTGTAGCGGCCGCACAGATCGTCGACGATGGTGAAACGCGATGTGTTCGAACGCAGTCGGATCGCAGGCGAGCGGCCCTCGGCGCGGTGTCGGATGCGCTCGTCGTCGTCGAGATCGCGGCACGTCCCGGGGTAGGCGCCGGGTGGGGCGTGCGGTGCGGTCGGTGCGGCCTGGATCTCCTTGCGACTGCAGAAACACTCGAACGTTCGTCCGGCGGCGGTGAGGGTGTCGATCGCAGCGTCGTGTGCCGTCCGGCGGTCGGACTGCCGCATCGGCTCGTCGTCCCAGTCGATGCCGATGGACCGCAGGTCACGCAGTTGGGCCTCGGCCACGCCTGCCTTTGCGCGGTCGTCGAGATCCTCGATCCGCAGGAGGAAGCGGCGACCGCTGTGGCGGGCGAAGAGCCAGGCCAGCAGCGCGGTCCGGAGGTTACCGATGTGCAGGTCACCCGAGGGCGAGGGTGCGTAACGGCCGGCGCCCGCGGGGTCGCTCGACGTCTCGGCCATGGTGTCGAGGATATCGACGCCACCGCCCAGTCGACGTCCGCATCCGCCCAGTCGGCGTCCACATCCGCCCACTCGACGGGGGAGGTGATGCAACGATGGGGGTGTGGACCTCCCAGTGCTCCCCCCGGTGTCGCCGATGCTGGCCAAGGCCGTGACCTCGGTACCCGACCAGTTCGACGGCGATCAACCCGTGTTCTCGCACGAACCCAAGTGGGACGGATTCCGCGCCCTGATCTTTCGTGACGGCGACGAAGTGGTCATCGGGTCACGCAGCGGCAAGGACCTCGCCCGCTACTTCCCCGAGCTCGTCGAGGCGGCCCGCGTGGAGCTGCCCGATCGCGTGGTCGTCGACGGCGAGATCGGGGTCCAGAAACTGATCGGCGGGGTCCGGCGTCTGGACTGGGACTCGCTGAGCCAACGCATCCACCCCGCCGATTCCCGGGTGCAGATGCTGGCGGAGAAGACACCGGCGATGTTCATCGGCTTCGATGCACTCGCGCTCGGCGACCGCGACCTGACCGGCGAGAGGTTCGACGTCCGGCGCGACGCGCTCACCGAGGCCATCCCCGGGGCAGGCAGCCTGCGCGTGAGTCGCGTGACCACCGACCCGGCCACCGCCGTGGACTGGTTCTCCGCGTTCGAGGGCGCCGGTCTCGACGGGGTCGTGAGCAAACGGATCGCCGGCCACTACCTCCCCGGCAAGCGCGAGATGCTCAAGGTGAAGCACAAGCGCACGGCCGACTGCGTCGTCATCGGGTACCGAATCCACAAGAGCGGCACCGGGCTCGGGTCGATGCTGCTGGGTCTCTACCGCGACGGTGAGCTGCACAGCGTCGGAGGGTCGAGCGCCTTCACCGACGCCAAGCGCATCGAGCTGCAGCAGCAGTTCGAGCCGCTGCGACTGAACCCGGACAAGCTCGCCGAGGGCGAACCCAACCGATGGAATGCGTCCGGAACCGGCCAGTGGGTGCCGATCCGACCGGAGCTCGTCGTCGAGGTGGGCTACGACCAGATGGAGGGCGACCGCTTCCGCCACACCGTGCGGTTCCAACGCTGGCGGCCCGACCGGGACCCGGAGAGCTGCGGCTACGACCAGCTCGAGGTCCCCCTGACCTACGACCTGCACGACGTCCTGGAAGGGGCCGACTGATGGCCAAGACCCCCGCGGCGATGGTCGCCGTCGGCGACCGCGAGGTGCGTGTCTCCAGCCCGGACCGGGTTGTCTACGCGTCGACCGACCGGACGCCGGACATCACCAAACTCGATGTGTGCGAGTACTTCGCGGCGGTCGGCGACGTGCTGATGTCGGCGGTCGGCGAGCGCCCCACCGCGATGGAGCGATGGCCCGACGGGTGGCGCGAGGGCATGCGGTTGGCCACCGGTCCGCAGGACCGCGAGGGCGACGGTTTCTATCAGAAGCGTCTGCCGAAGGGGGCGCCCGATTTCGTCGACACCGTGACGATCGCGTTCCCCAGCGGTCGCAAGGCCGACGAACTGTGTCCCACCGAGCCGGCGTCGCTGGTGTGGGCCGCGCAGATGGGCGCCCTGACGTTCCATCCCTGGCCGGTCCGTCGCTCGGATGTCGATCACCCCGACGAGCTCCGCATCGACCTCGACCCACAGCCGGGGACATCGTTCTCCGACGCTCAACGCGTGGCCGCGGTGGCCGAGGAGTTGTTGGAGGAGTTGGGGTTACGCGGCTTCCCGAAGACCAGTGGCAACCGCGGGATCCACATCTACGTCCGCATCGAGCCGCGGTGGACGTTCGACGAGGTCCGGCACGCCGCCATCGGGCTGGGCCGCGAGCTCGAGCGCCGCGACGACGGTGTGACCACCGCGTGGTGGAAGGAGGAGCGCGGCACGCGGCTCTTCCTGGACTACAACCAGAACCTGCGGGACCGGACGATCGCCAGTGCCTGGAGCCTGCGCGCCCAGCCGGGGGCTCCGGTGAGCACGCCGGTGTCGTGGTCGCGGCTCGCCGAGATCACCGACGCCCGCGACTTCAACCTGACGACCATCCGGGACTATGTGGCCGACGGGGATCCGTGGGCCGAGATCGATGCGGAGTCGTACTCGATCGAACCGTTGCTCGAGCTGTGGGAGTCGTTGCCGGGTGGCGAACTGAACTGGCCGCCGGACTATCCGAAGCAGCCGGGTGAACCGCCGCGCGTGCAACCCAGCAAGAAGGTCGCCGAGCACTGGGACTCCGAGGGCAACCGCATCGAGGAGTGAGCCCCGGCGGATCGGCTCAGGAGAAGAAGCGGTGCAGCGCCTCGTCCCAGAGCACGTCGCGCTTGTGGTCGTAGCGACGTCGGATCCAGGTCATCGTCGCGATGACCGCTCCCATCAACACCCCGAGCAGGACCACGACCACCATCACCGCGGTCACCCCGGCGTCGGCGGGGATCGGGACCGCCGGCCGCGGATTGCCCTGCGCGTCGACGGTGATCGGGAGCCGGGTGCCCGCGTCGGTCCCGGGCGGCACCGTGATGACCCCGGTCTTGTCGCCGCCCTGCCAGGACCAGTGCGCGGCGACCTTGTTGGAGTTGTCGGCGCCGATGGTCGACGTGATCGGGGCGATGGGTGCCGCACCGGCCGTGGTGGTCGCGATGGCGGTGCTGGTCTCGATGCGGGGCGCGTCGTCACGCGTCTGCCAGATCAGGACGCCGGGGGCGATGATCGCGGGCAGCAGGAAGATGGCGAGGATGAAGACGAGCTTCTGCAGCCGACGTTCGGTGATGTCGACACTGCGTTCGAGGGGGTTCGTGGCCGCAACCGGGCGCCCGGTGACACGACGGGTCTCGAGCCGTCGGTTGTTCGGTTCCTGATGCTGGGGCATGTGTGTCGCTTCCGCTCGATCTCTCCCTAGGAGTTTATTCGACGCGACACGGGCCGCAGATGTCGTTTGTGGGCCACGGCTTTTCTAGGCGACGGCACCGGTGGTCCGCCGGGCGGCCAGTATCCGCTCGATGTGGTCCGCGGCGCGGACGGCCGAGCCCTCGGCGGACACGATCGATGCGACGCGTCGGGCGTCCTCGGTCCGGCCCAGAGCGGTGGACACCGCCGCCCGCAACGTTTCGGGTGTGAGGTCCCGAGGGTCGAGACGAACGCCCGATCCGCCCGCGTGCACCCGGACCGCGACATCGCGTTGATCTCGCCCGAACGGCACGATGACCAGCGGGATTCCGCGAGCCAACGCCTTCTGGGTGATGCCCATGCCGCCGTGGGTGATGACCACCGAGGCCGTGGCGAGGACCTGCTCGTGCGGGACGAACCGGGTCACGGTGGAGTTCGCGGTGGAGGTGAACGTGTCGGGGTCGAGGGCGCCGGTGGTGACCACGGCATGCAGTCCGCTGTCCTCCAGAGCCGCCAGCGCGGTGCCCGCCAACGCAGAGTCGGCCTGCAGTTCTGTCGAACACGTCACCAACGCGATGGGGTCGGTGATCGCATCGATGACCGGGTCGGGCTCGGTCGGCGGTGCCCACGAGGACGGTCCGACGAGTTCGACGGTGTCCGGCCAGTCCCCGTGCCGGTTCTCCAGCGGTGGCCCGCAGAAACTCATGATCAACGGCGCCCGACGGAGAGGCTCGTCGCAGTGGGCGACCGCGGGCAGGTCGTGGGTGAGACGCCATCGGTTGAATTTCTTCTTGAACGCGAACTCCCAGATCGCCCGGGACACATGGGCCAGCCCGACGTCACGCATCCGCGCCGCCCGGGTCGTCCCCGGGCGCAACCCCAGTCCGATGGGCGGTCCGTCGGTGCTGAACAGCGGGAGGAACGTCGGGCACCAGATCGCCCACGGCAGGCCGGACGCCTCGGCGGCGCATTGTGCGCCGGTCGCGCTCACGTCCGTGAGGATCATGTCCGGCCGATAAGTCGACACAGTCGAGGTGAGGTGTCGGAATTCGGCCTCGGCGCGGTCGATGAGTCCGTCGGTCAATGCGCCGACGGATCGGCGGCCGTCCCCTTTCCAGTCCCCGGGGTGTGCGTCGTTGAGTTCGGGTGGCAGCGCGGAGGCGGTGAAACCGAGGTCCTGCATACGAACGACCTCGTCGGCGAGGGTGATGACGTGGACCGCGGCACCGCGGCGTCGCAGCGTGACCAGGGTTTCGACGACCGGATACAGCAGTCCTCGCGCCGGGGATGTCATGACCAGAATTCGTGACACCACGCGTCCTTTCCCGAACAGGAATCGGGAATTCAACGGTGGAATTCGATCATTTCGCGAATTCGGTGAATGCCCGACCATTCAGCGTATGGAGAAATGAATTGAATCCACAGGCTACGGGCGCTCAAAAATACGCGAGAGGGAATCGGCCGGTACATACATGTAATAAAAGCCACAGTTTGCCAAAGTGCAGAACTGCCGGGCGCGTGTTAGCGCCCGGCAGTTCTGTTCTCGATGGTGCTCGGTGGAGCGGGCGATCAGCTCCAGCGCGCGAGCAGTTCGTTCGAACGCTCCGCGAGAACGGCCTGCCAGATCGGTCCGAAGCTGACACGCGCGACGCCGAGAGCCGCGAATGCCGACTTGTCGCTGTTGGCCGGGTGGCCGATGGCGTTGACCGGCAGGGGCAGCTCGGACGTCAGCCGCTTCTGCACGTCGTCGCTGTGGAAGCCGACGGGGTAGAGGACGTCCGCGCCGGCCTCGGCGGCGAGCTTGAGGCGGGCGATCGCGCGGTCGACACGGTCGGCCTCATCGCCGATCTCCTTGACGAACAGGTCGGTGCGGGCGTTGATCACGACGTGGACGTCGGTCGCGTCGGATGCCGCACGCAGTGCGCCGACGAAATCGGCGTGCTCCTGGGCCTCGCGCAGACGGCCACCCTCGCTGTGCACGGTGTCCTCGATGTTGAGGCCGACGGCGCCCGCGTCGATCAGGCCCTCGATGAGGCGCTTGGGGTCTTCGCCGTAGCCGGCCTCGATGTCGACCGAGATCGGCAGGTCGACGGCAGCGGTGATCTGCTTGACGCGCGTGAGCACCTCGTCAAAGGTCAGGCCCTCGTTGTCGGACTTGCCGATCGAGTCGGAGATGGGGTGGCTGCCGATGGTGAGTCCGCTGAAGCCGGCGGACGCCGCGAGGTTCGCCGACCATGCGTCCCAGACGGTGGGGAGGATGACCGGGGTACCCGGCTTGTGCAGTTCGAGGAGCGTGGTTGCCTTCTGGCTCAGTGAGGTCATGCATCACACAACACCACAGGCGGGGGTCTATTTCCGCCCGTCCCACGATGTGAGAACGATCGTTCTCCCCTCTCCGCCGACCGTGCCGAAACAACCCGCCGAACGTGCCGAAATCACCCGCCGAACGTGCCGAAACAACCCGCCGAACGTGCCGAAACAACACGCCGAACGTACGGTGACGGGTCGGCTCAGGTCGGTGTGCCCCGCATGTCGCACGGAACCACATGACCGTCGTCGATCAGGCTGAGAGTGACCCGCATCTGTTCGGGCTGCAGGCTGCCCGACCAGTTGTCATACGGGTGGTCGAGGAACCCCACGACGAGCAGCGCCGAGGTGATCAGGGCCGAGACGAACGCGATGGGAACGGCCTGGATCACAGCGCTCTCCCGGCGGTCGGCCTGCACGCACATGTAGGCGAGGATCGCGCTCGCCCCGATGCCGAGGACGATCCACAGCGGGATCGGGACCGATGGCGCGGCCTCGGCGGCACGAGCGCGGCGACCGTCCCTGCGTTGGGCCTGCTGGTCGAACCACTGGGCGTAGGCGGCTTCCTGCTTGGCGTTGGTGGGGTCGATGGCGGCGAAGTCGGTCACCGTCGTGTCGACCCAGTGCTGCACCGTCGGCGACGACTTCCCGTCGCGCATGGCCGGCCACTCGTCCTCGACGACCGCGCGGGAGTAGCAGATGAGGTCGCCGTGCAGACGGGATCCGTCGTGACCCTCCAGAACGTCGGCGACGTTGTGCAGTTCGGTGACCGCGATGGCCTCGGAGCTGCCGCCGTCACGCGCCTTCTGATAGTTCTGCAACGCGTAGAAGATGGTGAACGCGAGCAGCACCGCGAACATCGTGCCTATCACCGTGAGGGCACCCGCGGCGCGGGTGCTGTCGATGAACCAACCGGGGTCGGGTGCGCGTCTGCGCGCGTGCAGCTTGATCACGACCACGGTCGTCACCACCACGAGGAGCACCACGACCGCAAGCCAGTTCAGCACTCGCTGATTGTGTCGTACGCAGGGCATCTCGGTGCGGCAACGAGCTACGTGGCGGCACGCTCGGTGGGTGGTTTGGGCACGATCGGCGCGTCGTTGTAGCCCGCTCGGCGGGTGATTAGGGCGCGGTCGGCGGTCAGAGACCGAGGCTGCGCGCGATGAGCATGAGCTGCACCTCGGTGGTGCCCTCACCGACCTCGAGGATCTTGCTGTCGCGGTAGTGCCGCGAGACGGGGTAGTCGTTCATGAAGCCGTTGCCGCCGTGGATCTGTGTGGCGTCGCGGGCGTTGTCCATCGCGGCCTCCGACGACACCATCTTCGCGATCGACGCCTGCGTCTTGAACGGCTTGCCCGCCAACATCAGGGCGGCCGCGTCGTAGTACGCGGTGCGGGCGGCATAGGCCCGCGCTTGCATCCGGGCGATCTTGAACGACACCGCCTGGTTGGTTCCGATGGTGCGCCCGAACGCCACCCGCTCGTTGGCGTATTTCACGCTCTCGTCGACGCAGCCCTGTGCGACGCCGACCGCGAGAGCGGCGATGGCGATACGTCCCTCGTCGAGGATGCGAAGGAAGTTGGCGTACCCACGACCCTTGTCGCCCAGCAGGTTCTCGCGGGGCACCCGGACATCGCTGAAACTCAGCGGGTGGGTGTCCGACGCATTCCACCCGACCTTGTTGTAGGCGGGGCCGGCCGTGAACCCGGGGGTGTCGGTGGGGACGATGATGGTCGAGATCGACTTGTTGCCCGACGCGTCGGTGTCGGTGACCGCGGCGACGGTGACGATCTCGGTGATGTCGGTACCGGAGTTGGTGATGAACTCCTTGGCGCCGTTGATGACCCATTCGTCGCCGTCGAGCTTCGCGGTGGTCTTGGTGCCGCTCGCGTCGCTGCCGCAGTCGGGTTCGGTGAGTCCGAACGCGCCGAGGGCCTGCCCGGAGAGCAGGCGTGGCAGCCAGGTCTTCTTCTGCTCGTCGGTGCCGAAGCGGAAGATCGGCATCGCGCCGAGCGACACCCCGGCCTCGAGGGTGATGGCCACACTCTGGTCGACCTTGCCGAGCTCCTCGAGCGCGAGGCACAGCGCGAAGTAGTCGCCACCCATACCGCCGAACTCCTCGGGGAACGGCAGGCCGAACAGGCCCATCTCGGCCATCCCGGCCACGACCTCGTACGGGAAGCTGTGTTCGGCATCGTGTTTCGCCGAGACCGGTGCGACGACGGTACGGGCGAAGTCGCGTACCGACTTCACCAGCTGCTGGTACTCGTCGGGCAGGTTCTCGGTCGCGAGGAAGTCGCTCATGGGGTCTCTTTCACTGCGGGGTCGTCGTTCTCGGATGTCGTCTCGTCGGGGATGATCCGGGCCAGCACGTCTCCGACACCGACCTGATCGCCTGCACCGACGAGCAGTTCGACGGTGCCGTCGACGGACGCGGTGAGGGAGTGCTCCATCTTCATCGCCTCGACGACGAGGACCACCGTCCCGGCTGTGACCGTTGCACCGTTGTCGGCTCCGACAGCGATGACCGAACCCGGCATCGGGCTGCGGATGTCGGTGTCGGCATTCGTGTCCGCGGCACCGGCGGCGCCCGGTCCGGCGTCGCGGACGAATCGCCACACTCCGCCCGGTCGGTGGACCCAGATGATCTCGTCATCGGAGACCACACGGTAGTGGCGGCGTCGGCCGCTCACGGTCAGATCCGCGCCGTCGTCGGTCAGGGCGGCCGACACGTCGACCGGCTCGGCCTCGTCGACGCTCGCCGTGGCGGCGGACGGCGTTCCGCGGAGTGCGACGACGAACGCCGTGTCCTGATCCGGCGTCGGTGAGCCGGTATCCGCTCGCAGGCGGATCGTCGTGGGTGCTGTGACGCCACCGGGCCGCCACCCGCTCGGAACCGACCACAGATCGTCGGCATCCGACCAGGGCCTCGACCACTCGTGCACGGCGGCGGCGATCACCGCATCGTCCGGAGCGGTGGTGGCGGCGTAGGTCTCGACAAGTCGGTCGAGAAGGCCGGTGTCGAGATCGCCGTTGCGGACGTCGGCGTCGGACAGCAGGAACCTGAGGAAATCGATGTTGGTGCCGACGCCGAGCAGCGCGGTGTGCTCCAGCGCGCGGTCGAGTCGGGCCACGGCGGTCGCTCGGTCCGGACCGTGGGCGATGACCTTTGACAGCATCGGGTCGTAGTTGCTGCCCACCACCGACCCGGTCGCGATGCCGGAGTCGACACGCACGCCGGTTCCGGTCGGTTCGTCCAGGCTGAGGACGGTGCCGCCGGTCGGGATGAACCCGTGGACGGGGTCCTCGGCGTAGACCCGGGCCTCGATCGCGTGACCGGTCAGCGTGACGTCGCTCTGTGCGATGTCGAGGACCTCACCTCGCGCGACGCGGATCTGCCACTGCACCAGGTCGATCCCGGTGACCATCTCGGTGACCGGGTGTTCGACCTGGAGTCGGGTGTTCATCTCCATGAAGAAGAACTCGTCGGGCCGGTCGGCGGAGACGATGAACTCGACCGTTCCGGCGCCGCGGTAGCCGACGCTACGGGCGGTGTCGCAGGCAGCGGCACCGATCCGGGCGCGGGTGGTCTCGTCGAGAAGTGGCGACGGCGCCTCCTCGATCACCTTCTGGTGACGACGCTGCAGGCTGCACTCGCGCTCGCCGAGATGGATGACGCCCCCGTGGCTGTCGGCGAGGACCTGCACCTCGATGTGCCGGGGCCGCAACACGAACCGCTCGAGGAACAGGGTGTCGTCGCCGAACGACGACGCGGCCTCGCGTCGTGCGCTGACCAGTGCGGCGGCCAGGTCGGAGGACTCGTGCACCACCCGCATGCCCTTGCCGCCGCCACCGGCGGACGGCTTGACCAGGACGGGATAGCCGATGTCGCCCGCGGCGTCGATCAGTTCGTCGTCGGTCAGGCCCGGGCGCGCGATGCCGGGAACCACCGGCACCCCGTGACCCGACACGGTGTTCTTCGCGGTGATCTTGTCGCCCATGACCGTCATCGCGTCGGGGGTCGGGCCGATGAACACGATTCCGGCCTTGTCGCAGGCGAACGCGAAGTCGGCGTTCTCGGAGAGGAATCCGTAGCCGGGGTGGATCGCGTCTGCGCCGGTGCGGGTGGCGGCGGCGATGATGGCGTCGATCTTGAGGTAGCTCTCGCGGGCCGGCGCGGGGCCGATCAGGATCGCATCGTCGGCGGCGTGCACGTGGGGCGCGTCGGCATCGGCCTCGCTGAACACCGCGATCGACCGGATGCCCATGTCGCGCAGCGTGCGGATGACGCGGACGGCGATCTCACCGCGGTTGGCGACCAGGACTGAATCAACACTCATCTGTTCGGTCACATCCTGAAAACGCCGTAGGAGACCGGTTCGAGTGGCGCGTTGGCGCACACGCCCAGAGCCAGTCCGAGGACCGTGCGGGTGTCGGCGGGGTCGATGATCCCGTCGTCCCACAGTCGCGCAGTGGAGTAGTACGGGTTGCCCTGCGCCTCGTACTGGTCACGGATCGGAGCCTTGAACGCCTCCTGGTCGTCGTCGGACCATGGCCTGCCCGCTGAGTCCAGCTGGTCGCCGCGCACGGTCGACAGCACCGACGCGGCCTGTTCACCACCCATCACCGAGATGCGGGCGTTGGGCCACATCCACAGGAAGCGAGGCGAATACGCGCGACCACACATCGAATAGTTGCCCGCACCGTAGGAGCCGCCGATGACCACGGTGAGCTTGGGGACGCGCGCACAGGCGACGGCGGTGACCATCTTCGCGCCGTGTTTGGCGATGCCGCCCGCCTCGTAGTCGCGGCCCACCATGAACCCGGCGATGTTCTGCAGGAACAGCAGCGGGATCGAGCGTTTGTCGCAGAGCTCGATGAAATGAGCTCCCTTCAGGGCGGATTCGGCGAACAGGACCCCGTTGTTCGCGATGATGCCGACGGGATGGCCGTGAATGTGGGCGAATCCGGTGACCAGGGTGGTGCCGTAGCCGGACTTGAACTCGTCGAACTCGCCGGCGTCGACGAGCCGGGTGATGACCTCGTGCACGTCGTACGGGGTGCGCAGATCCGTCGGCACGACGTCGTACAACTCGTGCTGATCGGCGACCGGCTCACGCGGTTCGGTCATCGTCCACGGAACCGCGGTTCGCGGACCCAGCGTGGAGACGATCCGTCGCACCCGGTGCAGGGCGTCCGCGTCATCGTCGGCGAGATGGTCGGTGACGCCGGAGACGGTCGAATGCAGTTGTCCGCCACCGAGTTCCTCAGCGGTGACGACCTCGCCGGTCGCGGCCTTCACCAGCGGCGGCCCGCCGAGGAAGATCGTGCCCTGATTGCGGACGATGACGCACTCGTCGCTCATCGCCGGCACGTAGGCGCCGCCCGCGGTGCAGGACCCGAGCACTGCGGCGATCTGTGCGATACCGCGGGCGCTCATCGTCGCCTGGTTGAAGAAGATCCGCCCGAAGTGCTCGCGGTCGGGGAACACCTCGTCCTGACGGGGGAGGAATGCTCCGCCGGAGTCGACGAGGTAGATACACGGGAGGTTGTTGTGCAGCGCCACCTCCTGCGCCCGCAGGTGCTTCTTGACGCTGAGGGGGTAGTAGGTCCCGCCCTTGACCGTGGCGTCGTTGGCGACGATCACACATTCGCGCCCGGACACCCGACCGACGCCGGCGATGACCCCGGCGCCGGGACATTCGTCGTCGTACAGCCCGGTTGCGGCGAGCGGCGACAACTCGAGGAAGGGGCTGCCGGGATCGAGCAGGGTGTCGACGCGGTCGCGGGGGAGGAGTTTGCCGCGCGCGACGTGCCGCTCGCGGGACTTCGTGCTCCCGCCGAGAGCGGCCTGCACGGTCCGAGCCGACAACTCGCCGACGAGGCGCTCGTGTTCGGCCCGGTTGAGGGCTCGATCGATCGGCATGTGGGAGAACCCCCTGGGAACGCTCTTAGTTAATCGCGAATAACTTAGTCGTCAGAGTAGGGGGTCCGGTTCGGTCTGTCCAGAACCGTGGACGAGGGCGCCGGTACATCCATCACGGGGTGTCAGAGAGCCGAGCCACGACTTCTGGGGTGACCGCCGAGGCGGTGTCGGCAACCCCGGTGGCGAGTGCATGGGTATCGGCAGTCGCGAGTAGACGCCGAAGGCGGCCGGACGCGGTGTCCTTGCTGATCGGCGGGTCGGACGAGCGACCGAGCTCGTCGATGGTCGCACCGGGTCGGTCGATGCGCAGGCGCCCGATGGCGGCGAGATGGTCGGGTATGTCCTCGCCGAGGATCTCGAACGCCCGCCGGACGCGGGCTGCGGTGACAAGAGCGCTCTGATGCGCTCTTCGTTGATTGGCGTTGTCGAAGTTCGTGAGTGGTGCAAGCAGTCGGTGGCGTTCCCCCTCGGCCCGTCGCCTGTTCCACACCGCCACGGTTTCGGGTGCCCCGATGCGGGTCAGCAGCGTGGATATGGCCGCGGGATCGCGGACGAGGACCTGGTGGCGCGACGAGTCGGCGTCCTGTGTGGGGGTCTTCGTGGCGACGTCGAGGCGGCGAGCGGCGCCGGCCACGGCGAGTGAGGACTCGAAACTCGGACAGATGATCGCCGCCGTGGATCGGCGCGGGGCGAACAGGTCACCGGCGGCCAGGAAGGCGCCACGCACGATGGCTTCGGAATCGGTCGTCGTGCCGCCGACGATCCGTGCGGGAAGTCCCCGTGTCGGGCGACCACCGTGATCGACGAGTCCGCATTGGCGGGCCAGCCGCGCACCGTGGTGGGCAAACCTGACCACGTATCGGCCGGGTGTGGTCTCGGTTGCGTGGCGCATCGCTCGCACCTGGCCGTGCGACCCGAACAGTTCCGAGATCTCGTTCCGCAGGCGGTCTGCCACCGTGCCGCGATCCACCTCGGCTTCGATGATCACGGTCCCGGCGTCGAGGCGCAGTTCGCCGGCGAACCGCAGCAGCGTGGACACCTCGGCGACACGGACACTGTGGTGCGCTGTTCGTACACCGCAGAGCTCGTCTTTCAGTGCGGCTGTCATGTCTGTCGGGCCTGCGCCGTTCTTGGCGAGTCGGGGGCGGTGTGTGGCCTCGTCCACGGGCGGACTCCCTCCTGACGGTGGTGCGGTTTCAGTCCGCGACCGGGTGGTCGCTGAACTGTGGCTGGGCGATGGCGATCGCGAATTGTTGTGCGAGGAACTGTATGTCGGGACGCATCACACCCCTGAGCTGATCGGTGCTGGTCACGGAGTGCTCGAGGTAGTAGCCCGGTCGATGCGCGGTGGGGGTGAGTACGACCACAGATGTTATTGCGCTCCACCAGGATCCGTCCCGCTGATACGAGCCCTGCGTGCTCCACCACAGGCCGACTCCGCGCTCCGACTGTGCCGGGACGACGCGGTCGGTTATCGCGACCGCGTCGAGATTGGCGAGCGCGTTGTGCCGGTGCTGGGCCAGGTCCGGCGGCATGTCCTCGAACGAGTACCCCGTGATCACCTCGCTGCTGGCACGTCCACGATCAGTGGGGTTCGCGTTGGCGGCGAGGAAAACGGTTCCGTCCGCACCGGCGATGTCGTCGTCGATCGGATGCCAGCCGGGGGGCAGCGCGAACTCGTCACGCGAGTTGACCCCGACGAGGCGGGTTCCGAAGTCCAGCGGCTCCGCGCCGGCGCTGGATGCCACTGCCTCAGCGGTTGTCACCAGCAGGGCGTGACGGTCGAATGTCTGACGATGCGTCATCAGAAGACCGCCAGTCTCGAGGCGAAGGTTTCGCCGGCGCCACCGGCGTCTGCGGAGCCACCGGTCGGCACACTGCTCTCGGGCGCAGACGGGTTGCGTGCCGCGAACTCGGCGACGGCCCCCGCCACGTGGGCCGTCGGATCGCCGGGCCCGGCAGGTGACGGTGTGAGCACCACGGGATAGGCGGTCGACTCGTCGACGTCGACGACCTGGACGACGCCGCCGCCGCCCTCCGTGACGAAGTAGACAGGCACAGGACGGCCAGCGGCATCGAATGCCGTTACTGCACCGTAAGTTTGCGCAACCGCGCCTGATGCATCGATGACCACCACCGACCCATCCGGACCCTGAAGTGCTCGACCTCCGTCCGGGACCGCGTCGGCGATCGGCTGATAGGGCGAGTCGTTGCGATCGGAGACGAGGATGTCCCGGTCACCGTCGGGGTGGGTTGGAGGCGCGGGCGGATTCGTTCGCTGGTGTCGGCCGGCATTCCACCGGCCGACGAGGCCGCCGGTGCTCGCGACGGCCAGTCGCATCGTCCGGCCGGCGCGAGGATGTGCCGCGGTGAATGCGGCGACCGCGACGATCAACCATGCGACCGTGTCGGGATCGCGATCACCGTCCGGGGCCCGTCGCGGCGGGGTGCCGGAAGGCACATCCGAATCGATCTGTCGCGGAACCGGTGGCGCGTTCGGTGCCCGCGTCGGCGACGGCACCGGCGATGAAGGCCGTACGGGCGCCGACGGGCTGGAGCCTCCGGGTGTCACGCCGGTCGGTCCCTCCTCGGCGGTCGGCGGTGTTCCGCCGCCGGTCTGTGGAACGGCTCCAGGGGCAGGAGCGGGACCGGGAGCGGTAGGGACCGGCACGATCGGCGTGCCGTTCCCGACACCCGGTCCCGGGCCGACATCGATACCGACGCCAGGTCCGCTCGTCGGTCGGGTGGTGTCGTCGTTGCCGGGAGTGGGCAGGGTGGCGGTCGGAACGGACGGTGGGGTGAAAGTGTTCGTGGGAACGCCGACGCACGGATATCCGGGACCGTACTGCGCGCGCAGCGCATCACACAGGGCATCGGCATTCGCCGCCGGTGAACCGACGATCGTCAACCACAGCAGGAACATCGATGCGAGCACGCCGGCAAGCGCCCTGTGCGCGAGTGCCGCGCGAGAGCGTCGAGAGGTGGGACCGCAATCGTGCATTATTTTCTGCTGGTGCCGTGGAGCACGAAGCCGATGGCGGCGTCGGCCCCCACCCAGAACCAACGACCCGCAAGCGACATCACCAGGAAGAATGCGAGAAAGACCAGAACGGTTCCGTAGTCCTGCATCCACTGGCTGAGGTGGTTGACGGAGAACGCGCAGCCCACCAACAAGGCGCAACCGACCACGAACAATGCCGCGCGTCCGATGAGTGTCCACGTCGAACCGTCTCGGTCGTCGCCTGTGACCGGCTCGTCGACGGCGTGCACACCAGGTGGGACAACGCGTGACGTCGGCTTGTCGCTCGCGGTCATGGCAATGTCTCCCTGTTCAGAGGCGATGCGGTAGGCCGTAGACATTGACGGTGTCGTCATTGAGGGGGGTGGAGACGGCCACGGTGACGTACGCCCGCAGGGTCACCGGCCCGAGGCAACCGTCGACGCGGATGTGAACGTCGTCCACAGTGATCGAACCGGATGCGGCGGTGAGACGTTTGGTGCCGAGCGCGACATCGGTGATGGTCCCTGGCTTGAGCGTCGAGGAGATGCTCGGTTGCAGGTTCGCTCCGACCCCGAGCGCCGGTGGGTATGAGATGTTCAGCGTGGCGTTGGGCCCACCCGCGATACCGACCGTGGCGCCCGAGGTGACATCGGTGTTGCATCCCACCTGGAATCCACCGGTGACCGTACCCGCCGATACCGGTGACGAACCGGTTCCACTGATCCGGCCGGACGCCTTGAGTGAGAGAAAACCCTCACGACTCCAGGGGGATTGGTTGAGCGGCGGAACCGATCGCACTCGTTCGCGCGCCTTTGACGCGGTGACGGTCCACCCGTCATCGGTTGTCCGTGACACGGAGCGGTCGCTGAACGTCGACTTCGCCGGCGAGGCGCCTGCGATGCCCATCGACGAGACGGGAAGAAGGCCGCACGCGACGACCACTCCCGTAAGCCCTGCAATGCATCTCACCGTGACCACGTGTACTTCCTGCCTCTTTTACCGACCCTAATGGTCGCTAACAGTGTCATGGACATCCGGCGGCGACAATCGCAAAAGTGCGATCAGTGATCCAAGAACCGGCGGCCGTCGGGGATCGTTGCAGCTAGCGGCGCCGTGACGTCCGTCAGGTGCGGCGTGTGAGCACGATTGGTAATCAGATTGTGACTTGTCCGCGTTCCACAATGAGCCCCGGCCGGCGGCAGTGTGCCGGCGGGAGTCCCGTTCTCCCATGGCTCGAGCACCGACTTCACCTGTGACGTGGACGACAACCTGCAGAGAACTGTGGGCTTCGACTTCGGTGGGCGGGGCAACTCGGTCCGCTCTATAGTGAAACGATTACGTTTACCAAAATCGCATCGACTTCGCGGATCGTGCTCGGGGAGCGTGGCGGGGTGAGAAGGAAACCATATGCCTGACAGGGACTCACGGGGGATCGGTTCCGAGGAGCGTCGCCGAGCGCCCGACAATGTGGCGATCATCGGTTTGGCCGAGCGGTGGTTACCCTACGGCGGACCGGACAGCTTCGAGACGCTCGTGTCTTTCGGCCTGCCGCCTGAGGCGTTCGCCGACAGACTCCTCGACGCACTCGACTCCGACGGGGCACGTGATTCGGAGATTTCGGCGGAGACCGAACAAGGCCTCCGGCGGTACGCGCATCGGTGGTCGCGTCGAGAGTGATGGTCGCACCCGGCCGAACCAGATCGCCCGTGACGCGAAGCGAGGGCCGGGATCGTCGGGGACATGACGCGAGTCCGTCGATGGCGCCGAAACTGGACGCCCATACTGTAACTGCGCGATCATGCTGGTCCGAGTCACAACATCGGGTCGAGTGCGTGTGAGATCGTCGCACGCCTCCTGACGGCTAGAATCGGGCGGTGTCCCCCGACAAATCGCGCCAGTATGCGGGGCGACCTGTAGCCGAGAGGGGTGACGAGCGCCGTCGGCGATTCCTCGATTCGGCTCTGGACGTTTTCAGCCGACGCGGGTACAGCTCGAGCACGGTCGTCGACATCTGTCGGGAGGCGGGACTCTCGACCCGCCAGTTCTACCAGTGCTTCGTCGACAAAGAAGCCGTCCTGTCCACGCTGTACGACGAGGCAAACGCGCGGGTTCAGAAGGCGGTCCTGTCGAGCTTTGCGGCGGGCTCGGAAGGCTTTGCCGGCAGTCTCCGCACCGCGGTGCGTGCATACGTCGATGCCCTTACCGCCGATCCGCGCGTCACACACCTCGTGGTCACCTCTGTGGTCGGGGTCAGTGACGAGTTCGAGGAGAAGCGAGACCGCCAGCGTCAGCAGTGGCTCGACGGGCTGAACGGCTTCGCCGAGGCGGCGATGGCAAACGGTGACCTGCCCCGACGTGACTACACGCTCGCATGGATCGCGTTGGTCGGTGCAATCAACGCCCTGGCATCAGCTTTCATCAAGGCGCAACCTTCTTCGGCGGCGCTTGACAAGCTGCTGGATCAAGTCGACGCGCTGCTGTGGGATGGACTGCTCGGATAACGAGCCCTCAAAACCTCTGCCGGGCAGTGTCATCCCGGTCCCGGGGTGGGTGTCCGTGAGAGGGGGTCTGCCCCACCCCGGGGCCGGCGATCGTCGGTCAGGGCGATCGACCTCTGAACCTTAGCAAAGATCACGAGTGGTGTAAACGCATGTGTTTCAGATTGCGGGAGGCGGGTTCGCCGTCCAGGTGTCGTGACGACAACCCCTCTGTGCGACCGTGATGAAAGCGACGCGGTGCAGCGCCGTAAGTCTTTGGCCTGCACCGCGCCACCCCTCGAGGATCGACGACGCCGTCCGAGCCGAGCCCATCGCCTCGCGGTCGGCCGTCCCGATCCTGAACATCATAAATGACAACGTTTCACTCTGAGTGGCGGCCGAGGACCGGGTCCGGGTACAGTCACCGTTCAGCTGAGCAGTCATCGCTCGAGATGCTGCGTCCCGTGAACGGAATGAGGTTGCTGTGCTGCGTCGATGCGTATACGTGATGACAACGGTGGCGGCGGCCGTGGTCGTCGTGGTGACGGGATCGGGGAACGCCGCGGCCGCGACCCCACAGGTGCGGTCAGGTATCGAGATCGACATCGACGACACCGTGTTCACCACCGCGGTATGCACTCTGGGTGCGGTGATCACGCCGAGCAAGGCGGTGACCGCGGGTCATTGTGGTGAGGTCGGCAAGTCGGTGTACGACCGTAACGGCGTACGCATCGGCAGTATCACGGCGAACCTGCTGTCGCGGCAGGCCGACCTCGCGGTGATCAGTCTGGCCCGGGGAGTCCACGGCCGGGTCGATGCAGTTGACTACGCATCCCGGTTCGACCGTGGCCAACCGGTGTCGAAAAACGGTGCCACAAGCGGATTCACGACCGGCTACGTCACCGATCCGGCCTTCCGCAAGCGCGTCGCTCGCGGGTTCGTCCTGCGGCCGCCGTTTCTCGAGGCCCACACGACGGTGACAGTGGACAGCCGTTTGCGGTCGGTCTCCGGTGACAGCGGTGCCGGAATCCGCTCGGGAGGACGAATCGTTGGCATCTTGTCGTCCGGCACCGATCGGGATGACACCGCATTCGCACCGCTGTCCCTGCTGCCGCCCCGTCTGCGATAGCACCCGTGACGACGTCTGCGCGTGCACAGATCCCGGCTGTCACCACAGCACCACATCGAAGGATACGACGATGAGCGTTGCCCAGGACGTTGACCACGGCGACGCGTCCATGCGTGCGCTCGTCCAGCACGAGTTCGGCGATCCCGCTGTTGTCCTCACGACGGAGGAGCGCCCCCTACCAGAGCCCGGTCCTGGACAGGTACGCGTTCGAATGCTTCTGTCGCCCATCCACAATCACGATCTGTGGACCGCGCGAGGAGACTACGGGGTGACCCCTGACCTCCCAGCACAAGCTGGAACCGAGGCGGTCGGCCTCATCGACGCGCTCGGTGACGGCGTCGACCGCCTCGCGATCGGCCAGCGGGTGGTGAGCGGCAGTGCCTTCGGGGTGTGGGCAGAGTACTTCGTGGCGCGCGCATCGGATGTCATCGCGGTGCCGGATGAACTGCCGGACGAGGTCGCGGCCCAACTCGTGTCGATGCCGTTCTCCGCGATCGGCCTCCTGCATTCACTCGACCTGGCCGAGGGGGACTGGATCATCCAGAACGCCGCGAACGGCGCTGTCGGAAGGATGATCGCCCAGCTCGGTGCAGCGCGCGGCCTGAACGTCATCGGTCTGGTCCGCCGCGCCGCCGGCGTCGACGAGCTTCGGCAGCAGGGCATCGACAACATCGTCACGACCGACGCGAGTGACTGGCGTCAGCAAGTTGCCGACATCGCCGGTGACAACCCGATTCGCGTGGGAATCGAATCGGTGGGGGGTCGAGCGGCCGGGGATCTGCTGTCTCAACTCGCGGTCAACGGCACGCTCGTCGTGTTCGGGGCGATGGCCTCGCCGACACTCGAGATCTCCTCCGGTGACGTGATCTTCAAACAGGCTGTGGTCAAGGGCTTCTGGGGAAATGTCGTCAGCCGCGAGATGCCGCGCGAGATCAAGAGGACTCTGTTCGGTGAGCTCATCGGACGCGCGATCGACGGCACGCTGACCCTTCCTGTCGCCGGTGTCCATGGCCTGGACGACTTCGACGCCGCTGTCGCTGCCAGCCTCGAGCCCGGACGGATCGGGAAGGTGCTGCTGAGTTCCTGACTCAGGCACCACGCGCCCAGCGACGGTGCGCGCCCGTCACGGCGGCACCACTGCACATCAATCTGGTCGGTATCTCACCGACATACCCTGGTACAGGAGAACTGCAATGAGACAATCACGCATCAGCAGGATCGCCGTCGGTGCGATGGTCGCCGCCGCGGCAGCAGCCGGAACGGTCATGGGTGGTGGCGCCCCGGCCACCGCGGCACAGGTCTACACGGTGAATCATTCCCGCACTTCGGTCGTGGTCTTGAACCACGCCGAAACGGTGGCCGCCGCGCAAGTCGGTGCCGGACACCTCATCAACGCCGTTCTGGGCAACGATCACTGGGGCGTGACCCTCGAGTCCGACTCGCGCTATTCCGATCGCTGGTACTACCGCCCCGACAAGGGCCGTGCGTGGAACAACGTCACCGGGCAACAACTCGTCGCCGAAGCGGCGGCGCATCCCGGCGGGCGCGTGGCGCTGGGCTACACCCCCAGCATCCCTGATCACCCGCTGTGGGTCCAACAACTGTGGTGACCGACCAACGCGTCCCCGCCGGTGGCGACGCTTCGGATGAATACCACTGTTCGGCTTCGGATGACGACGATCCTCGACCGACTGACGCCGACATCCACGAAGCGCTGTTGGCCCCGTACAACGGCTCCACGGTCATCGACGAGATCGTCCGGGTACTAGGCGGATTGGTCGAAGTCGGCGCCGAGCGGAGAGCCTCGCACCCGGCGTGATGTCGGTGGTGTGTTCGGTCCGCCGTTGCAGGAGATCGGATCCCCACCCGGCGGGTACGAGCAGCAGTAGCCACCACACGCCGGACTCCGGTAGGACGATCGTCGCCACGAGAGCGACGAGCAGGGCCGCGAAGGTGAGCCAACTGTTCGCCGGGTGAAAGTCGCTTCGATCATCGTCGATGCGGAGAGACCGATCGCGGACGACGAGTGCCTCCATGAGCGCAAAGGTGAGGCTGGCGACGGCGACAGTGCCGACGTACAGAGCGTTTGCGGGTGAGCTCTGCGCCGCGGCGGCGAGCATGTTCGACACAACTGGGAGAAAGACGATGCTCGCGATCCAGAACAGGTTGACCCGCATGAGGGCCGGGGACCAGGCGTTCACTCGTTCGAACAAGCGGTGATGCATCGTCCACATTCGGGCGATGACGGCGAAGCTCACGAAGAACGCGATCACGGTGCCGCGGTGCTCGTCGAGCAACTGCCACACGTGATCGGGTCGCGCGTCGGACACGGTGTCGACCAGGGGCAGCAGTAGCAGCGTGATCGCAATCGCAACGGTGGCGTCGGAGAGGTTCACGAGTCGATCCAGCCCTCGCGGTGTGCACGACTCCTGGGTGGTCGACCGCATCATTCGGGTCATCACGAAATCCTTTCCTCGCCCATCAGCGGAGAGCGTTCGAGGATGTCGACCGCGCTGTCGCCTCAGTCGGAGCAGTGCGCACGCCGGCGTCCGTTCGGCGACTGCGAACCGCGAGGATGATCATCACGGCGGGGATGGCCACGTCGTAGACGAGCACGCCACCTGTGTTGCCGGGTGAGAAGTTCCCGTGAGCGATGGACTGATAGACGTGGCCGAGCACCGCCCCCCACAGGAACATGCCGGCGGTCAGGCCGGTGGTGACACGCTCGCGTGGACCAGCATGAATGGCTCGGAACCCCGCGACTGCGAGTCCCAGGTTCGCGAAGGCGATCTCGGTCACGAACGGCGTGTGTGCGAAACCGATTGCAGTGGTCATCATCTCGGGCGCGAGCAGAAACGAGATGGTCATCCACGCGCTCCCGCAGCCGAGCGCCACCACCGCCCACCAGCGCTGCCAGATCTCCAGCCGCGGCAGTGACGTGGTGCGGGCCGAGTGGACGGTTGCTCCGATGATGGCTGCGAGCACCCAGACGGCGGGAACGGAGGTTTGCGTGACGAACATCGACGTGGACATATTCCGACCCTTGCATACGCAAGGTTGCGCGCGCAAGACTGTCCTGTAGGCTGCAGATGTGGATGACGGCCTTGCAGACCTGCTTCACCGTGTGGTCGCGACCTTTGGAGAGATAGCCCGTGGTCGCATCGCGTCAGAGTCCAGCTCGCCGCAGCTCACATACACGCAGACCCGCATCATCGGGACCCTCGAGGAGGCGCCGAGGATGACGCAGCGTCAATTGGCCGATGCTCTCGGCCTCTCTGAGGCTGCGACATCCCGTGCGCTACGGACTCTTCGAGAAGCCGGATTCGTGGAAACCGTCATCGACGAGACCCACGCCGGTCGCCGGCTCGCGTCGGCAACTCACGCCGGCCTGCAGACCTTTCATGCCTCCGGTGCTGCCATGGAAACCGAACTGCGTGACTGGCTCGTACGAGAAGG
This sequence comes from Williamsia maris, assembly GCF_024171815.1. Taxonomy (GTDB): domain Bacteria; phylum Actinomycetota; class Actinomycetes; order Mycobacteriales; family Mycobacteriaceae; genus Williamsia_A; species Williamsia_A maris. Next base: position 169,000 of record NZ_JAMTCJ010000002.1, on the reverse strand, counting down.
CTTCCCCTATGAGGACTACGTGGCTGATTCGAAGCGGTTGGCCGACCTACTGGCGTCGCTCACCCGGACTCCGGCCTCGACCCGCGACATCCCGATGAAGCCGGACGGTTCCGTGAACCTTTGAGGCGGAACGTCTGCCTGCAGTGGTGGCACGCCTTACAGTGCGCCCCTCCACGCTCGATTCGCGAACCGCGTTCTGCTGCATGTGCTTCGTAAGCACCTCTTTGGGCTAAGGCTGTCGTAGCATTGACGAACTATTGAGTTGTTTATTTTGAGTTGAATCAACGCTGCTGAAGCCCCAAGTGTAATTGCTATAGCGGTTAGCGCCAGCCAATGACTGCTAGGTTTCTTCGATTTAGCTGTCTCTGGTGATGGCGTCACCTAGGCCTGACCTGTGTGGTGGGGGTCGCCGTTGGCTTGGGCGGTGCTTATGGCATCGACAACCTTACTGATCTCGGCGTCGAGTTGCTGCTGAGTTAATTCGTTCGTTGCCATACTGCTGCCCGCATGGCAACGTCATCTTTTAGGGCGCGTCGGAGGATAATCCATGTCGGGTAGCTTTCTCTTCTAGAGAAGCGATTGCGCTATGCGCGTTCCCTAAAAAAAACGGTACTGTTAATATTGCTATCAAGGAAGGAGTTCCGAACTCCATGACTTCCGTTGTGGCCTTCTTTAGTCTTGCCAGTGTGGCGTAAACTTGACTCTCCGTAAGTCCGGAGGCAATGGAAGCGAAGTCCACTAGGTTACTTTCCATACCTATTCCTTTGCGACCTTCGGCCATGAGTAATGATTCGCGCGCAACTAGAATGCTAAGTAAGCCGAGCTCGCTTATGAAGTCCTCTGACTCTTGGGTAGTCATAGGTTCTACGGCTTTCGCAAGAACTGAAATGACATCACCAGCAATAAGCGCTGCGGTATCCTGGGACCGCGACCGGGCTACTAAAGTGCCTATCTCCTCATAAGTTTTGGGGACCGCATGGCCAATGCCGTTGATGTTCATGTCTGCTGCCTCGTTATCGGAGAAGGTATCGGAGTGACTTTATCAGCGCGTTAATGGCGAACCCGGTTGTCATCGTCAGGGACGTTACCGGATCCGGTGCTAGCGCGTCTGCGGGTGGAGGCAAAGAGGGGGTAGAGGGCGTGCCCTCTATTGCTTTCGTAATATTTGAAGCTTGTTCCCCAAGTTTCGGGAGAGATTTACCTAGTGCTTGAGTTAGTTTGGTTACAGTTTCTTCACTGATCCCCTCGGATGGGTTGCCGTTTACTTCCATGGACGGGTTGGTGAAGTTCATTTCAGGCTTTGGCAATAATGGTGCTTTAGATTTAGGGAGGACGTCAGCGAAAGTGCTGAGCGCGCGTGCAAATGCGCGTCCTCGGAGACCTCCTACGAGTGTTGCTGCGGCGATGCTGATGTCCTTGCCTGCGATTGCTTGTCCAGGGTCGGGGGTGAAGCTTTTGATTAGATCGCCGTTGTGGTTGTAGGTGTTTGCGGTGCCGTTGCTGATGACAGTGAAGGTGCCGTCAGGGTTTTGCAGGGTCTGCACCGTGATTGTTTGATTATTGACTGTTGTGGTCCACAAGCTTTGTCCCTGGGGGAGCCCGTCTGGGAATATGGCGGGGTCTGGGGCGACTTGGGTCCAAATCAGCCCGTTGCTAGCGATGGTTTCGGGTCGTGATCCGGCGGGACCGGTGCCGGACAGGACTGGCAGAGCCTCGATAGCAGGATCGTTCGATGTGCTGGGATCGACCGGCGGCAGATTCGAAGAATCAGGCGGATCAGCTGGTTCCGAGAGTGTCGGCAACTGCGCAATACCGGGACTGTCTGCTATCGACGAGTCCTCGACCGGAGGCAACGACGACGCCTCCGGCGGATCGGCTGGTTCCGAGAGTGTCGGCAACTGCGCAATACCGGGACTGTCTGCTATCGATGATTGTTCGACTGGGGGTGGCGGGGTCGCGGTGGCGGTGCCCGATCCGGTGACGTCGGACAGTGTCGCGTTTGAGCCCGACATCATTCCGATGGGTAAGTCGGGTGGTTCGGTGGGGTCGGCGAGGATGGGGTAGAAGGCGTCGGGGTTGGGGTCGATGTGTTGGACGAGGTTGCCGTTGTTGTCGACGGTGTACCAGGTTTTTTGTGGGCGGCCGAGGCTGTCGTAGGCCCAGGGTTTGGCGATGGTGCCGACTGGCTGGCCGTTGCGGTCGTAGATGGTGGCGGTGCCGTCGGGGTTGACCGATATGTGTCCGCCGGGCGGCACGTCTTCGTGGAAGACGTAGCTTTTCGGGCTGGTGGGGTCGTTGATCAACACGTACTGCGAGTTGCCGATCCGGGCGCGTTCGGATCCGCCGCCGGGCAGCCACGTTCGCAGTGCGGAGGTGATGGTGGGGTAGCCGTTGGCGGTGGCTGCAGCACGGTAGCGGCCGAGCCCACCGGAGCGGGTGCTGGTGGCGCCGGCCACGATCGCGGCGGCACCACCGAGGAGCCACAACATCTGGGTGGTCTGATCCGAGCTGTTGCCGACAGGGGTTGGGATCGACGCCTTCTGGGTAGGCGCGCTCGTTCCTACTGGTGCCGGGGTGGTGGTCGGTGCCGGCGGCCGAGCGGATGTGGAGGGTGGCGGTTGGGTGGCCTGCGGTGCGGTCTGTTGCCCTGGCTGTGCCGGGCCGGCAGGGATTTGGGGTGCTGTGGGTGTGGCCGCAGGTGCTCGGGTGGCGCCGGGCGAGGTGTCGGTGGGTGCACCCGGGACGGGGACGATGGGTGTTCCGTTGCCCGTTCCGGGTCCGGGGCCGGCGTCGATACCGACTTGCGGGCCGCCACTGGACTGCCCGCCCGGATTGGTGGTGGTGGGTGCTGCTGGTGCGGTGGGGGTGAAGGTGTTGGTGGGCACCGAGATACACGGGTAGCCGGGACCGAAACGGGCCCGCATCGCATCACACAGGGCATCAGCGTGGGCGGGCGCGGGAGTGGCGGCAATGATGAACCACGCCAGTGCGAGGGCGGTGGTGATGGCGGCCAAGACCGCCGCCATCATGCGGACGGTGTATCCCGCGCTCGAGCCAGGTCGATCGGTGCTGGGGTGTTCGGGCGTGGCCAGGTGGGTCATTCGCGCCCGCCGATGACGCGGTTCAGGGCGGCGTCGATACCCATCCAGAACCAACGTCCGGCGATCGACATGACGAGAAAGAAGCACAGGAACACCAGCATGGTGCCGTGATCGCGAGTCCACTGCGGGACTTTGCTTCCCAACGCCCACGCACACGCCACCAGCACGACACAGCCGATGACGAAGCTGACCCACCGCCACAGCACCGGCCACACCCCCCAACCATCACCGCTGTGCGAGGCGTTGCCGACCCGGGGCATATCGGTGGCGGTGAGCTGCTCGGTAGGGGTGTCGTCGAGCGGGTTCCGGTGTGGTGATGAGGCTGTGGGTGCGGTCATCGACGTGTCCTTACAGCTGCAGAGACGGTCAGTGGCTCCAGTACTGGGCCACTGTGACAGGCACATTCGGGTTACGGGTGTTGATGAGAATGCCGATGCGCCCCGTGGGGTGGGCGGCGGTCTCGGCAACGAGATTCTGAGTACGGACGGTGACGAACAACCCAGGCTTGCCTGGGATCCGATGCGGAGCCTGGCGATACCGCGAATCAGGTCGCATGTAGACACCGACGTGCTCCGCGACGCCGGGCGTGGTGCTGATGTAGGTGGCCAGACCGCTACGGGCGGCTGCCACGGTCTCGGCGTGGGTGAGCCAGATGACGCCCCCGGTAGGGGTTGAGACGTACTGCGCCGCAGAGGCCGATCCGGCAGTGCCGGCGGCCACCGCAACTGCAACACCAGTGGTCACAGCGACGGTGATCACGGACCTGGCGGCAGATTTCAGGCGAGGCAACATCAGAAACTCTCCTTGAGAATGGGATTCGAGGGGTTGTCAGCGGGGGTAGTTCGGGAATCCGGTGGGGTTGCAGTTGGCGGGGTACACCGATGCGGTGCTGCGAGGGAACACAATTGCGATGGAGGGATATCCGATTCCGTTGGGGCAGGTGTAGGTGCCGAACCCGATGCCGACCGTGTCGCCGGTGTTGGTGCACCGTGGGCCGGCACAGCTGATCTGCGGACCGGGACCTGCTGCGGCGGGGCCTGCTGCGGCGAGGGTGAAGGCGGCTGCGGCTGCACCGGCCGCGATTCCAGCGGCGATACGTCGTGTCGTCGAGGTCATGGCGTGCTCTCCCTGAAGGTGGTGGGGTCGTGGATGGTGGTGTTGTGTCGCCGGATCGGCTGTGCAACAAGCGGCGGCTCCGGGTCTGCCTGTACGCCTGAGCGGCGTTGTGATGAGAAACAGTGACACACCGTCGTTTCTCACACAATCGGTCCTGCGTCGAGTGCGGGACAGTATCGACCGGTGATGTGGATCACCGTCAGGCTGTTTCCGCAGCTAACGGCCCTGTCGATGAGCAGCGCCGGCTTTGGCGACGGGGGTCAAGTGCACGATCGGTGACCAAATTGTGACCATTGCCGCAGGTCAGAGAGGTGTGAAATACGCCATTTTCAGCTTAGGCCAGTTGTGGCGCAGCCAGGATTGTGTGAGCGTTTCGGGACACGCACCCGAAACGCGGTGTGGGGTCGTCGCTTCCGATTCGGCAACGGCGAATCGCGTTTGTTTAATCAAAGATTGGATGTTCCTTATGTCGTTCTCACGTCGTATCGCCGTCACCGCAGGTGCGTGTGTTCTGGTGGGTGCAGGAGCTGCGCTGACCGCTCCCGTGGCCTCCGCTTTCACGATCGCGCCGGCTCCCGGTGGGGCAAAGATCACCGCAACTCAGTCCGAGGCCCGGGCTATCCACGACGCGAATCTCAAACCGGCGCTCGATGCCGCGCTGCCAAACTTTCGCGGCGTGCGCACCGGAAAGTCGTTGGGGACCTTGGTCGATGAGTACTCCGGCAAAGCCGCGGTAACCCCCGGCGCGACGTTCTACACAACCGTGACAGGGATCCCGGATCGGACCTACATCGACGTCGGCTACCGCTCACGCAGGTAACGCCAGGCACCGCTTTCGCCGACGTGCCCCGCACGTGGGCAGGGTCTACGGAACGGTCCCGATGACGACGACACCAGCACACATCGTCGAGGCGCTGACCGCCGTCGAGTTCGCCATGAAGGTCATCCGCCCCGATACACGCCCGCACGCCCGACGTCTCCACGCCGGATTCCTCGCCGCCCGGGGTGTCGACACCGACACCATCGCGGCGCATTGGGACAACATCGCCGATCGCTGGCCAGACGACAGCTAACGTCCGCCCGAGGTTGCGGACGCGCCGTTGTGATCTGCGGTGGGCTCGCGGTGGGGGACCTTCACAACGGTGACACCGGCCGCCTCGAACGGGTCGGTGAGGTCGGCTGTCGCCGAGGCGTCGGTGACCAGTGTCGTCCCCGGCGGCAGCGGCGCCCAGGCGTGGAATGGGCGTTTGCCGAGCTTGGCGGCGTGCGCGAGGACGTAGACGTGTTCGGCGCGGTCCATCATCGCCTCCTTGAGGCGCGTCTGGATCAGCTCGGCCTCGCAGATCCCGTAGCGGGCATCGACCGCGTCGGCACCGAGGAACGCGCGGTCGACGGTGAGCCGCGACAACGTCGCCTCGGCCAGCGGGCCGACGAACCCCTGGGTCAGCGGTCGCAGCGTCCCGCCGAGGCATTCGATGCGGATCTCCGGACTCTCCACGAGTGCCTCGAGGATGGTCAACCCGGCGGCCACCACGGTCACGTCCCGGCAGTCGCGCAGGTGGACACCCATCGCGCCGACGGTGGTGCCGGCGTCGACGAGGACGGTCTCACCCGGCTGCACCTGCTGGGCCGCCCACGCGGCGATGGCGCGTTTGGCGTCGAAACCCTCGACGGAGCGTTGCCGCAGCGACGATTCGTGGGTGGTGTCGATCGCGATCGCGCCGCCGTAGGTGCGGGCGATGAGTCCACGGGAGGTGAGGTGGCCGAGGTCTCGACGGATGGTCGAGGGGGTCACACCGAACTGCACGGCGAGGTCCTCGACACCCGCCAGACCGGTGGATCGGGCCTGACGAACGATCTCCGCACGTCGTGATTCGGACTCGCGCAGGGCCATGAACCAGAACCCTACTTCAAAGCCACTGTGCTGGTTGCCAGTTCAGCGGCCTGTCGGAGCGCCTCGACCATCGAACCCGGCTCGGCGATCCCGGTCCCAGCGATGTCGAAGGCGGTGCCGTGGTCGACCGACGTGCGGATGACCGGGAGTCCGACGGTGATGTTGACGCCGGCCTCGATGCCGAGCACCTTCACCGGGCCGTGGCCCTGGTCGTGGTACATCGCCACGATGAGGTCGTAGTCGCCGCGGCCGGCGAGGAAGAACGCGGTGTCGGCGGGCAGCGGACCGCGCGCATCGATGCCGTCGGCCTGCAACTTCTCCACCGCGGGGACGATCTTGAGATCCTCCTCGCCGTACCCGAACAGGCCGTTCTCCCCGGCGTGCGGATTGATGCCGCAGACCCCGATGATCGGGTCCGCGACACCGGACCGGCGCAGGGCATCGTGTCCGCGGCGGATCGTGCGCTCCACCAGGCCCGGTTCGATCCGGGCGACCGCGTCGAGCAGACCGATGTGCGTGGTCACATGGATGACCTTGAGTTTCGGCGTCGAGAGCATCATCGACACCTCCTCCGTACCGGTCAGATGCGCAAGGAGTTCGGTGTGGCCGGGGAAGATGTGCCCCGCGGCGTGCAATGCCTCCTTGTTCAGCGGCGCGGTGCAGATCGCCTGCACCTCGCCGGCCACGGCCAGTTCGCTTGCCACGCGGATGTATTCGTAGGCGGCGTGTCCGGCGACGGCGGAGAGCTCGCCCCACTTCAGGTCGTCGGGCAGCAGGTCGAGGTCGATGACGTTGATCCGACCCGGTGTCGACTCCGCCTCGGCCACAGTCGAGATCGTGACGATGTCCGGGGTGAGGCCGAGCACCTGCGCCGCGAGACGCAACCGCTTCGCGTCGCCGATGACGACGGGCAGGCACCACGACAGGGTGCGGGCGTCGAGCACGGCAGGCACGATCACCTCGGGCCCGATGCCGGCCCCGTCTCCCATCGTGAGGGCCACGATGGGGACCGCGGACGTCGCGGGTACTGCGGTCACGGCGTCGATCGATGTCATGGCACAAACCTCACTGTCGAGAGAACTGTCGGATGTTTCGATGTCGGATCCGCTGCGGGAGCGGAGATGGTCGACGACGCGGCGCAGGGTGTCGGCGTCGCCGAACGAACCGGGTTTGGTGGCGATCATGCGGTGGTCGGGGGTGATCGAGACGACGGCGCCACGTTCCACCTCGCCGACCGGTCGGAGGGATTCGATGCCGAGTGCGTCGATGACCGCGCGGGCGGTCTCGCCGCCGGTCAACACCAGATGGGCGCGACGGCGGAGGTCGAGTGCGGCGACGGTGGCTGCGAGGGCCCGCGCGACGCCCGAGGTGGTGCCGGGGCGCAGTTCGCCGTCGATCGTGACCACGGCTGCGCCGGAGTCGAGTGCGGCGGCGAGGGCATCGAGATCGACACGATCGGCGAGCAGGTGGTCCACGTGAACCGGTATGTGCGGTATGCCGGCGGCCCCGAGGGCGGTGATCTGCGCGATCTTGATCTCGTCCGCGGTACCGACGACGGCGAGAACCGGCAGCGACGCGGCGTGCGGTGCGGACGGCGTCACCTCGTCGGGCATGGTCCTGGCCACCGCCGCAGCCAGGGCCGATGTTCCGACGAGGCGCACGTCGGGGATGGTCGACGCGGCGGCCACGATGTCGTCGAGGTCGGTGTCGGTCGCCACGTCGCAGATCGCGACGACCCCGCGTCGGCAGGCCGCGGCGATCAGTTCGGCGCGGTGCGGACCGTGACCGATGACGACGTGGTCGATACCGTTCACCATGGCGGCGATCGATGTCGGTGCGGGGGTCGACTCCGCGGCCCACAACGAGGTCTCGTGCAACGGCGAATCGCCGACATGGACGATCCCGTCACGCACCACCCGCCGCGCCGCGGGCAGTCCCGCGGCCACGATGACCGGGTGTGACCGGGCGAGACAATGGATCTCGGCACCGACGTGGCCGCGTAGGAGTGAGTCGATCTTCTTCACGATCGGGGTGCCGGCCGGGATCAGCGACACCGCGTGGGCGAGCGCGTCGACCGCGGTGGACTCGTCAGAGGTGCGCGTGCCGAGATCGACCACCTGCGTGGGCAGTCGGCCGTCGGCGGAGCTGCGCAGGGTGTGATCTCCGAGGTGCAGTTCGACCCCGCCGCTGCGGCCGAGGAAGACGGCGGCGGTCTCGGCCGCGCCGGTGAGGTCGTCGGCGATGATAACGGGTGCAGGCGTGGTCGGACTGGCGGTCATCATCACCTCCTGTTGCGCGAAACGTGCATTAAGCATAGCAATATTGCGCGAAACGCGCATCAACCTAACGAGGTGCCCGCACACTGCACCAGCGTCTGCCCGGTGATGCTGCGTGCGGAGGGGCTCAGTAGGAACTCGACCGTGGCCGCGACCTCGGCGGGATCGATGAAGTGGCCCATCGGCGGAGTGCGTGGCGGGGTCGCGCTGCGAGCGGGATCGCTGAGCATCGGCGTGGCCGTCGGCCCGGGGGCGACGACGTTCACCGTGATGGCCCGACCGACCACCTCCGAGGCGCACGACCGGGCGAAGCCCACCAGGGCCGCCTTGGTGGCCGCGTACTGACTCTTGCCTGCGACACCGGTCATGGTGCGCGATCCGATCAGGACGATCCGTCCGCCGTCGCTCATCCGGTCGACGGTCGCGTCGACGAGGACCTGTGCGGCCGCGACATGGATTCGCCACATGAGCTCGCCGTCCGCATGATTCAACTGCCCTACCGGTGCGGAGAACTGCAGCCCGGCGGCGTGCACCACGGCGTCCGCGGCGGGTGCCTCGGTCGCGATCCGACGCAGCTGGTCGAGGTCGGCGAGATCGCATTCCTGCCAGGTGAACCGCTCGTCGGTGAACTCGGGTCGTCGGCGTGACAACCCGGTCACCGACCACCCGGACTTGGTCAGTAACGCCACGATCGACGCCCCGATCCCGGAGCTGGCCCCGGTGACGATCGCGTGCCCGGGCAGCGCCGCCGCGGTCACGGCTGCGCCCCGCTCACCCAGTCGGTGGGCACCCGCACGTACTCGATCGCCTGCCGGTAGCGGGTGAAGGCGATGTGCAGGGTGCCGTCGACCGCGACGATGCTCGGGTAGGAGAACTCCCGGTTCAGTCCGTCGCGGGAGTTGTTGCTCAGGCAGTAGCCGTCACCGGTCTCGATATCCCGCCGTTGCGGCCATGTGACGCCCTCGTCGTCGGAGATCGCCACGGTCATCGGTGCGCGCGGTGCACCCCAGAACGCCGAACGGGCATCGCCGTCGTCGAGCGGGGTCGCCGCCTCAGCCGCGACCGCGGGGTCGGTCAGACCGCCGTCGGGATCTATCTCGTCGTAGAGGGAGACGCGTCGGGCGGTGGCGTCGAGCGCACTGGCCTCGTTGAACACCATCGCGAGTCGGTCGTCGTCGAGGACGACGAGCTGGATCGACGAGTTGTTGTTGGGTACGTCGATCGGTGTCGGCGCGGTCCACGTGTCGCCGTCGTCGTCGGAGACCGACCGGTACACGTGGTCGGCCCAGCGACTGCGGTAGACCGCGACCAACCGCCCGCTCGACAGCCGTCCGATGTTCATGTGGACGCAGCCGATGCTGCCGGGCACCGTCACCTCACGCCAGGTGTCGCCGTTGTCGTCGGAGACCAGGACCGAGCTGTAGTCGCGGTCGCCGACCCATCGCCGACCGTCGAGGCGGACGCAGTGGAAGATCGGCAGCAGTAGACGATTTGACGGCAGACGCACCGGAGGCTGGCGTACGAACACTCCGCCGGCCTCGGTCTCGGGGATCAGCACGGTGGGATCGGCCCAGCTCCGTCCGCCGTCCGACGAGATGCGGCGGCACACGCGGGCGGTGTCCTGATCACCCGCGCGTTGCGACGTCCACAGCAGCCACACCTCGTTCTCGTCGACGACGTGCAGGACCGGGTTCTGTTCGGACCGGTTCGGATCGTCCGACAGCGCAACCGGATCCGACCACTGCGACGATCCGGGATCGAGCCGGGAGAACCAGACGCTGATGTCGGGGACGCCCTCCTGGGTTCCGGCGAACCACACGCACGCCATCGAGCCGTCGGGCAGGACACAGAGGTTCGCCGCGTGGTTCTGGATGGCCGGAGCCGGCAGCAGGGCATCCAGGCGGCCGTCGGTACCGACCGCACGCAGCCGTCCGTCGGCGACGCCGGCGTCGACCGGGCCGACGTCGGTGGTGGTGGAGTGCGTCATGGTGGTCTCCGATGGGGTCGGGGGCGGGGTCACGCGCGCAGCGCCGCGGCGGACAGGTCGTAGGAGTTCGTGGGCCGCAGACCGATGTCGTCGATGCGGGATCGGCGTGCGAGAACGACTTTCGGAACGAACGACCACAGGAACGGCGAGGTGTCCCACACCTGCTTCTGGGCGGTCGCCAACAGCTCCGAGCGACGGGCCGGGTCAACTGCCTCCGACGCCTGGGTGATGGTGTCGGTGATCTCGGGGAACACGTAGCCCTGGTAGGTGTCTCGCGTGCGCTCCTTGGCCGCGGTGCCGGCGAACATGCCCTGCATGATCGTGATGCCGAGTCCGGTCGGGCCAGGGAAGCCGTTGCCCAGGACGTCCCAGTCGCCGCCCTTGCCCTGCCGCCAGGTCATGATGTCGCCGCCGGGCTCGAACTGTTGCAGCGTCGCACGCACCCCGGCCGCCGACAGCATCTGCACGACCGACTCCATGATGTCGGTGTCGGCGACGAATTCGCCGGTCTCCCAGATGAACTTGAGGGTGAGGTCGCGGACACCGAGAGCGGCGAGCTCCAAGCGGGTGCGGGCCGGGTCGTAGACGTATCGGCCGGTCTCGATGGCACCGTCGAGCGTGAGGGGGATGACGCCGGTGGCCTCGGTGGCCGCGCCCTGCATCACCTGATTGATCAGTGCCGGTCCGTTGATGGCGTAGGTCAGGGCCTTGCGCACACGGGCGTCGGCCAACGGGTGGTTGCGCGGCTTGCGGAAGTTGTAGAACAACTGGTTGAGACGGACGCCGTCGGCGCGGTCGATCGACACGCCCTTGAGGCCGGCCAGCTGGTCGGCGGCGTCGGGGCTGATCGAGTCGATCACGTCGACCTCGCCGCTGCGCAACGACACCACCCGGTTGGACTCGTCGGGCACGAAACGCACCTGCACCGACTCGATCTGGGCGGGTGTGCCCCAGTAGTTCGCGTTGCGCTCGAGCGTGTAGTTGCCGGTACCGCGGTCCGACGACGTGACGACGTACGGTCCGGAGCCGAGCCCGCTCTGGAGTTCCTCGGGCTTGTTGGCCCGCGCCGGGGTGATGAGGATGTTGGTCATCAGGTAGTCCAGGACGGGAACCGGGCGGTTGGTGTTGAGCAGGAACGTCGAACCGTCGACCTGCTCCACCGTCGGCCATTCGGGGAAGAACCCGCCCACGAAGGAGCCGTCGACCTCGCTGTACATCTTCAGCGCGGTGGTGACGTCGGCGACCTCGACGGGCGAACCGTCCGAGTAGTGGGTGCCCGGGCGCAGGTGGACGAGCCACTGCGTCGGGGCGACGAGCTCGAACCGGTCGGCCAGCACGAGCTGCGGCTTGAGGTCCTTGTCGAGCGTGATGAGCGACTGGCGCACCCCGCGCTGCACGGTCAGCGCCGCGTCGAACTGGTTCAGTTTGTTGTCCAGGCTGACCAGGGAGCGGTTCAGCGCGAGGCTCACGGTGCGCGGACCGGGCGTGCCCGTGGGGGTCGCGCATGCGCCGATCGACCCGATCGCCAGGCCGGTGGCGCCGAGGGCGAGACCGGAGCGCAGCAGGGTCCGTCGCGACATGGTTGTCCTCGAATGGGACTGCTGTACATCAGAACTGGTCATCGTCGACCTCTCGCGGACAATCGTTCTCAGGCGTGGTCGCGTCGTCGGTGCGACGCGCGTGCACGTCGCGGATGTGACGACGAGCACATCTGGACAGTACGTCAGACTGCTCGATATGCGCAATAGCGGTCCGGGTATTGCGTAATTCGCGCAGTAATGCCATTGTGAGCTGAGTAACACCGATCATTCGCGAGGGGCACGCGTGGATGAGTGCAGACAACGACGTCGCCCAGTTCTGGCAGAAGGTGGATCCATGAGAAGCAGCGAGAGTTCACAGGCGGTGCATCGATGAGCGCATCGACGGACTCCATCGCGGTGCAGTTGCCACCACCGCCACCGGAGAAGGCGCCCGGCCGCGGTGGCTTCGGCGTCGAGTCGGTGTTCCGCTCAGCCACCCTGCGCTACGTCCTCAAGCGTCTGGCGCAGAGTGTCCTGACCATCTGGCTCACCATCACCACCGTCTTCGTGCTGATCCGCATGGCGCCCGGCGACCCGGCCTACTCGGTCGCCGGCCCGCTCGCGTCGTCGGACGAGCTGGCGCGGATCCGCACCAGCATGGGCCTCGACGACTCGGTGTTCACCCAGTACCTCATCTATCTCAAGGACGTCGTCCGGCTCGACTTCGGGACCTCCTACTCGTTCCAGGCGCCCGCACTCGACGTCGTCCTCGATCGTCTGCCATACACGATCACCCTGGCCGTGGCCGCGATCCTGCTGACCGTCGTCGTCGCCGTGCCGCTGGGTGTCTGGATGGCGCGTCATGCCGACAGCCGCCGTGAGCTCGGCGCCAACGTGGTGACCATCGCGGGTCAGTCCATGCCGGACTTCTGGACCGGGCTGATGCTGCTGACGTTCTTCGCCGTCGTGTTCCCGATCTTCCCGGCCGCCGGCTTCACCTCCTGGTCCGGTCTGGTCCTGCCCGCGGTCACCGTCGCGGTGCTGCAGATCGCGCTCATCTCGCGCATGGTCCGCCGCGAGATGGTCAACTCCTTCGCCTCTCCGTACATGACGGTCGCACGGGCCCGGGGCCTGACCGACCGGCGTCTGACATGGCGTTACGCGATGCGCAACTCGGCCATCCCGGTCCTCACTGCGCTCGGCACCCGGTTCGCGGCGTTGCTCAACGGTGTCGTGGTCGTCGAGGTCGTGTTCGCGTGGCCCGGTGTCGGTTCGCTCGTCGTCCGGGCGCTCGAGACCCGCGACTACCCCCTCATCCAGGCGACCGTCCTGGTCACCGCCGTCCTGGCGATCGGCGTCCAGCTGCTCGTCGACCTCTGTTACCCACTGCTCGACCCGCGCGTCCGCCTGGGAAAGGGAGCCAGCAAATGAGCGTCGTCATCGAACGCCCCACCGAACCGCGTCCCAGCGCGGTCACCGAGAAGGACGTCGCCCGCTCGGCGGCCACCCGACGGACCCGCGACAGTCGGATGAAGATCTGGATCGGCAGCATCTGCGCGCTGATCGTGATCCTCCCGGTCGCCTTCGCCCGGGTGCTTCCCATCCCCGACCCCGACGTCACCAACCTCGGTGACCGCCGCCTCGCCCCGTTCACCGACGGCCACCTCTTCGGCACCGACCAGCTCGGTCGCGACCTGCTGGCCCGCGTGCTCTACGGCGGCCAGGTATCGCTGACCATCGGCATCCTCGCCGTGATCGTCTCCGGACTGATCGGACTCGTCCTCGGCGCGCTGGCCGGCTACGTCGGCGGCTGGGTCGACGCGGCCATCAGCCGTCTCCTCGAGGCGCAGATGTCGCTGCCGCTGCTGATGATGTTGCTGCTCGTGGTCGCACTGTTCGGCCCGTCCATCCCGGTCATCACCTTCGTCATCGCGATCGCGCAGTGGCCCGAGATCGCCCGCCTCACCCGATCACTCGTGCTGGTCGAGCGGGAGAAGCCCTACGTCGCTGCAGCCAAGGTCCTCGGGCTCGGCAGCGTCGCCACCCTGATGCGCCACGTCATCCCCAACGTCATCAAGTCGGTGTCGCTGGTGGTCCTGCTGCTACTTGCCCAGGCCGTCCTGCTCGAGAGTGCGCTGAGCTACCTCGGTGCCGGCCCGCAACGGCCGTTCGCGACCTGGGGTCGGATCATCTCCGATGGCCAGGACTACATCACCACCTCGTGGTGGCTGGTCACGCTGCCCGGCATGGTCATCGTGCTGCTCGTGGTCGGCGTGAACCTCCTCGGCGACGGACTGCGCGACGGCGCACCCAAACTCCGCCGCTTCCCGTTCGGTCGAAAGGACAAGTGATCATGGGAAATCTGTTGCAGGTGGACGACTTCCAGGTGGAGCTGATCACCGACAAGGGCGTCATCCGCGCCGTCGACGGCATCTCGTTCTGCATCGACGCCGGCGAGACCGTCTCCATCATCGGTGAGTCCGGCTCCGGCAAGTCCACGACCGCGATGGGCATCCTCGGTCTGCTGCCCGACGACCTCGCCGTCCGGTCGGGATCGGTCCGGTTCCGTGGCGCCGACCTGCTGGGCGACGAGGCCGCGTTGCACGAGGTGCGCGGACGACAGATCGCGCTGATCCCGCAGGACCCGATGGCTGCGCTGAGCCCCGTGCACACGGTGGGATCGCAACTGCGCGAGGCGGTCGCGCACAGCGGCGTGCACGGACGGGCCGCGCAGAAGGCGCGGTGCATCGAGCTCCTGCACCAGGTGCGCATCCCCGATCCCGAGGGGCAGCTGGGCCGCTATCCGCACCAGTTCTCCGGTGGCATGCTGCAGCGGGTGCTGATCGCGGCGGCGCTCGCGTCGTCACCGGTGCTGATCGTGGCCGACGAGCCCACCAGCGCACTCGACGTCACCGTGCAGGCCAGCATCCTCGACCTCCTCATGGAACTGCAGGAGCGCACCGAGATCGGGATGCTCGTCATCACCCACGATCTCGGGGTGGCACGACTGGTCTCCGACCGCATCCACGTGATGAAGGAGGGACGCTTCGTCGAGGTCGGGCCGGCCGACGAACTCGTCCGCACCCCGCAGAGTCCGTACACCAAGAAACTGCTCGACGCGGTCCCGCAACTGGGACCGTGGAGCCTGCCCGACGCGACCGCCGCACGGGCCCAGACGTCCGGAGTCCCCGTATGAGCGCACCCGAGAAGTCCACGCCCCAGAAGTCCATGCCACTGCTGACCGTCGACGACCTGGCCGTCGAATACCACACGGGTGCAGGGGTGTTCCGCGCCATCGACTCGGTCTCGTTCGAGGTCGACAGGGGCAGGACCCTCGCGATCGTGGGGGAGTCGGGCTGCGGCAAGTCCACCATCGCCAAGGCGCTGGTGCGTCTGCTCACCCCCTGCGGTGGTCGGATCGTGTTCGACGGCACCGACATCGCGACGCTCTCCGAACGGGCGCTGCGCCCGTACCGCTCGCGGATCCAGATGGTGTTCCAGGACCCGTACGGCTCTCTCGACCCACATCTGACCGCCCTCGACATCGTCGCCGAACCGCTGCGAATCCGTGGCACCGGCAGCCGCACCGAGCGCACGCGTCGCGCCGAGGAACTCATCGACCAGGTGGGTCTCCCGACCTCGGCGCACCACCGCCGGCCGGTCGAGTTCTCCGGCGGCCAGCGCCAGCGCATCGGGATCGCCCGCGCACTCGCGTCCGACCCGGAGCTGCTGGTCTGCGACGAGGCGACCAGTGCGCTGGACGTGTCGGTACAGGCACAGGTCCTCGATCTGCTCCGGTCCATCCAGCAGGACACCGGGATCACCTACGTCTTCATCTCGCACAACCTCGGCGTCGTCCGCGAGATCAGCGACACCGTCGTCGTGATGTCGAAGGGCCGTCTGGTCGAATCCGGCGTCACCGCAGACGTTCTCGCCCAACCGGTCAATCCGTACACTGCGGCGCTGCGCTCGGCCGCGCTCGATCCGACCACGATGGTCGGCATCAAGCCGCGTCACATCGTGTCCCGACCGGCATCCCCCACGCAGAAAGCAGGAGCCCCCGCATGACGGCAGCACATCTGTCCGGACTCGTCCTCGGGACGATGACCTTCGGCGACACCGCCGACGCCGCCACCTCGGCGAAGATGGTCGACGCCGCACTCGACGTAGGCATCCGCCACATCGACACCGCCAACGGTTACGCCGGCGGCGAGTCCGAACGGTTACTCGCGTCGATCCTCGCCACCCGCCGTGACGACGTCACCCTCGCCACCAAGGCGGGTATGCCCAATCCCGATGCAGGCGAGCATTCCCCGCTGTCGGCGGCGGGTCTGCGCGCGAGCGTGGAGGCCAGCCTGCGTCGTCTCGACACCGACCGCGTCGACCTGTTCTACCTGCACCAGCCCGACCGTGCGGCGTCGCTGCACGAGACCCTGACGACCGTCGCCGAACTGGTCGCCGAGGGCAAGATCGTCGAACTCGGTGTGTCCAACTTCGCGGCCTGGCAGATCGGCGAACTCAATCACGTCGCCGACGAGGTCGGTGCGCCCAGACCCGTTGTCGCCCAGCAGCTCTACAACCTCATCGCCCGGCGCATCGAGGACGAGTACGTCGAGTTCGCCTCGGTCACCGGCCTCGCCACCATGGTCTACAACCCGCTCGGTGGGGGACTGCTCACGGGGCGTCACACGTTCGAGGCGGCGCCCGGCGAGGGTCGTTTCGGCGACTCGCGTCTGGCCGCTATGTACCGCGAGCGGTACTGGAACGCCGAGCTGTTCGAGGCGATCACCGCGCTGACCGCGGTCGCGAGCGACGCCGGGATCCCGCTGGTCGAGCTGGCGCTACGCTGGTTGGTGTCGAAGCCGGCGACGTCGTCGTTGCTGCTGGGCGGATCGAAAGTCGAACAGCTGCAGTCGAACATCGCCACCGTGGCCAAGGGTCCGCTGCCCACCGACGTCGTCACGGCGTGCGACGAGATCGGTGCCGCGCTGCGGGGTCCGATGCCGAACTACAACCGCTAGGAGCTCCTCGAGATGACCCGCAGAACCGCGGCCCGCGACTTCGCCGCCCGTGTCCGCGCCCGCGACCGGATCCTCGGTTACTGGTCGGTGATCGACAGCCCCGTCTCCACCGAGTGGCTCGCCCACGTCGGCTGGGACTACATCGCACTCGACCTGCAGCACGGCCTGATCGGCTATTCCGGCATGCTCGCCGGCATCACCGCGATCGATGCCGCCGAGGGGCCCGTCGGACTCGTGCGCGTGGAGAGCAACGACCCCACCCCGATCGGTCGGGCGCTCGACGCCGGTGCGGCCGGGGTCATCGTCCCTCTCGTCAACTCGGCCGATGAGGCCGCCGCCGCGGTGGCGTCGGCAAAGTACCCGCCGATGGGTATCCGGTCGTACGGACCCATGCGGTCGCAGCTGCGGGTCGGGCCGGTTCCGGCCGAGGCCAACAACGAGACCATCGTCCTGGCGATGATCGAGACGCCGCAGGGATTGGCGAACGTCGCCGAGATCTGTGCGGTCGAGGGACTCGACGGCATCTACGTCGGGCCGTCGGATCTGCGGATCGCCGTCGGTGGCGCGCACTCCAACGATCCGGCCGTCGACGCCGAGTTCGAGGCCGCGCTGACGACGATCCGCGAGGCCGCGGCCGCCGCAGGCATCACCGCGGGCATCCACACCGCCTCGGGCGAGCTGGCCGCCAAGCGTCTGGCCGAGGGCTACACGCTCGCGACCGTCGCCTCCGACCTCACCCACCTCAAGGCTGTGTCGCAGTCGCATCTGGATGCGGCTCGCGGCTGAGGCGTCACAGCGCGTCTCGTCGAGGTGCGCGCGAGTCACTCAGCGCCAGCCGAGCTCCGGTGCGACCTCGGTCAGGATCGATTCGATGACGTGCGCGTTGTACTCGACGCCCAGCTGATTGGGGACGGTCAGCAACAGCGTGTCGGCCTCGGCGATGGCCGAGTCCTGCGCGAGCTGCTCGATGAGCTTGTCGGGCTCGTCGGCGTATGACCGCCCGAACCGTGCGATGCCGCCGTCGATGTGGCCGACCTGGTCCGTCTCCGTGCCGCCGCGCCCGAAGTATGCGCGGTCGCGGTCGTCGGTGATGGCGAAGATGCTGCGGCTCACCGACACCCGCGGGGTGAACGCGTGGCCGGCGTTCTCCCATTCCTTGCGGAAGACGCGGATCTGCTCGGCTTGCAGCTCGTGGAACGGGACACCGGTGTCCTCGGTCAACAGCGTCGAGCTCATCAGGTTCATACCCTGCCGCGCTGTCCACTCCGCCGTCGCGCGGGTGCCCGCACCCCACCAGATGCGCTCCCGCAGACCTTCCGAGTGCGGCTCCAGCCGCAGCAGCCCCGGCGGATTGGGGAACATCGGCCGCGGGTTCGGGCGGGCGAAGCCCTCTCCCTCGAGTGCTTGCAGGAAGACCGCGGTGTGGCGACGTGCCATGTCGGCGTCGGTCTCACCCTCGGCGGGCGCGTAGCCGAAGTACTTGTAGCCCTCGGTCACCTGCTCGGGCGATCCCCGGCTGATACCGAGTTGTAGCCGGCCTCCGGAGATCAGGTCCGCCGCACTCGCATCCTCGACCATGTACAGCGGATTCTCGTACCGCATGTCGATGACACCCGTTCCGATCTCGATACGGGACGTCCGTGCGCCCACTGCGGCCAGCAGCGGGAACGGGGACGCGAGTTGGCGCGCGAAGTGGTGCACACGGAAGTAGGCGCCGTCCGCGCCGAGCTCCTCGGCGGCGACGGCAAGGTCGATGGACTGGGTGAGCACATCGGCCGCGGACCGCGTTTGCGACTGCGGGGAAGGCGTCCAGTGCCCGAAAGAAAGGAACCCGATGTTCTTCATGGTCCCCATAACGGACCCCGGTCCGTTTGTATTCCAGAAATGGCCTGAAAGCATGCGTCCGGGCCGGCGTCGAACCCTGGCCCAGATGATCAGCAACCACCCAGGTTGGACGGAGGCGAGCGACCCTGGTCGCCGAGGTTCCCGCGTCTTCCGATACCAATTGACTCGGAGCGTGGACACGCTCGCGCGCTGATGTGGAATCGAGGACGCCGACGATGTCAGAGCTCTTGTACGCCGAGGACCTGGTGATCGGTTCCGAATGGCACCTGGGCAGTTGCGTCGTCACCGAGACCGAGATAATCGAGTTCGCCCGGCAGTGGGACCCGCAGGGGTTCCACGTCGACCCCGACATCGCCGCCGACGGGTTCTTCGGCGGCATCATCGCCAGCGGCATCCACACCATGGCCATGTTCCAGCGACTCGCGGTCCCCGCGGTGTTCGACCGCTGGGCGACCATCGCCGGTCGAGGCATGCGCGACGTCCGACTCCTGCGGCCCGTTCGCCCGGGCACGACGCTGACCGGCACGATGGTCGTCGACGTCGTGGATCTGCATCACCCCGACCGCGCCCGCGTGGAGATGACCGGACGCCTGGTCGAGGACGGCGGGACCGTGCTCGAGATGACGATGGAGATCTCCGCGCGCCGACGCTGATCGGGACGCCGACGGCGTGACTCAGCGCAGGGTGCGCGCGAAGAGTGCCTCGAGTTCGGTGAAGCTGCGCTCGGCACCCGCCTCCTGGTACATCGAGGTGTCGGCCATCGAGTAGCCGTGCGGCGCATCCGGGTAGATCTCGTTCGTCGCGGTCAGACCGGCGGCATCCAGGGCGGCGCCCAATGCCTGCACCGCTTCCGGCGGCATCGAACCGTCGTTGTCGGCGTGGCCGTAGACGAACTCGGCGCGCGCGGTGGCGATCGAGTGATGCGGGCTGTCGGCCTGATCGGTGACCAGTCCGCCGCCGTGGAACCCGGCCGCTGCGACGACGTTGTCGGGGAAGGCTCCCGCATAGCGCGTCACCAACCGCGCACCCATGCAATAGCCGACGGTCCCGACGTGGTCGCCGACGACGGCGTCGAGCCCGAGCAGTGTCTGATGGAACACCGCTGTGTCGGCCGTCGACTTGTCCGTCGTCAGGTTGCCCATCCGCGGTCCGACGCCCTCGAAGAAACTCTCCCGCTCACCGGGCTGCCGCAGGTCGCCTTTGGGCATCAGTTCCTCAGCGGTGCCGTCGCGGTAGAACAGGTTGGGTGTGAGCACCACGTATCCCCAGGACGCGATGCGCTCGGCCATGGTGATGAGCTCGGGCCGGAGACCGATGGCGTCCATGAACAGCAACACGCCGGGTCCTGAACCCGAAGGGGGAGTGGCGACGTGGGCTTCGACGGTGCCGCCGGGGGCTTCGAATGTGATGAGATCCATGACCACAGCGTACGGATCGCTGATGCCCGGCTGATCCTTCGTGAGGTGCAGCAGCCAGTCGCGACCGGTGTCGATCAGGGCGTATCGGACAACCCCTCGCTCACCGTGCAGCTCGAACACCAGTCGTCGCTCGTTGCTGTCGATGAGGTCCCACCAACCGTGATCGGCGATGCTCTTGTGTTCGTCGGTGTAGGTGGCGTGATCCATGTCGTGGTCGCCGACCGCCACGGCGAGCCGGTCGTGCTTGACGTCGGTCGGCATCCCCTTCGGTACCGCCCACGACCTGAGGACACCGTCCTGCTCGAGCCGGAGATCGAAATGCGGACGTGGTTTCCGATGGTCGTGCAGAACAAAGACGGGTTTCACCAGCACCTTTCCGTGGTGCCTGTAACGGTAGTGCCCGGCGGTCAGCGTCCGCGATGTTTCGAGGCGTGCACGGCGAAGAATCGGTTCTCCTCGCCCTGACCGTCGACAGTCAACGCCACGGCCGCGGTGATCGATTCGTGGTCGTAGCCGGTCCACCGTTCGGTGTGCTGGCGGCGGTACTCCGACCACGAACCGACGACAAACTGTTCGACGACGAGTTCGTGGTCGTCCCCGCTGCGATAGAGGCCCCAGCAACTACCGCCGGTGCGGCGTCGTCCGCGGGCGACGCGCGTCATCGCCCGCGCGAAGTCGTCGAGAGAGTCCGGGCGGACCCGGTAGCGCACCGTCACCAACACCGGCCCGTCGTCGGGTTCGGGCTCGAAGACGAGGGTGGGTACCGGCCAGGTCATCGCCACCTCGCGATCCAGCTTCCCGGTGCTCTCCCGCAACGGGAGGTGTCGAACGCTCACCGCGACCACCGCGAGCACGCCGGCCGCCACGAGCAGCGCGGTCCGGTACCCGACCGCGGTGGCGACCACACCCCACACGAAGGAACCGATGGCCTGCGACCCCATGAAGACCAGCAGGTAGGCGCCCATCGCGCGAGCCCGCACCCAGGCAGGCAGTGACAACTGGATTTCGGAGTTGATGGTGGTGAGCGCGGCGATCCACGCGGCGCCTGCGGCGAGCAACGCTGGGACGGCCAACCACAGCGGAGCGAATCCGAGGGCGAGGGTGCCGATCCCGAAAACGGCAGCGCCACCGCCCAACACGATCGACCCCGACACCGACCGTCGAAGGCGCGGTACCAGCACGACGCCCAGCAGTGCCCCGAGCCCGAGGACGCCAAGGATGCCGCCGTACCCGGCCGACCCCAGACCCAGGTGGCTCGACGACGCGACCGGCAGCAACGCCCAGAGCGCGGACGCCGGGAAGGCGAACATCGCCGCCCGCACCATGAGTCGGCGGATGGTCGGTGCGGCGAGGACGTACCGGACGCCGACCACCAGCGATGTCCCGATGCGTTCGCGCTCGATGACGCGGGTGTCGGGTGGGCGGCGCCAGATCGCCAGTGCCCACACCACTGCCAAGTAGCTGACCGCGTTGAGCGCGAACACCGCGCCGGGTCCCGCGGCGGCTACGACGACACCGGCAAGTGCCGGACCCAATGCGCGGGCGCCGTTGACGGTGACGCTGCCCAGCGCGGCGGCGGACGGGATCTGTTCGCGCGGAACGAGTTCGGGCTGGATGGCTTGCCACGCCGGCGACGTCAGCGCCGACCCGGCGCCGAGCAGGAAGGTCGTCACCAACAGCCATGGCGCGGTGAGCAGGCCGGTCCACGCGAGCACGGCCATGACCGCGCCCACCACACCCGAGTACACCGAGAGGGCGATGAGCATGCGCCGGTGGTCGAGCAGATCGGCGAGCACCCCGGCGAGCAGTGAGAACAGGATGGTCGGCGCGAGGCTCGCGGTCTGCACGAGGGCGATGACGGTGGGACTGCTCCCGCGTTCGACGAGAAACCACTGCGCGCCCACCGATTCCATCCACAGGCCGATGTTGGAGACCATCTGCGCCAGGAACAGATTGCGGTAGACCGTGTTGCGCAGCGGAGCCCAGGCGGACCCCTCGGCCGTGGTTGTCATCGCGTGCTGATGGCGCCGTCGAGCCATTCTCCGAAGCTCTGCCACCCGATGCCGGGGTGCGCCGCGTGCAGGGTGTCGATGTCGGCGGAGTAGCCGTGGTCACCGAGGTAGGTGAACATCGCGCGCATGTCGTCGGACCCCAGATCGTTCGGGTCGGCCGCGACGGCGGTGACGTCACGGCCCAACGCTGCGCCGAGGATTGCCGCCATCTCGTCTGGGGTCGGGTTGTCCGAGGCGATGTCGATGCGTCGACCGTCGAACGCCGACGGATCGGTCAGCACGGCGGCCGCGAACCGACCCAGGTCGCGACGCGAGAGTTGCTGCAGAGGCGTCGTCGTCGGGATGGGCAGCTCGAGGCGGCCGCTCGCGCGGATCTCGTCGAGGCTGCCGGCGATGTTGTCGTAGAAATACGTGGGGCCGATGACGGTGTGCGGCCGCCCGGATTCGCGCAGCGCCGCCTCGACGACGGCCTTGCTGTCGAAGTGCGGGATACCGGTGCTGCGATCGGCGTCCGACACGGACGAGAAGACCAGATGCGGTACGTCGGCGGCCGCGGCGAGAATCGACATCCCTGGTCGATCTCCGCCTGCGGACCGCTCTCGAACGGGGTGGTGACCGCGAAGACGGTGTCGGTGCCGGTGAACGCCGCCCGTAGCGCCGCCTGATCCAGGAGGTCGGCCTCGACCACCTCGACGCCCACCGCGGAGAGGGCCTGCGCGCGTGCGGACGAGGCGTGGCGGGTGACGGCCCGCACCGACTCGCCCATCTCCAGCAGTGCGGTGACGACGGCGCCGCCCTGGGCGCCGGTGGCACCGAGCACCGTGTGGTGTGACATGGACGTCCCTTCCTTGATCGCATCGGCAGAACCGATCCGATCAACCCTAGGAATCCACTGCGCGTGTCCGCCCCTCCATGTGGGCCGTGAACACCACGGATTCGGCCGCACCCGCCGGGAAAGCAGAATGCCCGCCCGGTGAGGGGCGGGCATCTGGCGGCGGAGGATAGGGGATTCGAACCCCTGAGGGCTATTAACCCAACCCGCGTTCCAGGCGAGCGCCATAGGCCACTAGGCGAATCCTCCGTCGGGAATGATAGCCGCGCAGGTGACAGGCGCCAAAAATGGCCTGGTCAACGCCCCGCTGTGCGAGCGGCGCGGCACCGTCTACACTTGACGACGGATCCCGCGCGGCGTGCATCCTGTGAACTCCCCCAGGGCCGGAAGGCAGCAAGGGTCAACGGGCTCTCTCGGGTGCGCGGGATCCTCTTATCTATCCTCGACGCCCGGGTTCGGAGCGAAAGGCCAGCGTGAACTTCCACTCGATGAGTGCGACCGAACTCGGTACCACCCGCGACGAGCTGACCACGCTGTACTCGGATCTGCAGGCGGCCGGTCTGAAGCTCGACCTGACCCGCGGGAAGCCCGCTCCCGACCAGCTCGACCTGTCCAACGGACTGTTGTCGCTGCCGGGCGACGACTACCGCGACGGCGCCGGGACCGACTGCCGCAACTACGGCGGCCTGGCCGGTCTGCCCGAGCTCCGCGAGATCTTCGGCGAGCTGATCGCCGTGCCCGCGTCGCAGCTGGTCGCGGCCAACAACTCCAGCCTGCAGCTGATGTACGACCTGACCTCGTACGCGATCCTGCACGGTACCCCCGACTCCGACGGTCCCTGGGGTCAGCAGAAGATCAAATTCCTTTGTCCCGCACCGGGTTACGACCGGCACTTCTCCGTCTGCGAAGCCCTCGGCATCGAGATGATCGCGGTCGAGATGCTGCCTAACGGCCCGGACGTCGACGCCTGCGCGGCGCTCATCGCCGCGGACCCGTCGATCAAGGGACTGTGGGCGGTCCCGACCTACTCCAACCCCACCGGCGTCACCTTCAGCGAGGACGTCGTGAAGGCGCTCGTCGAGATGGACGCGCCCGCCGACTTCCGCATCTACTGGGACAACGCCTACGCCGTCCACACCCTCGCCGACACCGCGCCGACGCCCTACCCGATCCTGGAGATGGCGGCTGCGGCCGGAAACCTCAACCGTCCCTACGTGTTCGCGTCGACGTCGAAGATCACTTTCGCGGGCAGCGGCGTCTCGTTCTTCGGGTCGTCGGAGGCGAACGTGGCCTGGCAGCAGAAGTACGCGGCGTTCAGCAGCATCGGACCCGACAAGGTCAACCAGCTGCGGCATCTGAAGTTCTTCGGCGACGCCGACGGGGTGCGTGCGCACATGGCCCGTCACCGCGAACTGCTGGCGCCGAAGTTCAAGCTGGTCTCGGAGATCCTCAACAACCGACTCGGGTCGTCCAAGGTCGCGTCCTGGACCGATCCCGAGGGCGGCTACTTCGTCAGCCTGGACGTCATCGACGGCACGGCCGCGCGCGTCATCGAGCTGGCCAAGGACGCCGGGATCGCCCTGACCGCAGCCGGTTCGACCTACCCGTACAAGCGTGATCCCTACGATCGCAACATCCGCCTGGCACCGACCTTCCCCGGCCTCGACGAGCTGGGCACCGCGATGGACGGTGTCGCGACCTGTGTTCTCCTGGCGGCAGCGGACAAGCTGCTCGCCGACCAGAAGTCCTGATCGGTGCCGGACCTCCGGGTTCCGCGGCCGGTACTCGTCACCACGATCGCCGTCGCGCTGGGCCTCCTCGCGATCTGGCTGCAGCACGTCGTGGTCGCGTTCGACGAGCCCTTCTGGGGGCTGTTCGACAACCAGCTCGACCTCGACGTCTACCGCGCGGGCGCCCAGACCGTCCTCGACGGCCAACGCCTCTACGACGCGAAGCTGTTGGGCCATCTCGACTACACGTACGCACCCATCTCGGTGCTGCTGTTCACGCCGTTCGCGTGGATGCCGTTCGCCGCGGCCCGCGTCGTGTGGTCGGTGTTGATCTTCGTCGTGCTCTACCTCGTGATCACGCTGAGCTTTCGTAACCTCGGCTACCGCATCACCTGGCAACTGCGCGCGATCTCTGCGTCGCTCGTCGTGATCTCGGCGCTGCTCGAGCCGGTACGCAGCACCATCTGGTTCGGCCAGGTCAACATCTTCCTGATGGCGTTGGTGCTGTGGGACCTGTTGCGCCCGGAATCCTCTCGGCTGCGCGGCGTCGCCACCGGCGTGGCGGCCGGCATCAAGCTGACGCCGCTGATCTTCATCGTCTATCTCGCCGCGCAGCGTCGGTGGCGGTCCGTGGCCGGCGTGCTCGCGGGGTTCGTCGCGACCGTGGTCATCGCGTTCGTCGCTTTTCCGCGCGACTCATGGCAGTACTGGACGGGCACCTTCATCGACTCCGACCGCGTCGGCGTCCCCGACACCGTCGGCAACCAGTCGATCCGCGGCGCGCTCGCGAACAACTTCGCCACCTCGCATCCGTCGACCATCGCGTGGCTGGTGCTCGCGCTCGCCGCGCTGGCCCTCGGGCTCGCCGCGGCGCTGATGGCCCACCGCCGCGGACACGAGCTCCTCGCGCTGACCCTGGTCGGTCTGACCTCGTGTGCGGTGTCGCCGATGTCATGGGGGCACCACTGGGTCTGGATCGTCCCGCTCGGGGTGATCGCGCTGCACCACGTCTTCTCGGCCCGTACCGCGGTGCACCGACTGCTCGCCGGCGCGGGTGTCGTCGGGCTCGTGCTGACGACGTTCGCGTGGCGGACCCACCTCGCCGGGTCGATGACCTTCGTCGGTGTCGAGCACCCGGACGCGTACTACACCGGACTGTTCTTCAAGTACGGCATCAGTTGGCTGCGCTGGTTCACCTATGACCCCTACAACTGGATCTTCGTGGTGGCCGCGGTGACGACGATCGTCGCGCTCGCCACGACCCGGCCGCGAGCCGCCGAGTCCCCGCCTCGCGTCTCGGCGAACCGGTAACCGTCGCCGATCCGAGCGAAAGCGTCCAAAACGGTCTCTGAGCAGTGTGGACGCAGAATCGCCCGACGGCGATCGATGTTCGCTGCCACCCGCTGAGGTGGTTACTATCTCTCACATTCCACGGAAAACAGGGAGAGTGCTGTGAACTCACCGAGTTCGGCCGCCCCCGCCCGGCGACGGGCGGGCAAAAGCCTGCCCCGTCATCCGCTGTTCCTGGTGCTGCTCGCGGTCATCGTCGCGGTCGCGGTGTACGTGCAGCTCACCTACATCCCGATCAACGCCCGCGTCTTCGGACTGTTCAACAACCAGGTCGACCTCAAGGTCTACCGCGCGGGTGCCCTGCATCTGCTGCACGGCATCCCGATCTACGACGGCCCGATCCGCGGCCGCTTCGAATACACCTACCCGCCGTTCTCCACGATCGTCCTGCAGCCGTTCGGGTGGATGTCGAAGGACGTCGCGGTGTTCGTGTGGTCGGTGCTGATCGTCGCGGCCCTGTTCTGGGTGGTCTTCGGATCGTTCCGTGCACTGGGCTACCGGGCCGACTGGCGGCTGGTGGCGATGTCGGTGTCGCTGGTGACCGTCGCCCTGCTCATGGAGCCGGTGCGCACCACCATCTGGTACGGCCAGATCAACGTCTTCCTCATGGCCATCGTCATGTGGGACCTGTTGCGGCCCGACGGGAGTCGACTCAAGGGCATCAGTGTCGGGCTCGCCGCCGGCATCAAGCTCACGCCCGGGTTCTTCGGGCTCTATCTTCTCGTGACCCGTCGCTGGAAGCCTGCGATCATCGCGGCCGTCACCGGGCTGCTCACCGTGGTCATCGGTGCGGCGATCATCCCGCGCGGATCGTGGAAGTTCTGGAGCGACAAGATCTTCGACTCGCAACGCGTCGGACCCACCAGGACCCCCGCGAACCAGTCGATCCGAGGTGCCCTCGCACGTATCTTCACCACCGAGCACCCCAGCAACGGTCTGTGGGTGTTGATGTCGGCGGTGGCGATCGTCATCGGTCTGACCGCGGCGTACCTGGCCTTCCGGCACGGCAACGAGGTCCTGGCGCTGGCCCTGACCGGGATGACGACGACCGCGGTGTCGCCGTTCTCGTGGGGCCACCACTGGGTGTGGTTCGTCCCGCTGCTCGTGGTCGCGATCGATTTCGTCCTCGGGGCGTTGCGCAACCGGCGACCACTCGCCGCCGTCGGCCTGCTGGTCCTGCCGGTGGGGCTGGTGCTCGCGACCTTCATCTGGAGCTTCTACCTTCCCGACGGCGCCCTCGGGTTGCGGCCGTTCTACGGCATCGGGACGTTCATGAACCCGGTGCCGGACTGGTTCCGGTGGTTCGGCACGCAGCCCTACATCTGCGTGTTCGGTCTGACCGCGCTGACCACCATCGCGGTGTGCCTGACGAGGTCGTCGAACGGGTCGTCGGTCGACGACGCACAGGGGCCTGTGGATGACGGCCTCGGCGCCTCGAGCGCCGTCGGTCCACGCCGGTAGTCTCTTCGACGTGGCCCTGTACCGGACGTATCGACCCGCTACGTTTGCCGACGTCGTCGGCCAAGAACACGTCACCGAACCGTTGTGCCGCGCTCTCGATTCCGGCCGCATCAACCACGCGTATCTGTTCTCCGGCCCCCGCGGCTGCGGCAAGACGTCGTCGGCACGCATCCTGGCCCGCTCACTCAACTGCGTGCAGGGCCCGACGTCGACGCCATGCGGTGTCTGCGCCTCGTGCGTCGCGCTTGCCCCTGGCGGGCCGGGCAACCTCGACGTGATCGAGCTCGACGCCGCCAGCCATGGTGGTGTCGACGACACCCGCGATCTCCGGGACAAGGCGGGGTACTCGCCGGCCGAGTCGCGCTACCGCGTGTTCATCGTGGACGAGGCCCACATGGTGACCAACGCGGGCTTCAACGCGCTGCTCAAGATCGTCGAGGAGCCGCCGGAGCACCTCATCTTCATCTTCGCCACCACCGAGCCGGAGAAGGTCCTGCCGACCATCCGCTCGCGAACGCACCACTACCCGTTCCGCCTGCTCCCGCCGCAGGTGATGCGCGGGCTGCTGGAGAAGATCTGCGGGCAGGAAGGGGTGCAGGTCGCGCCCCCGGTCTTCCCACTGGTCATCCGCGCGGGTGGGGGTTCGCCCCGTGACTCGCTCAGCGTGCTCGACCAGCTCCTCGCCGGAGCCGGGGACGACGGCGTCACCTACGAACGAGCGCTGGCCCTGCTCGGTGTCACCGACGTCGCCCTCATCGATGAGTCCGTCGACGCACTGGCCGCGGGTGACGGCGCATCGTTGTTCGGTGCGGTCGAACGCCTCGTCGACGCCGGACACGACCCGCGCCGCTTCGCGGTCGATCTGCTCGAGCGACTCCGCGATCTCATTCTCCTGCAGGCGGTTCCGGATGCCGCGGACCGCGGTCTGGTGGAGGCGCCCGGCGACCAGATCGAGCGGATGCGCGACGAGGTCGATCGCATCGGACCGGCCACCCTCACCCGTTACGCCGAGACGGTGCATGCGGCGCTCGGTGAGATGCGCGGCACCACCTCGCCGCGGTTGCTGCTCGAGGTGATGTGCGCACGGATGCTGCTGCCCGCCGCGACCGACGCGGAATCAGCGGTGCTGCAGCGACTCGAACGCATCGAGGCGCAGCTCGTCGGTGGTGCACCCGTCGTGGCGCGCGCCGCGGCCGCCGCGACCGCTCCCGCTGCGGCGTCGGGTCCCGGTGCGCCGGTGTCCGAGCCCGCGCCGGACTCGAAGTTCGTCCGACGCTCCCAGCAGCGCGCCGAGCCGGAGGTCGAGGCCACCCCGGAGCCCGCCGCGCAGGTGGTGGCCGCCCCGCCGGCTGCCCCTGAACCGGTCACCCCCGTGGCCGCGCCGGCTCCCACGCCCGAACCGCGGCCCGAGCCGACCCCGGACCCCGCGCCGGTCGAGACCGTCGCACCCGAGGTCGTCGCGGCCGCTCCCGTTGCGCCCCCGCCGGCGGACACCGAGCCCGTCGCACCGGAAGAACCCGCGCTGATCGAGCCACCGGAGACCGACGAGCCGCCGGAGCCGGAGCCGCCGCTCGCCGACGAACCGGCCGCCGAGTCGGAACCCGTCGTCGAACCGCCCGAGGTCGAGGAGCCGACACTCGTCGAGCCCGAGCCCGAGCCCGAGCCCGAGCCGGAGCCGGAGCCGGAGCCCGCGGCGGCGTCGACGCCTGCGACCCCGGACGCCGCGGCAGTGCGCGCGGTGTGGTCCGAGGTGCGCACCAAGGTTCGTGATCACGACAAGGTCGTCGAGGTGATGTTGTCCGGCGCCACCGTCCGCGGTGTCGAGGGCTCCACCCTGGTGATCAGCCACGACAACGCACCACTCGTCGCACGTCTGGCGTCCGATCGCGGCACCGCGGTGATCGCGGCCGCCATGCACGATGTGTTCGGCGGCGCGTGGACCGTGCGGTGTGAGCACCTGCCCAACGACACCGTCACGGTGAAGACCGTGGCCGACCCGGCCGGTCCCGGACGGGCCAAGGCGGCCGGGCAGAAGAACACCTACACCCGACGCGGTGGACGCGCCGCCGGCGACGGGCCACCGGCGTCATCGGATGAGCCGCCTCCGCCGGAAGAGCCCTCCCCGGTACCCGAGGCTCCACCGGTCGCCGACGACGAACTCACCGACGCCGAGCGCGACGAGATGGCCGCCGATGCCCGCGACAACGATCCGGACCCGCGGCAGGATCCCGAGCAGGTCGCGATGGCGTTGCTGGCGTCCGAACTCGGCGCCCGCCGTATCGACGGCTGAACGTCGATGCGCGCCTACGGTTCACACGCGCGCCCAGGTGGGCGCGCATACGAACGGGGAGCGCGCGTACGCAGGCTGGACGGCTGCGGTCGTCGTGGTCGAATGACCCAGTGGTGAGCGTTTCGGTGACGGAGCTCGACGCCCGCGGGCCGTCGGCGGAATATCGGTCGTCGCCGCGGTGCTGACAGCGGCATGACGGTCGTCAACGACACCCCGCGGCGGCAGGCGCTCGATCGCGCCCTCTCAGCCTTGGAATGGACCCTGGTCGAATCGTGTGGCGTCGAGCTCGAGGCCGGTCGCGCGATCGAGCGGTCGGACGGTCCGGCCGGGTTCGTCTTCGTCTCGACAGGTCTGGCGACGCTCTGGGTCGGCGACGACGACGGGATCGACGTGGCCGAGGGGGATCTGGTCTTTCTTCCTCGTGTTCACCGCTACCGTCTCCGCGCGCAGACCCGGACGTCCGCGGTGCGAGTGAGCATGGTGCCGACGGTGGACGGCCGCACGAGCGTGAACACGCTGCCCGCGGTCATGGTCGTGCACCGGTTCTCCCACCATGAGCCCCAGGTGATCGCCCTGATCGAGGACATGAGCGCTGGGTGCGAGCCGGACGGTTCGACGCGGCCCGGGGATTCGATCATCTGCAGTCGGATCGGCACCATGGTCGCCTCGGTGGCTGTTCGGCGGTGGTTCGAACTCGGCTGCGCGGAAGCCGGCTGGCTCCGGCAGGTCCAGGACCCTCACGTGAGCAGGGCCGTCGATGAACTCCATCGAGACCTCGGACGGGCCTGGACGGTCGACGAGCTGGCTCGCGTGGCTGCGATGTCACGGTCGGCTTTCGCGGTGCGGTTCCGAGACCTGTTCGGGCAGCCTCCCGTCGCCTATCTCGCAGCAGCGCGCATCGACGCGGCCAAACGGATGCTCGCACGCGGTGACACGACAGTCACCGAGGTGTCGCACCGGTTGGGATACGGTTCCGACGCAGGTTTCAGCCGCGCGTTCCAGCGGCACGAGGGGGTCTCGCCTGCACGCTGGCGGACGGCACGCCAGGAGTCATCAGACCGCCTCGTCTGACACCTGTGCCACCGACAGGCGGGCTGTGCTGAAGATGATCGCGCCGGCCAGGGCGGTGGTCGCGGCTATGAGGACCGCTGTCCGGATGCCGGCACTGTCCACGAGCAGACCGCCGGCACCGGCGCCGAGTGTGATGGCGAGCTGGAACCCGGCCACGACCAGCCCGCCGCCTGCCTCCAGTCGGTCTCCTGCGGCCCGCGCCATCCAGGTGGACACGACTGTCAGCCAGGCGCCGAAGGAGAATCCCCACGCGGCAACGGCTACGGCGATCACGGCAACCTGACCGGGAAAGATCCCCAGGCCCGCGATACCGACGGACATCAGGAGCGGCACCGCCAGTCGCAGGACCGAGAGGTGACGGTCGATCAGCACGCCCACGACGAGATTGCCGACGAAGCCCCCGATCCCGAACACGATCAGCAGAACGGCCGCGCCGGTCGAGCCGAGCGATGGTGACTGATCCAGTGCGGACCGAATGTAGGTGAACGCGGCGAAGTGACCCAGAACCACCAGGACGTGGCCGACCAGCCCCCAGGCCACGCCGGGCACGGCGAGGGCGTCGCCGAGGCCGCGGAGACCGGTCGCGGCGCCGGGTGTCACGGGAGGCAGGACGAGTCGCACGGCGACCGCCACGACGGCGCTGAGCGCCGCGGCACCCAGAAAGACGCTGCGCCAGTCGAGGATTGATCCGAGGTAAAGGCCCAGGGGCACTCCCGCGACGGTCGCGAGGGTGGTGCCGGTGTTGACGGCCATGACGGCGCGGCCCAGGTGCTCCGGGGCACTCAGGCGGGCGGCGACGGCCAGCGACATCGCCCAGAATCCACCGATGGCCGCCCCGAGGAGCAGGCGTGCGATGAGGAGGGTCAACAGATTCGGCGCGACGGCGACGACGACGTTCGAGACCGTGGCGCCGACCACCAGCCAGACCAGGAGGGCGCGTCGGTCGAGTCGCGGGAAGATGACGGCGATCGTCGGTGCGGTGAGCAGCCCGACGAACGCGGTCACGGTCACGGCTTGTCCCGCCTGCCCCTCGGTGACGCCCAGGGACTCGGCCATCGACGGCAGCAGGCTCGGTGGGAGGAACTCGGCGGTCACCAGGACGAAGCTCGTCGCCATCATCGTCACCACCGCCCACCAGGCAGTGCGAGTCCGCAGGATGGGGGCTGCGTCGGTCTGTGTCGTCATGCGACCAGCGTGACGGTTCGATGCTCTGGGCGCATGACCGTGCGTCCACCGCACCTGACCATCCGTCTACCTCGCCTCGGCGACGTGGTCCCTCTGCAGGTGACGTGGCCGGAGCATGGCCGCACCGATCCGTCCTGCGAGGTGGGACCGGAGTTCGCTGCTGTCAGGCGTTCCACCACGGCCGCAAGGGAAGGCCGTTGGAACCGTCGTCGGTGAGCTTGACGCCGAGGACCTGATGCAACTGGATGATGTTGCGCTCGAAGCCCACCCGGCAACCGGCCAGGTACAGGCCCCACAGTCGAGCCGTCGACTCGCCGACCTCCTCGACCGCCGCGTCCCAGTTCTCCACCAGATTGCGGTTCCAGTCACGCAGCGTCATCGCGTAGTGCTCGCGCAGGTTCTCCTCGTGCACCACCTCGAGTCCGCCGACGTCCTGCACGGCCGAGATGATGGTGCCCGAGCCGGTCAGCTCCCCGTCGGGGAACACGTACCGGTCGATGAAGGCGCCCGCCTTGTGCTTGCCCTTGTTGTCCGGGCGGGTGATGCAGTGGTTCAGGAAGAGTCCGCCGGGCTTGACCTTGTCGCGCATGAACCCGAAGTACGACGGGTAGTTCGCGACGCCGATGTGCTCGGTGAGTCCGATGGAGGAGACGGCGTCGAAACCGGACTCGGTGACGTCGCGGTAGTCGCTGAAGCGGACCTCGGCGAACTCGCTGAGCCCTTCGTCGACGATCGCCTTCTGCGCCCAGGCCGCCTGCTCGGCCGACAGTGTCGCACCGATTGCGTACACGCCCTGGCGGGCGGCGTAGCGGACCATTCCGCCCCAGCCGCAACCGATGTCGAGCAGTCGGTCGCCCGGCTTGAGCTGTAGCTTCTCGAAGACGAGTCGGTACTTGTTGTCCTGGGCCGTCTCCAGGCTCGCATCGCGTTCGGGGTAGCAGGCGCACGTGTAGGTCATCGACGGTCCGAGCACCCACTCGTAGAACGTGTTCGAGACGTCGTAGTGGTGGTGGATCGCCTCGGCGTCACGGGTACGGCTGTGCCGCAGGCCTTCTGCGATGCGCCGCCAACGCGGCTGCGCCTCCTGTGCCGGCGGCGCGATCGGCTTGAACGCCTCGAGGCCGAGGGACCGGGTGATCGTGGCCATCGTCATCGCGCTCGGGCGGGCGAAGCTCACGTTGGCCGACAACGCCTTGAGCGAGTCGTACGGGTCGCCCGGGTGGCTGCCGCGCAGGTTGAGGTCGCCCGAGATGTAGGCGCGTGCGAGACCGAGATCGCCTGGGGCGGTGACGAGATAGGTCGTACCGCGGGGAGTGACCAGGTCGAGGCCGAACTCGGCGTCCTCGGGTCCGGCAGCGCTGCCGTCGTAGG
Organism: Williamsia maris; assembly: GCF_024171815.1. GTDB lineage: Bacteria > Actinomycetota > Actinomycetes > Mycobacteriales > Mycobacteriaceae > Williamsia_A > Williamsia_A maris. Next base: position 135,520 of record NZ_JAMTCJ010000002.1, on the reverse strand, counting down.
CGGTGACACGGACCGACAGGTCGCCGCCGGCCACGGCCTCGACGATCTCGGCCAGCGACATCTTCGGGCTGCTGCTGCGAGTGGAGCGCGACGTCCCCGAACTCGAGGAATTGCTGTTGTCCTTGAAAGTCGTCATTGACGCTTCACCGCCTTTGCGTAGAGGTCCAGGAATCGTGATCCGGGGTCGTGATGTTTGCGCAGCAGGCGGTAGGACTCGCCGCCGTAGAGCTCGTCGAACTCCGCCTCGTCGTAGAACGAGTCGGAGTACAGCGACTTGTGGCCGTCCAGTTCGGAGACCTTGCGCTCGATGAGCCGGTTGGCCCGGCCCTCCGGTTCGCCCTCGATCTTCGGGACGGCCGACCAGAAGCCGACGTTGACGTAGGTGTGCCGGGGTGCCAGCGGATAGAGCGGCCAGGGACGACTCGGATCGGCGCCGGTGGGCAGCGGTTCATGGAGTCGCAACGGGCACAACCAGATCGGCTCGATCGGGATGTTCTCGAGAAACCACGCGATGAACTCGGCGGTGCGTTCGATCGGCACCTCGATGTCTTGTACGACCCGCTCGTTCGGCGGCTCACCCTTACGGGCGTTGAGCCGGTCGGCGATGTCGAAGCGGTGGTCGAGCGCGATGAGTTTCCAGTAGAAGCTGCTGCGCAGCAACCGCTTCGGCCAGAGCCGACGTATCTTCGGGTTCTGCGCACCGAATGCGCGCGAGCACCAGAACCAGTCGGTGTCCCAGCGCCACAGGTAGTCGTGGATCGTCAGCCGATCCCGCTTCGGGGTCGAGGCGGCCGGATGCTGGATGGATCGATAGAAGATGTCGGTGCCGGTGTAGTCGCTGACCGGCCCGGGCTCGGCGCTGCGCCGCCCGAGGGTCAGGTAGGACTCGGTGGCCGAGAACACGACTCCGTCGAGGTAGTCCACGACCTCGCCGTCGTGGCTGCGGTCGGTGACGATGCGATCCATCGTCTCCTGCAGCGTGGCGACGTCGTCGAAGCGCAGATGGCGCAGTTCGACGAACGGGTCCACCTTCTCGAGCTCGATCTTCAATCGCGTGCTGTAGCCGAGCGTTCCGTAGGAATTGGGGAACCCGAAGAACAGGTCGGACCGCTCGTTGGTAGGGCTGACCGTGACGATCTCGCCGGCTCCGGTGAGCACGTCCATCTCGCGGACGGTCTCGTGCGGCAACCCGTTTCGGAACGACGTGCTCTCGATTCCCAGTCCGGTGACCGCGCCACCGAGGGTGATGGTCTTGAGCTGTGGGACCACCAGCGGCGCGAGACCATAGGGGAGCGTGGCGTCGACGAGGTGCTCGTAGGTGCACATGCCGGCGACGTCGGCGGTCATGGCGTCGGCGTCGACCTCGATGACACGGTCGAGACCAGAGACGTCGAGACCCGGATACGGGTTCTTGGCACGGCGGCGGAACAGATTCGACGTTTTCTTCGCAAGTCGGACACGTGCATGTGACGGGATCGCGCGGTAGCTCGCCAGCAGGGTCTCGACCCCCGCGGCGAAGGCGTCCCAGCCCATCTCCCGGTCGCTGCTCGTCGACCTGTCTGCACTCATATTCTTGTGAACCTCTTTGGTTGCTCACGTCGGCACGGCGGCTGCCACCGACGCGGCGAAGCCGTCCTCGCCGTCCCGCCCGCGACCCGCGCCCGAACCCACTGAGCCTAGGACTCCTGCGTCTGCACCGCCAACCAACCGTGCGACACCAGCGGCTGATCCGAAGGTGAACAACAGCCGATCCGAGCCGGTGGCCTCCGCCGGGCGGGCGACGTGGCAGCATCGATTCCATGGATGCCACCGCGCTGCGCAATCTGCAGAAACCCCTCAAGGACAGCTACCGCGACGACCCGGGCGCCGCGATCGCCCCGCTGCACGCGGTCGGCACGTTCACCGACGACGACATCACCTGCACGGTCGACACGTGGGCCGGATCGGTGCGCGCCGGTCTGCACCCGACCACCGGTGGCGACGGCAGCGAGGCCTGCTCGGGCGACATGTTGCTGCAGGCCCTGGTGGCGTGCGCGGGTGTGACGTTCCGGTCGGTCGCGACGGCGATGTCGTTGGACATCCGCAACGCCCAGGTCCGCGCCGACGGCGCATTCGACGCCCGCGGAACCCTGGGCGTCGACCGCGATACGCCGGTCGGGATGACCGACATCTCGCTGACCTTCACCTTCGACACCGACGAGGACGACGTGAAGATCGACAAGCTCCTCGAACTGACCGAGCGCTACTGCGTCGTCGCCCGCACCCTGGCCGGTTCGGCCCCGGTGGAGGTACGTCGCGGCTGAGGCCGCCCACACCGCAGCGCCCCCAGGTCACACACCTCCGTATCCTTGCGAGCGACATCGGAGTCCATGGACACGCAAGGGGAGTGATTCGTCGTGGCACAGGTTTCGGCTACACAGTCGATCGACATCAACGCAACACCGGATTCGGTGCTGGCGGCACTGAGTGACTACGCCGTCGTGCGTCCGCAGATCCTGCCCGAGCAGTACCTCGACTACCAGGTCATCAGCGGCACCACCGGTGCGGGCACGGTCGCACAGTGGACGTTGCAGGCGACGTCGAAGCGCTCGCGCAACGTGAAGGCCACCGTTGCGGTCAACGGCTCGACCATCACCGAGAACGACGAGAACTCGACCATGGTGACCACCTACACCGTCTCGCCCCAGGGCAACGGGTCGATGGTGGAGACCACCACGTCGTGGAAGGGCGCAGGCGGTATCGGCGGCTTCTTCGAGAAGACGTTCGCCCCCAAGGGGCTCAACCGCATCCAGTCCGCCCTCCTGGGCAACCTCAAGTCCCGCCTGGAGAAGTGATCGCGACGGGCGGGTTCGACGCGGGTCGGTAGCGCGGCGATGGGCCGACGCCGGAGGTCGTCGCCGCTGCCGCCACGGCACGGTGTCGACGCCACGCGCGTGGTGCTGCGGACCACCGACGAGCTGTTGATCGACGCCCTGCGCCGGGCGCCTGCGTTGTCGGATCTCGACGAGGCCGGCCTGCTCGCGCGGTTCGCGGCACGCGAGATCGTCGACCTGTCGGGGTCGCCGCTCGATCCGTCGACCCCGACCACCCCCGGGGCGCCGGTCTATCTCTATCGCGACCTGCCGGTGGAGGTCGCGATCCCGTTCGACCTGCCGGTGTTGCACGCCGACGACGACATCATCGTCGTCGACAAGCCGCACTTCCTGGCCACGATGCCGCGCGGCGTGCACGTGGTGGAGACCGCCCTGGTGCGTCTGCGTCGCGAGTTCGGCACCGACCTCATCAGCCCGGCCCATCGACTCGACCGCCTTACCGCGGGCGTCTTGCTCTTCACCCGACGACCGCAGGCGCGACGCGACTACCAGGCGTTGTTCGCCGATCGGCTCGTGCAGAAGGAGTACCGGGCGGCGGCGCCGGTGCGGACCGATCTGCGGCTGCCCGCCGACGTGGAGAACCGGATCCTCAAGGACTCCGGTGACCTCCGAGCGCGGGTGGTCGACGGCGAGGTCAACGCGCGCAGTCGGGTCGAGCTGCTCGACGCCTCTTCGGACGCGACGGCCGGGCTGGCCGAGTACCGGCTGACGCCGCACACCGGCCGGACGCACCAGCTGCGACTCCACATGGCAGGCCTGGGCATCCCCATCGACGGCGACCCGCTCTACCCCGAGGTCCGCGCGGAGCTCGCGGCCCGACCCGACTCCGGCGACTTCACCCGGCCCCTGCGTCTGGTCGCCCACCGACTCGAGTTCGACGACCCGCTCACCGGCCGACGGCGCGTGTTCTGCAGTACCCGGTCGGTGTTGTCCGAAGATGAGGTGTCCGAGGACGGGGTGTGAGGAGATGGGGTCATGATCGTCGTCTCCTACGACCGTTTGCCCGACCTCAAGTTCGAGGCCGTCGTCTTCCTCGACACCGAGAGCGGTGACTGCTTCCAGATCCAACGCGACCTGATGTCGTTGGCGACCACCGAGGCCTCCACCCATCAGATCTCGACCGGGATGGGCGCCCCGATCCCCGAGGGCATCCTGCGCTGGCGGCGGGTGGACGACCGATTCGAGTTCGCGCTGACCACCCGCGCGGCCCGCATCTTCGGCGGCAGCGACGTGCTCTCCTTCGACGTCGAACCGGCCCAGGGCAGCACTGTCGACGAGATCGCCGACCACGTGGAACGCCTTCTGCGCTGAGCCGCGCGTGGGGGACGAGGTCGTCGGTCACCAGCCACTACTCTGGAGCGCGTGGATCCCGAGAACCCGATGGCAGGCCTGCTCGCCCAGGCTCAGAAAATGCAGGAACAGCTGCTCAGCGCCCAGAACACGATCGCCGCGACCGAGCTCACCGGCACCGCCGGTGGCGGCCTGGTGACGGTCACCGGTTCGGGCGCGGGCGAGATCACCGCGGTCACGATCGACCGCAAGGTGGTCGACGTCGACGACATCGAGACATTGCAGGACCTGATCGTCGGGGCGCTCGCCGACCTCGCGACCAAGCGCGACGAGCTCACCTCCACCGCGATGGGCCCGCTCGCGGGTGGCCTCGGCGGTGGACTCCCCGGCTTCGGCGGTCCCGGCCTGGGGCAGTGAGGATCGAGTGTACGAAGGGCCGATCCAGGATCTGATCGACGAGCTGGCCAAGCTCCCCGGTCTGGGACCCAAAGGCGCTCAGCGCATCGCGTTCCACCTGCTCGGCGGCGAGAACAAGGAGATCGACCGTCTGATCGGCGCCCTCGGGCACGTCCGTGACGACGTCACCTTCTGCGTCGAGTGTGGGAACGTCTCCGCCGACAAGCTGTGTCGGATCTGTGGCGACGCCCGCCGCGACGCGACCAAGATCTGCGTGGTCGAGGAACCCAAGGATGTCCAGGCCATCGAGCGGACCAAAGAGTTCGCCGGCCGGTATCACGTCCTCGGTGGCGCCCTCGACCCTCTCGGCGGCATCGGGCCGGACCAGCTGCGGATCCGGGAGCTGTTGCGCCGGTTGGCCAATCAGACCGATGGGGTCGACGTCAGCGAGATCATCGTCGCGACCGACCCCAACACCGAGGGTGAGGCGACCGCGACCTACCTCGTCCGGATGCTCAAGGACTTCCCCGGGCTCTCGGTCACCCGGCTCGCGTCCGGGTTGCCGATGGGCGGCGACCTCGAGTTCGCCGACGAGCTGACCCTCGGGCGCGCGATGTCGGGGCGACGGGTCCTGACGTGACCGCCGCCGTCGGGCGGTTGTCCTATGGTGCTGCGGCACAACAGATCGCAGACGGTCTCCGCGCAGGCATCGTGGCGATCGACGGACCGTCCGGGGCCGGGAAGTCGACGTTCGCCGATGCCCTGATGGCCGAACTGGCCCGGCGTCGCGTCCGGGCGGTGCTCATCCGCACCGACGACTTCGCGACCTGGGATGACCCGGTGGGGTGGTGGCCAGAACTGGAAGCCGATGTGCTGCAATCGTTCACCCGTCGCCACGACTACCGCTATCACCCGCGGGTGTGGCACGACGGCACCGCACAGGCAGGGCCGCGTGTGTGGCTGCGGTGGGAACCACTGCTGATCATCGAGGGCGTCTCGAGCGCCCGTGCACGGATGGCCGATCGGCTCGAGACCGCTCTGTGGCTCGACGGCGGTTCGCCGTCCGAACGCCTGGAACGGGCCGTGGCCCGCGACGGCGAGGAATCGCGGCCGTACCTGCAGCGGTGGCAGGATTTCGAATTCGGGTGGTTCGCCGTGGACCGCACCCGCGAGCGTTGTCAGGTGGTGTCGGTGTGAATCAACCTCCGTACGGTCCTCCCGGGGATCAACCGGGCGGATACGACCCGGGTCAGTGGGGGCCGCCTCCGCAACCCGGATACGGCCCCGGCCCCTACGGCCCACCGGGACAGGCGGGTCCGTATGGCCCGCCCGGTCCGTATGGTCCGCCGGCAGGTCCCTACGGCGGAGCTGGTCCCTACGGTCAGCCCGGCCCCCAGGGCCCGCCCTTGTTCGGTCAGTTCCCCTATGGACAGCAGCCTTTCGGCCAACCGCCCTTCGGTCGGCCGGGCCCCGGAGCACCGTGGCAACCGCAACCGGGCCCGGGTGGGCCGAAGCGCAATCGCGGCCCGCTGGTGGCCGCCGCTGTTCTCGTCGTGGCGGTGATGATCGCCGGAGTCGTCACCGCGGTCGTCCTGCTCACCGGAGATGACGACTCCGATGGATCGTCCGTCGCCGCCAGTTCGTCTGCCGCGTCGTCGGTTGCGCCGACGACATCCGGTTCCGCAGGGGCGTCGTCGGGCGACGAGGCCGAGATCCAGGTCGTCGTCGCCGGCTACGCGAAGGCGATCACCGGTGGCGACGGCGCCTCCCTGGGGCCGCTGGTGTGTTCCCAGGACCTGGCCCTGATGCAGCGATCGGCATCTGGTGGTGGCGCCGGCGCGTTCACCGGCCTCCCGGAATACCAGGTGACCGACATCGTCGTCGACGGCGACAAGGCCACGGCCAAGTTCGGATTCGACGGTGTGCCGGTGAAGGTCGACGTCGTGTTGCTGAAGGAGAGCGGCAGCTGGAAGGTGTGTCCCAGCAGCGGTCGTTGATCCGACTCGCCGGTTTCCCTGAGCGGAGCTCTGTCATTTCCCTCAGCCGAACGCATCGATCCTGCGATGATCATCCCTGCGCTCGGGTGGGCGCGGGGATGACGGACGGACGGTTGCCATGGGCACGGGTGAAGCGATCGACCGGCGCACGGTGCTGGGCGCCCTGGCCGTCGGTGCGGGTGGAGTCGCGCTCGGCGGAGCGTTCGCCACCGACCGGGCGGGTGCCGCGCACGCAGCGCCGTCCGGGTCGGGCGGGTATCTCGTCGGGTGCGGTCGGGCGGACATGACCGGTGCCGTCGCCGGGCAGGGGATGATGGGCTACTCCGAGCCCGACCAGGTCAGTGCGGGCCTGCTGTCCCGATGCTGGGCACGCGCCTACGTGATCGCCGATCAGGTCGGCGGCGGACGCGTCGTCTTCGTCAACGCCGACGTGGCGTGCCTGTTCCAGTCGGTCCATCTCGGTGTGATCGCACGCCTCCGACGGCGATTCGGCGATCTGTACACCGAGCGAAACGTCAACCTCAACGCCACGCACAATCACAACTCCTGTGGCGGTACGGCGTGGGACTACGCCTACACGCTCGCAGCTCTCGGCTTCAAGAAGAAGTCGTACGAGGCCGAGGTGAACGGCATCGTCAACGCGATCGTCGCGGCGCACAACGATCTCGCGCCCGGCACGATCGCGATGGGTCGCGGAGAACTCCACGACGCCAGCGCGAACCGCTCTCGTACCGCTTTCGACCGCAACCCGGCGTCGGAGAAGGCAGTGTTCCCCGACGCGATCGATCCCGCGGTCACCGTGCTGCGGCTGCGCAAGAACGGTGCGGCGACCGACGCGGGTCAGATCACGTGGTTCTCGACGCACGGCACCTCGCTGACCGACCGCAACGTCCTCATCTCCGGGGACAACAAGGGCTACGCCAGCTATCTCGCCGAGTCCGCCACCGACGGTGTGGTGGCGTCGTTCCCGCAGACCAACGCAGGCGACATGACCCCGAACCTGTGGTTGCGCAAGCTGCACCCGTCCGGCCCCACCGCCGACAACCGGACCAACTGCCTCATCATCGGACGCCGACAGCACGACGCGGGCCGGGCGGCGCTCGCGACCGCGACATCCATGGCGCGCAACGGGATCGAGTCGGTGGTCCACTACGTGGACTTCTCGAGGGTGTCGATCGCCGCGCGCTTCACCCCGGAGGGCAGGCCCGCGCGGACGGGACCGGCGTGCATGGGTGCGGCGGCCATCGGGACCAGCACCGAGGACAACTACAACCGGCCGGTCCCGCTGTTCGACGAGGGCCAGAAGATCGACGTCCCCGACTGGGTGCGCGCGGTGCAGGCGCCCAAGCTCGTCGTCGTGCCGCTGGGGTTGCTGCCGCCGTCGGGGTGGATTCCGTCGATCCTGCCCATCCAGATCATGCGCATCGGGTCGCTGATTCTCGCCGCGGCGCCCGCCGAGTTCACGATCGTTGCGGGCCTGCGGGTCCGGCGCGTGGTGGCCGCCGCACTCGGTGTCGATGCCGACGACGTGCTGCTGCAGGGCTACGCCAACGGCTACAGCCAGTACGTCACCACCGAGCAGGAGTACGACGCGCAGCAGTACGAGGGCGGCGAGACGCAGTTCGGGCGGTGGACGTTGTCGGCGTACCTGCAGGAGTTCGACCGCCTGGCCCGCTCGATGGTGTCGGGTAGGGGGTTGGGTCGAGGGCCCGCGCCGGTGGACAAGTCGTCACCGCAACCCGATCTGCTCCCGGCCGTTCCGCCGGACGCACCGATGCGCGGACACCGCTTCGGCGACGTGCTCACCGAGCCGTCCACGTGGTACGCCCCGCGAGCGACTGTCTCCGTCGACTTCGTCGGTGCCCATCCGACCAACGACTTCCACACCGGTGGAACCTATTTCGCCGTGGAACGTCAGGACGGCCCGCGGTGGGTGTTGGTGTTCGACGACAACGACTGGTGCACCGAGTTGCACTGGAAGCGGCCGAGGGGCTCGCAGAACACCTCGCTGGTCACGGTGCGATGGACGATCCCGGCCGACACGCGGGGTCGTTTCCGGATCCGCTACTTCGGGGACAGCAGGTCCGCCACGGGGACGGTGCGGCCGTTCACCGGGACCTCGGGAGCCTTCACGGTCACCTGACCCGACGGCGTGAGCGAGGGATTCGACCCTCGAACGCGCGCCCACCGTTCGAATGCGCGCCCAGGTTGCCGCGCGTTTGCGCGGTAGGTGCGCGCTCATGTCGGCGGCGGCGCGAAGACCGATGATCAGCGCTTGGCGGCGGTGATCCGTTCGCGTCGGAGCTGGTCGATCTCGGGTAACGGCAGGGGAGCGAGCTCGTCGGTGCCCAGCGCCTGCTTAAGCAGATGGTCTGCGAGCTCGGGGTTGCGGGCCAGCGCCGGGCCGTGGAGGTAGGTGCCGATGACGGAACCGGTGACCGCGCCGTCGATGCGGCCGCCCTCCCGGTTGCCGTCGCCGGCGACCACGCGCGCCAAGGGGGTCGATTCCGTACCGAGAGTGGTTCCACCGCGGTGGTTCTCGAATCCGGTGAGCTGTTGAGTGAGGCCGGGCAGCGTGGGGTTGGTGACGAGCTCGCCGATGCTGCGCACACCCTGTGGGGTGGTGGTCAGATCGAGCATGGAGATTCCCTCGACGCGGTCACCGGCCGAGGTCTCGTACCAGTGCCCCAGCACCTGGATCGCGGCGCAGATCGCGAGTACCGGCGCACCGCGCTCGGCGGCTTTCTGTAAACCGGGGTAGCGCAGCAGATGTCGGGTCGCCAGGCGCTGGGCGTAGTCCTCGGCGCCGCCGAGGGTGTAGACGTCGAGGGAGTCCGGCACCGGGTCGTCGAGGGTGATCTCGATGATCTCGGCGTCGATGCCGCGCATGCGCGCCCGCTGACGCAACACCAGCGCGTTGCCGCCGTCGCCGTAGGTCCCCATCACGTCGGGCAGGACGAGCCCGATGCGCAATGTCGATGTGCCGTCAGCCATGTCGCTGCTCCGCCCGTTCGATGCGGTCGATGGCGACACCGAGGTCGCGGAACGCCGTGTAGTTCGCGAGCACGTCCACACGACCCGGCGGGCACGATGCGATCGCGGCCAGCGGATCGGGAATCGTCGAATGCTCTGCACCGGCATAGATGAGGCGGACACCGAGATCCGATGCGCGCTCGCCCGCGGCGACCACCGCGGTGTTCTCGAAGTGCTCGAACCGCACGTCCCACAGCCACGACAGGTCCTCGCCGTCGGGGACCTGACCGTTCACGGCGATCACCAGCCCGGCGGCGGTCGGGTCGATCATCGACATCGCCTCCTGCCAGCCCGCGGGGTTCTTCGCCAGCAGCATCCGCACGGAGTGCTCGCCGACCGTGCGTACGCCGTAGCGTCCGGCGACCTCGCCGACGCCGGAGACCGCGACCACGGCTGCGGCCGGATCGGCGCCCATGGTGACCGCGGCGGCGACCGCCTGTGTCGCGTTCCCGCGGTTGGCCTTTCCGGGCAGCGTCAGGGTCATCGGTGCAGTGAAACCGTCGGGACCGTGGATGGAGTCCTCGTCGAACCACCACGTCGGGGTAGGGCGCCGGAAATCCGTTCCGCTGCTGTACCAGTCGTTGTCGGTGCGGACGATGGGCTCACCGGACCGCGGGCAGCTGACCGAGTCGTTCGCCCACCCGGCGCCCGCGGCGACCCACACCACGTTGGCGGCGTCGTAGGCCGCCGACGTGACGAGAACGTCGTCACAGTTGGCGATGACCGTCATGTCCGGGTGACGGGCAATCCCCTCGCGCAGACGTCGTTCGATGATGTTGATCTCGCCGACGCGGTCGAGCTGGTCCCGCGAGAGGTTCAGCAGCACAAGCACATCGGGGTCGACGGCGTCACTGACGTGCGGCACGTGCAGCTCGTCGACCTCGATCGCCGCGTAGGGGGCGTCGCGACCCAGCGTGAGCGCCGCGATGATCCCGGCGTCCATGTTGGCGCCGTCGGCCTGGCTGATCACCTGTCCCAGGGTGCCCAGGGCTGCGGTGGTCATCTTGGTGGTCGTCGACTTGCCGTTGGTGCCGGTGATCAGCGCCGTGCGCTTGCCCCCGGCCAACCGACCCATGATCGACGGGTCGATCTTGGCGGCGATGAGACCACCGATCATGGAGCCTTTGCCGCGACCGGTTCTCTGCGAGGCCCATCGGGCGCCTGCTGCTGCCGCGAGCGCCGTCCGGGTACGAATCGGGAGGCGTGCCCGGGGGGTTCGGGGAGCGTCGGACATGCCTGCGAGTCTTTCACAGGAGCCGGTTTGCGCGCCGATCCCATCAGTCCGGCCAGGCAGCCGACGATGACGATCGCCGCCCCGACGAGTTGCAGGACACTCGGCCGCTCGTGCAACGCGATCCACGACGCGGTGATGCCGACCACGGGGACCAGCAGCGAGAACGGGGCGACCGTGCTGGCCGGGTGCTGGCTCATCAGGTACGACCAGAGTCCGGAGCCGGCGATGGTCCCCAGCAGGACGACGTAGGCGAGGCCGGCCAGGGCGACCAAACCGTTCGGGGTGAACGCGGTGGACATGGCGTCGAAACCCGCCGCGGGGCCCTCGATGACCAGGCTCATCAGGTACAGCGGGATCGGTGGCACGACGCACATCCACAGGGTGAGGCGCATCGGGTCGTCGCTGCGTGCGAGTCGGCTGCCCAGGTTGCCGAACGCCCAGCCCAGGCCGGCGATCAGCGTCAACGCCATCGGGATGATGCCCGCACCCGCGCCGTCCTGCATGCGGTCGACCGCGATCACCACCATCCCGCCGACAGCCACCGCGATCCCGCCGATCTGGCGTCTGGTCATGCGCTCGCCGAGCAGCAGGACGCCCAGGACGACCGTGAAGGGTGCCGACGACTGCAGGACGAGCGACGCAAGACCGGTGGGCATGCCGTTGGCGAGCGCGAGGAACAGGAACGCGAACTGGACGATGCCGAAGCCGACGCCGTAGAGCAGCCACCACCGCACAGGGACGTTGGGGAAGGGCACGAACAGGATCACCGGTATCGCCATGACCGCGAAACGCAGGGCGGCGAAGAAGAACGGCGGGAAGTGTTCGAGGCCGGCATGGATGGCGATGAAGTTGACGCCCCAGAGCAGAACCACGGTGAGGCCGATCATGCGGTGACGAGTGGACATGCGCTCATCGTGCGGGCGGAATCAGTTCAGCACAATCGAAATGAAGTGCATCTACTGTTTAGAATCTCTTCATGGAAGTACGGCGTCTGCGCATACTCAGGGAGTTCTCCGACCGGGGCAGCGTGGGCGCGGTCGCCGATGCCTTGAAGCTCACACCGTCGGCGGTCTCGCAGCAACTCAAGGTCCTGGCGCGGGAGTCCGGCATCGCCCTGCTCGAGCAGGACGGGCGTGGCGTGCGGCTCACCGACGCCGGCCGCGCTCTCGTATTGCGCGCGGACGAGGTCATCGCCGCCGTCGACCGCGCCCAGGACGAGATGGCGTCGCGACGGGGCACCTCGGTCGGGTCGGTACGCGTCGCGATGTTCCCCTCGGCCACCGCGCTCGTGCTGCCCCGCCTGCTGACGGTGATGCGCGAGGGCGGTATCGAGATCGTCGCCACCGACATCGACCTGACGTACCCGGAGGCGCCCGATCTGCTGCCCGACCACGATCTGGTCCTCACCCACCGGGACGAACGCGCGCCCGCACTCGCGTCGCCGCGGGTGACGGTCGAGCCGCTGATGCGCGAACCCATCGACGTCGTGGTGCCCCCGGGCCACCGACTGGCCGACCAGCGCACCGTCGCCGTCGACGACCTCGCGGACGAGGACTGGATCAGCGTCCGCGGTGGGTTCCCGGTCGACGACGTCCTGCTCTCACTGGCCACCGTCACCGGGGTGCAACCGCGGATCACCCACCGCATCAACGACTTCACCGCCATCGAGGCGTTGGTCGCCGCCGGTCACGGGATCGCGTTGCTCCCCAGGTTCGCGGTGCGCAACCCGGAGGTGGTGCGGCTGGTCCTGTCCGGCGTGCGCGCGGCCCGCCAGTACGACCTCGTCCACCGGCCCGATGCGCTGCGCCGACCCGCGATCCGCTCGGTCGCCGAGGGGCTTCGCGAGGTGGTCACCACGTGGTCGGGATGAGGGGCTCGACGGGTCGTGTCGGCGACTCCCCGTAACGCGCGGGGGTCTGTGGGCGATGAAGCAGTGAGGGCGTACCACCGTGGGTGCGCAGCGTGAGGAGTGTCGTGTCTTATCCGAACCATTCGTCACCAGCCGTTCCTGCCGGTGCCTTCCTCGACACCGTGAGTGGCCTCATCCGAGATCTGTACGCACGAGCGGCTGCCGACGACAACGGTCACGGCGCGCGCTACGAAACCGTTGCCGACATCCTCGTGCACAGCATCCCCACCCACACATCACCGCACGACCTGCGCGACCGGCCGCTCGGCACCGTTGCCGACCAGATCGCCCTGGCCCTGTTCACCGCCCACCGCAGCCTCAGCCCGCACACGATCGAGGTCAACACGCTCGCCGCAGTTCGTCACACGTTGACCGCCGCACGCGAGGACGCCGACCGAACCGCTCGAGCGCGATCATCGCGGATCGGTGAGTCGGTTCGGAGCTCTCATCTGTCAGCTACATCGGGTCGGAATCCGATCTGAGCCGGGTCAGCGCACCTGTTCGGTCGGTCGGATCAGGACCTCGTTGACGGCCGCGTGGCGCGGTCGGGTGACGATGTAGACGATCGCGGCGGCGATGTCGTCCGGATCGAGCACGCCGAGCCCTTCGGCGTTGCGGGCGTCCGGGGCGTACTCCTCGCCGGTGGTGGTCATCTCGGTGGTGACGATGCCCGGTTCCACGACACCGACCCGGACGTGCGCGGGCGCGAGTTCCTGGCGCAGCCCTTCGGAGAACGCGCCCACCGCATGCTTGGTCGCGGCGTAGACGTTGCTCTGGAAGCTCGGAACCCTGCGTCCGGCAATGGAACTGACGTTGACGATGTCGCTGATCCCGCGAGGCCCGTTCGCCGCGGCGACGAGGTGGGGCAGTGCGGCGTGGGTGGCCGCGAACACCCCGTTGATGTTGACGTCGACCATCGCGGTCCAGTCCGACAGCTTCGCGTCGACCGCAGGTCCCCACGTGCCGACACCGGCGCAGTTGACGAGGATGTCGATGCCGCCGAACTCCGTGGCGACCGCGTCGATGGCGGTGCTGACCGCGTCGGCATCGGTGACGTCCACCCCGTAGGCCTTGGCGGCTCCGGCGCCACGTCCCTCGATCGTCCGTGTGAGGTCGTCGAGACGGTCCTTGCGTCGTGCGAACAGCGCGACGGTCGCCCCCGCGCCCGCCAGCGCCTCGGCGGTGGTCGCGCCGATACCGCTCGACGCGCCGGTGATGACGACCGTGACCCCGTCCAGGGTCCGCTCAGCGCTGCGGGCCGTCGTGGTTGCGTTGTCCGGTTCGGTGGTCATCGGGCTCCTCTGGTCGAGACGGGTTACTTACCCAGGCTAGCCAGATCGCTCGATCGTGCGGCGGCGCGACCGCCCCGGCTCAGGCGAACTCGTAGTCGGTGAGCGGGAACGTCGATGCCGCACGGAAGCTGTTCGACGTCGACGTGGGGCGCAGCAGCGCCGCCTCGCCGTGCTGGTTGAAGTAGTAGCTGCGGGAGGTCGAGCACTTGCCCTCGTAGAACACCGAGTCGCCGAGCTTCTCGGTGACGGCGTCGAGGAACTTCGCGTTCGCGCGGTCGGTCACCTCGAAGGTCGCAGAGCCGCGGCGCTGCAGTTCACCGAGCAGTCGGCGCATGTGCGCCATCTGCGACTCGATGGTGGTGAAGTACGACAGCCCGCTGTAGCTGTACGGGCTGTTGAGGCTGAGCAGGTTCGGGAACGCCGGGATCGCGATGCCCTCGTAGGCCTGGAAACGGTTGTCGCGCCACCACTGTCCGAGGTCGCGGCCTTCGCGTCCGACGATCTGCAGGGCGGGGAAGTTGACGTCCCAGAGGTTGAACCCGGTGGCCAGGACGAGGGTGTCGATCGGGGTCCTGCGACCGTCGGCCGTCACCACGGCGTCGGGTTCGAACCGCTCTATGGACGTCGTCTCCAACCGGGTGTTTCGGCGGTTGAACGTTCGGAAGTACTTGTTGGAGAACGTGGGCCGTTTGCAGCCGAAGTCGTAGTGCGGAGTCAGGGCTTTCCGCGTGGCCCTGCTGCGCACCGACACCCGCAGGTGCGCCTTGGCCGCGAGTGCAGCGGCCCGGTTCATCATCTTGGCCTGTCGGAAGTGTAGGACGCCGACGACCATGATCCCCTCGAGAATGGTGTTGTTCACCGATCGCGCGAGCCGCTGGGTGAGCGGCACCCGGGCAAAGAGCCGGCGAACCAACGGCGGGATCGCGAAGTCGATCTTCGGGACGACCCAGATCGGCGTCCGTTGGAAGACCGTGAGTTCGTCCGCACGGGAGGCGATCTCGGGGATCAGCTGGACGGCGGTGGCGCCGGTTCCGATGATCGCGGCCCTCTCGCCCGCGAAGTCATGTGACTGATCCCAGGCCGTGGTGTGGATGATCTTGCCTGCGAAGGTGTCGATGCCGGGGAAGTCCGGCGTGTACGGCTGCGAGAGGAATCCGGTGGCGGTGACGAGGAAGCGTGCGGTGACGGTCTCGCCGCCAGCGATCGTAACTGTCCAGAGCTGCTGGCGCTCATCCCATTCGGCGCGCTCGACCACGACACCGAACCGCATCGAGCGGCGCAGGTCATATTTGCTCGCGACGTGCTCGGCGTAGGACTTGAGCTCGGCACCGGGGGCGAACAGGCGGGTCCAATTCGGGTTGGGCTCGAACGAGTACGAATAGGTCACCGACGCGATGTCGACGGCGAGTCCGGGGTAGCGGTTCACGTGCCAGGTGCCGCCGAGGTCGTCCTCGCGCTCGAGGATGGACAAGCGCGTGTAGCCGAGCTGGGCCAGCGCGATGGCCGCACCCATGCCGCCGAAACCGGCGCCCACGATCACTGCGTCGAACTGTGGTGTCATCGTCGACCCCTCGAGTTAGGTGTGACCAGCCGTCACATGTATTCGAGGAGTGTCGTGCATCAGCACAAGTGAGTCAAGGTTCGCGTTCCCGAGCGAACCTCAGATGGGGCGCGCCACCCGCGGGTTGGGCCGTTGTTGCGCTGTTCAGCACAACGACGACCCAACCGGGGGAAACGACGGCCCAACCGGGGGAAACGACGGAGTCGGAGACCTACGGCGCCCAGGTGCGTGGAGCCTGGCCTTCTTCGGCGGCGGTGGCGATGCCGTGGCGCTTGCGGTGGGCGCGATTGACCGCGGAGACCACCGCGCGCAGCGACGCCGTCGTGATCGAGGTGGCGATACCGACACCCCACACCGTCTCGCCGTCGATCTCGGCCTCGACGTAGCTGACCGCGCTGGCGTCGACGCTGGCGGTGAGCGTGTGCTCGCTGTAGTCGAGCAGGCGGATGTCGTAACCGACCGTGCTCAGCGCATCGGAGAACGCGGCGAGCGGACCGTTGCCCGCACCGGAGATCTCCTTCTCCACGCCGTCGACCTTGACCACCGCGGTCATCCGGTCCTCGCCACCGTCGGTCTCGGACGCATCGACGCGCTGACGGATCCGCTCGAGCGGCCGGATCGGGCTCAGGTATTCGTCGGCGAAGACGTCCCACATCTCCTTGGGCGACACCTCGCCACCCTCACCGTCGGTGATCTTCTGGATCTCGCGGCTGAACTCGATCTGCAGACGACGCGGCATCGACAGCCCGTGGTCGGCCTTCATGATGTAGGCGACGCCGCCCTTGCCGGACTGGCTGTTGACGCGGATCACGGCCTCGTAGTTGCGGCCCACGTCCTTGGGGTCGACGGGCAGATACGGTACCTGCCAGTACATGTCGTCGATGTCGGAACCGGCCGCGTCGGCATCGACCTTCATCGCATCGAGGCCCTTGTTGATGGCGTCCTGGTGGCTGCCGGAGAACGCGGTGTAGACGAGGTCGCCGCCGTAGGGGTGGCGTTCGGGGACGTTGAGCTGGTTGCAGTACTCGACGGTGCGGCGGATCTCGTCGATGTCGGAGAAGCTGATCTGCGGGTCGACACCCCGCGTGAACAGGTTGAGCCCCAACGTCACCAGGCACACGTTGCCGGTGCGCTCACCGTTGCCGAACAGGCAGCCCTCGATGCGGTCGGCGCCGGCCTGGTATCCGAGTTCGGCTGCGGCGACCGCTGTTCCGCGATCGTTGTGCGGGTGCAGGCTGAGGATCACCGAATCGCGGCGCTCGAGGTTGCGGTGCATCCACTCGATCGAGTCCGCGTAGACGTTCGGCGTGGCCATCTCGACCGTGGCGGGCAGGTTGAGAATGATCGGGTTGTCCGGTGTGGGCGCGATGATCTCGGTGACGGCGTCACAGATCGCCTTGGCGTAGCTCAGTTCGGTGCCGGTGTAGGACTCCGGTGAGTACTGGTAGCGCCACTGCGTCTCGGGGTAGTCCTTCTCCACCGTCTTGCACTTGTGCGCTGCGTCGGTGGCGATCTTCGTGATCGCATCCTTGTCGGCGCGGAACACGACTCGTCGCTGGAGCACCGAGGTGGAGTTGTAGAAGTGCACGATCACACGGTTCGCGCCGCGGCACGCCTCGAACGTCCGCTCGATCAGCTCGTCGCGGCACTGCGTCAGCACCTGGATGGTGACGTCGTCGGGAATCGCGTTGTCCTCGATGATCTCGCGGACGAAGTCGTAGTCGGTCTGACTCGCCGAGGGGAAGCCGACCTCGATCTCCTTGTAGCCCATCCGCACGAGCAGATCGAACATGCGGCGCTTACGCGCCGGGCTCATCGGATCGATCAGGGCCTGGTTGCCGTCACGCAGGTCCACCGCGCACCACTGGGGTGCGCGATCGATGACCTTGTCCGGCCACGTTCGGTCGGGGACCGAGATGGTCTCGACCTCGTCGGCGAACGAGCGGTACCGATGCGACGGCATGGCGGAGTTCCGCTGGGTGTTCCAGGAGGGCTGCTGAGATGGGATGGGTCCGGTCGGCTCGACGATGCGGCTGACTCCGGAGGTGAAACTGTCTGCTGCTGGCATTTCGGGTCATTTCTCCAAGATGTGGACGAAAGACCGGCGCATGATCGACCCCCGCGACGGGAAGCCGGTCTGATCAGATCCCGCCGCGGCACCCGAGGAGGAGCTCGTGCCGCATGGCGGCGACATTACCCCCGGTCGCGTCGCCGACAAAATGCCTCCCCGAGACGCCACGGTCACGACACCTGGTCGCTGAGTGCACGCAGCTCGGTCAGCGCGGATCGATCGACCGTCGTGCCCGGCGGGGCCTTCCAGCACTCGGCGAGCGTCTCGTAGCCGAGGTGGCGCAGTCGGACGTGCGCGGGCCAGTCCTCGCGTGCCCACGCCGGATCGTCGATGGCGCTCTCGGTCGCCGCCATCTCCGCCTCCATCAGCGCCCACTGCACATCGCGTCGGCACACCCGCCCCTCGTCGGTGTCGGGCGGGCGCGTCTCGAGCAGATCCAGCAGCTCGACGACGTCGTCGACGGCCTCCGAACGGGTCCACGTGGTGGTGCGGCGATGCGCTTTGGCGTCGATGACCCACAGGGCCGCGACACCGAGCACCACGCCCAACGCGGTCTCGATGAGCCGGTCACGTGCCGGATCCCACAGCCCTGGACCGGTCGCCGACATCAGCAGGGCCAGTGGGGTGATGGCGGTCGCTGCGAGTCCGTAGTTGCTGACGACGGTGATCTCGATGACGAAACTCAGCACGGCGAGGATTCCGATGAGCACGATCGTGGTGGGCTGCGCGGCATGCAGCAGCGCGAACACGCCCAGACCGACGACGGTTCCCGCCAATCGGTGCGCACCCCGCAGGGCGCCGCGGACGCGGTCCGGTCCGAGCTGCAACACCAGGACAACCGCGACGATCGCCCAGTCCGGACGTGTCAGCCCGAACGCGATGGACAGACCACCCGCGGCAGCGGCGGCCACCATCACCCGCATCGCGGCCACCGCGGCGTGACTGCGTGGGTGGGCCGAGGCACGGAGGCGCTGGCGGACGGTCGGTCGGGGCAGTGGGGTGGGGAAGGTGTCGGCGGGCACATCGATCGTCGCGGTGCTGCCACGGTGGAGACGTTCGTGGGACGTCCAGAGTTGTTGCGCCAGTGCGCTGTCGGTCTCGGCGGCGTCGTGCAGGACAGTCCACGCGTGCAGCAGGTGGCCCGACGCACCGTGCCGCAGCGGTGAGCTCCGGGGAGCGTCGGCATCGATGTAGTCGTCGATGGCCGCGATGGCGGCGTTGACCGACGCCAGTTGTGGGCGCGAACGATCCAGCAGCGCGGGTGTCATCCCGGCCAGCAACGACCCGGCCGCACCGGCCGCGGTGCACCCGATGAGCACCAGGGGGTCGACGCCGTGGCGCGCAACGGTCGCCGCGATCCCACCGGTCAGGACTACGAACAAGGGACCGGGCGGACCGAGCCGTAGGGCGTTGCCGATGTAGACCGCGAGACCGGCGACGACCACCGACACCGCGACGATCCCGAACTCGGCCGCCGCCGAGCCGTCGGTGCCGACCACGTGGCCGAGAGCGGACATGATCGCCACGGACGTGATCAGCACCGCCGAAGCGATGACGATGACACGCCAGCGAATCCGGTACGGACGGTTCTCGCCGTACAGGACGGCGAACGAGCCGAGTGCGGCGAAGAGCGCCTCGTGTCCCAGACCTGCGAGCCAGAGGATGATCGCGGGCACGGCGAGCGCCGCCATCGACCGGGTCGCGGCCGGCCATCGCGATCCGATCCCGCGCACTGTGAAGAACAGTTCCCGGACCGACGGTCGGGACGGCGGGACCTGAGCGGGGTGTGTCACCGGAACGGGTGGCCCCACCGCGTCGCGTAGGCGACCTGGTCCAGGGGGAGTCGGGTGCGCTCGCGGGCGTCCTTCTCGGCGATCTTCTCGTCCACGGTGGACGGGTCGGCCAGGGTGCCGATCGCGAGGAGCACGAGCGGACGTTCGCCCGCCGGGATCTCGAGTCGCTCGATCGCGGCAGAGGACTCGAAGCCGGCCATCGGATGTGCGACATACCCGAGCGCGACGGCCTGGATGATCATCTGCGCGGTCGCGATGCCGAGGTCCACCGCGCCGTAGGTGTGGGCGTTGTTGTCCTCGGGCTCGTTGCGGGTGCACACCAGGATCAGAGCCGCGGCCGCCGGGGCCCACGGCTGGTTCCCGCGGCTGAGGACACCGGTCAGAGTGGTGAACGTCTCGTCACCGCGCACCCCGACAACGAAGCGCACCGGCTGCGTGGCACCCCAGGTCGGGGCCCAACGTCCGGCATCGAGCACAGCGGTCAGGTCGTCCGACGAGATGGTCGCGGTGGAATCGAGTCCTCGTGCACTCCAACGCTTCTCGAACAACTCGTGCATGGTGTTCCTCCCGGCGCCCGAGGGCGGCTACGTGCGACGTCGAAGCACCACCGAGATGACGGCGGCCAGCACGACTAGTAGCACCGCCCCGCTCGTGGCTGCAACATGGAGTCCGTCGACGAAAGCGCTGCGTGCTGCGGTGGCGAGGTCGGTGCCCGGACCCGACCCGAGCTCGCCTGCGCGGTGCAGGGTCTCGCCGAGGGTGTCCGAGAAGTCGCGTCCGTCCGAATTGGCCCGGAACACCAGAGTCGCCAGCGATCCGATGAGCGCGAGACCCAGCGAGGTGCCGAGCTCGAAGCTCGTCTCCGAGATGCCCGAGGCCGCACCCGCGCGCTCCGGAGGCGCCGACGACACGGCCACTTCGGACACCAGGCTGAACACGATGCCGTAGCCGATGCCTGCGATCGTCGTGCTCACGAGGTAGATCCAGATCGGGGTGTCGGTGCCCAGGAACAGCAGGCCGGCGTTGCCGACCGCGGCCGCGAGCAGTGCAGTGACGAAGGCGGCCCGGGTACCCAGCAGGGCGTTGACCCGGGAGGCGCCCAGCGAGAACACCGCCACCGCGACCGCCATCGGGATGCCGGCCAGCGCTGCGGCGAGGACGTCGCGCCCCAGCACCGACTGCAGGTAGATGCCGGTCAGGTACGAGAGCGCGCCGAGGGTCATCATGCAGCCCAGCGCCGCCATGATCGCCGAGGTGAACGCGGGGTAGGAGAACAGGTTGAGCTGCAGCAGAGGGTGTTTGGCCCGACGCTGCTGGGTGATGAACAGGGTCAGCGCCACGATTCCCAGCACGCCGCTGCCGATGCCGATCGCGTCGACACCGTCGGAGGCCAGGTGCTTGATCGCGTAGACCAGCGGGAGGATGCCCAGCAGCGACAGCACCACGCCGAGGAAGTCGAAAGGGTCGGTGGTGCCGGATTTGTACTCCGGCACCAACTTCGGCGCGAAGACCAGCAGCAGGAGCAGGATCGGGACGTTGATCAGGAAGACCGAGCCCCACCAGAAGTGAT
Organism: Williamsia maris; assembly: GCF_024171815.1. Classification (GTDB taxonomy): domain Bacteria; phylum Actinomycetota; class Actinomycetes; order Mycobacteriales; family Mycobacteriaceae; genus Williamsia_A; species Williamsia_A maris. The sequence goes on along the minus strand of NZ_JAMTCJ010000002.1, from coordinate 114,501 downwards.
GCAGCAGGATGCCGCCGAAGACCGGCCCGACGGCCGAGCCGCCGGCGAAGCACGCCGTCCACACGCCGATCGCGAGGGCACGGGCCTTGAGATCGGGGAACATGTTGCTGATCAGCGAGAGGCTCGCGGGCATCAGTGTCGCGCCGCCGATACCCATCAGGGCACGGGCGAGGATCAGCACCATCGCCGACGGCGCGAACGCCGCCAGGAGCGAGGCGATGCCGAACACCGTCGCGCCGGAGAGCAGCACCATCCGTCGACCGAAACGGTCACCGACGTTGCCCATCGTGATCAGCAGGCCGGCGATGAGGAAGCCGTAGATGTCGACGATCCACAGCTGTTCGGACGCGGTGGGCGCGAGTTCGTCGGTGATCGTCGGGATCGCGAGGTAGAGGACCGAGAAGTCCATGGCCACGAGGAGCACCGGGAGCGACATGATCGCGAGGCCGAGCCAGGCGCGCGGGTCGGTGCGCGGCTCGCTCGCTCGCGGCGCAGCGCCTCCCGCGGTCTGATGGATGGTGCTCATCTGCTTCGTCCTCCTTCGGTCACTCGGCGCGACAACGGCGCGTGGCGTACGGTGTACGCGTTTGGTTGACCTGGCTAACCTACCCACCTGGGTACGGTGTACGCAAACAGTTTCACGGTGGCATCGACCACCATCGACGGGGACGGAGGTGTCGCGGTGACCGAAGCCGACCCCGCGCCGCGTCTGACCAGGTCGGCGATCGTCGACGTGGCGATCGAACTCGCCGATGCCGAGGGCTTCGCGGCGGTGTCCATGCGCAAGCTCGCCGACCGTCTCGGTGTGGGGGCGATGTCGCTGTACCGGCACGTCGCGGACAAGGACGCCCTGCTGATGGCGATGACCGAGGAGGTCGGTCGCCGGTTCCCGTACCCGCACGAGATGGCCCCGGTCGACGCGGCCGGGGACGGTTCGCCGATCGGGGGAGCGGGCGACGACCTCGACGTCGTCGGGCATCGGAGCTGGCGCGAGTGCGTACAGGTCGCGGTCGAGATCGACTGGGCGCTCTACCAGCGCCACCCCTGGGTGGTGCTGGCGTACTCGTCGCCGCGCCACAGCATGGGTGCGTCGAGTCTGGGATGTCTGGACTGGATGATGGCCGGCTTCGGTCAGCTCGGCGTCGACCGTGTCACCGCAGCGGAGATGACGCTGACCCTGTGGAGCTACATCCAGGGTGTCGCACTGGCCGACGTGAGCGAGCAGCTGTTGCGCACCAACGCCGAACACGCCTCGACGCGCAGCGGCCTCGACGACGTGCTCGACGGTGAGGAGGCCGATCCGCCACCGCCACGGGTCGCCGCGTTGCGCGGGGTGGGCCGGGAACGGGGACTGACCGATTCACGTCGCCGCCTCGACCACGGGGTGGACCTGCTGTGCGTGGGGTTCGAGGCCGCCGCGGCGGAGCTCGGCCATAAACCACACCGCTGACGCCCGTCGCGTGAGATACGCGGGCACGGTGACCGAGCGGTGTGGTTTGTCGACGGGATCCGAGATCAGATGGCGTGCGGGTAGACCGTCAGCATGTGGGCGCCGAACCAGGAGCTGAGCGCGACCACCGCGGCCAACACCCACAGCTGCGTGAACGGTCGACTGCGGGCGAGTGCGATGGCCGCGGGGATCAGCATCACGAACGCGGGCAGCAACAGTCGCGGACGGCTCATCATCAGACCACTGGAACCGGCGATCGAGATGACCACCAACGTCCCGTAGAGCACCACCGGCCACGGCAGTCGCTCCCAGATGCAGACCGCGACAAGGGCGATCGTGGCGATCATGATCCAGGCCGTCGCCACCACGGCCACCTCGCTCGAGTTGATCAGCGAGTAGTTGATGAACTGCCAGCTCGTCTTGCCCCAGTCGATCTCGGTGCCCCACCCCTGCGTCTGGATGGTGAACCACCCGGTGGGGCTACCGGTCTGGTGCCACACCACCCCGAGGTATCCGAGATAGCCGAGCGGGCTGAGCACGACCGCCGCCCACGCCTTGGGGCCGTCGCGGTGCGCGAGCAGCGCGGCCAGCATCACCACACCGACCAGCACGACCGCGGTCGGACGGGTCAGTCCGGCGAACATCGTCACCACCCCCGCCAGCACCCACCGCTTCTCCAGCACCCCGACCAGCGCCCACACCGCGAGCGAGCAGAACAAGGTCTCGGTGTACGCCATCGACAGCACGACCCCCATGGGTGCGGCCGCGAACAACACCACGAGGATCAGCCCGACGCGGCGCGGGTCGGCGCCGGCGGTCGACGAGCCCACCGCCGATTTCGTCGGGGACGTCGTGGAGTTCAGCCACATCGAGATCCGCGACGAGACGCGCAGGTTGTCGGTGAACCAGCCCGTGGTCGAGTTGCGTCCGGTGAGCCCGGTCCGTTCGGCCATCAGTCGGCAGCAGAGCGCGCCGAGTCGCGCCGCGCCGACCGCACCGATGCACCCGACGACGACGTTGACGGTCATCGCGGCGCCGAACGTGCTGAACCCGGGGATCTTCGCGACCGCGCCCACCAGCATCGGATACCCGGGAAAGAAGGCGTACGGCGTGTTCGCGTCGCGATACCCGTGCGCGTCGGCCTGCGAGAACGGCACACCGCCGTAGCCGTACTGGGCGATGTCGAGCATCCACTTGCCGTCCCATGACGACAGGGCCTCGCGCAGCGACCCGCCGCGCAGGTCGGTGAAACGAGCCAGGACGAGCACCCCGATCAGACGGACTGCGAGGAACAACGCGACCGGCGTCAGCCAGGAGTGGTTGCGTGCGATCACACCCGGCTGCGCCGACGCCGCGGTCACGGTCGGGACGTTCGGGTTCGAACCGTCACTGACGACGGTGTCGGAGGAGCTGCTCGGCACGTCAGCGATCGTAAGCCAGCCGCGCGATCTTCCACCGACCGTGCTCGAAACCCCGGGCCGGTAAGGTGTGGCGAGTCATCGGGTGCCCGATTCACCTGACCTGGCCGTTTGTGTGGTCCACATCACGCGGCCGTGACGATCGATCTGGCATGACGACACAGACGGAGGTAGACCGGCGTGGCACTGGTGGTGCAGAAGTACGGCGGATCATCGGTGGCGTCGGCGGAGCGGATCCGACGCGTCGCCGAACGGATCGTCGCCACCAAGCGGGCCGGCAATGACGTGGTCGTCGTCTGCTCGGCCATGGGCGACACGACCGACGAACTCCTCGACCTCGCGCAGCAGGTGTGTCCATCGCCGCCGGCGCGTGAGATGGACATGCTCCTGACCGCGGGTGAGCGGATCTCGAACGCACTGGTCGCGATGGCCATCAGCTCGATGGGCGCGCACGCGCAGTCGTTCACCGGCTCCCAGGCCGGCGTCATCACCACCAGCAGTCACGGCAAGGCGAAGATCATCGACGTCAACCCGGGCCGCGTCCGCAGCGCGCTCGACGAGGGCAAGATCGTCCTGGTCGCGGGCTTCCAGGGCGTCTCGCAGGAGAGCAAGGACGTCACGACCCTGGGACGCGGTGGTTCCGACACCACCGCCGTCGCACTGGCCGCGGCCCTCGAGGCCGACGTCTGCGAGATCTACACCGACGTCGACGGCATCTACTCGGCCGACCCGCGGATCGTCCCCGACGCCCGCCACCTCAAGACCGTCTCGTTCGAGGAGATGCTCGAACTCGCCGCCTGTGGCGCGAAGGTGCTGATGTTGCGGTGCGTGGAATACGCCCGCCGCTACAACGTTCCCGTACACGTTCGCTCGTCGTACACGACCAAACCCGGAACCATCGTGTCCGGCTCGATGGAGGACATCCCCGTGGAAGAAGCAATCCTCACCGGCGTCGCGCACGACCGGAGCGAAGCCAAGATCACCGTCGTCGGTCTCGACGACAAGCCGGGCTACGCGGCGCAGGTGTTCCGTGCCGTCGCCGACGCCGAGATCAACATCGACATGGTCCTGCAGGGCGTGTCGAAGGTGGACACCGGCAAGACCGACATCACCTTCACCCTTCCGCGCGAGCTCGGACCCGTCGCGGTCGAGAAGCTGATGAAGCTCAAGAGCGCCATCGGTTTCTCCGAGGTCCTCTACGACGACCACATCGGCAAGGTGTCGCTCGTCGGTGCCGGCATGAAGAGCCACCCCGGCGTCACGGCGACCTTCTGCGAGGCGTTGAGCGAGGCCGGGATCAACATCGAGCTGATCTCGACGTCGGAGATCCGGATCTCCGTGCTGTGCCGCGACACCGAGCTCGACGACGCCGTGCGCGCGCTGCACTCGGCGTTCGAACTCGGCGGCGACGAGGTCGCCACCGTCCACGGCGGAACGGGGCGATAAGCGATGGGACTGCGAATCGGAGTCGTCGGCGCGACCGGTCAGGTCGGTGCCGTCATGCGCACACTGCTCGTCGAGCGCGGGTTCCCGGCCGACGAGGTGCGGTTTTTCGCCTCGTCGCGCTCGGCGGGTAAGAAGCTGCCGTTCGGTGACACCGAGATCACCGTCGAGGACACCGCCACCGCCGATCCCACCGGCCTCGACATCGCCCTGTTCTCCGCAGGCGCCACGATGTCGCGCGAGCAGGCACCGCGGTTCGCCGCCGCCGGCGTCACCGTCATCGACAACTCGTCGGCATGGCGCAAGGACCCGGATGTCCCGCTGATCGTGTCCGAGGTCAACGGGGCGCTCGCGCACAACCCGCCCAAGGGCATCATCGCGAACCCGAACTGCACGACGATGGCCGCGATGCCGGTGCTCAAGCCGTTGCACTCCGAGGCGGGGCTGCGGCGCCTGATCATCTCGTCGTATCAGGCGGTGTCCGGTAGCGGGCTCGCCGGCGTCGAGGAGCTCGCCGGGCAGTTGCGCGCCGGTATCGACGACGTCGAGAAGCTCGTCCACGACGGGTCGGCGATCACCGGACCCGCACCGGTCAAGTACGTCGCCCCGATCGCCCACAACGTGATCCCGCTGGCCGGGGCCATCGTCGACGACGGATCGTTCGAGACCGACGAGGACCAGAAGCTGCGCAACGAGTCGCGCAAGATCCTCGACATCCCCGAGCTGCTCGTCAGCGGGACCTGCGTGCGCGTGCCGGTGTTCACCGGTCACTCGCTGTCGATCAACGCCGAGTTCGACCGGCCGCTGTCGGTCGAGCGCGCCCAGGAGATCCTGTCCGCCGCCGTCGGTGTCCGCCTGGTCGACGTCCCGACACCGCGCGCCGCGGCCGGGATCGACGAGTCGCTCGTCGGACGGATCCGTGTCGACGAGGGCGCTCCGGCCGGACACGGTCTCGCGCTGTTCGTGGCGGGCGACAACCTGCGCAAGGGCGCGGCGTTGAACACCATCCAGATCGCCGAACTCCTCGTCTGAGCAGGGCTGGTGGCGGTATCTCGCGATGGTGAGACACTGGTCACGTGAGTACCCCGCAGCGCCCCGACGGTGACGACCGCGTCCCGTCCCTCGCCGAACTCGACGCGATGGACCTGGCCGAGATCGAAGCCGGTCGGACCTCGGCCGACAAGGACCTCAAACCGTCCGGCGACGCCGGACCGATCCCGCGTGCGCTGCACCATGCGCGCGTGCTGTGGATCGGCGGCGCCATCGCCGGATTGGCGTCGTTCGCCTACGGCTTCCTCAACCTGGGCACGGTCTCCGATGCGCTGCGTCAGCGGCTCGAGGAGGGCGTTGCCGTCGACCCACAGAATTCCGCGGCTCCCAACCAGATCGGGTCGCTGGCCTCGACGATCCCGCCGGTCCTGCTCGTCCTGATCGTGGTCCTGCTCGCCATCCAGTACCCGCTGCTGATGGCGATCTCGCGGCACAACAGCCGCAACTGCCGCAGCTTCTACGTGACCGCCGTACTGGTGATGTTGGCGTCCATCCCCATCGGGATGGACCTGCTGTTCGACTACCCCGAAGTCTCCGTCGTCATCCGGGTCCTCGGGTGGGTGCAGTTCGCCCTCCTGCTGCTGTCGGCGCTGTTCACCCTGCGTCGCAGCGTGAACGTGTGGCTGCCGGCGACGATGAAGTTCATGCCCGGACAGACCCTGCGCCCCGGCAAGCGCTACCGCTGACTCACAGCGCGCGCAACGCTGCGATCAGCCCGGATTCGTCGACGCGCGTGCTGCGCCCGTCGGCCACGACGACCTCGCCGCCCACCAGGACGGTGTCGACGATGGTCGGGCTCCCCGTCGTCAGGATGGATGCGCCGGGGTCGGTGACCGGCAGCGTCGCGTAGTCGCGGTCGAAACGGATCAATGTGAGGTCGGCCGGCGCGCCGACCGTCACCCCGCCCGCCACCTCGGGCCGCCCGATGGTGGCGTTGACCCCGCCGCAGGCCATGTCGAGCATCTCGTCGAAACCCAGCAGGTCCGCCCGGCGATGCGTCGCCCGCTGCAGATACGACGCGATCCGGAACGTCTCCAGCATGTTCTGTGTGTCGTTGCTCGCGGCACCGTCCACGCCGAGTCCGACGCGCAGACCCTCGGTGAGCATGGCGGGAACCGGCGCGACGCCGCTGCCGAGTCGCATGTTGGACAGCGGGTTGTGGGAGATCCCCACGCCGTGGTCGCGGAGGACCGCGCGATCGCGGTCGGACACCTCGACGCAGTGCACCGCGAGCAGACGGTCCCACAGGAAGTCGCCGCCTGCGAGGTAGTCGACCGCGCCGACTCCGGCATGCTCGCGACACATGGTGTCGTCGGTGAGCGTCTCCAACAGATGGATCGACACCGCCATGGAACGGTCGGTCGCGAACGAGCGCAACGCTGCCATCCCGTCGCCGGTGAGGGAGCGGGGATTCGGTACCGCCGCGGCCATCGTGATCGCCGAACCGCCCACCGCAGAACGCAGCTCGTCGATGTGGTCGAGCACGTCGGGCAGAGGCTGCATCAGCGTCGGCTCGAAACCCCACCTGCGGGTGGCGTCGGGTCGATCGGCGACGCCACGCCCCAGGACCGCCCGGATGCCGGTGTCACGGAGACCGCGGATCACGGCCTCGTGCACCGCGGTCGACGGGTGCGGCCACATGTGTTCCACGAGGGTGGTGGTGCCCGACCGCAAGGCCTCCGACGACGCGGCGACCGTGGCGAGATAGGCGCGCTCGGGTGTGATGGCGACGGATCTCTCGCCCACGGCGAGCAACCACTCGAGCAGTGGGGTGCACTCGGCGACGCCCCGCATGAGCGATTGCTGCAGATGCGTGTGGGTGTTGACGAACCCGGGGATCACGTGGGCGCCCGGCGCCGTGACGGTCGTGGCGGTCCGCGTCCCCGTCGGCTCGACGGCGACGACGTTCCCGGTGTCGTCGATGATGATGTCGCAGTGCGGTTCCCACGCCCCGCCGGTGAAGACGGTGGCGTCGGGGACGATGCGTGTCACCGCGCTCATCCTGCGAAGTTGGCGGCGATGCGCCTGCGCAGGTATTCGGCCGCGGTGATGGGCTCGTAGCGGCCCGCCGGTCCCTCGATCACGACATCGGCGTTGGCCTGGGCGAAGAAGGCGATCGTGTGTCGTGGCCCCCGGTACTCGTCGCGACGCGGCGCGCGCACGCGGTGGAAGTTCGACGGCAGCAGGTCGTCGGACCACCGCATCAGCATGTCCCCGATGTTGCAGGTGATCGCGTCGTCGGACGGCTCGACGGATGTCCAGGCCCCGGTGCCGACCTCGGCGCCGGGGAGGACCTGCAGACCGCCCTGACCGGACCGCTGGAACAGGAGGGTGAGTGCGTCGAAATCCGTGTGGGCACCCGCGCGCCAGATCTCCGGTCGGTCGAGCAGGTCGTCGGGGAACGCGTAGTAGTGCAGCAGGCGCAGTGTGCTCTGGTACCCGGGGTCGGCCGGATCGTGGGCGCGGGTGAAGAAGTCCCGGTCGAAGCCGAGGCGGTCGGCGAAGCAGCTGAGCAGGTCCATCGCGATCTGACGGCACCGCGCCTCGAACGACTCGATCGTCGCGCGGAAGCCGTCGAGTTCGGCGTCGGAGGGCCACAGGTCCGCCATCCGGGGCAGGGTGACCTGATACGACTCCTTCTGGTCGGGAGTGCCCACCGACGGCCGTACCTGGGACCGGAACTCCCAGCCCGCGTTGGTGCCCGGACGCAGCGGATACGCCGCCTTGATGTGCTCGGGGAGAGCGAAGAACCGCTCCGACATCGCGAACACGTGGTCCAGGGTCGCGGCGTCGATTCCGTGGTCGACGACCTGGAAGAACCCGATGTCGGTTGCCGCTGACCACAATTGGTCGGTGATCTCGGATCGTCGGTGCTCGAGATCGCGGAGACTGATACGGCGGATCTCGCGGGTGTCGGTCTCGGTGCCGAGTCCACCCATCTGCGATTCGCGGTCCAGTTCGGCCATCTCGTGGGCGGGTGCAACGTGCGCGGGTTCGATGTGTGACATGACGGATGTCTCTTCCAGGGTGTGAGGCCGGATGCGCTTTTCGACGCGACAGACGTGACTGTGTCGCGGACGCGAACGGTGGGACCCGGCCCACCGCTACACGCGGCCTCTGCTCGGAAGGATAGGACAGCGACCGGCCGGCCGCGACTCGAACCGTTCGGCATCGTGCACATAGACGAATGACTCCAATAACTGGAACTATTCCAGTATTGGGGTTAGTGTGGGTTCATGACCGCGACGATGGCACCCCACGAGCAGCTCCGCGCTGCGGGTCTCCGTGTCACCGCAGCCCGGTTGGCCACACTGGAGATCCTCGGCGAGCATCCGCACTCGACCGCCGAATTCGTGGCGTCGGGAGTGCGTGAGCGGCTCGGCGGTGTCTCCATCCAGACCGTCTACGACGTGCTGCGCGTCTGCGCCACGCACGGTCTGCTCCGCAAGATCGAACCGGCGGGGTCACCCGTGCGGTACGAGACGCGTACCGGTGACAACCACCACCACCTCGTCTGCCGGAACTGCGGGCGCATCGTCGACATCGACTGCGTCGTCGGGGCCAGCCCGTGTCTCGACCACGACGACGACCACGGCTTCGTCGTCGACGAGGCAGAAGTGACTTTCTGGGGTGTGTGCAACAGCTGCCGCACAACCCTCCCGAACGACCAGTAGTCGAACAACCACACAAGAGGAGAACAGCCCATGGCTCCCAACACCACCACGAACACCGGTATCCCGGTCGCCAGTGACGACCAGTCGCTGACCGCGGGCCCGCAGGGACCGATCCTGCTCCACGACCACTACCTCATCGAGAAGATGGCGCAGTTCAACCGCGAGCGGGTCCCCGAGCGGGTCGTCCACGCCAAGGGTGGCGGCGCGTTCGGCGAACTCGAGATCACCCACGACATCTCGCGCTACACCAAGGCCAAGGTGCTGCAGCAGGGGTCGAAGACCGAAGCGCTGGCACGTTTCTCGACCGTCGCCGGCGAGCAGGGCAGCCCCGACACCTGGCGCGACCCGCGCGGTTTCGCGCTGAAGTTCTACACCGAGGACGGCAACTGGGACCTCGTCGGCAACAACACGCCGATCTTCTTCGTCAAGGACCCGATCAAGTTCCAGGACTTCATCCGCTCGCAGAAGCGGCTGCCGGGATCGGCGCTGCGCGACCACAACATGCAGTGGGATTTCTGGACCCTCAGCCCGGAGAGCGCGCACCAGGTCACCTGGCTGATGGGTGATCGCGGCATCCCGAAGACGTGGCGCAACATGGACGGCTTCGGATCGCACACCTACCAGACGGTCAACGAAGCGGGAGAACGCTTCTGGGTGAAGTTCCACTTCAAGACCGACCAGGGTATCGATTTCCTGACGCAGGACGAGGCGGACACCCTCGCGGGTAGCAGCCCCGACCACCACCGTCAGGATCTCTACGAGACCATCGATTCCGGTGACTTCCCCAGCTGGAGCTTCAAGATCCAGGTCATGCCGGTCGACGAGGCGGAGGGTTACAAGGTCAACCCCTTCGACCTCACCAAGGTCTGGTCGCAGAAGGACTACCCGCTGATCGACGTCGGCACGCTGACCCTGAACCGCAACCCGCAGAACTTCTTCAACGACATCGAGCAGTCGTCGTTCGAGCCGTCCAACCTCGTTCCGGGGATCGGCTACTCGCCGGACAAGATGCTCCTCGGTCGCGTGTTCAGCTACGCCGACGCGCACCGCTACCGCATCGGCACGAACTACTCGCAGCTGCCGGTGAACTACGCGAAGAACGCGACGATCAACTCCTACTCCAAGGAGGGGTCGATGTCGTACCGGTCCAACAGCCCGGAGACGCCGGTGTACGCACCGAACTCCTACGGCGGACCGCACGCATCCGAGCAGGCCGCGGGCGACGAGGGCATGTGGGCCTTCGACGGCCAGGCGGTGCGGGCCGGTTACATCGAGCACCCCGAGGACGACGACTTCACGCAGGCCGGGACGCTGGTCCGTGAGGTCCTCGACGACGACGCCCGAGATCGTCTGGTGGACAACATCGTCGGTCACGTCCTCGACGGTGTGAAGGAGCCGGTGCTCTCGCGGGTGTTCGAGTACTGGACCAACGTCGACCCCGATCTGGGCAAAAAGGTCGAGGCGGGCGTTCGGGACGGTCAGCAGAGCTGACAGATGTACGGCTCACGGTCGGAACACTTCCCGGCCGTGAGTCGTTGTTCCTCACGAGCCGCGTGCCCGTCGCGTGGCAACCGTTCGACCGCCGAAAGGAAGGCACCATGAGCATCGACACCGTCTACACCATCACGTCCAAGGCCACCGGAGGAGGACGTGACGGTCAGGTCTACTCCGACACCGGTCAGATCGATCTCGATCTGCGTCCGCCGAAGGAGATGGGCGGCAGCGGTGAGGGCAGCAACCCCGAGGAGCTCTTCTCGGCCGGTTACGCAGCCTGCTTCCTGGGTGCACTCCGCGCGACCGCGGAGAAGTCGGGCGTCACGCCTCCCGAGGGCACCGAGGTCAAGGTGACCATCGGCATCGGCAAGGACTCCGCCGACGGCGGCTTCGGTCTGACCGCCGCGATCGACGTCACCCTGCCGGGTCTCGATCAGGAGACCGCGGATAAGGTCGCCGAGACCGCCCACGGCTTCTGCCCGTACTCGAAGGCGACCAAGGGCAACATCGACCAGAAGGTCACCGCGCACGTCTGATCTCTGACGCGCACGCATGACGAGAGTGTGCGTTCCCGGCGCCTCCCACGAGTGGGGAGACCATCGCCGGGAGCGCACACTTTCGGCGTCTGTGGGGGCGGCGGTAGCGTGAGTCGGTGACCGACCCCGACGCGCCGACCGCTGCTCCGCTGCACCGTCAGTGGCGATCGATGATGTCGGTGTTCGTCGGCGGTGTGGTCGGAACCCTGGTCCGGTACGCAGCCGAGAAGGCCTACCCCGTGGCCGCAGGCGGGTGGCCATGGGCGACCTTCGCTGTCAACTGCGCCGGGACCCTGATTCTGGGTGCGCTGATCGCCGGGCTCACGGCCATCGGCCCCGACACCGGGTGGCGCCTACGAACCCGACTGCTGCTCGGGGTCGGTTTCTGCGGATCGCTCACCACCTACAGCGCGTTCGCTCTGGAATCCGATCGCCTGCTCGCGCGCGGTGACGTGGGTGTCGGTCTCGGTTATGTCGTCGGAACCGTTGCCGCCGGACTGGTCTGCGCTGCAGTCGGATACGTCGTGGGGCGGGGCGTTGGCAATCGGGTGGGCGCCCGGTGATCGCGGTCCTGGTCGCGGTGGCGGGCGCGCTGGGTGCGGTGCTGCGGCTCGTCGTCGACGGGGAGTGCAAGCGCCGCTTCGGCTGGTCGACGCCGTGGCAGACGGCGATCATCAACGTCAGCGGTTCGTTCCTGCTCGGTGTGCTGGCCGGCCTGGTGACCGGCGCGGGCGTCGGCGCCGACTGGCAGGTGGTGCTGGGCACCGGGTTCTGTGGCGGCTACACGACCTTCAGCACCGCGAGTGTCGAGACCGTCGGCCTGCTGCGCGCTCATCGCCCGGTGGCGGCGGTGGCCTACGCCGGTGTGTCGCTGGTCATCTCGCTCGCCGCCTGCGCCGCCGGTCTGGGTCTTGTCGACGCCCTCGCCTGACCCCAGTTGGGCACCTGACGCCATCGGTTGGGCATCTCGGGCCATCGGTTGGGCATCTGGGGCCAGCGGTCCATGGTTACGTGCCCAACTGCGGTGGTTACGTGCCCAACTGGCGGGCTATTGCTGGTTCTGGGCGATCTGCGCCTGCGCACGGGCGAGGATGCGCTGTACCCCGGCCTGCGACAACCCGGGGATCTGCGTCTCGATGGCGCGCACGACGTCGTTGTCGTTCAACACCTTCTCGCTCGACTGGATGAGAACCGTTCCGGCGCCGGTGAAGTCGAACTGTTGCTCTTCGCCGCTTCCTGCGCCCATCATCGCCGCACCGGCGGCCATGAACCCGCTGATCCAGCTCTGGTCGTAGTGGTGACTCGGGGACGGGCAGTCGGCCCACCCCACCAACGACTCGGGGTCCACGCGCACCGGCGGCTCGGCGAACATCACCGGTCCGTTCGACGAGGCCAGGAACTTGCCGGTGCCGATGAGGGTGAGATAGCCGGGGACGATCGACTGGTTGAGGTGCAGCCCGGGTTCGAAGGCGAGGAGATTCGCCGACCGGACGGTCAGGTTGCCGTCCTCGAGGTCGAACGAGTTGATGTCGTATCCGCGGTCGCCGATGATCAACGTCCCCTGCCCCTCGGCGACGACGTAGTCGGCCATGTACATCGGTGCGCTGATCGTCCCGGCCAGCGCGGAGAGCGCGCTCGTCTGCAGGCTCTGCATCAGCGTGCGGAACTGCATCTGGCCGTAGTAGGCGATCATCGCCCCGCGTGACATGATCCACGGCTTGTCCAGGGTGATGTAGTACGCGTAGGTGTTGCCCGGGATGTTGTCGGTACCGGGCAGCGAGCCCGGGTTCAGGATCTCGCTCACAGCTTCTCCTCCGATGCCTGCACGTAGACGATGCCGTCGCCGAGGCAGTGCAGCTGCATGGCCTCGCCCGCGCCGCGTCCGACGGCGTCGCGCCAGCTCATGGCCGACTTCAGTTGCGTCTGAACGTTTCCCAGCGTCCCCACGAAAGCCTGCGGATCCACGACGACCGGGTCGGGCCCACCGACGCGGAGTTCCATCACCTCGCCGTGCGCGAGCAGGACGACCGCGCCCTGGCCCTGCAGCTGGGTGGTGAACAGGCCGTTGCCGGTCAGTGCGCCGGTGGCCGCGCCGCGCAGGCCACGCATCAGACCACCGCCACCGCCGGAGGACTGCGCCTGGATCGACACGATCGAGGCCTGCAGTCCGGCGGTGTGCGCGAGCATCCGGGATGCGTCGACGGTCACCGACCCGCCCTGCGGCATGTCGATGACGTGGACGGCCAGCCCGGCGAACCCGTAGTGCACGTCGCCCATGCCCTGGGCGAGCATCGTCTTCTCCTGCTCACCCCGCAGCATCCGCCCGGCCATCCCGGCCAACGCACCCATTCCCGCTGCGCCCCCACCCATCTGGGCCGCGCCGGGGATCATATGCGGCGAGAAGTGCACGTCGCCGGTGTAGAACAGCATCGCGCCCTTGCGCGCGACGACACCACCGGCCTGATGGACGTTGACCTTGACGACCTTGCTGTTGATCTGCTCGAAGACCATGACGCACTCACCGTTCCGCCGGCTGGATGGACACGACCCCGGAGCCCTGCCAGCGCAGCGAGAACGCCTCGCCGCCGCCTGCGCCGACCATGTCGCGCCAGCTGACATCGGTGACGAACGACTGCTGCAGTTGGCCTTTGGCCGAGACGAACGCGTCGGGGTCGACCACCAGCGGCAGGTTCGGGTTCACCTCGAGGTGGATCAGCGGTCCGCCCGCCGACAGCAGCGCGACCTGCCCGACGCCGGTGACCGTGGTGGTGAACAACCCCTGACCGCTGCTCATCCCGCCGAGGCCGGCGAACGTGACGTTGGTCTGCAGATTGCCTGCCATGGCGAGCAGTTGCTGCGACTCGACCTGGATGGTCTCGTTGTTCAGCTGCAGCACGCTGACGTACTGCCCGTTGACGGCCAGGTGCACCACCCCGGATCCGCTGCACTCCATCAGCGACAGACTCTCGCCGGTGGCGCGCTGCTTGAGGCCGGCCAGGACGCCGGAGCCGCCGCCGAAACCGGCCGACTTGAACGCCACCGTGCCCTGATAGGCCACCATCGACCCGGAGATGGCCCGAACCGAACTGTTGCCGAGACGCGCCTCGACGATCCGTTTCGAATGCTCGACCAGCTCGCCCATCGCTGCTCCTGACGTCCGCCGCGCTCGGTGATGTTCGATACACCGTATTTCGAGGACATCGTAGAAGCATCTCCCTGCTCGTGGAGGTCAACGGTGCATTTCGGGCCGTACACGGCCACCAGAGGGACTTGACCGAGCGCTTGGTCGGATACCGGTACGGTGGCTGGCGTGAACAGCTCAGTGGTGGTGGCCGTCGGGATCGTGGCGACGGTGGTGGCGATCGTCGGGTACGTCGGATATCGACGGCAGGAGGGCTCGCGTCTCGATCGCGAGGCGGCGCTCGCGTCCCGGCTGCGTGATCTGGCCGGGGGCGATCCGGTCCGACTGGCCGCGGTCGACGAGTTCGAGACGCGGATCTACCAGCGACTTTTCGGGGTGTCGACGGTGTCGCCGCGCGTGACCGCGGCCGCCTGGGCGTTCCTGGGCGCGGTGTTGTCGACGGTCGGTCTGCTGGCGGCCGAGCCCGTCGACGGAGCGCTTTATGACGTCGTGTTCTACCTGCTGGTCGCGTTCGCGGTGATCTTCGCGATCGCGTTCCTCGTGCTCCTGGTGCTCGCCGTGTACGCCGCGACGAGTCTGCCCCGGATCTCTTTCGAGGACCCCTACGCCGACGATCCCCAGTCGACGAGCTCCGACCCCGCGTCGACGGGCTCGGCCGAGACCGACTGATCCGGGCACCCGAAACGGCGCCGATAGGCGGTCGGTGACACACCGACTGCGGCGCTGAAGTGGTGGCGGAGCAGGGTGGCGGATCCGAATCCGACGCGTGCCGCCACGTCCTCGATACCGATGTCGTTCGACTCCAACAGGTTTCGGGCGTGGAGGACCCGCTGTTCGGTGAGCCAGCGGTGCGGGCTGGTCCCCACCTCGTCGGCGAAGCGCCGCGCGAAGGTGCGGGCCGACATGTGCGCCCGCCGGGCGAGGTCACCGACGGTGATGTCGGTGTCGAGGTTCTCCAGCATCCAGGTGAGCACGGCCCCGAAGCCGTCGGTGGAGCAGTCCGGGACGGGTGCGGCGACGTACTGCCGCTGTCCTCCGTCGCGATGGGGCGGCACCACCATCCGCCGGGCGATCGCGTTGGCCACGGCCGGTCCGTGTTCTTCGCGCACCAGGTGCAGGCAGGCGTCGATCCCCGCCGCGGTCCCCGCGCTGGTGATCACCGGGTACTCGTCGACGAACAGCACGTCGGTGTCGACGATGGTGTCGGGGAAGGCCGCGGCGAGCGCCGCCCCGTGCTTCCAGTGCGTCGTGCACCGCTTGCCGTCGAGCAGGCCGGTCGCCGCGATGAGGAACGCGCCGGTGCACACCGACAGCAGACGGCCACCGCGGGCGACGACCTCGAGCAGCGTCGCGACCACGTCGTGGAGGTGTTCGCTCTCGGCCGGCCCGCCCGGGATCGCGACGAGATCAGCGCCCAGCGCCGCCGACAGTGGGTGGGGCGCGATCACGAACGCACCGTTACCGCTGTTCAGCGGTACGCCGGGGGTGGGGGAGCAGATCAGCAACTCGAACGGCGGGACACCGTCGTCGGTGCGGTCGAGGCCGAAGACCTCGTGGATGACGCCGTACTCGAACAGGGCCACCGGTTCTTGGACGATCACCGCGACGGTTCTCAACATGACCTCAGTGTGGCAGAAACTTTGTCATCAATGGCCTTGCTGCCACTGGTGGCGCGATCTCGTTGATCGCATAGTTTCTGACATGACCATCGCAGTGATACTCATCCCCGTCCTCGTCGTCGCTTTTGTCGCGGTCTACCGCAACCAGCTCGACACCGCCCACCTCCCTCGGGTGCCATTCGGCTTCGACCACGAGTTCGGCCCCGATTCCAGCCGGATCCGCGAAGAACTGGCAATACTGACGAGAACCGACGAAGTGGTTGCGGCGCAACGTCGCAGTGCGCTTCGATGACCCGGTAAGCCTCTGCCCGGCCAAGCCAGGAGTTCCCCGTGCTGTTCCACCGACAGATGTTCGCCGCCGTAATCGGCGCCCTCGCCCTCTCGGTGGTCACCCCGGTGGTGGCCGCGGCCGCGCCGGCACCGATCGAGTACGCCAACCTCGGTGACAGCTACAGCGCCGGATCCGGTGTGCTGCCCCTGGTGCCGGGAGCCCCGTTGCAGTGCGCACGATCGCAGAACAACTTCTCGCACATCGTCGCCGCGCGCCGCGGCTACCGGCTCACCGACGCGAGCTGCGGCTCGGCGCGCACGGCCGACTTCTACGGCCCGCAGGCCGGGATCGCCGGCACGCAGGCGCAACTGAACGCGGTCCGCCCGACCACCGACATCATCACCGTGATGATGGGTGGCAACGACTCCGGGACGTTCGGCGGGACGCTGCAGGCCTGTATCCGTGCCGCGCTGAACGCCCGGGGCGTCGCCGATCCCTGTCGTCGGCAGTACGGACAGTCGCTGATCGCCCCGATCGCGGCCCGGACACAACCCGCGTTGACGCGAGGACTGCGGGCGATCCGCGCCAAGGCGCCCCGGGCGCGGATCCTCGTGGTCGGTTATCCGTCGGTGTTCCCGCGCTCCGGGAACTGCTCGGCCGGCTTCCTGATCGCCCCCGGTGACACGCCGTATGTCCGCAGCGTCGCCGACGCGTTGAATCTCGCGGTGCGCCGAGCCGCGGAGGCCACCGGTGCGACGTTCGTCGACATGGCCCCGGCGTCGGTCGGGCACACGGCCTGCACGCCGCCGGGTGTTCGCTACGTCGAGCCGATTCTCGGTACCACGCAGATCATCCCGGCCCATCCGAACGCACGCGGTGAGCGCGCGATCGCGACGCAGGTCCTGGCTGCGATCAACCGTCGCTGACCTGGCGATCGACGGGCTACGGGTCTGACGGCGTCAGCGTGCGCCGACAAGCGCGGCAACCGCGGCGACGACGACCTCGCGGCGACGGGCCACTCCGACATCGGTGACGAGCGCGTCGTACTCCCGCACGTTGGACTCCCAGAACCCGGACAGATGAATGACCAGACCGAGGAGTTCGGCGGCGGTGAACGTCGTCGGTAGCAGCCCGTCCGACTGCGCCCGCGCCACCGATTCGATCTTTGCGGTGTTGCTCGCGATCACCACCTCGAGCGCGGCGTCGGCACCTCGTTCCAGCCGGTGCCAGGTCGCCAGACGTTGCACCCACGGCCGGCGCCGGTAGGAGTCGTGGAGTCGGCCCGCGTACTCCGGGAGGTCGGCCGGATCGATCGGGACCTCGTCCAGGGTCTCGCGACACATCTGGTCGAAGACGGCGTCGAACAGGCCGTCCTTGCTGTCGAAGTAGTGATAGATCTGCGCTTTGTTGCTTCGGGCCGCGGCAGCGATTCGGTCGACCCGTGCTCCGGCGACGCCGACGGCGGCGAATTCGTCACGCCCGGCCTCGAGTAGTCGCCGCTGCGTGGAGGCGGGATCGCGAGTGGTGCCGGGGGACATGCCGCGATCTTATCAACCGTCTGGTTGCCAACTCGCGCCTTCGGGTCTACCGTCGTTATCAAACGAACAGTTAGTTGATAGGAGAAGATCATGACGGTTTTTCTGGTGACCGGTGCATCGCGTGGACTCGGTCGATCGATCACCTCGGCGGCGCTGGAGTCGGGCCATTCGGTGGTCGCGGGCGTTCGTTCGATCGCACACCTCGACGACCTCGCGGCGGCACACGGCGATCGACTGCGGGTGGTGGCGTTGGACGTCACCGACGCGGCGGCTGCTCGCGCAGCAGTGGCCACCGCGGTGGATTCGTTCGGCGGTCTGGACGTGGTCGTGAACAACGCCGGGTACGCCAACATCGCGAGCATCGAGGAGGTCGACGCAGGCGACTTTCGGGAACAGGTGGCGACCAATCTGTTCGGAGTCGTCAACGTCACCAGGGCTGCGCTACCGGTACTCCGCAGGCAACGTTCCGGCCACGTCATCCAGATCTCCTCTGTCGGTGGGCGTCTCGCCACACCGGGACTCGGCGCCTACCAGACCTCGAAGTGGGCGGTGGGCGGCTTCTCGTCAGTCCTCGCCACCGAGGTCTCTCCGCTCGGCATCAAGGTCACCGTCCTCGAGCCGGGCGGCATGCGGACCGACTGGGCCGGATCGTCGATGCGGGTGGATCCCATCGGCCCCGACTATCAGGCGACCGTGGGCGCGTCAGCGCAGATGCACGAGGGCGCAACGATGGCGAGCGACCCCGACAAGGTGGCATCGCTGGTGTTGCGTATCGCCGAGATGGACCAGCCCCCACTGCGTTTGCTGGTCGGCCAAGACGCCTACACCTACGCGACCGCGGCCGGGCGGGCGTTGCTCGCGTCAGACGAGCAGTGGGCGGAACTGAGCGTGTCGACCACGGCCGACGACGCCACCGCCGAGCACCTCGATCCGCTGGGGTCTTCAGCGGGCTGAGACCTCAGATGATCGTCCCGACATCGGTGGCGACGATCTCGTCGAGGGCGCGTTCGGCCACTGCGGCGATGGTCATCGACGGGTTGCACGCGCCGGAGTTGCCGGGCATCAATGCGCCGTCGAGCACGTAGAGGCCCTTCTGTCCCTTGACGCGTCCCTCGAGGTCGCAGACCGCGCCCATGTTGGCCCCGCCCAACGGATGCCAGGTCGAGGGGAACAGCAGATTGGTGTCGACCAGGGTGCTCGCGGGTCCGGCGATCGAACGCACCGTGGGTCCGATGCGCCGGTTCTGGATGACGTGGTCGCCCTCCTTGGGCCACCGCAGTGTCGCGTCGTCGGACGACGAGTTGTAGACGAAACGACCGCGGGCATCGCTGACGCCGTACCCGACCATCATCGTGCTGTGGGCGTCGACGCCGAACGACGGGATCGAGGCCTGGATGACGGTGATCGCCGACGACGGGTCCTTCCAGTCCAGGCTTCCGAACACCACCGGCCCACCCTGGACCGCGCCGAAGTCGTCGGCGAAGTCGGTCCACAGGTAGATGCGGTCGGCGTTGCTGCCCCACCCGCGGCCGAGATCGTCAGGCATGTCCGGGATCTGGCCCTTCGCCGATGCGCGCATGAGGAGCTTGGTGGTGTTCATGGTGCCGGCCGCCATGACCAGGGTGGGGGTGGTCAGGATCTTGTTCTCCAGGACCCGCCCCGAGGTGTCGATGCGGTCGACGTGGACGATCCACCGGCCGTCTTTCGCGCGCTCGACGTCGGTGACGTGGTGGCGGGTGGCCACGGTGACCCGTCCGGTGGCCTCGGCCTGGGCGATGTAGGTGACGTCGACACTGTGTTTGCCGCCGTTGTTGACCCCGAGAGCGCCGGACCCGTCGGTGTAGGACGGCTTCATCTTCCCGCGGATCTCGTCGAGGGCGTAGTTCCAGTCGATCGGCATCGGGATCTTCGACACCGGCAGACCCGCGCGGCGGGCGCGTTGTGCGAACACCCTGGGCGCCTTGTAGTTCGGTGTCCGGATGAGTTCGTCCGGGGCGACCTCGAGCTGCAGCATCCGGGCCACCCGCGGGTAGTGGACGCGTGCCATCCGCTCGTAGTCGAGCGCCTGCGGGAAGTGCGAGTTGAACACCGCCTCCGACGGCTGCAGCGTCATGCCCTGGTAGACGAGCGACCCGCCACCGACGCCGGCCGCGCACAGTGCGGTCATGTTCTCGCCCGGCACCGCCTCGATCAGCCCGGTGTACGGCTCGAGTGCGACCGGCCGACCGAACAGCGTGGGGGCGGATTTGTACCAGAGGATGCGCTTGTCGGGGTTGAGGGGTGTGGCGAAGGTGTTGGCGTCGGGCCCTGTGCGCCAACGGTTCCCGCGCTCCAGGACGAGGACGTCGACACCGGCCTGGGCCAGGCGCAGCGCCGTCACGCCGCCGCCGAACCCTGATCCCACGACGACCACCCGATGCTCCTCACGGGTGGTGCGGACACGATCGACCTGCGCGGCGATGCCGGTGGTGGCGGCGTGGGCGAGCGATGGGGCGGCCGTGGCGGCCAGACCCGCTGCGGCCGCGCCGGTCAGGAACGAGCGGCGTGTGGTCACTGACAAGGGATCCCCGATCTCACGACGAGAAGGCTGCGCACCAGATGGTGAGGCACGTCACGGACGGACTAAAACTAGACAGTCTGGGGGTTAAGTGTCAATATTTGCGACGGGCGGCTGGTCAGCCGTTCGCGGTCATCGCGGGCAGCAACCACCGCGTCAGGAAGCGGCGCAGCGCGACGTCGGTGTGCACGGTCTCGTCGTCGAACAGGATGACCGACACCCCGAGCCGCAGGACGATGTCGACGAGACTGTCGAGCTCCGGCGCGACGTCCGGGTGCCGGGCGGCCATGGGCTCGAGGATCTGGCGCGCAACGGGTTTCGCGCGGTCCATCATGCCGTCGTCGAAGAAGGGGTTCGCTCGGCCCGGATCGAGCAATGTGGCGAGGACGGGGTGTGCGCGCACGGCGCCCCGCCCGGCGACGAGCAGTTCCACGATGTAGTCGAACGGGGTGGTGGTCGCCTCGAGTCGCAGCGTGATGTCGCCGAGAGCAGTCAGCGCAAGCCCGACGACGGCCTGCGAGACCAGGTCCTCACGGGTGCCGAAGATCGAGTAGACGGTCTGTCGGGACACGCCCGCCCGGTTCGCGACCGCGGCGATGGAGACGGCGTCGAACCCCTCGGACTCGATGATCTCGACGGTCGCGTCGAGGACCTTCTGCCGCGATCTCATGTGTTCATCATCGACCACGCCGACACGGCGTCGCGACTACGTCCCGCCGGTGTCGTCGGGGACGGGGAGCGGACGGTAGACCGCGAGCGAGCGGGACACGATCTCGAAGTGTGCCGTGCGCAGGTAGTCGCCGACCTCGCCGTCGTGGGCCACCAGGGTCTGGCCGTCGAGGGAGGTGACCGTGAACTCCGGGACCTCGAAGCGGTGGTAGAGCGCGCTGCGCTCGATCCGGCCGACCGCGAGCGCGGCCAGGATGCGCGTCGTGGCGAACCGATGGTCCACATCGATCACCCGCACGTCGAGCAGTCCGTCGTCGAGGGTGAACCGCTGCGTGGGCGCGAACCCGCCGGACCGGTACTGCGAGTTGCCCACGAACAGCAGTGACGTCCGTGCGGTGGTGCCGTTGAACGAGATCCGCACCGGCCGCTCACGTCGGACCGTGGACAGGGTCGCGTAGACACTGGCCAACGGTTTGCCGATCGTGTGCTCGAGCCGCTCGCGGGTCCGGACGAACCGCGGGTAGGCGCCGATGCTCGCGGTGTTGACGATGACGGCGGACCCGTTGAGTCGGATGACGTCGACGTAGGCGGCGGTGCCGCGTTCGATCGCCGAGACCGTCTCGGCGATGGTCGGACACCCGATGTCGCGGGCGAAGTGGTTGAACGTCCCGCCTGGGAAGACCGCCAGCGGGGTGTCGGTGTCGAGGGCGATCGCCGCGGCCGTGGCCACCGACCCGTCGCCGCCGCCGATCGCGATGACGTCGGCCCGGGCGGCCGCCGATCGCAGGATCGCCTCCACGTCGTCGCCGGATCCGATGGTGACGATCTCGGCCGCGGGCAGCGACCGGCGGACCTTGTCGATGATGCGTTCGCCGGTTCCGCCACCGGACGCGGGATTGACCACCAGGACGACGCCCTCGCCGTCGGGACGCGGCGGCACGGGCACGCGAGTCGACTCCGGGGTGGGCGGCCGGTGGTCCTCGTCGTCGGTGGGATGCATCCGGGCCAGTCCCAGCGCGATGCCCGCGCCGATGCCGAAGCCCACCGCGACGTCGCCGGGGTAGTGCGCGCCGGTGGCCACGCGGGACAACCCGACCAGGCCGGCGAGCGGTGCGAGCGCGAGCCCGAGCGTCCGGTTCTCCGCGGCCACGCCGACCGCGAACGCCGCGGCGCTGGCCGAGTGCCCCGACGGCATCGAACTCGACGTGGGGGTGCGCACGATGCGCGCTCGCGGGACCGACCCGGCGACCGGCCGCGACCGCCACCGCAGCCGCTTCGCGCCCTGGTTGGTGACCAGTGAGGTCGCCGCGAGGCTCGCCATCCCGCGGACCGCGCCGCGACGCGCGGACCGGCTGCCGAACACCCACAGTGCCGCGGCGACACCCATCCACAGCTTCGAGTGGTTCGCCGAGCGGGTGAGGCGCCGCATCGGTTCGTCGAGAACGGGGTTGTCGGAGTGCGCGACCGCGTCGAACAGGGCGTGGTCGGTGGCGCTGAACCACGTCTGCAGGCGAGCGGATGGTCGGGGACTGCTCCTGGCCATCGGTGTCGTACCTGCTCTCCTGGAGGCCCGGCGGCCGCACTGTGATGCATCTGTGTCGGGGCGGGAGAAGGTGATGCCCACGACGTCTGCCGCCACCGTAGTCGACGGCGTGGCGGGGCGTCTGTGCGTTACCGTCGGTCTCATGCACTATCGGCTGCGCCGCTCGGTGGCGACCATGACCCTGGCCACGGTCTTCGGGGTGTGGCTCCTGCGCTGCCTCAAGACCTTCGTGTTCGCGGTCCTGCGCGACGACCACGACGCCACCGTCCCCGACCCGCCCTCGGGTGATCTCGCGCGGCGGCGCGTCATGCAGGTCTCCGACTCGATCGACGTCGCGCGCTCACCCGGCGACCTCTATGCGATGGTCAGCGACCCCACCCGCATGGGCGAGTGGAGCCCGGAGAACCGCGGCGCCCGCATCCTCGACCCCGCCGCCGACGGCGAGGCCTTCGTCGGCATGCGGTTCCAGGGTCGCAACCTGCGCAATGGGGCCCGGTGGGTGACGCTGTGCACGGTGACCGCGGCGGATCCGGCGGAGCGGTTCGCCTTCCGCGTCCACGCCATCGGGGTGAAGAAGCCGCGGCTGCAGGCACCGAACGCGTCGTGGGAGTACCGCTTCGACCCGCTGCCCGACGGCGGGACCCGGATCACCGAGGAGTGGACCGACGACCGGACGCGCTGGCCCCGACCGGCCGTCGAGGTGTTCGACCGGATAGTTACCCGCGGGACCACGTTCCCGGAGTTCCAGCGCCGCAACATCGCCACCACGTTGGCCGCGCTCAAGAAGGCCGCCGAGTCCTGACGTCGCGGCTCACCACGCCAGTCGCGGGTGCAACTCCACGTCGCTGATGTCGACATCCGCCGGTCCGACGACCGCGGTACCGAACAGATCGTCGGCCAGGTCGTCGGTGTCGACGTCGAGCGTGCCCGCCCATCGACGGGCCCGGGCCGCCGACCGTGAGGTGGTCAGGGTGAGCGCCGGTGCGTCCTGGGCCCCGACCACGACCCGTCCGACGTCGGTGCTGTCGACGAGGTCGATGAGGCGGTCGAGCGATCCGGGACCGAGCCGGACCCGCCCGCGGACCTCGACGACGAACCGACTGCGCCGGGTGTTCTCGGGGACCCCGACGTGGATGCGGGCGTCGACGTCACCCCACTGCGCACGTAGCGCCGCCGCGTCGGGGCCACTGATCCACACCTGGGTGTCCCCGCTTGTCACCAGCGACCCGACCGTGACGAGAAGCGACGCGGCCGAGTGGTCCGTGGTGTCCACGATCGCGACGGTCTGGGGCACGGCGTAGACGACCCCGTGGGTGCGGGCGGCCGGATCGGTGACCAGCGGAGCCAGGGCCATCGCCTCGAGGTTCTTGTCCTGGCGGTCCTCGCCGGTGCGTTCGGCCCAGTCCGGGCCGTCGTGCCACGCGACGGCGTCGCGGACGTGGGCGAACACCGCACCCGCATCGAAGGCGCGATGCGCGAACTCCCAGTCCTCGCCCCCGTACGAGGTGAAGGACTCCTCGAATCGACCCACCTCGTCGAACAACGAACGCGCACAAGTCATCACGGCACTGATGATGAAGCGATACGAGCGTCGGTCGGCGTCGAGCAGATCGCGTGAGCCGGCATAGGCATCGCGCAGCCAGCCGGGCTCGGTCAGCTCCGGCGGAGCATCGGCGCCCTCGCTGAACCAGGCGCGCAGGTCCGTCGGGTCCCAGCCGGTCAGATCCGCGTGTCGCCGTCGGCCGACGGTCAGGGCATCGGGCACCGCCGCGGGCAGGCGGGTGGCGTTCTCGACGTAGGCGGGTTCGGGGACGGTGTCGGCGTCGAGGAAACACAGGATCTCTCCGTCCGCCGCCGACGCCCCGAGGTTCCGGGCGGCGGCCGCGCGGAAGCCATGGTCGGCCTGACGCACCACCGTCAGATCCAGCCGATCCCGGTACGCCCCGACATCGGGCGGGGTGGGCGAACCGTCGTCGGCGATGACCACCTGCAGCAGTGACGCCGGGTGGGTCTGCAGCGTCAGCGCCTCGAGCAATCGGTCCAGCTGCGCCTGCTGCCGGTAGTGGGGGACGACCACGGTGACCGTGGCGGGCGGCCGGGGCTCGTCGGGCACGAGATCCCACCGATTGCCCGGGACGACCCAGTGGCCGCCCGGCAGCGACAAAGGATCGTTCATCGGCGTGACCAGGCGTCGAACCGTGCGCGGTACATCGCGGCGACCTGCTCCGACGAGGGGAACACGACGACGTCGTCGGCCACCCAGGTCAGCTCCGGCTCGGCCGCGGCCCGGGCGATGGCGTCGCGGAGATCGCCCACGGAGTCACCATGCAGCCACAGCACGCCGGGCGAGTCGGCCTCGATCTCGGCGGTGTAGCGGTTGCGGGGGACCAGTGGCCTGCGCCCGGCCTCGATCCACGTGTTGATCGAGGCCGACGCGGACAGATGTCGGTGGAACGCCACGGGCACGGCGACCGACCGCAGGGCCGCCTCCAGGGCGGTGTCGGGGACGAAGCCCGTGGTCTCGAACGCGACGTCGACATCGGCCGCCCGGGTGGTCAGGTCGGCGATCATGTCCTCGTGTCCGTCGGCCACCGCGCCCAGGGCGAGCAGGCCGAGGTCGGCGTCGGCGCCGCCCAGGGCCTCGATGATCTCCGCGTGTCCCTTGCCCGGATAGATGAACCCGAGCACTCCGACCACGGGGCGGGTCGGTGCTCGCTCGCCCGGCGGTGTCGGGGCGCGGTCGAGGGCCAGGGGGATGACGTCGACACCACGGCGATCGGTGTGGTCGGCGAGCAGGGTGCGCTCGTGGTCGCTGGAGACGACGACCCCGTCGACCGCGTCGATCACCCGCCGGTACGCCGCGACGCGCATAGCGAAAGCGTGCCCGTCGGACGGCTGCGGTACGTCGTGCAGCGTGGCCGACACCGGTCGGTCCAACGCGTTTGTGAGCGAGACGAATTCGTCGGCCCCCAGCGTCGCGGTGGCCCCGAAGAGGCGGTCGGTGAAATGTATGTGTATCCGTTCGGCGTCCGGGATGGATCGCCCGCGCAGTTCGGCGATGTCGTCGGCGATGACCACGGGCCCGCCGACGACCGCGGCCGTGGCCATCGCGTGCCGCACGACGCCGTGCCGACGCGGGCCCACGATCACGTGGCAGACCGTCGGCGTCATGACGCGAGACCCAGCACGCGTATCCGTTCGTCGTGGCGGGTCAACGCCGCATCGATGAACTCCGGATGCTCCGCATACCACCGCATGTGGACGCGATGGACCTCGTCGGGATCGAGATCGACACCGTCGACCACCCAGTGCGGGACCGGCGGTCCGTCGAGTCCGAGTGCCCGCAGCACCCGGGGGTCCAGCGGCGCGCGGACCCCGCCGAGCAGAACCCGATCCGGCTCGCGCACCGCGCCGTCGACACCGGCCGCATCGAGGATCCGGCGTGCGAGCTCGACGAGCACCATGTTGCCCGGGTGGTTGATGGTGTGCGCCGCGTGCCGACCGGCCGGGGCGAGGACGTCGGAGATGGCGACGTCGGTGTCGCGGTGCTCGCGCCGGACCAGCTCGGAGACACTCAGATCGGCTGCGCGGCGCAGGTTCTCGTCGGTCACCTCGACGTCCCACGGGTCGGACTCGTTGTGTCCCTGCGCAACTGCGAGAACCGTCCGCAGATCGTGATACGGCACCCCCGCGGGCACCGCGCTGGGCTCCGACGGGTGTCGCACGATGATCTGGAACGGATGCAGTCCGGCGTAACGGATGACGGGCCAGCGGATCACCTGGGCGCCGGCGGGGAGCAGCGCGCGCAGATCATCGGTCCCGATGGGCAGCGATCGGTAGCCCGCACGCACCGGCTGCGACACCAGGACCGCGGTCCGGCGCAGCAGCCGTTCCACGTGCGGGAGGTCGGCGGCCTCGAGCTCGTGAACCGGGGGCACGCGGACGGTCTGGTAGGGGGTATCGTGGGGTGAACTCACCAGCGTCCGCACAGCCTCAGCCTGGCAATTACCCCAGACGAGCATCAGCGGTGCAGTGGCCGAATCCGTGCCGGGTAGTCCGTAGAAATCCCCGTAATGCCGGGTCCGTCCGTCCACCGTTCTCACCAGCGCAACGTAGCCGGGGTCGCCCCGCACGCGCCACATCACTTCGATTCGCCCCGTCGCATCGGCAGCCGAGCCCAGGTCCGATCTCGTGGCGGTGAGTCCGTGTTCGTCTCGTGAAGAAGGGCAGCATGATCACAGTCGCTTCCGTTCCGTCCGCACACGTCTATGTCGACCATCTCGCGCCGACCACCACCCCGGTCGACCAGCACAAACGGGTCATCCGTCTGCCGGACCCGACGCCGGCGAACGCGTCGATGGACGGGCAGTGGTGGCCACCGCGGCTGCTCGAGAACGACTGGCTGCTCGCCCACGTCAACGGTTTCGACGTGCTGCACGTCCACTTCGGGTTCGACACCTTCGCCCCCGAGGACCTCGCAGCGGTCGTCCGGACGCTGAACGCGTTCGACAAGCCCTTGGTGCTGACCGTGCATGACCTGCACAATCCTCATTTCCCGGACAACGACACCCACCTCGCGCAGCTCGACGTGCTGGTGCCCGCGGCGCACACCGTGATCACCCTGACGCAGGGTGCGGCCGACGCCATCGCGCAGCGGTGGGGCGTCCGTGCGCTGGTCATCGGCCATCCGCACGTCGTGCCGCTGACGCAGATCGGGCGCCCCCGTCCCCACGCCGACGGTTTCGTCGTCGGGATGCACGCGAAGAACCTACGGGCGAACCTCGATCCACTGACCCTGATGGACACCCTGGTCGAGGCGGTGCGCCGGATCCCGGACGCCACCCTGCGGCTCGACATCGACGACGACGTCTTCGACCACTTCAGCCACTGGTACTCGCCCACGACCGGCGCGAAGCTGTGCGATTACGCGACCTACGACGAGGTCGACATCCGGGTGCACCCGCGCTTCGACGACGCGCAGCTCTGGACCTACCTGGCGTCGA
Organism: Williamsia maris; assembly: GCF_024171815.1. Classification (GTDB taxonomy): domain Bacteria; phylum Actinomycetota; class Actinomycetes; order Mycobacteriales; family Mycobacteriaceae; genus Williamsia_A; species Williamsia_A maris. The sequence continues at coordinate 87,094 of NZ_JAMTCJ010000002.1, read as the reverse complement.
TCGACGCGTCGGTCCTGCCGTACCGTTTCGGCACCCACTCGGGATGGCTGGAGGCGTGCCACGATCTCGGCACCGCGGTCATCGCCCCGAGCTGCGGGTTCTACGATCAGCAGCAATCCTGTGCGACATTTGATTTCGGTTCCGACACCTTCGATTCGGCATCGTTGATCGACGCGGTCGTCCGCACCCACGGCACCCCGACCGTCGCGGCGTCCCGGGCGCAGCGGACCGCCGAGCGTGACTCCATCGCCGCCGCGCACACCGCGGTCTACGAACGAGCCCTGGGTGATGCCCGATGAGCGATCGCCCGTTGCGCATCGCGATCCTCGGGTCGTCGAACTACCCGATCCAGCAACCGTTCGCCGGTGGACTCGAAGCGCACGTCTACTACCTCGCGCGCGCCCTGCAACAGCGCGGACACCACGTCAGCCTGTTCGCCGCACAGGGATCGTCGGTCGACCTCGTCGCCGAATTGCTACCGGTTCGGACGCTGGAACTGTCGCCGGTCTCGGTAGCCGACCCGTCGACCATGCCGCACGCGGTTCGCGAACACCACGCCTACCTGTCGGTGATGCTGGAGCTCGCCGGGATCCGGTCGAACTCGTTCGACATCGTCCACAACCACAGCCTTCATTACCTGCCCATCGCGATGTCGGCGACGCTGCCGGTGCCGATGGTGACGACCCTGCACACCCCGCCGTTCGCGTGGTTGGAGTCCGCGGTCGCCATCGCCCCGGAGCGGGCCAACACGTTCGCCGCGGTCAGCGAGTTCGTCGCCGACCAGTGGCGCCCGGTGGCGCCCGAGGTGTCGGTCGTGCGAAACGGCATCCCGGTCGGCGACTGGCCGGCCGGACCCGGCGGTGACTACGCCGTGTGGTCGGGACGGATCGTGCCCGAGAAGGGCACCCACCATGCGATCGAGGCCGCGGTCGCCGCGGGCGTCCCGCTGCGCATCGCGGGTCCGATCAGCAATCCCGACTACTTCCGCACCGAGGTCGAACCCCTGCTCGACGACACCATCACCTACGTCGGTCACCTGCGGCAGAAGGCGCTGGCCGAACTGCTCGGAGGTGCCGCCGTCGCTCTGGTGACACCGGTGTGGACCGAGCCGTACGGGCTGGTCGTCGCCGAGGCGCTTGCCTGCGGCACCCCGGTCGCCTCGTTCCGTCAGGGCGGGATCCCCGAGATACTCAGCCCGGCGTGCGGTGTTCTCGTCGAGCCGGGCGACAGTGCCGCCCTCGCGGCCGCGATTCCGCAGGCGGCGGCGCTGTCGCGGTCGGCGGCGCGTGCCCGGGCGGAGAGTTTCTGCTCCATCGAGGCCATGATCGACAGCTACGTGGACCTCTACGGCAGCGTGATCCGAGGTCGAGAGGTCGGCCTCGAACGGTCGATCGCGTGATCGGCTACTACGTTCATCACCACGGCGTCGGACACATGACCCGCGCCGACTCGATCGCACGCGCGCTGGACGAACCGGTCACGGTGTTGTCCTCGCGTCCCCGCCCCGTCGAGCACGGCAGCACCGACTGGATCGACCTGCCGATGGACACCGACCCCGCTCCGCCCGCCGACCCCACCGCCGGATCGGTGGTCCACTGGGCGCCGCTCGGGGTCACCGGGCTCACCGACCGGATGGCGGCCATCGCGGCCTGGATCGCCGAGACCTCACCGCGTCTCGTCGTGGTCGACGTCTCGGTCGAGGTCACCGCGTTCATCCGCCTGATGGGCGTCCCGGTCGTCGTGATGGCCATGCCGGGCTACCGCGGCGACGACGTCCACTCGCTGGCCTACCGGATGGCGTCGCACATCGTGGCACCGTGGTCGCGCGATGTCTACGACCCGGAGTGGTTGCGTCCCTTCGCCGACAAGACCACCTACTCCGGCTCGATCAGCCGCTTCGACGGCCGCGAGCGTGACGAGCGTGACGAGCCGCCGACCGTGCTGGTGCTCGGTGCGGCGGGCGGCACCTCGCTGACCGAGGAGATCCTGGCCGGCTGGACCGACCCGCGGTACCGGACCCATGCCGTGGGGTTCGGCGGCGCCGACTGGGTCGACGACGTCTGGCCGCTGCTGTGCACCGCCGACGTGGTCCTCACCCACGCCGGCCAGAACGCCGTCGCCGACGTCGCCGCCGCGGGGGTGCCCGCGGTCATCGTGCCGCAGCAGCGCCCCTTCGGCGAGCAGATCGCCACCGGTCACGCGCTCGCCACCGCCCAGATCGCCGCAGTGACCACCACCTGGCCGACGGCTCACGAGTGGACCCCGATCCTCGACCGCGCGACCGGCATCCGCCGTGGCGGGTGGGCCGCGTTACGAACGCATGGCGCCGCGACACGAGCGGCCCGAGCCATCGCCACCGCCGCGGACGGCTCGCGGAGCGCCGTGCGATGAAGATCGCCGTCGTCACCGTCGTCGCCGGACGCCATGACCACCTGACCGCCCAGATACGCGGACTGGTCGCATCGACGGTCGCGCCGTGCGAACACGTCGTCGTCGCGATGGGCGACGAGCGGATCGCGCCGATGCTCACCGAGATCGGGTCCACGGCCACCTGCATCGAGATCGCCGCGGACGGTCCACTCCCACTCGCGCGGGCCCGCAACCTCGGGGCCCGCCGTGCGATCGAGGGCGGCGCGGACCTGCTGGTGTTCCTCGATGTCGACTGCATCCCCGGTCGCAACCTGATCGCCCGCTACGCCGCCGCGGCCTGGGAGTCCGACAACCGGGACTGCCTGCTGTGCGGTCCGGTGACCTACCTGCCCGCGAACATCCACGTCGGCGACAGCCGGTCGCTGGACGACCTGACCGCGCCGCACCCGGCACGACCCGATCCGCCGAACGGACGGGTCGAACCCGGCGAGGATTTCGACCTGTTCTGGTCCCTGTCGTTCGCGGTCGAGCCGAGCACGTGGTCGGCGATCGGCGGGTTCTGCGAGGACTACCGAGGCTATGGCGGCGAGGACACCGACTTCGCCGCGACGGCCGAGCAGCGGGGTATCGGACTGCGGTGGATCGGCGGCGCCCACGCCTACCACCAGCACCACCCGGTGTCCGATCCCCCGGTCGAGCACCTCGACGACATCATCGACAACGCCCGGGTGTTCTTCGACCGGTGGGGTCGGTGGCCGATGACCGGATGGCTCGACGGGTTCGAGGAGCAGGGCCTGCTGCGGCGGGACCGCGAGGGGACCATCGCCCGCTCCGCCTGACCGCCGCGCGTCACACGAACGCTGAAACGCCGAACGCCGACAATGTGGATGTCCACATCGTCGGCGTTCGTGCGATTGCTCAGCGCAGACCGGGCGTGCCGGTCATGCGTCAGTCGCGATTGGGCATGTCCACCCGGACTCCGTCGCCGGGCTGCTCCGGGCCGGCGTTGGGGTGGTCCTGGGGCAGACGACCGCGGAACCGTGCGGCCTCGCTGTCCTGCAGGCCGGTGCCCGAGTGCTGTGGGCGGTGGTACGGGCCCGCCTTCGGTCGGACACGGCCACCGGGGAACGCCAGGCGCAGGATGGTGCGCTGCACCTGTCCCCACTGCTGGAAGAACGGTCCGGTGTTGTACGGCAGGTCGTAGCGCTCGCAGATGTCCTTCACCTTGGGGGCGATCTGCGAGTACCGCGAGCTGGGCATGTCCGGGTAGAGGTGGTGCTCGACCTGGTAGCTCAGGTTGCCGCTGGCGATGTGGAACAGCGGGCTGCCGTCGATGTTCGCCGCACCGACGAGCTGACGGGCGTACCAGGCCCCACGACTCTCGTCGGCCGCCTCCTCCTGGCTGAAGGTGTACGCCTGGTCCGGGAAGTGGCCGCAGAAGATGATCGCGTTCGACCACACGTTGCGCATGATGTTGGCGGTGAAGTTCGCCCAGAAGGTGGCGACGAACGTGTCCTCGACACCCGGCAGCGCCTTGTCGGCGAACTTCGCGACACGATCGGCCGGCTTGCTGTTCAGCTTGCGCAGGTGCTTGCCGAGACGCGAGGTGGGACGCTGACGCACCCGACCACCGGTCGCGAGCGCGGTCAGCGCGAAGGCACCCGCGCTGATGCCGGGCCAGCCGATGTAGTCCTTGATGATCTGGGCGCGCATCTTGCCACCGATGCCGCGCAGGTCCTTCAGGACGTCGGCAGGCGACTTCTCCCTGCGACGCAGCGCCTCGAGGTCGAGATCGTGCAGGGCGACACCCCACTCGAAGAAGGCGATCAGGAGCAGGTTGTAGAACGGCTGCGCCAGGTAGACCGGGTTCCACTTCTGGTGCGGGTCGATCCGCATGATCTCGTAGCCGAGGTCTTTGTCCTTGCCGCGGATGTTCGTGTACGTGTGGTGCACGTAGTTGTGCGAGTGCTTCCACGACTCGGCGGTCGACGCGGTGTCCCAGTCCCACACCGACGAGTGGATGGTCGGATCGTTCATCCAGTCCCACTGGCCGTGCATGACGTTGTGGCCGATCTCCATGTTCTCGAGGATCTTGGCGAACCCGAGTGCCGTGGTGCCGGCGAACCACGCGGGCTTGGACCGCGAGTTGAGCAGGACCACTCGGCCGAGCGCGGCGAGCTGACGCTGCGCGGCGATGACCGACTTGATGTAGTTGCGGTCCTTGTCGCCGAGGTCGCTGTAGACCTCGTCGTGGATCGCGTCGAACTCCTTGCCCAGACGCTCGATCGTCTCCTTGTCGAGATGGGCGATGGGGTTCTGGGTGGTGGGGCGTTGTTCTGTGGTCGTCATGATCGTTCCTCCCTGGTGGATCATCGTCGAACTGTGGTGCTGATCGTTCGGTGGGCGATACGCGGAGCTAGAGCTCAACTTCCACGGCGCCTTCGGCGCTGTTGACGCAGATCCGGATGGACTGGCCCTCCGGAGAGGACACGTCTCCCGTTCGCAGATCGCGGACCTGTCCCTTCCTCAATACACCAGTGCAGGTATGGCAGATACCGATCCTGCAGCCGTATTTGAGGTCCAGGCCCGCTTCTTCGCCTGCCTGCAGGATGGGTACTCCTGGCTCACACTCGAACTCGGCCTCGCTCTTGGTCATCGTGACCGTGCCGCCATCACCGTCGCCGGGGTCTGCGCCGAAGGTGGGTTGGAAGCGTTCGAGCAAGATCTGATCACCGATGTCGTTGGCCTTGTAGTGCTCGACGAGATCGTCGAGCAGCTCAGCCGGGCCGGACGCCATGGTGGTGCGTTCACGCCAATCCGGACACAGCTGGTCCAGATCCTCGGGCTTCATGCGACCTTCGTCGCCGGTCACCCGGAGGTTCAACGTGAAACCGTCATGCGCTTTGTCGAACCGCTCCAGCTCGCGCAGGAACATCGTCTGTTCGCGCTTGTGGATGGAGTGGATGGACACGATGTCGTTCATCTGATCGCGGTGATCGAGAGCACGCATCATGCTCATGATCGGCGTGATGCCGCTGCCTGCGCTGATGAACAGCATCTTCTCCGGTAGCGGGTCGGGCAACAGGAACGTGCCCTCGACGTCGCTGAGACGCACGATCTCACCCGGTCGGATCGCACGCACGAGGTAGGGCGACACCGTGCCGTTGTCGACGAACTTCGGGGAGACGCTGATCAACCCGTCACGCGGTTCGGGATCAGAGGTCAGGGAGTACGCCCGCCAGTGGAACTTCCCGTCGATGACCAGCCCGAGTCGGACGTACTGGCCGGGATCGTGGCCGGGCCATTCGTAACCGGGTTTGATCCACACGGTCGAGGCGTCGGTCCCCTCGGGGGTGACCTCCTCGACACGACCGCGAAGTTCCTTCGTCGTCCACAGCGGGTTGATGAGCTCGATGTAGTCATCGGGCTCGAGTGGGCTGAAGAGCGCTTTGATCCCCCGGAGAAATCCCCGACGGAGCGGGGACACCTGAGGAGTGGCGCCGCGTTCAGCCACGAGCAGTCCGAAGGGTGGAAGAAGAAGACACGTGACCTCGCATTGAGAGAGCTGACAGTGGTCAGGAACGGGCGGTGCTCGTGAGCTCTGCCCGCGACGAGTGGGCTTCACCGGCACAGAGCTGTGACACACACCATACCGTTGAACGTTGGTTCATGGACCATTTATTGGAAATCAGTGAACACCCGTCCACTCAAAATAGTCGCACGGTCGGGTCGGTGGCTTCAAGCCGGATCTGATCGAACTGCGCACCCATGGCCTCGGAGAGTGCGGTGGCCGCCGACAGCGGCCGGACCATCACCATGAAGTCATCGATGAGCCCGTCCGCGTTGACGTGGAGGAAGTCGCATCCGTTGATCGATTTCCCGCCCACGGTGGCGGTGAACATTAGCGCGTGGTCGGTGCCGGCCACGTCGTTGATCTCGCGGACGTATTCGAAATCGGAGAACACCCGCATCACGGCCCGCAGGATGGCGGCGGTGATCGCCTTGCCCGGGTAGGGCCTGAACGCCACCGGGCTGGTGAAGACGACGTCCTCGGCGAGGAGTCCCTCGATGGCGGCGTGGTCTCGGGCCTCGACGGCCTGGCGGAAGGCATGCAACGGCGTTCTCCGATCGCGGACGGGTGTGGGTTCGAGTCGAGCTTCGCAGCATCGAGCGGCCACGGGCAGGCGATCGGTGGAACGAATCCGGGTCGTCGAGCGCTGCATCTCGGGAGAGAACACATCGCAGTCAAGCCAGGGGCTGCTCGACTCGAGAGGTCATCCATGACACGTAGTACCCCCGGCGTCGCGCTGGTCGTCGGCGCCACCGGAATCTCCGGACAGACCATCTGTCGTCAGCTCGTCGCCGACGGATGGGACGTCCACGGGCTATCCCGCCAGGATTCCCTGCCCGTCGACGGTGTCACCGCCGTGCAGGCCGACCTGCTCGATCCCGACCAGCTCACCGAACGGCTGCGCGACGTCGCGCCGGAGGCGGTGTTCCTGACCGCCTGGATGAAGCAGGACAGCGAGGACGAGAACATCCGGGTCAACAGCCAGATCCTGCGCAACGTCTTCGCGGCGCTCGAGCCGCAGCGCTCGGTCCGACACGTCGCGCTGATGACCGGGCTCAAGCACTACCTCGGGCCGTTCGAGGACTACGGCACCGCGGTCATGGCCGAGACGCCGTTCCACGAGTCCGAACCGCGTCTGGACAACAAGAACTTCTACTACGCGCAGGAGGACGAGCTCTTCGCCGCGGCGGAGCGGATGGGTTACACGTGGAGCGTGCACCGCGCGCACACCATCTTCGGCTTCGCCGTCGGCAACGCCATGAACATGGCGCTGACGCTGTCGGTGTACGCCACCCTCTGCAAGGAGAGCGGACGCCCGTTCGTCTTCCCCGGCTCCGAGACCCAGTGGAACGGGCTGGTCGACGTCACCGACGCGAACCTGCTGGCCGAACAGATGGTCTGGGCCTCCACCGCACCCGAGGGTCGCGACGAGGCGTTCAACATCGCAAACGGTGACGTGTTCCGCTGGCGCTGGCTGTGGCCGCAGGTGGCTGCGCACTTCGACATCGAGCCGGTCGGTTTCGACGGCGAGCCCCAGCCGCTCGACGGCCGGATGGACTCGGCGGCGTCGGAGTGGCGGGCGATCGCGGAGAAGTACGACCTCATCGAGCCCGACGTGGACCGGTTGGCGTCGTGGTGGCACACCGACAGCGACCTCGGCCGCGACATCGAGTGCCTCACCGACATGACCAAGAGCCGTCAAGCAGGGTTCCTCGGTTTCCGGTCGACACCGGACAGTTTCGCGTCCGCGCTCGAGCAGTACCGCGAGGCCAAGATCATCCCCTGATCTCGCGATTCCCCGGTACGCGGCGTCGACCGGCCTACCGGGGTGCGAGAAGCATTCGTACGTGCGGGATCCCGGCGTCGAGATAGTTCTCGCCTGCCCGGACGAAGCCGAAGCGGCCGTACCACTCCTCGAGGTGCGCCTGCGCGGAGATCTCGACGGCGCCCGGGTACGCCTGCAGTGCGGCGGTGATGAGTTGTCCGGCCTGGCCGCGGCCCCGCGCGTGCACGGCCGTCGCCACCCGTCCGATGTGGACCGCGTCGTCGACGAGCACGCGCAGAGTGGCGGTCACCTCACCGTTCGCGTCCTGCATCCAGAACAGGTCCGTCGTCGGCGCCAGGTCCGCGCCGTCGAGTTCGATCTCATCGATGATCCGCTGCTCGTGGACGAACACCGCGACCCGCAGCGCCATGATGCGGTAGAGGGTGTGCTGGTCGACCTGGGCGAGCGGCGCGTGGTGGACGGTGTTCATCGTCGATCCGTTCTGTCGGAGTAGGGGAGTGGTCCGCGCGCGGTCGGCGCCCGCGTCGCGACACGAGGGCGCACATGGTGAGCCCGAGAAGGATCAGATAGACCGGGAACGCGACGGTGGTGACGTCGTAGGTGGACAGGCTCAGCAGCGCGAGCGAGCCGTTCGCGGCGGCGAGCAGGTAGACCACGGGGCGTTCGGTGTCCGGTCGTCGCCACGCCTTGACGATGGTGGGGACACCGCCGATCGCGTCGGCGACCACTGCGGTGAGGACGGCCAGAACTGGATCGTCGAGGGCCAGCCACGCCACCAGTGCGACGGCGGCCACCGCGCCGCATGACCGGTCGAATCCGCTGACCCGCCAGTAACTCGAGCGATTGACGAACGACGCGCAGAGGATCAGGAACGGCCCCAGACCGACCGCGAGTGTGGTGACCGCGGGCAGTCCGACGCCGTCACCGATCTGCGCCCCGAACGCGATGCCGGGCGCTGCCGCCCACAGAAACCACGTGACCCGGTTGGGTCGCACGACACCACGCAGGGTGAGTACGGCGTACCAGGAACTGCCCATCATCGACAGAGCTGCGCCGAGCAGCGCGTATCCGGGGTCGATCACGCCGTCGCCCCTCTGATTCGCTCGACCACGTCTGCGATCGTGCGGCGCGCCAACCGTTCCTGTGCCGCGGCCGGATACGTCGGACTGTCGAGAACCGCCAGGACCGCGATGCCCTCCATCGTGGCGACGATCTCCTGCGCCCACTCGGTGGCCTCGACATCGGTGACGTGCGAACCGAGATCGGCGACGAGTCCGGTGATGCGCTCCAACCACTGCCGCGTGTTGTGCACGTGCAGCTCGCGCAGCTCGGCGTCGGCGATGGACGCCGCCGCGAAGCCGGTGAAGATGCGGGCCTCCACCATCCGCACGTCGTCGAGCGGCAGCACGGTGCAGGCGACGGCGAGGAGGCGCTTCGCCGCGGGTTCACCGGCGTCGACGCCGTCGGCGCGTGTCGCGGTGCGGTCGAACAGGGTCTGGCGTGCGTGGACCAGCATCGCCGACCTCGACCCGAAGCGGTGCATGATCAGGCCGGTGGTGCAGTCCGCGCGTGCCGCGACCGCGCGGACGGTCGTGGCCTCGATCCCCAGCTCCGCGACCGTGTCCCACACCGCGCGGGATACGCGGTGGCGCGCGGCATCGGCAGTCATGGTCGTCCACCTCCGCGTACACGTTCGTAACAGTTGTTACGAGAAATCGTAACAGGTGTTACCGGCACCCCACGCGTCTGAGGCGATCCGCGGCAGTTGTTCTCGTCCGCGGCAGCTGCAGGTGCCGCGTGTGGACACAAGTGCCGCGTATTTGGACCTACTCGCGGCCCTCGGCGACGATCGCCGCCGCGATCTCCGTCAGCAGACGCCGCAGCATCGGTGAGTCGGTGTCGCCGAAGACGTTGTCCGGCAACGCTGAATGCAGGGACACGACTCCGGTCATCAACGCGAACAGCAACGCACCGCGCAGTCGGGCCTCGTCGGCGTCGACGGCGTCGCCCTCGATGTCGGCGGCGAAACGGTTGACGACCGCGGTGAGCGTGCGTCGTCGCAAATCCGCGGTGGCCGCGTCGCCGGCCGCGTCGCGGACGAGCAACAGCAGTGGGTTCTCGTGCCCGAACTCCGGCCAGGCGTCCGGGTGCAGGCCCGCGAGCAGATCGTCGATGACGGTCTCGGGCCGGGCGGCGCCGTCGGTGGGTCGGCCGTCGAACACGTGCGCCGTCTCGGCCAGCACCGCGGCCAGTAGTCCGTCCTTGGAGCCGAAGTAGCGGTTGATCAGTGAGACGTTCGCGCCGGCGTCGGCCGCGATCTCGCGCACCGTGGTCCGCTCGTACCCGAAGACGGTGAACCGTCGCTTCGCCGCCCGGAGCAGGTCGGCCCGGGTGGCGTCGGCGTTGCGCTCACGGCCGGCCGGTTCACCGGGTGTCGGCGCGGCAGGCTCATGTAAACGCATGTTGACCAGAATGCCACACGCGCCTAGCCTCATGTGTAAACGTGCGTTTGCTTAGCGAGGGAGTGGCGGGATGACCAACACAACAGGGGTGCAGGACGGCGTGGCCGCCGAGTCGGGCTGGCGCGCGAACCTGGAGATCATCGCCATCGGGCTGGGGGCCCTGATGGCGGCGCTGGCCCAGACGCTGGTGCTGCCGGTGCTGCCGCTGATCTCCCGCGACATCGGGGCGTCGACCACCGAGGCGCAGTGGTTGCTGACGTCGACGCTGCTGGTCGGTGCGGCCGCGGTTCCTGTCATCGGCCGGCTGGCCGACATGTACGGACGGCGCCTGATGCTGGTCGTCGCCCTCGGTGCACTGCTGGTCGGTTCGGTGATCGACGCCCTGACCGACGACATCCGGATCATGATCCTGGGCCGCGCGATCACCGGCCTGTCCAGCGCCGCGATCCCGCTCGGCATCTCGCTGTTGTCGGCGGTGCTGCCCGAGCAGCGCAAGGGCTCGGCTGTCGCGCTGGTCAGCGCGATGCTGGGTGTCGGAGGTGCACTCGGACTCCCGCTCGCGGGCATTGTCGCCGAGCACTTCGACTACCACGCGCTGTACTGGATCGGCGCGGTCGGAGCGCTGGCCAGCATCGTGCTGGTGCTGACGGTCGTCGGCAACCCGCGTGGTGCGCGTCCCGGTGCGATCGACTTCCCCGGGATCATCCTGCTCGTCGGCGGACTCGTCTGCCTGGTCCTCCCGCTGTCGCAGGGGTCGTCCTGGGGGTGGGGCTCGTTCGCGACGATCGGTCTGCTGGTCGCCTCGGTGGTGCTGTTGGCGTTGCTGGTCGTCGTCGAGAAGCGTTCGCCCGACCCGCTCGTCGACATGCGCGCGCTGTCCAACCCGCCGGTCGCCATCACCAACGTGGCCTCGATCTTCGTCGGCTTCGCTCTGTTCGCGAGTTTCGTGGGCACCGCGAACTACGTGCAGGCCCCCGAGGCCACCGGATACGGGTTCGGATCGTCGGTGCTCGTCGCCGGTCTGTGCCTGATGCCCAGCGGCGTGCTGATGCTCGTGTTGGCGCCGGTCGCCGCTCGGCTGATGAAGGCCTGGGGGCCCGGTCGGGTGCTGTTCGTCGGCGGATTGATCATCGCCGCCGGCCTCATCGTGCGCATCATCCTCACCGATTCGCTGTGGCAGATCATCCTGGGCAGCACGATCGTCGGCGCCGGTACCGGCATCGCCTACGCATCGCTGCCGTCGCTGATCAACGTGCACACGCCGGCGGCCGACCTCGCGGCCGCGAACGGGATCAACACCCTCGCACGGTCGTTGGGCAGCACGCTGGCCAGCGCGGTCGGCGGCAGCCTGCTGGCCGCGGTGACCGTCACGGTCGGTGGGGCGGCGTTGCCGTCGCTGGGTGGATACCAGATCCTGTTCACCATCTGCGCGGTCGCCGCGACCCTCGCGGCGTTCGCCGGCATGGTGGTGTCGTCGCCGAAACTCGCCACGCACGACCGCCAGGACGTACTCGAACCCGTGTAGTCGGCGCCGATCAGGCGGACATGTCGATGTCGGTGCCGACGCCGGCGGCACGCGCCCACCCGATCACCAGCGCCGCGGCGGCGAGGTCCTGGAGTCCGATCCCGGTGGAGTCGAACAGGGTGATCTCGTCGTCCGCGCGGCGGCCGACGGTCCTTCCGGCGATGACGTCGCCGAGCTCGATGGCGATGTCGGCTTCGGTGATCGCGCCCTCGGCGATGGCCATAAGCGCGTCGCCCGACTTCGCCAGCGCGGTGGCCCGGCTGTCCACGACGACCCGGGATCGGGCCATCGCGTGGCCGTCCACCTCGCGTTCGTCGGGTCGGGGTGCGGCCCCCACCGCGTTGACGTGCGTCCCCGGCCGGAGCGACTCACCGAGCAGGATCGGTGTCACCGACGGCGTGAGGGTGCAGAGGATGTCCGCCTGAGCGGCAACGTGATCGACCGACTCGGCCGCCACGACGGGGATCGCCATGTCCGCGACCTTCTCGCGGAACGCATCGACCGTCGAGGCCGACCGAGACCAGACCACGAGGCGGTCGATGGGACGGACGAGTGAGATGGAGCGCGCGTGTTCGACCGCGAGATTGCCGGCACCGACGAACCCGAGCGTCGATGCCTCGGCCCGAGCAAGATGTCTGGTCGCGACGGCACTGGTTGCGGCGGTTCGCATGGCGGTGATCGCCCGTCCGTCAATCAGGGCCACGCATTCGCCGGTGACCGTCGAGGTGACCACGATCGTCGACCGCTGCCGTGGTCGACCGTGGGCCGGGTTACCGGGCAGATCGGAAAGGACCTTCACCGCAACGAGTTCTGCGGTTCGCAGCTCGGCCGCCATCCCGATCACCGCCCCGTCCGCGGGTGCGTGCATGGAGATCGGGCGGGGATTCTGGGCGGCACCGGTACTCAGGTCGGCATGGGCCTGCTCGACCGCGTCGCGGACTGCGACACGGTCGAGCAGGGCGGCCACGTGGGAGTGCCGCAACACCAGGGTCATCGGAGTCAGCCGACCGCAACCAGCTCGGCCGCGTCGACGATCCGGGTGTCCACCAGGTCTGCGAAGGCCGGTGCCTGACGCACCATGCCCTCCTCGGCGAGGATGCGCATCCACCGATCGGTGGCGGGGCCGTCGATGCGGACGGTGTCCCAGGTGCGCGAGGCCTGGATCCGAGCGCACGACGCCGACAGCGTCGCGAGCGGCATGGACGGCCAGTGCTCGGCCAGCAGCGGCTCCAGTTCGGAGACCGGCGCCTGCCGGACCGCGGCCATGCCGTCGCTCAGCGCCGAGGTGAAGGCGACGAGACGCTCACTGAGTTCGTCGAATCGATCTGTGCGGCAGTAGTACACGCTGTTGGGCCCGAGCCCGCCGACCTCGGCGTACTCGACCGCGATGTGCCCGGTACCGCGGTCGTGCATCGACTGTGCCGTGGTGATGTCGAGGATGATCGCGTCACCCAAGCCGGCCTCGAACAGCTCGACGAACATCGGGGTGGACAGGTCACGCAGGAACGTGGTGCGCGACGAATCGACACCGGCCTCGCGCATCATCCCGGCGGTGATGGCATACGGAGCGCTGCCGCCGATGCCGGGGGCCAGGACCGTGGTCCCGGTCAGCGATGACCATTCGAATTCGCCGAACTGCTCGGTGCGGGTGACCAGCGCCTTGGGGAACTGGTGGTTGAGCTGGGCGAAGACGGTGAGTTCACGGGGCGTGCCGTGGTACATCCCGGGGACCCAGAGTCCGCCGAGTGCGACGTCGGCCGATCCGTCGGCCAGGTCGTCGAGTACCCCGGTCCACGGGTCGCAGGCCTTCGCGTGCACCGTGAGGTCGCGGTCGGCGAAGAGACCGGCGTGGTCCGCGTAGTACTCGGGCAGGTAGTTGAGCCCGTGTGCGGTGGCGGAGATGGCGAGGTGTGACATTGCGATACAACTTTCTGTGGTGGGTCGAACTGATATGTGAGACAGCAGGGTTCAGGCGGCAATGGGCATGGTCACCGGGGTCTCGCTGGTGGCCTCCAACGATTTGCCGAACGTCTCCGGGCCGAACTTGGCGGCGATCACGAGCAGGCCGTACATCGCGGCGATCATGAAGAAGACCCCGGCGACCCCGGCGATGTTGAAGAAGAACAGCGCGGCGAAGGGCATGACGGCGCCGGCGACGTTGCCGATCCCGTTGACGACCGAGGCGCCCATGGCGCGGATCGACGTGGGGAACAGCTCGGGCGTCCAGACCGAGAGCATGGTGTTGAGCAGCATCGTGAAGAACTGGAAGATGGCTCCCAGCACCAGGATCAGGACCACGTTCTGGGCGAAGACCGCGAAGGCGATGGCGGCGATGCAGCCCAGGACGGCGGCCGACATCACGGTGATCCGGCGGGGGACCCGGCTGGCGAGGTAGCAGGCCGTGCAGGCCCCGAACAGGCTGCCGATGTTCATGATCATGGTGAACAGCAGGGAGTCCGACAGGGAGTAGCCCCGGGAGACCAGCAGGATGGGCATCAGGAACAGCAGGGTGACCTGCGCGCCGAAGGACATCCACGACGCGGCACCGATCGCAGCGGTGCGACGGAGGTTGCGGCCCTTGAACACCTCGGCGTACGAGGTCTTCACGTGGGGGAGTGCGTCCTCGGCGGTCACGAAGGACTTGGTCGGACCGGGGTCGCGCAGCCCGGAGATGGAGCCGGACGCGAGGCGGGTCAGCGAGCGGTTGGCCTCGTCGACACGTCCCTTGGAGAGCAGGAACCGCGGCGACTCGGGAAGGTAGCGGCGGAAGAAGACCACGAGAACCGCCGGGAGAGCCAGGATCACGTAGGTCCAGCGCCACGAGTGGTCGGCGCCACCGAGTACTCCACCCAACGGACCGAGCACGAGCAGGAAGAAGCCGAAGGATGCGATGTTGCCGATTCCGCCCGACGAGATGTTGAGCGTCGCGAGCAGCGAACCGCGATGCCGGGTGGCCACCACCTCGGCGAGGATCGCCAAGCCGACGGTGAACTCGCCGCCCAGGCCGACGCCGACGATGAACCGGCTGGCCAACAGCATCTCGTAGTTGACGGCGACCGCACTGATCAGGCCACCCAGCGTGTAGACCAGCAGGTTGAGGCTCAGTGCGATCCGTCGCCCCCAGCGGTCGGCGATGTATCCGCCGATGAGTCGTCCGACGAGTCCGCCGATGACCGTCGCGGTGTTGATCAACGTCAGCTGGGCGTTGCCGATCCCGAGGGAGTCCTTGATGAGCGGCCCCATCGCGCCGGTCGAGTTCTGCTCGAGGCTGTCGAAGAAGAGCCCGGCCATCAGCAGCGCGATGACCGCCGCCTGCACACGGGTGAAGCCGATCTTGTCGAGCGTCGCGGTCAGACCCTGGGCGGGTGGGGCGGGAGGAGTGAGGGTGGTGGGTTCGGTGAGTGGGGCGCTGATGGCCATGGCAGTTCTCCGGATGACGAAGTGGCACCGGGAGAGCTGATGTCAGCCGGTGGATCGCCAGTCGGGAGGTGCTGGGCGACTGAGTAATTTGTATACAAACAGTGTATCAACGGCGTTACTGAGCGCAACAACTGCGTTAACGACCTGATATATCAATCGAGTCGTATACGAAATCAGTCAGGGGTGTCGGAACCGTGCTCGTCACGGCGCAGGTGCTCGTCCATGAGGAACCCGGCCTGCACGGAGGCGCCGCGCAGGATCGCCGCGGCCAGTACCGCGTGGTCGTGCTGGGATGCGGTCGGGTCGTCGCCCAGGCCCCATGCGACCCGACGACTCACTGTCGTCAGGAGTTCGCGGAGCTGATCGTTGCCGGAGGCGACGGCGACGAGATCATGGAAGGAACGTCCCACCGATCGATCGTCGACGGGACCCGAGGTCGATTGCGCGATCGCCGCCAGCTCGGCGGACACCGAGCCCCCGCGGTTGTGGGCCGCGAGCTGTGCCGCGAGGACCTCGAGACCGCGCCGCACCTCGAGCAGTTCGCGGTTGTCCTTGCGCAGCGTCGTCGACACCGTCGCCCCGCGATACCGCACGATGGTGACGAATCCCTCGCCCTCGAGTTGGCCGAGGGCCTCGCGCACCGGCACGCGGGAGACACCGAACTGCTTGGCGATGGCCTCTTCGACCAACCGTTCGCCCGCGGCCAACCGGCCGGCCAGGATGTCCTCACGAACCACCCGCGCGATGACGTCGCCCGGGGATTCGTCCTCGCCGATGGTGTGCTGATCCACGTCCCGCAGTTTAGTTGGGCGGGCCGGGCGGTGGGGCGCATGATGATCTCGGTTCGCGCCGCCGGTCGGCGCCAGGCGACGAGGTGGTCCATGAGAGCGGTCAGTAGTTTGCGCGGGACGTTGACGGTGTCGGAGATCGCCGAGCCGCGGCCCGAGGCGGGGCAGTTGTTGCTCTCGGTGACGCGCTGCGGCATCTGCGGATCCGATCTGCACGCCAAGGACCATTCCGACGAGCTCGAGGACGTCATGCGCGAGGGCGGCTACACCGACTTCATGCGCCACGACACCTCGGTCGTCTTCGGTCACGAGTTCTGCGGTGAGGTGCTCGAGACGGGCAAGGGTGTCGGAAAGCGTTTCCGAACCGGTGATCTCGTGGTGTCGTTCCCGCTGTTGCGCACCGCGGGCGCGGTGCACATGACCGGGTTGTCGCCGTTGGCGCCGGGCGGCTACGCCGAGCGCACCGTGGCCGAGGCGTCGATGAGCTTCGCTGTCCCCAACGGGTTGTCGCCGGACATCGCCGCGCTCACCGAGCCGATGACCGTCGCGCTGCACGCGGTCCGTCGCAGCGAGATCTCGAAGAAGGACGTGGCTGTCGTCGTCGGGTGCGGTCCGGTCGGTCTGGCGGTGATCTGCCTGCTCAAGGCCAAGGGGGTGAACACCATCGTCGCCAGTGACTTCTCCGCCGGACGTCGCGAACTCGCCACGCGATGCGGGGCCGATGTCGTCGTCGATCCCGCCGTGGACTCGCCCTACTCGGCCGCCACGACGAAGGGCATGATCACCGAACTGCCGACGCTCTACGAACTCGGAGTCGGGTCCATGGAGAAGCTGCGCAGGGTCCCCGGGTGGGCGCACCTGTACCGGGCCGTCGACAAGCTCGGCGCCGCGGACCCGAAACGTCCGGTGATCTTCGAGTGCGTAGGGGTTCCCGGGATGATCGACGGCGTGATCAGCGCGGCACCGATCGCGTCGCGGGTCGTGGTGGTGGGGGTCTGCATGGGCACCGACCAGATCCGCCCGGCCATGGCCATCGGCAAGGAGATCGACCTGCGATTCGTGTTCGGCTACACCCCGATCGAGTTCCACGACACCCTGCACCTGCTCGCAGACGGCAAGGTGGACGCATCGCCGTTGCACACCGGAACCGTGGGACTCGACGGCGTCCCCGCGGCGTTCGATGTCCTCGCCGGCGCCGAGAAACACGCCAAGGTTCTGATCGATCCGACCAGTGAGGCCGTCCTGTGAGCACGCCGACGCACCGCATCGAGTCCTACACCCGCGACGGATACGAGTTCGACGTTCTCGACGCCGGGCCGGTCGACGGCGAGGTCGTGGTCCTGCTGCACGGCTTCCCTGAGCGTGCGACGTGTTGGGACGCGGTCACGCCGCTGCTGCATGCGCGCGGCTTCCGGACCCTGGCACCGGACCAGCGCGGCTACTCCCCGGGTGCTCGTCCGCCGCGTCGTCGCGACTACGCGCTGGGAGAACTCAGTGACGACGTGGCCGCGCTGATCGAACTCGCCGGTGGTCGCGCGCACGTGGTCGGCCACGACTGGGGTGCGACGGTCGCGTGGGCGATCGCCATCGACCGACCCGACCTGGTGCGGACGCTGACGGCTTTCTCGGTGCCGCATCCGACCGCCTTCATCGGGGCGATGACCCGATCCAAACAGGGCCTCAAGTCCTGGTACATGTTGATGTTCCAGATCCCGAAGCTGGCCGAGGCCATGGGCAGGCGCCGGAACGGGCCGATGGACAAATCCCTGCGCAAAGCAGGCATGGCCCCCGACGACGTGGCCCGGTTCCGTACCGAGATCGTCGATCACGGAGCGCTTCCCGGTGGGCTGGCCTGGTACCGCGCCCTGCCGTTCACCGACCGCTCCCGTTTCGGACGGAAGGTGTCGGTGGCCACGACGATGGTCTGGAGCGACGGCGACGGATTCATCGATCAGGCCGGGGTACTGGCCGTGGCGGCGTACGTCCGCGCCCCGTACGAGCTGGTCGTGCTCGAGGGCGTCAACCACTGGATCCCCACCCAGGCCGCGCCCGCGGCGGCCGACGCGATCATCGCGCGAGCACTGTCGGCCTGAACCCGCTGAGTGTGACGACCGAAACCCGCGAGAAGCCGATTGGTCTTCTCCTTAGGTTCGTCCCGTGCAGTCTCTGAGAAAAGCGATGTCCATCACGCCCGACGCGATCGCGTGGGAACACGAACACCCGGACGGAACACGGTCGGCGACGCTGGTCGGCGTTCGCGAAGCCGGCAATATTTTCACCTACGCGTTCTACATCCCACCGAACGTATGGGACGCGCCGCATTCTCACCCCACGGCGTCACATCTCACCGTGGCATCCGGAACGCTTTTGCTCGGCTACGGCCCAATCATGAAACCTGGCGCTGCGGTTCGACATCCCGCGGGGTCGTTCCTCCATGTGCCGGCCGGCGCCGTCCATTTCGATGGGGCCGACGAAGAGACGGTCATCATCGGCACCGCGATTGGCGCCTGGTCGACCGATTACGTCTGACGTCCCTGTCGTCGACCGTGCCGACACCACTCCCCGTTTCCAGGCATGATCGAGTGAGTCGATCCGTCCGGGTCGTGCGGCGCGGTGAGGGAGATCGACATCGGCATCAGTCTCAGGCCACGCGGTGGCCGACGGTTCTGGGTGCTCGTCGCCGCAGCCGTCGTCGTCGTGCTGGCCGCGGTGATCGCCGTGGTCGCCACCACCGGCGGTGACGACGACCCGGTCACCGAACGATCCATGACGGTGTCGGGCGTACCCGAGGCCGGGCAACCGGTGAGTCTCGACGCGTCGGTGTTCCTGCCGCGCACCCAGCCCGCGCCGGCCGTCGTGCTCGCGCACGGGTTCGGCGGATCGAAGGCCGACCTGGCCGCGCAGGCACGCACCCTCGCCGGCCGGGGCTACGTCGTGATCACATACTCGGCGCGCGGATTCGGGGCCTCCGGCGGGCTCATCCACCTCGACAACCCCGACTACGAGGTCGGCGATGCCCGTCGCATCATCGACCTCCTGGCCACGATGCCGCAGGTCGAGCGCGACGCACCGGGTGATCCCCGTGTCGGCGTCGCGGGCTCGTCCTACGGCGGCGCGCTGGCGCTGCTGACCGCCGGATACGACCGTCGCGTCGACGCCGTGGCCGCCGACATCACCTGGAACGACCTGTCGCAGGCCCTGTTCCCCGTCGGCACCGACGCACCGGGCGCCACCGGAGTGTTCAAACAGCAGTGGGCGGGTCAGCTCTTCTCCCAGGCTGCGCGCATGGCGACATCGGACGGGTGTGGAAAGTTCGCGCCCGACGTCTGCGCGGCTTACCAGGCCTCAGCAGCCGCAGGAGCGCCCGACGCGAACCTGCAGGCGCTGATGCGCGCGTCGAGCCCATCGTCAATCCTCGGTCGCATCACCGCCCCGACGCTGCTCATCCAGGGACAGCAGGATTCGCTGTTCCCGATCGACCAGGCCGTCCGCAATGCTGCGGGCATCCGCGCCGCAGGCACCCCGGTCCGTATGCAGTGGCGCACCGGCGGGCACGATCAGCCGGGCGGCGACATCACCCCGTCTGTCGAGTCGTGGTTCGCGACAGCGTTGCAGGACAGGAAGACTCCAGATTCGGGATTCGCCGCCGACGTCCCGGACGGCGCGTTGTCGACCGACACCGGACGCTCGTCGGCGCGGCAGTTGACGGCGTCGACCCTGGCCGAGGCGCAGCGCTCGCGCGACGTCACCCTGCAGGGTCCCGAACAGACCGTCAACGCCCCGGCCGGTGGGACCCCGTCGGCCATCACCGCCGTTCCCGGCATTGGAAGTCTGCTCAGCGCCGCCGCTGCGGCCACCGGTGCCGGCGCGCTGTCGGCGATCCCGGGTCAGGTCGCCGGTTTCGTGTCGAGCCCGCTCGACGCCGATACGCTGGTCGGCGGTTCCTCGTCGGTCCGGTTGCGGATCACCCCGCGAACCACCACGGACGCAACGGTGTTCGTGTCGCTGGTCGACGTCGCGTCGGACGGGCAGCGCACCCAGCCGTCCGGTCTGGTGACCCCGATCCGGCTGACCGGTCTCACGCCGGGACAACCCACCTCGGTGACCGTCCCATTGCCCACCGTCGTCCGGTCGGTGGCGTCCGGACACCGCCTGGCCGTTGCGGTCTCGACCACCGACCTCGGCTACCGGCTCCCGGTTGATGCCCGGACGTACTCGGTGGCCCTGGAGTCGCCGACGCTGACACTGACCACCCTCACCGGGCGGGCCGAGTCGACGCCGTTCCCGTGGGGCTGGCCCGTCGCCGGCGTCATCGCGCTGCTGGTCCTGATCGCGGGCATCAGCGTCGCGACGTGGCGTCGCCGGGCTCCGGGTGATGCGGCGACGGTCGGTAAGGGCGTCTCGCCGATCGTGGTCGAGTCGCTGAGCAAGGAGTACGGCGACTCGTATCGCGCGGTCGACGACGTGTCGTTCCGCGTGGAGGCCGGTCAGGTCGTCGGCCTGTTGGGCCCCAACGGCGCCGGCAAGACCACGGTGCTTCGCATGATGGTCGGCCTCATCTCGCCGACATCCGGGCACATCCGGTTGTTCGGCGAGGAGGTCCGAGCCGGATCGTCGGTGCTGGCTCGTGTCGGTGCGTTCATCGAAGGGCCGGGTCTGCTTCCGCATCTGTCGGGTCGACAGAACCTCGACCTCTACTGGGCAGCCACCGGCCGATCGGCCGAGGAGGCCGACTTCGAGACCGCGCTGGAGATCGCCGGGCTCGGGGCGTCGGTGGACCGCAAGGTCCGCAAGTACAGCCAGGGCATGCGACAGCGGCTGGCCATCGCCCAGGCGATGCTCGGGCTGCCGGAGCTGCTCATCCTCGACGAACCCACCAACGGTCTCGACCCGCCGCAGATCGCCGAGATGCGTGAGGTGATGCGGCGATACGCGGCCACCGGGCGCACCGTCGTCGTCTCCAGCCACCTGCTGTCGGAGGTGGAGCAGACATGCAGCCACGTCGTCGTGATGCACAAGGGCCGGCTGATCACGGCCGGATCGGTGGACGAACTTGCCGGCGCGGCCACGTCGACTCTCGCCGTCGACGATGTCGCCGCCGCGCAGCGGGTGCTCGAGGCGGCGGGTGTGCGCGCCGAGGTCGTGGAATCCCGGCGGCATCTCGAAGAGGCATTCCTCGACCTGATCGGAGATGAGTCCCGATGACCGACAACATCGGTGGTGATGTGGGCGGCGTCGATGCCGGCGGCCGGGCGGCCGCCACCCGCAAGGGCGTGCACGACCGGCTCGACGGCATCGGCCCGGTCCAGCCGTCGACCTTCCGGCCGGGACGGACCCTGAGCCTGCGGGTCGAGGCGGTGCGGCAGTTGCGTCGTCGCCGTACCCAGGTCGCGGCGCTGCTCCTGCTGGTGCTGCCGCCGATCATCGCGATCGCGTTCTCGCTGAGTTCCGACGATCCGTCGACCGCGGGTTCCGATGGCGGTGGTCGGCAGAACTCGGCGCTCTACGGTCTGGCGACCGCGGGCGGCGCGAACTTCGCGCTGTTCACCGAGTTCGCGGCCGGGTCGTTCCTGCTCACCGTTCTCATCGCGCTCTTCTGCGGCGACACCGTCGCCAGCGACGCGGGCTGGGCGTCGTTGCGCTACCTGCTGGTGATCCCCGTCCGACGCTCGCATCTGTTGCGGCAGAAGCTGTTCATCGGGCTGGCGTCGAGCGCGATCGCGTTGATCCTGCTGCCGCTGTGGGCCTATGTGGTGGGCGGACTGTTCTTCGGGTGGGGGCCGGCGCAGTCGCCGTTGGGTGGCGAGTTCACCAACGGGGAAACGTTGCAGCGCCTGGCGATCGTCGTCGGGTACACGCTGATCCAGTCGTTGGTGATCGCCGGATTCGCGTTCCTGCTGAGTGTGGTCACCGACGCCCCGCTCGGCGCGGTCGGTGGCGCCACGATGCTGGTCATCCTGTCGAACATCCTCGACGCGATCTCCGCGCTCGACCCCTATCGCCAGTACCTGCCGACGCACTATCAGTTCGCGTGGCTGGATGCGTTGGGGCCGAACGTGATCTGGGAGGACATGGCGCGCGGCGCCGGTATCTCGCTGATCTACTCGTCGGTGCTGTTCGGCTTCGCGTGGTGGTGGTTCGGTCGCAAGGATGTCGTGAGCTGATCCGCCGACCGTGCCGTAATCACCCGCCGACCGTGCCCTAGCAACCCGCCGACCGTGCCGTAACAACCCGTCGACCGTGCCGTAACAACCCGCCGACCGTGCCGATTCGACGAATTCGTGTCCGCGTTGAACCGTTGCTGACGATTGCGCGTCGAACACCGCATGAGCATCGACGACCAGCCCTTCCGAGTGCGAGACATCGGACTGCCCGCATCGATCACACCTCGCGAGGTGCCACATCACTATCGGCGGGTGCACCGCGCGGTCTACGCCAGCCCCGGGTTGACGCTCGGGCCGGTCGAGACCATCCGTGCAGCGTGGTTGAGGGCGGGTCCGGAGTCGGTGGTGGGCGGCGTCAGCGCAGCGGTTCTGCACGGGGCCACGTTCTTCGACCACGGCGACAACGTTGAGCTGGTTCGCGCCCCAACCGGCCAGGGGCGGACTCGCACTCAAGTCCGGATCGTGCGAACCGACCTGGATCCGCGCGACGTCGTCATCGTCGATGGCATGCCGGTGACGTCGGTCATCCGAACCGCATACGATCTGGGCCGCCGTGGACCAGCATGGCTGGGACTCGCGCACCTCGATGATCTGACCCGTTCCACCGACCTAGACCTCGGCGTGCTGTGGCGATACGTCGTCGACCATCCCGCTGTTCGCGGGATACGCCAGCTCAGGGGACTGATCCCGTGGATCGATCCCAACGCGGAGTCGTCGGGTGAGAGCTACATGCGACATCTCGTTCTGGCGCAGGGCCTACCGCGTCCCGAGACGCAGGTGAAGGTCTACGACGAGACCGGGCGAACCGTTGCGAAACTCGACCATGCGTATCGGGAGGAGAAGATCGCCTTCGAGTTCGACGGTTTCGACTACCACTACAGCGATGACCAACGGGCGGCCGACGCTCGCCGGGATCGCGAGACCGCCCGCCTGGGGTGGCACACCGAACACCGGAACAGTGTCGAACTGTCGACCGACCCGTTCGAGTTCATCGGCCGACTCGAGCTGCTCCTCGAACAACGCGCGCGGCGACGTCGGTGAGGCACGTTCGGCGGGTTGTCAGGGCCCGCTTGGCGGGTGATTAGGGCCCGCTTGGCGGGTGATTAGGGCACGGTCGGCGGGTGATTAGGGCACGGTCGACGGGAAACGTTGCCCGGTCACGTCGAACAGGTGGTGCACCGGATCGTGGATGAAGTATTGACCGAGCGTCTCGACGGTGAAGGTGCTCCCGTCGCTTCGCCGCCCGCTCCGGCCGAGCGCATCGTCGGGCACCGACCGGAACACCTCGGCCAATGTCGCCCCTTCGGAGGCCAACTCGCGCAGAACGGTGGCCGGATCCTGCTCGTTGTAGCGATCGGTGACCGCAGTCGCGTCCTGGTCCCAGTTCTCGAACTCGGGATCGTCCTCGGTGATCATCAGGTCGATGCGTGTGGCGAACCGGCGGAAGACGTCGCGAACGTGGGCGGCGTACTCCAGCGGTGACCAGGTCGAGTCGTTCGGCCGCAGACGGGGATCACCGAGGTCGAGCGCATCGGACCACTGCGCGGCGTTCGCGATGATGAGGTCGGGGATGTCGCGGAAGTCGACCTGCGAGGCATCCAACCCACATGCGTCGCAGGGCTTCTCCAACACCCAGGTCCAGCTCTTGGTCTCCGGTTCGATCGGCATGGACGTCACCGTAGCGAGCCGAGAACCACTTCGGCGGGCCGAGATCGGACACCGCGCACAGTTGGCGGTGAACTTACGAAAGATGGCCGATTCGGAGCGATCTCACCGGGTCCCGAGATAGATGAACAGCGTGTACATGGCGACCGCGGGAAGCAACACGCACCACCCGGTGATCAGGATGTTGCGGACGTTCGCCGAGCGACACAGCCCCATCACGCCCAGCATGTTCACGTTCGGCAGCGGACCGTAGGTGTCGGCCTTGGAGGCGAACAGCAACACCACCACCCAGACCCCGGCGCCGATCCCCGCGATGGATGCGAGCTCACCGAAGATCTTGTCCAGCAGCACCACCTGCGCGGCCGACGCACCTGGTACACCGACCCAGCCGATGAGCGCGACCGTCATCGCGAACAGGAACGGCGTCAGACCCCTGATCTCGGATCCGTACGACCCGAGGACGACGGTGAACGGGTTCAACCGTGCGATGGCGTTGAACAGCAGGGCCAGCAGATAGAACAGCACGAACAGCCACGCCAGCTTGGCCGCACCGCGATAGGCGTTGATCGCAAACGTCTTCGGTGACATCCCCGCACCCGCAGCGGTGACGACCGCGAGGAGCGGTAACGCGATCAGCGGCAGTGCGATGCCTGCGGTGGTGATGGTCGCGACGACGAGAACGGCCAGAAGGGTCACGGCGAACGCCACCGCGGCCCGACCGGCGCGCCGGTCGTCGACGGCGGGGGAGTCGGTCTCGATTGCCCCCAGCTCGTCCGGCGAATAGTGGTCGTCCCCGCCTACGGTCCGCCTCTGCATCCACGGGACGACGATCATGCCGACCACGATCGACAGCACGGCCAGGGGCCCGCCGCCGTGGAGCAGATACCCGAGATACCCGGTGTCGGCGGCCTGCATGATCGCGATGTTCCCGCCGGCGAACGGTGCGATCGCGAATCCCGCGCAGCCGCCGATGAAGATCGCCGACGCGGTGGCCGACCTCGTGAGCCCGGCGCGCGCGGCCACCGGCAGCAACACCGGCACGGCAACCGCGAGCGCCCCGGCGAGCGTTCCCAACGCGGCGACCAGCAGCAGGCACGTCAGCATGATCCCGGCGGCCACCGACGTCGTGTTCGAGGTACCGGCCACCCGGATGGCTGCCGACACGATCCTGGTCGCGGCCCCACTCGCACGCAGGATCTCGGCAAGGCCGCCGCCCAGCAGGATCACCACACCGATGATCGTCACCTGATCGACCGCCGACTCACGTGCGATCTCGACCACCACCTGCGGGCCGGGGAGCAGGAGCAGGGCGGCCGAGAGGACCGCCACCGACGTGGCCACCAGGATCCGCATGCCCAGCGCGGCGAGTATTCCGTAGAGGGCGATGGGGAGGAATCCCCATAGGGTGGACGGCTCGACCCGCAACCCCACGATCAGCGAGACGACGACGCTTGCCGCGGCGATGAGATTCACCGGGCGGGCGAGTCGTCGGATGTCGCCGGGGCGCTGCCCCGTGAGCAACGGTGTGGTCTGCACTCGGGCCTCCGGCGTGGTCGTGAGAACGCCGACTGCCGCGACGATGAGATCGCCCGGCGCCTATCGGACGAAAAGCGACAATACAGGGGAACCGGACCCCGTCCTGCGGCTTCACGGCCATATGGGACGTGCGCCAGGAAAACGGGTTCGACCTCGTGACCTGGTCACGAGAACTACGTCGAGGTACCGACCGAGTCCGATGTCACGGCAGCGAGGCAAACGGAATGGACATCTCAATTCTTCTGCCGTCAGAACTGCTTCCGGACAATCTGATCAGGCCTGAACCGCCGGTAGCAGGACGTCGGTGCACCACTGTCGGAAGGTGGTGGGTGTGGATGTCTCTGCGGTGCGGGTGACGCCGTCGTCGAGACCGTCGTCCTTGGCGCGCATCATGTCGACCATGCCGTCGACAAACGCCTTCCCCAGTCCGTAGCCGGTCATCTGGGTTCGCAGGTCCTCGTGCGATCGGCGTTCGTAGCGAACCGGTGTGCCGAGAACCTCGGACATGATGTGCGCCATGTCGTGCGCCGAGAGGTTCTCCGGGCCGAGCACCGGTACGGCGTCCACCCCGGTCCACGACCGGTCCAGCAGCAGGCGGGCGGCGACCGCGGCGATGTCGCGGGTCGCGGCGGCGGGTGCGGCGCGATCGGGTGCGACGGTGTCGGTGAACACGCCGCCGCGGATCGAGTCGACCTGTCTCAGAACGTTGTCCATGAACGACGGGTTGGCCAGCGCGCGGTAGGCCACGCCGGAGTCGCCGATGACGTCGTCCATCGCCAACGATGCCGTGACCAGGCCGGCCCGGTCGGCCACCGATGTACCGCGACCGAGTGCCGAGACGCCGACGACATGGCCGACACCGTGCTCGGCGAACGCGCGCGCCGCCGGTCGGGTGAAGTCTGAGAACGCCGCCGCGAGGCTGGGAGTCATCGGGTTCGGCGGAACGACCCAGAACACCGCATCCGCGCCGGCGAAGGCCCGGGCGACCACGTCGGCGTCCCCGTGTGAACCGGTGACGACATCGACACGATCGTGCACCCCGTCCGGGAGTCGCGCCGCATCCCGCACGACGACGCGAATCTCGTCTTTGTGCGATGAGTCGGTCTGGAGAAGGGCGTCGAGGACCTGGCTGCCGATGTCGCCCGTGGGCGTCGTGATCACGATCATGGGGTTCAGCCTGCGCCGATACGGTCGCACGGTCCAATACCTGTCGCCGAACATTGATACCCTCGGGGTATGGATCTGGACCTGCGCAAGCTGCGGTACTTCGTCGCGGTGGCCGAACACGGCCACTTCGGCCGCGCCGCCGAGGCGCTCTACATCGCGCAGCCGGTGCTGAGCCGACAGGTGCGTGCGCTCGAGAAGGAACTGGGCGCCACCCTGTTGGTCCGGACGACCAGGAGCGTCGAGCTGACACCGGCCGGCGAACAGCTGCGCGACGATGCGCGCGGGGTGTTCGCCACCGTGGACAACGCCGTTCGCCGAGTGTTGGAGTCCGACCGCGGGGTGGAACGTCTCGTGGTCGGTTTCGCGCCCGGATTGCATGTGGGCGAGGCGGTTCGGGCCTTCTCGGCGATGTATCCCGACGTCGAGGTCGATCTGGTTCCCGTCAGATGGTGGGAGAAGGCGGCCCCACTCCACGACGGCAGGGTCGATGTCGCCTACCTCCGTCGCCCGTTCGACGACGACGTGCTGCGGGTGGTCCCGGTCGGGAGCGAGGAGAAGGTCGCCTGTCTTCCGGCCACCCATCCGCTGGCTCGGCGCCGCTGGATCACGATGGCCGACCTCGAGGGGGAAACGATCCTCGATGCGCACTCGCGGCGGACGTCGTCGGTGGAGGAGAAGTTCGAACTGATCGCCGCCGGACACGGCATCGCCCTGGTGCCCGCCAGCGTCGCCGCGTCCTATTCACGTCCCGATCTCGTGCACCTGGTGGTGACGGATCTGGCGCCGGTCGACACGTGCATCACGGTGGTCAAAGGCCGCAGGGAACGCCGCATCCGCGACTTCGTCACCGTCGCCACACAGACCCTGGGGGCGGGTCAGGCGCGACTCTCCGCGGTGGACTGACCGATCATCGGTCTCTGATGGTCTCCCGCACATCCGACGCGGTGGCACCACCGGCGACGATGTAGACCCGGTCGTCGGCGGTCGAGTCGTTGTTCCACGAGTCGTCGTCCAGGCTTTGCCAGTCCACGAGTTGACCGTCGGAATCGAACGCCAACTGCGCGCGGTTGGGGTGTCGGATCGCGACCCGGGCGATCCGGTGGGCGAGCGCATCGATGTCCACGGGCTCCATGGTCATCTCCTCACTTCGACGGGGGTGGCACCGGCCCGGGCTTCGGCAACCGGCTGCGGATCCGCGCGGGCAGCACGAGCCACAGGATCACCGCGACGAGTGCGCAGCACGCCCCGGCCGCGATGCCGGACCCAGTATCGAGGACGACCGAGAAGATCAGCGTCACGACACCCGTGATCGCGACACCCAGCAGCAGGAAGCCGGCGATCGCCAGCCGCGTCGCGAACTGCACGGACTCGGCCATCGCATGCTGTCGGAACAGGAAGCGGTGGATGGCGACCGGCGCGACGATCACGATGGTCGCGACCGCCGAACATCCGAGCGTGACCAGGTAGATCGCCGTCTGGGTGGTGTCGAGCGTGGTGAACCGCGTCTGGAACGGCAGCGTCAGCAGGAACCCGGTGAGCAGTTGCAGTCCGGTCTGCACGACCCGTAGTTCCTGCAGCAGGCTTGACCAGTTGCGGTCGAGTCGCTCCGTCGGGGTCTCACCGCGGGCGGTCTGGTTCCAGGCGTCGTCGTCGGGTGTCATGTGCGCTCGACCGGCATACGCGAGCAGTGTCCGGGCACATCGAGACCGTATACCCCGCGATAGGCGAAGTGGCCGGTTCTCAAGGGGTCCTACTCCGGCCATCTGCCGGCGGACTGATCCGTGTGCTGACGATCCAAGCGGACCGCCTTGTGCCGACGCGTGGTTTGGGGTCTGCTGGAACGATGGCTCATGACGACGACAATTCACCACACCGGGTCTTCGACCCCTCGAGCGGCAAGGATCCCGACACCGAGGGCGTCGCGGACGGCGACGATGTGCCCTCGCCCCGCCGTCGCGGTTCATCCGACGACGACGAGGGCACCGGCGAGGCCTGAGCGATCGCCTCAGGCGCGGTCGTGCAGGGTCACGTGGTAGCCGTCGGGGTCGGCGAACGTGAACGTGCGGCCGAACGGTCCGTCGATGGGATCCGACACGATCCGGTGACCGTCGGCGACCAGGCCGTCGTGGATGGCCTGGACGTCGGTGGCGTGCAGCCAGATGGCCACGCCGATTCCGGGCTGCGCAACGGAGTCGAGATCGGTCCCGGCGACGATGTCGCGCAGCGCGAACGCGATGGGTGTTGTCTCGAAGACCACGGCATGGGGCGGGCCCGCCTGAGAGCGGACAAGGCCGAGGTACTGCTCGTAAAATGCTTGCGACGCAGCGAGATCGCGGGCCTGGAGGGAGATGAAGTCGGGACCGGTGACCGGCATGTGATGCTCCTTGATGTTGTGTCAGTTATCTGACACCAACAACGTATGTCAGAATACTGACATGAGTCAAGACAACGGTGGTGTCGATCTCGAGACGTCGGTCGGCTACCTGTTGAAGGAGGCGTCGAGCGCACTGCGCGTCGCGATGGAGGCGGTGCTGCGTCCCCTCGGGATGACCCTGACGCAGTACTCCTGCCTCGAGCTGCTCGCTCAGCGTCCGGGTCTGTCGAACTCCCAGCTCGCGCGCGGTGCATTCGTGACCCGGCAGTCGATGAACGTGCTGGTGCAGGCGCTGGAGCGAGACGGCTACGTGACGCGACCGACGCAGGCCACCGTGGGCAAGGTCCTACCGACGGAGCTCACGCCGAGCGGACGAGGAAGTCTCGACAAGGCAACCGCGGCAGTACGTTCCGTCGAGGTGCGGATGCTCACAGGCCTGACCGAGGCCGAACGGCGACAGGCTTTCGCGAGTTTGCGGAGCATGGTGAATGCGTTGCAAGACAACGGCGAAGCCTGACGGCGAGGCGAAGTCGGCCCGCGCACTGCCGATGTCGGTCGCTCGTGACAGCCCCTCGCCGGGTCATCGCGACACGCAACGACCCGGCGGGTGAGTCCTACGAGCGGAAGAACTCCAGCAGATCGTTGTTGATCGTCTCTGCCTCGGTGGTCGGCATCCCGTGCGGGAAGCCGGGATAGATCTTCAGCGTCGAGTTGGGGAGGAGTTCGGCCGACCGCACGCCGGCGTCTTCGTACGGCACAACCTGGTCGTCGTCTCCATGCATGACCAGCGTGGGGATGGTGATCCCGGCGAGGTCGGCGCTGAAGTCGGTTTGCGAGAACGCGACCACGCCGTCGTAGTGCGCCTTGGCACCGCCGATCATCCCCTGGCGCCACCAGTTGGCGATGACGCCTTCCGACGGGGTCGCGCCGGGACGGTTGTAGCCGTAGAACGGCCCTTCGGCGAAGGTGCGGAAGAAGTCTGCGCGTCGGGTCGCGACCTGAACCTGGATGTCGTCGAACACCTCCTTGGGCAAACCGCCGGGGTTGGACTCGGTCTTGACCATGATCGGCGGCACCGAGCTGATCAGCACTGCCTTGGCGGCGCGGTCCATGCCGTGGCGGGCGAGGTAGCGGACGACCTCGCCACCGCCGGTGGAGTGACCGACGTGGATCGCATCGGTCAGGTCGAGATGGTTGACGACGGCGGCGAGGTCGTCGGCGTAGTGGTCCATGTCGTGCCCGGAGTCGACCTGCTCGGACCGGCCGTGGCCGCGTCGGTCATGGGCCACCACGCGGTACCCCTTGTCGAGGAAGAACATCATCTGTCCGTCCCAGTCGTCCGACGACAGGGGCCATCCGTGGCTGAAGACGATGGGTTGTCCTGTGCCCCAGTCCTTGTAGAAGATCTCGACTCCGTCGCTCGTGACGACACTGGGCATGGTGGCCTCCTGCACTTCGGGTTCGCGTTGCCCCGGTGGGGAACTGGGCGCGATCGGATGGGATCTCAGATCGAGTTCGACGGATGTGTTGATCTCGGTAGGGGAAGAGTGGCAGACCCCTGCGAGTACCCGCCCCCCGTTTTGCGCCACGAACACCCCGATTTGGGACCTCACCTGGTGCGGGGTCGAGATCGACGGGTCAGAGAATGAGCTCGCGGGTCTCGATGACGCGGCGGGCGACGTCGGGCAGCGGGGTGTTGGTTCGGAAGCTGTGTGCGCGGAGCGTGGTCAGTGCCTCGCGCGGCGGCAGGTCGAGCTGTGCCGCAACGATACCGGCGGCGGTGTGGATGTCGGCACGGTCCGCCATGCCCGCCGGGGGAGCCGCGGCCAGGGCGATGCCGATCCGGTCGGGGTCGGCAGTGTCGCCGACGGTGCTGCGTACGTAGTTTGACCAATCGAGTCCGGCCACGCCGGTCACCTCCGTCGCACACCGACGAGCTGCGGCGAGGTGGCCGGACAGCATCGGACCGGCGCTCCGGCGGTAGACGGTCAACACGCTCCTGGCCCTCGTGGACGTGCCGTCGACGGGGAACGTGAACACCGCGCCGACACCGGCCGCGTTCAGCTCGCCGGCCAACACCGGCCACCGCCCGATCGCCGACGCCTCCCCGAGGTCGGGCACGAGGCATTCGTTCGACGTGTCGGCGGTGTCGAGAGACGGCCCCTCGCCCAGGGTGAACTGCAGGTCGTCGATCGTGCGTGCAACAGCATCGGTCGCGGCCAGGACTTCCCAGGTGCGGTGGTTGATGACGGCCACGTTGGCGCCGTGAGAGCCGGTCTCGTGCGCGACGCGCGCGCACAGGTCGGACGTTCGAGTGAACACCGCATGCTGCTTCCCGCAGCGGCATGATTCCGACGACAGCTGAAGTGGGGCACCTCTACTTCTTCGACGGTACGCGCGACGGGTGGCGGCACACGGTGACCGTGTGATTCGACGGAGACGGGCGTCTTCGCCTAGGTGTGCGGCGCTGGCGTGGAACCGGCCCTCGATCAGCTACCGGGAGTCAGCTTCTCGACGACGTTCGAGATCTTGGTGCGGATGGGGGTGTGGCTGCCGCCGCCGGCCCAGTCGGGGTCGTGCGGCATGGGTCCGATCGGATCGGCGTGTGCGGGGTCAGACGCCGGTTCGGCCAGGGCGCGGGTGATCGCGTCCTCGGTCGTGGTCAGGCTGTGGTCGGCCGGCAGGATCGTGCCGAGGAATGTCGTTCCGTGGCAGACCATGTCGTGGTGCAGGCTCTCGACGAGTGCGGTGACCGTGGACGACGGGACGTCGGTCAGGGCGGCGACCATCTCGCCGACGAGTGCCGTGGGCAGCAAGGGGACGGTCACCTGCGGACGGGTGAGCCCGGCGATCGTGGTGTACGTGTCGAGCAGGGCCGAGTACGCCATGGTCTCGGACCCTCCGATGTCGTAGTGCCCGCCGGGCACGTCCGACCCGAGGGACCCGGCCAGCGCGTCGAGCACGTCGGTGACGGCGATGGGCTGGACCTGGGAGTCCATCCAGCTGGGAACGGTCTGAACGGGTAGCCGTTCGCTGACCTGGCGGATCAGCTCGAACGAGGTCGATCCGCTGCCCAGGATGATCGCGGCGCGCAGCGCGACGGCAGTCGCCGAGGACCCTTCGAGGATCTTCTCGACCTCCAGGCGCGACGAGATGTGCTCGGAGAGGTCGTCGGACTCGACGTCGGGGACGATGCCGGTCAGATAGACGACCTTTGGAATGCCGTGCCGGTCGATCGCTGCGGCCATGTTCTGGGCGGCCTCGCGGTCGGTCTCGGCGAAGTCGTCGCCGTCGCCCATGCCGTGGATCAGGTAGAACACGGCTTCGATGCCGTCGGTGGCCGCCGCAACCTGATCGGCATCGAGAACGTCCATCGTCACCGACTCGGCCTGATCGGCCCACCACGCGGTGATGGTCGATTCGGGGCTGCTGGTGGTGACCCGGATGTCGTGCCCGTCGGCGAGCAGGCGCGGGACCAGACGACCGCCGACGTATCCGGATGCACCGGTGACCAACACCTTCATGGAACTCCTCGCGTTCGATCGTGCCGTGTCGGCCCGACCAACCGAGTCTGCCCTGTTTGCGGCGCGGTGGTGGTGAGCGCTTGGTCTCCTTGTCTACGACACTCGCGTCTGACCGATGTCGACCAGGCCGCGCCGATGTCGACCAGGCCGCGCGGATCTGGCGGCGGTCGGAGGAGTTGACGCGGGTGTCGTTCCCTCAGGGCTGACTCTGGGCGTGGTGTCCGCTATGTTTCGTGCCTGAGGGGCCGACCACCACGACACGGAGACCTATCGCCGATGGCTGCACTGACCGATCCGACCGACGCGGCCGGCAACGCCGCGTCGACGGTGTTGATCGTCAGCGACCCGGGGATCGTGTCCCGACGCGTCGCCGCCGTCCTGCCCGCACTCGAGCCGGAGTTGACGAAGCAGTTGGGTCGGCCGGTGTCGGTGATCCAGAGCGTGCACCTGGTTCGTCTCCGATCCGACGACACGATCGACTACGTCCGGGCCCGCACCGCGGCGCCCGGCCCCGACCCGCACGCGATCGTGGTGGTCACCGAGATCCCGCGCTACACACCGCGACGACCCCTCATCTCCGAGGTGTTCGTCGACGCGCGACTCGCCGTCATCTCGAGCCCGACGCTCGGTGCGTGGGCGACGAAACGACGACTGCGGATTGCGCTGACCCAGTCCGCTCGCTTGCTGTGCGAACCCGTCGCCGCCGACGAACGCAGACGCATCCCGTTCCGGGGGAGCCGGTGGACGATCGCGGAATCAGGGCCGTCGCAGCTCTACGCGCAAACGGTGTTCTCCTGGCTGCGCACTGTTCTGGGCATGATCTCGACCAACGAGCCGTTGAAGACGGTGCCGCGGTTGTCGAGCGCGTTGGCCGCGGCGGCTGCAGCGGGAGCATTCGGCATCTTCTACAACTCGATCTGGCAGATGGCGTCGTACCTGCCGTCGTGGCGGCTGCTGTTGTTCACGTTCCTGGCCATCATCATCCTGATGGGGTGGCTCGTGCTGAGCAACGGCCTGTGGGACCGTACTGCCCAAACCCGTTACGCCCAGGTCACTTTCCTCTACAACATGTCGACCCTGGCGACCTTGTTCGTCTGCGTGCTCACGCTGTACGCAACCCTGTTCGTCGCCATCCTTCTCGGCGGCGCAGCACTGATCGACCCGCAGTTCATGGAGCTCATACTCGGTCGTCCGGTCGGTGTGTCCGACTACATCAACCTGGCGTGGCTCAGCTCGACCATGGGTGTGGTCGCCGGCGGCGTCGGTTCCAGCTTCGACTCCGAGACCGATCTACGCCGCCTCACCCACGGCCGCCGCGAGCGTGAACGGTTCGATCTGGACGGGTGACGGCGACCGCGAGACGGATGGTTCGCCGCGCAGTCAATTGTTCTCGATCAGATCGCCCATGACAACGGTCGAATCGGATCCGTGGCTGTCGCTCAGGCCATTGGTCCAGTCGCTAACCTACGGTACCGTAGGTTGATGGAGATCACGCTCGAGAACGCTGATGAGGTGTACGCCTTCTACGGTGCTCACCGGCAACCGGTCATGAGGGCACGAGCGGCGTACGCGTATCTCGCGGCCAGATATCGTCCGGCCATTTCCTACGACGACGGTGCGCGAGATCAGACCATCGAGATGCGCCGGCGCAACGTCCGATTCGTCGTGTGCGCCAACCATCTGTCCGACAAGGACCAGTTCGTTCTCGCCGCAACGGCGTTCCGTACGCCGCTTCGGCGTCTCATCGGCCACATCCGAGTCCTGGCCAAGGACGAGTTGTTCGATGACGCCAAGCAGCGCGCCCAGATCGATGTCATGGGCGGCATCCCGGTCTTTCGGCCGAAGGACCATCAGATGCGGGCCGCGGTCGCCGCGGGCCGGCAGATGATCGACGTCTGCGTCGATCGGGCGACACGCTACGGCGACAGCATCGCGGTGTTCCCCGAAGGCACCTGCAACGTCACCGACCCCTCGACGCTGCTGCCGATCGCCAGCGGCATCGGCCACATCGCGCACGGGATCGCCGAGAACGTCGAGGTCGCGTTGCTGCCGATCGGCATCGCCTACCCCGACGACACGCGCGTGGGCGCCCGCGTGATGATGGGCGCCCCCGAGTTGATCGACCCCGCTGCCACCCCGGCAGCGATCACCCGCCGGGTGCGTACCCGACTGCAGAACTCGGTCAGCGACGCGCGAGGAGTCCTGGACGTCGCGTAGCGCGACGGGGTACTCGCCGAACTCGTGCCGCGAGTTCGCCGTCAGGATCTCCGCGCGAACATCGTCTTCAGCAGCCGGTCGACAACGGGGCTCGGGATGAAGTGCAGGAGGGATCGTCGCAGGTCGGCGCGAACCGAGTAGTGCGCTCGCGGACGGGTGGTCGTGGCAGCTCTCCACACGACATCGGCGAGCACCGACGGATCATGCGCCCGCGCCTGCTCTTTCACCGCCAATGCGCCGACCCGTCCGATGAGCTCCGGGAACAGGGTCGAGTTCGCCGCGGCGTGGTCGAAGGCGCTGCTGATCCCGTCGACCATGTCGGTGCGGAAGGGGCCGGGTCGGATGGTGCTGACGGGGATGTCGAGGAACATCAGTTCCCGGCGCAGCGCATCGGAGTACGCCTCGACGGCATGCTTGGTGATCGCGTACGGCCCGTTGAGCATGAGCGCCTTCTGCCAACCGGTCTCGGAGCTGATCGTGATCACCCGACCGCGTCCGCGCTGGATGAGCGGCAACGCGGCCTTGACCGCGCGGTAGGTACCGAGCAGGTTGACGTCGATCAGTTGCCGCAGTTCGTCCTCGTCGATCTCGACCACGGAACCCACCCGCATGATGCCGGCGAAGGTGACGATGGCGTCGAGTCCGTCCGGCGCGTGTCGCTCTGCGTCGGCCATCGCGGTGCTGACCGAGTGTGTGTCGGTCACGTCGATCTCGAGGGGGATGACCCCGGGCGTCGCGGCGGGCTTCGTGAGGTCTGCTGCGAGTACCGTCCAGCCGCGATCGGCGAAGACGTTGGTGGTTGCGTGACCGAGTCCGCCTCCGGCGCCGGTGATCAGCACAGTCCTGCTCATCGGGCGCTCGCGGTGTCGGCGGCGAGGATGCAGTGCGTCCGCGAGTAGATGGTGGGCATGCACTCGTTGCAGTGCGTGCACAGTGATCGAGTGGTCCGCTCGGCCTGCAGCCGGTTGATCAGGTCGGGTTGCCGCAGGAGGGCCCGTGCCATGGCCACGTACTCGAACCCCTCGTCCATCGCGAGCTCCATCGTCTCCGTGGTCGTGATGCCGCCGAGCAGGATCAGCGGCATGCTCAACTCGTGTCGGAACTGGCGGGCCAGATCGAGGAGAAACGCCTCGCGATAGGGATATTCGCGCAGGAACGGTCCGGCCAACCGCATGGCCCAGCCCATCGGTGGCGGGAACGCCTTGGCGAACGACCTCCTCGGGGCGTCGCCGCGGAAGAGGTACATGGGATTGAGCAGTGAGCTCCCGGCGGTGAGTTCGAGGGCGTCGGCCGCGTCATCGTCCTGGATCCATCGGGCGACCTGAAGGCTCTCGTCGATCTGCAGTCCCAGCGAGACTCCGTCCTCCATGCCGAGTTTGACGGTGACGGCCAGGCGGTCGCCGACGCGGTCGCGAACCGCCCGGGTGATCTCGCGGGCGAGCCGAGCCCGGTTGACCAGCGACCCGCCGTATTCGTCGCGACGATGGTTGAGCAGCGGGCTCAGGAACGAACTCGCCAAATAGTTGTGTCCGCAGTGGATCTCGACCGCGTCGAACCCGGCGCTCTCGGCGAAGCCGGCCGCATCGGCATGCGCGCGGACGACGTCCCGTAGGTCGGCAGCATCCGGCTTGTGGGTCATCCGCATGCTGAGCGGACTCAGTATGCGGCTCGGCGACAATGCCGGCGCCCGGTTCGACGCCGCGTTGGCGACGGGCCCGGCGTGCCCGATCTGCGCACTGACGGCGGCGCCCTCGGCGTGCACGGCGTCGGTCAGGCGTTGCAGCCCCGGCACCGCGTCGGGTCGCATCCAGATCTGGTGACGGTCGGTGCGTCCTCCGGGTGTGACGGCGCAGTAGGCGACGGTGGTCATCGCGACACCGCCCGCCGCCGGAGCGCGGTGGTACTCGATGAGGTCGTCGGTCACGAGCGCGTCGGGGGTGCGCCCCTCGAAGGTCGCGGCCTTGATGATCCTGTTGCGCAACCTGACCGGGCCCAGTGTGGTCGGGTCGAAGACGCTGGTCATGCGTCGACCGCCTCGTCGGACAGTCCCGCGGTGACGAAGCGGCACAGCGTCTCGACGTGCGCCGGCGAGAGGGTTCGATCCCCGGCGAGTGGGTCGCCGAACTGTCCGAGGATCACCTCGAAGCTGATGGCCCATCGCTGTCGCGCCGCGGTTGTCGACAGCCCGGGCACGATGCGCTGCAGCATGTCGACGAACGGATCGAGGCTGAACCACCGGTCACTCCAGTCGATCTCGTATCGGCCCAGCACCAGCCGGGAGAGCAGGTGCAGGTAGAGGCGTCCGGTGGGGTCGGCGGCCATGGTCACCAGGGGGCCGACCACCGCGTCGACGATGTCGCGGACCCCGGGGGACTCGGCGTCCAGTCGCGCGACCGGCTCGAACCACGCGGGACCGATCCGCGACTCCAGCAACGCCGCGATCAGGCGTTCCTTGGATCCGAAGTGATAGTGCACCGCGGCCGGGTTCATCTCCGCGGCCGCGCACACGGCGCGGATGGACACACTGTCGAATCCGGATTCGAGCAGCAGCGACTCGGCGGCCACGAGCAGTCGTGCGCGCGGATCGGCCTTGGTCTGTTCCATGGGACTCAGTAGAACACGTGCCAATCAGCGATTCAATCACTGATTGGATTCGCTGAGCGCGAAGTCGGTGCAGGTCGGCCGACGGTGTCGAGCGATCCCGTTACCGTGAGGCCATGCAGGTCGTCTTCGTACATGGCGCGCTGGTCCGCGATGGACAGTGGTGGTGGGAGCCGACGGCGCGCCTGCTCCGAGAGCGCACCGGTCTCGAGAGTCGGTCGGTGGCGCTGCCGTCCTGTGGCGAGACCACCCCCGGAGAGGCAAAGGGCGGACTGACTGCTGACGCCACCGCACTGCGCCGCGTCCTCGACGCCGCCGACTCGGCGATCGTCGTGGGCCACTCCTACGGCGGCACCGTCATCGCCGAGGCGGGCTCACATCCCGCTGTCGCGCATCTGCTGTTCGTGTCGTCGTACCTGCCTGATGTCGGTCTGTCGCAGGGCGCGATCATGAGCACCGAGACCGACCCGGTGGCAATCGCCGACCGCGGCGACGGCACGATCGGCGTATCCGGTTACGACGCTGCGTCGTTCGGCGAACGCTTTCTGCAGGACGCCGACGAGATAACTCGACGCGACGCGTGGGGCCGGGTGACCGATCAGGCGGTCGGGGCGTTCACGACGCCCACCACCGCCGCCGGATGGCAGGGGGTCGACTCCACGTACATCATCTGCGCAGACGATCGGAGCACCTCGGTTGGGTTGCAGCGGAGGCATGCTCGGCGGGCTGGTCGGTCAGTGGAAGTGCCCACCGGTCACCATCCGTTCATCTCCCGCCCCGACCTCGTGGTCGAACAGGTTGAGGCGCTACTTCGCCGGCTCTGACGGACGTGTCGGACCAGACGCCGTCGGTCAGCGCAGCTGGACGCTGGCGGAGGTTGATCGCGTAGCGGCTGCCAGGGTCTCGGGGTCGCAGGTGGGCAGCCAGTCGTCGAAACGACGTAGGAACGGAAAGCGCTCGCGAAGTGCCGTCAGGTCGGCGTGTCCGGCCAACCGCCCGTCGTCGACCGCAGCCGCCAGTCGGCCCAACAGATCGTTCTCTGAGAGAACGTCATCGGGGATCCGGCGATACGTGATCGGACGCTTCAACGCGGTGCCGAGGTGACGTGCCAGTTCATTGCCGGTGAGTGAGTCACCGGCGACATCTATGGTGCGGTCGACGAACGAAGCCGGTGAGCCGAAGATCTGGGCGACCACCAGGCCGATGTCGCGGACGGCGACGAACTGCATCGATTGCTCGGCGCGCATGAGGAACGCGAACTGCCCGTCGGCGAGTCCCATCCCGGGGAGCAGAAGGATCTCCATGAAACTGGCGGGTCGGATGATCGTGCTCGGGATATCGAGTCCCCGGATGTGTTTCTCGATACGGCTTTTGGTGTCGAAGTGTCCGATGCCGGTCGGTGTCGAGCCGGCTGCGATCGCCGAGCTGTAGACGAGATGGGCGACACCGGCGTCCCGGGCGAGGTCGGCGACGGACACGCCCCAGCGCACCTCGTCGTCGTCGGTCATGTCGGTACCGGCCTGTCCTGAGCTGGGTTGGACACTGAACACCCCGTGCGCACCGACGAAAGCGTCTCGCAGCGACGTCGGATCGGCGAGGTCGCCGGTGACCGTCTCGATCCCGGTGGCAGCGAGCCGGCGAGCGGGCGCACTCGACGGGTCGCGCACCACAGCGCGAACCCTCCACCCGGCGTCTCGCAGAGTCGAGGCAACCGAACCGCCCTGTTGCCCCGTCGCCCCGAGCACGACGATCACGTTCTCGCCAGGGAGGATTGATCGGGTCGAGTGGTGGTCGGTCATGGTGTCTCCTGGTGACGTCTCCGGCAAAGCAATGTCGTCTGCTGCCTCTCCGGTGAAACGCTAGTGTGGTGAGGCCTACCGATCGGTAGGTGTCGCCAGACCCCGGGAGACCCGATGAGTGAGTCGTTGCCCGCTGCGGCGGACTGTTTCGTCAGACTCGGCGTCGAGCTGATCGCGCATCAGTGGGACGCGGTGGTCCTGACCGTCCTGAGGAGCGGACCCTCTCGGCGTGCCGCCCTGGTGTCGGCCATCGGTGGTATCAGCGACAAGTCACTGCACGAGTCGTTGCGCAGACTGCGCGAGTCCGGGTTGGTCGAGAAGGATGAGGTCGGAAACGTGTACCGGCTGACCGAGCTCGGTGAGTCGTTCGCGACCGGACCTGTTCTGACCCTGGCGCAGTGGGCCGAGGCCAACCATGGGGAGTTGACCGACTGAATCGGGTGGTCGTCAGGCGACTGATGGGCGGACGTGGGGACGATCAGGACGACGTCGACGACCGTGTGCCGTGTCGCGCCGAATCCCCGATCGCGTCCATGAGGTGATTCAGCTCGAGAGCGTCCTCGAATCCTGGTGCTGTGTGCGTCTCGTTCACGATGTCGTCTCGCAGAGCTGAGTAGATGCCCGCGACGTTGACGACCGAGTCGGGCAGCGTCGCCACCGGACCGTCGGGGAGGTCGACTGTTCTCCCGTCCAGCTCGAGGACAAGCGAACCTGCTTGAAAGCCGCGTGCGGCGCCTCCGCGCAGCACCAGCGTCGACTTCTCGCCGACGATGCTCAGGCGGAACGGAGTGTCGTCAGCGGGTCGGCCGCCGACGATCTCGGCGGTCAGGGCGCCGCTGTCTGCCAATCGTCCCACCGCGGCAACATGATCGGGGACCGTGCGCTGGTGGACACCAGGCCCGCCGTCGACAGCGAGCACGGGGAACTGGATCGTGGTCTGTGCGCTCAGGGAATCGATCGGACCCGCGAGGTGACGCACCAGGTCGATCGTATGAGCAGCCTGGATGGTCGCCAGGTTCATCCCGGTCTCCGGGTTCTCGAGATAGAGCTCATCGGTCGAGACCGATCTGCCGAATCCTGCCGTCGTGGACAGGACAGATACGGCGAGTGTCCGGCCCACCGCACCCGAGGAGATGATGTCGCGGGCGACCACCACGGCCGGGTTGCGCCGAGCCTGCAGACCAACTGCACTGTGCCGCAGGCTCGGTGCATCGAGGGCGACCATTGCCTCGGTCTCGGCGGTACTGATGCCGACCGGCCATTCGGTGTAGACATGCTTCCCGGCCGCAGCCGCGGCGACGATCAGATCGTGATGCGCGGGAACGGACGCCGCGACGGTGACGATGTCCACGGCGGGGTCGTCGATGAGTTCCCGAGGATCTGCGTAGGCGCGGTGCGCACCGAAGGCGCGAGCGGCGGCATCGGCCGAGTCCTGACGGCGGGTGGCGACGGCCACCAGTTCGAGTCCGTCGATGGCGCGCACCGACGGCACGTGGGCGTCACGAGCCCACCCTCGCTCCGCATTGACTCCGACGATGCCCACACCCAGAACTCTTCCCACCACGACCTCCTATTTCTGAACGGTCCGTTCACCCTAGAGCGGTGAGACTGGCTTTGCAAACGGTTCGTTCAGTAATGTGGCGAGATGACCGATGCCACCGAGCCCAGCACCGCCGACGCCGTCCCGGAGAAACGCCGTCCGGGCCGGCCCGTCAGCGCAGCCGCACGCAGAACCGTTCTCGCGACGGCGGTCGAATTGCTCGATGAGGGCGGATTCGCCGCGTTCACGATCGACGAGGTGGCCCGACGATCGCGCGTGAGCAAGGCGACGATCTACAAGCACTGGGCGGGTGGCCTCGACGTTGCCGCCGACGCGTACGGCAGCACGGTCACCGACGCAGTTCCGGTCCTCGACACCGGCGACACTGTGGCGGACCTGATGGACCAGGTGCGTCGACTGGCTGCGTTCTACGCCAGCCCACGGGGGCGGGTCATCGCGGAGCTGATGGCCGCGGGAGTGGGCAAACCGCAGGGAGCAGCGCTGCTACGAAGGAAATTTTTTGCAACGCGGCGGCAGCAGACCCTGGAGCTGATCGTGCGTGGGCAGGACGCCGGTCACCTCAGGGCCGACGTCGATCCTGAACTCGCGATCGATCTCCTGTTCGGTCCCATGATCTTTCGGCTCTTCAACGGTGCTGAGCCACTCGACGACGACCAGGCGCGCACCATCGCGGAATTGGGGATGCGAGCCGTCGCAACACCCACTCATCAGCCCCTGCCGCATCATCCGGCGTGACCGTCTGCGTC
The DNA here is from genome assembly GCF_024171815.1 of Williamsia maris. GTDB lineage: Bacteria > Actinomycetota > Actinomycetes > Mycobacteriales > Mycobacteriaceae > Williamsia_A > Williamsia_A maris. The sequence goes on along the minus strand of NZ_JAMTCJ010000002.1, from coordinate 45,818 downwards.
GACGTCTCAGACGAGGGTCTGGGTTCCCACCACGCGCAGCAATTCGAGGCGCTGCTCGTCCTGCGAGTTGGGAACAGTCGTATAGACAACGATTCGCAGATCGCTGCCCGGGGCTGTGAGCACATCGCAGTCGATGGTGATCGGGCCCGCCGATGTCGTCATCACCTTGCGACTGGATTTGTGCACCGACATGCTGACGCGGCCCCACCGTGCATCGAAGTCCGCACTGGTCGCTCGGAGGCGTGTCACCAGATCTCGCAGGCTGCGGTCATCGGGATACCGGGCGTGCGCGGCGCGGAGATCTGCGACGAGATCATCACTGAACTCCTCGTGGTGGACGTCGTCGTAGCTGACGTCTGAGAAGTCGTCGGTGAAGTGGCGCCACACCACATTTCGGTCGACACCCTGTCGCTGGGCAGGGTCGCCGCTGATCGCTGCCCACAGGCCGTTCCAGTGGATGATGTCCCACGTCGCGGTGAACACCGCGAGCGGGACGTCTCCCAGCCGGTCGACCATGCGGCGTACTCCGGGGCTGATGTGCTGCGGGACAACGTTTGCGCTCGGCGATGCCAATCCGGCGACCTGGTACAGGTGGTCGACCTCCTCGCCCGTGAGGCGCAGTGCCCGCGCGAGCGCGGCGACGGTCTGCGCCGACGGGTGTCGTGCGCGTCCCTGCTCGAGCCTGACGATGTAGTCGACGCTGACGGTCGCCAATGCGGCGAGTTCCTCACGGCGCAGACCTGGAGTGCGACGCCCGGGGATCGCGGGCAGCCCGACCTCCTCGGGCATGGTCCGTTCCCGCCACGCGCGCAGCACGGTCGACAGTTCGCTCATACCGACCATCCTGCATCCCCTCGCGGCCGGTCGGGTGGTAACAGGAGTACCTGGAACCGCGTCCGCTCGGACCCCAGGATTGAGCACATGACCACAACACTGATCACAGGAGCGAACAAGGGCCTCGGGCTCGAGACGACCCGGCGACTCATCGAGGCAGGCCACGACGTCATCGCGGGCGTGCGCGACCCGGACAAGGCCGACGACGTCCGTGCGTTGGGCGCGCAGGTCATCCGTCTCGACGTCACCGACACCGCGTCGGTCACCGAGGCGCTGACGTCCATTCCCCGGCTGGACGTCCTCGTCAACAACGCCGGTGTCATCGGTTCCGCCCACGGCGTCGACGATCTCGACGCCGACGCGATGGCGGACACCCTCGACACCAACGTCGTCGGCATCATCAGGGTCACGCAGGCGGCCCTACCTCTCCTGCGGGAGTCGACCAACCCGATCATCGTCAACGTCGCCTCCGGCGTCGGGATGGGCCGTTTCCTGCAGGACCCGCAGCGCGATGAGTTCCCGGTCGGCTCCATCCCCTACGCCGCGTCGAAGGCGGCGGTCATCACCCTGACGGTGCAGTACGCGAAGAACCTCCCGGAGATGCGGGTCAATGCCTCCGACCCCGGTTACACCGCAACCGATCTCAACGCTAACACGGGCCACCAGTCGGTCACCGAGGGAACCGACGCCACCGTTGCGCTGGCGACACTCGACCGGGCCGGTCCGACGGGCGAGTTCCACAGCCGCAGCGGCCGCATCGATCTGTAGGTGGGCACTGATCAGTCGACGACCGCGGTGACCTCGGCTTCTATGAGGATGCCGGGCTCGTACAGGATGGTGACGCCGATCAGGGCCAACGGCGGTGTGGGCAGGTCGAACTCACGACCGGCCTGCTCGACGCCCGCCGTGAATGCCTCCATCTTCGACTTCTCCCAGTCCACCGCGTACCAGGTGAATCGGACGACGTCATGGAATGTCGCTCCGGCTGCGGCGAGCGACCTGGCCACGTTGCGGTACACCTGCGTGACCTGACCGGCGAGATCGCCAGGGGCGACCAGGTTTCCGTCGCCGTCCCAGGCGACCTGTCCGGCGAGGTGGATCTGTTTGGACCCGGTGGCCACCGCCACGTGGTGATAGAGCGGTACCTGGACGTGACCGTCCGGGTTGATCAACGAGACTGCCATCGGGGGTTCCTCGATCGTCGGGGCCTCGACCAGCACCTGGCGCACGACACCTCGGCGTCCGTGCGGCCTCGGCCAACATGTGTGGCTCACGGTATCGCCGCAGCACCTACCGATCGGTAGGTGCTGGAAGAGCTCGACTCATCTGGATGACGTGATCTCCTGGACGTCGTCGAACGCCTGCCGAAGCAGTGCGGCGAGACCGGGCGAGGGGTCGTCGTACCAGGAGTCGACGGCGGAGACGAACGCCGCCATCCCGATCTGAGCGGCCAGTCGCGATCGGGCTTCGGGGATTCCGCGCTGACGCAGTGACTCTGCCATCGCAGTGGCCAGGGCTGCCAGCTTGGACAGTTCTCGTTCGTGCAGTTCCGGGGTCGCTGCGACCAGTGCATGTCGGGGCCGAGCGAAATCACGGCCCGCGTCGTGGAAGTCGACGGTGGTCAGGCAGGCGGCGAGAAGCGTGTCCAGTACCGAGTCGGTGGCCGGGGCGCTGTCCATGGACGTGACCAACAGATCGCGCAGCTCGGCCTCGCCGCCGAACAGGACCTCGCGCTTGTCGGGAAAGTGTCGAAAGAAGGTGCGGTCGTTGACACCTGCGCGCGCGGCGATCTCCGCGGTGGTGGTCCGGTCGAAGCCGTTCTCGGTGAACAGCTCCAGCGCAGCCTGCTGCAGTCGGTGTCGTGCTTCCTGACCGCTCCGGGGCATGAGGCACTCCTTTCGTAGCGCCATATTGTGGCACTACGTGTTAGTGTCAGATTCTGGCGCAACGGCCAGCCTAATCATGTGGAGGTTCAGATGCGTGTTCTCGTCACCGGCGGGACCGGGTTCATCGGTTCCGCGGTCGTCCGCGAACTGATCGAAGAGGGCCATAAGGTCATCGGTCTCGCGCGCTCAGATGAGGCCGCCGAGGCACTGTCGGCCGCGGGCGCCACTGCGCACCGCGGCAGCCTCACCGATGCGCAGTCGCTGAGAACCGGGGCGTCCATGTCCGACGGGGTCATCCATCTGGCGGGTGCCTACGGCCAGATGAGTTTTGCCGACGCAGTGACCGTTGACCGTCAGGCGATGGTGACTCTCGGTGGAGCGCTGGAAGGATCCGACCGTCCGCTCGTCGTCGCCTCGGCGACGTCGATGATCGCTCCGGGCCGGCTGATCACCGAGCGCGATGTCGGTGACGACAGCGCCGCCCTTCCTCGTCGGGAGACCGAACTCGCGGTACTGGCACTCGCCGAGCGCGGAGTGCGGGTCGTCGTCGTCCGGTTGGCGACTCTGGTCCACGGCGACGAGGACACCCGCGGGTTCATCCCCATGCTCGTGCAGATGGCGAGCACGAGCGGCGTGTCCGCCTACATCGGAGACGGGCGCAACCGGTGGCCCGCCGTCCATCAGCGCGACGCCGCCCGGCTCTTCCGCATCGCACTCGAGCGCGCGCCTGCGGGCAGCCGAGTGCACGCCATCGCCGAGGAAGGCATTGCCTTTCGTGACATTGCCGAGGCGATCGGGCGCGGAGCCGGGGTTCCGGCACTCACCATCAGCGCGGACAGGGCCGGCGAGCAGTTCCCGCTTCTCGGTGGCCCGCTCGCCCTGCTGACCGGTACCGACATCCCCGCGTCGAGCGCCGCCACGCGAGAGCTTCTCGACTGGGCGCCCCGGCATCCCGACCTTCTCAGCGACCTCGAGGCAGGTTTCTACTTCTCACGATGACGGAGGAAGTAGCGAGCGGGCTGGGTGTCCACGACGCAACGGGTGTCAGAAGCCGATGGGCAGGCCGGCGTAGTTCTCGGCGAGGCCGGCCGCACCGGCGTCGCTGGTCGCGACCCACCGGAGTTGCGACAACTGCAGCTGCTCGTCGAACGGATCTCCGCTGGTGTGCAGCATCGTCGTCATCCACCACGAGAAGTGGGTGCATCGCCAGACCCGTCGCAGCGCGACATCGCTGTACGACGCAGCGGGTTTCGGATTGTTCCCACGCAGCAGCGCGGTGAGTGCCGGTGCCAGTGCGGCGACGTCGGCGACGGCGAGGTTGAGACCCTTGGCGCCGGTGGGCGGCACGGTGTGTGCGGCGTCGCCGGCGAGGAACAGCGCGCCGTGGCGCATCGGTGTCTGGACATAACTGCGCATGGGCAGGACGCTGCGGTCGGTGATCGGCCCCGGGTTCAGCGTCCACCCGTCCTGTCCGTGGCCCAGTCGCGTCGCCAGGGAATCCCAGATCTGATCGTCGGACCACGTGGTGACGTCGGTTCCGTTGGGGACCTGGAGATAGAGGCGGCTGACCGTGTCCGATCGCATCGAGTGCATCGCGAAACCATCAGGGTGCCAGGCGTAGATCAATTCGTCGGTCGACGGCGCCACGTCGGCGAGGATGCCGAGCCACGAATACGGATAGACGCGTTCCCACGTGTGGCGCACCGCGTCCGGCACGGCCGCGCGGCTGGGGCCGAACGATCCGTCGCAACCGGCGATGACCACCGCGTCGACGCGCTGCGGTCGCCCGGCGGAATCGGTGAACGTCACATACGGTGCGTCGGAGTCGATGTCGTGCACGGCGGTGTCGGAGGCCTCGTAGTAAATCTCCTGTCCGTCTCTCTCGCGAGCGGCGACGAGGTCCTTGGTGACCTCTGTCTGCCCGTACACCCAGACGCTGCGGCCGACGTGGTCGACGAAGTCGATGTGATGGCGTTCTTCCGGCCACTGCAGATAGATGCCTCGGTGTTCGTGGCCCTCGGCGTGCAGGCGTCGGCCGAGCCCGATCTGGTCGAGCAGTTCCACCGTGGAGTGCTCGAGGATGCCGGCGCGTATCCGGGAGAGGACGTACTCCTGCGACCTCGCCTCGATGATCACCGAATCGATTCCCTCGGCACTCAGCAGGTGGGAGAGCAGCAGGCCGGCCGGTCCGCCGCCGATGATGGCAACTTCGGTACGCATCCGAGCAGTACAGTCGCTCGCGGCTCCGGGGACCACCATTGGCTTCCGGTCAGCGGAACCATGGGGGTGGCTCAGGTCTGTTCCGGCAGGTTGCGGCCGATGCCCTGAGCTGCGACGGCGAGCGCCGCGATCAACCGGGCTCGATCGCGGTGCAGGTTCGGGACGACGATTCCGATCGCGGCCGCGACCGATCCGTCGAGATGGCGGACGGGTACCGCGACCGAGCACGCCCCCAGGCTCATCTCCTCGACGGTCTGCGCGAAGCCGTCGCGATGTACGCGCCGCATCTCGTCCTCGAGATGCCCGCGGTGGGTGACGGTGCGTGCGGTCACCCGGGTCAGATTGCCCAGCACACGTTCCTGGACATCAGGCGGCGCGAACGCCAGCAGCACCTTGCCGACACCCGTCGCGTGCAACGGCAGTCGCGATCCGATGCGGCTGACCACCGGAACCGACCGGTGTCCGGACACGCGATCGAGATAGAGCACGCGGTCACCGTCACGGATCGCGAGGTGGACGGTGGCCAGGGTGGCGCCGTAGATGTCCTGCAGGAACGGTGAGGCGATCTCGCGCAGACCGGACTGGTCAGGCGCCAACAGTCCGAGCTTCCAGAGACGTCGCCCCACGACGTAGGCGCCCGACTCGGTCCTGAAGAGGGCGCCCCACTCGACGAGTTCACCGATGATCCGATGCGCGGTCGGTCGGGCGAGTCCGGATCGGTCGGCGATGTCGGTCAGCGTCAGGGTGCGGTGCCGTTCGTCGAACGCGGCGAGGACCGCCAGGAGTCGTGACGCCACCGTCTGACCCGGCTCCCGCGAGTTCCCCGCCATGTCCACCCTCTCCGCGGACGGTGATGATGCTTCCGCTGAGTGAAATCGTAACGTGGCGCACACCGGAGGCCCACGGTTACGGTTCGCGGGTGACCACGACGACAGGTACCCAGGGCGCGATCTCGACCGAGATCGCCGACATCGCGCGGCAGTACGCCGCCTCCGGTGTGGAGGAGTTCCAGCCGCGGCTCGAGTTCCCGCCGTACCGCAGCAGCATCCTGCGCCACCCGACCAAGGATCTGCACCACGCCGATCCCGAGGAGCTCGAACTGCTGGCACCGGTCTTCGGCCCGCAGGACGTGGATCCGATCGAGGCCGATCTGACGATCCAGCACCTCGGCGAGCCCATCGGTGAGCGCATGGTCGTCACGGGTCGGATCGTGGACGGCTCGGGCCGGCCGGTCGCCGGTCAGCTCGTCGAGATCTGGCAGGCCAACGCGGGAGGTCGCTACATCCACAAACGCGACCAACATCCCTCGGCCATCGACCCCAACTTCACGGGCACCGGACGGTGCCTCACCGGCGCGGACGGTTCCTATCGCTTCGTCACCATCAAGCCGGGGCCCTACCCGTGGAAGAACCACCACAACGCCTGGCGTCCCGCGCACATCCACTTCTCGCTGTTCGGAACGGATTTCACCCAGCGGATGATCACGCAGATGTACTTCCCGGGCGATCCGCTGTTCGAGCTCGACCCGATCTATCAGTCGATCACCGATCAACGAGCCCGCGATCGCCTTGTCGCGCAGTACGACCACGCCCTGACGACCCACGAGTGGGCCACCGGATACCGCTGGGACATCGTGCTGACCGGCAGCGGCCGCACCTGGACCGAGACCGAGGAGCACGCGTGAGCGACGACGTCCGACTGCCTGCGACACCCGGGCAGACAGTGGGCCCTTTCTTCGGCTACGCCCTGCCCTACGAGCACGACAACGAACTCGTACCCCCGACGCATCCGGACGCGATCCGGTTCCACGGCAGGGTTCTCGACGGCGCCGGGGACCCGGTCCCCGACGCGCTCGTCGAGATCTGGCAGTCCGACGCCGACGGCCGGGTACCCCGCGTCGGGGGGTCGTTACGGCGCGATGGGTGGACGTTCACCGGCTGGGGCCGTGTGGCCACCGACAACACCGGGACCTTCTCCTTCAGCACGCTGCGCCCGGGCAGCACGGGTTCCGGTACCCCGTTCTTCGCCGTCACCGTGGTCGCACGCGGTCTACTCAACCGGCTCTTCACCCGCGCGTATCTACCGACGGCGGAATCGGTGGACACCGACCGGTTTTTGTTATCGGTGGACCCCGCACGACGCACCACCCTCATCGCCGTCGCGGACGCAGACGGACTCCGGTTCGACATCCGGTTGCAGGGACCGGATGAGACAGTGTTCCTGCGCTATCCCGACGACCGTGCCTGAGATGAGGGGCCTCCGATGACCGACATCTTCTGGCCCGGTGATCACCGGGCCGGCGATCTGGTGTCGGCATCGTCGTTCCTGCAGTCGATGGTCGCCGTCGAGCGCGCCTGGCTGGCGGCGATGGTCACGGCGGGCGTCGCCCCGCCGGAGGCCGACGACGACCTCGCAGACCTGGTCGGTGCCGACGATGTCGACCGGATCGCCGTCGACGCCGAGGGCGGGGGCAACCCGGCCATCCCCACCGTCGCGCTCCTGCGGTCGCGGCTGGCCGACCGCCACGCCGAGGCAGCCCGGTGGCTGCACCGGGGACTCACCAGCCAGGATGTCGTCGACACGGCTCTCGTCCTCTGTCTCCGGGCCGCGGTGGTCGCCGTCGAGCACGAGATCCGGGAGCAGGTCACGGTCCTCGCCGACCTCGCCGACCGACACGTCGACACCGTCATGGTGGGACGCACGCTGACCCAGCACGCGGTTCCGCTGACGTTCGGCGTGAAGGTGTCGGGGTGGCTCGACGGAGTGCTCGATGCCGCGACCCTGCTGTCCGCGGCCCGCGAACGGTTGCCGGTGCAGATCGGCGGTGCGGTGGGAATCAACTCCGCCGCAACGGAATTGCTCGCAGTAACCGGTGCCCGCACCGGTGCCCGCACCGGTGTCGCCGACGTGGTCGCCGACGTCGCCGACCGCCTCGGACTGGTGGCGCGACGGTCCTGGCACACCACTCGCAGTCCGCTGACCTCGCTCGCCGACGCACTCGTCGGCTACTCCGATGTGCTGGGCCACGTCGCCGCCGATGTGGCCACCCTGTCCCGCCCGGAGATCGGGGAGGTCGCCGAAGGTCAGGTGTCGGGTCGGGGCGGCTCGTCGACGATGCCGAACAAGAACAATCCTGTTCTGGCGGTGCTCATCCGACGCGCCGCGCTGGCCGCGCCGCACCTGGGCGCGACGGTGCACATCGCCGCCGCGACCGCGGTCGACGAGCGACCGGACGGGGCATGGCACGTCGAGTGGGACACCCATCGGACGCTGGCTCGACGGAGCGTGGTCGCTGCATCGCAGGCGACGGAGTTGCTCGGTGGTCTGCAGATCGACGTCGACCGGATGAGCGAGACGCTGACCGGCGCCCTCCCGGGGGTTCTCGCCGAGCGGTCCGCCATGCGGACACTGACCAACTCGCCCGATGTAGAGGCCGACCCATCGCACTACCTCGGCGCCGCATCGACGATCGTCGGCGACGTGGTGTCGCGGGCACGTACCTACCTGGAGGAGCACGAATGAACGCCCCGGTGATCACCCTTACGGAGTTCTCCAGCGATCCCGACAAGCCACTGCTGATACTGGGCCCGTCGCTGGGCACCTCGACCACGGCGCTCTGGGCAACGGCCGCGGCATTGCTGACCGACCGGTTCCACGTGGTGGGCTGGGACCTGCCCGGTCACGGCGACAGCGCGCCGGCGTCAGAGCCGTTCACCATCGCCGACCTCGGGGCCGGGGTCATCGCTGCGGTCGATCACCTCGTGAACCGTTCTGCCGGTGAGTCGTTCGGTTACGCGGGGGTGTCCGTCGGCGGAGCGGTGGGGCTGAGCCTGCTGCTCGAGGCCCCGGAAAGAATCGGTGCGGCCGTCGTCCTGTGCACCGGAGCTCGTATCGGTGAGACCGACGGATGGCGGGATCGCGCGGCGGGCGTGCGGGCGTCGGGCACCGCGTCGATGGTCGACGGATCGATCCAGCGGTGGTTCGCGCCGGGCTTTCTCGAGCGGCGGCCACATGACGCGGAGGGCGTGCTGGACGCACTGCGCGCCGCCGATGACGAGAGCTACGCCGCGACGTGTGAAGCGCTCGCAGCGTTCGACGTTCGCGACCGTCTGGCGGAGATCGGATCGCCGGTGCTCGCCGTGGCGGGCGACTGCGATGTCGTGACCCCCACACCGGGGCTTGCGCAGATCGCCGACGGGGTCGGCAACGGCGGTGTGGTCGTTCTCGACAACGTCGCGCACCTCGGTTGCCTGGAGGCCCCGAACATGACCGCGCACCTGATCAGCACGCACCTCGCGAGCGCTGCGTCGGCGCGGAGTGTGCTGTACGACAGGGGACTACGGGTCCGACGGGAGGTGCTGGGTGAGGCGCACGTGGATCGCGCGACGGCCGCCGCGACGGATCTGACCCGTGATTTTCAACAGTTCATCACCCAGTACGCGTGGGGTGGAATCTGGACCCGTCCCGGCCTGGACCGTCGTAGCCGGTCGATGATCACCCTGACCGCGTTGATCGCCCGCGGGCACCACGACGAGTTCGCCATGCACGTGCGTGCGGCGCGGACCAACGGCCTCACCACGGCCGAGATCAGCGAGGTCATACTGCAATCCGCGATCTACTGCGGCGTCCCCGACGCCAACACCGCCTTCAAGATCGCGCAGCGGGTGCTTGACGAGGAACAGGCCTGACCTACTCCGCGTCCGCCAGCGCGATGTCGAACTCGACACGCGCCCAGGTGGACCCGTCGAGGTCGCGACCGTCGGGTGTGGGCGTCCCGGCCGTCTGCTCGACGAAGTCCATGACCAGTGATTCCTTCACCCCGAACACCGAATCCGATCCGAGTAGCTCGTCGCCGCGGACGAAGATGTGGGTGACCAGCCGGCGCATACGGGGCGCGGTCACCATGAAATGCAGATGCGACGCGCGCATGGGTGACCGGCCGACCGCGGCGAGCAGCGACCCCACGGGCCCGTCGTGCGGGATGGGGTACGGCGTCGGGGTGAGTGCCCAGAACGCGTACCGACCGTCGGTGTCGCTGAACAGGTGGGCGCGGGCACTCGTGCGTTGCTCGTCGTACTGGACGTCGTAGAGCCCGTTGTCATCGGCTTCCCACACCTCGAGTCGCGCGCCCGCGAGCGGCTGCCCGTCCGCCGTCCGGACCGTGCCCTCGACCCAGCAGGGTTGACCGCTCGCCCCGCCGGCGATGTCGCCACCGATCGGGATCTCGGGGGAGTCCTCGACGAAGAACGGTCCGAACACCGTGGCCTCGGTGGCCTCGCCGCGGGCCTCGTTGTTCACCGTCACGGTCTGCATGGACGCACCGAAGACATCCGACAGCAGGATGAACTCCTGGCGTCGATCGTCGGTGATGTGTCCGGTGGCGGTGAGGAATTCGATGGCCGTGTTCCACTCGTCCTCGGTGAGTCGGACGTCGCGGATGAAGGCGTGCAGGTGGCGGGTGAGGGACTGCATCACATCGCGGAGTCGTGGGTTGTCGGCGGTGTCGAACGAGGCCACGACCCGATCGACGAGCTCGTCCTCGCGGGCTTCCTGTGTCGGTGAGACGGTCGGTGCGTTCTCGGATGTCATCTCCGGCCCTCCTGGGGGTGTGTCATCGGTGCGTCGCCCGTGCAGGCGGCGGTCAGGATGGTGGTCAGGTCGCTCTCGGTGACCGGACGTGGGTTGGACTCGGGCACCACGGGGAGGATCCGTGCGACCGCATCGGGGATCATCGACACGTCGAAACCGTACGGCGACAGAGCGGTCGGTGCATCGACGCGCTTCCTGAGTCTCGCCAGACCGTCCTCGGCGGAATCGGTCCCGAACGCCGCGGCGATCGTCCGGGCCGCGTCGGGTGCGGCGGGTGCGTTGAACGCCAGCACGTGCGGCAGGATCACCGCGTGGGTCTGGGCGTGCGGGAGGTCGTAGGCGCCACCGAGGACATGACAGATCTTGTGATGCAGTCCCGAACCCGCAGAGGCGAAGGCGACGGCCGACAGATAGGCGCCGAGCAGCATCTCGTCTCGCCCAGCCCGGTCGGTGGCATCCTCGACGACGGCAGGCAGCCCGGCGTTCAACGCCCGGATCCCGGCGGCGGCCGTCGACGCGTTGATCGGATCGGCGCGTGGGCCCCACAACGAGTCGACGCAGTGCGCCAACGCATTGAGTCCCGACGCGACGCTGAGTTCTACGGGGAGACCGACGGTCAGCGCGGAGTCGTAGACGACAGTCGTCGGCAGCACGCGACGGTCGACGCCGGTGGTCTTGCGGCCGGCCTCGGTCAGCCCCCAGACGTCGGTGGCCTCCGATCCCGCGTAGGTCGTGGGGACCGCAACGATCGGGATACCACTCGTCAGCGCAACGGCTTTGGCCAGGCCGGTCGTGGACCCACCGCCGATGCAGACCAGGAGGTCGATGTCGTGGTGGCGCGCGGCCTGACGCGCACGGTCGGCGACATCGACCGGAACGTGCGGGGCGACGTCGTCGTGATGCAGCGCAACGGGGATCGTCCCGATGACGTCGGGGTGGGGATGGGTGGCGATGACCATCACCCGGGTCGCGCCCAGTCGGGTGACCTCGTCGGCGAGGTGCTCGCCGGCGCGACCGTGGCCGAAGAGCACGCGTTGGGCCGGAGTGTCGTGGGTGAAGATCACGCGGTCACCGACACCGGCTGACACAGCACGGCGGTCATGGCGTCGCGGAGCGCACCGGTCGGGTCCGTCGGTAGATCCATTGCCCGCCAGGCGATGTGCTTGTCGGGCCGCACCAGGACGGCACCGGATTCGTCGACCTCACGGACCGCGGCCCAGTCGAAGTAGAGATCGGTGATCTCGCGTCCCGGCCCGATGACGACTGTTCGTACGGTCACCCCGAGTTGTTGCGACACCGCGTCGGCGGCCGCGGCCCAGTCGTCGCCCGCGATGCCGGTGAACAGCGTGAACTGCGTGCACGGTGCGAGATCGTGGGTGGAGTACCGGTGCGTGGTGTCGCCGACCCAGACGTGCGGCAGGCGGGATCCGGGCACCGTGGAGGCCTGGTAGTACAACTCCGCGTCACGCACCGGTTCGGCCGCGGGGCCGGCGGACACGACGGCGTCGGAGACGTAGAACTGACCGAGTTCCACACCGTGCGCGTTGAACTCGTAGTTCTTGATGTCCATCGCCGCGGCGATCGCGGCGCGTTTGCGTGCACCGGCGGGCGTGTTGGCCTTGCGCTCCTCCATCTGCTCGATCATCTCCGCCTCGGTGGTCGCGCCGGTGACCCCGAGGGCGTCGAAGAGCTGGACGAACTCGCGACCGGACTTGTTGGCCCGCCTGACGATCTGTTCGGCGACCGGCGCGCGCTCGGCGGTGTAGGTCTCCAACAGCCCGGAACCGGCGTCGCCGCGCAGCACCGCCGCGATCTTCCACGCCAGGTTGTACGAGTCCTGGATCGAGGTGTTCGATCCCAGCCCGTTGCTCGGTGGATGCCGGTGGACGGCGTCGCCGACACAGAAGACACGGCCGGACTGCAGTCGCGTCGCGTACTGCTCGTTGTTGCCCCACAACGAGGTGCCGGTGATCTGCACCTCGAGGTCCGGATCGCCGACGAGGTTGCGCACGATCCGGACGGCCTCGGCCTCGTCGACCGACGGCGGTTCGCCCGCGATGTCGTACCCCCAGACGATCAGCCATTCGTTCCACGGCCGGACCATGCGGACGAGACCGGCGCCGATGCCGCCGACGTTCGAGCCGGGCTGGATGACCCAGTACAGAACCGACGGGCGATGTCCGACGAACGCGGCCATGTCGGCAGTGAAGGTGATGTTCATCGACCCCGCGATGTCCATGCGCCCCTCCATCGGCAGGTCTATGTCGTCGGCGACGCGCGATCGCGCACCGTCGGCACCGATGAGGTACTTCGCGCGGATGGTCGTCTCGGTACCGCTGAACCGGTCGAGTACTCGGACGGTGACGCCGTCCGCGTCCTGGGTGTGCGAGAGGTACTCGGTGGAGAACCGTGTCTGCGTGCCGCGCATCGTCGCGTTCTTCACGAGGATGGGTTCGAGGTAGGTCTGCGGGATGTCGCAGTTCAGCGACGGCGACGCGAGCACGTAGTCGCCGTGCCGAGCCGGGTGCGTGCCCCAGGTGAGCACGCGCCCGAGTTCCTCACCCGCGATCGACGTGCAGAAGACGGTGTCGCCCATCAACTCGTGCGGTGTCGCCTCGACCAGCACCTGCTCTTCGACACCGACGTCACGCAGGATCTCCATGGTCCGCTGGTTGGTGATGTGCGCCCGCGGTGTGTTCGCCGTCCACCGGTATTTGGTGATCATGATGTTCGCGATGCCCAGGGTGGACAGGAACAGCGCCGCCGACGCCCCGGCGGGGCCGGATCCCACGATCAGCACGTCGGTGTCGATCTGATGCTCGCCGGGCAGGGCGGTGTCGGCCATTCCGTCGTCGAACGCAACCATGGTGTCCCTCTCGTGGAGGATCCGCGCACCGTTGCACCGGATCATCCACGGCAGTGTCACACGTCACAGACGGCTACTTCTGCGCTCTTGCGACGGAGGCGGAATTCGATCAGGAACTGGCCGAAACCGACAAGCGGCGACGGCGGGATCGGTCACCGACCGGAGTTGCGGACGTCGGTGGGGGGCGCTCCGAAAGCCGCGCGAAATGTCCGCGAGAAATACGCCGGGGAAGAGAAACCGCAGTCGGCGGCGACGGCAGCGATGGTGGGTCGCAGGCCGGTGACCTGTGACAGCAGGCGATGTGCCCGGTCGAGTCGCCGCCGCAGTATGTAGGCCGACACCGAGGTGTCGTGGGCGGCGAACAGGCGCGACACCTGGCGGGTACTGACGCCGACGGCCGCGGCGATGTCGGATGCGGCGAGCAACGGGTCGTGCGCGGACCGGGCCACGACGACCTCGATCTCCGCCCACACGGCGGTGTCGGCGCGGCGGTCGGTGTCGAGTACCGATCGGATGAGATCGAGAACCTCGGACTCCGTGGCGGCGTCGCCGGTCTCGTCATCGCCGGCGCCCAGCGACCGGGTGACGGCCCGCGCCAACGCAGCGCCTCGGAGGTCCGCGGACGACCCGGTGCCGAACTCGAGCGTCGTCGGTCCGCCGACGACGTCGCGTCCGACGAGGTCGCGGGCCACTGCGCGCGGGACCTTCACGACGAGCTCGGTCAGGCCACTCGAGAAGCCGCGCATGAAGGGTTTGTCGGCGTCGCAGATGACCAGGTGTCCGGGATCGACCAGGAACGCGCCGCCGGTGTGGTGGAAGAAACCGCTGCCCGCGAGTACCAGGTAGATGACCACCGCATCGGCCGGATTCGCCGACACCGACGACGAGGTGCGCTCGACGACGTGGGCCGACCCCTGCACGCGACCGAGCTGCACCGACGGCAGCGTGCGGGTGACCTCGCTGGCGTCGAGGCGGGCGCCGTCGAGCGTGGTGCACCGCAGGCCGATCAACTGCGCCGCGTTGTGCCGCTCCCATTCCGCCACCCGGTCACCGACCGGGAGGTCGGTGGTGGAGAACGCGGTGAGCGAGGTCATGGGTTCACAGTTGCCCCGCCTCGCCACCGCGTCAAGCACACGTCAGTGCAGGGTGACGTCGAGGAGCTCGGCGAGACCGTCGCGGTCGATGCCGTGCGTGTCGCGCACCGACACCCCGTCCGCACCGACATCGAACGTGGCGAGGTCGGTGTAGACGCGTGTGACGCACCCGACCCCGGTCAGCGGATAGGTGCACTCGCGTACCAGTTTCGGGGTGCCGTCCTTGGCCAGCAGCGTCATCATGACGAAGACCTGCTTGGCGCCGATCGCCAGATCCATCGCCCCGCCGACCGCGGGGATGGCGTCGGGTGCGCCGGTGTGCCAGTTCGCGAGGTCGCCGCCGGCGGAGACCTGGAAGGCGCCGAGCACGCAGACGTCGAGGTGGCCGCCGCGCATCATCGCGAACGAGTCGGCGTGGTGGAAGTACGAGGCGCCGGGCAGTTCGGTGACCGGGATCTTGCCTGCGTTGGTCAGGTCCGGGTCGATCTCGTCGCCCACCGCGGCCGGGCCCATGTTCAGCATCCCGTTCTCGGTGTGCAGCACGATCTGGGAGTCCGCGGGCAGGTGGTCGGCGACCAGGGTCGGTTGTCCGATACCGAGATTGACGAACGACCCGTGTGCGATGTCCGCCGCGATCGCCGCGGCGATGGCGCCCTTCGACCGCGGTGCGTCGGTGTGCGTCACGACATCGCCTGCGCTGCTCACGACTGCACCGCCACGATGCGGTCGACGTAGATCGACGGGGTGACCACGGCCTCGGGGTCGAGCGTTCCGGTGTCGACGATGGTGTTCACCTGGACGATGGTGGTGTCGGCGGCGGTGGCCATCACAGGACCGAAATTGCGGGCTGTCTTGCGATACATCAGGTTTCCCATCCGATCGGCGGTATGAGCCCCGATGAGTGCGACATCGCCGCGGATCGGGAACTCGAGAACGTGGGTGCGACCGTCGATCTCGCGCACCTCCTTGCCCTCGGCGAGCAGGGTGCCGACGCCGGTCGGGCAGTAGAAGCCGCCGATTCCGGCGCCTGCGGCGCGCATCCGTTCGGCGAGCGTCCCCTGTGGGACCACCTCGAGTTCGATGTTGCCGTCACGGTAGAGGCCGTCGAACACCCAGGAGTCGGACTGCCGGGGAAAGGAGCAGATCACCTTGCGGACGCGACGTTTCGCGAGCAGCGCGGCGAGGCCGGTGTCGCCGTTGCCCGCGTTGTTCGACACCACGGTGAGGTCGGTGGCGCCCTGGTCGATCAGCGCGTCGATCAGGGTGACCGGCATACCGGCCATGCCGAACCCGCCGACCAACACGGTGGCGCCGTCGGTGATGCCGTCCACCGCCTGAGCGGCGGTGTCATGGAAGGTGGTGATGCTCATCGTGCGACTCCTGTGTCGACTTGACCGGCATTGCGTTCGCTCTGCGAACCGGCGTTCGCTATGCGAACAGAGTAGCAAGCGAGGCGGCGTCACGCCAGCATCGACAGGTCGGCCCGGATCTTCTCCGCGGTCGCCCGCAGTGCGTCGAGGTGCGCGAGCGGATCGCCGCCACCGGAGTGCATGGAGATGTTGAGTGCCGCGACGACCCGGTCGGCGGCGTCGCGCAGCGGGACCGCGATCGATCGCAGCCCGACCTCGAGTTCCTCGTCGACCAGCGCCCAGCCCTGCTCGCCCACGCGAGCGATCTCCGCGGCCAGGTCCGCGGGATCGGTCAGGGTGCGCGGGGTCAGGGGTTGCAGCGTCAGGTCGGTGAGCCGGGCGGTCGCGTCGGCGCCCTCGGCCGCGATCAGCACGCGTCCCATCGAGGTCGCCCACGCGGGGAAGCGGGTGCCGACGGTGATGCCGACCCGCATCAGACGGTGGGTCGTCGCGACGCGCGCGACGTAGACGATGTCGTCGCCGTCGAGAATCGCCGCCGACGTGGATTCGCCGACGTCGCCCGACAACGTCGCGAGGTGCGGTTGCGCGACCTCGGGAAGGCCCAGCCCGGTGAGATAGGCCGTGCCCAGTCGCAGAACCTGTGGGGTGAGCGCGAATTCGCCGTCGGCGAATCGCACGTAGCCGAGTTCGACGAGTGTGTGCAGCAGCCGCCGCGCGGTGGCCCGACTGAGACCCGCGCGGGCGGCGACGGCGGTCAGTGTCATCGACACGTGCTCGGCGTCGAACACGGTGATGACCGACAGTCCGCGGGCGAGGGACTGTACGAATTCGTCGGCCATGCCGACAGGGTAGAGCGGGCCGAGCTTCGCTCTGTCGTATCCAACTGACTAGCCGATCAAGAAGCCAGCACTGCTACGCTGGCGGCATGACCGAGTTGCTCACCGACCGTTCCGACTGGACGCTGACCAACTGCTCGATCGCCAACGCCCTCGACGTGATCGGCAACCGTGTGACGATGCTGCTCCTGCGCGAGGCGTTCCTCGGAACCCGCCGCTTCGACGACTTCGCCGAACGGGTGGGCGTCTCGGAGTCGGCCGCGGCCAAGCGTCTCGGTGAACTCACCGCTGCGGGCATCCTCGAACGACGTCCATATCGCGAGCCCGGACAACGCGAGCGTCACGACTATCGGCTCACCCGCAAGGGCGCCGAACTCCGCGTTGTGCTCACCGCACTACGAGAATGGGGTGATCGGTGGGCATCCGGCGACACCGAACCCCCGATCCACACCGTGCACCGCGACTGCGGAGCCGCTGTTCACGCCGAGATGCGCTGTACCGAGGGCCATCTCGTACGCCGCCGCGAGACCGCCATCGCCGTCGGTCCCGCACCCGACCCCATCACCCCCGCCGACACAGCCGAGAACGAGGACCGATGACCACCGATGCCACCACCCGCACCCGCACCATCACCTGGGACGACCCGATGGCCACCGCGTCGGCCGCCGCCGGCCGGACCGGACTGCAGTTCGTGCAGGCACTCGCCGCCGGCGAGGTACCCGCGCCTCCGATCATGAACTTGACCGGTGCTCAGCTCGTCTCGGCCGAATCCGGTCGGGTGGTGTTCAGCCTCGAGCCCGCCGAGTACCACTACAACCCGATCGGATCGGTGCACGGCGGCATCATCGCGACCCTCCTCGACTCCGCGGCCGGATGCGCGGTGCAGACCATGCTCGAGGAGGGCGTCGGTTACACCAGCCTCGATCTGTCGGTGAAATACCTGCGCGGCATCCGCGCCGACACGGGACTCATCACCTGCACCGGTTCCGTGGTGCACGCCGGGCGGCGAACTGCGCTGGCGCAGGCGGAGATCCGTGACGGCAACGACCGTCTGCTCGCCTCGGCCACCAGCAGTTGCGTGATCCTGCGTCCCTGACCGTCAGCGATCGGTGAGTGGGAAGTAGGGCAGCCACGAGCGGCGGATGGCGTCGAGTACTTCCGGGCCAACAGCTGTGGCTCGAATGCGTGTACGCCAGACGATGTGGCCGTCGGCGCGAACCACCACAGCGCCGAGGACACCGACCTCATAGAGCTCGACAGCGGTCTCCGGTGACGTCGCATCTCCCAGGTCGACGATGTGGGTCGTCAGTGGCGTCAGGGCGTCGGACTCGATGCCCATGCGTTCTGACCACCCCGACGGGTCGAAGGTGAACACGCTCAGCGCGTTCGGTCGGGTGTCGACCAGTTCGAGGGTCGACCTCGGCCCCTCGGGGGTGTCGATGACCATGTGCGGCAGACGCCCACCGGGCCTCGTGGTCGGGCGGTACTCGACGACATCGTCGGAGCCGATTGCGGGCTCGCGCTCGCCGGGTTCGGTCGAGATGAGGGGGCCGTCGTACCGGTAGCCGTATTCGAGCCCGGTGGACACGAAGTGGGCGAGTTGTCCCGGTATGTTGCCGGCGACCAGGTCCCGCACGCGTTGCGCCCGCCACCCCGTCGAGGCGAGGATCCGGGTGCGGGCCAGGCCGGCGCGCGTGATCCGTTCTGCGAGCGGGGCTGCGATGCGTCCCGGTAGCAGCGTCAACGGACGCCGCGACATCGCCGTGGTCGCTCGCTGCAGCATCCAGTTGGTCACCCCGAAGTACTTCGTGGCGGAGTCGAGCTCGAAGTGGTTGGCGACGCTGTGTCGGGCGAACAGATCGATCACCGGGCGTCGTTCGACCTCGTAGGTGTCGAGGAGGCGATCGGTGGCCCGGCCGCTGAGGACGGCGTCGAGCTTCCACGCGATGTTGTGCGCATCCTGCACACCGCCGTTGAGGCCGTATCCGCCGGTGTGGGGGAATCGGTGTGCGGCGTCGCCGGCCAGGATGAGACGTCCGCGACGGAAGGACTCCGCGGTCTGCGACGTCATCGTCCAGGTCCCGGTCGAGACGATGTCGAAGTCGAGGTCGTCGCCCAGTACTTCGGGAAGTGTTCTGGCCCAGTAGTCCTCGCGTGAACTGGCCACATCCTGGTCGGGATGCAGGTAGGTGTTCATCAGTACGTAGTGGTCGTCGGCGTGGGCGATCATCACGCCGGCGAAATTCGGCTGGTAGATCCAACTCAGCAGCGGGCGCGACTCGGCGGGATGGAGCCCCGGCGCGCGGAAGAACGTGCTGCCCATCCTCGCCAGCACGGGACCGTGCATCGCGATCCCGGCGGACTCGCGGAGTTCGCTGTTGGAGCCGTCGGCACCGACGACGTAGCGCGCGGTGACCTTCTCGCCGGTGCTCATCGTCGCGGTCACCGTGTCGGCGTGCTGCTCGACGTGCTCGACCCGCGTGGACCGGCGGAAGTCGACGAGTGGCTCACGATCGAGTGCCGACCACAGCACGGGCATCAGCTGATGCTGTCCGACATGGGAGATGAGGAAATCGCTGTGGGACCTGACCCGCGCGAGTTGTTCCGGCCGGGACGCAAGGTCGATCTCGCCGAGCGGAAGACCGTTCAGATCCGAACACCATCGGATGAGGTTGACCGACTCGATCGGCGGCGCGAGTGCGGAGATCTTTGCTGCGAGAGCGGGGTCGGCCTCACGCCAGATCTCCAGGGATCGCCCGTGGATGACGTGTGCCGCGGGATGGGTGAGCTCGTCTGCGCGCCGGTCGACGATGCTGGTGGGGATCCCGCGACGTGCGAGCAACAGTGCCGCGGTGGCACCGGTCGAACCGGCACCGGCGATCACCACCGGCACCGGATCAGTCGTGCTCACAGCGTTCGGAGCGTGATCGCGCGCTTGTTCACCCGTGGCTTCGTGCCCGGCCGCACGCCGGCGTCTCGTCGCAGCAGAGACTCGGTCGGGGCTCCGTCCCGCAGCCGTTCGAGCAGGTAGGACGGGTCGATGGTGATCCCGATCGGGTTGGCCTCGAACTCGCGGCTGGAGAAGAACTCCGCGGTTGCTTCGGGTGTGGGGAAGTTCTCGGTCTGGAACTCCAGTCGGATGCCGTCGGGATCCTCGTAGTACAGCGACGTCGTGGGGCCGTGGTTGATCGACCACACCGGTGTGATGCCCGCGGCGGCGAGACGCTCGTAGTTGAGCAGCAGTGGCTCCAGCGAGGTGTAGGTGAACGCGAGGTGGTCGACGCCGTAGACCTTGCGCCGGAACCGGGCCAGCGGGAACAGGTATCGCAGTACCGGGGGCACCTTGACCAGGGCCAGGCGGTGGCTTTCGTCGTCCCAGGTGAGGAACGCGATCTGGTCATCCTCGTGGACGACGTGTGCGCCCAGCACGGTGGAGTACCAGTCGATCATCTCGGTCGGGCGTGCGGTCTTCACCACGAAGTGCGCGAGGAGATCCGGGGCGAGTGCTGTCGTGGTCGGGGCGGGACTCGGTGTCTTCGCGGGCATGTCGACTCCTTGGGGTCAGCGGGGTGCGACGATCGGTGTGCGCTGCTCACCGAGATCGATTGCACCGTCGGAAGATCGGATCGTGGCGGTGACGGTGTCGCCGGGCTTCAGGAAGGGGCCGTCGAGATTTCGGCGGATGAACAGCTTCCACATGATGTGTTCGGGCAGTGCGGCAGTCGCGAATCGGCGTACCAGCGCGGGCGGCGACTTCGCCGCAGTGCCGTGCGGGGTCCCGGTCAGGAGGACGTCGCCGACGGCCATGTCGCTGAACGTGCTCAGCTCGGACAGGGATTCGGCGGGACGGTAGACGAAGTTGGCGGTGGTGTCGGTCTGCCGGAGATCGCCGTTGACGTGCAGACTCAACACCAGGTCGTCGAGGCGGTCGTAGTCGGCGTCCTCGAGGATCGCCAGCACCGGACCCAGCGGGCAGAAGCCCCGATAGCTCTTGCCTTTCAGGAACTGCCCCTGCGGGAGTTGGACGTCGCGGGCGGACACGTCGTTGGCGATGGTCAGCGCGACCACGTACTCGCGCAGCGATTCCTCGGTGATCGTCACCGGCTCGGTGATCGCCTTGCCGATGACCAACGCGAGCTCGATCTCGTGGTCGAGGAGCTGCACGTGCGCCGGGCGGGTGACCGGTGAGTGTGGCCCGGTGACCGACGCGTCGGTCTTGTCGAAGAACAGATTGAACGCGCGGTTGTCGGGATCCATGCCGGAGTCGATCGCGTGCTGCCGGAAGTTCGCGCCCTGGCACAGCACTCGACACGGGGTGGTGATGGGCGAGCGCATCTCGACGGCATCGGCCTGATGGGTCGGCGGGCGCGACGCCGCTGCCGTCCAGTCGTCCCGACCGTTCTCCAGCAGTTCTGCGGTTGTCGGGTAGTGCCCCTCCAGCTCGGTGATCCCCGCGGGAGATACGACACCCCACCGCACGGCTTCTCCCGTCGCAAAACGGCTGAGGTGGATCGCCATCGTCTGAACTCCGTCCGTGGTGGGTATCGGAGCCTCAGGCTAACCCGTTCGTTGAACGACAGTCAATGAATAGCAGTCACCAACGCGGTCAGCGGTGATTCATTTCGGCGGCCGCAGAAAGTGTGGCGATCGGTTCCCGCAGGTCAGGGCACCCAGCGAGGTTCTGCACGCCCTTCAGTGCGCCGATGCAGAGTTCGATGAACGACGTGACCAGGGCGTCGACGGGTATCGGATCGGGATCGTTCAGCCACCATGACGACGCCTCGTCGAATGCGGCCACCAGTGTGGTGCCGACGAACTGCATGAGCCTGTTGGTGGGGTCGAGCTCCAGTGATCCCGCCAACGCCGTCAGGGCCCGGGTGCGTCCGAGGTCGGACACGGCAGCGACCGTGGGGTCGGGGTGCCGACGACCGACGATCAGCCGCAGCGCGACGCCACGGTGGTTCGCGAGGTAGGTCAGATGGGTGCGTAGTGCGGCTCGGATGACCGTCGGGGTGTCGGCGCCGACCGGGGTGGTGAACGCGGAGTCCATCTGTGCGACAACCTGGTCGAGGACGGCGCGGTAGATTCCCTCTTTGTTCGAGAAGTGATGGAACAGCAGTCCGTGGGCAACGCCCGCGCGTGTGGCGATGTCCGCGATCGTCACGTCGCCGAAGTCGTGCTCGGCGAACAGCTCAGAGGCGGCCGTCAACATGCGGTCGCGCGTGGCGGCCTTCTGCTGTGACCGCGTCGTGGTTGGACGGGCCTGTCCTGCGTCACCCGTCATGACTCGAGACCCCAGATGACCACGCGGCAACTTTACTCGTCGACGTGAGTAGACGGCAGCAGCGCGGACCCCTTGTCTGTGGTGGCGATGCTTGCATCACGCCTCGAGCAGGAACGCCTCCAGCTCACGCAGGAACTCCGACGGCTTCTCGATGTGCGGCCAATGCCCGGTCTCCGGGATCTCGACGGCGGACGCGGTCCCGACCGTCGCCAAGAATCTGTCGACGTCGGCAGGCGGCGACAGCGGATCCTCGGGTCCGCGGATGATCTTTGTCGGGCAGGTGATCCGGTGTAGATCGGTACCGGGGTCGTCGCCGATTGTCGACAGCAGAGCGGGAAAAGAGCCCGGCGCACCGAGCGCGGACATCACGTGGTGCATGAGCTCGGGATCCAGGCGCTCGGGGTGCGCGAGGAACGGGCCCAGCGCGAGTTTCAACGGTCTCGGCGAGGACGCCACCATTCTGCTCACCGGCGCGGGCAGGGGAACCCCGATGGTCATCAGTTCGGTGAGCAGGGTCGCGACCGATCGTGGCTGGGCCAGGAAGGTCTGAACGGGATGACGTGCCAGGCCGGTGAGCGAGAGGACGGGCCCGCCGGTGATCACGAGTCTCTCGACGAGATCCGGTCGGTCGATGGCGAGGCGGGTCGCGACGATCGATCCCATGGAGTGCCCGATGATAATTGCCCTGTCGACCGACAGTGCCGCACATACGCCGGCGACGGCCTCGGCCAGCGCGGTGAAACCGGTTTTTCTCCAGGACATCTCAGAATTGCCGAACCCGGGGAGGTCGATGGCGATGGCGCGATGGGTCTCGGCGACCTCAGGGAGGATCTCGATGAACCAGCGCCAACTCGCGGAGATCCCGTGCACGAAGATCAGCACATCGGTGTTGTCGCCGGCCTGGTCGAGGTCGACGAGGTGTACTCGCCTTGCGTCGACTTCGACGTCGCGAGTCACCTCGTCCCAGGGGAAGTGTCGCCAGTCGGGTCCAAAGGCGGGATCGGCATTGTCAGGGGCGGACACGGACGCCCCGGTTGTCGCTCGAGGTGGTCGGATGCATCACCCTGTCCAGCGCGGGGATCAGGATCCGTCGCGGCACGAGGCCGGCGAGGTGGGCTGCGACGGAGTTCCTCCGACCCGAGACCACATGCGGTGGCGGCCGGCGACGATCGAGTGCGCGTAGGCCGGTGGCGACGACCTGTTCCGGCGTCTGGAAGGACCCCACGACCGATGCATCGTCGCCGATGATGTCGAAGAACTCGGTCCTGGTGGGCCCAGGCGCGAGGGTGAACGCGGTGATCCCGTGCTTGCGCGCCTCGAACCACAGCGACTGACTGAAGCTGAGCACGAAGGCTTTCGACGCCGAGTACACCGCGAGCGAGGGCACCGGCTGGAAGGCCGTGGTGCTGGAGACGTTGATGATGCCGCCGCGGCCGCGTTCGATCATCGCGGGCAGGAACGCGCGGGTGAGATCGACGACGGCGAGGACGTCGACCGCGATCTCCGTGCGGTAGTCCGCCGCTTCGGTGTCCATGAACAGTCCCTGGGTGGCGAATCCGGCGTTGTTGACGAGCAGATCGATGTCGCCGTGGATCTGCGCGCGCAGGTTCTCGCCCGGGTTGTCGGTGGCCAGATCGAAAGGGACGGCGGCGCAGTGGACCCCGAACTTCTCGGTCAGCTCATCGGCGAGCTTCTGCAGCCGGTCGGCCCGTCGCGCCACGAGGACGAGGTCCGATCCCCTGGACGCGAGGGCGCGGGCGAACTGCTCGCCGATCCCGGAGCTCGCGCCGGTGATGAGGGTGCGTCGGGCGACGAAGCGGCGTCGCTCACTCGACGGCATGGTGATCTCGCGTGTGGTGGGTCATGAGCACGAGCGTGGCATTTCGTTGACTTACAGTCAACCATCTTGTAGCGTCGCTTCAACCGACGCGGCGTCGTGCGTTCGTGCTGTCGCCGGGCGCCCAGAAGCGCCTGCGTCACATGCCCGTTCGGTTGTCGACGAAGGAGTGGACGTGACAGAGAAGATCCTGGTGACCGGGGCCGGTGGGGGAGTGGGCCGCAGTGTGGCTCGCAGACTGGTTGAGCGAGGTGAGACCGTGCGTGCGTTCGTCAAGAGCGAGGAACAGGCCGGCGTCGCGCGTGCCGACGGTGTGGCCGAGGTGGTGATCGGCGACATCCGATCACATGCCGACGTGGCCGGTGCGGTCCCCGGCGTCGCCCGGGTGTTCCACGTCTGCCCGACGGCCGTCGTGCGCGAGGTGTCGATCGCCGAGGGGTTGATCGCCGCGGCGCGGGCAAACGACGTCGAACACATCGTGTTCAATTCCGTGATCCATCCGGACATCGAGGAGTTGCCCCATCACCAGGAGAAGCTGCGGGTCGAGGAGCTGCTCCACGCGTCGGAGGTACCGGCGACCGTCCTGCGGCCGTCGCACTTCATGCAGAACTACCTCGACTTCTGGGACCTGATGCTCGCGGGGACCCTGCCCTACCCGTCGTCGCCGAATTCCGTCATGGGCGTCGTCGACGCGGAGGACATCGGCGAGGTGGGAGCGATGATCGCCGCGTCGCCGGACGGTCACGCGGGCAAGACCTACGATCTCTCCACCGAGGAGCTCACCCGCCACGAGATGGCGACCGTCTGGAGCGGCGTTCTCGGGCACTCTGTCTCGGCCGTCCGACTACCTCCGACGGCGGTGAAGAGCCCACTGCAGGGTGTCGGTGCGGCGGCCACGATCGTCGCGAAGTCGCTCGCGTCGACCAAGACCCGTGCGCTGGGAAACGTGGTCCGCGGACTGGCCCGCTCGTCCAACACCAGGGGAGTGCGGAACTGGCCGGACGAGTCCAAGAACTGCTACGTCGCGATGATGACCTACTACGACACGGTCGGGCTGCCGGCCGGCGACATGACGGTGCTGCCGCGACTACTCGGTCGCCCGGCGACCGGATACCGCGATTTCGCCGCACGTGAGGCCGCCCGGCGAGGGATCTCGATCGGCTGACCTGGCGACTCGGTGAAATCCACGGATGTCGATTCGGGTGTATATGTGGTGTAGATCACAAATTGCACAAGGAGCGCGCCATGGCCGTCTCGATCAGCTTTCAAGCACCGCATCTGCACCACAGGCCACCGATGAGTGCGGCGCGCGTGCGCCGAGCGCGATTGCGGCGCGCAGCCATGTGGGCACAGGTCGGATGGGCAGCGTTCATGGCAGGTTCCGCGGCCCTGGCTCTGGGACTGGCCGGCCTCGCGACCGGACTCACGGTCGCGGGCATCGTCGGCCTGGCGGTGTGGGTCGTGGCCTACGGGCTGGCCATCTACTCGACCCGCGCGCGAGCCATGGCCCGAGGAGACCGCACCCTGCAGGAGCACATCGCTCGCGTCAAGCGCTCGCGGTATCGCCGCGCCTACCCCTCGACCTCGGATCCCGCGGCGTCGAATCATGTGGAGCCCTACCGCCCGCCCGTGTCGCTCCTCGCGCCCGGCGCCGACTGAGATGACAATCAGTAGGTCACCCCGACTGCGCACGATCCGCTCGTGGGTGGATGATCGGTGAACAAGATCAGGCGTCGTCGATAGGGGAGAAAATGTCGGTACTGGAGTCGTTGTCGCGCAGGCCGGGCGTGCGTTTGGTGGCCGCGTTCGTCGGTACTTATATCGCGTTCGCGGTCGTCGGCTGGGGCCGTGCTGTGGCGGCTGAGAAGTCCGGCCAGTAGCCCGCTGAGCTGAGGTCTCGGCCACCGCCGCATACAGGGGCTTCGATGGGGAATCGGGCTTAAGCGTCAGCGCATTTCGTCGGCGACGGTACCGCGATACAGTCATATGGTTCCGATGGACCATGCGGAAGCCGGTGGGAATCCGGTGCGGTCGCGCCACTGTGACCGACACCCTCGAGGTGTCGGAAGTCAGACCCGCCGGTCCATCAGTTGTCGACGGAGACGCGAAAACCTCCAGAAGCGAGTTGATGGCATGGCGACTCCTCCCACTGTCGGGCCACCATCGCTCGGGCGGGTGCTGTCGAGTTGGCGCCGTGGGGATTGGCTGGAGGCGTCGGGCCTGCTGGGGTTCATCACACTCATGCACATCGTCGGCTTCGGGGTGTTGATCTTCGGGGTTGCACCGCACCACTACCGTGCCGGTACCGAGGTGTTCGGGGTAGGTCTGGGCATCACCGCGTACGTGTTCGGGATGCGGCACGCCTTCGACGCCGACCACATCGCCGCGATCGACAACACCACGCGAAAATTGATGGCCGACAACAAGAAACCGAAGTCCGTCGGGTTCTGGTTCGCCATGGGGCATTCAACGATCGTGTTTCTCCTCGCGACCTTGGTGGTCGTCGGTGCGCATGCGGTCGGTGCCCTGCTCAACGAGGACTCGCCGACACGCCAGGGGCTCGGGATTGCGGGCACACTTGCCTCCGGCGGTTTCCTGTACCTCATCGGCCTGATCAACGTGGTTGCGCTCATCGGGATCTGGCGGGTGTTCCGGAAGCTTCGCGACGGCGAGTTCTCGGCCGCAGAACTCGACGCCGCGCTTGATGGACGGGGTTTTCTGGCCCGGCTGCTGCGACCGATCATGAAGCGCATCACCCATGCGGCGCAGATGTATCCGGTGGGCATCTTGTTCGGCCTCGGGTTCGACACCGCCACCGAGGTCGCCCTGCTGGCCCTGGCGGGCACGGGTGCCGCCGCGGGGCTGCCCTGGTACGCGGTGTTGGTGCTACCGCTGCTGTTCGCGTCCGGTATGAGTCTGATGGACACCCTCGACGGCCTGTTCATGAACGTCGCCTACGACTGGGCGTTCGCGCACCCGATCCGCAAGATCTACTACAACCTCACGATCACGGTGCTCTCGATCGGCGTCGCGCTGATCATCGGCACGATCGAGCTGATCTCGGTCCTGCACGACGACCTCGGCCTGGTCGATCCGGTGACCGACTGGATCAGCGGCATCGACCTGAACTCCGTCGGGATCGGCATCGTCGCCATGTTCGTCGTCGCGTGGGCCGGCGCAGTGGCGTACTGGAAGATCGCGAAAGTCGAGCAACGATTCAGGCTGCCCACCTAGCGGTTGTACCCCGGGGGAGGTCTGTTCGCCTCCGGCGGCGTCTCACATCACCGAGAACATGATCGACATGCCCGCGGCCATGAAGGCCTGACACAGTGTCCCCGCATGGTCGATCAGCCGAGTCTGTCCACGCGAATCAGCCTGTCGTGCAGCCAGGTAACGGTACAGCCACCAGAGCGCCGCAGCACCGAAGCCGATGACGAGAGCGGTGTCGACACCCGCCACCCAGCCGGTCGTCGACATGTGCCCGGCGTGCGATCCCGACGACATGTCCATCCCGGTCATCGACGTGTTCTCACCGCTCGCGGAAGCCATCGACATCGCGGTCATCGGGGTGGTTCCCGGGAGAAAGGTGCCGTCCATCACCGCGTACATCCACGCCATCGCTCCCATCATGGCGGCGTGGTAGACACCGGTGAGGGCGGCACCACGATGGGCTCGCAGCGACACTGTCGACGCCAGGAACCACAGCGTGGCAACGGTGAAGAAGACCATCGGTGGGATGTTAGGGACGTCCATACCGAACGGCCACGCCATCACGATCATCGCCACCGCCATGATCAGGTGCAGCCAGTGACCGACCGTCGATCGGCGCGAATGACGATGTCGCGTCAGTGAGTACCCACATTCGGCGACACTCGCGGCGAACAACACGGTCACAACCCAGCGCAGGGTGAGGTCGGTGATCATTCGGCGATAACCGATTGCTCTGGTTCGACCGTTTCACGCCGTTGCCATAGTCCGACCGTGACATCGAAAAGTACGAACGCCGCGATCGACAGGCCGAACAGTGGTACATACCAACCGATCCCGGCGATCACCACGATTAGGATCAACGCTTCGATCGGCTTGAGTTCCGCCAGTGCGCCGCGCCGTGGCGCCCGCGGCAGCCCTCGTCGTCGCGTCGGACGTCGTCTCCACCAAAGGATGTAACCGCGGATGATCACGGTGATCAGCCCGATCATCAACAGCGCCAGAGTGATCTGGTTGACGATGCCGAACAGGATCCCCATGTGGGCGTCGATGGTCCAGTTCGTCATCTTCGCGATGAGGGGCCAGTCGGAGAAGTTGATCCGGTCGGTGATCTGACCGTTGGACGGGTCGACGGTGATGGCGTCGTACCGGGTGGGGGCGCGGCGCTTGTTCTCGGTGACCTGCCATCCCTCGCCGGCGGCGCTGGGCGGGTAGAGCCACATCGGTCCCTGTAGGCCGGCATTCTCGGCGGTCGAGAGCACACGATCGACCCCGATCAGTGTCTGTGTGGGTGAGAGGGCCTCGGCCTCTGCCGAACCTGATCCCGAATCATGATGGGAAGCGCCGGAATCGGTCGGTGTCTCGCCGGACAGGACGGTGTTCACCGAGGGTGTGGTCCAGCTCAGTGAGGCCCGCAGCTCCGAGATCGACTCACCGGCGTAGCGCGACCACGTCAGTCCCGTTACCGACAGGCCCAGGAGTCCGACGACGACGAGGAGCCCGACGGACCCGTGCCAGGTCATCGTGCGGGTACGGCCGCTCTTGTCACGGTCGGGGACCGCGAGGCGCCGGAGCTTCCTCGTGCGCGCCCGGTAACCGATCCACAGTGCCAGTCCGCCGAGCGCCACCACCCACAGCCAGCTGGCCGCGAGTTCGCTGTAATTGCGGCCGTATTCGCCCAGATGCAGGTTGCGGTGGAACTCGTCGAACCAGGCCCGGATCGGTAGCCACTGCCCGAAGGTGGTCAATGCGCCGCGCACGTCGCCGCTGTACGGGTCGACGAACACGGTGCGGCTGTAGTCGGTGGGGACGTCGGGTGCAGCCATCACGACCTGGGTGGTCTCGTCGCGAGCCGACGGCGGCCGGATGCTGGTGACCTGCCCCTCGGGGTGTGCCGCCATCGCTCTGGCGATCTGCTCGCTCATCGGCAGCGGCCGGTCGCCCACCTGATCGACCTTGAGTTCGTGCTTGAACACGATCGGATCGAGCTGAGGTGTGAACGTGTAGAGCAGCCCGGTGACCGCGGCGATCAGCAGGAACGGGCCGGCCAGCATTCCGCCATAGAAGTGCAGCCGCATCAGGAACGGACGCAGGCGTTGCCAGACGCTCGGGTCGACGCCCCTGAGATCCCGTTGCTCTCGCGACTGGGCAGTCGCGGGATCGGGGGTACCGATCGGCGGTGGATCGATGGTCTGGCTCACGTGCGTGTCTCGCTTCATCTCGGGTGGATGTGATCGCAGTAGTAGTCGGACGACTCAGGCAATGAGTTCCCGCGGGCATCGCGCACTGGAAAAGCAGGGCTCCAGTGCGCGATGATGGCGGCGTGGAATGTGAGGTCGCCCGCGAGGCGCTGTCGGCGCGTATCGACGGTGAGCGTCAGTCGGTTCCCGCCGCGCGTGTCGACGAGCACGTGGCCGGGTGCCGCGGCTGCCAGGCGTGGGTCTCGTTCGTCGACCAGCAGGCGCCTCGCTCCATCGGCGGTCGTGGGCCGTCGGTGGACCAGACCCGGTCGATCATGAGTCGTGTGGAGTCCGCGCCCCACACCCGCCTGGACTCGGTTGTCCGATGGCTTCGTCTCGACGGGCTCCGCGCCGCACTGGTGGTCGTGGGAGTGGTGCAGGTCGGGCTCGCGGTCGCGCAGATCGCGGGGTTGCACTTCGGTATGGTCCACGCCGGTCCGGCATCGATGATGTCGGGCGATCACCTGATGAACGAGTCGACCGCCTGGTCATTGGCGCTGGGCGCGGCGACGATTGCGTCCGCCAGGTGGCGTGCTCTGCTGCCTGGGTTGGCGCTGATCCTCGGTGTGTTCGTGGTGGTGTTGTTCGGCTACGTCGTCCATGATGCGGTCGCGTCCGACGTCACGCTCAGCCGTGGGGTCTCGCACCTGCCGGTGGTGGCGGCGTTCCTCTGCGCAGTCGCTGCCCACCGGCACGGCACGCGCGAACACCGTCCTCCCGCGAACGCCGCGATGCAGGTGGCCGACCACGACCGCGTTCGCTCGATCGACGATTCCGCGGCCTGACAGGACACGGGCTCTCAGTCTCCTCGTCGCCGGTGTGCGCAGCCCGCATTGGTCACTACGACAAAGCGTCGTAGTCTCGAAGGCGGCCCAGTTTCCCGGACGAGAGTGGCGGTAGCGAATGTCGTCGACAACACCCGATGAGATCCACGCTCCGCCGCGCCGGTCACCACGCCACGTCCTGGCAGCCGTGACCGCGGTCATGGTCCTGATCCTCGTCGGCTACGCGACAGTCAGTGGACGTACGCCGTTCGCCGAGACGGGTGATCAGTATCCCGGCGAATTCACCTCGACCGCGACACCGGTGCTGTTCTTCCTCGGTCTGCTCGCCGCGGCGATCTCACTGGGCGGTCTCGCCTTCGTCGTGATCGCCGCGCGTCCCGACCATGACGGCGCCATCGGGTTCGAGGTCTTTCGCGCGCATCGACTGGTGGAACGGTTCTCGCTCGCCTGGGTGGTCCTGGCCTGCGTCATGGTGGCGCTGACAGCGGCCAACCGCTCCGGTATCGCGGTGTCGCGCATGTTCTCCGGGTCCGCCCCGCTTCAACTCATCGATGCCACCGAGCAATCCAAGGCGTGGATCGTCAGCGCGGTCTGCGCGCTGGCGGTGGCGGTACTCGCCCGGTGGTCGCTGCAGTGGACCAGCCACGTCGTCATGCTCCTCCCCGGGGCGATCGGCGTCATCGCGCTCGGTGTCGCGGGCAGCGCCGGTCAAGGACCCGGACACGACTACACGACCGGCGCGGCCATCGTGGTGTTCGTCTCGGCAGGACTCGTCGCCGGGATGAGCGTCGCCGCCGCAATCACCCTGGCCCACGACACGTCCGACGATGACCTGCGCCAGACCGCCTCTCGGGTGCACCATGTCGCTGCGGGCCTGCTCGGATGTGCCGTGGCCTACAGCGTGGTCGAGGTCGCCTTCCTGGTCCCCGCCAGGTTCCTCGTGACCACCGCATACGGACGTTTCGCAGTCGTTGCCCTCGCGGTCACCGCCATCGCGCTCGTGGTGGAACTCCGTGCGATCCGCGCCGTGCGTGCCGGGACGCACACCAGGGCGTCGGTCATCACGGCGAGCACGATCGTGGGTGTGTGTTCGATCGTGTTCGCCGCCGTGGTCGCCGGAATGGAAACGCGCACGGCACCAGGTCTTCTGGTGCACGACTTCACCGTGTTGGACGTCTTCCTCGGCTACAACCTGCCCGAGCGGCCCACGCCGTGGACCCTGGCGACCATGTGGCGGTTGGACCTGGTGCTGGGCCTCGGCGCGGTGGCCGCCGCCGGTGTCTACGGCCTCGGCGTCCGGAATGTGCGCCGTCAGGGCATCGAATGGTCGAAGTGGCGCACCATCTCCTGGATGATCGGATGTCTGTCGTTGCTCGTGGTCACCAGCTCGGGGCTGCGTACCTACGGCATGGCCCTGTTCAGCATCCACATGATCGAGCACATGGCGCTGAACATGTTCATCCCGGTGCTACTGGTTCTGGGGGCTCCGGTGACGCTGGCCCTGCGTGCGCTGCCTGCGGCCCGGCGGGGTGCGCTGCCCGGGCCGCGCGAGTGGATCGTGTGGCTGGTGCATTCCCGTCTGACGGCGTTCCTCAGTCACCCGGTGACCGCGTTGATCGTTTTCGTCGCGTCGCTCTACATCGTCTACTTCACACCGCTGTTCGGCATCCTGGCCCGCTACCACTGGGGACACGAGGCGATGAGCATCCACTTCCTGGTGACCGGGTACGTGTTCTACTGGGCCATCATCGGCATCGACCCCGGGCCGCGGCGGCTTCCATTCCTGGCCCGGTTGGGACTGCTGTTCGCGGTCATGCCTTTTCACGCCTTTTTCGGAATCGCGACGATGACGATGAACTCGGTGATCGGTTACGACTTCTACGGCTTCCTCAAGCTCCCCTGGCTCGCCGACCTGCAGCACGATCAGTTCCTCGGCGGCGCGATCGCCTGGGGCGCCAGCGAGGTGCCGGTGGTCATCGTGGTCATCGCCCTGGTGAGTCAGTGGGCGTCGTCGGACCGACGCGCAGGCGCGCGTGCCGACAGGCAGGCCGATGCCTACCCCGACGACGAGCTGGCCGCGTACAACGCGATGCTGGAGGAACTCTCACGCACCCGGCGCTGAGGTCTCCGCGTAGAGGTCGCGGTGACGGGTGTCGGGACGCTTGGCGAACTTTCTGATCCGCAGGCTGTTCGACACCACGAAGAACGACGAGAAGGCCATGGCTGCACCGGCGATGAGTGGATTGAGCAATCCGACGGCCGCGATGGGGATGGCCGCGATGTTGTAGCCGAACGCCCATGCCATGTTGGTGCGGATGGTGCGCCGCGTCATCCGTGCCAGCCCGAGCGCCTCGGGAACGGTCATGAGTGCGTGTCGCACCAGGATGATGTCAGCCGCACCGATGGCGACATCGGTGCCGCGTCCGATCGCGAGTCCCAGATCGGCGGTCGCAAGAGCTGGACCGTCGTTGATCCCATCACCCACCATCGCGACCGTCGCGCCCTCGGATCGCAGTTCCTCGATGAGATCGACCTTGCCCTCGGGCAACACCTCGGCCACCACCTCGGTGATACCGACGGCCGCCGCGACCGACTCGGCGGCCGCGCGGTTGTCACCGCTGACCAACATGGTGCGGATACCGATGCGGTGGAGTTCGGCGACTGCCTGCGCAGCATCGTCTTTCACGGTGTCGGCAACACAGATGGCGCCGCAGACCTCGTCGTCGATCCGGATGTAGACGACGGTGTTGCCTGCCTCCTCCGCGCGCCTGCGGGCTCGGGCCAGATCTGCGTGCACGGCGTGGCCCGCGGCGACCCATCGGGGTGACCCGACTGCCACTGCACGCGCGCCGATCACCCCGTGCACCCCGTGACCCGCTTCGGCGGTGAAGTCGACGACCGTGGTGTCCGTGTCGTCGGCGAAGGTCGCGATCGCCTGTCCCACAGCATGTTCGGAGGCCCGCTCGAGGATGCCGGCGGCTCGCAGGACGTCGTCGCGGTCCCACCCGTCGAGCACGGTCACATCGACTACGGTCAACTCACCGTTGGTGACCGTGCCGGTCTTGTCGAACACGACCGTGTCGATCTGTCGCGTCGCGTCGAGTGCCTGATGCCCCTTCAGGAAGATGCCCATCTGCGCGCCGCGACCGGATGCCACCATCAACGCGGTGGGCGTGGCCAACCCCAGCGCGCACGGGCACGCGATGATCAGCACGGCGAGCGCGGCGGAGATGCCGGATTCCAGATCGGCACCGGCGAGCACCCAGCCGGCCAGCGTCAGTGCGGCGAGGACGACGACGCAGGGCACGAACACCGACGACAGCCGATCGGCCAGCCGCTGCGCTGTCGCCTTTCCGGTCTGCGCCTGCTCAACGAGCCGGATCATCGCGGCGAACCTGGTGTCGGGGCCGACCGCGGCCGCCTCGACGACGAGTCGACCGTTCAGGGCGACAGTGCCCCCGACGACCACCGATCCGGCCTCGACGTCGACCGGTCGGGACTCTCCGGTCATCGCGCTCATGTCGACCCCTGCGGTGCCCTCGACGACGAGGCCGTCCGTGGCGATGGTCTCACCGGGCCGCACGACGAACTTCTGCTGCTCGTTGAGTTCGCTGACCGGTATCCGCATCTCGCTGCCGTCGCGGAGCAGGATCGACACGTCCTTGGCGCTGAGCGCGGCGAGGGCCCGCAGAGCGCCGCCGGCGTTGGACTTCGCGCGTGCCTCGAAGTACCGCCCGGCGAGCACGAACACGGTGACGCCGGCCGCGACCTCGAGGTAGATCGAGTCGCTGTCGATGATGGCCTGCCAGACCCCGCGGGAGGAGTCGCCGGTGGCACGCCCGGCTCCGAACATCGTGTACAGCGACCACCCCGCCGCGGACAGGATGCCGAGCGAGATCAGTGTCTCCATGCTGGAGGTGCCGTGTCGGAGGTTGCGTGCGGCGACCCGATAGAACGGCCAGGCCGACCAGGTGAGGATCGGGAGGGCGAGTGCGAGCAGGATCCACTGCCAGCCGGTGATCCGGGTGTCGGGGACGACGGAGAACATGATCGACAGATCGGCCAGCGGTACGAACAGGATCAGCGCGACGACGAGACGGCGGAAGATCGATTTCGCGTGATCGCGGTCGGGATCGCTGTCGGAGGAGACGACCTCGTCGCGAGGTGCGGCCCCGTAACCGGCGCGGTCGACCACCGCGCACAGATCGTCGACGCTGATCTCCTGATCGGCGTCGATCGTCGCGATGCGCGTCGCGTAGTTGACCGAGGCCCGCACACCGTCGACCTTGCCGAGCTTGCGCTCCACCCGCGTCGCACAGGCGCCGCATGTCATCCCCGTCACCTCGAGTTCGAGGCGACGGGGATGCGTGGTTTCGGTGTCGGGTGCGAATGTGCTGCTCACGATGTCGAACGTTCCTACCTGCGATGTTGTGCGGGCGCTGCCACCCGGCGGTCTGCCTGCCTCACACAGGTAGTCGTCTCGACGTGGTCGAGAGTTCCCGGTGTGCGCACGATACGGTTGGGCGCGTGAGGGCCGAGGATTCCGATGACGACCACGTCACCGGTCTCGCTTTCGCTGCAGCCCGCGGTGATCGACATGCGTTGGAATCCTTCATCAAGGCTACTCAGGCCGATGTGTGGCGTTTCGTGAGTTATCTCAGTGATGCCGGTCGTGCCGACGATCTCACCCAGGAGACGTTCATCCGGGCCATCGGCAGCCTGCCGCGGTTCTCGGGGCGGTCGAGCGCTCGCACCTGGCTGCTGTCGATAGCGCGTCGGGTCGTCGTGGACCAGGTTCGTCACGACAGGGTTCGCCCGCCGTCAGCGTTTCGATCCGGAGCCGACAGCGTGGTCGAGATCCCCGTCACCGAACGCTACGAGGATCGCGTCGAGTGGGACATGCTCATCGGCGGACTCGAGGAATCGCGCCGTGAAGCGTTTCTCCTCACGCAGTTCCTGGGGCTCTCATACGCCGACGCCGCAGAGGTGTGTGGATGCCCGGTGGGCACGATCCGTTCGCGCGTCGCCCGAGCGCGTGGCGATCTGATGGAGGCGTACCGGGCCGATCAGCACCGGACCGGCTGACCGATCCGTCGAGCTTCCGATCCCGACGAGCGAGTCCGGATGAGGGTCACTGCTTGACCGCTGCGTCGACCGCGGCGATCAGTGCCTGGGGTGTCGACAGCTGTAGGACCTTCCCGTTGAGTTCGATCTGTGGAGTGCCCTGCAGCCCGTTCTCGGAGACCTTGGTGGTCTGCGCGTCCACCCACCCGGAGTATTTCTTGTCGGTGATGCACGAGCCGACCGACGACGGTGCGCCCGCGGTGGTGGCGATGGATGTCAGGGTTGCATCGGTCAGCCCCGCCCCACCCTCCTCGGGCTGCTGTGCGTAGAGCGCGTCGTGGAACGCCAGCCACTTCGTGTAATCACCGGTGGTGGCGGTGGACTCGGCGACACACGCCGATGCGTTGGCGGCGCGGGTCGAGTACTGCGTCGACGACTGCTGGTTGAGGATGGCTATCGGCTTGTAGTCGATGGCCACCTGCGGGTTGCTGCGCAACTCCTTGACGGCGTCGCCGAACTGCGCCTCGAACGCCTTGCATGCAGGGCACTGGAAGTCCTCGATCAGCGTCAACGTTGCTTTCGGCGCGGTGGGAGTGTTCACGCGGTAGGCCCCGGTGTCGGTGACCACCGACGGGGGCGCCGTGCCTCCGGCCGAGCTCGATGAGTCGTCTTTGGTGAGGATCAGGCCGATGCCGATCGCGGCTGCGACCACGACAACCACCGCAGTTGCAGCAATTCGGACGACGATGCTGCGCCTGCGTTCCGCATCGCGTGGGTTGATCACCGTGGGTGTGCGCTTGGCTGCGGCGGCCATGGGCTGCTCCTGACGTGGCTGTGTGGTCCCGACTGCACCCGACAGTGGGCGAGTGGGAGGCGTTGAGATCTCACTTCAGTAGTCGTGGCGGATGCCGCGATGGTTCCCTGGACATCGGGTCGGTCGGGAAGAAGGTCAGATCGGAGGTTCGGGGTCGTACTGGATGCCGCGCCGAACCTGTCTCGCGCGGTCCACTCCCGCGAGACGAGCGACCAGGTGCAGCGCCATGTCGATTCCGGCCGAGACGCCGGATGCGGTGATCGTGTCGTCGCAGTCGACGAACCGGTCCTCGCCGCGGACGTCGATCGTCGGGTCGAGCTCGGCGAGATGATCCAGCGCGGCCCAGTGGGTCGTCGCGGGACGGTTCCGCAGGATGCCGGCTGCCGCGTAGATCAGCGAGCCCGTGCACACACTCGTCATCAGAGTTCCGCTGTCGTGGCGTTGGCGTACCCAGTCGAGTCGGGCCGTGTCGTCGATCTGAGGCCGCGTCCCCTTGCCGCCGGGATAGACGAGTACGTCCAGATCGGGCCGATCGGCCTCGCTGTGACCGGCTCGAACCGTAAGGCCTTTGGCACACAGCACATCGCCCCCGGACTGAGAGAAGGTGAAGACCGTCCAACCATCGTCCGGCCACTCCCTGGTCCAGAACGACAGGACCTCCCATGGCCCGATCGCATCGAGTTCTTCGACATCGGGAAACAGAAAGATACCGATCTGCTTGTTGTCATCGGACATGGCGTGATTCCTTTCGAAGAGACGGACAGGCGCGCAGTGACCGGCACTGCTGGTCTCGTCGTCGCTCTCCACACGAGTTGTCGTGCAGGACGAGGCGTTGGTTCCCTCGGTGTCGCCTCGGACCCGATCAAATGCGCTGAGTCATCGGTGCGACGGTGGCGCTAGGGTCTCAATGGGTTCCCGGACCGGGGAAACTCGGCTGTTTGCATGGCAGTCGGTGGAGAGCGCGGTTCGGGACCCACCAGGCAGCGGCCGGCAGGGTGGCCCAATGAGTCACTTCTTCTGCGGTGCCGAGGGTCGATCCAGGTGACAGTAGCTTTCATGAGTCGCTCCGTGTGTTGTGAGGGTTGCCCATGGTGGAGCGGCTGCGCGCGCCGGCGGCGTGATCGTCGGGGTTGAGCGCGAGTGTGGTCTCCTGCGGGGTCCTGTGATCGCCCGCGACGGTGAGGATGTCGTTCTCGATGCGGTGCCAGTCGGGTGAGGCGGCATCGACGAGCGACGGGTGGGTGGCGCGGGGAAGGATCACAACGTTCACGGGCGCGTTGTGTGCACGGGCCCGAGTCGCGTAGTCGACGGCTTGCGAAGCGGGGACGATGTTGTCGCGCAAACCGTGATAGAGCGTGACCGGGATACGAGAAGATATGTGCTCGATGGGGCTTGCGGTGCGATACCGGCCGGGGACCTGCAGTGGTTTCCCGCCGAGAACGCGGATGACCCGGTCGTTGCCGGCGTCGGCGGCGGCGCGCATGTCGAGCACTCCGGCGAGTGAGAAGACGTGCAGCGGCACAATGCGGGGGTGGGCGCCGGGCTTGCCGCTCGCGAGCAGTGTGCGTGACGCGGTCCACGCGGCGAGCTGCCCGCCGGCGGAGTGCCCGACAACGATCACCCTGGTCAGGTCGATGTCGGTGTGCGTCGTGTGCAAAGCGGTGAGGTGATCGACTGCTGCGGCGACGTCGACGAACGTGTGTGGCCAACCGCCGCCCGACCCGACCCGCCGGTATTCGATGTTCCACACAACCACCCCACGGTGGGCGAGCCGCTGCGCCTCCTCGCGGAGCACCGAGGCACCGAAGCGCTTGTTCCATCCGCCTCCGTGGATGAGAACCACCACCGGGGTCGGCTCACGCGTTCTCGGTAGGTACAAGTCGCCATAGTTCTGTGTCGGATCAGCATCGGCCGCCGGATACAGATGACGTTCGACCGTGACCGGGATGGTCGCGCCGCCACCGATGAGGGGCGGTGAGTCCGCGGTCGTCGGACCGAGGACGATCACGGACATCACAGCGATGATGACAGCGACCGCCACACCGCTGATCGCACCGAGCCACCACCGCGGCCGCGCCCCGTTCTCAGAGGTGTTCGAGGTGGACTCGCTTGTTCTCATGCAACAACAGTGGTTCACGCTGGTGCTGCGCGGTATCTGCCGATCGGCGACTGTTTGCGGCCGACTGGCGGGTGTCCGTGTGAATGCACCGAGGTGATTCTGGACTCTGACCCCCCGTTGCGTCCGCAACCGGTCGGACGTGCCCTCCGGCCAGAGATCGAGGTATCCGTTGCTGTTTCATCGCTACTCCACCGTTGTCGAGCGTGATTCCGCCGCCGCACCGGCTCGGTACGCCGCTGTTGGTCTACCGGTGGCGTGGCTTGTGGGCGTGGCGTTGTTTCCGGTGGTGTTGCCGAGAACGGCTGCGCTGGCCGGAGGATTGGTAGACCTGCGAGCGCATCCGATCGCGGGTGTGGTCCACTTCGTGCTGCTCGGAGTGGTGGCGCCGGCGTTGTGTCTGATTGCCGCAGCTCCGACGGTGCTTCGGTTGCGGTCGGCCGGCACCCGGTTCTCCGTTGTGTCGGCGGGGATCGGCGCCTGTGGGGTGTCCGTGGTGCAGTTGGGATTTGGTGCGGTGCTGATCTGCACCAGGCCAGGAGTGTACGGCGATCAGGCGATCGCAGCTGCGTTTCATGACCTCGACGGCGTCAAAGCTGCACTGGTGGCCGTGGCGCTCGTCGGGATCATGTCGGAGCGGTGGTCGTCGACGATGCGGACGAGATATCGAGGTGTGCTGGTCGCCGCGACGGTGGTGGCGTTGACGCTCTACGCTGTCGGAACGATCAGCGATATGGGGTGGTTGTCTGTGATTGCCTGGGTGGCAGTGCCACTCACCCTGGTGACGGTGTGCGATCTCGCCGGCGACAGGCCGTCGTCGGTCGGGTGAAGTGTTGGGCTCAGCTCTGGTGGTCCGGTGTCGCTGTGCGGCGGGCGAAGATTCGGCCCGCGATGCTCGAGGCGCCGAACCCGTGCATGACGAGACTCAGCGCCACGGTGACGATCATGATCTGCAGTACGAAAATCGCGGTGTCATCCTCGATCGCGTTGAACGCGAGGAGCCCGAAGACCAACGTCGTGATCCCGCGCGGACCGAGGCTCGACAGCGCCAGTCGCTCGGCACGGTCGGCGCGTGACCCCACCAGGGCGAGCGCCACCGGAATGGCGCGGATCACGGTCAGTGCGGCCACCGCGATGACAACCGCTTGCCATTCGACGCCGACGTAGACGACGTACGCGGCGACCACGCCGAAGACGAACCACAATGCCAGCGACGTCGACTCGACGACATCTTTGGTGAGGCTGGTGTAGCGCTCAGCATCCGCCCGCAGGCAAAGGTGCACGACGACCCCGGCGACGAATGCGGCGACGAAGCCGTTTCCCTTGAACAGGACGGCCAATGAGTACGTCGCCAACGGCACGGCGAGCATTCCGATCCGGATCGCGGTGTCGTCGCTGAATGCCCGTGCGCGGGACCAGCGTGCGGCCAACCCGTATCCGGCGCCTGCGGCGACGCCCACCGCGACGGCGATGGCGGCGGCCTCGAACGCCTCACTCACGATCGATGAACCGGACTTGCCCGATGCGGCGATGACGGCAGCGAGCGCTACTGCGAACACCGGCGCGACAATTCCATCGTTGTACCCGCTCTCGACGTTCAGTGCGGAGCGCACCCGAGCGGGAATCCGATTGTCGGCCAGAATGTTCGGGGCGGGTGAGATGTCGCTGGGCATCACCACGCACGCCACGAGCAAGGCCAGGGCGAGGGAGTCGGGTGGAAGAATGGCCCAGGCCACCCCAGCAGCCAACAGCAGCGACAGCGGCAGCGCGATGAACAGCAACCGCGCCGACACCGACGGGCTGTCGCCCAGCATCTTTCCCTTCACCGCGATCGCGTCGGAGAACAACAGGGTGGCCAGGACGAGCTCGACGATCTGCTCGGTGACGTGGTAGTTGAGGACTTCCGAGATCTGTGGTCGGACCAACAGGCCGACAACAACACCGAACACGGCCAGGGTCAACGCCGGGGAGACCCGCCACGAATCGAGTCTCGCAGCGACAAGCGACCACACTGCGATACT
Organism: Williamsia maris; assembly: GCF_024171815.1. GTDB lineage: Bacteria > Actinomycetota > Actinomycetes > Mycobacteriales > Mycobacteriaceae > Williamsia_A > Williamsia_A maris. Next base: position 5,755 of record NZ_JAMTCJ010000002.1, on the reverse strand, counting down.
GCCGACGCAACACAGCAACGATGCGGCGAACATCTGGATCTACCTCCGATTGTCACAACGCACAGACCGGCAACACGCCCCGGGCCACCGAATCGGCGACACAGGAGACGGTCTCACGTCGGCATGACGTCGTCGAGTTGCTCGAGCTGGACTGCTCTGTTGCGTATGGATTCTGCTCCGAGGACTTCCTCGACGACGGGTTCGTATGTGCTGTCGGTCTTCCATCCCACCTCGTATCGATTGCCGCCCAGGCAGATGATCATGATGCCGCCTGGATAGCCGCCTCCCCACCCCCATGCGTCGTAGTGCGCTCGGTAGCCGTTCGTTTCGCCGTGGTGGCGGCGCGAGTGCCACCCGCGGGCGCGGAGGAATGCGTCGGTGTCGTCGTCGTGGCGGTCGTTCTTGGGCATGGCCCGTCCCTTCTTCGTCGGAGTTCTGCGGGTCTAGCGGCGGGTGGTGGTCTCGATGAGGTCGTAGGCGATGTCGGGTCGTACGCCGTCGGGGTTCTCGATGTCGGCGTTGTCGTACCAGTCCTGTTCGGCTTCGGGGTGCGGGCCACTGACCCCGACCTTTCCTTTGCCGAAGGGGGCGACGAGGGCTGCGGCTGTGCCGTTGGAGTACGTCGCCAGCACGTCGACGCCGGGGGAGTTAGGGGCGACGGTGAACGCGGGGCCGTCCTGGAAGAACATGTGGCGCTGCTGGCCGCGGTAGGTGACGTCGATGATGGTGTTGCGGTCGTCGTGGACGGTGGCGCCGGCGGTGTCGGTGTATCCGCGTATCTCGACCGGGAGTAGATCGAATCCCGGGCCCTTGCCGGCGAGGTAACCACCGAAGCACAGCCCGAGGTAGCTACCGCCGTCGCGGACCCACGCTCGCAGATCGTTCGACACGTCCTCCAGGTCGTTGAAGGTGGCCTGGAGGTCTTGCCCGCCGCCGGGTTGGACGTAGAGCGATGCCGTGGCCAGGGTGGCCGCGGTGAGATCGGTACCGGTGCCGGGACCGACATACTTCGTTCGGAACGGGTGTGGTGCGTTCTGCAGGACTTTCGCGATGGTGGGTGCGCAGTCGTCGCACCCCTGTGGGCCGTTGTAGATCAGTGCCAGTGGCAGATTGTCTTTGGGCGGATCGAACGCGGGTGTACACCCCGCCACCAGCGCCAGTACGGCCAGCGACGATGCGGCCAGCACGCGTACGCGCTTCGAGTTCAAAGCATGGATTCTGATGCGGCTGCGGGCGGTCATGTGGGTTCTCCGTTATCAGTGGTGCCTGGTGTTGGTGGTGTCGAGCGGTGTTCGAGTGCGGTTGGTTTCAGGCCGGGATGGCCAGTTCGATGCGGAAGCCGCCAGTTCCGGTGGGGGCAGCGGTGAGGGTTCCGCCGAGGTGTTCGGCGCGTTCGGTCAGGCCGATCAGGCCATGCCCTGCCGAGGGCAGACCCAACGGGGCGCTGGTGGTCGAACTGTTGGTGATGGCTAAACGCAGAACGCCGTTCGTGGTGGTCGTCGCGATCGTGACGGTGGCGCCGGGGGCATGTTTGCGGACGTTGGTCAGTGCTTCCTGGATGGTGCGGAACACCGCCCGTTGAGCGGCCGCGGACAAGGTGGTCGGCAGTGCGATCTCATGACGGATCGAGATCCCGCTCTCGGCGATCAGGGTGTCGATGTCCTGGCCGGTGGGCTGCGGACGAGTTCCCTCGCCGAGACCGCCGGCCGCGCGCAACACGCTGACCATCTGACGCAACTCGTCGAGGGTCTCGACGGCCAACGAGCGGATCTTCTCCGCCCCCGCGGTCACCGCGTCGTCATCACTGCGCACCCGCAGTACCCCTGCCTGGACGGCGATCAGGCTGACCTGGTGCGACACGACGTCGTGCATCTCCCTGGCCAGCCGTGCCCGTTCCTGGCTCAAGACGTGCTCGGCCACCGCGTCCGCCTCGTGTTGGCGCGCTGCGTTGAGGGCCTCGATCTTGTCGGACAGCTCGACGCGCACGCGCATCAGCCGCCCCAGGGCGACCGGCCCCAGCGCCATGATCGTGCTGTAGGTCAGGTTGACCAGAAGCGAACTGACAGAGGCGTTTCCGATGTAGGAGAAGTTGCCCACGAAGACCACCGCAGCGACGACACCAACCACGCCGAGACGAGGTGTGCGTCGCGCAACCGAACACGTCGCGACCGCAGCGGCGACGACGGTCGCCGACAGGAACAGGCCGGGCAACGTGAGTGCGAACGCCACGATCGGGAATCGACGGCGAACCAGCAGTCCAGCCGACGCGATGACAGCACAGGCTATTGCCGCCGCGCTGCCGCCATCGACAACGGTCAGCAGGCCGTCAGCGAGTGACGCGCCAATCACCGCGACGTCGATGACCGCCGTGATCACGGCGGGGTGGGGTCGGGTGAACGTCATGAGGGTTTGTTGAGTCCGGCGCGCTCGGCGATGAGCGCGGCCTCCACGCGGGTCGGAACCTGGAGCTTGTCCAGAATGGAGCTGACATGGGCTTTGATGGTTCCGACGCTCAGGTGTAGGGTGGTGCCGATCTCGTTGTTCGACTTGCCTTGCGAGAGCAGTCGTAGGACCGATTTCTCCCGGACGGTCAGGCCGGCCACCAGTCCGAGTGCGGTGGCATCGGCGGGGTTGCCGACGTAGCCGGTGATGATGGTCTTGCTGACCTGCGGAGACAGCACGATGCCGCCGGCGGCGAGGGTGCGGATGTGCTCGGCCAGGTCGGCGGGGTCGGTGTCCTTGACCAGGAACCCCGCTGCCCCGAATGACATCGCCGCGCTGATGTGTTCGTCGGAATCGAACGTCGTCATCATCGCCACCGCAGGAGCATTCGGCATCGTGCGTGTCGCTTTGAGTACCTCGATGCCGCTGGTGCCGGGCATCCGGATGTCGAGGAGAACAACATCGGGCCGGGTTTCGATGAGCAGACCGACTGCGTGGACCCCGTCGGCGGTGCCCACGACCTCGATATCGGAGGCGGTCTCGAGAATCAACTCGAAGCCGGACCGGATCATGGCCTCGTCATCGACGATGACCACCCGGATCGGGGCGTCGTCGCTCGGGTCGGTTCGCATGCTTGCCACCCTAGGACTCGCCCGACAGTCTCCGGTACCTGATCAGCGCCTTTCCAGCCACCTGGCGACTCATTGCAGCCACCTGGCCGATACGCGGTGGAACCTCCCGGTGACACCGTCAATGAAGACGAAACGAGGGTTGCGCGAGGCCGGGAGAAACCATGTTCGACGACGCGAGATCAATGAGCCTGTTCCACCCCGTCCTCCTGTGTGTTGTTCTGACCCTCCCGGCCCTGGTAGGGGTCACAGTGGTGGTCAGGTCCTGTTCGCTTCGTACGCTGCTCCGTTGCGCGCCCCTGGCTCTGGGGGTGGCGGCGACTGCTGTCGGGGCCACCATGACCTGGCTCGCCCATCAGGGACTCGACCCCTTCACCGCACCGGCCTGGCTGTGGGTCTCGGTCGTAGAAGCTGTAGTGATTGTGTTCGCATCAATCGGATTGTGGCGGTCGGTGCGCTGGATCAGTCGGGGCGCGCTCGCCGGATCGGTCGCCGTGGCCGTGCTGGGCGTGGCGCTCATGGGAAACGTCTGGGTGCACTACCTCCCGACCGTCGGCAGCGCAGTGGACGTGGCTGTGGGTAAAGGTCCCGTTCACGAGACATCTCTGGTGCGAGTGCACGCAATGAAACAGCGCGCCTCGGTTCTCTCCCAGGGAGTGACCTTCGTACTACCGCGTAGCTCCCAAGACCCGTTCGCGGCACGAACCGAGTACGTCTACGTTCCACCGGCATGGTTCGCCGACGGAACCGGACCCACCGACGTGTTCCTCATGATGGGTGGCGTCATCAACACGCCTCGGGACTGGATCGTCAGCGGCGGGGCCATAGACACGGCGAACAACTACGCGCGCACCCACGGCGGCCGAGCGCCGATCATGGTCTTCGTCGACACCACCGGCGGGCTGTCGAATGACACCGAGTGCGTGAACGGCCCACGAGGGCAAGCGGAAACACACATCGTCGCCGGCGTCCCACAGCGGCTCCACAGCGCCCTCGGGGCCACCGGGGCCACCGGGCCGTTACGGTTCGTCCCGGTCGGGTGGTCGATGGGCGGGACCTGCGCGATCACCTTGGCCGCACGCCACCCGCACCTGTTCGAGCGCTTCGTGGCCATCTCACCCGACCGGGCACCCAACAGTGGCGGCAACACCGCCGCAACTGTCCGCGGTCTGTACGGCGGCAAGTATTCAGAATTGGCGAGCCACGACCCCGTAGCGATCTTCTCAGGTGCCGCCACGGCCCCGCGCTTTCGCCACGTGAAGGCGCTGCTCGCTGCGGCATGCACACAACGCCCATGCGCGAGCGCCCCGGAAAGCAAGAGCGTCACCGCGCTGGCGACTGCCGCCCAACGTGGCGGTGTGTCGGTGACCACCCTCTATCAACCAGGTCGCCATAACTGGAGTTTCGCCGCCGCGGTCTTCCGTAATGTTCTGCCGTGGTTGTCCAGCGGTCCGGCGCGCAACGCCGGCAAGTGACCCCTACCCACCTCACAGTTACCGGCAGTGGCCCGATCGAGCATCAATGATCACCATGTCGAAAACCATCATGTCGAGCTGCCGCAAAAGGTGATTTGGTGTAGATGATGATGACGCGAGCCGACATTGCGCATGGCCCATGCGGTCCTGACGGAATAACTGCTCACCGTGCGATCGGGGCGGCGGACAGGGAATCCGGCGGAGTCGTAGCGGCAGACACCGTCGAGGTTGCCGTGGCCGCCTCGTCCGTCGTCACCGCAGAAGTATTGTGCGTGGCCGGCAACGACGGGGTGATCGTGTACGAGCCGACGAACACGAAGACCCCGGCGCACGCCAGTCCGACAGACAGATTCTTCGTTGCGGTCAACGTGGAGCTGAGCGAAAAACTGCGTCTGAACATGGGATCCAACTTTCCTACATCGTGGGTCGGTCAGCGCCCACTCCGTCGAATGTCGGCTCGGAGTCGATGCGCCTACTACGACACTGACGCGTCCCGCGTCGAGGCGGTATCGGTCAGGTGGCTGTTGTCCCCAGCCACTCGGCGGGCCCGCACCATGCGCGAAGTATTCAGTTGACGCAGGGGACCCCGCCCGGTGAGCTGAGCACCGGCGGACCGTGATTCGGGGCCGGCACCGCCCGGGGCTCGCCCGCGCCGGGGCGACGGCGGAGGCCAGGCGCCACTGGCGCGGGCGGGATGAGGCCGAACGCGGTCTGGACCTGGGTTCTGATGGCGGTGGGGTCGATGATGTTGACGTCCTGGCCGTCGATGGTGTCGTACCGCTGGACCGGCAGTGTGGTGAACCGCGTGCTCTGGCCGTTGATGTCGCCGATGCGGTGGGCGTAATCCACGACGTTCCATCCCGCCGACAGGGTGATGTCGCGTTGGGCCACCGTGACGAGGGCGTCGAGTTTGTTCAGGTCGCCGAACACCCCCGATGAGGACAGGGCGTGGGTGACCGAGAGCAGGAATGCCTGTTGGCGGTGGGTGCGGTCGAGGTCGCCGTTGTCGAGGCCGTGGCGTTGTCGGACGAACGCCAGTGCCTGGGCTGCGTTCAGGGTGTGCACGCCCGCGGCGAAGTGGGCACCGGAATAGCTGTCGGAGACGGCATGGTTGAGGCAGACCTGCACCCCGCCCAAGGCTTTGGTGATGTCGTAGAACCCCACGAGACTGACCTCGGCGAACCGGTCGATCGGTACCCCGGTCAGGGC
>NZ_JAMTCJ010000001.1 GCF_024171815.1 Williamsia maris | reverse complement strand
GACGACGGGCACGTAGTCGTCGCGCGGGATGGAGAAGGCGGTGATGTTTTTCCCGTCGGCGGGGACGTGGACGAGGATCAGGGTGTTCGTGTTGTATCCGCCCTCCTGTCCGTCGCCGGCGTGGAGCTGCGCGAGGACGTCGGGCGGGAGGTCGTTTCCGTTGCGGTCTTTGCGGGAGTCGAGGCCGATGAGCAGGATGTTCTCCGCGGCGCCGGTCGAGCGCGGCGCCCCGTCCAACGCATCGGACGTATGGAAGGCGTTCTGCACCGTCTGCGCCCCTGACCACGCCAGCCCGGTCGCTGCCAACACCCCACACGCGGCCAACGCGACTGCCGTTCGGCCCAGCGTCGTGGCACGCGCCCGGTTGAACGGTGGGTCCGGTCGACGATGCTTGGCGGAACGGCCCCCGCCGCCTGACGCGGGGATTGAGCTGCGTTTACTCGTATTCGAATCCACGAAACACTCCGTCCGCGGCCACCGCGGACGAGAACTCCTCGAAATCCATGTTGTCGATGGACAGATTGCTCTCCACCGTCGGCATCTGCGACGGATGCACCCGGAAAGTCGGGTGATCGCCGGAGTCTCCGGAGGTGTCCACTGCGAGGACCGAGTGCTCGGGATCGGCGATCGCGTCGGAGTCGACGACGAAGACGTACGAACGTGGTGATGTGGCGATCTCGGCGACCAACTCTTTCAGAGTGATTCGATCAAACGCCCGGTCGTCCACCAGTGTCAGTTCCGCGACGTAGACCTCTCCGTCATCGGTCTGCGGCTGCGAAACGATGTCGACGACGTCACGCCAGAGCGCATCGTCGGAGAAGTCGGTGCGAATCAACAGGGAATCCCCGTCGGGTAAGCGTCGAGTCATGTGACTTTGTCCTCTCGTGTCCAGGATGTGCTGATGGTCAGTCGGTTCGGCTGACGCCGTCGTCTCCGACCGCGTCGTGGAACTCTTCCCAGGGCATGTTGTCGATGACGTTGTTCTCGATGGCGAGTACATCACTCGGCAAGCAGCGCATGAACTGGCCCTCGTACTCGTCTTTCCATGCCCAGGCCACGAACAGGGTGTGCTCAGGATCGGACATGGTGGTCGCGTCGGCGAAGAACACGAGCGGATGTGGAAAGGACTTCGGCAATTGGCGCACCAGTTCGAGGAATGCGGACGTATCCAATCCGGTGAAGTCCCGGTCCTCGATTTTCGTGACCGACTTCTGGAAGCCGTCTTCGGTGGCCGCAACGATGAGCTTCCACGTTTCCTTCCAGCGCGTGTCATCGGAGAAGTCACACCGCAGGACGGGAACTTTTTTGCTTCTGGGGATCGATGGCAGGCTCATGCTCCGAACCCACTTTCGCGCCGCCGACGCGCCGGCGAGCGCTTCGGGGTCACCGCAGCAGAGACATTCGTGACGGGCATATAGATCAACCTCCATGTGTGATGGTGCTCGACACCACTGTGGTGCGTTCATGGCCGAGTGGGTATCGGTCATGTGGCTGCTCTGGCCAACCATGTGGCTGGCGTTCGATCTTCACGGCGGCTTTGCGCGAACCCAACTCTGTACACCAACGCACGAACTCCAGACAGTCGGCGAATCACTCTGGCCGGTTGGCGGATACCGGCAAGGGCCGCGACCGATCAGGCTGGCCCAAGGTAAGTCGGGCTCCGACGTCACTCGTCGGGGAGACCGAAGACATTCGCATCCTTGTGTGCGATCACGCGGGATGGACACGAAGGAACAATGACGACACCACAGGTCGAGAACGCCACGTCGACAGACAATCCGGCCACGTCCGTCGCCGCCGAAGAGCCCAAGAGGAACCGCGGGATAGATCTCGCCCGCGGCATCGCGATGTTCGGCATGTTCGCGGTACACGTCGGTCCTCCCGCCGACGACGGCAGCATCGTGGGTGAGGTGATGCAGGCTGCACAGGGACGCTCGTCGATTCTCTTCGCGACGCTGGCAGGCGTGTCGCTGGCGCTGATGACCGGGGGTAGTGCCATCCGGACAGGACGCGACCATCGAAAAGCGCTTCGCCGAATCCTTATTCGCGCCGCACTGCTTATCGCGTTGGGCACCGGGCTGGTGGCCTACGGGACACCGGTCGCGGTAATTCTGGCCTATTACGGCGTCTTTTTTGTGTTCACGATCCCGTTTCTCAGGATGCGACCACGAACGCTCCTGCTGGCGGCTGCCGGGATGGCGGTCATCGGCCCGATGATCGTTCTTCTCACGCGAGGATCGATGACGGTGTCAGACGTGCTGATGCGGATCGACTCGCTGGACCCGATCGATCGGCTGTCCTCCGAGGGAATCACGAAACTGATCCTGACAGGCGTGTACCCGACGATCACCTGGCTGCCCTTCTTGCTGGTCGGCGTCGCGATCGCCAGATTCGGAATCAACCGACTCCGTGCTGGACTCCTCGCGGCTGCCGGGGTGGCGCTGATGGTTGTGGGTTACGCCGGAGCTGCCCTGGCCACCCTGGTCATTCCGGCGACCGACACCGACGGCCTGGTCGAATCCTGGAAGAACCTGGAGGCAAGTGCCAAGGATCAGACCGTTGACCTGTCCATGCTCGATCCGGCCGTGCTCGACAAATTCACCCCCGGGTGGCGCGGTCTGTTCGGCGCCGACCCTCACTCCGGGACCTTCTTCGAGATCGTCGGCGGGATCGGCACCGCATTGCTGGTGCTGGGTATCGCTGTCTGGCTTTCAACACGATTCCCCAGGCTCACCTGGCCGGTCGCTGCTGTAGGGGCGATGTCGCTGACGATCTACACAGCCCACGTCATTGCCATCAACTGTCTCGGATCGGATGCGAGCACGCCGGCCGGATGGATACTGGTTGCCTTCATCGGGGCCTCGATGGTGTTTGCGACCTGCTGGCTGCGTGTGTTCGACAGAGGCCCCCTGGAACGGGTGATGCACCAGGCCTCGGTCGTGCGGTTGCGTCGACGGCCAGTGGGCAAGCGTGACGAGTCCGAACCCCCAAAACTGTTGTGAAACAACACCGACGGTGCAGGCCGATCTTTACGGTCTCGCAACACCGTCCTCGGTTGACTGTAGTTACGGGCCCAATCGTTGGGCTCGCGGAAGGGAACACATCATGAAGATCAAGCGCTCTCTCGTCCTCGTCATGGCTGCGGCGGCCCTCGCCACCGCCGGTGCCGGCACCGCCATGGCGACCGATCACGCGCCCACCCGGGCGGACCGGCCAGCTCAGCACGCGACTATGCAGCCTGCCGACACTGACGCAGCGGGTGTCGACGATGTCGATGCGCCGGGCACCGAGGTCGGAGCGGCGGTCGAGCCGTTCGAGCCTGTCGCTCAGGACGGACCGGGTCGCGGTGACGTCGACGCGCCCGGTACCGACGACCCGTGGCCGGACTTCCCGCGGGTCGACGTCGGTCTGGACGGCCCCGTCACGGGTGACGTCTGACCGTCGCTGTGGCCGTTCCGGTGTCGGAGACGCGAGTCCCGAAGCCGGAGCGGCCGACTCGGTCGATTTCCCATCCTGACAACGTCGAGACAAAAGAACCGGAGACTGCAGATGCGAGTGCTGGTCGTCGAAGACGAGCCCTATCTGGCCGACGCGATCGCAGACGGGCTGCGCCGCGAGACCATGGCCGTCGACGTGGTCTACGACGGTGAGGTCGCCCTGGAGGCTGTGCTCGACGCCCGCTACGACGTCGTGGTTCTCGACCGGGACTTGCCCGGCGTGCACGGTGACGACGTGTGCGCGCGCCTGGCGGCCGAACATCCCGCAACTCGCGTGTTGATGCTGACCGCCGCGGGTGCGCTCGACGACCGTGTGACGGGTTTCGAGCTCGGCGCTGATGACTACCTGCCCAAACCGTTCGAGTTCCGCGAGCTCGTGGCTCGGCTACGTGCTCTGGAGCGCCGGACGCAGCCGGCTCGACCGCCGGTCATCGAGGCCCACGGCGTGAGACTCGATCCGTTTCGCCGCGAGGTCCATCGGAGCGATCAGCCTGTGCAGTTGTCGCGGAAGGAGTTCGCGGTGCTGCAGATCCTGATGTCCGACGACGGCGGGGTGGTGAGTGCTGAGTCGTTGCTGGAGCGGGCGTGGGACGCCAACGCTGACCCATTCACCAATTCCATCCGGGTCACCGTCTCCACCCTGCGGCGCAGGCTCGGTGACCCGCAGCTGATCCAGACCGTCACCGGTGCCGGCTACCGGTTCGGGACGTGAGATGACCGTGTTCGAGCAGGCGTCGTGTCGCGGCTCCCGGCGAGTGTCGTCGCGTCTGACCATCCGAGGACGGCTGACAGTCAGCTACGCCGGCCTGGTGATGGGGTGCGGGGCGGTCCTGATCGCGATCGTCTACCTCTACATGCGTTACGTCCCGACGTATGCCCTGTCCGACATGGCTCCCACCGAGCCAGGCGCCACAGCGACCGCGGGTGAAGCGAGCTCCCCGGATTCGGTCTCGACACTCAATGAGTTGTTGCAGGACCTCCTCATCGCGTCCTCGATCGCTCTGGCCGTGCTGGCCGTGCTGTCCGGAACCGTCGGATGGCTGGTGGCAGCGCGCATCATCAAGCCGCTCAGGACCATCAACGCGGCCGCCACCAGGGCCGCGACCGGTGCACTCGACCACCGCATCGGGCTCCACGGTCCAGACGACGAGGTCCATCGTCTGGCAGCAACCTTCGACCGGATGCTCGAGTCTCTCGAGCGCAGCTTCGAGTCCCAACGTCGCTTCGCGGCCAACGCCTCTCACGAGCTGCGCACCCCGTTGTCGACGACCAAGACGATGATCGAGGTGGCGTTGGCCGATCCGAACACGGACGCCGCCCAGCTGCGATCGCTGATCGAGCGGATCGCTGAGGTCAACCATGACAACATCGCGATCGCCGAGGCACTCCTCGCCCTCGCCGCGGCCGAAGCCACGACAGTCCCTCGGGACCCCATTGATCTCACCGCCGTCGTTGCGCGAGTGATCAATTCGCGGGCCGACGAGGCGCGGCGCTCACACATCACCATTGTCACCGATGTGCAGCCGGCCATGACGACCGGCGACGCCACGCTGGTGCGCCAAGCCGTCGACAACATGGTGCGAAACGCCCTCCAGCACAACCTTGCCCGTGGTGGCAGTATCCATGTGCGGACCTGGGCCGATGACGCTCACACGTACGTCGTTGTCGCCAACACCGGAGCCCCCATCCCCCCTGACAAGACCGCCTCACTTCTCGAACCATTCGTCCGCGGAATCGGACGCACCGCCCGTCGCGGGACGGGGCACGGGCTGGGCCTGGCCATTGTCGACGCCATCGCTCGTGCCCACGACGGCATCGTGACGCTTGTCGCTCGCACGGAGGGCGGACTCACCGTCACCCTTGCGCTACCCGTGACGCCGCCACGAAGGCAATGATGTTGATTGCCGGCTCGGCGTTGTCGTGGTGGCTCGGCTCGCGTCAGCACATCCGCAATCTGGTGAAAGCGGTTGTGGCAGTCATTGATCACGGGCTTCTCGATGCCGTCAGCTGCGCCTAGTCGGGCAGCGTGAAGAGGTCCTCGTCGAACTGGTCGTCGAGGTTGGGGTTGACGAGTTCCTCTGTTCTGTTGTTGGTTTCGGCGCGAAGGGCCACGCCCGTGTGGGCGTCGAAGGCCACCGCGATCGGGCCGCCGAAGAATTCGGGTGGGAACACGAATTCCCAAGCGCGGCGGCCGTTGACGTCGACAGGGGTGCCCGGATTCGCGGGGTCGATGAGGAGGCGGAACGGGGTCTGGTCACCCCAGCGGCGGTGAATCATGAGGAGACGGTCCGGCTGTGTATCGGGGACGTAGGGGCCACGGTCCCAGTGACCGTCGGGACCGTCCACCGAGAGCAGTCCGTGCGCATCAACCTGACGCGTGCCTGCGTGCGGCGAGTACCAGAACTCGACCTGCTGATGTTCATCCGAGCCGCTCTGGTTGGTCGAAAGAACCATGGTGGCGTGCACGGTTGCCTCGGCGGACGAGCGATAGAGCTGATATACGTCCTGCCAGGTTGCGTCTGCACCCAGTAGCGGTACTCGTGGGGGTAGCTCGTGCGCGTACTGCGCCTGCGGCTCTGATGTCGTGGGAACGAGAGCGACCGTGAATTCGGCGGTTTCGAGCAGGTGCTTGTCGACGGCGATTCCCGTGAGACGTTCGGCGAGGGCGAAAGAACCTTCGATGTGAAAGAACTCGGATCGGGGTTCTTCGGTCTCTTCGAGATCGATACCTCCGACCTCGGTGATGAGGTCGCGTACGACAGCTGCTCCGGGCGATGGCGTTGCGCGGTCCGGGTCGAGGTCCCAGGAGGGAAACATGGGCTCGAAAGAAACCTGTTGCGTTCCGTCTTTCCACCAGACGAATCGAGAGACGGCGTTGACGTTGCTGTAGTGGCTGACGACCTCGTGGCGCTTGATCACAGGGGCGAACAGCTCATCGCTGATGCCCACGTAATCGCTGTTCTGCTGGACCAACAACACCCAGCCGTCATCGAGTTCGGCGACCCCGACCGTCTGGACGGCGTCGGACATCGTGGGCCTCAGATCGAGTAGCTCGAACTCGAATGCCCGCTTGCTGAACTCGGTGAACCCCGTTCCGGACCGTCTACCGCCGTAGGCGCGGAGGTCCTCGAGCACAGCCGCTGCGGTGGCGTCTCGAATGAGGCTGACGACATGCCCGTTCGAACACCAACCACCAAATTGGTCATCATTGTGAAACCAGAGGTAGTCGCGGTACGTCGTCCCCATCGTCTCCACCGTCCTGTTGAAATTCGTAAGGGTTCAGCCGTCGGTTCGACCCTTTACTTAACACACGTACGGATCGACACTGTATGAAATTGCTGGTTCCGAGGGACGCGGCGGTTCTGTTTTCGATCGAAGGCAGTCGTGGTCATTCGGTGAGCGCTGTGGAGTGACAGTGTCGGGAAGGGAGCGCTGAAAACCCCGATCACCGGGAACCACAGGTTGATCGGCCAACTCGTCACCCGCCGCGACACCGCCCACTCCATCGAAAACATCCTCGCCAACGACGAAGACCCCGACTGAGGATCCGTCCACAGCTGTTCCTGGAGCGTTCTCGAGGGGCGTGTCCTCCGGCCGGTCTTTTTCGTCGACACCCGCAAACCCGGCGCCTGAGATCCGCTCCGCCGTGGAGCCGCTGATGGGGTCGCCGAGCTCAGCGGAGGCGTAGGTCAGCCGGGGCGTAGGACCGGTGGGTGGGTGCCTCCGACGACCTCGAATTCGCCGGGTCGAAGTTCGATCAGGCATGCGGCGCACACCGTTGCGGGGTGCAGTTCGTGGCCGCACGAGTGTCGGAAGATTGCTTTGGGGATGTCGTCACCCGAGTGCCGCTCACCCCATTCCTTGAGCATCAGCATCACCGGGATCAGATCGGCACCGGCATCGGTCAGGTGGTACTCGTGGCGCGGCGGGTGCTCGCTGTAGGGCGTCTTCGAGATGACCCCAACCTCTTCGAGCTTGCGCAGACGGGAGGCGAGCAGCGTGCGTGGCGCACCGGTCAGCGTGACCAGCTCGGAGAACCGGTGGTAGCCGTAGGCGAGTTCGCGCAGCAGGGGCAAGGTGTGGCGCTCGCCGATGAGGGCAAGCGCGTCGGACATCGAGCACTCCCGTGGACTCGGTATTGATTCTGGACTCACTCGTGTAGCGTACCTCCTACTGAGTCCACAAATTGGACTCACCCGACGAGAGGCTCGACCATGGACGTGCACGAGACACTGACGACCCGCAACAAGTCCTTCGCTGCCGATACCTTCGCGCGGGGTTTGCGGATGATGCCGGTCCTGAAAACGATCGTCATCGGATGCGTGGATCCGCGAGTGGACCCGGAATTGCTGTTGGGTGCCGAGCTCGGCGAGATCGCGGTGATCCGCAACGTGGGTGGGCGCGTGACGCCCGGGGTTCTCGACGAGCTTGCGATGCTGCGATCGGTCACCCAGGCGGCTGGTGCCGACCTCGGCGCAGGATGGCAGCTGATCGTGATGCAGCACAACAACTGTGGGATCACGCGTATCGCCGACGACACCCCTGCCCTGGCCGCCTACTTCGGGGTTGCTGAGGACGACGTCGCCGACACCCATGTCGCCGATCCGCGCGCAGCGGTCACACGCGACATGGAGCTTCTGAAGGCAGAGACGCGACTCGGTGCGGGTATCGCTGTGTCGGGCATGGTCTACGACGTCGAAACGGGTCTCGTCGAAACTGTGTGACCACGTTCCACCACTCGCGGGTCGTGCGCGCTCGCGTTCGGCCTCGAACCGCGCGGGTTTGCGACTTGTTCAGGGTTGCGGCGGCATCGTGTGCTGCCGAAGTCGACGCTTACTTGAGCACGGTCACAAAGGGTTTGGCGGTTCGGCCAGACACGTTGACTCAGCGTGGCTCAGTATTGCGCTGAAGATGAAGTCGAAGGTCATGTTCTCCACGTCAGGCACATACCGTCCCCGTTCGGCAAGCTCGCGAAAGAGTGGACCGGAGCGTGCATCTGCCGATTCTCGACTGGTTTCGTCTTGTACTTCCCGGCTGAACACGCCCTGGTGCTCGATCATTGCCGAGCCGCACACGTGGGCCAGCAGCGACAGGTAGACGTCCATTGCGTCGTCGGGGCTGAAGCCTGCCTCCACCATCTCACCCACGGTGGAGTCCAACTTCTGCGCGGTCGTGTGCACCGCCAAGCTGTCCAGGAAGCTGGTGCTGTCGCGGAGCAGAACCAGTTCGACCAGTACCGGATTGGACTGGAAGGTGGCGCGCATTGCGCGAAAGTGTTTGCGCAGAGCGTCTTTCCAGTTGTCACTGCGGATGACCGGGGTTGCCAGGTGGTACTCGGCTGTGGCGAACTCGGTCATCGCGTCGAGTAGTTCTTCTTTCCTGCGAAAGTGCCAGTAGATGCTGGTGACGCCCACGCCCAGGTGACTCGCGAGTGCCGGCATGCTGAAATTCGCCAGGGTGCTCTCGTTCGCGACCTCGAAGGCCGCAGCAACGATGTCGTCTGCACTCAACGTGCCTCTGGGCAACCGACCACGTGGGGTCCCGCTCGTCTTCGCGGTGACCATCGAACTCCCTGAAGTAGACGAAACCACTCGACTCACGCGGCTCGTTTTCGCGAAACCTTCCCACGTGACGTGTAACACGCTACCGTATCGCTTCAGCACTACTGTATTACCTACAGTAGAGCCATCTAGCCAGCTCAGGGACGCTTTTGGGCGTTCCGCTCCCACGTTAAGGGGTCCTCGGTGACAACCGTGATTTCACTCAGAAGCGCACTACGCAGGTGCCTGGTGCTCGGAGCGACGGGGGTGCTCGCAGTTGGTGGGGTGGCCGCGTGTGCCGACGATTCGACGAGCAGCAGCAGCGATGCGAGCGCTGCATCGACAAGTTCGCTGCCGTCGAACGCGGCCACCGGCGAAGCGATCAAGGTCGGGTACATCACGCCCGAGGGCGGGGCGGTCTCCCTGGCGATGGTCCGGGAAGGCGGCGAGGCCGCAGCGAACTACCTCAACAACAACGGCGGCGGAATCGGCGGACACAAAATCGATCTCGCGGTGTGCAAGGAGCAGGAAGAGCCTGCGTCGGCGACGAAGTGTGCCAACGAGATGGTGGAGAAGAAGGTCTCGGTGGTTGTGTCGCCGGCAAGCAGTCAGGGTGCGGTGATGGTTCCGATCATCACCCGGGCAGGCATCCCGTACGTGTCTCAGGCGCCTGTGTCCCAGGTCGAGATGGTCTCCCCGAACTCGTTCATGCTCTCCGGCGGCGTCATCTCGGTGCTCAGTGGGCAAGCGGTCACCGCCGCCAAAGCCGGGCTGAAGAAGGTCACGGTGCTCGTCGGTGACGCCGGCGACGCGCCCGCGTCCATCCGCGCGCTCGGCACTCCCATCTTCAAGGGCGCAGGGGTCGACCTCGACGTCGTGAGCATTCCGACCAGCGCGGCCGACCCGACACCGCAGATCACCGCCGGCCTGTCCGGGAACCCGGGTGCGGTGTCCATCCTCGGTGATCAGCGTCAGTGCATCAGTGTCCTGAAGGCCTTGCAGACCGTGGCGCCACAGGTGAAGAAGTACCTGATCTCGGCGTGTCTCGACAAGCCGGTGGTGGCGGCCGTGGGAGCGCAGACCATAGCCGGTGCAAAGGCTTTCACCACGGTGAACACGGGTTCGGACGATCCGTCGGTCACGCTGTACCGCAGCATCATGGCGCGCTACGCCCCCGACACCGACCCGGCGGGTATCGCCTACCTGGGGTACCAGACGGTGATGGCGCTGGGTGAGGTCGGGAAGTCGCTGCAGAACCCCGTCACCGCACAGTCGTTCATCACGGCGTTCTCCGGGGCGAAGAACGTCTCGCTTCCGGCGGCCCCGGGAATTGCGTTCACCTGCGACTCGAGTGCGGTCCCGCAGCTGCGGGCGCTGTGCAGCAAGGCAATCCTCGTCAGCGACGTGACGTCGGATTCGACCCTCGAGAACACAGTCGCCGTCAACAACTGATCGGAGTGGTCGGGCGGCGCGGAAATCCGTGGCGCCCGACCGACCATATTCATGACACAGGATTTCGCGTTTCTCGTCCTCGGACTCGGAAACGGCGCGGTATACGCAGCGCTTGGTCTCGCTCTGGTGATGACCTTCAAGAGCTCAGGGGTCATCAACTTCTCCACGGGCGCAGTTGCGCTGTACGCGGCCTACAACTTTGCCTTCCTCCGCCAGGGTGATCTCCTCAATCCGATTCCGGGGCTCCCGGGGACGATCGATCTCGGTGGCCCGATGCCGATCTTCCCTGCGCTGCTGATCTCGGTCGCCATCTCGGCTCTTCTCGGCGTCGTGCTCTATCTGGTCGTGTTCGGTCCGCTCCGCGCCGCGCCGGCATTGGCGAAGGCGGTGGCCGCGATCGGCGTGATGCTGGTCCTGCAGGCGCTCATCGCGCTGCGGGTGGGGTCGGACGCCCCCACAGTGGGTCCGATGTTCAAGACGGACACGATCTCCATCGGCGGAAACGCAGTGCCGACCGATCGACTGCTGCTGGCCGCCGTGGTCATCGGACTGGCCGTGTGCGCCGGAATCGGCCTTCGCTATTCGCGATTCGGGCTGGCGACGGAAGCCGCTTCAGAATCTGAAAAAGGTGCTGTGGTGACAGGGTTGTCGCCGAACCGGATCGCGATCGTCAACTGGGCGTTGTCGTCCGCCGTTGCCGGCGTAGGCGGTGTCATCATCGCGCCGATCGTGCCGTTGAACCCGGTGGCCTACACCCTGTTCATCGTCCCTGCTCTCGCGGCCGCACTGGTGGGGAACTTCTCCGGCATCGGCCTCACCGTCGGCGCGGGGCTGGCCATCGGCATGCTGCAGTCCGAGGCCACGAATCTCCAGGTCTCGGTGAGCTGGCTACCCGATGCCGGCGTGGCCGAGGCTGTTCCACTCGTTCTCATCCTGGCGTTTCTGCTCCTGCGGGGTCGGTCCCTGCCCGGCCGCGGGACGGTCATCCAACACGACCTCGGCAAGTCGCCCCGCCCCGGTCGGCCGGTGCTGCCGACCATTGCTTGCGTCGTTGTCGCGGTGGTCGCTCTCTTCGCCACGTCGAGGAGCATGCGTCTGGCGGTCATCATCACGATGATCTCGGCAGTCATCGCGCTCTCCCAGGTGGTGGTCACCGGCTACGGCGGGCAGGTGTCGCTCGCGCAACTCGCGCTGGCGGGCACCGGCGCCTACTCACTGAGCCGCTTGGGTGACGGGCTCGGAATCCCGTTTCCTGTCGCACCGCTCCTCGCGGCTGCCGTCGCCATGATCATCGGTGTCGTCATCGGACTCCCGGCCCTGCGCGTGCGCGGCCTGCCGCTGATGGTGGCGACTCTCGCGCTCGCGGTGTTCGTCGAGGCGGTGTGGTTCACCAACCCGTCGTTGAACGGCGGTCTACAGGGGGCGCCGATCCCCAGTCCTTCCCTGTTCGGTCTCGACGTGGGAATCGGCGCAGGCGAGGGCTATCCACGCATCGCGTTCGGAATCGTGTGCCTGATCTTTCTCCTGGCCTGCGCGTGCGGTGTCGTCACCCTACGGCGCAGCCGGTTGGGAGCGTCCATGCTTGCCGTCCGCGCCAACGAGCGCTCGGCAGCAGCGTCGGGAATCAACGTGGGAGTGACCAAGCTGGCGGCCTTTGCGATCGCATCGTTCATCGCCGGCCTCGGGGGCTCGCTCCTTGCGTATCAGCAGACCGTCGCCACAGCCGGGAGCTACGGGGTGTTCATCGGCCTCGGCATCTTTGCCGTGGCCTACATCGCCGGAGTGACCTCAGTGACCGGGGCGCTTCTAGCCGGAGTCTTGGCTCCGGGCGGCGTGGTCTATCTGCTCAGTGATCGATACCTGTCCTCGGGTGACTACTATTCACTGCTCAGCGGGCTGCTGCTGGTTTTCGTCGTCGTGACCCAACCCGATGGGCTCGCGGGTCTACTGCATCGAATCACTCTGCATCGCAGGCACGCCACACCTCACACGCCGCTTGCGCCCGCGGCATCAGCGACGATTGTGCCGGTCGTCCAAGCCGTCGAGTCGGGGGCGCGCGACGTGGTGTTGTCAGCGCAGAACATCACGGTTCGCTATGGCGCAGTCACCGCAGTGAACGATGTCAACTTCGAGGTGTACCAGGGAGAAATCGTCGGGATCATCGGTCCCAACGGCGCGGGAAAGACCACACTGATCGATGCCCTCGGTGGCTTCGTCACGGCATCAGGTGTTGTCGCGGTGGACGGCGAGGCCGTCAGTGGACGTGCTCCGCATCGTCGTAGTCGGGCCGGCCTGGGGAGAACGTTCCAGAACATCGAACTCTACGAGGATCTCTCGGTGGCCGAGAACATCACCGTCGGTGCGCGATCCGCACGTGGCGAGACCGACGAGCAGGTGGATGAAGTGATGCGGCTACTCGGAATCGAGGCCTTCGCCGACACGGATGCGGCCGATCTGTCCCAGGGGCAACGGCAACTCGTATCGGTGGCTCGGGTGTTGGTCGGGCGTCCGCGTGTTGCCCTACTCGACGAGCCGGCAGCCGGTCTGGACAGTACCGAGAGCGGTTGGCTTGGTGAGCGTCTGCGGGCGACCCGGTCGTCGGACGTCAGCATCGTGATCGTCGATCACGATATGGACCTGGTCATGGGCATATGTGATCGGATCATCGTCCTCGACCTCGGTGCCGTCATCGCCGCCGGCACACCTGCGCAGGTCCGTTCGAACCCGGACGTGATCGCGGCGTACCTCGGCACACCGCACCTCGCCTCGTCTGAGACCGGTCCGCCGACCGTGCTTTCTGAGCCGTCGGCGGCACCTGTCGGTGAAGGGGCGCCATCATGACGGCTTTGCATTGCGAGGGTATGACGGCCGGCCACGGAACCGGCAGCCCTTGCGTTCGTGACCTCGACCTGTCCGTGTCCGAAGGCGAGATCGTCGCCCTCATGGGCCCCAACGGATCCGGGAAGACGACCAGCCTGACGACCATGGCAGGCCTGCTCCCTCGCAAGGGCGGCTCCGTCTCGGTCGGCGGACATCGGATTCGATCCGGGAACGCACGCGCAGCCGTACAGGCAGGCCTCGTCCTGGTGCCGGACGACCGCGCGCTGTTCCGTAGGTTGACCACAGAGCAGAACCTGCGGCTGGCGGCACCGCGGAGAGGTCACCGGTCGAAAGAACTGATCGACAATGCGATTGATCATTTTCCTGCGCTGCGGTCGCGCATGAAGGTCGCCGCGGGCGACCTGTCGGGAGGTGAGCAGCAGATGCTTGCCATCGCGCGGGCCCTGGTGCAGACACCGAAAGTGCTTCTGCTCGACGAACTCAGCATGGGTCTGGCGCCGATCGTCGTCGAGTCGATCCTGCCGGTCCTGCGGTCGGTGGCCGACGCTGGGGCAGCCGTCGTCATCGTCGAGCAACACGTCCACCTCGCGCTCAGCGTGGCCGATCGAGCCGTCGTCCTCGTGCACGGACAGATCGTCCTCGAAGCCGACGCCTCCTCGCTGGCGGCCGACATGACTCCGCTCGAACGCGCCTACCTGGGCCAGGACTGAAAAGAAACCCATGACGACAATCAACGAGGACCCAGCGGCGGTCACATCGGCATACGACGACATCGTCGACGGCCTGACCCGTTCGGGCGCCGACTACGAGATGATCGAGACCCCGTCGCCGCACGGCAGCGGAACGGTTCGACACTTCCGACATGCGTCACCGACGCTCGACGCGATCGTCTCCGACTTCGAGGACCGACACGGACCACGATCACTGACGATCGGCCACGGTGGGTCGTACACCTATTCCGAGGTGTTCGCCCGCTCCCGGCGGCTGGCGTGGAGCCTCCACCATGAGCTCGGAATCACTGCCGCCGACCGCGTGGGGATCATGATGCTCAACCGGGCCGACTACCTCGTCGCCCTGTTCGCCGCGATCAGGATCGGAGCCGTGGCCGTCCTGCTCAACAGCCGCGCATCGGTGAGCGAGACTCGCGACGCTCTCGCCGACGTGCCCTGCGCGGTGGTCCTCGCCGACGGCAAGAGGATCGACCAGCTGCAGACCATCGGCACGGTCGCATGTCTGGTGACCGTGGACGCCGGGCAGGCCGACACCGACGTCCGGTCCATCGACGACCTCATCGACCGAGCGGTCGAGGACGCCCCACAGGCATCCGCGCACCCGGACGAGACGAGCGTGATCCTGTTCACCTCGGGCACGTCGGGACGCGCCAAAGGTGTTGCGCTGTCGCACCGTGCGATGGGGACGGTGGTGCACAACATGCGTTTCGTGACCGACGTCAATCTCGAGTTCGCCTCCCGGACCTACAGCATCCCCATCGCCGACATGAGGCCGCTGATGCCGACCGTGTCAACGCTGCTCGTCTTCCCGCTCTTTCACGTCTCCGGAATCGCAGCGCTGATGGTGACGATGAATTCCGGCGGGGTGATCGCCACGATGCCGAGGTGGTCCCCGGAGGAGGCAGTGCGGCTCATCTCAGAGAACGGCCTGACGTTGATGGCCGGCCCGCCGCTGACCGTCGACGAGCTGCTGTCGGTCCCCGGTAGCGACGTTGCGCTGAGCTCGCTGATCAACGTGGTCCCCGGTGGGCAGGCGACTCCGCCCAATGTCACGGCGAAGATCTCCACCGGTCTGCCGAATGCGCAACGCAGCGCGGGATGGGGGATGACAGAAGTCGGGGGGAGTGTCTGTACTGCCAACGGCCAGATCCTCCGCGCCATCCCGACCACGTCGGGTCCGATGAGCCCCACCATGGATGTCCGGGTCACCGACGGTGGCGCCGTTCTCCAGACCGGGGAGGTCGGCGAGCTCGAAATTCGCGGCGGACAAGTCATGTCCGAGTATGTAGGTCGGCCCGCCGAGACGCGCGAGGCGTTTGTCGACGGATGGCTTCGCACAGGTGATGTCGGCTATGTCGACGAGTACAACCTGGTCCACATCGTCGACCGCAAGAAGGACATCGTCATCTCAGCCGGTGAGAACATCTCATGCGCCGAGGTGGAGGCGGTCATAGCCGCCTCTGGACTGTTCGAGGAGGTCGCGGCGTTCGGCGTCCCCGACGACAGGCTGGGGGAACGACTTGTTGTCGCAGTCTCCCCGGCAGATGGCATCACTGTCGACGTAGAGGACGTCCTGGTGATCGCCCGGACGACCCTTCCGGAGTACAAGATCCCGTCCGCGGTTCAGATGAGAACTGCCCGCATGCCGCGTACGGCGACCGGCAAAGTGCTCAAACGACTACTCCGCGACGAATACCAGCGACATTCCGCCGGTGTCGCCACAACAGAACGGCCCCTGCAATCATGACAACCACCAGCGACAGTACCGAGACGCCAAGTGGCAGCGTAGTCGTCACCGGGGCATGCGGCCTCGTCGGCACAGCGGTGGTGAGCGAGCTCCTCTCGCGAGGACGCCACGTGGTCGCAACCGATCTGGACACGGTCGACAATCGCAGAGCGGCAACGACTGTCACCCGACGCGGAAGACGGAGCCCTGGCTCCGTCGAGTTCGTCTGGGCCGACCTCGCCGACCAGTTCTCGGCCGCAGCGCTGGTCTCAGGAGCGAACCCGGTCGCAGTGATCCACCTTGCCGCGATCATCCCCCCGTTCTGCTATGCGAACCCGGCGATGGCGTACCGCGTGAACGTGATGGCGACCGACCACCTCGTTGCCGCGGCCGACCAGGTCGATGACGGCTGCCGATTCATCCTGGCGTCGAGCGTCGCCGTCTACGGCCCGCGGAATCCCCACAGCACCGACGATCTGCTGACCCCGGCGACCCCTCTGTCGCCGGTCGATGTCTACGGGCACCACAAGACGATCGCCGAGCGGATCGTGCGTGATGCCCGCTCGCAGTGGCTGATCCTGCGGCTCGGCGGGGTTCTCGACGACCACCCGAACCTCCAGCCGAACGGCGACTTGACCACTTTCGACCGGATGCTGCCCGGCGACGGCCGATTGCAGACGGTGTCAGTGGGCGACGTTGCCCGGGCGTTCGCCGCGGCCACCGAAACTCCCGTGGTGGGCAGGTGCTTCTTGATCGGCGGGGACGACTCGCACCGGATCCGGCATCAGGATGTGGCACACCGAGTGTCCGCGGCGATGGGGCTGCCCGGGGTCATCGCCGACTCCGCCCTCGGTGACCCGACCGACGACGGGGCGTGGTTCGCCACGGACTGGATGGACACGTCGGAGGCGCAGCACGCCTTGCGGTTCCAGACTCAGACATTCCCGGACGTGCTGGCCGTGTTGAGCTCCAGGATGGGATGGCGGCGACATCTACTCCGGTGTGTGGCGCCGCTGGTGGCCAACGCCCGACGTCGCTTCGTCCCCGACGTCGTCGACCCGTCCCAGCCGGTGAACCCGTGGGCGGCAGCGTCGGCGAAGTGGGGCGATACCTCTGCGGTCGCCGACTACAGGACAGACGGGTAGACGCACGCAGCCACTGCATGAGCAGGTCGGGATCAGCTGGGTAGTCCCCGGTGGCGATGATCGATCAACAGCTGTGCGAACGCGTGTTGTTCTGGCTGCGTAGGCGGAGGGAACTGGACGACGAGCTCGGCCACCATCAGTCCGACCGGCGCTGCCCACAGCAGGTTGCCGATCGCGGTGGCGTGGGTGGAGTCGCCGACCAGTTGGCTGATCCGGGCCAGCCCGGGGATGAGTACCTCGAGGTTGTCGACATCGAGACGGTCCCGTATCGAGCGGGTCGCGATCAGTATCTCCAGCGCCGCCATCGATGCCGGGCTGTTGAACGTCGACCAGGCCGTCTGCGCCAACGTCCGCAGCCGCTGATCCGGGTCGTCGACGCCCTCGACGGACGTGGTCAACTCGCCGATGGAGCTGACCAGTCGCGCCAACGCGAAATCGACCACCGCGGTGAGCAACCCGTCACGAGTACCGAAGTGATACTGGATGACACCTGACGTCAGGCCTGCCCGTTCGATGATTCGCCGGGTGCTCGCGGCGGCGAACCCCTCCTCGCGGATGCAGGAGATGGTCTCGGCGATCACGAGATCGCGCGTCCGATCCGCGCGTTCCTGCCCACGTTTGACGTTCCGGCGTCCTCCGGTGGGGACGGCTTTATCCGATTCCATTGCTCACATCATCGCAGTTCGTCGTCGGCCGGAACCCCATCTCTCTCGCGACGAATCAAAAACATCAAACGCGTGATAATTATTGCACCTGAAATGTAACGTGTTCTACCTGAGGGTCGGCGTCCGCCGGCCGCCCACCGTGACCGATCGGCGACCGCGACGATGACCGACCTCCAACAGCGCGGCGGCGGCGCCGCCGTGACGCAGCGTTTGGCGGCGATCTCCGGCAACGCGCGGCGACGAGTCCGCGGTGGGGTCGACGGCATGGGCGGCTTCTACGCCATGACCCTCGATACCTTCCGCTACTCCCTCGCACGGCCGATCCAGTTCCGCGAGTTCATCGATCAGACGTGGTTCATCGCACGGGTGTCCACTCTGCCGACCGTGCTCGTGGCCATCCCGTTCACGGTGCTGGTGACCTTCATCCTCAACATCCTGCTCAAGGAGATCGGCGCGGCGGACCTCAGCGGTGCCAGCGCCGCGTTCGGCACCGTCACCCAGATCGGCCCGCTGGTAACGGTTCTCATCGTGGCCGGCGCCGGAGCCACCGCAATCTGTGCCGATCTCGGATCGCGGACCATCCACGACGAGATCGCCGCCCTCGAAGTGATGGGCGTCGACCCCGTCAAGCGCCTCGTGGTTCCCCGGGTATGGGCGTCGGGATTCGTGGCCGTACTGCTCAACGGGCTGGTCTGCACCATCGGGATCGTCGGTGGGTTCGCGTTCTCGGTGCTCTTCCAACACGCGAACCCCGGCGCTTTCGTCGCGAACCTGACGCTGCTGACCGGGCTGGGCGAACTCGCCATCGCCGTGGTCAAAGCCGGCCTGTTCGGAATCCTCGCCGGCCTCGTCGGCTGCTACCGCGGACTCACCGCCCGCGGCGGACCCAAAGGCGTTGGAGAAGCCGTCAACGAGACAGTCGTCTACGCCTTCATCGGACTGTTCGTCGTCAACACCATCGTCACCGCCATCGGCGTGAAAGTCACAGGGGGATAAAGGAACATGGTGCTCGCAGCATCCGATCAGCTCACACGGACCCGCCGGGAACTCCGCCGTGCATCGTCAGCGGTCGACCGCGTCGGCGCGGAGATGGAGTTCTTCGTCCTCGCTATCCGCGCGATCCCCACCGCCCTACGTCTCTACCGCAAAGACGTGATCCGCCTGATGGCCGAGATCGGCATGGGCACCGGAGCGTTGGCGGTCATCGGCGGAACCGTCATCATCGTGTCCACCCTGACTCTGTTCACCGGTGGCACGATCGCGATCCAGGGCTACAGCTCCCTGGGCAACATCGGCATCGAATCACTCACCGGCTTCCTCGCAGCCTTTGTCAACGTCCGCGTCGCCGCTCCCGTCATCGCCGGAATCGGCCTCGCCGCCACCATCGGCGCCGGCGCCACCGCGCAACTCGGCGCCATGCGGATCAGCGAAGAGATCGACGCACTCGAAACCATGGGCATCCGACCGATCCCGTTCCTGATCAGCACCCGGATCATCGCAGGCACCATCGTCATCATCCCGCTCTACTCCATGTCGGTCATCGCGTCGTTCTTCGCCTGCAGGTTCGCCACCGTCATCATCTACGGGCAATCCGGTGGACTCTACGACCACTACTTCTCGACATTCCTACAGCCAGTGGACCTGCTGTGGTCGTTCCTCCAGGCCATCGCGATGGGCTTGGCCGTCATGCTCGTGCACACGTTCTACGGCTTCACCGCCTCGGGTGGACCCGACGGCGTCGGCCGCGCTGTCGGCCGGGCCGTGCGCACATCACTCATTGTCGTCGTCAGCGTCACGCTGTTGATCTCGCTCGCGGTCTACGGCGTCACCGGCAACTTTCACCTCTCCGGATGAGCGCGCGTCACATGACCCGGTACCGCCTCAAGCTCTACGCCCTGGCTCTGATCACCGCCATCGTGGCCGTTGTCACCGTCGCCGCGTTGTCGTTCAACGGCACGTTCACCAGCACCATCCCCGTCACCGTCGTCGCGACACGAGCAGGGCTGCTCACCGACCCCGGCGCGAAGGTGAAGTTCCGCGGCCTAGACGTCGGGCGGGTCCGCACCATCACCGCGACCGGTGACACCGCGCGCATCGTCATCGCCGTCGACAGCGACGCGGCCGCCCACATCCCCGCCAACGCCTCCATCGCCATCACCTCCTCCACGGTGTTCGGGGCGAAGTACATCAACTTCGACGAACCGCGCGTACCCGAGAGCCGGCCGATCGCCCCTGACACCGTGCTCAACACCGACGACGTCACCGTGGAGACGAACACGACGTTCGAACGCCTCACCTCGGTCCTACGCCAGATCGAGCCCGACAAGCTCAACACAATCACCGGCGCCCTGTCGCAGGCATTGGGCAACGGACGCGGTGCCAGCCTGGGCACGGCGATCACCGAGCTGGAGAAGGTCGTGGGCACTGTCAATTCTGCGACTCCCCAACTGCGCCAGGACATCACCGCAGGTACGGAGACGATCGAGGCGTTCGCCGACGCCGCCCCGGACATCATGTCGGTTCTGACCAACCTGCCGACCACCGCGAAGACCATCACTGACAAGCGATCCACGATCGATCTGGTGTTGACCAACGTCCTTGGCTTCGCCGACACCGGCACCGACGTGCTGAAGACCAACAGTTCGGCCTTGGCGACCACTCTCGAAACACTCTCACCGACAACAGATCTGCTCCGGGTCTACGCCCCGGAATTGAAATGCCTGGTGACGGGGCTCGACGAGTCGAACAAGCTCGCCGGCCCGGCGTTCGCCGGCACACACCCCGGCGCCACCCTCAGCGTCGGATTCGTCGCCGGCAGCAGCCTGTATGGACAACAGAACCTCCCCAAGGTCAACGCCACCGGCGGCCCCCGATGCTTCGGGCTGCCGCTGATCGACCCCACGAAGAACGCCCCGTACCTGGTCACCGACACCGGGGTGAACCCGTACAAGAACGAGCCGAAGTCGTTGCAGTTCAAACCCGAAGACCTGTTCACCTCGCTCCTCGGCCAACCACGAGGACAGACTCCATGACCGGCGCACGAAGCACCCTGATCAAGGTCTCCTGCTACACGGTCGTGATGGTCCTGATCTCCGCCGGCCTCATCGTCGTGTTCGGCAACTTCCGCAGCGGATCCACCCACAGCTACAAGGCCGTGTTCACCAACGTGTCCGGCCTCAAACCGGGGCAGAACGTGCGTGCCGCCGGAGTGCTGCTGGGCAAGGTGACGTCAGTGCGACTGCAACGCAACGCCGACGTCGTCGTCGAGTTCGACGCCGCGGACTCGCGGCCACTCGATTCGGGGACGCGCGCAGCTGTCCGCTACGAAAACCTGATCGGCGACCGCTACCTCGACCTGTCCGAGGACTCTGCGGTCTCGGCGCCGACGCCGTTGCCGGCCGGGCAGACCATCCCCGCCACCCGAACCACGCCGGCCCTCGACATCGACTCCCTCATCGGCGGTTTCAAACCCCTGTTCCAATCGGTACAGCCGTCCGAGGTCAATTCGCTGATGACCGCATTGGTCGCGACGTTTCAAGGGCAGGGACAAGCCGTCAAGGCGCTGCTCGACAACACTGCGGCTCTCAGCGGCCGCATCGCAGACCAGGACGCGGTCATCGGAGAGGTGGTCGACAACTTCACCACCGTGCTGACGACCGTCGTCGACCGCCGTCGCGAGGTCACCGACACCATCAATCAATTGCAGTCGCTGGTCTCGCAGGTCGCCAACCAACCCGACCCGCTCGGTCCGATCGTCGACCACCTCGAGTCCGCGACACTGGTGACCGGCAATCTCCTTCAGCGCGTGCGACCGGATCTGCAACCCACCATCGCCGACCTCAACCGCACCGCCACGACCATCAATAAGGGGACCGGCGACGGCAACCTCGACACCGTTCTGAGTCGACTGCCCGACGCCTACAAACGGCTGAGCCGGATGGGCGCCTACGGCGGCGTCTTCCAGCTCTACGCCTGCCAGGTCATCGTGCGGCTCTCGGATCCCGCGGGCAAGAACATCGACATTCCCTTCATCGACCAGAACACCGGCCGGTGCGCACGATGAACCGACGACAGCGCCTCCGCGAGCTACCCAGCTTTCGCGAGATGCCCCGAACACGAGTCGCTTTCATCGGGATCACGATCACCGTGCTGGCCGTGGTCATCGCGCTGTTCTACGACAAGATCCCCGGGGTCACCGGCGGTGACACCTACCGTGCCGAGTTCGCCGAGGTCGGCAATCTCCGCGGGGGAGACCCTGTGGAGATCTCGGGTTCCCAGGTCGGCAAGGTCGGATCGATTCGTCTGACGGGGAACAAGGTCACCGTCGCCTTCACCATCGACGCCGCGGTCGATCTCGGAGACGGCACCCGGGCGGCCATCGTCACCACCTCGGCCCTGGGACAACGCGCCCTACGGATCAGCCCCGCGGGCACCGGGACCCTGAGCACCTCCACACCGATTCCGCTGACCCGGACCACACCGCCCTACTCACTTCCCGACGCCCTCAACGACGCCAGCCAAACGCTCAACCGCACCGACCCCGATCAACTCAATGCGGCACTGCGGTCATTGAGTGAGGTCGCCAAGGAATCGGCGCCTGCCCTGAGCGGTGCACTCGACGGCGTGACCCGCCTCTCGCGGACCATCGGCTCACGCAACGACCAGCTTCGCGAACTATTGGACAAGACCCAGGACACCACCGCGATCCTGGCCGACCGCAGCAAGCAACTCAACACCCTGACCCTCGACGCCAACAAGCTGCTCGGTGAACTACAAACACGCAGCGGCGAGCTCGAGCGCCTCATCGTCGGAATCAGGTTCGTTTCGCAACAGCTCACCGGCGTGATCCGCGAGAACCGTGCGCAACTGACGCCTGCACTCACACAGCTGGACGGCATCCTGTCAGTACTCAAGAAGCGGAAGACCGACATCAACTCGGCGCTCACCGGCTTGCGCACCTACTCGACCGGTCTCGGCGAATCCATCTCCAGTGGCCCGTTCTTCCTCGCCTACGTCGGCAACTTCATTCCCGTGCAGTACATCCAGCCCCTGGTCGACGAACTCGTCAAGCAGGCCCCGAAAGCAGGCAACTGATGCGCCGATCGATCATCATCGCCGCTGCCGTCACCACCGTCGTGGTCCTGGTCGCCGGGATCACGCTGTGGTGGACGACAGACGACCCGTCCGGCCACACCGTAGACGCCGAGTTCACCTCAACCACCGGCGTCTACGCCGGCGACCCGGTCACCGTGCTCGGGGTACCCGTCGGCACGATCTCCTCGATCACCCCGGGACCGAGTGGCGTCAAGGTCGTCCTCTCGGTCGACAACGGCGTACGTCTCCCCGCCGACGTCGACGCCGCGATCATCAGCCAAAGCCTGGTCGCCGGCAGGTCCGTGCAACTGACACCCGCATACACCGACGGACCGCAACTCACCGACAACGCGGTGATCCCGTTGTCGCACACCGTCGTCCCGATGGAATGGGACGACGTGAAGAAGGCGCTCTACACCACGACCAAGGCGCTGAGCCCCCAGAGTCCGGGTGATCCCGGCGCCGCCGCTGAGCTCGTCGGGTCGACGTCTGATGCACTCAACGGCCGCGCCGAGCAGGTCAACGGCACCATCACCTCCCTGTCCACCGCCCTGTCGGTCCTCTCCGACGGCCGTGACGACATCTTCGCCACGGTCCGCAACCTCGCCGTGTTCACCTCGGCACTCTCGGCGAGCAGTCAACAGATCGGAGACCTGCAGCAACGGCTGGCGACCACCGCGAGTGTCCTGGGATCCAACCGCGACGACGTCAGCGCGGCAATCACGTCCCTGGACACGGTGCTCGGCGACGTTCAACGCTTCGTCACCGACAACACCGGCATCCTCACCGACAATGTCCGAACGGCCACCGATGTCACGGCCAACCTCGCCGCCCAACGCGCGACGATCGAGGGAGTTCTGCACCAGGCCCCCACCCAGATCGCCAACTTCTACAACCTGTACCACCCCGGACTGGGCGATCTTGTCGGGTCTCTGTCGGTGTCGAACCTGGAAAACCCCATCGCCACCGTGTGCGGCGCAATCGCCGGAGCGGGCAAGCAGACATCGGCCCGCGGGGGCCAGCTGTGCGCCCAATACCTCGGCCCGTACCTGAACATGCTCAAGACCTCGTACCCGGATCTGGCGATCAACCCCCTGCGCACCACGTTCGCCGACCCCGGCCAACAGATCCCCAGCGTCCCCGGTGTTCTCGACAGCGTTCCCGGCCTCGACGGCACCGCACCACCCTCGGTCAGCGTGCCCGACCGGCTCGCGTCGCTGCTGCTACCCAAGGCGACGAAATGAGCCGGCGCCGGCGTCTGTCGGGCACCGTCCTGATCATAGGCGTCGCAACCACTTTCGCCCTCTCGTCGTGCAGCTGGGACGGAGTGAACTCGCTACCTCTGCCCGGTGGTCAAGGTGGAGGGGCGGGTGCCTACGAGGTGGCGATCGAGATGCCCGACGTCAGCACCATCACCCAGAATTCGCCGGTCATGGTCGATGACGTAACTGTCGGACGGATCAAGTCGATTTCCCTGTCCGGGTGGCACGCCCGCGTCACCGTCTCGCTCAATCGCGATGTGGTTCTGCCCGCCAACGCGGTGGCCGCGGTCGGGCAGACCAGTCTGCTCGGGTCGCAACACATCGAGTTGGCGCCACCGACCGACGATGCTCCGGCAGGTCGTCTCGCGGCCGGTGCGGTCATCCCGTTGGAGCGGGCGACGAGCTACCCGACCACCGAACAGACACTGACCGCGCTGTCGGTGATTCTGAACGACGGCGGACTGGCGCGGGTCGGGGAGATCGTGCATGGCGCCAACGATGCGCTGGCCGGGCGTCCGGACGGAGCTCGCGGACTGCTCACCGAACTCGAGAAGGTCACCGGAACCCTGGCGCAGCGCCGCGAGACGATCGTGACCGCCTTGCGTGGCCTTGACCGACTCTCCACCACCGTCCGCGAGCAGAACACCGAGCTGGCCGACGCAATCGACACCGTGCAGCCCGCTCTCGGAGTGTTGTCGGCCCGCCGCATCCAATTGTCGAAGGTGCTCGGGTCGCTCGACAGGTTCAGCGAGCAGGCCACCCTGGTCGTGAACACCAGCGGAGACAACCTGCGCACCAACGTGAGCAATCTCAGGCCGGCGTTGAAGGGCCTCGCCGACTCCGGGGATTCGCTGAGCAGATCCCTCGATCTGGCGTTCACGTTGCCGTTCCCGCTGAGCAAGGTCGACCAGGTCGTTCGAGGCGACTACGCAAACCTCTTCCTGATCCTCGACTTCTCCGTCCCCCGTCTGCGCGAGGGGATGCTGCGCGGCACCCCGCTGGGCAACACCCTCGCCGGCCCCGGCGGGGTGCTCGGCCGATCACCAGGAACCGCCGGCGACACATCGAACCCGATTACCGCCCCCGTCACCGGCGCACCCACGGCCACAGCACCGCCGAGAGGTCGCTGACATGCGGCGCATCATCAAGATCCAACTGAGCATCCTCAGTACCATCTCGATTGTCTCGATCACCGTGATGGCCGTCGTCTACCTTCAGATCCCGCAGACCGTGGGCATCGGCACGATGACCATGACGGCCCACATGCCCTCTGCCGGAGGCGTGTACGAACGTGCGAACGTGACCTACCGTGGTGCGACCGTCGGCATCGTGACGACGATCGGACTCGACGACTCCGGCGTCGTTGCGAAATTGCGAGTCGACGACAACGTCCGGATTCCGCGCGCCGGACTCCGCGTCGACGTACACAGCATGTCCGCCATCGGAGAGCAGTACATCGACCTCGTCCCCACCACGACGTCCCGTCCCTACCTTCGCGACGGCGACAACCTCCCCGCCACCTCGGTCACCATCCCCACCCAGGTCGGCCCCCTGCTCACCCAGGCCAACGACCTGCTCGCATCGATTCCCCAGGGCAAACTGCGCAGCCTCATCGGCACCAGTTTCACCAGCCTTGTCGGGACCGAGGACGACCTGGCGTCCCTCGTCGATTCCATTCGATCCATCGCCGACACCGCCAACGATCACACCGGTGACATCGAGACCACAATCCGCAAACTCACCGCGATCGTTCAACCGCTCGCCGACAACCGCGCACCGATCGCGGAATGGGCCCGTCAACTCGCCTCGTTCACGGGTGTGGTCAAAGACCGCGACGCCAACGTCCGCTCCATCCTCGACCAGACACCCGCAACCACCGCCAACGCCCAACAACTGCTCGACGGCATCAGTCCCTCGATTCCTCTGCTGCTGGCCAACCTCATCAGCGTCGGACAGGTCGGTGTCACCTACAACCCGGGACTCGAGCAGATCCTGGTGTTGCTCCCGCCTCTGCTCGCGGCATTGCAAACCACCTTGAACCGCGGTGCGAAAGACGGCGCCGCGACTGCGGACTTCGTGTCTCAGATCGGCGCCCCGCCTGCGTGCACAACCGGTTACATGCCTGCGTCCGAACGGCGCTCACCGGACCAGGTGTCGGTCATCCCCACCCCGCCGGACCAGTACTGCAAGATCCCGCAGGACGCACCCATCTACGCCCGCGGCGCGCGAAACCTTCCGTGTATGGAGTTCCCCGGCCGCCGCGCGCCCACACCCGAACTGTGTCGAGATCCCAACGGCTACCAACCCAAGGGGCCACTTCCCTCCAGCATCGACGGATCCGGACAACCCGACAAGCAGGGACTGGCCTCGGCGATCGCACCCGCCGACTACGACCCCAGCAGCGGCAAGTACGTCGGACCCGACGGATCCGTCTATCGCAGCGCACTTCTCACCCCCACCGATCAGAACGGAGGCGACTCATGGCATCAGTTGATGACGACACAACAGAACTGACCCAACCCGTTGCCGAGACGTCAAGCGAACCAGCGAAACCGGGAGCCACCGCCGTCGCGGCGCCCGCCGCCGACGACGAGCCGGCCACCGACACGGACGCCCCCCGCTCGCGGGCGCGAACCGCCGCCGGGGTCACCACCGCTCTGGTGTGCGTCGGCGCCGCCATAGCCGGATCGGTCTTCCTCGGCATCGGTCTGCATGACCGATCGCAGATCGACGCCACCGACTCGCTGCGCGCCGCCTACATCGACGCCGGGCGCGCCGGCATCACAGCGCTGACCACCATCAGCGCCACCTCGGCCGACAAAGACGTGAAGACGCTGCTCGCACGCTCGAGCGGTGACTTCAAAGCCGACTTCGGGGGCCGATCGACCTCCTACACACAGGTCGTCAAAGAAGCAGGCGTGACATCCACCGGCCGCATCGTCTCGGTCGGGGTCGAGCGGTTCGACGACAAGACCGCCACGCTGCTCATCGCCGCACACGCCGACATCAAGAACCAGGGGTCACCGCAACCCGAAGCCCGTGACTACCGCTTCCGCGTCACCGTCACCAACGGGGCACCGCCCACATTGTCGAAAGTCGACTTCGTCTTATGAGCACACTGCGTCTAGGCCGCCTGGGCACCATCGAGCTCAGCCGCCCGCACCCGACGACACCCGCAGACACTGATCCCGACGTGGCTCCGCCTCCGACCGTCGACGAGAAGCCCGACACCGCAGAGGAACCCGACGGCGACGATGGCGGCATCGGCGCTGAGTCAGATGGCCCCGATGACGGGGTGCACCGCCGACGCCGCTGGAGATCCCCCAGGGTGCGCATCGCCGCAGCCGCAGTACTGGTCGTTCTCGCGGTCACAACGACGATCACCGGCGTCATCGTGCGAAACGACAACCGAGACCAGCGTGCACTCCAGAACTCGGCCGCGGCACAACAGGCAGTCGCCACCACCGTCGTCTCGATGCTCTCCTACGACTATGCCGACGCCGAGAACCAACTTCCCACTGCCGAAAAGGGTTTGACCGACAACTTCCGCCCCGACTACACCAATCTGATCAACAACACGATCATCCCGGGCGCCAAGCAAAAGCAAGTCGTCACCCGCGTCAGCGTCGTCGGTAATTCAGTGGTGAGCCGACAGCGCGATCGCGTGACGATGCTGCTGTTCCTCAACCAGGTGACCACCACCGCCACCGAACCCAAACCCGCGACCACCGGGAGCCGAGTCGAGGTGACCGCGCTGCAGGTCGACGGTCGTTGGCTCGTTGACAAACTCACTCCCCTTTAGCGCGAACGACGCTCATTCCCTGAACAAATCCGACAACAGACAGGACCAATGCACGTGAGCTACACCTTCACAGAACACAACCTGACGCTTCCCATGACCGGACGTCGAAAAGCCATCTTCGTGTGGGCGGGCATGTATGCCAATTTGAACGTGCTCGCGTGGATACTGATCGGGTTCGATCTGATTCCTGTGCAGCCGACCTCCGACGTCATCGCGTTGGTGGTCATCCTGCCGACGCTATTCCTGCCGTTCATCGCGCTCCTGGACAATCCCGGCGAGAATCGGACCCGATTGCAGCGGGGCGCCGAGATGGTGTTCCTCTTCTTCGGGATGTCCGTCGCGATCGAGTGCTTCTGGGAGATCTCCTGGGTGGTGCTGAACTTCACCGGCACCATTCACGGTGCGACGGCCGACGACCACTGGCTGTGGTTGTGGTGGATGTATGGGCGCGCCGACACCCGCTACCTGACCAACGACGCAGCGTCCATGGCCATCGAGATCTGTGCCGCGTCCTGTGGTCCGATCGGACTGTTCGGCATCTACCTGCTGCGCTCCGGGCGTCGGATCGCCGGCAACTGGATCGCGATCCTTTACCTCTGGGCTATGACGTTTGCGAACCTGATCTTCATCGCACACGTCTGGTACCGCGGCTGGGAAGACATCCAAGGTGGCTGGTTCGGTTTCTGGATCGTCTTCATCGGCTGGAACCTTCCGTGGCTCATCGCACCGCCGTTCTATGTCATCCCCGCCGCGATCCGTGAACTCAAGTATCTGTACGAACTCAACCTCGCGAAGGAAATGAAAGCCAAGGGCCTCGACGTCGTATTCGAACAGATCCCGGCGGAACCCGCGGAACCGATGTCGGCCGAACCGAAACGCGTCACGACCTGACCCGGGGTGGACGACCTGAGACGGCTCGACGCGCGCGTCGGAGGGTTCACTGTCGTCCGACCGCGGCGGGCTGAACGTCCTGGCCGAAGGCCTCTCCTGCGGGTCCGAAGGCACGCATTCTCCCGCACTGGGCCACGGTGTCCCAGGCCACCTCGATCGAGGTGGCGATGCGGTCCCTTAGTGCGAGACGCAGCGTCCTGTCTGCGGCGGCGCTGGATGAATCATCGAAGCGGTTCGCGCGAAGTTGCCGTAAGTTCTCGGACGCGTTGTATGCCACTGTCTCCACCGCGATCCAGTACCTCTGCGGTGCGTCACGCTGCTGCGGGTCGTCCAAGGCGGTCAGCCCGAGTGCGAGATTTTTTGAGCTTGTCGAGGCCGATGGACAACACGGTCAGTAGCGGATACTGGATGTTGTCGATCAGCGCATCGGTGCGGAGTGCACGAAGCCCGTACGCCAACAGATTTCGGGTCGAATCGATTTCGGCAATGAACGCCAGTTGCTGCCGCTCGTCCAGACCCTCAATTCCCACGCGCCCGATAGTAGCTAGCGGACAAGAGAGATCGCGGCCGTGCGGTGCGGACTGGAACCCAATTCGGAAGACGCCGGAAACGAGGAAGCCCCGACCGGGTTTCCCTGGTCAGGGCCTCTTCTGTGTCTCAACCAACACGTCGGGGTGGCGGGATTCGAACCCACGACCTCTTCGTCCCGAACGAAGCACGCTACCAAGCTGCGCCACACCCCGTGGCTTCCATCCGCATCGCACTCTCTCGCGGACAGCCTCGATCAGCCTACATCCACACCGCAATCGGTATTAAATCGGCTGGTCAGAGCCGCTGGCGATCAGCGTGACGAGGGGGCAGAACACCGTGGTGGCGATGTCGTGGATGGCGTCGGCGGTGAGATCGCCGTTGACCAGGAACTCGTAGCGCGCCAGATCGAACGGCAGCGAGCGGACTCGTTCCGGTAGCGGCGCCGGCCCGATCTCGCCGCGCGCGCGGGCCCGGTCGAGGATCGCGTCACTGAGCGCGACGCCTTTGATCTGCAGGATGCGCAGGGTTCCGGTTCCCGGGGATGCGGCGGCGTCGGCGAGGACCCCCAGTGCGATGGACCGCCCCATGGATTCGAGCCGGTTGAGGACGAGCTGCAGCGTGGCCTCGACATCGCCTGCGAGAGAACCGGTGTCGGCCGCCTGGATGACGTCGTCGCTCGCGCTGGTCAGCGCGGCCACCACCATGTCGAGGCGGTTGGGCCACCGACGGTAGAGCACGGGCTTGCTGGTCTGGGCACGCCGGGCGACGCCTTCGAAGGTGAGTCCGACATATCCGTGGTCGACCAGTTCGCCGAACACGGCCCGGTAGATGGCGTCGTCGAGTTCGGGGCCACGGCGTCGTGTGGATGTCATTCCGTCCCCACAGGTTGATAAGAAACGTTGCGTATCTCGCAGAAGCAATCTAGCATTCGGAGCATAAGAAACTATCCGTATCTAAAAGGAGGCACCATGGCCGACTCTCCCGCCCGTCAGCCGCTCCGCCAGGTGGCAGTCGTGCTCGGCCTGACCGCGGCACTCTCGCTGCTGCTCCTGGCCTTCGCGCTTCCCGGCGTGCACTCGAAGCCGCACGATCTGCGGTTCGGCGTGGTCGCGGCCCCGACGACGTCGCAACAACTCGCCCGGTCGCTCGACACCCGGCAGCCCGGCGCTTTCGACGTCTCGTACCCTGCGTCGGCCGCCGCAGCGCGATCGCAGATCGAATCCCGAGACCTCGACGGCGCCCTCATCGTCGACCGGACGGGCATCACGACGATGGTCACGACCGCGGGCAGCACGTCGGTCGCCACCCTCATCGAGGGCGTCGGCACGCGGATCGCGTCCTCGCAGAACACGACCAGCACGACCGTTGACGTCCGCGGCTTCGGCGGCGGTGACCCCCGCGGCGCCGGTCTCGCGGCCGGGGCCCTGCCACTCGCGCTCGGAGGATGGATCGGGGCGTTGGTGATGATGATGGTGCTGCGGAATCCGCGGACTCTCGTCGTGTCGACGCTCGCGTTCGCGGTCGTCGGTGGCCTCGCCCTCACCACGATCCTGCGGTTCGTCCTGGGTACCTTCGACGGTCAGTTCTGGCCGGCGGCGGGCGCGGCGATGTTGGGCATCGCGGCAACGGCTTTCGGCGTCATCGGACTCCGCACCCTGCTCGGCGCAGCCGGCCTCGGCATCGCCGGACTCGCACTGATCGTGCTCGGGAACCCGCTGTCGGGACTGACCAGCTCGCCCAGCCTGCTCCCGCAGCCGTGGGGCGCGATCGGTCAGTACCTGCCGCCGGGCGCGACCGGGACGCTGCTGCGCAACGTCGTGTTCTTCGACGGCCACGCCACGGGTCACGCGACGCTGGTGTTGCTCGCGTGGCTGATCGTCGGAGCCGCGTTCTACGTGATCGCGATCCGTCGCGGACGCAGCACGCTGGACACCGCTGAAGAGCTCCTCGACGAGGAGTGGGGTATCACCGAGACGCACGTGCCGGCGCACGCACGCGATGGGCACGTGCCGCAGCACGCACGCTGATCGACGAGCGTCAGTGGCGCTGGCCCGCGGTCAGCGGCGGCAACGACTGCTCCTCGTCGTACTCGGCGTCGCCGTGCGACACCGGGGTGAGCGTGAGCAGAGTTGCCTCCGGGCGGCAGTAGAACCGGTACGGCGCGTAGGGCGAGGTGCCCAGTCCGGCGCTGACATGCAGTTTCATCGTCGAGCCCCAGTTCGACGGGCCCTTGACCCGCGACCGGTCGATCTCGCAGTTGGTCACCAGCGCGCCGAACCCGGGAACGCACAGCTGACCACCGTGAGTGTGCCCGGCCATCACCAGGTCGTAACCGTCGGCGGCGAACTTGTCGAGCACGCGGGGCTCCGGCGAGTGCGTCAGCCCCAGCCGCAGATGGGCCAGGGGATTGGGGCGCCCCTCCACGGTCTCGTAGCGGTCGCGACCCAGGTGCGGATCGTCGACGCCGGCGGCGGCCACCCGCACGCCTGCGACCTCGAGCTCGCGGACGGTGTGGGTCGCGTCGAGCCAGCCGCGCTCGGTGAACGCCGCGCGCAGGTCCTGCCACGGCAGCGGCTCACCGTGGACGCGCTTGTGGTTCTTGTTGAAGTACTTCAACGGGTTCTTCGGGGTCGGGCCGAAGTAGTCGTTGGAACCGAAGATGAACAGACCCGGCCGCGACAACAACCCGCCGAGCGACTGGATCACCGACGGGACAGCGTTCGGGTGGGCGAGGTTGTCGCCGGTGTTGACGACGAGGTCGGGCTCCAACGACTCCAGCTCGGAGACCCATGCCTGCTTGAGGCGCTGGCCGGGCAGCATGTGCAGGTCACTGATGTGCAGCACCCGCAGCGTGCCGGCGCCGGGCTCGAGCACCGACATCGTCTTGTGGCGCAGCGTGAAGGCGTTGCGCTCGATGAGGGTCGCGTAGGCGACCCCCGCCACGGCGGCACCGGCAGACGCCGCGGCGACACGCGCCACGGTCGCTTGCGGGGTACCCGCGGGGCGGCGAGATCCGGCCAGTGCGTCACGGATTCG
Source organism: Williamsia maris (assembly GCF_024171815.1). GTDB lineage: Bacteria > Actinomycetota > Actinomycetes > Mycobacteriales > Mycobacteriaceae > Williamsia_A > Williamsia_A maris. The sequence continues at coordinate 1,388,813 of NZ_JAMTCJ010000001.1, read as the reverse complement.
CTTGATGTCGACGTCAGCCATCTGGTCAGGATACCGATGGCCGACCCGGTGGGTACCCGAAGTACCAGCGGACTCGGCAAAGAAAATGGTGCGGGGACATCCGCGGACGGGCACTACCGTGGCCTCATGACCGACGACTCAGCTCTCAAAGCCCGCATCCGCACCGACCTGACCGCAGCGATGAAGGCCCGCGACACCGAGACCGTCGCCACCCTGCGCATGGTCGTCGCCGCGATCGGGGCCGAGGAGGTCTCCGGGTCGGCGGCTCACACGCTGAGCGACGAGCAGGTCACCTCGCTGCTGATGCGGGAGAACAAGAAGCGGGCCGAGTCCGCGTCGATCTTCGACGAGAACAACCGCAGCGAGCTCGCCGACAAGGAGCGCGCCGAGGCGGCCATCATCTCCCGCTACCTGCCCGCGCCCCTCGACGACGCCGGTGTGGACGCGCTGGTCGCCGACGCGATCGCGCAGGTCACCGCCGATCTGGGTGAGCCGCCCGCGATGAAGCAGATGGGTCAGGTCATGAAGATCGTGACCGAGCGTGCCGCAGGCGGAGCGGACGGCAAGCGTCTGTCGACAGCCGTCCGCTCGGCGCTGCAGTAGCCCTACCGGTCAGGGTGACCCGGGGATGACGATCGGTCCGATACCGGGGAGCTGAATGGTCGTCGGCGGGAGACGCGGCAGGTTGCGCTCCGGCGTCGCCACCCGCCCCTGACCGTCACTGACGTAGATCGTGATCGTCGTGCCGGGGACCGCCGTTCCGGACGGGCTGGTCGACACCACGGTGCCCGCCGACTGCGGACTGGTCGTGGTGGACTGCTCGACCTTGAAGCCGTTCTCCTGCAGACGCGCGGTCGCCGAACTTGCGGACAGGCCGGTCACGTCGGGGACCCGACCGTTCTGGCTGCCCTCGACGTACTTCGGGTCGGTCGGCGGCAACGAGGTGGGACCGAACTTGTTGGCCACCGGCAGGATCGCGTTGTACCAGGTCCGCGCCGGTTCGAAACCGCCGTACAGGTCGCCGCCGTAGCACTGGCGCAGCGGCGAGGAGCAGATGTCCTCGGGGCTCGTGGTGTCGCCGTAGATGTAGGTGGCACCGGCGAAGTTGTTGGTGAAGCCGAGGAACGCCGAGGAGCGGTGCGCCTCGGTGGTGCCGGTCTTACCCGCCAACGGCAGGTTCCATCCGGCCGACGACGCTGCACCGGCCGACGTTCCGCCGCCACGGTCGTCGGCGGACATCGCGTTGGCCAACGTGTCGGCCAGACCCGGCTCCACCACCTGCTCGCAGGCGGGTGGGGTGAACGCCACCGCGGTGACCTCGGGCTCGCCGTTGGTGCCGATCACCGTGTTGCCGTTGCGATCCCGCTTCTTCTGCGTGATCGACTTGATCGGGTTGGGCGGGCACCAGGTGCCGTGCGACGCCAGGGTGGCCGCGACGTTCGACAGCTCGAGCGGATTGATCGCGTTGGGGCCCAACGTGAACGAACCGAAGTTGCCCTGCTTGACGTAGTCGGCCAGGCTCAGATCGCCCTGGCCCGACGTGCCCGGCTGCGCGTAGGAACGCATACCGAGTTTGACGGCCATGTCGACCGCGGACGGCACGCCGACCTCGTTGAGGAGCTTGACGAATGCGGTGTTGGGAGACTGCGCAAGGGCGTTCGTGATGGACATGGTCCGCGGGTACTTGCCGTCGTTCTTGACGCAGTAGGTGTTCTCCGGGCACCCGTTGACGCCACCGCTCGAGCCCATCCCCTTGGCCTGGTAGGTCGTCGGGACGTCAAGGGACGCCGACGAACCGAGTCCCTTCTGCATCGCCGCGGCGACCGTGAAGATCTTGAAGATCGACCCGGCGCCGTCGCCGACCATCGAATACGGCTGCGGCTGCACGGTCTGATCCCGCCGCTGATCGAGCCCGTAGTCGCGGCTCGAGGTCATCGCGAGGAGGTCGTGGCTCGTGCTTCCGGGCTTGATCACGTTCATCACGTTGGCGATTCCGGTCAGCTGCGGGCTGGCGACGGCCTGCACGGCGCTCTTCGTCGACGCCTGGACCTGGGGGTCGAGGGTCGTGCGGATCGTGTAGCCACCGCGCAGCACCGCGTCGCGGTTGAGTCCGTTCTCGGCCAGGAACTGCAGCGCGTAGTCGCAGAAGAACCCGTTGTCTCCGGCCGAGATGCAGCCCTGTGGCAGCGACTGCGGCTGTGGCAGCACGCCGAGCGGCTTGGACTTGTCGGCCGCGAACTCCGCGGCGCGGTTCGGGAAGTTGGCGATCATCGTGTCCAGCACGAGGTTTCGACGATCGGTGACGCCCGAGACGTTGGTGTAGGGGTTGAGCGCCGAACTGGACTGCACCATGCCGGCCAACATCGCCGACTGCGGGACGTCGAGATCCTTGGCGGACTTGTTGAAGTAGGTGCGGGCCGCGGACTCGATGCCGTAGGCGCCGTTGCCGAACGGCACGATGTTCAGGTAGCGGGTGACGATCTCCTTCTTCGCCTCCTGCTTTGCCGCGGCCTTGTCGATGTTCTTGTCGCGCATGATCTGATCGGTGAGCGTCTGCTCCAGCGTCAGTGCCATGCGCACCTCGCGGAGCTTGCGCGCCGGGGTGGTGGCGATGGCGGCCTCGCGGTCGGCCTCGGTCCGCGCCAGCACCAACAGCTGATAGTTCTTGATGTACTGCTGATCGAGCGTCGACGCGCCCTGCTGGACCTCGCCCGACGACGAGTTCTTCAGGAACGCGCGGATGGTGCCCTTCCAGTCCACGCCGTCGTGCTCGAGGAAGCGCTTGTCCTCGATCGAGATGATCGCCCGGATCATGTCCGGGGAGATGTCGTCGTAGTCCACCTGGATGCGCCGCTGGTCGTACAGGTAGGCCATGGGCTTACCCGTCGAGTCGGTCATCGTCGTGACCTCCGGGACCGTGCCGTCGAGCAACTCGGACGACGAGTTCTCGACGGTGGTCGCGGCCTTGTTCGTCAGGAGCCCGAACCCTCCGGCCGCGGGGAACAACAGGGCGGCCACGAGGACGCCGGCGAGCGCGCAACAGGCGAGCAGGACCCAGAGGGCCCTCGATCGCGGGGTGCGGTGGGTTTGATCGGACACGGAACTCAGGATACGGGTCCGATCTGAGAGACCGGGTCAACCATCGGTGACGACTCACGAACGGATGGCGCCGCGGACCCCGTACCTCGAACCCGACGAATCGGATTCCGACGGCGGTCCCACTTTCCCCGGGACCCCGACTTGACGATCGATCATCGCAAAACCTAGATTGTTGTACAGAATGTGACTCACGTAACATTTGGTCACGAAAGTGGCGGGGCTTGCCCTCAAGAACGACGCACAGCGGCAGACAGGGGTTCGGCACATGGCGAACGCGGCAGTGACACACGGCGAGACAACCGGTGAGACCGACACCCGATTGGCGTGGGTGGCCCAGGCACGATGCCGCGGGGTGACCCGGATGAGCTGTTCGTCCGCGGCGCGGCCCAGCGCAAGGCGGCCACCATCTGCCGGCACTGCCCGGTACAGCTCGAATGTGGCGCCGACGCCCTCGACAACCGGGTCGAGTTCGGCGTCTGGGGCGGTATGACCGAGCGTCAGCGGCGCGCGCTGCTGCGCCAGCACCCCGAGGTCACCTCGTGGGGCGAGTTCTTCGAGAGCCAGCGCCGTCGGCACGCCGACGCCGTCTGAACTCTGCTCTCTAGCTCTTCTGACCGACGATCTGTTCGGCCACCGCGCGCAGCGCGGTCATGTCGGCCACCTCGAACGGCAGCGACGGCACCCCGATGATCGGGACGGCCGGATGCGACGCGGTGAACCTCTGCAGCAGATGGAGTTCGCGTCGACCGGTCGTCGTCCGCTCGGCGTGAATCGTCAACACGGCCCGCGTCAGCTCGTCGTCCACCGAATCCAGAGCGGTCCGCGCGGCATCTGCGGTGATCGACGTCAGATTCGGATGCGTCCGGTTCAGCAGTAGTCCCGCCAGCGGCATCTGTTCCTCGGAGAGCCGGTCGACGAAGAACGCGGCCTCGCGCAGCGCGTCCGGCTCGGCCGAGGCCACCACCACGAACTGCGTGCCAGGCCGCTTGAGCAGGTTGTAGGTCGTCGTGGCGCGTTCCTGGAACCCGCCGAACATCGCGTCGAGCGACTGCACGAACGTCGAGACGTCCCGCAGCGTGTCACCGCCGACGATCGTCGAGACGCCACGCATCGCGAGGCCCACCACCCCGGTGACGACACGTCCGACCCCGCGCCCGCCGCCCATCAGCAGCTTCATCAACCGACCGCTCATGAACGAACCCAGCCGGGCCGGCGCATCCAGGAAATCGAGCGCGTTCCGTGACGGCGGGGTGTCGACGACGACGAGATCCCACTTGTCCTCGGCGAGGAGCTGCCCCAACTTCTCCATCGCCATGTACTCCTGCGTCCCGGAGAACGACGTCGCCACGGTTTGGTAGAACGAGTTGTTCATGATGGCCTCGGCGCGTTCGGGCGTCGAGTACTGCGTCACCATCTCGTCGAAGGTCCGACGCATGTCGAGCATCATCGCGTCGAGCGACCCGGGCCCGTCGATCTCCACCGGCTGGGGCGCGTTGGTCAGCTCGGTCATCCCGAGTGACTGCGCGAGCCGCTTGGCCGGGTCGATGGTCAACACCACCACCCGTCTGCCCCGCTCGGCGGCGCGCACGGCCATCGCCGCGGCGGTCGTCGTCTTGCCGACGCCACCCGCGCCGCAGCAGATCACCACCTTGGTCTGCTCGTCGGCGAGGACCTCGCCCATCTTCAGCACGGCAACCATCACGCACCCGCCCGTTCCAAGAGGGCGGAGATCTCATAGACCCCGCCGAGGTCGACCCCGTCGTCGTACGACGGGATCTCGATGGTGGAGACGTCCACCTCGTCGAGTTCGGCCTTGGCCACCTGCTGCGCCTGGACCCGCGACGCGTGCTCGATCGTCTCGGTCAGCAGTCCCTGCAGGTCGGCGTCGGACACCGTCATCCCGGCCGACGACAGGTGTTCGGCGATCGTGGCGGCGTCGATGACGCCCTCGGCCGCGTCGTCGACCGCGGCCTCGCTCAGATGCGGTGGCGCGACCCGGTTGATGATCAGCGCACCCACCCGCATCTTCTTGTCCCGCAGATCGGTGACGGCCTCGATGGTCTCCTGGATCGGCATCGCCTCGAGCAGCGTCACCAGGTGGACGACCGTGAGCTCCGAGTGCAACAGCTTCACCACGCCGTCGCTCTGGTTACGGATGGGGCCGGTCTTGGTCAGATCCGACATCGCCGAGGTGACGTCGAGGAAGTTGCCGATGCGGCCCGTCGGCGGCGCGTCGACGACGACCGCGTCGTACACCTGCGCGCCGGCCTTGTCGGTGCGGACGACGCACTCCTTGATCTTGCCGGTGAGCAGCACGTCACGGAGGCCGGGGGCGACCGTGGTCACGAAGTCGATGGCACCGATGCGGCGCATCGCGCGACCGGCGAACCCGAGGTTGTAGAACATGTCGAGGTATTCGAGCAGCGCGTGCTCGATGTCGATGGCCAGCGCACTGACCTGACCGCCGCCCTGCGCGGTGGCGACCCTGGTCTCCGTCGGCGGCAGCGGCGGGATGTCGAAGAGCTGCGCGATGCCCTGACGGCCCTCGCATTCGATGAGCAGGACCTTCTTGCCCTCGCCGGCCAACGTCAGAGCGAGCGCCGCGGCGACCGTGGTCTTGCCGGTTCCGCCCTTGCCCGAGACGAAATGCAGACGCGCGGTTCGCGCGGAGTCGGGCCAGCCGGCAGGCGCGAGGCCGGCGCCCGGTAGATCGGAAAGCGGTTGTGATGACACCTGTCGACTGTATCGGCGAGCGCACCGCGAACCCCCGCGATCGGCGTAGCGAGGTGAGTGACGTCGATGACCTTTCGCCGGGGCCTCGATGTGTCCGTCACACCCCGATAGGGTGAGCCCATGAGTGAACTGACTGCGTGGGAATACGCCACCGTGCCGCTGCTGACCCACGCCACCAAGCAAATCCTCGACACCTGGGGGGTCGATGGATGGGAGTTGGTCAGCGTCCTGCCCGGCCCCACCGGTGAGCAGCACGTCGCCTACCTCAAGCGCGCGAAGGGCTGATCGCGATGTCCGATGCGCAGCAGTCGTGGACGCAGCGACTGGCCGATCTCGGAATCGAACTGCCCAAGGTGGTCGCACCGCTCGGGGTCTACTACCCGGCGGTGCGCAGCGGCAACATGGTCTACACCTCGGGCCAGCTCCCGATGGTCGACGGTGAGCTGACGTTCCACGGCAAGGTCTCCGAGGGCGCCGAAGGCGTCATCAAACCCGAGCAGGCCCATGAGGCCGCACGCCTGTGCGCGCTGAACGCGCTGGCCGCGGTCAACGGTCTGGTGGGCATCGACTCGCTCGTCCGTGTCGTCAAGCTCGTCGGATTCGTCGCCTCCGCACCCGGTTTCACCGGGCAACCCGCCGTGATCAACGGCGCGTCCGACCTCGTCGGTGAGATCTTCGGCGAGGCCGGGCATCACGCACGGTCGGCGGTAGGCGTCGCCGAGTTGCCGCTGGGTTCGCCCGTCGAGGTCGAGATGATCGTCGAGGTCGGCTGAACGTCGGTCCGTTGATCGGCGGCCGCGAACGACCGGCGCGCGTTCGCGGCCCGTCGCTAGGGGGCCGGGGTGGCCCAACCCTGGTAGGTGGAGTCCCGTAGCAGTTCTTTCGTCACACGGACTCCGGTGACCCACTCGCACAACGCAAGTGATCCCTCGATCGTATGCAGTGAGTCCCAATCGGGGTCCGGGAGATCGTCGGGCTCTCCGTCGAACAACCAGAAGCCGCCGATCTCCTCGGTTGCCGCGATGAGCGCGCGGGGGATCTCCGGGTCGTCACGCCCGATGGCTTGTGCCGGTTCGAAGTCGGCCCGCAGTTCCCCGTTCGAGTACCACCTGAACCCCGACACCCCATGGCCGCCGTAGTAGTAGCTGGCCACGTCACGCCCCATGGACACGGGCCCCATGACGTCGAGCTCCTGTCCCATGTACCCGTTGGGCTCGAAGAGGACGACCGCGTCACCTACTTGCAGAAGTCCGACCAGGTGCATGTCCCGCTGCTCCATCATGCGGTCGTCCAGGTCATCGTGCGACGCCGAGAAGCTCTCGTGCTCCGACGGGAGCAGTCCGATGATCTCGTCGACCGTGATCTTGGTGGCGACGGAAAGGCAGCAGACGGCGAGTTCCACACCCACATCGGCGTCGTCCACCCACGCGTACTCGGTCCAGTGGGGTGCGGTCATCGCCGGCTCAGACCTCCTGCAGATAGGTCAGCTGGGCCTTGACCGACATTCGCGCGGCGGGCCACAGCTTCTTGTCGACGTCGGAGTAGACCCTCTTGACGATCTTCATCGGCTTTGCCTGTGCCGCAGTCAGGTTCAGGTCGGCGAGGGCGGCGCGGATCTGGTCGATCCGTTCCTCACGATGGGTCTTGTAGAAGCGGGCCACCGGGATCAGGTCTGCGTGGTCGGGACCGTGACCGGGCAGCAGTGCGCACCCCTCACCCTCGACGATCAACCGGTTGAGTGAGTTCATGTAGTCGCGGAGTCCGCCGTCGGACGGGTCGAGAACGGTTGTGCCGCTTCCCAGGATGGTGTCGCCGGTGCACATCGCGCGCCCGATGACACGAGCCGGCTCGACCCCGGAGGTGTTGGCCGGGTCGCCCTTCGCCAGGTGCTCGACGAGGAAGCTGACCGAGTCCGCGGTGTGACCCGGCGTGCGCAACACCGTGATCCGCAGTCCGGCGGCGACGATCACCTCGCGGTCGGTGAGCGGATCGGCGTCTCGGCAGAACTTCGCGGTCAGCGCCCGCACAGGGGACCCGGTGAGCGCGTGGAACTTCTTGATGCCGTCGGTGTGGTCGGCGTGGCGGTGGGTGATAAGCGTCAGCACCACGCGACCCTGCTCGGCCACCGTCCGCAGATGCTTCTTGTGTCCCTTGGGCCCCGGGTCGACGACGACGCAATCGGCGTGCCCGGGTGCACGCAGAACCCAGGTGTTGGTGCCATCGAGTTCCATCATCCCCGGGTTGTTGCAGAGCACGACGGATGCGAACGGGGTGACCGTGCGCAGCGTCTCGTACGCGGGATGCTTCGGTGCAGTCATGGTCCACACGCTACCGTCGCGGCCGCCGCGCTGACAGGGATCTGGCAGCTCGCAGCCACGCTGCTGACAGCTCGGACTCCTAGTTTTCTCCTCAGCGGAAGCGTATTTCGCTGCCGGGGTTCTCGTACCGGCCGGAGAAACAGGAGTAGACGTGAACATCAAGAAGGTTGCCACCTCGACCATGGCCGCAGGGTTCGTCGGAGCCGCACTGCTGGGGCTGGGCGTCAGCGCAGGCACCGCGTCCGCCGCACCGCAGCAGGGGCATTCGTTCCAGACCCAACCCCGCGCACAGCAGCCGCAGCAGCAGCGTCAGATCACCATCTCCCGGCCCGACTACCGGCCCTTCACCTACCGCGGCCACCGGGTGACCCCGCGTTACGACGCCGCGCACCGCGCGTGGGGCTTCACCTACGACCGCACGTTCGTGCACGTCGTACTCGCGCGTCGCTGACGCACGAGGTGCACGCAGCGCCGGCGATGGTCTCTCCCGACCGTCGCCGGCGCTGCCTCGTCGGCTACCCGACCTATGTGACGCGGCTCTGGACCTCGCCGATGATCCGCTGGATGTGCAGTCCACGGGCGGCGTCCAGTGGATGGTCGGTCGATGTCGCGATGGCCGTACGGAATTCGTCGACGAGAGTCGTGAAGCACTCGACCGAGCCTGTCGTGCGGTCGGTGAGGGTCACGACCCCGTCGTGACCGTGCACCGAGAACTCGGTGACGGTGGGTTGAGCCGGGACGCGAAGCGACAGTTGCGCCGTCGAGGTCGCACCGTCGGCGTGTCCGAGGGTGAGGTGCCACAGATCGTCGGCGGCGATGAGTCGAGCGTCGATCACCTCGGTGATCGGACCCAGCGCAGCGTCGAGCAGATCGATGACGTGCGGGCCGACGTCGAGCAGCGCGCCGCCGTCCCGACGCCACTGCGACGACGAATAGCGGCCGCCGAGAAGAGCGCCCGAGATCCATCGACCCAGACCGCCTGCGTACTCACCCGCCTGCGCCGCGGCCACGAACGCGCGGGTCTCCGGTGCGTACCGGCGGGTGAACGTGACGATGGACCGCACGTCGGCGGCGTGCACGGCGGCGACGATCGCCTCCGCGGCCTCGACCGTGTCGGCGATGGGCTTGTCGAGGATCACGTGCTTACCGGCCTGGGCAGCCGTGACCGCCAGGGGTGCCTGTACCTCCGGCGGCACCGCGAACGACACCGCGTCGCACCCGTCGAACATGGCCTCGACGCTGTCGAAGCGGGGCACCGGCAGGTCCTCGGCTGCCTCCGGTCGCCGGGTCCACACACCGACCAGCTCGACGCCGGGATGTGCCGACAGCGCGGGGATGTGGGTCTCGCGGGCCCACGGGCCGGCACCGATCACGGCCACACGCAGGGGAGCAGTCATGTCGCCGACCCTACTGTCGCCGGTCGTCACCGCGATGGCGCCACCGACTTCTGGACCTGCCGCATCCTCTCCGCGGCCTCCTCGTCGGTCATCGCGTAGTTCGCGGCCGCGGTGTCGAGGATCTGCTGTGTCGTCGCCGCTTCCGCGGCGAGTTGCGCGAGGTCGCGTCCCCACGAGTCGGCGAACGCGGTGACGGCGCCGCGGACCGTCGGGGCCCAGTCGCCGCTGGAGTCGCCGACTGTTCTCGCGGTCTCGGTCAGCGCCGAGTGGCATTCGTCCCACCGTGTCGCGATCGCGTTCACACGTGGTCTGTCGATCTGCATGGTCAGGTTCCTATCGACCGTCTGAGGTCAGCGACAGCTGGGTCGGGAGTTCGGTCAGGGCATCGAGCGTGGTGCTCTCGTCGACGTCGAGATCCGTGGAGAGTGTGATCGACACCCCGGTCCCGCTCGAGTCGACGACGAGGTCGTGGTCACCGCGGCGCGCGCGGACGACGGTGGGAGTCGACGCGTCGTCGTCCGGGAGGAACCCCCGCACGAGCAACCGGTCCAGCGCGGTGGCGACCGCGGCCGATACCGCGGACGGCGAGTGCGCGGTGACCTCGGCACGGAGGTGCCCGGAGGTGTCGACGTACCGGACGCCCACCACGGTCGGCGGATCGGGCAGCCAGGCGTGCGCCCACAGTTCGCCGAGCACGGCGGCGAGCTCCGATGTCTGGACCCACGCCGCGTGCGCACCGGCTGACGTCGCACCCGACTCCGGATCCGGAATCGACCCGCCCGCCTCGGCTGTCGGTGGGGGACCGGCGTGGTGCACCCGGACGTAGTGGATCCGCGAGTCGCCGAGCACCTGCTGTGTCTGGCGCAGCAGTGCGTCGACGAAGGCGGCATCGTCGTCGCCCGCGGTCATCGCCGCCACTCCTGACGGAGAAAACCGGTCACGTTCTTCGTCGCCTCGGCGCGCCCCTGCGTCCCTGCGTCCCGTAGGAAGTAGCAGGGACTGTCCACGTTCACGCCCAGGGACTCGCCGCCGGGAACCTCCACCGTGTAGATGCCGCGCGTGCCCTTCTCGTCGTCGTCGGAGTTCCAGGTGACACCGACATCGCCTGTCAGGGTGCGGATTTCGGGGGTGAAGACGGGTCGAGATGTGGTCACGAACACCGTGGCGTGGTAGTAGATGCCGTTGTAGGTGGGCTCGAACAGGTCTTCCTGCTTGGCCGTGCACACCGACCAGGCTTCGTAGGACCTGTCCCGGTCCACGTCCCGGCCGTCGGACGTGATCCGGTCCACGAGCTCGACGGTGAGGGTGTGAGCCCCGTTTCGGACCTCGGTGGCCTGCGCTGCGGTCAGCGGGTCGTCCTTCCCGACCTTCTCGGTCGAGTTCGGCAACGGTGCGTCGTCCTTGCTGGAGGTGAAGATCGCGCTCGCCACCACAACCAGGACAGCGACCACCACCGCGACGATCACGATCGTTCGTCTGCGTGGCAGGTGCTGATTCATCATTTGCCGTCCTCCCGGGACTCCACTGCTGGATCCTGCTGTGTGACGGCACCTTCGAGGACGTCCAACGGACTCCGTCGGTTCTCGTGGGAGATGTCGTCCCCGTGCCCGGCGACGATCTTGCCGAGATTCTTCAGCGACTCGGTCCCTTCCTGGTAGTAGCTGTTGTGGTTGCCGATGAGCGCGGTCGTGTCGCCGCCCTCGGCGCGGAACCGCTCCGCGCCGTACGCCGTGGTGGCAGGGTCGGATCCCAGGCCGCTCATCCCGAACGCGTTGACGCTGTTCGGACTCCCGAGGTGTCCGACGAAGTCGTTCGCGGCCGAACCGACGTAGACGTTCTCTGCTCCGATGCCGAACTCCTCTGCGTCGGTGACGCCGCCGGTACCGGGTGACCCCAGCAGCGTGACGGTGTCGACGTCGGCGGACAGTCGACCGTCGTCGCCGGCCCACCCGACCGTCGGTGTGCCGTAGCTGTGACCGATGAGACTCAGGTTGAGATGGTCGGACGCTCCGGATCCCTGGCCGAGCCCCGCCTGGTCGCGAGCGGCGGTGAACCCCTGGATGTCGGCGGCGAGCAGGTTGCCGCCATCTCGTGCGGCACCCGGTGCGGCGACGGCTCCCATGTCGGCTCCACTGGGTGCGTCGTACCCGATCCACGCCACCGACGCCAACGAGGTCGAGCCGTTGGGGAGCCTGGACGCCTGATCGTGGAGAGTGCCGGCGGAACCGACGTTGGCTTCGATCGAGGAGATGTCGGTGGTCATCCCGGGAACGTTCCAGGCGACGTCGCGCGCGGTGTCCAGATCGCCGATCGACACGATGGCCTTGCCGTCCCCGCCGAACGCGTTCGCGTCGTAGCCGTACAACTGGATCGGCACGCCGGGTCGGTCCTCCTGCGTCGTCGTGATCGTCGACTTCACCGATCGGGCGTTGCGCAACGTCTTCTCCGCGTCGACGTAACGCCTGGGATCGGCGAGGGCGCCGCCCGCGATCACGGCGTCGGACTGGGCGATGTCCCGGTCGAGATTCTGCAGGTTCGCGTCGTTGCGCACCGACGCCGGTAGGCCCTGGCCGTTACCGAGGTACTCGGGGAACTCCTGCATCGCTGCTTCCTGCTCGGCCGGGTTCAACGCGGCCCACCACTGCGCTCGCTGCTCGGGGCTGAGATCGTCGATGTCCTCCGGATGCGCTCCGCGACCGACCTTGTCGAGCCCTGACCGGACGAGAGTCGACGGGTCGTACCCACTCGCCGCCATCGTTGCGCCCGAGGCCGCCACACCCGTGTAGGAACCGAGTGCGGAGACGAACGACCGCTCGTTGGACTCGGTGGCGCTCGCCAATCGTTGGTTCTCGTCGGTGACGGTCTGCACCTCGCGCTGGAGATCGGAGGAGCGCGACTGCAGGACGGCGAGTGTCTCGGCGGGGATGTCCTTGCCCTCCCACGAGCGGACCTCGTCGGCGAACACGGAGATCGCCTGGGCCAGGGAACCTCTCCGCTCATCCAGATCCTGACGTGTCCTCTTCAGATCGACCAGTGCGTCGCCGTAGGCGCGCATCGCCTTGGCGCCACGGGTGAGTCCGGTGTAGGCCGTGGACGTCTCGGAGGCGAACGGGGCGATCGCGCCGCGGTATGCCGACGCTCCGAGGCCTGACCACGTTCCTCCGCCGTCACCGACACCGGAGACGGCAGAACCGGTGGCGAAATCCTGTTGCCCCTCGGTCGCGCTCGCCGCACTGGTCAAGCGCGCGGCCATGGCCTCGGCTGCCCCCGGATCCCCCTCGACCTTCACCGTCTCCGGCGGCGGCGAGGGAATCGTCACCGTCGCCACCGCAGTCCCACCCCTGCTGTGTCGTACATCTGGTCAGTGTCGCAGGACGATGTCGGACATGTCGAACACATCGGACACAACCGCGGTGGTTGGGGACAATCACGCAGTTGTCCACCGATGTCAGGCGGACGGGAACCGATCGCGCAGCCACTCGTACCACTCGGCCATCCCCTCGCCGGTCTTCGCGCTGACGGGGATGATCCGGGCCGTCGGGTTCGCGGTGCGCACCGCGACGATGTAGTCGTCGAGATCGATGTCGAGGTAAGGGATCAGGTCGATCTTGTTGATGAGCACGACCTCGACGCTGCGGAACATCACCGGATACTTCATGGGCTTGTCCTCGCCCTCGGTGACCGACCAGACCATGGCCTTGGCGTGCTCACCGACATCGAACTCGGCCGGGCACACCAGGTTTCCCACGTTCTCGATGATCACCAGATCGAGCGCGTCGAGATCGAGGCCCTGCAGGGCGCGATTGACCATCGGTGCGTCGAGGTGGCATTCACCGCCGAAACCGTCCTCGGTGTTGAGCAACGACACCTGCGCGCCCCGCCCGGCGAGTTTCGCGGCGTCGAGGTCGGTGGCGATGTCGCCCTCGATGATCCCGAACCGGATCTCCTCGGCCAGCTCCTCCAGCGTCGCGACGAGGACGGTGGTCTTGCCCGATCCCGGCGAACTCATGAGGTTGATCGCACGCACACCGGCGGCGTCGAACGCGGTGCGGTTGAAGTCGGCGCGCTGATCGTTCTCACCGAAGATCGCGTCGAGCACGTCGACGCGTTCGGTGTCGGTGTCGTAGCCCGACATGTCGCCGTGGTCGGTGTGGGCATGGCTGTGTTCGACACCGTCGTCGTGCCGGTGGAATCTGCCCATGTCTGCGCCTTCCTCAGGTGGTCGTAGCGACCGATCCGGTGGCGACGTCCTGCGGCGCAACCCATCCGCCGAACTGCTTCTCGAGTTCCAGTGCCACCGCGATGGTGACGTTGTCGTTGCCCGGCCGCGCGGCCACCTGGACTCCGACCGGCAGACCGCGCCTGCTGAAGCCCAACGGGACCTCGGTGACGGCCAGGCCCAACATGTTGAAGATGGCCGCGCCGCCGAACAACCAGGGGCGTGCCAGGGTTCCGTGATGCAGCGGGGCCGGCTGCGGCAGGGGCGGGTGCAGCATGACGCCGTCCCCGATCGCGCCGTCCACCTCCTCGGCGAGGTCGGCCGCGAACTTGTCCAGCAGGGTCCGTGCCGGACCGGGCAGCAACTCGGGCAGGCGGTCACCGATCATCGCGAGCTGCAACTGAAGACTGTTGGCGCGCAGCACGGCCGGGGTCAGGTGGCGCGAACCGGGCTCGCCGAACGAGTCGAACAACGACATCACCGAGGTCCCGGCGTGCTTGCGCAACTCCATCAGGTAGCTGGCGATGACCCGACGCATGGCGGGCATCGGCTGCCACACGACGTCGGCCCCGCGGTCGGCCAGTGCGGCTCCGGCGGCGTCCCGCGCATCGCGGACGGACCGGTCCATCGGGCGCAGATAGCTCGACTTGGTGGGGATGACGACTCGCAGGCCCTCGAGGTCGACGGACTCGATCGTGCCGATACGGGTGCCGTCGTCGTCGGCGAGGATGCGCAGCAGTGGCATCAGGTCGGATGCGCGCCGTGCCATCGGACCGAGGGTCTCGAGCAGGTCGACCTCCTCCTCGCCGGACAGCGACGGGATGGACTCGTTGGCCGGGACGAGGCCGGGGGAGGGCTTGTGGCCGAACACGCCGCAGTAGAAGGACGGGATGCGGATCGAACCGCCGGTGTCGCCACCGACGCCGAACGGGATGCCTCCGCCTCCGATGGCCGAGCCCTCGCCACCCGACGATCCGCCCGAGACGCGGTGCCGATCATAGGGATTGGAGGTACGGCCGTAGACGCTGTTGGTGCTCTCGATACCGAGGCACAGTTCCGCGGTGTTGGTGACGCCGACGACGATTGCTCCCGCGCGCCGGAGTCGTTGCACGGCGATCGCATCTGCGTCGGCGATGATGCCCGCGCGGCTGGACAGTCCCGCCGTGTGCGGCATGCCGGTGACCGGGATGGATTCCTTGATGGTGCACGGCACACCCTGCAGCGGGCGGTCGGTGGCGGTGCCGGGGGAGCCGGCGTCGGAGGCATCGGCCTCGGCGAGGGCGTCGTCGAATCGGTCGCGGGCGATGGCCCCGAAGGCCTCGCGCTCGCGCAGGATCCCGATGTGGAACTCGACCACCCGTCGCGACGTGGTCGCCCCGGTTCGGATCGCGTCGGCCAGTTCGAACGCCGACGCCGCGGCGATCCAGGCGTCATCGACCGGTGTCACGGCGCGGGGGTCACGTCTGGAACGAGGGTGTGTCACACCATGACCTTACTGAGGGTTCCCGCGACATGAAACGACTCCCGCGACAGTGATCACTGTCGCGGGAGTCGATGGGTGTCGCGGGATAGCCGAGGGATCAGCGCGCGCGGCGGGCCAGACGCTCTGAATCGGCGATGAGGACGCTCTTGCCCTCGAGACGCAGCCATCCACGCTGGGCGAAGTCGGCGAGCGCCTTGTTGACCGTCTCGCGCGATGCGCCGACGAGCTGGGCGATCTCCTCCTGCGTGAGGTCGTGGGTGACGCGCAGTGCACCGGCCTCCTGGGTGCCGAAGCGCTGGGCGAGCTGGAGCAGCTGCTTGGCGACACGACCCGGGACGTCGGTGAAGATGAGGTCGGCGAGGTTGTTGTTGGTGCGGCGCAGGCGACGGGCCAGCACGCGCAGCAACTGCTCGGCGATCTCGGGGCGGTCGGCGATCCACGCCTTGAGGGCGTCGCGGTCCATCGACACCGCGCGGACCTCGGTGACCGTGGTCGCCGAGGAGGTGCGCGGGCCGGGATCGAAGATCGACAGCTCGCCGAACATGTCCGACGGACCCATGATCGTGAGCAGGTTCTCGCGGCCGTCGACCGAGCGTCGGCCGACCTTCACCTTGCCCGCGAGGATGATGTAGAGACGATCGCCGGGCTCGCCCTCGTTGAAGATGACGTGGCCGCGCGGGAAATCAACAGGCTGGAGCTGCTTGGTCAGCGCCGCGACGGCACTGGGCTCCACTCCCTGAAAGATGCCGGCCCTGGCCAGTACTTCCTCCACGTACGCCCCTTTCTGAGGGTGCTGCCGCGGGCTGCCCCGCGCATAGTTTGTGATGTCCGAATGTTGGATTCGTCACTCGTTGTGATCGAGTCTACGGCCATAGCCCCAGCGGAGTTCGACGAACGTCCAACAGCGCCTCACCTGCCCGGTTACGGGGTCATCGAACCGCGGTGATCAACTCGCGCGGCTCGACTCGGTCGGGGAGTCGAACGACTCGGGTTCGACCGAGTCGCGGCGGCTGCGGAATTCGTCGAGTGCGGCGGGGAAGCCGTCCTTGGCGAGGGTGTCCATCTGCTCCGGAGCTGCGCTTTCGAGGAACTCCTCGACCTGGTCGCGGTTGACGCTCACGTCGTCGATCTGCGATTCCATCTTCTCCATGGCCAACGCGAACAACATGAGCACCGCCGGGAACAGCAGTACAGCGAGTCCGTGCATGAAGGTCAGTAAACACAATCCAGGTCTCGGAAGGGCAACGAAACCCGAGGTGGAACCCAAGCGTTACCTTCCGGCCGCGCCCCGCCGGGTCGTGACCGGATGCTGAAGATCGCCTTCAGGTCTGCTCAGTACCCTGACTCACGTGACCACCGATCCTTCACGAGAACCGCAGGCTGCGGCAGCGCCGCGTTCTCGACGGAAGACTGCCGCGCAACGCGGTACCGAGACGCGCACCGGTCTCGTCCGCCGCGCTCGGCGGATGGACCGGGAGCTGCAGATCGCGTTCCCGCATGTGTACTGCGAACTCGACTTCACGACGCCGCTCGAACTGTCGGTCGCGACGATCCTCTCGGCGCAGTGCACCGACGTGCGCGTCAACATGGTGACCCCGGCCCTGTTCCGGCGGTATCCCGACGCCACGGCCTACGCGAGCGCGCAGCGTGAGGAACTCGAGGAGATGGTGCGCACCACCGGGTTCTACCGGAACAAGGCCAACTCGATCATCGGTCTCGGACAGGCACTGCTGGAACGTTTCGACGGTGAGGTCCCGGGTCGTCTCGAGGATCTCGTCACCCTGCCCGGATTCGGTCGCAAGACGGCGAACGTCGTGCTGGGCAACGCGTTCGGCGTCCCCGGCATCACCGTCGACACGCATTTCGGACGACTGGTGCGTCGCTGGAACTGGACCGCCGAGACCGACCCGGTCAAGGTCGAGCACGCGGTCGGAGAGCTGATCGAGCGCAAGAACTGGACCGACCTCTCGCACCGGGTGATCTTCCACGGGCGCCGCGTCTGCCACGCCAAGAAGCCGGCCTGCGGGGTGTGCGTGCTCGCGGCGGACTGCCCGTCCTATGGGGAGGGCCCCACCGACAAGACCGCCGCCGCGAAGCTGGTGAAGGGTCCCGAGACCGACCATCTGCTCGCGTTGGCCGGGGTGACGGCGTGATGAGCCGTCTCTCACGCGTGCCCGCGTCGGCACGCTGGACCATCGCTGCGTTGATCGTGGTGGTGGCGTTGATCGCGGCCATCTGGCCGCGCGGTTCCGGCTCGTCCGACGACGGTCTCGGGGCAGGCAGCCCGGCGGCGTCGGCGGGGCCGATCCCCGGGGCGACCGCATCGGTCAGCGCCGACGACCTCTCCGCCGCCCGCGACCGGGCGGCCCTTGCGCCGTGCCCCACCGGCACCGCCCCCGCTCCGGCCGCGTCCGTCCTGAAGGGGGTCACGGCACCGTGTCTCGGCGGTCCCGGGACGGTCGACCTGGGCAGCGCCACCGCCGGGAAACCCCTGCTGATCAACTTCTGGGCACCGTGGTGCCTGCCGTGCCGCAAGGAACTGCCGTCCATCGCCGACTTCGCGCGCGTCGCCGGCGATCGCGTCCAGGTGCTGGCGGTCCAGGCCAAGGAGGGGTCGGAGAACCCGGTGCTCGCCCTCGGTCTGCTCAGCGAGATCGACGTGCACCTGCCCTCGGTCGTCGACACCCAGTCGAGGATCGCCGCCGCTCTCGGCGCTCCGCGCGCCTACCCGGTGTCGATCCTGGTGCGTGCCGACGGGACCGTGGCGAAGGTGCTGCCCACCGTCTTCCCCGACACCCAGGCGGTCACCGACTCGGTGAACCAGTACCTCGGCACGAGCCTGTGACCGACCGGACGGACGACGACGGTGCCCGCACCGTCGCCGGACCGCTGACGTCCGACGAGTCCATCCCGTCATGGCTGCGATCGCTCACCGACAACGTCGACGGGGTCACCGACAGCGTCAACAACCGCGGCGGCGACCGCACCCGACTGCTCGCACTCACCCGCAAGCGCAGCGCCCGACCGGCGTCGGTCCTCGTGCTGTTCGGCGGATCGTTCGACGCCGCCGCGGACGGGACACCGCCCGTCGACGCCGACGTGCTGCTCACCCAGCGGGCGAACACGCTGCGCAACCATCCCGGCCAGGTCGCGTTCCCCGGAGGAGCCGTCGACCCCGGTGACGACTACCCCGTGGGCACCGCGCTGCGCGAGGCGCAGGAGGAGACCGGACTCGACCCGGACAGCGTCGTGCCCGTGGCGCAGTTGCGGTCGTTCCCGGTGCCGCCGTCGGGATTCGACGTGGTGCCCGTGATCGCCCACTGGCCCACGCCGAGCCCGGTCCGCGCGGTCGACCAGGGCGAGACCGCCCGGGTCGCGCGAGTGCCACTGCGCGACTTACTCTCTCCGGACAATCGTTTTCAGGTACAGCGCTCGGTGATGGGAGGGCGGGTCTATCGGGGCCCGGCCTTCTGGGTGGAGGACATGCTCGTGTGGGGCTTCACCGGCGGACTGCTGGCCGCGATCTTCGAGACCGCGGGCTGGGATGTCCCGTGGGACACCGACGACGTCCGTGACCTCGGCGACATGCTGGACCGGGCGGGTCAGCGATGAGCGGGTCGGCGTGGGTCGACATCGCCGTCGTCGTGGTCGCCCTGCTGGCCGCCGCCTCCGGATACCGACAGGGCGCGCTCGCGTCGGCGCTGGCGTTCCTCGGTGTCGTCCTCGGCGCGGTCGCCGGGATCATGTTGGCGCCACACATCATCGACCACATCGGTGACCGCCGGTGGCGACTCGTCGTCGGGGTTGGACTGCTGGTGCTGTTGGTGGTCATCGGCGAGGTGTCCGGGATGGTGCTCGGTCGGGCCGCGCGCAGCGGCATCCGATCGGCGGCGTTCCGGCGTGCCGACAGCGGTGTCGGGTCGCTGCTACAGGCGGTCGCCGTGCTGGTCGCGGCGTGGCTGCTGGCCATCCCGGTCAGCAGTGCCGCCGAACCGTCCATCGCCAACGCCGTACGCGGTTCGAAGGTGCTCAGCGGGGTCGATCAGGTTGCGCCGCAGTGGTTGCGTGAGCTGCCCAGCGACTTCAGCTCCCTCCTCGACGACTCGGGTCTGCCCGAGGTCATCGGTCCGTTCGGCCGGACCCCGATCACCAACGTCAACCCGCCCGACACCACCCTGCTCAACCTGCCGGTGATCAGCCAGGTGCGTCCCAGCGTGGTCAAGATCGAGGGCATCGCCCCGAGTTGCAACCAGGCGCTGGAGGGCAGCGGCTTCGTCGTGTCCCCCGAGCGGGTGATGACCAACGCACACGTGGTCGCGGGCACCCGCACCCTGAAGGTGCAGTCCAACGACGGACCGCTGGACGCGAAGGTGGTTCTCTTCGACTCCCGCAACGACATCGCCGTGCTCGACGTACCCGGACTCACCGCACCGGCACTGGACTTCGTCGACCAGCCCGCGGACACCGGCGACGACGCCATCGCGCTGGGTTATCCGGAAGCGGGCCCGTTCACCGCGAGCCCGGAGCGCATCCGCGAGGTGGTCAACCTGTCCGGCCCCGACATCTACCGCGACGGACAGGTCCGTCGTGAGGTCTACACCGTCCGCGGATCCATCCGGCAGGGCAATTCCGGTGGACCGCTGATCAATTCGGACGGTCAGGTGCTCGGCGTGATCTTCGGCGCCGCCGAGGACACCTCGAGTCAGACCGGGTTCGTGCTCACCGCCAAGCAGGTCCAGGACAACCTGCAGGCGTCCGAGGGCCGTAACGCCGCCGTCGACACGATGTCCTGCGTGCACTCGTCCTAGATCCGATGACGGGCCGGCGCTACTCGCCGGCGTCGCCGGAACCCGACGCGTCGAGAGCGCGACGGATCTTGGCGGCACCGGCGAGATAATCCTGCTTGGCCTGTGGGTCGAGTTCGCGGTTGACGATCGCCTCGAGACCCGCCCAGACGGCGCGGATGCCCTCCTGTGCGCTGCGCCCGGCCGGGGTGAGGAACACGAGGCTGACCCGTCGGTCGGTCGATGACGTGCGACGGGCCACCAGCCCGGCGCGCTCCAGTCGCGCCGTCATCTTCGCCACCGTCACGTGACTGATCCCCATCGTCTCCGCAAGGGCCTTCTGGGACCGCCCGTCGTCCCCGTCGAGTTCGGTCAGCAGGATCTCCTGCGCGGGGAACAGTCCGAGGTCGGCCAGCCCGGTCGCGGCGAGTGCTCGCTGCACGCGGGCCATCGCATAGATCGAATAGCTGACGGGAAACCGGCTCTCGAGCGTGTTGGCGACGGGAGCGCGACGGTCCATGTCGGACATTCTGCCTTCCCCGTTGCGTTCGCGGCGTCCACGCCTACTATTACGTAGTCGGCTACTCAATTGACGAAGGGTCCAACGACCATGACCGATGGCCAGAAGCGAGCGGTTGCGGAGATGCTGCGCAGCGGGCCCCTCGACCTCGGAGGCGAGGTCCACGAACAACGCCGCGTGCTGGTCGAGATGCTCACCGCGTTCCCGTTGCCCGACGATGTGGTCGCGACCCCGGATCGGCTCGGCGGCGTCGATGTCGTGTCGGTCGAGATCGCGGGGGTCAGCACGGACGACGTGGTGCTGTACCTGCACGGCGGGGCGTACTCGCTCGGAACGGCCGCGTCGTCGGTCGGCCTCGTCGGAGACCTCATACGCCGATCTCGTGCCCGCGCCGTCACCGTCGACTACCGACTGGCGCCGGAATCGCCGTTCCCGGCGGCGATCGAGGACGCCGTCGCTGCGTACACGGCACTACTGGAGGTGACCGAGCCCGGTCACGTGGCCGTGGTGGGCGAGTCGGCGGGCGGAGGACTCGCCCTGGCCACGCTCCTCGCTCTGCGCGATCGTGACCTGCCGATGCCGTCGGCCGCCGCGGTCTTCTCCCCATGGGCGGATCTGACGCTGTCCGGTACGACGATCGACTCCCGAGCCGGGATCGACCCAGCTCTGACGGTCGACGGATTGCGTACGCGCGCCATCGATTACGTCGGGATGTCGGACCCGTCCGACCCGCTGCTGAGTCCGGTGTACGCCGATCTCACCGGGCTCCCCCCTCTGCTCGTACAGGCGGGATCGAACGAGATCCTGCTCGACGACGCGATTCGCGTGGCCGCCGCCGCAGCGAGGGCCGACGTAGAGATCAGCCTGCAGATCACCCCGGGCGTGCCCCACGTCTTCCAGGCGTTCGCCGCGATCCTCGACGAGGGGGCCGCGGCCCTCGACGCCGCGGGGCAGTTCCTGCGTGCGCACTTCGCGCAACCCTGACCTCCGACCGTTCATCACGCGAGCCATCAGCACGACCCACGAAATGGAGCCCGGCATGCCGATTCCCGACGACGACCCGACGCGCGAACTGACCGTCTCCGGCCGGGACGATCCCGTCGTGGCGCACATCTTCCTCGCCGGGGACACCTACTCGGTGCTGGTGACCGGTGAGCAGACCGCCGGTCGGTACTGCCTGATCGACATGGAGATCCCGCCCGGTGGTGGTCCGCCGCCACATCGGCACGACTTCGAGGAGATGTTCACCATCCTCAGCGGCGAGATCGCGTTCACCTTCCGTGGCGTCACGACGACCGTGGCCGCGGGGAACACCGTCAACATCCCGGCCAACGCGCCCCACAATTTCGTCAACCGGTCCGACGTGTCGGCACGCATGCTGTGTCTGTGTTCCCCGGCGGGGCAGGAGGAGTTCTTCGACCGGGTGGGTGATCGCATCCCGACCCGGACGAGTCCTCCGCCGGAGTTGACGGCCGAACAGATCGCCGAGCGCCGGACGCTGGCGGCCGAACTCGCTCCGGTCTACGCCACCGAGATGCTCTGACCCGCAGGCTCAGACGAGCTGCAGGTGCTCGAGGAGCAGTTCGGTGACCTGGTCGGGGTTCTCCTCGTGCGCGTAGTGCCCGCTGCCGTCGACCTCGGCGTAGGTCATCCGCGACGCCCAGTACCGACTGGCCGACACGGTCTCGGACAGCATGTAGTCGTCGAGGTGACCACGGGCGGCGAGAACCGGTATGTGCAGACGCTGGTTCATCAGCGCGAGGAACTTGACGCCGTCACGTCGCAGCTGTGACCGGAACGCCCACCGACGGTATTCCAGACTGCAGAACGCGACGCCGGGGATCTGGATCGCGGCGCGATTGCGTCGGATGACCTCGGCGTACTCGTCGGTGTGCTGCCAGGCCGACGCGGTGCGGCGGGCGAACATGTCCGCGATGAACGCGCCGTCGGAACGGGTCAGGGTCTTCTCCGCGGTCCGCGGCAGCTGGTTGCCGAGGAACCCGCTCAGGAACGCCGAGCGCTGGGCACCGTCGCGGACCACCGCGTACCGCAGGGCTCGCGGGTGGGGTGATCCGATGACGGCGACGGAACGTACCGCGCGCGGGTGCAGGGTGGCGGTCGCCCAGGCGACCAGACCGCCGTCGGCATGCCCGACCAACGCGGCGTCGGAATGGCCGAGGGAACGGATCAGGGCGTTGGTGTCGCCGGCGAGGGTCCAACCGTCGTACCCGCGCGGTGGCTTGTCGGAGTCGCCGTAGCCACGCAGATCGAGGGCGACGGCGCGGTACCCCTGCGCGGTCAGCGACTCGAGCTGGTGCCGCCAACTCCACCAGAACTCGCCGAACCCGTGCAGCAGCAACACCAGGGGTCGGTCGATGCGACCGTCACCGCATTCGACGGCGTGGAACCGGATCCCGTTGGCCCGGACATCGAGATGGGTCCAGGGTCCCTCGATCCGTACCGATGACGGGTCAGGCGCCGGCACAGCGGAGGCGGATCAACCGCGTGGCGCCGAACCCAGGCCGCCGGGGAGGTCGGCCGGGGCGCCCTTGCCGGATCCGGGGAGCACCGACGGGACGGCCTTGACCGAGTCGATGGTCTTCTTCGGGCCACGGATGCGCTTGACGATGACGAAGCCGACGATGCCCGCGACGATGGCGATGACCAGCAGGATCAGGAAGACGATCCCGAACGCGGCCCACCGCGGCAGCCATTCGTCGAGCAGTTCGGCGAGGAAGAAGAAGAAAAAGAAACTGGCGTACAGCGCGATCGCACCGGCGACGATGAACAGGGCCGCACTGATGCCGGCCTTCTTGGCCTCGCCGACGATCTCGGTCTTCGCGAGCTCGAGCTCCGACCGGAACAGGGTCGACATGTGGGTCGTCGCGTCCTTGACGAGTCCGCCGACGGACTGCTCGGCGGGCGCGTGGGGGTCACTCAGCGGGATGGCAGAAACGTTTCGGCCCACATCTCCGCGGGCACGGTCGTCCAGGCTCACAGCTGCTCCTCCATTGTCGGTCTACGCGCTCATCGTGCCATGCCGGGGCGTGACTATGACGACGACCGCCTCGGCGGCACCCTCGGTCGCGCTGTATCGATGCGGCCGGTCGCTCTCCCAGCTCGTCGACTCGCCCGCACCGACGGTCCGCAGGGCGTCGACCGGGCCGACCAGAAGACGACCGGCGACCACGGTCAGATGTTCGGTGACACCGGCGACGTGGGCGGGGGAGGTGTGGTCGGCCCCGGCCTCGTACTGCAATCGGAACACCTCGACGGTCGAGTCCGGCAGCTCGCGCACGTCGAGCGTCGTCGACACCATCCCGCCGCTGCTGGTGCGGACCTGCAGGGTTCCGATCAGCGCGGACATCGCCACTCCGAGCGGGGCGCACAGCGCGTAGAGCGTCTCGATGGTCGGGTTGCGCTGCCCGGTCTCGATCTCCGACAGCGACCCCTTGCCGACGGATGATCTGCGGGCGAGCTCGGACAGGCTCAGGCCGCGCTCGGCCCGCAGCGCACGGACGCGTCGCCCGATCTCGACCGACGCCGAACCCGCTGCCATGGCCCGAGCCTACGTGCTACGTTCCGTATCCAGAACGTTCTGTTTGCGGAACGACCATCGGGCCGCGGTGGACGAAACCGCCCGAGTAGAAGGTGTGCCGTGCCCGACAACCCGCCCGATGACGTCGACACCGTCGACCGGGTCGGTCTGTCCGTACCGATCGGCGCGGGGGTCGTCTCGGCCGTCGTCGGCTTCACCAGTTCCTTCACCGTGGTGCTCGCCGGTCTGCGCGCGGTGGGTGCATCACCGGCGCAGGCCGCGTCCGGGCTGCTCGCGGTCTGCCTGCTGCAGGCCGTCGGGATGATCGTGCTGTCGCTACGACACCGGATCCCGGTGGTCCTGGCGTGGTCCACGCCAGGCGCCGCGCTGCTGGCGACGACGGGGGTGGTGGCCGGTGGCTGGCCCGCCGCGGTCGGTGCCTTCGTCGTCGTCGGAGTGCTGATCGTGATCACCGGCCTGTGGTCGGGACTGTCGGACCTCATCGGGCGGATCCCGATGCCGGTCGCCCAGGCGATGCTGGCCGGGGTCCTGCTCCCGCTGTGTCTGGCACCGGTGACCGCGCTGGCCCACGACCCGGCCGTGATCGCGCCGATCCTGCTCAGCTGGTTGGTGCTGCTGCGGTGGGCCCCGCGGTGGGCGGTGCCGGGCGCGTTCGGTGTCGCCGCGGTGGTCATCGTGGTCGAGGTGATCCGGGCGGGCTCGCACGTCGACGCCGCGTCGCTGGTGCCGCAACCGGTCTGGACCATGCCGCACTGGACGTTCCAGGCCGTGACCGGCCTGGCCATCCCGCTCTACATCGTGACGATGGCCGCGCAGAACGTCCCAGGGGTCGCGATCATGACCTCGTTCGGATACCGGGTGCCGTGGCGGGCGTCGATGTCGGTGACCGGTCTCGGGACGGTGCTCGGCGCCGGGTTCGGTGGGCACGTGATGAACCTGGCGGCGATCAGCGCCGCGCTGGCCGCAGGTCCCCAGGCCGACCCCGATCGGGGGCGCCGATGGGTCGCCGCGGTCGCGGGCGGTGTCAGCTACCTCGTGCTCGGGGCCGCCTCGGCCGCGATGGCCACGCTCGTCGTCCTCGCGCCCGCCGGGGTGGTGCAGGCCGTGGCCGGGGTGGCGCTGCTGGCCACGCTGGGGTCGGCGATCGCGGCCGCGGTGGGCTCCGACGGCGGGTCGACGCAGCACCGGACGGCGGCCGTCGCGACCTTCGTGGTGGCCGCGTCGGGCACGGCGTTCGTCGGGATCGGCTCCGCGTTCTGGGCGTTGGTCGTCGGGATCGTCGTCTACGTGGTCCTGCGACCCCGCGTTGTCGCGACCTCTGAGCACTAGGCTCGGCACCGACCCGACCGTCTGATCACCGAGGAGCGTGCGCGATGGCCACCCACACCCTGGAACCGTTCGAACTGGACTTCTTCGACTCCGCCCCGATCGCCTACCGGTTCAGCGTCGACCTGCCCATCTCCCCGGCGGGCGCGTGGGCCGAGTTCAGCAGGCAGAACACCCTCGACTGGTGCCGGCTGATCAAGAAGATCACCTTCACCTCCGATGCCCCCTACGGTGTCGGGACCACCCGCTCTGCTGTCCTGGCCCCCGGCGGCCTGCACCTGTCGGAGTACTTCTTCGACTGGACCGAGGATCCGGGAGCGGGCCGCTACCGCAACGCTTTTCGCGTCGTGGAGTCCAACGTCCCGAGCCTGCGACGGTTCGGGGAGATGACCGAGATCGTCCCCGCCGAGCACGGCAGCCGGCTCACGTGGGCCTTCGCCATCGAGCTCGCGGGTCCGGCGGCCAGGCTGCCCGGGACCTCGGCGGCGGCCGCACCGCTGCTGTCGACGCTGCGCACCGACACCGTCAAGCACTTCGCCGACCTCTCCTGAGGCGACCGGCCTGGTGGTGATGTCGCCTAGTCGTCGAGCAGTCGGCTGTGCACGCGGCCGCGTCGGATCAGCGCGGCCGCGCCGAGCAGTGATGCGACCAGCGAGCTGAGCAGGACTGCGGCCTTGGCGAGTTCGGCCTGTGCGGGCGACAGGGCGAGGTCGGCGATGAGCAGGCTGACGGTGAAGCCGATGCCGCCCAGGATGGCCACGGCCAGAAGGTCTCTGGTGAAGAAGCCGTCCGGTCGGCTGGCCAGGCCGAGTCGGATGAGCACCCAACTGGCGCCGAAGATCCCGATGGTCTTGCCGACGATGAGACCGACCATGATCCCGATCGCGATGCGGTCGCCGAAGAGGTCGCCGACGATGGACGCGTTCAGCGGGACGCCGGCGGCGAACAACGCGAACAGCGGGACGCAGATCGCCGCCGATATCGGTTGGAGCCGATGCTCGAGTCGCGCACCGGGAGCGCATTCCTCGCCGGGGTCGGGACGTACGCGCGTGAGCAGGCCCAGGGCGACGCCCGCGATCGTGGCGTGGATGCCTGCGTTGTAAACGGCGACCCAGGTGATGACGGCCAGTGGTACGTAGACCAGGGGGCTGGTGATCCTGCGGCGCTGGCAGAACCAGTAGGCCACCATCGCCGCGGCGCCGATCGCGAGCGCCACCAGATCGAGGCTGTCGGTGAACACCGCGGCGATGATGGCGATGGCGATGAGGTCGTCGACGACGGCGAGCGCGAGCAGGAACACCCGCGCCCCCGACGGGACCCGGGAACCCACCAGCGCCAGGACTCCCAACGCGAAGGCGATGTCGGTGGCTGCCGGGATGGCCCAGGCCTTCTCGATTCCCGTTGTGCCCCAGCCGATCGCGAGACAGATGAGGATCGGGATGACGACGCCGCCGACCGCAGCAACCACCGGGAGGATGGCCTGTTTGAACGCGGACAGCTCGCCGAGCACGATCTCGCGTTTGAGTTCGAGGCCGGCGACGAAGAAGAACACCGCGAGCAGCCCCTCCTGCGCCCAGTGTCCGACGGTGAGGTCGAGGCCCAGGACGTCGGTGCCCACGTGTGCGTCGCGCAGTGAGAGGTAGGCGTCGGACCAGGGGGAGTTCGCCCAGAGCAAGGCGACGGCGGCCGCGGCGAGCAGGACCATCCCGCCGAACGTCTCGGTCCGTAGGTAGCGGACGAACTCGGTGGGCGACGGCGGGGAGATCTTCGGGGCGTTTATGAGCAGATCCTTCGGGGTCGTGGGTCGACAAAACTGTTGCCGACCAGACTTCCCGGCGCACCGTGGACAACCTTAACGGGTTCTTGACGCCGAGGCGACGTGGTCAACTCTCCCCTCCGGGGAGGGTAGGGTTCCTGCAATGACATCGTCCGCGAAGCCGGTCACCCCGGCGCAGGAACAGTCGGTCCGCCTGGCACTGCGCTCGCCCGCCCGACTCCGGACAGAGGTGCTCGCCGGACTCGTCGTCGCGCTCGCGCTGATCCCGGAGGCGATCTCGTTCTCGATCATCGCCGGCGTCGATCCGAAGATCGGCCTGTTCGCGTCGTTCACCATGGCGGTGACCATCGCGATCGTCGGTGGACGCCCGGCGATGATCTCCGCGGCGACCGGCGCGGTCGCCCTCGTCGTCGCGCCGTTGGTCAAGGACCACGGTCTCGACTACTTGATCGCGGCGGTGATCCTGGCCGGGATCCTGCAGATCGTGTTGTCTCTGCTCGGTGTGGCCAAGCTGATGCGCTTCATCCCGCGCAGCGTGATGGTCGGATTCGTCAACGCTCTCGCGATCCTGATCTTCATCTCGCAGCTCACCCACCTCATCGGCGTCCCGTGGCTGGTGTACCCGCTGGTCGCCGTCGGTATCGCGATCATGGTGTTCCTCCCCCGGGTGAGTTCGGTCGTCCCGGCGCCGTTGGTCGCCATCGTGCTGCTCACCGGCGCGACGATCGTGTTCGGCTGGAACAACGTTCCCAACGTGGGTGACGAGGGGAAGCTGCCGTCGAACCTGCCGTCCTTCCTCATCCCGGATGTGCCGTACACCTGGCACACGCTGTCGATCATCGCGCCGTACGCACTGACCATGGCGATCGTCGGGCTGCTCGAATCGCTGATGACGGCCAAGTTCGTCGACGACATCACCGACACCCATTCCGACAAGACCCGTGAGAGCACCGGACAGGGCATCGCGAACATCGTGACCGGCTTCTTCGGCGGTCTGGGCGGGTGCGCGATGATCGGTCAGACGATGATCAACGTGAAGGTGTCCGGTGCGCGTACCCGGATCTCGACGTTCCTCGCCGGGGTGTTCCTGTTGATCCTGGTGGTCGGGCTCGGCGACATCGTGGCGCTGATCCCGATGGCGGCGCTGGTCGCGGTGATGGTCATGGTCTCCGTCGGCACGTTCGACTGGCACAGCATCACGCCGTCGACGTTGAATCGGATGCCCAAGAGCGAGACGCTGGTGATGCTCGCGACCGTCGCGGTGACGGTTCCCACCGGGAACCTCGCCTACGGGGTCGGTGCCGGAACGCTGACCGCCATGGTGCTTTTCGCACGTCGTGTCGCTCACATGACCGAAGTCGTCGACATCGCGCATCCCGATGAGGACACCCGTGTCTACGCCGTGCGGGGCGAGCTGTTCTTCGCCTCCAGCAACGATCTGATCTACCAGTTCGACTATGTCGGCGATCCCGAGAACGTGGTGATCGACCTCAGTGACGCCCACGTGTGGGATGCCTCCACCGTCGCCACCCTCGATGCGATCACCGGTAAATATGCGGCAAAGGGCAAGACGGTCAGCATCATCGGTCTCGATGACCACAGCGCCGAGCGCCACGACCTCTTGAGCGGACAACTCGGTGCCGGACACTGACAACACCGGGGCGCATCTGCAGATCGGCGAGGTGGCCGAGCGAACCGCGCTGTCGATCAAGACGATCCGGCACTACGACGAGGTGGGGCTCGTCGTGCCGTCGGCGCGATCGGCCGGCGGCTTCCGGCTCTACACCGCCGATGACATCGACCGACTCCTCGCGATCCGCCGGATGAAGCCGCTGGGCTTCACGCTCGACGAGATGCGGTCGCTGCTCGAATCACTCGCGGCGCTCGACGATCCGGACGCCACGGCCACCGAGAAAGCCGCGGCGACCGACTATCTCGCCGGATGTCACACCCGGGCGACGCAGGCGTGCGAGAAGTTGAGCACCCAGCTCGATTACGCGCGCGAGCTGACCGCCCAGCTGTCCGAGTTCGCCCCTGACCGGGACGGACGCTGAGATCAGTCGCGGTGCGCGGCCCGCTGTTCGGTCTCGCCGGCGAATTCGGTTGCCGCCCACGAGGACAAGAGACGTAGCGCCTGCTCCGACGACGATCCCGGGGCAGCCGCATAGATGGTCAGGGTGAGTCCGGGTTCGGCGGCCATCTCGAGGCCCTCGTAGGCCAGGGTCATCTCGCCGACCACCCGGTGGTGGAAGCTCTTGGAGCCGGTGCCGTGGTGGCGGACATCGTGCCTGCCCCACTGCCGACGGAAATCGTCACTGCGGGTGGACAGTTCACCGATGAGGTCGTGTAGTTCCTTGTTGTGCGGGTCGCGGGCTGCCTCGGTGCGGAGGATCGACACCGTGACCTCGGCGAACAGGTCCCAGTCCGGGTAGAAGATGGCGGCCCGCTCGTCGAGGAAGGTGTAGCGCGCGATGTTCGGCAGCTGCCCCGGCATGTCGAACACCTCGTCGTAGAAGGCTCGCGCGAGCGGGTTGACCGCGAGGACGTCCATGCGTCCGTTGCGGACGAACGCCGGTCCGGCGGTGATCGCGTCCAGCGTCCACTGCAGGCTCTCGTGCGCCTTCCACGACGTCGTGGTGCGTCGCCGGGGCGGGCGGGCGACCGGACTGGCCGCGTGGGCGAGGTCGAACAGGTGGGCGCGTTCGGCGTCGTCGAGGAGCAGCGCACGCGCCAGTGCGTCGAGGATCTCCGGGGATGCGCCGCTGATCGAGCCCCGTTCCAGGCGTGTGTAGTACTCCACGCTGACCCCGGCCAGCACGGCCACCTCACTGCGACGCAGTCCGGCGACCCGACGGTTCGTCCCGGCGGGGAGCCCGACCACCTCGGGCGAGAGCTTGGCTCGGCGCGAGGTCAGGAAATCCCGTACCTCCGCCTTGTTGTCGACGCCCACACTGCGACGGTAGTCGGGGATCCGCGGTGGTGGGGGTCCCTGTGCGTGCCTCCATCGAGGAGGACTCCCGCACGCGCGCATCCGGTGCTGTGGTGGGGACATGACAGATCATCAGTTCTCAGACCGCGTCGTGTTCATCACCGGCGCCGGTACCGGTATCGGTCGGGCGACGGCCGTCGCGTTCGCCGAACAGGGGGCATCGGTGGTGTGCACCGGCGTCGACGACGGGTCGACGGAGGAGACGGCCGACCTTGTTCGTGGTGCGGGCGGACGGG
The DNA here is from genome assembly GCF_024171815.1 of Williamsia maris. GTDB lineage: Bacteria > Actinomycetota > Actinomycetes > Mycobacteriales > Mycobacteriaceae > Williamsia_A > Williamsia_A maris. The sequence continues at coordinate 1,358,373 of NZ_JAMTCJ010000001.1, read as the reverse complement.
CCCTGTCGGTGTACTGCGACGTGACCGACGCCGAATCGATCGCGAGCGCACTCAGGGCGACCGTCGACGAGTTCGGTCGCCTCGACATCGCGTTCAACAACGCCGGTGTCGAGCAGCCGGTGACCGCCCTGGCCGACATCACCGCCGCCGACTTCGACCGTGTCATCGACGTGGACCTCCGCGGCACGTTCCTGTCCATGAAGCACGAGATCCCTCTGATGCTCGCGAACGGTCGCGGCGCGATCGTCAACACCGCCTCGGGCGCCGGGGTGATCGGGATCCGTGGTCAGAGCGCCTATGCCGCAGCCAAACACGGGATGCTGGGGATGACGAAGTCCGCCGCACTCGACTACGCCGATCGGGGGGTGCGGATCAACGCGATCTGCCCGGGCATCATCGACACCCCCATGATGGACCGGTTCTCCGGCGGCACCCCGGAGGGACGGGCGCGGGTCATCGCCCAGGAGCCCATCGGCCGTATGGGCAGGCCCGAGGAGATCGCCTCCGCGGTGCTCTGGCTGTGTTCGCCGCTCGCTGCCTTCACCATCGGGCACGCGATGGTGGTCGACGGCGGCCAGACCGTGGGGCTGTAGGCCTGCGGGCCAACGGATCTGCCGCCGTTCTTGCCGCTGTGTTCGCGGTCGGCGCGTGCGCGTCCGGATCTGGATCCGACGTCGCGCAACCCGACCCGACGAGCCCGAGCACGTCGACGCCCGCCGCCGGCACACCTCGAACATGCACGAACGCAGACGCATCCACCACCCCGATCCGCATCCGCTTCGGAGCGACAGCGCTGACGGGGTCGCTCAATGCGAGCCCCGCGGCGCGTGCGCTGCGTGACCGGCTGCCGATCACGGCGGACGCCACCGACTACGGCCGTGTCGAGAAGACCGCGGAGATCCCGGCGCTGCCGATGACCGGCATGCCCGCCGGTGCCGACCCCGGACCGGGAACGCTGGGCTACTACGCCCCCGACCGGGTGCTCGTCCTGTACTACGGCGACGTCGGGTACTTCCCCGGTATCGCCGATCTCGGGCGGTTCACCGACACCGACGGTGTCGTGGCCGCGGACACCGGCGCGGTCACCGTGACCGTCGAGCTCGACTGCTGAACCACGTCAGCAGCCGAGCTCCGTGCCACTACTTCTTCTTGCGGATGTTCTCGAAGACAGTCGGGTCGACGAGGGTCGAGGTGTCCCCGAGCTCGCGTCCCTCGGCCACGTCCTTGAGCAGTCGTCGCATGATCTTACCGCTGCGGGTCTTGGGCAGTTCCGGCACGACGTAGATCTCACGCGGCTTGGCGATCGGCGAGATGTCCTTTGACACCTGGTCTTTGAGCTCCTTGATCAGCGCGTCGCCGGTGTCGACGGTGCTGCCGCGCAGGATGACGAACGCGACGATGCCCTGCCCGGTGGTCTCGTCGGCGGCACCGATCACCGCGGCCTCGGCCACCCCGTGGTGGTTGACCAATGCCGACTCCACCTCGGAGGTGGAGATGCGGTGACCGGAGATGTTCATGACGTCGTCGATGCGGCCGAGGACCCACAGGGCGCCGTCGGAGTCGTAGCGCGCGCCGTCACCGGCGAAGTACCAGCCCTGCGCCGCGAACCGCGACCAATAGGTCTCCTTGTAGCGGTCGTTGTCCCGCCAGATGCCGCGCAGCATCGCGGGCCACGGCTTGTCGATGACGAGGTATCCCTGCTCGCCCTGGGCGACCTCGTTGGCGTCGTCGTCGACGATCTTGGCGCTGATGCCGGGCAGCGGCTTCATGGCCGAACCGGGCTTGGTGGCCGTGACACCGGGCAACGGCGACACCATCATCCCGCCGGTCTCGGTCTGCCACCACGTGTCGACGATCGGTGCCGAGTTCGCGCCGAGGACCTCGCGGTACCAGCGCCACGCCTCGGGGTTGATCGGCTCACCGACACTGCCGAGCAGACGCAGTGACGACAGGTCGTGGGCGTCGGGGATCTCGCGACCCCACTTCATGAACGTGCGGATCAGCGTGGGTGCGATGTAATACGTTGTGACGCCGTACTTCTCGATGATCTCGAAGTGTCGGTGCTCATTGGGGGAGTTCGGGGTGCCCTCGTAGATGATCTCGGTGGCGCCGTTGGAGAGCGGCCCGTAGACGAGGTAGCTGTGGCCGGTGACCCAGCCGATGTCGGCGCCGCACCAGAACACGTCGGACTCGGGCCGGTGATCGAAGACGTTGTGGAACGTCGAGCTGACCTGGGTCAGGTAGCCGCCGGAGGTGTGCAGGATGCCCTTCGGCTTGCCCGTGGTCCCCGAGGTGTACAGCAGGAACAGCGGGTGCTCGGCATCGAACGACTCGTAGGCATGGGAGTCGGATTCGTTCGCCACCGTCTCGTGCCACCACACGTCGCGGCCCTCGACCCAGGTGAGGTCGGGGTCGTGGCCGGTGCGCCGGACGACGAGGACCTTCTCGACCGACTTCGCGGCGTCGTCACCGGTGCCGAGGGCCGAGTCGACGGCCTCCTTGAGCGGGGCGGGCTGACCGCGACGGAACTGTCCGTCGGTGGTCACGACGAGCTTCGCCTCGGCGTCGTCGACGCGCGAACGCAGTGCGCCCGCGGAGAACCCGGCGAACACTACCGAGTGCGGCAGGCCCAGACGTGCACACGCCAGGATCGTCACGATGGCCTCGGGGACCATCGGCATGTAGACCGCGACCCGGTCACCGGCCACGAGGCCGAGTGATGTGAAGTAGTTCGCGGCGCGGCTGACCTCGGTCAACAGGTCGGAGTAGGTGATGTCGCGGGTGTCGCCGGGCTCGCCCACCCAGTGGATGGCGACACGGTCGCCGTTGCCCGCGTCGACGTGGCGGTCGACGCAGTTGGCGGCCACGTTGAGCTTGCCGCCGACGAACCACTTCGCGAACGGCGCGTCGGTCCAGTCGAGGGTGTCGGTGAAGTCGGTGTCCCACTGCAGGCGACGGGCCTCTTTGGCCCAGTACGCGAGCCGGTCCTGCTCGGCCTCGTCGTAGAGATCGGCCTTGGCGACCGCGTTCTCCGCGAACTCCGGGGGCGGGGGGTAGGCCGATGGAATGTCGTCCTGCGAGCCCTGCGTGGACTGCCCTGTGGCACTCGACATGGTGGATCAATCACCCTTTCTGGGGCCGCTCGTCGCGGGTGAGGCCCGAGCGGCAGAGATTCAGTTCGGTACGGGTCGCGCACCGCTCATCATTGTCGGCGGCACGGCGCACGCCACGCGTGGATGTACCCACAGTGATCGGATGTCGCGGCCGTCCCATCGTGAGCGTAGTCACGTTGGATTCCCGTTGCAGCGACATGTCTGTCCGAAAGGTCGCAATTCCTACCAATCGTTACGTGTAGGAGTCAACGAATTTCCCACTCAGCGAGACGGGGCCGGGTGAGGTGGGTAATGTCCTCGAAGGTCCGAGCGCCGTTTAGCGACATTCACGAAATGTTGCCGAGGTGTTTCGGACCTCCGTTCGCGGGGTGGGTTTGAGGTCACACAACGTTCGACGCCGGTAATCCCGAGCGTCGAACGACGTCGATGAGAAGGAATGACAGCGGTGAGATTGAAGAGAATCGCGGCGATGGCCGGTGCACTGGTGATCAGTGCGGGCGTGCTCGCAGCATGTGGTGGATCGAGTTCGGACAGCAGCCTGATCCGGGTCAACGGATCCGAGCCCGAGACGGGTCTGATCACGACCACCACGAACGAGAACGGCGGCGGACGCATCGTCGACCGCCTGTTCACCGGCCTGTACTACTACGACGCCGACGGCAACCCGAAGCCGGCGATGGTCGACAAGCTCGACACGACCGACAACAAGAACTACACGATCACCATCAAAAAGGGCTGGAAGTTCACCGACGGCACCGAGGTGAAGGCGCACAACTTCGTCGACGCCTGGAACTTCGGCGCGTACACCCCGAACGCGCAGAAGCAGCAGAGTTTCTTCGCGCCGATCGCGGGATACGACGAGGTCTCGTCGGAGAACCCGACCGTGAAGACGATGTCCGGCCTCAAGGTCGTCGACGACTACACCTTCACCGTGGCGCTCAAGCAGCCCGCGATCGACTTCAAGCTGGGTCTGGGGTTCACCCCCTTCAAGCCGCTGCCCGATGTCGCGTTCAAGGACATCAAGGCCTTCGGTGAGAACCCGGTCGGCAACGGCCCGTACAAGCTGCAGACCTGGCAGCACAACGTCAAGGCCGACATCGTGCCGAACCCGGACTACCCGGGTGAGAACAAGGCGCAGAACAAGGGCATCTCGTTCGTGTTCTACACCAGCCTCGACACCGGCTACGCCGACCTGCAGTCGGGCAACCTCGACGTGCTGGACACGATTCCGACGAGCGCCCTGCGTACGTACAAGCAGGACCTGGGAGATCGTGCGATCGACAAGGCCACCGCACAGAACCAGACCATCACCATCCCCGAGCGCCTCGCGCACTTCGGTGGTCAGGAAGGTGTGCTGCGGCGTCAGGCGATCTCCATGGCGATCGACCGCAAGCAGATCACCACGAACATCTTCCAGGGATCACGTAACCCGTCGAAGGACTTCACCGCCTCCTCGCTGCCCGGCTTCGACGGCAACCTGCCGGGGGAGTCGAACCTCGAGTACAACCCCACCAAGGCCGTCGCGCTCTGGAACCAGGCCAACGCCATCTCGCCGTGGTCGGGAAAGTTCGTCATCAGCACCAATTACGACGGTGGACACAAGGAGTGGACCGATGCGGCAGCCAACAGCATCAAGAACACGCTGAAGATCGACGCCGAGGGTGCAGGTATCCCGACGTTCTCGCAGCTGCGGCAGCAGATCAACGACAAGACGATCCAGACCGCGTTCCGTGCCGGCTGGCAGGGTGACTACCCGTCGATGCTCGAGTTCCTCGAGCCGATCTTCGTGACCGGCGGCGGCTCGAACGACGCCGGTTACAGCAACCCCACGTTCGACGCCAAGGTCCGTGAGGCCGAGAGCCAGACCAGCGCCGAGGCGTCGTACAAGGTCGTCGGGGAGGCGCAGCAGATCCTGCTCAACGACCTGCCCGCAATTCCCATGTGGGACTACGTCAACAACGCCGGCGTCAACACCGGTGTGAAGGCGTCCATCACGTGGTCGGGTCTGCCGGATTACGAGAACATCACCAAGTAGTCCCTGTCCTTCGACCCCGTCCCCTCCGGCCCAGTGTCGGAGGGGCGCGGGGCCGATGGCTGCGCTGAGAGAAAGTGACCAATCATGGTCTGGTACACCATCCGTCGGATCCTGCAGCTGATCCCGGTGTTCTTCGGTGCGACGCTGCTCCTCTACTTCATGGTCTACAAGCTGCCCGGTGACCCCACCGCGGCGCTTGGCGGTGGACGTCCGCTCACCGAGGCGGTGCGTAATCAGATCCGCGAGCAGTACCACCTCAACGACAACTTCTTCACCCAGTACTGGCTGTACCTCAAGGGCATCTTCACCTTCGACTTCGGGACGTCGTTCTCGGGGCGTCCGGTGCTCGATGTGATGCAGCAGGCCTTCCCGGTGACGATCCGCCTCGCCGTCATGGCGCTGATCTTCGAGGCCGTGTTCGGCATCGTGTTCGGTGTCATCGCCGGTATGCGCAAGGGCGGCTGGTTCGACAGCAGTGTCCTGGTCATCAGCCTCATCGTGATCGCCATCCCGATCTTCGTGATCGGCTTCATCGCGCAGTTCGTGATCGGCGTCAAGTGGGGCCTCGCGCCGGTGACGGTGGGCGGCAACGACGGGATCTCGAATCTGGTGCTGCCTGCGATTGTGCTGGCGTCCGGGTCTTTTGCCTACGTGCTGCGGCTGACGCGTTCATCGGTCGCCGAGAACGCCACCGCCGACCACGTACGTACCGCGACCGCGAAGGGACTGGGGCGTCCGCGTGTCGTCACCGTCCACATCCTGCGCAACTCGCTGATCCCCGTCGTCACCTTCCTGGGCGCCGACCTCGGCGCTCTGATGGCCGGTGCCGTCGTCACCGAGGGGATCTTCAACATCAACGGGATCGGCCAGACCGTGTTCCGCAGTGTGCAGATCGGCGAGGCGCCGACGGTGGTATCCATCGTCACGGTGCTGGTCCTGATCTACCTCATCGCAAACCTGGCGGTCGATCTCCTCTACGCCGTCATCGATCCGAGGATCCGTTATGCCTGACCCCACCCCGGAAATGCCCATCGGCGCGCGCGCCGGCCAGGCTCGGTTCGTCGCCGGCCCGGACGCCACCGAGGTGCTCGCCGTCGACACGGTCGACGACTCGACCGCCTCGGCGGGCTTCTGGAAGGGCGCCTGGCGCAACCTGCGTCGCCGCCCGCTGTTCATCATCTCCGCGGTGATGATCCTGTTCGTCATCCTGGTGTGTCTGTTCCCCGGGCTGTTCGCGCACCAGGACCCCCGTCAGTGCATCGGCGCCGACAGCCTCCTCAAGCCCAGCGGTGCCCACTGGTTCGGTACCGACCTGCAGGGCTGTGACATTTACTCCCGCACCATGTACGGCGCACGTGCGTCGGTGGTCGTGGGCGTCTGCACCACGCTCATCGCGTTCGTCGTCGGTGGTCTGCTCGGCGTGTTCGCCGGGTTCTTCGGCGGGTGGCTCGATGTGATCATCTCGCGTCTGACCGACATCTTCTTCGCGCTGCCGCTGATCCTGGCCGCGATCGTGATCATGCAGATGTTCACCACCCGCAGCGTCTGGACCGTCGTCACGATCCTCGCGGTCTTCGGCTGGCCACAGATAGCCCGTATCGCCCGCGGTGCGACCATCTCGATCCGCAACAACGAGTTCATCACCGCCTCACAGGCATTGGGCTCGTCGCGGGTGCGCACGCTGTTCAACCACGTGATCCCCAACGCGCTCGGCCCGGTCATCGTCACGAGCACCATCTCCCTGGGTGTGTTCATCGTGACCGAGGCGACGCTGTCGTATCTCGGCATCGGACTGCCGGCCACCAGCGTGTCCTGGGGGATCGACATCTCGGCGGGGCAGAGCCTGCTCCGCTCGGGCAACCCGATCCTGCTCTATCCCGCTGTGGGGCTGGCCCTGACGGTGCTCAGCTTCATGATGATGGGCGACGCGTTGCGCGACGCCCTCGACCCCAAGGCGCGCACCCGATGAGCGAACAGAACACCGACGCCACACCACTGCTGAAGGTCACCGACCTCGCGGTCTCCTTCGGCGACACCGAAGCGGTCTCCGGCGTCAGCCTGACGATCTATCCCGGCCAGACCGTCGCGATCGTGGGCGAGTCCGGATCCGGCAAGACGACCACCGCCAACGCGGTGCTCAACCTACTGCCGGGCACCGGGCACGTCACCTCGGGCAGCATCAGCTTCGACGGCCAGGAGCTGACCACCGCGTCGAAGAAGGACATCGACGCCCTGCGGGGGTCTGAGATCGGCCTGGTGCCGCAGGACCCGATGTCGAACCTGAACCCGTTGTGGAAAATCGGCTTCCAGGTCCGTGAGGCACTCGAGGCCAACAACGTCGCCAAGGGGGCCGCGGCCAAGAAGCGCGCGGCGGAGCTGCTGACCGAGGCCGGTATGCGCGACGCCGAGTCGCGGATGAACCAGTACCCCCACGAGTTCTCCGGCGGTATGCGCCAGCGCGCGCTGATCGCCATCGGCCTCGCGTGCCGGCCGAAGCTGCTCGTCGCCGACGAGCCCACCTCCGCACTCGACGTCACGGTGCAGCGGCAGATCCTCGACCATCTCGAGGGTCTGACCAAGGAACTGGGCACGTCGGTCCTGCTGATCACCCACGATCTCGGTCTCGCCGCCGAGCGCGCGTCGCACCTCGTGGTCATGTACCGCGGCAAGGTCGTCGAGTCCGGTCCGGCGCGCGAGATCCTGCGCGACCCGCAGCACGAGTACACCAAGCGTCTCGTGGCCTCGGCCCCGTCGCTGGCGTCGAAGCGCTTGACGGCCAAGGCCGCTCGCGCGGAGATCGTGGAGCAGGCGGTCGACGTCGCTGACGAGATCAAGCCGGTCGCGGCCGACCCGACGGTCCTCGTGGTCGACAAGCTCACCAAGGTCTTCCCCATCCGCGGCAGCGCGCCGTGGAAATCGAAGACGCTGACCGCGGTCGACGACGTCTCGTTCTCCATCCGCCGCGGCACCACCACCGCGATCGTCGGCGAGTCCGGTTCGGGCAAATCCACCGTCGCACAGATGGTCCTGGCGTTGCTCCCTCCGACCAGCGGGTCGGTGACCTTCGACGGTGACGACGTCACGAGCTTCAAGGGCAAGCGCGCCCTGGCGTTCCGGCGACGGGTGCAGCCCATCTTCCAGAACCCGTATGGGTCGATCGATCCGCTGTTCTCGATCTACCGGGTCATCGAGGAGCCGCTGCGGATCCACGGCATCGGGTCGTCGAAGGAGCGCGAGGCCCGTGTCCGGGATCTGCTGGACAAGGTGGCGCTGCCGTCGTCGGTGATGAAGCGCTTTCCCAACGAGTTGTCCGGCGGCCAGCGACAGCGTGTGGCCATCGCGCGCGCGTTGGCGCTCGATCCCGAGCTGATCATCTGCGACGAGGCGGTCTCGGCGCTCGACGTGCTGGTCCAGGCGCAGATCCTCGGTCTGCTGAACGACCTGCAGGGCGAGCTGGGCCTGACGTACCTGTTCATCACCCATGACCTGGCCGTCGTCAAGCAGATCGCCGACAACGTGGTGGTCATGGAGCAGGGCAAGGTCGTCGAACAGTCCACGACCGACGCGGTGTTCGACAACCCGTCGCAGGACTACACGCGCAAGCTGCTCGACGCGATTCCCGGGGCGTCCATCGTCACGACGTAGTGCCGGCGGACCGGCCGCGGATGCGCCGACCACTACGCTGATCGCTTGTGACCACCGATCCGCTCGCACCGCTGTTGGACCTGCCCGGCGTCGCCGCCGCCGCGGACGAGGCGCGTGACGCGCTGAGCTCGGTGCACCGGCATCCGGTCAACATGCGTGGATGGTTGGACACCTCGACCGAGGCCTCGTGGCGAACCGCGCACTCCTCGGCGGGCATCGAGGGCGTGGCCGGCTCGCTGCGGCGGGACGAGGACGTCGAGGACCCGGTGCTCGGCGGCGCCATGCGGGTCGCGTTGGCCCTGACCGGTGATTCGCTGGATCAGCTCGTCTCGGTGTGGACGCGGGCGCCGTTGCAGGCGCTCGCCCGACTGCACCTGTTGGTCGCGGCCGACCTGGTCACCGATCCCGACACCCTCGGCCGCCCGCGGACCGACCCGGACGTCTCCCAGCGTCTCGACATGCTCGCGCAGCTCGTCACCGGCGGTACCTCGGTCGCGGCGCCGGTACTCGCGGGCGTCGTCCACGGGGAGTTGCTGACCCTCGCCCCGTTCACCACCGGCAACGGCGTGGTCGCCCGCGCCGCCGCGCGACTGGTCGCGGCGTCGACCGGACTCGATCCACACAGTCTCGGAGTGCCGGAGGTGACCTGGCTGCGCCGGATCGACGAATATCGTACGGCCGCAATCGGCTTCGGTAGCGGAACCGGTGACGGGGTTCGTGAATGGTTGACCCTGCATTGTGCCGCGCTGACCGCGGGGGCGACCGAGGCCCGGTCGATCGCCGACGCTCGTCGCTGAATCACGCCGACCTCGACGCCGGTGGACACATAAATGCGGGCGGCCGATGATCGCGGAGATCATCAGGCCGCCCGCCGAGCACGGATCACTGGTTACCAAGCGTGCTGAGTGGGTTGCGTGGGTGGCCTCGGCGATTGGTCGCGTTGTGATGAACGCGCCGTCCCACCCAAGGTCCGACGCTCTCGTCACTTCCGCAATGTCGCAGGCCCGCAACACTTGTGCCTCTCGCGGCGTGCTCCGCGTGGGTGCTCGGTGTCCGTGCTGGGAAGTGCCCGTCCGGGGGGCCACTCCTTCTCTTCCGAGGTGGCCTTTGCCGTTCGTACTTCCGTAGTTCTCTTTGTACACCGTGACATCGGTCACATCAAGAGGTGAACGGCAACGATTCGGTGGTCAGTCGAAAACCTTTGCGTGACAGCCCCGAAAGGGTCAACGACCCCGGGTGCGGTGCACGATCGCGTAGGTGATGCCGCCGGCCACCACTGCGCCCACGCCGACGGCTGCTGCGCCGGTCACCGTCGTGCGCGACGGCGCGCCGGGGAGCCGTTCAGGCAGGGAGACGGGGCGGTTGAACGACAGGACCGGCCAGCCGTTGGCGGCCGCGGCCTTGCGCAGCGCGCGGTCGGGGTTGACCGCGGTCGGATGGCCGACGACCTCCAGCATCGGCAGATCGGTGATCGAATCCGAGTACGCGAAGCACAACGCCAGGTCGTACCCGCGCTCGGCGGCGATCTCACGGATGGCGGTCCGTTTGCCCTCGCCGTAGCAGTAGAACTCGACCTCGCCGGAGTATTTGCCGTCGACCACCTGCATACGGCTCGCCACCGAGGTGTCGACGCCGAGCATCCCGCCGATCGGCTCGACGATCTCGCTGCCCGACGCCGACACGATCACCACGTCGTGTCCGCGTGCACGATGGCCGGCGATGAGCTCGGCCGCCTCGGCGAAGACCAGCGGGTCGACGATGTCGTGCAGGGTCTCGGCCACGATCGTGCGCACCTGGTCGACGTCCCATCCCGCGCACATCTGCGTCACGTGCTTGCGGAGTCGCTCGACCTGGTCCGCATCGGCCGCGGTCAGCAGGAACAGAAACTGTGCGTAACTCGATTTCAGCACCGAGCGCCGGTTGATCAAGCCCTCGTCGAAAAAGGGTCGTGAGAATGCCAGGGTGCTCGACTTGGCGATAATCGTTTTATCGAGATCGAAGAATGCGGCTACGGGAGTTTCGGGTCTCTGAGCACTCCGGGCACCCGTGGGTGAACCCGGTGGCGAGGTCGTCACGGCATCAGCCTACGTCGGGGGCTCGGCGGGCGGGTCGGCTCGGACAGACGTCCGGGCTCCGACACCAAACCGTGAGGTCAGCCGCCATAAACTACCCGCGGGTAACAACATGGTTGAACTTGCAATCATCCCGGGGACCGTGTGTATAGTCATGGTTACCCGGTTCATCCGGGGCTTTCAGCCCGACCCCCCGGGGCTGAAACGCGACGACCCTGGCCTCCTCCCCCCCTGGCCGGGGTCGTCCCCATTTCCGGACCTTTTCGTCCGTCCCCATTCTGCGCACGCTGATCGCAATAACCGCATTCACTGACCTGTGGTTTCGCGCGCATTCAGCCTATTTGTGCACAGTTGTTCTCCGAGTCGCAGAATGCGGGGATCGGGTGCCCGTTGCACGGTCGACGGTGACATCGCCCGAGCACCATCGACCCCATGAGCGATCACGTACTGGTCATGGTGGGCGACGACCTCGCCGACGATGTGGCCCGCTGCGCCGCCGCGGCCGGCTATCAGGTGGTCACCGCGGAGCCGGACACCTGCCGTCGGGCGTGGTCGGACTGCCTGGCGGTGGTCGTCGACGCCCGGGCGGCGTCAGATCTCGCCGGGCTCGGGTGGCCGCGTCGCGGCGGTGTCCTCGTAGTCGGTTCCGGCGAGGTCGATCCACAGCTGTGGCGGTCGGCGCTGACCTTGGGTGCGCACGACGGGTACCTCCTGCCCGAGCAGGAACACGACGTGGTCGGGGCCTTGAGTCGACTGCGGGCGCCGCGCAGCCCGGCCGGGGCGGTGGTCGCGTGCCTCGGTGGTCACGGCGGAGCGGGGGCGTCGGTGCTCGCCGCCGCTGTCGCGATGCGCGCGGCCGGAGAGTTCGCGGGGACGACGCTGCTGCTCGACGTCGACGAACTCGGCGGCGGCGTCGACCTCCTGCTCGGGATCGAGGACACATCCGGGCTGCGGTGGCCTGACCTGACCCTCGAGAGCGGGCACGTGTTCGCCGACAGTCTGCACGCGGCGTTGCCGCGGGTGGGGACGGATCTGGCCGTGTTGTGCCCGAGGCGTGGGGACGTGCGGCCGGTGGGGATGGACGCGGTGACGACGGTGATCGATGCCGGCCGCGAGAACGGTGACATCGTCGTGGTCGATCTGCCGCGTCGCGCGACGTCGCTCGTCGACGCGGTGGTCGAGTCGGTGGACCTCGTCGTGGTGATCACCTCGGCCACCGTCCACGGGTGTGCGGCCACCCGGGAGATGTCGGCGCGCATGGCCGCCCGCACCGAACGGGTCGGGTGCGTGGTCCGCGGCCCCGCGCCGGGTGGACTGTCGGCGCACCACATCGCCGACGCGGCCGGACTCCCGCTGATCGCCGGCATGCGGTCGGAACGAGGACTCGTCGCCGCTCTCGAATCGGGGGCGTTGTCGCTGCGGCCACGATCTGCGCTCTCGCGCACGGCCGATCGCGTCCTCGACCGGCTCACCGACGCCGCGGGCTACGTCGCATGACCGGGCTGACCGATCAGCGTGCGGATCTGTTGGTCCGTGTCCGCGAACGGTTGGCATCGGAGTCCGCGGACCCCACGCCGCAGGTGATGGCCGACGCGATCCGGGCCGAGTCCGGGGGAGTGCTCGGCGACACCGACCTGCTCGAGGCTCTGCGGTTCCTGCAGACCGAACTCGTCGGGGCCGGACGTCTGGAGGAGTTGCTCGCCGATCCCGACGTCGCCGACATCCTGGTCGTCGGTCCCGATCAGGTCTGGGTCGATCGCGGGATCGGGCTGCGCCGCAGCGACGTCCGCTTCACCGACGACGCGGCGGTGCGTCGCCTGGCCGTCCGCCTCGCGCTGGGGGCAGGCAAACGACTCGACGACGCCGCGCCATGGGTCGACGGCCAGCTGAGCAACGTCGGTCGGCGCGGCTACAGCGTCCGACTACACGCGGTGATCCCGCCGATCAGTGTCGACGGCACGTGTCTGTCCCTGCGGGTTCTCCGACCGGCCACACAGCATCTCGACGCATTGGTCGAGCGTGGAGCGATCCCGTCGGAGATCGCCGGGACGGTGGCGTCGGTGATCGATGCGCGCCTGGCCTTCCTCATCGTCGGTGGCACCGGTGCAGGCAAGACGACGATGCTCAGCGCGATGTTGGGTCGGGTGGACCCCGCCGAACGGATTCTGTGCGTCGAGGACGCGGTGGAGCTCGCACCCGATCATCCGCATGTCGTGCGACTCGTCGCGCGGACCGCGAACGTCGAGGGCGTCGGAGCGGTCGCGGTCCGGGACCTGGTCCGGCAGGCGTTGCGGATGCGACCCGATCGGATCGTCGTCGGCGAGGTGCGGGGCGCCGAGGTGGTCGATCTGCTGACCGCGCTGAACACCGGGCACGAGGGATGCGCGGGGACGTTGCACGCGAACTCGACGACCGAGGTGCCCGCCCGCATGGAGGCACTCGCCGCCCTCGGTGGCATGGACCGGGCTGCTCTGCACAGTCAGCTCGCGGCCGCGGTCCACGTAGTCATCGGCGTCGCGCGCGACGCCGCTGGGCGCCGCGGGGTGTCCGAGATCGGCCTGGTGACGCGCGGCGCGGACGGTCTGGTGCGGATCGAGCCGGTGTGGTTGCGTGACAACGGCTTCACCGATGCCCGTACGGACCTCGACCGGCTCGTCGGGTCCCGGACACCGCGGACGGGGTCGAGATGAGTCCGCTGTTGGCCGGGGTGGCCGCGATGCTCCTCCTGTGGCCCCGGGCCCGGCCGACGGCGCGCCTGCGGACCCTGGCGGGAGGGGTCGGTCGCCGCCGCGGTCTGCCGGGTGCGCCGGTGCTCGTCGCCGCGGGAGCCTGTGCGGTGGTCTTCGTCGTGGTCGGACCGGCGGCGACGATCGCCGCGGGCATCGCGGCGGTGACCGTTCACCATCGGATGGCGTTGCAACGCAGAACCGCCGAGCTCGATGCCGGGCTGGGTCTCCTGCTGGATGCGGTCGCGGTGATGATCGCGGAGTTGTCGGTGGGCGCCCACCCGGCCCGTGCATGTCGGCAGGCGGCCGACGACGTGTCCCGCGGAGGGGTCGGGGAGTCAGCCGCGGTCGCCGGGGTGCTGACGCAGATGGCCGGCCGGGCGGAACTGGGTGGCGACGTCGCGGAGGGCATCGAGGGCGCCACTGTGACCCATCAGTCGTCCTGGGATCGAGTGGCCGTCGCCTGGCGGACGGCCGAGCGACACGGGCTGCCGATGGCCGACCTGCTCAGCGCCGTGCGTGACGATCTCGTGGCCCGGCGCCGGTTCGCCGAGCGCACACGAGCCGCGTTGGCGGGTGCTCGTGCCACCGCGACCGTCCTGGCCCTGTTGCCGCTCCTCGGGATCGGTCTCGGTCAGGCGATGGGCGCTCGGCCGCTGGCGATCCTGTTCGGCGGGGGCCTCGGTGGTGCGCTGCTCGTCGTCGGCACCGCACTGGTGGCCACGGGCCTCTGGTGGACCGAACGCATCACCGCGAAGGTGATGCGGCCGTGAGCGGCGTGTGGGTGGTGGCCGGTGTGTGCGCGCTGATCGGCCTGTGGATCATCCCGGCGCCGCAGTGGCGGCTGTATCGGATTGCGCCGCCACCCGAGATCGTCCGGGAGGCGCGCTGGCTTGGGGTCACGAAGGACCGCGACGATCCGTTCGCCAACGCGGCCGGCTACGACCTGTTCGCGGTGTGCCTGCGCTCGGGGATGCCGGTCGCCACCGCGGCCGAGGTCGTGTCCCACTCGGCACCGGACGCCATGGCGCGGACGCTGCGTCGGGCCGCGGAGCTGCTGGGGCTGGGTGCCGATCCGGCGCACGCCTGGGAGGTGCCGACGGATGCGCCGGCGTCGTCGGTGTCGTTGAGTGCGATGGCCCGGAGGTCTGCGCGGGCGGGTTCGTCGCCGGTTAGAGGACTACGGGAGCTGGCCGAGACCGAACGCGCAGCGGCACAGGACAACGCGGCGGCGGCCGCCGAACGCGCGGGGGTGGCGATCTCCGGACCGCTCGGACTGTGCTTCCTGCCCGCGTTCGTCTGCCTCGGCATCGTCCCGGTGGTCATCGGGTTGGCGGGCAACGTCCTCGACGGCGGACTGCTGTGAGAGAAGAACTTCGCGACGGAACACGCCGTCGCGGGCACAAGGGGGAGACATGATGGTGAACAGGGTGATCCAGGATCTGCAGACACGGGTGATGATCGTCGTGACCGACGACGAGGGGATGTCCACGGCCGAGTACGCGATCGGGACGATTGCCGCGGCGGCGTTCGGGGCCATTCTCTACACGGTGGTCACCGGCGACAACATCGTCTCGGCGTTGACGGGCATCATCACCAAGGCGTTGAACACCACGGTGAGCTGACGGCCGCGGGTCGAGACCGGCCGGGCGGTTGCGCTGTCCCGGAACCGGTCTCGCCCGAGCGTCGTCAGCGGACGTCGACCTGCTTGCCGGTGGTGTCGCGGTCCTTGGTGCTGTACCAGGTCACGAAGTCCTTGATGCCGAACGCGTGCAGTCGGCGCAGCGAGATGTAGACGACTGCCTTCTGCGCCAGCCCGATCCCGGCCGAACCGGTGATGGCGCGGACCCGGCGCTGCAGGATGATGTCCTCGTCTGCGTCGTCCATCGACACCCGCGGGAAACCGCCGCTCTCGCGGTAGATGTCGGCGTCGAAGGCCAGGTTCGGCCCGCACACCGCAAAGCTGCGTCGGAGGGCGTCGGGTTCCTTGCGGGTCCGCCACCACTCCACACCGTGCCCGAGCCGCCAGGCGACACCGATCGCGTTGAACACGACGTTGGTGAAGCCCTCGTCGGTGCGCGCACGCAGCCGACCACCGACCAGGCGTTTGCCGTCGAGCAACGGCCGGATCAGCTGGGAGAGCCATTCGGTGTCCGGGATGGTGTCGGCGTCCGTTCGCGCGACCAGCGTCGCCCCGGTGTCGATGGCGTGTCGGGCCGCGGTGTCGATCGCGTACCCGAGGCCCTTCTGCTTCTCGGTGATCAGCTCGACGGGGAACCGCGGGTGCGACTGGATGTGCTCGGCCACAATGTCCGCGGTCCGGTCGGTGCTGTTGTTGTCGACCACGATGACCCGGGGGCTCCCGAGCACATCGCGGTGGATGACGTCGTCCCAGCGCTGCTTGTCGAGTGCCCGCAACGTGTCGAGGATGAACTTCTCCTCGTTGTACGCCGCGACGATCACTGCGACGGTCGGCTTGTCGGTCCTGCTGAGTTGTTCGGTTGGCATCGTGGTGTCACTCCTCGCGTTCCTCGGTGGATCGTCCGTTGTGCGTCAGCGAATGTCGGTGTTCTGTTCTGTGGCAGTGCGATCGGACGATGCGTACCAGGACACGAAGCCCTGGGTGCCGTACTCGTCGAGACGTCGCAGTGATGTGTAGACGATCGCGTTGGGCGCCAACGCGATTCCGTCACCGCCCGTGATGGCGCGGACGCGCTGCTGGAGCACCTGGTCCTCGTCGGCCTCCTCGATCGACGTGCGGGGGAAGCCGCCGGACTTCTCGTACATCTCGGCGTCGATGGCGAGGTTGTTGCCGACGACGGCGAAACTGCGGCGCTTGTCCGGGTCGTGGTTGCGGGTGCGGACCCACTCGACGAGATGCCCGACGCGCCAGAGCCGCCCGACGGCGTTGAACACCGTCGACTGCATCCCGTCACCGCTGCGCGCCCGGACCCGACCGCCCACGAGACGCTTGCCGCTGAGCAGTGGAGCGGTGATCGACGCGAGCCAGTCGGGGGCGGGGAGGGTGTCGGCGTCGGTACGGGCGATGTAGGTCGCACCGAGCTCGATGGCACGACGCGCGCCGGCGTCGGCGGCGGACCCGGTCCCCTTCTCGCGTTCCGTGATCATCTCGAACGGGACCGTTGTGCCGGCCAATATGAAGTCGCTCACGATCGTCGCGGTGTCGTCGGTGCTGTTGTTGTCGACGAGGATGACACGGAATCCGCCGAGCACGTCGCGGTGGACCGGCTGATCGAAACGCTGGGCCTCCAGAGCGCGCAGCGTGTCCAGGACCAGGTGTTTCTCGTTGTACATCGGTACGATCACGGCCACTGCGGGTCCCTCGGCGTTACCCATGCGTACGAGTAAACACGGTCTGACGGCCATGGGCGACCCGTGTCGATCGTTCGGTCGAGTGGAACCGCGGGCGCCGGGCGCGCGTCGAAACCGGGTGATCGGGGACGCGCAGGGCGGTTGGCGGGGCTGGACGGTGGTCCGTTCGTGGGGCGATGAGCGCGGCATGGTGTCGGTGGAGGCGGCGTTCGCCATCGCGGCGATCGTCTCGGTGTTGATTCTGGGGATCGGCGCGGTGCTGGGCGTGAGTGTCCATGTCCGCTGTGTCGATGCGGCGCGCGAGACGGCGCGTGTGGCCGCGCAGGGCGATTCGGCCCGGGCGATGACCGTGGGACGTTCGGTGGCCCCCGGCGGCGCAGACATCGGCATCCGGTCCGACGCCGATCGGGTGGTCGTGACCGTTCACGCGGAACTCGCGCTGCTGCCGGGTGTCGACCTCGGTGCAACCGCCGTGGCGGCGATGGAGCCGGTGGCGCCGGCCGGCTCATGACGCCCCGACCACCGCGACAATGGTGCACGCGGGTCGCGTCCGACGAACGCGGTGTGGCCACGGTGTTCGGTGCGTGGGTGATCGTCGGACTCGTCAGCCTGGTGGTCGCGGTGGTGTTCGTCGGTTCGGCGGTCGTGGCGCGACACCGGGCTCAGTCGGTGGCCGATCTCGCCGCCCTCGCCGCCGCCCAACGGGCGATGCTGGCGCTGGACGATCCGTGCGGAGCCGCGCGGACGATCGCCGCCACCTCATCGGTGACGATCGCCCGATGCCGCACCGACGGTGAGGACGTCGTCGTCCTGGCGACGACGGATGTCGACCTCGGGCCGTTCGGCGTCCGGCAGGCGCGCGCCATCGCGCGGGCCGGGCCGGCCGAGTGAGACGCCCGCTGCCGCGCGACACCACCCGACCCCGCGCCGACCCGATCCGCGTCCGAGGTTGTCTAGGGTGAACACGACGGATGCCCGGCCCCGGGTTTCGCGCAGCCCCACGCACGGCCCGCGACGAGCGGTCGGCGGAAGCGAGACCAGATGAAGGCCCGAATGGCCGAATATGCGCGGCCCGATTTCTGCATCCTCCACCTCAGCGACACCCATCTCGTCGGCGAGGGCATCCTCTACGGCGACGTGGACAGCGGGCTGCGCTTGCGGCAGATCCTCGGCGACGTCCAGGCGTCCAAGGCGCGTCCCGACGCCCTGGTCTTCAGCGGCGACCTGACCGACCGGGGCGAGGCCTCCGCCTACGACGACCTCCGGGCACTGGTCGAACCACTGGCGGCCGAACTCGGTGCGACGGTGATCTGGGCCATGGGCAACCACGACGACCGGGCACAGTTCCGCGCCCACCTGCTCGACCAGGAGCCGTCCAGCGAGTCGGTCGACGAGGTCCACGACATCGACGGACTGCGGATCATCAGTCTCGACACCACCGTTCCCGGCTATCACCACGGTGAGGTGACCGACGCCCAGCTGGCGTGGTTGGCCGACGTGCTCGCGACACCCGCGGAGTACGGCAGCATCCTGGTGATGCATCACCCGCCGATCCCGGCGGTCCTCGACCTGTCGACGCTGGTGGAACTACTCGATCAGCACAAGCTCGCGGATGTGGTGCGCGGCAGCGACATCCGGCAGATCCTCTCGGGACACCTGCACTACTCGTCGACGGCGACGTTCGCGGGCATCCCGGTGTCGGTGGTCTCGGCGACCAGCTACACCCAGGACCTGGCGGTGCCCGCCGGGGCGGTGCGGGGACGCGACGGGGCCCAGGCGCACAACCTCGTCTACGTCTACGACGAGACCGTCGTCTGCTCGGTCGTCCCCATGCGCGGTCACTCCACCGTGGGTGAGGGTGTCGACGCCGACGAGGCCGCGCGTCGGCTCGCCACGCACGGGGTCACGATCCGGGAGAGTTCGCGGGCCGGGAGCCGTTCGGTCTAGCGCGTGATGGGGGACGCCGAGGCCGGTGTCTCCCACTCCGCGGCGATCGGGAAGTACCGGTCGAGGAACCGGGTGACCCGGTCGGTCCGGACCTCGAGGTCGACCTCGGGGAAGCTGCCGTCGTTGAGGCAGAAGAAGTCCACGGCCCGTTTGGGCAGCAGCTTGTCCATCGACCGCAGACCGGCCGTCGACGTGGTGTCGATGTAGCGGACCTTGGCTCCGCGTTGGACCACGGCCTGGCCCGTGCGCAGGGCGTAGTAGTGGTACAGCGAGTTGGTGACCGAGATGTTCTCGCTGGCCCGGAACGCGCTGGCCGCGGTGGCGGTGAACTCTTCGGGGAACTCGACCTCCATCTCCGACATCACGCTCTTGCGCAACGGCGTCGCGACGTGCTCGAGGTGTCGGGTGGTCACAGATCCGAAGCGCTGCTTGAGGACTCGTCGGTTGACCCGTGCGGCGTTCTCGAAACCGCTGCGCTCGTTGTCGTTCACGCCGAGCCCGATGCGTACGGGACCCTCGATGAACATGCTGATGCCGCCCGGGGAGAAGAACATCTCGGGCTGGACCGGTCGGGCGAAGAACATGTCGTCGTTGGAGTAGAGGAAGTGTTCGGAAAGGCCCGGGATCCGGTGCAACTGCGATTCGACGGCCTGCGAGTTGTGGGTGGGCAACACCGAGGTGTCGGCGAAGAACTCCTCGCTGGGGACGAACGTGACCCGGGGGTCGTCGGCCAGCCACGCCGGGCGTGGGGAGTCGGTCGCGACGAAGATGCGACGGATCCACGGGGCGTACATGTGCACCGAACGCAGCGCGTACTTGAGTTCGTCGATCTGGCGGAACCGTGCGGCCGAGTCGTCGCCCGACCCGACCACGTAGTTCTTCATGCGCTTGGCGCGCTGGGCCTGGAACTCCGCCGACGACCCGTCGACCCAGGAGAAGACGATGTCGATGTCGAAGGAGATGTCGGAGGCGTGATCGTCGAACATGTTCTCGATCGTCGGCCAGGTCACACCGAACCGCTCGACCGTGCCGCGCACGACCTCGTCGGCACGAATGGTGTTGCGGGTCAGCGAGTTCTCGACCGGCAACACCATCACCTCGTCCGACATCGACCACAGTTCGATCTGCACCGCGGTCGACGCGCCGTAGTGCAGCCCGCTGGTCGGTTCGAAGCGCGGACGATAGAGCCGTAGGACGCGGGCGTCGTCGTCCTCGGAGAGCTTGCCGTCGGCGACCAGTGTCGGGCGGCTGCTCTTGACGTCCATCGCCTTGACGTAGAACGGTTCCCGCTCGCATGCGGAGACGAGCGCGGCCCGCAGTTCGGTACGCACGTGCCAGTCGACGGCGAGGACGGGCCGCAGGTCGTTGCCGCGGACCAGCAGGTATCCGATGCCTGCGGAGTCGAGCGCGTCCCGGATGAACAGCAGGTCGGCGACCATCGCCTGACGAGGCGTCGTGGTGGTGTTGCGCAACGCGTGCCTGCCGTGGAACTCGACGATGTCGGTGCGGTCCCGCAGTCGTGGGGTCACCGGACGTTCGGTGGCGTGCTTGCGCTGTGCGGCCGAGGCATTCGGCGGAACGAGGTAGAGCTCACGAGACGGCGGTGACGATGTGATGGCGATCCTTCCCAGGTGACGCAGAACCCGGGGTTTCAGCCAATGCGTATGGCCCCGAGTGTACTGCACAGGGCGCTGACCTGACGATTCGATGAATTCTGTGGGCCTTGGGCAAGCTCCCGGAGGATGAGGTCGAGCACGGCGATCGCTCCGGATTTGTCCAGCGGCTCGTTTCCTTTGCCGCACTTGGGTGACTGCACACACGACGGGCTGCAGGTCTCGCATCGGCAGTCGGTCACCGCGTCACGTGTGGCGATCCGCGACTCGCCGATTCGGCGACGATCGAAGAATGGTCTCGGTCGAGGCTGCGTTCGCGATCGCGGCCATCGTGTCGACCCAAATCGGGGGGCGCGGTGCTCGCCGTGGGAACGCATGTCCGCTGTGTCGACGCGGTGCGTGAGGCTGACTATGTCGCTGCGCAGGGTGACTCGGCACGCGCGGTGAGCGCGGGACGCTCGGAGGCGCCGAGCGGTGCCAACATCTCGATCCGGGTCGAGGGAGATCGGTTGGTGGCGACGGTTCAGGCCGAACTCGCGCTGTTGCCGGGCGTCGACCTGAACAGGTGTTCGATCGAACTATCGGTCGTCATTTTGCTGATTCCCTCAGGAACGCCGCCACCGACGCGAAGGCGTTCTCGATGCGGGCGATCGACTCCGCTCGCGCCCCGGCGTTGCGCTGCGACGGATGCGGCGCGGCGACAACACGGCGTAGAGGTTGTCGACTCCGCGACGTCTGGTTCATGAAGCCGAGCATCGCCGGCCGGCCAAGGGTGATCACGACCTCGATACGGGATGCCACCACGAGGAGTTCGTCGAGATACACCGCGGCCGCGCGAAGGTCGCCGGCCGACGGCGACGTCGGATGGCCGGCGGCGTCGAGCACCGCCCACGGCACGACATTCCACTTCAGGCAGGCCGACCGTGGCACGCCCGCCGCCGCGCGCAGACGCGACAGCAACTCGTTGCTGCGATCCGGGTTGTCCTCCGAACAGAACCCGGTACCCCCTGCTCGCACCGTGCTCGGTGCCGGCGACTCCATGAGGATGAGCACCCGCGCATCGACGCCTCCGTCGTCGGGGTCGAACCACGGGACGAGCTGTTCCGGCGCTTGGCCGCGCCATGTGTCGACAAGCGCATTGAGCGGTTCAACATGAGCAGCGCGAATGCGCTCCGATTTGGCCGCGATGACCATGGCGTACTCCCTCGTCGATTCTGCGATGGTCGACATCGCGGTCGGTCGTATCCGAGGATGAAGCCATGAGCCATCGGCACCGTCGTTGACCGACCGCGAGCGCATCCCCACCCCGCTGCTGAAGAAGCGCCTTCCGTCGGGCCGCGGCGCGATGTTGCAACCCAACGCGACAGGTGACGGCGAGGCACACCTCACCGCGAGGTTCTGGGCTCTGGTCATCGTGACCGGAATCGTCACCGGCTTCTTCGGTGTACTGCTCATGCTCATCCTGTTCACCGTCGAGCATGCCGCGTTCGGAGTGAGCAGCGACGGTCAGGGGTTCTCGGCCGCGGTCGCCGCCGCCGACGGGTGGCGCCGCGTGACCCCGTTGCTGATCGGTGGCGTGATCGCCGGCGTCGGGTGGTTCCTGTTGCGGCGCTTCACCCCCGGCCGGAAATCCGAGGCCGACGAGGTCCTGTGGACCGGCGAGGGCCGCCTGTCGTTCCGACGGAGTCTCGGTACGTCTGTGTTGTCGGAGATCGTGATCGGTCTCGGTGCGTCGCTCGGGCGCGAGGCCGCGCCGAAGTTGATGGGCGCGGTGTCGGGCAGCGTCGCGGCGGAGTGGGCCGGGATGTCGGCGGCGCAGCAGCGGCTGCTCGTCGCGTGTGGCGGCGGTGCCGGGCTGGCGGCGGTGTACAACGTGCCGCTCGGCGGTGCCCTGTTCGCCGCCGAGGTGCTGATGGGCGCGGTGGCGCTGCCACTGGTGTTGCCGGCCCTGGCGTGCGCCGCGACCGCAACGGCCGTGGCCTGGGTGTACCTCCCCGAACACGCCACGTACCTCGACATCCCCGAGTACCGGTTCGACCTCCGACTGCTGGTGTGGGCCGCAGTCCTCGGGCCGATCGTCGGGATCGTCGCTGCTGGATACATACGCGTCATCGGATGGGTCTCGCACCATCAGGCGCGGGGCCGCTGGGTTCTCATCGCGCCGATGATCGCGTTCGCTGTGCTCGCCGGTGTCGCTGTGGCCTTTCCACAGCTGTACGGCAACGGCAAAGGGATGGCCCACGACGCGTTTGTGGGCGTGGGCAGCATCGGGTTGTTGGCGGCGCTGGCGGTGCTCAAACCTCTCGTCACCGCACTCTGCCTGGGTGCAGGGGCGTCCGGCGGTCTCTTCACCCCGGTGATGAGCACCGGCGCGGTCCTCGGCGCCGCGCTCGGCATCGCATGGAGCCAGGTATGGCCGGGGAGTCCCATCGGGGCCTATGCGCTCATCGGTGCGGCCGCCATGATCGGCGCCGGGATGCAGGCCCCGCTCGCGGCACTCGTGTTGGTGCTCGAACTCACCCACAGCGGTTTCGGGTTGATGGTGCCGATGATGGTCGCCACCGTCATCGCCACCGCCATCACCCGGTGGATCGACGGCTACTCGATCTACACCGCTCGGCTGTCCTCGGCCTGAGACAGACCACAGCGCCGCGTGCGATGTGCAACCCTGGACCACATCCCGAACTCGTGCAGACGACGCGGGTTCCTCGTGATCGCCGAGGAGAACCATGTGGAACAAACGAGCCGACACCCGTGTACACGAGGTCGATCCCTACAACGCCGAACCGTCACCGGCCGCGCTGGCCGCGGAGTCGCTGACGGCCCACGACACGTTTTACAGCCGCAATCACGGCCCCATCCCGGACATCGATCCAGCGCAGTGGCGACTGACCGTGTCGAACGGCCGCGGAGCGACCCGCACATTTTCCTTGGA
The DNA here is from genome assembly GCF_024171815.1 of Williamsia maris. Classification (GTDB taxonomy): domain Bacteria; phylum Actinomycetota; class Actinomycetes; order Mycobacteriales; family Mycobacteriaceae; genus Williamsia_A; species Williamsia_A maris. The sequence goes on along the minus strand of NZ_JAMTCJ010000001.1, from coordinate 1,334,954 downwards.
CGAGATCCGTCACGAATTCGATGAGGTGTCCACCGTCGCGACGCTGCAGTGCGCAGGCAACCGACGCGCCGGGCTCATCGCGGTACGCGACATCCCCGGCGAAGATCCGTGGACGCAGTGCGCGACATCAACCGCGCGGTGGAGCGGCGTGGCGCTCGCCGATCTACTCCGCGCCTGCGATGTCGCCGACAACAGCACAGACCACGTTGAATTCATCGGTCCCGATGTCTCCGATCTGGCAACACCACCGCAGCGGTACGGCAGCTCGATCGAGCTGAGCAAGGCGATGTCGCCGGGGACCATGCTCGCCTGGGCAATGAACGGGCAACCCCTCCCACGGCTGCATGGCGGTCCGATGCGCGTGGTCGTACCCGGCTACATCGGCGCCCGCTCGGTCAAGTGGGTCGACAGCATCACAGTACGAGAAAGCCCATCGGACAATTGGTTTCAACGAGTCGCCTACCGGGTGCTGCCCGTCGACGCCGACCCCGACACAGCCGGACCCGGCGACGGCATCTCCCTGTCGTCAGTTGCCCTCAACTGCGACTTCCTCTACCCAGACCCGGCCACACCGATCGACGCCGCCGAGGTCCTGGTAGGCGGGTACGCCTTCGCCGGAGACGAACGGGGCATCTCGCGGGTACAGGTGTCGACCGACCAGGGGGCGACGTGGATGGAAGCGGACTTGGCACAGCCGCAGGGACCCTGGGCATGGCGCCGCTGGTCGGCAGTCGTCCCCCTCGACGCTCCCGCCGTGGAGTTGTGTGCCCGCGCCTGGGACGACGCGGCCGCGACACAGCCCGCCTCGGCCGCCGAGCTGTGGAACCCGAAGGGCTACGTGAACAACTCCTGGGGGCGACTCACACTGCACCGAGACCGAGACCAGACCACAACGTGAGCTTGTAGCCCCACAACGTTGCTCCCTCTACCCCTGCTGATGGTTCGCGCCGAGACTCGATGAACGAGCACCGTCACTCGCTTCCACACCCTGCGGACCCGGCATTCGACGCACCGCGTCGATTCGGCCTCGCAGTGCCGCCCGCGCGTGTTCGGGCACATCACCCCGAACTGGGGCAGCAGGACGGTTCCATGCCGCACATCCTCAGAATGTTCTCAGTATCATTGTGCTGCAACACATGTCGAAGTTCTGGTGTAGCGTCGCATTATGACCGTAGACAAGTCGCATTCCGATTCCCGCCGCCAGGGTGGCTGGCTCCCCGCTGAGCAGGACGACCTCGAGCAGTGGTTGCGGGGGCACCGCGAGAAGGCCGAGTCGACCGATGGCCGCGTGGTACACCCGGTCATCGTCGAGTTTCAGGAGCTGATCGACGCGGATCCGGTGGTCCGTATGTACCTGGAGAAGATGATCGAGCAGGTCCCGACGGGCAGGACCTACCGCGACCGACACGTACAGGATCTCCCCCAGTTGTTGCGTCTGATCGACGAGGTCCTCACCGTCGCACCTGAATACGGTCCCAACTCCGTCGTCACACCTCTCGGCGCGATTCTCGATTGGTCGATGGGAACCGCCGCGGGACATTCCGCGTTCCGCGACCCCCGCGTGAACGCCATGCTGAAGAAGATCTTGACGGCCTGGTGCGAGTTCCTGAGCAGCCCCGGTTCGCGGTACGTCCTCGACGACTCTCCCTCGGGCTGGCTCTGTCAGGAGGCGCGCGACAAGATCGGGTTCGATGAGTTCGAACACAACCCCGATGACGAGCATGCGGGTTTCTCGTCATGGAACGATTTCTTCACCCGGACCTTCACGCCCGGAGCGCGTCCCGTCGCCGCCCCCGACGACGACTCCGTCATCGTCAGTGCGTGTGAGTCCACGCCCTACCGCATCAGTACCGATGTCTCACTGCGTGAATCGTTCTGGGTCAAGGGGCAGCCGTACTCGCTCGCCGATCTGCTCGACAACGACCCGTCGGTGGACGCGTTCGACGGCGGGACCGTCTACCAGGCGTTCCTCAGTGCTTTCAACTACCACCGCTGGCACAGCCCGGTCGCGGGCACCATCGTGAGCACACGACTCGTCGACGGCACCTACTTCTCCGAAGCCGACGGCCAAGGCGACGCGCTGCAGCCGACCCACTCCCAGTCGTACCTCGCGCACGTCTCGGCGCGGGCGATCATCGTCATCGACGCCGACAACCCGGTGATCGGGCGGATGGCGTTCGTGGCCATCGGGATGTCGGAGGTGTCCTCGTGTCTGATCTCCGACGACGTCCGCCCCGGGGCACACATCGGAAAGGGCGACGAGCTGGGCTACTTCCAGTTCGGCGGGTCGACACACTGCCTCGTTTTCCGGCCGGGCGCTATCAACGAGTTCGCCCTGCAGTCCGTCCCGCAGACCAACGACCCGCACGCTCCGCTGGTCCGTGTGAACTCCCACCTCGCCACCGCCGCACCCCGCCCACAGCTGTCCTGACACTCTGACTCGCCCGAACATCTCAGGAGGCCACCCCGTCCGACTCGGGTTGATCGCGGCGCTCCGTACTGCCGGACCGCCACAATCCGTGGTTGTGGACGATGAGCTATGGTGCGATCGTGGCCCTGAGTTCACGCATGCCGGATCTGACCGCCTTCGAGGTTCTCACTGCTGTCGCTGCCGGCGGCAGTCTCACCGCTGCTGCACATCAGCTGAATCTGACACAGCAGGCCGTCTCTGCTCGCATCCGCTCGATGGAGGCGCAGACCGGAGTCCAGATGGTCATTCGAACCAGCCGTGGTTCCACCCTCACCCCCGCCGGTCGCGTCGTGGCGGAGTGGGCCGACGGACTTCTCGACACCGCTCACCGCCTCGATTCCGGGTTGGCCTCGCTCCGCACGGACGCACGCGCGCACCTTCGGGTCGCGGCGAGCCTGACGATCGCCGAACAGCTCCTACCTCGGTGGTTGATGTCGCAGCGAGCCGAGTCGATCCGGCTCGGCGTTGCGCCCCCGGAGGTGACGCTGGTGGCATCCAACAGCGAGCAGGCGATCGCCGCCGTACGCGACGGAGACGTAGATCTCGGCTTCGTCGAGAGTCCGGGAACACCGAAGGGAGTGCGCAGCCGCATCGTCGACCACGACGAACTCGTCGTCGTCGTCGCGCGGGCGCACCCGTGGGCGAAGCGAACGCGTCCGGTGACGGCCGAGGAGTTGAGCACGACGTCGCTGGTCACCCGCGAAACAGGATCGGGGACACGCGACTTTCTGTCCTACGCGATGCGTCTGGCGCTCGGTCCCACCCATCCGCAGGCTGCGCCCGCGATGGAGATGACCACTGCCTCGGGCGTCCGATCCGCTGTCTTGGCAAACGCCGGCCCGGCAGTTCTGAGTCGCCTGTCGGTGGCCGACGACCTCACACTCGGTCGGCTCGTGGCCGTCGCCACCGACGGCATCGGTCTCCGCCGTGACCTGAGAGCCGTGTGGATGGGCGGCCGGACTCCCCCTGCCGGGGCGATCCGGGATCTCGTCGGGCACGTGGCGGCGTCACGAAGCTGACGCGGCCGCGCAGATGCTTCGCCTGGACGTCGCCACCCGTGGTCGGACGCGAGGCGCCGCACCGCCGAGGACTCGACGGGTACCCCATAGGGGTATAGATTCGATGGCATGCAGATCGGGACCGCCGCAACGGGCACAGGGGTATTGCCTCGTGGCACGCGGCGACCGATCGTCGCGACCTTCTATGTCATGGTCGTGCTCGCCGTACTCGCGACGATCCGACTGTGTTTCTGCGTCGACGGCACGTCAGCGCAGCAACCGGAGGGCGCGGTCGCCCTCGCCGCGTCCCATCAGGCGGAGTCGGCGGCCACTGCCGTACCGAGTGTGCGCCGCGCGCATCACGAGACAGCTTCGGCACCCACCGCCCACTGCTCGAACCATTCGACGGTCGACCTGGCGATCCCCACGGGCGCGGCTGTCGACCACCACGACCCGGCCGTCCTCGCCACACGCGCACTTCCGGCCGATGAGGTGACGCCTCCGTCCTCGCGACGAACGCACAGCTCGCGTAGCCCTCCGACGACCGGCGTGACAATTCTCCACGACAAGAGTGTTCTACAGATCTGAGTGACGCCTGCGGCACGTCGTCTGTTCGACGACACCGCCCACCAGGCCGGCCTGCGCTGCGACATCAGCCGCTGCGCGCACTCATCATCTGGAGAGACTTCATGAACACCTCGAACATCACCACGCGTCCGGTCAGTCGGCGAACCTTTCTGGGAGCTGCGGCCATGGGCCTCACCGCCGCCGCCGCCGCGTGCGGCACGCGTGCGGTCAGTCCGGTCGACGCACACCGGGTCAACAAGAGTGCGATCGATGCCGCCGAGGCCCGACGACCGCACACCGGACGGACGGTCTCGTACACCCTCGATCCGCGGCGAACCGACATCGATCTCGGCGGCCCGGTTGTGAACACCTACGCATACGGCGACACCATTCCGGGCTCGGTCATCCGCGCCAACGTCGGCGACGAATTGTCGATCACCACGCGCAACGCACTGACCGACGCGACATCGGTGCACTGGCACGGAATCGCATTGCGCAATGACATGGACGGAGCGGCACCGGCGACTCCGGACATCGCCGCAGGCGACGCCTTCACCTACCGCTTCTCGGTACCGGACTCCGGAACATATTGGGCGCATCCGCACGTCGGATTGCAGAGTGACTTCGGCCTCTACGCTCCGATCATCATCGACGACCCTCGTGAGCCGCACGATCACGACAAGGAATGGATCGTGGTTCTCGACGACTGGACCGACGGTGTCGGGAACAGTCCCCGAGACATCCTCACGTCGCTTCAGAAGGGCGGCATGTCCATGGGCGGCATGTCGGGAGGCTCAACGAGTGGGGTCGGCACGAGCGCTCTCCTCGGTGGCGACGCCGGAGACGTCGCCTACCCGCTCTACCTGGTCAACGGGCGAATCGCCAACGCGCCGACGACATTCACTGCTGCGCCGGGACAACGAATTCGTATCCGCATCATCAACGCCGGTGCGGACACCGCCTTCCGTGTCGCACTGGGTGGGCACCGGATGACCGTGACCCACACCGACGGTTTCCCGGTGACACCGACTGACGTCGACGCGCTCCTGATCGGGATGTCCGAACGCTACGACGTGCTCGTCACGGTGAAAGACGGGGTATTCCCTCTGGTGGCGTCTCCAGAGGGGAAGACCGGCACCGCTCGCGCGCTGCTGCGCACCGGCGCGGGGGCCACACCCGCGGTGAACGTTCGTCCTGCCGAGTTGGACGGATTCGTCGGTACCGTCGACACCTTCGTCGCCACCGACGACGTCACATTGCCCACCGGCCGCGAGGACGCCGCACTGCAAGCGATACTCGCGGGCACCATGAGCAAGTACCAGTGGACCATCAACGGGCGGGTCTACGAGCAGATGGAACCCATCATGATCACCCAGGGCCAACGGGCCAGCCTCACTTTCACCAACACCACGACGATGTGGCACCCGATGCATCTGCACGGCCACACATTTCAGGTTCGACGACCCGACGGCACCCCTGGCCCGCGCAAGGACACCGTAGCCGTACGTCCGGGCGAACGCGTCGTCGTCGATCTCGTCGCCGACAACCCTGGACAGTGGATGCTGCACTGCCACAATGCTTATCACCAGGACGCCGGAATGATGACCCGCCTTGACTACCGAATCTGACCACGAACAGGATCTGATATGAACGCCATAGAACATGCTCTACGCCTGACCGGCTCGATGACCTGGGAGATCCTCTGGGCGCTGGTTCTGGGATTCCTCCTCTCGGCCGTCGTGCAGGCGGTCGTCCGCCGCGGAACCATGGTGCGGCTCCTCGGCGACGACAGCCCTCGATCCCTCGCCACCGCGACCGGTTTCGGCATCGCATCGTCGTCCTGTTCGTACGCAGCGGTGGCACTTGCGCGCTCACTCTTCCGCAAGGGGGCGAATTTCACCGCCGCCATGACCTTTCAGATCGCGTCGACCAACATGGTGATCGAGCTCGGGGTGATCCTGCTCCTGTTGATGGGGTGGCAATTCACGGCGGCCGAATTCATCGGCGGGCCGGTGATCATCGTCATCGTCGCATTGCTGTTCCGCAGGCTCCTGACGACGAAGCTGATCCGAGATGCGGCGGAGCAGGCCGACAAGGGCCTGTCCGGCTCGATGGAAGGCCATGCGGCCATGGACATGTCGGTACGGCGCAAGGGCGGGTTCCTACGCCGGTTGGCGTCGCGCGAGGCCGCGACCTCGGTCAGTCACGTGTTCGTGATGGAATGGGCGGCCATCTGGAAAGACCTGGTGATCGGACTCCTCATCGCCGGCGCAGTCGGAGCCTGGGTCCCCGACAGCTTCTGGCAGGGATTGTTCCTGGAAGGACACCCCGTGCTCGCAGCGATCTGGGGACCCTTGATCGGTCCCATCGTCGCGGTGATCAGCTTTGTCTGCTCGGTCGGCAATGTGCCACTCGCCGTGGTTCTGTGGACGGGTGGGATCAGCTTCGGTGGGGTGATCGCGTTCGTCTTCGCCGATTTGCTGATCCTGCCCATCCTCAACATCTATCGGAAGTACTACGGCTGGCGCATGACCATGATGATCGCGGGGACCTTCTACGTCGCCATGGTCGTCGCGGGATACGTGGTCGAACTCCTCTTCACGCCGACGGGACTGGCGCCGAGTCGTGCCGACGCCCATCTCCCCGACGCCGGGATCAGTTGGAACTACACCACATGGCTGAACATCGTCGCCGTCATCCTCGCCGTCGGCCTCGTCGTGAGATTCTTCCGCAGTGGCGGGCGTGGGATGTTGTCGATGATGGGCGGCGCTCCGAGTATGGAAGGCTCCCAGCATGGCCATTGATCCCCGCGGTGTCGGCCTGAAGCGCTTTCTCGCCGAGGATCCCGGGGGTCCCGTCGTGATGCTCAACCTCTGGCGCTTCGCCGAGGGTGGCCGCGACGACTACCGGTTATTTCGCTACGCACCAAGGCGTTGGTGGAAGCAGTTCTTTAGGCGACGACCCCACGGAACCCTCTCTGACACAGACTGATCAGGTTGGCCGTCTCTCGCGTGCGACAACGCCAATTTGTGAGGTCACAAGCAGCTGCCCGTAGCTGAGGGGTCTGTCGTCACCTGACACTGACCGTCAGGCCATCGACTCGATGGCTCCCACCTGACGTCAGGAACACCCTTCATGAAATCCGGTCCTCTGCGCGCTATGACCGCAACGGTCGCCACCGCGTCCATTGTTCTTCTCGCCGCCTGCTCGACCTCATCGACGAACACGGCCACGTCGTCGACGGCGGCGACATCCGCGTCGACATCGGCCAACACCACCGCGCGCGACGCGGCCCCCCAGGAATCGGGACTCATCGTCTACGTCAGCAGACATTCCTTCAGTGACACGGTCAGCGCGCTGCGGCAGCGCATCTCAGACAAGGGAACCGTCACCGCCACGGTCGACTTCGCAGCGTTGGCGAGCAAGATCGGCAAGCAACTGCGGCCGACGACAGTCGTGATCGGAGGAAATCCAAGCGCGGTCGCCCCGGTGGTGGCGGCCGATCAACGGACGGCGATCGATCTGCCGCAGAAGTACCTCGTCTGGCAGGCAGCGGGTGGCACGGTGTTCGTCGCCTACAATTCGGCCGATTACATCGCGCAACGCGCCGGGCTGGCGGTCAGCTCGGGACAACTCGACGCACTGCGGACCGGATCGGCGGCCATCACCTCCGCGGCAACGGGCTCGACATCGGCCGCGGCGGGCGGCAGCGTCACATCGACGTCGGTTCCGTATCTGGTCGAGAAGGTAAGCAACGCGTCGGTCACGGAGTCGATCGCGCGATACGCCGCCGCGTTCACAGCCAAGCAACTGCCCACGGTTGCCACCGTGGATCTCGCAGCGGCGGGGCAGAGCGTGGGGGTCGCGCTGCGGCCCACGATGACGATCCTCGTCGGAAATCCCACTGTGTCGACCGCGCTGCTGTCGCAGCAGCAGACCATGGGGATCGATCTCCCCGTCCGCTACTCGGCCTGGCAGGACGCCGACGGCGTGGTCCATGTCGCGCACCCGGACTACCGCGGCCTGGCCGCTCGTCACTCCATACCGTCGACGAGCCCCGTGCTCGCCATGGTCGACACCGCCACGTCGACCTTCACGAGTGCGGCAGCCGGAACGGGAAACTGACTGCACCGCCTCCCGTCACGAGTTCCCATCGACCAGTGCAGAAGCGCCCGGACGCTTCTGCACTGGTCGATTTACGCGCGTGTGGACACAAATGCAGTTTGTGGCCCCACAAGTCAGCACTCTCTGGTGTCGCACGTTCCATCCGCCGAGAATCGATGTATGTCCACCACCGTGAACCTCACCTCGTCAACCGTCGCGCGCCCGGCGGACCGGTCGGAGTCGCATCGTCGCGCTCCGGTCGTGTTCGGGCACCTGGGTCGCCCCGGCCAGATGCTCGAGCACATCACCCCCAACTGGTACGCCTCGGTGATGGGAACAGGCATCGTCGCGAACGCGGCCGCCACCCTGCCCCTGCAGTTCACTGGCCTGCACACCTTCGCGACCGTGGTGTGGCTCATCGCGTCGACCGCGTTGGTCGCGCTGACAGTCGCCTTCGCTGCGCACTGGACGCTGCACCGCGGTCACGCCCGTGCCCACGCCGCACACCCGGTGATGTCGCAGTTCTACGGTGCACCGCCGATGGCGATGCTCACCGTGGGCGCCGGCGCGATCACGTTGGGACCTGCGCTCATCGGCTCGAGCGCCGCGGTGTGGATCGACGCAGTCCTGTGGACCGCGGGAACACTGACCGGTCTGGCCACCAGTCTGTGGATTCCGTACCGGATGATCACCGCTCACGATCACGACACCGCCATGGCGTTACCCGCGTGGTTGATGCCCATCGTGCCTCCGATGGTGTCTGCGTCGACCGGCGCACTGTTGCTCGATCACGTCGCGGCCGGGCAGTCGCGGCTCGCGCTCATCGCCGCCTGCTATGCCATGTTCGGACTGAGCCTGTTCCTCGGGATGATCACCATGACGATGATCTACTCGCGCCTGGTCCACGGCGGCATGCCCGCCGTGCAGGCCGCACCCACTGTGTGGATCACCCTGGGCATGATCGGCCAGTCCATCACCGCCACGAACCTGCTCGGCACCCACGCCGCGACGGTGTTCGTCGGCAAGCAGGCCGTCATCGCGACCGGACTCCACATCTTCGGCATCGCATACGGCTTCGCGATGGGCGGATTCGGCATCCTGATGTTCGCCCTCGCCACCATGCTGACCATCCACGCCGCACGGCGCGGGCTGAGCTTCTCACTCACCTGGTGGAGCTTCACCTTCCCGGTGGGAACCTGTGTCACCGGTGCCACCGCACTGGGCACCGCAGCCGGCATCTCGGTCATCCACGCGATGGCCGTCGGCCTCTACGTCGTGCTGCTGACCGCCTGGGCCACGGTCGCCACCCACACCCTTCGCGGCACCATCAGCGGCAAGGTCTTCCTCCCCGCCTGATCGGTGAGCAGCGACGAGAACACCGATTTCTCTTCCAAGGAGATGACGATGAACGACATTCAACGACGACTGCGCCGCGAACGGCGAACCACACCGGCCATGTGGGCTGCGGCGACGATGGTGATGGCAGGCACAGCAACCGGCGGCGTGACCCTCGTGGCGCTTGCCGGCGGCGAAGTCATCTTCTGGATCGTGATGGCGGTGATCACCCTTGTGCTGTTCGGCTCGGCGTACGCGCTCCTGAGGATGGATCTGAGCGTGTCCCGCGATCCGGCGCTGCGTCGTGATGTCGTTCGCGCGCGACGAGCGAAGTACCTCAGTGCTTACGGCCCGATTCGCCGATCGACCCGCACACGCTAGGCTGACGAACACGGTGATGGATCCCGCCGGAGCATCTGCTCGAACCGCCACACGGCTGATGGTTCCTACCCATGTCGATGATGGGTGGGCGCATGCGTTCCGGTGACAGGCGACGAGACCTCGACAAGCTGCCGATCGACCCCGACTCCGGCGGTCGCGCGGGAGTCCCGTTCCACTTGCATCCGGAAGCGCTCGGCCTGGTTCTACTCGGGGGAGCAGCGGGAACAGCGGCACGGTACGGCATCGAACTCTTGCTGCCCCACGATGGCACCGGGTGGCCGACCGGCACATTCGTGATCAACCTCGCCGGAGCGGCCGTTCTGGGCGGGCTCCTCGAGGCGCTCGCCCGTCTGGGTCCCGACTCTGGATGGCGCCGCCGAACCAGGGTGCTCGTGGGCACCGGCGTATGCGGCGCATTCACCACTTACAGCACCCTGGCTCTCGAGGCGTCACTCCTCGTCCGCGATGGTGCAGCGGGATTGGCAGCCGGATATGCCGCGGCGAGTGTGGTCGGTGGCATCATCGCCGCTTGGGTCGGCATCACCGCAGCCGCGTCTCTGCGACGTACAGCGGATGGCGACCGATGACACTGATGCTGACGATCATCGCAGGGGCGATCGGCGCGGTGTGCCGGTTCGTGGTCGATGCAGAGGTCAAATCCCGATGGAAGAGCACTGTCCCGTGGGCGACCATCGCGATCAACGTCTCGGGTTCCTTTTTCCTCGGGGGTCTGGCCGGCGCAGCGCTCTTCCACGGTGCAGCACCCGGGTGGCAAACGGTCCTCGGGACGGGATTCTGCGGCGGTTACACCACTTTCAGCACAGCGAGCTTCGAAAGCGTCCGACTCATCCAGCAGCGGGCGCATCTTGCTGCGGCCGTCAACATCCTCGGCACACTCGGAGCGTCGGTTGCCGCATGCGCTCTGGGACTCCTCCTGACCTCCGCACTCTGAACTGTCAACTACGCCACATCCCACTACAACGGCAGGACCATCTCATGGACAACGATCCCGAACTCGACATCGAACGTCATCGCACCATGTCGAGCACAACGGACGCTCGCGCCGCAACCACCTCACTCGTCGTCGGGTGGGATCACGAATCGGCGAGCGGGTCAGCGCTCACCTTCGCGGTCGATCTCGCGCGGCGCCTCGCCGCCCACCTACACGTCGTTCACATCGTCGACATCGACGACCTGCCGGTCGACCCGGATTCGGCGGACTGGGAGGACGAGATCCGACGCACCCTCGATTCTCAAGCCCACGACGCGGTAGCGGCACTCCGCGACGTCGACGCCGGCTGGACGTATCACTGCGCGCACGGAGACCCCGCGCGTCTTCTCCTCTCCGTCGCCCACGACAACGACTCCCTGATGGTTGTCGTCGGATCACCGCACAGCGGTCTACGGTCCTTCCTCGAATCTCTCGGCGAACCGTCGGTGGCACACGGATTGATCGGACGACACGACATGCCGATACTCGTCGTACCGCGCGACACCGACGAGGCCCACCGATGAGCCGGATCATTCTCGTCCGGCACGGTCGCACCGTGCTCAATGCCGAGGACCGGCTTCGAGGTCTCGCCGATCCCGAACTCGACAGCATCGGTATCGATCAGGCGAAGGCGGTGGCAGCCGACATCGCTCGCCTGAACCCTCACGTGGTGTGGTCGAGTCCGCTGGAGCGAGCGGTGCGCACAGCGACGATCATCGCCGACGCCGCCGCCATCGCCCATCACGTCGACGCTCGGCTCAACGATCGTGATTACGGCGAATGGACCGGTGAGCTGCGCACTGAGGTGATCAGACTGTTCGGACGCGTTGATGCCGCCCCTGGAGTCGAGCCGCAATCCGATGTGTTCGAGCGCGTCTGGCCCGCCGTCGTCGACGCAGCGCAGACCGCGACCAGCGGACCGGTGGTCCTCGTCAGTCATGACGCGGTGTTACGACCCATCCTCGAGTCGATCATCGGAGGCACGATCGACGAGACCATCGCCCCCGGGTCATGCCACCTCATCTCCGAGGATGGCAATCGGTGGTCGGTGCAAGCGATGAATTGGAAGGTCGATTCCTAGACCTGCTCTGTTGGTGGGGGCTTCATGGTTTCGCCGCCGTGCACGGTGGGCGAGAAGTTGTGGCCGAAGCGATAGAGCAGCGGCTCACCCGTTCCCAGACGGCGCGCCGCCAATTCCGACTGCGACAGATGCTCGATGACCACCAAGAGCGCCCTCAGTGAATTTCCGTGCGCCACGACGAGCACCGTTGCGCCCGCCCCCAGTTCACTCGACAACGTTTCCTGCCAGAATCTGGAGACGCGGAGAACAACGTCACCGAGGGACTCCGTCAGGATCCCGGTCAGCGACAGGCGGCTCGATGGCCACCTCGAATTCCTCAGGCGTGCCAGATCGTTGCCGGACAGCGGTGGTGGGGGCACGATGAGTGAATTTCGCGCTTCGTCGAAGAATTCGGGGCCAACAGCACCTAGAACGTCGCTTTTGTCGCGCCCGGTGAACGCCCCGTAGTGCCGCTCATCCAGCGACCGATGCGCGGTGATGTGCGCGTCGAGTGATCGAGGCAGCGCCTCGCAGATCAGGCGCGCCGACTCTTGCGATCGCGAGAGGGTCGATGTGTGCATGATGTCTGGGATGCAGTCGGTCTCGGCCAAGGTCTGCCCGACACGGGTGGCCTCAGAACGGCCCCGCATCGTCAGCTCGACATCGAGCCACCCGGTGAACACCCTCGCCGCGTTGGTGACGCTCTCACCGTGGCGCACGATCACCAAGCGGCCTTCGGTCACCGATCAACCCGCAGTACGGCGAGACCATAGGGTACGTCGTTCTCCTGCGCTGCGATCTCCAGCAGACGGTTGTACTTCGCGACTCTCTCGCCGCGCGCTGGTGCACCGGATTTGATTTGGCCGCAACCGCTTCCAACGGCCAGATCTGCGATGAAGGAGTCCGGGGTCTCTCCCGACCGGTGGCTGATCATGGCCGCGTACCCGCGCTCACGGCACACTGACAACGCGTCGAGGGTCTCCGACACCGTCCCGATCTGGTTGACCTTGATGAGAGCGGCGTTCGCGAGATCGGCGTCGGCAGCGGCTCGGATCGTCTCTGGGTCGGTCACGAAGATGTCGTCGCCCACCAACTGGACCACGTCACCCAGCTCTCGGGTCAGCAGCTGCCACCCCTCGTCGTCACCTTCGGCGCACCCGTCTTCCAAGGACCACACCGGGAACTCGTCGATGAGACCGCGATAGAACTCAACCAGTGCCGACGGACTCATCTCCTTCCCGTCCAGCGAATACGAGGATCCGTCGAAGAACCCGTTCGCAGCGGGATCGATCGCGAGCGCGACGCCCTCAGAACCGGCGTTCAATCCCGTGTTTCCGATCGCTGCGACGAGCAACTCACAAGCTCGTCGGGGATCGGCGATGTCGGGGGCGAAGCCACCTTCGTCACCCAGTCCGCTCGTCAGACCAACCCGGCGCAGTTCGGACCGCAGTGACGCATACACCTCGGCTCCCCACCGCAACGCCTCGGCGTAACACGGTGCGCCGATGGGAGCGATCATGAACTCCTGAAAATCGAGTGCGTTGGCCGCATGCGCGCCGCCATTGAGCACATTGAAATGCGGAACCGGCAGTCGCAGTGCGGTTCTCGTCAATGATGAGAGATAGCGGTAGAGCGGCTCCCTCCTGTCGTGGGCGAATGCGCGGGCCGCGGCCATCGACACTCCGACGATCGCATTCGCCCCGAGCCGGGATTTGTCCGTCGTGCCGTCCAGCGACCGCAACGCGTCGTCCAGATCGGCGAGGCGTGTCCACGCCTGTGCTGTGACCAGCTCGGCGATCTCGTCGTTCACGTGCTCCACGGCACGCGACACCCCCCTCCCACCGAAGCGATTCGGATCTCCGTCACGCAGCTCCTTCGCTTCGCGCGTGCCCGTGGACGCACCGGCAGGCACACCGGCGACGAATTCGCGGCCACCATCATCGGTCAAGCTCACCCGGATGGTGGGATTCCCCCGTGAATCCAGAACCTGGATGGCCACAACTCTTCTGATCTGCATGGGATCTCCGTTCACATGAAACGAGGCTCGGGCGACCTGGGGGTCGGCTGCAGTCGTGAACCAGACAGATCGGCGGCCCCGCTTCGGTACTCGTGCTCGAAGCTGCGGCGCTGCTGGTCATGACGAGTTGCCTCGTGCGCGGTCAACAGATCTGCGGGTAACCCGTGCGCGAGGAGACGCCCTTCGCGCTGCGGCTTCATGTACGCGACGGTGTAGAAGGTTCCCAGGATGAATCCGAGCGCCAAGGTCGACAGCCGCAAAATCCACGGCCCGGGAAGAAAGAGCGCTGCGACGAAGAACGGCGAGAAGACGAGCTCGTTGCGAAGAATGTGTCTCGCGGCCGCATGTCGCCCGGTGAGATCGTTTCTCACCCAATCGTTGTACTCGACCGGCAGTGTGCGGCCGACGACATAGCCGAGCCATTCGACAAGACCGGGGCGGACCGATTGTGCGCTCATGTTCTCGACTCCATCGTTTGGAGAATGCTCTGTGAACACAGGATGCGCTCACGGCCGGACATCGGGAACAGAGGAGTCGTTGTGGCGCGACAAGCATTAGTTGTATCGAACATGGCGTCGGTCGGGTGTCCGCTGTCGACGATTCGGTGAACGTCTACCCGTGGACCTCACGCAGGATCAGGTCGAGGACTGCGATGGCACCTGCCTTGTCGAGTGGTTCGTTTCCGTTGCCGCACTTGGGTGATTGCACGCACGACGGGCAGCCCGTCTCGCATCGGCAGTCGGTCACCGCGTCGCGTGTGGCGCGGATCCACGTCTCGAACGCGGAGAATCCGCGGGCGGCGAAGCCGGCGCCTCCGGGGTAGCCGTCGTAGACGAACACCGTCGGCAACCCGGTGTCGGGATGCAGGTTGGTCGACAGGCCGCCGATGTCCCAGCGGTCGCACGTCGCGATCAGCGGTAGTAGACCGATGGCCGCGTGTTCGGCCGCGTGCAGCGCGCCGGGGAACCGGCTCACCGACACCCCGACGGCCTCGAGCGCCTCCGGGGTGATCGTGTACATCACCGACCGGGTGCTCAGAGTCTGTGCGGGCATGTCCAACTCGACGACGTCGAGCACCTCACCGGACAGCAGCGTCCGCATGTATCCGATGACCTGGTGGGTCACGTCGACATCGACCAGCGCGACCGTCAGTGCGGCGTGACGCCGTTCGTCGGTCGTCGCGGTGATGTCCATCGCCGTCGACTGTCGCGCCGAGGTCGTCCAGTCGGGGTCCTCGGGGTGCGTGAGCGCGAGCCCGTTGTCGAGGTCGAGCTCGTCGACGACGTAGGAGCGCCCCTGGTGCAGATGGACCGCGCCCGCGTGCACGGTCGACATGGCCCGACCGGTGTCGACGGTGCCGAGCAGTTGCGACGTCGTGGCGTCGACGATCATCACCTGACCGCCGATGCCACCGCGGATGTCGATGTCGCCGTGCGGGTCCAGGCCCGCCGCGACGTACCAGCCGGCGAGCCGGCGCCGCAGCAGCCCCTGGGTGGTCAGGTCGTCGACGAGCGCCTGCGCGTCGAACGCCTCGACATCGGCCTCGGTCAGCGGCAGCTCCGCCGCGGCGCACAGCAGATGCGGCCCGAGGACGTACGGGTTGGTGGGGTCGGTGACGCTGACCTCGACCGGCCGCGACAGCAACGCCTCGGGATGGTGCACGAGATAGGTGTCGAGGGGGTCGTCACGCGCGATCATCACCACCAACGACCCGGCGCCGCGACGGCCCGCCCGCCCCGCCTGTTGCCAGAACGACGCGACGGTGCCCGGGTATCCGGCGACGATCACGGCGTCGAGCCCGGCGATGTCGACCCCGAGTTCGAGGGCGTTGGTCGTTGCCACCCCGAGCAACTCACCGTCGGACAGGGCCGCCTCGAGCCTGCGTCGATCGTCGGCCAGATATCCGGCGCGGTAGGCCGCGACCCGGTCGACGAGGTCGGGGTCCACCGCGGCGAGGATCTGCCGGGTGGAGCGGGCGGCGACCTCGGCGCCGACACGACTGCGCACGAAGCACAGCGTCCGCGCGCCCTCGATGACGAGGTCGGCCATGATGCGCGCGGCCTCGGTGCCTGCGGCACGGCGCACCGGCGCCCCCTGCTCGCCGGTGACGCCGGGGGTGAAGCCCGGCTCCCACAGCGCCACGGTGCGTTCGCCGTGCGGGGACCCGTCGGCGGTGATGGCGGTGCAGGGCCGACCGATCAGACGCTCGAGTGCCAGGCCGGGTTCGCCGGCGGTGGCACTGGCGGCGATGACGGTCGGGTCTGCCCCGCCCGCTCGGGCCACCCGCAGCGCGCGCTGGACGACCAGCGCGGTGTGGGAACCGAAAACCCCGCGATAGTGGTGACATTCGTCGATGACGATGTAGCGCAGATGGCGGAAGAAGTGTCGCCACCGGGCGGGTGAACTGAGGATCCCGAGGTGGAGCATGTCGGGGTTGGTGAAGATCCACCGCGAGTGTTCCCGCGCCCACTGTCGGATCTCCGGCTCGGTGTCGCCGTCGTATGCGCAGGGCGCGATATGGGAGAACTCGCGTCGCCCGGCCAGCAGCGACACCAACGACCGGATCTGGTCGGCGCCCAATGCCTTTGTGGGAGAAAGGTACAGCGCGGTGGCGTGGTTGTCGGCGGTGAGCTCGCTGAGGATCGGCAACTGGTAGGCGAGGGACTTGCCCGACGCCGTGCCCGTCGCGACGACGACGTGCCGACCGGCGTGCGCCTCCTGCGCGGCGGCCACCTGATGGGTCCACGGTCGGCGCACCCCGGCCTCGGTGAAGGCGTCGACGACACCCGCAGGCGCCCAGTCCGGCCATTCGCCGAACTGTGCTGTCTGAGAACCGATCACGGTCTGATATGTGACAGGTGACAACGACGGCTCGACACCCGCCAGCGAGCGCGCCAACAGCTGCTCGCCGTAGGACTCTTCGGGCGTCATCGTCGGTCCTTCATCTGCGTTCTGGCATTACCGCTTCGTGTCGATTCGTTGAAATCTGACGGTGTTTTGTTCAGTTTGACTTCTCGACTATCGGAAGGATCGCGAACATGATTGACTGTCGTTGGTCGCAGCTTTCGGGGAGCTTTCCTTCATCGATCGTCCCTCCGAAAACGTGTTGCGAGCGTGGTACTGAAGGTTAGTGCGCGGCTGGTCCGCAAACGTCGCCAGTCGGTATGGCGGTCGGAACGGGCCCGGCGCGGTGACACACCGTGTCGCTTCCGGTGAGTATGTAAAGGATTCAAGCTGATGGCACAGGGAACTGTGAAGTGGTTCAACGCGGAAAAGGGCTTCGGCTTCATCGCGCCCGATGATGGACCGGACGACGTGTTTGTCCACTACTCCGAGATCCAGGGATCCGGTTTCCGCACTCTGGAAGAGAACCAGCGGGTGGAGTTCGAGGTGGGACAGGGCACGAAGGGCCCGCAGGCCACCGGCGTCCGCGCCGTCTGATCTGCTCTTCCTCACGATTGCACGACAGCGCCCCCGGCCCCGCAGCAGCGGATCGCCGGGGGCGTTGTTCATGCCCGGAGTAAGCTGCCCCCGTGGGTCAACTGTCCTTTTTCTCCGCGGAGACCGACGAGCCCTCACTCGAGGATCTGTCGGGACTCTTTGCGGCCCACGGACAGTCGATGATCTCCCCCGCGGGTAGCCGTGTGTCCATCGTCGTCGACGCGCAGTGGCGTGCCGATGCCCTCGTCGCCGAGATCGATCGATGCGGCGTCCGCGCCCACGTCGCGACGTCCGACGAGGGGTCGGCGATGGCGCGCACCGAGACCTCCAAGCTCCTCGACACCCTCAACCGGACCTGGCTCAAGGGCGCGATCAAGACCATGCCCGCCGACTGGGTCCCGTCGAATCGTGCGATGCGTCTGTGGACGATCGCGGCCGGTCGGCCCGACGAGGACCGCTACCTGCTCGGCCTCGACCCGCACGCCCCCGAGACCCACTCACCGTTGGCCACCGCGCTCATGCGGGCGGGCATCGCCCCCACCCTGGTGGGCACCCGTGGCAGCAGTCCGGCGCTCCGGATCGCCGGTCGACGCCGGATGTCGCGGTTGGTCGAGAACATCGGCGCACCGCCCGACGACCTCGACGCCGTCGCATTCTGGCCGACACTGTGACGCAGTCTGTCCACGACACGGCCGATCGGCCCCCTGAGCTGGGCATTCATCCCGCCTCATAGTGGCGTCGGGACCCGCGCCGCGCGGTCATCGACCCCGGTCGGTCACACAGCGTTATGCCAAGAGGCTGTTATATGGGGTAGAACAGGCCGGAGTACTGCGAACGTGGCAGCAGCTGCGGACGACCACAGAGGCCTTATATATGGGGCCGAGGAAAGGTGCAGGCACAGACAGTGGCTGATAGCGACACTGCGTCCCCCACATCGGGCGAGAACGTGCGCCGGCTGGTGATCGTCGAGTCACCGACCAAGGCTCGCAAGATCGCCGGATACCTGGGGTCGAACTATGTCGTGGAGTCCTCGCGCGGCCACATCCGTGACCTCCCGCGCGGCGCTGCCGATGTCCCCGCCAAGTACAAGGGACAGGCCTGGGCCCGACTCGGCGTCAACGTCGACGAGAACTTCGAGCCCCTCTACGTCGTCTCCCCGGACAAGAAGTCGACCGTCACCGAGCTCAAGTCGCTGCTGAAGGGCGTCGACGAGCTCTACCTCGCGACGGACGGTGACCGTGAGGGTGAGGCCATCGCCTGGCATCTCCTCGAGACGCTGCGACCCACCGTGCCCGTCAAGCGCATGGTGTTCCACGAGATCACCCAGTCGGCCATCCAGGCCGCCGCCGCCAGCCCCCGCGATCTCGACGTCGACCTGGTCGACGCGCAGGAGACCCGTCGCATCCTCGACCGCCTGTACGGCTACGAGGTGTCGCCGGTCCTGTGGAAGAAGGTCATGCCGAAGCTGTCGGCGGGCCGCGTGCAGTCGGTGGCCACCCGCATCATCGTCGAGCGCGAACGTGAGCGCATGGCGTTCGTGTCCGCGTCGTACTGGGACATCGAGGCCACCCTCGACGCCGGCGAGGACGTCACGCCGCGCCGTTTCAAGGCCAAGCTCGTCAACGTCGACTCCGACCGTGTCGCCTCGGGCCGTGACTTCGACGCCACCGGCTCGATGAAGAAGACCGACGGCATCGTCGTGCTCGACGAGGCCCGGGCCACGGCTCTGGCCGCCGGCCTGCAGGGCGCCGACCTGACCGTCGCCTCGGTCGAGGAGAAGCCGTACACCCGCAAGCCCTACGCACCGTTCATGACGTCGACGCTGCAGCAGGAGGCCGGCCGCAAGCTGCGCTTCACCTCGGACCGGACGATGCGTATCGCGCAGCGGCTGTACGAGAACGGCTACATCACCTACATGCGTACCGACTCCACGACGCTGTCGGAGTCGGCGATCACGGCGGCACGTAACCAGGCCCGCGACCTCTACGGCGCCGACTTCGTGCACCCGACCCCGCGGCAGTACACCCGCAAGGTCAAGAACGCCCAGGAGGCACACGAGGCGATCCGCCCGGCCGGCGAGAGCTTCCGCACCCCCGGCCAGGTCGCATCCGCGCTGCAGTCCGACGAGTTCCGTCTGTACGAGCTGATCTGGCAGCGCACCGTCGCCTCGCAGATGGCCGACGCCCGCGGCACCACGATGAGCCTGCGGATCTCCGGCGCCGCGCGCTCGGGTGAGGTGTGCACGTTCGCCGCCTCCGGTCGCACCATCACGTTCCCCGGCTTCCTGTCCGCCTACGTCGAGACCGTCGACGAGCAGGCGGGCGGCCAGGCCGACAACGACGAGATCCGGCTGCCCACCCTGGTGGAGGGTCAGCGTCTGACCGCCGCCGATCTCGACGCGGCCGGCCACACCACCAACCCGCCGGCCCGCTTCACCGAGGCGTCGCTGGTGAAGATCCTCGAGGAGTTGGGGATCGGGCGCCCGTCGACCTACGCGTCGATCATCGGCACCATCCAGGACCGCGGCTACGTCCACAAGAAGGGCAGCGCACTGGTCCCGTCGTGGGTCGCGTTCGCCGTGGTCGGCCTGCTCGAGGCCTACTTCGGCAGCCTGGTGGACTACGACTTCACGGCATCGCTCGAGGACGACCTCGACCAGATCGCCTCGGGTCGGGAGAACCGCACCCACTGGCTGTCACGCTTCTACTTCGGCGACGGCGCCGACGGCGCGACGCCGCTCCCGGACGGGGGCAGCCCCAGTGACGGCGACGCCGCCGGGCAGGGCAGCGACATCGCCGCGCACGGCGGGCTCAAGAAGCTCGTCGGCGTGAACCTCGAGGAAATCGACGCCCGGTCGGTCAACTCGATCAAGCTGTTCGACGACGCGGAGGGCCGTCCGGTCTACGTGCGCGTCGGCCGCTTCGGCCCGTACCTCGAGCGCAACGTCGCCGCACCCGACGCCGAACCGGAGTCGCAGCGCGCGAACCTGCCCGACGACATGACCCCCGACGAGCTCACCCTCGAGGTCGCCGAGCACCTGTTCGCCACCCCGCAGGAGGGCCGCACCCTCGGTGTCGACCCGGTCTCCGGGCACGAGATCGTGGCCAAGGAGGGCCGTTTCGGGCCCTACGTCACCGAGATCCTCCCGGACCCCGAGGAGGACGAGCCGAAGGGTGACTCCGACGGCGAGGGCGGGGGATCGGTTCCGGCACTGACGGTTCCGCCCGGTCCGACACCTCTCGACGGTGACGGCGCGGCTGCGTCGTCGTCGGGCAGCGGTGGGACCGCGGTGGCCACGAAGGCCGGCGCGACCACGAAGACCGCGGCCAAGAAGGCGACCAAGAAGACCGCCGCGAAGAAGGCCGGCCCCAAGCCGCGCACGGGTTCGCTGTTCAAGTCGATGGAGATCGCCTCGATCACGCTCGAGGACGCGCTCATGCTGCTGTCGCTGCCGCGGGTCGTCGGCGCCGACCCGGAGAGCGGCGAGGAGATCACCGCGCAGAACGGCCGCTATGGCCCGTATCTGAAGAAGGGCACCGACTCCCGGTCGCTGAGCGCCGAGGACCAGATCTTCGGCATCACGCTCGAGGAGGCGCTGAAGATCTACTCCGAGCCCAAGCGTCGCGGTCGCGCGGCTGCGGCACCGCCGCTGCGTGAGCTCGGCAAGGACTCGGTCAGCGAGCAGCCGATGGTCATCAAGGACGGTCGCTTCGGTCCGTACGTGACCGACGGTGAGACCAACGCCAGCCTGCGCAAGGACGACGAGGTCGCCTCGATCACCGACGAGCGGGCGATGGAGCTCCTCGCCGACCGCCGCGCACGCGGCCCGGTGAAGAAGAAGGCGAAGAAGGCCCCGGCCAAGAAGTCGACCGCAACCAAGACCGCGGCGAAGAAGACGACGGCGAAGAAGACCGCGGCGAAGAAGGCCCCGGCGAAGAAGACGGCGGCCAAGAAGACCGCGGCGAAGAAGGCCCCGGCCAAGAAGACGACGGAGTAGCGAGCTCGGCGGTCAGACCGCCGAGCGCTCCTCGTCGTCATCGGCGGAGTCGCCGCCACCGGTGTGTGACGCGCCGACGGGGCCCTCCGGGACGCTGTCGGAGGGATCGCTGACGAGGTCGTCCTCCTCGACCACCAGCGCGAACTTCGGTCGGGCCAGTCGGGTCTCGATGCCGCGGCCGCGCAGTTCGACGCCCTCGCCGATGTGCCAGCACTCGGCCTCCTCGTCGGAGGCGAGGTAGACCGCACGGGCGGATCCGAGCACTCGGGTGGGTTCGTCCTTGGCCATCTCGGTCAGACGCGCCGCCTCGTTGACCGGGTCGCCGATCACGGTGTACTCCAGCCGCTGCTGGGTCCCGATGTGTCCGGCGATGGCCTTGCCCGCCGACACCCCGATGCCCACGTCGGTCTCACCGAGGGCAGCCTCGAGTTCGATCCGCAGTTCGCGGGCCGCGGCGAGGGTGTGGCCTGCGAAGTCGTCGAGGTCGAGCGGCGCCCCGAAGATGGCCAGGGCGGCGTCACCCTGGAACTTGTTGACGAAACCGCCGTGGCGTCCGACGGTCTCGACGACGACCCGGAAGAATTCGTTGAGCAGATCGACGACCTCGCGTGGGGGCCGGTTCACGGCCAATCGCGTCGACCCGACGATGTCGACGAACAGCACGCCGACGTACCGTTCCTCGCCGCCGAGCTCGGTGCCGGTCTCGATGGCGCGGCGGGCGACGTCCTCGCCGACGTAGCGGCCGAACAGGTTGCGCAGCTGCTCGCGTTCGCGCAGGTCGCCGACCATCTCGTTGAACCCGGCCTGCAGCAGGCCCAGGTCGCTGCCGTCGTAGATGCGGACCGAGGTGTTGTAGTTGCCGTTGCGGACCTGGTGCTGGGCGCGCCGCAGCTGGGTGATCGGGTCGGCGATGGCGCTCACGAGCCGGACCAGACCGATCAAGCCGAACGTCAGGGCCGCCACCGCCAGCCACAGCAGCGGTCGCTGCAGGCCCTCGGCGTCGGTGTTGACGAGACCGTTCTGCTGCCCGAGGACCAGGGCCACCATCGCGAGCAGCGGCACGACGACGCTGATGCACCAGAACAGGGTGATGCGCACGGTCACACTGGGAGCGACCGCGGTCGTGGGGTCGTTGGCCATCGCCGAGACAGTGATCGGTCGCAGCACTTTCTCGGACTGCATGTAGCCGAGTGCGCACGAGACGAAGCCGCCGATGACCGAGGCGACGTAGACGATCAGGGCCGTCGTCCCCGACGCCGGCAGGTTGAGCAGGGCGAACACCACGCCGCCCACGGCCCAGAGGACCAGGTTCACCCCGGTCAGCAGGACCGGCAGGCGCAGTGCGCGGTTGCGGGCCATCTCGTTGTCGAGTCGACTGCGCCGGCGGTGCCACACGAGGACCGGCAGCGTGAGCCAGATGCTGATGTACGCGCCCACGACCATCGCGAGGACGAGGTAGGCGATGAACACCGCCTGGTTCGCCGTGCTGATCTCGTCGAGTTTGACCGTGTACTCGTACGGCATCCCGAAGCGCAGGAACGCGAAGGTGAACAGGGCGCCGATGACGTTCGCCCGGAGCAGGTCGAGGGCGAGGATCGGCCACGGCGTGTGCGCGAGCCATCGCAACAGGTGCACGACCCGCTGGTATCTCGTCTGCCGCTGGACCACGTTCATACGGTAGCGGTCCGTTTGGCCCAGCCATATGTTGTTCCCCGGTCTCATGGTCCTGCGCTGTCGGGTGGCCCGGTTACCCTTCTCATCGTGACGTCGGTATTCGATCGGCTGGTCGGTCAGCAGGCCGTGGTGGACGAACTCGTCGGTGCGGCGCGCTCGGCGACCGCTGCCGCGACGCGTCTGCACGAGGCCGCGACGGGCGCGATGTCGTTGCTCGGCGACGACGACGTGGTCGCCCCCCGCAACTCGATGACCCACGCGTGGCTGTTCACCGGCCCGCCCGGCAGCGGCCGCTCGGTGGCCGCCCAGTGCTTCGCCGCCGCCCTGCAGTGCGAGACACCGGGGGAGATCGGCTGCGGCCACTGCCACGCCTGCACGACGGTGATGGCGGGAACACACGGCGATGTGCGCCGGATCGTGCCCGAGGGCCTGAGCATCGGCGTGAAGCTCATCCGCGACACGGTCCAGATCGCCTCGCGTCGTCCGAGCACCGGCCGTTGGCAGATCGTGGTCATCGAGGACGCCGACCGTCTCAGTGAGGGTGCCGCCAACGCGCTGCTCAAGGTCGTGGAGGAGCCGCCACCGCGGACGGTGATCCTGCTGTGCGCGCCGTCGATCGACCCCGAGGACATCTCGGTGACGTTGAAGTCGCGGTGCAGGCACGTGCCGCTGACGATGCCGTCGGTCGTCTCGATCGCCGAGGTGCTGATCGCCGACGGGATCGAACCGGAGATGGCCCGCTGGGCGGCGTCGGTGTGCGGCGGACACGTCGGGCGCGCCCGACGGCTGGCCACCGACGCCGATGCGCGGGATCAGCGCACGCGCGCTCTCGGGTTGGCGCGCGCGGCGACCCGCGAGACGACCGCGTACGCGTCCGCCGAGGACCTGGTGCGGTCGGCCGAGACCGTGGCCAAGGCGATCGCCACGCCGCTCGACGAGGCCGAGACCGAGGAGATGCGGACCGCGCTCGGTGCAGGCGGGACCGGCAAGGGGTCGGGCGGTGCGATGCGCGGATCCGCCGGGGTCCTCAAAGCCCTCGAACAGCAACAGAAGTCGCGCACGACCCGCCTCAAGCGCGACGTCCTCGACCGCGCCCTGGTCGACCTGGCGGCGTTGTTCCGCGACGCGCTGGTCGCGTCGTACGCCTCGCCGGTGGCGTCGATGCACCCCGACATGGCGGATCAGACGGTGAAGATGGCCGGCTACGCCCGGCCCGAGGAACTGCTGCAGTGCGTCGAGGCGGTTCTGGAGTGCCGCGAGGTGCTCGACTACAACGTCAAACCCCGCTTCGCGGTCGACGCGATGGTCGCCAAGGTGTCCACCGCCCTGCGTCACTGAGACGGCGGTTTGTGGCCGGACCGGCCCGGTCGATAGACTGGTCGACGCTGCCTTCGGGCGGCACGCCGCCTTAGCTCAGTCGGTAGAGCGCTTCACTCGTAATGAAAAGGTCGCGAGTTCGATTCTCGCAGGCGGCTCCAGCACCACCCGGACGACGACGACCCGGAGGCAGACCCATGAACACCTTTCAGAAATCTGCTGCGGTCTGGAACAAGTTGTTCGTGACCCTGATGAAGGCGCCGGTTCTCGAGAAGGTCCTGGGCAAGTCGACGGCGCTCATCACCTACACCGGTCGTAAGTCCGGAAAGTCCTTCAGCCTGCCGGTCTCCTACAAGCGCGACGGCGACACCATCGCGGTCGCGGTGCTGATGCCGGACAAGAAGAACTGGTGGCGCAACTTCGATGGCGACGGCGGCCGTGTGATGGTCGAGATCGCCGGTGTCGCAAGTCCCGGCCACGCCGTGACCGTGTACGACCCCAAGGGCCGCATGTCGATCAGCATCACCCTCGACCCGGTCACGAACTGACGGCTCACGGTTGCCGGCGGTCTTCTGACGACACCATCTCGAGGTCGCGCACACTCTCGGCTGTCTCCACGATGGTCGTCTCGGCCGGCCGTGGTCGGAAGCCGAGTTCGCGCTTGGCCCTGTCGTTGTGGATGACCAACGGCGTGGGGTCGTCGCCCGGCATCTCCTGGGTCGGGACCCGAGCGCCGAGCGCGCCCAGTCGGTCACGGAGAACGCCGGCGACATCGAGGAAGCTCAGGGTCGGTCCATCGGCGAGCGCGAGATAGCGCCGACCTGCCGCCTCGGGCGTCGACATCGCGGCGATGTGGAGTTGTGCCACATCGCGGACATCGGCGATTCCGAACAACTGCTTCGGGACGGCCGCCATAGAACCTTCGAGCATCGCGACGAACAGCTGCAGCGACGAGCGCGCCGCCGTGGTCAGCGTGGGACCTGCGATCCACGTCGGGTTGATCACCACGAGTTCGGTTCCGGCGCCCTCGGTGTCGATGAAGTCCCAGGCCGCGCGTTCGGCCACCGCCTTGGACAACGGGTAGGCCGGGAGTCCGGGCGTGGTGGGGTCGGTCCAGTCGGATTCGTCGTAGTCGCGGACGGGCTTGGGGGAGTAGCCGACCGCCGCGAATGACGATGTCAGCACCACGCGCGGCACCGCGGCATCCCGCGCGGCGTGGAGTACGCGGAGGGTGCCGTCCCGCGCGGGGATGACGACCTCGTCGACCTCTGATGTCTGGATCATCGGCGATGCAACGTGATACACGCCGTCGACACCGGCGGCGGCCGCTGCCCAACCGTCGTCGTGGGTGAGGCTCGCGACGACGAGTTCGAGCTCCGCATCGTCGGCCCCACCTCGGCGAACGGCCGCGCGTACGTCGGCCTCGGCGGCCCGTGATCGCAGGGTGCCGCGCACCTGCACGCCCGAGTGGAGGAGGTCGGCGATCAGTCGAGTGCCCAGGTATCCCGAGGCCCCGGTGACGAGGACCCTGCTCATCGGATCACGTCCTGCAGCTTCGGGGTTATCGCGTTGACGCGCAAGGCGGCCTCGGCTTCGTCGGCGGAGTCCCCTCGATCGCGGGCATCCCACAGCGCGGCCTTGAACTGCAGATAGTCGAGGTGGACGCGAAGCGTCTCGATCTCCTGCTCGACGCGGGTCGCGTGCCGCAGGAGAAGATCGCGCTGCTCGCCGGCGGCAGCATGTCCCAACGCGCGGTTCGCCTGGTAGGTGCGCATGTCCTCGATCCCGACGCCCATGCCCCGCAGACACGCGAGGATCTGGACGTCGTCGAGGTCGTGTTCGTCGTAGCGACGGTGTCCGCTGCCCATATCGCGCGTGATCGGGCCGATGAGCCCGACCTCCTCGTAGTACCGCAGGGTCGGCTCGCTCAGTCCGCTCTGCCGCGACACATCACCGATGGTCAAGATTGTCATGTCCCCATGACAGCAGACCTCAAGCGCTTGAGGTCAAGCGATCCATCAGGAGTTTCTCGACCGCGTCGATCGCCTCGATGTCGCGTGCGGCGCGGGCGACCAGCGCTGCCCCCTCGAGGGACGAGATGACCAGGATCGCCTCGTCCCACGCCGCCGTGCGGTCGTAACCGAAGCGGCGGTAGATCGCCGCGATCCCCTTGCGCCAGTGGGTGAACCGCTCATCGGCCCGCTCGCGTAGCGGATCGACCGACGACACGTCGACCACGAACGACGCGATCGGGCAGCCGACGGAGAAGTCGCTGTCGACCAACACCTCCCGCCAGGACGAGACGATCATCCGGACGGCATCGGGCAGGGTCTCCGCCTCGACGGCGGCCGCGCGGGTCCCGACCGCGAAATCGTCCACCGCCAGGTCGATCGCCTCGAGCAACACCTGGGTCTTGCCGCCGGGGAAGTACCGCTGCAACGACCCGCGCGGACCGTCGGCGTCCGCGGCGATCTGCCGCAACCCGACCCCGGTGACCCCGCGCTCGCGGATCATCCGCGCGGCACTGCGGACCATGCGCGCCCGGGGCGGTTCGGGTGGGTCGATCGGGGACATGCTCGAAGTCTAGCCACGAATTATGACAGTCGTCATCGTCTGCTAGCGTGACCAGATCGATGACGGTCGTCATCGCGCATGTTCACGACGGGACCGCGCCATGAAAGCGTTGCAACTGACCACCTACGGCGCCGCCACGTCGGAGAACATCGAGCTCGTCGACGTCCCCGCCACCGATCCCGACGACGGTCAGGTGGCGGTCGCGATGGACGTCGCGCCGATCAACCCGTCGGATCTGCTGCTCATCGCCGGGCACTACGGCTATCGCCCGACGCTGCCGACCATCCTCGGAGCGGAGGGTGTGGGGCGCATCGTGGCGGTCGGTGCCGGCGTGGACGCCGGCCGGATCGGCGAGCAGGTCCTCGTCCTGCCCACGCTCACCGACACCACCTGGCGCGAACAGACGGTCATCGCCGCGACCACCGCCATCGCGGTCGACGGCGATCCGGCGCAGCTCGCCATGCTCGGCATCAACCCGATGACCGCGTGGGCGATGCTGCACGGGTTCACCGACCTCGAACCCGGTGCGTGGGTCGCCCAGACCGGGGCGACGTCGGCCACCGCCGGGTACGTCCGAGCGCTCGCGCGGCGTGCCGGGTTCCGACTCCTCGACATCGTGCGCCGACCCGAATCGGTTACGGCCCTACGTGATTCCGGTGCCGACGTCGTGCTCGTCGACGGACCGGACATCGCGGCCGAGGTGAAAGCGGCGCTCGGCCGCGACACCATCGACCTGCTGATCGACGGGGTGGGCGGCCCGACGACGACCGCGCTCGCGTCGCGGATGTCGTTGGGCGGCACCATCATCAGCTACAGCTCGCGCGGCGGCCGGCCCGTCAGCATCGACATCCCCGACCTGATCTTCCGCGGCCTCGTCGTCCGCGGGTTCTGGCTCAAGCACTGGCAGGAGTCGCTGCCGCCGGAGACGGTGGCACAGCACTACCGCGAGCTGGCCGCCCTGGTCGCCGACGAGACCCTGCACGCGACGATCGATGCGACCTATCCCCTCGACGACTTCGACGCGGCCCTGACACACGCCGCGCGGCGCGATCGCACCGGCAAGGTCCTCTTCTCGATCGGTGGCCAGCTGTGACGACGCAGCCCGACGCCGGACCCGTCGGTTCGGCGCGCACCACCCTGACGGTCTCGGCCCTGGGCACCCTGCTCGTCCTGGTCGCGTTCACCGCGCCGCTGTCGACCTTGAACGTCACCGCGACCGCGCTCGACGCCGATGTCTCCGGCCGCACCTGGATCCTCAGCTCGATGAGCATCGGCCTCGCCGCGGCACTGCTGTCGGCGGGCACGATCTCCGACGACTTCGGTCGACGCCGCACGCTGGCCATCGGACTCCTGGTCATCGCCGTCGGATCGGTGGTGGGGGTGCTGGTCCCGGACGTGCTGGTGTTCGTGCTCACCCGCGTGGTGGTGGGCGTGGGCGGCGCCGCGGTCATCGCGTCGAGCCTGGGGATCATCGCCCACACCTTCCCGCCGGGCCCGCAGCGTGCCGCGGCCAGCGGTGTCTGGGGCGCCAGCGTCGGCGCGGGCATCGCGATCGGCCCGCTGCTCTCGGCGCTGCTGGAGAAGGCCGACAGCTGGCACGACGCGTACTGGGCCCTCGCGGCGGCATCGGTCCTGTTGGCGATCGTCGCCGAGCGACTCGTGCCGGAGTCGCGCTCGGAACATCCGCGCGGACTCGACCTCCCCGGCGCGCTGCTGTTCGCCGGCGGCATCGCGACACTGCTCGCCGGACTGGTCGAGGGCAGGCAGGGGTGGACGCAGCCCGTGGTCATCGTGCTGTTCGTGGTGTCGGTGGTGCTGCTCGCGGCGTTCGTGGTCACCGAGTCCCGCAGCGCGACGTCGATGCTCGATCTGTCGCTGCTGCGCTCACCGGCTTTTGGTGCCGCCACCCTGGCCGCGGTCGCGATCGGTGCCGGTGCGATCGCGTTGATGTCGTACATGGCCGGGTTCCTCGGAGCAGCGTTGGGCATCTCCGCGATCGGCTCGGCCCTGTTGCTCTTCGCGTGGTCGGGGACGTCGGTCGTCACCGCGCTGCTTGCACGCCGGATCCCGGCGAGTGTCTCCGGTCGGGTCCAGCTCGCCGTCGGCCTCCTCGGTGTCGCGATCGGACTCGCGGCGCTGACCGGCATCGACGAGAACTCCGGATGGGTGCGGTTCCTGCCCGGTCTGCTGTTCGCCGGGGTCGCGACGGGGATGGTCAACGCCAACCTCGGCCGCGAGGCCGTGGCCAGCGTGCCCGCCGGACGCGGCGGCATGGGCAGCGGCGCGAACAACACCGCGCGCTACCTCGGTTCGGCCGTCGGGGTCACGATTGTGGCCGTGATCGCGGCCCGACCCGGGCCGGGGAGCGCGGCCGAGGATCTCGTCGCCGGGTGGAATGTCGCGGCCGTTGTGACGGCCCTGATCTCGGCCCTGGGTGGGCTGGTGGTGTTCGCACTCCACCGGCGTACGACCGCGGCGGCCCGCTCCGGCGTCACCGCGGCGGGCGTGTGACGCCAGAGCAGCATTAGACTTCAGATCTCGCCCGACGGGGCCCGGACTTCGAGCGACAGGCAATCAGTGAGTGTTCTCGTGTGTTTTCACGCCCATCCCGACGACGAGGTGTTCAGCACCGGCGGCACGATGCGCCGGGCGGCCGACGCCGGTCATCGCGTGGTGTTGGTGACCGCCACCGACGGCGCGGTCGGTGAGTTCCCGGACGACCTGCTCGCCGAAGGCGAATCGCTGCTGTCGCGCCGCCGGATGGAGTTGTCGAACTCGGCGGAGATCCTGGGCGTGCATCGCCTGGTGATGCTCGACTACCCCGACTCCGGCATGGCGGGGACGTCCGACAACGACAACCCCGAGGCCTTCACCAACGTGCCGGTCGAGGACGCCGCACAGCGGTTGGCCGACATCCTGGTCGAGGAGCACGCCGACGTGCTGACGTTCTACGACAGCAACGGCGGGTACGGACATCCCGACCACATTCAGGTGCACCACGTGGGACGACGCGCAGCCGAGATCGCGGGCACCCCACACACCTTCGAGAACGTCGTCAATCGCGACCGGTTCCGACTACTCGTCGAGTCCAATCCGCAATGGAACGGCGAGGATTCGCCACTGGACATCGAGACGTTCGGTGTGCCTGCGTCAGAGATCACCATGGAGGTCGACGTGAGCGATCTGATCGAGGTCAAGCGCGCTGCCATGGTCGCCCACGCGACGCAGATCGGCGACTTCGGGCCGTTTCTCGAGATGCCGACCGAGGCACTGGCGAAGGCGTTCGGCATCGAGTCGTTCCGGCGGGCCGACGGTGTCATCGTGCCGATGCTCGACGCACTGCCGCTGTAGGGTCAGCCGGCGATCGTCGCGTGCATCTCCCACACGATGACCTCGGCACCGACCGTGGTCGACATCGTCTGACCGCCGCCGCCACGTACGCGGACTGCGTCGCCCTCGTGCAGGACCCCGACACCCTCGAGTGACGCCTCCCCGCGCGCGACGAAGACGTGCAGGAACGGTGCGTCCGGCAGCGTGATCGGCGACTGGCCGGGTTGCATGCGGGAGACGTGCATCGCCGCGTACTTGTTCTTGATGCGGATGGCGGAATGCTCTGCGTGCCCGGGCATCCCCGACGCGACGGGGACCAGCCCGCCGGCGAGCAACTCGTGGTCGATCTCGAGTTGCTCGTAGCCCGGCGTGATGCCGGCCTCGTCCGGGACGACCCACATCTGCACGAAGTGCACGGGGTTGTCGTGCTTCGCCCCGTCACCTCCGTCGGCGGGACCTAGGCGCCACGAGTCGTTCTTCTCCGAGTGCAGGATCCCGGTGCCCGCGCTCATCCGCTGGGCCAGGCCCGGGTAGATGATCCCGGAGTGCCCCATCGAGTCCTGGTGTACCAGCGCACCCTGCAGCACCCAGGTGATGATCTCCATGTCACGGTGCGGATGGGTGTCGAATCCCATTCCGGGCGTGACGATGTCGTCGTTGTTCACCATGAGCACCCCGTGGTGGGTGTTCGCGGGATCGTAATTGCCCCCGAACGAGAACGAGTGTTTCGAGTCCAGCCACCCGATGCGGGTCTTGTCCCGATCATCGGAACGCCGGACGTCGAGCTCGGGTGCGATCGCTGTGCTCATGGTGAACCTGACTCGAGTGCGGTGGGTGCTACGAAGGGCCGGTCAGGCCAGCTTGCCCGCGACGGTGACGACGCGGGTCGCGAGGTGATCGAGCGCGTCGAGGGTGGCGCTGTTCAGCTCGTCGGTGTTGTTCGCGCCGGTCACGTGGCCGACGCCGTAGGGGTTGCCGTCGGCGAACTTGATGCCGTCGGTGTAGCCGGGGGCGACCACGACGCCGCCCCAGTGCATGACCGAGGTGTAGAGCGCCAGCAGAGTCGCCTCCTGGCCACCGTGCGCGGTCTGGCTCGAGGTGAACCCGGCGTAGGCCTTGTCGGCCAGCTTGCCCTGGGCCCAGAGTCCGCCGAGGGTGTCGACGAACGCCTGGAACGGCGCGGCGGTGTTGCCGAAGCGGGTCGGCGAACCGAGGATCACGCCGTCGGCCCACACGATGTCGTCACCGGTGGCGGCGGGCAGGTCCTTGGTCGCCTCGTAGTTGGCGGTCCAGGCCGGGTTCTCGGCGAACACCGACGGGTCGGTGGTCTCGGCGATGTGGCGGACGCGTACCTCGGCGCCTGCCGCCTCGGCGGCGGTCTTGAGCCGGTCGGCCATGGCCGTCCCGTGTCCGGTGGCCGAGTAGTAGAGGATGGCGAGCTTGGTCATGGGGGCAACCCTTCGTCGTGGTGTGCGCGCACGTGTCGTTGCGCGATCAACTACTGACGACCCTAGCTGATGTCGTTGCGTTGTCAACCATTTCCTCTATGATCGACCGCATGGAACAGGTTCAGTGGCTCAGCGCGGACGAGCAGCGCACGTGGCGTGCATATCTCAACGCCACCCGTTTGCTGCTGCAACGCCTCGACCAGCAGCTGGCCCGCGACGCCGACATCTCGCTGACCGACTACGAACTGTTGGTGCAGCTGTCGGAGGCGCCGGATCATCAGATGCGGATGCGGCCCCTGGCTGACGCGGTGACCGCGACCAAGAGTGGCGTGACCAGAGCGATCAATCGCCTGGTGGAGGCGGGGTGGGTGCGACGGGTGCCCTGTCCGGACGATCGACGTGGTGCGCTGGCCGAACTCACCGAGGCGGGCGCGGCGAAGCTTGCCGCCGCGAGCCCCGGCCATGTCGCGGCGGTGCGGTCGAATGTCTTCGACGTGTTGAGTCCGCGCGATGTCGATCGGATCGGCAGCGCCTATCTCGAGATGCATGCCCACATGGTCGAGATGTCGCGCTCGGCTGCCGTCGCGGGCAAGCGCCCGTCCGCCCCATTGGTTGACGCGGCAACCAGCGTCGACTGAGGTCCGCTCTCCGAGGTGCGCACGGGCCGCTGTCGTCCGACAATGGCTGCGGCGTCGGCAACCCGCGAGGGCGCAGGGCATCAGAGGTGAGAGATGACCGAAACGTTCCGTGTCCCGGTGATCGACATCGGGCCGGTGGTGCGCGGTGGCTCGGCGGTCGAGATCGCCGACGTGGTGACCGCGGTGGACGAGGCCTGCCGGACCGTCGGCTTCATGCAGATCCGCGGCCACGGCATCGATGACGGCGTCGTCGACGGTTTGACCCGGGCGATGGACGGGTTCTTCGCCCAGCCACTGGAGGTCCGCAAGTCGTATCGGGTCACCGGCGCCAACCGCGGCTACAGCCCGCCGAAGAGTGAATCGCTCAGTCTGAGTCTCGGGGTCGAGGCCGCCACACGCATGAACGACTTCTTCGAGGCGTTCAACGTAGGCGTCGAGGGGCGGTCGTTCCCCGGACTCGACCTCTCCGAGGACGACTACGGCATCAACGTCTGGCCGGACGTGAACGGGTTCGCCGAGGGCGTGCAGGCCTACTTCGACGCGGCCGCACGGGTCGCGCGGACCCTGACCACGATCTTCGCGGCGGCGCTCGGGGTCGCCGACGACTTCTTCGACGGCATCACCGACCACTCCATCGACGTGCTGCGGATGAACAACTACGCCCTCTCCGAGGGCACCGTGTCACTCGACGGGGAACTGACGGGGATGGGCGAGCACTCCGACTTCGGCATCGTGACCGTGTTGTGGGCCGATCAGGTCGCCGGCCTGCAGGTGCTGAGGTCGGACCGTCGGTGGCACGACGTGTCCCCGGTCGACGGCGCGCTGCTGGTGAACCTCGGCGACCTCACCGCCCGGCTGACGAACGACCGGTGGCTCTCGACGCTGCACCGGGTGAAGCCGCCGATCGTGGACGGGACCATCCGGCGACGTCGTTCGGCGGCGTTCTTCCACGACGGCAACCCCGAGGCGGTCATCGCGACCCTGCCCGGCCACCTCGACGCGGCCGACGGCATGGCCTACGAACCGATCACGGTGCGCGACCACATCGCCGCCAAACTGGCGGGCTCGCGTCAGGGGAAGTCGAACGCTGCGGCCGTGCGGGAGGCCAACCGTGTTCTCACCGCCCAGGATTCGAGCGGACCGACCTGACCTCAGCCGTGCGCGGTCGTGTCGAGCTTGGCGATCAGGCGGACGAGTTCGGCGATCTCGTCGTCGTCGAGGGCGTCGAACGCCGAGGGTGCCGGGTCGTCGGTCGTCATCGCGTCGGCGAGTACCGCATGGCCGGAATCGGTCAGCGACACCAGCTTGCGGCGACGGTTGGTCGGGTCGACGGTCCGCTCGGCGAGGCCGCGCTTCTCCAACTCGTTGACGCCGACGGTGGCCGCGGGGGCGTCGATGGTCGCCGCGGCCGCGAGATCGCCGATGGTGACCGCGCCGGAGCCGATGCGCCGCAACAACCGGAAGTGGTTGAACGGCAGACCCGTCCGCGCCATCATCGCCTTGCGCCACGGGCCACGGTGGTCGATCACGAAGTGCGCCATCAACTGCCAGGCCCGTGCGGCGTCGCGTGTCTGCGCGGTGGTCCGACCCTCAGACATGCGCGGGTGCCTTCGGCTCGCTCGGTGAGACGAACAGGAACGCCGTCTTCTCGACGGTGCTCTTGGCCCATCCGGTGGTGCTGATGATGCCGAGCGCGGTGATCGACAGTGCGAGGCCGGTCGTGATCCACCACAGTGGTTGAACGGCGTCGGTGAAGGCGCCGTCGGACGCGGTGACCGCGGCACCGGCGATGGATCCGCTGATCGCGACGCCCAGACTGACGCCGAGTTGGCGGCTGGTCGACGCGACCGCCGAGGCGGCGCCGGCCCGGTCACGCGGCATACCGCTGACCGCCGACGTCGTGATCGGGGCGTTGACCAGACCGAATCCGACACCGAACAGACCGAAGGTGATGATCAGCAGCCAGACCGGGGTGGTCGGGGTGAACGTCGTGAGCAGGACCGACGCGACGGCGAGCAACAGGCCGGAGGCGATGAGCGACGGTCGTGTCCCGTACCGGCCGACCAGGCGCCCCGAGATGGGCGAGAAGATCAGCGTGCCGACCGCGATGGGCAGATAGATCAGGCCGGTGTGCACGGCCGAGTAGCCGCGGACGTTCTGCAGGTAGTTCGACATCAGGAACAGGAACCCGCCGTACGCGGAGAACGCGAGGATCCCGATCACGGTCGCCGTCGCGAACGGCACGCTCCGGAAGAACCGCAGGTCGATGAAGGGGGAGGCGTGCCGTCCCTCGTGGCGGATGAACCCGACCAGCCCGATCAGGGCGAGCGCGAAGATGCCGAGCGTGCGTGGATCGCCCCACCCGAGGTTCGGTCCCTCGATCAGGCCGGAGATGAGCGACGCCATGAACAGGATGCCGAGTCCCTGGCCGAGTGGGTCGAGTTTGCGGAGGGTGGCCGAGCGGGACTCCGGCACGAAGATCGCGGCGAGGACGATCGCTGCGGCGCAGATGGGAAGGTTGATCCAGAAGACGGCCTTCCAGTCCAGCAGGTCGATCAGGACGCCGCCGACCATCGGCCCCAGCGCCATCGAGATGCCGACGACGGCACCCCAGACGCCGATCGCGCGGGCACGCTCGGCGCGACCGGTGAACACCTGGGTGATGATCGACATCGCGACGGGGTTGAGCATGGAACCGCCGATGGCCTGCACGAATCGTGCCGCGATGAGCATCTCGACGCTGGTCGACAGGCTGCACAGCAGCGACCCCAACGCGAACACGACCAGACCGATCTGGAAGATCCGCCGACGGCCGATGCGGTCGGCCATCGCCCCCGACAGCAGGAGCAGGCTGGCCAGGACCAGCGTGTAGATGTCGATGACCCATTGCAGTCCGGAGACCGAGGCGCCGAGATCCCGACGGATGGCGGGGAGCGCGACGTTGACGATGGTCGCGTCCATCGACACGATCAGCAGGCTCAGGCAGCAGGTGCACAGGATGATCCATTTGCGCCGCGCGCTGTAGGTCTCGGTTTCCACGGGACCATTGTGAAACTACAACTGTTAACCACGCAAGCGATCCGGCCTGTGGCGTGGCTCACGCGCGGTCTCGGTGGCTACGTTGGACAGGTCCGACCCCCGACCCGAACGGAGCACCATGACCGGCGCGCTCGACGGCATCGTCGTCGCCGACTTCAGTCGGGTCCTCGCCGGCCCGTACGCGACGATGCTGATGGCCGACCTCGGTGCCGAGGTGGTCAAGGTCGAACGACCGGGCGCCGGGGACGACACCCGTTCCTGGGGGCCGCCGTACGAGAAGGACGCCCCGGACGGCGTCGAGCCCATGGCCACCTACTTCACCTCGGTGAACCGCAACAAGACGTCGCTGGCCGTCGATCTGCAGACCGACGACGGACGACGGGCGGCCCGGACCTTGGTCGAGCGGTCTGACGTCGTCATCGAGAACTTCCGCGCCGGGACGATGGAACGCCTCGGCCTCGGATACGACACCCTCGTCGCCGATCAACCCGATCTCATCTACTGCGCGATAACGGGTTTCGGGCGCGACGGTGGCGCGTCCATGCCGGGCTACGACCTGCTCATCCAGGCGATGAGCGGCCTGATGAGCGTCACCGGGCCCGAAGATGCGCCGTCGAAGGTCGGCGTCGCGGTGATCGACGTGCTCACCGGGGTCCACGCGGTCGCCGGCATCCTGGCCGCCCTGCGACATCGCGACCGCACCGGCATCGGCCAGCGGGTGGATCTCGATCTGCTCTCGGTCGCGCTGTCGTCGATGGTCAACCAGACCGCGGGCTATCTCGCCGCCGACGTCGTTCCCGTGGCGATGGGCAACCGGCATCCCAGCGTCGTTCCCTATCAGGTGTTCTCGACCGCGGACCGCCCGCTCGCGGTGGCGGTGGGCAACGACAAGCTGTTCGCCCGCATGGCCGACGCGATCGGGAACCCCGGACTCGCGACGGACGACCGCTTCTCGACCAACACCGCGCGCATCACGAACCGGGACGCCCTCGTCGCCGACATCGCCGCCGCCCTGCGACCGCACGGTGCCGACCACTGGTTCGAGATCCTCGCCGCCGCAGGGGTTCCCGCCGGGCCGATCAACGACGTCGCCGAGGCCTTCGACCTCGCGCGGCGCCTCGGTGTCGACCCCGCGGCGCAGATCCCCGGGACACCGACCCCGACGGTGCGCAACCCGATCGGGATGTCGGTGACGCCGCCGACCTACCGTCTGGCTCCGCCGACGCTCCCGGACTGAGGTCGGCCGCGGCGGGTCACCGGCAGTTGTCGGGGGCGGGCTGACCGGCGAAACGGTCTCGTAGCCAGGGGAGTTGGCCGGTCAGGTCGAGATCGGAATGGGTGCCCCCGGCCTGTTCGTCGAACTCGATGGTGTCGCCCATCGCGCACGCCCGGTGCAGGGCGTTGGTGGTCCACCCCGCGTCGACGAGCTGATCGGCCGACCCGTAGAGGACCGACATCGGGGCCGACGCCGGTCGCTGCGGCAGCGCCCACCGCGCGAGGAGTCGGTGCACCCGATCCGACGCCACGGCGGTGTCGGGCGCGACGTCGGCGGACCGGATCCGGGCGAGTGCCGCGGCCCGTTCGCCCAGCAGCGGACCGGCGCAGGCGGCGATGGCCGACCAGTGCTCGGCCGCCACGCCGTGGCGGTACTCGTCGAGGTCGAGCTCGGGATGCAGTCGCTGCAACGAGGTCACGATCAGCGCGAACGCGGGGATCTGGTCGGTGGTGAGCGTCCGGCGGTCCGACTTGTCGACGATGCCGGTCACCGACGCCGCGGGGGCCAGCGCGACCGCGCCGACGAACGCGAGTTCCGGTGCGTAGGTGCCGGCCTGCTCGTCGGCCGACCACACCGCCGCGCCGCCCTGCGAGTGACCCAGGGCGCCCCAGCGCGTGGAGATGTCGGGAAAGGTCGCCCGCAGGGCCCGCACCGAGTCGATCACGTTCAGTCCGGCGGTGCGCGCGTCGAGGTAGGGGTGCGGTCCGGGGCCGCCTAACCCCTGATAGTCCGGCAGCGATACCGCGTAACCGAACGACAGGAACGACGAGACCAGAGCGGCCTGACCCTGCAGGGTCGGCGACCCGGACAGCCCGCAGTCGGTGTCGATGCCGGTGGTTCCGTGGCCGTAGGCGATCACCGGCCACCCGCCCGGCGGTGGGGTGCCCGCGGGGGAGAAGACCGTGCCCGACACGACCGTCGGCAGACCGGTGTCGCCCTCGGTCGAGCGATAGAGCACGCGCGCGGCGTGACTTCCCGGGGGCAGCGCCGAGGCCACCGTGGGAACGGGCGCGGCGGCCACGACGGCGCCTGCACCCTCGGCGTCGACCGAGGTGGTCTGGCAGCTGCTCTGCGCGGGTCGGCCGCCGAACCGGTCGGTGACCCAGTCGATCTGGCGGGTGTGGTCGGTATCGGTGCGGCCGGTTCCCGACTCGAGCTGCCAGGTGAGGGTGCCCCCGGCGGCGCATTCGCGCCGGAGTACGTCGGTGGTCCATGCGGGATCGACCACGGTGTCGTCGGTTCCGTAGACGACCGAGAGCGGAGCGGACAGGGGGCCGGCGCTCACCGCGGCCGCGGCCAGGGATGCACGCAGCGGCTCGACGGCGGCAGTGGTCGGTTCCACGACGTCGAGCGGACCACTCATCCGTGCGACGTCGGCGATCAGCGGTCTCGAGGCGCCGCCACACGTCGACTGCGCCGCGCGGTTCTGGTCGACGTCGTCGGT
Organism: Williamsia maris; assembly: GCF_024171815.1. Classification (GTDB taxonomy): domain Bacteria; phylum Actinomycetota; class Actinomycetes; order Mycobacteriales; family Mycobacteriaceae; genus Williamsia_A; species Williamsia_A maris. The sequence continues at coordinate 1,296,853 of NZ_JAMTCJ010000001.1, read as the reverse complement.
GCGGCGGGTGTCGAGGTCGAGGGGGTGTCGGCCGTGCGCGATCTGGGTCTGTTGGACCAGGCGGGCCTGGTCGTTGGACAGTGTCCCGCGTTGTGCGCGGGACACGAGGCCGGTCATGTCCGCCGTCGGCGACAGCGCCACCGCACCCAGCAGTTGCAGGTCGGGAGCGTATCGATGAGCGAGAGTGTCGGCATCCCACACGCCGGCCCCGCCCTGCGCGACGCCTATCGCGGCCCAGTGCGTGGACACATTCGGGTAGGCCCTGCGCAGCGCACGGACGGAGTCGATGAGGGCGAGACCGGCGGTGGCGCTGTCGGGCACGCCGGGCATCGCCGAGGCCGCGCTGCCGGTGCTCACCGCCACCGCATAACCGTGTGAGAGGTACTGCACCACCGTGGGTTCGGGCTCCACCGCGGGTGCGGTCGGAGCGGGGCAGGCCGTCTCGGTCCCCGGTGACGCCGAGGCGAACGCCAGTACCGGCCAACCGCCCCGCGGTGCGACACCGGGCGGTACGAACACCATCCCGGACGCCGTCCTGGACTTGCCGGTGTGCGCGTCGGTCGAGCGATAGTGGACCAGAGCGCCGTGGCCGCCCGGAACGGGTTGCCGCGCATCCGAATCCGACAGGTGGTCGATCGCGACGATGCTCCCCGGCTCGGCGACCATCGCTCCGGACGCCGTCGCGCGTGCGTGGTCGAACAGGGACGGCACCGCGCACCCGCCGGTCACCATCATCCCGGCGATCATGAGGCAGGCGGTCGCGACCCGGGCTGGTCGCCGTACACGACGCCCGGTGTTGCGGATGGCACGCATCGATGACGGTGCGGAGAGATGTCGGACGGCGTGCGAAATCGAGGACACGGCTACCTGCTCGCTGACGAAGATGACCAAACGGTGGACGTCGCCGGCCCCATGCCGTCGGAGAACGCAGGCCTCCCACCCATGTATTCTCTTGCTCAGACTAACTAAAGGAATGTCGAAGTCAACGGGAAGAAATGTGATGCGCGACATGACATCCCGTTCGTTCGTACGGGATGTGGGTCCGCTCGGGGCTAGCCTGCGGTCGTCGGAGGGTCGGTGTCGGTCCGGAGGATGCCGTGGACCACCACGTCGTGCCGGATGTCGCCGTTTCCGAGGTGTGCCGACCGGAGCGTCCCCTCCTCGACGAACCCGCACCGCAGTGCCACCGCACGAGACGCCGCGTTGCCGGCGAACGCGTCGAGCGCCACCCGCGCGGCCCCGATCGTCCACGAGTAGTCGACGAGCAGACGGGTCGCCCGCGTCGCGATCCCCTGGCCGCGTGCCCGCGGTGCGACCATGTACCCGACCTCGGTGACGCCGCTGTCCTCGTCGCGGATGCGCAGTCCGCAGGTGCCGACGAGACGGTCGTCGGAATCGGTGATCGCGACCTCGAACCCCGGCCACACCTTGGCCGCGTTCGTCTCGACGAACTCCACCGCGTCCTGTCGCGTGTACGGGCTGGGGACCGTGGTGAACGCCTCCGACGCCGGATCGGCCGCGGTCTCGAGCACGTCGTCGATGTCGGACGGCTCCAGGGCGCGCAGTGTGATCACCCCGTCGGTGAGGGTCGGGATGTGTCGCGGCCACTCCATCACGGCGTGACCCCCGTCCCCGCACCCAGCCTGGCCATCAGGTCTCGGATGATCGCAACACGCTCCCCGGCGCCGGATTCCTGCAGTGCGTGGGTCCGCACGACCGCACTCACCGGGACGCGCAGGCGCCCGTTGCGCTCCCGCAACAGCGCGATGGCCGGTCCGGGCTGATCGTCGTACAGGACCGTCCAGGTGGTGGGGTGGTTGATCAACTCGAGCGCCGCGGTGTGATCGGCCGCGATGGGTGATCCGTACCGTGGCACGGCATCGACGTCGGCGAAGGCCTGCCGGATGACGCTGTGCAGCAACACCTGTTGCTTCTGCGGCGGCAGGATCAGCGGGTGGGACGCGAGCTCGCGCAGGTCGACCTCCGAGGCGCCGGCCAGCGGGTGCTTCTCCGAGACCGCCACCACGAGCTCCTCGACCCACAGCTGTTCGACCCGCAACCGGGGGTCGCTGACCGTGCCGCGGATCAGTGCGATGTCGACGTCACCGGAGACGACGGCGTCCACCCGCTGCTGGAAGTTCTTGATGACGAACTCGATCTCGACGTCGGGATGTCGCTCGCGGACCTCGGCGATCGCGGACAACGACCGCCGGGCGAACGACATGTTGGCAGCGAGTCGGACCCGCGATCCGGGATCGCGCACGGCCGCGTACGCGTGCTTCTCCAGATCGATCATCTGCCGGGCGACGGGCAGCAGACGCTCACCGGCCTCGGTGATGGTCACCGTGCGGGTGGACCGCTCGAAGAGGGCCGCGCCGAGGTCGCGTTCGAGGCGGGCGACCTGATGGCTGATCGCCGATTGCGAGATGAAGGTTCGCTCGGCGGCGCGGCTGAAACTCAGTTCGTCGCACACCGCCACGAAGTACGTCAGCTGTCGCAGTTCCATGTCATCCCTCTCGCAGGTCACCGAGCATACCGGCCACTCATGAGCGATCCAGATCAATAGCATCTGGAAAACGCGCGTGACGGCGGGAGCACAAACCAGGACCATGGGTGTTGTTCATGAGTAGCGAAAGGAGATCGACATGCGCACAGATGACGCGACCTACTACGACGTGGTGATCGTCGGTTCCGGATTCGGCGGGCTGGCCGCCGCGCGCCGCCTGCGTGGTCGGGGCAAGACCGCCCTGCTGATCTCGAGCACCCCGGAACACCTCTTCCAACCGCTGCTCTATCAGGTGGCCACCGGCGTCCTGGCCCGCGACGACATCGCGCCCCGCACCGACAACCTCCTGCGTCGCCACCGCGACGTCGAGGTGGTCGAGGGCGTCGTGACCGCGGTCGATGCGATGCCCGCGATGCTCACCTACCGCGCCGACGGTCGTGACCACCGCGTCCACTACGGCTCGCTGATCGCCGCGACCGGCGCCGCACAGAGCTACTTCGGCCGCGACGAGTACGCCGATCGCACCTTCGCCCTCAAGACCATCGACGACGCGACCCGACTGCGCGCCCATCTCCGCGCCTGCTTCGACGCGCCTGTCGATGACGCGTCCGCGACCACGTTCGTCGTGGTCGGTGCCGGTGCGACCGGGGTCGAGGTCGCCGGCCAGATCGCCGAGCTGGCCCGCCGCCACGAACGTCGCGAGGTCGCGATCACCCTGGTCGAAGGCCTCGGCGAGGTGCTGCCCGCGTTCGGCGGGGGTCTGAGTGAGTACTCGAGGGGTGCGCTGGAGAAGGCGGGCGTCGAGGTGCTCACCGGCTCGATGGTCACCGACATCGCCGACGGCGTCGTCACCGTGAACGTCAACGACGGGGCGGCCACCCGCAAGATCGCCACCGACACCGTCGTGTGGTCGGCCGGGGTCTCGGCGAGCGGCTTCGCCGGCGTGCTGGCCGAGGCGACCGGCTGCGACACCGACCGCGCCGGACGCCTCCTGATCAACGACGACCTGACCGTCGGCGGTGTCGCGAACATCTACGCGATCGGCGACATGACGTCGCTGCGCGACTACCCGGGACAGAGCCCGGTCGCCATGCAGCAGGGTCGGCACGCGGTCGACATCATCACCCGGAAGCGAGCCCCGGGCAGCGTCTTCCGATACCTCGACAAGGGGTCGATGTCGATCATCAGCCGCGGACGGGCCGTCGCGAAGCTGACCGAGCGCATCACCTTCCGCGGCCTGCTCGCCTTCGTCGCCTGGCTCGGAGTGCACCTGTACTACCTGGCAGGCATGGGCAACCGGGCCAGGGCGGTCGTCGCCTGGGTGCGGTCGTTCGTCGGTACCGCGCGGCCGGGGTTCGACGAGGTCGTCGAGGCCCCACTTCCCGAGCCGGCACGGATCGCGGGCTAGCTCAGGCTGGTCACGACCCCGTGGGTGCCAGGTCCTCGTCGGCCTTCTGCTCGGCCTCGACGCGATTGGCGTGGAAGTCCTTCGAGCGGATGAGGAAGACGGTCGAGATCGCGGCCACCGTCGCGATGCACGCCGCGATCAACAGGATGAGGTCCAGGGCGTTCGCGTACCCCCGCCCCGCACTCGCGGTGACCATCTCGCGCAGCTGCGCCGGCACCGACGAGATGACCTGCGCCGCGCCGCCGTTGGCGACCGCGTCGCCGATCTCACGTCCCTTGTCGGCGATGGGGGTGCCGGCGAGGGAGTCGGAGATGTTGTTGCTCAACCGCGACGACAACAGACTGCCCAGCAGGGCGACGCCCGTGGCGATGCCGATCTGGCGGAACGTCGAGTTCATGCCCGAGGCCATGCCGGCGCGGGACTGTTCGACGACACCCACCGCGGTCGACGCCAGCGGGACGTTGATCAGGCCGGTTCCGATGCCTGCGACGATGAACCCCGGAATGAACTGGGTCCAGCCGCCGGTCGGGTCGCTGCCGCGCATCAGCAGTAGTCCGGCCGCCACCAACACGAATCCCGGCGTGATCAACCAGCGGGCCGGGATCTTGTCAGAGAGGCGCCCGGCGACCGCCGCGGCGACGAAGACCAGTCCGGAGAACGGCAGGAAGTAGAGCCCGGCCTGCAGCGCGGAGTAGCCCATCGTGTTCTGGAGGTAGATCACGATGTAGGTCAACAGGGAGAACATCGACGCGGAGATGGCCCAGGCGGCGATGAGTCCGCCGGTGAACGTGGGCACGCGGAACAGCGACCCGTCGACCATCGGCTGGTCGGACATCCGCTCGACGACGACGAACGCGGTCAGCAGCACGGCCGCGGCGATGAGCGAGCCGGCCACCTCGAGCGAGCCCCATCCGTCGGCGTGGCTGCGGATGAGACCGAAGACGAGGAAGGCGAGTGCGGCGCTGAAGGTGACGCAGCCGAGCCAGTCGATGCGATGCTGCCCGGGGGCCTTCGACTCGTCGACACCGATGATCGTCATGACCAGCGCGAAGATGCCGACCGGGATGTTGACGAAGAAGATCCAGTGCCAGGACAACCCACTGGTGAGGATGCCGCCGAGCACCGGTCCGACTGCGACCGAGACGCCGGTGACCGCACCGAAGACACCGAAGGCGACACCGCGCTCGCGGGGAGCGAAGGCCTGTGCGAGCAACGCCAGCGACGTCGCGAACATGATGGCCCCGCCGACGCCCTGGGCGACGCGCGAGACGACCAGGGTGGTGATGTTGGGGGCCAGGCCACAGGCCAGCGACCCGACCGTGAACACCACGATGCCGATCGCGAAGACCTTCTTGCGGCCGACGATGTCGGCGATGGTGCCCGAGGTGAGCAGCAGCGCCGCCAGAGCGAGCGCGTAGGCGTCGATCACCCACTGCAGGTCGGAGAGGTCGGATCCGAGATCGGTCTGGATGTCGGGGAGCGCGACGTTCACGATGGTCACGTCGAGCAGGAGCATGAACACGCCGGTGCAGACGGCGGTCAGGGTGAGCCACTTGCGGGCCATGGTGCCTCCAGGTTGAGTGCGGACTCAGAAAATCGTTGCACATTCTGAGTGAACACTCAACAATTGACATGCGTTGGGTAGTGTGGCCGCCATGGCGCGACGAGGAAGGCCCCCGGCGATCGGACGCGACGAGCTGTTGTCGTCCGCCCTCGCGGTGCTCCGGGAGCGGGGTGTCGCACGGCTGACGACTCGCGAGGTCGCTTCCCGCGCAGGCGTTTCCGAGGGGTCGATCTTCTATCACTTCGGTGATCGGCAGGCCCTGCTCACCGCGGTGTTCCACGAGGCGCTGCGTCCGCTGTTCGCGTTCAAGAACGACATGGACCCGACCGTGGTTCGCGCGCTGTCCGACGTCCGTCCGGTGCTCGAGCAGTACGTCGGCGCGGTGCACACGTTTCTCGACGACGGCCTCGACGTCCTGGTCGCGGCGCATGGGGACGCCGGCCTGCGCGACGAGGTCGGTGACGTGGTCACGGCCAACGATTTCGGGCCGCATCGGGGTGTCGCCGCCGTGGGTGCGTACTTCGGGGCCCTCCGAGACGCCGGTCTGATCGAGGCCGACGTCGACACCGATGCCGCGGCCTACCTGATGGTCAGCGCGACGTTCCTGCGGTCGGCGCAACCCAAGCTCTTCGGCCACTCCACCGGCATCCCGCCGATGACCGACGTGATCGACATCGTGCTGCGGATGCTGGGGGCCGACGCGAGAACGTCCGGATCGGTCTAGCCGACGATCTTCTCGGTGCGCGCGTATCCGCGTTCGACACCATCTTTGACCGGACGCCACCAGTTCTCGTTCTCGCGGTACCAGTCGACGGTCGCCTCGAGTCCGGCGCGGAAGTCGGTGTACCTCGGTGACCACCCCAGTTCGGTGCGCAGTCGGGTCGAGTCGATGGCGTAGCGCATGTCGTGTCCGGGCCGGTCGGTGACGAGATCGTATGCGTCGGTGGGTTTCCCGAGGATCTCGAGGATCGTCTCGACGACGGTCCGGTTGTCGGTCTCACCGTCGGCGCCGATCAGGTACGTCTCGCCGACGACACCGGTGTCGATGATGGTCCAGACGGCGTCGTTGTGGTCGTCGACGTGGATCCAGTCGCGGACGTTGGTCCCGGTGCCGTAGAGCCGGGGCCGGGCGCCGGTGAGCACGTTGGTGATCTGGCGCGGGATGAACTTCTCGACGTGCTGGTACGGCCCGTAGTTGTTGGAACAGTTCGAGAGGGTTGCGTGGATCCCGAACGATCGGACCCACGCGCGGACGAGCAGGTCACTGCCGGCCTTCGTGGAGCTGTAGGGGCTCGACGGGTTGTAGGGAGTTGTCTCGGTGAAACGGCTCGGGTCGTCGAGTGCGAGATCGCCGTACACCTCATCGGTGCTGATGTGGTGCAGACGGGTTCGGTGCCTGCGCACCGCCTCGAGCAGTGTGTAGGTACCGACCAGGTTCGTCTGCACGAACGCCGACGGGTCGGCCAGGGAGTTGTCGTTGTGCGATTCCGCGGCGAAGTGGATGACGATGTCGGTCTGGGCGACGAGACGGTCGACGAGGTCGGCGTCGGCGATGTCGCCCTCGACGATCTCGATGCGGTCGGCGACCGAGTCCAGCGTGGACGGATTGGCTGCGTAGGTGAGCTTGTCCAGGACGGTGATGTCGACGTCGGGACGGCTCGCCACCGTGCTGAGTACGAAGTTGGCGCCGATGAATCCGGCACCTCCCGTGACCAGTGCGCGCATCGCACATCCTTCCGGTTGTCGGTGCAACGGATGCGAGCCTACCGGCCCACACCTGCCGCTCGCGGGGTTGAGCCGGTCACCTCACCGGGGCATAGTGTGTCGCCATGCGGGGAATCATTCTGGCCGGTGGGACCGGTTCGCGGCTGCATCCGATCACCCTCGGGGTGAGCAAGCAGCTCGTCCCGGTCTACGACAAACCGATGATCTACTACCCGCTGTCGACACTGATGCTCGCGGGCATCACCGACATCCTGGTCATCACCACACCCGGTGATGCGGAATCGTTTTCGCATCTGTTGGGCAACGGCGAGCAGTTCGGCATCTCGATCACCTACGCGGTGCAGCCGTCCCCGGACGGTCTCGCGCAGGCGTTCGTCCTCGGGGCCGATCACATCGGGGGCGACACCGTCGCACTGGTGTTGGGCGACAACATCTTCTATGGTCCGGGGCTGGGTAACCAGCTGATGCGGTTCTCCGATGTCGACGGGGGAGCGGTGTTCGCGTACTGGGTCGCCGATCCCAGTGCGTACGGCGTCGTCGACTTCGACGCCTCGGGCACGGCCATTGCGCTGCAGGAGAAGCCGGACAACCCGCGGTCGAACTACGCCGTCCCGGGGTTGTACTTCTATGACAACGACGTGGTCGAGATCGCGCGCGGGCTCACCCCGAGCGCCCGCGGCGAATACGAGATCACCGACATCAACCGGACCTACCTGGACGCGGGCCGACTGCAGGTCCACGTCCTGCCGCGGGGAACCGCATGGCTCGACACCGGCACGTTCGACTCGCTGCAGGACGCCGGGAATTTCGTGCGAACGGTCGAACAGCGTCAGGGCCTCAAGATCGCGGTCCCCGAGGAGATCGCGTGGCGACGCGGCTACATCGGCGACGACGAACTGCGGGCCCGGGCGGAGAAGCTGACCAAGTCCGGCTACGGGGATTACCTCCTCGGCATCCTCGAGCGGGGGTTGTGAGGCATGCGCGTCCGTCCGCTGTCGATCGCCGGCTCGTGGGAGATCACCCCGGTGCAGCACCCCGATCCGCGGGGGGTGTTCCTCGAGGCGTTCAAGGCGCCCGTTCTCGGTGAGCTGATCGGTCACGAGTTCTCGCTCGCCCAGGTCAACATCTCGGTGTCGGCGGCCGGCGTGCTGCGTGGAGTCCACTTCGCCGACACCCCACCGGGGCAGGCGAAGTACGTGACCTGTTCGCGTGGCGCCGTTCTCGACGTCGTCGTCGACATCCGCGTCGGCTCGCCGACGTTCGGGCAGTGGGACAGCGTCGTGCTCGACGACGTCGATCGACGGGCCATCTACCTGTCCGAGGGACTCGGTCACGCGTTCCTGTCGCTGGCCGACGACTCCACCGTCGCCTACTTCTGCTCCACCGGATACAACCCGGGCGGCGAACACGGCATCCATCCGCTCGATCCGACCATCGGCATCGACTGGCCCGTCGTCGGCCGCGACGGGAGCCCGCTCGAGGTGTCGTTGTCGGACAAGGACACTGCCGCCCCGTCGCTGGACGAGGCTGTCGCAAGCGGGTTGCTGCCGCACCTCGACGACGTCGATCGCTACCTCTCGGGCCTCGCCGCGCGCGACGCCTGACACCCGTCAGTTGGGCACCTAACGACGCCAGTTGGGCACGTAACGACGCCGGTTGGGCACGTAGCTTGGTCAGTTGGGCACTTGTGCCCCCGGAGGACGTTGCAGGTGCCCAACTGCGAGTGTTACGTGCCCAACTGCGGTCGTTAGGTGCCCAACTGCGGGTGTTACGTGCCCAACTGGCGGGTCAGCGGGCCTGGCCGTAGAGGTGGTCGACGTGCAGGCGCAGGACCAGGCGGCCGTCGGCGATCATCGCGCGGCGGTAGTCGTCCCAGTCGTCGTGCTCACCGCCGATGGCGCGGTACAGCTCGATCAACTCCGCGACGGCGTCGTCGTCGGGGGCGGTGGCCACCGCGCTCAGGTCGGCGGCCCCGTCGGCGACCGCGTACGACCACCCGTCGGGACTGCTGACGTGCAACGCCGCGCGAGGGTCCCGGCGGAGGTTGGCGGTCTTCGCGCGTCCGTCGGTGATCGAGACGCGGAGCAGCCGTGCCCCCTCGTCGTAGGCGTAGTTCACCGTCGACAGCTGCGGACGGCCGTCGCGGCGGATCGTCGCGAGTACGCCCTGGTCGTGTGCGGTGATGAGGTCGAGCAGTGCCGGTGAGGTCGCCATGGGTCGACTATTGCGCCCTGCCCCGCCGCAGGCAACCGCCCCCGACCGTCATGGTTAGGGTGGAGAGATGAGTGACGACGTCGACAGCACACCCGAAGGTTCGGACGGCGAGTACAGCCTCGACTCCGACGACCAACTGCAGCCTGGGGACACGCTCGACGATCGAGGGGTGGAAGACGTCCTCGACGAGGGCTACTCCCCGCCGGAGAAGCCCAGCAAGGCAATGCGATACGGCGTGACGGCCGAGGACCAGCGCGAGGGTGAATCGCTCGACGAGCACCTCGCCGAGGAGGAGCCGGACCCGGCCGCGCAGATCAACCTGCACGACGATCCGCCGGCGCCCGACCCCGACGGTGTCCCCGACGACATCGATGAGTACGACAACGAGGTCGGCGACGAACGGTCCGGCCGGTTGCTCGCACCCGACGAGGGCGTCGATGCGCACCTGTCGAGCCAGGAGACGGCCGAGGACATCGGATTCGACGGTGCCGCGGCGTCGGCCGAGGAGGCCGCCGTGCACGTCGTCCCCGACGAGCGCGCCTGACCCAGGGACGACTCGCTCAGCCGGCCACGGGGAAGGGCGGCAGCGGCTTCTCGTGGAGCCACTGCTGCCACAGCCGGTTGAGCGATTCCTCGCTGTGCCGAGCGGCCAGCGCGGTGAAGTCGTCGGTCGACACCGAGCTGTAGCGGTACTCGCGTGTCCATTCCTTGAGGAGCTCGAAGAACTCGTCGTCGCCGACGCTCACCCGTAGTGCGTGCAGAGTGAGTGCGCCGCGCTTGTAGACCCGGTCGTCGAACATCGAGTCCGGGCCCGGATCGCCGACCTCGAGATCCTGTCGTGCACTGGACAACTGGCGATGGTGGTAGCGGGCGAGTGAGTCCGCTGACTGTCCGCCGGAGTGCTCCGACCACAGCCACTCGCTGTAGCAGGCGAAGCCCTCGTGCAGCCAGATGTCGGCCCACCGTGCCAGCGTGAGCGAGTTGCCGAACCACTGGTGGGCCAACTCGTGGGCGACGAGACGTTCGGAGCGGCCGGTGCCGTCGCAGTGGTTGGCGCCGAACGTGGACAGGCCCTGGGCCTCGATGGGGATCTCGAGGTTGTCGTCGGTGACGACGACCGTGTACGCCGGGAACGGGTAGGGACCGAACATCTCGCTGAACGCCGACACCATGTCCTTCTGGCGGGCGAAATCGGAGGCGAAGTTGGTCTTGAGTCGTTCGGGCAGAACGGCTTTGATCTTGACCGGCCGGGTCGCGAGCGTCGTCTGCACGTAGGGGCCGATCTGGATGGTCGCCAGGTAGGTGGCCATCGGTTCGACCTGCTCGTAGATCCACGTCGTCGAACCGGCCTTGGTGCGTTTGCGCTGCAGCGTTCCGTTGGCCACCGCCAGATACGGCGACTCGGTGGTGATCGCGATGCGGTAGCTCGCCTTGGAGCTGGGGTGATCGTCGCAGGGGAACCACGACGCGGCGCCGTTGGGCTGGCTGGCGCATAGCGCACCCTCGGTGAGTTCCTCCCACCCGACCTCGCCCCACGGTCCGCGGATCGGCTTGGGCGACCCGGAGTACTTCACGACGACGGTCATCGCCCCGCCCGGGGGCAGTGAGTCGGCCGGGGTGACGGAGAGTTTGTTGGTGCGCTGGCTGTAGCGGGAGGCCCGCTTGCCGTTGACCGACACCCGCGACACCGACAGCGACGTCGCGAGGTCGAGGCTGAACCGACCCAGCGTGTTGATCGCGGTGGCGGTGATGGTGGCCGTGCCCGCCAACCGGTTGCTGGCCACCTTGTACTCGAGGTCGAGGTCATAGCGGCTCACGCGATAACCGAGGTTGCCGTTCTTCGGCAGGTACGGATCGAGACCGTCGTCGGGGTCGCCGAGCAGGGGACCCGTCCCGGTGTCCGAATCGCGCGCACCTTTGCCAGTCCTACTCGGCACCCATCCTCCAGTCGCGCACGTCATCTCGTCGGTTCGATTGTGGTGGTACGAGGTTACCCGCCGGACCACCGGCCCGCGGATCGGCCGGGTTCGGCGTCACCCGGCGGCGCAGCCGGTAGCGTTCGAGCGGACCGGACATGTCGGGCGCAGTCGTCGGGAAGGACACCTCATGGGTACATCGAGAAGTTTCACGTCGTTGGTGGCGCGAGTGATCCTCGGGTTCATCTTCATCATGCACGGATGGCAGAAGCTGCACACGAACGGTATCGACAAGACCGAGGCGGGTTTTCGCGCCATGGACGTGCCGTTCCCGGAGTTCAGCGCCCACTACGCGACCTGGGTCGAGTTCGTCGGCGGCATCCTGCTGATCGTGGGCATCCTGACGCCGCTGGTGTCGATCCTGCTCATCATCGACATGATCGGTGCGATCGTCACCGTCCACGCCGACAAGGGCTTCTGGAACTTCGACGGCGGCTACGAGTTCCCGCTCGCACTGATCGCGGCCTTGGTCGCGGTGGGCCTGGCCGACACCGGACGGACAGGTGTGGACGGCTTCGTGACCGGCCGACGACGCGGTAGGCGCGAGGTCTGACCTCACGCGTCGGTGCGCGTCCACGGCGCGATCGGGTTGCCCTGCCACCGGGTGTAGTCCGGGACGACATCGCCACGCATGACCAGTGACGCGGGCCCGACGGTCGCCGCCTCGCCGAGGCCGGCCGCCGGGAGCGCGACGCAGTGCGGTCCGAGGGTCGCGCCCGCGCCGAGGGTGACCCGGTCCATGGCCATCACTCGGTCGTGGAACAGATGGGTCTGCACCACGCACCCGCGCTGCACGGTCGCGCCGTCGCCGAGGGTGACGAGGTCGGCCTCGGGGAGCCAGTAGGTCTCACACCAGACGCCCTTGCCGATCCGTGCACCGAGCAGCCGCAGCCACACGTTGAGGATCGGGGTGCCGGTCGCGGCGTTGGCGAACCACGGCGCGGCGACGGTCTCGACGAACGCATCCGACAGCTCGTTGCGCCAGATGAACGAACTCCACAGCGGGTGCTCGCCCACCTCGATGCGTCCCACCACCAACCACTTCGCCGCCGCGGCCACGCAACAGGCGATGGCACCGGCCACCAGCAGGACCAGCCCGCTCACCAGCGCCGCCACCCAGTACTGCGAACGCGACGCGATGTACTGCAGACCGATCAGCACGAACAGGCCCAGGCCGAAGGTGATCATCACCGGGATCAGGCGCATCGTCTCCACGACCGCACGGGCGACTTTCAACCTCGTCGGCGGGTCGAAGGTTCGGGTGGTGTCGGAGTTGGCGGCGGTACGGCGCAGACGTACCGGCGGGCTGCCCAACCAGCTCGACCCGGCCTTGGCCTTGCTCGGCGTGGCCGAGAGGACGGCGACGAGGCTGTTCTTCGGGACCTTGCGGCCGGGACCGGTCATCCCCGAGTTGCCGAGGAACGCGCGCTTGCCGATCTTCGCCTCGTCGATGTGCATCCAGCCGCCGCCGAGTTCGTAGGAACCGACCATGGTGTCGTCGGCGAGGAACGCGCCGTCGCCCACCGAGGTGAACTTCGGGATCACGAGCGCGGTGCTGATCTCGGTGCCCTTGCCGATGTCGGCGCCGAGCAGTCGGAACCACCCCGGCGTCAGCAGGCTCGCATACAGCGGGAACAGGAAGGTGCGTGCGGAGTCCATCAGCCGCTCGGTCGCCCAGATCTGCCAGCCCACGCGGGAACGGACCGGGTGGTAGCCCTGGACCATCCCGAGCGACAGCAGTCGGACGCCGATCGCGGTGATGGCGGCGAAGACGACCAGCGAGACGACCGTCGCCGCGGGCAGCAGGGCGAGCGAGCGCAGGGCCACCGACCGCAGTCGGTCGGCGTCGGCAGCCCACGACCCGATCACGGCCAGCCCGGCCGCCAGCGACACCAGCGGGATCCCGGCGAGGGCGATGGAGGTGATGCCGTAGATGGGCACCCACCGGCTGCGTCGCGGCGGGCGTTCGGCGGGCCACGGCGTGGTCGCCTTACCGGTCTTGACCGCCGGTGAACCCGCCCAGTGCTGGCGCGCCTTGACCCGTCCCATGACGGCCGACCCCGGGGCCACGACGGCGTCACGACCGACGCGGGCGCCGGGCAGCAGTGTCGAGCGGGCGCCGATGGTGGCGCGCTCGGCGATCTCGATGTCGCCGATGTGCACGACGTCGCCGTCGATCCACCAGCCCGCGAGATCCACCTCGGGCTCCACCGAACACTGGTCGCCCAGCGAGATCATGCCGGTGACCGGCGGCAATGTGTGCAGGTCGACGCCGTGGCCGATGTCGGCGCCCAGGGAGCGCGCGAAGTAGATCATCCAGGGCGCGCCGGCGAGGTTGGCGGCACCACTGGCCTCGGTGAGACGTTCGGCCAACCACAGCCGCAGGTGCACCGAGCCGCCGCGCGGGTAGCTGCCGGGGGAGACCCCGCCGAGCAACGTCCGACATCCCACGGCGGCGATCACCATGCGTCCGGGCGGGGTGATGAAGACGACGAACGCGGCGAGCAGGATCCACCAGTTCACCGTGATGAGCCAGGGTGCGTCGGAGAACGTCGCGGCGATGTTGTTGGCGACCCCGAGCCAGGTGGCCCACTGCAGTCCGGTCAGCGTGGTCAGCGGCACGGCGAGCGCGACCTGGATGAGGCCGGCGAGGCGCGGTGTCGGGGCCACCTCGCGGGGTTCGGCGATGATGCCCGGGTTGAGGTCGTCGAGCATCTGCGCCAGAGACCCCAGGCGGGGGTGGTCGTAGAGATCAGCGACGGTCACCTCGGGATAGCGCTCCCGCAGACCGGTCACCAGTTGTGCTGCGCCGAGCGAACTCCCGCCCTCGCTGAAGAAGTCGGCGTCCGGGTCGACGATGGTCACCCCGAGTACCGCGGTCCACTTGTCGGCCACCCATTGCTCGGTGGCGCCGAGATCATTCGGTTCGCCGTCGCCGGTCGACCCCGGCAGCGGCCACGGCAGCGCGTTGCGGTCGACCTTGCCCGAGACCTTCGCGGGCAGTTCGTCGACGAGTGCGAGGCGCGGGACGAGCGCCGCGGGCAGCTGTGCGACGAGGGCGGCGTGCGCGGCGGCGATGTCGAACGCGGGGTCGGTGGACACGAGGTATCCGACGAGCACCGAGTTGCCCGCCGCGGTCTTGCGGACCGCGGCCGCGGCCCCGCCCACGCCGGCGAGGTTCTGCAGCGCGTTGTCGATCTCGCCGAGTTCGATGCGACGGCCACCGACCTTGACCTGGTCGTCGGCACGGCCGGCGAACACCAGACCCGCCGCGTCGAGGCGGACGAGGTCACCGCTGCGGTAGGCGCGGTCCCAGCCGAGAGTCGGCATCGCCGAGTACTTCTCGGCGTCCTTGGCCGGGTCGAGGTAACGGGCCAGTCCGACGCCGCCGATCACGAGCTCCCCGGTCTCGCCCTCTGCGACGGGGTTGCCCGCGGGATCGACGACCGCCAGGTCCCAGCCCTTGAGCGGTAGGCCGATGCGGACGGGGGACTCGCCGGTCAGCAACGCCGCGCACGCGACGACGGTGGCCTCGGTGGGTCCGTAGGTGTTCCACACCTCGCGCCCGGGCACGGAGAGGCGTTCGCCGAGTTCGGGCGGGCAGGCCTCGCCGCCGAAGATGAGCAGACGGACCGCCTCGAGTGCCTCGGCCGGCCACAGCGACGCCAGAGTCGGGACCGTCGAGACGACCGTGATGTCGCGCGAGACCAACCACGGACCGAGGTCCATGCCGCTGCGGACGAGCGCTCGGGGCGCGGGGACGAGGCAGCCGCCGTGGCGCCAGGCGAGCCACATCTCCTCGCACGAGGCGTCGAAGGCGACCGACAACCCGGCCAGCACGCGGTCGCCGGGCCCGATCGGCTCGTCGAGCAGGAACAGGTCGGCCTCGGCGTCGACGAACGCCGCCGCGTTGCGATGGGTGACCGCGACGCCCTTGGGTGTGCCGGTGGACCCGGAGGTGAAGATGATCCACGCGTCGTCGTCGGGGGTGGGGGTCTGCGCGGTGTCGTCGGCGTCGCGCTCGCGGACCGCAGGCGTCCGGTGCAGTCCGGTCGCGTCGATGACGGCGGCGACCTGCGCCTCGCCGAACACCAGATCGGCACGCTCGTCGGGGTCGTCCACATCGACCGGGACGTAGGCCGCACCCGCGGAGAGCACCGAGAGGATCGCGAGATAGAGCTCGCGAGAGCCCGACGGCATCCGGATGCCGACCCGGTCGCCGCGACCGATCTTCTGACCGGTCAGCCACCGACCACCCTCGACGACCGCCTCGGACAGCTCGGAATAACTCAACGCGACGTCGCCGTCGTCGATCGCCGGTGCCTGGGGGTGCCTCTGCGCGGTCTCGGCGAGGATGTCGATGAGCGTTCGCGGTGCTCCAGCCTGCGAGGACAGGAGGTACTGCGGCGGAATCGGGGTGGTCACCGACGTCCTTTCTCCGCGCGGTTCGACGGCGGACGAGAAGCGATCATGCGGCATTTGGACGGTGTCAGTGTTGCAGCTCTCGACTGCGCACAGGTGGTGAGGTCGCCCACCGAAGGCCCCCTTCGGATGGAGCAAAACGCGGATCGGGGGCGAGACTGTGAAGTAAGTTTCCTTTACATTCGATGTAGGTCCATCAACCAATGGCGCACTTCATCGCCAGGACCTGCCGTCCGACGTGGCGCGTACCGACAAGAAACCGGCGGTCGCACCCCAGTCGACAAAGCACCGGAGGAGGTATTCGATGCCGGTGATCACGCACAACCGCCCGAGCCGTGGATCGCGACCGATGTGGTTCGGTTCCCGACTGTTCATCAGGCCGTTGCTCAAGGTTTGGCCACTGTCCCCGTCCGGGATGAAGTTGCTGTACCTCGTCGACCGCGCCGCCGCCCGCGGACCCAAGCCCCGGGGGGTCGTCCGCGAGCAGATCGAGCTGGCGGGCCGGCCGGTGGAACTCGCCGTCCCCGCGGGACCCAGCCGCCGCGACTCCGACACCGCCGTCCTCTATCTCCACGGGGGCGCTTTCATCACCTGCGGTCTCGCGACCCATCGACTCGTCGCCGCGCGGATGTCGCGTGGAACGGGCCTCCCGGTGTTCTCGCAGGCGTACCGTCAGCTGCCCGAGGCGGGTGTCGGCACGTCGGTCCACGACGCGTACTACGCCTACCGTGAGCTGCTCCTCGAGCGCGGCTACCGGCACGTCGTGGTCGCCGGCGACTCGGCAGGTGGCTTCCTCGCCGCGAAGATCACCGAGTACGCGCTGCGCGACGACCTGACACCGCCGGCGGCCTACGTCGGGTTCTCGCCGTTGCTCGACCTCGACCTCGCCGCCAACCCGGACCGCAGCAGTCGGAGCGACGCCTACCTGCCGATGTCGAAGATGGCCGAGCTGGCGCCGCTGTTCGACCAGGGCCCCATCGAGCTGGACGGCGTACGTCGCATCGCCGAGATGCCGCCGAGGACCTTCCCGCCCGCACTGTTCACCAGCGCGCAGGACGAGATGCTCGAGCCCGACATCATCGAGCTCGTCGAGTCGATCGACGCGCACGGTGGCACCGCGGTCGCGCACAGCTTCGCCTGGCAGATCCACGCGTTCCCGGCGATCTCGGGCAAGCACCCCGAGACGCTCGAGGCCATCGCCTTGGCCAGTCGGTTCGTGAAGTCGGCGCTGCAGGCGGCCAAGGACGACGACCTCGACGCCGAGGCGCTCCACGGCAGGACCGGCTGAGCGTTCACCCGCGCTCGGCGGCCCGTCGGATCCGGCGGGCCTCGCCGCGGCACCTCTGTGAGCAGTAGCGGACCTCGTCCCACTGACCGCGACCGCTCCACCGCTTGCGGTTGGTGAAGGGACGTCCGCACACCTCGCAGGGCTTGGATTCGCGATCGCCGGGGTTCGATTGTCGGTTCACCATGTCCATCGTCCTCCCTTCCCGCCGGGGATAGTGTGGAGAACGCGACGCGACGCATCTGTCGCACAAGTGAAGGAGTCACGTACATGGCCAGCCAATCGGTGTCCGAACTGTTCGCTCTCGACGGTCTGCTCGACAGCGAGGAACGCGAGATCCGCGACACCGTGCGCAAATTCGGTGACGAGCGGTTGCGGCCGCAGGTGTCCGAGTGGTTCGAGGACGCGAACTTCCCGGTCCGGGAACTGGCCCCGGAACTCGGAGCGCTCGGTCTGTTCGGCATGCACCTCGAGGGCTACGGCTGCGCGGGCACGTCGGCGACCACCTACGGTCTGGCCTGCCTGGAACTCGAGGCCGTCGACAGCGGCCTGCGCAGCTTCGTCTCCGTGCAGGGATCGCTGGCGATGTTCGCCATCCACGCGTTCGGCAGCGAGGATCACAAGAACGAATGGCTTCCGAAGATGGCCGCGGGCGAGGCCATCGGTTGCTTCGGTCTCACCGAGGCCGACTACGGCTCCAACCCCGGTGGCATGCGGACCGGCGCCAAGCGCGACGGCGACGACTGGGTGCTCAACGGGTCGAAGATGTGGATCACCAACGGATCGGTCGCCGACGTCGCCGTGGTGTGGGCGCGCACCGACCTCGACGAGGGTGCCCGCGGCATCCGTGGCTTCGTCATCCCCACCGACACCCCCGGGTTCAGCGCGCCGGAGATCAAGCGGAAGTTGTCGCTGCGCGCATCGGTCACCTCCGAACTCGTCCTCGAGGACGTCCGCTTGCCCGAGTCGGCCATGCTGCCCGGTGTGCAGGGACTCAAGGGGCCGCTGAGCTGCCTCAACGAGGCGCGGTTCGGCATCGTGTTCGGTTCGCTCGGCGCCGCCCGCGACTGCCTGGAGACCGCGATCTCCTACACCGCCGAGCGCGAGGTGTTCGACAAGCCGCTCTCGGGCTACCAGCTCACGCAGGCCAAGCTCGCCGACATGGCGCTCGAGCTCGGCAAGGGACAGCTGCTCGCGCTGCACCTGGGCCGGATCAAGGACGCCGGCTCGCTGCGCCCCGAGCAGATCAGTCTCGGCAAGCTCAACAACGTGCGCGAATCCATCCAGATCGCCCGCGAGTGTCGGACCCTGTTGGGCGCCAACGGCATCACCCTGGACTACCCGGTGATCCGCCACATCAACAACCTGGAGTCGGTGCTCACGTACGAGGGCACCAGCGAGATGCACCAGCTGACCGTCGGCAAGGCGCTGACCGGTCGCGACGCCTTCCGCTGAGCATCGGACAAAACGGCATTCGTTAAGCTGGCGCCCATGGAGCAGGGCATGCGCACGTTCTCGAAGATCCTGACCCTGATCGGGTCGATCATCCTGATCGGCTGCGTCGGTTATCTGATGGTCGGCTGGTGGGACGAGAAGCGGTGGGCGTGGCTCGCCATCGGCATCATCGTCATCGCGGTGAACCTGGGGGTCGTGTTCGTCCGACTCAAGCCGACGCCCAAGCCGCGCGACTGGACCGTCGACGAGGTGCGTGCGGTCATCGAACCGATCCACGGTGAGCTCACCCAGATCCGCACGCTCCGACGTGCCGACAAGGGGCTGACGCTGGCCAAGGCCGCCGAACTCGTGGCCCAGGCGCGCATCAGCTCCTAGCGGCGTGAACGCGCGTCTTCCGTTCAGGCGCGCGTCAATCTGGGCGCGCGTCGGAACGGTGAACGCGCGTTCACGTCGGACGCGTGGATCTCAGCGCCGTCGCAGCGAGGCGTCGAGCAGTGCGGGCGGGGTGTCGAACTTCTCCTCGGGGGCCAGATCGACTCCGGGGGCGACGATCTCGTCGATGGCGTCGAGGACGTCCGCCGACAACTCGGTGTCGCCGGCGGCGATCTGGGAGTGCAGGTGCTCGAGCGTGCGCGGTCCGATGATCGCGCTCGTCACGCCGGGATGGGCGGTGACGAACCCGAGCGCGAGCTGGATCAGGGTGAGCCCGGACTCGTCGGCCAGGGTGACGAGCTTCTCGACGGCCTCGATCTTGGCCTTGTTCGCCGGGGCGTCCGGACCGAATCGCTCCGGCATCAGCGTCGCGCGGTTGGAGGTGTTCTCCTGTCCCGCGCGGATCGCACCCGAGAGGAACCCGCCGGCCAGCGGGCTCCACACCAGCACGCCCATGCCGTACTGCTCGGTGACCGGCAGTACGTGGGACTCGATGCCGCGCTGCAGGATCGAGTACGGCGGCTGTTCGGTGACGAAGCGGCTCAGGTGGTTCTCGCGCGCGGCCCACTCCGCCTGCACGATGCGGTAGGCGGGGTACGTCGACGAGCCGAAGTAGCGGATCTTGCCCGCCCGCTGCAGGTCGGTCAGCGCCGAGAGGGTCTCCTCGTCGCTGGTCCTCGGATCCCACCGGTGGATCTGATAGAGATCGACGTGGTCGACGCCGAGTCGGCGCAGGCTGTTCTCGAGTTCGGTGACGATCCAGCGGCGCGAGCTGCCCTGGTGGTTGCGCTCGTCGCTCATCGGGTTGAAGACCTTCGTGGCCAACACGATGTCGTCGCGGCGGCCCGCGATGGCCTTGCCGACCATCTCCTCGGACTCGCCCCCGCTGTACATGTCCGCGGTGTCGATGATGTTGATGCCACCGTCGAGCGC
Organism: Williamsia maris; assembly: GCF_024171815.1. Taxonomy (GTDB): domain Bacteria; phylum Actinomycetota; class Actinomycetes; order Mycobacteriales; family Mycobacteriaceae; genus Williamsia_A; species Williamsia_A maris. The sequence continues at coordinate 1,276,933 of NZ_JAMTCJ010000001.1, read as the reverse complement.
GGCGTCGACGATCGCGGTGGCGTCGTCCTGGGTGGTGCGGCCGATGGCTCCGAAGTTCATGGCGCCGAGCGCGAGGGTGCTGACCTGGACGCCGGTGCGGCCGAGAGTGCGGTACTTCATGTGGGGTCCTCCCTGGGATACCGTGAGTGAAGCGGAACGCTGTTCCGGTATCCAACATACGGAACAGCGTTCCGCTTGTCGAGAGGAGAGTGCGGCCGTGGGCGATGCTGATCTCCCGACCCCGCGTAAACGGGCCGACGCGCGGCGCAATGCCGAGACCCTTCTCGACGCGGCGGCCGCGGCCTTCGTCACCTCGGGCGTCGCGGTGCCGGTCCGCGAGATCGCCGCCGCCGCCGGGGTGGGAGTGGGCACCATCTACCGGCACTTCCCGACGCGCGCCGACCTCATCGTCGCCGTCTACCGGCACCAGGTGGACGCCTGCGCACAGGCCGGCCCGGTCCTGCTGGCGCAGCACACCTCGCCGCACGCGGCGCTGGCGTCCTGGATCGACCTGTTCGTCGACTTCCTGGTGACCAAGCACGGGCTGGCCGAGGCACTGCAGTCCACCGACCCGACCTTCGAGACCCTGCACTCCTACTTCCTCGACAACCTCGTCCCGGTGTGCGCCGACATCCTCGACGCGGCCGTGCGGGCCGAGGAGATCCGATCCGACGTGCGCCCCCTCGAGCTGATGCGGGCCGTCGGCAACCTCTGTATCGGCGGGAGCAGCGATCCGCGGTACGACCCGCTCCGCATGGTCGACGTCCTCATCGCCGGTCTGGGCGTCGCGAAGACCCCGTGACCGGTCGTTGCCGATGATGAATTGTTGATGATGTGTGCGGCCGGGACGCGGGACTGAGGCAAGATTCGTAGCGCACGAGTTCGTGTGGTGACGCAGGCGAGGCCGTCTGCACGGCGATGGAGACCCGAGATGACCGAGTTCGACCGTCGGACCCTGTTCAAGGGCGCGGGTGCCCTGGGCGCCGCTGCCGCCGTGGGCGCCGCCACCTCGAAGGCCGCGCCGCTCGCCTACGCCGACCCCGCGGTCGGTGCACGGGCGGTGTCGATCGCCGGGACCACGCTGGAGGCCGTCGGTACGCCCGCGTCGACCGGTGTCCGGCAGTACCGCCGTCTGACCGCAGGCGCCGGCTGGCCGCTCATCGTCCGCTCCGAGCTCGCGGCGGCAAAGGCGGGCCGGGACGACCGCCGCATCGGACTCGCGTCGATCGTGCAGACCACCGACATCCACATGGTGGACGCGGAGAGCCCGGTGCGCCTCGAGTTCATCCACCCGCAGAACGGGTCGGCGTTCCGTCCGCACGAGAAGCTCGGCGCTGCCGCGACGGTGACCCTGATCGAGCGGATCAACGCCCTAGGATCGGCCCCGTTCAACGGGCGCGCGTTCGACTGCGTCGTGTCGACGGGCGACAACACCGACAACCACGAGTTCGCGGAGCTGGACTGGTTCCTGACCCTGTTCAGCGGTGGGTCGCTGCAGCAGTCCACCGGCGACCTGAACCGCTATGAGGGCGTGCAGGTCTGGGGATCGACGCTGTACTGGCAGCCGGAGTCGTCGGTCGACGACATCTACAAGCAGAAGGGCTTCCCGCAGATCCCCGGCCTGCTGTCGTCGAGCATCAAGCCGATCAGCAGTCCCGGCCTCGACACGCGCTGGTTCAGCGTCTTCGGCAACCACGACGACAGCGTCTCGGGGGTCGTCCCCAGCGGGATCGGGTTCATCGACGCGCTCTACACCGGGAACATCAAACTCGACGTCCCGAAGAATCAGGCCGCCATCGATCGCGTCGCGACCGCGTACAACACGGCCCCGGGGTCGGTGGCGAAGGTGTTGGCCGAGCAGGTGCAGACCGGTCCGATCCGTCGCGTCACCCCCGACGCGCGGCGTGCGCCGTTCACCCCGCGGCAGTACATGGCCGAGCACTTCCGACCGCGCTACACCGGACCCGGCCCCGTCGGACACGGATTCGCCTCGCACGCACCGCAGTCGGGCATCACCTATTACTCGTTCCAGATCGCGCCCGGTGTCATCGGCATCTCGATGGACACCACCAACCACGCCGGCCTCACCGACGGGTCGATAGGCCAGGTCCAGCTCGACTGGATGGAGAAGCTGATCATCGCCGGGTCGCGGAAATACCACGACCGTTCGGGCAAGCTCGTCACCCACGAGGCCGACGACACGCTGTTCGTCGCGTTCAGTCACCACACCAGCGACACCATGGGTCTGCCCATCCCCGATCCGGAGCACCCGTTCGAGCGCCGCAACACCGGCGCGCAGCTGCTCGACTTCTTCCACCGGTTCCCGAACGTCGTCGCCTGGGTCAACGGGCACACCCACGAGAACAAGATCACCCCGCATCGTGGACGGACTGCGGCACAGAGCTTCTGGGAGATCAACACCGCGTCGCACATCGACTTCCCGCAGAACGCGCGGGTGATCGAGGTGAACGACAACAAAGACGGAACGCTGTCGGTGTTCTGCACGCTGATCGAGTCCGCGGCGCCGTACGAGGTCGCCTACTCCGACCACTCGGTCACCGGACTGGGGTCGATGTACCGCGAGTTCTCCTACAACGACACCGGATACGACCCGAAACGTCTCGGCACCTCGGTCGACCACAACGTCGAACTACTGCTGGTCAAGCCGAACTAGCGAACTCAGGCCGTGACCGAGGCGTCGACCGCGACCTCACGCTGGTCGGCGAACTGGGTTCGGTACAGCTCGGAGTAGCGTCCGCCCGCGGCGAGCAGGGTCAGGTGCGTGCCGCGTTCGGCGACGCGACCGTCCTCGATGACCAGGATCTCCTGCGCCGCACGGACCGTCGACAACCGGTGTGCGATGACGATCGAGGTCCGCCCGGTCAGGGCCTCGGCCAACGCCTCCTGCACCGCCGCCTCCGACGTCGAGTCGAGATGGGCGGTCGCCTCGTCGAGGATGACCACCGACGGTGCGGCGAGCAGCAGCCGCGCGATGGTCAGTCGCTGACGCTCGCCGCCGGAGAGTCGGTAGCCGCGCTCGCCGACGACGGTGTCGAGACGGTCGGGCAACGACATCACCAGGTCCTCGAGACGGGCGCGTCGCAGCGCCGCCCAGATGTCGTCCTCGGTGGCGGACGGGTTGGCCAGCAACAGGTTTGAGCGCACCGTCTCGTGGAAGAGGTGCCCGTCCTGGGTGACCAGACCGATGCTGCGGTGCAGCGACGCCGACGTGACGTCACGGACGTCGACACCGTTCACCGACACCGACCCCTCGTCCACGTCGTAGAGGCGCGTCGCGAGTTGGGCGATGGTCGACTTGCCCGCGCCGGAGCTGCCGACCAGGGCGACCATCGATCCGGCCGCGACCTCGAACGAGACGTCGTGGATCACCTCGACGCCGCCGCGGTTGTCGAGCTGGGCGACCTCTTCGAGTGACGCCAGCGACACCTTGTCCGCCGACGGGTACGCGAAGCGAACGTTGTCGAAGCGCATGGTGATCGGGCCGGGCGGGACCTCGCCGGCGTCGGGCTTGTCGGCGATCAGCGGCACGAGGTCGGTGACCTCGAAGACGCGCTCGAAACTCACCAGGGCACTCATGATCTCGACCCGCGCGTTGGCCAGCGCGGTCAGTGGTGCGTACATCCGGGTCAGCAACAGCGCCAGCGACACCACGGCGCCGGCGTTGAGGTTGCCGTGTACGGCGAGGTAGCCGCCGAGTCCGTAGACCAACGCCAACGCGAGCGCCGAGACGAGTGTCAACGCGGTGACGAACACCGACTGCAGGACCGCGCGGCGCACGCCGATGCTGCGCACATTGGCCGCGCGCGCGGCGAACTCGCGGGACTCCTCGTCGGGGCGGCCGAACAGCTTGACCAGGGTGGCGCCGGGTGCGGAGAACCTCTCGGTCATCTGCGTCGACATCTGCGCGTTGTACTCCGCGGCCTCCCGCGACAGCGCCGCCATCCGGTTGCCCATCCGTCGGGCCGGGATGACGAAGAGCGGCAACAGCACCAGGGCCAGGAGGGTGATCTGCCAGGAGATGAACAGCATCACCGTCATCGTCAGGATCAGCGTCACGAAGTTCGACACCACTCCCGACAGGGTGTCGCTGAAGGCGCGCTGCGCCCCGATCACGTCGTTGTTGAGCCGGCTGACCAGGGCGCCGGTGCGCGTGCGCATGAAGAACGCGATCGGCATCGTCTGGACATGGTCGAAGACCTTGCGCCGCAGATCGAGGATGAGGCCCTCACCGATGGTGGCCGACAGCCACCGCACCAGCAGTCCGACACCGGCCTCGACCAGGGCGATGATCGCGATGAGCACCGACAGCCAGACGATCGTCGACGTCGCCCCGTTCCCGGTGATCTGGTTGACCACCCGACCCGCGAGGATCGGGGTGGCGACGGTGAGGATCGCGGTGACGATGCTGAAGACCAGGAAGATCGCGATCCGCATCCGATGCGGCGCGGCGAACCGTCCGATCCGGCGCATCGTCTCGCGGCGCTCGGCACGCGACAGCCGCGACTTCTTCTCCGACCGGCTCATCGTGCGGTACAGCGAGTTGTACGCGACGGATTCCATGCTCATGGGTTCGAGCGTAAGACATCAAGCGAACTTGAAGTCAACGAAAGAAAGCCCTGTTCGCGGACAGGGGAAACGCCGTGAATCGGGAATATCGTCTCGGCGGGCCCGGGGTTCCACCTTCAGAGCTTCTTCAGTCTCGACGTGTCGACGCCGATTAGCGTCTCCGACATGGGACATCCGAACGAACCACAGGACAGCGACCGGCAACCGACCGAGAGCTTCACCCGACCCGCTGACACCGCCCCGCCGCCCCCCACCGGCGGATCGCGCACCTGGTTCTCCGGATCCCGTCGCACCGGGATCATCGCCGGCGTCGCCGGGCTGGTCATCGGCGGCGTGGTCGGCGGGAGCATCGGCTGGGCCGCCACCGGCAACGATGACCAGGGTCGCTCGACGACGGCCCACTCCCGTCAGGTCCATTCCGCCGACGGCGGCCAGAAGCACCAGAACAGGGGCCGGAACGGCGCCCAGCGACGAGCGCGTGGTGCCACCATCGGAACCATCACCGCGGAGAACGGACCCTCCTGGACGGTCGCCGCGCGCAACGGCACGACGGTGACGGTCACCGTCGGGCAGAACACGCGTTTCGGAACCGTGAAGAAGCCCCAGCAGCAGTCGGATTTCGTCGTCGGAGACCGCATCGCGGTGGTCGGGAAGAACGAGTCGGGGACGATCTCCGCCTCTCGCGTCGCCAAGCGTGCCGCGAACACCGGCGGATCGGGCGCCCCTGCGAGCCCGACGCCGAGCGCGACGACGCAGCCGGGCTGATCGCGCCGGTCCCACTGGCACACTCGACCCATGGGCTCTTCGATCCTGGTCATCGAGGACTCGACATCGATCCGCGTTGCCATCGCCGCAGCCCTGACCGGCGCCGGGCACTCGGTGCTGTCGCGCGACGACGGTGATCGTCTGGAACTCGACATCGCCGAGTTCCGACCCGACGCAGTACTGCTCGACGTCATGCTCCCCGGATCCGACGGGTTCGCCCTCCTGGAGGTCGTCCGTCGCCGCAGCGACGCCGGAATCCTGATGGTCACCGCGCGCGATGCCGTCGCCGATCGCCTACACGGTCTCACCGAGGGGGCCGACGACTACATCGTCAAACCGTTCGAGATGGCCGAGCTGGTGGCGCGGGTCAACGCCGTCCTGCGTCGGCGGGGACGCTCCGCGTCGACCATGCACATCGACGATCTGATCATCGATCCGGACGCGGCGGTGGTACGGCGGGCAGGCGTCTCGATCTCGGTGACGGCAACCGAGTTCCGGATGCTCTGCTTCTTGGCCCAGCGTCGGAGTCGGGTTCTGACCAAGACCCAGATCCTCACGGCGGTATGGGGGTACGAGCACTACGATCCCAACCTCGTCGAGGTCCACGTCAGTGCTCTGCGCCGCAAACTCGAGGAGCACGGACCTCGTCTGCTGCACACCGAACGTGGACTCGGCTACACCCTCGACAGTGCGCGGCCCACGGATGTGCCGTCATGAGCACGCCGTCGGCACATCTCAGGACCCGGTCACTGCGTACGCGGGTCACGGTGATCGCCGTTGCCGTTCTCACCGTTGTCCTGATGGCCGTGATCGCCATCGCCGGAACGTTGTTCACCGTGGCCGCACACCGCGATGTCGACAACCTCCTCGCCGACCGCGCCACCTACGCCCGCCAACTCGCACGCACCGCGGCCACTCCCGAGGGGTTCATCGCGCGAATCGACGGACGTTCCGTGCGCGCCCAGCTGACCCTGGCTGACGGCACCGTGGTGGGCAAACCGCTGCCGCCGTCGGAGAGCGAGGCGCGGCGAGTGATCACACTCCGTGGAACCCGTGCGTGGGCGCGGGGCGCGGAAGTGACTCTCTCGGTGGACAACCGCCTACTCGACAGTGTGCAGAGCCGGTTGCTGTGGGGGATGGCCATCACCGGACTGTGTGCCCTCGTGGTCACCGCGGTGCTGTTGCTCGTCGGTGTCCGCTATGCGTTGGCGCCCCTCGACGCGATGACCGCCCTGGCCCGGTCGATCGCAGGCGGCCACCGCGGTGAGCGCTTGTCGCCGCAACGTCGCGACACCGAGTTGGGCCGCACCGCAGTGGCGTTCGACGACATGCTCGACTCCCTGGAAGGCGCAGAAGCGCGCGAGCGTTCGGCGCAGCAGTCGGTGCGGCGCTTCGTTGCCGACGCCGCGCACGAACTGCGTACCCCCATCACCGGGGTGCAGGCCATCGCCGAGACACTGCTCCAGCAGGATCGCGACACACCGATCGACGAGCGAGAACAGCTGTGTGTGCTGCTCGTCCAGGAGACCCGACGCGCCGGGCGGCTCGTCGACGACATGGTCGACATGGCCCGTATCGACGCCGGGTTGACGCTCAGTCCATCGCCCACCGAACTGCTGTCGTTGGTCGCCGATCAGGTCGCGCGGGTAGCGGTGATCCATCCCGACATCGAGGTCACCGTCCGGGGCGATCCGGTACCCCTCGTCGCCGACGCCGGTCGCATCAGCCAGGTGGTGGCCAACCTCGTCGACAACGCCTGTCAGGCAGCTCCATCCGGCGGCAGCGTCGCCGCGTCGGTGTACTCGACACCGGGCTGGGCGCACCTGGAGGTCGCCGACACCGGCCCCGGTGTCGCCACGGCCGATCGCGAGCGGATCTTCGAGCGGATGGTCCGCCTGGACGACTCACGTGATCGGCGGTCGGGAGGATCAGGTCTCGGCCTCGCGGTCGCGCGGGGCCTCGCCCGATCGCACGGCGGCGACCTGGTCCTGGTCGACACCGCGCAGCGCGGTGTCGGACCGTTCGGCGCCGTCTTCCGACTCGATCTCCCACTACCGGTCTGATCGGCGCCGACACACGGCGCTAGGTTGGAAGTAGAGCGAGACAGATCACCCCAAGCGCGATCTACCTGGGTAGGAGAAGAGCAGTGGCACAGCAACTGAAACTCGGATACAAGGCGTCGGCGGAGCAGTTCGATCCGCGTGAGCTGGTGGAGATCGCGGTATCGGCCGAGGAGCACGGTATGGACTCGGTCGCGGTCAGCGACCACTTCCAGCCCTGGCGGCACAACGGTGGTCACGCCCCCTTCTCGCTGACCTGGATGGCGGCTGTCGGTGAGCGCACCAAGCGCGTCCAGATCGGTACGTCGGTGATGACCCCGACCTTCCGCTACAACCCCGCGGTGATCGCGCAGGCGTTCGCGTCGATGAGCTGCCTCTACCCCGAGCGGATCATGCTCGGCGTCGGGACCGGCGAGGCGCTCAACGAGTACGCCACCGGATTCCAGGGCGAATGGCCCGAGTTCAAGGAGCGTTTCGCCCGGCTGCGCGAGGCCATCAAGCTGATGCGTGAACTGTGGACCGGCGAGCAGGTCGACTTCGAGGGCGAGTACTACACGACCCAGGGCGCCTACATGTACGACATCCCCGCAAAGCCAGTCCCGGTGTACGTCGCGGCCGGTGGCCCGGTGGTCGCCCGCTACGCCGGTCGCTCCGGTGACGGCTTCATCTGCACCTCCGGCAAGGGCATGGAGCTCTACACCGACAAACTGCTGCCCGCGGTCGCCGAGGGCGCCGAGAAGGCCGAGCGCGACGTCGCCGAGATCGACAAGATGATCGAGATCAAGATCTCCTACGATCCGGACCCGGACCTCGCCCTGGAGAACACCAGGTTCTGGGCGCCGCTGTCGTTGACGCAGGAGCAGAAGCACAGCGTGAACAGCTCGACGGAGATGGAACGTCTCGCCGACGAGCTGCCGATCGAGCAGGTCGCCAAGCGCTGGATCGTCGCCTCCGACCCGGACGAGGCCGTCGAGGCGGTCAAGCAGTACACCGACGCCGGCCTGAACCACCTCGTGTTCCACGCCCCCGGACACGACCAGCAGCGCTTCCTCACCAACTTCCAGTCCGACCTCGAGCCGCGTCTGCGCAAGCTCTCGGTCTGACCTGTCCGGTCGTCGACCGCCCCTGAGCACCTGCTCAGGGGCACTGTCGACCTGCTCACACCGGGGGTACGTCTGGTCGACACGGGCTGTCCGGCACACCTACGGTGGGAGCTTCGTACCGTTCGTGGGTCAGTGTGGATCCCTGGGGCCTCGTGCCCCGCGTCCCCCGGGAGTACCCATGTCGATCGTTCCGTTGCTCGTCATCATCCAAGCCTTCGTGCTGTCGACGTGGTCGATGGTCATGTTGACCGCGTTCCTCGTCACCCGGGACGACGAGTCGCACGAATACGCGACTGTCCCCGACCTGACGTCGAGCAACATCATCCCGAGCTGACGGCTTCCGAGCGGCCGACGTCGGCCCGTGCGCGCAGCAGTTCGAGTGCTCGCACCACCGCCGGGTTGTCGGCGACCACCTCGCGCACACGCACCGAGATCCGACGCGTCGGCGTGGGATCGGTGACCGGGATCGCGACGACGGCGTCGGGGAGCGTGCCGAGGCCGAGTTCGGCGAGCACCGTGATGCCCACCCCCTCGGCGACGAAGCGGATCGCGGTCGGATAGTCCTGCGTCTCGACCCCGAAGCTCGGGGTGAAACCGGCTGCGGCACAGGCGTCGAGCAACACCTGACGACACGGGCCGCGGGCCACGTCGTTGTCGACCCACGCCTCGTCGCGGAGCTCGCCGAGCTCGACCGACGCTCGGCCGGCCAATGGGTTCGTCCGCGGGACGACCGCAAAGTAGGGGTCCGACAGCAGCGGATACGTCCGGTAACCGGTGACATCAGACGACTCCGGCCCGTCGACGACGATCTCGACGTCGGGAGGATCGGCGCCCTCGGTGCGCAGTTCGATCAATCGCAGGTCCAGCCGGAGCTTCGGGAACTCACGGGTGAGTGCCGCGACGATCGGTGGGATCCATGCGGCGCCCGCAGACGAGAAGTAGCTCACCGACAACGTCCCGACCCGGCCGTGTCGGAGATCGCCGATCAACGCCTCGACGTCGGCCAGACGCTCGAACACCACCGCACTGCGCTCGGCGAGGATGCGACCGGCCTCCGTGGGCACGAGGCCGCGGCCCCGCCGTTCGAGCAGCGTCAGGCCGGTCTCGCGTTGAAGAGCGGTGACGTGTTGGCTGATGGCCGACGAGGTGTAGCCGAGTCCGGAGGCGGCGCCGGCGATCGACCCGTCGGCGACCACGGCCCGGAACACGCGGAGGCGGTGCACATCGATCATGCCGACAGACGCTACAGCTGCACTTAATCATCATCAAGAACAAACAGCTTGTGCTTATCTCACGGTGCAGGCAGCCTCATGTCCGAAAGCCGCCGGATCCACTGCGGTCAGGGGCGGGATGCTGTGATCGACGAACACCGACGAAAGGGCATCATGCAGCGCGTGACCGACCGTGTGAACCTCGCTCTTCTGGCCGCGCTGACCACCGTGCTGCTGTGGGCATCGTCGTTCGTCGTGATCCGGTCGGTCGGCGAGCACTTCTCGCCCGGTGCGCTGGCCTTCGGCCGACTGCTGGTCGGGTTCATCGGGCTCGCCGTGATCGCGCTCCGCTTCCGCAGGCCACTGCCGCGCGGACGCGCGCTCGGATTGGTGATCGGCTACGGCCTGCTGTGGTTCGGCGCCTACACCGTGCTGCTCAACTGGGCCGAACGACATCTCGACGCCGGAACCGCCGCTCTCCTGGTCAATTTCGCGCCGATCCTCGTCGCCGTCTTCGCCGGACTGTTCATGGGTGAGGGTTTTCCGCGTCCGCTCGTGATCGGCATGGTGGTCGCCTTCGCCGGCGTCCTGCTCATCGCGTTCGGGGGCAGCGGAGGCGGGTCCAACGACATGCTCGGCGTCGTGCTCGGCCTGATCACCGCGGTGCTCTACGCGGCGGGTGTGCTGATGCAGAAGGTGGCGCTCAAGACGGTCGACGCGGTCACCGCCACCTGGGTGGGGTGCCTGGCCGGCCTCGTCGCGACCATCCCGTTCGCGCCGCAGGCCGCGCGCGAGGTCGTCGATGCGCCCGTGGGCGCGATCGTCGGTGTCGTCTTCCTCGGTGTCGGCCCGACGGCGATCGCATTCACCACCTGGGCGTATGCGCTCACGCGGACCGACGCCGGGAAGATGGCGGCGACGACGCTGGTGGTCCCTGCCATCGCGATCCTGCTGTCGTGGGCCACGCTCGGGGAGGTGCCCACCGCGATCGGCCTCGTCGGCGGAGCGCTGTGCCTGGGCGGCGTCGCATGGAGCAGGCGCCGACCGAAGGTCGCGCCCACACCCGTCGTCGACCTGGATAGTTCGCCCGTGTCGGGCTGATCGGCGACGATCGCCTACCGTCGTCGCATGGAGCGTGAACGTCTGGTCGACGTCGCCGTGTCGGTGGTGTCGCGCTTCGGTGCGCAGGCACTGAACCTGACGTCGGTCGCACGTCACGCCGGGGTCGGCCGGGCCACGGCCTACCGCGTGTTCGGCGGCCGCGACGAACTGCTGGCCGCCATCGTCGACCGCGAGGTGTCGGTGCTGCACGACAAGATCGACACGTGGATCGGCACGGTCGACGACCCGCGGGAGAAGATCACCACCCTGATCGTGCGGGTGCTCGGATACATCCGGGACCACGAGGCGTTGCAGTATCTGCTGCGCAACGAGCCCGCGGAACTGGTGTCGACGCTGGTGGCCAGCGGCGACGACCGGACCACCGACACCACTCTGGTCGACGTGATCGTCACCCGGTGCCTACCCGACCTCGACGCCCAGCCGGAACTCGCGGCCGCCCTGCGACCCAACGCGCGCGCAGCGTCAGAGTTCATGGTGCGCATCGTGTATTCGCACATGTTGATCCCCGGGAGCTCGATGACCGACGAGCAAGTGGCGGAGTTGGTGGTCGACGCGGTTCTGCGCTGACATATGGTGCGGGAGTGCCTCACCTCACACGCGATGACAGCATCTTCGTCCTGCACCTCAACGACGAGGGGGCGAGCGACGACGAGAACGTGTTCGGTCCGACGCAGGTCGCGAAGATCAACGAACTTCTCGACGAGGTGGAGGCGAGCGACGGCCCGACCGCGCTGGTGACCACCGCGCTCGGGAAGTTCTACTCGACCGGCCTCGACACCGCGTGGGTGCTGGCCAACGTCGACGACGTCGACCCCTATGTGGAGAGCGTGCAGATCCTGCTGGCCCGGATCCTGACGTTCCCGATGCCCACGGTCGCGGCGGTCACCGGCCACGCGTTCGGTGGCGGGGCGCTGTTCGCGCTCGCCCATGACCACGTCGTGATGCGTTCCGACCGTGGCTATTTGTGCATGCCCGGCGTCACCATCGGCGCCAGCTATGCACCCGGCAGCGTCATGTTGGTCGCCGACAAGGTCCCGGCGCGGGTCAATCACGAGATGCTCGTGACCGGCCGTCGCTATGGCGGCGCGCAGGCGAACGAGCTCGGCATCATCGACAACGCGGTCACGCTCGACGAGGTGCTGCCCGCGGCACTGGAGTACGCCCGCACGCATCAGAACACCCGTGGTCGGACGATCGGCGAGATCAAGTCGTCCATGTACGCGGTCACCGCAGCCGCGCTGCGCACCACGGTCAGCGGTGTGGGCGGCCAGGCCGCCATCGCCGACAGCTGACCCGCCGCCTGGCGTCCACGCCGTCCACCACTGACACCGCCACGGCTCGAGGTGTGGATAGTCCACGCGGCGGACCCCAGTGGTGACAGTTGTGGACAGGACCGACCGAACAAATCGTTCCCAGGGTTCTCCCAGCTTCTGCCCAGGGTGAGAAGAGCAAGTCGACGCATCGTATGAGCATCACGGTCGGACAACCGCCGACCGCCACGCTCACACGGAGGCATCATGACCACCCTTTTCGCTCCCGCACCCGCGGGCGCCGATCCGGCCCCCGACGGTGGTCGCCATCGGGACGGATCCACGACACCGTCGATGCGGTCGCGGCTGCTGACGAAGGCACCGCTGCCGGTGCTGTTGATCGTCACCGCAATCCTCTACATCTGGAACCTGTCGATCAACGGGTACGGCAACAGCTTCTACGCCGCGGCTGCGCAGGCCGGCGGCACCAGCTGGAAGGCCTGGTTCTTCGGCTCACTCGACGCGCAGAACTTCATCACTGTCGACAAGCCACCGGCGTCGCTGTGGGTGACCGGGCTGTCGGTGCGGATCTTCGGGATGAACAGCTGGGCGGTGATGATGCCGCAGGCCCTGATGGGTGTGGCCGCCGTCGCCCTGCTCTACGCGCTGATCCGTCGTAGCGTTTCCGATCCGCGGCGTGGTGTCGCCGCCGGGCTGATCGCGGGCGCGGTGCTGGCCTTCACCCCGGCCGCCGCCCTGATGTTCCGGTTCAACAACCCGGACGCTCTGCTGGTGCTGCTGATGGTCGCTGCGGCCTACTGCCTGGTCCGTGCGGTCCCGACCGCGTCGTGGAAGTGGCTCGCCCTCGTCGGTGTCGCCCTCGGCTTCGCGTTCCTCACCAAGATGCTCCAGGGACTGCTCGTCCTGCCCGCGTTCGCACTCGTCTACCTGCTGCTGGCCAACACAGGCTGGCTCAAGCGGATCGGCCACCTCCTCATCGCCGCGGCGTCACTGATCGTCGGTGCCGGATGGTGGGTCCTCGTGGTCGCACTGTGGCCGGCCGGATCGCGGCCCTACATCGGCGGCTCCACCGACAACACCGTCATGGACCTGGTCCTCGGCTACAACGGCCTCGGCCGCATCCTCGGCAACACCGGTGGTGGCGGAGGCGGCGGCATGGGTGGCAACGGTGCCGCCGGCTCGAGCTTCGGTGGCGCCACCGGTCTGAACCGCCTGTTCGGTTCGGAGATGGGTTACGAGATCTCCTGGCTGCTCCCGGTCGCACTGTTCGTGATCGTCTTCGGCCTGTACCTCGTTGTCCGACAGTTCATCCGGGTCCGTGAGACCGAGCGTCTGGGCCGCGTCGAGAAGGCCGGACTGCTGATGTGGGCCGGCTGGCTCATCGTCACCGGGCTGATCTTCAGCTTCATGAGCGGCACGATCCACCCGTACTACACCGTCGCCCTGGCCCCGGCCATCGCAGCGCTCGTCGGTCTCGGATCGGTGTTCGCCTGGAACCTGCGGCACCGCTGGGACGGACGGATCGGGATGAGCGCGATGATCGCGCTGGCCGTGGGCTGGTCGATCGTCCTGCTGAACCGCGCCGACTTCGGTCCCGTGTGGACCCGCTGGCTGATCGGTGCGGTGGCCGTCCTCGCCATCCTGGTGATCCTCGTCGGCGGACGTCTCGGTTTCCGCAAGGCCGTCGCCGCCGCCGTGATCGTCGGCGCACTGGCCGGATTCGGCTCCACCGCAGCCTTCGGCATCGCCACCTCCGCCACCGCGCACACCGGGTCGATCCCGACCGCGGTCCAGACGTCCGACTCCTCGGGCGGCATGGGGATGGGCGGCGGACCCGGCGGCGGCATGGGTGGCAACCGTCCCGGCGGAACCGCAGGCGCGCAGGGCTCGACCTCGACCGGCACGGCCCCCACGGGTGCAACGGCTCCGACCGGCACTGCTCCCACGGGCGGAACGGCTCCGACCGGTACCCCCGGTCAGGCATCGACGTCGACCTCCGGTCAGGCCACGGCCCGCACCGGCGGTGGCGGCGGCATGGGCGGCCAGTCCACCAGCAGTGAGCTGACCGCGTTGCTCAAGGCGACCACCACGAAGTGGGCGGCGGCGACCAACGGTTCGCAGTCGGCCTCGGGGATCGAGATCGCCAGCGGCACGTCGGTGATGGCGATCGGCGGGTGGAGTGGCGACCCCACCCCGACGCTGGCGCAGTTCATCCAGTACGTGCAGGACGGCAAGATCGGCTACTACATCGGTGGCGGACAGGGCGGTGGGCCGGGCAGCTCGAGCTCGAGCGCCTCGGAGATCTCCACCTGGGTCGCGGCGAACTACACCGCGACGACGGTCGGCGGTCAGACGGTCTACAAGCTGACCTGACGCACGTCGCACACGCGATCGGGACGGACACACACCGTGCCCGTCCCGATCGGCGTGCAACTCAGTCGTATTCTCGCGGCAACCAGTCCGAAATGGATTGCAGCATAACGTTGTCGAGACATCCCGACATCGAGGAGACCGCCATGACAGTCCCGTCCAATCTCGTGACCCTCGAGGTCGCCGACACCAGCAGGATGGCGTGGGAGACCTTGGCCGTCGAGCAGATCGGCGCGCAGATACCGTTCAAGTCGCTGTTCGCCGATTCCGACACAGGCATGCAGGTGATGATGCTCCGCTATGCGGCCGGATTCACCAACACCTGGCACACCCATCCCTGTGCGCACGGGATGTTCGTTCTCGACGGCGTCCTCAAAACCCACGAGGGCGAATACGGCCCCGGGAACTTCGTCTGGTTCCCGGAGGGCGGGTGGATGGAACACGGGGCCACCGCCGACAACGACGTCACGTTTCTCTTCATCACCAACAAGCCGTTCGCCATCTGCTACGAATCCGACGCCGAGCACCCGTACCCGATGGAGTGACTGCGCCGATCGCTGTGGGCGACGCGTTCCGGTGACCGCGTTCTCGCCGGCGGTGGACAATGAACACGTGATCGATGCCACCACCTTCGACGGGGTCGATGACGGATGGTTCCGGGTCATGTTCGACGCCAGCACCGTCCCCATCGGACTCGCCGACGAGGACGGCCTGCTGCGGGCCGCCAACGCGGCCTACTGCGCGATGGTCGGGCGGTCGTGGCCGCAGATCGCGGGCCGGTCGTCGCGCGAGTTCACCCACCCCGACGATCTCGACCAACACGCGGCGGTCGAGGGGTTGATGGCCCAGGCGCGCGCTAGGGGTGACGACCTACGGATCGAGAAGCGGTACGTCCACCCCGACGGCACCGTTCGCTGGGGGTGGGTCTCGGTGAGCGCGGTGTCGGGGCCGGGTGGACGAGCCTGGACGATGGCGGTCATCCACGACACCACCGAGCGCCGCCTGGCCGAGGACCGTCTGCTCGCCGCCGCGGTCACCGATCCGCTGACCGGTCTGCTCAACCGACGGGGGTGGCTCGAGCGCCTGACCGAGCTCGACGCGCCGTCGTCGCGCACCGACTCGCCGCTGGTGCTGGCCATCCTCGA
Source organism: Williamsia maris (assembly GCF_024171815.1). GTDB lineage: Bacteria > Actinomycetota > Actinomycetes > Mycobacteriales > Mycobacteriaceae > Williamsia_A > Williamsia_A maris. Next base: position 1,261,299 of record NZ_JAMTCJ010000001.1, on the reverse strand, counting down.
TCTCGACCAGTTCAAGGCGTACAACGACTCCCACGGGCACCCCGCCGGCGATCAGCTGCTGGTGGAGTTCGCGACGGCGGCGTCGGAGGTGGCGGGCACCGGTGCGTTGTTCTCGCGATGGGGTGGCGAGGAGTTCGCGTTGGCACTGGCCGGTCCACGCGCGTCGCAGGCTCACACCGTGCTGCGTGCGATGGGCGCGGTCGTCCCCGACTCTCAGACCTTCTCCGCGGGCTTCGCCGCGCTGCGGGCAACCGAGACCGTCATCGGCTGTTTCGATCGCGCCGACGCGCGGCTCTACCGGGCCAAGCGCGACGGTCCCGGACAGATCCGGGGCGACGACAACTGACCCGCGCCCACTACGCTCGGGGACATGGGTGCAGGGAGTCCGACCTCGAGCAGCATCTACATCGCGTCGCCGGAGGGTGACACCGGTAAATCCACCATCGCGCTGGGCACGCTGCATCTGCTCGCCGCCACCGGTGGACGCATCGGTGTGTTCCGCCCCATCTCGCGGGCCGCGGCCGGCGAGCGCGACTACATCCTCGATCTGCTGATCGAGCACGACTCGGTGGACCTGTCCTACGAGGACTGCATCGGTGTGACCTATGAGCAGGTCCACGGTGATCCCGAGGCGACGCTCGCCGAGATCGTCGACCGCTTCCACACCGTCGAGGAGCAGTGCGACTCGGTGCTGGTGATCGGGTCGGACTTCACTGACGTCGCCAGCCCGTCGGAACTCAGCTTCAACGCGCGGATCGCCGCGAACCTCGGTACCCCGATGGTGCTCGCGCTCAAGGCCGCCGAGCGCACCCCCGAGGAGGTACTGGCGCTGGCCGAGCTGTGCCTCACCGAGATCAAGGGTGCGCACGCACAGGCCGTCGCCCTCATCGCCAACCGGTGCGACCCCGACCAACTCGAGGCGGTCAAGGACATCCTGGAGACGACCGGACTCCCGGCGTGGTCGTTGCCGGAGGATCCGGTGTTGGTGTCGCCGACGATGGCGGAGCTGATGACCGCGCTCGACGGTGAGCTGTTCAGCGGCGACCCGGAGCTGCTCGACCGCGAGGCGATGAGCGTGATGGTCGGCGGCATGACCGCCGAACACATCCTCGAACGCCTCACCGACGGTGTCGCGGTGATCACCCCGGCCGATCGCTCCGACGTCCTGCTCGCGCTGGTGACCGCCAATGCGGCACAGGGCTTCCCGAAGTTGTCGGGGATCATCATGAACGGCGGGATCCGTCCGCACCCGATGATCGAGTCGCTCGTCGAGGGCCTCAAACCGGCGCTGCCGATCATCTCGTGCGAGCAGGGCACCTACGAGACCGCGCGGGCCGCGGCACTGGCACGCGGCCGGGTCGGCGTCGAGTCGGTCCGCAAGATCGATGCCGCGCTCACCCTGATGGAGGAACACGTCGACTCGGCGTCGCTGCTCGAACGGCTGCGGCTGTCGGCGCCGACCGTGGTGACGCCGCAGATGTTCGAATACCAGCTCATCGCGCAGGCGAAGTCGGACCGCCAACGCATCGTGTTGCCGGAGGGCGAGGACGACCGCATCCTGCGTGCGGCCGGACGTCTGCTCCGACGCGGTGTCGCGGACCTGACGCTGCTCGGCAACATCGACGCCGTGCACTCGCGGGCCCAGGAGCTCGGCGTCGACCTCGACGCCGCACACGTCATCGACCCGCGCGACTCCGAGCACCTCGAGTCGTTCGCGACGACCTACACCGAGCTCCGCAAGCACAAGGGGATGGACCTCGCCCGGGCACGACAGGTGATGGGTGACGTCTCCTACTTCGGCACCATGATGGTGCACGAGGGGCTCGTCGACGGGATGGTGTCCGGCGCGACCCACACCACCGCACACACCATCCGCCCCGCGTTCGAGATCATCAAGACCCTCGACGGCGTCTCCACGGTGTCGAGCGTGTTCTTCATGTGTCTGGCCGATCGTGTTCTCGCCTATGGTGATTGCGCGATCGTGCCGGATCCGACGTCCGAGCAGCTCGCCGACATCGCCATCTCGTCGGCGGCCACGGCCGAACAGTTCGGGATCGAGGCGCGGGTCGCGCTGCTCTCGTACTCGACCGGCGAATCCGGCTCCGGTGCCGACGTGGACAAGGTCCGCACCGCCACCGAACTGGTGCGTGAACGGGCCCCGGAGCTGTTGGTGGAGGGGCCGATCCAATACGACGCCGCGGTGGAACCCTCGGTGGCGCAGAGCAAGATGCCGGACTCGAAGGTCGCGGGCCAGGCGACGGTGCTGGTCTTCCCGGACCTCAACACCGGCAACAACACGTACAAGGCGGTGCAGCGCAGCGCATCTGCGGTCGCGATCGGCCCGGTCCTGCAGGGGTTGCGCAAGCCCATCAACGACCTGTCGCGTGGGGCGCTCGTCTCCGACATCGTCAACACCGTCGCGATCACCGCGATCCAGGCCCAGGCGCTGCAGTCATGAGCGGTGGCGACACGGTGCCCACGGGCACGGCGTCCGGTGCGGTCCTCGTCCTCAACTCGGGATCGTCGTCCCTGAAGTACCAATTGGTGCACCCGGACTCCGGCGAGGTGATCGCGTCCGGGATCGTCGAGCGGATCGGCGACCACGACGCCTCGGTCGAACACACGCAGAACGGCCAGACGCAGACCGTCACCGGTGCCATCGCCGATCACCGCGAGGCACTGCAGCGCGCCCTGCACCTGTTCGACGAGTGCGGCACCGATCTGCGCACCAGCGACCTCCTGGCGGTGGGGCACCGCGTCGTACACGGCGGCAAGAGCTTCAGCGAGCCGGTCCTGGTGAGCGACGAGGTCATCGCCGAGGTCGATCGCCTGTCGAGCCTTGCCCCGCTGCACAATCCGGTGAACCTGATCGGAATCGAGGCCATCCGGGAGTTGCTGCCGGACGTCCCCGCGGTGTGCGTGTTCGACACCGCCTTCTTCCACGACCTCCCGCCGCACAGCGCCACCTATGCCATCGACCACGAGGTCGCCGAGCGTCACAACATCCGGCGGTACGGATTCCACGGCACCTCACACGAGTACGTGAGCGGTGCGGCCGCGGAGTTCCTCGACCGGGATCCGGCCGACGTCAACCTGATCGTGCTGCACCTGGGCAACGGCGCGTCGGCATCGGCGGTCCGGGGTGGGCGCGCCGTCGACACCTCGATGGGGCTGACGCCGCTCGAGGGACTGGTCATGGGAACCCGCAGCGGCGACATCGATCCCGCGATCGTGATGTATCTGCGTCGCGTGGCAGACATGGATGTCGACGCCATCGACACCATGCTCAACAAGTCGTCCGGCCTCAAGGGGTTGTGCGGGGAGAACGATTTCCGCACCATCACGTCGATGGTGGACGACGGCGACGAGGCCGCGACCCTGGCCTACGACGTCTACATCCACCGTCTGCGTCGCTACATCGGTGCGTACCTGGTGGATCTCGGGCGGGTGGACGCGATCGTCTTCACCGCCGGCGTCGGCGAGAACGCCCCGACCGTGCGGCGAGATGGATTGGCAGGTCTCGAACGATTCGGCATCGTCGTCGACGACGACGCCAACACCGCGCGCTCACGCGACGCCCGGCGGATCTCGACCGACGACAGCGAGATCGCAGTGCTGGTGGTCCCCACCAACGAAGAGCTGGCCATCGCCCGCAAGGCCGCCGCACTCGTCAACTGACCGCCGACCGTGCCGTAATCACCCGCCGAGCGGGCCGTAAATACCTGCCGAGCGGGCCGTAAATACCTGCCGAGCGGGCCGTCACGCGGGGTGGGAAGGCGGTTTCGGCACGGTGGGTGCGCGGTTTCGGCACGCTCGGCGGAGGCGGAGCCGGCTGACCCCGCCGTCACCGCACGCTCGGGGGTCAGAACAGCGTGTGCGGGCGGATGAGGTTGGCCAGGTCGATCAGGTTGAAACGCTGTTCTCGGTCGACGGTGGCGCGTGCGAGGCGGCGCAGCGACCGCTCCAGCCCGGCGCGCAATCCGTGCTCGGTGAACGGGAACCCGAGCAGCGAGATGTTGTCCGACGCGCGGTCGGGATTCACGCCGAGCCACCCGAGCGCGGTCCCCAACACCATGATCGACAACCGCGGCTTACGCGGTTCGGTCTCGGGCATCGCCGACAGCCGGCGAGCGGCCTCGCGGATCTGCTCGCCGGTCACCTGCTCCGGTTCGCGACCGTGCACCAGCGCCAACACCGCGGTGCACGAGGCGGTGTTGAAGTGCCTGCTGGTGGCGGGGACATCGTCGAGGGCCTTCACCGTCGCCTCGACATCGCCTGCGGTGAAACGCATCCGGGCGACCCCGAATGCGGCGGTGACGATACCGCGGTCGGTCTGCCACAGCGCTGTGTACTCCCGCAGCGCCACCGCGTTCCACCGCGTGATCGACGTGTCCCGCTCGGCGGACTCACCCGCCTCGCGTCGCAACCACCGGCCGATCAGCTCCGCGGTCGCGGCGACGGCCAGCTTGGGGGCCACCTCGCCCGGCATGGCGATCAGCACCGACGCGAAACGTTCATGCGCCAGTTCGGGTTCGGAGTTCATCAGCGCACAGATGCCGAGGAACCACTCGATGCGCCACGAATGCTGGTGGTGGCGCGATGTGATGTCGAGCAGACCGAGCGCGGTGTCGACGTCACCGAGTTCGATGTAGGCGCGGGCCTCGGCCAGGTCGACCTCGAGGGACGGGTGATCGTCGGACGGGTCGGTGCCGATCAGCGACGACAAGCCGTCCTGCTTGGCCGACCGGATCGTGTCGAGCGTCTGGTTCGGTTCCGACAGCTGGGCCGAGTTGAGCAGTCCGGCAGCGGGATCGAGCTGATCGACGAGCGGCACCGGCAGTGCGGCGGCGATGTCGTCCGGGTCGAGGAACGTCTCGGAGTTGATCGGGTCGAAGAAGCCGTCGACCGGTCCGAGGAGCAGGTCGGTGCCGAACGTGGTGCGCTGCGGGGTGAACACCGATGACAGCGCCGGGCGGGGCACGCCGGTCGTCCGCGCGACGGTCTCGCGCAGGACGTTGACCATCTGGGTGGTCATCTCCTCGGCGGAGGCGAAGCGGTGTTCCGGGTCAGGATCGGTGGCGCGCTGCAGCAACCGTCGGAAGGACTCGTTGTCGGCCAACACCTTCGACGCGTCGACGCCTGGCAGCCCGTCGACGTAGCGGCCGTTCTCCATCGGCATCGGCACGGTCAGCACGGCCAGCGTGCGGCCGATGCTGTAGACGTCGGTGGCGATCTGCGGACCGGTCTTGACGATCTCCGGCGCCTGGAAACCCGGGGTGCCGTACAGGTGGCCGTACCCGTTGATGGGGGAGACGGCACCGAGGTCGATCAGCTTCACCTCGTCGCCGCCGATCATGATGTTCTCCGGCTTGATGTCGTTGAACACCAGTCCGATCGAATGAAGGTAGGCGAGCGCGGGCATCACCTCGAGCAGGTAGGCGATCGCCTGCTCGACGGGGAGATGGGTCCGATGCGACGAATCGCCGTCGACCGTGGTGAGGCTCTTGAGCGTCGCGCCGCCGACGTACTCCATCACGATGTAGCCGAACGTCGACCCGCTCACGTCGTGGTGTTCGACGAAGTTGAAGATCTTGACGATGTTGGGGTGCGACACCGACGCGAGGAACTGACGCTCGGCGAACGCAACCGCCTGCGCTTCCGCATCTTTCGAGTTCAGCAGGCCCTTGAGCACGACCGCACGATCGGAGACGTTGCGGTCGAAGGCGAGGTAGATCCATCCGAGTCCGCCGTGCGCGATCGCGCCGGTGATCTCGTACTGGTCGGCGACGATGGTCCCCGGCGCCAGACCCGGCACGAACGAGTAGTGCGCACCGCAGTGCGGACAGTCGCCGGTCAGCGGGCCGGCGTCGGGGCCCGAGGACCGACCGATCGCCCGACCGCACTGCCAGCAGTCCCGTTTGCTCTCCGGGATGACGGGATCGGTCATCACCGCGTCCTCGGGCTCGATGTCACGAACCCACGCGACCTCGACCAGTCCGACGCCGAGGCGTCGCTTCTTCCGCTTCCGGCGACCGGTCACCTTGTGCAGCGGGGGAGCCATCCGGGTACCGGTCTCGTCGGTCGTCGCCGAGCTCGACGGGTCGGCGTCCGGTGAGGCGACCGCCTGCGTGGCGACATCGGGCACGGCGGCCTGCGTCGCGACATCGGGTACTGCGGCCTGCGTCGCGACATCGGGTACTGCGGCCTGCGTCGCGACCTCGACATCGTCCCCGGCCGAACCCTCGTCCGTGCGCCGGTCGTGCTCGTCGTCGGCCGACGTGGCCGCATCCGGGGCATCGACACCGAGATCGGCGCGGGTCACCGCTCGGGTGGACACCGAGCCGTCACCGTCGTCGCGGTCGTCGTCTCGATCGGTCATCGCTCGTCGTCACCCCCTCGTCAGTCGCGGTAGGTCGGTTGGGGCGGGTAGTAGATCGGGCCCAGGATGGAGAGCCACCGATTGTAGATCTCGTACCAGGTGCCGTCGGCGCGGATCTTGTCCAGGACGCCGTTGACGAAGCGCACCAGATCGGGTTGTTCGAGGTTGACGCCGATGCCGTACGGCTCCTCGCCGAGGCTCGCCCCGACCACGTGGACGTACGGGTCCTGGGTGGCCAGACCGGCCAGGATCGCGTCGTCGGTGGACACCGCGTCGACCGCCCCCTGCTGCAGCACGACCAGGCAGTCGGCCCAGGTGCTCACCGTCGACATCCGCACGCTGGGCACCCGCTGCTGCAGCCGGCCGATGGAGGTGGTGCCGCGCGCCGCGCACACGCGCTTGCCCGCGAGGTCGTTGGCGTTGCTGATCGGTGAGCTGCGCAGCGACAGGATCCGTTGCGACGCCTCGTAGTACACCGTCGAGAAGGCGATGTCCTTGGCGCGGTCGCAGGTGATGCTCAGCGTCTTGACCACCACGTCGACCTCGCGGTTCTGCAGCGCGCTGATCCGCTCGTTGGAGTTGAGGATGCGGTACTCGATGCGTTCGGGGTCGCCGAAGATGGCCCGCGCGATCTCCTTGGCGATGTCGACGTCGAAACCCTCGATGTCACCGCTGATCGGGTCGCGGAAGCTGAACAGGTTCGACCCGATGTCGAGTCCGACGATCAACCGGCCCCGCGCGAAGATCGCGTCCATCGCCGACCCGCGTGGCATCCGCGCGACCGGTGGGAGCGGTCCCGGCCGCAGGCTCGCGGTCGCGTCGCAGGTGTTCTGGTTCGGCGGCGACTCGACCGGCGCGTTCACCGTCAGGCCGGGCGGGGTGGGCGCGATGGCACTCGCCGACGGCGCCTCGTCGGCCGGCGCGGGGACGTTGAGGCAGCTCGTGACACCGAGCGCCACCAGCGCCAGGATCACCGCGAACACGCCGGCGCGTCTTGTCGGCCCGCGGGTCATCGGTACTCCCGGATCCGCGGCACCATGCCGAGTGCGCTGGTCGCGGCCGCGATCAGACCGAGGATGAGCGCACCGCTGCCCGCGTAGCCGATGACCACCCGGGCGGTGTTGATGTCGTCGCGGAAGGTGGTCCTGGTGGTGGTGATGCCGTCGACGAGCGCGGCGTCGAGCTGCGTGTAGGCGGCGGCCGCACCGTCGGGGTTGTCGCCCACGGCCATCGCCGTCGCGCCGTTGAAGTCGCCGGCGTTGGTCCGCTCGACGGTGGCCGCATGGGCGTCGGCCCACGCCGAGAGCGCGGTCTGGGCCCGGCGGACCGCCGCGTCGGCATCGGCGTCGTCGTTGTCGTCGAGATAGGCGGTCAGGGTGGTCCGGATCTTGCCGCCGGCGTCGGTGAACTGGGACTCGAGGAGCCCCCGGTCGCCACGCCGGGCCAGCGACAGCGTCTCCGCCGAGCGCGCCTGCTGCGCCTGGATGCGGGCCGAGGTCAGCTCCCGCAGCGGCTGAGCCCCGCGGGTCTCGGCGCTGTTGGTCGACGACACCGACAGCAGGCTGCCCACGAGCACCCACAGCAGCGCGATGACGATCGCGCCGATGGCCAGCAACATGCCCAGGTTCAACCGGCGTCGGGTACGACGGGCCAGGTAGTAGTGGGCGCCGACGAACGCGAGCAGCAGGATCGTCAGCGCGGCGTAGACACCCCACGGCGGGCTGGTGAACCGGTTCTGGGGATCGCTGATCGCCCGCGACCGCGCCGTGTACAACCGCTCGGCCGCGGGCAGGATCGTCGTCTGCATCAGATTCGACGCCTCACCGAGGTAGGCCGATCCCACCGGGTTCCCGAGCCGGTTGTTGGTCCGCGCCGACTCGATCAACCCGGTGTAGACGGGCAGGCGTTCGGCCAGGGTGTCCAGGTCGGCCCGGACGTCCATGTTCTCCTCGGCGGTACCGCTCGCCGCCTGGATCAACGCCTGCGCGGCGGTGGCGACCGCGGTGGAGTAGCGACTGCGCACCGCGGCGGGCTCGAGACCGCCGGAGATGAACGCAGCGTTCGCCGACGCGTCCGCGATGGACAGGTTGCTGTAGAGGATCTGCGACGACTCGGCGATGGGCTCGGTGTCGGAAATGGTCTGCTGCAGGGCGGAGGTGCGGTTGTCCAGGCTGATCGAGGAGTACCACCCGGTCGCGATCGCGCCGATGAACAGGACGGCCGCGATGATGAACAGCTTGCCCGGACTCGTCCCGGCCAGATGCCGCAGCGACGACAGCGGGGACTGCGCGCGGTCGCGGGCGTAGGTGAGCAACTCACGACGCTCGGCACGAGCCCCGCGGCGGCCCAGGGGACCGCGGCGGTCGGGTCGGGGGTCGGAGCGCCGCAACATCGGTCGCGGGATGGTCGTCGTCCCACGGGTCAGTCGGGAGCGCACGGACGCCGCTTCGCCGGTCACTGACGAGGTCCCTTCTACTACCCGATCCGTGGGTGCGCCCACGGGTTCTGCCTCCGCGGGCACATCTTCACGACTGCCGCTTTCGACTCTAATCCCGACATGGGATCACCGTGGTCTGTTGCCGTTTGCGTACGGTTGCGGGGAAGGGCGGTCGTTGGTGGCATGCCGGGGCGCGGTGAGTGGTGGAGGTGGACGCGCGGTGCGGGGAGACGGTGACGGTTGGGTGTTCGACCCCGACGGTGCTCGGTACTGGGGTCGCCACGGCGCGGCCGGGCTGCTGCTGCGCGCACCGTTGGCGGACGGCACCACGGGGATCCTGTTGCAGCACCGCGCGTTGTGGAGCCATCAGGGTGGGACGTGGGCTCTGCCCGGTGGAGCACGTGACTCGCACGAGACCGCCGAGGACACCGCGATGCGTGAGGCCGACGAGGAGGCCGGCATCGTCGCCGCGATGCTGACCGTCCGCGACACGCTGGTCACCCACGAGGCTCAGAGCGGCTGGACCTACACGACCGTCATCGCCGACGTCGACACCCCGGTGGACACCGTCGCGAACGTGGAGTCGACCGAGCTGCGCTGGGTCGGCGAACACGCCGTCGACGAGCTGCCGCTGCATCCCGCATTCGCGCGCAGCTGGCCGACGCTCCGGTCCGCCCTCGGCCGACTGTAGGAACCGCTCGCGCGTCAGCCGAAGCGGTTGACGGCCGAGATCATGGCCTTGGCGTACGCCGCCTCGGACGTCTCGTCGACGCCGAGGCCCCAACTCGAGATGCCGCGGACGTCGCACAGGACGAAGCCGGCGTAACCGTCAACGGTCCGCTGGTGGTGCAGGCTGACGATCTCGATCGGTGTGCCCAGCGCGTGCAGCATGGCGGTGACCGCGCCGATCGGACCGGTCGACGACTCCCGCAACGACCAGATGCGGTCGCCGACGGCGATGGTGGCCTGGTAGTCGGTGAGACCCCCGCGACCGGGCGTCGCGGACCAGCTACCGAGTCGGATGCCGCCGGCGCAGGCATATGTGGCGTAGAAGTTGTCCCAGCTCAGAGCGTGTGCGACATCGCGCAGGCCGCGGGGCAGGGGAGAACGGAAATGGGCCTCGGCCGGATCGGATGACGTGGGCCGGGAACGCTCGACGGTGTCGGAGGCGTGTGGTGCTGGATTCATGACGTGGTCTTTCCGAGAGGAGAGAAGTGACCAACGAACAGGCGCGACGACCCGCAGCGGGGGGTCGGTCGGTTCAGACCCCGCTGCGGCGGGTTACTACGTTCAGGCGCGTCATGGCGGGTCGAGCGTAAGCCCGACGAGCGTGCTGTGGCAACCGTTCTCAATTCACCTTCATGACATCGTTAGTTTGCTGTGATCTGTTTCCGCAGAGCGGCTGCGGCGGCGCGTGGGTCCGTCGCGTGCGTCAGTGCCCGCACCACGACGATGCGTTCCGCGCCGGCCGCGAGGACCTCCGGCAGACGCGCCGCGTCGATCCCCCCGATGGCGAACCACGGAGCTCGGGTCGTCCGGCCCGCGACGGCGTTCACGAGCCCGAGCCCGGCGGCGGGACGTCCCGGTTTGGTGGGCGTCGACCAGCACGGTCCGGTGCAGAAGTAGTCGACGTCGGGATCGGCGTCGGCGGCGTGGGCCTGGGCGTCGTCATGGGTCGATCGACCGATGACCACGTCGGCACCGACGATGCGGCGCGCCGCGGCGGGCGGCAGGTCGTCCTGACCGAGATGCAGCACGTCGGCGTGGGCGATCGCGGCGATGTCGGCGCGGTCGTTGACCGCCAGCAGGGCGCCGTGACGGGTGGTGACCTCCCGCAGCGCTGCCAGCAGGTCGAGCTCCCGGGCGGCCTCGAGAACGCCGAACTCGACCTCGCCCGGCGACCCCTTGTCGCGCAACTGCACGATGTCCACGCCGCCGGCCAGCACCTCGTCGACGAAGGCGAGCAGGTCTCCGCGTTCACGTCGCGCATCGGTGCACAGATAGAGCCGGGCCTCGGACAAACGATCTCGGGGATCCACGGTGGCCAATCTAGTGGCGCCGGGGCTCGGCTCGCCGGAGAGGTTCCGTGCAGGGCGGTAGGCTGGACCCCACACACGCGGGGGCCCGGGAGATCGCCGGGCTGAGAGTGCGACCGATATGTCGCTGACCGTCACACCTGATCCGGGTAATGCCGGCGTAGGAACGAGGTGAGCAGTCGATGGGACGAACGCTGGCAGTGGTCGGCGGCGGGGTCATCGGATCCATGATCGCCTGGCAAGCCGCCCGAAAGGGTTGGGACACAACCATCTATGAGCGTGATCCGGCCGAATCGGCGTCCTGGGTGGCCGGCGGGATGCTGGGCTGCATGGGCGAGGCCCGACCGGGCGAGGACACCGCGCTGGACCTCGCCCGCGCCTCGGCCCGGAGGTGGCCCGACCTGCTGACGGCGCTGGCCGATCCGACGATCGTGGTCGCCACCGACACGGTGCTGGTCGCCGCCGACACCGCTGACGCCCACGAACTGGCCACCCGGGCCGACTATCTCCTCAGCCGCGGTCTCGCGATGAAACCGTTGCGCGGCAGGGACATCCGGTCGGTGTCGCCGGGGCTGGGCAGCTCGGTGCGCGGAGGCTACCTCGCCCCGGGCGAGGGTGCGGTCGACAATCGTGCGCTGCTGCGGGCACTGCGCACGGCCGCGACCCAGGTGGGCGTCACCACACGCACGCGCCACGTGACCGACCTCGATGACCTCGACGCGGACCAGGTGGTCGTCGCCGCGGGTGTCGGTGCGGGCCGACTGTGGCCACCCGCCGCCATCCGGGCCGAGAAGGGCGAGATCCTTCGGCTGCGCAGGCCGCCGACCGCACCGCCCCCACCGGACAACGTCATCCGCGCGCGCTGGCGCGGGCGACTGGTCTACCTCGTGCCGCGGGCCGACGGCGTCGTGGTCGGGGCGACGCAGTACGAGGTGGGTGTCGAGACCGATCCCGAACCCCGCGCCGGTGGCGTGGCCGATCTGCTCACCGACGCCATCGAGGTGATGCCCGGACTCGCCGAGTACCGCGTGAGTGAGGTCGGCGGCGGGATGCGACCGGTGACCCCGGACGCGTTACCCCTGATCGGCCGACTCGACGAGCGGACCGTGCTCGCCGCCGGACACGGTCGCAACGGGATCATGCTGGCGCCCATCACCGCTGAGTTGGTCGTCGACCATCTCGACGACACCGTGGACCCCCGATGGTCCGCGACGTTGGACCCGAGGAGGTTCACATGACGATCATCATCGAGGTAAACGGCGACGAGAAGGAGGTGGCCGACGGCACGACGGCCTCCGCCCTGCTGGATCTTCTCGGACTCCCGGACCGGGGGATCGCGATCGCCGTCGACGGGGCGGTGCATCATCGAGGCAGCTGGAACGCCCCACTCGCCGACGGGGCGCGCATCGACATCCTCACCGCGGTGCAGGGTGGTTGAGCCGGTGTCAGCGCCCGAAGACGTTGTCGCCGAGGGGCTGCGGATCGGATCGCGTGTCTACCGGTCCCGGCTGATCATGGGTACCGGGGGCGCGGCCAACCTCGACGTCCTCGAACGCGCACTGGTCGCCTCGGGCACCGAACTCACCACCGTCGCGATGCGCCGGGCGGATGCCGGCGGCGGGCAGGGGGTGGTGGATCTGTTGCGCCGCCTGGACATCGACGTGCTGCCGAACACCGCGGGGTGTCGGACCGCGTCCGAGGCGACACTGACCGCGCAGCTCGCCCGCGAGGCGCTCGAGACCGATCTGATCAAGCTCGAGATCGCCGGCGACGACCGCACCCTGCTGCCGGATCCGATCGAACTGCTCGACGCGGCGGTGACCCTCGTCGACGACGGGTTCGTCGTCCTCGCCTACACCAACGACGACCCGATACTCGCGGCCCGACTCCGGGACTCCGGGGTCGCGGCGGTGATGCCGCTGGGGTCGCCGATCGGTACCGGACTGGGCATCTCCAACCCGCACAACCTGGAGATGATCGTGGCCTCGGCGACGGTGCCGATCATCCTCGACGCCGGTGTCGGCACCGCCAGCGACGCGGCGTTGGCCATGGAACTCGGCTGCGACGGCGTGCTGCTGGCGTCGGCGGTCAACCGGGCCGATGACCCCGTGAGGATGGCGTCGGCGATGTCGGCGGCGGTGTACGCCGGCCGCCTCGCTCGCGGCGCGGGACGCATCCCCAGACGGTTCTGGGCCCAGGCCTCGTCACCCGCGCGGGACTGACGTCCACCCTTCGGTCGAGACGCCGGGGCGTGCAAAGTCAATCCATCGGCTGATCCATCGGACCGGACATCCCTGGCATAGTCCGATGGGTGATCAATGTTGAAGGATTGACCAAGACATACGGGCCGACCCGTGCGGTCGACAATCTGACCTTCGGTGTGAAGCCAGGCATGGTCACCGGCTTCCTCGGACCCAACGGTGCGGGCAAGTCCACGACCATGCGCATGATGCTCGGACTCGACAACCCCACCGCGGGCCGGGCGACCATCAACGGGCAGGACTACCGCTCGCTGAAGGACCCGCTCCGGCAGGTCGGTGCGTTGCTCGACGCCAAGTGGGTGCACCCCAACCGCTCGGCGCGCTCGCATCTGCGCTGGATGGCCGCGTCCAACGGCATCCCCACGACCCGGGTCGACCAGGTCCTCGAGGACGTCGGCCTCAGCGCTGTCGCAGGCAAGAAGGCGGGCGGGTTCTCGCTGGGCATGTCCCAGCGACTCGGTCTCGCCGGCGCCCTGCTGGGCGACCCGGGCGTGCTGCTGTTCGACGAGCCGGTCAACGGCCTCGACCCCGAGGGCATCGTCTGGATCCGAAAGTTCATGCGCGCACTCGCCGCGCAGGGACGCACGGTCCTGGTGTCGAGCCACCTGCTCACCGAGATGTCGCTGACCGCCGAGCACCTCGTGGTCATCGGCCAGGGTCGGCTCATCGCCGACTGCTCGGTCAAAGAGTTCACCAGCCAGGCCCAGCGCACCGTGACCGTGCGCAGTCCGCAGCTGGCGCAGCTGCACGAGGCGCTGACCCGTGCCGGGCTCCGGGCGACCCCGGCCGCCGACGGCTCACCCGCGCTCAGCCTGCTCGACGTGACCACCGACCAGGTCGGCGACATCGCCGCCGCCAACGCCATCGCGCTGCACGAACTGTCCGGCAGCACGGCATCCCTGGAGGAGGTGTTCATGACGCTCACCGCGGGATCGGTTCAGTACCACGGCAATTCGGGTGGGCCTGCGGGTCAGCCGTCGAACGCCCCCGGACCGCATGGTGCCAACCACCCGAACCACGGAGGACCGCAATGATGGTCAACGCCCTCAACGCCGAGCGCATCAAGCTGCTCAGCACCAAGTCGCCGTACTGGTGCGTCGCCATCGTCGCCCTGCTCGCGATCCTGTTCAGCGTCCTGATCGGCGCCTTCGCATCCGGCGACGACTCGGAGAACATCTACGCCTCCGACTACACCACCGGCGTCAGCCAGATCGGTGTGATCGTGCTGATGATCATGGCCGTGCTGGCCGTCACCAGCGAGTTCCGATTCGGCACCATCCGGACCACCTACCAGGCCATCCCGCGTCGCGAGGTCGTCCTGGGCGCGAAAGCCGTGATCTACGGCGGACTCTCGGTCGTCGTCACGCTGGTCCTCGGGATCGTGGCCCTGCTGCTGGGCAAGGTGTTGTCGGGCAACAACATGGACCTCGTCGGTTCCGACGCAATCCGTCAGTACTGGGGTATCCCGGTGTACACGCTGCTGTGCATCCTGATCGGTCTGGGGATCGGCGCGATCGTCCGCCAGACCGCCGGCGCCATCGTCGTGCTGCTCATCTGGACGCTGGCCCTCGAGGGGATCATCGGCATCATCCCGAAGTTCGGCGACGCGGTGAGCCCGTACCTGCCGTTCAACAACGCCGCGCGGTTCCTCACCGAGCGCGACACGTCGATCGACTTCCCGTGGAACGCATACGGATCGATCGCCTACTTCGCGGTCATCTCGCTGATCATCTTCGGTCTCGGGGTCTTCTTCACCAAGAAGCGCGACGCCTGACACAACCGCCGAGCGTGCACCTGCGTACGCCAGTTGGGCACGTACGACCACTGATTGGGCACATGATGCCCAACTGACGGTCGTACGTGCCCAACTGCGTGTCGTACGTGCCCAACTGGCGGGTCAATCGGGTAACGGTCCGGAGACCCGCCACAGCGGGTTGACCGGACCATGGCCCGCGCCCAGCGGGTAGGACCAGCGTATCGACTCGGTGACCCAGTCCTTGGCGAACCGCAGGGCGTCCGGCACCGACAACCCGTGCGCGAGAGCACAACACATGGCCGAGGCCAGGGTGTCGCCGGCGCCGTGATCGTGCGGGGTGTCGATGCGCTCGTGGTCGAGTTCGAGGAACGTCTCGCCGTCGTAGAGCAGATCGGGACTGAACGGGCTCGAGCGCAGGTGCCCGCCCTTGACCAGCGCCCACTGCGCGCCCATCGCGTGCAGTTCGATCGCGGCGGCACGCTGGGTGTCCTCGTCGACGACGGTGATGCCGGTGATCAACGCGACCTCGTCGAGGTTCGGCGTGACGACGGTGGCGATCGGGATGAGCCGCTCCCGTAGTGAGTCCATCGCCTCGGTGGCGAGCAGTTGGTGGCCGTGCATGGACGCGCAGACCGGGTCGACCACCAGCGGGATCGGACGGTCCCGACCGATCCCCACCTCGGCGGCCACGTCGACGATCGCATCGATGATCGCGCCGGTCGCGAGCATCCCGGTCTTCGCGGCCCCGATGCCGATGTCGGTGACGACGGTCCGGATCTGACCGGCGACCGTCTCCGGCGGGATGGTGTGGACGCCGGAGACACCGAGGGTGTTCTGCACGGTCACCGCGGTCACGGCCACGCATCCGTGCACGCCGGCCAACGCCATCGTGCGCAGGTCGGCCGCGACCCCCGCCCCGCCGCCGGAGTCGGTCCCCGCGATCGTCATGGCGCGGACCGGCGTCTGTCCCAGCGGGGCGGGTGGCAGCAGCTTCATCACCCCATCATCCCTGCCGGGTGCCGACGGCCGGTGTGATGTCGAGATAGACCTGCTTGCCCGACGCCACGAACTCCGCGGACTTGCGGTCCATCTCCGCGTTCAGCATCGCGTCGATGTCGGCCTGCGTGCGCAGGTTGTGGTCCTCGGCGAACTGACGCACGTCCGCCGAGATCCGCATCGAGCAGAACTTCGGACCGCACATCGAGCAGAAGTGCGCGGTCTTCGCGGGCTCGGCCGGCAGCGTCTCGTCGTGGTACTCGACGGCGGTGTCGGGATCGAGAGACAGGTTGAACTGGTCGTTCCACCGGAACTCGAACCGGGCCCGCGACAGGGCGTCGTCGCGTTCCTGCGCACGGGGGTGCTCCTTGGCCAGGTCCGCCGCGTGCGCGGCGATCTTGTAGGTGATCACCCCGACCTTGACGTCGTCTCGGTTCGGCAGTCCCAGATGCTCTTTCGGCGTGACGTAGCAGAGCATCGCGGTACCGGCCTGGGCGATCATCGCGGCACCGATCGCCGAGGTGATGTGGTCGTAGGCGGGCGCGATGTCGGTCGCGAGCGGCCCGAGTGTGTAGAACGGGGCCTCCTCGCACAGCTCCTCCTCGAGGCGGACGTTCTCGACGATCTTGTGCATCGGGACGTGGCCCGGACCCTCGATCATCACCTGCACACCATGCGATTTCGCGATCTTTGTCAGCTCGCCCAGGGTGCGGAGCTCGGCGAACTGCGCCTCGTCGTTGGCGTCGGCGATCGACCCGGGGCGCAGTCCGTCACCGAGGGAGAAGGTGATGTCGTAGCGCCGGAAGATCTCACAGAGCTCGTCGAAGTGTGTGTAGAGGAACGACTCCTCGTGATGCGCGAGACACCACGCGGCCATGATCGACCCGCCGCGCGAGACGATGCCGGTGACCCGACGCGCGGTGAGCGGGACGTAACGCAGCAGGACACCCGCGTGCACGGTCATGTAGTCGACGCCCTGCTCGGCCTGCTCGATCACGGTGTCGCGGTACATCTCCCACGTCAGAGTGGTGGGATCGCCCTTGCACTTCTCCAGCGCCTGATAGATCGGGACGGTGCCGACCGGCACGGGGGAGTTGCGCATGATCCACTCGCGGGTGAGGTGGATGTCGTCACCGGTCGAGAGATCCATGATCGTGTCGGCACCCCACCGGGTCGCCCACACCATCTTCTCGACCTCCTCGGCCACCGACGAGGTGACCGCCGAGTTGCCGATGTTGGCGTTGACCTTCACCGCGAACGCCTTGCCGATGATCATCGGTTCGCACTCGGGATGGCGGTGGTTGGCCGGGATGACCGCCCGTCCGCGGGCGACCTCGGATCGCACCAGCTCGGGTTCGACCCCCTCGCGTGCGGCGATGAATCGCATCTCCGGTGTCACGATTCCCGCACGCGCCCAGGCCAATTGGGTCGCGGCACCGTCGACGGGATCGGGCCGCTCC
Source organism: Williamsia maris (assembly GCF_024171815.1). Lineage (GTDB taxonomy): Bacteria > Actinomycetota > Actinomycetes > Mycobacteriales > Mycobacteriaceae > Williamsia_A > Williamsia_A maris. Next base: position 1,243,974 of record NZ_JAMTCJ010000001.1, on the reverse strand, counting down.
CAGGTGTCCCGCACGGGCGCGAGCCCGCGGTCGAGGTCGATCCCGGGGTCGGTCTCGGTGTACGGGCCGGACGTGTCGTACAGGTCGAGGTGTTCGCCGTTGCTCAGTTCTACGCGACGGGTGGGCACGTCCATCCCGTCGACGCGGCGATAGTTCTTGTGACTCCCACGGATGGGTCCGGTGGTCACGACAGCAGAATTCGACATCAGATCTCCCTACGCCGGCATTACCCGGTCAGGTTCATTCGGTCGGCGGCCGCCTGCCGCCATCTCAGCCCTCGGTTCGTGAGAGCCCCCGTGGATTTTCATGGGTGACCGCCGCAGCGGTCTGTCGGTCACGCTACGCCCTCACCGCCGAGAGGGAACCGGGTGCGGTTGCGGTGCGTCAGAACCGGGAACAACACAGCGCGGGATGACCACCGTGTTGTGAGACGCCCCAGACATCCACCGAACAGGTGGTCAACAGTGACTGAACCGTGACGTAACTACGCCTACGTAGCCGAAAGGTTCTGTAGTGTGATTGCAGTCACACAACGAGAGGAGGTCGCCATGCAGGTCCGACGTAAGAAGAGGCCACAGCAGACGGCGCAATCGATCCTGCACCAGATCTCCGAGGTGGTGCACAACGTCGGACAGAGCCGGTTCGAGCTCTACGTCGCCGGCGACCTCGTCGGCGTGCTCGGTTACTCGATCGACGAGGCCAGCGGCGACAAGGTGCTGACGATCATGCACACCGTGCTCTACGACGAGTTCTCCGGACACGGTCTCGCGACCCGTCTGACCCAGAGCGCACTCGACTACGTCGTCGACCAGGGCGCGAAGGTCCGTCCGGTCTGCAGCTACACGAAGCACTACCTGACCACTCATCCCGGCGTCGCGCCGATCGCCGCCTGAGTAATCGGGCATTCCGCCCGACGGTTGGTTAGGCTACCCTTCCCTCAAAACCACGAGGGAAGAGGGACACCATGGCCGATCAGACGACCGCGGCACCGTCGAAGGGATGGCAGGGAGCGGTCCTCAAGCTCCTCGGCGGTGATGACTACACGCTGCGGGTGACGCGCGCCGAGGTGGTCACCGAGCACTACGTCCGGGTGGGTTTCACCGGCGGCGGACTGCTGACCGCGAAGCCGGTCCACCCGACGATGTGGTTGCGGGTGTGGTTCGAGGCGGACGGCAAGCTGCACCAGCGTGGGTACACCCTTGTCGATCCCGACCCGGCCACCGACACCTTCGACATCGAGTTCGCGATCCACGACGGCACCGCGGCGCGGTGGGCGCAGACGGTGCAGCCCGGCGCTGAGATCACCGCGACGCTGATGGGCTCGAAGTTCGCCTTCCCGGATCCCGCTCCCGCCGGTTGGCTGCTGGCGGGTGACCCCGCGTCGCTCCCGGCGATCAACTCGATCCTCGATGCGATCTCGGCCTCGTCCGAACCGACCGTCCCGGTGACGATCTGGTTCGAGTACCAGCACGAGAGCGATCGCGACCTCCCGCTGCGCACCCGGCCGAGCGACACAGTGCACTGGATCGCACGCGAGCCCGGATCGGCCACTGTCGTCGACGCCGTTCGCGCCGCGGCGACGCCGTCGCCGGATCACTTCGGATGGGTTGCCCTGGAGGCCGGCGCCACCCGTGCTGTCGCGGGCATCTTCAAGAGCCAATTCGGGTTGAGCCGCAAGGCGGTGAAGGCCCAGGCCTACTGGACCGCGACATGAACCGGAGGTCTGCCGACGACGAACGCCACGGCGGCGAAGAGCTCTCCGAATCATCGAAGCGGCCGCCGAGTACCTCGGTGAACCTGCCCACCGTGATCGCCTCCGCCGGTGTCGCCGCCGTCGGCGGTCGGTCAGCCGGCACGCCGCGTCTGATCGCGGCCGCGGTCGTCGCCCTGTTCGTACTCGGGCTCGCCGCCTGCAGTTCGCCGGACGAGGGCGACGACGCATCCGGTTCGGTCGCACCGGTCACCGTGAACACGTCGGCGGGCAGCGTCACCATCGACCGCGTCCCGGAACGCATCGCGGCGATCGGCGACCAGTGGACCGACGCCGTGCTCTCGTTCGGGGTGACCCCGACCGCGTACGGCACCACCACCGAACAGCAGATCGGCAGGCAATCCCCCTGGACCGAGGGCAAACTGGGCGATGCGAAGAAGATCAGCCTCACCGGTGACCGGGTGTCGCAGATCGCGGCCGCGAAGCCCGACCTGATCCTGTTGCCAGGCTTCGGCGTCGAATCGGCCGAGATCGACAAGCTCAAGCAGATCGCGCCGACCATCCCGAGCATCACCGGTCAGCAGATCGACCCGTGGCAGGACCAGGTGCAACTCCTCGGCGCCGTGCTGCGTGAACCCGACAAGGCGACCGAGATCGTCGACGGGGTGCAGAGCAGGATCGACACGATCAAGCAGGACAACCCCGGCCTCGCGGGCAAGACCTTCGCCTTCGCCTTCATGTTCTCCGCCGACCAGATCCAGGTCCTCGGGGACCCGAAAGACGGTGCTACATCGCTGTTCGCCGATCTCGGGTTGACCGTTCCGCAGCGTCTGCAGGACATCGCCACCCAGCAGAAGCTGCCGCGGTTCCCGATCAGCACCGAGAACGTCCCCCAGCTCGAATCGGATCTGCTCGTCATCGCCGCGGGCACACCGCAACTCGAGACACAGCTCACGACGCTGCCGGGCTACGCCCAGCTGACGGCGGTGCGTGCGAACGCCGTCGCCCAGATGGACCTGACGAGCATCACCGCGCTGAATCTGCCGTCACCGCTGTCGATCCCGTACGTGCTCGACCAGCTCACCCCCGCGGTGCAGGCGGCCGGACGTAGCTGAGTCGGTCGGCCGGGTCAGGCGATGTCGATGATGACCGGGGCATGGTCGCTGGCGCCCTTGCCCTTTCGTTCCTGACGGTCGATCTCGGCGCCGGTGACGCGGGCGGCGAGCGCGGGTGAGCACAGCGAGAAGTCGATGCGCATGCCCTCACGGCGTGCGAACCTGAGCTGGGTGTAGTCCCAGTAGGTGAAGACACCCGGGCCCGGTGTGAACGGTCGGACCACGTCGCCGAACCCGGCCTCGACGACGGCGTCGAACGCCGCGCGCTCCGCAGGCGAGGTGTGGGTCTTGTCCGCGAAATAGGCGGGGTCCCAGACGTCGTCGTCGGTCGGGGCGATGTTCCAGTCGCCGGTCAACGCGATCTGCGCGTCCGGGTCGGCGGCGAGCCACGCTGCCCCCGCGTCGCGCAACGCGCCCAACCACTCGAGCTTGTACAGGTAGTGCGGGTCGGTGAGATCACGGCCGTTGGGGATGTACAGACTCCACACCCGCACGCCGCCGCAGGTGGCGCCGATCGCCCGGGCCTCGACCACCGGGGGCACGTCGTCGGACTTGGAGAATCCCGGCTGGCCGGGAAACCCGACGGCGACGTCGGCGATACCCACACGCGACGCGATCGCCACGCCGTTCCACTGGTTCAGGCCGGCGGTCGCCAACTCGTACCCGGCGGCCGCGAACCCCATCGCGGGGAACTTCTCGTCGGTGCACTTGGTCTCCTGGATCGCCAGGACGTCGACGTCGTGGCGCTCGAGCCAGTCGACCACGCGTTCACTCCGGGCCCGGATCGAGTTCACATTCCACGTCGCGATACGCACGCGTCGACCCTACGGGTCGGGGTCGGGCCGTCAGTTCGGGGCGTTGCCGGTGAGCTTGTAGGTCTGGGTCACGCCGTCGGTGCCGGTGAGGGTGATGGTGGTGAACGTCTTGCGCTCGGGGTCGCCGAGCACGACGTCGACCTGACGCTGCTCGTAGTTGCCGGCGGCGCAGTTCGGGCGGCAGAGGTTGACGGCCTCGGTGCCGGTGCCCACGGCGCTGCGCGGTCCCCAGCGGTTCCAGGTGATGTCGCTGACCGACACCGAGTTGTCGCCGCAGTAGATGGAGGTGACGTCGGTGGGCCGGACCTGGGGCGCACCACCGCAGTCGTAGATGACCAGCCCGCCGGGGTTGTCCTGCGCCGTGCTCGACGACTCGGACGTCTCCGTCGTCGTGGTGGTCGTCTCCTCGGTGGTGGTCTCGTCGGTCGTCGTCGGCGCCTCGGTGGTGCTCGGCGTCTCGGTGACGGTCTGGGTCACCACCGACGATGGCGATGACGACGAGGCCGTCGACGCCGGATCGTCGTCACCGGACACGGCGACCAGGATGATCCCGGCCACGACGACGATCGCGAGAACGGCGGCGATCGCGATCAGGATGGTCGTACGCCGCGATATCGGAGTGGTGTCCGGTTCGGGCTCGGGTGGGGTGTTCGTCGGCTCTGTCATCGCGGCCCCAGGATAGGGGAGACGTCTGTGAAACCGGTGCGGCCGGTCGCGTCGCGACATCGAGCCGGTCACGGGCGCGCTCCTGCAGACCGTCGAGGAACGCGGATGTCTGATGGGGTGCGCCCTTGCGTCCCTTCGCCCACACGATGCGACCCGAGGTCCCGACGGCCTTGAACAGGACGACCAGGCCCTCCGCGAGAAGGCTCGCCCCGAGCGCCAGCAGAACTCCCTTGCTCACCGAGTCCGACGCGGACGGGTCGATCACCCCGAGCAGCAGGCCGGCACCGAGTCGGATCACGACATTGGCGACCAGGAGTCCGATCGACACGGCGGTGTACTTCATGAACACCAGCCCGTCACGTTCGAACACGCGGACGCTCGCCCCGCGCAGAACGCCGATGAGCACGCTCACCGCGGTCGAGGCCGCCAGGAAGGCGAGGGACACCCCCGATTGGCTGACCTGCGTGATCTGGACCAGGCCGATCACCGTCAGGATCGCGGGCAGCAGCAGCATGCGTTTGCCCTCGGCGGGCTCGCCGAGGACGCGGCGGACGAGCAGGTAGCCGATCACCGCGATGGCGATGATCACCTCGAGAATTCCGTTCATCGGTTCGTGTTCCCGTCGTTGTCGGAAGTGTTGATGTGACGGTCGAAACGCTACGAATCGCGCGGGGATCCCGGATCCACCCGTGGGTCGAGATACGGGTGGAGATCGGCATCGTCGGTGGCGTGGTTCGTCCCGTCGATCAGCGCGCATCTGTGGACAGCGGGACCAAACGGCCCTAGCGTTCCCCGGAAGGTCCCCGCTCTCGAAGGAGCCGCCCGTGCCGCTCTACGGTTTCCGATGCGACCAGGGTTGTGTCGCGCTCGATCGTTCCTTCCCGATGTCCACGGTCCCCGACGGGATCGACTGTCCCGGTTGTGGTTCGACCGCGCGTCGACGGATCACCCCGGTGCCGATCGGGGTCGGCGCCAGCGCCGCGATGCGGCTGCAGGACGCCACCAGGGCCACCGCCGATGCGCCCCGCGTCGTGTCCGGGGTGCCGGCGTCAGGTGGCTCGGCGCGACGGCGCCCGGTCTCCGCTGATCCCCGACACCGCCGTCTGCCCCGTCCGTAGTCCCGTCCACGAAACCGTTACCCGAGATCGGATCCCCATGCCCGAGTTGATCTTCCCGCTGGACTCGACGAAGACGTTCACCGATCAGGAGCGTGTCGGCCACAACCGTTGGCATCCCGACATCCCCGCCGCGGTGACGGTCAAGCCGGGTGACTCGTTCCGGGTGCACTGTCGGGAGTGGTTCGACGGGGCGATCGTGAACGACGACTCGGCCGACGACATCCGGGACGCGCCGTTGGCCGGGGTGCACGTGCTGTCGGGGCCGATCGCGGTCGAGGGCGCGAAGCCCGGCGACCTCCTGATCGTCGACATCCTGGACCTCGGCCCGATCCCGCAGGAGGACTCCGGGCCGCTGGCCGGGCAGGGTTGGGGCTACACCGGCATCTTCCCGACCCTCAACGGCGGTGGCTTTCTCACCGAGCAGTTCCCCGATGCCTACAAGGCCATCTGGGATTTCAGCGGACAGAAGACCACCTCGCGTCACGTGCCGCACGTCGAGTTCACCGGCATCGTGCACCCGGGTCTGATGGGTACTGCGCCGTCGAAAGACTTGCTGAGCACCTGGAACACCCGCGAAGCGGCCCTGATCGCGACCGACCCCGACCGGGTGCCGCCGCTGGCGCTGCCCCCGTTGACCGACAGCGCCATCCTCGGTTCGCTGACCGGCGACGCGTTCGCCGCCGCGGCCGCCGAGGGGGCCCGCACCGCGCCGCCGCGCGAGAACGGCGGCAACCAGGACATCAAGAACCTCACGAAGGGCAGTCGGATCTTCTATCCGGTGTTCGTCGACGGCGCGAACCTCTCGGTGGGCGACCTGCACTTCTCGCAGGGCGACGGTGAGATCACCTTCTGCGGCGCCATCGAGATGGGCGGGTTCATCGACCTGCGTGTCGAGATCCTCCGCGACGGGATGACCACCTACGGCGTCAGCGAGAACGCCATCTTCATGCCGGGCAACACCGATCCGCAGTACTCGGAGTTCATCGCGTTCTCGGGTACCTCGGTGACTCTCGACGGCGAACAGCGCTATCTGGACTCGCATCTGTCGTATCAGCGAGCCTGCCTGCACGCGATCGACTACCTGACGAAGTTCGGGTATAGCCCCGAGCAGGCCTACCTGCTGCTCGGTGCCGCTCCGATCGAAGGGCGCCTGTCCGGGGTGGTCGACATCCCCAATGCCTGTGCGACGGTCTACATCCCGACGGCCATCTTCGACTTCCCGATCGCGCCCAGCGCGACCGGCCCGTTCCAGATCGACCCGGGCATCGGCGCGCCGCGCTCGAGCTTCTGATCGTCGCCTCAGCCCGGACCCTTGTCCGGCCGACCGGGTCCGCCTGCGGGCCCACCCGCGCCGGGCTTCTCCTTGTCCTGCTTCTTCTGCTGACCGGGAGCCTGCTCGGTCCCTGCGGGCGCGGGCTCGACGTCGGCTGTCGTCGCGGGGACCTGGGTCGGTTCCGTGGTGGTCACCGTCGACGACGGGGCCGTCGTCGACGCGTCGCCCGACGACTCGACGGTGGTGCTGCGCGCGGGGGCCGGTTGATCGTCGCCGCGGAACGAGACGCCGACCGCGAGTCCGATCACCACCAGTACCAACAGTGCGGTGGCGGCGATCAGCACGCGAGTCCTGCGCGTTCGGCGCCGATCCGCGGGCGTGTTCATCGGCAGAGTCATCCCCGCCAGGTTACGACGACTGATACGCACCCGACATCCGACGTCATCGGGCACGCTGACCGGGTGGACCCTGACTCTCATTCTGATGACTGGCGTCCGGCAGCCGCCGACGGTCCGGTCGAGCTCGTCGTGGACGGGCAGTTGTTCCAGGTCATGGTGCAGCCCGACGGCGGTTGCCGGTACACATGGGTCACCGGCCCGAATCCGGGATACGGGTTCAGCTCCGGTGCGCCTCAGGTCGCGTGGCAGCGGGTCGGTCGCGCCGACCCGACACCGCCTGCGCCTCTCCCCCTCCCGCTGACGACCGTCGGCCGACACCGGCAGTCCATCCGTGATTTCCTCGCCGAGATCGATCCGGAGACCGGCTACTTCTCGGAGGAGTGATGAGCCGGCCGCAATGTGTCATGCCGCAACGTGTCGAATCGCGATCGTCGCTGGAGTCAGCGTGCGAAAAGTTCAGGGTGGTGAACGAAACATGCCCGAAAAGTCGATATCACCCGTGGTTCTCACAACGGGTCTACCGTCCGATCATGACGATCGACAAGTCTGCCCCTCCGGCGATCACCACCGCGAAATCTGCGTCATCGCAAGGTGATTACTTAGAGAAACGGCAATTGAAGAAAGGCACCGCCGGCTGGGTCCTGCTGGCCGGTCTCGGCGTCAGCTACGTCATCTCCGGCGACTACGCCGGATGGAACGGCGGACTCGGCGAGGGTGGATTCGGCGGGCTGTTGATCGCCGCGGTCATCATCGCCGCGATGTACCTCGCCATGGTGCTCGGCATGGCCGAGATGTCGTCGGCCCTGCCCGCTGCGGGCGGCGGGTACACCTTCGCCCGTCGTGCGATGGGCCCGTGGGGTGGATTCGCCACCGGCACTGCCATTCTCATCGAATACGCGATCGCGCCCGCCGCGATCGCCACCTTCATCGGTGCATACGTCGAGTCGCTGAACCTGTTCGGTATCACCGACGGGTGGTGGGTCTATCTCGCCGCGTACGCGATCTTCATCGGCATCCACCTGGTCGGCGCCGGCGAGGCGTTGAAGGCCATGTTCGTGATCACCGGTATCGCCCTCGTCGGTCTGGTGATCTTCGCCGTCGCCGCGGCAGGCATGTTCGACGCGTCGAACCTGACCAACATCGCCGCCGACCCCGACGCGGCCGGGTCGTCGAGCTTCCTGCCGAACGGGTACCTCGGCATCTGGTCGGCCATCCCCTTCGCGATCTGGTTCTTCCTCGCCGTAGAGGGCGTCCCCCTCGCCGCGGAGGAGGCCGAGAACCCCGAGCGCAACGTCCCCCGCGGCATCATCGTCGCGATGCTGATGCTGGTCGTGACCGGCGCGGTCGTGCTGGTGCTCGCCACCGGCGCCGTCGGTGCGGACGAACTCACCGACTCGGGCAACCCGCTGGTGCTCGCCCTCGGCGACGGCACTGCATCGAGCGTCGTCAACTACATCGGCCTGGCGGGACTCATCGCCAGCTTCTTCTCGATCATCTACGCCTACTCGCGTCAGACGTTCGCCCTGTCGCGCGCCGGCTACCTCCCGACGTCGCTGTCGCTGACCAACAATCGCAAGGCGCCGGTCTGGGCGCTGATCATCCCCGGCGTGATCGGTTTCGCGCTCACCTTCATCGGCGAGGGCGCGATGTTGCTCAACATGGCCGTGTTCGGCGCCGCTCTGAGCTATGTCTTGATGATGATCAGCCACATCGTGTTGCGGGTGCGTGAGCCCGACATGCCGCGGCCCTACCGCACGCCCGGCGGCATCGTGACCACCGGCTTCGCCCTCGTCATCGCGGTGGCCGCGGTCATCGCGACGTTCCTCGTCGACACCACCGCCGCGCTGTGGACCCTCGGTGCGTTCGCCGCGTTCATGGCGTACTTCGGCCTGTACAGCCGACGTCATCTCGTGGCCGGGTCACCGGACGAGGAGTTCGCGCTGCTCGCCGACGACGAGGTCGTGTGAGGGGTGTCGACCTATCGGCAGACGCTCGGCGGCACCACTTTCACCTTCGACTCCCTGATCGACCTCCTCGCGAAGGCGACACCGCGACGTAGCGGCGACGAGCTCGCCGGATGCGCGGCCGAGACCGACCTCGAACGGGCGGCCGCCCAGTGGGCGCTCGCCGACGTCGCACTGACCACCTTTCTCGAGGACCTGGTGGTGCCGTACGAGACCGACGAGGTCACCCGGCTCATCATCGACACCCACGACCGGGCGGCGTTCGCGCCGGTCGCCGACCTCACCGTCGGCGGTCTCCGGGACTGGTTGCTGGCCACCGCGAGTGGTCCGGACGCGGCCGATCGGCTGCGCAAGGTCGGCGCGGGACTGACCCCGGAGATGGTCGCCGCGGTCAGCAAGCTGATGCGCAACCAGGATCTGATCGCTGTCGCGAAGGCGACGAGCGTGACGTCGGCGTTCCGCACCACCATCGGCGCGCCCGGCACCCTGACCACCCGGCTGCAGCCCAACCACCCCACCGACGACCCGATGGGCATCGCCGCGGCCACCCTCGACGGACTGCTGCTCGGGTGCGGGGACGCGGTGATCGGCATCAATCCGGCGACCGATTCCCCGCAGGCGACGTCGGATCTGCTGTATCTGCTCGACGAGATCCGTACGCGCTACGACATCCCGGTGCAGTCGTGCGTGCTGTCGCACGTCACCACCACGATCGGGCTCATCGAGGCCGGGGCGCCGGTCGATCTGGTCTTCCAGTCCATCGCGGGCACCGAGGGCGCCAACCGTGGGTTCGGCGTCGACATCGCCGTGCTGCGGGAGGGCAACGAGGCGGGGCGGTCGCTGCACCGCGGAACCGTCGGCGACAACGTCATGTACTTCGAGACCGGCCAGGGATCGGCGCTGTCGGCAGGCGCGCACATCGGTACCGGCGGTCGGCCCGTCGACCAGCAGACCCTGGAGACGCGGGCGTACGCGATCGCTCGCGAGTTCGACCCCTTGCTGGTGAACACCGTGGTCGGATTCATCGGACCCGAGTACCTGTTCGACGGCAAACAGATCATCCGCGCCGGACTCGAGGACCACTTCTGCGGCAAGCTGCTCGGGCTGCCGATGGGCGTCGACGTCTGCTACACCAACCACGCCGAGGCCGACCAGGACGACATGGACACCCTGCTCACCCTGCTCGGCGCGGCCGGGGTGCCGTTCGTCATCACGGTGCCCGGCGCCGACGACGTGATGCTCGGCTACCAGAGCCTGTCGTTCCACGACGCGCTCTACGCGCGACGGGTGTTGGGCCTGCGGCCCGCTCCCGAGTTCGAGGCGTGGCTCGGGGTCGTGGGCATGCTCGACGACACCGGACGCATCCTCGACCTCGCGCCGGAGGCTTCGCCGCTGCGGGCACTGACCGACCGGTCCGGGGCGCACCTGTGAGGGGTCTCCTGTGACAGATCTGTGGACTGTGCTGCGGCAGAACACGTCTGCGCGTATCGGACTCGGTCGGGTCGGTGACTCGTTGCCGACGAGCCGGGTGTTGGAGTTCGCGGCGGCGCACGCCGCGGCACGCGACGCGGTGCACCATCCGCTCGACGTCGATGCGCTCATCGCCGCCATCGAGCCACTGGGTCTAGGGACGCCGTCGGTGGTGGCCAGTCGGGCCGCCGATCGGAGCGAGTACCTGCGCAGACCTGATCTGGGACGCCAACCGGCAGCGAACGATTCTTCCGGGGGTTACTCCGTCGACACCGAGGACGCCGACATCGGCATCGTGCTGGCCGACGGTTTGTCGCCGATCGCGCTCACCGAGCACGCGGCGGGTGTCGTCGGCGCGATCAAGGATGTTCTCGCGCCGCAGTATTCGATCGCCACGCCGGTCATCGCGACGCAGGCGCGCGTCGCACTCGGCGATCACATCGGAGCGGCGCAGAAGGTGGGGACGCTCATCGTCGTCATCGGTGAGCGGCCCGGGTTGTCGGTGGCCGACAGTGTGGGCATCTATCTCACGCATCTGCCGCGTCCCGGGCGGGCGGACTCCGAACGCAACTGCATCTCGAACATCCATCCGCCCGGAGGGCAGAGCTACGTCGGGGCCGCGCGGGTGGTCGCCGCGCTGGTGGAAGGCGCCCGAGCACTGGGCCGTAGTGGCGTCGACCTCAAGGACACCAGCCGGACCCTGACCGAATAGGCGTCAGGCCGCGTGGGCGTGCCGGTGCGACGGCCAGTGGCCGATCTCGTGCACACGGCCCGTGTTCCCGACGGTGCGTGCCGCCACCCCGACGCCGATGAGCCAGTGCGGCGCACGGTCGGGGTGTGCGTAGGTCATCATCGCGGCGGCGTAGCCCGACCCCGCCTCCTCGGCGATGGTGGTGACCGTCGCGAACTCCGGGGCCGGGCGCGGGTCGAACGGGCTGCGCGGCAGGGCGGCGATGTCGGTGCGGGTGACGGTCGCCAGTGCGTGGCCGGGCTCGAGTTCGACGAGCTCGTCGCCGACCGTGACATGCCACCCTCCGAGCGGGGGATGTCCGGCGGTCGCGGCGACGCTCCCCGCGCCGGGGTCGCCGACGGTCACCATGACGCCGCACTCGAAGCGGGTCGCGACCCGTTGCGCGGCGCGGTCGGCGAGGAACGCGCGGGCGGTGCCCATCAGTTCGAGGCGTACGTCGGTGGGGACGACGACCCGTCCCTCGCCCAGGCGGGGTCGGTGCCACTCCGGCACCGGCGTCATCGTTCGCACGGTCATCGGGCGCGGGCCGTCGACCGTGAACTGCAGGTGCGGGAGGAAACGGTAGTCCGGGACCGCGCTGCGACGGACCGAGCGGGTCGCGCCGTCGGTCAGGTCTGCGAAATACAGTGCCTCGGTGAGAATCTGTTCGAGCAGGACACCGACCATGGCGGGTGATCCGCCGGCGAGGTCGATGGCGTGGATCTCCGCCGACGCACGCTCACGGTTGACCGTGAGGTCGACGTGGTCGGCGTAGCGGGTGACCTCCCGCAGGGCGTTGGGCAGAGCGGCTGGTTCGGTCACGGACACCGAGATCTGGGTGCCGAGACCGGACAGGGCAGCGGTGGCGATCATCGTTGATACCTCGATCCGGTGGGGGGTGATGCATTCCATCGTGGGCGGCCACCCTGGGATGTCCCTGTGAGCGACCCGATAGCCCGCTATGGACTTCCGAGACCGCCGAGCGTGCCGAAACGACCCGTCGAACGTGCCGAAGCAACGCGTCGAACGGGCCGAAACAACGCGAGGGTGTCGGGCGCGGCGCCGCAGGGTGATTAGGGCACGCTCGGAGGGTGTTTAGGGCCCGCTCACCGGGTGATTTGGGCCCGCTCGGTGCGTGGTCAGGGCACGGTCGGCGGCGAAAGGGTGACGTAGCCGTATGTGTGGTGACGGGTGAAGCCGAGACGGCGGTAGAGCCGGATGGCGTCGACGTTGTCGGCCTCGACCTGGAGGTACGCGGTGTCGGCACCCTGGTCCCGACCCCACCGCATCACCTCGGCGACCACCCGGGTGCCGATCCCGGTTCCGCGGGCGCGCGGCGCCGTCCACAGGCACGCGATCCCGACCCACCGTCGGCCCGAACCTGGACCGGCACCGAACGGTTCGTCCGAGGTCACCGCGCCACGGCCGATGGCGACGAGCCCCTGGCCGTCGGAGACCGAGAAGAATGCGAGCGCCCCGTCGATCGATGCGGTGAGCACCGCGGTCGCCACATCGGCCGCCGACGACCGCCCCGACTCGTCGAGGTAGGCGCGCACCCAGTCGGCGGTCGGAGCGGAGGACACCGCCACGTCGATCCCCGCCGTTGCCGCGAGCGGGTCGGTGGGTCGCACCATCGCGACGGCCTGGATCTCGAACCGTTCCGGGTCGACGTGCGAGGCGGGGATGAGGCGTTCCACCACAGCACATCTCGTGGCCAGGTCGTGCGCGTCGAAGAACCGTGACAGCGCGCCGACCGACGCGGCGTCGAGGGTCGCACCCCGTTCGACCGGCGTCGCGGAGTTGGCACGACGGGTGAAGCCGCCACCCGCGCGGGCCAGCCAGCCGCTGATCACCGCGAAATCCGTTCCCGGCCAACCCCGTGCGGCCGCGATCTCGAGCGTCCTGATGTCGGAGTTGCGCACCGGGCGATCCGACAGCGCCCGCACCGACAGCACCAGCGGGGCCGGGATCGTGACGTCCTCGCCATCCCGCGCGACGACCACGTCGTCACCTGCCGACACCAACACCCCCGTCACGTCGCTGGCCGTGGCCGACGGGTCACGTCGCCAGTCGCCGGGAGCGTCTGCGCCCTTACGGAATCGGACGACGACGCGATCCCCGGGAGCAGGGGACGCGGGGTCAGTCCTCGTCATCGTCCGGGTCGTCGTGGCCGAAGGGATCCGGGCCCTCGCCCGGGGTCCACGTCAAACCCGGCACGCCCCAGCCGCTCTTCTTGATCAGCTTCTTGGCCGCGCGCGCGTTGCGACCCACCAGGACGTCGACGTAGAGGAATCCGTCGAGGTGTCCGGTCTCGTGCTGCAGCATGCGGGCGAAGAACCCGGTGCCCTCGATCTCGACGGGCGCGCCTGTGCGATCGACGCCGGTGACCTTGGCCCACTCGGCACGCCCGGTGGGGAACTGCTCGCCCGGTACCGACAGGCAGCCCTCGTCGTCGTCCTCGGGGTCGGGCATGCCCTCGGGGATCTCGGAGGTCTCGAGCACCGGGTTGATGACCTCGCCGCGCAGGCGCTCGGTGCCGCGTGTCTCGCCGCCGGGGCAGTCGTAGACGAAGAATCGTCGCCCGACGCCGACCTGGTTCGCGGCCAGTCCGACGCCGTGCGCGGCGTCCATCGTCTCGTACATGTCGTCCAGCAGCGCAACGACATCCGCGGGCGGTCGGCCCTGCGCGTCGAGGGTCACCGGTTCGGTCACGCGGTGCAGCACCGGCTCGCCGACGATGCAGATGGGGAGAATTGCCATGCGGCACAGATTACTAGTGGCGGACACCGGCACGCCCAACCCGAAATCGGGCCCTCGCCGTGGTTAGATGTTCAACGAACCACATCGATGTAAGTTTCCTTCTCTCCCTTCGTCGGCTACCGCGACCAGGGGTCGTGGGCAGCGACGATGTGTCGGTAGAGGAGAACCTCAAGGGAGCGAGATGGACGGCGCAACTGCGCGAAGCCAGAAGCGGTCGGGGCAGCCCGCCGATTCGGCGAACCAGGCCAACGGGGACCAGGCCGATTCACCCACCTCGAGCACCGGTCACGACGTCAATGTCGTCGGGGCCGACGGTTTGACCCGCCGCGAACACGACATCCTGGCCTTCGAACGCCAGTGGTGGAAGTACGCCGGCGCCAAGGAAGAAGCCATCAAGGAGCTGTTCGGCCTCTCGGCGACCCGTTACTACCAGGTGCTCAACGCCCTGGTGGACCGTCCGGAGTCCCTCGCGGTCGATCCGATGCTGGTGAAGCGCCTCCGTCGTCTGCGTGCGAGCAGGCAGAAGGCCCGCGCCGCGCGCCGCCTCGGATTCGAGATCACCTGAGTCGAGTCCGTAGAGTAGCGGCCGTGATGACCCCGGATCGGGAACCCAATCGGCTGCCATTCCGCGCAGGCGCGATGTTGCTCCTCGCGATAGCTGTCGTGTGCATCGGCCTCGGCTGGCATTCGGCGGTGACGACGAAAAGCAGCCCGGAAGCAGACCTCCGCGCGGCCGCCGCGTCGGGTTCGGCGTCCTCGGCCGCCCCCAGCTCCTCGGCCGCCGCGTCGACGAGCGCCTCGGCCTCCGGGGCCGGCTCGAGCTCGACGGACCCGAGCAGCTCATCGACCGCCGGTCCTCTCGCCTGCGTCTACAACGCCGGCTCGATCAGCGGTCTTGCCGTTGAGGTCACCGCGTCGCTGAAGTCCAAGGGCTGGCGCGTGGCCGAGCCGGGCAACCTGCAGTCGGCCAGCATCACCGAGAACACCGTTTTCTACTCGTCGGCGCTCAAGTCCGAGGCCGATCGCCTCGTGTCCGACCTGGGCAACGACGCCACCGCCGACCTCAAGCCCTCCTCGTTCACCCAGTGCCGAGGCGGGTTGGCGGTCGTCGTCATCACCCGATAGAGCCGACCGATATGATTCGGCCAGACACGCCAGCCAGCTCGGGCGCGGAGCGCAGCGAGCGGCGCCGACAACAAGGGAGCCCCTCAGCGATGACCCACCAGCCGACCCCCACCTCTGGTGCCCGCGGCCGCACCTCGGTGCGGCGCGCAATCCTGCTCGCGTCCTCGGTGCTCGCCGCGGGGACCGTGCTGGCGGCCTGCAGCCCCGGCGAGGAACCCTCCAGCCAGCAGGGCACCACGCCGCCGGTCATCACCGGCGACCAGGCCCCGGGCGGACTCGGCGTCGGTCAGACACCCTCGGGCGAGTCCGGCTCGGAAGGCTCCAGCAGCGGCGCGACCGCATCGCTGATCAGCCCGCAGGGCACCCAGGTCGGCACCGCGACGTTCACCGCCGAGGGCGCCGAGGTGAAGGTCGACGTCAAGGTGACCTCCGGCATCCCGGCCGGCTTCCACGGCATGCACCTGCACTCGGTGGGCAAGTGCGAGAGCAACTCCGTCGCCCCCACCGGCGGCGCGCCCGGCGCGTTCCTCTCGGCCGGTTCGCACCTGCAGGTCGACGGCCGTACCGGCCACCCGTCCAGCGGCGACCTGATCTCGATGTTCGTCTCCGCGGCGGGCACCGGCGAGACCGTCACCACGAGTGACGCGTTCACCATCAGCGACATCGTCGGCAAGTCGATCATGATCCACGCGAACGCCGACAACTTCGCCAACATCCCCACCCGCTACGCGCCCGCACCGGATCAGGAGACCCTGTCGACGGGTGACGCCGGCGGCCGGATCGCCTGCGGAGTCATCGAGCAGGAGTGATCGAGGCCATCGAGTTCCGGGGCTCGCCGGCCCCCACCATCGGCGTCGAGTGGGAGTTCGCACTCGTCGACAAGGTGACCGGTGACCTCTCGAATTCGGCTGCCGCACTGTTCGACCGGGTCGTCGAGCTCGACGACCCGGCGTCGCAGGGACGTATCCACAAGGAACTGCTGCGCAACACCGTCGAGTTGGTGACGGGTATCTGCACCACCACCGCCGAGGCGATGGCCGATCTGCGCCGCACGCTGGGCGTCGTGCGCGGCATCGGCGACGACCTGGGCGTCAACCTCTACGGCGGCGGCACCCATCCGTTCGCCGAGTGGTCGACCCAGCAGCTGACCGAGGCGCCGCGCTACGCCGAACTGATCGAACGCACCCAGTGGTGGGGACGTCAGATGCTGATCTGGGGTGTGCACGTCCACGTCGGCATCGACCGCCGCGACAAGGTGCTGCCGATCGTCAACGCGCTGCTGGCCTACTACCCGCACCTGTTGGCGCTCTCGGCGTCGTCACCGATGTGGTCGGGGCAGGACACCGGCTACGCGAGCAACCGGGCCATGATGTTCCAGCAGCTGCCGACCGCCGGGTTGCCGTTCCAGTTCTCGCAGTGGGGCGAGTTCGAGGCGTTTGTCGCCGACCAGAAGACGACCGGGATCATCGACCACGTCAACGAGATCCGTTGGGACATCCGCCCGTCCCCGCGGCTGGGCACCGTCGAGGTCCGGGTCTGCGACGGCGCGACGAACGTCCGCGAGCTCGAGGCCATCGTCGCGTTGATCCACTGCCTCGTCGTCGACATCGACGCCCAGCTCACCGCGGGCACACTGCCGCGGGAGATGGCGCCGTGGTTGGTGCAGGAGAACAAATGGCGTGCGGCTCGATACGGGCTCGACGCCGTGATCATCCAGGACGCGGACTGCAACGAGCGGCTCGTCACCGACGACCTCGCCGACATCCTCACCCGGCTCGAACCGGTGGCCCGCCGCCTCGACTGCGTCGACGAGCTGGCCTCGGTCGCCGAGATCACCGGCGGCCGCGGCTCGTATCAGCGGCAGCGCACGGTGTTCGAGCGGACCGGCGACATGCGCGACGTCGTCGCGCTCGTCGTCCACGAACTCGGACGCTGAGCGCGACGATCCGTCGCGGAGTCGGGACTCAGACCATCGGGCGTGACGCCTGCGTCTGCAGGTCGAGCGCGAGCAACGCGATGTGGGCGCGTGAGATGCCCTCGGGCAGAGCGAGATCGATGCCGGTGGTCTGCGTGATGCGTCGCAGCCGGTAGTCGACGGTGTTCGGGTGGATGTGCATCCGCCGACCGGTGCTCTTGCGGTTCAACCCGGTCTCGAGGTGGACGCGCAGCGTCTCGAGCAGCTCGGGGTGGGTGTCCAACGGGTTCAGCGTGGACGCGAGGTGATCGCGCGCCGGGCCCGGTCGGGTGATCTGGTACTCGATGAGCAGATCCTGCATCTCGTACAGGCCGGGCGGACGCCGGATCGCGCGGACGAGGTCCATCAGATCGTGCGTCTCGTCGGACAGATCCGGGATCTTCTCGGTCGCACCGACCGACTGCGTGGCGATGATCGGCGCCTCGGCGTGCACCGACAACTCCGCGAGCAGCTCGGTGGTCAGCAGGGGCAGATCGGGATCGGCCGGGACGAGCACGGTGCCGCCGCTGTTGCTGAGCAGCGTCAGCGCGCGGGAGTTGAACATCGTGGCCAGCGCCGACTGCACCCGACGCAGCTTGCGTCGCGCGGCGATCTTGGTGTTGACCCGCGGGTCGAGCTCGTCGGGGTGCGGCGCGATCGACAGCGACACCACCTGGTAGTTGTTCGCGATCGGGATGCCGGTCTGACGTGCGACCGCCGACGCGGTGTGGCCGGACAGCAACGCCGACATCAGCGTCTGCGTCGCCGACTGGTGCTGGCTGGCGACGAGCCGCTGCTCTTCGACATAGGCGGTGGCGACGTTGGCGGTGAAGGTGTCGAGGAGTTTCATGACCAGCTTGAACCCGGAGACCAGGTCGCCGAGGTCGTCGGCGCCGGCCTGTGCGGCGATGAGGTCGAAGCCGATCTTGATGCCCTCGTGGTACGTGTGGATGATCGTGTCGAGCGGGACGCCCTCGCGGGCCCACTGGGCGGCGGACTCGCGGATCTGGGCGAGCTGCGCGTCGCCGGGGAGGGTCTGGTCGTCGAGCATCTCGATGGCCAGCCGCAGACAGGTCTGCGTCACCTGTGTGACGTCACCGTGCAGTTGCTCGCCGGGCAGGGTGCCGCAGGGAACGACGTTATCGGCGAAGTGGCCGACCATCTCGGTCGCGAGCTTGTTGATGTCGGCCAGGGTCCGCGATGCGGGCCGTCCGGCGACCCGGAGAGTCGCGTTGGCCGCGAGATCGGTGCCCTCGATGGTGCTGATGTCCAGACCCCTGCTTTGAGTCGTCATGGTGTTGCTCCCCGCTCGTATCCCACGCACCCCCGTGCCCGCGCGTGATTAATCCGTGTTGTGGACAGTAATGTATAAGATTTCGCTCCGAAAGTGTGCGAATGCACAGTTTCCGTGCCTAACGATATCTCAGTGTGCGGCGCCGGAATCCATGTCGCCGTCGCGCATGAGGTCGTCGCGGGCCCGTTGTTCCTGGTAGGCGAGCCGCCCGATGCGGTGCGCGACCACGGGTGCGGTGATCAGCGCGAACAGTCCGGAGAGCACGAGCATCCCGAAGTCGACGCTGCCGGAGAGCCGGATCATCGCGCCCACCAGGATCAGCAGCAGTCCGAAGGTCTGCGGCTTCGTGGCCGCGTGCATCCGCGTCATGGTGTCCGGGAAGCGCAGCACGCCGATCGAGGCGGTCAGCGCGAGCACCGAACCGCTGAGCACCAGGACGGCGACGATGATGTCGGAGATCATGTGCGCTCACTTCCCGGGGACGGCGAACCCGCGTCGACGTCGTCGGATGCGGGCGTGCCCGAGCGGACCACGTCGTCGCGGACACGGAAACGTGCGATGGCGACCGACCCCACGAAGCTGAGCAGCGACAACGCCACGATCGCCGGGACCACGGTGGAGTCGAGGCTGTAGGCGGCCCAGACCCCGAGGCTGCACATCGACAACGCGATCAGGGTGTCCAGAGCGACGAGCCGGTCGAGCGTGTTCGGTCCGAGCAGGATCCGCACGGTGGTGATGATCGCCGAGGCCATGAGCAGCACCGCGGCGATGATCCAGACGACCATCATGATGTGCCTCCCGATCCGGTTCCGCCTGCGTCCCGGGTGACCGGGGCGTCGCGCTTCCCGCGGCCGCCGTCGGACTGCTTCTCCGTGGCGGTCTGCAGGTGTTCGCGCAGACTGGACGGCACGTGGTGGAACTCCTCGTCGATGCCGTGGTACGGACTCGGATGCCATTCGCTGTCGCGCTCGAAGGCGCGGATGAACAGTCGCTCGACGGTGGCCACCTGCTTGTAGAAGTCGCGCACCTTCTTCTCGCTGCTCACATCGAAGACGTGGACGTACAGCAGGCGCCGCCGGTGATCGATCTCGACGACCATAGTTCCCGGCACGAGGTTCAGGTAGTCCACGGCCAGGGTGAGGACCATGTCGGACTTGATCGCCAGCCGCGTCCGCAGCACCGCCGACAGCGGTGGGCGGCGGGGTCGGACCGCGGCGTACCCGACCTCGATGCTGGAGACGACGAAGTCCCAGAACAGACGGGCGACCAGTACCACCACGGTCGCCGGGTGGATCCGGCCCTCGACCGGTACCCGGGGGAGCGGCAGCAGATAGATGATCAGCAGCGCCACCACGATCCCGGCGAGGACGTTGGCCCACGAGAGGGTGCCCCACAGCAAGACCCAGACAAAGGTCAGCCAGGCGATGGTCCACAGCCGGACGGCGACCTCGCGGCCGTCGGCGCCGAGCCATCCGAGCAGGTGGACACGGTTGCGCAGGCCCACCGCGAGACGCGCGAGATTCCACCAGCAGAACATGAAACTCATCCGCCAGGCGTGGTGGATCCGACCGCGGATCGGCCCCTTGGCAGGCGCGTGGCCCATCGAGCGGGTCATCGGGAACCTCCCAACACGGCATTGAGATAGATGTTCGAGTCGGTGAGGTCGGCGGCCGCCGCGTTCGTGAAGTCGAAGATCGGTCCCGCCCACAGGGTCAGGGCGACGCCTGCCACCACCATCATGAGGGTCGGGACCACCATGCCGATGGGCATCCGTCCGACATCGGCACGATCACCGAACGCGATGTCGCCGGTCTCCTCGACCAGGGCCGATGGTCCGATGTCGGCCATGTCGCCCTCCGGGGCGTCGGCGCGGGGACGCCAGAAGGCCTTGGTCCACACGCGGGCCATGACGTAGAGCGTCAGCAGGCTGGTGACCACGGACCCGGCGACGAGCAGCCACGCGAGGACGCTGCCGTCCTGCACGCCGGCCTCGATCAACGCCACCTTGCCGATGAATCCGGAGAACGGCGGGATGCCGCCGAGGTTGAGGGCGGGCACGAGGAACAACCCGGCCAGCAGCGGACTCGCGGCCAGACCGCCCAGCCGCCGCAGGGACGCCGATCCCGCCTGACGTTCGATGAGTCCGACGACGAGGAACAGCGTGGTCTGCACGAGGATGTGGTGCGCGACGTAGAAGATCGCGCCGGACAACCCGAACCTCGACGACAGGGCGATGCCGAAGATCATGTAGCCGATGTGGCTGACCAGGGTGAACGACAACAGCCGTTTGATGTCGGACTGCGCGATGGCGCCGAAGATGCCGACCAGCATCGTCAGCAGACCCGCCACCAGCAGCACGGTGTCCATCGATCCGCCGGGGAACAGCAGCGTGTGCGCCCGGATGATGGCGTACACACCGACTTTGGTGAGCAGGCCCGCGAAGACCGCGGTGACCGGCGCGGGGGCGGTGGGGTAGGAGTCGGGCAGCCAGGTCGACAGCGGGAACACCGCGGCCTTGATGCCGAACGCGACGAGCAGGACCGCGTAGAGAGCGCCCTTCGTGCCGTCCGGGATGTCCTGGAGTCGGATGGCCATCTCCGCGAGGTTCAACGTTCCCGTCGCCGCGTACGCGAACGCGATGCCGGCCAGGAAGATCAGCGACGACACCATCGAGACCATCACGTACGAGACGCCGGCGCGCACCCGGTCGGCGCTGGCGCCGAGGGTCAACAACACGAAGCTCGCGGCGAGGAGCACCTCGAACGAGACGTACAGGTTGAACAGGTCGCCGGCCAGGAAGGCGTTGCACACGCCCGCGGTCAGCGCGAGGTAGGTGGGCAGGAAGATCGAGACCGGCTGTTCGGTCGTGCCGTCGCGGATGCCCTGTCCGACGGCGTAGAGCACGACGCACAGCAGCACGGCCGTCGACACGACCAGCATGAGTGACGAGAGTTGGTCGACCACGAGGGTGATGCCGAGGGGACCGTTGCTGTAGCCCTTTCCGTCCCAGCCGCCGACGTGCAGCGCGTAGGTGCCGTAGCGGTTGGTCAGGTACAGCAGCATGCACGAGGCGACGAACGCGGCGGAGATCGCGACGACGGTGACCGCTCGCTGCACGCGCGGGCTGCGGCCCATCACCAGGGTGAGGGCGGCGCCGCCGAGGGGGACGAGGAACGGGATGACGATCAGGGTCGCGAACCAGTGGTGGTCGATCATGTCTCGCTGCCCCCCTTCCCGGTGCTCGCGCTGTCGTCGGTCGGCTCGGGGTCGTCGTCGGGGTCGTCCTCGATGAGATCGTCGGTCGTGTTCTCCGAGACCCCCTCGGGCATGAGGTCGGCCTCGATCCGGTTCCGCTTGCGCGAGCGGATCTCCTCCTCCGACAGCGGGTTGCCCTCGTCGTCGAACATGTCGCCGATCTTGGTGTCGGTACCGGTGACGGGGTCGTCGCTGCGGTCGCGGTCGGGCGCACTGGCCAGCGACTGGCTCTTGACCTTGATGTCCTCGGGGTCGTCGTCGACGTCGTCGTCGGTGTTGATGACGAACGAGCGGTACGCGAGGGCGAGCACGAACGCGGCGATGCCCATCGTGATCACGATCGCCGTCAGCACCATGCCCTGGGCGAGCGGGTCGGAGTCGCCGGTCCGGCTGTCGGAGTCACGGCCGTAGATCGGCGGATTGCCCATGCTGCCGGTGATCGTGATGATCAGCAGGTTGATCGCGTTGCCCACCAACAGCAGTCCGAGCAACATCCGGATGAGGCTGCGTTCGAGCAGCAGATAGACACCGCACGCCGCGACGAGACCGACGACGATCAGCAGTCCGAGGTTGACGCTCATCGGCTCACCGTCCCGTCGATCTCGGGCTTGGCGAACGCGGCGTCGTTGGCCGCGCGGGATCCGGCCGCGGTCGTCGCGGTCTCCTCGATGTCCAGGCGCGCGCCGAGGCTGCGCAGCACGTCGAGGACGAGTCCGACGACGATGAGGTAGACGCCGAGGTCGAAGAACAGCGCGGTGACGAGCTTGATGTGGCCGAGCACAGGCAGTGTGACCTCCAGCGTCGCCGAGGACAGGGCCGGGGCACCGGCGAGCACGGATCCGATCGCGGTCGACACCGACAACCCGAGTCCGAGACCCAGGATGCGTCCGGCGTCGATCGGGATCGCCTCGCCGAGTTCGTACCGACCACCCGCGAGGTAGCGCAGCACCAGGGCCATGCCCATCGTGAGGCCGCCGGCGAACCCGCCGCCGGGGGCGTTGTGGCCGGCGTAGAAGAAGTAGATCGACGCCACGACCATGGTCGGGAAGATGAGTCGGGTCGTCGCCTCGAGCACCATCGACCGGTGCCGCGGATCGCGGAAGTCGCTGCCGCGCAACCAGGTGGTGCGGGCCGACGGGATGCCGTCGTCGATGTCGGGGTTCGCGCCCTGCAGGCGGGCGGCGTCGGCCACGCGCGGGGCGGAGCCGAAGCGGCGGTGCCGGAAGACCATCGACGCGACACCTGTGGCCGCCACGAGCAGCACCGACACCTCGCCGAGGGTGTCCCACGCGCGGATGTCGACGAGCAGGACGTTCACGGCGTTGGCGCCGTTGCCCAGCTTGTAGGCCGCCTCGGGGATGTCGACGTGCATCGGGATGGTGCTGCGCGCGCCCGCGGCGAACAGGCCGACGACGACGAGCAGGGCACCGAAGGCCAGGCCGATCAGGGCGCGCAGCGGTTTGAACCCGGTGGTGTGGCGGGCCTCTGCCTCGGCGGGCAGCTTGCGGAGCACGAGCACGAAGATGACCAGCGTCAGCGTCTCGACGAGGAACTGCGTCAACGCGAGGTCGGGGGCGCCGTAGAAGGCGAACAGCATGCCGCAGCCGTAGCCGGTGACACCGACGACCAGGGCGGCGGCCAGACGGTTGCGCAGCAGGGTCGCCGAGATGGCGGCGGCGATCATGATCCCGCCGATGACCACCTGGATGACCGAGTCGAAACCGTTGATGTCCAACCGGTTCCGTGCGCCGAGGAACAGCGCGACGGTGGGCACGATGATCAGGGTGACCATGATGACGCCCTGGGTCAGTGGCAGTGAACCACGCTGGGTGACCCGGGTGAGTGCCAGCGAGGCGGTGTCGGCGCCACGCAGCACGTAGTCGTAGATGCGGTCGGCGTTGCCCAGCGGCGGCGAGGTGAACCCGAGGCGCCGACGACGGCGACGCAGCAGCAGGAACACGGTGACACCGCCGACGATGACGATCGCGGTGAGCAGCAGCGGCAGCTTGAACCCGTGCCACAGGGCGAGGTGCTCGATCTCGTGCCCGTGGTCGGGCAGCGTCTTCGCGTACGGCTCGAACAGTGAACCGACCGGGCCGCTGGCGAATCCGGCGGCCACACCCAGCACCGCGAGCAACCCCGCGGGCGCCATGAACGCCGCGGACGGGTGGTGCATCTTGGCCACGGCCTGGCTCGGCTCGCGACGCACCTTGCGACCGAACGCGCCTGCCATGAAGCGGATCGTGTACGCCATCGTCAGGATCGAACCGAACACGATGATCGCGGTGGCGGTGATCGACTGCCAGTCCGTCAGCGGGCCGCCCTGCGAGTAGGCGCCGAGGGCGGCCTCCTTGCCGACGAAGCCGAGCGTGATGGGGAGTCCGGCCATGCTGAACGACGACAGCGCCGCGATGATGGCCAGCGCCGGGGCGGCGGCACCCAGACGGGCGAGTTTGCGGACGTCGCGGGTACCGGTGGAGTGGTCGATGATGCCGACCACCATGAACAGAGACGCTTTGAAGAACGCGTGCGCCACCAGCATCGCCATCCCGGCCAAGGCGGCATTGGTGTCGCCGAGTCCGACGAGGACCATCAGGAAGCCGAGCTGGGACACCGTGCCGAAGGCCAGGATGAGTTTGAGGTCGAACTCGCGCAGCGATCGCCACCCGCCCAGCACCATCGTCAGCAGGCCGAGTCCGACGACGGTCACCTGCCAGGCGACGTCGTCGGAGAAGCCCGGGGCCAGACGTGCGACCAGGAAGATGCCGGCCTTGACCATCGCGGCCGCGTGCAGATACGCGCTGACCGGGGTCGGGGCCGCCATCGCGCCGGGGAGCCAGAAGTGGAACGGGACGATCGCGGACTTGCTGATCGCGCCGATCAGGATGAGGACGACCGCGATGCTGACCAACATCCCCGACGGCGGCTCGGCCAGGATGTCGGAGAGCAGGTAGCTGCCCGCGCGTTCGCCGAGCATGACGATGCCGGCCAGCATGGCCAGACCGCCCGCGGTGGTCACCAGCAGGGCCTGCGTCGCGGCCCGGCGGGACGTCGCGCGCTGCGCGTAGAAGCCGACGAGCAGGAACGACAGGACCGTCGTCGCCTCCCAGAAGATGTAGAGAACAATCATGTTGTCGCTGGTCACCAGGCCGAACATGGCGAAGGTGAACGCGACCATCTGAGCGGCGAAGCCCGCGACCCGTCGTTTGATCTCGTCGAAGTACTCCGCGCAGTAGCAGAGGACCAGCGCGCCGACGCCGAGCACGAGGATCGACATGACCGCCGCGAGGGTGTCCATGCGCAGGACGATGTCCATCTGCAGCGCGGGAACCCACGTGATGGTCTCGGTGCGGGGCGGTGCGCCCTCGGTGGGCCATTCGGCGATGACGGCGACCATCGACGCCGCCGGGGCCACGGCGAGCAGATAGAACCCTCGGCGGCCGAGCCACGAGATGATCGCAGGTGCAGCCATGGCCGTGAGGGCCAAGGCGACCAGGATGGCGATCAACAGGCACTCCGTCGTATCGATGGGCGGGGTGTCAGGCGTCGCAGGAAAGTGGTGCTCACTGCGATAACCGTCTCTTCACCTTACCGTCGGCGCTGCTCGCACGACGATCGGGTGGTCACGGTGCTCGCCGCGCGATCCGACCGGATGGCACGATACGGTGCGACCCGAGTGGTCGTTGGAGTATGTGTTTCTCGGTCGAGGGGTGGCGCGATGCGTGGTGGGAATGAAGCAGCGATGACGGGTCGGGCTGGTGCGCGACCGGTGCGGGCGTCGTGGTGGGCGGCGGTGCTGGCCGTGCTGGCCCTGTTCGTGCTCGCCGGCTGCGGTTCCGACGACTCGTCGCCCGCCGAGCCGAGCGGCCCGTCCGGGGTCGCTCTGCCCGACGACTTCCCGACCGATCAGATCCCGCTCATCGGCGGCGCCGTGCTCTCCGCGGGTGGATCGGCCGACGAGGGCTGGAACCTCACCGTGCAGGGGCCGGCCGACACGACCGCAGCGCTCGACAGCGCTGTGAAGACCCTCACCGACGGGGGTTTCCGGGAGGTACAGCGGACCACCGACGGCGGCAACCAGGTCGTGGTCGTGACCGCCACCAAGGTGGGCAAGACCTACACCGTCGAGGTCGGGAGCGTCTCCGGCGCGGCGGGCGGGCCGAACTCGGTGTTCTACCAGGTGTCGGCTTCCTGACCGACCTGCTCGCCGGTGCGGAGCGTAGTCACAGAAACCGGACAGCTCGCCCACAGATCCGGTCGTTATCAAGGACGTCGACACCGGTGGTCTGCCGGTGTCGCGACCGCGGTGCCCGGCAGGACCGGACCGCCTGACGACAAGCGAGAGATCTGTGACGACCACACCCGTTTCCCCTGCCGCCCAGGGGCCCCAGCAGCATGAACCCCAGCAGCGTGAACCCCAGCAGCCGGAGCCCCGGCAGTACGAGTTCGTCCCGACCGGTTTCGCCCACCCGGATGCGACCGATCGGATCGTGGCCCAGCCGCGTCCGACGTTCGCGCAGACCATGAGCACCCGCAGCACCGAGTTCAAGAACGCCCTGATCGCGGGCGGAGTCGGGATCGCGGTCGCGTTCATCGCCGCCGGTTTCGGCCTCGGTTACTGGGCCGGTGATGCCGGGTCGTCGACCACCCCGCAGTCCGGGTTCTCGCAGATGGGTCCCGGTCAGTCCGGTGGTGGCCAGATGGGTTCGGGCCAGACGGGTTCGGGACAGGCCGGCGGTCCGTTCGGCGGCGGTACGCAGAGCGGCGGTGGCCAGTTCGGCGGTACGCAGAACGGCGTAGGAGGTGGCGGTTTCGGCGGTCAGACCCAGGACGGGACCGGCGCGGCGACGGGTTCGGGCACGGGTACCGGTACGGGCACCACGACCAGCTAGGTCGTCACCGTCGTTCGGGGCGGCGCAGTCCGAGTCGTGCCTCGGACTTGCGCGGCCTCGTGCGGGTGACCTGGCGACGGGCCCGCCGCTCGAGGCGACGCTCTCGCGGCGGGGTGTCCCACTCCTCGGGTCGCTTCTCCACCCATCGACGGGACCGCCACGCGAACGGGATGTGCAGCAGGTAACCGAGGATCGCGACGAACATCAGGATGTAGGGGAACGTCACCAGCAGCGCGGCGCCCACGGCGACGAGGATCAGCAGACCCACCAGGGCGCGGGGCGGGATCGCGAACGACTTGAGCGAGGCGGTCGGGATGCGACTCACCGCGAGGGCGGCCGTCAGCATCATCCACGAGCCGACCGCGGCCGCCGAGGTCCACCAGCCGTAGCCGAACTGCTGCTCGGCCGCGATGGGCAGCAACGCGATCAACGCGGCCGCGGGTGCGGGGACGCCGACGAAGAAGTCCTTGGTGAACTTCGGTGCGCTGGTGTCGTCGAGCAGGGTGTTGAACCGCGCCAGGCGCAACACGATGGCGCAGGTGTAGATCAGCGCCAGCACCCATCCGCTGTCCTCCCCGCGCAGCAACACCAGGTAGATCGTGAGTGCCGGTGCGACACCGAAGTTGATCGCGTCGGCGAGCGAGTCGAGTTCGGCGCCGATGCGCGTCGTCGCCCCCAGGAGTCGTGCGATCCGTCCGTCGACACCGTCGAGAAGTGCGGCGGCCGCAATCATCCCGACCGCGAGGTCGATGCGGTCGTCCAGCGCGAACTTCGCCGCCGAGAGCCCCGCGCAGATGGCGAGCACCGTGAGCGCCGACGGCAGCAGGAGTCGGCCACCGCTGAGGTCGGGAACGCGGGACCGGTTCTGCGAGACGCTCGCCCGGAGTCGGCGGCGACGGGATTCGCGGGGCGAGCGATAGGGGGTGCGGACCCGGGGACGGGGCGAGTCGATCACGTCGGCACCGACGAATCCAGCGTGGCCAGAACGGTTTCCGCGCCCACCGCGCGTTGTCCGACGAGCACCTGCGGCACGGTCCCGGCCGGCAGGTACACGTCGACGCGCGAACCGAAGCGGATCAGCCCGTAGGTCTCACCGAGCGCGACCTCGTCGCCGACCTCTCGTTCGCAGACGATCCTGCGTGCGATCAGACCCGCGATCTGCACGACACCGACATCGACTGTGGCGCCACCGGTTCCGGCCGACGTCGCGATGCGCATGCTGACACGCTCGTTGTCGATGCTGGCAGCGGGCAGATCGGCCGAAAGGAACTTGCCGGGGGTGTGTACGACGGAGACGACCCGGCCGGCGACAGGCGCACGCTGGACGTGCACGTCGAACACGCTGAGGAACGTCGACACCCGAGGCAACGGCTGGTCGCCGAGACCCAGGTCGACCGGCGGGACCGTCTCGTCGACGATCGTGATCTCGCCGTCGGCGGGGGCGACGACGGCGCCGACGGTGACGGGCGGTACCCGGGTGGGGTGCCGGAAGAACGTGGCCCCGGCGAGCGCCAGGGCGGTCGCGGGGGTGCGGATCCAGCGGTGCCTGCGTGCGAGCACGGCCACCGCGGCGGGACCGGCGACAAACGGGATCCCCGCGGGATGCATCGTCGGGACGGTGTGTCGGATCAGCTCTGCGACGTGCGCGACACCGGTGGTGTGCTCGGTGACCGCGCCGCCCTGGGGCGACTCAGGAGTCCCCGGGCGATCGATCCCCGTCTTCGGGCGTCTCGCCACGTCGTTCTGCCTCCCGCTGTCGTCCAACGCCGATGCGCGTTGTCGCATTCAGGGTAGAGGGTAGGGGTCGACCGACCCGCCCGCTCCATCTGCGCTCGTCGTGATCGCAGGTCAGCGATTCAATCGAGCAGGATCACCTCGACGGTCGTCCCGGCCGGGACGTCGTCGGCGTCGGCGGCGATGTCGATGAGCGCGTTGGCCGACGCGAGAAACCGCAGGTGGTGCGAACTGGGCGGGCCGATGGGGACGACCGAGCCGATCCCGTCGGCCCCGCCGGCGTGGGTGAACACCCCGCGTCGGAACTGTCGCTTGCCGCGCGGCGAACGAAGATCGTCGGCCAGGGACGCCTGGATCCGTCGGCGGTGCGCGAGCAGACCCATCGCGCTGCGCAGGGGCGGTCGGACGAAGATCTCGAACGACACCTGCGCGCTCACGGGGTTGCCCGGCAGCGTCACGATGGGCACGGTCGTACCGGTCGCGCTGGTGTACCGACCGCTGCCCTGGGGCATGCCCGGCTGCATCGCCACCTTGAGGAAGTCCACGCCCTGCCCGGTCAGCGCGTCCTTGACCACCTCGTAGGCGCCTGCGCTGACACCGCCCGAGGTGAGGATCAGGTCGACGGCGGTGGGCCCGTCGATCATCTCGTCGAGGCGCGACCGGAACTGTCCGACGTCGTCGGGGACGAAGTGCACCAGCGTCGCCTCGCCACCGGCTGATCGGACGGCGGCACACAGCATCGCGCCGTTGCTCTCGTAGATCTGACCGTGCTCCAGCGGGTTGCCGGGCGCGATGAGTTCCGACCCGGTGGAGAGCACCACGACGTGCAGCGGGGCCGTCACCTCCACCTCGGCGACACCGAGTGCGGCGAGCAGACCGATCTGCGAGGAACCGATCACGGTCCCGGTCAGTAGAGCCGGATCACCCGCCTCGATGTCGGAACCGGCGCGCCGTACGGCCGTGCCGACGGCGACCGTGCCGTGGATCGCGACGGTCTGGTCCCCGCCATCGGTGAGTTCGACCTGAACCACCGCGTCGGCACCCGCGGGCATCGGGGCGCCGGTCATGATCCGGTGGACGGTGCCCTCGGCGAGGGTGAGTGAATCGGTCCGCCCGGCCGGGATGTCCTCGGCCACCGGCAGGCGTATGGGCTCCTCCTCGGACGCGTCGGTGATGTCGGTGGCGCGCACCGCGTATCCGTCCATCGCGGAGTTGTCGAAGCCGGGCAGGCTGACCGCCGCGGCGACGTCGACGGCCAGTGCGCGACCGAGCGCGTCGGCGATCGGCACCCGCACCGTCCGGGCCGGTCCGAACAGCGCGGCGACGTGGGCCTGGTGGTCGGTGACCGAGCGGAGCGGGGCGGTCACCGGGTGCCGAACGACCGCAGGAACAACGCCTCCGACAGTGCGGTCCGGGCGATCTCGGTCGGGTCGACGCTCTCGTTCGGGGCGTGGATCCGACACCGCGGCTCCTCGACCCCGAGCAGTGCGATCTCCGCGCGGGGGCAGATCTCGGAGAGCACTGTGCACAGCGGGATGGATCCGCCCTGCCCGGAGTGGGCGACCGGCGCGCCGTAGGCCTGTTCCATCGCCTCGCTCAGGGCGCGGTAACCGGGGCCGGAGGTGTCGGCGGCGAACGGGGCGCCGGTGGCCTCGGGTTCGACGACAACCTGTGCGTGCCATGGGATGTGCGCCTGCAGGTGGCGGATCAGCGCGTCCAGCGCGATCGCCGGGTCCATCCCCGGCGGGACACGGAGGTTGAGCATTGCTGCGGCGGTGGGGACGATCGCCGCCGCGGCCTCGGAGGTCCGTGGGGCGTCGAGACCGATGACGGTGATCGCCGGTCGGGCCCACACCATGTCGGCGGGAGCGCCCGAACCGATGATGTCGACACCGTCGAGAATGGTTGCGTCCGTGCGGAACACATCGGGGTCGTACGGTGCTCCCGTCCACGTCTGTCCGGCGTCGAGGCCGTCGATGGTGGTGTTGCCCTCGGCGTCGCGCAGGCTCGCGAGTCCCGCGACGAGGGCGGCGAGTGCGTCCGGCGCCGCGCCGCCGAACTGACCGGAGTGCACGTCGGAGCCCAGGGTCGAGACGGTCACCTTCACGTTGACCACACCGCGCAGGCTGGTGGTCAGGGTCGGGGTGCCCACCGCGACGTTGCCGGTGTCGCCGATCAGGATCATGTCGGCGTCGAAGAGTTCGGGACGCTCACGGGCGAGATGGTCGAGCCCTTCGCCGCCTGCCTCCTCGGATCCCTCGATGACGACGCGGATCCCGCAGGCGAGGTCGTCGCCGATCGCACGCAGTGCGGTGAGGTGGGCGATGACGTTGCCCTTGCAGTCGGCGGTCCCGCGTCCGTACCAGCGGCCGTCGCGCTCGGTGAGGGTGAAGGCGTCCGAATGCCACAGCGCGGTGTCGCCGGCGGGCTGGACGTCGTGATGGCTGTAGAGCAGCACCGTCGGCGAGCCGGCGGGACCGGGTCGGTGTCCGACGACGGCGATGCTGCCGTCGGACGTGGTGATGGATTCGCACGGCACCCCGACCTCGGCGAACGCGTCGGCCACCCAGGACGCGGCGTCGGCGCACGCCGCGCGCTGGTCGGGTGCGATGTGTACGGATGGGAAGGCGACCAGGGTGGTCAGATCCGCCTGGGCGCGGGGCATCAGGCGGTCGACGCCCTCGGTGAGATCGGTGAGCGTGGACATGAATCTCAGCATGCCATCCCGCGGCGGTGTGACCCGGTGGCCGCGTACTGCGTGGTCATCTCGTGGCGACTAGATTTTCCCTATGGCCGAGGGATTGCTGCTGGACATCGACGGGGTGTTGGTCACCTCGTGGCAGCCGCTGCCCGGTGCCGTCGAGGCGCTCGCGGCCCTGACCGAACGCGGGATCCCGCGACTGTTCCTGACCAACACGACGTCGAAGTCGCGCGCGCAGATCGCCGCCGCACTGACCGACTGCGGTTTCGACGTCGCCGCCGAGGAGATCCTCAGTGCGGCGAAGCTGACCGCGGAGTACCTCGAGGCGGAGTACCCGGGCAGGCGGACGTGGGTGCTCAACGACGGACCCGTCGCCGACGACATGGACGGGGTGTCGCTGTGCGCGGCCGACGACGACCCCGAGGTCGTCGTCCTCGGCGGCGCCGGACCGGAGTTCACCCACGACGCCATCTCGCGGGTGTTGGAGTTGATGATCTCCGGGGTCCCGGTCGTCGCGATGCACCGATCGATGACATGGTCCACCGATCACGGCATGAAGATCGACACCGGCGTCTACCTCGAGGGCCTGGAAAAAGCTGCGGGACAGAAGATCCGGGCGATCGGTAAACCGTCGCCGGTGGGGTTCCGGGCGGCGGTGGAGGCGATGGGACTCGAACCGACGTCGGTGGTCATGGTCGGTGACGACCTCCACAACGACGTCCTCGGGGCGCAGGCCGCGGCCCTGATCGGTGTCCTGGTGCGGACCGGCAAGTTCCGGGCCGGCGCCCTGGCGACGGTGCAGAGCGACGAGTTCGGGCCGGTACCCGACCACGTCATCGACTCCGTCGCCGATCTGCCCGCGCTGTGGGACGAGTTGACCAGCTCAGAGCGAGGACGCAGATGACGCGACGCATCCGTCGACCATCGAACGAGGCGGCGGTGACCTCGGTCGTGGCGCTGCTGGGGATACTTCCGGCGATGTCCGGTGCGCGCGGCGTCCTCGAGGGCCCGCCGAGTGCGCCCGGAGGAGGCCCGACCACGCCGAGTGTCGACAGCGAGTACCGGTTCGTGAACGTCTTCTGGTTCGCCGCGGGACCCGGTCTGTGGTGGTCGGCGGCCGCTCCACGTGAGCGCGCCACGACGACCCGGGTGCTGCTCGGTCTCGCCGCCGCCGGAGGCGTACCCCGCCTGCTGTCGTGGCGCGCCGTCGGTCGGCCCCACCCGGTCTTCGCGGCCGCGACCGCACTCGAGCTGATCGGTGTACCCGCGGTCCTGCTCTGGCATCGGTCGGTGTTCGGCCGAGACACCGAGCCGGCGTGATCGTCCACCTTCGCTGACTCATCGGTCCACAAACCACACCGCTGACCGGCGTTGGATGCGTAGTGCAGCTCGCCTCGCTGAGCGGTGTGGTTTGTGGATGGGACCGGTCAGCCGACGGCGACCGAGCGCCCTTCGACGGCTGACACCACGAGGTTGTTGACCTCGATCGTCTGCGCGGACGCCACGGCGGCGGTCCACTCGGCGGTGGTGGTCACGGCGGCGAAGTTCGACTGCAACAGCACCATCAGCGTGGTGTGCAGGGTCTTGGCCGAGACGTGTCCGGCCTCGTTGGCCAGGTTGATCGCACCGCTGGCGTCGGAGAGGATCTCCGCGGCGAACCCCAGGCCCTCGGCCTCCACCGCGGTCGCCAGATCGCAGTTGTTGGTCATGAAGCCGACGATTGTGATGGTGTCGACGTCGCGCGCCCGCAGCCACTCGGCGACGTCGGTGCCCGCGAACACGCTGCCGAAGTTCTTGTGCACGTGCTTGGTCGTGGGCGTCGTCCGCTTCTCGATCTCCGGGTGCAGCGACCACCCGGGCGTCCCCTCGACGAAGACCGGGGCGCCGTCGGGCATCTGGTGCTGCACGATGACCACCGGGATATCCTGTGCGACAGCGGTGTCCATGGCGGAGACGATGTTGGCCAGCGACTCGTCGCGCGGTGGGTAGGCGATCTGGAGCGGACCCTCGAAGTACTCCTGCTGGATGTCGACGACGATCAGTGCACGTTTCGGTGTGCTCATGGCTGCTCCTGACGATGTCCGGGGGATCTCCCGGCGCGCGGTCTGCGCTGTCTCCATCATGGGCGGCCCGCCGCACCCGCATGAGTGGAATCAGACCGCGACCGGTGCCGCCCCCGGCGCGGTGGATTCTCCAGCAGCGACTCGACGAGTCGCGCGTGCTGTTGGAGACGACCGATTGGGGGATCGACGACATCGCCGCTATCGGCGACAGTTCGCGAACAACGGCGCCCGATGAGCGGTCGCGTTCGGACCCCGCAGATCGAATGTCGCCTCCGTGTCACCGGCGACTCGTACCCTGGCGGACGTCGACCGGGACCTTCCCGGCTGACCGAACCCGCAAGGAGTGCAACGATGTCCGGTTACAAGGACAAGTTCGACAAGTCTTTCGAAGAGACGCCGATCGACGAGCTGGTCAACGCACCTGTCGACGCACTGCAGGGGGTCAGCCCGCGCCACGCCGAGCTGCTCAAAGAGGCCTTCAACATCAAGACCGTCGGCGACCTCGGGACCAACAAGTACTTCCTCTGGGCGCAGGCGGTCGCCAAGCTCGCGGAGTGACCCCGATCAGATGACGACCGGTGCCCGGGGTGGCCGCCGAACCGATCCGGCCGCCCCGGCGCGGGCCGTCGTCACGACCCGAACAGTTCGACGAGATCGTCGTGGCCGAGATGATCGGCCCACTGCGCGGGCGTCGCGTCGAACCGGGCGTCACGTACCGATCGGTCGGCGCCGAGCTCCAGCAACCGGCCGATCATCGCGGCGTCATCACGTTCGACGGCGGTGTGCAGCGCCGTCTGCCACCGGTCCGCCACCGGCAGGTCCGATCGCCCGAGGGCGTTGATGTCGAAGCCGGCCTCGGCGAGCAGTTCCACCGATTCGACGCGTCCGTGTCCGGCCGCCCACACCACCAGCGCCGGTCGATCTCGACGGACGGTTGCGACCACATCGTCCTCGGTGGTGCGTGCGATGGTCGCGTCGCCCGACATCACCGCCGCCACGAACGTCTCCGCCGGGTCGAGGACCGGAGCAGCGGCGCCGAGTTCTGCGAGGCGGGTGGCCAGTCGCGTGTGACCGTTGCCGATCGCGGTAGCGATCGGAGTGCGTCCCGTGCTCAGCGGGCTCACGATGTCGACACCGTGCCGGGCGAGCAGCTCCACCCGATCGAACTGATCGTGGGTCACCGCCCACTCGAGCAGGCCCCGGACGGCGTCGCTGGGTGACGGCAGCAGGTCCGGTACGGCATGCCGCCACGGTCCGCCGTCACCGGTCCCCAGATCGAACTCGAACAGCACCTCGAGGAAGTCGTCGTCGGTGGTGAACATCCGGTTGTACAGCGTCTGCGCGTCGTCGGGATCGGCCCCCCTCGAGCACAGCAGCCGTGCCAGATCCGTCGAATGCGGATGCGGCGGTTGGCCGTTCTCGCCGCCGCCGAAGACGCCGGTCAACACGGTGAACGGGGCGGACAGGCCGGCGAAGAACCGCCCGTCGTTCGGATCGGCGCCGGCATCGAGGAGTGCTGTCGCGGTCGCGACGGCCTCGACGCGCGCGATCGGAACGCGGCTGTAGGTCAGATACATCAGTGGTGACCACCCGAACGGCCCCGTCGGATCTGTCGCGACGGATGCGTTGCGCAACAGCGACGCTCGAACGGAATCGACGTCACCGATGACTGCGGCGACGGCGAGATCGGTGGTCGGCACCGCCGGGTTCTCCGACAGCACCGCCATCGCCTGCGCCGGACGAGCAGGGTCGTCGACGGCGTAGTTCAGACAGGCCAGCCGGAGGAACTCGTCGGCTGCCGAGCCGTCCCCATCGTGGTCACGGTATTCCCAGAAGCGCGATCGGATGGCCTCGACGTGGCGCACGAGGCGCGGCCAACTGACGAAGCCGAATCTCCGCGCGATCACCAATTGCGCTCGCGCGAGTGGATATTCGGGGTCGGGTGCATCGAGATCTGCCTCGGCGACGGCGTGGCCTCGGCCCTCACGGACCGCCCGTTGGAATTCCCGGGCCTGCCTGCGCAGCTGGTCGAGATCGGGTCGTTCCGGGAGATGTGCAACAGCCATGACAGGCTCCTCTCGTCGCCTGTGGTCCGCAGAACAGGCCGAAAGGAGTGGTTGGCCTCGAGAACGATCGAGCTGCAGGTGGGCTCAGCCCTGTCCGCGGACCCGGAGGCGTCCTGCAGGCGCCGCCGACCAGCGTAATGCGACAGCGCCGGCAGGTCCAGAGATCAGCCGCGCTCGGCGGCCGCCTTGATCTTGGCCAGCGTCTCCTTGATCCCCTCTTCGAGCTCGATCTCGAAGTTGTCCTTGCCGCCCAACACCTTGTCGACGAGCAACGCCGACACCGCGGTGGTCTTGCCGTCCGCGGCCACGCGGCGCTCGGTCAGCGTCACGCCGTCGGCGGACGGGGTGATCTCGAAGCCCCACACGGTGTGGTTCTCGGTGATGCGGTAGGCGATCTCGCGGTTCGGCTCGAACGTCACCACCTTCGCGGTGGTCGGCCACACGAGCAGGCCGCGCTTGTTCACGTTGATGGTCTTGGTGCCCTGTCCGACGGCGCCGCCGCGCACGATGACCTTGCGGCACTGCGGGCTCCATTCGCCCATGCGCGCCAGGTCGGAGACGATCGACCAGACCTTCTCGGGGCTGGCCTTGATGTCGGTCGATGCTTCGATCAGCGGTGCTGCCATGGGGATCTCCTGGTGTCTGGGCGCGGCGATGCGTGGGTGGAGTCTATCGACGGCCCCGTCATGTCCGGTTCTCGGCCGGGGACATCGACACCCGCCCGGTGCTGATCCCCGCGAGCGTTCCGCCGTCGACGAGCAGGTCGACACCGGAGACGAAGCTCGACTTCGTCGAGTCGAGCAGGAAGTCGGCGGCCGCGGCCACGTCCTCGGCGGTCCCGAACCGGCCGGCGGCGTTGTCGGCGACCATGGACTTGTACGCGTCGTGGGCGAACTCGGCCTCGAACTCATCCCACCCCATCGGGGTGGCCACGACGCCGGGACTGATCGAGTTGACCCGTGCGCCGCGGTCGCCCCAGCGTGGCGCCTGCGCCTGGACGCGGATCTGGTTGGCGCGCTTGGCGTATCCGTAGGTCATCGCGCGTGCGAGGTCGACGGGGACGTCGGGCATGGACAGCAATCCGACGTCCGCCAACTCCTCGGCGGGGGCGTTCGCGAAGATCGCGGCCGTTGCCGCGTCGACGGCGTCACGGAAGATGTGGCCCGCGATACTGGAGATGTAGACCCCGGCGCCCCCGGGAGCGATCACCTCGCCGAACTCGTCGAGCGAGTGCGCCACGCCCACCAGGTCGACCGCGGCGATCCGCTCCGCCGGTGCCTGCGCCGGCGACAGTCCCGCGGTGTGCGCGACCGCGGTGACCGGGCCCAGTCCGGCCGCGAACGCCGCGAGTTCGCGGACCGACCCACGGTCGCTGACGTCGACGGACTTCTCGCGCACGTCGTAGCCCTGGCGGCGCATGGCCGAACTCACCGCCTGCAGTCGTACCTCGTCGTGGTCGGCGAGGACCACCGGACGGCCTGAGCCCAGTCGCCGGGCGATCGCCTCTCCCATGCCGCCGACACCGACCACCACCAGCACGTTTCCGATCATCCGGTCAGGATAGACGGGTGTCCAGACGAATGTCCGAGAAATCCTTGACTCCGCGTCCGGCCGGTGTCAGCCTCAGGTGTGACCGACGTGCGCATCGCCATCATCGGGGCCGGATTCGGCGGTGTCTGCGTTGCTCTCAAGCTGGCCGCGGCGGGTCACCGGGAGTTCATCCTCTTCGACGCCAACCCGGACGTCGGCGGTACGTGGTGGGCGAACACCTACCCGGGCGCGGCATGCGATGCGCCGTCGCACGTCTACAGCTACTCCTTCGCGCAGACGACCGACTGGACACGGCGCTTCGCCCCCGGACCGGAGATCCAGCGGTACCTGCGGCGGTGTGTGGACGAGGCCGGGATCGCCGACCACCTGCGACTCGGCGTCACCGTCGAGTCGGTCCGGTGGACGGGTGCGCAGTGGTCGCTCCTCCTCGCCGACGGTGCGGAGGTCACCGCCGACGTGGTCGTCGGCGCGACCGGGCAACTGAACGTTCCCGGCTATCCGTCGATACCGGGACTCGACGAATTCGGCGGCCCGCGCATGCACACGGCACGCTGGCGTCACGACGTCGACCTTGCCGGCCGACGGGTTGCCGTGGTGGGAACCGGGGCCAGCGCCGTCCAGGTCATCCCCGCGATCGCGGACACGGTCGGCGAACTGGTGGTGTTCCAACGATCGGCGCCGTACGTCTTCGACAAGCCCGACGCCGCCTACGGTGAACGACTGCACCGGACGTATCGCCTGTTCCCGGTGCTGAGATCGATTGCACGCGGCGGCATCTGGTGGACCTTCGAGGCGTTCGGGGTCTTCTTCTGGAAGTGGCCGCGCTTGATGCGGCCGCTCGAGCGGGTGCACGCACGTGCACTCGCCAGACGCGGTCTGGACGAAGCGACACGTGCCGGCCTCACGCCGGATCACCGCCTCGGTTGCAAACGTATCCTGATCTCCAGCGAGTACCACGATGCCTTCGCGCGGGGGAACGTCACGTTGGTGACCGAGCCGATCGCGGAGTTCTCGACGACGGGCCTGTCCACCGCAACCGCGCATCACGAGGTCGACGTCATCATCCACGCCACCGGCTTTCGGACGGCCCACCTGGGAACGCTCACGGTGACCGGGGTCGACGGGATCGACCTGGCGCAAACCTGGGACGGCGGTGCCCTCGCGCACCTCGGGGTCGCGGTGCCGGGGTTCCCGAACCTCTTCCTGGTCTACGGCCCGAACACGAACCTCGGTACCGGCTCGATCACGTTCATGCTCGAGGCGCAGGCCGACCACATCGTCGCCGCGGTGTCCCGTCTGGACCGGACGCCGGGCACGGCGATGGAGGTCACCGCGACAGCACTCGAGCGGTGGCGCACCGAACTGGCTGAGCGCCAATCGAACTCGGTGTGGCAATCCGGTTGCTCGAACTGGTATCTGGACGCGCACGGCCACGACACCCACAACTGGCCGGGTTTCATGACCCGATACGCGTCCATGGTCCGGACACCGCGCGACGCGGATTACCGGATGGTGCCGATCAGATCAGCGTGAGCATGTCGTGGTCGGCGACCGACTCCGACAACGCACGCAGGTGATCGTCGGCGCCTCCGAGGGTGTGCGCGATAGCCGTCAACCGGCTCACGACGTGGCCCACCGGGTACTCGGCGGTGAGGCCGATGCCGCCGTGCAGCTGGATGGTCTCCTGACCGATGAGACGTGCCGAACGGCAGATCTGCAGTTTGGCGCGTGACGCGGTGGCCGGGTCGACGTCGTCGTCGGCGAGGCGCATCGTGGCGTAGGTGCTGATGCTGCGCGCCAACTCGAGTTCGACGTACATGTTCGACGCACGGTGGGTGAGAGCCTGGAACGTCTTGAGCGGCACCCCGAACTGCTTGCGCGACTTCAGGTATTCGGTCGTCTGGTTCAGTGCCTGCTCCATCGCGCCGACCGCCTCGGCGCACAGCAGGGTCTGGGTGACGACCTCGGCCTTGGTGATCACTGCGGCGACGTCGTCGACCGGCAGTGCGGTCGCGGCGGCACCGTCGAGTGTGATCCGCGCGGCGCGACGACGATCGTGCGTGCGCAGCGCGGTGCGGGTCACGCCGGATGCGTCGGCGTCGACGAGGAACAGGGCGGGCGCGCCGTCGAGCGTGGCGGTGACGACGAACTTCCCGGCGACATCGCCGGCGAGCACCGGGCTCTTGGTGCCGGTGACGGTGTATCCGTCGCCTGCCGCGGCGGCGGTGGTGGCCAGCGCGGATGCGGGCCAGCGGTCGCCGGGCTCGTCGTGTGCCCAGGCCAACACGAGCTCGCCCTCGGAGACGGCGCTGACGATCTCGCCGCGCAGGGTGTCGTCGGTGACCGCGGCGATCGCCACGCCAGGCGTCGCCATCCCGGTGATGTACGGCTCGGGTGCGAGGGAACGACCGAGTTCGCCTGCCACGACGGCGGTCTCGGCGAATCCGGCTCCGGCGCCACCGTCTTCCTCGGTGAACGGCAGGCCGAGAATCCCGATCTCGGCGAGTGAGGACCAGACGTCCTCACTCCAGCCGCGGTCGGTGTCGGCCACGGCACGCAGCTTCTCGACGTCGTAGGCGCGTCCGAGCACCTCGCGGGCGGTGTCGCGCAGGAGCGACTGCTCCTCGGTCAATTCGAAATCCATGGGTGACTCTCTCGTCGTGACTGGTGTCGGGAGGGGGATGTCCGGCGCTACAGGCCGAGGATCCCCGAGGCGATGATGGTGCGCTGGACCTCCGACGACCCGCCGTAGATCGACACCTTGCGGGTGTTCAGATAGGTCGGCATCGCCAGGTGCGCCCATTCCGCGTCGTCGACCGCGGGGTCGAAGACGGTCAGCGAGTCGGTGCCCGCGAGGTCGGTCATCAGCTCGGTGACCTCCTGGGTGATCTCGCTGCCGCGCAGCTTTAGCACCGACGACACCGGGTTCGGCTTGCCGTCGCCGTCGGAGGCGACGACGCGCAACTGGGTGAGTTCCAGTGCGAGGAGGGCGTTCTCGAGTTCGACGAACCGTGCGCGCGTGAAGGGGTCGTCGAGCATGGAGCCGTTCGGTGTGGAGATCGACGCGGCGATCTCCTTGGCGCGGGCCAGTCGGATCTTGTTGTACGACACCCGTGCGATACCGCCGCGCTCGTTCGACAGCAGGAACTTGGCGTAGCTCCACCCGGCGTTCTCCTCGCCGACGAGGTTCTCCACCGGGACGCGCACGTCGGTGAACCACACCTCGTTGACCTCATAGCCACCGTCGATGAGCTGGATGGGGCGGCGTTCGATGCCCTCGGAGTTCATGTCGATGAGCAGGAAGCTGATGCCCGCCTGCTTCTTCGGTGCGTCGGGATTGGTGCGCACGAGGCAGAAGATCCAGTCGGCGTACTGCGCCAGCGTGGTCCAGGTCTTCTGGCCGTTGACGATGTAGTGGTCGCCGTCACGGACGGCCTTGGTCTTCAGCGACGCGAGGTCGGAACCGGCCTCGGGCTCGGAGAAGCCCTGGCACCACCAGATGTCGAGGTTCGCCGTCGCGGGCAGGAAGCGGTCCTTGATCTCCTGCGAACCGAACTGTGCGATCACCGGACCGACCATCGCGGCGTTGAACGCCAGCGGCTCGGGCACGGCGGCGAGGTTCATCTGGTCCTGCCAGATGTGGCGCTGC
This sequence comes from Williamsia maris, assembly GCF_024171815.1. GTDB lineage: Bacteria > Actinomycetota > Actinomycetes > Mycobacteriales > Mycobacteriaceae > Williamsia_A > Williamsia_A maris. The sequence continues at coordinate 1,203,670 of NZ_JAMTCJ010000001.1, read as the reverse complement.
ACCGGGGTCCAGTCCTTGCCGCCTGCGGCGACGGGCCAGTTCGGGGTCGCGATGCCTTCCTCGTTGAGGATGCGCATCGTGGTGACAATGTCGTCGGGGAAGTTCAGGTTCCCGGCGGCCGACCGTTCGCGGATCTCTTTGGGGATCTTGGTGGTGAAGAAGGTCCGCATCTCATCGCGGAACGCCGCTTCATCGGGGGTGAGGGCGAGGTGCATACCTCCTTATTACCCTCCGGTAGCGCCAACTCGGAAATGCGATGAGCGGGTTTTTCCGAAACCGGACGGGCCACGGGCTGCCGTTATCGATCCGTGATCTTTCGTGACCTGCTCGTGATAATTCAGCCGCTTGCGTCGAGACATTCTGCTGAAATCCTTCGATTGTTCTCACTTGCACACAAATCGATCAGGAAGCAGGCCCGCCATGAGCGCCACCCACACCGACACCGTCGCGACGCGCACCAAGTCCCGGACCGTCGGACCCGTCACCGCCATCACCCTGGTGATCGCAGTGGTGTTGATCGCGGCCGTGGTGATCTTCGTGCTGCAGAACACCGATCAAGTCAGCGTGGAGTTCCTGGCGTGGCAGCTGGACCTCGGTCTCGGCGTGGCCATGTTGATCGGCGCAGCCGTGGGCGCGGTCATCGCGTGGATCATCAGTGGCACGGTGCGCGCACGTCGCGCCCTGAAGTGACCCGCTCGTCCACGTCCGATCGAGGAGACCGCACATGATCCCGCTGCTCGCGCGCCGCTACATCTATCGATACCTGCTTCTGGCGTTCGTCCTGCCGATCGTGGCCCGGCTCAGCCTGACCGCAGGCATGCGGATCGAGCGCCGCAAGGGGCGTCGGACCGTCGTGTCCCGCGTGCTCACCGGACTCGGCCGGTTCTCCCGCAGGCGCGTCGAGAAGGCCGCGCACAAGGGAGCCATCGACGACAAGGCGGTCGCGCGGACCCGGAGCTGAGAACTGATCAGCGGATCGAGACCGGCTCCTGCGCCGGGCTCGCCGTCACGTCGACAGCGACCCCGACAGCAGGCGCGCGACGCAGGTTGACGATCGCTGCGATCGCAGCGGCGACGACGAGCACCAGGATGAATATCGCGTATCCCACTGCGGTGGAGCGCAATCCGAACATCGTGACGGCCAGACCCGCGACGACGGCGGGGACGCTGAACGCCGTGTAGCAGACCGCGAACACCGCGGCGAAGACGCGACCCCGATCGGCCGGTGCGGTGACCTCGGTGATCGACGACATCATCCCGATCAGGGTTATGCCCCAACCGATTCCGGCGACCACCGACCCGGCGACATAGGCGGGTGCGGACGACGCAAGCGTGGCGAACATGGAGATCAACACCCCTGCTCCCAGGCCGGTGAAGCCCAGGGTGAACCGGACTGTGGTCGACGAGGTCTGCGCCAGCGCTGCCGCGACCGCCGCGCATCCGAAGAAGGCGAACAGGATCGCACCGCTGATGGCGTGGTTGCTCACCCCGAGGATCGATGCGGTGATCGACGACCCCAACGAGAGGTAGAGACCGCCGAGGGCCCAACTCGCCATCAGTGCGGGCAGTGCCGTCAGGAACGTGAGCCGGGCGTAGCCGGGTACGGAGATGTTCGGCGAGATGATCTGCAGGACGTGGCGTCTCGAGGTGAAGCCGTGTCGCGGCGATGTCTCCGGGAGGAAGGCGAGCGTCACCAGCAAGATGCCCAGCAGTGCGATGAGGACCACATAGACGATCACGCGGGGCAGTGGGACGTACTGGACGAGGGCGCCGGCCAGCACGGCTCCCGCGGCCAATCCGGCGGGCGGGCTGGCGCTGCTCAACAGCGCGCCGAGACGCGGGCTCGGGGCGAGATCGACCATGGCGGCGCTGATCGTTCCCACCAGCGCGCCGGTGGCCAACCCCTGCACAACGCGCGCCACGATGAGCAGCGCCACACCGTCGGCCTCGAGGAAGATCACCATGCTGACGATCAGCAGGACGACGGCGGCGAACAGCACCGGGCGTCGACCCACGTGATCGGACAGCGAGCCGACGGTCAGCAGCGTGCCCACCAAGGCGACGACGTAGACCGCGAAGATGATCGTCAGCGTGAACGAGGAGAAGCCCCAGAGCTGCTGGTACACGGGGTAGAGCGGGGACGGCGCCGCCGACGCCAGCAGTGCGGTCGTCGACATCAGTGCGACCACCCAGAAGGCGATCGGATGCGGAATACGTCGCTGCATGTCAGTCACTCCTCGATTAAAGCAATGATCTTTGCTTTTTGAGAAGATAGCACCGAGTGGTGTCTTAAAGCCAGCGTGTTTGCAATAATGGCAGACATGACCACATCGCGCACCTCATCCCGACGCCCCGGTGGTCGGAGTGCCCGAGTGCAGGCCGCCGTCTACGCCGCGGTCGGTGAGCTGGTGAGCGAGGGTTTCCGCGACACCATGACCGTGCCGCAGGTGGCCGAGCGCGCCGGGGTCAACCCGACGAGTGTGTACCGGCGATGGGGTGCGGTGTCGTCGTTGCTCGAGGAGGTGGCGGTCGCGGCACTCACCGGCGATGAGCCCATGCCCGACACCGGCAGCATCCGCGGCGATCTCGAGACCTGGTCGGGGATCATCGTCGCCGACATCACCCGCCCGGAACGCATCGTCTACCTGCGAGCCATGGTCGGCGCCCGCGAGGGCACTCCGGGTAAGTGTCCGTGCTGGGAGATCCGTGACGAGCAGGCCGCGGCGATGATCGCCCGTGCCGCCGCGCGCGGTGAGGCCGTGCCGACGGTGGCGCAGGTGCTCAACCATGTGGTCGCTCCGCTCTATCACCACGTCGTGTTCGGGCTCCCGGCCGACGAGGCCTACGCGCACTCCATGGTGGCCGACGTGCTCGCGATGGTGCCCGCACGCGTGTTCGCCGACTGACGCGGCCGTCGACTCAGTCGGTCCCGCTGTCCCGGGTCACCTCGGTGATGCGGGACAGGAAGCGCAGCACCACATCTCGCTCGTCGTCGGCCAGTTCTCGACACACCTCGTCGAGGCGGCCGATGGTGGGACCCCAGGCCTCCGCGGCGGTTCGGCGCGCGGTCGGCGTATCGGTCACCACCACCCGGCGTCGGTCGACGGTGTCGCGGACGCGTTCGACGTGACCGGCTCGTTCGAGACGGTCGACCATCACGGTCGCCGATGCCGACCTGATCCCGAGGTGGGTGGCCAGATCGGCCACGCCCATCGGCCCCTCCTGGGTGAGCTGCGCGATGGCCGACATGTCGTTGGGGTTCATCCCCATCCGGTGGGCCATGCGTCCGACCAGTTCCCGTGATGCGCCGACCATGTCGCGCACCGCGATCGTGGCCGGGTCGAGATCGCCGTAGAAGTCGTCGTCGTTCGGCATGGGCGTCATCCCATCACGCCGGGAGTCGCTAGTCAATCTAGTGTTTTGGTGATCTAACAGCTAGATTGTCTACATACTTTACCGACGTCAGACCAGGAGAAGCAGATGACGCGAGCACGATCAGAGGACGACACCCGACCGACGGTGCTGGTGACCGGGGGCAGTGTCGGAGGCCCGGCCCAGGCGTGGGCCCTGCACCGGGCGGGTTTCGCGGTCACATTGATGGAACGGGCGCCGCGGATGCGTGAGGCCGGGCAGAACATCGACATCCGCGACGCCGGCCACGCCGTCCTCGACGCGATGGGAGTACGGGCGGAGGTGAAGGCGGCGTCGACCGGCGAGGTCGGGATCCGCTACTACGACCACCACGGCGCCCCGTACGCGGAGTTGCCGATGATCGAGGGGGCGGACGGTCCGACTGCCGAACTCGAGATCCTGCGGGGATCGTTGTCGGAGATCCTCCTGCGCCTCACCGAGGGTGAGGTCGAGCATCGCTACGGCAACCACGTCACGGCGCTCGATCAGACGTCCGACGGGGTCGAGGTCCAACTCGCCGACGGGTCTCGGGAACGCTATGACCTGCTCGTCGTGGCGGAGGGCCGCAACTCGACCACGCGCGATCTGGTGTTCGGTGACGAGGTCGGCACGATCAGCCGCGGTCTGTACATCGCCTACGGCACCATCGAGCGGACCGCGGCCGACGACGACTGGTGGCGATAGATGACCGCGCGGGACAGCCGCATGGCCGGCCTCCGCCCGGACAACAGGGGCACCATGCGCGCCAACCTCGGTTTCCTCGCACCCGACCTCGGCCTGGACCGACTCGGTCACGCCGCGCAGATGAAGGTCCTGCGGACCCGATTCGCCGGTGTCGGGTGGGAGACCGACCGCATCCTCGACGGCTTCGAGGCCGCACCCGAGGAGTTCTACATGGAGCGCACCGACAAGGTCGTGCTGCCGACGTACTCGCGCGGACGGGTGATCGTCGTCGGCGACGCGGCGTGGGCGGGTGGCCCGACCGGCATGGGGACCACCCTGGCTCTGGTCGGTGCGTACGTCCTCGCCGGCGAGCTCGACGCGGCCCGCGACGGCAAGACGATCGATAATCGTCGCGCCTTCGCCGCCTACGAACGGATCATCCGGCCCTACGCCGAGACCGTGCAGACCCCACCGCTGGGCAACTCCCGCACGGTCATGCCACGGACGACGTGGGGTCTGCGGGTGCTTCGCACCGTGCACCGGGTGATCGCGAAACCGGCTGTGCGCGCACGAGTCGAGCACCGGCTGCTCTCCCGCGCGGGCAAGGACTTCGTGCTGCCGAGCTACCCGATCTACGCCGACGCCCCGGTCACTGCCGGACGGGATGTCGGCTGAGGATCGACACGCGGTTGAACGCGTTGATCGTGATGGCGACCCAGATGACCGCCGAGATCTGATCGTCGGTGAGCGTCTCGCGGGCCCGCTCGTAGTCGACCTCCTGCAGATCGTGCGACGGCAGGTCGGTGCAGATCTCGGCGAGACGTAGCGCGGCGCGCTCGGTGGCGTCGAACAACTCGGTGTCGCGCCAGGCGGGCAGCGTCGCGATGCGCTGAACGGTCTCGCCCGCGGCGATCGCGCGTCGGGAGTGCAGCTCGAGGCAGAACGCGCACCCGTTGATCTGGGAGACGCGCAGATTGATCAGCTCGACGAGGATGCGGGGCAGGTCGGCGTCGTGCGCGACGTCGGCGACCGCGGTCGCGACACCGCCCAGCGCGCGATAGGCGGAGGGGGACTGCTTGTCGATGTAGATGTGCGAACCGGTCACGGTCGTCCCTCTCGCTGGGCGCGTCGGGAATACTCGCGCCGGCGTATTGTTCTGGCACACATCACGATAGACGACGCTAGACCGGCGAAGGCGGCCCGACAGATGAGCAATCTCGAGCAACACCCGGTGGAGCAGGAGTGCGTCGGTTCGCCGACCACGGGCGTGGAGGTGCTCTCCGCGCGGGAGGTGCCGCTGGGCGGACCTCGGGCGATGCTGGTCCGTCGGACGCTGCCGCAACGGCAACGGTCGCTGATCGGGGCCTGGTGCTTCGTGGACCACTACGGTCCCGAGGACGTCACGCGCAGCGCGGGCATGGACGTCGCGCCCCATCCACACACCGGTCTGCAGACGGTGAGCTGGCTGTTCAGCGGCGAGGTCGAGCACCGCGACAGCGCCGGGGTGCACGCGATGGTGCGGCCGGGCGAGCTGAACCTGATGTCCGCGGGCGCGGGCATCAGCCACTCCGAGGTGTCCACCCCGGAGACGACTGTCCTGCACGGCGCCCAGCTCTGGGTTGCGCTGCCGGACTCGGCGCGGCACTCCGAGCGCGGGTTCCAACACCACGCCCCCGACCCCGTCGCCGTCGACGGCGCGGTGCTGCGGGTGTTCCTCGGCGAGCTCGCCGGCGAGACGTCGCCCGTCACCACGTTCACCCCGCTGCTGGGGGCAGAGATCGTCATCGACCCGCACACGACCATCGTGCTCGACGTCTCTTCGGACTTCGAGCACGGTGTGCTCAGCGATCAGGGTGAGCTCCGGGTCTCCGACACCGACCTGCCCAACGGCGATCTCGCCTACGTCGGTCTCGGTGCGTCACAGGTGACGATCTCGAACACGGGGTCGGAGCCCGCGCGGTGTCTGCTGCTCGGTGGTGAGCCGTTCACCGAGGAGATCATCATGTGGTGGAACTTCGTCGGGCGCACCCACGAGGAGATCGCCGCGTATCGCGAGCAGTGGGAGTCCCACGCCGAGAGGTTCGGGTCGGTGCAGGGATACGTCGGTCCGCACGACCGGATCCCGGCGCCCACCCTGCCGAACACCGTTCTGCGGCCCCGTTCCAACCCCGCGCCGAGCGCCCAGACCCCGACCGATCACCGACAGGACAGCTGATGACCACCGACAAGACCGGCGCCGAGACCACCGTCACCGACAACCCGGAACTCCAGCGATTCGAGATCGCACTCGACCCCGAGGGCACGGTCGGGTTCGCGTTGTACCGCGACCGAGACGACACCCAGGCCGGCGCTCAACGGATCTTCTTCCACACCGAGGTCGACGAGGCCTACGGCGGCCGCGGACTCGGCACGATCCTGGTGCGCGGTTCGATCGACGCCACCCGCGCCGCGGGACGTCGCATCGTGCCGGTGTGCCCGTTGTTCGCCGCCTACGTGGGCAAGCACGACGATGTCACCGACATCGTCGATCAGCCGGACGTGCATGTCATGCGGTACCTACGCGAGCACACCGGCTGAGCGGTTCTCCGCCGATGTCGACGACGGGTACGCGAGACCGAGGTTGTCGCGCAACGTCGTTCCCTCGTACTCCGTGCGATAGACCCCGGCCTCCTGCAGCAGCGGGACCACCTCGTCGGCGAACCGGTCGAGCCCGCCGGGCGTGACGTGCGGGACGAGGATGAACCCGTCGGAGGCGTCGGCCTGGACGAACTCGTTGATCGTCTCGGCGACGGTGCGCGCCGAACCGATGAAGGATTGCCGTCCGGTCACCTCGATGATCAGCTCGCGCGTCGACAGGTTCTTCGACTCGGCGAGCGCACGCCACTCGTTGGCCACGTCGCGCGGGTCGCGGTGGATGCGGACGCTCGCCCGTCCCTTCGCGACGGTGTTCTCGCCGGGCAGCGGGTCGATCGTCGGGAGCGGCCCGTCGGGGTCGTGGTCGGAGAGGTCGCGGTTCCACATCTGCTCAAGGAACTTGATCGCGGTCTGACCGCTCACCTGCTGTAGACGCACCTCGTGCGCCAATTCCGCTGCGTCGGCGTCGGTGTCGCCGACGACGAAGGTCGCGGCGGGCAGGATCAGCAGCTCGTCGTGGCTGCGACCATAGGTGGCCAGACGACTCTTGACGTCGGAGTAGAACGCCTGCCCGTCGTCGAGCGTCGAGTGACGGGAGAAGATCGCGTCCGCGGTCGAGGCCGCGAACTCGCGCCCCTCCTCGGAGTCGCCGGCCTGGAAGATCACCGGACGACCCTGCGGACTGCGGGGCACCGAGAACTGCCCGGCGATGTCGAACTGCGAGTCCTGGTGGCGGAAGTCGCCGACGTCGGCCCGGCGCAGGAACTGGCCGGTCTCCTTGTCGGCGACGACGTCGTCGCTGTTCCACGAATCCCACAGCTCGGTCGCGACCTGCAGGAACTGCTTGGCCCTTACGTACCGGTCCTCTTTGGCGAGATAGCCTCCGCGCCGGAAGTTCTCGCCGGTGAACTCGTCCCAGGACGTGACCACGTTCCACGCCGCGCGGCCCTCGGTGAGGTGGTCCAGGCTGGCGAACTGTCGGGCCACCTCGTAGGGCTCGTTGAACGTCGAGTTGATCGTGCCGGTCAGCCCGAGGTGTTCGGTGACCGACGCGAGCGCGGCCAGGATGCCGAACGTGTCCGGGCGTCCGACGACGTCGAGGTCGTAGATCAGGCCGTTCTGCTCGCGGAGGCGCAGCCCCTCGGCGAGGAACAGGAAGTCGAACTTCGCGCGTTCGGCGGTGCGGGCGAAGTGTGCGAACGACTCGAACTCGATGTGGCTGCCTGCGGCCGGGTCGCTCCACACGGTGGTGTTGTTGACGCCGGGGAAGTGCGCGGCGAGATGGACCTGCTTACGGGGGGTGGGGGAGCTCATCGGGCACCTGCCTGGGCGTAGCGGTTGGCGGGACGGGTCAGACCGAGGCGCTCACGCAGCGTCGACTCGGCGTATTCGGTGCGGAACTGGTTGCGGCGCTGCAACTCCGGGACGAGTTCGCGGGTGATCGACTCGAGGTCGTCGGGGATCGCGCCCGGCCGCAGGCGTACCCCGGTCGCGCCGGTGTGCGGCCCGACCAGGTCGCTGATCCGGTCGGCGAGACCGGCAGCCGTACCGACGAAGATCTCGGCGTCGCTGGTGAACTCGGCCTCGGCCCGATCGTCGAGCCGCTCCTTGCGCGTGGCCGCCGCGGCGTCGGTGGCCCCGAGGAACACGGCGAGGTCGACGAAGACGTGCCCGACCTCGTCGTCGCGACCGGCGGCGGAACGGGCCGCACCGATCCGGCCGACGATGTCGCGGGTGTCGTCGGCGTCGCGGGGGGTGATGAACGTGAGGTCGGCGGCGGCACCGGCGAAGTGGTACACCGGATCGCGGTGTGCGAGCGCGGCGATGACCGGCTGCCCCTGCGGCGGGCGCGGCGTGATCGACGGTCCGCGCACCGAGAAGAAGCGACCCTCGAAGTCGATGTAGTGCAGTTTGTCCCGGTCGACGAAGCGGCCGGTGGCGACGTCCCGGATCTCGGCATCGTCCTCCCAGCTGTCCCAGAGGCGGCGCAGCACCTCGGCGTAGTCACCCGCCTCGGCGAGGAGGTCGTCGAGCGGGTGGTCGGCGATCTCGCGGCGGCCGATCAGGCGCGCCTCGTCGTCGCGGGCGGACACGCGCAGTCGGACGCCGGCCCGACCGGTCGACACGTAGTCGAGCGTGGCGATGGCCTTCGACAGGTGGAACGGCTCGGTGTGGGTGACGACCGCGGTCGGGATGATGCCGATCGAGCTCGTCGCCGGTGCGACGCGACTGGCGATCAGCGTCGCGTCGAGGTGTCCGGCGACGGTGTCGTTGCGTGGACGGTCGGGTGTCGTCCCGTGCCGCAGGGTCAGGGAGTCCTCGAGGGTCACCAGGTCGAGCAGCCCGTCCTGCGCCGTGCGCACCTGGTCGATCCAGTAACGGGGCGAGAGCAACTCGGTGGGGCGTGCGGATTCCTCGCGCCACGCGGCCGGATGCCATCCGGCGCCGTCGAGTGCGACGGCGAGGTGAATGGGAGCAGTCATGGTCGGCCCAACGACCGGGCAGCAGCGCGGGATTCCCGGATCGGCCGTGAAAATCAGGCTGAATGCAACCCTCGACGGGCTACTCGGTGCCCCACATCCATTCCATCTCCTCGACCACCGCGGCGTGCGTCTCGGATCCGGCCAGCTCGCGCACGACGTCGAGCGCCAGATCGACGCCCGCCGAGACCCCGGCCGAGGTGCGGATCGTGTCCGACGACCGCACGAACCGCGGCCCCCGCAGCACCGTCGCCGACGGTGCGATCTCCGCCAGCGTGTCGAACGCCGTGTGATGGGTGGTGACCTCGAGCCCGTCGAGCAGTCCCGCCGCCGCGGGCGGAAGTGCGCCCGTGCAGACGGTCAACAACAGCTCGGTTCGTGTGGCCCGGTCGCGGAGCCAGTCCAGAAGTCGGTCGTCGGCCAGCAACGCCCGCGATCCCTTCCCGCCCGGGATGATCAGGATGTCGGCGGGTGGGGCGTCGTCCAGGGAGTGGTCGGGGACGACCGTGAACCCGCCCCGGCCGACCGGGCGGTCCGAGACGCCGACCGACGCGACCGTGAACGCGCTGGGGGAGGTGAGTTCGCCCGCGACGTTGAAGACCTCGTACGGGCCCGCGTAGTCGAGGACCTCCATGTCGTCGAACGCCAGGATCTGGACGGTGCGCATGCGATGACGGTAATCGGTGCCTCGTCGATTTCTCGTGCGTGTGAGCGTCGGCATCGACGTGCGGGGCCTGCCGGTTCGCGGACGCATGATCTATCGACGATTGTGGTGGCGCCAAAGATGCCGGCGGCGTCGGACGAGGTCGATGACCGTGGTCTCGCACGAGGCCCAGTCGTGGACGACCTGCCGGTAGGTGAACCGCAGAGGCAGGTAGCCCAGGCGGATCAGTTCTCGGTCCCTGGTGCGATCGGATTCGTAACGCTCGACGCCGGTGTGGTGGGCCACGCTGTCGACCTCGATGACCAGACGGTCGCCGACCAGCAGGTCGACGTGGCCCACCGACGGCACATGATGCTGCGTCGTGACCGCGATGTTCTTCGACCGCAGCCGCAACCGGACCATCGTCTCCGTCCCCGACTGGGCCTTGCCGTCGCAACGGTCGAGTGAGGCGTGGATGTGCTGCGGAGCCGTGGCCAGCGAGGTGCGCAACTCGTCGATGGTGACGAGACCGGAGTTGAGCGCCGAATCGCAGACCACGACGAACCCTTCGTGGTCGAGGCACCGTGCCGCATGACGTATCGCTGTCGGCACGTCGTCGACCGCGGACCTGGCTCGGTCAACGTCTCCGAACGCCCGGCACGCCCGTGTCGAGGAGATGCGCGCTCCGCGGGCAGGCGGCCTCAGGTGCAGTCCGCGTGAATGCTCGGGAATCCACACCCCGTGGCGATGCAGCGCATCGAGGCAGGTCAGCACCCCTCCGGCTGTCACCGCTCGAACGGCCGTCGGGTCGGCGAACGGCGTCGCGTACCAACCGTGTCGCAGCCGGCGCAGGGTTCCGTGACGCAGCAACGTGCGGATCTCGGTCTCCCCGACACCGATCTCGTCCAGCTGTCGACGAGTCACGACCCCGGAGGCGCGGGCCACCAGCTGTTCGAGGGACGTCATCCCCGCAGTCTCGGTGCCCGTCGTCGGGGTGAGAAGACCTGTTGTCGCCGGCTGTGGACAACTGGTGTTATCGACAAATCGTGCCGTTCAGGGTCGCCGGGGCCCTAGGGGCGATACCGACCCGGAGGTGCACGATTCATCGACGCAGGATGTCGATGACCGCGGCGAATTCGTCGCGTGCGTTCTCGAGCACGGTGATGTTGCTGATCCCGATTCGCGCGCGGATGTCGAGAAGTTTGTCGGCGATCTCCGCCGCGGTACCCACCAGCACCGTAGGTAACGCGGCGAACTCCTCGACCGACAGCCCCGGTGCGTACTCGGCGTGGAGTTCCGCGGTGCGCTGCTCACGATCCTCGGTGACGACAACCTTCTGCACGAGCAGGTTCCATTCGATGTCGTCGGCCCGAGCGCCCGCGGCGTCTCGGGCGAACCGGACACGTTCCTCGAGGTCGGCAGCCGAGTTGAGCGACATCGTCCCGTCGCGGTCGGTGCTCGCCCCGGTGAACCCGACGATGTCGGCGCGCTCGGCGGCGAGTCGCAGCATCTTGTCGCCGTTGCCTGCGAGGAACAACGGCACGTGCGACTGGGTTGGCCGCGGCGCGTAGGAGTAGTCGTCGAGGTGGCCGTAGACGGTCTCGACGATGGTGCGCAGGTGAGCGACGCGCTTGCCCGCCGACTCGAACGGCAGCCCGGCCTTCTCGAACTCGGCCCGGACGTATCCGGTGCCGAGTCCCAGCTCGATCCGGCCGTCGGTGGTGAGGTCCGCGGTGGCGACATCGCGCGCCAGGATGGTCGGGTTGTAGAAGCCGGCGTTGAGCACGCAGGTGCCCAAGCGGATGTGGTCGGTGACGCCCGCGGCGGCCACCAGCGCGGGGAACGGGCTGGGGAAACCCAGGTGGTCTGGTACCAGGAGGATGTCGTAGCCGAGATCCTCGACCTGCCGGGCGCCGTCGAGCCAGGACTGTCGATCGGCGACGGTGATCAGGTTGACGCCGAACCGGAACGGGCGCTCTGCGGATGTCATCGGACAACCGTAGCCACGGTAATGACCTGGTTCCAGTGCGATTCGCGGCCTGCGGAGCAGGCCCCACCGACCTTGCACTCGACCCACCCGAGTGCTAAAAAGGCTGTTGGCACTCTCGAACCGTGAGTGCCAGGTCGGACCGGTGAGATCGGGTCTTCACTGACACCCCGGTCGTCCGTCGCGGGCACCGAATCCGGCCATGAATCTTTCAGTGTCACCCCCAATCGGAGGATCACTTCGCAATGGCCAAGATCATCGCGTTCGACGAAGAGGCCCGTCGCGGCCTCGAGCGGGGCCTGAACGCCCTCGCCGACGCAGTAAAGGTGACGTTGGGACCCAAGGGTCGCAACGTTGTTCTGGAGAAGAAGTGGGGCGCCCCCACGATCACCAACGACGGTGTTTCCATCGCCAAGGAGATCGAGCTGGAGGACCCCTACGAGAAGATCGGCGCCGAGCTGGTCAAAGAGGTCGCCAAGAAGACCGACGACGTCGCGGGCGACGGCACCACCACCGCCACCGTGCTCGCCCAGGCTCTCGTCCGTGAAGGCCTGCGCAACGTCGCGGCCGGCGCGAACCCGCTGGGCCTGAAGCGCGGCATCGAGAAGGCCGTCGCGGCCGTCACCGAGTCGCTGCTGGCCTCGGCCAAGGAGATCGACACCAAGGAGCAGATCGCTGCGACCGCCGGTATCTCCGCGGGCGACCCGTCCATCGGCGAGCTCATCGCCGAGGCGATGGACAAGGTCGGCAAGGAAGGCGTCATCACCGTCGAAGAGGCGCAGACCTTCGGTCTGTCCCTCGAGCTGACCGAGGGCATGCGCTTCGACAAGGGCTACATCTCGGGCTACTTCGTCACCGACGCCGATCGTCAGGAAGCGGTCCTCGAGGACCCGTACATCCTGCTGGTCTCGGGCAAGGTTTCGACCGTCAAGGACCTGCTGCCGCTGCTGGAGAAGGTCATCCAGGCCGGCAAGCCGCTGCTGATCATCGCCGAGGACATCGAGGGCGAAGCGCTCTCGACCCTGGTGGTCAACAAGATCCGTGGCACCTTCAAGTCGGTTGCCGTCAAGGCCCCCGGCTTCGGTGACCGCCGCAAGGCCATGCTCGCCGACATCGCCATCCTCACCGGTGGCGAGGTCATCAGCGAAGAGGTCGGACTCTCCCTGGAGAGCGCCGGCGTCGAGCTGCTCGGTACCGCTCGCAAGGTCGTCGTCACCAAGGACGAGACCACCATCGTCGAGGGCGCGGGAGATTCCGACGCCATCGCCGGTCGTGTCTCGCAGATCCGTGGCGAGATCGAGAACAGCGACTCCGATTACGACCGTGAGAAGCTGCAGGAGCGTTTGGCCAAGCTGGCCGGCGGCGTCGCGGTCATCAAGGCCGGCGCTGCGACCGAGGTCGAGCTCAAGGAGCGCAAGCACCGCATCGAAGATGCCGTGCGCAACGCCAAGGCCGCTGTCGAAGAGGGCATCGTCGCCGGTGGTGGCGTCGCTCTCCTGCAGTCGGAGTCGGCCATCGACGGCCTCACCTTCGAGGGTGACGAGGCCACCGGTGCCAACATCGTGCGCGTCGCGCTCGAGGCCCCGGCCAAGCAGATCGCCTTCAACGCGGGCCTCGAGCCCGGTGTTGTCGCCGACAAGATCCGCAACTCGCCGATCGGCACCGGCCTCAACGCCGCGACCGGCGTGTACGAGGACCTGCTCGCGCGTGGCATCAACGACCCGGTGAAGGTCACCCGCTCGGCGCTGCAGAACGCAGCCTCGATCGCGGCCCTGTTCCTCACCACCGAGGCCGTTGTCGCCGACAAGCCCGAAAAGGGCGGCGCACCGGCGATGCCGGGCGGCGACGAGATGGGCGGCATGGGCTTCTGATCTAGATCAGAACCCGCAGTCGCGCAACGCAGCTGACGACCGGAGGCCGGTCACCCCACACGGGGTGGCCGGCCTTCGGCGTTGCCACGCCGTCGGCGAATCGGACATCGGGTACGTTGTTCGCGTGACCAACAGTGGCCGGGGTGTCCGGCTGGGTGCTGCTTTCCTCGTCGCGGTGGCAACCGCGTCCCTGACCAGCGCATTGGCGGTATCGCCGGCGCAGGCCGCCCCGATCAACTGGGGCCCGTGTCCCAAGATCCACGGCGCCTCGCTCGCGACGCAGTGCACGGTCGTGCGGGTGCCCCGCGACTACGCGCGCGCCTCGGCCGGGACCATCGCGGTGACGGTGTCGAAACTGCCCGCGCGCGATCAGGCGAACAAGCGTGGCGTGCTGATCGGCAACCCCGGTGGTCCCGGCGGAGACGCCATCCCGATGTTCAGCCAGCTGCTGACCCCGGCGCCCCTTCGTGATCAGTGGGACCTGATCGCGGTCCAGCCGCGCGGTTTGCTCGACGCGAATCCCGTGGCGTGCGCCGATGTCTCGGGCACCAGCCCCGCCGCCATCTTCACCGCCGGAGCGGTCGCCCGCTCGGCGTGTAATGCCCGCACGCCGGGCGGTAGCGCGAACATCACCACCGCGAACACCGCGCGGGACATCGAGTCCGCGCGAGCGCAACTCGGCCTCGGTGCGAAGGTCGACCTGCTCGGGATCTCCTACGGCACAACGCTGATGTCGACGTACGCGACCCTCTTCCCGCAGCACGTCGACCGGTTGATCCTCGACTCCGCCGTCGACCCGAACCTGGAATGGAACACGCTGCTCTCCGCCCAGACCGAGGGTTACAAGGCGCGCGTACAAGCCCTGTTCGCCTGGATCGCACAGCACGACAACGTCTATCACCTCGGGAAGACGCCGTTGGCGGTATACCGCACGTGGAGCCGCAAGGTGACCGCGGAGGCCGGCGTGCCGCCGTCGTTGGCGCCGCCGCCGGCCCGGGTCGGCGACGCACCTCCGGGATTGCGAGGTGCGGCACAGTCATATCTGGCCGGGACCAACTCGAACGCGGCCACCCGCGTGTACTTCGACAACCTCGTGGCGAGCATCGCGACCGGCAGGTCCCAGAACGCCTCGACGCTGCTCTCGCTGACACGCGCCGCCGCACCATCCCGTGACAACTGGCCGATCATCGCCCAGCGCATCATCGCCGCTCCGAAGCCGTCGCCCAAGTACCCGCCGGACGTGCAGAAGCTGCTGGTGAACTCGCAGCAGATGCAGACGATCCTGCTGTGCAACGAGAACGCGGTCCCCGCCCGCCCGCAGGTGGCGCCCGCGTCCCTGCTCGACTCGTTCGTCATCGGCGACGTCTTCACCGGTCCGGGCTACTTCTACGAGTCGGGCCTGGCCTGCTCCGGGGCGGCGCCGGTGGCCCGCCCGGTGCGGATCGCCAACCGTGGCCTGGCGACACAGCCGTTGCAGCTGCAGAGCATCGGTGATCCGCAGACCCCGTATCGGGGCGGTCTGGTGCACCGGGATCGCATGCGGACGCACCTGATTTCCGTCGGTGGTGGCGACCACGCGCAGTTCGGTCGGGCGAACCCGGTCGTCGACGCCGCGATCGTCGATTACCTCCGCACCGGCCGCACCTCGGTGTCCAGCGCGCCGCAGGCCCCGGTCACGACGCCGCTGCTGCCGGCGAAGCGGTAGCGGTCGGCACCAGCCGAATCCCCATCCAGCGCTGGATTCCGACGATGACGCCACGCACGCTCACTCCGACCAGGAGCAGCACCGGCGTCGTCACGATGCTGACGCCGTAGAACAAAAAGCCGGACATCACCGCGATGACGGTCGCGCCGCCGATGACCGGCCAGGCAGTGGTCGGTGCCATGTAGACACCGATCCAGCCGAAGGTCAGGACCAGCCATGAGCTGGTGGCCCACAGGACGAGCAGGCCGATGAGAAGTGCCGCCGACGGGTCGACCGCGTTCATGTCCTTGTGAATCGCGATTCCCATACACACCAGGAGAGCGGTGACGACAACGGCGATTTGTGCCTTCACGAACCGACGGGTGACTCGGTGGCGGCGATCTTCGGTGAGCGGTCGACGAACATCATTGTTCATTCCCACATCGAAAGCCCGGGGGCACTCTCGAGAACAGGACCCCGGTCACATGTACGGCACATCACACGGCTGCGGAATCGACCGCGGCCATCCGGTGTTGTGCCCTCTATGAGCAACCCCATCTCCGTCGACGTGTGGTCCGACATCGCCTGCCCGTGGTGCTACGTCGGCAAGCGCCGCTTCGAGGCCGGTCTGGCCGCCTTCGACGGTCGCGACGACGTCACGCTGACCTATCACAGCTTCGAGCTCGCCCCCGACACCCCGGTGGACTTCGACGGTTCCGAGGTCGACTTCCTGGCCCAGCACAAGGGGATTCCCGTCGACAAGGTCGAGCAGATGCTCACCCAGATGACCGGGCTGGCGGCGGATGAGGGACTCGACTTCGACTACGAAGCGCTGGCGCACACCAACACGCGCAAGGCCCACGAGGTGTTGCACTTCGCCAAGCAGCGGGGTCTGCAGCTCGAGTTGGCCGAGCGGTTGTTCGCCGCGTACTTCACCCAGGGACGCCACCTCGGTCGTGACGAGGAGTTGGCGGATCTCGCCGCAGAAGTCGGACTCGACCGCGACGAGGTGCTGGCCGCACTCGCGGGCGGCGAGTTCGTCGACGCGGTCGACACCGACATCGATCAGGCCCGGGCCTACGGCATCAGCGGCGTCCCGTTCTACGTCATCGACGGTCGCTACGGGGTGTCCGGCGCGCAGCAGCCCGAGGTCTTCCGCTCCGCGCTCGAGCAGGCCCGCACCGACGGACAGGTGGCGGCACAGTGAGCGCCGAACCCGTTGTGACACCGGCGTTCACGATGATCGGCTCGGACGCCGCGGCAGCCTGCGAGGGCGACGCGTGTGCCGTGGCGATCCCGCCGGCCACCGACACCGTCGTGGAGTCGTCCGACTAGCCCACTCCGTTCCCCGCGCGTTCATCTCCCGGGAACTGCGCCCGGCTAACGTTCCGTCGGTGAAGAACTGTGCGTCCATGACGCTCCTGTCGGCTACCGCCGTCCTCGCCGCGTCGATCGTCGCGGCCCCGGCCCAGGCGCTGCCGACGCAGGCCCCGCCCGGAGTGGCCATCGCTGCGGTCCAGGGCCCCGGGTTTGTCTCCCCGCTGGCCGGCCAGACGGTCTCGGGCGTACCGGGGATCGTCACGACGGTGAAGACCACGTCGCCACGCGGGTTCTGGATGCAGTCCGCGGTGCCCGACCGCGACCCGTCGACCTCCGACGGCATCTTCGTGTTCACCGGATCGACGTCGCCCACTGTCGCACCGGGCGACGCGGTCACGGTGGCCGCGACCGTCACCGAGTACCGATCCATCGGATCCGGCGAGACCGATACCACGACGCCTGACCTGAGCGTCACCGAGCTCACGAAACCCGTTGTCACGGTGACGTCGTCCGGCAACCCGCTGCCCGCGCCGGTGACCATCACCCCCTTCTCGGTCCCATCGCGGTTTTCGCCGCCGGTGTCGGGGAACATCGAGCAGATCAGGCGCGCGACACCGGCGCGCTCGGCGCAGGAGTTCCTCGAGGCGCACGAGGGAGAACGGGTGTCGGTACCGTCCCCGCGCATCATCGCGCCGAGCAACTCCTTCGGCGACGTGTACATCACCTCGAAGCCGAACTCGGACCGGTCTGTCCACGGTGGGGCCCTGCTGTCGAGCTACAACCTGCCCACCGGCCGCATCAAGGTCACCGCGCTCGACGGCAGCAAGCCCGTGATGAACACCGGCGACCGCTTCGCCGGCCCGGTCGTCGGACCGCTCGACTGGTCGAACTTCGGCGGCTACGTCATCGACGCACCGACACTGCCCGCGGTGGTCTCGAGCGGGCTGACGCCGACCGTCGCGGCGAAGGCGTCCGATGCCGAGATGTCGGTGGCCACCTACAACGTCGAGAACCTCGCCCCCGGCGATTCCGCAGCCAAGTACGCGGCGCTCGCACGGGGGATCGTGACCAACCTCGCGAGCCCGGATGTGGTGACCGTCGAAGAGGTGCAGGACAATTCGGGTGCGACCGACGACGGCACGGTCGCCGCCGACGCGACCGTCGCACGACTGACCGCCGCCATCTCGGCCGCCGGTGGCCCGCGCTACGACCACCGGGGCATCGACCCGGTCAACGACACCGACGGCGGACAACCCGGCGGCAACATCCGAACCGTGTTCCTGTTCAACCCCTCCCGGGTGTCGTTCGTCGATCGCGGTGCCCCGTCCTCTTCGGCCGCGACCGTCGCCCAGCGCGGACCCGCCGGTCGGGTGCAGCTGTCGGTGTCGCCGGGACGGATCGCGCCCGCCGACCCCGCGTGGAAGGACAGTCGCAAGCCACTGGCGGGTGAGTTCACCTTCCGGGGACGGACCGTCGTCGTCGTGGGCAACCATTTCAACTCGAAGGGCGGCGACCAGTCGGCCGACGGACGCTTCCAGCCGCCGACCCGGTCGTCGGAAACCCAACGCGCGGCGCAGGCGTCGGTCGAGAACGCGTGGGTCCGGTCGCTGCAGGCCATCGACCCGCGGGCCGCGATCGTCATCGCCGGCGACCTGAACGACTACCAGTTCAGCCCGGCGGTCCGCACCCTGACCGGCAGCGGGTCCGGCCTCACCGATCTCATCGCGACGCTGCCCCGCGGGCAGCAGTACACCTACGTCTACTCCGGGGTGTCGCAGGTCCTCGACCACATCCTCGTCAGCCGCAGCCTGCGCACCGGTGCGCGCTACGAGGTCATCCACCTCAACGCCGAGTTCGCCGGGCAGACCTCCGATCACGACCCGCAGGTGGTCCGCGTCCGGCCGTAGGCTCCAGGCACTAAAATCGTCACCATGCCCACAGCGCTGTTGATCGTCGACGTGCAGAACGACTTCACCGAGGGTGGCGCGCTCGGCGTCGCCGGGGGAGCGTCGGTGGCGCGTCGGGTCACCGAGTACCTGGCGTCGGACGCCGAATACGACGTCGTCGTCGCGTCGCGGGACTGGCATGACGCCGACAACGACAACGGCGGGCATTTCGCCACCGACGGTCCGCCGGACTTCAGCACCACCTGGCCCGTGCACTGCGTGGCCGGAACGGCCGGTGCCGAGTACCACCCGGACCTGGTGGCCGAGGCCGTGGACATCCACGTCCGCAAAGGACAGGGCGTGCCTGCCTATTCGATGTTCGAGGGTACGACCGACGACGGAGCGCAATTGTCGGACGTGTTGCGCGA
The DNA here is from genome assembly GCF_024171815.1 of Williamsia maris. Taxonomy (GTDB): domain Bacteria; phylum Actinomycetota; class Actinomycetes; order Mycobacteriales; family Mycobacteriaceae; genus Williamsia_A; species Williamsia_A maris. The sequence goes on along the minus strand of NZ_JAMTCJ010000001.1, from coordinate 1,184,663 downwards.
ACTGGGCGTCACCGACGTCGACGTCGTCGGTATCGCCACCGACCACTGCGTGCGAGCGTCCGCTCTCGACGCACTCGGCGCCGGGTTCTCGGTGCGGGTGCTCACCGATCTCGTCGCCGGCGTCGCTCCCGAATCGTCCACCGCGGCCCTGGCGGAGATGAGCGAGGCGGGCGCAACGGTCATCTGACCTGTGCGACCACGAACACGCGTCGGAACGGGAAGTAGGTGGTCCCGTCCGTGCGCATCGGGTATGCCGCGGTCAGTTCGGGCGCGAGGTCGGCGCGGAACGCCGCCCAGTCGTCCTCGGACAGCACGCTGCGGACCGGTGTGAGCGCCGTGCCGGTGACCCACTCCAACACGGGGTCGGGACCGGACAGTTCCTGCACGTAGGTGGTCTCCCACGCGTCGACGCGACACCCCGCCTCGGACAGCAGTGAGGCGTATCCGGTGGGGTCCTCGACGGTGTCGCCGCCACGGAAATCGATGCCGGACAATGCGTCACGCCATCGATCGGACCGCGCCACCGCGCGGATGACGCGGTGTGACGGTGCCTCGAAGTTGCCGGGCACCTGGAAGGCCAACCAGGCGCCGGAGACGAGTTCGGTGGGCCACCGACGCAGCAGGTCTCGATGTTCCGGCACCCACTGCAGCGTCGCGTTGGAGATGACGATGTCGGTGTCGGCCGAGGGGGTCCAGTCGCGCACGTCCTGCAGTCGGGCGTCGAGTCCGCGTGCACGCGCGGCGTCGACCATCTCCGGTGAGTTGTCGGTCGCCTCGATGGCGGCGTCCGGCCAGCGGCGGGACAGCTCGGCGGTGAGATTGCCGGGCCCGCAACCGAGGTCGACGATCCGGCGTGGGTCGGCGAGATCGACGCGGGCGAGCAGTTCGCCGTAGGGCCGTCCGCGGTGATCGGCGAAGGTCAGGTACTCGGCGGGGTTCCACATGGTCGGTCCTCCTCAACAGTACGGGCGTACTGCTAAAAACAGTACGCGCATACTGTTAGCGGTCGCAAGGGTCACGCTTTCGCAACATGGGTAACCCTTTCGCGGGATGTGTCGATAGCCAGGGTGGTACCAACAAGTACCAATCCGGCGACAGGAGCGATGATGCGACGACAGGACACGATGGTGCGGCTGGTGGGAGTGCTCTCGTGTGCGAGCGCGGTGCTGGCCATGGCGGCATGTGCGGCCGACGAACCGACGTCGTCGTCGACCGCCTCCACGGTGACCGTCTCGCAGTCGGACTCACCGCAGTCGGACTCACCGGCGTCGGACCCGACCGCGGCGAGCACGGGACCCGCGTCCGATGCGGATGCGGTGTCGACGGGCGTCGCCGAGGAGCCCACTCCGGCCACGGGTGGGGCGCCCGTCATGCGGTTCCCGAGGGACGCCAACGTGAACGCGGCCGACTTCTTCGGCCCCGGCGCCGGGATCAACGCCTACTTCTTCCAGTCTCCGTCGGGGAATGTGCGCTGTGGCATCGACTTCGACAATCCTCAGGTCCCCAGTGGTTGTCAGGCACTGTCGTCGGTACGTAGCTCCACCGGGGTGACCTGCCTCAACCGTGGCAACAGCGTCTACTCCACCCAGCTGATCAGCGGTGCTGCGGTGAGCAAGTGCGTGAACCAGCCGATCTTCGTCGGCGGATCCGGGAACCCGGGCCAGGGCACCGTCGGGGGACGGGTGCTGCAGTACGGGCAGATCATCTCCGTCGGCGGCACGACATGCGAGTCGTCGACCACCGGGATCTCGTGTTGGGCGAACTCGGTCGGTTTCACGCTCTCCCGGGACCGCAACGACACCTACGACCCGGGCTACGGGCAGCGGTGAGACGGTGTGAGTTCCGCGGTCAGCTCGGCAGTGCGGTGATCGACGCGTGGGTGCGGGCCTCGCCGTCGACGGTCATCCACACGAGGATCCCACCGTCGGTGGGGGCGGTGGCGATGCGGACGTCCTCGCCGTAGGTGATCGGCTTGTTGTACTCGATGACGAGGCGGTACGGGTTGTCGATCACGTCGGCGACCTGCGGGAACACCTCGCGCATCGCCTGCAGGTAGACGGCGTTGTTGACGTGGTCGAGTCGGTCGGTGTCGCCGAGGCGCAGCGGGAACGGCTGCTCGGTCTGCGCGTCCACCGGATCGTTCAGCCAGGCCTTCCACCGCAGACGTCGCTCGTCGGTGGTGGTCGCGAGCAGATCGAAGAACTTGTCCTCGAGGCGCGAGGGCGCACCGGTCTCCATGTTCATGTTGATCCAGAAACCCTCGGTCTCGATGAGGCCGCCCTCGCGTCCGTCGACACCGTCACTGGTCATCCGGACGCGCATGTTGCACCACCGCGGCGAGATGCCCGCGCACCAGCGCGAGAGTCGGACGGTGTCGGGCCATTCGATCGGCCGGATCACGTCGATGACGGTGCGTCGGACGATCCAGAACTTGTGCGTCTCGAATGCGCCGCAGTCCACCAGGTGCTGTGCGCCGCACTCCTGGAGGTAGCGGGCCATCCCGTCGACGCTGAGCTTCTCGTACCGGTCGATGTCGCCGCTCGACAGCGGCCACGAGGTCCGGAAGACGTAGCCCTCGTCGGGGAGGTCGGCGAGCGTGCCGGTCACGGTGGTCGCCATCAGTGCGGCAACGCGGTGATCGACATGTGGGTCCGGGCGCGCCCGTCGACCGAGAGGTACACCAGCACACCGTCGTCGATCGGTGTGGTCGTCAGGTGGACCTCCTCGCCGTACATGATCGGCTTGTTGTACTCGATGACGAGACGATGCTTGCCTGCCACGACGTCGGGGACCTCGGGGAAGACCTCGCGCAGGGCCTGCCAGTAGATGGCGTTGGTGACGTGGCCGAACCGGTCGGTGTCGCTGTGGCGGATCTGGAAGGTCCGCGGCGATTCCTGCGCCATCGGGGTCGTCAACCACGGGGACCACTTGAGGCGTCGGTCGTCGGTGGTGCTGCCCAGCATCTCCAGGAACTTGCCCTCGATGTGGCCGGGCCCCCGAGTCTCCATGTTCATGTGGATCCAGAACGCCTCGGTCTCGATTCGACCGCCGTGATCGCCGACGATCTTGACGCGCATGTTGCACCACCGCGACGACAGTGCAGCGCACCAGCGTGACAGGGTGAGCGTGTTCGGCCAGCTGACCGGCTCGATCATGTCGATGACGGTGCGTCGGACGATCCAGAAGGGGTCGGTCTCCATCGCGCCGGCGTCGATGAGGTGGTACGCCCCCACCTCCTGCAGGTAACGGGCGACACCGTCGACACTCAGTTGTTCGAACTGATCCATGTCGCTGGTGGCCGCCGGCCATGAGGTGTGGAAGACGTAACCCTCGGTGGGCATGTCGACGAGCGTGTCGCTCAGGGGCATTGATCACTCCCGGTAGGCGCCGGTTCACAGGGCTTTGACGGTGAACCTACGTCATCGGTGCACCACCGACCCCGGCCCCGCCCCGAACGATCAGGGGACGAGGATGAATTTCCCGATGTCGTGGGGTTGCTGCAGCTCGGAGTGTGCGGTGGCGACATCGGCCAGCGGGAACGTCTTGGCCACCGCGTTGACGAGCTTCCCCTCGCCGGCGAGACCGACGAGTTCCAGGCGTGCCGCGTCGCGACGTTCGGTGCTGTCCGGATTCGAGCCGCCGATGGACGGGAATCCCTCGGCCTGGGCGCGCTCGAACGCTGCCGTGGTCACGATGTGGGACCGGTCGGCGACGAGTTCGAGGGAGACGTCCACGGCCTCGTCGGTCCCGACGGTGTCGAACGCGGCGGTGATCCCGCCGGGAGCAAGGCCGCGAACCCGATCGGCCAGGCCGTCGCCGTAGGTGGTCGGCTCGGCGCCGATGCTGCGCAGGTAGTCGTGGTTGACCTCGCGGCCGGTGCCGATGACCGTCGCCCCGCGCAGTCGGGCGAGCTGCACGGCGAGCAGTCCGACCCCGCCGGCCGCACCGTGGATCAGGACGGTGTCGCCCGCTCCGACCCCGAGAACCTCGAGCGCGTCGTAGGCGGTCGCGGCGGTGAGCAGCAGTCCGCCGGCCTGCTCCCAGTCCAGTTGGGCGGGCTTCGGGACGATCGATGACGCAGGCTGCACGGCCCGCGATGCGTACGTCCCGACCCCGCGGAAGGCGATGACCTCGTCACCGACCGAGATCGGGCCTGCGGGTCCGACGGCGTCCGGGCCGACGGCGGACACCACGCCCGCTCCCTCCGACCCCAGGCGCTTGGGCAGCTGCGATTCGTCCGTGCCGAACGCTCCGCTGTAGAGCTTGTAGTCGATCGGGTTCACCCCGATCGCTCGGAAGTCGACGACGACCTCGCCCGGGCCGGGCTCGGGAACGTCGGTGTCGATGACGGACAGGACCTCGGGACCACCGAACGCGGTGGCGACAACGGTGTGGCTCATGGTCGGGTCAACGACCGTCGCCGCGGACGAATTCCACTGCGTTCGTCGAAGGTCATCGGAGGTCGTCGGGCGCGAACGGGGACTCTTGGTGGGCTTGTGGCTCATCGGAGGCGGGCCGGGGGTAGATTCTGCAGCCATGTCCGATCATGTCCGGAGCGCGTCGAGACCATGACTCCGGTCTATCGCGCGGCGCTCGGCAGCGACTTCGAGAAGCTCCACCCCAACGTGCAGTGGCGGTACGGGGTGGACTCGACGTCCGGTGTCGCCCAGATGACCAGCGGCATGGTCGAATCCGTCTTCTGCACGTCGAAGCTCACGCCGCCGGTGCTGCGCTTCTTCCGCAAGCGCAACGTCATGCCGACGACGACGAGTCGCCTGGTCCCGTTCTTCATGGACAACTATTGCTATCGCGACGAGCGTGGCCGCGAGTGCCTGGCCGTCATCCGTCGGTTCGCGTACTCCAACGGCGAGCAGCGTCTGCATTCCCTGCTGGTGAACGGGTCGACCGGTCTGATCGACTACTTCGGCGACGGTCCCGACCTGCTGATCCCGCTCACCCCGCGGGTCGGGCCGGGCGGATCGCTGATCCTGGAGAGCGAGCCGATGCGGATGCTCAGTCGCGGGTTGCGCATGGGCATGCGCGGGCTGTTCGCGACGTCGATGCGCTACGTGGAGGAGTGGGACGACGAGGCGCAGCGGTTCCGGCTCGACGCGACGGTACGCAACGTGACCCTGGGCGAGATCATGCACTTCCGCGGATGGTTCACCGCGGCCGATCGGCCGTGCTCGATCCACGAGATCCCGGACGAGGCCTGGCCGCTGCGTCTCGAAGAGCGCGAATAGGTTGCTGCGTCTCGAAGAGCGCGAATAGGTTGCTGCGTCTCGAAGAGCGCGAATAGCGTCACCCCGCGCCGGTGACGTCGGGTAACTTCGCGGCATGGCTGTCAGTGGAGAAACCGAATTCGATGTCGACGTCGCGCCGTCGGTGATCATGGAGATCTTGCTCGATGTGGAGGCGTTGCCCGATTGGTCGGGTCCGCACAAGAGCGCCGAGATCGTCGAGACGCATTCCGACGGTTCCCCGAAGCGGGTCAAGGTCGCCGTCAGCATGGCCGGACTGACCGACAACGAGGTGCTCGACTACACCTGGACCGACAACTCGTGCTCCTGGGAGCTGGTGGAGGCCGATCAGCTGTCGTCGCAGAAGGGCAAGTACACCGTCACCGAGAAGAACGGCGGTGCGCATGTCGCGTTCGAGCTCGAGGCCGACCTGAAGATCAAGCTCCCCGGGATGATCGTCAAGCAGGCCCAGAAGAAGGCGGTCGACACCGCCAAAAAGGGACTCATCGCCGAGGCGAAGCGTCGTAGTTCGTAGCGCCGCGTCCCGGCTCGGGAGTTCGTGATCGGACCGTTGCACGCGTCGCGCTCGAAACCGCAGTCGCTGGTAGTACGCTAGCGATCATTCGGCAGACGAAATAGTTGTCTGTCTGTTCGCTGCGAAGAGAAAATCATTTGAGGTGCACCATGTTTCGTGTTGATCGTCGGTCTGCTCTGCGCGGCGTCGCAGTGGCTTTCATCGGTTCGTCCGCGGTGGCCCTCACCTCCCTGATCGGTGCGGGCGGCGCACCGGCCGCTCCGCTCGTGTGCGACGCGGTCAACGGCCAGCAGGTCAACCGCGTGGTCGGCACCGGCGGCTGCGGCGCGCGGGCGCTGACCCCGAGCCGCGCCCACGCCGAGGACCGCAGTGGTGTCGGCACCGCCGTCGCCTCGGCGCAGCGCAACGGTCGGGCCAACTCGTACAACACCGCGCCGAAGTCCAGTGCGCTGTCGGGCGCTGATTCCGGTGGCACGAGCTACTCGGTCACCACCGGACCGGGCGGGATCGCGGTCTCGCAGGCACGCCTCGGCGGCACCTCGATCGCCGTCGCGGGCATCGGCGGCAACGCGTTCTCCGGCGCCGGCGGCGTGCGCTGCTCGGGTGGTGCGGCCGCGGCCTACGACACCACCACGGGCACCTACTGCTTCGGCACCGGTCGGACGTACTTCACCAACGTGCGCTGACCCGCTGCCGACCGAGTCGAGGCCCCGTTCGTTCACCTGCAGGCCATGTGTCCGTACCGACGACGTTCTAGCGTGTAGCAGTGAGTGAACTCAAGGATCATTACCTGGCGCCCGTCACCGACATCGTCGATCTCAGCACGTCGATCGGTCGCGAGCAGCTCGCCGACATCGTCGACCTCGCGGACACGTCGGGTTTCTCCGTCGACGACACCGACGACGACGATCCGCGGCTGATCCTGAAGTCCGACCATGCGGTGGTCGACACGTGGCGCGAGGACTATCCGTACGACGAGCGCATGTCGCGCGCCGACTACGAGATGGAGAAGCGGCTCCTGCAGATCGAGCTGCTCAAGCTGCAGAACTGGACGAAGGAGACCGGCGCGCGGGTTGTCCTGTTGTTCGAGGGGCGCGACGCCGCGGGCAAGGGCGGCACGATCAAACGGTTCATGGAGCACCTCAACCCGCGTGGTGCGCGGGTCGTCGCCCTGGAGAAGCCGTCCGAGCGGGAGTCCACCCAGTGGTACTTCCAGCGCTACGTCAAGCACCTGCCCGCCGCGGGGGAACTCGTCCTGCTCGACCGGTCCTGGTACAACCGCACCGGCGTCGAGCGGGTGATGGGGTTCTGCACCGACGCCGAGCACGAGCGTTTCGTCCGGCAGGTCCCGCTCTTCGAGAAGATGCTGATCGACGACGGCATCCACCTGGTGAAGTTCTGGTTCTCGGTGACCGCGTTGGAGCAGCGCACCCGCTTTGCAATCCGTCAGGTCGATCCGGTGCGGCAGTGGAAGTTGTCGCCGATGGACTTGGCGTCCCTGGACAAGTGGGACAAGTACACGGCCGCCAAAGAGGAGATGTTCTCCCACACCGACACCGATTTCGCCCCGTGGACGGTGGTGAAGAGCAACGACAAGAAGCGTGCACGCGTCAACGCGATGCGTCATGTCCTGAGCCTGTTCGCCTACGACGGCAAGGACGAATCCATCGTCGCCACCCCGGATCCGCTGATCGTCGGACGCGCGAAGAGCCTCATCGGCGAATAACGCCCGCTCGGCTTCCGCTTACCGCTCAGAAGGGCGGTTCGCTGTCGTCGTCGAACCCGTAGTCGGCGGGGCGGGTCTCGGACGAGGCGACCCGTCCGAGGTCGTAGATGCCGTACGGGTCGTCGGCCACCTTTGCCTCGAACTCGGCTGCGGCTGTCTCGGCCGCCGCCGCCGCGTCCTCGATCGCCTGCTGGTTGGTGACGCGTGCGTTCCGTCGGCGGGCGTGCTTCTCCTCCAGGCGGGCTCGGCGTCTGGTGGGTTCGCGATCCGGTTCGTCTTCCGTGGGCGGCGGAGCGTGGGTGGGTTGTTCGAATCGGATGTCGCGCAGCGACGGGAACAGGTCGTCGCCGGTGAACGCCGGCCCGGGCACGATCAGCCCCTCGGGGGTGATGATGCTGGTCTCCGCGCGACCGTCATCGCCGATGACCAGGGTGTCGAGGAAGTCGCTGAACGTCTTCATGTTGTGGTGGAACCGGCACTTGGGGCCCAGTCCGGCCGGAGTGGTCTGGCCACCGCGCTCCGGGTTCTCGTGGTCGTACTCGTCGGTGTGGTCGAGGTCGCAGCGCCACGCCGGCTGGTTGCAGCCGGGGATGTCGCAGTACAGACCACGAGCGCGGATGACGGTGTCCAGGGCGGTCGACGGACGGTACGGATCGCTGGGTCGAGTCGACGGGAAGGGTGCGTCGTCGGCGCCGATCGGCCGGATCTTGGTCCCGGGCTCCGACATCATGTCCCGCACATGGTCAGCGGAGACGACGCCGTAGCCGTCGATGAACCCGGGGTGCTCGCCGTCGCCGGCCGCGGTCTCGAGGTCACACAGGACGTGGATGACGGTGGTCGTCCCCGACGCGCCCGGCACGTCCCTCGATGCGGGCGCGCTCGGCTCGGGCACGGTGGGTGCATCGCAGTCCGTGCCGCCACACTGGCATTCCCAGGCGACGCCCATCGCGAGGCAGAACAGGGCGTCGCTGCCCCGGGCCTGCTTCGTCCGCGGGTCGTTGCGGCACACGCACGAGGCCAGCAGCGCGATCCGCCGCGTGAGGGCGATCGCGTTCTCGGCCGTCATCGACGAGGTGACGGTCGCCATCCCGTCCTCGCCGCGTTCGAACCAGTACCCCCGCGCGTCGCGGGCCCGTGCTCGTCGGGCTCGGACGGCGGCCGGGTCCACTCGGAACACGATGCGGTCGATCATGTCGCGCATCCGGGGCGTCGACCATGACCCGCCTCGGCGCAGTGTGGCCGCGATGTCCGCATCGACCGACGACTGCAGGTCCGGGTCGAGGACGAGATCGGTGCGTTCGACGATCGTCGTGACCTGTCGGGCCGTGATCAGTCCGTCCCGTAGGCAGTCACTCACGGTCGGCAACCGGTCGCGGAGCGCGACCGAGGTGTCCAGCAGACGTTCCGCAGTGGCCTGCGGGATGGCGTGTACGACCGCGATCCGGGTCGCGCACCGCGACAACGCATCCAGCCGTCGCTTGTCGTTCGCCTCGTCCGGCGCCACCAACTGCGTGTACAACTCCGCGGCCCGGTGGAACCGCACCCACTCGAGATACGACAGACCCGCCGCCGCGTGTTTCATGTCCAGCAGGAGGTCGTTGACCGGCGCACCGATCGGCTCGGCGAGCAATCCGACCGTCGCCGCCGGTACCCCGGACCAGCCCCCTTCGATCATGTGTTCGATTCTAATGCGGGGGTCTGACACCCGACAGTCTCTGAAACCAGGTTGTGGACAACTCGACCGATGGCCGCGGAGTCGGCCCGTCACGTCCTAGGACACGGCGTCCGCGATGCCGCGAGCGACGCTCCGAGGATCTCGGTGGGAGGTGTCGATCACCTCGGCAGCGTCGTGGAGCCACGTCTCGGCTGCATCTGCGTAGGCATCGAGGTACCGCAGACGGAACGACGAGGGGCCCATCGCGGTGTCGCTCATGATTCGTCCGCGCAGTGTTCCGGGGTCGGCATGGAGCACGAAATGGCGCAACGGGATCCCGTGGTCGGTGATACCCGTGCTGATCTCGTTCCAGTACTGCTGAACAAGAATCGTCATGGACATGATCAGGACACCACCCGTATACGCGAGCACGTGATGCGCGGTCTCCACCACCAGCGATCGCCACGGGGGCCAGTGTTGGAAGTTGTCTGTCGCGGGTAGCCCGGGTGTGATGTCCATCAGGGTCACGCCCACCTTCTCGGCATCGAGCACCCGAGAGTTCGGTATCAACGTCGACAAGACGGCGCCGGTCGTCGTCTTGCCTGCGCCGTGGGTGCCGTTGATCCAGACGATCACGGCTCCGACGCTACCGTCAACACCGGGAGGCGAACCCGGACCGACCGCATCGGTAGCCTGAACGGGTGCGAACTCTCGGCGCGGGCCTGCTCACCCTGATCGCGACGATCGCAGTGGTCTGCGCGGTGCCGTCGCTGTGGGCGCACTATCGGGTGGTCGATCCGGCCGGCTTCACGTCGTTCGTCGAACCCATGGCCACCGACCGTGCCATCCAGGACCTGATCGCCGACGAACTCGCGGTGCAGATCTCCGACCAGGCGTCGGGGGTGGTCCCGTCGTCGATCGTCGAGCCGGCGACGCGCGCCTACACCCGCAGCGATCAGTTCCCGGCCGACTTCGCCGATGTCCTGGGCCAGCAACATGATTGGTTGTTCACCGAACCGACCACCGAGGCGCAGCGCAACGGCATCATGGAGCTCAACCTGACGCCGATGGTCAACCGTGTCCTCAAGGGGTACGGACTCTCCGGCGTCCGGGTCGACGGGCAGATCGAGGTGGCGCTGAGCGAGTCGCAGCGCAGCGGCCTGGAGGCCGGTCGTTATCGCGCCATCGGCGACCGCATCACACAGGTCGGGTTCGGGGCGGCTGCGGTAGCCGCGATCGCCGCGCTCCTCGCGCTCGTGATCGCCCGTCGTCGCGGCTTCACCCTGGCCGCCCTGGGTGTCGGTGTGGTGGCCGCTGCCGCGGTCAGCTGGTTGCTCGGGGCGCTGATGCGCAGCCGTGCCCGGGATGAGGTCGCCGGCGCCGAGAACTCACCGCGTCGGGTCGCCGAACTGATCATCGACAAGGCCGTGGCCGACTTCCACACCACCGCGTTGGTCGTCGGTGGCGCGGGGGTCGTGGCCGTGGCGCTCGGGATCCTGGTGTCGCTGATCTTCGAGCGTCGTCAGGCGCGCTGACCCGCCTCGGTCAGGCGTTCGCTCCGCCCACGGTCTGCCACAGGAACTCGTACGCGAGTGCCGATTTGAACGCGGCCTGCTTGTTGTCGGCCGCGCCGCCGTGGCCACCCTCGATGTTCTCGTAGTACGACACGGTGTGCCCGTACTCCTCGAGTCGGGCGGTGAACTTGCGGGCGTGTCCGGGGTGGACGCGGTCGTCGCGCGTGGACGTCGTCACCAGCAGGGCGGGGTAGGTCGCCTCCCGTCGCACGCGTTGGTAGGGCGAGTACGCCGAGATGAACTCCCATTCGGCCGGGTCGTCGGGGTTCCCGTACTCGGCGACCCACGACGCGCCGGCGAGCAACAGGTGGTACCTACGCATGTCGAGCAGCGGGACCTGGCAGACCAACGCACCAAACAACTCCGGGTACGAGGTCGCCATGACGCCCATCAGCAGACCGCCGTTCGACCCGCCCTGCGCGGCGAGCTGTGCGGGCGTCGTCAGTCCGCGCGCGACGAGATCCCTGGCCACCGAGGCGAAGTCCTCGTACACGAGGTGTCGGCCGGCCTTGATCGCCTGGGTGTGCCAGGACGGGCCGTACTCGCCGCCGCCGCGGATGTTCGCGATCACGTAGATCCCACCGCGGGTGATCCAGCTACGGGCGGAGATGGCTGAGTAGCCGGGGGTCATCGAGTTCTCGAAGCCGCCGTACCCGTAGAGCAGGGTGGGGCCGGTGCTGACGTCGTCGCGCTTGACGACGAAGTAGGGGATCGGGGTGCCGTCGTCGGAGGAGACGAAAAACTGGGTGGCCGAGATGGATTCGGCGTCGAAGAAGGCCGGTGTCTGCTTGAGCACCGACACCCCGTCGGTTGTCGTACCGTGCAGCAGGCTCGGCGGGGTGGTGAAGCTGCTGGCCGACAGGAAGATCTCGTCGCTCACATCCGGGTCGGTGTCGAGGACGGAGATCGTCGCCAACTCGGGCAGGCCTGCGATGGTCGACTCGGTCCACCCGTCGCCGATGTCGCGCAGGTGCACGTGGGTCTGCACGTCGCGCAACGTGACCAGCACGAGGTGCGACCGGGTGAACTGCACGTCCTGCAGGCTGGTGTGCTCGTCGGGGCGGAACAGGACCTCGCCGGGCGCGTCGCCGCTGCCGACGAAGTCGTCGTAGTCGAAGACGACCAGGGTGCCCGTCGGGTGGGTGACGCCGCCGTGCTCCCAGTCCGACCGGGTCAGGACGAACAACCACTCGCATCGGATCATGGTGTGCGCGTCGGTCGGGACCGGGATCTCGACCTCGCCGTCGGGACGCAGTTCGACCATCTCCTGGTGGAAGAAGTCGGTGGCGCGCACCAGGAAGTCGCGTTCGAAGCCGGGCGTGTGATCGTGACCCACCTGGACCGCGACGTCGGCGACGTCTCCGGCGAAGACCGTCTCGGCCGCCTCCAACGGGGTTCCACGGGTCCACCGTTTGACCACCCGCGGGTATCCCGAATCGGTCAGCGAGGCCAGGCCGTCGGTGTGGACGCCGAAGTCGGTCCCGACGAACACGGTGTCGCGGTCGATCCAGCTGACGTCGGACTTGTTCTCCGACAATGCGAAACCGTTGGATTCGGCGTCGACCCATGTTCGCGTGACGAGGTCGAACTCACGGACCACCGCGGCGTCCGCGCCGCCGCGGGACAGCGAGATCAGGGCGCGGTCGTAGTCGGGTCGCAGGACCGACGCGCTCTGCCACACCCAGTTCTCGTCCTCGGACTCGGCGAGCTGGTCGAGGTCGACGAGGACGTCCCACACGGGGACCTCGGTGCGATAGGACTCCAGATCCGTCCGACGCCAGAGTCCGCGGGTGTTGGTGGCGTCGCGCCAGAAGTTGTAGAGGTATGCGCCGCGACGGCGCGCATAGGGGATCCGCTCGTCGGTGTCGAGGACCTCCTGGGCGGAGGCCTGGAGCTCGGCGAACCGGTCGCCCGAGGTGAGCGCGGCCACCGTCGGCGCGTTGTGCGCGCGGACCCAGTCCAGGGATCGCTCCCCGGAGACGTCTTCGAGCCAGAGGTACGGGTCGTCGGCGGCTGAGTCGGCAGCGGTGCGATCCGCGGGATCGGAGTGGATGTCGGTCACCGGTCGATTCTCTCAGTGTCGTCGCCGGGACCGCCCACTCACCGGGTGAACCGGTCCTTGAGGCCCGGGTCGGCCTCCCACCACAGTGCCGGCGGCGCGGGTACCGCGGTGTCGGCGTGGTCGGTGCCGGACGGGGTCGCGTCCGCGTCGGCGGCGTCGAGTTCGGCGTCGATCTCGGTCGCCCGCACCTTCTCGTCGGAGGTGAACCGACTCATGAGCGTCAGCAGGAACGGCAACCCGACCACGTCGCCGAGCACCCACAACACCCCGGCCCCGATGATCTGGTCGGTGCGCAGCGCCGGGCCCCAGGTCCGCTCGAGCGCGGCGTAATAGCCGTGGGCGATGTCGTGGCCCTGCCAGATCACCACACCCAGCGCACCGTCGCCGATGGTCTCCACGATGGTGATGACCAGCGAGATGACCTGCGGGAACCGACGCGGCACCGGGTCGAGCTGTAGACGCGAATAGAAGTAGAGGAACCCGACCGCGACGAACAGCAGCCGCGTCGCGACGTCTGTGGCCGTCCCGCGCAGGACCGCCTCGTACCAGCCGGTGAGGTAGAACAGCCACGGTGTGACGAGGATGAGGCCCGACGCGACCGCCGGGTAGGTCAGCACCCGCGCGAACCGACTCGCCAGCACGGCATCGAACCGGCGAGTGCCCGCGGGCCCGAGGGAGTCGCGCAGGACGGTGATCGGCATGCCCGCGGCGAGCCCGAACGGGACCACCAGCAGCAACAGGACCACCTGCAGGGCGCGGACCCAGAACAGGATGTCGGCGTATGCGCCGATGAAGCTCGAGGTGCTCGCCACCCAGATGCCGACCCCGAGGACGCTGAACGCGACGCCGCGCCCGACCGACACCGTCGAACGCCGCCACCCCCACCAGTATCCGGCAAGTACGACAAGACAGACGGCGATGGTGACGAGGTCGAGATGCCCTGTGACGAGGGCGGTTTCGACGGTCAGCGGTTCGTGCAGTGCGCTCACCGGACCGAGTGTGCGCCTGCCGAGGGCATTCGGCCACGTCGGTGACCGGTTGGCGCGGAATGCCCGGCATCGTGACACCGGGGCACTCGGCCTACCTCGAGTCGGGGTCGCCACGTAGGCTGACCATCGTGGCTGAACACTTTGACACAGTTGTCCTCGGCGCAGGTCCCGGAGGGTACGTCGCCGCGATCCGGCTGGCGCAACTCGGGCAGAAGACCGCCGTCATCGAAGAGAAGTACTGGGGCGGTGTGTGCCTGAACGTGGGCTGCATCCCGTCGAAGGCGTTGCTGCGCAATGCCGAGCTGGCACACATCTTCCATTCGCAGGCGAAGACCTTCGGTATCTCCGGAGACGTCTCCTTCGACTACGGCGCGGCGTTCGACCGCAGCCGGAAGGTCTCCGAGGGGATCGTCAAGGGCGTCCACTACCTGATGAAGAAGAACAAGATCACCGAGATCGACGGGTACGGCGTGTTCACCGACGCCAAGACCATCAAGGTCGACGATCGTGAGATCACCTTCGACAACGTCATCATCGACACCGGGTCGACGGTCAAGCTGCTCCCCGGCGTCGAGCTGTCGGACAACGTCGTCACCTACGAGACGCAGATCCTGACCCGTGACCTGCCGAAGTCGATCGTCATCGTCGGCGCGGGCGCCATCGGCATGGAGTTCGGCTACGTGATGGCCAACTACGGCGTCGACGTCACCATCGTCGAGTTCCTCGACCGTGTGCTGCCCAACGAGGACAAGGACTCCTCGAAGGAGCTGGCCAAGCAGTACAAGAAGCTCGGCATCAAGATCATGACCTCGACCAAGGTCGACACCATCGACGACCAGGGCTCGCAGGTCGTCGTGAAGTACACCGACGCCAAGGACAAAGAGGGTGAGCTGACGGTCGACAAGGTCCTCATGTCGGTCGGTTTCGCGCCCCGCGTCGACGGCTTCGGTCTCGACAAGGCCGGCGTCGAGCTCACCGAGCGTGGCGCCATCGCCATCGACGACCACATGCGCACCAACGTCGACGGCGTCTACGCCATCGGCGACGTCACGGCCAAGCTGCAGCTCGCACACGTGGCCGAGGCACAGGGCGTCGTGGCCGCGGAGACCATCGCGGGCGCCGAGACCATGACGCTCGGCGACTACCGGATGATGCCGCGCGCGACGTTCTGTCAGCCGCAGGTCGCGTCGTTCGGTCTCACCGAGGACCAGGCCAAGGACGAGGGCTACGACGTGAAGGTGACCACCTTCCCGTTCACCGCCAACGGCAAGGCGCAGGGACTCGGCGAGCCGGCCGGCTTCGTCAAGCTGATCACCGACACGACGCACGACGAACTCCTCGGTGGGCACCTCGTCGGCGACAACGTCGCCGAGATGCTGCCGGAGCTCACCCTCGCGCAGAAGTGGGACCTCACCGCCAACGAGTTGGCGCGCAACGTCCACACCCACCCGACGCTGTCGGAGGCGATGCAGGAGACGTTCCACGGAGCGATCGGCCACATGATCAACCTGTAGGACCGTTCGAGGGGCCCGACGTCGTAGAGGCCTGCTGTTGGAGAGGCCCACCATGGATGCCGAGCTGACCAGGGCGTGGACACCGCCCTGGCCGCTCGACATCCGACGGACGTTGTCGCTGCACCGCCGCGGCGCGGGCGATCCGGCGTTCCGGTTCCGCACCGACGGCTCGGTCTGGAAGACCTCCTACACGCCGGACGGCCCGGGCACGGTGGCCATCACCCGTCGCGACGGGGTCGTCACCGGTCACGCCTGGGGGCCCGGGGCGTCCTGGATGCTCGATCACCTGCCGAGCCTTCTCGGCGCGGACGACGACCCCGACGCCCTCGTCGCTCAGGACGAGGTGGTCGCCGGGCTGATCAAACGATCCGGGGGCGTGCGTCTGGGGCGCACCGATCGCGTGTGGGAGGCGTTGGTCCCGGCGATCTTGGAACAGAAAGTCGTCGGCCGGGAGGCGTTTCGGGCCTGGCGGCATCTGTTGATGCGCTACGGCACACCGGCGCCGGGTGCGCCCGACATGAGAGTTGCTCCGCCGCAGCGTGATTGGCAGGACATCCCCAGTTGGGAGTGGCACCGCAGCGGCGCCGAGCCGGTGCGGATGCGGACCATCCGGGGCGCCACGATGCTCGACGTCGAACGCCACCACACCCGGCTCACGATGTTGCGCGGAGTCGGCCGGTGGACCGAGTCGGAGACCCGGTGTCGAGCACTCGGCGATCCCGATGTGGTCCCGGTCGGGGACTACCACGTCTGCCGGACCGTCGGGCAGACGCTGATCGGCCGACCGGTCGACGACGCGGGCATGCTGGAGCTTCTGAAACCGTATGCGGGACAGCGATATCGCGTGGTCCGCCTGACCGAGATGTTCGGCATCCGGGCCGAACGGCACGGCGCACGGATGTCGATCCGCGACTACCGCTCGATCTGAGTGCGGTCGCCGACACGAGGACGACTCAGTCGAGTCCGGACTTGATCGGCGACTCGCGGAACTCGTCGTGCGAACGCATGTGTCGGAGCGAGAAGGTGCGGGTGTCCGGATCCCAGGCCCGGTTGACGGGCAGCAGGACGGTCATGCGGACCAGGTTGCCGATCCCGGTGACCCACGCCAACGCGGCCATCGCCGTCTTCCCGTGCAGTCGGTACGTCCGGGCGCCGCACGCCGCGTACTTGAGGAACTCGCGCGGCCCGGCGAGGAGTCGTCGGCCGGACACGGTGGCGCCCATGCCCGGTATCAGCGCGATCTCGAACCCGGCCTCCTGCAGATGCAGGCTGCGGTCGAGGTCCTCGAAGACGTCACGGCGGTAGGACACCTGGTCCTTGATCGCCTCCCACGCGTGGCGCCGGATGGCGGAGTTGGCGCCGCTCAACGCCAGCAGTCGCAGGTGCCTGCCGTCGGCCAGCCGCCTCGCCGCCATCCGCTTGATGCGGTCCTGTCGGCGTTGGAAATGTTTCTGGAACGGTAGGTCGTGCATGATCATCAACGATCCCCCCGCCGCGATCTGGGAGTGCTCGGCGAAGGTCTGCTCAATCGCCTCGGCCCAGCCGGACACGACCTCGGTGTCGGAGTCGATGCTGGCTATCACCTCGTGCGAGGCCGCGTCGAACCCCGCGTATCGCGCGTGGGAGACCCCCGGCTTCGACTCGTCGATCATGCGCACGCGGCTGTCGCGTCGCGCGATCCCGGTCACCAGCTCGGCGGTGGCGTCGGTGCTGTTGTTGTTCACCACGATGATCTCGGCGACCGCCTCGCCCTGGTGGATCAGGCGCTCCAGGCAGGAGACGATGCCGGCTTCTTCGTTGTATGCGGGCAGAACTACCGAAATGGGCACCGACGATTCTAAACAGACGAAACGAACGCAGTCCTGGTGACCGGGAACAGAGAACTCGAAATCGTTCGTTCACGCGACGAGCCCGCCGGCGCGGGCAGAGTTCGCAGGCGTCCGGGTCGGCGCAGGGCGTCGAAGGCGAGGATCGCCGACTGCGTCTGCGCGATGGCCTTCGGCCGGTTGAGGTCGACGCCCAGGGCGGCCGCCACCCGCGTCATCCGGTTGTCGACGGTGTTCGGGTGGACCGAGAGCCGACGGGCGGTCTCCCGGCGGTTCATGCCGCACGACATGTGCACCCGCAGGGTCTCCAACAGCTCCGCGCTCGCCTCTTCCAAGGGGCGGATGAGGGCGGCGAGCCGGTCGAGGGCCGGACCGGGCCGGGTGATCTGGTACTCGACCACCAGGTCGTCCATCGTGTAGACCCCCGGCGGTCGGCCGATCGCGCGAGCGAGATCGAGCAGTTCGTCGGCGCGCAGGGCCATGTCGGGAATGGACTCGGCCGTGCCCACGACCCGCGTCGCGGTGATGTCGGCGCCGACGGCGCGACCCAGGGCCGCCACCGCCTCGGCTGCGACGAGTGCGTGCGCCCGGTCGGCGGGCAGGACAACGGTGCCGCCGGCCTCACTGAGCACCGACAACGCCTGATGACCCAGTACGCGTCGGACCGCGGAGTCCAGGGACCCGAGGGTGGTCGCGCCGGGGTCGCCGCCGCCGTGCTCGGGCACTCGCTCCTCGACGGCCAGTGCGATCACCTGATAGCGCTCCGCGACCTCGAGACCCACCCGGCGTGCACCGCTGATGTCGATCCGTCCGGCCAGGAGCGCCTCGCCGAAGCCCCGGCGGGACGACGCCGTGACCACGCGGGTGTCGGTGGCGGCGAACACCCCGGCCGCCTGGGTGGCGACGTCGGCGCGCACGTCGACGAGGAGTTTGATGTCAGTGGTGAACCGGCCGGTGGTGGCGGCACGTTCGGCGAGCGCCGTGAACACGATGTCGAAGCCGCGGTCGAGCAGCGCCAACACCGAGGCGAGGTCGACGCCGTCGCGGGCCCACTCGGCGACCGTCTCACGAAGGCGGACAAGGGGTTCGGGACCGGTGCGGAGGAACCCCGCCGGCGCCATGGCCTCGGGCACCGTGGCGATCGCGGCCCGCATCGACGTCTCGACGAGCGCGTCGACGACGGGTGTGGACGCGTCCGGCGCCGGGATGCGGTGCGAGGCGATGGTGGCCGCGGCACGGTCGACGAGGTGGTGGGCCAACGGTGCGAGGTCGGTCCCGGACTGCGGATCGAGCAGGTAGGAGCGGAATGTCTCGTGCAGTGCGTCGGTCATCGATTTTTCGCTGGATGTGCGCTCACCTGTGAACATGGCAGCTTCCCCCCGGATGCTTTGTGTACATACCCCCCGGCATGGAGTGCCAGGCTAACCCACCGGACGCCCTGGCGGGCCGTTACCGCGAGGTCGTCTGTGGGGATTTCCGGGCGGTGACGAACTGGCCCTGGCCGGTGATGGTCTGCTCGATGTCGACCAGGCCGGCCGCGGCCAGTCGGTCGGTGATCTCGTGGCGGCCGAAGATCCGGAAGCCGCTGACCTTGTTGAGGACGCCGAGTCCGGGCACCGCGGTGATCCGGGTGCGGACGGTGGTGAACACCGCGACCTCGCCACCGGGCGCGACGACGCGGGCCAGCTCGTCGACCACCGCGAACGGATCGGTGATCAGGTAGAGCGCGGCGAGGCAGGCGACGGTGTCGAAGGTGTTGTCGGCGAACGGGAGTGCGTGCGCGTCCCCACGGACGTATCCCGTGCGCGCTCCGCTGTTGTCGCGCACCGCCCGACTGAGCATGGGCGCCGAGAAGTCCACGCCCACACTGAGTCCGTCACCAGTCAACCCGGCGGCGAAGCGTCGGGTGTAGTTGCCGGGGCCGCACGCGACGTCGAGGACCTTCCGGTCGCCCGATCGGCTGAGGTGCGCGGTCAGGGTGCGGTCCTGCACGGCCGTCGACGCACCACCCAGGCTGAACAGGCGGGTGAAGACCGGGCGCCACGCCCGCTCGTAGACCTCGGCGAACAGCGGGTTCTGCATCACCCGGAGGCTCAGTGAGTCCGCGGCCTCCGGGGGGTCGAGGACATCGAGGTAGCCGGCGGAGTCATCGCGGACGGGCACGGTCAGCAGGGCCCGGATCCGGTCGGTGGGCGCGGTCATCGGTCGCGCTGTACGCGCAGGGTCCCGAGCGTGGTCGCCAGCGAATCGTACTGTCCGACAAGCATGACCAGACCGATCTGCTGGCGCTCGGACAGGTGCTCGGTGATCGTCTGCCACGTGCTGTCGGTGATGTCGCGGTCGGTGACGAGCTCGTCGACCGCGCGCAGGATCGCCGTGTCCCGCGCGGACCACCCGGCGTCGGGTCCGTTCACGATGCGTTCGACCATCGCGGCGTCGATCCCGGCGCGACGGCCGAGGCGGATGTGGTGGTCCATCTCGTAGGCGGAGTCGCGCAGGTGCGCGGTCCGCAGGATGACCATCTCGGTGTCGCGCCGCGACAGCGTCCCGAAGGGCATGAGGCGGGCCGAGTAGTAGAGCCACCCGCGGAACAGCCCGCCGGTGCGCCCGAGGGTGGAGAAGATGTGCATGTCGGGCAGGCCCAGCGTGCGCGACGCGATACGGCAGAAGGCCCAGTTGACTGGGCCGAGTTGGCGGAGGGTGCCTGGGGCGATGCGAGGTTCGGTCACGCGGTCGACGGTAGCCGAGTCACTCGATGAGGTACGGCGAGATGGTGCTTCGGTGCTCGTCGATCTGCAGGGTCGCCCCGAGCGCGGGGAACGCCCGCTGCGCGCAGTTGACCCGCTCGCACACGCGGCAACCGGCGCCGATCGGGGTGACCTGCGCCTGCGGGCCGATCTCCAGGCCGTCGGCGTAGACCAACCGCCCGGCGTGCCGCAGCTCGCAGCCGAGGCCGATGGCGAACGTCTTGCCCGGCTGGCCGTAGCGGGCCGCGCGACGCTCGACCGTCCGCGCGACCCAGAGGTAGGTGCGCCCGTCGGGCATCTGCGCGATCTGCGTGAGGATCTTGCCGGGCGAGGCGAAGGTCTCGTAGACGTTCCACAGCGGGCAGGTGCCGCCGCTCGAGGAGAAGTGGAAACCGGTGGCGGACTGTCGCTTCGACATGTTCCCGGCGCGATCGACCCGGACGAACGAGAACGGGACGCCGCGCAGGTTCGGCCGCTGCAGCGTCGACAATCGGTGGCAGACGGTCTCGTAGGACACCTGGTAGAACGCCGACAGCCGTTCGATGTCGTAGCGGAAATCCTCGGCGGCACCGTGGAACTGGGCGTAGGGGAGCACGGTGGCGGCGGCGAAGTAGTTGGCCAGGCCGAGCATCGCCAGACTGCGTGCCTCGTCGTTGGTGAAGTTGCCCTCGTCGGCCAACGTGTTCAGCAGGTCGCCGTACTCCAGGTAGGCCAGCTCGGCCGCGAGCTTGAAGGTCCGCTGTCCACCGGAGAGGTGACGCGAGATCTCGAGTCGCCGTGCGGTCGGGTCGAACCGGTGCAGGACGGTGTCGCCCATGTCGACGCGGCGTACGACCGACACCCCGTGGACGGTCTCGAGCCGGTTGTGGATCTCGCGGCGCACGTCGCCGGAGTGCATCCGCATCCGGTTGGTCAGTTCCTCGGCGGCGGTGTCGAGGTCGTGCAGGTAGTTGTGCCGTTGGTAGAAGTAGTCGCGGACCTCCTCGTGGGGCGCGGTGATCGCGCCACGCATGCTGCCGTCGACGCGGTCGTCGGTCGCCGCCGCGAGCTGGTCGGTGGCGATCCGGTAGCGCCGGTGCAGGTTGACCATGGCGCGGGCGAGGTCGGGGTGGGCGCGGACCATGTCGGTGACCTCGGCCGATTCGGTGCCACTGCCGACATCGGGATCCTGCAGCACCTCGTTCATCTCGGCGACCAGCCGCACGTTGTCCTGCGAGCTGAAGAACACCTCGTCGACCCCGAAGACCTCGCTGAGCTTGAGCAGCACCGGGTCGGTCAGTGGCCGCGCGTCGTGCTCGAGCTGGTTCAGATACGACGGCGAGATCGCGAGTGTCTGGGCCAACGAGACCTGGGAGAGCCCACGCTCCGACCGCAGCTGGCGCAGTCGCGATCCCACGTAGGTCTTGCTCACCGTCTCAGGCTACGACGCGTTCGGCGGGGGTCGCGCGCCGACGACAGGGTCCGGGTTGTCGGACCCGGAATGTGATTGTCGTCACTGTGGGCCGTCTTGTCCCCGTGTGGACACGTCGTGTGCCGCGTCGGACGATCGCGGCGGGCTCTGCGCCCCGCCCGTGTAAAAACGCAGTACGGGCGTACTTTTTGGCGCCTGATGCCCCGGGGCTTCGCAGACCCAACTTTGCAAACTTCGCAAGAACTGTGCAAATGCTGGCCTGAATTGGCAGTTGCGAGGTGTGGACCAGCACGTTTGTTCTGTGGCACTCTCGTTGCAGGCACCGCCCAGTCAGCCAGTTGATTGCGAAGAAATTCGTGTCGACGTAGGCGGTCCGCAAATCGCACGATGAAACAACGAAAGCGAAGTGGCGAACATGAGCACTGTCGGAAAGCCGAAGACCCCCGCCGAGATCCAGCAGGACTGGGACACCAACCCCCGCTGGGCCGGCGTCACGCGTGACTACACCGCCGAGCAGGTGTCGGAGCTCCAGGGCACCGTCGTCGAGGAGCACACCCTCGCCCGCCGCGGCGCGGAGATCCTGTGGGACGGCGTCACCAAGGGTGACGGCAGCTACCTCAACTCGCTGGGCGCCCTCACCGGCAACCAGGCCGTGCAGCAGGTGCGCGCCGGCCTGAAGGCCGTGTACCTCTCCGGCTGGCAGGTCGCCGGTGACGCGAACCTGTCCGGCCACACCTACCCGGACCAGTCGCTGTACCCGGCGAACTCGGTGCCGACCGTGGTCCGTCGCATCAACAACGCGCTGCTGCGTGCCGACGAGGTCGCAGCGGTCGAGGGCGACAAGTCCATCGACAACTGGCTCGTCCCGATCGTCGCCGACGGTGAAGCCGGCTTCGGTGGCGCGCTCAACGTCTACGAGCTGCAGAAGGCGCTCATCGCCGCCGGTGCAGCCGGTACCCACTGGGAGGACCAGCTGGCGTCGGAGAAGAAGTGCGGCCACCTCGGTGGCAAGGTGCTCATCCCCACCCAGCAGCACATCCGCACCCTGAACTCGGCTCGTCTGGCCGCCGACGTCGCGAACGTGCCCACCGTGGTCATCGCCCGCACCGACGCCGAGGCCGCGACCCTCATCACCTCCGATGTCGACGACCGTGACAAGCAGTTCGTCACCGGTGAGCGCACCGCCGAGGGTTACTACAACGTCAAGAACGGCATCGAGCCGTGCATCGCGCGTGCGAAGTCCTACGCGCCGTACGCCGACCTGATCTGGATGGAGACCGGCACCCCCGATCTCCAGCTGGCCCGCAAGTTCTCCGAGGCGGTCAAGGCGGACTTCCCCGACCAGCTGCTGGCCTACAACTGCAGCCCGTCGTTCAACTGGTCACAGCACCTGGACGACGACACCATCGCGAAGTTCCAGAAGGAGCTCGGCGCGATGGGCTTCACGTTCCAGTTCATCACCCTGGCCGGTTTCCACTCGCTCAACTACGGCATGTTCGATCTGGCGCACGGCTACGCCCGCAACGGCATGACGGCGTTCGTCGACCTGCAGAACCGTGAGTTCAAGGCCGCCGAGGAGCGTGGCTTCACCGCCGTCAAGCACCAGCGTGAGGTCGGCGCCGGCTACTTCGACCGCATCGCCACCACCGTCGACCCCAACACGTCGACCGCAGCACTGAAGGGCTCCACCGAAGAGGGCCAGTTCCACTAGCCCGCCACCCCGGAACTCTTCGCCGACCTGTCAGGCGGCCCGTAGCGTTTCGCTGCGGGCCGCCTGCTGGTCTTTCGGTCATCTGAGTCGGTACCCGATAAGGGTTACCCTCATCTCGCCTTTGATCTGTTGTTGCGCAAGCATCTTGAATTCTCACGTCGTGTTGTTGAAGGAGTAGTTGTGGCTAGCGAGAAGATTTCGCGGGTCGGTGTCATCGGCGCCGGCCAGATGGGCGCAGGCATCGCCGAGGTGTGCGCACGTGCCCACGCCGACGTCCTGGTGTACGAGAACACCCCCGAACTGGTCGCCGCCGGTCGCGACCGGATCCTCAAGTCGCTCGACCGCGGCGTGAGCAGCGGCAAGCTGACCGAGCGCGAACGCGAACAGGCCACCGACAACCTGCGTTTCACCTCCGACCTCGCCGACTTCGCCGATCGCCAGATCGTGTGCGAGGCCATCATCGAGGACGAGACGATCAAGACGAAGGTCTTCGCCGAGCTCGACAAGGTCGTCACCGACCCCGACGCCGTCCTCGCCTCCAACACCTCCTCGATCCCGATCACGCGACTCGGTGTGGCCACCGCCAACCCCGAGCGGGTCATCGGCATGCACTTCTTCAACCCTGTCCCGGTGTTGCCGCTGGTCGAGCTGATCACCAGCCTCGCGACGTCGGACGCGGTCTCCGCCCGCGCCGAGCAGTTCGCCGGTGAGATCCTCGGCAAGCAGGTCGTGCGTTCGGCCGACCGCTCGGGCTTCATCGTCAACGCCCTGCTGGTGCCGTACCTGCTCTCCGCGATCCGCATGGTGGAGAGCGGCTTCGCCACCGCCGAGGACGTCGACAAGGGCATGGTCCTGGGGTGCGCGCACCCGATGGGTCCGCTCAAGCTCACCGACCTCGTGGGGCTCGACACCGTGAAGTCCATCGCCGACAAGATGTTCGACGAGTACAAGGAGCCGCTGTACGCACCGCCGCCGCTGCTCCTGCGCCTCGTCGAGGCCGGGCGCCTCGGCAAGAAGTCCGGACACGGCTTCTACGAGTACGCCAAGAAGTAGACGCATTCCCCGCGCCGGATCGCCGGCGGCGGTGTTTACTTCTCCCACGTCACCGAACCGGTGGCGCAGGTGTGAGGTGGAGATGACTGCTCGCCGGCGGGTCCGATTGTCGGTTCTGGTCGTGGCCCTCGTGATCGCGTCGGTGTCGGGCGGTCTCGGGTCGGCGCAGGCCGCGCCGAACGTGACCGTCGGCGGCGGCGCCGGAGTGCTCATCGGCACCGGGTCGTCGGCGCAGTTGTGCACTCTGAACTCGATCGGTCGCGACCGCTTCGGCGGACTGGTCGGGCTCACCGCGGGCCACTGTGCGAGCGTCGGCGAGACGGTGCGACTCGAGAATGCAGCGGGTTCCGGCGTGATCGGAGTCGTCCGAGCGTCGACACGAACCGCCGCACCGTCGTCGGTGTCCGGACTCGACTACGCGGTGATCGGCTTCGACACCGGGAAGGTCCGACCGACCGCCGCTCGTGGCCGGGTTGTCATCGCAGGCATCGGAAGGGACCCCGCCATCGGTGCGACGGCCTGCAAGCAGGGGCGAACCACCGGCTACAGCTGCGGACCGGTGCTCCGTCGGCTGTCGGCGACCACGATCATCGTCGCGACCTGCGCGCAACCCGGTGATTCCGGTGGCCCGGTCGTCGCTGGCGACCGCGTCGTCGGACTGTTGCGTGGGAGCGTCGTCTACTCCGGCGTCGCCGGATCCGCGTATCCCTCGTGTTCGACGCGTGCCGATGCCGCGCGGACCCCGCTGGCCGCCACGTCGATGGGCGCGATCCTCGCCGACCTCGACCGTGTGGGTCGTGTGGGCGCCGGGTATCGGCCGGTCTGAGCACCCAGCGACCTCACAGCCGCAGACGAGTGCGGCCACAGGCGGCGTCGGCAGTGTCGAGCGCATGGAACTCGCGCGCTCGGTACGGACGCACTTCGCCCGCGCGCCGTTGACCACGGCGTGGTTGCTGGTGCTGCTGATCACCACGATCGTGCAGCACGCGGTGTCGGCGGCGACGGTGTCGAGGTGGTTGGCCGAGTCGTCGACCGACCTCGTACATCTCTCGCGTGAGCCGCTGTCGGTGCTGGCGTCGAGCCTCGTCTGGCTCGACGGCGCCTACTGGCTCCCGTACGCGCTGTTCTTCGGCGTGCTCCTCGTCCCGACCGAGCACTGGCTGGGCGCGCGCCGGTGGCTCATGGTCGGGGTCGCCGGTCACGTGCTGGCCACCTACATCAGTCAGGGCGCGCTCTGGCTGGCGATCTACGCAGGGTTCGCCGGGCCGTCGGAGGTGTCGATGCGTGACGTCGGCGTCAGCTACTTCATGTTCGCCATCATGGGTGTGCTCGCCTACCGGTTCACCGGTCGGTGGCGTGCGGTGTACGTCGCGGTCATCGTGACCTGTTGCCTGACACCGCTGATCGTCGATGTCGGTGTCACCAACCTCGGACACTTCTCGGCCGTGCTCATCGGGCTCGCCTGCTACCCGCTGACCCGCGGTGTCGGATCGTCAGCAAACTCTCCCGCTCACCGGGAAACTCTGCTGACGATCCCGCGTCAGCTCTCGGCGAGGCGCTTCTTCTCGTGTTCGACATCGAAGTCGGGGTCCGGCCACCCGAGGTCCATGGCCTCCAAGGCGTCGATGACCAGCTCGGTGATCGCCAGCCGCGCATACCATTTGCGGTCGGCCGGCACGACGTGCCAGGGTGCGACGTCGGTGTCGGTCTCCTCCAGCATCGCCTGATAGGCCTCCTGGTAGCCCGACCAGTACGCGCGCTCGTCGATGTCGGCGGGGTTGAACTTCCAGTACTTGTCGGGCCGGTCGAGACGCTTGGCCAGGCGCTCGCGCTGTGCGTCGGGGGAGATGTGCAACATCGCCTTGACGACGGTGGTGCCGGCGTCGACGAGTTCACGCTCGAACGCGTTGATCTCCTCATACCGTTTCTGCCACACCGGCATCGGGACCAGATCATGCACCCGCACGACGAGGACGTCCTCGTAGTGCGACCGGTCGAACACCCCGATCTGGCCGGGATCGGGAAGCTTCTTCTTGATGCGCCACAGGAAGTCGTGTTCCAGCTCCTCGTCGGTCGGCTTCCCGAACGACGCGTGCGACACCCCCTGCGGGTCGACCATGCCCATCACGTGGCGCACGATCCCGCCCTTGCCCGAGGTGTCCATCCCCTGCAGGACCAGCAGCACCGACCGCGTGTCCCCGCTGCGTCCGCCCGCGTAGAGCAACTCCTGCAAACCGGCCAGACGTTCACCGCGCTTCGTGAGGAGCTTCGCGCCGTCCGACTTCGACCCGTCGAAACCGGGTTTCGCACGGGTGTCGATGGTGTCGAGCCGCCCGAGTGTCTCCGGTCGGAGCGTCGACGATCGGATGCGGTCCGGCTTCTTGCTGCTGCCCAGGTCCTTGGTCTTGCTCATCTACCTCACCCTTCCGGTGGGAACAGGCCGCCGCCACCGAAGGCCTCGCGGTGCGAGTCCGGTCGGCTGCCGTTGTCGTTGGTGAGTCCGTAGCCCGCACCCAACTCCGCGCTGACGAGCGTCGCGCCGTTGTGGGTACCCAGTTCGGGATCGGCGGCCAGCGCGTCGATCACACGTCCGACGAACGTCGGGTCCTCGGCGCGTTCGAGCGAGAACCCGGCGAACTCGTCCATGCCGAGCGAGAGGAGCAGTTCGGTGCGGATGAGGCCGAGCCACAGGCTGATCGCCGTGACCCCGGTGCCGGTGAGTTCGTGGCCCATGTCGAACGACATCTTGTCCAGCGCGGTCTTGCTCATCCCGTAGAGCACCGAGTGCAGATGACCCCGTGACCCGAACGACGAGATGTTGACCAGCAGCCCGGAGCCCTGCGGGACCATTGTCTGCGCGGCGTGCACCGAGGCGACGTAGTGCGACCGGAGACCCACCTCGATCAGGGTGTCCCAGTCCGAGATCGGCCGCTGCCAGAACGTGTCGCTGAAACCGCCGAAACCCCGTGGTGCGGCCCAGACGTTGTTGACGAGCAGATCCAACCGCGACTCGTCGGTGCGGATCCGGGCGAAGACCTCGGCCACCTGGTCGTCGTCGACGTGGTCGCAGGTCACCGCGTGGGCGCGCCCGCCCGCCGCGGTGATGTCGGCCGCGACCCGACCGAGAGGGTCGTCGGGGTCGGTGCTGCCACGACCGGTGAGATAGACCGTCCACCCGGCCGCGCCCAGTGCGGTGGCCACACCGCGGCCGACGCCACGGCTGCCGCCGGTCACCAGGGCGACCCGGTGGTCGGTCACCGGTCCACGTCGTCGGGCAGCTGCGCGAACGGGGGAGCACCCACGCCGGTCACGACGTGGCCGCCGAATGCATCCTGCGCCGCGAGCAGTCCGTCGCCGGCGCCCCGAGGGGTCGCGATGTGGACGTCGGTGCCGTCGGTCACGGGCGGATCAGCCGGGTCCGACGCCGCGGACAACCCGCGAATACGACCCTGCCACACGAACTTCCCACCGATGGGGTCGAAGTGGCCGACCAGCTGCACGGCGACCTCGACGGGTCGACGCCCGGCGACGGTCACCGTGGCGGGGCCGGAGTAACTCCCCGCGTCGTCATCGTCATGGCCGTGTTCATCGGCATCGCTCATGGAAGGAGACTAGATGCTCACGGTGCGGCGTCGGAGGGGAAGTGCGGCAGCGGGTGTTCCTGCGCGTTGAACAGTTCCGCCGACCCGCCGACCTCGGTGATGCCCACGAACGACGTCCACACCAGCATCGTCAGGTGGTTGATCAGCGCCTCCTGTGACAGGCGCCGCTCCACCATCCACCAGTGGGTGGCCAGCTGCACCCCGCCGACGAGGGCGTAGGCCCAGGTCTCGAACCCGCTGGTGTCGAGGTCGCGGTCGGACAGGCGATCGGTCATGGCGTAGGAGACCACCTGCGCGATGAGCTTCTCGGAGTCCGCGAGGACCTTCGGGCTGGCGTAGTTCGAACTGGTGACGAAGGCGTAGATCTCCGGCTCGTCGGAGATGGTCTGCACGTACACCGAGATGACGCCCCGGGTCATCGTGAACTCGTCGACGTCCTCGACCAGCGTCTCGGTGAGTCGCGGCAGCAGCGTGATCTCGATGAACCGCACCATCGCCGCGGTGTTCAGGTCGTTCTTGTCGGTGAAGTAGCGGTAGAGGACGGTCTTCGACACCCCGATGTGGGCGGCGATCTCGTCCATCCCCACGTCGGCGCCGAGCACGCGGACCGCCTCGAGGGTCCCGTCGACCAGCTCGGTGCGGCGCTCCTCCTTGTGCTGCGTCCACCGCTGCTTGCGACCGTCGGTCTTGCTGCCGTTCGCCTCGGCGGGGGCCGTGGCGCGCAGCGCCGCCTCCAGCCCCTTCGTCGCGTGCGCTGCCGCGGCCACGGCGGCGCGTGCGGCGGCGGCTGTGGTGTGGCGGGCTGGCATGACACAACAGTATCGCTGGTCACGATGGTCGACGACGTTGCTGCCGCAGTGACTGCCGATGGGGCCGATTCGGGTAAGACTGGACGGGTGAACCCGACCCATGTCCAGGAGCGCGACACCGTTGTGTCGCCCCCGTCGCCGAACACGCTCGGCGGCCTCAGCGGTGGTACCGCCGCCGACGACGAACGCCGCCGTTCGCTGCGCAAGATGAAGATCGTGGCCACCGGACTGCTGGTGTTCGCCGCGCTCGTCTACCTCTTCACCCGATGGCTCGAGGACCGGGGCGGCGATGACACCGCCGGCTGGGTGGCCTACGTCCGGGCCGCGTCCGAGGCGGGCATGGTCGGTGCGCTCGCCGACTGGTTCGCCGTCACCGCGTTGTTCCGCCAGCCCCTCGGGCTGCCGATCCCGCACACCGCCCTGATCCGTCGCAAGAAGGACCAGATCGGTGAGCAGCTCGGCGATTTCGTCGAACAGAACTTCATGACCCCCTCGGTCATCGAGGGGCAGGTGTCGAAGCTGGAACTGCCGCAGCGCGTCTCGCGGTGGCTGGCCGATCCGAAGAACTCGCCCCGGGTCAGTGCAGAGGCGTCTCGTGCCATCGGACTCGCCGGGGAGATGCTCCAGGACGACGACATCGAACAGTTCATCGTCGCCGGGATGCGCTGGATGGCCGAGCCCCAGTGGGGCCCGCCGGCCGGCCGTGTCCTGGAGTCGCTCATCGAGGAGAACCGTCTCGCGCCGGTCATCCAGATGCTGTGCGACCGCGCGCACGACTGGGCGGAGGGCAGTCAGGGCCTGATCGACAAGGTCATCGACAAGGACGGGCCCGCGTGGGCGCCGAAGTTCCTCAACGCCGTGGTGGGCGACCGGATCCACCGTGAACTCGTCGACTACACCGACAAGGTGCGGACCGACCCCGACCACGACATCCGTCGGGCGATGAACGAGTTCCTCGAACAGTTCGCCCAGGACCTCCAGCACGATCCCGAGACCATTGCCCGTCTCGAGCAGATCAAGGACGAGTTCATCGGCCGCGACGAGGTCGCCGGTGCGGCCTCGACGGCGTGGCGCTCGGCCAAGGCGGTGCTGGGACAGGCCCTCGACGACCCCGACAGCACGCTGCGCTCCAACCTCGCCGACGCGGTCATCAAGGTCGCCACACGCGTCAGCAACGACGAGCCGTTGCAGGCCAAGATGAACATGTGGACCGTGCGCGTCGCCCGCCACGTCGCGAACAACTATGCGACCGAGATCGTCTCGGTGATCACCGAGACCGTGCGCGGGTGGGACGCCGAGGACACCAGCCGCAAGATCGAGCTGCAGGTCGGCCGCGATCTGCAGTTCATCCGCATCAACGGCACGGTCGTCGGCTCGCTCGCCGGTCTCGCCATCTACTCGGTGTCGGTGCTGTTGTTCTCCTGAAATGTGGCGTCGACCACTTATGACGGGGAAAATTAGCTGAGTGCTTGCATTTGCTAGCACTCATGCGAATACTGGCGATCGGAACCAGAGGAGGTTACCGATGAAGCCAGAGGCGGTTGATCCCACGGAGAACACGTCAGCTGACGTCGATTCCGAGGATGCAGCCAGTCGAGCGGTCGCGGGCGTTGCCAGTGCCGCACTGGACATCGGTGGATTCATCCGGTCTCAGCGGGTCGCCGCGGAGGTGTCGCTACGTCAGTTGGCGGAGCGCGCAGGCGTGAGCAACCCGTATCTCAGTCAGATCGAACGAGGGCTGCGCAAGCCCTCCGCCGATGTGCTGGCGCAGATCGCCAAGGGTCTGCGCGTGTCGGCCGAAGTGCTCTATGTGCGCGCCGGCATTCTCGAAGAACGCCCAGCCAGCCCTGTGCGCGACGCGCTGCTCGTCGATTCGGCGATCAGTGAGCGACAGAAGCAGATGCTGCTGGAGATCTACGAGTCGTTCTGCAGAGAGAACAGCTCGGACTCCGCGAAGTCCTAGCAGCACATGGTTATTCGAGAATCCATCGGTCGCGACCACCGCGCCGACATCACCAGATCAGTCAAATGAGGGAGACAGCATGAGCAAGTCAGATCGTAAGATCACCACCCCGATCTTCGCCGCAGTCGGCGCGGGCGACCTCGCCCTGCAGCAGGTCAACGAGGTCCTCAGCCAGCTCCGCGAGCGCACCGAGGCGGCTGCCGAGACCGCGCAGACCCGCATCGAGGAGACCCGTGAGCGCCTGAACTCGCTGCCCGAGGACGTCCCGGCCGGCATCGACGAGCTGCGTACCCGCTTCACCCAGGAGGAGCTGCGCAAGGTCGCCGAGGCCTACATCGAGGTCGCCACCGGCATCTACAACTCGCTCGCCGAGCGCGGCGAGGAGACCGTCGAGCGCCTGCGTCAGCAGCCCGAGTTCCAGGAGAACGTGTCGAAGGCGGAGAAGGCCTACAACGACGCGATCGACCTGACCGAGGACGCGCTGGGCACCATCTCGTCGCAGACCAAGGCCGTCGGCGAGCGCGCCGCCAAGCTCGCCAACCTCGCCTCGGGCAAGGTCGCCGGCGCCGCGGGCACCGTCGAGGCCAAGGGCCGTGGCGCCAAGGACTCGCCGGCCAAGAAGCTCGACGAGCTGAAGAACGAGCCCGTCGCCGCGAAGAAGGCCCCGGCCAAGAAGGCGCCCGCCAAGAAGGCTCCGGCCAAGAAGGCCACCCCGGCCAAGAAGGCCCCGGCCAAGAAGGCTGCGAAGTAACCCTTCCGTACCAGCTCGACCGCGCCCCCGGTGAACTCATCGAGTCCACCGGGGGCGTCGTCGTGTCCGGGGTCGCGTGAGTGCGACAAACAGGGCATTACCCACCGGTTAGACTGCGCGCGTGAACTTCGTCTCCGTGTTGGACTACTCCCGCAGCTTCTTCGTGCTGATCCTCACCGTGATCGCCGGTGTCGCGGCAGTGATCGCACTCATCCATGCCGCGATCCAGCGGCCCGATGCGTTCCCGGCCGTCGATCGTCAGAGCAAGGTGATCTGGGTCAGCATCCTGGTCGTCGCGACCCTGTTCCTCTGGCTCTTCGGACTCCTGGGCATCTTCGGCATCATCGGGATCGTCGCCGTGCTGGTCTACCTGGTCGACGTCCGTCCCCGGGTCGACTCGATCCAGAACAAGAAGTGGTTCCGCAAGGTCTGAGCGCACCCGATATGACAATGTTCGTTGTCGAAATACCTTGACATCGAGCAGTGTCATGTTGCATCGTTGATTGACAAGGTTTTTGTCGTCGACGACGGGCCGTCCGGCCCGCATAGGAGTGCACGATGACCATCGCAGAACCGCTCACCCGGCTCGACAAGGTACTGGATCGCCAGGATGTTGCGCGTCGCCTGCTCGCGTCGTCGGCACGGAAGTCCTACGACCCGCTGATCGAGGTCGACTGGGAAGCCCCCATCGACCACGAGAGCTTCTACGGGATGACCCCCGAGTGGTGCAGCCTGTACGGCACCGAGATGTGGGATCAGATGACCGAGGAGCAGCGGATAACGCTCACCGAGCACGAGGCCGCCAGCATCAGCGCGACCGGCATCTGGTTCGAGATCATCCTCATGCAGATGCTCATCCGCGACGCCTACAAGCAGGATCCCGCGTCGCCGCACTTCCAGTTCGCGCTGACCGAGATCGCCGACGAGTGCCGCCACTCGACGATGTTCGCCAAGGCGGCCGACTACTTCGGCATCCCGAACTACGAGCGCCCGAAGTGGATCAACTTCCTCAGCCGGCCGTTCAAGGCACTGGCCTCGGGATCGCTCGCGTTCGGTGGCACGCTGGCCGCCGAGGAGATCCTCGACATGATGCAGCGCGATTTCATGAAGGATCCGCGCGTCCAGCCGGTCACCCGCACGGTCAGCAAGATCCACGTGCTCGAGGAGGCGCGCCACATCCGGTTCGCCCGCGAGGAGACCGTGCGCATCGCGGCCGACATGAGCCCGATCCGTCGGCACATGACCCGGCTGATGCTTGCCATCACCGTCTACATGGTCGTGTTCTGCCTGGTCAACCCCAAGGTGTACGAGGCGGCCGGGCTCGACAAGAAGGCCGCCGTCAAGGCTGCGCGTCGCAACACGTTCTACAACGACCGCAAGCGGAACGGCTGCGCGAAGACCGTGTCCTTCCTCGACGAATGCGGACTCATCGGCGGTCCGGGCAAGATTCTGCTGCGTCGCGGCGCGATCATCTGATCGCCGCGTACGAGAACGCGCGACGTGCGCGGATAGAATCGCCCGGTGGCTGAATACCGGATCAACGAGCTTGCCGACATCTCGGGTGTCAGTGTCCGAAACATCCGGGTGTACCAGGACCGTGGTCTGCTGCCGTCTCCCAAGATCAAGGGGCGGACCGGGTGGTACTCGCAGGAGCACCTCGTCCGGCTGAACCTCATCTCGAAGTTGCTCGACCGCGGCTACACGTTCGCGACGATCAGCGAGTTGCTGCTGGCCGCGCACTACGGGATGAAGGTCGAGCACGTTCTCGACGGCGAGCCCAAGGGCGGCCGCTGGCGGACCTTCAAACGGGCCGCGACGATCACCATGACCGAACTGCGCCGCACCATCGGCGCCACCGACACCACCATCGCCATGAGTCAGCGTCTCGGTCTGCTGGCCAAGGAGGGTGCGCAGTACGCGATCAAGAGCCCGGAACTCCTCGAGGGCGCCGAGGTCCTGGTGAAGGCGGGCATCGACCTCGAGTCGTTGCTGCGCAAGTGGGAGCGGGTGCAGAACGACCTCGACGACGTGGCCGACAGTTTCGTCGCGATCATCACCGACAAGTACTTCGGCGAGGACGGGCAACTGCTCGACCTCGAGGAGAAGGAGGTCGCGAAGGCCGCCCACCTCATCCGGACGGTGCGGCCGATGGCGCACGAGATCGTGCAGTCGGCCTTCCGACGTGCGCTCGACCGGAAGATCTCGATCGCGATCGGCGAGGCGTCGGAGATACTCGAGGGCGACCACGGCGAGTTCGACGACCAGCTCGACATCGCGCCTGACGGCAGCGGAACCCAGACCACCTGACGAGAGGCACCGATTCCATGACCAGGTCCAGCAAGGCACTCACCGGTCTCGCCGTCGCCGGAGGTGTCGGCGTCGGCGCGGTCGGTATCGGCGTCGGCACCATTCTCACCGCACTGGTGCGCTCGGCGCTCACCGCCGCCCCGCCGGTCGACGACGGCCCCGATCACCTGCTCGACCGACCGCGTGCGACGCCCGAACGGATCGCCGTGCGCGCCGCGGACGGCAACCCGATCAACGTGCTCGCCTACGGCCCGGCCGACGGTGACCTGATCGTCGCGGCCCACGGATGGACCTGCAACACCCGGCACTGGTGGGCGCAGATCAACGACTTCGCCGACACGTGCCGCGTGGTGGTCTACGACCAGCGCGGCCACGGCGAGACCCCGCTCGGCAAGACCAAGCTCAGCACAGACCTGCTCGGCTCCGATCTGGAATCGGTTCTACAGGCTGTGGTCCCATCGGATCGCCGGGCCATCATCGCCGGCCACAGCATGGGCGGGATGTCGGTGCTCGCGTGGGCCGCGAATCATCCGCAGAGCGTCGACCGGTTCGCCAGGGGCGTCGTGCTCACCTCGACGGCCGCGGTCGAGATCATGCAGAACCTCGCGGTGATCCCCGAGGGGTTGCCGCGGTTCACCCGCCCACTCGAGTTCGCGGTCGGTCGGATGATCGCGACCACCCCGATGCCGTTGCCGCACACCACCGTCTCGCCCAAGATGGCGCAGTACATCGCGTTGAACACCCAGGCCCGACTCGCCCACGTGGAGTTCTGCGACCGCATGATCTCCGAGTGCCCGGCCGTCGCGCGGGCGCGATGGGGCGCCGCGATGTTGGACCTCGACGTGTGGCAGGGCGTGCTCAACCTGACCGTGCCCACCGCGGTGGTCGTCGGGACCGACGACCGCCTCACCCCGCGCAAGCACTCGGATGCGATAGCCGCGACGCTCGAGGACGCAGGCCACCTCCACGAGTACCTCGTGCTGCCGCACACCGGACACATGAGCAACATCGAGGAGCACGACGCCTACGACCGGCTGCTCACCGAGCTCATCGAGAAGACCACCGACAGAGCGCAGTTCATCGCCTGACCGCGCGGGACCGACCGGCGTTCAGACGTCGTCGAACCCGTCGAGGACCGCGCGCGTGCCCGACAACCCCAGTCGCGTGGCACCGGCGGCGATCAACTCGGCCGCGAACTCCGCGGTCCGGATACCGCCGGACGCCTTGATGCCGACCCGTCCGGGAACGGCGGCGCGCATCAACGTCACCGCCTCGACGCTCGCCCCGCCGGACGGGTGGAAACCCGTCGACGTCTTCACCATCGACGCACCGGCCGCGGCCGCCTTCACGCAGACCTGGGTGACGCAGTCCGGGCCGCTGAGTTCCAGCAGGGCGGCGGACTCGATGATCACCTTGAGCACCACCTCGGGGCCCACCGCCTCGCGGACGGTGAGCACGTCGGCGAAGATCTCGTCGTAGTGCCCGGCGACGGCCGCGCCGATGTCGATGACCATGTCGACCTCATGGGCGCCGGAGTCCACGGCGAGACGGGCCTCGGCCGCCTTGACCAACGAATGATGTTTGCCCGACGGGAATCCTGCGACGACGCAGGTCGCCTGATGGCCGGTGTCGATGGGCAGCATCGAGGGCGACAGACAGACCGCCGCGACGCCCAGTTCGGCGGCCTCGGCGACGGTGGCCTCCGCGTCGGCGCGGGTCGCCTCGGGCTTGAGCAGGGTGTGGTCGACGATGGCCGCGACCTGTCGGCGGGTGTACTGCGAGGTGATGGACTCGGTCATGCCTACGAGCGTGGCACACCGACGCCGGCGGTCACCGACTCGCCCGCATGGGGTCGCGCGAGCAGGACATCGTCGTCGACCCATGTGAGGGCCTCGTCGGGGCGTGCGGGCGTGAGGAACGCCGACCCGACGACCGAGATGACCGCGGTCGCGACGAGGTAACCCGCTGCACCCCAGGGTTTCCCGCTGCCGCTGTGGATGAGTGCGGTGAGGATGAGCGGCGTGAGGCCGGACGCGTAGACGCCGGCGAAGTTGTAGATGAACGAGATCCCGGTGTAGCGGACCTCGGTGGGGTACACCAGCGCGTAGAGCGTGCCCTGTGCGCCGTAGAACCACCCGTGCACGAGACCGAACACGATCACCAGGCCGATGGTGAACCACACGATGTCGCCGGTGCTGAACAGCGCGAAGACCGGATAGACGGCCACGCCGTACGCGGCGACCCCGCTGATGAAGATCCATTTGGGGGAGATGCGGTCGGCCATCAGTCCCGAGAAGGGGATCACGACGGCCATCACCGCGGTCGCGATCGTCACCGACCACAGCACCGACACGTTGTCCATCGCCAGCGTCCCGGTGGCGTAGGTGATGGCGAAGACGCCCCACGTGTTGAACGCCGCGCCCTCGGCCCAGCGCGACAGCAGACCGAAGAAGGTCTGGCGACGCAGATGTCGATCGGCGAACAGGGCCGCGATGGGTGCGCGCACGGTGGCGACCGTGCGTTCGGCGGCACGGAACGACGGGGTGTCGTCGACGACCAGACGGACGACGAAGCCGACGATCACCAGGATCACGCTCACGCCGAACGCGATGCGCCAGCCGTAGGCGAGGAAGTCGGCGGTGTCGAAGACGGTCTGCAGTGTCGCGAACACCGCGGTGCCGAGTCCGAGGCCCAGCGCCAGCCCGATCTGCGGGATCGACCCGAAGAGGCCCGTCCGACCGCGAGGGCCGTGTTCTACCGACATCAGGACCGCGCCCGCCCACTCCCCGCCGAGGGCGAATCCCTGGACGACCCGCAGGACCAGCAGGAGGATCGGTGCGGCGACCCCGACCTGCGCCGCGGTCGGTAGGACCGCCATCAGCGCGGTGGCGGTCCCCATCAGCAGCATCGTGACGGCGAGTGTGCGCTTTCGGCCGATCTTGTCGCCGATGTGTCCGAACACCACGCCGCCGATGGGGCGGACGACGAAACCGACCGCGAACGTCGCCAGCGACAACATGGTCCCCACGTAGGAACTGCTGTCGGGGAAGAAGAGCTTGTTGAACACCAGCGACGCGGCCGTGGCGTAGAGGAAGAAGTCGTACCACTCGATGGTGGTGCCGAGCAGTGCCGAGGCGACGACCAGTCGCAGCCGGGTCGGGTCCGTGGACTCGGGCCCCGCGTCGTCCGGGGTGGGCCGTGGGGACGGTTCGACGGTTTTCACAGACACGCGGTCCGACGCTATGCGTGCCGGTCAGGCGTCGTCGACGGTTAGACCCTCGGCGGGTTCAAGTCGACGTGGACGGTCCGCGTCAGGTTCGGGTGCGTGCCGTCCGGGTGTCGCGGAGCAGCGCGTTGACCGCGAGCAGCAGGACGCCCGCGACGAGCGCGGACACCCCGGCCGCGAGAATCCAGTGCTCCACGGGGTATTCGTGCCGCGGGCCGTGATCGACGGCGGTCGAATAGAACAGGGTGACGGCGAAGACCGCCACCGCGGCGTACAGAACGCCGGCATAACTCACGATCGCGACCGCGGCTCGGTTCTGCTCAGGCATGATCATGTTCACCTCGTCTCGCCCCTTGGGAAGTGTTGTCGATCGTACGCGCGCAGCCCCCGTCGACATCGGCGTTCTTCCGACCCCATCAGAACACCTCCCGATGGGCTTCCTGTTCGAGCACCGCGTCGAGATCGGAGAGTCGGTTCATCGTCGAGACCGCACGTGCGGTGCGGTGGTTGGCCGACAGCATCTCCTGGTGGCGATGGGTGAACGCCCAGTACCCGGCCGTGAACGGGCAGGCGTCGTCGCCGACCCGCTTCTTGGGGTTGTAGTCGCACGAGCGGCAGTGGTCGGACATCTTGTTGATGTAGGCGCCGCCGGATGTGTACGGCTTCGTCGCCATCAGACCGCCGTCGGCGTGCTGACTCATCCCGATGACGTTGACCGGCATGACCCACTCGTAGCCGTCGACGAAGTTGGCGCGGAACCACTCGGTCAGCTCGGCCGGGTCGTAATTACGTTGCAGCGCATGGCTGCCCAGGATCATCAGTCGGGGGATGTGGTGAACCCAGCCGCGGTCTCGGACACCTTCGAGCGCGTCCGACAGGCACCGGGCGGTGACGGCGTCGGCATCGAGATCGCGGAACCAGTCCGGCAGCGGCACGTGCGCGTCGAGCTTGTTGTTCGTCATGTACTCCGCACCGAAGTGCCAGTACAGATGCCAGATGAACTCGCGCCACCCGATGACTTGACGGATGAACCCCTCCGCGGCGGCGAGGTCCACGTCGCCGCTGCGCGCGGCGTCCTCGGCGGCGTGCACCACGTCGAGGGGATCGAGCAGCGACAGGTTGAGCGGCACCGACAGCAGCGAGTGCGACATCGTCCAGTCCGCCCCCATGATGGCGTCCTCGTAGCGCCCGAACGTCGCGAGCCGCTGGTCGATGAAGGTCCGCAGGGCTTCGTTCGCCTCGTCGGTGGTCACCGCGAACAGTCGCGGCCCGTCGGCGCCGGACCATTCGATCTCGAGGGCGTCGAGGTCGGCGCGGACCTGTTCGTCTATCTCGTCCTCGGTGGGCCACCAGGGCGGGTCGACGCCCAGGGTCTCCGACTTCGGCGGCGACTCACGGTTCTCGTGGTCGTAGTTCCACGTCCCGCCCGCAGGCCGGTCACCGTCCATGAGGATGTCGAAACGGCGGCGTTGTTCGCGATAGAAGGTCTCCATGCGGAACGACGACGCCGTGCCCGCCCACTTCTCGAAGTCCTCCCGCGAGAGGGCGAACGAAGGGTTCGGCAGCACCTCGGCAACGAGCCCCTCCTCGACGAGGGCGTGTACGAAATCGTGTGCCGCCCGCGAGGTCGGTTCGTGCACGACCACCGGTCGGCCGAGTTCGACGAGCGCGTCGCGATAGCCGTCGGCCTGCCACAGTTGCGCTCGCTCACCGAGTTCGGCCGCGAGGTGTCGCATCCCCGACAGCAGCAGGTGCGCCTTCTGACGATGGCCGCCGCGTCGGCGTAGCGCCGCGGTCGACTCGATGAGGATGATGTCGCGATCGGAGTGCTCGGGCGCGGAGTGGATGTGGCGACCCAGCTGATCGGCGAAGAGCCACAACGGTTCCGGCTTCGAGGTCATGACCGCATCAGATGACCGTGCAGGTGGTCTGGCCCTGCGACCCCGACGTCGAGCCGGACGTGTTCTGGTCGAGCGGCACATCGGTTCCGGTGACCGCGAAGTCCACGCCGGTGGAGGTGACGGAGAGCTTGTCGATGGAGAGCTTGTCGAACAGGGGCGGGAACAACGACTTCGACACCCCGTCGACGAGGGTCTGCGCGAAGTTCGACGGGATGCCGAACACGAGGGCGCTGGCCTTGACGACCTGGAAGTCGATCTTGCCGCCGG
This sequence comes from Williamsia maris, assembly GCF_024171815.1. Classification (GTDB taxonomy): domain Bacteria; phylum Actinomycetota; class Actinomycetes; order Mycobacteriales; family Mycobacteriaceae; genus Williamsia_A; species Williamsia_A maris. Next base: position 1,145,795 of record NZ_JAMTCJ010000001.1, on the reverse strand, counting down.
TCGTGACCGGCTTGATCTCGGTGCTGACCGGGATGGAGATCAGCCCGGCCACGCTCACGCCTGCGTTGACGGTGATGGTGCCGGTCGACGGGTCGCCGGTGAGGCTGTCCAGCGTGAAGTCGCCGAACAGGCCGCCGAGTCCGGTCGACTGCTGCTGGTCGGTGGCGGTGGACTGCTGCGACGACTGCTTGCTCAGCTCGACGATCCGCGCGAAGGGGACCGACCCGGTGGCGGCGAGACTGCCGATGGTCGAGCCGTCGGAGATGCCCTTGATGTTGTCGGCGCGGCCGTGCAGCGAGATGGCCGACCCGTCGTCCCCGGAGGTGTCGATCTGGACGTAGGGGACCTCTTTGGTGGCCGCCTGCAACAGCATCGGCTTCTTGCTCAACGACACCGACGCCGACGACCCGGTCAGCTCCGCGAACGACTGCTCGAGGCAGTCCTTGGTCGCGTTGCGCAGGTAGAGCTCACTGCCCACCCCGGCGATGACCAACACGAGCACCAGCACCAGGGCGCTGATCGTGACGATCATCCCGACGCGACGGCGCGGTTTCGCCGGCCGCGGCGGGTCGCCCGCGGGCTGGGCCGGGTCGTCGAACCCCGTTCCGGGCGGAGGCGGTCCCGACGGCGGACCGTAACCGGGCACGGCCGGGTACTCCGTCCCGGGAGGAGCCTCGAACGGCCGGGTCTGTGAGTAGGCCTTGGCGGTGGGGGCGTCGTCGTTGTCGTTGCGCTCATTCATCGCCCTCGATTCTGCCTGCCCATGTTGTGCCGATCGTGAGACTTCTCTGAAAGGTCCGACCGCGACGTCAGACGTGCAACATCTTGTTGTCGAGAACCGCGATCGTCGACCGGGCTGCACCCACGCGGTCGAAGTCGAGAACATGCAGGTCGAGGCACTCCTCGTCACCGTATTCGGCGAGCACGTCGCCGAACGGGTCGACGAGCAGCGAATGGCCGATCCCGGTCGGCGCGGCGGAGTCCGCGACGTCGGGATCCGGGGGGACGGGCTGACCCACCGCGGCGATGATGGTGCTGCTGTCGAGCGCGCGGGCCTGGGCCAGCACCCGCCACTGCTGTTGTTTGCCCGGTCCGGCGCCCCACGACGACGGGACGACGATCAGCTCGGCGCCCGCCGTCGCGAGGGTCGTGAACAGTTCTGGGAACCGGATGTCGTAGCAGGTCGCGAGGCCGACGGTGTGTCCGGCAACCTCGATCACGACCGGGGTCGATCCGGGCGCGACCGTGGCGGACTCGCGGAATCCGAACGCGTCGTAGAGGTGGATCTTGTCGTAGGAGGTCACCGTGCCGTCCGGGGCGGCGACGATCAGGGTGTTGCGCACCCGTCGGCGACCGTCGAGGGTGTCGGCCGGGGTGAACATCCCCGCCACGATCGTCACACCGGAGGTCGTCGCGGTGTCGCGGACGCCGGTGGCCCAGGGGCCGTCGAGGGGTTCGGCGATCGGGGCGAGCGGCACGCCGAACCGGCACATCATCGCCTCCGGGAACACCACGAGATCGGCGCCGTCGGCCGCGGCCTGCCCGGCCCGTACGCGCAGCAGGTCCAGGTTGGCGGCGGGATCGGTCCCGCTGGGGACCTGGGCCATCGCGATACGCATGGGCCCGATTCTACGGTCGGACGGGCGAGACCACGTCCCACGGGACGGTCAGGACGTTGTCGCGGAGACGTCGGCGGGGCAGCTCACAGGGCACGCCCTGGGCGTGCAGCGCGGTCCGGGCGTGACTCCACCGGACGCGTCGGCCGTAGGGCGCGTACTGCGCTGCGGCATCCCAGCACCGGTCGGCGGCGGTGAGCAGGTCGTGGATCGGGGTACCCGGCACGTTGTGGTGGATCAGCGCCTTGGGCAGGCGCGGGGCGATGTCGGACGGGCGATCGGTGTGCTCGGGATCCCAGGCCAGGGTCAGCGAGCGCGGACCGTCGGCGTCGAGGAGGATCCAGGCGCACCGCCGACCGATCTCGTCGCACGTGCCCTCGACGATCAGTCCGCCGGGTGCGAGGCCGGACTGCATACGCGCCCACGCGGGGCCCACCTCGGACTCGTCGTACTGCCGCAGGACGTTGAACGCGCGGACCAGGTGCGGGCGTAGCCCGGCGAGCTCGAAACCGCCACGGGCGAAGTGCACCCCGTCGCGGTCGTCGACCACGCGGGCGGGGTCGATCTCCAGGCCCACCAGCGCGGTCCGCGGCGCCACCGCACGCAACCGGCGGGACATCTCCACCGCGGTGTCCGGGCGGTCGCCGTAACCCAGGTCCACCGCGAGCGGATCTGCTTGCGCGCGAAGGAGTTCGACGATCTCAATACGTCCGGCCATCCATCGGTCGACGCGTCGCAGACGGTTGAGGTTGGTGGTGCCGCGGGTGATCTGACCCTGCGCCCGCAGGAACCCGTCGCGTGCCACCGACCGGGCCGGGGGTCAGCTGTTCTTGGCGATCCAGTCGGCCGTGAACTCCGCCTCGCCGCGGAACAGGTCGACGAGGTTCACCAGGATGAGCTGCTCGAGTTTGCCGTTGACGAACGGGACGTAGACCTTGACCTCGGTGGTGCGTCGCAGGGTGCACCCGGTCTCGGTGGGGAACAGCTCCTGCACGCCGGAGACGTTGCCCGGGCCGGCGGGGATGCCCGCGCTGTAGGTGCCCTCGGTCTTCTCCGGGTTGTACGGCCCGAGGAACTCCTTGCGGGTGATGATCATGTCCTTCTTGATCACCGCGCTGGCGATGGCGGGCAGATCGGACTTCGGGAGGGTCTGCACGAGGACGATGTCGACACCGTTCTCGTCGACGACGAACTTGTCGACGTCGGACTGCGGGGTCAGTTTGCGGAACTCGACCATCTGGTCGTCCCAGAACTCACGGCTGGACAGTGCCGAGTAGACCTTCTCGGTTGGATGCTCATATCGGGCTGAATAACTGAGACGGCGCGCCATGATCGGTACCTTACCTGCCGGTCAGGTCAGCTGTGCTCGTCGTGCCAGGCAATGGTGAAATCGCGCTCCGCGTCGAACAGGCCCACGAGATTCTCGGCGATCATCTTCTCGATCTTGCCGCCGACCAATGGGATTCGGACATTGACCGAGCCGGTGAAGACGACGGTGCACTCATCGGCGCCGGTCGCGTCGATCGTCCCCTTGGTCGTCGCCGGGGTACCCGTCACGTCGGCGTCGAAGGATCCGGTGGTGTGGTCGTCGGCCAGGAACGCCATGATCACCGACCGTTTGACGGCCAGATCGCCGGAGACGAGTGCGGTGACCGCCGGGGGCAGCTTGTCGCCGGGGATGCGTTGGATGAGGTGTACCTCGGCCCCCGTGTCGGTGATGTCGGTCGACTCCAGCTCACCGGGTGCCTCCGGGGACCCGACGGACAGGGCCTTCCAGTACTCGGTGTCGGAGACCGCGGCGACGTAGGCCGCCATTCCGAACGGGAAGGTGATCGTGTGCCGCAGCTTCGTCGCCATGGTCTGCAGACGTTACCGTTGGGGCCGTGAGCCCCGAACGCGACTACGCGGATTACCCCGGTCAGCCGGTGTCGCTGTCGCAGCTCACCACCCTGCGTCTGGGCGGTCCGGCCCGCGCGTTCGTGCGCGTGACCACCGCCGATGAGCTCGTCGAGACCCTCGGGCGCCTCGATCGCGCCGGAGAACCGGTCCTGCTGGTCGGTGGGGGGTCCAATCTCGTTGTCTCCGACGCCGGTTTCGCCGGGACCGTCGTGCAGATCGCCAACGACGAGGTCCGTTACGACGTCGGTCCGGACGACTGTCCGCGGGTGGTCGCCGACGCGGGCGCCGGCTGGGACGCCGTGGTCGCCGACACCGTCGAGCGCAACCTGGGCGGCCTCGAGTGCCTCTCCGGGATCCCCGGGGCGGTCGGGTCGACGCCGGTGCAGAACGTCGGCGCGTACGGCGTGGAGATCGCCGACGTGCTCGACGGCGTCGAGGTGCTCGATCGAACCGACGGTGCGCTGCGGTGGATCACCCCGTCCGAACTCGCCCTGGCCTACCGGACCAGCGCGCTGAAGCATCACGACGACCGCGTCGTGGTCCGTGTCGCCATGCGGCTGACCGACGACGGCCTCAGTGCGCCCATCCGATATCGCGAGCTCGCGCACACGCTCGGGGTCGAGCAGGGCGAGCGCGTCCCGGTCGCTGTCGTCCGCGAGCAGGTCCTCGCGCTGCGGTCGGGGAAGGGGATGGTTCTCGACGCCGGGGACCACGACACGTGGAGTGCAGGGTCGTTCTTCACCAATCCGATCGTCTCCGACGATGATCTCCCTCACATCCTGGACGCCATCTCGGCGCGGGTGGGCGACGTCCCGGTGCCCCGATTCGCCGCCGAGGGTGGCGTCAAACTGTCCGCCGGATGGCTCATCGAGCGCGCCGGTTTCTCCCGCGGCTACCCCGACGACACCGTGTCCGTACGTCTGTCCACCAAGCACACCCTGGCCCTGACCAATCGTGGCGGCGCCACGACCGAGGAACTGCTCACCCTCGCCCGCCAGGTGCGCGACGGCGTCGAGGCGGCGTTCGGGGTCCGTCTGGAACCGGAGCCGGTGCTGGTCGGCTGCCGCCTGTAGGTCCTTCGGGGGAGACGGGCACCGCAGATCACCAGGTATCGTCGAAGAAATGATCGACAGTCGTGACCCAGTGCGGTTGACCAGGCGAGGAGCTCTCGCGGCTTTGGCCGTGGGCGCTGTCGGCGTGACCGCCGCAGCCTGCAGCAAGAGCGACAACGGTGGTTCGTCCACCGGAGCCGCCGCGTCCGAGAGCGCCGAGCCGACCGCAGAGATCAGCTACCTGCCCAAGTCGGACTCCGACGCGAACCCGAGCCCGACGGCCGAGTTCGCCGTCAAGGTGTCGAAGGGCCAGCTCAACCCGGACGTCAAGCTCACCAACGCCCGCGGCACCGTCGTGACCGGCGCGTTGTCGGAGGACCGCTCGACCTACACCGTCACCGAGCCGCTCGGCTACGGCGGCACGTACACCTGGTCCGGGTCGGCGATCGGCGAGGACCGCAAGGTCGTGCCGATCGAGGGCACCGTCACCACGCTGACCCCGCAGGAGCAGGTCAACGTCGTCGTGAACATCGCCGACGGCCAGGAGGTCGGCATCGCCGTACCCCTGATCCTGAAGTTCGACTCGACCGTGTCGGACAAGAAGGCCGTCGAGCGTGCGCTGACCGTGACCACCACCCCGCCCACCGAGGGCAGCTGGGCCTGGTTGCCCGAGGACAACGGTTCCCGCGCCCACTGGCGTTCGAAGGAGTACTTCGCGCCGGGCACGAAGGTGTCGATGCGGGCGAAGCTCTACGGCCTGAACCACGGCGACGGCGCCTACGGTGCCGCCGACGTCACCAGCGACTTCGTCATCGGCCGCTCGCAGATCGTCAAGGCGGACGCGACGTCGTTCAAGATCGACGTCATGCAGGGCAGCAACGTCCTGATGACCCTGCCGTGCAGCTACGGCAGCGGCGACCTCGACCGCAACGTGACGCGCTCGGGCATCCACGTGGTGAGCGAGAAGCACGAGGACTTCTACATGTCCAACCCCGCGGCCGGATACTTCAACATCCGCGAGCGGTTCGCGGTGCGTATCTCCAACAACGGCGAGTTCATCCACGCCAACCCCGAGACCACCGGCGTGCAGGGCTCGTCGAACGTCACCAACGGTTGCATCAACCTGTCGCTGGACAACGCCCAGCAGTACTTCAACGTCGCCATCTACGGCGATCCGGTCGAGGTCACCAACACCCGGATCCCACTGTCGGAGGCCGACGGCGACATCTACGACTGGACGTTCTCCTGGGACGACTGGAAGGCGATGTCGGCGCTGGAGGGTGAGGTCACCAGCTCGACCGCACCGGCCACCCCGTCGAACGCCCCTCAGCTGTCCGGCATCTCGACCACCCCGCCGGCCCCGGCCCGCCAGGGCCCGACGGGCTGATCGGACCTATCCGGTCTTGACGTTGCGGCGGGCGCTTGCCTGATCGCGGGGCTTGAGCACGATCTGGTCGAGGTTGACGTGCGGCGGGCGTGAGGCGACGAAGCCGATGACCTCGGCGACGTCGGACGCGCTGAGCGGCGTCAGTCCGTCGTACACGGCGTCGGCGCGATCGGAGTCGCCGTCGAACCGCACCAGCGAGAACTCGGTCTCCACCATCCCGGGCAGGATCTCGGTGAACCGGACGGGCTGACCGATCAACTCCAGGCGCAGCGTGCGGTGCAGGACCGCCTGCGCGTGCTTGGCCGAGGTGTAGCCGGCGCCGTTGTCGTAGGCCTCGACGGCCGCGATCGACGTGATGGTCACGACGAGTCCGTCGCCGGACGCGATCAGCGCGGGCAACAGCGCCTTGGTCATCCGCAGTGTGCCGAGGACGTTCGTCTCCCACATCCACCGCCACTCGTCGAGGTCGGCGTCGGCCACCGTCGACAGTCCGCGTGCGCCGCCCGCGTTGTTGACGAGGATGTCGACCGAGTCGAGCTGCTCGCAGAACCGGGCGACGGAGTCGTCGTCGGTGACGTCGAGTTCGATGGCGCGACCGTTGATCGATGCCGCCACCTCGCTGAGTCGGTCGAGTCGACGGGCGCCGATGACGACCTCATAACCCTGTGCGGCAAGCGTTCTCGCCGTCGCCTCGCCGATGCCGGAACTGGCGCCGGTGACAACCGCGACGGGACGGGGGTCAGACGATTTCGATGTGTCGCTCATGTCGTCGAGTTTACGGTTGCGGCGTGCGCACCTTAGGCTTGGACCCACAGGCGCCTTGAAGAAGGTCGGGGACCGCCGCGACGCAGAGAATCACCGACGGTTAGGGCGCCGACCGCACATGGGCACAATCAAGCGTGACGTTTCATCGATGATGGACATCTGGGTGGATTCGGCCACCGAACTCGAGCTGCAGGTCACCGTGGCGCGTCTCCCGGGGATGGACCTCGTCGAGACCCTGTCGGTGTCGGTGAACGGTAATGCCGTGACCCCTGAGGAGATCATGGGGGAGGCCGGGACCCGGATCCACCGGCTGAACGTCGAGCGCGGCAACGTGCTCGTGCAGTACTCGGCCGCGATCAACACCCCGGCCGATCCCGTCGCGGTCCAGGTCGGCGAGCGGTCGCTGTATCTGCGTCCCAGTCGGTACGCCGAGGCCGACAAGTTCTTCGGTTACGTCTCAGCGGAATTCGACCTGAGCAAGCCCCCGATCGAGCTGCTCTACGAGGTGTCGCGATTCGTGGCGGCCCGCCTCAACTACATCCCCGGCGCCAGCGACCCGATCGACGGCGCCGAGGACACGCTGCTGGCCAACGCCGGCGTGTGCCGCGACTTCGCGCACCTCGTCGTCGCGTTGCTGCGGGCGCTGAACATCCCGGCCCGTCTCGTCGCCGTCTACGCGCCGGGATGTGTCCCGATGGATTTCCATGCCGTCGCCGAGGCGCTGATCGACGACAAGTGGCTGGTCGTGGACGCGACCGGACTGGCGCCTCGTCAGGCCCTGGTCCGCATCGCAACCGGTCGCGACGCCGCCGACACGGCGTTCCTCGACAACCACTCGGGCAACATCACCCTGAACAACTACGAGGTCATCGCGACCGTCGACGGGGATCTGCCCATCGACAACGGCGCCGACCACGTCAGCATCGGCTGACCGCCGAGCAAACCCGCTCTCAACTCACGAACCCGCGTCCTGCAGGACGCGGGTTCGTCAGTTCACGGCGGGTTCAGTGGGGAGCGGTATGTCGAGGCTCAGATACGTCGATTCGCGCAGAAGGTCCAGGGTCACCCGGACGCCGGTCAGGGCCTCCATGAGTGCGAACGCCGCCTGCATGACGGGGAGATCCCTCCAGACGGCGAACTCCAGACCGAATTCGCGAACGCATCCGTGGTGTTCGCCAGGGCCGGTGTCGACGCAGAGGTAGTTGCCGTCGCCAGTTGATGCGAAGGGGACGTAGGCGTCCCGGAACATCGAGACGACGACACTCGCGGGCTCGGCGCCGGCGACCTGTGGCCAGTCGGTACCGAGGTGGTCGGTGTAGAAATGCGTTTGGCGACAGCGGGAATGGGCTTCGACCACCTCGTCGATGCCGAGCAGCCACAGCTGCGGCAGCACCGTGCCGGCGTCTGCTTCTGCAGTCGTCCGCTGAGGTTGCCCGTCGTGCAGGGAAAAGAACTCCCGAAGGTCGCCGTTCCAGGGCACTTTCGAGAAGTCCGCCTTCTGCCGGGCCTCTGCGCTCCGCGGAGCGCGGATAGCCGCGGCGGTACGCGGGGCGCGGTCGGTCAGCAGCGACACGTAGCTCGCCCACGACTCGGAGAGCGTCATCAGCCGAACGTACCGGTTGGACTGGGCGAGTTGCTGAAATCGTCCGATATGGGTGTCTCCGAGGGCAATATGCCCTCGATGGCCCGTATGTCAGACGATCTCAGTCGGCGGTCAGGCCCCGAGCAGGGCCGCGCAGCGCAGCAACCCGATGTGGCTGTAGGCCTGCGGGTGGTTGCCCAGTGAGCGCTCGGCGACGGGGTCGTACTCCTCGGACAGCAGGCCGGTGGGGCCGGCGGCCTTCACGAGCTGGTCGAACAGGGCCTCGGCATCCGAACGGCGACCGATCAGCAGGTAGGCCTCGACGAGCCAGGCGGCACACAGGTGGAAGCCACCCTCGCCACCGGGCAGGCCGTCGTCGTGGTGGTACCGGTACACGGTTGCGCCACTGCGCAGTTCGGCCTCGGTGGCCTTGACAGTCTGGGCGAACCGCTCGTCGGTCGGATCGATCAGGCCGGACAGCCCGATGTGCAGGGTGGCCGCGTCGAGGTCGACGCCGTCGTAGGCAGCGGTGAACGACTTGGCCGAGGCGTTCCACCCCTGCTCGAGGACCTGCGCCGCGATGACGTCGCGCAGGACCGACCAGCCCGGCTCGACCTCGCGCCCGAAACGGGCGCCGATGCTCAGCGCGCGGTCGACGGTCAACCAGCACATGACCTTCGAGTACACGTGGTGACGCGGGTTGCCGCGGATCTCCCAGATGCCGTGGTCGGGTTCGAACCACCGACGTTCGACGGCCCAGACCATGTTGGCGACGAGATCCCAGTCGGCGTCGGTGAGCGGGGTGGCCAGCCCGGAGGCGGCACGCGCATCGGCGAGGTGGCCGATGAGTTCGACGATCGGACCGAACACGTCGAGTTGGACCTGCTGATTGGCGGCGTTGCCGACGCGGACCGGCCGCGATCCCGCGTATCCCGGGAGCGAGTCGATGATCGCCTCGGGCGGCAGGCCACCGCCGGCGAGTGTGTAGAGCGGGTGCAGCCACTCGGGACCGTTGACCGTCCCCAGCACCCGGTAGAGCCAGTTCAGGTACCCCTCGGCCTCGGCGTGCGAGCCCACCGACACCAACGCCGACGCGGTCATCGCGGCATCGCGCAACCAGCAGTAGCGGTAGTCCCAGTTGCGCACACCACCGATCTCCTCGGGCAGCGATGTCGTGGCCGCGGCCATGATCGATCCGGAATCGGCGTGCACGAGCCCGCGGAGCGTGAGCGCCGACCGCTTCATCAGGTCGGGCTTGAGGGGAGGCAGGCTCAGGCGGGACACCCAGTCGCTCCAGTACGTCTCGGTGAGCGCGCGACGCTGCTCCTCGCTGCGTTCCTCCTCGCCGATGTAGTCGGTGCCACACCGCAATTCGAGGATGATGGGTCCGTCGGACGGATCGATGACGGCGGTTGCGCGCTGGTAGAAGCGGTCGGTGTCGATGCGCCAGGTGACCCCCGGCGACCGCAGCACGATCGGCTCGTTCGAGCCGAGGACCCGCAGACCCTCGTCGACGGCCTCGAGCTGCACGCTGGCCTGACCGAACTCCGGACGCGGCGCGAACTCCACCAGCGTCGGCACGGTCCCGGTGACCACGCGCATCAGATCGGTACGGCCCGGTGCGACATCGTGCGGCAGGTAGTCGATGACCTCGAGCCCGGCCCACCGGGTCTCGATCGTCATGGTGCCGTCGACGTAGCGCTGGCTCTGCGGCAGCGGCGGACGTCGATCGCCGTCGACCCACGGACGGACACCGAACTCGCCGGCGTCGACGGTGCCCAGCAGGCTGGCGAACACCGCGGCCGAGTCGGGCTCGGGATGACACATCCAACAGATCTTGGCGTCCGGCGTCATCAGTGCGACGGTGCGTGGCGACGCCAGCATCGACAACCGCTCGATGGGGGCGGCGTTCTCCCCGCGCAGCCAGGCGCGACGCTCCTCGTAGAGGAAGGCGAGAGCCGTGGCGACGTCGTCGGTGGTGGACACGCGGTAGGTGGCGAGGGTGTCGCCGTCACCGACCTTGACGCCGAAGTCGGGTCCGTGGAGCCGGCGGAACGCCTTCTCGTCGGTGACGTCGTCGCCGAAGAAGATGGCTGCGCCCGCGCCCGCCTGATGACGCAGGATGTCGAGGGCCTGTCCCTTGTCGGTGCGGATGACGGCCAGCTCGATGACCGACTTGCCCTCGGTGACCTGCACCCCGTCCCACGACGCGGGTCCGGTGCGCACCCGGTGGACCGCGGCGTCGGCGTCGGTGGTCGACGCGTTGCGGACGTGCAGTGCGGTGCTCGCCGGCTTGGTCTCGACGGTGACGCCGGAGTAGTCGACGGCGATGGCCCGCAGTTCGGTGATCACGGTGTCGAGCAGTTCGTTGGCCTCGGGGCTGATCTCGTGGACGAAACCGATGTCGAACTCGCTGCCGTGGCTGCCGACGAGGTGGACCTCGGCGGGAAGGCGCGAGAGGGTGGCCAGGTCACGCAGCGCACGACCGGAGATGACCGCGGCGGTGGTGGAGTCGAGGTCGGCGATCGCGCGCATCGCCCGGACCGAATCGGGGTTGGGGCGGGCGTCCTCGGGTCGCGACACGATCGGGGCCATACAGCCGTCGTAATCAGAGGCGACGAGGAGCCGAGGGGTGCGCGCGATGTCCTTCAGCGCGCGCCGAAGTTCCGGTGCTAGATCTTGGGCACTCACCCGGTGAGTCTAGAGCGCGAAGCCATGTACCCGTCCAATCGAGCGCAACGGATCAGCGATCGATCGTGACGGAGTCACCCATCGACGATGTCGACACCGCGATTCGCGCTCGACGCGGTCTCCTGCGTGCTGCCCAGCACGCCGAGGAAGCTCTTCGCCCAGCGACTCACGTCGTGCGCGAGAACCTGCCTGCGCAGCGCACGCATGCGTCGGCGACCCTCTTCGTCGTCCTGGTTCACCGCGGCCATGATCGCGTCCTTGACGCCGTCGAGGTCGTACGGGTTGGCCTGGTACGCCGAGCGGAGTTCGGCCGCGGCACCGGTGAACTCGCTGAGCACCAACGCGCCCCCGAGGTCGCTGCGGCAGGCCACGTACTCCTTGGCCACCAGGTTCATGCCGTCGCGCAGTGGCGTCACCAGCATCACGTCGGCGGCGACGAAGAACGCGATGAGCTCGTCGCGGTCGACCGGGCGATGCAGGTACTGCACGACCTGATGCGCGACCTCGCCGTAGGTGCCGTTGATGTTGCCGACGAGCTGCTCGATGCCTGCGCGCATCTGGATGTAGCTGTCGACGCGCTCACGGCTGGGGGTGGCCAGCTGGATCATCACGGTGTCGGACGGGTCGATGCGTCCCTCGGCCAGCAGCTCCGACAACGCCTGCAGACGGACATCGATGCCCTTGGTGTAGTCGAGACGGTCGACGCCCAGCATGATCGTCGACGGGTTGCCCAGTTCGGTGCGGATCTCCGCTGCCCGTGCGCGGATCTTGCGCGACCGGGACTCGGCGTCGAGGGCGCCGGAGTCGATGGAGATGGGGAAGGCGCCCACGCGGACGTGTCGGAAACCGACCTGGACCACGCCGAACTTCGAGCGCACCCCGACCGTGCCCTTCGACGTCGCCTGTCCGGCGAGTCGGCGTGCGAGGTAGAGGAAGTTCTGGGCGCCGCCGGGGAGGTGGAATCCGATGAGGTCGGCGCCGAGCAGGCCCTCGACGATCTCCGTACGCCAGGGCAGCTGCATGAACAGCTCTACCGGCGGGAACGGGATGTGCAGGAAGAACCCGATCTTGAGATCGGGGCGCAGCATGCGCAGCATCTTCGGGACCAGCTGCAGCTGGTAGTCCTGGATCCAGACCATCGCGCCGTCCGACGCCGCCGCGGACGCGGCCTCGGCGAAGCGACGGTTGACCTCGACATAGGCGTTCCACCACTCACGGTGGTACTCCGGCTTGACCAGGACGTCATGGTAGAGCGGCCACAGGGTGGCGTTGGAGAATCCCTCGTAGTAGTCGTTGATCTCGGATGCGCTGAGCGGGACCGAGATCAGCTGCAGGCCGTCGACGACCGGGTTGTCGTTCGAGTCGGGGACACCCGACCAGCCGACCCAGGCGCCGGTCTGCGACCGCAGGATGGGCTCGAGGGCGGTGACGAGACCGCCGGGGCTGCGCTTCCACCGGATAGAACCGTCCGGGAGGGTTTCCTTGTCGACGGGGAGACGGTTGGCGACGACCACGAAATCCGCGGTGTGCAACTCATCGGGGTCGAGCTGGAGGTCGGTGCCGGTCGCGCTCACCGCTCAGGCTTCGTCGGTGGGTGCGATCCCGAGCATGGCCAGGAGCATCCGGCACTCGTCGGCGTCGGTGGCGAACGCGGCCACCACGCGACGCGCGGCACGGGCTGTCTCGTCTGCGACCGTCGCCAGTTCTTCGTCGGGAATGTCGGTCTTGTCCGTGGTCTTCGCTGGCATGACCTCTACTTTACCCGGTTCGTCGAATCGGGTTGTGCCCGGAGCGGCTCGGTGATGGCGCTGAGCAGCGGATCGCTGACCGGCTGCGGCTCGGTGTCGGGTCGGGTGAACCGTTTCGGTCGCAGTGCCGACCGCGCGGTGAGCAGGGCGCGGGTGGGTCGCGTCGTGATCCGCGGACGTCGCAGGCTGCGGGCGATGAACTCGCCGAGGGTGACTCCCGCGGCCAGGGCGGCACCGACACCGAGTGCCGACGCCAGGGCGGTGAAGCCGTCGAGCGTCTGCTCGTTGAGGATCCCGTACAGACCGCGGTAGACCGCCAGACCGGGGAGCAGGGGCGTGATGCCGGCGACCGCGACGACGAGCGGCGGTGTCAGCGCACGGCGGGCGAGCAGACCACCGGCGAACCCGACGGTGAGCGCGGCCATGCCTCCGGCGATGACGCCGCCGATGTCCGCCAGGGCCGCGACCGCCGACACCGCAGCCCCCATCAACCCGCCCATGAACGCCACCGGCAACGCGCGGTTCTCGGCGTAGCTGGCCAGCGCGTACGCGCCGGCCGCGGTGCCGCCACCGAGGATTTGGGCCGGGGCGTCGATGAGCCCGAGCTGGGTGGTGCTGGTGATGGTGGGCAGATAGATGCCCGTGCTCTCCAGCAACTGGATCGCGACACTGACGCCGGCGATGATTCCGCCGGTCAGGATGAGCAGCTCGAAGAAGCGGGCGACGCCGGTGATCGGGGCGCCGGTGATCGCGTCCTGCACCGAGCCGACCAACGACAGCCCGGACAACAGCACGATCACACCCGCGGCGATGACCAGCGTCGGGGATATCCCGACGCCGAGCGCTTCCTGATACTGGTAGACGATCGCCGCCGGGATGACCGCGACGAAGCCGCCCGCGATCTGCTGAAAGAACACCGGGGTGCCGAGGCGGTTCAGTGCCTGGTTGAGCCGGTAGATGACCGCGGTCGTCAGGAACGACACCACCGCGACGAGCCAGTTGCCGCCCAGCGTCACCGACAACGCCGCCGCCATCGTCGACCACGCGAGCGTCGCGACCCAGCGGGCGTAGGGGTGCGGGGCGGCGATGATCTCGTCGATGACGATGTGGGCCTCGGCCGGGGTGACGGCGAGGCTGCGGATCTTGCGGATGAGCCGGTCGACCTGGGCGAGGCGGGTGAAGTCGAGCGAGCGGTAGTGCACCGTGCGCATCGCGGTGACCGGCGGCATCGACGAACCGCGACGGGCGCTGGCCATGATCGTGTTGTAGGTCACATCGACGTCGCACCGCTCGACGCCGAACATCCCGGCCACGAACCGGATCTGGGTCTGGGTGTCGATCGCGCCGGTGCCGGAGTCGAGCAGCACCGATCCCACCTTGATCGCGAGATCGAGGACCTCGGTGACCGCGCCGTCGTCGGTGAGATCGACCGGCTGCCGAGGCGACAGCGGCGATGTGTACGGCTCGATCGTGTCGATCGTGGCGCGCTTGGAGCCCGCCAATGGGCGCAACACCCGGCCGATATACTCACGCACGAGACACACGCCTCCTTAGCTCAGCGGTAGAGCACTCGCCTTGTAAGCGAAAGGTCGTCGGTTCAATCCCGACAGGAGGCTCCACGAGTCCGATCACACTGTCGCTGAACACGATAATCTCATCGGATGCTCGACATCCTCGACGCCCTGGTCGTCGAGTCCACCCGATCGCCGGTGGCACTCGCGCGGATCGTCGGTGTCACCGGATCGTCCCCGCGCACGGTGGGTTCCGCGCTCATGGTCACGGCCGACGGAGATGTCGTCGGATCGTTGTCGTCCGGGTGTGTCGAGGCGGCCGTGGTCGCCGCTGCGGCCGACGTGATCGCCACCGGCGAACCATCGTTCGAGCGCTTCGGTGGATCCGACATCGACCCGTTCGCGGTCGGATTGACCTGTGGCGGTGAGATCGAGGTGCTCATCGAACGGGTCGACGGTCCCGGGGTCCTCGTCGACCTGCGTTCCCGGATCGATGCGCGGACGCCGTGCGCCCTGGTGACCACCGTCGGTGCACCCACGCTGCGCACGGTGCTGGCGGGCTCGGACAGCTGCACGGCGGCCACGCCGTGGAACCGCGTCGACCGCGATGCCCGCGCGTTGCTCGCCGTCGGTCGCAGCGGGATGGTCGGCGGCAGCGAGATCAACAAGGGCGAGGAGGCGGCCGGGTGTCGTCTCACGGTGTTCGTCCAGTCGTTCGCCACCGCGCCACGGATGATCCTGGCCGGCGCCAACGACTTCGTCCGGGCGCTCACCGACACCGCCCGGACGCTCGGCTACGAGGTCACGGTGGTCGACGCCCGCGCCACTTTCGCATCAGTGCAACGCTTTCCGCGTGCGGACGCCGTCGTGGTGGACTGGCCGGACCGCTACCTGCGCGGAGAGCACGCGGCCGGGCGCCTGGACGCACGGACCGTGATCGCGGTGATGACCCACGACGACAAGTTCGACGTCCCGACCATCCAGGCGGCACTGACCCTCGACCGGTTCGCCTTCGTCGGGGCGATGGGATCTCGTCGGACCCACGCCGACCGGTTGTCGCGACTCGTCGATGCGGGCGTGGCCCCCGCCGATCTCACCCGCCTGCACAGCCCGATGGGCCTCGACCTCGATGCCCGCACCCCCGAGGAGACGGCGGTGTCGATCGCGGCGCAGATCATCGCGGTGCGCTCGGACGCCTCGGCGCGACCGCTGTCGTCGCTGGACGGGCCGATCCACCGCTAGCTCGTGCCGCTGCGTGATCGGTGTCACGCGGGATGTCGAGTGCAGAACTCCGTCGGCCCACGACTCACTGGATGTAACCGCGGCACTCCGGTCGCGGACCTGAGAAAGGAATCATCATGGGGATCGTCGACAAGGCCAAGAACGCTGCAGAAGACGCGATCGGCAAGGCCAAGGAGGTCGTCGGTGACGTGACCGACAACTCCGACCTCGAGGCCGAGGGCAAGAAGGATCAGGGCGTCTCCGGCGCCAAGAAGGTCGGCGAGAACATCAAGGACAAGCTGAGCTGATCAGCTCGGTGATCTCCCGCTCGACGCACGCTCGTCGGGTCGCCGCCCATCCGGCGGCGACCCGCAGGGCCGCGGTCCGGCCACCCGCCGCCGCCCCGCCCTGAACCCCCCATCCTCACCACCCCAGAGAGAAGGCATCGCCATGGCCACCGCCACCACCGACACCACCGCCCACCGTTCCGGACGCCGCACCTTCGGCGCCGCGTCGAAGCTGATGCTCGCCGTCGCGACCGTTCTCGTCGCCGCGCTCGTCGTCTTCGTCCTGCAGAACACGGTGCACACCACCATCAGCTTCATCGCCTGGGATTTCGACCTGGGTGTCGGTGTCGCGCTGCTGGGTTCGGCAGTCGTCGGCGCCGTGGTCGCGCTGACCCTCAGCGGAGCCGTCCGCGCCCGCCGCGCGCTCCGCTGACCTCTTCTCCAGACCCCGTCGCGATGAATTGTCATTCGCGGCGGGGTCTGTCCGTGTCGACGTGGTGGCGGCGGGTCAGCCCTCCGCGCGCTCTTCCTCGACGAGCTCCTTGGTGCGGAGCAGTCGCAGCGCCGTCACCAGCACCACGCCGCCGATGATGTTGAAGAGCGTGGTGTACCAGAACCAGTTCAGCCAGTCGAGGTAGCTGACGTCGGCGCCGGTCTCGATGGCGCCGAAGATGATCAGCGAGTCCAGGACCGAGTGGAACAGCTGCAGCCCGGCGAGCAGGAACGCGGCACCCACGGCCGCGACGATCTTCGCGACGTCGGACTGCGTGCCCTGCTGCATGCGGGTCAGCAGGGTCATCGTGGCGCCACCGAGTACCGCCAGGCAGATCGACTGCAACGCCAGCGGCGCGTCGACGAAGTGGTGGGCGGATTCGCTCAGTACGTCGGACCATTCGGGGAACGCCCGCGTGATGATCCACATGATCGCCCACCCACCGACGAGGTTCGCTGCGAGCGTCCCGACCCACAACTTGGCCAGCTGACCGACAGACCCGTTCCGCGAGACCACCGCGGCGACGGGCATCAGGAAGTCCTCGGTGAACAGTTCGCTGTGCGCGAGGAAGATCGCGATGAGTCCGATGCTGAACGCCAGACCGGCGAGCAGATGGTTCCCCGTCTCGTGCAGCACGGCCAGCATCGCCATGATCCCGAGGGCGACCTCGATGCCGCCGAACAGTCCGGTGATGACCACCGTCCGCACCGTGCGGTGCAGTCGTTCGGCGCCCTCGGTGACGATGACATCGAAGCTGTCCTCGAGTTCGCTCTCGAGGGGACCGTCGTTACGGCCGATGCTGCGGCGTTGCTGCTCGGTCATCCGCGGTCGCTGTGTGCGGTGATCCACTCCAGAACGGACTTCGCGACGTCGGACCAGTCGTGATCGATGACGAGTGAGTGTCCGCGATCGGCGAAGGTGCGTCGTTCGGTGACCGCGTCGGCATGGCGATACGACTCGAAACTGGACGTGGGCGGGGTGTCGTCGGCCTCCTGGCCTCGGCCGCTGGAGACGAGCAGCAGCGGCCCCCGGGCCGGGTCGTCCGTCGCGGGCGGTTCGCTGCCCGCGAAGTCGGTCTCGAACAGAAGCGCGCCGGATGCGGGGATCGTCCACCGTTCGTAGAGGCTGTCCGACTCGTCCTCGCTGATCGCGTTGCCGAACACCGACCGGAACTGGCGGTTGTTCAGATTGACCTCGCGGCCGCGATCGGCCGGGTTCGCCATGGCCGGGTACTCGGCGATCAGCTGTGAGATGGGCTGAGGCAGTTCCTCGCTCAGCCGGGCCGGGTCGATGGCGACCGCGGCCGACGCGAGTCCCCTGGCGAGCAGGTACTCGGCGACCAGTCCGCCGTGGGAGTGGCCGACCACCACCGGCGGGCTGTCGAACTCGGCGGCGATGCGCGAGTAGTGCGTGGCGACCTCGGCGATGCCC
Organism: Williamsia maris; assembly: GCF_024171815.1. Lineage (GTDB taxonomy): Bacteria > Actinomycetota > Actinomycetes > Mycobacteriales > Mycobacteriaceae > Williamsia_A > Williamsia_A maris. The sequence goes on along the minus strand of NZ_JAMTCJ010000001.1, from coordinate 1,128,112 downwards.
ATGCCCACCACGTCCTCGCCGCGTTGACGGCACTTGAAGACCGACGAGTGCTCGCGCGGCCACCCGGGTGCCGTCGCGGGGATGTGTTCGGCGTCGAAGAGGTCGACCCAGGGCTTCCAGGTGGACGAGTGCAGCCAGAGGCCGTGGATGAAGATCACCGGTGTGGATGCGGCCATGTGGCGCTCCTTCATCGATAGCGGAACAGGCCCGATGCTGGAGACGCTGCGGTGTGCCGAGATCCGGGACACGTGCCGACGCTACTCGGATGCGGGCGTCGGCGGAGGGCAACGACGTAGGGTGGACCCCATGTCGCAGTTACGCCTGAACGGCTCCGAAACGCTCTACGACGGTGGATTCACCTACAGCGCAACGGCGTTGCCCGGTTCGATCATCTTCACCGCCGGTGCAGCACCCACCGAGGCGGACGGCTCGACCTCCGGACCCGGCGACGTGCAGGCCCAGGCGCGCCAGTGCATGCTCAACCTCACCACCATCCTGTCCGAGGCGGGCGCTTCCCTCTCGGACGTGGCCAAGGTGACGGTCTACGTCGCCGAGGGCCTGCAGGCCGACCTCTCGGTGGCGTGGGACGCGGTGGTCGAGGCGTTCGGTGCCCACAAGCCGGCGGGCACCCTGGTCGGTGTGACCGTGCTCGCCCACGACGGTCAGCTCGTCGAGATCGAGGCGATCGCGGCCATCCCGCAGAGCTGACCCGCACTTCGATGTCCACCCGGTTGCGAGTCACCGCCGAGCAGCGACGCGCGCGCATGCTGCGACGGCACCTGCTGACCGACGCCGCCCGGGCCGACGACGCTCTCGAGGTGGCGCGAGCGGTCGTCGCGCTGCACGCCACCTGCCCGCCGACGGTGTTCATGTCGGTGTGGGCGCGCACAACGGGTTTCGTGCCCGATGATCTGCAGGCCCTGCTGTACGAATCACGGTCGCTGGTCAAACAGCTCGCGATGCGTCGCACCGTGTTCGTCGTCGACCGATCGACCCTCGCCGACGCGGTCAGTGCGGTCGGCCCGCGGGTCGCGGCGAGTGAACGGACCAACATGCTGCGCGATCTGCGACGCAGCGCCGACTTCGCTGATCCCGAGGGCTGGATCGACACCGCGCGCTCGGCCGTCGTCGCCGAACTGTCCGACGGCACCCTGGCGTCGTCGTCCGAACTGCGCGCACGCCTGACCGAACTCGACGGGGTCATCGTCTCCGGACCGCTCGACACGTGGGGTGGATCGTCGCCCATGGGGCCGCGGGTGCTCAACATGATGAGCGCGGCCGGCGACATCGTCCGCGGCCCCAACACCGCCGGCTGGCACGTGTCCCGTCCTCGCTGGTCGTCGATGTCGAGCTGGCTGGGGGCCGATCTCCCCCTCGCCGATCCCGAGACCGGCCACCGCGCCATGGTGGAGCGGTGGCTGCGGTCGTTCGGGCCCGGTACCGAGACCGACATCGTGTGGTGGTTGGGATCGACCAAGAAGGCGGTCCGCACCGCCCTGGCGCAGCTCGGTGCGGTCGAGGTGGATGTCGAGGTCGACACCGGCCGGTTCGACGTCGGGTATCTGCTTCCCGACGATCTGGACCCCGTCGAGCCGGTGCCGCCCACCGGGTCCGTGCTGCCCGAACTCGACCCCACGACCATGGGGTGGAAGGAGCGTGGGTGGTACCTCGGTGAGCACGGCGCGGCAATGTTCGACCGCAACGGCAACGGGGGACAGAGCATCTGGTGGGACGGCCGGATCGTGGGCGGATGGTTCCTCCGCGCCGACGGTTCGATCGGGCTGCACCCGTTGGAGAAGCTTCCGCGCGCGGCGATCAAGGACCTGACCACGCGTGCCGACGCCCTGGCCGCCTGGCTCGGCGAGGTCCGTCCCAAGCCGGGCTATCCGGCCCCGTTCATGCGGGACACGGTCGCGTGATCGCGGGGAGAACATGACCCGCCGGGACCGCGGATTCGCCCTGTTCGACACCGCGCTGGGAACCTGTGGGCTCGCCTGGGACCTCGAGGATCGCATCGTCGCCGTCGCGTTGCCCGAGCCGGACGCGCGCGATGTCGTCGACTACCTCCGCGGGTTCGACGCCACCGAACAGTCCCCGCCCGAGGCGGTCGACGAGGTGATCGAGTCCATCGACCGTCTGTTCGCCGGTGAGGACGTCGACCTGTCCGCGATCGTCGTCGACATCGCCGACCTCCCCGAGTTCGACCAACGGGTCTACGCGGTCACCCGGTCGATCCAGCGGGGACGAACCCTGACGTACGGGCAGGTCGCGGCGCGGATCGGCCAGCCGTTGGCCGCGCAGGCGGTCGGGCGGTCGCTGGGCCGCAACCCCATCCCGGTCGTCATCCCGTGTCACCGCGTACTCGGGGCGGGAACCGAGGTCGGGGGATTCTCGGCGCCCGGGGGAGCGGCGACCAAGGGGCGGATCCTGGCCGCGGAGAGCGTTCCGGGGTTCGGCGAACCCACGCTCTTCTGACCGACCGCGTGGTGCGATGAGAGTTCACAGCGAGCTGCCAGGAAGTGCTCAGCGGCGGCCCAGCGTAATCACGGAAGGTGTCACCATGACTGATTCCGGTGCACGGGTGCTCGTCGTCGACGACGAGCCCAACATTCTCGAGTTGCTGTCGGTGTCGCTGAAGTTCCAGCACTTCGACGTCGCCACCGCGGCGAGCGGTCCGGCCGCGATCGACAAGGCGAGGACCTTCCGTCCCGACGCGCTCGTCCTCGACGTGATGATGCCCGGCATGGACGGCTTCGGCCTGCTGCGGCGGCTGCGTGCCGACGGCATCGAGGCGCCCGCGCTGTTCCTCACCGCGCGCGACTCGATGGAGGACAAGATCAACGGTCTCACCATCGGCGGCGACGACTACGTCACCAAGCCGTTCAGCCTCGAGGAGGTCGTTGCACGTCTGCGGGTGATCCTGCGCCGCAACGGCTTCGGTGAGCAGAAGGCCGAACCCACCCGGATCACGTTCGCCGACATCGAGCTCGACGACGACACCCACGAGGTGTGGAAGGACGGCGAGCTGGTGTCGTTGTCGCCGACGGAGTTCACGCTGCTGCGGTACTTCATGATCAACGCGGGCACGGTGCTGTCCAAGCCGCGGATCCTCGACCACGTCTGGAACTACGACTTCGGCGGCGAGGTCAACGTCGTCGAGTCGTACGTGTCCTACCTGCGCCGCAAGGTCGACACCGGCGAGAAGCGCCTGATCCACACGTTGCGTGGCGTGGGGTACGTGATGCGCGAACCCCGATGACCACTGCCCATCCGGATCACGTCGTGGTCGCGCCCGCGGCATCGTCCGCACCGCCGCCGACGCAGCCCCGGCATCGTCGCGGGATCCCGCTGAGGGTGTCGCTCGTCGGGTTGATGCTGGTGCTCGTCGCGCTGGGGTTGCTCGTGTCAGGCGTCTCGGTGACGTCGGCGATGCAGAACCGCCTCATCGAGCGGACCGACAACGGACTCAAGAACGCCGCCGACGGGTGGGCCCGTCCGCGTGAGGGCGACGACAAGGGACCGTTCTCGAACAACTCCGGCGGAACCAGCGGCAGCCCCACCGCCGAGCGGCGGCCACCGTCGCCGTACTACGTGATGCTGTTCCGATCGGACGGCACCACGTTCACCATCAACGACGTCGGCGGATCCCCGGACCTCTCCGACGTCGACCGCCTCGGTGAGGATCCCGAGACGGTCGGTAGTGCCACCGGCTCGGACGTCCGCTGGCGCGTGGTGAAGGTGACCGCGGCCAACTCCTCCGGCGCGATGACGACCTCGGTGGTGGCGATCAAGCTCACCGACGTCGACGACACCGTCACCCGCCTCATCTGGCTGCAGCTGGCCATCGGCCTCGGGGTCGTGGTCATCGTCGGCGGGCTCGGATACCTGTTGGTGCGCAGCAGCCTTCGACCGCTGCGGCGCGTCGAGGTCACGGCCGAGGCCATCGCAGGCGGCGACCTCGATCAGCGTGTCCCGGTGTCGCCGGCGAACACCGAGGTCGGCAGGCTCGCGGCGTCGCTGAACGTGATGCTGCACCAGATCCAGACCGCGTTCGCGACCACCGCCGCGTCCGAGGAACAGGCTCGTCGCTCCGAGGACAAGATGCGGCGCTTCGTCGCCGACGCGAGTCACGAACTACGCACCCCGCTGACCTCCATCCGCGGCTTCTCCGAGCTGTACCGGCAGGGTGCCATGACCGATCCCGACCAGTTGATGTCGCGGATCGAGCACGAGGCCGGCCGGATGGGGTTGCTGGTCGAGGAATTGCTGATGCTCGCCCGGCTCGATGCGCAGCGTCCCCTCGAACGTGCCCAGGTCGACCTGCTCGGCCTGGCGTCGGACTCGGTCCACAGTGCTCGGGCCACCGCTCCCGGTCGCGACATCTCCGTGGAGATGATCGACGGGCCGGGGATCCCGGCCGTGATGGGTGACGCCCCACGGCTGTCGCAGGTGCTCAGCAACCTGATCACCAACGCCATCCGGCACACCCCTGACGACGCGCGGATCATCATCCGCGTCGGCACCGACGAGCACAGCGCGATCCTCGCCGTCGCCGACACCGGTCCCGGGCTGAGCCCCGACGACCAGGCGCGGGTCTTCGAACGCTTCTACCGGGGCGACAGCTCTCGGCATCGGGACGAGAAGTCGGGTGGCAGTGGACTGGGGCTGTCGATCGTGGCCGCGTTGGTCGCCGCACACGGCGGCACCGTGGGTGTCGAGGACACCCCCGGCGGCGGAGCCACCTTCTGGGTTCGGTTGCCGCGGTTAGAGTGAGGCGGTGGCCGACACCCATCCGCGCACCGCGATCCTCGGGTCCTCGCTGACCGATCTGCAATCAGGTCGCACCAGCGCGAAATGGGAGAATCTGGCCGGCGACGTCCTGCCGATGTGGGTGGCCGAGATGGATTCGGTTCTCGCGCAACCGATCGCCGATGCCCTGCACGCCGCGGTGGAGCGGTCGGACACCGGTTACGCGGCGCACGACAGCGAACTGCCTGCTGTGTTCGCCGACTTCGCGCAGCGTCGCTGGGGGTGGTCGGTGACGCAACCGGTGATCCCGTTCACCGACGTCGGGGTGGCGATCACCGACCTGCTGCGCCATCTCTGTCGGCCGGGTGACGGCGTCATCGTCACCACCCCGGTCTATCCGTCGTTCTTCTCCTACTTCGACGCGGTCGGCGTCCGCCCGGTGGAGGTGCCCCTCATCGACATCGGCGACGGCGGTCGCCTCGACCTCGACGGCATCGACGCCGCGATGCGTGCGGGAGCGCGGGCGCTCCTGTTGGCCAACCCGCACAACCCGACCGGGACCGTGCACAGTCGGGCAGATCTCTCCACGCTGGCCGCGCTCGCCGAGCGGTACGGAGTCCGGGTCGTCTCCGACGAGATCCACGCCCCGCTGACGTTCTCGCACACCGAGTTCACCCCGTATCTCGAGGTGGCGGGGGACACGGCGGTGGCCGCCCACAGCGCGTCCAAGGCGTGGAACATCGCCGGCCTGAAATGTGGCCTGTTGATCGGCGCTGACCTGCCGTCGTTCAGCGATCAGGTCGCCTGGGCGGTCGGCCACTTCGGGGTCATCGCGTCGATCGCGGCGTACCGCGACTCCGAGGCCTGGCTCGACCAGCTGATCGGCGAACTGGAGCACAACGCCGAGGTCGTGGCCGGACTGCTGGCCGACACACTGCCGCAGGTGGGCTACTGCCCGGGCGCGGCGTCGTACTTCGCGTGGCTGGACTGCCGCCGACTCGACCTCGGAGCCGATCCGGCCGGGGCGATGCTGGATCGTGCGCGGGTGAAGGTGAGCGACGGTGTCTCGTTCGGCGGACCCGGCGCGGGCTGGGTCCGGATGAACATCGGCACGTCGCCCGAGATCATCGCCACCGCTCTCGGGCGCATCGCCGCACTGCGCTGACACCGACCCGTCGGGTCGGTCGGGACGCATACGATCGACCCATGGCTTCGGTATTCAGCATGATCATCAACGGCGACATCCCGGGACGTTTCGTCTGGAAGGACGACACGGCCGTCGCGTTCCTCACCATCAACCCGGTGACGCCCGGGCACGTGCTGGTGGTGCCGCGCGAGGAGATCGACCACTGGGAGCAGGTCGACCCGGCGGTCTTCGCCCACCTGACGGCGGTGTCACAGACGGTCGGCCAGGCGACCCGCGACGCGTTCGACGCCCCTCGCATGGGCCTGCTCATCGCCGGGCTCGAGGTGCCGCACCTGCACATCCACGTCTTCCCGGCGCACTCGCTGGAGACCTTCGACCTCGCGCTGGCCGAGAAGGACCCCGATCCCGCGTCACTCGACGACGCCGCGACGCGTATCCGCGCAGCTCTGCGCGCTGCCGGGCACGAGGAGCACACCTCCGACTGAGGGTGGTTCCGCTCACAGGAAGCTGACAGGTCGGCCGCAGAGACGGGGCAGCTTGACCGATCAGAGTCTGTGTCATGACAACAGACACCGTCGATCGATCGGGCGGCACGGCGATGCCGGACCCGACCGACGCTCCCGAGATGATCGTCGTCGTAGACCGCACGCCCCGCCATCCCGACCTCGATGTCGTCGTGCCGGTCTACAACGAGGAGGCCGACCTGGCCGGCTGCGTCCGCCGCCTCGCCGAGCACCTGCACACCAACTTCCCGTACTCGGCACGCATCACCATCGCCGACAACGCCAGCACCGACAGCACTCTCGCCGTGGGCGTGGAGCTGGCCCAGACGATGGACAGTGTCCGCGTCGTGCACCTGGCGCAGAAGGGCCGCGGTCGTGCGCTCAACGCGACCTGGAGCATGAGCGACGCCACCGTCGTCGCCTACTGCGACGTCGATCTGTCCACCGACCTCAACGCCCTGATGCCGTTGGTCGCGCCGCTGCTGTCGGGACATTCCGACGTCGCCATCGGCTCGCGCCTGTCCCGCTCGTCGCGGGTGGTCCGTGGCGCCAAACGTGAATTCATCTCGCGCAGTTACAACCTGATCCTCCGCACCACGATGCGGGCGAAGTTCTCCGACGCACAGTGCGGGTTCAAGGCGATGCGCGGCGACGTCGCACATGCACTGCTGCCCTACGTCCACGACACCGGCTGGTTCTTCGACACCGAGCTGCTGGTGCTGGCCGAGCGGATCGGCCTGCGGATCGCCGAGGTGCCGGTCGACTGGATCGACGACCCCAACAGCAGCGTCGACATCGTCAAGACCGCGACCGAAGACCTCAAGGGATGCTGGCGCGTCGGTCGCGCGCTCGCCAACGGCGACCTCCCGGTGGCCGAACTCCGACGGAGTCTGGGACGCAACCGGTTCGACGATCCGCACGTCACGGGGGTACCGCACGGCATGATCGGTCAACTGGTCCGCTTCGGCGTCATCGGCGTCATCTCCACCGTCGCCTACGCGGTGCTCTACCTCGTCCTGCACTCGATGCTGGGCGCACAGTTGTCGAACTTCGCGGCGCTGCTCATCACCGCGGTGTTCAACACCGCCGCCAACCGAGCCTTCACCTTCGGCGTCAAGGGGCGGGAGGATGCGGCCAAGCACCACCTGCAGGGTATCGCGGTCTTCCTGTTCGGCTGGGCCATCACCGCCGGCTCGCTGCTCGCTCTGGAGGCCGGTGCACCCGGCGCATCGAAGCACATCGAACTCCTCGTCCTGGTGGTCGCGAACCTCGTTGCCACACTGACCCGTTTCGTCGCGTTCCGCTGGGTGTTCCGCAACGCCCACGCCGATGCGTCCGGGCACGGGCCCCGGTCCGACGACGACACCGCAGGCATGGAGGCCGCAGCGTGACATCTGTACTCGACACCCCCACCGGCGTCTCACCATCCGATGATGGGAGGCGTCGGCGGGCGTTGCCACATCCGGAACGGTGGGGCCTCGGCGTCCTGCTCACCGCCACCGCGGTGCTCTACCTGTGGAGCCTGAGCGCGAACGGGTACGCCAACTCCTTCTACTCCGCGGCCATCCAGGCCGGCTCGCAGTCGTGGAAGGCATGGTTCTTCGGGTCGTCAGACGCCGCGAACTCCATCACCGTCGACAAACCCCCGGTCTCCCTGTGGATCCCGGGAATCGCGGTACGCATCTTCGGGCTGAACTCGTGGTCGATCCTGGTCCCGCAGGCGCTGATGGGTGTCGCCTCGGTGGCGCTGCTCCACCTCATCGTCAAGAAGTATCTGGGTGCTCCCGCCGGTCTGTTGGCGGGCGCGACACTGGCTCTCACCCCGGTGGCCGCGTTGATGTTCCGCTTCAACAACCCCGACGCACTGTTGGTGCTGCTGATGATCGGTGCCGTCTGGGCGACCCTGAAGGGGATCGAGGACGGTCGGATCCGATGGATGGTGCTCACCGGCGCACTGGTCGGTATCGGGTTCCTCACCAAGCAGTTGCAGGTGTTCCTGGTCATCCCGCCGCTGGCGATCACCTACCTGGCGTTCGGCCAGCACACCTGGGTCAAGCGACTCGGCCACCTGATCACCGCGCTGGTCGCGATGCTTGTCAGCGCGGGCTGGTGGGTACTGGCGGTCACGCTGTGGCCGAAGGACTCTCGCCCCTACATCGGTGGTTCGCAACACAACTCGATCCTGGAGTTGACGTTCGGCTACAACGGCTTCGGACGACTCACCGGCAACGAGACCGGTAGCACCGGAGGCGGAGGGGGCGGCGCGCGTCGCGCGATCGGTGAGACCGCCGCGACCGGCGGCTTCGGCGCGGGTGGTCCCGGTGGCGCAGGTGGGCCCGGCGGTCGCGGCGGCATGTGGGGCGAGACCGGGTTCTTCCGCATGTTCCAGCCCGAGCAGGGCGGTCAGATCGCCTGGCTCATCCCGACCGCCCTGATCCTCGGGATCGCGGCACTGGTGCTGTGCGGCAGGTCATCTCGCACCAACATCCATCGCGCCCTGATCTCGGTCTGGATGCTCTGGCTGCTCACCACCATGGCCGTCTTCAGCTACATGTCCGGCATCTTCCACGCGTACTACACCGTCGCGTTGGCGCCTGCCATCGCGGCGCTCATCGGCGCGGGTGCGGCCATGTGTTGGAAGGGTCGTCACCTCACGTGGGTGCGCATCGTGCTCGCGGTCGCCGTCGCGGTGACCGGCGCGATGTCGTTCTTCCTGCTCAACCGATCGCCGGACTTCGTGCCGTGGCTGCGATGGGTCGTGATCGTCGCGGCCGCGATCGCCGCGATCGCACTGCTCGTCCCACGCCTGCCGCGGGTGGCCGCGATCGTCGCGGGGGTCGCCATCGTGATGGGTCTTGCGGGGCCAGCCGCCTACGCGATCGACACCGCGGGCACACCCACGACGGGTTCGATCATCACCGCCGGGCCGTCGGTCAACGGTGGCGGTCCGTTCGGCGGTATGGGCGGACGTCGCGGCGGGATGCGCGGCGGATTCGGCCCGGGCGGGTTCGGCGGGTTCGGTGGCGGGGCTCAGGGCGGCCAGGCTCCCGGACAGCCCGGCACGAACGGTGCAACCACCCCCGGAGCACAGGCGGGTGGCGCCACGACCCGTGGCGCCGGCGGCATGGGTGGTCCCGGCGGAGGTCTGCTCGAGGGATCGAAGCCGACCGCCGAGATGGTGACGCTGCTGGAGACCGATGCCGACAAGTACACCTGGGTCGCTGCGGCCATCGGATCGAACTCCGCGTCCGGCTACCAGTTGGCGACACAGAAATCGGTCATGCCCATCGGAGGTTTCAACGGCAGCGATCCGTCGCCGACGTTGGCTCAGTTCCAGGAGTACGTGCGCCAGGGCAAGATCCACTACTTCATCGGTGGTGGACGCACGGGCGGCGGCATGAACGCCGAGGGTACGGCCACCGCGATCAGTGAGTGGATCACCACGCACTACACGGCGAAGACCGTCGGCACGGTGACGCTCTACGACTTGACCCAGCCGACCAGCTGAGTCATGGCAGCGACGGCCGTCGGACCCCCGATCCGGCGGCCGTCGCGTTGTCGACGGGTACGGAAAACTCGTTGTGCGGTGCGCCGACCCGGGCGTACCGTCACTCGCCGAGTCCGACCGACGATCAACGAAGAGTGATTCCCATGTATCCCGTGACCGAAGCCGACATCAGGTCGTCGTTCGTCAACTGCACCAAGGGCGAGGCCAAGCGCATCGTCATCCCGCGCGATCTCGACTCGCGCCCGTGGGACGAGCTCGACTTCCTCGGGTGGACCGATCCGACGTACGCCGGACGGTGCTACCTCGTCGCCCCGGACGGGGACGGCTTCGTCGGCCTTGCCCTGCGGCACGAGACCGGCGGGTCCCGACGCGCCCAGATGTGCAAGATCTGCCTCACCACGCACCCGTCGGGCGGGGTCTCGCTGATGACGGCGAACCGGTCCGGCGAGGCGGGTCGTAAGGGCAATTCGGTCGGCACCTACATGTGCACCGATCTCGCCTGCTCGCTCTACGCCCGCGGCAAGAAGACCCCGGCACTGGGCAAGCAGTACCGCGAAGACCTCGACGTGGAATCGAAGATCGGGCGGGTGCGCACCAACCTCGGCGCGTTCATCGCCCGGGTGTCCGACTAGGGGTTTCTGCACCGTTCGGCGCCAGATCCACGCCGAAGTGCCGCATCGATGCGATATATCCTCGACGGATGGGGAGATCAGAGATCGATGACAGTGGTGTACGTGGGCGATCGACGTTGGGCCGGAGGGAATTCCTCGGTCGATCGGTTCTCGTGGGTGCGGGTGTCGCGACGGGTGCACTCGCGATCCCGGCGGCGGCACATGCGGCTGCACTGTTCCCGTCGAGTCGTTTCGGGTTCGCGGCCGACGGCAACAGAACTCCGAGGTTCTCGGCGGCGACCGCCAACCGGATGATGGATCTGGTCACCGGTGTCGGCGCCTCGTGGTACCGGTTCACCTTCGGTCAGGACGTCCTCTACGACGCAGGACGCGCTGCCGGGATCTCGAACTTTCTGGCGTGCATGGTGTTCGACCCGTCTCAGAGTCCGGCGAGTCTTGCCGCATCTGCGGTCGCCGGACTACGGCGCTATCCGGCAGTCACGGCGATCGAGGTGGGGAACGAGCCGAATCTGATCCCCGGTTTCTCGGCGCCCTCCTACATGCGATACCTCATCGCCGTGCGCGCAGCGGTGAAGTCGGTGAACCCGTCGGTGTCGGTCGGTTCGGCCGGTCTGGCCAACGGCGGTGCCGATGCCGGTGCGTATCTCCGCTCGATGTACGACCACGGTCTCGCCGCGAACTCCGACTGGGTCGGCGTCCACCCGTACACGTATCCGGCGCTACCCCGCGCGGCGTTCACGGGGGGCGGATTGCTGCCGTCGTCGAGGGCGATCATGGTCAGGGCCGGCGACTCCGGCAAAAAGCTGTGGCTCACCGAGTTCGGGGCGTCCACGGGGATCACGCCCGACAGCGTCTCACGGGATGTGCAGGCACGAACCTACTCCGATGCGCTCGGATACCTGGCCCAGCAGAGCTGGTGCGGAACGGTGTTCGCCTACGAGCCCTTCGACCAGGGTGCCGGCGTCGGTCCGCGTGAGGGCTTTTTCGGGGTGTGGGACCAATTCGGGAACCCGAAACCCGCCGCCGCCGCGATCCGTGCGGCCATCGCCCGCTGACGCGGGTTTCGCACTCCACCCACCCTGACGGCACCGGTGTCGCACGCGGACAACGGACAATACGTACTATTTCCCGATGACCTCAGACCCCGGCAGCGGCGGATCACTGGTCCTGAGCCATCGTGTCGCGAAGATGACCGGCCGGGCGCGGGACGAAGAGGGCCGCACGGCAACCAATCTCGAACTCTTCTTCGACCTCACCTTCGTCGTCGCGTTCTCGTTGGCCGGCACCCAGGTGGCGCATTATCTGGCCGACGGCGACTACAAGACCGCGATCATCGGGTTCGGATTCGCGACGTTCTCCAGCATCTGGGCGTGGATCAACTTCTCGTGGTTCGCCTCCGCCTTCGACACCGACGACTGGGTGTTCCGCGTCGTCACGATGGTGCAGATGGGCGGCGTACTGATCCTCGCGCTCGGCATCGAGCCGGTGTTCACCTCTGTCGCCGAGGGCGAGCACATCGACAATCGCGTCGCGGTCCTCGGCTACGTGGTCATGCGCGTGGCGATGGTGTTCCAGTGGATCCGCGCCTCCGTGCAGAGCCCCGAGTTCCGTCGGACCTGTCTCAGCTACGCGCTGGCCATCCTCGTCGCCCAGGCCGGGTGGATCGCGCTCATCGTGGTGAACACGTCGCTGATCCCCACGCTCGTCGCGACCCTCGTGCTGGCCGGGGTGGAGCTGTCCGGTCCGTTCGTCGCCGAGCGCCTCAACTCGGAACCGGACACACCCTGGCATCCGCACCACATCGCCGAGCGGTACGGGCTGCTGGCGATCATCACCCTCGGTGAGGGCATCGTCGGGACCGTCGTCGCGCTGCAGGCGGTGATCCACTCCCAGGGATGGACCCTGGAGACCGCCGTGCTCGGCTCGGCCGGGACAGCAGCCACGTTCGCGATGTGGTGGATCTACTTCGTGGTGCCCACCGGCGAGGCTCTGCAACTGCGGCGCGCCAAGTGTTTCGGCTGGGGATACGCCCACATCATCGTGTTCATGTCGATCGCCGCGGTCGGTGCCGGGTTGCACGTCTCGGCGCTCTACCTCGAACACGAGTCGCACATCTCGGCCGCAGCCGCGGTGGCGTGCGTCGCCGTCCCGCTCGGCATCTACATCGTGTCGATCGCCGCGATGTACACCTACCTCGTCGAGTTCGACGTGCTCAACCTGGCGCTGACGGTTGCCGCGGTCGCGATCCTCGTCGGGTCGGTGCTGCTCGCCGCGGCCGGGTTGTCGGTGGTCTACGCGTTGGTCGTCACGGCCGTCGCGCCCGTCGCCGTGGTGATCCTCGACGAGATCGTCGGCACCCGACATCGCGCGGTGGCCCTGGAGCGGCTCGAACACAGCCTGTCCTGACGCGACGGCCCAGCTAGTAGAGTCAGGCCCCGTGCGAACACTGGTGATCGGATCGGGCGGCCGCGAACACGCGCTGCTCGTCGGGCTGTCGAACGATCCGGAGGTCACGGCACTGCACGTCGCCCCCGGCAACGCGGGCACGGAATCGGTCGCCATGAACCATGCGGTCGACATCGCTTCGGCCGAAGCCGTCATCGCCCTGGCGCGCGAGATCGACGCCGACCTCGTGGTCATCGGGCCCGAGGTGCCTCTGGTGCTCGGTGTCGCCGACGCCCTCCGCGACGCGGGCTTCGCGACGTTCGGCCCCGGGGCGCAGGCCGCCCGGATCGAGGGGTCCAAGGCGTTCGCCAAAGACGTGATGGCCGCGGCCAGCGTCCGGACCGCCCACAGTGAGATCGTCGACAACCCCGCTCATCTCGACGCGGCGTTGGATCGGTTCGGTCCCACCTGGGTGGTCAAGGACGACGGGCTGGCCGCGGGCAAGGGTGTCGTGGTCACCGCCGATCGTGCCGCCGCTCGCGTGCACGCCGCCGATCTGCTGGAGGACGGTCACCCGGTCCTGTTGGAGTCGTTCCTCGACGGCCCCGAGGTGTCCCTGTTCTGTCTCGTCGACGGCACGGTGGTGGTCCCGCTGCTCCCGGCGCAGGACCACAAACGAGTCGGTGACAACGACCAGGGGCCCAACACCGGCGGGATGGGCGCCTACACACCGTTGCCCTGGTTGCCCGACGGCATGGTGGAGCGCATCGTCGACGAGGTCGTCAGACCCGTTGCGGCCGAGATGGAATCGCGTGGTACCCCGTTCAGTGGCCTGCTCTACGCCGGGCTGGCCATCGGTGCCGACGGGCCCGCGGTCGTCGAGTTCAACTGCCGCTTCGGTGATCCCGAGACCCAGGCCGTGCTGTCGCTGCTGGAATCCCCGCTCGGCCGGGCGCTCTCGGCGACCGCGACCGGAACGCTGGCCGATCTGGAACCGCTGCGCTGGCGCGAGGGTTCGGCCGTCACGGTGGTCGTCGCCGCCGAGAACTACCCCGGCACGCCACGCAAGGGCGACGTGATCACCGGGGGCGAGGCCGAGGGGGTGCTGCACGCGGGCACCGCCCGCAACTCCGAGGGGGCGATCGTCTCCAGCGGGGGGCGGGTGCTGAGCGTCGTCGGCTCCGGTGCCGACCTCGCCGCCGCCCGGGCCCAGGCGTACGAGCGCGTCGCCGCGGTGAAACTGCCTGGTGGACATCATCGTTCCGACATCGGCCTCGCGGCCCTCGAAGGACGGATCTCCATTCCCTGATCGCTCAGGCGGCGAGACTGCGACCCAGGAACGCCATCTGGTCGGGCAGCACGCTGCGCCAGTACCGGTTGTTGTGACCGCCGGGCGAGGTGGAGAAGGCCGCGGCGGGGTGCAGGCCGGCCATCCACTGACGGGTGTAGAGGTAGAACTGATCGCTCGACCCGATGCTGATGAGCAGCGGGATCTTGGTGAGCGCGGCCTGTTGGCCGAACAACGAATTGGCCTGGTAGTCCGCCGGGTTGTCGAAGGCGCGGGGCGGGAAGCTTCGCGGATCACCCCACAGCGCAGGCGAACTCGCGGCGATACCGGCCACCCGCGACGGACCCATGATGGCCCCGAGTCGCAGCGCGCCGTAGCCGCCCATCGACCAGCCGTACAGTCCGATGCGGTCGGTTCGCAGGCCCAGTGACCGGTTGTCGGTGAGCATCGGCAGGAACTCGTCGATCACCATGGCGCCGCTGTCGGTGCCGTCGACCCGCGGATGGAAATACGATCGCGCCGCGTCCACGGCCGCGAGGGCGAACGGCGCCGTGCCACCGGCCACCGACTCGGCCAGGTAGCGGTGCATCTGCAGGCTGCTGTCGAAGGCGGTGCGCTCGTCGGAGTTCAGCGCGTGCAGGATCACCACGACGGGGATGTCGCCGGTGACGCCCGGGGGCCGGGCGACGACCCAGCGGGTGTCGCGACCACGCATGGCCGCGGACCGGAAACTACCGGTGATCAGGGCGGGGTCGCCGGGGACGGCAGCGGCACTGGTAGGGCTCTCGGGTACGACCTCGTCCTGCGCCCGCGCCTGCAACCGTTGTCGCGGAGCCGATCCGGTGGCCGGTTCGTCGGCGCAGGCGGCCAGCGCACCGAGCGCGGTGAGACCCGCGCCGGCCCGGAACAGCGCACGACGAGTGAGCCTGGTCGTCACAGATCGAGCCCCGTCATCGTCGTCCCCCGTATCCCGTGCGCGTCCGCCCCGTGGCCATCGAACCCACAGGGTACCGGTGGAGTCGCGGACCGATGAATCGCGACGTGGGCGCCCTTTCTCGCCGCCGCGGGTGCGCCACTAGGCTCGACGAATGGCGGCAGCGGAGGGATCGCGGCGATCGGACGTGGCGATGTTCCACGTCATGGACGTGCTGGCTGCGAGCGCCGCGCGACGGGCCGCCGGGCTCGAGGTGGTCTCGTTCGCCGCAGGCCAACCGTCGACCCCGGCGCCGGCCCCGGTGCTGCGTGCGGTGCATTCCGCCCTCGACTCCGACCTGCTCGGCTACACGGAGTCGCTGGGTCTGACCCCGCTGCGCGAGGCCATCGCCGACCTCTACCGACGCCGGTACGGACTGGCCGTCGACCCCACCGATGTCGTGGTCACCACCGGGTCGTCCGGCGCGTTCACGCTGATCTTCCTCGCCGCGTTCGACGTCGGCGACCGCGTCGCGATGGCCCGCCCGGGCTACCCCGCCTACCGCAACGCCCTGACCGCGCTGGGGTGCGAGGTCGTCGAACTCGACTGTGGCCCGGAGTCGCGGTTCGTCCCGACCCCGGCCATGCTCGACGCTCTCGACGAACCACCCGCGGGACTCATCGTCGCCAGCCCGGCCAACCCCACCGGGACGATCCTGACCCCGGACGAACTGGCCGACCTCGCCCGCTGGTGCGACGCCCACGGCACCCTGCTGATCTCCGACGAGATCTATCACGGCATCGAGTACGGCGGTCCGGACCGGCCGACGTCGTGTGCCTGGGCGACGTCGCGCGAGTCGGTGGTGATGGGGTCGGTGTCGAAGTACTTCTCGATGACGGGATGGCGACTGGGCTGGATGTTGGTGCCGCGGCGGTATCTCCGGGGAATCGAACGGCTGACCGCGAACCTCACGATCTGCCCGCCGGCGGTGTCGCAGATCGCCGCGATCGCGGCCTTCGACGACGAGTCGATCGCCGAGTGCGACGCCCACGTCGCCCGGTACGCCGCGAACCGTGCCGTCCTGCTCGACGGCCTCACGAGTCTGGGCATCGACGACATCGCGCCGCCGGACGGGGCCTTCTACATCTACGCCGACGTGGGCGCCCTGACCGACGACACCCTCTCCTGGTGCGCGCGGGTGCTGACCGAGACGGGGGTGGCGATGGCGCCGGGCGCGGACTTCGACACCCGCACCGGACACCGCACGGTCCGGCTCAGCTTCGCGGGCAGCGCGGCGGACATCGAGCGCGGCATCGATCTGCTCGGCCCGGTGGTCCGCCGCTGACTGCGCTGCTCACACGCCGAACCGATTGCAGATCGGTCCACAGCAGATTTGCGCAAAACAAGTCTGAGGTCGCGTGTGCTTTGGCACGATGAGCCGATGACGTCGGCAGCCACCCCCAAGGGATTGCGACGGCGGGCGCGACTGATCTCCGCCGCCGGAGAACTCTTGCTGGAGGGTGGGTTTGATGCTGTCCGCCACCGGGCCGTCGCCGAACGTGCCGGGCTGCCCCTCGCATCGACCACGTACTACTTCGAGTCGCTCGAGGATCTGATCGTCGAAGCGGTCACCTTCGCCTGTCATCACGACGAGGAGGCGATCCGGTTGCGGTCGGAGTTGCTGACACGGCGTCGTCGCGGCGGGGAGGCGACCGCGGAGGCACTGGCCGACGTCTTCGTCGGCGATCGAACGACCCGCGACGAACTCACGACCCGCTACGAGATGGTCGTGCTGTGCGCGCGGTTCCCCCGACTGCGGCCGGTGTTGGCCAACCGTCGCAAGCTGTTGGCCGGGCTGCACGGCGAGGTGCTGGAGAAGTCCGGCCGCGTCGGGAGCCCGGCGCGGATCGCCCAGCTGATGGCCGTCGAGGACGGTGCCGTGGTGGGTGCGCTCGCCGACGCCGAGGACGACGTGATGGCCGTGACCAGGGTGGCCCTGTGCGACGTGGTCGACGTCCTCGCGCCGGTCAACGCCTGAGTCCACACGCATTAACACTCGATGAACACCCCGGGCTGAGCTGGCCCTTCACGGTACGACCCCCATAGTTTGGATCCTCGTGACCTCTTCTCGCCTGCTCCGCAGCGTTGCCCTGCTCACCGCCGCCGCGGCCGCCACCCTCGGACTCGCCGCGTGCGGCTCGGATTCGTCGCCCGACGCGTCCGACGCGTCGTCGAGTTCGGCCACCGGATCGGCCCGTGCCTTCGATCTGCAGGCCCACCGCGGTGGACGTGGTGAGCACACCGAGGAGTCGCTGTACGGGTTCGAGCAGGCGTTGAAGCTGGGCGTCGACACCCTCGAGCTCGACATCGTGCTGACCAAGGACCTCGAGCCCATCATCTGGCACGACCCCACGATCGATCCCACCAAGTGCGCCGACACCGCGGCCGCGACGCCGGGAGACCCGCAGTTCCCGTACGTCGGCAAGGTGGTCCACGACCTGACCTACGCCCAGATCGAGACGCTGAGCTGCGGCAAGAAGCTCGAGGGGTTCCCCGACGCGAAGGTCGTCGAGGGCAACAAGATCGCGCTGCTGCCGCAGCTGTTCGCGCTGGCAGACAAGTACAACGCTCGGGTGCACTACAACATCGAGACCAAGATCGAGGGCGAGAAGCGCAGCGAATCGGCGACCCCGCAGCAGTACGTCGACGTGATGCTCGGCGCGATCAAGGCCGCGGGCAAGACCGACCTCGTCGACATCCAGAGCTTCGACTGGCGCACGCTCCCGATCGTGCGGGCCGCCGATCCGTCGATCCCGCTGGTGGCGCTGTGGGACGAGACGACGTGGAAGTCGAAGTCGCAGTGGACCGGGTCGGTGGACTACGACGCGGTCGGTGGCGACGTGATCGCGGGCGCGAAGCAGCTCGGGGTGCAGGTGCTCTCGCCCGGCTATTCGGTGCCCTATGGCCAGACGACGAAGGACGCCGGCTTCCGGCTCATCGCCGACAAGTCCTTCGTCGACCGTGCGCATTCCGAGGGCTTCACCGTCATCCCGTGGACCGTCAACGACACCGACGTGATGAACGCGCAGATCGACGCCGGCGCCGACGGCATCATCACCGACTACCCGACGCGGCTGCGTCAGGTGCTCGCCGACCGCAAGATGCCGCTGCCCAAGGCCTACAGCTAGACCCCACCCGCGCCAGTTGGGCACGTAACTCCGCCGGTTGGGCACGTAACTCCGCCAGTTGGGCACGTAACGACGTCGCTTGGGCACGTAACTCCGCCGGTTGGGCCGCAGGGCACAATGAGCGTCGTGTCTGACAAACCCCGCATCAGCAATGTCCTGGCCGGCCGCTACGCATCGGCCGATCTCGTGTCGCTGTGGTCGCCCGAGCACAAGATCTCCCTCGAGCGTCAGCTCTGGATCGCGGTGCTCTCGGCGCAGCGGGAACTCGGCGTCGACGTGCCCGACGGTGTCATCGAGGACTATCAGCGCGTGGTCGATCAGATCGACCTGGCGTCGATCGCCGACCGCGAGCGGGTCACCCGGCACGACGTGAAGGCGCGCATCGAGGAGTTCAACGACCTCGCCGGTCACGAGCACATCCACAAGGGCATGACCAGCCGCGACCTCACCGAGAACGTCGAGCAGCTGCAGATCCTGCGGTCGCTGCAGCACGTGCACGCCCACGGTGTGGCCGTCGCGGCCCGTCTCGCCGACCGCGCCGCGGAGTACTCGTCGGTCGTGATGGCCGGACGCAGCCACAACGTCGCCGCCCAGGCCACCACGCTCGGCAAGCGTTTCGCCTCCGCCGCCGACGAACTGTTGGTGTCGCTGACGCGGCTGAGTGAGCTGATCGGCCGGTACCCGTTGCGCGGCATCAAGGGGCCGATGGGTACGTCGCAGGACATGCTCGACCTGCTCGACGGCGACACCGCGAAGCTCTCGCAGCTGGAGTCGAAGATCGCTGCGCACCTTGGCTTCTCGCATTCGCTGACCTCGGTGGGGCAGGTCTATCCGCGTTCCCTCGACCACGATGTCGTCTCGGCTCTGGTACAGGTCGCGGCGGGCCCGTCGTCGCTGGCGCACACCATCCGGTTGATGGCCGGACACGAACTCGTCACCGAGGGCTTCCAGCCCGGCCAGGTCGGCAGTTCGGCGATGCCGCACAAGATGAACACCCGCAGCTGCGAGCGCGTCAACGGCCTCGCGGTGATCCTGCGCGGTTACGGCTCCATGGCCGCCGAACTCGCAGGCGCGCAATGGAACGAGGGTGACGTGTTCTGTTCGGTCGTGCGCCGTGTCGCGCTGCCGGACGCGTTCTTCGCCATCGACGGTCTGATGGAGACCTTCCTGACCGTGCTCGCCGAATTCGGTGCGTACCCGGCGGTGATCGAGAAGGAACTCGCGCGCTACCTGCCGTTCCTGGCGACCACGAAGGTGCTGATCGCCGCCGTGCGTGCGGGTGTCGGACGCGAGACCGCACACGAGGCGATCAAGGAGAACGCCGTCGCCGTCGCGCTGGCGATGCGTGAGCAGGGGCGTGAGCCCGACCTCATCGACCGCCTCGCCGCCGACGACCGACTCCCGCTGGACCGGGCCGCACTCGACGCCGCGCTCGCCGACAAGGCCGCCTTCGTGGGGGCCGCCGAGCAGCAGGTGGCCGATGTGGTCGACGCGGTCGGGAGGCTGGTCGCGCAGTATCCGGACGCTGCGGGTTACGCCCCCGCGCCGATCCTGTAGGTCGTTCGCCGGCCGTCACGCGACGGCCAACAACTTTCGGAGAGGTGTTGACAGCCGGTGTCGGTGGGCGCATATTTAACCGATCAGTTATTTAACTGATCGGTTATCGAAGGAGTGGGAATGGCGACGGACACGCTCAGTGCGACGTTCGCCGCGCTGGCCGACCCCACGCGCAGGGCGATCCTCGCCCGGCTGGCCGACGGTGGCTCGGCGACGGTGTCGCAACTGGCCGAGCCGTTCGACATCAGCCTCCCGGCCATATCTCGACACCTGAAGGTGCTCGAGGCGGCCGGGCTCATCAATCGCGGCCGGGACGCGCAGTACCGGCCGTGCACATTGGACGCGACCCCGCTCTCGGCGGCCGATGACTGGATCGAGCGCTACCGGGTCTTCTGGTCGAGAAGCTTCGATCGGCTCGACGCACAACTGGCACGACGACATCCCGCACCACCCGCAGCACATCGAGAGGACACCCAGAGATGAATCAGGACACCGCAACCGAGACCCGCGAGTTCACCATCACCCGCACCTTCGACGCACCGCGCGCGGACGTGTGGGCGGCGTGGACCGAGTCTGCACAGATGGGATGGATGTGCCCCGTCGGCATGAGCATCCCGCCGGAGCGCGCGACGTCCGATGTCCGTGTGGGCGGGCACTTCTCGGCCGTCATGGTCGACGACGCGTCGGGCTGGGAGTGCCCCACGTCGGGGGAGTACCTCGAGGTGACCCCGCCGGAGAAGCTGGTGTTCACCTGGGCTGACCCGACCGACCCCACGTCGGTGTCGGTGTGCACGGTGACGCTGACCGCCGACGATGACGACCGCACGACGATGGACTTCCACCTGCTTGCACCCGGACCGATCTCACCCGAGGACGGCGCCCGACGCGGCTGGGGCAGCACGTTCGACAACCTCGCGACCGCATTGGCGGCCTGACGCCGGCGCCGGCCCGGTGGCGTGGTCAGAAGTTGGCGGCGAGGCCCTTGAGGTAGGCGGCCTGACCGATGTGCTGCGTCGCGTCGTTGATGACGCTGACCAGGCGTACCGACACCGTCACCGGCGGATCCCAGTTCTCGTCGACGACCCGCTCGAGTTCGGCCAGTGTCAGCGCCTCGAGGTAGCGGACGGTCTGCTCGTGTACATCGTGGTGGTAGCCGGCGAGCAGTTCCGCGTCGACGACGACCTTGCCGACGTCCTCCGAGCTCATCCCGTAGCCGGTCGCGAAATCGTCGAACGGGAGGTCGAAGCGGTCCCGCCACTTCGGCCACACCTGGTCGACGTCGGCGACACCGGCGACGTGATCGTCCTGCACGCGCGCCGAGTGCCAGATCAGCCACGCGATGGAGTTGGCCTCGGGCTCGGGGCGGAAGGTCGCGGTCTCGGTGTCGAGATCGCCGGTCAGCTCGCCGACGAGCTCGTCGATGCGGCCGAAGCAGTCGATGAGCAACTCGCGTGCCGCGACGATCTCACCTGATGTCCCCTGGTCTGTCATGTGTCCTCCGTAGTACTGGGTGAGTGGTCGACGGTGGGCGTCGCGGGTCGGCTCCGGTCGCCGTGCCCGAGGTCGCGATCCGGATCTGCGACGTCGCGAACCCGTTGTTTGAGGGTGACGATGTCCGGAAAGCCGCCGTCGCGTCTGCGGTCCCATACCGAATTGTCGTCGACCTCCACGGTGAAGATCCCGCCGGTACCCGGTATCAGGGTCACGCCGGAGAGATCGGAGCCGAAGGTCGACAGCAGTTCCGTCGCCATCCACGAGGCACGGAGCAGCCAATTGCACTGCGTGCAGTAGGTGATGCGCACGGCAGGGGCATGGTCCACGCTTCAAGCCTGCCACGCCCTGACTAACCTCGGAGCCATGCGTCCATCACTGGAGTCCTATCAGCACGTGGCGTCGGGCAAGGTCCGCGAGCTCTACGCGGTCGATGACGAGACGCTGTTGATGGTGTCGTCGGACCGGATCTCGGCGTACGACCACATCCTCTCCACACCCATCCCGGACAAGGGTCGTGTCCTGACCGCGATGACCTTCTTCTGGTTCGACGCCCTCGGCGTGCCCAACCATCTGGCCGGTGGCCCCTCCGACGAGCGCATCCCGGCCGATCTCGTCGGACGGTCGATGGTCGTCCGACGGCTCCCGATGCTGCCGGTGGAATGTGTGGCGCGTGGGTACCTGACGGGGTCGGGTCTGTTGGACTACCAGGCGTCCGGAGCCGTCTGCGGGATCGCGCTCCCGGACGGTCTCGGCGAGGCCTCGCAGCTACCCGAGCCCATCTTCACCCCGGCGTCGAAAGCGGATCTCGGGGACCACGACGAGAACATCGACTACGACACGGTCGTCGGCAAGGTCGGTGCCGACGTCGCGGACGCGGCCCGTGCGGCGACGCTCGAGATCTACTCGCGTGGTGCGGAACTGGCGGCGGAGCGTGGGATCATTCTCGCCGACACCAAGTTCGAGTTCGGGACCGCCGCGGACGGCACGTTGGTACTCGCCGACGAGGTGATGACGCCGGACAGCTCGCGGTACTGGGATGCGCAGACCTACCGCCCGGGGGAGGTGCAGCCCAGTTTCGACAAGCAGATCGTGCGGAACTGGTTGAACGGCCCCGATTCGGGTTGGGACCGCCGGGCCGACGGTCCGCCGCCACCACTGCCCGCCGACATCGCCGAGCGCACGCGGGCGCGCTACATCGAAGCCTATGAACGTATTTCAGGTCTGTCGTTCGCCGACTGGCCGGAGGGAGAGCAGTGACCGAGAAGCAGGCCGTGCCCGTCGCGAAGAAGGTGCCCAGCACCCGGGTGCACCACGGCGACGAGGTCGTCGACAACTACGAGTGGCTGCGCGAGAAGGACGATCCGGAGGTCATCGCGTACCTCGAGGCGCAGAACGCCCTGACCGAGGCCGACACCGCCGCGCTCGCCGACCTGCGGGCCGCGATCTACGGCGAGATCAAGTCGCGGACACAGGAAACCGACATGTCGGTGCCGTCGCGGCGCGGACAGTACTGGTATTACGCCCGGACGGTGGAAGGGCAGCAGTACGCGCTGCGGTGCCGTGCGCCGATCGCCGCCGACGACGACTGGGACCCCCCGACGGTGTCCGGCGACGACCCGCTGCCCGGCGAACAGGTGCTCCTCGACTCCAACCTCGACGCCGAGGGCACCGACTTCTACAGCCTCGGCGCGTTCTCGGTGACCGACGACGGAACGATGCTGGCCTACAGCGTCGACAAGGTGGGCGACGAGCGATACACGCTGCGCTTCAAGGATCTCGGCAGCGGTGAGCTGCTTGCCGAGACGGTGGAGAACACCGCTCCGGGCGCGACGTGGTCGCACGACGGCCGCCACATCTTCTACCTCACCGTCGACGATGCCTGGCGTCCTGACACCGTATGGCGCCACGACCTCGGCGCCGGTACCGACGACGTCACGGTGTTCCACGAGCCCGACGAGCGCTTCTGGGTCGGCATCGGCGGTACGCGCAGCGACAAGTACCTCATGATCGGGCTCGGGTCGAAGATCACGTCCGAGGTGCACGTGCTCGCGGCCGACGACCCCACCGGCGAGTTCCAGGTGATCTGGCCGCGCCGCGACGGTGTCGAGTACGACGTCGAGCACGCCGTGATCGGCGGTGAGGACCGGTTCCTCATCACCCACAACGAGAACGCCGAGAACTTCGAGCTCCTCGACGCGCCGGTCGACGATCCGACTGCGACCCGGGTCCTGATACCGCACGATGCGGAGTCGCGGATCGAGGGTGTCGACGCCTTCGCCGACCAGTTGGTGCTCAGCTACCGTCGCGCGGCGACCCCGCGGATCGCGATCGCCGACATCCGCGGCGCGACGAGCTCGTCGGATGTGTCGTTCCAGGAGTTGACGTTCGACGAGCCGTTGTCGTCGGTGGGCCTGGCCGGCAACCCCGAGTGGGCGGCGCCGCGACTGCGCATCGGCTACACCAGCTTCATCGAACCCAGCGAGATCATCGACCTCGACGTCACCTCGGGTGAGCGGATCCTGCTCAAACGTCAAGTGGTGCTGGGTGATTACGACCCCGCCGACTACGAGCAGAAGCGGGAGTGGGTCACCGCCGCCGACGGCACGCAGGTCCCGTTGTCGATCGTGAGTCGCAAGGGGGTGTCGCGGCCGGCGCCGACGCTGCTCTACGGATACGGCTCGTACGAGGCGAGCATGGACCCCGGGTTCTCGATCGCGCGGTTGTCGCTGCTCGACCGGGGTGTCGTCTTCGTCATCGCGCACATCCGCGGCGGCGGCGAGATGGGTCGGCACTGGTACGAGAACGGCAAGACCCTCACGAAGAAGAACACCTTCACCGACTTCGTCGACTCCGCGCGGCACCTCATCGACTCCGGCGCGACCACCCCGGCGCAGTTGGTGGGGGAGGGCGGCTCGGCCGGCGGCCTGCTGATCGGGGCCGTCGCGAACCTCGCGCCCGAGCTGTTCAGCGGGATCCTCGCGGTGGTGCCCTTCGTCGACCCGTTGACCTCGATCCTCGACCCGTCGCTGCCGTTGACCGTCATCGAATGGGACGAGTGGGGAAATCCGTTGGAGGACAAGAAGGTCTACGAGTACATGCGGTCGTACTCGCCGTACGAGAACGTCGCTGCGCTCGACTACCCGGCCATCCTCGCGCTCACGTCGCTCAACGACACCCGAGTGATGTACACCGAGGCGGCCAAGTGGGTGGCGCGGTTGCAGGACAACTCGACGTCGGACAACGCGATCCTGCTCAAGACCGAGATGTCGGCCGGGCACGGTGGTGTGAGTGGTCGGTACAAGCAGTGGGAAGAGGTCGCCTTCGAACATGCCTGGGTCCTCCGCCAGACAGGTGCCGTCTGACCCCCGCCCCGCCAGTTGGGCACGTAACCCCGCCAGTTGGGCACGTAACCCCGCCAGTTGGGCACGTACCCGCGCTGGTTGGGCACCTACGACCATCAGTTGGGCAGCCGTGGTGCTGATGATCAGTGTCGCCGGGGGTTCCGACAACCGCGGATCGCCAGAAGTTCCTCGATGGTGGCGACGACCTTGTCCGGGTTCGTCGACATCGCCTGACCGGTGACGCGGATGGTGTCCCAGCCGAGGTCTGACAGCTTGCGATCGCGCTCGGCATTGTCGGCGCGATCGTCGGCCGATGTGTGGTGCTCGACGCCGTCGTATTCGATGTCGATCTTGTACCGGCGGTAGCCGAGATCCAGTTTGGCGATGAGGCGCCCGTCTGCGCCGAACACCTCTATCTGCGCTTCCGGACGTGGCAGCCCACTCTTGATGATCAGGTACCGCAAGGCGGTCTCGCGGGGGGATTCTGATTTGGGCTCGATGTACTGGATCAGGTCGCGAATCTGCCGGATCCCTTTCGTATGCGGGTGATCGCGGATGTACGCCCAGAGTTCCGCGAGGTCCAGGTCGGACACAAAGGCGAGGTCGTCCAGGCGTGCCAGGGCTTTCCATGCCGGTCCCCGTCGGCCGATGTCGTAGGCGGTGCGGACCGGGGTGGTGACGGCGAGGCCGTCGACCACCTGCACGTCATCGGCCGCGAGATGGTCGGTTCGCATGATGCGCACACCGTCGAACTGTCGGCCCTGACCGGTGAGGCCACGTATGAGCTCGATGTCGGCGTCGTGATCGGTGAATCTGGCGCCGTGCAAGACCGCGGCACTCATCCCTGAGACAACCGCTCCGTCGCCCGCGCGTATGACTGCTGCTCGGATGAGGTCACGGTCGGTGAGAACGGTATGTGGTGGAGCGTGGACACCGCGTTGGATCCGACGGCAGTCCCTTCGCACGTCTCGCGCCGCGGCGTCAGTACGGATCAAGTTCTCGTCTCCCCAGAAGGGATGTTGGTCGGGCTGCACGATGGATCGGACGTCCCTGACATCACGACGGTTCCAACTGGTTCGGGGTCCTGCCCAACTGACGGACTTACGTGCCCAACTGGCGGTCTTAGGTGCCCAATTGGCGTCGTTACGTGCCCAACTGGCGGGTTTACGTGCCCA
Source organism: Williamsia maris (assembly GCF_024171815.1). Lineage (GTDB taxonomy): Bacteria > Actinomycetota > Actinomycetes > Mycobacteriales > Mycobacteriaceae > Williamsia_A > Williamsia_A maris. Next base: position 1,102,232 of record NZ_JAMTCJ010000001.1, on the reverse strand, counting down.
ACTGGGGGTGGCGCATGGGAAAGGCCCCGCCGGCGTGGAGCTGCCGGCGGGGCCTTTCGGTCGGGAATCAGCTCAGTGCATCATCACCGGAGCGGCCTTGACGGGCTCGCCGTCGGCGCCGATCTCGGTGTGCACCGACACCTTCTTGCGGGGCAGGAAGAACGCGGGCACCAGGCAGAGGATGATCAGCACCACGGCGACGACGAACGTGTCACCGAAAGCCCCGGCCAGGCCGGACGGCGTCGGGGGCGTCACCGACTTGAGGTTGCTGGCCAGGATCACCGAGATGACCGCGGTACCGACCGACGCGGCGGTCTGCTGGACGACATTGACGAGCGTCGAACCGTCGGCGACCTTGTCGGCCGACAGGGTGGCCAACGCGGCCGACATCATCGGCATCATCGACATACCCATACCGAGGCCCTGCACGAACAGCGCCGCACCGAGGATCCAGTAGGACGTCCCGGCACCGAGGAACATGAACGTCCCCAGGCCGAAGGCGATCAGCACGATACCGGTCAGGACGAACTTGCCCGGACCGATCTTGTCGGTCATCCGGCCCGCGATGGGCATGGTGATCATCGCGCCGAGACCCTGTGGTGCGACCAACAATCCGGCCATCAGGGTCGACTCGCCCCGCACGCCGATGAAGTACTGCGGGAACAGCAGCGAGGCGCCGAAGAACGCGATCAGGAACAGGCTGAACGTGACCACGGTCCAGCTCAACGTGGGGTTCTTGAACAGTCGCAGGTCGATCAAGGGGTTCTTGTTGGCTCCGCGCAGGGCGTGGAACACGAATCCGATGATCAGCGCGGCACCGATCACCATCGGGATCAGCACCTTCGCGGCGATGAACGTGCCCGCGTCGTTCGACGACGACACCCCGTACAGGAACAGCGCGAGACCCGGTGACAGCAGCAGCAATCCGACGAAGTCGAACGGCGGCCTGGTCTTCTCGTCGTCGTCCTCGAGGATCCAGGCCGAGTACAGGAAGGCGAGGATGCCGATCGGGACGTTGATCAGGAAGATCCAGTGCCAGGACACGTACTCGATGAGCACGCCGCCCAGGATCGGGCCGGCGATGGGGCCCAACAGCATCGGGACACCGAGCACGGCCATGACGGAGCCGACGCGCTCCGGTCCGGCAGCGCGGGTCAGGATCATCATGCCGACGGGCATCAGCATGCCGCCACCCGCGCCCTGCAGCATGCGGAACGCGACGAGCGAGCCGATGTTCCAGGCGAAAGCACAGAGGATGGAGCCGATGACGAACAGGACCAGCGAGGTCAGGTAGACCTTCTTGGTGCCGAAACGTGCTGCGGCCCAGCTCGACAGCGGGATGACCGCGGCCAGGGCCAGGGTGTATCCGGTGGCGGTCCAGGCGGCGCTCGCCGCGGACGTGTTGAAGACGTCCTGGAAGGTGTTCTGGGCCACCGCGACCACGGTGGTGTCGAGGATGGACATGATCGCGCCGAGCACGACCACGGCGGCGATCTTCAGAACCCGCGCGTCGAGACCGCCGCTCTCCGCGCCGGCCCCTTCTGCGGAGGCCTTGGTAGGTGAGGTCATCCGTTCACTTTCTGGCTCTTCCGGTGCACGAACACCGGATCGGATTCGGAGAGATAGTCGCCGCTGACTATCGAGTTCAGGACGGAATGCAGTCCGTCGCGCAGCTCCTCGGGCAAGCGGCCCACGAAGCTGCGGAACTGGTCTTCCTTGTTGTCGAGATGTGCGCTGACCATCGCGTGGCCCTCGTCGGTGAGGGACACACGCTTGACCCGGCGGTCGTGGCTGTCCTCGCGCCGGTCCACCAGGCCCAGACCCACCAGTTTGTCGACGTTGCGACCGGCCGCGGCGAGCGACAGGTGCAACGCCTCGCCGAGTTCGTTCAACGACAACGCGCGGCCGCGCCCGGACAGGATCATCAGGGTGCGGAAGTGCGAGAACGAGATCTCGGTGTTCATCATGCTGTCCAGCGCGTCGACCTCGGTGGTGCAGAGCAGACGGTTGAGGAAATCGACGAGCACGTCGAACGTCTGTTCCTCCGACACCGGTGCCGAGAGCGCAGGCTGCGGGTGGGTGAGAGTCACCGGGAAAAGGTAACGCACACGCAACTATCGTCGCCAACGCAATTGTTGTGGGATCGGACACACTCCCGGAAAACAGGTGGTCCAGGTCACTTCGCCGTCGTCGGTCGAACGACCTACTCTCATCAGATGACCTCCATCAACGCGATCCCCCTCACCACGCTGCAGGGCGCCGACACCACCCTCGGCGCGTTCACCGGCCCGGTCCTCGTGGTCAACGTCGCCAGCAAGTGCGGCCTGACCCCGCAGTACAGCGGCCTCGAGAAGATCGCCGAGGACTACCGCGACCGCGGACTCACCGTCGTCGGCGTCCCCTGCAACCAGTTCATGGGCCAGGAGCCCGGTACGGCGGAGGAGATCGAGACGTTCTGCTCGACCACCTACGGCGTGACCTTCCCGCTGCTGGAGAAGGTGGACGTCAACGGTGGCGACCGGCACCCGCTCTACGTCGAGTTGACGCAGGCGACCGATGATTCCGGTGAGGCGGGCGACGTGCAATGGAATTTCGAGAAGTTCCTGCTCGACGCCGACGGGACCGTCGTCCGACGCTTCCGCCCGCGCACCGAACCCGACGCCGCCGAGGTCATCGAGGCGATCGAGGCCGTGCTCTGACCGACGCCCACGCCGTCGCGACGCGGCGCATGTCACACGGGTAGTTCGATCGCCGTACACGTCGACTCCACCGTCGCAACACCTGCGCGGTCGACACTGGGGCACATGGCAGGACAGCTGTACGTATCGATTTCCGGCATCCGCACCGAGACCGCGGTCGCGGTCCGCGACTTCACCGAGACCCTCGCCGAGCGTCAGGTCCCGGTGTCGTTGCTGGTCGCGCCGCGCCTCAAGCACGGGTACCGACTCCTCGACGACACCGACACCGTCGGCTGGTTGCGAGACCGCCGATCCGGTGACGACGCCATCGTGCTGCACGGCTACGACCAGGCGGCCACCAAGCGTCGCCGCGCCGAGTTCGCCGTCATCGCCGCCCACGAGGCCGCCCTGCGGCTGACCGCCGCCGACCGTGTTCTCGAACGCAGTGGTCTGCGGACACGCATCTTCGCCGCCCCTCGATGGTCCGCGTCCGCGGGCGCGCTCGAGGCGCTGCCGCAGGCCGGGTTCCGGGTCAATCTCGGGTTCACCGGTTGGAACGACCTGTCGACCGGGTCGTTCCAACGCTCTCGGGTACTCGGGTTCGGCGACGGGTTCCGGGCCGACGCCTGGTGGTGTCGCATGGTGGTCGTCGCGTCGAACCGCACCGCACGAAAGGGCGGGATCGTCCGGCTGTCCATCGCCGCCAAACACCTCGACAACCCGATGGCACGCTCGACGATTCTCGACTGCGTCGACCTCGCGCTGCACCACGGTCTGGCGCCGGTCACCTACCGTGAGCTGACCCACTCGGCCGCACGGCGCAGCGCTGCGTAGAGCAGCGGCGACTGCCGGTAAGCTGACCACGAGAATCAGCCCCCGGTGATACAGGAGCGAACAAGATGGCGCGTGTGGTTGTCGACGTGATGCCCAAGACGGAGATCCTCGACCCGCAGGGGCAGGCGATCGTCGGAGCGCTCGGCCGGCTCGGCTTCGCCGGTATCGCCGACGTCCGACAGGGCAAGCGCTTCGAGCTGGAGGTCGACGGTTCGGTCGACGACGCCGCCCTGGAGCGCATCGCGGCAGAATTGTTGGCCAACACCGTGATCGAGAACTTCACGGTCTCCCGGGCCGAGCAGTGACGGCGCGCATCGGGGTCATCACGTTCCCGGGGACCCTCGACGACGTCGACGCCTCGCGGGCGGTCCGTCTCGCCGGTGCGCAACCGGTCGAACTCTGGCACGCCGACGCCGACCTGCAGGGCGTCGACGCGGTCATCGTGCCCGGCGGCTTCTCCTATGGCGACTACCTGCGGGCCGGCGCCATCGCACGCTTCGCCCCGATGATGGGCGCGGTCGTCGAGGCAGCCACCCGCGGCACCCCGATCCTGGGTATCTGCAACGGATTCCAGGTGCTGTGCGAGGCCGGTCTCCTGCCCGGCGCACTGACCCGCAACACCGGACTGCATTTCGTGTGCCGCGACCAGTGGCTGAAGGTCGAGTCGACGACCTCGGCCTGGAGCAGCCGATTCGAGCCGGGTGCGGAGATCCTGGTGCCGCTCAAATCCGGTGAGGGACGGTTCGTCGCCTCCGAGGAGGTGCTCGACGAACTCGAGGGGGAGGGCCGCGTGGTGTTCCGCTACGCCGGCGACAACCCGAACGGGTCGCTCCGCTCGATCGCGGGCATCGCCAGTGCCGACGGACGCGTCGTGGGCCTCATGCCGCATCCCGAACACGCCACCGAGCCGCTGACCGGCCCGAGCGACGACGGACTCGGGCTGTTCTTCTCCGCTATCGACGCGGTCCTGGCCACGGCCTGAGCTCCATGACGATCCCGACGTCGGCGACCGCGCGTGGCCTCTGCACGTTCGTCGACGCGTCCCCGTCGCCGTTCCACGTGTGCGCGACGGTCGCGGCCGACCTGCAGTCCGCCGGCTACACCGAGCTGCACGAGACCGAGGCGTGGGCCGACGTCGCCGGGGCCCACTACGTCGTCCGTGGCGGGTCGATCATCGCCTGGGACGCCCGCGGCACCGACACCGCCTTCCGGATCGTCGGCGGCCACACCGACAGCCCCAACGTGCGCCTCAAACAACATCCGGAGCTACGGTCGGTCGGCCTGCGCATGGTCGGCCTCGAACCCTACGGCGGCGCGTGGCTGAACTCCTGGCTCGACCGGGATCTGGGCGTCTCCGGTCGCCTCGCGATCCGACGGGGAACCGGCCTCGAGCAGCGGCTCGTCCGGGTCGACGATCCCGTTCTGCGGGTGCCGCAGCTGGCCATCCACCTGTCCGAGGACCGCAAGGGCGTGACCCTCGACCCGCAGCGGCACGTCAACGCCATCTGGGGTGTCGACGACGGTACGCCCGCGCAGTTCCTCGAATGGCTGTGCGGCCGGGAGGAACTCGACCTCGCCGACGTGGTCGGGTGGGAACTCATGACCCACGACCTCGTACCCAGTTCGCCGATCGGCGCGCACTCGGACCTGCTGAGCGCGCCGCGCCTGGACAACCAGGGCACCTGCTACGCCGGGCTGCGTGGCCTCCTCGACGCCGCGGACTCGAGCGGACCGACGCGGGTGCTGGCGTTGTTCGACCACGAAGAGGTCGGGAGCGGATCCGAGCGGGGCGCCGCATCCGATTTCCTCGCGAGCACGCTGGAGCGAATCGTGTTGGCGCGCGGCGGAGATCGCGGCGACTACCTGCAGACGATGGCGGCGAGTGTCTGCGCCTCGGGCGACATGGCGCACGCGACGCATCCGAACTACCCGGACCGCCACGAGCCCGCCCACCGGATCGCGGTGAACGGCGGCCCGGTGCTCAAGGTCAACCAGAACCTGCGCTACGCCAGCGACGCCGAGGGTGAGGGACTGTTCGCGCTCGCCTGCGAGCAGGCCGGGGTGCCGCTGCAGCGCTATGTACACCGCGCCGACCTGCCGTGCGGATCGACGATCGGACCGATCACCGCGACCCGGACGGGCCTCCGCACGGTCGATGTCGGTGCCGCGCAGTTGGCGATGCACAGCGCTCGCGAGATGATGGGCGCCGAGGATGTCGCGAGTTATTCCGCTGCGCTGCAAGCGTTCCTGGCACCTGCCTGACGCAGGATCGGCGCCCGGTCACACCGGGGGCAGGTCCGCCAGCTCACCGGAGTCGAGCGCGATCTCGGCGCGGTTGAACATCCACTCCAGCGCATCACGATCTGCCTCGAGGGTGATCTGCTCGTATCCGACCAGCAGGTACATCGCCCACTTGGCGAACATCTCCGCACCGCGCTCGTTGCCGACGACGGCGAGCGCCGCGTCGTGCAGGACCTGTGCGCGCTGGGCGTCGACCTCCTGCTGCACCGCGAGCACCGCGGGATCCAGGCTGCTCCAGGTTCGGATGGCCGACTCCGCACGATAGGGCAGCGACATGCCGATCGCACGCAACGCCTCGATGCGTTTGCGTGGATCCGGTTCGGCGCGAACGTGTTCGATCAGAGCGTCTGACCGCTCGGTGCGCCAGTGTTCGAGCAGCTCGCCGGTGTAGTGACCCCAGTTGTCGAAGAAGTGATAGAAGGACCCGGACGTGACACCGAGGCGTCGACACACCTCGGCGAGCTTCAGTCCGCCGTACCCGAGATCGGCGAGTACATCCAGTCCGGTCTCCAGGTACGCCTGGCGCGATGTCGTGGTCGCCACCGACCCAGCCTAGGTCGTCGATCCCCGTCTGACGGACGGGCGTGCGATTCCCTTGACCATAAGTGAAGTTATGGCTACTGTGATCCACACCTCATCTGGATGGTGGGGCCCGCCCTGAACTGCGACGACGGAGGACATCATGGGTTTCGCCAGTGCCGACGAGGTGTGTACCTACATCGGAGGCATCTTCGAGACGGCGTTCGCCGACGACGAGATCGGCCCGAAGTTGGCCGGGACCGGGATCGTCCTCGAGTTCGCGTTCACCGAGCCCGAGGCGCATGTGGTGATCGACGCCGCCGATCAGAAGGTGTACGGCGACGGGCTGCCGGGCGGCCTCGACGCCGCACCGACCCCAGGCGCGACGATGTCGATGAGCGCCGACGTGGGCAGCGCGTACTGGCAGGGCAGGGTGAACCTCCCGATGGCCATGGCCAAGAAGAAGATCTCGGTCGACGGCAACGTCGCGTCGCTGCTCAAGCTGGCGCCCCTGTCGAAGAAGCTGTTCCCCAGCTACGTCGAGCGGTTGAAGGCCGACGGCCGCGACGACCTGCTCGTCTGACGCCCAGCCACCGTTCTGAAGACAAGGACTCCTCACATGAGTGCACCGACCGCCGACCGAACCTTCCATCCCGTGAGCATCTCGCCGCAGTCGTTCTGGGCCGCCACCGCCGACGACCGCGAGGCGACCTTCCGACTGCTGCGCGATGAGGCGCCGATCAGTTGGCATCCCCCGATCGAGGGTGCGCTGATCCCGCCGGAGCAACCCGGGGTGTGGGCGGTGGCGACACACGCCGACATCACCTATGTCAGCAAGCACCCGGAGCTGTTCACGTCCGCGCAGGGCGTGATGGTCGAGGAACTCCCCGAGGAGCTGCTCGAGGCGTCGATGTCGTTCCTGGCCATGGACGGCAAGCGCCACGCGTCGCTGCGTCGTCTGGTCAGCGCCGCGTTCACCCCGCGCCAGGTGAAGACCATCACCGAACAGATCCAGAGCCAGGCCGAGCGCATCGTCGACGATCTGCTGGCCAACCCCGAGGGCGACTTCGTCATGCAGGTGTCCAAGCGTCTGCCGATGTGGACCATCTACGAGATGATGGGTCTCGACGAGAGCCACCGCGACGACGCCGCGCACCACGCCGACGGGCTGGTCTCGTGGAACGACCCGGCCGTCGCCGCCGGCCGGGAGCCGGGCGAGGTACTCAACGAGTCGTTGGTCGCGCTGCTCACCATGGCGCTCGAACTGGCCGAGGCCCGTCGCGCGGAGCCCCGGGACGACCTCATGACCAATCTCGTGCAGGCCGAGGTCGACGGCGAGAAGCTCACCGACGACGAGATCGCCGCGTTCTTCGTGCTGCTGTCGGTGGCCGGCAACGACACCACCCGCAACACGATCAGCCTGGTCGCGAAGGCATTGCAGGACAACCCAGATCAGCGACAGCTGCTCATCGACGACTTCGACGGGAACATCGGCACCGCCGTCGACGAGTTCATCCGCTATGCGACCCCGGTGATGACGTTCCGGCGTACCGCGTTGGTGGACACCGAGGTCGGCGGGCAACCGATCCGTGCGGGGGAGTGGCTGTTGATGCTCTACCCCTCGGCCAACCGTGACGCCGAGGTGTTCACCGACCCCGAACGCTTCGACGTCACCCGATCGCCCAACCCGCACGTCGGGTTCGGCGGCGGCGGCCCCCACTTCTGTATGGGGGCTTTCCTCGCCAAGACCCAGCTGCGAGAATTGTTCGGACAGTTGCTGACCCGCGCGACGAACCTGCAACTCTCCGAGCCGGAGTTCCTGGTCGGCAACTTCGTTCACGCGGTCCGCTCGCTGCCGTACACGCTGACGACGTGATGAGCGATCTCGCGGGCAAGAGCTTCGTCGTCACCGGGACGGCGTCGGGCATCGGCCACGTGGTGGCGAGCAAACTCCTCGCCGCAGGCGCCCTGGTGCACAGCCTCGACCGGAACACTCCGACCGCCGGGGTCACCACCCATGTCGAGGTCGACCTGGCGAACCCGCAGAGCATCGACGCCGCCGTCGAGACCCTCGACGGCGAGTACGACGGACTCATCAACGTGGCGGGCATCCCCGGCACCGCGCCGGGCGACCTCGTGCTGGCCGTGAACGCACTGGCCGTCCGGCACCTCACCGAGGCGATGTTCGGCCGGTTGCGCACGGGCGGGTCGATCGTCGTGGTCTCGTCGATCGCCGGCATGAACTGGCCGTTGCGACTCGAGCAGGTGCGCGACCTGCTGGCCACCGACACCTTCGACGAGGGTGCGGCCTGGTTCACGGCCAACCCGCAGGAGGGCAACACCTACAACTTCTCCAAGGAGGTCGCCACGGTCTACGCGATGTCGATGTCGTTGGCCCTGGTGGAGATGGGTCTGCGCATCAACGCGGTACTGCCCGGCCCTGTGGAAACCCCGATTCTGCCCGACTTCGAGGAGTCGATGGGCAAGGATAATCTCGACGGCGTCCGGGGTCTGCTGGGCCGACACGCCCAGCCCGACGACATCGCCGACGCGATCATCTTCCTGGTCACCGCTGAGGCTCGCTGGATCAACGGCCACGCGATGGTCGTCGACGGCGGTCTCAGCGGAGGCATCCTGACCGGCGTCGTACCGGCACCCGAGATCTGAGGACACCGCTCATGGCCGCACCCGCACTGCCCACCACGCCCGTCGTCGAGCCGGTCCATCGAGCGATGCTCGACGAGCTGCGCCGCCACCACGCGTCCGGCGTCACCCGGGACATCGGTTGGCGTACAGAACAGCTGGCGGCACTCGAGCGCATGCTCGACGAGCGCGAGTCCGACATCGTCGCAGCGCTCGACGCCGACCTGGGCCGAGCCGGCTTCGACGCATGGCTCGGCGACATCGCGTCGACCAAGGGCGAGGCGACGTTCGCGCGCAAGAACCTGAAGAAGTGGATGAAGCGTCAGCGGCAGTCGTTGCCCCTCGCGCAGCGGCCCGCCCGCGGCTGGGTGCAGTACGAGCCGCTCGGCGTCGTGCTGGTCATCGGCCCGTGGAACTACCCCGTGTACCTGACACTCGGACCGCTGGTCGCCGCGATCGCCGCGGGCAACTGCGCCGTGCTCAAGCCCTCGGAGATGGCGCCGGCGTCGTCGGCTCTGCTGGCCCGGATCGTGCCGGAGTACCTCGACACCGCCGCGTTCCGCGTGATCGAGGGTGACGCCTCGACCACCCAGGATCTGCTGGCGCTGGGCTTCGACCACGCCGTGTTCACCGGCGGCACCGAGGTCGGCAAGAAGATCATGGCCGCCGCGGCCCCGACACTCACGCCGGTGACCCTCGAACTCGGCGGCAAGAGCCCGGTCTACGTGGCTGCCGACGCCGATCTCGACGTCGCCGCGCGCCGCATCGCGTGGACCAAACTCCTCAACTCCGGCCAGACCTGCATCGCGCCCGACTACGTGCTCGCCGACCGCGCGGTGGTCGACGAGCTGGTCGGCAAGATCGGCGCCACCATCGCCGAGTTCCGCAGGGACCAGCCCGAGTCCACGGTCAAGATCGTCAACAGCCGCCAGTTCGACCGTCTCGCCGGGTATCTCGACGCGACCACTGGCCGCGTCGTTCTCGGCGGCGGCGTCGACGCCGAGAACCTGCGGATCGAGCCGACCGTGGTCGTCGATCCCGACCCGGACGACGCCGTGATGGAGAACGAGATCTTCGGCCCCATCCTGCCCGTGCTCACCGTCGAGTCGCCCGACGCCGCGATCGCCTTCATCAACTCACGCCCCAAGCCGCTCGCCAGCTACGTCTTCACCTCGTCGAAGTCGTTGGCCGCGAGAATGATCGACGCCATCCCCTCGGGTGGCGCGGTGGTCAACCACATCGCGATGCACTGCCTGATCCCGCAGCTGCCCTTCGGTGGTGTCGGTGCCAGCGGCATGGGCGCCTACCACGGGCGATGGGGTTTCGAGGCCCTCAGCCACCGCAAGGCGGTGTTGTCCAAACCGGCGAAACCCGATCTGTCACTGATCTATCCGCCCTACAGCGACCGCGCGGTGAAACTGCTGCGGCGCATGCTCTGACACCCCCCGACACGAAAGGACCAACCATGAAGGTGACCGTGGACCGCGAGCTGTGCTGTGCATCGGGCATGTGCGAGATGACCGCGCCGGAGGTGTTCCTGCTCGCCGACTCCGGCGACGTCGAGGTCGACAACGACCAGGTCGACGCCCACTCCGACAAGGTGCGCCGGGCCCTCATCGAATGTCCCACCCAGGCGCTGACCCTGATCGAGTGACAGTTCGTCAGTACTGCCCGAGGTAGAAGAACACCCCCTGGTCGTCCACGCATTCGGCGACCGTCGCGTACGGCTCACGCCGCGGGCCCGACACGACCTGTCCGCCCATCTCGACGACCCGGGCGACCGCGACGTCGACGTCGTCGACCGACCACATGGCCACCGCTGAGTACTCCACCGCGCCGCCGGCGATCCCGATCCGCGGTCGCGAGTCGTCGACCTCCCACCCGTCGTCGATGCGGCCGGCCGTGAACTCCCAGCCGAGGACGCGCGAGTGGAAGTCGCGGAACGCCCGGCTGTCGGGGGTGTGCACCGTGATGTAGGTGAGTTCGCCGTGACCAGCCGGATGTTGTTGCCCGCGAGTCTCATCGGGATCGGGGACGTACACCGCGAAGCGGGCGCCCTGGTCATCGGCCGCGTCCAGCGAGCCGGGGTGGCCGTCGGGCTCGGTGAGGTCGGCGCCCCCGGCCGCGATGATCGCCTTCCGCGCGAGGTCGAGATCGGGAACCGCGTAGACCAGGAACAGTGACCGCAGATCACCCAGCGAGGACAGGCCGAGACGGTGTCCGAGGTTGGTGACCTGACGCGTCTCGGCGTCGTAGCGCCAGCCGAGCACCGACCCGTAGAACCGGGCCGCGCGCTCGACATCGGGGGTGCACAGAGACGGGTACACGACGTCGCCGCGGCGGACCCGGTCGGCGACGGGCGCTTGCGTACGGGACGGCCCGGACAACATCCACCGGTGACCGAACGGGTCGATGATGACCGCTGTCCTCGACCCGTGGCCCTCGTAGGGTTCGCGCTGTACTGTCGCGCCGCCCGAGCGGGCCGCGTCCACCGCACGATCGGCGTCGTCGACTGCGAGCACGAGACTCACCGACACCCCGCCGGGTGCGGGTGCGGCCAGCCCGATCTCCTCGAACGCCGCCGCCAGGTAGATGACGCCACCGCCGATCTCGACCTCGGCATGGCCGACGCGGCCGTCGTCCATCAGGATCGGCTCGCCACGCAGCCGCGCACCCAGATGGGCCTGGTACCAGTCGATGGCCGCCATCCCGTCGCTCACGGTGAGGTAGGGCAGCGCACCGGGGCGCTCGGGCGCCGTCTGGGCGATGGGTTCGGCGGTGGTGACTCCGCTCATGGTGACTCCTTCGGGTAGATCGGCTCCGCGCTCGAGTCGGCTACGCAGCGCTCGGGTGAATTCCGCGCTCGGGGCGGTGTCGCGATCGACGGCGCGCAGCGCCGAGAACGGATCGAGGGCGAACGGGTCGGTCATCGCTGCGTCTCCTCTCCGGATCGCGGTGTGCTGTTTCGGTCGCGATCGTCGTCGGGATACTTCGCCCGGAACTCCCGCTTGGCCCGCGTCAGCAATGCCTCGGTCGCCATCACGGTGCGGCCGAGGATCTCGGCGCAGCGCGGCACGGTGCAGTCGTCGACGTAGCGGAGCGTGAGGATCGCCCGGTGCAGCGGGCTGATCCGGGCCAACGTGCGTTCGGCGATCAGACGGTCCAGCTCGGTGTCCCACGTGTCGAAAGCCGTCTCGGGTGCGTCACCCACCGGCTCGGCGGTCCTCTGCATGCGCCGCCAGTGGTCGGCGAGCTTGTGCCGGGCCACCCCGATCAGCCACGGCACGGTGGGGTCGGGCGGGTCGACACGTCGGACGCTGTCCATCGCCGCGAGAAACGTCTCGGAGGTGAGGTCCTCGGCGATGGTGCTGTCGCGGCACCGACGCAGCAGGTACCCGTAGACGGCGGGCAATGCGTCGTCGTACACGTCGAGCAGGAGCTGCGCCCCGGGGTGAGCACTCACATCCTCATAGTCGTCGGCCGACGCGGTTTTCCGACGGACTCGCCGCAAATGAGCCGTCGACGACCGCAACCGGGGCGGGCGGACGCGCCGCCGTATCGTGGGCAGGGTGGCCCACGGTTCGATCATCCGCATGCTCGGCGACGCGATGACGATCCCTCTGCGGGTGGGCGGGCTGCTGACGCATTCGACCGACGATGTCGGTGAACTCGCGCCCGACCAGGAGGTCGACAACCCCGCCCCGCGCAGCGCAACACTCGACCGGCAGAAGATCGCCTACAACTTCTTCTCCGGCATCGGACCCGAGATCGCCAACCCCGGTGGAGCACTGCCCGGGGCGAACGAGTGGGACACCCCCGTCGACCCCGCGCACCCCAATCCGGTGATCCTGGTGCACGGCACCGGCGGCGGGGGCCAGACCAACTGGGGTACCTACGTGCCGCTGCTCGCGCTCGAGGGCTACTCCGTCTTCACGCTCACCTACGGCGCGCTCGCCCACGTGCCGTGGCCGCTCAAGGCCATGGGCCGGATGGCGCTCATGGAGGACAGCGCCGCCGAACTCGGCGATTTCATCGAGAAGGTCCTGGCCGCGACCGGCGCCGAGAAGGTCGACATCGTGGGCCATTCGCAGGGCACCTTGGTCCCCAATCATTACGCGAAGTTCCTCGGTGGCGGCGACAAGATCGGGCGATACGTCTCGCTCGCCCCGCTGTGGGAGGGCACCACCGCGTTCGGTGCGGGCCTGCTGCACACCGTCGACCTGCGGCTCGGGATCGATCCGCTCAAGGTGCTGCCGTGTCGCGCCGTGGCGCAGATGACGCGGGGGTCGGACTTCATCACCGCGATGAACGCCGACGGCGGGCCCTACGTCCCGGGTATCGACTACGTCAACATCTCCACCCGCTTCGACGAGTTCGTCCGGCCGTACACCAGCGGTCAGCTACCCGCGGTCGGCGACGACCAGAAGGTGACGAACATCGTTGTCCAGCATGATTGTTCGCAGGATTTCTGCGATCATCTGGGTATCTGCGGGTCACCGCGCGCGGCGCGACACGTGCTCAACGCGCTCGACCCGTCCAGCAGTGAGAAGGTGCCATGTCAGTTCGTCCCGCCGTTCTTCGGCTGATCGCCCTCGTCGCGACCGCGTCGGCCTGCCTCGTGCTCGCCGCGCCGGCCTCGGGTGCCCCCGGTCGGCCGACCCTCCCGGTCACCTACGACTTCTTCGCCGGTGCCCGTGACGCCCTCGCCCGTCCCGGTGCGTCGGCGCCCGGGACCAACGACTTCTCCTGCCGTCCCACCGCGGCGCACCCGAACCCGGTGGTGTTGGTGCACGGCACCGGCGGCAACCGTCAGACCAACTGGGCCACCCTGGGGCCGGTGCTGCACAACGCGGGCTGGTGCGTGTTCGCCCTGACCTACGGCACGCTGCCCGGCACGCCGTACCCGATCAATGCGCTCGGTGGACTGACCAGCATGATCCCGAGCGCACAACAGCTGGGCGCGTTCATCGACCGGGTCCGTGGCGCGACCGGCGCAGCCAAGGTCGACATCGTCGGGCATTCCGAGGGCACGCTGATGCCGGAGTACTACGTGCGCTACCTCGGGGGCTCGCGCGTGGTGGCGCGGTACGTCTCGCTCGCCCCGTACTGGAAGGGTCAGGACAGCTCTGGTTACCTCGCTCTCGAGAACGCCACGCGCTCCATCGGACTCGACCCGAAGCGGGTGCTGCCGTGCCCGGAGTGCGCCGAGGAGCAGTACGGCAGTCCGTTCATGCGCGCCATCAACGCCGGCGGCAGCCCTTACGACCCCGCGGTCACCTACACCAACATCATGACCCGCGACGACGGCGTCGTGGAGCCGTGGACCGACGGCTTCGTGCCCGGCCCGCGCACGACGAACATCGTCGTCCAGGACACCTGCGCCGCCGACCGCTCGGACCATCTCTCACTGGTGTCCTCACCGCGCACGGCAGCGTTCGTGCGCACCGCGCTGGATCCGCAGAACCCGGTTACGGTGCCGTGTGTCCCGGTCGCACCGGGCATCCCCGGCTGAGCGACGATGAGTTCTCGTCGGGTGGCGAGTCAGTACTCGCATGGCCACCGCGACGATCTTCAGTGCACTGCTCTCCAGCGACCATCCCGAACGCCTGCGCGACTGGTATGCGCGGGTGTTCGACGCGTCGATCGAACGAACGCCGGGGGAGCCCGGCTATGACGTCCTCGATCTGGACGGCTTCTATCTGATGATCGACTCGCGCCCCGATGTCCGCGGACCGGCGGCCGAGGCGGCGAGGCTCATCGTCAACGCAGAGGTCGACTGCGCGCAGACCACCGGCGCACGCGTCGACGAACTCGGCTACGGGTGGTTGAGCCCACTCGAGCGCCGCGACGCGGGGTGGTTCGGCACCGCACTCGACCCCGACGGCAACTACGTGCAACTCATCGGCTTCGACGAGGAGATGCAGCGCGAGGCGTCCGAGGCGTCGATGACCCCGTTCAGCGGTTTCGCGGTGCGCGACGTGGACGCGGCTGCGGCGTTCTACACCGACGTGCTCGGGCTGCGGGTGGACCGCAACCCGATGGGCCTGCTGGCCCTGCACCTCGACCGCCGGACCCGGGTCGTGATGTACCCGAAGGACGACCACGTCCCGGCGTCGTTCACGGTCCTCAACATCCCGGTCCCCGACATCGACGCCGCGATCGACGACCTCGAGGCCAAGGGCGTGCGGCTGCTGCGTTACGACGGCCTGCCGTGCGACGACCGCGGCGTGATGCGCGGCCGCAGCGTGCAGATGGGCCCCGACATCGCCTGGTTCACCGACCCCTCCGGCAACGTGATCTCGGTGATGCACTGACCGATAGGCTTGGCCACCATGGCGCCCCCGACCGACCCCGACACCGCGCCGGGTGACGACACGGTCGTCCGACTGCTCGAGGCGATGGCGACGTCGGTGGACGAGCGTGGCTTCAAGGCGACGACCGTGGCCGACGTGGTGCGTATCGCGCGGACGTCCCGGCGCACGTTCTACGAACACTTCTCCGGCCGCGACGACTGTTTCCTCGCGCTGCTCGCGCGCGTCAACGGCGAGCTCATCGCGCACATCACGGCCGCTGTCGACCGCAGCCTCCCGTGGCGCGAACAGGTGCGGCAGGCCATCGAGGCCTGGATCAGCGGGTCGCTGTCGCGTCCGGCGATCACGCTGTCCTGGATCCTCGACACCCCCGGCCTGGGGACGGCCGCCCGAGCTCAGCAGCGCGAGTCGATGGCCGAGTTCTATTCGCTGATCGCCGATCTGCTCGACTCGCCCACCTATCACGTCGAACACCCGCAGCCGGTGTCGCGATACGTGTCGATCATCCTCGTCGGCGGGCTCCGCGAACTCCTCGCGATCCACGTCGAGGACAGCGGCGACGTCTCCGACATCGAGGACATCGTCGACGCCGCGACCGAGGCGACCATCGCCGTCCTGTCGGCATCGATCGACTGAGCGTTTTCCCCGCGGGCGACGTGGGTGTCTCGCTACCCTCAGATCACCGATCGCACCTGCAGTCACCCGGGTGGACGCGTCTCACAGCCCACACGACACGGCGAGGTTCCCTCATGACTGCACCCCATTCGTCCCCGATCACCCGCGCACTGGCCTCCGTCGAAGGGGTGTCGGCCCTCGACGCCCCCGCCGATGTGATCGCCGGGCCACTGCGGGCGCTGCTCGACAACGGCATCGGCGATGCACTGCGCGGATCCTGGCTCGGCCACCCGTTGCACCCGGTCGCCGTCACCGTGCCCATCGGGGTGTGGACCGCGGCTCCGGTGTTCGACCTGCTCCGGCAACCGCTGGCCGCGCAGCGACTGGTCCTCATCGGCCTCGGTGCCGCGATGCCTGCCGCGGTCACCGGACTCGCGGAGTTCACCACCCTCGCCGCCCCGCAACGTCGGGTGGCCGTCGTGCACGCGTCGTCGAACTCGGTGGCGATGACCCTGCTCGTGGGGTCGATGCTGGTGCGCCGCAAGGGGCGTCGACTCGCAGCGATCGGCCTCACCCTGGCCGGCCTGTCGGTCACAGGTGTCTCGGGCGCGCTCGGGGGTCATCTGGCGTACGTCCAGGGCGCCGGAGTGCAGCGCGAGGCCCGACCGTCGGTGACGGCCGACCCCTACGACGTGTGAGCGACGCGCGGGTGCCTCACGCCGTCAGCGATCGACGGAACTCGCGCGGGCTGACCCCGCGGGTGCGTTTGAAGGCGGCACTCAACGCGAACGCGCTGCCGTAACCCACTTCTCGCGCGACGGAGTCGAGCGTGCGGACGGGATCGGCGAGCAGGTCCGCGGCCACCGACAGACGCCAGTCGGTCACATACGTCATCGGCGGATCGCCGACGAGCTCGGTGAAGCGCCGCGAGAACCCCGCGCGGGAGACGCCGACCGCCGAGGCCAGGCCGGTCACCGACCACGGGTGTGCGATGTTGTTGTGGATCAGTCGCAGGGCCTGGCCCACCACGCGATCGGACTGCGCGGTGTACCACCGCGGGGCGGCGGCACCGGGGCGGTCGAACCAGTCGCGCAGGCTGGTGACGAGGATGAGGTCGAGGAGTCGGTTCACCACCGTCTCGTGGCCCGGTGCGTCCCGCAGCATCTCGGCGTCGAGCACATCGGTGAGCGCGGTCGAGGCCCCGGCGATCACGATCGTGCGGTCCAGCGCGTCGAGCAGGCGCGAACTGACCTCTCCCGCGGTGACATACGTGCCGATCAACATGACCGCGGATCCGTCGGTCCCCGGGGTCGCGTTGCCCCAGGTGCGCACCCCGAGCGACATGTGATCGGGCAACGCGGCGCCGACCTCGCTGCGGCACACGCCGTCCGGATGGATCACCGCGGTCAGGTCGGTGCCCGCGGTGTCGGCGAAGGTGTACGGATCAGGCCCGCGCAGGATGACGACGTCGCCGGCCCGGGCGTGGAAACCCGCCCCGTCGGCGTAGGCGATGTCGATGTGGCCGGCGACCATCACCACCACGGTCAGCGGCGCCTCGTCGCGGACCTCGATCGCCCACGGCGACTCCATCACCACCCGCAGCAGGAACGGGGTGTGTGCACGGGGCCCGTCGAGCAGGCCGGACAGCGCGTCCATGTGGACGATTGAACATGAAATCGAGCCGACAAACCATGTTCTGTCCATGTCCGGGCGGCTTGACTGAAACCCATGACCGCATTCCGCCAGACCGTCCTCGTCCTCGGCGTCACCAGCACCGGACTCATCGCAGGCCTGTTCTGCGCCTTCGCCTACGCGGTGATGCCGGGTCTGCATCGCGCCGATGCGCGCACGCTGGTCACGGCGATGCAGAAGATCAACGTCGCCATCGTCAACCCGGTGTTCCTGCTGCTCTTCTTCGGCGGTCTGGTCGTCACCGGTACAGCCGCCTGGTTGTGCCGGCACCACGCGATCGCGCCCTGGGTGATCACGGCGGCCGTGCTCTATCTCGTCGGGCTGATCGTGACGGTCGCGTTCAACATCCCGTTGAACGACCGGCTGGCGGCCGCCACCGATCCGGACGCCGCTCGAGCGGCGTTCGAGAACTCCTGGGTGCGGTGGAATCTCGTGCGCGCCGCCCTGCACACCGCCGCGTTCACCGCCCTCGCCACCGGTCTGGTCGTCTCGTCGAGCGCGTGATGGGCAGAATGGGGCCGTGGAGTCAGCAACGGTACGAGCAGGTGTCCTCGACGTCGCGATCGAGCGGCACGGCGATCCCGGCGGGCGTCCGGTCGTGCTGGCCCACGGGTTCCCGTACGACCCGCGGTGCTTCGACGACGTCGTCGCTCTGCTGGTCGCGTCGGGTGCCGACGTGGTCGTGCCCTACCTGCGCGGCTACGGCCCGACCCGGTTCGTCTCGTCCACCACCGTGCGGTCGGGTCAGCAGGCCGCGTTGGCCCATGACCTCCGGGAGCTCATCATCGCGATGGACCTGGAACGGCCGGTGGTCGCAGGGTTCGACTGGGGTGGTCGGGCCGCGTGCCTGGTGTCGTTGCTGTGGCCGGACCTGGTGTCGGGGTTGGCGACCGTCGGCGGATACAACGTCCAGGACATCGCCGCGTCCGCGACGCCGGCACCGCCGCACCTCGACCGGCGCGCCTGGTACCAGTACTACCTGCACTCCGAACGTGGTCGCGCCGGCCTGGCCGAGTACCGCGCCGAGTTCGCGCAGCTGCTGTGGACGGAGTGGTCCCCGACATGGCGGTTCGGTGACTCCGAGTTCGCCGCCACCGCACCGTCGTTCGACAACCCGGACTTCGTCGACGTGGTGGTCCACTCATATCGGCACCGGTACGGACTCGTCGACGGTGACCCCGCCTACGCGGCCACCGAGGACGAGATCACGCACCGACGACCCATCGGTGTCCCGACGGTTGTCCTGGAACCCACCGAGGACCCGATCGCATCACTGTCGGGGACCGGCGACCACGAGGCGCACTTCACCGACCTCGTCGACGTCCGTCCGATCGACTGCGGCCACAACCCGCCCCAGGAACTGCCCAGCCTCTTCGCCGACGCGGTGCGTCGCCTGTTCTGAGGAACCCCGGGGCCGAGGAACTCTGGGGCCGAGAAACTTTGGGGCTAGGCCAGCGCAGCCCGGATGACATCGGCGAACGGGGTGGACGGCCGACCGAGCAGATCGGCGAGGTCGGTGGACGTCGAGTCCAGTTCGCCACGCGCGATCCCGGCGTCGGAGTCGGCCAGGACGGCCGGCATCGGCTCGGGTACCCCCGCCTGCGTCAATGCGGCGGCGTAGTCGTCGGTCGAGAGGTCCTGGTACCGGACGGGTGTCCCCGCGATGTCGGCGATGACGGCCGCGATGTCGGCGTAGGTCAGGTGCTCGGTACCCACGAGCTCGAACACCCCGGGACGCCCCGCGAGGAGGGCCGCCACCGCTGCGCCTGCGAAGTCGGGTCGGGTCGCCGGAGCGACGCGCCCCTCGCCGGCGGCACCGTAGAGGACGCCGCCGTCGATGGTCGGCTGCAGTGACGCCGCGTAGTTCTCCGAGTACCAGCCGTTGCGCAGCAGGATGTGGGGGAGGCCGCTGTCCGCCAGGGCCTTCTCGGTGGCGACGTGCTCGGCGGCCAGTGAGAGTCCGCTCGTGTCGGCCTCGAGGATGCTGGTGTACGCGACGAGTCCGACCTGCGCGGCGACCGCTGCGTCGACGACGGACGAGTGCTGCGCGACGCGCGAGCCCACCTCGGAGCCCGAGATGAACAGCAGGCGGTCGACGCCGGCGAAGGCCGTGGTGAGTGCGGCGGTGTCGGCGTAGTCGGCGACCCGCACGACGACACCGTGATCTGCGAGACCGCTCGCCTTGGCCTCGTCACGCACGATGGCGACGATGTCGCCGGCCGGTGTGCCCCGCTCGATGAGGTCGTCGACGGCCAGGCGGCCGAGCTGTCCGGTGGCCCCGGTGACTCCGTAGATGGTCATTGCGTCCTCTTTCGTCCCGGCGCGCGGACCGAGATGCCCGCTGCGCTCACAACAGTGATAGCACTTACTTTTAGTGCAGTGCAACTGTTGGAGCCAGCGCCTGCCGTTGGTGGGGTACGATCGCACCATGTCGCCGGACGAGTCAGCTGCGCAGGACGCCTTCCTCGAGGCCGACGTCTTCGCGCGCAACTGCGGTTCGCGCGACGTTCTCCAGAACCTCACGAGCCGATGGGGTCTGCTCGCCTTGATGGCCCTGACCGAGGGTGACTACCGCTTCAACGCCCTGCGGCGCCGGGTCGACGGGGTCAGCGAGCGGATGCTGTCGCAGACGCTGCAGACCCTCGAACGCGACGGCTTCGTCACCCGTACGGTGCTGCAGAGCATCCCCCCGCGCGTCGAGTACTCACTCACCGACCTCGGCCGTGCGGTCGCCGCATCGGTCGAGGGCCTGATCCACCAGGTCGAGGCCGCGGTGCCCGAGGTCATGTCGGCCCGACAGCGCTATGACGATCGCCCGCCCCGCGACTGAACTAACCGCGGCGTGAGGGTCGATGTGAGATCGACTCGATCGCGCTGCTGACGGCGTCCGGCTCGTCGATCGCGACGAATGTCCGCGCCCCCGGCACCGCGACATAGGTCGAATCCGGGAAACGGTCGGCCAGCCGACGACCGAGTCGCGGGGTGAAGGAACGGTCGTTCTGACCCCAGACCAGCGTGACCGGTTTGTCGAAGCGCGGTAGCCGGTTGCTCACCTCGAGCAGGTCGGCGGGCCGGATCGCGCGTAACAGTCCGACCAGGTCGCGGCCGACGAGGGGATCGGTGCGGCTCGGCTCCGTCCAGGACCGGGTCAGCTCCGTGCCCGCCCGCGAGACCAACAGCCCGAAGCCCAGCGGGCTGTGCCGCAGGATCGTCGAGCGCATCGTGGTCATCAGTGCACGCACCGTCCGCGGGCCCCGCATCAATGCGAACACCTGCTTGAACGGCGTCGGCGGGAACCGGTCGAAGGCGTCGCAGTTGGTCAACACCAGACGACCGACGAGGTCCGGGTACTCGTCGATGACGAACTGACACAGCGCGCCGCCGGTGTCGCAGCCGACCAGCGTCACCTCGCCGAGGTCGAGCTCGACGATGAGGTCGCGGACCATCCGGGCCAGCGTCCGCGGGGTCGGACTCACGCCGGCGTCGAGTGGGATCGTGTGCGAGCCGAGGGGCAGTGTCGGGAGAACGCATCGGTAGCCGCGCTCGGCGAGTTGATCGGCCACTACCGTCCACAGGCGGTTGTCCACCAGGATCCCGTGGACGAACAGCACCGTCGGATGCGTCGAGTCCTGCGGGCCGACGACGCGGTAGGCGATGGTCCCCTCGGGGAGCGTGATCTCGGGCATGGCGCTGAACCCCTCCTCTCGATCTCCTCAGCTCTACCACCTGATCGGCCGCGAGATGTCGGAGTTCGCCGACGCCGCTCCCGCGGTCCACCCGAGCGCCCGGTCGGGGCCTTGCCCGCAGGATGAGCGCAAATCCGGCGCGTTCGCTGACGGCGTAGGGCATCGGCGAAGATCCCCGGGTGCTGCGACGTTGTGATGGATACGGCCGCGATCTGCGGCCTTCAACCGTCGACGAGGCGGAGTTACCCGCGAGGAGTTGACCTGCGGCCACTACAGTGGTGGCAAGGCTGCCGCCGACGTCTTTCGCCACCCCACGTGACGAATCATCTCGGTGGCCGTGGGCCCACCAGGGACCGACCTGAGTGTCCAGGTCGATCTCGTTGTCAGTAAAGGGAGAACAATGTTCGAACGGTTCACCGATCGCGCACGCCGGGTTGTCGTCCTCGCCCAAGAAGAGGCGCGGATGCTCAATCACAACTACATCGGCACCGAGCACATCCTGCTCGGCCTCATCCACGAGGGCGAGGGAGTCGCGGCCAAGTCGCTCGAGTCCCTCGGCATCTCACTCGAAGGTGTGCGCAGCCAGGTCGAGGAGATCATCGGCCAGGGCCAGCAGGCACCGTCGGGCCACATCCCCTTCACGCCGCGTGCCAAGAAGGTCCTCGAGCTCTCGCTGCGTGAGGCGCTGCAGCTCGGCCACAACTACATCGGCACCGAGCACATCCTGCTCGGCCTGATCCGCGAGGGCGAGGGCGTCGCCGCCCAGGTCCTGGTGAAGCTGGGCGCCGACCTCAACCGTGTCCGCCAGCAGGTCATCCAGCTGCTCTCGGGCTACCAGGGCAAGGAGCCGCAGGAAGCCGGTACCGGCGGACGCAGCTCCGAGTCGGGCACCCCGTCGACCTCGCTGGTCCTCGACCAGTTCGGTCGCAACCTGACCGCCGCGGCCGCCGACGCCAAGCTCGACCCGGTCATCGGGCGCGAGAAGGAGATCGAGCGGGTCATGCAGGTGCTCTCACGGCGCACCAAGAACAACCCGGTCCTCATCGGTGAGCCCGGCGTCGGCAAGACCGCCGTCGTCGAGGGACTCGCGCAGGCCATCGTGTCCGGCAACGTCCCCGAGACACTCAAGGACAAGCAGCTCTACACCCTCGACCTCGGTTCGCTGGTCGCCGGTAGCCGCTACCGCGGTGACTTCGAGGAGCGCCTGAAGAAGGTCCTCAAGGAGATCAACACCCGCGGCGACATCATCCTGTTCATCGACGAGCTGCACACGCTTGTCGGCGCGGGTGCCGCCGAGGGCGCGATCGACGCCGCCTCGATCCTCAAGCCGAAGTTGGCTCGTGGCGAGCTGCAGACCATCGGTGCCACCACGCTCGACGAGTACCGCAAGTACATCGAGAAGGACGCCGCCCTCGAGCGTCGTTTCCAGCCGGTCCAGGTCGGCG
The DNA here is from genome assembly GCF_024171815.1 of Williamsia maris. Taxonomy (GTDB): domain Bacteria; phylum Actinomycetota; class Actinomycetes; order Mycobacteriales; family Mycobacteriaceae; genus Williamsia_A; species Williamsia_A maris. The sequence continues at coordinate 1,079,508 of NZ_JAMTCJ010000001.1, read as the reverse complement.
AGCCCTCGGTCGAGCACACCATCGAGATCCTCAAGGGCCTGCGCGATCGGTACGAGTCGCACCACCGCGTCTCGATCACCGACGGTGCGCTGGTGGCCGCGGCCACCCTGGCCGACCGGTACATCAACGACCGCTTCCTGCCGGACAAGGCGATCGACCTCATCGACGAGGCGGGCGCGCGAATGCGCATCCGTCGGATGACCGCGCCGCCGGACCTGCGCGAGTTCGACGACAAGATCGCCGGCGCGCGCAAGGAGAAGGAATCGGCGATCGACGCCCAGGACTTCGAGAAGGCCGCGAACCTGCGCGACAAGGAGAAGCAGCTCGTCGTCGAGCGTGCCGAGCGCGAGAAGCAGTGGCGCAGCGGTGACATGGACGTCGTGGCCGAGGTCGACGACGAGCAGATCGCCGAGGTGCTGGGCAACTGGACCGGCATCCCCGTCTTCAAGCTCACCGAGGAGGAGACCACTCGTCTGCTCCGCATGGAGGACGAGCTGCACAAGCGGATCATCGGTCAGGTCGAGGCGGTCAAGGCCGTGTCGAAGGCGATCCGTCGTACGCGTGCCGGTCTGAAGGACCCCAAGCGTCCGTCGGGCTCGTTCATCTTCGCCGGCCCGTCCGGTGTCGGTAAGACCGAGCTGTCGAAGGCCCTCGCGAACTTCCTGTTCGGCGAGGACGACGCGCTCATCCAGATCGACATGGGCGAGTTCCACGACCGCTTCACCGCATCGCGGCTGTTCGGTGCTCCTCCCGGGTACGTCGGCTACGAAGAGGGTGGCCAGCTGACCGAGAAGGTCCGCCGCAAGCCGTTCTCGGTGGTGTTGTTCGACGAGATCGAGAAGGCGCACTCGGAGATCTACAACACGCTGCTGCAGGTGTTGGAGGACGGCCGTCTCACCGACGGTCAGGGTCGCACGGTCGACTTCAAGAACACCGTGTTGATCTTCACCTCCAACCTCGGTACCGCCGACATCTCCAAGGCGGTCGGACTGGGCTTCACCTCGGGTGAGGGTTCCGGCTCGAACTACGAGCGGATGAAGCAGAAGGTCAACGACGAGCTGAAGAAACATTTCCGCCCGGAGTTCCTCAACCGCATCGACGACATCGTCGTGTTCCATCAGCTGACCAAGGACGAGATCATCTCGATGGTCGACCTCATGCTGAACCGCGTCGAGGGTGCGCTGAAGAACAAGGACATGGCCCTCGAGGTCACCGACAAGGCCAAGAGCCTGTTGGCCAAGCGTGGGTTCGATCCGGTGCTGGGTGCACGGCCGTTGCGTCGCACCATTCAGCGCGAGATCGAAGATGCGCTGTCGGAGAAGATCCTGTTCAACGACATCACCGCCGGCCAGATCATCCTGGTCGACGTGGAGAACTGGGACGGCGAAGGCGACGGCGACGAGGCGAAGTTCACCTTCGTCGGATCGAAGAAGCCCGTCGAGCTCCCCGACACCCCGGTGGAGCTGGCCAAGAGCGCCGAGTAGTCAGCTGCTCGGTCTGATCTGATCGACACAGAAGGGACGCAACCGTTTCGGTTGCGTCCCTTCTGCCGTAGGTGTGGGTTCCCATACAGCCAGCGGTGGTGCGGGTTGTCTTGTGCTGACTGTGTGGAAACGGGCCATCGAGTGTGCTGTGCGCGTGGTGTGAGGGGACGTCTGAGGACGGCGCACACTCGATGCCCCGGTTCCGCACTGTCGGCGGCTTTTTCGTGAGCGTGGGGTGCGTTTCAGGACGCTGACGGTGCGGAAGCCCCGCGTCGAGTGTGCGTTGTTTGCGACGGAGCTCGCGGTCCGTTGTGAGCACACTCGACGCGTGTTTCCACACAGTCAGCGAGGTGTGTGTGGGGGTTCAGTCTTGTGCTGACTGTGTGGAAACGGGCCATCGAGTGTGCTGTGCGCTTGGCGTGAGGGACGTCGTGAACGGCGCACACTCGATGTCCCGGTTCCGCATTGTCGGCGGCTTTTTTGTCAGTGGTGCGTGAGTTCTAGGGCGCGGACGGTGCGGAAGCGTGTTTCCACACAGTCATCGCGGAGTGTCAGAACCAGGCCGGCTCGAGGTCCAATGTGGTGCGGTCGAGAGAGGCCAGCAGGTCGAACTGCGGGCCGGTCTTCGGGAGCTCGTAGCGGAAGAAGTACTGCGCCGCAGCACGCTTGCCGTCGTAGAAATCGCCGGTGCTGTCTCCGACCGCGAGCAGCTGCTCCAGCCAGATCCAGGCGAGGACAACGTGTCCGGTCGCCTCGAGGTAGACCGTCGAGTTCGCCAGCGTGGTGGCCGGATCGCCGGCCGACCACAGTGCGACGGTGACCTCGGTCAGCCGATCGACCGCGCCGCGCAGATCCGCCGCGTACCCCGCTGCCGCCGGACCGGCCGACTCGGCGCGATCGATGGTCGCCGTGATCGTCTCGGCCAGCAGCGTGAGTCCTGCGCCGCCCTGCATGACGACCTTGCGCCCCAGCAGGTCGAGGCCGTGGATGCCGTGTGCGCCTTCGTGAATGGGGTTCAGGCGGTTGTCGCGGTAGTACTGCTCGACGTCGAATTCCTTGGTGTAGCCGTAGCCGCCGAGCACCTGGATGGCCAGGCTGTTGGCCTCGAGGCACCACTGCGACGGCCAACTCTTCGCGATCGGGGTGAGCACCTCGAGCAGCAGGTGAGCACGGTCGCGCTCGGCGCCGGTGGTGGTCTGCTCCTCGTCGACGAGCTGCGCGCAGTACAGGCCGAGGGCGAGAGCGCCTTCGACATAGGACTTCTGGGCCAGCAGCATGCGACGGACATCGGCGTGTTCGATGATCGGGATCGCGGGCGAACTGGGGTCCTTGTTGTCCAGCGGCCGGCCCTGGGTGCGCACCTTGGCGTACTCCAGCGAGGCCAGATAACCGGCGTAACCGATTGCGGTGGCGAGGAATCCGACGCCGATACGGGCCTCGTTCATCATGTGGAACATGTACATCAGGCCGTGGTGCTCCTCGCCGACGAGATAGCCGACGGCGCCCTTCTCGGCCGCGGGAGAGTGCGTTCCGTCGCCGAAGTTGAGGAGCGTGTTGGTCGTTCCGCGGTTGCCCATCTTGTGGTTGAGGCCCACGAGCGCGACGTCGTTGCGGGTGCCGTCGGAGAGGTACTTCGGCACGATCAGCAGCGAGATGCCCTTGACCCCGGGAGGTCCGCCGGGCGTCTTGGCCAGGACGAGGTGGACGATGTTCTCGCTCAGTTCGTGCTCACCGGCCGAGATCCACATCTTCGTACCGGTGATCCGGTAGCTGCCGTCGTCGGCGGGGATCGCCTTGGTGGTGATGTCGGCGAGGGTCGAACCGGCCTGCGGCTCGGACAGGCACATGGTGCCGTAGAAGCGCCCCTCAACCATCGGGCGGACCCAGGTGTCGATCTGCTCCTGGGTGCCGTACTCGACCAACAGGTTTGCGTTGCCGACGGTGAGGAACGGGTAGGTCGACGTCGACGGGTTCGCGGCCTGGAACCACGCCAGCGCGGCGCGGCTGATCACGTTGGGCAGCTGCAGTCCGCCGACGGACTCGTCGAACGAACCGGCCATGAGGCCGGACTTGGTGAACTCGTCGAGAGCGGCCTGCACCTCGTCGATCAGGACGACCTTGCCGTCGGAGCCGACGTACGGCTCGTTCTGATCGCCCTTCTTGTTGTGAGTGGCGAACATCTTGGTCGCGATGTCGGCACTGAGGTCGAGGACGTCGTCGAACGTCTCGCGGGAGTGCTCGGTGAAACGCTCACGGGTCGTCAGGGCGGCGACATTCAGCCACTCGAACAGCAGGAAGTCGACGTCGCGGCGGGACAGCGGGGCGGCCATGGTTCTCCTCGATCGGGGCGGCAGTGCGTCTCGCACCGCGGGGGCGACGAGTTCTGCGAATGAGCACTCGCTAACAAATGAGCGCCCGCTTATGATGCTCCCCAGACCGTGACGCCGTCAACGGTCACGTACGAATCGCGCAGGGGAGTGGTGATGACCACCGGGACCACCGTCGGCGACTCCGCCGCCGCGGACCGCATCCGACGCGCCGCGATCGAGGCCTTCGCCGAGTCGGGGTACGCGGGCAGTTCGACGCGGCAGATCACCAAGCGTCTCAACATGAGCGCGACCGCGATGTACCCGCACTTCCGCTCCAAGGAGGAACTGCTCTACGCCATCGCCCTCGACGGACACCGGGCTGTCCTGGCGGCGCTGCGCGACGCCGACGACCCCGAGTCGCCCGTTCTGGATCGGTTGACGTCGGTGGTCTCGGCGTTCGCGACCTGGCAGGCGGAGTTCCATCAACTGGCCCGGGTCGTGCAGTACGAGCTGGCTGCGCTGACCCCGGTGCACTACCGGACGATCACCGCGATCCGTCGCGACACGGTCGCGGTACTCACCTCGATCGTGCAGGCGGGCAAAGACTGTGGCGAGTTCTCCGTCGACGATGTCGACGACGTGGTCCTGGCCATCTCGTCGCTGTGCGTGGACGTCTGCCGGTGGTTCCCGTCGAAGATCCACGACGACCCGCAGCCCCTCGGCGCGGCGTACGGCCGGATCGCCCAGCGCCTCGTCCGCTGATCGCCGGCACTGTCAGGAGACGATGCTGTCGAGCAGGCCGAACGAGATCACGAGCAAGACGAGCTGGATCGCCATCCCGAGCAGGGGAACCCAGAACGCGATGTGCTTGCGGACCATCAACACGATCGCCGCGATCGAGGTCGACAGCAGGACGAGGCCGCCGACGAGGTCGGTCAGGACGTACGCCCAGGTGAGGTTGTCGTAGTTGCATGTCTGGTAGCCGCAGGAGTCGGTCGCCATCACCCAGAACATGCTGAAGAAGGCGACGAGCAGAAAGCCGCCGAGGTAGGTCGTGATGAGCATCGACGTCACGACGACGTCGGCGGTGTGCGATCGACGTACCGGCACGAACGGTGCCTGTGGCGCGGGGAACGGCTGGTAGTAGGTCATGTCGATGAACCTATGAACCCGCAGCCGTCCTCGACAGCGTGAAACTACTCAGCTACGGGACTCGCGTCCGGCCAGCAGCAGTTCGATGGTCAGCTCGAGGCGGTTGGTGACGTCGGTCGCCGAGGCGCGGCGGGTCAGCCACTGCACCAGGTTCGACATCCACACGTCGGAGATGACGCGTGCAATCTTGAGGTCCTCGTCGCTGGGCTCTCCGGTGACCATCGCGCCTGCGAGGAGGCGATCGATGACCGCGGCGACAGCGTCGACCTCGGTGGCCGCCGAGGCGTCGGCGAACATGAACGCCCGCGTCATCGCCTCGGTCAGCAACGGGTCGCGCTGCATCGCGAGGGTGATCAGGTCGAGGACGCTGCGCAGTCGTTCCAGCGCGGTGTCGCCCTGCAGTCGTGAGCGGTCGGCCCGCGACTCGACGCGTTCGAGCTCGCGCGCCAGCGCCGTCACCAGCAGGTGCACCTTCGACGGGAAATAGCGATAGAGGGTACCGACGGCGACGTCGGCCTTGTCGGCGACGGCGCGCATCTGCACGGCGTCGTATCCGCCCTTCGAGGCCAGGGCCAACGTCGAGTCCAGGATCCGACGACGGCGTTCCCGTTGCGCGTTGGACCCCAGATCCGGGTCGGTGGTCACGCCCACGGTGGGCACCGAGCCGCCGGGTGTCGCGGGGGTGGCCATGGTCACTTCCTTACTTCCGCGCTCCGCTCGGGTGACCCCGTCGCGGTGCTGCCGCAAAACCGATTTGTCCACGATATGCCGCGCCGCCTCGGGTCGACGAGTTGACATCCCGAGTACCCGACTACCCGTATCCGTCACCGACAGGCATAATTAGAACAGGTTCTACTTTGCCCGCACGCGGAAATGAGTGAGGTCGCCGGAGTCATGACGATTGCCAGCACGGAAGATCAGACGACGTTCGCCGACGCCATCGGGCGCTGGGCGCGCCATTCCGGGGTCGTCGACGTGGTGCGCCGCAGTCTCGACCAGCAGGCCGGCGACGACCCATCCGACGCACGGTCGGCCGTGCTGCCCGGCGTGGCCGACCTCGGTCTCTTCGCGGCCACCGCACCGGACGAGCGCGGCGGTCTCGACCTCGGATTCGTCGACCTGGCGGTGATGCTCGAGGAATGCGGGCGCGATCTGATCCCCGGTCCGCTGGTGTCGACGGCGATCGCGACGCATCTTCTCAGCCGGTCGGGGGCCGGCGCGGCGCACGAGCTCGCGACCGCGTTGATGTCCGGCGACCGGACCTGCGCACTCGCCCCGGCCGGGCTGGTGCCGGACGCGACACCGATCGCGGTGGGCCGGCGCACCGATGGCGACGGCATCGTCGCCGACGCCGAGGCGCAGACCGTGGTCGGACACACCGCGAACGGGCTGCTGCTCGTATCGGTCGACATCGAGGGCTCCCGTCGGTGGGCGGTCGTCGACGCGGCTGCGCCGGGTGTCGAGGTGAAGGCGTCGGACACGGTCGACGGCACCAATGCCGTGAGCTCGGTGTCGCTCCGCGGTGTCGGGGTGGCCGACCACCAGATCCTCGACGCGGCCGACGTCCTCGTGCGCGGTGCGCTCGTCGCGGGTCTGGCCGCGCAGGCCTCCGGGGTGACCCGGTGGGCGCTCGACACCGCGGTCGGGTACGCCAAGGTCCGCGAGCAGTTCGGGTCGCCGATCGGCTCGTTCCAGGCCGTCAAGCACATCTGCGCCGAGATGCTCTGCCGCAGCGAGCAGATGAGCGCAGCCGCGTGGGACGTCGCCCATGCGGTGGCCGAGTACGCCGCCGCGTCGGACCCCGATGACGTCCAGATCGCGCTGTCGACGGCGGTGGCGGCCGCGGCCGTCGGCGACCTCGCCGTGGCCAACGCAAAGGACTGCATCCAGATCCTCGGCGGCATCGGGTTCACGTTCGACCACGCCGCGCACCTCTACCTCCGCCTCGCGCTGTCGCTGCGGGCCCAACTCGGCGGTACCACGCCGTGGCGTGCGGCGACCGCCCGAGCCGTCCTGGGTGGGACGCGGCGGAGCATCGACATCGACCTCTCCGGCGTGGACGACGATCGCGCGACCGTCCGGACCACCTGCCAACAGATTGCCGCCGCCCCGGACACGCGGCGTGCGCTCGTCGACGCCGGATATCTGACGCCGCACTGGCCCGCGCCCTACGGACTCGGCGCCGGTGCCGCGCTGCAACTGCTGATCGACGCCGAACTCGACCGGGCCGGCGTCTCCCGACCCGACCTGGTGATCGGCGCTTGGGCGATCCCGACGATTCTCGAACACGGCACCGACGCGCAGCGTGAGCGGTTCGTCGCAGCGACACTGGCCGGGGACGTGTCCTGGTGCCAGCTGTTCTCCGAGCCGGAGGCCGGGTCGGACCTCGCCTCGCTGCGCACCCGGGCCACCCGGGTCGACGGCGGATGGACACTACGTGGGCAAAAGGTGTGGACCTCGGCCGCGCACACCGCCGACTGGGCCATCTGCCTCGCCCGCACCGACACCGACGTGCCGAAACACAAGGGCATCAGCTATTTCCTCGTCGACATGACCAGCTCCGGCATCGACGTCCGGCCGCTGCGGGAGATCACCGGCAACGCCCTGTTCAACGAGGTCTTCCTCGACGACGTGTTCGTTCCCGACGACTGCCTCGTCGGCGAGCAGAACGGCGGCTGGCGACTGGCCCGCACGACGCTGGCGAACGAACGCGTGGCCATGGGTGGCTCGGGACTGGGCGCCGAGATGGAGTCCCTCCTCGGCCAGATCGCGGCGTCGCACACCGACCTCGGACCGGTCGACCTCGACGCCCTGGGCGCGTTGTGTGTGCAGGCGCAGATCGGTCGGGTGATGGATGCGCAGTCGGTCCTGCGGAGCATGGCCGGACACGATCCGGGCGCGGTCTCGAGCGTCCGCAAACTGATCGGTGCGCGGCACCGACAGGACGTGCCGGAGTTCGCGCTGTCGGTTCTCGGTCTCGCAGGTCTCGCCACGTCCGACGCGGCCGACCTGTTCCTGCGCAACCGCTGTCTGACCATCGCCGGCGGTACGACCCAGGTCCTCGCGACCGCCGCAGCCGAGCGAATCCTCGGCCTACCGCGCTGAGGCCGGGCCTCGGGCTATCGACACCGTCGCGATCTCTGATACAACTAGAACAGGTTCTAGAAACGGCTTCGACGAGGAGGTGTCCCGGCGTGGATTTCACCCTGGACAGCACGGCCCAGGCGGTCAGCGACGTCGCCACTGACCTGGTCGGACGACACACCGCGGTGTGGGACGAGCGGTTCGACTCACCCGGCGGCTTCGAGACGCCCCTGTGGTCGTCGATGGTCGAGTCCGGGGTCGTCGCGCTGCCGCTGCCCGAGGATCGCGGCGGCGACACCGTCGGCATCCTGGGGCTGCTCCCGCTGTTCGCCCGGCTCGGTGAATCGGCAGGCGTCACCCCGGCGATCGGCACCCTGGTCGCCGGGCTGGTGATCCGCGAATCGTCGCCCGCTCTCGATCGTCTCGCCGAGACCATCGTCGCCGGCGGCCACGTCGCCATCGCGATCGGAGAACCCGGGGCAGCGCTGACCACGGCGCCGCACACGTCGCTCTCGGGCGGCCGGCTCACCGGTACCAAGACCGCAGTCCTGCATGCCGAGGGCGCCGCGGCGCTGCTCGTCACCACCGACTCCGGCGTGGTGCTGGTCGACGCGGCCGCCGACGGGGTGTCGATCACCCGCACCCCGGCGTCATCGCGGTGGGGCGAGTACACCGTCCGCCTCGAGGATGTCGCCGTCGACGACGCCGCGCTGGTGTCGCGCGACGGTCGGACGCTGCGGGACCTCTACCGACTGGGTTTGGCCGCCTACGCCGACGGGATCCTCGCCGGCGCGCTGCGCATCACCGCCGACCACGTCAGCAACCGCAACCAGTTCGGCAAGCCCATCGGCACCTTCCAGGCCGTCACCCAGCAGATCGCCGACATCTACGTCATCGGACGGTCGATGAACCTGGCGGTGACGTCGGCGGCGTGGCGTCTGGCCGAGGGCCTCGACGCCGATCGCGACCTGTCGATCGCCACCTACTGGCTCGCCGCCGAGATGCCGACGACCCTGCGCACCATGACGCACCTGCACGGCGGTGTCGGGGTGGACATCACCTACCCGCTGCACCGCTACTACTCGATCATCAAGGACCTCGCCCGCATCGTCGGTGGGGCCACCGCCACTCTCGACGAGCTGGCGGACTCGACCGGCCAGGAGTACTAGATCGATGTTCATCGACCTCACACCCGAGCAGAAGGCCCTCAAAGCCGAGCTGCGCGAATACTTCTCGACGCTGATCTCGCCCGAGGACCAGGCGGCGATGCTGACCGAGCGACACGGCCCGACGTACCGCAAGGTGATCCGCCAAATGGGCAGCGATGGCCGGCTCGGCGTCGGGTGGCCGAAAGAGTACGGCGGCAAGGGCTTCGGTGACATCGAGCAGCAGATCTTCGTCAACGAGGCCGCGCGCGCCGACGTACCGCTGCCCGCGGTCACCCTGCAGACCGTCGGCCCCACACTGCAGGTGCACGGCACCGACGAGCAGAAGCAGAAGTTCCTGCCCGCGATCCTGGCGGGCGAGGTGCACTTCGCGATCGGCTACAGCGAACCCGAGGCCGGCACCGACCTCGCGTCGTTGAAGACATCTGCGGTCCGGCACGGCGACGAGTACGTCGTCAACGGTCAGAAGCTGTGGACCACAGGCGGTCACGACGCCGACTACGTGTGGCTCGCGTGCCGCACCGACAAGGACGCGCCCAAGCACAAGGGCATCTCGATGCTCATCGTGGACACCACCGACCCCGGCTACAGCTGGACCCCGATCATCACCGCCGACCGCGCACATCACGTCAACGCGACGTACTACAACGACGTCCGCGTCCCGGTCGGCATGCTGGTCGGCGAGGAGAACCTCGGCTGGCGGTTGCTGACCACCCAGCTCAACCACGAGCGCGTCATGCTCGGCCCCGCGGGACGGATGGACGGACTCCTGTCGCGCATCACCGCGTGGGCACAGCGCCCGGCCGCCGACGGCACCGTGCCCGCGAAGAACCCCGATGTGCGCAGGGCGCTCGCCGAGATCGCGGCGTACACCCGCATCAACGAACTGCTGAACTGGCAGGTGTCGTCGTCGGGCAACGAGTCGATCTCCATGGCCGACGCCGCGGCCACCAAGGTGTTCGCCACCGAGCGGGTGCAGCGCATCGGCCGTCTGATCGACGAGATCATCGGCCGCTTCGGCGATCTCGCCGACCCGGACACCGCGGACCTCATCCGCTGGTTCGACGCACAGGCCAAACGCAACGTGGTCATCACATTCGGCGGCGGCGTGAACGAGGTCATGCGGGACATGATCGCGACCTCGGGCCTCGGACTCCCGCGCGCACCGCGATGAGCGTGGATCAGACCGTGGCGACCACGGCCGACCGGATCCGCAGCGCGACCGACGCGGTCCGGGCCGGTGGCGCCAGTGCTCCGGTGCCCGGACGTGACCCGATCAACGGGCCGATGATCGCCAACTGGACCGAGGCGATCGGGGACGGGAACCCGATCTACCGGGATGACGCCGCTGCGCGCGCCGCCGGCTGGGACGGCGTCGTCGCCCCGCCCGCAATGGCGCAGGTGTGGACAATGCGTGGCCTGCACGGCGCGCGGTCCGACGACGACCCGCTGGGCGCGGTCTCACAGATCTTCGACGACGCCGGGTACACCTCGGTCGTCGCCACCAACTGTGATTCGACCTATCACCGCTACACCCGACCGGGGGAGCATGTCGCGATCTCGTCGGAGTTGCTCGACGTGGTCGGTCCCAAGACCACCGGACTCGGTGAGGGATGGTTCTTCACGACCCGCAACGTCTGGACCGTCGGCGACGAGGTCGTCGCCGAGATGAACTTCCGCATCCTCAAATTCCGGCCGCCCACCGAGTCGGCCGAGTCGGCCGCAGCCCCCGGCGTCACGTCGTCGGCGGGTGCCCCCACCGACGATCTCGACGCCGGCGCGATGATGCGGCCCAGTGCATCTCGCGACACCGCGTTCTTCTGGGCCGGGGTGGCCGATCGCGAACTTCGCATCCAGCGTCGGCCCGACGGAACCCTGGTCCACCCGCCGGTTCCCGCGCTGTGGAAGCACCATTCCGAGACCACCGACTATCAGGTCGCGGCCGGGACGGGCACCGTCTACAGCTTCGTGGTGCACCACGCCCCGCGCGTGCCCGGCCGGACCCTCCCGTTCGTCATCGCGCTGGTCGAACTCGACGAGGGCGTCCGCATGCTCGGACAGCTCCGCGGCGTCGACCCCGCCGAGGTCGCCATCGGGATGCCGGTCGTGGTCGAGTTCCTGGACTTCCCAGCTGATCCCGACGCCACCGTCCCCGGAACCGGCGATCCCTGGACCCTCTACGCCTGGCAACCCGCCGACTCGAAAGGTGTGACGACATGACCGCCCCCGTGGCCCCGCCCCGCACGCCGCCCGGCGCGGTCGTCGGCGACACCCTGCCGTCGCTGGTCATCGAGGCGACGCCGACCTTCATCGTCTCGACGGCGCTGGCCACCCGCGACTTCCAGGACGTCCACCACGACCGAGACCTCGCGCAGAGCAAGGGGTCCAAGGACATCTTCGTCAACATCCTCACCGACACCGGGCTGGTCGGACGCTACGTCACCGACTGGGCCGGACAGCGGGCGCAGATCCGGTCGATCACGCTGCGCCTCGGCGTCCCGTGGTACGCCTACGACACGCTCACGTTCGCGGGGACGGTCAGCGCCGTCGCCGACGGTGTCGCGACGGTCGACGTCGTCGGCACGAACGCACTGGGTAAGCACGTCACCTCGCAGGTGACCGTCGTCCTGGACCACACCGCGCGGGGCAGCGCATGAGCACGTCGCTGTCCGGCGCCGCCGCGATCGTCGGGATCGGCGCCACGGACTTCTCCAAGAACTCCGGTCGCAGCGAACTGCGTCTGGCCGCTGAGGCGGTCGGGGCCGCGATCGCCGACGCGGGGCTCGAGCCGTCCGAGGTCGACGGTCTGGTCTCGTTCACCATGGACACCAACACCGAGATCGCCGTCGCCCGTGCCGCGGGAATCGGTGACCTGACGTACTTCTCGCGCATCCACTACGGCGGCGGTGCGGCGTGCTCGACGGTCCAGCAGGCCGCGATGGCCGTCGCGACCGGCGTCGCCGATGTCGTGGTCGCCTATCGTGCCTTCAACGAGCGGTCGGGCATGCGCTTCGGTCAGGTCAACGCCGGTCTCGCCGCCCAGGACAACTCGTCGGGCACCGACAACGCGTTCAGCTACCCGCACGGGCTGTCGACGCCGGCCGCGTTCGTGGCCATGGTCGCCCAGCGGTACATGCACGAATACGGTGCGACGAGTGCCGATTTCGGCGCTGTCGCGGTGGTCGACCGCAAACACGCCGCGGTCAACCCCAACGCCTTCTTCTACGAGAAGCCGATCACCATCGACGACCACCAGAACTCGCGGTACATCGCCGAGCCCCTGCACCTGCTCGACTGCTGCCAGGAATCCGACGGCGGTGTCGCGTTGGTGATCGTCTCGGCCGAACGGGCGAAGGACATGCCGCACGTCCCGGCGATCATCGCGGGCGCCGCGTCGGGCAGCGGCAACGATCAATACATCATGACCAGCTACTACCGCGACGACCTCGCCGGCCTGCCGGAGATGGGACTGGTCGGACGGCAACTGTGGGAGCAGTCCGGTCTCGGGCCCACCGACATGGACGCGGCCATCCTGTACGACCACTTCACGCCGTACACACTGATGCAGCTCGAGGAACTGGGTTTCTGCGGCCGCGGTGAGGCCAAGGACTTCGTCCGACGTCCCGGCGTCCTGGAGGTCGGTGGCGAGCTGCCGCTCAACACCCACGGCGGCCAGCTCGGCGAGGCCTACATCCACGGGATGAACGGGATCGCCGAGGCCGTCCGTCAGCTCCGGGGCGACTCGGTCAACCAGGTCGACGGCGCGCAGCGCGTCGTCGTGACGGCGGGGACCGGTGTCCCCACGAGCGGATTGGTGCTGACCCGATGACCGAGACCACCTCCACCGACTTCACCGCCACCGACTTCAACTTGGGCGACATCTTCGAGACCATCGCCGACGCGGTTCCCGATCGGATCGCGATCGGGTACGAGGGTGTCGACGTCAGCTACCGCGACCTCGACGAGCGATCGAACGCGTTCGGGCATCTGCTGCGCGACCACGGGATCGGCGCAGGCGACCACGTGGCGCTCTACCTGAAGAACAGTCTCGAGCACGTCTACGCGATGGTCGCGCTGCTGAAGATCGGCGCGACCGCGATCAACGTCAACTACCGTTACACCGCAACCGAACTCGCCTACATCCTGGAGAACTCCGACGCGGTTGCCGTGCTGGTGGAACTCGACGAGCACCAGCGGACGCTGGCGACCGTGCTGCCGCAGACCGCGGTCCACACCGTCCTGGTGATCGGCGACGTCACGCCGGAACTCGCCGCCGCGGAAAAAGATCGGGTCTCGGTCGGAGTCGTCGACCTCGACGGTCACAGCACCGCGCGCGATTTCCCGCCCCGATCCGGCGACCAGCACTACATCCTCTACACCGGCGGGACCACCGGCTACCCGAAGGGCGTCGTGTGGCGCCACGACGACTTCTTCCACAAGCCGCTCTCCGGCGGTAACCCCTACGGCCCCGAGCCGCTCGCCGACCACGCGGCGATCGCGAACAACGCGAGCACGTTCGCCCCGATCTCGTTCCTGCTCGCCGCACCACTCATGCACGGCGCCGCGATCTACTCGCTGTTCATGTTCTTCATCAACGGCGGCCGGTTGGTGCTGCAGCGCGACTTCGTCCCGGCAGCGGTGCTGGACTCGATCGAACACCACGGTGTGCAGATCGTGCTCATCGTCGGAGACGGCATGGGTGCGCCGCTCGTGGAGGAGATGGAGCGTCGTCAGGCGCTCGGGACACTCGAGGTGAGCGGGTTGTTGTCGGTGACGAACGGCGGCGCCATCTGGTCGACGGCGGTGCGCGATCGCATGCGGGCGGTCAAACCCGACCTGTGGATGCGCGACAACTTCGGTGCTTCGGAGACCGGCAACGACGGCGAGTTGGTCATGGGCGACGACGGTCTGCTGCGGTCCACCTCGAACCCGGCACTGACCGTTCTCGACGAGGCGCTCGAGCCCATCGAACCGGGATCGGACGAGATCGGGTTCATCGCCCGGGTCGGCCGGGTCCCCGTCGGATATCACAAAGACGAGGAGAAGTCGGCGCGCACATTCGTCACCTTGCCCGACGGTCGTCGGGCCGCGGTGCTCGGCGACATGGGGCGCCTCGAATCCGACGGCAGCGTGGTGTTCCTCGGTCGCGGATCCGGGTGTATCAACACCGGCGGCGAGAAGGTGTTCGCCGAAGAGGTCGAGGCCGCTGTCCAGGCGCACCCGGCCGTGCACGACGTGCTCGTCGTCGGCGTACCGGATCCGAGGTTCGGTCAGAGGGTCGCTGCGGTGGTGTCCGTGGTCGACGGGGCCGACGTGCCGACGCTCGACGAGATCCAGATGACCTGCCGGGAGCGGATCGCCGGCTACAAGGTGCCGCGTGCGGTCACCGTGGTGGAGCAGATCCGGCGGTCGCCGGCGGGCAAAGCCGACTACAAGTGGGCGTCGGCCACCGCGGTCGAGGCCGTCGCGACCGTCTAGACCCGGGGGTCAGCGCCTCGGGTCCTGCTCCTGGTCCGACGGTGCCGCCACCACCGTCGTCCCGGTCGCCTTCTCGTCCAACCGGTTCGGCGCCCAGAACGCCAACACCGCCGAACCGGCGATCACCAGCGCACCCAGCACGATGTAGGCCTGGTTCGACGGGTGCAGGAACGCCTGCTGCGCTCCGTCGAGAACGGTGCGCGCGAGATCGCCCGGGACGTTCTGCTCGAGCTGTTCCGAGACCGCCTTCGCCTCGGCCAACGACCGGCCGATGTTCTCCGCGACGACGTCGCCCTGCGCGGCGACCATCTCACCGCGGGCCTGCTGTCCGCCGGAGATCAGCTGATCGCCCATGGTCTGGAACTGCTCGCGGGCGCGGTCGGCGGTCGCGCCGATGCGTGCGGTGTATCCCGCGGCGACGATGCTGCCCGCCAGGGCCATTCCGATGGCGGCGCCGAGTTCGCGGGCGGTGTCGTTGACGGCCGAGCCGACACCCTGGTTCTCGACCGGGGTCGACACCATGATCGCGGTGGTGGCCGGCGCCGTCGCGACGCCGAGGCCGAAGGCCATGACCGACAACAGGATCGCGATGACCCAGTACTCGCTGTAGGTCAGCGCGCCCAACAGCACGATCCCGATGCCGAAGACGAACATGCCCGGCGCGAGCACGGCACGGAAGTTGAACCGCACCGCCAGCCAGTTGCCCAGCAGCGACATCACCATCACGACGATGACCAAGGGGAACATGGCCACGGCCGACTGCAGCGGCGAGTACCCCAGCACCAACTGAAGGCGCTGCAAGATCAGGAAGAACGTGCCGAACGATCCGAGGAACTGCAGCGCGATCGCGAACGCGCCGGAGCCGAAGGCGCGTCGACGGAACAGACGGACATCGAGCAGCGGGTGGTCGCGGCTCAGCTCCAGGTAGATGAATGCGCCCACCAATGCGAGTCCGCCGATGAGGGCGATCAGGACGAGCGGGTCATCCCAGCCGCGGACGGGACCTTCGATGAGACCGAACACGAAGGCGGCGATGGCAACCGCCGAGGTGACCGACCCGCGGACGTCGAACCGCGGAGGGTTCGCGTCGCGTGAGGTGTCGACGGTGAACGCCACGGCCACGATGACCGCGGACGCCACGGCGAAGGTGATGAAGATGGAATGCCAGCTGAAGAACTCGAGCAGGATGCCGGTGACGAAGAACCCGCCGATCGCCCCGGCCCCGGCCACGCCGGCCCAGATGCTGACCGCGAGCGGCCTCTTGGATTCCGGCACACCCGAGGTGATGAGCGAGAGAGTGGCGGGCATGACCAGCGCCGCGCCGGCACCGGCCAGGCAACGCGTCGCGATGATCATGTTCGGGTCGTTCAGGAACACCGGCAGCAGCGAGGCGACGCCGAACACGACCATGCCGCCGATCAACATCCCGCGTCGACCGAACCGGTCGCCGAGCGCGCCCGCGGGCAGCAACAGTGCCGCCAGGGTGAGTGTGTAGCCGTCGACCAGCCAGGTGATCTGTCCGGCGTCGGCCTCGATGTCGGGGGCGATCTCGGCCAGCGCCGTGTTGAGCGCGGCCATGGCCGCGACGACCGCGCTCAGCGCGCCACAGGCGACGGCGATCAGCCAGATGGCACGCAGCGTGAGGCGGTCGGGAGCCGCGGTGACAGGGGACTTCTCCGCCATCGGAACGTCAGACGAGCGTGTCATCGATACAACCTATTCGACGGTGTCGGGAATGGGCGATACACAAACGTGACTGTGCCACGCGGGCACGATGCCAAACAGCTTGTGTGTCTTCTGTCACTCTGATTGTCAGTAGTCACAGGTCACCGATAGTCCGGGCCGACGCTGTCCCGGGCGCGAAAGGAAGTCGTGATCATGTCCGCGACGCAACCCACCGAGACCACCTCGTCCACCTCTGTCCGCATCTGGCGAGTCGTCATGATGCTGGCCTCGCTGACCGGCCTGGTCGTCGGCCTGCTGCTGATACTCGCGTCTGCCGCCTGACCGGTACGTCCGTGTCGGGGACCCGACGATTTTCGATCCGTGGGGTCAGAACGTGCGCGCTCGGGCAGTGGGGCCTTTATGGTGGTTAAGGATCTCAAAGAATTGGATCCCTGACCTCTGATTACCGCCGTCTCACCGGGCTCTGACACCGCCGTACCGAAGGACACTGCATGTTCGATCGACAATTCATCGCGTCTGCCATCAACCGAAGTGCCGAGAACGGGGTGGATCGTCGTCGCTTCATGCGCGCCGCCGGACTCACCGGCCTCGGTGTCGGTGGCGCGCTGGCCGCGGGCACCGCGATCGCCTCGGCCGAGGACAGCCCGAGCATCCCGCCGGAGGCAGGCAACCTGATCCCCGGGCCCGCCGCACCGATCACCGACGGCGCAGTCCTCAACTTCGCACTGAACCTCGAGTACCTCGAGGCCGAGTTCTATCAGCGCGCCGTCAACGGCGTCGGCCTGCCCGGCAACCTGCTCGGCGGCAAGGGCCGCCTCGGCGGCGTCAAGGGTGGCCGCAAGGTCAAGTTCACCTCGCCCGCGGTCGCCGCGTACGCGAAGGAGATCGCGGCTGACGAACTCGATCACGTGAAGTTCCTCCGCAAGGCCCTCGGTGGCGCAGCCGTCTCGCGGCCCGCGCTCGATCTCGACGCCAGCTTCACCGCCGCGGCCAAGGCCGCCGGCCTGATCAGTGGCAACCAGAAGTTCGACGTGTTCGCCAACGAGAACAACTTCCTGTTGGGCGCGTTCATCTTCGAGGACGTGGGCGTCACGGCCTACAAGGGTGCCGCTCCGCTGGTGCAGAACAAGACCTACCTGTCCGCGGCCGCCGGGATCCTCGCGGTCGAGGCGTACCACGCGGGCATCATCCGCTCCAGCCTGTACAACAAGGGGCTGATCAAGGAGACCAACGCGATCTCCGACGCGCGTGACAGCCTCGACGGTTCCTCGGACCTCGACCAGGGCATCACGCGCAACGGCGCCGCGAACCTGGTGCCGACCGACGGCAACGCGATCGCCTTCGGCCGTACGCCGTTCCAGGTGCTCAACGTCGTCTACCTGAACCCGCGTCCGGTGACCCGCGGCGGATTCTTCCCCGCAGGCGTCAACGGCGCGCTGAACATCAGCGGCTAGGTTCGACCCGCACGAACGACGGCCCCGGAACCGAGCGGATCGGTTCGGGGGCCGTCGTTCGTCTGCGGTCATGCCCGGCGGGTCAGGACCACGTTGCCCAGCACCGGAGCGTTGTCCCGTTCGACTGCGGTGGCCGTGGCCACGAGTTCGGTACCTTTGTCCCACACAGAGATCCGGAACGTCTCGCCCGGGAAGAACACCCCGGCGAACTTCGCGCCGAACCCGGCCACGGCGTCGGTGTCGCCGCCGAGGAGTTCGTCGGTGATCGCCCGGCAGACCGTCCCGTAGCTGCACAGTCCGTGCAGGATCGGCGCCGGGAACCCGGCGGCGGAGGCGAAGGCCGGATCGGAGTGCAGCGGGTTGCGGTCGCCGCACAGGCGGTAGAGCAGAGCCTGATTCGGCCGGGTGGCAACCGTGAGTACGGCGTCGGGGTCACGGTCGGGATACTCGACCCGCTCCGACGTGCCCCGGTCCCCGCCGAATCCGCCCTCGCCCTTGGCGAAGATCGACGACCGGGTGGTCCACAGCAGATCGCCGTCGGAATCGAACGTCTGGGTCTCGGTGATGACCACCGCCGCCGACCCTTTGTCCTGCACCTCGGCGATCCGCGAGCGGGTCGTGCCCTTGCCGCTCGCCGGGATCGGCCGGTGGGTCGTCACCTGTTGACTGCCGTGCACCACCTTCGCGAGATCGATCTCGATGCCGGGGAAGGAGACCGTCGGGGCCTCGGTGGCCTCGAAGCTGCCGGCCACGGTGGCGAAGGTGGGCAACACCTTCGGGGCGACGTCGTCGATGTAGCGCAGGCCCTCGACGTCGAGTGGATCCGCCGCTGCGCCGACACCCAGGTTGTACAGCGCCACGTTGGACGCCGACCACTCGAACGCCGACTCGCCCAGGTCTGCCCCGACCGCGATCGACGGGTCGATCGGCATCAGCCGACCTGCCGATCCGACCCGACCGAGACGGTGTCGTTCGCGGCGATGTCCATGGCGGCGAGGTAGCCGAACACCATCGCCGGTCCGATGGTCGCGCCCGGTCCCGCATACGTGTGGCCCATCACCGGGCTGCTCGTGTTGCCGGCCGCGTAGAGGCCCTCGATGATCGAACCGTCCTCCCGCAGAGCGCGTCCCGCGACGTCGGTGTTGATGCCGCCCTTGGTGCCGAGGTCACCGGGGAACATCTTGACCGCGTAGTAGGGCGCCTTCGTCAGTTCGCCGAGGCTGGGGTTGGGCTTGTTGGTGATGTCGCCGTAGTAGTGGTCGTACTTGCTCACGCCGCGACCGAAGTCCTCGTCAGAGCCGTTGCGCGCGAACCCGTTGAAGCGCTCGGCGGTCGCCGCGAGCGCGTCGGCGGGCACCTCCATCTTCGCGGCGAGACTCTCCAGCGACTCGGCCTTGAGCACCGCGCCGGTCTTGAACCACTTGCCGGGCAGCGGCTGTCGGCCCGAGACGGAGGCGAACATGTAGCGGTCACGGTAGGTCTGGTCGAAGACCAGCCAGGCCGGGATGTTCGCACCGGGCCCCTCGCCCTGACCGAACTCCCCGCCGAACATCTGGTGCACGGCCTCGACGTAGGGCAGCGACTCGTTCATGAACCGCTCGCCGCGGGTGTTGACCATGAACGAACACGGCAGCGAGCGTTCGGCAAGGGCGAACCACGGGCCGCGCGGCAACATGATCGTCGGACCCCACCAGGAGTCCTCCATGAAGCTCACCGCGGCACCGATCTTGATGCCCGCGTTGATGCCGTCGCCGGTGTTGCTCGGGGCGCCGGTCGTCCACTCGGTACCGATCGGCTCGCGCTGGTACTTCTTGCGCATCTCCTCGTTGTGCTCGAAACCGCCGCACGCCAGGATGACGCCCTTGCGGGCGCGGATGGTCTTCGTGGTCCCGTCGACGTCGACGGTCACGCCGACGACGCGTCCGTTCTCGGTCACCAGATCGGTGAGCCCGGTGTTGAGCAGCAGCGGCACACCGAGCTTGCGCACGCCGAGCAGTAGTTCGCCCATCAGCGCCGCACCCATGCCGATCAGGTGCTTGCGTGTCACGCGGCCCCAGATCATCCGCAGACCGACCTGCATGATCTTGAGCGGTCCGCGCCAGTGGCGCAGTCCGGTCGACAGCCAGCGGTAGTCGGACTGCTTGACGACGACGCCGAGCGGGGCCTTGGTGTACTGCGGGTGCAGGGTCGCGAAGTCGGCGCCGAGCTTGCGGGCGTCGAAAGGCTTCGGTTCGCACGAGCGGCCACCGACCCGGCCACCGGGGGCCTCGGGGTAATAGTCGGAGTAGTTCTTCACCCACTCCAGCTCCAGCGGGGCGTGCTCGGAGAGGAAGTCGAGCACCTTGGGGCCGTTGTCGATGTAGGCGTCGATCCGCTCCGGGGCGACCACGTCGCCGACGATCGACCGGACGTAGGTGCGCGCGGCCTCGGGATCGTCCTTGACGCCGTCGCGCTCGAGGACGGAGTTGTTCGGGATCCACACGCCGCCGCCGGAGCGTGACGTCGAACCGCCCCAGTACGCGGACTTCTCGATGATGACGGTCTTCAGTCCCTGCGAGGCAGCGGTGATCGCGGCGCTCATCCCCGCGCCGCCTGCGCCGACGACGATGACGTCGTACTCGCTCTCGAGGTGGTCTGTCGTCGTCATGCTTGCCCCTTCACGGACGCGGTGGTGCGGTGGTCGCGGCGCAGGAGAACGCCGGTGCCTGTTCCCGCCAATCTAGAACACGTTATAGAATTGGTCTGTCTGCAGGCTATACCAGGTCCAGGCATGCTCACCAGGACCGCTGGTGGGCGAGAACGGCAACACGTTCACGCATGAGAGGTGTCGAGAAATGACGGTCTCCCCGGAGGTCCGGCAACAGCTGGCCCGCGCTCTGGCCGACGCCGAGGCGGGTGCCGACGCGATCGATCCCCTGACCGCCTCGTACCCCGACCTCGACGTCGTCGACGCCTACGAGATCCAGCTCATCAACATCGGCCGCCGGCTCGAGGACGGCGCTGTGGTCGCCGGCCACAAGGTGGGCCTCGCGTCGGAGGCGATGCAGAAGATGATGGGCGTCGACGAGCCCGACTACGGTCACCTCCTCGACACCATGCAGTACCTCGAGCACACCCCCATCGACGCGAGTCGCTTCTGCTTTCCCCGGGTCGAGGTCGAGGTCGGGTTCATCCTCGGCAAGGACCTCCCCGGCGCGGGCTGCACCAACGCCGACGTCATCGACGCGGTCGAATGGGTGGTCCCGTCGATAGAGCTCATCGACAGCCGGATCCGCGACTGGAAGATCACCCTCTGCGACACCATCGCCGACAACGCGTCGTCGTGTGGGTGGATCCTCGGCGAGCAACGCGTGGCGATCGCCGACATCGACACCGGCGACATCGACGCGCGGCTGCACCGCAACGGCGAGGTGATCGCCGAGGGCAACTCGTCGGCGGTGTTGGGTCATCCGCTCAACGCGGTGTCGTGGCTCGCGCGCAAGGTCGAGAGCTTCGGGGTGCGGCTGCGGGCGGGTGACGTGATCCTGCCCGGCACCGCCACCCGTGCCATCGACATCACCTCCGGCGACCACTTCGTGGCCGAGTTCGCCAAGCTCGGCAGCGTCACCCTGGACTTCGTGTGACGCCGACACCCGATCTGTCCCACCATCACGAGCCGTTCGAGTTGAGGAGCCATCAGTGAGCGCCAAGGTCACCGCCGCGATCATCGGATCGGGCAACATCGGTACCGACCTGATGTACAAGCTCCAGCGGTCGGAGTTCATCTCCCCGCGCTGGATGGTCGGCATCGACGCCGACTCCGAGGGCATGAAACGCGCCGCCGACCACGGGCTGATCACGATGTCCGGGGGCGCCGAGGAACTCCTGAACTCCTCGGAGAAGCCGGATTTCATATTCGAGGCGACGTCGGCGTACGTCCATCGTGAGTACGCGCCGCGCTACGAGGCGGCGGGGATCACCGCCATCGACCTGACGCCGGCCGCGGTCGGGCCCGCGGTGGTGCCGCCGGCGAACCTGCGCGAGCACCTGTCGGCGCCGAACACGAACATGATCACCTGCGGTGGGCAGGCCACCATCCCGATGGTGCACGCGGTGTCGTCGGTGGTGCCGGTGAGCTACGCCGAGATCGTCGCCTCGGTGGCGTCGGTGTCGGCCGGACCGGGTACCCGCGCCAACATCGACGAGTTCACCAAGACGACGTCGGCGGGGGTGGTGTCGATCGGTGGCGCGACCCGCGGCAAGGCGATCATCATCCTGAACCCGGCCGACCCGCCGATGATCATGCGCGACACCATCTTCTGTGCCATCCCCGAGGACGCGGACACCGACGCGATCGCGGAGTCGATCCACCGGCGGGAGAAAGAGATCCAGGCGTATGTGCCCGGATACCGCCTGCTGCAGGATCCGCAGTTCGACCCGCCCAGCGTCATCAACGGCGGTCTGGCGCGGGTGTCGATCTTCGTCGAGGTCGAAGGCGCGGGCGATTTCCTGCCGCCCTACGCAGGCAACCTCGACATCATGACCGCAGCGGCCACCAAGGTCGGCGAAGAGCTGGCCAAGCAGAAACTGGGAGTGTGAATCGTGTTCGCAGACAGAGCTGATCTGATGGCCGGTGCGCGACGCTACAGCGACACCCTCGACATCCGCATCACGGATTCGTCGTTGCGCGACGGCAGCCACCACAAGCGTCACCAGTTCACCGAGGAGGACGTCCGCAACATCGTCGGCGCGCTCGACGGCGCCGGTGTGCCGGTCATCGAGGTCACCCACGGTGACGGTCTCGGCGGGTCGTCGTTCAACTACGGCTTCTCCAAGACCCCGGAACAGCAGCTGATCCGGGCTGCGGTCGAGACGGCGACGTCGGCGAAGATCGCCTTCCTCATGTTGCCCGGCCTCGGTGTCAAGGACGACATCCGCGCCGCGCAGGACAACGGTGCGTCGATCTGCCGGATCGCGACGCACTGCACCGAGGCCGACGTCTCCATCCAGCACTTCGGGCTGGCCCGCGAACTCGGTCTGGAGACGGTCGGGTTCCTGATGATGTCGCACAGCCAGCCGCCGGAGGTGCTCGCGAAGCAGGCCCGCATCCAGGCAGACGCCGGCTGCCAGTGCGTGTACGTCGTCGACTCCGCGGGAGCGCTGGTGCTCGAGCAGGTGTCGGATCGGGTGGCGGCGTTGGTCGCCGAGCTCGGTGACGACGCCCAGGTCGGCTTCCACGGTCACGAGAACCTCGACATCGCCGTCGCCAACTCGATCGCCGCGGTCCGCGCGGGTGCCCAGCAGATCGACGGGTCGGTCCGGCGCTTCGGTGCCGGTGCCGGCAACACGCCGGTCGAGGCGTTCGTCGGCGTCTGCGACAAACTCGGGATCTCCACCGGCGTCGACTTCATGAAGATCGCCGACGCCGCGCAGGACGTGGTGCGTCCGGTGATGCCGTCGGAGTGCCTGGTCGATCGCCCGTCGATGATGATGGGTTACGCGGGCTGCTACAGCTCGTTCCTCAAGCACGCCGAGGGTCACGCCGAGAAGTACGGGGTGTCGGCCGCCGACATCCTGCTCGAGGCGGGTGCACGAAAGTTGGTGGGCGGCCAGGAAGACCAGCTCATCGACATCGCCTTGGAGTTGCGCAAAAAGCAGGACGCCAACGCGGGAGTCTGACCACACGCGAACGCGCGCCCACCGTTCCAACGCGCGCCCAGGTTGGCGCGCGTCTGGCTGGGGGTGGCGCGTTCATGCCGCGGCGAGCTTCAGCCGAGTCAGCCAGTCCCGGATCATCGGCACCACACGCCCTCGTTCGAGGTCGCTCCATGTCCACCGGATCACCATGATCCCGGCCCGTCGCAGTGCGTCCTCCCGCTCCTTCTCGCGACGCATCGCGTCGAATGGTGTCTCGCCTGCGCGCACGTGCTTCTGATACTTGGTCATCCCGTCGAACTCGCCGACCAGGAGTCCCGCCCAATCGAAATCTGTGCGAGCGATCTGGCTTCCGTCGTCATCGAAGAACTCGTGTTGGAGACGCGGTGACGGGAGTCCGGCCTCGACCATGACTGCACGGCTCCATGATTCGCCGGGGTTCTCGGCTTTGGCGTCCGCGTATCGCAGTGCGCGCCGGGCGTGGCCGACGCCACGACGGGTTGCCCGCACCATCTCCGCCATCTCAGTTCGATCGGCACCCCGTCGCAGGGCCGAATCGAAGACGGCCAGCGCTCCCGCGAACCCCATCGTCGTCGTACACGCGACGTCCACTGCCGTGCGTTCGAGCGAGGTCACGACGACTCCGTCGACAATCGCGATCTCGTCGTCGGCCAGGATGCCGACGTGCTCGTGGCGGGTGGTGCTGCGATGAGCGCCCGCCGACGATCCGGCCGTCAGGTGGACTCGACGCAGGCTCGGCCGCAACATCTCGAGACCGTGCACCGTGGCGGCCGACTGATGACTGAGAACCACGCTGCCGCCGGCCAGTTCGCCCATGGCGATCGCCGCCAGTAGGTGCGTCTGTTCAGGTGTTCGATCGCCGGGCAGGGCGAACGCGCCGCGTGCGACGCGCACCATGTCGCCTCGCGACACAGCACGCGTGATCTCGGTGTCGGTGAAGCCCGCTTCGAGCGCGGTCGAGCGGTAGATGAGTCCGTGCCTGTCGATGGGGTAGCCGGTCATGCTGCTCAGACGGGATCGCCGCATCGCTGGCGTTGGTGGCCGGGCCAGGGGCTACATCCCGGCCGGCGGGTGTCCCAGGCAGAAGTTGGCACCGAAGGGGTCGGTGACCGCGGCGAGGGTTCCGTACGGGGTCTCGTCGGCGGGCATCATCACCGAACCGCCGAGCGAGGTGACCTGCTTTACGGTCGCGGCCACGTCGTCGACCGTGACGTACATCTGCCAGAACGACGGCGCCTCGGGCGGCAGCATCGTCGACGCGTTCATGATCCCGGAGTAGCTCATCTCCCCGTTGAAGACCTGGGAGTAGAAGTCGGGTCCCTGGGCGTCGGCGTCGCCTCCGCTTCCGACCTCTTCGAGTCGGGCGCCGGTCACCGGCGGGTAGAACGCCTGCGAGGCCGCGTAGTCCTTGCTCAGGCAGTCGAACCAGTACGGCGCACCGTGCACACCCCACTCGGCGAAACCGGTGTGCACGTTCGGTTGCCAGAAGCCGATCGCGGCGCCGGCGGTGTCGGCGAGGAGCAGCATCGTGCCCTCGGACCCGACAGCCATCGGCGGGACGATGACGGTGCCACCCGCCTCGGTGGCCGCGGCGGCGGTGGCCTCGGCGTCGGCGGTGTGCAGATACACCGACCAGATGTTCGGCGGTCCGCCCGCGCCCTCCATGTGGGGGCTCAGCCCGGCGACGCGACGTCCGTGGAGCGTGAAGTTCTGGTAGCCGCCGAATTCCTCGCGCGGTGGCGCCTCGACCTCCCACCCGAAGGTCGCCCGATAGAAGTCGGCGGCGCCGGCCGGGTCGCTGCTCATCAGATCCATCCAGATGGGAGCGCCCAGCGGGGCGGAATAGTCGGTCATCGCAGTGTCCTCTCGCGCGGTGTCAGGTCACTGTGTCTGACCCGGGCATCGGGGAAAAGTAATCGCGATGAACTCGACAGAGTTCAGAAGTACCCGTCGGGGTCGGTGTCGGGGCCGTGCGGCGGGATGATCCCCTCGCTGACACCGTGGTCGATGCTGGCCGAGAGCCGCGAACACGTCGGTGTCATCGCGGGGTTCCCGCCCTGTTCACGGACACGCGTCAACTCGTTGCACTGCTCGCGGGCGTCGGCGTTCCACTGCACGCTGGTCTGGAACTCGCTGGTCTTCTTCACCAGCACGCACGCGTGGCAGGCGCGGCACTCGATCTCGCGCATGCCGCCCCGCAGGTAGTGCGTCCGATCCTGAGCGGTTGCCGAGCGGATCGCGGCCCGTCGCTCCGGGTCGTCACCGAAGTCGGGCGCCTTGGCCCACCCGGACGGTTTCTCCACCGCGTGCGTCACGGCCGATCAGACCTTGGCGGCGTCGTTGGTGGCCTTGAGCTTCGCCGTCTCGGCGGCGACATCGGCGTCGATGACCTCGCCTGCGGCCTTGCGCCGCAGGTTGTCCTCGATCTCGACACCCCAGTTCTCCAGGGCCTTCTCGGTGTCGATCTCGTACTCGTAACGACCGGTCATCTCCTCGGTCACGTCGGCGGCGTCGACGTAGAACTGCTCGTACCACCGACGCAGTTGGTAGACGGGCCCGTCTTCTTCCACGAGCAGCGGGTTGTCGATGCGGCTCTTGTGCTTCCAGATCTCGACGTCCTGCAGGAAGCCGACCTCGACGCCCTCGGAGATCTTGCGCGCCATGCCCTGCGCCTGCTTCTCCGACAACCCCTCGGGCTTCTTCGCCATCACACCGAACATCAAGACAAACGAGTTGTTGTCGATGGGGTAGTGGCAGTTGGTCAGGATCGTCTCGATCGCGTAGCCGCCGTAGGTCTGGTGCATCGGGTTCAGCATGTACGCCGGGCCGTAGTACGCGGCGATCGACTTCAGGTAGCTGTCGCCGTACGCCGAGGTCATCTCGATGTCGGGCCGGCCACGCGAGTTCATGTACTGCGCGGCGGTCTCGCCCTCGAAGACGTTCTTGAAGAAGTCCGGCAGGGCGTAGTGGATGTAGAAGAAGTGCGCCATGTCCACGACGTTGTCGATGATCTCGCGGCAGTTGGAGCCCTCGATGACGATGCGGTTCCAGGTCCAGTCGGTCCACTCGTCGGTGCCCCACTCCTCGACGACGGGGATCACCACGTCCTCGGACGGGGGATTGCCCTCGGGGTCGTTGTAGACGAACAGCTGCCCGCTGCGGATCATCGTCGGCCACGACCGGGTCTTGGCCAGCTTCGGTGCACGCTTGGCGTACGGGACACCGGCGCAGCGACCGTTGCCCTTCCAGCGCCAGTCGTGGAACGGGCACGCGATGTTGCCGTCCTTCACGCTGCCCTTGGACAGATCGCCGCCCATGTGTCGGCAGTAGGCGTCGAGGATGTTCACCTCGCCGGTCTCGGCGTTCGCCCAGACCACCAACTTGGTGCCGAACGCGTCGATCGCGTGGGGTTTGCCGTCGCGGTACTCGTCGGCCAGGCCGATGCAGTGCCAGCCACGCGCGAAACGGGTGGGCGGGGTCCCGGTGTCGATTTCCCGGACTGCAACGCCGTCGTCGTGCTTGTCTGACATCTCATGACCTCCTGAAGATCGAGTGATCCGGGCAGGAATCCTCGATGCAATACGTACTAGAACACGTTACAGAAATGGGTGTCCCGCCGCCAGCCGTAGCGCGCTTTTCCGGCGTAAACCATCGGCAAACGTGCTGGCCTCGACATAAATGAGAACGTGTTCTAGTCTTGATTCGAACACGTTCCACCAGAGCGACGGATTGGGAGTTACGCACATGTCACAGCGCAGTGAGGTCGGCACCGAGGTCCTCGACAGGATCAGCGCCCTGCTTCCCGAACTCGAGAAGCGTGCGCAGGAGTGCGAGGACCAGCGTCGCATCCCGGTCGAGACGATCGCCAGTCTCGACGAGGTCGGTTTCTTCAAGCTGATGCAGCCCGCCCAGTGGGGCGGCTACGAGGTCGACCCGGTGACCTACTACGAGGCCGTGCGTCGCATCGCGAGCGCATGCGGATCCACCGGATGGGTCTCGTCGATCCTCGGCATCCACAACTGGCACCTCGCCCTGTTCCCGCAGCAGGCCCAGGAAGAGGTCTGGGGCAAGGACCCGAGCACGCGTATCGGATCCTCCTACGCGCCGATGGGCATGGGCGAGGTCGTCGACGGCGGGTACAAGGTCAACGGTGAATGGCACTGGTCGTCCGGCTGCGACCACGCCGACTGGACGTTCGTCGGCGGCCCGGTGTTCAAGAACGGCAAGCCCGTCGACTTCGTCAGCTACCTGCTGCCGCGCAGCGACTACGAGATCCGCGACGTGTGGCACGTCTCCGGACTCAAGGGCACCGGCTCGAACACCCTCGTGATCAAGGACGCGTTCGTCCCGTCGCACCGCATGCTCAGCTTCCGGGCCATGGCCACCGGCACGTCGCCGGGCCTCGAGGTCAACACCGCGCCCGTGTACAAGATGCCCTGGGGCACCATCCATCCCACCGTCATCTCCACGCCGGTCGTCGGCATGGGATACGGCGCCTACGCCGCGCACGTCGAGGCGCAGGGCAAGCGCGTCCGAGCCGCCTACGCCGGCGAGAAGGCGAAGGACGACCCGTTCGGCAAGGTGCGCATCGCCGAGGCGGCCAGCGACATCGACGCCGCGTGGCGGCAGCTCTCGGGCAACGTCCAGGACGAGTACGACCTGATCCTGGCCGGCAACGAGGTCCCGATGGAGCTCCGCCTGCGCGCCCGTCGCGATCAGGTGCGTGCGTCGTCGCGGTCGATCTCCGCGATCGACCGCCTCTTCGAGGCCGCAGGCGCCCGCGCACTCGACAGTGACCAACCGCTGCAGCGTTTCTGGCGCGATGCGCACGCCGGTCGCGTGCACGCCGCCAACGACGCCGAGCGGGCCTACCAGGCCTTCGCCAACGGCGAGTTCGGCATCCCGATCGGTGACACGATGGTCTGACCCGCTCCGCGGCTGAAGGGCAACTGCTCTGAGGTCGCTGCGCGGTCAGACGGACACGATGGTCTGAGTGCTCAGCGCACTCCGACCCGCAGATCAGCAACGAAAGGACCCCGGCAAGATGGCTTCGGTCGCAACCGATTCCTCCCCGATCAGATCTCTCGGATACATGCGTATCGAGGCCACCGACATGGCGGCCTGGCGGGAATACGGTCTGAAGGTGCTCGGCATGGTCGAGGGCAAGGGCGTCACCGAGGGGGCGCTCTACCTCCGCATGGACGATTTCCCTGCGCGACTGGTCATCGTGCCCAGCGACCGTGACCACCTCGCGTCGTCGGGGTGGGAGTGTTCCAACGCCGCGGCGCTGCAACAGGTGCGCGACCGTCTGTCCGACGCAGGCATCGTGTTCCGCGAGGCCAAGGACGAGGAGCTGGTGGACCGGCAGGTCGTCGAGATGATCGTGTTCTCCGATCCGACCGGCAACGTCCTCGAGGCGTTCCACGGTGTCGCCCTGCAACACCGCCGCGTCGTCAGCCCGTACGGCCACAAGTTCGTGACCGGTGAGCAGGGCCTCGGCCACGTGGTGCTGACCACCGACGACGACGAGGCGTCGCTGAACTTCTACCGCGACGTCCTCGGGTTCCGTCTGCGCGACTCCATGCGCCTGCCCCCGCAGGTGGTCGGCCGCGAGGAGGGTGACGACCCGCCGTGGCTGCGCTTCTTCGGCTGCAACCCGCGTCATCACAGCCTGGCGTTCCTGCCGATACCCAACGACACCGGCATCGTGCATCTCATGGTCGAGGTCGAGAACTACGACGACGTGGGGCTCGCGCACGACCGCGCGCTGCGCAAGAAGGTGCCGATGTCGGCGACGCTGGGCCGCCACGTCAACGACCTCATGCTGTCGTTCTACATGAAGACCCCTGGTGGCTTCGACATCGAATTCGGTTGCGAGGGACGTACCGTCGCCGACGAGGAGTGGGTGGCGCGTGAGAGCACCGCGGTCAGCCTCTGGGGTCACGACTTCACCATCGGCTTCAAGCACTGACATGGCCTACGTCTCGAGTGGGACGACGGATTTCGACTCGCGCCAGTTCCGAACGGCCATGGGCCAGTTCTGCACCGGCGTCACGGTCATCACGACCATCGACGCCGACGGTGCTCCGGCGGGATTCGCCTGCCAGTCGTTCGCGGCGCTGTCGCTCGATCCGCCCCTGGTCCTGTTCTGTCCCCAGAAGACCTCGCGCAGCTGGAAAATCATCGAGGCCGCGGGCAACTTCTGCGTCAACATCCTCTCCAACCACCAGCAGGATGTGAGCGCGACCTTCGGCGCCCCCGGAACCGACAAGTTCGCATCGATCGAGTGGGACCCGTCGCCCGCGGGCCTCCCGGTCATCAGACGATCCATCACCTGGGCCGAGTGCACCGTCGAGCGCGTCGAGGACGGCGGTGACCACCTGATCGCCATCGGACGTGTCACGACGCTCGGGGAGATGCTGCAGGACAAACCGCTGTTGTTCTACCGCGGCGGATACTTGTCCACCGAGCACCCGCGGGTGACGCCGGCCCAGGCCGAGCTCGACGACTTCCTCACCTGGACCGGAGGCGACACATGGCTGTGAGCAGCGAGATCTCGGGCGCGGAGAAAGCCACCCCGGTCACCGACATCACCGCCCCGCTGACCGCGGCGATCACCGAGGCCGAGCAGTTGATCGCATCCGCCGAGTTCATCCGTTCCGACATCGACCTCGCCGAGGGCTACAGCTACCTCGGGCAGAGCGTGCACGCGGTGATGCAGCTCGCGTGGGCCCGCGCCAAGACCCATCCGTTCTTCGCGACGTCGACCGGCCCGTACACGAAGATGGGCCTCGACAACCCCGACACCCTCTACTACAGCGCCGACATCGAGGCGGGCGCCGAATACCTGATCACCGGGGTACGTGGCAGCACAACCGATCTGAGCTTCCAGGTGATCACCGGGGAGTACAACCCCGACAAGGTGCCCGGTGGCGACGACGCGTTCGACGACCGCCGTCTCGACATCGACGACAACGGGTCGTTCCGGTTGCGCTTCGGCCCGCCCCGCGACGATCCTCCCCCGAACTACTTCGTCCTCGCCGACGGCGCCACCACCCTCGCCGTCCGCGAGGTGTTCAGCGACTGGACCACCGAACGCAAGGGCACCATCACCATCGAGCGCACCGACACCGTCGGGACACCCGCCGACGAACCCGACCTCGACGTGCTCACCAAGCGCTACCGCGTCGCGGGCAAGATGCTGCTGTCGCGTATCAACACCTGGTTCAACTTCCCGAAGTGGTTCTACCTGGACAAGCCGGTGAACACCTTCACCGAACCCCGACTCACCCCCGGCGGACTGTCCACGCAGTACTCCTCGGTCGGTCACTTCGATCTCGCCGACGACGAGGCGATGATCATCACCGTGCCGAGATCCGATGCGCCATACCAGGGTTTCCAACTCGGCAGCATGTGGTACATCTCCCTGGACTACGTCCATCACCAGACGAGTCTCAACACCGCGCAGGCGCAGATCGATCCGGACGGACTCATCCGGATGGTCGTCTCCCGTCGAGACCCGCACGTGGCCAACTGGGTCGAGACCACCGGTCGCACCCACGGCATCATGCAGTTCCGTTGGCAACGGGTCGCCGCGCCCGTCGGACCGCAGGACGGACCCACCGCCGTGGTCGTGCCGTTCGACGATGTGGCGCAGCACCTCCCGCACCACGACCACAACGCGATCGACGACGCCGGGTGGCGTGATCGGATCGCCACGCGGCAGCGGGCATTCGCGCACAGGATGCTCGGATGACGGCCCAGGTGGGTTCGGTCCCGGTGACCTCGGGCCCGCTGTTGGCCGACAAGGTCGTCGTGGTCGGCGGGGTCGGGCCGGGGCTCGGTCGGTCGATCTGCCTGCAGGCCGCGGCCGCCGGCGCATCGGTGGTGCTCGCCGCGCGCACCGAGGAACGTCTGCGTGCGGTGGCCGACGAGATCACCGCGGCCGGCGGGAACGCGATCGTCGTGCCCACCGACATCACCGTCGACGCCGACGTCGACCGACTGGTCGAGGCGGCGCTGACGGCCTACGGCCGAGTCGACGCACTGGTCAACAATGCGTTCGCGCTGCCGTCGATGAAGCCGTTGGCGCGCACCGACTTCGCCCACATCAGCTCCAGCCTCGACCTCACCATCCTCGGTGGGTTGCGGATGACCAAGGCCTTCACCGAGGCGTTGGCCGCCACGGACGGGTCGATCGTGATGATCAACTCGATGGTGGTCCGGCACTCCGAGCCTCGCTACGGCAGCTACAAGCTCGCCAAGGCGGCCCTGTTGGCCATGTCGGAGTCGCTGGCCACCGAACTCGGTGACCAGGGCATCCGCGTCAACAGCATTCTGCCGGGCTACATCTGGGATGATCAGCTCAAGTGGTACTTCGGTGAGGTCGCCACGAAGTACGGGATCAGCGCCGACGACGTGTACGCCCAGACCGCGGCGAAGTCCGACCTCAAGCGACTACCCGAACCCGACGAGATCGCCCGTGCCGTGGTGTTCCTCGCGTCCCCGTGGGCCAGTGCCATCACGGGGCAGACCCTCGACGTCAACTGCGGCGAATACCACAACTGATCCGGTCACCAGAGAAGGAGTTCTCCCATGACGGGACGTACCAGCGTCGGAACGGTCGCCGATCTGCACGCGTCGGCGACCAAGGCGTGCGGTCTGGACGACTTCGGGGCCGACGACTACATCGAGGGACTCGAGGTGTTGCTCGACTCCTACGCCAACGAGGCCGGCCTGACGGAGCTGGGCAGCAAGATGTTCCGGTTCTTCCTGCGCGGGGCCCTGGTCGCACGGTTGCTCAGTGAGGCGTCGTGGAAGGCCAACCCGGGATACGCAGACGTGGCCGTCGACCGCCCCGTCTTCGTGACCGGTCTCCCGCGCACGGGGACCACCGCGCTGCACCGTCTGCTGACCGCCGATCCCGCGCATCAGGGCCTCGAGATGTGGCTGGCGGAGTTCCCGCAGCCCCGTCCTCCGCGCGACACCTGGGAGGCCAATCCTGTCTTCCAGCAGATCAACAGCGGTCTCGAGCAGCATCACGTCGACAACCCCGAGTTCATGGGATTGCACTACATGAGCGCCGACGACGTCGAGGAGTGCTGGCAGTTGCTCCGACAGACGATGAAGTCGATCTCCTACGAGTCGCTGGCCTACCTGCCGTCGTACTCGCGATGGCTCGCCCAGCAGGACTGGACGAATGCCTATGAGCGGCATCGCAAGAACCTCCAGCTGATCGGTCTCAACGACCCGGGCAAGCGGTGGGTGCTGAAGAACCCCAGCCACCTGTTCGCGCTCGACGAGTTGATGTCGGTCTACCCCGACGCCCTGATCATCCAGACCCACCGCCCGCCACGGACGATCATCGGGTCGATGTGTTCGCTGGCGCAGAGCGCGACCGACGGGTGGTCGACGACGTTCGTGGGCGAGAAGGTCGGTCGGACCCAGCTCGAACTGTGGTCCCGCGGATTGCGTCGGTTCACCGAGGCGCGGGCGCGATACGACCCGGACCAGTTCGTCGACGTCGACTTCACCGAACTGCGCGACGACCCGATCGGGACGGTGGAGCGTGTCTACTCCGCCCTCGGCGCGCCGTTCACCGACGACGCCCGTGCGGCGATGACCACCATGGACGGCGAGAGCAAGTCCGGCGATCGCAAACCGACACACCGGTATTCACTCGCCGACTTCGGTCTCGACGACGCGATGGTCGACGCCGAGTTCGAGGGCCTGGTGCCGCAGGCCTGAGCGGATCGGTGTGGTGCCTAGGCCGGACGTGGGTCGGGCTGCGGCACCTGGAAGTGGTAGCCCTGCGCCAGCGGACACTGCAGAGCGACCAGTGAGCGGACCTGCTCGGGGGTCTCGATTCCCTCGGCGATCACCACCAGGTCGTTGGCGTCCGCGTGCTCGATCAGGCCGGTCAGCAGATGGTCGACGACCCGCGTCCCGAGACCGGATGTGAGTGACGCGTCGATCTTGAAACCGTCGATGGGCCACGTGACCATCCGGCTCAGCGATGACCACCCGCGCCCCACGTCGTCGATGACGATCTGTGCGCCGATCGCGCGCAGCTTCGAGATCGCCTGGGCCGCAACCGAGTCGTCCAGAGTGGCTGATTCGATGAGCTCGATGCGCAGTCGGTCGGTGGGGAAGTCGCTCTCGCTGATCACCGAGGTGAGCATCTCGATGCGCTGCGGTCGGATGAGGTGCGCGCCGTCGATGTTGGCGTGCAGCACGGTCTGCTCGTCGGCCGTGTCGTGCTCGAGCATCATCGCCATGGCCTGACGCAGGACCTGCAGGTCGAGGTCGAGCATGATGTCGGTGCTGCGGACCGTGGGCAGGAACCGCGCCGGGCTCAGGACGCCGTCGGTCGGGTGGAGCCACCGGCACAGCGCCTCGTACCCGTGGGTCCGCCGGGTGCGTGGGTCGACGATGGCCTGGAACCACGGCCGGATCTCGTCGCGGGACATGGCGTCGACGATCTCCTCGATCGAGTACGCGTCGGTCGTGACGGTCCGGTCGCGCTGCAGCTCGAGTTGCTCCTCGAGGACCTTGGCGTACTTCTGCAGGATCTGGACGTCCTCGGGACCGATGTCGTGTCCGACGGTGTCGGTCATGCACAGCGTGCCGATTGCGGTGTGCTCGCGGCTGAACAGTGGCACCCCGACGTATGTCCGCATGCCCGCCGCGACGAGCGGTGCGGTCAGCGACGGATCGAGGCCGGGTTCGGACGCGTCGGTGATCACCAGGGGCCTACCGGTGTCGACGACTTCCTTGCACGTCGTCGACTGACGGTTGGTGACCGCGCCGACCAGCCCTTCGATCCCGTAGGCCGCGAGGACGTGCTGGTTCTCGTCGTCGAGGATGTGCAGGAGTGCGACGGGGTAGCCGGCCGCCGTGGCGGCGAGCTCGAGGGTGGTGTTCAACACGGGGCTGACACTGGCCGGATCCAGATAGTTCCCGGCCGGGCCGCCACGCGTCCTCGAGCGGTCATTCATCAATCGGATGGTAGTACTCCGGTCGGGTGCACGTACTCACCGCGGGCATATGCCGATGCCCCGAGACGTCACAGACCCGCGGCACGCGCCAGCGACTCCATCGACACCGACGGTTGTCCGAACAGCTGTGCGGCACCGTGCGCTCGCTTGAAGTACAGCTGTACGTCGTGCTCCCACGTGATACCGATGCCCCCGTGCAGTTGGACCGCCTCCCCGGCGACGGAGGCGCTCATCTGTGAGCAGTAGACGCGTGCGGCGGCGGCCAGTTCGGCGGCGTCCGGATCGTCGGCCACGAGAGCGCCCGCCGCCGCGTACGAGATCGATCGCGCGGTCTCGGTAAACGCGTACATGTCGGCCATCCGGTGTTTGAGGGCCTGGAACGAGCCGATCACGCGTCCGAACTGTCGCCGCGACGACGTGTACTCGACGGTCTGGTCGAGCACGGCTCGCGCGGCCCCGACCTGCTCGGCCGACAGCGCCACCGCCGCGACTGTCCGCAAGCGGCGCAGGAGATCCGCGGGCGCGGCGATGGTCTGCGACGGGGTGTCGTCGAAGCCGACCGACGACAGCGGTCGGGTGGGGTCCATGGTGGGCAGCGCGGTCACGACCACACCGTCGGCGTCGCGCGACACCTCGTGCAGGGTCACGTGGCCGCCCGATCGCGCGACGACGATCAACACGTCCGCGTACTCGGCGTCGAGCACGTAGTGGGCGGTACCGGTGAGCAGTCCACCGTCGGTGCGCACCCCCGGTTCATCCCAGCCCGCCGCGTCCGCCCAGCAGAGCGCGGCGATCGACTCGCCGGCCGCGATCGCGGGCAGCACCCGTTCGCACGCCTCGTCATCGCGGGAGAGCAACACCGCCTGCGCCGCCAGCACCGCCGACCCGAGCATCGGCACCGGGCTCAACGTCCGACCGAGTTCCTCGAGTACGACGTGGGATTCCATCAGTGACGCGTCGACGCCCCCGAAGCGTTCCGGTATGGCCAACGCGGCGACACCGATCTGCTCGGCCAGCGCACTCCACAGCGTCCGGTCGTACCGCGGCGTCGCGGCCATGGCCGACCGCAGCGCGGGGGAGTCGCCGTGGCGCCGCAGTACGTCGCGCACCGCGCCCCGCAGGTCTGCCTGGTCGTCGGTGTCGATGCCGGGCGAGGTGATCACGGGGGAGGTCACGGTGCCCCCACGGGCGCGGTGACCGAGCGTAGGACACGGGCGCGGTGCAGCGCCGGGGTACCCCACGCGGTGAGCAGGGCACGCGTCTTGGTCAGGTACAGCGACAGGTCGTGTTCCTGCGTGTAGCCGATCGCACCGAGGGTCTGCAGTCCGACGCGCGAGGCCAGGTACGCGGCCTGTCCCGCCGCGACCTTGGCCGCCGACACGTCGCGGGACGCATCGCCGCCCGGGGGGACCGAACCGTCGAGCGCGAGGGCGGCGGCGTGGACCAGCGGACGCGCCATCTCGACGGCGATGGCGACGTCGGCGAGGTGGTGCTTGATCGCCTGGAACGAACCGATCGGTCGACCGAACTGGGTGCGGGAGATCGCGTATGCGCCGGACATCGCCAGCATCTGCGACGCCAGTCCCAGCAGTTGAGCGGCGGTGGCGAGAGCGCCGTGGTCGAACGCGGCCGTGCCGTCGAGGTCGGTCGCGACCGTCTCGGCGGGCGCGAGCACCGACACCGTGCGGGCCCGATCGACCGAGGCGTGGGTGGTCACGACGTCGCCGGTGCTCAGCGTGGTCCCGTCGAGCAGCAGTCGGTGGGTCGCGGCGTCGGCGTCGGCGGCGTACGGGACGTCGTCGGGGATCGCCAGCGTCGCCAACTCGCCCGAGACCAGTGCCTCGAGGAGGTCGGTGCGGTCGGTGCCGGCGAGCAGCGTCGGTACCGCACCGAGGGTCTCGGCGACCGGACCGGGAACGCAGTGTCGGCCGAGCTGCTCGGCGGCGACGACCATCTCGAGAGCGCCGGCGCCGAATCCGCCGGACGCCTCGTCGATGAGCAGGGCGGTCACACCGGTGTCGGCGAGCCGCGCCCACACCGCGAGTCCGGGGTCGCGGTCGCCGTCGTTCCAGGCCCGCACGACCGCGGGCAGGTCGGCGCGCGTGAGCATCGAGTCGATGCTGTTCGCGAGGTCGGTGTGCTCGGTCTCGAGCAGGAATCTCATCGGTCGCCCCGGGGTAGTCCGAGCAGGCGCTCGGCGATGACATTGCGTTGGATCTCGTTGGTACCCGCGTAGATCGGACCCGACAGGGAGAACAGGAAGCCGTCCATCCACCCGCCCGCGGGGTCGTCGTGTGAGGGGCCGGCGATCTCGGCGTCGGTGCCGAGCAGATCCAGTGCGGTCTCGTGCGTGGCGATGTCCCATTCCGACCAGAAGACCTTGTTGATCGACGACTCCATTCCGAGTTGCCCTCCCTCGGCGAGGCGGCTGACCGTGGCGTAGGTGGACAACTCGTAGGCGCGTGCCCCGATCCAGGCGTCGGCGACCCGTGCGCCGAGGGCGTCACTCGCCGTTCCGTTCTTGTCCGCCCGGGCCCAGAGCGCCAGCAGCCGATCAGTGGCCGCCAGGAAGCGTCCGGGGGAGCGCAACGACAGGCCGCGTTCGTTGGCGGCGGTGCTCATCGCGATCCGCCATCCGTTGTCGACCGCGCCGATCACTCCGGACTCGCCGGGCTGATCCGGGTCGTCGGGGACGAAGACGTTGTCCAGGAACAGTTCCGCGAAACCGGGTTCACCGTCGAGCTGGTTGATCGGGCGCACCGTCACCCCGTCGGCGCGGAGGTCGAACATGTAGTAGGTCAGCCCCTTGTGTCGGGACGACTTCGGATCGCTGCGGAACAGCCCGAACCCGCAGTCGGCGAAACTGGATCGTGAGCTCCACGTCTTCTGACCGTTGAGCAGCCATCCGCCGTCGGTGCGGGTGGCCGTCGACCGCAGCGACGCGAGGTCGCTCCCGGATTCGGGCTCGCTCCACGCCTGGCCCCAGATGTCGTCGGCACGCGCCATCCGCGGCATGATGCGGGCGAGCTGGTCGGGATGCGCGTGTTCGAAAAGTGTTGGGGCCAGCAGAAATATGCCGTTCTGGCTGACCCGGCCCGGGGCGCCGCTGCGGTAGTACTCCTCCTCGAAGACGACCCAGTGCAGCAGGTCCACATCGCGTCCGCCGAACTCCTCCGGCCAACTCACCACCGACATCCGCGCGTCGGCCATGGTCCGTTCCCACGCACGGTGGGCCTCGAACCCCTCCGCCGAATCCATGGACGGCAGCGGGGAACTCGGCACGTTCGCCGCCAGCCACGACCGGACCTCGGTGCGGAAGGACTCGGCGTCTGCGTCGAAGGTGATGTCCATCAGGCGGTTCCGCCTGCGGTCGGCCCACCGGCACTGGCCTTCATCGACTTGGCGTCCATCCCGCCGAGGGAGTCGCCCCCGGCCGCCTCGGCGTTCGCGCTGTGCGCGAAGTGGTGCCATCCGAACACCGAGTCCATCGAGGTGCGCAGGCCCATCTGGTCCTCGCAGATGTTGACGGCCTTCTTGGCCAGGGCCAGTCCGAGCTGCGGCATCTCGACGATCCGCGCGGAGATCTCGTTCACCTTGTCCTGCAAATCGTCCCGGGGGACGACGTGGTTGACCATGCCCCAGTCCTGCGCCTGCGCGGCGGTGAACCGCTCGCCGGTGAACAGCAGTTCCTTGGCCCGACGCGGCCCGAGGACGAACGCGTGCGCGAAGTACTCGACGCCGGGGATGCCCATCCGGACGACGGGATCGGAGAAGAAGGCGTCGTCGGAGGCGACGATGAAGTCGCACACCCACGCCAGCATGAGGCCGCCTGCGATGCACGCGCCGTGGACCTGGGCGATCATCGGCTTCGGGATCTCGCGCCACCGGCGACACATGCCGACGTAGACCTCGATCTCGCGGGCGAGCCGCTGGTCGCCCCCGCTGCGGTCGGTGTGGTCCCAGTACAGCGACGCGGTGTTCGGGTACTGCACGTGGAAATCTCGCTCGGGGGTCCCGATGTCGTGGCCCGCCGAGAAGTGTTTGCCGTTGGCGCGCAGCACGATCACCTTGACCGCGCCGTCGTCGACCGCGCGGACGAAAGCGGCGTCGAGCGAATACGTCATCACCGAGTTCTGCGCATTCCGGAACTCGGGACGGTTCAACGTCACGTAGGCGACGCCGTCGGCCACCTCGTAGGCCACCGGCGTCGAGTCGGCGGTGAGCTGGTCGCCGGTGAGGGGCGCCGGGATCTGGCTGGCGGGCTCGGTCATGCGTCGACCCTACCTAGCAAGTGCTTGGTTGGTAAAGCTCACCGCAGGAGCGCGCGCTCGATCTCCACGGCCGCAGCCTGCAGCTCCTCGACCAGCGCAGCGAGGGCCGATCCGCCCAGCGGGGTGCCGGGGCAGGCGACGATCGACGACGTCACCCGGTTCTGCGCCACGCGGTCGGCCTCGGTGCGCACCGGAGCCGCCACCGACAGCGCGCGGACGTCGCCGTCGAGGTCCTCGGGGCGGTAGTCGGAGTTCATCAGGTCCATCAGCAGATCGGCCAGCCGTCGCCGGACCGGTTGCGACGCCTCGGTGAGGTGGACCGCCCGCAATGTCGCCATCACCTCGGTCGCCTCGGGGCCGAGGCGCTCGACGCTGTAGCCGCGCTCGCGGATGACCGCCAGCAGCGACGCCAGCCGGTTGCGGCTGGGCGGTGGCGCGGTGGACAACCACTCGGTCTGCTCGCGTCCACCCGCCCACGCGATGTACTCGCGGCACAGCGGGGCGGTGATGGGCAGGCGGGTCCCCGGGGTGGCCCAGCCGATGTCGCCGGCGATCTCGGTGATCTGGATGAACTCGCCGTCACGCTCGGACAGGAAGACGGGGAGCCCGATGCGGCGGTGCAGGTCGGCGAGCACGGGCCGGGCCGCGCTGGTCAGCGGTTGGGCGCCTGCGGCGTGGCGGATGCGGGCGAGGAAGCGCGGGGCGAGTGAGAAGCGTCCCGAGTCGTCGCGGACGGTCCAGCCGTCGGCGCAGAGCTGGGTCAGCACGGCGTGCGCGGTCGCCCGGGTCATGTCGGTGGCGCGGATGATGTCGGCCAGCGTCGGTCGCGCCGACACGTCGTCGGCCAGATGGTCGATGACCGACACGACGCGACGGGTCGGTGCCGATACCGGTTGACGATCGGCGTCGTCGCCACCTACATTCAGTGTCATATTGTCGAACGGTAGTGTCGAATAACCGACATTGCAAGGTTTGCCGGCGTGCGGTGTTCGATGGACGCAGGGACGTGGCCGAGGGTCGACAACAGTGATCGAGTGAGGAGTCGTCAGTGCCCCAGATCGGGTATGAGCTGTCGCATCTGAGTGCGTTGGAGGCCGAATCGGTCCACATCTTCCGAGAGGTGGCGGCCACGTTCGAGCGGCCGGGGCTGCTGTTCTCGGGTGGTAAAGACTCGGTGGTCATGTTCCACCTCGCGCGCAAGGCGTTCTGGCCCGCGCCGATCCCGTTCCCGCTCATGCACGTCGACACCGGGCACAACTTCGACGAGGTCATCGAGTACCGGGATCGCGTGGTCGCCGAGACCGGGGTGCGGTTGATCGTCTCGAGCGTGCAGGACGACATCGACGCCGGCCGTGTGGTCGAGCAGACCGGACCCGGCGCCAGCCGCAACCGTCTGCAGACCGCGGCTCTGCTGCGCGGCATCACCGAGAACCGGTTCGACGCGGTCTTCGGCGGTGCCCGGCGCGACGAGGAGAAGGCGCGGGCCAAGGAGCGGGTGTTCAGCTTCCGCGATCGATTCGGTGCCTGGGACCCGCGGGCGCAGCGCCCCGAACTGTGGAACCTCTACAACGGGCGCCACGCCAAGGGCGAGCACATCCGGGTGTTCCCGCTCAGCAACTGGACCGAACTCGACATCTGGCAGTACATCGAGGCGGAGTCGATCGATCTGCCGTCCATCTACTACGCGCATCAGCGCGAGGTCGTCCCCCGCGACGGGATGTTGCTGGCGAAGACGCGTTTCCTCGAGATCGCCGACGGCGAACAGTCGCACACCGAGACCGTGCGCTTCCGCACCGTCGGAGACGCCACGTGCACCGGCTGCGTGGAGAGCACGGCCGCGACGGTGGCCGAGGTGATCGACGAGGTCGCCGCCACCCGGCTGACCGAACGCGGCGCGACGCGTGCCGACGATCGAATCTCGGAATCGGGCATGGAAGACCGTAAGAAAGAGGGGTACTTCTGATGTCCATCTCCGCCGACCGTCTGCGGACGGAGACCGCCGCCCTGCGTGGCGGCAAGGAACTCCTGCGGCTGGCCACCGCGGGCAGCGTCGACGACGGCAAGTCGACCCTCATCGGCCGCCTGCTCTACGACTCGAAGTCGATCTTCGCCGACCAGATGGCATCGATCGAACGGACCAGTGCCGAGCGCGGCGACGAGTACGCCAACCTCGCGCTGCTCACCGACGGCCTGCGCGCCGAGCGCGAGCAGGGGATCACCATCGACGTCGCGTACCGGTACTTCTCCACGCCGCGACGCAAATTCATCATCGCCGACACCCCCGGGCACGTGCAGTACACCCGGAACATGGTCACCGGGGCCTCGACCGCCGACCTGGCGATCGTGCTGATCGACGCCCGCAAGGGCGTGCTCGAACAGACGCGGCGGCACGCGTTCCTGTCGTCGCTGCTGGGCATCCCGCACCTCACCCTCGCGGTGAACAAGATGGATCTCGTCGACTGGTCGCAGGAGCGCTTCGACGAGATCCGCGACGAGTTCGCGACCTTCGCCTCCAAACTCAACGTCACCGACCTCACCTTCGTGCCGGTCTCGGCGCTGTTGGGCGACAACATCGTCGACACCTCGGTCAACATGCCCTGGTATCACGGCGGCCCGCTGCTCGACCACCTCGAGGGCGTGCACATCGCGTCGGACCGCAACCTGATCGACGCCCGCATGCCGGTGCAGTACGTGATCCGCCCGCAGCGCAGTGACGGATCCGATCACCGCAGCTATGCGGGCACCATCGCCGGTGGCACGTTCAAACCCGGCGACGACGTGGTGGTGTTGCCCAGCGGTTTCGGCAGCACGATCGAATCCATCTGGGGACCAGGGGGAGTCGAGGTCACCGAGGCGTTCGCACCGATGGCCGTCTCGATCTCGCTGGCCGACGAGATCGACGTGGCGCGCGGCGAGATGATTGCCCGCCCCAACAATCGCCCCTACGTCGGCCGCGACATCGACGCGATGATCTGCTGGTTCTCCGAGGACGGCGAACTCCGCGAGGGCAACCGCTACCTGATCGCCTCCACGACCACCGAGTCCCGCGCCCAGATCAGCTCGGTCGCCTACCGCCTCGACGTCAACTCGCTGCACCGTGACGAGAACGCGGAATCGTTGTCGCTGAACGAGATCGGCCGCATCACCCTGCACTCGCAGCAGCCGCTGATGTTCGACGGCTACCGACGCAACCGGGAGACCGGCAGCTTCATCCTCGTCGACGAGGCGACCAACAAGACCGTCGGCGCCGGCATGATCACCGGTCCGGTGGCCCGGGACAGCAACGTGGTGTGGCACGGGTCGAAGGTGTCGGCCGACCAACGCCCCTACCGCGGCGGGACCATCTGGCTGACCGGCCTGTCGGCATCGGGAAAGAGCTCCATCGCAGTCGAACTGGAGCGCCGACTCGTCGCGGCCGGCCGGCCGGCCTATCTGATGGACGGTGACAACCTCCGCCACGGGCTCAACTCGGATCTCGGTTTCGGCGACGACGACCGGCGCGAGAACATCCGTCGTACCTCCGAGGTGGCGACGCTGTTCGCAGACTCGGGCGCCATCGCGATCGTATCGCTGATCAGCCCGTTCGCCGACGAGCGCCAACGAGCGAGAGAGATCCACGCCGCCCGTGAACTGTCGTTCTACGAGGTCTTCGTCGACACACCGCTCGACGAGTGTGAGCGACGAGACCCCAAGGGGCTCTACGCCCGAGCGCGGGCAGGCGAGGTGAAACAGTTCACCGGCATAGACTCGCCGTATGAGCGCCCCAGTACCGCGGAACTCGTGGTGACCCCCGCCGACGGCTCTCCCGGCGAGGTCGCCGACGCCGTGATCCGGAACCTCGGACTGTGAGCACGCCGGGGTTCGACGACGACATCGCACTCGCCGCCGAACTGGCCACCGGGGCCGGTGAGCTGCTGGTGCGGCTGCGGCGCGACAGTGGTCTGTCCGGAAGGGAGTTGGGCGACGCGGGCGATCAGCAGTCCAACGACTGGCTGCTCGCGCAGCTGGCCGAGCGGCGACCGGACGACGCGGTGCTGTCGGAGGAGTCGGCCGACGACCGCAGCCGGCTGCAGGCGTCCCGGGTGTGGATCGTCGACCCGGTGGACGGGACGCGTGAGTACGGCATGGAGGGCCACGCCGACTGGGCCGTGCACGTCGCGCTCTGGACCGCCGACGAGGGGCTCGTTGTGGGTGCGGTGTCGCTACCGGCCCTCGAGGTCACCTACGACAGCGGTTCCGGGGCAGTGACACCCACCGTCGGGCTGATGTCGACGCCGCGCGGTGACGTGCCGCGGGTGGTCGTCAGCGGATCGCGTCCGCCCACGTTCTCCGACGATGTCGCGACGGCGATCGGTGGCGTTGCGGTGCCGCTCGGTTCGGCGGGCGCCAAGGCGATGGCGGTGGTGCGCGGCGAGGCCGATGCCTACGTCCACGCCGGTGGTCAGTACGAGTGGGATTCGGCGGCCCCGGTCGCGGTCGCGCAGGCGGCCGGTCTGTGGTGTA
This sequence comes from Williamsia maris, assembly GCF_024171815.1. Taxonomy (GTDB): domain Bacteria; phylum Actinomycetota; class Actinomycetes; order Mycobacteriales; family Mycobacteriaceae; genus Williamsia_A; species Williamsia_A maris. The sequence continues at coordinate 1,036,269 of NZ_JAMTCJ010000001.1, read as the reverse complement.
GCCGCATCGACGGATCGCCGCTGGTCTACAACCAGTCCGAGGTCTACCTTCCCGACCTCGTCATCTGCCGGCCCGAATTGGCGCAAGCCGTGCTCGGCGCGATGGCCTGACCCGGTGATCACCTGGCTGTTCCTCGGCGCGGCCATCGTCTCCGAGGTCGCCGGTTCACTTGCCTTGAAGGCCGCTCTGGATCATCCGGGGTGGTACGGGCTTGTGGTGGTCGGCTACCTCGCCGCCTTCGTCCTGCTGGACCGGGTGTTGCGACGCGGGTTCCCGCTCGGGGTGGCGTACGGCATCTGGGGCGCCCTCGGGGTGGCTGCGACCGCAGTGATGTCGTCAGTCCTGTTCGGGGAGACGGTCACCGTGGTCATGGCCGCCGGCATGGTCCTCGTGATCGGCGGAGTCCTCTGCATCGAACTGGGATCCGGCCTGCGCGCAGGGAAATCGGTCGACCCGTCGTGAGCGGATGGGCGTTCCTCGTCGTCGCGATCGGCTCGGAAGTGACAGGGACCCTCGCGCTGCGGGCCGCCGCCGGCGGTAAGAACCTCTGGTACATCGCCGTCGCGGTCGGCTACCTGCTGTCGTTCGTGTTCCTGTCGTTGACGCTGTCGCACGGTGTCGGGCTCGGTGTCGCGTACGGGATCTGGGCGGCGACCGGTGTCGCGCTGACCGCCGTCGCGAGCCGTTACCTGTTCGGCGAGGCCCTCACCAAGGTGATGGGATTCGGCATCGCCCTGGTCGTCGCCGGGGTGCTGCTGATCGAGATCGGCGCCGGCCACTGAGGTCATCTGAGCCGGAGACCCCAGTGGCCGCGCCCTGATCAGTTCGCCGTCTGGTCGGCCTTCGTGAGGATCAGGTACTGCGCCGAGATCATCTGTCTCGCCTTGGACATGTCGCGGTCGTAGGTCGAGCCGACGTACCGCCCGACGGTGACGTAGCAGTTGTTCTCCTGGCCGGTCGCGGTGTCCTCGGTGAGGCAGGTCGCGGTCGGCAACCCCTTCGGAGAATCGCTTCGGGTGTAGCCGTTCGCCACGTCGGCGTCGACCAGTTTCTTCTCGATGGCGTCGGCGCCATCGTCGGTGGACGCCCGGGACACTGTGGAGTGCCACACCGCGTTGTGTTCGGAACCGTTGTCCTGCAGTGCCTTGAACACGGACGGGCCGTACAGACTGGACATGCCGCGCGGCCCGTAGACACCGCGGGTGAGTCCGCCCAGCATCTGTCCTTCGGTCTCCGGGATGGCGTAGATCAGGATGTTGTTCTGGTCCAGCTTGATCCGCGATTTCACCCCCGGGACGATCGGCGTCGCGGGGAAGCGATCGATCAGCGGAACCTGCTGCGCGACCGCCGTGCGGATGATCGACTCCATCGCGTTCTCCTGCCCCGGTGGGACCACCACGCCGGTGGAGATGACGTAGCTGTTGTGCGCGGTGAACGACCGCATCTCGGGAGATCGACCGGAGGCGCGGCTCACCAGGGTCCCGGGAAGGTCCCTGATCGTGGTGGGTGCGAAGGTGTCGCCGCCTGGGGCAGGCGTGGTGATCGAGGCCCGGTTCATCGCGATTGCTGCCGCGTTCGCCGCCGCCGGCGAGTTGTACCGCAGCACCAGCTGCGTCAACGACCTCGTCTTGTCGCTGATCTTCTTCTTCGGCTGACCCGCCGACGTGAAGAAGCCCGTGACGAGACCTTTGACGCCGGCGGCGTCGGCGATGGCCTGTGAGGCGAAGACCGACTTCAGACTGCCGGTTCCGAACACGACCCCTGTGGGTAGCCCGATCTCGGTCATCTCGGGATCGATCTCCGAAGGGATGGTGACGAACTCAGCCAGGCGCTGTCCCTCGGCACCGACGATCTCCGGGTCGGGTGCGGTCGCGAAACCGAAGGGGGCCGACGGCGACGTCGGGTAGGTACCGGTGTCGAGTTGAGCGGTGTTGACCGCGGCGGCCGACGACGACGGGGACGTCGATCCCGGTGCTCCCGACGAAGCGGCGACACCGATGCCGTCGGTGGTGGACGTGCAGGCGGCGAGGCCGGTGATGCAGGTGATCGCGGCCGCCGTCGCCAGGAGGGTTCTCGCGCGCATGGAAGTTCTCCTCGATGTGGTCGGTAGATGGTCGCACCGATTCGGCAACCGGTCATCCCCGGTCGCCGAACCGTGGTGCCTGGGGTCGGATCAGAAGGCGAAGCTGCCGGATCCGGTGTCGTGGCCGTGGTCGTTGGCCTGGTAGTCGAGGTGGACCTCGGTCTGGGGTGCGGGGTCGGTGTAGTTCGAGGTGGAGTAATCGACGGAGCCGTCGTGGTCGGTGTCGATGCGGGCGGTGTCGTAGTAGTGGTCGCCGTCGGTGTCGCGGATCTCGATGTCGGTGCGGCCGTCGTGGTTGGTGTCGACGTACTTGTGGTCCCAGGTCCCGTCGCCGTCGGCGTCGACCTGCACGACGTCGATGCGTCCGTCGCCATCGGTGTCCCACGACGCCTTGTCGGCGGCGCCGTCGTGATCGGTGTCGGTCAACACCACGTCGTTGGTGCCGTCGTGATCGGTGTCGAGCTCCCACCTCTGGTCCTGTCCCGCGGTTGTGGTCGGGCTGGAAGTGGAGGAGTCGTGGGTCGAGGTGGTCGAGGACTCGGTGGTGGTGGAGCGGCTGCTGTAGGAGTCGGTGGACCGGTACCCCTCCGACGTCGAGTCGTTGGCGCTGCTCGTCGAGTCGTTGTCGCTGCTGGTCGAGGTGGGCTGCGCGCCCGACAGGGCGTTGGCCCGGAGGTCGACGCTGCTGGTGGCATCAGGCCGGCCGTCGCCATCGGCGTCGACGACCTGGCGGTCGTAGCGTCCGTCGTGGTCGGTGTCGGTGACCATGACATCGATCCGGCCGTCGCCGTCGGTGTCACTGGCCCGGACATCGGCGATCCCGTCACCGTTGGTGTCGGCCTCGACGTAGTCGGTGGTGCCGTCGTTGTCGATGTCGGTCAGGACCACATCGGTGGTGCCGTCGTGGTTGGTGTCCATCTGCTTGGTGCTCATCGGAAAATCTCCTCGGGGTGTGGTGCGGGGAGTCGGTATCGACTCGGACACAGCATCAGATGCAGACACCCACCCGGAATGTTCCCCGGCATCGAAATCGTCTTTTCTCGGCGGCCGCGAGTCGTCGTCGCCGCCCGGGAACAAACGCATGCGGTGGTCGCATCCCATGTGACGACGGATTGCTCACCGGTGATGCGATTTACTGTCTGTGTCGAGCCCGACGCGGCCGGGCCGAGTCAACAGATACGGGGTGGTGTCGATGAGCGACGAGTCTGCGTCGCGTGACGCCTTGCCCGGCGAGGATCCCGCCGGCGAGGCGACCAAGGTCCTCGGTGCTGCGGCATCGGTGTTGCGCGCCTACAAACTCGACGATGTGGCCGATCTCGCGGCCCGGAAGGCGGCACGTGATGGTCAGCTACGCAGTGTCGTGGTCGTCGGTGAGGTCAAGCGCGGCAAGAGTTTTCTGGTCAATGCGCTCGTCGGGCGCCGCGACCTCTCGCCGGTGGGTGTGAACGTGGCGACCACCGTGGCCATCAGCGTGTGCCCCACCGACGACCCGCCGCTCGACGGCACCGCCGACCTGTTGTTCCCCGACCGCACCGAACAGGTCCCGCTGCGCACGCTGCCCGACTGGGTCACCGTCGACGGTCGGTACGTCCGCGACCCGAACGTGGCCTCGCTCCCGACCCGGGCATCCATCCCCGTCACCGACACCGCGCTACCCGGCGTGACGATCGTCGACACGCCCGGGGTGGGCGGCCTGGACCCGGCGATGGCGACACTGGCGACGCAGACCGCGCAGCAGGCCTGCGTCGTGGTGATCGCGTGCGACGCCTCGAGCCCGCTGACCGCACCGGAGATGGACTTCATCCGCGACGCCGGCGCATCGGTCGACGCCCTGATCGTGGCGGTGACCAAGACCGACAAGAACATTCGCCGCTGGAAGGCGATCGTCGAGGACAACCGGCGTCTGCTGGCCGATCATCTCGACCGTGAGGTGACCGTGGTCGGGGTGTCGAGCCTGCGTGCGGTGATGGCGTCGGAGATGGCCCCCGGCCCCGATCGCGATCATGCCGAGCAGGCATCCGGCATCACGGCCCTGCGCACGGAGATCCTGCAGCGGTTGGACTCTGCCGCGCAGCTGCCCGCGATCGACGCCCTGCGGACCACGCGCGAGGGTCTGCTGACCGTCGCCCGGCGGGTCGACACCGAGTACCTGGCCATCGAGGGGCGGGGAGACACCCTTCCCGACCTGACGTCGCAGCTCGAGGAGCTGCAGTCGCTCAAGGAACAGAGCCGCGAGTGGGAGCAGTACCTCGCGCGGGACCTGATCGAGTTGCGGCAGAGGGCCATCGACGACAGCGACCGCCGGCTCGAGGAGATCCGTGACCGGTGGACCACCCGGATAAACAAGAACGGCATGGAGGTCCTGCGGAACAGCCCGCAGAAGTTCACCGCCGACATGCAGAGCGAGCTGCAGCAGGCCTTGGCGACGACCATGTCGGGGTTCCTCGGCGAGTTGTACTCGACCATCGTCGCTCCGCGTTTCCACTCGAACGTGGTGTGGGAGCAGATCTGTGGACGCATCGTCGGGTCGCTGCAGGGGCAGTCCATCGACGGTCCGCAGGTGGGCAGCAAACGACACGGACTGTTCGACCCGACCCTGCTGACCATGGGCGTGATGGGGTCGTCGACCATCGGGGGTCTGATCGGTTTGTCGGCCGCGCTGGGTGTCGGGGCCGTGGTCGGAACGCTGTGGGTGGGCGTGAACCTGGGGTTCCGGGCGATGCGAACCGGCAAGACCAACCTGTTGACCTGGCTGCGCGAGACGATGGCGCTGACACGAACGGTCACCGCGCGACTGCTGGAGATGGCGATCGCGCAGGCCCGGCCGGAGATCATCGTCCGCTACCGCGACCACCTGCGCACCTCGATGGAGGAGTTGCAGCGTCAGATCACGGTGGCGAAGGAGGCGGCCGGCGCCGACGCCGCCCGCCGCGAGAAGGATCTCAAGCGGCTGGGCAACAACCGCGACGTGATCCGCAAGCGCCTCGACGAGACCGAGCGGATGCTCGCCCGACTCCAACAGATGGCGGAAACCCGATGAGCGGCATGATGTCCGACCCGGTGCACGTGGTCCTCGACCGCGGTCTGCGCGCGCTGGCATCACTCGGCGGCGACCTCGTGGGCCACGCCAACGCGATCGGCTCGAGTCTGTGGGCGCCGCCCAGACTCGTCGTCGTCGGACGGCTCAAGGCGGGTAAGTCGACACTGGTCAACGCGTTGATAGGCGCGCCCGTGGCCGAGACCGCGGCTCTCGAGGCCACGCGTGTGGTGGCGGTCTATTCCGACGGTGCGCCGTCGCGGGCCGAGGTGGTCGCGCTCGACGGCACCCGACACCCCGTACCCGTGGTGCCCGGCCGGACCGGCGCACTACCGATCCCCGACGAGCAGATCGCCTACCTCCACCGGTGGTTGCCGTCGGCCGCGATCCGGGACCTGACCTTCATCGACACCCCCGGTCTCGCGACCCTCACGACGAAGAACGAGGCGGCGACACGTCGGGTTCTCATCGACGGGTTCGAGCAGACCCGGACGGCCTCGGTGGACGCCGACGCCGCGGTGTTCCTGTTCGACTCGACCCCACGTGCCGACGAGTTGCAGTTCCTGAAGCAACTCCCGTTGTCGCCGCTGAACACCCTCGGCGTGCTGTCCCGCGCCGACAGCTTCGGCGAGGGCGCGCTCGGCCGTCGCGATCCGCTGCAGCACGCGGTCGAGCACGCCGCCCACATGAGTCGCGAACTCGCGCAGACGGTGTCGACCGTCGTGCCGATCTCGGGTCTGATGGCCCAGACCAGCCACACCGGGGCGCTGGGGGAGGTTGATGCGCGGGCGTTGGCATCGCTCGCCGGAATGGGGCCACTGGACTTGATCGACGCCCTCGAGTCCGACGGTCCCGGTCCGCTGACCCCCGCCGTCCGCGACCGTCTCCTCGACCTGGTCGGTGAGTACGGCGTCCTCAACGGTCGGCAGGTGGCGACCCGCGGCGCGGCCGCCCTCAACCAGTGGCTCGCGGCGAACTCCGGAATCGATGCGCTGCAGCAGGTCCTGCGGACCTCGCTCAGCGAGTTCGCGGTGCTCAACCGTGCGCGTCGGGTACTCGATCGCGTCGACCAGCTCGCCTACACCCACCCGGCCCGCGAGCCCATCCGGTCGATCGCCTACGCCATGCGCAGCGAACCCGCGATGCTGCGCGTCGGGTTGCTCGGCGACCTGCAGAGGCTTCTCGTCGCCGACCCGCGCAGTCCCGTCGTCGACGAACTGCGCACCCTGCTGACCGGTCGCAGTCCGGCCGCGTGCGTCGGTCTCCCGCCGGACGCGTCCATCGACCACGTCCGTGGCCATGCCCGGCAACGACTCGCCACCGCGCAGGGACGGGCGTCGGCGACCATGACCGCCGCCGAGGACGCCGCCCTGGTCGATGTCATCCGTGCCTACACGTCGCTGATGACCACCGGTCATCTGTGACGGTCCACATCACCCGAGAGGATCTCCCCGATGTCGTCTGACGACTGGTTCCTGAGCATCGACTTCGGTACGTCGAACACCGCTGCCGCCCATTCCGCGGCCCTGAGCGGTGCGATCGAGTCGTTGTCGCTGTCGCATGCGGGCAACCTGATGCCCTCGGGTGTGTTCGTCGATGCGCCCGACCGGATCGCGGTGGGAGAGCATGCCGCCAACGAGGCCCAACGCAACCCCGCCGCCTACATCCCGGCGCCCAAGCGGCTCGTCGGACAACCGTCGGTGGCGGTCAACGGGTTCATCGTCCCGACCTCCGCACCCATCGCCGCGGTGCTGCGGACGGTCTTCTCCCGCGCGGTGGCCCTGCACGCCGGTCAGATGCCCGCACATCTGGTCCTGACGCACCCCGAGGCATGGTCGCCGTCACAGATCCGGACTCTCACCGACGCGGCGGCCGTGGCGGGCATGCGACCCGACGCGATCACGACTGTTTCCGAACCACGAGCTGCAGCAGCACATTACGCACGCAGCAACCGCCTCGCCGACGGCGCGAAGATCGCGGTCTTCGACTTCGGTGGCGGCACCCTCGACGTCGCCGTGCTGAGCAAGAACGCCGGCGGCACCTTCACCGTCCTGGCCGCCCGGGGCGACAACGGTCTGGGCGGCAAGAACTTCGACGCACTCATCCGGCAGTGGGTGGACGAGCAGCTCGAGGCGCGCAACCCCGATCTGCTCGAGTACCTGCGACGCGATGCCCCGGTCGGGATCCGACACCAACTCGACGACTCCATCCGTCGTGCGAAGGAACTGTTGTCCGAGACCCCGTCGGCGACCATCACCGCCGCCGGCGGCGGGTTCCACGAGACGTTCCAGTTGACCAGGGACGAGTTCGACGAGCTGATCTCGACACCGATCGGTGTCGCGGTGTCGTTGACGCGATCGGCGTTCGCCGACGCCGGCATCACCCGCCGCGATCAGCTCAGCGCCCTCTACCTCACCGGCGGGACCTCGCGGATCCCGCTGGTGCATCGCGCGCTGCAGGACATCGGTCCGGTGGCGACCCTCGACGACCCGAAAACCGTTGTCGCTCAAGGTGCGCTGAGTTCGTGGTTGTCCTCCTCACCGCACCGACCGAACATCCCCGGCGCGGACAGGGTCATGGGTGATCGCTTCCCGACGGCGCCGACCGATCAGCTCGGTGGCCGCACGGCGGCGCCGACCGGGCCGACTGCTCGGGCGCCACGGGGCTGGACGGACGCCGGTCCGGACGAGACGTCCCCGACCAGATCAGGCGGTCGACGTCGTGGACTGCTGATCGCCGGGGCGGCCGTGGTGGTCGTCGCGGTCGGAGCGGTCGCGGCGGTGACGCTGTCCGGAGGAGGCGGGGGCGACGACTCGCCTGCCGCACAACCGTCGGTGTCGGCCGTCTCGTCGTCCGGTGCCGCCGTCTCCCTGGCGACGACGCAGGAGCAGGTGCTCGCGGCACTGCCCGCGACGCTCGGGGACGACCTCACGAAGTGCCAGAACAGCTTGTTCACCGAGAACCAGGGGGTGATCGTCCGCTGCTTCTTCAAGCCGGGAGCACGGACGATAGCCGGTCTGGGGGTGTCCAACCCCGAGTCGAACCCCTCCAACGACCCGTATGTGACCGTCTCGGTCGACGAGGGGGCCGCCCGCAAGGCGGTGGTGCGCAACCGGCAGGGGAACACCGAGGGCACCGCGACCCTGGTGGAGAACGCCGCCACGACCGCGTCGGCGTCGATCGAGAAGTCGCTCGGTGGCGGCTCGTACATGGCGTCCTATGCGGACAACACGAAGTTCCTGATGGTCGTCGCCTGGAATCTGGCGGGGGTCGAGCAGGGCAAGACGTTCCTGAGCCGGGCCGGTCTCATCTCCTGACGCGTGGGAACATTCGCGCACCCCGTACGCATCTGACACTCCATGAGCGATCCATCACCGCGGCCGGCCGGCGGTCCCGAACTATGCTCTCCGGGAGACGAGGCGAGAACCGATGCGCGGTCCCTGCTCGACGAACTCGGCCTGCGAGTAGATCGTGACTACCGGGTGCCGGTTCGGATGTGGCAGGCCGCGGTGACGATCGCGCTTCTCGGAGAGAGGAACACCCATGGCCGATGACGATGCGTCGGTGCTCAGTTCGCTGGGTATCGATGTCGCCGACGAGTACTCGATCCCCGACTCGGTCTGGGGCGCCGCGCTCGAGGTCGCCCTCGACCCGGACACCCCGACCGCGGATCCGACGTTGGTCCCCGAGATGGACGACGACGGCGATGTGCCGGTCGATCCCACCAGCGACGTCGTGGAAGCGGTTCACCACGGGGGCGACGATCACCCGGTGGACCACATCACCGACGACCCGCACGACGACGTCACGGTCGATGTCCACGGACACGACGATGTCGGTGACCACTCGTCCGCGGGTCACGATCACCACGACGACCACGCGACCGACCACGACTGGCACGGCTGATCCGCGATGGACGAATCCGCACTGTTGATGCAGGCCCGCAACGGGGACCAGCACGCATTCGCCGAACTTGTCGGGATGCACAAGAACCGGGTGTGGGCGGTGTGTCTGAACATCGCGGGCAACCGCCAGGACGCCGAGGACGCGGTCCAGGACACGCTGATCGCCGCCTGGCAGCACCTGGACAAGTTTCGTGGTGAGGCCCGTTTCAGCACCTGGTTGCACCGGGTCGCGGCGAATGCCGCACTAGCGCTTGTCCGTAAGCGCAAGCCCCAGACCGACACCGTGGACTTCAACGACCCGGATCGGCCCGTGCTGCTCGACGACGACGGATCCGTCGCGTTCGACGACCGCCTCGCGATCCGTGACCAGCTGCGGGTGGCTCTGGCCGAGATACCCGAGGAGTTCCGGGTCGCGATCGTGCTGCGTGAATTCGGCGACATGAGTTACAACGAGATCGCCGAACATCAGGGCGTCGGGGTGCAGACCGTGAAATCGCGACTCAACCGCGCCCGTACCCAACTCGCCGAGCGGATGCGCGTCCACGAGCAGGTGCCCGAGGGGTCCTGAGGCGTTGCCCTACGGGCCGCAGGACCGGTCAGGCGGGGCCGTCGCCGTATCGGATGGCGCCCATCGGACCGGGATCGCTGTTCGACGAGTCCGTGAACGCCCGGACCTGTTCTCCGAGGCTGCCGAACGCGGAACCCGCACCGGCGCCGGCCGTCTCGACGATCAAACTCGCGAGCGCTTCGGGCGTCTTCCGCATCGCGTCGTCGCTGATCCGCAGTTCGAGCAGCTCACCGGTCCCCGACACGACAACCGTCACCAGTTCGTCGGGGTCGGAGTGCTCGGCGCGGATCCCGGAGATCGCCTCGGTCGCCGACTGCAGGCGGTCTAGCGCGCGCCGAGCACTGGCCTCGATGTCGTCGAAGGTGATCGGGAACGTCGGTGGCATCGGCGGGCTCGAAGGAATCGGTGCCGGTGGGGGAAAGTTCTGGTCGCTCATACCCGCCTCAACCACGTTCCGGTCTCGTCGCCCTCGAAGTACTCATCGACGTGACGGTCCATCTCGGCTGCTTCTCGCTCACCGGGTAGTCCCGTGTACGACACGGCCTCGAGCGTGTGACCGTCGCGCAGCAGGGCCGCCCGCTGCGTCGCCCCCGCCCGGGTCCCGGCCTGTTTGCAGAGCAGCAGGATGGTCTTGGCGAGTTTCGCCGCGGACCCGTCCATCTCGGATCTCTCGATGTGGATCGAGGTCGGCAGCCCGTTCAACGTGGTCCGCACCTCTATAGACCCGGTGGGGGTGGCGGCCCGTCCGACCGTGGTCAGCGAGTGTTCGGGTTCGTCGCCGTCGGTGTCGGACGCGTCGTCCGACGCCGCGTCCTCGGGGGTCGATTCATCGCCCCAGTCGTCGTCATCCCAGTTGTCATCGCTGTCGATGTACCTGTCCACGCGACCATGATGGCACCTCGCGCCGACCGCGCCACGCCTCCACATCCGGTTTTCCACAGGGGTGTGCGGAAAAAAACTTTGGTCCGCGTGGAACCGATCCGACGTCCGACGCATCTGATGTGGCAAGACGAACCGGGAAGATGATGAACGTCTCTAACGATCACGTGGAATAGTGGTCGGATGTCGGTTATTCTCCTTTCCGGAAGCAACAGCTGGACAAGCGTCCGGCGATCAACGACTTCAGGGGGTCGTGGTTCAGATGACTGATATATCCGTCCATCCGGACGCAGTTCGCGCCTACGGCACCGCAGTTGCCGGTATCGGCACAGCGATCGAGAGCGCCGGGGCCATGGACCTCGCGGCCAACGTGGCCGTGATGGTGCCGATCTTCGGGCTCATCGGTCAGGACTTCCTGGCCAGCTTCGCCGGCGCCCAGTTCGCCAACGCGGTGTCGACGGCCTCGCTCGTCGGTGTGCACGCGTCCAGCGCGGCCGGTGCCTTCGGCGCAGCCTCCGGCTACCAGAACAGCGACGACAACACCGCTCAGAACCTGGGATCGGCGGGTTCGACCCTATGACCGAGGGTGCAGGCCACGCGCCGGCACCCGGACACGATCCGACCGCGGGTCACGGTCCCAGCGTGATGGACATGCTGGAACACAGTGGAGTCGCTCCGCTGCTGCACATGCCGGTCGGTGATGTCCTGGCGTCGTTGAAGCTGCCGCCGCTTCCGCAACTGCCTCCGTTGCCCCCGCTGCCGCATCTCCCTCCGCTGCCGACCATCGACATCGCGTCGCTGTTCAAGCCGCTCACCGACCTGCTCTCCGGATTCGGGTCGGGGAACATGGCGAACGCGCCGTTCGATCCCACCCAGTTGCTCAGCGGACTGCAGCAGGCCTTCGAGAGCGTGACCGGCCTGGGCACGCAGGCGATGACGATGGTGGCACCGTTCTGGGCCGGCGCGGGCGGTACCGCGGCCATCACGAAGGGCGTCGAGGCCAACGGCAACGGTGTGGCCACCGGCGCGCAGAGTGGCGACATCTCCCGGATCGTGGGAGTCGCGACCGCGACCGTCGGCAAGGGCGTGGCCCTGCTCCAGGCGATCATCGCGAAGTTCGTGGCGTCGGTGGCGGCCTTCATGCCGTTCATCACCACGCCGGTGGGTGTCGCGGGCATCATGGCGTCGGCCTCCGAGCATCTCGCCGAGGGCATGGTGGTCGTCGGCGAGACCCGCGCCGAACTCACCGCACACACCGCGAACATGTCGTTCGCCGGTGCCCCGGTCCCGATCACGGCCGCGCCGCAGATGATGTCGTCGATCCCGGGTATGGCGTCGACGGCCGTGCAGGCCGTCAGCTCGCCCATCCAGTCCATCGTGGGTGCGTTCGGTGGCGCCGGAGCCGCGGGCGGCGGGTCGCTCGCGGCCCGCTCCGCATCACTGCGCACCGGTTCCGCACACGACCTCGATTCCGCGAAGACCGCTACCGCAGGAGCCGGTGGCGGCGGCGGTGGCGGGGGAGGCCTCGGAGTCGGCGGAATGGCCGGCCTCGGCGGTGCCGGGACCAACCCGACCGGATCCCTCAGCTCACGTCCCTCCGATTCGCCGGTGGGTCCGGGCCGCGGCGCCGGTTCGTCGACCACCGAGGAGGTCACGACCACCCGTGCGTCGACCACCTCCGCGATGGCGCCCGGTGGCATGCCGATGGCGGGTGCCGCAGGGGCCGGTGCGGGCGCGTCGAACGCGAGCCATTCGCGGGACACCCCGGTGGACGCGCGATACGCCGACGACGTGGTCGGCGAGGTGCCCACCGCGAGCCCATCGGTCCTCGGTGGGGTGGAAGCACCGGTGGCCCAGTCGGTCTGGGACAGCCCGGACGAACTCGAATCCTGAAGACGCAACCGTTGACACAGCAAGGAAGTGGACGCAATGAGTGACATCTCGGTCGACCCGCACCACATCGCCCAGGCCGTCGGACGCCTCGAGAGCATCGCCACGGAGATCGAGCGCACCGTCGGTCAGCACCGGTCGACGCTTCAGGTCAAGCCGGCCGGTACCGACGAGGTCTCGACGACCGCCGCGAAATCTTTTTCCGAATCCGCGGAACTTTTCGACGCCGAAATCGTCAAAGGTGTGACAGCCATCCGCGACGTCGCAACCGCGCTGCGCGACGGCACGGCGTCGGTCGGGGCATCGGACACCGCACTGGCGCAGGACGTCTCCGGTATCTGAGACCACGACACATCCGCCCTACCGACGAGACAACGATGAGGAGCCAGAACGATGATCGGGTTCACTGGAGTTCGCTGGGAGACACGGCAGGCCGAGCGCCTCAGCCGGGATCTCTCGGCGGGCGCCGGACCCAAGCCGTTGTTCGAGGCCGGCCTCGCCTGGGCATCGATCGCGTCATCGCTCAAAGACCTCGACGCCGAGATCACGCAACTCCGCAAATCTGTCGTCGAGGGGTGGTCGGGGTCGGCGGCACCCGGTGTGCTCACGGCGCTGGAGTCGTTGAAGGCGTGGGTCGCCCAGACCTCGGAGATGGCCCGCAAGAACGCCGAAGCCGCTGAGCGGCAGGCGATCGCGCACACGATCGCTGTCGCGGCCATGCCGGACGCCGCTGTGATCGCGGGGGTGGCCCAGCTCGAGGCGGCCCTGAAGATGGTGGTCGCGCCGCCGTCGGCATTGATCTCGGGCGGTATCGCCCGGCTCGACGAGCAGGCCGTCGGGATGAAGGCGCAGGCGTCGCGCGTGATGGAGTCCTACGAACAGGCGACCACGCCGGTGTCGAAGCCGGCCCATCCGCCGGAGGCCCCGAAGAACCTCGTCGACCACAACCGCGCCGCCGAGGCGCGTGCGGCTGCGGAGGCGAAGCTCGCCGCGTCGAACGGTGCCGCGATGGCCGCGGCGCAGGCCGCCATGTTGGGGGTCGCGGCGATGAGCGGCCCCCGCGGCCGACTGCGTGCGACCGACGAATTCGTCAGTCAGACAAAGCGTGCCGAGGTCCGGGTGGACACGGTCTCGGGCGAGAAGGTCGTCGTCGGGGTGGACGGGACCACCGTCACCCCCACCGGTCCCGCAGGTGCCCCGTTCGTACCCGCGGCCGGTATCGCGCAGGGATCGAATTCTGATGCGACAGTGGTTGCCGCGACGAACTATGATTCTGTACAGGAAGTCGTGCCGACCGGCACGACCTCAGCGGCGCCGTCGGTCATCGGGGTCACGGATCGGGGGGAGGCGTGACGGTCATCGGTTTCGACACGGTCCACGAGTTCACCCTCGACGAGATGCTGACGCTCTGCGATGCGCTCGCCCTCCAGGCGATGCCCGCGGTTCTGCGGATCGAAGCACGTGACGAGGACACCGCGCCCGCAGCCGATCTCGAGTCGGCCCGGAGAAGTCTCGTTCGCGAGGGCGAGCTGGACGAGCTCGGTAACGTCGACCTCGACGTCCGCGGCGCACTCGAGGCCGCGGTCGCCCCGGACTGGATGATCGAGATGCGCCGGGTCGACGCGACGCAGATCCTCAGGGTCTGCCTGGTCGGTGTCGCCGACCGCCGATTCATGCTGACGCGCAACGGAGAACAGTTCTCCACCCGTGAACTCCGTGCCCACGACGACGCGGCGCTGGTCCAGAACGAGATCGGCCGCCTGATCGGTGAGGCCCCCGGCGCCACGGTGCGGGAGATCCGACAGCCCAGCGATGTGCTCGACTCGGCGCTGGCCGCCTGTGCCGACCCGGATGACTACGCCGCGGAATTCTTTCGGCTCGGACTCGACGAGACCGACGCACGGATCCTGTCGCAGGCACTGTGGTCGTGTAGCGGACAGACCGAGATCGTCGCGCACGCGGCCAGCGAGGCCGAGCGGACCGTGATCGCGGTGTTCGACACCCAGCGCGGCCGAATCGTCTCCGTCGCAACCCCATCGGTCACCGGCGAGCGATGGACTTCCATCGCACCCGGCGACCGCAACCGAGTTTCCGCGGCGCTGCGGCAGCTCGCCCACACACTTCCCGGAGGCGTCTGATGACAGCCGACTGGGATCGGCGGGAGTGCTTCTCCCGTGACATCACAGACGTCCGATGGTCGGACACTTTGAAGGGAAACTGAAATGAGCAAGACAGATATTGATCCCGCGGCCGTCGCTGCCTTCACCAGGAAGGGCGAAGAGGTCCGGAGTCACATGAAGTCCACTCTCACCAAGACCCAGGCCTCGGTGGACGCCGCGATCTCGCCCGCCGTGTGGGGCGGTCAGGCCTCCTCCGCGTTCGGCGACGTCACGACCCGCTACCAGGCGGCGTCGGGCAAGCTCAACAACGCGATGCAGGAGATCCTCGACTCGGTGACCACCGGTGCGCAGAAGTTGAGCGGATCCGACGAGAGCAACACCCAGGCCATCAAGGGATCCGGCAGCGGCCTGAACTTCTGATCGACCACCCGACCACTTTCTCGAAAGGACAGACACATGTCTGAAGCACCGATCGTCTACTCCGCAGGAGTTCTCGAGCACCTCAACGACATCAAGGCTCGTGAGAACGAGTTCACTGGCCTCGTCCAGGAGATGGAGGGCCTGCGTAACCAGGTCATGACCTCCTGGAACCAGGAATCCAGCTCGGCCGCGGCCTTCCACGCAGCGCACCGCAAGTGGACCGCAGACGTCGAGGAGATCCAGCAGGTTCTCCGCTCGATCATCGCGCGCGCCACCGACGGTGTCGGCGACATGGCCAGCACCGAGAAGAGCGTCGCCTCGATGTTCCACGGCTGACCACACTCTCGAACGCAAAGGCGGGGAGTCCCATTCGGGACTCCCCGCCTTCGTCGTCAGATCATGTGGTCGTGGTCAGCGACCCGGGGGCGGTCAGTCGTCGGACTGCGAGTGCCTGTTGTGTCGTCCACTGGGCGGCCCTGGATCCGGCTGGCTCGGGGTCGCGCCCGGGGGCGGTCCCGACGGCCGATCACGCGGCCCCATCGGTGTGTAACCCCGTGGGGCCGTGCGAGGACGCTGCGGTTGCGGGAGTGCCCCCGGACCGGCGCCTCCAGGTCCAGGTCCGCCTGGACCGGGACCACCGGACCCCGGGCCAGGACCGCCAGGTCCTGATCCACCCGGACCGGGGCCACCGGGACCCGGGCCGGCTCCGGGATTCGGACGCTGGAAGTTCTGCTGCGGCGGTCCTCCGGGGCCGCGCGGATCCGGCGCCGGTGGAGCCACCCGCGCGCGTGCCGGACGGTCACCGGCGGCAACGGGTTCGGGCGTGCGGGCCTGGCGTGCACCCTCGATGAGCGCGCTCTCGGCAGGCAACGACACCAACGACACGGCGAGCGAGTCGGTTCGGGTGACCACGTAGACGCGGTTCTGGTCGTCGCGCTGCTGGTAGATGGCGACGTCGGACGTGTCGTCGAGACGCTCGGGCAGGCCGGCGGTCCGATGGACACGCAGCTGCGTCCCGACTGTGGGGTCCTCGGTCGCCTCGCGGGCGTCGAGGATGCACAGCGTGAACATCGCTGCGGTGTGGCTCTGTTCGATGGGCGACGTCATGAACACGGTCCGTGCGTCGTTCACGTTCGACACCAGTGGTCGCCACGAGTCCGGGCGGTCGGTCTTGATGATGACCTTCGCGCCGACCGCGATGGCACGGGCGACGATCTGCTGGGTGAGGTACGCCGAGCCGTAGACATCGACGCGACGTACATCGGATCCGAACAGCGGGACGGCGATCGCCTCACCGCGGACGTCGGCGCCGAAGAGTTGGCCGTGCCCGCCGTCGACGACCCGGATGGCGTCGAGCTCGTCGAGATCGAGCGAGATCACCGGCAGGGACGCCACATCGTCGCTGCCGACCGGGAGCGTGCGGTTCAGTGCGGGTCGCTGCCGACCGACGAGGCGCCGCAGGGCTTCCGGCGGGTTGAGGGCGAGGTCGCCGATGGTCGCGTAACGGATCACTGTCGACAGCGCGTACTTGTCGCCGTCGCGGGTGAGCCGGATGGCGCAGGTGGTCGACGCGCTCGGGACGGTCCAGATGGCGTTGCTGAGCGCGGCGTCGACGGGGGTGTCGAGCGTGTAGGCGCTGGTCGAGTACGAGCCGTAGGTGATCGACGACCAGTCCTCCGCGGCGTCGTCGACGTTGGCGTTGTCGATGAGGCCGGCCGACATGGCCGAGATGCCGTGCGCGGTGAGGATCGACGGACGGTAGCCCTCGTGGGCAAGGTGATTGGCCACTCGGCGGGTCGCGGCCATTGCCGTCTTGAGCACCCCGGCCGACCCGCCGCCGCGTGATGCGATCGCGTCCGGGCACAGCAAGGGGTTGAGGCGCAGGACAACCCACACGTCCTGCTGGGGCAGCGTGGGGAGGTTCGACGTGAGGCGGACGTACGGTCCGGTGAGGTGCGCCGCGCCGCGCGAACGCCACCCGTGCGCGACCACGTCGATCGACTCGAGTTCGATGTCGAACTGCGACAGCGCCTTAGCGATGACCCCAAGGGACAACTGAGAGGTCGAGACGATCGAGTTCGACGGTTTCAGGACCGTCGGGGACACCGGGCGGGCGATGCGGACAACCGTGATGAGGCGGTCGTCGGCCCAGCGCGCGCCGATCGTCGTGCCGTCCGACTGCGGCAGATCGAAGGGGATGGGCGGGTCGTTCGGGGTGCTGCCGTAGCGCCGGAAGTAGGCGAGTCGGCGACCGACGCGTCCGTAGACCGAGATTCGCGAGGGCGCACGAATGGCCAGCAGTGCGCCGATCACGCCGACCGCTGCCGCGATCGACGCCGAGATGGTGAACGGCTGACCTGCGGCTCGGAGAACGACGAACACGGCGATCGCGACGACCTCGATACCGACGATCGACCAGAGCGGGAGTGTCCGGGAAAGACCGCCGGCCGAAGAGGAGGTGCCGAGGCGGGTCGGTTGGGCCACGTCGAGTACCTTAACAGCAGTTCTGTACGGCTGGACGGCTGCCCAGATGGTCGAGATCGATGACCCGCGCGGTCCGCCGAGAGCGGACCTTCCAGAAGTGAACGGGGGCGTAATGGCACAGCGCACGACCAAGTCTCAGGTGAGCGGCTACCGCTTCCTGCTACGCCGGCTCGAGCATGCGCTGGTCCGTCGCGACATCCGGATGATCCACGATCCGATGAGCGCGCACGTCAAGTCGATGATCGTCGGTCTGGTGCTCACCCTGCTGGTCGTCGGTGGCGCCGTGGTGTTCGGTTTCTTCAAGCCGCAGGGCTCGGTCGGCGACTCGAAGATCCTGATGAGCAAGGACTCCGGCCAGCTGTACGTGTTGCTCAACGGGCAGCTGCGGCCCGCGTTGAACCTCGCGTCGGCGCGTCTGGTCACCGGGTCGGCGGCCAACCCGAACTCTGTGAAGGACTCGGTCCTCAAGGACTACCCGCGTGGACCGCAGGTCGGCATCGCGGGTGCACCGAGCAGTCTCGCCGCCCGTGGCGCACCGGGTGTCTCCGAGTGGACGGTCTGCGACCGGCTCGACGAACCCCGCGACCCCGACGGCACACCCACGGTTGCGGTGGTCGCGGGCACGCCGAAGTTCGCCACGGGCTCGCGCGGCATCGGCACCAACGACGCGCTGTTCGTGCGCAACGGCGACTCCTACTTCGTGGTCTACCGCAACACCCGCGCACAGATTGATCCGGAGGATCCGGTCATCCGGCAGGCACTCGGCCTGCAGTCCATCGCGGCGCGGTCGGTGAGCACGGCGTTTCTCGATTCGGTTCCGCCGTCGCGTCCGATCACCGAGCCTTCCATCGCCGACGCGGGTAAGTCGTCTCGATTCGAGCTGGGTGGCGCACGGATCGGCTCGATCGTCCAGGTGTCGAGCCTCGACTCGTCGTCCGGCCAGGGGGATCAGCTGTTCGTGGTGTTGAGCACCGGCATCCAGGCGGTGTCGCCGTTCGTCGCCGATCTGATCCGGGCGTCGATCGCCACGAGCGGGCAGCCGGTCACGCTGGGGCCGAACGCGATCGCGACGGTTCCGCGGGTGGACACGTTGTCGCTCGACGGGTATCCGGAGACCGCGCCCGCCGAGGTGGACGGCACGACGCAGCAGACGCTGTGCCTGGGGTGGCGCAAGGACCGCGACGCCGAGGCGACGTTGTCGGTGGCGCTGACGCCCTCGATCCCGGTGGAGAACCAGGACGAGTTGATCGCTTCCGTCGGGTCACGGACCGACGGTGTCGGGGCCAACCTGACCTACGTGCAGCCCGGTACCGGCTACTTCGTGCGCACCACCGGATCCAGTCCGGGCAGCGGCCAGGCCGCATCGGACTTCTTCATCAACGACACCGGTGTGCGCTACGGGGTCCCGGACAGCTCGATCGCGGCTCTCGGTATGCCGGAACCGCTTCTCGCTCCCTACCCGGTGGTGAAGCTCATCCCTCCGGGCCCGGCGTTGGCGCGCAACGCCGCGCTCATCGCGCAGTCCGACGTGCCTCCGGGGGCCGGTTCCTGACACGTAGGTAGTGGCCGGGAACATCGCGTTCGCTCGGTGCATCCAATGTGTATGGCCGTCGGCGACGGCCGCGGACCCTGCGATGTGGTCCGACGCACCGATCGAAGGATGCCCGGGATGAACTACTCAGACGACGTGCCCACCACCCGTATCGAGCAGCAGCAGTGGATCGATCCCACTGCACCGTCGGGTCACTGGAAGCCGCGCGAGGCGCCGAAAGCCAACGGCGGCTGGGCCGTCGCCGCGCTGCTGTTCTTCTGGCCGTTGGCCTTCGTTGCCTTCAGCAAGGCGTTGTCGGTCCCGACGTTGTTGGCCCTCGGACGCGTCCAGGAAGCGCAGGAAGCATCGGATTCTGTTGTCCGACTGGGCAAGATCGCGCTGGTGTGTGGGATAGCGATCGGCGTTGTCGCGGTCGTGCTTCAGGTGGTCGTGCTCAGCGAGGTGACTGCCACCTCCACCATCCGGTAGACGGTCTGGGTCACTCGATCAGCGTGTGGTGTCGGGGTTGTCGGTGGTGTCGAGGTTGAGTCCGCCGAGTACGGGTGGTGCAGTGTCGGGGAGTTCGCCCGCGATCTCTTCGCCGTTTTCTTCGGAGATGAGGTAGCGGGCGCTTTTGTGTTCTTTCTCGTTCTCGCTGCCTTGGCCTCCGCGTGCTCCGCCCATCGGTGCGCCGCTACCCATGCCCGCGCGGCCGGCTGCCGGTGCTGCTTGCGGTGCGGCCTTTGCCCGCTCGGCAGCACTGAGACCGGCTGCGCTGCGCGCGGACAATGAGCCCTCTGCGGCAGCGATGCCGGCGCCACCCATCTTGCCGATACCACCACCACCGCCGGCGCCGCCACCACCGGCTCCGCCGCCCTTACCGAGAGCCGATGCGGCCTTCGCGGCAGCACTCTTCTCGCCGTCGGCCATCGATCCCAGCCCGGCCGAACGGGTCAGTGGCGATGCGCCACTCTTGCCGCCCAGCCCCTTTGCGGTGTCACCGGCTTTCGACATCGCCGACTGCGCCGCAGACGCCGGGTTGCCCTGACCGGACTGCGCAGCAGCGTTCTTCGAGGCGTTGGACGCTGCGGTACCGGCTGGGTCGCCGGTCGCTTGACGCGAAAGTGTCTTCGCCGCATCGCTACCGGTTCTGTTTCCTGCGGGGGCGGGGCCACTTCCACCGCCCCCACCGCCAGCGCCTCCGGCCGCGCCGCCGCCGGCTCCGGCCGCGCTGGTTCCGGCGGACCCGTTACCTCCACCGCCGCCCGAACGCGAGAAACCCATCGGCATGAGTGTGCCAATCGGGCTTCCGGGGTCAGGCAGATTCAACAAACTCGACGAGGTCTTCGTTGCGGCGGGGTTGTAGGTGGAATCAATGACCGCGCGACCCTGTTGGTCGAGCCCGTTGACGACAGTCTGATGACTTTGCACAAGAGCGGGACTGAGACCTGACGCCCTGACGGCCGTACTGTACGAGAATTCTCCGCTTCCAGGCGCGACTTTAGCCCCTCGAAACCCGTTCGGGTCCCGATCACTGCCGCGACCCAACCGGCGACAACATTGGCGTTGACGAATGCGTTCTTACCTGTGCTTGTTGCTATATCGGCAACGCTTCTTGATCCTGCGCGCACACCGTCGGCGGCGGTTCCCGTCCAGGTCCCGTTCGCCAAAACACCCGAAATGCCGGCGTCAAGGGCCGCTGCGGTCGCGGCGATATCTCGAGCCACTGACATCCAGTTGGTAACACTAATGTGTTGAGTGACACGGGGTCTGCGGGCTGGCTGTTGCCGAATCCCCATTCCACGACCCCGCCACCTGGAGAGGTTTCGGCCCCAGCCGAACATGGAAATTTACCGAGAAACGCATCCTTGCCAACGGGATCAGACGGACGGCAGTCAGCAACTCCCGAGGCCGGCTGGCCCACCGCGGGGTAACCGCCCGCTTTGTCAGAGGTCGTTTTCAGCGCATTTGCGGTCTCCTCGTCACGCGCCTCGATTCGCTTACCCGCCTCGCGTACCGCGCCGCCAAGTTTTTTAGTGCTCATTGTCAGTCCTTTGGCGGCTTTCCAGCAGGTATTGCCGAGTTCGCTCAGACTCGTCTAATTGTCACCTGCCGATGCGAAGTCGCCCGCTAAGCCTGCGTTGGCAAGCCGCTGGGCCTGCCCTGAAATAGCTTGAAACGATTCAACGGCAGCATTGCAGTGCTGCGCGATCAACCGGGCTGTGCTCGGCTCAAATACGAGTGATGAGTTGGCCTTTATTTCGCTCAGCGATGGGGTTGACAATTTCAACCTTCGGTCGGGCGCATCTGGACGGGGCGCGACGGTAGAAGTGGTGCAATCTTTGGCGCGAACTCCTTCGCCTTGTCGCAAGGGTCAGCGCGATATCCGTCGCGTGTGTAAACCGTCACTACAGCACTTCCGTAAAAAGTGCCCCACGAGAGGTTGCAGTACACGAGATCCTCACTTACGTCGCCAGGATTTTGATACAGTGAACCGGTTACGTCACGCCAAATCGGCACTGCTCGCGCGATATTGGTGTGTTTGGGTGATGCCGTGTCTTCTGCATAGCTAGTTGCTTGCACAGTCACCGTGATCCCTATCTGTTCATAGTTTGGACCGCTAGGGCCTGCCATGCTGCAGGTCTGAAGTAACGTGTGCTGGCCGCCAAAACCGGTCTGCTTTGTCTCCATTCCGAGTACCTGTTTAGTTAAAGAATCCGGCAAGAATGTACAGACGTACGGAATGAGTTTGAGGTAGGGGTTTTCGTCGTTGCTGTAGGTGGTTACGACACCCGTCATGTCTTTGGTGGAGTTGATGTCTTGGATGGAGTCGGGGACGGTGCCCGCCGGCGTTGGCAGAGCTGCCGGGTTCGACGATGAGGACGCGGCTTGCGGGTCCGGCCCTTCGGCCGAGGATGAACATCCGACGACCGCGACAAGTGCCGCGGCGAGAACCGCACTCGCGACGGCAGTGGTCCGCCGACTCGGGCCGTGTGCTGAAGTTCTCAATCCAGATCCCCTCATTCTGTACGACTGTCCGCTACATGATGCCAGTATCGGAATCGTGCGTCTCATGCTGATTCTCTCTTCTGGTTGTGCCGACTGCGCACGGTGTTGAAGACCTTGTTGACAAGCCGAGCCAATGCGTCGGCGTCGACCCCGAGGGCGGTCGCCGGCTGATCCATGACGAGCGCGTAGCGACCATCGTCGTCGATGTCTGCGACATGGATGTCCGCGGAATCCGGGCTCCGTTAATCGCCTTTGAGCACCGCTCTCCGTGAGCACTTCGATCGATGATGGCTAGCGGTTGGTGAGTAACCGCGCCCTAGTACTCGGCGCGATCGTCTGCGAATGGCGGCTACGGATGCAGTCTTAAAACCATCGCGAACCCGCGACTAGGCAGCGGTCGCGCTTTCTAGCGTGTGGTGTCGGGGTTGTCGGTGGTGTCGAGGTTGAGTCCGCCGAGTACGGGTGGTGCAGTGTCGGGGAGTTCGCCGGCAATTTCCTCGCCGTTTTCTTCGGAGATGAGGTAGCGGGCGCTTTTGTGTTCTTTCTCGTTCTCGCTGCCTTGGCCTCCGCGTGCTCCGCCCATCGGTGCGCCGCTACCCATGCCCGCGCGGCCGGCTGCCGGCGCAGCTTGTGGTGCGGCCATTGCTCGTTCGGCAGCACTGAGACCGGCTGCGCTGCGCGCGGACAATGAGCCCTCTGCGGCAGCGATTCCGGCGCCACCCATCTTGCCGATACCGCCACCACCGCCTGCGCCTCCACCACCGGCTCCACCGCCGCCCTTGCCGAGAGCCGATGCGGCTTTGGCTGCGGCGCTCTTCTCGGCGTCGGCGATGGAGCCCAGCCCGGCCGACCGGGTCAGCGGTGACGCGCCACTCTTGCCGCCCAAGCCTTTCGCGGTGTCACCGGCTTTCGACATCGCCGACTGCGCCGCAGACGCCGGGCTGCCCTGACCGGACTGCGCCGCAGCGTTCTTCGAGGCGTTGGACGCTGCCGCCGCAGCCGGATCGCCTGTGCCCTGGCGCGATAGGGTCTGCGCGGCGTCGGAGGCCGGCTTACCTCCCGAACCGCCGGGGCCGCCGCCGGAACCGCCGGAACCGCCAGTGCCGCCGCTAGGGGATGTGTAGTTCGAAGAAGTTTGCAGGCCGGGAGAACTGACAGGACCGGGGCGGCTGCCGGGCGCGAACAAAGGCACAAGGGCTCCGGGTGGGCTGTTCGGGTCGGGCAGGTTGAGTAGCCCAGAAGAAGTTTGCGTAACCGCGGGGTTGTAGGTGGTGTTGATCAAGTCACGCCCCGCTTGATCGAGCCTTTGCATGGCCGCTTGCTGTTGTGCCATCGCGGCGGGGGTGAATATGGCGGCGTTAGTCGGGGCCAGTGCTTCCGCTTCCTTCTGTTGCTTGAGTCCTTCGAAACCGGTTCTCGTGCTCAGGACACCCGTCACCCACGCAGACACGGTCAGTGAGTTGGTGAATGCGTCCTGTCCTGCCTGGGTGGTCGCCTTCGCGAAGCTGTCGACATACTGATGGATGGCGTTCGCCGCGGTGCCCGTCCAGGTTCCGGAGGCGAACAGGCCGGCGATGCCCGTCTGAAAGACCTCGGCGGTGGCGTTGATGTCGCGAGCAACCATCATCCACAGCTTGACCAGCTCAGTGAGCTTCTGGGAGTTGGCTGGCTGGGTGTTGATGAATCCCCAGTCGACGACACCGCCGCCAGGCGTGGACTCCATTGATGCATTGCACGGGAACGGGCCAAGATTCTTGTCACTTTTATCCGGATCAGTGAGCAGACACGCCTGCGCGCCAGCTGACGACGCCCCAATTGCGGGATAACCATCAGCTTTTGCGGTGGTCGAGTTCAATGTCGCTGAGGTAGCCCAGTCCTGCGTGACGATCCGCTGCCCGGCCTCCCGGACGGCGTCACCAAGAGCTTGCGCACTATCGGCAAAACCTTTCACGGCGGAATTGCAGAGTCCTCCGAGAATTCCTAGGTCTTTTTGTATCTCCGATGCGGAGTGAAAGCTTCCTGCGGACCCTGCATCAACAAGTAATTGTGAATTGGTGCGAATATTACTGAAGGCGTCAGCTGCGGAGTTGCAGTGCCGACTGATGGCGGCAGCGGTTTCGGGATCAAACTTCAGTGAAGGATTCGATGTGATGTCGGCGATCGTCGGCATTGGTCCGGGGGGCATGGGTTCAGCCCTCGGTGGGACGCATTTGGATGGGTTTCGAAGGAAGGTAAGGAGCGACAAGTTTAGCGACCTCGACGACTTTTCTGCAGGGGTCAACGCGGTACCCGAAGCCAGCGAGGACGGCAACTCTGGCTGTGCCGTAGAACGTGCCCCACACCATGTTGCAGACGCGGGTCCGAGGTGTGCCGTCACTCCGGTCGTCGTCGTCGCCAGCGTTCTTGTAGACCAGTCCCGTGACGTTGCGCCAGATGGGGACGCTGGTCGCAACATTAGTGTGAGTCGGTGAGGCGAATACGTCCGTAAAGCTGGTTGCTTGCAAGGTGACGCTGATCGAGAGCCTCGCGCCGCCCAGTGGGGCGGCCTCGTTTTGCATGTTGCACAGATTGAGCAGTCGGTGCTGGCCCGCGAATCCATTGCTAATCTGGGTCATCCCAAGTTTGCCTCGAGTGATGCTATCCGGCAGAAAAGGGCAGACATAAGGGATGAGATCGAAGTATGGGTTCTTTGGTGAGTCTGCATCGCTGTAGGTCGTCACGACACCGGTCATGTCTTTGGTGGAGTTGACGTCTTCGATCGAGTCGGGCTTCACGCCCGGCGATGTAGGCAACAAAGCACTGTTAGACGCTGACGCATCCGATGTCGCTGGCCCGGCTTCACCCGAGGTGCCACTGGTGCACCCCGACACCCCTACAACTGCGGCGATCACTACCGCAACCACCGCTACCAGACCCCGCGACTCAGTTTTCACCATCAACCCCTCCTGGACAGATGTCCTCATCATGCCGTACGGATCCGTGCTTCTAGAACTTTACGGTGCGGGCGAACGCCACCCGATGGCGGAAAAGGCCTGATGAGCACCGGTATCAAGGCCTGGTAACGATTTTGTTCCACACGTAATGGTCTGCTCGATAACAGGAGTCATACCGATGCACTCCTCTGGCCGTGTCTGTCACGAACCGCGTTCAACGTTTTGTTGACAAGCTTTATCAAGCCTGCGTCGTCGACCGGCAGAGCCGTCGCCGGGTTGTCCATGAGAAGCGCATATCGCCCGTCGCCGTCGATGTCTGCGACGTGGACCTCGAGCGTCGTGGGCTTGAAGCGATCGGCGAGCGACCCAGCTCGCAACGTCAGTACGGCTCCAGCATCACATCCGAGATGAACGAAAGCGGCAGCGGCGGTCTGAGTCGATGCTGTCGACGAGACCGCCGTAACGCTGGTCTCCAGCAGCGGCTCGTACTTCACGGGCACAGCTGTGTCACTGGGAAGCCGACCTGCCGAACGGGCATGCGGCAGCGTAGACAGCAAGGCTGAAGTCCACGCGCCGAGCGGATAACTCGCGATGCGCACCGCCCCACCGATGGTGAGGTCATTCGTGGATTCCTGAGTGGCCACATAGGCCATCTCCGATCCTGCACGCCACGTTCCGTGTGCGCGGAACCGGCGCGCTGCCGGAGCCGATGAAGCGGCGCCGATGATGTCCACGCTCAGGGTCGGGCGGTGAAACGTTTCGAGCGCGGTCGCCTTCATCCGAGTCATCGCGTCGTCGAGGGTTTTACGGATCTGTTTCTCGGCCAGTCGCCGAGCATCGGCATCGGGGAACAGCTCCACGGAGCCGTACGCGAATGTCTGTGGGTATGGGGCGCCACTCGGATCTGACTCCCACAACAACCGGAACTCGTGAGTGCTCAACTTCCATGCATCAGCCGACATCAGTAGTCGATCCCTTCGCGCAGTTGGTCGCGATCTCCGTTGCGTCGTCGCAGCAGCAGCCACGCGGCCAGCGCGAGCAGGACGGCTCCGGCACTCACGCCCAGGGCGACGTAGCGCGGGACCGAGCTGGGCTGCGCTGGGTTCACCTGCGGACGCACCGGCTCGGCGGCGTAGACGTCGCGGGTGTCGCCGGTTCGGGGGTCGGCGGGATCGGCTCCTGCTGGCGCGACGTCCGGGGTCGTGGTGGTCAGCGCGGCGACCGGATCGATCAGCCCGTAACCGACCGCACCGTCGCGTCCATCGGAGGGATGATGTGCCGTTCGGGTGATGCGGTCGATCACCTGACGGGCGGTCAGACGCGGGAAGCGTGCGCGGATCAGCGCGGCCAGTCCCGACACATACGGCGTGGCGAAGCTGGTGCCGGTGAGGGGGCTGGAGCCGTTGTTCGCCTTGAACGCGTCGATGATCGGTGGTCTGGCAGCGATGTTCAGCGACACCAGGTTCGACCCGGGCGCGGCCACCGTGACCCACGGACCGGCCAGCGAGTACGACGACGGCCGGCCGTCTTCTTCGACGGCGCCCACCGCGACGACGTACGGGGAGAAGTAGGCCGGCGACGACTTAGTCACCACGTTGGCCCACGGGTCGGCATCAGCTCCGCCCAGCGCGGCCGAGTTCTGGGTGCCGCACCCCTCGTTCTTGTCCCCGAAATTGTTCGCCGCCGCGACCACGACCACGTTTCGGTCGTAGGCGTATTTGACGGCGGCACCCAGGGCGCGATCGTTCAGGTCGGTCCCGGCCGGTCGGCAGGCGCCCTCGGAGATGTTGATGACCGTGGCTCGCAGATTGACCGCGCGGACCACCGCTCGGGCCAGGGTGGCCACGTCGCCGTAGCCGTCCGGTTTGATCGACGTGTCGTTGGACTCCCGCTGCGTGTCGGCCGGTTCGTAGGCTCCCGATGTCTGGCGGATCGCGATGATCGACGCGTCCGGTGCGATGCCCGCGAATCCGTCGCTCGACGAGTCTTTCGCCGCGATCAGGCCGGCGACCGCGGTCCCGTGTCCGTCGCAGTCCTGCGTGCCGTCACCGGAGGACACGTAGTCGCCGCCGCCGGTCACCGACAACCGCGGATGCCGGAAGACGCCGGTGTCGATCACGGCGACCCGTTGTCCTGCGCCACGCGAGAACTCCCACGCCTTCTCGACGCCGAGGAGCGCGAATGATGCGGGCCGCGAGATGTAGTCGCCCTTCGACGAGATGGTCTCGATGCACTGCGCCACCGCGCGCTTGGTGGGGATCGACGGGCCCACCGGGTTCTCCGACGGCACCGGACCCGAGATCTGCGGCGGCGTGATCGAGCGGCTGATGCCCGGCACGGCGACGGCCGTCATGGGCATCGCGGAGGTGGCACCGATCCCGACCACGGCAATTAGGCCCACCCGGGTGACCAGCGCGAGCCGACCTCGCCCGCGCGGCGAGGACCGAGGCGACGGTCGGACGGTCATATCCCGCGGGCGAGGGAGTACAGGCCGATGACCCAGGCCGCGATCGGCACGGTCGCGGCGATCACCAGGTACTCGAGAATCTCGCCGATACGTCGCAGCACGGGGGAGAACTCCATGTTCGGCGTGATGACACCGAAGTAGAACGCAGCCGCGGACAGCAGCAGCAGGATCCCCACCGCGACAACGACCCAGACCCCGCCGGCGAAGAACTGCGCACCGATCACGCCGAGCAGGGCGACCGCACCCAGTCCGATCATCCCGGCGGCCTGCACGAGGTCGGAGTGTGACCGTCCGCGCAGGACCGTGGCCAGAGCTATCAAAGCGCCGAGCAGAGCGGCTTTCCAGTCGACGTCGGGCGCGGGCACGGCCGTGATGACCGCGCACACCGCGGCGACCGCGGCCGCGCCGAGCATCAGACCCGACATGTGCGCGTTCGCGGCTTTGGCCCGCAGCTCCAGCGCCGCGGTCTCCGGCAATGCGACAGCACCGATGGCCGCGACGCCGGGGTTCACGTTCTGCTGATTGGGCGGGTCGATGTCGTCGAGCGAGGCGCCGGCCGACGGCACCGTCGGGACGGGCAGGCGCACGAGCAGGATCGTCAGCCGCGGCGCGATCAGGGCCACCAGCAGCGCGATGACGCCGAGGACGGCCGTGGTGTGCTGCACCGGCGCGGTGAACAGGAGCTGCCCGACGGCACCGAGCGCGACCAGCGTGGACACGGTGATCAGCGCGAGGTGGGTGAACGGTTCGCCTGCGGTCACGCGCAGCGCGACGACGGCGACGAGGATCGAGACACCGGCGCCGAGAAGGACGTTGGCCGCGTGATCGGCGGCGGAAAGGACGGCGAAGCACCCCACGAACACCGAGAAACACGTCGCGACGGACAGGGCGGCACCGACCACCCGGTCACCACCGTTGTTGCGGGCGACGAGGTCGGCGACGAAGAAGACCACGGCCGCGACGAACGCGAGCGCACCGAGGTCGTAGCGGTGCTCGGACCACGTCGCGATCAGTGTGAGCGTCCCGGTGACGGCGATCATCCCCAGGAACGCGAGGACTCCCACCCAGCGGGCCGAGGTCGGCGACCACGACTGGAACTCGCGGCGGGTGATGCCCGCGACGGCGTCGATGACGTCGTCGTAGACGGTCGGGAGTTCGGTGGTCGCCTCGGAGCGCAGGACCAGCAGGTCGCCGTCGACGATGCCGGACTCGATCAGCGTCCGCGTCTCGTCGAGAATCTTCTGCCCGACCTTGCCGAGGGTCCAGTGCAGCGAGAGGTCGTCGGGAACGCGTTCGGGTTCGCCGAACTGGTTGCGCATCAGCAGCCCGGCCAGCTCGGGGATCAGCGACGCGACGGGGACGTCGGCGGGCAGCGCGACATCGACCTGGGTGCGACCGGAGAGCACCGACACCCGGCAGAGCTCGGGATCGACGCGGGCGGGCGACGAGGACTGGCTCGGACCTGCGAACGCGGCGGGGCCGGCGAAGGGGTTGGCGGCAACGACCGATCCCGGTCCAGAGGACGTGGATCCAGGCTGGTGCGACGTCATCTGTATCCAGTGCCTCCCTGTCAACTGTGCGAACCGTACGATAGCCGACGCAACGATCTATGGCTCGGGGAGGTCAGATGACGACTGAGGGTTTCGTACGCCGCGCACGGCCCCCACGGCCGCGCCTGCCCGGCGGCGAGATGTCCATCCAGCCACCCCCCGAGGTCCCTCGGAATGTGCCTGCAGGCATCGTCTCCCGGCTGCTGCCGGTGATCATGATCGTCGCGATGGTCGGCATGATGGGACTGTTCTTCACCGCAGGGTCGGCGGCGCTGCGCAACCCGGTCACCCTGCTGTTCCCGATGATGATGGTCATGTCGATGGTCGGCATGTTCGCCAGCGGTGGCCGTGGCGGCGGACCGAAGGCAGCCGAGCTGAACGAGGAACGCAAGGACTACCTGCGCTACCTCGGCCGCATCCGCAAGGACGTCGACGACACCGCCCAGTCCCAGCTCAAAGCCCTGGCCTGGTCGCATCCCTCGCCCGGATCGCTGCTACCCGCCGTCGGATCGCGACGCATGTGGGAGCGACGCACCGACGACGCCGACTTCTGTCACGTGCGCCTCGGCATCGGGGCACAGCGCCTCGCCACCCGTCTCGCGCGCCCCGAGACCGGACCGCTCGAGGACCTCGAACCGGTGTCGGTCATGGCGCTGCGTCGGTTCATCCGGATGCACGCAGTGGTCCGGGGTCTCCCGACGGCGGTGTCGCTACGGGCGTTCCCGGCCGTCTCGATCGAGGGAACGGTCGCCTCGGTCAACTCACTGGCCCGGTCGATGGTGCTGCAACTGTGCGCCTTCCACGGCCCCGACCTGGTGCGGGTTGCCATCGTCTGTTCCGACCCGGAGAACGCCGAGTGGTCCTGGGCCAAGTGGCTGCCGCACGTCGCGCACCCGGAACGGCGCGACGGTGCCGGCCCGGCGCGGATGCTCTATCAGTCGCTGCGCGAGTTCGAGGAGGACCACGACCCCGAGCTGACCGAGCGACCGCGCTTCTCCCGCAACGCATCGCCGGTCGATGGTCGCATCCAGTGGATGGTGATCCTCGCCGGTGGTTTCGTCGCCGGTGACGAACGCAGCATCAACGACGGTGGACTGGACTCGGTGACCGTCATCGGACTCGGAGAGACCCCGCTGATGCTCGCGGCCCGGCGCGGAACACAGCTCGTCGTGGACGGCACCACGCTGGGCGCCCGATCCGCGTTCGGCGTCGAGAACTTCGCGGTCCCCGACGACATGCCGGTGGCGACGGCCGAGGCCATCGCGCGACGGATGGCGCGATACTCGCTGGCCACGGCCGCGCAATTGATCAACCTCGACGCCGACACCGGCCCGCGTGATCCCGGCCTGATGCGGCTCATCGGTGTCGCCGACGCGTCGGCCATCGACCCCGACCGGGTGTGGCGTCCGAGGACCCCGCGTGATCGTCTACGTGTCCCGGTCGGTGTGACCGAGAGCGGGCAGCCGCTCGAGATCGACATCAAGGAGGCGGCCGAGCACGGAATGGGCCCGCACGGTCTGTGCATCGGCGCCACCGGTTCGGGCAAGTCGGAATTCCTTCGTACGCTGGTGTTGTCGATGGTGACGACCCACGCGCCGGAGTCGCTGAACCTCATCCTCGTCGACTTCAAGGGCGGCGCGACGTTCCTCGGTCTCGACGAGCTGCCGCACGTGGCGGCCGTCATCACCAACCTCGAGGACGAGTTGGCGATGGTCGACCGCATGCGCGACGCCCTCGCCGGCGAGATGAACCGCCGCCAGGAACTGCTGCGGTCGGCGGGCAACTTCGCCAACGTCGCCGACTACGAGAAGGCGCGGCTCAACGGCGCGCCCCTCGATCCGTTGCCAGCGCTGTTCATCGTGGTCGACGAGTTCTCCGAACTGCTGTCGCAGAAACCGGATTTCGCCGAGCTGTTCGTCATGATCGGCCGCCTTGGTCGGTCGCTGCAGATGCACCTGCTGCTCGCCTCGCAGCGCCTCGAGGAGGGCAAGCTGCGCGGTCTGGACTCGCACCTGTCGTACCGGATCGGTCTGAAGACGTTCTCGGCGAGCGAATCCCGTGCCGTGCTCGGTGTCCCCGACGCCTACCACCTGCCTGCCGTCCCCGGCTCGGCCTACCTCAAGTGTGATTCATCGGAACCCGTGCGCTTCAACGCCTCCTACGTGTCGGGTCCGTACCTGGCGACCCGCAGCGTCACCCGCCGCGGCGACTCCGGTGCGCGGTCGGGGCCGAGTGTCCCCATCCGCGTGTTCACCGCCGCACACGTCCCCGAGATGCGGATGCCCGAGCCGCTGATCATCGATCAACCCGTCGCCGACGCCGACAACGCCGGTCCGATCCTGCGCGAGGGCAAGACGGTCACCGAGCTCGACATGGTGGTGTCGCAGCTGGTCGGTCACGGCCGCCCGGCCCACGAGGTGTGGCTGCCGCCGTTGGAGGATTCGCCGCCGGTCACCAGGCTGCTGCGTGCACGCGATTGGCGTGCCGCCGCGTCGGACGGTCTGGCCGGCCTCCGGTTCCCGATCGGCATCGTCGACCGGCCCTACGACCAGCGCCGCGACGTCCTGCAGCTCGATCTGTCGGGCGCGCAGGGGCATGCGGTCATCGTCGGAGGGCCACAGTCGGGCAAGTCCACGACGCTGCGCACACTGATCATGTCCGCGGCCATCACCCACACCCCCGAGCAGGTGCAGTTCTACTGCCTCGATTTCGGCGGCGGCACGATCACCGGTCTGGCCGGGCTGCCGCACGTCGGATCGGTCGCGACCCGGTTGGAAGAGGATCGCGTGCGACGCACCGTCGCCGAGGTCATCTCCGTGCTCCGCCAGCGTGAGGCGCGCTTCCGTGAACTCGGCATCGACTCGATGGCGGAGTTCCGGCGCCGTCGCGCCGCCGGCGACGAGCGACTCGACGTCGACAACTTCGGCGACCTGTTCCTCGTCATCGACGGGTGGGCGACGGTCCGCTCGGAGTTCGAGGTCATCGAGGACGCGATCAGCGCCATTGCCGCACAGGGCCTCTCGTTCGGTGTGCACCTCATCATCGCGGCGTCCCGCTGGATGGAGATCCGTCCGGTCGTCAAGGACCTGCTCGGCACGCGCATCGAGCTCCGGCTCGGCGACTCGGCCGACTCCGAGGTCGACCGCAAGATCGCCGCGACGGTTCCGCTGGGCCGGCCGGGACGCGGTCTGAGCCCGGACCGCCTGCACATGCTGATCGGTCTCCCGCGCCTCGACAACTCCTCGGCCACCGACGACATGTCGACGGCGGTGTCGTCGGCGGTCGCGCAGGTGGCGGCGTTCTACCCGGATCGCACGGCGTCGGATGTGCGCATGCTGCCCGATCGCGTCGACCGTGAGGGCGTCGTCGCGCGGGCCGAGGCGGTCGTGCCACGGAGTCCGATGAGGGTCACCATCGGTATCGACGAGGCCGAACTCGCGCCGGTGACACTGGATTTCGCGACGCAGTCACACTTCCTGACCTTTGCCGACGTGGAGAGCGGCAAGACGACGCTGCTCCGCACGATTTTGCGTGGTCTGGTCGCCAACGGGCGCCCCGCGGACACCAAGATCCTGCTCGTCGACTACCGGCGCAGCCTGCTCGGCGAGGTGGAGGGCAACCATCTGCTCGGTTACGCCACCACCGCGCAGCAGGCCGAGCCGTACCTGGTCGAACTGGCCGACTATCTGCTCAAGCGGCAACCGGGCCCGGACGTGACCGCCGCACAGTTGCGCAACCGCTCGTGGTGGGAGGGACCCGAGATCTATGTCGTGGTCGACGATTACGACATGGTCGCCGTCGGCTCCGGCAACCCGTTGGCCCCGCTGGTCGACCTGCTGCCGCAGGCGCGTGACATCGGTCTGCACCTGATCCTGGTGCGCCGCAGCGGTGGTGCCGCGCGGTCGATGTACGACCCGATCATCAGTCGCCTCAAGGACCTCTCGGTCGACGGACTCGCGATGAGCGCGCCCAAGGACGAGGGCATCCTGCTGGGGACGACCAAGAGCGCACCGCGCCCGCCGGGCCGAGGCGTGCTGGTCCAGCGCAGCGGAGAACGCCTGATCCAGGTCGCCTGGTCGGCGCCGCAGGAGTAGTCGGGACGACCTCCCGTGGAAGTCGGTCGCCGGGTACCCGCGGCGGTCAGTCCGAGTCGTCCATGTGGTCCTCGTCCTCGACGAGTTCGGGTCGGAGGGGCTCGTAGACAGCCCAGAGGCCCGGCGGGTAGCCCGTCACCGGGCTGTTCGGGTCGTCGGTGTCCACCGACTGGCTGAGCGGAGGATCGTCGACGGCGATGGAAACGATGATGTTCTCGGATACCGACAGATAGTCCTCATCGGTCGTTTCCGACGACACCGGCGCACTATCCGGGGATCGGAGATCGAGCGCGAATCCGTGGAAACCGCCGACCGTGATGAATGCCCCGGTACTCACCAGCAGAGCAGCGAATCGATTCAGCCCTGTCGGCACGTGCGGGCGCCTCTCTGAGGTTGTACGGGTCGGCCGTCAGCTCAGCGCAGTCGCGCACCCAGGTTCATCGACGCGACGATGCTGTCGACGGCGGTCCGGATGTCGCCGGGTTCGATGCGCATCAGGGCGTCGGCGTCGAGGTCGGTGATGTCGATGTCGCCGGAGCTGAGCCGGTATTCGCGCTCCTCCTCGGCGGCCTCGATCACGTTGCGCACGAAGCGGCCGTTGCCCGCGAGGTCGATGAGACGCACCTGCCCACCGTTCTGGTCGGTGACGACGGTGTCGTAGAGCGGCCGGCAGGCGTCGTGCAGGATCTGAACCGATTGCGCGGGGAGCACCGAGTCGCGCGCCTGCGACATGACCTCACCGATCTCGGACAGCTCTTCGGGACGGTAGGACTCGAACCGGATGCGGCGCGCGAAACGGGACGCCAGACCATCATTCGACGACAGCAGACGGTCGATCTCACCGTCGTAACCGGCGATGATGACCACCAACCGGTCGCGGTTGTCCTCCATCCGGGCCAGCAGCGTGTCGACGGCCTCGCGACCGAACGCATCGCCGCCGGACAGACCGGTCTGGATCAACGTGTAGGCCTCGTCGATGAACAGCACACCGTCGAGCGCGCGGTCGATGAGCGCCGACGTCTTGGGCGCCGTGCTGCCCAGGTGCTCGCCGACCATGTCGCGCCGGCTGGCCTCGACGATCGTGTCGGTCTTGAGCAGACCGAGCCCGCAGTAGGTCTTCGCGATGATCCGCGCGATGGTCGTCTTACCGGTACCGGGAGGCCCGGTGAACGCGAGATGCAGGCTGCGTGACGTGCTGGCGAGCCCCTTGTCCGCGCGGACCTTCGCCAACGCCACCGACGACGTCAGCTTCGCGACCTGGTCCTTGACCGACGCGAGTCCGACCTGACGTTCCAGTTCCGTCTTCGCCGCCGCGAGCTGGTCGTTCTGCGCCGCCGACGCAGGCTGCGAGGCCAGCGGCTTGTCCTCGGGCACCGACTTCGGGTCCCACTTGTCGGTCCGGCGGGCGATGCGCTCGGGATCGACGACCAGGAGGCGGAACTTCGGGTTACGCATCGCGTCGCTGACCCCACCGAAACCGGGATCGCGGGCGTAGACCTGCTCGAACAGTGCGACGGCCTTGTCCTCGTGGCCTTCTTCGCGCTGCACCAGTCCGTGGGTGTACATCGCGGCGGTGGCCGCACCGGGGATCGGCCCCGACTCGGCTTCCTCGAGGCGGCGATTCGCCTCGGTGAACATGCCCAGCTGGGCACACGCCGCTCCGGCCATCACGTTCGCCGCGGCCAGCATGTAAGGGTCCTCCCAGCGCGCCGACGCCGCCAGCGTCGTCAGCACGTCGGGCCATCGCTGGGTGAAGTAGTGCAGCATCGCGCGGACATAGGTCGCGATCGGCGTGACCGACTCCGCGGGGATCTCGTCGAGCACCTGCTCGGCGCCGGTGTAGTCCTGGCCCTCGATGAGCGACGCCGCGTACGCCGAGATGACCTCGACGATGTCGCTGATCGGGTAGTCGATGTAGAGCCCGGTCGCGAACCGCCCGACCAGCGTGCGCGGGGGCAACCCGAGCCGACGCAGCTCGCCGTTCAGGGACCGACGCGTCTGATAGAGGTTGTGCAGGATGTACGGCGAGTTGTCCCCGCAGGCGATCCGCCCCAGCCAGGCGTCGCACATCTCCGGGGCCTGCTCGCTCGCCCGCTGGAAGGCCAGCGCCGCCTGAGCAGGATCGCGAGCGGCCTCCTGGCCGTCGACGGGGATGCCGAGCGACAACACCGCCAAGTCGAACAGTTGGCGTGCCTGACGAATATCGCCCACTTCCACGACCCCCAGCGTGTCTCGCGACGTACGGCACATCGGCCGCACAGATCTACGGTTACGGCGCTCAGGGTATCGCGCGGTCAAGCCGCCGCCGCACGGGTCGGCACCCGGAAGCGACCGTCGAGGTGCGCGGATACAATCTCCCCCGAGCCGATCCATCGGCACGCCGCCCACCTCGAGGACCGGAGACGCCTTGTCCGTCGACACCGTCAGCCATGCAGCGCAGACGCCCGATGACCCACAACCCTTCCGCGAACTCGGACTGAAAGAGGACGAGTACGCACGGATCCGCGAGATCCTCGGCCGCCGCCCCACCGATGCCGAGCTGGCCATGTACTCGGTGATGTGGTCGGAGCACTGCAGCTACAAGTCGTCGAAGGTCCACCTCAAGTACTTCGGTGAGACCACCACCGACGAGATGCGGTCGTCGATGCTGGCCGGTATCGGCGAGAACGCCGGCGTCGTCGACATCGGCGACGGCTGGGCGGTGACCTTCAAGGTCGAGTCGCACAACCACCCGTCCTACGTCGAGCCGTATCAGGGTGCGGCCACCGGTGTCGGGGGCATCGTCCGCGACATCATGGCCATGGGCGCCCGTCCGATCGCCGTGATGGACCAGCTGCGGTTCGGCGCGGCCGACGCCCCCGACACCCGTCGCGTCGTCGACGGTGTCGTGCGCGGCGTGGGCGGCTACGGCAACTCGCTCGGCCTGCCCAACGTCGGCGGCGAGACCGTGTTCGACGCCAGCTACGCGGGCAACCCGTTGGTCAACGCGCTGTGCGCGGGTGTGCTCCGGGTCGAGGATCTGCAGCTCGCCTTCGCCTCCGGTGCGGGCAACAAGATCATCCTGTTCGGCGCACGGACCGGTCTCGACGGCATCGGCGGCGTGTCGGTGCTCGCGTCCGAGACCTTCGACGACACCGGCGAATCCGGCCCGAACCGCAAGAAGCTGCCCGCGGTGCAGGTCGGTGACCCGTTCACCGAGAAGGTGCTCATCGAGTGCTGTCTCGAGCTCTACCACGCAGGTCTGGTCGTCGGCATCCAGGATCTCGGCGGCGCCGGGTTGTCGTGCGCCACATCCGAACTGGCGTCCGCGGGCGACGGTGGCATGAGCATCCAGCTCGAGACCGTGCCCATGCGCGCCGAGGGCATGACCCCGGCCGAGGTCCTCTCCAGCGAGTCCCAGGAGCGCATGTGCGCCGTGGTGACGCCGGAGAACGTCGACGCGTTCCTCGCGGTGTGCCGCAAGTGGGACGTGCTCGCCACCGTCATCGGAGAGGTCACCGACGGTGAGCATCTCGAGATCACCTGGCACGGTGAGACCGTCGTCGACGTGCCGCCGCGCACCGTCGCCCACGAGGGCCCGGTGTACCAGCGTCCGGTGGAGCGTCCGGAATGGCAGGACGAGGTCGTCTCGTCGAGCTCGACGACCCTCGACCGTCCGTCCTCCGACGACGAACTGCGCTCCACCTTGTTGACGATGCTGGCCTCGCCGGCACTGTGCAGCCGCAAGTTCATCACCGAGCAGTACGACCGCTACGTTCGCGGCAACACCGTGCTGGCCGAGAACGCCGACTCCGGCGTCATCCGGATCGACGAATCCACCGGCCGCGGAATCGCTCTCGCGACCGATGCGTCGGGTCGCTACACCTATCTCGACCCCTACCGCGGGGCGCAGTTGGCCCTGGCCGAGGCGTACCGCAACGTCGTGGTCGCCGGGGCCACGCCGAAGGCCGTCACCAACTGCCTGAACTTCGGTTCGCCCGAGGACCCGGCGGTCATGTGGCAGTTCTCCGAAGCGGTCAAGGGATTGGCCGACGGTTGTGCGCAGCTGGGCATCCCGGTGTGCGGCGGCAACGTCAGCTTCTACAACCAGACCGGGTCGACCCCCATCCTGCCGACGCCCGTGGTCGGTGTCCTCGGGGTCATCGATGATGTCCACCGCCGTATCCCCACCGGCTTCGGAACCGAGCCCGGCGAGACGTTGATCCTCATGGGTGACACGAAAGACGAACTCGACGGATCGATCTGGGCGCAGGTCACCCACGATCACCTCGGCGGTGTCCCGCCGGAGGTCGACCTCGAACGCGAGCGACTGCTCGGCGCGATCCTCACCGCGGCGTCGCGGGACGGCTTGATCTCCGCGGCACACGACCTCTCCGAGGGTGGGCTCATCCAGACCGTCGTCGAGTCCGCGCTCGCGGGTGAGACCGGCTGCCGCATCATCCTCCCCGAGGGCGCCGACCCGTTCGTGTGGTTGTTCTCCGAGTCGGCCGGGCGCGTGCTGGTGGCGGTCCCGCGGACCGAGGAGACGCGGTTCTGCGCGATGCTCACCGCGCGTGAGATGCCGTGGACGCGTATCGGTGTGGTCGACCAGGGCAGCGACTCGGTCGAGGTCCAGGACCACTTCTCGGTGCCGTTGACCGAACTCCGCACCGTCCACGAGGCGACACTGCCCGCGCTGTTCGGCTGAGCACACCCCGATCACGGAGGCCCCAGGTGACCACGAACAACCCCTCGCCGGGTGAGAGCGACCCCTCGCAGGCGGGTCCGCAGTATCCGTACGGTCCGCCGCAGGGCTACGGACCGCCTCCCGGGTACGGCCCGCCGCAGAACTACGGACCGCCCCCGGGTTACGGCCCGCCGCCGCAGTACTACGGGCCTCCGCCCGGATATGAGCAGACCCAGCCCTACGGCCAACCGCAGGGCTATGGCCAACCGCAGGGCTACGGCAAACCGCCGCAGGGGTACGGGCAGCCGCAGGGGTGGGGACAATCCGGCTACGGACCGCAGCAGGGCTTTGTCGCCCCGGCCTCGTCCAGCGTTCCCACGATCGTTGCCGTGCTGGCGTTCCTCGGTGGCTTGGCCGCGGTCGTCGCGATCATCGGCGACATCGCGATCATGTCGATCTCCGACATCGATGTCCCCGAGTGGTTCGTGGGATACGCCGCCGTCGAGGGGATCGTGGCTCTGGCCCGGTTGGTGGTGCTCGTCGCAGGCGGCGTGTTGTTGCTCCGACGCCGCGTGCTCGGCAAGACGTTGGTTCTCGTCGGGTGTGGACTCACCATCCTGACGTCGATCGTCGGGTTGATCCTGGTCCAGGGGGTGTCGGTGAACGACGGCCCCGCCACCATCGGATCCGGCGTAGGCACGACAGTCGGATTGGCGTTCCCCATCGTGACCGCGGTGCTCGTGCTCAACTCGGCCACCACGCGGTGGTTGAGGTCCGCCTGACGATCTCGAATCCACCGCGCCGGAACTAGAACGTGTTCTACCCTGGGTCCTGACTCGGAATCGGACACGGAGGTCTGCGGTGGCGCTCAGAGTGGTGGAATGGTCGACCGGAACGGTGGGGCGGCACGCGATCGCGGGGATCGATGCGCGGCCCGAACTCGAACTGGTCGGGGTGTGGGTGTCGAACCCGGACAAGGTCGGCATGGATGCGGGCGAGCTGGCCGACCTCGGACGTGACCTCGGGGTGGTGGCCACCAACGACCGTGACGCACTCATCGCACTCGAGCCCGACTGCATCGTGCACACCGCGATGGTCGACGACCGCATCTTCGAGGCCCTCGAGGACCTCATCTTCTTCCTGGAATCCGGGATCAACGTCGTCTCGTCGGGTCCGGTGCTGCTGCAGTTCCCGAAGGGTGTGGTCCCCGACGACCTCGTCGAGCGCGTGCAGGCGGCAGGCGTGAAGGGCAATGCGAGCCTGCACGTCAACGGCATCGACCCCGGTTTCGCCAACGATGTTCTGCCGCTGGCGATGACGAGCCTGTCGCAGCGCATCGACCAGGTGCGCTGCTACGAGATCGCCGACTACTCGACCTACTACCAACCCGTCGTGATGAGCGACATCTTCGGGTTCGGCAAGTCGCTCGACGAGACCCCGATGCTGTTCACGCCGGGCGTGCTGTCGATGGCGTGGGGGAGTGTGGTCCGTCAGATCGCAGCCGGCCTCGGGCTGACTCTCGACGAGCCGCTCGAGGAGAAGGTCGAGAGATACGCCGCCGAGGAGGACATCTCCACGGTGTCATGCGACATCGCCACGGGCACCATGGCCGCGGTCCGATTCCAGGTGATCGGCACGGTCGACGGCGTCGAACGTGTTGTCCTCGATCACATCACCCGCACGCACCCGGCTCAGCGGCCCGACTGGCCGACCCCGAACTCGGGCGACGGTTGCTATCGCATCGAGATCACCGGTGAGCCGATGATGACCGTCGACTTCAGCCATCACGGCGAGCACGGCGACCACAACGTCTCCGGCATGATCGTCACCGCGATGCGACTGGTCAACGCCGTCGAAGCGGTGGTCGCCGCCGAGCCCGGCCTCGTCACCGCACTCGAACTGCCGCTCATCACCGGACGCGGTCTCGTCCCCACACCTGCGGTCGCAAGCGTCTGAGCGTTCGATCCAACCGGCCGTAAATCGTTCGCGCTCAGCGGTCTTCTGCTGGACACTTCTCCTCGACCACGAAGGAGAATCCAGTGACCACCCGCATCGACAACCTCAAGCTGCTCAGCTTCGCCTCCGAGATCGACGACAAGACGATCGAGCAGGCCAAGGAGACCGCAGCGCTGCCGTTCGTGCACCCGCACGTGGCGTTGATGCCCGACGCCCACTACGGCAAGGGCTCGGCGGTCGGCACCGTCATCCCGACCGTGGACGCGGTGATCCCGGCCGCGGTCGGTGTCGACATCGGCTGCGGGATGATCGCGGTACGAACGACTTTCGATGCCGGTGCGATCGAGAACCTCGACCGGGCCGAGTTGCGGACGTCCATCGAGTCCGCGATCCCGCTCTCGCCGGGCAACTACAACCGCGCGGTGGACCGCTACCCGTTCACCGCCGGGCGTATCGCGGTGTTGGAGGAACTGGCCGAGGCCGACGGTGTCGACCTCGCGCACTCGCCGAAGTGGCGTGAGCAGCTCGGCTCGCTCGGTGGCGGCAACCACTTCATCGAGCTCTGTCTCGACGAAGACGATCGCGTGTGGATGTTCCTGCACTCGGGTTCACGTGGTGTCGGCAACAGGATCGCTCAGCGGCACATCAAGATCGCGCAGCGGTTGTGCCGTCAGTGGCACATCCCGTTGCCGAACGCCGACCTCGCGTACCTCCCGCACGGGACGTCGGAACTCGATGTGTACCTGCGTGATCTCGCGTGGGCACAGCGGTTCGCGCTCGAGAACCGTGCCGAGATGATGGATCGGTTCCGGCAGGCGTTCGCGCACTGGGTCGGCCACGACGGCGAACCGGCGACGCTCGAGACCGAGAGGATCAACTGTCACCACAACTATACCGTCCGTGAACACCACGGCGGCAAGGATGTGTGGTTGACCCGAAAGGGGGCCATCGACGCCCACGAGGGTGTCCGCGGCATCATCCCGGGGTCGATGGGCACGCGGTCCTACATCGTCACCGGCAAGGGTCACGGTGGTGGCCTCTGCTCGGCGCCGCACGGTGCGGGACGTCGGTTCTCCCGGACCGAGGCCAAGCGGCGCTACACCGAGGCTGACCTGGAGGCGGCGATGACCGGTATCGAGTACCGGCACGGCGCGGAGTGGATCGACGAGATCCCGCAGGCGTACAAGGACATAGACGCCGTGATGGCCGACGCCGAGCGGCTCGTGTCGATCGACCACGTGCTGCGCCAGGTGCTCAACGTCAAGGGCACCTGACCCCGATTCGCGCGCTCCGCTTCTCGAGCCGCGCTCCACCTGCAAGTGGAGCGCGACAACAGAAGTGGAGCGCGAACTCGTCGGCGGGGCCTAGAGATCCCAGGTGTGCACGGCCTCGCCCTCGTGCATGCGGTCGACGTACTCGCGCAGCATCCCCGACAACGCCTGGGCGCGGGAGTCGCCGGCCGCCTCGCGCGCCGCAACCGACTCCCGTTGCCACACCGCGCCGGTCTGTCGACGCAGGCAACGGCCCTCGATGACCGACAGATACCTACGTCGGGCGCGTGGCGACACCCCGTACGCGGCCAGTCCGGCGTCGGCCAGCGGCAGCAGTCGGCGCAGCACCAGTTCGTCCGGCCGGATCCACCCGACGGTCGGCCAGTACAGCTGGGCGTCGAGCCCGTCTCGCGCACCGGCGTGGAGGTTCTCGGTCGCCGCGTCGAACGACATCTGCGACCACAGCGGACGGTCGGCGTCGACGAGACCGCGCAGTACGCCGTAGTAGAACGCGGAGTCGGCCATGGTGTCGAGCACGGTCGGCCCCGCGGGCAGTACGCGGTTCTCGATACGTAGATGGGCGTGACCGTCGACGACGTCGTAGATCGGGCGGTTCCACCGGTAGACGGTCCCGTTGTGCAGCTTGAGTTCCGACAACTCCGGGATCCGACCGGCGTCGAGCGTCTCGAGGGGGTCCTCGTCGGTGCAGACCGGCAGCAGCGCGGGGAAGTACCGGGTGTTCTCCTCGAAGAGGTCGAAGATGGTGGTGATCCATCGTTCGCCGAACCACACCCGCGGGCGCACACCCTGGTTCTTCAACTCGAGTGGTCGGGTGTCGGTGGCCTGCTCGAACACCGGTATCCGGCTCTCGTGCCACAGGGCCTTGCCCGCGAAGAAGGGCGAGTTGCCCGCGAGCGCGACCTGCACGCCGGCGATGGACTGCGCCGCGTTCCAGTGCGCGGCGAAATCCTCTGGCGCGACGCGCAGATGCAGCTGCACCGAGGTGCACGCCGCCTCGGGGAGGATCGAATCGGTGGTGGTGATCAGCCGCTCGCCCACCCGCTCGGTCCCGAGCGGGACGCCGTCGATGTCGAGGGCGATGTCCTCGCCGCGGGCGGCGAAGATCTGCTGGTTGAGCAGGTCGTAGCGCGGGTTGGCCGAGATCCACTGGTGCATCAGGTGATCGGTGCGCAGCGTCGGCAGCATCCCGATCATGACGATGTGGTTGTCGGTGGCGGCGGCCCGCGCCTCGGCGCGGTTGAGCGACCCGCGCAGGGCCTGTTCGAGTGCGATGGTGTTGTCGTCGGTCAACGGACGCGGAGCCACGTTGATCTCGATGTTGAACTGACCGAGTTCGGTCTGGAAGTCCGGATCGGCGATCGACTGCAGCACAGTCGCGTTCGACATCGCCGGGTTCATCGCGCGGTCGATCAGGTTGAGTTCGACCTCCATGCCCAGCAACGGGTCGGGCGGCTTGCCGTGATCGGTGAACAACCCCTCGGCCAGCATCCGCGCGATCGCCTCGGTACCGCGCCCCACCTGCTCACGAAAACGACGGCGGTCCTCCCTCGTGAACTCCCGCTCGGAGACCTCGGCGCCCATCGCCCCATCGTGTCACCGATGTCCGATCTCATGGTGGCGAATGACGGCCCCGAACCGCCCGACCGGCACCGACTGGGATGATCGGCCGTGTGGCACCCGGAAAAGCAGTCGACCCGGCCGAGATGCGGTCGGCCATGCTCGTCGTCGGCGACTGGCTGCGCGACGGCACCGTCGATGCCCCCGCGCGCGCCGAACTCGCCGCAGCGGTCCGGTTGAGCGCACGCACTCTCGCCCAGATCGCCCCCGGCGCCTCGGTCGAGGTGCGGGTCCCGCCGTTCGTCGCGGTGCAGTGCATCCAGGGTCCGCGGCACACACGCGGAACGCCCCCGAACGTCGTGGAGATGGACCCGCGGACGTGGCTGCTGCTCGCGTCCGGACTCGAGGACCTCGCGCACGCCGTCGGCGACGGGCGGGTCACCGCATCGGGCAGCCGGGCCGCCGAGGTCGCGAGTTGGTTGCCGATCGTGCGTATCTGAGCGTCGTCGACAACGCCGGTGGTGACGTACGTCGCACCTGTCGTGATGTGTGGTGCAGGAGGGGCAGACTCACACCCGCTGGATTCGCCCAGCTCAGGGGTTGGCCCGTAGACTTCGGTTCAGTCCTGCTGTTATGCCCACCACCCCGGGAGCGCACGTGACCGAGCTGTCGATCCACAGCCCGAATCTTCTCGCCGACCTGAAGCCCAGCGCTGAGCTGGACATCGATGAGAACGAACCCCGAGAAGAGTGCGGTGTCTTCGGCGTCTGGGCACCGGGGGAGGACGTCGCGAAGCTGAGTTATTACGGCTTGTACGCGCTGCAGCACCGCGGCCAGGAAGCCGCCGGCATCGCCGTCGGTGACGGCTCGCAGGTACTGGTGTTCAAGGACCTCGGACTGGTCAGTCAGGTGTTCGACGAGCAGACGCTGGCCTCGATGCCGGGCCACGTCGCCATCGGACACTGCCGCTACAGCACCACCGGGTCGACGACCTGGGAGAACTCGCAGCCCATCTTCCGCACGACCGCCGCCGGTACCGGTGTCGCGCTCGGGCACAACGGCAACCTCGTCAACACCGCCGATCTCGCCAGCACCGCGCGCGCCGCGGGCCTGATGGGGTCGCGCATGAACGGTGGCGCCACCTCGGACTCCGACGTCGTCGGCGCGCTGCTCGCGCACGGGGCCGCCGACCGCACCATCGAGCAGGCCGCCATGGAACTGCTGCCCACCCTCAAGGGCGCGTTCTGCCTGACCTTCATGGACGAGCACACCCTCTACGCCGCGCGGGACCCGCACGGTGTGCGGCCGCTGTGTCTCGGACGCCTCGACCGCGGCTGGGTCGTCGCGTCGGAGACCGCCGCCCTCGACATCGTCGGTGCGTCGTTCGTCCGCGACATCGAGCCCGGCGAACTGCTGGCCATCGACGCCGACGGTGTGCGCAGCACCCGCTTCGCCAAGCCCACCCCGAAGGCCTGCGTCTTCGAGTACGTCTACCTCGCCCGCCCCGACAGCGTCATCAACGGCCGGTCGGTGCACTCGTCGCGCGTCGAGATCGGTCGACGCCTCGCCCGTGAGTTCCCCGCCGAG
The DNA here is from genome assembly GCF_024171815.1 of Williamsia maris. Classification (GTDB taxonomy): domain Bacteria; phylum Actinomycetota; class Actinomycetes; order Mycobacteriales; family Mycobacteriaceae; genus Williamsia_A; species Williamsia_A maris. The sequence continues at coordinate 992,241 of NZ_JAMTCJ010000001.1, read as the reverse complement.
GGTGACCTGGTGATCCCGGTGCCCGAGTCCGGGACGCCGGCCGCCACCGGGTTCGCCCAGGAATCGGGCATCCCCTACGGCCAGGGTCTGATGAAGAACGCCTACGTCGGTCGTACCTTCATCCAGCCGTCGCAGACCATCCGTCAGCTCGGTATCCGGCTCAAGCTCAACCCGCTCAAAGAGGTCATCCGCGGGAAGCGCCTTGTCGTCGTCGACGATTCGATCGTCCGCGGCAACACCCAGCGCGCGCTGATCCGGATGCTGCGCGAAGCCGGCGCCGCCGAGATCCACGTACGGATCGCGTCGAGCCCGGTGCGGTGGCCCTGCTTCTATGGCATCGACTTCGCCTCACCCGCCGAGCTCATCGCCAACGGCATGGAGTCCGAGCAGGGCATGGTCGAGGGCGTCCGCCAGGCCATCGGCGCCGACACCCTCGCCTACATCAGCATCGACGAGATGATCGCGGCCACCGAGCAGCCGCGCGACGCGCTCTGCGCGGCCTGCTTCGACGGGAAGTACCCGATCGACCTGCCCACCGAGACCTCGATGGGCAAGGCCGTTCTGGAGACGATGCTGTCGAACGCGGTCGGCGCGGAGCCTCTCGCGTCCAACGACAACGTCAGCGCGCTGCGCCGCCCCTGATCGCCGACCTGATCGATCAGACGGCGGCGTCCGGTTTCGTGGACACCGTTCCGGCTCCGCCGTCACTGTTTTCCGACACCTTCTGGGTGCGCTTGTAGAGCCAGCCCACGACCAGGACGAAGGCCAGGATCCCGAGGACCTGCGCCCAGTTGTCGAACCCCTCGCCGACGATCCGCAGCGGGTCGTCGTCTCCCGACGCCGCGACGATGCCTGCGAACACCACGCCGAACAGGCTCTCGCCGACGATGAGTCCGCACGCGAGGAGCACCCCGAGTCGTTTGGTGCGCTCGACGTTCGTGGCGTGCCGGTCGGCCCAGCGGTTGTAGAAGAACCCGAGCACCGCGCCGATCGGGATGACCAGCGTGAGCGAGATGGGCAGGTACATACCGAGTCCCACGGCGAGCGGCGGCAGTCGGAACCGGGTGGTGCGGCTCATCGTCTCGTCGATGGCGATCACGGCCAGGCCGATCAGCGCGCCGAGGCCGATCAGGTTCCAGTTCAACGAGTCTCCGAACACGCCGCTGACGAGCGACGAGATCAGGGAGGCCTGTGGCGCGGCGAGCGCGTCGTCTCCCGCTCCCGGTGCGCCGGCGAACCCGAACGCCGTCTGCATCAGCTGCAGGATCGGCGGTATGACGGCGGAGCCGAACAGCACGCCGATCACCAACGCCACCTGCTGCTTCCACGGGGTAGAGCCGACGAGCTGGCCGGTCTTGAGATCCTGCAGGTTGTCGTTCGAGATGGTCGCGACACCGAAGACGACCGCGGTGGTGAACAGCGTGTACGCGATGAGCGCGGTGGTCTGTGAATCACCGGAGTCTCCGAAGGTCACCTTGATCAGCAGCGCGGCGCTGATCGCCACCAGGATGCCGACACCCGACAGCGGGCTGTTCGAGGAGCCGATGAGTCCGGCCATGTAACCGCAGACGGCGGCGATGACCAGACCGAAGACGAGCAGGTAGACGAGGCTCACGGTGATGATCCCGGCCGCGCCGCCGTTGAGTGCGGTGTCGCTCGTGAAGTCCCACAGCAGGAAACCGATGGGGATGAGCATGAACACGGTCACGGCGGCGACGATCTGGATCGGGATGTCGCGTTCGACGACCTCGACCTCGGTGCCACCGCGACGCAGCCGGGCCGAGCGAGCCGACTCGATGATGCCGGTGACGATCGGACGGATGATGGTGACCAGCGTCCACACCGCGGCGACCGCGATCGCGCCTGCGCCGATGAACCGGACGTCGGAGGAGAAGGTCGACGAGACAGTGTCGGCCAGCGCCTCGGATCCGGAGAGATTCCCGGACGTGCGGATCGGCAACAGGAAGCCGTACGAGATGATGAGGCCCACCACCATCGCGATGGCGACGGTGACGCCCACCAGGTGGCCCACGCCGATGAGCGCCATCGACAGGCTCGCGCCGACCATGGTGCCGCCGGAGCCGACCTTGAACGACGTCGACACCGCGTTGCTGATCACCTTCAACGACGACACCAGCGAGAAGCCCGCCGCGACCACGGCGGCCACCGACAACATCCGCAACCCGGTCTTGTTGTCGGCGGCGGCCTGCGCCGAATCCGACGTGCCGACCTTGAGTACCTCGGCCCCGGCCACCCCCTCGGGAAACGGTAGGTCGGTTCCGGTCACCAACGCCCGGCGCAACGGGATGGAGAACGCGACGCCCAGGATGCCGCCGGTTGCACACACCGCTGCGGTGATCCAGTACGGGAAGCCGCTCCAGTAGCCGACGATGATCAGCCCGGGGAGCACGAAGATGATCGCCGAGAGCGTTCCGGCGGCCGACGCGATGGTCTGCACGATGTTGTTCTCGACCAGTGAGTGGTTCGCGAAATAGCGCAGCACGCTCATCGAGATCACCGCGGCCGGAATGGAAGTCGCGAAGGTCAGGCCGACCTTGAGGCCGAGGTAGACGTTGGCCGCCGTGAAGACCAGGGTGATGAGACCGCCGAGTATGACACCGCGCAGGGTCAACTCGCGTACGGCGCTACCCCGGGTACTGCTCACAACGGACATCGAGTCCTCCTCGTCGACCAACGGTGATGTGCACAAAGTATGGGGGGAAGTGGTCGGCAAATGTGCGATGACGGTCGGTTCGATGTGGCGCCACAGGCGGGAGCAGGGGCGATGGGTCGTCACGCGCTCCGGTACCGTGTAGCCCGTGACACAACAGGACTCTGATCCCGCAGGTGAGCCGACATCCACTTCGCGGGGAGCGTCCTACGCCGAGGCGGGGGTCGACATCGACGCCGGTGATCGCGCCGTCAAGCTCTTCGCGCCGCACGCCAAGCGTGCCTCCCGCCCCGAGGTCCTCGGGGGCCTGGGTGGCTTCGCCGGCCTCTTCGCGCTGAAGGGCACCTACCGGGAACCCGTGCTCGCGGCGTCCACGGACGGCGTCGGGACCAAGCTCGCGATCGCGCAGGCGATGGGTAAACACGACACCGTGGGTCGCGACCTGGTCGCCATGGTCGTCGACGATCTCGTCGTGTGCGGTGCCGAGCCGCTGTTCCTGCAGGACTACATCGCCGTCGGCAAGGTGATCCCGGAGACCGTCGCCGAGCTGGTCAAGGGTATCGCCGACGGATGCGTCGAGGCCGGATGCGCACTGCTCGGCGGCGAGACCGCCGAGCATCCCGGTCTGATGGAGAACTCCGACTACGACCTGTCCGCGACCGGCGTCGGCGTGGTCGAGGCCGACTCGGTGCTCTCACCCGATCGCGTCCGCCCCGGTGACGTGGTCATCGCCATGGGGTCGTCGGGACTGCACTCCAACGGCTACTCGCTCGCCCGCAAGGTCCTGCTCGAATGGGGACACATGGATCTCGGCGGGCACGTCGAGGAGTTCGGTCGGACGCTGGGCGAGGAGATGCTCGAACCCACCCGCATCTACGCCAAGGACTGCCTGGCCCTGGCCGCGGAGACCGACGTCCGGACGTTCTCGCACGTCACCGGCGGCGGACTCGCGGAGAACCTGTCACGCGTCATCCCGGCGGGTCTCGCGGCCGAACTCGACCGCGGGACGTGGACCCCGGCACCGATCTTCGCGATGATCGCGCAGCGCGGTCGGGTCGAGCGCATGGAGATGGAACGCACCTTCAACATGGGCGTCGGGATGGTCGCGATCGTGGCCCCCGAGGACACCGACCGGGCGCTGGCGGTACTGACCGCACGGCACCTGGACTGCTGGGTGTTGGGGTCGATCAAGAAGTCACACGACGGCAAGGATCAGGCCGGTGCTGCCGCACTGAACGGGGAACACCCGCGGTTCTGACGCCGTGTGTGGACGACGATCGGCCGACCGATCAGCGATCGGTCGGCCGTCCAGCCGAGATCAGGCTCGGCGCCACTCGTCTTCGTCGGCCCAGGCCTCTGCGGGGTCCGGGCGATCGGAGGGGCGTTCTGGTTCGTTCGCCAGCTCTCGCTGCAGGCTCGTGAGGTCCATGTTCGGAGAGCTGTACTTCAGCTCCCGAGCGACCTTCGTCTGCTTTGCTTTTGCTCTGCCGCGGCCCATAGGGGGACCCCCTCGCACAATGACGGGGCGGCCAATCAAGACTGGCGGCCCCATTCTGAGTTTATAAACCTTGTCGTGAGAAACAGTCTAGCGCGCTCGAACGGGCTGTGCGGACCAGGCGCGAGCAGAGTCAGGGCCTCAATTCGGCATCGGTCGCGGCCTCAGGCCCCGGATCCCTGGCGTGCGGCGGCGCGGACGTGCTTGCGCAGCATCCGTCCGGCCTCGCGCGCCACCTTGCCGGTGTAGCGCGGATCGGACTCGAGGTGGGTGAGTCCCTCGATGTCGGCGCCGCCGACAAACAACTCGCGGACCCGGACGCCGTGCGACGGCTGCGACAGCACCGTCACCGCGTCGCCGGCCTGGATCGGTCCGCCCACGACAACCCGCAGGTAGGCGCCGGTGTCGGCCCGCTCGGCGAAGCGCGCGACCCACCGCTCCTCCTCGGCCCACTGGGCGAAGGTGCGACACGGGGTGCGGGGGATGGTGCACTCGACCTCGACGGTGTCGCCGATGCGCCAGCGTTCGCCGACGATCGCGTCGGTCACCTCGATCCCGTCGATGCGGATGTTCTCGCCGAACCAGCCCGCGGGCAGGTCGCGGCCGAGATCCTCGGCCCAGCGACGCGCCTCGGTTTCGCTGTAGGCGTAGACCGCCTGATCGACGCCCCCGTGGTGCTTGGTGTCACAGATCAGATCGCCGTCGACCCCGTCTGCAGAGACCGTCACCGGGCCCGTGACCGGGGACTTCGCGATTCCGCTGTCGCCGATGCGCTCGAGGTGGACCGGGACGTGCGCGGCGCACACGGCCAGCACGACGCCCTGTGCGAGAGGTGCGCTCATCGCGACCGCAATCCCTCGATCGCTGCGCGACCGGCCTGGATGCGGTCGTCGGCCCGCAGCGAGGTCGGGTCGATGGTCGCGTCGGCGCCACCGGCGACGAGCGGGGTGTCGGCCGGGACCGACCGCTTGATCAGCGCCAACGCGATCGGGCCGTACTCGTAGTGGTCGATGACGGTCCCGACGCGACCGATCGCGCGGCCCTCGGCGGTGACCGGATCGCCGGTGGACGGTCGGCTGTCGGCGCTGCCGTCGAGCTGCAGCAGCACCAGCCGTCGGGGCGGTTTGCCGAGGTTGTGCACGCGCGCGACGGTCTCCTGCCCGCGGTAGCACCCCTTCTCCAGGTGCACGGCGCCGAACTCGTCCGGTCCGCCGATCCACTCGACCTCGTGCGGGATGGTCCGGTCGTCGGTGTCGAGACCCAGACGGGGGAACCCGGCCGCGACCCGCAGGGCCTCGTAGGTCCACATGCCCGCGGGCTTGGCGCCGGCATCGGTGAGGCGCTGCCACCACTCGGTCAGCTGCGTCGCGGGCACCATCACGTCGACGCGCGGCATCGTCCGGACGCCGATCGAGTCGGGGTCACCGAACGGCGGCATGATGCGCCAGAAGCCCGACGGCTCGTCGTCGTGGCGCTGCTCGGGGAAACGTCCGGCCTGGTAGATCCCCGCGTCTGCCGGGATCTCGAGGAGGTCGGCGATCGGTCCGGTGACCGCGTCGGGGCCCAGCAGCGTCAGGATCGCGAGGTCGTCGCGCAGGACGGGCTCGGCCTTGGCCCAGAACACCATCTTCTGCAGGAACCCGAGGAGCGGGTCGAGGCGCTCGCGTTCGGTGTCGAGGAAGGTGAGCTCGTCGATGTCGGTGACGACGAAATGGTCCTCCACCCGACCGTTCAGATCGAGGCTGAGGTTCTCCGCCGACGTGCGGTCGGCCAGGTTGCTGACGAACTGACTGGAGATGGTGTGCAACCAGCTCAGCCGTTCGTCGCCGCTGATCTCGATGATCCCGCGGTGTGAACGGTCGATCACCACCGCGGATCGTTCCGCCGAACGCTGCTCCGCCAGTGGGTCTCCGAAGTGCCAGGCGACCTGGGAATCGGGTGATTCGTCGGGTCCGCCGACCGCGCCGGCGGACCGTTGCGCGACGAGAAGGGGAGAGGGGGTGGCGGTGGGGCCGCCGAGCGAGTCGGTCACTCATCCATCGTACGAGCACCCGCTAGGCTGACGCCCATGTCGCAACCGATCCTCGTGACCATCGACGGTGCCGTTCTCGACCCTGACGTGCCGTTTCTGCACGCCGACGACCTCGCTGCGGTGCGCGGCGACGGGATCTTCGAGACCCTTCTCGTGCGTGAGGGCACCGCCCGATGTGTGGGCCTGCACCTCAAGCGACTCGCCCGCAGCGCCGCCGCGCTGGACCTGCCCAAGCCCGACGCCGACGCCTGGCGGTCCGCGATCGACACCGGTCAGCGGGTCTGGGCCGACAAGAACGGCAAGTCGACCGAGGGCATGATGCGGCTGGTCTACTCCCGTGGACGCGAGAGCGCCCCCGCCGGCGCAGTGGTCGAACGCGACCACGCCGAAACCGGCATCACCCGCGAATCCAACGAGGCGACGGCCTACCTCACCGTCGGACCGGTGCCCGCTCGCGTCGCGACCTCCCGTTCCGAGGGCGTGAAGGTCATCACCCTCCCGCGCGGCTATTCGATCGACCATGCGGCGGACGCGCCGTGGCAGCTGATCGGTGCGAAGACCCTGAGCTACGCCACGAACATGGCTGCACTGCGATACGCGTCTGGCCAGGGTGTCGACGACGTGATCTACACCAGCAGCGAGGGTGATGTGCTCGAGAGCCCCCGGGCGACGGTCGTCGTGCTCAACGGCGACGCGCTGCTGACGCCCCCGGCCAAGAACGGCATCCTGCACGGGACGGCGCAACAGGCTTTGTTCGCGCTCGCCGAGAAAGAGGGCTTCCGGACCGAGACCCGACGTCTCCGGGCCGCCGATCTCATTGCTGCAGACGGGGTGTGGCTGCTCTCCAGCATCACCCTCGCCGCCCGGGTGACGGAGCTCAACGGGTACACGATGCCCGTTCCGGCCCGCGCCGAGGAGTTCGGTGCGCTGGTGGATCGGGCCATCGCAGGCTGACTTCGCCGGTCGGCGTCGGTCGGCCGCTTCACATTCGCTCCGCGCCCTCTGTGGTGCAGGAGACACCTCCGACCTCTGGCGATCAATGCTGCCCAGGTCTACGGTCGGCTGTAGTACTACGGAGGGTAGTAGCACTACTCGGACAGTGAGGTCCTGTGATGAACGCGCTCGACATCTCGCGATGGCAATTCGGGATCACGACGGTCTACCACTTCATCCTGGTGCCGCTCACGATCGGTCTGGCGCCGATGGTCGCGGTGATGCAGACCGTGTGGACCGTCACCGGCAACGAACAGTGGTACCGCGCCACCAAGTTCTTCGGGAAGCTGTTCCTCATCAACTTCGCGCTCGGCGTCGCCACCGGCATCGTGCAGGAGTTCCAGTTCGGGATGAACTGGAGCGAGTACAGCCGGTTCGTCGGCGACGTCTTCGGTGCGCCACTGGCCCTCGAGGGCCTGGTCGCGTTCTTCCTCGAGTCGACCTTCCTCGGTCTGTGGATCTTCGGTTGGGCGCGACTGCCCAAGAAGGTCCATCTCGCCTGCATCTGGCTCGTCGCGATCGGTGTCAACGCGTCCGCCTACTTCATCATCGCGGCCAACTCGTGGATGCAACACCCGGTCGGTGCGCGGTTCAACCCCGAGACCAAACGCGCTGAGCTCGTGGACTTCTGGGCCGTGATGACGAACAACACGACGTTGGCCGCGTTCCCGCACACCCTGGCCGGGTCATTCCTGACCGCGGGCACCTTCGTCGCCGCGATCGGCATCTGGTGGATGGTGCGCAACTCGCGACGGGCGAAGCGAACCGCCGACGTCGAACTGGCATCGACGCTGCGGACCGATGCCCGCACCCTCTACCGCCCGGTGACCCGCTTCGCGCTGTGGGTGATCGTGGTGTCCGGTGTGGCGCTCGCCATCACCGGAGATGTCCAGGGCAAGTTGATGTTCGAGCAGCAGCCGATGAAGATGGCGTCGGCCGAGTCGTTGTGTCACACCGAGACCGGCGCGGCGTTCTCCGTCCTCACCATCGGTACGCACAACAACTGTGACTCCATCACCCGGGTCATCGAGCTGCCCAACCTCACGTCGTTCCTGGCCACGAACACCTTCGACGCGACCCTCCCCGGCGTCGCCGAGATGCAGCAGTTCTACAACGAGACCGTCGGCCCCGGCGACTACCGCCCCAATCTGTTCGTCACCTACTGGGCGTTCCGCGCCATGATCGGGTGGGCCGGTGGGTCGGCGCTGCTGGCCCTGGCGGGACTGTGGTTCACCCGCAAGGGGCGGGTTCCTGAATCGAAGTGGTTGGGACGCCTCGCGATCGCAGCCATCCCGACGCCGTTCCTGGCCAACAGTTCCGGCTGGGTGTTCACCGAGATGGGTCGCCAACCGTGGATGGTGGTGCCCAACCCAACCGGTGACCCGAACATCCACCTGACCGTGCAGCAGGGGGTGTCGAACAACTCGAGTGCGACGGTATTGGTCTCGCTGATCACGTTCACGCTGGTCTACGGCGCGCTCGCGGTGATCTGGTTCTCGCTGATCCGCCGGTACGCGGTGGAGGGGCCGTTGGCCCATGACGCCCATCCGCCGACCGACGACTCGGCGCGCGACGGCGACGGCGACGGCGCGGACGACGATGCGTCCGAGAAACTTTCGTTCGCCTACTAGGTGAGAGGTCGGTTCCGATGAGTCTTCCGGAGATCTGGTTCGTGGTGGTGGCCGTGCTGTTCGCCGGCTACTTCCTCCTCGAAGGGTTCGACTTCGGGGTCGGCATGCTGATGCCGTTCGTCGGCCGACGCCGCGGCGAGACGGCGCAGGAGGGCGACGTCCGACGGCGCGTGCTGATCAACACCATCGGCCCGGTGTGGGACGGCAACGAGGTGTGGGTGATCACCGGTGCGGGTGCGATGTTCGCGGCTTTCCCCGGTTGGTACGCAACGATGTTCAGCGGCCTGTACCTTCCGTTGCTGCTCATCCTGGTCGGACTCATCGCCCGGGTGGTCGCCATCGAATGGCGGGGCAAGATCGACGACCCCCGCTGGCGGCGGTGGTGCGATGTCGGCATCGGGCTGGGATCCTGGCTGCCCGCCTTCCTGTGGGGAGTCGCGTTCGCGAACCTCATGCGCGGCCTGCCCATCAATGCCGACCACCAGTTCGTGGGCGGCATAGGCGATCTGGTCCACCCCTACGCATTGCTCGGTGGCGTGGCGACGACCATCCTGTTCGTGACGCACGGGGCGGTGTTCCTCTCGCTGAAGACCGCGGACGAGATGCGGGTCGCGTCGATGACCGTCGCCCGCCGACTCGCCGTTCCCACCGCGGTGGTGGTCCTCGCCTTCGGCCTGTGGAACCAGGCGGAGCACGGAACCCGTGTCACCGCAATCGCTCTGGCGGTGGCTGCGGTCGCCGCCGTCGTCACCGCGATCGCGACGACTGCGCGGCGCGAGGTTCTCGCGTTCGTGGCCACGAGTCTGACCATCGCAGCGGTCGCGGTCATCATCTTCGGCACGTTGTGGGGGGCCTTGATCCCGTCGACGATCGATCCTGCCTTCGACCTGACCATCGCGGGCGCCACCTCGAGCCACTACACGCTCACCGTCATCAGCTGGGCGTCGATCGTGACGGTCCCGGTGGTCGTCGGTTACCAGGCGTGGACGTACTGGGTGTTCCGGCAACGGATCTCCACCCGCGACATCCCGTCGTCGATCGGGCTGTCGATGCGGGCGCCCTCCGACGCGGCTGCCGAGAACCGATCATGATGAGCGCGACATCGCGACCGCCGATCGACCCCCGGCTGCTCCGCCGGTCGCCCAGCGCCCGTCGCTACGTCGTGATCACCAGTGCCATGGGTGTGGTGACGGCTGCGGCCGTGGTCGTCGGTGCGGTGGCCATCGCCGCGATCCTCTCGGAGCTGGTCACCGATCCGTCGTCGCAGTCGCTCGACGCCCAGGCGGCGCATCTCGGGATGGTGGCGGCGGCATTCGTGGTGCGGGTGGTCGCGACCATGGGCCACGACCGGTACGCGCATCGTGCGTCCGCGGCGGTCATCGCCGAACTGCGGGGTGCCGCGCTGGAGGCCCTCACCGACCCGGCGCGCACCAGCCCGCGCGATCTGCAGCGCCGGCGCGGCGACCTGATGACCGTCCTGACCCGGGGACTCGAAGGACTCGGACCGTATCTGACGTCGTTCGTTCCCTCGCTGGTGTTGTCGGTGACCGTCACGCCCGCGGTCATCGTGGTGATGGCGTTCACCGACCTGACGTCCGCGGTGATCGTCGTCGTCACGCTGCCGCTGATCCCGGTGTTCATGGTGCTGATCGGTCTGATGACCCGCGAGCGGACCCGCGCTCGCCTGAACGCCATGAACCGACAGGTTGCGCAACTCCTGGACCTCGTGGCCGGCATCCCCACCCTGCGGGCGCTGCATCGCGCCGACGAGCCGGTCGATCGTGTCGGTGCGCTGGGGCAGGCCAACCGACGCTCGACGATGGGTGCGCTGCGCATCGCGTTCCTCTCCGGTGCGGTGCTCGAGTTGCTGGCGACGCTGTGTGTCGCCGTCGTGGCCGTGGGTATCGGGCTGCGGCTGGTCTACGGCGAGATGAGCCTGAACGCGGGAATCCTCGCGCTGATCCTGGCGCCGGAGGTCTACCTGCCGTTGCGGTCGGTGGGTACGCAGTTCCACAACTCCGAGGCCGGTCGCACCGCGGCCGACGATGTCCTCGCGATCCTCGACCCGCCAGTTGGGCACGTACACCCGCCAGTTGGGCACGTACACCCGCTAGTTGGGCACGTACACCCGCCAGTTGGGCACCTACAGGCGTCGAGTGCCCAACCAACGGGTTCAAGTGCCCAATTGACGCCGTTAAGTGCCCAGTCGATGTCTGCAACCGCCCGGTCGACGGGGGTGGAGTTCGTGAACCTCGGGATCGTGGACCGCGACGGGTGGGCCCCGCGCGGACTCACCGCCCGATGCGAACCCGGCGTCATCACCGTCATCACCGGTGAGAACGGCACCGGCAAGAGCACCACGCTGCAGGCCATCGCCGGCCTGATCCGTCCCGACGAGGGCGCCGTCCTGATCGGCGACACCCCCGTGACCGGACCGTCGGTCGGCGACATCGCCTGGCTGGCCGAGCCACCGGTCGTGGTGCCCGGCACCGTCCTCGACAACCTCATGCTCTTCGACGCCGACCGTTCGGCCATCGACACCGCCGCGCGTGCCATCGGTTTCGACACCGTCGTGCGCGAACTACGCGACGGCGTCGACACCCTGATCGGTACCGGCGGTGTGGGCATCTCGGCCGGGCAGCGACAACGCCTCGCGCTCACCCGGGTGCTGGCGTCGCCCGCGCGGCTGCTCCTGCTCGACGAGCCGACCGCGCACCTCGACGACGCGTCCGAGGCCCGCGTCATCGACGCTCTGCGTGCCCGTGCGGCTGCGGGCGACACGGTCATCGTCGTCAGTCATCGACCGGCCGTACTCGCGTCCGCCGGGCACATCATCGAGATGGGCGCGGTCCATGTCTGATCCGCTGGTTCGCGCGCTGCGACTGCTCGGACTCCGCGTCCGACCGGTCGCCAAGTCCATGATGCTCGGTGCCGCGGCCGCCATGAGCGCACTGGCGTTGGCCGGCCTGTCGGCGTGGCTGATCACCCGGGCCTGGCAGATGCCACCCGTGCTGGCGCTGTCGGTGGCGGTCACCGCCGTTCGCGCACTGGGTATCTCGCGTGCTCTGCTGCGATATCTGGAGCGCCTGGCCACACACGACCTCGCCCTCGACGCCATGGCCACCGCCCGTCAACGGCTCTATCGCGCGTTGGCGGGTGGGTCGCCGTCGTACTCGGTGACGTTGCGTCGCGCCGAGATCGTCTCGCGCAGCGGCGACGACATCGACGAGGTGGGCAACGCCCTCATCCGCGGCCTCATCCCCATCGGGTCCGCCGCGGTCACCGCCGTCGCCGCCGTCGCGGTCATGGCGTGGATCTCGCCGTGGGCCGGCGTCGCGATGGCCGCCGCATGGGTCCTCGCCGGAGTCGTCGCACCGATCGCGGCCGCCGCGGGTGCCGCGCGCTCGGAACGCGACGCGCACACCGCGCGCGACGAGGTCGCCGAGATCACCGCGACTCTGCTGTGGCACGCACCGGAACTCGTCGTGGCCGGCCGTCGGGACTGGCTACTGGGCCGGGCCGAGGACGCCGAGCGTCGGGCGCTGATCGCTCACGACCGCGGGCGACGCATCGAATCCGCCGCCGCCGCGGTGTTGCCCGCCGCCTTCGCGCTCACGACCCTGATCGCGTGCCTGATCGCCGTCGGGATGAGCTCGACCTCCGACGCCACCACCATCGGTGTGTTGATCCTGTTGCCGCTCAGTGCGTTCGAGACGGCCGGCTCGCTCATCGACGCGGGCAGGCAACTGCACCGCAGTCGGCTCGCCGCGGCGCGGGTGATGGACCTCGTCGACGGGGCCGGGCCCGCCACCGACCTCGCGTCCGTACCCCGACCGAGCGCGTCGCGACCGGTGCCGCCTGATGCGACACCGACGCTGCGTACCGATGGTCTGCGCTGGGGCCACCCGAGCGCGACGGCGTTCGGCCCCGACACCGACCTCGACGTCATCGAACCCGGCGACCGGGTCGCGGTCGTGGGTCTCAGTGGCTGCGGCAAGACCGCCCTGCTGCTCACCCTCGCCGGATTGCTCGAGCCGATCGCAGGCACGGTGCGTGCGCCGGGTGGAACGCTCGACGACGCGGTCCGCTACTTCGGGGAGGACGGCCACGTCTTCACGACCTCGGTGCGAGAGAACCTGCTGGTCTCCCGCGGCGACGCGGGCGACGCGATGCTGCACGCGGCGCTCGACGCGGTCGGCCTGCACCACTGGGTGGCCGGACTGCCCGACGGCCTCGACACCGTCCTCGACAGCGGCGCCGACGCGATGAGCGCCGGGCAACGCCGACGTCTGCTGCTGGCACGGGCGCTGATCAACCCGGCACCAGTGCTGCTGCTCGACGAGCCGTGCGAGCACCTCGACCGCACCGAGTCCGACCGACTGCACCGCGCCCTGCTCGACCCCGACAGCGGTCTGGTCGAACCGGGACGCACCGTCGTCCTGGTGACACACCGTCTGCCGACGGACATCGGTACGGCCCGCGTGGTGGATCTCGGTTGTCAAGGCCGCCAGGCGCGGTCGCGTTCGCGTGCCGCGTAATCGATGACTCGATTAATCCGTTGCCGAGCGGTCGGAGCGCGCGTAGCGTCGGGCGTACACGAGGAAGGAGGTGGTCTGCAGTTGAAAAACATATGGACACGTGAGGTGACCATCAGTTAGGTGGCGTGTTGCCCGGGTTCCCCGGTGCGAAACCGCCCGTCACGGTTGACGTGACAGCGGCGCCGTCACCCTGCGAATCCCAGGTGGTCGCCCGGCCCCCGTACCCCTGTCATGTCCTGACAGGCTCGGCTCCCCAGGGAGCGGTGCGGGGGTCGTCCCATGTCCGGGGGGGTTCAGGCCCGGTCGGAACTCCGGTTGGCGTCCGACGCCATCGTCGTGGTGGTGCTCTGTCCGTCGATCGACTCGCGGATCAGGTCGGCATGGCCACTGTGCTGCGCGGTCTCGCGGAACAGGTGCAGCAGGATGCGCCGCACCGTGTGGTGCTGGCGGACCGGCGCCCACGGCGCGGTCGGGACCGGGATCAACAGGTCGAGATCGGGGACGGTCGCGATGAACTCGTCGGTGCGCTGAGCCTGGTCGCGGTACTCGGCCAGCCACGCCTCGAAGGTGTCGCCGTCGGTCAGCGTGTAGGCGTTCTCCGCGCCGGCCACATCGAACTCCGAGTCCGGATCGGCCTCCGCGATGGTCGTGATCCAGTACTTCTCGAGGTTCGTCAGATGCTTCACGAGACCACCGAGGGTCAGCTCGCTCACGGTGGATGCCTTGCGTGCGTCGTCCTCGGAGAGCCCGTCGAGGGTGACGAGGAGTGCCTTGCGCTGATCTCCGTAGATCTCGATCAGCGTCTCGCGTTCGCCCGGCACATTCGCGCTCGCAATCATCATCCTGTCAGCTTCTCACCAACAGGGCATTGCGCGCATCAACCCTTAGTCCAGTATCCGACACACCGCAGTAGTGCTACTTCACTGACGGGACGTCACCCGATGTGACGTTGCAACTTCGCCGAGAGCCGCGGGACCAGGTCGCCGTCGGCGTCGACACGTTCCTCGACGTAGGCGAGATCGCCGTCCTCGACGAGACCGTAAAGACGCTTGGCGCCGCCGATCTGGCGTCCGTCGGCGGTGCCGGAGGCCGACGTGATCACCACGTCGGTCACGAGCTCCCACGACGTCTGGTTCAACGGCGATCCGTAGAACAACTCGATCCATCCCTCGGCGTGCGTCACGAGGAACTCGATCGTCTCGTCGCTGTCGGGTCCGCTGATGCGCCAGAAGCCCGACTCCCGCAGGCTCGGGCCGACGTACTGGGCGTCGTCGTCGATCACCCAGGAGCGCGACTCCCAGCTCAGGTAGTTCTGCCCGTCGTGGCTGATGACGATCTGCTGCCCGAAGTGGTACTTGCCCGAAGCCGGATCGTTGCCCTCGCCCAGACCGCGCCAGACGCCGACCAGTGGAAGCAGGCCGAGCAGGCCCGGATGCAGATCGGGGCCTTGGCGCAGGTTGGCGGTGTCGTCGGGCAACGGGAGCCCGGTGAGGTTGGGGATGTTGGCGTCGGCGGTGTGCGCCGCACGCTCTTCGGCGGCAGCGATCGCATCATTGCCCGCGATGACGGGCGGCGTCGATTCCGCGCCGGACGCGTCATCGGTCGGCATGTGTGTCCCCGTGAGGTGTGAGCGCAGTGAGCGTGCGGATCACGACTCGTCGTTGATCAACCGGTACAGCGTGTACAGGCCGAACCAGACGATCGCGAGCGTCGCCAGCACCAGCAGGACTTCGAAGAAGATGACCACGTCGTCGATTCTACGACGAAACGTCGGGACCGCGTCACGCCGGTACTCGTGGGGTGGTCAGAGGGTGCCCGCGTCACGGACGTGGGATCTCAGCCGGTCGAGAACCTCGCCGAGCGACACGACGTCCTGCTCGGCGAGGGGCGCGAAGAAGAGTCGCTGCACGAGGTCGACGTGACCGGCGGCCGCGGCCTCGAGGGCCACGCGGCCGGCCGACGTCAAGGTCGCGTCGGTCGCCCGACCATCGGTCCTCGACGGGTGGCGCTCGGTCAGGCCGCGGGTACACATCCGTTTCAGATGATGCGACAGCCGGCTGCGTTCCCATCCGATCTCGGTGGCGAGGTCGGTCAGTCCGCGTCGTCCGTCGTCGCTGTCGGCCAACGCGACGAGCACCGAATAGTCGGCGAGCGAGAGGTCGGCGTCCTCGGAGAGTTGCCGGTTCATCTCATAGGTCATCTGCAGCGACAACCCCATGTACGAACGCCACGTCTGCTGCTGCGCAGCCGTCAGCCACGGCGCGTCCCGCGACTGGTCATTACGTGACATGTCATGTACTTTCGGGTCATCGATCACTCGGGCGACGTCCGCCCTCCGATCATCACCATAGAGGTTCCCGTGTCGCAGACCACCAGCACCAATTCGTCCGACGCCATCGCAGATGCCATGCGCCGCAACGTTCTCGAGGTGTTCAACACCACCGACGACGTCGCCCGCCGCGAGCTGATCGAGGCTCTCTACGACCCCAACGCCCACTTCTACGACGCCGAGGGGTCGGTGTCCGGGTACGACGCGATCGACGCGAAGATCCGGACGCTGCAGCTCGACGCACCCGGCCTGACGTTCACCATCGGCGTCGAGCCCGCGGTGATCGACGATCTGGGCCGCGTGTCCTGGGCCCTCGGGCCTGCGGGTGGTCCCGCGGTGGTGACCGGCATGGACGTCGCGCATGTCCGGGCGGGCCGGTTCACCGCGCTCTACACGTTCCTCGATCCGCGGTAGCCACACCCGCAGAGACGAGTCGCCCCCACCGCGATGCGATGGGGGCGACTCGTCGTCGAAGGGACGTGGGTCAGCTCGGGGCGACCGTGACGTCGTGTTCGAACACGCCGGTGCCGTCCGGGGTCACGGTGGTCTCACCGTTGCCCCGCGACGACAGCGCGCGGATGGTCCACGTGCCGGGCGCGGCGAAGAACCGGAAATCGCCGGTTCCGCTCGCGACGACCTCGGCGGTGAACTCGCGGGTCCCGTCGAGCAGGCGGACGAACGCGCCCGCCACGGGGGATCCGTCAGCGTCGAGAACCTGACCGGTCAGGACGGTCTCCTTCTCGACGTCGACTCCGGCGGGCAACTTCTGCCCCTGCTTCGGTGCTGCACACATATCTATTCTCCAAGCTCGATGGGGGCGCCCACCAGAGAGCCGTATTCGGTCCAGCTGCCGTCGTAGTTCTTGACGTTGTCGTAGCCGAGCAGCTGGGTCAGTGCGAACCAGCTGTGCGACGAACGCTCGCCGATGCGGCAGTAGGCGATGGTGCCCTTGGCGGGATCGATGCCGACACCGTCGTAGAGCTCCTTGAGCTCGTCGTCGGACTTGAAGGTGCCGTCCTCGTTGGCGGCCTTGCTCCACGGCACGTTGACCGCGCCGGGGATGTGGCCGGGACGCTGGCTCTGCTCCTGCGGGAGGTGGGCCGGCGCGAGGATCTTGCCCGAGTACTCGTCGGGCGACCGGATGTCGAGCAGGTTCTTGGTGCCGATGGCGTCGATGACCTCGTCGCGGAACGCACGGATCGACAGGTCGGGGGCCTCGGCCTTGTACGAGGTGCCCTGACGCGACACGGCGTCGGTCGACAGCGGGCGGCCGTCGAGCTCCCACTTCTTGCGACCACCGTCGAGCAGGCGGACGTCCTTGTGGCCGTACAGCTTGAAGTACCAGTAGGCGTAGGCGGCGAACCAGTTGTTGTTGCCGCCGTACAGGATCACGGTGTCGTCGTTGGCGATGCCGCGTGTCGACAGCAGGTCGGAGAACTGCTCCTGGTTCAGGAAGTCGCGACGGACCTGGTCCTGCAGGTCCGCCTTCCAGTCGAGCTTGATCGCGCCGGCGATGTGGCCGCCGTCGTAGGCGGTGGTGTCCTCGTCGACCTCGACGAGCACGACCTTGTCGGTGTTCAGGTTCTGCTCAGCCCAGTCGGCGCTGACCAGGACATCGGAGCGAGCCATGGTGTTCCTTTCATAGGGACGTACGTGATGTTTTGCCCGAGGGTTCATCGGTGGGATGTGCGCAGCGAGATACGGCGCGGATGGAACGGATGTGGTCGGGTGGCGGTGAGACCGCGAAGGACCCGACTAGCGACAGCGGCAGGTGGCGAATCGACAGAAGTCGATCGCCCGGCGGCGGGTGAGCATGAACTCACGGCGCGTCAGCATGGGGTCGAGGGTAACAAAGGCCGCGCGATCATCTGACCAGCGGCTCATCGGGGCGGACCGGTGTAGTACATCCAGTGCACGCTCTCCGCGTCGAGGAACAGCAACGGTGAGTAGATCTCGGGATGCGGAGTGCCCTCGAGCATGAGGTCGCTGCCGCTGCTCCGGGCAGACGTGGCCGTTGTGCCCCAGGCCATCGGCAACGGCGGGAGGGTGGCGGTGAACCGGCCAAGCACGACGTCGGAGTCGTCCGGGGCGACGGTGGTGCCCGAGTGCTCCTCTGGTCCGTCGTAGAAACCGGTCGCCTCGAGGTGCAGCGATCCGTTGCGCACGGATACGTCGACAGTGACGCTGACCTTCACTTCCCGCACGTCGGGCCGCGCCGTCTGGACCGTTCCGGTCATCAGGATTCCCGACGTCCGGGAGAGCAGGCCGTCGCCGGGGCCGCCTCCGCCCGCCTTTCCGCGAGGGGCTGGAGTGTTCACCGTCAGGTCGTCGATCCCGAGGAACCGGCCGAGGGCCACCGTGTCCAGCGTCGTCGAGGCGCTGGCCGAGGCCACGCGCAACCCGCTTTCGGGCGGGAACGGGCGGGTCAACGACCGCGACCCCCCGACCCGGACACCGGTGAGTCGCGATCGGATGTCGACATGACAAGGATTGTCACCCGTGCATGCGTGCGCCATTCGGGGCTGCCGGTTACCAGAGAAGGTCGCCGGTCCGGTCGCATCGACTGCTCGCGCCGTGATGCCGATGCCCGAGTAATGACCGTCGGCTATCGATCGGGTGGCGGGGAACCCGGAGATCGTGACCTCGGGTTCGTAGCGCAGGGCAGGCGATTCACCGTCGGATGCCCGCGATTCCATCAACGCACGCGCAAAGCTGCGCTCCGCATTGATGGCGAATCCGGTGTCGATCCCGAGGAGCGCGACGACCACTACAACCAGGCCCAGGGCGAGAAATGTGAGGGTCCTGCGCACTCGAAACCCTCCGTTCGACAGCGCCGGATCAACGGCCGGTAACAGGCTCGGGCCATATTGCGGTTATTCTGACACCTGTCTCGCACACGTTGGTAAGCCAGCGTACATATGGCGATCAATTGAGATCGGAGTGGTTTGTGGATCTCTTGTTACTGACAGCCGATCCCACCCCTGAGTCCGTCTTGCCGTCGTTGTCACTGCTGGCTCATACAGTTCGCGTCGTTCCCACCGAGGTGTCCTCGCTCATGGAGGCAGGCAACGCCGACGTGGCGATCGTCGATGCCCGGACCGACCTGGCCGCTGCTCGTGGCCTGTGTCGGCTGCTCGGCAGCACCGGGTCGTCGGTGCCCGTGGTCGCCGTCCTCACCGAGGGCGGGTTGGTCGCGGTCAACGCGGAGTGGGGGCTCGACGAGTTCCTGCTCCCGAACACCGGCCCGGCCGAGCTCGACACGCGGCTCCGCCTGCTGGTGGTGCGCACGAGGGGAGTGGCCGCCGAGGAGTCGAGCGGCAAGGTCTCCCTGGGCGACCTGGTGATCGACGAGGGCACCTACACCGCGCGGCTGCGCGGTCGGCCCCTCGACCTCACCTACAAGGAGTTCGAGCTCCTGAAGTACCTGGCGCAGAACGCAGGTCGGGTCTTCACCCGTGCACAGCTGCTGCAGGAGGTGTGGGGTTACGACTTCTTCGGTGGCACCCGCACGGTCGACGTCCACGTCCGACGCCTGCGCGCGAAGCTGGGCCCCGAGCACGAGGCGCTCATCGGGACGGTCCGCAACGTCGGTTACAAGGCGGTCCGTCCGAGTCGTGGCCGTGGCGAGTCCTCCGAGGGGTCGGCACCTGACGAACCGAATCCCGATGACGAATCGACCGACACCGATTTCGACGACACCGTCCTGAGCCCGATCAGCAATGGCAACTGACTCCGTCGGATCGGATGTCGAGACCCTCGACGACCTCGATCCCTCCACGGCAGCGGCCGCCCGCGACCTCGTCGAGCGCGTCGCGAGAGCGGACGGCGTGGACGGTCTGTCCGAACAGGCCCGGGCGGCAATCGATTCCGGTGGTGTCACCCATGTCGTGCGCAGGGCTACCGACGACGGCACGCTGGTCGGCTACGCCAACATCACCCCGGGTCGCGACGACGAACCGTCGATGGTCGAGGCAGCCGTCGATCCCGGTCACCGGCGGCACGGTCACGGTCTCGCGCTGGTCCGATCCGCGCTCGACACGGCACCCGACCCCGCACGCATCTGGGCCCACGGCGACCTCCCCGGCGCGAAGGCGCTGGCGACAAAGCTCGAACTCACCGCCCTGCGCGAGCTCCTCTCGCTGCGTCGCCCGCTCGGCGACGCCGACAACCCGTTGCCGCCGTTGGACATCCCCGATGACCTGCTGCTGCGGACCTATGAGGGCAGCGGCGACGACGCCGAGATCCTCCGCGTCAACAACGCCGCGTTCGACTGGCACCCCGAGCAGGGCGGCTGGGCCATCGACGAGATCACCGCGCGAACGGGGTCGGATTGGTTCGACCCCGAGGGCCTGTTCCTGGTCTTCGACCGCGCCGACCCGAACACACTGCTGGGCTTCCACTGGACCAAGGTGCACCCGGCCGTGACGAACCCGGATGGCGAGGACGAGCCGGCACTCGGCGAGGTCTACATCGTCGGTGTCGACACCGGAACCCAGGGCCGCGGACTCGGTCGGATCCTGACCCTCGCGGGTATCCGGTACCTCGAGGACACCGGCCTCGGCGAGGTCGAGTTGTACGTCGAGGGCGACAACGCCGCCGCGCTGCACACCTACGCGCGCCTCGGTTTCACGCAGCACTCCATCGACGTCGCATACGGCTGAGAAAGCTCCGAACCTTGCGTTCCCGGCCCGGCCCGGGTGTGTGCTTGCTCACGCCAATTCGTTGCCTCCGGAAACGGTTCTCACCTGGACTGATGGGTTGTGCCGTGTGTTGGCCGACCGACCATGTTGACGGCTGATCTATTCACCGCGCGTTCACCTTTTGTCGGCGGACCGTCCACCACTGCGCCCTAACTTTCACTCCAAGAGCAAGCATCACCACACAACGGAGGACCTTGGCGTGAAACTCAACCTGAGCTCGGCTGCGCGCAGCGGCGGTGTCGCCGCGAGCATCGTGGTCGCGGCCGCACTCACCTTGTCGGCCTGCAGCGGCGGGGGCGGAAGCGATTCCGGCGACGCCAGCGGCGACAACAGCTTCAGCGGCCAGGCCGTCAGCGGCGAGGGTTCCACCGCCCAGCAGAAGGCCGTGGAGAAGTTCCAGGATGTCCTCGCCAGCAACGGCGGCATCGTCCTCAACTACACCGGCAGCGGCTCGGGAGACGGCGTCAAGAAGTTCCTGAGCAGCGACGTCGACTTCGCCGGCTCGGACTCGGCCCTCAAGGCCGACGAGGCCGCCACCGCCAAGACCCGTTGCGCGGGCAACGACGCATGGCACATCCCGCTGGTCGCGGGCCCCGTCGCCATCGCCTACAACCTCAGCGGCGTCGACGACCTGATCCTGAACCCCAGCGTCCTCGCGAAGATCTTCGACTCGAAGATCACCACCTGGAACGACCCGGCCATCGCAGCACTGAACCCGGGCAAGACCCTCCCGTCGGACAAGATCGTCCCGGTCCATCGCAGCGACAGCTCGGGCACCACCGACAACTTCCAGCGCTTCCTCGGCGACACCGCCAAGGCGGACTGGCCGTACGCGCACGACAAGACGTTCAAGGGCCAGGGCGGCTCGGCCGCGTCGAAGTCGACCGGTGTCGGTGACACCGTCAAGAAGACCCCCGGCTCCATCACCTACGTCGAGTGGGGCTTCGCCGAGCAGAACAAGCTCAGCCTGTCGCAGCTCGACTTCGGTTCGGGCGCAACCAAGCTGACCTCGGAGACCGCGGGCAAGGCGCTGGAGAACGTGTCGTTCAAGACCCCCGGCTCCAAGGACCTGGTCGTCGACACCGACAAGCTCTTCGCCACCAACACCGCAGGCGCCTACCCGCTGCTGCTCACGACCTACGAGATCGTCTGCTCCAAGGGTTACACCGGCAACAAGGGCGCGATCCTGAAGTCCGCGTTCACCACCATCCTGAACAACGGCCAGGAAGGCCTGGCCGACGAGGGCTACGTCGCCCTGCCCGACAGCTACAAGACGACCCTGCAGGGAACCGTCGACGCGCTGGGCTGATCCGGATTCACCGGGCCAGATCGAAGAACGACATCTGACGCCCGCGGGGCCGCGACATTGCGGCCCCGCGGACGCAGTTGAGACACTTGGGGGACATTGCTCATGACCGAAGTGCACGGTGGCAGCTTGCGCGCCGGCCAGACGGCTGACTCAGAAGGATCCATGACGTCATCGATCAGCGGCCCGGACCCGATGGCCGGCGTCGCACCCGGCCCAGAACCGACCGGGGACAACGCGGACAAGCCCGACGCCCCGGGCAAGGGGTCGGTGATCCGACTCGGGGACCGCATCTTCCGGACCCTCTCGGTCGGCTCCGGCATCGTCATCTCGGTGCTCATCGCGCTGATCGCGATCTTCCTGGTCATCCAGGCGGTACCGGCGCTGCTGAAGAACTCGGAGAACTTCTTCACCTACACCGGTGACTGGGTCACCTCGGGTGACGATCTCCAGTTCGGTATCGCCAACCTCTTCTACGCGACGCTGGTCGTGTCGGTGATCGCGCTGATCCTGGCCATGCCGATCGCGCTGGGCATCTCGATCTTCCTCACCCAGTACGCCCCCAAACGTCTCGTCGGGCCGATCACCTACCTTGTCGACCTGCTCGCCGCGGTGCCCTCGATCGTCTACGGCCTGTGGGGCATCCTGGTTCTCGGGCCGGCCCTGGTGCCCCTCGACAACTGGCTGGTCGACAACCTCTCGTTCCTGCCGTTCTTCCAGGAACCGACTCAGGTCGCCAACCTCTCCACCGGCGGCACCCTGCTCACCGCGGGAATCGTCCTCGCCGTGATGATCCTGCCGATCATCACCGCGGTCACCCGCGAGGTCTTCGTGCAGACCCCCACCGCGCAGCGTGAGGCCGCACTCGCCCTCGGCGCTACGAAGTGGGAGGTCGTCCGGGTCTCGGTGCTGCCCTTCGGGTTCTCCGGCTACATCAGCGGCTCGATGCTCGGCCTGGGCCGCGCCCTCGGCGAGACGATGGCGCTGCTGCTCATCATCTCCACCGCGGGTCCGCTGGACTTCAACCTGATGGAGAGCGGTGAGACGTTTGCGACCAAGATCGCCAACAACGCCGCCGAGTTCGACTCGCCCATCAAGACCGGCGCCTACATCTCCGCCGGCCTGACCCTGTTCGTGCTGACCTTCATCGTCAATGCCGCGGCCCGCTCGGTCGTCGCCGGAAAGGCGAAGTCATGACTGCCACTCTCGAGACCCCGAATCCCAGCCTCGGTCCGGTCAAGCGGGACGCGTCCGGCTTCACCAAGGTCACCGGCCGACGCAAGTTCACCGACCGGACCGCGCTCGTGCTGGTCTCGGCCGCGCTTCTGATCGCCCTCGCGCCGCTGGTCTGGTTGCTCGTCACCCTCGTCGTCCGGGGCATCAGCCCGATCCTGTCCGCCGACTGGTGGCAGTTCGACGAGCTGCACGGCGGCGCGTTCAACGCGATCGTCGGCACCCTCCAGCAGACGCTGCTGGCCGCGGTCATCTCGATCCCGGTGGGCATCTTCGTCGCCATCTACCTCGTCGAGTACGGCAACAAGTCGGTGCTGGCGCGTTTCACCACCTTCATGGTCGACATCCTCTCCGGAGTCCCGTCGATCGTCGCGGCCCTGTTCATCTACGCCGTGTGGCGCACCACCCTCGGCCTGCCGCGCTCCGGCTTCGTCGTGGCGCTGGCCCTGGTGCTGCTGATGATCCCGATCGTCGTGCGCTCCACCGAGGAGATGCTGAAGATCGTCCCGCAGGATCTGCGCGAGGCGTCCTACGCGCTGGGTGTGCCCAAGTGGCGCACCATCGTCAGCATCGTCCTGCCGACGGCACTCTCGGGAATCGTGACGGGTGTGATGCTCTCGGTTGCGAGAGTCATGGGTGAGTCCGCGCCGGTGTTGATCCTGGTCGGCTCCACCCGAGCGGTCAACAACAACCCGTTCGAGGGCAATCAGCAGTCGCTGCCTCTGATGATGGTGCAGCAGTACAACAACGGTCCCGACGCACTCGACAAGGTCTGGGGCGCGGCGTTGACCCTGGTACTGATCGTCGCGGTGATCTACTTCGGCGCCAAGCTCGTGTCCCGCCTGTTCGCCCCCAAGAAGGCCTGACCACTCTCCGACGGCCCCTCGGCCCCACAGACATTCGAACGACTCGAACGAAAGCGACACCATGGCAAAGCGTCTCGACCTCAAAGACCTGAACATCTACTACAGCGCATTCCACGCCGTGAAGGACGTCAGCCTCGACGTCCCGCCGCGCTCCATCACCGCTTTCATCGGCCCGTCGGGCTGCGGCAAGTCGACGGTCCTGCGCACGCTGAACCGCATGCACGAGGTCACCCCCGGTGCCCGCGTGGAGGGCAAGGTGCTGCTCGACGGCGAGGACATCTACGGCCGTTCCGTCGACCCGGTGAGCGTCCGCTCCACCATCGGCATGGTGTTCCAGCGCCCCAACCCGTTCCCGACCATGTCGATCCGCGACAACGTCGTGGCCGGCCTCAAGCTGCAGGGTCTGCGCAACAAGAAGGAGCTCGACGAGGTCGCCGAGCGCAGCCTGCGTGGCGCGAACCTGTGGGAAGAGGTCAAGGACCGTCTCGGCAAGCCCGGTGGTGGCCTCTCCGGTGGACAGCAGCAGCGTCTGTGCATCGCACGTGCGATCGCGGTCTCGCCCGAGGTGCTGCTCATGGACGAGCCGTGTTCCGCGCTCGACCCGATCTCGACCCTCGCGATCGAGGACCTGATCACCGAGCTCAAGAAGGACTACACGATCGTCATCGTCACCCACAACATGCAGCAGGCCGCGCGTGTGAGTGACCAGACGGCGTTCTTCAACCTGGCGGCGACGGGCAAGCCGGGTCAGCTCATCGAGGTCAACGACACCGAGACCATGTTCTCCAACCCCGAGCAGCGCGCCACGGAAGATTACATCTCCGGCCGCTTCGGATAGACCCCACCGACGACAAGAGCCCCGGTCCTCCTCGAGAGGGCCGGGGCTCTTTGTTCGTCTGGCTCCGAGAACGGGTCAGGCCTGGGCCTGCTGCTGTCCCTCCAGGAACTGCTCGGGGGTCTTGCCGGTGGACTGGAACACCACGCGCCGACCGATGAGCACGGCGTGGTCGGCGAAGCGCTCGTAGTAGCGACCCAGCAGCGTGACGTCGACCGCCGCGGCGACGCCGTGGCGCCACTCGCGGTCCATGAGCACCGTGAACAGGTGCCGATGCAGGTCGTCCATCGCGTCGTCGTCGGCCTGCAGGCGCAGCGCGTCGGACGGGTCCTGGCTGTTGAGCACCTCACGGGCGTTCATCGCCAGGGCGACCGCGAGTCGGCCCATCTCGGCGAAGTAACCGTTGACCTCCTCGGGCAGCGCCTTCGCGGGATGCCGGCGACGGGCGACCTTGGAGACGTGCAGCGCGAGCGCACCCATCCGGTCGACGTCGGCGACGATCTGGAAGCCGCTGACGATCGCGCGCAGATCACCGGCGACCGGTGCCTGCAGCGCGAGGAGGGCGAACGCCTGTTCCTCGGCCTGCGCCGAGAGACGGACGATCTGCTCGTGGTCGGAGATGACGCCCTCGGCTACGGCGAGGTCGGCCTGGAGAAGTGCCTGTGTCGAGCGCTCCATGGCGACACCGGCAAGCTGGGACATGTGTCCCAGGATGCGGTTCAGGTCAGCCATCTGCTCGTGGTACGCGGTACGCATGTGCCAAGGGTACTGGTGACGGCGAAGCGAACGGTTCTATCCCGGTGAACGCGTGGTGAACGGGACGCGGATACCTCCGATCCGACCCATCGCACCGCACGTCAGCCGCTACAGGAGGTGTCCGCCCCGTTGGTGACGCTGAGGTCGCTGGGCAGGTCGATGGCCTCCGACGACTGCGGGTTCTCGGTCACCGTCAAGCGCGTGCCCGCATCGGGTACCGGCTTCAGCTCGCCCGGGTAGTCGCTACCGAGGAGCACCTCGACGCCGGACTTGACCGTGCGGTCGGGCTGGATGACCGCCCCGGTGATCATCGACGCGACGGTCGCGGCGGCGGCCTGCTGGCCGGGTCCGTAACGCACGACCGTGGTCGTCTGGTTCTCCGAGGCGTCGGCGACACCGCGGACGTCGAAACCCAGCTGCGACAGGCTGTCGGACACCCGCGATGCGAGGCCGGCGGTTCCGGTGCCGTTGAGCACCCGCACACCCACATTGCCCGGGGTCGTCGCCGACGCGGTCGCCTGGGTCGGGGTCTCGGGTGCGGTCGACGTGGGGGCACTGGAACTGCTGCTCGAGCTGGATGACGACGAGGACGACGACGGTGCGGCGGCCTTCTGCTCGCCGGGCAACTGCTCGTCGTTGATGATCGCGTCGAAGATCGCGTTGATGTCCTCGGTGCGGGGGATCTCGTTGTTCGAGCCGTCGGTCGTGGTGCCCGACGTCGGTGTCGTCAGGAAGGTGACGCGACCGGCCTGCAGGCCCTGCAGCGACTGCCCGAGATTGATCAGGTCCTGGGTGTTCACCTGATCGACGAAGCTGTTCTTGATGAACGTGTTGATGATGCCGTTGAGCTTGACCGGGTTGGACAGGACCTGGCCGGAGAGCATCCCGCGGAGCAGTGACGACAGGAACAGTTGCTGGCGTTTGATGCGGCCGTAGTCGCCGTTGCCCTCGGTGTCGACGGTGCGGGCACGCACGTAGTTCAACGCCCGCTTGCCGGTGACCTTCTGCGAGCCCGCCTTCGACAGGATCTGTCCGAGTTCGTAGTCGTAGAGCGGGGTGGGCGAGCAGACCTGCACGCCGCCGAGCTTGTTCACCACCTGCTCGAAGCCGAAGAAGTCCATGGCGATGAAGTGGTTGATGTTGAGGCCGGAGAGCTGCTGGATGACCTCGACCGCGCATTTCGGACCGCCGTCGCCGTAGGCGGTGTTCAGCTTCGCGCCGGTCTCGGCGGGTACCACGTCGCTCGTGTACGTACCGGTGTTGTTGTCCCAGCCGGCGCACTGCGGGCGGTCGATCTGCAGGTCACGGGGGAACGACACCGCGACCACGCGGCTGCGGTTGGCCGGGATGTTCACCAGGATCACGGTGTCCGAACGGGCGCCCTCGGCGTCGGCGGTCGTACCCGCTCCGACTTTGCCGTTCTTGCCGACGCGGGTGTCGGTGCCGACGATCAGGTAGGTCTGGTCGCCGTACTGGGCGTCCTTGTTGCGGATGTTCTTGTCGTTGGCGTTGACGGCCTCGATGGTGCGGAACTCCCCGTTGGTCGCCCGGAGATAGCCCCACACGGTCCCGGTGCCGACGAGGGCGAGCACGCAGGCCACGGCGATGAGGACTCGACCGGCCGTGGTCGCGGCGTGGCGTCGGTGTTGGCGTCTGGCGGCCTCGGCGAGTCGGTCGTCGCTGGGCGGCAGCACGGCCGGGCCGGCGTTGCGACGACGGCGGTGGCCGCTCGCTCGCGTGGGGGTGTCGGACGAGTCGGCGTCGGCCGGGACCGGGGTGATCGTCTGTGTCGCGTCGTCGTCGATGTCGGCGGGCGGTGCGGGGCGAGATGCGGACGGTCGTGACCTGGGCGGGGTGGGGCTCGATGTCGCCGATGACGACGGTGCCGTGCCCGAGGCCGCGGGGCCTGACGTGGGCTGTCCGGGCGAGGACTGGCCGGACTGCTCCATCTGACGGAGCAGCTCGGCGACGGTCAGGCGTTGGGTGCGACCACGCGGAACACCGCCGCGACCGGCGGGTTCCCGGAGGACATCGTCGGACGGTCGGTCCAGACGGCGCCGGATGTCGTCCCGGATGTTGTCGGGGGACGGGCTGTCCGGCCGCGCGTCCGACGGGCGGCTGCCGTCCCTGGGGGGACGCGGAGGTTCACCCGAATCGTTGGATTCGGGAGTGTGGTCGTCGCTCACCGAACTCCTCCGCTGTCAATGTCTCGCCAATGGTACTGGCAGGAGGCGGTATGACCGAGTGGGAACGGTTTCCGGCGGGGCTGCACTAACCGCCCGAATGCATGATCTCGGCGCCTGCGGGGACCGCATCGTCGTCGGGATCGTCGAGCCAACCGTGCGGGAGGGCGACCGCGGCGGGCGATCCCTGTCGTCCGCGCGGGCCGTGGCCGTCGAGCGGGAACGGGGCATCGGCGGGCAGGGTGCCGACCAGATCGATGAGCTGGTCGACCGTGGTCACCAGCGCGAGGTCACGACGGATGTCGGAGCCGACCGGGAAACCACGGAGGTACCAGGCGACATGCTTGCGGATCTCCCGCATGCCCTTGTCCTCGCCGTGGTGGTCGGCGAGCAGACGCCCATGTCGGACGATGATCTCGCCGACCTCCCCGAGGTTCGGCGGTGTGGGACAAGGCAATCCGTTGAGTTCGGCGCTCAGCTCGGCGAACAGCCACGGACGTCCGAGGCAGCCGCGGCCGATGACGACGCCGTCGCAGCCGGTCTGTTCCATCATCGCGACGGCGTCCGGCGCCTCGAAGATGTCGCCGTTACCGAGCACCGGCACGTCGGTCACGTGGTCCTTGAGCCGGGAGATCTCGCCCCAGTCCGCGCGTCCGGAGTAGCGCTGCGACGCGGTACGGGCATGTAGCGCAACTGCTTTCGCGCCCTCGGCGGCCGCGATGCGACCGGCGTCGAGGTGGGTGTGGTGTTCGTCGTCGATGCCGATGCGGAACTTCACCGTGACCGGCACGTCAGTACCCTCGACGGCACGCACCGCTGCGGCGACGATGTTCTGGAACAGCTTGCGCTTGTAGGGAATTGCCGACCCACCACCCTTGCGGGTGACCTTCGGGACCGGGCATCCGAAGTTCATGTCGATGTGGTCGGCGAGGTTCTCGTCGACGATCATCTTGGCCGCGGCGTAGGTGTACTCCGGATCGACGGTGTAGAGCTGCATCGACCGCGGGTTCTCGTCGGGGGCGAACGTCGTCATGTGCATCGTGGTCGGATGCCGTTCGACGAGCGCCCGAGCGGTGACCATCTCGCAGACGTAGAGGCCCGAGACGGTACCGGTGCGCGCGAGTTCGAGTTCGCGGCACAGTGAGCGGAACGCGACGTTGGTGACGCCGGCCATCGGTGCCAACACCACCGGGCTCTGCAGATCGAACGGCCCGATCGACAGTCCCGGACGTGTGCCCGGGGACACCGAGACCGCCGCGTCGGAGGTCTCCGGTGCGGCGGTCGGGGTGTCGATCAGGGTGGTCAGGACAACCTCACGAAGCCCGCGCCTCGCGCTTTGCCGCCTCACGGGCGAGCGCACGATCACGCATTTCCTCGAACTTGAGTGTGTCCTCGCCGAGCTTCTCGACGAAGAGGCCGAGACGTTCCTGGTCGGCCTGGCCCTGTGCGCCGAAGTCGTCGCGGTCGAAGACGTTGAGCTTGCGCAGGATGGGCAGGACGACTTCCTCGTGGTGCTGACGGAGGTCGTAGATGCCGTGCTTGGCCATCAGGACGCCGTGGCGACGGAAGTTGGGCATGCCGGCGCCGGGCATCTGGAAGTTGCAGATGACGTCGGTGACCGCACGCATGGTCTGATCCGGCGCGAGATCCATCGCCGCGGCGACGACGTTGCGGTAGAAGATCATGTGCAGGTTCTCGTCGGCCGCGATGCGCTGCAGCATCTTGTCGGCGATGGGGTCGTTGCAGGCGCGACCGGTGTTGCGGTGCGAGACGCGGGTCGCGAGCTCCTGGAACGTCACGTAGGCGACGGTGTGCAGCAGGCCGAGTTCGCCACCGTGGGCCTCGACCTCGTCGGCGCGGTCGCCACCGACACCGACCGAGGTGAAGCTGTTGGTCATGTGGATCATCCGCGCCTCTTCGAGGGCGACGGGATCGACACCGCGGGTGACCACCAGGTAGTCGCGCATGGCGAGACCGTGGCGGTTCTCCTCGGCGGTCCACCGGCCCACCCAGTGACCCCAGGCGTCGTCGGTGGAGAAGTTGTTGGCGATCTCCCGGTGGTACGAGGGCAGGTTGTCCTCGGTCAGCAGGTTGGTGATCATGGCCGCCTTGGCGACGTCACCGAGCTCGGACTGATCGTCGGAGTAGTCGACACCACCGAGGGCGGCGAAGTTCTTGCCCTCGTCCCACGGCACGTAGTCGTGCGGGTTCCAGTCCTTGGCCACGGCCAGGTGGCGATTCACGTTCTCCTCGGCAACCGGTGACAGCTGCTGCAAGAGCTCGAGTTGGGTGAGATCGCGTGCCATGTACTTCAACCCCTTCGACATCGTGCGTGATCAAGGATCAAGACTACGGGACCGACCTGGGTGACCCAACTTTTCGCAACGGTGTCGTGACGAATACCAACGCAGCTCAGGCGAAGTAGGAACCCGTCGTGGACATCCACGCCCGGGCCTCGTCGGTGAGGGTGCCAAGTTCCTTTGCCCGGACGCACCAGGTCATGGCGGCGCGACCGAACTTCATGGGGTTGTACACGTCCTCCTCGCAGGACCAGAGGCCGTCGCCCGCGTAGGTGAGGATCGTGATGTTCGTCGCGGTGATCACCGACCCGTCGCCGGGGTCGCGCAGCGGGTTGTCGATCTCGCAGATGACCCGTGCCGTGGCCGGATCGGTGACGTGCCACAGCGACGGGAACGCCACCATGTGGTTGCCCGGGAACGACCCCATCGTCTTCTTGATCCAGGGGCGGATCTGTTCGCGACCTTTCATCGTCCCCATCGCGTGCTCGATGTAATCGGCGTCGACGGTGAACTGTTCGGCCCACGGGTCCCATGCACCGGTCGCGGCGCACCGCTCGGTGGTCTGCTCGAACTGCTGGAACGCAGCGGTCAACTCATCGGCGTCGAAGCGGGGAGTCATGACCCGCACCCTAGGCGATCAAGCGCTCGCTTGGTTGGGAGTCGGTGATGCTCAGGCGGGGTCGAGAATGCGTTTCAGGAAGGTCTTGGTGCGCTCGTTGCTCGGTGCCCCGATGACGTCGGCGGGGGTGCCGCGCTCGACGATGGCGCCGCCGTCGATGAACAACACCTGGTTGCTGACCTGTTGGGCGAAGCGGATCTCGTGGGTGACGATCACCATCGTCGTGCCCTCGACGGCGAGGTCCTTGATGACACCCAGGACGTCGCCGACGAGTTCCGGGTCGAGTGCGGAGGTGGGTTCGTCGAACAGGACGACGGTGGGTTTCATCGCCAGCGCCCGGGCGATGCCCACGCGCTGCTGCTGACCGCCGGAGAGCTGATGAGGGAGTTGCTCGGCCTGCTCGGCCAGGCCCACCCGTTCGAGAAGCGCGTGCGCTTCGGTGCGGGCCTCCTCGGCGTCGCGCTTCTGCACGATGACCGGCCCCTCGGTGACGTTCTGCAGCACCGTCTTGTTGGGGAAGAGATTGTGCGACTGGAACACCATGCCGCTCTGCAGGCGATATCTCGCGAGCAGCGCGTTGTCGGCGCGGGTGAGCTTGCGCCCGGATCCGAGTCCCTTGCGCGGCGTGCCGAGGTCGGCGAAGTCGACGCTCACCTCGCCGATGCGGATCACGCCGGCGTCGGGGATGTCGAGGGCGTTGAGCGACCGGAGCATCGTGGTCTTGCCCGACCCGGACGGACCGATGATCACGGTGACCGATCCGGGGGCGACGGAGAAGTCGTTGTCGCGCAGCACCTGGATGGGCTTGCCCTTGGGACCGTCGAACGACTTCGTCAGGCCGGCGACCTCGACGACGTCGGTGCCGTGCAGGGTCTTCGGATCGGTCATGTCGCCACAAACTTTCTGAGCCGGGTCTCGAGATTGGATTGACCGAAGGACAACACCAGGCAGATCACCAGGTAGTACGCCGCTGCGGTGCTGTACAGCGCGAGGTACTGGAAGGTCGCCGCAGATGCGTTCTGGGCCTGGCGGAACAGCTCGGTGACCAGGATCGTCGACGCCAGCGATGTGTCCTTGACCAGCGAGATGAGCGTGTTCGACAGCGGTGGAACCGCGGTGCGGGCGGCCTGCGGCAGGATGATCCGACGCAGCGTCGTCGTGTAGTTCATGCCGATGGTCGCCGCTGCCTCCCACTGGCCCTTGTTGATCGACTCGATCGCCGCACGGATGATCTCGGCCGCGTAGCCACCGACATTGAGGCTGAAGGCGACGATCGCGGCCGGGAACGGGCTCACCACGATGCCCAGCTCTGGCAGCGCGTAGAAGATGACGAACAGCTGCACCAGCAGCGGCGTGCCGCGAATGATCGAGATGTACAGCGAGGCAATGCTGCTGACGGCTCGACGGCTCGACATGCGGGCGAGTGCCACCCCGAGGGCGATCGCGAGGCCGATCACAAAGCTGATCGCCGTCAGCGGGATCGTCCCCGTGATCGCCGACTTCAGCAGCGGCACCAGGTTCTGGCGCACCACGCTCCAGGCGCTCGGTGCCCGGTCGGTTGCATCGAAGTATTTGGCGTACGTCGAGTCGAGGGTGCCGTCCGACCGCAATGCGGTGATCTGCTCGTTGACGGCAGGCATCAGGCCCGAGCCCTTCCGGGCCGCGAACACCTGCTTGCTCACGTCGGGCGTCTTCGCCGCGATCTTCACGGACTTGTCGCCGGTCCTGGTCAGGAAGTCCTTGACGGTGAGCTCGTCGTTCACCGTGGCCTGCACACGCCCCTGACGGACGAGGGTGATGGCCTGGTCGAAGCCCGGCACGGGTTCGACCACGGCACCGGCGGACTTCGCGATCTCGGCGTAGTTGCTGGTCAGCGACTGCGCCGACGTCTTCCCTCGCAGGTCGTTGACCGATTTGATCGAATTGTCATCCGACTTGGTGACGACCACTCCGGCGGACTCGACGTACGAGTCAGAGAGGTCGTATCTCTGCGCGCGTTCGGCGGAGTACGAGATCTGGTTGGCGACGATGTCGAAGCGTCGCGCCTCCAGAGCGGGAAAGATGCTGTCGAAGGGGGTCTCGACGAATTTGACCCGCAGACCGAGTTTCTTGGCGACGTCGGTGATCACGTCGATGTCGAAGCCGGTGATCGGGCCGGTGCCATTCACGTGGTAGCTGAACGGCGTGTACGTCCCCTCGGTACCCACCGTCAGCACGCCGGGCTCGATGGTCGATATCGCGGGTGCGGCATCGGCACGCGACGCCAGCGCCGTGGAGCCCGCCATCACGGCCAGCAGCATCGTCAGGATCAGCAGCGGCAGCGTCATAGATCTACGCAGCGCGTGCGATCTGAAGGTCATGCCTCATCCAAGCAGCACCAGACCGGGTCAGTGCGCCAATGGCCCGCTGACCGCGCGGAACTTTCCGCCGACCGTGCCGATAAGTACCGCCGACCGTGCCGAAAATGCGCGCCGAGCGTGCGGCGGCGAAGCGTGGACGTCAACTGGTGCGCGGAGACCGCACGCTCGACGGTCATTTTCGGCACGGTCGGCACGGGCACGTCGTGACGTGCTCAGCAGTGGTCGTAGCGATGTGCCGGGTTGTCCGGTGCCACGAGATCCCGGTCGCGCAGGATCGTCATGCGCGGAGTGTCGGACCGTTGACATGCATCGCTGAAACTGTCGCGTAGGTCATCGGTGTACTCGATGTCGTAGACGTGGTCGCCGTAGGCACTCGCGAACTCCGAGCACTCGTCGTAGCGGTCGCACTCCTCGGAGATGGCGAAGTCGAAACCGACCTCGGTCCGCCCTCGGTCGACGAGATCGGCGGCGTTCTTCTGTGCGACCGCGAGCCCGGCATCGTGCGCGCGGTCGGTGAGCATGCGGGCGAAGTCGATGGCGTCGTCGACTCCGAATGCCCCCTTCGACCGCGTATACGAGTCGAGGTTGTCGAACTCGACGGCGCGGAATCCCTTTCGTGCGCACAGGTCGATGGTCGTCTGGTGGCGATCGGCTGCCGACCTGCGGTGGGCCGATGTCGACAGGTCGATCAGATGCTCGTCGGGCCACCCCGGGTCGACGAGCAGCGAACCATCGCTGCGGTGGACGAGGAGCTCATCGGGCCACGTGACCCCGGGCTGCGTCTGAAAACCGTTGACGTAACAGACCGAGTACACACCGGGCACAGGATCAGTGGTGCTGTCTCGCTCGACGACGGTGACGCCGGCAGGCGGCGGGTACGCCCCGCCGAGTTGATAGTCGAAGCCGCCCGTGGTTGGGGGCAGCGTGACCCCGACCGTTGTCCGTGCAGGTGACGACGTGGGTCCCGCGTCGGTGTTGTCGGCGGTCGAACACGCCGCCAGCGCGAGCGCCGCGATCACCAGCAGAGCAGGCGCCCTCACCGACCGCTGTTGTCCCACACCGACATCAGCTCGGCGAGGATGTCGGTGGCCATGCCGAGACCGCCGAGGTGACTGTCGCCGGGCATGGTGAACAGCTTCGCGTCGGGCAGCAGATCCACCATGTGCTCGCCGTGGCGGTGCGGGATGATGTGGTCGCGGTCGCCGTGCCACCAGCGCACCGGGACGGTGACGTCACCGACCCGGAAACCCCAATCACGAGAGAACACGACGACGTCGGCGAACGGTGCCTCCATGCGATGGCGGCCCCCGTTGAGGAGGTCATCGAGGAACATGGCCTTGAACTCCGGGCGGGCGAGCAACTG
Source organism: Williamsia maris (assembly GCF_024171815.1). Lineage (GTDB taxonomy): Bacteria > Actinomycetota > Actinomycetes > Mycobacteriales > Mycobacteriaceae > Williamsia_A > Williamsia_A maris. Next base: position 958,031 of record NZ_JAMTCJ010000001.1, on the reverse strand, counting down.
CCGATCGGCCTTGGGGGAGAGCAGTCCGTAGATCCCGATGGCCGGGCTCGCAATCGGGCGGGCGACGCGGATGAACGAGCTGACCGTTCGTCCGATGGGCGCGCCTGCGACCTGCAGGATGCCCGCCGCGTGGCGACCGAGTTCCATGGCCCCGCCCGAGACGGCATCCGGGCCGACGGTCGGCGCGACACCGCCGAGGATTCCGGCGACGACGACACGTTCGGGCAACGCGGCGGCGACTCCCAGGGCGTAGGGACCGCCCCCGGACAGGCCGATCATCGCCATCTGGTCGACGCCGAGAGTGTCGGCGACGGTGCGCAGGTCATCGGCGAAACCGAAGACCGACGGGTACCGGTACGGCGTGGACGACCCGACGCCGGGCCGGTCGAGTCCGATGATCCGGATGTTCTCCGCGTCGGCCCAGCGGCGCGCTTCGAGGGGGATCTGGCGACGAGCCCCCGGCGTGCCGTGGAGCCAGAAAACCGCACGTCCATGGGGTGAGCCGAACTCGGCGAAGCCGATGCGACGGCCCTCTCCCACGGCAACGGACCCCTCGATCTTGGGGCGTACTACGTCGATCATCAGTCCAGCATGGCACTGGCATCGACGGTGATGAGCGGAACCGGCTGGTCGGCGGCGTCGTGTGCGATCGAAACTGTGAGCAAAACGCGCAAAACGAGTCTTACGCGCTCAACCGTGACTGTGATCCACGCGACCCCGAGACTCCAGATGTAGCGAAGATCACTTCGCCCCGAATGCATGCCTCGCAAGGAAGCGGTACCCAACATGCTTGTAGCTCTCGGCCTACTGATGGTGGCCACGTTCATGTTCCTCATCATCACCAAGCGCTCGACACCGGTGGTCGCACTGATGTTGGTGCCCGTCGCGTTCGGTCTGTTCGCCGGCGCCGGGCTGGGTATCAGCGACATGATCACCGACGGGATCAAGGACCTCGCGCCGACCGCGGCGATGCTGTTCTTCGCGATCGTGTTCTTCGGGATCATGATCGACGTCGGACTCTTCGACCCGGTGGTCCGCCTCGTGGTGAAGCTGGTCCGCGACGATCCCGCGAAACTCGTTCTGGGAACAGCGGTCCTGGCGATGATCGTCTCCCTCGACGGTGACGGCTCGACCACCTTCATCATCACCACCTCCGCCCTGCTCCCGCTGTACCTCAAGCTCGGCGTCAGCCCGGTGGTCCTCACCGTTGTCGCCGGCCTGGCCAACGGCACGATGAACATCCTCCCGTGGGGAGGCCCGACCACCCGCGCCGCCGCGGCACTCGGCGTCTCACCGTCGGACGTGTTCGTCCCGATGATCCCGTCGCTCGTCGTCGGACTGCTCGTCGTGCTGCTGTTCAGCTACCACCTCGGCATCATGGAGCGTCGGCGCATCGGTAAGATCGAGATCCGCGAATCCGTGCTCGCCCGTTCGGGTTCCGGCGGTGACTCCTCGATCGCCGTTCTCGACGGCCCCGGTGGAACCCCGCCCCGTCGGTCGATGGGTACCGGCGACGGCCCCGACGACACCGACGACGCCCCGGCCGCCGACTCCGGTTCCACGAACTCCGGTTTCGCCGGTGACACCAAGAACTCCGGCTTCGCCGGGGGAGCGCTCGACGAGAACCGGGAGACACTGCGCCCGAAGCTGTTGTGGGTCAACGCCGGTCTGACCGTTGCCCTGCTCGCCGTGCTCGGTATGGACGTCATCGCCATCCCGGTTCTGTTCATGATCGCCGCCGGCATCGCGCTGGTCATCAACTTTCCCCGCGTCGCCGAGCAGCAGGCCGCCATCACGCGGCACTCGTCCTCGATCGTCGCCGTGGTGGCGATGGTGCTCGCCGCCGCCGTACTCACCGGTGTCATGTCCGGGACCGGCATGGTCTCCGACATCGCACAGTGGCTGACCTCCATCCTGCCGGAGTTCCTCGGACCGCACATGGCCATCGTCATCGGCGTCCTGTCGATCCCGTTCACGTTCTTCATGTCCAACGACGCCTTCTACTTCGGTGTGCTGCCGGTGCTCTCGGAGACCGCGGGCAAGTACGGCATCGACCCCTCCGAGGTGGCCCGCGCCTCCATCACCGGTCAGCCGTTCCACATGCAGAGCCCGCTGGTGCCCGCGATCCTGCTGCTCATCGCCCTCGCCGGGGTGTCGCTGGCCGACCATCACAAGAAGGTGCTGTGGCGCGCGGCCGTCGTCTCGCTGACGATGCTGGCGGTCGGCGTCCTCGTCGGTCAGATCCCGTTGTGAGCTGAGCCCTTTCTGACCGTCGGCTCCGCGATCTCGTCCAAGGTGGGCACCCGTCATCCGCCGGGTGCCTACCCTGGTCTGATGGCCCGGGTCGGTGAGGTGATGCGCGCCAGACCCTTGCGATCCGGACCCATGAAGCTGCGCACCCAGGTCCTGCTGCTGCAGATCGTCGTCATCGCGATCAGCCTCGCGGTGGGATTCGGGGTTCTGATCGCCGGTTCCGGTGATCGGCTTCGGGACGAATACGCCCAGCGCGCACTGGCGATCGCGCGGTCGGTGGCCAGCGATCAACAGGTACGTGACGAGGTCGCCCGGTACGCGTCGGCAGGCGGCACGGTGTCGCCGACCGGCGCCGTCTTGGCCGACGGACCGTTGGAGAATCAGGCGCGTGCGGTCGCCGCCCGCACCGGCGCGTTGTTCGTCGTGATCGCCAACGACCGCGGTATCCGGTTGGCGCACCCCGAGATCGACGAACTCGGCAAGCCGTTGAGCACCGACCCCACGAGGGCGCTCGGCGGCGACGAGGACGTCAACACCGATCGCGGCACCCTCGGGGAGTCGGTGCGGGCCAAGGTGCCGATCTTCGCCCGCACGGGTGCGGTCATCGGACTCGTCAGCGTCGGCATCTCGACGGAGAAGATCGGCGGTGATGTCCGCGACGACCTGTTCACGACGTCGGCGATCGCGTTGGTGGCGTTGGCGATCGGGATCATCGGGTCGATCGCGTTGGCCCGCCGATGGCGTCGACTCACGCTCGGCCTCGAGCCCGATCAGCTCACCGAGCTCGTCCGTGAGCAGCAGGCGGTGTTGCACTCGATCGGCGACGGCGTCGTCGCGGTCGACGCCGGTGGTGTGGTGCGGGTGATCAACGACCGGGCCCGCGATCTGCTGGCGCTGACCGGAGACGTCGGGCAACGCATCGAGACCGTCGGCCTGACGCCGCGTGTGCTGGAGGTGGCCCGCGACCCGGTCGAGATCCCGCGCGCTGCGGCCGTCGGTGACCGGATCGTGCTCGTGAGCTCCCGGCGGGTCCGACAGGACGGCCGTGACCTCGGCATCGTGGTGTCGGTGGTCGACCGCACCGACGTCGAGGGACTCACGCGTGAGGTCGCGTCGATCAAGGCGATCAGCGACGCGTTGCGTGCCCAGCGCCACGAGTCGGCGAACCGGATCCACGTGGTCGCCGGTCTGATCCGTCAGGGCGATGCCGCCGCGGCACTCGATTACCTCGACGAGGTGACCGGCAGCGGACGCTATGCGATCGAGGTGCCGGGCCTCGACAACGTCGCCGAACCCCACCTGCACGCCTTTCTCGACGCCAAGGCGGCCGCGGCCCGGGAGAGTGGCGTCGTGCTCACCCTCGGCCCGCAGACGTGGGTGGACGGCGAGTTGGTGTCGCCGGTCGACGTGATCACCATCGTCGGCAACCTGGTCGACAACGCCATCGACGCAGCGCGCACCGGTGGTCGCGAACCGCGGGTCGTGGAGGTCGAGCTTGTCATGGAGGACGCGAACCTCCTGGTCACTGTGGCCGACAGTGGTGACGGCATCAGCGTCCCCGACCCCGGCGACGTGTTCACCGAGGGCGTGACGACCCATGCCGACTCCGCGGTCCCCGGGGGCCGCGGCATGGGCCTCGCGCTGTCCCGGCAGTCGGCCCGAGGACACGGCGGCGACGTGGTGATCGGTGACCCCGGGTCGGCAGCCGACGCAGTCACGGGTGAGAGCATCGGGGACGAGAATCCGTTGGGCGGCGCGATCATGGTCGCGCGGATCCCCGATGTGCTGCGTGAGGGTGGTGTCCGATGAGCAGGAACGAGCTATCGCTGCTGGTCGTCGACGACGACTTCCGCGTGGCGGCACTGCACGCGTCGATCGCCGACGCGATGATCGGGTTCCGCACCGAGGCCAGGGTCGGCAGCATCGCCGAGGCACGGACCGCACTCGTCGACCACCCCGAGATCGATCTGGCGCTCGTCGACGTCCACCTGCCCGACGGTTCCGGCATCGAGTTGATCCGCGAGATGCGTTGCGACGCTTTCGTCGTCACGGCTGAGGAGAGCGCGACGGCCGTCCGTCACGCCTTCACTGCCGGTGCGCTGGCGTATCTCATCAAGCCCTTCGAGAACACCGAACTGGCCCGCCGACTGGCCGGCTACGCGCAGTACCGGCGCATCGTCGACACCACCACTCTGGGTCAGGCACAGGTGGATTCGGCCGTGGCGACCATGCGGGGCGACCGCGTCCCACAGGCTCGTGGGGACGAGAGTTCGCAGACCGAGAAGTCGATTCTCGGGGCCTTCGCAGACCAGGCGCGCCCGATGTTCGCCGACGAACTCTCCTCGGTCGTCGGCATCTCCCCACCCACCGCTCGTCGGTACCTGGCCTCGCTGGTGGCCGACGGACAACTGGTGATGAAGCTGCGATACGGCAGCACCGGGCGACCGAAACAGGAATATCGATTACCCGGTGTCGAATCGGCCCCGTAGGGGGTCGATATAGGGGGTGCGGGGATTTCCCCTGATCGATGCGGGGGATTCTCGGCTGATCACCGATAGGGGATCGGGGGATCATCCCCCTACTTCGAAAACCCTGGTCAAAGCACTATTCGACAGAGAATTCGCGGTGTTGTATCTCACTCATGACAAACAACATCGCACGCGCCAAGCGCATCGGAACTCTCGCCGGATCTGTCGCAGCAGCTGCTGCTTTCGCCGCGGTTCTGGGCGCGGGCACCGCGTCCGCAGCGCCGTCTCTGCTCAACCAGCTCGGCACCGCAGGAACCCAGACGATCACCCAGCTGGGCACCGCGGGCAGCCAGACGCAGCAGAACCTGGGCACTGCCGGCTCGCAGACTCAGCAGAACCTGGGCACCGCGGGCTCGGAGACCCAGAAGAACCTGGGCACCGCGGGCTCGGAGACCCAGAAGAACCTGGGCACCGCGGGCTCGGAGACCCAGAAGAACCTGGGCACCGCCGGTTCGGAGACCCAGACCAACCTCGGCACCGCGGGCTCGGAGACCCAGAAGAACCTGGGCACCGCGGGCACCGAAACGCTGACGAGCGTGGGCACCGGCCTGAACAACACCCTGCAGGGTCTGCTCGGAGGACGCTGAACTCGTAGTTTCCACACCCCCCCGCCGACCGGTGCCCGCGACCCCACGCGCGGCGCCGGTCGGCTTCGTCGTGTCAGGCCGATGGACAGTTCACTGCGCCGGCCGACCGATCTGGTCGAGCGCGGCCCAATCGTCATCGGACAGTGTGAGCCCGGCACCGAATGTGTTCTCGCGCAGATGCGTCGACGACGAAGTCCCCGGGATCAGCAGGATGTTCGGCGACCGCTGGAGCAACCAGGCCAGGCCCACCGACATCGGCGTCGACCCCAATCGATCGGCCACGGCCGAGAGCGCCGAGGACTGCAGCGGGCTGAAGCCGCCGAGGGGAAAGAACGGCACGTAGGCGATACCGGCGGCGGCGAGTTCGTCGATCAGCTCGTCGTCCTGCCGATGGGCGAGGTTGTACATGTTCTGGACGCAGACGATCGGGGCGATCGAGCGGGCCTCGGCGACCTGTTCCGCTGTCGCATTGCTCACCCCGACATGTCGGATGAGGCCGCGCTGCTGGAGTTCGACCAGCGTCTCGAACGGCTCGGCAACCGAACCGTCCTGTGGCCCGGTGGCGTCGCCCAGGCGGAGGTTGACCACGTCCAGGACGTCGAGGCCGAGTGTCTCCAGGTTGTCCTGCACCGCGCGGCGCACGTCCTCCTGCCCGCGTGCCGGTGGCCATCCGCCGTGCTCGTCCCGCCTCGCGCCGACCTTTGTCACGATGTGCAGGGATTTCGGGTATGGGTGCAGGGCCGTTCGGATCAGTTCGTTGGTGATGCGCGGTCCGTACGCGTCGGCGGTGTCGATGTGGGTGATTCCCAGTTCGACGACCCCGCGCAAGGTCTCGATCGCAGCGTCGACGTCGGCGGGCGGGCCCATCACCCCCGGTCCTGCGAGTTGCATGGCGCCGTAGCCGACGCGGGTCATGGCCAGCTCACCCAACGGCCAGGTTCCGCCGGGGAGGGATGACGAGGACGTGCTCATTCGTGTGCCTTTCGTTCTGGTGGTCTGTCACCTGAAATTCTGGCCGGGTAGCATCCCAACGGGAAGTAGGCACCTGTAAGTGCGTAACTCTCCGACCAGGAAGAGGTGTTCGATGGCGACGACGACAGCGGCCCAGAAGCGAGCGCAGGCCAAGGTGGACTACGACGCATTCCTGGCCGGATGCCCTAGTCGCCATCTGCTGGATCGAATCTCCGACAAATGGGTCACGTTGATCCTGGTCGGTCTCGGTGGCGGCGGAGCCGGATGCGACGGTGAACCCCGTGCGATGCGCTACTCCGAACTGGGGCGCCTGCTCGCCGGTGTCAGTCAGAAGATGCTGACCCAGACGCTGCGTTCGCTGGAGCGCGATGGTCTGGTCTCCCGAACGGTCACGCCGACCGTCCCCGTGACGGTGTCCTACGAGCTGACGGATCTGGGTCTGTCTCTGAACCACGTCATCGGCGGCGTCAAGGAGTGGGCCCAGGCGAACATGGACGAGGTGTTCACTCGCCGTAAGACGTTCGACGCCGACCGTGATTGATCAGGCGGTGGGCAGCAGATCGGCTGACACAGCGGCGATCTCAGCGAGGCGTGGTGGTGACGTGCCCAGGCGGCTGAGTTGGATCAGACCCTGCGACACCATCACGACGTGAGCGCTCAGCGCCGAGATCTCCGCCTCGGGCAGCTCGTCGAATCCCGGCCCGCGGAGTCGATGTGCCACCGCGGTTTCCATGCGTTGCGTGGCGCGGCCGATGACGGTGGTCACGGCGGGCACGCGATCCCCCATGTGCGCCAGCGTGTTCAACATCAGGCACCCGCGACGGTCCGGGTGCGACCCGCAGTCGGCGATCACGGCGTCGAAGTACACGCGGACCGCGTGCTTGGCCGAACCGCCGGTGGCGTCGAGTGTTGCCTGCACGAACGCCGCCCGGCGGTCGCAGTACCGGTCGAGAACAGCGACGAACAGACCCATCTTGTTCGAGTACGCGGCGTAGATGCTGCCGTTGCCGACGCCGGTCGCCGCCGACACGTCCTCGACCGAGGTGCCGTCGAAGCCACGCGACCAGAACAGTTCCTCGGCGGCGTCGATCAACGCGTTCTCGTCGAACCGGCGTGGGCGTCCCATGGCGACAAACGTAGCAATGTGTGGCGGAATCGGGATTGTGGAGGCACAATTCCATAACTATGACGCTGCTCGATCTACCGACCGGCCCCGTTCCCCGACGGCGTATCGGCATCCTGGTCTTCGACGGCGTCAAGATGTTGGATTTCGCAGGGCCCGCAGAGGTGTTCATCGAGGCCAATCAGACGGTCGACAACTACGACGTGGTGTTGGTGTCGCCGGACGGCAACGATGTCGCCACATCGATCGGCGCGCGGATGTCGGTGTCGGCCGCGGCAGCCGACGCCGGATGGTGCGACACGGTGATCATCCCGGGCAGCGAGATGTCGCCGAGCCGGTTCGTCACCCCCGAGGTGCTCGCGGCGACCACCAGTCTCGCCCAGGGCACCCGGAGGCTGGCGTCGGTCTGCAGCGGCGCCTTCGTCCTCGCGGCACTCGGGGTTCTCGACGGTCGGCGCGCGACCACGCACTGGAAGTTCACCGACAACCTGGCCCGGTTGTACCCGGCGGTGGACGTCGAACCCGATTCGATCTTCGTCCGCGACGGCAACGTCTACAGCTCGGCCGGGGTGGCTGCGGGTATGGATCTCGCGTTGGCGCTGGTCGAGGAGGATCACGGTCCGCACGCTGCGCGCCGCGTCGCGCAGTCGCTGCTGGTCTACATGCAGCGGGCCGGCGGACAGTCGCAGTTCTCCGCGTCGTTGACCGGTCCGGTCCCGCGCAGCGACCTCGTCCGTGAGCTGACCGACCTCATCTGCGCCGATCCCACCGAGGCGCACACGGTCCGGTCGCTGGCCGCCCACGCCGGTGTCAGTGCACGCCATCTCACCCGGTTGTTCCGCGCCGAACTCGAGAGCTCACCGGCGGAGTACGTCGCGCAGGTTCGCTTCGCGCTCGCGCGCGACAAGCTCGACGCCGGCCTGTCGGTCACCGAGACCGCGACCGCCGCCGGATACGGCAGCGGCGAGGCCCTACGACGCGCGTTCGTCGCCCGACTGGGCATCTCGCCGAGCAAATACCAGCGCCGCTTCCGGTCGACGGTGTCGAGCGACGTCGTCGACGAGAGCGCGCCTGAGGGTGAAGCGTTGGTGACCCGTATCGACGACCGTTCGCAAAGTCGTTCCATCGCTGCGGATCTCGGTGCCGAACAACTGGCCGATCCCGCGTAGGGGCACTAGGTCGCCGTGGCTTCAGCAGTCACTTACCGAGTGGTACGTCGAGTCCTCGCCCCTTCGCGGCCCTCGTGGCGGCGTCGAGCTCGGCGACCCGTGCGTCGTGGCCGGAACGGTCCCCGTCGGAGGTCAGTGAATCGAACTCGGCCTGTACGGCGTCGCGCAACCGCTTGATCTCCGCGATCAGCGCGTCGTCGTCGAGTTCCTCGGGTGTGTGTCCCGGCGGTGTCGTCATGACCCGATGATCCATCACGGCGCCCCCTCGGGTGGGTCAATGCCACACCAACATTGGAGTAGGTGGTTCTTTCCGTGCCGTCACCGCCATTGTGTTTAATGGTCGGAGTGCGGCTGAAACAACCGGCTGCCGCGCCTGCTGTCCGTCAAGGCTGCAGGCGCGCAACCAGTTCAGCGCGCGGCAACGGAGGGTGTCGCGCCCGTGGAGGCCGACATTGAGCGACAACAACGACGTCACGACCCGCTTGACCGCGATGGCCGACAAGGCCCGTGAACTCTTCGAACAACTCCCCGCCGACGAGTCGGACCTGTTGACCTCGGTCACCGCAGCCGCCGTCGAACAGGTCCCCGGGGCCGAATGGGCCGGTATCACGCTGGTGTCCAAACGCAGGGTCGTATCGGTCGCACCGACCGACGACATCGCGAAACACGTCGATCACCTGCAGGAATCGGTAGGGGCGGGCCCGTGCGTGCAAGCGGCCACCGAATGGAGAGGCCACATCGTCCGCTCGGACGATTACGGGTCGGAGACGCGGTGGCCCGAGTTCATCGCTCTCGCGCTGAGTGAGACACCGGTCAGATCGACCATCGCGTTCCAGCTGTACCGCAGTGATGCCGCCATGGGTTCGCTGAACATCCACAGCGGTCAGCCCGGGGCTTTCACGGCCGAGGCCGAGGAGCTCGGGATCGCGGTCGCGACCCATGCTGCGCTCGCCCTGCACGCCGCGCGCCGCGAGGAGCAGTTCGCGAGTGCGCTGGCCAGTCGCGACATCATCGGGCAGGCCAAGGGAATGATCATGGAGCGCTTCGACATCGACGCGCTGCGGGCGTGGGAGCTGATCCGGCGGCTGTCGCAGGACTCGAACACCCCGGTCGTCGAGCTCGCGCGACAGCTGATCGACGCAGATCATCCGATCCCGTCGGTGCACTCGGAATCGTGACGCTGGTGCCCCCAGTAGGGCTCGAACCTACGACCTGCGGATTAAAAGTCCGTAGCTCTACCAACTGAGCTATAGGGGCATGAGCTCGCGGAAACATCCGCGGCATCGGAGAGAAGTTTACAGACGCGCACGTCGTCGGCTGACATGGCTCGACGGCTGCGTCGCGTCGGATGTCAGCGGGTCTGGCAGCGCGCTGCCTGGGCCTGACGGATCTGGGCGTCGGTGAGAGCCGGTGTCGCCAATGGCTGTCGGTTCCCGTCGGCGCGGATGCTGTCGAGCATGAGTTCGAGGTAGCGACGCCACGTGCCGGGCGCGGTCGACTGCGTGACGTCGGCGACGGCCGAGAGCATGGTGAAGAACGCGAAGAAGTCGGTGCGCTCGATCTCCGGCCGCAGGACGCCCTCGTCCACACCCCGTCGGTGCACCTGCTCGATCAGCGACGTCATCGCCAGCTTGGCCGTCTCGATGGCCGGGGCGGTGTGGTCGATACGCATCATCACCGCGGCCAATCCGCGGTCACCGGCCATCGATTCGCCCACGTACGTGAAGAGCGTGACTACCCCGTTCCACGTGTCCGGTGATTCGAGGGCAGCGGTCAGGCGGGTCGCCACCTCGTGTAGATGCTCGACGAAGACGCCCTCGATGAGCTGGTCGCGGTTGTCGAAACGGCGGTAGACGGTGCCCACGCCCACTCCCGCGTGGGCGGCCACGTCGTCGAGCGTCACCTCGAGCCCACGGTCGGCGAACAGCTCGCGAGCTGCGGCGATGATGCGCAGGCGGTTGCGTTCGGCGTCTGCGCGGAGTGGCCGGATCGCGGCCGTCCCGACAGTCGTATCGGTAGTGGTCATACTCACACCATATCAACTGGAGCTCAAACCTCCACTTAGTGCTACCGTGATCTTCGTAACCGGAGGTCGTTCCTCCGCTAGATTTCAGAACACGGAGAATCTCATGACCACATTGAGCAAAGAGCTCGACCCGCAGGGAGTCGGAGAGAGCGCAGGGGACCGGCACCACCGGCTCCGCTGGGTGATCCTCGGCGTCCTCGCACTCGCACAGCTGATGGTGGTGCTCGACGCCACCATCGTGAACATCGCACTGCCGCACGCCCAGGCGTCGCTCGGCTTCGACAATGCCGACCGTCAGTGGATCGTCACCGCCTACGCACTCGCCTTCGGCAGCCTGCTGCTGCTCGGCGGCCGCCTCTCCGACATCTTCGGCCGGCGCACCACGCTGATGGTCGGCCTGGTCGGCTTCGCCGTGATGTCCGCCGTCGGCGGCGCAGCGGTGAACTTCGAGATGCTGGTGTTCGCCCGTGCCGGCCAGGGCGTCTTCGGAGCGCTGCTCGCACCCGCGGCCCTGTCACTGCTGACCACCACCTTCACCGACCCCAAGGAGCGCGGTAAGGCGTTCGGCATCTTCGGCGCGATCGCCGGCGGTGGCGGTGCCATCGGTCTGCTGCTCGGCGGCATGCTCACCGAGTGGGCCGACTGGCGCTGGTGCCTCTACGTGAACCTGGCGATCGCCGCGATCGCACTCGTCGGCGCGTTGCTGTTCATCGGTTCGCAGAAGGCAGCCGTCCGGCCTCGTCTGGACATGCCCGGTGTCGTGACCGTCTCGGCCGCACTGTTCTCGATCGTCTACGGCTTCTCCAATGCCGAGACCAACGGCTGGGCCGACTGGGCCACCATCACCTGGCTGGTCGCCGGTGCCGTGCTCCTCGCGACGTTCGTCTACCTACAGTCCCGCACCGCGCACGCCCTGCTGCCGCTGCGCATCGTCCTCGACCGCACCCGCGGTGGTTCGTACCTGGTGGTGTTCATCGCCGGCATCGGGATGTTCGGCATCTTCCTGTTCCTCACCTACTACCTGCAGCAGAACCTCGGCTTCAGCCCCATCAGCACCGGACTCGCGTTCCTGCCGATGATCGGCGCCCTGGTGCTCACCGCGACGATGTCGACGGCAGTGTTGCTGCCCCGGTTCGGTCCGCGCTGGCTGATGACGATCGGCATGCTCGTCGCCGCCGGCGGCATGCTCTACCTGACCCAGCTGACCGAGACCAGCACCTACGCCGCGCACATCCTGCCCGGCCTGATCATCATGGGCCTCGGTATCGGGTCGTCGATGGCTCCGGCCATGCAGGGCGCCATCTCCGGTGTCTCCGCCGAGGATGCCGGCGTCGCCTCGGCCACGGTCAACACGATGCAGCAGGTCGGCGGATCCGTCGGTACCGCGTTGCTCAGCACGATCGCCTCGAGTGCCGTCGCGTCGTACCTGACCGACCACGCGTCGCAGGTGGCGTCGAACCCGCAGTACACCGGCCAGCTGGCCGCCGTGCACAGCTACACCACGGCGTTCGGATGGGCCGCGGGCATCTTCGCCATCGGCGGACTGCTCGCAGCCGCACTGGTCCGCAGCGGCAAGCTGCCGGCCACGCCGGAGGACGCGGTCGTCGTCCACGCCTGATCACAGTGGATTCCCGGGGTCGCCGAGGTCGGCGGCCCCGGGCCTGTGTCCAGCTGATTTGAGAAATAAACGGGGGATGTCCTAAGCTCATCTAGCTCCCCACGGAGATACTGGCCCCCTTCGTTTAGCGGCCTAGGACGCCGCCCTTTCAAGGCGGTAGCGCGGGTTCGAATCCCGTAGGGGGTACGCTGACCCGGCGTTCGAGGTGACAACTCGAGATACGCCGGAGCACGTGTTGTACAAGCAAGGCCCTGTGGCGCAGTTGGTTAGCGCGCCGCCCTGTCACGGCGGAGGTCGCGGGTTCGAGTCCCGTCAGGGTCGCTTTGATCTCTCTGAGGAGAGATCGTAAGCGGCAACGCAGTCCGATTTCGGTCGGTATGTTTGCCGTACGGCCAGGTAGCTCAGTCGGTACGAGCGTCCGCCTGAAAAGCGGAAGGTCGTCGGTTCGATCCCGACTCTGGCCACACATTGTTACTGCGTGACGCCTCCTTAGCCACGACCTAGTCTCGTGTGATGTCGACCGGCTGTTCACGTTCACGACTCCTCCACCCCCTCACCTTCGAGCGCCTTCCGCCCTCGTGATGAGCAACGCCGGGGACGGTGTGGATATCCCGGAACAGCTGTTGGTGCTCTTACGAGACTTCGAACTCGCGCTCGTCACCGCAGGTGTGGATTTCTGGGCGCGGCGGATCGGGGAGATCCGACCGGCCATCGCCGCAGGAGACCCCTACGCTGTGCAGCGTCTTTTCACCTCTTTCGGTGGGAGTGGCAGTTTGAACGATCTGCAGCTCGACGGCGATGCACACCGGATGAAATCGGAGATCTACCTCATTGCCGGCGAGACCTGGCGTCAGATCCGCCACGCCAACTGATGCCGATCGCCGTGTCAGCGCGCTCCGCGGAGCGCAACGGAGAGGGGCCAGTGCTCCAGCTCATGTCCCGAGTGTGCGTCGGCCGGCGCGTTCGGCGAATCCGTCGAGCGCACCGAGCACCTCTGGCGCTCGCCAGGCGCGATTGCACGCGCGATCGGTGAACTCGATGATGACACCGGCCGTCACGAGTGGGTCGATGTATCTGCGGGCGTTGCCTGTGGTGATACCGAGTTTGCGCCGCAGAGTCAGCGCGTCGAACACCGGTTGTCTGATGAGCAGATCTGCGACGCGATGGACCGCGGAGTCGCTGCGCGCAATGATCTGTGAATTCCACTGACTGCGTATCGTCCGGAGGCCGCTGACGAGGTGTCGGTCGTTGATGTCGGCGAGGATCGATGCCTCGGAGAGTCGTTCGACGATGGGGGCGGGGTTTCCCTCTCGGTAGGATCCGAGCGCCTCGAAGTAGGGGCGACGTGGGTCAACGTCGGGATGTCGCCGCGTCGCGCGAAGGCCAGCAGGTCGGCGATCGCGGGCGCAACCCGTTCGTGGTGGGGAGCGATGAAGTCGGCGCACCGAGGACCGAAAGCACCCTCCGGTGGTACCGAGTGCTTCGGCCTCGGCGATGGCGCGTGCGCATGCGGCGGATTTCTCGATGGTGGAGCTGGCCACGGACTCCGATCGGAGCAGGACCGACGCGAAGGGCGCGATCTCATCTCCGAGCTCGGCGTCGAACCTCGCCACTTCGCGACCGGCCATGTCGGCATCGGCGAGCACGCGTGCAGGCAGGTCTGTCTCGAGCTCGGCGATCATCGCCGGCACCGCGGGCCGGTAGTCGCCCGATTGGCGTCGCAGCGCGCAGATCCGCCATGGCGTAACCCGCGTCGGCCGGAATCGGCCACTGCAGCGTTTCGTAGGCGACCGCGGTTCCCCGATGTGATGCCATCGTTCGACGTAAGCATCACTTGACGACTAAGTGATGCTATCCACGGATCGCAACGTCACTTCGGCGGGCTGTGTTGAGTGAGCCGCCCCAGCCGGTAGCGGAGTTTGGGTTCGCGATCGCGGTCCGACGCCATGCCGGCCGTCCGCTCGATGTGGTCCTCGCCGAACCTGGCGAGCAGGAGATCGTCGACCAATCGGACGTGCGTGGGCGCGAATTTGTAGTCCATCGCCGCGATGACGGCGTCGACGTCGGAGGCGGCGAGGAACTCGTCGAGATCTTCGCGCACCGTGACGCCGTTCGCGGCCAACAGCGTGATCAGCCATTCGTAGGCGTTCGCGCGCCCAGGATTGACGTCCGGCAGGGCGGCGGTCAGCACCTCCTGCAGTGTGCCGATCTCGATCTCCTCTGTGGCGCGGGCATGCGCCAGATCGCTTTTGTGAAGCGCGTCGACCTCAGCGAACTGCGCGTCGGCCAGCTCGATCAGGCCGGCGGCCAGCGTGAAGGCGCGGTCGATCGGCGCCGACGGCGACGTGCGCGAACCTTTGTAGCGAATGCCGTGCTCGATCTCGGCCCACGCATGCTGCAGCACCGTGCAGATCTGTACCTCGAAGTGGAATTCGTCGTCGGCGCGGAGAATCAGGTGGGTACCGGCGTAGCCGAATGTGCCGGCGTTCTGCGTGACGGACGTCTTGTCGACCCGCTGACGCACCTCGAACGCCGACGTCAACGCCTGCTCGACGCGAGCGATGTCCGACGTCAGATAGGTGATCACCCGGACGCCCACCAGGTCGGTCACCTCGTGCAGCGGATCCGTGAAGATGGAAATCCCGAATTCGTCGAGTCGTGCGAACTTGCCGGCCGCGGAATCAGGCTCCTTGGTGCGGGACTGAACTGCGTGCACCGCGATGTAGGACTCCGTGAGTCGTGCCGTCACGGACCGTTCCATCGCCCCGGTGAGTTTCTGAAAGCGGCTGAAATCACGAAGGTATCTCTCGATTGCCGAGGTCACCGTCGCTCCCTTCTGGTCTGGACCCGGTGAAGGTCTGGACAACACCTTAGAACGATCAGTCGCACCAGCTGCGCGACACCACCGACTCGAAGCCGCGCTCCGCGGAGCGCGATCGAAGAACTCAGGCAGCAAAGCACCTGCTGCGGTGTTCACGCCTGCCGGGTGTCTCTGATCGGCGGTGACGGGGGAGTGCAAAGGTGGATCTTGAAAGGCCAACGCACACATCATGTATTCGAATCGCGCAATGTGACGCCAGAGAACGTTCTATGGTGCCTGGAGGGACAGTCGCTCGGAGGCGGCTCAGTTCGGGCCAGGCCAAAGAGGGGCTCCTGAAAGCTCGCGCTGATGGCGCGGTGCGTTATGTCGCTACACATTTCGCCGGGGACCCAGCCGATGGCTCAACGGTCCCTGGCTAACGGACAAAGGAGTCCGACATGGCAGACAACAGAGCAGTCAGCTACGCAGGAGCGGGCAAGGTCGAGGTTCACGACATCGCCTATCCCAAACTCGAGCTCGCCGACGGGCCGGGTGTCAACCCGGCCAACGTGGGTCGAAAGTGCGAACACGGCGTGATCCTCAAGGTCGTCTCGACGAACATCTGTGGGAGCGACCAGCACATGGTCCGAGGCCGCACCACCGCACCGGAAGGACTGATACTCGGCCACGAGATCACCGGTGAGATCGTGGAAGTCGGACGCGACGTCGAGTTCTTGAAGGTCGGTGACCTCTGCTCGGTCCCGTTCAACATCGCCTGCGGTCGCTGCCGCAACTGCAAAGAACGCAAGACCGGTATCTGCCTGAACGTGAACCCGGACCGGCCGGGGTCGGCGTTCGGTTACGTCGACATGGGCGGCTGGGTCGGTGGCCAGGCGGAGTACGTCATGGCACCTTATGCCGATTTCAACCTTCTGAAGTTCCCCGACCGTGATCAAGCCATGGAGAAGATCCTCGACCTGACGATGCTGTCGGACATCTTCCCGACCGGTTTCCACGGAGCGATCACTGCAGGCGCCAAGCCCGGCTCGACGGTCTACATCGCCGGCGCAGGTCCGGTGGGTCTCGCCGCAGCGGTGGGTGCGCAACTGTTGGGCGCGGCCGTCGTGATCGTCGGTGACATGAACGAGGACAGACTCGCCCAGGCGCGGTCCTTCGGGTGTGAGACGGTCGACGTCAGCAAGGGGTCACCACAAGACCAGATCGAGCAGATCCTCGGAATCCCCGAAGTCGATGCGGCCGTCGATGCCGTGGGCTTCGAGGCAAAGGGGCACGGAGCCGATTCCGGCCAGGAGGCGCCGGCCACAGTTTTGAACTCGCTGATGGATGTCACGACCGCCGGTGGCGGGATCGGTATTCCCGGGCTCTACGTGACCGGCGACCCCGGGGGTGTCGACGACGCCGCGCAGCGTGGCGCGCTCTCACTCAGTCTCGGCACCGGGTGGGCCAAGTCGCTGTCGTTCGCCACGGGACAGTGTCCGGTGATGTCGTACCACCGCGAGTTGATGAATGCGATCCTCGCCGACCGTGTCTCGATCGCCAAGGCGGTCAACGCCACGATCATCACCCTCGACGATGCACCGCGGGGCTATCAGGAGTTCGACAGCGGTGTGGCCCGGAAGTTCGTCATCGACCCACACGGCATGCTCGCTGCGTGAGGTTCACCTCGCCGAGCTGGACATCCGAGCTCAATCCTTGCGATAGCTGCGCAGCGCGAGGGGTGTCGCAACGAGTGCGAGCACCGCACACCAGATGAGTGAGCCGACGACGGAGAAGGCGAGCGGATGATCCAGCGTGTCGGTCACGGATGGCCCGAGAAGTAGACCGCGCCAGGAGTCGGTGAAGAACGTCAGGGGTTGCCATTTGGCGAAGGCCTGCACGACGCCGGGCATCGAGTCGATGGGGACGAACGCGCTGGACAGGAACGAGAACGGAACGCTGATCAAGCCGAGCCCGTTGGCCGCCTGCGCTGAGCCGCTTGCCAATCCGACCCACACGAAGATGAGGC
Source organism: Williamsia maris (assembly GCF_024171815.1). Lineage (GTDB taxonomy): Bacteria > Actinomycetota > Actinomycetes > Mycobacteriales > Mycobacteriaceae > Williamsia_A > Williamsia_A maris. Next base: position 940,929 of record NZ_JAMTCJ010000001.1, on the reverse strand, counting down.
CGGTGGTGATCGACACCAGGGCGAGCAGTGCAATCGCGGTGATCCACTGGGCCGCGCTTGCGCTGCTGCGGAATCCGACCGCGAAGCCGAGTCCGAGGGTGATGACGGCGACGCCGAAGACGAGGGCGGCATCGGCCAGGGCGCGGCCGGCCAGTACCGCTGCGTCGGGGATCGGGAGAGATCTCAGTCGGTCGTAGAGTCCGGCTGCTGCCTCCTCGGCCACGGCGACCGCTCCACCGCCGGCGTTGAACAGCACGGTGACGACGACGAAGCCCGGAGTGAAGTAGTTGACGTAAGAACTGCCGCTCGTGCTGATGGCGCCGCCGAGTACATAGCGGAACATCAGCAGAAACAGCACACTCTGCGCGATGGCGATGCCCAGTATCTGTGGGCTGCGAAGGATCTTCAGGCCGGTGCGCAGCGCGACAGCGCCGACGGTGGTGATCGCTCCGGCGGTCCCGACCGGCGTGTTCACCGATGCCGTCGGGGCGCCGGCAGTTGTGGTCGCGCTCATGCGGCTTCCTTCGGTGTGGTTGCGCTGGTGGAGTTGTCGTCCGGATCGGGGGAGCCCTCGGTCAGGTGTCCGGTCAGGGCCAGGAACACGTCGTCCAGGCTGGGTCGGCGGAGGGCCACGTCGGCGATGTCGATGCCGGCGTCGGTCAATGACCCGGCGCGGGCGAGCATCTCGGGAGCGCCGTCGCGTACCGGTGCGGTGATGCGTCGCTCGGCGTGGTCGATCGTGGGTTGGCCGCCGATCAACTCGGCTGCACGGACGAGGTCCTCGGAGTGATGGAGGCGGACGTCGAGAAGATCCTGGCCCGCTTGGGTCTTCAACTCCTCGGCAGTTCCGTTCGCCACGATCCGGCCCCGGTCGATGATCGCGATGGAATCCGCGAGCCGATCTGCCTCGTCCAGGTACTGGGTGGTCAGCATGACGTCGGTGCCCTGAGATACCAGCTCCTCCAACGCCGTCCACAACTCGTTACGGCTTCTGGGGTCTAGTCCGGTGGTCGGCTCGTCCAGCAACAGGAGCTTCGGCGCGCCGACGAGGCTGGCGCCCAGATCGAGACGCCGGCGCATCCCGCCGGAGTAGGTGCGCACCGTTCGTGAACCGGCGTCGGTGAGACCCAATTGATCGAGGACCCGGTCGGTGGCGTCGCGCGCCCCTCGACGGTCGTGCCCGAACAGTCTCGCGATCATCCTGAGGTTCTCTCGCCCGGTCAGCGCGGGGTCGACCGCCGCGAACTGCCCCGCCAGACCGATTGCCCGACGGACTGACTGGCTGTCGGTCCGAACGTCGTGGCCGGCGACACGAAGCGTGCCCGAGTCGAGACGCGTCAGCGTGGCGATGGCCCGCACCAGGGTGGTCTTGCCCGCGCCGTTCGGTCCCATTAGCGCGAACACCTGCCCCGATGGGACCTCGAGATCTACCCGATCCAGGGCCCGCACGGTGCCATAGGTCTTGATCAGGCCCTGGGCCTGCAGCATTGCTTCCATGGTGCAACCGTGCGCCCGCCGAGAACATTTGTCAACCAAATGGGTGACTAAGTGTGATGTACGGTTGACGAATGCCGGGCCCACGTCGACACCCCGAACCCTCCACGCGCGTTCGAGACGCCGAACGCAGTCGAGCGGCACTTCTGGATGCGGCTCAGGCGGAGTTCGCCGAGAAGGGGTACTCGGGCGGGCGCGTGGACGCGATCGCCACTCGGGCCGGGGTCAACAAACAGCTCATCGCGTACTACTTCGGCGGGAAGCAGGGTCTGTACAACGCGGTCACCGAACGCAGGCACGCGCTGGTGGCCGAGTTCGACACCCCGGACACACCTCTGCCCGAACTCGCACTGCGGTACTTCGCCGCGTTCGGGGACAACCCGGATCTCGAGCGGATCTTTCTGCGAGAGAACCTCGATCAGGATCCCGGGGACGTCGAGTACGAGCCCGATTCGGTCGAGGTGGTCGATCTACGCCGACGGCAGCGCGCTGGGGAGATCGGCGACGAGCTCGACCCGGCCTTCGTGTTGTTGTTCCTCGAGGCGATGACGGTGTCCGGCAGCCTCTTTCCGGCCGAGGCGAAACGCCTCACAGGTCTGGACCCGCGGTCGGCGGAGTTTCGTCAGCGGGCGGCAGAGCAGTTGAGCGCGATCGTGCGCCGATTGGGCTGACCGGGGCTGCGCTAGCGAGCGGCATCCTGCTCGGCGATGGATCCGAACACCCACCGCAGCGCCTCGTCCGTGATCGACGCGTAGGCGCTCGGATCCGCGACCGGCAGATCGTGGTCCGCCTCGAGATCGAAGCGCCGGCCCCGCAGCAGTTTCGCGGTCTCTCGTTGCAGCTTGGGTGGGCAGACGCGATCGGCTTTCAGCACCAGGACCGCGGTCGGAGCGGATGATCGCAATCCCCGATGATCCGCACGTCGGACGGCGTCCCACACGGTCGACTGCTGAATTCTCCCGGTCACCGACAACTGCTGGCGAACCCACGACCATCGCGCTGCGGCAGCGACACTGGTGCGGCCACTGGCGCGCCAGTAGCGGGCCGGCAGGGTGCGGGTGGCCTGATCGAGTCGTAGTCGATGGACAGCGGCAACCGACTGCAGGAACAGCCGCTCGCGCACCGCGACCCCGTACCGCATCGCCGCGGCCTGCACCACGACTCCCGCAACACGGCGTGGATGACGATCGGCGATGACCATGGCGGTGATACCGCCGAGCGAGTACCCGCACACCACCGCCCGCTCGACGCCGAGCTGGTCCAACACCGCGACCACATCATCGGCGGCCGCGTCGAAGGTGAACTCGTCGACGCGGATTCCCGTCCCATGGTTCGGGAGGTCGAAGGTGATCGCCGGCCGGTCCGCGCCGAACAGATCCGCGAGCGCGAAGAAGTTGACGTCCGCCACGAGGGTGATGCCGTGCAGGAGCACGACGGGCATCGTGGTCGACGCCGCGATGCCCGGCGTGTGCCGCACGGTGAGGCGGCCGCGTTCGCCGAGGTCGACGACGGTCGTCTCGGTCCACGGCACCACGGGCGCCGGTAGCTGTGGCACGGCGCGCGTCGGTGCGAACATGGCCACGACGGAGCGGAGGTCCGACCACGCCGCGCTCACGGATGGGCCGTGTCGGTGGATGTCGGGTCAGTCAGATTCCGCCGCAGCACCTTTCCGGTCGCATTGCGCGGCAGCTCGGAGACGAACACGACGTCACGGGGCACCTTGTATCGCGCCAGGTTGTCCTTGACGTGGGCGCGAACCGCGTCAGCGTCGAGGGTGTGGCCCGGCGCGACAACGACGTGCGCGCGTAGACGAGAGCCGTAGTCGGGGTCGTCCACGCCGACGACGGCCGCCTCGAGAATGTGCGGGTGTTCGGTCAGGAGGTTCTCCACCTCGAGCGGATAGACGTTCTCCCCGCCCGAGACGATCATGTCGTCGTCGCGGCCGTCGATGAAGAACAATCCTTCGTCGTCGACGTGCCCGACGTCGCCGGTCGACAACTTGCCGTCGGCGATCTCCTTGTGGCGACCGTCGGTGTATCCGCTGAAACTGAGTGCGCTGCGGGCGAATACGCGGCCAACCACGCCGGGTTCGGTGATCGGTAGGCCTGCATCGTCGAGGACGGACACCTGACACCCCACCGGGGGTCGGCCGACGGTGCCGGGCGCACGCCGCAGTTCGTCAGGTGTGGCCACCAGGGCGACGGCGACCTCGGTCGACCCGTACAGGTTGTGCAGCACCGGACCGAATGCCACCGCAGCGCGGCGGCTCAGGTCGATCGGCAATGCCGAACCGGCGGAGAGGATCACCGACAACGAGCTCGTGTCGTGGCGGGCGAGCACGTCGGGGTCGAGGTCGAGGATCCGCTGCAGCATCGTCGGCACCAGGATCAGTGACGCGGCTCGATGCTCGGCGACCGCAGCCACGGTGGCCTCGGCGTCGAATCGACGACGGAGCACGACGGTACATCCCAGCGCCAGGCCCAGGATGAACTGGGACAATCCGGTGCCGTGGAAGATCGGTGCCGCCATCACCATCGGGCGACCGCTGGGAAGCGGGACACGGTCGAGAAATGCCGCCGACTGCAGGATCGAGACACGCTCGCGAGGAGCGCCTTTCGGAGTGCCGGTCGTGCCACTGCTGAGCAGCACCAACCCGCCGGGAGTCGTGGGCGGGGTCAACGGTCGTGTCGAGTGGGTGACGACAGGGCCCGGGTGGGTGAGCATCCGTGGCACCGAGGCGGGTACGGCCTCGACCACCGTCGCGAAGTCGACGTCGTGGATGAGCATGGCCACACCCTCGCGATCGACCACCTCGGCAAGCTGCGGCCCGGCCGTTCCGGTGTTCAGCAGTACGAGGCGGGCCCCGATCTTCGCGGCCGCGAGCATGGGGACCACCAGACCGCGATGATCTCGCGCGAGCACCGCCACGACCGATGTCTCGCCCAATCCACCCTCCACGAGTGCCCGGGCCAGTGCGTTCGACGATTCGTCGAGTTCGCGGTGGGTCACCGGACCGTCGTCGTCGACGATGGCGACGGCATCGGGCGACAGCCAGGCGCGATGCGCGACGGTGCCGGCCAGTGGACCCCACTTCTCCGCGCACCGGTACGCGTGCAGGGCGTGGTCCGGTCGGCGCAGGTCGAAGAGTCCCCGCCTGACCAGCACGGACACACCACGAACGCCCTCCACCGAGGCCTCGACCGCGGAACGTGCGCCCGTCACCAGGTGGCTACCGATGGTCATGGGAGCGCCCGGCGGCCGGTCACGGAAGGGATTTCGGCGGCACGGCGTAGTCGTCTCACATCCCGCACTCTATTACGGACAAAAGCTGTCTGTATATAGGTTCAGCGAGAATGCCGTGAAGTGGTGGCGGCCGCGAGGACGCGATCGGTGACCGCGGTGGGTGTCATTCCCACCATGAGCTTCTGTGCACGACTTGCCGCGTCGAGGACGTAGCGGCGCCTGGGTCGCGACGACGTGAGTGCGTGTTCGACGGCCTTGGTGACACGTTTCGGGTCGGCGGCGAGTTTCTGCATGCGGCCCAGCAGCTTTCGGCTCCCCGTCAGATGCGCGGCGTAGAGGTCGCGGATCTCGTCGGTCAGTTTGGCGGCCATCGCGTCGTGGTCGTCGAGCATCCCGCCCCACATGTCGGTCTTGATCGGACCGGGCTCGACGAGTGAGACGGGGATCTTCCAGGGCCGCAGCTCCATCCGTAGGGCATCGGCCAGTGATTCCACGGCGTACTTCGACGCGCTGTAGGCGCCGGTGCCGGGGGTCGTGATCAGACCGCTGACCGACGAGATGAACACGATCCGGCCATGGCCGGCTCGCAGAGCCGGGAGGACCGCCTGCGTGACCGCGATCTGCGACACGACGTTGACGTCGAACTGCTTCGACAACTCGTCCATCGACAGCCCCTCGACGGGTCCGCTGACGATGATGCCTGCGTTGTTCACGACCCCGTCCAGCGTCGTCGGGAGATGCTGGGGAAGTGCGGCGATGGCGTCACGATCGGTGATGTCGAGGGGGATGCCGATGACGTTGTCGAGCGCGTCGAGTTCGGCGAGGGCCGAGGAGGAGCGGGCGGTGGCGTACACCGTCCACCCTGCGGCACTCATTCGCTTGGTGATCGCAAGGCCGATACCGCGTCCTGCTCCGGTGACCAGTACTGAAGACATGTCGAACCTTTCGTGTGAGTGGAGAGGAGACCGGGATTGCCGGTGGCAGCCGCGGATCAGTCGTGGGTGATGACGACCTTGCCGCCTCGTGACTTGCCGGCATCGACGTAGGCGATGGCCTCGTGGGTCTGATCGAACGAAAAGGTCGTGTCCACGACCGGTCGCAGGTGTCCGGCCTCGTAGAGGACTGCCAATGACGCGAGCTGCGCACCATCGGCGCGCATGAAGAAGAATGAGTACGTCACGCCGGCCATCTTCGCTGCCGCGCGTACCTTCCGGCTGAGCAACGACAGCACCCACTCGAACGGTTTGGGCGCGTTGAGCTGCTTCGCGAATCCCGCATCAGGCGGCCCGGTGACACCGAGGGCGAGTCCACCGGGTTTCAGGACAGTCAGTGTCTTCATGAGGTTGTCGCCGCCGACGGCGTCGATGGCCAGGTCGTAACCGGAGAGCACGTCGGCGAAGTCGGCCTTCCGGTAGTCGACCACGACATCGGCTCCCAGAGCGGTCACCAGGTCGATCGAGCTGGTTCCTGCCGTGGTGGCCACATGCGCACCGAGGTACTTGGCCAGTTGGATGACCGTCGAACCGAGTCCGCCGGCTCCGCCGTGTACCAGCACCCTCGACCCAGGGCCGACGTTGCCGCGCTCGACCAGGATCTGCCAGGCCGCGAGCGCCACCAGCGGGACCGCCGCCGCCTCGGTGAACGACAGGTTCGACGGTTTGCGTGCGACATCCGCCTCGTCGATGGCGATGAACTCGGCGAAGGTGCCGATGTGCAGATCCCGGGGGCGGGAGTAGACGTCGTCGCCGATCGCGAACCCGGTGACCGCACTGCCGATCTTGATCACGGTTCCCGCGACGTCGTGGCCCAGGACGAGCGGCAACCTGTACTTGAGCAGCTGCTTGAACTCACCGCTGCGCACCAACGTGTCCAGCGGGTTGACGCTCGCGGCAACGACTTTGACGAGCACATCGCGCGGTCCTACCGCGGGGACGGACACCTCGGCGGCGTGGACCGGGCCCTTGTACTTGTCGATGACGAACGCTTTCAACGGATCCTCTTCTCGGGTCGAGCAGACGTGAGATCGCTCAGGATCCGGTTCGCGCTCCGGTTCCCGAGCCACGCTCCACTTACAAGTGGAGCGTCGCGACAAAAGTGGAGCGCGAAGTCCGAGCGAGCATCACCGCAGGAGGTCACGACGAGGCCCCGACGGTGCGCAGGCCCGGGTACATGTCCTCGATGGTCCCGCTCAGGCCGACCTTGGCGCCGGCGGTGAGGGCGTCGCCGATCACCTCGTAACCGCCTGCGGCAACCGTGTCGTAGATCTGCGCGACAAGATCCGCCGGCGCCAACTTGGGGCACTCTGCGTCGGCCGCCATCGCGGTGTCGACGTATCCCATGTGCACGCCGACGACGTGGACACCCTTCGGCGCGAGCTCCAGGCGCAGCGAGTTGGTCGCCGACCACAGCGCCGCTTTCGACGCGCTGTAGACGCCACCGAAGGCGAACCAGCTGGCCACCGAGTGGATGTCGATGAGCACGGCGTCACGGGCGGCGTAGAGCGCCGGGGTGAACGCCTGCGCGAGCAGGACCGGCCCGAAAAAGTTGGTCTCCATGTTGGCGCGCAGGTCGGCCTCGGGCAGTTCGACGAGACTGGCCGTGGGTGGGACCGCGCCGGCGTTGTTGATGAGCACCGTCACATCGGGTGCGGCCGCGACGGCGGCGGCGATGGATTCGCCGTCGGTGACATCGAGGCGCAGCGGGACGACGCGCTCGTCGTCCCAGTCGCGGGGAGATCGCGCTGCGGCGTACACCTTTCGGGCGCCGAGTTCCAGGGCCTGGGTGACGAACTGCCGGCCGAGGCCGCCGTTGGCTCCGGTCACGAGGACCACGGAGTCGTGGAGAGTGGGCATGGTGATGACTTTCTGTCGGGATGAGTCGGCACCCGCGGCGCCGACGGGTGATCGCGTGCGGTCAGTCCGCGAGGAATTCCAGTGCGGCCGAGACGAATTGGTGGTGCTCCTGGAAGATTCCGCCGTGACCGGCGTCCGGATAGATCCGCAGGGTCGCATTCGGGAGACGTCGGGCCAGGTCGTGTGAGTTGCTCGTCGGCACCATACGGTCGTCGTCCCCGTTGGCCACCAGCACCGGATGCGTGATCGTGCTCAGATCGGCCGGGGTCTGCAATGCCCAGGTGTGAATGGCGCGCAACTGGGTCCGGAACACCTTTACCGACACCGCGTCGTCACGGTTCTCGGTCCGCTCTTTCAACCGTGCGATGAACTCACGCGATCGAGCCTTGCCGTTCTCGGTGCGAGTGAAGAAGAGATTCTGCTTCGGATCCTTGCCCGTGAGAACCGCTTTGATCGAGTCGGTGTACGACACCCGCGTCACCTTGTCGATGCCCACACCCCCGGCGGGACCGGTGCCGGTCAGGATGACCTTGCCGACCAGCTCGGGCCGGAGAGCGAGGATGACCTGGGCGATGAAGCCGCCCATCGAGAAGCCGAGCAGGTCGACCTTCTCGAGTCCCATCGCGTCGATGAACGCGATCGCGTCGGCGGCCATGGCCTCGATGGTGTCGGGGGTGGTGCCCCCGGATGCGCCCACGCCCCGGTTGTCGAACGCGACCACCCGGTGGTGTGCGGCGATCCCGTCGATCACTCGCGGGTCCCAGTTGTCGAGGTTTGCGGTGAGGTGGTGGAGGAAGACGACGGGTACGCCGCGGTCCGGACCGTAGGCCCGGTAGGCGAAGTCGGTGCCTCCGACCGAGACGGTGCGCGTGGGGACGTTGGCCCACAACACCTTCGGATCGCCGGTCGACGGGCGTGTGTGGTTGGTGGCGTGCTCGTTGCTGCTCATTGCTGACCTCTTCGACGCTGTAAACTGATCGGTGTACTGACGACGATAAGTGGTCGTCTCGCATTTGTAAACCGATCGGTGTAAATTTGGCACCGATATCAGTGAGAACGAAGTGAGCGGTGATCCAGATGGCCAATGCGACGCGAAGCCAACCCAGTCGGCCCGCGGGCCGACCGGGCCCGAGGGACCGCATCCTGTCGGCGGCTGCCGGGCTGTTCTACGTCGAGGGCATCAACGCCACGGGAGTGGAGCTGATCGCATCCGAGGCGGACGTGTCCAAGAGGACGTTGTACAAATATTTCCCGAGCAAGGTGAACCTGGTCGAGCAGTACCTGACGTTCCTGCGCGGGATGGTCGTCGATCCCCGGCAGGCGCAGGGCGCCGGTCCGCGTGAACGTCTCATGCTGCTGTTCGAGATACCGCAACCCGGTGGTGGCCGGCTCCGCGGATGCCCGTTCCACAATGCGGCCGTGGAGGCCGCCTCGGTGATGCCTGAGGTCACCGAGTTCGTCCACACGCAGAAAAAGGCTTTCGCCGAAGCGATCATCGACCTGTGTCGGGACCTCGGAGTCGACGATCCGGACCGACTCGGACATCAGATCGCGCTTCTCTATGAGGGTGCCGCCGCGTTGTCGACATCGCTCGACGATGTCGAGCCATGGGTGGTCGCCCGATCAACCGTCGAGATGCTGCTCGATCAGGCGCATCAGGGGTGACGACCAGCGGCCGGGCGGGAGGCGACGGACTCGTCGCGCCTCCCGCCCGGTCGGATCACGCCGTGGGTCAGGCCTTCTGGAGCAGATCGATGAGCGCGGTTGCGGCCTCGGCTGACGAGTTGGGGTTCTGGCCGGTGATGAGGATGCCGTCGCGGACGACGTACGACGCCCAATCCGGCCCCTTGCTGTAGTCGCCGCCCAGCTTGATCAGTTCGTCCTCGACGAGGAACGGGACGATGTCGGTCAGCCCGACGCCGTCTTCCTCACCGTTGGTGAAGCCGGTGACGGTGCGGCCCTTCACGAGCGGTTGTCCGTCGGGGCTGGTGACGTGCCGCAGGACGCCGGGTGCGTGACAGACGAGGGCGACCGGGATGTCGGCGCGCAGGGCGGTTTCGATGAGGCCGATCGAGTCGCGATCCTCGGCGAGATCCCACAGTGGTCCGTGTCCGCCGGGGTAGAAGACGGCGTCGAAGTCGTTCGGCCTGACCGACTTCAGCTCGACGGTCTCGGCGAGTTGGGCTTTCGCGGCGTCGTCCGCCTCGAAGCGGTGGGTGTCGTCGGTCTGGAAGTCGGGCTCGTTGCTCTTCGGGTCCAGGGGCGGTTGTCCGCCGGCGGGCGATGCGAGCACGATCTCGGCGCCCGCGTCCTTGAACCGGAAGTAGGGTGCGGCGAGTTCCTCGAGCCAGAACCCGGTCTTCTTGCCGGTGTCGCCCAGCGCGTCGTGCGACGTGAGAACCATCAGAATCTTCATCTATCTCTCCTTTGTGAGGGTCAGATACCCAGAACCGTGCGTGTGTGGGCCAACGCGCTGTCCATCGACGTGGTGGAGCGATTCACCTTGGCGACCACGCTTGCGCCGAGCCACAACTCATAGAGCGCCGAGGCTGTCGCCGCAGGGTCGCCGGGCGATGACACCGATCCGTCGTCGAGCCCGGCGCGTATCGCCCGCTCGATCCGGTTCGTGATCTCGCCGATCCCGTCACGCAGCGCGACTCGCATCGACTCGGACAGGTCGGCGACCTCCGCGCCCAACTTGACCGCCAAGCACTTGCCCTGGCAGTCGAAGCTGCTCTGCGACTCGATCCACGAAGCGAAGTACAAGCCGATCCGCTCGGCCCAGGTGTGATCGTCGCGACTGAGTATCTCGTCGAAATCGGCGAGGTACCCCTCGAAGTACGACCGCAGCATCGCCTCGCCGAGGGCGTCCTTCGATGCGAAATGGTAGTAGAACGATCCCTTCGGCACGTGAGCTGCCGTCAGGATCTCGTTGAGACCGACTGCCGTGTAACCCTTTCGGGCCATCAGAACCTGCGAGCACGCGATGATCACCTCGCGGGTCTCGGACTGTTCGGTCACGGTCATGAGAATGACCCTACGCGCTAGTAGACCAGTCGTCTACCGGTTCGGGTTCATCTCCGTTCCGACGTCGGTCCAGGCCGAGTCCGGTCCGCGTGCCCGCCAGATCGCTGCCGACTGTCGGCCGACGTCGGGGTCGTGTGTCTGCTGGAAGTTGCGACCTCCGCGGGCGAACGTCCGCAGGGTCGCCGCGGGCACCTCGTGTTCGGGAACGGGGTCGGCTGTCCATCGGCAGTCCCGCACGTAGGTCAGGTCGGCGGCGACGGCCCCGGAGCCGTGATCCTCACGCAGCGGGCCGGAGAGACGGCCCAGGAAAAATGCACCGTCGTCGGTTCGCGTCCAGACGAACGCCCCGTCGGGTACGTGCTCGAATCGATCGACGCGGCGCAGAGAACGCTCGTCGCTCGCCGACATCCCGCACACGCCATGCTCGAGGGCACGGTCGGCGCCGCCGATCATGGGCGCGCGGTATACGCCGGTTGCGGAGGCGGGCTCTGACGATGCGGGCACCTCGTCAGTCTAGGAATTCGATCCCACGAATCCGGTCGTTCACCGCGGTTCGATCGCCGTGGGGGAGTGACCCCCGGTCCAGGTACTGCCAGGTCCTCCCCGCTGCGGGTACCGGCTCCTAGGGTCGAGTCATGAGCACGAACGAACTGCGCACCGAGATCCGGGACTTCCTCAGCTCGCGACGCGCTCGGATCACGCCGGAGGAAGCGGGCCTGCCCGCGTACGGCGGCAACCGCCGCGTCACCGGGCTGCGGCGCGAGGAGGTCGCGATGCTCGCCGGCGTCTCGGTCGACTACTACATCCGGATGGAGCGCGGCTCGCTGTCCGGCGCGTCCGACAGCGTGCTCGACTCCCTGGCCGGGGCGCTGAAGCTCGACGACGCCGAACGCGATCACCTCTTCGCGCTCGCCCACCAGTCACCCGCCGGCCCCGCTCGCCGCAAGCGCACCACGACGACAACCGTCCGCCCGGTGCTGCAACAGGTACTCGACGCCGTCAGCGATGCCCCGGCCTGGATCCGCAACGGCCGCCACGACATCCTCGCCATGAACGATCTCGCCAGGGCGCTGTACTCACCGGTCCTCGACGACCCGCGTCGTCCTGCGAACACCACCCGGTTCATCTACCTGCATCCGGAGGCCGCCCGCGACTTCTTCGTCGACTACGACCAGATCACCCGCGACGCCGCTGCGATGCTGCGACTCGAGGCAGGCAAGAACCCACACGACAAGGCGCTGATCGAGCTGGTGGGCGAACTGTCCACCCAGAGTGACCTGTTCCGCACACACTGGGCGAGCCAGGACGTTCGGTTCCATCGCAGCGGCCGCAAGCGGCTGAACCATCCCGTGGTCGGCCACCTCGATCTCGACTTCGAGGCCATGGAGTTGCCGTCGGAGCCCGGCCTGCAGCTCAACATCTACACAGCGGCAGCCGGTACCCCGACCGCCGACGCGATCGCGATGCTGGCCTCCTGGGTCGCCAGCCAGGAACGCATCCCCACCGAACGCACCTCCTGACCCCCGTTCCACCAGCAAAGGATTCGACAATGCAGTACCGACCTCTGGGCCGCACCGGCGTCCAGGTTTCCCCGTTGTGCCTGGGCGCCATGATGTTCGGCCCGTGGGGCAATGACGACCGCTCCGACGCAACCGCCGTCATCCACCGTGCGCTCGATGCGGGCATCAACTTCATCGACACCGCCGACGTCTACTCGGCCGGAGTCTCCGAGGAGATCGTCGGCGGCGCCATCGCCGCACGCCGCGACTCGGTGTTCCTCGCCACGAAATTCTTCATGCCGATGGACGACGACCCGAATCATCGAGGTGGGTCACGCCGCTGGATCTTCGAGGAGGTCGAGAACTCCCTGCGTCGTCTGGGAACCGACCACATCGACCTCTATCAAGTTCACCGACCCAGTCCCGACGTCGACGTCGAGGAGACGCTGGGCGCTCTGACCGACCTCGTCCATCAGGGCAAGGTCCGCTACATCGGATCGTCGTCGTATGCCGCCTCCCAGATCGTCGAGGCGCAATGGGCCTCGCGTGACCGCCGTCTCGAACGGTTCGTCACCGAGCAGCCGCCGTACTCGATCCTGGTGCGCGGCATCGAAGAAGACGTTCTACCCACCACCCAGCGGTACGGAATGGGCACCTTGACCTACAGCCCGTTGTCCGGCGGGTGGCTCTCCGGTCGGTGGCGCAAGGACAACGCGTCGTCGCCGACGTCGTCGGCCCGTCCCAGCGCCCGGTTCGACATGTCGTCGGCGGCCAATCAGCGCAAGCTCGACATGGTCGAGGATCTCGCGACGTTGGCCGACGAGGCCGGGATGGCGCTCATCGACCTCGCGATCGCGTTCGTCATCAACCACCCCGGCGTGACCAGCGCGATCGTCGGACCCCGCACCATGGAGCAGTTCGAGTCCTACCTGCCGGCGGCCGAGATCACGCTGTCGACCGACGTCCTCGACCGCATCGACGAGATCGTCGCACCCGGGGTCACCGTCAATCCCGACGACAACAGCTACGGCACCAACGAGTTGGTGGTCAGCGCACGTCGGCGATAGCGGACGCCGCGCCGACGGACGACGTCACCGACGTCGTCCACCGTCGCCGGATCGGCACCTCCCAGTGCCCGAACTCGGTCTCGATGTGGTCGGCGAGGGTGTCGCTCAGGCTGGTGAACGTGAAGGCTGTGATCGGTCCGTTGAACGTGCGCAACGCACCCAGCTGATCGGTGGTGAGTGGGAAACCGACCGGGACCCGCACGGCCTGAGCCCGGGGGATGAGCGTCGCGGGAGCCTCGAAGACATCTGCGGCGGCATCCGGGATGTGCCCGACACTCGACAGGAACGGTCCCTTCCCGTTCATCCCGCCGGTGTTCGATCCGGCTGCGGCGTAGGCCTTCTTGCTGCGGGCCCGGACATCACGCAGGTCGGTGTACCGGCCGGTGTGGTCTCCGAGTCGCACGGTGGTGACGCCGACCTGCAGGCCGGTCTCGGCGTTGCCGTCCGCACGCCGCGACACCGGCATCCCCACTGCGGTCTCGCCCGATGTCGTTCCGCTCACGGCCCGTGCGACGTTGGCGACCACTGCGATCGACAGGCCGGTGGCGGTTCCGCCGCCGTGTTCGGCGATCGTCTCGAGGTCTGAACTGTCGACTGCCACAACGGTGGTGACCGGTTGCGCGATGTCGACGGTGGTGCCACCGCCGCGGAGGAACCCGACCGCGTTGCGTACCGCCCGGGCCGGTTCGCGGAGTGGGAGGAATTGGATCACCCCGGCGGCAGCCACTTTTGCGTGTTCGGCAAAGCCCCCGGTGAGTGCGTCGACCACATCGGCCCCGACGTGGGAGCCGGTGGTGTCGGCGACGGCGTGTGCCCGATCGCCGCGGGCGGCCGCGTCCGCTGCCGCCACCACGCCCTGACCGTCGGCGAGGGTGTGGGACACCACGAGGGAGACCACCCACGTCCCGTCGACGACCGCCGCCGCCGACAGTCGCCATCCACCGCCATGGCGCAGGTCGTCTTCGGAGAACCGGCCGATCTGCTCATCGGCCCAAACCAATTCGTCGCCGACCGGCACGTCCGGGTCGACGGTCACGACGGGTCGCAGCCTGCTCGCGGCCCACGTCGGTCGGGCGCCCGGCACGCGGGCGGACACCAACCTGGCCCCCAGTGGCCCGGCCGCCAGTTCGTCGGCGAACCAGTCCAGGCGGCTCCGCTGGACGTCTGCTTCGACGAACCACAGCATCTGCATCGGTGCCTGCATGCCGAGTCGGTTCATCAGCAGTGATCCGCCGGTCACCCGAACAGGTACTTTGCCTTGCTCACGAAATGCCATTCGTTCATTGTGTGCGCGCAGACGTGGTTCGCCCATGTGATTGCTGTCACGGACGCCGCCGCTCCGGTGGCGGGCGAGCCTGTCGCGTTCGCGTCGACCGGTCAGTTCTTGAACGGGTTGAGGGTTCTGCCCAGCAGGTATCCGAGGCCGGTGGGGACCGGTTTCGCGGCCACCGCGGTGACCTTGTTGACGGTCCCGGGAACGCAGACCGGCCTGCCCTTCTCGACGGCATTCCACCCTGCTCGTACGACGTCCTGCGGCTCCTGCCACAGGAACCCGGGCAGCGTCGACGACGCGGTGTCGCGGGTGCCCATCACGTCGTGGAACTCGCTGTGTGTGAACCCGGGGCACAGTGCGGTCACGTGGATTCCGTGTGGCTTGAGCTCCATGTCGAGCGCCTGGGAGACGTTGAGGACGTAGGACTTGATGCCCGTGTAGAGCAGGCTCGCCGCCGGCGGCAACAGCGCCGCGAGCGAGGACACGTTGACGATACGGCCGAAACCGCGCTCCTTCATGCCGGGCACGACGAGGTGCGCGAGCTCGGTCACCGCGGTGATCATCACCTGTATCTCGCCGGCCAGATCGGTGAAGGGGGTGTCGGCGAAGGCCTTGCTGCCGGAGAGTCCGGCGTTGTTGATGAGGATGTCGACATCGATGCCGAGGGATCGGGTGCGATCGACGATGGCGCGCGGCGCAGCGGGATCGGTCAGGTCGGCGGCGATCACCTCGGCGGTCACTCCGTAGCGCTGGGTGAGCTCAGTGGCCAGGGTCGTCAGCCGGTCCTCGCGGCGGGCGACGAGGACGACCCCGATGCCCTGTGCGGCGAGATGGGTCGCGAACGCGGCACCGATTCCTGCCGATGCTCCGGTGATGAGCGCGGTTCGAACGGGCGTGGGCATGGCGGGCTCCTCTGTGGGGGCGTTCGTGCTCGGGCGTCCGAGGTTAACAATGTCTTGAACTTCGATCAAGAAGTAGGCCCGGTCAGAGGGCGGCTATGCGCCGGGCCTGCCGCAGCACCGCGTCCCGCACGGAGGCGGTGGCGCTGTCCAGCGGACCGGCGATGCGTGCGAGCAGCATCGACCTGCCCATCGTGTGGGGATCGTTCACCGCGATGGTGACGACGCTGCTCGGCACGATGGCCGTCGCCAGTGCGGGAATGGTGGTGATGCCCATGCCCGCGGCGACGAACCCGATTCGTGCCGACCAACTCTCGAGCTCGATCACGACATGGGGATCCGAGATCGAGGGCCACGCCCCGAACTGCGGTTCGCCGCCGCGCCCGCGGCCCGCTATCCAACGCTGATCGACGAGATCGGCGACCGTGACGCGGTCGTGGTGGGCCAATGGATGCGCTCGGTGGACGGCGACCCGCAGTTCTCCGGAGGGCAGTGGTTCGGTCTCGATGCCGGTGAGGTCCCAGTCCGGCAATCCGTCGCCTCCTGCGATCAGAGCGAGATCGAGTCGCCCGGCACGAAGCCTGCGGAGCTGCAGTGGGGTCGACGACTCCGTGAACAGGACTTCGAGGGAGGGGTGCTTCGCCGCGATGTCCGCGATCGCATGCGGGATCAGATCCATTGCCGCAGTTGGGAACGCATCGATTCGCACGCGGCCCGAGACTGGTTGTACGAGGTCGGTCAGGTCGCGCTGTGCTCCTTCGAGTTGGTCGAGCACCGCGGTCGCTCGACGTCCCAGTGCGAGGGCCGCAGGCGTTGGACGCACTCCGCGAGGCCCACGCTCGAACAGTTGCGTGCCGGCGGCGTCCTCGAGAGCGGCGATTTGTTTCGACAGCGCGGATTGGGTGTATCCGAGATACTCCGACGCCGCGGTGAACGATCCGTTGTCGAGCACCGCGCGTAACGCGCGGAACAGCTGGGGATGAACGTCGAGATCCATATCGCCATGATGCCGGAACGGAATGGCTCATATGCCAGACATTCGCTTGTGGCAGGTGAGCGGCGACGGGAGTGTGGAGTGCGAGAGGAGACACACATGAGCAAGGTTTGGTTCATCACCGGCACTTCGACCGGCTTCGGCCGACTCTGGGCGGAGGGCGCCCTGGGGAGAGGGGACCGGGTCGCGGCGACTGCGCGTGACGTCTCGTCCCTCGACGACCTCGTCGAGAGGTATCCCGACGCAGTCCACCCCCTTCGGTTGGATGTCACCGATCGTGACGCGGTCTTTCGCGCGGTGGCCGACGCCCGCGAACGTTTCGGGAGGATCGATGTGGTCGTCAACAACGCCGGTTACGGCCACTTCGGGATGGTGGAGGAACTGACCGAGCACGAGCTGCGGGCGCAGATGGAGACCAACTTCTTCGGGGCGGTGTGGGTCACCCAGGCGGTGCTGCCGGTGCTGCGCGGGCAAGGAGGTGGCCGGCTCCTGCAGATCTCGAGTGAGGGTGGGGTGCGGGCATTTCCCGGCATCGGTGCGTACCACGCGTCGAAGTGGGCGTTCGAGGGGATCTCGGAGTCGCTACGCCAGGAGGTCGAGTCGTTCGGCGTCCGCGTGACGTGTGTGGAGCCGGGGCCCTACGCCACCGATTGGCTCTCACGTGGCTCGCGTCAGAGCGCACCGTCGGACGCCTACGAGCCAGTGCGGGCGCAGCTCGCCAACGACTTCGTGGTCGGCGACCCGGACGCCACCACGTCGGCGATTCTCGACCTCGTCGATGCCGCGGAGCCCCCGGCCCGACTGATCCTCGGTCGGGTGTTCGACGAGATCGAGGCGCTCTACCGGGAACGGCTGGACACCTGGCGTGCCTGGCAGCGGGTGTCCCGACGTGCATTCGGCAACCCCGTCGAAGCCGAGGAGTCATGAGGGGCGCGCGGTGACGGGGCCCCGCCTGCTCGCGTTGTCTTCGGGAAGCATCATCGGCCTCGCGCTGTTTCACCCATGTGGATGAAATGTTGGTGGCCCCCACCCGTGTCTGGACCCCGGCGAGGGTCCTGATCACGCGGTCGGCCGCCGAGTACCCGCACACCGCCGAGATCATCCGGCGGTGCGAAGCGGCCGGGGTCTCCGACATCGACGTCATGTCCGGGGATCGACTGACCGGGTTGCGCGGCGAATCCGAGCGGCAGACCTACGCGCTCGCGAAGAAGACCCTCGCCGTCGTGGTGGCACCGGCAAGCGCGCTGAAACCACAGCCCATCCCACCGAGTGCGGACTGGCGCATCGACCTGGCCAAGGGGTGCCCCGCCCACTGCCAGTACTGCTATCTCGCCGGGTCGCTGTCGGGGCCGCCGATCACCCGCGTCTACGCGAACATCGACGACGTCCTCGACGGCATCGGCACCCACGCCGGTCGCGGCACCATCACCTCGGGGACCGCGGAGCGCGGCCACGAGGGCACCACCTTCGAGTTGTCCTGTTACACCGACCCGCTGGGCATCGAGCACGTCACCGGGTCTCTGGGAGAGGCCATCGCGCGAGTCGGGGCCGGTACCTACGGCGACGGGGTGTCGCTGCGGTTCACCACCAAGTTCGATGACGTCACCGATCTGCTGACCATCGACCACGGGCGACGCACCCGGGTGCGACTGTCGGTCAACGCCGACGACATCGCCAACCGTTTCGAGGGCGGAACTGCTCGCATGCCGGCGCGGATCGAGGCGTTGCGGCGCCTGGCGTTCGCCGGGTATCGGGTGGGGTTGACCATCGCGCCGATCATGCCGATCCCGGGATGGCGCGACCAGTACGGTCGTCTGCTCGCCGATGTCGCCGACGCCCTGCGCGATGTCCCCGACCTCGACCTCACCGTGGAGATCATCACCCACCGCTTCACCCCGTCGAGTAAGGACGTTCTGCTCAGCTGGTATCCGGCGACGAAGCTGGAGATGGACGAGGACTCCCGCACGGCCAAGCGCAACAAATTCGGCGGGGTGAAGTACGTCTACCCGCGCGAGACCATATCGGCGATGCGGACCTGGTTCGTCGACGAACTCGAATCGGTTCTGCCGCAAGCGCAGTTGCTCTACTGGACCTGAACCGACGTCACCGGAGTCAGTTCCAACGCTGCCGCGGCCAGGGTCGCGGCGACGTTGTCGGCGTCGGCCCGATCACGAGATGCCGCGGTTCGAGCGAGGTTGTTGATGATCATCAGCGCCGCCTGGACGGTGACCGTCGCGGCGGCCGGACTCACGCCAGGGTGTTCGTGGCGATACAGCCCGGTCCACTCGGCGACATATTCGCGTTGTGCCACAGTGGCATTGCGTGCTGATGCCGCGTCCAGGCTGCGTATCTCGGTGATCAGCGCGTCGATCAGCTCCGGATGCTGCATCGCGAAACGGGAGTAGCCGCGGACCAGCCGAGTCAGCGCTTCGCGATGATCGCCGGCGGTGTCGAGGGTCCAGTCGAGCGTGATCTGCAGATATCCCGTGCCACGTTGCAGAGCCGTCGCCAGGATCTCCGCCTTGCCCGGGAACTGGTGGTAGACCGTCGACACGGCCACATGCGCGGCCGCGGCGATCTCCTCCATCCCGACACTGGCGTAAGTGCGTTCGGCGAACAGACGCAGCGCGGCGGCGATGATCTGCTCGCGTCGCGACGCCCGCACGAGTCTCTCGGATCCGCTCGACGGCGGCGCGGTTGTCGCCGGCACGTCGACATGCAGCACTCGGCCGACGATCGCGGTCAGCAGTGCGATGAACTCGACGCGGTCCATGTCGGTCTGATGGAACGCCGGACTGAGGATGACGCCGAGCGTCGCGGTAGCCAGGACGTGGGCGCTGTCGGCGTCGAGCCCGCGTCGATGGTCCCGAATGGTCTGACCCACATTGTCGGAGACGCTCTGCAGTCGGGCCTGGAGAGGAACGTTCACCTCCGGAGGGAGATGGCGGGATTCCCGCTGCCACAACACGGCTGCGTCGCGGTGGTCGACAGCGAACTCGACGAGGCGTCCGACGAGGGTGGCGAGAGTGTCGTGATCGGTGCTGATCGTCTCCAGGTCGGTGGCGATGTCGTCGATCACCACTGCCAGCAGCTCCGACTTGCCCGGGAAGTGTCGGTACAACGCGGACGGGCCGACGGCGACGGCCTCGGCGATCTCGCCCATCGAGACGTGCTCGTACCCCTCGGAGGCGAACAGCTCGGCTGCCGCGGCGGCGATGAGTGCGCGTCGGTTGGCGGGCCGTTTCACCGACCGAGCCCCACTGGGCGTTGTCATGGTGTGCTCCTGACGGGGAGAATCGATATTCACATAATCTCCCAC
Organism: Williamsia maris; assembly: GCF_024171815.1. Lineage (GTDB taxonomy): Bacteria > Actinomycetota > Actinomycetes > Mycobacteriales > Mycobacteriaceae > Williamsia_A > Williamsia_A maris. The sequence continues at coordinate 921,262 of NZ_JAMTCJ010000001.1, read as the reverse complement.
GCACCTTGACCGAACAGAACAGAAAGCGTCATGCTGTTGTCCCGGTCACACATGCTGGTATTCACAAGACGTGACCGTCTCGATTGCGAGGAGATCGTCGCATGTACATCACCCAGGCGCTGCACCGTTCGGCACAGTGCGACCCCACGCGGACATCGACGATCTACGGGGGACGGACGAGAACCGTCGCCGAGACCATCGACAGGGTGGCCCGGCTCGCAGGTGCGCTCCGAGGGATCGGGATCACCGAGGGTGACCGTGTCGGCATCTTCTCCCTCAACAGCGACCGGTACCACGAGGCGCTGCTCGCGGTGCCGTGGGCGGGCGCGGTGGTCAACCCGGTCAACGTGCGCTGGAGCGTCGCCGAGGTCGCCTACTCACTCGCCGACTGCGGCACCGACGTCCTGCTCATCGACGACAACTTCGCCCCGGTCGCAGTGGACCTGCGGCGGCGTGCCCCGAACCTGTCGACGCTCATCTACTGCGGCGACGGGATGACGCCGGACGGGATGCTCGACTACGAGCAACTGCTCGCCGATGCCGAGCCCGTCGACGACGCGCGCCGTGGAGGTGACGACCTGTACGGAGTGTTCTACACCGGCGGCACCACCGGCGATCCCAAGGGCGTGATGCTCTCGCACCGCGCCTGTTTGACCTCGGCGACGGGCAGCCTGGTGACCACCGACATCCTGGGCCGGGGCGGCGTCCTGATGCACGCCGCGCCGATGTTCCACCTGGCCGACATCGCCGCCTGGAACATGGGGAACCTGACCGGGTCGGTGCACATGATGGTGCCGTCGTTCACGCCCACCGGCGTCATCGAGGCCATCGAGAAGCACGGCGTCACCGACGCGCTGCTGGTCCCGACCATGATCCAGATGCTGATCGACGCTCCCGAGGCGGCGACCGCGGACCTGTCGAGCATGCGGCACGTCATGTACGGGGCATCGCCCATCTCCGAGACCGTTCTGACCAAGGCGCGGTCGGTCATCGCCAACGCGCGGTTCACCCAGGCCTACGGGATGACTGAACTGGCCCCGGTCGCAACCCTTCTCACCGCCGACGACCACGACGATCCCGCACTGACCCGGTCCTGCGGACGTCCGGCGTCGCACTCGGAGTTGCGTGTCGTGGACCTCGACGACAACGACCTGCCCCACGGCGAGGTCGGGGAGATCGTCGTCCGTGGCGACCACGTCATGACCGGCTACTGGAACCGGCCGGCCGAGACCGACGCCGCGCTGCGGAACGGGTGGATGCACACCGGCGACGCCGGCTACCTCGACGAGCGTGGATATGTCTTCGTCGTCGACCGCATCAAGGACATGATCATCACTGGCGGCGAGAACGTCTATTCGATCGAGGTCGAGAACGCCATCGCGAAACACCCTGCCGTGGCCCAGGTCGCCGTCGTCGGGATCCCCGATGATCGGTGGGGCGAGCGCATCCATGCTGCTGTCGTCCTGGCCGCGGGCGCCACGGTGGACGTCGACGAACTCGGCGAGTTCTGCAGGACGCTGATAGCCAACTACAAGATTCCCCGCAGCGTCGAGGTCCTCGACCAGCTCCCCATGTCCGGGGCGGGAAAGATCCTCAAACGCGAGATCCGCAAGGCGCACTGGGAACACGCCGAGCGTGTGGTCGGCTGACCGTCCGGCCGTCACAACCGAGGATCGACCGGCTCCGACTCCATGGCCAGGATCCCGAAGACACACTGATGGATTCGCCACACCGGTTCGCCGGATATCGACCTCCGCAGCGACTCGAGGCCGAGTGCGTACTCGCGCAGCGCCATCGACCGCTTCTGGCCCAGATTGCGCTGCTTGAGACGAGCGAGGGAGTCGTGGTCGGTGTAGTCGGCGCCGTAGATGATGCGCAGGTACTCACGTCCGCGAACCTTCAGGCCCGGTTGGTTCAGCCCCTTCGGTCCGCGGACGAGGTTGGCGAGTGGCTTGACCACCATGCCCTCGCCGCCGCCGGAGGTGAGCGCCGTCCACCAGTCCGCGCCGTCTGCACGGGACGCCTCGTCGCCGGTGTCGACGACGGTGCGACGCGTCGTCCGGAACAGTTCGGGGTCCGCGTCGACGAGCCGGTCGGCGACGGCGAGATGCCACTCGTGGTCCCGGTTCTCGAACGTGGCGCCGTCGGCGGCGAGGATCTGGAACGGCGCGATCTGCACACCGAGCTCGGTGTCGATCGGGCGTACGTAGCGTCGGTACGACTCGACGAACAGTTCGGCGTTGCCGAGCCGCGACCGGGTGCGGTCGAGCAGATCGTCCACGCCGGCACCTCGGCCGGCGGCCATCTCGAGCACGTCCACCACCGCGGGTAGCGATGTGGTCGCCGCGGCCCCGACCCGTGCGTATTGGCTGCGGACCATGGCCTCGGCCTTCGCGGTCCACGGCAGGATCTCGGTGTCGAGCAGCAGCGACGTGGTCTGCAGCTCTGCCCAGACACCAGCGGCCGCAACGGCATCGGCGACCCGGCCCAGGACAGCGATCTGCATCGCGTCGGAGAAGAACGCTCGTCCCGTACGCGAGTGGATCACCCCCGATCCGTCGCGGTTGACGCACACGACGGCGCGCGATCCCATGTGCTTCTCCTCGCAGATGACGCGTTCGACACCTCGCTTGTAGTAGTGAGCGAACGCCTCGTCGGGGTGCTCGAGCAGATCGACACGCGACGAACTGTCGACCGGGGACATGGTGGGCGGCAGGTAGGTCAGATCGCCCGGCGCGACCGCGAATCTGCTCATCACCTCCAGCGCTCCTGCCGCGTTCTCCTCGCGCAGCGAGATCCGACCCATGTGCTCGGTCTCGAGGACGCGCGGACCGATCACGTCGGACAGCTTCAACACCTCGGGGTCACGTTCCGGCGGTGCCGGTGGCCGCACCGGCGCGTAGTGGATCGCGGTGGCAGGCACCGACACGAGCTCGCGTTCCGGATACCGCAGCGCGGTCAGACTCCCACCGAACACACACCCGGTGTCGAGGCAGAGCGTGTTGTTCACCCACTCCGGCTCGGGAACCGGTGTGTGCCCGTACAACACGGTCGCCGAACCGCGGTAGTCGTCTGCCCACGGATAGCGGACCGGCATCCCGAACTCGTCCGTCTCGCCGCTGGTGTCGCCGTAGAGCGCGAACGCCCGAACACGACCGGAAGCGCGCCCGTGGTACTTCTCCTTCAGCCCGGCATGCGCGACGACCAATCGGCCGTCGTCGAGCAGGTAGTGGGCGACGAGACCGTCACAGAAATCACGGACCCGGGCCACGAAGGAGTCCGGCTCGCCTGCCAGTTGGTCAAGGGTCTCCTGCAGTCCGTGGCTCGGTGTCACATCTCTACGGCCCAGAGCACGTGACAGTTTCGCCTCGTGGTTGCCCGACACGCAGAGGGCGTGGTCGTTCTCGACCATTCCCATGGCCAGACGGAGCACCCCCACCGTGTCGGGGCCTCGGTCGACCAGGTCGCCGACGAACATCACCCGCCGTCCGTCCGGATGCGACGCGTCAACCGCCCGTCCCCGGTCGTCGCGATCGACCGTGTAGCCCAGGCGACCGAGGAGTTGCTCCAACTCCTCGCGGCAGCCGTGGACGTCCCCGATGACGTCGAACGGTCCGTGATCGTCTCTGCGGTCGTTGAACAGTCGCGTCCGAGCGATCGAGGCCTCGGCCACCGAGTCGACCGTGTCGAGCACATGGATGGTTCGGAAACCCTCACGCTTCAGGCCGCGCATCGACCTACGCAGTTGGTCGTGCTGACGCTTGATGACGTGTGATCCGAAATCGCGGTCCGCCCGAGATGCGTTGCGGGTGCGAGAAACCTCGGTCGGCAGGTCCAAGACGATGGCGACGGGCAGGACATCGTGCTCCTTCGCCACGGCCAGCAATGACCGACGGGCCGACGCCTGGACGTTGGTCGCATCGACGACCGTCAGCAGTCCGCGAGCGAGGCGTTTGGCCGCGATGTACTCCAGTAGATCGAAGGCGTCCTTCGTGGCGCCCTGGTCGTCGGGGTCGTCGGACACCATGGCCCGACAGCCGTCGCTGGACACGACTTCCGAGGCCGCGAAATGCGTTGCGGCGAAGGTCGACTTTCCTGATCCGCTGGTCCCGATGAGGAGGACCAGCGACAGTTCCGGGATCGCGAGTTCGGTCATCGAGAATCTCCAGACCCGCTGCGCCGACTGAAGATCGCCATCTGTGTCGGTGGACCGATACCGCCATCGTCGTCGCCCACCGGGAGGAGTCGGTGGTCGTAGCCGTAGGTGTCGCCGATCTGGCTCGCCCACCCGGCGAACTCGTCACGCGTCCATTCGAACCGGTGATCGGCGTGCCGCAGGCCGCCGTCGAACAGCTGCGGATACCGCACGTTGTGCTCGACGTTCGGGGTGGTGAGCACGACGTGACCCGGCCGCATCGCCCCGAACACGTTCGCGGCAACCGCCGGTACCCTCGCCGAATCGATGTGCTCGATGACCTCCATCAGGATGGCCACGTCGACGCCTGCCAGTCGCTCGTCCTCGTACTGCAGGGACGACAACCACAACGACAACCTCTCGGTCTGCCGCTCCGTCATCTGCTCGACGTGCAGACGTTTCGCCGCTTTGCGCAACGACGTGTCCGACACGTCGGTCCCGATGACCCTCGTGATGCCCTGCATCTCGAGAAGCGATCCGAGAAGCGCTCCGGACCCACACCCGAGGTCGGCGACCGAGGCGGGCTGCAATCCGTGCACGACGTCGATCACCGCGTCATGACGGATGCGGACCAGCGGCCGGGACGGCGCGGTGTCGTGGTCCTCGAGCGCCTCGTCGACGGGACGGTCGTCCAGGTCGATCAGACGTGCCATGGCGGCGTCGGTCAGGCCACGTTGATGGGCCAGGTAGCGGTGGGTGATCAGATCCCGATCGGGATGGGTCGCCAACCAGCCCCCGCCCGCCCGGACGAGCTTGTCCACCTCGTCGTCGTCGACCCAGTAATGCTTCGCATCGTCGAGCACCGGGAGCAGCACGTAGAGATGACTCAGGGCGTCCGCCAGGCGGTGAGATCCGTTCAGCGTCAACGACACCACCGGAGCGGCACCCCATTCCGGTCGCGTCGCGTCCAGCTCGATCTCGGAGGCTGTGACCTCCCAGCCGATGGGGGAGAACAACCGCCGCAACAGATCAGGATCTCCGGGAACCGCGGGAACGGTGACCGTGAGCTGTAGGTCGGATGCCAGCAGGGCCTCGTGTCCCGGGCAGCGGCCGCCCAGCGCGGAGCGGAACACCTTGCCCATGGCCACCGACAACAGCGAGGACGCGACGTAGGGCCGGTCGTTCACGTACTGGCCCAGTGCGAACCCGTCCCGCGATCCCGATCGACCGCGGACCAACGCCACCGGATCGACCTCGAGCACCAGAGCCGCCGTGCACCGCTCGGCACTGACCTCCGGGTAGAACACGTGGGCGGTCCCGCCGTAGACGGGGAACGGCTGGACACGATCCGGGTGCTTGTGCAGCAGGTAGCCGAGATCGGCCGGCGTCGGCAGGGACGGTGATCGTTCCGCGGAGATGGTCAACAGCATCCGGCCAGTGTGCAGCACACCACCCCCGGAATCCCGGGGTTTTTCGCCGTGCGAATTGCCAGAACCGGGAAAATACTCCCGGTAAGTAACGTTCCTGATCAGATGTACGACATGGCGTCCGTGACCGATCCCGAGCGTGACGAACCGGCGGACGAACCCACGCCTTCCCGCACGAAACGCGTGTGGACGTACGGACTCATCGCCGTGTCGGTGATCGCCGTGGCGGTGGTGATCGTCGGCCTGCTGCTACCCGGACCGGAGTCGGAACTGACGACCGCCCCGCCATCATCCAGTGATGTGCCGTCCAGTGCTGCCGCCCCCACCGAGAACAGGGTGGTCGACGAACCGTTCGATCCCAAGGCGCCCATCCCCGGGTGCGACACGGTCGAGGTGCCCGACACCGGGGACGGCAAGATCACGTCGAGCTTCACCACCGGCGAGCCCTCGTACGACAACCCCCGGTTCCCGTGGTTCACCGGACCCAAGGCGACGGCGATGTCGGATGCGCTGAGGCAACTCCTGCCGGCGGGGGCCGAGCTTCAGTTCGCGACCGAGTCGCAGTCGTTGGTCTTCCAGCCCATCACCGACTTCGGTGACCCCGACCCGATGGGGTCGACGAACGCCTACGGGTCGGTGACAAACGGTGATGCCCGGGGGAGCCTGCAGGTGGTGGTGCAGAAAACCTCCGCGAAGGTGCCGCCCTGCGTGGCGGGACAGCTCGACGCGCGTCGCGTGCTGTCCGACGCCACCGTGGTCGACGTGCATGACACCTGGCAGGAGATCAACGGCGTCCGCACCAACAGACGTTCGGCGTACGCCTACGCGGGCGACGGGTCATGGATTCAGGCCATCGCCGACGACGCCTACGGTGACAACAAGAAGCAGAACAGCGGCAAGATACCGCTCGCCATCGACGATCTGGTCCGTATGGCCGGCGATCCCGGGCTTCGCGTCAGTACTGCCGTACCGGCCGGAACGCCCGCACCACGCGACGAATGCCTTGCGTACTACGGAGGCGCAGACGGACCAGAAGTGACTCGCGAGCAAGCCGCGAGATTGGACCGCGTCCTCGCCACCATCGATTTCCGCGACCGCCGGCCGCCTCCGCTGCAGATCAGCGGTTCGACGAACAACGGCCTGTGCACCACGGTCCCGGCGGCGGGTTCGTTGCCACGACTCGACATCTCGATCGCAGGCGGCCAATCGCCGCCCGCCCAAGAGCGACCCGATCCGACCTCAGGGGAGCGGACCTCGATTCGACGACTCGGTGACGGCACAGTCATCTCGATGTCGCGTAGCTTCTACTCGACCGCGCCCATCGACGATCCGGGAGCCGCACAGTCGGAGATGTCCACGACCGTCATTGTGACAAGGCCGAACGGCAATCAGGTCGCAGTGGTCTCTCGCTCGTCGTTTGCGCCCGCGCTGCCGCCTGCGGAACTCGAGGAGATCGCGCTCACTCCGGGATTGGAGCTGTGAGAGTCCGCGAGAAGAGCACCTGGGCCCTCATAGTTGCTGCGGTGGCCGCGGTTGTGACGGTCACCGCGGCGGTGGTCGTGGTGATGGACCGCTCATCGCCGACATCGAGTTCGGTCAGAGCGGGTGCTGGTACGCACACCGACGCACCCGGCGTCGCCTGGTCACTCGATGCCGCGACGTATCTCGGCCGCTCGTTCGGCGAATTCTCTGATCCACGCGGGGGAGCGTCCTACCGGTCGGGCAACCCTGGGCTCCTGCTCGCCGGCGACACGCTCTTGACGATCGCGGGAAGCCCCACCGATCAATACGTTCTCGGCGATGCCGTCATGCTCGGGATCGACCCCGCGAACGGAAGCGTGCGTTGGAAAGCGCCCGCAGCCGACATCGAGGAATGCAGCCCGACACCACTCGGCGGAAAGCTTTACTGCTACGCGATCGGCGGTGGCACCGGCAGCACGATCGTCACCTACGAGATCGACTCCGGCCTGACGGCTCGCCGTCCGATAGCCGAGAACGTGTTCGGTCTGACGACCACGTCGGACACCCTTTACGTCGCAGAGGGAAGTCTCGACGAAAACGATGTGCGAGTGCATTCGGGTTCGTATTCCGACGTGTCGTCGAACTGGACGCACGGTTTTGACATCGGCGGCGACTACGAAGGCATCTACGAGACCGACAACGTCCTCACCGTCATCGATGGCGTCGGCCTGGTACGGACGGGTTCGGAGATGGCGCAGTTCGCCGCGGGGTCGGGCGCCGAACTGTGGCGCACCAGCGACTACCGCGTGCAGGATGCGCGTCTCGCGCCCGGTGGTGTTCTGGTGCAGTCGAACACTGATGGGAGCACCGGTGGAAAGGTCTCGGAGCAGGTCCTGCGCGGGCCGGACGGAAAGGTACTCGCCAGTACGAGGAGCACGGCCGTGCAGCGGGTCAGCAACCAGAACGACGAGGACGATGCGGACGCGCCGGTTCTCCTGGGCGATGCTGCTTATGACCGTTCCACCGGCAAGCGTCTGTGGGCCGGCAAAGATCTTGTCGCCGGGCAGGACATCGGCGCGGTGACGGCGATCGCCGCCGACACCGTCTACCTGCGTGACAGCGATGTGAGCGAGACGGGCATCGACCTGAGAACCGGAAAACGCAGGTGGCGCAACGACAAGACCGAGCACTTCCAACCCCTCGCCTCCGCAGGCACCGTTGTCCTGGGCAACGACGGGAGTGCTCTGACCGCGTTCGACATCCGAAGCGGCCGCACGAGATGGACCGCACCGTTCTCGGCCATCGACCCCGACCCCGATACGTTCTCGTCCGGTGGTGCGGCCGAGGCCTACGGCGACGGGTGGATCTTCTCCTCGGACCGCAGGATGATCGGTCTGGCACCCCTGTGACCGGACGGATCGTCGAGCCGAGGTGTCGGCTCAGCTGAAAACCTTGCCCGGGTTGAGGATCCCGTGCGGATCGAGCGCAGCCTTCACGGCGCGATGCATGCTCAGGACAACGGGGTCGAGTTCCTGGACCAGGCCGTCCTTCTTCAACAGCCCGACGCCGTGTTCGCCGGTCACCGTCCCGCCGAGTTCGAGTGCGGCGTCGATGATCGTCGCGAACGCCGCTTGAGCGCGCGCTCGGGCCTCGTCGTCGCCGTGCGGGGTGATCAGCAGTGGGTGCAGATTCCCGTCGCCGGCGTGCGCGATGTTCGCGATCGTGGTCCCGAACTCGATGCCGATCTGCTCGATCCTCGAGAGCATCTCCGGAACATGCTTCTTGGGGACGCAGACGTCCTCGGTGAGCACAGGTCCGAGGCGTTCCATCGCGGGATAGGCGAGTCGCCGAGCGGCGAACAATGCGTCGGCCTCCTCGGCGTCGGTCGAGACCGCGGCCCACGTCGCGCCCGCCTCGGAGAAGCAGGCGTGCATCTTCTCTGCTTCCTGGTCGCCGATCGATCCGGGCGTGTCGACGCGGCCCAACAGCACGACGTTCGCATCCACCGACAACCCCATGTTCTTCCACGCATCCACGGCGAGCAGGCACTGGCGGTCGATGAGTTCGAGCGCGGACGGCGTCAATCCCGCTGCGGCAACGGCACTCACAGCGCGACCGGCGTCGACGATGGAATCGAAGTAGCCGGCCACGGTGCGCTGCGGGTCCTGTAGCGGTCGCAGCTTCACCGTGATCTCGGTGATGATCCCGAGCGTGCCCTCCGAGCCGACCATCAGCCCGGCGAGGTCGTAGCCGGCCACACCCTTGGCCGTCTTGTGTCCCAGACGGACGAGATCGCCGGTGCCGGTGACGATCTGCATCCCCAACACGTAGTCGCGTGTCACGCCGTACTTGACGCAGCACAGACCACCGGCGTTCGTGGCGACATTGCCGCCGATCGTCGACCAGGGTGAGCTCGCCGGGTCCGGTGGGTACCAGAGGCCGTGCTCGGCGCACGCCGTCCGTAGGTCGTCGTTGATGACGCCCGGCTCGACCACGGCGTACCGCTCGAGCTGGTCGATCTCCACTATGGAGTTCATCCCGTCGAGCGCGATCACGACGCACCCCGCGGTGGCGTTGGCGCCGCCGGACAATCCGGTGCCGGCACCGCGGGTGACGACGGGCGTCTCATGGGCGAGGCAGGCACGCACCACCGCCTGGACCTCGTCGGCAGCGCGCGGGCGGACCACCACGAGCGGAGCGCCGTACGGAGCCCATTCCGCCTCGTCATGGTGGTAGGTCGCGACGACGTCCGGGTCGAGAACCAGGCGATCAGCGGGTAACGAACTCTTCAGCAGGTCGAGCAACGACATGACATCGACACTAGCTGCGGCGTCGGCGGCCGGAGGTGCTCAGTCGTCGGCGAGGAAGATCGCGAACGCCGCCCGCAGCTGTGCGCGGCCCTCGGTGACGACGTCCGCGTCACCCGCGAAATGAGCCAGCAGAGCGCGGTGGAAGATCCCGTCGAGCAGCATGTATGCGACACCCTGATCGACTGCGGCAGTGCGTTGTTCGCTCAACTCGCAGTAGCGGACGACGACGCGCCAGATCATGGCCTCGCGCCGGCCCTCGATGTCGAGGACCTCGGAACGGAACGACGCCTCGAACAGGCTCTGATTGCGCAGGTCGTACCAGAGGCGATGAATCTTCGCGTCCGCCACGAGGGTGTGGAAGTAGGCGTTCTCGAAGTCGGCCAACAACTTCTCGGCACTGGTGGCCGCCTCGACTGCTTCGTCGTACCGGGTGACGCAGGTGGCCTCGTAGAGCGACACGGCCTGCGACAACAGGTCCAGCTTGTCGGAGAAGTAGTAGTGCAGGACCCCGTGGCTGTACTCGGAGTTCTGCGCGATCTCTCGCAGCGACGTCCGCGCGTAGCCGAGCTCGGCCAGCGTGTGCAGCGTGGCCTGCGCCAACTCGGTGCGTTTGGCCTGGAACTTGTCCCGCGCCCGCAGCTCGATGCGAGCGCGCGGATCGACGACTTGTGTCACGTCGGATCCTTTCGTCGCAGGTCGTGGGTGGGTAGCGCGGGTCTCAGTGTACGGCCGCAGGGCCCAAAACGAATATTGGGCACTCGTCAAGATTTTTCTTGACGTCTGTCCAAAAACAGACCTACTGTGGCCCACAACACACAACGAGAGGGTTCAGCACATGCCTACCGACAAGCGCGTCGTCGTCTACGGAGCGTCGGGATACACCGGCCGATTGATCTGCGAGTACCTGCGCGAATACAACATCCCGTTCCTCGCCGCCGGCCGGAATCACGCTCGACTGACCGAGGTCGTCGGTGCGGTCCCGGGGATCGACACCGTCGATCACGAGATCGTGGAGGTCGAACACACGACGGCCGCGCTGGTCGAGGCGTTCCGCGGAGCGACGGTCGTGCTGAACACGGTCGGCCCGTTCTCGCGGTGGGGCCACGAGGTCGCGCAGGCCTGTCTCGAGATCGGCGCCCACTACACCGACACCAACGGTGAGCAGGACTGGATGATCGCCGCGGAACAGCGTTACGGCGCCGAGTTCGCCGGTCAGAGCCTCGTCTTCACGCCGGGACTGGCGCAGATGTACAGCATCGGCGAGATCGCGGCCAACATCTGCCTGGAGACCCCGGGTCTCGACACCCTCGACATCGAGGTCTTCTGGAAGGGGCACCCCACCGTCGCCTCGACCAACACCATCCTCACCAACGCGGCGTTCTCCAAGGCCTACTACCTCGAGCAGAACGAGTACGTCGAGTGGCCCGCCGAGGACGGCATCTACCAGGTCGTGGTCCCCGGACAGCACGATCTGGGACTGGCCCTGCCGTGGGGCGGGACCTCGCACCCCGTGTGGTTCAAGAACGATCCGCGCGTGGCCAACGCCCGTGCGCTCGGTGGCGTCATCAACCGCCCGCTGATGCTCGGGGTCCCGCAGATGGTGGCGGCCGCGCTCGAGCAGATGGAGGGCAAGTCCGACGCCGAGAAGTTCGGCATCATCGACGCGATCTCGTCGTCGATCCGCAGCGAGACCCCGCCGAGGGAGAACCCGCGCATCAACACCTCGCTCGACTCCGTTTACGCCTCGGGTCCCCTCGGCCGCAAACACTGCGTCATCTACGGCAACTGCAACTACAAGCAGACCGCGCTGCTCAACGCTTTCGCCGCGTCGCACCTGCTGCAGGCACCGCCCCGGGCGGTCGGATTCGCCTCGAGCTGCCAGGCGTTCGGTCACCGCGAGCTGCTCGGCGTGCTGAAGGCCTTCGGTCTCGTGCTCGACCCCGTTGTCACCGAACACAGCTGAGGTCGGTCGGTGAAACTGTCCGACTACCTCGACAAGGGAGCGTCCCTCGGTCGGGACGCCCCCTGTCTCAGCGCAGGCGCGGTGACGCGAACCTACGGTGAGGTGTGCGATCAGACGGTTCGGATCGCGGCCGCGTTGCAGCACAATGGTATCGAGACCGGCGACCGGGTGGCCGTGCTCTCGGGAAACGACCCCCTCGCACTCACGTGTGTCTTCGGGATCTCCCGCGCGGGAGCGGTCTGGTGTCCGGTGAACCCCCGGAATGAAGCCGACGAGAATCGCCAGCTGTTCGACCTGTTCGGCTGTCGATTCTTGTTCTTCCAGAGTGCGTTCGCCGGACTCGTGCACAGCATCCGGGATCAACTGCCGCAACTGGAATGGCTCGTGTGCCTCGACGCAGAGGTCGACGGCGCACTGGCGTTCGAGGATTGGCTGGCCGAGCATCACAGCACTCTCGACGAGGGACGCAGACCGGCCGGGGGACTGGCCATGCTGGCCGGCACCGGTGGGACCACCGGGAAACCGAAAGGTGTTCGCCTCACCGAGGAGAACATGATGACGTCGACCGCGTCGGCGCTCATGAGCTACCCCTTCGGCGATCGCCCCCGGTATCTCGCGCTGGCGCCGCTCACGCACTCCGCCGGGGTGCTGACGTTCCCCGTTCTCAGTCTCGGTGGTGAGGTCGTCATCATGTCGGCTCCCGACATCGGCACGTTCCTGTCGTTGATCGCCGGGCGCGGCATCACGCATGCGTTCCTGCCGCCGACGGTGATCTACGGGGTCCTGGATCATCCCGCTCTCGACTCCACCGATCTGTCGTCGTTGCGATGCCTCTGGTACGGCGCCGCACCGATGTCGCCGACGCGTCTCGCCGAGGCGCTGACCCGTATCGGTCCGGTCCTCGGGCAGCTGTTCGGGCAGACCGAGGCGCCGAACATGATCGCAACCCTTGCTCCCGCAGCTCATTTCCGCCCCGACGGGAGCATCGCCACCGAACGACTGGGGTCGGCGGGAACGCCGACACCACTGACCACGGTGGCGATCATGGACGCTGCGGGCGCGCTCGTCGAGAACGGTGAGCGCGGCGAGATCGTGGTCCGCGGTCCGCTCGTGATGGACGGCTATCACCAGAACCCCGACGCCACTGCCGAAGTGAGTGCGTACGGGTGGCACCACACCGGCGACATCGGGTACCTCGACGACGACAACTTCCTCTACGTCGTCGACCGGGCGAAGGACATGATCATCACCGGAGGTTTCAACGTCTACTCGGCCGAGGTCGAGCAGGCATTGCTCGCGCACCCGGCTGTCAAGGAGAGCGCGGTGATCGGGCTCCCCGACGACAAGTGGGGCGAACGGGTCACCGCCGCCGTCGAGTTGCGGACCGACCAAACCGCCACCACCGACGAGCTCATCGCGTTCGTGAAGAAACGGATCGGCAGCGTCAAAGCACCCAAGCAGGTGGAGATCTGGATCGATCTTCCCCGCTCCAAGGTGGGCAAGGTCCTCAAGACCGAGGTCCGAACCATCATGGCGAACAACACCGCAGTGCCCACCATCGAAAGGACTGAGAAATCATGACCGAACTGAACGACAAGAGGGTTTTCGTCACCGGGTCCGCATCCGGGATCGGCAGAGCCATCGCCGAACTCTTCATCGCCAACGGCGCTCGCGTCGTCATCAGCGACATCAACGAAGATGCTGCGACGACAACCGCATCCGAGATCGGTGCAGCCGGTGTGGCCAACTGCGACGTCACCGACGAAGCCCAGGTGCAGGCGGCGATCGCGCAGGGGGTCGAGATCCTCGGCGGTCTCGACGTGCTGGTCAACAACGCCGGCATCGAGGTGTCGTCGCCGCTGCTGGAACAGTCCACCGAGAGCTTCGACAAGATCTATGCGGTCAACGTGCGCGGACCGTTCCTGGCGATGAAGGCCGCTATCGGTCCGCTGATCGAATCGAAGGGGAACATCGTCAACATCTCCTCGGTGGCCGGCGTCGGCGGTAGCCCGCTGCTGGGGTCGTACTGCGCGACGAAGGCGGCGCTCATCCAGCTCACCCGTGTGGCCGCGGTGGAGATGCGTCCCACCGGGGTGCGAGTCAACGCGGTGTGCCCCGGGTTCGCCGACACCAAGATGGTCGACCGCCTCATCCCCGACTTCGAGGCCGCCACCGAGGTCCCGTTCGGGGATCTGATCGCCGCGAAGCAGGGCCGTCTGGGTACGCCGCAGGACATCGCCGAGGTCGTGTCGTTCCTCGCGTCCGATCGGGCGTCGTGGATCACCGGCAGCCACTACATCCTCGACGGTGGGCTGACCGCGTCGCTGGTCTGAGTCCCCGACGCGACGGCCACCCGGGCCGTCGCGTCGCCGGTCGGGTTCCTTGCCGCGTGAAGTCCTAGGAGGCGTCGGGCCCGTGTCGGGTGTGCCATACGCTGAGGCAGATCAGACATCCTCCACGGGTTCGACCTGTGGACACCGGTGAGGGCCCGCTATGCCGTTGTTGCCGCATCCGCTTCCACCTGGACCCGGTGCGGCACCCATGCGGGACAAATCGTCCCGAGCGCTGTTGCGCTGGTGGCTCGAGCAGCCGTTCGAATACGCGTGGGTCCACGCCTTCGCCCAGTCCCACGCCTGGTTGCGGCTCGATCGGATGCTGGTGTCGGTCGGCTACGCGATGTTGGCGGCCGTCGGCGCAGCGCTGCTGATCGACGGCGACCAGGGGATCGCGGTCACCGTCTGGGCCGGGACCGCGGTGGTCCTGTTCGCACTCATCTCACTGTGGTGGTGGGCTCCGCTTCCGTGGCCGAGCGAACGGGTGTCGCTCGGTTTCGTGATCGTCGGGGAGCTGGCCGGGCTGCCGCTGGCAGCCGCGGCGCCCACCGGCACCGTCGCACTGGCCCTGCTGTCGCTCTACGTCCTGCCCGGGCTGTACCTCATGTTCCTGCACAGCCCGCAGGTGATGATCGCCCACAACGTCTGGGTCCTGGCGGTGGTCATCGGGACCGGCAGCTACGTCCTGGCCGCCACCGACACCGACGTCGTCACGGCCCTGGTGTTGATGGTCGTTCAGACCTCGGTCTGCACCGCAGGTCTGGTGGGCGGACAGGTCGCGATCACTTTCCTGCGCAACGACGCCCGCAACTCGTTCACCGACCCGTTGACCGGCCTGCTGAACCGACGTGGTTTCCACGCCGCGGTCACGCACTCGGTCATCCGCCACCCGTCGGACGCGCCCGTCAGCCTGCTCATGGCCGACATCGACAAGTTCAAGCCGCTCAACGACGCCCACGGTCATCACCAGGGCGACCGACTGCTCGTCGACGTCGCCCGGATTCTGTCCACGGTCTGCGGCGACCACGCGGACGCGCTCGCGCGGTTCGGCGGCGACGAGTTCGTGGTCATCGCCCACGTCGACTCCGACACCGCGACAGTGCTCGCCCAGCGGGTCCGGGCTGCGGTTGCGGAACGTCCGGGTGACGAGTCGCCGACCCTCAGCATCGGGGTCTGCACTTCAGTCCTCGATTGTTGGCCGCCGTCCGACGAGGCGGTTCGGATGATGCTCGCCCGCGCCGACAGCGTTCTCTACTCGACCAAACGCAGCGGGGGAGACGCGGTCACTGCGACACAGGGCGACGACACGATCGTCGGCGATTCGCTCTAGTCCACTGCGGTCAGCGCGTGGCGGCCCGGAGAAAGCGTCCGGCTCGTGGTGATGACTCCGATGAGGCTGCGACCATGCCGTATTCAGCCACGATCTGACCGCCCACCAAGGTCGCCGCCACTGCCGAGTCGTTGCGGTTCACCATCCGTGACACCCCGGTGCCGGGAAGTTCGGCCTCGGCGTAGGCCGATGAGGAGCCGTCGAAGCCGGCGGGGTCGATGACCGCGATATCAGCCCGTCGCCCGACCTGTAGGTGGCCGGCGTCGAGTCCGTACCAGTCCGCGAGTTCCCCGGTGAGCCGGTGTACTGCCGAGTGCACCGGCATGAAAGCCCGCGCATGACAACGTTCGAGGAACCGGACGCCAAAGTTGTAGAACGCCATGTTGCGCAGATGCGCACCGGAATCGGAGAAGCCGACCTGAACATCGGGGCACCGCGCGAGAGAGTCGAGTTCGTCATCGCGGTCGTTGGCGATCACCGTACGCCAGCGCAGATCCGTACCGTGTTCGACGGCGAGGTCGAGCAGTGCGTCCGCGGGGTCGATGCCGCGTTCGCCGGCGACGTCGGCGAACGACCGCCCGACCACCGAGGCGTCCGGGCACGCCACGATGTAGGCGTCACCCAGATCGCGATGCCACACACGCTGTCCGAAGCGCTTGGCGATGTCCTTGCGGAACGAGCGGCGGTAGTCTTCGTCCTTCAACAGCTCGGTGCGCTCCATGACGTCGCGGATGTCCAAAGCCGCGGTGCCGGAGCCGAATTCTTCGAAGACGACGAGATCGACGCCGTCGGCGTACACCTCGAACGGCACCGGGAGATGCTGCCATCGAAAGTCGGCGCCGAAGACGCGGTTGATGATGCGGGCGCTGACGGTTGCGGCCTTGATCACCGAACGGTCGGCCTTGATGTCGGCCGCGGAGATGAGGCTCGTCCGCATGGCAGGGCGGCCACGAAACGGCATCGACTGTGCGAAGTACTTCGCGATCTCGAGGCGTCGGGTCAAGTTCGGGGTGCTCTGGTGCACGCGGCCGCGGGAGCGGACCTCGCGGTTGAGTCGGCGGAATTCCCGCCATGTGCCGTACGTCGACGGGAGCTGTCGCGCGGGCCACCGGGTTCCCTCCAACTTCGAGAAGGAGCTCCGGATGGTAGACAGTCCGACGAAGCCGTGGTCGAGCGCGTCGCCGAGCAACGCACTCATCTGATCGACCTCGGCAGGCGTCGCCGATTCCCGGGTCGACCGGTCGAGTCCCATCACCGTTGTACGGATGTCGGAATGGCCAAGGAAGGCGGCGACATTGGCCCCCAGGGGCAGGGAATCGAGATGCTCGACGTAGCTGCCGGCGTCGGTCCACACCTTGTGTTCCTTCACCGCACCTGCCACCACATCCCAGGGCAGCGCCTCGACACGCGCGAAACAGTCCGCGACGTCGTCGGGTTCGCCGTGCACCGTCGACAGCGAGCAGTTCCCGATGACCACCGTGGTGACGCCGTGCCGAGTCGACTCGCTGAGGCCAGGATTGGTGAGGACCTCGGCGTCGTAGTGCGTGTGCACGTCGAGGATGCCCGGGATCACCCACCGCCCGCGCGCATCGATGGTCCTCGTCGCGGTCGAGGCGGAGAGATCGCCGATCGCGGTCACCGTGTCGCCGGTGACGCCGACATCAGCCACCAGCGGTGGGGTGTCGTCACCGTTGAATACGGTTCCGTGCGCGATGAGTACGTCGAAGTGCGGCATGCGGGCTCCTGGCCGGTTGGGGTTCTATCTCGATACCAAAGGTATTGGATACCGACAGTATCGTAGTTGCCCGTTACGCTTGGCCGGTGCCGAACCACCGAACTGCGCTCTCGCGCCCGTCGCGGGAGGACGTGCGCGTGCGAATCCTGGAGGCCGCGCGCCTGGAGTTCGCCGGGAAAGGGTTCGCCGATGCTCGCGTTGACGCGATCGCCGAGGCGGCGGGCTTCACCAAAGGTGCGGTCTACTCCAACTTCGGCGGCAAGGACGACCTGTTCTACGCGCTGTTGCAACAGCAGATCGACGCGCGTACCGACATCGCAGTGGGGGTTCTCGGCAACCTGCCCTCAACCGTCGACGAGGCGATCGACGAGCTCAGTGCGCGGTTGACGGCGTCGATCGGACAGAACCGTGAATGGCAGATGCTGTTCTTCGAGTACTGGGCTCGGGCGATGCGTGACCCGGAACGGCGGGCGGCGTTCGCCGAGCACCGTCGGACGGTCCGGGCTCAGGTCACCGAGCGCATCGAGACTGTCCTGGCGGAAACATCGGTGCACATCGACATCTCGGCCGAGGAGATGACGTTCGTGGTGCTCGGACTGATCAACGGTCTTGCCGTCGAGGCCCTGGCCGACGACGGGGTTGTCCCGTCGACCCTGCTGGGCGACGTGGTGCGGGGACTCGTGACGCGACCCTGACCGGTCATGCCCCCGACCTGCCGTGAGCGGGTCCGGTGTGCACGTGCACACCGTCGACCGTTCGATCGTGTCGGTGTGTCCCTGTCGACGGCGTCACATGTCCTCGAACATTGTCCCTGTGTCCGAGACGGGTTGGCGGGGAGTGATGGCGTGTTGATGACCGTGCGATGGATCATCGCGATGAGGCCGTTGCGGGCCGACGGATCTGCACGGGTGGGTGATCGACTCGATGCCACGTTCCGCGTGCTGCCGTCCGATCTCGACCTGCTCATGCACATGACCAACGGCCGCTACCTGTCGATACTCGACGCAGCCCGGATCGCCTACATGTCCGAGACCGGACTGTGGCGTCGTCTGCGGACCCGAGGGTGGCACCCGGTGGTCGTCGCACAGACCATCAGCTACCGCCGACCGCTGACGCTGGGTACCCGCTATCAGGTTCGCACCGCACTGATCGGCGTCGACGACCGAAACGTCTACTTCGAGCAGGAGTTCCACGTCGGCGAGCGGACTCACGCAACCGCCGTCGTCGCCATCCGCTACCTGGATCGAACCGGTGAGTCGGTCCTTCCCGACCAAGTCCTCGCCCTCGACGTCGATGTGGCGCTGCCGGATTCCCTCCCGACGTGGGTGGGCGACTGGTCGGAGGCGATCCGAACCCAGGCCGCGGCCGACCGACCCGCCACGGCCTCATCGCAAGGAGAACCCGCATGACCCGCACCGAGACCACGAGCGACGACCACCACATCCTGGCGATCGTGGGGTCGGGATTCGCCGGCGTCGGCGCCGCGATCCGCCTGACTCACCATCATCAGGGGAGTGTGGTGATCTTCGAACGCGCCGAATCCTTGGGCGGGGTCTGGCGCGACAACACCTATCCGGGCGCGGCGTGCGACGTGCAGAGCGTGCTGTATTCGTTCTCTTTCGCGCCGAGTGCGAAGTGGCGGAACACCTTCGCGCGCCAGTCAGAGATCCGCGCCTACCTCGAGCGCGTCGCCCGCGACCACGGTCTGCTGCCCCGGTTGCGTACCCGGTGCGCGGTGGACTCGATCACCTGGGACACCGCACGGTCGCGCTGGGTCCTGGAGACCGAACGCGGCACCTCGACCGCCGACCACGTGGTCCTCGCCACCGGCGCGCTGGCCGACCCGGCCATCCCCGACATCGCCGACCTCGACAAGTTCGAGGGGCCGGTCTTCCACTCCGCGGAGTGGGACCACTCGGTGGATCTGACGAACCGTCGGGTCGCGGTCGTGGGCACAGGAGCGTCGGCGATCCAGTTCGTCCCGCAGATCCAGCCGCTCGTGTCGTCGTTGACGCTGTTCCAGCGGACCCCACCGTGGGTGATGCCCCGCAACGACGCGCCGATCTCACGTCGCATTCGCACTGCCACCCGACGGATACCCGGCGTCCAGAAGCTGCGTCGCGCGAAGGTCTACGCGCTACGGGAGGTCAAGTTGGCGGCGTTCCGGCACCCGCGGCTGATGGCCATCGGGGAGAAGGAGGGGCGCGAGCACCTCGCACATGCGGTGTCCGATCCGGCCCTGCGCGCGAAGCTGACGCCGGACTACCGGATGGGGTGTAAGCGAATTCTCATCTCCGACAGCTACTATCCGGCGCTGGCGCAACCGAACGTGGACGTCCAGACCACCGGCATCGACCGCGCCACGGCGCACGGACTGGTCGACACCGCCGGCGTGACGCACGAGGTCGACGCCATCATCTTCGGGACCGGTTTTCACACGAGCCGTCTACCGCTCACCGACGCGGTCACCGGACCCCAGGGCTACACCCTGTCCGAAGACTGGGGCGAGAGCCCGCGCGCCTACATGGGGACATCGGTGGCCGGGTTCCCGAACCTCTATCTGATGCACGGCCCCAACATCGGCCTGGGACACACCTCGGTGATCATGATGTTCGAGTCGCAGCTGCGCTACATCGACGCGGCGATGCGATTGAGCGCCGAGCGCGACGCGGCCACGGTCGAACCCACCGACGCAGCCCAGCGCGACTTCGCCCGCGAGGTGGACGGACTCACCGACGGCACCGTGTGGACAAGCGGCGGCTGCACGAGCTGGTACCTCGACCCCACCGGCCGCAACAGCAACCTGTGGCCATCGGGAGTCGTCGGATACCGCAGGCGGGCAACGGCATTCCGCTCCGAAGACCATCTGACACGAACAGCAGGAGGACAGCCATGAGCCCCAGGATCTCGGTCGCAGGGAAAGTCGCTGTCGTGACCGGCGGCGCATCGGGGATCGGTGCCGCGACCGCGGCGGCGTTGGCGGCCAAAGGCGCCCACGTGGTGATCCTCGACCGCGCCGACAGCACGCAGGCCGCGGACGCCCTGCCGCATGCGAACGGGAACCGACACCTCGGCCTGCGCGCAGATGTCACCGACAGCGCCTCACTCGAGTCCGCGGTCGCCGCGGTGATCGACGAATACGGGTGCATCGACATCGTGGTCGCCAACGCCGGTGTCGCCGAGGCGGGAACCGTGGCGGTCACCCCCATCGATGCGCTGGCGCGGACCGTGGAGGTCAACCTCATCGGCGTCATACGGACCGTCCACGCGACGCTGCTGCATGTGATCGACCAGCGCGGACACATCCTGCTCGTGTCGTCGGCCGCTGCGTTGAAGAACGTCCCCGGCGGATCGGCCTACGCCGCGTCGAAGGCAGGCGTCGAATGGTTCGGCGGGTCACTGCGGCTCGAGGTGGCCCACAAGGGAGTGTCGGTGGGCGTCGCGCACCCGGCGTGGATCCGCACCCCGATGTACGCGGCGCAGGACCGGATCGACGCCGTACGCGAGGGCATCCAGCGTCTTCCCTGGCCGTTCAACGTGGTCACCGACGTCGACGACTGTGCCGCCGCGTTCGTGGCGGGCATCGAGAACCGGAGCCGAAAGATCTACGTCCCTGCTGCGTTGGCCGCGGTCGACAAGGTTCGCGGTGTGTTCACCGGGCGCCTCTGGGACATCGCGGTGGGCCTGCGCGCATCGTCGACGGTCCCCGCCCTCGAGCGCGAGGTGTCTGCACTGCGGGCAACCGAACCGGCATGACGCGCCCGAACATCGTTCTGCTGCACGGACTCGGTGGCTCGCCCGCGACCTGGACGCGGGTCGAGGAGCTGCTCGGGGACACGGTGAGATCGCTGACACCACATCTCGTGGGTGGTGCCTCCATCGCCGACGACGCCCTGATCGTCGCGCGGCTCATGCGCGCGAACGACTCGGTACCGGCGACGGTGGTCGGGCACTCCCGGGGTGGTCTCGTCGCCACGGCGCTGGCCGAACAGTTCCCCGCACTGGTCGACCGGCTGATCCTCGTCGCCACCCCGCCGACTGTGGCCAGTCGCCTCACCGCGAGCAGTGTCTCCGAACGCGTGCTGCGGATGCCGCTGCTCGGCACCGCCGTCTGGTCGGTGCTCCCACCCGCGCGACTACGCCGCGGCCTGGGGACCGCGTTCGCGCCGAGTCGCCGGGTCCCGCAGTTCGCGGTGGACGATCTAGCGGCACGGACCCTGGGTGAGTTCGTCGCCGAGAGCAGCGCCATCGACCACTACGTCGACGTCGCACCCCTGGGTGACCGCTTGTCGGCGGTGTCGTGTCCGGTCGACGTGGTCTACGGGCTCGAAGACCGCCGCGTGGAACCGTCCGCCATGGCGCTCTCGGCGACGGGACCCGGGCGCCGCGCGTATCCGTTGGCCCACGAGGGTCACGGCGCGCCGTGGTCGTCGGCGGGAGCAGTCGCGGCGGTCGTCCAAGACGAGGCGACAACGGCCGCACCGATCACCGCACCGCATCGACCGGCCCCGACGCTCCGGCCCCGACGGTGGACGCCACCGCCGACACCGGAGCGGGCCGGCCGACCCGAGAGCGCACTTCCCTTGACCGGGTTCCGGCGTGTGGAGCTGCCGGGGCGCGGTCCGGAGGACGTGCGTCTCGACGCGGAAGGTCGGATCCTCACCGGCGTCGAGGACGGACGAATTCTGCGCGTCACCCTGCGCGACGACGCGACCCCGACCATCGAGACCATCGCCGACACCGGCGGCCGACCACTCGGCATCGCGGTGGTCGACGAGCGCACCCTGCTCGTCTGCGACAGCGAACGCGGACTGCTGCAGGTCGACGTCGACAGCGGCGATGTCAGCGTCCTGGTCGCCGAGATCGACGGCGAACTGGTCAACTTCGCGTCGAACGTGGTGCGTGCCCGATCGGGGAGGATCTACTTCACGACCTCCACCCGACGGTTCCCGTTCGAGGACTATCTCGCCGACCTGCTCGAACACTCCGGTACCGGACGCCTGCTGGTTCGCGACACCGACGGGACCGTCCGCACTCTGGTCGACGGACTCGACTTCGCCAACGGCCTCGTAGTCGACGACGACGAGTCGCGGATCGCGGTGGCCGAATCCGGCAGCTTCCGACTGGGCATCCACGGCGAGCGAGGCGGCCACGTCCTCATCGACAACCTGCCCGGCTTCCCGGACAACATCTCGGCCGACGGTGATCTCATCTGGATCTCGGTGGCCAACCCACGGGACCGGCGGTTCGACACGCTCGCAACGCTTCCCGGGTTCCTCCGGCGACTGGTCTACGCGCTGCCGGAATACCTGCGTACCGGGGTCGACACCACGTGGGTGATGGCTGTCGACCGCGACGGACGCGTGGTGCACGATCTGCAGTCGTCGAGCGTCGACTACTCGATGGTGACGTCGGTGGTCCGCCGCGGATCGCACCTGATCCTGGGCAGTGTCGCCGAATCGGCGCTCGCGATCATCGACCTACCGACGCGATCCGAGGAGAACCGATGAACCCATCACCCGTGGCGGGCCAGGTTCTCGTGATCACCGGCGGCGCCGGTGGATTGGGCGCCGCGGCGGCTCGGATGGCTGCTGAACGCGGAGCCCGGGTCGTCCTGCTCGACCGCGATGCGGACGCACTGGCCCGTGCCGCGGCGGACATTCCCGTCGACGTCGGCACCTACGTCCTCGACGTCACCGACCCTGCGGCCTGCACCCGGGTCATCGACGAGGTGATCGCCGACCACGGACGCATCGACGTGGTCTGGGCCAACGCCGGTGTGTCGGTGTTCGGGCCCGTCGACTCGCTCGCCGACGGTGACTGGCAACGCGTCATCGACGTCAATCTCGTGGGCGCGCACAACATCGTTCGTGCCGCGCTGCCTGCGGTGCTGTCATCGAGAGGCTACGTCGCGATGACCTGCTCGTGGGCCTCGTTCGCGCACCAACCCGGGCACAGCGCCTACGCCGCGGCGAAGGCAGGACTCGAGGCGTTCGCCGACTCGCTACGACTCGAGCTGTCGGGGACCGGTGTCGACGTCGGGTCCTTCCACCCGGGGTGGATCGACACGGCCATGGTGAGCGGAAAGCTCGAGACGCAACCTGCGTTCGCCGCACTGCTGGGGGCGCTGCCCGGTCCGTTCGGGGCCGTCAGCACCGTCGATGCCATCACCCCGCATCTGGTCTCGGCGATCGAGCGGCGCGCGTCGCGGATGATCTACCCTCGTGTCGGATGGGGTCTGCTCCTCGCGCGTGCCGCATTGCAGACCTCGGTGTTCACACACCGCAGCCGAAAGGTGGCACCGGAGATCCGACGGCTCAGCGCAGACGCATGACGAAACGGTCGAGGGTGACGCGAGTGGACGACGACACATCGGGCAGGCGGGAGCGCGAGGTCGCCGGACACATCGCCTCGCTGGTCGATGACGCCGAGGGCGAGATCGACTCGATGGCAGCGGAATTGACCGCGCTCTATCGGAAGCGCATCCCGGTCTACGATCTGATCGCTCGAGACGAGATCGAGCGCAACACCCGCGCCGTTCTCCACATCGTCCTGCGCCAGGTGCGCAGCGACACCCCGCAGATCAACACCACCGAACTCGCCGAACTCGCCCGCAGGTGGTCGACGCAGCAGATCCCGCTCGAGTTGGTCGCCCACAGCATCCAGGTGGGTGCTCGCCTGCTCGCGAAGATCGTTCGGGCCCGCGCGACGGAGCAGGGCATGAGCCCCGAGGTGATCGACGACCTGCAGGACATGATGTGGCACTGGGCCACCTCGTACTCGGCGGTCATCAACGCGGTGCTGCAGGAGGACGCGGTGTCGCTCGCCGCGCGACGCAGCACCTTTCTCCGTCGGTTGGTCGAGGGTGAGTTCGTCCCGACGTCGTTGCCTGCCCGTCTGGCCGAACACGGTGTGCAGCCCGATCATCGGTACCGGGTGGTCTGCGCCGACCACGATGACCCGCGCTTCGACTCCGAGGTCCGGGCGACCATCCGGCTGCGGTGCGGTTCCCGGGACGTCCCGGTGGTCGACGCGGTCGTCGACTCGTACTACGTGGCGCTGTTGCCTTCGCTGCCCGACGATCTCGAGCTCGGGGCGCTGGTGGCGGTGGGGCCGGCCGAACTGCCGGTCGACGCCGGGACGTCGTACCGTCGCGCCCGACACACCCTCGACATCGCGGCTCGCTTCGACCGGACGGGCCTGGTCCATCTCGCCGGGCTCGGAGCACTCCCGTTGCTGGCGTTCGACGACGACACCGCCCGCGACCTCGCCGACGTCCACCTCGCGCCGCTTCGTGAACGCGGTGATGTCGGAGCCGAGATCATCGACACGGTCGCGTCGTTCCTGCGCCACGACCGACGAGTCGAGGACACTGCAGCGGCATTGTTCCTGCACCGCAACACCGTCCGCAATCGTGTCAGTCGGTTCGGCTCGCTCACCGGACTCGACCTCGACCGAACCGATGACCTGGTGCTCACCTGGTGGCTTCTCAATCGCCGGTGAGACGCCCGACGTTGTCCTGTGCGACCGGAGGTCTCAGGAGCGGCCCTGATGCAGGGCGGCACTGACGCCGGCGAACATCGTGGTCTTGATGGCGCCGAGGGTGGTGCGATCCTTGCCGGTGATGGGGGTCAGGCGATCGACTGCGGCGGAGACGATCTCGGATTCGGCCGCGGTTCCGTCGACGAGACCCGCGGCCAGCGCGTCGGCGCCGCTGTAACGGCGGCCGGTTGTCATCGCGGTCATGGCCGTCTGTGGGCTGAGCTTCGCCTGGATCAGCGCGGCCATCCCCGGGGTGAAGGGGATGTTGATGTCCACCTCGGGGAAGCAGTAGTAGCCGCGGTCTTCCCGCATGATGCGGAAGTCGTGCGCGACCGCGAACATCGCTCCCGCACCGAAGGTGTGGCCGTTGACCGCGGCGACCGTGGGCAGCGGGAAGGTCAGGATCCGGTGGAACAGCTCCTGCACCTGATCCACGTACCAGTCGGCGCGGTCGCCGTTGGCCATGAGCCATTCGAGGTCGAGACCGTTGGAGTAGAACTTGCCGTGGCCCACGGTGACGAGGCCCGAGGCGGTCGACTCGATCTCGGTCAGTGCCGCGTTGACGGTGTCGAGCCAGTCCGGGGAGAAGCGGTTCTCGTCGTCGCCGAGGGTGAGGACGGCGATGTCGTCGCGGTGGTCGACGGTTGCGGTCATGAGGTGGCCTTTCGGGTGGATGTCGTCGGGCTGTCGGGCAATTGGATCGAGAGGACGCCCCGGACCGCGGCGGCGAGGCGCGCGCGCGTCGCCGGATCGGGGTCTCGTCGTCCGCGCAACAGCAAGGCGGTGGGCAGTTCGACGACGCAGTCCTTGATGACGGCCACCGACTCACGATCGGATCGTCCCCACAACGCCGTCGACAGCGTGATGAACAAACGGGTCAGTCGGGTGTCGAGGATCCGCAGTTCGTCGGCGATGTCGGCCGGGATGTCGCTGTCGCCGAGCAGCTCGCCACGCCGCACCGTCAGCAGGAAGTGTCCCTGCTGCGGTGACACGAGCGCGAAGGCCGCCGGGGCGTCGGCGGCGGCGATGATCGCATCGACCGCGGTCTCCGGCGTCTGGCCAGAGTGCAGGGCGGCATCGACTGCGTCGCTCTGCACGGCCAGGAACCGGGTCGCGGCGCGGAGCCAGACCCGACCGAGAAGGCCCGCCCGAGAACCGAAGGCGTGGTAGATCGCCCCGTTCGACACCCCGGTGACCTCGGCCAATGCCCGCACCGTGACCGCGGCGGCGCCGGCGTCGACGGCCAGCTTCTGCGCGGCGTCCAGCACCGCGTCGAGGTCGTGCGTCCGTGGTCGGGGCATGGTCGAACCATAACAGAGCGCGCGCTCTGGAACTGACAACGCCGAGCGCGACACCGTCGTCGGCCGCACCGGGACGGGCCTGTCGTGCGGGCGACAGCGCGCGACAGGTCCGTGACAGCGCGGCTTCCTACCGTCATGGCACACCTCGCTGATCAGGAGTTCTCATGACCACCACCGACACCGCGCTCGACGCACCGTCGCGTACCTACATCTCTCTCGCCGCCGCGTGGATCCCGCTCGCCGCGCTGTGCCTGGCGTTCTTCGTCGAGATGGTCGACAACACGTTGTTGTCGATCGCGTTGCCGACGATCGGCCGCGACCTCGGCAGCGGAACCACGGCGCTGCAGTGGGTCACCGGCGCGTACTCGTTGACCTTCGGCGGCCTGCTGCTCACCGCGGGATCGATCGCAGACCGGTTCGGCCGCCGCCGGGTGCTGCTGATCGGACTCGGCGTGTTCGGCTCGGTGAGCCTGCTCGTCCTCGCCGTGGCCTCCACCGGCGAACTCATCGGTCTGCGCGCGGCGCTCGGTGTCGCGGCCGCGGCGATGGCGCCGATCACGAACTCGCTGGTGTTCCGGCTCTTCGACGACAAGACCTTGCGGATGCGAGCGATGACCGTGATGATCGTCGTCGGGATGGCCGGATTCGTCCTCGGGCCGGTCCTGGGTGGCACCGCACTGGCCCACGTTCGGTGGGAGTGGCTGCTCGTCGTCAACGCGCCGATCGCGCTGATCGCCGGAATCGGTGTCCGCCTGGGAGTTCCGGCCGACCGCCCCGGCGACCTCACGGCCGACAAGCTCGACCTGCCCGGCGCGTTGCTCAGCATCACGACGATCGGCCTGGCGTGCTGGTCGTTGACCAGCGGGGTGGAACACGGCTGGCTCTCGGCCCTGACCGTCACCTCGATCCTCGGTGCCGTGGCCGCCGGCGCCACCTTCGTCTGGCACGAACGCCGCAGTGCCGCGCCGATGGTGGACCTCCGACTGTTCTCGAGCGGAACGGTTCGGGGTGCCGCCATCGCACAGATCGGAACGTCGATCGCCATGGCGAGCGTGATGTTCGGTCTGATCCTGCACTTCCAGTACGCCTACGGGTGGAGCCCGATGCGAGCCGGACTGGCGAACCTCCCGATCATCGTGACGATGATCGCGGCCACACCGCTCTCGGAATGGCTCGCCGCACGTTTCGGCCACCGGATCGCCTGCGTCATCGGCGCTCTCTGCCTCGCCGGCTCCCTCGGGGGCCTGTCGTGGGGCGTCGAGCACGGATACGTCGCCATCGCGGCCTCGATGGTCCTGATGACGATCGGGCTGCGCACCGTGATGACCATCTGCGCGATCGCTCTGGTCGACGCCATGCCCGCCAACCGCACCTCGATCGGCGCGGCCCTCAACGACACCGCCCAGGAGGTCGGCACCAGCGTGGGCACCGCGGTGGTCGGCACCCTCATCGCGGCCCTGGTCACCACCCAGTTGCCGATCGGCGCCTGGAGCAACACCGTGATCGACTCGTTCTTCCAGGGGGAGCGGATCACCTACGCGGTGCTCGCCGTCGTCGTCGGGATCGTCGCGGTCGGTGGGGCGCTCACGCTCTCCGACTCACGCAACGCCGCCGAGAGTCACGACTGACCGTGCCGGCGGAACGCTCTGGAAACAAGAGCGAGCACGTCGTGGCGCCGCTAGCATCGTCGGCATGGACAGGGCGAAGGCGACGCCGCGACCCGGGCAGCCGGTACGTGGTTCGACCACCGGACGCCCGATCATGGTGCTGCTCGATCTGTTGGGGCGTCGAGCAGCACTGGGGGTGCTGTGGGCACTCTCCGACGGACCGGCGTCGTTCCGGGCGCTGCAGGAACGCGCCGGTGGCCTGGCCGCGAGCACACTCAACACCCGCCTGGCCGAGCTCCGCGGCGTGGATCTGATCACGCGGACCGATGACGGCTACGCGCTCACCGTCGACGGCACCGAACTCCTTGCGGCAGGCGAGCCGCTGGTCGGGTGGGTCACCGAGTGGGCCGCGAAGTTCGACCCGCCGCCGGGGCCCTAGATCACTTGTTGGCGAGAACGATCTGCGAGCCGAGGAAGGCCACGTAGGCGCCGAGCGCGACCCACCCCGCTTTGCGCGTCGCGGGGATCGCGATCGCTACGCCCACCACGGTCTCGGTGAAGCCGTTGCGCTTGATCCACGTGTCGGTGTCCTTGGGGAACGCCTGCACGGTGATCGCCTGGAACGCCTGCGGCGCCACGAAGTGCGCGACACCGGTCGCGGCCAGGGTGACTCCGACGGCGGTGGGAACGAATGCGGCCTGGTTGCTCATGGATGTCCTTCACGTGGGGATGACTGCGATCTCACCTCAGAGTCAAGCGCACCCCTGCTCTCAAAACAAGAGCGACGGATATGGCCGTCTCCGTGATTGTCCATCCATACTGTTCGCAATATCAGTGGCCGGGTGATTGATATTGGACGCGGGAGGGATCCTGCCGTGTGATGAGGACATGGCAACAGAGACGAAAGATCCAGTACCTCAACCCGACTCACGCGCCGGCGGGCTGCTCGCAGGCATACGGGTCATCGAGTTCGCAAGCGTGATCATGGCGCCCTACGCGACCAGGCAACTCGGCGACCTCGGAGCGGACGTCATCAAGATCGAACCCCCGGGCGGCGACATGACCCGCAGCATGGGCGAGACCCGCCACCCCGGGATGAGCGGCGCGACGCTGAATCTCAACCGCAACAAGCGAAGCGTGGTGATCGACGCCAAGGCGCCGCACGGACGGGAGGCGATCGAGGCCCTCGTCGCCACCGCCGACGTGTTCATCACCAACGTCCGCCCCCAGGCCATGGAGCGTCTCGGCCTGACCGCGGAGGCCCTCCGGGCCATCAACCCGCGATTGATCTACGCACGCGGACAGGGCTTCCGAAGCGACAGCCCATTGCGCGACCGTGCCGCCTACGACGACATCATCCAGGCGGCATCGGGCCTGGTCTCTCTCAACCACCAGGTCTCCGGCGAACCGTACTTCGTGCCCACCGTTCTGGCCGACAAGATCTGCGGGATGCAGATCGCGCAGTCGGTTCTCGCGGCGCTGGTCTACCGCGACCGCACCGGGGAGGGGCAGGACATCGAGGTGCCAATGGTCGACACCATGCTCGCCTTCAATCTCGTCGAACATCTCGCGGCGGCGACCCTGGACCCGGAGGCGCCCTTCGGATATCGGCGCGCGTTGAGTACCACCCGCAAGGCGCAACGGACCGCCGACGGCTGGATGTGCATCCTGCCCTACAACGATCGCAACTGGCGCGACTTCTTCACCTTCGTCGACCGCGCCGATCTGATCGACGACGCGCGGTTCCGGTCGATGGCCACCCGAGCCGACAATGCCGACGACCTGTATCGACTCGTCGCCGAACTGACGCCGGCGCGGACCTCGGCCCAGTGGCAGGAGTTCTGCGACCGGGTCAGCATCCCGGCGGCGCCGGTGCTCGATCTCAAGGCGGCCACCGAGACCGACTACGCGGTCACCGGAGGGCTCGTCGTCGATGCCGAGCACCCGACGGAGGGGACCTATCGCCTCGTAGCTGATCCGATCCGCTACTCGGTGGACCCCAATCCGTCGATGCGGCACTGCCCGTCGATCGGGGAGCACACCGACGAGGTGCTCGCCGAGATCGGGTGCTCGACGTTTCTCTCGACGACCGAAACGACCACCGACCTGAACGGAGCTCACCGATGACCGCCGACGACCGAGCACTGGCAGTGGCGAACCTGGTCCGATTCCCCGATCCGCTGCTTCCCGACCTCGCGGAGGAGTTGCGCAGCGAAGTGCGGGATTTCATCGCCGAGGAAGGCGCGAGAGGAACCGTGCTGGGACGCCCGGACTCATGGCTGTCGGGATGGGACCGCGGGTTCAGCGAACGTCTCGCGGAGAGGGGATGGGTCGGCATGGCACTGCCCACCGAGTTCGGCGGCAGCGGAGCCGGTCCGATCGCGCGGTACGTCGTGATCGAGGAATTGCTGGCCGCCGGCGCCCCGGTGTCCGCGCACTGGGTGTCCGATCGTCAGGCCGGTGTGTCGATCCTGACGCACGGCACCGAGGAACAGAAGCGGACCTTCCTGCCCGCGATCGCGGCCGGACGATGCTTCTTCTCGATCGGCATGAGCGAACGCGAGAGCGGCTCGGACCTCGCATCGGTGCAGACCCGTGCCGAGCGCATCGAGGGCGGTTGGCGTCTGAACGGCACCAAGATGTGGACGGGCGGTGCGCATCTCAATGACCACGCCATCGTGCTCGCTCGATCGTCGGACCACGAGGACCGTCACGAGGGACTCACCCAGTTCATCGTCGATCTCCGTGCCCCGGGGGTACGGGTCGAGCCGATCCGCCTGTTGACCGGGGAGCATCGCTTCAACGCCGTGCACCTCGTCGACGTCGTGGTACCCGACAATCGTGTCCTCGGGGCGGAGGGGGACGGGTGGCGTCAGGTCACCGGCGAACTCGCCTTCGAGCGAAGCGGACCTGAACGATTCCTGTCGACGCTGCCCGTGCTGACATCGCTGGTGCGGCTACTGGCATCGGTGTCGACGTCGCAGCACCAGCAGTCGGTGGTGGGACGTCTCGTCGCCCGCCTGATCTCGCTGCGCGCGATGTCGCTGGGCGTTGCGTCGGCGCTGCAGGCCGGCGCCTCACCCGACGTGCAGGCCGCGATCGTCAAGGACCTCGGTACCCGGTTCGAGGGCGATCTGGTCGAGCAGGTCCGTGCCGTCTCACCGGTCGCCCCCAGCAGGTCGGCCACGATCGGTGGTCACGCTGAGCTGCTGGCCTTCGCCTTGCTCCACACACCCGGATACACCCTGCGCGGCGGTACGAACGAGATCCTGCGCGGGGTCATCACCAAGGAGGTCAGCGCACGATGAGCACTCAGACAGACACCACGACAAACACTCCCGGCGCCCGCGCCACCGACATCGACGACGTGCGTCAGGCCGGATACCGCGCCGCCGCGACGCCGATCGGCGAGACCCTGCTCGTTGCCGGCCCCCTCCTGCGGGCGGCGGGGTTGTCCGTGCCGGAGGGGTCGGTGGCAGTGGCCGTCGCCGAGTCGGACTCGCTCGCGGTCCGGTACCGCGACGTCGACGCCGATTCGTCGGTGGGTCCCGCGGGCGCCGTGGGGACCGACACGGTCCTGGTGGTGTCCGGGATGATCGCCCGGGTGCCCTGGGCGCGCGACGCCGACACCGTGATCGTCCTCGTCGACACCCCCGGCGGCCCGGTGGTGTTCGATGCGACCTCGGACGTGACAATCTTCGACGCGGAGACCGATCTGGCCGGGAATCCCTTGGCCACACTCGTCTTCGACGGAATGACGGTCGCCGATCCCGCACCGGTGCGACGCGAGATGGCCGACGACACCCGACTGCGGATCGCAGCGGTACATGCACTGCTCATCGCCGGGGCGGCGGAGCGATGCGCCGAGATGACCGTGATGCACACCGCCACGCGCAGGCAGTTCGGACGCACGCTGGATCACTTCCAGGCGGTGAAGCAGAACCAGGCGATCCTGCTGGAGGAGGTCGCCCTGGTTCGAGCGGTCTCCGCCCTCGCGGGTCGGCACCTCGTGGCCGCCGACCCATCACCCCTGGATGCGGCCGCGCGTGACGCCGTGATGGCCGCAGTCGTGCAGGCGAGTGCCTCCGCAGGCGAGATCGCTCGGTTGTCCCATCAGCTGCACGGCGCAATTGGTTTCACCGAACTCAGCGAGCTGCACGAGTTCACGACACGCCTGTGGGCATGGCGGGAGGCGATCGATTCCGGCGACTGGGCCACGCAGCTCGGATCAGCTGCCATCGTCTCCGGCGCCGACGGACTCTGGACCATGATCACCGAAACCACCGAGGAGACACTGTGAGCACCGAGGGAATCCACGTCACCATCCGCGACCACGTCGGTTGGATCGAGCTGGATCGGCCGGAGAAGAAGAACGCCTTCACCCCGGACATGTTGCGCGAGTGGACCGATGCGTACCGGCGTTTCGACACCGACCCGGAGGTACGCGTGGTGGCGGTCACGGCATCCGGGGACGCGTTCTGCGCCGGTGCCGATCTGGGGGCCCTGCAGGAGGGGTCGGACTCGCCGTTGGCCAGTCGGCAACTGATGACCGAGTACGTCCAACCGGTGGCTCTCGCGGCCGACAATCTCGCCAAGCCTCTGGTGTTCGGTCTCAACGGTGTCGCGGTGGGAGCCGGTCTCGACATGGCGTTGGCCGGCGACTATCGCATCGCGGCGGACACGGCCCGCTTCTCGGAGGGGTACATCCGCGTCGGACTGGTCCCCGGCGACGGCGGATGCCACCACCTGCCGCCCATCGTCGGACGATCACGCGCCCTGCGCATGCTGTGGACCGGTGAGTTCGTCTCCGCACCAACCGCCTTGGAGTGGGGCCTGGTCGATGAGGTGCACCCGTTCGACGAGATGCGCACCGCGCTCGAGACGATGGTCCATCGGTTGGCCGCACAGCCGCCGATCGCGATCCAACTGATCAAACGCGCGGTCAGGGCGGGTGCGCACGGTGATCTCCGCACGTCGCTGGATCTCATCGCCTCGCATCAGGCGGTCGTGCAGTCGACCGCCGACTCGGCCGAGGCGATGAGCGCGTTCACCGAGCGCCGGGCGCCGCATTTCCTCGGACGGTGACGTCACACGCGTGGTCCCCTCAGGTGATCGGTCTCGAACCGAGCAGGGCCACCACGCGATCGACCATCGGATCGGCGGTTCCGGAGCGGGTCACCAGGCAGGTGCGCAAGGTCAGATCCTCGTCGACGTCGGCCACCGCGACCACCGACACCCCGGGGGCCGTCGTCGACGCCACCGACGTCGGTACGAGCGCGACGCACCCGCCGGCCGCGACATGTCCGAGCAACCCGGGGAGTCCGTCGGCACGGGCGGCGACGGTGGGGACGAAGCCCGCTCGGCGACAGGCTGACTGCACCTGCTCGCCCAGCTCCGACCATGCGTCGGGCAGCAGGGCGAATCGTTCGTCACGCAGTTCGATCAGCTGGACGGACGACGAGGTGGCGAGGCGATGCGTGGCCGGCACCGCAACACCCAGACGTTCGTCGGGCAGCGCACGGAGGTCGACGCCGCCGTGGTCGGCCAGGGGCGAGCGCGCGAGCGCGATGTCGAGGCTCCCGGCGCGCACCGCGATGACCAGCTCGGCCGAGGACCGCTGGGTCAGGTGGACACGGACCCCCGACATTTCCTGATGCACCAGCCCGAGCAGTCGCGGCACCGTCTCGTGGGCGAGTCCGGCGACGTATCCGACCCGCAGGTCACCCTCGGCGCCGTCGGCGATCCGTCGAGCCCGTTCGATGGCCGTGCGCTGTGCGACCAGCAACTGGCGGGCGTCGTCGGCGAAGGACCGACCTGCCGCGGTGAGCCGAACACCGCGCCGCGACCGCTCCAACAACTCGACGCCCACCGCCCGCTCGAGTCGCTGGATGGCCTGCGTGAGCGGGGGCTGCGTCATCATCAACCGCGTCGCGGCGCGGCCGATGTGCTCCTCGTCGGCGACCGCAACGAACTGCTCCAGGGCTCGCTGGGAGATCTCCACGTCATGGACTGTAATCCGGCATGACGGTGCCAGATACGGTCCGGCATCCGGATCAGCGATCGACTGCTACCCAGATGTGCCCGGAGCGGCAGCGAGCTGGTGCGTGTCGACGAAAACCAGTGCACCGTCGTCGGTCAGAACAGCCCATCGCCGCGCAGGGTCGGAGATGTGCTTCGAGTTGGCTTCGACGCCGTGGGCATCGAACTCGCCGAAGTCGTCGACGATCCGTCCCGACGTCTCGCGGTCGCTGCCGGGGTGCACGATGACGGTGGCGTCGACAGTCGGGTTCCACATGCGCCCACAGTGGACCGCCGGTCCTGAGAAGACGCTGAGAGCATCGATCGCATCCGAGGAACCAGGTTCAGTGCGGTGCAGCTTCGTCGCGTGCGGGCTCACGAGCTCGCCTCTGCAGGAGTACGACGGCGGCGACAGCGAGCGCAGTGAGTTGGATCGCGGCGGTGACGATGACGAGGGCCGGTACGGACACGTCGTAGAGAAACCCCGTGAGAGCCCCGCCGATCGCGGTGGCGCCCCCGAGAACCGCCGCATATATGCCGTAGGCGGTGGCCCTGCGTCGCGGTGGGATGAGATCCGCCACCACCGCGCGCAGAGTGGACTCCTGGATGCCTACCGATGCTCCCCACACCATCGCTCCGACGAGCACGACCGCCGGTGTCGTCGTGAACGCCAGAAACGGGATCAGAGCGGCGAGAATCGGGAGCGCGGCGAGCGTCACGGAGCCGAACCGGTCGTACGCCCATCCGGAGACCAGTGCCGACACGGCGTCCGCGCCCATCGCGGCCGCGTAGATGACGGGCACCCATGCCGCGGAGATCACGCCTCGATGCACCATGTGGAACGAGAGGACGCCGAACGTCGCGAAGCCGGTCATGGTCACTCCGGTGAACACCGCGTAGGTCCAGAATGCCCGGGGCAGTGAAACAGTCGCCGCCGCCCTGGTCGTCACCGTGACGGACGGTAGGAGGACGGGTTCTGTCTCGTAGTCGGCCGGTGTGGGTGCACGACGGCGTAACCACAGCAGAAGTGAGAGTGCGAGGACCCCGGGTATCGCGAGCACGCCGAGGGCGGGACCGTAGTCGTTGCCCGTGCCCGCGAGAATCGCCGCGACCACCAGCGGCCCGGTCACGGCTCCGATCTGGTCGAGAGCCTCGTGGACGGCGAATCCCCGGCCCCGTCCGGTGACCGATGTCGCGTGGGAGAGCAGCGTGTCCTTGGCCGGGCTGCGGACGGCCTTGCCGACACGTTCGGCGATCACGAGTGCGGCAGCGACCCACAGCGCTCCGGCGAGACCGAGGAGTGGGACCGAGACGATCGTCAGGGTGTATCCGCTGATGCTCCATGCCCAGAACCGTTGTGTGCGATCGGTCAACGGCCCCGACAGCAGGCGCAGTCCCAACGCGGCTGCCTCACCGACACCGGTGACGATCCCGACGACGAGACCGCCGGCGCCGAGGGATGCGAGCAGTGGTCCGGTGATGGACCGCGCGCCCTCGTACACCACGTCGGCGAGCAGACTGACGATCCCGAACGTGGTGATGAACCGCCAGGCGGACAGTCTGTGATCGGTGTCCGTGCGAGATGTCACGTGGGTGTGGAAGCCGAACGCTGCCTGGCGGCCAGGTAGCCCACGAGGGCGATGATCGCGGCGAGCCACACCGCGGTCACCGGGCCGGTGCCGAACCCCAGCCCGCTCCGGTGCTTCGCGTCGGCCAGCCAATCGGCGGCGGACGCGCCGAGGGGGCGGGTCAGGATGTAGGCGATCCAGAAAGCGATGACCGGGTCGGCCCCGCGCCGCCATGCCACCAGTGGGATGAGGATCGCGACACCGAACACCAATGTGCTGGCGAGGTAGCCGAGATGCAGCGAGCTCGCGGTGAGGTCACCGAGCGCGGTGCCCAGGGCGAAGGTGGCCATGACCGTGGCCCAGTAGTACCGCTCCGGTGTGCGCGTCGTGATGGTGTGGACGTCCAACGACCCCGTGTCGCGCTTCCACAGCAAGAGAATGCCCCCGACCGCGACCAGGAACACCACGCTGGTCACCGCGTACGGGACACCCACGAGGTGCACGACATCGGCGACGACGGTTCCGAGCACGCTGACCATCGCGACGCACGTCCAGTACACGCCGGGGACGTACCGACGCACCCGGAACTGGACGACGAACACAGCGGCGAAGACGAGGACGATCCCGGCCCCGTTCACCAGTTCGTTTCCGTGGGTGCCGAGGAAGTCCGACAGGGTTTCGCCCATCCCGGTGGTGAGGATCTTGATGGTCCAGAAGATCGCAGTGACCTCGGGTACCCGCATCAGCGGTGAGTGCGTCGACCGTTCGGCATGGACGCGTGCGGTGTGTGGCGTCGGCAAGGCGCAACCCTCCTGGTTGTCGAAGTGAGAGTTCAGTGTGGCGAGAGGATGCTGAGCAGGCGCTGAGGCCAGATGAACGTGGTGTGACTCAGCGAGCCGTTGCCGACGGCATACACCGCCGCCACGTTCATCGATCTCGCGATCGCGGTCCGAACCGCTTCGTGGTCCTCGTGGTGCACCGGACAGTCGATCACGATGGGACCGACGTCACGTCCGAGTGGCGGCTGCCTTGTTCGAGCCGGTCCACCTCGGTTCCGGTCAGATAACCGACGAGCGCGATGATCACCGCGAAGAACACGAGGTTCACCACCGCTGTCCCCAATGCGAGTCCGCCGGAATCGGTGGGCTGGGTCAGCAGATCCCCCAACGAGGCGCCGAGTGGGCGGGTGATGATGTAGGCCGCCCAGAAAGCGACGACCGCGTCCAGACGTAATCGATAGTGGCTGAACGTGATCACACCGATCAGCGCGGCAAACAGCACCAGTGACCAGGAGTAACCGAGATCGAGTTTCTCCGCGATGAGGTCTCCCGCAGCGGTCCCGAGCGCGAAGGTGAGCAGGATCGCCAACCAGTAGAACGCCTCACGGCGCGGTGTACGGATAGAGTGGATCGACAACGTCCTCTCGACGAGATACCACGTGACGAAAACCACTGCGAGCGCGACAGCGAACACCGTTGCGGTGACCGCGAGTGGGACACCGAGGTTGTCGGTGAGGTTGTCGGTGATCAGGGTTCCCGTCACGCTGATGACCACGACGATCCACCAGTAGAGAATTGGGAGGTAGCGTCGGACGGCGAATTGTGCAGCAAGGCTGATCGCGAGCAGTGACACGGTGACGATGGTCGTGTTGGTCAGTCCGAAACCCAGTGTCATGTTGAGGTAGTCGGCTGCGGTCTCTCCGACGGTGGTGGCCAGAATCTTTATCAGCCAGAAGAAGATGGTGACCTCAGGCACTTTGCTCAGCGCCTGCCCACGCGTGCTCGGTGTGTTCGACCGGATCTGTCTGCCGTGCATGAGGTTCAGCCCTTCGTAGATGCGGTTGGGTTGGTCGCGAGCAGGCGGTGGCCGCGGACGGACGTGTGAGGTTCCAGCAAACGGACGCCGAGAGCGACGAGCAGCGGTGCCGCGATGACAGCGGCGGTGGCCAGCACGGTCGCCGCGGCGACGTCGGAGAACCAGTGCGCACCGAGATACAGACGGGTGAATGCGACCACCGACGCCGCGACCACCGCCATGGCCACAGCCCACCACCGTGTGCGCGAACGTGCGGTGGTCGTCGCGATGACGGCGAGGCCGATCAGCAGTGCGGCCGCACCGGTCACGTGGCCGGACGGAAACGACATCGCGAGCTCCGGTGAGGCGACCTGGTCGAACTTTGGTGGGCGGAGCCGGTCAACGGCGAGTTTGATGAGCTCGCAGACGGCGCCGGCGAGTGCCACCGTTCCAAGGAGCGTGATCGCGCGGATCAAGGTGCGATCCAGCACGACCAGGATCGCGGCCGCGAGAACGGTCCACATGCCTGTCCACAACGGGGCGAACAGATCGGTCACGGTGGTTGCCACCGATGTGACACCGGTCGAGCGATGATCGAGCATCCAGTTCAGGACGTGGTGGTCTACCGACCCGAGGGGATTGAACCGCAGTGCGATTGCCACGCCGAGCAGAACCACCGCTGCGACGAGCGCGAACGCGACCTCGATTCGGATGGGAAGAGATTTCATCAGACCACTGTGATGGTCCGATCCTGTGGTGACGCTGAGTCGCTGCGACCTCAGCCCACGGCAGTCCCCACGAGCGTCCCGATCAAATAGGTCACGGCCATGGCGATGACGCCCCCGACTGTCACGCGCAGTACCGCGCGGCCGCGGCCCGCATCACCGATGGTGGCGCTGAGAAAACCGGTCAGGGCCAGCGCGACGGCGACGACGAGGAAGGTGATCGGTATCCGAAGATGAGGTGGCAGAAGCATGATCGCCAGAAATGGGAGCGCGGCGCCCGTGGTGAACGAGATCGCGGACGAGATCGCGGCCTGCCAGGGATTCGTCAGCTCTTCGGGGTCGATACCGAGTTCGGCGTCGACATGTGCTGCGAAAGCGTCGTTCTCGGTCAGCTCGGTCGCGACCTGCCAGGCGGTCTCCGGGGTCAACCCTTTTGCCTCATAGATCGCAGCGAGCTCCTCGAGCTCCTCCTCGGGTTGTTCGCGGAGTTCGGCGCTCTCCTTGGCGAGAAGCGCTTTCTCGGTGTCGCGTTGGGTGCTGACCGAGACGTACTCACCGAGTGCCATCGAGACGGCGCCTGCGGTCAGACCGGCTATCCCCGCGGTGAAGATGTGACCGCGATCCGCGGATGCGGCTGCGACCCCAATCACTATTCCCGCCGTCGAGACGATGCCGTCGTTCGCTCCGAGCACACCGGCGCGCAACCAATTCAGTTTGTTGCCGGGCGCCGAGGCGTGCGGTTCGGCGGAGTGCTGAGTGGGCGGGCTCGCTGACATGCGTTCCATGTAAGCCGATCGCGCTCTCGGCGTCCAGGCAGTGCAGCCAAACCTCAACCGGGCGAGTTGGGTTCGCTGTCTGTAGTGCGGATCACATGTGCGCGTGGGAAAGTGGCCGAAGGCAGGACAGGCTGTTCTAACCCGACCAGACCGATCGGGCGCCGGCGTCGCCGATGCGATAGACCCATATCGCCGCGCCCACGGCCACGATCACCAGCACAACCCCCAGGGTCGACGCGATCGCCACCTGCGCTCGGCCGTGGGTCAACGCGGGCACCCGGTCGTTGAACCACGCGCTCTCGCGGAACCACTCGCTGGTGAAGGCCCACCACAGGAAGGCGAACACGAACAGGGGAGCGGCCCAGTAGATCATCTGGTCACCCAACTCGGTGTGGCGATCCAGAACCGCGCTCGGTGGTGTCTTCTTCTCCAGTGACTCCCCTGCGCTCGTGGCGATCGGTGTGAACGCCAGGGCCACCGCGGCGACGATGGGTGTGATGATGCCGAGCTTGCGGCGCGCGGCCGGCCACACCACCCCGAGGACGGCGAACAGGGCGGACAACGGGATCAGCACCACCACGAAGTGCACGACGAGTGGGTGCAGGGGCAAGCCGTTGAAACTGTCCATGGGTCGTGACGGTAGGCGTCGGTTGTTGAGAGGGTGCTGAGAATCGTGAATCGGCCCAGCGGGGGATACTGACACGGTGCGGGTACTGGTGATCGAGGACGACCGCAACGGCGCGGAGACGGTGCGACGAACACTGGTCGCGGAGGGCTGGGTCGTCGATGTCGAGGACAACGGCGAGGACGGTCTCTTCGCGGCGAGCACCGACACCTACGACGTATTGGTCGTCGACATCATGATGCCCCGGCTGAACGGATACGAGGTGGTCCGGGAGCTGAGGAAGAGGCAGGTGTGGACACCCGTCCTCATGTTGACCGCCAAAGACGGCGACTACGACCAGGTGGATGCCTTCGATTTCGGTGCCGACGACTACCTGATCAAGCCGTTCTCGGTCGCGGTCCTCGTCGCCCGACTGCGAGCGCTGGTGCGCCGCGGCGCACCGCAGCGGCCGGTGACGCTGACCGCGGGAGACCTGTCCGTCGATCCCGGTGGTCACCGGGTCTGGCGCGGCGACACCGAGATCGACCTGACCCCCAGGGAATTCTCGATGCTCGAGTTCTTGATGCGGAACAAGGGAACGGTGATCAGCAAGGCTGACATCCTCCGGTCGGTATGGGACAGCAATTATCACGGCGACGAGAACGTGGTCGAGGTGTACGCCGGGTATCTGAGGCGCCGCATCGACAACCCGTTCGGACGTACCGCCCTTCAGACCGTTCGAGGTGTGGGTTATCGACTCGCCGCCGACGGTGGCTCGTCCGTCTGATCCGCGCCCGGGAGTGGGAGGACGACCGTCACGGCCGCGCCTCCGCCGACCGCGTCGGCCACGTGTACGTCGCCGTCGTGTGCGTGCACGATCTCGGCGACGATCGCGAGCCCCAGGCCCGAACCGCCGCTTGATCGTTGACGATCGGTGTCGAGTCGCACGAACCGGTGGAACACCCGCTGTCGATCCGGCTCGGGGATGCCGGGCCCGTCGTCGCTGATGGTCACCGATGCGGTGCCGGCGTCGGTATCCCTGGACATCGAGATCTCGACACGACCGCGGGCGTGGCGCTCGGCGTTGTCGGCGAGGTTGCGTACGGCGCGGGTCAGCTTGTCGCGATCGCCCCGCACCCGTACCGCCTCGACGTGCGCATTTACCCGCACCCGTCCGAGCCGCTCGAGACGACGCGCCTCGGCGTCGACGATGTCGTCGAGGTCGACGTCCTCCACGGTCAGTGGGACGCCGTGCTCGTCGGCCCTCGCCAGCAGGAGCAGATCGGCGACCATGGTCTGCAGGCGATGCGCCTCCGGTAGGACCACCGTGTCGATCGTGTCGATGTCGAGGGGTCGACCGCTGGTATGCGCCAGATCGAGCATGCCGACGATCGTCATCAACGGGCTGCGTAGTTCGTGGGAGGCGTCGCCCACGAAATGCAGCTGACGTTCCCGGGCGGACTGCAGCCGGTCCAGCATCTGGTTCATCGTCGATGCGAGCGTGGCGATCTCGTCGCCCGTGTCGGGTTCCGACACCCGTCGGCTCAGGTCGGAGCTCGACATCGATGCAACCTGGGAACGGATCTGCTCCACCGGTCGGAGGGTGCGCCCGACCACGTAGTGGACCGCAGCGCCCAGCATGAGAAGGATGATCGGGAACACCACACAGAAGAGCACCGCGACGGTCAGCACCACGTCGTCGATGGGTCCTTCGGCGGCACCGACGATCACGGTGAACGGTCCCATCGGGGTCGTCACCCCGAGAACGCTGCCGCGGTACTCGTCATCGCCCGCCCGCATGCGCGCGTCGTCCACGGTGCGTCGCGCGCCCGGGGCGACACTGCCTGACAGCGGACTCCGGCGGGCGTTGGGTGTGCCGGCCAGCACCGTTCCGTCCGGGCTGACGATCTGGATGGCGTCGACGTCGTTGGACGGGGTCAGCAATCCGGCGTCGATGGTGGCCGGGGCTTGGCTCTGCAAGGCCTGGGCGATCTGACCCGCTCGAGCGGACGTGGCCCCGTCGGCGGCGTTCAGCAGCGACTCGTGCAGAACGAGCAGCATGATCGCGGCGGCAAGGGCAAGAGCGATCGCGAGCAGCAGGGTGGCGATGACCGTCAGGCGGATTCGTACCCCGGCCATACGTCTGCGCAGCCGGGTCGTACGGCTGCTCACGGTTCCGGGATCGCCCATCTCACGAGAGTAGATCCGACGACCTGTGGAAACGCCCAGGCGCCGAAGAGCCCCGAATTCACATCCACCCACCGTCGACGGCCAGCGTCGACCCGGTGACGTACGAGGAGTCCGGCGAGACGAGGAACGCCACCGCAGCGGCGATCTCGGACGGTTCGGCGAGTCGGCCCACGGAACCGAGCAGGGACATCTGCGTTTCCGTGGGTAGGTCCTGCAACTGAGGGCGGGTGTAGCGGGCGGCGTTCTCTGCTGCCATGTCGG
Source organism: Williamsia maris (assembly GCF_024171815.1). Lineage (GTDB taxonomy): Bacteria > Actinomycetota > Actinomycetes > Mycobacteriales > Mycobacteriaceae > Williamsia_A > Williamsia_A maris. Next base: position 879,682 of record NZ_JAMTCJ010000001.1, on the reverse strand, counting down.
TCCGGGTGCCACCGGGTGCGATCGCGTTGACGGTGATCGCCCGGCGGGCCAGTTCCGGCGCGAGATTGAGCGCCATGGCCGACACCGCGGCCTTGCTGGCGGCGTAAAGGGTGTGATGGGTGACGGCGATGCGGGCACTGACCGACGAGGTCAACACGATGCGCCCACCCTCGCCCATGACCGCGGCGGCGGCCTGCGCGGCGAACAGTTGTCCGCTGACATTGATGCCGAAGACGCGGTCGACATCGGCGCGGGTGATGGTCTCGAGCGCGCCGAAGTGTTCGACACCGGCGTTGCTCACCAGGATGTCGAGACCGCCGAGCGCGTCGACTGTGCGGGACACCAGGTCGGCCGCGGCCCCGTCCTTCGCGAGGTCACCCTGCAGTGCCACGGATGCATTTCCGCCGCTGCTGATCTCGTGGGCCAATGCGGTGGCCGACTCTTCGCCACTGCGGTAGTTGATGGCGACATCCGCGCCGTCCGCGGCGAGCCGACGAACGATGGCGGCGCCGATCCCGCGGCCACCGCCGGTCACCAGAGCGCGTTTTCCGGTCAACGGTGCCATGTGTCGTCCTTCGTCTCGGCGGTTGTCACGACCGGTCAGCCGGCTGCGTCTGCGGGGTCACCGAAGCGGACGTCGTGCTGCCACTCGGACTCGGGGGTGCGATGAACCTGTTCGTATCGTTCGGCGATGTCGTCCGGATCGTAGGCGGTACCGGATTCGACCGGTCCGCACACGGTGATCGTCGCGCACCGCACACCGTGGTCTCGGTGTCCGCGGTCGAGGAGCTCGGCGAGGGCGCGGAGCCCGGCCTTGCCGAGCGAGAGACTCGCCAACTCCGGCAATGGATCTGGCATACCGGCAGTGAACAGACAGCGCCCGCCGCCCGCGGACGACATCCGGGGGAACAGGGTCGCCGCGGTGGTGACCGCGCCGCCGACGTTGACGGCATAGGTGTCGAGAAGTGTTCGAGCGTCCAGATCATCGATCGTGTCGGTACGGATGACCCCGGCGTTGTAGACCACCAACTCGGGAACACCCAGCCGGTCGCTGAGCTCGTCGAGTGCCGCGCGCAACGACGACTCGTCGGCGACGTCGGCGGTCACGCCGGCGGCCCCATCGGGCAGCTCGGAAAGGACGGCGTCGATCGTGGAGCGCGTCCGCGCCAACACGCCGACGGTGTGCCCGGCCGCCGCGAAGCGCGTGGCGACCGCCCGGCCGATTCCGGGGCCGGCACCGATCACGAACACTGCGCCACTCGGCATCGTCACTCCTGTTTCGTCGCACGGATCTCGTGACCACGGTACGTGTCGGAGTCGCGGTCGACGGGCCGCGGCCGACCAGCGAGAGGGTCTGACAAATGTGTGAACATCACCCGCCGGTCCCGACAACCGGGGCGCCGCAGACGGGTGTGGCGTACCGTCGATCGCAGTAGCCGAGAACGCCGCTGCTTCGTCGATTCCGACGTCACCTCTGCGTGATTCGAGCGTATGCGCTTGTCACGCAGGACAGTTGGCCGTCGGCTTCGCGTGCTCTCGCCGCATCGACGTCAATCCGTGGTCGCCTGGGTCGAGAAGACGCGGCTGCGACCAGCACCGATCAGAGATGGAGACAGACATGGCAGGACTGGTGGCGGTCGCCTTGGTGTGCAGCCTGAAGGCGAGCCCGGCGAAGTCGAGTAGCGAGACCATCGCGAAGCACGTGGCGACAGAGTTCGAGAAGCACGACGTGGTCACCCAGATCCTGCGAATGGCCGACTTCGACATCAAGCCCGGTGTCGAGGTCGACATGGGCGACGGCGACGAATGGCCGCAGATCCGAGAACAGGTCGCGGTCGCCGACATCCTGATCATCGCCACACCCACGTGGATGGGCCACATGTCGAGCATCGCCCAGCGGGTGTTGGAACGTCTGGACGCGGAGCTGTCGTTCACCGACTCGGGTGGGCGTCCGGGCATGGTGGGCAAGGTCGGAACGGTCGCCGTCGTCGGCAACGAGGACGGTGCCCACAAGATCGTCGCGGATGTGTTCCAGGCGCTCAACGACGTCGGTTGTTCCATTCCTGCGCAGGGATCGACCTACTGGAACGACGAGGCGATGGGCTCGCGTGACTACATCGATCTCCCCGAGGTGCCCGAAGCGGTCGCGTCGACCACCGCCGCTCTGGCGCGCAACGCGGCGCACCTCGCCCGACAACTCGGTGCCCAGACGTACCCGCCCTACGAGTGAGACTCAGAGTTCGGTGATCACCCGGTCGAGCCACTCACCCAACAGCCCTCGCTCGGAGGCGCTGAGCATCCCGAGAGAGGGCGTGATCGCACGGAATGCCACGGCGGCCGCTGTCCGGTCGTCCTCGTCGCGGGTCGGGGCATCGGTCAGGATCTGGTGGAGGACGGCGTCGAAAAGGTCTCCCGGCAGGTCGGCATCCCGGTCCTGGGGTGGTGTCGCGAGAAGGACCTGGATGGCCCCCACGCCCGCCGCCTGAACGAGTCCGAGGGCGCGGGCCTCGCTCACCTGCAGACGACCTGTCTCGGCGACCCTGCGTATCCGAGTCCGAAAGACCTCCATCCCAGCCTCGGTGGCGCGTGAATTCGACATCCGCTGCGGGTCGGTCATCAGACGGAACAGTTCCGGGTTGGCGACGCCGAACTCGACTTGTGTTCTCCATCCGTCCTGGAGGTCGACCAGTGGATCGACACCATCCGACTCCGCGGCGGCGGTGATCCTTCTCTTCGTCGAGACATGTTCGGCCAGGACATGTTCGGCGACCGCCTCGAGGAGGCCGTCCTTGTCGCCGAACAGGCGGTAGATGGTCGGCGGTTGTACGTCGGCGTCCTGGGCGACCCTGCGGGTGGTCACCGCGGAGGCGCCGTGGTCACGCAACAGTGCGGCGGAGACCGCGACGATCCGCGTCCGGATGTCGTCTCGTGTGCTGGTCGAGTCGGTCACGTTCCAACGATAACGGTTTTCTGCTACCGTCGTGTTTCCACCGATAACAATATAACGGTTTCAACGATATCGAGGTCTGACCATGATCGTCATCACCGGAGCGACCGGCGCACTCAACGGCGCGACCGTCGACCACCTGCTCGAACGCCTGCCCGCGAATGAGATCTCGGTGGCGGTCAGGGATGTCTCGAAAGCCGGTCGCTTCGCCGAACTCGGGGTCGCCGTGCGACGGGGTGACTACGCCGATCCTGCCTCGCTTCCGAGCGCCTTCGACGGGGCCGACCAGCTGCTGCTCGTGTCCTCCAACGATCCCCATGCGGACGCGGTCGCGCTGCACCGCAACGCCATCGACGCGGCCGTGACCGCAGGTGTGGGCCGCATTCTGTACACGAGCCACCAGGGCGCGGCCGACGACACGCCGTTCGGCCCGGGCCGCGACCATGCGGCGACCGAACGCCTGTTGGCCGAGTCCGGGCTGCCGTGGACCTCGCTGCGCAACGGCTTCTACGCTCACAGCCTCACCTGGATGGCCGGGCCGTGGCGCGAGACCGGCGTGATCACGGTCCCGGCTGACGGTCCGGTGTCGTGGACGTCGCGAGCGGACGCGGCCGAAGCCGCGGCGGCGATCATCGCCACAGATGGTTCCCACGACGGACCGATCACGTTGACCGCCGGTGCTGCACCGACATTCGAGGACGTCGCGACGACCGCCTCTGAGGTGGCCGGACGAACGATCCGACGGGTCCTGATGGACGTCGACGAGTGGATCACCGCACAGGTGGCCGCTGGGCGGCCGGAGTCGGCCGCGCGGTTCATGCTCGGGATGTACCGCGCGGCGGCAGACGGATACTTCGCCGGCATCGATCCTGTGCTCGGAGAACTCCTGGGTCGTGAACCCCGATCCGTCGGCGACGAACTCGAGTCGCCGGAGGCGCACTGATCACGCGTCGACCGCTCCCTAGGTCAACGCTGACGCCAGGCGACGCCACTGCTCGCGCGGGAACGCCTGGGGATCGGCATCGAGGACCTGCACGCACACGTGATTTGCGCCGGCGTCCCGGTGCTCGTGCACCCGCCGCACGATGGCGTCCTCGTCACCCCACGCGATGATCGCGTCGAAGAGCTTGTCGCTCACCGACGTCAGGTCGTCCTCGGTGAAACCGGACCGCAACAGGTTGTTCGCGTAGTTGGGCAACTGCAGATAGGCGCGCAACCATTCGGTGCCGATGCGGCGTGCTTCGTCGGCATCGGTGGTCAGGATCGCGGTCTGCTCCGGCAGCAGTTGCGGTTCGGAGCCGAGCGCCTCACGGGCGCCGGCGGTGAACTCCGGTGTCACCAGATAGGGATGCGATCCGTTCGCGCGGGATGCCGACAGCGCCAACATCTTCGGTCCCAACGCGGCCAGCACCCGGGCGTCGGTGGGTACCGGGTGCTCGGTCGCGTCGATGGCGTCGAGGAACGCCCTGGTGGAGGCGAGTGGCTTCGTGTATCGCCCTGGGTCGCCGGCGTCGACCAGCGGCGCGTGACTCACGCCGATCCCCATCAGGAAGCGATCGCCGTGGTCGCCGACGAGTGAGTGATATGCGTCGGCCACGTCGGCGGGCTCGTGCATCCAGAGGTTGAGGATGCCGGTGGCGACGACCAGGTGGTCGGTGGCGCCCATGAGGTTGCCGACCGAATCGAACACCGGCCCACCGACATCGGGGATCCACAGCGCGCTGTAACCGAGGGCTTCCAGTTCGGCTGCGGACTCGGCCGCTTCAGCTGGATCTCCGTACCGCAGTTGAGAACTCCAGATGCCAACACCGTCGAGCTCAGGCAATTCGATCCCCTGTCAGAAGTAGTGTGCGCGCCCGCCCACCTTGCGGCCGGTCCGGCCCAGGACGACGAGGACGAGTCCGACTATGACGAGAATGATACCGATCGTCCACAGGATGGAGATCTTGGCGATGAAGCCGATGATGAGCAGGATGACGCCGAGTGTGATCACGTGTACCTCCGAGAGAACTACGGATGGTCGAGCCGCTGCTGGACTGTGATTCTGACCCTAACCCGCCAATTGCCTGGCAGGTCCGGAAGTGCGACATCAACCCAAGCTCGTAATCCGCTAACGATCGTCGAGTTCCAGGTTCGGTGGCGTGATCGTCTGGGCGACAACGGCTTGTCGGCGGGTATCGACCTTGTCCCGGTACATGTGTTGATCCGCAACGGCCAGCAGATCGCGGTGATCGCCGCCCCCGGACCAGCTCGAACCCACCGACGCGGCGATGGTGATCGTCGCCGACAGCGACGCCAGATCGTAGGTGCCGCCGACTGCGCGCTTGAGCTCGACGCGGTGGTTCTCCATCTCCTCCTGCGACGCCGCGGAGAAGATGATGACCACGAATTCGTCGCCACCGATCCGGCAGGCGATGTCGAGATCCCCGATGGTGCGGGTGATCCGGCCGGCGACGGCCACGAGCAGCTCGTCGCCCACGACGTGTCCGTAGGTGTCGTTGACGGTCTTGAACCCGTCCAGGTCGAGGAACAGCAGACCGATCCCGGCGCCGCGTGGGTGGGCGAGTGCTCCGATCTGAGCCATCAGGGAGTGGCGGTTCCCCAGGCCGGTCAGCGCGTCGGTGACGGCCTGTCGGGCCAGTGCGGCCTCCGCGTTCTTGCGTCGGGTGATGTCCTGGATCTGGGCGATGATGATGTCGTCGGAGTGGCCGCCGCTCGCGCGCACGATGACGGCGTTGCGTTGCACCCACACCGTCTGACCGTCCTTGCGGATGTAGCGCTTCTCTGACTCGATCTGTGTGCGCTCTCCGTCGAGCAGTTGCGCGACGTGCAGGTCGGCAGCGGCGACGTCATCGGGATGGGTGATGTCGCGGAACGACAGTTGTCGCAGTTCGTCCGCGCTGTACCCGGTCAGCTCGCACATTGCCTGGTTCACCTGCAGCCAGCGGCCGGACGCATCGATCACTGCCTGCCCGATCGCCGCGTTGAGCATCGAGGTCTCGAACAATGTCACCGCGTCGTCGCGCGCCCGCTCCGCCGCGATACGCGGCGAGACATCGACGACGTGGACGACGAAGCCGGCCACCACCCCGTCGACGACGTCGGGAATGTAGGTCGCCTGGGTGTGGCGGATCTGCCCGGCGGCGTCGGTGAGGGTTCGATCGAACTGTTGGTGTTCGCCACGCAGAGCGCCGTCGATGTACTCGCGGTTCGAGGAGAAGAGAGCCGGGCCGAGCACGTCACGGACGTGCATGCCTCGCACCTCGTCGGGCCGGAGGCCGAAGTAGTCGGCGTAGGCGTGGTTGGCCATTACGTTGCGCAGGCCGGCGTCCCAGTACCCGATCAACGCCGGAACGGTGTCGAGCACCCGTCGCAGAACACCGTTGTCGTCGGCTCGGGATGCACTCATCGACTCGCCCCCCGATCCGCCCGTGTCCGTTGACGTCGATGGTGCCATGCGTGGCGGACCGTCGTGCGGGAAGATGCGCCGTTCAGCCCTGGTCCGGGCCCTCGGGGTCGCTCGCGCGGGTCGCGGCCAATTCTGTCCGCGAGCGGATACCCATCTTCGCGTAGACGCGGGTCAGATGGAATTGCACCGTCTTGACCGAGAGATACAGCTCCGCGGCGACCTCGCGGTTGGAGAGACCGGTGGCGACGAGTCCCGCGACGGCGTCCTCCTGCGGGGTGAGGTCGTCGTGTGCACGGTTCTTCAGATCGGCGCGGACACCGCCGGCCTTGAGTTCACGATCGCAGCGACGGACGTAGGTGGTGGCGCCGATCGCCAGGTACCCCTCACGGGCGGCGCTGATGATCACATCGGCTTCGCGACGTTTCCCCGCCCGCCGCAGGGTCTGGCCGTACGCGAAGTTCACCCGGGCGCGGTCGTAGAGCAGAGGGAGTGGTTCCAGAGCTGCCAGCGCGGTGTCGAACGAGGCCCGTGCCCCGTCGACGTCACCGTGGGCCCCGAGTAGACGGCCGCGGGCGCACGCCAACCGCGCGCCCGCCGAACGATTGCCCCGCGCGGCCGCCCGCTCCTCGTGCACCACCAGGAACGACTCCGCCTCCGACAGGCGCCCCTCCTGGACGAGTGCGTTCGCGTACACATCCGGCCACGGCCAGAAGCCGGGCTCGGCGACATCGGTGACCGCCCACGCCTCGGTCAGTGGGGTGAGGGCGCGCAGGACGCCGGCGTAGTCGGCGTGGGCCTCGGCCACCGCTGCCTGCGCGAGTGCCGCAGGGACTCGCATGATCTCGTAGTCGCGTGCGCCGGCCGCGCCGCGTCGGCTGCTCGTATCGGCGGCATCCCAATCACCCCGTAACGCATGGATCTGGGTGGCGGTCCACTGCAGCAGCGGACGGATGAGTGATGCGCCGGACCGTTCGACGAGATCGACGCCCGCGTCGACCAGACGGAGCGCAGCGTCCCAGTCGCCGGTCACGAAGTGGGCCCGCGCCAGCCAGGCGTGCGCCCACAACGAGATCCGCGTGGATCCGCCGAGGAAGTCGGTCGGGGCCGCGGCCTCGAGTTCCGCACGCGCCAGCTCGATGTTGTCGGTGGCCAGGTGCAGCCATCCGGCGCCCATCTGGACCCGCTGACCGACGGCCCCGATGCCGGCCTGTCCCCACAGCTCCCGGTAGCTGGCGAGCGCCTCTGCGGTCCGTCCGGTACTGCCGAGTCCGAGCCCGCGGATCGCCTGTGCCTCCACCGCCGTCGGGTCCTCGGCACCGACGAGGTCCACGGCACGATCGGCCCACTGGACGAGGAGGTCGCCGTTGCAGCGGGCGAGATTGTGCAGCACCTCGCGATGGCAGATCATCGCCGCCACATCGGGTTCGTGACGTGTACGCACCATCTCCCACGCTCTCCGCAGGCGCGCGTCGGCTTCCTGGGGTCGGCCGCGGAGTATGGCCAGGTACCCGAGCACGGAGTCCCGCAACGGTGTCTCCGGCAGACTCTCCAGCTCGGCGACGTATCCGGAAGCCGTGGGGACGTCGCCCGCCGCGATCAACGCGTCGACGGCGCGTGTCAGGCGTTCCTCCCGACGTCTCGGGTCGGGCGTGGACCTGCCGGCGAGTCGATAGAGCGTTGCGGCCGTGCCCCATTCACCGCTGGCGCCACGCGCCAGAGCGAGATCGTGCAGTCGATCCGACACCACCGCATCGGGCAGGGCGCCCGACGCGGCCACGTGGATCAGGGCGTCGGCCGGATCGGTGACCGTGTCCGCGGCTCGGCTGTGCCACTGCGCCACCGCCTGCCGCGACATCGTCGCGACGACGGCCGCGCGCACCATCGGATCCGGGGTGTCGACCATGGTTGCGGTCGATCCACCCCGTACGACCACCAGACCGGACCGCTCGGCGTCGTCGAGCGTGGACCACGGATCGGCGATCTCGGCCATGGCGCACACGATGGGAAGGGGGTGCGCACCGGCGAGGACAGCGACCGCCTGGATCATCCGGCGGGTGTCGGCGGTGACCTCCGCGAGCTCCTCCCGGACCGCCGCGGCGACGTGGCCGGGTGCGGGCAGTTCGGGATGCACGGTCTTCCACGCCTCGGGCGGCAGCTCGTCGAGCAGCGCCGCGGCGGGTCGGGGTCGACCGCCGGAGTGGCGTGTCAGATGGGTTGCCGCGGCTGGGGACAACACGATCCCGCGCGCCGCTGCGATGGCGACGATGTCCTTCTCACCGAGTCGCGGCACGCTCACCGCGATGTCGGCGACCCGGTCGAGCACCTCGTGGACCGCGGTTGTCCCGGCGGGGAACGGGCGACGTGTGCAGATCACCGCCAACCGACGATCGCGATGGTGACGCACGGCGGATGCGATCGCACGCAGTGACTCCACATCGCCGTGGTGGGCGTCGTCGACCACGATCACGGTGGTCTCGTCACCGTCGGACGCCGCATCCGCGACAGCTCGTGCGACGGTCTGGGGTTCGTCGCCGGCGGCCACGTCGATGTCGGGCCACAGCTGGTGGAGCAGTCCGTACGACACCGAGGACTCCCACCGAACTGCCCCGACCCGCAGCACCTTCACGAGCGGGTCCTGCGCTCGGAGGTCGTCGGCCACTCGGTTCAGTTCGAACGTGCGGCCGATGCCCGCCGGACCGTCGACTGTCACCAGAACGGCACCCGACGCGGGCACACCGGCGACCGCGCGGACGATCTCCTCGCGGATCGCGCGGCGGTCGGAGAGATCGGGAACCGGGCTCACATCGCGACCCTAATCGTCGGCGGCACCCGGCCGTCGCGAAGTGCGTGCAGGCAGGCGCTCAGCCCAGGTCTCCGCCCGCCACCGGGAGGATCGTCCCGGTGATGTACGAGGCCTCGTCCGAGGCGAGGAAGCAGATGGCCGCGGCCTGCTCGTCGAGGGTCCCGTAGCGCTTGAGCAACGACGACTCGACGGTCTGGTCCACGATCGACTGATACCAATCGCGTTCCTGATCGGTCGCCGGGCCGGGCCCCCGGGCGATGCGGCGCGGCGGAGCATCGGTGCCGCCCGGCGCGGTCGCGACGACCCGCACACCGAACGGCGCCGCCTCCAACGCGAGCGCCGAGGTGATCGCGTTGACCCCGCCCTTGGCCGCGGCGTAGGGAACACGGTGGATCCCCCGGGTGGCGACCGACGAGACGTTGACGATCGTGCCCGAACCCCGCTCCATCATGTGTCCCACCACCGCTCGGCACGACCACAGCGTGGGGAACAGGGAGCGGGAGACCTCCCTCTCGATCTGCTCGGGCGGGTACTCGGCGAACGGCTTGGCCCAGATGGTCCCGCCGACGACATGTACGGCGACATCGATGCGGCCGTGCTCGGCGAGTGCGGCGTCGACGACCTTCGATGCGCCGTCCCAGGTCTCGAGGTCGGCCATCACGCCGGTCGCCGAGATCTCCCCGTCGGCGAGTTCGAGGGCGAGCGCCTCGACGAGCTCGGAGCGGTCGGCCAGGACGACCGATCCGCCCTCGGCACTCACTCGTCTCGCGACCCATTCGCCGATACCCTGTGCCGCCCCGGTGATCAGGACGACCTTGCCTGCGAAGCGGCCGGGGCTGACGAAGGCGGGTCGCTTGGCCGCCACGGTGTCCTGCATGGCGCGCTTCATCGTGATCTTCGACCGTTCGGCGTGCTCGGCGATGAGGGTGCGCGCCCGCTCCCGGTCCTGCGCCTCGAAGGCGTCGACGATGTCGAGATGATCCTGCGCGCACAGCGGATCGCACCATGTCGCATTCCGGAGCGCCTCGGCCATCGCGGCTTTCACGCCCAGGGCCTGATACGCCTGCAGGAGATGCTCGTTGCCGGTCTGCGTGAACAGGTAGTCGTGGAACGCGGCGTTGGTCTCGGTGTACGCGGCGGCGTCGACGAATCGGTCTCCGTCGACGTAACGGGTGGTGACCTCGGCGAGCAGGCGGTAGCCGGCGATCTTCTGCGACGACATGCGGCCGATCACGAGTTCCAACGCACCGAGTTCGAGAGCGCGCCGCGCTTCGAACACCGCGTCGGACTCGTGCACCGACGGGTGTTCCTCGCCGATCTCGTAGGTGCCTCCGGCGACCGCGTCGGCAGGAGCGGCGACCGGTTCCGGTCGCGGTACCAGCGGAGCGATGTCGCGGGCGGGCCAGGCCTGCTGACCCGCGATGGCACGTGCCTCGCGGTTCTCTGTCAACCCCCCGTCGCGGTCGAGTGACACGACCTCGGCGTCGGAGCCGGCCCGGGCCACGCGTTGCCCGGCCACCGATCGCATGGCGATCATCTCGTCCGCCGGCGACACCGGTGATGCTGCGCGGGAGGGGCTCTCGAGGTCCCGAGAGCCGAAAGCGTTCTGTCCGGCGATGGTTCGTGCGACCGGATCGGGTGCGATCAGCAGCACGTCGGCGGACACGACCACCTGCGGCGCCGGAGGGCTCTCCGCGGTGTCGACGTCGGCGGCTTCTTCCGCCTCGACTCCGGTGTCGGGGTCGTCGTCGCCGGCATCGGGTCGTGGGGCCACTGCAGACGAGGGCGCGAATTTCTCGTAGTAGAAGCCGGTGGGTTCGACGCCCTCGTCGGAGAAGTGTGTGCGCACGGATTCGACCATCGGCGGTGGACCGCACAGGTAGACCGCAACATCTCCGTCGTTGAGATGCTCGGGACGGATCAGGCTGGTGACGTATCCCTTGTTCTCCGCTGTGGACTTCTCGTCGGACACGCAGTGCTCGAAGGTGAACGACTGCAGGCTCTTCGCGAGTTCGGCGAGAGTGTCCAGCTCCACCAGATCGTCGTCGGTGCTGACCCCGTACACGAGATGTGTGCGTCGGGGATCCGAATCGCGCTCGAGCTTGCGGAGGATCGACAGGACCGGTGCGAGACCGGTTCCGCCTGCGAGCAGCAGGGCGGGACGTTCGGCCTCGCGCAGGAAGAAGCTCCCGTTCGGCCCGGTGAACGAGATCTCGTCGCCCACGGCGGCGCGGTCGAGATAGGCCGACATGAGCCCGCCCGGGATCAGCTTGATGAGGAACTCCAGCTCCTCTGATCCGGGAGGGCAGCTGAACGAGTACGACCGCGTCTCGTCGCTCCCGGGTACCGCGATGTTGACGTACTGCCCGGGGAGAAAGGCCAACCCGCTGCCCGTGGGTGCTGCGACCGCCAGGCGCACCGTGGTCGGGGACAGCTTCTCCACCGCGCTGACCGTGGTCGTGTGCGTCGCCGCCTGGGTCTTGGCCACCGCTGAGGTACTGGCGATCTGTAGGACCAGATCCGATTCGGGGGTCATGCTGCAGGGCAGGCAGAACCCGTCGTCGGCCTCGTCGGCGGTCAGGGCGTCGTCGATGTAGTCACCACCGTCGTACTCCCCGGACTCGCACTGCGCTTTGCAGGTTCCGCAGGCACCGTCGCGGCAGTCGAGCGGGATGTTGATCCGCGCCCGGTAGGCGGCGTCGGCGACGGTCTGGCCGACCTCGCAGGTGACGAAGCGGGTCACACCGTCCTCGAACGACAGTGCTACGCGGTGACTCATGACAGAACCCTTCGAGATCAGAAGTGGGGTCGGCGCGTTCAGAAGTGATACACGTCGACGACGTGGTGGATGTAGTCGTTCTTGAGCACCACCGTCTTCCGGCGGATCAGCGGGGATTCCCCGGAGAAGTCGATCGTGTAGAACGAGGTCCCGTAATACGGATCGACGGTCTTGTACCGGAAGTACATGGTGTGCCAGTTGAACCGGATGTCGACGATGTCGCCGCGACGTTCGATGACCTCGACGTTGCTGATGTTGTGGCTGGTTCGCGGCTCGGGGAGCGATGTGGCGCTGGATCGTTCGGTGCGGATGCGGAACACCCGGTCCTCGAGCCCGCCTTTGTTGGGGTAATAGATCAGCGAGATGTCGGTCTCGGGATCCTCGGTCAGCAGGTCGTTGTCGTCCCAGCACGGCATCCAGTACTCGACGTCGTCGGCGTAGCAGGTCAGCCAGAGTTCGAACTCGCGGTCGTCGAGGTAGCGGGCCTCGCGGTAGAGGAACTGCTCGATGCTCGTCTGAGTGATCAACGTCGACGACCGTGCGGTGTCGCGACCGGTCTCGGTTGTCGTCATCTCACGCCCCCTTGCCGGTGGTGTCGCCATCGACGGCGGCGAGCAGGGTCGAACGCCAATATCCGTGCTGTACCCCGAACAAACCCTCGTCCTCGTTCTTCACACCCGCCGATATGACGTTGGGCATGTCGAGTGCCTCGGCGACCGGATCGGGTCCGGTCAGCCAGTGCTCGGCGCCGCGGCTCATGTCGTTCCACGGTGCGTTGGTGGCGCGGAAGGTCAGCTGGCAGGAGCGGAACTCCTCCAGATCGTCCGGCGTCGCCATGCCTGAGGCGTTGAAGAAGTCCTCGTACTGCCGGATGCGGTGCGACCGGGCCTGCTTGCTCTCACCCTTCGGCGCGATGCAGTAGATGGTGACCTCGGTCTTGTCCGGCGCGATCGGTCGGAAGTGGCGGATCTGAGTGCTGAACTGATCCATCAGGTAGACGTTCGGATAGAGGCACAGGTTGCGAGAACCCTTGACCATGAACTCGCCCTTGGCGTCGCCGAACTGTTCCTTGAGCGTGTCCATCTGATCCCACAGTGGGCGGTCCTGGGGGTTCGCGGCCCATGTCCAGAGGCACAGATGGCCGTTGGGATAGGACCAGTACCCACCGCCGGACTTGCCCCATCCGCCGGCGTCGAGTGCCTTGGTGGTGTTCTTCGACTCGCCGTTGTTGCGGCGCGAGGTCGTCGCGGCGTAGTTCCAGTGCGTCGCGGTCACGTGGTAGCCGTCGGCGCCGTTCTCCGCCTGCACCTTCCAGTTGCCGTCGAAGGTGTAGGACGACGATCCCCGCAGTACCTCGAGGCCGTCGGGCGACTGGTCGACGAGCATGTCGATCACCTTGGTCGTGTCACCGAGGTGCTCGGCGAGCGAGGGCACGTCGGGGTTCAGGCTGCCGAACAGGAACCCGCGGTAGCTCTCGAACTTCGGCACCTTGGTCAGGTTGTGTGAACCATCGACGTCGAAGGTGTCGGGGTAGCCGGCTCCCTCGGGGTCTTTGACCTTGAGCAGTGTGCCGTCGTTGCGGAACGTCCACCCGTGGAACGGGCAGGTGAGTGTGGTCCGATTGTCGGTCTTGCGCCGGCAGATCATCGCGCCCCGGTGTGCGCAGGCGTTGATGAGGCAGTGCAGGTCGCCGGCCTTGTCGCGGGTGATGACCACGGGCTGCCGACCCATGTACACGGTGAAGTAGTCGCCCGGATCGGCCATCTGACTCTCGTGGGCGAGGTAGATCCAGTTGCCCTCGAAGATGTGCTTCATCTCCAATTCGAAGATCTCTTCGTCGGTGAAGATGCGGCGGTTCGCCCGGTAGACGCCGGCCTCCGCGTCATCGATGACTGCGTTCTCCAGTGTTGCGTGGACGTGGTCCGCGATCTCGGTCATCGTTTCCTCCAGAAGATGTGGTGCGGTACCCCGATGCTGGCAGCGAGTGGCCCTCGTCACACCAGGCATAGCGCTAGGCCTGGGCCAGGGTGTGATTGATCGATTAAATCTCTCAATCAGCGACCATTAAGTCTTTGCCATTAATCGATTCCGCACCTACTGTGGTCTGCATCACCGCGCAAGATGCTCGTCGCGCGACCGACACCGCAGACGGGAGGGCACATGGAGCTTCGACATCTGCACCACTTCGTGGCCGTCGCCGAGACCTGTCACTTCGGACGCGCCGCGCAGCGACTGCATCTGGCCCAGCCGGCGCTGTCGCATTCGATACGACAGCTCGAGGCCGAACTCGGCGTCACCCTGATGGCGCGCACGACCCGTGCGGTGAGCCTCACCCCGGCCGGTGACTTCTTCTACCGGGAGAGCGTGCGCCTGCTCCGGGGAGTCGAGCAGAGCGTGCAGGGGGTGCGGCGGATCGCCGACGGCAGGCTCGGACTCGTCCGGATCGGATTCACCGGGACAGCGGCTTTCGACCAGCTCCCGTCGATCGCGCGAATCATCTCCCAGCGACTACCGGGAATCGCACTGGAGGTCCACGGCGACCTGTTGACGCCGGCGCAGCTCGACGGATTGCGCACGGGTGGTCTCGATCTCGCGGTGCTGCGACCTCCGGTCGCCGGCGACGACGTGGAGGTGCGGCCGATCAGGTCGGAGAGTCTGGTCCTGGCCCTGCCTGCGGACCACCGGTTGGCCGCCGAGCCCGCCCTCGAGGTGGCCGACCTGGCCCACGACGACTTCGTCATGTACGCGGACTCGCACTCGGCGGTCAACGATGCGGTCGTCACGGCCTGTCGCGCAGCAGGATTCACCCCGCGACGTGAGCACGAGGCGCCGGGTACGTCGGTGTTGCTGGCGTTGATCGCCGCCGGCCTGGGTGTCGCGATCGTTCCCGAGTCGGTGCGCGCACTGCAGCTCAACGGTGTGGTCTTCCGTGACCTCGGCGGCGCGGGGTCCATCCAGCTCGCGTTGGCGTGGTCTCGCGAACAGCCGTCCGCCCTGGTCGCGGCGCTGGTCGAGGCGCTGGAGGACGCCGAGGTGATCCCCCGCGAGATCGGCGCCCGACACACCGGTATCGCGATGCCGATCACCACTGGCTCGAAGGAGAACCGATGAAGATCACCCGGATCGACGCCATTCCGTACCGGATCGGTTACCGGAAACCACTTCGGTTCGCCAGCGGCGAGGTGCACGCGGCCGAACACGTCCTGGTGCGGGTACACACCGACGACGGGATCGTGGGTGTCGCCGACGCGCCGCCGCGACCCTTCACCTACGGCGAGACCCAGCGGGGCCTCGTCGCCGTCATCGAGACCATCTTCGCGCCGCAGATCGTCGGGCTGACCCTGGTCGAACGCGAGGTCGTCCATGCTCGTCTCGGTCGTACCGTGGGTAACCCGGTGGCCAAGGCCGCCATCGACATGGCCATCTGGGACGCACTGGGTCGGACGTTGGATCTGCCGGTCGGCGATCTTCTCGGCGGATACACCGACCGTATGCGGGTCTGTCACATGCTCGGCTTCGACACCCCCGCGGCGATGGTCGACGAGGCCAACCGCGTGCGGGATGTCCACGGCATCAGCGTGTTCAAGGTGAAGGTGGGGCGCCGTCCGGTCGGCCTCGACACCGCCGTCGTCCGCGCACTGCGCGAGGGTCTCGGCGATGACGTCGAGCTCTACGTCGACGGCAACCGCGGGTGGACGGCCTCGGAGTCGGCGCGGGCAATGGCAGAGATGTCGGACCTGGGTCTGACCCTGGCCGAGGAACTGTGTCCGGCCGATGACGTCCTAGGTCGTAAGTGGCTCGTCGGGCAACTCGACATCCCCTTCGTCGCAGACGAATCCGCGACGACACCGGCCGAGGTCACCCGAGAGGTCCTGTCCGGTGCCGCGACCGCGATCAGCATCAAGACCGCGCGCACCGGTTTCACCGGTTCGCTGCGCACGCACCATCTCTGCGAGGGCCTCGGACTCGAGGTGGTCATGGGTAACCAGATCGACGGCCAGCTGGGCACCGCGTGCACGGTGGCGTTCGGCGCCGCGTTCGCGCTCACCTCACGTCGCGCGGGCGAACTGTCGAACTTCCTGGACATGTCCGACGACCTGCTCACCGAGTCGCTGACGATCGCCGACGGCGAACTGGTGGTCCCGTCCGGTGCCGGCATCGGCGTCGAGATCGACGACGACAAGCTGGCCGCGTATCGCATCGACGGTTGACCCCGCCCCACGACTTCTCCATCCAACAGCCCACGAAGAACAAGGAGATCCACCATGAGCGTCGACCAGACGATCACCGCCACCGCCGCCGCGTCCGGTGCCAACGCGACGCAGCGTTTCACCACCGACAAGATCGGTGGCGCGCAGACGCCGCCGGAACGGGTCAGTGAACTCGCGCGCGAGGTCCTCGCATCTGTGCACAAGACGATCCGCGATCACAACGTCACCTACGACGAGTACAACGCGTTGAAGTCGTGGCTGATCATGGTCGGTCAGGACGGTGAGTGGCCGCTGTTCCTCGACGTGTGGGTCGAGCACGTCGTGGAGGAGGTCGCAGCGCAAAGTCGTGAGGGCAGCAAGGGGACCATCGAGGGGCCGTACTACGTTCCCGATGCACCCGAACTCGGCTTCGAGGCAACACTTCCCACCCGCGATGACGAGGCCGGCACTCCGCTGCTGTTCCAGGGGCAGGTCCGCGGGGTCGACGGAACGCCGCTCCCCGAAGCGGTGCTGGAGATCTGGCACGCCGACGCCGACGGTTTCTACTCTCAGTTCGCCCCGGGCATCCCGGAGTGGAACCTGCGCGGCACCGTCACCGCGGACACCGAGGGCCGCTTCCACATCCACACCGTCAAGCCGGCGCCCTACCAGATCCCGACCGACGGGGCCTGCGGCAAGCTGATCTCGGCTGCGGGCTGGCATCCGTGGCGTCCGGCGCACCTGCACCTCAAGGTTGCCGCTGCCGGACATCAGCAGATCACCACACAGCTCTATTTCCCCGGTGACTCGCACAACGATGACGACGTCGCCAACGCGGTGAAGCCCGAGCTGATCCTCGCGCCCACCGAGGTCGACGGTGGACAACAGGTGACCTACGACTTCGTGCTCGACCCCGAAGTCGACGACAAGTCCTGAAGGGAGTTGCAGAGCAATGCTTTTCGCGGTGACCATGGACGTGGCGCTCCCGCAGGACATGGAGTCCGACCTCCGTGCCGACACCCTCGCGCGGGAGAAGGCGTACTCGCAGGACCTGCAGCGCGCGGGGGAGTGGGTGAGCATCTGGCGATGCGTCGGGCAGTACTCCAACCTGAGCATCTTCGATGTCCGGGACAACGAACGGCTGCACGAGATCCTCTGGAATCTCCCGTTGTTCCCGTTCATGACCATTCAGGTCACCCCACTCGCGCAACACCCCTCCGACATCGCCGCGGGGTGATCGAGGCGAGGTCGGTCTGAGGGGTGTGGCCGTTGTGCTCGCCGGTCGGCCACCGGGGCGGGTAGCGCGGCGACAGAGGGAACGAACCGATGCCGCCGCGCTACCGCCTGAACCGATGGCGCCTGCGAAAGCGTGGGGCATTCGTGGCGCCGGGAGGTTCTTAGCAAAGGTAACGCCTCGGACGTCGTACGTGTGGCATTGCCGCGATTTGCGATGATTCGAGGTGGTAGACGCTCTGGCGGTGCTTGCGAGAAGATCGAGAGATGAGTGAGCAACGACGCAACTCGAGCCGCCTTGTCTACGACCCCCAGAGCGGGTTGTCGATCGACCTCGCCGGACTGCGGCGCCACAGCAGTGCCGAGCGCACGACCGACCCGGAGAACGATCCACGGATGTCGGAGGATTCGCGCGCCGAGACCTGAGATCTCCGAGGCCCGTACGCGGTGTCTGATCAGCGGTAGCCTGAGACGACAACGAGGGGATGCGGCAGTGGTAGAAGAAGCCCGCCGCGAACGATCTGCGGCCAATTACGAGGGGCTGGCAGCAAGCGATGCGCTGCAAGCGGTCGTCGATCTGACCGCGCAGACCGTGCGCGTCCCGCTGGCGATGGTCAATGTCATCGGCGCCTCGACGCAATACACGATCGTGGCCCACGGAATGGAACTCGCGGGGACGAGTGTTCCTCTCTCGGAGTCGGTGTGCGCTGCCGTCGTCGACGATGCGGCGCCCGTCGTCATCGGAGATGTGCTCGCCGAGACCTCTCGTCGCGACATCGCCAAACTCATCGAGCACGCAGGGTTTCGCTCCTACGTGGGCATGCCGATCCTGGGTCGGGAAGGACTTCCGGTCGGCACCCTGTGCGTCCTCGGGCTGATCCCACTGACCGTCGACGATGTCGACCTCGCCGCGCTACGTCAATACGCGAAGCTCGCCGAGCAGGCGCTCGAGGTGGAACGTTCCGGACGCGAGGTGTTGGCCGCGCGCGACATCCGCGACTCGTCGCTGACCGTCACCGACATCACCGACGCCGTCGACTCCGGCGAGATCGCGCCGTGGTACATGCCCATCGTCGACCTCGGCACCAACCAGCTGTATGCCGTCGAGGCATTGGCGCGCTGGATGCGTCCGGGTGGCGAGATCACTCCTCCCGACGCCTTCCTGCCGCGCATCGAGAACACCGAGCTCATCATCGATTTCGATCTGGCGATGTTGCGGCATTCGCTGACCGACCTCCACCGGTGGATCGAGATCGGTTCGGCAGCTGCGGATCTGATGGTGACAGTGAACTTCTCGGCCCATCACTTCTACCGCCGAGGGTGCGTCGAACGTATCGACGCTGTCGTGCAGGAGACCGGCGGCGAGCCGACTTCGGTCATCCTGGAGGTCACCGAGACATCCACCGTCCCCACCCGGGCGCTCATCGACGCGCACGTTATCGACGAACTCCGTGCCCGCGGTTACACGGTGATCCTCGACGACATCGGGGGTGACTGGCTCCCCGCCAAACATCTGCTGAGTCTGGCGTTCGACGGGATCAAGGCCGACCGCAGTATCGGTGGGGCACTGCAGACCCCGATCGGTCACGCGTTGGGTTCCGCTCTGGCGACCATCGCCGAACGACTCGGCATCTATCTCATCGTCGAGGGCATCGAGACCGCCGAGCAGGCACGCCGCGCGTACGAGATCGGGGCGCGTCGCGGGCAGGGCTTCTACTGGTCCGCGGCCGTCCCCGCCGCCGACATGCCCCACCTGTTGGCGCGCGACTCGCTGCTGCCGACGTCCGACTGACCACCAGCCGACCAGGGCGGGACCGTTGTGGGTGTCAGGGCGAGACCTTGGTGTCGGGCCATGTCCCACTGCATCATCGACGCCGCGGCGGTGCCGACCGGGAACGGTCCGCATCCCGCGGCGAGTCCATACGACAAACGGATCAGCGAGTCACTCGGGCTGACCACGTTCGAGGTCTGTCAGATCGAACTCCCGCCGGGCGCGGAGACGGTGCGCCACAACCACCTCGACGATCGCAGCGAGGACATGTACGCGATCCTCACGTTCATCGCGGTCTGTTCCGCCTGAGCAATTCGGGGGTGGATTCGCCCGAATCGACCGCGTTCACTGGAGCCCATGAACGATGACACCGCCACGTCGGTGACCGCCGAAGACCTCGAGCTCCTCCGCCGACCCCTGCACGGGTTCTTGTCGGTCGCCGCAGGTCCGATCCCAGCGCAGCCACGACCGGTGTGGTTCGAGGTCACCGAGAGCGGCGCCGTCGAGCTGTTCACCGAACCGGACGCGGTCAAGGTTCGGCGGCTCCGCACCGATCCGACCCGCGCCGACGAGTTGGCGGCGATCCTGTCCCAGGAACAGCTGCGACTCGTGATCCACCCGGACAAGGTGAACCGCTTCCGCTTCTGATCTGCGCCCGGAACCGAACCGTTCCGATGGCGCTCCCGATTCGAGAACCGGTGCCGGCCCTGCCACTGTGAGGACATGACCGAACCGCTCATCATCATCGTGATCGGACTCGTGACCATCGCCGCCGCCACCGTCGTCGGTCCGCGTCTGGGGATCGCGGCGCCGCTGTTGCTCGTCGCCATCGGTGTCGCGGCCAGTTTTCTGCCCACCTTCGGGTCGGTCGAGATCGATCCCGAGTGGATCCTGGCGGGCATCCTGCCTCCGCTGCTGTACTCCACGGCCGTGTCGATGCCGTCGATGAACTTCCGCCGCGAGTTCGGAGCGATCAGCGGCCTGTCGGTGCTGCTGGTCATCGCCAGCGCGCTCGTACTGGGGCTGTTCTTCATGCTCGTGCTGCCCGATCTCGGCTTCGCGTGGGGTGTTGCCATCGGGGCGATCGTCAGTCCCACCGACGCGGTGGCGACGTCGATCATCAAGCAGACGTCGGTGTCGAAACGGGTCGTCGCGATGCTCGACGGCGAGAGCCTTCTCAACGACGCGACCGCCCTGGTCATCCTGCGGACCGCGATCGTCGCGACCGCCGCGTCGTTCTCCTTCTGGGGTGCGCTCGGGCAGTTCGCGTACTCGGTGGTCATCGCGGTCGTCCTGGGCGCGGTGATCGGATGGCTCAATCTCGCGGTGCGTTCCCGGATCACCGATCCGACCGCCAACACGGTGATCTCGTTCGCGGTTCCGTTCGCGGCCGCGGTACCCGCGGAACTGTTGGAGGCGTCCGGGTTGGTCGCTGCGGTGGTGGCGGGCCTGGTGACCGGGTTCCGCGCGCCGCGCGAACTCTCGCCGCAGCACCGTCTGTCCGACGGGCAGAACTGGCGCACCGTCGAACTCGTCCTCGAGGGCGCCGTGTTCCTCACCATGGGCCTGCAGATCAAGGCGATCGTCACCAATGTCGAGAACGACCACGGTGGCGTGGGGACGGCGGTGCTGATCGCCGCCGGCGCTCTGCTGCTCACCATCCTCGTGCGGGCGGCCTACATCGCGCCGCTGCTACGCATCCTGCAAGCCCGGTCGCGGCACGGTCAGAACATGCGAGAACGCCTGCAGGGCATGCAGGAGAAGTTCAACTCGAGCGACGACAAACGTGAGGCGTTCGCCGAGGTGAGCCGCGGCCGGAAGGTTTCCGATCGCAGGTTGGACCGTATCGCCGTCCGGGTCACCCGGGGACTGGCCGACATCGACTACTTCCTGCGAGAACCGTTGGGCTGGCGCGAGGGGACGGCCGTCGTGTGGGCGGGGATGCGCGGTGCGGTCACCGTGGCCGCGGCGCAGACCCTGCCCGAGGACACCCCGCAGCGGTCGGTGCTGGTCTTGATCGCCTTCGCCGTCGCAACGATGTCGCTGCTGGTTCAGGGCGGCACCATCGGTCCGCTCCTGCGGTCCATCACGCCGTCGCCCGGACCCGATGCGCCCGACGAGACGGAGGCCGCGGAACGCACTCGGCTCAACGAGTTGCTGCGCGCGGTCACGGGCGACGTACCGTCACCGACTGCATCGTCCGACACCCCGCGGCCACAACAGTTCGCCGAGCAGCGCGACTACCGACTGGCGGTGCTCGCTGCGCAGAGGTCGGCGTTGCTCGACGCACGCGACGACGGCACGTTCGATGCCGAGGTCCTCGCCCGCATGCTCGCCAACCTCGACGCCGACGAGATCGCGATCACCATGCGGACCGAGACCCGCGGCTGAGGCGCCGCGGCGCGGCGCGGTCAGCCGACCGGCACCGCGGCGTCGGTGGGCAGGTCGTCCTTCTTTGCTCGCACCAGGAAGAACACCACGGGCGTGACCAGGGCGACGAAGATCGCGGCGAGGGCGAAGACATTGGTGTACCCGGAGACCTCGGCCGAGAAGGCGTTGAACATCGACCGTGCCGGGTTGTCCTCCAGGTACGACGACTTCCCCGAGGCGTACACCGTGGTGAAGACGGCTGCACCGAGTGCCCCGCCGATCTGCAGCGACGCGTTGATCAGCGCGCTGGCCGCGCCGGCGTCGTGGTCGGGCACGCCGATCAGCGCCACGTTCTGCTGCGGGATGATCAGCAGACCGAGGCCGAGGCCGAGGAGGACCAGTCCGGGCAGGACGTGCGACCAGTAGGACGTGTCCACGCCGATCTGGGTGAGCAGCACGAGGCCGATGACCGAGATGATCGGACCGACGGTCATCAGCGGTTTCGGCCCGATCCGCGGCGCGAGCGCCGAGGCGACGCCGGCGGTGATGAGGATGCCGCCCGTGATGGGCAGCGACGCGACACCGGAGATGACCGGGCTCATCTCCAGCACGATCTGGAAGTAGAAGGTCAGGAACAACGTCGCACCCACGAGAACCGTGCCGGCCACGGCGGAACCGAAGAAGGCCGGGCCGCGATCGCGGTGGAACAGGATCCTCAGCGGCAGCAGCGGATTGGCCGAACGCGACTCGACGAACCCGAACACGATCAGCAGGACGACGCCGGCGACGATGAACGACACCGTCGACGCCTGTCCCCATCCGTCCTCGGCCTTGGTGAATCCGTAGACGAGCGAACCCAGTCCGAGCGCCACGAGAATCGCTCCCGGCAGGTCGTATCGGGTGTCTCCGTGTGCCTTGCTCTCCTTCACGACCAGCAGGGCCGCGATGATCGCCACCGCGACCACCGGGACGTTGACCAGCAGGCACCAGCGCCAGTTGGCGTATTCGGTCAGCACGCCTCCGAGCAGCAGGCCGACCGCGGCGCCACCACCGGCGATCGCGCCGAAGACACCGAACGCGGTGGAACGCTCCTTGGGATCGGTGAACGTCACCGTCAGGATCGCCAGCGCAGCGGGTGCGAGCAACGCGGCGAAGACACCCTGGCCGCCGCGGGCGAGGAACAGCTGCCACGGCGCCTGGGCCAGTCCACCGATCGCGGACGCGATCGCGAAGCCGGCCATGCCGACGACGAACGAACGCTTACGGCCCCAGTAGTCGGAGATGCGGCCACCGAGGAGCAGCAGGGCGCCGAACGCCAGCGCGTAGGCGGTGACCACCCAGGTGCGGGCGCCGTCGCTGATCTGCAGGTCTGCCTGAGCCTGCGGCAGTGCGATGTTCACGATGGTCGCGTCCAACACGATCATCAGCTGCGTGATGGCAATGATCGACAGGACCAGCCATCGACGCGCGTAGTTCGACGGGCTCGACGCCGCGTCGGATGTGTGCTGGTGTGCCTCGGTCGCGTCACTCACGCGTTCCCCCATCGTGGTGTCGGATCACTCGAAGCGGACCGCCTCGCTCGCAACGGTAGATCGACTCCGGCGCCGAGGACAAACTGGCGGCGCCACCGAGTCTGCGCTGGTCACCGGGTTGCGAAGGCGTGTCTCGTGTGCTCTCACGCGGTGTTGCCGGTCGCACGGATACCATCCCGCCATGCTTCCCGAGCCGCAGCACAGTTCGCCCTATCTCGACGCCGTGGTCGCCTACGCCTTCCGCGGGCCGGCGCGGTATCACGTCCCCGGCCACAAGGGCGGTCCCGGAGCAGATCCCGCTCTGCGCAAGGCGATCGGGGTCGACGCTCTGGCGGCCGATGTCCCCCAGGACATCCACGGCATCGACATCGGGCAGTCGCCCTCGGCGTACGAGCGGGCGGAAACGCTCGCCGCCGATGCATTCGGCGCGGACCGGTCGTTCTTCCTCACCAACGGAGCCACCCAGGGCAACCACGCTCTGTGCCTCGCGCTCGCAGGTCCGGACGTACATATTGTCGCGCAACGCAATTCGCACGGCTCCGTCGTCGACGGTCTGGTGCTCTCGGGTGGTGTCCCGACGTTCGTGGCACCCGAGTACGACGAGGATCTCGGCATCGCCCACTGCGTGACGCCCGAGTCGTTGGAGGCGGCGCTGATCGCGGACCCGGAGGCACGAGCGGTGTTCGTGGTGTCGCCGACCTACTACGGGATGACCGCCGACATCGCCGCCCTGGCCGAGATCGCGCACGCCCGCGACATCCCGCTCGTGGTCGATCAGTCGTGGGGCCCGCATTTCGGCTTCCATCCCGCGCTGCCGGCCACCGCGCTCGCCGCCGGCGCCGACGCCATGCTCACCAGCACCCACAAGATCGCCGGGTCGCTCACCCAGAGCGCGATGCTGCACGTCGGGTCCACCGGGCGGGTCGACGCCGACGCTCTGGCCCGCGTGCTGAGGCTCCTGCGCAGCACCAGTCCGTCGTCGTTGCTGATCGCATCGCTCGACAGCGCCCGTCGACAGTTGTCGATGCACGGTGAGCAGCTCCTGCACGAGACACTCGAGGCCATCGAACTCGCCCACGTGAAGCTCCGCACCATCCCCGGAGTGGATCTCGTGGACCAGCGACTCGTCGGGCGCATGGGCGTGCACGCATACGATCCGCTGCGCATCGTGCTCGATGTCCGCGGAACCGGTTGTACCGGTTATGAGATCGCCGACGAACTACGACGCAGCTACGACGTCCACGTCGAACTGCCGATGCGGGCGACCATCGTTCTCGTGGTCGGTCTCGGCGAGTCGGCGCCTGCGCTGCGCCGACTGGCGGGCGACATCGAGGAGGCGGTCAGCCGTCTGGCCCGTCCGGGCGTCACCACCGAACCGTTGTCCGCGGGAACGGGGATCTTCGGGCACGGGGTGTCGGTGTCACCGCGAACCGCGTTCCTCGGGGCGTCGGAGCGTGTGTCGATATCCGACGCCGTCGGCCGGATCTCCTGCGAGGCCGTCGCGGCGTACCCACCGGGTGTGCCGACGCTGCTGCCCGGCGAGGAGATCACCGCGGACGCCGTGAGTTACCTGCAGCAGGTCGTCGACGGGGGAGCACGCCTGCACGGCGCGAGCGATCCCAGCTTCGCGACCGTGGTCGTGCTCCGCCCGACGAGCCCTACTTCCGAGCGGACAGCAGCGCCTCGTTGAAGGTCTGGCTGGGCCGCATGACCGAGGTGGCCTTCTCCTGGTCGGGGTAGTAGTACCCACCGATGTCGACGGCCTGACCCTGGGCGTCGTTGAACTCCTTGACGATGACGTCTTCGCTCTCGCCCAGTTTCTCCGCCAGCGCGGCGAAGTGCTCGGCCAGGCCCTTGTCCTCGGTCTGCTCGGCGAGCTCGCGCGCCCAGTAGAGGGCCAGGTAGTACTGGCTGCCGCGGTTGTCGAGCTCGCCGGTGGAGCGTGACGGGCCCTTGCTGTTCTCGAGCAGCGTGCCGGTCGCCGAGTCCAGCGCCTTGGCCAGGATGGTCGCCTTGGCGTCGCCGGTCTTGGTGCCCAGATCCTCCAGGCTGACCGCGAGGGCCAGGTATTCGCCGAGCGAGTCCCAACGCAGGTGGTTCTCCTCGAGCAGCTGCTTGACGTGCTTCGGTGCCGACCCTCCCGCACCGGTCTCGTACAGACCGCCGCCGGCCATCAAGGGCACGATCGACAGCATCTTCGCGCTGGTGCCCAGCTCGAGGATCGGGAACAGGTCGGTGAGGTAGTCGCGCAGGATGTTGCCCGTCGCGGAGATGGTGTCCAGGCCGCGGATCAGGCGTTCCATCGTGTACCGAATGGCCCTGACCTGGGACATGATCTGGATGTCGAGACCATCGGTGTCGTGGTCGGCGAGGTACTTGCGCACCTTGGCGATCAGCTCGTTCTCGTGCGGGCGGTACGGGTCGAGCCAGAAGACCACCGGCATCCCCGACTCGCGCGTGCGGCGGACGGCAAGTGCGACCCAGTCGCGGATGGGGGCGTCCTTGACGATGCACAGACGCCAGATGTCGCCCTCTTCGACGTCCTGGGTCAGCAGGACCTCGTCGGTCGCGTTGTCGACGATGTTGGCCACGCCGGCCTGCGGTACCTCGAAGGTCTTGTCGTGCGAGCCGTACTCCTCGGCCTTCTGCGCCATCAGACCGACGTTGGGGACGGTACCCATCGTCGTCGGGTCGAAGGCGCCGTTGGTCTTACAGAAGTTGACCATCTCCTGATAGATGCGGGAGAAGGTCGACTCCGGGTTGACCGCCTTGGTGTCCTTCTGGCGGCCGTCGGCGCCGTACATCTTGCCGCCGGAGCGGATCATCGCCGGCATCGACGCGTCGACGATGACGTCGCTGGGGGAGTGGAAGTTGGTGATGCCGCGCGCCGAATCGACCATGGCCAGCTCGGGACGGTGCTCGTGACACTTGTGCAGGTCGTCGATGATCTCCTCGCGCTTGGTCGCGGGAAGCGAGTCGATCTTGCTGTAGAGATCCGATAGGCCGTTGTTCACGTTGACGCCGAGCTCGTCGAACAGCTCGCCGTGCTTGGCGAACGCCTCCTTGTAGAACACGCGCACCGCGTGGCCGAACACGATGGGATGCGAGACCCGCATCATCGTGGCCTTCACGTGCAGCGAGAACATCACGCCCGTCTCGTAGGCGTCCTGCATCTGCTCTTCGTAGAACTCGATGAGCGCCTTCTTCGACATGAACATGCTGTCGATGACGTCGCCGTCACCCAGCGACACCTTCGGCTTGAGGACGTGGGTCTCACCGTCGGCGGTGACGAGCTCCATGCGTACCTCGCGGTCGCCGTCCACGGTCATCGACTTCTCGCCGTGATAGAAATCGCCCGTGGTCATGTGCGCGACGTGTGTGCGCGAGGCCATCGACCACTTGCCCATGCTGTGCGGATGCTTGCGGGCGTACTCCTTGACCGCCTTCGGTGCGCGACGATCCGAGTTGCCCTCGCGGAGAACGGGGTTGACGGCGCTGCCGAGGCACTTCGTGTACCGGTCGCGGATCTCCTTCTCCTCGTCGGTCTTCGGGTTGCCCGGGAAGTCGGGGATCTCGTAGCCCTTCTCCTGCAGCTCCTTGATGGCCGCGAGGAGCTGGGGGACCGACGCGCTGATGTTCGGGAGCTTGATGATGTTCGTCTCGGGCAGCTGCGTCAGCTTGCCCAACTCGGCCAGGTTGTCCCCGACGCGCTTGTCCTCGGGCAGGTAATCGGGGAACTCGGAGAGGATGCGGTTGGCAACCGAGATGTCACTGGACTCGACCTTGATGTCGGCCGCGTCGGCGAAAGCGCGGACGACGGGCAAGAACGCGTGTGTCGCCAGCATCGGCGCCTCGTCGGTCAGGGTGTAGATGATGGTCGGCTGCTTCGCGTTCATGTTTCGCCTTCGCCTCAATTTCCGTTGTCTCGACGTCGTCGTCTGCCTGCGTCCGCTTCAACCTTAATCACGTCGGACACGACGTCGCTCGGAGCGATGGTCGCACGGTTGTTCATCAGGCGGGATGAACGGTGGGAGAGGAGGCGGTGCGAGGCGCGCGGGTACGGGTCGATCCCGTCACACGGCGAGGGTGAGGCGGCGGTTCACTGTTCCTGTTCGCGCCGACGGCGCTCGACCTCGCCCATGCGGCGTTGCTGTTCGGCGCGCTCGCGGACCTGCTTCAGGAATGCGGCGTCGGCTTCAGGATCCTGTGGGATGAACCGCCCCGGCTGGTCGTACTCGGGGTAGCCGAGTGCCGATGCCTGTCCGGGCCGATGTGCCGACCCGCCTGCGAGCGGGCGCCCGGCGAAGAACCACACGACCGATCCAGCCAGCGGCAGGATGACGACCAGAAGGAGCCAACCCCACCGCGGCAGTCCGCGCACCGACACCTCGTCGCTGCTGATGATGTCCACCAGCGCAGCGATCATCAGCACCAGGATGATCAGACCCAGATACGGCACGTCGCGATCCCTCTCATGTCGTCTCGAGGCCCCGGGCGGGTGCATCGACGAGATATGTGACCACAGCTAACGGCTCCGGCGCTGTCCACCGATCGGACTACCGGTCCGCCGGCGACGGGTTAGCTGCGACGGCGTCGGAGGTGGACGACCCCGGCCCACCCGACACCCAGGACGATGACGCCGACGAACAGCAGGACGAAGTCGGGGATCCCCGCCGTCATCCTGGTCCACCGGCCGATCTCGCGACTCGGCCCGTCCGGAGGATGTCCAGGGCCATAGACCTGCTCGGTGACCGCTCGCACGTCGAACGCGCCGCCCGCTCCCGGACTGCACAGCGATGCCTCCCACGTGGGGTGGATCCCGCGGGTGCGGCCGACGAACAGCAGGTACTCGTCACCGACGCGGTACTCGGCGCCGCAGCTCGCCCCCTGTGACGATGTGCGCACCGTCGTCCTAGTCCCGACATCACCCTTGTAGACGGTCGACACCGAGAACTCGTAGATGTCGCTCGTCCCGTCGGAGAGCTTGTCGGTGGCGCGCGCGACGAACACTCCCGAGGCCCGCGAGACGGCTTCGGTCGGTGTTCCGATGGTCGCGCACGAACAGGCACTCGCGGGTCCCGCCGTGAGGACGGCGACCGGTCCGGCCAGCATCATCGTGGTGAGCACGATCAGTACGAGTCCAACCGTGCGACCGCGGGCTGCTCCGCGCCGGTTGATCACGCGGTCAGTCAAGCACGATGGGCGGCCCCGTCGACCTCGAACGACTAGCGTCGGACGTGGTGCAGAAGGCGCCCGCACATTGCAGTCGATCGTTGTTGGGATGCTGATGGAAAACGTAGTGCTCCTCGACGACGCCGGTAATCCGATCGGCGTCCACCCGAAATACGAGGTCCACACCCGCGAGACGCCCCTGCACCTCGCGTTCTCGAGTTACGTGTTCGATTCCGAGGCGCGCGTGCTTGTCACGCAGCGCGCGTACGAGAAGGTGACCTGGCCAGGGGCCTGGACCAACAGTTGCTGCGGCCACCCCGCGCCCGGTGAGCCGATGGACGAGGCGATCCTGCGTCGGCTCTCCACCGAACTGGGGATCGATGGCGGGTCGGTGCAGCTGGTCCTGCCGCTGTTCCGCTACCGCGCGGTGATGGACAACGGACTGGTCGAGAACGAGATCTGCCCGGTCTACGCGGTCCGCTACGACGGTCCCGCGCCGGCTCCCGACCCGGCCGAGGTCGTCGACCTCGAATGGGTCGCGTGGACGGAGTTCGTCCGGGAGGTGCTCGCCGGCGTACGACCGATCTCGCCCTGGTGTCGCGACCAGATCGAGCAGCTCGACCGGCTCGGACCGGACCCGCTCGCGTGGGCGACGGCACCGGACGACAGTCTCCCGCCCGCTGCTCGCAACGGCCTCGAACCCGCGGCCGCGCCGAGCGTCAGATGAGGCCCTTGAGGATCAGATTCCAGTAGAGGACGGGTAGGCCGTAGCGGTCGAAGACCCAGGCTCGGCGACGCGGACGGACCGGGTCGAAGAACGTCGGCAGTGACGACGACACCTTCTTCGTGCGATCGAACTCGGCCGCGATCAGCTGGTGTGCGTCGGTGGCGATCGGGGACACGGTGTACCCGTCGTACGAGGTCATCGATCCGCCGGAGCGTTGCGCGACGAGGTTCTTCGCGACGATCTTCGCCTGCATGCGGAGTGCGCCGCCCGAGGGGTCGGTGTCGACCGCGGCGCCGTCGCCGATCGCCCAGACGGTCCGACGGGTGCGGTGACGAAACGTGGTGTAGTCGATGTCGGCGAGACCGTGCGGAGACGCGCCCGCCAGCCCGGACGTGGTCAGCCATTCCGGTCCACGGAACGGCGGCACCAGGTGGAGCATGTCGTAGGCGATGGACTCGCGTGCTCCGTCCGGCCCCGAGACGTCGATCGCCTGCTTCGCGGTGTCGATGCCCGTCACCGCGGTCCCGTGCAGCACCCGCACATTCAGGTCCTTCAGTTGCGCGCGCAGCGCGTCGTCGAGCTTCGGGATCCCGGTGAGGTCGGTGCGGTCGACGACCAGGGTCATCGTGATGCCCGGGAGTCGACGCTCCCGTTTCCACTGTCCGGCCGCGAGGAACAGGGGCTTGATGGTCGTACCGGTACAGCTCACCGGCGGTCTGGGGACGGTGAACACCGCGTGGCCGCCCCGCGGGATGTCCTGCACCAGCTGCCAGGTCTTCTCCGCTGCGTCGAGGTAGTTGCTCGCCACGGCGGGAGTGGCGAGGGCGTCGTCGATCCCGGGCAGGTCGTCGTGGTCGGGTACGAGGCCGGTCGCCAGGATCAGGTCGTTGTAACCGTGCACACGGCCCGAGGCGCAGTGCACCTGCTTGGCGTCGGGGTCGACGGCGACCACCGAGTCACGCAGCCAGGAGATGCCTTTCGGTGTGACCGAGCGTTGCGTGCGTTCCGCGTGCGCCAGGGGTGCCTGACCGGAACCGACATAGGACAGCATGGGACGGTAGGTGTGCACCAGCTGAGGTTCGATGACGGCCACGTCGGTGACGCCCTGACGCCGCAGATGCGCCGCCGCACCGATACCCGCGTTACCCCCACCCACCACGATCACGTCGAAATGTGACCGCGCGCTGTCAATTTCGGGATTCATCGTTTCACGCTACGCGCCGCGGCCCGATGTCGTCAGGGGGCTGTGAACTCAGCGCGGAATCGAGGGCGCAGTGAAGCCGGACGCCTCGATAGCCGCGGTCGTCAGGCGAGCCATGGCCTGGCGACCGTCGGCGTTGGGGTGATACGGCGCAGGTGGGCGGTATCCGTACACCCATGGCGACGCCGAACACGCGGTGTGGTCGGCGCCGGACGACGCGGTGTCGACGAGGATCGCGTCCGTTGCCCGCGCCGCCGTATCGGTGGCCTGGCGCAGACCGTCGAAGGTCGCCACGGTGGTCGCGGCCTCGGCGGGGGTCAACGGCACCGACGCACAGGTGGTCGCCCGGGAGTCGAGCACCGGGGGGTAGTTGACGATGACGACCACCGCGTTCGGGGCGCGCAGATGAACGGCGTCGACGACGTCGATCATCTCGCGTTCGAGGCGCGCGAAGTCCGGAGCGGTCGGCGGGTTGCGGGGTGGCTCGTTGCGGCAGTGTCCGCCGACGCCCTTTGTCGCCGCGCGGGCGAGCTGGTTCGCGCAGCTGATCGCGGTCAGACGGCCGATGTACTGGACGTCGTTGCCGCCGGTGGTGATGGTGACGAGGTCGGTGTCGGCGGTCACCGCATCGATCTGGGGCGCATCGGCGCGGTGCGGCTGAGCCCGGTGCAGGATGTCGGGGATGATCGATCCCGAGCACGACACGTCGGTCAGGGTGAGGCGTAGCGCCGCGGCGACCTGGTGGGGGTAGTCGTCACCGGTGCGTAGACAGCGGGTGTCGATCACACCGCTGGAATCGGGCCCGGATGCGTAGGAACTACCGAGTGCGACGTACCGCGGTGCCCCGATTGCCGGAGTTCCGCTCTCTGTCGGAGTGCTTGGTACCGCGGCCTTCTCAGACGTGCTGCCGGCGAGATCAGACCACGGCACAAGGGTCGCGATCAGCGCCACCACCACGATCGCCACCATCGTCGCGAGGGCGGCCAGAAAAGGCCGCCTCACCGGAGCGACCTGGAGAGGTGGGTGCCGACGCGCATGCGCACATTGTGCGTGATGAACCGGCGATGGTCCTCATGCGACCGCGGGTTGCGAAAAAGCCGCCGATCCCGACCCGCTCGAAGTTAATATATCGATGCTTCACTTCAGTATCTGACATTTCGACGTGCGGTCGTCGGGGCCGTGCGATGTGTGTTGCGAAAGGAATCACAATGTTGCTCGGAGCTGTGGGAACTCTGCTCGGTGGTCTGCTGGGCGGTCTCGGTGTCGACAACCTGCTGTTGGGGCTGGTCGGAGGATTGTTCGGTTCGAGCTAGATCGAGCGCAGAACCAGACCAGACGCAAGAATCGACCGGCCTCCTCTGGGCAGGCCGGTCGATTCATGTCCACAACACCGCGGCAGGGGTGCGGGGCGAGTGCTGGTGTTTCAGAACAAGACCCGTGGTCAGAAGTAGGGGTTCGCCGGCACCGGCGTCCCGTGCAACAGGTTCTCGCCGATCACCCGCGCCTTGTAGGCCACCGGGTTGTGCAGCGTGATGGTGCGGATGTTGCGCCAGTGCCGATCGAGGTTGCGCTGCCTGCTCGACGCGCTCGCGCCACCGAGCTCCAGCAGGTCAGTCGCCGCCTTCGGGGCGATCGCGTCCACGAACACCTTGACCTTCGTCGCCTTCAGCTGTGCCTGCGCGGCCAGGGCGGCGTCAGGGACCCCGTCGACCTCCGAGGCGGTGGCCGCGTCCAGTGCATCGGCCGCGTCGAGGACAACCGCCCGCACGGCGTTCGCGGTGGCCGCGAGCTCACCCAACGCCCGCTGCAGCAGCGGGTCGTCGGTCGGGTTCTCGGCGCTCGCGTGCGCGAAGCTCCGTGTGCGTGAACGCAACAGCTCGACCCCGTCGTCGACGACGGCCGCGAGGATCCCGGCCACGACGGCGTGGATGTAGAGCTGTAGGGACGCGAACTGCACGGTGGGGATCGCCTCGTCGTCGGCGGTCGCGTCGGACAGGATCTCCTCAGGGTGAACGGCGACGTCGGTGAAGATCGTCGTTCCCGTGCCGGTGCGGCGTTGGCCGAAACCGTCCCAGTCGTCGATGATCTGCACACCGTCGCGGTCGGTCGGCACCACCACGGTGGCGACGGACTCGCGGTCGGTGGACGTGGCGACGGTGAGGTGGTCCGCGAACAGCGTTCCGGTGCTGTAGAACTTCTCGCCGTTCAGTCGGCGGTCGCCGTCGGACCCGGTCAGCGTCGTGGCGAAGACGGGACTGCCGACCGCCGTGGATCCCTTCTCGCTGAACGCGTTGCCGACGATCTTGCCCGCCGCGATCTCGTCGAGCCACCTCTGTGAATTGGGGTCGGCGGAGGTGCGCAGACGCTCCTCGGTGAACCAGAAATGGGTGCGGAAGATGTGCGCGACAATCGGATCGGCATGCGCGACGTCGATCACGGTCGAGAACAGCTGACGCACGGTGAACCCCGCCCCACCCAACTCCTCGGGCAGGCGCAGCGTGCCGAACCCGGCCTCCTTCAGTGCGCGGACCTGGTCGAAAGGGTTCTCGTCGTCGCGGTCTCGGTCCCGCGCGCCCTCGGCGATCCGGGCGAGCAGGTCGGTGAACTCGGGGGTGCCGGGTAGCAGTCGTGGGGTGGTCGCGGCGGGGGCGTGGGTCGTCGTCATGCGACGTGTATACCGACGGCGACCTCGACCGCGCACCGGTTGGGCTCAGCCCGAACGTAACAGGACCTATCGGGAACCGGCCGGTTCGAGCCGGTCCTCGACGCTCTCCCCGACCCGGTTCCGCCCGCCCGGCCACCAGTTGCGGGTGCCGAAGAGCTTCATCATCGCAGGTACCAGCATCATCCGGACCAGGACGGCGTCGAAGATCACCGCGACCGCCAACGCGAACCCGAACTGCTTGAGCTCCAACACATCAGCCGACATGAAGCTCGCGAACACCGCCACCATGATCGCGGCCGCGGCGGTGATGGGACGCGCGGTGTGTTCGATACCGTCGGCCACCGCGGACACGTTGTCGCCGGTTTTCGCGAACACCTCCCGCATCCGTCCGATGAGGAACACCTCGTAGTCCATCGACAACCCGAACACGACTGCGAACACCGTCACCGGCAGATACGACTGGATGTAGCCGGCACTGGTGAACCCGAGTGGCCCGGCCCCCCAACCCCATTGGAAGACTGCGACGGTCAGACCCAGCGAGGCGCCGGTCACCAGTAGGTTCATGATGACGGCCTTGATCGGGATGACCACGCTGCGGAACACCACCGCGAGGTAGAGGAACGAGAAGCCCAGGATCAGCCCGACCACCCAGGGCAGCTTCGACGAGATCTCGTCGGACGCGTCGACGACCAGTGCGGTGGTGCCGCCGACGTAGGCGCGGGGCCCACCGTCGGCGGTCATCACCGACGCCTTGTCCCGGATGGACTCGACCAGGTCGATGGCGTCGGTGGAGTCGATCGGCACCGCCGGTATGACCACGAGCATGGATCGGCCGTCGTTGGTCTGCGACGACGTGAACGCGACCCGCTTGTCGGCGCGCAGCCCGTACTCGAACTCGACCGCGCGCTCGGCCTGTGCATCGGACATCTCGCCGCCGCTCGGACCGGTCAACACCGTGGTGATCGGTGAGATGGTGCCGGCGGCGAACTTCTCGGTGAGGACGGTGTTCGCGGTGCCGCTCGGCTGATCCCGCAGCGCGGCGGTGCCGATGTCGACGCCGTAGCGGATCGACCCGATGGGAATTATGCAGATCGCCAACAGCAGTGTGCCGGCGATGGCGTAGACCCACGGCCGCCGCATCACATGGTGCGCCCATCGATGCCATCGACTGGGCCCGCTCGCATCGATCTGCGTGTCCCGCGGGCGGAACCGCGCCGGCAGTCCCCACCGGTCGATGTCCGGGCCGAGCACCGCCAACGCGGCCGGCAGCATGGTCCACGCAACCAGCAGGACGCAGATGACCGTGAGCGCCACGACCAACGAGATGGTGCGTACCGCCGGGACGTCGACGATCGTCAGTGCCCCCAGCGCGATCATCACCACCAGGCCGGAGATCGCGATGGTGTGCCCCGCGGTGCCCATCGCCACGCCGGTGGCCCGTTCGATCCCCGAGCGGTCGGCGCGGCTGCGCACCGATCCGCGGGCGAGCTCCTCACGGAAGCGGCTGACGATGAACAGCGAGTAGTCGATACCCAGGCCGAGTCCGATCATCGACGCCACCGTGGTGACGAGGATGTCGAAGGTCATGACGTGGGTCAGCAGGGTGATGACACCGAAGGCGATGAGAAGTCCGATGCCGGTGGAGATCAGCGGGATCACGCCGGCGATGAGACCGCCGAGCGCCAGAACCAGGACCAGCAGTGCGATCGGGATGCCGACGCTCTCGGCGCGGGTCGCGTCGCGGGACTCGACCGTGGTGAGGTCCACCGTCATCGGCGAGTACCCGGTCATCGACACCGTGACGCCCGCGCGTGACGCGTCGGAGAGCATGTCCTGCAGTCGTTCGGCGACCCCGATCCGTTCGCTGGCGTTGCCCCGGACCCCGACCAGGGCCAGTGCGGCGGTCTTGTCGGCGGAGATCTGCGGCGAGAACCCCTGCGCCTCATAGGGGTCGATGACCGTGACGACATCGGGGGAGGCGCGAAGCTCCGCGACGACGTCGGTCACCCGGGCCCGGAAGCCCGGCTGGTCGGTCCGCGCGGTGTCCGACGAGAAGGTCACCGCGAGTTGTTCGGATCCGAAGTCGGTGAAGTGTCGGGCGACGAGATCGTCGGACCGACTCGAATCCGTCTGCGACACCGAGAAATCGACGCCGACGAGCTTTGACTGCAGGGTGGGGTAGAGCACCGCGGCACCGATCGCGAGGAGGACACCGATCGCGATGACGCCGTACCGGTGTCGGGCGACGAACTCGCCCCAACGCACGCCGATCACCGAATCGCCAACTCGCAGCGGTAGATGCGGTACGTCCGGTACGGACTCATCTCGACGCGGGCGAGCACCGATCCCTTCATCCACTCGCTGTCGTCGAGGATGGGCGCACCCTCCATGCGGGTGTACCCGCGTTCCTCGATTCGCCGCCACATCTCGACGATCATCTGTGACGCCACCGAGCGATCGGGGCAGGACGAGTCGACGAGCATCATGTCCACGCGCGCACCGTCGATCAGGTGCTTGCGTCGGGGGCCCTTGACGTACCAGAGCGTGGCGACGTCGCGAACCCATCGTCGGCGAAACCGTGCCGCGCGTGCGATCGCCTGGTTGGCGTCGGGGAAGCCCATGAAGAAGCCGACCGGCTTGCCCCGGTACTCGGCGAGGATGGTCAGCCGCCGGTCGAGGACGGGCAACATCATCTTCTGCAGCGAGAGCATCTCCTCCGACGACAGCGGTGAGAACCCCCAGAAGTCCTTGAACGTGGTGTTGTACAGCTCGCGCACTATCTCCGAATCCTTGCGCAGGGTGCGGTACTTCATCGTCCGGAAGGTGACCTCCGAGCGTGTGCTGACGCGTTCGTAGAGCTGCTTGTGACGTGCGAACTTCTCGCTGCAGAACATCTGGTACGGCTCGTCGAAACGGTAGCTGTAGAAATCCTTGATCCCGGTGAGTCCCCACTTCTCGAATTGCGCCGCGTAGTGAGGTGGGTTGTGTGGCATGCCGATCAGCGGGAGTTTGGGCTCCGGGTCGACGACGATGCCCGCGCTGTAGAACATCGATGGACTGAACGGCCCCGCCATCTGCGCGAGTCCCTGCTCGGTGAGCCAGGTCGACGCCGCGTCGAGCAACACCTCGGCGACCCGGTGGTCGTCGACGGCCTCGTAGAAACCGAAGAACCCCAGCGATTCACCGGTGTACTCGGTGAACGCCAGATCGTGGATGGCCGCCACCCGGCCGACCGGGCGATGGTCGTCGAGGGCGACGAACGCCTGCACCCGACGCGTGGCCGCCAGCGCGTCCGCGGGCGACCGCAACGTCGTTCCCACGTCGATGATCTCGTCCGGCAGACCGTTGGGGTCGTTCGCGTAGACGTGGGAGTACACCGACTCGAAATCGTCCCAGTCCGAGGACGATTGGACCGGTACGACCGTGATCACGGCGCCCCCGTGGCGGCGGCGACCGCAACGGTTCCGACACCGGGCCCGCGTTCCACCGACACCGGGGAGACACAGATCGGGGTCTTGCCCGCGAACACGTATTGGCCCGGGGTGACGGTGATCGCCGACACCAACTCGTCGGGCAGGAACACGTCGCACTGCGAACCGAAACGGATCATGCCGTACTGATCGCCGCGGCCCACCTCGTCTCCGATCCCGACGTGCGCCACAATGCGGTTGACCCACAGGTCGGCGATCTGGGTCACCGTCGCGATGGCCCCGCTCTCGTGCTCGATGCCGATCGTCAGTCGCTCGTTGCTGAGCAGGTAGTCGCACCCCTCGTCGTAGGGCGTCTGACGCGCGAGCAGGTTGGCGCCCATCCGTGCCATCGACCGATTGAACGGCGCGGCCGACCGGTGCTCACGGAAGCAGATGGTCCCCGCGACCGGGATCCGGTTGCGGTGCACCGAGTACTCCGACATGTAGACGCCGATCAGGAAGCCGCTCGCACCGTCACCGGCTGCCGAGGCGGCCACCCCGAACTCTTCGAGGGGGATGGTCCTGGCCTTCTTCACCGCGAACGGGATCTGACCGCGGTCGACCCGTTTGACGTAGGTGATGAAACCGTCGGCGGGCGCCACGACGACGCGCGGGTCGGCCGGGGGAGTGCGTTCGGGATCCCGGAAGAAGAACCGCAGCCGCCAGTAGGCGAACGTTGCGAACAGTGCGCCGACGATCGCCGCGACGACCACGAGCAGTCGGCGGACGGAGACGATCACCGTGCTCGCTCCTCGTCCATCGCGGCCGCCCACGTCACGTACCGCAGCAGCAGCGGTCGTCCGATGGTGCTCGGCAGCAACCCGAGGAATCCACAGGCCAGATAGAAACCCAGCGCGTAGACGAAGTCGACGAACTCCGGCAGGAACCGGACGTCGCGTCGCGAGGCGGTCGACGGTTCGACGCGAGAACCGGCGGTCATGCCGATGCGACGGCGGGAGCCATGTCCTTCAGCGCCACGTTGCTGAAGTAGAGCTCGAACAGCCGACGGTGATCGCACCACGAGGCGTCGTGCCCGGCGGGCAGGATGGCCTCGGGCTTGTGCACCTTGCGCATGAGGATGTCGATGTTGTCGCCGAGGACCGTCTGGGCGAACTTCTCGCCGGCCATCTCCGAGACCCGCACGTAGAACTCGTCCCACGACACCAGATCCAGGCCGAGGAGTTCGGCGTACAGGCTGTGGTCGTAGTCCTCGGGGTTGCTGGGCAGCAGTCGGGACAGTGGATCGGTCGATGTCGCGTTGTGCGCCATCACCTCACAGATCACGTCGACCGGGACGTAGTTCATCCCGGGTCCGTCCCAGATCGCGCCGACGGCCTTCGCGACCTCGACGATGCGCCAGAAGCTGTACGCCCGACCGGGATCGAGTCCCCGCTGCGTGCTGCCGAGGATGTACGGGGCCTCGCACAGCGTGACCGAGTAGGTGTCGGAGTCGGCCAGCCAGCCCAGAAGTGCTGCGTTGACCCACTTCATCTGCGCGTAGCCCGAATACCACCAACCGTCGTGACGACGGAAGTCCTCCGGCCGCTGGTAGAGATGTGCGCCGATGCTGCCGACGTAGGTGAGGTGCTTGCGGGTCGTGGTGATGGAGAACTCGAGTGCCCGCAGCAGGCTCAGGAACCAGTCGCTGCGCAGGTCGAGGTAGGTCGACGTGTAGTCGGTCGAGCTGGCGCAGTTGAAGATGAGGCCGACGTTCTCGGCGAGATCGAAGAAGACGTCCTTTGACAGGCCGAAGTGACGCTCGGTCGGGTTGCCCTCGACGAACGTGATCTTGGAGGAGTTGGCCGAGATCTCGTACGCGTCCAACGTCTCCTGCAGGCGCTGCTCCGCGGTTCGATCCGCGGTGGGCCGGATCATCGCGTACACGCGGGTGATCGACGGGTCGCGGGTCAGCTGACCGATGAGGTGGGCGCCGAGAAAGCCGTTGGCGCCGAGGATCAGAGCCGTGTCGCGACGCGCCTCGGGCATCAGGGCGACGCGTCGCCGGGTGTCCGGGTCGACGGCCGGCCGCAGCGCGGTCGGGTCACCGGTGCTCAGGGCCACGACATCGGCGTACTTACCGTTGAACCTGAGTCCGCGACACTCCGACGACATGATCGCGTCGGCGTGAGGCCACAGCGGCCGCAGTGATTCTTCGGATGACAGCTTGCCCACGCTCAATTCCCCGCCTCTTCCTGTTGATGTCCGAGACAGACCGTAAGCGAGTGGCCGACGTCACCGAAGGAGTTGCCGCATCCGCTGTGACCGCCCACAACCGACGTTCGCAACACATGTTGAGTTCGATGACATCTCCCAACGGAAGTGACGAATGGTGGTCGAGAATCAGAATTCGCCGTCCATCCGCGAGTCCTGAAAAGCGTTGCGGTCGCGGATGATGCCGTTGCGGATCGCGCGAATGCGACGAAGCGGTCGCGACGGCCTGCGCTACCTGTCGGGTTCGCCACACTGTGGTGGCCGGTGGGTGTGAAGCGCTGCTAACGTTTACATCGTTAGGCTATGCAAGCGCCTGTACAGGTGTTCCGAGGTCTTTCCTCATCATCACCGTCCGGCCATAGTTCGAAGGAGTACCACTCATGTCGATCGATACCCAGGACGACGAACTCGCCCGACGCATTGCCGATCTGGTCCGTGACGACCCGCAGTTCGCCGCCGCTCTTCCCGACGATGCCGTGACCGAAGCGGTCAACGAGCCGTCGCTGCGACTCGCCCAGATCATGGAGACCCTCGCCGACGGTTACGCCGATCGGCCCGCCCTCGGTGCGCGCGCCGTGGACCTCGTGACCGACCCGGCATCGGGTCGGACCACCACCACGTTGCTGCCGCGCTTCGAGACCATCACCTACCGCGAGTTGTGGGCCCGAGTGCGTTCGGTCGCCGCGGCGCTCGCCGGCGGCGCGGTGTCGCCCGGCGACCGCGTCGGGGTCCTGGGCTTCACCAGTGTCGACTACACGGTCATCGACATGGCGACCGTGCTCCTGGGTGCGGTGTGTGTCCCGCTGCAGACCAGCGCGCCGCTGACCCAGCTGCAACCCATCGTCGACGAGACCGAACCCACCCTGATCGCCGCGAGCGTCGACCGCCTCGACGACGCGGTCGAGCTCAGCGCGAACAGCGGAGCACTCGCCCGGCTGGTCGTGTTCGATCTGCGTTCCGAGGTCGACGACCACCGTGACGCGGTCGCCGGTGCGCAGCGACGCCTCGCCGAGGGCAAGAACGCGGTGACCGTCGAGACCCTGGCCGACGTGATCGCACGCGGCGAGTCTGCCGTGACCGGACCGGTTCCCGTTGTGGGCGAAGGCGATCCGCTGTCGCTGCTGATCTACACCTCGGGCAGCACCGGCCGTCCCAAGGGCGCGATGTACCCGGAGAGCCTGGTCACCAACGCATGGCGGCGGTCGACGAACATGGTCGGTGCGCAGGGCACCACCGGTCCGTCGATCACGTTGAGCTTCATGCCCATGAGCCACGTCATGGGGCGACACATCCTGTTCGAGACGCTCGCGTCGGGCGGTACGACCTACTTCGCCGCGACCAGCGACCTGTCGACCTTCCTCGAGGACATGGCGCTGGTGCGGCCGACGTTGCTCAGCTTCGTCCCCCGCATCTGGGAGATGATCTTCACCGAGCACCAGAGCGCCCTGAGCCGTCGCGTGAACGCGGGTGGGGACGAGGCCACCGCGAGCGAGGCGGTCTCGGCGGACCTGCGCGACAACCTGCTCGGCGGCCGATACGTTGCCGCACTGACGGGTTCGGCGCCGATCTCCGCCGAGATGACTGCGTTCGTCGAATCGCTGCTCGGACTGCACCTGGTCGAGGGATACGGATCCACCGAGGCCGGAATGGTGTTCATCGACGGAGCCGTGCGTCGTCCGCCGGTGGTCGACTACAAGCTCGTCGACGTGCCCGATCTCGGGTACTTCCGTACCGATCGCCCGAACCCGCGTGGCGAGCTGCTCGTCAAGTCCGACACCATGTTCCCGGGCTACTTCAACCGTCCCGACGCCACGGCCGACGTCTTCGACGAGGACGGCTACTACCGCACCGGTGACGTGGTCGCCGAGACCGGACCCGACCAGTTGGTCTACCTCGACCGTCGCAACAACGTCCTCAAGCTCTCCCAGGGTGAGTTCGTCACGGTGTCGAAAGTGGAGGCCGTCTTCGCCGACAGCCCGGTCATCGGGCAGATCTACATCTACGGCAACTCCGCCCGCGCGTTCCTGCTGGCCGTGATCGTGCCGACCGACGACGCCCTGGCCCAGGTCGACGGCGACGTCGACGCGGTCAAGCCGATCCTCGGCGAGTCCGTGCAGCGGGCCGCAAAGGCCGCCGGCCTGCAGTCCTACGAGATCCCGCGCGACTTCATCGTCGAGACAACGCCGTTCACGCTGGAGAACGGTCTGCTGACCGGTATCCGCAAGCTGGCGCGTCCGCGGTTGAAGGAGCAGTACGGCGAGGCGCTCGAACAGCGGTACGCCGATCTCGCCGACGGTCAGACCAACGAGTTGCAGGCGCTGCGCCGCGACGGCGACAGCGCACCGGTTCTCGAGTCCGTGAGCCGAGCAGCCGCAGCACTGCTCAGTGCATCGGCCTCGGATGTGCAGGCGGACGCGCACTTCACCGATCTCGGTGGTGACTCGCTGTCGGCGGTGACCTTCGCCAACCTCCTGCGCGAGATCTTCGACATCGAGGTCCCCGTCGGCGTCATCGTCAACCCGGCCGCCGATCTCGCGGCCATCGCCGAGTACATCGAGAACGAGCGGACCTCGGGCGCGACCCGACCCACGTTCGCGACGGTGCACGGAGCCGACGCGACCGAGGTGCACGCACGAGACCTCACCCTGGACAAGTTCCTCGACGACGCGACCATCGCCGCGGCGCCGAACCTGCCGCGGCCCAGCGAGCAGGTCCGCACCGTCCTGCTCACCGGTGCGACCGGCTTCCTCGGGCGGTTCCTCGCACTCGAATGGCTCGAGCGGATGGATC
Source organism: Williamsia maris (assembly GCF_024171815.1). Taxonomy (GTDB): domain Bacteria; phylum Actinomycetota; class Actinomycetes; order Mycobacteriales; family Mycobacteriaceae; genus Williamsia_A; species Williamsia_A maris. The sequence continues at coordinate 838,412 of NZ_JAMTCJ010000001.1, read as the reverse complement.
TCGTCGACGGCACGCTGATCTGCATCGTGCGCGCCAAGGACGACGCGGCCGCCCGGGCTCGACTCGACGCCACCTTCGACAGCGGCGACCCGCAACTGCTGGCGCGCTACCAGAAGCTCGCCGCCGAGCACCTCCAGGTCGTGGCCGGCGACAAGAGCGAGGCCGACCTCGGCCTCGACACGCAGACGTGGCAGCGCATCGCCGACACCGTCGATCTCATCGTCGACCCGGCCGCACTGGTCAACCACGTCCTGCCGTACGCCCAGCTGTTCGGCCCCAACGCCCTGGGCACGGCCGAGCTGATCCGCATCGCGCTGACCAGCAAGCTCAAGCAGTTCGCCTACGTCTCGACCATCGGTGTCGGGGGCGGGATCGAGCCGGCCTCGGCGTTCGTCGAGGACGCCGACATCCGCGAGATCAGCGCCACCCGCGCGGTCGACGAGACCTACGCCAACGGATACGGCACGAGCAAGTGGGCGGGCGAGGTGCTGCTGCGGGAGGCCCACGACCTGTGTGGCCTGCCGGTCGCGGTGTTCCGTTGCGACATGATCCTGGCCGACACCCAGTTCGTCGGTCAGCTCAACGTGCCGGACATGTTCACCCGGTTGATGCTGAGCCTGGTGGCCACCGGCGTCGCGCCGAAGTCGTTCTACGACCTCGACGCCGACGGCAATCGTCAACGCGCACACTATGACGGGCTGCCGGTCGACTTCATCTCCGAGGCGATCTCCACCCTGTCGGTCCAGCTGCTCGACGGGTTCGAGACGTACCACGTGATGAACCCGTACGACGACGGGATCGGTCAGGACGAGTTCGTCGACTGGCTGGTCGACGCCGGGTACTCGATCCAGCGTGTCGACTCCTACGACACCTGGCTCCAGCGGTTCGAGACCGCGGTCCGCGCGCTGCCCGCCAAGCAGCGGTCCGCGTCGCTGCTGCCGTTGCTGCACAACTACCAGCAGCCCGTGCCGCCGCTCAACGGGGCGATGGCGCCGACCGATCGGTTCCGCGCGGCGGTCCAGGACGCGAAGATCGGTCCCGACAAGGACATCCCGCACATCACGCCGCAGATCATCGTCAAGTACGCCACCAACCTCGAGGTGCTCGGACTGCTCTGAGACGATCCACGTTCGGACCCCGGCACCCGACGACCGCACCCGCGGCGTCGGGTGCTGGCGTGTGTCAGGACGTCACGGACTCGGTTGGAGGTAGGCGACGATCGCGTTGGTGATGCCACGCCGGGCGAGGTCGAGGTCGGTGTAGGTACCGAGCTGCTTCTCCGAGGTGATGCCCCGCATCGCGCCGGGGATGAAGGCGGCGACCTCCGCGACGCGGTCGGGGTCGACGTCCAACCCGGCGAAGGCCCGCATGCAGGTGTCGAGCCAAGCCTGCCGCCAGGAGGCGAACTCGCCTGCGGTGGCGGGGAATCGACGCTCGAACTCGTCACGATCGCGCGGCATCGCGGCCCGTAGCGTCTCGATGGCGCGGGAGTCGGTGCCGGCCAGCCCCGCGTAGAGGTTGTCGATGATGGCCGACACCCGTGCCTGCAGCGGGGCTTTGTCCGGGGCGCTCGCAGGCAGATCGCCGCGCCGAAGCGCGGTGTGCCGCAACACCGCCGCCCAGAACCCGTCGATGTCGCCGAACTGATACTTGATCGTCCCCCAGGTGGCGCCGATGTCCTTGGCGATCCGGTTGCCCGAGACCGATCCCGGGTCTCCCGAGGCGAGTGAGCTCACGGCGGCGTCGAGCATGCTCTCGCGCGTGGCGGTGCCGCGTCGGTTGGTGCGTCGGCCGGTGACGCCCGCATCGGTCATTCGCCGATGCTAGCGGAGCCCCACTAATTCGTAGAACCCTCTTTCATTCTGATCGGCGCGCGGTTACCGTTCTCCTCACCACCGCAGGAGCGGTGTCGCGGAGGAGGCCGAAGATGGCGAGGACGCCGTTGCCGATGAGACCCACCGGCTGGTTCCAGGTGGCGTGGTCCGCCGAGATCGGCGTGAACGACGTCCACCGGATGACGTACTTCGGGACCGACATGATCGCGTGGCGGTCGGCCTCGGGGAAGGTCACCGTGATGGATGCCTACTGCGAGCACCTCGGCGCGCACCTCGGGTTCGGCGGCACCGTCGACGGTGAGATCCTGCGGTGTCCGTTCCACGGATGGGAGTGGAATCGGCAGGGGCGCAACGTGTGTATCCCGTACGAGAAGAACCCGAACCGGGGTCGGCGCATCCGGACCTATCCCGTCACCGAGCACAGTGAGTCGATCTTCATCTGGTACGACGCCGACCGTCGCGAACCGTATTTTCCGGTGGCCGAGGCGCTCTCGGGCTTCGACGACGGGCGCAGCGCCGCCGACTACTACCCGGCCCACGGGCACAGCACACTGTTCGAGCAGTCTGTCGAGATCCATCCGCAGTACGTCATGGAGAACGGCGTCGACTTCGCGCACTTCAAGTACGTCCACAACACCCCGCTGGTGCCCGAGTTCACCCGCCACGACTTCGATCAACCCGTGTCCTACGTGGACTTCACCATCGCCTTCGACGATGTCCCCGCCGACGAGATCAACAGCGGCGTGCAGGCCATCAACAGTGGGATCGGCGTCGCCAGCACCAAGAGTTGGGGGATGATCGACAACCGGACGCAGACCTGTGTCACCCCGATCGACGAGACGACCTCCGACGTCCGGTTCACCGTGTGGATCGGACGCAAGCCCGGCGACACGAGCGATCAACCCACGAGCAGGGCGTTGGCGCACGCGGCCGGGGTGATCGAGCAGTTCGGCAACGACATCCACATCTGGAAACACCAGCGGTACTCCGACCCGCCCGCACTCTCGCCCGCGGAGTTCGCGGGTTTCACCGCGATCCGCGCGTGGGCCACGCAGTTCTATCCCGCCGATTTCGATCAGACCGCGGCTGTCGCGGCCGCCCGCTGAGAGGCTCTCCCATGTCGACATCCACCCCACCCATCCGGGTCTTCCAGGTCGCGACCGGCAACGTCGGGTCGGAGATGATCAAGCGGATCAGAGCACACCGCGATCTCGAACTGGTGGGCCTGCACTGCTATTCGGCCGACAAGATCGGTCGCGACGCCGGCGAGATCGTCGGGATCGAGCCCGTCGGGGTGGTCGCGACGGAAACGGTTGACGAGATCATCGCCGCTGAGCCGGACGTCCTGACCTTCCACGGCGTGTTCCCCGACGAGGAACTCTACGAGAAGGTGCTCGAGGCCGGCATCGACATCGTCACCACCGCCGACTTCATCACCGGGCACCATCGCGACGAGAACCATCCGCATCCCTCGGGCCGAAAGGTCACCGAGGTGTTGCAGGCGGCGTGCGAGCGCGGAGGGTCGACGTTCTACGGGACCGGCATGAACCCTGGGGTCAATCAGATTCTGGGAGTGGTCTGTTCGGCCGATGTCGCCGACATCGAGAACATCATCACGCTGGAATCGGTGGACGTTTCCTGCCACCACTCGCGCGACACCTGGATCGAGGTCGGCTACGGACTACCCGTCGACGACCCGACCATCCCGGGGAAACTCGAGAAGTACACGCGGGTCTTCGCCGACAGCGTGCTGCTGATGGCCGACTGCTTCGGCCTCGAACTCGACGAGGTGACGTTCAGCTACGCACTCGGCGCGTGCACCGAGGACGTCGACCTGGGCTGGTACCAGATGCCCAAGGGCTCATTGGGCGGCAACTACATCAAGTACCAGGGCATGGTCGACGGCGTGCCGCGCATCGAGACGCACCTCGAATGGCAGATGACGCCGCACACCGAGCCGAGCTGGGACATCAAGGGCTGCTACATCACTCAGATCCAGGGTGACCCGTGCATCTACAACAAGCACATGATCTTCCCGAAACCCGGTGTTCGACTCGACAACCCGGAGGATTTCGCGTCGATCGGCATGACCGTCACCGGCCTGCCGGCACTGAACTCGATCCGCGCGGTCGTCGATGCACCGCCCGGGATACTCACCAGCGCAGACCTGCCGTTGCGCGGCTTCGCCGGTCGCTTCAAGCGGTGAATCAGCCGCGGTCGGTCTTGCCCTGCAGTCGATCGATCTCCTCGGATGCCTCCGCCTTGTTGAGATCGGCCGAGATGGTCTCGCCTGCGTCGCGGGCGAGGGTGTCGAGGTAACTGCGCTGCGCACCGGTCATCGGCTCGTCACCGGTCACCCAGTTCGACGGATCCTTCTCGGTGGTGTTTCCGGCGTCGGCTCCGAGAACCTCGCCGCTTTCATCGGGGGTCGAACTGTTGTTCGAAGTAGTCATGTCTCGACCATACGCCGCCGCGCCCGCGCCATCCACCGACCGTGCCCTAACCACCCGCCGAACGTGCCGAAACAACCCGCCGACCGTGCCGTAACCGCCCGTCGAACGTGCCGAAATCACCCGTCGACCGTGCCGTAACCGCCCGCCGACCGTGCCGTAACCGCCCGCCGACCGTGCCGAAACCGCCCGCCGAGCAGGCCGCCGACAACCATCCTCCAACCGTGCCGCTCCTGACGCCTGACGGCGACAAGATGCTGAGGACGAAGTCCGGTGCGGCGTGCGTTCGCGTGCCGGGTAATCGTTCGCACCCTGTCGTGCCGTTCGCATCGTCACGTGCTGTTCGCACGCTCCCGGCGCGATGCGAACAGCACACAACCGTGCGAACGACACAGGAGTGTGCGAACGCGAGCCGGGACCGGAACTTGCGCGTCACCCGACTCCGTCCACAGCATCTTTTCGCCGTCAGGCGCCAGGAGCGGCACGTTCGACGGGTCATTTCGGCACGTTCGGCGGTTGGTTAGGGCACGTTCGGCGGATGGTTAGGGCACTTTCGGCGGGGATGTGGCCGGGCCGATCATGGCGGCCACGATCTCGGCCGACATCATCACCAGGGGTAGCCCGCCACCGGGGTGCGACGACCCACCGACCAGGTACAGGCCCGGCACCGGCGAGCGGTTCGCCGGACGGAGGAACGCGGCCGACGCGCTGTTGGACGCGGTGCCGTAGATCGACCCGCCCGGTGTGTGGGTCCGGCGCTCGAGATCGGCCGGGGTGATGATGCGTCGGTGTCGGATGCGGTCGGCGATGTCGACGCCGCGATCGGCCATCACATCCAGGATGTGGTCGGCGTAGCTCTCGCGCCGACCGGGCGCATCCCAGTCGGTGCCACCGTCCGGGTCGTGGGGTGGGGCATTCACCAGGACGAACCATGCGCCGCTACCCGATTCTGGTGCGACGGCAGGATCGCTGGGTGCGCTGATGTAGACCGTCGGTCGGTGCACGGGACGCGGTGGACCGCCTCGACCGAAGACCGCGTCGAATTCGGCGTCGTAATCGTCGGCGAAGAGCACAGTGTGGTGGGGCTGATCGGACGGGGCGTCGTCGAGGGCCAGCAGCAACACGAACCCCGAGAACGATCGCGTCGAGCGCCGCACTCGGCGGGCCACCGCGCGCGTCGCCCTGTCGGGCGCGGGCAACAGCTGCTCATAGACCACACGCGCATCGGCGTTGGCGACGACGACATCGGCGTCGATCACGGTGTCGTCGGTCAGTCGCACGCCTCGCACCCCGGTCGACGACGTGAGCACCTCGGCCACCTCGGTCCCGAGGCGGACCTCGACCCCGAGGGCTTCCGCGCGGGCCACGAGCTCTTCGGCGAGCCGGTAGAGGCCGCCGGGGATGTACCAGGACCCGAAGGCCTGTTCGGCGTACGGGACGGTGGCCAGCGCGGCGGGTGCGCGCCGCGGGTCCGAGCCCGTGTACGTGGCGTACCGATCGAGGAGCATGCGCAGACGCGGATCCGACAGGTGCCGCGCGCCGATGCCGCGCAGCGATCGCCACGGCGCGACGGTCACCACATCGGCGAGGCTGCGCGCGAGTCGCACCATCGTGCCCACGTCGATGGGGGAGCGCAGGAAGGGCTGCTCGGTGACGTCCCAGATGCGTGCGGCCCGCGTGAGGAAGGCCGACCACTGCGCGCCGCGGCCCGCACCCAGAGCGGCGTCGAGCGCGCCGGGGATCGCGTCCATGTCGCCGGGCAGGTCGACGGTGGCGCCGTCGGGGAATCGATAGCGACACGCGATGTCGAGGCGTTGCAGGTCGATACCGGACTCGGCCAGGGGCGCGCCGGTGGCGCCGAACAGTTCTGCGAGTACCTGCGGCAGCGTCAGCAGCGACGGGCCGGTGTCGAACAGAAACCCGTCGATGTCGTCCCGACCGAGCTTGCCGCCCACCTGTGCGGCCTGCTCGACAAGGGTGACGCGATGGCCCATCGCGGCAAGGCGGGTGGTCGCGGCGAGGCCGCCGACACCGGCGCCGATGACGATCACATGACTCATGTACGCGTTGCTCCTACCGTTGCAGACCAGTGTGGTCGAGCCCGATGTCCTCGGCCACCACCGGTCGGGGCCGTCGTGTCCCGGGGGTGGGCCCGAGAATGCGGATACGGTCGGTGGATGAGGCCGGTCGGGGTGGGCCAACCCCAGCGCGCGATCCGCACGACGCTGGCTCTGGCGCGCGCGTCGCACCCGGTCCCCGGTACCGCCGTGACCCTGCTGACCGTGGCGCTCGCACTGACGAACGGTGTGTCGGCACTCGTCTCGGTCGCCCTGGCGGTGGCGGTCTTCGCCGGACAGCTCGTGGTCGGCTGGACGAACGATCTGTTCGACCGCGGTCGCGACGTCCAGGTGGGCCGACCCGACAAGCCGTTGGCCGCGGGAGAACTGACACCACGTGCCGTCGCCGGGACCGCCGCGGTGTTCGGGGTCGTGTGCGTCGTGGCGTCCATGGCGTGCGGGGTCGCGGCGGGCTCGGTGCATCTGGTGCTCGGTGTCGGCGCGGGCCTGCTCTACAACGCCGGCGTGAAGTCGACCGTCTTCTCCGCGGTGCCCTATCTCGTCGCGTTCGGGTCACTGCCCGTCGTGGTCATGCTGGCAGCCGACCCCGGTCGGCTGCCGCCGGTGTGGATGGTGGTCGTGGCCGGACTGCTCGGGGTCGGCGCACATCTGCTCAACGTCTTCCCCGACCTCGACGACGACGAGGCCACCGGCGTACGCGGACTGCCGCATCGGCTGGGTCGTCGACGTATCCCGGGTGTGGCCGCCGTACTGCTGCTCGCGGCCACCGCGGTCTGCGTCGCCGCGACGAGTCCTTCGTGGATGCACTGGGTGGCGCTGGCCGCCGTGATCGCCATCATCGCGGCGACCGTGCGTGGTCGGGGGCGGACGCCGTTCTACGGCGCGATCGTCGTGGCCGGTGTCGACGCGGTCCTCGTCATCGTCAGCTGAAGTTCCTCCGAATGAACACGTTGTCATTCGCATTGTGAAGGAAATTCGATAGTCATCCTCACGGCGATGTGTTTCGTCGACAATTCCGCCCAAACCGACAGATTGATAAATTTGTTTCGATTTAACATCAGTAAATCCGATTTCGAATGATGTTACTTCACAACATGTTTGGCTCTCTGAATTTCGGCAAATTCAGTTGAGTTAACCGCGCCTTACTTGTGGATATCCCCCCGGCTGTGTTTACCGTTGAACACGGTCGGGAAACCCTTGGGGGGCGAAACGGAGACCATTGTGCCCCCTTCATCAGCTTCTTTCCTGCGAGCTCACGCCGGACGTTCCATCGTCGCCGTGACCGCGCTGTCGATGTTCGCGACGTTCGGTACGGCGACTCTCATCGCGCCTTCGGCTCCGCACTACGCCATCGTCAACGCGGCAGCGGTCGATCCGAACTCCGACACCGTCGGCATCTCCGACAACAACCTGCTGTTCTCCGCGACCGACCCCGCCGTCATCGCGAAGCATCTCGACGAGATGCAGGCGCTCGGTATCCAGGACATCCGGATCGCGGTCCCCTGGGCGACGACCGAGCCTGCGAACGGCCAATACAACTGGACGGCCATCGACAACATGGTCAACGCCGCCGACGCCCGCGGTATGGGCATCCTCGGCGTCGTCAACACGACGCCGGACTGGGCGCGTGCCGCAGGCACCGGCTACTACACGCCGCCGACGAACGCCGCCGACTATGGCGACTTCATGGGCGCCCTCGCCTCCCGCTACGCCGGGAAGATGTCGGACTTCGAGGTGTGGAACGAGCCCAACGCCTTCATCGGCTACTCGCCCGCACCCGATCCGTCCGGCTACACCGCGCTGCTCAAGGCCGCGTACCCGGCCATCAAGGCGGCGAACCCGTCGGCCACCGTCATCGGCGGCGTGCTCGGGTCCACGGTCACGTGGGGCAACTACACGCTGAACCCGGTCGATTTCGTGCAGCAGATGTACGCCGACGGCGCGGCCGGATACTTCGACGCGCTCTCGTTCCACCCGTACCAGAACACGACCGAGTTCTCGCAGGGCGCGAACCTCGCCAACTCGCCGCTCAACCAGGTCACCGACATCCACCAGTTGATGGTGGCCAACGGTGACGGGACGAAGCAGATCTGGTCGTCGGAGTACGGACTCCCGACCGGGATCGTTGGCGACCAGCAGCAGGCCGACTACATCAGCGACTTCCTGGACAACTGGAGCACGCTGTCGTACGCGGGCCCCGCGTTCCTGTACACGTTGCAGGACACCAACTCCGCCGACACCACCGATCCGGAGGCCACGTTCGGCGTCTACACCGACACGTGGACACCGAAACCCGCCGCGCAGGTCATCAGCGACTTCATCGCGCAGCACGGCACCCCGTCGGCGATGAAGCTCGCGGCGGCCACCGCGGTCGCCGACCAGTCGGCGCTCCCGACCACCGCGAGCCCCGCGCTCGCCATGGACGCCGCCGCGCAGACGGTCGCCGAGACCGTCGGCACGGCCATGCAGAACTACGTGCAGGCCATCTCCGACGCCATAGCGTCCGCTGCCGCGGATGCGGCCGATCAGGCTGCGGCACAGTCGGACACCGTCGCGACGGATCAGACGGCGGCCACGCAGGCGCCGACGACCGATGCGGCGCGCACGGAGTCGGCGACCACCGATCCTTCCGCGACCAGCCCGGCAGCAACGACCTCGACAACCGATACCACCGCAGCCACCACCGCACCGACGACGGCCACGGCGCCGACCGCCACCGCGACCGCCACGACCGACGCGGCTCGGACGGCCACCTCGACTGCCGACCCGACACCGTCGACGAGCGCGACCCCCGCTGCGCCGACCGATCCGGGAACGACGGAGACTCCCGGGACCACGGCGGTACCGACAACGCAGACTCCGGCCGAGACGGCCACCGCACCGAGCGGGGAGACCTCTTCATCGGCCGAGGCGACGACGCCCACAACGGATTCCGTCGACCCCGCGACCGCGGCCCCCACGGCGACAGCGCCCGCGACCGCAATGCCCGCACCGAGCGTGAACGCAACGCAGAGTGCCACCGCCACCGCCGAAGCGGCGTCGACCGGGAACGCGGCGTCGACCGGAGATGCGGCGGCCAGGGCGGCCGCCACCGGCTGACGGGACCTCAGTCCGCCGTCGAACGCCGATGGTCGTCGATCTCGCGCATGTGTTCTTCGGCCCAGGCTCGAACGACCGACAGTGGGCCGTCGAGGGACAGGCCGAGCGATGTCAGGCGATACCGAACAGCCGGCGGCGTCGACGGGGTGACCTCGCGGTCCACCAGGCCATCGGCCACGAGGCGCTGCAGGGTCTGCGAGAGCATCTTCTGACTGATGCCGGGAGTGGCCCGACGGAGTTCGGCGAACCGGGCGCCATCAGGGTGGCGTTCGGACAGCTGCTTGACGATCATCGATGTCCACTTGTCCCCGATGCGATCGAGGAGTTGACGGGTCGGGCAGGCGGGATCGAACAAATCTCCGACGGCACACGAGGCGGTGACCACGGGCTCACCACCTTCCTCCGAAGTGCCTTCTTGTGACGACCGCAACGGTCGCGAACCATGAGGGTAACCAATGGATACCTGATGAAGGCGAGTTACCGATATGTCTCAACCGGACGACGATTTCACCACGCAGATGATCGGAACGAACGGTGTGACGGTGGAGGTGGCCCTCGCCGGACCGGTCGACGGCGCACACGTTGTGCTGCTGCACGGATGGCCACACACCTGGGAAGTGTGGCGACCGGTGGGTCGAGTCCTCGCCCGGAACGGATTCCGGGTGATCGCGCCGAACCGACGCGGCATCGGTGGCGGCGACCGTCCACGCTTCGGCTACGACATGGCGACACTCGCCGCTGACGTCACCGGTCTCCTCGACGCCCTCGACGTCACCACCGCGAGCGTGGTCGGGATCGATGCCGGTGTCGCACCGGCGGTCCACGTCGGTCTGACAGCTCCCGACCGGGTCCATCGACTCGTGGTGATGGAAGGACTCCTGCCGGGACTGCCGGGGGCCGAGGCGTTCCTGTCCGCAGGCCCGCCGTGGTGGTTCGGATTCCATGCGGTGCCGGGACTCGCCGAGGCCGTGGTGGAAGGGCACGAGGCCGAGTACCTCAGCTGGTTTCTGCAGGGTCCGAGCGTGCGACACGACATCGGTGCGCAGGCGCGGTCCGCCTTCATCCGTGCCCACTCCGGAGCGGCGTCGCTACGGGCTGGATTCGAGACCTACCGTGTGGCAGAGCGCAACGCCGAACTGCTGTCCTCGGCACTGCAGACGCGCCGGCTGACCGCGCCCACACTTGCTGTGGCGGGCGGTGTCGTCGGAGAGGCGATCGGCGACCAACTGGTGTGCGTAGCCGACAACCTGTCCAGGGCGTCGATACCCGACTGCGGTCACATCATCCCGTTGGAGCAACCGGATGAACTGGCCGCCGCCCTCACCCGCTTCGTGGCCATCGCCGCCTGACCTCGGCGGGCACTCGGTCCCCGCACCGTCGGGAGTGAATCACCGTGCGCGACAGCCCACATTGCGATCAGTCTGATCGAAAATATTGACCAATTGCGGGCGCCAACATCGCCGCAGGTAGCTGCGGGAGGTGCTGGGGGCCTTGCCCCGTCGACCCAATCGTGACCCTCGGTAAATAGTGCCCGATCATGCGGCCGTTGGATACGTTCTCTTCACTCAACGCCCCACGTCCGGAGTCAGACGTCTCCGCGGCCGCGGCGCTCGATGATGCACCAATGACGGGAAGCCAGTGGATCTCTGGGGCTACATACACGGGCGGGTGGGGTTCCTCGCCTTCCTGACCTACCAACACGCGTCGCTCGCACTACAGACCCTGGTGGTGGGTTCGGTGATCGCGGTGGTCATCGCCGCCGCCGTCTACCGACTGCCGTTGGCCTCCGCGCTGACGCTGACGACGAGCCGCGTCGCACTGACGATCCCGTCGCTGGCGCTGCTCGCGCTGCTGATCGTGCCGTTCGGCCTCGGCGTCGTCCCGTCGTTCATCATGCTGGCGTTCTTCGCGGCGCTCCCCGTGATCGGCAACGCGATCGTCGGCCTGCGGTCGGTGCCCGCGACCGTGGTGGAGTCGGCCCAGGGGATCGGGTTGTCGCGCTGGCGGATCCTGCTCACCGTCGAGCTGCCCATCGCGTGGCCGATCATCCTCACCGGCATCCGCGTGTCGACGCAGATGATCGTCGGCGTGGCCGCGATCGTCGCCTACGTGCTCGGACCCGGACTCGGCTCCCTGATCTTCAACGGACTCTCACGACTCGGTGGCGCCAACGCTCTCGCGATGGCCCTCACCGGAACGATTCTCATCGTCATCATCGCCTTGGTGTTCGACGCACTGCTGGTGCTCCTCGGACGCCTCACGATTGCAAAGGGACTGTCATGACCGCAGCGAGCACCTCGCCGAACACCCCCGCGGGGGCCGGGAAGACAGAGCGTACGGTCACCGGCGCCACGATCCGACTCGACGGTGTCGTCAAGCAGTACAAGGGAACCGACGCACCGGCCGTGGAGAAGCTCGACCTGCAGCTCGACGCCGGCGACATCGTCGCTTTCGTCGGACCGTCGGGGTGTGGCAAGACCACGACGCTGAAGATGATCAACCGGCTCATCGAGCCCACGCAGGGTCGCATCTACATCGGCGACCGGGACGTGACGGGGGAGAACCCCGACAAGCTGCGGCAGTCCATCGGCTACGTCATCCAGTCGGGCGGCCTCTTCCCGCACTGGTCGGTGTCGAAGAACATCGGAGCGCTGCCCCGCGTGCTGGGCTGGGACAAGAAGAAGATCGCCGACCGCACCGAGTACCTGCTCGACCTGGTCGGACTCGACGCCGCGACCTTCGCCGACCGCCTGCCGAAGGACATGTCCGGCGGCCAGCAGCAGCGTGTCGGCGTGGCGCGGGCACTCGCCGCCGACCCGCCCGTGTTGCTGATGGACGAGCCGTTCGGCGCCGTCGACCCGATCACCCGGGTTCGGTTGCAGGACAGCCTCATCGCGATCCAGCACGAGCTGGGCAAGACCATCGCCATCGTGACCCACGACTTCGAGGAGGCGACGAAGCTCGGCGACAAGGTCTGCATCTTCTCCGAGGGTGGCCACGTCGAGCAGTTCGCAGCCCCCGAGGAGATCCTCGCCAACCCGGCGACGCCGTTCGTCGAGGAGTTCGTCGGCTCCGGCGCGACGCTCGCGCACCTCACGCTGTCGAGGGTCAAGGACGTGAACCACAACCCGGTGCTGACCGCCCGCGTCGGGCAGTCCTCGACCGAGGTGATCAACCAGGCCCGCGCCGAGGGCCACACCTGGGTCGTCGTCGTCAACGAGGACGGGACCCCGCGCGCGTGGCCGTCGCTCGACGAACTGAAGACCAAAGACGCCGTCTCCGACTACGTCGACCGTCGCCTGCCGACGGTGGCCCAGTCCGCCACGCTCAACGACGCGTTGGACTCGATGCTCGCCGCCAGTCAGGGCGGCGTGCTGGTCACCGACGGGCGCGGCGCGGTCAAGGGCGCCCTGACGATCGCCGTCGTGATGGACGTGATCCGCGGTCAGCTCGCGGACGCACGGTCCGACGAGGCGCAGACCTCCTACGCGAACTACCAGGACGGATCCGGCGAACCGGCCGATCCGACCTCGGCGTCATGAACCGGTTGCGCCGCATTCCGGTCGACGTCTGGTTCGAGCCGCTGATCATCATCGTCATCGGTGTCGGATACGCGATCTGGTACAACTCGACGACGTTCACCACGACCGAGAACGCCTCGCTGGCCTGGTCGACCCTGGAGTCGACCATCGTCGACCACATCAAGCTGACCCTGGTCTCCACGGTCATCGTGGTCGTGATCGCCATCCCGCTCGGGATCCTGCTCACGCGGGAGGCGGCCAAGTGGCTCAGCCCGATCGTGGTCAACATCGCCAACATCGGTCAGGCGGCTCCCGCCGTCGGCCTCATCGTGCTGTTCACGTTCTGGCTGGGCACCGGATTCCGCACCGCGGTACTGGGTCTGGTGGTCTACGCGATCCTGCCGATCCTGCAGAACACGATCATCGGGCTGCGTCAGGTCGACCAACGCACCATCGAGGCCTCCCGCGGTATCGGCTACTCGTCGTTCCGCACCCTGATCCAGGTCGAACTGCCGCTGGCCGTCCCGGTCATCCTCAACGGCGTCCGTACCGCGCTGGTGATCCTCGTCGGTACCGCCACGCTCAGCACCTTCATCGGCGCGACGAGCCTCGGCACCCTGATCACGACCGGTGTGACGTTGTTCCTACCGAAACTGCTCATCTCCGGCGCCATCCTGGTGGGCCTGCTGGCGATGACGATCGACTGGCTCGGACGACTGTTCGAACTCGTCGCAACCCCACGAGGAGTGGCATGACCTCGCGTCGTACAAGGACCACCGCAGCGATCGCGGTGCTCGCCGCGTCGTTGATGCTCGTCGCCGGATGTGGACTCGTCAGCTCCTCGGGCACGTTCACCAAGGGCTCGTTGGCCGACGGCCAGAAGCCGCTGGACGGCGCGAAGATCGTCGTCACCTCGAAGAGCTTCACCGAGGGCGTCCTGCTGGGCAAGATCACCGCCTCCTACCTCGCCTCTGCAGGCGCGGAGGTCACCGACCTGACCGGTGCACCCGGCTCGGCGTCCTCGCGTCAGGCGCAGCTCAACGGTGACGCCGACATCCTGTGGGAGTACACCGGTACCGGCTGGGTCACCTATCAGGGGCAGACCGAGACGATCGCGGATCCGACCGAACTGTGGCAGAAGGTCCGCGACATCGAGAAGAAGACCCACGACCTCGACTGGTTGCCGCCGGCGAACTTCAACGACACGTACGCCTTCGCGGCGTCGGGGCCCACGGCTGGGCGTCGCAAGGTGAAGTCGTTGTCCGATGTCGCGAAGCTGCCGGTCCGCGACCGCACGTTCTGCGTCGACGACGAGTTCTTCAGTCGCTCGGACGGATTCCTGCCGATGCTCGAGAAGTACGGGATCCCGTACAACTCACCCGACGGGGTGCCTGCAGGCAACGTGACCCGGATGGACGCCGGCGTCATCTACACGTCGGTGGCCAGGAGCGCGCCCTGCAACTTCGGCGAGGTCTACACCACCGACGGCCGGGTGAAGAACCTCAGCCTCACGGTGCTCGACGACGACAAGAAGTACTTCCTGCCCTACAGCGGGACTGCCGTCCTGCGGTCCTCGATCAACGAGAAGTACCCGGAGATCGCACCACTGATCGCCAAGATCTCCACGCGGTTGAACGACTCGCTGATGCAGGACCTCAACGGCAAGGTCGACATCGATGGTGAGGACCCGGCAACGGTCGCCTGGGACTGGCTGAAGAGCGAGAAGCTGGTCAGGTAGCCGAGGAGGTTCCGGCTGTCGTCGCCCTGCGGAACTCGGCCGCCAGGCGAGAGAACGTCGGTTCCACGCTCGGGTCGGCCGGCTGTTGATCGCGATGCCGGGCACGCAGTTCGTCGGTGAGCTGGTGCCAGACCTCGGGCCCTGCTGCCGCGGCGATCCGGAACCACAGCGCGATGGGCGCCGGTGACGAGGTGTGCGTCGCGCCCCACGCCCCGAGCTGGATCATCGCCGGCAGCAGGTCCACCCCACGGTCGGTGAGGCTGTAGACGATCTTCTGCTTGTGTCCGAGGTGCGGTGCCTTGGTGAGGATGTCGGCGTCGACAAGGGACTCGAGTCGGGTCGCGAGGACGTTGGACGCGATGCCCTCGGTGGAGTTCGCGAGCAGCTCACGGAACTGTCGACGGTCGCGAAAGATCATGTCGCGCAGAATCAGCAGCGTCCAGCGGTCCCCGACCAGTTCGAGTGACATGTTCAACGGGCACGCCGAGCGCGCAGTGGTGGCCATACCTCATCTCCCAACCGGTCGGGTGCGATGGCGACGCCACACTACGTACCCCGTACCCGTAGCGCAACCAGTTGCGAAAGAGGATCGGTATGGATAGCGTCCTCGCATGAGCGAAGCGATGCGCGACCGGTGACCGTGGTCGCGGACCCCGTGCGGACACGGCGGCCCGGTGTGATCCTCGGTGTTCTCTCGTTGGCGGCGTTCATGGCCAGCCTCGACGTCTTCATCGTCAACGTCGCGTTCGACGACATCGGGCGTGACTTCGACGGGGTCGGCCTGTCCGAGCTGTCCTGGATCCTCAACGCGTACACCATCATCTACGCCGCGCTGCTGGTGCCAGCGGGTCGACTTGCCGATCGTTACGGCCGCAAGGGGAGCTTCCTGTTCGGCCTGGCCCTGTTCGTGGTCGCGAGTGCAGCGTGTGCGGCCAGTGGCGGGATCTGGTGGCTGGTCGCGTTCCGTGCGGTGCAGGCCATCGGCGCGGCCATCCTCACCCCCGCGAGCCTCGGGCTGGTCGTGGCTGCGGCCCCGCCGGAGCTGCGGGCGAGGTCGGTACGGATCTGGGCGGCCACCGGCGCGCTCGCCGCGGCCCTGGGGCCCGCGGTGGGTGGGGTCCTCGTCGAGGCGTCGTGGCGCTGGGTGTTCCTGGTGAACGTGCCGATCGGTGTCGCCGCACTGGTCGCGGCCGCCGTGGTGGTTCCCCGTTCCCGCGACGAGAAGGTCACGCGCATCCCCGACGTGCTGGGCGCGGTGTTGCTGGCGATCGCGATCGCGGCGTTGACTTTGGCGTTGGTCGAGGGCACCACCTGGGGGTGGACCGACCCCAGGATCACCACGTCGTGGGTCATCGCGGCCGCCGCGCTGATCGGGTTCGTCCTCCGATCCGGTCGGCACCCCTCGCCGGTCATCGACCCGGCGCTGATGCGGGTGCGGGCGTTCTCGTTCGCCAACATCACCGCGGTGCTGTTCTCGGTACCGTTCGCCGCATCGCTCCTGACGAACATCCTCTGGATGCAACAGGTGTGGGACTACTCGGCGATCAAGACGGGGTTCGCGGTGGTCCCCGGACCGCTGATGGTCCCGCTGTTCACGATCGTGGGACACAAACTGGCGGCACGGGTCCCGGTCGGGGTGATCGTCGCCGCGGGGTGCTCTCTCATGGCGTGCAGCGCGGTGTTGGTCTCGCTACAGGTCGGCGCACAGCCCGACTACCTGACCGACCTCCTGCCCAGCCTGCTGATCGGTGGTGCCGGTATCGGTCTCGCCCTCCCCACCATCCTGTCGTCGGCCACCTCCGATCTGCCGCCGGCGCAGACCGCGACCGGTAGCGCGGTGGTCAACATGAGCAGGCAGATCGGCACGGCGCTCGGTGTCGCCCTGCTGGTTGCGGTGTTGGGGACACCGCGCGGATTCGACGAGGCGCATCCGGCGTTCCAGCACGCGTGGTGGGCGCTGGCCACCGTGGCCGTGCTGGCCGCGATCGTGGCGCCGGCGATGAGCCCTCCGCGCAGGCACGGAGATGCGAGGATCACGGCATGACGAACTCGCCATCACTCGACGATGCGGTCGCACTCGCCCGTGACGACAGCGGTCTCGCGGTGGTCGCCACGCTGCGTGCCGACGGCACGATCCAGTCCTCGGTGGTCAACCTCGGTCTGCTCGCCCACCCCGAGACGTCCGAGCCGGTGCTCGGGTTCGTCACGTACGGGACCGTGAAGTTGACCAACCTCCGCGCCCGCCCGCAGATCACCACGACGTTCCGTCAGGGGTGGAAGTGGGCGACCGTCGAGGGGACCGCTGAGATCGCGGGCCCCGACGATCCGCAGCCCTGGCTGGACGACGAACGACTGCGCATCCTGCGGCGCGAGGTGTTCACCGCGGCGGGCGGCACTCACGACGACTGGGACGCCTACGACCAGGTGATGGCCGAACAGCGTCGCGCGATCGTTCTCGTGCGGGTGGGGCGCGTCTACAGCAACTGACGGCGCGACATCGGCCCCGCGCCGCGGTCAAATCGACGACCGGGATGTCGTCATCGTGAATCAAACCCTGTTCGCCCCGTCCGCGTGGTGGATGAATGGGAAGCGATGAACTCACGATGTGATGGCGCGGTGCTCGGGTGAAGTTTCTGCTGATGACCCTGATCACCCACCAGCCCGATCCGATCACCGGTGTCCGGGAATCGCCCGCCGAGCGGCTTCGCCGGGTGATCGACACCGCGCGTCTCGGTGAGGAACTCGGCTACGACGGCTTCGCCGTCGGTGAGCGGCACGAGGATCCGTTCATCTCCTCGGTGCCACCGGTGGTGTTGAGCCACATCGCCGCGCTCACCGACCGGATCGCGTTGTTCACCGCGGTGACGACGCTGAGCCTGCTCGACCCGGTACGCGCCGTCGAGGACTACTCGACGCTCGACAACCTGTCCGGTGGTCGGCTCGAGCTGATCATCGGCAAGGGGAACGGTGCGGCGCAGGCCGAGCTGTTCCACGTCACCCCGGACGACCAGTGGGACCGCAACCGCGAGGGATATGACCTCTTCCGCGCGCTGTGGCGGAGTGACAGTGTCACGTGGAGCGGGCAGTTCCGACCGTCCCTGTCCGACGCGAAGGTCCTGCCCAGGCCGCTGCAGTCCGACATCCGGATCTGGCACGGCAGCGCGACGAGCACCGCCTCGGTGGAAGTGGCGGCGCGGCACGGGGACCCGGTGTTCTCGGCCAACGTCACCTACCCGATCGAGCCCTATGCGGAGCTGATCGACCACTACCGCCGCTCCTGGGCGGACAACGGGCACGACCCGGCCGACGCCCTCGTCGGCGCGGGCACCGCCGGGTTCTTCGTCGCCCCCACCTCGCAGGAGGCGCTGGCCGCCTACGAGCCGATCTTCGCCGCGCGGCACGCCTTCGCGCAGCGCACCGGACTGCCGGTCGTGTTCGGCGACCTCGCCGATTTCGTCGAGCGCAGTTCCGCCCTGATCGGCAGCCCGGAGCAGGTCATCGACAAGGTGGGCCGCTACCACGACCGTCTCGGGCACGAGATCACGCACCTGTCCGCCGACGGCGACGGACTGACCGCGCAGGACCACCGGCGCAGTGTCGAACTGTTCCAGTCCGACGTCGCCCCCGTCCTGCGGTCGCAGATCTCGAGCCGCCCCATCGGCTCGGCGTCGTTGGTGGGGATGTGATCGGCACGCGCCGGACGCGACTGGTCGCTGTCGGTGCGCTCGGTCTGATCACCGCCGTCGCGACGGCGTGCGCGGGCACCGGTGTCTCCGGTGACGACAGCGGTCCGCCCCAGCGCGGGGGCACCCTGAAGTACGGTCTCTCGCTGGCGCCGACCTGTGCCGATCCCGCGCAGTCGTCGAGCAATCAGACCATCTACGTGACCCGGCAGGTCGTCGACTCCCTGACCGATCAGAACCCGAAGACCGGCGAGATCGTCCCGTGGCTCGCGCAGAGCTGGCAGGTCGATCCCACCTCGCGCGAGTTCACCTTCCGCCTGCGCCCCGGAGTCACCTTCAGCGACGGCACCCCGGTCGACGCCACCGCGGTGCAGCGCACCTTCGACGCGATCGTGAAGAAGCTGGGCGGGGTGAAGGCGCCGTTGCCTGCGAGCTACCTCGCCGGGTACACCGGGACCACCGTCGTCGACCCCCTCACCGTGCGGGTCACGTTCGCCACCCCCAATGCGCAGTTCCTGCAGGCGTCGTCGACACCACAGCTCGGCATCCTCGCGGCGTCGACGAACGCGGAGTCGGCCGAGACCCGGTGCCAATCCGGGATCGTCGGGTCCGGGCCCTTCACCTACGCCGACTACCAGCAGGACCGCTCGGCCAAGCTGGTCCGCCGGGCCGGATATGCCTGGGGCTCGGCCGCGTTCGGACACACCGGGGAGCCGTATCTCGACGCCATCCAGTTCACCGTGGTCCCGGAGTCCGGTGTGCGCACCGGCAGTGTGTCCTCGGGTCAGCTCGACGCCGTGAGCGACGCGCTGCCGCAGGACGCGCCGTTGATCGAGAACACCGGCGGTTCCATCCGGACGACGCCGAATCCCGGTGTGACGTTCGGGATCCAACCCAACGTCTCGCGCGGGGTCCTCGCCGATCCGGCCGTGCGACGCGCGCTGATCCCGGCCATCGACCGCCAGGAACTCGTCGACACCGTCCTCGGCAAGGACTTCCTTCCCGCGACGGGTGTGCTGTCGGTCAAGACCCCGGGCTACCAGCGCTCTGCCGACGTGACCTTCGACCCCGAGCGCGCGAAATCGATACTGCAGCAGGCCGGCTGGACGCCGGGATCGGACGGGGTCCGGGAGAAGAACGGCACGCGTCTGAGCTTCTCCATCCTGTTCAGCGCGGTGTTCGCAGGCAACCAGACGATCCTCGAACTCGTGCAGCAGCAGCTGCGCAAGGTCGGGGTGGACGCGCAGCTCGACCTGGTGTCGCTACCCGAGTCGACATCGCGGCAGAACAGCGGCGACTTCGACGCCACGTACTACAACTCGACCCGTGGCGACGGTGACATCCTGCGGACGTCGTTCTCGGTGGATCAGAGAAACCTGAACCAGCAGCCCGCGCCGATCCCGGCGCTGGAGCAGGCATTCGTGGGGGAGCTGTCGACCACCGACGTCGCCGCGCGCAATCGCTTCTTCGCGCAGGCGCAGCAGCAGATCCTCGACGACGGCCTGTGGATCCCCACGATCGAGTTGTCCCAGGCGATCGGTGTTGGGCCGCGAGCGCACGCCGTCACCTTCGACGCGTCGGCCCGGCTGCAGTTCTACGACACCTGGGTGAACGGAGGCTGACGACATGGCCCGATATCTGATTCTGCGTGTGCTGCAGGCGATCGGCGTGCTGTGGGCGGCGTTCACGGTGTCGTTCATCGTGCTGTTCCTGCTGCCGTCGGACCCGGTCAGCTTGGCCGCCGAGGGCGGTGGCGCAGGCACGCCGGTCGACAAGGCGGCGATCGCCGAGCTGCAGGCCCGCTACGGCCTCGACCAGCCCGTGTGGGAGCAGTACTGGATGGCACTCACGCACGCCGTCCGCGGCGACCTCGGGTTCTCCATCTCGACCGGACAGACGGTGACCGGCGCCATCGCGGCCGCGATCCCGAGCACCCTCGCGCTCGCGACGACGGCCTTGGCCCTCGCCGTCGTCGGCGGCGGTCTGCTCGCATTCCTCGGTGTCTACACCCGCGTCCGCTGGCTGCGCACCCTGCTGCTGTCTCTGCCACCCCTCGGCGTGGCCGTCCCGACCTTCTGGGTCGGACTGATCCTGCTGCAGTGCTTCTCGTTCGGGCTCCCGGTGTTCCCGGCATTCGGCGATCGCACGCCGGCGGCGGTGGTGCTGCCCGCGATCACCCTGGCCATTCCGACCGGGGCAGTGATCGCGCAGGTACTGGCCAACTCGTTGATCTCGACCTGGCGTGAACCGTTCGTCGAGGTCGCGGCGACCAAGGGCGCGTCGCGCTGGTACATCCACACCCGGCACGTGTTCCGCCTCGCCACCGTGCCGACGCTGACCATCGCCGGCGTCCTCGTCGGCGAACTGCTGGCCGGGTCGGTGGTGGTCGAGACCGTGTTCGCGCGGGCCGGGGTGGGGCGGTTGACGCAGACATCGGTTCTGTCGCAGGACATCCCGGTCGTCCAGGGCGTCGTCGTGCTGACGTCGCTGGTGTACGTGGTCGTGACCCTGGCTGTTGACATCGTCTACCCGTTCATCGATCCGCGGATCATCGAGGGCAAGCGGAGTCGCCGCGAGTCCGCCACCACGAAGACCGAGGAGACGTCGGAGGAGGCTCATGTCTGACCATCTGGTGATCGATCCGCCCCGGCTCGACGAGCCGACACCGGCGCAACCGACGCGCCGCGTCCGGAGACCGTCGTTGTCGCAGTGGGGTGGGCGCGTGTCGGTGGCCCTGTCAGGTCTCGTGGTGCTCCTCGTCATCGGGTGGGCGTTGCTGCCGTCGCTGTTCGCGAGCGGCGATCCGCTCACCGGCACCCCACGTGACAAGTTGCAACCGCCGAGTGCGTCGCACTGGTTCGGGACCGACAACATCGGGCGCGACGTCTACACCCGCGTCGTCCACGGGTCGCAGTTGTCGCTGACCGCGACGCTGCTCGCCGTCGGCATCGCACTCGTCGTCGGGTCGCTGATCGGGCTGCTGGCCGGCGCGATCGGTGGAGCGGTCGATGCATTGCTGATGCGCGTCGTCGACGTGCTGCTGTCGATCCCGCTGCTGCTGCTGTCGCTGGCCCTGGTCACCGCTCTCGGGTTCGGCACCATCAACGTCGCGATCGCCGTCGGCGTGACCATGGTCGCGAGTTTCGCCCGGGTCATGCGTTCGGAGGTGCTGCGGGTGCGACGGGCTCCCTACGTCGAGGCGGCGTTCGCGGTCGGTTCGCGGTGGCCCCACGTCCTGATCCACCACATCCTGCGCAACTCGTATGCGCCCGTCATCGGTCTCGCCGCGGTCCAGTTCGGGATGGCGGTTCTCGCCGTGTCGGCCCTGAGCTTCCTGGGCTACGGCGCCAAACCGCCGACACCGGAATGGGGATCACTGGTGTCGGAGGGCCGGAACTATCTCGCGACCGCGTGGTGGTTGACCACCGTGCCCGGTCTGGTCATCATCGCCGTCGTGCTCAGCGCCCATCGCCTCGGTCGCGCCGTCCAGGAGCGTCGATCGTGACCCGCGAGCGCGAGCCGCTGCTGGTGATCAACGGGCTGCGGGTCGCCTACGGTGAGACCGAGGTCGTGCATGGTGTCGACCTCACCGTCGAGCGGGGTGAGGTCGTTGCGCTGGTCGGTGAATCCGGTTCGGGTAAGACAACTCTGGCGCACGCGGTGGTGGGACTCCTCCCGGCGGGCGGCGAGGTCGTCGGCGGAGAGATCCGGTTCGACGGCGAGCGCATCGACTCCGCGCCCGTGCGCCGACTGGAGAAACTACGCGGCTCGCACATCGGTGTCGTCCCGCAGGATCCGACGTCGGCACTCAACCCGGTGCGGCGCATCGGCGACCAGGTGGCCGAGATCCTGCGGATCCATGGTCGGGCCAACCGTCGTACCGCGGCCCTCGACGCGATCCGCATCCTGGACGAGGCGGGTATCGACCGCCCGGAGATCCGCGCCCGGCAGCACCCGTCGGAGCTGTCCGGTGGACAGCGGCAGCGCGTCCTCATCGGTATCGCGCTGGCGTGCTCGCCCGAGTTGGTGATCGCAGACGAGCCCACCAGCGCACTCGATGTCACCGTGCAGAAGCGGATTCTCGATCACCTCGACGAGCGTGTCGACTCCACCGGCGCTGCAGTCCTGTTCATCACCCACGACCTCGGGGTCGCGGCCGATCGGGCCGACCGCATCGTCGTGCTGCGTGACGGCGTCATCGTCGAGGACGGTCCGACGGCACAGATCCTGACCTCGCCGGCGCACGAGTACACCGCGCACCTGTTGGCCGCGGCTCCGAGTCTCTCTCAGCCGCGGACCCGTCGGACGGCGCCGCGGGTGGACGGATCGCCCCTGCTCTCGCTACAGGACGTGGGCAAGACGTTCCGGGCCGGTGGCGAGAAGCTCGTCGCGGTCGACAGTGTGTCACTGGAGATCCGGCGCGGGCAGACGGTGTCGCTGGTGGGGGAGAGCGGGTCGGGTAAATCGACCACCGCGCGCATCGCCGCGCGGCTCGAGACACCGACCACGGGATCGGTTCGGTTCGATGACACCGACATCAGCTCCGCGCGCGGCAAGCAGTTGCGGGACTTCCGTCGTCGGGTCCAGTTCGTGCACCAGAACCCGTATCTGTCGCTCGACCCGAGCCTCTCCGTCGGCGACATCGTCGCGGAGCCGTTGCGAGCCTTCGGTATCGGCGACCGGGCCGGTCGCCGGACGCGGGTCGCCGAACTCCTCGCAAGCGTGTCACTCTCGGGCGACGTCGCCGACCGTCGGCCCGCCCGCCTCTCCGGGGGGCAGCGTCAGCGCGTTGCGATCGCGCGGGCACTCGCGTTGGAGCCCGATCTGGTGATCCTCGATGAGCCCGTGTCCGCGCTCGACGTGTCGGTGCAGGCGACGATCCTCGAGCTGCTGGACGAGCTGCAACGCGACCTCGGGCTGACGTACCTGTTCATCTCGCACGATCTGGCCGTGGTCCGGCAGATCAGCGACGAGGTCGCGGTCATGCGGGGCGGGCAGATCGTCGAGCACGGTGAGGTGTCGTCGGTGTTCGATACGCCCACGCACCCGTACACCCGCGAGCTGCGCAGTGCCGTCCCCGGACAGGCGCGGACCACCACCGGCTGAGGCGTCGGCGGTCAGCGGTCAGCGGTCAGCGGTCAGACGAGCTGTCGCCGCATGATCAGCCGCGGCATCTTCGAGGCGACGGCGTCGGTCTGACCGACGACCTCGAAGCCGACGTTCTCGAACATCGATCGCGTACCCACGAACGCCATCGTCAGATCCATCCGGCCCGGCGGGTCGACCGGATACGTCTCCACCGCGGGTGCGCCGTGCGATGCCGCGAACTCGACCGCGCCCTCGATCAGTCTGCTGGTCACGTCCTGCTTGCGATGCCCGCTGCGCACGACGACGCAGATGATGCTCCAGACCGGCACGTCGTCGATGGGACGGATGAGCCGACTCTTGACCAGTCGCGGTATCTCCGATCGGGGCCCGATGTTGCACCAGCCAACAGGGACGCCGTCGCGATAGGCGACGACCCCGGGCGGGTGCTCACGTTCGGTGAGACGACGCATCGCCTGCTCACGACTCCCGTCGCCCAGTTCCTCGATCTCCGCGGGCTGGATCCGGTGCGACAGGCACCAGCAGTGCGTCGCGCGGCGATTCGGGTTGATCACGTCGGCGAAGTCATCGAAGCGGTCGGGGGTGACCGGATGCGTCTCCCAGGTCATGGGAACACAGTGGTCGATCACCCCCGGCTCCGCAACCATTCGGCCGGTTCACTCTGTGGAGTTGTCAAGGTGCTGATGCGGTCCCGCCTGGGCGGGCGCATGTATTCGGATGGTCTGGGTCAGGCGGCGACGGGATCGTCGAGTCGCATCGTTCGTCGGTTGTAGGCAGGAAGTCTTCGGCGTCTCGGGTCGACGCTCGCAGGTGGGATGAGCCAGGGATGGCGGTCGGGGCCCATGATGATGTCCCATCCCGCGTGGTGAACCGCGGTATGGCATGTACGGCACAGCAGGCAGCCGTTGTCGAGTGTTGTGGCTCCACCGTCGGCGTGGCGCTTGATGTGGTGCACATCGGTCCACGACGCGGGCCCGCCACATTTCACGCAGCATTGGTCGCGGACGTGGACGGCCTTACGAACCGCGCCGGTGAACAACCGCTTCGTGATCGAGATGTCCAGTGGCACCCCGTTGATGTCGAGGCCGACTGACGTCACGCCCGCGTCGCAGGCGGCCAATCGCGCGGTGCGGTCGGTGATCGGCCCCATCCACTGCAGGCGGGCGGCGTCGCCGCCGGTACCCTCCGCGCCCAGCGGAAGGGTCACGATCACCTCGGTACGTGGCGGGGCGGACAACGCATCCGGCGCCAGACCGCGGACTCCGCACTCGAGCAGCTGGGCGAAGGCGTCCGCGCGACGACGACCGATCGGACGAAGGTCGTCGGACCCGTTGGGCTCGGGGCGCGGGCGAGATGCGGTGTCGAGCGCGGTTATCAATCGTTCCCCGGTCAGTGCGTCCAGATCGAACATGCCGTGCAAACGGCCGTCACCGGTCTGATTCCACCCCAGCTCGTTCATCGTCGAGTCCTCCGCGGACGGCAGTCGGTCGGGGGCCTCGTCATTCCCCGGATCGTCCCGCTGCGCAGTTCTCTCGATGGCAATCGCACGTGCGTGCTCGACGATCTCCGCGGGTGCCATCCCGGCGATGGCGCGTCCGATCAGACTGCCCTCGAGTTGATCGATCGCAGCGGAGTCGACGGGTTCTCCGGTTCGGTGGGCCACGTGCTCGACTCCCCGTGCGACGGCATCGAGATGTTCCGCGGACAGGCTCCCGTCACGACTGTGCCGCGCCAGCCGTTGCAGTACCTGGATCGCCCGACCGAGTCGGATCAACCGGGCTGCGACCGCGGGCGCGACACCATTGGTACACAACCACTCCCGTAGCGACATCCCCGCCCGTTTCGACAGCCCGACCCGCTCGGCCTGGGCGGTCAACCTCGCCATGAGGTCGTCAGCGACCGCACGTAACGCGACCGCACCCCTGAGCGAATCCACGATCAGATCGTCTACGTCGTCGACAACTGTTTCCCTGCAACCGTATTGATCGACCAGATCGTTGGCGATCTCGATCAGCGTCCCCCGACTCATGACTCCATCGTACACATGTTCGAACGGAGTGCAAGGGTTGATTTCAGTGAATGTTGTTGAACGTGAGTGAATTTCGGTGATGAGCCCGAAACGCGCAACAGGCTACACCCAAGCCCCGACAACGCAGGCAGACAAGCAGGGGTTGTCCACAGGGGCTTGCGCAGCTTCAGGTGCCGGCGTGGCCGCCCAGGCCGGCGATGGTCTCTCGCTGTACGTTCTTGCCCAGCAGATCGGTCTGGGTCACCACCACTTCGGTTGCGCCGGCATCGAAGTAGCGCCGGATACCGGCCCGGACATGCTCGGCCGATCCGACCAGGACGAGGTCGGCCGCGCTCTCGAGACCCTCGGCGGCCACCACTTTCTGGTACGACGGGATGGCGTCGTAGAACGACATCGACGTCGCGGCCGCGGATCGCCCGGCCTCGATGTCGTCGGTGACTACCGCGGCGACGAACGCGATCACGCGGACCGACGGCCGACCGGCGTCCTGGGCGGCATGATCAACCGTGGGGATGATCTGTTCGTCGAGGGTGCGCGGACCGGCGAGGAACGGCAGGATCCCGTCCGCGAGCTCGCCACTGGCGCGTAATGCCCTGGGACCCATGGCCGCGACCAACAGCGGCAGGTCCGTTCCCGCGCCGCCGACCGTCGTCGACAGCGGCGGGGCGGCGGTGATCAGTTCGCCGTGGTGGTCGGCGGTCCCGGTCTGCACGAGCGAGCGTGCAACGGTCAGGAACTCGCGAACACGGTCGACCGGTCGCTCGTAGGGGATGCCGAAGGCGGCCTCGACCAGATGCGGTGCCCCGAGCGCCAACCCGAGCTGGAACCGTCCGCCCGTCGCGGCCTGCACCGTCTGCGCCTGCGACACGACCAGCAGCGGATGCCGGCCGAAGATGGGCACCGCCGACGTGCCGACGGTCAGCGACGGGACCTCGCGACCGACGACGCCGGCAAGGGTGATGGCGTCGTAGTCGAGGCGCTGACCGAACCACGCCGAGCCGAAGCCGGCCTCGGCTGCTTCACGGGCCAGCGCCACGGTGGAGTCGACCGCGTTGGCGGTACCTGACGGATTGAGAGCCACGCCCAGGGTCATGCGGGGTCCAACCACGCGTGGCGACGGGGGATTCCGGCTCCGCGGCGTTCCGATCACGGTGGTTTCAGATGCGGACCCACGCCGTCAGGCGATGGTGATCGCCCGTTCCGGGCAGTGCTCGGCGGCCTTCACCGCTCGGCGCTGCTGCCCCTTCGAGGGACGGGCCTGCGCCACGTCGGCCGTCCCGTCGTCGCGTCGGGTGAACACGCGCGGCGCCAGCAGCGTGCACTGCCCGCTGCCGATGCACGCGCCAGAAACGATCGTGACGTCCAAGTCCTCGGCCTCTCACATGGGTGGAGGTCGATTGCAACCGAGATCAGGCGTGCGGAGAAGGGTTACGACGAGTGAGGTCGTAAGTCGGACGCCGACTCAGTCCTCGTCGTCGGTGGTGCTGTTCTCGCGGGTGGCCATGCCACCATGACCGCCGTGGTCGGCCGGGCCCGGCGGGTTCTTCTCGACGTCGTCGGGATCGGACGGGTGGTCGGAGCGATTGTCGGTCATCGCGTGATGTTACGCGTCGTCGGCGCTGGTCCGAGGGAGCTTTTCGCCGGCCCGGATCGCGGTCGCGAGCCGGTTCCCCGCAGGGGGCAGCGGGCACAGGTAGTGGGCCGTGAACGTGCTCGGCGGCAGGTAGGCACGGTTGAAGTCGATCGAGACCCTGCCCTGGTCATCGGGCGCCGTCGTGGTCACGAACCGGAACCGGGCGGTCTCCGACCCGCTCGTCGTGTCGCTGAACGAGACCTGCAGGCCGCCGTCCGCCTGCGGGAACGCCGCGAGGGAATGCGTCTCGCCGTCGAGCTCCACCTCGATGCGGCCTGCGAGCGGATCGTCAAGGACCGCGCCGTCGGCGTGGTCGATGGTGATGGTCGCGCCGGCGTCGGCAGGGGCGAACCGACCCTGCACCACCCAGGCCGGATCGGGTTCGTAGGCGTCGATGTCGACGAGCGCGGACCGCGTCTCGGCGGCGGGGTCGACGACGCGGATGGCCACGTCATCACCCCGGGACAACACCCGTACCTCGAGGTCCGTCTCGCCGAGACGCCACGCCGTACCGACCTCGAGGTCGAGGGGCGCGCCGACGACATCGGTTCCTACGACTCGACCGTCGCGCACCGACCACCGGCCCGGGACGCCGGGGTATTCGGCGGGTTCGGCACCGAGCCAATGCGTCCCTGTGACCGCAGCAAGGCCGTAGGCGGCCTTCGCGGCACCGACCCGCTGGGCATGCCAGCGCTGCCAGTCGGTGGTGAAGGTGTCGGTGTCCTGGGTGATCGTCACGGTCATCCTCTCGTGGGCGTAGAACTGCTCAGCCGCATCCAACGTCGTGCGTCGACAGATCCTTCCGCCCGCACCGACCGACTGCGCGCCCTGGTCCGCTCGTCGGCGCACTGGCATCATCACGCAATGACCGATGTGACAATCACCGCCGACGAACTCCGCACCCGTCTCGCGGGAACCGACCCGCCGGTTCTGCTCGACGTGCGGTGGCAACTCGGCGATGACCGCGGCGACGAGCACTATCGCGACGCCCACATCCCCGGCGCGATCTACGTCGATCTGAACAGCGACCTCGCCTCGCCGGCCGGACCGCAGGACGGACGGCACCCCCTACCGGGTATCGCTGCGTTGCAGGACACGGCGCGTCGATGGGGCATCGACGCCGACTCCACCGTCGTCGCCTATGACGACAACGGCAACCAGGCGGCGGCTCGTGCCTGGTGGCTGCTGAGGTGGGCGGGTCTGACCGATGTGGTCCTACTCGACGGTGGCCTGCGGTCCTGGCGACACGCAGGATTCGACCTCGCGTCCGGTGACGAGACGGCGTCCTCGCAGGGCGGCGTGATACTCGCGGCCGGGCATGCCCCGACCGTCGACGTGGACGAGGTCGCGACCACCGACGGGATCCTGCTCGATGCCCGCGCCGGCGAACGCTACCGCGGCGAGAACGAGCCCGTCGATCCACGCGCAGGTCACATCCCGGGCGCCCTCAGCGCGCCCACGTCGGACAATCTGAACGGCGAGGGCCGGTTTCGTTCACCGGAGGAGCTACGTACTCGCTTCGCCGCGCTGGGGGTCGAGCCGGGCACCCCGACCACGGTCTACTGCGGGTCCGGCGTGACCGCCGCACATCAGATCGCCGCTCTGGCCATCGCCGGCATCGACGCCACGCTCTATCCCGGATCGTGGTCGCAGTGGTCGGCCGATCCCCGTCGCCCGGCCGCCACCGGTGACGAACCGGGCTGATCGACTCCTAGGTCTGTCAGCGATCGGATCAGCCCGACCAGAACGCTGCGGCTGTTCGTCGGGCCGACCTAGGGTGAAAGAGCGCCAGGTACGACCTGTTGCCGATGTCCAGACGCGGGCGCGGCCGGAGGTCGCGCACGACCGTAGCCACCCGCCACACAGGGAGAATCATCATGAGCGACAGCGTTTACCGCATCACCGAGATCGTCGGATCGTCGACGTCGAGCATCGATGACGCCATCAAGGGTGCCGTCACCCGCGCCAGCAGCACCGTCCGCAATCTCGAGTGGTTCGAGGTCGTCGAGACCCGGGGACACATCGAGAACGGTCAGGTCGCCCACTTCCAGGTGACGCTGAAGGTCGGGTTCAAGCTCGAGGAGTCCTGACCTCATCGGTCGCGGAACGCGCAGGTGGATCGTCGGAGTGACACACGCCGACGAACCGTCTGTGCCACCATGCGGTCATGACCGTCGTTCTCGTGCACGGAAACCCGGAGACCGATGCGGTCTGGGATCCGCTGGCGGAGGCGCTCGACCGCGATGACGTGATCCGATTGTCGCCGCCGGGGTTCGGTGCGCCCCTGCCCGACGGTTGGCCGGGCGGCTTCCTCGACCACCGCGATTGGCTGGAGACAGAGCTGACCCGCATCGACGGTCCGATCGACCTCGTCGGACACGACTGGGGCGGCAACCACGTCGTCACCCTGATGATGCATCGACCGGAGCTCGTGCGCAGCTGGGCCACCGACATCATCGGCGTCTTCGACCCGGAGTACGTCTGGCACGACGTCGCCCGTGTCTGGCAGACGCCCGGAGACGGTGAACGTCTCGTCGACGCGATGATGGGCGGCACGCTCGACGAGCGCACCGAGAACATGATCACGCTGGGCATGACACCGCCGGTCGCGGCGAAGGTCGCGGCCGACCAGGGGCCAGAGATGGGTCGGGCTCTGCTGCTGCTCTACCGGTCGGCCCGGCACCCCGTGTTGTCTGAGGCCGGTCGACATCTCGAACGCGCGGCCGCTCGTCCAGGACTGTGTCTGCTCGCCACCGACGATCACTACGTCGGCACCGAAGACATACGTCGGCGCGCAGCCGATCGCGCCGGAGCGCGGACGGAGGTGCTCGACGGACTCGGCCACTGGTGGATGGTGCAGGATCCGCACCGCGGCGCGGCAGCGCTGACCGCGTTCTGGGATTCGTTGTGACACACCGCTGAACGTGCGCACAAGGCGCACAGCCCAAACCTACTGCGCCGCCACCGCACTCGTCGTCATTGAGTTCATTATGTTCAGTGGCAACTCGTTGACGCGGCGCCTCGATGACGCCACAGTGAGACCTACGCAATAGAGAGGTCTCAATCGTGGACGCCATCACATTCGCTCGACGCATTCGCAATCGCGAGGACTCCATCGGCTACTGGGTGACGCTCGACGCGCCGCCGGCGACCGAACGGATCGCACGACTCGGCTACGACTTCGTCTGTCTCGACGAGCAGCACGGGATGATGGGCTATGCGGGAATCCTCAACGGAATACTCGCCATCGACGCGGGGCGCTCCGCCGTCGGCATGGTGCGGGTGGGGGAGAACTCCGAACGACTGATCGAGCGCGCCCTCGACGCGGGCGCTGTCGGCGTCATCGTCCCGATGATCAACACCCCGGAACAGGCAGCGCACGCCGTCGCCGCGACCCGCTATGCGCCCCAGGGAGTCCGGTCCTACGGGCCCGCCCGCTCGGCCCTGCGCATCGGACCGCGACCGGCCGACGCCAACGATTCCACCCTCGTCATCGCAATGATCGAAACGCTCGAGGCGGTGCGGAACATCGAATCGATCTGTGCCGTCGACGGTCTCGACGGTGTGTACGTCGGACCGTCGGATCTGTCCATCGCGCTCGGCGGCGCGTTCCCCTACGACCCGTCGGTCGACGACGAGTACGAGCAGGCACTGCGGTCGGTGGCCGACGCCGCCCGTACCGCAGGCGTCGCCGCCGGTATCCACGCTCCCGACGGTCTCACCGCGGCGCACCGCATGAGCCGGGGCTACACCTTCGCCTGCATCGCCAACGACCTCACCCACCTCGAGATCAGCGCCGCCACCCACCTCCACGCCGCCCAGGCCAGGCAGTCGGTGGACCAACTGCGCTGAGGGACCGGCTCAGTCGGTGAAGGTGACGCGTACCGAGACCGGGGTGGTCTGCAGCGCCCGGAAGGTCGAGCCGATCAGTCGTCCGAGGACGGGGTTGTCGGAGAAACTGCGTGCGCGGGCGATGACATCGTCCTCGGGGACGAACGTGGCGATGGCCGAACGCCACCGCGTGCCCTGGCGGACCCGCACCGTGGGGTTGTCGGTGATGTTGGCGCCCCAGCCGGAGCGGGTGCCGTGCTGGGAGATGATCCATGCGCCGGCCTCGTCGAAAGTGGCCGACACGGGAACACGCCGCAGCAGACCGGTGCTGCGTCCGGTGGTCTCGATGTCGGTCATCAACGACGTCCGGATCCCCGCGGCGGTCAGCCCGCGCATCGCAGGGTTGGCCACGTAGCGCCCGATGGCCCGCTCCCGCCGGAACTTCCGAGTCAGCGCCGCCTGGTCGGGGACGGCCGAACCGCCGCCGCGTCGGCTGCGGAATGCGTCGAAGCCGTTGCGCCGCAGAATGGTCGCCGCGGTGCGCCAGGCGGACCGATCCGGGTCGGGTGTCCCACCGGACCCGATCAGGTGGAGTTGATCGGTGTGCCATTGCAGGTCCAGCGCCCCGTCCAACGACCGCACCGCGCTGGTCGCCGCCAGCTTCGACGGCAACCCCAGCGAGATCGCGGGTGCTTCGAGCCGCTCGGAGTGACCGTCGATCACCGACCGTGCCGCCGTCGGGGAGATCGCGGTCGGTCGGCCCAGGCCGACGACGTCGCAGTCACCCGAGCTCACGGCCGCACTCATCGCGGTGACGGTGCGGAAACCACCGGTGACCGCGAGAGGGACGTCCGCCGCGGCGCTGCGGACGGTGTGGGCGTAGGAGAGGAAGTACGCCTCTCGGCGGCGGGTGCTCTCCGAGGTCGCCGCGTCGCTGCGCCCCATCATGGCGGGTGACTCGTAACTGCCGCCGCTGATCTCGATGAGGTCGATCTTCTCGCCCACCAGATGTTCTATGACCGAACGCGATTCGGTTTCGTCGAACCCGCCCTTCTGGAAATCGGCGGAGTTGAGCTTGATCCCCACCGCGAATCCGGGGGAGACCGCCCCCCGGATGGCGCGGACGACCTCGAGGACGAAACGCATCCGCGCGTCCGGGCTGCCGCCCCACCGGTCGGTGCGGTGATTGGCCAGCGGCGAGAGGAACTGCGAGATCAGGTACCCGTGGGCGCCGTGGATCTGCACCCCGTTGAAGCCGGCGTTCTCGGCCACCGCCGCGGCCTCGGCGAACCGGTCGATGATGTCGCGGATCTCGGAGTCGGTGAGCGCGCGCGGCGCGGGGATACCGGGGATGTTCACCGCGATCGCCGACGGGGCGACTGGCCGAGACCGTGTCGCCAGCGGGTTCGCCTGTCGGCCGGGGTGATTGAGCTGCATCCAGATCGGGGAACCGCCGTCCTGCGTGGTCTTCGCCCACCGGGTCAGACCGTCGAGGTGGCGATCGTCCTCGATCACGACGTTGCCGGGCTCACCCAGGTGCAGCCGATCCACCATCACGTTGCCGGTGATCACCAGCCCGTAACCGCCCGCACCCCACTGGGAGTAGAGACGCTCGAGACGGGTGTCGGGACCGTGTTCGGAGGTGGCCAACCCCTCGCTGAGCGCCGCCTTCATCACCCGGTTGGGCAGTACCTGGCCGCAGCGCAGCGTCAGTGGGTCGTTCAGCGTCGCCGCGGTGTCCGCGCGGCTGTCGGTGGTCGTGTCTGCGGGCATCGTCGGCCGTCCGTCGTGGGGGATGCTGTGGTTGTATGCATGATGCCATAATAAATACCGACGCGACAGGACCACCAATGACCGAGACCTCGTCCACCGAGACGATCACGACCGAGCGCGATGGACACGTCCTGCTGATCGGGCTGAACCGGCCCGAGAAGCGCAATGCGTTCGACCTCGCGATGCTCGCCGACCTCTCCCGCGCCTACGCCCTTCTCGAATCCGACGCCGACCTGCGATGCGGCGTGCTGTTCGCGCACGGCGACCACTTCACCGCGGGCCTCGACCTCGTCGATGTCGGGCCCGCGATCGCCTCCGGCGCTGCCACCTACCCGTCGGACGGGCGGGATCCGTGGCGCCTGGACGGCGACTGGACGACGCCCATCGTCGCCGCGGCCCAGGGGCGCGTGCTGACGCTGGGGATCGAACTGCTGCTCGCCGCGGACATCCGCGTGGTGACGCCAGACGCACGCTTCAGTCAGCTCGAGGTACGGCGCGGGATCTACCCGTTCGGGGGCGCCACCCTGAGGTTCTCGCGCGAGACCGGCTGGGGCAACGCGATGCGGTGGATGCTCACCGGCGACGAGTTCGACGGGACCGAAGCCCACCGGATCGGGTTGGTCCAGGAGCTCGCCGACCACCCGATCGACCGTGCCCGCCAGATCGCCCACACGATCGCCGACAAGGCCGCGCCGCTCGGCGTCGGCGCGGTCCTGGCCGGTGCCCACCGCGCGCGGCGCGAGGGTGACGACGCGGCGATCGCGCACCTGCAGCCCGAGGTGGCCCGCCTGTTCGCCACCGCGGACGGCGCCGAGGGGGTGCAGTCGTTCATCGAACGTCGTGACGCCGATTTCACCGGCCGCTGAACGGACTCAACGACCTCCGTCGGACTCGTGCGCGTCGAGCACCGCGAGCACCTGACGGACCAGGTCGTCGATGTCGGCGTCGGTCGTGTCGATCGACAGGTCCGGGTTCAGCGGCGTCTCGTAGGGGGCGTCGATCCCGGTGAGCCCCTTCAGTTCGCCGGCCCGGGCGCGGGCGTAGAGACCCTTGGGGTCGCGCCGTTCGCACTCGGCCAACGGCGTGGTCACCGCCACCTCGATGAAGGGCAACCCTGCGGCGTCGTTCAGCGCCCGTGCGATCTCGCGGTCGGACTCCAACGGCGACACCAACGAGGCGATGGCCACCACGCCTGCGTCGGCGAGCAGACGGGTGAGGTGACCGACGCGCCGGATGTTCTCTGCCCGGTCACCCGGGGTGAACCCCAGATCGTCGGACAACCCGTGGCGCACGTTGTCGCCGTCGAGAAGGTAAGCCGTACGGCCCGATTCGACCAGGGCGCGCTCCAGTGCGACCGCCACTGTGGACTTGCCCGAGGCCGGGAGTCCGGTGAGCCAGACGGTGGCACCGGACTGCCCGATCTTGGACCAGCGATGCGCCCGATTCAACGCCGACGGATGCCATTTCACGTCGTTGCGGGTCTGGGCGCCCGGCTTGACCTCGCGCGCGGTGGTGATGGTCCCAGCGCCGACGGTGTCGTTCGACGTCTCGTCGATGAGGATGAACGCGCCCGCGTCCCGGTTCCCGGCGTACGGGTCGGCGACGACCACCGAGCTCGTGCGCAGCGTGACCACGCCGATGTCGTTGAGCGACAACTCGACCGGTGAGTCCTGCTCGTCGAGGGTCTCCGGATCGAGCCGCGACGACAGCGCCTGCACGGTCGCGCGCACGGTGGTCGCGGTGTGCTTGAGGGCGAGACGGTCGCCGGCACGCAACGGGGTGTCGCCGAACCAGCAGACGGTGGCCTCGAGTTCGCGGGCCAGTACCGGCGCGTGCGCGTCGTCGGCGCCGCTGACGATCACGTCGCCACGGCCCACGTCGATGTCGTCGGCCAGCGAGACCGCCACCGACAGTGGGGCCACCGCGACGTCGCGCTCGTCGTCGAGGGTGTCGAGTGCGGTGACGGTGCTGCGTGAACCCGACGGCAGGGCGATCACCGGGTCGCCGACGCGCAACGTACCCGCCGAGACACGCCCGGTGTAACGACGACGTTCCCCGTCCACCGGCCGCGACACCCACTGCACCGGCAACCGCAACTCGGTCGCCACCGGGTTCGGTGCGACCAACTCGATGGACTCGAGGTGCTCGAGCAGGGTGGGGCCGGTGTACCAGGGGGTGTTCGCGGAGCGATGCACCACGTTGTCCCCGGCCTTGGCCGCCAACGGGATCACCGTCAGCTCGTCGGCGCCGAGACGGTCGGCGAGCGCGCGCAGTTCGGTCTCG
The DNA here is from genome assembly GCF_024171815.1 of Williamsia maris. Classification (GTDB taxonomy): domain Bacteria; phylum Actinomycetota; class Actinomycetes; order Mycobacteriales; family Mycobacteriaceae; genus Williamsia_A; species Williamsia_A maris. Next base: position 803,353 of record NZ_JAMTCJ010000001.1, on the reverse strand, counting down.
AGTTCGAGGAACCGCGCCTCGTCGAAGTCGATCAGATCGATCTTGTTGACCGCGGCAACGAGGTGTTTGACGTTGAGCAGGGTCGCGATGCGGGCGTGCCGACGGGTCTGCCGCAGTACGCCGGCGCTCGCGTCGACCAGGAGGATCGCCACGTGCGCGGTGGACGCCCCGGTGAACATGTTGCGGGTGTAGCGCTCGTGTCCGGGGGTGTCGGCGAGGATGTAGTTGCGGTGCTCGGTGGAGAAGAAGCGGTACGCGACATCGATGGTGATGCCCTGCTCCTGCTCGGCGCGCAGACCGTCGGACAGCGCCGCGAGGTCGGGGACACCGTCCTTGATGACGGCCTCGAGGTGGTCGAGCGGCAGGCTGTCGGTGTCGTACATCAGCCGCCCGATCAGCGTCGACTTGCCGTCGTCCACCGAGCCGGCGGTGGCGAGTCGCAGGAGCTGACGCGTCGGGGTCGTGGTGGGTGTCGCGGTGTCCGTGGTGGAAGTACTCATCAGAAGTATCCTTCGCGCTTGCGGTCTTCCATCGCGGCCACCGAGGTCCGGTCGTCGGCTCGCGTCTCTCCTCGTTCGGACACCGTCGCCGCGGAGATCTCCCCGATCACCCCGGCGATGTCGGTGGCATGGGATCGAACCGCGCCGGTGATCGTCAGATCGCCGACGGTGCGGTACCGCACCCACTCGGTGGCGGCGCTCTCCGACTCGGCGGGACTGGTGAACTCCGATGTCGCGAGCAGGATCCCGTCCCGTTCGAACACTTCGCGCTCGTGCGCGAAGTAGATCGGCGGTAGTTCGAGTCCCTCCTGCTCGATGTAGCGCCAGATGTCGAGCTCGGTCCAGTTGCTCAACGGGAACACCCGCACCTGCTCCCCGCGTCGGATGCGGCCGTTGTACAGCGACCACGGTTCGGGGCGCTGGGCGCGCGGATCCCACTGCCCGAACTCGTCGCGGAAACTGAGGACACGTTCCTTGGCGCGAGCACGTTCCTCGTCGCGCCGGGCGCCGCCGAACGCGGCGTCGTACCGACCGGCCTCGAGGGCGTCGAGCAGCGTCCGGGTCTGCAGACGATTGCGAGAAGCGTTGGGGCCGCCGATCTCCTGTGCCCGTCCGGAATCGATGGACTCCTGCACCGACGCGACCACCAGGGTGTGGCCGGCGTCGGCGAGGCGACGATCACGGAAGTCGATGACCTCCGGAAAATTGTGCCCGGTGTCCACGTGCAGCACCGGGAAGGGGAGCGGCGAGGGCCGAAAGGCCTTCTCGGCCAGCCGGAGCAGGACGATGGAGTCCTTGCCCGCGGAGAACAGCAGGACCGGCCGCTCCAGTTCGGCGACGACCTCGCGGATGATGTGGACCGACTCGGCCTCCAGCACCCGGAGTTCGTCGACATGGGTGGTGTCGCCCACCGCGCTGTCGATCGTCATACCGTCACTCCTTCTCGTGCCGCGTCGCGGCGGTATCGGTCGATCCAGTCGATCGAGCGTGCGTTGCCCTGCCGGGTCAGTGCCGGGGGCGGGGCCAACCCGGGGTCGAGTCCCAGTGCGTTCAGGACACGTCCGACCTCGCCGGTGGTGTCCTCGGCGAGGTGCCGGTAGTCGATCTCGATGGGTTCGACACCGGCGGTGTCGAACCAGGCGCGCCAGCTCCGCTCCTGCTCGGACAGGATCGCGTGCAGATGGGCGATGCCACCCGCGTGATACTGCGCGCGCTCGTCGATCTCCGCAGGCGCGGCGCCGCGCCACACCCGCGTCTGCACCGCCCGCCACATCGAGACCGCCTGCGCGGCGATGTCGGTGCGGTAGACGTGCACGTAGACGACGTCGGGACCCAGGAGGTCGTCGATGGCGCTGCGCAGGTCATCGCTGGACCGGTTGCGCAGCGAGGACGCGTTGGCCAGCAGTAGCGGTGTCTGGTTCCACATCAGCTTGCCGCCCCACACGCCGTTCGCGGTGGATCCCTCGCGTCGGATGCGCTCGGCCCATTCGTCGCCGGTCGCGGTCTGGGGCGTACCCGGATCGAGTGGGTCGAGCAGGGAGAGGATGGATTCGTCGGTCACATCGGCGAACCACTCCCGCGGCTGCGGGGCGAGGCCGCTGTGCGGCAGGTACTGAAAGAACTCCTGGGGTTCGCCGGCGACCCCGGTGGCGCGCAACGACTCCACGAGCAGGGTGCTGCCGCTCCGCTGGGTCGCGAGCACCAGGTAGGCACGCGGGGTGGACGTCATGGGGGAATGATAACGACGGAGTACTTGCGGTGCGCACCAGCACCTTTGGCTCACGCTGGGCCAATGGGTTGTCACCCGGGCGGACAAGTGAGAATCAGCGTGACCGCAACTCTCGATTTTCTGAGCGCTCCGGTGCTCACTGGAACAGTGAACACACCCCTTTGGTTCTCCGCGCCGCGACCCACCGATCTGATGTCGGCGGCGGCCGCGCTCAACCCGGATGCGTCGTTCGTCTGGCCGGCCCCGACGTCGTCGCCCACCGGCCGGCCGGCCGATGCCGACGCGAGCCGTGCACTGTCTGAGGAGTTTCGTCGATGAGTTCGATCCCGCTCTCCGTTCTCGACCTGTCGCCGGTGACCGCCGGCTCGGATGCCCCGACCGCCCTGCGCCGCTCGGTCGAGCTGGCCCAGCTGAGTGAGTCGCTCGGCTACCGGCGTTTCTGGCTGGCCGAGCACCACTTCGCCGCGGTCGCGAGCTCGTCGACCGTCACGTTGATCGGTCTGGTCGCCGCGGCGACGTCGTCGATCCGGGTCGGGTCGGCCGCGGTCCAGCTCGGACACCACACGCCGGTGTCGGTCGTCGAGGCCTTCGGGACGATCGACGCCCTGCACCCCGGTCGTCTCGACCTGGGACTGGGGCGGTCGGGGCAGCGACGCAAGGAGGCGACCGGGTCGGGACCGAAACCGCCGCGACCCGAACCCAGTCCGGAGCACGAGGTGGACGGACTGTTGATCCCCGAGCCGTTCTCGTTGGAGGGACTGTTGGGATCGCCCAAGCTCGCGGCGACCGCGACCGCACTGCAGATCACCGGCGCCGAGCCGCCGGACTTCACCGAGGCCGTCGACGACATCCTGGCGCTGCTGGAGGGGACGTACTCGGCCGACGGGGTCGCGCTGTCGGCGGTCCCGGGTGAGAAGGCCGACGTCGAGGTGTGGGTGTTCGGCAGCAGCAAGGGCCAGAGCGCTCAGGTGGCCGGCGCTCGGGGGTTGCCGTTCGTCGCGAACTACCACGTCAGTCCCGCGACCACGCTCGAGGCCGTCGAGGCGTACCGCGAGGCGTTCGTGCCGTCGCGTGATCTGTCCGAGCCCTACGTCGTTGTCTCGGCCGACGTGGTCGCGGCCGACGACGACGCGACCGCGCAGGAACTGGCGTCGACGTACGGCCACTGGGTGTGCGGGATCCGCTCCGGTGCAGGTGCTCCGCCGTACCCGGACCCGGCGTCCACCCCGGCGCTCAGCGACACCGAGCGCGCCGTGGTCGATGATCGGATCCGCACCCAGTTCGTGGGCGCGCCCACCACGGTCGTCGACGGTCTGCGGACGTTGGCCCGGGTAACCGGTGCCGATGAGCTGGTGATCACCAGCGTCACACATGATTTCGAGTCCAGGAAGCACTCGCACGAGCTCATCGCCCGCGAGTGGGGGCTCGCCGCAGCCTGAGCGATCCCGATCGACGCGTCACCGCCGCGGCACGACCGGGGCGAACGAAGCGGATGTGGACTCGACGCGTCCTAGTGTGAGGACGTGGACGTCGAACTCGCGCTTCTCCGATTGCTGGTCGAGATCGACAGGACGGGGTCGATGACCGGCGCCGCTCGGAGTCTGCAGTACACCCCGTCGGCGGTGTCGCAACAGGTTCGGCGACTCGAGAGCGCGGTGGGAACGACGCTGTTCGAGCGCCACGCACGCGGCGTCCGGTTGACCGACGCAGGGCGGATCGTCCTCGCTCGCGCGAGCGCCATCGAGACCAATCTGCGCGCGCTGAGTTCGGAACTCGACGACCTGGCCGGAGCGCGCTCGGGACAGCTCACCCTCGGGGTGTTCCCGACATTCGCGGCGTCGTTCCTGCCGCGCGTCATCGAGACGTTCCGCTCCGACCATCCGGGCGTCGAGCTGCACATCCGGTCGTCGAGGCTCCGTCGACTACGGCAGATGCTGCACGCGCGTGACGTGGACCTGGCGTTGGCGTGGGACTACCCGGAGGCGGCGCTCGTCGAGGACGGTCTCGAGTTCGCTGAACTGGGCCGAGACCCGACGGTCGTGCTGGCGCCGGCGGGCAGGTTCGGAGACGCGCAGGTTGACCTCGCCGACCTCGCCGACGAGTCCTGGATCGTTCGCGCGGACGGGCACCCGATCACCGAGGTCTTCCGGTCTGCCTGCCGCACAGCAGGTTTTGATCCACAGGTGTTGATCGAGGCGAACGACTACATGGAATCGCAGGCCATGGTGGCCGCCGGCCTCGGCCTGTCCGTCGCCCCGGTCATGACCACCTGGTTCCTTCGCGACGACGTCGATGCAATCGACACGAATGGGCAACTCCCCGATCGCCGTGTGCTGCTGGGGGCGGTGGCCGGGAGAGTGTCGCCGGCGGGCGAAGCGATGCGGGCGACGCTGCAGACGCTCCCATGGTCGAATCGACGAGACCTGTGAATGCTGCTTCACCCTGATGTAAGAGATCAACTCTGGTCTGAACGCTCGACGATCGGCACTGTGTATGTCGTGAGTCACATCGATCGCAACGGCAGTCGATGTCCAGCGTGAGTTCAGGGAGTGGCAATGCATCTCGAATCAGTTCCTCGTTCCGTGGCGCCCGGCAGCGTCCCGACATCGGACACGACGCGGGTGGATGCCCTGGAACTGGTCGTTCTCGCGGGCGACGGGATCGGTCCCGAGATCACCGCGGCCACGACCGAGGTCGTCGACGCAGCGCTGAGCGCTGTCGGGGTGGCGTGGCACCCGGTGACACACACCATCGGGTTCGAAGCACTGAACGCCTCCGGATCCACCATGCCCGCCGATGTCATGGACGCCGCGCGTCGCACGGACGGAGTACTGCTCGGACCGGTGTCGCATCTCGACTACCCGCCGACGGCACAGGGTGGCGTGAATCCGTCGGGCCTGCTTCGGAAGTCGTTGGATCTCTACGCCAACATCCGACCGGCTCGAACCGTCGCGGCTCTGCACTCGCCCATCGGCAAAGAGTTCGACCTGGTCATCGTCCGCGAGAACACCGAGGGCTTCTACGCCGATCGCACCATGTTCGCCGGATCCGGCGAGTTCATGCCCACCGAGGACCTGGCGTTGGCCGTTCGGAAGGTCACGCGACAGGGGTCCGAGCGCATCGTCCGGCGGGCTTTCGAACTCGCGCGTACCCGACGGTCCAAGGTCACGGCGGTGCACAAGGCGAACGTCCTGCGGCTCAGCGACGGACTCTTCTTGGAGGCGGCGCGAGCGGTGCGAGCGGACTTCCCGGACGTCGAGTACGAGGAGCTGCTCGTCGATGCCGTCGCCGCGCTGCTGATCCGACGTCCCGAGCAGTTCGATGTCGTGGTCACCACCAACATGTTCGGCGACATCCTCTCCGACGAGGCGACCGAACTGTCCGGCAGCATCGGTCTGGCCGCGTCGCTCAACGTCGGTCACGATCACGCCGTTGCGCAGGCTCAACACGGATCCGCCCCCGACATCGCCGGAATGGGAATCGCCAACCCTGCTTCGCTGATCGGTTCGGCGGCAATGCTCCTGGAGTGGCTGGGTGGCAGGCGCGACGATGCCCGACTCGTCGACGCGGGGGGCCGGATACGCGGGGCCGTCGATGCCGCGGTGGCGTGTGCGGACACTCGCACTCGCGACCTCGGCGGAGACGCGACCACCGCCGGCTTCACCGACGCTGTCGTCGCACACGTCGTCGCCGACGAACGGGTCTGAGTCATGCTCGCGGTGTTGGGGTTCGCGTCGCTGGCTGCTTTCATGCTCGTGGTCATCCGTGGGTGGGCGACCGCGCTGGTCGCCGTCATCGTCATCCCGATCGTCGCGCTGCTGATCAGCGGTCAGGGCGCGCAGCTCGCAACCATGGTCGAGAGCGGCATCACGACGGTGGCCCCGACCGCAATCCTGCTGCTGTTCGCCGTCTTGTACTTCGGGATCATGATGGATGCGCGTCTGTTCGATCCGGTGTCGAGGGCGATCATCCGTCTCTCGGGTGGCGACCCGGTCAAGATCTGCGTCGGCACGGCGGTACTGGCGCTGCTGGTCGCCCTCGACGGTGACGGCACCACGTCCTACATGATCATCTGCTCGGCCTTCCTCCCCATCTACCGCAGGTTGGGCATCAATCCCCTTGTCATCGCGACGATCTCGACCATGGCCCTCGGGACGATCTCCGGCTCGACCCCCTGGGGTGGTGCGGCGACGCGCGCGGTATCGGTCCTGGGTGTCGACGCGACCGACTATTTCGTGCACATGCTGCCCGCGATGCTGTTGATGTCGGGCGCGATCGTCGTCTTGGCCTACGTTCTCGGCCGTATCGCGAGGCGCGGTGTCGATGCGGCACGGATCGCGGAGGTGGCCGCGGAGATCATCGCCGACCGTCGTGGCCCCGGTGCACCCGTGCTGACGGGGAGACCCGGACCCGGCGCGGCGACGGCCACCGTGTCGAGAGCGCGTCGGACCGCGCTGCGGCTCGGTCGGGATTGGCGGCTGTGGATGAACGCTGTCACCACCGTGTCGCTGCTGGTGTTGTTGGTCCTCGGCGTCGCCGATCTCGCGGTGCTGTTCCTGCTCGGCTTCGTCGTCGCGTTGGTCGTCAACCATCCCCGTCCCGCCGAGCAGGGCGAGGTCATTCGCAAGCACGCCGCGAACGCGGTGCCGGTGGTCATCCTGGTCCTGGGCGCCGGTGTCTTCACCGGGATCCTCACGGAATCGGGGATGACCAAGTCCATGGCCACTGCTCTGCTGTCGTTGGTCCCCGATGGTGCGAACGGGCTGATCCCGGTGGTCGGTGCGGTGATCGGGATCCCGATGAGTTTCTTCATGGCCAACGACGCGTACTTCTTCGGCATCGTCCCGGTGCTGGCCGAGTCGGCCGCGCACTACGGCATCCCGCCGGAGGAGATGGCGCGGGCCGCGGTGATAGGGCAGATGGCTCACTCGATCGGACCGGCGTCCGCGCCGCTGTGGGTCCTCCTCGGTCTGGTGAAAGCGAATCTCGGGGAGTTCCAGCGGTTCGCGTTCGGCTGGGTTCTCGGGGCGTCGCTGCTCTACGTGGTCTTCGCCGTCGTCACCGGAGCAATATCGGTGGGGCTGTGAGACGAGATCTCAGCGGTCGAGTCTGCGCTCGACCCGGCCACGGGAGGGCAGCTGTCCGGGGGAGGTGCGACGGACGGTTCCATAGATCGCCTCGTAGCGCTTCTGGTCGTCGTCCTTCTCCTGCTGCTGACGCACCGGCCGGAGTTCGGGGTCCAGACCGTGTTTCTCCAGGCGATGTCGCCGGTTCTGTCCCATGTACGCCGCCGAGTAGATCAGCGCGAGACTCAGGCCGAGCGCAACCATCTGGGCGCGCAGCCACCACGGTCCGGGAAAAAGCATGAACACCACGAAGATCGGCACAAAAGGCACCATTCCCCGCACGAGGTGTCGACTGAACGCGTGTCGCCCGGTGAGGTCGTTGCGAACCCACTCGCGCAGGTCGTCGGGCAGGCGTCGGCCGAAGGCGTAGGCGATCCACTGGCCGACGTTCGGGCGCTTGGTCATTCGCTGTCCTTCGTCGATGCGATGGCCGAGTCGCGCGCCGCGGCGTTGATGCGCCACAGCACGGCGCGCAGTTCCTCGAGGTCCGCGAGCGACACCCCGAGGGCCGACACGACCGACGGCGGGATGTCGAGTGCGCGCTCCCGCATGGCCCGTCCGGCCGACGTCAGTTCGATGTCGAGCTGTCGCTCGTCGGTGGCCGACCGCTCGCGGGTGACCAGATCGGCCTTCTCCAGTCGTTTCAGCAGCGGCGACAGCGTCGCCGAATCGAGCATCAGGACATCGCCGATGGACCGCACCGATCGCGGGGACTGTTCCCACAGCGCCAGCATCACCAGGTATTGCGGATGGGTGAGACCCAGCGGCTCGAGCAGCGGCCGATAGATCGTCAGCACGGTCCGGTTGGTCACTGCCAGCGCGAAACAGACCTGCCGATCGAGTTGCAGCAGGTCGTCGGACGCGGAGACGAGAGGTGGGGAGGACACGAAATCAATAGTACACGATTGAATCGTGCACGATCTATTTTCCAGGTCGTTGATCGATCATTCGCACCTGAGTGATCGCAAACCTGGGTGAGCGGCCCGTGGGTCGACATGATGGCCAGACGTCCCTCGAAAGGTGCCCATGACCGCCATCTCTGACCGACACACCGATGTGTCGGCGACCCCTCTGGCCGCGACCGACGCGACCCCGGTCGCCGCAGCGGCGACCCCGGAGGGCAATCCAGGTCTCATCGCGCTACCGCTGATCATCGCGGGCGCACTCGGACTCGGTTTCACCAACACCGGGATCGTCGACAGCGGTGCTGCCGCGGTACCGATCCTGTTGTCCGCCACGGCGGTCGGCCTGCTGCTGGCGACGATCTGGGCGGCGGCGCTACGACAGAACGTCAACGCCACCGTCTACGCGGTGTTCTTCGGTTTCTACGGCAGCTATGCGGTGCTCTCGATCGGTCAGACACACAACTGGTTTGGCATCCCGTCCTCCGGTGCGCAGGAGACGACGGCGCTGTGGCTGGGCAGTTGGCTGGTGACCATCACGTTGCTGACCGTGCTGCTGGTGCGTCTGCCGTGGACCTATCCCGCGCTCCTGGCGGTCGTCGACGTCGCGTTGGCGCTGCTGCTGATCGGCACGGTGGCCGACAGTCGGCTCGCGACGCAGGCCGGCGGAGTCTTCGTCTTCGGGTTCGTCGCATTCGTCGTCTACTACTACGCCGCGGCGTTGTGGGAGGAAACCGGCGGACGGCCACTTCCACTCGGCAAACCGCTTGTCTCGTAACGCCTGAGCCCCAGACACACAACGCCCCGTCCGGATCGGACGGGGCGTTGCGATGTGGGTGGGCCAGAACTCAGGCGCCGACCTTCGACAGCTCGTCGAACTCGTCGTCACTGAGCTCGACGGTGGCGCCGGCGAGGTTGTCCTCGAGGTGCTCCACGCTCGACGTACCGGGGATCGGCAGCACCACCGGCGACCGCTTGAGCAGCCACGCCAGCGCGAGCTGCGACGGTGACACCTTGTGCTGCTTCGCCAGTTCCGTCAGTGGGCTGCCGTCGCCGGTCAGCTTGCCAGTGGCCAGCGGGAACCACGGGATGAACCCGACATTGTTCTCGGTGGCCCAGTCGAGCAGGTCCTCCGACGACCGATCGGTGAGGTTGTAGAGGTTCTGTACCGAGGCGATCGTCGCGACCTTCTGTGCGGCCTTAGCCTCGTCGACCGATACCTGGCTCAGTCCGATGTGCCGGATCTTGCCCTCGTCCCTGCAGCTTCTTCAGCTCACCGACCTGGTCCTCGAGAGCGACATCGGGATCGATGCGGTGCAGCTGGAACAGGTCGATGCGGTCCACTCCGAGCTTTCGCAGGCTCAGTTCGGCCTGCTGACGCAGGTAGGCGGGCCGTCCGACCGGTGTCCACTCGCCGGGGCCCTGACGGGTGAGGCCGGCTTTGGTCGCGATGACGATGTCGTCTGCGTACGGGTGCAGGGCCTCGAACAGCAGGTTCTCGGCCACGTCGGGGCCGTAGCTGTCGGCCGTGTCGAAGAAGTTGACGCCCAGTTCGGCGGCGCGGCTGATCACCTTCAGTGCGGCCGGACGGTCGTCGGGGTCACCCCAGACGCCCTCGCCGGGCAGTTGCATCGTCCCGAAACCGAGACGGTTGATCTCCAGGTCACCACCGAGGAGGAAGGTCCGTGCGGAGTCTGTGGATGTGTTCGCGTCTGTGCTCGAGGTCATACCCCTACGACGTCTGACGGGTCCGCACTATTCCGCCGCAGCCTGATTCGCCTGGCTAGTGATGTATCGCACCGCGCATGTAAAGCGCTGGTGGAGAGCGCCTTTTCGATCAGAACTGCTGGTAATACCGCTAGGTGGTTCCCAGATCGAACTCCGGTCGTCACGATGGAAGAGAAAGCGAAGCCATCGCCGAGAGAACATCGACCGAAAGGTTTCACATGACTGCATCAACCTCAGGACTCCGTCAGCAACTGCGCACCGTGCTCACGCTGACCAACACCGAGATCCAGGTCGCACAGACCCGCGTCGCACAGGCCCGTACCGAGGCCGTCCGCGAAGAACTCACCAAGAACGCCGAGAACGGGCGTATCCGTGCCGTCGCGATCGACGAGACACTGCGCGGCCTGGGCGGATTGCCCGCCCTCATCAGCCCGCTGGTCGGCCGTACCGCTGCCCTCGGGAAGACCTTCTTCGAGCAGGCGCAACCGCTCGACGAGGCGCTGCTCGGCGACCTCGCCCTCGAGCACCAGCTGCTCGACCGGTCGCGCTACATCAAGGCATTGGCCACCGCCGTCAACGAGAACGGTGTCGTCGCGCTGGCGGACCGTCTCATCACCGCGCACACCGCGACGGTCGAGTGGCTGACCATCGTCTTGGCCGAGGAGGGACTCGGTGGCCCCGTCGCGCTGCGTCGCACGCCGGTGCAGTGGATCAGCGGCGTTGCGGCACGTGCGGCCACAGCGCCGACCGTCGTCGTCGCCCACGGAGCCGATCGGGTCATCGACACCGCCCGCCAGGTGCCGAGTCTCCTCACCGGATGGCGCAAGCAGGCTGAGGACGCCGGCGACACCGCGGCCCAGACCCTCACCGAATGGCGCAAGCAGGCCGAGGACGCGGGTGACACCGCTGCCAAGACCCTGGTTGCCGGTCGTGACGCGGCCCTCGAGGCCGCCGAGACCGCCGCTCGCGACAGTGGTGCCCCCGGACTGGCCGACTCGCTGCACGAGATCCGTGAGTCCACCGGAACGGTTGCGTCCGAGGATCTGCCGATTGCCGACTATGACGCGCTCAACGTGTCAAGTGCGGTCGCGGCCGTCAAGGAGCTCGACCAGCCTTCCGACATCCGTCTCGTCGTGAGCTACGAAGAGGCGCACAAGAACCGCACCGGGATCGTCTCCGCAGCGCAGACGCAGCTCGCGTCCATCGCCAAGGACATCGTCGGGGTCAACTGACCCGACACACCGTCGCAGGACAGCTCGTCGTCACCTCGGTGGCGGCGAGCTTTTCTGTGTCTCCCGCCGCAGCGGGGGCATCGGGCCGTCGTCCGGGGTGTCCGCCCACCGGAGCAGAGCGTCGATGTCGATGCCGTGTGGGGCGGTCGCGGCGTACGGGGTGAGTCCCAGCACGGCTCGTGCCAGCAGTCGGTCGGCCCCGACGGGCCGTCCGCGCAGTCGGTGGGTACACCCGACAGCCAACTGCGCCAGGCTCTTCCACAGCTCTTCGTCGGGCTCACCCCGATCACGCGCCGACTTCCACGCGTCCTCGAACACCTCGTGGGCGTGGAACGGCCGGCCGCGATCCAACAGGTCCTGCGCCTGGGTGATCGTCTCGTCCGGAGTGCGGACCACACCCTCGGGTTGTCTCGGTTCGCCCTCGTCGCCGTAGGGGAGTGGCCGACCCAGCCCGTCGCGGGGACGTGCGTTCCGCGGTCGACCGTCGGTGTCGCGGTCGCGGTCCATGTGCCCGAGGGTAATCGCCGGCCACGGCGTGCGACACAGTGTTCACCTGCGAGACATCAGCTGTAGACGCGGATGGCGTGTACTTCTTCCATGAGCCGTGGCAGATCGAGTGCAGTGATGGCGACGTCGGACACGTCCGCCCCGGTGGTGTCCGCAGCAGCGGTGCTCGCGTTCGGTCGGCGATGGTCGGCCTACGGCGGAGGACCCGCCGAGGACATCATGGTCGAGTTCGGATGGACCTCCGACCGGTTCTTCACCGAACTCCTACAGCTTCTCAGCACCCACCCGCCCGGGGATCTGCCCGCCCCCGTGGTCGCGTCGATGATCGAGGTGTGTCGGCGTCGGATCTGGATGGGGCAGTAGCTCAGCCCGCGCATCACTTGCGTCGTGAAGTCATCGACTGTAGGTTTCAGTTCACGCTTGAAGCAATACCCGGCGACTCGTGGCATCGTGCCGCGCCGGCCTCGCGTGTCCTGACGAAAGGCTCCACGATGAACTCCACCCTTCCCCGCGACATCGCCTCCCTGCTCGCACGCGTCGGCCTCGGCGTCGTGTTCCTCGCACACGGTCTGCAGAAGCTGAACGTGTGGGGCTACTCGGGGACGAAGGCCGCCTTCGACGGCATGGGGGCCCCGGTGCCCGGTGTCTCGGCGTTCCTCGCGACCTGGATCGAGATCCTCGGCGGAATCGCCCTCATCGCAGGCGTTCTCACCCCGATCGTGGGGCTCCTCCTGTTCTTGGACATGGTCGGTGCGTACTTCATCGCCCACGCCGGCAACGGCATCTGGGTCGCCGACGGCGGATACGAGTTCGTGCTCGCACTCGGTGCGGGATCGCTGCTGATCGCAGCCGTCGGGGCCGGGAAGTTCAGCGTCGACGGTGTCCTGGGCTCGCGCCTTCCGTGGGTCGCCTCCGACCGCAACGCGGCGACATCGCCTGTGTCGGTGTCCTGACCGCTACGACTCACGCATCGGGGTCGGTGCTCATCGCGGCCCCGATGCGGTGACCGATCTCGCGGAGTTGGCGGATCTGCGCCTGCGTCAGCGAGTCGAAGATGAGCCGGCGGACGATGGCGACGTGTCCGGGCGCGCTGTCGACCAACACCTCCATACCGGTGGCCGTCAACTCGGCGAGGGTGTACCGGCCGTCGGTCGGGTCCGGGCGACGAGTGAGCCACTCGCGCTTCTCCATTCGAGCCGCCACCTGAGACAACCGGGGAAGCTGGCCCTCGGTGAACTCCGCGAGTGTGCTCATGCGCATCGTCCGGTCGGGCGCCTGGGACAACCCGGCCAACACCTGGTACTCGAAGTGCGTCAACCCGGAATCGCGTTGCAGTTGTCGATCGAGCAGCGCGGGGAGTCGGACCATCATCCCGGTGACCGCCATCCACGTCGCCAACTCGTCCTCGTCGAGCCAACGGGTGTCGTCGGCGAGGGGCTCGGAGCGGTCCGAGGAGCGGCTGGGGCGGGAAGCGGCCATGTCGGCAGCCTACGTCAGGGCTACCCGGCACCCGCCGGAATAACTTGCATCGTGAAGTGATTGGAACGACCATGACCACCTCGACCGCGGCCGCCGACGCACTCGTCTCGGCGTCCCACCCGTTCGCCCGGCACCTCGAGCACCACGCGCGTTCACAGGCGCGTTCACCGCGGCGGACGTGGACCACCGACGACGGCGTCCTGCCCGCCCTCTACATCAGCCACGGTGCCCCGCCGACCTTCACCGATGCCGCGTGGATGCGTCAGATGCACGACTGGGCCTCCACGATGCCGACGCCACGGGCCATCCTGATCGTCAGCGCCCACTGGGAGTCCGACAGCATCGGGATCACCAGCACGGTCCCCACCGAATTGGTCTACGACTTCGGCGGTTTCGATCCCATGTACTACCGGATGCGCTACGACACACCGGATTCCGGACCGCTGGCGCAGTTGGTGCTCGACGCGCTGCCCGACACCGTGCACGTCCACGAGCACCGCGACCGCGGTCTCGACCACGGCGCCTGGCTGCCACTGAAGGTCATGTACCCCGACGCCGACATCCCCGTGCTGCAACTCAGCCTGCCGACGTCGGACCCGACGCGACTGCTGGCGCTGGGCGCCCGTCTGCGTGGGCTGCGCGAGCAGGGCGTGCTGGTGATGGGGTCCGGCTTCATGACCCACGGGCTGCCGTACATCGATTGGCGGCGTCCCGACGTCGTCCCGGCATGGTCATCGGATTTCGACACCTGGGCCGCCGATGCACTCGACCGCGGCGACGTCGACGAACTCGCCCGGTTCTCCACCCGAGCCCCGGGACTGCGCTTCGCCCATCCCACCGTCGAACACTTCACACCGCTGTTCGTCACGCTCGGAGCGGCCACCGACCCGACCACGCCGGTCACCACGGCGATCGACGGGTTCATCTTCGGCGGGTTGTCGAAGAGGTCGTTCCACGTCGCCTGATCTCGCCGGTGTGCTCGCTGATCTCCTCGGAGTGGTGGGACTCGTCGAGCATCCGTTGATCGGCGATCCGGATGGACCGCGCGACCACCACGGCGACGACGCAGGCTGCGACGCACCAGACGGCGATCACGACGGCGCAGATCACGATGATGGTGTGCATGGGCCTCGCTGTCCTGGACGTTCGTTCGGTACACCCACATGATGCCGTCGAATCTTGAGAAAACCTCAAGAGCCCGCTGGGCATGACCTGTGACCAGCATGTTTGCGTAGCATCGTCGGATGGACCGCGACCGGGCACGTGCCGCCCTCGCCGACGAACGCGCGGAGACGCAGGCGCTGCTGACCACGATGACGGCCCGTCTGAGCAGCGTTGTCGATGCCGGCGCCGACGCCAGTTCGGACGACGAACACGACCCGGAAGGCTCCACCCTGGCCTTCGAGCGCGGACAGTTGGTCGCTCAGATCGAGCGGTCGAGGGTCCGGATCGCCGAGGTCGACGCCGCCCTGCTACGCGTCGACGCGCAGACCTACGGGCGGTGCGAGAACTGCGGTGGCGACATCGCCGAGGCGCGTCTCGAAGCACTGCCCGCGGCCCGCCTCTGTATCTCGTGCGCGTCCAAGCGGTCGAACCGACGCTGGTGACCCCTCGGCGTCAGCTGGTCAGGTCGAGCGCGGAACGGACGATGGAATCGGTGTCGATCCCGTGCAGCCGGTACACGTCGGGCAGGGCGCCGACCTGTCCGAAGGTGCTGACGCCCAGGGCCGCGGTGTGCACCCGGTTGATCGTCGAGAGGAACGTCAACGTGTGTGGGTGACCGTCGAGGACGGTGACCATCGGGGCAGCCCGGTGGGCCGGGAAGACCTGGTCGAGGATCCACGACTCGGCGTCACCGTGACCGCTGCGCGCCTGCAGCGCCTCGAACAGCAGCCCCGCGCTGGTGACGCAGACGACCTCGGCGGCGATGTCGAGATCGGTGAGCCGGTCAGCAGCCTCGAGCGCCTCGGTGACCATCGCACCCATCGCGACGATCGTGACGTCGGGTTCGGCGCACGATCGCAGGGTGTACGCACCCGCGACCACCTGACGGCGACGGCGTTCACGCGCGGCGGGATCGGTGGGCACGTCGGCAAGCGACTGCTGCACCGGGCGCGTCGACAGTCGCAGATAGGCCGAGCGGCCGTCGGGCCGCCCGAGGCGGGCCATCGACGCCAGCAGCGTCCACTCCACCTCGACGGCGAAAGCGGGCTCGTAGCTGGTGCATCCGGGCTGCTCGAGCCCGATCGACGGGGTCTTGATCGACTGGTGTGCACCGCCCTCGGCGGCCAGGGTGACGCCGGCGGGGGTGCCGACGAGGATCGACTGTCCGCCCGCGTAGATGCCGTAGGACCACGGCTCCAAGGCCCGCTCGACGAACGGGTCGTAGAGGACGCCGATCGGGAACAGGGGCTGACCCCATCGACTCCAGGTGGCGCCGAGCTCACCGATCAACCCGACCAGGTTGGTCTCGGCGATGCCGAGTTCCATGTGCTGTCCCGACGGCCGCTCCCGCCAGTGCATGATCGTCTCGCCGTCGTCGTCGAACCAGTTGCGACGCTCGCCGGTGGACCACACCCCGACCTTGTTGAGCCATCCGGCGAGGTTGGTCGTCGAACTGACGTCCGGGCTGCAGGTGACGACGCGCGCGGCGACCTCCGGTGCGTCGCGGGTGAGGTCGAGCAGGGTTCGTCCGAGGGCCGCCTGCGTCGTCGAGGTCGCAGGCGGTTTGCGGCCGATGTCGGTGGGAACGGTCGGTGGGGCGACGTGATCGATCGGCTCGCGGTGCAGTCGCCGGGCCGTCGCCGCACACAGCTGTCCCGACGGTGTCTCGTCGTCGAACCGGTGCCAGGGCGACGTCGCGTCCATGCCGAGGTCGGTGGCCAGCTGGTCGAACTGCTCGACGGTCAGCAGCGACGAGTGGTTCTGCGGATGTCCCTGGGTCGGCAGTCCCCGGCCCTTGATCGTGTAGGCGATGATCACCGTCGGGCGGGTGTCGTCGATCTGCGCGTAGGCGGCCCGGAGGGCGTCGAGGTCGTGGCCGCCGAGGTTGGAGATGGCGCGGACGAGTTCGGCGTCGTCCAGGTCGGCGATCACACGCGCCACGTCGGACGCCCCGGGACCGTCGCCGGGCAGACGCAGTCGGATCTCGTCGGGCGAACAGCGCAGCAGCCGTTGATATTCGGCGTTCGGCATGTCGAGGATTCGCGTCCGCAGCGCCGGTCCGCCGGGACGTTCGAACAGCGCCTCGAGGTGCTTGCCGAAAGTGACGGTGATGACCTGCCAACCGGCGGCGGAGAACATCGCCGACAGACGTCCGGGTGCGATGTTCGGCACGACCCGGTCGAGCGACTGTCGGTTGAGATCGACGATCCAGACGATCTCGCCGAGTTCGGACACCGACGTGTCCAGAATGGCCTCCCACACCGCGCCCTCGTCCAACTCGGCGTCGCCGACCAGCGAGTACTGCCGGCCGCGTCCGGTGGTGCCCAGGGCGGTGTCGACGTAGCGGCGGGCGAAGGCACCCCAGATCGGTGCGGTGGCACCGATGCCCACCGACCCCGTCGAGTAGTCGACCGGATCGGGGTCCTTGGCGCGGCTGGGATAGCTCTGCAGACCTCCGAACTCGCGCAGGGTGGTCAGGTGCTTCTCGTCGAGACTGCCGAGCAGGTAGTTGATGGCGTGCAGCACCGGCGACGCGTGCGGCTTCACCGACACCCGGTCACCGTTCGTCAGCTGCTCGAACCACAGCGAGGTCATGATCGTGACCATCGACGCGCAGGACGCCTGGTGACCGCCCACCTTCAGACCGGTCGGATTCGGCCGGATCACGTTCGCGTGGTGGATGATCGCGGTCGAGAGCCACAGCACGTGCCGGGCGATCTCGTCGAGCGGGTCGCCGTCGTCGCCGAGGGGGGCGGCCACGGATTCGGACGCGGTGGTGCTCATGTCACGACTCCTGCCTGCGGCCCGGACATGTCGCGCTGTCGGCCGATTCGTTGGGCACACTGTCCCATCGAGTGCAGCACGCTCGACAAGTGTGCGCAATCAACCGACGTAGAGTTGCGCAGTATGACAACTTCTGGCCCGGATGATGCAGCAGAAGTGCGCACTGTGCCCGTCGGATCGTCCGTCGACGGGGTCGACGTGCGGCTGCTGCTCGCGTTGTCCGAGGACCCGCGGGGCACGACCATCGCCCTCGCCGAGAAGGTCGGGGTCTCGCGCAACACCGCCCAGGCGCACCTCAACAAGCTGGACCGCTCGGGTGCGGTGCTGCCCTTCGAGCGACGGATCGACCCGGGGGCGTTGGGTTATCCGCTGCGGGCGTTCGTCATGACCAACGTCAAGCAGCGTCGTCTGGGTGCCGTGGCCGCGGCGCTCGCCGACATCGACGAGGTCACCGAGGTCGTCGGGCTCAGCGGCGGCGCGGATCTGTTGATCCAGGTGGTCGCCCGGGACGGCGACGACCTGTATCGGATCGCCGGCCGGATCCTCGACATCAAAGGGGTCAAGCGCACCAGCACCTCGTTGGTCATGCGAGAACTGCTCGATTATCGGGTGAACCAGTTGCTCCGCGTTGACAACAGGCGTTGAGGATTTCCGCCGGAACGACTGTGCTGCGCGACAAGTTTGCCGGTTTTTGTGGGTGAGATCACACGAATGTGGCCGAAGGTCTACCGGTCATGAGCGAGGCGAAGTTAGTTTGCGGGCAGCGGACCGCGGAATGGCTGCGTGACGCCGTTGAACACATGACCTGTGAAAGGCATACCCATGAAGTCGTCTTCGCTTCGCCGCGCGTCGGTGAGTTGCGCGTCGGTCCTGGCCGCGGCCGGGCTGGCACTCGCTCTCGCCGGACCCGCCACCGCTGCGCCGTCGGTTGATCAGCTCACCGCCAACATCAAGGCCGGTGTCAAGGCGCCCGCCGCCGGCGCGACCGCGAACCAGCGTTCGGTCACGCCCAACGCGGCCGCCGCATCCGGCCCGGTCTCGCTGCCCGCTGGAACCAACAGCACGTCGAGGGAGACCTCCGGAGTCGGACCGGCGCAGACCCGGTTCATCCCGGCGTTCGCGTACTCGGCCACGCATCCCGACGTCGCCCCTCCCGGCGCCAACAACTACAACTGCAAGGTGCGTCAGGGCGATCGCCCCATCGTGATGGTCCACGGCACCTGGGAGAGTGCCTACGACAACTTCGCGATGATCTCGCCCGAGCTGACCAACGCCGGATACTGCACGTACACGTTCAACTACGGCATCACCAACATCCAGAGCGGTGGCGGCATCATCTCGCTGATCCCCGGCGCCAACGGCACCGGTGACATCCCCCGCTCGGGTGGCCAGCTGCAGGCCTTCATCGACAGCGTCCTGTCGAAGACCGGGGCCTCGAAGGTCGACATCGTCGGACACTCGCAGGGCGGCCTGTTGGCCCGGCAGTACATGAAGTTCAACGGTGGGGCCACCAAGGTCCAGAAGCTGATCACGCTCGGCGCCACGCACCACGGCACCACCCTTGACGGCATCGGCAACCTGGGGCGTGCGATCAACAACCTGGGGATCGACGTCCTCAGCCTCGCGCAGCTGCCCGTCGGTGTGTCCGGCATCCAGCAGGTCGTCGGATCCGACGTCATCAACGCGGTCAACGCCGGTGGCGACACGGTGCCCGGGGTCGACTACACGGTCATCCGCACCCTGCGTGACGAGGTGACCACCCCGTCCCAGTCGACCTTCCTGACGGCCGGCCCGGGCGCGACGGTCAAGAACATCACGCTGCAGGACCTGTGCCCGCTCGACCAGTCCGATCACGTGTCGATGTCCTACTCACCGCGTGCGGTGTCGCTGATCAAGCGCGCCCTCGACGGTGGCAAGACGCCGCTGGTCTGCCGACCCAACGGGTTCATCATCGGCTGATCCGCCCCGCAGTATGACACGGACGCCGGGAGTGCTTGCCGCACTCCCGGCGTTCGTCGTTGCGCTTCTCGATCAGGCGAACCGACCGTGCCGCCCGGCACCGTCGGCGAAACGCGTTGCCCCTTCGATGGTCTCGTGGGTCAGCGATGTCGCGCCGTGGCGAAGCTCGTTGAGCATGGCCTGCTCCTCGGTGAGACCGTGCTGCTCGAGCATCGACATGCGGTCACCGCGCATGCACAGCTGCGGGAACGCGGTGAGCTCCCTCGCGAGTTGCTGCGCAGCCGAGATCGCTTCTCCCGCAGGGGCGAGACGGTTGACCAGTCCGATGTCGAAGGCCTCCTGCGCCTGCACCGGGCGGCCCGTGAGGATCAGGTCCATGGCGCGGCTCTCGCCGATCAACCGCGGCAGGCGGACGGTCCCGCCGTCGATCAGGGGGACGCCCCAGCGTCGGCAGAACACGCCGAGCACCGCGCCCTCCTCGGCCACGCGGAGGTCGGCCCACAGCGCCAGTTCGAGACCGCCGGCCACGGCGTGGCCGGTGATCGCGGCGATGACCGGCTTCGACTGCCGCAACCGCGAGATCCCCATCGGACCGTCACCGTCGACGGCCACCCGGTTACCGTCCCCGGCGCCGACCGCCTTGAGATCTGCTCCGGCACAAAAAGTCCCACCCTCACCGTGCAGGACGGCGACGTCGGCACCGGGGTCGGCGTCGAAGGCTCGGAACGCCTCGGCGAGCGCCTGCGCGGTCGACCGGTCGACGGCGTTGCGCACCTCCGGACGGTCGATGCTGATCGTGGTCACGCGGTCGGCGGTGGTGCTGTGCACGGTCATTCGTCGCGCCCTTCCGATGTGCAGACGCAGGCCTTGTTGCCGTGGCGGTCGGCCAGGACCCAGAACGCGGGGGCGTACTGGTCGGTGACCAGGGTGCCGCCCGCGGCCAGAGCCGCACCGATCCGGTCGGCAGCAGACTCGGGCGGCACGATGACGTCGTAGTGGAAACGCTGCTGCACGTCGCCGGACGCGGCCGGCGAGTCCTGGAACCACAGCGCCGTGCGTCGACCCTCCGGATCGTCGATCTGGTCATCGTCGTCTGGTGCCGGGTAATCGAGGAGCGCCGCCCAGAAGTCGCGGACGTCGGCGGCTTTCGGTACGTCGAGCGCCATCTCGAGCACGACGATCTCCGACGGTGCCGCAGCGATCCCGAGTCGGGAGGCGATCGCGCTGATCTCGCGGGCGAGGTCGACGTCACGGCTGGTGACCCCGCCGACGTCGTGGCTGACCAACCGCACCTGCACCGTCGGGTAGGACAGGTCGAGATCGGGATGGTGATCGGCCTTCTCGGCGGCCTCGCCGATCAGGCTCGCGAACTCGAGCCCGGTCGCAAGATCGCCGGTACGGAACCGGGCGTGGAGGACACCGACCAGCCAGCGCCAGTCGTCGAGGTCGGAGTCGCGGACCTCGGGGTAGGACAGTACGAGGTGGGGGTCGGTCATGGGGACCAACCTATCGCCGCACCGTCTTTCCTACTGCGGCTCCATCAACGCCATGATGTGCCCGTGGAGGTCTGGGTAGCGCATCAGATGCGCTCCGCCATTGAGGTCGATGACCTCGCCGGTCATCCACGACGCGTTCGCCGAGCAGAGGAAGACCACCGCGTTCGCCACGTCCTCGGGTGTGCCGACGCGTCCCAGTGGCGTGTTCGCCAGGTAGTCGTCGACGACCCCGGGGACCGCGGTGGCCGGGTCGGTCAGCGGGGTCGGTACGAAACCGGGGGACACCGCGTTGACCCGGATACCGCGGGCGCCCAGTTCCATCGCCCCGACCTGCGTCAGCATCACCAACCCGGCCTTGGCCGAGCAGTACGCGCTCATCCCGACGGCGGGTTGGCGTGCGTTGAGCGACGTGATCGACACCAGCGCGCCGCCGTCGGCGAGTCGTCGACCCGCGTGTTTCACCACCAGGAACCCGCCGGTCAGGTTGACGTCGACCACGGATCGGAACTGCTCCGCGTCGAGCTCGGTGATGAGTCCGAAGGTGCTGATGCCTGCGCTGTTGACGACGACGTCGGGTGCCTCGTGATCGTCGAACAGTGCCGCCACCGACGCCTCGTCGGTCACGTCCACCGGCTGCGCATCGTGCCCGTCGTCGCCGAGGGCATCGGCAACTGCTGTCGCGGCCTCGAGATCCCGGTCGGCCACCGTGATCCGACATCCGTCGGCCGCGAGGGCGATCGCGATGGCCCGTCCCAGACCCGACGCCCCACCGATCACCACCGCTCGTCGGGTGGGCGTGTGTGTGTCTGTCGTGCTGTGCGCGGCGGTCATCCGGCCATCGTGCACCGGCCTCGTCTCCGGTCGCAGGGATGTCGGCGAACTGCGACGGGCCACAACTCGGCTACGACAGGCGCACACCCGAGATCGACCGCGCGATGACGAGCTGCTGGATCTGCTCGGTGCCCTCGAAGATGTCGAAGATCTTCGCGTCGCGGTGCATCCGCTCGACCGGGTACTCACGGGTGTAGCCCACGCCGCCGAGGATCTGGATCGCACGCTCGGTGGACCAGACCGCGACCCGACCCGCCTTCAACTTGCTCATCGACCCCTCGGCCGCGGCGAAGGGCTGGCCCGAGGCGCCCATCCACGCCGCGCGTCGCACCAACAGGCGCGCGGCGTCGATCTCCGTGGCGATGTCGGCCAGCATGAAGGAGATGGCCTGGTTCTCGATGATCGGCTTGCCGAACACGACCCGGTCCTTGGCGTAGTCCAACGCGAACTCGTATGCGGCCCGCGCGATACCGACGGCCATCGCGCCCACGGTGGGCCGGGTGCGCTCGAAGGTCGCCATGGCGGCCTGGCCGCCGGTCTTCTTGCCCTCCTTGGCGCGCGCGATCTTCTCGTCCAGCTTCTCCTTGCCGCCCAGCAGCGCGCTGCCGGGGACGCGGACGTCGTCGAAGAAGATGTCGGCGGTGTTCGACGCGCGCAGCCCGTGCTTGCGCAGCTTGGACGGTGCCGCGATGCCGGCGGTGTCGGAGGTGAGGACGAAGGCCGCCTGTCCGCGTGAGCCCAGCCCGGGCTCGACGACGGCCTGCACGACGAGGACCTCGGCGATGCCGCCGTTGGTGACCCAGGCCTTCTGGCCGGAGATGACCCACTCGTCGGCGGCCTCGTCGTACTTGGCGGTGGTGCGCATGTTCGCGACGTCGGAGCCGGCCTCGGGCTCCGACGAGCAGAACCCGGCCACCTTCACCTCGGACTCGGTGCCGTAGCAGCGCGGGACCCACTCGATGACCTGCTCGAGGGTTCCCGCGGCGGCGATGCCGGCCGCGGCGAGGCCGGTGCCCATGATCGACAGCCCGATGCCGCCGTCACCCCAGAACAGCTCCTCGACCAGGATCGGGAAGCTCTGTCCGGTCTCGTCCTCACGCAGCGACGCCATGATCTCGTAGCTGTACAGGCCAGCCTTCGCGGCCTCCTGCAGCACCGGCCACGGCGTCGACTCGCTCTCGTCGTACTCCGGGGCGGCCGGTCGGATGACCTTCTCGGCGAACTCGTGTGCCCAGTCTCGCAACTGGATCTGATCGTCGGTGAGGGCAAGGGAGAACGTCATCGGACCTCTTTCACGCGGGCGGGATCCGCGCGGCACGCGGTCATCCGACAATAACGTGTTCCAGATCGCTCGGGAACGTCTCGCCCGATGGTGGGACGATTTCCCGACCGGGCCGTCGACCGTTGTGGCGACGCACCCTGCCGAGCGCGACCACCGACCTGCGTTGCACAGTGGAGCGATGATCGATCTGACCGCCGACGACGCCGGCATCCGCGCACAGATCACCGCACGACTCGACGCGTTCACGCCCACCGACGCCGCTCTGGGCGACTCCCGGCGGGCAGCGGTCGCGGTCGCGGTGACGTCGGTCGAGGGGACCCACGGCATCTGGCTCACCAAGCGCCCGTCGAAGATGCGCGAGCACCCCGGCCAGTTCGCGCTGCCCGGTGGACGGCTCGACCCGGGCGAGGACGTCCAGACCGCCGCCCTGCGCGAACTGCACGAGGAGATCGGGGTCGCGGTCGACCGCTCGGAGGTTCTCGGCCGCCTCGACGACTACCCGACCCGATCGGGGTACGTGATCACCCCGATCGTCTGCTGGGCCGGCGCCGATCGTGAGACCACACCCAGTCGCGACGAGGTCGAGCACCTGTTCTTCGTCCCGATGCAGGAGGTCGCGGTCACGCCGCGGTTCATCTCCATCCCCGAGTCCCCGCGTCCGGTGATTCAGCTCCCGATCGTCGATTCCCTCGTGCACGCACCGACCGCGGCGGTCATCTACCAGTTCGCCGAGGTGGTTCTCCGGGACCGGCACACGCGGGTCGACGAGCTCGAGCAGCCCGTCTTCGCGTGGCGTTGACCTGCGTCGTAAAAAATTCTCGAAGAATTTCCCGGGGCCCGGAATACAATCGGACCGCGGTCCGGTTAGATGTGGGTGGAAGCACCACGAACCGTCCCGGTTCGCCCGCCAAACCCGTAGGAGAACCCCCATGGCCGACACCATCACCACCACCGAACTGTCCGCAGGCACCTGGACCATCGATCCGGTGCACTCCGCGATCTCGTTCTCGGTCCGCCACCTCATGGTGAGCAAGGTCCGCGGCACCTTCGACACCTTCTCCGGCGCGATCACCATCGCCGAGGACGGCACCCCCTCGGTGACCGCCGAGATCGACGTCACGTCGATCAACACCAACAACGAGCAGCGTGACGGCCACATCAAGTCGGGCGACTTCTTCGACGCCGAGAAGCACCCCACCGCCACCTTCACCTCGAAGTCGGTCGCGAAGAAGGGCGGCGACTACATCCTCACCGGTGACTTCACCCTCAAGGGCGTCACCAAGACCGTTGATCTGGACCTCGAGTTCAACGGCGTCAACCCGGGCATGGGCCAGGGCGAGGTCGCCGGCTTCGAGGCCTCGATCGAGCTGAACCGCAAGGACTTCGGCATCGACATCGACATGCCGCTGGAGACCGGCGGAACCGTCGTCGGCGACAAGATCAAGATCGTCCTCGAGATCGAGGCGAACAAGGCCTGATCCGCACCCGCAGGCGCACTCTGGCGCGGCCATCCTCGCACTCGCGAGGGTGGCCGCGCCAATTGTTTTCCAGGGCAATAAATCAGGCGACAGGGCAGGGGTAGGTTCTCTACCTTCATCGGTGAAAGCAGTTCGCACACTCACTGATTGGAGGAAAGCCATGACCACCTCGACCATCGCCTGGACCCTGGGTGCGGGAGCCTCGCTGACGCGGTTGCGACGGAGGCGCGACACTCCGGTCGAGTCGCAGGCGGCCCGGCGAGAGCAGGTACGGCTCCGTCGCGAGAACCGCCGATGCGTGCAGGAAGAGGCGTATCGCCTTGCGCTCGCGCAGTTCTGGGCGCGACGCTGATCTGATGGGTCAGTGCGCGCGTACACCGTCGAGCAACAGGTCGACGAGGCCACCGATATAGGCCTCGTCGACCTGATCGCGCGTCAACAGCACGCGCGTGTAGATCGGCGCGTGCAGGAATTCCAGGGCCAGACGTCGGTCGACCGCGGCGTCTATCTCGCCACGCTCCACGGCCCGGTCGAGAACGACGCCCATCGCGTCCATGCGGGCGTCGAGAACCCGTCTGCGGGCCTCCTCGAGGCGGTCGATCTCCAGCGGCATGCTCGCCAGCCGCAGCATCGCCTTGCTCTGCGGAGACGACAGCGACTCGTGCAGGTTGCTCGTCAGCTCGACGAGGTCGCGTCGCAGGTCTCCGGTGTCCGGGATCTCGATCGCGGGGTCGATGTGGTTCAGCAGGGCGTCGGTGATGAGCTGTTCCTTGGTCCGCCACCGTCGGTAGACGGATGTCACATGCACTCCGGCGGCCTCGGCCACCGAGGCGATCGTCACACCGTCGAAACCAGTGTTGAGCAGCTCATTCACCGCTGCGGCGAGAACCCCGTCACGAACTGCCTTCCCGCGTTTGTGGGATGCGGAGGGGGTGGACACGCGGCTGAGCCTAACGCAAGTGGTGTTGCGTTATGTAGGATTTGCGCAACAGGTATTGCGTTAGCAGCCCACGGGGTGTCATCGAAAGCGCCATCAGGGCGAACGCGACGCCGTCGAGCAGGGGATTGTGGGTGACCGAGATGAATCGACGGGCAACCGCAAACGTGCGGAAGTTCGGGGGCCGGACCCCGCGTGAGCGCCTGCTCCGCCCCTCCCGCCTGCCCGGCTTCGACCTTCTCCAGTCGGTCGCGGGTGACTATCAGTACGCCGGCCGTGACTGGTCGACCATCGACGTGACCGAGCGTCGATCCGCCGCGCGACGTCTGATCACGGTGGCCACCGTCGGCATCATCGTGACCAACGTGATCGTCGGCATCGAGACCGTCTTCCTCGTCGCGCTGGTGACCACCGGTGGCGACCTCACCGCCCAGCCCGGCACCGGCGGCCAGAACATCGCGGCGATCATCGCCGCGCTGCTCGTCGGGGTGGTCGTCGATCTGATCGCCGGCCTCTTCCTCCTCATGCCGCAGATCCGCTGGTTCGTCAGCGGGAAGCCCGCCGACGCCGACCGCCGACGATCCGTGCAGAAGCTGCCGATGCTCGGTGTCCTCGCCACCGCCTTCGGCTGGGCCGCGGGCGTTCTCGTCTACATCGCGATCGGTTACGACGTCGGCCTGATCAAGCTGATCGTCGTCGCCAGCGCCTTCACCCTTGCGGGTGCCTCGTCGGGCTGCGTCACCTACATGGTCCTCGAGCGGGCCGGGCGCCCCGTGGTCGCCGCCGCGATGCGCGACGCCCCGCCGCGACGGCCGATGCTCGGTGTCCGCGAGCGGATGATCGTCCTCTGGATCGTCTGCAGCGGCGTGCCCCTGATCGGCATGCTGATGATGAACATCGGCCGCGCCGTCGGCTGGCTGCCCACCAGCAGCACCGCCCTGGACGTCCCGACGGTCGTGCTCGCATCGGTCTGCCTGCTCAGCGGCGCCCGCGCCATTGCGCTGATCTCCAAGTCCATCACCGACCCGCTGCGCGGGATGCGTCGCGCGGTCGAGAAGCTCAGTGTCGGTGAGTACGGCGCCAAGGTCGACGTCTACGACTCCTCGGAGCTCGGCATCCTGCAACACGGCTTCAACGAGATGGTCGACGGTCTCGGCGAGCGTGAGCGGATGCGGGACCTCTTCGCCCGGCACGTCGGCAGCGAGGTCGCCGATCAGGCGATGCGTCGCGAGTCCGGGATGCACGGCGTGAACACCGACGTCGGTGTCCTCTTCGTCGACATCGAGGGCTCCACCCGGTTCGCCGAGTCGACCGATCCCGAGACCGTCGCGAAGATGCTCAACCGCTTCTTCACGATCGTCGCCGAGGTCGTGGCGCGCCACGGCGGCTTCATCAACAAGTTCGAGGGCGACGCCGCGCTGGCCGTGTTCGGCGCCCCCACCCCGCTCGCCGACCCCGCGGGCGCGGCACTGCGGGCCGCCCGCGAACTGGGGCCCGAGCTCGAGGCGCTGCACCCGCTGCGCTGCGGCATCGGCACCTCGGCCGGACCGGTCTTCGCGGGCAACATCGGTGCCGAGACCCGATACGAGTACACGGTCATCGGCGACCCGGTGAACGAGTGCGCACGCCTGGCCGAGATCGCCAAGACCGCACGTTCGAACGTCCTCGCCAGCGGAGCCGCCATCGCGGCCAGCACGACGGGCGACGACGAATCCGACAGCTACGAGCAGTCGGCGTGGGGCCACGACACCGACCTCGACGGCGACGACACCGACCTCGAGGGCCTGCCCGACGACACCGCCGAGGTGTGGAACTGGGTGTCGCTGGGCACCGTCGCCCTGCGGGGCCGCGCGGCACAGACCGAGCTGTTCGCACCGGTCGAGGACGACGAGAAGGTCGACGCGTCGAGTCTGTCCGACATCGTCGACGGGTTGATCCGCCTACCGCTGGCCATGCTCAAGGGCCGTCGGAGCTGATCGCGTCGGCGCGTCAACCGAAGTTGGGGGACTCCTGTACCCAGTGGAACCCGGTGCTGCGTAACGGGAGAGCGTCGAGATCCTGACGGCGCAGCGTCATGGTGATGCGTCGTCCGTTCGACGTCCCGTCCAGTCGGATGGCGTCGGGCCCCTGCGGCTCGACGGTGAAGTTCGTCGTCGGTTGCTCGAGCACAACGTGATCGGGTTGCACGTCGGCCGGTGCGCCCACCAGCGAGCCGTCCATCCGTTGGATGGTCACGACACCAGGATGATCGACGATGAGCCGTTGCCAGCGGACGGGATCGGTGGTCAGGGGCGGACGCGCCGTGCCGTCGATCGAGAACTCCGCCACGTTCCAGATCCCGTAGTGCGGTGGCTTCTCCCGGCCGTCGCCGTAGGTGTTCCACGTGTCCAGACCGATCACGACACAGCCGATGACGACCCAGACGCCCAGTGCGAGCTGCAGCCCGTGCGCGATGCGTTCGGCGCGACGTGAGGCGAACAGGCCGGGCCGGGACTCCCGGGCGCTTGCCCGTCCCAGCAGGAGGACACCGACGAGTCGACGAGCCTGCGGTGCGAGCAGAAATGCACTGATCATCAGCAGGTGTGCCGAGAGAATCTTCACCGGCACGTCGAACGTCATGTTGAGCAGGAAGACCTGCGTCATGCTGAACAGACTGAGCAGTGCGCCGGCGGTGGCGGTCCTCGGAATGAAGAGAAGAACGCCGGCAAGGACTTCCACGGAGCCCAGGATCATCTCGTAGGGATGCGAGGATCCCGTCTGCAGCCAGAGCACAGCCATGGGGGTGAGGGTGCCGAAGGGGCTCACCAGGGAGTCCAGCGACGGCGACGGCATCTGCGTCGGAATGAGTTTGGCGAAGCCGTAGGTGAGCATCTGCCCGCCCAGGCAGAGTCGAAGGAACAGTGAGAACCACACCGCCACGCGAGGGTATGCCGGTCGTCGGCGATCCAGGACCGACCACACGACGGTCCCCACCACGGCAGCGATCAGCAGGAAGCCGATCAGCACCCAGAACGCCGCCTGGTCGCCGCTGCCGGACATCGCGTTGAAGCGGGCGTCGACGTCGAACACGGTGCGGCCGAACCATCGGGTCAGCGGTTGGATCGCCATCAGTTGCCACTGCAGCCAGTTCGCCGGTATCACCTGCGCGAGAACGCCGGTGTAGGCGAGCAGGATCTGCGATATGACGAGGCAGAAGGCGCCAAGGTACAGCACGCAGAACCGGAACGCGATGCGCACGGGCAAGGGCCACCGCGCGGGGACCTGCTGTTCGTCACTCGACACCGACGAGTGATCGCTGTTCATCACGGCCTTTGTCTAGCGAGCCTCTATTTCGTTTGTCAAGCGAATTATCTACGGCGTCGGAGAGACGAACCGCGTGAGGTCGACGTTGCCGCCCGAGATGAGCAGCCCGACCCGCTGACCGGCGAAGCGATCCCGGTTCGCCAGCACCGCGGCGAGCCCGAGGGCCGCCGTCGGTTCGATCAAGAGCTTCATGCGCGTGGCCACCAGGTGCATCGCCGCGATCAGCTGCTCGTCGGTGGCGGTGAGGATGTCGGCGACGTGCTCGGCGATGATCGGGAACGTGTGCCGTCCCAGATGAGTGGTCTGGGCGCCGTCGGCAATGGTCCGTGGCGGATCGATGTGGATGATCTGGCCCGCCCGCAGCGACTGCGCCCCGTCGTCGCCGGTGGCGGGTTCCACACCGAAGACCTGGGTGTCGGGGGAGAGTCCGACGCCGGCGAGCAGTGAACCGCTGAGCAGCCCGCCACCGCCGAGCGGGACCAGCAGTGCGTCGAGACCGGCCACGTCGGTGAACAACTCGGCCGCCGCGGTGCCCTGCCCGGCCAGCACGTGGGGATGGTCGTAGGGCGGGATCACCGAACGGCCCTGCGAGGTCGCGATGTCGGTGGCGATGGCCTCGCGGTCCTCGGTGTAGCGGTCGTAGCGGACCACCGTCGCGCCGTATCCCAGGGTTGCCTCGACCTTGGGAACCGGAGCGTCGTGCGGCATGACGATGGTCGCCGTGGTGTCGTGCAGGCGAGCCGCCAACGACAGTGCCTGTGCGTGGTTGCCGGACGAGAAGGTCACCACGCCGGCCCGGCGTTGCTCCGCGGTCAGCCTGCTCACCGCGTTGTACGCGCCGCGAAACTTGAACGCGCCCACGCGTTGGAAGTTCTCGCACTTGAAGAACAGCGACATGCCGGCCTGCTCGTCGACGATCCGCGAGGTGTGGATCGGGGTGCGGTGGGCGACACCGTCGAGGGTGTCGGCGGCCGCGGCGACATCGTCGAACGTCGGGCTGGCGGGCATGGGCAAACGGTACCTGGGCCTTCACGTGCCCCGCGTAGCATCGTTGCGGTGACGAATTGGTCGAGTAAAGACATCCCGGATCAGCAGGGCCGCACGGTGGTCATCACCGGCGCCAACAGCGGTCTCGGTGAGCAGGCGGCGAAGGCCCTCGGGGCCGCGGGCGCGACGGTGATCCTCGCGTGCCGCACCGTCGACAAGGCGAAGCCGGTGGCCTCCGCGATTGGCCCCAACGCCTCGGTCGCCGAACTGGACCTGGCCGACCTCGCGTCGGTGCGCCGGTTCGCCGACGGCATCGACACCGTCGACGTCCTCATCAACAACGCGGGCGTGATGGCGGTGCCGAAGAAGCGGACCGCCGACGGTTTCGAGATGCAGTTCGGGACGAATCACCTGGGACACTTCGCGCTCACGGGTCTGCTGCTGCCGAAGATCACCGACCGGGTGGTCACCGTGTCGTCGTTCGCCCACATCCTGGGCAAAATCGATCTCGACGACCTCAACTACGACCACCGTCGATACGAACGCTGGTCGGCCTACGGTCAGTCCAAGCTCGCGAACCTGCTGTTCGGGTTCGAGCTGGCCCGCAAGCTGGGGCGGTCCGGCTCGGCTGTCTCGTCCATGGTCGCCCACCCCGGATACGCGACCACCGGGCTGCAGTCCCACACCCAGTCGATCTACGACCGGATCATGAAGGTCACCAACCTCGTCGGGCAGTCGGCGGCCGACGGCGCGCTGCCGGAGCTGTACGCGGCCGCCTCGCCGGACGCGGCGTCGGGTGCGTTCTACGGTCCGAGCGGATTCGGCGGCATGCGCGGAGCCCCCACTCTCACCAAGGCGATGCCGAAGGCCCGCGACGAGGGGGTCGCGCAGGCGCTCTGGATCGCCTCGGAGAAACTCACCGGCGTCACCTACGGCATCTAGGGTCGTCATCGGTCGCTGTCGGCGGCGACCCGGACGAACGCTCGCACCAGCGGGTTCGGATCTGTCGCACGCCACGCCACGACGAGATGGCTGGGTTCGCGGTCGGTGAGCGGTACCACCCGTAAGCCGGGCGGTAATCGCTGTCGGATCGGGGCGAGCGCCGACGTCGCGTTCCACAGAACCGACTGGACGCACTCGGAGATCGTCCGCAGCTCGGGTCCGTCGGGGGTGTCGATGCCCGACCAATACGCGCTCCAGAGTGGGTCCGTCCCATCGGGTAGGCGGACCCACCGTCGGTCGGCGAGCTCGGGCAGCGATACGGAGTCCCGACGTGCCAGGTGGTCGTCGGTCCGCATGACGACCCCGATGGGATCGCTCCGCAGGACGTGTACCCGGATCCCTGATCGATCGAAGGGGGTCCGGGTCAAGGCGACATCGACCGATCCGGTGCGTAGTCCCGCCGTCGGATCGGACAGGTCGGTCTCGTGGACGACGACGTCGACGTGCGGTTGTCGGTCGCGAAACGTGCCCACCAGCCGGTTCCCGATCTGGTCGGCGGTGTCGGCCAACGTGCCGACGGTGATCACCGCGGCCCCGCCGGCGGCCGCCACCCGGACGCGGAGTCGCTCCGACTGCTCCAGCAGCGCTCGGGCCTCGTCCCGCAGGGCCACGCCGGCCGCGGTGAGCGAGACACCGATGCTGGTGCGCTCGAGCAGAACGACACCGAGTTCGGTCTCCAACGCACGGATCGCCCGGCTCAGTGGTGGCTGCGTCATGTTCAGTCGCGCTGCGGCCCGTCCGACGTTCCCCTCGTCGGCGACCGCGACGAAGTAGCTCAGCAGTCGCAGCTCCATGCAGCGACGATACCGATCCGGTATCGCGAGTGCCGATCAGGTCGTGGACCCAAGGTGTGGATGACGGAACCATCGGTGGGTGAAAGGTCCACCGCAGCAACGAAGGAGACATGATGACCGAACCCGCGATCGACATCGCCGGCTACCGCTACGACACCACCCGCGCCCTGTTCGACGGATCCGTCGCAGTCGACGGCGTGGATGCGACGATGCACACCGGCGCGACTCTTCCCGAGATCTTCGAGCGGATGATGCGCCGCCGCGAGTTCACCGTCGCCGAGCTCGGACTGACGTTCTACCTGCGCATGCTCGACACCGGTGACTGCCCGTTCATCGCACTGCCCGTCTTCCCGAACCGCGTCTTCCGGCACTCATGCGTGTTCGTCAACGTGCACAGCGGCATCGAGCGACCGGAGGATCTCGTCGGCAGGCGAATCGGCGAATTCGGAACCTACGGACAGGATTCCGGGGTGTGGGCCAAGGGCATCCTGTCCGACGACCACGGGTTCGCGCCGGAGCGCAACGAATGGGTCATCGGCGGTCTCGACCATCCGATGGCACCGTTCGACTTCATCCCACACCCGCATCCGTCCGGCGTCCGCGTGACGCCGGCGCCGGACGGCACCACGTTGAACCAGATGATCGAGTCCGGAGAGATCGATGCACTGTTCACCGCCAACGTCCCGAGGTGTGTTCTCGACGGATCGCCGAACGTCCGGCGGCTGTTCGTCGACCACGAGACCGCCGAGCGCGACTACCACCGACGCACCGGGATCTTCCCGATCATGCACGCGGTGGTGGTGGAGCGGGATTTTCTCGACGCCCACCCCGAAGCTGTGCGCTCTGTCTACCGTGCGTTCGTCGAGGCCAAAGACGCTCGGATGCAACAGTATCGGCACGATCGACTGCTGTATGAGGTCACGACCATGGTCCCGTGGATGAACGCCCTCATCGAGCGCAACCTGTCCTGCTTCGACGACGACTGGTGGCCGTACGGCATCGCCGACAACCGGCACGCCATCGACACCTACCTGAGGTACCACCACGAACAGGGGCTCTCGTCGCGCCGGTGGACGATCGAGGAGATCTTCGCGCCCGCGTTCTCGGGCACCTGAGCAGGTGTCGTCACCAGACCCCGTGGGGTCGGAACTGCACGCTCATCCGCGGTCCGACGCCGGCGGCTTTCGGCACCGCGTGTTCCCACGTGCGCTGGCAACTCCCGCCCATGACGAGCAGGTCGCCCTGCGCGAGCACGAACTTGAGTGATGCTCCGCCGCCACGTGGACGCAGCATCAACGCACGTGGCGCGCCGAGCGAGATTATGGCCACCATGGTGTCCTCGGTGCTGCCACGGCCGATGTTGTCGCCGTGCCACGCGACGCTGTCGGAACCGTCCCGGTAGAAGCACAGGCCTGCCGTGGCGAAACCCTCCGGCAGCTCGGGGCGATAGTGGTCGCTGAGAGCGTCGCGGGCCTCGGTCAGGATCGGGTGGGGGAACGCCGCGTCGGCTTGATAGTTGCGGACCAGGCGGGGGACGTCGACCACGCGGTCGTACATCTGTCGGCGTTCCGAGCGCCAGGGCACCTCGTCGCGCAGGTGGGAGAACAGTGGGTCGGTGCCGGCGATCCAGCCGGGCCGGACGTCGACCCAGGCGCCCATGGTCAGGACGCGGCGCCGGACCCGTGGACCCAGCTCGCCGAGGTCGGGTGCCTCGACACCCTCGTCGAACAGAGATCCCTGCAGGCCGACCGCGTTCATCACTTCACTGTAGCGGCGATCGAACACCTGTGCGAGCAGTTGTGCGTCACCCGCAGTTGCGCCGTCGTGTCTCCCGGTTGGGCCGTCGTCGGGTCAGGCCTGCAGGCGTCGCAGTCGTTCGGCCCCCTCGAGCAGGACCTCGTCGCGCTTGGCGAAGGCGAACCGGACGAGATGTGCCCACGGCTCGGGGTGATCGACGAAGGCGCTGACCGGGACCGCGGCCACACCGACCCGCGCGGGCAGGTCGCGGCAGAACTCCTCGCCGTCGGTGTACCCGAGCGGCCGCGGGTCAGCGCAGACGAAGAACGTGCCCTCGGTGCGGTGTACCCCGAAGCCCACGTCGCGCAGGGCCCCGGAGATCAGGTCTCGCTTGGCCGACAGCGCGGCGCAGGAGTCGCGCACCCAGTCCATCTCGGTGTTCAGGGCAACGGCGATGGCAGGCTGGAACGGCCCACTGCCGACGTAGGACATGAACTGTTTGGCGGTGCGGGCGGCCGCGACGAGGTCGGCGGGCCCGCTGACCCACCCGACCTTCCAGCCGGTCACGTTGAACGTCTTTGCTGCACTGGAGATCCGCAGGGTGCGCTCACGCATCCCTGGGAGTGCGGCGATCGTGGTGTGGGTGCGACCGTCGAAGACGAGGTGCTCATAGACCTCGTCGCTGATCACGATGACGTCGTGCTCGATGCAGGTCTGGGCGATGGCACGCAGGTCCTCGTCGCCGAGCACCGTGCCGGTCGGGTTGTGTGGGCTGTTGACGATGAGGACGCGCGTGGCGTCGGTGATCGTGCTCGCCAGCGCGTCACGGTCGAGGGAGAACCCGTCGCCGTCGGCGACGAGCGGGACGGTGCGTCGGACACCGCCGGCCATCGCGGTCGCGGCGGCGTAGGCGTCGTAGTACGGCTCGATCATCACCACCTCGTCGCCGGTCTCGACGAGTCCCACGAGTGACCCGGCGATCGCCTCGGTCGCGCCGACGGTGATGAGGATCTCGGAGGCGGGATCGTATTCGATTCCATAGCAACGGAGTTGGTGATCGGCGACGGCCTGCCGTAGCGCGGGGATGCCGGGTCCGGGTGGGTACTGGTTGTTGCCCTCGGCGATGGCGGCACGTGCCGCGTCGAGCATCGCCTGCGGCCCGTCGGTGTCGGGGAACCCCTGACCGAGGTTGATGGCGTCGTGCGTGGCGGCCAGCTGGGACATCTCGGCGAAGATCGTGGTGGCGAACGGAGCCAGTCGCGTGACGGTGCGCATGGGTTCCAGGCTGTCACACCGGCGGGACCACCCGGGGCGTCACCTCGGCTCTTTCGATACTGTCGAAACCGATGACCTATCCGCCGAATCCGTACCCGCCCGGACCGCCGCCGGGCGGTTCTCTGCCCGCACGGCGGAGCCACCCGTTCCGCGCTCCGCTCGTCGCGCTGGCCGTCATCGTTGCGCTGGCCGTGGCCATCGCCGTCGTCTTCGCGTTCACCGCACGCACCATCGTGACCGACGCGACCGACGTCTCGGCCGGTGACTGCGTTCGCGTCACCACGACAGGCGAGGCGACCGTGAAGGCGAGGACGGCCGACTGCGACTCCGACGAGTTCACGTTCTACGTCGCGTCGAGGTCGTCTCAGTCCGGAGTCCGCTGCGCGACCAACGACTACTCGCGCATCTCGTTCGAGGGCGGCGGCGTCCTCTGCCTCGCTCCGAATTGGCGTGCGGGCCACTGTTACGAGGTGCCACGGGCGTCGGACCCGGACGCCACCTACCGTGAACGAGGCTGTGCCACGCCGTCTTCGGACAGCGACCACCCGATCCTGGAGATCACCAAACGGCTCGACGGCACCGCGGATCCGGAGTGCGCCGCGTCCGAGGCCTCGGTGTCGTTCGCGCTACCCCGGCCCGTCGGCTACTGCTACGCACCCGCCTCCGACATCCCCGCCTGAGAAACTTGCGCGCCCTCAACCTGCGATAACTGTCGCCGCCGGGCGATTTGCGCGGTAATCTTCGCGCGTTGTATCGGTTCCTATCGAGCGGAGAACACCGATGACATCCCCCGACGATCCCGCACAGCAGGATGGCCCGCAGTATCCGCCGCCGGGTGGCCAGCCTCCGCAGTACCCACCGCCGGGTGGACAACCTCCGTCGTATCCGCCGCCCGGTGGACAACCTCCGCAGTACCCACCGCCCGGTGGACAGCCCGCGTACCCGCCGCCCGGCGGACAACCTCCGTCGTATCCCCCGCAGGGTGGTCAGCCGTCTTACCCGCCGCCGGGTGGACAACAGTTCCCGCCGCCGGGTGGACCCGGCGGGATACCTGCCTACGCCACCGGGGTTCCGGGCGCCTATGGTGCGCCGCCGAAACGCTCCCGCAAGAAGCTGCTGTTCATCGCGCTCGGGGTGATCGTCGTCCTGATCATCGCGATCGTCGTCGTCGCGGTCATCGCCACCAAGGACAACATCAACGACATCGACGACGCGTCCGTCGGGGACTGCATCTCTGTCACCGAGGAAAGGGGGGATGCGCAACCGAAGTCGACGCCGTGTGACTCGAGTGCCTTCACCTTCATCGTCGCCCAGAAACTCGAGAACACCACCGATTCGTGCCAGGACCGGAAGTACTCGTCGTTGACACAGACAGACAAGGGAAAGCTCTGCCTCGTACCGAATCTCACGGTCGGCAAGTGCTATCAGTTCCCGTCGTCAAACGGCTCGTTCTCCGACTTCAAGATCGTCGACTGTTCATCGCCCGATCCGTCCGCCGGTGCCGAGGTGGTGCGGGTGACCGACCGCACCGACTCGACCGATGTGTCATCGTGCTCCGGGCAGACATTGGCGTTCGACCTGCCGAAGCCGCTGAGCTACTGCGCCGAGGTGGTCCCCACGCAGTGACCGACGGTGTCCGCTACCGTGATCCGACGCCGAACGGCCGACGAGAGCGGAGTGCGACCATGGTGGGGCCCGAGAACCGTCCAGATCAGAACGGGCCGCAGTACCCGCCGCCGGGATACGGACCGCCTCCCGGATATGGCCCGCCACCACCGGGGTATGGACCGCCTCCCGGATATGGCCCGCCGCCACCGGGGTATGGACCACCTCCGGGATATGGCCCGCCGCCCGGGTACGGACCGCCGCCTCCTGGTTACGGTCCGCCACCTGCGGGCTATCCGGCACCCGGCCCGGGTGGTTTCGGACCGAATCCCTACCCGGCCTTCGGTGGGCCGCCGCCGCCTGCGCCGCGGCGGTCGAGCAAGCGGATCGTCTGGATCATCGTCGGTGCGGTCATCGTTCTCGCGGTGCTCCTCGCCGGAGCCCGCGAGGTGCTCAAGGGCGACGTGGTCACCAGCGGCAGGGACGTGTCGGTGGGCGACTGCATCACGGTCTCGGGTGACAACGCCGACCTGACCCCGAAAAAGGCGAGCTGCAGTGACAAGTCGTTCACGTTCGTCGTGGCCCAGAAGCTCGCGATCGAGTCACTGCCGTGCACCGTGGCCAACTCCGCCGAGGTGACCTCGGAGGACTTCGGGAAACTGTGCATCGCACCGAATCTCCGTGTCGGCCAGTGCTATGTGTTCCCGGCCGGGAATGACGCGCCGGTGTCGTCGGTCAAGGATGCCGACTGTGCGACGGCCACGCCACCGACGTCGACCTCGACGTCGGTGATCATCAAGGTCGTCACGAAGGCGCCGTCACTGGCACCCGCTGATTGCCCGACCGGGAAGATCTTCGAGTTCGACACACCCGACCGGGTCGACTACTGCCTGCAGGCAGCCGCGCAGTGACCCTGGCGGATCAGCCGATCGCCGGTCCGAGCAGGTCGTCGGCGTCGGTGATCCGGTAGGCGTAGCCCTGCTCGGCGAGGAAGCGCTGTCGGTGCGCGGCGTAGTCGGCGTCGAGGGTGTCGCGGGAGACCACCGAGTAGAAGTGTGCCTGTCCGCCGTCCTTCTTCGGGCGCAGCAGACGACCCAGTCGCTGGGCCTCCTCCTGGCGTGAGCCGAACGTTCCAGACACCTGCACGGCGACCGACGCCTCGGGGAGGTCGATGGAGAAGTTCGCCACCTTCGAGACCACCAGCGTCGAGACCTCGCCGCGTCGGAACTGCTCGAAGAGGATCTCGCGGTCCTTGTTCTTCGTCGACCCCTGGATCACCGGGGCGCCCAACGCCTCCCCGAGTTCCTCGAGCTGGTCGATGTAGGCGCCGATCACCAGCGTCGGGGACCCCTCGTGGCGCGCGAGGATGGACTTCACCACGTTGACCTTGGTGTGTGCGGTCGAGCAGAGCTTGTACTTCTCCTCCGGCTCGGCGACGGCGTACTGCAGCCGCTCCTCGTCGGTCAGGGTCACCCGCACCTCGATGCAGTCGGCGGGCGCGATCCAGCCCTGCGCCTCGATGTCCTTCCACGGTGCGTCATAGCGTTTCGGCCCGATGAGGCTGAACACGTCGCCCTCGCGCCCGTCCTCGCGCACGAGCGTGGCGGTGAGGCCGAGGCGGCGACGCGACTGCAGGTCGGCGGTCATCCGGAACACGGGAGCGGGCAGCAGGTGGACCTCGTCGTAGATGATCAGCCCCCAGTCGCGGGAGTCGAACAGCTCGAGGTTGCGGTACTCGCCCTTGGACCGGCGCGTCATCACCTGATAGGTGGCGATGGTGACCGGACGGATCTCCTTGCGCTCACCGGAGTACTCGCCGATCTCCTCCTCGGTCAGCGAGGTGCGCGCGACCAACTCGCGTTTCCACTGCCGGCCTGCGACGGTGTTGGTGACCAGGATCAGGGTGGTGGCACCGGCTTTGGCCATCGCCGCGGCGCCGACCATCGTCTTGCCCGCACCGCAGGGGAGTACGACGACACCCGAGCCGCCGGCCCAGAACGAGTCGGCAGCCATCTGCTGGTAATCGCGCAGCTCCCAGTCGGTCTCGGCCAACTCGATCGGGTGGGCCTCACCGTCGACGTAGCCCGCGAGGTCTTCGGCGGGCCAGCCGATCTTGAGCAGGATCTGCTTGATGTGACCACGCTCGGAGGAGTGGACGATGATCGTGTCGTCATCGATGCGGGCGCCGAGCATCGGAGCGATCTTCTTGTGGCGCATCACCTCCTCGAGCACCGCCCGGTCGTAACTGACCAGGATGAGTCCGTGGACCGGGCTCTTCACCAGCTGGAGTCGACCGAACCGGCCCATGGTGTCGACGATGTCCATGAGCAGGGGCTGAGGCACCGCGTACCGGGAGAAGCTGACCAGCGCGTCCACGACCTGCTCGGCGTCGTGTCCTGCGGCGCGGGCGTTCCACAGCGCGAGTGGCGTCACCCGGTAGGTGTGCACGTGTTCGGGGGCGCGTTCGAGTTCGGCGAACGGGGCGATGGCCGCACGCGCCTCGGCGGCGCGCGGGTGGTCGACCTCGAGGAGCAGGGTCTTGTCGGACTGGACGATCAATGGGCCTTCGGTCACCGATCCATTGTCCACGGTTTTCGCAGAAGGTGTCGCGAGCGCCCGCGGGCTAGTCCTCGATCAGCTCCACCGACGTGATCCGATGCAGGGCGTAGTGCTGATCGGAGAGGCCGTCGTCCTCGGTCACGACGAGCTGACCTGCGCCGACGAGCCGGGGGACGACGATGTGGCGGCTGGCCGAACCATGTGCGTCGACGTAGCCGATGCGGACCTTGCGGCCCACGCGCATGGCGAGCTGGAGCAGCGCGGTCGCCGGTTCGCCACCGCCGGCGCGGACGGAGTTGCCCGCCGATCCCGACGGCACGGCGGAGACGGCGGCGTCCTGGGTACGCATCCGGGCCACGACGGTCGTCATCTGCTCGGGGCTCGCGACCGGTCGGCGCGGCGAGCGACGCACCGCGCGCAGGGCCGGGACCCGGGCACCGCGCTCGCGCAGATCGACCAGATCGCCGGAGCTGTCCTCGCCGGCCGGCGCGAACCCGGCCGCGCGGAGTTCGTCGAGGACCGTCTTCAGCGATGCCTGGGAGATCGCCACGGTGGGGGCCAGCGCACGCAGCGCAAGGGTCTCCGAGACCGGCGAGGCGAGCACGGCGGCGAGCGTCGTCGGGTCCTCGCATCGGATGAACGCCGACGCGACGCCGACGCGGAGCTGCCCGTGCCTGCGGGCGACGTCGTCGATGAGGTACTCGAGTGACTGGGGCACCGGGGTTTTCGAGTGCGCGGTGAAGAACCCGGTGAGTTCGGTGCCGGTGCGGCCGGTGTCCAGTGCGCGACGCACCGTGGAGTCGGTGACCCGGTAGACCGACGCCGCGCCACCGGATTCCAGGTCGGCGACCAGGGCCAGCTCGGCGGACAGCTCGGGGGTCAACGGCCCGGGTGCGGTCACGGTGAGGTCGGCCTGGGTGAGGAAGAAGTCGATCGGGTCGGGCAGCGCGCGCCCCATGATCGTCGACACCGCCTTCTCGGGATCGCCGTTCTGCGTGGCCGGGTCGGCCAGTATGGCCCGTCCCGCCGCGGTGAGGGCGCCGTGCGCGACGAGTCCCAATGACTGTGCCTCGTCGAGGGTGGCGTCGATGAGACGACGCGACATCCGCCGCTGCCACCGCGGGTGTCGCCACCCGATCAGACGGGCCAGGGAGTCGACGTCGACCGACACGCCGGGGGTGCCGGTGGCCAACGCGTTCAGCAGCATCCGGCGCTCGACCGGGGCCTGGACGTCGTAGAGGTCGCCCGCCAACGACGGGATCGCCGACCCCTCGGCGCTGTCCTCACCGATCTGCCACGGCCTGCGCGGCAACGTCATCCACGCGTCGGCGATGGCGTACCACCGGCGCTCGGGTGGCTGGTGCAGCCATTGGTCGGCGGTGACGGTCGGTGTCCAGGCGGTCTCGCCGCTGTCGATCGGCGGGT
The DNA here is from genome assembly GCF_024171815.1 of Williamsia maris. Taxonomy (GTDB): domain Bacteria; phylum Actinomycetota; class Actinomycetes; order Mycobacteriales; family Mycobacteriaceae; genus Williamsia_A; species Williamsia_A maris. The sequence goes on along the minus strand of NZ_JAMTCJ010000001.1, from coordinate 763,532 downwards.
CGGGGAACCCGTTGTCGATCAGACGGGCTCCCGCGAGCAGTTCGATGACGAAACCCTGTCGGACGATGTCGATCCCGGTGGCCTTGGCCAGTCGGCGCATCTCGCGGACACCGAGCCCGCCGGCGCGCAGCACGAGCGCGGGGGACCGTCCGAGGACCTCGACGGTGTCGGTGAGATGACGCAGTAGTTCGAGCGCTTCACCACCGGCCGCGGCCTCGACGTCGGCGGCCTTGAACTTGCGGGTCGTGTCGGCCGGGACGAGGGCCGGCGCACGGAGGTCGCGGGGTTCGGCAGGCTTCTCGCCGCGCAGCAACTGGCCGAGGACCGGTGGCAGTTCGACGGTCTGGTCGTCCACCCGGGCGAGCAAACCGAGTGAGATCAGGTGCGGGACAGGGCGGGCCGGGTCGGCGTCCGGTGCGGCGTCGCGGGTGCGCCCCAATGCGGAACCGGTGGCCAGCGTCTCGATCAGTTCCCGTTCGCGCTCGCTGAGTCCGGCCAGGATGTCGGCGATCTCGGACAGGGTCATCGTCGACAGCGGGCCGCCCAGGTGCATCGCCCTCGTCGACAGCGCGCTCGGTGTGTGCGAGCCGGTCTCGAGGGCCGAATCGGGGCCCCACAGCAGGGCGCGACCGCGGAGCAGTGCGATGCGTTCACGGATCTCGTCCTTGTCGGCCCGACCGTCGAGCGCGGAGACGATGGCCTTCGCCGACGTCGGGGCGAGGATGGTGCGGTGTGCGGCGTCGGTGGTCGCGGTGATCGCCTGCTCGATGACCGCGGCGGCGAGCAGGTCGAGGTCCTCGGCGGCCAGACTGATCGACGGACCGGCCAGCGCCCGCTGCGCGAGCACCGCGGTGCTCGTCGGCGGGGGAGTGGCGAGGTCGGGGCGGGCGAGGAGCAGTTCGACGAGTTGCTCGTCCGTGCGACCGGCCAGGTCCTGGGCCAGACCCACGTGACGCTCGGGGCCGGCGCCCGTGCCGGGACGATCGTCAGAACTCATCGGGGTGATCTTATCTGGCTGTGACACCGACCAGATGGGGGTCATGGCAGAATGACCGACGTGGCTGAAAAGAAGCGGTATGTCGACAACGGCTGGCCCCAGTCGGATGACGGTGATCACGAGCACGCGGTGTCGGAGTTCGCGGCCAGCATCTCCGGTGCGCTCTCCCCGTTCGGTGACGTCGAGTTCCCCCTGCCCGTCGAGCACCTCTCGTACGTGCACCCCGAGACCCACGTCAATCGCTGATCGGTGCCCGACTCCGAGTCGACGAGTCCTGAGGGCGACTCGACGGGCGGTCTGACGCACATCGATTCCTCGGGCGCGGCCCGGATGGTCGATGTCGGCGGCAAGTCGGTGACCCACCGGACCGCCGTCGCCGCGGGAACGTTCCGCACGACCGCCGAGGTCATCGGCCACCTCTCCGACGGCACCCTCGCCAAGGGCGATGCGCTGGCCACCGCCCGCGTCGCCGCGATCATGGGCGCCAAACACACACCCGACCTGATCCCGCTGTGCCACCAGGTGGCTCTCTCGTCGGTCACCGTCGAGTTCGACATCGCCGCCGACAGCATCGACGTACAGGCCACCGCGCAGACCACCGACCGCACCGGGGTCGAGATGGAAGCGCTCACCGCCGTCGCCGTCGCCGGGCTCACCCTGCACGACATGGTCAAGGCCCTCGATCCGCGTGCCCGCATGGACGACGTGCGCCTGGTCGAGAAGCTCGGCGGCAAGCACGGACACTGGACCCGTGGCTGATCGTCGTACCGCCCGGGTTGTCGTGGCCTCGACGCGCGCCGCGGCGGGCACCTATCCCGACCGGACCGGTCCTGTGATCGCCGACTGGCTGACCGCGCACGACATCGCGGTGGACGCGGTGTCGGTGGTCCCGGACGGCGACGATGTCGGTCATCTGCTGCGCGAAGGTGTCGCCGCGCGGGTGTCGCTCATCATCACCACGGGCGGCACGGGGCTCAGTCCCACCGACGTGACGCCGGAACAGACCCGCGCTGTCATCGAGATGGAGATCCCCGGACTCGCCGACGCGGTCCGGGCCGCCGGCTCCGATGCGGTGCCCACGGCCATCCTGTCGCGCGGTGTCGCCGGAGTCGCGGGGCGAACCCTGATCGTGAACCTGCCCGGGTCGACCGGTGGTGTCCGCGACGGACTCGCCGTACTCGAACCCGTGCTCGCCCACGCGCTCGACCAGATCGCCGGCGGCGACCACTGATGGCTGCGGTCGTGGTGCGCGCCGTGGTCACCGAGGCGCCGCTCGATGTCGATGAGCACCGGGTCGCGGTGGAGACGGCATCCGAGGGCGCCGCGGGAGCCGTCGTCGACTTCGTGGGCGCCGTACGCAACCACGACGGTGGTCGCGACGTGGGCGCGCTGCACTACACCGCGCATCCGAGCGCGGACGAGGTCATCGCCCGGGTCGTCGCCGAGGTCGCCGCGTCTGCGGAGGGCGTGCGAGCCGTCGCGGTGTCGCATCGGGTCGGCGACCTGGAGATCGGTGACGCGGCCCTGGTGGTCGCGGTCGCGGCCGATCACCGCGGTGCGGCGTTCGCGACGTGTGCGCGGATGGTCGACGAGGTCAAGGACGCGCTACCTGTCTGGAAACACCAGATCTTCGCCGACGGCAGCGACGAATGGGTCGGCTCGGCCTGACGCCCGCCCCGCCGAGCGTGCCGTAACCACCCGCCGAGCGTGCGGTCGGCGGCCGGAGAATTGGAAAAGGACCCCGCACGGGATCGATGTCCTCGTGCGGGGCCCTTCGTCTGTGTGATCGACGCGGTGCGTCAGATCAGGGCAGCAGTCCCTTGAACTGGTTGAACAGCGCGAGCTGGCCGTCGTCGAGCTGAACGCCGCTCTTCTTGGCCTGCTCCCAGAGCGCGGTGACCGCGGGGTCGACCTTCTGCTCGGCGAGTGCCTCGTCGACCTTCTTGTTGGCCTCGGACTGAGCGGCCGGTGCCTCCGGGGTCTTGAGCTCCGGCGCCTTCACGCTCGGCAGCTTCGGCAGGTCGACCGGGGTGGTGCTGCGGGGGGTCGGCGCGCCGAGACCGGTGCCACACACCGGCCATGCGCCCTTGCCCTGGCCCGCGAGGACCTTCTCGGCGACTGCGATCTGCTGTTCCTTGGTGGCCTGGTTGGCCGAGGGCGCGAACTGGGTACCACCGTGGCCGGCCCAGGTGCTGGGGCTGAACTGCAGCCCGCCCTGGTAACCGTTGCCGGTGTTGATCCCCCAGTTGCCGCCCGACTCACACTGTGCGACCTGGCTCCACTCGGAATCGGTGGCTGCAGCTGCGTTGCCGACCCCCAGAAGCATGCTGGCGCCGCCGCCGAGAACAGCGGAGGTGACCGCTACGCGAGCAACGGTACGGGTGGTGGAGGTCGGTTTGCGATGACGTCCGGACATAAAAGGTATTCCTCTCTCCACGCGCCGACGAAGTGAGCTGTCGGGTTCGGGCTGAGAGGTTGCCCGGCTCCACAAGTGGAGCTTCACCCCAAGGAATCTCGGCGATGACTCGCCGGGATCCCGGTTCTCTGGAGGAGATGTGGGTCCCCCGCCCTCGTTCCTGAATTCGTGATCGGTGACCCTGTCCACGGAACGAGGTTTGGCGCGGAGGACGGGGAGTTTGTGTTTCGGGTGTGGCAGCAGGTGCAGCCGTCGCAGACGCTACGTGGTCCGTGCGCAGGTGTCATACGTTCGTCGCGCAAAGGATTCGAAGTGTCGCGGTCTGGTCTCGCCGAGTACCCCGGAGTCCCTGCAGGCCACGGGGCTGACAGCTGGTTCGTGTCCTACCTGTGACCGTTCTGTGATGTGACCAACGCCACACGTCATCCGATCGGATGATGTCCGGGAGCGGGAATACGAGTTTCGCAGAGCGCAACTCGGTCCGCGGGGACGACGGTTCAGCCACCGGCGAACGGCGGCAGAACCTCGATCACCGAGCACGGCGCAAGGGCCCTGCCGCGGTCACGGACGGCGACCGAGTCGCGCAGATACGAGCAGCGGAGCAGAACGCGCGCGAGGTCGGCATTGCCCGTCCCGAGCGCGGCCTCCAGATCACCGACGGTGGCGTCGTGAGGGAGTTCGACGACGTCGTGCGCGCGACCGGCCGCAGCCTTGGCGGCGGCGAAGAACCGGACCTCGATGCGCTGCACCGGACTGTCGGTGGCATCGATGGTCACCTCAGCCGCCGATGGCCGACATCGGCCGCGTCGGCTGCAGGAACGACGGGTCGTTGATCGCGTGGCCGGGCAGCTTGCCCCACGTGGCGCGGCGCCAGGCCAACGCGATCTCGGCGTCGTCGGCACCTCCGCGCAGCAGGCCGCGTAGATCGGTCTCGGTGGTCGAGAACAAGCACGTGCGCAGCGCGCCGTCCGCGGTGAGTCGGGTCCGGTCGCAGTCGCCGCAGAACGGTCGGGTCACCGATGCGATGATGCCCACCCGGGCGTCGACCATCCCGCCGTCGCGTCCGGGCATCTGGTGGCCGCGTACGACCCAGGTCTCCGCGGGTGCCGAGCCACGGGGCCGCGGGTCGGCGACGAGGTCGAACTCGTCGGCGAGCCGGTCGTAGACCATGTCGGCGGTGATCATCTCCGACCGTGACCACGTGTGTCCGGCGTCGAGGGGCATCTGCTCGATGATGCGCAGGGCGTAGCCGTTGTCCAGGCACATCCGCAGCAGTTCGGGGGCGTCGTCGAGTCCGCCGTCCGGGCTCAGGACGGCGTTGATCTTCACCGGGGACAGTCCGGCCTCACGTGCGGCCGCCAACCCGTCGAGGACATCGTCGAGACGGTCGCGGCGGGTGATGGCGGCGAAGCGGTCGCGGTCGAGGGTGTCGAGCGAGACGTTGACCCGGTCGAGTCCGGCGGCGGCCAGCCGGGACGCGTGGCGGCGCAGTCCGAGTCCGTTCGTCGTGACCGCCATCTCGGGGCGGGGGTCGAGACGCGCGACGGCCTCGATGATCTCGGGGAGGTCCTTGCGAAGCAGGGGTTCGCCGCCGGTGAAACGGATCGCGGTCACACCCAGGTCGCCCACGGCGATGCCGATCAGACGGACCAGCTCGGCGGTGTCGAGCACCTCCGAGCGCGGCAGCCAGTCGAGGCCCTCGGCGGGCATGCAGTAGGTGCAACGCAGATTGCAGCGATCGGTGAGCGAGACCCGCAGATCGCGGGTCGTGCGACCGAACGTGTCCAGCATCGGTCCCGACGTCGGCATACCGGACGTGCCCGGCACGTCGGTGTCGTCCGCGTCGGTCCCACGTCGTATGCCCGAGGGCATACCCAGGGCGATGGCTGTCATGTTCCCAGCCTACTGACGGGTGCCGATCAGGCGCGCGCCTCGAGGGCTCGGAAGGTGCTTGCGTGGAACACCAGCGGTTCGATCGTCGGGTCGGCGCTCAGGGCCTCGATCTCGAGCAGCACCAGGTTGTGGTCGCCCGCGGGGAACTCGTTGTAGAGGCTGCACGACAGCACCGCGGCCGCTCCCGGGATGAACAGTGCGCCGTTGTCGCTGACCTGCGGGTCGATGCCGTCGAACCTGCGGTCGGCGGAACCGGCGAGTTGCCGACACAGCAGATCCTGGCTGGCCGCGAAGACGCTGACCCCGATCCGCGGCGCATCTCGCAGCTTCGGCCAGGTGCTCGAGGTGTGCTGGACGCACAACGACACCAACGGCGGGTCGAGGGAGACGGTCGCGAACGAGCTCGCGGCCATGCCCACCGGCGTCGAGTCGATCTGCGCACAGACCGCGACCACCCCGGACGGGAAACAGCTGTAGGCGGCGCGCAGGGCATCGCCGTCCGTGGCGGGGGCCAGATCGATCGGTTCGACGCTCATCGCTGCCTCCGACCCGATCGCAGGGCGAACACGATGGCCAGCACGAAGCCAATCGGTGTTCCCAGCGTGAGGAGATAGACCCCGATGGGGGCACGGTCGCCGTCGGCGAGGGCCGGGTAGGCGAACATCGTGATGATGGCCACGACGCCGACCGCGAACAGGACCAGAGCTGCGTACAGCAGACGATCCCCAGGTTGTCCAGGCATACCGATGACGGTAGAGCAGGGCACGCACCACCTGCCAACCGAACTCCGCGCGGCGGGCACCTGGGAGCTCGGTCGCGTAAAAACCTGGACATTCCTTGCGTAGAATGGTGGCGTAGCGCTCCGACGTGTGGGACCCAGGTCGCCACGTCGGGCGCTTTATTCGTGCCGTGGTTCGTCGTCGACGCATCCCGGCACGATCCGACACAGACAAAAGTTGAGGGTGAGTTCGGTGCCAACCGGCAAGGTGAAGTGGTACGACGCGGAGAAGGGCTTCGGCTTCCTGTCGCAGGAGGACGGCGAGGACGTCTACGTGCGTTCGAGCGCTCTCGCGGGCGGTGTCGAGGCGCTCAAGCCCGGACAGCGTGTCGAGTTCGGCATGGCCGCGGGCCGGCGTGGTCCGCAGGCTTTGTCGGTGACGGTGCTCGAGCCCGCGCCCAGCGTCGCGAAGAACGCGCGCGAGGCGGCCGCGGCGGCCCGCGAGCCGGTCAAGCGGCACTCACCCGACGAGCTGCACGGCATGGTCGCCGATCTGATCACCCTGCTCGAGAACAAGATCCAGCCCGATCTGCGCCACGGCAAGTACCCGGACCGCAAGACCGCGCAACGCATCTCCGAGGTCGTCCGAGCGGTTGCCAAGGAGCTCGAGCACTGAATCGGCTGACTGTGTAGCGATCGGTCACGGAGCTGTTGCGTCGATGTGCACCGTCAGCGTCTGAAACTCGTGTGGTGGTCGGCGGAGAGCCGCCGACGGTGCGGAAGCCGGTCGTCGAGTGTGCGCTGTCTCGAGGTCATGTCAGGTGCCGCTGTGAGCACACTCGACGACCGTTTCCACACAGTCAGCGCGTGTGGAAAGTTTCCGGTTAGTCGTTGACGGCGCCTGGGCATTGGCTTTGCTGACTGTGTGGAAACGCGCATCGAGTGTGCTGTCGGCGTGGGGTGAGTCCGTCTCGTGAACTGCGCACACTCGATGCGGGGCTTCCGCACCGCCAGCGTCTGACACTCGTATGGTGGTCGGCCGAGAGCCGCCGACGGTGCGGAAGCCGATCGTCGAGTGTGCGCTGTCTTGAGGTGATGTCACCTGCCGCTGCGAGCACACTCGACGACCGTTTCCACACAGTCAGCGCGTGTGGCGAGTTTCCGTGTAGTCGATGACGGCGCCTGGGCATCGGCTCTGCTGACGGTTTCCCCACAGTCGGCTCAGGCGACTAGCTCTGTGCCGGGACCTGCGTGCCCTCGGGCAGGGTGTTGATCGACCAGAAGCCTCTGGTGATCGGAGCCCCTGCGGTGTCGGTACGTCCCGACGGTAGACGGACCTCGATGTTGGTGAGCAGGCGTTCTTTGGTCGAGCGCACCGTGAACGAGTACTTCTCGTCCGGCGCGAAGAACTCCGGGGGCTGCTGCTCGAAACCCTTGGGCGTCAAGAACTCCAGCGTCAGGGCCCACGGTGCGTCGAAGATGCCGCTGGACAACGACACGATGATCGACTCGCCGGCGGGTACCGGGACGCGCGGCGCGAACGTGTCCTCGGCGCCCTTCTTGCAGTTCGACAGATCGATCTCGCACAGGATGGTCGGTTCGACGTGCACGAGGGTCGTGCCGGTCGTCGCCTGCAGGTAGGGCACCTCGTCATGGTCGTTGTTGATGACGAGCAGGGCGACCGCGGAGCCGACCACGGCGACGAAGACGAGGGCGACGATGGTGGCGATGGCGAGGAACTTCTTCTCGCCTGCCTTGAGGGTGAACACGGTGCGGTCAGAATCCGTTCTCGTGGGTGTCGACCCGGGTGTCGGGGTGCGACGGTCGGGGTCGGGTCATGTGCGGGTCCACGCGAATGCTGCCGGTCGGCATCGCCTGGTCGGGTCGTTTGCCGCCGAAGCCGGGGACGAGCGTCGAACCGCGGTTGGTGATGGCGGTCTGTGCGAACCCGAGGGCGAGCAGCACCGAGACGACGGTGAACCCGATCCACAGTGTCGGCGGCAGCAACACCCCGAGCGCGGCACCGAGCACCCACGACAGCTGGAGCACCGACTCCGACCGCCCGAACGCCGAGGCGCGGGACTCCTCGGGCAGGTCGTCCTGGATCGACGAGTCCAGGCACACCTTGCCGATCGCGCTGGTCCCCGAGGCGACCAACGCGGCGAGCGCGGCGAAGAGGATCGACCCGAAGACGGCGGCGAGTACGGCCACCACGAGACTCGCGGCGGTCACCAGCACGACGATCCGTTGCGGGTTCTTGAGTTCGAGTCGGGTGCCGGTGGCATTGCCGACGAAGTTGCCGACGCCCGCGGCGGCACCGACCGCGCCGAGGAGCGCGAACTGCATCCACCCGGAATGGGTGCCCTGGTTCGATTTCGCGTAGAACGCGATGTACAGCACCAAAAATCCCGTGAGGATGCGGATGGTCGCGTTGCCCCATAGTCCGGTGAGGACGTTGCGGCCCAACGGCTGTCGCATCTTGGCGGCCAGTGCGGCCGGCGTGAAGGTCTTCTGCTTGCCCGGCTGCGCCTCGGGCTCGCCGTGATAGGTGAACGTCGCCGGGATCTCGCCCTCGGTGACCTCCACCCAGGACGGGATGCGCATGCACAGCACCGCTCCGGCGGTGGCGATGATCGCGAGGAACACCATCGCTCCCGGCAGGTGCAGGGGCAGGAACCGGCCCAGCAGGGTCTCGAACAGTGCGGCGAGCCCGCCGCCCACGATCGTCCCGCCGACGAGACCGAACGTCGTCAGTCGTGAGTTGACCCGGACGAGGTCGATCGTCGGTGGCAGCACCCGCGGGGTGACCGCGGACTTCAGTACGCCGAACGACTTGGACAGCACCAGGAGTCCGAGCGCGCAGGGATAGAGCACCCAGGGGTCGTAGACGAGTTGGTTGGATGCGGAGTCCCACCCGCAGTTGGCCATGATCAGCAGCGCCAACACCACACGGACACCGAAGGTCGACGCCATCGCGATGCGTCGTCCCTTCTGGAAGCGGTCGAGGGCCGGACCGATCAGCGGTGCGATCAGTGCGAACGGCGCGATCGTCAACATCAGATACAACGCGACCTTGCCCTTCGACTCCGCGCTGGCGGCGGCGAAGAACAGGGTGTTGGCCAGCGCCACGGTCATCGCGGCGTCGACGGCGAAGTTCACGATCGTCGGATAGGTCAGTGCGGTCAGACCCGAGCGGTCGGCGCCGTCGGCGGTGGCGGCGCGGTGGATCCTGCCGATGCCCTTCGACGTCAGCTCACGCCCGCGGAACGCCGCGACCCGTGTGACGGTCAGCTTGCGGGGCATCGCCCGCGACGCATCGGGTGCGGGGGCATCGCCGGGACCGGTGCCGACCGGGGGACGGCGGTCGCCCGCCCCGGGATGGCCGTCGGCGGGATCCAGTGGATCGAGATGCGGGTTGTGGGTCGGCGGCGGACGGTAGGCCGACGCGCGGTGAGGGGAGTCGGCGGGATAGTTGGCCGCTCCGGGGTGTTCGCCCGTCGGCATCCGATGTGTTTCGGCGGGCCGACCCGTCGGTGTTCCACCGGGAGCACGGCCGCTGCGGGGCGTGGGTCGCGGTACGCGACGCTGGTGGGGTCGGTTCACCGTGTCGATTGTTCCCTATCCCCAGACAGCCACCAACCCGCAACACCCTGTGTCGGCCGGTATACGGCAGAATAGGGGAGTGGATACTGTGACAAGCCCGGCTGCCATCGATTCGGCGGGCAGCGACATGCCTGCTGACCTCGAGGCCCGGTTGACCGCTGCCGTCGATGTGGCCCGGTCGGCGGTGGAGGCATCCGACGAGGGCGCGGTCGGCGCGCACATCCGCGCGGTGACCGAGGGCGACTGCACCGTCACGCACTACTTCGAGGCCGACATCACCGGGTACCGCGGATGGGTGTGGTGCGCCGTGCTGGCGTCCTACCCCGACACCGAGTCCGGCCCCGGCGAGATCACGGTCAGCGAGATCGCGCTCCTGCCCGGCGGCGACGCACTGACCGCTCCTTCCTGGGTCCCCTGGATCGAGCGCATCGCGCCGGGCGATCTCGGCCCAGGCGACGTGCTCGCCGCGCCTGCCGACGATGTGCGTCTGGTGCCCAACCACATCGACACCGCCGAGCTGACCGCGACCGGCGACCTCGACGAGGTGTCCGACGTGGCCCTCGAACTCGGACTCGGACGCAACCGCGTGCTCAGCCGGGAGGGTCGCGACGAGGCCGCTCAGCGCTGGTACGACGGCCCGCACGGACCCGACTCCGACATGGCGACGGCCAGCCGACTGCACTGCGGCACCTGCGGTTTCTACATGCCGGTGGCCGGGTCGCTGCGCGTCGCCTTCGGTGTCTGCGCCAACGAGTACGCCTCCGACGGCCAGGTCGTGTCGGCCGAATTCGGTTGCGGGGCACACTCCGACGCCGAGGCGCCGTCCGGTGAGGGCTCACCCGCGTACGATGCCTACGACGACGGCGCCATCGAGATCGTCGCCGCGAGCGACTGACCACCTCCGACGTGGCCGAGCTCGATCCGTTCGACACCGCCACGATCCGATACGGGGTTCTCGAGTCCTGGCGCCTCTCGGCCACCCGTCTCGCCGAGGACGCGGCCTCCGAGTCCGATCTCGTCGAGATCGGTTACCGCGACCGACTCCTCACCGAGCTCGCGGCCAACGCCGCCGACGCGGCCGTCGACGATGACGGCGAGCTCTCCATCTGGGCCACGCCCGACAACCTCCTGCACATCGCGAACACCGGTGCGCCGCTGAATGCGTCGGGCGTTTCTGCGCTCGCCGCGCTGCGGGTGTCGGCGAAAACGCCCGGCCCGGACCCGTCTGCGCACGCGTCGGTGGGTCGATTCGGGGTCGGGTTCAGCGCGGTCGCCGCGGTCGGTGTCGAGGTCGCCATCCGCTCCGCCTACGGCGGGGTGGTGTTCGGGACGCGACGGACCGCCGAGGCGCTCGCCGACACCGGCATCCCGGCCGACGACCGCGTACCGATGCTCCGCCTTCCCTGGCCCGATCCGATCCCTCCCGCAGCAGGTTTCGACACCGAGGTCGTCATCGGACTCCGGCCCGGTCTCGACGCGGCCGACCTCGTCGCCGACATGGACGCACAGATCGAGACCCTGCTGCTCGAACTGACCGCGCTGCGGACGATCACCTGCGGTGGCCGACGCCTCGAGCGGACGATCACCACCACAGACGGTGTCGACACCGTCTCCGTCGGAGACCGGTCGTGGGTCCAGGTCTCCGCACCCCACGCGCGATGGCTGATGCCCGGAAGCCCGAACCGCCCCCGCCCGGTGCGCGGCGAGGTGCTGCACGCCCCTACCCGCACCGACGTCGAGCTGACCCTGCCGGCACTGTGCATCGCCGACGTAGCGCTCACCCCCGACCGACGCGGTCTGCACCCCGAGGCCGACATCGGCCGTGTCGCAACGGGATACCATCATCTGGCCCTGGCCCTGGACCCCGTCGAGCGTCTTGCCGTCGTGCCGACACCGGGTTTCGCAGCGGGCCGGGTCGACGACGCGTTGCGCACTGCCGTGCTGGACGACCTCATCGGGTCCCGGTGGTTGCCCACCGCGGATGATGCTCTGGCACAACCCGACCGGGCCGTGGTCCTGGCCGGTCTCACCGAGGGCCTGGGCACGTTGCTCGCCGACGTACTCGACGGATTGGTGCACCCGGCGTTGTCCGACAACGCATCATTGCCGGCACTGCGATCGCTGCACGTGGAGCAGATCACCCTGGCCGATGTCGTCGAGCGCCTCACCGGGATGACGCGCGAACCGTCGTGGTGGAGTTCGCTCTACGACGCGCTCACCCCGCTCATCGTCGACGACCGAACCGCCGGGGAGATCGGCGCGATCCCGGTCCCCCGCTCGGACGGGCGGGTGTCCATCGGCGCCCGCGGTCTGGTGATCGCCGACCGCCACGAGTGGACCTCGGACGACGTACCGGGCGTGGCGATCTCGTGGCTGCCGACCGTGCACCCCGACGCCGCGCATCCGTTGCTGGAACGGCTCGGCGCCCGGCGGATGACCGTCGGCGAGATCGTCGACGACCCGGCTCTGCGCGCCGCCATCGACACCGCCGACGACGATGCGGTGACCGAGGAGGTGCTGGCGCTGCTCGCGACCGACCCGCACGCACCGGTACCGGACTGGCTCGGCGGGCTCCTCGTCCCCGACACCGACGACGAGCTGCGGCCCGCGGACGAGCTGCTGCTCCCGGACAGTCCGGTCGCGTCGGTACTCGCGACCGACTCGCCGTTCGGCATCGTCGACGCGGCCACGGTCCACCGTCACGGACCGGAGGTGTTGCGCCGCATCGGGATCGGATGGGGTTTCACGCTGATCACCGACGAGCTCCCGGCCGGCCCCGACCACGACCTGCCCGACGAGAGCCGGTGGTGGGACTCACTCGACACCGAGCCGCAGCAGATGGCCGCCGTCCGTGACCTCGACCTCGTCGACCCGGACCGCTGGCGTCGCGCGCTGAGTCTGCTGGTCGACGACCCGGCGATCGCCGCCACGCTGGCCGATCGCACCGGCTACACCGCCTGGTGGCTGCGGACGTTCGCCGAGATCGACGGCCGACCACTCGGACATCTCCGGGCTCCCGACGATGTCGACCTGTCCGGGTTGCTCGACCCGATCGACCATCCCGACGCCGACAAATTCGCCGGCGCACTGGCCGGACCGACGATCGAGTCCGACGACCACGCCGCGATCGTGTTGCGCCACCTCGGTGACCCCGATCGTGTCATCGCGCCCGGCATTGCCGCCCAGGCGCATTCGGCGCTGGTGCTCGCGCACCGACGGCGGATCATCGACCTCGACCGGCTCGACGCACCGACCGCGGTCCGCACCCTGGCCGGCACGACCTCCGACACCGCGCTCGTCCTCGACCGCCCGTGGCTGATGCAGGTGCTCGACCCGGCCGAGACCGTCATCTGCGCCCCGCCGATCGACTCCGACATCGCCGCCGGCCTGGCGACGGTCCTCGACATCCCCACCGCGAGCGAGGAACTGCACACCGAGATCGTCGACCACGACGCGCGATCGAGCACGTGGCGCGATTCGCCCACCGCGCTCGCCGACGCGATCACCCGGGGTGTGCCCGCCGCCTCGGGCGCGGTGATGATCCACGACCGGCTGCGGATCGAGGTGCGCCGCGGTGAGCGACGTGACGTCGTGGACGTCGACTGGTGGGTCGACGACACCGGGATCCACCATCTCGTCGCACCCGCCCCCGCCCCGACGACACCGAAGGCCTAGGCACCAGCAGAATGCAGTTCCCCGCACTGGAGATCGACCACGACATCACCGACTGGGTGGTCGACCACCGCCTCGACTGGCTCGACACCCCGTTCCACGTCATCACCACGGTCGGAAACACCCTCGCCATGACGATCATCGCGATCGTCGCGGGCCTGCTGTTCGCCCGAGCGCATCGACGCTCGCAGGCGTGGCTCATCGTGATCGGCTCCGCGACCGGCTATCTCGTCATGGTCGGCCTGAAGCACCTGTTCGCCCGGGACCGGCCGCCGCAGGCCGACCGCCTCGTCGACATCGACACCTACGCGTTCCCGTCCGGCCACGCGATGATGTCGGGCATCGTGCTGGGCCTGATCGTGGTGTCCCTCTGGCAGAGCGCACCATGGGTCCGCCGCCATCGCGCGATCCTGTGGATCGCGCCCGCGGCGTCACTGCTCATCGGGGCGTCGCGTGTGTACCTGGGAGTGCACTGGGCGTCCGACGTCGTCGGTGGCTGGTTGTTCGCCCTCGTCTGGATCGGGGTCGCGGTCATGGTGCAGAGGCGCTCAGCCCAGGCCCTGCTGCGCCGACCGGTCGCCGCGTCGACTGGCGCGTCGCTGGACGAGAAAGATCGACGTGCCGAACAGTCCGACACCGAGCCCGATCAGGCAGCTTACGAACGTGGTGGTGGTGCCGACGCCGGTGATCCCGACGACGATCGTGGCGACCAGCCAGAGCGGCATCCCGATGTAGATCACCACCTGAGGTGAACCGAGCCACGCCGGTAACGCGGGCAGGGCCGCGGGCGCAGGCCCACTGGAGGCCGGATCCGGGGGAGTGGTCATGCGCCCAGGGTAAGGTCACCGGCGCACACCGGACAATGATCGAGCCCATCGAGAGAGGTTTGCGCCCGTGTCGCTGAGTGATCGCACCGTCGCCGTCCCCACCGCCGTGACGGGACGCATCGACCGATATTTCAAGATCACCGAACGGGAGTCGACGTTCGGCCGCGAGATGCGCGGCGGACTGGTCACGTTCTTCACGATGGCCTACATCGTGGTGCTCAACCCGATCATCATCGGCGGCGTCGCGGGCAGCAATCGCAACGCCGACGTGCTGGGCAACATCCTGCCGATCGCCGCCGTGGCCGCGGTGACGGCGCTGGTGGCCGGAGTGATGTCGATCCTGTTCGGTGTGGTGGCCAACTACCCGTTCGCGATCGCGACCGGCCTGGGCATCAACAGCCTGCTGGCGGTGACGATCGTCCCCGACGTCACCTGGCCGGAGGCGATGGGTCTGGTCGTGATCGACGGCATCATCATCGTGCTGCTCGCTGTCACCGGCCTACGTACACGGGTCTTCACGGCCATTCCCCCGGAACTCAAGGCGGCCATCGCCGCGGGCATCGGCTGCTTCATCGCGTTCATCGGCCTGGTCGACTCCGGTTTCGTCACCCGGGTCCCGGACGCCGCCGACACGACCGTCCCGGTGGGCCTCGGCGTCGGCAACTCGATCACCACCCTGCCCGCCCTGATCTTCGTCATCGGTGTGCTGCTGATGGGAATCCTGGTCGTGCGCAAGGTCCGTGGCGGGCTGCTGATCGGCATCGTCGTCACCACCGCGATCGCGATGATCGTGCAGTCGTTCGCCGACCTCGGACCGTCGACCACCGACCGTTCCGGCTGGAGCCTCAACATCCCGCAGTGGCCGGGCAGCGTCGGCGGTCTGCCCGACCTCAGCCTGGTCGGCGACGTCAGCATCTTCGGCGCGTTCGTCCGCATCGGCGTCCTGTCGGCGTCGGTACTGGTGTTCGCGCTGGTGCTGTCGAACTTCTTCGACGCCATGGGCACGATGACCGGACTCGGCAAGGAGGCCGGTCTCACCGACCCGGACGACAATCTCCCCAACGTCGGTCGTGCGCTGGTGGTCGAGGGCGCGGGAGCGATCGTCGGCGGTGCCGCGTCCTCGTCGTCGAACACCGTCTTCGTCGAATCGGCCTCGGGTATCGCCGAGGGCGCCCGGACCGGACTCGCCAACGTCGTCACCGGCCTGCTGTTCCTGGTCGCGATGTTCTTCACGCCGCTGTACTCGGTCGTGCCCCTCGAGGCGGCCGCACCGGCGCTGGTCGTGGTGGGCGCCATGATGATCGCGCAGATCCGGTCGATCGATCTGACGCGTTTCGAGGTGGCGCTGCCGTGTTTCCTCACCATCGTCGTCATGCCGTTCACCTACTCGATCGCCAACGGGATCGGCGTCGGCTTCATCACCTGGGTGGTCCTGGCGACCGCGCGCGGCCGGATCCGATCGGTCCACCCGCTGTTGTGGGTGGTCGCCGTCCTGTTCGTCCTGTATTTCGCGAAGGGGCCGATCGAGTCGCTACTGGACGGTTGATCAAGTGCGAGTGACCATGACGGTGAGCGCGCCACATCGCTAGTTCGGCGTGCAATACACATTGCGTGACCTATTGTTGACGACGTGAACGCCAAAGACGACAAACTGGCCAGTGACCTGGCTTTGGCCGTGGTACGGCTGGCCCGGCACCTCCGTGGCCGACGCGCATCGTCGACGGTGTCGCTGACCCAGCTGTCCGCACTCTCGACGCTGCAGCGCGAGGGACCGATGACGCCGGGTGCCATGGCGGCCCAGGAGCGCGTCCAACCGCCGTCGATGACCCGTGTCATCGCGTCGCTGGCCGACCTGGGGATGGTCAAGCGAGATCCGCACCCGACCGACGGTCGTCAGGTCATCGTCACGCTGTCGGATCTGGGCAACGAGGTCATCACCGACGAGGCCAATGCCCGTGAGGAATGGCTGCGCGGCGAACTCGGCAAGCTCGACGGCGCCGATCTGACCACGCTGCGCAAGGCCGTGGAGATCATGTCCACGCTCGTCTCCAGCAGCGACTGACCGACTCCCGCACCCCGCGGTGACCGGCGTCTGATCCGGCTCGTGGGGCTCTCGTCCGGAATATCCGCTTTTTAGCAGCGGTAACATTGCTGTGTGCCGTTGCCCCTGATGTTCTCCTCGCTCGGGGTGCGCAACTATCGACTCTGGGCCAGTGGCCAGGTCGTCTCACTTGTTGGCACGTGGATGCAGCGGATCGCCCAGGACTGGTTGGTGCTGCATCTCTCCGGCGGCAACGGTCTCGCCGTCGGCATCGTCATGGCGTTGCAGTTCGGTCCCACGGCGGTGCTGTCGATGCCCGCGGGCGCACTGGCCGACCGGTACGACAAACGCACCATCCTGCTGGGCACCCAGGTGGGCATGGCGGTGTGTGCACTCGTCCTGGGGGTGTCGGACACCCTCGGCCTGGCCACCCTGGGCCAGGTGTACGTCCTGTCGTTCGCGCTCGGGGCCATCTCGGCGATCGACGCACCGGTCCGGCAGTCCTTCGCCGTCGAGATGGTCGGCCCCGAACATTTGCCGAACGCCGTTGCCCTGAACTCGATGACGTTCAACCTCGCCCGCATCATCGGTCCCGCGATCGCCGGTGTTCTCATCAACCTGATCGGCACCGGACCGGTGTTCCTGGTCAACGTCGTCAGCTTCGTCGCGGTCATCATCGGCCTGCTGATGATGCGGCCCGGCGACCTGATCCGCTCGGACAAACCCGCAGGCCGTGGGTCGGTGCGCAGCGGGATCGCCTATGTCCGTGGACATCCGCATCTGGTGGTGGTGCTCTCCACGGTGTTCGTGGTCGCGACGTTCGGGATGAACTTCCCGCTGTCCCTCGCGCTGATCACCCGCAACACCTTCGCCGGATCGGCGGGCGGCTACGGCCTGCTCTCGACGATGCTCGCCGTGGGCACCCTCGCCGGTGCGACGCTCGCGGCGCGGCGCCGGTCGCCCGCCCGTCTACGTCACTTCCTCGCGGCGGCAACCGCATTCGGTGTACTCGAGGTGGTCGTGGGATTGATGCCCACGTTCTGGTTGGTGGCGGTCATGCTCATCCCGGCCGGCGCGGCGGTGATCACCTTCAGCACCACCGCGATGAACATCGTGCAGCTGTCGGTCGACTCGTCGATGCGCGGACGGGTGATGGGCATCTACATGCTGTGCTTCCTCGGCGGCACCCCGCTGGGCAGCCCACTGCTCGGCTGGCTGGCCGGCGTCTACGGACCCCGCTCGTCGCTGTTGATCGGCGGGGCGGTGTCCGCGGTCGCCGGGGTGGTCTGTGTCGCGCTGTTGATGCGCGCGCACCACCTGCGCCCGACGATCGACCACGGTCGGATCGGGCTGCACAAGGTGGGCGTCCACCAGGACGTGCGCGTCTAGAAGAACGTGCCGGAGAACGGCTTCCGGTCGGTGAGGAAGGCCTGGTCCAGCTCGCACAGGGTGGTGTGGTCGGACGCCCAGAGGCGGTCGGCCGCGGCGAACTCGGTGGCGCGGTACCCGCCGAGGTAGATGCTGCTCAACACCGAGATGTCCATCCGGACCGTCGCCGGTTCCTCGGTCTCCGACACCGTCGCCGCGCCGTCGCGCACGGTGAACGCGAACCGACCGCCGCTGTCGCGGAACGTGTCGGTGATCTCGAGGACCGCGTCGACGTCCTCGGAGTACGTGCGGGCCTCGAGCGCCGCGGGGACGTCGAGGATGCGCAACCACATCGAGTCCGAGATCGCGGTCACCGTCGGCGCGCGCAGGTTGGTCAGCTTCATCGGCAGCGGATCGTCGACGGGCATCGACGCGGTGATGCGGGGGATGAGGTCGAGTCCGAGCAGGACGCGCCACAGGTCGGTGTGCGCCTGATCGGTGACCGCGATGAACTCCGAGACCTCGGCGACCGCGGACCGCTCGTCGCGGTGGATGCGGTAGCTGGCGTAGCCGTCGGGATGGATCAGATAGTGCAACGCGCTGCGGCCCTCGCGCAGCATCTCGCGGTCGGCGAAGATCATGTTCCACCACACCCGGGAGCGGACGATCGCTCCGGGACTCATCGACGCCCAGCGGTCGTGCAGGTCGGGGACCATGTCGCGGATCTGCTGCTCGTCGGCGAAGTGCACCGGGGAGTAGGCGGGGGTGGGTTCGCGCAGTTCGGCCTTGGCGAGGTCGATGCTCACCTGCTCCTCGAAGCAGGCGGGACCGTAACCGAAGCGTTCGTAGATGGTCGCCTCGCTGGCGGTGAGGATGGAGAACGCGCTCTGTTCGCGCTCCCACTGCTCGAAGAGCTCGGTGATCATCAGGCGCAGGATCCCGCGTCGCCGATGTGTGGCCGCCACCGACACCCAGGACAGTCCGGGGAGTTCGGTCCGTACGCCGCCGGGCAGGGTGAGCGTCATCCGATAGAACATCGCCACACCGGCGAGCACCGGACCGGCTGATCCGGACTCGTCGTAGACCACCACCACGTCGGAGTCGCGCAGCTTGCTGCGGATGTCGGCCTGGGCCTCGTCGTCGAGCGGATGGATGAACGCGAAAGCGCGCGCATCTGCGGCGATGATGGCAGGCCAGTCCTCGTCGGTCGCGCGGCGCATGGTCAGATCGGAATCGGTCACGATCTTTACGTTTTCATATCGCGTCGGCCGCCGGTTGCTCGCCTCGCGAAATATCCCGGGGTCCGACATCCTTGAAGACACCATGACCGACGCGACATCGACCCCAGCCGACCGCACGCGGGCTCCGCAGACCGCCGGGCTCATGCTCGTGCTGGCTCTGGTGATGGTCGGTACGACGATGCCCACCTCGATCTACGCCACCTATGAGCGTGAGCTGCACTTCTCCCTGCTCACCGTCACCGTGATCTATGCGACCTACGCGGTCGGTGTCCTCGCGACGCTGCTGGCGTTCGGCAAGTGGTCCGACGCGCTGGGTCGGCGTCCGCTGTTGTTCGCCGGTATCGGGTTCGCCGCACTGAGCGACGTGGTGTTCCTGCTGGCTGACAACACCGCCCTGCTCCTGGTGGGACGTCTGATCTCCGGGATGTCGGCGGGCATCTTCGTCGGGACCGCGTCGGTGGCCATCATCGAGATGGCGCGCGGCCGGTTGTCGGCGCGCGCCCCGCTGTTCGCGTCGATGTCGAACATCGGCGGTCTCGGCCTGGGACCGATCCTCGCGGCCGTCGTCGTCACCGTGGCCCCGGCACCCACCCGAACGAGCTACTGGGTGCACCTGGGCCTGATGGTGGTCGCGGCGCTCATCGTGGTGGTGGTTCCCGAGACCCGGTCCCGACATCGCGACGAACCGCTGCGTCCGATGCCGTTGTCGGTGCCCGCCGACATCCGCACCTACTTCATCCGTGCGTCGCTGCTCGGCTTCGCCGGATTCGCGGTGCTCGGTCTGTTCACCGCCGTCGCACCGACCATCGCCACCCAGATCGCCGGGGTCGACTCGTTGATCGGGACGGCGTTCCTCGTGGCCACCACCTTCGGCGGCTCGATCATCGGACAGGTCGCGGCCCGCAGCCTGTCGTCGAAGGTCGCCGACCCGCTCGCGATCGCGTTGTTCGTCCTCGGCATGATCCTGCTGATCGTGACCCTGATCGAGGGGCAGTGGCCGTTGCTCGCCGTCGCGGGCGTCGTGGGTGGTCTGGGCCAGGGCATCGCCTTCTCCAAGGGGCTGGCCGGGGTCACCGCGGCCGCTCCCGCCGACGACAAGGCGGGGATCACCTCGGCGTACTTCGTCATCGCCTACATCGGCATCAGCGTCCCGGTCGTCGCCGAGGGACTGTTGTCGCGGGCGGTGGGGGTCGAGACCGCCGGGATCGTCTTCGCGAGCGTCATCATCGTGCTGGCGTTGGTCGCGGGCGCGCTCACCGCACTCGAGCAACGCCGTTCGGCTGCCGTGGAGTCCGATCCGGAGCCTGCGGCACACTGATCGCGTGCCACCTTCCCCCATCGAGCCGACCGACCTCGCCGTCGACGTCATCGACATCACCGACCGCGACGACCCGCGCGTCGACGACTTCCGCGACCTGAACTCGGTCGACCGACGCCCGGATCTGCCCGTCCTGCCCGGCGGCCGGCCCGGGAAGGGGCTGGTCATCGCGGAGGGAGTTCTCGTGGTGGCCCGCATGATCGCGTCCCGGTTCACCCCGCACGCGTTCCTCGGCGTCGACAAACGCCTGAACGAGTTGCGCGCGGACCTGAGTGACCCGTCGGTGACCGGCCTACCGTTCTACCGTGCGTCGGCCGAGGTGATGGCCGACATCGTCGGCTTCCACCTCAACCGGGGCGTGCTCGGTGTCGCACGACGCCCGGAGACCTTGGCGGCCGCCGACCTCGCGGCCACCACCTCGACCATCGCGGTCCTCGAGGGCGTCAACGACCACGAGAACATCGGCAGCGTGTTCCGCAACGCCGCCGGCCTGGGTGTCGACGCCGTCCTGTTCGGCGCGGGATGCGCCGACCCGCTCTACCGGCGATGCGTGCGCGTCTCGATGGGGCACGCGCTGCTGGTTCCGTTCGCCGCCGCGACGAACTGGCCGCATGACCTGACCATGCTGCGCGACAACGGGTTCGAGATCGTGTCGCTCACCCCGGACGAGTCCGCGGTGCCGCTGTCGCAGGCGGTCACCGGCGCCAAGGTCGCGTTCATGGTCGGTGCGGAGGGGCCCGGCCTGACCGAGACCGCGATGCGGGCCGGTGACATCCGCGCCCGGATCCCGATGGCGCGTGGCACCGACTCGCTCAACGTGGCCACCGCCGCCGCGATCGCGTTCTACGAGCGAGCATCTCGCGCCGAACGCTGACTAGCGTTTGCGCAGGTACTTCAGGGCGGACTCGGCCGCGTTGTAACCGCACATCCCGTGTGCACCCGCGCCCGGAGGTGTCGACGCCGAACACAGGTAGGTGCCCGGGATGCCCATGCTGTACGGGTCGATCCCGGCGCGCGGCCGGAACAGCACCTGCAGACCGGAATTGGACCCGCCGACGATGTCGCCGCCGCCGTAGTTGGCGTTCGAGGTCTCCAATTGCGCCGGTGTCGTGACCGTGGTCGCGAGGACCCGATCGCGGAACCCCGGTGCGAATCGCTCGATCTGGGCGATGACTGCCTCCGTCGCGTCCCCGGTGTAGCCGTTGGGCACGTGCGCGTACGCATAGAGCGGGTGCACGTCGCCGCGGGACCGACTCGGATCGGCGACGTACTGCTGGCCGACGAGGACGAACGGGCGCTCGGGCATCGAGCCACCGAAGACCTTCCGTTCGGCATCGGCGACCTCCTCCGCGCTGCCCCCGACGTGGACCGTCCCGGCCCGCCCGGTGTCCGGGTCGGCCCACGGCACACCGGATTCGACGGCGAAGTCGACCTTGTAGGCACCCGGCGCCCGGCGGAAGCGGCGGTAGGACCCCGATATGTGTTTCGGCATGGAGTCGCCGTAGATGCCCAGGGCCACCGCGGGTGACACGTCGAGAAGGACCACGTCGGCGGCGGGGATGTCGGCCGCCGTGCGGACCGGGGTCCCGGTGACGATGGTGCCGCCGTGCGCGGTGAGTTTTGCGGCCAGGGCGTCGGTGATGGATGCGGATCCGCCACGTGCGACCGGCCACCCGTAGTTGTGGCCCGCGGCGGTCAGCAACAGTGCGACCGCTCCCGCGAACGGGCGGTCGAGACGGGCGTAGAGGTGCGCGGACAGTCCGGTGAACAGCGCCTTGGCGCGTGGGGTCCGGAACACGCGCGATGTCAGGGTCGCCGGCGACAACGCCCGCGGACCGAACGACGCCAGGGCCAACGGATGGCGCGGGATGTTCGCGACGGGACGCATCAGGTCGTTGGCGAGATCGTCGAAATGCTCGGCCGCCGAACCGAACACCGACCGCCACCGCTCGCCGTCGATGCCGAGTCCTTCGGCGGTCGCGTCGAGCGACCGGTACATGAGCCCGGCGTCGCCGCCGTCGAGCGGATGGGCGCAGTCGATGTCGGCCCATTCCCAGTGCAGGCCGTGTTCGGCGAGGTCCAGGGTCTGCAGATACGGCGATCCCGCACCCATCGGGTGAAAGCCCGAGCAGTGGTCGTGGATGAGGCCGGGCAGCGTCAACTCGCCCGACCGGGTGCCGCCGCCGATGGTCTCCGCGGCCTCGATGACCGTGACCTCGACCCCCTGCGTCGCCAGACGCACCGCCGCGGCGAGACCGTTGGGTCCCGCACCGACGACCACCGCTGTTGTCATACCTCGAACGTATCCGAAACCGTCCCGGCCCCTCGGGACTCAGGTGTGTGGGGTCGGCGACGCGGGTAGGGCTGCGACAATGGCGCGGTGATGTACGACCCCGAGGATCTACCCGATCCCGACGAACCCACACCCTGGACGCTGGGTGTGCTCCTGGCGTCGCTGAGTGGCGTGTTCACGACGTGTGTGTCGATCGGGGTCTACGACGTGGTCGCGCAGACCCACGTCCTGCTGGGGGTGGCCGCGGTTCTGGTGGTCTGCAGCGGGGTCGCGCCGACGGCGTGGATCTGGCGGCGCAGATCGGTTCTGCGCTGGCCGAGTTGGGGTGCTCTCATCGGACTGGCCGTCGGGCTGCCGGTGGTCGTGTTCCTGGCTGCTGCGGGGATCGGCTGAGCGACTCACGCCTCGGGTGTCGTGCGGTTGTCAGTCGCGTTTTCCGAATCCGAACCACCGGGCCACCCGTGCGGTGGGGGTGGGCGGCTCGTCGGCAGGCGCCGGCGGCGACGACTCGGGAGTGCTCGTGTCGGTCGATGACGGTGCCCGTCGGCCGGCGAGCTCGTCGTCGGTCGGCTGATATCCGGGCGGCCGGATCGCGAAGCCGCTCAACGGGATCCGGTCGGGGACGATGTCGCCGTCATCCCACGGTCGGGTCAGTCGCATCCCGAGCCACTCACGTGCGGCGTGGTCGGCGAACTCGATCGGGTGGAACGGCAGTGCCTGCGGATCGCGGGGTACACCCTCGGCGTAGACCAGTGGGTGCTCGCCGGCCCAGAAGGAGCGTTCGAACGGGAACGGCAGACCGAGGTTCTCGGCGATGTCCACCGGATCGGCGGAGAACGACCGACGCAGGGTTCCGTTGTCCCACTGCGCGAACACCCCCACCGAGGCCTCGGGATCGGTGTGGATCAGGTACGCCGTCTCGGCCGGGTGGGCCGCGAGGACGACGTCGGGGAGTTGAGAGGGCGCGGTGGTGTCCAGCGTCGCCCCGGCGATGACGGCGAACCGTCCGAAGACACCGACGAACACCTCGTCGTCGGCGCAGGAAGCGGCACGGTCGAGCGTCGTGTCGCCGATCGGCAGGAGCACGTTGTCGGCGAAGAGCCTGTGCGCCATCGCCGTTGCCGACTCGCGGTCGTTGACGAGACCCAGGCGCAGATCAGCGATGAAGTCATCGCTGTCGATCAGCCAGAGCATCGATGCGGTCGCGGCCAAGTTCTCGCCCCCTGTCGGATCGATTACTGGTTTCCGTTGCTACGGACGCCGAGGAGTACATCTTCCCATGCCGGGACCGACGGCTTGCGTGCCGCCTTGCGACGACGCGGGGGAGCGGGGGGTTCCGATGGTTCACCGGCGGTGGACGATCCGTCCTGCGCGGAGCTCGCGGGGACGTCGATGTCGTCGTCGTCCTCGGTGTCGAGCACCGGGGCGGACGTCGGGCGTACGTCGACGCGGGCGGCAGGCGCCTCCTCGACGTCGGCGGACTCATGGCGCTTGGGTTCGAACGGCTCGGGCGTGCGCACCGCGGGTTCTCGGGGCGCCGGTTCACGAGGTGCGGAGTCGAACGGGTCGGGCTCCTCGTGCCGTGCGCGCTGCGCACCGATGACCTCGTCGGCCTCCACGGTGAACTCGGCGGTCGACGACGACGCCAGCGTCACGACCGAGGTGAGACCCCGTAGGGGACGGCTCATGTCGGGATCGGTGATCTCGTCGGCGGTCTCGTCGAGTGGCTCGACGGCGCCGCCGCTGGAACCCGGGAGGTACCGCCAGTGCGCGTGGTTCTCGGACCGACCCACGCGCCAGCTGACCTGGACCACCCAGCGGTTGTCCTCGCCCTTCCAGGCGTCCCAGGTGGTGTCGTCGGGGTTGTGGCCGCGGGCACCGAGCGCGGCGGCGACCACCTCGCTCAGCGTCGACAGCGCCGGGCCGTCGACCCGGATGGGGTGTGCCGACGACGCGAGCTCGGCGGCGCGGGAGCGTTCCAACAGCACCGGGTGGGCGAACCGCGCGACCTTGTCGGTGGTGACCCCGGCCGCGGCGGCCACCTGGGCGACGCTGGCGCCGGCCCGGATGCGCGACTGGATCTCGCGGGGGCGCAGCGAACTCTCCATCTCGATCTCGATCTGACCGAGTCGGGAGAGGTCGCCGCGAGCGGCCGCGCGCAGACGATCGTCGGCGGCGACGGAGAACTTCTCGCCCGACTCGGGATCCTGGCAGACCACCGAACTGCCGTCGGCTTCCAAGCCGATCACGCGGAGTTCACGCATCTGCCCCTCCTCCTCGAGTGAGTGCGGGAGTTTCACATCTCGCGAATGTAGATTCTGACAACCCTAGTTCAGGGCACGCCGCCGACGCGGGTGACACACCGAGAAAAGGCCAGCTCAGAAAGGTCGTACCGCCGACCTCACGCGTCCCATCCGTCACGGGGAGAACGGACTAGAGCGCGGCGACCACGTGATCGATGCAGGCGGTCAGCGCGGAGATGTCCTCGGGCTCGACGGCCGGGAACATGCCGACGCGCAGCTGGTTGCGGCCCAGCTTGCGGTACGGCTCGGTGTCGACGACGCCGTTGGCGCGCAGCGTCTTGGCCACCGCGGCGGCGTCGACCGAGTCGTCGAAGTCGATGGTGCCCACGACCTGGCTGCGGTGCTCGGGCGCGGCGAACGGAGTCGCGAACTCGCTCTTGTCGGCCCACTCGTAGAGCCGGCTGGAGCTGTCCGCGGTCCGGCTCGTGCACCAGTCCAGACCGCCGTTGCCGTTCATCCACTCGAGCTGGTTGGCCAGCAGGAGCAGCGACGCGACCGCGGGGGTGTTGTAGGTCTGGTTCTTCGAGCTGTTGTCGACCGCGGTGGGCAGCGACAGGAAGTCGGGGCACCAGCGGCCCGAGGCCTCGATCTTCGCGATGCGCTCGAGGGCGGCCGGGCTCATCAGGGCCAGCCAGATGCCGCCGTCGGAGGCAAAGCTCTTCTGCGGGGCGAAGTAGTAGACGTCGGCGTCGGCCGCGTTGACCGGCAGACCGCCTGCGCCCGAGGTCGCGTCGATGACGATCAGCGCGTCACCGGCCGCCGACGGACGCGAGACGGGCACCGACACACCGGTCGAGGTCTCGTTGTGCGCCCAACCGATGAGGTCGACGTCGCCGGCCTGCTCGGCGGTGATGTCGGCCGGGTTCGGTGCGGTGCCCGGGTCGGTGGAGATCACCGTCGGGTTGTCGATGAACGGGGCCTTCTTGGCGACACTGGCGAACTTCGACGAGAACTCGCCGTAGGTCAGGTGCAGCGACTTCTTCTCGATCAGACCGAACGAGGCGGCGTCCCAGAACGCGGTGGACCCACCGTTGGACAGCACGACCTCGTAACCCTCGGGCAGCGAGAACAGCGAACCCAGACCGTCGCGGATGGCGCCGACGACGTTCTTCACCGGAGCCTGACGATGGCTGGTGCCGAACACCGACGCGCCCGTCTCCACCAGCGATTGCAGCTGCTCAGGGCGCACCTTGGAAGGGCCGCAACCGAAACGACCGTCGGAGGGCAGCAGGTCGGCGGGGATCGTGATCGGTGAACTCATGACGTCGATAGTAGTGGCCGCTCGCGGCGCGTCGGACGGCGGATCGCGACGCTCGGCGCGGGCGACGGGGCGACGGGTCTTGCTGTTGGCTGAACACTTGTTTAGCATCTTGAACACTTGTTCAATCGACGAGAAGGTGAGCGATGGACGATCTGACGACCCGTGCGCGGGTGCGCGACGCGGCGATCGTGGTGTTCGGGCGAGACGGGTTCACCGCGACCATCCGCACCATCGCGGACGAGGCGGATGTGAGCGCAGCGCTCGTGATCCACCATTTCGGCACGAAGAATGCGTTGCGGGTGGTCTGTGATGCCCACGTGTTCGAGCTGACGCGGCAGCGCAACACCGCGGTGCTCGCGGCGCGGGAGGACGGCTCGTCGGGCCCGCCGCCGGCGTTCGGCGAGCAACTGGCGGGGCTCGAGCAGTCCGGCCCCTCGTTGATGTATTTGCTGCGCAGCATTCAGCAGGGTGGGGATCTGGCGCGCGCGTTCATCGATCGCCTGGTCGCCGACACCGAGGAGTCGATGTCGGTGGGTGTCGCCAACGGTGTTCTCCGCCCGTCGGTCGACGAGGCCGCCCGGGCCAGATACCTGGTGGCGCAATCACTCGGGGCGATGCTGGTGGACCTGGTGATGAACCCACCCGCCGACCACGCCGACAGCGGCACGATCATGCGGTCCTACGCCGAACGGACGATGGTGCCCGCCGCGGAGTACGCCACCCACGGCGTCCTCACCGATTCGTCGATGCTCGACGCGGTCCTGGAGCACCGAGGACGGCAGCGATGACGGCCGTGATCGAGGTGCAGGGCCTTCGAAAGCGCTTCGGACGGATCACCGCCCTCGACGGCCTCGACCTGACGGTCGAGCGGGGCACGGTGGCCGGGTTCCTGGGACCCAACGGGGCCGGTAAGTCGACCACGATCCGCGTCCTGCTGGGCACCTACCGTCGCGACGCGGGCACAGTACGTGTCCTCGGTGCCGATCCGGTCCGAGACGCGGTCGCGGTGCACCGGCGTATCGCCTATGTCCCCGGCGACGTCGACCTGTGGCCGCAGTTGACCGGCGGTGAGTGCATCGACGCGCTGTTGGGACTGCGGGGGGCGGCGCCGACCCGGCAGGCCCGTGCGGAGACGATCGATCGCTTCGAGCTGGATTCCACCCGCCGCATGTCCGAGTACTCGAAGGGCAACCGCCAGAAGGTCGCGCTGGTCGCCGCCTTCGCCGCACCCGCGGATCTGCTCATCCTCGACGAGCCGACCTCCGGTCTCGACCCGCTGATGGAGGACGTCTTCACCGATTGCGTCCGCGAGGCCACCGCCGCGGGCTCGTCGGTTCTGCTGTCCAGCCACATCCTCGGCGAGGTCGAGAAACTCTGCGACACGGTCACCATCGTCCGATCGGGTCGCACGGTCGCGGCCGGGTCGCTGGCCCAGATGCGCCATCTGACGCGCACGCGGGTCACGGCCGAGGTGGCGGAGCAGCCCGACGGACTGGCCGAGCTGGCAGACGTCGACGACGTGGAGATCACCTCGCGTTCCAACATCGCAGGCACGACGACGGTGTCGTTGACGGTGGAGCAGCCCGGGCTGTCTCGGCTGATCGCTGCCCTCGGACGCCTCGACGTCCGGTCGCTCGAGGTGTCGCCACCGTCTCTCGAGGAGATGTTCCGGCGCTACTACGGCGATCACGACCACCCGACCACCGAGCGATGAGCGGTACCGATCTGGTCGCAGGCGGGGCGTTGTTGACCAGACTCGCGGTCCGTCGCGAGCGGTTCACCGCGCCGCTCGGGGTGGTCGCGCTGCCGGTGCTGGTCATCGTCACCGGCGCGTCGATGGCAGCGTTGTACGCCTCGCCGGGTGCGCGCGCCGAGGTGCGGTCCGGTGCCGCGTCGAACGTCGCGTTCCGATTGTTGTTGGGACCGTTGGGGTCCGACACGACCATCGCGTCCATCACCACATGGCGCGTCGGGTTGTTCCTGCTGCTCGTCGCCGGAGTCCTCGCCTCCGTGCTCATCACGCGCAACACCCGCGCGCAGGAGGAGTCCGGGCAACTCGAGATCATCCGGTCCGGTGCCGTCGGACCGGCGGCACCGATGCTGGTCGCCGTCGCGATCGCGACGGTGGCGGGCGTCGCCACCGGCTGCGTGATGGCGACCGCGACCGCAGCCATCGGCGCTCCGGGGGAGGCCGCGGCGGCCGTGGGTGTCCAGTACTGCGTCGTCTCGCTCGCGGTGATCGGCATCGCGGCAGTGGCCAACCAGCTCGCCGCGACGGCGCGGACGGCGACGGCGGTGGCGGTGTCGGTGCTCGTCGGTGGATACATCCTCCGCGGCGTCGCCGACGTCGTCGACGGCGCCGGGTGGCTGCGGTGGGTCTCGCCGCTGGGTTGGGGGGAACTGATCGACCCGTTCGGTCGACGGGATCCGGTGCCCGTGGTGTTGTGTGTCGCCCTGTTCGTGGTCGGCGTGGTCGGTGCGGCCATGATCGCGATGCGGCGCGACCTCGGTGCGGGCATTCGGTCCCGGCGCGAGGGGCCCGCGGGTTCGACACGGCTGGGCTCTGTCGGTGCGCTCACCGCGCGGGTGTCGGGCCCGGCCATCGTGCCCTGGGTGTCGGCCGTCGCGGTCTATTGCCTGCTGCTCGGGTTCCTCGTCTCGTCGGTGGGTGATCTCGTACCCGACGGTGGAGGGGTCGCCGACGTGGTCCGTGATCTCGGTGGGGGTGGCGCACTCGCGAGGTCGGTGATGACCGCGGTTCTCGGGTTCGTCGGGGTGATCGCGGGTCTGGCGGCGGTGGCCGTGGTCGTCCGTGCCCGCGGTGACGAGGCCGCAGGCCGCACCGAGCAGGTGCTCGCCGGCGCTGTATCTCGGACACGCTGGTTCGCCTCGGTGGCAGTGGCCTCGCTCGGCACTGCGGTGGTCGTCGTCGCGGGAGCCGCTCTCGCGATCGTGGCAGGCCACTCGATCAGTTCGGGCGTCTCCACCTCGCCGACCGCGGGCGAGGTGATGGCCGCAGGTGCCGTGCAGATCCCGGGGTCGGTTGCCCTGGCCGCGGTGGTGGTGGCCGCCTACGGGTGGGGATCGCGGTGGGTGCCGCTGGGGTGGGTGGCGGTGCTGGGCGACGCCGTGCTCGCCCAGTTCGGCAGCCTGCTCGGTCTGCCGACGTGGGTCCGCGACATCGCGCCGCACGCGCACGTGGTGGCGACCGCGCCGGAGGCTGTGAGCATCTCGACGACGCTGCTGACCCTCGCGGGCGCGGCGGTTCTGATCGCGTTCGGATGGTGGGGGTTCCGCCGTCGGGACATCCCCGGCTGAACCACCGGGCCGCAGACGGTGACGGACCCCGGCCGGATGACACCATGGCCGGAGTGGACGTCGACACCTTTCGTACCCTGCTGACCCCGGCGGGTCAGGCGTTGCTGGCCGAGGTGCACCGATGCGCGGGCGTCGAATCCGACCACGCGCTCGGCGCGCGACTGAGGGAGTCCCACGACGTCGACCTCGTGGCGGCCGCGGTCACGCAGAACCATCTGCGCGGCGTGGCGGTCGACCGGTTCGGGACCGACGCCGGCCGGATGTACTTCACCCACGACGCGCTGCGCCACGCCACCGGGGCCCTGGTCGCCGACCACCGCGCGCGGCGGATGCGCGACCTCGGGGTGCGACGCGTCGTCGATGTCGGGTGCGGCCTGGGTGGCGATCTCCTCGCGTTCGCTCGCGCCGGGCTGGAGGTCCGCGGCATCGACATCGACCCGGTGTCGGTGGAGATCGCCCGCGCCAACCTCGACGCGCTGGGACTGCCCGGAACGGTCGAGGTCGGCGACGCGCGCGGCGTCGTGGCCGCGGCGGACGAGCTCGTCTTCTGCGATCCGGATCATCGGACGCCGCGCGGACGACTCGCCGGGCTCGACGCCCTGTCACCCACGTGGGATCTCATCGGTTCGATGCTGACGGGTCGGGCGGTGGCCACCGTATTCCCCGGGGTGGCGCACGGTGAGCTGCCCGACGGTGTCGAGGCCGAGTGGATCAGCGCCGGCGGCGAGGTCGTCGACACCACCCTGTGGGGCCGGGGGCTGACGGACGGTGGGCCCTACCGACGCGCCACCCTGCTGCCCGGAGGGGAGTCGATCGTGGGTGGTGACGAGGACGACGTCCCCGTCGGCGACGTGGGCCGACATCTGATCGAGCCGCACGAGGTGGTGATCCGAGCCGGCCTGACCGCGCGGTTGGCGACAGAGCTGGGTGGGTGGTCACCCGACCCGCAGCTGCACTGGATCAGCACCGACGATCCGGTCGACACGCCCTTCGCCCGCGTCTACACCGTGCTGCGCGAGCTGCCGTTCCGCACACCGAAGCTACGAATCGCGTTGCACGACCGTGGGATCGGGACGTTGACGGTGAAGTCCCGCGGCCTGCCGATCGTGCCGGACGCCCTCATCGCCAAGCTGCGACTCGACGGCCCGGACGCGGCGACGGTCGTGCTCACCCGCGTGGCGGGCGAGGGCCGGGCGTTCCTGGTCGAGGAGACGCCTCACCGATGAGGTGCGCTCAGGCGATCTCGCTCCAGCCGTCGACGTCCTCGGGACGACGCGGGCCGGGGCCCAGGTAGATCGCGGCCGGACGCACCAGCTTGCCCAGACGCTTCTGCTCCATGATGTGCGCGCACCAGCCCGCGGTCCGGCCGCAGGTGAACATCGCGGGCATCATGTGCGGCGGCACCTCGGCGAAGTCGAGGATGACCGCGGCCCAGAACTCGACGTTGGTCTCGATGGCGCGGTCGGGGCGACGTTCCCGCAGTTCGGTGAGTGCGGCCTGCTCCAGCGCCGCGGCCACCTCGTAGCGCGGTGCGTTGAGTTCCTTGGCGGTCCGTCGCAGCACCCGGGCACGGGGGTCCTCGGCGCGGTAGACGCGATGGCCGAAGCCCATGAGCTTCTCTTTGCGGTCGAGGATGCCCTTGACCAGGCCACGGGCATCGTCGGTGCGTTCGACCTCGTCGATCATCGGCAACACACGGGCCGGGGCGCCGCCGTGCAGCGGTCCCGACATCGCGCCGATGGCACCCGACAGCGACGCGGCCACATCGGCACCGGTCGACGCGATGACGCGGGCGGTGAAGGTCGACGCGTTCATGCCGTGCTCGGCCGCGCTGACCCAGTAGGCGTCGATCGCACGGGTGTGGGCCGGATCGGGCTCACCCTTCCACCGCGTCATGAACCGGGCGGTGACGGTGTCGCACTGGTCGATCTTGGCCTGCGGGACGGCGGGCTGATGTATCCCGCGCGCCGACTGCGCGACGTAGGACAGTGCCATCACCGAGGCGCGGGCGAGGTTGTCGCGGGCCGTGGGATCGTCGATGTCGAGAAGCGGCTGGTAGCCCCAGATCGGGGCCAACATCGCGAGACCGGCCTGTACGTCGACGCGGACGTCGCCGGTGTGGATGGGCAGCGGGAACGGCTCGGCGGGCGGCAGACCGTCACCGAAGCGGCCGTCGACCAGCAGCGCCCACACGTCGGCGAAGGTGACCTGGTTCTCCACCAGGTCCTCGATGTCGACGCCGCGGTAGCGCAGGTTGCCGCCGGCCTTGTCGGGCTCGGCGATCTGCGTGGTGAACGCGGTGACGCCTTCGAGTCCCTCCACGAAACCCTCCGGAATGTCCGGCTGCTCTGTTCCCGTTGCCTGTGTCACTTCTCGACTCCTTCGTCGGCCACCGCTGCCGTGACTGTTCTCATCGCGACTCTAGTGGGCGGCATCGCCCGGGTTACCGGCGAGTACGGGGTGTCCCGATGCGGGAGTAGCGTCTGGCCGGTGAGTGCCGACGCAGTGGACGTGTCCGGGATGCGGGTCAGCTACGGGGGATCCGGTACGGGCGGGCTGACGCCCGATTCGTTGTCCGGCGAACCGGTCTGGCTCGAGCTGTTCGAGCGGTGGCTGGCCGAGGGGGTGTCGGCGCAGATCCCCGAACCGAACGCGATGGTCGTCGCGACCGTCGACGCCGAGGGTGTGCCCGCGACGCGCACCGTGCTCTGCAAGGGCGTCGACGCGCGAGGAATCGTGTTCTACACCAATCACGATTCGGACAAAGGCCGCGACATCGCCACGCATCCGGTCGCGTCGGCGACGTTCCCATGGATCGCGATGGAACGTCAGGTGCACTTCCGGGGGCCGGTCACGCAGGTGTCGAGGGAGGAGACCCGGGCGTACTGGACAACGCGACCGCGGGGGTCTCAGCTGGGCGCGATCGCCTCGCAGCAGTCCCGCCCGATCGCCTCGCGTGCCGCGCTCGAGGAGCAGGCCGCCGACGTCGCGCGCCGCGCTGGTGGCGTCGACGGTGACGCACCGATCGACGTGCCGGACAACTGGGGTGGGTATCTGATCGCCCCGACGGTGGTCGAGTTCTGGCAGGGCGGTGCGAACCGGCTCCACGACCGGGTGCGTGCCTCGCTGGTCGACGGCCGCTGGGATGTGTCCAGGCTCCAACCCTGATGGCGGGGATCCTCGCCGACACCACACCGCTGAGAAGTCCCCACTTCCGGCGGCTCTGGTCGGCCAACATCATCACGGTCATCGGTGCACAGCTCACCGTCGTCGTGGTCCCAGCGCAGATCTACTTCATCACGGGCAGTTCGGCGTACGTCGGTCTCGCCGGGTTGTTCGGACTGGTGCCGCTGGTCGTCTTCGGACTCTGGGGCGGCGCCCTGGCCGACATCATCGACCGCCGCATCCTGCTCATCGCGACGACACTCGGGCTGATCGGCTGCAGTGCGCTGTTCTGGCTGCAGGCCGCGAGTGGTGTCGACAACGTGTGGGTGATCCTGACGCTGTTCGCGGTGCAACAGGCCTTCTTCGCGGTGAACCAGCCGACGAAATCGGCCATCCTGCCCAAGATCGTCGAGATCAAGGACCTGCCTGCGGCCAACTCGCTGAACATGACGGTGATGCAGGCGGGCGCGATCGCCGGTCCGGTGCTCGGTGGTGCGTTGATCAAACCGCTGGGGTACTCGACGCTCTATCTGGTCGACACGATCTTCCTGTTCGCCACGCTGTGGGCGGTGATCCGTCTGCCGTCGCTGAAGCCCGAACGCAGCGCGGATGCCCCGCGCGTGGCCGGATTCCGTTCGGTCGTCGACGGTTTCGTCTACCTGCGTGGCCACAAGGTGCTGATGGCGTCGTTCGTCGTCGACCTGATCGCGATGATCTTCGGTATGCCGCGCGCGCTGTTCCCGGAGATGGCCCACGAGAGCTTCGGCGGCCCCGACGGCGGTGGCATCGCCTTCGCGTTGCTGTTCGCGGCGATCGGTGCCGGTGCGGTGGTCGGCGGTGTGTTCTCCGGTTGGGTGTCGCGGGTCGAGCGCCAGGGCTTGGCGGTGATCGTCTGCATCCTCATCTGGGGCGCCTCGATCACCGGCCTGGGGATCGTGGTCGCGTTCGCGGGCGGGTCGGCGCTACCGATGCTCCCGATCGCGGTGGCGCTGTTGATGATCGGCGGCGCAGCCGACATGGCGTCGGCGGCGTTCCGCCAGTCGATGTTGCAGTCCGCGGCCAACGACGACGTCAGGGGCCGGTTGCAGGGTGTGTTCACGGTGGTGGTCGCGGGTGGCCCCCGTATCGCCGACGTCGCGCACGGAGGCGTCGCCGGGACCGCCGGTGTCGCGGTGACCACGGCGGGCGGCGGCATCGGGGTGATCGTGTTCACGGTGGTGGCCGCGCTGGCCATCCCCGCGTTCGTGCGTTACCGAATCACCCGCTGACGTGCGCCTTTACGTCCGGGATCGGCCGACCGAGCGCGCAGGTACGCTGGCCCGGTGAAGGAGATGACCCTGCGTCTGTCGGGTAGCGCCGTGCTGCTGGTCGCCATGGCGGCGGTCTATCTGCTGTCGGTCTGGACCACGCGCGGTCAGACCGTCGATCAGCGCATCTACCTCGAGATGTACGGCGCCGACACCTGGCGGGACCTGTTGCACCACCTCGGTTTCGAGCAGGTCACCGATCCCCGTCTGTGGCTGGTCACCGCGGTGGCGGTCATCGTCCTCGGGCTCGCCGCACGTCGACGCTGGAGCATCGTGGCCCTGCTGATCCTGCCGGCGGCCGGGGTGGTGATCGCGCGGGCGCTGCGCACGGTGATCTTGCCGCGCCCCGAGCTCATCGACATCGTCCGTGCAGCGTTCAACACGTTCCCCAGCGGCCACACCGCGGCGGCGTTCGGCTGTGTGGCCGCCGCCGTCCGGGCAGCGCCACGACAGCTCTCGCCGGTGATCGCCGTCGTCGGCGCCATGTGGGTGACGGTGGTGGGTCAGGGGCTCATGGAGGTCGGTGCCCACCGACCGAGCGACGTCATCGGGTCACTGTTCATGGTCGGGGCCCTGCTGTTCGCCGTTCCGGGTTCCCGGCGCGATGTCGGTGTGCGACCCACGACGGCTCTACTGGTCGCGGGCCTTGCGGCGATCGGGCCGGTGGTGTGGTCGGTCTACACCGGGCACCCGGTCCTGGCCGCGATCGGCATCGTGGCGGCCGCGGTCTCCGGGATGCTCACGGTCGGGGTGGGCCGGGCGAGCCCGGTCACCCCGACCTCACGAGAGAGCGCTCAGGCCGTCGCGTAGGTGAGGCAGTTGGCGGTGTCGCCCGCGTTGGCGGCACCGATCTGAACCGAGGCCGCGGTGCACTCGAGGTTGTCGTTGTGCGAGCAGTCCGCTCGCGAAAGCCTCCATGAGAGAGAACGTCATGTGCGATCCGCGGGCTGAGATCGCCTGGTACGGGCGACGATACGATTCGACAATCGTTTGCACCAGCAAGGTCAGGCTGCCCTTCGGGCCTCGACGTGTGCGCTCTGTGGGCATCTGATCGTCAGGGTTGCGCGTCCCCTTTTATACGTTACTATGCGTAACACCATAGTGCGGGCATCGCGCTGGATGAGGGGTTGGGCACCACATGGCACATGGCCGGAGCAGGTTCTTCGAGTCGGTGGGCGCGTTCTGCGTCCGGCATCGCTGGTGGATCATCGGGTTCTGGTTCGCGGTGATCGTCGGGCTGAACCTCGCCGTTCCCCAGATCGAGAAGACGGTGTCGGAGCGATCGGCCGCGTTCCTCCCCGACGACATGCCCTCGGTCAACGCCCTGCGCGACATGTCCACCGACTTCGGGTCGCCGGCCTCGACCGCCGTGGGCAATGTGGTCCTCGCCGCCGACCGCGGTATCGACGACGCCGATGGCCGGTACTACGCCCGATTGGTGTCGCGGCTGACGGCCGACCGTGACAACGTCGCCTACGTCCTGGACATGTACGGCAACCCGGCCACCCGGGACGCCGCCCGGAGCCCGGACGGCAAGGCCGTCACCGTGATGGTGGCCGCGCAGGGCGATGTGGGCAGCACCCGCGCCCACCACAGCACCGTCGAGATCCGTTCGGCGATCAACTCGATCCCGAAACCGGACGGGTTGTCGGTGTACTACACCGGAGCCTCGCCGACGCTGGCCGATCTGTTCTCGTCGATCGACGTGTCGCTGCTGATCATCACCGTGGTGTCGGTCGTGCTCATCACGCTGATGCTGCTCATCGCCTACCGATCGATCGTCGGCGCGCTCATCCCGCTGCTGACGATCGGGATCGGGTTGGGTGTGGTGCGGCCGATCATCTCTGCGCTCGGCGCGCATGAGGTGCTCTCGATCTCGAACTTCACCATCGCCATCATGACCGCGCTGATCCTCGGCGCCGGAACCGATTACGCGATCTTCCAGATCGCCGGATATCACGATGCGCGACGGGCCGGGGCCGATCCCGATGCGGCGGTGGCCATCGCGAGTGCGAAGGTGTCGCCGATCCTGTTGGCCTCCGCCCTGACCATTGCCGCCGCCGCGGGCGCGATGGCGTTCACGAAGGTCGGCATGTTCAAGACCGCCGGTCCGCCCACCGCCATCGGTGTCCTGATCGTGATGGTCATCTCGGCGACACTGACCCCCGCTCTGATGGCGGTGGCCGGACGGGCCGGGCGCCTGCAACCGAAGGCGTCGACCGAGCGTCGGTGGCGGCGACGGGGCGTGACGATCATCCGGCACGCCGGTCCGTTGACCGCGGTGTCGATGGTCGTGTTGATCCTGCTCGCGCTGGTGATCCCGACGTTCCGGGTGAGCTTCGACGAGGAGTCGGTGCAGCTCTACGCCAACGACTCCACCCGGGGCTACGACGCAGTGCTGAAACACTATGGCGTCAACGAGATCCTGCCGGAGTACCTGATCGTCCGCGCCGATCACGACATGCGCAACACCAACGACCTCGCCGCGCTGGAGATGATGGCGATGTCGGTGTCGAAACTGCCCGACATCGCCTACGTCCGCTCGATCACCCGACCGGACGGCACACCGATCCCCGAGGCGTCCACCGGATTCCAGGTCGGGCAGGTGGGCAACCGTCTCGACGACGCCCACCGCCAACTCGTCGCCGCGTCACCGCAGTTGCAGCAGCTCGCATCGGGGGTCACGGCGCTGCGCGACGGCGCCGTCGACGCCGCGGCACAGCTCCCGCGGCTGGTGGACGGGACCGATCAGGTCGTCGGGCTCGCCGACGGGGTGCTCGACGCGGTCGACACCGCGACACGCATCGTGACCACCGCGTCGAACGGTCGGCTCAATCTCCCGCAGGGGATCGGCCAGTTGTCATCGCTCGCAGACGTTCTCGGATCACTGGTGGACGCGATCTCGACGAGCAACGGCCGGACGTTGGCGGTGGCCGGTCGACTCGACGACGTGTTCGGGCCCATGCTGACCGCCGCGCCGGACTCGAGATGTCTGGCCGACCCGGCCTGCATGACGGCGCGGGCCGCGTTCGGTGTCGTCGACCGCGCCACGGCCGGCGCCGCCTCGCGATCGTTGCGCCAGGTCATCGGCCTGGCCGGCGTTCCGGCCGACGTGGTGGCGACGGCGCGAGCACTGTTGCCCGACATCCGGACCGGACTGTCCCAGATGCGCGGTCTCCTGGACGGTCTCGGGGGCAGGACGCCCGAGCAACTGCGCGCCGACCTCGGTCAGCTGACCTCGGGGATGGCGCAGCTGTCGACGGGGATGTCGCAACTCGCGACCGGCCTGCGACAGGTCAAGGACGGCACCGACAAGACGGTGTCGCTGACCGGGCAGCTCACCGCCGGTCTCGACACCGCGAGCGGGTATCTGACCACGATGGCCGGCGCCACAACGGCGGGTCCGGGGGCCGGGTTCTATCTCCCGGCCCAGGCGCTGTCCGACCCACGGTTCGTCGCCGGGACCAAGCTGCTGCTGTCGCCGACCGGTAAAACCGCGCGAATGCTGGTGATACGCAGCATCAACCCCTACAGCGACGCCGCGATGCGCGATGTCGGTGACATCGCCGCGGCCGCGAAGACCGCCACCGCCGGCACCGTGCTGGAGGGGGCGAGCGTCTCGTCGACCGGGCTGACGTCACTGTCGGCGGACATGAGCAAACAGGTCAACCGCGACTTCGCGCTGTACGCGATCGTCGCCATCACCGCGGTGTTCCTGATCCTGTCGGTCCTGTTGCGGAGCCTGCTCGCGCCCCTCCTGCTGGTGCTCGCGGTACTGCTGTCGTTCGCAGCGACGGTCGGACTCGCGATCCTGTTCTGGCAGCACGGCCTGGGTATCGACCTCGACTGGTCGGTGATCCCGCTGGCGTTCATGGCGCTCGTCGCGGTCGGTGCCGACTACAGCATGCTGTTCGCGTCCCGGATCCGAGAACACTCGGCGACGGGCATGGTGGGCGGCATCATCCGCGGGTTCGGCACGACCGGCGGTGTCATCACCACTGCCGGGATCGTGTTCGCGGTGACCATGTTCGCGCTGATGAGCGCGACCGTCATCAACCTGCTGCAGTTCGGGTTCACCGTGGGTGTCGGACTGATCCTCGACGTGGTGATCGTCCGGTCGATCCTGGTGCCCGCCGCGATGGCGTTGATCGGCAACCGGATCTGGTGGCCGGCAAAGGTGTGACGCGACTCCTCAGGCGGTCGTGTCCGGGAGGGCGTCGGCGACGATGCGTCGGAGCTCGCCGGCCACGTCGGTCAACGGGGTCAGCGACCGGCGCGAGCGGGCGAGTACCAGCGCGCCCTCGAAGGAGGCGACGACCATCGACGCCAGCGGCTCCGACCGCGCCGGGTCGACACCCCACGCGACGAGGCTCTCGGTGAGGGCGACGTGCCAGTCGGTGAAGATCTGCTCGACGGTGGACTGCAGGTCCGGGCTGCTCTCGGCCCCGCTGACCGCGGCGGCGACCACCGGGCATCCGTGTGCGTAGTCGCTGGAGACCAGCATGTCGGTCCAGAACACGACGAAGGTCTCGATGGCCTCCAGCGGAGAGGTCTGCGCGCCGTTGACCACCATCGCGGTCATCAGGTCACCGGCGTTGCGCAGGGCCTCGGAGACGATCTGGTCGCGGCCGCCGGAGAAGTGGTGATAGACCGAACCGCGGGGTGCGCCGCTGTCGGCGAGCACCGCGTCGACCGTCACCGCCGCCGCGCCGTTGCGTTGCATCAGTGCGATCGCGCTGTGCAGCATCCGTGCGCGTGTGTCGGTCCGCCGAGCCAT
Organism: Williamsia maris; assembly: GCF_024171815.1. Taxonomy (GTDB): domain Bacteria; phylum Actinomycetota; class Actinomycetes; order Mycobacteriales; family Mycobacteriaceae; genus Williamsia_A; species Williamsia_A maris. Next base: position 725,014 of record NZ_JAMTCJ010000001.1, on the reverse strand, counting down.
CTGTCCACCGTTCGAGTCGAAGTATGCCGTTCAGCATAGTCGCGTCGTGGTGGTGCGACGGCGGAATCGCGTTCCGCGGTGCGGGGGTCAGCTCCGCTGCCAGGGCAGATCGGCCCGACGAGAGGCGTTGACCGGGCAGTAGTGCACCGGTGAGTCCTGTTGATCGGGTGGTGGGAGGTTGCGCACGGGCGTCTCGACGAACGCCTCGGTGGCGCCGACCCGTCCCGACATCCGGTCCCACCCATCGCGTGCCCGCGGGTGCAGGCGATACCGCGGCGGTACGAGTCGGAACGCGCCGTCGACGATACGGCCGAGCCTGCGCAGGCGACGTTCGTCGCGCTCGGTCCACTGCAGGTCCAGCATCTCGCGGACGGGCTGGTCGTAGAGCCCGGTGGTGATCCACATGAAACCGCGGGCGACGGGCGAAGCGAGCGTGCGCCACACGGGAATCGGCATCCACGAGATCCACGGCGGAGGTGGCAGTTCGGTGATGTCGAGGACGGTCCGTACCGCCGGGTGGTCTTGGAGGACGTTGCGGCACATGCGATCCCAGTAGACGAGGAAGTCTTCGTAGGTGTCCGGACAGGGGCGCATGCTGACGCCGTAGGCGGCGTACCAGGTGCGTGATTCGGCGAACAGGTCGCGTTTGTCCGCCTCGCTGATCGGGGGTCCGAAGATCTCTGCGCATCGGATGTTGCCGTACCAGAACGTGGCGTGCGCCCAGTAGAAGACGTCGGGGTCGAGGGCGTGGTAGCGCCCGCCATCGGGCATGTCGCCCTTGATGGTTCGGTGGTAGTCACGCACCTCGGCGCCGGTGTCGGTGGTCTGGTCGAACACGACGCCGATGATCGGGTAGAGCGAACGCATCAGGCGTTCCCAGCGCTCGTCGAAGAAGTCGGAGTGTTCCCACACCGCCGCACCGAGTTTCGGGTGCATGTTCTGCATCGACCCCGACCAGAGGCCCATCAGCATCCCGCGCCATCCGCCGAAGAACCGCCACGTGACCGAATCGGGTCCCAGTGCCGTCATGAGACGAAACGCTATATTCGTCTCACCGGCCTGTCAACGGTGGCCTGTCAACGATGCAGCCGGACCCGTTGGCCGGGGACCAGTTGTGCGGCGCGGTCGACGGAGTCGGCGGTCAGGACCGCGACGACCGGGTAGCCGCCGGTGACCGGATGGTCGACGAGAAAGATGACCGGCTGTCCGCTCGGCGGTATCTGCACCGAACCCAGCGCCACCCCCTCCGAAGCGACGGTCCCACCGTCCGAACGGGTCTCGGGCAGTGAGTTGGCGCCGTCGTCGGTGTCGGCGCTGCGGTCGAGACGCACGCCCACCCGGTTGCTCGACGGGTTGACGACCCAGAGGCCTGCGTACAGCACGCCCGGGTCGACCAGCGCCTGTGCCCGCGGTCCCGGTTCGGCGTGCAGCGCCACGACGTCCTCGGTCATCGACGTCATGGTGCCGGGTGCCTCGGTCGTGCTCGGCCACGCGTCGCGCTCGGAGCCCACGGCGATCCGGTCGCCGACGGCGAGCGGGGCGGGTCCCAGATCCGACAGGGTGTCGGTCGATCGCGACCCCAGGACCGCGGGGACGTCCACACCGCCGCGCACCGCCAGGTAGGTCCGCAGCTGCGACGGGGGAGTGCCCAGCGACACCGTCTGACCGTCGCGGACGACGAACGCAGCGCCGGATCCGGTGGGTCGACCGTCGACGATCACCGCGCACGGCGCGCCGGTGACGACCATCAGCAGATCCCCGGCGACGGTGACCGACAACCCGCCCAGGGTGACCTCGATGGCCGCGGCGCCCTCGGGGTTGCCGACGAGACGGTTCGCGAGGCGCAACGCACCGCGATCGGCGGCCCCCGACAGGGGGACCCCGAGGTGCGCGTAGCCCGGGCGACCGAGGTCCTGCACCGTCGCCAGGGCGCCGGTGGTGACCACCTCGAGGTGCGCCGCGGCGGGCCTCGGTGCGGGGGTCACGTGGACTCGAATCGCACGAGTCGGCCGGGCATGAGGATCGCCGGTGGCTGGGCGTCGAGGTCCCACAGCGCGATCTCGCTGTGGCCCAGCAGGTGCCACCCCCCGGGACTCGATCGGGGGTAGACCGCGCTGTACCCGGCGGCCACGGCCACCGCGCCCGCGGGCACCGACGTCCTCGACTTCGCGCGCCGGGACACCGACCGCAGCGCGTCCAGTGGAGCCGCCCCCGGCTCGTCGGGCACCAGGTATCCGAAACCCGGCGCGAAACCCATGAACGCGACCCGCCAGATCGTCTCGCGGTGGGCGGTGATGACGCCGTCGACGTCGAGGCCCGCGAGGTCGGCGACCGCGGCGAGATCAGGGCCGTCGTACCGGACGCCGATGACGACCGGGTCATCGAGCGACTCGTCCGTCGGGGCGGTGCCGTCTTCGGACGACGGACCGCGCAGCGCCCTCCGCAGGCCGAGATGGTCGAGTCCCCGACCCGGCCGGGCCTGCACGAGCACGGTCGTCTCGGCGGGCACCACGTCGATCACGGTGGGCAGGTCGCCGCTCGCCATCGCCGCGCCCAGCCGGCCCGCGACCTCGAGTGCGCTGCGCCAGGGCGTGTCCTCGTCGGAGAAGTCCAGCAGCAGCGCGTCGCGTCCCGCGGGTAGCTCGCGCATGGGTCCAAAGCTATCGCAGAACGGCACCCGATCCGTGTGCCAGACTCGCAATGTGGGTGAGTACAGAATTGCCGCAGGCGAGTACAGCGCGCTGATCGTGGCCCGCGGTGCGGCGCTGCGCGAGGTGCGACACGGCGACCGACTGCTGACCGAGACGTGGGACGTGCCCGAGGGGGAGAAGCCGCCGTTGTCGGCCGGTTTGGTGCTCGCACCCTGGCCCAACCGCACCGCGGACGGGAAGTTCACCTTCGACGGTGTCGCTCATCAACTCGACATCACCGAGACCGAGCGCAACAACGCCAACCACGGGTTCGTCCGCACCGTGGAGTGGAATCTGCACGACGCCACCGAGCGGTCGGTCACGCTCGGTGTGCCGGTCGGTCAGCACCCGGGGTGGCCCTTCGACATCACGCTGACCGTCGAATATGCCCTCGACGCCGACGGGGGCCTGACCGTCACCCACACCGCGGCCAACACCGGCGACGTCCGGGCCCCGTTCGCGCTCGGCCAGCACACCTTCATCCGCGCCGGCGACGCCGAGATCGACGACTGCACCCTGACCCTGGCGGCGGACTCGACGCTCCCCCTCGATCCCGAACGCCAACTCCCGCAGGGCGACCCGGTCGAGGTCGCCGGCACCGACCTCGACTTCCGGGCCGAGCGCCGCCTGGCCGGGGTGTGGATGGACAACCCGTTCACCGACCTGGTCGTGACAGACGGTCGGCACCGCAGCCGACTCACCGCGCCCGACGGCGACTCCACCGAACTGTGGACCGACCGCAACTTCGGGTGGGCGCAGGTCTTCACCGCCGACCCCGACCACGGTCAGGCCTTCCCTGGCCGCGGCCGTGCCCTCGCCGTCGAACCGATGACCGCCCCGCCCAACGCCCTGGCCAGCGGCACCGACCTCATCGTCCTCGAACCGGGCCAACAGTGGTCGGGGACATGGGGGCTGCGCACCATCGCCGCCCACCCGGTGAGCACCCCGGCATCATGAAAGAGATCGTCGTCTGCGGTGAGTCGCTCGTCGACCTCGTCCTCGACGCCCGTGGGTTCGACGGGCCGGGTCAGCCCCCGCTGCAGCCCGCGCTGGGCGGTGGGCCGTTCAACGCGGCCATCGCGCTCGGCCGGCTCGGTTCGGCGGTGTCGTTCTGTTCGCGGGTCTCCACCGACCACTTCGGCGACGAACTCGTCGCCTCGCTGCGCGCGGCGGGGGTGGACCTGTCACTGGTCCAGCGTGACGACGCCCCCACCTCCCTCGCGTTGGCCGCGATCGGCGAGGACAACGCCGCGAGCTACACCTTCTACGTCGAGGGCACCGCGGATCGGCTCGTGACCGACCCCGGCGCCCTGCCACGATCGGTGGCCGCGCTCTGCTTCGGCACGCTGTCGCTGGTGCTCGAACCCGGTGCGTCGGTGTACGAGCAGATGATGCACACCCACCACGCGCAGGGCCGGTTGATCATGGTCGATCCCAACATCCGCACCGTCGCCATCGACGCCCCGGACGCCTACCGGGCACGCTTCCGGTCGTGGCTGCCGTCGATCGACATCGTGAAGGTCTCCGACGACGACGCCGAGTGGCTCGGGCAGGGCCCCAACGGATCCCACCCCGGTGACTGGCTCGCCGCGGGTGTCGGTGCGGTCGTGGTCACCCGGGGCGGAAAGGGCATCTCGGTGACCACCGCGACCGGAACCGTCGACGTCGCCGCGCCCACCGTCACCCCCGTCGACACGATCGGCGCGGGCGACACCGTCGTGGGCGCCCTGCTGCACTGGCTCGGTGGCCACGGGGCCCTCGGTCAGGACGAGGTGCGGTCGATGGACGACGGCGCCTGGCGCGACGCCCTCACCTACGCGGCGCGGGCCGCGGCGATCACCGTCTCCAGGGCCGGCGCCGACCCTCCGTGGGCGGGCGAGCTCACGAGCGACTAGGTTGTTCTCAGGCTTAAGTACACCCTTGTCAACCGGTTCACAAGACCGTTCCAGCCATTCGAAAAGGGGCCCGAGTGTCCGCCGAAGCAGTGTCGTCCAACGATTCGACAGCCCAGTCCGCACGTTTCACCTACCCGGGTGGCGAGCTCGATCTCCCCATCGTCGAGGCGACAGAGGGCAGCTCCGGCGTCGCCCTCGGCAAGTTCCTCTCCGAGACCGGGCTCACGACCTTCGACGGTGGTTTCGTCAACACCGCCTCCACCAAGTCGGCGATCACCTACATCGACGGTGACGCGGGCATCCTGCGCTACCGCGGGTACCCGATCGACCAGCTCGCCAAGCAGTCGACGTTCATCGAGGTCAGCTACCTGCTGATCTACGGCGAGCTGCCGACCCCGAGTGAGCTCGACGACTTCACCAACCGGATCCAGCGCCACACCCTGCTGCACGAGGACCTCAAGCGGTTCTTCGACGGATTCCCGCGCAACGCCCACCCGATGCCGGTGCTCTCCAGCGCCGTCAACGCGCTGAGCGCCTACTACCAGGATTCGCTCGATCCGAAGGATCCCGAGCAGGTCGAGCTGTCGACGATCCGTCTGCTGGCCAAGCTCCCGACCATCGCGGCGTACGCGTACAAGAAGTCGGCCGGACAGCCGTTCCTGTACCCGGACAACTCGCTGAGCCTCGTGGAGAACTTCCTGCGGATGACGTTCGGTTTCCCAGCCGAGCCCTACGAGGTCGATCCCGAGGTCGTCAAGGCCCTCGACATGCTGTTCATCCTGCACGCCGATCATGAGCAGAACTGCTCGACGTCGACGGTGCGGCTGGTCGGTTCGTCGCAGGCCAACCTGTTCACGTCGATCTCCGGTGGCATCAACGCACTCTGGGGCCCGCTGCACGGCGGTGCCAACCAGGCCGTGCTCGAGATGCTCGACGACATCAAGGCGAACGGTGGCGACACCAAGGACTTCATGAACCGGGTGAAGAACAAGGAGGCCGGGGTCAAGCTCATGGGCTTCGGCCACCGGGTCTACAAGAACTACGACCCGCGCGCGGCCATCGTCAAGGAGACCGCGGACAAGATCCTGCAAACCCTCGGTGTCACAGACGATCTGCTCGACATCGCCAAGGGTCTCGAGGACGTCGCCCTGCACGACGACTACTTCATCGAGCGCAAGCTCTACCCGAACGTGGATTTCTACACCGGACTCATCTACCGCGCCATGGGATTCCCCACGCGCATGTTCACCGTGCTCTTCGCTCTCGGCCGCCTGCCGGGCTGGATCGCGCACTGGCAGGAGATGAATGCCGACCCCGGTACCAAGATCGGCCGTCCGCGGCAGATCTACACCGGATACACCGAGCGCGACTTCACAGCTATGGGAGACCGTTGAGTTGAGTAAGCCCCAAGAAGAAAAGCCCACCGTCGATTTCCAGGAGGGCCCCGCTCCGACCGACCTGGTGGCCACCGACATCGTCGTCGGTGACGGCGACGAGGCGATCGCCCACGGACTGGTCGACGTGCACTACGTCGGCGTCGAGTTCGACACCGGCGAGGAGTTCGACTCGTCGTGGGACCGCGGCCAGTCCGCGAACTTCCCGCTCGACCGGTTGATCCCGGGCTGGCAGGAGGGCATCCCCGGCATGAAGGTGGGCGGTCGTCGTCAGCTCACCGTGCCGCCGGAGCTCGCCTACGGCCCCGCGGGCGCCGGACACCGCCTGTCCGGCAAGACCCTGGTGTTCGTGATCGATCTGCTCGGTGTCGGCTAAAAAGCTCGTTGCCGGCGTCGATGTCGGGGGAACCAACATCGAGGTCGGACTGGTCGACGCCGATCACAAGGTCGTCGACCGCGCGAAGGCGAACACCCCCACCGAGGGACCGGACGCGGTGCTCTCCACCATCGCTGACCTGGTGTCGTCGTTCGACGCCGACCCGGTCTCCGTGGGTGTCGGGATCCCCGGCGTCGTCCACAAAGGCGACGTCCTCACGGTCCCCAATCTCTCCAACTGGCACGAAAAGGTCGAGATCGGTGACGAACTCGGCAAAGCGCTCGGCATCCCGGTCGCCCTGGGCAACGACGCCAACGTCGGTCTGCTCGGAGAGTGGCTGGCCGGCGCGGCCGAGGGCGCGGACAACGTGCTCGGACTCTGGATGGGCACCGGCATCGGCGGTGCACTGATCGTCGACGGCCGTCCGTTCAACGGATCCCGCGGTGCCGCAGGCGAGATCGGCCACGTGGTCGTGCAGGAACGCGGCGCTCTGTGCGGCTGCGGTCGGCGCGGGTGCGTCGAGGCCTACGCGGGCCGTCGGTCGATGGAGACCGCTGCCGCAGACATGGTGGAGGCGGGCCGGACGACGAGCCTGTTCGACATCCGCGACGAACTCGGCAAGACCAAGATCACCTCGAAGGTGTGGAAGAAAGCGCTCGACTCCGGCGACGAACTCGCGGTGTCGTTGTTCGACACCGCGATCGACGCACTCGGCGTCGCGATCGGATCGACACTCAACATCCTCGATCTCGACCTGGTCGTGGTCGGTGGCGGCCTCGCCGAAAAGCTCGGCCAGGATCTGGCCGATCGCATCGAGACCGCCACTGCACCATGGGTTCTGCAACCCAACCCAGACCGTCGGTTCGCGGTCTCGGCGCTGGGTGACGACGCGGGCATCGTCGGGGCGGCCTCACTCGGCCGCGACCTGCTCTGACCCGGTCTCTCAGAAGCGGCTGCAGGTCCGCTCGATGACCCCGATGCGCTTCTCGATCGCCGGTCGGTACTGCCGCAGCTGCGGGTAGCGATCGAGGTACCGCTCGGCCTCGGCGCGGCGGGCACCGTCGGGCAGGGTCACGATCCGCTCGAACTCGGACCGGATGCGCGGGTTGTCCAGGTATCGCGAGACCTCGGGGGCGTTGGCGTCGATCGACCGCTCGACCTGCCCGAGAGTGCAATTGGTGCCCGGTACGGGGGTGGTGACCGGCGCTGCGGATGCGGTCGCGGGTACGGCCAGCGCGGCTGCGCCGATCCCCAGGGTGATGGCGCCCAACTTGATACGTGTGAATCGCGAACTCATGTGTGCCTCCTCGCGGGGTACGGGCTCATCGAGTGCGACACCGGCGTAGCTGCAGCGGCACCTCGGGCCCGAGATCCACCGTAGCGAGGAAAATCGGACATGTCAGGTCCATGCGTCGATGGTGATGGCCAGTCGGGTGCCGCCGAGGGGGCTGTCGGACAGCTCGGCGGTGCCGCGGTGCAGCGTCGCCTGCTGTGCGATGAGAGCGAGTCCGAGACCGGACCCGGAGGCGGTCGTGGTGCCGCGCTCGAAGCGCCCGAACAGGCGCGCCCGATCGGTCGGAGGGATACCGCGACCGTTGTCGTCGACCCAGATCACCGCACCGCCACGGTCGCCGAACGGGTGCGCGGAGAGCCGGACCTCGGTGGCCTGTCCGTGCCGGACCGCGTTGATCACCGCGTTCTGCACCGCCATCGCGATACCGGTCTCCACCACCATGGCCGGCACCGACTGGTCACCGTCGAGCGAGAGACTCACGCCGTGCAGGCGGGCGGCCGACTCGGTCGCGACCCGGTCGAGGATGTCGACGACGTCCATCCGCACCCGGTCGCGGCCGCCGAGCTCGCCCTGGGCCAGGTTTTCCAGCGACGCAAGCGTTTCCAGGATCCGTCCGTGTGACCGTCGGAGGTCGGTGATGATCTCGGCGCGGGACGCGGCGTCGGGGGAGAAGGTGTCGAGGACCTCGAGGTCGGTACGCATGGCGGTCAGCGGGGTCCGCAGCTCATGCGCCGACACCGACGCGAAGTCGCGCGCGGTGGTCAACGCCTCCTGGGTCCGCGCCCGTTCGTCGTCGACGCGACCGAGCAGCGAGTTCATCGCCGCGGCGATCTCCTCGGCCTCGCGGGCGCCGCGAACGGTGTGCAGCGCAGCACGTTCGGGGTCCTCGGGGCCTGCGTCGACCGGCAACGCCTCGGTGTGTTTGGCCAGGCGGCGCAGCGGACGGATGGCCAATCCTCCGAGTAGCCAGGCGAGTACGGCCGAGGCGACCACAGCGGCCAACCCGATGAGCAGCAGACCGCGGCGGAGTCCGTCGATGCGGTCGAGGGTGGGTTTGAGCGGTACGGCCACCGAGATGTTGGCGCCGCCGTTGAGGATCGAATTGTCCAGTACCGAGACGGTTTTGACGCGGTACTTCGTGTTGTTGATCGAGGTGTCGCGGATGCCGACGCTCTGTTGTGGGATCTGCGTGGGCGTGCTGAACAGGGCGAGCGCACCGACCCGCGTGGTCGCGAGCGAGCCGGACGCGACGTTGTCGGCGATGGTCGTCGAGTTGGGGTTGGAGATGCTGGGTTGCATTGCCGCCGAGAGGGTGTCGACGCGGGCGTCGAGTTCGCGGTAACCGCTGGTCCGGACCTGGGTCCAGGCGACCGCACCGACCAGTCCGACGATGATGACGGTGACCAGGGCGGCGGCCACCGTGACGCGGGTGCGCAGCGAGGGAGAGCGTCGCCGCCTGCGCACGCCGATCACGCGCTCACGCCGATCTCCGGAGGACGAACCCGACCCCCCGCACCGTCTGGATGATGCGGGGTTGATCGTTCGCCTCCAGCTTGCGGCGTAGGTAGCCGATGAAGACGTCGACGACGTTGGTGTCGGCGGCGAAGTCGTATCCCCAGACCTGGCTGAGCAACTGGGTCCGGCTCAGCACCATCCCGGGGTGCTCGGCGAGCACGACGAGCAGTTCGAACTCGCGGCGCGTGAGGTCGACGGCGTGGTCGCCGCTGTAGACCAGCCGGGCCGGGATGTCGACCCGCAGGTGATCGAAGGCGAGGTGGTCGTCGGCACTGTCGGCCCGGTCGGTCTCGGGCACCAACGACGGTCGGCGGCGGAGCAGGGCCTTGATGCGGGCGATGAGCTCGCCGAGGTCGAACGGTTTGGTCAGGTAGTCGTCGGCGCCGGCCTCGAGTCCGGCGATGCGGTCGTCGACCGAGGTCCGGGCCGAGAGCACACAGACCGGGATGTCGTCGCCGAGGGCGCGCAACGCGGTGACGACGCCGACGCCGTCGAGGCCGGGCATGTTCATGTCGAGGATCAGCAGGGCGGGGCGGCGCAGCGTCATCGACCGCAGGGCCTCCGCGCCGCCGGTCGCGGTGCTGACGTCGAACCCGGCCAGGCGCAGGCCGCGCTCCAGCGAGTTCAGGACGTCGGGATCGTCGTCGACCACGAGGACGCTGACGTCGTTCCCGCTGTCGGACGTTGCGATCTGTTCGGTCATGGCCCCATTGTGCCTGGGGCCGGCCGTCGATCGGCCGATGGTGACAGCCTGCGGCGAGGCACCAGGCAGGATGGATGCATGAGTTCCTCCACTTCTCTGCTCTGGTTCCGCCGCGACCTGCGTCTGTCCGACCTCCCGTCGTTGCTCGCCGCCGCCGATTCCGCCGACCGTGTGCTGGCGTGTTTCGTCCTCGACCCGTGGCTGGTCAAGACCGCAGGTGACCGACGGCTGAAGTTCCTCTACGACTCGCTTCGGGAACTCGACGAGAAGCTCGACGGGCGACTACTGGTGGTTCGGGGTAAGCCGGAGAACCAGATACCCAAGATCGCCAAGGCCATCGGCGCGAACTCGGTGCACATCTCGGCCGACCACGCCCCCTACGGCGTCGCCCGCGACGCACGGGTCGAGGAGGAACTGGGTGACATCGAGCTGCACGCGACCGGGTCGTCGTTCGCGGTCACCCCGGGGCGGGTCACCAAGAACGACGGTGAGCCGTACAAGGTGTTCACCCCGTACTTCCGCGCGTGGCGCGAGCACGGATGGCACTCCCCGGCGCGATCGAGCGCGAAGTCGGCGGACTGGATCGACCCGAAGGAGGTCGTCGGAACCGGATCGTCGGACGTGCACGCCGTCGACATCCCCGACGTCGACGTCGAGCTCTCCATCCCGGCGGGGGAGGACGCGGCGAAGAAGCGCTGGAAGCAGTTTCGCCAGGGCGCCGGGGACTACTCCCAGCACTCGGTGGAGGACTACGACGACGCCCGCAACCGGCCCGATCTCGATGCCAGCAGCCGGATGTCGGCATACCTGAAGTTCGGCAACATCCACCCGCGCACGATGCTCGCCGACCTCACCGAACTCGAGAAGGACACCGACCACAAGGAGGGTGCAACGGCGTACCTGCGCGAACTCGGGTTCCGCGACTTCTACGCCTCGGTGCTGCGGGAGTGGCCGCACAGCGCGTGGCACAACTGGAACCGGAGCTTCGACGCGATCGAGGTCGACGAGGACAAAGCGGCCCACGAGGCGTTCGACGCCTGGAAGGCGGGCAAGACCGGCTTCCCGATCGTCGATGCCGGGATGCGGCAGCTGTCGGGGTCGGGCTTCATGCACAACCGCGTCCGGATGATCGTCGCGTCGTTCCTCGTCAAGGACCTGCACGTGCCCTGGCAGTGGGGCGCCCGCTGGTTCCTCGACCAGCTCATCGACGGCGACCTCGCCAGCAACCAGCACGGGTGGCAGTGGACCGCCGGCTGCGGGACCGACGCGTCGCCGTATTTCCGGGTGTTCAACCCGACCACCCAGGGACTCAAGTTCGACCCGAGTGGCGACTACGTCCGGCGCTGGGTGCCCGAGCTCGCCGACGTCGAGGGCAAGGCGGTCCACGAACTGAAGGACGGTCGGCCGTCGGATTACCCCGAGCCCCTGGTGGACCACAAGGCTGAGCGCGAGGAGGCCCTGCGGCGCTACGGGCAGGTCTCCGGCAAGTGAGCTGAGCAGCAGAGTTCGGGTGCCCGAAGAATAATATTCGTTCGAGTTGAAGAAACTCGGCCGGTGTGCGAGATTGTTCGAATGGCAGCTCCCCCCGTGGCACCCGAGACCGGCGAGAAGCCCGGTCGACCGGCGCGACGGCTCGCCGGTGTAGCGCTCCTGGGGCCCGCGTTCGTCGCCGCCATCGCCTACGTCGACCCGGGCAACGTCGCGGCCAACATCACCGCGGGCGCCCGGTACGGGTTCCTCCTCGTCTGGGTGCTGGTGATGGCCTGCGCGATGGCGGTGGTCATCCAGTACCAGTCGGCGAAGCTCGGGATCGTCACGGGCAAGACGCTGCCGTCCCTGATCGGGTCGCGCCTCAAGCGCAAGCACCGGCTCGCGTTCTGGGCGCAGGCCGAGATCGTCGCCGCCGCAACCGACATCGCCGAGGTCATCGGTGGCGCCATCGCGCTGCACCTGCTGTTCGACCTCCCGCTGCTGCTCGGCGGGGTGATCGTCGGTGTGATCTCGATGGGGCTGTTGACTTTTCAGTCCCGAAACCGCCAGCGGACCTTCGAGTCGATCATCGCCGGACTGCTGCTGATCATCGTCGTCGGATTCCTCGCCGGGCTCGTGGTCAACCCGCCGTCGGCGGGCAACGTCCTGGGCGGCCTCGTGCCCCGTCTGCAGGGCACCGACACCGTGCTGCTGGCGACCAGCATGCTCGGCGCCACGGTGATGCCCCACGCCATCTATCTCCACTCCGCGCTGGTGGTCGACCGTCACGGGTTCAGCCCGAGCATCGCCCGTCGCCGCCGACTGGTCAAGGCCACCCGGTGGGATGTGCTGGTGGCGTTGGTGATCGCCGGTGCGGTCAACATCGCGCTGCTGTTGCTCGCGGCGCAAAACCTGCAGGGCAAGGACGGCACCGACACCATCGAGGGGGCCCAGCGTGCGGTCGGCGACGCGATGGGGCCGGTGATGGCGACGGTCTTCGCCGTCGGCCTGCTCGCCTCGGGACTCGCGTCGACGTCGGTCGGTTGTTACGCCGGTGCGTCGATCATGCAGGGGTTGCTCGAGATTCGGGTCCCGATGTTCGTCCGTCGCCTCATCACGCTGATCCCGGCGCTCGTCGTGCTCGGTAGCGGGGTGGACCCCACCTGGGCGCTGGTCATCAGTCAGGTGGTGCTGAGCTTCGGCATCCCGTTCGCGATCATCCCGCTGGGCCGGCTCACCCGCGACCGCGAGATCATGGGGGAGTTCACCGACGCCGCGCCGCTGCGACTCATCGCCATAGCGATCTCGGTCGTCGTGGTGCTGCTCAACATCGCGCTGATCTTCCTCACCGTCACCGGCGTCGGCTGACCAGCAGCGTGCCGCCTCGGGGCGGTGCGATCTCGAAACCGTCTGATCGGGCAGCCCCGACAGGCGTGTGCCTTCGATACGTTGGAGTCCTCGGGGCGACCGGAAGGTGTGTGGAATGAAACGTCGGGTACCCAAGGTCGCCGACCTCGCCCCGCTGATGCAGTTCAAGAAGCCGGAGTTCAACGCCAAGCGTCGCCGCCTGGACGCTGCGTTGACGATCGAGGATCTGCGCAGGATCGCCAAGCGGCGCACGCCGAAGGCCGCGTTCGACTACACCGACGGCTCCGCCGAGGCCGAGCTGTCCATCGAGCGGGCGCGACAGTCGTTTCGCGACATCGAGTTCCACCCGGCGATCCTGCGCGATGTCTCCACCGTGGATACCAGCTGCCAGATCCTCGGCGGCAGTTCGAGCATGCCGTTCGGGATCGCGCCCACGGGCTTCACGCGGATGATGCAGACCGAGGGCGAGTACGCCGGGTCACGGGCCGCCGCGCGTGCGGGTATCCCGTTCTCGCTGTCGACCATGGGCACCGCGTCCATCGAAGACGTGCGCGACGCCAACCCGCATGGGCGTAACTGGTTTCAGCTCTACATGTGGAAGGACCGCGACAAGTCGATGGCGCTGGTCGAGCGCGCCGCGGCTGCCGGATACGACACGTTGCTGGTGACCGTCGATGTCCCGGTGGCCGGCGCGCGTCTGCGGGACAAGCGCAACGGGATGTCGATACCGCCCGCACTCACGCCCGCGACCGTCCTCAACGCGCTGCCGCGCCCGCAGTGGTGGATCGATTTCCTCACCACCGAGCCGTTGGCGTTCGCCTCGCTGGATCGATGGTCGGGGACCGTCGCCGAGCTGTTGGACACCATGTTCGACCCGACCGTGACCTTCGACGACCTCGCCTGGATCAAATCGCAGTGGCCCGGAGAGTTGGTGGTCAAGGGGATTCAGACGATCGCCGACGCACGGGCCGTCGTCGACTTGGGGGTGGACGGCATCATCCTGTCGAATCACGGCGGTCGACAGCTGGATCGGGCGCCGATCCCGTTCCACCTGCTCCCGGAGGTCGCCACCGAGCTCGGTGGGCGCACCGAGATCATCCTCGACACCGGCATCATGTCGGGCGCCGACATCGTCGCGGCCATCGCACTCGGCGCCGACTTCACCCTCGTCGGGCGGGCCTATCTCTACGGCTTGATGGCCGGTGGTGAGGCGGGGGTCGACCGGGCCATCGAGATCCTGAGCGAACAGATCACCCGCACGATGCGGTTGCTCGGCGTGACGAGCCTGGATGAGTTGTCACCCGAGCACGTCACACAGCTCGTGCGGCTCGCGCCCCGACCGGCAGGGGTCCGTCAGTTCTCCTAGCCCGTTTGCACATTTCAGTGCCGCGGATAGCTGACGATCTGTTCGCCGGTCTGGGGGTTGGTCCAGGTGATCGTACGGTCGGGGTGCATCGTGGCCTGCCAGAGTCCGACGGTCTTGGCGTGGTGGTGGAGTCGGCATAGCGCGGCGAGGTTGATGCGCACAGTCCAGCCACCCGCGGACGGGTTGGTGTGGTCGAACGGGATCGTGTGGTCGATGTCGCAGGTGGGGGCCGGGTGGTCGCAGCCGGGGAATCGGCAGGTCTGATCGGCCCAGATGATCCAGTCACGCAGCGACTGTGAGGGCGTGTACCGGAGAGCGGCGTCGGGTGGTCCGCCGCGCATGACTCCCGCGGTTCGGCGCTTCCCATGCCGAAACCCGGTCGCCGATGCATCGGTGGTCGAGGGCTTTGTGGTTGCGTCGTCGAACAGTCCCTGCCAGGTCGCGTCGGTGGCGAGCAGGCGTGCGTAGTCGGGGTCGATCGGGCCCTGGCCCTCGATGTAAGGGACCATCGCACCGGTCATCCCGGCGAGGGTGGCGGCGTCGACATGGACCATCACGTGCGGGTGTTCGGGCGCGATGTCTGTGCCGGGTTCGCCGGGCTTCGTGGTGGCCGACAAGCAGTCGTCGCTGCCGCACTGGCAGTCCAGTGCGGTCTGGTGCCGGGTGATCGCGCGGACCGCGGCGACGCGGCGCTGACCGATGGTGCGTGGGTCGGCGTCGCAGATACCGGCGATCAGACCGGTGATGGCGGCTTCGAGTTCCGCGCCGAGGTCGGCCGGTATGCAGGCGTCGAGGGTGGAATGTCCGTGCCGGTCGGGACGGATGGAGACCTTCTGGTTGCGTTCGAAGTCGGTGCGTTCGGCGGCGGCCTGGTCGGGGTCGATCTCGATCAACAACGTGTCGAGGCGGTCGCGCATCTCGCGGGTCGACATCGCCTGGTCGGCCATCTCCAGCGCCGCGGACTCCATGATCTTGCGGACCATCTCGTCGAGGTGGGCAGCAGCGTCGGCGATGGTCCGTACGCGGGCGAGGTCGATGTCGCCGCGGTAGAAGGTGTCGCGCAGGTCGGGCAGATCGTCGAGTTGGGCGGCCAGTTCGATCCACGTCCAGGCCACCCCGGTGGACACCTTCAAGGTGGTGGCGACCTCGATGGTGGCGCCCTTGTCGCCCATGTGTCCGAACACCGCGCGGTGCCTTTGTTGGGCAATCTCGGTGCGGCGCAGGTCGAACAGTCGACGCGCGGTGAACACCTTGGCTGCGGCGCAGCGGTTCTCGGCCCGACGGGTCTGGCGGAGCAGAGCGACCGTGTCAGCGGCATGCGACGACGCCAACTGGTCGTCGACCATGCTGACATCCACCCCCGCGAACATGATCCCAGAATATCGAGCGAATCGGACAGTTCAGCTGTTGCACAGTGACTTCACCGAGGTTGTCCACAGGTCGCAGTGGGTCCACAGGAGTTCGGTGCGACATCTCGGGAACATCGACACGCCCTGGCCGCATCCAATCCCTCGCACGACCTTCATTCGCATCTCGATGACAAGGAGTACACATTGTCGACCACACGATCACGAACACATCGGGGACGCCACGTCGCTCGCGCGACCGCAGCCTGCGGCGTCGCGCTGACGCTGGCCATCGGCCTGCCGGTGGGAGCCGCCACGGCGGCCCCCGATCGCGGACCGCACAAGAGCACGCCCGGCGGCACGAACAACGACAACCACGTCCGCCGGGGCGCCGAACCCGATCGGAGTCCGCACAAGAGCGTGCCCGGTCACGTCTCGACTGCCCCTCAGGCACAGACCAACCGGGGACGTGCCGACTTCACCCGGAAACCGCAGACGTCGGTGCAGAACAACAGCCTGACACCGTCGCGGACGCCCGGCCAGGGCTCGGCACGAACCGGCTCGGGGGAGTCGAGCGGTCGGCCGCAGGCGCGTGCGGCGGCACCGCAACAGCCGGCTACGCCACCGCCGCCGCAGCAGGCGGCACCCCAGCCGACAGCACCGGAGCAGCAGGCACCGCAGCCGGAGCAGGCCGCGGTGCAACCGACCGCACCAGTCGCGCCGCAGCGACCGACGCCGCCGACGGTGGATGTACGCAGTGTCGGTGGCACGCCGGACCTACCCGGTTCGGTGGTGATGCCGGGAACGACACCGTCGATGTCCGTGCCGAACCGGACGGGAACCGAGCGGGTCTTCGACATCGCGCCCGGGCAGAACGGTCCGTTCTCCGGCGGTGACCCGCGGTCCACCCCGCGCACGATCGACCCGGATGCCAATGACGCTGCCACCGGCAAGCTCTCGGGTGACCTCATCACCCCCAACCCGATCACCAAGGGTGGGGTGCAGGGTCCCGTACCCGAGGAGCGGGAAACCGAATCGACCTACCGCGGTGGGTCGATCACCAAGCCGGGCAAGGGCGGCAGCCTCGAGGTCGGGGTCGGCGACCGCTACCAGCTGCGTGTGGTCGGCGCGGTGCCGGACGGCACCCGAACGGTCGCGACCCCCTACGGTCCCGAGACCGCGGTCAAGTACCGCTACCAGTACCAGTCGCGACGGTGGGTCACCCCGAGCCTGGGTGGCGGCGCGCTGTTCAACTACGTCGGGAAGTGGGAGGACGCCTCACCCGACCGCGTCGATCAGCTCGTCAAGCGCGGGGTACCGCTGCCCGGCCTGAAGTAGAGCGCGGCGACCGACCCACCGGGATCCGGTGGGTCGGTCGTGTCCGGTCCTCGGATCCGTCAGACCGTCTTCTTCAGGTCCGGATTCTCGGCGTAGACCTCGCTGAGGACCGACATGTCGAAGATGTCGGCCGCGGCGATGGTGTAGCCGGCCTTGGCCAACGCCTCGATGTTCTGGGCGATCAGGGCGTCGGTCATGGTCAGCAGGCCGTTCGCCCTGGTGTCGGCGGAGACCACCAGTTCGTTCTGCGCGGTGGCCTCCTTGGTCTGATCGGTGATGTCGAGCTTCAGCGACTTGCCGTAGACGGTGGCCGCGAGCTCCGCCGACTTCTGCGGATCGGCAACCGCGTCGTTCCAGCCCTGGACCTCGGCCTTGAGGAACTTCTTGAGTTTGTCGCGCTCGTTGTCGATGGTCTCCTGTCGCACGACCAGCGTCTCGGCGACCAACGGCAGGTTGTGGTCGGCGAAGAGCAGGGTGGCGGTGGGGAAACCGCTGGTGGCCAGAGTGATCGGTTCGTTCGTACTGTAGGCGACCCAGCCGTCCACCTCGCCCTTGGTCAGCGGCGTCGGGTCGTACTGCACGGTGATCTTCTCGACGTCGCTCTCGGAGAGGTTGTTCGCGGTCAGCAGCGCACGGAAGACGTTTTCGTTCGAGGCCTGGACGCCGATCTTCTTGCCCTTCATGTCGGCCGGCGTGTTGATGGGCCGCTTGGCGTCGGACATGATGCAGAACGGGTTCTTCTGGTACGTCGCGGCGACGGTCTTGAGCTTGGCGCCCTTGAGGATCACCGGGGCGGTGAGCTGCGGCGCGGTCATGCCGATCCACACCTTGTTCGACGTCAGCCCGGTCTCCACACCGGTTCCCGCACCGCCCCCGGTGATGAGTTCGGGATCGCTCAGTCCGGCCGCCTTGTAGTAGCCGTTGGACAGCGCGTGGTACTCGCCGGCGAACTCGATGTTCTTGATCCAGGACAGCTGGACCTTCACCCCGTCCGAACTCGACGACGACGAACCCGAGCTGCAGGCGGCGAGAACACCTGCCCCGCCCACGGTTCCGACGGCGCCGCCGGCAATGAGGGAGTACCGCAGGAACGAGCGGCGGTCGAAGGTGTGGGTCATGGGTGGCTCCTCATGTCGGTTCGGTGCCCATCCGGGCGAGGACGATCTTCTCGATGACGCCGACGATCGCGTACAGGACGATCGAGCTGACGGTGATGACGACGACCGAGGCCCACAGTTCGTCGTAGGCGGCGGCGGGGAGAGCCTGCTGCAGGCTCGCGCCCAGACCCTTGTTGGTGCCCAACCATTCGGCGACGGTCGCGCCGATGATGGCGCCGGGCACCGAGATCTTCGCCGCGGCGAACAGCGCGGGCACCGCGGACGGCAGGGCGGCCATCCGCATCGTGGTCAGTCGCGTCCCGCCGTAGGCGGTGATCACGTCGCTGATCTGCCGAGGCGCGTTGTTCAGCCCGGTCATGATCATCACCAGGGCCGGGAAGAACACGATGATCCCGCCCATCACCGCGATGCACGCGGGACCGCGCCCGACGATCATCGTGATCAACGGCGTCATCGCGACCAGCGGCACCGACCGCAACAGCATCGCCATCGGCATGAACGTCTGCGCGGCCGGTCGGAACATCACGAACACCGCGGCGACGACGACCGCGGCCATCATCCCGGTGACGAATCCGATCGCGGTGTCAGCGAGGGTGATCCACAGGTCGCCGAGGATGTCGGAGCGCTGGGTCGACGCGTCGGCTCCGGTGAACAGATAGCTGAACACGTCGATCGGGGTGCGGCCGATGATCGGACCGATGTCGGGGAACGCGAGCAGGAACAGCGACCAGATCACCAGGATCAGGACGAGTGAACCCAGCAGCGCGCCGAGGAACTTCGCGGTCGCGGTGAGGACGGGGTGCCGGGTGGTCATGCGAGCACCGCGTTCCCGGTGGACCACCGCGTCGCGAACACCGAGACCGCAGCCACGACGCCGTAGCCGATACCGGCGATGACCCCGGTGAGCAGCGCGATCGCCCACACCTGGGGGATGGCCGCCTGCTGCTGGGCGAGGATCAGCGCCGGGCCGATGCCCTGTTCCGGCATCGACAGGAACTCGCCCAGCACCGCACCGAGCACCGCGGCGGGGGCCGCGATCTTCAGGGCTCCCAGGATGTTCGGTACCGCGGCGATGAGTCGGACGCGGACGAGTTGGGACACGGCGCCGCCGCCGTACACCCGGACCAGGTCGAGGCTGGCCTGCTGTGGCGAGCGCAGGCCGGTGAGGGTGCCGATCATCGTCGTGAAGAAGACCGAGATGGCGGCGAGGAACACGATCATGGTCTGCACCTCGGCGAACGCGACCTGCACGATGGGTGCGACGGCGATCAGCGGTGTGCAGTAGCTGATGATGGCCAACTGTGTTGCCAGGCCCTCGATCAACGGGATGATGACGACCAACAGGGCCAGCACGATCGCCAACAGATTGCCCCACAGGAAGCCGCGCAGGGCGAGCTCGATGGTCGGGGTGAAGTTAGTGGAGTAGAACTCCGATCCCTGCTCGCCGATGGCGCGGAACACGGCGAACGGAGTCGGGATGGTGCCCTTGAACCACGCGAACACACCGGCGATCCACCACAACGCGACGACCGACACGAGTCCCAGAGCGCCTGCACCCCAGCGTGACCCGAACGTTCGGAGTCCGGTCATCCGGCGCCGTCCGCGTGTGCGAGATCGGCGGGCGCCTGCGAGCGGCCGAACAACAGGCCGCTGAGGTGATCGTGCAGCCCGTGGAACTCCGGTGTGCGCATCATCTCCGGCACCCGGGGGCGGGGGAGGTCGATGGGCAGGATCTCGATGATCCGACCGGGACGTGGGCTCATCACCGCGACCTCGTCGGACAGGAACACCGCCTCGGCGATGCCGTGGGTGACCATCAGGGTGGTGGCCGGCTTCTCGGTCCAGATCCGCAGCAGTTCGATGTTCAGGCGCTGCCGCGTCATGTCGTCGAGGGCCCCGAACGGTTCGTCGAGCAGCAACGCCGTGGGCCGCATGACGAGCGCCCGTGCGATCGAGACCCGTTGACGCATACCGCCGGACAACGTGGCGGGTTTGGCCTTCTCGAACCCGTTCAGACCCACGAGCTCGATCAGCTCGGCGATCAGCGCGTCGTCGGCAGGGAGTCCGGCCACCTGCAGCGGAAGCTTGATGTTGGCCTCCACACTGCGCCACGGCAACAGCGCCGAGTCCTGGAACGCGATGCCCAGGCCGTGATCGCCCTGCAGCTCCTTGGGCGAGCGCCCGTTCATCAGGGCGGTCCCCGAGGTGGCCGCCTCGAGACCGGCGAGAACACGCAGCACGGTGGATTTGCCACATCCGGACGGCCCGAGGAGCGCGAGGAACGATCCCTCGGAGGTCTTCAGGGTGACGTCGTCGAGCGCGGTGACCGTCTTCGAGCGACTGCCGAACACCTTGGTGAGGCCGCTGATGTCGATGCCCGTCCCTGGGGGACGGGCACCGGACTGCGGGGCGAGGTCAACCATGAGCGCGACGCTAGGCCGCGCGCGTTGCTGCGGTGTTACCCGACGGTTACGCCGATCTCATCCGCTCAGCCGACCGGGGTCGGTGTCGACTTCTCGGTGGCGCGCGACCCGCGCAGGGCCTCCGACCAGCTCACCTTCGACCCGGTCCGCAGGATCGACCGCTGGTAGACGCGGGACGCGACCCAGACGGCGGCCAGGCACGCGGCGATCATGATGACGATGGTCCCCACCACCTGGAGGGTGCTGGTCTCGCCGGCGGCGATGCGCATCGGCATCAGCGAGGCCGAGAACGGCGGGATCCAGCTGAGTGCCTTGATGAAGGAGGAGTCGAGCGAGTTGATGCCGAAGATCCCGGCGTACAGCACGCCGATCGACAGGATGGTCAGCGGCGCCGTGGTCGACCCGAGTTCCTCCTGACGGGACACCATCGCTCCCGTGGCGGCGTAGAGGGTGGCGAAGAAGAGGAAGCCGAGCAGGAACCACACCACCACGGCGGCGAGCATGGAGATCGCCGCGCTGGGGACCGTGAGGACCCCGGTCACCGATGCGGTGATCAACCCCGCGCCACCGAGGAGCACCAACTGTCCGAACGTGATCGCGCCGATGCCGAGGATCTTGCCCCACAGCAGGTGAAGGGGACGGATCGTGGCGAGCAGCAGCTCGACCACCCGCGAGGTCTTCTCCTCGACCACCCCCGCGGAGACCATGGCGCCACCGGTCATGATCGCGAACAGCAGCAGGATGACGCCGACGTAGGCGATCGCCAGTCGCTGGCCCTCGTCGGGCTTGTCCGGCTTGGTCTGTGTCACATCGAGCGATGACGCCGTCTGCTGGGCTTCGCCAAAGGCACCCGGATCGATGTTGTTGCGCGCCAATGCCTCGCGCTGTGCGAGCTGGGCGAGCGCGGTGCGCACGATCGTCTCCGACGTGCCCGACAGGCCGTCCTTCGTGATCGCCGTGTACGCGGGTCCGCCGACGGCTCCGGTGCCCAGTGCGACCGAGACGTCGCCGGCGTCCACCTGCGTGCGTGCGGCCGCGGCGTCGGCGAGTGGGACGATCTCCACCGAGGTGCCACTCAGGGTGCCCGCCTGGGTGATCGACTGCGACAGTGCAGCGTTCGTGCCGACGATGCCGATCTTCTCGGGCTTGTCGTCACCACCGGTGAAGATCGAGGCGACGATGAGGCCGCCGATGATCAGCACCAGCATCAGTGCGTTGGTGATGAGGAACGATCGGGTCCGCACGCGGGTCGTGATCTCTCGGCGTGCGATCAGGGAGATCGCGCGGGTGGGGCCGAGGGTGGCCCCGCCGGTGGTCTTCGGTGTGCTCATGCTGAAACAACCTCTCGGAACAGATCGGTCAGATGGGGATGGCTCGTGGCGAACCGGTGGACGGGTCCGTGGGTCAACGCCGTCGCGAGGAGTCTCTGGTCGTCGGCGGTGTCGTCGATGCGCAGATGCGTGTCGGCGCCGCGGTAGTCGGCCTCGATGACGCCGGGCAGTCCGTCGGCCCACCTCGTGGACGTGTCGGGACCGGTGACGTGCAACGTCTTCCCGCCGCCGGCACGCAGCTCGTCGACACTGCCCTGCGCGCGCATGCTGCCCTTGGTGATGATGCCGACGCGGTCGCACAGCCGCTGGACGAGATCGAGCTGGTGGCTGGAGAACAGCACCGGGACACCCTCGGCGGCTTTCTCTTTCAACACGTCGCTCATCACGTCGACGGCCACCGGGTCCAGGCCGGAGAACGGTTCGTCGAGAACCAGCACGGTCGGCTCGTGCACGAGCGCCGCCGCCAGCTGGGCGCGTTGCTGGTTACCCAGGCTCAGGTCGCCGACGTTGTCGTCGATGCGCTCGCCGAGCCCGAGTCGGGTGACCCAGCGGACGACGTTGTCGCGGGCGTCGGCCGAGGACAGGCCGTGCAGCTCGGCCAGGAACCGGAGCTGTTCGCCCACCTTCATCTTCGGGTACAGGCCGCGTTCCTCGGGCATGTACCCGATCTGGCGGCGCATCTCGAGGTCGATTGGCCGATCGCCGAGCAGCACTCGCCCGGAATCGGCGGACAGCACGCCGAGCACGATGCGCATGGTCGTGGACTTGCCGGCACCGTTGCTGCCGACGAAGCCGAAGATCTCGCCGGCGTTGACCGTGAAGGTCATGTCCGACAACGCGGTCAGGTTGCCGTACCGCTTCGACAGGTGGTCGATGATCAGTGGATCGTTCACGATCTGCCTTTCTCGGGTGGAACGGGGGATGGGTGGTTCACCAGGGCGCGGGCGCCGGCGGGTCGAGATCGCGGGCCGGTGCTCGCGGTGCCGGGTCGGGCGCCGGTTGGCTCTTTGCCGCAGGCTCTTCAGGGTCGTCCTCGACCGTCTCGTCGACGGCGAAGTCGTCTGGATCGGGATCGGCCTGCCACCAGGAGACGAGGATCGTGGGGGTGGAGGATCCGACGAGAACGAGGCTGATGAGCAGCACCCCGATCCCGTAGACGTTCTGTCCGGACACCAGATCCATGGCCGAACCGAGGAAGATCAACAGCAGATACGGGATGAACATCAGGCTGAACAGCACGATGTAGCCGATCGACCGCGCCGAGTTCCGCTGTGCCAGTTGGATCTCGTCGAGTGCGGAGACGGGCGCATCGGCAACCGACCCGGTCACGATCCGCAATATCGTCAGGGTGCTGACCGTGCCGATCAGGCCGATGACGAACGGGATCCAGAACCACAGCTGGGTGAACATGGCGTACACGCCGGCAACGACGAGGGTCACGAGGAACGCCCCCAGCGTCAGTGTCAACCGCCGGAAGGCCCGACGGTTACGCATGTTCGGGTACCGGCCGGCGTATTTACCGATACTGCGCTCGTACCGAACGGCGCGCCAGTTCTCGTATCGGCGCCAGACCTGTGGCTGTGCGTGCTCGGGGATCGCCGAGTTGGGATCACTCATGATGACGCTCCGTTTCGTTTCGCGTACAGCTCGGCCGACATGGCGCCGAACTCGTGACGGCTGAACACTGCCTCCACGGGGAGGTCGAAGACCGCGCAGATCCGGAAGGCGAGGTCGAGGCTGGGGTAGTTGTCGCCGCGCTCCAACGCCCCCACCGACTGGACGTTGATCTCGACCCGTTCGGCGAGCTCGGCGCGCGACATACGCCGCTCGGCGCGAAGGACACCGATGCGGTTGAAGATGGGGAGTGCAACTCCACGTCGTACTGGGCTCACGCAACTAAGTATTAGGAAAACACAACACGGTGTCAATAGAAGACAACGAACCGTTTGTTCAGGAGAGCGTTACGCCGTAACTTTCGGCAAGCAGCATGAGCATGTCGATGCGGGCGGTGTCGGCGTCGGGATCGGGCGCCAGCGGCTTGCGCAGCGCCTCGCCGTCGAACGCGGCGATGAGAACCATGACCAACGTGCGGCGACGCGCGGCGCTGAGCTCCCGGAGCTCGGGCATGCCGTCGGCCAGCCGGGTCATCGAGGCGTAGTAGTTCTCCAGGATGGGACTCAGGCGGGTGCGCAGTGCCTCGTCGATCCGCGCGTGGAAAGCCAACTCGCGCAACACGATGTTGATGTCAGAGGTCGCGAGGTCGCGGACCAACAGCACGGCCTCGCGCATGTCCCTGGGGCCGGCCTCGGCGCTCGAGGTGCCGAACTCCGCGGTGAAGCTGCTGATCTGACGTTCGCCGACCTCCTGGGCCACCGCGATCATGAGATCGAGGCGGGTGGGGAAGTGGCGGAACAGCGCGCCCTGCGACAGGCCGGCCCGCGTCACGATCTCGACAACGGTGGTCTTGGCGTATCCGATCTCGGCGATCGATGTGATCGCGGCGTCGAGAAGGGCCCCGATGGTCGTCGCGCGACGTTGCGCCTGTGTCCGCCGGGGCGCGACTCGTGGGGAACTCACCCGCCAACTATAAAAGCGTCTGGCCGATCCGCGGCCGGTCACGGCGGCATCTGTGTCCTGCTCAGATGAGGTTGTCGTCACTTAGAAACCATGTACTCTCTTTCTATCTTGGTGAGGTGAGTCACATGAGCGATGAGCTCTGTGGCTCGTCCAAATGACGATTCAAAGGAGAATCTGTGTTTCTGCTGTCGGGCGAGGGAACGGTTCGTGGTCGAAAACGATTGGTGGCGTTGATGGTCGGCGTCATCGCGCTCGTCGGACAGGGTGTGGTCGCCACCGACGCCGCCGCGGCACCCCGCCCACCGGTCGCACCGTCGACTGCACCGGTCCCGATGTTCCCGCCGCTGCCGGACGCCGACCGCGGGTTCTATCTCCCGCCCCAGAGCGTGGTCGACGCCGCCGCGCCCGGCGAGATCCTCGCGGCGCGTCGGGTGAACCTCGCCAACGTCTCGGTGCTGCCGGTCAACGTCGACGCGTGGCAGATCTCCTACCGGTCCACCAACACCCGCGGCCAGGCGATCCCGGCGGTGTCGACGGTGCTCAAGCCGCGCGGTGCCGCACCGGGCGGCTCGCGGAAGTTGCTGTCGTACCAGATGGCCGAGGACTCGACGGCGAGCTACTGCGCACCCTCCTATGCGATGCGTGCCGGCTCGATCCCGTCCCCGCTGACCGGACCGATCACGGTCCCGCTCAACTTCATCGACGTGGTCGCCGCGGTCGCCAAGGGGTGGGCCGTCGTCGTGCCCGATCACCAGGGGCCGGACTCCGCGTTCGCCGCAGGACCCCTGGCCGGGCGGATCGTCCTGGACGGCATCCGATCCGCGGAGCAGTTCGCGCCGTTGCAGGTCGACGGCACCGCGACGAAGGTCGGCATGTGGGGCTACTCGGGCGGCGCGATCGCCACCGGATGGGCCGCCGAGCTCCAACAGAGCTACGCCCCGGAACTGAACGTCGTCGGGGTCGCCGAGGGCGGCGTGCCCGCGGACCTGGGGGCGCTGGTGAATCTCGGCAGCGGCAACCTCGGCGCCGGGTTGGTGATGGCCGGCGTCATCGGCGTCAGTCGGGAGTACCCCGAGCTGGCCGGGATCCTGCAGCGACGGGTCAACCCGCTCGGCAAGGCGCTAGTCGCGGCCAAGAACCCGCTATGCCTGGCCTATCAGTCGGTCCTCGTCCCGTTCCTGAACATCAAGGGTGTGTTCCTCGGCGGCGACCCGCTGCGCGACCCAACGGTGAAGTCTGTGCTCGCGAAGGTCCGGATGGGGCAGACGGTTCCCCGCTCACCGATGTTCGTCTATCAGTCCCATCCCGACTGGCTGGTCCCGGTCGGGCCGGTGGACACCCTCGTGAAGACCTACTGCCGCGACCCCCGGGCACGGGTGCAGTACACCCGCGACCACTTCAGCGAACACATCTCACTCGACCCGGTAGCGGCGCCCGCCGCCCTGCTGTGGCTGGGGGAGCGGTTCGCCGGGAAGCCCGTCAGGGCCGGGTGCTCGACGACCGACGTGGGCTCGATGGCCCTGGATTCCCGGTCGTGGTCGACGTTGTCCGACCAGCTCGGCGCAAACGTGGCCGCGCTGTTCGGTCAGGCGATCGGTCGCACCCCGACCCGGTGACGGGCTACGTCCGGACGGACTCCCCGTCGAGGACGGCGCGCACATGTCGCGCCGCCTCACGGCCTGCCCGGTTCGCGCCGATCGTCGACGCGGACGGGCCGTAACCGAGAAGCTGGACTCCGGGCTCGTCGGCGACGACCGTCGCCAGCGTCCCGGTCATGGTGATGCCACCGCCCGCGGCGCGCAGGTGCAACGGCGCGAGATGGTCGAGCGCGCTGCGAAACCCGGTGCACCAGAAGATGACGTCGACGTCGAGTTGTGCCGGCGCGTCCTGACGTACGCCGTCGAAGCGGACGCCCTTCTCCACTATCCGCGTGAACATCGGCAGCCACTCGAGGATGCCGTCGGCCTGCGCCGCGGCGATGGCCGGCGTCGTGCGCAGGCCGGTCACCGACACCACCGACGTCGGTGGCAGTCCGGCGCGCACCCGGCGTTCCACCCGGGCGACGGCCTCGCGGCCCTCCTCAGGAGAGAACGGCGCGTCGGTGAACACCGGCCGGGTCCGGCTGCACCAGTACGTCGTCACGTCGGTCGCGGTGCGGGCGATCTCCATCAGCAGCTGCACCGCCGAGATGCCTGCTCCGACCACCAGCACCCGCTGTCCGTCGAAGTCATGCGGTCCCGAGTAGTCGTGGGTGTGGAGCTGGCGGCCGGCGAACCGTTCGGTCCCGGGGATGTAGGGGATGAACGGCCGGTCCCACGTCCCGGTCGCGTTGACGATGGTCCGGGTGATGATGGTGGAGTCGACCCGGGTGCCACCCGGCCCGGGGCCGGTCAGCAGCACCTCGTACTCGTCGGCCGTCCCTCGGCGACGTCGCACCGCGTTGACGTGCACCGGCCGCCGTACGTCGAGTTCGAACTTCTTCTCGTACCGCTCGAAGTAGTCCGGCACGGCACTCGCGGCGGGCCATTCGTCGCATTCGACCCCGAGGGCCTCGGTGAGTCCGTATCCGGGGAGATCGTGGACGTGGTTCGCGCCGGCCAGGGTGAGCGTCGGCCAGCGGAACTGCCACGCGCCACCGGGTTTCGGGGCGTGGTCGAGGATGGCGAACCGCCCGGTCAGTCCCCGTCGTCGGAGGAAATACCCGGCCGACAGTCCTGCCTGCCCGCCGCCGATCACCACACAGTCGAGCCGCTCGTCGGTCACGCCCCGAACTGTACGTCGCGCCGGGTATTAGGCTGACCACCATGATCGGGAGCAGCAGAAACGGTCTCGTGACCACCATCGAGATCCAACGCGAGGACAAGCGCAACGCCCTCGACCACGATGTTCTCGACGGACTGGCCGCCGCGGTCGCCGAGGCGGTCGACGCAGGCACCCGCGCCATCGTGCTCACCGGACAGGGCGCCACCTTCTGTGCGGGCGCAGATCTGTCCGGCCCGGTCTACGACCCGAACTTCCTCACCAAGCTGGTGGCGACGTTGCAGCAGATCGAGTCATCGCCGGTGCCGGTCATCGCCGCGCTCAACGGCAGCGCGCTGGGCGCGGGCCTGCAGCTGGCGATGGTCGCCGACCTCCGTGTGATGGCGCCCGGTGCGACGGTGGGCATCCCCGCGGCCAAGATCGGTGTGGCCGTCGACGAATGGACCATCCGCCGACTCGTCTCGCTGGTCGGCGGCGGCACCGCGCGCGGCATGCTCATCGGTTGTGACCCGCTCACCGCCGACCGCGCTCACGCCATCGGATTCGCCAACCGCATAGGCGATCTGGCCGAGGCACAGGCGTGGGCGGCGTCGATCGCCGAGCTCGCACCGCTCACCCTCGCGCATTACAAGCTGGTGTTCGCCGGTGACGGGGCGCGCGACGAGGTCCCGGCCGACCGTGTCGGTGCGATGATGCGCGCCTGGGACAGTGACGATCTCGTCGAGGGACGCACCGCTCGCGCCGAGAAGCGGCCACCACGGTTCACCGGTCGCTGACCGAGACCGCTACTTCAGGCGTTTGACCGACTTACCCGGTCGGTAGACGAGGCGTTTGACCTCCGGCGGCGGGTCGGCGATCCCGGGCCCACCCGCTCGCATCCATTCGCCCACCTCGGTCATCGCCGAGTCGCTCAGGACGCGTTGCAGCCAGACCGGCCGACCGCCGTTGGCCCGACCCGCCCGCGACGGCGACACCACGATGACGTTCGACCGCTTGCAGTCGTCGAGACAATCGCTGGTCCGCACCCGTGCGGCGTCGTCGACCGCGTCGCGGAGCACATCGAGCTGGCTGTCGTGGTCGATGCCGGGGTGTTTGCGCGCGGTCCCGCAGCAACAGCCACGACACACGGTCGCCGTCGGGATCGACGTACCCGATTTCTTCGACGACAGCACGTACTCCGATGTTCGAGCCGGCTGGTGGGGTCCGGCGTGGTCGAGACCACCGACGAGCCTACGACACCCGCGATGACTGGCCATACGCGACCCGGCGTTGGTGCGCAAGGCTAAGGGTCTTAGTTTTCGTACCCGAAACATGCTCGAACTGTTCGGGATACACGGCGCGCCTAGCGTCGCGATATTGCCCGTCAGGGGGCGGACATCATCTGCGATTGCTGATCGAGGAGTGCGCATGACCCAGGAAGTAGTGGAGCCGAATCCGGCTCTCACAGGACCGCAGGCCGCGGCCACCCGAGAGACGCTGGAGGACTACACCCTCCGGTTCGCTCCGCGGAGCTATCGCAAGTGGGGGCCGGGCGTCGTCTCGATCTCCGCCCTCGGTGGCATCGCCTATCTCGCCGACTTCGCCATCGGTGCCAACATCGGTATCGCCAACGGCACCGGTAATGCGTTGTGGGGCATCCTGTTCTTCGCCGTCGTCATCGTGCTGACCGGCTACCCGCTGGCCTACTACGCGGCGCGGTACAACATCGACCTCGACCTCATCACGCGCGGAAGCGGTTTCGGTTACTACGGGTCGGTCCTGACCAACGTCATCTTCGCGTCCTTCACCTTCATCTTCTTCGCCCTCGAGGGCTCGATCATGGCGCAGGGCCTCAAACTGGGTCTCGGCATCCCACTGTGGCTGGGGTATCTGGTGTCCTCGGTGCTGGTGATCCCGCTGGTCATCTACGGGATGAACACCCTGGCCAAGCTGCAGGTGTGGACCACGCCGCTGTGGCTGGTCATGATGGTGCTGCCGTTCCTCTATCTCCTGATCACCCACCCCGACGCGGTCGGCGACTTCCTCTCCTACAGTGGTGGTCTCGACGCGCAGGGCGGACAGGGCGTGTCCTTCGCAGGCACCATGCTGGCCGCCGGTGTCTGTCTGTCGTTGATCGCCCAGATCGCCGAGCAGATCGACTACCTGCGCTTCATGCCCCCGAAGACCGCCGAGAACAGCCGGCGCTGGTGGACCGCCGTCATCGCGGCCGGCCCGGGCTGGGTCTTCTTCGGAGCCATCAAGCAGGTCGTGGGCCTGTTCCTCGCCGTCTACCTGATCCTGAACTTCGCCGACCAGGCCGGCGTCGCCAACCAGCCGGTCGAGCAGTTCCTCGCCATCTACGAGGACTTCATGCCGCACTGGCTGGCGCTGACCCTCGCGGTCATCCTGGTGGTCATCAGCCAGATCAAGATCAACGTCACCAACGCCTACTCCGGCTCGCTGGCGTGGACCAACAGCTTCACCCGCGTCACCAAGACCTACCCGGGTCGCCTCGTGTTCCTGGTGTTCAACGTCGCGATCGCCATCGTCCTGATGGAAGCCAACATGTTCAGCTTCCTCAACAACCTGCTGAACTTCTACGCCAACTGTGGCATCGCGTGGATCGCGACCGTCGCCTCCGACATCGCCATCAACAAGTTCTTGCTGAAGCTGTCACCCAAGCAGCCCGAGTTCCGTCGCGGCATGCTCTACAACGTCAACCCGGTGGGCTTCGGCAGCGTCATCATCGCCGGCGGACTGTCGATCATGACGTACTTCCACGTCTTCGGCGACGCCATCCAGCCGTACTCGCCGATCGTGGCACTCGTTCTCGCTGTTGTCCTCCCGCCGATCTTCGCCTACGCCACCAAGGGGAAGTACTACCTGCGGCGCACCGACGACGGCATCGACCTGCCGATGCTCGACGAGGACGGCAACCCGTCGGACGTCAAGCTCATGTGCTGCGTCACCGGTATCGAGTTCGAGCGCCCCGACATGATCGCGTCGGCCAAGCCGGGTCCGAACGGAGAGAAGCAGTACATCTCCTCGCTGGCCCTGTCGTGCGACAAGACCGGTGAGCACGTCCTACCCGAACAGAAGACGGAGACCGCTCTCACGCAGTAGATCCGACACCGTCGGTCACACCGCCCCGCCATCGACCCGCAGGTCGGTGGCGGGGCGGTCCGCGTTTGCGATGATGATCCGATGACACGACGCAGCGCGGTCGAGGTACGCGATCTCATCGTCGATCCCGGCAGCTGGGTGAGCTGGGACGAGCCGATCACGGCGCGCCCATCCGACGCCGGCTACGCCGATGACCTCCGCGCTGCCCGCGAGAAGACCGGTCTCGACGAGTCGTTGATGACCGGCGCGGCCACCGTCCGCGGACATCGGGTTGCCCTGGTGGTCAGCGAGTTCGGCTTCCTCGCGGGATCGATCGGCGCAGACGCCGGCACCCGGATGACCGCCGCCATCAGGCGGGCCACCGCCGAGGGCCGAGCGCTGGTCGCGCTCCCGGCGTCCGGGGGCACCCGGATGCAGGAGGGGACGGCGGCGTTCCTGCAGATGGTCGGCATCACCGCCGCGGTCGTCGAACACAAGGCCGCGCACCTGCCGTATCTGGTCTACCTCCGACACCCCACCACCGGTGGCGTGTTCGCGTCCTGGGGATCGCTCGGGCACGTGACGCTCGCCGAACCCGGCGCCCTCATCGGCTTCCTCGGACCCCGCGTCTACGAGGGGCTCTACGGCGAGGCGTTCCCCGAGGGGGTCCAGCAGGCCGAGAACCTGCGGGTGCAGGGGCTGGTCGACATCGTGACGCCGGTGGACAACCTCGCGGAGTTCGTCGATGCGATCCTGCGGGTGCATCGCGCCGGCATCGAACCCGCCGAGATCGACACGGCGACAATCACATCGGCCTCCGAAACCCCGACGACAGCCGCGACGACCTGGGACGCGGTGATCGCCTCCCGCCGCGAGGACCGTCCCGGGGTGCGTGATCTCGTCCGGGCGGTGGCCGACGACGTGGTGAACCTCAGCGGCACCGGCGAAGGCGAGAGCGATCGCGGCCTGCTGGTCGCGATGGTCCGACTCGGTGGCCGGGGAGTGGTCGTCATCGGTCAGGATCGCCGACTGCAGAAGCCCGGGTCGTTGCTGGGTCCGTCGGCCCTACGCGTCGCGCGACGTGGCATGCAACTCGCGGCCGATCTCGACATCCCTCTCGTCACGGTCATCGACACCCCCGGTGGCGAACTCTCGAAGGACGCCGAGGAGGGCGGTCTGGCGGGCGAGATCGCCCGGTGCCTGGCCGATCTCATCGCTCTGCCCGTGCCGACGGTGTCGGTGCTGCTCGGGGAGGGTGCCGGCGGGGCGGCGCTGGCGTTGATGCCGGCCGACCGGGTGGTCGCCGCGGCGAACGCATGGCTGTCGCCGTTGCCGCCCGAGGGGGCGAGCCTCATCGTCCACCGCGACACAGACCATGCGCCGGAGATGGCGCAGGGGCAGGGGATCGGTGCGGCGGCGCTGTTCGAGCGCGGGTTCGTCGATGTCGTCGTCGACGAGAAGCCCGATGCCGCAGACGAACCCGAGTCGTTCTGTGTTCGCGTGGGTGCGGCGGTCGTCGCCGCGCTCGGGGAGATCGAACGACGCGACGCGGCGGAGGTGATCAGGTCACGAACCGAACGCTTCGGCCGCCCGTAGACGACCGAAGCGTCCGATCATGGGGTGATCAGGGCCAGACGACCCTGCCCTTCTGGAAGTCCTGACGGAACTGGTTGCCCACCTTGTACTCGTCACCGACCGGGAGACCGAGCTTGTCCGGGCCACCCGCCGCTGCGTACTTGTTCAGGATCTGGCCCCACACGATGTGCGTTCCGGTGTTGGCGCCGTAGTACACGTTGCCGCCCTGCAGGAACTGCTTACGGCCTGTCCCCGCCGCGAGTTCGTCGCTGACCGGGTACTTCAACGGGCCGCGCTCGTAGCCCTGACCGTTGGTCTTCGTGTTCGACCACAGCGCACGGATGGCCCCACCGATCTGATGGGCGACACCGCCGGAGACATCGGCCTTCCAGTAGAACGACGTGTTGTCGAACCGCTGGAACCGGCCGCCGTACGCAGCGGCGGCTTCGTTCATCGTCGGGTTGCCCCACGTGTCGACGCCACCGGTGGCCTCGAAGGCCTCCAGGATGCGGCCGCCGACGCTGAACTCACCGAAATCCTTGTCGGCGCTGGCCACGCCCACCTGGGTGGAACCGAGCATCGCCACGGCCATCGCGGCCACCGCGACCGCTGTCATGCGTTCTTTGATGCGCATATGTAGTCACCTTCATGTCGTCGAGTCCGTATGAGGGTACGAAACGAAAACTTCGGCCACCTGCGATGGGTGGCCGAAGCGTTCGATACGTCAGTGCGGGTCAGGGTCAGGGGAAGACGAGAACGCCACCCTGGAAGTTCTGGGCGAAGTTCCTACCGACTCGGTACTCGTTGCTCACGGGCATGCCGAGCTTCCCGAGCGGGCCCTTGGCGGCGGCATACTTGTTGAGGATCCCGCCCCACACCGTGAAGGTCTTGGTGGTGGTGCCGCTATAGACGTTGCCGCCCTGGAAGAACTGCTTGACGCCCTTCTCCGGGATGGCGATCGGGTTGGAGGTGGGGTACTTCAGAACCCCACGCTCCCACTGGAGCGTTCCGTACTTGGTGAAGATCGCGCCGCTGACCGGGTGTGCGACGCCGGCGGACACGGACGCCTTCCAGTAGAAGTGGGTGTTGTCCTTCTCAAAGGTCTGGAAGCGTCCACCCAGGGCGGGTCGCTCGTCGCCGGTGGCCTCGCCCCACGTCGGTTCGCCGCCGGTGGCCTTGTAGGCCTCCAGGATGCGTCCGCCGATGGTGAATTCGCCGGACGGCTCATCGGCACTCGCGATGCTCGTCACCTGCGTCGATGCGAGCACGGTGAAGGCCATTGCGGCCACCGCAGCTGCTGTCACGCGTTGTTTGATGCGCATTGAAATCACGTCACTTTCCTCGTAGTCGGGCCACCGACCCGAGATCGATTGTTCGCGATAGCAACTGTTTGCACAATCGTACGAGGAGGCGAATGTAGGAAATGCAATGTGTTCGTTGCACAACCGACGGCTGCCGAGTAGATATAGTTGGTGAGCGCAATTAATTAGGGAGGCTACATGTCCGAGGTTCGCGAGTATCCGATGGCCCGCACGTGTCCGTTCGACCCGCCGGCACAGCAGACCGAAGACGGTCCGGTGTCGAGGGTGCGAATCGAGACCGGGGCGACAGCCTGGCTGGTCACGGGGTATCAGGAGCAGCGTGAAGCGCTCGTGGATCCGCGGCTGAGCTCGGACTTCCGCCGCGAGGGCTACCCCTCGCGCATCACCACCAAGGCCAGGACGCGGTCGTTCATCTCCATGGACAACCCGGAGCACCAGCGACAGCGACGGATGCTCATCAAGTACTTCACGGTCAAGCGCATCGAGTCCATGCGTCCGGCCATCCAGAAGGTCGTCGACGGTCTCCTCGACGAGATGCTGGCCGGGCCGGGATCGGCCGATCTGGTGTCGCAGTTCGCGCTGCCGTTGCCGTCGCTGGTGATCTGCGACCTCCTCGGCGTGCCCTACGCCGACCACGACTTCTTCCAGCGGTGCAGCAGTGTGCAGCTGACGATGTCGGCACCGATGGCCGATCGCGAGGCTGCCCGCGACGCGCTCAACGGGTACCTGCTGAACCTGGTCGAGTCCGCGGTCGACAACCCCGGCGACGATCTCATCGGCGACCTCGTCACCAACCAGGTGCGGCCCGGTCACCTGACCGCCGCAGAGGTGGCGGACATGTGCAGCCTGCTGCTGATCGCCGGTCACGAGACCACCGCGAACATGATCGCCCTCGGCACCCTGGCGCTGCTGCGCCATCCCGATCAGCTGGCCGAACTGCGCGAGTCCGACGACCCGGCGCTGATGGCGTCGGCGGTCGAGGAACTGCTGCGATACCTGACGATCGTCCATCAGGGGCTGCGTCGTGTGGCCGTCGAGGACATCGAGATCGGGGGAGCCCAGGTGGCCGCGGGCGATGGGGTCATCATCTCCGCCGACGCCGGTAACCGCGCCCCCGATGCGTTCGACGGCGATCCCGACGAGCTCGACATCCACCGCTCGGCCCGCCATCACGTCGCCTTCGGGTTCGGCATCCACCAGTGCCTCGGCCAGGCGCTGGCCCGACTCGAACTCGACATCGCCTACACCAGCCTGTTCCGTCGGGTGCCGACGCTCGCCGTGGACGCGTCCCTCGACGAGATCGACTTCAAGGACGACATGTTCGTCTACGGCGTACGGGCGCTGCCGATCACCTGGACCGTCGGGGAC
Organism: Williamsia maris; assembly: GCF_024171815.1. Taxonomy (GTDB): domain Bacteria; phylum Actinomycetota; class Actinomycetes; order Mycobacteriales; family Mycobacteriaceae; genus Williamsia_A; species Williamsia_A maris. The sequence continues at coordinate 690,704 of NZ_JAMTCJ010000001.1, read as the reverse complement.
GAGCGATGAGCATCGAGATCGATCGCGACACCTGTGTGGGCGCCGGGCAGTGCGTGCTGGCCGCGCCGGATGTCTTCGACCAGACCGAGGACGAGGGCATCTCGTTCGTGCGACCCGATGCGCCGGAGGGCCGAAGCGCCGAGATCGCCAATGCCGTCGACCGCTGCCCGGCCCGCGCGATCGCACTGGTCGAGGGGTGAATCGGACATCGCTCCGCCCAGCGGAAAACGACGCGCCACGGCATCCTCGGCGTTGGTAGCGTCGTCCGGGTGAATCCTGACCGACCGCACTGTTCCGGGCCGCGCGCCCGATGCTGATCCGCCTGTTGCGCACATACCTGCGTGCCTACAGCCGTGAGCTGACCGCGGTCGTCGCCCTGCAGTTCGTGGCCACCCTGGCGATGCTCTACCTCCCGACCCTCAACGCCGACATCATCGACAAGGGCATCGCCCGCGGCGACACCGACTACATCGTCGACATCGGCATGTGGATGCTGGGCATCTCGCTGGTTCAGGTCCTGTGCAGCATCGCGTCGAGCTACTTCGGTGCGCGGGCATCGCTGGGTGCCGGCCGCGACATCCGCCGCGACCTGATGCACCGCGTCGGCACGTTCTCCGCCCGCGAGGTGGGAAAGTTCGGCGCCCCGTCGCTGATCACCCGCACCACCAACGACGTCCAGCAGGTGCAAATGCTCGGCGTCATGGCCTGCACGATCCTGGTCACCGCGCCCATCATGTGCATCGGCGGCATCGTCATGGGTCTGCACGTGGGCAGCAGTCTGGCCATCGTCCTCATCATCGCGGTGCCGGTGCTGGGCGGGTCGATGGCCGTCATCATCGCGAAGATGATCCCGGGCTTCCGCGCCATGCAGGAGCGCATCGACGCCGTGAACCGCGTGCTGCGCGAACAGATCACCGGGATCCGAGTCGTGCGGGCGTTCGTCCGGGAACCCTACGAGCGCAAGCGTTTCGCCGCCGCCAACGACGACCTCACCGCCGCCGCCCTGCGGGTCGGGCGGCTGATGGCGCTGATGCTGCCGGTGGTCACGGTCATCACGAACCTCACGATGGTCGCCATCGTCTGGTACGGCGGTTATCGGATCTCTGCGGGCGCGGTCGAGATCGGCGCACTGACCGCGATGATCAGCTACGTCATGCAGATCATGATGGCGGTGATGATGGCGTCGTTCCTCGCCATGATGGCGCCCCGCGCGGCGGTCTGCGCCGAGCGCATCACCGACGTCCTCGAGACCGAGACCTCGGTCGTGCCCGCAACCGAGACGAAGACCTTCGCCGGGGACCCCGGGTCGGTCGAGTTCCGATCCGCCCAGTTCCACTACCCGGGCGCCGAACAGCCGGTGCTGTGCGACATCTCGCTGTCCGCCCGAGCCGGGACCACCACCGCGGTCGTCGGCTCGACCGGTGCGGGCAAGACCACGCTGCTCGGACTCATCCCGCGCCTCATCGACGTCACCGACGGCTCGGTGGTCGTCGGCGGAACCGATGTGCGGTCCCTCGATCCGGACGTGTTGCGCAGCGCGATCGGCCTGGTCCCGCAGAAGCCGTACCTGTTCTCCGGCACCATCGCGACCAACATGCGCTACGGCAAGGCCGACGCCACCGACGACGAGATCTGGGAGGCGCTGACCATCGCGCAGGCCGCCGATTTCGTCCGCGACATGCCCGACGGTCTCGACACCGCGGTGGCCCAGGGCGGCACGACCGTCTCCGGCGGGCAACGCCAACGCCTCGCGATCGCCCGCGCGGTGATCCGTCGTCCCGACATCTACCTGTTCGACGACTCGTTCTCCGCACTCGACCTGACCACCGACGCCCGGTTGCGGGCCGCGCTCAAGCCGGTCACCCGCGACGCGTGCGTCATCATCGTCGCCCAACGCATCTCGACCATCATCGACGCCGACTCGATCGTCGTGCTGGAGCACGGGCGCGTGGTCGGTACCGGCACACACGACGAGCTGCTCGACAGCTGCTCCACCTACGCCGAGATCGTCGAATCCCAACTGTCGGTGGAGCAGGCCCGATGACCCGGCCCGGTGCCGGCGTCGGCGGCCCTCGCGGCGGACCGATGATGGGCGGTGTCCCCGGCGAGAAGGCGCGGTCGTTCAAACCGTCGGTCAAGCGGCTGCTCAGACTGCTTGCCGCGCGTCGGCTCTCACTGTCGGTGGTGGTCGTCTCGGCGATGGGTTCGGTGGTGCTCACCGCGCTGTCGCCGCGGATCCTCGGCCACGCCACCGACCTCATCTTCTCCGGCGTCATCGGGGCGCAGCTGCCCGACGGCCTCACCAAGGCACAGGCGGTGAACCGTCTTCGCGAGAACGGCAACGGCACGTTCGCCGACCTGGTCTCGTCGATGGACGTCGTGCCCGGGCGCGGGGTCGATTTCGGCGCCGTCGGCCAGACCCTGACCGTGGTCCTGATCCTCTACCTCGGCGCCGCGGTGCTCATCTGGTTGATGAGCCAGCTGCTCAACATCACCGTGCAGGGAACCGTGCGGGAGCTGCGCAGCGAGGTCGAGGACAAGATCCACCGACTCCCGTTGCGCTACTTCGACACCACGCCGCGCGGCGAGCTGCTGAGCCGCGTCACCAACGACATCGACAACGTGTCGCAGTCGTTGCAGCAGACCATCTCCCAGCTGCTCAACTCGCTGCTCATGGTGGTCGCGATTTTGGTGATGATGCTCGTCATCTCGCCGCTGCTGGCGTTGATCGCACTGGTCACCGTGCCGCTGGCGATCCTCGCGACGACGATGGTGGCCAAACGGTCCAAGCCGCACTTCATGGCGCAGTGGAAGAGCACCGGCGCCCTCAACGCGCAGGTCGAGGAGGCCTTCACCGGCCACGAGCTCATCAAGGTGTTCGGGCGTCAGGAGGAGGTCGAGGAACGCTTCGACAACCGCAACGAGGCGCTCTACCAGTCGAGTTGGCGTGCCCAGTTCATCTCCGGGATCATCATGCCCGCCATCATGTTCCTCGGGAACCTGAACTACGTCGCGATCGCCGTCGTCGGCGGGCTGCGGGTGGCGTCGGGTCAGCTGAGCCTCGGCGAGGTGCAGGCGTTCGTGCAGTACTCACGGCAGTTCACCCAGCCGCTCACCCAGATCGGGTCGATGTTCAACCTGATGCAGAGCGGTGTCGCGTCGGCCGAGCGCATCTTCGACATCCTCGACGAGGACGACGAGACCCCCGATCCGAAGACGCCGGTCTCACCCGAGGTCGTCGGCGGTGGGCCGTCGGGCGCAGTTGTCTTCGACGACATCTCGTTCCGCTACCGCGACGATCAGCCGCTCATCGATCAGCTGACACTGGCCGCCGAGCCCGGACACATGGTGGCGATCGTCGGACCCACCGGCGCGGGCAAGACCACCGTCGTCAACCTGCTGATGCGGTTCTACGACGTCGACTCGGGCGCGATCACCGTCGACGGTGTCGACACACGGTCGATGACGCGCGCCGACCTGCGGAGCCGGACCGGCATGGTGCTGCAGGACTCGTGGCTGTTCGGCGGGACCATCCGCGACAACATCGCCTACGGCGATCCGTCCGCGAGCGAGGAGGCCATCCTCGAGGCCGCCCGCGTCAGTCACGTCGACCACTTCGTGTCGATCCTCCCCGACGGCTACGACACCGTCATCGACGAGGAGGGCGGCGGCGTGAGCGCGGGCGAGAAGCAGCTCATCACGATCGCGCGCGCGTTCCTCGCACAGCCGACCGTTTTGATCCTGGACGAGGCGACCAGTTCGGTCGACACCCGCACCGAACTGTTGATCCAGAAGGCGATGCAGGCGTTGCGCGCCGACCGCACGAGTTTCGTCATCGCCCACCGGTTGTCGACCGTCCGCGACGCCGACACCATCCTGGTGATGGAGAGCGGCAAGATCGTCGAGCAGGGGTCGCACGACGAGCTGCTCACCGCCCGCGGGGCGTACTACCGGCTCTACAACAGTCAGTTCGTGGGACCGATCGACGACGAGGAGATGTCGCCCGTCCGCTGACCGCCGCCGAGCGTGCCGAACCGACGCGCCGAGCGTGCCGAAACGACCCGCCGATCGTGCCGAAACTGCTCGCCGACCGTGCCAAAATCACCCGCCGATCGTGCCTGAGCCGCGCTCCGCCGGGGGATGCGACCGCATCTGTGGACAGCGCAGACTGACCGGAATCGCCGCCGACCGACAGTCGGTCTGCGCCGTTAGGCTCACCCCGTGCTGACACCGACACCCGAGATCCGCCCGGACGACCTGGGCCGATTCTTCGACAGTGGCACCCTGTCGCGCGCCCGGGTCTACGCCAACCGCGGCATGGTGGTGCGCTCTGATCTCGACACGAGCGGTCGGGTGCTCACCGGGACCTGCCGAGGCAACGGCACGCGTCCGTACGCGGTGCGGGTGGAGTTCACCGACGGCGCGGCTGGATGGGAGATCGACTGGACTTCTTGCACGTGCCCGGTGGGCGAGTTCTGCAAACACGCGGCGGCGCTGGTCCTGATCGCGGCGCCACCCCGATTGCACGTCGTCCCGACCGACCCCTGGGTGACGGTCGAACCCTGGGAGTCGATCCTCTCCGACGTCATCGCCGAATCGGCGCCCTCACCGACCGCGGGCCTGCCGATCGCCGTGCAGTTCGCCCTCACCCGGGCGCCGTCGCGCCACCAGTCCGGCGAGTGGATGACCCTGCGCCCACTGACGCTCGGCAAGCGCGGGACGTGGATCCGATCGGGCCTGACATGGCGGCACCTCGAGTTCAACGCGCAGTCCGCCGAATACGACGCCGACCAGTACGCCGCGCTCCGCGAGATCTCACTCGAGTTCCGCCGCGCGCACCCCTACGCCCAGTCCGACGAGCTCGCGCTGTCGACGGCGCCGGCCGGCATCTGGCGTCTGCTCTCCGACGCTCGGACGGCCGGTGTCGCGTTGATCGCCCACCCGTCGACGTCTGCCGACGAGATCGCGATCGCCCGAACCGCGACCCTCCGACTCGACGTCGGCCAGGACGGTGCCGATGGCGACGCCCACCTCACGGTCACGCTCGAGGTCGACGACCGACACTGGGACGCCGACGACACGCACCTCGTCGGATCGCCGAATCCCCATGGCGCCCATCGCACCGATGGTCGCGTCCTGACGTTGGCGCCGCTCGATCCCCGGCCCGGGCGCTCGCTCGCCCAGTTGTTCGGCGCCGTCGGCGGACTCGCCGTCCCGGCACACGCCGTCGGGCGGTTCGCCGACGAATTCCTCCCGCGCCTGACCTCGGCGATCCCGGTGCGCGTCGCGGAGGGCTCGTTCACCCCGCCCGACATCGACGGTCCGCGCGCCGTGCTCAGCATCGACATCGACGACACCGGCGTCGGGCACGCGTGGTGGAGCGTTCGCTATCTCGTCAACGACCAGGGCCACGATTTCGACCCGGCCGTGCCGATGCTCACGGCCGGGTTCCGACGAGCCGCGGCCGAGATCACGCTGTGGGATGCTCTCGCCCCGGTGCTGCGGTCGGTCGCCGCGTCGGCGGGCACCTGGAAGAATCAGGCCTGCGATCACGTCCGCACGCGGATGCGGCACGGGTTCGACATCTCGCTCGCCGACGAGGTCGGTCGGATCCTGGCCGCGAGGTCCGTCGCCGACGCAGCGGTCGTCAGCTCGCCGCCGACGTTGCTGGCCGGAGTGCGCCTCACCGCGTTGGAGACCGCCCGCCTCTGTGTCGAGCTGCTACCCGAACTCGTCGCCGCACATCCGGAGCTGATCGTGGCGGTCGACGCCCGCGCATCGGATTTCGCTGCTGCGCAAAGTGATCCGCTCGTGGGCTTCTCGCTGTCCGAGGACGACGCGACCGACCTCGAGGCCGGGGGATCGCCGAACGACTGGTTCGATCTGCACGTCACCGTCAACGTCGACGACCACCGCGTGCCGATCGCCGATGTGTTCACCGAGCTCGCCGACGGTGCGACGCACATGCTGCTCCCGTCCGGGGTGTACTTCCCGCTCGACTCCCCGGAGTTCAGTCGTATCGGTGAGTTGATGGCCGAGGGACGCTCGCTGGGCGAGATCGAGTCCGGTCGGGTCCGTGCCGCGTCCGGGAACGTCACCCTGTGGGAGGAACTGCTCTCGCTCGGTGTGGTGGACGAGCAGACGCAGGCCTGGCGCGAGCGGATGGCGCGACTGAGTTCGGCACGCCCACAACACCGCGTCACCCCGCCGGACATGCTGCAGGCAACACTGCGCGGCTACCAGCAGGAGGGGCTCGATTGGCTCAGTTTCCTGTGGGACAACGGACTCGGCGGCATCCTGGCCGACGACATGGGGCTCGGCAAGACCGTCCAGACCCTCGCCGTCATCGCCCGGATCGTCGAGAGTGGCTCCGAGGGAAAATTCCTGGTCGTCGCACCGACCAGCGTCGTCGGCAACTGGGTCACCGAGTGTCTCAAGTTTGTCCCGGAACTCACCGCCGTGGCCATCACCGCGACTCAGTCGCGTAGCCGCATTCCGCTGGCGCACTCGGTCGCGCAGGCCGACATCGTGGTCACGTCCTACGCGCTGATGCGCATCGACATCGAGGCGTACGACGAGATCGACTGGGCCGGCGTCATCTTCGACGAGGCGCAGTTCGTCAAGAACCACAACTCCAAGGGCCACCAGTGCGCACGCCGTCTCCGTGCGCCGTTCAAGCTCGCGATCACCGGTACACCCATGGAGAACAACCTCATGGAACTGTGGTCGCTGCTGTCGATCACGGCGCCGGGCCTGTTCCCCCGGCCGCAGCCGTTCACCGACTACTTCCGTAAGCCCATCGAGAGCGGACACCACCCCGAGCGGCTTGCCGTGCTGCGTCGTCGGATCAAGCCGATGATGCTGCGACGCAAGAAGGAGCAGGTCGCCGCGGATCTTCCCGGTAAGCAGGAGCAGGTGCTCGCGGTGCAGTTGTCGCCGAAACACCGGCGGGCCTACGACACCCGTCTCGCCCGCGAACGACAGAAGGTCCTCGGCCTGCTCGGCGACTGGGAGAAGAACCGGTTCGCCATCTTCCGGTCGCTGACCATGCTGCGGCAGATGAGTCTGCACGCCGGTCTCGTCGACGAGTCGATGCGCGACATCGCGTCGGCGAAGGTGGACTTCCTGCTCGAGCAGTTGCCCGAACTCATCGCCGAGGGGCACAGCTCGCTGGTGTTCAGCCAGTTCACCGGGTTCCTGGCCATGATCCGTGCCGAACTGGACGCCGCCGGCATCGCCTACAGCTATCTCGACGGATCGATGACGGCGCAGGCCCGCGCCGCCGAGGTCGCGAGTTTCGGGGCGGGCGCGACCCAGGTGTTCCTGATCAGCCTCAAGGCGGGTGGCTTCGGACTCAACCTCACCGAGGCCGACTACTGCTTCATCTGCGACCCGTGGTGGAACCCCGCAGCCGAGGCCCAGGCCGTCGACCGCGCGCACCGCATCGGCCAGACCCGCCCGGTGACCGTCTACCGCCTGGTGTCGGCGGACACCATCGAGGAGAAAGTCGTTGCCCTGCAGGACCGCAAGCGTGAGCTGTTCAGCGCCGTCATCGACGAGGGCGACGAGTTCGGTACCGCGATCGCGGCAGCGGACATCCGTGCACTCCTCGAGTAGGCGCGAAACTCAGGCGTTGCCCGGAGGTCGCCCGCGTGCGCGCTTGTGACCCACCACCCGGCCGTTGGAGAAGATCTCGCCACCCCACACCCCGTGGGGTTCGCGGCGCTCGCGTGCCCCGGCCAGACACTGGTCCATGACCGGGCACGTCCGGCACAGCGATTGCGCACGCTGGAGGGCACGCGGGCTCTCGTCGAACCACCAATCTGCGTTCGCCGACAGACAGGGGAGACGGTTCGTCGTCGCGTGGAGTGTCGGGTTCATGACGCCATAGTCCAATGTGAACCGCACTCGAGGTCAAGGGTTTCCGCCACATGAGGTGCAAATATCGGTCAAAGGTACGAGTCCGTGTCGGCCGAACGTACTACCCCCGAACGTGCCGTAACCGCCCGCCGAACGTGCCGAAACGACCCGCCGAACGTGCCCTAACCACCCGCCGAACGTGCCGTCAGAAGAACCCGCCCGTGTCGCCGCCACCGAAGTCGTTACCGAAGTCGTCGTTGTGCCCACGTCCTGGGTGGCGGTCATCCCGCGTTTCGGCGACCCCGTCGGCCGCGGGCCTACAGTCGAGGGAGGGGATGCGCTCGAGCGCTCCCGCACGAAGTGACGCGAACGGAAGGCACGCACCCCATGGCTTACAGGTACCTCGGCAACAGCGGTCTCAAGATCTCGGAGATCACGTACGGCAACTGGCTGACCCACGGCTCGCAGGTGGAGAACGACATCGCCGAGAAGTGCGTGCACGCTGCCCTCGAGGCCGGCATCACCACCTTCGACACCGCCGACGTCTACGCCAACGGCGCCGCCGAGACCGTGTTGGGCAAGGCTCTTGCGAGCGAGCGCCGCGAGGGTCTGGAGATCTTCACGAAGGTCTACTTCCCGGTCGGCAAGCTCGGCCCCAACGACACCGGCCTGTCGCGCAAGCACATCAGCGAGGGCATCAACGCCTCGCTGAAGCGTCTCGGTACCGACTACGTCGACCTCTACCAGGCGCATCGCTACGACCACGAGACCCCGTTGGAGGAGACGATCCAGGCGTTCGCCGACGTCGTCCGTTCGGGCAAGGCGCTCTACATCGGGGTGTCGGAGTGGACCGCCGAGCAGCTGCAGGAGGGCCAGATCCTCGCCCGCGACGCAGGCTTCTCGATCATCTCCAACCAGCCGCAGTACTCCGCGCTCTGGCGCGTCATCGAGGAGAAGGTCGTCCCGACCTCGAAGGAGCTCGGTATCTCGCAGATCGTGTGGTCGCCGATCGCCCAGGGCGTGCTCACCGGCAAGTACAAGCCGGGGGAGGCGCCGCCGGCCGGGTCGCGCGCCACCGACGACAAGGGCGGCGACGAGATGATCAAGCGCTACCTCGACGACGAGGTCCTCACCAACGTGGCGAAGTTGCAGCCCATCGCCGACGGCCTTGGCATCAAGATGTCGCAGCTCGCCATCGCGTGGGTGTTGGCCAACGACAATATCGCCGCCGCACTCGTCGGTGCGTCCCGCCCCGAGCAGATCACCGAGAACGTCAAGGCCTCGGAGGTCACCCTCGACGCCGACGTGCTCAAGCAGATCGACGAGGCGTTGGGCAGCAGCATCATTCGCGACGCATCGCTCACCAAGAGCCCTGAGAAGCGCATCGTCTAGATCGTGACCGGAGCGCGCACGTCGGTGACGATCCGCCCGTTCGCCGACACCGACTGGCCGCTGATCTGGCCGTTCTTTGCCGACATCGTCGCCGACGGCGAGACCTACGCCTTCGACCCCGAGTGGTCGAGCGACGAGTCCCGCGCGGTGTGGCTCGGTGGCCCGCGGTCGCATGTCGTCGTCGCGGTCGACGGTGAGCGCGTGCTCGGCACGGCGACGATGGGGCCGAATCGGCCCGCGCGCGGCTCGCACGTCGGGACGGCGAGTTTCATGGTGTCGCCCGAGGCGCGTGGCCTCGGTGTCGGGCGGTTGCTCGGCGAGTACATGATCGACTGGCATCGGCGAGAAGCGTTCGCGGCCATACAGTTCAATGCCGTGGTCGAGACCAACACCGCAGCCGTCGCGCTGTGGCAGAGCCTCGGTTTCGACATCATCGGAACCGTGCCGGGCGCCTTCGACAGCGCCCGGCACGGTCGGGTGGGCCTGCACGTGATGCACCTGCCACTGACCACGGGATAGACATGCCCCAATTGCCGACACCGCCCGCGCCCGTACCCGGATCCGATCACGGCGAATCGATCGCGTGGGTCGCCGAACACCTCGGCGACCTTGCCCGTGAAGACCCCACTGACATTGCCGCAGGCGGTTTCACCGGCGGACAGGTCGCGGCCGACACCGCGCTGGCCGGTCTCGACATCACCGGCTACGCGCGTGATCGCAGCACCGTGTTACCAGTCGATCGACGCGGTGCGAGCCGGATGTCGCCCTACATCCGCCACGGCCTGCTGCCGCTGCGGACGGTGTGGGACGCGGTGTCCGACGCTCCGAGCCGCGACAAGGGTCGTTACCGCGACGAGCTGATGTGGCAGGAGTACGCCCGTCATCTCTACGCGCGGGTGGGCCGCGATCTCGGTGCCTCACTGCGACACGAGCAACCCCGCGCCGTGGTCGGATCGCGGTGGACCGACGACCCGTGGCCCGACGACATGAAGTGCATGGAGTCCGTCGTCGGTGAGCTGCACACCGAGGGGTGGCTGGTGAACCAGACGCGGATGTGGCTGTCGTCGCAGTGGGCCGTGCGGGCCGGGGCCACCTGGCGCGACGGTGAGGACGAGATGTTCGCGCACCTGCTCGACGGGTCGCGCGCGGCCAATCGGCTCGGCTGGCAGTGGACGGTCGGGACCGGCTCAGGCAAGCCGTACGGGTTCAGCCGCTGGCAGGTGAACAAGCGGGCGCCCGCGCTCTGCCGGGAGTGTTCGCTGTCGGACAACTGCCCCATCGAGGGCTGGCCGTCGGACGCGACTGGGCCCTCGATCGACGGCCCGTACCTCGGCGCGGCCGACATCCCCGCCGGACCCGACGAGGTCGAGGGCCCGGGTCACGCCGACGCGGTGTGGCTGACCGCGGAGTCGCTCGGTGACACCGACCCCGCCCTCGACACCAACCCGATGCTGCCCGCGGTCTTCGTGTTCGACGAACCCCTGCTGCGGCGGTTGCGACTGTCCGGCAAGCGGTTGGTCTTCCTGGCCGAATGCCTCGGTGACCTGGCGCAACGCCGCGACGTCGAGGTCCGACGCGGCGTCGTCGCCGACGAACTGGCCGACCGCTCGGTGGCCGCGACGTGGGCCCCGGTACCGGGGTGGCAGTCCATCGCCCGACGCGTCGAACCGGTCGAGGTGCACCCGTGGCCGTGGCTGGTGCGACCGGGCCGGGCGCCGGTCCGATCGTTCAGCGCGTGGCGGAAGTCGGTGGGGGCGCCCGGTCGGGTGGGCTGAGCGACCTCGGAGACCTGGGTGAACGCCGCGCGGAGGCGTCCCCGCATCTTTACGATCGCTGCTATGACCTCGGTGATCGCGACGATCAGCCTCAAGGGCGGCGTCGGGAAGACGACGGTCACCGCCGGCGTCGCCGAGTTCATGGCCGGCGAGTTCGGTCGCCGTGTCCTCGTCGTCGACCTCGACTCACAGATCAACCTGACGACGATGTTCCTGGGCGACGAACGCTGGGTGAAACTCAACGCCGCCGGACACACGCTCGCAACCGTGTTCGCCGACGCGGTCGACGGCACCTCGGAGTTCTCGCTGTCGGAGACATTGCAGCGCGACGTGTCGACGGTGTCCGGGGTCGTGGGCGTCGACCTCATCCCCTCGTCGCTCGACCTCATCGAGGTGACCGAGGAACTCAGCGCGTTGCGTGTCCGGCGTGACGACACCCTCGCCGGGGTCTCCGCGCTGCGCGACGCGCTGGCGTCCGTCGTCGACAATTACGACTTCGTCCTCATCGACTGCCCGCCCAACATGGGCCCGATCACGCTGAACGGCCTGGCCATGGCCGACGGGTACATCATCCCGACCATCCCGGATGTGCTGTCCACCTATGGGATCCCACAGGTGCAGACCTACATCGGGCGCTTCGGCGAGGAGATCGGCAGGCGCATCGTCGAACTCGGTGTGGTGATCACCAAGTTCAAGGCCAACTCGTCGGTACACAAGGAGACCGTCACCCGACTCCGGCGCGACCCGAGCATCCAGAACGTGCTGCCCGGATACCTCGCCGAGGCCAATTCCGTCGCTGCCGCAGCCGAATTCGCATCGCATCCGTCGCTCCGGGCGAAGTACGGGTCGCGTGGCCAATTCGACCAGTTCCGCGAACTCACCCGCACAATAATTGTCGAGGCCGACGACAAGCTCGCACCCCGCCAGTTGGGCACGTAAACCCACCAGTTGGGCACGTAAGCCCGACAGTTGGGCACCTAGGTTCGCCAGTTGGGCACGTAGGTTGAAGATCACACAGCGATGAGGAGCCGACGATGACCACCGAGGATCGAGCCGCCGCCCTCGACACCGCGGACCCATTGGGCCACGTCGTCGATCGCTTCGTCACCGGCGGGGGAGTGCAGGCCTACCTCGACGGCAACTCCCTCGGTCGGCCCACGCGGGTGACCGCGGAACGGATGCGCACATTCGTCGACGACGAATGGGGTGGGCGCCTGATCCGCGGGTGGGACGAGCGGTGGTTCGACCTCCCGCTGACGCTCGGCGACCGCATCGGCGCCGTCACCCTCGGTGCCGCGCCCGGCCAGACCGTTGTCGGCGACTCCACGACGGTGTTGCTCTACAAACTCATCCGCGCGGCTCTCGCGCTGCGTCCCGACCGCACTGAGATCATCCTCGACCGCGGCAACTTCCCCACCGACCGCTACCTCGCCGAGGGCATCGCCGAGGAGACCGGCGCGGTACTCCGATGGATCGACCCGCCGTTCGACGGTGGTGTCACGGCCGACGCTGTGGCGGAGGTGATCTCGGACCGCACGGCGCTGGTGCTCATCAGCCATGTCGCCTACCGGTCGGGGCATCTGCTCGACGCCCCGGCGATCACCGGGCTGGCCCACACGCACGGCGCGCTCGTGCTTCTCGACGTCTGCCACTCGGCCGGATCGGTGGTGCTGGACCTCGACGGCTGGGACGTCGACCTCGCCGTCGGCTGCACCTACAAGTATCTCAACGGCGGTCCTGGTGCGCCCGCGTTCGCCTACGTCGCGCAGCGCCATCTCGACAACATCGTGCAACCGATCTGGGGCTGGATGGGTGCGGCCGACTCGTTCGGGATGGCGCAGGGTTACGTTCCTGCACAGGGCATCCGACGCATCCTGAGCGGTACCCCGGCGGTCCTGGGCATGCTGCCGATGGCCGACATGCTCGACCTGATCGAGGAGGTCGGGGTCGAGGCCATTCGGGTGAAGTCGGTGGCGCTCACGTCTTTCGCGCTGAAGCTGGTCGACGAGCTGCTCGCCCCGTTCGACGTCGAGTTGTCGACACCGCGGGACCCGGCCGAACGCGGCGGCCACCTCACCGTCGACCATCCCGCGTTCCGCGAGATCACCCCGCGACTCTGGCGCGACGGCATCATCCCCGACTTCCGCGGCCCCACCGGAATCCGACTCGGGCTCAGCCCGCTGAGCACCACGTTCGACGAAGTCCGGCTTGGAATCGAGGCGATCCGCGAGGAATTAGCCGTCCACCCGTCCTGAGCCGAGCGCGAGCTCGATGCCGGCCAAGACCTCGGCCCACAACGGTGCGACCGGGTCGATGATGTCGAAATGATCACCTGCGGAGTGGATCTCGGTCACCGCATCCCCGGCCGCCAGAGCCGCCGCGGAGTAGTCGCGGCTGAAGTCGAGCAGGTGTGGGTCGTCGTCGAGGCCGCAGGCGATGATCTGCGGGATGCCGAGCGGCAGTCTGTGTCGGGGCGACGACGCGACGTCGTCGGGGGAGTCGCCGCTCCAGTGGCGGCCGAGGGCGTTGGCGACGGCACCGTCGCCCATGTCGAACTCGTCGGCTCGCTCGAGGTCGATGACCCCGGCCAACGACACCGCCAGCGCAGGCCGCGACCCGTCGGGCATGTCGGCGACCCCGCGCAGCGCGAGCTGGCCGCCCGCAGAGTGGCCGATCACCACGATCGGGGTGCTCACCTCGACCGCCCGCAACGCCGCTGCGAGGTCAGCCGTCGTCGCCGCCCAGCCGTGCTCGTCGGGGCGCCGGTATTCGACGTTCCAGGTGGCCACGCTGTGCGACGACAGCGAGTTCGCCATCGGATCCATCAGGTCGAGCTTGTAGGGGGAGCGCCAGTAGCCGCCGTGTACGAGCACCGCAGTCCACCGCGGCGTCGCGCTGGGTGTGCGCACGGCGATGTGCTGATCGGGGTGGTCGCCGTAGCGGACGATCCGGTCGGGGCCGGCGGATTTCTGCGTCGAGGTCACCCGTCGAGTGTGCACGCCGTTCGATAAGCCGACGAGGTCCCCGGCCTTCGTGCCACAGTGATGCAATGGGATTGACGGTGGCGGTGACAGGTCCGACAGGCGAGATCGGTATCTCGGCGGTGACGGCATTGGAGGCTGACCCCGCGGTCGACCGGATCATCGGGATGGCACGACGACCGTTCGACCCGAGCGAACACGGCTGGACCAAGACGGAGTATCGGCAGGGCGACATCCTCGACCGCGAGGCCGTCGATGCGCTGGTCGCCGACGCCGACGTCGTCATCCATCTGGCGTTCATCGTGATCGGCTCGCGCGACGAGGCGGCGCGGATCAACCTGGCCGGCACCAAGACGGTGTTCCAGGCAACCGTCGACGCTAAGCGGGCGACGCGGATGGTCTACACGTCGTCGGTCGTCGCGTACGGCTACCACTCCGACAACCCGCTGCCGCTCACCGAGGACACCCCGATCCGCGGCAGCCAGGAGCACTACTACTCCGCGCAGAAGGCCGACTGCGAGAACGCGATCGCCGAGATCGTCGACGGCACCGACCTCGAGCTGTACATGCTGCGCCCCTGCATCGTCGCCGGACCCAAGGCGCCCGCACTGGCCGACGCCATGCCGTGGCGGGCGCTGCCCGGGGTGGCGCAGTCGGTGATGGGTGCGGTGCCGATCCTGAAGATGCCCATGCCCGACCACGGTGTTCCCGTGCAGTTGGTGCACCACGACGACGTCGCGCAGGCGATTGCCCTGTGCGCGACGACCGATGCGCCCGCCGGCGCCTACAACATCGCCGGCGAGGGCACGGTGAGCCTGTCGGAGATCGGTGAGGCACTCGGTGCCCGGCCGGTGCCGTTCCCCAAGATCGGTGTGAAGGTCGCGGCGGAGGCCGTCAAACGGTTGCCGTTCATGCCCTCGGCCGCCGAGTGGATCCACATCGGACGCACCTCGGTCGTCATGGACACCACCAAGGCGCACGACGTCTTGGGTTGGCGACCACAATTTTCCGCCCAGGACACCCTCGGAGCGTTGGCCTACTCGCTGCACTAATCGTGGGGATGGAACCAGCCTGACCCGAGTCGTCCGCATCCGAAGGCGCACGGCGCAGCAGACCCCGGGAACGTCCGACCCCGTCGCCGCGCGCACGGTCGGGGACACAGGTCGCGACCCGATCGAGGAGTCGACCGAACCTGACCCATCACGCCGCTGACTCCCTGCTCACAGGCTTGGACGTGACATCTCGAATTGGTGTGTAACGCCTGAACCGGCCACGACGAAGTACACAACGAGATTCATGTGAGTCCAGTTTGCATTGAGTACGGCAAACTCAGGACACGAACGTTCGTCTGGTGCAACATCGCGGCAGAGGTCCGATTTCACGAGCCCATGACCTCTCCACCGAAATCCCATTCGGCGGTCCGAACGGCTGCCTGCACACATGTCGAGGTTGAAGAAATGAACCGTAATGCCAAGGGCGCAATCGCTGCCGGTGCCGCTGTCGTCGTCCTCCTGGGAGGTGCGGGTTCCTACGCACTGTGGAGTGATTCCGCCACGAACACCCCCGGCAACGTCACCACCGGCGAGCTGAAGCTGACCGCCTCGGGCACCCCGGCCTGGAAAGACGTCTCCGCCGACGGCATCGTGGGCGGCACCGCGGTCAACCCGCTCACCGACTTCCTCGTCCCCCGCGACACCTGGGAGTACACCTCGACCTACAACGCGACGGCCACCGGCAAGAACATGAAGGCCCAGGTCACCGTCAACCCGGGCACCGCGGGCGCCCTGCCGACCGGCGTGACCATCACGCCGTCGGCCACGGTCGACGGCGCCGCGGCCACCGGCGGCAGCACCGTCACCATCACCCCGAACGCGCCGCACGTCGTGGTCGTCAAGGTCACGGTCGCATTCGCCGACGTCACGGGCCAGACCAGCCAGAACACCCCGGTCAACGTGTCGAACATGTCGGTGAACCTGAACCAGGTTCGTCCCTGACGATGACACGGTCGGGTCTCACCCGGCTCCTGATCGTCGGGATCGCAGGTCTGGTGGTCGCACTGTCGCTCGCGGCAGTGCGATCCACCGATGCCCTGTGGTCTGATCGCGCGACGGCCACCTCCACCACGGCGACCACCGGTCAACTCAAGCTCGTGGCGGGCAGCGGCACCGGGTCGACCTACCAGTTCCCGGGTCTCGCGGGAACCGGTCAGCTGCCGGGCCAACAGAGTCAGGCGCCGCTGGTCATCACCAACGGCGGCACCACGCCACTCCGGTACCGGCTCACCGCCGCGGGCCCACAGATCACCTCGGGATCCGCTGTCACGGTGACCCTCTCGGGCGCCGTCGGCGGCACCTGTGGAACCGGCCCGCTCACCGGTACGTCCGCGTTCACCACCGTCGACGCGTCGGCGTCGGGCACCGCGGTCGTCGGCGGCTGGCGATCGCTGGCCAAGAACGCGTCGGAGACCTGGTGCATCCGCAGCGCGCTGAAGGCGGTGTCCGGCACCGGTTCGTCCACGTACTCCATCCTCTTCACCTTCGGAACAGAGCAGACCAGATCATGACCGCAGGACGCCACGCAGCGCCGGCTCCGACGCCGGACGCGGCCGCTGACACCATTCGGCGCACGGGGCCACTGTGGTGGGTGTTCCAGGTCGTGACGTGGCTGCTCCTGCTGTTCTTGGTGGCCATCCTGCTTGCAGCCATTGTCGTGCCGAAAGTCGGCGGCGCCCAGCCCTATACGGTCCTGACCTCGTCAATGAAGCAGAAGTACCCGCCGGGCACGTTGATCGTCGTGCGCAAGGTCGACGCGTCCACGCTGTCTATCGGCGACGTCGTCACCTACCAGATCCGGTCGGGTGAACCCGGCGTCATCACCCACCGCATCGTCGGCTTCACCTTCGACCAGCAGGGCAACCGGCTGCTCACCACGCAGGGTGACGCCGTCCCCGTCCCCGACGAACGGCCCGTGCAGGCCGCGCAGGTACGCGGCAAGCTCTGGTACTCCATCCCGTACCTCGGGTACGTCAACAACTGGATCACCGGTTCAACGCGGCTCATTTTTGTCTATGTGATCGCCGGCGGACTGATCCTCTACGCCGTCCTGCAGTTCGCGGGCTCGGTCCGCGAGCGCCGCACCGCGAAACGCGCGCCGTGACCGCCTGGTTGCGAGCCGCGGGTCTGGCGGTGATCAGTCGACGGTTCCGTGCGCTGTTGTCGATCGGCATGGTCATCGGCATCAGCGTCGTCGGCACGTTGGCGCTGTGGTCGACCACCGTCAACACCCAGTCCGGCGTGTTCACCACCGCCACAATCAACATCCAGGCCGACGCGTCCAAGGCTGCGTCGTTCGCGTTCTCACCCACCGCCCTGCTGCCGGGCCAGTCGGCCGCCAAGGTCGTCGCCGTCACCAACACCGGCACCGCGGCGTTCAGCTACTCGGCCGCGGTGCAGAGTTCCACCGCGCTCGGGCAGGGGATGACGCTGACGGTCGTCGCCGGGGCCACCGCGACGAACGGAGTGTGCGGAACGGGAACGTCGGTGACCACCGGAACGGCCATCGCCGCGGGCGCAACGACATTCGCGTCGAATCGCGGTCCGCTCGCCGCGACCAACGGCGTCGAGAACCTGTGCCTTCAGCTCAACCTCCCGATCGCTGCCGCCGCCGGGCTGGCCGGCACGTCGGGCTCGGTGCTGTTCACCTTCACCGCGACGGCGGGTGTTTGACGTGTCCGAACGTACGAAGAACATCGGGACCGAGATCGCCCTCACCGTGGGCGCGATCGCGGGTGTGCTGTGCGTCGTCTTCGCGATCGTCGGGGTGTCATTCGGGTTGTCGCCACTGGTGTTCCGGTCGGAGTCGATGTCGCCGGCGATCAATGTGGGCGACGTCGCGATCGCGCGGTCGGTACCGGCGTCGGACGTCTCGGTCGGCGACATCGTCAGCGTCTCGCGCGAGGACGGCACCCGCATCACCCACCGGGTGGTCTCGATCGACTCGCGCGTCGGCAACTCCACCACGATGACTCTGCAGGGCGACGCGAACAACGTCGTCGACTCCGCGCCGTACACAGTGACCTCCGTCGACCGCGTCGTGTTCGACATCCCCAAGCTCGGTTACGTGCTGAGCTGGTTCGCCAACCCGTTCTCGTGGGCCGTCGCCACCCTGCTAACACTCGGGCTGCTGTGGGCAGCCTTCCGGCCCGACAAGCGTTTTCGGCGCACCCACCGTGGGCGTCACGCTGCGCCCGCTCCGTCGGATCGGTCCCGGTACGCGGCGGTCGGCGTACAGGTAGCGGTGGTCGTGATGGTCGTCGCGACCGCGGTCGCCGGCTTCGCCCGCACCCATGGCACTTTGGCTGCGCTCACCGATTCGGCCACGGCCACCGGCTCGGTGTCGGCGGGTCGACCCGAGGTGCCGACGGCGTTGACGTGCAACAACGTCAGTGGTGGTGTGTTGGTGACCAATGCGCTTCTGTCGTGGCCCAATCCGGCGAACCACCGTGCCTACGACTACCAGTTGGTGTTCACCCCGACCGGCGGCACGGGGTCGACAACTGTCGTTCCGGCGACCACGGCGGATCCGGCGACACTGACCGTCAACCGCTCGTATGTCACCGGCGTCCTGGGTTTGGCGCTGCTGGGGACCTACAGCGTCGAGCTGCGCAGCAAGGTCGGCAACTTCCTCTCGACCGGCAAGCTCACGATCAGCCTCAACGTGCTGCTCGGCAGTGTCACCTGCGGCGCCGCTTCAGGGGCCGCGTCACAGTCGGCGCAGGCCAACGCCCGATCTGCGCCGGCGCAGACGACGACATCCACACCATCGACCTCAGCGGCACCGTCGTCGAGCACCCCCGCTCCGACCACGTCATCACCGACGACCAGCGCCCCGTCGTCGACCGCTCCCACCGAGACGACCACCGCGACGCCGGCACCGGCAGCGTCGTCGGTGTCCGACACCAGCTCGCCCGGGGGGACCTACGTCGCGTCGTCGAGCGATGGGACCGTCGTCATCCGCGACAAGGCCGCGGGCGCCGAGCAGTACCGTGCGGATCTGCGTGCGACGAAGCTCGAGTGGGTCGATGACTCGACGTTGCGAGTGACCGGCGCCGACGGATCGACGACGACGGTCAGTCGGGCCGACGGTGCCTGGACCGCATCGGGCTCGACCCCGGCGACCGCACCGGCCGGCTGACGCGACTGGCTAGGCCGGGTTCAGGCGGAAGATCGGGAACGTGCGACCCTCGGCGGTCTTCTCGTACTCCTTGAAGCCGTCGGAGAAGTCGGTGAACTTCTTCCAGTTCTCGGCCCATTCGGAGTCGGGGACCTCGGACACGTGGACCTTGATGGTCTTTACCTCGCCGTCGCCGGGCACCTCGACGTCGATGTCGGGGGTGGCGCGCAGGTTGTGTACCCAGGCCGGGTCCTTGGGCGAGCCGGCGGCCGAGCCCACGATCAGCCACGAGTTGCCCTCGGGCAGGCCGAGGAGCGGGTTCAGGCGCACGTCGCCACTCTTGGCGCCGATGGAATGCAGGACGACGAGCTTGTCGCCGAAACCGGCGGTCTCCACATGTCCGCCGTTGCTGCGGAACTCGTTGATGATGGTGTCGTTGAAATCAGTCATGGCTCGATGATGCCGCGCATGGGATCGATGGGGAAGGAATTGGTCCCACGATCACGCAAACACCTGCACACCATCACGCGAACGACCTCTTGCGCGGGGTGCATCCGCCAGCGATGATGAACCACCCTGAAAGCTGAGGTGGCCAGTAGAGGCGGTGGTGAGAGTGTTGTTGATGGTGATTGTTCTCGGGGCCTTCGTGATCGGTGGCGCCGCTCTGCTCAAGGCGCACAGTCAGTCCGAGGCCGACCGGGAAGCCGAACGCGGGAAACGCAAAGGCATCACCCCGATCTACAAGCGCTCGTCCACGATGGACGCCGGAGGCTCGGCCGGATTCTTCGCCTGGGGCGGTGTGTCGGATGGGGGCGGCTGGTCGGGAGGTGACAGCGGTGGTGGCTCGTGTGACTTTGGCGGCGGCGACTCCGGGGGCGGTGGCGATTCGGGTGGTGGTTGCTGACCTGATCAGCAGCTATCCGCGCAGAATCGGCGGGTACAGCGTCGTGGCCTCGCCGGCCCGATAGAGCTGCGCGTGTCGACCCCGTGTACCGGTGGCGACCGTCTCACCGTCCACCGCGCGAACGAAATCGGGGGTACCGAGCACCTTTCGTCGGAAATTGGCGCGGTCCCAGGTGACGTCCCAGACCGTCTCGTACACCGTCTGCAGTTCGCGCAGGGTGAAGGTGGTGCCGACGAACTGAGTTGCGAGCGTTGTGTACTCGAGTTTCGACCGCACCCGTTCGATCGCGTCGTCGAGGATGGTCCGATGGTCGAACGCCAGATCGTCCGGTAGGTCCTCGATCGCGATCCACGCCGCGTCTGCTGCGTCGGTTCCGGCGACCGGTTCGGGCATGTTCGGCGCGAACGCCACGTAGGCCACCGACACCACCCGCATCCGTGGATCGCGATCGGGTGCGCTGTAAGTGGCGAGCTGTTCGACGTGCCCGGGGAAGGCTCGCACCCCGGTCTCCTCGGCCAGTTCGCGAATCGCCGCCGCGTCGGTCGACTCCCTGATGTGCACGAATCCACCCGGCAGCGCCGGCTGTCCTTGGAAGGGTTCTGCACCGCGGGTGATCAACAGCGCGCACAGCTTTCCCTCGCGGAGGGTGAGCACCGCCAGATCCACGGTGACCGCGAACGGCGGGAACTCGGACGCGTCGTAGGTCATGACATTCCCAGGGGGTCGGCGAAGGTGGACCGCGTGGCCAGCGACTGGTCGGCCACTCGGACTGCCAGGGCGATCCGCTCGTCGAGGCTACCGGTCAGCCACACCCAGGAACGACCGCTGCGCGTCAGGGCGTCGATGAACCACCCTGTCATCTCTGCGCGGATGTGCTCACCGTCGCGGATGCCGTCCTGCACGAACGGGACGTCCTCGTGGTCGGTAATGAGATAGATGCTGCCGGTGTCGCGTGCCTCGGATGTCGCGCGGTGACTGTGCGGGCCCAAATATCGTCGCTCCCAGACGGTCGTGGCGAACGCGTCGGTGTCGCAGACGAGCAGTGGCGATCCATCGCGTGCCGCCGCGTCCTCCCGAACCTGCTGCGTGCGTGCGATGTGCGCAAAGTCGTCGCCGGTCCAGGTCACGTCGTTCATGTCGGCGTCGGGTGACGTGGTCTGTAACCGCGACAGCTTGGAGGCGGTCGCATCCCGGCCGTACTCGGGCACCCACTGCGTCGACTCCCAGATGCCGCCACGGTCGCGAAAGTGCTGAGCCACAGCCAGGCTGACAGTTGTCGTGCCGGTGGACTCCGATCCCAACGCGACCAGTCGAGTCGTCAGACCGACGCGGGCCGGCGCGTCCAGGTAGGTCCACGAATCGGCGAGGCGGGCGCGACACCGTGTGCCCGAGATCGGTACTCGCTGTCGTTCCGGGTCGAAGGACACGTGCGCGGCGTCGAACCACGTGGCCAGGTGGGGGCCGTAACTTTCGCTGCTCACCACCGCGTCCACGAAATCAGGCGACACCTGTGCAACGGCTGCGCGCATGCACGCCACCTGTGCGGCCCACACCGCGCGCGATCCGAGATCGACGGGGGCATCGCAGACGATCCCGGTGATCTGCACAGACGGATCATCGCTGTGCGATTCCCGCAGCCACCCGACACGATCATCCAACGGGATGGACTCAGCAGCCGATGACATCGCCACCACCGTGACCTTCTCGGACACGGTCGCCGCGTACCGGATCAATGCGTGATGCCCCGCGTGTGGGGGATAGAACTTGCCGATGACCAGCGCGTGCCGATACATGATCAGCTCTGCAGAACGGGGACGGCGACAGGCGGCGCGGCCATGTCCCGACGCCATGCCCGCAGGCCCATGACGCACAGGGCGAGGAACCCGACGTAGAGCACCGCGGTCAGAACGAGGTCTTTGTAGAAGTAGAGCGGTACGTAGATGAGGTCGGCCGTGATCCAGAGAAGCCATGACTCCCAACGCTTCTTGGCCTGGCCCCAGGTGGCGAGAAGAGACAGCGTGGTCGTGAGGGCGTCCCAGAACGGAACGACCGACTCGGTGGCCAGAGCCAAGACTGCGGTGAGGACAGCAGTGGCCAGAACTCCGGTAATGACGATCGCGACCCACTCCGCTCTGCTGGTCCCGGTGACGGCGCGCGACGCGGCCTCCCGGCCGGCGACCCACAGATACCAACCCCAGACTGCCAACGCGATGTAGACGACCTGGAGGGCGGAGTCGGCGTACAGGCCCGCGGTCAGGAACAACAGAATGAAGACGACGTTGTTCGCGATGCCGATCGGCCAGTTCCAGATGTTCTGCTGTGCAACGAGGTACACGCAGAGCGCGCCGGTGACAAAGCCCAGAAGTTCCGCCCACGATGTGGGTGCGCCGAACGCGCTGAACGCAGTGGATCCGAGCCAGTCGACGATCGTCATGGCCGACTCCTTTACTTTAGTGGTCGAAGTGACTACAAAGAACGTAGCACGAGATTCGTGAGTCGTCGCAATGTCAGACCCCGGCGATATCCTCGAAGTGAAAGTCGCAGGAGGTTACCGATATGGGACACACGAACAATTCGCCAGGCACACGTGAGTGGCACGAGATGGCGGAGTGGATCGCCACCTCGCTGACGGACAAGCCGGTCGGCATGATCTTCGAGATCGGGCCGTCAGACTTCATCTACCACGCGGAACGTGATCAGGACGTGGCCTGCGTCCAGGCGGTGGTTCTCCAACACGGTGTCGTGATGCTGCGACGTTCACGAGAGATGTTGCGACAGCTCAACGTGGTCGACTTCGGAACACGCGCCCTGCCCATCGACCGTTGGCTGATGAACGGCCACTTCGAGGACTGCACCGATGGATACATCTTCAGTCGCGATCGCGAGCTCCTTGCGGGTGCCGTGGTCGCCTGGTTCCGGGACACCTGCGGTATCGCGTCCCCGGACGAGCTGGGTTGCGAGTACAGCGTTCCGGACACATTGATGCCAGATGACGAGGAGGAAGAAAACGATGACAGTGAATTCATCTGAATGTGAGGGCTTGGTGGCGCTGGCAGACGCCATCGCCGTCGAGGCGCACCGTGGCCAGACCGACAAGCTGGGCGTCGACTACATCGAGCACCCGCGCTCGGTGTCGCGACGTATCGACCAAGGGGACGAGATCGCTGTCGCGGCCGGCCTCCTACACGACGTGGTCGAGGACTCGGGCATCACCGCGGAGAATCTCCTCGAGCGCGGCGTGCCCGCTGACGTCGTCGAGGTGGTGACGCTGCTGACGCGGGACAAGGACGTTCCGGACGAGGACTACTACGCGGCGATCCGGAGACACGACTGCGCACGTGTCGTGAAGTTGGCTGACCTTGCGGACAACACCGACCTCGAGCGGTTTCGTCAACTGCCCGAAGAGTTGCAGCAGAAGCTGACCCGGAAGTACACGAAGGCATACCGCGCATTGGATCGCGATGACCTCGCCGAGGCTTTGTTGAGCCGGTAGTCCACCTACCGGTCGCGATGTCAGAAGAGGAAGTTATTCCGCGCGATCAGGGGGTAGGCCTGGCAGCAGAGGAGAACAAGGCATGCGACCCGGGTTTTGGTCCCGCCGAGAATCATTCCGACCACGGCCGACATGACGGAGATGGCTGCAAACGCGAGCATGATCGCCACGATGGACGCCGAATGGTCGTCAGGTCCGCCCCTCAGGCCTTGATCGATAGCCGCGAACAACAGTGCCGGCACGACGAAGAACAGCGCCCAGCCGAGCATGGCGGAGAACACCGCGATTGTGGACCTGGTCGACCGTGACCGGTCGAGAGAGTCGGGTGTAGAAAGTGTCTCGGTCATACGGACCATTCCATCGCTCGAGCATCCGGAACGAATCCGTACTTCTACTCAGCTGCTCAGGACGTCCTGCATGCCCGGTGCGAGGACGTCGGACAACGATGACCACGGGATGGTGATCGTGACGAGCCCGTCGGCGTAGGCGCCCACCTGGTAGTCACCGAAGTGGATGAGCATGCCGGCGGGCGATGCGGTCCAGTTGGCGAAGTTCTCCAGCTTGGGTGCCATGCCCTCGCGGACGTATCGGTCGCCGACGTTCGTCGTCGGCAGCATGCGCGCCGATTCCTGTGACAGTCGTGCGAGACCAGTGTCGAGGTTGCCGAACGCGTCCTGCAGCGTGATCGGCTTTGCGGTGTCGGCGTTGATGGTCACCGTCGCGAGTAGCGAATCGCCATGTGCCCCGGGCGGTTGAGCGATCCAGCTCGTGATCTGCTCGGCGCTGATGA
Source organism: Williamsia maris (assembly GCF_024171815.1). Taxonomy (GTDB): domain Bacteria; phylum Actinomycetota; class Actinomycetes; order Mycobacteriales; family Mycobacteriaceae; genus Williamsia_A; species Williamsia_A maris. The sequence continues at coordinate 666,337 of NZ_JAMTCJ010000001.1, read as the reverse complement.
CTCGCTGTCCGATGTGGAAGGGTCCCTTCGAGTAGCCGTCACTGAGCTTGAAGCCGTCATACGGAGTGCCGTCGTCGTCGATCTGATCCTGCAGCGCAGACCGCATCGACTGGTTGAACTCGGCGGTGACCGCGGGGTTGCCGCCACTGAGTTGCGGGATGGTCACGTCGTAGGTGGCGCGGCCCGACGCTCCCGAGACCCTGGTGCTGCTCTGTGTGTATGGGCTCGCGGCTGTTGTTGTCGTCGTCGACGTGGGGGCGGCGGTTGCCGTCGACGACTCGGTGACGGTCACGACCGTGGTCGGCTGGGACGAAGGGCTGCCGTCTGTGGACGAGCAACCCGACAGGACGACGACGGCCACCACAGCTGACGTCGACACCAGGCCCGAGCGCTTCATCGTCTATGCCTAGCAGGCCGACGACCCCGCGTCGAGAGTCCACGCAGTCGAGCGACGGATCACCGCTTGAGTGCACGTCACCCCAAGAACTCCAGGAGCCTGGCGACAAGCGAGGCCGCCACCACGAACAGCGGCACACCCGCGGTGATGGCGCACACCGCGCGAGCACCTCCGCGGCCGAACAGCGCCCCGACAGACGCGGACGCGAGCGCGGCGATCGCCAGGTAACCGGCGATGGTCATCCCGCTGTAGTCGGCGTCATGGGTTCCACCGTCGAAGTCGCCGGCGAACTCGGGGCTGCCGACGAGTGTCACCACTTGAATCAACGCCACCATCAGGCAGAGACCCGAGATCAGGCAGGCCACCATCCCTATCCGGGTGCGTACGTCGGGGAGCTGAGACCGCTCGTCTTTCATGCTGTTCATTGCACCGGCTGCGAGCCTGCAGGACCATGAGGACAATTACTCACGAGCACGACGCGCATCGAGAAAGGCAATGAACTCATGAGTTCCGAACCGATCAGTGCCGCCATCGATGCGCTTCGCACTGCGAACACCATCACTGTCCTCACCGGCGCAGGTATGTCGGCGGAGAGTGGCGTGCCGACGTTTCGTGACGTGCAGACAGGTTTGTGGGCGAAGTACAACCCGATGACTCTTGCGACCCCGGAGGCATGGGAGGACGACCCCGCGCTCGTGTGGGCCTGGTACCAGCGACGCCGAGCGATGCTTGCGGCCGTCGAACCCAACGCCGGGCATCAGGCGCTCGCCACCTGGGCGCGGACCGCTGACGTACGACTGGTCACCCAGAATGTCGACGACCTGCACGAGCGGGCAGGCAGTTCCGACGTCGTCCATGTCCACGGCAGCCTGTTCGCGTGCCGGTGCGACACGTGCGGTCGAGAACACGACGCCGAGGTGTCAGATCCAGAAGGCGATCGAGTGCTGCCGCCGGAGTGTGAATGTGGCGGTCTCGTACGACCGGGAGTCGTGTGGTTCGGGGAGATGCTGCCGCAGAACGCATTCGCAGAAGCGACGGCCCGCTCCGAGGCGTGCGATGTGTTCATCCTGGTCGGGACTTCTGGCGTCGTCTATCCCGCCGCGGGACTGCCGCACATCGCTCGCGGCGCCGGCGCGACGATCATCGAGATCAACCCAGACGAGACAGATCTGTCCGACGCCTGCGACATCACCCTCCGGTCGACGGCCGCGGTCGCGCTCCCGGCGATGGTCGACGCGCTCGCGTCATCTCACGACACCTGATCTGCGGATCAGACCTCCACCACCTCGACGAGCGCGGAGAGACCACTGAGGTCCGCCGAATTTCTGGTTGCCAGCGCAAGGCCGTTGGCCCGTGCAACGCCGGCGATCATCTGATCCATCGCGTGGCTGCGGGCGCTCTTGCCCGCCGCGACCGCTGCTCGGACAATTCGTCCGTATTCCAATGCTGCGCGGTCGTCGTAGGGAATCCCGGCGCCGAAGAGACTGACGATCTCGTCGAGGCGATCTTGACGCATCTGGCGAACATCGCCGGTCGCCGTCGACAGTCCCATCCGCATCTCGGAGTAACACAGCGACGACACGTAGAGCTCATCGAACGCTGAGAGATCCGGGGGAGTCTCGCCGGCCTGATTGAGCGACACCAGGATCGACGTGTCGAGGAGGGCATTGGTCATCGCCCAGCCCACGGATCGTCGGTGTCCTCTGCCCGTCCGTCGGCAAGCTCGGCACCCCAACCGGCGTCGACCCGCGTGCGCAACAGCGCTTCTGCGAGCGCCGCGGGCGACACGCCGTGTCGTCGCCGGTGCGGAACCAGATCGGCGATCGGACGGTTGTGGCTGGTGACGACCAGGCTCTGCCCCTCGCTGACCGCCTTCAGAGCGGGTGCCGGATTCTGCCGAAGCGTGGCGATGGGAACGACGTCTGTCATGGTCACGAGTGTAGGCAAAAAGTAGACATTCATCTACATCCGCTGTAGCTGCGCGGTCCGGTTCGGTTTCCATAGGGAAGGTCGCTTCCCGACGACGCTCGAGTGGGGCGATGGATATCGTTGCGATGCCGGGGCGGCAGGCGAGGGGCCGCCCGCGATGAGAACGGGGGACGCATGGACTTCGAACAGGAACGTGCCGCGTTCTTCGGTGGATACGGCCAGCCGCCCGCGTTGCTCGAGGCCCTTCGTGACCAGGTGCTCTATGTACCGCTCGACCACAATGATCGGTACTTCACCCTGATGTATGGGGAAGTGCCCTGGATGCTCGCCTTCACCACCTGGGTACGGGCGCAGGAGTTCGCGGTCGCGGCCGAGCGTGACCTCGCATCCGTTCAGGCGTCCGAGGTGACCGGCGCGGCATTGATCGATAGGGTCGTCACTCAAGGGCCGGTGCCGACGGGGCTCGTCATCGATGCGCACCAGGCCGACGTGATGGTGTTTCCGCCGGAAGCACTCGACTCTCGGGGGTCGTCATAGACGTTCGCGCAGATCCGAAGGCGCTGCAGCAGGCCGCAACCGGAATCAACGGGGTCATCGACGGGCTGTCGGGTGCCCCGGTGATCGGGTCGTACGCCGGGCAGACCGGTCGCGGCTTCAACGACCTCGAGCTCTCCGGGCGACAGATGAGCCGCGAGTCGGCGAAGTCGGCCATGGACACCTTCTGCGAACGCTGGGAATGGGGCATGCGCGCCCTGGTCCAGACCGCCAACGACATCGCCCACAAACTCCACCTCGGCGCCGGCATGTACGAGAAGCAAGAGCAGTACACCGCCAACGCGCTGAAGGACTTCGCCAACGACCTCGTCGGCGACCCCAGCCTGCAGAAGGAAAGCGTCAAAGACGCCGACGGCAACATCATCACCCGCGGCACCGACGACATGTCGGCAGGCGACCTCGTCGACTACAACAAGGACCGCCTCGCCAACCCGGACCTGTCACAGGAGTCGTTCGACGCGGTCCGCGAGGAGATCAACACCAATCTCGATTCGATGAAGAACGATTTGCCGCAGGCCGCGAACAACCTCGGCGGCGTGGCGAGCGGCGCCGGCCCGATCCTCGGACGCTAGGCCGCGCCTGTGGGCATTCTCGACGATGTCGTCTCGTTCGGCGAGAAAGCACTCGATGCCGGCGAGAAGGCCGTCGGCAACGTCGTCGACGCCGGCACCGACGTCCTCGCCGACGGGATGCGCGCCGTCGGACTCGACGGTGCCGCCGATGCGGTGGAGGACTTCGGCGACACCCTCGCCGATCAGCTCGGCGCCACCCCGGATGAGAAGTCGCTCGACGAGACCGAGGATCCCAAGGAACTGGTCCACGGCGATCCCGGGGCGATGCATGACCGGGCCGGCAAGTTGTCGACGATGTCGGGGTCGCTGGACACCGGCGGGCAAGGGCTGCGCGGCATCTCGGTCGGAGACTGGGGCGGTGAGGCGTCCGAGGGGTACGACGCGAAGACGGCCGCGGAGTTCCCCAAGTGGTTCACCGCCGCCGATGCCTGCGAGGCTGCGGGCACCGCGCTGAACGGTCTCGCCGACGCTGTCACCTGGTCGCAGACGCAGGCCGCCGAAGCGGTCCGACTCTGGAAAGAGGCCAAGCGCCAACACGATGCGTGGGCCGACGACAAGAACCGGCGCACCGACGCCTACAACTCTGCCGCCGACAGCTACAACAGCGGCGCCACCGATGTGAAGCCGACGATGCCGACGTTCGGTCCCGACCCCGGCCCGGCTCTCAAGGACGAGGCCAACCGGGTGCTGCGCGCTGCGCGCGAGCATCGCAACTCGGCGGCCGACAGTGCTGCCGGCGCGCTCAAGGGCGCAGCCGACAAAGCACCGGAACTGGCAGGTGCCGCATCACGATTGGCCGACACTCTCGACGATGCGTCGACCACGTTCAACATCATGAAAGACCACTTCGCGGTCGGCGCGGCGAGCGTGGTCACCGACACCGTCAAGATGGTCCGCACCGTCAACCCGTCCGATCCGTACAACATGGCCCACCCGGCCGAGTACGCCCGCAACGCAACGGCTCTTGGAGCCGGACTGACGTCGATGGCCGCCCATCCGGAGGAGTTCGGCAAGGCGTTCCTCGGCAACGGGTGGGACAAGGACCCTGCCCAGGCCGCGGGCTCGCTGACCGCGAACATCATGTCGCTCGCCGCACCCGGTCCGAAGGGGGCCGGAGCGCTGTCGGGGGTCACCCGCACCGGTGCCGCCGGAGCCCGTGAAGCCGCGACGGCGGCGAGCGCGGCCACCCGCGAGGCTGCCACCGCGTCACGCACCGTGGCAACGAGCAGTGCACGCGGGGTGGAGTCGGTGTCGCGGGATGTCGGTGCCGGTGCGCGCGACGCGGCATCGAGTGCGCGGCCGCCGATATCGCACCCCTCCGAGGCGCCTCGCGCGTCCGAGTCCGCCGGCGCCGGTGAGAGCCGCGGCGCCGATGCGGGACGCAACGACGGACCGGTTGCGGCCGAGCGCGATTCGGCAGCCCCGGCCGCGAAGGACCCGGACAGCGACGCCGGTGCGACGACACCAGAACGGCCGGGTGGCGACACCGCAGCGCCCCACGACCAGCCTGCCGACGGTTCGTCTGCCCCTCACGACGGAGCTGACTCGCCCGCAGCGGACCGCCCGACCGCCGACACCACCCCGGCAGACAAGCCCGCGGATCCCGTCGCCCCGGACAAGCCCGCGCCGGATGACCCCGACCTGGTCAACCGTCCCGACGGCTCCGATGCGCCGGCGGCCAAAGATCCCGAACCAATCCACAACGATCTTCCGCCCAAGGCCGACGAGCCGTCCCTGACGCCGCAAGACCACGATGTCGCCCCACCGAAGGCCGACGAGCCGTCCGGGACGCCGCGGGACCACGACGTCGCGCCGGTGTCGAAGGTTGAGGAGCCGACCGCCCCGAACGCCGACCCGCCGCCGCGGCTGCACGATGACCTCCCGACGAAGGAACCCGATCCGGTTCCGTCGCACGCCGACGATGTCCCGGCGCGTGATCCCGGATCGTCGTCGCCTCACAACGGCGGTGAGGCAACCGACCAAACCCCGCCGCCACCGGCTCACACCCGATCTGCATCGGTGGATCCGCCTGCCCCCGTGCCGCATGCGCCGTCCCCGACGCACGACGTGCGGCCCACCCATGACGCCACGCCGCAGCGCATCGAACCGCCCAACCGTGTGGAGCCCCAGGGCCGGGTGGATCCCGTACAACCGAAGTCAGATGGCGTGGGTGGTCGAGCTGATCCGCCGTCGGTGCCGCGCGACCCCGGTCTTTCCCCGCGGCATGGTCCGGGCGCCGATGCGCCTGGTCAGCCGGTCAAGCCATCGACGGTGGCTGACCCCCGCGGGCCGTCGCACGCAGGGCATAACAAGCCAGATGATCCGGGTGGCGCGGCCGCGGTGGCCACCCGTCAGGGTGAGACGGTGGCGCCGGCCGGCGGCCGGTCCGCGGAAACCGCGACCGGTCGTGACGTCGGCGGCGGGAAGCCCGAAAGCGCGGATTCGCCGGACGGGCAGGCGGACCCAGTCGAGACGCCCAATATCGACGCCTCTACGCCCGATGGTGATCCGGCAAAGGCGTCCACCGAGCCGAAGGACTGTACGTCCACCGGTGAGCCGGTCGATGTCGCGACGGGTGAATATTTCTTGCCGGCAACCGATGTCGCGCTGCCCGGCGTCCTCCCGCTGACGATGGTCCGGTGCCACCGCTCCGGGTACCGCAGTGGCCACTGGTTCGGTCCGAGCTGGTCGAGCACCCTGGACGCGCGGGTGGTCGCCGACGACGACGGTGTCACCACCATCGACCCCGACGGGGTCGTGCTGCGCTTCCCGCCCGTCGACGGCGACGACGAAGTGCATCCGGTCGTCGGCCGGGTGTGGCGTCTAGGCCGTACCCCTCGGGGCGGTTACGTCCTCACCGACCGCACCGGTGACCGCTCGCTGTGGTTCGACCCCAAGCCGCAACTCGGTGGTGCCGACATTGCTGCGCAGGCGTTCTCGCTGTCCGCGATCACCGACCGTCATCGCAACCGCATCATCATCGGATACAGCACGATGGGTGTGCCGGTGTCGGTTGAACACTCCGGCGGGTACCGGCTCGCCATCGATTCCGCCGGCGGCCGGGTCATCCGATACCGAGCGATCAGCATGTCCGACGCCGGTGTCACCTCCACGACACTCCGCGAATTCGGCTACGACGAGGGCAATCTCGTCGCCGTCACCGATGCCGAGGGCGCCACCACCCGATTCGCGTACGACGACGATCACCGGATGGTGTCGTGGAGCGACTCGATCGGTCAGACCTACAAGAACGTCTACGACGACCAGGGACGGATCGTGTACCAGTCCGGCGTCGGCGGAGTGTGGGCCGGTCGGTTCGACTACCGCGATCTGGGCGACGGCACCGGCAGTGTCACCGCGTACACCGACGCGGTCGGAGCCACCACGTTCTACGGGATGGACGTCGACGGACGGCCGCAGCGCATGGCCGATCCGATGGGCCGCACCACCTTCACGCGCTGGGACGTCCGCCGCAACCCGATCAGCTCCACCGACCCCACCGGGGCCGTCACCACCTACGACTACAACGACGAGGGCGATCTCGTCCGCATCGCCGACCCGTCCGGAGCCGCGACGACCATCGGATACGCAGCGCCCGGTCGGCCGTCGCGGGTTGTCGCCGCCGACGGCGCGGTCCAGGCCATCGGGTACGACGTCGACCTCAACCCGGTGTCGGTGACCGATCCGGCCGGCGCGGTACGGACCGTCGGGTACTCCGCCTCCGGCGTGCCGACCGAGTCCACCGACGCCGACGGCCGCCGGACGGTGTTCGCCGCGAATGCGGCCGGGTTGCCCACCAGTGTCGTTGACCCGCAGGGTAACACGGCCAGCGTCGAGTACGACGACTTCGGACGACCGGTGCGGGTCGTCGCCGCCGACGGTGCGGTGACGCAGCGACGCTACGACCTCGAGGGTCGATTGCTCGCGGAGATCGCGCCGGACGGTGGTTCGCAGACGTGGACCTATGACGGTGAGGGCAATCGGCTATCGCACGCCGACGCGGTCGGCGCGGTCACCCGGTGGGAGTACGGGTTCTACGATCTGCCCGTCGCCCGCATCGACAACGACGGGTCACGCACCACGTTCGAATATGACCGCGCACGGCGCCTGATCGGGGTCGTCAACCCGCTCGGTCGGCGCTGGACCTATGAGTACTTCCCCGATGGTCGGGTGGCGCGTGAGGTCGACTTCGCCGGTGCGGAAACGACGTTCGCCTACGACGACGCCGGGCGTCTCGCGTCGAAGATGAACGGCGCGGGGGAGCGCATCAGCTACTCGTACGATGCGGTGGGCAGGCTGGTCGCGGAACGTTCCGGTGACGAGGTGGTCGAGTACGGCTACGACGCCGCGGGACGAATGGTGTCGGCGAGCAATGGTTTCGGGCAGCTCGACCTCGGGTACGACGCGGTGGGCCGCACCGTGTCGGAGTCGTGGAACGCGGCGGCGGTGTTGTCGCGGTGGAGCGCCGGCGGCAACCTGACCGAGCGGATCACGCCAGCCGGTGTCGCGGCGGGATACGGCTACGACGCGCGAGGCGTCCTCGCAGGCATGACGGTCGGCGACCGAATCATCGATGTCGCCACCGATGCCGTCGGTCGCGAGACCAGGCGGTCGTTCGGCACGTCGGCGATCGACTCCCAGTGGGATGCAGCGGGCCGGTTGACGCGTCGGTCGGTTGTAGCCGGGCTGACCGATCCCGGTCGCATCAACTTCGGACTCACCGATCCTGAGCCGGAACGCGTTGCGGCGTCGAGCGGATTCGCCTACCGGGCCGACGGAGCACTGGTGTCGGTGACGGGGGAAGGCCCCGCCGGCGAAGCAGTCGCTCGGAACGCCCGCTTCGACCTGGACCCGATTGGCCGCGTCCGGTCGGTGACCGACGCTGCGGGGACGTTGGTGGAATCGTTCGCCTACGACGCCAGCAGCAACATCGTCGCCGGGGGAGCGGGCGACGGGGGAGAGCGAGCAGGGTGGGAGTACCGCGACGGCCGGTTGATGGACGACGGGCGGGCGTCGTACGGGTACGACGGTGCCGGGCGTGTGGTTCAGGTGGTTCGGCGGAGGTTGAGCCGCAAGCCTGATGTGTGGCGCTATGGCTGGGATGCCTGGGATCGGTTGCGGGAGGTGGTCGATCCGAGTGGTCGGCGTTGGGGGTACGAGTACGACCCGATAGGTCGGCGCGTCGCCAAGGTCGCCGACGACGGGACGCGGACGTCGTTCGTGTGGTCGGGAACGCAGCTTGTCGAGCAGATCGACGACACGTCGGGTGACGGCCTTGCATGGGTCTACGCGCCGGGTGGGCTCACTCCGCTGGCGCAGCTGACCGTCTCACGGCAGGCGGGACCCGCGCTGTCGTCGGGCGGTCTGCTCAACATGGCGGGCCTCGAGACCGACCTGTCCACGTCGACGATGCCGCAAAGCGATGTGGATCAACGGTTCTACGCAATCGTGTCCGATCAGATCGGTATGCCGGTCGGTTTGCTTGACCCCGACACGGGCGCTTTCGCCGGTCGCGCCACGACGACGTTGTGGGGCCAGTCCGCCTGGACGGGCGAGTCGACACCCCTGCGCTTTCCAGGGCAGTACGCGGACGACGAGTCAGGCCTGTTCTACAACCTCATGCGGTACTACAGCCCAGACACCGGGCGATATCTCACGCCGGATCCGCTGGGCTTGTCACCGGCGCCCAACCCCTATGCGTACCCACCCAATCCGAACACCTCGTGCGATCCGCTGGGTTTGATGCCAGCCGGGTGTTCAGGCGATCGAATCCCGACATCCGCGCGGATACAGCAGCCTCTGTGGACCGAGACCGGCTCGCGCTCACCGGTAGAGAACGCCTTCCAGCACTTCCAAAAACACGGGAGTGAGTTCCCGGAGGTTCGCAACGCATTGGAATACGTCGCTGACGCACAGGAATTTCTGAGGAACCCGCCTGCGGAGGCGTTGTTGAAGACCCGCCCGAACGGTGACGTGCTTGTGTACGACCCGGCGACGAATAGGTTTGCGGTAATGAATTTAGGTGGAGCGCCGAGAACGTACTTCAAACCCAAGGACGGGTTGGAGTACTTTAATGCGCAATGACGGAACGCGCTATTGCCGGGTGTGCGGTTTCGAGCCGGCCGATCCACCGTGGGGTTTAGACGGATTGTCGCCGACTTATGAGATCTGTCCGTGTTGCGGGGTCGAGTACGGCAACGAGGACTACACGGAGGCTGCGGCATCTAACTACCGAGATCAGTGGCTCGCTAACGGCGCGAAATGGAGCGATCCCAGGACGCCAAGCGACGGTCTTTCAGCAATAGCCAGACTCGGACGTATCAAAAGCCGGCCTAACAACTAGAACACGAAATCGTCGAGTCCCGCGAGCGGATCGCATGTCGCCCGTTAACTGCGGACATGCGGTGCGGGCGCCCAATTGCCGCACGAACGCCGGTCGAGCGGTTAGCTTCGCGATGACCGATACCTCGTCGGAGTACTTCATCGCGCCTCTGGCCGTGCGGCCGAGACCGGCACCATCCTCGGTCTGATCGCTCTTCGATTCGCAGGGGTCGCGGACCCCGGCAGGTCGTCCGGAACGAGGGAGCGTCTATCCGTCGAGTCGGTAACGTCGATTGTAAAGCTGTCGGCGAACGTCGACGAGCCGAGGACCATCTGGCAATGCGGGTCTGCAGAGGGGATTTTTGTCGACGCGGCTTCGGGCAGAGTTCGCGTTGATCGCTTCAGCAGGCGTCACGATCGCCGTTGCCGCCACCGTGGTCTGGGTTCGAGTCCACCTCCGGCATTCAGGCCTCTTTCTCACGGCCGACGACTTCTTGTCTGGGTATGAGGTGACGCGGTTACCGAACACGGCGCCGTTGGGGATCGGTGGGACGACGACACCTGCCGACTGCGGGCCGATCGTCGGCGAGCAGGCGGGACGGCAGCTGCGTTCGGCCACGGTGGGTGTCCTTGCCACGAAGGACGGCGCGCGCCCACGTTGGCCCAGTCGGTCATCACCGGTGGTGAATCGGTCTCCGACAGTGTGGGCGCCGTACCGGCAGCAGACGGATACCGAGTCTCTCGAATCGAACTCCTCGATCCTGCCCACGCCGGCCGGATGTCCCTGCGTCCCTGCGATGTAGTGGTGGTTCGCGCAGCGGCGACCCGGCTGAGTGCCGCAGCATAACAATCGGATTCGACCTCGGTGGGCGCCTACGTACAGGGCAGCAATGCGGTTGGCGTGCTCACCGCCTCGCGCGACCGGCCGGAGGCGCCAATGCCTGATGAATTCTGCCGGTTGGCGTCTGTTGTTGCGGACCGTGTCGGTTGATGTCGCGGCCGCCTTAGCGTTTGCACTCATTTGCGAGCTGGATTATGTCGGATGAATTTAGGAAATCCGCGCTAAGAATGTGGTGGCGTTGAGCTCGAAGTTCTCGGATATCGCGCCGCGCACGCTATAGATACGCGGCTGCGTTCGGAAATCGAATAACCGATAAATATGGTAGTTGGCAGCGTCCCGTTCGGATCGTTTCACTTCGTTCTTCGTCACGTAAAATGGCGTGTATTTATTGAACGCGGTTGTCTTTACCTCGATTAATTTCTCGCGTCCCGCCCGGTCGAAAGACAGCACGTCGTACCCGAGGCCATCGCCCTGGGTGGTTGCGACGTGCTCGACGCACTCCGACAGATCGATTCTTCCCTCGCCTCGGAGTCGATTCATTTCGAGTTCGACAACGTACTCCTCGCCAGCCTTGCCGAGCAGCTGATTCTGTGCCTCAAGTGCGAGGTAGTCGCGGCGCACTGGAGCGAAATCCGCCTGAACTTCTGCGCGCGAATCTCTCGGGGCGTGTAATGTAGGGGCCTCGATCCATAGGTCCGCGTTGTAGACAATATCGGCCCTGACCGTGGGGCGTTGGACGGCTGCCAAGACACTTTCATGCAGCGCGGAATCCAACATCAGACGTGTCCGAATCGCATCCGCAAGAATTCTCTGGTAGTTGAACCTGGGGCTGTATCCGTCCACGGTTGGGTAACCCAGCATGGTCATGACTGCACTGATGTTGCTGTACTTATTCTTCACCGATTTTTCGCTTCGACCATCCAGTTTATGGGCCAAGGTCTTTGCGCGGTGACTCTTGTTAAAGGATTGGCCATTCATCTGGAGCGTGAGAATCGTGAAATATTCGTCTACGCAGACATCGACTTCCCAGCGCGCCCACACACTTCCCTCTGCCACGCACCCAGCATACGAGATCAGGCGGTCAGTCGGATCTTTGGTGGAGGCGTGGCGCATGAACGTAGTTCGTCGACTTAGCACCTAGCGCCACTTTGTCCCCGGTTCTTGGAGATACCCGCGGCATGGGGGTCTCAACTCGCGCGTGTGACAACGCCATGGGGGCGCCGCGTGCTCACCTGCTTTTGTGTCCCAAAGCTCAAGAGCTTCGGCTCGAAGCTCGTGTGCATATGCAGGCGACAGGGTTGGCGAATTTCCAACGTTGCGGGAGCGGCGAAGACACAACAGCGTCCCGACGCACTGTTAAGGATCGGCAGCGAGACGGCTGGTCGGTCGGATGGCTCTGCCACCCGCCGTAGACCATAATCCTGTTCCGCCGCATCGAGGTCGTAGTCTCGATCGCGAATATCTCATTTCCACATCAAAGTGCTCCATGGGTGTGCAGAGCATTCTCACGTTCTTCTGGATTTGGGTGGACTTCCTTGGAAGGGGAAGGGCCGCGAAGCGCTACGAGTCGTTGTTAGTCGTGGGCACTAATGGTGTGCGGTTGGACGGTGAATTGTGATTATCTCGACTTGGCTGGTTTTCCGTCGCGATGTTGGAATTGGCTGATAGTGCACATACTTTTTTGGCTTCGCAATTGACGTCGGCTCGAGTAGGGACTTCCACTGTTCGGCAAGTTTCCGCTCGCGCATCGATAAGTTTTGCAGGTGCTGCACCCGCTGCCGAGTTGCTTCGCGTCGGCATTCCCATCGCTGAGTCTCCAAGGCTAGGCGCACAGCTTTCAGCTCGCGAGAAATCCGGTGGCTTTCCGCCGTCTCTGGTGGTTTAGGGCGTGGAGGTCTAGGTGCCGGTGGCTTCGGTGCTGGCGGCTTGGACCGTTTCGATTTGGAACGAGAAATGCGAATCAACTCTTCCGGTTCGCGGATGGATTAAGCGAGCTAGAGCTCCCAAACGTGATCGGGATCGTCGAGAGCGGCGCGAACTTGGCTGAGATCGCCCATGTCCGCGATCGGGGATGATTTCGCGATGTCGACGACGCTGTCCACGACGGTCTTGATGACTGCGGCGTCGCCAGATTCCAGTGCAGTGTCCAGTCGCGTGAACATCTGGTCGATCGTGTTTTTGCGATCGGCAAAGACGAGCGCGAAGTAATCACGAAGGACGTTCTCCTCGGCCTTTATCCGCGCGATCTCAGTGTCACGTGATGCACTCGAGATCGCTGCGGGCTTTCTTCATATCCAGTGCGCCTTTCCCGCCGAGCGCAAGCCCGCCGCCGCCGCTTGCGCCGCCGGCAATAATGATCGCCGCAGCGATGAGTGGAATGGGCATGTCAGTCTCTTTCGTCAGTCGACGGCGCGGCCAGAAGCTGGCGCCAGGCTTGCAGTTGCTGACCTCGGCCGCCCAGCCGCGCGGTCCATCGAACTGCGTAAACGAGGCCAGCTTCAATGTTCCGTCGGTCTCGGCGTTTCGGGCGCGGAGATCGCGGTACCGGTTCACCACATTTACGACGCATGTGAAGTGCGAGCCGGTTGATTGAATCGAGTCGATGATGCACAGGGCGAGGCTGTCGGGGTAGCCCGCCGGCCCCAAGTCTCTGCGGCATAGCTCCACCAGTGCATCGATGTCCTGATCCGGCACATCGCCCCCTTCGATCATGCGCATAGCGTTGCATGTGGGTCGGACATACCCGGCAACGACGGATGAACCGAATATAGCGATCGTTACGACTTCGCGTACGAATGTCTGGCAGGATCGCTAGGCCAGCTAAACCTTGAGTGAGGACCCACAGCTTGTCGGATATTGCTTGGCTGGACGCGTCCCTGGGCGAAGATGGCCGGATGCGTGAGTCCGTGAAGATGTTCTCCGACAACGCAACTTGTAATGACATGGGCATCGGTCAAGTTTGCGACAGCCTCGCCGCCCAGATTTGTCTGGCGGCATCGGCAGGCTCTGGGGTGGTAGGGAGTGGCACGCGACTCGGAAGATGGATGGCCCACACGGGTCGGGGCCTCGCGCCGCCTACCGCCAGGGGGCGCCGTACCCTTGTCCCTTGTCGGGTGCGAGGGAGGTGTTCCGTAAACAGCGATCAGACCGCCGCCGAAGGGCGCTACGCGTTGTCCTTCACGACCGGAGGCCTTCTAGCGCACGAGGCCGCAGTCTTGGCTCCCGTGTACGCCAAAGTTCGTGACTGGGTGAAGGTGCGCGACCTCGCCGTCGACGAAAATCTTCTACAGGCGCGAACTGTCAGCACTGGCGTACGGCGCGTGCGAGAAACCGTCAAACGGCTATCGGTACTCTCCGATCGTGAGGTTGAGACGCTCGCTGAGATAACTGCCTCCGAGCGCAGTCACCTCATGTGGGCAGCCGCTTGCCGTCGCTACGACCTCATAGGCGAGTTCGCCGAGGAAATCCTTCGTGAGCGCTTCCTCACCTTGGCGGGCACCGTTTCCTACGAGGACTACGATTCCTTTTACCGCGCCAAAGCTATGTGGCACGAGGAGCTCACCACGGTCACGGACCAGTCATACAAGAAGCTTCGGCAGGTGCTCTTCAGGATGATGGTCGAGGCGGGTTTGCTGACCAGCACGGGCGAGATCGAGCCAGCTCTTCTTTCCGCCCGCGTCGCCGCGCTTATAACCCAGCGCACTCCGGGCGACATCCGCTTCTTCCCAACCAGGGAGGCGTAGTGCCCGCACACCCCAAACAAACATTGGCTCAACAGGAGGAGCACCTGTTCAAGGTGCTTAGCAGTGAGCGCTTCCTGAAGATGGAGGGCCTGGGCAACGAGGTCGCCCACTTCATCTACGACTACGACCCGACGTGGGCGCTCGACGTTGCACAGGCCAGGAAGCGCATCAAGACCAAGCTCGAAACCGATCTAGGTATCAGGGTCTTCGAGATCAACTTGTACGAGCTGTGCGTCGATCTCCTGAAGGAACGCAACGTTTGGGATCGCGTGTTGGCGGCCGAGCCGACGATGGACAAGGTCGACTTCCTCAAGATGCTCCAGAACATGCTGGACCCTCAGGATCACCTGGCGCCGGCCATCAAGGCACGCATCGAGGCGGAGTCGTTCCAGATCCTGTTCCTCACAGGCATCGGCGAGGTGTTTCCGTTTGTTCGCTCGCACACGGTTCTCAACAATCTCCAAACCGTCGTCTCCGACAAGCCGATGCTTCTGTTCTTCCCAGGACGTTACGAAGTGTCGGCGACCCAGGGATCTGCCCTGGTTTTGTTCGGGCAGCTCAAGGACGACTCCTTCTACCGCGCCAAGCGCATCCTCGACCAGGAGGCATGACCCGATGAAAATCAAAGAGATCTTCCTCAAGGACGTCACTCGATCGATCGAGGGTGTCGTCAAGGCTGACGACGTGGACCACCTCAGCGTCGAGGTCGAGGAGTACGTATTCACGAACGACTCGGCCAAAGGTGTGGCCCCGTTACTGGAGGAGTACACCAACTACACGAACGCCAATGGCGTGTGGATCTCGGGATTCTTCGGCTCTGGCAAGTCGCACCTCTTGAAGATGCTCGCCCACCTCCTCGGAGACGTTCAGGGTCAGGCGTTCCCGCGCGCGGACGTGAGTGACAGCTTCCTGGATAAGACCGATGACGCCATGCTTATCGCATCGCTCAAGAAGGCCGCTGCTATCCCGGCCAAGAGCCTGCTCTTCAACGTGGACCAGAAGGCGACGCTGATCGCGAAGGATCAGACGGACGCGCTCCTCAAGGTCTTCGTTAAGGTCTTCGACGAGAGCCGCGGCTACTTCGGTAACGACGGAGCCGTCGCACGGTTCGAGGAGGATCTCGACAAGCGCGGTCAGTACGACGCGTTCAAGGTCGCGTTCGTGAAGCACGCCGGGATTGATTGGGCGCAGGGACGGGAGCAGACGGCGCTTGAAGCTCACAACATCGACAAGGCGTTTGCCGACGTTAATGGGGGAGCCAATTCAGGCATTATCGAGCAGTACCAGAGGTCTTACGCCGTCTCCATTGAAGACTTCGCGGCGGCTGTGAAGGGTTGGATCGATATTCAGGAGCCGGGCTTCCGGCTCAACTTCTTTGTCGACGAGATCGGCCAATTCATCGCAGACGACGTGAAGCTAATGCTTAACCTTCAGACGATCGCCGAGTCCCTCAACACGAAGTGCAAGGGTCAGTCGTGGGTCTTTGTTACCTCGCAGGAGGACATGGACAAGGTCATCGGTGACCGGACCAGGCAGCAGGGGAACGACTTTTCAAAGATTCAGGCACGGTTCGCCGTAAAGGTAAAGCTCACCAGCCAGGATGTGGAGGAGGTCATAAGCAAGCGCCTCCTGGAGAAGAACGACATGGGTGCAGCTGAGCTCATGGCCATTCACGTCAATGAGGGAGCGAACTTCAAGACGATCTTCGACTTTGTCGACGGTGCGAAGACATACCGAAATTATGTTGATGGCGCGCGCTTCATCAGCGCTTACCCGTTCGTCACGTATCAGATCCCGATGTTTCAAGCTGCTATCGAGGGCTTGTCGGACCACAACATGTTTGAAGGCAAGAACAGCTCAGTCGGCGAGCGGTCCATGCTTGGCGTGGTTCAGGAAGTCGCTAAACGTATCGGCGCGGAGCAGGTCGGCTACCTGGCCACATTCGACCAGATGTTCGCCGGGATCAGCGCGGCTTTGAAGGCGTCCGGCCAGCGCGCAATCCTGCAGGCCGAGCAGCATCTTCCCGAGCCAGGGTCCGACGTTACGATCCTAGCCAACCGCCTGCTGAAGGCGCTGTTCCTGGTCAAGTATGTAGATACGTTCAAGGCCACCCCCCGCAACCTCACCGTCGTCGTCTATGACCGTTTTGGTCTCGACCTCAATGCGCTTGGCAAGCAGGTGCAGGACGCACTCAACCTGTTGGAGGCGCAGTCGTACGTCCAGCGCAACGGCAACCTGTACGAGTACCTCACCAATGAGGAACAGGAGATCGAGAAGGAGATCAAGTCGGTCGACGTCGACTCGTCCGAGGTATCGAGCAAGCTATTCAAGTATCTCTCCTCCGACATCCTCAAGACGAACAAGCTCAAGTACGCTAGGAACGGTCAGGACTTCCCGTTCGGCTACAAGCTCGACGACATCGTCCAGGGCAACCAGCGCGAGTTGACCATCCACTTCATCACGCCCGAGACGAACTACACCGACACCGAGATCGTCACTCAGGGTATGGGCAAGGATGAACTGCGCGTATTCCTTGGCCGCGACAAGCGGTTACTCGCGGACTTGCGCCTTCTGCTCAAGACGGAGAAGTACACCAAGCAGCGCACCAACGCAGGTGCCTTGCCTTCGACACGGGCGATCCTTCAATCCAAGCAGGTGCTCAACGCCGAGCGCGAGAAGGAGCTCATCGAGCGCCTACGCCAGGCTGTCGGGAAGGCGCAACTGATCATCAACGCCGCGGAGATCACCTCCGGTTCTCAGGATCCGGTCACGCGGTTGAGCGACGGGTTCCAAGAGCTCGTCAACAGGACTTACACGAATCTGGGCCTGCTTGGCGCGAAGGTCTACCCGGAGCAACAGGTCTCAGCAGCGGTCCAAAATGACCAGGGCCTGTTCAGCGCGGGATCGTTGAGCGCGCTCAGTTCGCCTGGCACCGAGATGGAGTCGTGGATTATCTCGCAGACTAAGCTCGGGGAGCAGGTCACCGTCAAGAAGATTGTGAACCGGTTCGAGTCCAAGCCCTACGGGTGGGACCTCGGGTCCATCGAGGTCGTGCTCGGCTGGTTGGTCGGTAACGAAAAGGTCGCGCTCGCGATCGATGCGAACCCGGTCGGGCGGACTGAAGCCGCATCCATTATCCGTAACACCGCTAAACAGCAGCACACCATCGTCGCGCTGCAGAAGGCCTACGACACGACGAAGGTCGTCAAGTTCAAGGCGTTCTGCACCGAATTTTTCGATGAGGGCACCGTCCCAAGCGACTCGACCGAGCTGGCCCGCTTCGGACGGGACAAGCTTGCGGCCACACGCGATGAGCTCAACGCCCTCGTGAGCAGTAGCCGCTACCCGTTCGTCGGCCAGCTCTCGGACGTCGTTAATTTGCTCGACCAGGTCGTCGGCAAGCCCATCGATTGGTACCTCAGCGAATTCGACAAGGCCGACGAGCTGATCGATGTCAAAGAGGATCTGGTCGTTCCGATCAAGTCCTTCCTCAACGGCCAACAGGCCAAGATCTTCGACGAGGCCGCTGCACTCCTCGGCGCCAACACTGGCAACTTCAGCTACCTCCCCGCCGGCAGCACCGACGCGGTGAAGGCGCTGCTTGCGGACCCGAATGCCTTTAGGGGTAACAAGATGAACCAGCTGAAGGTGGCGACGGACTCGCTCCGTGGCCTCATCGATAGCGAGGTCAGCGCGAGCCGAGCCGCGATTCGGAGCGCTATTGAGGACAAGCTGGCGAGCCTGCTGGAAGAACCGATCTCCACCGAAGCGACCTCGCATGCGCGGGAGTCGGTCACTAACCGCGTAGACATGGTGTTCGCGAGTCTGGACGATGAACGCCTCATCGCGGTGATGGAGCAGGCCGGCGCGCACTTTGTCGCGACGATCTATCCCGCTCTTGTCGACGAGCTCGCACAGTCGGCGAGCCCATCGGGGCCCGTAAAGCCATCAGTAGCGCTCAGCAAAATCAAAGTGCCTACTGGACCAGCGTTCATTGAAGACGAGGCCGACATAGACCTCTATCTCGAAGCTCTGCGGGGGGCACTCGTCGAGACCCTCAACGACGGAAAGCGCATCACGCTCTGATGGAAACCGCACCGCTGAAGTCGTTCGCCACCGCGGCCCGCTCCGAGCTCATCCGCGAGGTGGGCGCGCGGATCGCTGCTGTGTCTGCCCAGGGCTCGCCTGAGCGCGTGGAGCAGCCGAGGGCGGTGACGGCGCTGGAGCGAGCTATCGCCGGCGCTGGTGGGGGTGACAAGGGAAAGGCGCACGTCGCCGACAAGGTCGCCTACACCTGGTTCAACCGCATCATCGCGCTGCGGTTCATGGACGCCAACGGCTACACCGGGATCGGCATTGTCTCGCCAGCAGCTGATCAGGTCGGTCAGCCTGAGGTGCTTGCGGCGGCAAAGCGTGGCCAGCTCGACACCGATGTGGTCAAGGGGGCTAACGTCGCGACGGTCACAGGGTTGCTAAACGGCAGCCGTCAACCGCGCCGAGGCGTCGACGCGCAGGCCGAGGCGTACGCACTGCTCCTCGCGGACTATTGCCGATTCTGGAACGCGGCTATGCCCTTCATGTTCGAGCGAGAGGGCGACTACACAGAGCTGCTCATCCCGGCGAACTTGCTCGCCGATGACTCGGTCCTCAGCCGGTCTGTGATGGTGCTGACCGAGGACGTTTGCAAGGACGTCGAGGTGATTGGCTGGCTTTATCAGTTCTACATTTCGGAGCGGAAGGACGAAGTCTTCGCCGGGTTCAAGAAGAACAAGAAGGCCGGCGCCGACGAGATCCCGGCAGCCACACAGCTATTTACCCCGCACTGGATCGTCCGCTACCTCGTCGAGAACTCCCTCGGGCGTCTTTGGATGCTCAACCGCCCGACGTCGGGTCTGGCGAGTCAGATGGACTACTACATCGCCCCGGTCGACGAAGAGACGGGCTTCCTCAAAGTGAGCAAGCCTGAGGAGGTCACGGTCATAGACCCGGCCTGCGGCTCGGGCCATATGCTTACCTACGCCTTCGATCTCCTTTACGCGATTTATGAGGAAGAAGGGTACGCCCCATCGGAGATCCCGGGTCTCATCCTCACTAACAATCTCTACGGCACCGAGATCGACCCACGCGCGGGAGCCCTCGCGGCATTTGCCCTGACGATGAAGGCAGTGGCCAAGCGCAAACTTTTCCTCAAGAACTCGGTCAGGCCAAAAATCTGCGTTCTTGATCCGATCTCGTTCAGTGCGGACGAGCTCAGCTATCTGGTGACCAAGGATGGCGATCGCTACGCAGAAGAGGCGTTCTGGAATCAGTTCGCCGAGGCTGAGACGTTCGGTTCGCTCGTCAGGCCCGATCCCGCTTTGGTCGCTCGCCTTGCCAACCACTTGGATTCGCTCGACGACGGTGGAGACATCTTCAAGTCTGATGCCATGGAGTGGGCCCAGAAGACAATCCGTCAAGCTAAATTTCTAACGCTCCGGTACTCGCTGGTGGTGGCGAATCCTCCGTACATGGGCAGTGGGAGCATGGGTGTTCGGCTCTCCGAGTTCGCGAAGACGTGCTATCCCGCGTCGAAGTCCGACCTGTTTGCAATGTTCATTGAGCGGAGTGTCGACCTAGTTTCTAATCGTGGCCTCGTCGCGATGGTGACAATGCAATCCTGGATGTTTCTGAGCGGCTTCGAAAAGTTCAGGCGTGGGCTTATTCACAATAACCGCTTGGCATCTATGGCGCACTTGGGTACTGGCGCATTCGACACCTTGGCCGGCGAGGTGGTCTCAACCACTGCCTTCGTAATCGATAAGGCCGCTCGCGGTTCCGGGCACTATGTACGGCTCGTTGATGCTGGAAACTCGGCCTCGAAGAGTTCGGTTCTTGCTGATCCAAGTAGCCGTGCGGACGTCTCGTTCGTGCGTGACTCGAACTACTTTGAAAATATTCCCGGGGCGTCAATTATCTACTGGTTCAGCGACGAACTCGGCGCCATGTTCCTCACGCATCCCTCAATCACCTCGTCATACTCGCCGATGAATGGAATGACGACGGGCAGCAACGGCACGTTCGTTAGGTACTGGTTCGAGGTTGCCAGGTCCCGAACCTGCTTGAACGCAGATAGTGAGAAGTCGGCAGCCGCGACTGGTGCTCGCTGGTTTCCTTACAACAAGGGTGGCGGCGGTGCCCGTCGCTGGTACGGCAACATGGAGTTTGTCCTCGACTGGGAAGACTCAGGCCGGCGTATTTCGGACTACGGCCATGCATTCCTTCGCGGGAGGCGAAACTATTTCAAGCCGATGATTACTTGGTCGAAAATCAATACTGGGCGGCCTGGGTTTCGCTACATCCCGGCGGGGTTCTTATTCGACGTCGCAGGCATGGGATTGTTTTCAAACCACGCTGTGACTGAAGCGGACTTCAGGCGCCTTCTTGGGTACCTCAATTCTTCGGTGGCTGTAAAGCTTCTTTCAGGGCTCTCGCCAACGCTCAACGTCGAGTCCGGTCAGGTGGGCGCGCTGCCTCTTCCCGATCTCGGATCGATCGATGACGGTGTGGTCGCCAAACTCGTCGCGATTCAGGAGCACGAGTGGAATTCGCGGGAGCTCTCGTGGGCGTTCGATGCGCCTGCCTTGCTCGTCGACGAGCACAACGGTTCGTTGCGTCAGCGCCTGGCTGGAGTCATTCAGCGGACCGAGACGAGTAGAGCCCGGCTGCGTGCCCTCGAAGCGGAGAACGAGGCGAGAGTCTCCTCGCTTCTGGGCTTTTCCGTCGAAACCACCGCCGGGGCCGATGACCAATTGTCCACGCTAGCCCCGGAAAGCATTATCGCCGACCTCGTGTCTTACGCCGTCGGCTGCATGTTCGGCCGGTACAGCCTCGACGAGCCGGGTCTCGTGCTTGCAGACCAGGGTGCCACATTGCAGGACTACCTCGCGAAGGTGCCAACCCCAGCGTTCGTGCCCGACGCCGATAATGTCATCCCGATTGTGGACGGTGATTGGTTCGAGGACGATATTGTGGGGCTCTTCCGACGGTTCCTCCGGACCACGTTCGGTGACGAGTATTTTGAGGAGAACCTCAAGTTCGTGACTGAGTCGCTCGGCGTGAAGAATCTCCGGGACTACTTCGTCACTAGGTCCGGAAAGTCGAAGTTCTACGACGACCATGTCCAGCGCTATAGGAAGCGTCCGATCTACTGGCTCTTCTCCAGCCCGAAGGGGTCGTTCAACGGTCTGATCTACATGCACCGCTACACGCCGTCCACTGTCTCGGCGGTGCTGACATACCTGCGTGCGTACGTGACCAAGCTCGAGTCCAGCCTCCAACAGGCAGACCGCGCTGGTAACGCGAAGGAAGCGGACCGACTTCGCAAGATCCTTGTCGAGCTCAACGAGTATGAGCACGACACGCTTTACCCGAAGGCTTCCGAGAACCTCGTCATTGACCTCGATGACGGAGTTAAGACGAACTACCCGAAGTTCGGCGCCGCGTTGAAGAGGATTACAGGCTTGGAGTCGACCAGTGACTGACCCGACCTCCGTCCGCGATGCCCTCCGTGGCCGCTTCGCCACCAGTCGTGTCGTCTTCTGGCACGATCCGGCTGGCGAGTATGCCGGGGACCTTGACTCGCTGGATCTCGGCGGTGTGAATGTCATCCGCGTGCAGGACGACGAGTTCGGCGCGAAGAGCAGGATCCTTGCGGACCACGTCACCCCACACCTCGTTTACCGCGGGGGGGACACGCCGCGAGACACAGGCAATTGGCTACTGGATCTAGAGCTCGCCTACGGGGTGTTCACTGCGGACAAGATCTCGATGCTGCAGCAGGAACTCGGACTTAACGACCCGGTGTTCGCTCCGGTCCTTGAGCGGCACCAGAAGTTCTACGCCGCGAACAGCCGAAAACAGGCGCTCGAGAAACTCCTGACCCAGGACGACGACGCAACTCGGCTCCGCGCCAAGATGTGCCAGGTGCTGGTCAAGGGATCAGGCAACAAGCTGACCGACATCACTCGAGAACTTCTGGCCGAGAATGCCGCAGGCAAGACAACCAAGTTTGACGACCTGGTCGCCTTTGGCCTCGACGAGTTCTTCTGGGAAGGGCTCGCCAGCATCTACAAGTACCCGAGCAACAAACCTTCGATGGACGACTTCATCCTGTGGATGTTCAGCCGCGCGATCGAAGACTTCGCGTCCGCCACTTCAGACGAGTTCCGCAACGTCCGCAGTGACTTCAACAACCTTCGCTACGACGTCCGCAGCCATCAGATGATGACGGCGCTTGCGTCGCGGGCCGCCGACGCGCTGGACGTTAAATCCAAGATCGAGCACCGCGACTATCGCGACCTGGCCAAAGTCACGATCTTCGAGGAAGTCGACCGCAGGGTGATTGTTGACCTCGCTGCTGCCGTCGCTGCTCAGACAGTGACGCCGCGTGAGGTGTCCGAGGTGGTGCGTCAGCGTCAGGAAAGCCTGTGGAAAGCCAAGTACGCCAAGTTGTACGCGGCCATCCAGAGCGCATCGGAGCTGCTCGCTGCAATCGCCGGTCTGCCGACCGCGATTGCGTCAGCAGATCGAGGACTTGAGAAGTACCAGTCCGAATGGTTCCGCATCGACCAGCAATACCGCTGGTTCACCCACGCCTACCAGACCGCCGACTTTCAGAAGCCCCTCGAATCGCTCAAGGCCGAGGTCGACCAGCAGTACGCCAACAAGTACCTCTACGACTTCGGCGGGTGTTGGCAGCAGGCGCTTGAGCCCATCAGCGATTGGAAGTCTGCGGCACTCGCACCGCAGGCCAAATTTTTCGAGCGTCACGTCGCGCCTGTCGTAAAAGATGGACGCACCAAAGCGGTCGTCATCATCTCTGACGGCATGCGGTACGAGGTCGCTGACGAGCTTACGTCCATGATTCGCAGCGAAGATCGCTTCGACGCATCGCTTTCGGCGGTGCTCGGCTCACTGCCGAGCTACACCCAGCTCGGCATGGCGTCGCTGCTTCCGCAGTCGAGTCTGGAGCTTGATCCGAACGCACTACCGGTGCTCGCGGACGGGAAACCGACGAACGGCACCGCAAATCGCGACAAGATTCTACAAGCGGTCAAGGGCCACGCAATCGCCGCCGCCGTTGTCCTCGCGATGTCTGGCGACGAGCTGCGCGAGCTCTATAAGCAGCACCAGATCTTCTACGTCTACCACGATCGCATCGATGCGGCCGGAGACAAAGCGGCGACCGAGCGGACCGTCTTCGAAGCTGCGGAGGAGACCCTCCGGGAGTTGCTGCTTCTTGTGAAGAAGTGGACGAACGCCAACGCCACGAACATCCTGCTCGTGGCCGATCACGGGTTCCTTTATCAGGATATCCCGCTGGAGGCGTCGTACTACGTCTCGGAGTCGCCTCAGGGCGATGCAGTTACGAAGGTCAACCGTCGCTACGCGCTGGGTCGGGCGCTGAAGCCTTCTCCTTCGTTCATGACGTTCACGTCGGCACAGGCTGGTCTCGCTGGTGACATCGACATCCAGATTCCCAAGTCGATCCACCGCATCCCGCTGCCGGGCGCCGGCACTCGCTACGTCCACGGTGGAGCATCTCTCCAGGAGATCGTGGTCCCGGTGGTGACGGTCAACAAGAAGCGCAAGAGCGACGTCCGACGCGTCAACGTCGATCTCATGCCTGAGACCGACAAGATCACGACGGGCCAGCTTGCGGTCAAGCTGCTCCAGCGGGAGCCTGTGGTGGACAAGATCCAGCCGCGCCAAGTCCGCCTCGGCCTGTATGTCGGTGACACGCTGATCTCCGACCAGCCGATCCTCACCTTCGACAGCCCATCGGATGACCAGCGCCAGCGGTACCAGTCGACGACCCTGTATTTGACCCAGGACGCCGATGACTTCAACAATCGTCCGGTCGAGTTGCGTCTCGAAGAGCCCATCTCGAATACGACACAGTGGAAGTCGTTCTCGAAGGGCAACTACACCATCAAGCGTTCGTTCACGACGGACTTCGACTTCTAGGAGGTTCGTGCGATGACCGAACAGTCCGACCTTGCCAAGGCCGTCGATGATTTACCCGACGGCGGCGATGACGCGCCGGCCCCTACGGGTCCGCCTGTGAAGTCCGCTCTCGATCAGAAAATCAACGACGTCTTTGGCGGTGCTGTCGTACGTAAGGACTTGGTCAAAGCCGTCAAGGGCAACGCCATCGTGCCCTCGTTCGTCCTGGAGTACCTCCTGGGCCAGTACGCCGCCTCAGACGACGAGGCGACCATCCAATCCGGCATTGAGAGTGTTCGTAAGATCCTCGCCGACCACTACGTCCACCGGAACCAGGCCGAGCTCATCAAGTCGAACATCCGCGAAAAGGGCCGCTACCGCGTCATCGACAAGGTGCAGGTCCAACTCAACGAGAAGGACGACACATACGAGGCCGAATTCGCAAACCTTGGTATCAAGCAGGTCCTCGTCTCGCCGGCGACCATTAAGGCGCACCCGAAGCTGCTTGTAGGCGGCGTGTGGTGCATCTGCGACATCGAGTATCAGCACAGCGAGAACGCCCGCGTCGTCCCCTGGATTCTCGGTTCGATCAAACCGATCCAGCTCTCCAATTTCGACTTCGATGGGTACGTCAGCTCGCGCCGCGAGTTCAGCGCTGACGAATGGATTGACCTACTGATTCAGTCGATCGGTTTCAACCCGGAGCTGTTCGGTCGGCGCGCCAAGCTCATCCAGCTCGTGCGCCTGATCCCGTTTGTCGAGCGCAACTACAACCTCGTCGAGCTCGGCCCCAAGGGAACTGGCAAGTCACACATCTTCTCGGAGTTCTCGCCCCACGGCATGCTGATCTCTGGTGGGGAGGTGACGGTGCCCAAGCTTTTCGTCAACAACTCAAATGGCCGGCTCGGTCTCGTTGGCTACTGGGACGTCGTCGCCTTCGATGAGTTCGCAGGCAAGAAGAAGCGCACGGACAAGGCGCTTGTCGACATCATGAAGAACTACATGGCGAATAAATCTTTCTCTCGAGGTGTCGAGACCCTGGGTGCCGAGGCATCGATGGTCTTTGTCGGCAACACATCGCACAACGTGCCGTACATGCTGAAGCACTCCGACCTGTTCGACGAACTTCCCGAGGGCTACCACGACTCGGCCTACCTCGACCGCCTGCACTGCTACATCCCGGGCTGGGAAGTCGACACGATCCGCAGCGAAATGTTCTCCGACGGCTACGGATTCGTCGTCGACTACATCGCCGAGGTGCTGAAGGCGATGCGCGACGCCGACTACTCCGACCGCTACCAGCGGCACTTTACGCTCGGCTCGGACATCTCCACACGCGACCGCGACGGCATCCACAAAACGTTCTCGGGTCTGATGAAGATCATCTACCCGCACGGTGAGGCCACGAGGGAGCAGATCGAGGAGATCCTCCGATTCGCCGTCGAGGGCCGCAAACGCGTCAAGGACCAGATCCTGAGAATTGACGCCACGATGGCTGAGGTGAAGTTCGGCTTCACGGACAAGGCTGGCGAGTGGCGCGCGGTTACTACTCTCGAGGAGGACGAGTACCCGGCTTACTACCACCAGAGGGGTGGTGAGGTCAGTGGCGAGGCGACATCCAGCGGCGCCTCGACTGCGGCTACTGCGGTCGAGGCCCCGCCCGAGCCGGCGCCGCTATTCGAGGGTCATCGCGACTTTCAGGAGAACCAGCGCGGAGTTTCTTATGAGAGCCTGCTGTTGCCGTACGTACGCGGAGCTACGGACATCCGGATCGTCGACCCATACATTCGACTGCCGCACCAAGGACGCAACCTCGCTGACCTACTCGCGCTGGTCGCGTTGGGCAAGGATCCGGCCGAAGAGATCGCAGTCAAGCTCGTCACCAAGGAGAACACGGGTGACTTCCAGCAGCAGCACCTTCTGATGCTCAAGGAGATCCAGGACGGTGTGGCTTCAGTGGGCATTAAGTTCAATGTGGAATGGGACGAGACCATCCACGACCGCTCGATCACCACCGATAACGGTTGGAAAATCCTGCTCGGGCGTGGGCTCGATATCTTCCAGAGAGGCTCGCGAAGCCAATTCGACATGGGCTCGCGTCGGCAGGAGTTTCGGCACGTTGTTGCATTCGGTGTCACGTACATCAAGGAGAACAAGAGCGCCTGATGAGTGTCTTCGATCTATTTGGTGACCTGCCTGAACCGACGGAGGTGACCTATGCCGAAGGCCGTTACACGACTCGGACCTACGCAAGCCGTAGTTTTCCCACGCAATTCGGACGGGATCTGGGCGAGCCGGCGAGGTATATCTATCGGGTCTTCGATGAGGTCATGACTGAGGACGACAACGACTGGGAATGGACGAACGACGTGGTGTTCACAACCCCCGCAGGGCGCAAGCAGCTCCAGTTGCAAGTCGCGCGAGAAGCGGGCGCGGTACGGAAGCTCCGCATCCAGAAGGTTCCAACGTCGGGCGACATGACCAAGTTGGAACACGTCCTTGAACTCGACCGCGACCAAGCGAAGCGCCTCATCGACATGCTGCGGGCCCTGGACTCGATCCCGATTGAAGGCGAAAGCACAGTCGTGGTGGATGACCAGCTGCTCCGCGACGTGTTCGCTGATCCCTATGCGATCGCTGGCGTCTACGCCAAAGATCCCACGCGTTTCCGCGCCCTGATCGAGAGCGATGCCGACGCCAGAGATGTTGTTGCGCTGCAACATCGGCGCGAGGTCGCTGCCACCATGCGACTCTGGCTGGAGGACGACAATGCCTTTGCTGAAGCACGCGCCGCAGCAGGAGGCCCGGAGAAGGTTTGGCAGAAGCTGCTCGAAGAGAACCCGTGGGTGCTCGGAATCGGCCTGGGCGGTCAGCTCTTCACCTCTTGGGAGGAAGGGCAGCTGGAACAGACGGTCGTCGGGAGGAGCATCAAGGGCGTCGGTAAGCGCGTTGATGCTCTGCTTCGGACGGCGGGCATCGTGCGGTCGCTCGCGTTCGCCGAGATCAAGCATCACCAGACGTCGCTTCTCGGTGAGGAGTACCGCTCAGGCGCTTGGAGCCCATCCAAAGAGGTCAGTGGTGCCGTTGTCCAAGTTCAGCAGACCGTTCACCTTGCGAGCCGGGATCTCGGCGACTACATCCAGGACCAAGCGGACAGCGGTGAGTTGCTCGGCACAGGGACGTTTGTCCTCCGGCCGCGTTCATACGTGATCATCGGTTCTCTAGGCCAGCTTACTGGCGACAGCAATGGGCCGATCCCCGGCAAGGTGCGGAGCTTCGAGCTCTTCAGGCGAAACCTCCACGAACCGGAGGTCATCACGTTCGACGAGCTTGTCGCTCGGGCCGAGTGGCATGTGGATGCCGCAGCGGCTGCGGCCGAGGTCGATCGGGTCCACGCTGAGCTGCCGAGCGACAATTCTGCGCCTCAGACGAACGACCCCAATTTGGATCGCGGGATCCGATAAGGCCGTCCGAATTCCGTTCCGGGGCATCGGCTTGAAGTACCCCAGGAACAGTTCCGCTTCCTGTAGGAGGATGGAGCTATGCCACGTCAGTATCCGCCGGAGTTCCGAGCAGCGCTGACGGCATCGGCGACGTCTGTTCCCATGGTTGCCCTTGCAGACCACGACGAGATCGGCAAGACCGCAGCACGGCGATCTGAGGACTTCGGCTGGAAGAAGAAGGATCGGATCCTGTCGCTGAGCGCATGGTCCGATCGCTTTAAACGCAACCACGACGTCGAGATCGAGGACCTACTTCGCACGCGGCCACGTTGGCGGTTCAATTGTCCGGTTGCGCTGATCGAGACGACCTAGCAGCGACTTTGACACCGACCGGTCCTGGGCATGCATAACATCGCCCGGTGCACGCCAGCGTTGCTCCGCTGATGCGAGAAGTCGCGCAGCCAAGGATGCCCAACCCCCGCGATCGTCTGTCAACGTTGTCGGCGCTGGCCTAATCGTCTTTGTTTCTTCACCCTCGGTGGGGCCTTGCGGCCGGTGGCCGCTTCGAACTCCTCGACGGAGATGTGCCGCTGCATCAAAGACAGGACGAGCGCAGCAAGGACGCCGACAAAGAACAACTGTCCGAGCAGGATGAGCGGGGCAGCCACCAGTCCGATGCCGTATCCCTGCCACGCTGCGCGTCTCTGGTCGTCGACAGCCGTCCCGGATCTTACGATCATCGGCACGCCTAGCTTCTTCTCGGCGTCCGAGCGTCGCATCAGCGAGAAGCCCCACGCGAAGCTGGAGAGCACCGCAACCGACATGACGCCGAGAGCGACTCCGCGCAGGGATGTGTCAGCATCGCGGTCGGTGATCACGACTTTGAACAACAGTCCGACGACCCACATCGACAATGCGAAAACGGCGAGCCAGAGTAGGAGGAGTCCCGTGCGCCGTGACCAATAGCGGAAACCGCGGCGTTGCCACGTGGTTCCGAGCAGCCTGATGGACTTGACGGTATCCGCTTCCGTACGGGTCATCCGAAGACCGATTTCCAGACCGACTTCGTCGAATTCCAGGCGCCCTCGCCCATGTCTGCGATGTCGCCACCCGTGTTGGAGAGAGTGCTACCGGTGCCATGCAGAATGCCGGCAACGACCCCGTGATCGTGGATATCCTCCGACCAGTGTTCGTGGAACGCGTTGTAACCGACTCCGCCAATCGCGACACCGACCAAACCGGCTGTGGCACCGACAGCAAGTACTGGTGCCTCCACCGGCGCCGCGGCGACAATCAACGCTCCTGCGGCCAGGCCGGCTGCGCCTGCGGCGTAATCGTTTGCGTGCGCGGTGGTCTCGCTCCACCCCTTTTGGTGATCGTCGATCGCCTGCAGCTCGGCGACCAATCCCGTAGCCGCGACGTCGATAACGGGGATGTCTTTGAGGAACTTGAGCTTGCCGGGCAGCTTCTCGGACAGTCCGCCAATCCCCTTCAGGTCGGAGATCTTGGTGTTCAGCACCTGTGACAACGGCAACTCGCCCTTGCCGGCTTGCGCCTCCGCCAGCTGCGTCTTCATCGCGTCGAGTTCGTGCGATGCAGCGAGGTGATTGAGCCGGGCTTCCGTTCCTGCCGGGACCTGCATGCCCTTCTGCTTGTACGACGCCTGCTCGGCTTTCAATTTCCACCTCAATTCGCGAAAGCTCTCACGCGACTTGGCGATGTCGTCGGGCAGGTGGGCTTTAACTTTGTCGTTGCGATCATTGGGAACGACATAGAACGCCTTCAAGTAGTCGCCGATGGTGGTTGCTGCATCAAGTGTGAGATGTTTGTTGTCGTCGGAGACCACGGGCTCGGCAAGGGCGGCGAGATCGGAAGCCGCGTCCAGCCGGAACCCCTGCGCGAGTTGCTTCGCTTCGGCGTAGGCCGCCTGGTAGTCCTTCTGAGCTTCCACTGCGGCGACAGCGTTCGGTGCAGTGGGGTCTCCGGTGATGACCAGTGGAAGCGGTTGGCCGTCGGGACCGATCTGCGCGCCACGCGCTTGAGCCTCATGCGCACTGTTGTACAGCGTCGAATCGAGCGCAGACAGATGATCGCCCAGCCCGGCAATGACATCGCCGGCCTTGCCGGCGATCGCTCCGATGCCCCCTGCGCGAACCGCATCCGAGGACCACAGTTTGCGGAACATCCCGGCAGCGTCGCCCGACCAGCTCGCGTCGTTACCGAGCTTGTCCACACCGTTCGTGAGTGCCGTCACGATGGGATCGATGAGTGCCGGTGCCTTCTGCAGGGTGTGTCCCATCGTCTGCAACCCCGCGATGTCACCCCCGATCCAGCTCATTGGAAGTCCTTGTTGAGGTTGTCCCAGAGGAAGCGGTTCTTGTTGACCTCCTCGGTTCGGTCGTACTCATCGCGCGCATCGTGCAACTTGGCCGAATGGTCTTCGATCGACGCTGACATCGATCGATTCAGGACTCCCAGCATCTCCATCAGAGCGTTCAT
Source organism: Williamsia maris (assembly GCF_024171815.1). Lineage (GTDB taxonomy): Bacteria > Actinomycetota > Actinomycetes > Mycobacteriales > Mycobacteriaceae > Williamsia_A > Williamsia_A maris. The sequence continues at coordinate 636,053 of NZ_JAMTCJ010000001.1, read as the reverse complement.
GGCGCTGTTGCAACCGCCGTCACCAGAGTCGACAGTGGGCGGGTTCAGCTTCGCCGCGGCGGCGTCATAATCGCGTGCCGCGCTCGAGAACCGACCGGACAACGCGTCCAAGTCCCCCAACACCACCGAGAAATCAGTCATTGGCAATTGCCTCCTTCAAGGCTGTCAGCCGGTCCGCAGTCCACTCGGCATCGAGAACACCCGGCGTCGGGTCCAGCAAGATGGGAAGTCCGGCATGGACACTGGCAATGTCGCGCGGCGTCAACCCCACCCACGGTTGAAATTCGCCGAGCATTGCCGCCAGCGCGTCAACGGTGCTGAAAGCGACGACCATTGGATTTCCGCCTGATACGGCCAGTTCGATGTCGAATCCTTGCGTGCCGTCCAACCGGGGGTGGGCGGGAACGACGACCAGGTCAGGGAGTTCAGCCCCCACCGTCGGAGTCGTGTCTGCAACCTGAACTGTCTGTTCGCGACCGTAGGCCACTTCCGCATCGGCAATCTGACGCCACAACGCGATTATGGCAGCAGGAGGCTGGGCGGCCCAACCGTTCTCCTCGACCCACTCGTCCTGCATCTGAGCAGCGGTCAGATCACCCGGTTGCCAACTCATCTCTCACCGTCCCCCCGCGCCGTACGTCGGTTCTGTACGAAGACAATTTAGCCTAAGGTACAAAGTTCGGCATGAACTGCGACCGGTGGGTGAGGCTTAGGCCAAGAAAACCTTCGTCGAACCTCGATAGAGCGCAACCTCAAGTCCGGTGCCGACCGTTGATCTGGGCAGAAGTGCTTGGTATCGGGAAGATCGGATAAAACGGACATCGACGGCGTGAGAGTTTAAATACGTTCAGCGGTGTTCTCGACACGGGCGGAGGATCCGAGAATGCCAATGCAGCAGCCAGAGTCGCCACGATTTGCGAACACAGCAGAACAGTCGGTCTGGCACGACGGCACCTCGTGGCGCCAGAACCGCGGCGGCGCGCACCACACGATCGAGCCGGCTCGGCAGGCTCGGGATGCCTGCTACGCCCTGCGGGAGTTCATCGAGTCCGACCCGCGCTGGACACAGAAGCGCGTCAGGTGGGACCACATGGTCGTGTTGCCGAACACGGAGCTGCCCTCCGACTTCGCTGTTCCCGACTGTCCACGCTGGAAGGTGATCGACAGGACGCAACTTGCAGAGTTGTTGCCGCTCATGCGGATCGTCCTGCTGAAGCAGGAACTCGACCGACCGCACATCGGCTCGGAGGGGATCGCGCAGCTGCAACTGTGCATGCGGGGTCGTGGGCTGCCGCAACTCGACGTCGTCGCGCGCGCATCTGAGAACGAGATGACCGCGGACTTGTTGAGTCAGGAGCAGGCGGTCATCCTGCGGGCCATCGACGTACTCGACCGGGTCGAGATCCGCGGCGGTGCCGGCAGCGGTAAGACGTACCTCGCTGTCGAGCAGGCGAGACGGCTGACCAAGTCCGGCAAACGTGTTGCCTTGATCTGCTATTCGCATGGGTTGGCGTCGTACCTGGAGCGTCTCACCGGAAAGTGGGGCCACAAGGAGAAACCTGCCTACGTCGGGGAGTTCCACGATCTCGGCAAGCGATGGGGTGCGGCCGCCGGCCCCGACGAGAGCATCAGGAACACCGAGACCGCACAGTTCTGGGAGCACGACCTGCCGCTCCAGATGACCCAGCTCGCCGAAGAGCTACCTCCAGGCAAGCGATTCGACGCCATCATCATCGATGAGGCGCAGGACTTCGCCGATGAGTGGTGGAAGCCGATGCTCGCCTGCCTCACCGACCCCGACACCAGCCGGATCTACGTCTTCAGCGACGAGGCGCAGCGGGTTTTCGATCGCGAGGGTTCACCGCCGGTCGACCTGGTGCCACTCATCCTCGACCACAATCTCCGCAACACCCGGCAGATCGCGAGGGCGTTCGGCCCGCTGGTCGGGCAACGGATGCAGCTGCGTGGCGGGGACGGACCCGACGTTCGGTTCGTCGCCTGCTCCGCCGACGATGCGCTCGGAGTTGCCGACGATCAGGTCCAGGGGATGTTCGACGCCGGTTGGGGGTACGAGGACATCGCCTTGCTGTCGACAGGAAGCCGACACCCGATGCAGGTCGAACGTCAGGCAGAGGGTAACGATTCGTATTGGAAGGCGTTCTGGGACAACGACGACATCTTCTACGGACACGTCCTGGGGTTCAAGGGACTCGAGCGGCGGGTCATCATCCTTGCGCTGAACGAGTTCACGCCGCGCGACCGATCGAAAGAACGGCTGTACGTCGGGCTTTCGCGTGCCCGCGACCAGTTGGTGATCTGCGGCGACCCGGAGTTCGTGCGTGAGGTCGGCGGACCCGAGCTCGCGTCGCGATTAGGACTCTGACCGAATGACACGCAGGTGCTGGTCATGCAACTGTTGAGTGGAGAAATCCCCTTTGCATTCGCGAACAGCGCCCGACTCAGGGTGATCGCGAATTCATCTCATCGACTGAATCGCTGCTAGGGCTGCTGGGAACAGAACGGTGTCGGACTCCGGACTCCGGCCGTCGGGCAGGTATACGGAGAAGTCTTCTCGCGGGCGCTTCATCGTGGCGACGAAGAAGATTCTGCCGTGGTTGCGGCCGTCGGCATCTTCGATCATCAGCTGACATCGCGGTTTGACCGCAAAGAACGGATAGAGGATGACCCCGACAATGAGGCCGAAAAGATCCATGGCGCCTCCGTCGTAGAACGTCGCGCCCAATCGCATCGTCCGGCGCCAGAAGGCGTCACTGATGCGTTCCGTGAACGTCAGGAGCAGTTCGCCGTCCGGGCGAGTCACTTGCCAGCGGGTCCGCAGAAGCGCGGGCCTACGTTTGACCTGTACGCGGCAGACCACCTTGCCGCGCTCATCAATGACGTCCTTCGATGAGACCGCCGACCCAGATGCCGGCGTCAGTGTGAAAAGCGCGTCATCGGCGGCCGCGTCGCGAAAGGCTATGACCGGCGCCTTCTTCGGGTCGTCAGGAAGTTCTATCCAGATCAAGTCGTTTGCTGGATCTGTTCCCGCGAAGGTCAACACGGGCACGCGCGTCGCGGGAGTCCGAGCGTCGGAAATGACTTGATAAGCAGGGGGCTGGGTCTCGTCGAGGGGGCGCGAACCACCCCTTTTGCGTTCGAATCGGGCTTCGTCAATGGTTGAGAGGATCTGCGCGCGCTGCGTATCTGCACCTGATCGAGCTCTCATAGGAGAGATTCTACTTTCATGTCGTGTCCCGCAGACGCGTGCTTGTTTCGATGCTCGTCAGTGGTGAGGGCGGTGATCTGCGGAGCCATGCTGATCGCCCGCTGGTTCCGCCGGTTCGGAGCGGACTGACGTCTGCACGGTCGGTTCGGCAGTGCCGTTGATGGATTGGACCGCTTCGCTTTGGAGCTTCTCATGAGCGGCGCGCGCTGCAGCCGGCAGATCCTTGCCAGCGTCAACGAGGCCGGTGCCCTTGACTGCGTCGGCCGATTCAGGACTGATCGCCTCGTGAGCCTCTTGCTGAGCTCGATTGAGTTGACTATTGATCACGGACTTTGCGCCGAACGTCCCGAGCGGAACCTTGCTGAGCCCTTCTGACTTCGGGATCTTGCTCAGGATTTTCTGTGCGGCTGGACCTGTCAACGTCCCGATTCCGCCCTGCGCCACGATCTTTGTCGGGTCGAACTGGTTCTCCCCAGTGGCGAGCGTCGTAATTCCTTCCTTGGTGGCTTCCATTCCGGCGCCCCCCGCGAAGTTCTGAACGGCCCCTTTGCGGACCGCAGTTGCCGCCGGGCCGGCATTCCGCGCCACCGCCGAAGCGCTGGCGCGGGTTGCTCTCACCGCCGTGGTGGCCGCGGTCTTCACCGCGCCGGTTGCCAGCGGCTCCAGTTTGGCGAGCAGCTCGGCCGCGCGTGCGGCGTAGCCCTTGACCGCGGCGGCGACGGTCCGTGCCGCGTCGATGAGCACTTCGATGACTCGGCGGATCTTCGCCACAGCCGTGGCGATGCGTGCGGCAACAGCAGCCTGGGCGGCGATCTCGTCGAGGCCGGCGGTGAAGATGGCGAATGCGGCGCCCGCAGCTTCGATGGCCGCCGTCTCGATCAAGAGTTCTTTCAGGGTGGAGATGATCTCGTGGTGCGCCTGATCAAGGTGGGCCGCGTAGTCAGAGCATGAGCTGCCGAGTTGTGTGCACACGCTGGACAACTCACGCAGGTTGGTGCCGGTGTCGGTGCAGGCCTTGGCTGCTGCGGAGGCTTCTGGGCTTTGCTGGGCAGACACTTTCGACGCCGCGGTGGCGGTTGGCGCGGCCGCGGCCTGCAACGACGCGGCTGCTGCCTGCCAGGCGGCGTCGGCGGCGTGGAGCCGGTCCTGGTGACCGTTTGGCCATAGGTACCCCACCATTCCCGACACGAGTCCCCAGCCGGGGGGCTCATCTCCACCATCGCCGCCGGACGCGGACGGTATCGACGGGCAGCTCGCGAGTGGGGGAGCGGGCGCCGCGGGGACCGTTGCCTTGCCACCGCCGATGGTCGAGGACGCGTCGGCCTGGGCGTGGTTCTCGCCGGTCGCGTGCAGTCGTTGCGCGACGTTTCCCGCGGCCCCGACGGCGGAGGACGCGGCATCGAGTACGGCGCGAGCGCCCTCGTCGTAGCTCGTGGCCCACTCGACGCCGGCGTTGTCGGACCCGCCCATACCGTCGGATCCGCCGAGGCCTCCGGTGAGCGCGCCGATCGCGGACTGTGTCTTCTGGGCAACAGTGTTCAGGTCGGAGGCTGCCGCCGCGTACTGGGCGGGATCGACTGTCAGAGTGGTCATCTACGACCACATCGCCTGGTTGGCCGCGACTGCACCGGTGTAGTTGGCGTGCGCGGTGTCGCCGGACTGCTTCAGATCACCGATGGCGCTGCGCATCTGCTGTGCGCCTTTCGTCCACCGGTCGTGTGCCGCGCGCTGGGCGGCGGCCGCATCACCGGACCAGGACACGTGCAGGTTCTGGACGAGGGCGTCGACGTCGGAGCAGGTGGACTCGGCGTCGGTGTCGAAACGCGCCATGTCTGAGACGATGTCGGCCAGCTCGTCGGTGTTGATCGTGAACGGGGTACCCACGGCTCACAGCTCCATGTTCAGTTGGCTGCCGGTCTGACCGATCGACGAGGTGTTGGCGGATTCCTGGTTGCGGTAGCTCGTGGCGCTCGACGCCAACAGGCCGGCCGTGCTGTCGAGACCTCCGACAACGTCCTTCGCGCCCTGCAACCACTGCTCCCAATCACGCCGAAATGCGTCAGCCGCTTGGCCCTTCCAGCCGCCGTTGAGCAGCGAGTCCACGCGCGACGTCAATGACGCGATCCGTTTGTCGAGAGAATCCGCCGATGCCCGCACCCCCGCTGACGCGTGGGTCAACTCCTCTGGTGTCACGCTCAACTGCGTCATCTGGCCCCTCCGCGACAACTGGTCATCCGTGCAGGTCGATAGCAGACCTTACGGGATTTCTTGCCGAGAATCATTACCTAGGGTAAAAGCAGACATTTCGGACGCGGTGTCTCGAGTGCCGGGCTCATAAGCCAACCAATCGCGAGACTGCCGCTGGGATAACGGTTTCAATGCCAGTCACTACAGCAGCGCGGACACGTGTCGCGCCGCATCGATCGACAACGGGTCGTCGTGCAGTGCGGCCAGCGCGAGCCGGAGTCGTCGAACGTACTCGGCTGTGGCCTCGGTGTCGTCGCTATTGTCATCCGTGCGGGTTTCCAGTGCGGTGAACATCGGTGGACCTCGAATCGCATGTCGGACGCCGCCGGATATGTGTCAGTGGCGTGGTCGATCAGATCGTGTCGTCCGAGCCGTCGGGGACTGGCGCCGGGAAGGAGTCCAACCGTAAGGCGGCAGGCTGCGGCATCGCAAAGGATATTGCGAGTGTCACAGCCCCGGATGTCCGTCATCGTCGACGGGCACCGGGTCGGGCTCGTCCGATGTCCCGCGCTCGATCATCGAGATGATCAGCAACGGCGGGTCTGATCCTTCGACGAGCTCTCCGACAGCGTCGACCACCAGCCACCCGCCCTGCTGCCGTCGCAACCGGATGGTGTTGAGTTCGCCGCGTCGACTGGAGCCGTCGAGCACGGCTGCGGCCACGACGAAGATCCGTGCGACATCGTCGGGATGCGGGGTATCCCGGTTGTCGCGCTGACCTTTCCACGCAACACCCGCCGGCGGATCTGTCAGCCACCGAAGCACCCGCATCTTCGACACGTCCATGACCACGACGTGCACGTTCGACATCCGCGCCACCGTCGACATCGCCATCGATTCGACTGGTGCCGCCGCCGGCGCGCCGGGCACCTCGAACACCACTCCCGAGAGACCCCGGTGCGCCGTTGCCGGGATGAGGTTCGCGACGGCGGCAACCGGGCCGTCGGGACGACGCAGTGTCGCCGGGCCCGACCATTCCGTCGGTTCATTGGCGAGCATCGCCTGGACCAGGCCCAGGGTGTCGTCGACCTCGACGAATCGAAGCGCGTCGGCGCTGGTGACCCCCGACTCGCGCACTTCGACCAGCGGCCGCCCGACCAGAGCCCCCGCGCCGGCCGGCGTTCGGAAGACGCGCTCGTCGGTGTCCCAGTCGAACGCGACGGCGGCAGGCGGATTGGAGTCATCGGCACCCCCGGTCGACAACCACGCCGCCCGCAAACGTCCGGTCGGCCCGGCGACGGGGCGGCACCGAACGCCGTCAACCTCGAGATCGCCTGGAGTCGGGTCGGCTGTTGCGTCGGCCCAACGGTCGACTGCGCCGGCGATCTCTCGGGCCCGTCGGGTGCCCACCGCATCGACAAGCGCCCGGCTCAACGACGTCCGCTGCCGGACGCGACCTCCTCGGAACAGGACCGTCGGCGACCCGGGTTCCCGCAGGTCCACCAACGTCCACCCGGCGCTACTTACCATGGCTAAAAGTTACGGCATCGCGACGTGGAGTGGGCTTCCGCAGGCACGGCGGGCTGCGGCACAATCTGCACCGTGACGATGCGCGCGCCCGGACCCCATCCGCAGGTGCGCACCGCCACTGACCGTTCCGAACTCGACGCCTGTGCGCGCATCCTGGCCGAGGCGTTCGCGCAGGACCCGCTGATGGCGTCGATCTGGCCCGACGACCAGCGCCGCCGCATCGCGCTCGTCGGGTACTTCACGGCGACGATGCGTCACGAACACAGCCGTGTCGGCGTGGTCGACTACCTGACCGACGATGCCGGGCACCCGATCGCCGTCGCCGCGTGGGACGGTCCGAATCGTGGCAGCACGATGGCCGGTCTCGGTCGGACAGTGCGCGCCGCACCCGGCATGCTCAGCGCACTGCGTGACCGACTCCCGGCCGGGATCAGCGTCCGACAACGGCTCGACGCCCACGAGCCGACGGATCCGCATTGGACACTGGTCAACATCGGTGTCGCCACGGTTGCGCAGAAGCAGGGCCACGCACGCGCGCTGCTCAAGCACCGGTTGGCTCACATCGACGTCGATTCGCTCCCCGCGCACCTCGTGTGTACTCGGGCGGAAAACGTTGCGCTATACCGCCGTTTCGGATTCGAGGTGTCCGACGAGTTCGCCCTCGCCTCGGGTTCCCCTCTGTGGTCGATGGACCGTCAGTCGAACCCGCGGTAACGGCTCACCACCCGTGATCGCATATCCCACAAAGGAACCGATCATCCTCGCCGGTGACGACACAGCCGCCGGAGATGGTGCCGTATGGCGGCGGGCCAGGCGGCATCCCCATCAACCTCTTGTAGGTCCGGCGAGCGTTGCACCTCGGGCAGGCCGGGCGGTGACTGAACATCAACTCGTCAAACGTTGGGCCGAGCGGTTGATGCAGGATGTCGTGGCAACTCGGGCACACCACCACCGGCTCGTCCTCGGCGTCGAACGGCCAGCCCGCGCTCACGTGCTGCTGGTACCGCGGTCCGAAGCCGCCCTCCCAGTCCTTTCCGCAGGCGGTACATCCCCAGAGACGGCCTTCCCGAGTCGTGTCCATGCGGTCGGCGCCGGAGCACGCATTCGCTACGTCGTACCAGGGCGTCGGACTTTTCGACTCAGTGTCAACGGCTTTCAACACCGCGGCGCCTTCGGTCCGATGCAGTGTGCGCGGATCAATCGAGAACGGGAACCCGACGCGCTTCTCGATCGCGGCAACGGCGATCGCTTCGAACAGATGTGGCCCCGCAGGCGCGAGATCCCAATCGTCGTCGGAATCCATTCGCAGGACGGACACGTCGATGATTGCCGGTTCACGCGCATCGACCACCGTGATCACGGTGTCGCCGTCGGCGACGTGGTCGGGGAACGACCACCACGTGCGATCTTCTTCCCCGGTATCGCGGTTTCGCGACACCGCCTCCCACGGTGTGGCGAACACGACGTGGACGGGCCTGTGGGGATCAATGGTCATTGGTCGCCGCCTTTCTGGCCTGCAGTTCGGCGTAGTAGCGGCGCCGACGGTCGAATTTCAATACCAGACGCAGTGCGGCCAGCAACAGCTTCATCGTCGACAACCATTTGTCGGTCTCGCGGGAACACGCCTCGACCTCGTCGGGATCGTCGGCCTCCTCGCCGTAGCGGCTCCACTTCCCGCGTTCGCGGTTGCAGACCTTGATGCAGTCCATGAGGGTGCGACGGTTGAGGTCGCACACCTGCGCGACCTCGTACGCACTGGTCGGACCGTCGTCGATCAAGTGGAGCACGACCACCAACTGGTCGGGCAGAGCCGGCGAGTCTTCCTCCTCAGCTTCGGGTTCGGGCTTCCACGCCAGTCGGGGAGTGGCCAACTCCTCGCGGATCTGTGGAACGTCCTCGATGACGAAGGCGATCCACTTCTTCGCGGCCGAGGTGAGGTTGGCGTCGTAGAACACCGAGCACTCCAGGCGCAGCGACGCGTACACATTGCTCTCGATCAGACGCAGCGTGATGCTGGGCCAGCGCGCGGCCCGCGTCGCGATGAAGTGCGCGGCCTCGAATGCGTCCGGAACCGACGAGACGATGCACGCGAAGAACTCGATGGCCGGCTCGTCGGTACACATGCGCATCCAGGACGAGATGTCGCCGGTGGGGACCCGGATGTCACCGTCGTCGTCGATGCTGATGGGGTGACTGACCTGTCGTGCAAGCGATTCGAGCACCAGACGTCGCAGGTCATCAGGATCGTGCGGGGTGACGCCGACCGGCATCGACGGCTCGCGGCCACCCGCCCGCTCACCACCCACGAGGAACGTCGGGTGGACGACCTCCCAGATCTCGCGCAGCGCGCGCACCGCGGTGGCCGACAGTTCGTCGATGCGACGTCGACCGCACTCGATGATGATCGGCCGGTCGCGGGCCTGTAGCGGACGAAACCCCATACCGAACAGCTGACCCATCTGGTCGAGCCGGCAAATTTCGGTGGTGTGCAGATCCGAGACGGCCACAGAACAGCGGACCCGGCGTGAGCCGTTGACGGTGAACGTCAGCTTCCCGTGCGGACCGCCAGGGAACTCGTCGGTGGACTGCACCACGGTGTACTCGTCGCCCTGGTCGAGCTGCGACAGCTGGTCGGCCAGACTGATGCGGAAGGCGCGCCAGGCGTCCTCGACGGACACGTCGAAATCGAAATCGGTGAGCATGGCGGCTCCTTTCGCAGGGCGGTCGGCGAGCAGCTCGGACGACCGGTAGAGAGGGAAGAGTACGGCTGGGGTGTGACAGATTTGGGGAGGCGAGCCGGTCACCATTCGTCCCATTCGCGCGGCGGTGGTGGCTCGTTCTCGATCCCGAGTCGTCGCAGTTCAGACCAGCTGACACGTCGCGACTCGATGCCCGGCCAGCGCATGATCAGCAGAGTCCTCAGGTACTTGCCGACGATCGCTTCGAGGACCGTCTGCGCGGCAGCGATCTCGCGTCCGTGCGTCTGCGAATGGCGGATCACCCACTCGGGCGCCTCGGCGAATCCGGCCCACGGGGACGGGCGGTCGGGGAGCGCCGCCAGTGAGCCCCGGATGGCCTCGTCGAGCATGCGTTCTTCCGACATCGGCGGAAGGTCCAGCTCGAGTGAACCGTCGACTCCGGTCAGTTCGCCGGCGACGGCGTCGACGAACTCGCACCAGTAGTCGTGCTCATCGCTGGTGACGTCCCGGGTCTTGACGTAGCCGGCGACGAGCTCGTCGAGGCCTATTGTCTGGGGTCCGTTCATGGCTCCTCCTGATTCGCTGAGCGGGCACGCTCGCGCGCACCCAAACGAGGGTCGGAGCGTGTGATGGAAAGGGTTTCGGCTCTGTGAGCGAGAGCGGGCGAGTCGTCCGCCGTTGATCTTGACCCTTCACCGGTGACGGTAGCGGGAGGGTCTGACAAACGACCCGACCCTTGATTTTGCATGTCTCATGAGAGAAGCTCGGCTGGTGAACTTGAAACACGGAATCCCTGAACCCTGGGCCACCGCGCTGACCGAAGCCGGCTTCATCAGCCCGTGGGACACACCGAGCATGAACCGGCTGTCCGAGGCGACTGGCATCCACGTCTCGACCATCTCGCGAATCATCAAGGGCCGAAACCTGAAGGGGCCCACGTACGACGTCATCACAAAGTTGGCTGCGGCATTGGGGAAGCCGCCCCGCGAACTGGGAAAGTGGATCGACGCGGCGTGGGCCGAACTGGAGCCTTACAACCCGCCGGCTGTGTCAGCACTGTTGACCAATGAGCAGCGGGCCTCGGTCGACATGATCATCCGTGCCTTCGCTACATCGAACAAAGCCGCCCAACAGAACGCCGCCAGGGCAGACGAGATCGCGGCAAAGATCGCAGCCATGCCGCCCGCGCCGAAGACACGGAGTAAGAAGACCACGTGAGGTCACCAGCAGACGCCGCGGTGCCGACGACCACCCGAGTATCGTGACCCGACATGGCTGACTGGCGCGAAGACACCGTCGAGAAACTGCGGCGCCTGATCCTGGGTGCCGAGGACGGCATCGTCGAGGAGATCAAGTGGCGCAAACCGTCGAACCCCGACGGAGTGCCGACCTTCTCCCTCGACGGTCTCATCTGCACGCTCGAGACCTACAAGGACAAGGTGAAGCTCACGTTCGCGAAGGGGGCGTCGCTGCCCGACCCGCAGTCGCTGTTCAACGCCAGCCTCACCGCCGGCACGCGCCGGGCCATCGACATCAAGGAATCGGATTCGCTCGATTCTGACGCGTTCACCGCCCTGATCAGCGCCGCCGTAGCCGCCAACCGCAGCTGAGCCCCGTCTCGGGACCAAATCGCGGCGCTCGTGCGTTGGAGTAGTTGATGTCGCAGCCAGCGGCGTCAAGGGAGGTATCGATGACCACGAAGTACCAGAAAACCGCCGACGCCGTGAACGGGCTGACCCCCGTCCAGTACCGCGTCACCCAGAAGGACGGGACCGAACCCGCCTTCTCCAACGAGTACTGGGACAACCACGAGTCCGGCATCTACGTCGACGTCGTCTCGGGCGAACCGCTGTTCTCCTCGCTCGACAAGTACGACAGCGGCACCGGCTGGCCGAGCTTCACCCGGCCCATCGAGGACGACGCGGTGACCACCAAGAGCGACCGGAAGTTGCTGATCAAGCGCACCGAGGCGCGCTCGGCAGGTGCCGACAGCCACCTCGGGCACATCTTCAACGACGGTCCCCGCGACGCCGGCGGACAGCGGTTCTGCATGAACTCCGCGGCGCTGCGTTTCGTCCCGGTCGACCAGCTCGAGGCCCAGGGCTACGGCGACTACGTCTCGCTGTTCGCGACCGATTCCACCACCCCAGGTTCGACCACCACGGAGGAGCACTCACGATGACCACTGACACAGGACAGATCACCTCGCGCCCGGGCACCGAGACCGCCGTTCTGGCCGGCGGGTGCTTCTGGGGCGTCGAAGACCTCATCCGCAAGCAGCCCGGCGTGCTCGACACCCGTGTTGGCTACACCGGCGGCAGCAACGATCACGCGACGTACCGCAACCACCGCGGTCACGCCGAGGCCGTGGAGATCGTCTTCGACCCGTCGAAGACCACCTACCGCGACATCCTCGCGTTCTTCTTCCAGATCCACGACCCGTCGACGAAGGACCGTCAGGGCAACGATGTGGGGTCGAGCTACCGGTCGGCGATCTTCCCGGTGACCGACGAGCAGGAGCGCGTCGCCCGCGACACCATCGCCGATGTCGACGCGTCGGGACTGTGGCCCGCCAAGGCCGTCACCACGATCGAGCCCGCGGGCCCGTTCTGGCAGGCCGAGCCGGAGCACCAGGACTACCTGCTCAACTTCCCGGGCGGCTACACCTGCCACTTCGTGCGGCCGGGTTGGGTTCTGCCCAAGCGCAGTGAGGCTGCCTCGCAGTAGCTCTCGGCATATGTGACTGACCACGCGTGACAAGCGCCCACCGTTCCTTCGGGATCGGTGGGCGCTTTCGTTGTGGCGCCCACGGGTCCGGTTCTTGCACGCAGGGAGCCGAATCGGACAGTTGTATGCTTCGTTAACCATTCAGCTCGACAAGCGTGGGGGAGGCCGTAGCGTGTGGGAACCGGGGCAGATGACGTCCGCGCAGATGCAGGACGAATGGTTTGAAGTGCATGGGTGGGCGGCCACCCCTCCCACCGACGTGGTCGCGCAGTGGCGTGCGACTGCCGCAGCCGAGACGGCTCACTCTGCCAACGATGGCGTTGTCGCCCCACCGGCACCCGCAGATGTTTCGACCGAGATCGGCGTCGGGTTGCCGGACGCGCTCGTCGTACCCGCTCACCCGCATGTCGACGGCTCCGCTGGATTCGGTGTCGAGCTCATCGAGATAGACGGAACACAGGTGGTCGTCGGGTACACCAGCGTGGACAAACTCGTCGCTCAGCTCGGATCGTCGCAACCGTGGGTGGCCATGACAGCATCCGACATTGCCGCCACACATGCCACACGCCCCATCGTGGTCGACCCCGCCCCGGGAATAGTGCATGTCAACTGGTCCGACGAACGCCTCGCCGCTCTACGAAAGGTTCTCACTGATGGCTGACTTCTCTGTGGTGCTGAATGATCTCGCCTCGTTGTCGACCCGTTTCTCCAACTCGGCCCGTTCTTACGAGACTGCGGCGAGCAAGCTCAACCCACCCGCCGCCGCATCGGGTGACGCCGGCTGCGATTCGGCGATCCACGCGGTCATGGACATGCTCACGATCCTGAACTCCTCGATGACCGCATCGATCGACGATCACGCTGCCAAGCTGAAGGACGCACGCGACGAGTACGACCGAACCGAGGACATCAACAAGAACCGTTTCCTGTGGGACAACCTCAACGAGGACTTCAAGTGAGCTGGGTCGGCGGTGACATCCCAGGACTACAAGCCATGGGTCGGACGTTGCAGGGGGCGCCCGGACTGATCGAACCGATCGTCACAGACCTGACGACCGACGTCGACAAGTTAGGAAACGATGCGTCGTGGTCGGGCGATGCGGCAGGCACGTTCCGCAAGTTGTGGTCGTCGGATGCGTTGCGCGCTGGCGGGATCGGCGTAGTTGCCGGCCAAGCCGGTGACACAATTGCGGGCCTCGGCGATCAGCTCGCCGCGCTTGACGCCGCGTTGTACAACGCAGCACACGAGGCGGCGTCGCGCGGTGCGCAGATCGGCGCCGACGGCCGTCCGCTCCCGCTCGTCATCACCGGAGACGCGACCACGCCGGCGGCAGTCGCTGCCATGCAGGCGCAGGGCGACTACCAGGCTGCCTTCGACGAGACCATGCAACTCGCTCAGGGGTTTCGACTCGACGCCGCGAGCGATCTGGCGGCGCTGATGGAACCGATAGCCGACGATGAAAGCGGCGAAAGCGGTGAAGGACTAGACCTCGAAAAGGCCACCACGATCGGCGACTATCTGAAGGCGTTCTACGTTGTGCCGAACGACCGCAACGCCTCGGTGTCGAAAAAGCTGCCGGACCAGATTAAGAACTCACGCAACGAGTTCCGTGATCTGCGCAAGCAGCTCAAGACCGAGAAGGCCGCCTACGCGGACAAGGGCCTGTCGATTCCCAAGGACAACCTCGCCCGTCTCGACCACCTGTCGGCCTCGCGGGAACTGAAGGAGATGAGCGGGAAACTCGCGGACGCCCAGGTCGGTAAAGGCGAGTTTCCGATGTCGCAGATTCTGAACACCAAGATCGGTGACATCGAAAAGGCCGTGCCGGGGGCCACGAAGGCGCTGCCCAAATCGCTGAACTTCCTCAAGGAGATTCCGGTCATCGATGTGGCGGCGTCTGGTCTGGTCGCCGAGATTCAGGCGGTTGAGGACCATCAGAAGGGCTGGAGCGAAACCACCGCGCACGCCAACGATTACGCAGCCGCCGCAGGTGGGCTCGCGGCAGGAGCGGCAACCGTTGCAGGGGTCGCCGCGCTCCCGTTCGAGGTTCCTGCTGCTGGCGTAGCGCTCGTAGGTGGGGCAGTTGTGGTCGGCATTGGAGGTCTGGGATACAACGCGTTTCATGAACACTGGTCTGAAGACGTGCACGATCACGGTGTGGTGGCTGGGATTCTGCACGGCACCGGAAACACTTTCGCCAACACGGGCAGCGACATCGGCGACATGGGCGTCAGCGTGGGGCACGCAGCGAAGTCTGTGTGGAAGTCGGTTTTTGGGTGACGACTACGGGCTCGACACGATCGATCAAGTACTTCGGAACCAGCTGGGAGAAGCGAGGATTTCGCTATTGGCGTTTGCGGGCGATGGCGACAGCCTTCTGCCTTTTCCTGTTGGCGATGTCTGGCTGGGCCGTATCCATCCTTTTGTCCCTGGTTCTGACCAAGATGCACGGAGTCGGTCGGGTTGTGTTGTTCGCGATCTTGATGATGGCGATTGCATGGAGTGTTGCTTATGGCTTTTCGCTGACTCGTCGGACGCCGGTCGAGAAGGCCTTGGGTGTGCCGCCGATCATGCGCTCGCGTTCGAGCAGTGAGTCTCGAGAACGCGCGGGATGGGCTGGGGTGGGCGCAGGAATAGTGGCGGGACCCCTGGTTGTGGTGGCGCAGATCCTCGTCGTCGGCACGTTTGCTGCTTTGGTTTTCACCTCACTTCAGCGCTACATCTCGATCGAGGAATTCGAGGCCGCAACGGGAAAACGGGTGCCACGCCGAAAAGACGACGACTATGCGAGCCTGGCTATTGTTCGACGTCGTGGTCGCTCCAACCATCGGGGTGGATGATGGTCACGATGTTTGGTCAGAGCAGGAGACGCGACTTCTGGTCGATTAGATCCGTTTTCCACCATGCCCTCTGAGGTGGACGCGAGATCGGCGTGAGTGAAGTACGCCCGCCGAACGCCACAGAGATTCGACTCCTCGGTACGACGTGGGTGGACCGCGGCCCACGGTATTGGGTGCGGCGTGCGGGATTGGTGGTCCTGTGGACCGCAGTGTTCGCCCTGTCGTGTTGGGGCGTGGGCATCGTCATTTACGTCATCGCGACGTCGGCGTCAGGTAGTGCTCGGGCGTTCATTTTGGTTCTCGCCGCAACCGGCGTGCTGTGGAGTTTCTACTGGGGGTTCGGGTTACTGAAGCGGACGGACGAAGAAAAAGAGCTGGGTGTACCCATGATCATTCGCTCCGGGACGACGCCCGAGGCACGAGATCGTGGTGGCTGGGCGGGCGTGACCGCGGGGATCGTGGCAGCCCCAGTAGTTCTCTTCGCACAAATCTTCGTTGTTGGAGCCGCTGCAGCCCTGGTGATTTCACTTTTGCAAAAATACATCTCGATCGAGGAGTTCGAGGCCGTCACCGGTAAGAAGGCGCCGCGCCGAAGAGCCAAGCCGAAGCTCTGGTCGAAGCCTCTGGGAAAGTAGCGTCATGGCGTGCTGTCGAGGGTAGAACTCGCGGCCCGGACTTCACGTAGGCGAACAGTTCGTCGAGCAACACACTGAGCGCGGCGTAGGTCTCCCAGGTGTCGGGGATCTCGTAGGTCGAGTCGTAACGAGAGAGTGCCGGCACCGCAGGGATCGATCCCAGGTACGTGTTGTCGTCCCTGGAGATGGTGTGCCCCTGCGGTGTGACACCGGTGTCGATCACCGGTCTCAACGTCAGACGCGGGAGACGTCGTGAATGTTCGCGCCTGAACGTACGAAACACCCACCGACCATGACGGGCGATGGGTGTTTCGGTGTTGACCTGTGCGTCAGGCGTTCTGGGTCTGCAGCGACGGGTAGTCGATGTAGCCCTCGGCGCCGTTGGCGTAGAAGGTGGCCTGGTTCGGCTCGGTGAGGTCCGCGCCCTGCTTGAGGCGCTCGACGAGGTCGGGGTTGGAGATGTACCAACGGCCGACCACGACGGCGTCGGCGGTTCCGTCGGCGACGATCTTCTCGAGCTGCGCGAAGTCGGACTCGATGGCGAAGCCGGTGTTGAGCAGGAACGGCACCGTGATCTCGGGGCGCAGCTGCGCCAGCACGGGGTCGGTCGGCTCGATGAGGAAGTGCACGTACGCCAACGGGATGTCGGCGATGGCGCGCAACAGTTCCTGGTGCACGGGCACGGTGTCGGCCTCGTCCATGCCGTTGGCCTTGTGGCCGGGGCTCAACCGGATGCCGACGCGGTCGGCACCGATCTCGTCGACCACGGCCTTGACGACCTCGATCACGATGCGCGCACGATTTGCCGGCGAACCGCCGTACTCGTCGGTGCGCTGGTTGCTGTCGTCACCGAGGAACTGGTGCAGGAGGTAGCCGTTCGCGCCGTGGATCTCGACACCGTCGAGTCCGGCATCGATTGCGTGGCGAGCCGATTTGCGGAAGCCGTCGACGACGCCGGCGATCTCGTTGGTCTCGAGTGCGCGCGGGGTGACCAGCGGCTGGCTGCCCTTGGGGGTGTGGGCCTTGCCCTCGGCGGCGATGGCCGACGGGGCGACGGGGTCGCCACCGGGGAGGTCGGGGTGCGCGACGCGGCCGACGTGCCAGGTCTGGACGAAGATCTGGCCGCCCTCACCGTGCACGGCCTCGGCGATCTCGGCCCACTTGGCCTGCTGGGCATCGTTGTGAATGCCGGGGGTGTTGGCGTAGGCGCCGCCCGAGGTGGCGCTGGACTGGGTGGCCTCGGCGATCACCAGGCCGGCGCCCGCGCGCTGGCGGTAGTACTCGGTCTGCAGATCGGTGGGGGTGCCGTCGGACTCCGCGCGCAGGCGGGTCAGCGGCGCCATGAACACGCGGTGCGAGGTGTGGATGACGCCGGAGTCGAACGGCTGAAGCAGCGGTGAATCGGAATTCAGTGTGAAGGCCATGTACGTGGCCAACACGGTGGGGGGCGGGCGCAGTCCCGTATGCGACGCACGTCACCCTCGGGTCGGGCAAAACGATCACGGCTGTTTCGACGCCGCGGAAGCCGAACTCGGCGATGTCGACCACTCGGTGACCCCACCCGATATCGTCCAATTCGTGTCGAAAAGAACGCGATGAGCCGCCTGGAGATCTCTGACAAGCACCGGAAGGCATTGGCCGAACTGGGCCAGTATCCGCTGCTCGACGCCATCGTCGGCCGACGTTCGCGTCGCTTCCCGGTCGGAGGCAGCATCCCCGACGGGCCATTGGCCTACGAGTCGACCGAGGAACCTCGCGCGATCACCGAGGTCGAACGTGCGCTCATCATCAGTGTGCTCGCCGGCGTGACGGGCTGGAATTACGGCATCACCCGACATCGCGGGTATGCCCCGAACGTGCCCAACTATCCGGGCTCGGCGGGCGGTCGGACGTTCCCGTCGGCGGCGGCCTTTCACACGAGTCAGCTGTTCTTCACCGACGACTCGGGCACCTACTTCTTCGGCTCCCGGGACGCGGCCCCGCAGATCGAACGTCAGGACGAGCCCGCCGACCTCGCATCGTGGATCACCTCCACGGCCGACGGGTACCGGCAGCTGTCCGACACCCGCCTCGTCCTGCCGCGCGAGGAGCCCTACATGGAGGGCCACAACACCTGGATCGCGAACTGGCCCGGCAGCCTCCTGGCGTTCCCGGTGGCCGACCTCTCCGAACACCTCGTCGCGAATCTGAACTTCTTCGCCGCCAACGGTTACGTCATCTACGACGACGTGCACAACACGGCAGTTCCCGGGATCGAGAAGTTCAGCGGTCTGCGGAACTTCGACGACCCGATCCCGCTGTCGTTCGTCGAGCAGTACACCCTCGCCGAAGCCAGCGCAGAGCTCGCAACCGCCACCAACACCGGCGTCCTGCTGCTGCAGGCACTGGGGCTGGGCGGCTGGACCTTCGACGGCCTCGACCGTCTCAGCGTGCTCGGCGCCAGTGGCGATCCGCGCGGACCGGGACTCGGCTTCTCCTACGACACCGACGATCGGTGGCCGTTCCCGAACGCAACCGGGCTCGAGGGCGTCTTCGAGACGCTGGTGCCGCCGTTCGTGGATTCGGTTGCCGCGGGGGTGGATCGGTATTACGAGCGCAAGTTCGGCCCCGGGGGACCGGGCAACCCCGCTACACCCGGCCCGTGGTCGGACACCCCCAAGGTGCGGGCCGACTACCTCCCGGCCGATGGGCTGCAGGAGCTCGTGACCCTGCAGGCCGAGTACATCTACTCCCGCTTCGGCAAGCTGCCGGGGACCGTGCCGACCGTGCACGTCCTCATGTACCTGCAGGCGCAGAACCTCGACCGCGGGTTCTACGACCAGAAGTTCGGCCCCGCAGCCTATCTCCCCACCCACGCCCGCCACGACGACGTCTGGAGCTGAAACCCTGTGTCTGACCGCAACCCACTGAAGGTGACCGTTGTCGTCGGTAACCCCAAGCCGCAGTCGCGGACACGCACCGTGGCCGAAGCGCTCCCGCCGGCGCTGCTGGCGGAGGGGTCGTACGACGTCGAGGTCCTCGAACTCGCCGACATCGCCGGTGAGTTGTTCCATTGGGGATCGGAGAAGGTCACCGCCGCAAAGGAGTCGGTGGCGGTGAGCGACCTGGTCATCTTCGCGACGCCCACCTACAAGGCGTCCTACACCGGGCTGCTCAAGGCGTTCCTCGACCAGTACAGCACCGATGGACTCAAGGGAGTCGTCGCTATCCCGCTGTTCACCGGTGGCGACCTCACCCACTCACTCGCACCGCAGACCACGCTCGCTCCGCTGCTGTTGGAGCTGGGTGCCGCGATCCCCGGTCGCGGACTGTATTTCGTCATCGACAACCTGCCCGACCTCGACGACTTCATCGCCAAAGCGGCCGTGGACTACTCGGCTGTGTTCGCGTCGTTGACGCGGGTGGCGGGGTCTTTGCGCTGATCAGTGGTCCATGTTCAGCTTGGGCTTGTTCCCGTGGTCGGCCTTGGCGATCTTCTCTGCATTCTTCTTCTCGGTTTTGGCGTACCGGTCCGCGGCGTTGTTGATGTTCTTCGACTCCCTCGCCAGCCGGGATGTCACGCTGCCCTTGTGTTCGCGTAGTTCGCCGATCGCCTTCTCCAGAGCTTTCTTCGAGTCGCCGACCCAGCCGCCGGATCGTGACTGCAGATCGGTCTCGGCCTTCGACGCGGCAACCGACACGTCGGTTTCCCAACCGCTGAGTTGCTGTGCAGCGTGTCGCAAATCCGACGAGGTGACCTTCAGGTCTTCTTCGGGTGGCATGACTTCGACGTCCCTCCAGGCTGTCTGCGTACATCGGTACAGTAACCTCCTGACCGAATCAGGGCATTTCGGTGAGAAGCGAAGGGGACGTCGACGGTGGCAGACCTGCAGGTGGCTGACATAGCGCGCTGGGATCCGCATTCGTTGGCCGACGTGGCCACGGATTGCCAGAAGCTCGCTGTCGCGTGCAGCGATGCCACCGGCCAGCTCGAGCGGATGCCCGTGTTCGAGACGTGGGAAGGGCTCGGCGCCGGAGCATCCAAGACCCAGCTACGGCACGCCAAGCTCAAAGCCGATCAGTACATCGCGGCCGCGAAAATCTTGGGCGGTGCGGCAACGATCGCGCAGGGTCCCGTCGAGGGTCTTCGTCGAAGTCTTGACGTGCTGCGCTCGGATGCAGGGCAACACGGGCTGCGGATCATCGACTCGTCGTCCACCGTCGCGGTGGCCGTGTCGACCGCGGGCTGGGACGACGACGAGATCAAAGAGCTCAACGACGCGCTGACCAAGCTGCAGGATCGCGTCAACAAGTTGGTCGAAGAAGCCAACCGCGTCGACGACGATCTCGCCAAGGCGTTGAAGAACTTGGATGACAAGAAGAAGGACTCCGTCTGGGACCTCAGCGCGAATGACGTCAACTCGTTTGTGGTCGGCGAGCTGGTGGCGGCAAAGACAGACCTCATCGGAAAGTACGGGCTAAAGGCCCTGGAGAACGTCGACAGCAGCCTGAAGCCGTGGCTCAAGGAGATCGATGTTCTCAAGGTGACCCGCCTCGGAGTGGCTGGGAACGTGGCCATGATGATCCCAGCGATCATCAGCGATGTCGGAGGCGGCGACTCAGTGCCGGTGGCTGTAGCGAAAGAAGGTGGCGGTGTCGCAGCGGGCATTGCCACGGGCGCTGCAGTCGGTATGGCCGCAGGGTCCGTGTTGCCCGGCCCTGGCAATCTGGTGGGCACCGTGGCCGGCGTGGTCATTGGGGGCCTCGTCGCCACGTACACATCAAAAGGGATAGGGGCGCTACTCAGCGATGATTGACCACACAGCGTTCACTTGGCGGCGAACCGCGGCCTACAGAACCAGGAGTTTTGGCGGCCCGGCGATCATGGCACTGATTGTCGTAGTCATCGGGATTCTGGCGATCGCATTCCAGGATTATTGGATCCTGTTGTTGGCTCTTGCCTTCGCCGCAACAGCGGTTCCGCCACTGTTGGCCCCTGCGCCGCGGGTGACACTGACCAAGGCAGGCGTCGAGATCGAGCAGCGGAAACCGCTCCTCAACTCGCACGTGTTGTTTCCGGTGGCGATGACCATTGGTGCAGTTGGTGTGACGATTCAAGCCGTCGTAGGTTCGCCGACCGGGGGGAACGCACGTTTGCCCTTCATCGCAGTCGCCGCTTGGGTCTTGGTCGCTCTGACGCTTCGGAATGCTGTGGCGTACCGCGGGAAACTCGTGGTCGAACCCAACAGCGTTTCTGTCCCTGGTCGCTTCGAACTCACCGTTGATGGAATCCACGCCAACCTGGTGCAACAGCGCAAACTGGCGTTCCCCTACCTCGAGTTGACCAATGACGCGTCCGAATCAAAGCCCCAGCTGATATTTCCGACGATGTGCTACGGGCTCGAAGCCAATTCGCTCACTTCGACGGTGCTCCATCTATCGGAGACCGACCCCGCCAGCAGGTCGTCGTACAGCCCGGAACTGATCCGGGAGATGTTGCTGTTCAAGCCGGATCGCGAAGTTGCAGTGGGCGACAGTATCGAAGTTCGTGTGGTCGCCCAACCGCGAGCCACGACACCGTGACAGGTGCGTTCGACACGTCCGCGTTGGGTCACCCCCAAGCGCTGGTGACTCTGGTCGAGCATTTCGACGAGACGGGTCTCGCAGTGGCCGGACTGCCGGACGGCTGGCGCAAGGTGCGCCGAGATGCGGACCTGCTCACCGTCTCCGACCTCTGGCTGTCGGAGAGCGAAGCGGAACTCCAGGAGTCGCTGACGCCGTCGGAACGGTT
Source organism: Williamsia maris (assembly GCF_024171815.1). Classification (GTDB taxonomy): domain Bacteria; phylum Actinomycetota; class Actinomycetes; order Mycobacteriales; family Mycobacteriaceae; genus Williamsia_A; species Williamsia_A maris. Next base: position 614,438 of record NZ_JAMTCJ010000001.1, on the reverse strand, counting down.
TGTCTCGAACGCGATGGCCACCGCGTGGCGTCTCTCCGACCTACCGGTTCCCGCGGACCACCTGTTGCAGTTCGCCGAAGCGATGACTCTCGGAGTGCCTGGTTGGGAGTTGCGGGAGAGGGTCGCCGACACCCGTAACGACCATGGCGTGGTGTTGCTCGGCACGCTTGCGTCACCGTTCGGCCCACTGGTGTCGAACGCACACTCGGTGGTCCTCCCCGTCGGCGACGATCAGTACGTGCTCGCCCAGCTGGCGGTCACGGCCCGTCCGGATCGCGACATCAACCTCGACGCCCTACGATTGGTGCCCTGAGCTCTCCGGTCGAGCGTCAGCGTTCCGTCGGGGGCAGCGAGACCAATCGGTCGTCGTGCCCACCCCCTCGGCAGGCGTCGGCAAACAAGACCGCTGCCTCGATGTCTGTATCGAACGCGTGCAGTTCGTCATACGAGATGCGAAAGTACCGCCATTCCTCGGAGCTGTGGCCGGAGCCCGCAGGTATCGAGAGGTACGGCCGTCCCGACTCGACGTCGATCCCGAGTGCGACTCCGCGCGGAAACGACGTGAATGTATCGAGGTAGGTGATGGCGGCCTGGACCTCGTCGGACTCGTCCGGCATCCGGGGTGACCCGCGATTCCACTCGGGCTCGAGAACAAATAACTCGTCGTGCTCTCGTCGGCGGCATTCGTCGGCGAACGATTTGGCCAGGCGCGGGTCGTTTGCCAAGGTGGCGTACTGCTCGGCGGAGATGCAGTAGTGCTCGGTGTAGTCGACGTGTCCGGTGCTGACGGGGATGCCGAGGCTGTACAGCGACGCATCCCGGTCGAACTTGAGCGTGAATGCGCCGGCTCGACTGAAGTACCCCGGGTGAAATCCCACGCGTCCACGCTAGCGGCCGCGTCGGTCTGAGCAGACGCATCCGACCACGACCGTGACTGCGCGAACTGACGTCGGCGGGCCACGTGAGAACCTGAGATCGTGAAACCGTTTTTCGAGGTCATCGATCATCAGGGCTCCGTCGCCTACCTGGCGAACGAGCACGCCGTCGGCGCGTGGGGTCCGGGGCAGGTGGCCGGCCCCGCCATCGTCGGACTGCTGGCGCAGGTGCTCGAAGCGGAGCAGGGTGAGCCCGAGTTCCTCCCCGCCCGCACCACCTTCGAGCTGCTGCGCCCGTTCGTGCAGAAGCCGACGATCATTCGCACCGAACTGGTCCGCGCGGGACGGCGGATCAAGGTCGCCCGCGCCGAGGCCATCCAGGACGAGAAGCTGGTCGCGAGTGCAGTGTTCGTGCAGTACCGCATCTCGGAGAACGCGCCTGGCGAGCGATGGCGTGCCGATGACTCGGTGCCGTTCCCGCCCGACGTCGATTCCGATCCGGACGCCACGACCTGGTACCACTCCGACACCGCCGGCTGGACCCACGAACTCGAACCCCACCTGAACGCCGACCGCTCCACCGCCTGGTGGAACGTCCTACCGATGACCGCGGACCGGCCGCCGAGCCCGTATGTGCGCGCGGTGACGACGACGGAGTGGACCAGCCTGGTCACCAACCTCGGCACCGAGTGGGTCGGCTACATCAACGGCGACCTGACCGTCGCGCTGTCCCGACTGCCGGAGGGGGAGTGGGTCGGCGTGCAGGAGGCCTCACACCTCGACTCCGCCGGAATCGCCGTGGGAACCACCACCATCTACGACCGCAGCGGACCGATCGGCTCGGGAATGATCACCGCGCTCAACAACATTCAGGCGTTTAAGTGAACCGCCGTCCGAAGGTCGCGTTCCTCGACGTCAACGAGACGTTGTCGGATCTGCGGTCCGTGGTCGGCGCCTTCGAAGCGCAGGGCCTGAGCGCCGAACACGTCCGCACCTGGTACCTGTCGGTGCTGCGTGACGGCTTCGCGTCCACCGTGCTCGGTGACAACCCGGGCTACGCCGCCATCGGGCAGGAGATCGCCAAGTTCCTGATCCGCGAGGTCGATCCGGCACGCGACGACGACGCGGTGGACGACGGCGCAGCGGCGATCATGACGGCAATGGTTGCGGCACAACCACACTCCGACGTCGTGCCCGGCCTGGTTGCGCTCGCGAACACCGGTGTTCGGGTGATGACACTGAGCAACGGGTCCGCCGATGTGGCCAAGAAGCTGCTCGGGTCGACACCCGCCGACGCTGCCGTCGAGAAGTACCTGTCGGTGATCGACGCGGGAGCGTGGAAGCCCGCGCCTGCGTCGTATCGCCACGGTCTGATGGAGTCAGGTGTCGCTGCGGCGGATGCCCTGATGGTCGCCGTGCACCCGTGGGATCTCGAGGGAGCACGACGCGTCGGGCTTCGGACCGCGTGGATCAACCGGTCGGGTGCGCGCTGGCCGAGCCTGTTCGCTCCACCGGACGTCGAGGCCGAGTCGTTCACCGCGCTCGCACTCGAAATCGGGCAAACGGCCGACTGACCTGATCCGCATCGCCGATCTTGTTGTCAGTTTGCTGTAGATGTGGCCGGTGAATGCTCGCCGACGACGATTCCGTGGCAACGTGCACGGTGTGGTGCTTACTTTGCTGAAGAAGAGAACTGGTCTGATGGCGGCCGCTGTTGGGTCGTCGATCGTGCTCGGCTGTGCGCTTGCGGCGCCGGCCCAGGCGGACAGCCCCGGAACGGTGATCGCCGGAGTCGCGAACGGAGGCGTGGCCCTTGCACGGGGTGCAACGTTGTTGCACACCAACAAGTTCGGAGAGTACGGCTGCGAGGACTTCGTCGACGCCGCCTACGGTCGAACCACTGCGAACGGGATCCCGCACGACGGAGCGATCGCCTTCTATCGGCAACTCGCCGCTAAGGGGCAGGGCCACGCGTCGCTCCCGGCTCCACCGGGGGCCTTGGTGTTCTCCCAGGGCGAGGACGGCGGACACGTCGACATCTCTGTGGGCAACGGCCAGTACGAGAGCGGCGGCATCCAGGGCTTCGCGCCTGGCTGGGGCGACGGCACCGACAACCAGATCCTGCCGTCGGCGAACCTGGGGTCGTGGAAGTTGGTCGGCTGGGCCTACGCGCCGTGGAGCAGCATCGGCTGAGTCCGATCGGTTCCGTCGCTAACTGCTGACCTGACTCGCGCGCTCTGTCGCACAACCGACCGGATAAGGTCCCGTCAGTTGACGTCGGAGTTGAGGAGCAGGGATGCGGTCGAGCAGTTCGTTGGTGGCGGTTGCTGTGGTGGCCCTTGGGCTGGTGGCCGGATGTTCGTCGGGGTCGTCGGGCGATGATTCTGCCTCCACGGCGACGGCGCAGTCCGGTGCCGCTGCGTCGCAGCAGGCGGATGGACCGTTGTCCGACTTCTTGCTGACGGCCTCGGACGTCCCGGTGGGCTATACGCAGATGAGCGTTCCACCCGCGCAGGCCGCCGCGGCGGCGCAGTCGATTCTTTCCAGTTCCAAGGACTCCAAGGTCACTCCCACAAGCTGCCAACCCGACCTGTCGGGTGCATCGGCAGATTCCCTCGCGAAGTCGGCGACCGCGATCTTCTCCAATCAGTCGGCGGGAGATCTGATCGTCAGCGTGGCCGTTCCCGACACGAAATATGTCGACAACTACCGCACGTTCAATCTGGGATCGTGCGCGAAACACCAGGTTGCCGGCGAGATCAACGGGCAGGCGTTCACCGGTTCGATCACCGCCAAACAGCTCGATGTTCCGACGCCGGGTATCTCGGGCGCGCTGGTGATCCAGCAGGACGTGGCGTCCAAGCTCGCGGGTGGTCCCGAGTCGCCTGCGCAGAGCTCCTTGATCGCGTTGCTGCCTGTGAAGGGTACGACAGTGCTGGTGTCGCAGAAGAGCATTCTCGGTACGAAGGTGCCGTCGCAGACCGAGTTCGCCACCGTGGTCGCGGCCGCGGCAAAGCGTGCTGCGAACGGCTGAGTTCGTCGTACTGCGTGCCGATCCGCTCCACTTTCGGCGATCCGCTCCGGTTGCAACCGGAGCGGATCAACACAACCGGAGCGGATTGCCGGAGTGAAACACCACCACAGCAGAACACCCCGCCGACCGATGGTCGACGGGGTGTTCTGGTGATCAGGTGCTGATCAGCTCAGATCGAACCGATCGGCGGTCGCGACCTTGTCCCATGCGGCGACGAAGTCACGGACGAACTTCTCCTTGGAGTCGCTCTCCGCGTAGACCTCAGCGATCGCGCGCAGCTGCGAGTTCGACCCGAACACCAGGTCGTTCCGGCTACCGGTGTACTTCTGCTCGCCGGTGCTGCGGTCCTTGCCGATGTAGGTGCCCTGCTCGTCACCGACGGGCTCCCACTCGGTCTCCATGTCGAGGAGGTTGACGAAGAAGTCGTTGCTCAGCGTCTCCGTCTTGTCGGTGAACACGCCGAGATCGGAGTTCTTGTAGTTCGCTCCGAGCACACGCAGACCACCGATGAGCACGGTGAGCTCCGGCGCGCTGAGGGTGAGCAGGTTCGCCCGGTCCACCAGCTGGTACTCCGACGGCAGGCGGTCGCCCTTGCCGAGGAAGTTGCGGAACCCGTCGCGCTTGGGCTCGAGGTAGGAGAACGACTCGACGTCGGTCTGCTCCTGCGTCGCGTCGGTGCGACCCGGCGCGAACGGCACGGTGATGTCGACGCCGGCGTTGGACGCGGCCTTCTCGACCGCCGCGGCGCCACCGAGGACGACGAGGTCGGCGAACGAGACCTGCTTGCCCCCAGCGGAGTTGAACGACTCCTGGATCGACTCGAGGCCCTTGATGACCTGGGCCAACTCATCGGGCTCGTTGACCTCCCAACCGGCCTGCGGCTGCAGGCGGATGCGGCCACCGTTGGCGCCACCGCGCTTGTCGCTGCCACGGAACGACGACGACGCCGCCCATGCGGTCTTGACCAGCTGCGACACGGTCAGGCCCGACTCGAGGATCTTCGCCTTGAGGTTAGCGATGTCCTCGCCGTCGATGAGCTCACCGGAGACCGCGGGAACCGGGTCCTGCCAGAGCAGTTCCTCGCTGGGGACCTCGGGTCCGAGGTAGCGGACGACGGGGCCCATGTCGCGGTGCAGCAGCTTGAACCAGGCGCGACCGAACTCGTCGGCCAGCGACGACGGGTCGGCCAGCCAGCCACGGGTGATCTCTTCGTAGATCGGGTCGACGCGCAGAGCGACGTCGCTGGTGAGCATCATGGGCGGGTTCTTCTTGCCCTCGACGTGTGCGTCGGGCACGAGATCGGTTGCGGCACCGTCCTTCGGACGCCACTGGTTGGCGCCACCGGGTCCCTTGTGGACCTCCCACTCGTACCCGTAGAGGGTCTCGAGGTAGGTGTTGTCCCACACGGTCGGGGTCGCGGTCCAAGCACCCTCGATGCCGCTGGTGATCGTGTACTCGGCGTTTCCGGTACCGAAGCTGTTCTTCCAGCCCAGGCCCATCTGCTCGAGGGGCGCGCCCTCGGGCTCGGGTCCGATGTACTTCTCGGGGTCGCCTGCGCCGTGCACCTTGCCGAAGGTGTGGCCACCGACGATCAGTGCTGCGGTCTCGCGGTCGTTCATCGCCATGCGGCCGAAGGTCTCGCGGATGTCGTTGGCCGACAACTGCGGGTCCGGGTTGCCGTTGGGGCCTTCGGGGTTGACGTAGATGAGACCCATCTGGACGGCGCCCAGCGGTGCCTCCAGCTCGCGGTCACCGGTGTAGCGCTCATCGCCCAGCCAGGTGTGCTCGGGACCCCAGTAGACGTCCTCCTCGGGCTCCCAACGATCCTCGCGACCGCCGGCGAACCCGAAGGTCTCCAGACCCATCGACTCCAGTGCCACGTTGCCGGTGAGGACGATCAGGTCGGCCCACGACAGGCTCTTGCCGTACTTCTGCTTCACGGGCCACAGCAGGCGACGCGCCTTGTCGAGGCTGGCGTTGTCCGGCCAGCTGTTCAGGGGAGCGAAGCGCTGCATGCCTGCGCCCGCGCCACCACGTCCGTCGTGCACGCGGTAGGTGCCTGCGGAGTGCCACGCCATGCGGATGAAGAACGGGCCGTAGTTGCCCCAGTCCGCGGGCCACCAGTCCTTGGAGTCGGTGAGGACTCCGGTGATGTCGGACTTGACCTCGGCGAGGTCGATGCTGCTGAACGCGGCGGCGTAGTCGAAGTCCTCGCCGAGCGGGTTCGCGACAGCCGGGTTCTTCTGCAGGATGCGCAGGTTCAGGGCCTCGGGCCACCAGTCACGGCTGCTCGAACCCTCCACCGGGAACTTGCGGTGCCCGCCGACGACGGGGCAACCGGCCGCGTTGTCCTCGGGCTGGTTCTCGTTCATCTCTTTTTCGCGGGTTTCGTGGGCTTCAGTCACGACATTCCTTCCAATGGTGGACAACTCAGGCTGGCGATCACGGGAGTGATCGCGAATTATGGGCTGGGGTACAGGCGTCGCAGAGGCCCCAGTAGATGACCTCGGCCTCGTCGATCGAGAATCCGGCGGGGCTCGACGCGGTGAGACACGGTGCGTCGCCGACGGCGCAGTCGACGTCGGCGATGGTCCCGCAGGAGCGGCACACGACGTGGTGGTGGTTGTCGCCGACGCGCGACTCGTATCGAGCGACCGAACCGGATGGCTGGATCCGTCGGACGAGTCCGGCGACGGTGAGCGCGCCGAGCACGTCGTAGACGGCCTGCTTGGAGACCTCGGGGAGTTCGGTGCGCACCGTGGTGAAGATCGAGTCGGTGTCGGCGTGCGGATGGGCGAACACCGCATCGAGAACGGCCACCCGGGGACGTGTCACACGCAGATCTGCACCGCGCAGCATCTCCGTGAGATCAGTCGTCGAGGGCACGCATGCACTATCCCGCACTTTTCTGGAATGAGTCAAGAGTTGGCGGAAGTTCGCAGGTTGTTCACCGTCTGGTGACCACTCGACCGCTCATCAGACGATCGACAGCACGCTGGTCGCCCAGCTCGTCACGGTGCTCGGGATGCTCGAAGTAGAACTTCAACAGCCAGTAGGTGGGAGCGCACCCGGTGGACAGCCAATTCGTGTTGATGTCGAGACTCCGGCCCTCGGAGACTCGGAGATGGACGAGACAGTCGATGGCATGTCGGCGACCGATCGCGGGTGTGTTGATCGACAGATGCGAGATCTCTGCCCAGGGCAGCGTCCGGTCGCTGATCCCGTAGATGACGCGTACTCGATCTGGAGACAACACCACAGTGCTCATCGCGAACTCTCGAGCGAGCAACAGGACCAGCTGGATCGATCCGTAGACCGCGACAAGGACAGCGAGCAGCGGTGCGGCGATGGCGAAGCCGCGCGATACCGGCACACCGAGGGTGCCCGTCCACTGACCGATCGCGAAGATCAGCCCTGCGCTCGCGCTGGAAGCAATCAGGATGAGCTGCACCACGAGGTCCCGTCCGCGCTGCTCGATCCACAGGCCGCCGTCACGGATGGCGATGTCGGGATCGTCGAGTTCCCGTCGTCGATACATCTGTACCGGCTGGGCCATGATGCCGATGGTGGCAATGCAGGCGACCGCAGTGACGAGGTAGAACGTCGTGTCGAGCCAATTGCCTGAAGAGCTCAGGCCGGCGAGCAGAATCAGCCAGACGGTGACCACAAGCAAGAACACCGTGACGAGCCACCGCAGCCACCTGGGCCGCGATGACCAACGGTTCGGTATCGGAAATTCGATGCTGCTCAACTGTTTTGCTCGAGTTTGTCGATTCGCTGAACGCTCACTTCGCGCACACCATCTGTCCGAGCTCGTCGCCCAGTTTGCCGAACACCCAGGTGCCCAGGATGGCTCCGCCTCCTGCAGTGAGCGGAGCGCCCGGCCCGCCGATGACGCCGCCGGCAGCGCCGCCTGCGACACCGCCGATTGTGCCGGCCACACCTGCGTAGAGCGCCCGACACGATTCGTACTGCCCGTCGGCAACAGCCATGTCGTAGACAGTGGTCGCGATTCCAAGCGCTGGACCGCCGTACTTGGCTCCGACAGCAACTTTCGACGCGGTCGCTTCTCCGAGCGCAAGTGCTCCCTTCGGCGATTCGGCGAAATTCTGGAGCGTCGAGATACCGCCGCCGGTCACCGTCAGTTCCGGATGCGTGAAGAAGGGCGCGTCGGTGGGGAGGTCCTCGGTGTAGTTCCCGTCTGTCCCGAAGGTCCAGCCGGACTTTTGGCCCTGCGCGCCGATGAAGGCAACGACGCCGCTTCTGTCTGCTTTCTTGATCGTGCGGCTGGTGCCCTCTCTGCTCGTACTCGAGCCGATCGTCAGCACCCGGTTTCCCTCGGGGTCATAGGTGGTCTCAGACGATCCGGTGGTGCGGGAACGACCACTGAAGAAGAGTGGCATCTGGCCCTTCTCGGGCACGTGGTCTTTCCACTCGCGGATCTCACGTCTGCTCCCGTCCTGCATGGTGATGACGGTGTGTTTGGTTCCGTCGGCTTCTTTGTCGTCGGTCCTCGCGGCAACGGTGGTCGCGGCGTCGGCGGCTTGTGCCTGCTCCTGGGCGAACATCGTCATCGGTAGACGAGGATCGGCGACGTCGTCATTGGGGCGCGTCGAGCCCGCTGTGACCAAGGCGTCGAACCAGTCGGCGCTGCCGGGCGGCGTGAACCCGAAACGCTGCGCCGCGGCGGAGAGGTCGCGCGCGGTTGCGTTGTCGGCGTCGTCCACGGCGATGAGGAGTTGGTTGATCTCAGCCTGCTCGCTCGCCTGCAGCGCCTGGAGTTCGACCGCTTCGGCGCGCGTCATTGCCAGCGGCTTCAGCAGGACGACCCAGCCGTCGGTGACCAGCAGACGGCCCGCCTCGATCGCGGTGGCTTTGTCCAGCAGTTGAGTTCGAGCCGTGCCCACCGCGTGTGACCCGACGACGAGTGTCTGGGCAATTGCCTCAGCCGCGTCTGCGATCGTGGCGGCGGGGCGTTTGGAACGGTCGAAAGCCGCGGTCGCGGCGTCATGCGACTCACCGCTCCATCCGTGCAATGCCGGGAGGTTGCGGCAATTGGCAGCGATCGTGGCCACCGCCGACTCGACCGCGGCGCCGCCGGCGGTGATCGGTGCGGATGTGGCCGCGAGGCCACCTGGATTCCACCCCTGTAGCCGCGCTCGGTTCGGCAGCATCAGTGTCCGGACCACGCCTTGTCGAGATCGGCTTTCACCGCGCTGTCCTGCACGACCAGGGTCTCCGCCGCCGACGTCACCGATGTACCCATGCGGGCGACGTTCGCGGCGTGGTCATCGACGAGCGTGGACATGAACTGACCGACGAGGCGGGCGGCGTACTGCGATGTCGAACCCGACAGCGAATCGCACGACGCGGACACTCCGGCGCCCAGATGAGTATCACCAATGGCCGTCGAAGCATCGTGGACCTGCCCCGAGAATGCCTGCACAACAGATGGATCAAGCTCCATACGAACCCCCGACGACTCGACGATGACAACGCTGGCCGCGCTCCCAAAGTTGGACGCAACGGTAACGTACTCGGTTCCACCGATTCGGATGAATCCGACAGCGACTGCGTCTCGTCGCGCATTCCGCGCGAAGCGTGACCCGATGCCGCAGACTGATCGGCATGTCCAAGCCAGACGTGTCACAGCCAGACACGAAGACGTCGTTGTTCAGTTGGAAGCAGGTCGACAGCGGAGATGTCGTTGCCCCGCACGAACGACTGACGTGGCCGCGCACGGTGAGTATCGGTCTGCAGCATGTCGTGGCCATGTTCGGCGCCACGTTCCTGGTGCCGGTGCTGACGGGCTTCCCGCCCGCGACGACGCTGTTGTTCTCCGGCATCGGCACGATCCTGTTCCTGCTGATCACCCGCAACCGACTGCCCAGCTACCTCGGGTCGAGTTTCGCGATCATCGCCCCGGTCACTGCGGCGACGGCGTCGGACGGACAGGGCTCGGCGCTCGGCGGTCTGGTGATGGTCGGCATCCTGCTGGTGATCATCGGCGCGGTGGTGCACTTCGCGGGCATCCGGTGGATCGAGGCGCTGATGCCGCCGATCATCACCGGCACCATCGTCGCGGTCATCGGGCTCAACCTCGCCCCGACCGCCAAGACCAACTACGAGAAGGACGCGATCACCGCGACCGTCGTGCTCGTGCTCCTCATTGCAGTGCTGATCCTGTTCAAGGGACTGCTCGGGCGCCTCGCGATCTTCGTCTGCGTCATCCTCGGATATCTGCTGGCGTTGGCTCGGGGCAAGGTGGAGACCGACGCCATCGGCGCCGCCAGCTGGGTCGGCTTCCCCGACTTCCAGACGCCCACACTGCATTTCTCGGTTCTGCCGCTGTTCATCCCGGTCGTGTTGGTGCTGGTGGTCGAGAACATCGGCCACGTGAAGTCCATCAACACGATGACCGGCATCAACTACGACAAGCAGATCGGCCGTGCGCTGGGCGCCGACGGTCTCGCGACCATCCTCGCCGGCAGCGGTGGCGGTTCGGCGACAACCACCTACGCCGAGAACATCGGCGTCATGGCGGCGACGAAGATCTACTCGACGGCCGCCTACTGGGTGGCCGGTGTCGCGGCGGTCTTGCTCGGGTTGTCGCCCAAGGTCGGCGCCGTCATCGCATCCATCCCGCCCGGCGTCCTCGGCGGCGTCACCACGGCGCTCTACGGCCTCGTCGGAATCCTCGGCGTCAACATCTGGGTCACCAACCGCGTCGACTTCTCCAAGCCCATCAACCAGTTCACGGCCGCCATCCCATTGGTCATCGGCATCGCCGATTTCACCTGGAAGATCGGCGATTTGAGCTTCGCCGGCATCGCGCTGGGTGCGGTTGCCGCCTTGGTGATCTATCACGTGATGAAAATCGTCGGAGGCATCCGCGGGACCGTCGTGCCGGATGTCGCGACGCCGGTCGATGCGACGCCGGCAGCGGCGAATGACGGCCCAACGCGGGGCAACGACGGCCCAACGCGCGCAAACTAGGGCCCAACGCGCGCAAACTAGGGCCCAACACGGGGTGCGAGTGCCCAACTGGCGGGCTTAGGTGCCCAACTGGCGGGTCAGGCGGGCACGTTGTACGGGTGGTCGGGGAGGGTGAACTTGTCGGCGGGTGGGGACGTGAACCGCGAGGCCAGTTTGCGCACCACACCGCTCGACGCGATGCCGATCACGACGTGGAACAACGCAACGCCCAGCCGGGTTTTCGGGTTCGCCACCCGCGGGGCGCCCGGCGGGAGCTTCTGCGCCTCGTCCACGTACGGCCGCATCGTGGCCTCGTATCGCTCGAATCTGCCGTCGCCACCGGTCAACTCGCCGGCCAGCACGTACGCGCCCACCAACGACAGACTCGTACCCATGCCGCTGATGGGGGAGGCGCAGTAGGCGGAGTCACCGACCAGCACGACACGCCCCTTCGACCACGTCGGCAGCTTCACCTGGCCGAGGCCCTCGAAGTAGAAGTCGTCGGAGTCGTCCATGCCGTCGAGCACACGCGGGAACGCCCAGTCGGCGTCGGAGAACCGCTCGCGCAGCAGTTTCTTCTGTCCCGGGACGTCGAGGTCGTCGAAGCCCTGCTCGTCGGTCATGAACGAGAACGCCGCCCGCCTGGTCCCGTGACTGTCGGGCCGCAGGAACAGCGACCGGCTCCCGGGGAGCGAACTCCATGCGGCCCAGTCGGTGTCGGTGTCGGTACGCGGGATCGTGAAGTACGACGTGTACATCCCGAGCGGGCGGATCGCGTCGGCGTCGTCGAACACGAGTCGTCTGGTGCGCGACCGCATTCCCTCGGAGACCACGACGTAGTCGAACGACCGCTGTGTCCCGCTCGCGAAGACGACGTGCACCTGATCGCCGTCGTCGTCGAGCTCGGCGATGCTGTCCCCGAAGAGGAACTCGGTGTCGTCGGCGACGGTGTCGACCAGGATGCGGGCCAGATCGCCGCGCAGGATCTCGAGTTCGGCGGTCGGGCCGTTGCCGTCCTCGAAATCGTCGGCGGCGAACGCGCCCTTGACCGTTCCCGACGCATCGACGAACTCGATGCCCTTCTCGCCCGTCCCGGCCGCACGTACGGCATCCTCGATGCCCATGCGTCGCGCCACCTCTCGGCCGGCTCCGCGCAGGTCGATGGCCTGTCCGCCGGTGCGCAGTTCCGGGGCGCGTTCGACGATGGTCGTGGTGACGCCCTGTCGGTTGAGCCAGTAGGCCAGCGCCGGTCCGGCGATGCTCGCTCCCGAGATCAATACCGTGGTCATGTTGTGTCCTGTCCGCCCCGACGTCGGGTTGTATGCGAGAATGATGCTTCTCAATCAAGTAGCTTGATCATCAAGTTATCTGCGGGCCGGAGAGTTGTCAAAGCCCGGCGCCGGAGGAGGTGAGCGCGACGATGAGCAACACGTCAGCGGCTCGTGCCGCGCAACGGGAGCGGCTCATGGAGAGTCTGCAGACCTACGGCGCCGACTTCTCCGAGTTCGGACGCCGCTTCGCCGGCTGGCTGGGTCTGCACTCCACCGACGCAGAGGCGTTGCTGCAGATCATCTACGCCGAACAGGGCGGGGCGCCGCTGTCGCCTGCGCGTCTCGCCGAGCGCATCCATCTCACCTCCGGCGCGACCACGTCGCTGCTCAACCGACTCGAGTCGGCGGGCTTCGTCTCCCGCACCCGGGAGCACTCCGATCGACGCATCGTCACCCTGCGCAGTGAGCAGAGCGTGCACGACCGTGCCGACGAGTTCTTCGACCCGCTCGGCGTGAGCATCGACGCGGTGATGTCGGGGTACCCGCCAGAGATGCTGGTGCAGTTCGAGAAGTTCATGGGTGATCTGCACGCGACGATGCAGACACGGCTGGGCGAGGTCTGAACGACCACCTATTACACGAACCAGGGGCTAGGGGACGACCGTCACCGGGCACGGACTGCGGCGAACCGCGCGGCTGGCGATCGAGCCGAAGATCTTGTGCACCAGCGCTTTGCTCGCGCCGACGACGATCCCGTCGGCCTGGTACTCGGTGGCGAGCCGGAGCAGGGCTCCCGCGGGATCACCGATCACGGACTCGAACCGCGCGTCGACCTCGTACTCGCGGGCCAGTGACTCGATCTGCGAACCCATCTCGCTGCCCGCGTCGACCAGGGCGGCACACCCGGCCCCGACACCGGCGACGGCCACCGGCATCACGTTGACCGCGATGACCGTGCTGTTCTCGCGGCGGGCTCGACCGAGGGCGTAATACACCGCACGCCAGGAGGTGTCGGAACCGTCGACGCCCACCAACAGTCGGTGGGGTCCGTCACCGCGCGCGTTCACCTCGGTCATCGTCGGACCCGGACGTCAGCGTCGGGTCTCGACCGGACGGCCGAACTTCTGGTCGTCTCGGTAGGCGGACTCGGCGAGGACGGCCTCGTCCTCGATGGCGGGGATCTCGCGCACGGCTTCCTCGGCGTCGGCCCGCTCGTGCGAGTGTGCCGACTCCTCCTCGGCGTCCGCGGCGACCAACGCTCCGTGAACGGTCGACAACACCACCGCGGCGAGCGCGACGGCCACCGCCGCGATGATGAACGGCACGTGCGCGTTGTAGTGCTCGACGAGCTTGCCTGCCGCGAACGGCGCCAGGCCGCCACCGATGAACCGCACGAAACCGTATGTGGCGGAGGCGACTGAGCGCTGGACCGGTGCGATGCTCATGACGGCCGTGGTCACCAGGGTGTTGTTCAACCCGACGAAGATGCCGGAGACGATGGTCGCGCCGATGACGGCCCAGCGGTCACCGGAGAAGATCCCGATCACGAGGCAGACGACCGCCATCCCGAACAGCGCCGCGTACAGCGTGCGGGGAGTGCCGAAGCGGGACTTGAGCATCGGGGCACCGAAGACCGCGAAGATCGCCACCAGGATGCCCCAGCAGAAGAAGACCGCGCCGAGTTTCAGCGCTGACAACCCCATCAGGAACGGGGCGTACCCGAGGATCGAGAAGAAGCCCCAGTTGTAGAGCAGGCCGGTGACGCTGGTCGTCGCGAGGCTGCGATGGCGCAGTGCGGTGATCGGCTCGATGATCGAGGATTTCTCGGTCGGTGTCGGGGTGGCCGGCACCAGCACGATCGTCGCCACCAGTGCGATGAGCATCAACACCGCGACGCCGAAGAACGGCCCACGCCAGCTGATGTTGCCGAGGACACCGCCCAACAGGGGGCCGGTCGCGATGCCGACACCGAGCGCGGCCTCGTAGAGGATGATGGCGCCGCTGAACCCGCCGCTGGCCGATCCGACGATGACGGCCAGCGAGGTCGCGATGAACAGTGCGTTGCCCAGACCCCAGCCGGCGCGGAACCCGACGATCTCGTTGATGCTGCCGCTGGCGCCCGCGAGCGCGGCGAACGCGACGATCAGGACCAGGCCGATGATCAGTGTGCGCTTGGCGCCGACGCGGCTCGAGACCCAACCGGTGACCAACATGGCGATCGCCGTGACCACCAGGTAGCTGGTGAACAGCAGCGTGACCTGCGACGGCGTCGCGTCGAGCTGGGTTTGCAGCGACGGGAGGATGGGATCGACGAGACCGATGCCCATGAACGAGATCACGCAGGCGAACGCCACGGCCCAGACCGCTTTGGGCTGGCGGAACGAGTCCATCAACGATGTGGAACTGTCGGAGTGCGCCACTGTTCCTCCTGGTGAATCTGGCCGAACGCCCCAAGGCGGGCATCCCTTACCTATCCATAGGTACTCTATATAAATCCCCTATGCAATCGTTTCCGACGCTCTATGCTGTCGGTCATGAGTGAGTCAGCAGCGGCCATCGACGACCCGGCGACCGCGCACGAGGACAGTGACGTAGCCGAGGCTGTCTACGCGCTGATGACGGAGTTGGTGCGGCAGATGCCGCGGGACATGAGTCTGACGTCGGTGGCGACGCTCGCGACGCTGAACCGGACCGGCCCCCGCCGCATCACCGACCTCGCCGTGTCGGAGGGCGTGGCCCAACCGTCGATGACCGCGTTGGTCAGCACGCTCGAACGATCCGGACACGTCCGCCGCGGCAGCGACCCCAACGACCGGCGCGCGTCGCTGGTGACGCTGACCGACCGGGGTCGCGAGTACGTCCTGCACCGGCGCGCGACCGGCGCCGACAGTGTCGCCTCCGTGCTCGACGACCTCAGTCCGTCCGAGCGCGAGGCGCTCGCCTCAGCGGTTCCGGCGATGCGCCGGCTGCGGGACCTCAAGGCGCAGCAGCGCGAGACGTGACCTGACCGACCGTGTTCGGTTGACCTATCGGGTCGACGAGTCCTGCAGGTTGTAGACCGTCACGCCGTCGATCGTCTGCGCGCGGTAGTTCTTCTCCACCCATGCGGCGATCTGTGCAGCGGTTCCGTTGCCGCGCATCATGAACCCGCCACCGCCGATGAACCAGCCGATGTCGCCCTGGGCCACGTAGCGCTGGAACTGGGCCAATGTGGGTGAGGGGTCGCCGCCGGAGAAGCCGCCGACCGGCATCACCGGCCGCTCGAGCGCGAGCTGATAGCCCGAGGCGGACAGGGCGCTGACCGCGGCCGCGGCCCATCGGTGGTTCTGCGCGTCCCGTCCGATCAGATCGGTGACCGCCCGCGGGGGAGCCTCCCCGGTGAACGACCGTCGCAACGCGGTTGCGGCCGCGGCCATCTCGGCGGGGTTCATGGTCTGTCCCGGCGACCCGTTCGCCCCGGGCGGGGTGGCGCCGCCGGGCATTCTGCCCGGCCCACCGCGGCCGCTGCCGAAGGCGTCGAGCGGCGAGCGCTGCGGACCGGCCGAAGCCAGCCCGCCGGTACGCGAGGTGGCGATCGTGTTGATCGTGTACGCCGTCGGGCCCGCCAGACCGACGATCACGGCGACCGCGACGATGGCGCGGTTCGTGGCACGGCCGGTGGCGGACGTGCCGTTGGTGAACTTCTCCACGACCAGGGCGAGAACGAGTACGGCGGTCGCGACGACCACGACCCAGCGCAGCCAGCTCTGGAAGTCGCTGGTGCGATCGAGGATCACCCAGGCCAGGTAGCCGGTGATCGCCGCCGAGACGATGAGTGCGGCACGCACCCACAGGGTCTCGCGTGCCCGCCAGCTCCGTACACCGCCGATGCCGACCAGAAGCGCTATAGGCGGCACCAGGGCCAGCGTGTAGTACGGGTGGAAGATCCCGGCCATGTAGCTCATCAGCACGCCGTTGGACAGCAGCCACAACCACGCGAAGACCACCGTCGACCGCTCGAGATCGGTGCGCGGGGCGCGGCCACGCAGTGCGATCGCGACGACGCCGAGGATCAGCGCGGCCGGGATCAACCACCCGACCTGTCCACCGACGAGGTTCGAGAACATGCGCAGGATCCCGGTCTGACCGCCGAACAACGCGCCCGCGGGTCCGTCGCCGCCGGGACGTGGTCCGCCCCCACCACCGCCACCGAGACCGCTGGCCTCGTTGCCGGTCAGGCGGCCGAAACCGTTGTAGCCGATGGTGAGCTCGATGATCGAGTTGTGCTCGGTGCCACCGATGTACGGGCGTGAGCCCTTGGGCCACAGGCTGACGGCCAGCACCCACCAGCCGGCGCCGACGACCATCGCGGCGGCCGCGGCGAGCAGGTGCACGATCCGCGTCTTCCATGCGGGCGGACCGAACGCCAGGTACGCGACGCCGATGGCCGGGACGATCAGCAACGCCTGCAACTGTTTGGTGAGGAACGCGATCCCGATGAGACCGCCCGCGAGCACCGCCCACCGCACCCGGCCGTCGTCGAGGATGTTGATGGTGGCCCACGCGGCAGCCAGCAGCAGCAACACCAGCAGCGCGTCGGGGTTGTTGAACCGGAACATCAGCGCCGCGACCGGGGTGAGCGCGAGCACGACCCCGGCGAGCAGACCTGCGTTCGGTCCCGCGATGCGTCGGGCGATCAGGTAGACCAGCGCGACCGACGCGACGCCCATCAGAGCCTGCGGCACCAGGATCGACCAGGAGTTGAGCCCGAAGACGCGGACCGCGATGCCCGAGATCCACAGCGACACCGGCGGTTTGTCCACCGTGATCGAGTTGCCGGCGTCGGACGCTCCGAAGAACCACGCTTTCCACGACTGCGACCCGGCCTGCTCGGCCGCGGCATAGAAGTCGTTTGCGTAGCGGTTGATTCCCAGATTCCACAGGTACAGCACCGCCGTGCCGACGAGCAGGGCGACGAACGCAACCCGGTGTGCGAGGCCGTTCTCGGCCGGTGCGGTGTCGGTGGTGGGTTCACTCTCCGCGGGCGGGGCGGGGGCTACGGCGGTCATCGGCTCGTCTCGCTTGCGGTGGTCTCGGTGGTGACGGTCTCGGCGGCGAGATGCTTGCGGAACACCCAGCGCAACGACACGAACCGCACGATCGTGGCCACGAGGTTGGCGACCACGAGCACAACGACGTCGATGTGCTTGTCTGCGTGGGGATATCCGGTGTGCAGGACGTAGAGCGCCACCGCGGAGATGGCCCACCCGAACAGGAAGATCGCGACGCCCTGGATCTGGTGCTTGGCCGCCCCCTCGCTACCGCGGACCCCGAAGGTGAACGCGCGGTTGGCCCAGGTGTTGAGCACGGCGGTGACGAGCAGCGCCAGGAAGTTCGCGACCTGCGCACCCACCAGTGGGTGCAGGGCGAGGAAGAGCAACGCGAACGCGACCGTCGACGCGATGCCGATGATCGCGAACCGGACCAGGTGTCCGACCATCCCGCGGGGGACGCCGGTGACGTCGGGTCCCTCGAGGGGGTCGCGGCCGATGGACTGGCGCAGTTCGGTGATCGGCAGGTCGCCGCTGCCCAGGGCGCGCGCCACGCGCCAGCAGCCCTTGAGGTCGGCGGTCGCGGTCTTGACGATGTCGACCTTGCTGTTGGGGTCGTCCACCCAGTCGACCGGGATCTCGGCGATCCGCAGGCCAACCCGCTCGGCCAGCACCAGCATCTCGGTGTCGAAGAACCAGCCCGTGTCCTCGACGAGCGGCAGCAACCGGCGGGCGACGTCGGTGCGGATGGCCTTGAAACCGCACTGGGCGTCGCTGAACTTCGCGTGCATCGCCGTACGGAGGATGAGGTTGTAACTGCGCGAGATGAACTCTCGCTTCGCGCCACGGACCACCCGGGCCGACCGCGTCAGCCGCGACCCGATGGCCACGTCGGAATGCCCGGACAGCAGGGGCGCCACCAGGGGCATGAGTGCGTTGAGGTTCGTCGACAGGTCGACGTCCATGTAGCAGACGACCTCGGCGTCACTCTCCCGCCAGACCGCGTTGAGCGCCCGACCGCGTCCCTTCTGGTCGAGGTGCACCGCCCGGACGGTGTCGATGGTCTCGGCGAGCCGTCGGGCGACGGCCAGCGTGGTGTCGGTGCTGGCGTTGTCGGCGATGGTGATGCGGAAGGTGTACGGCGTGGAGCCGGCGAGATGCTCGTGAAGGCGACGAACACACCGTTCGAGATCGGTCTCCTCGTTGTAGACGGGGATCACCACGTCGAGCGTGGGGGAGGGTGCCGTCCGATCAACGGTCACGGCCAGTTCCGGCAGGGTCACCGGGTCACGTGTGGTCATCGTTGCAGCCTCGCTGTGAGAGGACCGGGCGTCGGTCACGTACGCTCCGGAATAGTAAGCCGAGCTAACATCTTGACTCTACGGCGACGATGCCCCGAGGTCGAGTGTACTGCCGCCAGAAGAGGTCATCGTGACCAACGCCACGGCCGTTGGACTGAAATGTCTGATATCGCAGAGGCTTTCAGGAAGTTCACAGGTTCGTACCCGAGGAGAATCGGTGTCATGACGATCAATCGCAGTTCGTTGATGCGCGGGGCCGCGCTGGTGGCGATAGTGCTCGTCGCGGTCGGGGTACGGGCGGTGTTCGCCGATCGGGAGTCGCTCGACTACCTCGCGTTCCTCCGTCCCTGGTACGACCACATCGACAGCCACGACGGCATCTTCGCGCTCAAGGACCGGTTCGCCGACTACAACTACCCGTACCTCTATCTCCTGGCGGCGCTGACGTATCTGCACATCCCACCGCTGATCGGCATCAAGGCCGTCTCGGTGGTCTTCGACATCGTCCTCGCCGCATTCGTTCATCGCATCGTCGCCCAGCGGCACCCTGGGTTCGGCGCCCCCACGCTCGCATTCGCGATCGTCCTGTTCCTGCCCACGGTGGTGCTGAACTCCGGATGGTGGGGGCAGGCCGACAGCATCTACTCCGCGTTCGTCGTCGGCGGCGTGTACTTCCTGCTCCGACGTCGGCCGTGGTGGGCGTGTGCGTTCATCGGGATCGCCTTCGCCTTCAAGCTGCAGACCGTGTTCATCCTGCCGCTCGTCGCGTGGCTCGTCCTGCGGCGGTGGATCCCCTGGCGCTCGCTGCTCGCGATCCCCGCGGCGATGGTGATCCTCGACATCCCCGCGTTGCTGGTGGGTGCACCCATCGGTGCGGTGGTGTCGGTGTACACGAACCAGGTCGGGTCGTACAAGAGTACGACTCTCGGGGCGGCGAACATCTACCAATTGTTGCCGTTCACCGGTGATCTCGACTGGCTGGCCTACGCCGGAATCGGGCTCACGGCGGTCATCGGTGTGGCCTTTCTGGGGTGGACCCTGCGCGCGCGTCCCGACGTCACGCCGCGCTCGATCATGGCGATCGCGACCGCGTCGGTGCTGCTCGTCCCCTACCTGCTGCCCGCCATGCACGACCGGTACTTCTATCCGGCCGAGGTCCTGACCGTGGCCGCGGCGTTCTTCCTACCGCTGGCCTACGTGGCGGTGCCGATAGTGGTCCAGCTGGCCGGTGTCGGGGTCTACCGCGAGACCCTCGACGGACCGATGGTCCGCGAGATCACCGACTTCCTGACCCATCACCGCGGGATACGGCTCGGTGATCGTCCGGGCGGGCACGGGGGACGGCCCGGCGGTGGTGGTTTCGGTCCACGCGGGTTCGGGAAGTCCGAGCACTACGAGTCCGGGCGCGGCAACGGTCTCCTGCAGACATACGCGTGGATGATGACCGCCGCCGTGCTCGCTCAGCTCGGCGTCACCGCCTGGGTGCTGCGTCACCGCGAACCGGTGCCTTCGGTGAAGTGATGACCGTTCCGACACCGTCGTTCACCGTCACCGCAGTCGACCACACCGGCCTCACCGTCAGCGACATCGACCGCTCGATCCGATTCTGGACCGAGGTGATGGGTTTCGAATTGCGACGCCGCGGTCATCTCGCAGGCGAGTTCGCCACGCAGGTGACCGGTGTCGACGACGCCGACATCGCCACCGCGATCATCGCCGCGCCCGGCCACACCATCGAACTGCTGCAGTACAGCTCGCCCGGTATGACGCCGGATGAACTGCGCAGCCCCGCGGCGCCGGGAACAAAGCATCTGGCGTTCACGGTCGACGACATCGTCGCGGTGCGCGAGCGTCTCGCCGACCACGGATGGTTCACCCGCGGATCCGTGCAGACCATGACCGAAGGGCCGCGCGCCGGTACGAAGTTCCTCTACCTGCACGACAGCGACGGACTGACCCTGGAATTCATCGAACCCGCGAAAGAGCCTGCGCCACAATGACCGAAGCCGACCACCGTGCGCAGCGCGCGGGTGATCGGCTTCGTGACGAGGTCCGCTCAGGTCAGCGCGCTACCTTGTGGCGACGCCCGGTGACGGCGACGTAGCCGGCGATCAGGATCGCGGCGACGACGATGCCGACGACGAACGGGATGATCTCCCAGCCGCCGTTGGCGTTGTTGTAACCGACCTTGTAGGTGATGAACGATCCGATGAGCGATCCGAGGATGCCCAGGATGATGGTCACGATGATGCCGATGTTCTGCTTACCCGGCAGCACGAGTCGTGCGAGGGCGCCGATGATGAGGCCGACGACGATGGCACTGATGATTGTTCCGATCACGAGGATCTCCTTCGTTCGCCGCGCCGAGCGTCGGTCGCGGCAAATTCTCGGGTCTCGCTTTTGAATCCCCGGTGAGTTGGTGCACCTCTGACTGTGTCCTACAAACGTGTCGCACACAACAAACGCCACGAAAGCGAAATGTTCTGCGGCGGTTTGCGATCCGCATTGTCGGCCGCAACTGGTTGATAAACCGACGTCAGAGGGCGGCGTGCTCGGGCATAGTGGGGGCACGGCCCACCACTTCGATCCGCGAGGACCCATGACCCCGTTCAAGCAGTACATCGCCGAAGAGATCGCCATCGACCACGCCGACGGACTGTTCGGACGTCGCGAGGCGCTCCGCAGACTCGGTCTGTTGGGGCTCACCGCGGCCTCCGCGTCGGCCCTGCTGGCCGCCTGCGGCAGCGACTCCGACACCGCCGCCGGCCAGAGTTCCGCAGCGACGTCGCCGGGATCAGGGGCGCCCGCGTCGGCGGCGGCATCGGGATCGGCGACCGCCCCGGGCATGTCCACCGCGCTGCCCACCGAGGCCATCACGTTCGCAGGCCCCAACGGGACCCTGCAGGGTGCGTGGGCCGCCGCGCCGTCGCCCAAGGGTGCGGTTCTCGTCCTGCACGAGAACAAGGGCCTGACCGATCACATCCGCACCATCGCCGGACGCCTCGCGGGCGCCGGCTACTCGTCACTGGCGGTCGATCTGCTCTCCGAGAAGGGCGGCACCGCCACGTTCTCCGACCCGGCACAGGCCACCGCGGCACTCGCCGACATCCCTGCCGAGCAGTTCGTCGCCGACATGAAGGCCGGCGTCGTCGAACTGCAGAAACGCGCGCCCGGCGCGAAGGTCGGTGCCATCGGCTTCTGCTTCGGCGGTGGACTGGTGTGGTCGCTGCTGGCGTCAGGCGAACCGCAGCTCTCGGCGGCCGTCCCCTTCTACGGACCCCTGCCGGACAACGCGAACTTCGACGGATCGAAGAACGCCGCCGTGCTCGCGGTCTACGCCGGCCTCGACAAACGCGTCAACGCATCCATGCCCGAGGCCGAGACCGCGTTGAAGGCGGCCGGTATGCGCTATCGCGTGCAGACGGTGCCCGGTGTCGACCACGCCTTCTTCAACGACACCGGCGCCCGGTACAACGAAGGTGCAGCCACCACCGTGTACGGACAGGTGCTCGAATGGTTCAGTACTTATCTGGGGTGATGAAAAGCCGCTGACGGTGCGGAAAGCGCGCATCGAGTGTGCGTTGTTTCGCTGCGAACTCGCGTGACGCTGTCAGCACACTCGATGGCGCTTTCCACACAGTCAGCAGTGGGGTTGCGCTTTCCATACAGTCAGCGTGTGGTGGTTTTGCTCCGAAGGGCTGAGAAGGCTCCGGTGCACCAGAGAGCCCACGCGATCAGTACGGGCTGGAAGAACAGCCGGATGAGTCGGCCGGTGTCGGTGTCGAGACCGAACGCGTCGGTGTGGGTGACGTACTGCGAGATGTTGCCCGGGAACACGGCCACGAAGAACGCGGCGACGATCCACCCCATCGCCACCTGATGCCGGTAGAGCAGGAGCAGGCTGACGCCGAGGACGATCTCGACGACCCCGGATGCGATGACGACGAAGTCGACGTTCAGCGGGACCCAGTCGGGGACCTGCGCGTGAAAGGTGTCGCGGGCGAAGGTCAGGTGGGCCGTTCCGGCGAAGATGAGGAACCCGCCCAGGACCCCACGGGCGGCGTTGCGGATCCAGGACATGGGTCACATCCTGCCCGAGGGCGGCTGATCTGCGTGACTCGATGAGTGAACAACTGTACTCTCAAACGCATGAGCAACGTGGTTGAACAGCGCCGGACCGAGGTCCGCGAGCTGACCCGTCTCGCGTTGGCCGAGCTCGGCGACGCGACGATCGGGATCGCCAAGGTCCACTCCGCCATCTCCGACCACGTCTTCACCGGTCTGCGCCTCGGGCTCGGCGACTTCGTGACCCCGGCGAAGACGGTGCACGACGCGATCGCGGGCGGCACGTACTCGGTGATCACCGCGGTCTGCGACACCGCGTCGGAGATCGCCGGCGAGACGGCCAACGGGTGGGGACGCCCTCCGTCGGAGACGACCAAGGGCGCGATGGTCATCGCTGCCGTCAACGGCCTGATCGGCGATCACCTCGACAATCAGCAGAGCCCGCTGGCCCAGCCCATGGCCATCCGCGTCGACGGCGTGCCCGTCGCGCCCACCGTGGGTGCACTCGCGGCGGCATTCCCCGCGGCCACCGGTCGGGTCGTGGTCTTCCTGCACGGACTGATGGAGACCGAGGCGGCGTGGACCCTGACCGGAGCGCCCACCTACGGCGCCCGGCTCGGCGACGACCTCGCCGCGACCGAGATCCAGGTCCGTTACAACACCGGCAAGCATGTCTCGGAGAACGGACGCGAGCTCGAGAAGCTGATGGCCGAACTGGTCGTCTCCTGGCCGGTCCCCGTCCACGAGATCGCGTTCGTCGGACACTCCATGGGCGGCCTGGTCGTGCGCAGCGCCTGCTTCCAGGCGGCCACCGCCGAGCGCCTGTGGGTCAAGCGCGTCCGACACGTGGTGTGCCTCGGGACGCCGCATCTCGGCGCGCCGCTGGAGCGGTCGGTCCACTACCTCAGCGCGGCGCTGGACAAACTGCCCGAATCGCGGCCGTTCGCGCGGCTGCTACGCCGACGCAGCTCGGGTGTACGCGATCTCTTCCACGGATCACTGGTCGATGAGGACTGGACCGGTCGCGACATCGACGCCTTGAAAGTGGCTGCGGTGCAAGAGGTCCCACTGCTGGAGAACGCGACACACTGCTTCGTCTCCGCGACGGTCACCCGCAACGCACGGCATCCGGTGGGGCGGATCATCGGTGACGGCCTGGTGCTGGCCCCGAGCGCATCGGGCCGGAACAAGACCCGGCACATCGGGTTCCGTGACGAGGACGGCTTCGCCATCGCCTCGGCCAACCACTTCACCCTGCTCAATCACGCCGAGGTCTACGAGTGGTTGCTGGCGCGGCTCTCGACCCCGCCCGGCGCGACGGAACCCGACGCCGTCCGGCCGCCGACCTCGGACCTCGGACGCTGCTGAGACCTCCGCTCAGCGCTCGCGTTCGTCCTCGTTCGGGCGAGTGTCCTCGGTCCATCCCGACCCGTCGTGGCGCCGTTCGATGGACGGATCGTGCAGGTCGGGGTACCAGCCGGCCGGAATCGGCGGCGGCTTCTCGCGGTAGTAGCGGACGAGCGCGAAGATCACCCCGATCGCGATGATCACGGCGATGACGAGCACGACGACGATCCAGGTTGGCATCGCACCAGTATGTCGTCCGGCGCCGACCCGACTGGGGAGATCACGCCGCGTGCCGTGCTGCCGCCGGATTTCGGGACGGTCTCGGGATCGTCTCGGCTTCTGTTCCATTTTTCGCCCCGCCGCCATGTGACCGATCACATGCTAGGTTCAGCCACGCTGTGACGGACTAGGTGAAACGGGGATCGAGCATGCTTCGACGGCTGGTGGCGATCACCATCGCGGGGTGCGCGCTGTTGCCCGCTCTCGGTGGTGCGCCCGCGGTGGCAGCACCCGCACGGTCGGTTGCCCTGCCGAGTTCGGGGTGCGCCAACGACCTCCCGCAGCCTGCCAAGCCCTCGGCACCGTCGGCCCCGGACATCCGTATCCCCATCCCGTATCTGAAGCTGCAGCCCGTCCCGCGGTACGGGCCGTTGCAGAACAACAAGCGGATCCCGTCCGCGCAGCCCCTCAAGGACTTCTGCAAGGATCCGTGCCCGGACATCACCGATCCGCCGCCGCCACCCAACGCGGTCGGGACGGGTTCGGCGAACATCCCGATCCCCAAGCTGTCGTTCGTCCCGCGCCCGTTCCTCACCATCCCGGTGCCGGTGCCCGGCGGCACGCCGCCGCCGTTCCAGGCCCGACCTCCGCGTGCGACACCGGGTTCGACGCCCGGGACCGTCACCCCCAAGATGGGCAACCCGCGCGTCGGTGCCTCGAACTACGTGGCGCAGGTGACCGGCAAGGGATCGACGGGCCGTACCGACAAGCGCTTCCAGCTCAACGGCACCGACCTGGGCATCATGTGGCAGTCCAAGCCCGGTCAGGTCGCGATCGCGTTCGGCGACAGTTTCGGCAAGGGCTTCCGCCCGCCCGGCGCCAACGGTGGTGACTGGCGGTCCAACGTTCTCGGGTTCAGCGACGACACGAAGCTCTCCGACGGACTGAAGATCCGCACGATGGTGCAGGACAGTCGCTGCCACGCGGCCGAGCTGTTGGCGAGTCGCAAGATCAACAACGCCGAGCAGACCGTCATCCCGACGTCCGGCTTCGCTTTGGGCAACCGTCAGTACATGAGCTACATGTCCATCAACTCGTTCACGCTGCCGGGTCAGTGGATCACCAACTACGGCGGGCTCGCCTACTCCGATGACGGCGGGTCGACCTGGGTCAAGGACCAGTACGCGCGCTGGGACAACATCTTCGGTGGCAACGCCAACTTTCAGGTCTCAGCGATGGTTCCGCAGGGTGACTGGGTCTACATGTTCGGAACCCCCAACGGCCGACTCGGTTCCACCGCGTTGGCTCGGGTCCCGAAGACCCAGATCCTCAACAAGACCGCGTACCAGTACTGGGTGCGGGGCAGCTGGATACCGACCCGCAACGGCGATCAGGCCACCCCGATCTTCGGCGGCCCCAACGGCGAGCTGTCGGTGCGCTACGACGAGAAGTCCAAGCTCTGGCAGGCCACCTACCTCGACGTACTCCGCAGCGCGATCGTGTTGCGGCAGTCACGATCCCCGCAGGGACTGTGGTCGGAGCCGTCGAATCTGGTCTCCAGCTTCAAGTACCCGCAGCTCTACGGCGGGTTCATGCACCCGTGGTCGACCGACAAGGACCTGTACATCACCACCACGACATACACCAGCTACAACGTCGACCTGATGCACATCCGCACGAACTGAGAACGCCTCTCACTCAGTGGACTTGGTGGCCTCCGCCGACGTCGGCAAATCGACGATCTTCGCGGCCAACCGGGCGTGCCGACGTCCGTAGCCGAGGTAGATGACCATGCCCAGGACCAGCCACACCAGGAACCGCAGCCAGGTGCCCACGACGAGGTTGAGCATCAGGTAGATGCAGGCCAGCGCCGAGAGGATCGGGACGATCGGCGACAGCGGCACCCGGAACGGCCGCTTGAGGTCGGGCTTGGTGCGCCGCAGGATCGGCACCGCGATCGAGACGATCAGGAACGCGAACAGCGTTCCGATGCTGACCATCTCGGACAGATCGGTCAGCGGGACCAGGCCGGCGAGGATCGCGACGAAGATCGTGGTGCCCACCGTGAACCGGAACGGCGTGCCGAACCGCGGTGACGACTTGGCCACCGACTGCGGCAGCAGTCCGTCGCGACCGAGGGCGAAACCGATACGGCTCATGGCGATGATGTCGACCAGGATCACCGAGGTGAGGCCGGCGACCGCGGCTATCGCGACGAACGTGCCCGCCCAACTGGCGTTGTTGGCGTCGAAGGCCTTCGCGATCGGGGCGCTGGAGTCGAGGTCAGTGTACTTCTGCATGCCGGTGACGACGAACGCGACCATAACGTAGAGCGTGGTGCAGAGACCGAGCACGATCAGCAGCGCCCGGGGGATGTCGCGGGCAGGGTTGCGGGTCTCCTCGCTGAGGTTGGCCACCGCCTCGAACCCGGTGTAAGCGAAGAACACCACCGCGGCGGCGGTGAACAGTCCCGAGACGCCGAACGTGGCGGGTTCGAAGCCGCCGAGCCACTGCAGCAGCGGCTGGTCGATGGTGTTGACCTTGGTCGTGGTGGCCTCCGCCGACGGGATGAACGGCAGCAGGTTCGCCTTCTTCATGAAGAAGGCGCCCACGATGATGATGAAGACCGAGATCGCGACCTTGACGAGCACGAGGGTGTTGGTGACGCGCGCCGACTCCTTCACCCCGACCGCGGCGATGACACCGAGCACCAGGACGATCGCGACGGCCCCTATGTTCACCGTCGACTCCTCGGTGAACAGCGACGGCGGCAACCCGAAGAGGTCGGCGAGGTATCCCGACCAGCTGCGGGCGACCACTGCGGCACCGAGGGCGAACTCCAGGACGAGGTCCCACCCGATGATCCACGCGAAGACCTCACCCAGCGTCGCGTAGGCGTAGGTGTACGCGCTGCCCGCGGTGGGGACGGCGGAGGCCAACTCGGCGTAACAGAGCGCGGCGAGCATGCTGACGAGCCCGGCGATGAGGAACGATACGACCACCGCGGGCCCGGCGTTCTCCTTCGCCTGGATGCCGGTCAGGGTGAAAATGCCGGTGCCGATGACGATTCCGACGCCGAATCCCACGAGGTCGCGGGTGCGCAGGGTCTTGCGGAGTCCGCTGCCCTCCCCGTCGCCGTCGCCACCTGCGGCGTCGGACTTGATCGCCTCGACTGTTTTGGTACGCAACACGCTCATCGGATCGACGCTAGACCCGGGTGAGCTCGCGTTGCACTGCGGCCTCGTGCTCAGCGGCGTCGCGGCGTGCCGCGGCCGGGCTCCATCTACCGGTCAGCAGCCAGATGAACGGCAGGAAGACGAGTTGCCCGAGGAAGCACAACCACCACCAGCGCTGCCACTGTCCGGGGACGTCCTGCTGTGCTTTCTGCACCTCGGCGGCGTTGGCCTGGATGTAGCTCAGATCCCCGGCCGGGATCAGTGCGGCTGCCTTGAGTTGATCACCGGCGGTCTGCACCTTCGTGCCGGTGCTCTGCAGGAACGCGAGGTCGGCCTTGGGGACCGTGGCGAGTGCCTGCAGTCGCGTGATGGCCTGCGTGGGAGAGATGGCGAGCTTCTGTGCGATCTGTGCCACCGCTCGAGCACCGGCCGATGCGTTGGTCGGGTTCCCCGACAGCGTGGCCAGGGTGACCGGGTCGACGGCCTGCGCAGTCGCCAGTTGCTGGGCGTACTGCGTACTCAGCGTCACCGTCTTGACCACGTCGGTTGTGGGGACGCCGGCGATCTGGCCGACCGCCGACGCCTGCGTCAGCTGGTCGTTCGGGTTGGCCCCGAGTGCCTTCTGGGTCGCGGGATCGAGTTTCTGCAGCGTCGCGAGCGGTGCTGCGTACTTGTCGGCCAGCGCCTGCAGCGGTGTGCCCTTGTCGACCAGGGTGCCCGCCGCGGGGATCGCGAAGATCAGTCCGACGAGGGCGCAGGTCACCACGACCCGCAGTACCGAACCCCACACGGCGAGACCGGTCGCAGTCGCGGCCGGGTTGTGCTTCTCGACGGTCTCGGTGAACGCGGCCATCCACGCCGCGAAGGCCATGCCGCCGCCGATCGCGATCAGCAGGATGATCCCGGCGAAGTGGTAGTAGGAGGTGGTGGATTCGGTTGTCGCCAGGGCGAACAACGCCACCCCCACACCGCTGATGACCGCGCCGGCGACCATGAACGGCTTGCGGACCTTGAGCCGGTCCGACGCGAGGCCGGTGACCACCAGCGTGATGGCGTTGCCGATCCAGTACCAGTTGGCCAACGCGTTGGCCCGCGATTCCGAGTAGCCGAACGTTGTCGCGAAGAACACGACGAAGAACCCGACGGCGATGTAGTAGAAGAGCAGGAACACGGCGATCGCGAACGCCGGCCCGACGATGTCGACGCGGACCATCTGCCGCCAGTGGCCCTTGACCGCCGCGTCGACGTCGATGTCGCGGGCGCGTGCCTCGATCAGTTCTCGCTCGCGCAGGCTGACCATCAGCTGGTCGCGGAGTTGCGGGGCGAGCTCACGCAGCCCGATGAACGCGATCACGAACACGACCAGGCTGACGATGCCGCAGACCCGGAACTGGAACTGCCAATCGGGGTGGGAGTCAAGGGTGTTGCTGGCGATCGAGGTCACCACGAGGCTGCCGAGCACCGGACCCAGCGTCCAGAAACCCATCGCCGACGCGCGTCCGAGCTGCGGGGAGAAGTCACGGATCAGTGCCGGGGTGGCCACCAGGATGACGCCCTCGACGACGCTGACGAGGGTGAAGAAGATCAGGTACTCGAGCTTGCTGCTCGCGTTGGGCAACCCGAACAACACCAGCAGGCTGGTGACGAGCAACCCGTAGACCACCAGGTTCGCGCGACCCCACCGGTCGGCCAGTCCCGCCAGGATCGAGGCGAGCGCGCCGACGGCGTTGCCGACGACCGAGATCGTGATGAAGTACGCCAGGCTCATGTCGAGGTCGGAGACGAGCTGCGTCGCCACCGAACCCTGCACGTACAGCTGGTAATAGAGGATCACCGTCGCCAACACGACGATGCCGAGGTACATCGTTCGCAGACCGTTGTCGGGGTAGCGGCCGAGCTGCCTGCCGATCACACCACCGTGCACGGGTGGGTCCTGGGTGGGTGTTCTCGTCGCTGTGGCCATGCTCGCTCCCCGGTGTGCGCAGAGGTCTCCCGGGCAGGAGTGCTTCGCTGCGGTTCCGTTCCGAAACCTACAGCCCCGCTTGCAGTTTTAGTGAGCTATGTCTCACATTGGCCGTTTTGTGATGTGGACCGCTATCTGGTATCGGACATGCGTCGGAACAGCTCGGCCGGCCTGCCCGCGTCGGCGGTGACGAGCTCTCCGGTGCCCTCGACATGGCTGAGCATCCGTCGGCGGAACGTGTCCTTGGGCAGCGGTCGACCGGCGATGGCCTCGTGGACGCGGCGCAGCTCGAGCAGCGTGAACCGGTCACCGAGCAGGTCGTCGGGGTCGGCGTCGTCGGCGTAACGCGCACGCAGGTCGAGCACGGCCGCGACGACCATGTCGTCGTGGTCGAAGGCCAGGGGGTGCACGGGCCGCCCGTCGACCACCTCGACCAATTCGGCGTCCGTGGGCAGGGTGTGCGCTGCCGACGCCGATCCATGGGCCATCGACAGCACCCATCCGCGGTCGTCGCGAGCGGGGTCGTCGTAGAGGCCGAGTTGGTGGAAGGCGAGGTCGCCGACGCCTGCCTTGTCGCGCAGCGCCCGGGTCGCGGCGTCGGCGAGCCGCTCGCCGGGATGCAGGAAGGTGCCGGGCAGCGCCCGGCCGACAGGTCCGTCGACGACGAGCACCCGCAGCCCGCCGTCGAGCACCGTCAGCACGGCCACGTCGACCGCGACCGAGGGCCGCGGATGATCGGTCAGGGCTCGTCCCTGCGCGTCGGTCCACACCACGGTTGCACTTTAGCGCAGACGTGCGCTAACCTTTAGCGCGGAAGTGAGCTAATGGTCGGATTCGGCCGGACGAGGGGAGATCATCATGATCCTGGATGCCGCACAGCGTGACCGCGCTGCCGGAGCGCTGCTCGGATCGGCCGCGGGCGACGCCCTCGGAGCCGGTTACGAGTTCACCTATCCCGCTGACGATGTCGTGATCGACATGATCGGCGGCGGACCGTTCGACTGGGCGCCGGGGGAGTGGACCGACGACACCTCGATGGCCATGGGCGTCGCCGCCGGGTTGTCGCCGGGACGGGTGGATCTCGACGCCGTCGCCGCGGCCTTCGCCGATTGGTACGACACCCGCCCACCCGACATCGGCAACCAGACGCGCAGCGTGCTGTCGGGGCGGGATCGCACGGCGGTACCGATGGCGGCGCGCGCCGCGTCGATCGCCGGCCGGACCGGCGGCAACGGATCGCTGATGCGGACGGCGCCCGTCGCCCTGGCGTTCCTCGACGACGACACCGCCTGCGCGGCTGCGGCCGCCGCGATCAGCGACCTCACCCACGCCGACGACCGTGCCCGCGAGGCATGTCAGATGTGGTCGGTGGCGATCGCGCACGGCGTCCGCACCGGCTCCCGCGACGGCCTCCGGCACTGGATCACCGATGCGCCCGCGGAGACGCGGACGTACTGGGAACCCCTGCTGGACATGGCGCAGTACAGCTCGCCCGCGGACTTCCCGAACAACGGCTGGGTCGTGCATGCCCTGCAGACCGCCTGGTGGGCGATCTGCGCGGGCGACGGCGACCTGCCGAGGTCGCTGGAACTGTGTGTCCGCGCCGGCAACGACACCGACACCACCGCGGCCATCGCCGGTGGACTGCTGGGCGCGTGCGCCGGTGCTTCGGCCGTCCCCGACCGGTGGCGGGACGTGCTGCACGGGTACCCCGGGCGTACCGCATCCGACCTCGTGGCCCTCGCCGGCCGCATCACCGGTAACTGACCGAAGAGGAGCCACCATGACCATCATCGATGTGACGCAGGACGACATCACCGCCGTGCGCAGCGACGTCATCGTCAACGCCGCCAACCGCACGCTGCTCGGTGGGGGCGGCGTCGACGGCGCCATCCACCGTGCCGGCGGACCGGACATCCTTCGCGAATGCGAACTGATCCGCGCCGTCACCCTGCCGGACGGGCTCGACGTGGGTGCTGCGGTCGCCACCACCGCCGGACGGTTGCCCGCGCGGTGGGTCATCCACACCGTCGGACCACGCTGGTCCCGGCACGAGGACCGGTCGCAGATCCTGCGCCTGGCCTATTCGCGCTGTCTGCTGCTGGCGCGGTCGATGGGTGCGGAATCGATCGCGTTCCCACTCGTCTCCGGTGGTGCCTACGGATGGCCGGTCGACGACGCTGTCGCCCAACAGGTTCGCGCCATCAAGGAGGCCGAGGTCTCGGTCGACCTCGTGACGCTGGTGGCCTACTCGGCCGACATCGCGCGTCTCACGAGAGCCGCCGTCGGCTGAGGCGTTGATGGGGGTGGGGTCGGGTGAGGCACTATTGATCCATGCCTGACCAACGCCCCCACGTTCTGATCATCGGCGGCGGGTTCGCCGGATTGTTCGCCGCGCGCAAGCTGCGGAAGGCCGCGGTGTCGGTGACGCTCATCGACCGCGGCACCAGCCACGTCTTCCAGCCGCTGCTCTACCAGTGCGCGACCGGGCTGCTCTCCGAGGGCGACATCTCCAGCCCGCTCCGACATCTCCTGCGCAAGCAGCGCAACATCTCGGTCCTGCTCGGCGAGGCCACCGACATCGACGCCGAGGCGAAGACGGTCCGCGCCCGCCGGTTCGACGGATCCTCGTTCGATCTGAGCTACGACTACCTGATCATGGCCGGTGGGGCGCGGCAGTCCTATCACGGCAACGAGGCCTTCGAGGAGTTCGCGCCGGGGATGAAGTCCGTCGACGACGCGCTCGCGATCCGCCGCAAGATCATCTCCTCCTTCGAGATCGCCGAGACCCTGCCGACCGCGGATCTGCGTCGACCGTGGTTGACGTTCGTGGTCAGCGGTGGCGGACCCACCGGGGTGGAGCTGGCCGGTCAGATCCGCGAGATGGCCGTCCGTGCGCTGGCGCGTGAGTTCGACACGATCGACCCCACCGAGGCCACCGTCGTCCTGGTCCACGGCGGTGAGCGGGTCTTGGAGTCGTTCCATCCGGGGCTGTCGGCGAAAGCCCAACGGACGCTGGACAAGCTCGGTGTCGAGACCCGGCTGGGTCTGCACGTCACCGATGTCGGGACCGACTATGCGGTCACCACCGACAAGAAGACGAAGGCGACGGTGCAGATCGACACGCACACCGTGCTGTGGACCGCGGGCGTCGAGGCGGTGCCGTTCGCCAGAGCGGTGAACACCGCCGCCGGGGTCGAACCCGCCCGTGGCGGAACCATTCCCGTCGGGCCTGACCTGCGCGTCGCCGGCCACCCCGAGATCTTCGCCGTCGGGGATGTGATGAGTCTGGACAAGCTGCCCGGCGTCGCCGAGGTGGCGATGCAGTCGGGTCATCACGCGGCCACGCTGATCAAACGGGATGTCGCCAAGAAGGGTGATGCGGCCGCACCGTTCAAGTACCGCGATCTCGGTACCGCCGCCTACATCTCGCGGCACCACGCGCTGCTGCAGTCCGGTCCGATCCGGCTGTCGGGGTATCTCGGCTGGATCGGCTGGGGCTTCATCCACATCGCGTTCCTCGCCGGTGGACGCAACCGGGTGTGGACCGTTGCGAGTTGGGCGGCCACCCTCGGCACGGGTGGTCGCGGCGAGCGGGCCATCACCTTCGGCGATCCGGCCACCGCGCGGCGTCCCTACCCCTGATCCGCCGAGCGTGCCGAAACCGCGCACCGAACGTGCCGAACCAACCCGTCGAACGTGCCGAAATCGCGCTTCCAATGTGCCGTCACGCTGGGCCGGTTCGCACCAGGCGCGGCGCTCGACAGTTCCTCGTATGGGGCGCGAGCCGATCGGCACGGTCGGCGGGTCGTTGCGGCACGCTCGGCGGGTTGTTTGGGCACGCTGGGCGCGTTGTTTGGGCACGCTCGGCGGAGGGGCCGGTCGGTCGGATCAGTCGGTGCCGGGCGCCGAATCGACGTCGTCGTCGGTGACGATCTCGTAGGTCGGGTTGACCATCACGACCCCCTTGCGCCCCTGGCGTGCCTTGCCGCTGGCACGCAGTAGTTGCCCCGCGACGATGTCGGAACCGGCGTCGTCGGCGAAGCGCAGCCGGAGCAGGCCGCTGTCGTCCTCGACCTCGACGATGTGCACCGGCGTCTCGTCGATCACCTTGTCGAAGGTGTCGCGGACGCGGCCCTCGACGGTGCCACGGTGACCGACCATGAGCCCGCCGATGGCCAACGTCGCGGCCGGGCTCTCCGGCTCGGCGTAGTCGCGCAGCTCGGCGTCGTCGTCCCGGGCGATCCGTGCCTGCAGTTGCTCGACCTTGCGGGTGAGCCGTTCCTCGACGACATCGGGGAAGGCCTTGCGGATCTCGGCCTGGACATCGAACGGGATGATCGTCGCCGCGGCGTGCGGGATCTCGCTCACCGCACGGGAGATCTTGTCGGCGCTGCGATCGTGCAGCAACCGACCGAGCAGGGGCGCGTAGGTGCGCCGCGGCAGCAGCACCGTCACGTGTGACCGCGGGGCCTGCGCCAATGCGTCGACGACGAGGCGTTGCACGCCGCGCGTCAGTCGTCGGTCGGGGCAGTCGATGATCGTCAGCGGGGTACGCAGGTCGTAGTGCTCCCAGCGCGCCCGCAGCTTCTCGGCCTGGGCGGCGTCGACCATGAGGTGCACGGCGGTCAGCTCATCCGCGCGCAGTCCGTGGCCGTAGCGCAACGCCTCGAGGACCGCGAGGTCGACCGAGCTGACGAGGACGAACGCGGTGTGGCGGGCGTAGTTCACCCGTTCGGGTCGGTTGGTGCGGAACTCCTCGAGAATCGCTGCCTCGGCGCGATATTCGCGATTGAGACGGATCAGGCCGAAGACCAGCAGCGGGAACACGACGACCACCAACCACGCGCCCTCGGTGAACTTGGCGATGGCGAAGATCGCGACGACGACGGTCGAGACGACACCGGCGGCGAGGTTGATCGACAACTTGTGACGCCACCCCGATTCCTTGTGTGTCAGGTGGTGTTTCGTCATCCCGTAGCCGGCCATCGCGAAACCGGTGAACACGCCGATGGCGTAGAAGGGGATCAGCGCGTTGACCGAGCCGCCGGTGGTGATGAGCAGCACGATGGCGAAGACGGCCAGGACCAGGATGCCGTTGGAGAACACCAGTCGGTGCCCGCGTTTGGACAGCTGCCGGGGTAGG
This sequence comes from Williamsia maris, assembly GCF_024171815.1. Lineage (GTDB taxonomy): Bacteria > Actinomycetota > Actinomycetes > Mycobacteriales > Mycobacteriaceae > Williamsia_A > Williamsia_A maris. The sequence goes on along the minus strand of NZ_JAMTCJ010000001.1, from coordinate 580,036 downwards.
AAACGATCAGCGGCAACGAAATTGGCCAGGGCCGGGAAGCCGTTGAAGCTGGTGTTGGCCCCGGTGAACAGGATGGCCGCGGTGGCGATCTGCAGCATCACGTAGAGGGTCGAGCCAAGGGCACCGCCACCGAAGACCCGTCGCGCGATCTCCGACAGCACCGACGGATACCCGTCGACGTAAGGGGTCGCGTGTGTCTCGTACGCCAGCCACGCGACGCCGGTCAGCAGGATGCCGAGGATGCAGGCCATCACCGTCAGCACGAGCCGCGCGTTGGTTCCCTCGGGCTTGCGGAACGAGCCGACCGTGTTGGAGATGGCCTCGACCCCGGTCAGAGACGACCCGCCGTTGGCGAACGCGCGGAGCAAGATCAGCAGGGTCGCCCCGGCGATCAGGCCGTTGCCCTGGTGCACCGCGACGGTCCCCGGCAACTCCGACGGCACGTACTTCGCGAGCCCCGTGGTGGCCTCGCGCACGATGCCGACCACGATCATCAGCAGCAGCATCCCGGTGAAGAAGTAGGTGGGCATCGCGAACGGCCTGCCTGCCTCCTTGAGTCCGCGCAGGTTGACCCAGCACATGATGACGACGACACCGATGGTGATCTCGAGGCTGTACGGACCGAGCACCTTGACCGCCGACACCACGGCGACGGTTCCCGCCGACGCCTGCACGGCCACGGTGACCACGTAGTCGATGAGCAGGGCCGCAGCCGCGACCTGCGCCACCCGGGGCCCGAAGTTCTCCCGCGCGACGACGTAGGACCCGCCGGCGCGGGTGTAGGCCATCACCACCTGGCGATACGACGCGGCGACCAGGATCAGGATGCACAGGATCACCCCGGTCAGCGGCAACAGCAGGGAGAAGGCGGCGAGCCCGGCGTAGGGGAGCAGCTCGACGAGGATGAGCTCGCTGCCGTACGCGGTCGACGAGATGGCGTCGGGCGCGAGGACCCCGAGGGCGACCGGGTTCGACAGGCGCTCGTTCTTGAGCTGATCGGTGATCATCGGTCGGCCAAGGACGAGACGCTTGGCCGCGTAGCCGATCGACTCCGGGACGTTGCGCGACAACTCGACGTCGGTGGCCGCGCGGTGCGCCTCCGACCCCGCGGGGTGGTTCGACGACACCTTGGACACCGCAGCCGCCCTCTCCCCGCCGGCCCGCGCCGATGGACGTGGGCGGTCGTCTCCGACCGGATCCGAGCATACGGACGAATGCGGCCGGTCGCGGCGGGCGCGGCCCGAAAGATGCTGGCCAACAGGATAAATCGGACAATGCCCGGACCGGCCCCGGTCGGGTGCCGGGGACCGCACCGCGTGGGGCTCCGCGGTCGGGTCCGACGCGCGCACCACCACGTCAGGCGTGCTCTGTGGCGGGCTCGCGAGGCCCCGGGGGTGTCGCCGACGATGTCGTCACGGCGGCCCGTTCGTACTGCTACGCTCGGCGTTTATGTCCGCTGCCCCGGTGGTTGCAAAACCCAAGCGTGCCAACTCGACTGACGATGCCCGCCCGCCGTCGCGAAGGATCGTGAACGGGCAACGCGGACAGGTCGCGGCCGAGCGGATCGCCCTCTGGTCCGGTCGCCTGCTGACCATCGCCGCGGTGGTGTCGCTGATCGCGATCCCGTTCCGCCATTTCCGGTTCGTCGACGCCCTGACCGACCTCGTCGGCGCGTTCAACGTGCCCGCCGACCCCAGCATCTTCGTGATCCTGCTCGTGCTGGCGTTGGCCGGTGCCGTGCGCCGCCGCTTCAAGGCCGCGCACACCGCGTTGCTGGCGGTGATGGTGCTCGCCGTCATCGACGACGTCTTCGTCCTGCTCAGCACCTTCATCGAGAACATCGACACCGACAACGACTACGACGCCTTCGCCACGTCGCCGGTGACCGCGTCGGTGGTGCTCGCGATCGGCATCGTCGTCCTCGTCGCGTTCGTCTACTCACGTCGGGCGTTCACCGCGGAGCTGGCCCATCGCTCGGTCCGCGCCGCGCTCGGCGTCCTCGTCGGCGGTCTGGCGACGTCGTTCGTCATCACGTTCGTGCTGACCGTCGCCTTCCCCCACACGCTGCAGGGCTGGGACGAGAAGGCGCAGTGGGCGCTGCGGTCGACCTTCGGTGACCGCGCCGGGATGAGCGACGCGCTGCTGCAGGGACACCAGGGCCACCACCCGATCTACGTACTGGCCGGATGGATGTCGGCGCTGGCGCTCATCCTCGCGCTGATGGTGCTCTACCGGGCCAACCGCGACAACGAGTTCGCCGACGCCGAGCAGGAGTTGCGCGTCCGCGAACTGCTGCTGTGCAACGGCGAGGACGACTCGCTCGGCTACTTCGCCACCCGCCGCGACAAGTCGGTGGTCTTCTCGCCGGACGGCAGGGCCGCGGTGACCTTCCGGGCCGTCGGCAGTGTGAGCGTGGCCAGCGCCGACCCCATCGGTGCGCCCGAGTCGTGGCTGCCCGCGGTGCAGGCATGGCTCGCCAACTGCCGCACCCACAGCCTGCACGCGGCGGTGCTCGCGGCGAGCGAGGCCGGCGCGAAGGTCTACCGGGCGGCCGGACTCAAGGTCCTCGCGATCGGCGACGAGGCCATCATCGACGTCGACGACTTCAGCCTGCGCGGAGCGTCGATGAAGCCGGTGCGTCAGGCCGTCAACCGCGTCACCGCGGCCGGCTACACGACGACCATCAAGCGGCACGGCGAACTGAGCCCGGACGAGCTGGCGAACATCGAGCACCTCGCCGACAAGTGGCGTGGGGAGGACACCGAACGGGGGTTCTCCATGGCGCTCAACCGCGTCGGCGATCCGGCCGACGGTCGGTGCCTGATCATCACCGCACACGACCAGTCCGGGGAGATCCGTGCCTTCCTGTCGTTCGTCCCGTGGGGCCTGCGCGGGGTGTCGCTGGACCTGATGCGTCGCGACCGCGCCGCGGAGAACGGCGTCAACGAGTACCTCGTCGCCCGTCTCATCGAGTCCGCGGGCGACATCGGCATCCGGCGGATCTCGCTGAACTTTGCGGTGTTCCGGTCGGTGTTCTCCGACGCCGAACGTGAGGGCGCGGGTCCGGTGACCCGCACGGTGGACTCCGTTCTCGGGTTCGCGTCGAAGTTCTACCAGCTGGAGACGCTGTACAAGTCGAACCAGAAGTACCACCCGGAGTGGTTGCCCCGGATGCTCTGCTACCACCCCTCGCTCACCGTCATGCGGGCCGCGGTCGCGGTCGGTGTCGCGGAGGGATTCCTGCCGCACATGGGCCCGAAGTTCCTGGTCGGTTCCAAGACCCCGGACACCCAGCCGCGGCGCACCGACACCGGCTTCGTCGACGCCGTCAACGCACTCGAGCGCGACCTCCTGGTCACTCGGGTCCCGCCGCCGCGGCTCAACGACCAGCAACGCACACGGCGCACCAAGCTCGACGGCATCCGGGCCGCCGGGCACGAGCCGTACCCGGTCGCGGTGCCGCGCACGGATCGCGTGGCCGACGTCGTCGCCGCCCACGAGGGTCTCGCGGCGGAGGCCCGGACGTCGACGACGGTGTCGATCGCGGGTCGGGTGCGGGCGGTGCGCGACCTCGGTGGCGTGGTCTTCGCCCTCGTCGAGGACGACGGCGCGCGGATCCAGGTCCTCTCCGATGCCGACTCCGCGCGGCCCGGCGAGCACGAACGGTTCCGTCAGATCGTCGATGTCGGTGACCTCATCAGCGTCACCGGCGAGGTGGTCGGGTCGCGCAGCGGTGAGCTGTCGGTGTCGGTTGCGAGCTGGGAGATGGCGGGCAAGTGCCTGAACCCGCTGCCGCAACTGACCGCAGAACTGAGCGACGACGTCCGCGTCCGGGACCGGCCGTTGGATCTCATCACCAGTCGATCGGCGGTCGACCTGCTGCAGAAGCGTTCCCGCGGGGTCCGCGCACTCCGCGACACCCTCCACGCGCATCAGTTCCTCGAGGTCGAGACGCCGATGCTGCAGACCGTGCACGGCGGCGCGTCGGCGCGACCCTTCAAGACCCACATCAACGCCTACGATCAGCAGCTCTATCTCCGGATCGCGCCGGAGCTGTATCTCAAGCGGCTGTGCGTCAGCGGGATGGGCGCGATCTTCGAGCTGAACCGCAACTTCCGCAACGAGGGCGCCGACGCCACCCACAACCCCGAGTTCACCTCGCTGGAGGCGTATCAGGCCTACGGCGACTACAACTCGATGCGGGAACTGACGCGGGAGCTGATCCTGGCGATGGCCGTCGCGGTCAACGGTGAGGCCATCGCGCTGCAGCCGGGGGAGTCCGGCGAGATCGAGACGGTGCAACTCGACGGCACCTGGCCGATCATCACCGTGCACGAGGCGGTGTCGCGGGCGTGCGGGTCGGCGGTCAGCTCGTCGTCCACGGCCGCCGACGTCGCCGAGATCTGCGCGCGCCACGGCATCGACACCACCGCCGAGATGTCCGCGGGCAAGATGGTCATGGAGCTCTACGAGGCCCTCGTCGAGAAGCAGACCCGGTTCCCGACGTTCTACTACGACTTCCCGATCGAGGTGTCACCCCTGGCGCGCAAACACCGATCCGACCCGCGCCTCACCGAGCAGTGGGACCTGGTCGGGTTCGGCGCCGAACTGGGCACCGCGTACTCCGAGCTGACCGATCCGGTCGACCAACGCGACCGGCTCACCCGGCAGTCGATGCAGGCCGCCGGTGGTGACCCAGAGGCGATGTCGTTGGACGAGGACTTCCTGCACGCCCTCGGATACGCCATGCCACCGACCGGCGGACTCGGACTCGGCGTCGACCGGCTGGTCATGATGCTCTCCGGTGTCGCGATCCGGCCCACCCTCACGTTCCCGTTCGTGCGGCCGCAGCAGTAGGTCGGCTGACGCTGACAAGCAAAAGACGCCTGGACGGGGGAGTCGGGGACGGCGCTCGTTCGCACCCCGGGCTGCTGTTCGCATCGTCTCGCGTCGTTCGCACCCTGCGTGCGCGGTGCGAACAGCATCGAAGGGTGCGAATCCGCGGCACCATGCGAATCGACCCGTCCGGAGGAAGTTTGCATGGTCGAGTGCCGTTTGCACGATGCCGGGGGCAGGCAAACGACGCGACAGCAGGCAGACGTGACCCGGTAGCGTCGGACACATGAGCAGTGCGGTGACCACCCCCACGCCCGGCGGAGAGATCCGCGGCGGTCGTGGCGTCGAATGCCTTTCATGAGTTCTGACACCACGGGGCCGCTCACGCCTGTCCTGCACTGGGTGGCTACACCGGCCGACCCGTCGGCGGTGGTCCTGGTGCTGCACGGCGGCAAGGTCCGCAGCACCGCGCCCGCGCAGACCAACCACCTCTCCGCCGCCCGCATGCGTCCGTTCGCGCGGGCCGTCGCCAAGTCGGTGCCGGACACCGCGGTGGTCATGCTGCAGTACCGGATGCGCGGGTGGAACGGAACCGATCAGAGCCCGGTCGCCGACGCGCGCTGGGCGCTCGACGAGATCCGTACCCGCTTCGGCGACACCCCGGTGATCCTGCTCGGGCACTCGATGGGCGGACGGACCGCCGCTGCGGTCGCCGACGACGCGTCGGTGTGCGCGGTCATGGCGTTGGCGCCATGGTGGATGGACCCGAGCGCGACCGACACGTTCCGGCCCGGACAGCAGCTCGTGGTGCTGCACGGGACGATGGACCGCTGGACCAGCCCGCGGATCTCGCGCGCGGCCACCGAGCGGGCCGCCGACCGCGGCGTCGACGCCACCTGGACGTCGATGACCTTCGCCGGGCACTTCATGCTGATGCGGCCCTGGGTGTGGACCCGCAAGGTGGTCACCACGATCACCGCCATGGCACAGCGCTGCCGAGACGATCACCCCGAGCACCGGGCCCGACAGGAGAACCGACGATGAGCATCACCGAGACCACCCCAACACAGGCCACGACCGGTGCGGCCGGCACCGTCGCGAACCTGCTGGCGCCGTACGTCGGTGGCGAGATCCCCGTGCACCTGACCGCCTGGGACGGCAGCACCGCAGGTCCCGCCGACGCGCCGCACGTGACCCTGCGCAGCCCCGACGCGCTGCGCCGATTGCTGTGGAGCCCAGGCGAACTCGGTGCCGCGCAGGCGTACGTCACCGGCGAGATCGACGTCGAGGGCGATCTCAACGAGGCGTTGACCCACATCTGGACGGTCATTGCCGAGCGCAACCTGTCACGCATCAAGATCACCCCGGCACGCGTCGCGCAGCTCGTCCGCGCTGTCGCCAAGCTCGGAGTGCTCGGCCGTCCGTTGCCGGCACCCGCGTCACAGGCCGTGGTCAAGGGAAAGCTGCACACGCTGGCCCGCGATCGCGCCGCCATCAGCCACCACTACGACCTGTCGAACGACTTCTACTCGATGGTTCTCGACCCGAACATGGCGTACTCGAGTGCCTACTTCACCTCCGACGCACCGGATTACACGCTCGAGCAGGCGCAGCGCGACAAGCTCGACATGGTGTGCCGCAAGATCGGACTCGACGCCCGGCCGGGCATGCGGTTCCTCGACGTCGGCTGCGGTTGGGGTTCGCTGAGCCTGTTCGCGGCGAGCGAGTACGGCGCGCAGGTCACCGGCGTCACGATCTCGAAAGAGCAGAAGGCGTTCATCGACGCGCGGATCGCCGAGCGCGGGTTGGGTGACCGCGTCGAGATCCGCATCCAGGACTACCGCGAGATCCCCGACGGCCCGTTCGACGCCGTTGCGTCGATCGAGATGGGCGAGCACGTCGGACAAGAGAACTACCCGACCTACACGAAAGCCCTGCACGACAACGTCATCGAGGGTGGCCGCGTCCTGATCCAGCAGATGTCACGCAAGCACGGCGACAACCCCGGCGGCGGACCGTTCATCGAGCAGTTCATCGCCCCGGACATGTTCATGCGTCCGGTCGGCGAGACCGTCGCGATGATCGAGGAGTCCGGACTCGAGGTCCGTGACGTCCATGCGATGCGCGAGCACTACGTCCGCACCGTCGACGTCTGGTACGACACCTTCGAGAAGCGATGGGACGACGTCGTCGCCATGGTCGGCGAGGAGACCGCGCGGGTGTGGCGGCTCTACCTCGTCGGCGGTGGCATGGCCTTCCGTGATGGCCGGATGGGGGTCGACCAGATCCTCTCCGTCCGCAACGATGCGCGCGGCCGTTCGTCGATGCCGCCGGTGCGGAACTTGTGATGACCTTCGACTGGAGCCAGTTCGGCATCGTCACCGGGGCCAGCCTCGCCGGTGTCGTCATCCTCCTCGCCATCACCGCCGCCATCGGTTTCTCGATCGGTAGGCACAACGTCGTCGACGTGACGTGGGGTCTCGGGTTCGTCGTGATCGCGGCGATCACCGCGGTACTCGGCAACGGCGACCTCTGGCGCCGACTGCTGGTCCTCGTGCTGATCGGTGCGTGGGGACTGCGCCTGGCGTCCTCGATGTTCCGACGCTCCCGCGGCAAGGGTGAGGACCCGCGCTACGAGAAGCTCCTCGACGATGCCGGCGGTAACCGCGCACTGACCGCGATCACCAAGATCTATGCGACGCAGGGGCCCGCGCTGTGGTTCGTGTCGCTGCCGCTGCAGGTGTCGTCGGTCGCGCACGGCACGCTCTGGTACCTCGCGGTGATCGGCGTCGTCGTCTGGATCGTCGGCGTCACGTTCGAGACCGTGGGCGACCTGCAGATGGATCGGTTCAAGGCCGACTCGTCGAACAAGGGCACCGTGATGGACAAGGGGCTGTGGCGATACACCCGCCACCCCAACTACTTCGGCGACGCCTGCGTCTGGTGGGGCACGTTCCTCGTGTGCATGACGTTCTGGCCCACCGTCGTGACGTTCCTGTCGCCGATCGCGATGACCTACTTCCTGGTGTTCGCGACCGGTGCCCGGCTGCTCGAACGGCACATGGAGCAGCGACCGGGATACAAGGAATACCAACAGCGCACCAGTTACTTCATCCCCCTGCCGCCCAAGAAGAGCTGACCCGCGTCGACTGCAGAGGCCCGATGGACGCGGGTGGATGGGCGGGATGCCCGTATCGGCAGCAGCATTCAGGCGCCGTTCACCGACCGGACATGTGCTGATCACCCGGCTGCCGGGCTGATGCCGTGATCTTTGATGCATGCCCGTGAATCCTTTAGGCGAGACCGTCGACACCGGAATTCCCCGCTCGGTGGCCGCGCAGATGACCACCGCCGAGCAGCATGACTGGCATGTCGCCAACCTGAGGCGTCACGCGGTGTCGCGCCGTAACTTCCTCGCGGGCAGCGCGGCCGCGGCGGCCGCCGCCGGTGTCGGCAACCTGGCGTTCTCCGGTATCGCCTACGCCGCCGACGCACCGCTGGCCGTCGGCGGACGCCACGTCTCATTCGGCTCCGACGCCGCGAGCCAGCTGCGGTTCTCGGCCCAGCTCTCGCGCAATCCGGGCAGCGCCAAGGTGTTCCTCGACCACGGACCGACGCCCGCGCTGGGTGCCACCACCGTCGCCGAGGTTCGCAACCTGATCAGCCAGGTGCCCATCAGCTCGGACGGCATCCTCGGCGCCGAGCAGTTCTACGTCCACGCCCCGGTCGACGGTCTACCGTCGCGGCTGCCGCACTTCTACCGGTGGCGCACCTCCGACGGCCACGTCACCGACGTCCGGAGCGCCGCACCGGCTCTCGGTCGCGGGCGCAGCGCTCCGTTCCGGTTCACGATGATGGGCGATCAGGGCGTCGACGAGACCCCCTCGAAGCCCGCCGGGCTCAAGGCTGGTGACTACGACGATCTGTACTACAAGGCCGACAACCAGCCGTCGGTCAAGCACGCCGCGAACATCGTCAACCAGATCGCGGCCCGCAACGGCGCCTTCCACATCCTGGCCGGCGACATCGCCTACGCCGACCCCTCGGGTGCGGGCAAGCCGGCGAACTTCGTCCCCAGCGGCAGCGCGCCGTCCGGCTTCGACAAGTTCAACCCGTACGTCTGGGACGGCTACTTCGCCGCCATCGAGAAGTCGGCGTCGCGCACCCCGTGGATGTTCGCCACCGGCAACCACGACATGGAGGCGCTGTACTCGCCCAACGGGTACGGCGGACACGCCAAGCGACTCGACCAGCCGTCCAACGGTCCCGCGGGATGCCCGTCGGTGTACTCGGTGGTCTACGGCAACGTCGCCGTCCTCTCGCTCGACGCCAACGACGTCTCCTACGAGATCACCGCGAACACCGGCTACAGCGGTGGACGCCAGAACAGCTGGGTCGCGAGCTCGCTGGCGAAGTTCCGTGCCGACCCCAACATCGACTTCATCGTCTGCTTCTTCCACCACTGCGCGTACTCGACCACCGACTCGCACGCGAGTGACGGTGGCGTGCGGGCGGCGTGGTCGAAGCTGTTCGACCAGTACCAGGTCGACGCGGTCTTCCAGGCGCACAACCACATCTTCGAGCGCACCGACCCGATCCGGAACAACCAGCCGCGCAAGGCCGCTCCGGACCGGTCGACGGTGTCGGCGAAGACCGACGGCACGGTCTACTACACCGTCGGCGGCGGCGGACGCCCGCGCTACGGCTTCCAGCCCGGCGAGTCCGAGAGCTACCGCGGCAACGTGGTCAAGGACAACTCGGTGCCCAACAGCTATGTGTGGACCCCGGACGGTCAGAAGAAGGCCGAGAGCGTCGAGTGGTCGCGGGTGCGTTTCCGCAACTACTCGTTCATCAGCATCGACGTCACACCGGGCATCCCGGGTCTGACGCGCAGCCGCATGGACATCTCCGCCATCGACGAACACGGACGCGAGTTCGACAAGCTCACCTTCACCCGCGCCATCGAGATCGGCGGCGTCCCTTTCGGTTCCTGACCTCCCGATCCCACGGGTGTCACCGCCGTAGGCTTGGCCCATGGAGGTATCCCTGCGCGCGTCGGCCAATCGCGCCGCACGGTTTCTGGTCGTGTCCGACCCGGGTGCCCTCCGGTTGCGCAGCGCGAGCCAGACCACGCTGACCCTCGTGTTGGCGCTGCTCGTCCTCACGGTCACCACGCGAGCACTGGGCCAACCGATCACCGTCGCGATGCTGGGGTCGGTGGTCGCGATGTTCTCCTCGTTCGTCGTCAAGGACCGCACCGCGCACGCACGTCTGCTCACGACGGCGATGATCACGCTGCCCGCGATCGCCGCGGTGACCCTGGCCGCGGTGCTGACCCAGTACGGGGTGATCGCCGACGTCGGCTTCGTCGCGGTGCTGTTCACCGCGGTCTACGTGCGGCGCTTCGGTCCACGCGGGTTCGCGCTCGGGATGGCGTCGTTCATCGCCTACTTCTTCTCGCTGTTCCTGCGGGCCACCCCGTCGCAGATCCCCGTCCTGGCGCTGGCGATCGCGCTCGGTGTCGCCTCGTCGCTGGTGGTGCGATTCGCGTTCCAGCACGAGTGGGCGGGCGCCGAGCTGAGTCGGCTCACCAAGTCGCTGCGGGCGTCGTCGCTGGCGGTGGTCGAGGCGGTGACACCGAACCCGGCCGGCACCGTCCCCGACCCCGAGGGGATGCGGCACGTGTTGGAGCGCCTGGCCAACACGGCTCTGATGATCGAGGACTGGCTCGACCGCAACGTGGCCTCGGCGCACCTGTCGGTGACCGGCAACGACCTCTCGCGCCGTGTCTTCGACGCTCAGCAGGCCACCGAGCAACTCGCGTTCGCCCTGCGCGCGTTCGACCCCGCCAACTGGACCCCCACCGTGGGCGAGGTCATGGCCGCGGTCCGGGGAGCCCTGCGCAATCACCCCACCGAGGACGAGCTGCGGGCGCTACGGCGCACCGCGATGGCCGCCGACGCCTCCACCAGCGGCAGCGACCAGACGACCATCGCGATCCGCTCGGCCGCACGGGTGGTCCGCGCGCACATCGCCGTGCACCGGGTCACCGCGCATGCGCTGACCCCGCCGGAGCCGACGACGCATCGGATCGGCAAGCTGCCCGCCCTCGGATGGACACGCGAGCCCACCCCCGAGACACCGGTCGGCGACGCACCCGACACCGACCGCGCCGACGCGCCGCCGCCCGACACCGACCGGCGGGGGCGCTGGTCATGGGTGATCGACGCGCTCGCCCGGCTGCGCCCGAGCACCCGTGCGGCCATCCAGGTGGCCATCGCGACGTCGGTGGCGACGGTCCTGGGAGAGTTGGTCTCGCCCAACCGGTGGTACTGGGCGGTGCTCTCGGCGTTCGTGGTGTTCACCGGGACCTCCACGCGCGGTGAGATCCTCACCCGCGCCGGACACCGGATCGTCGGCACCGTCGCGGGGGTGTTCGCCGGGGTGGTCCTCGCCGCGCTCGTCGGACACCGACCACCGGTACAGCTGGCGCTGATCGTGGTCTGTGTCTTCTGCGCGTTCTACCTCGTGACCATCGCCAACGGACTGCTCGTCTTCTTCGTCACCGTCCTGCTGGCGATGCTGTACGGACTGCTCGGCACCTTCAGCGTCGCGGTGCTCGAACTGCGCATCGCCGAGACCTGCGTGGGCGCGGCCGTCGGCATCGGTGCGGCGTACTTCATCCTGCCCATCCGCACCCGGGAAACCGTGCGCGAGAAGGTGGACAGCTACCTCGACACCCTCGACGAGGTCATCTCCGAGTCGATCGACTCGGTGCTCGAACCCGGCTCCGGCGTCGACCTGGTGCCGGTGTCGCGGCGCCTCGACACCGCGCTGCAGGAACTGCAGACCTCGGCCAAGCCGCTGGGGATGGGACCGACGAGCCGGGCGCGGCGGGGTACCGCACGCCTGGTCCGTGTCCTCGAGGCGTGCGACCGCGCCGCCCACGCGCTCGCCCGGGCAGGGATGTTGGCGGCCAACGCCGAACACGACAGCGGCCCGACCGGCGATCTCGCGGAGGGGCTGCGTCGCGGGGCGCAGGAGGTGCGCGCCGCGGTGGACTCACTGCGATCGGTCGTGCGCGGCGACACCGACGTCTACGACGGTGTACTGGCCGACGACTCACCCGTCGTGGAACTGATGAACCGTGACCCCGAGCAACTCTCGACCGCCACGCGGGTCGCGGTGCGCGCACTCGACCGACTGGACCACGCGGCCGCCCTCACCCGCGTGCCGGTCTGAACCGGTGGAGATCCGGGGCGGCGCCGGCGGGTTCGTCAGGTGCCGAGAGCGGCCAGGACCAACCGCGCCATAGCCGCGCTGCCTGCCGGGGTCGGGTGGTTGGGGGGAGTCTGCCCGCGCCGGACCGAACCGGTGAACCACCGCTCACCGGCGGTCGCGCATGCGTCATGGCTCTCGGCGGCCGCGGCCACATCGACGTAGGTCGCGTTGTTGCGCAGCGCCGATCCGGCGAGCACGTTGTCGAAACGGTCGAAGAACGAGCGGACGAACGTGGCGTCACCGGCGCTCAATTGGGCGTCGGGCCAGCAGCCCTGCGACCCGAAATACCCGCCGTGGCCGAGCACGACGATCCGCGCGATCGGTGACCGCTGTCGGATCACCTGCAGGACACGGTCGGTCGCCGATGCGAGGGTGACGAACCTCGCCTCCATCGTCGAACGGATGCCCGGGTCGTCCCGGCAGAACCGGTCGCCGGAGGTGGGTGTGCCGAAGCACGGGGTCAACAGGCCGCGCCAGCGTAGGTCGTTGCCGCCGATCGACAGCGTGACGAGGGTGGTGTCGGGACGCAACACCGACGACTGCACCGGGACCTGTTTGCGTACCGGGGGATTGGTGATCTGATCGCGGTCGACGACGTCGGCCGTCGTCGCACCGCCGCACGCGACGTCGGTGAACGTTGCCGGTGACAATGCGGCGGCGATGAGGTTGGGGTAACCGTTCGACGTCCGCCCGCATCCCTCGTCGGCTAGCTGCGAACCGACGGTGGGGCCCGCGGCGCGCGAGTCGCCGAGCGCGACGTAGTGGATCGCGGGAGCGCCGTCGACGGCCGCCGCCGGACCCGCCGCGCCGAGGGCGATCACGCTCGCAGCGGCCACGACGACCGCTGCGATGCGGGGCAGGGGTGTGCGAGCGCGGGAGCGCCACCAACGCATCGGACGCCCTCGTTTCCCTCGGTGCTCGGCAGAAAGATTCGTGCCCATGATGACCCATCCCGACACGCGAGGTGCCCTCGGCGCGCCGGGATGGGACATCGCCACCGGTCAGGTCGGGGCCAGCTCGGTCCCGTCGGCGTCGGTCACGGTGATCGCCGCGGCCGGGCAGGTGTCGGCGGCGTCGATGTAGCGCTGATCGGGCGCCACCTGCGCACCCTCGGTGCGGGCCTTGCCGTTCTCCAGTGAGAAGTGCTCCGGGTCGAGTGCGACGCACATGCCCGAGCCGATGCAGTGCTCGCCGACCTGAACCGACCACCGACCGCCGTCGGTCGCGTCGGTGGTGCCGGTCGACTGCGCGCTCACCATGTGATCATCATCTTCTTCGGACCCCGGACGACCATCTCGGTCTTCCAGTCCACCTCGGTGACCGCGAGATCCGGGAAGTTGCGGGTCAGGGCCGCCAGGGCCTCCTGCAGTTCCAGGCGGGCGAGCGCGGCACCGAGGCAGTGATGGGCGCCGTGACCGAAACCGATGTGCGGGGTGCGTCCCCGCTCGAGATCGAACGTCTCCGGGTCGTCGAACACCTCGGGGTCGCGGTTGGCCGCGGCGATCGCGACCAGGACCGGCTCACCCGCGCGTACGGTGACGTCGCCCAGGACGACGTCTTCGGTCGCGTAGCGCGCCTGACCGCCACCGAGGCCGAGTGGCACGAGACGCATCAGCTCCTCCACGGCCGCCGGTATGAGTTCGGGCTCATCGTGCAGACGCTTCCAGCTACCCTGCTGGGCAAGCAGATAGAGCACGAAGTTGGGGATCTGCGATGCGGTGGTCTCGTGCCCGGCCACCAGGATCCCGTTGCACAGGTCGATGAGTTCGAGTTCGGTCAGCTTGTCGCCCTCGTCGCGGGCGGCGACCAGCGCGGTCATCAGGTCGTCGGTCGGGGTCTCGCGCTTGATGGCCAACAGTCCACGCATGTAGTCGCGGAACTCCTCCCGGCTCGCCTGGTACTCGTCGGCGGTCATCGACGTGGTCGACAGGGCGGCGTCACTCCACGCCCGGAATCGTGGGCGATCCGACGTCGGGACCCCGAGGAGTTCGCAGATGACCTGTACGGGCAGGGGGAGCGCGAAGCGGTCGACGATGTCGGTCGGGGCGCCGTCGGCCATCGCGTCGTCGATGAGGTCCTGGCACAGCGCTTTCACCGTGGCCCGCAACGCCTCGATGCGCTTGACGGTGAACGCCTTGGCCACCAGCACTCGCAGCCGGGTGTGATCGGGCGGGTCGACCGACAGGATGCCGCCGGTCTGCCTGCCCTCGCGCATCCGCGGCTCGTCGTGGGTCACCGACTCCGCTCGGCTGAACCGCGGGTCGGCCAACACCGTGCGGGCGTCGGCGTACCGCGTTGCCAGCCAACCGATCTCACCGAAGGGGAGACGGACGCGGGCCAGGCCCGGGCCCTGTCGGATCGCGGCGTACTCGTCGGCGAGTTCCAGATTGTCGGGCCGGTTGAACGGGTAGTCGACAACCTCGGGTGTCGGATCCAGGGACAGTGTCATCGCGTTCCTCGCATTCTTTCGGCTGCTGCTTTGCACGCGGCTTCATTGACCGATGTTCAGGGGTTGCTTAGCACCACAAACGAATGTAGCGGATGCTCGTCCTGTGCGCCAGGACACACGCGTCAGCGTGCGATGGCGGCGAGGACGAGACGAGCGACCGCGGCGTTGCCGAGCTGGGTCGCGTGGTTGTTGAGTCCGTTGCCCCGGGGCAGCTGACCGTTGAACCACCGTCGCGAGTCCGGTGCGCAGGCGTCGTGACCCACGGCAGGCCCGGCGACGTCGACAAAGGTGGCGCCGTGTCGCCGCGCGGAACCGGAGAGGACCGCGTCGAAGCGACGGAAGAAGTCCCGGACGAACGGGGCGTCGGCGGTGCTCAGGTTCGCGTCGGGGAAGCATCCACGCAGTCCGTAGTAACCGCCGTGTCCGACGACGAAGACCCGCGCGTTCGGGGATCGTGCGGAGATGACGCGCAACACGCGGTCGACGGAGACGCTCAGCGCGGCGAAGCGAGCCGTGATCTGTGCGCGCAGAGCGGCATCGGAGCGGCAGTGCACGTCGGTCTGCGGCGAGAGACCGAAGCACGGGCTGATGAGCGAGCCCCACTTCACGTCGTTGCCGCCGATCGACAGGGTCACCAGATCGGTGTCGCGACGCAGCGCGCGGGCCTGCACCGGGACGGTCCGGATCACGGGCAACGAGGTGGTCTGCGGCCGATCGACGATCTCGGCGCTGGTGGCACCTCCGCACGCGACGTCGGTGAACGATGAAGGGCGCAGGGCGCGGGCGACACGCTCGGGGTAGCCGCCGCCGGAGCGACTGCACCCGTCGGCGTTGAACGACGAGGTGATGCTGGGACCGGAGGCGCGCGAATCACCCAGTGCGACATAGCGGACACCGCCGCGCTCGGCGGCGTGCGCGGGTACGGCGACGGCGAGTCCCATCGCTGCGACGGTGGTGACGATCAGGACGAGGAGACGACCGGCGCACGCGCCGACCAGGGTCCACACACGCATCGGTGCCTCAACTCACGAATTTGTGATCGACAGTCGAGCACCGGATGATGATGAACCATCGTTGGCCAAAGCGCCAGTGGCTGCTCGATCGGCACGGGGCGGCTGCTTGCTAGCGTTGGAACACACCCGGTGAATGAACGGCCGGAACGCAGACCACATCGCCGGTACGCCGCGGAGTGAGGAGTGGACATGTCAAGCATCGCCATCGTCGGAGGCCACGGGAAGATCGCACTGCAGGCCGCGCGCCTGCTGGTCGACGACGGACACCAGGTGAGTTCGCTGATCCGCAATCCCGATCAGTCCGACGACATCACCGGCACGGGCGCCGTTCCCGTGATCGCCGACGTCGAGCACCAGTCGACCGAGGAGATCATCGAGACCCTCGCCGGCCACGACGCCGTCATCTTCGCCGCCGGCGCCGGTGGCGGGGACGCCGATCGCACCTTCGCCGTCGACCGCGACGCCGCCATCCGGTGCATCGACGCCGCGTCGGCCAACTCGATCAAGCGGTTCGTCCTGGTGTCGTACTACGGCGCCTCGGTGGATCACGGTGTGTCGACCGATGATTCGTTCTACGCGTACGCCGAGGCCAAGGGTGAGGCCGACCAGTACCTGCGTGCCAGCGACCTCGACTGGACCATCGTGGGCCCCAGCTCGCTCTCCGACGAGGCCGGTTCCGGGTCGATCGTCACCAAGGCGCAGGGCGCCGACCGTGAGACCACGACCAGCCGTGCGAATGTCGCCGCCGTCATCGTCGCGTCCCTCGCCACGCCCGCGACCATCTCTCAGATGATCGAGTTCACCGACGGCGACACCCCCATCGCGCAGGCCCTCGCGGGCTAGATCCGTTCGATGATCGTGGCGTTGGCCTGACCGCCCGCCTCGCACATCGTCTGCAGCCCGTACCGTCCACCGGTCTGGTGCAGCGCGTTGACGAGCGTCGTCATGATTCTCGCGCCGCTGGCGCCGAGCGGGTGCCCGAGCGCGATGGCCCCGCCGTTGACGTTCGTGCGGGCCAGGTCGGCGCCGGTGTCGTGCGCCCAGGCCAGCACGACCGGGCTGAACGCCTCGTTCACCTCGAACAGGTCGATGTCGGCGATCGTCAGCCCGGCCTTCGCCAGCACCTTCTCGGTGGCCGGGATGACCCCGGTGAGCATCAGGATCGGGTCGGATCCGACCACGGTGGTCGTGTGGATCCGCGCCAGCGGGGTCAGACCGAGTCGCCGCGCGGTCTCCGACGAGGTGATCAGCACCGCGGCGCTGCCGTCGGAGAGCGGACTCGAGTTCGCCGCCGTGATGTCCCAGCCGATCTCCGGGAAGCGCTGCGCCATGGTCTCGTCGTAGAACGCCGATCGCAGGGCGGCCAGGGACTCGAGGGATCCACCGGGGCGGATCATCTCGTCGTGGTCGAGACCGGCGAGCGGTGCCAGTTCGGTCGCGAACCGACCGTCCTTGGTGGCGGCCACCGCCTTCTCGTGGCTGGACAGCGCGAACTCGTCGAGCCGGGTCCGGCTCAGACCCCAGCGAGCGGCGATCAGTTCGGCGCTGTACCCCTGCGGGATGAACCCGTCCGGATAGCGCGCCGCGAGGTCGACGCCGAACGGGTCGGCGCCGGGGCGGACGTCGGACATCATCGGCACGCGGCCCATCGACTCCACGCCTGCGGCCACGACCACGTCGTAGGCCCCGGACATCACTCCCTGGGCGGCGAACGAGATGGCCTGCTGACTCGATCCGCACTGCCGGTTGACTGTCGTCGCGGGGACGGATTCGGGGAATCCGGCGGCGAGTACGGCGTTGCGTGCGATGTTCTGGCCCTGTTCGTCGGCCTGCGTGACGGTGCCGGTGATGACGTCGTCGATGAGGGCCGGATCGATGCCGGTGCGTTCGACGAGGGTGCGCAGGCTGTGCGCGAGCATGTCGACCGGATGCACGCCGTGCAGCGCTCCGTTCGCCTTGCCCTTGCCGATGGGGGTGCGGACGGCGCCGACGATGACGGCGTCGGTGATCGATGAGCGTCTCATGAGAACCTCCGGTATCTGACTATTGCTACACATAGTCAACCGTGGTCGCGGCCCGCTGATTCCCGCCGGGCGGACCGGAAACGTGGTCGGGTCGGCGACCCGACGTCGGTACTGTGACGAGAGTGATCCGCAAACTCGCTGCGAGTGCAGCCACCAGCACCGTCGGAGCCTTCACCTCGGGTCTGGCCGCGACAGGGGTACCGGCGGGCCGGGCGTTCGGGGCCTCGCCGGAGGCGATCGCACCGCACATCGCGTCCTCGCCGAACCAGACCGACGGGTTCTTCGCCAACCGCGAGCCGGCGTCGCCGATCACGCCGAGTGCAGGCAACACCCGCGACATGCTGCGTGAACGCCGTCGGGGCCAGCCCGGGGGCATCGTGCCGGTACGAACCCCGCACTTCGAGACCACCGTCGGCGCGCTCGCGGTGACCTGGCTGGGCCACGCCAGTTCGCTCATCGAGATCGACGGCAGGCGGGTGCTCACCGATCCGGTGTTCTCCAAGCGGTGTTCGCCGTCGCAGGTGGTCGGGCCGGCACGCCTGCACCGCGCGCCGTGCACCGCCGCCGACCTGCCCGCCATCGACGTCGTGCTGCTCAGTCACGACCACTACGACCACCTCGACATGACGACGGTCGTCGAGATCGCGCGACGTCAGCCCGACGCGCACTTCATCACCCCGATCGGTGTCGGTGCGCACCTCGAGTACTGGGGGATCGCGGCCGACCGGATCTCCGAGAGCGACTGGGGTGGCCAGGTCACGCACGGCGATCTGACCTTCGATTGCCTTCCGGCGCGGCACTTCTCGGGTCGAGGCGTCGTCCGCAACCTCACCCTGTGGGCCAGCTGGGGCATCCACGGGCCGACCCACAACGCGTTCTTCACCGGCGACACCGGGTTCACCGAGGCCTACGCCGACTCCGCCCGGACCACCGGTCCCTACGAGCTGACTCTGGTCCCCATCGGGGCGTACGGCGAGTTGTGGCCCGACATCCACGTCAACCCCGAGGAGGGTGTGGAGCTGCACCGGTATCTCGCCGGGTCGTCGTTGTCGGAGTCGCTGATGGTGCCGATCCACTGGGCGACGTTCAACCTCGCGATGCACCCGTGGGACGAGCCGGTGACCCGCATGCTCACCGCCGCCGACGCCGCATCCGCGGAGGTCGCCACGCCGGCGCCGGGAGCGCGGATCGACGTCGTCGCCCGCACGGGGGCCGGGATCGCCGACCAGACGTGGTGGGAGAGCGTCGGCTGAGAATGCTCGATCTTCGCGGGAATCGGACATGTCGCCCGCGCGGCTAGACTGGCCCGTAATCGAACACCACCACGAACGAACAGGGGTCGACATGGATTTCAAGCAGCTCGCCAACAAGGCCAAGACCGCCATCAGCAAGAACTCGCAGTACATCGACAAGGGCGCCCAGGCCGTCGACAAGGCGACCAAGGGCAAGTACACCAGCCAGGTGAACAAGGGCCGTGACGCCGCCAAGGACGCCGCCAAGAAGCTGGGCGACCAGCCGAAGTAGGCGCAGCCATCATCGGCAACCGGTCGGCGCGCTTCGGGTCGGCGATCATCGTCGCGATGATCGCGACCCTGGCGGTCGGATGCTCGACATCCGCGCCGACCGGTTCGCCGGTCTCGTCGGACGCCGAGTCGTCCGCCGGCCCATCGTCTTCTGCCCAGACGTCGTCGTCACCGGCGGCCCCGGTCGGCGATGAGCGCGGCGAGATCCTCGAACGGTCCCCGCTGACGGTCGATCCCGACGGCCGTCTGGCCGGCGAGAACGTCACCCGCGTCGTGTACCGCTCGACGGCCGGGTACGCGCCGGACGATCCGACCGGCAGCTTCGGAACGCGGGTGTCGGGATACGTGGCGGTGCCCTCGGGAACCCCTCCGTCGGGTGGCTGGCCGATCGTCGCGTTCGGTCACGGGACCACCGGCACCGCGTCGAACTGCGGCCCGTCCGGATATGCCGATCTGCTGGGTGAGACGTCCACCGTCGCAGCGTTGCTCGCCGACGGGTACGTCGTCGCCGCATCGGACTATCAGGGTCTCGGTGAGTCCGACGTCCCGCATCCCTACCTGAACTCGCGGACCATCGCCTACAACATGATCGACATGGTGCGCGCTGCGCGAGAGATGGTGCCGCAGGCGGGAACCCGCTGGGCCGCGATCGGCAGCTCGCAGGGCGGCCAGGCCGCCTGGGCGTCCGCCGAACACGCCGCGGATTACGGAACCGGGCTCGATTTCGTCGGTGCCGCGGCCCTCGCACCGGCCGCCGATGTCGCCCCCATCGCCGACGGTGCCGACGCGCAACCCTATGTCGCACCGCGGTTCACGCAGATCCAGATGGCGTTCATCCCGCTCATCGTCGACGGCCTGCGCGCGGTCTACCCGGACTTCCCGGTGAGCGACTACATGCGCGGGGCGCTGGCGGCCGGGGCATCCGACCTGACGTCCTGCGGACCGGGGAGCTCGTTCCGCAAGTTCTCCGCCATCACCAAGGTCCAGCCGGGTGACGCGACCATCGCGTCGGCCGGCGCGCTGCGACGACTCCACGACATGCTGCTCGTCGACTCACTGCCGCAACGGCGTTCGGCCGGACCCCTGTTCGTCGGGTACGGCGACGCCGACCAGATCATCACCCCGGCGTGGACCGCCGCGGCCGTCCGACGGGCCTGCGCGATGGGCGACACGCTGTCGGTGTCGGTGGCGCAGGGCAAGGGCCACACCAACACCGGGCTGACACCGAGCGCGATCTCCTGGATCGGCGACCGCTTCGCCGGCGAACCCGCGCCCTCCACCTGCTCGCGCTGATACCCCAGTTGGGCACGTACATCCGTCAGTTGGGCACGTACTTCCATCAGTTGGGCACGTAAGTGCGCTGATTGGGCATCAACTGCCCAACCAACGGACTTACGTGCCCAACTGGCGTGTCTACGTGCCCAACTGGGGGTGTTTACGTGCCCAACTGGTGGGGGTCGGGGTCTTGGTGGGTACGACCGAGGACGGTGACGACCGGATCGAGCCAGGTGTCGGCGACACGGCGCACCAGATACGTCGTCAACGACTCGTCCATGTCGTCGACCGGCAGCACCGCGTACTCCGTGCGGTCCACCGACAGCACCGCCTCCGACTCCAACGGCACGATCGTGAACGCCGCTGTGCTGCGCAGGAACAAGAGCAACCCGCTGATGTCGGTGAAGCTCGCGTCGGCATCGACGACCGCGCCCGCGGCGGCCAGTCGATCGGTGCGTCCGGCGCCCAGATCCCAGTGACGCGGGCCCTGGATGTAGCGCAGCCCGCGCAGGTCGCCCATCGACAGCGACGTCCGGTCGGGGAACCGGGTTACGTCGACGACGGCGCCGAGCGGCTCGCTGTAGAGCACCCGGGTCGACAACCGCTCGTTCGTGGTGCCCACGTGCGCGATGGCGATGTCGATGGAACTGCTGAGCAGCGCCGACTCCATCTGCAGCGACGGCATCTGTCGGATGGTGAACGAGAACGACGCGTCGAGGCCGCGGATCGCCTCGGTCAGCGCACGACGGTGTCGGGGGTTGAGGACGTCGGGGACGGCGAGACGGACGTCGGCGCGCCCGACGTCCGGACCGATGAGGGTGGGTATGGCGTCGAAGTCGGCCACCACCGACCACGCGAGCGGCAGCAGTGCCTCGCCCGCGGGGGTCAGCTTGGTGTGGTGGGTCGACCGCTCGAACAGGGGAGTTCCGAGTTCGTGCTCGAGCGTCCGGATGCGCTGGCTGAGCGGTGGCACCGACATGTTCAGCGACCGCGCCGCACGCGTGAAGTTCAGTTCGCGGGCGACGGCCAGGAAGTACCGCAGGTGATGCATCTCCACAGCTGAGGAGCGTAGCCCTGGTGTTATCGCTGTGGACACACCGATCTGAGTCAGACGGTAATTCCCTTACCTCTGGTAACGACCTACCGTCGTAGACATGAGCAACACAGCAGACACCGCCACCACGGCCACCACGACCGCGCAGAACACCGGCCCCCTCGCGGGCGTCACCGTCATCGACATCTCCACGGTCGTGATGGGCCCGTACGCGACCCAGATCCTCGGCGACTTCGGCGCCGACGTGATCCGTATCGAGCCGCCCTTCGACACCGCCCGGCAGTCGCCGGCGAACACCGGTCGCAACCCCGGCATGGCGCCCCTGTACATGCAGGTCAACCGCAACAAGCGCAGCGTCGCGATCAACCTCAAGGACCCGCAGGGCCTCGAGGACCTGTTCGCGCTGCTCGCCGACGCCGACGTCCTGCTGACCAACATGCGCGCCGGCGCCCTCGGCCGCCTCGGCCTCGGCTACGACGCTCTGCACGAGCGCTTCCCGCACCTGATCTACGCGCACGCCCAGGGCTTCGCACCCACCTCGTCGCAGGGCAACCGTCCCGCGTACGACGAGGTCATCCAGGCCGTGTCCGGGTTGGTCAGCCTGCAGGATCGCGCCGGCGGCTCGCTGCAGTTCATGCCGACCTTCATCGCCGACAAGACCGCGGGCCTCTACCTGCTCAACGGTGTGCTCGCCGCGCTGTACCACCAGCTGCGCACCGGCGAGGGCCAGCACGTACAGCTCGCCATGGCCGACGCGATGATCGCGGTCAACATGGTCGAGCACATGGCCGGCGACGTTTTCGTCCCCGCCGCGGGCGAGGTCGGCAACCCGCTGAGCCTCACCGGCGCCCACGCCGCCATGCGCACCGCCGACGGTGGCGCCATCGCCGCGGTCCCGTACACCAACGACGCCGTCCGCAAGCTGCTCATCGGTGCCGGACTCACCGAGGACGCCGCCAACCCCGCATGGGAGTCGCCGACCATCGACCGCCCGATGTTCACCGCGGGCATCGAGAAGGTCCTCGCACACTCCACCGCCAAGACCACCGCGGAGTGGGAGGAGTACCTCACCGCCAACGACATGCCCTACGGCCTGGTGGTCGACATCGCCGACCTGCCGCAGGACCCGTACGTCCGCGAGGTCGGACTCATCACCGAGATGGAACACCCCACCGAGGGCACCATCCGCGTGGTGGCCAACCCGCTGCACCTCTCGCAGACCCCGACCGGCTTCTACCGGCACGCAGAGCGGGCGGGCGCCAGCACCGACGAGGTGCTCGACGCAGTCCGTACCCCCGCGACCGCCTGAGCTCCGCCGTCGACCCGATCACTCATCCACGAAGGAGAACCGCCATGGACCTCGAACTCTCGAGTGCCGACATCGAATTCCGCGATCACCTGCGCGAGGTGTTCCTCGGCGAGGTACCCGCCGACATCCGTCGCCGCAGCGCGCTGAACCAGACCACCCACGACGACATCGTCACCAGCCAGCGCATCCTCAACCGCCACGGTCTCGCGACGCCGCACTGGCCCGCGCAGTGGGGCGGCAAGGACTGGAGCGCCACGCAGTCGCACATCTACGGTTCGGAACTGCAGCGCGCGGCCGTGCCGCAGCCGCTCGCGTTCAACGTCTCGATGGTCGGCCCGATCATCGCCGAGTTCGGCAGCGAGGAACAGAAGCAGAGGTTCCTGCCCGCGACCGCGAACCTCGACATCTGGTGGTCACAGGGCTTTTCCGAGCCCGAGGCCGGCTCCGACCTCGCCTCGCTCAAGACCACCGCGCGTCGCGACGGCGACGTCTACGTGCTCAACGGACAGAAGACCTGGACCACTCTCGGGCAGTATGGGGACTGGATGTTCGTCCTCGCCCGGACGAACCCCGAGGCCGCCCGCAAACAGCAGGGCATCTCGTTTCTTCTCCTCGACCTGACCACACCCGGAATCGAGCGCCGACCGATCACCCTGGTCGACGGCAGCGCGGAGGTCAACGAATTCTTCTTCGACAACGTCGTCATCCCCGCCGAGAACCTCGTCGGCGAGGAGAACATGGGCTGGACCTACGCCAAGTTCCTGCTCGGCAACGAGCGCAACAGCATCGCGCAGGTCGGTACCGCCCAGCGGATCTTCGCCGACCTCGCGGCGAGCGCACAGACGACCCCGACCGGAACCGGATCGCTCGCGCAGGACGCGACGTTCCGTGGTTCCATGCACGCGATAAAGACCACGCTGCTCGCCCTGGAGGCCACCCAGTTGCGGGTGACCGGCGCCTCGGAGAACGGTGCCGCCAGCCCGGTGTCGTCGTTGCTCAAGCTCGAGGGCACGCGCACGCTGCAGGAGCTGACCCGTCTGCGGATGACCGCGGCCGGAACCGATGCGGCACTGGTGCACACCGACGGTCCACTGCAGGCCGACGAGGCCGCGACCGCATCGGCCACCCAGTACATGAACCTGCGCAAGCTGTCGATCTTCGGTGGTTCCAACGAGATCCAACGCGGCGTCATCGCCAAGACCATCCTCGGCCTGTAGACCACCCCGGCCCGTAGAACACACGGCCCACGACCACTCCACCCACTCCACGGAAGGGGTCATCCTCATGAACCTCGATCTGAACGACGACCAACAACTCCTCTTCGACACCGTGCACGCCGCGGTCGGTCGTGACTACGGCACCGGCGGCCGCGCGGCGGCGACGTCGACCGAACTCGGCTGGAACCAGCGTGTCTGGGACACCCTCGCAGAGATGGGCCTCATCGGCCTGACCATCGCCGACGAACACGGCGGCTCCGGAGCCGGCGCGGTGGAGCTCTACGCCACCCTCGAGGCGATCGGACGCCACGCGGCCACCGAGCCACTGCTCGACGGTGTCGTGTTGCCCGCCTGGCTCATCGCCGCACTCGGAACCCCCACGCAGGCCAAGGAACTCCTCGGTGCGCTCGCCGCGGGTGAGTTCACCATCGCCGTCGCGCACGCAGAACCAGGTCGTGCGTGGGACGCCCTCCCCGAGGCCTCCCTCGCCGTGCACGACGACGGGACGGCCACCGTGACCGGCGTGAAATCGCCGGTGCTGCACGGTGATCAGGCCCAGAAGCTGCTGGTGACCGTCGTCGACACCGACGGCCGCGGCCACGTGGTGATCGTCGACGCCGATGCCGCGGGCATCACCCGTACCGACGGACGCACGAGCGACTGGACCCACGCCTCGCAGGTCGCCTTCGACTCGACCCCCGCGGTCCTGCTCGGCGACACCCCGGAGCAGTCCGATGTGGTGGGCGCCCTGCACTCCGCGTTCGCGCAGGCCCGGATCGCCGTCACCGGTGAGGCGATCGGACTGATGGAGGCCGGGCTGACCCAGACGGTCGACTATCTCAAGAGCCGCAAGCAGTTCGGCGTCCCGCTCTCGTCGTTCCAGGCGCTCGTGCACCGTGCCGCCGATCTGTACGCACAGGTCGAACTCGCCCGGTCGATGGCGCTGCGGGCCACCGCCGTCGCCGAGGCGGTCACGGAATCGAATCCCGACGGAGTCGATCTCCGTGAGACCGCCGACGACGCATTCGTCTACGTCTGCGACGCGGCCACCACGGTCGCCGAGGAGATCATCCAGCTGCACGGCGGCATCGGCATGACCTACGAGTCCGAGGCCGGCCACCACGCGGCGCGTCTCATCGGCCTCACCGCCAGCTACGGCGGGGTGTCGGCCGCACGCCGACGCGCCATCGCCTCCGAAGCGGTCCTGCGGGCACCGAGCGCCCTGCTCAACAACGCCGATGCAGTCCACGCCTGAGAGAGGTCGATCATGTTCAACCATCTGTTGGTTCTCGACATCGCGGGCGGCGCGGTCCGTCGCATCGATCTCGACGGCACGGTGAGCACCGTTGTCGCCGAGACCGGTTCGGCCCCCGACGGCATCGTGCACGACCCCGCGGGTGACCGCATCTACTGGACCCTGATGGGTCGTCCCCGTCGCGGCGAATCGGAAGCGGATTTCACCGAGCGCAACGGCGGTCTGCGATCGGCCCGCGTCGACGGCGCCGACGTCACCACCGTCGTCGCCGACGGCGACATCACGACCGGCAAGCAACTCGCGATCGCCGACGGATTCCTCTACTGGTGTGACCGCGAGGGCGGACGCGTCAGCCGATCACGTTTCGACGGAACCGATCTCACCGATCTGATCGTCACCAAGCGTGATCCGGCGACCGGGCTCGTGGCGATCGACGACCAGTGCGTCGGCATCGCGGTCGACTCCGCCGCCGGTCTGCTCTACTGGACGCAGAAGGGGCCGTCGAAGGGCGACGCCGGGCGGATCTTCCGTGCGGGCATCGACATCCCCGACGGCGAGACCGCCGAGTCCCGCACCGACATCGAGACGTTGTGGTCGGGGTTGCCCGAGCCGATCGATCTCTGGATCGACGCCGCGTCGGACACCCTTTTCTGGACCGACCGTGGCGCCGCCCCGCGCGGCAACACCCTCAACTCCGCACAGGTCCCCGCGTCCGGGACCGCCACGCGCACACCGACGATCCTGGCCGACGGTTTCGCCGAGGCCATCGGACTCGCCGTCGACACCGACGCCGGGATCGGCTACGTGACCGCCCTCGACGGGACCGTTCGCGCCGTGCCCACCCGCTCCGACGCGCCGACAGAGCGTGTCGTCGCATCGGTGCCCGGCAGCGCCTTCACCGGGATCGTGGGGATCGGATCATGAGCAGCAGCACCACCGACAGGGACCGCACACCGACCCTTGCCATCGTCGGGGCCGGCGTCATCGGGTTGTCCTGGGCCCGTCTGGCCGACGCGCACGGCTGGACCGTGGCGATCACCGACCCCCGCCCCGACCTGGCCGAGATCGTGGCCACCGCCTTCCCCGATTCGACGACCGTGCGCGCTGCGAGCGATCTCGCCGACGCCGTCGCGGACGCCGATCTGGTGCAGGAGAACGGTCCCGAACGGCTGCCGATGAAGCAGCAGCTGTTCGCCGACATCGGCGCGGCCGCACGTGCCGACGCCGTGCTGGCGACCTCGAGTTCGTCGATCACCGCCTCGGAGATCGCCGTGGACCTCGACACCGACGTCGCGGCGCGGGTGCTCGTCGGACATCCCTTCAACCCGCCCGAGCTGATGCCGCTGGTGGAGGTGCTGCCCGGGAGCCGGACGGCGTCGACGACCACCGACACCGCCGTCGCGCTCTATCGCGCGCTCGACCGGGAGCCCGTCGTCATCGGCACCGAGCTGCCCGGATTCGTCGCGAACCGACTGCAGGCGTCCATCTCCCGCGAGGCGCGCTACCTGGTTCAGGCCGGGGTGGTCTCACCGGCGGATCTCGACACGATCCTGCGCAACTCGCTCGGTCTGCGGTGGGCGACCATCGGCCTGTTCGAGGGCAACGTCCTCGGTGGCGGGCCGGGCGGCATCCGACACCTGCTCGCGGGCGTCGGGGCGCAGACCGGCGGCATCGAACCGGGCGTCCCGTCCACCGACCCGGATTCCATGGAACGACTCATCGACGCGGTCGAGTCGACCTACGGGACCGGCGCGGAGGTGTACGACGCACTCAGCGCCCGTCGCGACCGCCGGACCCGCGCGGTGCTGGCCGCGCTCGCCGACACCGACGAGGATTCGACGACGCGCTGAGATCCCGCCACCGACCGATGGCAGTCAACCCAATATGGTGGCTCCCATGGCCTCAGTGAGCGACAGTGTCGACGTCCCCCTTACCCCCGACGTCGCGTGGAAGTACGTGTCCGACCTCTCCCGCTTCGACGAGTGGCTGACCATCCACGACGGATGGCGCAGCGACGTCCCGAAGTCCGAGGACCTGAAGAAGGGCCTCAAGATCTCGTCGGTCGTGGCGGTCAAGGGGACCCGTGTCCGCTTCGAGTGGACCGTCGACAAGTTCGATCCGCCGAAGAAGGTGAGCCTGAAGGGCAAGGGGAAGGGCGGGGTCAAGGTCGACCTGACCCTGGCGGTCACCGCGTCGGGCGACGGGTCGACGGTCAAGTTCGACCTCGACCTCGGCGGTCTGCCGATGATCGGCCCCGCGGGCAAGGCCGCCGCGAAACTGGTCCATTCGGACCTGCATGCGTCGCTGGCGAAGTTCACTCAGGTCTTCGCCGAGTGACCTCCCTGCATTAGGATCCCGGTCGATACCGCACAGAATTCCGGTGCGACGACGACAGGGGAGACATGGGACGCCACACCGCCGACGGATCGTCCGCCGACGGAGCCCCGTCGGGCGCTCGCCACGACACCGCCCGGGCCGACACACGACGTCCACGCCGCCGCGGCTGGGTGCTGCTCACGCTGGTGGTGGTCGCGGCGCTCGTCGCAGGCGGAGTCGTGTGGGCGACGGTCCTGCGGGACTCCGGACCGGACTGCCCCACGCGCACCGACATCTCCATCGCCGCCGACCCGTCCATGACCTCGGCGCTCAAAGCCGTTGCGCCCCAGGCGTCGGCGGACTCCTGCTACGACTTCGCCATCGCGGCCGCCTCGGGCGCGCGCATCCCCGGCGAGCTGACCCGCGGGGATCAGGCGCCGGACCTGTGGGTGGCCGATTCGACCGGTCGCGCCACCACCGTCACCAAGCAGGTCGGTGTGCCCACCGACATCGTCGTCCCGTCGGTCGCGGCGTCGCCGGCCGTGGTCGCCGGGACCGCCGTACCCGCACTCGCGAACTGGGTCGAGGTGATGAAGCTGCCCGACCTGCGCATCGGCAGCCCCCTGGACTCCAGTACCGGTGACGCCCCGATCGTCGGCGCACTGGCGGCGGTGGAGAAGGGCACGCTCACCGACAAGGAGATGAGCGACGCGATGACGATCCTCGCGATCCAGCAGGGCAACCTGCGCGCCGACGACGACAGCGAGGCCAACCGGCTCGCACTGGCCAACGCCTCGGCCACCCCGGTGGTCACCACCGAGCAGGAGTTCGTGGCGTTCACGCGGGCGAACCCGACGACGAAGCTCAAGGCCTCCATCCCGAGCGCGGGGACGACGATGCTCGACTACCCGATGCTCGTCACCGCACCCGCCGCCCGTCGCGACGTCGCCCGCACCGCGGGGGAGGAGTTCGCCCGGGCGCTGCGCTCGCAGGCCGGGACCACCGCGCTCAACGCCGCCGGCTACCGCGACCCTGCGGCCACCCCGCTGACCGGTGTCGGGGTGGGCCAGGTGAGCAGGATCGCGCTCAAGGATCCGTCGCAGGAGGAGAAGACGCTGCGGCAGTGGTCGGTGCTCGCCGTGCCGATCCGCACGCTCGTCGCGATGGACGTGTCGGGGTCGATGGACGAGGCGGTCGGCGACACCACGCGCGCCGACCTGCTGGTGCAGGCTGCGCTCACCGGCAACAAGCTGTTCCCGAACAACACCGAGATAGGGATGTGGTACTTCTCCATCGACAAGGGCGGCCCCGGCCAGGACTGGGTGGAGATCGCCCCGATCGCCCGCGAGGACTCCGTCCGGCCGGACGGCACGACGCAGCGCGCCTTCCTCAACCAGCGTGCCGACGACTACCGCCAGTACGTCGGCGGCGGCACCGGGCTCTACGACACCACCCTGGCCGCGTTCCAGAAGGTGCAGGAGAGCTATGACCCGAACTACTCGAACAGCGTCATCATCCTCACCGACGGACGCAACGAGGACCCGGACAGCATCAGCCTGCAGACCCTGCTCGGTCGCATCCAGGAACTGCAGGACCCGGCCCGCCCGGTGCTGATCCTGACCATCGGCATCTCCGACGACGCCGACACCGCCGCACTCAAGCAGATCGCCGACGCCACACCCGGCGGGACCAGCTACGTCGCACAGGATCCGCGTGACATCCCGACCGTGCTGATCGACGCCGTCCAAGCCCGCGTCGCCGCGGCGGGGCGGTGACCGGCCCGCCTCACCGAACCGACCAATCCACGCGTCGTCCCACTACGAAGCACTCACCGGTAACAGGTTCTCGCAATCGAGCGAACAACCGATACCGATCGAGTGCCGACGAGGAGGGAAACGCGTGCCCACCCTGGCTGCAGACACCGCTCCCGTCGCCGTCTACGTCGAACTCGACGGCGCGCTCGACCGGGACACGCTCACCGCGGCCCTGAACGACGTGGTCGCACGGTTCGGTGCGACCCCCGTGTCCGGCGACACCGCGCCGACCATCACCCTCGACACCCTCGACCTGAGCGGTCAGGACCGTCCGCGCGCCGCCGCCCTCCGGTGGATGGAGTCGTTCGACCACGTCGTCGCGGGCGCCCCGGCCATCGCCGGTCACCTGATCGACATCGGCGCCGGCGTCCAGATCCTGCACCTGAGCGGCCGACCCACCGCCGCCGACGGATCCGCAGGCGCGACGCTCCTGCACCACCTCGCCGTCGCCTACAGCGCGCGGGTGCACGGCCGGGTCGAGACGCCGCGTCGCGTGGCCCCTCCCCGTCACCGCACCGGCCGCGACGTCGCCGCTGCCGACATCGGCTTCTGGGACACAGACCTCGACCCCGTCCCGGCGGCGACGAGTCTGTCGCATCGGCCGCATCCCGCAGCGTCGACCGCAGGATCGCCGTCCGTCCTGACCGAGTCGCGCACCATGTCGGTGTCGGCCTCCGACGCCCTGCGATCGGCTGCCGCGGTCGCGGGCACCCGGGTCGAGACCGTCGTCGTCGCCGCGGTTGCCGGCTACATCGCCGGACTGTGCCGCTCGGACGAGGTGCTTATCGGGCTACCGGCCATCGTCGCGCCGGAGTCCGATCACGTGCCCACGGCCACGACGCTGCCGCTGCGTCTGACCACCACCTCGCACACCACCGTCGCCGACGCCGTCGCCGCGACCGACGCGCGCATCGCCGCCGTCCTCGCACACAGCGCCGGATGGCCTGCCCACCCGCTGCGCGATCATCTCGCCTCCGCCCCCGCCGGTCAGGGACCGGTCGTCAACGTGATCCCGTTCCTCGGTCCGGTGCGTTTCGCCGACGTCGACGGCGACGTGTTCGTCCTGTGCGGCGGACCGGTCGACGACCTGCGCGTCAACGTCTACGACGCGCGCGAGCGCCGGATCCGGGTCGACCTCGAGGCCCATCCCGACCGCTACCTCCGCACCGAACTGCGCGCGCACCACGCCCGTTTCCTCGACTACCTCTCCCGGTTCGTCGCGGCATCGGCCACGACCCGACTCGCCACGCTCGACGTCATCAGCGTGGCCGAGCACATCGAGGTCGTCGACGAACCCAACGCGACCGACGTCCTGATGCCACCGGCGACGGTCACCGAACTCATCGAGATGGGGATGGCCCGCGACCACGATCATGCGGCCGTCACCGGCGACGGCGCACCCGTCGATGCCCTCAGCCACGGTGAACTCGACTGTCGTGCAAACCAACTGACGCGTGTCCTGCTCGCCGCCGGCGTGGGACCGGAGAGCGTCGTCGGTGTGATGACCGCCGACCACGTCGCCGGGATCACCGCGATGCTCGCGGTCCTGCGTGCCGGTGGCGCGGTCCTGCCCCTCGACCCCACGGACCCCGCGACCACCATCGCGCACCGGATCGCCCGCGCGCGGCCCACCTGCGTGGTGACCGACCGCGTCCTCGACGACGTCGCGCTCGATCCCGACGATGCCGCGCGGCCCGCCGAACCCACCTCGGCCACCGGCTACGACGCGATCCCGCCGTGGGTCGAGGCGATCCCGTTCGACGCCGCCGAGCTCGACGAGGTACCCGACGACCCGATCTCTCCGAGCGAACTCCACTCACCCGGCCACCTCGGCAACCCCGTCTGGATCGCCTTCGGCGACGACGCCGACGGCGACGGGGTCGTGCTCACCCACCGCGCGGTCGCCAACCGTCTCCAGTGGCTGCAGGCGCACCGCTCGCCGACGGCCACCGAGCAGATGTGTGTCGGCGATGGCCGCTTCGACGACCGGCTGTGGAACTCGTTGCTGCCGTTGATCGTCGGCGCGACCATCGATCTCACCTGCGCACCGGTCGCCGAGTCCGTGTTGTCCGGACCGGCCGAGGCCGCGTTCGGGGTACTGCCCGGCCACACCGGCGACGGCGCGTCGGATCCCACCGCCGGACGGCCGGTGTGGAACTCCGCTGTCTACGTTCTCGACGCGTTCCTGCGTCCGCTTCCGGTCGGCGCGGTCGGCGAGGTCTACGTCGCCGGCGACCAGGTCGCCCGCGGATATGCCTCCGACCCCGCCGCGACGTCGGATCGCTTCGTGGCCAACCCGTTCCGTCCCGGCACCCGCATGGTCCGCACCGGTGTCGCGGCGTTCCGGCGACCGGACGGCAGCATCGAACACGTCGTCACCGACCGTGTCTCGTCGCAGGTGGTCGTCGAGGCCTCGGTGCCCACGACCCCGCGCACGCTGGCCGAGATGGTCGCCGTCGTGGCGAGCGCCGATCCCGATGCCGTGGCCGCGACCGTCGACGACGGCGCGGACCGGATGTCCATCACGTTCCGGGAGCTCGACCAGCGGTCGAACCAGTGGGCCCGGTTGCTCATGGCCTGCGATGTCGGCCCCGAAGACGTTGTTGCCGTGGCGTTGCCGCGTGGCCTCGACGCACTGATCGCCATCTGGGCCGTCGTGAAGAGTGGTGCCGCCTTCGTGACGGTCGATCCCCGCACGGTGGCCGATCACGGGGCCGCCGACCCGGTCGTGCACCAGGTGCTCACCGACTCGCGGGTCCGATTCGGATTCGTCACCGCGGCGACCACACAGGACATGCCGGGTGCTCCGGGCGCAGTCCGATGGATGTCGATCGACGGCACGGGATACCGCACCGTCGTCGCGTGCCTCAGCGTCCGGCCGATCCGCGACACCGCCAGGCACGCCCGACTCGACCTCGACCACCTCGCGTACGTCGCCTACAGCGCCGCCGACGGCGCACCCGTACGCGCCGTCGCGGTGTCGAACCGTGTGCTGTCGATGGTCGCCGACGAGCAACGAAAGCGCTGCGGTGTCGACCAGTGTTCACGCATGCTGCACGCGACCTCGGGCGACGGACCGATCCCGGTTCTCGAGGTGCTGCTGGCCATCTCGACCGGCGCGCGGATGATCATCGCGACCGACGCAGCCCGCGACCGCGCCGACGACCTCGTCCGTGTGCTGCGCGGCGATGCCGTCACCCACGCGTTCCTCGACGTCGCGATGGCGGAGTCGCTGTCGCCGAACGGGTTACCGGATCTGCGGGTGCTGGTGGCCGGGCAGGGGCGGAGCACCCCTGAGCTGATCGATCGGTGGACCGCCCCGGATCGACGGGTGCTCGGCGCACTGGGCGACTCCGACGCGTCGACCGGACTCGTCGTCCTCGACCGCGACCTGCGCGAGGTCACCGCGGGCACGCCCGGCGAGCTGTACGTCACCGGACCCGCTCTCGCGCGGGGCTTTCTGGGCAGCGCCGCGCTGACCGCCACACGCTTCGTGGCCAACCCCGCACATCTCGGGACCGACCGCGCCGGGTCGATCCTCTACCGGACCGGTGACATCGTCACGATGTCGCCGGACGGTCACCTGACCTATCTCGGTCGCAGCGACAGCTTCGCCTGAAACACCCTTCTCACCCCGGTGACCTTCCCGACCGACGACAACGGCGGCGGCCGTACGCAGTTGGGCTGCGTCCGACCACCGCCGTCGGCGATGTCGCGTCGATCAGAGGATGGTGAGCATCTCGTTGTAGGTCGGCAGCGGCCACAGATCGTCGGCGACCAGCGACTCCAACGTGTCGGCCGCGACGCGGACCTCGGCCATGGCCGGGATCAACGTCTCCAGCGCATAGGTCGACTCCTCGAGCTCGGAGTCCCCGTGGAACGCCTCGATGCCCTTCTCCAGGCTCGCCAGTGAGGTGCCCAGAGCGGTGACCGCGGTGCTGAGATCGGTCAGCAGCGGGTTGGTGGCGTCGAGTCCGGCCGCCTTCACGTTGACCGCGATACCCGCCAGCTCACCCTGGTAACGCAGGGCGGTCGGCAGGATCATGGTCTTGGCGATCTCGGCGGTCTCCTTGGCCTCGACCAGGATCGTCAGCGCGTACTGCTCGAGGATGACGTCCTTGCGGGCCTCGAGCTCACGGGCGGAGAGGACGCCGTACTTCTCGAAGAGGTCCTCGTTCTCCTTCTCGGCCATGAACGGGACGGCGTCGACGGTGGTCCGCAGGTTCTTCAGACCGCGGGAGGCCGCCTCCTCCTGCCACGCGTCGGCGTAACCGTCGCCGTTGAAGATGACCGCGCCGTGATCGGTGATGACCTTCTGCAGGACGGTCTGCACGGCGGCGTTGAACTCGGTGCCGTCGGCGGTCAGCGTCTCCAGCTCGGTGGCCAGGAAGTCGATCGAGTCGGCCAGGATCGTGTTGATCGCGACCATGGGGTCGGAGATCGACTGGTTGGAACCGGGCGCGCGGAACTCGAACCGGTTGCCGGTGAACGCGAACGGGCTGGTGCGGTTGCGGTCGCCGGGATCGGCCTTGAGCGGCGGCAGGCTGTCGACGCCGAGCTCGAGCACGCCCGATTCCTTCGACTCGGTGGCGCCGCCCTTGGCGATCTGGTCGAACACGTCCATCAGCTGCTCGCCCAGGAAGATCGAGATGATCGCGGGGGGAGCCTCGTTGGCGCCGAGGCGGTGATCGTTGCTCGCCGAGGCGACCGAGGCACGCAGCAGGCCACCGTACTTGTGCACGCCGCGGATGATGGCCGCGCAGAACACCAGGAACTGGACGTTCTCGTGCGGGGTGTCACCCGGGTTGAGCAGGTTGCCCTGGTTGCTGTTGCCCAGCGAGAAGTTGACGTGCTTACCCGAGCCGTTGACGCCGGCGAACGGCTTCTCGTGCAGCAGACAGGTCATGCCGTGGTTCTCGGCGACCTTCTTCATGATGGTCATCATCAGCTGCTGGTGGTCGTGGGCGAGCACCGAACGTTCGAAGACCGGGGCCAACTCGAACTGGCCGGGGGCGACCTCGTTGTGGCGGGTCTTCGACGGGATGCCGTGCTTGAACAGCTCACGGTCCAGGTCGATCATGAAGCCCAGCACCCGGTCGGGGATCGCTCCGAAGTAGTGGTCGTCGAACTCCTGGCCCTTGGACGGCTTGGCGCCGAACAGGGTTCGCGAGGTGGTCATGATGTCGGGGCGCGCGTAGTAGAAATGCTCGTCGATCAGGAAATACTCCTGCTCGGCACCCGCGTAGGACACGACGGTGTCGACGTCGTTGTGGCCGAACAGCTTCAGCAGACGCATGGCCTGCTTGCTCATCGCCTGCTGGCTGCGCAGCAACGGGGTCTTCTTGTCGAGGGCCTCACCGGTCCACGAGATGAACACCGTCGGGATGCACAGTGTGTTGCCCGCCGGGTTCTCCAGGATGTACGCGGGGCTGGTGACGTCCCAGCCGGTGTATCCGCGGGCCTCGAACGTGCCGCGCAGACCACCGTTGGGGAAGCTCGACGCGTCGGGCTCGCCCTGCAGCAGGGTCTTGCCCTGGAACTCGGCGAGCGATGCGCCGGACGCGTCGGGCTCGAGGAACGAGTCGTGCTTCTCGGCGGTGAAACCGGTCAGCGGGTAGAAGACGTGCGCGTAGTGCGACGCGCCCTTCTCGATGGCCCAGTCCTTCATCGCGTTGGCGACGACGTCGGCGATGGTCGGGTCGAGGGCGATGCCCTCGTCGATCGTGGCCGAGACCTTCTTGAACACACTCTTGGGCAGTCGGTCCTTCATGGCCGACTTGCTGAAGACGTTGACTCCGAAGAGGTCGG
This sequence comes from Williamsia maris, assembly GCF_024171815.1. Lineage (GTDB taxonomy): Bacteria > Actinomycetota > Actinomycetes > Mycobacteriales > Mycobacteriaceae > Williamsia_A > Williamsia_A maris. Next base: position 544,862 of record NZ_JAMTCJ010000001.1, on the reverse strand, counting down.
CGAGCGGCGCCTGCGCCGTGGCGCACTCCGGCGTGCTGTGGGCCGTCACGGCCTTGATCGCCTCACGGCGGGAAATGCTGCCACTCATGCGTAACTCCTGGATTCCGATCCCCCCGGATGGGCGAGATTCTCGTCAAGTGAAATCTCTGGTGACGGTAGGGGCGACAGATCGCCAGTGCGTTTCCGGTATGTGACGCCCATGAAACACAGCAGTACGAGGGGTGTGCGAAGGCCTCGGGAGGGCGATCTGAGCCCAGTTCGCCGAGTTCGGGTTCGGAAGTAGTTCGTGAGCCTAGCGGACGAAGTGTCGCGGCGTCACCCGACGGCGACGTCGAGGAACAGCTCCACCGACCGCAGCGGGGGAGTCCGATCCCGCCACGCGACGTGGACCGTCGAGGCGGGGATGCCGGGGATGTCGCGGAAGGTGACGGCCGGGTGCTGGGCACGGGCGCGCACCACATCGGGTACCGCGCTGATGCCGCGGCCCGCTGCCGTCAGCTCGATCCACTCGTCGAAGTTGTTGCACCGGACGATCACGCGGTTGGGGTCGGAGTGCACCCATGAGTCCTCGGTGGTGGTCCCCGACAGCACGTTGATGATGAGCGGTTCTGAAGCGAGGTCGTCCCAGTGCAGATCTTCCCGGGTGGCCAGCTCCGACGCGGTGGCCACGGCGAGCAGGCGGTGCTCGGACCCCGCGGCCCGATACCGAATGGATGCGTCGGCGCCTGAGTGGTCAGCGGGCGGGCGGCGGGTGATCGCCACGTCCACGTCACCGCGCGTGAGCGCGCGGATCGGATCGTCGGTGCGGTGCAGGCTGATTCGTCCGCCGCGTGCCTCGACACCCTTGGTGGTCTCGCCGAACCACTCCGGCAGCAGCCACGCGAAGCCGACCCGCACCGTCGCCGACATCCGCATCTCGTCGTGCACCGCGTCGACGTCGGTCACGATGCGACGGGCGTGATCGGCGAACGTGCGGCCGGCGTCGGTGATGGTCAACGTGCGTGACGTGCGGGTGAGCAGCTCGCACTCCAGGATGCGTTCGAGTTGTTGGATGGTCCGCGTCAGGGCGGGTTGGCTGACGTGGAGTCCGGCGGCGGCGCGGGTGTAGTTCATCTCGTCGGCTAGCGCGACGAATGCCCGCATGTGACGCATCTCGAGATCCATGCGTCCAGGTTATCGGCGATGTTCACCAGGCATTTCCGATCGACCACGGCGACCAATACCGTGGCGCTCATGACTGATGTGGTGCGGGGTCGGTGGGCGGCCGGGCAGGGTGTGGCGTTGGCCGGTGCGGCCGGACTGGCGGCCTCGATGGGGGTCGGCCGGTTCGTGTTCACGCCGCTGTTGCCACTGATGATCAGCGACCACGCGATCAGCACGACCTCCGGTGCGGCAATCGCGACCGCGAACTACGCGGGATACCTTGCCGGCGCGGTCGCCTTGTCGGTCCGCCCACGGATCAACACTGCCGCCCACCTGCGGATCTGGGCGGTGGCGCTGGTCGCCAGCGAGGCCCTGATGGCGGTGGGCGCAGGCGTCGTGTGGTTGTCGATCCTTCGTTTCGTGGCCGGCGCGGCCAGCGCGGTCATATTCGTCGGATGCGTCAGTACCGTCGCCCGCGCGCGGCACGCCGGTGCGTCGACGAGCCTGGCGTTCGCGGGAGTCGGCACGGGCATCGCCGTCAGCGGCCTGGTCACGCTGCTCGCCGGACCGCACCTGAGTTGGCAGCAGCTCTGGTTGATCTCGGCGGTGGTCACCGGGTTGCTGCTGGTGCCGATTGCGTCGATGCGTATCCATCCCGAGGCGGGGACGGTCACGTCGGCCGCGACCGAGACGGATCGGCCCCATCACATCGCGTGGCGGTTCCTGCTCGGCGCCTACTTCCTCGAGGGCCTGGGGTACATCGTCATCGGCACGTTCCTGGTGGCCGCGGTGGGCGGACATTCCGGGTCCGCTGCCTCGACGGTCGGTCCGATCGTGTGGATCGTGGTCGGACTGGCCGTCGTCCCGTCGGTGGTGGTGTGGACGGCGATCGCCCGTCGGATCGGCGGGCACCGGGCGTTGGGCATCGCGCTGCTGGTGCAGGCGTGCGCGGCCCTGCTGCCCGCGGTCGCCTCGTCGACCGCTGCCGCCGTGGTCGCCGCGGTGCTCTTCGGCGGCACGTTCATCGGGATCACGGCCGTGACCATGTCCGTGGGTGCCGCGCTGCCGGTGGCGCGGACCGCGGCCATCCTGACCGCGGTCTACGGGGTGGGTCAGGTGCTCGGTCCGCTGGTCGTCACGCCGGTGCTGGGGTCGTCGTACACGCTGGCCTTCGTCATCGCGACGGTCGTCCTGCTGCTCGCGGCGCTCGCCGCGTTCGGTGTGGCACGCACCATGCCGCGACGGCGGGAGCTGGTTGGGGCCTGACGGGGTCGGTTAGACTCGCCACGCGTGGCGATCGGGTGATCGACGCAGATGCCTTCGTAGCTCAGGGGATAGAGCAACCCTCTCCTAAAGGGTAGGTCGCAGGTTCGAATCCTGCCGAGGGCACATCGGGGGCGTGTCGTCACCGCCCGCCATCCGGCCGAGAACGTCAAATGTTGTTGAGCGACAGTAACTTCGATGGTGTAGTCCGTTCGGACGCATCCACGGCCCGTTGTCCGTTTCGATCCGGAATCGGGCGTTTCTGATGGTAAAGATGCTCCATACGCCGAGGACTTCTCCCCGTGCGGACCCGTGTGAGCCATGGAGATCCATCGTGTCGAATCGACCGTCCCGCCCGTTCCCGTTCGCCAAGACCGTCGTCTCGCTCACGGCGGTGACCGTGTTCGCCACCGTGGCCGGGCAGGCTCTCGTCCCGCACGTCCGCCCGGTGTACGACATCGTCAACGCCGCCGCGATCACGGTGGCGCCGGACACGGTTGGTATCGCCGACAGCGATCTCTACTTCGCCTCACCCGAGCAGGTCCAGCGGACGCTCGACGCCATGCAGTCCCTCGGGGTGACGAACGTGCGGGTGCTGATCCCCTGGTACGACGTCAATCCCGATCCCGGCGTGTACGACTGGAGCAAGATCGACCGGGTCATCGCCGCCGCTCAGGCCCGGAACATGGGCGTCCTCGCCGTCATCACACACTCGCCCGACTGGGCGGTCACCCCCGGCGACACCCCGGTCATCAGCCCGCCGGCGCGCGAGGCCGACTTCGGTGACTTCACCGCGCTGGTCGCGCAGCGGTACTCCGGTCGGATCTCGGCGTACGAGATCTGGAACGAGCCCAACGGTGCGTCGTCGTTCTATCCGGCCCCGGATCCGGTGCGCTACACCGCGCTGCTGAAGGACGCGTACACGAAGATCAAGGCCGTCGACCCGTCGGTGACCGTGATCGCCGGAGTGCTCGGTGCCGTCCCCACCAGGCCGGAGGAGGGCACGGTCGACTCGCCGAGTTTCCTCGAGGCGATGTACGAGGCGGGTGCGAAGGACTACTTCGACGCCATCTCGTTCCACCCGTACCAGTACTCGACGCCGTATTCACAGGGCCCGTCGCTCACCGGATCGCCGATCAACGAGGTCCGCGAGATGCGTGCGCTGATGGTGTCGCAGGGTGACGCGGCCAAGCTGATCTGGGCGTCGGAGTACGGGCTGCCCACCTCGGTCGTCAGCGAGGCGCAGCAGGCGGCCTACATCAAGGATTTCCTCGCCGGGTGGAGCGCGCAGGGATACGCCGGGCCGATGTTCGTCTACACCACCCGCGACGCGAGCGGAGAGTTCGAGTCGACCCTGAACTTCGGTGTGTTCCGCGAGGATTGGACCGCGAAGCCGGCGGCGCAGGTCATCAAGGACTTCATCGCCGCGCACCCGCAGATCGCCCCGTCGCCGACACCGAACCTCGTCGAACTGGTCATCCGTTCCATGACACGCCTGATGCAGTCCTTCGCCGTGACGGTGCAGCAGTTCGTGCGTTCTCTCGTCGCCGCCATCACCGCGGTGTTCGCGCCGCCGGCACCGCGGACGGTGACCACGATCGCTCTCGCGGCGGCGCGGTCGGTGCCGACCACGTCGCCCGCCCCGACCAGCTCTCAGGTCGCCGCGACCGAGACGACGACCGCCGAGGCGCCGGCATCGTCGACACCGCGATCCGATGCCGCCGCGTCGACCGAGCAGACGTCGACCGCCGCCCCGAGCTCGACGACGAGCACTCGGTCGACCACATCGACGCCGTCCAGCACGACACCGACCTCGACAACCACGACACCCACGACCACCGCGAGCACATCGACCGGGCCGGCCCCGACATCACCGCAGTCGATCGCGGACACCCCGTCGACGGCCGACGAGGCTCGACCGGTCGCGACCGCCGGAGCGGTCAGCTGACCTGATAGAACAGGCCGCGGCCGGATCCACTCAGAACCCGAGGCCCATCCAGTCCGTGGCGGTGAAGTCGCGTTCGAGGGCTTTTGCCTCGACGGTGACCTCGTCGGGATCGGGATCCATCCCGTCGGCCGCGATGGCCCGCAGGACGCCGATGACCCCGGCTTCGTAGCTCGGGTAGACGCCGATCATCTCGCTGTCGGTGTGATCACCGGTGGTGTCACGCCACCAGGCGAACAACGCCATCCCGTCCGGTGACGGACTGAACCCGGCGGTCTGGCCGTCCCGGGTGAGGGTGGGGCAGTCGTCAGGGAACCGGTCGCTCATGCGCTCACCGTATCGAGGAGGGCAGACAGCGAGAATGGTCCGTCAGAGGAGCTTTTCGATCTTTCCCGACAGCGACGCGGGCTTGGCGGTCGGCGGGAACCGGTCGACGACCTGACCCTCTTTGTTGACCAGGAACTTGGTGAAGTTCCACTTGATGCGGCTGCCCAGCACGGTGGATTTCTCCGACCGCAACCATGCGAACAGCGGATGCGCGTCCTTGCCGTTGACGTCCACCTTGCTGAACATCGGGAAGCTGACGTCGTAGGTCAGGTTGCAGAAGTTCTTGATCTCCTCGGCGTCGCCGGGCTCCTGGTGACCGAACTGGTTGCACGGGAACCCGAGAACGACGAGGCCCTTCTCGCCATAGGTCTTGCTGAGCTCCTCGAGGCCGGTGTACTGCGGCGTGAACCCGCACTGCGACGCGGTGTTGACGATCAGCAGCGGCTTGCCTCGGTACTGGCTGAGATCGATCTCTTCGCCATCGATGTTCGTGGCGGTGAAGTCGTACGCGGTGGTCATGGGTGTCCTTCGTAGCGGGGTGGTGGATGGATGGCGGTCGGGCCCGGCGTCGGCGTCAACCGTCGGCTCCACGTCCGGACGAACTGTAGTGACGATGTGCGATCGGCGCGGCGATGACCTCGCCGACGGCATTGATCTCGTTCTCTTCCGCCGAACGTTGCGCCTCGCCCGATCCGAACAGCGCCACCAGGACGGCGCCGACGATGGCGAGCACGAACCCGGCCACGGCGAGCCATTCGAGTCCGGACACGGTGGTGTCGCCGAGCAGCCACACGCCGAGGATGCCGGGCACCGCGGTCTCGCCGACCACCATGGCGGCGGTTGACCCGTTGACCGCGCCCAGCTGCAGCGCGACGGTGTGCAGGTAGAAGCCGAACGCACCGGCGATGGCGATCGTCCATGCGGCCGGGTCGGTCGCGATGGTGCCGACCGAGAACGGGTGCAGGCCACCGAGCACCCGGACGGCCATGGCGATGGCACCGAACAGCAGACCGGCGGCCATGCCCGCCGCGATCGACCCCGCGCGACCCATCCGACGCACGGCCAGAAGCGAGATGACGATGATGGCGAGGGTCGCGGCGAGGAGACCGGACCGGAAGGTGAAACTCGCTTGCGTCGCGCCGTGACTGTGCGAGGCCGTACCCAACAGGCACAGGGACACGATGACGAGCGCCATGGCGGCCCAGTCGCGGGGGTGTAGCCGGATGCCGAGGGCGAACATCCCCAGGATGGCGGTGATCACCAGGTTGCCGGCGACGATGGTCTGCGAGAGGAACAGCGGCAGCATGCGGGCCGCGCCCGCACCGGCGGCGAAACCGAGGACGTCCATGACCGCGCCGACGATGAACACCCCGGTGAGCGCCGCGGCCATCGTCGACTTGAGTGTGGGACCGCCCGATTCGGTGGTCCATCCGTCACCGGTGGACTGTGCGGCGGCCTGGCGCGCGCCCAGGGCCTGCATCACCGACGACAGTCCGTAACCGAGTGCGGCGAGGACGGCGAGACCGATCCCGATCAGCATCGCGCACCTTCTTCCCCACCGAAACGAACAACCGCACCGAGCATGTCCAACCCTGAGGATCTCCTGATAATTCCTGTGATCGCCACTTCTTTTCGGGTGGGGATCAGCGGGCCCCTACAGTGATCGGCGTGAGCGCATCGGGAGCATCGCCCAACCGTCGGACGGATCGATCGAGGACGGTCCTGGTGACCGGGGCCTCCAGCGGCATCGGTGCCGCGGTCGCGGAGAAGTTCGTGGCCCGCGGGCACACGGTCATCGGGACGAGCCGTCACCCCGATCGCATCGCTGCGGAGGACCGCATCACCGGCGTGCGCTACATCGCGCTCGAGCAGACCGACGCCGCCGGCATCGAGCGGTGCGCTCGCGAGGCCGGCGACGTCGACATCCTGATCAACAACGCGGGCGCGAGCCTGATGGGCTCGCTCGAGGACACGCCGATGTCGGCGATCGAGGAGTTGTTCGCCACGAACGTCTTCGGGCCCATCGCGCTGACCAAGGCCCTACTGCCCGGCATGCGGTCACGGCAGTACGGCGTGGTGGTGATGGTGGGGTCGATGCTGTCGAGCTTCCCGATCGCGTTCCGTTCCACCTACTCCGCGGCCAAGAGCGCGATGAAGGGTTTCGCGGACGCGTCGCGTCGCGAGCTCGCGCCGTTCGGCATCGCGATGCTCACCGTCGAACCGGGGACCATCGCCACCGGCATCGGGGACCGCCGCAGCTACCACCTGGCCGACGACTCGCCCTACCGCGAGGACTACGCCAAGGTCGCCGCGGCCACGCGTCGCAACGAGCAGCGTGGTCTCGACGTCGGCCCGATCGCCGAGCTGATCGTCACCGCGGCGCTGTCGTCGAACCCGAAGCCGCTGTACGCGTTGGGCAACCGCGCGCCCGTGGTGTTCGCGCTGCGACGCGTCCTGCCGCGAGCGGTGATGCTCGACGTCACCGCCCGGTTCCACGGACTGCGTCGCGCCCGCCCATGACGACCACGCCCGACCGTGCGACCACCCGCACCCTGCGCATAATCGGCATCGGGCCGGGCGATCCGCGTCAGGTCACCATCGAGGCCATCGACGCGATGCGCGGTGTCGACACCTTCTTCGTCCTCGACAAGGGCGCGACCAAGGAGTCGTTGGTCGCCGTCCGCGAACAGATCTGCGACCGACACCTGGGTGCGGGGAACTACCGGTTCGTCGAGATCGAGGACCCGCCGCGCGACCGGAATCCCACCGACTACGACGCCGAGGTGCGGCGCTGGCACGACACCCGCGCCACCCGCATCGAGGCGGCCCTCACCGATGAACTGTCCGACGACGGTGTCGGGGGGATCCTGGTGTGGGGCGACCCGGGCCTCTACGACAGCACCCTGCGCATCGCCGACGCGATCGTCGACCGCGGTCGGCTGCCGCTGGCCGTCGAGGTGGTCGCCGGGGTCACGAGTGCGTCGGCGCTGACCGCCGCACACCGGATCCTGATGAACCGCATCGGCGAACCGATCCTCATCACCACCGGCCGTCGCCTCGGCGAGACACCGTCGGGCGTGGACAGCAACCAGATCGTCATGCTCGACGCCGACTGCACCTTCCGCCACACCGCAGACCCGGGCGACTTCATCTGGTGGGGCGCCTATCTCGGCACACCCGACGAGATCCTGCTCAGCGGCACGGTCGGTGAGGTGGGGGAGCAGATCGCGACGACGCGGGCACAGGCCCGTGCGCGGCACGGCTGGATCATGGACATCTACCTGGTCCGTAAGCCCTGATCGTCGCCGCTCACCGCGCCGGGTCCGGGCCTCACCGGGCTCGCGCGGCCGCCAGGTCGGGATAGCGGATCGCGACCGGGGACGCCAGGTTCTCCTTGGTCGTCCGGGAGTCGTCGTCGACGAACACCTCGTCGGCGCCCTCGGCAACGGCGGTGAGGATCGCCGCGGCCACGTCGGCGGGATCGTTCTTGAACACGTCCCATCCCGACATCATGTCGGTGTCGGTGGAGGCGAGGAACGCGGTGAGCACCTGGGTCCCCTGCCCCGCCAGTTCCAGCCGGATGCCGTCGTTCGCCGACCACGCGGCGGCCTTGGACGCGGCGTACGAGCCGGCCCCCTCGAACGCGGTCATCGCCAACACGGAGGCGACGGTGACCACCGCGCCGCCGCCGGCACGCGCGAGCGCCGGGGCGAAAGCGCGGGTCACGAGAAGCGGGCCCCAGAAGTTGGTCTCCATCTCCAGCCGCATCTTCTCGAGGTCGCCGGTCAGCAACTGCTGCCGCGCAGCGACACCCGCGTTGTTCACGATCACGGACACGTCGGTGGCCTTCTCGGACGCCGCGGCGACGGATGCGGGGTCGGTGACGTCGAGGGCCAGGCCCACGACGCGGTCGTCGTCCACGGGCGGGCGGCCGGATCGGGAGGTGGCGTAGACCCGTCGGGCTCCGGCGTCGAGTGCGGCGTGGACGAGTGCGGCGCCGATTCCGCGGTTGGCTCCGGTGATCAGGATTGTCGAGTTCTGTAGGTTCATGGCTCGAGCGTAGGATCTGACATCGATGTGAGGTTCAAGTCCTCAGGCTGTGATCTAGATAACAGGGAGTCGGAATGCGGATCGGTGAATTGTCCACGCGCACCGGATCGTCGGTGCGGTCACTGCGGTACTACGAGGAGCGCGGCCTGATCGCCTCACGTCGGACCGGTGGCGGGCATCGCGAGTTCGACACCGTGGCGCAGCAGCGGGTGGAGACCATTCGCTGTCTCCTCGACGCCGGTGTCCCGACACGCGACATCGAGGAGATGCTGCCGTGCGTGCACACCGGTGTCACCACGCCCACGACGATGGACCGGTTGTCCGACGCACACCGGCGACTGACGCAACAGATCGACGAGCTGCTCGTGACGCGCAGCCACCTCGAGGCCGTCATGGACGACGTGCGCGCGAACATCGAGGCGAACGGTGATCAGCAGTTGGCCGGCTGACCCGAGTGCGGAGGAAATCGGCGCGTGGCTCGGGCGTCCGCGACGGACGCACCTGTGGACGTTCCATGATCTGTGGATAATCTGAATCCGCTGTAGTTCAACAACATTCACCGTATTCAACCGTTGCGCTTCGTTCGAACATGTGTACGATGGAGTCATGAGTCGGGGGACGCTGATCGAGATCGCCAACGAGTTGGTCGATCAATACAGTTGCAGGAACACAGTTGTCGACGATGTCGATGAGAAGATCGTCGAGGCGATCCGAGGTGCTGTTGCGTTGCGGGCGGTGGCTGATGATGTGTTGGCGCGGTTGACGGCGCAGGCCGAGCGCGTCGGTACCGCGAAGCGGTCGGGCATGTCGTTGCGGGAGTTGTTGTGTGCCAACGGTCTGGCTCCCGCTGTCGCGTCCAGGTTGATCCGGCTCGGGCGGGCGATCCAGGTGTTACCGCGGTTGGCGCGCCACAGTCGCAACGGGTCGGTGTCGGCTGAGCACCTCGATGCTGTAGCTCGCGGTGTGGACCATGTCGTGCGGCGGACCGGAGAGTCTGTCGACTCTGAGGCGATCGCCGCGCTGGAGGGCAGTTTGATCGGCCACGCGGTCGCCGGGACCGCGCCCGCGGAGATCGTCGAGCGGGCACGCGCAGTCGCGATCGACGTGACCGTGGACAACCCCGGCGACGGTGGCGATGCGGACCGCGTACCCCCGGCTGAGGACTCGACACTCAACGAATTGGACTGGCGGGCCGGTGATGACGGACGACTCCGGGGGACCTTCGAGCTCGACGCACTGACCGGCGAACGCCTGATCACCGCACTCGACACCGCATCGCGCCCACGACCTGAGCCCGACGGCTCCGACGACCTTCGGCCCGCCACTCGCCGCCGCGCGGACGCATTCGCGCAGCTACTGGAAGTCGGCTCTCGCGGACTGGCTCCCGATGCGCTGTCGGGGCCGCCGCGCACCGAGATCCTGGTGACCATCCCCGTCGAGGTCGACACCACCACCCTCACCGCCGGCACTGCGTCGCTGACGTGGATGGGGCCGATCACGCAACTGTCCGCGAAACTCCTCTCGTGCGACGCACGGCTGGCCGGCGTCGGCCTCGACCTCAACGGAGCACCGGTCTCCGTTGCCGCGCCCGAACCACGCCTGTTCACCGGGGCCGCCCGCAAAGTCGTCCTCCTGCGGGACCGCGGCTGCATCAAATGCGGAGCACCCGCCTCCTGGTGCGACGTCCACCACGCCGGCTGGGAGATCGTCATGGGCGCCGACCGACACCCCTGGCTCATCCCACCCGCCACCGTCGACCCACAACGACGACCGCTGCCGAGCTACAACCGACGAACCATGCGACTCGACGACCCCATCGCCGCCTGAACCCCAGAGCCGCAACCCAGACCACCCGAATACGTGCACCCGCCCCGGCGGGACCGCATCAGCACCTTGACAACTTCACAGTGTGAGTCGCCACCTCAGAACACGAAGGCGAGCATCTCGATGATGTCGGCGGCGAGTTCGGGGCGGCAGATCAGGAAGTCCGACATGTACGAGCTGCGCTGGTTGTAGATCAGGGGTGAACCATCGATACGACTGCAGTGCAGACCGGCGGCCAGTGCGACACCGACCGGCGCGCAGTTGTCCCACTCGTACTGCCCGGTCGCGTGCACGTATACGTCGGCGTCGCCACGGACCACCTCCATGGCCTTCGCGCCGGCGGAACCGACCGAGTACGCGCTGAGCGACAGGCGATTCGCCACCAACGCCGCCTCGTACGAGCCGCCGTACCGCGACGTCACCAGCCGGCCCGACGGTGTCGCCGGTGCGACGACGGTGTCGGTGCGGAACACCTCCCCGGTCGCCGGCAACGACACCGCGCAGTCGGCGGGCTCGCCGTCGACCGTCAGCGCCACGTGCACCGCCCAGTCGTCGCGGCCGGCGGCGTATTCGCGGGTCCCGTCGAGCGGGTCGATGATCCAGACGCGCGAGGACCCCAGCCGGTCGCGGGAGTCGGGCGCCTCCTCCGACAGCACCGCGTCGGCGGGTCGGTGCGTCCGCAGCACCGACGCGATCCAGGCCTGCGCGACGCCGTCGCCGACGTCGCCGAGCAGGCGACCGTGCAGCAGCGACTCGTGACGCGCCGCCACCAGGATGCGGCCGGCCCCCTCGGCGATCTGGGCGGCGAGCTCGGCATCGGAGAGACCGCCCGGCGACGAGGCACCCTCGATCGGCTCACGACGCGCAGGACCCATTGATCAATCCCTTTCCGCGTGCGAGGTACTAGAGCAGACTAGAGCCCATGCCGGAGTTGCCCGAGGTACAGGCCATCGCCGACTACGTCGACGGACGTGCGGCGGGGTTGCCGATCCGTCGCGTGGACGTCGCGTCGCTGGCGGTGCTCAAGACCGCCGACCCGCCGTACTCGGCGCTGGCCGGGCGGGTCGTCGTCGGGGTCACCCGCATCGGCAAGTACCTGGTGATCAGCACCGATCCCGCCGACGGGCCACCGACCGACGGCACGGTCGACGTGATCCACCTGGTCATCCATCTCTCACGCGCGGGCTGGTTGCGCTGGTCGTCGAACCTGTCGCCGACGCCGCCGCGGCCTGGCGGCAAGGGGCCCATCGCGCTGCGGGTGCACTGCGGTCTGCCTGGCGAGGGCTTCGACGTCACCGAGGCGGGCACCCAGAAACGGCTCGCCGTCTGGATCGTGCGCGACACGATGGAGGTCGAACGCATCGCGACGCTCGGACCCGACGTGATGACGTTGACGCGCGACGAATTCGGCGGGGTGCTGAAGGGGACCTCGGCGCGCATCAAGACCGTCCTCACCGACCAGCGGACCATCAGTGGGATCGGCAACGCCTACAGCGACGAGATCCTGCACACCGCCAAACTGTCGCCGTTCGCGTCGGCGAAGGCATTGACCGACGAGCAGGTCGACCTGCTGTTCGTCTCCATGCACGGCGTCCTGACCGACGCCACCGTCCGCCTCGAGGGGCAGGAGGTGGCGACGATGAAGGGGGAGAAGCGATCGGGTCTACGGGTGCACGCGCGCACCGGCATGCCGTGCCCGGTGTGCGGCGACACCGTCCGCGAGGTCTCGTTCACCGACCGGTCCTTCCAGTACTGCCCGACGTGCCAGACCGGCGGCAAGATCCTCGCCGACCGTCGGATGTCGAAGCTGTTGAAGTGAACACCGTCCGACCCGGAGGTCGCCGTACGACCAACAAGGTTCGCAAAGGTCACTAACTTGTCAGGCGCGCGCCGCGTCGATGATCCCGTCACCTCATGTGCGGGCGTCGAGATGGACGGGTGCCTGCCATCAGACGTCGTGCCGTCCTGCTCCTGGTCTCCGCCCTGCTCGGTACCGGCCTCGCCGCGACCACCGGTCCGGCCGTCGCGCGTGATCTCCCGCCGGTCACCGACGCCCTGCGGCTGAACCAGATCCAGTTCATCGGCACGCACAACAGCTATCACCAGATGCCCGCCACCGATGAGCTCCCGACGTCGCTGGCGGGGTCGTCCGCCGACGGGTTCCGCTACCAGCACGCGAGCCTCACCGACCAGCTCGGCGACCAGCGGATCCGCGCCGTGGAGCTCGACCTCGATCCCGATCCGACCGGCGGCCGCTACCGATACCCGCTGGTACGCAGACTCGCCGGGCACGGCCCGCTCACCGACCCCGAGTACGGCCGCCCGGGGATCAAGGTGCTGCACAGCGCCGACGTCGACTACCGGACCAGCTGCATCAGCCTGCGCCGCTGCCTGGGTGAGATCCGTGCGTTCTCCGACTCGCACCCCCGACACACCCCGATCCTGATCCAGCTCGAGCTCAAGTCGACCGACGCGACCGCCCGACGCCTCGGCGGGGTCGACGTCCCCGCATGGGACCGCACGCAGCTCACCGAACTCGACCGGGAGATCGCCGAGACGTTTCGACCCCAGGACCTGATCACCCCCGACTCGATCCGGCAGCCGGGCCGAACGGTCGAACAGTCGGTCCGGGCCGGTGGGTGGCCGACGCTGGGCAGCGCGCGCGGGCGGGTCATGTTCTTCTTCGACAACGCGTCGAGCGAGCCGGGAGCCCCGTCGCGGTTACGGGCGGAGTACCTGCGCCTGCACCCGGGACTGCGGACGGCGCCGGTGTTCACCCGCGGCGCGGTCGGTCAGCCGGACGCGGCCGTCACCATGGTCAACGACCCGCGCGGGCCACACCTCGACGAGATCCGCCGGTTGGTGGCGGCGGGGTATCTGGTGCGGACACGTGCCGACGAGCCGATGTCGACGGTGAAGAACGACGAGCACAGTCGGGTCGCGGTGGCACTGGCCTCGGGTGCCCAGGACGTCACCACCGACTTCCCGGTCCCCGGCGTGGCGTCGCGGTGGGGCGACGGCACCTTCGTCGCGCAACTCCCCGGTACCGGCGTCGTGCGGTCGAACCCGATCAGCGCGCGGTGAACCCACGTCGGATGGCCCCGGTAGATTCACCGACGTGACGAGATCGAGAATCCTGATCAGCGGTGCGAGCTCCGGACTGGGCGAGGGGATGGCCCGGGCCTTCGCGGACAAGGGACGGTCACTCGCGCTCTGTGCCCGACGGGCCGACCGGCTCGACGCGCTCGCCGACGAGCTACGCCCGACGGCCGCCCAGGTGGCGACCGCCGCGCTCGACGTCACCGACACCGCCGCGGTGCCCACCGTCTTCCGCGCGTTGCACGACGAACTCGGCGGGCTCGACCGGGTCGTCGTCAACGCCGGCCTCGGCAAGGGTGCCCCGCTGGGCACCGGCCGCGCCGACGCGAACATCGAGACCATCACCACCAACCTCATCGGGGCGCTCGCCCAGATCGAGGCGGCCATGGAGATCTTCCGGGCGCAGGAGCACGGGCATCTGGTGCTGATCAGCTCGATGAGCGCGGTCCGCGGACTCCCGAAGGCCCAGGCGGCGTACTCGGCGTCGAAGGCAGGGCTCTCGGCGCTCGGCGAGGGGCTGCAGGCAGAACTGGCCTCGTCACCGATCACGGTCAGCGTCATCCTGCCCGGCTACATCCAGACCGACATCAACGCCGGTGTGAAGACCGCCCTGATGACGAGTCAGGCCAAGGGCGTCGCAGCCCTGGTGTCGGCCATCGAACGCGAACCCGCGCGTGCCGTCGTCCCCACCTGGCCGTGGATCGGTATCGACGCGGCGCTGCGTCATCTGCCCGCATCGCTGGCGCGTCGTCTGGTCTGAGCCCGGTCAGCGGGGCGACAGTGTATTTTTGTGGCACATCACTGCAGTTCGTGCAGCCTGTGGGGGGTGGGGCCTCCGCCGGGACAGAGGGGGAGTGACTCGCGATCAGCCGTTCGGAGCCGGGCGTGATCCGTTTCGGGGTGGGACTGGCCCAGCTGGGGTGGGCCCTCTCGCACTGGTGGAACCGTCAGGACCAGTTCGACTGGTTCGGCAGCTATCTCGCCGACCGGCAATTGGTCGAGCCGACCCGGGTCCTGCTCGCGATCTCCGCCGGGACGGTCACGCTCGTCCCGGTCGTCACCCTCATCGACGCCACCACCCGGCCCGAGACCGGCTACGTCGTCGCCGCGGTCGTCGCCTCGATCCTGGGTATCGCGTTGTCGATGATGTGGCTGTTCCTGCCGTGGCCGTCGGTGAGCCGTTCGCGCTGGTGGGTGGTCGTCTCCGACGTCGCCATCGCGCTCGGGTGTCTGGCGCAGGAGGAACGGATCGGCGGACTCAACGGTTGCGCGCTGTTCGGACTCGTCGGCGGGTACATCGCCTTCTTCCACGGGGCGAGGATGCTCACCGCACACATCGCGTTCACCTTGGTCGTCGCCGGGACGTTGTCGGGTTTGATGCTCGGCGACGACCAGGGGACCGTGTCGAGCGTGGCCATCGCGGTGATCCAGGCCGTCCTCGTCGGCATCGCCATCCCGATCGCGACGCAGTTCATGCTCGAGGTGCTCGCCTCGGACGCCGCGGCGTCGGAGGTCGACACGCTGACCGGCGTCCTCAACCGCCGCGGCCTGGAGCGGGCACTCGAGCGCATCAGCACGATGGACCGGCAGAACTCCCACGGGCTCGCGGTGTTGGTGGCCGACCTCGACAACTTCAAGGAGATCAACGACCAGTACGGGCACCGTTACGGCGACCGTGTGCTGGCCGAGATCGCCGCCAGGCTCCGCGTCGCGGTCGGGGCGAGCGGGGTCGTCGCACGCATCGGCGGCGACGAGTTCGTGGTGGCCGACAGTTTGCGCTGGACCGAACCGACCCGGCTGGCCAACCATGTACTGCACACCATCTCCGCGGTCAGCGACCCACCGGTCACCGCCAGCGTCGGGGTGGTGCACTTCTCCGGCCGGATCCCCGGCCGTCAGTCGGTGATGTCGACGGTGTTGTTCACCGACCTCGCCGACGCCGCGATGTACGAGGCGAAACGCTCGGGCGGCAACACCGTCCGGACCCGCTCACACCACTACAGCTGACTCAGCTGGTGGGTGCGGGCGCCGGCGCCGAGGACGACGCGACCGGTGCGGGTGACCCGTCCGACCAGACCACCGGGGCGGCCTTGTAGTCGAACTCGGGATCGGTGGTGGTCTGCGCCCAGTAGACGACGCGGGTGAGGTCGGTGTCCGGGTCGGCGACCGCGACGAAACACGTCGCATACGAGTTGCCGCGGCCCAGGTCCTTCGGTGCGGTGGCGGCGACGCACTTGCCGAAGCCGTCCGGCGGTGTCTCGGTCAACGTCGCGGTGCGACCGTCCGCGCTGCCTGCCAACCCGACGGTCGACGGGACGTCGAGCTGCCGCGTCCCCAGCTGGGTGACCGTGACGTGGACGTAGAACGGGACGCCACCGTGGGTCACCGACTCCGGTAGCTCCCCGGCCACGCCCGGCTCGATCCCGGTGACGGTGAACATCGCGAGCTGGCCGTTGGGGCGGAACGCGTCGGCGGGCAGGAATGCGCTCTCGCCGAACTTCAGCGCGGTGGCGGCCGCGGTCCGCTGGGCCGGTCCGGTGGGTGCGACCACCGCCGCCGACACCGGCACCGACGTGCTCGGCCGGGCCGAGGTCGTCGGGTCCGAGGACCCCGAACCTGATGTGCACGCCGCCGCCAGTGCGGTCACCGCGAGCACCGTCGCGACCAGCGCGGTCCGGGAGGTGGCCGCTCTCACCGTCATCGTCATGGGAGCAGCGTAAGCGGTCACCGCCCGGTGTCGGGTTATTCGGCCCCGCCGGGTCCGCCCACGCCGACCGCCCCGGCCAATGCGGGCATGACGATCCCGTTGGAGTCGTAGGCCTCGAGGACCTTCTTGCGGACCACTCGCGCGACCGCCCACTGGGCGTTCGGCTGGGTCTTGATCAGCATCCGCAGCGTGATCATCGACGCGGACACCTCCTGCACGCCGAGCATCTCGGGTTCTCCGAGCACCGACGTCGAGGTCGGGGCGGTCGAGACCGCATCCTGGGCCGCGGTGAGCGCGACGCGCTGGGCCTGGTCGATGTCGGTGTTGGGCGCGACCGGGATCTCGACCCGCGCGACGGCGTAGTCCTGGCTCATGTTGCCGACCCGGATGATCTCGCCGTTGCGGACGTACCAGACGGTCCCGTCGACGTCGCGGATCGTGGTGACCCGCAGCCCGACGCTTTCGACCTCACCGGACGCCTCACCGAGGTCGACCATGTCACCGACGCCGTACTGGTCCTCGAGCAGCATGAACACCCCGGACACGAAATCCTTGACGAGGTTCTGGGCGCCGAAACCGATCGCGAGGCCGACGAGTCCGGCCGAGGCGATGAACGGCGCGATGTTGACGCCCAACACGCTCAGGATCGAGAGCACGACCCACAGCAGCAGGACGATCGACACGCAGGACTTCAGGACCGATCCGATGGTCTCGGCGCGTTGCTGCCGTCGTTCGATGACCTTCGGGTCGCGCAGCGCCTTGGGCGTGCGGTCGCGTAGGTGACGGATCAACGCCGGTGACGCGCCCGGGTCGTCGGTCCCGGCGCTGACCGGTCGGCGGGTCGCCCGGTCGATCACCCGGTGCAGGAAGAAGCGGACCACCAGGCCCGCGACGACATAGGCGACGATGCGGATCGGGTTCTCTATCAGCCACATTCGGTTTGTTTCGGTCCATTCGAAGGCGAGTGCGGTCGAGGTCATCTGCCCGACGATACGGATTTCGTCTGTGATGTCGAGCCGAGACCGAGGCCCACCGCCCGCGATGCGTGGCGTGTCTCACCAGATGGTGGCGGTCAGTCCCCGGTGAGCCAGAGCGCTGCGCGCCAGGTCAGCGGGGGACCGTCCGGAGGGGTCGGTCCTGGCGACCAGCGACAGCACGACACGTCCGCAGTTGCGGGCCGACCAGATGCCGAGCAGCGTCGACGACTGCGCCGCCCCCGCGTCGTCGGATCGTGGATAGGCCGAGCGCACGGCCAGTCCGCGCGACCGATGACCGGCGAGTTCGTCGAAGCCGGTACCGAGGTCACCCAACGGCGACACCAGCGCGTCGCGACCTCCGGGATCGGGCACCAGCGCGTGCGCGAGACGGTCACCGAGCAGCTGCAGGAGTTCGGCGGGCATGCCGCCGGGCGGGCCGAGCCCGCGACCCGATCCGGCACGGGCGTAGGCGGCCCGCAGGTCGGCGGCACAGGTCGCCGGGTCGGCGCCCACGTCGACGGCGACCTCGGCCACGGTCAGGCCTTGACCGGATCCGTCGGCCATCGGTACGACGGTGTCGACACGTCCCGGCCCGCGCAGTTCCCCGACGATGTCCGCGGCGAGTGCCGCGACCACGGCCGTCGAGGTCGCCCCGGTGTCGGTGAGGTAGCGATCCCACTCGGCCGCGTCGACATCGACCACGGCGGTCGCCTGCCGACCGGTCCGCATCGCCGTGGTGGCCGACGGGGTGGTGCTGGACGGGGTGGCGGGACGCGCCGGGTCGGGTCGGAGCGCGCCGATCAGCTCGGCGCGCACCCGCGGATCGACGCACCCGCGCAGGAGCGCGCGCAGGATGCCGGTGATCACGTGGACCCACAGCCACACGGCGTCGGCGATGTCGTCGGACAGACGCGGCGCTCTGGTCGTGACGGGACGCTGCCGTCTCGGCGCCGGGCGTGCGGGCCCGCCGGAGGCGGTGTCGGCCTCCGACACCAACCCCAGCCCATCGGAGACCAGGTGCGAACAGGTCAGACTCACCACCGACCCGCCGCCCTCGACGTGCGTCAGCGCGAGGTCCCAGGCCGGACCGGTGTCGACGTCGAGGCGTGCCTCGGCGTGCTCGTCGGACCACGCCACGATCCCGTCCGCGGCGATCGGGGTGGGGTCGAATCGCAGGGGGGCGACCACCGCGCCGTCGACGAAGTACCGACGTGCCCACGGCACCCGGGGGGAGATGACCCGACGGGTGAGGGGACTCGCGGCAAGCATCGTGTGGAAATCGACCAGTTCAGCGGGCTCGAGGCGGTCGTCGAACCGCCACATGCCCTGCATGACCACCTCGACCCCGCGACCGTGATGGCCGCGGTAGAACATGTCGTCGACCACCGACAACCGGGCAGGCGTCATGAGGGGTGTTACGCGTCGCGTCCGCGCTGCTCCCGGTACCAGCGGACCAGCGCGTCGGTCGACGAGTCGTCCTGCGGGGCGGGTGCGGCCGCGTCGACGATGACGGCGAGCAGTTCCTTGGCTTGGGTCTTGCCCAGCTCGACGCCCCACTGGTCGAAGGAGTTGATGCCCCAGATGGCACCCTCGACGAACACCTGGTGTTCGTATAGCGCGATCAGCTGGCCGAGCACGGACGGGGTCAGCTCCGGGGCGAGGATCGACGTCGACGGACGGTTGCCGGGCATCACCTTGTGCGCCACCACATGCGGGTCGACGCCCTCGTCGGCGATCTCGTCGGCGGTCTTGCCGAACGCGAGCACCTTGGTCTGTGCGAAGAAGTTGCTCATCAGCAGGTCGTGCATCGACCCCGAACCGTCGGCGTCCACCGGCAGGTCGTCGGTGGGCGATCCGAACCCGATGAAGTCGGCGGGCACGAGGCGCGTGCCCTGGTGCAGCAGCTGATAGAAGGCGTGCTGGCCGTTGGTGCCCGGCTCGCCCCAGTAGATGGCGCCGGTGTCGGTGGTGACGTGGTGACCGGCCGAGTCCACCGACTTGCCGTTGGACTCCATGGTCAGTTGCTGCAGGTAGGCGGCGAAGCGGGCCATGTCGTTGGAGTACGGCAGCACGACGCGCGACTGGGCGCCCCAGAAGTTGTTGTACCAGAGCCCGATCAGACCGAGGATGACCGGTGCGTTCTGATGCAGCGGCGCCGAGCGGAAGTGCTTGTCCATCACGTTGAACCCGTGCAGGAACTCGCCGAACGCCTCCTTGCCGATCGCCGCCATCACCGACAGCCCGATGGCGGAGTCGACCGAGTAGCGTCCGCCGACCCAGTCCCAGAAGCCGAACATGTTGTCGGTGTCGATGCCGAAGGCGGAGACCTTCTCGGCGTTGGTGCTCACTGCGACGAAGTGCTTGGCCACCGCGGGGTTGTTCGAGTCGGTGGCGTCGATGCCGAGTTCGCGGAGCAGCCAGCTACGGGCCGCGGTCGCGTTGGTGAGGGTCTCCAGGGTGGAGAACGTCTTCGACGCGATGATGAACAGCGTGGTCTCGGCGTCGAGGTCAGCGAGGGTGCCGACGAGATCGGCCGGATCGACGTTGGACACGAAGCGACAGTGGATGTCGGTGTCGACGTAATGGCGCAGCGCCTGGTAGACCATCGCCGGGCCCAGATCCGAGCCACCGATACCGATGTTGACGACGGTGCGGATCGCCTTGCCGGTGTGCCCCTTCCACTCGCCGCTGCGCAGCGAGTCGGTGAAGGTGCCCATCGCGTCGAGCACGCCGTGCACGTCGGCGGCGACGTCCTGGCCGTCGACCTTCAGCGTCGCCTCGGCGGGCAGGCGCAGCGCGGTGTGCAGGACGGCGCGGTCCTCGGAGGTGTTGATGTGCTCGCCCCAGAACATCGCGTCGCGCTTGCCCTCGAGGTCGACCTCGCGGGCCAGCGAGAGCAGCAGGTCGATGGTCTCGCGCAGCACGCGGTGCTTGGAGTAGTCGATGTGCAGGTCGCCGACGTCGATGACGAGGTCGCGGCCGCGCTTGGGGTCGACGGCGAAGACCTCGCGCAGGTGCATCGCGTAGACGTGACCCTGGTGAGCCGACAGTTCCTGCCAGGCATGGGTGCCGGTGATGTCGGTCGCGGCGTGGTTGTCGTGGCCGTGCTCGGTGTCGCTGGTCATGGATGGACCCTTCGTGAAGCGCGTGCGGCTCGTGGCTGTCGCTTTCAACACTAGTGGGCCGGTCCCGGCGCGAGGGCGGCGAGTTCGAACCACGCTGCGCAGTACCGCCTGCCGAGACGAACACACCGACGCAGAGTCCATATATTGGGCGCATGACCGCTGTGAACCAGGCCTATCTGGTGTGCGCGAGCCAACGCAGCGGCAGCACCCTGCTGGTGGCGTCGCTGGCCGCGACCGGGGTCGCGGGTCGTCCGGCCGAGTATTTCGAGGACCTGCCCGACACCGGTCTGCCGCCCCAGTCGCAGGACTGGTTCTCCGACTACGCCGGCCCCGATCCCGATGGTGTGCGCGCACTGCTGCACCCGGCGGTCGCGGGCCGTCCCGACGAGCGGTCGGCGCAGCGGTGGCGCGACGACATACTGGACGCGGGTACGACACCCAACGGTGTGTGGGGCGGCAAGCTGATGTGGAACCAGACCCCGCTGTTGATCGAGCACGCGAGCGGACTCGACGCCAACGGTGGCCTGCGCACCGCCATCCGGGCCCTGCTCGGCGTCGAACCGACCTACATTCTGGTCAATCGCGATGACGTGGCCGAACAGGCGGTGTCGATGTGGCGTGCGGTCCAGACCCAGACGTGGGTCGACGACCCGTCCGGTGGCAGTCCGACGGTGACCGCCGGCGCCGATCGGGACGACGCCGCGCGGTATCACGCCGGCGCGATCGCCCATCTCGCCGCGGAACTGGCTGCGCAGCAACAGGCCTGGGACCGCTGGTTCCGCGACGAGGCCATCGATCCGATCCGTGTCGAGTTCGCCGAGCTGGTACGGGCGCCGCAGGCGACGACCGCCTCGGTGCTCACCGCGTTGGGTCTCGATCCGGATCTGGCGCCGCCTCCGCCGCTCAAACGTCAGGGCGACGGGCGGTCGGCGGAATGGGTGCGGCGGTACCGGGCCGATGCCGAGGCCTACGGCTACCCCCTGACCCGGAACTGACCCCGCGATGAGCGACGCGTGTTGCATGCCCGGACGCGGGTCGCTGCCGCCGGACGATGTCGGCGCGGCGACCGGTCGCGGGGTCGACACGGGTCGTCTCCACAAGGTCGACCAACGTCCTGTCGCCGCCGGCACGTTCGTCATGGGCGACGCACACGGCGATGGCCTGCGCGCCGACGGCGAGTTGCCCTTGCACGTCGTTGAATTGAGCGGTTTCGTCATCGACGAGACCGCGGTGACCACCACGGACTTCGCCGCGTTCGTTGATGCCACCGGGTATCGCACGTCGGCCGAACGGGCAGGGACCTCCGCGGTGTTCGGTGCCCTGGTGGCCGATGACTCGACCGTGGTCGGACGTGCGCCCACCGCCCCGTGGTGGGTCGAGGTGCGCGGCGCGGACTGGGCGCACCCGGAGGGCCCCGGTTCCGACATCGCCACGCGTGCCGATCATCCGGTGGTGCACGTGTCGTTCGTCGACGCGCAGGCCTACTGCGACTGGGCGGGGCGGTCGCTGCCGACCGAGGCGCAGTGGGAGTACGCCGCGCGCGGCGGTCTGCACGGGGCACGGTTCCCGTGGGGCGACGAGCTCGTCGATGCGTCCGGCGTCCGGCGGTGTGCCATCTACGCTCCCGACCTCTGGGGCGCACCGTTCCCGGCCGAACAGGGGATCGGTGTCGGGGTCATCCCGACCATGCCGGTCCGATCGTTCGCGCCCAACGGTTTCGGGTTGTGGCAGACGGTCGGCAACGTGTGGGAGTGGTGTGCCGATCGCTACGATCCGCGGTACTACCGCCACTCACCGCGCCAGGATCCGACCGGCCCCGACCGCGGGGCGTCCCGCGTGCTGCGGGGAGGGTCGTACCTGTGCGACGACTCGTACTGCTCGAGATACCGAGTGGCGGCACGCTCCCACAACACGGTCGAATCATCCTCAGGCAACACAGGTTTTCGCACAGTCGCCCGGTCACGCTGACCCCTTCAACAGCGCAACCCACGCGCTGACTGTGTGGAAAGCGCCATCGAGTGTGCTTGAAGCGTGGCGTGAGTTCTGTTGCAAACAACGCACACTCGATGCGTGCTTTCCGCACTGTCGGCGGCTTTCGTCTGGTGTGGTGGCGGTCCTAAAGCCGCCGACGGTGCGGAACCGTGTCATCGAGTGTGCGTTGTTTGTGGGTGAGCCGTGCGTCAGGTGGTGAGCACACTCGATGCCCCGTTTCCACACAGTCGGCACCCTCGGGCTGACTGGGTGGAAAGCGCCATCGAGTGTGCTGGCGGCGCGGCGTGAGTTGTGTTGTGAACAGAGCGCACACTCGATGCGTGCTTTCCGCACTGTCGGCGGCTTTCGACGTGCGTGGTGGTGGACTTGAGGACGCCGACGGTGCGGAACCGTGTCATCGAGTGTGCGTTGTTTTTGGGGTGAGGTCACCTCGGGTGGTGAGCACACTCGATAACCCGTTTCCACACAGTCGGCATGTGGTTACGCGCAACCCATGGCGCCAGTGGGTGTTGTCGACGCAGTCGGCACCGTCAGTTGTCGGTGCTGTGCTCTCGGAGCTCGCGTTGTTCGCCTCGAGGGCGGCGTGAGGGCAGTGACCTCTGGTCCTGGCGCGCCGGATCGGTTCACAACTGCTGGTGATGACGCGCCATGAACTCGTGGGCGATCCGGTTGCCGACCTCCTCGGCGGGCAGATCGTCACCGGTGTCGGTGCGCCACCGGTGCAACCGATCCGACAGATCGGCCACGATCTCGGCGTACGCGGCATCCTCGGCGAGGTTCGTCCGCTCGTAGGGGTCGGTGTCGAGATCGTAGAGTTCGCGCTCGGCCCGCGGGAAGTCCTGCGAACCGTCCAGCGCGCGCGCAGAGGGGCTGTCC
The DNA here is from genome assembly GCF_024171815.1 of Williamsia maris. GTDB lineage: Bacteria > Actinomycetota > Actinomycetes > Mycobacteriales > Mycobacteriaceae > Williamsia_A > Williamsia_A maris. Next base: position 521,534 of record NZ_JAMTCJ010000001.1, on the reverse strand, counting down.
AGGATGTCGAGCGGCAGGCTCAGCGCGGGCCGGCGGGCGTAGTTCTCGATGTAGCTGTAGCGAGTGGTCCGCACGGCCCGGATCGGGTCGAAATTGTCGTGATAGGTCTTCTCGGTGAACAACTCCGCGCGTACCGGCGCGGCGTCGGCGGCGATGAGCTCGTCGGCGTGGGAGAACCCCTCCATCGCCTCGGGAACGTCGACACCGAGCAGGTCGAGGAGCGTCGGGGTGACGTCGACGCCGCTGAACAGATCGTCGTACTCACGGGGCGCGACACCACGTCCGGCGGGTGGCCGGATGATGCACGCGACGCCCGTGCCCTCCTGGTACAGCGTGGATTTCGCACGCGGGAAGGCCACCCCGTGGTCGGTGATGAACACGATCCACGTCGAGTCGTCGAGTCCCAGTTCGTGCACGGTCGCGAGCAGACGTCCAACCGCGGCGTCGGCCTTGGTGATCGACCCCTGGAGGCCGGCGATGTCCTCGCGCACCGGCCACGCGTCCGGCAGGAACCCGGGGACGGTCACCGACTCCGGATCGTCCGGCTGGTAGTCCGAGGCAGGGTAGGGCCGGTGGGTCTCGAAGAAGCCCGCGGTCAGCAAAAACGGGCGGTCATCGGTGCGATCCCGTAGCCAGCGCTGCGACTGCTCGACGACGTGGTCGCACAACGAGTCCGAGACGTCGAACTCCTCGAACCCGAGACGGTACGGGTCACTGCTCTCGTGCTGCATCCCGAACAGCGCGGTCTGCCAACCGGATTCGGTCAGGAGCTGCGGCAGTGTGCGCACGTCGTCGTGGTACTCGAAACCGTGGTGGGCCAGGCCGACCAGACCGTTCGAATGCGGGTAGCGGCCACTGAACAACGCACCGCGCGCCGGTGAGCACAGCGGGGCGGCGGCGTGGGCGTCGGTGAGTCGGATGCCCTGCGCGGCGAGCGCGTCGAGGTGCGGGCTCGTGACACCCTGCGCGCCGTAACAGGCCAGGTGCCTGCCGAGGTCGTGCCAGTGGACTAACACGACGTTCTCGCGTCGGGGTGCCCGGGCATCGTCCGACGAGGTCATCGACCGAGTGGTCCGCGGCCCAGTCGGAGCAGGAGCATCGCGAGGGTGTGGCCCTCCTGGCCGAGTTCGGAGAAGCGCTGCAGGACCTTCATCTCGCGGCTGTGGACCAGGCGCGGTCCGCCAGAGGCCATCCGCGTGCGCCCCACCTTCTTCGACACTGCGGTGCGCCGTTTGATGGCGCCGAGGATGATCGCGTCGAGCCGATCGATCTCGCTGCGGAGATCGTCGATCTCGTCCGGGAGGTCGTCGACCTCGGACGACAGGTTGTACTGGCTCAGGTCGATCGGCTGATCGGCGTCGGGGTGCTCCACCCGGCCGATCTTGCCATGACCGGGGCTACGTGCCGGTCACCATGTCGAACACCGCGCGCGAACTGGTACTACTGGGCCATGGCGCTTTCCACCGCACTCCTGCGGTCGGCTCCCGGCACCGACGTCCCCGACACCGACGCCGCCGGTCCGGCGGGGTGGTCGCGACGTCGCAGGATCGGTGTCGCGGTGGCGGTCCTGATCGTCGCCCAGCTGGCGCTCCGGACCTGGGTGGCCGCCCGCGGCGACTTCTACTGGGACGACCTCGTCCTCATCGGACGGGCCGGTTCCGACCCCATCGGCTCGTGGGCGTTCCTGGGTCACAACCACGACGGTCACTTCATGCCCGCGGCGTTCGCGGTCGCCGGCATCGCGACCGTCCTCGCGCCGCTGAGCTGGCCGGTGGCCGCGGCGACATTGCTCGTCGGCCAACTCATCGCCTCGGTGGCGGTCGCGCGGATGCTGCTGGTCGTCACCGGAGCGCGGGTCGCGACGCTCGCGGCCCTGGCCTTCTATCTCTTCACCCCGCTGACCGTGCCGTCGTTCGCGTGGTGGGCGTCGGGGCTGAACACGCTGCCGCTGCAGGCGGCGATGGCGTGGGTCGTGGCCGACGCGATCCTGCTGGTGCGCGGACCGCTCGACCCCGACCGGCCGACCACCCGTCCCCGCACGATCGTCATCCGTTCTGCGATCGTCTGCGCTGTCGCGTTGGCCTTCTTCGAGAAGTCGGCACTGATCCTGCCGATCGCGTTCGCCGCGGCGATCCTCTGCGTCCGCCTCACCCAGCTCGCGCGGCGGCCCGACGAACCCACGCGCGCCCTACCCGAGGTGCTGCGCCGCGGGAAGGCGCTGTGGTTGTCGCTGCTGGGGGTGACGGCGGTGTGGGCGGTGATCTTCGGTGTCGTCGCCCGACCGGGCGCCGGCGAACACTCCCTCGGTCAGGCAGCCCGGCTGACGTGGCGGGCCATCGACAGCGGCGTCGTCCCCGGCATCGTGGGCGGGCCGTGGACGTGGGATCGCTGGATCCCCAGTCCGCCGTTCGCGGTTCCCGCGCCCGGCTGGATCGTCCTCGGTTGGATCGTGGTCGTCGGACTCGTCGGAACCGCACTGTGGTCGCGACGTGGTGCGGGCGCGATCGTCGTGGTCGCGATCGGATACGTGGTGCTCGCGCAGGCCCTGGTCAGCTGGAATCGCAGCAGCACCGACACCGCCCTCGAGCTCTCGCAGACGCTGCGCTACCTCCCCGACGCCGCAGTCGTGCTCGCTCTCGCGGCCGCCCTCGTCATGTCGGCGCCGTCTCGGGACCGCGAGCGGTTCCGACGCGTGTTCGCCCGGCGCCCGGTACGGATCGGGGTCGCCGCCGGGATGGTCGCGGTGACGGCCAGTGCGGTGGTGTCCACGGTCGTGTTCACCGACCGCTGGCACGAGGGTCCGACGGCGTCGTACCTGGCCAACGCGCGCTCCGCGCTGGCGGCCAACGCCGACACCCCGATGTTCGACCAGGCGGTGCCGCTCGAGGTGCTGCTCCCCGTCGCCTATCCGAACAACCTGATCAGCCAGGTCTTCGCGCGGCTGCCGCAACGACCGCGGTTCGGCGACTGGACCGACCGGCTGCAGGTCCTCAGCCCGACGGGCACGATGACGCCCGGAGCAGTGACCCGCACGCGATCGTTCGCGGGTGGATCCGGCGCGTGCGACCGCCCCGAGATCACCGCACGTACCGCCCTGCCGCTCGACGGCCCGCTCATCGGATGGCGGTGGACGGTGCAGATCCCGTACTGCGCGACATCGGACGGCACCGTCGAGGTCAGCGTCGGCAACGGGGCGCCGGTGACCGCCCCCGTGCGCTCCGGTCTGCATCCGCTCTGGGTCCAGGCGTCCGGCACCGGCACCGACATCGTCGTCCGACCACTCACCGCCGGACTCGCGCTGCACGTCGCGGCCGGCCAGGTGGGCCAGGTGTTCGACCCCGCCTTGTTCTGACCCGCCTTGTTCTGACCCCGGCGGTCGGATGTCAGCCGGCCGCCGGGACGGTCACGACCTCGATGCCGGTGATCTCGTTGGCGCCCAGTGCGGCGGTGGTCGCCGCCGCGGCGTCCTTCTCGGCGAACACCCACCGCACCGGAGTCGATCCGGCTGCGGACTTCTGTGCGCGCGCCTGGGTCAGCAGCTGCTGATAGCCGGGCCACGTCGACTCGAGCGCTCCACCGGAGTCGAGGTGTTCCGAATACCCGGGGCCCCGCGTCACCAGCAGCACCCCGTCGTCGGCGCGGCCGTCGAACGACTGGTCGCCGACCTCGTAGACGACGGTCGAGGGCAGTCCGGTGATCTGGGTCCCGTACCGGGCCGCGGCGGCGTTGGTCTTGACCCCGGCGCGTCGGAACCTCCCGGTGGCCGTGGCGGTCGACATCGCGCGCCCGGCCGTCACGCGGTCGGTGATCGTCGCGGGCGGGGTCTCGGCGAACACGGCGGCCGAGAACTTGCCGCGGACCGCGAACGGGCCGTTGGGCCGGGGCAACGCGGTCACCGAGCAGCGGAACCGTGCGGTCCCGGAGCGTCCGAGGGTGACGGTCCGGACGCACGGGCGACCGACCGCCCGGCCCCGTGACTCGAAGCCGACCGTCGCGGTGGCGACGATGCTCAGTGAGCCGATCGGGTCCGTGGCGGTCGCCACGATCGAGACGTCGGCGTCGCAGGTGGGGGGCGTGCAGGCTCCGGGGGCCGGACGCGCGGTGCTGCGCGACAACGACAACGCGGTTCCCGGCGCGATCGACCGAGCGAGCTCACCCGACTGCGCCGACAGGTCGCGGTAGAGCGCATCCGCGGCCGACGCGTCGCGGGCGACGACACGGACATCGGCGACGACCGGTGTCTGCGTCGTCCCGGCGGTGACGGCGCCGATTCGACCCCGCACACCCACGAGCCCGGTACCGGCGTCGTCGGTGCTGACGGTGGTGTCCCCGCTGACAAGGGTGGCGTCCGCGGTCCGGCGCACCACCGGATCGGTGATGGCAGGCGAGCGGGCGTCCGGGGTGGCGTCGGAGCCGTTCGGCGCGCCACGCTGCTCACCGCTCAGCGTCGCGGCGAGCCGCGCGGGGGTCAGCAGGCCGGCGAGGTCGGGGAAGCGGGTGAGGTCCAGATGCGCCCAGTCCGTGGACCTCGGGACCGTCGTGGCCGCGTCGCCGAGCACCCCACGCCAGAACTTCTCCCCGCCGCGGGCGATGGCGCTCGACCCCACCTGGCGGTAGTCGGCAGTGGTGTCGGCGACGCTGATCGTGCCCGCGGCGTCGCCGGCGGCCGAGACGACGAGGCCGTCCAGACCGATCCGCAGGTCCCCGGCGGTCACGGTCCCGTTGTAACCGGCGGCGTTGGCGACTGCGAACGGCCCGGTCGACCGGTCCAGCGCACGGGTGGCGGCGAAGGCGGAACTCGACTCGGCCGACCCCGACGTGTGGTCGGGCAGCGCGATCACGACGACGAGGGCGACCAGCGCGACGACGGCGGCCGCGGTGAACGCGACCGGCCTGGCGTACCTGCGGTCGATGGTCCTCATGGCTCCTGCCCCCGGCGACGAGTCCACCGGCAACCCCGACCGGCAGATCGCGGCAAATCGTACCCGGGACCGACGACACACAGAGCGCACAGGTCGGTGTCCGACAACCGGAGTAACGTCGAACACCGATGAAAACCCCCACCTCCGCGGACCAGACCGCGCTGCCGATCGCCCACCGCCCGGGCTCGTCCGGTGACGCCGGGAGCGAGCAGATCAGCGCCCGCGCCCAGGAACTGCTCGACGGCCTGAACCCGCCGCAGCGTCGTGCCGTGATGCACACCGGTGGGCCGTTGCTGATCGTCGCCGGCGCCGGTTCCGGCAAGACGGCCGTGCTGACACGTCGGATCGCCTACCTGTTGGCGCAGCGCGACGTCTCGCCCGGTGAGGTCCTCGCGATCACCTTCACCAACAAGGCCGCCGCCGAGATGCGCGAACGCGTCATCGACCTGGTGGGGCCACGCGCGAACCGGATGTGGGTCTCGACGTTCCACTCGACCTGTGTGCGCATCCTGCGGGCTCAGGCCGGACTCATCGCCAGCCGCAACTCGAACTTCTCCATCTACGACGCCGACGACTCGAAACGCCTGCTGGCCATGATCGTCCGTGATCTCGACCTCGACCCGAAGAAGTTCAGCCCCCGCGGTGCGGGCATCCACATCTCGAACCTGAAGAACGAGCTCATCACGCCGGAGACGGCGATGGCCCAGGCGTCCGAGGCCGACGACGACACCTCGACCACGCTCGCCGACATCTACACCCAGTACCAACGTCGGCTGAGTTCGGCGAACGCGTTCGACTTCGATGACCTCATCGGTGAGACCGTGGCGCTGCTGCAGGCCCACCCGGAGATCGCCGAGTACTACCGCCGCCGGTTCCGGCACGTCCTCGTCGACGAGTACCAGGACACCAACCACGCCCAGTACGTCCTCGTGCGCGAACTGGTGGGCACCGGCGAGGGCGGCGTGAGCCCGTCGGAGCTGTGTGTGGTCGGTGACGCCGACCAGTCGATCTATGCGTTCCGCGGTGCGACCATCCGCAACATCGAGGAGTTCGAGCGCGACTTCCCGAACACCGAAACCGTGCTGCTGGAGCAGAATTACCGCTCCACCCAGACCATCCTGTCGGCGGCGAACGCGGTCATCGCCCGCAACACCAACCGGCGCGAGAAGAAACTGTGGACCGACGCCGGCGACGGCGAGCTCATCGTCGGATACGTCGCCGACAACGAGCACGAGGAGGCGTCGTTCATCGCCGGGGAGATCGATTCCCTCAGCGACACCGGCGAGTTCAACTATTCCGACGTCGCCGTGTTCTATCGGACCAACACCGGATCGCGATCGCTCGAGGAGATCTTCATCCGGCTCGGCATCGCCTACAAGGTCGTCGGCGGCGTGCGCTTCTACGAGCGCAAGGAGGTCCGCGACATCGTCGCCTACCTGCGCGTGGTCGCCAACCCGGACGACACGGTGAGCCTGCGACGCATCCTGAACACCCCGCGACGGGGGATCGGGGATCGCGCACAGGCCTGTGTCGCAGTGCATTCGGAGAACTCCGGCCTCAGTTTCTACGAGTCGCTCCTCGACGCCGCCGCGGGCAAGGTGCCGCTGCTGCAGACACGGGCCAACAAACAGATCGCCGGGTTCATCGACCTCATCGAGAACCTGCGCGCGGACTTCCTCACCGTCTTCGGTGCCTCGGACGGTCCTGACTCCGACGTCGCCTCGGTCGACGCGGGCAACGAGGCGGCCGACATCGGTGAGCTCGTCGAGGCCATCGCGCACCGTTCGGGCTACCGCGACGAGCTCGAGGCGTCGAGCGACCCTCAGGACGGCGCACGCCTGGACAACGTCAACGAGTTGATCTCGGTGGCAAGGGAATTCAGCGCCGACGCGGCCGGCATTCCCGAAGAGGACCGTCCCGACCCGGAGGACGGTCTGCCCGAGCCGGGGTCGCTCGCGGCGTTCCTCGAGCGGGTGTCCCTCGTCGCCGACGCCGACCAGGTCCCCGACAGCACGGCCGGTCTGGTGACCATGATGACGCTGCACACCGCGAAGGGACTCGAGTTCCCGGTCGTGTTCGTCACCGGCTGGGAGGACGGCCAGTTCCCGCATCTGCGCTCACTGGGTGACCCGCAGGAGCTCAGCGAGGAACGACGGTTGGCCTACGTGGGGATCACCCGCGCGCGCAAGCGGCTCTACCTCACCCGGTCGATGGTCCGCTCGGCGTGGGGTCAGCCGGTGTCGAACCCGGAATCGCGCTTCTTGCAGGAGATCCCGCAGCACCTCATCGACTGGCGGCGCACCGAGCCGCGTCGTCGTGAGCGGTCGTTCGGCAGTTCGGGTGGGTTCTTCGGTGCCGGGTCGTACCGGTCGGACGACGGCGGCGGAGAGTCGCAGCGCGGGCGTAGCTCGTACTCGGCCAGCCCCACCCGTGGGCGCAACAGTCAGGTGTCGGTGGCGGTGGGCGATCGGGTCAACCACGCCAAATACGGGATGGGCAAGGTCGTCGCGAAGGAGGGGTCCGGCGCGACCGAGCGCGTGACGTTCGACTTCGGCAGCGGCGGACGGATCACCCTGATGTCGCTGGGCGGCCTGCCGATCGAGAAGCTCTAGCGGGGGAGTACTCAGCCGGTGTAGGCGGAGAGCCGCACGCCGTGCTCGGCGAACCACGGCATCGGGTCGATCTTGGTCGTCCCGTTCTTCCAGACCTCGACATGCACGTGCGGTCCGGTGGAGAACCCCTCGTTCCCCACCAGCCCGATGATGTCGCCCGCGGTGACCTTCTGGCCCTTGCTGACGAGCACGCCGCTCGAGGCCATGTGGCCGTACATCGTGATGGTGCCGTCGGCGGACTTGACCTGGATCCAGTTGCCGAAGCCCGACGCAGGACCGGCTTCGACGATCTCGCCGTCGGTGGCGGCGTGGATCGGGGTGCCCAGGGGGGCGGCGAAGTCGATGCCACCGTGGAACGTGCCCCAGCGACCGCAGAAGCAGGACGTGAACTGGTAGGCGCCCATGTTGACCGGCGAGGCGAACAGCGGCTTGCGCGAGGCGGCATCGGCGGCCGCGGCATCGCGGGCGAGTTTGTCGCCGGCCTGCAGCTGGTCGGTGAAGTTGCGCATGTCCGACGGGGGAGCGGACTCGACCACCCCGGCGTCACCGGCGGAGGGTGCGACCGGACCGACCGCGGCAGCGGGGCTGACGGCGTCGGTGGCGGGCTCGGCGGACTGGTTGGTCTCGGTGGCGGACCCGGACTGCAACTGGCCGGTGGCGGCGACCACAGCGGCGCCCGCGGCGACGGCCAGCAACGCGGCGCGGCCCTTGAGGGCGTGCGGCGGCGCGGCGATGCGGTGGCGACCGCCGGACTTGCGGGGAGCGGGTGTCGGCCCGGGGACGAAATCGAAGTCGTCGAACTCGGCGCCGCGGACTGCGAAGGGGTGTTCGTGCGCGGTCTCGTCGAATTCGTACTCGGCGATGAGGATGTCCTGCGTGACCTCGGCAGGCAACGGGGCGCGGCGAGGAGTGCTGCGCGTGGGGGTCGGATCGTGCGGTGCGTCGACGGGCGCGTCGTTCCACTCGGCGAAATCCCAGTCGATGGGAATGATCGAGGTGATCTCCGCTGCGTCGAACGCGGCCGGGGCCGCGCTCGAATTCCCGCGTACTGCCAAGAGATGCACCTTCCGATTCGACTCACGTCACGGCCGTGTTCACGCGCCTGACGTGGGCTGGTGGTGGAAATCGAGCCCGGCTCGCACGTCGGGGACCAGATGAAGGATCCGCCGCGTGTGATGTAGCCGTGACCGACTGCCCTGGCGACGGTAACGAAATGATTGCAGCGTGTGCAACCGCGCGCGAACATCTATGTGGCATTGTGAGCTGGATCACAGACAAAACGGTCAGTGGTGCCCATCCCAGAACGATCACTCGGGCGGTTCGTCCGTGCCGGTCGTCAGTGATCTGGGGCACAAGCACCGGGTGTGCTTTCGGTGGCCGTTGTGACCAGCGTTAAAGTCCGATGTGGCCCGTGCGAGAAACAGACGATACCGCGGGCAAACCTACGAGATGGTGAGCTGAATGGATCTCTTCGAATACCAGGCGAAGGAACTCTTCGCCAAGCACGAAGTTCCCACATCGGCCGGCCGTGTTACCGACACGGTTGCCGGGGCAACGCAGATCGCCGAGGAAATCGGCAAGCCGGTGATGGTCAAGGCTCAGGTCAAGGTCGGCGGCCGCGGCAAGGCCGGCGGCGTCAAGTACTCCAAGGACGTCGCGGAGGCCACCGCCAACGCCGAGGCGATCCTCGGACTCGACATCAAGGGCCATGTCGTCAAGAAGCTTCTCGTCGCCGAGGCCAGCGACATCGCGGAGGAGTACTACATCTCCTTCCTGCTCGACCGCACCAACCGCACCTACCTCGCCATGTGCTCGGTCGAGGGTGGCGTCGAGATCGAGGTGACCGCCGAGGAGAACCCGGACGCGCTCGCCCGCATCCCCGTCGACGCCGTCAAGGGTGTCGACCTCGCCTTCGCGCGCGAGATCGCCGAGGCAGGCAAGCTGCCCGCCGAGGTCCTCGACGCCGCGGCCAACACCATCCAGAAGCTGTGGGAGGTCTTCATCAACGAAGACGCTCTCCTGGTCGAGGTGAACCCGCTGGTTCGCACGCCCGACGATCAGATCCTGGCGCTCGACGGCAAGGTCACGCTCGACGCGAACGCCGACTTCCGTCAGCCCGATCACGCCGAGTTCGAGGACAAGGACGCGACCGATCCTCTGGAGCAGAAGGCCAAGGAGAACGACCTCAACTACGTCAAGCTCGACGGACAGGTCGGGATCATCGGAAACGGTGCCGGTCTGGTCATGTCGACCCTCGACGTCGTCGCGTACGCCGGTGAGGCGCACGGTGGCGTCAAGCCCGCCAACTTCCTCGACATCGGAGGCGGCGCCTCGGCCGAGGTCATGGCCGCCGGTCTCGACGTCATCCTCGGCGACGATCAGGTCAAGAGCGTCTTCGTCAACGTCTTCGGTGGCATCACCTCGTGTGACGCGGTGGCCAACGGCATCGTCGGCGCGCTGAAGAAGCTGGGCGACGATGCGAACAAGCCGCTCGTGGTGCGACTCGACGGCAACAAGGTCGACGAAGGCCGCGCGATCCTCGCCGACGCCAACCACCCGCTGGTGACGCTCGCCGAGACCATGGACTCCGGCGCCGACAAGGCCGCCGAACTGGCGAGCAAGTAGGAGCTGAACACATGTCGATTTTTCTGAACAAGGACTCCAAGGTCATCGTCCAGGGCATCACCGGCGGCGAGGGCACCAAGCACACCGCGCTGATGCTCAAGGCCGGTACCCAGGTCGTCGGCGGCGTGAACGCCCGCAAGGCCGGCACCACGGTCAGCCATGACGGCGGCGTCGAGCTGCCGGTCTTCGGGACCGTCTCCGAGGCCATCGAGAAGACCGGCGCGGACGTCTCCATCGCGTTCGTGCCGCCGAAGTTCGCCAAGGACGCCATCATCGAGGCGATCGACGCGGAGATTCCGCTGTTGGTCGTCATCACCGAGGGCATCCCGGTGCAGGACAGCGCGTATGCCTGGGCCTACAACAAGTCCAAGGGCGAGAAGACCCGGATCATCGGGCCGAACTGTCCCGGCATCATCACCCCCGGCGAGTCGCTGGTCGGGATCACGCCTGCCAACATCGCGGGCAAGGGTGAGATCGGTCTGGTGTCGAAGTCGGGCACCCTGACCTACCAGATGATGTACGAGCTGCGTGACATCGGTTTCTCGACCGCCATCGGCATCGGCGGCGACCCGGTCATCGGGACCACCCACATCGATGCCATCGAGGCGTTCGAGAAGGATCCCGACACCAAGGTCATCGTGATGATCGGTGAGATCGGCGGCGACGCCGAGGAGCGTGCGGCCGACTACATCAAGGCCAACGTCACCAAGCCCGTCGTCGGCTACGTCGCGGGCTTCACCGCCCCCGAGGGCAAGACCATGGGCCACGCCGGCGCGATCGTGTCCGGCAGCTCGGGCACCGCCCAGGCCAAGAAGGACGCGCTCGAGGCCGCAGGCGTCAAGGTCGGCAAGACGCCGTCCGAGACCGCCGACCTCGCACGCGAGATCTACAAGGGCCTCTGAGTCCACAGCTGTTCCTCGACGGCCCCGCCTCATGGCGGGGCCGTTGTCGTTTGAGCTCACGCAGCAGGTGGAGATACGTCGTCCACAGTGGGTGGGGTTTCCGCCCGCGCACGGACATCGTCCGACTGGAGGGCCTTCGAGGGCACTATGCCCTTGATGACGCTCCTGCCGGACGATGTCCGTCACGGATCGGTCTACCGCGGCGCCTGGTGGCGCGGGTGGTGCATCGACTCGCGGATCTCGTACTCACGCTCCTCGTCGGCGAAGCCCCCACCGAGTCCGTTGCCGTTGAACAGTGGGTCGCCGGGGAACGACGTCTCCATGTCCTCGACGGTGTAGTGGTAGTCGGGCCGGTTGCCCGACGCGGACGTCGATGTTGGTGCGCCGCTCCCGACCAACTGGCGTTGATCCTCGGTCTCCGAAGGGGTCTCATCGACCGCGTCGGTCTGCTGACCATCGGAATCGATGTCGTCGGCACCGTCGTCGACCGGGTTGGCGTTCGAGTCGAGACCGTGTGCGGTGAGGATGCGCTCGCGGTCGGCCATTCCCTTCTGCATCATCGCGCCCTGGGCGGCGGCCATCATCGTCGTCTTGCCGGCGAGGATGCGGTCGAACTCCTTGCTCTCACGCCACCGCTTGCCCACGATCATCGTGACGATGCCCAGCAGTGCGTAACCACCCATCAGCAGGAACGGCTGCCAGTACGGTTCGCCGACGCCGTAGAGGACGCGCTTGATCATCTCGGTGATGCCGTGGCCCACCACAAGGGGATTGAGGTCGCCGAAGATGCGCGGGACCATCCACGTCGGGTACGCCGCACCCGAGGACGGGATCGACAGGAAGACGAACATCAGCAACGCCACGGCGGTGATGAACCGCCCGAAGAAGTACGACAGCCCGTTCACCGCGAGGCCGACCGCGAGTATCCACAGGAACGAGATCCCGATCATCGGCAGCAGGTGTCCGTCGTAGACGCCGATCACGGGGCCCGCGAGGACGTTGGTGAGGACCGACGCGACCAACGCGCCGCCGGCCAGGATGCCGACGCGGGTGCGGTGGCTCAGCGGAGCGCCCATCATGCCGATGAACATCGCGACCATGTAACCGCCGATGCACCACGACAGCATCAGGTACATCGCGCCGAGACCGTAGGAATCGCCCTTGGGCAGCGGGGCGATGTCGTTGACCTGCACGGCCGTACCGCTCTGTGCGAACGTCTGGGTGAAGGTCGTCTTCATCAGCGTCGCCGCCTGGAACTGGTGCGCGCTCGCGATCGTCACCGTCGGCTGTCCGCCGGCCTGTGCGGGCAGGGTCAGCGATGCGGCGGCGCTGCCGTCACGCACGGCCTCGGTCGCCTCGTCGGCGGTCTGGTAGAGCCGGAAGTCGAACATCCCGGGCTGCGCCTTGGAGAACTGATCGGTGAACGTCGACGCCGCGGGGGAGTTGACCACGGCCACCGGGGCGTCGTGGATCTGCGGCGAGTGGAACGCCCAGAGATAGCAGAAGCAGAAAGCGAACAGGAAGAAGACCGGCAGCCAGAGCTGTAGTCCGATCATCTGCAGTGCCGGTGGCATCGAGCTGTATTTCTTGCGCCACCATCCCGTGAATGTCTTCATCACACGTCCCCTCGAGAAATCGTTTCAGACCAATTAGATGTATAGCACAACTATCATCAGGTGGTGTCTGATTCCCGGTCGGCCGAAATCGGTCACGAGTCGCTGGTCAGGGCAGTGTGACGGTGTCCCAGAACGCGCACTGGTGGTCGGTGGAGTGGTCGACCATGCGGATCCCCGACGACGTGAACCCGAGTACGGGAGCACTGTCGGGTGTCGTTGCCGGCCAGACCGGGGCGTTCGCGGCCGACGGTGTCCCGGTGTGGGCGAATGACGACCAGTACCCGATCATCTGCTTCGACAGCTCCGCCTGTGGCCCGCTCGGCACGAGGTCCCGGCCCTGCAGGTCGAAGACGTAGGGGAGGTCGTTCGCGTGAAACGCCGCCTTCGGGACCTGAGGTGACGACCCGCCGCTCACGTTCGGCCCCGTGTCGTCGGAGAACTCGTAGCTGTAGACCTTGGCGTGCTCGGCGTATTGGCGAGCTGATCGCACCGTCGGACATGCCCATCCGGCATCGGTGAACGTTCTGGCCAGCGCAGCACCGGCCGAGGCGAAGCGCGACGGGGGATACCGTTGCGCCACGTCACCTGCGCGATCCCCGTAGGCGGCCCGGAGATCGCCGTCGTACCCCTGCGCGGTGAACGCGCTCGGGTTCACCGCCAGCGCTCCCGCCACGAAGGCGGAGTTCTCCTCCCGGTTACCGCCGGAGATCATCGGGATGCGCAGCGTCGCGCCGGTGGCGACCGCGTCACGCGGATCTCGTGGCAGCAGGGGAGTCCCGTACGCGAGAGTGTTGCTGAAGTTCTCGTTCTGCGTGAGAAGGGCCGACGACGGCAATCTGCGCAGGCACTCCAGCGCGAGGTTTCCGCCGCATCGCAGCGCGCGTGCGGCGTCGGTGCCGGTTGACATCGCCTGTGCCACGGACGCATAGGGGCGTTGCGCAGGTACGCCCGGATAGAGCGCATTGGTCGGGAACACCAGGGCGCACGAACCCGAAGACACGATCGCCTTGTCGATCAGGCCCCGTGCCGCGGGCGAGGTGAGCGCCGCGCACGTCGACATCCCGCCCGCCGACTCGCCGAACACCGTGACGTTGTCGGGATCGCCGCCGAAGGCCGCGGCATTGCGCTGCACCCAGCGCAGCGACTCGAGCTGATCGGCGAAACCGAAATCTCCGCCGCCCTCGAGCCCGGGGAGCGCGAGATACCCGAACATGCCGAGGCGGTAGTTCACCGTGACGACGATGACGTTCCCGGTGTCGGCCAGTCGCTGGGCGTCGTAGCCGATGCCCGACCCGGTGGTGTAACCGCCGCCGTGCCACCACACCATCATCGGCAGCCGGTCGTCGGCGGATTGTCGACGCGGCGTCGTCACGTTCAGGTACAGGCAGTTCTCGCTCGGTGCCGCGGTCGTCCCGGACGCCGGTCCGCTGTTCTGCTCACACGGGTGTCCCAGGCCGGTCGCGTCGACCTGCGTCCCGCGAGCCGAGATCGCCTGCGGGAGAGTCCATCGCCGGGACCCGACCGGCGGTTGCGCGTACCGGATCGCGGTGAACCGCCGCGTGCTGCCGACGGCCTTACCGTGCAGCACGCCGCTGGTGGTGGAGACGGTCAGCGGCGCGTCCACCGGGGTGGAGTCGTCCCGTGAGTCGGTGCACGCAGCACCGGCGAGCAGGGCCAGGACGGCAACAGTGCAGAGGGTCTTCTTCATCGTTACTCCGATTGTGTTGCGGCGCGGAACAGGTCGTCGATCTCGCGGGCGAGGAGGTCGGGGTCGGTTCCCGCGGCAATCTGGACGATCGTCGCGTCGAGGGTGGCGCGGATCGCGGTCGCCATGACGTCGGGGTCGAAGGCGCGGAACTCACCGGACTCCTGACCGCGCCGGAAGACCGCGGTCAGCTTCGCCAGTTCGGTGGTGTGCTCGGCGCGCGCATCGCGTGTGGACGCGTCGGCGTCACCGGAGCGAAAGATCGACGACAGCGCCGTCATCTCGCGGATGTGGACGGCGTAGAAGTCGATGCTGCCGACGATCATCGCGCTGATCGCATCGGTCGCGGTGGTCGACGCCTCGACCGGGTGCTCGACCATGCCGCGACCGAGCGCGTAGATGTGTGCGACCACGGCGTCGAGAAGGGCGGACCGGTCGGCGAAGTGATAGTTGATCACCCCACGACTCACCCCGGCACGCGCCGCGATCGCGACGAACGTGGCGCGCGCGACGCCGTCGTCGGCGATGACGGCGATGGTCGCGTCGATCAGTTGCTGTCGACGCTTCTCCCGGATGAAGGTGTCAGCCTGCTCGGAGGCCGATGGCGTAGGCATGCCAGTTAATTTAGCACCAGTGTCAGAAATATGTCAGTGGTGTCAGAAACATCGACCGGGCGGCCGGGTGGTGGCCGTAACCGCCCAGTCGACGCCTGGTCAGATGCCGAGGCCGACTCGTCTGCTCGCCAATTCCCGCCGGTAGCGCTCGACGTTGGCCATCTTGATGCCCTCGTAGCCGCGCACCATGTCGGGCAGCTCGGCCACCGCCACCGCGGCATCCAATCGGTCGGCACCCAGCGCACCGGAGCGCAGGGCGTTGACCAGCGCGGACAGCACCGCGCGGTACTCGACGATCAGTGCCCGTTCGGTCCGGCGGACCTCCGCCCGACCGAACGGGTCGAGACGTGTTCCGCGCAGACGCTTCATCCGCGCCAGACCGGCCATTCCGGGTCGGACCCACTCGCCCAGGGAGATCTTGTTCGTCATCCCCATCGACCGCAGCGCCGGCGGGTGCAGCCGGATCGCGACCGACGCGTCGGCACCGAACTGATCGGCGACCTCCGCGGCGAACCGCTCATCACCGGACAGTCGCGCCACCTCGTACTCGTCCTTGTAGGCCATCAGCTTGAACAGGTACTGCGCGGCGGCCGTGGTCAGACTCGTCGACCCGAGCCGCTTCTCGGCCACGTGCACGGCGGCGACGTCGTCGAGGTACCGCGAGGCGTACCGCTGGTCCTGATACGCGATGAGCTCGTCGACACGACGCAGCAACACCGCGCGCAGGTCGTCGTCGAGCTTTCCGAGGGGCGCGATCATCGACTGGGCGATCGCCGACGGCTCGGCGGACACCACCGGAGCATGCACCTCTCCGATCGCCTGGTCGACCGCGTCGGCGTCGGCGATCACCTGACGTCCACGACGGAGCGCCTGCAGATTCGCCTGTACGGCGACGCCGTTGAGGTCGATGGCGCGTTCGAGGGATTCGGCCGAGATCGCCAGTGCTCCGGTCTGATACGCGGCACCGACCATCAGCATGTTCGCGTACTGTTCGTCGCCGAACAGGCGCGTCGACAACGCCGCCGGATCCAGGTAGATCGTCCGTTGGGTCGCGTGGTCGACGGCGTCGTGGATCTGCTCCTGGGACGGGAAGCCGACCGAGGTGTCGACCACCATGGCCCCGGTGGGGATGGCGCTGGTGGACACGACCGCCGTGGTCTTCTCCGGACTGGCCACCTTCAGGTTCACCGGATCGGCACCCACCAACGGATCACACGACAGGTACAGGTCGCAGTCGCCGGCCGCGACCTTGGCCGCCTGCTCGACGCCGCCGGATCCGGTCCGCGCCGACGCCACCTTGACGTCGCTGACCACGGCCCCGCCCTTCTGGGCCATACCGGTCATGTCGACGGTGCGCGCGTCGTTGCCGTCGAGTACTGCTGCGGTGGCGATCACCTGCGAGACCGTCACCACGCCGGTACCGCCGATGCCGGTGACGCGCAGGCTGAACCCGTTTGCCGCGTCGCGACGGTGTGCCGGTTCGGCGAGTGCGTCGGCGTCGATGTCGGCGACCACGCGTCGGACCTTCGTGCCCGTCCCCGGGGTGACCGTCACGAACGACGGGCAATCGCCCTTCAGGCAGGAGAAGTCGAGGTTGCACGAACTCTGGTCGATGCGCGTCTTGCGGCCGAACTCGGTGTCCACCGGGTGCACCGACAGGCAGTTGGACTTCTCGCCGCAGTCGCCGCATCCCTCGCAGATGCGCTCGTTGATCATCACCCGTTGTGTCGGGACGGGATACGCACCGCGCTTGCGTTTGCGTCGCTTCTCGGCCGCGCAGAACTGGTCGTGCACCAGGACGGTGACGCCGGGGACGGCCGCGAGTTCGGTCTGCACGTCGAGGGTGTCGTCGCGGTGGCGCACCGACACCCCGCCGGGCAGACCGAGGCCCTTGGTGCGGCCCGGATCGTCGGTGGTGACCACGACGCGTGAGACGCCCTCGGCGAGCAGGAGCTTCGTGAGGTCGACGAGTCCGCGTCCGCCGACCGCGTCCTGTCCGCCCGTCATCGCGACCGTGCCGTTGAACAGCAGCTTGTAGGTGAGGTTCTCGCCGGAGGCCACGGCGTACCGCAGTGCGAGCGAGGCCGAGTGCATGAAGGTGCCGTCGCCGACGTTCTGCACGAAGTGCTTCTCGGTGAGGAAGGGTGCCATCCCGAGCCACTGCGCACCCTCGCCGCCCATCTGCGTCACACCGGTCACGTCGCCGACCTGCGCGGGATCCATCAGCAACACCATGGCGTGACAACCAATCCCGGCACCGACGAGGGTGTCGTCGGCGACCTTGGTGGAGCTGTTGTGCGGACACCCGGAGCAGAAGTACGGACTGCGCACCGCCAGGGGGAGTTCGATGCGGGTGCGGCGGCGGCTCATCCGGTCCAGCCAGTCGGTGGCGGCGGGCACGGCGTGGTGACGGGCGAGACGACCCGCGAGGCCACGGGTCACCGCGTCGATGTCGAGTTCACCGAACCGCGAGAAGAGCGTCGAGCCGTCCTCGTTCGTCTTGCCGACAATGGCGGGCGCATCCGCTCGTCGGAAGAGGATGTCGCGCATCATCGTCTCGATGAAGTCGCGCTTCTCCTCGACGACGATGACCTCGTCCAGACCTTCGATGAAGGTGTCGAGGATCTGGCGCTCGAACGGGTAGACCATGCCCAGCTTGAGGATCCGGATGCCGAGGGCGCCGAGCTCGTCGTCGCCGATCCCGATGAGCCGCAACGCCTCCCGGACGTCGAGGTAGGTCTTGCCCGCGGCGACGATGCCGATGCGGTCGTCGCCGGTCCGCGCGACGATCCGGTTCAACCGGTTGAGGCGGGCGTACTCCTCGGCGCGTGGTTTGCGGATGGTGAGCTGATTCTGTTCGAGCTCCATCAGGTTGGCCCCCAACAGTTTTCCGCTCGGGATGTGCGGACTGTCGCCGAGGTCGCCGTAGACGGGCACGATCCGGTCGGGCGACACGATCGCGGTCGACGCGCCGTCGGCCACGTGTGCCGAGATCTTCATCGAGGTCCACAGGCCGGACACCCGCGACATCATCGCCGCGTGGATGCCCATGTCGAGGATGTCCTGTGAGTCGGCCGGGTACAGGATCGGCATGTAGAGATCGGCGAGTGCCATCTCCGACGCGCAGGGGACGGTGGAGCTCTTCGCGCCGGGATCGTCGCCGACCAACGCGACCGCGCCACCACGGTGGTGGGTGCCGATGAGATTGGCGTGGCGCAGGGCGTCCGACGCACGGTCGAGGCCGGGCGCTTTGCCGTACCAGTAGCCGACGACGCCGTCACGCATCTGCCCGTCGGCGTCGGCGGCGAGGTGGCCGACGCGCGCGGCGACCTGCGAGCCCATCACCGATGTGGCGGCGAGTTCCTCGTTGAGCGCGGGCCGATGGGTGATGTCGAACGGTGAAAGGTGGTTCTTCCGCCGGGCGATCTCGAGGTCGTAGCCGGCGAGGGGTGAACCCTCGTAGCCGGAGATGAACGAGGCGGTGCGGAGTCCGGTGCGGCGGTCGAGTCGGGCGCGGTCGCGGACCATGCGGACCAGCGCCTGGATGCCGCTGAGGTAGATGGTGCCGTCGTCACGGGTGTAGCGGTCCTCGAGGGAGAACGTCTGCGGGTCGGACGCGGCGGTGGAGCCGGTGTGGCTGAGGTCGTCGTTGCGACGGTCGGATGTGAGGGTCATAGGGGGTCACCTGGGCCTTCGGTATGTATCCGGTCGGTTCCCGGGGGTGGTGGGAGGGCCGGAGGGTTGTGTCGGTGACCCAACCGTACCAACCGCGTGACGCCGATCACTCGACCCTGCAAGTGTGGTCTGGACAACGTCCGATTTCCGGGCCTACCCTGGCGTCGGTTAACGGTCCTTAACCAAAGCGACGCGGCGCACCGCCGGACGGGATGAACTCCACCGATGGACGACACCACTGCACGACAGCTCTCCTACGACCGCGGCGAGAGCGCCCCGCCGTTGCTCGAGACCACGATCGGACGCTCGTTGGCGCAGACCGCGGCGCGCGTCCCCGACAACGACGCGTTGATCGACTGCGCGTCGGGTCGGCAGTGGACCTACCGCGAGTTGCGGGCCGTGGTCCTCGCTGTCGCGGCGGGTCTGTTGCGACGCGGTGTGCGACCCGGTGATCGCGTCGGACTGTGGTCGCCGAACCGGTGGGAATGGGTGGTCACGCAGTACGCGACCGCGGAGATCGGCGCGATCCTGGTCAACCTGAACCCGTCCTACCGTCAGCGCGAGCTGGAGTTCGCCCTCGACCACGGTCGGGTGTCGATGGTGGTGGCCTCGCCCGAGTTCCGCGATTCCGACTACCCGGCGATGCTGGCTGTGGCGCAGCAGAACTGCGCGACGCTGCACGACGTCATCGTCTTCGGCGACCCCGCGTGGGCGGAGCTGACCGGCGACCCGACCGAGGACGAGTTGGCGGCCGTGGCCGACGTGGCCGCCGGGTTGTCGCCCGACGACCCGGTCAACATCCAGTACACCTCGGGCACAACCGGATTCCCCAAGGGCGCGACCCTGTCGCACCGAAACATCTGCAACAACGGGTACTTCGTCGGCGCGCTGTGTTCGATCACCGACACCGACCGGATCTGCATCCCGGTGCCGTTCTATCACTGCTTCGGCATGGTGATGGGCAACCTCGCGGCCACCTGCCACGGCGCGACCATCGTCATCCCGGCACCCGCGTTCGACCCGGTCGCCACGTTGCGCGCCGTCACCGAACACCGGTGCACCAGCCTCTACGGCGTCCCGACCATGTTCATCGCCGAACTCGCACTGTCGAACTTCGGTGAGTTCGACTTGTCGAGCCTGCGGACGGGCATCATGGCCGGCTCGCCGTGTCCGGCCGAGGTGATGCGCCAGGTCGTCGATCGCATGCACATGACCGAGGTGTCGATCTGTTACGGCATGACCGAGACCTCCCCGGTGTCGACGCAGACCCGTGTCGACGACACCCTCGAACGCCGGGTCGGCACCGTCGGTCGGGTGGGCCCGCACCTCGAGATCAAGGTCGTCGACGGGGACGACGCAACCGTCGAGCGCGGGGTCACCGGCGAGTTGTGCACGCGGGGATACAGCGTGATGAGCGGCTACTGGGACGAGCCGGACAAGACCGCCGAGGTGCTCGGCGACGACGGCTGGATGCACACCGGCGACCTCGCCATGATGGACGCCGACGGATACGTGCAGATCACCGGCCGCATCAAGGACATGGTGATCCGGGGCGGGGAGAACATCTATCCCCGCGAGATCGAAGAGTTCCTCTACACGCACCCCGACATCCTCGATGCCCAGGTGATCGGCGTGCCGGACGACAGGTACGGCGAGGAGCTGATGGCGTGGGTCCGATTGCGCGAGGGTGTCACCGATTTCGACCCGGAATCGGTGCGGGCGTTCGCCGCCGGGGTCATCGCGAAACACAAGATCCCGCGATACGTGCACGTCACCGACGAGTTCCCGATGACCGTGACCGGTAAGGTCCGCAAGGTGCAGATGCGTGCGGATGCGACCGAGATCCTCGGCCTCTAGATGAACAGTTCGATCACCGGCACCGCGATGGAGCGCTTCGTCGCCGGGTTGCCGTCCGAGGTGGGCGCTGCCCCGACCGACGACCCCACCGCCGACTACGACGCCCTGTGGCGGTGGTCGGTCGACCATCCCGCCCGATTCTGGCGCGCGCTGTGGGACTTCTTCGACCTCGACGGCGTCACCGCTACGCCGCTCGCCGACGGTGACGCCGCAGTTCTCGCCGACGCGACGATGCCGGGCGCACAGTGGTTCCCGGGCGTCGAGCTGAACTACGTCGACCAGATCCTGCGGCACGCACGGACGCACACCGATCCCGCCCGCGCCGCGATCGTCGGCATCGGCGAACTCGGTGGGCGAACCGAGATCACCTGGGCACAGCTCCCCGGGCAGATCGGAGCCGTCGCACAGGCGTTGCGTGACGCCGGGGTCGGACGCGGCGACGTGGTGGCGGCCTACCTCCCCGACGTCGCCGAGGCCATGATCGCGTTCCTCGCCACCGCCTCGATCGGGGCCGTGTGGTCGGGGTGTGGCGCCGATTACGCGCCCGACGGTGCCGCCGCCCGTCTCGGCCAGCTCGATCCGCGAGTCCTGTACCTGAGCAACGGCTATCAGTACAACGGCAAGTGGATCGACAAACGCGCGCACGGCGTCGAGCTGATCGCCGCCCTTCCCGACCTCGCCGCAGTTTTCGTCGTCGACTCACCCGACGGGCCCGAGTTCGACCGCGACGCCCACACCGGCCCCACGCTGCTCGCGCACCACGAACTCGTCGCCGCGCCGCGGGACCCCGCTGTCGAGGCGGTGCCCTTCGACCACCCCCTGTGGGTGTTGTTCAGCTCCGGTACCACGGGCCGGCCGAAGGGCATCGTGCACGGGCACGGCGGGGTCGTGCTCGAACACCTCAAGGTCGCCGGACTGCACTCCGACCTCGGCGTCGACGACGTCTTCTTCTGGCAGACCGCGTTGAGCTGGATGATGTGGAACTACCGGTTGGCCGGATTGCTCTGCGGCGCAACGACGATCTGCTACACCGGCAGCCCCCTGTTCCCCGACGCCGACCGGTTGTGGGAGTTGCTCGAGCGGGAGGGCGTGACGTACTTCGGCACGAGTCCCGGCCAGCTGCAGGCCTCGCGCAAGGCCGACCTGAGTCCGGGCTCCGACCACGACCTCTCGCGGCTACGAACCCTGGGCAGCACCGGCTCCACCCTGGCCGCCGACCTCTTCGTCTGGGTCGACGAGCACGTCGGCGCGCAGGTGCCGGTGTCGTCGGTCAGCGGTGGCACCGACGTCGTGACGGCGTTCGCCGGCGGCTCGATCGGCATCCCGGTCGTCCCCGGGGAGCTGTCGGTGCGCTATCTCGGTGTGTCCCTGCACAGTTGGTCGCCGGATCGCCGAGAGCTGATCGACGAGGTGGGGGAGATGGTCATCACCGCCCCGATGCCGTCGATGCCCGTCGGGTTCTGGCGCGACGACGACGGCAGTCGGTACCGCGCCGCGTACTTCGAACACGAGTGGACCCAGGGACTCACGCCCGGGACCTGGCGGCACGGGGACTGGGTCACGATCACCGACCGAGGCTCGATGGTCATCCACGGTCGGAGCGACGCGACACTGAACCGGCACGGCATCCGGATGGGCTCGGCCGACATCTACGAGGTCGTCGAGGCAATCGGTGAGATCGCCGAGGGCTTCGTCGTCGGCGTCGACGGTCCGGACGGCGCGTACTGGATGCCGCTGTTCGTCACCCTGATCCCCGGGGCGTCGCTCGACGACGAGCTGCGCGCACGGATCGCCTCCGACGTCCGACGGCGCCTGTCGCCGCGGCACGTCCCCGACGAGGTCCTGCTCGCACCCGGTATCCCGCACACCCGCACCGGTAAAAAGCTCGAGGTGCCGGTGACCGGGATCCTCGCCGGCCGCACGGATGTCGCGCTCGATCCCCGGTCGGTCGACGACCCGGCGCTGATCGACTGGTATCGGGAGCAGGGCGTCGCGCACCGCTGGTGACAGGCCGGATCGGGCCCTTCAAACCACGGTGCTTCCAAGGGGTCACAGGAGCGGTCCCGGCTGGTCTGATGACCGCCATGACTTCGACACTGACCACAGAACTGACCGTCAACCGCTCCGATTGGGCGACGCCGCCCGCCGATTCGGCCGGATGGATCGCCCGCGCCCACGAGGTGGCGGCGATCCTCGCGACCGACGCGGTCGAACGTGACCGCGCCGGCGCCACGCCCGTCGCCGAGGTGGCCCTGCTCAAGGAGGCCGGACTCGTCACCCTGCTCGGTCCCACCGAACACGGTGGTGGCGGACAGAACTGGATCACCGCGTACGCCGTGATCCGCGCGGTCGCCGCCGGCGACGGCTCCATCGGCCAGCTCCTCGGTTACCACCTGCTGTGGTTCTGGGCGGCCCGTCTGGTCGGCACACGCGAGCAGATCACCGCCGTGGAGACCGCCGCGACGCAGGACAAGTGGTTCTTCGGCGGCGCGGTCAACCCCCGCGACAGCGACGTCGTCGTCACCGACAACGGCGACACCATCAGCTTCTCCGGACGCAAGTCCTTCTCCACCGGCTCGAACGTCTCCGACGTCACCGTCCTCGAGGGCGTCCTGAGCACCACCGGCGAGCACGTGTTCGCGATCGTCCCCAGCACCAGCGAGGGCTTCACCTTCCACGACGACTGGGACAACATCGGTCAGCGGCTCACCGAGAGCGGCAGCGTCACCATCGACAACGTCACCACCGACTGGGCGTCGGCCGCAGGCTTCGTCGACAAGGCCTTCCAACCCCGCGTCTACAACTCGCTCAACGTGCCGATCATCCAGCTCGTCTTCGTCAACTTCTATCTCGGCATCGCCCGGGGCGCCCTGGAGACCGCGGTCGACTACACCCGTTCGTCCACCCGGCCGTGGCTGCACGGTGGTTTCGACCGCGCCGTCGACGAGCCCTACGTGATCGACACCTACGGCGATCTGCTGACCAAGCTGTGGGCCGCCGAGGCGCTGGCCGACGCCGTCGCCGTCGAGCAGCAGGCGATCCACGAGAACGCGTGGGACGTCACCGCCGAACAGCGCGGCAACCACGAGGTCCGTGTCGCGGCGGCGAAGGCGCAGGCCACCGACGTCGCGCTCGAGATCACCACCCGCATCTTCGAGGTCACCGGCGCGCGGTCGACCGCGGCGAAGGTGGGACTCGACCTCTTCTTCCGCAACGTGCGTACCCACTCGCTGCACGACCCGGTCGCCTACAAGCGTCGCGAGGTCGGCCGCAACCTGCTGATCGGTGAGCTGCCCGAGCCCACCTGGTACAGCTGAGCGAATACCGCGTCGAGAAGGGTTGCCAGGCCGGGTCGGTACGTTAGCGTGGGCTGCGACCAAGGACGTGTCGCGGGCACAGACCGTGACGCGGACACGACGTGACAACGTCGATGACGTGCGGGGCAACTTCGGTGAGGAGACACGAATGACGTATCAACCTGGCGGGGGCTCCGGCTCTGAGCAGGGCGATCCGGGTCAGGCGGGCTGGGGACGACAGGCCGGCCAGCAGGGCTACGGAGCACAGCCCGGGGCGCAGCAGGGCTACGGAGCACAGCCCGGCGCGACCCAGGGCTACGGCCAGCAGGGCTCGTCCCAGCAGGGGTACGGCCAGGGCTACGGCGGCCAGAGCTACGGCCAGCAGCCCACCGGGCAACAGGGCTACGGCCAGTCCGGAGCCACAGGTCAGGGCTACGGTCAGGGTGGTTACGGCCAGCCCGGCACGTCCGGGCAGGGTTCGACGCAGCAGGGCTACGGCCAGGGCGGCTACGGTGCGGGTCAGCAGGGCTACGGCGGCTACGGCCAGCCGACAGGACAGCAGAGCTACGGCCAGCAGCCCTCGGGGTACGGCCAGCAGCCCGCCGGGCAGCAGGGCTACGGCCAGCCCGGATCCCAGCAGGGATGGGGCCAGCAGGGCTCGGGTCAGCAGGGATGGGGCCAGCAGGGGTACGGCCAGTCCGGCTACGGACAGGAGCCCGCGGCCAAGCCGGCCGGTCAGGGTCTGCCCGCCGCCATCGGCACCTACCTCGTCTACATCCTCGGTGCCCTCGGTCTGATCAACCTGTTCATCGGTTTCGCCAACGCGCTGGACTACAACTACAGCGACGGTGTCAGCAACTCGAGCACGCTGTTCCAGTCGATCGGCGGCATCCCGTTGATCCCGCTGGCCGCCGCCGGTCTGATCGCGCTGGCGACCCTGCTCCCGAAGATCGACACCCGCCTCAGCCCGACCGTGGCCGGACTGTCGGTCACCGGCGCGCTGGTCGCGTTGTTCCAGGTCATCACGCTGTCCGACGGCGTCGGCGCGGGCATCGGGTTCGTCCTGCTGCTGGTGTTCGGCATCATCGAGGCGGTCGTGGCCGTCGTGTGGCTGCTCGTGCAGGGTGGTGTCCTCAAGACCGCTCCCGAGTCGGCGGCACGCACCCACGACATCGGCGCGTCGACCGCGTCGCAGGCACCCTCGACCACCGCGTCGAGCACCTATGGCGCCCCGGCGGAGGGCCAGTCGCAGTCGTCGGCCTACGGGTACGGCTACGGACAGGGCACCTCGGCGCAGACCACCAGCCTGAGCAAGCCGGAGGAGAGCTCGTCGACCGGTTCGGCGAGCACGGGTTCGACCACCGCGGGCGACCCCGGCGCGCAGACCCCCGGCTACGGGACCCCCGCGGCCGGATCGTCGGCGGCGGGCGAGTCCACCTCGTCGGCCACACCGGGATCGTCGGCCACGGGTGCACCCGCGGCGGGCGAGCAGGCCGGTCCGTCGCCCTACGGTGAGCGCACCACGGCGTTCCCGAGCTCGGAGCCCGGGGACACCACCGGCCGCTGACCCTCGGCACGCGAAGAGTCACCACCACGACACCCCGTCGGCACTCGCCGGCGGGGTGTCGTGCTGTGCGCTTCTCCGGTGCCTGCGGCGCGCCTGACCACCCGGAAGGCCCGTCGATGTC
The DNA here is from genome assembly GCF_024171815.1 of Williamsia maris. Lineage (GTDB taxonomy): Bacteria > Actinomycetota > Actinomycetes > Mycobacteriales > Mycobacteriaceae > Williamsia_A > Williamsia_A maris. The sequence goes on along the minus strand of NZ_JAMTCJ010000001.1, from coordinate 496,022 downwards.
ACCCTCGTAGGGATGGTCACCTCCACCGGGGAATCGCTCTCCACACGCCTCCGCGAACTGCGTCGTGCGCAACGCCGATCGGCCGCGCACAGCGCCGGTTCGGCGCGCGAACTCGTCGTCATCGCCTTCGGGCCCAGCGCCATCGCGCTGCTGGTCATCGCGGTGATCGCGCTGGCCACGTTGCTGTCGGCGGGAAGTGGACTGACCGGTCTCACCGCCGCCATCGGCGCGATGTGGCTCTCCTCGCACCAGGTGCCGTTGACGATCAGCGAGGTCACCATCGGGGTGTTGCCGCTGGCGCCGACGATCGCCCTGGTCGCCGGGGTCGCGGCGATGACCGCGGGTGCGGCGGGCAATCATCGACCGCGCTCGGAGCTGACGTCGGTGTTCCTCGCCGCGGTCGCCGGCCCGCTGCTGATCACCGTGCTGAGTCTCGCGCTGGTGATGGACGGCTCGACCGTTCTGACCGTCGCCTCACCGAACGCACTGGTCGCGTTCGCCTGGACCATCGGACTGCACGCGCTCGGCGCCGGACTCGGGTTGGCCCGCGGTCGCTGGCGTGAGGTCGGTGCGCATCTCGGTGTCGCCCCTTGGGCGCCCGCCGCGTTCCGCGCGGCCGGGGTCGCTCTGGTCGGCCTGTTCTCGGTGGCCACCCTCGTGATCGCGGTGCGCCTGGTCGTCGCGCACGGCACCGTCGGTGAACTGATCGACGCGGGCCACGGATTCGCCGGCGGACTGGGTCTGACGGTGCTCTCGATCCTGTATCTGCCCAATCTGATCATCGGCGCGGCCGCGATGCTGGTCGGCGCCGACGCGCACGTGGGTACCGCCGGTGGCGACCTGTTCGCCGCGCACGGCGGATCCCTGCCGCCGTTGCCGGTGCTCGCGGTGCTGCCCAGCGGAGGTGGCGGGCCGTTCGGCGCCGTGCTGCTGGTCCTGACCGCAGTCGTGGCCCTGCTCGCAGGGCGCTGCGCACTGCACGTCGACCCGATGCGGGCCACCCGCACGGTTGCCGCCACCGCGGGACTCGCCGCGATCGCGATGGTCGTGCTGACCTGGTTGGGCGGCGGCGAGCTCGGCGAACTCGGTTCGGCGGGAGCCACCGTCCCGGCCGCAGGGATGTTCACGTTCGGCTGGTTCGCGGTCGTGGGCATGGTGATGGTCCTGATCCACGGCGTCCTGCCCGGCACCCGTGCCGCACGTGCGGCCTACTACCGCGGTGACCTGCTCGCAGATGTCGCGGACGACGAGGACCGCCTCGAGGATGAGTACGACGACGACCGCGAGGTCGCTGCGCACGACGACGACGAGCTCGACGTCGTGACGGACCGCGATCCCGAGGACGCCGGTCCCAGGGACGGTGATCGTGCGGATGCCGATCGTGACAGCGCGGACGACCGCGTCGTGAATGTCGTCGACGATGACGACGAACCGGCGTCCGACGTGGCCGACAACGTCACCCAGATGCCGCGTCGCGCTCGCGCGGACGTGGTTTTCGGTACCCACAGAACCGATTCGGACGACGACCACTAGGCTCACACGTGTTCTTCCAGCGCCGTCGTGAGCGGTGTGGTCGGACGCACACGCATGCCCAGCTCTGGCAGGAGTCGACCCTGAACGCCACGTCATCGGACCCTCGTGCGGCCGTCGTCGTGCTGGCCTCCGGGACGGGGACCCTGCTCGGCGCACTCATCGAGGCCGCCGCCGACTCGAATTACCCGGCCCGCATCGCCGCGGTGGTCGTCGATCGGGACTGCCGCGCCAAACAGGTCGCCGACCTCGCTGACCTGCCCACCACCGTCGTCGCGCTGGCCGATCACCCCGATCGCACCGCATGGGATCGCGCGCTGACCGACGCGGTCGCCGCCCACGAGCCTGCCCTCGTCGTCACCGCCGGGTTCATGAAGATCCTCGGACCGGCGTTCCTCGAACGCTTCGGCGGCGCGATCGTCAACTCCCATCCCGCCCTGCTGCCGTCGTTCCCCGGCGCGCACGCGGTCACCGATGCCCTGGCCCACGGTGTCACCGTCACCGGTGCGACGGTGCATCTCGTCGACGACGGTGTCGACACCGGCCCGATCCTGACGCAGGCGCCGGTGATGATCTCCGATTCCGACGACGAGGTGTCGCTGCACGAGCGCATCAAATCCGTCGAGCGCGTCCTGCTGGTGCAGGTCGTCGCCAAATTTGTCACCAAAGGTGTTGTGTCCGATGGACGAAAGGCCCGTTTCTCGTGAGTGAAGACCCACGCATCCCCATCCGCCGCGCGTTGATCAGCGTCTACGACAAGACCGGGCTCGGTGAGCTGGCGACCTCTCTGGCCGCCGCCGGTGTCGAGATCGTCTCGACCGGGTCGACCGCTAAGACCATCGCCGAGCAGGGTGTCCCGGTCATCGAGGTCTCGGACCTCACCGGCTTCCCCGAGTGCCTCGACGGTCGCGTCAAGACGCTGCACCCGCGTGTACACGCCGGCATCCTCGCCGACTCGCGTAAGCAGTCGCATCGGGATCAGTTGGCGGAGCTGGAGATCGCACCGTTCGACCTGGTGATCGGCAATCTCTATCCGTTCGCGGCCACCGTCGCCTCCGGCGCCGGATTCGACGAATGTGTCGAACAGATCGACATCGGCGGACCGTCCATGGTGCGCGGCGCGGCCAAGAACCACCCGTCGGTCGCGGTCGTCGTCGACGCCGCCGACTACGTGTCGGTCACCGACGCCATCACCGCGGGTGGTTTCACCCTCGCCGAGCGAACCCGTCTCGCCGCCAAGGCGTTCCGGCACACCGCCGAGTACGACGTCGCCGTGGCCGGTTGGCTCAGCGGCGAGATCGCCGGCGAGGACAAGTCGGAATGGCTGGGGCGCACGTGGACCCTGTCGTCGTCGCTGCGGTACGGGGAGAACCCGCACCAGTCGGCCGCGTTGTACGTCGACGGCTCCGACGGCGGCGGCCTGGCCCGCGCCGAGCAGCTGCACGGCAAGGAGATGAGTTACAACAACTACACCGACTCCGACGCCGCCTGGCGTGCCGCACACGACTTCGACCGCCCCGCGGTCGCGATCATCAAGCACGCCAACCCGTGTGGCATCGCCGTCGGTGACGACGTCGCGCAGGCGCATCGCAAGGCGCACGAATGCGACCCGGTGAGTGCCTACGGCGGCGTCATCGCCACCAACGTCCCGGTGAGTGTCGCGATGGCCGAGCAGGTCGCCGAGATCTTCACCGAGGTCATCGTCGCTCCCGGGTTCGACGACGGCGCACTGGGTGTCCTGACCCGCAAGAAGAACATCCGCGTGCTGCTGGCGACCCCGCCGCAGCGCGCGGGATCCGAGTTGCGCCCGATCTCGGGTGGACTGCTCGTCCAGCAGCGCGACATCCTCGACGCCGACGGCGACGATCCGACCAACTGGCAGCTCGCCACCGGCGAGCCCGTCGACGAGAAGACCCTCGCCGACCTCGAATTCGCCTGGCGGGCCTGCCGTTCGGTGAAGTCGAACGCGATCCTGCTCGCCGCCGACGGTGCGTCGGTCGGTGTCGGGATGGGACAGGTCAACCGTGTCGACTCCGCACACCTCGCCGTCCAGCGTGCGGGCGACCGCGCCGCGGGCAGCGTCGGCGCCTCCGATGCGTTCTTCCCGTTCCCGGACGGCCTGCAGGTGCTGACCGCCGCCGGTGTGCGCGCCATCGTCCAGCCGGGCGGCTCGATCCGCGACAACGAGGTCATCGACGCCGCCGCCGAGGCCGGCATCGCGCTGTACCTCACCGGGTCCCGCCACTTCGCGCACTGATCTCCGCCGCTCGCGCGTCCTGACGCTAACGCGCACCCGCCGTTCGAACGCGCGCCCAGCTTGGGGCGCGTTCGAACGATGGCCGCGCGTTCGAGGCGAGCGCGACGGCTACTTTGTCGGGTGACGCAGGTCGTAGACCTGGTAGCTGCCGACCGTTTTCGCCGTGTAGTGGGCCTCGACCCACGCCTGGATCTGGCCGGTCACCGACGTCGAGTTGTACTGCGAGAACAGCTTCGTCGCCTGTTCCGACATCGCCGGGTCGAGACCGGGGACCACCGACACGGCCGAGCGACGCCCGCCCGATCCACCGCCGCCGCGTGATCCGCCTGCCGAGGCCAGGTAGTAGGTGACGTCACCGTTGCGGATGTACTGCTGGAACTCGGCGAGCGTCGGTACGGGGTCGTTGTTGAACCCGCCGATCGCCATCACCGGCTTCTCGGTGTCGAGTTCGATCTGTGCCGCCGCCGACGAACGGCTCACCGCGGCAGCCCATCGGCTGGTGGTCGACCCCAGCAGTGCCTTCAGCTCGGGCGACTTGTCGGAGGTACCGCCGAAGAACGCGCCGAAACCGCCGCCGCCCTTGGACGGTCGGTCCTCCGACGCGGGGCTGACCGACGGTCCGCCACCGGTGTGCGGCGTCGCGACGACCTCGGTCGCGTACGCAGCCGGCGCGAGGAGCGCACCGACCACCGCCGCGACCGCGACACCGCCCAGGACGAACCGCCGACGCGACGAGCGTCCCGACACCGACCCGGCGTGGGCCGAAGACCGCGACCGACCCATGAACCCGACGACCAGCACCGCGACCGTCGCGATCACGGTGACGACGAGGGTCGCCCAGGCGACCGCGGGCAGCCAGCTCGACTGACGCTGCATCAACACGAATCCCCACACTCCGGCCGCCGCGACGACCGCGGCCAGACCCACGATCGCCACGATGCGGTCGCGTTGCTTCCAACACTCGACGACGCCCAGCCCGACCACGCCCGCGATCGGCGGCGCGATGGCCAGCGAGTAGTACGGGTGCGGATTCGATTTCATGTACGAGAGCACGAGGCCGTCGATGACCATCCACAGCCCGAAGATCAACACCCCGGCCCGCATGAGGTCGGTACGCGGTGCGCGTCCACGCAGGACGAGCGCGACCACGAGCGCCACCAGCGCAGCGGGCAGCAGCCAGGAGATCTCGATGCCGAACTCTCCGGAGAACAATCGCGTGATTCCCGGCCCGTCGGCGAACATCCCGCCGGCGCCGCCGCGCCCGCCACCGCCACCACCACCGCCGCCGCCTGACTGACGGATCCGATCGATGAACTCCTGCGCCTGCGGAGACGAGATCACGTTGCGAGCGGCACCCCCGCCCTGCTGCTTGCCCTCGATGCGGGCGAGCCCGTTGTACCCGAGCACCAGGTTCATGAAGTTGTTGTCGGTCGAGCCCGCCAGGTAGGGACGCGACGACGCCGGCCACCACAGGGTGAGCAGGACATACCAGCCGGCCGAGACCGCCATCGCGGCCGTGGCGATCACCAGATGCACGATGCGCCTACCGATGCCGGTGGGTGCGGCCACGAGGTAGATCAACCCGAGGGCGGGCAAGACCATGAGGCCCTCGAGCATCTTCGCCAGGAACGCGAAACCGACCGCGACACCGGCCAGGGCGAGCCACCGACCCGACGCGGTGGCCGTGGCGCGGATCGCGCAGTACGCGGCGGCGGTCATGAGCAGCACCATCGCGGCGTCGGGGTTGTTGAAGCGGAACATCATGGCCGCCACGGGGGTCAGCGCGAGGGCCGCACCGGCGATGAGCCCGGCACCGCGTCCGGCGACGCGCGTCCCGGCTGCGTACATCAGAGCCACGGTCGCGACGCCCATCAGTGCCTCGGGGATCAGCATGCTGGCGCTGGAATAGCCGAAGATCTGCCCCGACAACCCCATCACCCACTGGGAGACGGGGGGCTTGTCGACGGTGATGAAGTTCGACGGATCCACCGACCCGAACAGCAGCGCCTCCCAGTTGCGCGAACCGGCCCACGCCGCGCCCGCGTAGAAGACGTTGCCGCTGCCGTTGACGGTGATGTTCCACAGGTAGAACACGCCGGTACCGATGAGCAGGACGGCGACGGCGATCCGGTCGATCGGACGCGCCGGGGGCAGGTCAGAGGGTGGGGCGGTCTGCGCGGGAGGGGCAGATGGTCTGATCGCGTCGATGGTCACCGTGCCGACAGTCGTGCGCCCACCTGAGCGTCATGTGGCGATCACCTGTGAGAACGCTGCGAATCACGCGAAGAGTGCGACGTTCCCGACAACCTGCCCGTTGTCCCCGGTCTCCGGTGCGCCGATGGGCCGCAGCCACAACCGATCCACCGCCGATATCGACGGCGACAGCCACGAACGCACGGTGTCGGCGATCGACGTCGCGCGATCGCGCACGATGTTGATGCGGCGGGTACCGCTGGTCGGGGAGTGCAACGCCGCGCTGACCATGCGGGGCTTGTCGCCCGCGTACCAGACCTCGACCCGGGTGTCGCCCTTCGTGAACCGGAGCCATCGGTGTCCGGTCACCGCCCACCCCGCGTCTCCCGCGAAGGTGATCAGTTCTTCTTTGTCCACGCGGTGTCACTCCCTGTTCATCTCGACCTCTCCGCCGACTGTAGAACGTGGTGTGAGAGCTGTCTGTCGTTGGAACACACTAATTTTCGTTGCCGAGGGTAAACGAATTACCCGCGGGTCCGCGACGGCAGGAGGTCGGCGGCCGACACCCCGCGCGACCCCACGTCGGCGGGGATCTCGTCGCCGCGGATCAGGGCGGCGGTGACCCGGGCCAGCGCGGCGCACGTCTGGATCCCGTAGCCGCCCTGCCCGGCGCACCAGGTGAAGCCGGGTAGATCCGGGTCCGGCCCGACCACCGGCGTGCGGTCGGGCACGAACGACCGCAGACCGGCCCATGACGAGCGGACGTGTCGGGAACCGACGGTCGTGACCTCGGCGATCTCGTCGAGCGCGCGGGCGATCTCCAGCTCGTCGGGTCGCGCGTCCGACGGTGAGGTCGGTGTCTCGTCGGCGGGGGAGCACAGCAGCTGTGCACCATCGGGTTTGAGGTAGAACGACTCGTCGATGTCGCTGATCGTGGGCAGACCGTCGCGGGCGAGACCGTCGGGCATCGCGAGCATGAAGACCGTCCGACGGCGCGGGGTCAGACCGATCGGGGCGGCACCCACCGACTGGCCCAGTTCGTCGGCCCACGCCCCGGCGGCGTCGACGACGATCCGCGCGCGGGTGACGCGGCCGTCGGTGGTGACGACCTCCCAGAGCCCGTCGGCGAACCGCAGGGACGCGACACCGGCGGAGACCGCCACCGCACCGCCGCGCGCACGCAAGCCTCGCAGGTAGCCCTGGTGCAGGGCGTGGACGTCGATCTCCATCGAACCGGGTTCGTGCAGGGCGGCGTCGATGGTCTGCGGACGCAGCGCGCCGAACAGCGCGGCCGCCTCGGTGGGGGTGAGCAGCTCGACGTCGGGGGTGAGCGTGCGTACCTCGGTGAACATCGACCGCAACGCGTCGCCGCGTCCGACGCGCGCGAACTGCAGCAGCGGACGTCCGGTGAGCAGCGGGCGGTCGAAGCAGTCGGGCGGGTCGGTGAGGAAATCGCGACTGGCCGTGGTGAGACCACGGATCACCCGGTTGCCGTAGCTCTCCAGGAACAGCGCCGCCGAACGGCCGGTGGTGTGGAACGCCAAGGCCGGTTCCCGCTCGAGCAGGACGACGTGTCGGTCGTCGGAGAGTTCGTAGGCGACCGACACACCGGCGATGCCACCGCCGATGACGATCACGTCGGCGGTGGCATCGATGTCGTGGCTCATCGAGAGCCGAATCTACTCCGGTCGGGTCACACGTTCTGGGTGAGCAGGAACAGCCCACCGGCGAGCGCGCCGCCGATGATCGGTCCGACCACCGGAACCCAGGCGTAGTTCCACTCGAGACTGCCCTTGCCCTTGATCGGCATCAGCGCGTACGCGATGCGCGGGGCCAGGTCGCGCGCCGGGTTGATGGCGTACCCGGTCGGGCCACCCAGGCTGTTGCCGATGACGAGGACGACGAACGCCACGCCGGCGTACCCGAGCCCGGAGTTGCCCAGGTCGAGGGTGCCGCCGTTCTGCGAGATCGCCGGGGAGCGCAGGATCCAGAACACCAGCACGAACGTGCCGATGACCTCGGTGACGGTGTTCCAGAAGTAGTTCTTGACCTGCGGACCCGTGCAGAAGATGCCACGGGTGTCCTCCGGGTGTGGATCGGCGTCGAAGTTCTTCTTGTATGCCGCATAACAGAGCATCGCGCCGATGAACGCGCCGATCATCTGCGCGCAGATGTAGATCGGCACCTGCGACCACGGTGTCTTGTCCGCGATCGCGAGGCCCAGGGTCACCGCCGGGTTGAGATGCGCACCCGACTGCCACGCGATGGACGCACCGGCGAAAACCGCCAGGCCCCAACCGAAGTTGATGAACAGACCACCACTGTTGTGGAAGCCCGACTTCACCAGGTTGTTACCCGCCACGACGCCCGCGCCGAGCAGGATCAGGACCGCGGTCCCGATGATCTCCCACAGCCAGATCTGGCCGTCCGAGATGGCGCTCATGCCGACACGTCCGCGACCGCCGCCGATCCACGGACTCCTCGTGCGCCCATCCGGGCCGCGTCGGCGGTCCGGTCGTCGGGCTGGCGTTGCGACTCGATCTCGGCATCGACACGCGCGCTGTAGTTCTCGATCTCACGGGTGCGCTGTTCGTCGTTCCACCCGAGCACGCCGGCGACGATGTCGGCCACGTCGGACGCGGCGCTCTTGCCGCGGTCCCTGGTCTCGATCGACACGCGGGTCCGCCGCGCGAGGATGTCGACGAGGTGCAGCGCGCCCTCGTGGGTCACCGCGTAGCGGATCTCCGCGCCGAGGTAGCGGTTGTCGGTCGAGGCCACCGGGGTGCCGAGTTCGGGCTCGGCCGCGATCAGCTCGAAGATCTCCGAGATCGCGCTGCCGTAGCGACGCAGCAGGTGCTCGATGGTCTTCACGGGCAGGCCGTGCTCGTTGGCCAGGCGCACGCGCGCCTCCCACAGATCGTCGAACCCGTCGGCGCCGACGAGCGGGATGCTCGCCGTGCGTGAGGGTTCCACACTGCGCTGTCCGGCGACGGCGGCGTCGATCGCGTCGGCCGCCATCACCCGGTAGGTGGTGTACTTGCCGCCCGCGATGACGGTGAGACCGGGCGCGGCCGGGACCACGGCGTGCTCACGCGACAGCTTGCTGGTCTGGTCGGACTCGCCGGCCAGCAGCGGACGCAGACCGGCGTAGACGCCGACGATGTCGTCGCGCACCAACGGCTTCTCCAGCATCACGTTGACCTCGGCGAGGATGTAGTCGAGGTCGGCGCTGCTCGCGGCCGGGTGGGCCAGGTCGAGGTTCCACTCGGTGTCGGTGGTGCCGATGATCCAGAAGTCGTCGCTCCAGGGGCACGGGATGACGAACAGCAGACTCTTCTCGGTCTCGGTGATGAGGCCGACGGCGGAGTCGATGCGGTCACGGGGCACCACGATGTGAACGCCCTTGGACGCCTTCACCCGCAGTCCGCTGGTGGTGCCGACCATCTCCTGCAGCTCGTCGGTCCACACGCCCGCGGCGTTGACCACGTGCTTGGCGCGGACGTCGACCTGCTCGCCGGACTCGAGGTCCTCGACCCGGGCACCGATGACGCGGTCACCGTCGCGCAGGTAGCTCGTCACCCGTGCACTCGACGCGCACAGCGCGCCGTAGCTGGCCGCGGTACGCGTCAGCATCATCGTGTGCCGGGCGTCGTCGACCTGTCCCTCGTAGAACAGCACGCCACCGCGGATCTTGCCGCGCTTGGCGCCCGGGAAGATCTCGAAGGTGCTCTTCTTGCCGATGTGGCGGAGGTGATGGGGCACACCGCGTCCCGCGCCGAGGATGTCGTAGAAACCGATGCCCGCGCCGGCGTAGGCGCGGTCGTAGACCGGGGTGACGAGCGGGAAGATGAACTCGACCGGACGCACCAGGTGCGGCGCGACGGTGTTGAGCATCAGTTTGCGCTCGCGCAGGGCCTCGAACACCAGCGAGAAGTTGAGCTGCTTGAGGTAGCGCAGGCCACCGTGGAACAGCTTCGACGACCGGCTCGAGGTGCCGGCTCCGTAGTCGATGGCCTCGACGAGGCCGACGCGCAGTCCGCGGGTGGCGGCATCGATCGCGGCGCCGCCACCGACGACACCGCCGCCGATCACGAGCACGTCGAGTTCGGTCTGGGCCATCGAGGCCAGTGCGCGCCGCCGCGATGCGGGGTCGAGCGCTATGGGTTGCATGGTCATGACGTTCTCCTTCCGGAGATCAGAGAAGTTGTGCTGAAAAGAATCTCGAGCTCGGTGCGCGCGGCGACGATCACACGTCCACCCAGTCGAGGGTGCGGGTCACGGCCTTCTGCCAGCGCCCGTAGTAGTCGGCCCGTTCTTCTTGGGTCCAGTGCGGCTCCCACCGGGATTCTTCTTTCCAGTGGGTTTCGAGCTCTTCGGTGTTCTTCCAGAACCCGGTGGACAGACCCGCCGCGTAGGCGGCGCCCAGCGCGGTGGTCTCGGCGACGACCGGTCGGCTCACCGGGATGCCGAGCACGTCGGACTGGATCTGCATGCACAGCGAGTTCGCTGTGACACCACCGTCGACGCGCAGCACCTCCAGCTTGACGCCGGAGTCCTTTTCCATGGCGTCGGCGACGTCGCGGCTCTGGTAGCAGATCGCCTCCAGCGTCGCGCGTGCGATGTGGGCGTTGTTGTTGAAGCGGGACAGTCCGACGATCGCGCCGCGGGCGTCGGAACGCCAGTAGGGCGCGAACAGACCGGAGAACGCGGGCACGAAGTAGACGCCGCCGTTGTCGGGGACCTCGCGGGCCAGCGATTCGCTCTGTGCCGCACCGGAGATGATGCCCAGCTGGTCACGCAGCCACTGCACGGCCGATCCGGTGACCGCGATCGATCCCTCGAGTGCGTACACCGGCGGCTTGTCGCCGAACTGGTAGCAGACGGTGGTGAGCAGACCGTTCTTCGACCGCACCAGCTTCTCGCCGGTGTTGAGGAGAAGGAAGTTGCCGGTGCCGTAGGTGTTCTTGGCCTGCCCGGGGGAGAAGCAGACCTGACCGACCATCGCGGCCTGCTGGTCGCCGAGCGCGCTGGCGATCGGGACCTCGCCGGCCAGCGGGCCGGTGCGGGTGGTGTGGCCGTAGGGCTCGGTCGGCGACGACGGGACGATCTTCGGCAGCATCTGCTTCGGGATGTCGAACAGGGCGATGAGCTCGTCGTCCCAGTCCAGGGTCTCGAGGTTCATCAGCATGGTGCGGCTGGCGTTGGTGACGTCGGTGACGTGCACGCCGCCGTCGACGCCGCCGGTGAGGTTCCAGATCACCCAGGTGTCGATGGTGCCGAACAGTGCGTCACCGTTCTCGGCGTCGGCGCGCACGCCGTCGACGTTCTCCAGGATCCACTGGGCCTTGCCCGCGGCGAAGTAGGTGGCGGGCGGGATACCGGCCTTCTCGCGGATCGTGTCGCCCGCGCCGGAGCGCTCCAGAGCCGACGCGATGCGATCCGTGCGGGTGTCCTGCCACACGATGGCGTTGTAGTACGGGCGGCCGGTGTTCTTGTTCCAGACGACGGTGGTCTCGCGCTGGTTGGTGATGCCCAGCGCCGCGAGGTCGCCCGCCTTGAGGTTCTTCTTGCGCAGACCGTTCTGCAGCACCGAGGAGGTGCGCTCCCAGATCTCGATCGGATCGTGCTCGACCCACCCCGCCTTCGGCATGATCTGCTCGTGTTCGAGCTGATGGCGGGCCACTTCGGCTCCGGCCTGGTCGAAGATCATGAACCGGGTACTCGTGGTTCCCTGGTCGATGGCACCGATGTATTGCGTCATGTGTCCCTGCTTCGTCGGAGGGTGGATCGGAAGTGATGTGGATCTCATCCACCCACCACGCTAATCACGGCGCCACACCCTGACGAGGGTCGTCGTTCGACAATGTCGAACAAACCCGCCGACAGGCGTAGCGTCCGGAACCATGCCGGGTCTGATCCAATCCGTGGAGCGCGCGACGGCTGTCCTGCATCTGCTCGCCACCCGGCCCGAGCCGGTCGCGCTGTCGGAGATCGCCTCGGCCCTCGGTCTGGCCAAGACCACCACGCACGGTCTGGTCCGGACACTGGTCGCGGTCGGGGCCGTCGAGCAGACCGCAGACACCGCCGGCTACTACCTCGCCGACGACCCGTTGGGCGCCCGCAAGGACCGCTGGGACGTCAACGAGATCCGGTCGCGGGCGATGAACTGGACCGACGCGTTGGCCGCGCGGACCGGGATGGCGACCCAGATCAGCGTGTTGCGGGGTCGTGAGGTGCGGATCGTCCACGATGTCCTCGCCGCGCACGGGGGCGGGTTGGTCCTGCGGACCGGGAAGTCCGTTCCCGCCCACGCCACCGCGCACGGACGGATCCATCTGGCCTTCGACGTGCACCTCGCGCGGGAGCTCGTCGCGGCCGGGCTGCCCGCCGTCACCCACCGCACCATCACCGACGGCGCCGACCTCGCCCGCGAACTCGCGACCGTCCGGGACAGCGGATGGGCCTGCGGTCGGGGCGATCTCGAGGCCGATGTGGCGACGTTGGCCGCACCCATCCGTGATCAGGGCGGGTCGGTGATGGCCGCGGTGGGGTTGTCGGGGGAGATCGACGAGGTGTGTACCCGATCCGGGGCCCCGCGACCGGCGCTGCTGGAGAACCTGATCTCTGCCGCCCGGTCGATCTCCCGGTCCATGGGACACGGACAGCTGCAGTGACGCGCTCGACGACGAGGGGACACCGACAGTGACGGCACGGTACGTCGCCGCGATCGACCAGGGCACGAGCTCGACGCGCTGCATCATCTACGACCGTGGCGGGGTCATGGTCTCGGTCGCCCAACGCAAACACACCCAGCACTTCCCGCAGCCGGGGTGGGTCGAGCACGACGCCCTCGAGATCTGGAAACTGGTGCAGCGGTTGATCCCCGAGGCGCTGCGCAACGGTGGGATCGAGGCCGACCAGCTCGTCGGACTCGGGATCACCAACCAACGTGAGACCACCGTGATCTGGGATCCGACCACCGGGATCCCGCTGCACCGCGCCATCGTGTGGCAGGACACCCGGACCACCGACAAGGTCGAGGAGCTGCGTGCCCAGGGAGTGGCGGCCGACGCCGAACACCGCACCGGGGCGCCGCTGTCGAACTACTTCAGTGCACCGCGACTGAGCTGGATGCTCGACGCGTGCGCCGGGTCCCGGGCCGCGGCCGAACAGGGGAGGGTGCTGTTCGGGACCATGGACACCTGGCTGGTGTGGAACCTGACCGGTGGTGTCGACGGCGGGTTGCACGTCACCGACCCCACCAACGCCAGCCGCACCATGCTGATGAACATCGAGACCGCGCAATGGGATCCGACGCTGCTCGAGGTGTTCGACATCCCCGCCGCGATCCTGCCGGAGATCCGGCCGTCGATGAGCCGCGTGGGGACGACCGCCACGCCGGTCGCGGGCATCCCGATCACCGCGATGATCGGTGACCAGCAGGCCGCGTTGGTCGGACAGACGGCGCTGCGGGCGGGGGAGTCGAAATACACGCTGGGCACCGGCGGGTTCCTATTGTTCAACACCGGCACGACACTGGTCCGTTCACGCAGTGGACTGATTACCACGGTTGCCTTCCAGTCCGACGGGCAACCCATCCGCTACGCGTTGGAGGGGTCGAATCCGACGGCCGGTGCGCTGGTGGAGTGGATCCGGCAGAACCTGGGCATCATCGCGACGCCTGCGGAGATCGAGACGCTGGCCTCGACGGTCACCGACAACGGCGGCTGTTACATCGTGCCTGCGTTCTCCGGACTCCATGCGCCGCACTGGGTGTCGGGGAGTCGCGGGCTGATCGTCGGGTTGACGTCGTACATCACCCGCGGGCATCTGGCCCGGGCGGCGTTGGAGACCAACGCCTTCGCCGCCGCGGCGATGGTCACCGCGGTCAACGACGACCTCGCCGCCGCCGGTGTCGAGACGTCGTTGACGGAGTTGGTCGTCGACGGCGGGATGACCGCGAACAACACGATGATGCAGATGATCGCCGACATGTGCGATGTCCCGGTCACGCGTCCGCAGATGGCCGAGGCCGTTGCGCTCGGCGCGGCGTATGCCGCCGGGCTGACGGTGGGGTTGTGGACCGATGAGCAACAGCTGCGCCGTAATTGGCGAGCGGCGGCGGTATGGAAACCCGATGTCGACCCCGCCGATCGCGAGCGGCGCCTGGCGAACTGGTCGGCAGCAGTGCGCCTGGCGAGCCAATGGAGCCCGGTGTAGCAACCACCGGCTGACTGTGTGGAAAGCGCAACCACGGGCTGACTGTGCGGAAAGCGCAACCACGGGCTGACTGTGCGGAAAACGCAGCCACGGGCTGACTGTGTGGAAAGCGCCATCGAGTGTGCTGACGGCGGCACGCGAGACGAAGAACAAAACGACGCACACTCGATGCGTGCTTTCCGCACTGTCGGCGGTTGTTAAAAAGCCGCTGACAGTGCAGAAGATGCGCGTCGAGTGTGCGTTGTTTCGTGTCGGCGGGCGTCGTGTGGTGAGCACACTCGACGGCATCTTCTACACAGTCAGCACCATGGGGCGGTTGTGCGGAAAGCGTGGACCGCGGGCTGACGGTGTGGAAAGCGCCATCGAGTGTGCTGACCGCGTTTCGTGAGATGTGCAGTAAACGAGGCGCACTCGATGCGTGCTTTCCGCACCGTCAGCGGTTTTCAGGGCCGCTGACGGTGCAGAAGATGCGCGTCGAGTGTGCGTTGTTTGGTTGTCGGCGGGCGTCGTGTGGTGAGCACACTCGACGGCATCTTCTACACAGTCAGCACCATGGGGCGGTTGTGCGGAAAGCGCAGCCGCGGGCTGACTGTGTGGAAAGCGCCATCGAGTGTGCTGACCGCGTTTCGTGAGATGTGCAGCAAACGACGCACACTCGATGAGTGCTTTTCGCACCGTCAGCGGCTTGTCGGGCCGCTCAGCTCTGGTACGGCAGCAGGATGTTCTTCACCTGAGGATCCGAGGCCAGGTAGGTCTGGACCGCGGGATCCTGGAAGGTGGCGACCAGCTTCTTGATGTTGTCGGTGTCCTTCCACTTGCTGCCGATGGTGAGCTGACCAGCGAACTCGTCCGGGGCCGGCGGCGCGTAGATCTGCTTGGCGATGTCGATGTTCGCGGCCAGGTAGTACTCGGTGTAACCGACGGCGGCGTCGATGTCGGGCAGCGCGCGCGACTGGGCGGCGAAGTCGAGGAGCTTGAACGTGATGTTCTTCGGGTTCGACGCGATGTCGTCCTGCGTGGCGGTCCACTTGCTGACGCCCGGCTTGAGGGTGATCAGTCCGGCGCGCTCGAGCAGCCACAGGCCCTGGGCCTCGTTGGCGGGGTCGGAGTACAGCGACACCGTCGCGCCGTTGGGCAAGTCGGCGACCGACTTGTACTTGTCCGACCAGATGCCGAATCCCCAACGGAACACCGGGGTCGCGGCCTCCTCCTTGAAGTCGGGGTTGGCGGCCAACACCTGTCCGAGCCACAGCTTGTGCTGGTAGATGGTGCCTGCGACCTCACCCTCGCTGACCGCGCGGTTGAGGGTCGTGCTGTCGGCGAGGCCCTTGAACGCGATCTTGATCCCGTGCTTGGGGGCGACGTTCGTGGAGATGTAGTTCACCAGTGCCTGCTCGGCGGCGTTGCCTTCCGCGGTGACGACGGTCAGCGTGGCGCCGGCGGTGTCGTTGGGCGACTTGTCATCCGAGCCGGCGAAGCGCCACCCGATGAAGGCGGCGACCACGATGATCACGACGGCGATGGCCGCGAACAGCGGCCACCGCTTGCGGGTGGTGACCTCGAAGCCGCCGGGCGAACCGCCCTCGGTGGTCGGGGAGGTGTTCTGCGTCATGGGTTCTCAGCTTTCTCGGGTGTGCGCCGGGCACGGATGTGCCGCGCGCGTCGATGTGGGACGAGCGGATCGGGTGGGGCGGGTGGAGTCAGGCGCGCGCTTTGGTGCGCGTCGAGCGCACGGACTGCTCCGGTGTGAGGTAGCGGACGAGGGCGTCACCGACGATCTGGATCAACGCGACGGTGATCACGAGGGTGATGATCGTCGCGATCATCACCTGGTGGTCGAAGCGCTGGTATCCGTAGGTGACGGCGATGTAGCCGAGTCCGCCGGCGCCGATGGTCCCGGCGATGGCGGAGTACTCGATCATCGCAATGGTGTTGATGGTCAGCCCGCCGATGAGACTCGGAAGTGCTTCGCGCAGTTGGGCGGTGATCACGATCTGGGTGGTCGATCCGCCGGACGCGCGGGCGACGTCGATCACCGACGCCGGCACCGACCGCAGCGAGTTCTCCACGATGCGGGTGAAGAACGCGATGCCCGCGATCGACATCGGGACCACCGCGGCCGGGATGCCGATGTTGGTCCCGGTGATCAATCGGGTGAACGGGATGATCGACGTCATCAGCACCAGGAACGGCAGCGACCGCCCGATGCTGATGATCCACGACAGCGGGGTGTGCAGCGCGCGGTTCTCGAACAGCCCACCGGGGGCGAGGTTGTGGATGACCCCGCCGAGCGGGACGCCGACCACCGCGACGATCACCATCACGATGCCGACCATGGTCACGGTGTCACGGAACGCCGGGATCAGCAGCCCGGGGATCTCGTCGACCGGGACGGTGATCGCGGCCAGGGTGGCGGTGCTGCTCATGCCGCGACCTCCTGACCCGAGGCGGAGTTCGCGCGGGTGGTCAGGCCCAGCGTCGCCGCCGCCGCGGTGAACGCGTTCGCGTGCGCCGAGTCCACGGAGATCACGACCTCGCCGACCGAGATGCCGTCGACGGCCTGCACGTTCGCGCTGAGCACGGCCAGGGGAGCACCGATGTCGGTGCCGATGCGAGAGATCCAGTCCGACGGGACCGACGCGGAGCGGTAGACCACCTCGAACGTGGCCTGACCGACCGCGGCGGCGGCGCTGGCACCGCGCGGGCGCAGCGACCGGCCGAGCCGGGACGTGTCGTCGAGGAGGAGGTCGACGAGGGAGCCCTTCTCGTCGATACGACCGTTGTCGAGTCGGGCGACGCTGTCGGCGACCTTGACGATGGTGTCCATCTCGTGGGTGATGAACACGACGGCGAGCGACAGCTCGTCGCGCAGTTCGGTCAGCAGGCGCAGGAACGAGTCGGTCGCCTCGGGGTCGAGTCCGGAGGTGGCCTCGTCGGAGAGCAACACCGATGGTCGTAGCGCGAGCGCACGGGCGATCCCGACCCGCTGACGCTGTCCGCCGGAGAGCTGATGGGGATACCGGTCGGCCAGGTCGGTGAGCCCCACACGGTCGAGCAGCTCGGCGACCCGCTCACGGGTGGCGGTGGAGGTGACGCCGAGGTAGTTCAACGGCAGCGCGACGTTCTGCGCGGCGGTCCGGCGCGAGAGCAGGCTCGACGACTGGAAGACGGTGCCGATCGAGCGCCGCGCGGCGCGCAGGTCCCGGGAACCGAGCTGAGTGAGGTTCTTGCCGTTGACGATCACGTTCCCCGAGGTCGGACGCTCGAGCAGGTTGATGCACTGGGCGAGGGTGCTCTTGCCCGCACCCGACGGACCGACGATGGCGAATATCTCGCCTGCCTCGACCCGGAAGTCGACGTCGGACAGGACTGTTGTGGTCACCCCACCCGACGTGTATGTTTTGCCTAGCTCAAGAACTTCGATCACCGGTTGTCCGTTTCCCCAGCGTGCCAGCGATTCTGGCGCGCAGCTCATCGAACCGGATCTCCCCCGATGTCGACCACTGTTGGGGTCAGCGTGATTCTGGGATGCGGTGATCGCTCACCGGGGTGCTATCAGCAGTTACCGGCGGCCGTGCGCGCACAGATCTGCCGCGCGACCGTTGTCGGGTCGATCGTCCAGAACTGTTGACGCCCGGTGGCACCCGATGCGACGACGGTGGTCGGTGTGATCGTGGTGATCGCACTGTCGCCCTTGTCGTTCGGACCGAAGAGGCTGCCCGCGTCGAGGACCGTGCCGTCGGCGTCGAGGCGGTGCAGTCGCCCGTCGGCACCGGCCACGACTGTGCTCGCGCCCGTGGTCGCGATCGAGGTGATCGCGCTCGAACCGACGACGACCCCCGCGCCGATCTGCCTGCCGGACCGCTCATCCCACCGGGTGAGGCTCCCGGTGGCGTCGCCGGCGAGGAACGTGGTCCCGGCGGCGGTGATCGCCGTGACCGGCCCGCGGGTGGCGAACACCCCGGACACCGGCGAGGCACCGGTCTGCGACACCGCCCAGCGACGCACCGCGCCGTCGGCACCGCCGAGTGCGATCGAGCCCGAATCCGCCCCGAACGCAACGGCATCGACATCGACACCGCCGAGTCCGACGGTGGCCAGGGGTGCGAGTCCGCGGAGGCTGACGTCCCAGATCTGCACCTGGGTCCCGCCTGCGGTGCTGGTGGCCAGCTGTGATGACGACGGGCTGAAGACCATGTGGTCGACGTCCTCGCGTCCGAGCGCGAGCGGTGCCCCCACGGCGACCGGCTTCCGGATGTCGCGCACATCCCACAGCTGGGCGAGATGCCTGCTGTCCGAGGTCATCATCCACAGCCCGTCGGGGCTCATGGTGGCGCCGTTGAAGTGTCCGGGACCGTCGATGGCGGCGATGGCGCGCGGTGCCGTGGGATCGGACGCGTCCCACACCTGCACCGGCCCGCGGGCGAACGAGGTCACGCAGGCGTTGCGCGTCACCGAGCACGCCGGCGGCAGCGCCCCACCGAAGCCGCCGTCGAGCAGGCCGGTCGGTAGTGACCACGCAATCGGCGCGGACGTTCCCGCGCTGATGAGGGTCGATTCGTCGGTGAACACCGTCGACGCGAGCGCCGAGGTCTGCGAGCGCAGCGCGGGCAGCGCGCGGCGGGGCGCATCGGGGTGGGTGACGTCCCAGACCTGCGCGGTGCCGTCGGCCGATGTGAGCGCCAGCCGGGTGCCGCCGGGCGCGAACGACAGGGACTCGACGCCGCCGGATGAGGCCGCCACGCCCGGTCCGCGGGCGAGAAGACCGTTGGCGCCGAGGTCGAACAACGCTGCGCTGCCGCTGGTGTCGCCGACGGCGACGCGCCGTCCGTCGGCGTCGAGGGCGATGGAGTCGACGCGTCCTGCGGTGTCGACGCTCGACACCGATCGAGGTGCGCTCGGGTCGGTGAGGTCCCAGAGGGTGGCGCCCTGCGCGGACCCGGCGAGCAGTTGCGGACGTCGCGGGTTCCAGGCCAGGACGGTGGTCGGTGCTCCGGCGACGGTACCGACGACGGCGGGCGCGGCGGCGTCGGAGACGTCCCAGATGCGCACCGTTCCGGTGGCGTCGGTCGCGGCCAGCCACGGGCGCACGGCGGAGAACGACACCGTCTGCGGTCCGGACGCGCGATCGGTGGCCGTCTGAGCGATGGTCGAGACGCGGGTGGGCGTGTTGCCGGCGATACGCCACAACTCGAGCGACCCGGTCTCACCACGTCGCGCGAGCACGGAGCCGTCGGCGTTGAGCGCGGCCGATGCACCCACGACCGGGGTGGACGGTGCAGGCACGGTGACCGCCGCCGGGGTGGGATCCTGCCCGGTCGGAGTCGCGGTGGACAGGATGCGTACGACGCCGTCGGCGCCGGTGAGTGCGACGCGACGGCCGTCGCCGGATGCGGCGACCGCGACCGACGGGTCCGGGGTGCCGATGGTCCGTGCGACGGGGGAGGACTGCGTGGCCAGGAGGGCGGACCGGGTCCGCGGATCCTGTGGTGCCTCGCGGTAGGCCGCGAGGGCCAGGGTGGCGGCCGCGGAGGGGTCGGTGACCGTCGTCGCGGCGACCCGAGCCAGGGTCGCGTCGAGTCGGGCGGCGTCGCGCCCGGTGGAGGCGTCGCCGCCCCGCACGAACTGCGTGATCGCCAGCACCGAGGCGACGACCGCGACGATGACGAGCAGACCGAGCAGGACGCGACGACGTGATGTGCGCAGCGCGGCGCGTTCCCGCGATCGGGACAGGAAGTACGCGGCGTCGGGGGAGAGCGAGTCGATCTCCTGCACCGCGCGGGTCGCCGCACGGAGGCGGTCGCCGCCGTAGAGCGACGAATCCGGACGGTGGTCGGCCTCCCACCCCGCGGCGTCGGTCTGCAGTGCCGCGAGAACCGGCGCGTCGGTGCGTCGCTCGTCGATCCAGCCGGCGAGCCGCGGCCAAGCCCCGACCAGGGATTCGTGGGCGAGCCGCACCCCACCGTTCGTGTCCACGGTGAGGACGCCGGCGTCGACGAGATGGGCCAGGACCCGACCGGTCCGCGGTCTCGCCGACAGCACCGATTCCAGACCTGCCGCGGTGACGCCGGTGCCGACGAGGTGGCCCGCCTCGGTGAACCGCACGGTCGCGAGCAGGACGAGACGCGCGGTGACGCGGTCGGTGGCCGAGAGCCGGCTGATGGCACGGTCGGCCGCGACCCCGACGATGTCGGCGACCGGATCCGAGGCGCGGTAGGCCTGGCGGGTGACCCCGGAGTCGCCCCGCGTGCGCCACAGGTGGTCCATGAGGACACCCAGCGCTATCAGCGGCGGTGTGGTCGACTCGACCCTCGACAGGTCGTGGGCGATCTCGGCGGCGAGACCGGATTCGACTGTGGCACCGCGGATGCGGGCAGGGAGTTCGATCGCGTCGACGATCTCGTCCTCGATCATCATTCGCACGACGACGGCGCGGTCCTCGAGGGTGCGGACGAGCACCGGATCGGCCGCGGCGTCGGGGTAGAACTCGGCCTGCAGGCCCAGTACGACGGCGATTCGGCTGTCGGCGGCGAGGGCGTCGACGACGCGCAGGAACGACGTCCGGGTGGCGCGGTCACACAGGGTGAACAGTTCCTCGGCCTGGTCGATCACCAACAGCGATGCGTGGCCGGCCGCGTCGGCCCGTCCGGCGACGGCGTCGACCCACGCGTCCGGTTCGGCGTCGAGCAGTTCCGGGTCGGCGCCGAACGTGTCGGCCAGGGCAGCCAGTGGAGTCGGTCCGGGGGTCATCGTGGCGACGACGGCCGGGACGCGGGTGTCGTTGAGGCGCAATCCCATCCGCTCCACCGCGGGGATCAGACCCGCGTGCAGCAGCGAGGTCTTGCCCGAGCCGCACGGGCCCAGCACCGTGACCGGCCCGTTGCCGGGGATCGCACGCACGTGCAGACGCCGCCAGAGCTCGGTGCGGCCGGAGAACAGCTCGGCGTCGCTGCGCAGGTACGGTGTCAGTGGTCGGTACGGACCACCGGACGCCGTCGCACGCGTCCCGACAACGGTCTCGCTGTCAGAATCGTCTGTGGGCGTGTATGTTTCGTCGGTGCCGAGCTGCTGCGGAGGCAGCTCAGCGATCGGACGGTGTGACCGCGATGCGGCACGCGAGACCACGGTGTCGTGCATGCACGAATTCCCCCTCGGGGGCGACATGAACCGCCCCCTGTATCGGTCAGCCGGACGGCTGACGATCTTCCCCTGCGTGCATTGTGCAAAACGCGATTGCGTTTGTCCAATGGGTCATTTGCTACGCGTAGCTCACGAAACAGGCTTGTGCGGAACTGATTTCGATAATTGAACTGCGAATTGTCGATCGAGAATTGGTCAGCGCGTGATGGACGGGGCGGACGTGGACAGTCCGCGCCGCCAGATCTCGGTGAGCGTGATGATCGCCGCCTCGTCGTCGCGGCCGACGACGTTCTCGTCCTTGCCCGCGACGAACCATGTCCAGCAGAACGATTCGAGCATCGACACGATCGCCGACGCGAACAGGTTCTTGTCCAGGCCGATGTCGACGCCGCTGCGTTCGACCGATCGGAACACGTCGTTGACCGCGCGGATGCCGTCCTGCCGCCGGTTGCGCCACCACTGGGCGAACTGTCGGTCGGTCATCGACAGCTGGAACGCGCCGATCATCTCCGGCAGGTAGTCCCGGTAGGTGGCCCAGTACGCACGCACGGCCTGCTCGATGTTGCTGCCCGGGTCCGGGGTCAGGTTGCGGCGGGTCCGTTCCAGGATCTGCGCGGTGAAATCGTCGAGCAGTGCCTCGAGCAGCTGCTGTTTGTTGTCGTAGTAGTTGTAGAACGATCCCGTCGACCGCCCGGCCGTCTCGGCGATGTCGGAGATCTTGGCGTTGAGGAATCCCTTGTCCGCGAACACCGTACGGGCCGCCTCCAGGAACGCCTTCTCCGTTCGCCGGCCCTTCGGGGTCGCGATGGTCGACGGGGTGGTGACGACGGACGCGGCCGTACCTGCCGGGGTGTCCGCCGATGTGTTCTCCGCTCCCACCACCGCACCTCCCGACCCTGCTCCGACTGATCACTGACGCGCGTATCAGCTTTGCACATGCGCGAGCCGCGGCGCGGCTCAGACCACTCCGTCGCGACGGAGCTGCTCCGTCGACCCGGCGTCGTGGCCGAGGAGATCGGTGTAGATCTCGTGGTTGTGCTGACCGGGTACGGCGGGTCCCGCGCTGCGGACCGAGCCCGGGGTGCCGCACATCAGGGGCACGATGCCGGGCCCCTTGACCGGTCCGCCGATGCGCTCGTCGTGGTGGTCGACGATCATGCCGCGGGCGATGAGCTGGGGATCGGTGATCATCTCGGCGACGGTGTTGATCGGCCCGACCACCACACCCGCCGCGGACAGGTCCGCGATCAGTTCGTCACGGTCGCGGGTTCGGGTCCAGTCGGCGATGAGGTCGTCGAGCTCGTCCTGGTTGTCCCCGCGTGCGCCGTGAGTGGCGTAGCGGGGATCGGTCGCGAGCTCGGGGCGACCCATCACGGCGCAGAGTCGGCCGAACACGGTGTCCTGATTGGCGCCGATCACGACCATCGATCCGTCGACGGTCGGGTAGATGTTGGACGGTGCGATGCCCGCCAACCGGGTGCCCGACGGCCCCCGCACGACGCCGCCCATGTCGTAGTCGGGGATGGTCGACTCCTGGATGGCGACGCACGCCTCGTTGAGAGCGGTGTCGACGACCTGCCCCTCGCCGGTGACGCTGCGTCGGTACAACGCGGCCAGGGCGCCCTGGGCGGCGAACATGCCCGCCAGGGTGTCGCCGAGCGAGAGCGCCAACCGCGGTGGCGGTTGGTCGGGATATCCGTTGAGGTGGCGGAGTCCGCTGACCGCCTCGGCGACCGACGCGTAACCGGCCTTGGTCGCGTCGGGTCCGGTCTGGCCGTATCCCGAGACCCGGACCAGGATGATCCCGCGGTTCCGATCGCGCAGCGTCTCGTACCCGAGGTCCAGCTTCTCGAGGGTGCCCGGCCGGAAGTTCTCGACGATGATGTCGGCGGTGTCGACGAGTTCGAGGAACAGCTCCCGACCCCGCGGGTCGCGCAGGTTCAACGTCACCGCACGCTTGTTGCGCGCGTAGACCGTCCACAGGAACCGGTGGCCGTCCCGCTCGGCCTGTCCCCAGGTCCGCAGCGGGTCGGGCCGGCCCGGCGCCTCGATCTTGATGACGTCGGCGCCCATGTCGCCGAGCAGTCGGGCTCCGAACGGGCCGGCGATCAGACTGCCCAGTTCCAGCACCCGGATGCCGTCGAGAGCTCCGGTCGGTGCGGGTGTCGACGTCGGGTCGTGGGGTGCGGCATCGGTCATGGTGCAAGGGTGCCACCGCCGTGCCCGAGGTCTCCTCGCACGCGCCGTTGGGGTGTCGTCACCATCGAATCCGATGCAGACGGTCAGACGTCCAGTGTTCCCGGCCAAAAGCGTCACAGGTCACATCTGAGCCATTACAGTGACCTCGATCATGGCGACAGAGGTGTCGCGAGCAGGCGCGGGCAGCATCAAGAAAGCGGTGTGATGGCGGGATCGGTGGGTGTCTCCACACGCGGATCGTCGACGCTCGCTCGGACGCTCGACGCGGTGGTGTCGTCGATCGCGACGCTGGGCCGACTCATCGAGCTGACCGTCACGTCCCTGGTCCACCTGGTCCGCGACATCGTCACGCTGCGACATCCCTGGCGCGAGACCCTGTCCCAGACCATCTTCTTCTCAGGTGTCGCGGGCATTCCGGCGGTGCTGGTCGCGATCCCGTTCGGTGTCATCCTCTCGGTCCAGGTCGGCAGCCTCACCCAGCAGCTCGGCGCCTCGTCGTTGGCGGGCGCGGCCGGCGCGCTCGGCATCCTGCAGCAGGGCGCACCCATCGCCTCGGCGTTGCTCATCGGTGGCGCGGTCGGTTCGGCGATCGCCGCCGACCTCGGCGCCCGCACCGTGCGCGACGAGATCGACGCGATGCGCACGATGGGCATCGACCCGGCCCGTCGGGTGGTGGCACCCCGGCTGCTCGCGGTCGTCCTCGTCGCACCGCTGGTGTGCATCGAGATCATCTTCGTCGGCGTGACCGCCGGCTACTTCATCAACGTGTCGTTCCAGGGCGGTGCGCCCGGCAGCTACCTGGGCGGCTTCGGCCAGTTCGCCGGGGTCGGCGACCTGGTCATCGCGGTCGGCAAGTCGATTCTGTTCGGTGTCGTGGTCGTCGCCATCGCCTGCCAGCGCGGGCTCGAGGCCCGCGGCGGACCCCGCGGTGTCGCGGACGCCGTCAACGCCGCTGTGGTCCTGGGTGTCGTGGCCTCGTTCCTGCTCAACCTCGTCGTCACCCAGCTCGTCACCATGTTCGTCGGCAGGGCGGGCTGATGGTCGGTCTGCAGACCTACGCCCGGTCCCGCCGGTGGACGACGAGTCTCGGTCGCGCCGCCGAGGTGCCGGTGTCGGCCGTCGAACGCATCGGCCATCAGGTGCACTTCGTCTTCGACGTCCTGCGATCGATCCCGCACGCGCTGCGCGTCTACCGCAGGCAGACCGGCGCGGTGCTCTCCGATCTCATGTGGGGATCGGGTGGGCTGATCGTGGGCGGCGGATCGGTCGTCGTACTGGTGGTGCTGGGGCTGTCGGTGGGCGGATCCATCGGCATCGAGTCGTTCGCGACGTTGAAGCTGTTCGGCATCGGTCCGTTGACCGGGTTCCTGTCGGCCTACGTCAACACCCGTGAGCTGGGACCGATCGTGGTGGCCATCGGATTCGCCGCGCAGGCCGGGTGTCGCATGACCGCCGAGATCGGGTCGATGCGGATCTCCGAGGAGATCGACGCGTTGGAGGCGCAGGCGATCCGGCCCATCCCGTTCGTCGTCAGCACCCGGGTGATCGCGGGGATCGTCACGATCATCCCGCTCTTCCTGATCACGCTGATCCTCAGCTACCTGTCGTGCGCGTTCGTCGTCAACACCGTCAACGGTCAGTCGTCGGGCACCTACTACCACTACTTCAACGCGTTCCTCGCCCCGGTCGACATGCTGTTCTCGATGATCAAGGCCGTGATCTTCGTGGTCGCGGTCATTCTCATCCACTGCTATCAGGGCTTCTACGCCAGCGGTGGTCCCGAGGGGGTCGGGGTCGCCTCGGGGCGTGCGATCAAGAACAGCTTCGTCATCATCGTGGTGCTCGACATGCTTCTCACGCTGATCTTCTGGGGTTCCGACGTCGGCTTCAGGTTCTCCGGCTGATGGCGTATCACGACCCGTCCGGACGCGGACCCTCGCGTGTGGCGCTCCTCGGCCTCGGTGCGGCGACCGTCGTCGTCGCGCTGGTGCTGGCCATCCCGCTCACCCTCTACGCCCGTGGCGACTTCGACACCACCGTCACCGTGTCCGCGGTTGCCGATTCGGTCGGGGACGGGCTGGCCGCGGGTGGCGATGTGAAGTACCGGGGGCTGATCGTGGGACGGGTCGACGGGGTGACGGTGGCCGATGACGGCCGCCAGGAGATCACCATGTCGATCGACGCCGATCAGGCCGCGGCCATCCCCGATCAGGTGTCGGCGGCGTATGCGCCGTCGAACCTGTTGGGCGTGACCGGGATCGAACTGCAGGCGGCCGGCTCGACGTCGGGTTCGGGCACACCCGGCGACGGACTGCGCGACGGCGAGAAGATCACCATCGGGTCGGATTCGACGAACGTGTCGGTGGCCGACCTGCTCCGCCAGGTGGGCGAGATCTCGACGACCATCACCGGCGACGAGTTCACCCGCACCATCGACATCGCCGACAAGGTGGTCGACGCGGTGCAACCGCTCGTACGTTCCGGACTCGACCTGTTGACCCTCGCCGCGTCGCGGCAGCAGATGCCACTGGCCGAGTTCTTCCGCATCCTCGGCCCGGCCAGCCGTGGCGTGGCCGACCTCGAGGGCCCGTTCGACTCGGTGCTCATCAACCTCACCCGCTCGACCGCCGAGTACACCGATCCGCGGGTGGTCACCGGCGTCAAGGACTCGTTGTCGGGGCTGATCGACACGGTCGGCGGTCTCGGCGGACTGGTGGGCGACAACTACGACGGGCTGGCCACCCTCCTCGACTTCCTCACCGTCACCGGATCGCCGCTCGGACAGACCCTCCGGTCCATCCCGCCCGCGGTCACCGACGCACGGGAGCTGTTGGGCCGGTTGGAGAAGTCGATGCCGACCCAGAACGGGAAGGTCACCCTGCAGGTGGGTGTCGCGATCGCGCAGATGCCCCAGTTGGCGCCGTTCCTGCAGTCGTTGGCTCCGCCGGCGCCGCGCGCACCACGAGCAGGCGCCCCGAAGGCGGGTGGACGATGAGGCTGCGTCGCATGTCGATCGTGTGGTTGGCGCTGTTCGTCGTGGTGATGATCGGCGCGACGTGGGTCATCGTGCAGGCCTTGGCGCCGTCGGTCTCCGGCGATCAACGGACCGTGACCGCAGATTTCTCGGACGCGTCGGGGCTGTCGCCGGGCAACGACGTGCGACAGATGGGCGTGCGCGTGGGCCGGGTGTCGTCGGTGGAACTCCACGACGACGTCGCCCGGGTGACCTTCCGGATGCAGCGCTCGGTGCCGATGTTCGACAACACCGACATCGCGATCCGATACCTGAACCTGGTGGGGGAGCGCTACCTCGACGTGTTCACCGACGGCCCGGGCAGCGGACGTGAGGACACCTCGGCGGTCATCCCACGGTCTCGGACCATCCCGTCGTTCGACATCACCGCACTGTTCAATGGACTCCGACCGGTGTTCAAGGTGCTCGATCCGGCCGAGATCAACGAGTTCACCGAGAACATCCTCGCCGTCGTGCAGGGCCGCGGCCCCGATCTCGGTTCCATCCTCGACAAACTGAACCAGGCCACCGCACTGGTCGCCGACCGTTCGGAGATGGTCGCGGCCTTCGTCACCGGATTGGGCTCGGTGGCCAAGGAGATCGAGTACAAGTCACCGCGCCTCAACGAACTGATCAGTCGAACCGGGGATGCGTTGGGCGCGTTGGCCACCGATCTCGACAAGACCGAACAGTCGCTGACCATCGCGGCCAAGGCGCTCACGCCGCTACGGCTGGTGCTGTCGAGCCTCAACGACGTCTACTACGGCAACTACGCCGACATCGACCGGCTGCTGCGCAAGTACATCCCGGCGACGAACGACGGGTCCGAGCTCCTTGCGCGCATCCCGGGCGTACTCGATTCCCTGCTGGCGTCGGTGAACTCGGCCACGAAGGCCTCCTACAGCTGCGGTCGCGGGCAGTCGGTGCCAGGACCGATCACCTCCGTGCTGCTCGCCGGCGCACCGGTGGTGATCTGCCGATGAGAACCGTGTTCGCCCGACGTGTGGCGGTCCGACGCGACGCGGTCGCAGTGCGCCGGCGCCAGGTGCTGTTCGGTCTCGGCGGTGTGGTGGTCATCGTGGTCGTCGCCGTGGTGGCCGGTCTGCTCTACGTCGTGCCGTTCGGATCCACCGACGTGACCGCGGAATTCACCTCCAGCGGCCAGATCCGATCCGGTGACGAGGTTCGGGTGGCGGGCATCGCAGTCGGGTCGGTGCAGTCGGTGGAGGTCGTCGGCGACCACGTGGAGATCACCTTCGACGTCGACGACTCGGTGAACCTGCGCGATCAGACCAGCGCCGACATCCGGCTGTCCACCGCGATCGGTGGTCACTACCTGGCCGTCACCCCGCAGGGCACGCGAGCACTCGACGGGCCCATCCCGCGCGACCGTACCTCCACCCCCTATGAACTGACCGACGTCATCACCGACTCGGGCGACGTGGTCGACAAGGTCGATGCCCAGACCGCTCGCGAGACCTTCGCGCAGGTGAACCTCGCGCTGCGGGGACGTTCGGACTCGGTGCGCGACATCATCTCCCAGGTCGCCCAGGTGACCACCACGCTCGGTGACCGTGACGACGACCTCGATCGCGCGATCGCCGTCACCGAGGAATACGTCGGCGCACTGAACGACGGTCGCGCGAAGCTGCTGAACCTGCTGCGGTTGGTGGGCGTGATCGGCTATCGCTTCTACGAGTTCCGTGAGCAGGGCCTCGACACCGTGCGCGGTGTCGACGCACTCTTCGCGTTCCTGCAGCCGCCGGTGGAGGCGCTCTCGGGCACCATCGACCCGCAGATCGACAAGGTGCAGGCCATCGTCGACCGGCTGCGGACGACGCTGACCGGTTCCGGCCCCGTCCTGGACAAACTGACCCAGATCGCGAACCAGCTGGGTTCGGCGCTGGGGGTGTCGGGATCCACACCGACCCTCGATCTGTCGAAGACGGTCGTCGACGCACCCGCCCTGTGCATCCCGACGCCGGATCGGCGGTGCTGACATGACTACCCCGTCGACCGCGCCTGCGAGTTCCGGATGGCGCCGTTGGGCCACGCGCACCGTGATCATCGCCGCCGTCATCGCGGTCATCGTCGCGACCGTGGCCGCGGTCCGTGCCTCCGACGACTCGTCGAGCCGTTCCGGGTGCGCCATCATGTCCGACTCCATCGGCCTGTACGCGGGCAGCAACCTCACGTTGCTCGGCGTCACCATCGGCACGGTGACCGGCGTGGCCCCCTCGGATGGGCATGTCCGCGTCAACTTCTCGATGGACTCCGACGTGACGCTCCCGGCGAACGTGTCGGCGGTGACCACGTCGGACTCCATCGTCACCGATCGACGTCTGGAGATCCCGACCAGTTACGTCGGTGGCGCCACCTTCGACACCGCGAACTGCATCCCGTTGGAGCGCACCCGCACACCCAAGAGCCTGAGCGAGGCGTTCTCCGCCTTCGACAAGCTCTCCGGGCAGCTGACCGATGTCGGCGGCCGCTCACCCGAACAGCAGCAGGCCGTGCGCACGGCACTGGCCTCGGTCGACGACAGCCTCAAGGGCACCGCCGAGGACTTCAACCGCGCCGTCCGCGGCCTCGGTGCGGCGCTGGGGGACCCGCAACTGCGCGACACCCAGCTGCGGTCACTGATCTCCAACGGTCAACAGCTCGCCGACTTCTTCGTCCAGCGGTGGCCGGATGTGCAACTCGCGGTGGACAACCTGGGCAAGTTCGCCCAGGCGCTCGGCCAGCTGACCACCGAGCTGAACCCGGCTCTGGTCCGACTGACCTCGGTGGTGCCGAAGCTCGCGGCGAACCTGCAGCGGTTCGACCCCATCCTGTTCACCCTCCTCGGCCTCATCACCCCGCTGGTGGAGCTGCTGCCGACCGATCAGATCGTCGCCCTGCTCGAGTCGTTGCCGCCGGTGATGTCCGGGTTGCAGGCGATGGCGCAGGACAAGCAGGCCGGCCTCGCGATCAAGGTCGCCCCGCCGCGGGTGCGCGTGCCCGTGGCGTCGGCCGGCGCCACCTGCGCCGTCCTCAACCGCGTGCTGTCCGGATCGTGCAGGCCCACACCGGGTGCGGCCGGATCCGTGGACACGAAGCTGCTGCAGATGATCCTGGGATCGGGAGGTATCCGATGATCGCGGGTGGACGTGGAGTGCGCGTACGTCGCGCGGTGGTGGTGCTCGCGATGTTGTTGGTCGCCTGGTTGTCGGCGGCGTGCGGGATCCAGGTCACCGACCTGCCGCTGCCCGGCACGCGCGTGTCGGGCGAGAGTCGTTCGCTGAGAATCGAGTTCAGCAACGTGTTGAACCTGCCCGCCCGCAGCAAGGTGCTGTTGAACGGCACGAAGGTCGGGGTGCTGCGGTCGGTGGGTATCGGCGGGTCGGCGGCGTCCCCGGTGGCGGTGGCGACCGTCGACCTCGAGAGCGATGTCGTGGTGCCGCAGGGCACCCGGGCCGCGCTCGAACAGTCGACCCTGCTCGGCGACATCTACATCTCGCTGACCCCGTCCGGTACCGGTGGTGGCGGGCGCCTGGGTGACGGCGCCACCATCCCGTTGGCACAGACCACGGTGACACCGGCCGTCGAGGATCTGCTCGGTGGTATCGCGGCCCTGGCCAACGGCGGGACCCTGGAGAAGATCCAGCGGACCGTCGACAAGGCCAACACCGCCTTCCCGCAGAACCGGGCCGATCGTGACAAGGGCATCGAGACCTCGCGCGAGCTGATCGCCCGGATCGCCGAGAACTCGTCGTCGGTCGGTCAGGTCATCGACTCGCTCGGGATCCTGGGGCGCTCGGTACAGACACAGGGCAAGGATCTCGGTTTCGCGCTCGACGTGGGCCCCGAACGCATCGGCGGGGCACTGGTGTCGTTCGTCGGTTTCGCTCAGGTGTTGACGTCGTTGGGATTTCAGCTGACCAAGGTGTCGGACCTGTTCGGCCCGCGGTACAAGCAGCTGGTCGGATTGATCACCACGGCGAACCCGTTGGTCGATCTCGCCGTCTCGCTGGACGCGTCGGCGCCGTCGGACATCGCCCGGCTCGACGACCTGGTGAGCAACAAGATCCTGCCGCTGCTGGCGAGCCCGTCGGTGAACATCGTCGACATCACCTCACCGCGCGGGTTGTCGACGCCGGCGGCGTCGAACGATCAGATCCGCACCGTCGCATCAACCCTGCGGATGATCGGGGCCATGCGATGAGGATCGGAGTGCGCACCTCGCTGGTGTTGCTCGTGGTGGTGTCGGTGGCGTTGGCCGCCTACCTCGGCGTCGGCATCCTGAAGCTGAAACCGTTCGCGGCCACCGACACCGTGACCGTCGAACTGGCGTCCTCGGGTGGGCTGCTGCCGCGGTCGCGAGTGTTGTACAACGGGATCGAGGTCGGTCACGTCACCGACATCGCGGTGCGGCCGGAGGGGCTACGGGCGACGCTGTCGATCGAGTCGGAGTACGACATCCCGGCCACCGCGCAGGTGACCGTGGCGAACCTCTCACTCGTCGGCGAGCAGTACCTCGACTTCAGTTCGACGCAGGCAGGTGGGCCGTACATCCGTGACGGTGCGGTGTTGAGCCGCAACGTGGTGACGCAGGCGACCGTCGGGGAGACGCTGACCAACCTGCAGCGGCTGGTGGGGCAGATCGATCCGCAGCGACTCACCAGCATCGCCAACACGGTCAACGCCGGGTGGCTGGGTCGCGACGACGACATCACGAAGCTCGGCGAGTTCTCGAACCGGTTCTCGCGCACCGTCACCACGCAGCGCACCGAGTTCTCCGATCTGTTCGACACCGCACAGGAGTTCGTGCGCAAGGCCGACGGCATCGGACCGAAGCTGTCGGCCGGATCGAGGGAGCTGGCCGCGGGACAGAAATCGTTCACCGAGCTGTTCGCGCTCTTCCCGGGGCTGGCGCGGGCGACGAACGGTGCGGTCGCGTGGAGTCAGGTGATCAACCCGTTCGTCACCAAGCTCAGCGACTACCTGCAGCGGATCCTGCCGAAGGTGACGCCACCGCTGGCCGTGCTGCTGCCCCTGATCCGCCAGATCGCCCCGGTCACCCAGATCGACATCGCGTCGTTCGTCCAGCGCGGCCTACAGGTCGTCGACGAGAACGGAGTCGTCCGATTCCGTGTGGCCACCAAGTAGGGTCACTCCGCGGATCGGCGGAGTGCGATCGTGTTCGAGAGATGAGTTCGAGGAGATGACGACCGATGTCGGATGAGGACAGCGCGGGCACGGAGTTCTCCGGACTCGACGGCCGACCGCGCAGCACACCGGCCGACGAGTCCGAGCCGGTGGCGACACCCGAGCCGGCCGCGAAGTCCGAGCCCGCTCAGACGCCCGAGCCGGCCGAGAAGCCGGCCCCGACCGTAAAGCCTGCGGCGACCGCGACCCCGCCCGCATCGGCCGACACGGCCGGGTCGACGTCGCGACGGGGGTGGCTGATCACGGCCGCGGTGCTCGTGGTCGTCCTCGCGGTCGCGACGGGTGTGGCGGTGTTCTCGGCCCTGGGTTACCGCGACGACTACCGGGACCTGCAGTCGCAGAACGCGTCGGCGCAGCGGGCGAAAGACGTTGCGAGCGATTACGCGGTCAAGGCGGCCGAGATCGACCACCGGAACTTCGACCCGTGGTTCACGGCGTTGAAGACCGGTGTCGACGACGCCATGGTCAAGCAGTTCACCGACACCGAACCGGTGTTGCGCCAGCTGTTGGGTCAGTTGCAGTGGGTGTCGAAGGGGACTCTCGTGGGCAGCGACATCAAGTCGCAGAACGACGGCAAGTACGTGGTGCAGGTCTTCGTCGACGTCCAGGTGACGAACGTCCAGTCGCCCGGTGGTGTCAAAACCACTGCCCTGTACCCGATCACCGTCGACAAGAACAAGAACTGGGCCATCACCGACATCAGCGGAGGGGTCGCGCCACTGGCGACCAAGTGATCGCGCCGTCGGGACGTGCGCGGGGGCCGGGCACAATGACGCGGTGACCGCCGCAGCCTTCGTGATGCTCATCGTCGCGGGGTTCGCCTCGGGACTGGTCGGGTACGTGACCGGTCTGGCGTCGATCGTCAGCTATCCCGCGCTGCTGTTCGCCGGGTTGAGCCCGCTGCAGGCCAACGTCACCAACACCGTCGCGCTGGTCCCCGTGGGGATCGGCAGCAGCGCGCAGTCGGGCAAGGCGCTGCTCACCGACAAGCGCAGCCTCGTCCGGCTCGGCATCCTCTCGGCACTCGGCGGGGTGGTCGGGGCGGCGATCCTGCTGGTGTCGCCGGCCGAGTCGTTCGAGGTGGTCGTCCCGTACCTGGTCGCGTTCGCCTCCGTCGCGGTCCTGGCCCAGCCGTTCCTGCGGCGTCTCGCCGGTCACCGCGAGATGCCCCGGAGCTTCGAGGTCGGGATCTTCGCGGTGTCGATCTACGGCGGCTACTTCGGCGCGGGCGCCGGCGTGATCTTCCTGGCGTTGTCGTTGGTGTTGACGGCCAACCCGCTCTGGCGGGCATCCCTGCTCAAGTCCGCGCTGCTCGGGATCAGCAACCTGGTCGCGGCGCTGATCTTCGCGGTGTCGGGGCCGGTGCACTGGACCGCCGCGCTCGCCATGGGCATCGGGTGTCTGGCCGGTGGCTGGTTCGGTCCGCCGATCGTCCGGCGTCTCCCGCCCACGCCGCTGCGCATCGTCATCGGCATCGCAGGCCTGGGCCTGGCCGTGTGGTTGGCCATTCGCTGACCCCCGCCAGTTGGGCATCTAGGACCGCCAGTTGGGCATCTAAAGCCATCAGTTGGGCACCCACACCCGTCGACTGGGCGGCCGCGGACAACACACCTGGTCGCCTGATGACGCGTGTGCCCAACCGATGGTCTTACGTGCCCAACTGGCGGGCGGGAACGGGCAGGAGATCAGGGGGTCTCGAGCACCCTTGAGTGCGCACCATCGCAAACCCTCGTAGCGTGGAGTACGTGACGTCTCCTCAGACCGCCCATCCCGCAGCCCGCACCCTTGGTGAACTGCGCGCATCGGGCCACGTTCAACGCTCCATCAAGGACGAGATCCGTAACAACCTGCTCACCGCACTGCGGTCGGGCACCAACCCCTGGCCGGGCATCGTCGGCTTCGAGACGACGGTGATCCCCCAGCTCGAACGCGCTCTGCTGGCCGGCCACGACGTGGTCATGCTCGGTGAGCGCGGACAGGGCAAGACCCGCCTGCTGCGCACGCTCGTCGGCCTGCTCGACGAGTGGACGCCGGTGATCGAGGGCGCCGAGCTCAACGAGCACCCGTACGAGCCCATCACCCCGGCCTCGATCCGCCGGGCCGCGGCCTCGCTCGACGACCTGCCGATCGAGTGGAAGCACCGCTCGGAGCGCTACGCCGAGAAGCTGGCCACCCCCGACACCTCCGTCGGCGACCTCGTCGGCGACGTCGACCCCATGAAGGTGGCCGAGGGCCGCAGCCTGGGCGATCCGGAGACCATCCACTTCGGACTCATCCCGCGCGCCCACCGCGGCATCGTCGCCATCAACGAGCTCCCCGACCTCGCCGAGCGCATCCAGGTGTCGATGCTCAACGTGATGGAGGAGCGCGACATCCAGGTCCGTGGCTACTCGCTGCGACTCCCGCTCGACGTGATGCTGATGGCCAGCGCCAACCCCGAGGACTACACCAACCGCGGCCGCATCATCACCCCGCTCAAGGACCGCTTCGGCGCCGAGATCCGCACGCACTACCCGCTCGAACTCGACGACGAGACCGCCGTCATCGAGCAGGAGGCCGACCTGGTGGCGACCGTGCCCACCTTCATCGTCGAGATCCTGGCGCGGTTCACCCGCTACGTCCGCGACCACCCGTCGATCGACCAACGCTCCGGTGTCTCGGCACGTTTCGCGATCGCCGGCGCCGAGACCGTCGCCGCGGCCGCGCTGCACCGGGCCGCCATCGTCGGTGAGGAGTCGGCCGTCGCCCGCGTCGTCGACCTCGAGTCGGTGATCGAGGTCCTCCGCGGCAAGGTCGAGTTCGAGTCCGGCGAGGAGGGGCGCGAGATGGAAATCCTCGAGCACCTGCTGCGCAAGGCCACCGCCGACACCGTCCGCGCGCACCTCGCGGGCATCGACATGGCCGCGTTGGTCTCCGCTCTCGAGTCCGGCGAGCCCATCGTCACCGGTGACCGCGTCACCGCCAAGGAACTGCTCACCTCGATCCCGTCGCCGGATGTCACCGGACCGGTGGTCGACGCCATCGCCGAGCGCCTCGAGGCCACCGACGACGGAGAACGGGCCAGCGCACTGGAACTCGCGTTGGAGGGGCTGTTCCTGGCCCGCCGCATCGGCAAGGAGGCCGATGACTCCGGTCAGACCATCTACGGCTGACCGTGTCCGGCACACAATCATCGCAGTGAATCTCGACGGACGGGGGGTCTGATGGCCCGCAACAAGTTCCACCGCTCGCGGTATCGCCGGTACACCGGCGGTCCTGACCCGTTGGCGCCCCCGGTAGACCTCCGGGAGGCGCTCGACGAGATCGGCGCCGACGTGATGGCCGGGGTCTCGCCGCAGCGCGCCATGCGTGAATACCTGCGGCGCGGCACCAAGGACATGCGTGGCCTCGACAAGTTGCGCGAGGAGATCAACCGCAAACGTCAGGAACTGCTGAAGAAGCGCAACCTCGACGGCACGTTCGCCGAGGTGAAGGAGTTGCTCGACAAAGCCGTTCTCGCCGAACGCAAACAGCTCGCACGCGACCTCGACGACGACGCCCGTTTCGCCGAGATGCAGATCGAGAACCTGTCGCCGTCGACCGCACAGGCCGTGCAGGAACTCGCGAACTACGAGTTCCGCAGCCCCGAGGCCAAGGCCGACTACGACAAGATCAAGGATCTGCTCGGTCGCGAGATGCTCGACCAGCGGTTCGAGGGGATGAAGCAGGCCCTCGAAGGCGCCACCGACGAGGACCGGCAGGCCATCACCGACATGCTCGCCGACCTCAACGAGCTACTCGCCGCGCACAATCGGGGTGAGGACACCACCGAGAAGTTCGACGAGTTCATGGGCAAGCACGGTCAGCACTTCCCCGACAACCCGCAGTCCACCGAGGAACTGATCGACTCGCTGGCGAAGCGGGCGGCGGCCGCGCAGGCGTTCTACAACTCGCTCTCGCCGGAGCAACGGGCCGAACTCGACCAGCTCTCGCAGCAGGCGTTCGGTTCCCCGGATCTGATGAACCAGCTCGGGCAGATGGATTCCCAACTGCGCGAGGCCCGTCCCGATCTCGGCTGGGGTGAATCCCAACAGTTCGAGGGTCAAGAGGGCATGGGTATGGGCGAGGGTGTCGGCGCCCTGCAGGATCTCGCCGAACTGGAGTCGTTGTCCGAGCAGCTGTCCCAGCAGTACAACGGCTCGCAGATGGAGGACATCGACCTCGAGGCATTGGCCCGTCAGCTCGGCAACGAGGCCGCCGTCGACGCGCGCACGCTCGCCGAACTGGAGAAGGCGCTCAACGAACAGGGCCTGTTCAACCGCGACTCCGACGGCGCACTGCGCCTGTCGCCCAAGGCGATGCGCCAACTCGGCCAGTCGATCTTCCGCGACATCGCCGATCAGTTGTCCGGTCGCGGCGGCGACCGACAGACCCGTCGCAACGGCGCCACCGGCGAGGCCACCGGATCGACCCGCGAGTGGGAGTTCGGCGACACCGAGCCGTGGGACGTCACCGCGACCGTCGGCAACGCCGTGCGCCGCACGATCACCGAGAGCCCCGACACGGCCACCGCCACCGGCGATCTCGCACGCAACGGCGTCCGGATCGACGTTCGCGACGTCGAGGTCTCCGAGACCGAGGCGCGGACACAGGCCGCCGTGGTCCTGCTCGTCGACACCTCCTTCTCGATGGAGATGGAGGGTCGGTGGACGCCGATGAAGCGCACGGCCGTCGCGCTGAACCATCTGATCAGCACGCGCTTCCGCAGCGACGAACTCAAGCTCATCGCCTTCGGTCGGCATGCCCGCAGCATCGACATCGCCGAGCTGACCGGCCTCGAGCCGCGTATGGAACAGGGCACCAACCTGCACCACGCGCTGCTGTTGGCGGGCAAGCATCTGCGCAAACACCCCAATGCGCAGCCGGTCGTCCTCATCGTCACCGACGGCGAGCCGACCGCGCACCTCGAGCCCGACGGTGAGGCGTTCTTCTACTACCCGCCGCACCCGGCGACGCTGGCGATGACGGTGCGCGAGCTCGACAACGTCGCGCGAATGGGCGCTCAGGTGACCATCTTCCGGCTCGGCGACGACCCGAGCCTGGAGCGGTTCGTCGACCAGATCGCACGCCGGATCGGCGGGCGGGTCGTCGCACCGGACCTCGACGGACTCGGCGCGGCCGTGGTCGGCGACTACCTCAGCTCGCGACGGGGTCGTCGGCGGTAGTGACCGGCAGGAGGATCCGGGTCGGCACCTCGGGGTGGGTCTACCCGCCCTGGCGCGGAACGTTCTATCCGCCGAAGCTGCCGCAGCGTCGCGAACTCGAACACCTGTCGTCGACGTTGAACTCGGTGGAGATCAACGGGTCGTTCTACGCGTTGCAGAAGCCGGACTCGTTCCGAAAATGGTTCGGTCAGACGCCGGACGACTTCGAGTTCTCGGTCAAGGGGCCGCGCTTCATCACGCACATGAAGAAGTTGGTCGACGTCGAGACACCGTTGGCCAACTTCTTCGCCTCGGGCATCCTCGCGCTGGAACACAAGCTCGGCCCGGTGCTGTGGCAGCTCCCACCGACCATGCCGTTCGATCCCGATGTGCTGCAACGGTTCCTGGCGCAGTTACCGCGCAGCACCACCGACGCGGCGACGATGGCGACTCACCACGACGCCCGTCTCGACGGCCGGTCGCTGACCGCCACCGACACCGACCGCCCGCTGCGACACGCTCTGGAGGTACGCCATCCGAGCTTCGTCGACTCCGGCGTCGCCGACGTGTTGCGTGACGCGGATGTCGCACTGGTGCTGGCCGATTCGGCCGGCAAGTTCCCGGTCATCGACGAGGTGACCACCGACTTCGCCTACGCCCGACTCCACGGTGACGCCGAGCTCTACGTCAGCGGTTACACCGACGACGCACTGGACACCTGGGCAGCGCGCTTCCGAGAGCGCGCGAAGACCGGCGACGTCTATGTGTACTTCGACAACGACGCCAAGGTCCGTGCGCCGGTCGACGCCCGTGGGCTTCTCGACCGCGTGAGCTGACCTACTTCTTCTGGAACGACAGCGGCTTACGCGCCACCTCGACACCGCCCATCAACGCCACCCCGCTCACGATGATCGTCGGCGCACCGGGACGCCCGCGACCCGCGGCGTCGTGCGAGAACCCGCCCATCACACCGATCCCGTTGATCTGCACCGTCGCGTCCTCGGGGACCACGATCTCGACGCCGCCCATCACCGCGTAGGCGCGCACGGTGAGGGTCGGCGCGGTGAACTCGACTCTGCGCAGATCGATCTCGGCGCCACCCATCACGGCGACGACCTGCAACCCGTCGCCGACGGGGACGGTTCCGGTCAGTTCGGTGCCGCTCATCACCGCGACCCGGGTGGTCACCGGGGTCCGACCGCTACCCGTCGACACCGAGTATCCCGGCGTCGCGACCCCCGGCACCACCTGATCCGGCGACGGTCCGCCCGCGCGGGCGATGTCGGTCACCGGCAGATCGTCGGTGAGGGCATCGAGTTCGCCGAAGGTCGACGCGGCCACGGCACTCGATGCCCGGGTCTCGTACTCGGTGGGGGAGAGGTGCCCCTGCGACATCGCGGCGGCGAGGATGTCGTGCACCAGCGAGCGATCCGCGTCCGAGGCGCGCAGCCGTGAACGCTTGTCGACGTTCACGGGCTCGGCGGGCAGATGGGAGCCGTCGTCGGACATGGGTGCGGGCGAATCGCTCATGTGACCGACGGTAACGAACTTCGACACCGCACCGCCACGACAAATGTCATGAGTCGTGGTGAGCGATCAGGCCAGCAGCAGGGCGATGAGCGCGATCGCGGGGATCGACGCGACGGTGGTCACCAGCGCGGTGTCGCGGGCGAGCACCACGCCGCGTTGGTACCGCGACGCGTAGACCAGCACGTTCTGGGCGGTGGGGAGTGCGGCGATGACGACCTGCGCGAACAGGCTGTGCCCCCGCTCGTCGAACACGAAGTAGGCGAGCGCGAAGACGAGCAGTGGCTGCACCACCATCTTCAACACCGACGCCAGCGCGACGTCGCGCCGCGGACTCTCGCCCTTGCGCAGCACGGTCACCCCGGTCAGCGACAACCCGAACGCGAGCAGCGCACCCGGGACCGACGCGTCGCCGAGCATCGAGATCGGCTCGAGCACCGCATGCGGGAGCGTCACGCCGGTCACCGACAGGATCAGCCCGGCCACCCCACCGAGCACGATCGGATTGGTCGACGGTGCGACGACCGTGTCGCGCAGCGTGATCCGCCCCTTCCCGCCGCGGAGCGCGGTGAGATCGAGCGCGGTCAGCGCCAGCGGCGAGTAGATCATGATCTGGAACAGCAGCAGGGGCGCGACGAACGACGCGTCGTCGAGGACGAAGATCGCGATCGGGATCCCGAGATTGGCGCTGTTGACGTAGGACGACGACAGCGCCCCGATCGTCGCCTCCGGGATCTCGCGGTGCAGGACGGTGCGCGCCAGCACGAAATAGATCAACCCCACCAGCAGCGCGGAGCCGCCGGCGATGACGAGCGTCGGCGAGAAGATCACCGACAGGTCGGTGGTGGCCAACGAGTTGAACAGCAGCGCCGGGGTGAGGACGAAGAACACCAGCCGCGAGAGCACCTGCTGGGCTTCGGGTCCGAGGACACCGGTGCGTCCCAACGCATACCCCACCGCGATCACGATGAAGATGACGGTGAATCCCTGGACGACTCCGGACACCCGTGGAGTCTAGAGGCCCGTCGTCGGGCCGCCTGACCAGCGCGCGACGACCGCCGAGAACACCGTGACGGCGGTAACAGTAGGGTGCAAAGGAGAGACCGAACACTCGCTCGGCGAAAGGACTGGAATGGACTTCGACGACACCCCGGAGGAGGCATCGTGGCGGTCCACGGTGCGTTCGATCATCGCCGACAACCGTGAGGCGCTCGGGCGTCGAGGTGCGGGTCGCGGGTACGACGACCCGGCGGCGCGGGACCGTCAGGCGTTGCTCTACGACAACGGTCTGGTCGGGGTCACGTGGTCGAAGGAGGCCGGCGGGCAGGGCGGCACACCGATGCAGCAGGCCATCGTCGACCAGGAACTCTCGCGCGCCGAGGTGCCGGGTCTGGTCAACCTGATCGGTATCGGCATGTGCGGGCCGACGGTCATCGCGCACGGGTCGGAATCGCAGAAGGAGCGCTACCTCAAGCGCCTGCTGCGCGCCGACGACCTGTGGTGTCAGCTGTTCAGCGAGCCGGGGTCGGGTAGCGACCTCGCCGCGTTGCGCACCAAGGCCGTTCGCACCGACGACGGCACGTGGCGGATCAGCGGCCAGAAGGTGTGGACCACCCTGGCCCACGTCTCCGACTACGGCATCCTGCTCACCCGCACCGACCCCGACGTCGCCAAGCACCGCGGGTTGACGATGTTCGTGGTCGACATGAAGGCGCCCGGCGTCAGCGTCCGGTCGTTGCGGCAGATGAGCGGCGGGTCGGACTTCAACGAGGTGTTCTTCGACGACGTCGAGATCAGCGACGACGAGCGCCTCGGCGAGGTCGGCAACGGCTGGGGCGTGGCGCTCACCACCCTGATGAGCGAACGAATGTCGCTCGGCGGCGGTGGCACCGACATCGGCGTGGGCGTGGGCGCGGTCGCCGATCACGTCGCCGCACGCATCGCCGACCTGCCCGACGACCGCGCGGCCGTCACCCGACAACAGTTCGGACGGGCCTACGCCGAATCGTTGGCCATCCGCTACACCGGCTACCGACAACTCTCGGCCATCAGTCGCGGCGAGATGCCCGGCCCGGAGGCGTCGGCGGGCAAGTTGGCCGGCACCCGCGTCGCCCGCGATCTCGCCGACCTGTCGGTGCGCCTGCTCGACTCCGACGCGGTGTTCGCCCGCGACTCGGGCGGTGACAGCACCTGGCAGGACTCGCAGGCGTCGCTGCCGGGGTTGGCGATCGCCGGCGGCACCAACGAGGTGCTGCGCAACGTCATCGGCGAACGGGTCCTGGGCCTGCCCGCCGAACCGCGCGCCGACAAGAACGTCCCGTTCCGGGAGACCATCGCGGTCGCCACGGGCGGCTCGGAATCCGC
Source organism: Williamsia maris (assembly GCF_024171815.1). Lineage (GTDB taxonomy): Bacteria > Actinomycetota > Actinomycetes > Mycobacteriales > Mycobacteriaceae > Williamsia_A > Williamsia_A maris. Next base: position 455,188 of record NZ_JAMTCJ010000001.1, on the reverse strand, counting down.
AGCCAAGGAGGCCACGGCATGAACTTCGACCTCGACGACCAGCAGCGCGACCTGGCCTCCGCCGCAGGCGATTTCCTCGCCTCGTCCACCTCGTTGTCGGATGTGCGCGCCGCGTTGGACGCAGCCGCCACCGACATCGCCGTGCGGCCGGGCCGAGATCAGTTGCTCAGCAGTGGATTCGCGACGATCACCCTGCCCGAGGAGGTCGACGGCGGCGGCGGGACGGTCCTCGACCTCGCCGTGGTCGCCGAGCAGGCCGGTCGGGTGCTCGCGGGGCCGTCGCTGATCACCTACGCGCGCGCGGCGGTGCTGCTCGCCGGCGACACCGACCGTCTGCGGGCGCTCGCCTCCGGTGAACTGAAGGTCGCGGTCATCGATGGCGACGGTCCGGTGCTCGACGCGCTCGGCGCCGAGCAGTTCCTGGCCCTGCGCGACGGTCGCATCGTGATCGGCAGTGTCGAAAGTGATGGGGGAACAGTGGATCTGCCTGATCCCATCGACCCCACCCGCGGACTCGGACGGGTCACCCTCGGGGACGTCGAGGTCGTCGACGGTAGCGGTGACGGTACCGACGCCCAGGCCCGCTGGGACCGTGCGCTGCAGATCGGTCGCGTCATCCTCGCAGCCGAGAGTCTCGGTGCGGCCGCCCGCTCGGTGGAGATCGGGGTGGCGTACGCGAAGGAGCGTCAGGCGTTCGGTCGTGCCATCGGGTCGTATCAGGCCGTCAAGCACGCGCTCGTCGACGCCTACGTAGCGGTCGAGGAACTGCGGTCGCTGGTGTGGTGGAGTGCGTGGGCGGCCGACAACGCCCCCGACGAGCTGCCGATGGCGTCCGCGTCGGCCAAGGGTGTCGCGGCGATGGCGTCACAGCTGGCCGCCGAGACATTGATCCAGGTCCACGGCGGCATCGGGTTCACCTGGGAACACGACGCGCATCTGTACTGGCGTCGCGCGAAGGTCGACCGGTTCCTGCTCGGTGACGACGTCGCCGCATTCGACGAGGTGGCGCGGTTGGCGATGGCGGGTGCGGCCTCGTAGGTCACGAACCCGCGCGCAGCAGGCCTTCCTGCGCGATCTCGGCCACCAGGATCCCGTCGGCGGTGAACACCCGCCCACGGGCCAGGCCGCGGCCGTCGCCCGCCCAGGGCGAGTCGAGGTCGAGCAGGAACCACGAGTCGACGGCCACCGGCTGGTGGAACCACACGGCGTGGTCGAGGCTGGTGGGCCAGAGATCGCCGGCCGACAGCGCCAGCGCGTGCGGGCGGGCCGTCGGGTCCAGGACCGTCATGTCGCTGGCGTAGACCAGCAGCGCGGTCTGTAGGAGTGCGTCGGCGGGGGCTGATCCCTTCGCCCGCAACCACATCCGAGAACGATCGGTCTTCTCGCCGCGGTCGCGGGCGATGCGGGAGTGCGTCTCGGCGGCGCGGAACTCGAACGGCCCCATGCGCGTGACGGACAGCCGCGGGTCGTCGAGATCCCCGAGCGTGATGGCGTCGTCGAGGAGGTCGTCGGCGGCCGGCACAGTCGGCATCGCGGTCTGGTGGGACACGCCGGGTCGGGAGACGGCGAACGAACACAGCATCTCGGCGATGCACCGGTCGCCCTGGAGCACCTCGACCTTGCGGTGACTGAACGATCGCCCGTCCCGGATCCGCTCGACGACGATGGTCAGCGGGATCGACGGATCACCCGCACGCAGGAAGTACGCGTGCAGGGAGTTGATCGAGCGATCGGAGTCGACCGAACGCCCGGCGGCCACGACCGCCTGGGCGAGCACGAGGCCGCCGAACACGTGCTCGCTCGCGACGGCCAACTTCGAGTGGCGTGCGGTGAAGCGATCGTGTCCGGCGTCGGCCAGGTCGAGCAGACCGACGAGTTCGGTCAGCTCGGTGTGCGCGGAGACGCGAATTACCGTCCGGAGGTGGTGAAGGGCAGCAGGGCCATCTCACGCGCGTTGCGGATGGCGGTGGCGACCTGTCGCTGCTGCTGCGGGTTCAGGCCGGTGACGCGACGGCTGCGGATCTTGCCGCGGTCCGACAGGAAGGTGCGCAGCAGGGCGACATCCTTGTAGTCGATGTGCGAGATCTTCCGTTCGCGCAGGATGTTGCGCTTCGCGGCGACCTTGGTCGGCTTCTCGGAGCGGCGCCGGGTGGGCTTGGAGGCCATCATCAGTTCCTTCGTGGTAATCGTCTGCAACGTTGCGTTGAGCCGCCGTTCACACGGGGCGCAAACCAACATTGTGCGGCATGGAAGGGCTCGAACCCAAAACCAGCCCGTTTCACCAGCTGGATTTGGTGATCCCGGGCAGTTCGCCGTTGTGCGCCATCTCGCGGAAGCGGATGCGGGAGATGCCCGCCTTGCCCACGAAACCACGGGGCCTGCCGTCGACCGCATCGCGGTTGCGCAGCCGCGTGGGGCTCGCGTCGCGGGGGAGTCGCTGCAGCGCGAGCTGGGCCGCGGCGCGTTCGTCGTCGCTCGACGAGGGCTTGCGGACGATCTCCTTGAGCTCCGCACGTCGGTCGGCCCAGCGCTCCACGACGACTCGCCGATGGTCGTTGCGGTTGATCTTGGACTTCTTCGCCACGGTTCAGCGCTCCTCGCGGAAATCGACGTGCTTGCGGATCTTGGGGTCGTACTTCTTCAGCACCAGGCGGTCCGGGTCGTTGCGACGGTTCTTGCGGGTGACGTACGTGTACCCCGTGCCGGCCGTGGACTTGAGCTTGACGATCGGTCGGACATCGGTGCTCTTCGACGCCATCAGAGCTTCTCTTCTCGGGCCTTGATGCGGGCGACCACGGCGTCGATGCCGTCGCGGTCGATGGTCTTGATGCCCTTGGTGGACAGGGTCAGCGTGACCGTCCGCCCCTCGCTGGGCACCCAGTAGCGGCGGCGCTGGATGTTGGGGTCCCAGCGTCGATTGGTGCGCACGTGTGAGTGCGACACCTGCTTGCCGAAGCCGGGTTTGCGTCCGGTCACCTGGCAGTGGGCCGACATGTGCCCTCCTCCTAGTTGGAAACGATTGTCGATAGTGCGTTACGCTAACACGCAAACGACAATCGTTTTCAACTGAGAGGACGTCTTTGTGAGTTCGCGTCGCACCCCCGTGGTCGTCGTCACCGGCTTCGATGCGGTCGCCGTCGATTCGGTGGCCCGCTCGGCGCAGACGCCGGGCACGGTCGTCGTGCATCACGACCTGGTCGAACTGTCGCTGGGCATCATCACGCGCACGGTCCGCAGCCTCGATGCCGACGGCGTGGTCGGGGCGCGGGTCACCCGCATCGATCTCGACCACGGCTGTGTCTCGTGCGCGCTGCGCGAGGATCTGCTCCCGCTGTTGCGGGCACTGCATCGTCGCGAGGGGGTCGCACGGATCGTCCTGCAGCTCGATCCGCTCATCGAGCCGGAACCGCTGTGCTGGGCGATCGACGAGGTGGTCGTCGCCGACGTGCCGGGTGCGATCGACGGGCCCGCGGGCCGTGATGTGCGCATCGAGGCCGTCGTGGGCTGCGTCGACGCCGGGACCTGGCTCACCGACGCCACCGGTGACACGACGTTGTCGGAGGTGGGTCTCGTGCCGGACTACACCGACGAACGGACCGTCGCGCAGCTCGCGGTCGGGCACGTCGGACACGCCGATGCCCTCGTCGTACACGGTGTCGCCGAGGACGGGTGGCAGGCGGCGTTGCTGATGGCGGTCCTCGCCCGACTCGCCCCGATCGCGCCCGTGCTGCTCGCGTTGCCGGAGCGGCCCATCACCGAGGCGGTCGTGGGGACGCTGCTCGCCGCCGTCCCCGACACCGCGCGGCGCGGCGCCATGACCGGCGCCCACGATCCGCTGCTCCCCGGTCAGCCGCCCCTCGACGCCGACTGCGGTGTGCGCCTGGTCGAGTTCCATTCCGACCGGCCGCTGCATCCCGGCCGACTGCACGAGGCCATCGACTGCCTGCTCGAAGGCGTCGTGTGCTCGCGCGGACGGCTCTGGCTCGCGACCCAGCCCGACGAGGCGTTGTGGATCGAGAGCGCGGGCGGCGGACTGCGCGTCGCGACCGGCGGACCGTGGTTGGCGGCGATGTCGGACGACGAGGTCGACGCGTGCGACCCCGAGCGGGTGTCGATGGCGGCGCTGCGGTGGCATCCCGAATTCGGTGATCGCGACACCAGCATCGTCGTGCTCAGCCTGCGGGCCGACGCGTCGTTCATCCAGGACACCCTGCGCGGCGCGTGCCTCACCGACGCGGAGATGGCAGCCGGGCCGGCCGGGTGGGCGATGTTCGACGACCCGTTCGGCAGCTTCCACCGCGACCCCTGCGTCGACGGCGAGGTCGTTGCCGACGACGCCGACGCCGGCGCGTCGTCGACACACCCTGACCTGCAATGACCATCAACCCGAGAGGCCTCCGACCATGAAGCCAGGCATGCACCCCGACTACCATCACGTCCTGTTCCAGGACTCGTCCACGGGTAAGACGTTCCTCACCCGCTCGACCGTCACCTCCGACGTGCTTTTGGAGTGGGAGGACGGGAACCGGTACCCTCTTGTGGTTGTCGATGTCACGTCCGACTCGCACCCGTTCTGGACAGGTGCGACCCGCGTGATGGACACGGCAGGACGAGTGGAGAAGTTCGAGCGCCGGTATGGGCGCCGAGCACGTCCATCACAGGCTTAAGCAATAGATAGAAGGGCTCAATCATGGCTGTACCGAAGCGCAGGATGTCGCGGTCCAACACCCGCAGTCGTCGTTCGCAGTGGAAGGCCGACAACCCGGCCTTGCAAGAGGTGAAGGTCGGTGGCGTCAGCCAGCGCATCCCTCGTCGTCTCGTCAAGGCCGTCAAGCTCGGCCTGGTCGATCTCGACCGCCGCTAGGCACTAAGCACTTTCGCAACGGGCTGGTTGTCGCACACCGCGACGACCGGCCCGTTGTTGTGTCTGCAGCTGATCGTTCCGTTTCCGCGGCCCGCTCCGATCGGAGAGTTCGTCGCTCCGCTTTCGGGTAGACGCACCCATGTCCGGCGGTGTGTCGCGAAGAAAGCGGAGCGCGGGATCTCGACGAGAACCCCGATCCACAGATTTCTTGCACTCCACAGAACGGCCGGCGGCAAGCGAGTTGTCCGCCGGTGACCGCAACCCGGTGACGTCCACTGGGCGGCATGGACGATCACATCTTCGACGCCGACGGGCTCATCCGCAGACAGAAGGTGGTGGAGGCCGGTGTCGCTGACGACCACCTCCTCCGCACAGCTGTTCGCGATGGCGCGCTCGACCGCATCTACAGCGGCGTATACGTGCCACCGCCTGGCTCGCTGTCGTCGATGGCCCAACGGGAACTGCACTATCGCCGGAAGGTCCTCGCCGCGGCAGGGAAGGGCGAGGGCACCAAGGCGGTGAGTCATCAATCCGCCGCTGCGCTACACGGGATCCCGCTACTCGATGCCGACCTCGACGACGTGCACTTCACCGCGAACCGGCCATCGGGTGGACGTCGTCAGGACCGCGCATGCGTTCTACACGCTGCGACGTGGGAGGCCGACGAGACGGTCGAACTCGCGGGCGTGTTGACGACGTCACTGGCAAGGACGGCTGTGGATGTTGCGCGGTCGGGTTCGTTCGCCCAGGCCTTGGCTGTCTTCGACGCCACACTGCGCCGCGGCGTCTCCTCCGAGGAGCTGACCGAGATCGTGCTGCGAGGCGGCCGACGCCACGGTGCGACAACGGCGCGACGGGCTCTGGCACGTGCCGACGGTGACTCGGAGAGCGTCGGAGAGTCGTTCAGTCGGGCGCTCATGCTCGGTTTCACCGATATCCCTCTGCCCGAACTGCAGCGGGAGTACTCGACCCCGTCAGGGGAGAAAATCGCGCGCGTCGACTTCGACTGGGTCGGTAGGCTGGTGGGTGAGTTCGATGGCCGGAAGAAGTACACAGCGCACGGTGACGCGGCCGACGCAGTCTGGCGCGAGAAGGTTCGCGAAGATCAGCTTCGGGACCTCGGTCTCATCGTGATCCGGTGGATCTGGGACGACTTGCGCCATCCCGAGCGGTTTCGCGCGATTCTGATCCGCGGTCTGCGCCGCGCCGGACTCCTCTGACGAACGGTTCGGAGGAACACGCTCCGGTTTTGCCGCGACTCACCGCCGGACACGGGAGCGGCTGACGGAAAGTGGAGCGCTGGTCCTGCACCCGGAGCGGATTGTTGAAAGTGGAGCGGATCGAGCGGGTGAACGGCGCGATGCCCGGCATGTCTTAGTCGGCTCTCAGACGTTCGCGTCACACTGGACCGCATGCGCATCCTGGTTGTAGACGACGACCGTGCGGTTCGAGAGTCGCTCCGACGGTCCCTGTCGTTCAACGGTTACACCGTCGAGACGGCGTCGGACGGTGTGGAGGCCCTCGAACAGATCGTCTCCTCGCGTCCCGACGCCGTCGTGCTCGACGTCATGATGCCGCGCCTGGACGGCCTCGAGGTCTGTCGCCGACTCCGCAGCACCGGCGATGACCTGCCGATCCTGGTCCTCACCGCGCGCGACAGCGTCTCCGAGCGGGTCTCCGGTCTCGACGCCGGCGCCGACGACTACCTGCCCAAACCGTTCGCCCTCGAGGAACTCCTCGCCCGCCTGCGCGCGCTGATGCGTCGCGCCACCGACGTCGCCGCCGACTCCGAGACGATGACCTTCGCCGACCTGACGATGGATCCCGTCACCCGCGACGTCAGCCGCGGCGAGCGCCCCATCAGCCTGACCCGCACCGAGTTCGCGCTGTTGGAGATGCTGATGGCCAACCCGCGTCGCGTGCTCACCCGCAGTCGCATCCTCGAGGAGGTCTGGGGCTACGACTTCCCGACGTCGGGCAACGCTCTCGAGGTCTACGTCGGCTACCTGCGCCGCAAGACCGAGGCCGAGGGCGAGATCCGGCTGATCCACACCGTCCGCGGCATCGGGTACGTACTGCGCGAAACGCCGCCGTGACCGCACCGGGCCCGACACCCAGGGACATCGCAGGGCAGGCCGATCCCGGACAGATGGAGCCAGATCCTTCCCAGGCACCTCCGGGCTGGACGCCGGTGTCGCACGACCCCTTCGCCGACCCCGCCGCCCAGCCCCCACTGACCGCGCCCACCGACACCCGGTCGCACGGCAAGATGCGCGACGCCTCCCTGCTGACGCGCTCGATCTCGTTGCGACTGCGCGTCACCCTGCTCGCGGCGACGGTGGTGGGCATCGCGGTGGCCGTGATGGCCGTCAGCGCCTACGCCGTGGTCTACCGCGCCATGTACGCCGACGTCGACGCCCAACTCGAGAACCGCGCCGAGGGCATGACGCAGCTAGCGCGCTACGGCGTCCTCGACGACGCTCCCGAGAACCTCGTCGCCGGAACCGTCTTCTCCACCGACATCTCCGTCGCGCTGGTGATGCCGAGCGGTCGCGCCTTCCAGATCGGCGACGTGCCCTACGGCGCCGCCGAGCGGTCGGTCGTGATGGCCGGGGGCGCGACCACGGCGTCCGCGTCGAGCCTGCGCACCGTCGACAACCAGCGCGTCCTGGCGCGAAAACTGGTGGACGGCAACACCTTGATCATGGCCCAGAGCCTCGACCCCACCGACAAGGTCCTCGGCCGACTCGCCTGGGTGCTCGCGATCGTCGGCGGCTGCGGGGTGATCCTGGCCGCCGTCGCGGGTACGACGGTGGCCCGGGCCGGTCTGAGACCCGTGGCCCGACTCACCCAGGCGTCCGAACGCATCGCCCGCACCGACGACCTCAACCCGATCCCGGTGACCGGCAACGACGAACTCGCCCGTCTGACCCAGAGCTTCAACCTGATGCTGCGCGCGCTGGCCGAGTCGCGCGACCGACAATCGCGGCTCGTGGCCGACGCCGGTCACGAGCTCCGCACGCCGCTGACGTCGATGCGCACGAACCTCGAGCTGCTCATCGCGACCAGCGCGCCCGGGGCACCGCCCATCCCGGAGTCCGACATGGCCGATCTGCGACACGACGTGATGGCGCAGATCGAGGAGCTCTCGACCCTCGTCGGCGACCTCGTCGACCTCGCCCGCGACGACGCGCCGCAGGTGGTGCACGAGGAGGTCGACCTCTCGGAGGTGGTCGACCGCGCGCTCGAGCGTGTCCGACGCCGTCGCAGCGACGTCGAGTTCGCGGTGCAGATGGCGCCGTGGTTCGTCTTCGGTGAGTCCAACGGGCTCTCGCGTGCGGTGCTCAACGTCCTCGACAATGCCGCCAAGTGGAGTCCACCGGGCCAACCGGTCGCGGTGGCGCTCCGTCAGATCTCGACCGAGCGGGCCGAGCTCACCGTCGGCGACGCCGGGCCGGGCATCCCGTTCGAGGACCGCGCCCTGGTCTTCGACCGCTTCTACCGCTCGACGGCGGCCCGATCGATGCCCGGCTCCGGGCTCGGCCTGGCGATCGTGCGGCAGGTCGTGGTCAAACACGGCGGTCTCGTCTCCGCGGGCGAGTCGGATCTCGGCGGCGCGCTGATCCGCATCGAACTACCCGGCCGGCCCACGCCGATGGAGCCACAGCCCCCCATGATCGACGGCTGAGCAGCGACAACGCCGCTCTGCCCCCGACAGAACCGGACATCGACCGCGCCGGGGCCCGGCATCTCGAACGCTCATGAAAAAACGCGGGCTGATCTCAGTCCCCTCTCAGGGCGATAGAGCACGGTTAACCTCATTGATCACCTCCATGCGTGACCGCGAGGGTCACCGCCACGTCGAAGGGCACTTCTCCATGACCGACAGCCAATACGGGCCGGGTTCTGACAACCAGCGTGAGTCGGGATCCGAGCACGGCGAGTCGACCGGCGAGACCGGTGCGACCCCGTCGTCCGCTTCCGGGGCTCACGGCCAACCGTCCGGTGATCAGTCGGACCAGTCGTCGACCACCAACCCCTACAGCGCGAACCAGTACGGCTACGGCGCGCAGCCGGGTCAGTACGGCTCCGACCAGGGCACCGCGGGCCAGTACGGCTCCGGCCAGTACGGGTCGTCCCAGTACGGCTCGGGTCAGTACGGGACCGGCCAGTTCGGCGCGACGCAGGGCGGCGCGCACGAGTCCGCCGAGACCAGCCAGTTCCCGCCGGCGGGCAACTACGGCCAGGGCGGGTACGGACAATCCGGCGCCTACGGCCAGACCTCCCCGTACGGCCAGAGCGCCCAGTACGGCCAGTCGGCACCGACCGGCCCGACATCGTCGTTCGGTCAGTCGCCGTACGGCGCGGGCCCGGCGTACTTCCCCGGCGGATCGGCGGGCGGCCCCGGGTCGACGCAGACCGCGAAGCGTTCCGGCGGTTCCAAGGCGGGTCTCGCCGTCGCCGTGATCGCCGCGTGTGCGCTCGCGGGCGGTATCGGCGGGGTCGTCGGCGCGAGCGTCGACAACGACAGCAACTCCTCGTCGCTCACCGGCTCCACCATCGCCGGCGACCGCGACACCGCCCAGCCCGTCGCGGCCCCGGCCGGTTCGACGCAGGCCGTGGCGGCCAAGGTCCTGCCGTCGGTGGTCTCCATCGACGTGCGGGTGGGCAACCGTGAGGGCGAGGGCTCCGGCGTGGTGCTCAGCGCGGACGGCGTCATCCTCACCAACAACCACGTGGTCACCGCCGAGACCGGCGGCACGGGCCAGCTCACCGTCAACTACAGCGACGGCAGCACGTCGGGCGCACGCGTCCTCGGCACCGACCCCATCTCCGACATCGCCGTCATCAAGGCCGACAAGACCGGTCTCACCCCGATCACCGTCGGCACGTCCGGCAACCTCGCGGTGGGCCAGAACGTCATCGCGGTCGGCTCGCCCCTGGGTCTCGCGGGCACCGTCACCACCGGCATCATCTCCTCGCTGAACCGCCCGGTGTCGACGGCCGGCGAGGACAACAGCACCGCCTCGGTGATCGACGCGATCCAGACCGACGCGGCGATCAACCCGGGTAACTCCGGCGGCGCGCTCGTCAACGCCAACGGCGCGCTGATCGGCATCAACACCGCCATCGCCAGCCTGTCGAGCGGGTCGAGCAGCGAGGGCGGCGGCCAGAGCGGCAGCATCGGCCTCGGTTTCGCGATCCCGATCGACCAGGCGATGCGCGTGGCCAAGGAGCTGCAGCAGACCGGCAAGGCCACCCAGGCCGGACTCGGTGTCTCGGTGCGCTCGGCCGGCACCGCGGCCACCACCCCCGGCGCACAGATCTCCGACGTCACCGCGGGTGGCGCGGCGGCACGCGCGGGCATCCCCGCGGGCGCGCTCATCACCAAGGTCAACGACCGCGTCATCAGCTCGGGTGACGCACTCGTCGCCGCGATCCGATCGAACGCGCCCGGCGACACCGTCTCGATCACCTTCTCGGCCAACGGTTCGACCCGAACCGTCCAGGTCACGCTCGACACTCTGAACACCGGGGGAAATTGATGTCCACCACCGACGACCGCACCGGAATCCTGCGGATCCTGCCCCCGATCACCACCGATAGTGTGATCGCGGACAGCGAACAGGAGTTCGCTCACGACACTGGCGTCACCCAGCACGACCTCGTCGCGGCGGAGATCGCGGCCGAGCGTCTGGCCGCGGGCACCGGAGAGGGACAGAAGATGTCGGTCAGTCTCGAATCGCAGGATCTCGGTCGCGCCCTGGTGGTGGTGGTCGACGACCGCGCCGCCCACGGCGAGGACCAGACCCTGATCGGACCGCTGGTGGGGGAGTTGCTCACCGAGGCCGGGTTCCACGTCGACGCCATGGTCGCCGTCGCGGCCGACGAGGTGGAGATCCGCAACGCTCTCAACACCGCGGTCATCGGCGGTGTCGACCTGGTCATCTCGGTCGGCGGTGTCGGGGTCCGGCCCCGCGACGTCACCCCGGAGGCGACCACCGGACTGCTCGACCGCAACCTGCGCGGGATCGAGGAGGCCGTGCGGAGTTCGGGTCTGGCCGCGGGTGCGGCCGACGCCGGTCTCTCCCGTGGTGTCGCCGGCATGTCCGGACAGACCCTGGTGGTCAATCTCGCCAGCTCACGCGCCGCGGTGCGTGATGGCATGGCCACGGTGACGCCGCTGGCCAAGCACGTCATCGAGTCGATCAGCGAGTTCTGACCCCGCGCCGACTCACGAACCACACCGACGAACCCGGATCACCGCCCAGCGGAGGTCCGGGTTCTCGGTTTTCTCGAGACAGTCCCGGCGGGTGGACAATGGGGTGATGACCGATCGCACGAGTTGGGACGAACGGCGGCGTCTGGCGGAGATCTTCGGCGACGACATGCCCGCCGTGACGTCAGATGAGGCTAGCCTCACCAACAGTGACAAGGATCACGCGGATCGGGGTTCGAGTGCCGACGAGTGGCTTCTCACCAACCGACCACCGCATCACGAGTAACCCCACGTCACAACGGTCACATCGGACATATCACCTCGGCGATCTAAGTCGCACGTATTGCGCACCAGTGAATGCGCGATTTGCGATCAATGTGCTGGGCTTTTGCGACACGGCACGTCTTTGTGTTGTTCAGGCGGTTGCATACCGCTAACGTTCGCCGTGATGACGCACCACACACCGCGGTGGTGCCGAGTCCTGCAGAACACTCCCGGCGTTGGGGGCACCAGAGCAGTGGCCGGGAATTAACTTCGCGGTAACAGCGCGCAATGTGCTCGTCAATCACCCAGGTCAGTATTTCGCAGAACCGTCAGGTCACTCCGGGCTAACATTCCGATGTCGTCTGGATAACGCACTTCCGTGAGAGGGAACGAATGAGCAAGATGAGCAACTCCGGCCTTCGCCGCCTGGCCGGCGCGGCCGCCATCGCCGCGGCTGCCGCGGTCGGTATGGCCTCCTTGGGCGCAGGCACTGCCGCCGCGGGCCCTCTTCCGAATGGCTCCAAGACCACCATCGGTGTCGATGGCGCCAAGGTCACCATCAAGCGCGCCGGTGAGAGCGCGTACCCGGTTCCCTCGCAGGCCAACAACACCTTCGGCCGCGCGGCCGAGGTCAGCGGCACCATCGTCGCGACCGCCCCCAAGGGCAGCGAGGCCACCCTGGTCTCCGGCTACATCGTCGGCTGCCAGATCAACGTCGGCGGCCTCTCGCTGGGCCTTTCGGGCACCTTCAACTTGGCGCCCGAGGGAATCCTCGGCGGCACCTTCTCGCTGCCGCTGTCTCCCGGTAAGGCGTCGTTCTTCCCAGTCGCTGACGCGAAGACGATCAAGGGTGGGCAGGCGATCATCCAGTACAAGCGCCTGCAGATCGACACCCAGCAGTGCGGTGGCTACGCCACGGCGCGCGCGTACTCGCAGGTCGTCGTCAAGGGCGACTACTACATCAAGTCGACCCTGTACGGCGCTCCGTTCAGCCTGAACTGACGCAGCAGATAAAACACTCCATACTCTCGAAACTTTATCTGCCGCAAGCAGACTGAATTCCGTAAGGGGAATCATGAAGAACAACAAGATGCGTTCCGTGGCAGCAGCCGCGGCCATCGCCAGCGTCTCGGCCGTGGCTCTGGCCAGCCTGGGTGCCGGTAACGCCGCCGCGGGCAAGCTGCCCGGCGGCTTCATCACCCAGAAGCTGGCCGACGGCACCTCGGTGTCGGTCCAGCTCAAGGACGAGTTCGTCACCCGCGCCCGTTCGGGTGCGGCCAACGCCACCACCCGCAATGTGTGGGTCTCCGGCAAGGTGCTCGTCACCGTCGGCGGCTCGGGCGCGACCGGTGGCGGCGTCAACGCCGGCTACCTCGTCGGTTGCCAGGTCGACTTCAGCGCCGGCGGCAGTGGCGGCGGCAGCGGCAACTTCTCGGTGGCCAACGACCCGGCCACCGCTGCGGGTGACACGGATGCCGGTATCAACGGCTCGGTGACCATCGCCCCGGGTGTTGCCAAGTTCGTGCCGGTCCTCGACAGCGGCGTCGGCAAGTACAACGACTCCGAGACCGCCGACAGCAGCTTCTCGTTCGCGGGCAAGCGCGGCGGCATCGCCTACAGCCAGGAGACCTTCCAGGTCAACGGCTGCGCGGGCTACGCCTCGGCCAAGGCCGCCATCACGGTGAAGGTCTCGACCGACGCGGTCGACGGCTACGTCACCCTGTACGGCAAGCCGTTCAGCCTCGGCTGATCGTGTGAACTGACAGTTCTCCAGATGGGGAGCGACCTTCGGGTCGCTCCCCATTTGCGTGTCCGGAGCATCTTTCTCCGCGCACCGCACATATCCGACACGATGCTCGCGTGAACACCTGGTGCCGCATCGCCCGAGCCCTTGGGACCTCTCACTGACGGGAACCGTCGCCGACGTGGGAACTCACCGAAATGTCCGTAACCGACTGGTACGGAACGTTTTTCTCGCCGTAATTTAGCCTCGATAACGTAATCTCCATGCAGACGAAAATGGTGGCGTGGTTACGTGACCGAGTGCACAATGGTGACGTCGTCAAGCGGCGGCGAGCGGCACGGGACGAATCGGATGAGGTGAGGCAGATGAGCGTGGACAGCGGACTGGGGCAAGGCGGCCATCGGATGATCGACGATGATCTCATCGGCTTCGAGCTCGGATGGTTCCAGCACGGCGGCGGCCCCGCCGAGAAGATCCGCGAGCAGTTCGGCCTCGGCGACGTCGAGTTCTTCACCCGGCTCCGGTCGCGCCTCGACGAGTCGGCCGACGGCTCGATGCCCGTCCACGTCGTGGAACAGATGAAGGCGGTGTGCCGCAAGCGTCTGTGGTTGGCCCGCGCGAGCTGATCCCTTTCTCGCCTGCCCCATCTCGACACGATGAGGGCACCCGGGTGTTCGACCAGCATGTGCTGCCGGCGACCCTGATCAGGATCAATGAGCGGCACCCGAAAGTCGTTGTCTCACTGCGCGAGAAGCGCACCGGTCCGCAGGTCGACGGACTGACGAACGGATCGATGGACGTAGCGCCGGCTACGGTCGGCCGCACTCCGACGGTCTCCGGTCGCCCACGATCCTCTCCACCGTGGCGTTCGCCTCGCTGACGCGGGCGGCCCAGCACGACCCGGTCGTCGCGGTGCCGACTGTCGGGCAACGGATGCCGGGATCGCGGGCCGGTGGTCGCTTCGGCTCCGCCACGGTCGCGCGGCGCGGGTTCGCGTTCAACGGTCCCGGGTATGTTGGTGTCCTCAGACCCTTGTCGTCATCGACGCCCCGTCGCGTGCCGGTCTGCGAGACTCGGGAGTTGTTATGCAGTGGTGGACCTGGTTGATCATCATCGTGGTGGTGATCGCCGTCATCGTGGGGGCGGTTCTCGCCATCCAGGCCCGGCGCCGGTCGGGCGGGGTCATCATCAGCGACTCGTTCGGTGACACGACACCCCGGGACAAGTCCGCATGAGCATGTTGATGCGCGCCGGTGAGGTCGCCAAGCGTCCCGTCGTCACGATGCAGGGCGAGGACGTCGCACAGATCAAGGACATCGTCTACGCGCCGGGCGGCGGCGAGGTCGCCGGCTTCACGCTCGCCGGTCGCGGCCTGTTCTCCGGTCCGCGCAAAGAGGTCCTGGCGTGGAAGTCGGTTGCCGCACTGGGGCCGGACGCGGTCATGATCCTGCGCGAGGACGTCCTGGTCTCACCGGACGAGGCGTTCGCCGGGGTCTCCGGGTCGGGCTCGGGTTCCGGGCACGGCGATGTCCTCGGGTCGCGGGTCCTGACCGACTCGGGCACCGACCTGGGCAAGGTCATCGACGTCATCATCGAGGTCAGCGGCGCCAACGGCGGTCAGTGCGACGTCGTCGGTTACGAGATCGAGGCGTCGGAGGCGCTGAAGACCAACAGCACCAAGGTCCTCATCCCGCTGCCCGACACCCTCGCCGCGTCGGCCGAGCACCTGATGGTGCCCGCCGGCACCGTCGACTTCGTTCGTGACGACCTCGCCGGATTCGGTGCCGCCGTCGACGACTTCCGCGCTCACCTGAAGGGCTCCCACTGATGCTGTTCTCAGATGCCAAGGGCCGCAAGGTCGTCAGCACCACCACCGCCGAGACCATCGCGAAGGTGGCCGGCTTCGTCGTCGACCCCGCGTCGCGGTCGGTCGTGGCCGTCGAGGTCAAGAAGACCAAGGACGGCGACGTGGTCCTGTGGGGTGACGTCAAGGGCTTCGGCGATGACGCGGTCACGGTCGAGTCCGACGAGAAGATCACCGAGGCCGTCGGTGACGTCGCCGTGCTCGCCGACAAGCACCACACCGTGCTCGGCAAGCGGGTGCTGAGCACCGCCGGTGCGGAACTCGGGTCGGTCAAGGACGTCGAGTTCGACGAGGCGTCCGGCACGATCACCGGCATCGTGCTCGACTCCGAGACCGCGCCGGGCAACCGGCTCATCGGTGTCGGGTCCTACGCCGTCGTCATCGACTGAAGCAACTGACCGACTAGGTCAGTCCCGGACGAACCCGGCCAGCAGGTCGGACACGGCGAGGAACGGCGATTGGGTCCGCTGCGACCAGTGGCCGTCACTCGTCATCTGGCCGACCGTGACACGGCCCCTGGTCACCGTCGTCACCACAGCACTGTCGATCTCAGGGTGGAGGACGTGGACGGCGGCAGTCGAATCCTGGACCAGACCGTCGAAAACTGCGGCCACCGAAGCCTCCAGTTCGCGGGTGCACTCGTCGTCGGAGGCGATTCGCAGCGTGCGTATCCCTGATGCGGACGCCGAATCGACGAAGGTGCTCGTTCCGTGGCGGCAGAATCGGATCACGGGGGCGAGCGGATCGGACGGTGACCCCGTCGCGCCGCCGAAGACCACTGTGTGGGCGGGGGAGTCCAGCGGATCCAGCAGGCGGGTCACCGCACCGGACAGGACGAAACGCCCGTCGATGACCCGTGCCAGTCCTCGGGCGACGAGCGAGTAACCGCCGCGTTCCACCATTCGGCGTCCCTGCGTGTCGTCGACCCGGTGCCCGGATTGCTCGGCCACGGTGAGGAACGTCGTCGGCCACGAACGACGCCGAACACCGATCACCGCCATCACCTCGTCCTCGGTCAGACGCAGGCCGTCGGTGGCGGCCGAGGGGAGCGGGCCGGTGCCGATCATCGGTGTACCCCGGGGATCCAGGGGACGAGACCCAGAATCTCGGCGGCGTTGTCGGCGATGCCCTCGCCGGCACCCTGGAGGGCACCCATCGGGTCGTCGGCGATGAACGAGGTCACCGTGTTGATGCCCTCGGCCGAGAAGTCGGCCTCTGCCGCGTGTTCGCCGATGAATTGAGCCAGACCGATGGCCGAACCGGACAGTTCCCCGACGGGTCCCAGCGGCACGTCGCGCAGCACGCCACCGGCCAGCCCGATGAGCGAGTTCGCGGTGTTCAGGCCGTCGCCGGAGTTGATGTTTGTGACCAGTTCGTCGAGTCGCCCGCCGTAGTCGGCGATCATCGAGGCGGTCGCGATGTCGGGATCGAGTTTTCCGGCCGCGAACAGAGCGAGGTCACGCATCGCTTCCGGCGACATCGAGAAGCCCGAACCGGGTGAGCCGGCGGTGGGAGTGGAGGCGCCCGGCGGATGATGCGCGGGTGACCCGGTGGCGCCGGGGCCGGCGGCTGAACTCGCAGCGTCCTGTTCGGCCGCCTCCCGGGTGAGCCGACCCGATGCCTCACGTAGACCCGCCGCCACCGAGCGAAGGGCAGGGACGATCGACGACGACCACTCCGAACGAAACCGCTCCGCATCGGCTCCCCGCCACACCGACGCGTCGGCGGCCCGTGTGCCGACCGTCGTCACCGACTGCTCGAGCCGGCCGGCCGCGGTGGTCATGGCTGTCGACAGTGTCCGGAGTTGATCTGCGTCCGCGCCGAGGATCGTTGTCATGACGAGTCCTGCCCTTCGCTCGTGTCCGACCGACCGCTCAGCGGCTGGCCGTCTCCTGCTCCTGAGCGTTCTGCGTGGCCGTCTGAGATGCCTGGTGCAGCGCGCTGATGACCTGCTTGAGCTGGGCGGTGTGGGTTCCGGACCACTCACCTTTGAACCGTTCGGCGTCACCGCCGATCCAATTCACCCCGTTGAGCTGCGAGGTCAACTGGGTGAGGATGTTCTCGATCTCACCGGCCTTGTTGTTGAGCTGTGCGGCGAGCTGTCGTACCTGGTCGGAATCGAGTCCGGTGAATGCCATGATCTCCTGCTGTCTGTGTTCGGGTGTGGATCGAGTCGGTCGGATGGGTCAGTGTGTTTGCGCCAGTTGGACTCTCACCGCCGTCCCGCGCTCGATGAAGTACCCGCGGCCCGGGATGAGCGGCGATCTGCGTCGGCGCTCGGTGGGCGTCTGGAAATAGGTCTCGGTGTCGAGATCGCCGGGATGGAGGAGGATTCCCCGACGCGCAGCCTTGAACGCCTGCGCGATGGTGAAAGCGCCACTCCAGGTCGAGATCTCGGCTTCTGCCACCACCATCTGGTCGGCCTGGGTGCAGGCCTTCACGAGACCCAACAGTTCCGATTCGATCATGCCGGTGAACGAGGTCACCGATTCGATCACCACCATCAGGGATCCCGGCTCGGCGGTCTCGACGAATCCCGAGACGTCCGCGATGCGGGTCTGCACATCGTCTGTCCCGACCGCGAGCGCGTCCCAGGTCGGCAGGTCGGCGAGTGTCGAGCGCCGGGGTGTGAGCAACAGCGTCCGGATGTCCGGTTGCGCTCGCTTCACCGCGGTCACCAGCGTCGCCAGGGCGCCGCTGCGCCCGCTGCCCGGTGGGCCGGTCACCATCAGCGTCCCGCGTGGGACCACCGTGCACGGACCCAGATCGACGTCACGCAGCCCGATGACGGGCAGGGTGCGGACGCGATCGGGCATGTCCGCGAGCGAGATCTGCTCGGGCAGCGCGGCGACGGGAGCTGCCTGCTCGACGCCGCTCTCGCGCAACCGGTCACCGAGGGCCGACATCGCCGCTGCCTGCACCGCGGTGTCGGGCGAACCGCCGAGCGTTCCGACGTGGACCACCCGACCGTCCAGGTGTCCGCGGCCGGGAGGCGAGCCGAAGAGCGCATCCGTCGGAACCCCGGCGAGGAGGTAGTCGGTGTCGTCGGCGAGTCGCAATACCAGACGCTTCTGGATCAGTGCACCGAGCGATGAGGGCACGGCGGTGTGTCGATCAGCGCTCACCAAGACGTGGACGCCCACCGCGCGTCCGTCGCCGGCGATCCGGGTCACCATCTCGAGATAGGGCGACAGGGCGGAGGTCTCGTACATCTCGCGAAAGGCCGCGAGACCGTCGAGCAACAGGATGATGCGCGACGTCCCGGGAGCGTCGGCGGCGACCCGGTACTGCGGCAGTGTGGATGCAGCCGGTCCGAACGAGTCGCTGCGGTCCCCGATCTCGGCGACGAGCCGGCGCAGCAACCGGCCCACCCGTTCGTCGTCGTCGCCGGCGACGATCGAACCGACGGTCGGCAGAGCCTCGAGCATCCGTAGGCCGCCCGTCCCGCAGTCGATTCCGAAGATCTCGACGGCGGTGTCGGGCTCCGACATCGACGCAACCGCGGCGATGCTGCGCAACAACGCGGACTTGCCTGCCCCGCCGGTGCCCAGGACCACCAGGTTCCCGTCGATGTCGGGTGAGAAGTGAGTTGCCGGTTGTGACTGACGTTCCGGGTCGTCGGCGACTCCCAGGACGTAGGAGACGTGGCCCCCGGCAGCCGGTCGGTCCTCGCCGGTGACCAGCTCCGCGAGGTCGTAGTGAGTCTGCAGTTCGGGGAGCCATGGACGACGCGGTGTCGCGATGACGGCGTCGGCCGCCGCACGGCACACCGTCGACACGACATGGACGATGTCGGGGTCACCGAGCTCGGTGTCGGGTGCGGCGGTGGCCTCGGACGACTCCCACACCGTGCCCGTGCCGAACGCCAAGTCGGCGACCTCGACCGAGGTCACCACCTCACGGCCGACGGTCCACCCGCCGGTGTACCCGCTCTGAAACGCCTGTGTCCGTGCGTTACCGATCTTCGCCGCAGCGCGACCGGGCACCTGCGGGGGAAAGAACGCGGCGTCCGGTGAGCCCAGGATGTCGGTGGAGTCGTCCGCATCGGCCATGCGCAGGGCGATGCGCAGGTTGGTGTTGGCCCGCAGGCTCTCCTTGATGACGCCTGCGGGTCGCTGCGTCGCGAGGATCAGATGGAGACCGAGTGACCGTCCACGCTGCGCGATGTCGATGACCCCGTCGACGAACTCGGGTACCTCCTTGGCCAGTGCGGCGAACTCGTCGACGATGATCACGAGGCTCGGTGGGGTGTCGAGATCGCCGCTGCGCTCCAGTGACACGAGATCCTTGGCGTGCTTGGCGTTCAACAACTCCTCACGCCGACGGACCTCCGCGCGCAGCGAGGTGAGGGCGCGTGTCACGAGGTGCGGGGAGAGGTCGGTGACGAGACCGACGCTGTGCGGCAACCGGACACAGTCGGCGAACGCGGTTCCACCCTTGTAGTCGACGAACAGGAAGTTCACCCGATCCGGGCTGTGTTCGGTGGCCATGCCCAGGATCCAGGTCTGCAGGAACTCGCTCTTGCCGGCGCCGGTCGTCCCACCGACGAGCGCGTGCGGCCCGTGTTCGCGCAGATCGAGCCAGAAGGTGTCCGGGCCGGTCGAGCCGACCGGGGCGCGCAGAGTTCCGTCCACCCGGCGTCGCACCGTCCGGCCGGCGGCGCGGTCGATGATGGAATCGGTTGCCTGCCATCGGGCCAGTACGCTGTCGGACCGCACCGCGACCCCGTCGCCGGTGAGGGAGAGGAACGGCAGCGACGTAGGCAGGTCGGTCTCGTCCGCCACCGAGACGCCGACGTCGACGATCGGGGAGAGCAGACGCGCGACTTGATCGGCCACCGGAACGGCGACGGCCTCGCATGCGATCGGATAGGTGTGTTGCCCCAACCGCACCTCACCGGCGGTCGACCCGGTCGACTCGGTCTCGACCAGGACGAACGATCGGCACACCGCCGGTAGGTTGGCCAACGACGAGGCGACCCAGATGACGTACACGCCGACGTCGGCGCCCATCTCGGCGAGTCGTGTGATGCGGGAACGGTCAACCGGCGCATCGTCTTCGACGATGACCACCACCGCGGGCAACCGTGGGATCGACTTGACCAACGTGGGTCGACCGTCGCTGATCCCGGTGGTCGCGAGGCGTGGTTCGGCCTCGGTCTCGGTGGCACGGCGCTCGCGTACCAGCCCGTCGAGTGCAGCGAGCAGGACAGATCCGCCTGCGGAGTCGTCCGCGAGATGGTCGCCGACGAGTGGGCTGTACACCGAGCCCACGTGGGGTAGCCACCTCAACCATTCCCAGGACGGACGGCTGGCGGTCGAGACGATGGCGGTCAGCGCGACGTCGGCGGGCGAGTGGAGTCCCGCCAACTGGACGACGAGTCCCCGTGCCACGCCGTGCGCCAACTGCCCGGGGCCGCACACACCGAGCGACCCTGCCGAGCGCAGGTCGGCGACCACCGGGACGTCGGCCACCATGGCGAACTGATCCCGCAGGGCCACCAACCGAGCGCGGTGGGCAGCGCTCGCGTCGGCGGATGTCGGCATCGTCACCGTTGTGCGGGAGGCGACGTCACCGACTCCGAGACGGAGCGTGAGGAAGCCCGAGTGTTCGGGGCGATGGGTCCAGAGCAACCCACTGAGTCGGTGGATCGCATCGATGGCGTCGGTCGCCGACGGGGTCTCGGAGAGTCGGACGGCCCGCTCGACATTGGCGAGTGTGTCGAGTTCGGCGGCGGTCGCCCGCAGTGCGGCGTGGAAGCGCTCGGCCGCGATGCGCGCCTTCTTCTTCGACTGCATCGTCGCGTCCGCGTACATGCCGACCATCAACAGCGGACTCAGGGCGATGAACGCGATGGTCAGGATGTTCCTGGTGATCGCGAAGAGCACGACCCCCATCACCAGCGGCGAGAGCATCGAGATGATGGGCAGCCGAGTGGGTTCGGGCGCACCGGGTGGCTCCGGGGCTTCGACCACGTCGCCTTCGAAACGCGCGATCACCCGTGGCGAGCGGTTGAACTCGAAGCCGGGACTGTCCCGGGCGGTGCTGCCCGCACGCTGTGTGTGGACGATCGCCAGCGCGGTCTGTCCCAGCGAGATGACGTCGGATGCGTTGACCAGCGCCCGCCGGACGGAGGTGGTGCCGATGCGCACGCCACCCGATGCACCGTGATCGACGACCGTGATCGTGTCGGCGACCACGACGGCGGCCTGGGCGGCGCCCACGGTCGGATCCGCCAGGGTCACGTGGTCGGTCTCGGACCGACCGATCGTGCTGGTCCCCTCGGGTAGATGGAACTCGCGGCCGGCGTCGGGTCCGCCGAGCACCCGGACCATGGCCACCGAACGGCCACGCTTGTGACTGTTTCCCCCCGACGGTGCGGAATCGACAGGTGTGACACGTACCGCGGTGCCGGAGCGAACCCCGGACTCGATCACGGTCTCGGCAGGGTCGAGGGGTCGAGCCTGGCGATCGGGTTCCGACGCCGGGCTGTCGATGGCCAGGGTCACCGCCGACCCGTCCTCGGCTCCCACCGCACGATCACGAAGCGCGACAGCGACTTCGCCGACGGTGACGCTGGCATCTGCCGTCATCAGCACCGCCCGCGGTGGCCCATCGGGTTCGGTGACCGCCAGTTTGAGCTTCATGGGTGCGCGGTCAGTTCGGCGTGGTCGGCGAGAACGGGATCGGAGCGGCCACCGTTTGCAGTCCTCGCTCCGGCCGACGCAGCACGGACGCCACCGGGCGGGGGCCCAACGGGTTCCGGCCGTTCAGGGCGTCGACCAGGATGATCCCCGAGGCGATGTCGTGCCAGCCGCGTTTCCACGGCGTGCGATCGACCAGCACGGTGACCGAGACGATCCCTGCCGTGGCGCCGAACAGCACGCTGCGCAGCACCGCGGGGAGGGCGGCCGGCGTGTCCAGCGTGGTGGCTCCGACAGCACGGACACCGACCGCAGCCTTGCCGAAACTGTTGCCGGACACGATCAACCACGACAGATTCCAGATCCAGACCGCGACCACCGCGAGGGGGGCGATCACGGTCGCGATCGCAGGAACCCCGACGACGATCGACAGGGCTGCAGTCGCCGAGCCCACGACCAGCAGCGCCGACAGGTCGAGCAGGAAGCTCAGCACTCGGATGCCGACGCCCACCGGGCGAAGACCGGCCCATCTCGTGTCCACGTCGACCGACGGAGCCGCCGGTTCCGCGACGGTCACGACGGCTTCGGGTGCGTCCGAGGGCGGGGCCACCGCACGGTCGGCGACCCCCGACCCGCAGCGGGTGCAGAACGCGGCCCCGGGGGTCAGTTCGCTGGAGCAGTTGGAGCAGAGCGTTGTCTCGTCGGTGTCGACCACCACCGCGTCACCGGCCATAGGTCGCGGTCATTATCGGAGTGGCTGCGCGAACGCCGTCGGCTTCCAGGGGTGCGGTCCAGATCCCGTCGGTGCCCGTGGCGGTGGTTACCGCCGCGGACGTCAGGTCGCTGATGTCCGCTGTGTAGACCACCGGCGAGTTGCAGCTCAGCGTCACCTCGACGATGGACGACGGGACCACGATCGCGGTCGGCGCCTCGGTGACGGTCGGCTCGGCGGTCGTCGTCTCGACGGGTGCTTCGGTCGAGGTCTCCGTGGTGGTGGTCGGTACCTCGGTCGGCGAGGTGGTCTCCACCGCGGTCGTCTCGGCCACCGGCTCGGGAACGGTGCAGCTGACCGGGACACCGTCGGCGGCGGCGAAGGTCAACGCGACCACCGAGGCGCCGGAACCGGTGAATCCGGTCGGTGACGGGGGCGCGGCCGCCGGAGTCGGCGGGATCGTCTCCGGCACAGGCGGTCCGGCGGACGGCGCGATCGGTGCGGGTGCGGCGGGGCTCGACGGTGCCGGAACCCCGGAGGACGCGGCCGTGGTGGGCACAGGGGCGGCCAGGTTCGGGTCGGCGACAGGCGGCGCGACCTCACTCGAGGCGCTTCCCTCCGAGCGAGCCTGCGCCGGCGCCGGAGCGGGGGCCTCGAGCGATGCCGACTCGGCGAGGGCGACGGCCCGGGAGCCGACGCCGTTCGCGGACTGCACCGCGGCGTCGTCGGAGCGGAACGGCACGTTCAGTGACGCGGCGGTGGGCAGCGGAGCGGCCAGTGGTGGGAGGCCGGCCAGGTCGAGAAGCCCACCGACAGTGCGCATCAACGTCCCGGCGGTATCGGTGTTGACCAGGCTCAGCGCGGCCGGTGTCGGGGCCACGCCCGCAGGAGCCGCGACGTTGGTGGTGTTGTTGGTCGTGTTGTAGCTGACGTAGACGACGTTGGTGGGCTGGTACCCCTTCCATCGGTTGCCGGTCACGTTGTAGCGCGACAGCGGTGCGCTCGCCGACGGGGCGAGCGGGTTGCCGCAAGAGCAACGCACGCGGGGCACGCCTGCGTCGTCGACGAGGACCGCGGTTCCGGTCTGCAGGATGGCCTGGAACGGGGTGGCCTCGCCGCCGGCGTAACTGTGGTTGGTCACCCACGTGTCGGAGGTGAGGACCACCGGCGTGAGACTGTCGAGGTAGTAGGGGATCTCCGAGCGGCTGATCCCGAACACCCCGGCCCAGGCGCGTCCCTTGTCGGGGTTCTCGGACAGGAAATTGGCCAGCTTGGCCACATCGCACGTCGAGTTCTCCGTGCCGCCGTAGAGGCCGGTGGTGTTCCCGGCGACCGCGCGCACGCCGCGACCGGTATAGGTGCCCGTGGTGCCGGCCAGTCGGACGTCGTTGCGCAACGGCTTGTTGGTCAGACTCACCGACGGGCTGAACGGGTCGTCGCCCGTCGAGGTTTCGGCCACCAGTGACAGATCAGCAGAACGGCCGGAGTCATGTGTGGCGACGACGATTACGGTCGCCACCGCCACGATGATCGCGAGCACTGCCGCGATCACTCCCAGGATGATCGTGCGGCGGCGGCGGACCGCGCCGGCCTCTGCCGACTCATCCGGCCAACCGGCCGCGATAGGACCAGTGCTCATCGACATCGTGAAAACCCCTCCAGAGTGAATTGCTGAAGGCCACTTAAACACTCGGATTGCGTTGGGAGTACAGCGGTTAGGTGAGCTAGCGAACGGTTCGGCTGTCGAGAAACGTGTCCGCCGAACGGATCAACGGTTCCCTATCGCACAGTGCGCCAATGGTTTTGGAGGCGCAAAAGTGGCGCCTCCGGTCGGATGCACCGACGTGCCGATGGGTCGGCGGGCTCGGAGTTCGTATGTTCGACTGACAGCCGCCGGTTCGTGATGCGGTCCGACGAGGTGCAGTCAGCAAATCCCGTTTTCTTGCTTGTGGATTCCCCGCCGACAGGTCTGTGCGCTACAGGCCGAGTCGGATGTGACGCGCGGTGGTCAGTCCCTGGTTGATCGCGTTGCGGACGGGCCCGTCGGTGTTCGGTTCGAGGGTGAGCCCCGCGATCTCGCCGATCCGGTCGGCGGTCAGCGGGATGCTGAGGTCTTCGGTGTCGATGTGGGTGGCGAACTCGTCGCGCCGGAGTTCATCAAGGGATGAGTCGACCTTCGACACCGCGAACGGATCCGCCTTCAGTCCGAGACCGCGGCGACCGATGCGCCCGCGGACGGTGTCCGGCTCGGCCATCAGCGTGACGTGGCAGACCTCGCGGCCGCGGTCGCGGAGTCGGCCGATGATCTGGTCGAAGTAGTAGGAGTTGACCAGTGTCATCGGCGCGATGACCGGGCCGTCGTGCTCGGCCAGGGTGAGGTCGAGGACCTCGTAGACGCCCTGTCGCCAGGCGCGCAGTTCCTGGAAGTCGCCGCGCAGTGATCGCGGCATCATGCGGTGCAGACCGAATCCGACCTGCTCGGGGTCGCAGATGATGCTGCCCGGCGCACGGCGGTGGATCTCGAAGGCGGTCTGCGTCTTGCCGACACCGAACGGTCCGTTGATCCACAGCAGCATCCGGCCAGCCTAGTGGCCGACTAGAACGGCGGCGGCGGGTCATCGTCGGCGGCTCGTCGTCGCTCGGTCGCGTCGTCCTCGCGGCGCGCCCGGTTGCGCTCGCGTTCGGTGCGTCTGCGGGCGAGCTTGTCCTCCAGGCGTGTGCGGCGTCTGGTGGGCTCGCCGGTGGCTTCGGCGTCGGGGCCGCGCGGTGGCGGTGCGTCCGGTGGGTGCTCGAACTCGATGTCGGTGAGCCCGGGGATGACGTCCTCGCCGGTGTGGGCCGGTCCGTCGTGCGTAAGACCTTCCGGTGTGGTGACCGTGAACCGCATCCTGCCGTCGGCACCGATGAACTGTTCGGTGAGCCACGTGGTGAACGTCTTGATCAGGTGATGGAACCTACAGAGCGCGACCAGGCCGGTGGGCGAGGTCTGTCCGCCGCGTTCGGGGTTGCGGTGGTCGTATTCGTCGGTGTGGTCGAGGTCGGTGTCGCATGCGGCTCGGTTGCAGCCTGGCCACATGCAGTACTGATCCCGCGCACGGACGTAGGTGCGCAGCGCGGTCGACGGACGGTAGGGATTTGCGGGTTGCGTGCACGGCTGGGGCCGAACCGTCCCGTCTGCGTCGTACCGATTGCCCAGAACGTGCATCCGGACACCGGGATCGGTGAGCAGATCGCGGACGTGGTCGGCGGAGATGACGCCGTACCCATCGAGGAAACCGGGGTGGTCGGCGGTGCCGTTCGCGGTCGCGGGATCGGTGTACGCATGCAGTTGCGCGTGGGTCCCCGCGGCTCGACGCTGCTTACGGTTGGGCGCTGTTGGCGCGTTGCAGTGTCGACGGTCGGCCTGTGTCGGGGTTGATGCCGGAGTAGGCCTCGGCACGTAGGGGGCATCGACTCGCGGACCGTCAGACGTCGGCTCCTCGCCCGCGGCCTGGTCGAACCCCTCGGTGTCGTCCGGCTCGGGTTCTGGATCAGGCCCGGCTGCGGTCGCGACGCTGCAGTCGGCGTTGGGGCACAGGCATTCCCAGGCGGCACCGCTCTGCAGCGTGAACGAGGCATCGCTGCGTCGCTGCGCTTTCGTGCGGCCGTCATCGGCGCATACCTTGTCGGCCAGGTCGCACACGTTCTTGTAGGCGAGGAGGGCGTTCTCGGCCGACATCGATGCACCGATCTCGGCCATGCCGTCCTCGCCGCGCTCGATCCAGCAGCCACGGTCGTCGAGGGCGCGCCGACGACGTTCGCGCACGGCGTCAGGGTCGTGGCGGTAGACGATTCGGTCGACCATGTCGCGCATCCGGTGGTCTGACCAGGAACCTCTGCGGCGCAACGACTCTGCGATCGCGGCGTCGACCTCGGGGGCGTACTCCTCGCCGTCGACCAGTTCGGTGCGCGAGACGATCGTGCGGATGTGGCGGGGAGCGACCAGTCCCAGTTTCAGGCACTCGAGGACCTGGGGGAGTCGGTCGCGCAAAGCGATCGCGCGGTGCAGCAACCCCTCGCCGGATATCTGCGAGATGCTGAGCTGGGTGGCGATCCGGGTCGCGCACCGTGTCAGTGCGTCGAGCATGCGGACGTCGGTGACCATCTCGGGCTCGACGAGCTGGGTGTGCAGTTCGGCAGCGTCGCGAAAGGTGACCCACTCGAGGTAGCCGAGGCCGGCAGCGGCGTAGCGCATCTCGCCGAGAACGTCGTTGACCGGCGCACCGACACGGTCGGGCAGCAACCCCATGGCTGCGTCCCCGACCTGATTCCACCCCTCGAACATGTGACCGATTGTAGTGAGGGGGTCCGACAGTTTCTATCAGTTGTGCACAGGCGCAACGAAGTTCGTCACATGGGCATCATCGGTGGACAGGCGCCACGCGGGGTTGTGGACAACGCGTCAGGGTCGTGCGCCGTGAGGGCCTTGCGGAACCCCGATGCATGTAGAACACTGTTCTATAGAACGGCGTTCTACCAACCGGGCGCTGCCAACACAGAGAGGAAGAGCAATGCCGACTCTGCCGTGGTCCGCAGGGCCCACCGCGACAAGCCCGACCGATGACGAAATCGTCGTGATGGCATCTCGATTCGAGCTCAGGACCTTCCGTCAGGTTCTCCCGTTCTTCGTGGCGGCACTTCGAGTGCGCGGTCAGGTCCGACGAGCGGATGGTGCGATAGGTGTTGCGCTGGTGGCCCACCCGCTGCGCCGGGAGTTCTACACGCTGAGCGCCTGGCGTGATCGCGCCGCGATCGACGCCATGATCACCATCGAACCGCACAGGTCGGTGATGACGGGCTTCCGCGACCACACCGCCGATGCGTCGTTCACCTTCTGGACGATCCCGTCGTTCGAACGACCCACCTGGACCGACGCCCACCGGCGTCTGGAGGTCGCCCGGGGGAGGGGCAGCCGCTGAGCTCAACGGCGCAGACCCGCCGCAAAGCTCTGGGCGGCAGCGAGGTCGTCTGCGTCGGGTCGGCCTCGGCTCACCCCGCCGATCAGCCCGAACGGTCCCCAGGTGTCCAGGCCGCGACAGCCGAAGGCGCCGAGGTAGCGAAACCCTCGTTGTCGCAGAAGTTGTTCGAATGTATTGGTGTACCGACGAAGGGCTGTCTCCGGTAGGCCGCTCGTGGAGAAGATGAATGCGTCGCGGCCGGACATGTCGGTAAGGCCGCGAACCCACTCCATCAGGCGTGGGTCGAAGCTCATCCAGTAGATACCCGAACCGACGCCGATGCGGTCGGCCTCGGCGAGCATGGCCGGCGTCACCTCATCAGGCGTGACGACGTCGGCATCGAGCGCGCCGCCCAGGGCGTCGGCGATGCGGCGGGTGTTCTGATGCGATGACCGCGATGCGCAGACTACGAGCGTTTTCATGACGGTCCCTTTCGTTGAATGATGACCACGTCCTCAAGACACCGCTGCGCGTCCATATGTGACACGGTCTGTGGTCGGCCATCGGTCAAAGGCTCCGTGTCCGGTGTGCTGCTCGACGCTGACTGTCGGCGGCGGGCCCATTCACGCTTCCCATCGGTCGTCCGCGATGGGCGTGACCTGGTACGACAGCATCCGCCACCGGCCTCGCGTGTGGCGCCACACGACAAGCATCGACCAGTGGACCCCTTCGCTCTCGACACGAGCTGCCACCTCCGGGGACGTTCCCGGGTCATCGGGTTCGAGATGACCGGCGAGAGTCTGCCGTGCCCAGGACAACGCGATGTCGCCAAAAGCCTTGACTCGTATGTCGAAGAACTCCATCTCGAGATCGCGTGAATTCATGGTCGTGGCAATGTGCTCGTCGGCGGTTATCACGTTCCCGGGGAGCTCCGTGCCCAGGAATTCGGGGTCGTGCAGTTCGACCAGCTCGTGCCGGTTGCGGGTGAGGATGGTGGTTCGCATTTTCTCGAAGGCGGCGATGATTTCCTGCTCGACCTCGTCGGGACCCGTTGCGAGGAATGGCACTTCGGACTGCGGACGAGGAGCGGTGATCTGCTCGCGCAGGATGTCACCGTGCCCAGCGTGCCTGGCTGTCTCGGCGATCATCATCAGCAGGGTCCACCGCATGCTGACGGGCCCCTCGTGTGGTTCGACCTGTACGGCATCCAGATCGAACCCGGCGGCGATGTCCCGCGACACCTCGATCGCCCGCTCGTACTCGGAGATGACGTCGTGGAGCGTGGCGGAGTCGTCGACGGTGAAGGTTCCCTCATCGCGGCGGGAGTAGCCATCGCAGTCGTCTTCGGCCCGTCGGCCCCAGAACCGTTGAAACCAGATCCGTTCTGCCGCAGCAGCATGTTTGATGAGAGAGATCGGCGTGGTCAGAGAGGACACCATTCGTCGACGTGCATCTTCATCGGACAGACCGCGTGCGGTGTCGATGAGAGCGCGCCGGTTGACGTCGAGCCGGTTCTCGATGACCTCGCGTTCGTTGTCGTTCGATGATGGGTGGGTGTGCATGCGATCAACTCCTTTGGTAGACGAGTGATGACCCGAGCGGCAGACGCCGAGCGGGGAATACAGGGTGAGTTGGTACTGCGAACCACGGTCGGACGTGGAGAGATTCGGGCTGATGACTGCCGCGGTTGAGGTACGCGGTGAACAGCGCGGAGATCGATCTGCGGCGAGGAGCGCCGCACGGTCGGCCCGTGTGAAGGACCGGCCGGTCACACCAACGGTACAGTCGCCCGGTGACCACCACACCCACCGCACCCGTTGTCGCCGCCGGTCTCATCGGCGGATTCGCCACCGCTCGCTACAGCGGCATCCGCCCGCTGGGCGGGGTCGTGCTCGGTGCGGCCGGGGCCTGGTCCACCCGGGAATGGTCTCGATCGCAGGGCCCGGTCGTTGCGGGTGCGCTGCTGGTCGGCTACCTCGGCGCATTCGGCGGATCGCATCCACTGGCCAAGAAGATCGGGGCCTGGCCGTCGGTGCTGTCGGTGACCGCGGCGGTCGCCGGCGTCACCTATGCGGTCGCGGATCGCTGACCCGAGTTGTGATGAGCACAGCGCCGTGACGAGCAGCTGATGTCCGGCGCCACGATCGTCATCGCCGTGATCGCGGTGGTGGCCGTCGCCGTCGCTGTCGTCGCACTCCGTGTGCGCACCCGCCCCACCCTGACGACCCCGGCCGAACGCGCGGTGCACGCCACGCTGCACACCGCATCACTAGCCGCCCGCCCGCTGCGCCGGGGACTCGACGCGGCCTCGGCCGCCGAAGCCGCCCCGCACCTGCGGGGCCTGACCTCGGCTGACGCACTCGGGCTCGCCGACGCGGACGGCTCCGTCCTCGCGTGGACCGGTCCCTACGAATGCCTGGCGCCGGTCTTCGCCGACGCCGCTGCCCGCGCCGTGGACGAGGGACGTCGCATCCTGATCACCGGCGCCGACCTCGACGAGCCCGGGGTGCGCGCCCTCATCGTCCAGCCGCTGCTCGACGAGTCGCGGGCCGTCGGCGTCATGGGCGTGGTCACCCGCGTCCAACCCGGCCCCGGCATGCTCTCGGCCATCACCGAGGTCGCCCGGTACGCAGGCAACCAGATCGAGCTCGCCGAACTCGACGCGTCCCGCGCCCGCCTCGACCGCGCCGAGGTCCGCGCACTGCGGGCCCAGATCAGCCCGCACTTCATCTACAACGCGCTCGGCACCGTCGCGTCCTTTGTCCGCACCGACCCCGACCAGGCCCGCGAGCTGATCCTCGAGTTCGCCGACTTCACCCGTTACTCGTTCCGGTCGGCAGGTGAGTACACCGTGCTGGCCGACGAACTCCGCAACATCGACCGCTACCTGACGCTCGAACGCGCCCGGTTCGGCAGCGCGCTGGAGGTGCGTCTGCAGGTCGCCCCGGAGGTCCTCAACGTCGTACTCCCGTTCCTCGCGTTGCAACCGCTGGTGGAAAACGCGGTGCGCCATGGCATCTCCAGCAAACCTAACGGCGGCACGGTGACGATCATCGCCGCCGACGAGGGCACCGACTGCGTCATCAGTGTCGAGGACGACGGCATCGGCATGGATCCCGAACTGTTGCGCTCGGGCGATCTCGACGCCATCACCTCCGGTGCCTCGGGACCGAGCGCGTCGGAGAACGCCCACGTCGGTCTGGCCAACGTCGACGACCGTCTCCGCGCCGCCTTCGGCAACGACTACGGACTGGTCGTCGAGACCGCACCGGGGGCGGGAACGAAGGTCAGCATGCGGGTACCGAAATTCCGTCCCGGTATCGCCGTGTGAGCACCGACCGCACCGACCGGTGGCACGATGGATCCACTGTGATCGACACTTCTGGGACCGACACCCCCGCGACCGCCGCCGCACCGAGCGCCGCCCTGACGGTGCTCGCGGTCGACGACGAGTGGCCGGCCCTCGACGAACTCACCTACCTCCTGCGGGCCCAGGACCAGGTCGGCGAGGTGCTCACCGCCGCCGACGCCACCACCGCTCTGCGCCTGATCAACGACGCGCGACCATCCGCCATCGACGCCGTGTTCCTCGACATCAACATGCCCGGACTCGACGGGCTCGAGCTCGCCGGCGTGTTGACCGCGTTCGCGAACCCGCCCGCGGTGGTGTTCGTGACCGCCCACGACGACCGCGCGGTGCGTGCCTTCGACCTCGGCGCCGTCGACTACCTGCTCAAACCCGTTCGCGCGCAACGACTCGCCGAGTCGGTGCGCCGCGTCGTCGACATGCGGGGGAGTCGGGACATGGCCGACGCGGCGTCGACCCCACCGGCCGACGACGCGGCCGACGAGGTCATCGGCGTGGAGATGGGTGGGGCGACGACACTGGTGCACCGATCCTCGGTGGAGTGGGTGGAGGCCGACGGCGACTACGCCCGGCTGCACACCGCCACCGACTCGCACCTGGTCCGTATCCCGATCTCGACCCTCGAGACCCGCTGGGCGCAGGCGGGTTTCGTGCGTGTCCATCGGTCCTACCTGGTGTCGTTGCCGCTGGTGACCGGGATCCGGACCGCCGGCTCGGGAACGGTCGTGGTGCTGCGGACCCAGCGCGACGGCGCACCGGTCGAGCTGCCGGTCAGCCGTCGACACACCCGGGAACTCAAGGACCGTCTCGTGCCCAGCCCCCGCCCGACCCGGGGCTCGCGATGAGCACGCCGTCGGACGGCCCGCCCCGGCGCGAACGGGTCGTCCTCGCCACCCGACGCGGTGCGCGCACGGTCCGCACCCGCGTGGAGGTGCAGGAGCAGACCGAGGTCGGCGACGCGTTGATCCGCGGACTGATGCGCGCCCAGCTCGGACTCGCGCTCAGGCTGGCCGGCATCACCCTCGGTGTCCTGTGCGCGATCCCGGTCCTGCTGGCCCTGTTCCCCGACGTCGGCGCGGTGACCGTCCTGGGTATCCGCCTGTCCTGGATCGTCCTCGGGTTCGCGGTGTACCCGCTGCTGCTCGCGGTGTGCTGGATCTACAACCGCTCCGCCGACCGCAACGAGCAGGAGTTCGGCGACCTCGTCGACGACTGATGGCCCACGAACACGCGATGAGCAGACGATGATGAACGGGTTGACCGGATCCTCGGTGCCGGTGCCGACGGTCATCGCGCTGGTCGCCGCGGCCGTCGCGACGGTGGCGATCGGCGCCTACGGCGTACGCCTCGCCCGCACCACCTCGGACTTCCTCGTCGCCTCGCGCAGCGTCGGGTCGAACTGGAACGCCGCGGCCATCTCCGGCGAATACCTCTCGGCCGCGTCGTTTCTCGGCGTCGCCGGTCTGATCGCGAAGTATGGCGCCGACGCGCTCTGGTACCCGATCGGCTTCACCGCCGGCTACGTCGGCCTGCTGCTGTTCGTCGCGGCCCCACTGCGTCGCTCCGGGGCGTACACCGTCCCCGACTTCGCCGAGTTCCGCCTCGGATCGACCCGACTGCGCAAGCTCGCCACCGCGGTGGTGGTCCTCATCTGCATCCTCTACCTGGTCCCACAGCTGCAGGGCGCCGGTCTCACGCTCAACATCCTGCTGGGGATCCCGCCGTGGGTCGGAGCGGTGGTGGTCGGGCTCATCGTGATCGCCAACGTGATCGGCGGAGGCATGCGGTCGATCACGTTCGTGCAGGCGTTCCAATACTGGCTCAAGCTGACCGCGATCGCCGTACCCGCCGTCGTCCTGGCGCTGCACTTCTACGGCGGCGACCACGATCTCGGGTCGAGCGCGCCGCCGACGGTCACCGAACAGACCACCGTCGACGTCACCACCGACGTCGTCGTCCAGGTCGCCGCGCCGCTGGAGGTCACCGCGAGAGGGACCATCGACGGGCAGGCGGTCTCGGGTCCGATCCGACTCACCGCCGGTGACCACGAGCTGACGTCGGGGACGTCGGTGGTGCTCGCGGCGGGGTCGTCGGTGCCGGTGGTGGCCGGAGCGCCCGCCACCCACCAGCAGTGGGCGACACCGGGCTGGGGGTTCGGCGGCGACCACCCGATGTACCAGGTCTATTCGCTGATCATCGGGATCTTTCTGGGCACCATGGGATTACCGCACGTGCTGGTCCGCTTCTACACCAACCCCGACGGACGGGCCGCGCGCCGGACGTCGCTCGCCGTGGTCGGACTGCTGTCGGTGTTCTACCTGTTCCCGACGCTGCTCGGCGCCTTCGCCCGGCTGTGGGTGCCGCAGCTGCTGATCACCGGTGGCTCCGACGCCGCGGTGCTGCTGCTGCCGAGCTCGGTGGTCTCCGGCATCGGCGGACAACTTCTCGCCGCGCTCGTCGCGGCCGGGGCCATCGCGGCGTTCCTGGCGACGTCGTCGGGATTGCTCGTCAGCGTGGCCGGGGTCCTGAGCACCGACGTCCTGCGGGGACGGGTACGCGACTTCCGCCTCGCATCGCTGCTCGCCGGGGTGATCCCGGTGCTGTTGGCCGTCGCCGTCACCTCGATCGACCTGTCGCGCACCGTCGGTCTGGTCTTCGCGGTCGCCGCGTCCACGCTGTGCCCGCTGCTGGTGCTGGGCATCTGGTGGCGCGGACTGACCGCGGTCGGTGCGGCCGCGGGACTGATCGTCGGTGGTGTCGTGGCCGGGGGAGCGGCCCTGACCACCGCGGTCGGGGGCTTCTCCGACGACCTCTGGGGCGGATGGCCGTCGGTGCTGGTCGGGTACCCCGCCGCGATCAGCGTGCCGTTGGCCTTCGCGGTCATGGTGGGTGTGTCGCTGTGGACCTCGGATCGGATCCCGGCCGACGTCGCGCGGGTGCTCACCCGACTCCACGCGCCCGAACGACTCGGTGTCGGACGCGACCGCGAGGCCAACCTCTAGACCGAACGCCTCGTTCTGCCGTGCCGCTCGTCGCACCACAGCGACCGTTCGTCGCACAGTCACGCAGCTCGGCGTGTGACCGGCGCCACCACACCCTTTTGTGACCTGGCTCTCATTACTGTCTGCAGGCAACTCGCAATCCCGCTCACATCAGGAGTTGTCATGACCACATCGAGCCCGGAACGGTCTCCCGCGCGGAGGGCTCCGGACGAGCAGGCCTTCATCGACATGCAGGCGTCGCCGGAGTTCCAGGAACTCCGCAGTCGGCTGCGTCGCTTCGTCTTCCCGCTCACCGGGTTCTTCCTCGCCTGGTACGCCCTGTACGTCCTGCTCGCGACCTACGCGACGGACTTCATGGCCACCAAGGTCTTCGGCAACGTCAACCTCGGCATCATCCTCGGACTCGGTCAGTTCGTGTCGACGTTCGTGATCACGGCGATCTACGTGCGCTTCGCCAACCGTGATCTCGACCCGCGCGCCGCCGCCATCCGCGACGAGCTGGAAGGCCCGCTCTCATGACCACTCTCGCCGCAGACTCGACGGCGGTCGGTAGCCCGATCCTCAACATCGCCATCTTCGTGGCGTTCGTCGTCATCACCATGACGATCGTCATCCGCGCCAGCCGCACCACCAAGAAGGCGTCCGACTTCTACACCGGCGGCGGCCAGTTCTCCGGGCCGCAGAACGGATTCGCGATCGCAGGCGACTACCTGTCGGCCGCGTCCTTCCTCGGCATCGCGGGTGCCATCGCGGTCTACGGCTACGACGGCTTCCTCTACAGCGTCGGCTTCCTCGTCGCGTGGTTGGTCGCGCTGCTCCTCGTCGCCGAACTGCTGCGCAACACCGGCCGGTTCACGATGGCCGACGTGCTCAGCTTCCGGCTCAAGGAACGCCCGGTCCGCATGGCCGCGGCGCTCTCCACGCTGACGGTGTCGCTGTTCTACCTGTTGGCCCAGATGGCCGGTGCCGGTGGACTCGTCGCGCTGCTGCTCAACATCGACGGCAAGTTCGGCCAGGGCGTCGTGGTCGCCGTCGTCGGTGTCCTGATGATCGTCTACGTCCTCGTCGGCGGGATGAAGGGCACCACCTACGTCCAGATGGTGAAGGCCGTGCTGCTGATCCTCGGCGCAGGCATCATGTTCGTCCTCGTGCTGCTGGCCGTGAAGGGCAACTTCTCGACGCTGCTCGCCGACGCACAGGCCAACTCCAGCAAGGACATCCTCGCGCCGGGCGCCAAGTACGGCATCAGCGCGATGTCGCGGCTGGACTTCATCTCGCTGGGCATCGCTCTCGTCCTCGGCACCGCCGGCCTGCCGCATGTGCTGATGCGCTTCTACACCGTGCCCACCGCCAAGGAGGCCCGTCGATCGGTCACCTGGGCCATCGGACTGATCGGCGCGTTCTACCTGTTCACGCTGGTGCTCGGCTACGGCGCGGCCCGCATGGTCGGCCCGGAGAAGATCCTCGCCGCACCCGGCAAGGAGAACGCCGCGGCGCCGCTGCTCGCGTTCGAGCTCGGCGGCACGATCTTCCTCGCGGTGATCTCGGCGGTCGCCTTCGCGACCATCCTGGCCGTCGTCGCGGGCCTCGCCATCACGGCGTCGGCGTCGTTCGCCCACGACGTGTACGCCAGTGTCATCAAGCGCGGCAACGCATCCGAGGAGCAGCAGGTGCGCGTCTCACGGATCACCGTGGTCGTGATCGGTGTCGTCTCGATCGTGCTGGGCATCCTCGCGATGGGCCAGAACATCGCGTTCCTCGTGGCGCTGGCCTTCGCGGTCGCCGCTTCGGCCAACCTGCCGACGCTGCTGTTCTCGCTGTTCTGGCGCAAGTTCAACACCACCGGCGCGCTGTTCAGCATCTACGGCGGTCTGATCGTCTGCATCGGACTGATCGTGATCTCGCCTGCGGTGTCGGGCAAGCCGACCTCGATGTTCCCGGACGCGAACTTCGACATCTTCCCGATGTCCAACCCCGGCATCGTCTCCATCCCCGCCGGCTTCCTGCTCGCGGTGATCGGCACCTGGATCGGACGGCGCAAGCAGGAGAGCGCCGCCAAGCAGGCCGAGATGGAGGTCCGTTCGCTCACCGGTGTCGGCGTCGAGAAGGCCGTCTCGCACTGATTCCCCCGAGCCCCCACCCCGAGCGGGGTGGGGGTTTCCGGTGGGTGTCGGTGCGGCAAACTCCCCGGTGCGGTCACGGTGATCGTAAATGCATGCAGGCTAATGCATTTGGCGGTGAACGTAACGAACGTCTCTTTCCGACCATCTGGTGCGATTCGGACGCGCGGTGTTTAACTACCCTGGCTAACTAACTGTCCAGGGAAGTGGAGCGCTGCATGACATCGATAGGAATCGTGGGTGGCGGCGCCGCGGCGGTCAGTCTGCTGCGGCAACTGCCCTATGGGGAGTCCCACGAGGTCTGCGTGTACGCCGATCGGCCCCTCGGACCGGGCCGTGCGTACTGCGAGAACGCCGATTCGGCGATCCTCAACCGCCAGGTGTTCGCCATGTCGGTGTCGGACTCGTGGCCCGACGAGTTCCACGACTGGGTCCGGGCCCACGCGCCGGAATGGCTCGACGAGGACGAACACAGCTTCGTGCCCCGCAGCCTCTACGGCCGCTATCTCACCGACTCCGCCGACACCGCGGCGTCGCACTTCGGTGATCGACTCACCTTTGTCTCCGGCCGCGTCATCGACGTCGCCCCGCATGAGCGGCGGTGGCGCCTGACCGTGGACTCCGGGAACGGCCTGCCCGTGGAGGCCACCCACGACGTGGTGGTGCTGGCGCTCGGGTCGAGCCCGCCCGCCGACCCCTACCACCTGCACGGGGTGGCGTCGTACACCCCGGATCCGTACCCCACGAGTGGCTGGATCGACGACGTGGCGGCCACACGGGCGGCCGCCGTGATCGGCACCGGTCTGAGTGCCGTCGACGTCGCGCTCGCGGTGCGTCAGCGTGGGTGGCGCGGGCACCTGACGATGGTGTCGCGGCACGGGATCCTGCCCGACGCCCGGGCGATCGTCTCGCCACTGGACTTCGACCCCGACATCTCCGCGCTCATCCTGCGGGTCACCCGTAAACGCGGCGGTCTCGAGTGGGAGGACGTGCTGCACATCGTCGACTACCTCGCCCTGGGCGAGGGGATCCGGCGGTCGGAGGTCCGGGCCGCGTTCCGTGCGATCTCGCAGCCGGCCGGCGACCGTC
Organism: Williamsia maris; assembly: GCF_024171815.1. Taxonomy (GTDB): domain Bacteria; phylum Actinomycetota; class Actinomycetes; order Mycobacteriales; family Mycobacteriaceae; genus Williamsia_A; species Williamsia_A maris. The sequence continues at coordinate 418,361 of NZ_JAMTCJ010000001.1, read as the reverse complement.
TGGCCGAGATGGCCGTCGCCACCGGCTCGGTCGACGTCGCGGTGCAACGCCTGGTCATCGGCATCGCCCAGCACTACGTCAACGAGATCTGGGCGGCCATGACCCGTTCGGCGCGGGCGACGTTCCTGACCACGACGCACGCCGCGTTCCAGGCGCTGTCGAACCCGTTGCCCGCCAAGAGCGCGCGGCGGCTCGGGCTGATGCTCAGCGACGGGCAGCTCAGCATCGCCTCCGGTGTACGCGAGGTGGATCCGGGACGAACCGGTTTCGGCATGCGCTTCGCCGACGGCACCCGAAGCTCGGTCGAACACGCGGTCAACGCGACGCGGACCCCGGCCGGAGCGCCGTCGCCGGCGGCCGCGAGCCTGGTGTCGTCGCTGCTGTATCGCGGACTGGCACAGCGCAATCCCTACGGGGGACTGCGCGTGGACGTCGGCACCAACGCGTTGCTCGACGCCGCGGGTGGCGCCGTACCCGGAATGTACGTGATCGGCGAGATCGCCTCGGGCGACCTCTACTACATCAGCAGCATGGGCAAGATCCGTCGCCGCGCGCGGTCGGTGGCACGCCACATCGCCGACGAATCGGTGACATCGAACCGGTCGGAGGCCACCTATGTCTGAACTGATCTCGCTGCCCCGCCGGCATGCGACCGTGATGCTGCTCGTCGCGGTCATGGTGCCGCAGCTGGGACTGAGTCTGCTCAACCCGTCGATCCCGGACATGGCCGCCGACCTCGGCACGTCGGTCTCGGCGATTCAGCTGACGTTGTCGGGATACATGGCCGGCTACGCGATCTCGATGTTCGCCGCCGGGGTGCTGGCCGATCGTTTCGACGCCCGCACCCTGCAGGTGTGGGGACTGGTGTTGTTCGCGATCGGCGGGGTGCTCGCCGCCACAGCGCCGAACGTCGGAGTGCTCGCGGCCGCCCGGGTGGTCCAGGCGATCGGCGGTACGTCGGCGACCGTGCTCTGCCGACTGGTGATCCAACGGCGCTACCCCGAGTCCGAACGGATGCAGATCCTCACCTCGCTGTCGATCGTCATCGCGGCCACGCCGGCGCTGTCGCCGTTCGTGGGGGCGTCGCTCATCGAGATCACCACGTGGCGTTCGCTGTTCGGGGTGCTGGCCGCGGTGGGCCTGGTCCTGGCGTTCGCGTTCTCCCGCCTGGTTCCGTCGGCCCGCCCGACCACGCCGGTCCCGGTCCGGTTCTCCTCGGTTGCGGCCGGTATCGGAGCGGCGTTGCGACGCAGCGGTTTCTACTGGCACGCGGCGGTGATCTCGCTGGCCTGGATGAGCTACTTCCTGTTCATCGAGCAGTCGGCCTACCTGCTGCAGGGGATCCACCGGGTGTCGCGGATCGAGTACGGACTGCTGCTGATGATCCCGGCGATCGGCTACATCAGCGGCAGCGTCCTGATCCGCCGGATGAGCTCGCACGCCCGCGCGTATCTGCTCGGGACGTCGGTCGGTGGGGTCGGCGCGACCGTGGTCATCGCACTCGCCGTCGCCGGGGTCGACTCGGTCTTCGCGCTCGTCATCCCGCTGGCCGTGACCTACGTCGGCGTCGGTGCGGCGATCCCGCACGCGCAGAGCGGACTGATCTCGCTGAACCTCCCGGCGCAGGGAGTCGGCGCGGGCCTGTTCTTCTTCGTGCAGATGGCAAGCGGTGCGCTCTACAGCTCGATCATCGAGGCACTGCACCTGCGGACGATCGCCCCCATCGCGATCGCCATCGGCACTCCCGCACTGGCATTGCTCGCGGTGACCCTGACCAGGCTGGGACTGGATCGGCGACGGACTGCGTCGTCTGTCCCGGACGCCGCGGTGCACCGCGAACCCCAGCCCGCCCGCTGACCCGATGCCCAACTGGCGGGTCTACGTGCCCAACTGGCGGGTTTACGTGCCCAACTGGCGGGTCTACGTGCCCAACTGGCGGGTCTAGGTGCCCAACTGGCGGTGTTACGTGCCCAACTGGCGGCTGGGCGGTGGTGGGTCGCGCTACTGCTCGTGGCGTCCCGGTCCGTCGGGACGGTATCCCGGAGGCGGGTAGTCACCCTGGCGGTATTCGCCGGGCCCACCCGGCTGTCCGTACTGCTGTCCGTACTGACCGCGGTTGTCCGGGCCGGGGTATCCGCCCGGGCCGGGCTGGCCGTACTCGGGCTGGCCGTACTGCGGCGGCGGACCGCCGGGCTGGTTCTGTCCCGGATACGGCTGCTGGGGAGGCTGATTCTGCGGACCGGCGTTCTGCGGGCCCTGGCTCTGGGGACCAGGGTTCGGGGGCCGCTGTGCCTGCGGGGCGGGACCCTGGCCGCTGAACTGTCCGGAGATGTTCGGGCTGCGATCCAGCGGGCTCTCACCCTGCGACGATCCTGCGGCGGGGCTGCCGGGGAACGCCGTGGTCATCGACTCGTCGGCGGCCTTCTGCTTGGCCTCCTTCGGGTCCTTGCCCGCCAACAGATCGCGGATCTCGGTGAGCAGCTCGGCCTCGGTGAGCGCCGCGGCATCGTCACCGGCCTTGGCGCGCAACGCCTTGAGCTTCTCGAACGGCATCACGATGACGAAGTAGACGACCGAGGCGATGATGAGGAAGTTCAACGCCGCGGTGATCAGCGTCCCGAAGTCCACGAAGGTACTGGGATTGCCGTCACGGATGGTGAAACCCAGCCCTTGGGCCGCGTCCGTGCCGCCGAGCGAGTTGATCAGCGGCTGGATGATGCTGCCCGTGAACGCGGTGACGATGGCGCTGAACGCAGCGCCGACGACGACAGCGACAGCGAGGTCGATCACATTGCCGCGGAGCAGGAATTCCTTGAATCCTTTGAGCATGTGCCTGTCCTGTTCGATCGAGGCGCGGCGATGTTCCGCCACGTCCGGTGAAGCGATCGTAACCAGACCCGGTGTGGCATGCAGGGACTCTCGGCACGCTCGGCGCGCCCCGATTCCTGGCCGACCGGGCCTGAACCGCACCGATGCCGCCGGGGTCAACCAAATGCATTGTCGGATCAGTGAAAGACAACCGTCAGCGGAGCGGCCAGGGTGGCGCCGGCGACGGTGTGCGCCTCGCGTTCACCCATGGCCAGCATGATGACCGGCGCCGCCGATCCCCGTGCGGCACGGGACTCCGGAGCCGCGACCACCGCGACGACCGCCCCGCGCACCAGAACTCGTCCCGACGCGGTCGGCGAGGTCGCCGCGGCTCGCGAATCCCGTTCGTCGGCAACACCATCCACACCGGAGGCCGACCGCTCCGGATCCGGGGCCTCGGTGAGCACGTCCACGACATCACCGGAGCGCAACAGACGCACCACCGCGTCGTCGGCGAGCCGGACCGGCACGAGTCGGGCGTCCGGGTCGTCCATGAGCTGGGTGGGAAGGCGAGGGGAGAGCAGACGCCAGTCGGTGAGCACCTCGCCCCGATGCACGGGCCCGGTGACCGTCCGCCCCACGCCGTCACGGGTCATCCGCAGCGCGCCCTGCGGGAGCAGGCCCGGGCCGATGCGCAGTTCGGCCAGATCGGTCGCCGACAACTCGGTGCCGGGGGACAGGTCATGCGCGGCGATCATCACCGTGACCTGCTGCTCTCCGCGATGCGCCACGACGGCCGCGACGATCGACGCCACCAGCAACGCGACCGCGAGGGTGCGGCGGACCGCCAGGGCGCGCGTCCATCCCGGGCGCGCGGTGGCGCGTAGCCGATCGACGATCGTCGGCTGGAGACGGAACCGGTCGGCAGGCATGTGGCCACGGTAGGAACGGACGCCGAGGAACGCGAGAAATCAGCCGATCGCCCTGTGGACAGATCGGAACTGTGGATCGCGGAACGACACGAGCCGGGGCGGTGACCCGGGCGAGGAGGTCAGGACGCGGCGGCGGGGGTCGAGGACCCCGATCCCGAGGACCCGGAGCCCGAGGACCCGGACGACTTGTCCGACGACTTCGAGGACTTGTCGGACGAGGACGAGTCCTTGCTCGACGAACCCGAGTCGGACGAGGACGACGACTTGGAGTCCGACGACGAGGACGAGTCGCTGCTCGCGCTCTCCGACGCGGTCGACCCCGCGCGGCTGTCGGTGCGGTAGAAGCCGCTGCCCTTGAACACGATGCCCACCGAGTTGAACAGTTTGCGCAGCTTGCCGCCGCATTTCGGGCACTCGGTGAGCGAATCGTCGGTGAACGACTGGACGATGTCGAACCGGTTGTCGCACTGCGTGCAGGCGTACGAGTAAGTCGGCACCGGGCACCTCCGAGGGAGTGAGTGGCCGCGCGTCGTCACGTCGTCGCGCGGTGAGATCAGGGGTCCGCATCACGGACCGTCGTCGAGTCTACCGCCGTTTCTGGCACTCACGACACGCGAGTGCCAATGGGAGGATCCGTGAGGTGGTCACCCCAGTCGGGTGAACCCGTCGCCGGGGGTCAGTGCCCAGCTCACGGCGATGTCGTACTCGTCGGCGGGGATGTCGTCGAGCACCTCGTCGTCGTACACCACGGCGACCAGTTCCGCGCCGGTCGCGACCAGGGACCGGTCGTAGTACCCGGCCCCGCGGCCCAGACGCACACCGCGACGGTCGACCGCCAGCGCCGGGATCAGTGCGACATCGGCGGTGTCGAGGGCCGCGTTCGACAACCGCCGGCCGGTCGGCTCGGACAGGCTGAACCGTCCGGTGCGCAACCCGTGGCGCCCGGTGTAGCGCGCCCACTCCAAGGCCGTGGGAGGACCGTCGGGGGTGATGGGGAGCAGTACGGTCACGCCGCGGTCGACCAGCGCGTCGAGCATCTGCGCCGTCCCCGGCTCGGTCCCGACGCTCGCGTAGCAGCACACGGTCACATCGGCCTCGAGCCGAAAGGGGACGTCGACCGACATCCAGCCCGCGAGGTCCTCGGCGGCCGTCGCGCGCTCGGTCGCGTCCATGGCGGCGCGGGCGGCGATCAGTCGGTGGCGCAACGCGGCCTTCTCCCCGGCGACGGAATCCTCCGATGACTCGTTCATCGGATCGGCCACTGTGTCGGCTCCATGGTCTCCACCCTTCGCGATCGGCGCCCACCCGATAGATTGCGTGTGCGGTCGACGTTGCCACAAGCCGGCGTCGATCCACTGCAACGCACAGTCGGTGTCCAGGGTCGAGTCCTAGGGTGAGGAACATGACGGAAACGCAGACGGTCGGAAATCAGGGCGACGGGTCGCCGGGAGCCGAGTACGAATTCGTACCCAACACACCACCGATCCCGAAGACGGCGATCGTCCCCGCAGCCGGACTGGGCACGCGCTTTCTTCCCGCGACGAAGACCGTGCCCAAGGAGTTGCTGCCGGTCGTCGACACCCCCGGCATCGAACTGGTCGCCGAGGAGGCGAAATCGGCGGGCGCCGAACGACTGCTGATCATCACCTCGCCCGGCAAGGACGGCGTCGTCGCCCACTTCGTCGAGGATCTGGTGCTCGAGAACACGCTGGAGAAGCGGGGCAAGAACGCGATGCTCGCGAAGGTGCGCAACGCGCCGTCGCTGATGCACGTCTCGTCGGTCATCCAGGAGAAGCCCCTCGGACTCGGCCACGCGGTCGGCTGCGTGGAGTCCCAGCTCGACGACGACGAGGACGCGATCGCGGTCCTGCTGCCCGACGACCTCGTGTTGCCCGGCGGAGTCCTCGAGGTGATGGCCCGCACCCGGCAGCGTCGCGGCGGCACCGTGCTCTGCGCCATCGAGGTGCCCACCGAGAAGATCTCCGCGTACGGCGTGTTCGACGTCGAGCCGCTCCCGGACGCGCACAACCCGAACGTCATGCGGCTCAAGGGGATGGTCGAGAAGCCCGACGCCGCCGACGCCCCGTCGAACTACGCCGCGGCCGGTCGCTACATCCTCGACCGCGCCATCTTCGACGCCCTGCGTCGGATCAAGCCCGGTGCCGGCGGCGAGCTGCAGCTCACCGACGCCATCGCCCTGCTCATCGAGGAGGGCCACCCGGTGCACGTGGTGGTCCACCGCGGCACCCGACACGACCTCGGCAACCCGGGCGGCTACCTCAAGGCGTGCGTCGACTTCGCCCTGGACCGCGACGACTACGGCCCTGATCTCCGCGAGTTCCTCGAAGAGCGGCTCAAGCAGGCCTGATCGCCGCGCGCACCGCGTTGCGTCACCGGTTCGGCCCGCCGACCGGCTAACGTCGGATTCTGCGCGAACTGACGTGCGAATTGTTGGGCGGGAGGCGAGATGCGGTCGGTCGAGGACCAATTGACGCGGGTGACCGCGGCCGCGGTCGCGCCACGCCCGGTGCGGGTGGCCATCTCCGAGGCGCAGGGTCTGCTCTGTGCCGAGGAGGTGACGACCGAGAACCCGCTGCCCGGGTTCGACCAGGCCGCCATCGACGGCTACGCGGTCCGCAGCGTCGACGTCGCCGAGGCGGGCATCGTCGCGTCCGACGACTCCGAGGCCCCCGGCGAACACGTCGTGGTGGTGTTGCCGGTGGTCGGCGAGGTGGAAGCGGGATCGCGCACCCCGACCCGACTCCAGCCCCGACAGGCCGTGCGGGTCGAAACCGGTGCGCCGCTGCCGACTCTCGCCGACGCGGTACTGCCGCTGCGGTGGACCGACGGCGGGGTGTCAAAGGTCAAGATCGGTCACGCCGTGGAGACCGGCGACTACGTCCGCCGCGTGGGCGACGACGTCCAGCCCGGCGATGTCGCCGTCCGCGCCGGGACCATCATCGGTGCCGCCCAGGTGGGATTGCTTGCCGCGGTGGGCCGTACCCGGGTTCTCGTCCACCCACGACCCCGACTGTCGGTCATCTCGGTGGGTGGGGAACTGGTCGACATCGACCGAACCCCCGGTGCGGGACAGGTTTTCGACGTCAACAGCTACTCGTTGGCCGCCGCCGCGCGAGACGCCGGTGCCGACGTCAACCGCGTGGGCATCGCCGACCGTGAGGCCTCACAACTGCGGGACGTGGTGGAAGGGCAGCTCATCCGGTCGGAGATCGTGGTGATCTGCGCGCCACTCGGCGGCACCGCCTCGGAGAACATCCGCGACGCCTTGGCGCCGCTGGGCGAGATCGACGTCGAACGCATCGCCATGCATCCCGCCTCGGTCCAGGGATTCGGCCAGCTCGGGCGCGACGAGGTCCCGACCTTCCTGCTGCCGTCGAACCCGGTGAGCGCGCTCGTCGCGTTCGAGGTGATGGTCCGACCCCTCATCCGCATCGCGCTGGGCAAGCGCAAGCCGATGCGCCGTGTCATCCGGGCACGCACCGTCGGACCGATCGCGTCGGTGCGCGGTCGCAAGGGCTACCTGCGTGGCCAGCTGATGCGCGACGAACAGACCGGTGAATATCTCGTGCAGGTCATCGGCACGTCCGAGAGCGGATCGTCGCATCTGCTCGCGGGACTGGCCGAGGCGAACTGCCTGGTGATGGTCGAGCCCGAGGTGGAGGAGCTCCGCATCGGCGAAGAGGTCGACGTCGCGTTCCTGGCTCAGCGTGGTTAGCGCCACCGCGGTCGGACACGGGTAATAGTCTTCGATCGTGTTTGGACGATGGGCGAGCAGCGGCGCCGGGCATCCCGGCTGGCCGACGGTGTTGGGGCCGCTGCAGACGAGAGCGGGAACGGTGACGCTGCGCGGCGTCCGCCTGCGCGACGCCCGCGCGTGGAGCTCGTTGCGCATCGCCAACCAGAACACCCTGATGCCGTGGGAACCGACCGGTCAGGGCAACTGGGTGGACCGTCATCACATGACCTCGTGGCCCACGCTGCACTCGGTGCTCAAGCGTGAGGCCAAGAACGGGTCGATGCTGCCGCTGGTCATCGAGGTCGACGGCGAGTTCGTCGGGCAGCTGACGATCGGCAACATCCAGCGCGGTGCGCTGCGCAACGCGTGGATCGGCTACTGGCTGGACAGCGCGGTGACCAATCAGGGGGTCGCGACCGCCGCGGTCGCGCTCGGCGTCGACCACTGCTTCGGCGCGGTCGGACTCCACCGACTCGAGGCGACCGTCCAACCCGGCAACGAGGCGTCCAAGGCGGTGCTGACCAAGGTCGGGTTCCGCAAGGAAGGCCTGCTCGAGCGCTACATGGACGTCGACCGCGGGTGGCGCGACCACATCCTGTTCGCCCTCACCGCCGAGGAGGTCGCCGGCAGCGCCGCCGAGGCCCTCGTGCGCAGCGGCCGGGCGTCGTATCTCGGCTGATCGGTCCCCGTCGACGGTCATCAGAACTTTCGTCGTCGTCTCGGCGCGTCTGCGCTGGCCGGGGCGCCCCCACCCCTAGCCTGAGGGAAGTCATTTGTGACTCATGAGGCTCGGGTGATCACCAGGGTCGGTCGGAGACGGAGAGGAGAGCCGCGGTCATGCCGAATTCTGTGTTGTGGGTGTGTCTGGTGGCGATCTGGCTGTTCGTGCTGGTGCCGATGGTGATCAAGGGTCGTCCCGAGGTGCGCAAGCGCACCGAGGCCACGCTCGCGACCCGCGTCATCAACCGCGGCGGTCGCGCGATGTCGAAGGCGAGCAGCAAGGTCGCGCGCGGACGTCATCCGCACGACGCCGACTGGGTCGCACCGGTACGCGAGTACCGCAAGCCCGGTGAGCTGATCAACGAACTCGACGACCACTCGGACGTGCTGGTCGCCGACGAGCCGGAGGACATCGACGAGTCCGACGAGATCGTCGCCGGCGCGGGCGATCACGATCGCGACACCGACGAAACCGGATCCGCCGAGATCGACGACGACGCAGACGACGCCGAACTCCTCGAGTCCGATGATGCCGATCTCGACGCCGACGACGAACTCGATGCGGACGATGAGTTCGACGAAGAATTCGACGAGGACGAGGATTCCGACTACGAGGTGGTCTCCGAGCCGCTGACCGCCGAGGGCCCGACCCGACGCGGTCGCGGGGGATACGACCCCACCGCCGACACACGTCGCAGCGAGACCCGGTACCGCGGTCGCCAGCGACTCCTGCTCGTGTTCGCGATCCTCGCGATCGCATCGGTCGGTGTCGGTGTGCTGCTGGGCGGGATCGGCTGGGCCGCCACCGGTGTCGGGGTGTTCCTCCTCGTCGCCTACATGGCGTACCTGCGGCGCACCGTCCGCATCGAGGAGCGGATCCGACGGCAGCGCAGTGTCCGCGCCGCGCGTGCCGCCCGTATGACCCAGCAGCGTCGCCGCATCGAGGACGAGGGCCCGCTGGCCGACGAGATCCCCGAGCACCTCATCCGACCGGGCGCGGTCGTGCTCGAGATCGACGACGAGCACCCCGTGTTCGACCACCTGCCGCCGTTCCAGCGGCGTCGCGTGATGCGCGAAGAGCCCGAGTTCCGCAGGGCGGCAGGCGAGTAGATCGTCTCGTGACCACCTGGGACGAGGTCAGCACGCGTGCTCTGACGTTGCCCGAGGTGGTGGTCGCGGACCATCACGGCATGGCCGCGCTGCGCTTCCGCAAGAACATCCTGGCCACGATGCCCGACGGCGAGACCCTGCGAGTCATGGTGTCCGACGAGCAGATCCGTGAGGCCGTCGCCGAATTCGACTGGTGCACCGAGGTGTACTGGGGTGCGAAGCTGTCTGCGGTCGCGGTGTCGCTGGCCGCCGCGGACGCTGACGTCGTCGCGGAGATGATCACCGATGCGTGGCGACGCCGTGCGACGAAGACCATGATCCGCGATCTCGACGCCCGCTGACAGGCTTCCCGCGACACGACTCGACTTCCGCGACGGCAATCCCTGTCGCGGCAGTCGAGAGATGTCGCGGGAAGGTGAGACGCGGCGTCGTGTCAGACGGGTCCCGATGGTGGAGCTAAGGGGAATCGAACCCCTGACCTTCTCGATGCGAACGAGACGCGCTACCAACTGCGCTATAGCCCCTGGTACTGCTCGACAACGGTAGCAAAGCCTCGCCCTGATCCCATATTCGGGCAGGTCGTCGTCCCCGGCGCCCCGGTCGGTCACAGTTGGTCGCCGATTCGGGCATCCGCACAGTAGGCTCCGCGCCATGAGGCGTGCGGTCGTCAGCGTGTTCGCGGTCCTGATCGTCATCGGGGCGATGCTCCTGCCTGCGCTGTTCGGCAGCTTCGACGACAGCGAGTCCGATGCCGCCGCCGAGACCGCGGTCATCACGAACTACACCGCCGACTTCGAGGTCGACGCGGACGGCACCTTGAGTGCCACCGAGACCCTCGACGTCGACTTTCCCCTCTCCAAGCACGGGATCTTCCGGTTCTTCGACATCGCCGACCCCGCGGACTCCCACATCCGGTATGTGCCGAAGAACATCCGGGTGACCCGGGACGGATCGTCGGACGGCGTCGACCTGAGTACCGAGCGTGGTGGCCGCTACGTGGTCGCCAAGATCGGCAAGGCGGACGTCTCGATTAGCGGGAACCATCGCTACGTCATCACCTACGACGTCGACGGCGTGCTGTCGGATCCGATCAACGGGGCGCGCGGATCGCAGTTCTACTGGAACCTCATCCCCGGCGGATGGCGGATGCCGATCACCAAGGCCACTCTGCGTGCGACCGCCCCGACGCCGCCACAGGACACCCGGTGCGCGGTCGGGGCCGGGTCGGACGCCGGCTGTCAGGCGAGCGCGTCGGGCAACACCCTGACCGTCACCACCGGATCGCTCGAACCCAACACCCCGGTCACGGTGCAGACCGCGCTGAGCACCGCGGCGCCCGGCCAGAAGTCGCTCCCGTGGTCACTTCCCTTCGACCCCGTGTTCGGCCGGTCGGTTCCCCTGGCGATGGTCTTCGCGCTCCTCGCCGTGGTCGCGGGCGTGGTGAGTTGGCTGCTGGCGCGCAGCGTCCGGGAACCGCCGCCCGCCTACCCATTGATGTACGGCCCGCCCGAGGGCATGGGTCCGGCGCAGGGGGCCTACGTGCTGACCGAGAAGATCAGCGACGACATGTACGCCGCGACGATGCTCGAACTCGGCGAGAAGGGCGTCGCCGACATCGCCAACGTCGACGGCGTGTGGACCATCACCGGCAAGGACGGCGACGCCTCCCGCCTCGACGCGGTCACCGCGCAGACCGCGACCACGCTCGGGGTCGCACCCGGGCAGAGCTTCTCGGCGCAGCCGGGCGACGTCGACGGCGGCAAGGCACTCAAGGCCGCGCGGGCCCGATTCGACTCGTCGGTCACGTCGTGGTCGCAGGCGACGGGACTGATGCAGGTCAAAGGAATCGGCTCGATCGGCGCGTTCCTCGTCATCGGCGCCGCACTCGGGGCCGGCTACCTGTTCTTCTTCAGCCCGTTCCACATGTCGCTGATCGGGCTGCCGCTGGCGATCTTCGCGGTGTTCGCGTTGCCGTTGGCGGCGCCCGAGGCCAAGACGTTCCGCACCAAGAAGGGTCGCGAGGCGTGGTCGCACATCGGCGGGTTCCGACGGGTTCTGGGAACCGCCTCGAGTGAGGCGCGATTCGACTTCAGCGGCCGCAGAGAGCTGTACACGCAGTACATCCCGTGGGCGGTCGCGTTCGGGGTCGCCGAGGTGTGGGCCGCGAAGTACCGGATCGAGGTGGGCGAGGAGCCGCCGACCCCGTCGTACTTCGGGGTTGGCCACGGCTACGCTGCCGGCTACGGACTGGCGTCGATGAGCAACTTCTCCGCCGACTTCAATTCCTCGGTCTCGTCCGCGATCTCGGCGTATCAGGCCACGCAGACGACGTCGTCGTCGTCCGGTGGCGGGGGCGGCTTCTCCGGCGGTGGTGGCGGGGGCGGCGGCGGAGGCGGCTCGTGGTGACATCGCAAACCAATGAATGTGTCGTGAAAGGGAATACCGCATGCTGATCGCACTGATCGTGATCGTGGTGGTCATCGTCGCCCTGGTGGGCTTCGGCGTCGTCGGGTTCAACAAGCTGCGCAAGGCCGACATCGGCGCGCAGGAAGCACTCGGCGGCATCGACGTCCAGCTGACCCGACGGGCCGACCTGATCCCCAACCTGGTGAACACCGTGAAGGGGTACGCCGCTCACGAGTCCGGCGTGTTCGAGGCCGTCACCGCGGCCCGGTCGCGCGTGGCCAAGGCCGCCGAGGGCGACGCGGTCCCGGAGAAGGCTGCGGCAGACGCGGAACTGAGCAACGCGCTCGTCAACGTCATGGCAGTCGCGGAGGCCTACCCCGACCTGAAGGCCGACACGCAGTTCCTCGACCTGCAGCGGCAGCTGACCGACACCGAGAACCAGATCTCGTTCGCCCGCCAGTACTACAACGACGCCGTCACCACCCTGAACACCCTGGTGCAGACCATCCCGTGGATGTTCTTCTCCGGCTTCGCAAAGGTCTCGACCCGGGAGTTCTACAAGGCGCCCGAGGGACAGCAGGCGCCGCCGACCGTCACCTTCTGACCGCACGGTCGGTATTCCGGGGCCGCCGGTACCGAAACCCTCCCGACCAAGCGCTCGTTTGGGCTAGGTTGTTCTCCCATGGGATTCCTTCGCCCCGACCTGCCCGTCTGGGACATGTCGCAGTGGTCGGCGGGCAGCAGGAGTGAGCGCATCCGCCCCGCCGCGGCGCATCTGGCGCGTCGCGGATTCGGCGTGCCGGACGCCCTGTACGTCTTCTACGTCACCAAGATCGTCCTGTACGTGCTCGGTGGGATCGGTGTCGCGCTCGCGTCCACCGGCGTCGACGGGTTCACCGCCATCGGCTCGTGGTGGTCGGAGCCGATCGTCTTCCAGAAGATCGTCGTGTTCTCGCTGCTGTTCGAGGTCCTCGGACTCGGCTGCGGCTTCGGTCCGCTCAACAACCGGTACTTCCCGCCGATGGGGTCGCCGCTGTACTGGCTGCGGCCGGGCACCATCCGGCTGCCGCCGTGGCCGCGGATCCCGCTGACCGCGGGCACAGCACGCACCCCGTTCGACGTGCTCCTCTACGCCGCGCTGCTCGGAGCCGCGGTATGGGCGCTGTTCTCCGACGGGACCGGCCCGGTCACCGCCCTCGACACGACGGTCGGCGTCCTGCCGGTCACGCCCGTCGCCGTCATGCTCGGCGTTCTTTTCGTGCTCGGTCTCCGCGACAAGGTGATCTTCCTGGCCTGTCGCGGCGAGGTCTACGCGACGTTGTCGGTGACGTTCCTGTTCGGCGCGGTCGACATGATCGTCGCGGCCAAGCTGATCTTCCTGGTCATCTGGGTCGCCGCCGCCACCTCGAAGGTCAACCCGCACCTGCCGTTCGTGATGTCGACGATGCTCTCGAACAGCCCCACGATCCGTCCGACGGCGATCAAGAAGCGTTTCTTCCGCAGCTATCCCGACGACCTGCGGCCGTCGCGTCTGTCGGCGTCGATCGCCCACGCCGCCACGGCGGTCGAGATGGCGGTACCGCTGGTCCTGTTCTTCTCCGGCGGCGGGATCGTCACCACCGCGGCCGCCGGCGTGATGATCGCGTTCCACCTCGGCATCCTGTCGTCGATCCCGATGGGCGCACCGCTGGAGTGGAACGTCTTCATGATCATCGGGATCGGGATCCTGTTCGTCGGCCACGCCGAGACCGGCCTCGGCGATGTCTCCCAACCGATCCCGGTGTTCGGTCTGTTCGCGGTCGTGGTGGCCGTGGTCGTCCTCGGCAACCTGTTCCCGGACAAGGTCTCGTTCCTGCCGGGCATGCGCTACTACGCGGGCAACTGGGACACCACAATGTGGTGCATGAAGCCGTCGGCGTCGGCGAAACTCACCGGTGGGGTCAAGACGATCGCGATCATGCCGCAGGCCCAGCTGGAGAAGATGTTCGGTCCCGAGCAGGCGGTCATCCAGCAACACCTCGGATATGCGTTCCGCGCCATGAACACCCACGGCCGCGCCCTGTTCACCCTCGTGCACCGCGCGCTCGCCGACGCCGACGAGTCGGAGTACGTCATCGTCGACGGCGAGCGGATCTGCAGCACCGCCATCGGGTGGAACTTCGGCGACGGCCACCTGCACAACGAGACCCTGATCGCGGCGCTGCAGGAACGCTGCGCCTTCGATCCCGGCGAGGTCCGGGTCATCCTGCTCGACGCCCAGCCGATTCACCGGCGCACGCAGCAGTACCGACTGGTCGACCCCGCGACCGGCGAGTTCGAGCGCGGGTCGATCCGCGTCGCGGACATGGTCGACGCCCAACCGTGGGCCGACGACCTCCCGGTGCAGGTGCAGTCGGGGACCTCCCCGACACGGTGAGGCCCGGTCGCGAGCAGGCGCGATCCGGTGCTGCGCGACACTGACACGATGACTTCCACGACTCCGACCGGGGCGCCACTCGTGGTCGTCGTCGGATCGGTGAACCTCGACGTCGTCACCGAACTCGACCATCTGCCACGGGCGGGTCAGACCCTCATCGCGCGGTCCGTGCGGCGCAATGTCGGTGGCAAGGGGGCCAATCAGGCCGTCGCGGCCCAGATCTCCTGTGGCGCGGTGTCGTTCATCGGACGGGTGGGCGACGACGCGGACGGGCGCACACTCGTCGCCGAGCTCGACCGCAGAGGTGTCGCCACCGACCTCGTCGCCGTGGTCACCGACGAGCCGAGCGGCGCGGCCTACATCGCGGTCGCCGACGGGCAGAACACGATCGTCGTCGCGGCCGGTGCGAACAGCGTGTGGGGCGCGTTCTCCGACGACGAGCGCTCGGCGATCGAGGCCGCGCCGGTGGTGGTCTGCCAGCTCGAGATCCCCGACGCCGTGATCGCCGCCGCGTCGGAGCGTTCCACCGGGCGGTTCGTCCTCAACGCCGCTCCCGCGCGTCCGGTGCCGGAGTCGGTGCTCGGTCGCTGCGACCCGGTGGTCGTCAACGAGAACGAACTGGCCGACCTCACCGGCCTCTCGGTCGACGATCCGGATTCCGCGCTCGCCGCCGCCAGGGAACTCCGGACCAGGGGAGCGATCAGTGTCGTCGCGACGCTCGGCGCGGCCGGGTCGATCTGGGTGGACGCCGACGGTCACGGCCGTCAACCCTCGCCCCGGGTCGAGGTGCTCGACTCCACCGGCGCAGGCGATCAGTTCGTCGGCGCCCTGGCCGCCCGCCTGGCGACGGGGGACGAGCTCGCGGCCGCGGTCCGCTGGGCCACCGCCGCGGCGTCGATCTCCGTGCAGGGGATCGGCACACTGGCGTCGTACCCAGATGCCGATTCCATCGCGGGCGTGGTCGCCGGCCTCCCCGGCCCATCGGCGGGGTGAGAAACGCCCGATTCGTCCCATTTGCGATCATTAGCCCTGGTTAACCGCGTTTCCGATTCGCGAAACGCCGACCCCGGAGTTGTGTATCCGAGCGCGAACAGACACGATGGAGCAATGTTCACTGTGATCGTGCTCACCATTTGCGCAGGGTGGTGCCTGGTGTCGATCGCTGCTGCGTTGTTGATCGGTGCTGCCGTCGAGCGACGCGACGCCGACCTCGGTTGCGGGGATGGCATCGACGTCCGCGCGCCGCATCCCGAGGCCCCGGTCAGGGAGATGCCGTCAGCCCCGTCGCTCATCCCCGCACAGTTCTGATCCGCCTGACCCTCATCCGTCCGACGCGCCCACCTGTGTTGTCACGTGCCCAGACGTAGCGCCGGACTGCTGATCTACCGTCGCGTGTCCGGATCCGTGGACGTCGTGCTCGCGCATCCGGGCGGACCGTTCTGGGCCAAGAAGGACGCCGGCGCCTGGTCGATCCCCAAGGGGGAGTACGAGTCCGACGAGCTTGCGCTCGACGCGGCCCGGCGCGAGTTCACCGAGGAACTCGGGATGCCGGTTCCCGACGGCACCGTGATCGACCTGGGCGAGATCACCCAGAAGGGCGGCAAGGTCGTCACCGCGTTCGCGATCGAGGCCGACCTCGACGTCTCCGACACGGTGAGCAACACCTTCGAGATGGTCTGGCCACCGCGCTCCGGGGTCATGAAGTCGTTCCCCGAGGTCGACCGTGTCGAGTGGTTTCCCCTCGACGTCGCACGGGAGAAGATCCTCGCCGCGCAGCAGCCGTTCCTGGATCGGTTGCCCGACCAGGGGTGAGCGCCCAGCTCAGTCGAGTCGGTGCCGGATCAGGCGAGAGCTGTTGGCGACCACCGCGACCGACGAGGCGTTGTGCAGCACCGCGGCCAGCACCGGCGAGAGTGCGCCGCCCGCACCGACAGCGAGCCCGATGGCGTTCACCGCGATCGACATCCCGTAGTTCTGTCCGATGAGATCGACCGTGCGGGCCCCGAGCTCGCGGACGTCGACGAGTCGTCGTAGGTCGTCACCGGCCAGCGCGATGTCGGCGGCCTCCACGGCCACGTCGGTACCACCCAGGCCCATCGCGATGCCGATGTCGGCGGCCGCGAGCGCGGGAGCGTCGTTGATGCCGTCACCCACCACGGCCACGACGTGTCCGGCATCCTGCAGGTCGCGAACCGCCGCCAACTTGTCCTCGGGGAGCGCCTCCGCGCGCCACTCGTCGATGCCGAGTTCGGCGGCGACCGCGGCGGCGGTGGTGGGATGGTCTCCGGTCAGCATGACGATGCGGGTGATGCCCACCGACCGCAGTTCTGCGATCACCTCGGCTGCCTCGGCCCGCACCTCGTCGCGCAGGCTGATCAGTCCGACCAGCTCGCCGTCGACCGCCAGCAGCAATGGTGTCTCCGCACGCGAGCGCAGCTTGTCGACCCACGCCTCGGCGTCCGCGCTGACCGCGACGTCCTCGCCGGTGAGCAGGGACGGGCTGCCGAGCAGCAGCGTGCGTCCGTCGGCCCGGGTGCGCATACCCAGCCCGACGAGCACCTCGCACTCCTCGTGCGGGGGGATGGCGATGTGGCGTTCCTCGGTGGACCGGATGACGGCCTCGGCCAACGGATGTCGGGAGTGGATCTCGGAGCTGGCCGCGTAGGCCAGGACCTGCTCGGGCTGCCAGTCGTCGTGGAACGACACGACGTTGGTGACGATGGGACGGCCCTGGGTCAGGGTTCCGGTCTTGTCGAAGACGACGGCGTCGAAACGGCCGGCGCGCTCGAGGTGCGAGCCGCCCTTGATCAGGATGCCGCGTCGCGCGCCGTTGCCGATCGCCGCGCTGATCGCGGTCGGGGTCGCCAGACCCACCGCGCACGGGCAGGCGATGAGCAGCATCGTCATCGCGCGCCGGACGTCGCGGGTCAGCAACAGGGTGATGGCGGAG
Organism: Williamsia maris; assembly: GCF_024171815.1. GTDB lineage: Bacteria > Actinomycetota > Actinomycetes > Mycobacteriales > Mycobacteriaceae > Williamsia_A > Williamsia_A maris. The sequence continues at coordinate 401,262 of NZ_JAMTCJ010000001.1, read as the reverse complement.
ACCGCGAACGATGCGGGCACGAACCGTCGGGAGAAGTTCTCGCCGACGGTCTGGATCGGGGCGCGGTCGTGCTGCGCCTCCTCGACCCGGGTGATGATGCGTCCGATGGTGGTGTTGTCGCCGACCGCGTCCGCGCGCAGGACCAACCGGCCGTTCATCACGACCGACCCGGCGTAGATGGTGGCGCCGACCCCTGCGGTCACCGGCAGGCTCTCGCCGGTGATGGCGGACTGGTCGACGAGCGCCTCGCCCTCGACGACGGTTCCGTCGATGGGCACCGCGACACGGTCGTGGACGATGACCTCGTTGCCGACGGCGAGGGTCTCGATGCCGACCTGGATCTCGGTGCCGTCGCCCAGGCGGACCCACGCGGTGTCCTGGTTGCCGCGCAACAGGTCGGAGATCGCCCGCCGGGTGCGACGCAGCGTGAGGTCCTGGAGGAACTCGCCGATGTTGAGCAGCCACAGGACGGTCAGCGCGACGACGTTCTCGCGCAGCAGCAGGCTGGCGACCGTCGCGGCCGAGACCAGCGCGTCCGTACCCGCCGACTTGCCGCCGAGCAGGGAGCGGAACGCGCCGCGCAGGAACGGGTAGCCGGTGAAGATGGTGACGCCGGTGGCGAAGAGTCGACTGGTCGGGCCTAGCATCGGCGCACGTCGCAACCCGTACCGGCGGATTCCGAGCAGACCGAGCGCGAGGGCGCCGACGCCCATGCGGACGATGTCGGTGTTGGAGATCTCCGCCGAGTACGGCGGGCGAACGGGCAGCAGGTCAGCCGAGACGGTCGACGACGCGTCGATCGCGGAGATCACCGCGTCGCGGTCCAGGGACCCGGTGCGGTACCAGACCACGACCGAACCGGTGCGTGGATAGGCGTGCACGACACGCACGCCCGGCACGCTGATGACGGCCTCCTCGACGGCGACCGCGCGGATCGACGATCCGCGCAGCCACTCCACGCGCAGCCGCAGGCGGCCGGCCGCGTCGGAGACGGGGGTGATGTCGATCAATGGTCGTGGGTGTGTCCGGCGTCGGCGGTGCCCGGAGGGGTGGTCTCCTCGCCGACACGCTCGCGGGCCTCGGCGACCACGTCGGCCACGGCCAGGCGCGCCGACTCCGCGGACTCCTCGGCCTTGCGGGTGCCCCGCAGTCCCCAGGACGTGACGACCACGGCGGCGTCACGGACGGGCGCCTTGGCGACCGCCTTGCGCGCGAGGTCATAGGCGACGGCGCCCACCGCGCCGGTCACCACTGTCGTTGTCGCCTTGGCGATCAAGCCGTGTACGAGCATCTTCTTGCTGTCCTCACGTCGTCGAATCGTCACCAACCTACTCGACCGGCGACGGCCGGTACATGTCGGAGCGCGAGGTTACGGTATGCGCATAGATTGATGAGTCACGCGAAGTAGCGTGATGCGCAGACGGCGAATGTGACACTCGGGAGGAAGATTCGATGATCGGCGACACCCAGCGCTCTGGCGACACCGGGACCGGACGGCGCATCGTCGTGTTCGCCCCGAACGACGGAAGTGCCACCTATGCAAGCACTCTGCGTCAGGTGGCCGGAATGACGAGCGTGGCCTCGACGACCGACTTCGCGGGGCAGGCCCTCGACATCGAACAGACCCGCTCGGCCCAGGCGACCATCTTCGCCGAGCTCGGGGTCGCGGTGGTCGACGCCGACGCCGACCAGATCGTCGCCCTCGACGCCATGTGCTCGGTCGACGGCGCGATCCGTTCGATCGAACCCGAACGCGTGCAACGCATCCGCACCGCCGGGTCCACCGGTGCGTCGCCGGACTATCTGCGGGGATACCGCGACGGGGTCACCGATCTGTCCGAACGCCTCGGTGGGGCAGTCGCTTCGGCCACCGACGCCGGTCCGATCGTCGACACCGATCAGTTCACCTGGGGACTCATCGCGACCGGGGTGTCCACGTCCGCGGCGACCGGCGCCGGTGTCAAGGTCGCCGTCCTCGACACCGGTATGGACCTCACCCATCCCGACTTCGTCGGCCGGTCGATCACGGCGCAGAGTTTCGTCTCGGGCGAGCAGCCGCAGGACGGCCACGGCCACGGAACGCACTGCGTCGGGACGTCGTGTGGTCCGCTCGCGCCGCCGACCGGGCGGCGGTACGGCATCGCCCACGGTGCGGAGATCTACGTCGGCAAGGTGCTCGGGAACGACGGGGGCGGGCCGGACGCGGGCATCCTCGCCGGGCTGAACTGGGCGCTGGCCAACGGCGTGCACATCGTGTCGATGTCGCTGGGCGCCGACGTCCGCGAGGTGTCGCAGGCGTACGAGACCGTCGGCCGCCGCGCCCTCGACGCGGGCACCCTCATCATCGCGGCGGCGGGCAACAACGCCAACCGGCCGTCGGATCCCGGTTTTGTCGGTGTCCCCGCGAACAGCCCGTCGATCGCCGCGGTGGGTGCGATCGACGGCGCGTCGGCGATCGCCTCGTTCTCCGCGCGCAGCACGCCCGTCGACGGCGGCAACGTCGACATCGCGGCACCGGGTGTCGACGTCTACTCGTCGTGGCCGGTCTTCGCCTCGAGCCCGTCGCGGTACAACACGATCAGCGGGACCTCGATGGCGACACCGCATGTGGCGGGCATCGCCGCGCTGTGGTGTCAGACCACCGGCCGGCGTGGCCGAGACCTGTGGACCACGCTCACCCAGGAGGCCCGTCGCCTCGACATCCCCGCCGCCGATGTCGGTGCAGGGCTGGTGCAGGCTCCGCGCTGACCGCGACCCCGCCGCCGACCGTGCCGAAACGACGCGCCGACCGTGCCGTTGTGGGATCTCGGTGCACTCAGGCCTGTGATCGGGCACCGGCGGGAGGTGATTTCGGCACGGTCGAGGGGTTGTTTCGGCACGCTCGGCGGAGGTCGCGACCGGGCGTAGAGTGCGGCTCATGCCCGAGATCACCATCACCGTCGACGACGCGCACCTCGCGGCCATCGACGAGGTCGTGGCCGCGGTCCGTGCGAGCGGGGTCGAGGTGACCGGGGTGCACGCCGCGATCGGGATCATCTCCGGGACCGTGCCCGCCGATCGGCGCACCGCGTTGTCGCAGATCCAGGGCGTCGGCGCTATCGAAGAGGCACCGGTGTTCCGCGCCGCGCCTCCGGACTCGCCGATCCAGTGACCACCGGGGTGGCGACGGATCCCGTCGTCGCCGTGGCCATCCGGCTCCGCACCGCGCCCCATGCGCATCCGACGATCACCACGCCGCCGATGATCAACGGCGCCGTGATCGCCTCGCCGATGAGCAGGGCCGACCAGATGAGGGTCAGCACCGGTTGGATCAGCTGGGTCTGACTGACCGTCGTCATCGGACCGACCGCCAGTCCCCGGTACCAGGCGAAGAAGCCGAAGAACATGCTGACCACGCCCAGGTAGGCGAAGGCCGACCACTGCGCCGGGCTCGCGTGCGGCGGCGAGATGACCGCGACGACGACGGTGGCGGTCGCCATGACCGGGAACGCGACGACCAGCGCCCAGCTCACCGTCTGCCAGGCGCCGAGTTCGCGGGCCAGCAGCCCGCCCTCGGAGTACCCGAGCGCACCGAGCACCACCGCCCCGACGAGGTAGAGGTCACCGACGGTCGGGCTGCCCAGCGAACCGTGCGCGACGAGCGAGTAACCGACGACCGCGCAGGCACCGGCGATGCTGAACATCCAGAACCGGCGTCCGGGCCGCTCCCCGGTGCGCATCACGACGGTGGCCGCGGTGATGGCAGGCAACAGTCCGATGATGACCGCGGAGTGGGCGGCGGTGGTGGTGGTCAGGGCCAACGAGGTGAGCACGGGGAACCCGGCCACGATGCCGATCGCCACGACGACGAGACGGCCGACCTGGGACCGGCTCGGGAACCGCACCCGGCAGACGGCGAGAGCGATCATCGCGAGCACGCCTGCGACCACCGCGCGAGCGGTGCCGACGAAGAGCGGGTCGAGTGCGCCGACCGCCACACGGGTGAACGGCACGGTGAAGGAGAAGGCCAGCACGCCGAGGAACCCGAACCAGACACCGGACCGCGGGGAAAGCGGTGTCCCAGACCTGACGAAAGCGCTATCGTTGCTACTCATGTCGAACGATAGCAGTAGTCGGATCGCGGGTCACCTCCGTTCCCTGGTGGCCGACTCGTCACCGGGGAGCCGGTTGCCGTCCACGCGCATCCTGGCCGAACGCTTCACCGCCGGGCCGGTGACGGTGCAGCGCGCGATCGCCACCCTGGTGGCCGACGGACTGGTCGAGACCCGCCCCGGCGCAGGCAACTTCGTCGTGCACCGTCCGCGCACCCGTCGTACCGCCGACGTCGACTGGCAGACCACCAGTCTCGGTCCGGAGCGCAGTGGTGCATCGCCGGTGGGCTCGTCGCTGCGCGGCGTCGACCGCGAGACCATCGCCCTGCACGGCGGCTACCCGCACATGTCGTTGATGCCGATGCGGGAGGTGCGCTCGGCGCTGGCCAAGGCCATCCGGGAGGACCGCAGTTTCGAACGGCCGCCGATCGCCGGGGTCAGCGAGCTGCGGGCGTGGTTCGTCCGTGAGCTCACCGGTGTCGTCGACGACGCGTGGCGCGACTCCGACGCGGTGATCACCTCCGGCGGTCAGAGCGCGCTGTCCACGGTCTTCCGTGCGCTGGCCGGCCCGGGCGAGCCGATCGTCATGGAGTCGCCGACCTACTGGGGTGCGATCACCGCCGCCCGCCAGGCCGGACTGGTCATCGTGCCGGTGGCGCGGACCACCGGGGCGCCACGCCCGGAGGATCTCGACGACGCCCTGCGGTCCTCGGGTGCGCGGCTGTTCTACGCCCAACCCAACTTCGCCAATCCCACCGGGGCGCTATGGAATCCGGCCGATCGTCGTGAGATCCTCGACGTGATCCGGTCGCGGCGGGCGTTTCTCGTCGAGGACGACTGGGCACACGACTTCGCCATCGACGAGACCCCGGTCCCGCTGGCGACGGCCGACGGCGACGGTCACGTCGTCTACATCCGGTCGCTGACCAAGAGCGCGTCGTTGACGCTCCGGGTGGCCGCGGTGGTGGCGCGTGGGCCGGCCCGCAACCGGATCGCCAATGCGCTGGCCGTCAACGACCTCTACGTCTCGCCGCTGCTGCAGCAGGCGGCGCTGGACGTGGTGACCCGGCCGTCGTGGCGCACCCACTGCACCCGACTACGCCGCGAGCTCACCGAACGTCGGGATCTGTTGGTGCGCAGTGTCGCCGAACATGCACCCGACCTCGAGCTCACCCACGTTCCGCGCGGCGGGTTGAACCTGTGGCTGCGACTGCCCGAGGACGCCGACGCCGAGACCTACGCGGCCCGCGCGCTGACCCGCGGGGTGTCGATCTCACCGGGCGCGGAGTGGTTCCCGGCCGACGTGTCCGGGCCACACATCCGACTCAACTACGGCAGTTCGGATCCGAGCAGGTTCGCCGAGGCCGCAGGTGTGATGCAGTCACTGCTGGGGTGAGCCACCGCCGGTCCGCGACGGTTGCCCGACTCCGACCCGAGGCCCTGGGAGTCCGAGGCGCTCGCCAGGCGCCGGTCGAGCGGTGAGTCCCACTCGGTCGTGCTGCGGATGTCGAGCGCAGCAAGCCGTTCGGTCAGCGGCGGGTGCTGCGACTCGGGGCAGTTGTCGATCAGGGTCGTCAGCAACCCTCGCAGGCGTCGTTGCACCTGGATCGATCCGCCGCAGAACTGCCGGATCTCGTCGGTCGCGATCGACACGTAGTCGGTCCAGGACCGTTGGTAGCCGGTGATCCGCGAGAACGCCGTGGCGGCGGTGTCGGCGCGCAGTCGTGGCGCCAGCACGAGCAGGAGATCCTCGAGGTGGTTGAGCGCCTGCACCGCGAGCCCGGGGTTGTTCACCGACGTCGACAACGCCTTGGAGGCGACGTCGACGATCGACTGCAGGGCAGCGACCGGGCTCACCGACGGTTGGTGGGTGTCGCCGAAGATCAACGTGCCCTGCAGCTGATGCGCCGGATGTTGGTGCGGGGCCAGTCCGCTCGGTGTGCCGCGGACCTCGAAGACCGGGCTGTCGTGCGGGACGAAGTCACCGATGGCGGGCACGATCGCCACCGACACCTCCCAGCGGGTGGCCAGTCGCTGGATCCGGGCGAGGTCGATAGCCAGCAGGACTCGGCCGTGCGCGGGGACCTGTCGCAGCCGCACCACGATCACCCCCGCCGCGTCGACATCGACCGACGACTCCGGCGGCGCTGCTGTGTCAGCCGGCGGCTCGTGCGGCTCGGTGTCGGCGGGCGCTTCGGGATAGCGCCGCAGGATCGCGCGGTGGCCCTCGGCGGCGATCCACCGCAACAGGCGCTCGGAGTTGAGGACGTTGCCCACCTTGGCGACCAGCATCACGAACATCACCGCGCTGATCAGCGTCAGGATCATCGCGATCGCCGTGGACACCAGTGGCGCCTCGACCTTGTCGGTGCCGGGTTGGCCGCCGATCGCGATCTCCAGGGCGATGCCCAGAGCGAAGACGAAGGTGGCCAGGAATACGCCGATCGATGCGCGCATGGTGCGGTCCTGCTGCAACATCGGGATGACCCGCACCGAGATCTGGGTGGCCCCGAACTGCATCGCCAGTGTGATGGCGGTGAACACCAGCGCGGTCAGGGTGATCATCGCGCCTGCGATGACGCTGAGCAGGGTGGCCAGGGCGCCGCCGTCGATGCCGTCGACGGTGAACTGGTCGTCGGCGGTGTCGAGCGCCACCGACGCGATCACCGCGAGCGCGACCAGGGTCAGGGGCAGGCGCCAGATCGGTACCGGCCGGAGCCGCCGTCGGGTGCGTTGCCACGCGATCGCCGTCGCGAGTCGGTGCGGTGGCCGCGGGGTGGAGTCGTCGAGGGCGGGGATCGGCGGTGGGGTGCCGACACTCGCCGGGGTGGTCACCTCCGGCAGCCCGAAACTTCCGGAGATCGACTCCTGCACAACGATCTTGGCCCGCACCATGGGTTCGCGGAAGCGTTCCTCGCGCGCCAGCGACCGACTGCGTTTACCCGGGTTGCGCGCGTACCGCCAGCGCGCCCACGGAGCGGCGGGACGGCTCAGCCGGATCGCGCCGACGATCAGCAGCGGAACGATGAACAGGCCGACGAGTCCGGTCCACAGCTTGCCCTTGAGTACGGTGATCACCGCCAGGCCGAGTTCGACGGCCAACCAGATCGACGTCGCGACGATTGCCGCGATCGAATGGTCCTCGCGGAGCTCGCCGACGTCGCCGTCGAAACCGATGGGGCGGATGCCGAACAGGAACAGCGAGACGATGGCGACCGCCACGAACACCGCGTCGATCGACGAGCGTCCCTCCTCGGCCCAGTAGACGTCGCGCAGGTGCAGGACGAGCGCGAACTCGTCGAGCACGAGCGCCGTCCCGATGCCGAAGACCGCGGCGAGGACGCAATTGGCCACCGGGGTCTGTTCGTCGGAGAGCACGACCAGTCCGAACCCCGAGAGCAGCATGAACACCAGGCCGAAGATCACGTGGTGGATGTGCATCCCGCCCGGGGTGACGTTGCCCGGCCACCAGGACACCTGGGCCCGGATCATCCGGACGCTGAAGCGGATGAAGAGGAAGGTCAGGACGAAGGCGACGAGGAGAAAGAATATGGGCAGTCGGCCCGTGTCGATGAATCTCTCGGTGAACCAGTGCGACATCGCGAGTCTCCTGTGTACGTGGGAGAACGGTATATCGCAGCGCCGATGTCCGTGACGGGAATCGGCGGTCGGTGGCGCGGGGGCCGAGAGATCCGGGGGTGAAGGCTCAGCGGTCGAGCAGAGCGCTGCCGGTCCCGCCGAGCGAGATCAGGAACAGGGCGAGCAGAAACCAGCTCGCACCCTGCCAGATCTGCCAACGGCCCTTGGCCTGCCAGGTGCGGAAGGTCCACCACAGGGCACCGACCGCACCGGCGAGAACCAGGAGCGGGAACACGATGATGATCACGAGCGGTACCGGGTCGTAGAGAGCGGCACCGATGCCGAGGAACAACGCAGCGACAACGATGACGGTGACTGCGTAGGTCGCCGCCTGACGAAACGTGGGATCGGGCTCCTGAGTGCTGATGTCTCCAGCATCCATCGGGGTCACGGGCCTCGTCAAACGGCTGCGCTGCGCTCCCGAGGACTACACCGTCGCGTCGGCGGACAACCCGGTGCTGCGATGGCCCAGGACGGCGACGTTGACCATCAGGGCGACCATCGCGACGGCGACGAGCGCGAACACCGCGCCCGATCCGTTGGCGTCGAGGAACGGCAGCAGGATGAACGGCAGGATGCCGGTGGCCAGTTTCGACAGCGAATACGCCGCGCCCGCAGCGGTTCCCCGGATCGCGGTGGGGTAGGAGTCGGCGAGGTAGACGTGATACGCGTTGGAGAACAGGTTCGATGCCATCGTGTACAGCACGCCGGACACGACGATCGCCCACGCGGCGTCGGCGAACCCGAACCAGAGTCCGAACGCGGCCATCAGTCCGGCCGAGGAGATCACCAGCCACTTGCGTTCGACGCGTTCGACGATCGGTATGGCGAGAACGGATCCGAGCGGATAGCCGATGTAGGTCGCCGCGACGAAACCCAGCGACGTGACGAGGTCGAACCCCTTGTCCAGCAGGATGATGGGCGCGAGTGTGCCGAACCCGTAGTACCCGAAGACCTCGAGGACCGACAGGATCCAGAGCATGGTGGTGCGACGGGTCAGCGGCGCGCGGAACAGGGCGGTCGGCGAGACCTTCTTCATCGGCGTGATCTGCAGGTGCGGATCAGGATCGGCCAGGACGTGGCCGGCGTCGATGGCCTGCTGCTCGAACCGTCGGCAGATCTCGTCGGCTTCGTCGTGACGGCCCTGCGTCTCCAGCCAGCGCGGCGACTCCGGCAGGCCCCGCCGGACCAGCCACACCGCAAACGACCCGATGCCGCCGAACACGAACAGCCACCGCCAGCCGTCGACGCCGAATGGTTGGAGCGGCACCAGCCACCGCGCCAGCAGACCGACGGTGGGGACGCCGAGGAACGCGACCGTGTAGGCCCAGGAGATGAACTTGCCTCGCATGTTCTTCGGCAGCAGGTCGGACAGGTACGAGTCGGCCAGTGCGAACTCGGCGCCGATCCCGATGCCGGCGATGAAGCGCGTGATGACCAGGAACGTCGCGTTGGGGCTGAACGCACCGAGCAGCGAGAACAGCGAGTACACGGCCAGGTTGATCATGAACGCCCGGCGTCGACCCACCCGATCGGCGTAGCGACCCATCACGGCGGCACCCAGGAACTGGCCCACGAACGCCGATCCGAGGAGCAGGTTCAGCTCGGTCCGGCTCAGGTCGAGGTCGGTCTTGAGCACTGACGAGATGGTCGCGGCCAGAAAGTTCTCGTAGAGGTCGAAGAACAGGCCGAGCCCGATGACGCCGGTCGCCACCCAGTGCGCACGCACGATCGGCAAGCGGTCGAGGCGCGCTGCGACGCTCACCGCGGGAGCATGAAGATCAGTCACTTCGACAGACTAATGACTCTGGTCCAGGTGGGTGCAGGGTGAGCCGGGCGTATGACCCCGCATCCCATCACGCGTAGATGACCGTGTGCCGCGAGAAGGTCACATCGACGGCGCGCCGAGGAATTCGCTCGACGAGGCGTAGTGCCTGTCGGTGCTCGATCTCGCTGATGGTGACCGTTGGCGGCGGCACTTCGGTTGACGTGGTGCCGGCGTCTTCATCCCGCGGGGCATCGTCACCGGTGTGGGTGCGGTGTTGGTCGAGGAGGTCGCGGATGCGGTGTCGGTGGTTGGCGTGGAGTTGGTCGGGTGGGTCGGTGTTGCGGCGCCAGCCGTAGCGGCCGCGGTCGGGGCCGGTGGTGATTTTCTCGGTGGTCCATTGGTCGGGTTTGGGTCCGACGGCCCGGTTGTGGGGTCCGCACGCGGGGGCGAGTTTGTCGGCGTCGGTGGTGCCGCCGTCGGCCCAGTCTTTGTCGGCGTGGTGGATTTCGCTGTGTGCGAACGGGGTGGGGCAGTCGGCTGCCCCGCATCCCCCGTATTGGGCGAAGAGGATGAATCGTTGGGCTTGGGATGCCAGGCGGTGGGCGCGTCCGAGGAACAGTGGTTCGCCGGTGTGGTCGTCGAACACCGCGAGATGCATCTGCGCTTTCGCGGCGAGGGTGAGGACGTCGCTGATGGGCAGATCGGTGCCGGTCGCGGTGTTTGCGACCCCGGCCCGTTCGCGGAGCTGTTGTTCGGTGATGGAGATGATGATGTGCGGTGGCAGCCCTCGGTGCGACGCGCCGAGGAGGCCGCCGTCGGCTGCGCATTGCAGTATCGCCGTCAACGCGTCGTGGTTGCGTTGCGCCACCGACCGCGAATCCCGATCAGCGGCCTCACGTAGCTGGTTGGCGTCGATGTCGGCGTGGTCTCCGCGCGGAGAGGACTCGTCGTCGGGGTTGTTCATCCCGGGTGCCGCCCACGCCGCGAGCACCACCTCGAACAGTGCCCGCGTCGTCGGATCGAGGGTCCCCGCCAGTGTCGACATCAACTGCGCGTCCTGGGATCCGAGCGACAGTTTGCGGTGGCGGGCGCGGTCACGGTCGTCGGTCAGGGTGCCGTCGGGGTCGAGGTAGGCCAGGATCCGGACCCCGAGCTGGGTGATCTCCCGTGGGGTCAGCCGGCGGGCTTCGGTGGCGAGGGCGGTTTCGGCTTTCGCTGTCTCGGCGGGGTCGACCGCGGCGGGGACTTTCGCGAGTACGTCGAGGATCGCATCGGCATGCTCGGCACCGAGGTGCCCGTCGGCCAGGCCTGCGGCGGTGTTCGGGGCCCGGGGCGGGAGGAGCCCGCCGGTCATCGAATGCATCGACTCCAAATGCTGCACGGCGCGTAACCGTCTGCGGGGACGGGTGATCCGTAACCGGGTCGAGCAGTAATCGGTCAGGTTCTTCGACCCCGACACCCGGAACGCGTCCCGATCCGACACATCCAGGATCCGACGGTTACCGATCGATTCCATCCGCCGCACCACCCGCTCATGCCGCTCGGCCAACTCCGCGACCACCGCATCACCACACGCATCCGACGACCCCGCCGCGATCTCGTCCAGGAGCTGTTCGAGCGCAGCATAATTCGCCTCCAACACAGACACGGTATCGGTCGTATCGGTATCGGTCACGAAGCACTCCTCCCCAGGCGCGGCTACACCACCACGCTACCACATAATTCGAACACGTGTTCGAATACTGTCATCGGAGGTCCGGCGAGAGTGCGATGCGGTCACGCAACCATCGCCGGCCGCTTTCGGACTTCGCTCCGGTAGATGACACAGCCGAAGAGCATGACCTGGATGATCTCGTCGGCGAGGTAGCTGTCGACATCGAGCGGGTGGTCTATCGCGCCGGCGTCTCGGTAGTCCGCCACGGCCGGCGCCAGATCGGCGACGGTCAGGCGATAGGACTCTCCGCCGCCATCGGTGATGGTCGCCTGGTCGCCGCCATCCCACTCATCGACGCGCGCCCAGTGTCGGATTCCGCACCCCTCCACCGCTTCGATGAGGAGCCGTCGAGCGTACGGCGCTCCCTCGGCGGCGGCGCGCCGGCTGCGAACGGCGGCAAGTCCGGTTCGGTATGAGACCCCGTTTTCGAGCGCATAGGTTCGTGCGGCCCGCTTCTCGGCGAAACATTCGGTCATTGGTTTTCCACTCCGTGCGACTACCCGCGCTTGATGTCGCACTGAGCTCGACGGCGATGGACCAGCTCGCAGATCCTACGGACCTTGCCCATCAACGCCGGGCAGACAACGCGGGTGCCTGCTTCGGCTCGGGTGGCTGTGCGATCAGCGCTGGGGCCAGGCTACAAGGTTCGGGCGCCCTGGACATGGGCTCTGGTGGTGACAAGCCGCTGACGGTGCGGAAAGCGCGCATCGAGTGTGCGTTGTTTTGCAGCGCTTCTCGCGTGACGCTGTCAGCACACTCGATGGCGCTTTCCACACAGTCAGCACGTATCTGAGAGCGACCGGGAACATTCGCGGGTTGTCTGTGCATCCAAGAGTTCGACACCGCACACCGCGGCGAGTTGACGAACCAGAGGCGGCATCATGATGGTGGAGAACGCAACGTCGAATTCGAGTGGTTGGAACATCGCTGACCGGGTGGCCACCGCGGTGCTGGTCATGATGCAGTGCGCGCTCTTTGTTCGGCTGATGATCCCGAGTTCCGACTGGGCGCGCGATCCGACGTCTCTCGGCGCGATGCTCGTCGGCAGCGGCGCGGTCGCGATCGGCGGACCGATCATCATCGCCGTGACCGTCGGTGTGGCGTGCAGGGCGTACTACTGCGATCGGGTGTCGGTCGTCATCCCACTCGTGGGGATCCTCGTACTGATCGCGACGTACATCTTCCCGGCCATCCTGGTCACCGCCATGCGGAGCTGATCGGTACTTCAATGTAACTTGAGGTCGGCGTAGCATGCTCCGCATGGCACCGAAGAATGTCGAACTGACCGTCGGGGAGTTGGCCCAGCGAGCCGGCGTCGCACCGTCGGCGGTGCGGTTCTATGAGGACAAGGGACTCATCTTCAGCCGTCGTACCTCGGGCAACCAACGCCGCTACCACCGCGCGATGTTGCGCCGGGTGGCGTTCATCCGGGCGTCGGCGGCAGCGGGTATCCCGCTGACGAAGATCGGCGAGGTGCTCGCGGTTCTGGGCACCACCGAGTCCCCGACCCCGCGGATGTGGGAGAAGGCGTCGAAGCAGTGGATCGACGACATCAACGAGCGCATCGAACTGCTCGAGCACATGCGTGACCTGATGGGCTCGTGCGTGGGCTGCGGATGCCTGTCGTTGAGCAGTTGCAAGCTGCTCAATCCCGACGACGTCGCCGCCGCGACCGGGCCCGGCGCCTCACGCCTGCGGGTGCCGCGCGAGATCTGACGAGGCCTCAGGCGTTGTCGGCACCGGCCTCGAGGTCGGCGACGATTATCTTCTGCATCTGCAACATGGCCTGCATCGCGCCGTTCGCGCGGGCGGGGTCAGGGTCGGACAGCAACTCGTACAGCCGCTTCGGGACGATCTGCCAGCTCAGCCCGAATCGGTCCTTGAGCCAGCCACATTGCGATTCCTCGCCGCCGACGACGAGCTGATCCCAGTAGTGGTCCACCTCGGCCTGGTCGGTGCAGGAGATCAGCAGCGAGGCCGCCTCGGTGAACCGGAAGTCCGACGGATAGTTCAGTGCCATGAACCGTTGCCCGACGAGCTCGAACTCGGCCGAGAGCAGCGGGCCGTCCGGCGACGACCGGTTCACCCCGTGCACCGTAGCGTCGCCGAAGACCGACGTGTACAGCTCGAGCGCCTCCTCGAGATCCTCGTTGAACCACAGGGACGGGGTGATCGATGCCATGACTTCTCCTCGGACGCGGGTGGGTGCTCACGGTACAGACCTGCCCCGGCGGCCGAACTCATCGCTTCGGCTACGACACCACGTGCGCATCCGCGAGGTCGAGCACCTCGTCGATGACCGCCAGAGCATCGGTCAGTTCGTCGTCGGACGTGGTCAGCGGTGGCGCGACGTGGATCCGGTTGAAGTGCGTGAACGGCCACACGCCCTTGGCCTTGCACGCCGCGATCAGCTCGGCCATCGGTGCCGCGTCGGGGCCGGAGGCGTTGAACGGGACCAGCCCCTCCCGGGTCTCCGGGTTGCGGACGAGCTCGATGGCCCAGAAGAACCCCATCCCGCGGATCTCGCCGACCGACGGGTGGTTCGCCGCGATCTTCGACAGCGTCGGCCGGATCAGGTCCTCGCCGGTGGCGCGGACCCGGTCGATGACACCGTCGGCCTCGAACGCCTTGATCGACGCGACGCCGGCGGCGCACGCCAACGGGTGGCCGCTGTAGGTCAGACCACCCGGGTAGGGCACGTCGTCGAAGTGCTGCGCCACGCGCGATCCGATGACCACCCCGCCGAGCGGGACGTAGCCGGAGTTGACTCCCTTGGCGAAGGTGATCAGGTCCGGGGTGACCCCGAAGGCGTTGACGCCGAACCACTCCCCGAGACGTCCGAACCCGACCATGACCTCGTCGGCGATGTAGATGATGCCGTACTCGTCGCACAGTTCGCGGACGCCCGCGAGGTATCCCGGCGGCGGGACCAGTACACCGTTGGTGCCGATCACCGTCTCGATGATGATCGCGGCGATGCTGTTCGGTCCCTGCAGCTCGACGACCATCCGCAGATGCGCCAGCGCCGCGGCCGCCTCGGCCTCGACCGAGTCGGTCGCCCACGGTGAGCGATACGGGTATGGACCGAAGAACCGGACGACGTCGCCGCCCGTCGGTTCGGCGCGCCAGCGTCGTGGGTCGCCGGTCAGACCGATCGTGGTCCCGGACGCCCCGTGGTACGAGCGGTACATCGACAGCACGGTCGAGCGGCCGGTGACCACCCGCGCCATCCGCACCGCGTGCTCGTTGGCCTCGGCGCCGGCGTTGGTGAAGAACACCTTGTCGAGGTCACCCGGTGCCCGCTCGGCGATGAGCCGCGCCAGCTCGCCGCGCACGTCGTTGCCGAACGCCGGGGAGATGGTGGGCAGGATCCTGGCCTGTTCGCAGATCGCCTCGACGATGGCCGGGTGTCCGTGTCCGGCGTTGACGTTGACCATCTGCGAGCCGAGGTCGAAGTACCGGTTGCCGTCGTAATCCCAGAACCACGATCCCTGCGCACCGGCGATCGGCACCGGATCGATGTGGGCCTGGGCCGACCACGAGTGGAAGACGTGTGCGCGGTCGTCGGCGCGGACCTGCGCTCCGGCCGCGGGGTCGATGTGATTGTCAGCCATGGTCCCAGTGTCCTCCGTCGCCGGCGATGCTCATGTCGCGGTGTCGATCGCGGTCACCTGATCGGCCAGCGCGGGCATGACGCGTTCGCCGTAGGCCTCGAGCGTCGACGACTTCGCGTCGTGCTGCAGGTAGATCGAGAACTGGTCGACGCCGAGGTCGCGGAGTTCGGCCAGCCGCCGGACGTGGGTCTGCGCCGACCCGATCAGGCAGAAGCGGTCCACGATCTCGTCGGGGACGAAGTCGGCGTGGCTGTTGCCCACCCGGCCGTGCCGGTTGTAGTCGTAGCCGGTGCGCCCGGCGATGTAGTCGGTGAGCGCGGCGGGGACGTCGGAGTCGGTGCCGTAGCGGGTGACGATGTCGGCGACGTGGTTGCCGACCATGCCGCCGAACCAGCGGCACTGATCGCGCGCGTGGGCGAGGGCCTCGGGGGAGTCGTCTGCGGTGACGTAGGCGGGGGCGGCGACGCAGAACGTGACCGTCGACGGATCCCGTCCGGCCGCCTCGGCCGCGGCCCGCACCTTCTCGATCATCCAGGCGGCGATGTCGGGATCGCCGAGCTGCAGGATGAACCCGTCGGCGACCTCGCCGGTGAGCGCCAACGCCTTCGGGCCGTAGGCGGCGACCCAGACCTCCAGCGACGACCCGGTGCTCCACGGCAACCGGACCCGGCTGCCGGTGTGGTCGACCGCGCGGGAGTTGGCCAGCTCGCGGATGACCTCGATCGACTGGCGAAGCGTCGCCAACGTCGTCGGCGAACCGCCCAGAGCCCGCACCGCCGAGTCGCCCCGACCGATCCCGCAGATCGTGCGGTTGCCGTACATCTCGTTGAGCGTCGCGAAGGTCGACGCGGTGACCGTCGGGTCCCGGGTGGCCGGATTGGTCACCATCGGACCCACGATCACCTTGCGGGTGGCCGCCAGGATCGCCGAGTGGATGACGTAGGGCTCCTGCCACAGCAGGTGCGAGTCGAAGGTCCACACGTGCGAGAATCCGAGGTTCTCCGCCCGCACCGCGAGCTCGACCACACGCGACGCAGGCGGATTGCACTGCAGCACAACACCGAAATCCATGTCTTGGGTCCCTACCTGCCGTCTGGTCCAGTTCCGCTGCGTTTCGTGTCCGTCAGATCAGGTTCTGTGACAGGCCGCGTCTGACGAACGAGCCGTGGGTCCTGGCGCCGTGGTACGCGCCGTCGTCGATGATGACACGCCCGCGCGAGATGACGGTGTCGACGTGGCCGTCGATCTCGAAGCCCTCGTAGGCGGAGTAGTCCATGTTCATGTGGTGGGTCTTCTCGACGCCGATGCTGGTGTGTCCGTTCGGGTCGTAGATGACGACGTCGGCGTCGGCGCCGGGGGAGATGATGCCCTTACGCGGGTACATGCCGAACATCCGCGCGGGTGTCGTGCAGCAGATGTCCACCCAGCGCTCCAGCGAGATCTTGCCGTCCTTGACGCCCTGGAACATCAGATCGATCCGGTGTTCCACCGACCCGATGCCGTTGGGGATCTTGGCGAAGTTCCCGACGCCCATGTCCTTCTGGTCCTTCATGCAGAACGGGCAGTGGTCGGTGGCCACGGTCGTCACGTCGCCGGTGCGGATGTAGCGCCACAGTTCGTCCTGGTGTCCCTCCGCCCGCGGACGCAGCGGAGTCGAGCAGACCCATTTCGCGCCCTCGAAACCCGGTGCGCCGAGCTGCTCCTCGAGGGACAGGTACAGATACTGCGGGCACGTCTCGGCGAAGACGTTCTGCCCGTTGCCCCGTGCCGTCGCGATCTGTTCCAGGGCCTGCTTGGCCGAGACGTGCACGACGTAGAGCGGCGTCTTGGTCAGGTGGGCCAACATGATCGCCCGGTGGGTGGCCTCCTCCTCCATCTGCCAGGCGCGCGACGTGCCGTGGAAGATCGGGTCGGTGTCACCGCGGGCGAGGGCCTGCTCGACCAGCACATCGATCGCGATCCCGTTCTCCGCGTGCATCATCATCAGCGCGCCGAGTTCGGCCGCGGACTGCATCGCCCGCAGGATCTGGCCGTCGGTGGAGTAGAAGACACCGGGGTAGGCCATGAACAACTTGAAGCTCGTGATGCCCTCGCTGACGAGCTCGGACATCGCCTTCAGTGAGTCGTCGTCGACGCCGCCGATGATCTGATGGAAGCCGTAGTCGACGGCGCAGTTGCCCGCGGCCTTCTCGTGCCACGCGGCGACGGTGTCCTGCAACCGCATCCCCGGGTTCTGCACGGCGAAGTCGACGATGGTCGTGGTGCCGCCCCACGCCGCGGCGCGGGTGCCCGTCTCGAAGGTGTCCGAGGCGAACGTGCCGCCGAACGGCATCTCCATGTGGGTGTGCGCGTCGATGCCGCCGGGGATCACGTAGCGCCCGGTCGCGTCGATGGAGTGGTCGGCGCTCGCCGCGAGATCGGCACCGAGAACGGTGGATCCGGGCGCGATGACCGCGACGATGGTCTCGTCGGAGATCAGGACGTCGAGGGGTTGCGCGCCGGTGGTCGACACCACCGTCCCGCCGTGGATGAACGTCGTCGGCACTGGGGTGTCCCTTCGATCGAGGAGAGCGGAGGTCAGGGGGCGGTGAGCGGGCCGTAGGCGTCCGGGCGACGGTCGCGGTAGAAGGCCCACCGGTTGCGCACCGACTCGATGAGGCCCAGGTCGAGGTCGCGCACGATGAGCTCGGGGTCGGTGTCGGAACCGACCTCGCCCACGAACTTCCCCTCGGGGTCGACGAAATAGCTGGTTCCGTAGAAGTCGTTGTCGCCGTACTCCGCCTCCACGCCGACGCGGTTGATCGCGGCGACGAAGTACTCGTTGGCGACAGCCGATGCGGGTTGTTCGAGCTTCCACAGGTAGCTCGACAGGCCGCGGCTGGTGGCCGAGGGGTTGTAGACGATCTGCGCGCCGGCGAGACCGAGTGCGCGCCAGCCCTCGGGGAAATGGCGGTCGTAACAGATGTAGACGCCCACCTTGCCGACGGCGGTGTCGAACACCGGCCAGCCGAGGTTGCCGGGGCGGAAGTAGAACTTCTCCCAGAACCCGGGCAGTTGCGGGATGTGGTGCTTGCGGTACTTGCCGAGCAGGGTGCCGTCGGCGTCGATGACCACGGCGGTGTTGTAGAGGAACCCGCCCTGTTCGCGTTCGTAGATCGGCACGACCATCACCATCGACAGCTCGCGCGCCAGCTCGCAGAAGGTGTCGGTGGTGGGGCCGGGGATCTCCTCGGCGAACGCGTAGTACTTCTCCTCCTGGACCTGGCAGAAGTACGGCGCGTTGAACACCTCCTGGAAGCCGATGATCTGCGCGCCCTGCAACGCGGCCTCTCGTGCGTAGTCGATGTGCGCGGAGATCATCGTCTCCCGGTCACCGGTCCACGACGTCTGGACGATCGCGGCCCGAACGGTCTGCTCGTTCATCCCCAGATTCTGCGCCCCATCGCGTTTCTGCGGCATTGCATTCGGGTAAAACGATGACCGACCTCGCGGCGGCACGTCCGGATCAGCGGGTCACTCGGTGGCGAGCCTCAGCCCGAACGCCACCAGGGCCGCGCCGGTGACGGCGTCCATGGTGCGACGGATCCGCCTGCGGGTGAACATCTCTCGTGCCCGGTCGACGCCGAAGATCACCAACCCGAGGTAGGCGGTACCGATGATCGGGAAGCTCACCGCGTAGATGGCGATAGCGGCGAGGCTGGGGTCGCTGCCGAGGAACTGTGGCAGCACGGCCAGGTAGAACGCGATGACCTTGGGGTTACAGATGTTCGACACGAACCCCTGGCGCCATCCCGCGATGGCCGACGACGAGCCGACGCGCACCGCGGTGTCGTCGTCGTATTCTCCGCGGCGGGCGCTGCGCAGTGCTCCGAACGCGAGGAACAGCAGGTAGGCCGCACCGACATATTTCACGGTGAGGAACAGCGGCTCGATCGTCACGATCAACACCCCGAGGCCGGCCGCGGCCGCGGTGCTCTGCACGACGTTGGCGGTGCTGATCCCGAACAGGCACCAGCCACCGCGACGTCGTCCGCCCTGCAGGGTGTTCTTGATCGCGACCGCGGTGTCGGGTCCGGGCAGCAGCGTCAGCAACGCCGCCAGAGCGAGGAATGCACCGTACGAGGCCCAGTTCATGCGAGCCACGATAAGGCCGCCGCCGCTGCCGCGCCCAACCGCCGTGGGTCACCAGTCGACGACGCCGGTCCCGTCGAAGAATGCCCCGGTGGGGCCGTCGGCGCCGATGGTCGCGGCCGCGATGACCGGTGCGGCCCCCTCGGCGACGGTCTGGTGACCACTGTTGCCGTTCAGGTCGGTCGCGGTGTAGCCCGGGTCGACGGCGTTCACCTGGATGTCGGGCAGCGCCTTCGCGTACTGGGCGGTGATCATGTTCAGCGCCGCCTTCGACGACGGGTACACCAGGGCGTCGATGGTGAACTCGATGCGGTCGCGATCGGTGGTCGCACGCAGCGAGCCGAGGCCACTGGACACGTTGACGATCCGCGGCTGATCGGATCGACGCAGCAGGGGCAGAGCGTGGCCGGTCACGCGAACCGGCCCGAGCACGTTGACGCCGAACACCGGTAGGAAATCATCGGGGGAGGTGTCGGTCGGGGCCGTCCGTCCGCCGGAGATCCCGGCGTTGTTGACGAGGACGTCGAGACGATCACCGATCGTCGTCATGGCCGCGGCCACCGACGCGTCGTCGGTGACGTCGATCTGCACGAACCGCACGTCACCGTGATCGGCGATCTCGGCGACGGCCGCCTCCCCGCGGGCGACGTCGCGACATCCCAGCCACACCGTCCACCCGAGGTCCGCCAGTTCGGTCGCGGTCTGCTTGCCGATTCCCTTGTTCGCTCCGGTCACGAGGGCAATCTGTGTTGTCGTCATGACCCGATGGTGGCCCCGATCCACCGAACCCGCCAGGACGCGCTCATCCGGGGATCGGTGGTCCGGGTACACCGGGTCGGGATCCGCCGGAGCGGTGGCCGTTCATCCCGCTGGGCGGGAGGATCCGCTACCGATGCCGGATGACCTCGTGCGCGCGTCGGAACCACAGCACCGTCGTCGACACCAGGGACAGCACCGCGAGTCCCATGATGCCGGCGTAGATCTGCAGCGACGTGTCGCCCTGTCCGGAGCTGTAACCACTGCTGCCGCCACGTGATCCGCCCATCCCGCCGCCACCCTGACCGCCCGGTCCCTGACCGGCACCCTGCCCGCCCGGCTGCTGACCGACCGCGCCCTGACCGCCACCGGGCATGCCGGGTCCGCCCTGACCACCGGTCGGACGACCACCGCCCTGACCCGGCGCCCCGCCGAACCCGCGGCCCCCGCCACCGCCGGCCTGGTCACCGGTCAACGAATCGTAATAGCCTCCGAACGACGCGATCTGGACGAGCAGCGGGATGATCCAGTACCGCATCGGCAGATAGAACGCGACGATCACGGTCAACACCTCGGCCATGTAGAAGTAGCGCTCGTGCATGGCGGGCAGGAAGAACGGGACGACGAGCGCGCTCGTGGTCACCGCCAGCAGGATCATGGTGTCGTCGAGCACCGGCTTGCGTCGCAGCGCGTAGAGCAGCGCGGCGACGGTCAGCACACAGACCACCCCGATTCCGGCGTAGGCGATCCAGGAGACGTTGCCGCCCAGCGAGATCCACTGATAGAGATTCGGTGCGCCGAGGGTGAGCTGCTTGTACGACCCGGTCTGGCTCACGTACACCGACAGCACCTCGCTGATCGGAGCGCCCACCAGCAACGGCGGGATGTCGAGGACCAACATCACCGCCGGGATGGCGAGCAGCGACCGCCACGGGATGTGTCGACGCAGCACGAGGAACGCCACGACGGGGATCAGGAAGATCGCCTGCAGTTTGAACGAGAGCGCCAGACCGATGAAGATGCACGCCAACCAGGGCCGACGCCGGAGCAGGAAGTACACACCGCCGACCGCGAACGCCGAGTAGACCCCGTCGGCCTGGCCCCAGTACGAACTGTTCGCGACAACCGTCGGCAGGAACAGGATCATCCCGAACGCCAGCGCGCGCACCCAGAACGCCGGATAGCGGATCCCGACGATGCGGTAGGCGAAGGCGGCCAACACGAAATCGAACGCGATCGAGATGCCCTTGATCCCGATCAACGCCGGAATGTGCAGATAGGTGAGGATCGCGATCAGATACAGGTAGGGGTAGTTGTAGTCGGCGAAGGACTCCTTGAACGCCGAGAACCCGCCGTTGTCGCGGATGTGGTCGTACCAGCGGTCGAGGAACGCCGTGAAGTCCAGACTCCGGTTGTCCAGGAACATCAGTCGCAACCCGAGGGCCGCGGCGGCGATCACGACGAGCACGCCGATTCGGATGAGGCGGGAGCGCGCGGGCGATCCGCCCGCCGACGCCGCCGTCGGGTCGGGGGCGTCGCGCTGCGGCGGCTCGGTCGAGATGGTGGCGGGGGTGGCCATCGAATTCCTCTTTCACACGTGGTCGGTGCAGCCAGCGTGTCCGACTCGCCTGGGAAGTCGGTGTGGTGTGCCCACGGAACTGCTGGGAGGTGACGGCTCGTAGGCTGGTCGGCGTGAACACAACAACCGTTGCGGTGGCGCTCGGCAGTGGCGGGGCCAGGGGGTACGCGCACATCGGCGTTCTGCAGGTGCTGGAGGAACGCGGCTACGAGATCGTCGCCATCGCCGGGTCCTCGATGGGTGCGCTCATCGCCGGCCTGCACGCCGCGGGGCGACTCGAGGAGTACACGACCTGGGTCACCGGGCTCAACCAGTTCGACGTGGTGCGACTGATGGACGTCTCCCTGTCGGCACCCGGTGTCATCCACGCGGCCAAGATCCTCGACAAGGTGCGCGAGATCCTCGGTGAGGTGCAGATCGAGGACCTCCCGATCCCGTTCACCGCGGTCGCCACCGACCTCACCGCCGGCCGCGCGAAGTGGTTCCAACGAGGTCCGGTGGACACCGCGATCCGCGCGTCGATCGCCATCCCCGGTGTCATCACCCCGTTCGTCCTCGACGGTCGCGTCCTGGTCGACGGCGGCATCCTCGACCCGGTTCCGATCGCACCGCTGGCCGCGGCGGGCGCCGATCTCATCATCGGCGTCGACCTCGGAGCGGACACCGGCGGCATCGACGCCGAGAGCCACGAGCCGCACCACTCGGTGCCCGGCGCGATGGACATGATCCGGCGGACCGCGTCGCCGCTGCTGGAACAGAACTTCGTCAAGTCCATCGTCGACCGGTTCGCAGGCGACCCGGGCGCCGAAGACGCCTCCGAGGTGGATCCCGACGGCGTGGCCGCGGTCGCGGAGACCTCCGATCAGGAGTCCCGCGTGATCGCCTCGCCGTCCGACGACTCGGCCCTGCGCAAGCTCAGTCGCTTCACGATCATGGACCGCTCGCTCGACATCATGCAAGAGGCACTGGCCCGCTACCAGCTGGCCGCGTTCCCGCCGGACGTGCTCATCGAGGTCCCGCGCACCGCCATCCGCAGCCTGGACTTCCACCGGGCGACGGAGATGATCGAACTCGGTCGATCGCTCACCGAGCACGCGCTCGACGAGCAACAATCCCGTCGGTGGTGACTGCTCACCCCGACATCGGGTTCCGGCCCCTGAGGCGTGACGATTTCGGTGCGCTCGCCCGGTGGCTGGCGGCTCCGGACGTCGCGCGGTGGTGGCATCAGGAGTTCGACTCCGCCGCCCTCGAACGCGATTTCGGGTCGGGAATCGACGGCGCCGAACCCGGTGACAACCTGGTCGTGCTGCTCGACGGTGCACCGATCGGCCTCGTGCAGCGGTGCCGGATCGCCGACTACCCCGAATACCTGCACGAGTTCGAGCCCATCATCGGGGCGGTGCCCACGACCGCGTACACGATCGATTACCTCATCGGGGTCCCGGAGCTGATCGGGCGCGGCCTCGGGCCCGCGGTCATCGCGGCGGTCAGCGCCGACACCTTCGAGCGCCGCGACGACGCACAGACGCTGCTGGTGCCGGTCGTGGCCGCCAACCGGCGGTCGTGGCGGGCGCTGGAGAAGGCGGGCTTCCGCATCGTCGCGAGTGGAGACCTCACGCCCGACAATCCGATCGACGATCCCGCCCACCACATCCTGCGACTCGACCGGCCGGTGGCGGCCACGCGGTGATCCGGTGGGTCGTTCCGGTTCAGCCGAGGTGTCGGGCGAGGAACTCCGCAGTACGCGGACTGTTCGGCGCAGTGAAGATCTGCTCCGGCGGGCCGGACTCCTCGATCTGACCGTCGGCCATGAACACGATGCGATCGGCCACCTCGCGGGCGAACGTCATCTCGTGGGTGGCCATCACGATCGTCATCCCGTCGGCACGCAGACCCCGGATGACGTCGAGGACCTCGCCGACGAGCATCGGGTCGAGCGCAGACGTGATCTCGTCGAGCAGCAACACCTGCGGGTCCATCGCGATCGCGCGGGCGAGCGCCACACGCTGCTGCTGACCACCCGACAGCGAATCGGGGTAGGCGCCGGACTTCTCCGACAGCCCGACCCGCTCGAGCAGGGCGTGTGCCCGGGCGCGGGCGTCGGCGCCCGAGGTCCCGCGTGCCTTGATCGGACCCAGTGTGATGTTGCGCAGGACCGACAGGTGCGGGAACAGGTTGTAGGCCTGGAAGACGATCCCGATCGAGCGCCGCACCTCGTCGACGTCGACGCGTGGATCGGTGATCTCACGCCCGTCGAGCCAGATGTCGCCGTCGTCGAGGACCTCCAGCAGGTCGAGGCAGCGCAGCAGCGTCGACTTGCCCGATCCCGACGCCCCGATCAGACAGACGACCTCGCCCTGTCGCACCGTGAGATCGATACCGCGCAGGACCTCGTTGCCGCCGAACGACTTCCGGATCGCCACCGCACGCAGCAGCTCACCCGTCGGTGTCGTGTCCTTCTCGGTACCGGTCATCAGAACCCGCCCTCGCGGCGCATCGAGCGCACCGTCAGGTAGTCGGTGAGACGCGCGAGGGGAATCGTGGCGACGATGAAGAAGCACGCCGCGACGACGTACGGGGTGAACACGAAGTCACGACCGGAGATCACCTGGGCGGCGCGCAACGACTCCACCAGACCGATGGTCGAGAGCAGCGCGGTGTCCTTCTGCAGCGACACGAAGTCGTTGAGCAGCGGGGGAGCGACCCGTCGTAGCGCCTGCGGCAGGATCACGTGCCGCAGGGTCTTGCCGTAGGACAGGCCGATCGCGCGACCACTGGCCCACTGCGACGGGTGTACCGACAGGATGCCGGCCCGGATGACCTCGGCGACATACGCGCCGTAACTCAGCGTCAGTGCGATGACGCCGAGCCAGAACAGGCTCGTCGGCAGTCCGCTCAACTCGAGCGCCGGGACACCGAAACCGACCAGCAGGACGATGAGAAGCGTTGGCGTGCCGCGGAAGATGTCGGTGTAGAGAACCGCCACCAGTTTGATCGGCGCGAGGGCGGGGCTGGGGATGACCCGGATGATCGCGACGACGAGACCGAGCACGAGGACGAAGACCTCGACGACCAGGAACAGACGGATGTTGAGCCAGAACGATTTCGCGACGTCGGGGAACGATCCCTTCGCGTCGTCCCAGTCGAAGAACGTGGCGTGCACCCGGTCCCAGCCCGGGGAGGAGATCACGACCGCGATGACGATGCCGAGCACGACGACCGTCGAGACCGCGGCGATGGCGGCTCGCGTCCGCGTCCGACGACGTCGGTATCGCTGCCGCTCGAGTTGGCGTTCGCTCAGCGGTGTCGCGCCGGATGTCACTTCAGTTCGGGAACGCTGGTCGCCTGCGTCAGCCACTGATCCTGGAGCTTGGTCAGCGTCCCGTCGGAGTCCAACGAGTCGACCGCGGCGGTGACGCAGGGCGTCAGCTTGCTGCCCTTCGACAGCAGCAGTCCGAACTTCTCCTGCTCACCCTTCGTCGGCTGGAACTCGCCGACGATCTTTCCGCCGGTGATCTCGGCGGACGTCAGGTAGTAGGCGGTCGGCAGGTCGGCGACGATCGCGTCGACCTGCTTGTTCTGCAGGGCCTGGCCGGCCTTGGAGGTGTCGTCGTAGACCAGCGGCGCGGTGGTCGGTGCGATCTGGTCGATCGCGGTCAGCGAGGTGGTGGCGATCTGCGCGCCGAGCTTCGCGCCCTTCAGATCCGCCAGCGACGTCGCGCCCGCGTAGCGCGAGTCCTTCAGCGTGATGATCGCCTGTGACGCCGAGTAGTACGGGCTGGAGAAGTCCACGGCCTTGGCCCGCTGCGCGGAGATCGAGAACTGGTTGATGTCGAAGTCGAAGTCCTTCTTGCCGGGCTGGATCACCTGGTTGAACCCCGCCTTGGTCCACTTGACCTGGTTCTTCGTGAAACCGAGCTTGTCGGCCACGGCGTAGGCCACCGCCGACTCGTAGCCCTTGCCGTTGGTCGGGTCGTTGTCGCTGAACCACGGCTCGTAGGCCGGGTCGTCGGTGGCGACGGTCAGCGTCCCCTTCGTCACGACCGGCAGGGTGGCGGGCTCGCACTGGGACAACGACGCGGATGCCGATCCGGAGGCGGACCCGCCGTCGGAGTCGGAAGTGGGTGCGCAGGCGGCCGTCAGGGCGAGGGCCAGCACGGCGATGGCGGTCAGGCCGCGGGAGGTCGAGATCGTCATCTGCCAGATCGTAGGGAATGGTCGGCGGTTTGGTGCAATGCCGGGAGATGGACGACTATCGGACACATGCCGATGACGTCGAATCCGGGTCCACGATGAGACAGATCCCTCGCGGGATCTGGGTTCTGCTCGCGGCCAACTTCGTCATCGCCCTCGGCTACGGCCTGATCGCCCCCGCGCTCCCGAACTTCGCCCGCAGCTTCGACGTGTCGGTCGCCGCGGCGACGGTGATCGTCTCGGCCTTCGCGATGATGCGCCTGCTGTTCGCCCCCGTCAGCGGGAAGTTGGTGTCGCTGCTCGGTGAGCGACGGATCTACCTCACCGGACTGCTCATCGTCGCGGCCTCGACACTGGCGTGCGCCTTCGCCCAGAACTACTGGCAGCTGTTGATCTTCCGCGGTCTCGGCGGCATCGGGTCGACGATGTTCAGCGTC
Organism: Williamsia maris; assembly: GCF_024171815.1. Lineage (GTDB taxonomy): Bacteria > Actinomycetota > Actinomycetes > Mycobacteriales > Mycobacteriaceae > Williamsia_A > Williamsia_A maris. The sequence continues at coordinate 375,339 of NZ_JAMTCJ010000001.1, read as the reverse complement.
TCCGCGCTGGCGCTGCTCATCCGGCTCTCACCCGCGGATCTGCGCGGCCGCGTCTCCGGCTTCTTCAGCGGCGGGTTCCTGCTCGGCAACATCACCGGTCCGCTGATCGGTGCGGCGCTGGTCAGCTACGGCCTGCGCCTGCCGTTCGTGGTCTACGCCGTCGCCCTGCTGATCGCGTCGGCGGTCGTGGCCACCCAGCTGCGGGGCGTCGGCGGGCGTCCCGTCGCCGGTTCGGGTCCGGTGATCGACCCCATCGGGTTCCGGGAGGCGCTGCGCGACAGGACCTATCGGGCGATCCTGGCCTCGAGCTTCACCCAGGGCTTCGCGAGCCAGGGCGTGCGCGTGGCCCTCGTGCCGCTCTACATCGTCTACGGGCTCGACGAGTCCAGCGCATGGTCGGGTGTGGTGTTGGCGATCTACGCCGCGGGCAACGTCGCGTCCATCGTCGTCGCGGGCCGACTGTCCGACCGCTACGGCCGCAAACCGATCATGCTGCCCGGCCTCGCCCTGATGTCGGGCGCGACGCTGGTCCTCGGATACAGCGGGTCCCTGTGGGTGGCCGGCGTCCTGAGCTTCGTGGCCGGCACCGGGTCGGGTCTGTTCGCACCCACCCATCAGGCGGCCCTGGCCGACCTGCTCGCCAAGCGCGGTCAGGGCGGTACCGCGCTCGCCGCCTTCCAGATGATCTCCGACGTCGGTGCGGTCAGCGGACCGATCCTCGCGGGGTTGATGGTCGACCACGCCGGCGGCTACGGTCCGGCGTTCCTGCTCACCGGCGCGGTTCCGCTCGTGGCCCTGGCGCTGTGGTCGGTCGCCCGCGAGACCGCCCCGGTGCGTACCGGGGAGGCCGTCGACAAGCCCGTCATCACCTCGGTCCCACCCGCGGCCGACGGCGACGCGACCATCGAGCCGCCTCGTCGGTGAGCGGCGATCACGCCGCGCTCGCATTACCGTGTCCGCATGAGTGATCAGAGCGGATCTGCCGTCGATCCCGGATCGGCGCCACCCCTCGGTGCCAACTCCGAGGTGGGCCGGCTCCGCAGCGTCATGCTGCATCGGCCGGGCGACGAGCTCCGACGACTGACCCCGCGCAACAGCGACCAGCTCCTGTTCGACGGTCTGCCCTGGGTGGACCGTGCGCAGGAGGAACACGACACGTTCGCGCAGGTGCTGCGCGATCACGACGTGGAGGTGTTGCTGCTCGGCGACCTGCTGCGCCAGACCATCGAACTCAGTGGCGCGGCACGCATGCAGGGTATTGCCGCCGCGGTCAGCGCGCGGCGTCTCGGGCACCATCTCGCGCAGGAACTCGCAGGTCATCTGCGCACCCTCCCGCCCGCCGACCTGGCCACCATCCTGATGGCGGGCATGACGTTCGACGAGATGCCCGAGAGCCCGGCCGCCGCGCGGGCATCGCTGGTCCGTCGGATGCACCACGGCGTCGAGTTCGCGATCGACCCGCTGCCCAATCTTCTGTTCACCCGGGACAGTTCGTTCTGGATCGGCACACGGTTCGCGATCACCACCCTCGCGCTGCCCGCGCGGATGCGCGAGACGTCGCTGACGGACCTGATCTACGCCCATCACCCGCGGTTCCGGGGTGCCCGTCGCGCATATGAGTCGCACAGTGCCCCCATCGAGGGCGGCGACATCCTGCTGATGGCGCCGGGGGTCGTCGCGGTCGGTGTCGGTGAGCGGACAACGCCCGCGGGCGCGGAGGCGCTGGCGCGCAGCCTGTTCGACGACGGACTCGCGCACACCGTGCTCGCGGTCCCGATCGAGCAGCGGCGCGCGTCGATGCATCTCGACACCGTCTGCACCATGGTCGACACCGACGCGGTCGTGATGTATCCGGTGATCCAGGACTCGTTGTCGGCGTTCACGATCCGGATGGACGGGGGCACCCCGACCGTCGTGGGACCGGCGCCGTTCGTCGAGGCGGCCGCCGACGCGATGGGCATCGGCAAGCTCCGGGTCATCGACACCGGACTCGACGCGGTCACCGCCGAACGCGAGCAGTGGGACGACGGGAACAACACCCTGGCGATCTCGCCCGGCGTCGTCGTGGCCTACGACCGCAACGTCGAGACCAACCGGCGCCTGCGGGATTCGGGCATCGAGGTCCTCACCATCGCCGGCAGCGAACTCGGCTCCGGCCGCGGTGGTCCGCGCTGCATGTCGTGCCCGGTCGCGCGCGATCTGCTGTGACGGCCTGCAGATGAACATCACCATCGACCCCGACTCCGCCGAACCGCCGTTCGAGCAGGTGCGTCGCCGGGTCATCGAGCTCGTCGCCGCCGGCGATCTGCTCGTGGGGACCAAGCTCCCGACCGTCCGCGCACTCGCCGCGGAGCTGTCGATCGCGCCCAACACCGCGGCGCGGGCCTACCGCGAACTCGAGGCCGCCGACGTCATCGAGACGAGAGGCCGCAACGGGTCGTTCGTGAAGGCGCGATCGGACTCCGCGGACGCGAAAGCGCAGCGCATGACGGTGGCGCACGTCGCCGAACTGCGCGCGATGGGCCTCGACGACGCCTCGATCGCCACCATGCTCGCGACGGCGCTGTCGGGGTCCTGAGCTGCGTCGACACAAGACGACGCGGGGCGGGCAACTGTTACGAGTCGATGTCCATTTGTCGACTCGTTTGAATGTCTGAACCAAAGCCTGCGACAGTAAAGGGATGGTTACGACTACAGAAACACGGTTGTCAGGGGACGGTGGTGACACCGGAACCCGTGATCCACGGTCATCGGAGCCCAACGCGCTTCGTGTCGACTTCGTCGTCTTCGGCGTCACCGCCGCGCTGATCGTCGGGTTCCTGATCTGGGGTCTGGTCGACAAGGCCGGCCTCAAGGACGTGACGGCGAACATCCTCGGGTGGATCACCGACAACCTCGGATGGATGTTCATCCTGTCGGCCACCGGGTTCGTCCTGTTCGCGATCTTCCTGGCGGTCAGCAAGTACGGCAAGATCCCGCTCGGTCGCGACGGCGAGAAGCCCGAGTTCAAGACGATCAGCTGGATCGCGATGATGTTCAGCGCCGGCATGGGCATCGGCCTGATGTTCTACGGCGCCAACGAACCGCTCACCCACTACGTCAACGCCCCTCCCGGCAAGGAGGGCCAGAACGTCGGAGTGGCCATGGCCACCACGATGTTCCACTGGGGCCTGCACCCGTGGGCGATGTACGCCGTCGTCGGACTCGCCATCGCCTACAGCACCTACCGGTGCGGACGCGGTCAGCTGATGAGCGCGGTGTTCGCCCCGCTGCTCGGTGACCGCGCCAACGGGTGGGGCGGCAAGGTCATCGACATCCTCGCGATCTTCGCGACCCTGTTCGGAACGGTGGCCTCGCTGGGGCTCGGTGCCGCACAGATCGGTTCGGGCTTCGAGGAACTGAACATCGTCGGGGAATCGGGCAAGCTGTTGCTCGTCGCGGTCATCGCAGTCCTCACCGCGGCGTTCGTGGCGTCGGCCGTCTCCGGTGTCGCCAAGGGCATCCAGTGGTTGTCCAACATCAACATGGTGCTGGCCATCGTGCTGGCCGTGTTCATCTTCGTCGTCGGACCGACGGTGTTCATCCTGAATGTGGTCCCCACCTCGCTGGGTTCGTACTTCAACGAGATCACCTCCGACGCCGCACGATCGGGCGCGAGCACCGATGCCGCCGGTCAGGAATGGCTCGCCGGCTGGACCATCTTCTACTGGGCCTGGTGGGTCTCCTGGACCCCGTTCGTCGGTATGTTCCTGGCCAAGATCAGTCGCGGCCGTACCATCCGGCAGTTCGTGCTCGGCGTGATGATCGTGCCGTCGTCGGTCTCGCTGGTTTGGTTCGCAGTGTTCGGCGGTACCGCGATCAATCAGGAGATGAACGGAAAAGGCCTGTCCAACAGCCCGAACGAGGAATCGCAGCTGTTCGACATGCTCGGCAATCTCCCGTGGGCGGGCATCGCGTCGGTCCTGGTGATGTTGCTGGTCGCGATCTTCTTCGTCTCCGGCGCCGACTCGGCCTCGCTGGTGATGGCGACGCTGTCCGAGCGCGGTAGGCCCGAGCCCACGAAGAAGACGACGGTGTTCTGGGGTGTCCTCACCGGTGCCGTTGCCGCACTGTTGTTGTGGGTGAGCGGTGACGATGCGCTCCAGGGCATCAAGACGATGGCGATCATCGCGGCGCTGCCGTTCGTGATCGTGATGATCCTGATGTGTGTCTCGCTGTACAAGGATCTGCGGCGTGATCCGCTGATCCTGGCGGAGAAGCACCGCACCGACGATCTCGACGGCAAGCTGCGCGTCCACGCGAACACCATCGCGGCCACCGACGACACCAACGACGTGTTGCCGTCCGACGATCTGCCGGTCGACGAGTCGTTGGTCGCCGCCGACCCGTCGGGGGAGGCCCGGCCGGGCACGACCACCAGCTGAGCTGTCGCACCACAGAAGCCACTCGCGAGCCATCCGGTTCGCGAGTGGTTTCTTTTGTCCCGCACACCTCCTTGTTCTCCAGCCGAACAATCGGTACTGTCCAGTACCAATTGAGGTCGGGACATCTCAGGGAGTTCACCTTGTTCACACCACGTCGCTCTGCCCTCGCGTTCGCCTGCGGTCTGGCCGCGGCCATGGGCATCGGTCTCGGAGCCGCCCCGGCCTCGGCCGCCCCGGTGACGGTGTACTCGCCGCCGTCGTTGCTCAGTGCGCCTGCGATCGACATCCTCTCCGCGACAGTGGACTACGGACGATCCGCCGGATCACTGTCGGCGACCATCTCCCTGCGTGGGGCGCCGGTGCCACTGGCCAACGGCGGGCCGGGCTATTCGGTGGTGCTCTACGGCCCCCAGAAGTACATCGGTGGCGGTGCGGTGATCGCGTTGTCCTCGGTGGGTGTGCCCGGTGATGCGCGACTCGAGGTCAGTCGCGCCAACGACGGGATCACCACGTCAGTCCCCGTGCGAGTCCGCTTCCTCGGCAACAGGGTGGAGTTCACCGCGATCGATGATCGTCTCGCCGGCCTCGACGTCCGATACTTCGACGTCCAGTCGACCAAGACCCGATCACCGGAGCCCGGCAGCTTCTTCGGGATCGACGGGATTTACGGTCGCGCCCTGCGCTGACCTGTGGGATCGGGAGGCGGTGTCTCCACGCGCGCGATACGGTTTGATCCGACGCCGTGTCACGGGCCGGCGGACTCCGATACCCACAGAGGACGACAATGATCGAGTTCGAGCGGGTCTCGAAGACATATCCGGACGGAACGGTCGCGGTCGACGAATTGGATCTGACCGCACCGAGCGGTGAGATCACCGTTCTCGTGGGCCCGTCGGGGTGCGGGAAGACCACAACGATGCGCATGGTCAACCGCCTGATCGACCCGACGGCCGGTCGCATCACCCTCGACGGCACCGACACCGCGTCCATCGACGCGGTGACGCTGCGCCGCCGTATCGGGTACGTCATCCAGAACGCCGGACTGTTCCCGCATCGCACCGTCGTCGACAACGTCGCCGCACTGCCGCGACTGCTCGGCGGCGGCAAGAAGCAGACCCGCGCCGCGGCCATGGATCTGCTCGACCGTGTCGGACTCGACGCGACGTTCGCCAAGCGGTACCCGTGGCAGCTCTCCGGCGGACAACAGCAGCGTGTCGGCGTTGCCAGGGCTCTGGCCACCGACCCGCCGTTCCTGCTGATGGACGAGCCGTTCAGCGCCGTCGACCCCATCGTCCGCGCGCAGCTGCAGGACGAGTTCCTGCGCCTGCAGAGCGACATCTCGAAGACGATCATCCTGGTGACCCACGACATCGACGAGGCCCTCAAACTCGGTGACCGCGTCGCCGTGCTGCGACAGGGCGGTCGGCTGGCCCAGGTCGCGACACCCGCCGGACTGCTCGAGGCCCCGGCCGACGCGTTCGTCGCCGACTTCGTCGGCAGCACACGGGGATACCGCTCATTGGGTTTTCGATTCGGAGACGCCGACCTCGTCCCGCAGACCGAGCCGTCGGTGACCGTCGGTGAGCCGATCGGCGAGATCGACGGACGCTGGGCCCTGGCGGTCGACACCGACCACCGACCCATCGGCTGGGTGGACGTCACCGCGGTCGGGACCCGACCGGTCCAGTCACACGACATCAACCTCGCAGGCACGGTCGCGCGCGCAGGCAGCCCACTGCGCGAGCTGCTCAACTCGGCGCTGTCGAGCCCGGCCGGTCGCTGCGTGATCGTCGGTGACGACGGCGTGCTGGTCGGTTCGGTGACCGACACCGACGTCCTGGCCGCGATCCGCCGGGCCCGCGCGAGCGAGGGCGCGGCGTGAGCAAGATCGTCGACTGGGTCGGCGACAACTACGGACTGGTGTGGTCGCTGACGGTCAGCCACATCTGGCTGACGTTGGTCCCCACCGTGATCGGTCTGCTCATCGCTCTACCGCTGGGCTGGTGGGCGTATCGCTCGCGACGCAGCTACACCCCCATCGTCGGGATCGCGGGCCTGTTCTACACCGTGCCGTCGCTGGCGCTGTTCATCTTTCTCCCGCCGATCATCGGCACGAGGATCCTCGACCCCATCAATGTCGTTCTGGCGCTGACGATCTACACCGTCGCGTTGCTCGTGCGGGTGGTCGCCGACGGACTCGCCTCGGTGCCCGTGGACACCGTTCTCGCCGCACGCGCCATGGGATACCGGACCTGGCAGATCCTGTTCCTGGTCGAACTACCGGTGGCGGTGCCGGTCATCAGCGCCGGCCTGCGGGTGGCGGTGGTGTCGAACGTGAGCATCGTGACGCTGGCTGCGCTGCTGGGCATCTCACAGCTCGGGTCCCTGTTCACCCAGGGGCTTCAACTGCAGCTGTACGGGCCCCTGGTCTCCGGCGTGGTGATGTGTGTGGTGCTCGCGGTGATCTTCGACGTGGCGATCCAGGTGGCCAACCGGCTCGCCACCCCCTGGCGTGAACGGATCGTGACCTCGTGAACGTGCCCGGCTGGTTCGCCGACAGCTCCCACTGGACCGGACCGGACGGCGTGCCGGCCCAGGTCGGACACCACCTCGTCTACACCCTGCTCGCACTGGGCATCTCGCTCGTGATCGCCGTGCCGCTGGGGATGTTCATCGGCTACACCGGACGCGGTGGGGCACTCGTGGTGGGATCGGCCAACGCCCTGCGCGCGCTGCCGACCCTCGGCGCCCTGGTGCTGCTGTTCCTGCTGATCTCCTCGAGCGTCAGCGGACAGGCGGTCTACCTGATCCCGACGACCGCGGTGCTCGTGTTGCTCGGCGTGCCACCCATTCTCGCCGGCACCTACGCAGGCATCCAGAACGCCGACTCGGGAGCGGTGGGCGCGGCGCGGGCGATGGGCTACACCCGCGCCCAGATCCTGATCCGGGTTCAGCTGCCGTGTGCGCTGCCGCTGATGCTGTCCGGGATCCGCAGCGCGACACTCCAGATCGTGTCGACGGCCACCGTCGCGGCCTACGTCGGGTTGCAAGGTCTCGGCCGGTTCATCCTCGACGGGCGCGCCGAGGCCGACTTCACCAAGATGACCGCAGGCGCCCTGCTCGTCGCGGTTCTCGCTATAGCGTTCGAGGTGCTGTTCGCTCTCGTCGGCCGATTCACGATCTCGCCCGGCCTGCGACGTTCCGAGACCTCGTCGATACGCTCCCGACCCTCACCGGCGATCCCGGTGCCGGGCACGTGAAGGCCACCGATCCCCGCATCCCACCGACAACGCACCACCCAGCGTCACCACACCGAGGAGAACCGCAATGAAGAAGACCACCCTGGTCGCGGCGGCCATCGCCGCCGCGAGCGTCCTGACCATCTCGGCGTGTGGCGGCGACCCACTCGACAGCAACACCGACCAGTCGGGCTCGTCGGGTTCGCAGATCATCATCGGCTCCGCGGATTTCACCGAGAGTCAGCTCGTCGGTGAGATCTACGCGCAGGCCCTGCAGTCCAAGGGGGTTGCGGTGAAGACCCAGTTCAACATCGGTAGCCGCGAGGTCTACTTCACCGCGCTCAAGGACTCGTCGATCGACCTCGTCCCCGAGTACACCGGAGCGCTCCTGAAATACCTGGACGAGAAGTCGACGGCCTCCACCCCGCAGGCGGTGGACGCCGAGCTCACCCAGAAGCTGCCCGAGGGCATCGTCGGTCTCACGCCCTCGCCCGCCGAGGACAAGGACGCGATCTGTGTCACCCAGGACACCGCGTCGAAGTTCAAGCTCGCGAAGGTGTCCGATCTCGCGCCGGTCGGCGGAGAACTCGCGCTGGGCGCGGCGCCGGAGTTCAAGACCCGAGTGCAGGGTGTGGTCGGATTGAAGGACGTCTACGGCGTCAACTTCAAGAGCTTCGTGCCGCTCGACGCCGGCGGCACCCTCACGATGAACGCACTCACCAGCGGTCAGGTCCAGGCGGCCAATCTCTTCACCACCGACCCGGGTATCGCCAAGAACAAGCTGGTTGCGCTGACCGATGACAAGTCGTTGTTCTCGGCGCAGAACGTGCTGCCCGTCATCAAGAAGTCGAAGCAGACCGACACCGTCACCACCACGCTCAACGCGGTCTCGGCGAAGCTGACCACCGATGACCTCATCGCGCTGAACGGTCAGGCGGCCGACGGCACCAAGGCGGCCGACATCGCCAAGCAGTGGCTGGCGGCCCATCCCGTCTGACGTCGCCCGTGGCTTCGGCTTGATGTAGCTCGAAGGGCATACGAGAGATGCAATACTGCGGGTAACCACATCCGGTCGGGGAACGCTCACAGGAGTACGTATGTCTCACACTGCACGTCGTTCGGTCGTCGCCGCTGCGCTCGGGGTCGCCGTGGCCGTGGGCGCAGGGGTGTGTGCGGCCCCCGCGTCGGCGGCGCCGGTCACCGTGCAGTCACCGGTCAAGCCCGGGGCGAAGAAGAGCACCGACATCCGCTCGGCCACGGTCGACTACGACCGTGCGCGGGGACGCCTGGCCGTGACGCTCGTGATGCAGGGCGGGATCACGCCGGGACCGGGTGAGGGACCGAACTACTCGGTTCTGCTGTTCGGTCCGCGCAACGCCACCGGCGGGTTCGGTCAGTCGGTTCTCTCGCTGCTGTCGCTGGGGTACCCGGCCAACGGCTCGCTCGTGGTCAACCCGCCCGGGACCGCCGTCGACGAGTTGGTGCCCGTCGACGTCAAGTACCTCGCCAACCGGGTCGAGTTCCGCGCAGCAGATGACAAGCTGAAGAACCTGCCGCTGCGCTACATGCAGGTGCAGACGAGCATCGACCGCATCTTCATCGCGAGCAACACCGCGACGACCGACGCGATCTACGGACGGTTCATCGGAGCCCCGGCCCGCCCGTAGTCCTCGACGACGACATCGGTGGCCGTTCCTCCCGCTCAGCGGGAAGAACGGCCACCGATTTCTTGTCTCAGCGCCAGCTCGGCAGCCACATCTGCAGGTTCCACATGTGCAGCGAGATCGGCTGGCCGGTGAGGATCGGCCACAGCCAGATGAAGTTGGTGATCACCAGGCCGATGTACACCGAGGCGAGGACCACCCCGAGCATTCGTCGCTCCCGGCCGAACTTCCGCCATCGCCCGTCGGCGCCGAGCAGATCACCGACGCACAGCGCCAACCCCATGATCAGGAACGGCGCCATCGCGGCGGCGTAGAAGAAGTACATCTGCCGGTCGAGGTTGAGGAACCACGGCAGGAACGACGCCGCGTAGGCGACGATCACGACGGCGTAGCGCCAGTCGCGGCGGAGCAGGAACTGCCACAGCCCCCACAGCAACATCGGGAACGCGAGCCACCACATGGCCGGCGTGCCGATCAACATCTGGACGCGGATGCACTCGCCGGCACCACACTTGTCGGGGCCGTTCTGCACCGCGTAGAGCATCGGCCGCAGCCCCATCGGCCACGTCCACGGCTTCGACTCCCACGGGTGGTGATTGCCCGTCGAGTTGGTCAGGCCCTCGTGGAACTTCAGGATCCCGGCCTCGTAGTACCAGAGCGAACGGAACGCGCCGGGCACCCAGGCGAACGGGCCGTCGTAGCCGATCGAGTTGCCGACCTCGTAGCGGTAGACCGACGTCTCGCTCGCGAACCACGGCGCGAAACTGCCGAGGTACACCAGGATCGGGACCACACCCAGGCTGAAACCGGACGGGATGACGTCGCGACGCAGTGTGCCCATCCACGGCCGCTGCACGTGATAGGCCTTGCGGTTGGCGATGTCGAAACCGATGGCCAGAAGCAGGAAGAACATCACGAAGTAGATGCCCGACCACTTGGTGGCACAGCCGAGTCCGAGCAGCACCGCGGCGCCGAACCGCCACCAGCGGAAGCCCAGGCGGGGACCGAACGGGGAGTCCGCGATGCGGCCCTCGCTCCACACCCGGTGCAGACGCGAGCGCATCTGGTCGCGGTCGGCGACCAGCGCGGCGAGGCCGCCGAGCACGAAGAAGATCTGGAAGATGTCGAGCATGCCCACGCGCGAGGACACGAACGTGACGCCGTCGCAGATCATGAAGACCGCGGCGACCGCCCCGATGAGCGTCGAGCGGCTCAGACGTCGCGTCAGCCGGAACACGATCAGCACCATGATGGTTCCGACGACCGCCGAGGCGAACCGCCATCCCAGTGGGGTGTAGCCGAACAGTCCTTCACCGACCGCGATCAACCACTTGCCGACGGGCGGGTGGACGACGAGCCCGTAGGCGGGGTTGTCCTCGATCCAGTTGCCTCCGGTGAGGACCTGCCACGCCTGCGGGACGTAGTGCTTCTCGTCGAAGACCGGGGTGCCACCGTCAGTGGGGACATTGAGTCCCCAGAACCGGGTGACGGCCGCGATGGCGGTCAGGACCGCCGCGACGATCCAGCCGCGTCGGGTGTCGGTGGCGCCGAACACCGGGTCGGGGACGCGGGGGCCCGGCGCATCGCCGAGGTCCTCGGTCGCGCCGAGGTCGTCGTCCGAGCCGTACAGCCGGGCGGGTTCGACCTCGTCGAGCGGGTACTCCCACGCCGTGGCGTCCCCGTTTCGTCCGTCGCCGGACGCCGGATCGGCGGTGTCGTGTATCGACGGGGCTGCGGTCACCCGATCAATCGTAGGCTGTCCGATGATGACGATCACGGATGACAGTGCTGCGGGCGCGCTCCTGGGCAACGGGCGGCTGGTTCTCGCGGCCACCCCGATGGGGCAGCGCGACGATGCGTCCCCGCGACTGCGCGCCGCACTGACCACCGCCGACGTGGTCGCCGCGGAGGACACGCGCCGCGCGAAGTCGCTGGCGAGCGCTCTCGGCGTCACCATCGGCGGTCGCGTGGTCAGCTACTACGACCAGGTCGAGGCCCAACGCACGCCCGCCCTGGTCGCCGAGATCACCGGGGGCGCGACGGTCCTGCTGATCACCGACGCGGGGATGCCATCGGTCAGCGATCCCGGCTATCGACTGGTCGTGGCCTGCGCCGATGCCGGTCTCGCGATCACGTGCCTGCCCGGCCCGTCGGCGGTGACGACCGCGCTGGCCCTCTCGGCGCTGCCCGTGGAGCGGTTCTGCTTCGACGGGTTCGCGCCGCGCAAGACCGGGCAGCGTCGCGCCTGGCTGGGCGAGCTGGTCGAACAACCCCGCACCGTGGTCTTCTTCGAATCCCCACACCGTCTCGCCGACACCCTCGTCGACGCGGTGTCGGTGCTCGGCCCGACGCGACGAGCCGCCGTCTGCCGCGAACTGACCAAGACCTATGAAGAGGTCAAGCGCGGGACACTCGAGGAACTGGCCCGGTGGGCCGCCGACGGGGTGCGCGGCGAGATCACCGTCGTGATCGAGGGGGCCGTGCCCGTCGAGCAGGATCTCGACACCCTCGTCGAACGCGTCGGAGTCCTCGTCGACGCCGGCGCAGGCCTCAAGGACGCGTGCGCGCAGGTCGCCGCCCCGACGACCACCGGCAAGCGTGAGCTGTACCAGGCCGTGCTCGACAGTCGCTGAGGAGTCAGGGCGCCGGTGCCGTCAGCGAGATGATGCTGGCGGCCTTGTCGAGGCATTCCTGCCACTCGCGGTCAGGGTCGGAGTCGATGGTGATGCCGCCGCCCACCCCGAGCGCCGTCGTGCCGTCCGGCTCGATCTCCACCGTGCGGATCGCGACGTTGAGGTCGAGGTCGCCGTCGGGTGTCGCGACCCCGACCGCTCCGCAGTAGACCCCGCGGGCCGACGTCTCCCACCCCTGCAGGAGTTCGCGCGCACGGATCTTGGGGGTGCCGGTCACCGATCCCGGCGGGAACGTCGCCTCGATCAGCGCATCGGTGCCGACGTCGTCGGGCAGTGTCGCGGCCACCGTCGACACCAGATGCCAGACCCCCGGCGCCGGGTGGACGGCGAGCAGTTCGGGCACGGTGACGCTTCCGGGGACGGCGAGGCGGCCGAGGTCGTTGCGCACGAGGTCGACGATCATCACGTTCTCGGCGACGTCCTTGACCGACGACAACAGCGATGTCGGATCGGCACCGGACGGCACGGTGCCCTTGATGGGGCTCGACGTGACCGCGTGGCCGTGGACGTGCAGGTAGGTCTCCGGGGAGAACGACGCGACCGCACCCCAGTCGCCGGCGACGTACGCCGCCTTGCGGGGTCGCATCGCCTCGACGCCGGCGACGAAGAAGTCGATGGGCCGACCCGTGAGATCTCCGGAGAAGCGGGTGCAGACGCACGCCTGGTAGACCTCTCCCGCCGCGATGGCCTCGAGGCACGAGCGGATGGCGGTGTCGTGGGGCGCGCGTGGGGGAGTGGTCCAGCGCGTCGACCACGCCCGTGTGGGGGGAACGCCATGATCGTCGGACACGAAGGCGCGCAACCAGTCCGGGCATGATGCTCCGGTCACGTCATGGTGGAACCATCGACCGTTCTCGTGGGTGAGCATGTTCGGGGAGACGCCACCGACGACGGCGGGCAACGCCGCCTCGGCCAGACGATCCGGATAGGCGAGGTATCCCGCCCAGAATCCCGCCGGGTCGTTCGGCGGTCGGACCCCTGACCGCACGTCGACCGACGGGATGATCACCGCGTCGCCGCCCAGCCAGTCCCCGATGAAACCGGCGGGGCCGGGCACGCCCTCGGCGAGGCTGCGCTCGTGCAGCGCGGCGAGCAGTGTTGTCGATGATCGGCCGGGCCCGAGATCGGTGACCCGGGAGGCCATCTCAGCTCTTCTTGGTGTCGTACCGGGGGAAGACAGGAGCCGGGGCCGGCAGCGTGGTGCCCGCGGCGAGACGGTCGCCGATCGCGTCGAACGAGCGTCGTTCGACGCCGATCGCGAGCAGATCGAGCAGGGTTCCGCCGGAGGTCGGCATGACCGGCTGCACCAGGATGCTGACGATCCGCACGACCTCGGCGCAGACGTAGAGCACGGTGCCGGTGCGATCGAGATCGGTCTTGGCCAGCTTCCACGGCTCTTGCGCGGAGATGTACCGGTTGGTCTCGGCCAGCACTTCCCACAGTGCCTCGAGCGCGAGATGCAGTGCCTGCTGGTCGAATTCGACACGCACCCGCGCCAGTAGACCGTCGGCCCGCTCGAGGAGAGCGGTGTCCTCGGCGGTGAACTCGCCGGGGGTCGGCACGACGTGGTCGAAGTTCTTGCCGATCATCGACAGCGACCGCTGCGCGAGGTTGCCGAGCTCGTTGGCGAGGTCGGCGTTGATCCGCGACACGATCGCGTCGTGACTGTAGGACCCGTCCTGGCCGTAGGACACCTCCCGCAGCAGGAAGTAGCGCAAGGGATCGAGTCCGTACTCGTCGACGAGCGCGTAGGGGTCGACGACGTTGCCGACCGACTTGCTCATCTTCTCGCCCTTGTTGAACAGGAATCCGTGTGCGAACACCCGTTTGGGCAGTGCGATCCCCGCACTCATCAGGAACGCGGGCCAGTAGACGCAGTGGAACCGGACGATGTCCTTGCCGATGATGTGCAGGTCGGCGGGCCAGTACTTGTCGAGGGTCTCGGTGTCGTCCGGGAAACCGACGCCGGTGAGGTAGTTGGTCAGTGCGTCGACCCACACGTACATCACGTGCGCGTCGTCACCGGGTACGTCGACACCCCAGTCGAACGTGGTCCGGGAGATCGACAGGTCACGAAGGCCACCGCGCACGAAGCTCGCGACCTCGTTGCGCCGCGTCAGCGGTCCGATGAAGTCGGGGTGGGACTCGTAGTGGGCGAGCAACTTGTCCTGGTAGGCCGAGAGCCGGAAGAAGTAGGACTCCTCCTCGGTCCACTCGACCGGCGTCTGGGTCTCGGTGGCCACACGGGTGCCGTCGTCGCGGACGGTGAGATCGCCGTCGGTGTAGAACGCCTCGTCGCGCACCGAGTACCAGCCGGCGAACTTGTCGAGGTAGATGTCGCCGTTGTCGGCCATCCGCTGCCAGATCGCCTGCGACGCGACGTGGTGGTCGGCGTCGGTGGTGCGGATGAAGCGATCGAAGCTGCTGCCCAACGCGACCTGCAACTCGCGGAACGCCGCGGCGTTGCGGTCGGCGAGCGCCCGGGTCGCGATCCCCTCGGCCGCCGCGGTCTGTTCCATCTTCTGGCCGTGTTCGTCGGTGCCGGTGAGGAATCGGACGTCGAAGCCGTCGAGTCGCTTGAACCGCGCGATGGCGTCGGCCGAGATGTACTCGTAGGCGTGCCCGATGTGCGGCGCGCCGTTGGGGTAGGCGATCGCCGTGGTCACATAGAAAGGAGTCTTCGCTGCGGGTGCCATGGTGCGCCCAGCCTATCGGGGCTGCTCCACCGGTTTGATGGCCGCCTTAGGGTGGTCGCATGACCGACGGCGAGGCCCGAGCACGGCAGCGGTTCGCGCAGGCTCCGGTGGCGCGGCTCGCCACGGTGTCCGACGAGGGTCTCCCGCACCTGGTCCCGGTCGTGTTCGCCGTCGACGGGGACGTGGTCTACACCGCGGTCGACGGCAAGCCGAAATCCGGGGCGCCGCTGCGTCGGCTGCGCAACATCGCCGACAACCCGAACGTCAGTCTGCTGGTCGACCACTACGACGACGACTGGAACGCACTGTGGTGGGTCCGGGTCGACGGTTCCGCCCAGATCCACCCGGACGGGCCGGTGGCCGAGCACGCGTACGGCTCACTGCGTGCGAAATACCCTCAGTACGAGACGGTCCCACTCGACGGACCGGTCATCGCGGTCACGGTGCGTCAGCGGAGGTGGTGGCTCGGGCGAAGTTCGCCATGAGCTCGCCGGTGATCTGCGGCCACAGCGGTTCGGGCAGGTCGTGGCCCATGCCGTCGATCAGGACCAACTTCGATCCGGCGATCGCGTGTGCGATGGCCTTGCCGCCCGACGGGCGCATCAGGCCGTCGGCCTTGCCGTGGATCACCACCGCCGGGGCGGTCACCGCGCGTGCGTACCGACGCAGGCTGCCGCTACCCATCACCGCGCTGGTCTGGCGAAGGATCCCGGCCGGGTCGTGCGAGCGGTCGTGGTACGACGCGGCCAGCTCCCACGCCTCGTCGTCGCTGAGGGGGTAGCCGGGGCTGCCGATGGTCTGCAATGCCTTTGCGGACCCGGCGACGTAGTCCTCGCGGGTCGCGCCCTTGCCCGGTCCGGACAGCAGGGCAAGCAGCTTGCGCGGGTCGGGCGGCGGGAGGAATGCCTGCAGGGTCGAGGAGAAGAGGATCGCCAACGACGAGACCCGCTCGGGGTACTTGCCGCCGACGACCTGCGCGATCATCCCGCCCATCGACGCACCGACCACGTGCGCGCGTTCGATGCCGAGGTGGTCGAGGACGCCGATCGCGTCGGCGGCCATGTCGACGACGGTGTACGGCACCGTGCTGCCGATGCCCAGCTCGGTCTTCACCAGACGAGGCAGGATCGAGCCGGTGACGCGGACGCCGTCGAGGTGGGTCGACAGGCCGATGTCGCGGTTGTCGAAGCGGATGACGCGGTAGCCCTGATCGACCAGGACGTCGCAGAACCCGGTCGGCCAGACCGTCAGCTGCGCGCTCAGACCCATGATCAACAACACGGGCGGATCGGCGATGTCGCCGATGTCCTCGTAGTAGATGTCGAGGTCGCCGACGTGTGCGGTTCCGGTGCGGAGCTGGCTCTCACTCATCGGTCCGACGATAGCCGCCGACCGTGCCCAAACAACCCGTCGACCGCGCCTTAACAACCCGTCGAGCGTGCCTTTACGACCCGTCGACCGTGCCTGAACAAACCGTCGACCGTGCCGACGTCGGGCTGAGCGCTGGTTCGGCCCGCTCGGCGGGGGATTACGGCCCGCTCGGCGGGGGATTAGGGCACGTTCGGCGGGTGGTTAGGGCCCGCTCGGCGGGACGGGTGCGGGGAGTGCGAGACCGTTGGCAGCGAGCACGGCGCGCAGCCGGTCGGGGTAGTCGTGATGAGCCCGTCCACGCCGAGCTTCACGAAGTGGTCCATCGTCGCCGGATCGTCGACGGTCCACGGGATGACCTTCAGCCCGGCGCGGTGCGCGTCGGCGACCATCCGTGCGTCCGGGTAGGGCGTGAACGACGGGTCGCCGATGCGGCCGTCCTGGGGTGTGCCCTGGACCGGCGAGATGGCCGTGACCCCCGGGATCGCCTTCGCCGTGCGCACCAGGTCGCCGCCGAAGTCGTCCGCGTCGAGACCGCCGAGCCACGGCGAACGACCGGGTTGCCCCACCTGCAGGAAGTCCTTGTTGGTCAGCGCGATCAACGGCAGTCGCGGGTCGAGACGATGCATCACGCGCAGGGCACCCCAGTCGAAGCTCTCGATCGTCACCTGGCGCGCCAGTCCGGACCGGGCGATCTCCTGGTGGACGCGCGCCACGAACAGCTCGCGCGGCATGGTCTGTTCCGGCGAGCCGGCCTCGACCTTGGTCTCGATGTTGAGGTGCACGCCCCACGCGCGGCGTGAGCGGATGAGGTCGAAGACCTCCCGCAGCTCGATGATCCGGGCGCCGGCGATGCGTTGCTGCTCAGGGAATCCGGAGAGCTGTCGGTACCCCAGTCGAGCGTCCGGATCTGCGCCAGCGTGAGGTCCTTGATGTATTTCCCGACGTACGGGAACTGCGGGTCCGAGGTGAACGCCGGTGCGGTGTCACGGCACTTGTCGCCGGAGATCTGCCGGTCGTGCGAGACGACCACCCGCAGGTCCCGGGTCACCTGGGTGTCGAGTTCGAGGGTGCTGACGCCGAGTCTCAACGCCTTGTCGAAGCCGGCGAGGGTCGATTCCGTGGTGAGTCCGATGCCGCCGCGATGGGCCTGGAGATCGAACACGCGTTGTCCTCCCGGCCGCGGCGGGGCGGCAGACGCCGAATCCGATCCGGCCGCCTCGTGGCCGAATGTCACCGCTCCCACCGTGAGTACCACGGCGACCGCGGATCGGAGGTTGCGTCGTGAGAACACGGCTCGACATCGAGCGATCGACTGCATGGCCGCGACGCTAGGCCGCCCGCACGAACGACCCGACAACCGTGGGTTACCGGACACTGAACGGGCTCAGCCGCCGATGGTCTTTCCGAAACACCTGCTCAGCGGGCTGTCGGAGAACTCGCCGAACGCGTCGATCGGGATGTAACCGATGGCCTGGTACAGCGCGATCGCCTCGGGTTGGCGGATGCCGGTCTCGAGCACCACGCTCGACAACCCGCGCTCGGCGGCGCGCTCCTCCAGAGCGGTGACGAGTCGCGCTGCGATGCCACGTCGGCGGCCGTCGACCGCCACGAACATCCTTTTGATCTCGCCGCGGCCGCCGCCGATGTCGCGCAGACCCACACACCCGACCGGCGCACCGTCGAGGCGGGCCACGAAGTACTCGGAGTCGGCGACCACCGGATCGGGGTCGTAGTCGGGATAGCGCTCGTTCAGGTCGGCGATGGTCGCGATCAGCAGCGTCACCAGGTCGGGGTCGGTCGGATCGACGAGACGGTTGATCGTCACCGACCCGGACGGTTCGGTCGGAGCTGTGGAGAGATCGCCAGGGTTCATCGAGCCAGGACGTTACGCGTGGGCGTCGTGCCCGACGGTTCCGCGTCCGCTCCCGGTGTGACCCGCACCGACACTCTCGGACGGCCCCTGGGGAGAATGGACGCCATGGCCATCCGCACCCGACCGTTCGCCCAGGTCGACGTCTTCGCATCCGGTCCGATCTCAGGAAACCCGGTCGCAGTGGTACTCGACGCGACGGATCTCGACGATCAGCAGATGGCGGCGTTCGCGCGGTGGACGAACCTGTCGGAGACGACGTTCGTCCTGCCCCCGACCGATCAGGCCGCCGACTACCGGCTGCGGATCTTCACCCCGGGCGGCGAGCTCCCGTTCGCCGGCCATCCGACACTCGGATCGGCGCACGCCTGGCTCGAGGCCGGAAACAGCCCGTGGGGAGATGTCGTCGTCCAGGAGTGCGGCGCGGGGTTGATCACCATTCGTCGAGACGGCGAGCGACTCGCATTCGCTGCGCCGCCGTTGCGGCGGTCGGGTGCGGTGGACGACGACACCCTCGTCGAGATCCGTGCAGCCCTGGGCCTGACGCCGTCGGACGTGGTGACCTCGAACTGGGTGGACAACGGTCCGGGATGGATCGGGCTGATGCTCACCTCGGGCGAGCGCGTGCTCGAGGTCCGGCCCGACTTCGGCGCGCTGGGAGGACACGAGGTCGGCCTGATCGGGGCCTACCGCGGTGACGACGTCGGCGCCGACTACGAGGTGCGGGCGTTCGCGCCCGGCGACGGCGTGCCCGAGGACCCGGTCACCGGGAGCCTGAACGCCGGCTTCGCCACCTGGCTGCGCGCCACCGGCGAGATCCCTGCCCACTACGTCGCCGCGCAGGGCACGGCTCTGGGCCGCGCCGGACGCGTTTTCGTCGACGATGATGGGTCGGATATCTGGGTCGGCGGCACCAGTGTGACGACCATCACCGGGACGGTGGATCTGTGAGCCGCAAGCCCCGACTGCCACCGCCCGACCCGGAGCCGCTCGCGCCGCTGATCGACGCCCACACCCATCTCGCCGCGTGCGGTGGTCGCGACCCCGAATCCGTCGCCGCGATCCTCGATCACGCGCAGGGTGTCGGCGTCGGTGCGGTGGTCACGGTGGCCGACGACATGGTCGACGCGCGGTGGGCCGTCGCCGCCGCCGAATGGGACGACCGTGCCCATGCGGCGACGGCTTTGCACCCGACCCACGCCGGCGACCTCACCGACGAGACGGCCGAGGAACTGCGTGCGATGGCGCGTCATCCGCGGGTCGTCGCGGTGGGCGAGACCGGTCTCGACTACTACTGGCTCGGCAAGTCCGACGACTGCGCGTCGAAACAGCAACAGCACGAGGCATTTCGGTGGCACATCGACCTCGCCAAGGAGGTCGGCAAGCCGTTGATGATCCACAACCGCGAGGCCGACCGCGATCTGCTCGACGTCCTCGCCGCCGAGGGTGCACCGGAGACGGTGATCATGCACTGCTTCTCCGGCGACGAGGCCATCGCTCGCGAGTGCGTGGAGAGGGGGTACGTGCTCAGCTTCTCCGGGACGGTCAGCTTCACCAATGCCACCGAACTGCAGGCCGCCGCGCGCATCGTGCCCGACGACCAACTCCTCGTCGAGACCGACGCCCCGTTCCTGACCCCGCACCCCTACCGCGGGCACCCGAATCAGTCGTATTGCCTGCCGTACACGGTGCGGGCGTTGGCCGACCTCAGGGACACCGACGCGCAGACACTCGCCGGACATCTCACGGCCACCGCCGAGCGGGTTTACCGGATCGCTTTGCCATCGGTGTAGGCCGCCGTTATCCTTCTGTGATCCCGCCGAGTCCTGACGGATACTCCCCGTCCCCGACAAGAAGTTGACGTGTGTCTTTTTTAGCCCGAATCAACGATTCCAACTCCACCAAGGTGCGAGTCGCCATCGCGGCGCTGCTGTTGACGCTCATCGCCGGAGGCGTGATGGGGATCGTGATGCACAAGACGGTCACCATCGATGTGGACGGGAAGATGGTCACGGTCGCGACCATGCGGTCGTCCATCTCCGACGTTCTCGCCGATCAGGGCTACCACCCCGCGAAGGGTGATCTCGTGAGCCCCGCGCCGTCGGACGGTGTCGCCGACGGACAGACGATCACCTTCCACCGACTCAAGACGATCGTCCTCGACGTCGACGGCAAAAAGCGTGAGATCAAGACCAACGCCGTCACCGTCGAGCAGGCCCTCGCACAGCAGAACCTCGCCGCGCCGTCGATCGACGTGGAGGCCCCGCGCACCGAGACACTGCCCGTGGACGGGGCCGCCGTGGCGGTCACGCTGCCCAAGAAGGTCACCCTCGTCGACGCGAAGGTCCGGTCCACCCCGGAGGTCGCCGCCAAGACGGTCGGCGAACTGCTCGCCGACCTGGGCAACCCGCTGGCCGGCCAGGATGCCGTCACCCCGGCCGCCGACACCCCGATCGCCGCGAACATGGCCATCAACGTCACCCGGGTCCGCACCGAAGAGGTCACCGAGACCGAGCCGCTGAAGGCGCCGGACAAGGAGACCAAGGACCCGACCGTCATCACGGGCAAGAAGGTCGTGAAGACCCCGGGCAAGCCCGGCACCCAGAACGTGACCTACTCGGTCACCACCGTCAACGGCAAAGAGACCAAGCGCATCAAGACCGGCGCCTCCGAGGTCACCCCGGCCGTCGCCGCCGAGGTGAACGTCGGCACCAAGCCGGGTGCGCCGTTCGTCCCGGTCGGATCGGTCTGGGACCAGCTCGTGCAGTGCGAGTCGACCGGCAACTGGGCCATCAACACCGGCAACGGCTTCTTCGGTGGCGTGCAGTTCGACCAGAACACCTGGGACCGCTGGGGCGGCCAGGAGTTCGCGCCGCGCGCCGACCTCGCCAGCCGTGAGGAGCAGATCTTCGTCGCGGAGAAGACCCTCGCCGCACAGGGCTGGGGCGCATGGCCGTCCTGCTCGTCGAAACTGGGTCTTCGGTGATTCCCGCCTCCGGCGGGGGCCTTCGCTGAGCCCCACGCCACCGCGTCTGCTCGGACCGGTCCAGGTCCGGACGCTCGCCGAGGAGCTCGGGATCCGTCCCACCAAGACGTTGGGGCAGAACTTCGTCCACGACGGCAACACCGTGCGTCGCATCGTCTCCGCGGCAGAGGTCGACTCCGACGACGTCGTGCTGGAGGTCGGTCCGGGATTGGGCTCGCTCACGCTGGCACTGCTGGGCGTCGTCGGCGAGGTGATCGCGGTCGAGATCGACCCGGTCCTGGCCGGAGCGCTGCCGACGACCGTGGCCGAGTACGCCCCCGACCATGCCGACCGACTCACCGTCGTCGAGGCCGACGCACTGACCATCGCGGCGCACGACCTGCCCGCCGCGCCCACCGCGGTCGTGGCCAACCTGCCCTACAACGTCGCGGTGCCGGTGCTGCTGCATCTCCTGGCGACGTTCCCGTCGATCCGGACGGTGCTCGTCATGGTGCAGCTCGAGGTGGCCGAACGCCTCGCGGCCGGACCCGGTGGACGCATCTACGGGGTACCGAGCGTCAAGGCGCGGTTCTTCGGCACGGTGAAACGGGCCGGGACGGTCGGCGCCGGCGTCTTCTGGCCCGAGCCGAAGGTGGAATCCGGGTTGGTGCGCGTCGACCGCCTCGAGATGCCGTGGGACACCGACGACGCGACCCGACGCCCGGTCTACGCGGTCATCGACGCCGCCTTCGCCCAGCGCCGCAAGACGTTGCGCGCCGCGTTGGCCGGATGGGCCGGGTCGGCCACCGAGGCCGAACGCCGACTCCGGGCCGCCGACATCGACCCGTCGCTGCGCGGCGAACGCCTCGAGGTGGCCGATTTCGTGCGCCTCGCCGGTTCGTCCTAGCTCGCCGCGCCCAGTAGTCTTGGCAGTCGTGCTCTCCGTCGTTCCCCGCCCGGTCACTGTCCGGGTCCCCGCCAAGATCAACCTGCACCTCGGTGTCGGTGACCTGCGCGATGACGGCTACCACGAGCTGGAGACCGTTTTCCAGGCCGTCTCGCTGACCGACGAGATCTCGATCGTCCCCGCCGACACGCGCACCATCACCGTCCGTGGTGACCACGCCGCGGTCGTGCCGACCGATCACCGGAACCTGGCGTGGGCGGCGGTGGACGCCATGGCCGCCGCGACCGGACACACCGGCGAGGTCGCCATCGAGATCACCAAGGGCATCCCGGTCGCCGGCGGCATGGCCGGGGGGAGCGCCGATGCGGCCGCCACGCTGGTCGGCCTGGCCCGGCTGTGGCGCGTCGAACCCACGCGCGACGAGATGTACGCCATGGCCGCCGATCTGGGCAGTGACGTCTCGTTCTCGCTGCACGGCGGTACGGCTCTCGGGAGCGGACGCGGTGAGAACCTGATGAGCGTGCTGTCGCGCGGTGAGTTCCACTGGGTCATCGCGATCGCCGGTGGGGGGCTCAGCACGCCGGACGTGTACCGCGAGCTCGACACGCTGCGCCGCAACGAAAGTCTTTCCCGCGCCTCGCATCCGGACCAACTGATGCAGGCGCTCGCCGCGGGTGACCCGCGCCGGCTGGCGCCGCTGCTGCGCAATGACCTGCAGCCGGCCGCGGTGTCGCTGATGCCGACCCTGCGCCGGACCCTGCGCGCCGGTACCGATGCCGGCGCGATCGCCGGCATCGTCTCGGGTTCCGGCCCCACGTGTGTGTTCCTCTGCACCGACTCCGACCACGCCGTCGACGTCGCCGCCGAACTGTCCGGGGCCGGGGTGTGCCGATCGGTGCGCATCGCCTCCGGGCCGGTTCCCGGCGCACGTCTCGTCGACGACGACCGATGACGCCGTACCGGCGCACCACGAACGACAGGACCCGATGACCAACCTCGTCAACGCCGAGAAGATCAGCAAGAGCTTCGGCATCGCGCCGCTCCTCGAGTCGGTGAGTCTCGGTGTGCAAGAAGGCCAACGCATCGGTGTGGTCGGCCTCAACGGCGGCGGCAAGACCACGATGCTCGAGATCCTCGCCGGCATCACCGAACCCGATTCCGGGCGGGTGTCGCGGGTCGGTGGCCTGCGGATGGCCGTGGTCACCCAGCGCGGTGTGCTCCCTCCCGGCGCGACCGTGGGCGACGTCGTCCTGGGACCGCTCGACATCCCCGAGCACGAGTGGGCGTCGGACGTGCGTGTGCGCGCGGTGCTGGCCGGCATCGGGATCGACCGCCTCGACGGGGGACTCGAGCGCAGCGTCGAGGAACTCTCCGGCGGACAGCGACGTCGTGTCGCCCTGGCCGCGGCTCTCGTACAGGATCTCGACCTGCTGATCCTCGACGAGCCCACCAACCATCTCGACGTCGAGGGTGTGCAGTGGCTCGCCGACCACGTCGTCAACCGTCGCAGTGCGCTGGTGGTCGTCACCCACGATCGCTGGTTCCTCGACACCGTCGCCACCCGCACGTGGGAGGTCGCGCACGGCTCGGTGACGGAATACGAAGGCGGATACAACGACTGGATCTACGCCCGGGCCGAGCGTGGGCGCCTGGCCGACGCCGCCGAGGAGCGTCGCCGCAACCTCGCGCGCAAGGAACTGGCCTGGCTGCGCCGCGGCCCGCCCGCCCGGACCTCCAAGCCCAAGTATCGGATCGAGGCTGCCGAGAAGCTCATCGCCGATGTGCCCCCGGTCCGCGACAGCGTCGCGTTGTCGAGCTTCGCCAAGCGCCGACTCGGTCGCGTCGTCATCGAACTCGAGGACGCGACCCTCCGCACCCCGGACGACCGGGTGTTGGTCGAGGACCTGACCTGGCGTCTGCAGCCGGGCGAGCGGATCGGTCTCGTCGGCATCAACGGCTCCGGCAAGACGACGCTTCTGCGCGCGCTCGCCGGCGAGGTGCCCGTCGACCCCGGTCGTCGCAAGGAGGGCACCACGGTGTCGATCGGGTGGCTGCGTCAGGAACTCGACGACCTGCCCACCGACATGCGGGTGCTCGAGGCGGTCGAGGACGTCGCCGGACGCATCACCATCGGCGCGGGAACCAAGCAGGAGAAGGAGATCTCGGCGGGCCAGCTCGCCGAACGCCTCGGCTTCTCACCCGCCCGGCAGCGCACCCCGGTCGGTGACCTCTCCGGTGGCGAGCGGCGTCGCCTGCAGTTGACCCGTGTACTGATGGCACAGCCCAACGTGTTGCTGCTCGACGAGCCCACCAACGACCTCGACATCGACACCCTGCAGCAACTCGAGGACATCCTCGACGGCTGGGCCGGGACGATGGTGGTCATCAGTCACGACCGCTACCTGATCGAGCGGATCTGCGACAGCACCTGGGCGTTGTTCGGCGACGGTGGACTGACCAACCTGCCCGGCGGCATCGAGTCCTATCTGCAGCGACGAGCGCGGCAGGGCGACAACAGCACCCCGGTGTCGTCGGTCGCGGGACGTGCCGACGGCGCGGTCGCCGCACCGGTGCGCGATGCAGGAGCAGAGCGCGACGCGCAGAAGGCGATGAAGCGGCTCGAGCGGCAGATCGCGAAGTTCGACACCCGCGAGACCGAGCTGCACGCACTGCTGGCCGCGTCCGCCACCGATTCGCAACGCCTGCGCGAACTCGACGCGGAGTTGACGGCCGTCGTGGCCGAGAAGGAGACCGCCGAGGTCGAATGGATGGAACTCGCCGAAGAATGGGGATAGTACGGTACTTGCATGTCCTACATTCAGTCCTCGGTTGCCAACGGAGTCGGCGAGATAGTCCTCGATCGGCCACGGGCACTCAACGCCCTCGACCAGTCGATGATCGACGACATGCACGAGGTGCTGATCCGGTGGGCGGACGATCCGTCGGTGTCCACGGTTCTCGTGACGTCGGCGTCGGACCGGGCGTTCTGCGCCGGTGGTGACATCCGGGCGATCCGCGACAACGCGGTCGACGGTGACGCCGCGGCGATCAGCCACTACTTCGCCTCGGAGTACACCCTCGACCAGTTGATCGCCGACTATCCCAAGCCCTACGTCACGCTGATCGACGGCGCCGCGATGGGCGGCGGGCTCGGGATCAGCGTGCACGGCGAGGTCCGGGTCGTCACCGACAAAGCCGTGATGGCGATGCCGGAGACGGCGATCGGGTTCTTCCCCGACATCGGTGCGACCTACTTCCTGCCGCGCCTGCCCGCGGGTGTCGGGATGTGGTTGGGACTCACCGGAGCCCGCATCACCGGTGCCGACGCAGTCACGGTCGGCCTGGCCACGCACCATGTCCCGACCGAGGGTCTCGCCGAGGTGGCGGACGCGATCCGCTCGGGCGCACCGCTGGTCGAGGTCCTGACCTCGTCCGCCCCGGCCCCGACCGAGATCCCGTTGAAGAACATCGCCGAATATTTTGCCGACAGTTCGGTCCCCGCGATCCTGGGTGGTCTGCGCGGCGCGGCATCGAGTGCGTCGGAGCAGCAGGCGGAATGGGCCCAGCAGATGGTGTCGCTGATGGAGTCGGCCTCGCCGACCAGTCTGATGGTGGCGGCCCGGCTGATCGAGATCGGTGACTCGTCGTTGCTCGATCAGTGCTTCGAGCGAGAACTCCATGCCGCGGAACGGATCTGCGCCACCCCCGATTTCGCCGAGGGAGTCCGAGCGGTCCTCGTCGACAAGGATCGCAACCCGGCGTTCTCGCCCGCGCAGGTCGACGATGTCGACCCGGCCGAGGTCGAGCGGATCGTCGGCAGCATCTGAGGCGTCGTCACCTGCGGAGTTCGAACCACCCGGACAGCACGGCGGTCGACGCCGCGTCGGGCGCCACGGTCCCCGGTATCCCGATCGGCGGGAGCGGCGCCTGCGGCTCCGGTAGCTGATCGGTCGGGTCGATGGCGTCGTCGGGCCTGAACGGGTTCCCCTGCACGAGAACGGCGTTCGGACAGGTGAAGGATCCCGCGGCGGTGTCCTCGGTGAACGAGCTCATCGTCAGCGCGCACGAGATGGCCTGGAAGTACCGGCCCTCGGCCACCACACCGATCTGCGCGGTCACGTCGCGGCGCGACACCAACTCGGCGATCGGTGCCTCGATCTGTACGCCGTTCGTGCCCGCGCTCTTGAACACGAACAGCGCGCTGTCCGGGGGTACGAGGGGATCGTCGTTGCCCCACTTGGGGAATGCATGGCATCCGTCACCCGAGGTGTCGTCGGTGTCCGGGTCGGGGTCGGCGACGTTGCCGGGCGCGGCGGCGGGCGCGAGGCGTGCCACGTCGACGAAGACGCGCCCGGTCCGGAACAGGATTCCGCCGGGCGACTGGGTGAGCTGACCGGTCGGGGGCTTGTCGGTGCACCGCTCGTCGGCGACGCGGTCGCCGGTCGGGGTGGGCGCCGTCGATGTCGGTGCCGACGAGGTGTTCGCTCTCGCGGGTGGGCGGGACGTGCCCGTTGTCGCCGACGCGCAGCCGGTCGCCACGGCGACGACCAGCGCGAGAGCGACTAGCGGGAGTCGATCAATCCGCTGCCGCGACAAGGGGTTCCAGAGTCAGCTTCGGGTGTTCCTTCTCGATGTACTGCAGACGCCACTTGTCGCTGACCAGGGCGAGGATGGCGCCGTCGGTACGGGTGAACACCTCGACCCCGCGCTGTCGGCCCAGCTCGTCGGCACTCTCGGCATCGGTGCGCCGCGCGAGTCCGTAGGGGAGGTTCTGCACGGAGGTCTCGACGCCGAACTCGGTCTTCATCCGAGCGGTGACGACCTCGAACTGCATCGGCCCGACCGCGGCGAGCACGGGTGAGGCGTCGCCACGGACCTCGTTGCGCAACACCTGGACCACGCCCTCGGAATCGAGCTGGTCCATGGCCTTGCGGAACTGTTTGTACTTGCCCGCACTCTCGGCGCGCAGCACGGCGAAGTGCTCGGGCGCGAACGACGGGATCGGCGGGTACTGCACCAGTTCGTCGGTGTAGAGCGTGTCCCCGGGGGCCAGCGCCATCGCGTTGACCAGGCCCACGACGTCGCCGGGGTAGGCGGTGTCGACGGTGGACCGGTCACGACCGAACACGGCCTGCGCGTACTTGGTGGTGAACGGTTTGCCGGTCTGGGCGTGGGTGACGACCATGCCGCGTTCGAACTCGCCGGAGACGATCCGCATGTACGCCAGGCGATCTCGGTGCGAGGAGTCCATTCCCGCCTGCACCTTGAACACCACGGCGCTGAACGGGTCGGTGACCTCGCGCTCGTGGTGGTCGATGCCCTCGCGGCCGGTGGGCGGCGGGGCCAGTTCGACGAGCGCCTCGAGGAGTTGGCGCACACCGAAGTTCAGTGCGGCCGAGGCGAAGATCATTGGCGAGGTCTCACCCGCGAGGAACAGTTCCTCGTCGTGATCCTGACCCATCTCCGAGAGCAGATCGCTCTCCTCGACGGCGGCCTCCCAGTCGCTGCCCTCGCGCTGCGCCGCGTGCTCGGCGTCGAGGAATTCCTCGGGCGCGATGGTCGCGCCACCGGCGGTGCGGGTGAAGCGCACGTACTCACCGGTGCGGCGATCGAGGACACCGCGGAAGTCGCCGGCGATGCCGACGGGGAAGAACAGCGGGGTGGGGGTGAGGCCGATGCGTTCGCTGATCTCGTCGATCAACTCGAGCGGGGAGCGGCCGGGCCGGTCCCACTTGTTGATGACGGTGATCACCGGCACGCCGCGGTGGCGGCACACCTGGAACAGCTTGAGCGTCTGGGGCTCGAGACCCTTCGCGGCGTCGATGAGCATCACCGCGGCGTCGACGGCGGTGAGCACCCGGTAGGTGTCCTCGGAGAAGTCGGCGTGGCCGGGGGTGTCGACGAGGTTGATGACGTTGCCCTCGTAGTTGAACTGCAGCGCAGTCGAACTCACCGAGATACCGCGCGCCTTCTCCATCTCCATCCAGTCCGAGACGGTCGACTTGCGGCCGGCCTTGCCGTGGATGGCCCCGGCCTCGGAGATCATCCGCGCGTGCAGGGCCAGCGCCTCGGTCATCGTGGACTTGCCGGCGTCGGGGTGGGAGATGATGGCGAAGGTTCGACGACGGGCGACCTCGCGGGCGACGGTGTCGGGACTGGAACTCACCTGTCGAGGCTACTCAACCCCCAGGTCAGACCCAAATTTCGCAGGCGGTACGAACCCGTAGCAGTTCGTGTCGAAGAGCGTCACGAACTGCTACGGATCGAGCGGAAACGTCAGAAGCTGGTGATCTTCGGGGCCGGGGGGAGCGTGACGACCTGGCCGGCGTAGCTGAGACCGGCACCGAAGCCGAGCAGCAACGCGGTCTGGCCACCCTTGGCCTTGCCGCTGGCCAGCATCTCCTCCATCGCGAGGGGGATCGAGGCCGCCGAGGTGTTGCCGGTGTTCTCGATGTCGTTGGCCATCGGCAGATCGTCGGGCAGACCCAGGTTCTTGCGCATCAGCTCGTTGATACGCGCGTTGGCCTGGTGCGGGACGAACACCTCGATGTCCTCGGCGGTGACCCCGGACAGCTCCAGCGTCGACGCCAACGCCTTCGGCAGGGTGATCGCCGCCCAGCGGAACACGCGCGATCCCTGCATGGTGACCACCATGCGCTCGACCGGATCGGTCTCCGGATCACGCGACTGGAACTCCTCGGCGCGATCCATGTACTCGATGATGTCGTAGCTCTGACCGATCGCCTCGGCGTTCTCACCGTCGCTGCCCCACACGGTGGGGGAGATGCCGTTGACCTCGCTCGGTCCGACGACGACCGCGCCCGCGCCGTCTCCGAAGATGAAGGCGGTGTTGCGGTCGGTGGGGTCGAGCACGACCGACAGCGTCTCCACACCGATCACGACGACGTACTCGGCCGAACCGGCGCGGACCATGTCGGTCGCGATACCCAGCCCGTAACCGAACCCGCCACAGCCCGAGGCGATGTCGAACGCGGGGATGCCGTTGATGCCCAGCTCGAAGGCGATCTGCGGTGCGCCGTGCGGGATCTTCGTCTTCCAGCTCAACGTGGCCAGGAGGATCGCACCGATCTTCTCCTTGGGCACGCCGGAGTTCTCGATCGCACGCTCGGCCGCGGCGATGGCCATCGACTTGGCCGTCTCGTCGCCACTGATGTAGCGACGGTTGCGGATCCCACTGCGTTCGTAGATCCACTCGTCGGAGGAGTCCAGCGTTTCGCACACCTCGGCGTTGCTCACGATCCGGCTCGGGCGGTACGCGCCGATCCCCAGCATCGCGACGTTCGGATTACCTTCGTTGACCTTGATGGCGACCATGCATCCCCCTCGTTCGTCTCACCACGCGTGTACGCGGTTCTGAGCTTCTTCCAACGTTGTCGTGAGCAGCAGATCGACGGCGTCGATGCCGTTCTCCACCAACAGGTCCACCTCGGTGCGCTGTGCGGAGGCGAACGGTTTGAGCACGTAATCGGCCGGGTCCTGGCGTCCGGGCGGACGTCCGATACCCAGACGCACACGAAGGTAGTCGCGTGAGCCGAGCGCCGCCGAGATCGACCGCAGCCCGTTGTGACCACCCTCGCCGCCACCGCGCTTGAGACGGACCAGACCGAAGTCGATGTCGAGTTCGTCGTGCACGACGATGACGTCGTTCGGCGCGATGGAGAAGAACGAGGCCAGCGGACCGATCTGGCGACCGGCCTCGTTCATGAACACCCGTGGTCGGGCGACGAGCACAGACGTCCCGGCCACCGACACCGTCGCGATGTCGGCGCCGGAGCGTTTGTGCACCTTGTACCGCTCCGAGGCCCGCTCGACCAGCGCATCGGCCACGGTCATACCGATGTTGTGTCGAGTGGCCGCGTAGCGCGGCCCGGGATTCCCCGGGCCGACGACCAGACGCACCTACTCGTCGGTCGAGTCGTCCTTGGACTCGGAGTCCGCGTCGCCCTCGCCCTCGGCGTCCTCGTCGCCCTCGGTCTCGTCGGGCAGCAGATCCTGATCCAGCTCGGCCTCGAGGTCTTCCTGGGTCGGCGCCTGGTTGACGGCGACGATCAGGGTCTCGGGATCGGTGATGAGGGTGACGCCCTCGGGCAGCTCGAGATCCGAGGCGCTGATCGTGACGCCGACCTGCGCGTCCTCGACCGACACGACGATCTGCTCGGGGATCGACATGACGTCGGCCTCGATCTCGACGGTGTTGGCGTCCTGGGTGACCAGGGTGCCGGGGGCGGGATCGCCCTCGACGATGATCGTGACCTCGACGGTGACCTTCTCGCCGCGACGGATCACCAGGAGATCGACGTGCTCGATGTAGTTGCGCACCGGGTGGACGTCGACCTGCTTGGTCAGCGCGAGCTGGCTGGTGCCCTCGATGTCGAGGTCGATGACGGCGTTGGTGCCGTTGTTACGCAGGATCGCGGCCAGCTCGAGCGCCGGGAGGCTGAGGTGCTGGGGATCGGTGCCGTGGCCGTAGAGGACGGCCGGGACGTTGCCGGCACGGCGCGCGCGACGGGCGGCGCCCTTGCCGCGCTCGGTGCGCGTGGTGACGGTGAGCGGGTTTGCCGTGGTGGCCATGATGTTCTCCTGAACGTGTGGTGGTCATGTCGGTCGAGGCGAGAGGACAACGGGCCGCGACCTCCACAGCAGACCTGGGTCCACACGGAGAACTCCGCCACGCCGATAACGGGGACCACGATGGATCCGCCCTCGCCGGGACAACGTCGGACAGCCTAACCGACGATTCTCAGGCGTGTCACATCCACTGTTCGCCCACGCGTCATGTCGAGTTCGTGGCCGTGTCGCGGACCGGGCGGAGCATGGCCGGTGTGTATCCCCAGCGCAGCGACCCCGACCGCATCCGTCGTGGCGGGTCGGTCGTCGACTGTCTGCTGTGGTCGCCGGAGGACGTGGCCATCCGGTTCCTCGAATCCCTCGCGCTCGCCGACCCCGATGTCGCCGAGCAGATGCTCGCACCGCAGGTCGAGTACCGCGTCGGTCACTCCGGTGCCCGTCGCGGTCGGGCTGCGGTGATGCGCAGGCTGCACCGCATCGCCGGCTCCTCCTGGGGTTTCGACGTCGTCGTCCATCAGGTCACGCGCGACGGGAGCACGGTCCGCACCGAGCGCACCGATGCGCTCATCCGGGGTCGGTTGCGCATCCAGGTCGCGGTGCGGGGTACCGCTGAGGTCGATGACGGCAAGATCGTCCGCTGGCACGACGAGGTGGGGCGGATC
Organism: Williamsia maris; assembly: GCF_024171815.1. GTDB lineage: Bacteria > Actinomycetota > Actinomycetes > Mycobacteriales > Mycobacteriaceae > Williamsia_A > Williamsia_A maris. Next base: position 344,259 of record NZ_JAMTCJ010000001.1, on the reverse strand, counting down.
GCCCTCGTGCGGGCGATCTCGCGGGGACTCCTCGGTGCGGCGGTTCCGTCGATGCGGGCGCACATGCCACCGCAGTGAGCCCTCGGTCATGCGACCATCGCACGATGAGCACCCCCACAGCGATCCCGACCGCGGCCGACGTGGCCGTCGACTTCCTCACCGCGATGGCCGCCGGTGACTCCGCCGCCGCGATCGCGCTGCTGCACCCCGACCTCGTCTACACCAACGTCGGATGGCCGACGCTGCGTCACGCAGGCACGGTGAAGGTGCTGCGCGGTCTCGACGGGCCGGTGGGTTTCGGCGTCCGGTTTCTCAATGTCTCCGCCGACGGCGACACCGTCCTCACCGAACGCATCGACGAACTGAGCCTCGGGCGCCTGCACTGGCAGTTCTGGGTGTGCGGTCGGTTCGAGATCCGCGACGGCCTGGTCGTGGGATGGCGCGACTACTTCGATCACCTGCACGCAGCCGCGAAGCTGATCCCGGCCCTGGCGGCCGTGGCGATCCCGTCCATCCAGCGCCCGCTGCCGCCGCCCGCCACCATCTGACCGAGGGCAGGGTCAGGCCACCTGGAGGTCGGGCGCGTAGATGTCGATCCAGTGGTAGATGTCGAGGACCCGGTCCATCGCCGTGCGCACATCGCCGGTGATGGACGCGGTCTCGGCCGTGATGACCTCGCCCAAGGCGGCCCGGTCGATGATCTCGAAGATCGCGTTGTGCGGATCGGCATGGACCTCGCGGAGCTGTTCCTGCAGCGCCGCCGCATACCGGGGATCCTGGGTGGACGGGTAGGGACTCTTGACCCGCTCGATGACCGACTGTGGCAGAACGTGTTTCGTCGCGTGCCGTAGCAGACTCTTCTCGCGCCCGTCGAACGACTTGAGTGACCACGGGGTGTTGTAGACGTACTCGACGAGCCGGTGATCACAGAACGGCACCCGCACCTCGAGGCCCACCGCCATCGACGCCCGGTCCTTGCGATCGAGCAGCATCCGCACGAACCGGGTGAGGTGCATGTGACAGATCGCCCGCATCCGCTGCTCGAAATCCGACGCGTTCGGGAGCTGCTCGACGGCGTCGAGTGCGGTGGCGTACTGATCGCGGATGTAGCCGTCGACATCGAGTTTCGTGCGCAGGTCGGGGGTGAGCAGCGCCAGTCGGTTGCTCGTCAACGAGCTGCTGAACGCGTGCCACGGGAAGGTGTCGGCATTGCGGGCGGTCTCGTCGTGGAACCAGCGATAGCCGCCGAAGATCTCGTCCGCCGACTCGCCCGACAGAGCCACCGTCGACCGCTCGCGGATCGCCTTGAAGAGCAGGTACAGCGAGTTGTCCAGATCGCCCATGCCCCCGGGGATGTCACGGGCGGAGACGACCGCGCGACGCACCGCCGGGTCGGTCAGCTCGGCGGAGTCGAGAACCACGTCGCGATGATCGGAGCCGACCAGTTCGGCGACCTCCCGCACGTAGGGGGAGTCGGGGGTGTCGCGCATCTCGTCCGGCTGGAAGTTGTCCTCGAGGTCGGCGAAATCGACCGAGAAGGTGTTCAACCGCTCGCCCTGCTCGGCGAGGCGGGCCGCGGCCAACCCGGTGACCGCGCTCGAATCCAGACCGCCCGACAGCAGGACGCATCTCGGGACATCGGCGACGAGTTGGCGGTCGACGATGTCGGTCATCAGCTCACGGACCCGCTCGACGGTGGTCTCGCGGTCGTCGGTGTGCTCGCGCGCGTCGAGTTTCCAGTAGGTGCGGGTGTCGAGTCCGCGACTGGTCAGCGTCGCGACCGTTCCCGGCAGGACCTCTGACATCCCCTGCCACAGAGACCATCCCGGCGCCTTGGTCATCGCGAACAACTCGCGCAGACCAGCGGTGTCCACCACCCGCCGCGCGAGCGGGTTGGCCAGGATCGCCTTCGGTTCGGAGCCGAAGAGGACTCCGTCGCGGGTGGGGTAGAAGTAGAACGGTTTGATGCCCATCCGGTCGCGCACCATGACCAACTTCTCGTCGCGCCCGTCCCAGATCGCGAACGCGTACATCCCGTTCAGGCGTTCCACCAGGGAGGTGCCCCACTGGAGGTAGCCGCGCAGCACCACCTCGGTGTCGCTGTCGGTGGTGAAACCGTGTCCGAGACCGATCAACTCGCGGCGCAACTCGGTGAAGTTGTAGGTCTCACCGCTGTAGACGATCGCCACGGCACCGGCGGGGGTGCTGACGGTCATCGGCTGCGTACCGCCGGGGAGATCGATGATCGCGAGGCGTCGGTGACCGAGTGCGGCGTGACCGTCGACGAAGGTGCCTGATCCGTCAGGCCCACGACAGGCCATCGTGGCGGTCATGGCGTCGAGGGTCGCCCGCTCGGTCGACAGGTCTCGATCGAAGGACACCCATCCGGTGATTCCGCACATCACAGCCTCCCCAGGCTCGGTTACTTAGTACATGCAACTACCAGTAACACCGTTGTAACACGGCGAGAAAGGGATGGCCAGAGGGGGCCTTCGGCGTCGATTCGGGCAATACGCCCAGTTCAGGCGCGTGCGGTGCCGAGAGCTGCGGAGATCGGATCTAGAGGATCTCGTCGATCGACTCGACCGGCCGCGCCAGGCGCGTGCCCCTGTCGGTGACGACGAACGGCCGCTCGATGAGCCGCGGATGTTCGGCCATCGCGTCGAGCAGCGCGTCGTCCGATGCGTCGGCGAGAGCGAGCTCGGCGAACAACGGCTCCCGCCTGCGCACCGCGGCGCGGACCTCGATGCCGGCGTCGGCGATGAGGCGGACCAACTCGGTCCGGGTCGGCGGGGTGTCGAGGTACCGCACGATCTCGGGTTCGATGCCCGCGTCCTGCAACCGGGCGAGCGCCTTACGCGAGGTCGAGCACTTCGGGTTGTGGAAGATGGTCGCGGACACGACGCGACTCAGGCGTTGCCGTCGAACAGGCTTGTGACCGAGCCGTTCTCGAAGACCTGCTGGATCGTCTGGGCGAGCAGCGGGGCGATCGAGAGGACCGTGAGGTTCTCGAACCGCTTCTCGGGTGCTATCGGCAGGGTGTCGGTGGCGATGACCTCGCGCGCTCCGCACGACGCCAGGCGCTCGGCGGCCGGATCGGAGAACACCCCGTGGGTGGTCGCGATGATGACGTCTCCGGCACCGGCGTCTTTGAGCACGCGCACGGCGCCGGCGATGGTGCCACCGGTGTCGATCATGTCGTCGATCAGGACACAGATCTGGCCCTCGACGTCACCGACCACACGGTTGGACTTGACCTGGTTGGGCACCAACGGATCCCGCGTCTTGTGGATGAACGCCAATGGCGCGCCGTTGAACGAGTCGGCCCACTTCTCGGCCACGCGCACGCGGCCGGAGTCCGGCGACACGACGGTCACGTTCTCGGTGCCGTACTTGTGCTTGACGTACTCGGCGAGCTGACCCTGGGCGTGCATGTGATCGACCGGGCCGTCGAAGAAGCCCTGGATCTGATCGGTGTGCAGATCGACGGTGATGATGCGATCGGCGCCCGCGGTCTTGAGCAGGTCGGCCACGAGGCGGGCCGAGATGGGCTCCCGGCCGCGGTGCTTCTTGTCCTGGCGGGCGTAGGGGTAGAACGGCAGGATCGCGGTGATGCGTTTGGCCGATCCACGCTTGAGCGCGTCGATCATGATGAGCTGTTCCATCAGCCACGTGTTCAGCGGCGCCGGATGGCTCTGCAGCACAAAAGCATCCGAGCCGCGGACCGAGTCCTCGAAGCGGACGAAGATCTCGCCGTTGGCGAAGTCGCGTGCGGTCTGCGGGGTCACCGAGACGCCGAGTTCCTTTGCGACCGCCGCGGCCAGTTCGGGATGTGCCCGACCAGAGAACAGCATCAGGTTCTTCTGGTTGTCCGTGGTCCAGTTCACTGCTCGTCCATCTCTTTCGGTGTGCCGGACGCGACGTCGTCGCCCGCGCCGTTCGTACCTGTTGCCCGAGCACGCGCTGCCGCGTGTGCCGATGGGGTGTCGGGGCGCTTCTCGGCGACCCACCCCTCGATGTTGCGTTGGGCCCCACCCGACACCGCGAGGGCACCCGGGGGAACATCCTGCCTGAGCACCGTACCGGCCCCGGTGTACGCGCCGTCACCCACGGTCACCGGAGCGACGAACATGTTGTCCGATCCGGTGCGGCAATACGAGCCGACGGTGGTGCGGTTCTTCGACACCCCGTCGTAGTTGACGAACACGCTCGAGGCGCCGATGTTCGACTGCTCACCGATGGTCGCGTCGCCCACGTAGGTCAGATGCGGGACCTTCGACCCGGCGCCCACGGTGGCGTTCTTCGTCTCGACGAAGGTGCCGATCTTCGATCCCTCGCCCAGATCGGTGCCCGGTCGCAGATAGGCGAACGGCCCGACCTGGGCTCCCGGCCCGATCCGTGACTCGCTGCCGTGGGTGCGGATCACCGTGGCGCCCTCGCCGACCTCGACGTCGGTGAGGGTGGTGTCGGGTCCGACCACCGCGTGTGCGGCGATCGCGGTGGTGCCGTGCAGCTGGGTGCCGGGCAGCAGCGTGACGTCGGCGGCGACCCGGACCTCGACGTCGACCCACGTGGTCGCGGGGTCGACCACCGTGACGCCGTCGAGCATCAGGCCGGCCACGACGCGCCGGTTCAACTCCGCCCCGAGGGTGCTCAGCTGCAGGCGGTCGTTGCAGCCGGCGACCAGCAGTGCGTCGTCGATTCGGTTGGCGTGCACCGTCTTGTCCATGCCGCGGGCGATCGCGACCACGTCGGTCAGGTAGATCTCGCCCTGGGCGTTGTCGTCGTCGAGGTCGGCCAACGCGGCCGCCAACAAGACCGAGTCGAATGCGTAGACGCCGGAGTTCACCTCGGTGATCAGCCGCTGCTGCGGCGTGGCGTCCCGCTCCTCGACGATCTCGGTGACCTCACCGTCCTGGGTGCGGAGCACGCGTCCGTAGCCGGTCGGGTCCTGTGCGGTCGAGGTCATCAGCGTGACCTGTGAGCCGGTCGACACGTGGTGCTCGCGCAGGGTGCGCAGCGCGTCGCCGGAGAGCAGCGGGACGTCGGCCGCGGTCACGACGACCACGCCCGTGAAGTCCTCGGGGAGCGCCGAGAGCCCGGCGCGCACCGCTCCGCCGGTGCCGTTCTGTGTCTCCTGCACCGCGGCGGCGATCGGTCGGCCGAGTACGGCGGCGACCTCGTCGCAGGCGGCGGTGACGCGTTCGCGGGCGTGGCCGACGACCGCGACGAGATGGTCGGGGTCGAGACCGGCGGCTGCGTGCAGGGAGTGCGCGAGCAGCGTGCGCCCACCGATCGAGTGCAGAACCTTGGGGACGGTGGATTTCATTCGCGTACCCGCACCGGCGGCGAGTACGAGGACAGCCGTTCCGACCGCCTGGCCGGGCGACCCCAGATCGGTTGTCAGCGCAGACATACAACTCCTGTTTCCACTGGTAGGGATGTGGATCGGGCCCGATCCTACGCACTGGTAGAACTTGAGAGTCCTGGCAGTCGACGAAAGGTGGACCAGTGAGCGAGCGTAAAACCGCAATTGTGACCGGAGCAGGTCGAGGGATCGGCGCGGCCGTGGCGGCGCGTCTGGCCTCCGACGGCCTCGCCGTCGCCGTGCTCGACCTGACCGAGGAGTCCAGTGCGGACACGGTCGCCGCGATCACCGAGGCGGGCGGCACCGCCCTCGCGGTCGGCGCCGATGTCTCAGACGAGGAGTCGGTGACCGCGGCCATCGCGAAGGTCACCTCCGACCTCGGCGCCCCCACGGTGCTGGTCAACAACGCGGGCATCCTGCGCGACAACCTCCTGTTCAAGATGTCCGTCGGCGACTGGGATGCGGTCATGGGAGTGCACCTGCGGGGCGCGTTCCTCATGGCGCGCGGCGTCCAGGAGCACATGGTCGCGGCCAAGTGGGGTCGCATCGTGAACTTGTCGAGCACGTCGGCCCTCGGAAACCGTGGCCAGTCGAACTACTCCGCCGCCAAGGCGGGCATGCAGGGCTTCACCAAGACCCTCGCCATCGAACTCGGGAAGTTCGGCGTCACCGCGAACGCCATCGCGCCGGGCTTCATCCAGACCGACATGACCAAGGCGACCGCCGAGCGCGTCGGTATGGACTGGGAGGAGTTCGTCAAGGCCAACGCCGAGGCGATCCCCGTCAAGCGCGGCGGCGTCCCCGAGGACATCGCACACGCGGCGTCGTTCTTCGCCAGTGAAGGCGCCGGATTCGTCTCCGGTCAGGTTCTCTACGTCGCAGGTGGCCCCCGGGACTGACGCACATGGACTCCGAACGGCGCGGATTGCAGCGTGGGCTGCGCCAATCGGGGATACGATTTCCCGGACCCAAGTCGCGGGTTCGGGGGAGGCGGGACTGATGACGTCTGGGCACGACCCGGGTACCGCGCACCGTCGTGTGATCGCAGTGGGGAGTTCGGCCGGGGGGATAGAGGCCCTGTCGGCGCTGTTGTCGACTGCGTCCGTCGGCCGCAACGAGTGCTTCGTGGTGGCACAACACCTGTCTCCGACGGACACGAGTGTTCTCCCCGCCCTGCTCGCGCGGGTCACCTCGTTGCAGGTGACGCCGGCAACCGACGGGGCGCCCCTGGCGTCCGACGTCGTCTACGTCACGCCGCCGGGCATGGACGTGGTCGTCGACGGCGGGGTCCTGCGGGTCGCGGAGCCCGACGAGCAGGGCCGGCCGCGGCCGAGTATCGATCGGTTGTTCACCTCGGTGGGACTGACCTACGGAGTCGACTCGGTCGCGATCCTGCTGTCCGGCACCGGTGACGACGGTGCCGCCGGGGTGGAGTCGGTGCACAGCGCGGGCGGGTTCGTCGTGGCGCAGGATCCGGCCACCGCGTCGTTCGCAGGCATGCCCGGGGCGGCGGTGGCCACCGGGACACCCGATCTGGTGCTGTCCGCCGGAGAGATGCTGCCCGAGATGGCGCGGGTGCTCGATCAGGCCTCGAAGCGATCATCGGCGCCTGCCGACACGGCGCTTGGCCTCGACGACTCCGACCTGGAGCAGGTGATCACGGTGCTGCGCGATGTCACCGGAGTCGACTTCTCCGGTTACAAACGGTCCACGTTGCTGCGTCAGATCGAGCGCAGACAGCGACTCGTCGACCTGTCGACCGAGGACTATCTGGAACGCGTCGCCGACGACGCCATCGAGGCGAATGCGTTGAGCCGCAACGTCCTCGTGAGCGTCACCGCGTTCTTCCGCGACGCCGAGGTGTGGGATGCCGTGGCCGAGCAGTTGCGCACCATCGCAGCGGATCTCGCCGCCGGCGAGGACCTCCGGATCTGGGTGCCGGGCTGCGCGAGTGGTGAGGAGGCCTTCACCATCGCGATGCTCGCGGCAGAGGCCGTGCACCCGCGCTCTACCGACCACCCACTGCGGATCAAGGTGTTCGCCACCGACCTCGACGAACGGGCGCTGGCGGTCGCGCGGCGCGGCCGCTACTCCGACGCCGCCGTGGCCACCGTTCCGGATCACCTGCGCACGCGATGGATGCAGCGGGTCGGTGGGGAATGGGAGGTCACTCCGGCACTGCGCGAGGCGCTGGTCATCGCGCGGCACAACGTTGCCTACGATCCGCCGTTTCCGCGCATCGCGGTCATCTCGCTACGCAACACGATGATCTATTTCCAGAACCACCTCCAGGAGCGCGTACTGGCGCTCTGCCAGTTCGCGCTCGTGCCCGGTGGGCTGTTGGTGCTGGGCCAGTCGGAACGAATTCCTCGCGTGGACAACATGTTCAGCGTCGTCGACCCATCCCATCGGCTCTATCGCCGCGCCAACAGTGCTCGGGTCCAGCATCTGCCCAACGGTCGCTACGTCCCGCCGGTGTTCGTCCAGGCGCCGCCGGTGCTGCCCACGGGGCGCGAGCCGTCGAGTGTGCTGTTCCGTCGGCTGCTGGCCACCGTCGCCCCGCCGTCGCTCGTACTCGACGACAGCGACACGGTGGTCGAGGTGGTCGGTGACGTCTCGCGGTGGTGCGCGGTGTCGATCGGACAACACACCGGTCACGTCAGTGATCTGATCCGCGATCGCTACCAGGTCACCGTGCGCACCATGCTGAGCCAGCTCCGGCACAGCTCGCCTGATTCGGTGACCCGGGTGATCGCAGAACCCGGGGGACAGCGGGTCGAGATCACCGCTGCCCGACTGGTGGGCAAAGGGAGCGGCTCGGTCCTCTCCTTCCACCTGCTGACCCAGACGGCGTCCCCGGACGACGACGACAGGGAGATCCCGCCGCTGTACTCGTCCACGGACGATGAACTGATCCTCAGCGGGGAGCTCCGGGCCACCCAGGACGCACTGCAGTCGACGATCGAAGACCTCAGTTCGTCCAACGAGGAGCTGCAGGCGCTCAACGAGGAACTCCAGGCGTCCGCCGAGGAACTGCAGGCGACCTCGGAGGAGGCCCAGGCCTCGAACGAGGAACTCGAGGCCACGAACGAGGAGCTGACCACCCTCAACTCCGAGCTCCAGCTGCGAGGAAACGAACTGGTGCGGGTCAACGTCGACCTGCAGAACATCCAGTCGTCGATCACCAGTGGTCTGGTGATCGTGGACCGGGAGATGCGCGTCACGCGCTTCACGCCGCTCGCGGTACGGCTGTTCTCGCTGATCAACGAGGACCTCGGGCGCCCGCTGCCCGCCGTCCCCACCACCATTCCCGTCCCGGATCTCCGCGCCGATCTCGAGGCGACCATCCGGTCGCGCTCGGCGAACATGCGCGAACTCACGAGCGAGGATCGCGACCTGCTCGTGCAGATACAGCCCTACGTGGACTCCGACGGCGAGGTACGCGGGGCGATCGTCGTGGTCACCGACGTCGGCGACGTCGCCGCCGAGCGCCGGGGTCGCGAGGCGGCATTGGCGAACCTCAACCAGGTCGCGGAGTCGGTACGCGAGTTCGTCTGGCAGAGAACGCTGACCGGCGAGCTGACGATGGTGACATCCCGGGTCGAGCAGCTCTACGGGCTCGATCGCGCCGCGGTGCTGGAAGATCCGGAGCTCCTGCTCGCCGCGGTCCACCCCGACGACCGCCACCGGGTGCAGACCGCTTTGGCCTCGGCCGATCGACAGTGGCAGATCGAGTATCGGATCATCCGCCCGGATGGGGCGGTGCGATGGATCGCGGAGTCGGCACAGTTCGCGCCCGGCAACGGAGCCGAACCCGATCACGTGGTCGGCAGTTCGCTCGATATCACCGAGCGGCGCGAGTTGCGTCAGTTGGCCGATCGTCGCTCCGCGGTGCTCGACGCCGTGCTGCGAACCGAGGACATGGGCGTGTTGGTTCTCGATGCGGATGATCGGGTGCTCTCCGCGAACGCGGGGGTCTCCGCGCTGACCGGTTACACCTCGTCGTTCCTGATCGGCACGCCGATCACCGTGCTCCTCGAACCCGACCCGGCGGGTCGCGCCGAGTCCGACGGTCCGGACACCGACGTGCCCCGCCGCATCGTCACCGCCGACGGCGTGGCGCGGCCGGTCACCGTCGAGCTGCAGACCGTCGCCGTCGAGGGGGAGGGCCAGCGCGACGGCCCGCGCACGATCGCCCTGGTGCGAGACATCTCACGGATGCGGGAGATCACCACCGAGCTGGCCAAACGAGAGCAGTACGACCTCCAGACCGGTCTGTTGACGCGGGGCTACCTGCGGTCCAAGACCGAGGAGCTGATGGCGTCGGGGGCCAACTCCGTCGCCCTGCTCTGGATCGACCTGGACGGTTTCAAGGAGATCAACGACCGATTCGGGCACCGCGCAGGCGATCTCGTGCTGGCCACCATAGCCACCCGGTTGCATCAGGCGGCACGGCGTCACGACATCGTCGGTCGGCTGGGTGGCGACGAGTTCGCACTGCTGGTGACCCGCAGCCGGGATCTGCACGGTCTCGACTCGCTGGCGCTGCGTGTGCTCGCGGCCATCCGGGAGCCGATCCCGCTGCAGGACTCGCTGGCCTACGTCTCGGCGTCGGTCGGCATCGCGGTGCACCCGCAGGACGCGGCCACCGCCGACGGGTTGCTGCACAACGCAGACACCGCGATGTACGTGGCCAAGGACCGTGGGCGCGACCGGCACGCCTACTTCGCGCAGGAGATGAACGCGGCCGCCGACGAGCGGGCCGCGATGCGTCAGCGACTGAGTGCCGCGTTGAGCCGCAACGAGTTCGAGATGCACTACCAGCCGGTGGTCGACCTCGTCGACGGGCGAGCGGTGATGGTCGAGGCGCTCGTACGGTGGCGGCGCGACGGCGAGGTCGTGTCCGCCGCCGACTTCATCGAATACGCGGCCGAGACGGGACAGATGCGCGCGCTGGGACGCATCGTGCTGCAACTGGTCGACGCCGACATCACCGCTCTGCACGCCGCGCTGGGTGATCGCCAGCCGTCGGTGGCGGTGAACCTCTCGGTCACCGAACTCGACGAGCGCGACATCACCGACTGGTTGTTGGCATGGCAACCCGCAGGTGGACTCGGCAAGATCGTCGCCGAGGTCACCGAGTCGGTGCTGTTGGGTCCGGACAGTCGCGCGCTCGACACCCTCGGACTGCTCCGCCGACTCGGCGCCACCATCAGCATCGACGACTTCGGAACCGGGTACTCCAATCTCGAACTCCTCGACCGACTCGAGCCCGGGATCATCAAGGTCGACCGGTCGCTGCTGCGCCGCGCGCAGGAGGACGACCGCGGGATGAACATCCTCGACGCCGCGGTTCAACTCGCGCACGCTCTCGACGCCAAGGTCGTGCTCGAGGGTGTCGAGGACGAGGAGATGCTCGCGATCGCCGGCGAGAAGCAGGCCGACCTCGCCCAGGGCTATCACATCGCCCGGCCGATGCCGCTCGCCGAAATCATCGACTGGATTGCCCAGCGTCCGTAGCCACATGGCACAATCGCCTACGTCGAACCGACGACTTTCCGCCATGGTGTAATCGGCAACACTCCTGATTTTGGTTCAGGTATTCCAGGTTCGAGTCCTGGTGGCGGAGCAACGGTATCCTGTTCAGGTGGTCACAGATCCGGTCTCCGTACCCGACCCGAACCTCGTGCAGGCGCGAATGTTCACCGAGCAGCTCGAACTCGTCGCCACCCAACTCGAACTCCAGGTCACCGCTCTCGAGAAGTCCGCGAGCATGCGCGGTGCCAAGAACGGTGCCCGTCTGATGGTCCTGGCCCGGGCCCGGCGTCTGGAGCTCTACGAGGCACGCGCGCACATCGACTCGCTGCGGTCGGCGTTCCCACCGGCCTGATGTCGGCGCGGCCGGTCAGACGGAGTGCATGAACGATTTCTGCTCCACCCGTCCGGTCATCCGCCAGGCGTTCGGCGTCCGTACGAAGGTGTCGTGGTACCAGACGCCGACGATCATCATCGCCTGCGGCGCGGTGTCGGCGAACACCATCGGGTTGACGCAAATGCTGGTGGCGGTCGCGGTGTCCCCGTCGACGACGATCGAGTGATTGCCGACGAGGTGGAAGTAGTCCGAGAAGATCGCCAGGTTCTCGCGCAGCCACGGGACGACCTCGGCCGGCGTGCCGACCGTGCCCCCCACGGCCGAGTAGTCGATCACCGCGTCGGGGGTGAAGATGTCGAGCAGACGCTCGAACTGCCGGGTGTCCACCGCGGTCGAGTAATCCGTGATGAGCTGTTGTATCTCCAGGCGATCGGAGATCTCTTGCAGACCGAGCATGTCGAACAACCTAGTGCGCACCCCTGCGTCACCACGGCGGATGCGAAAATATCGCTACGGGGGACGACCGGACCCGACATCGACGACGGACAACACGACGGAGTGATCTGATGGCAGTCGAACGGCCGATCGACGGCGAGCGCGAGGTCCGCGCGGCGCCGCGAACCCGGATGACAGGCCCGCAGCGCCGACTCCAGCTCATCGAGGTGGCGCGTGGTCTCTTCGCCGAACGAGGGTTCGAGGGCACCTCGATCGAGGAGATCGCCCAGCGCGCGTCGGTGTCGAAACCGGTCGTCTACGAGCACTTCGGGGGCAAAGAGGGCTTGTTCGCGGTGGTCGTCGACCGGGAGATGGAGACGCTGCTGGAGATGATCACGTCGTCGTTGACGAAGAACCGGTCGCGGTCACGACTCGAGCAGGTGGCGCTCGCGCTCCTGACCTACATGGAAGAACGCACCGACGGGTTCCGCATCCTGGTGCACGGATCGACCAGCTCGGCCGGCGACGAGAAATACTCCAGCCTGCTCAACGACGCGATCAGCCAGGTCGAACACATCCTCGCGGGCGACTTCGACCGGCGGGGTTTCGACCCGACGTTGGCGCCGTTGTACGCGCAGGCCCTCGTCGGGATGGTGTCGGTGACGGCGCAATGGTGGCTCGACGTCCGCGAGCCGTCGAAGGAGGTCGTGGCCGCGCATCTGGTGAACCTGTGTTGGAACGGCCTGACGAACCTGGAGATCGACCCGCAACTCGGTGGGCGCGAGTGAACTGAGGCGATCAGGCCTCGGGCACGTCGTACTGCATGAACACGCAGTCGACCCAGCGGTCGTGTTTGAACCCGACCCGGCGCAGCGTGCCCGCGTCGACGAAGCCGGCTCGCTCGTGCAGTGCGATCGACGCGTCCGACTCGATGACGGCGATCACCGCGACGATGCGCCGTACCGACGTCGGATCGAGGTCGGTCAGCAGTGCGCGCAGCAGCGTCGAACCGAGACCGCGTCCGGTGGCATCGGGCCGCAGGTAGATGGTGTCCTCGGTGGTCCAGTCGAAGGCCTGCTTCGTGCGGAACTCCGCGAGGTAGGCGAACCCGAGGACAGTGGTGTCCTCGACCGCGACGAGGAACGGACGTCTGCGGTCGATGATGCCGGCGCGCTTGTGATCCCAGTCCTGCGCCGACGGTGACACGTAGTCGAACGTGATGACGGTGTGCTCGACGTAGTGCTGGTAGATCTCGGCGATCTGTGCGCAGTCGGCGGTGGTCGCGGTCCGCAGGGTCACGGTCACAGGTGCAGCTCCGATCCGGTGAGTTCGGCTGCGGCATCCCAGAAGCGTTCGGCCAGAGCGGTGTCGGACGCGGTGGCCGACCGTCCGACCAGTGTGGGGGAGCCCCGCAGACCGCCGAACCCGGCGGGCCCCACGAAACTACCGGACGGGATGGGCATGGTTGCGGCGTAGAGGGTGCAGGCCGCGCCCTCGACCACCGAGTTGGCGACGGTGTTGCCCAGCCACGTGATGAACGGCGTGAGGGCGGGAACCCCCGGCAGCGCGGTGATCTCGGTCGCCGCCCAGCCGGGATGCGTCAGTGCGGTGGTGAGATCTGATCGCGCCGCGCGCAGTCGGCGGTCGAGGGCCAGCATCCACAACGCCTGCGCCAGTTTGGACTGGCTGTAGGCGGCGGCGCCGGTGAAGCGGCGTCGGGTGAAGTCGAGATCGTCGAGGTCGAGTCGCCCCGCGTGATGGACCGTCGAGTTGACCGCGACGACCCGATCCCGGATCCGCGGCGCGAGCAGATTCGTCAGGAGGAACGGTCCCAGGACATTGGTGGCCAACGTGGTCTCGTGCCCGTCGGCGGTGACGGTCCGTCTGGTCGGCAGCACGCCCGCGTTGTGGATGAGCACGTCGATGTCGCCGACCGACTCGGCGAACGCGTGGATCGAGTCGCGGTCGGTGAGATCGAGGACGGCGGGAGTGGCGCCGCCGCCGATGGACCGCGCGACCTGTGCTGCCGCGTCGGCGCCCCGGCCGGCCACCACGACCGTCGCGCCGGCGTCGGCGGCACCGCGCGCGGTTGCCTCGCCCAGACCGCGGGTGGCCCCGGTGACGACCACCCGGGTGCCGTCGAGGCGGGGCATCTGCGCCGCGGTCCAGGGTGAGCTCATGGCGCACACGATACGAGACCGTGCGGCGGTGACCTGCGCTCAGTACAGCTTGCGCCGGTAGTTCTCGTCCCGGTAGTGCTCCTGGTACTCCTCCAACGAGGGGCCGGGCATCACCGCGTGGGCGATCTGCGCCGTCGACGGCAGCGCGCCGGGCTCCCACGTCTCGGGTTTCCACAGTGCCGAGCGCATGAATGCCTTCGCGCAGTGGAAGAACGTCTCGTGCACGGTGACCTCGAGCGCCAGGATCGGTCGGTTGCCCGAGACGATCATGTCGTCGAAATACGGCGCGTCGGACACGATGCGGGCGACTCCGTTGACCCGCAGGGTGTCGCCGCGACCGGGTACGACGAACAGGGCGCCGACGTGCGGGTTGTCCAACACGTTGGAGTACCCGTCGACGCGTTTGTTGCCCGGGCGTTCGGGGATGGCGATGGTGGTGTCGTCGAGGACGTGGACGAACCCGGGCGGGTCACCCTTGGGGGAGACGTCGACGTTGCCGACCGCGTCGGTGGTGGCCAGTAGGACGAACGGTGAGTGCGCGATCCACTCGCGGTGCATCTCGGACAGACGCCCGGCGACCTTGTTCGCCACCCGCTCGTTCGGGTGGCCCACGATCGCTCGCAGCTCGGCGAGCGAATCGACGGTGTGCGTCTGCGCGGCGGCGACGGTCTCGGCGGCGTGATCCATGCCTCGATGATGACCCCTGCACGGTGTCCGGGGATAGACCCGCCGAATAGAGTCACACCTGTGGCATCACCTCCGGTAACGAGTCCCGGTACGACCGTGCCCGGATTGGCCGGCCTCGCCGAGGTCGCCTGTTCGGACACGGCGATCGAACAGATCCGCCGACTCCGCGGCCGGGATCTGCTGGAGATCACCGCCCCGGACGCCGCGCGTCCGTTCGTCATCGTCGCCGCCACGGGTTCGGCCGAGGACGAGAGCGCCGATGCGCCGCTGCTCGTGGTGTCGGCCAACGGACGCGAGGCCGACGATCTGACCGCCGAACTCCGCGAGATGATCGGCGACGCCGTCGCCCAGTTCCCGTCGTGGGAGACGCTGCCGCACGAGCGGCTCTCGCCCAGTGCCGACACCGTCGGCTCGCGACTGCAGGTCCTCTACCGCCTCGGCCATCCCACCGACGCCGACTACGGCCCGCCGTTGCGCGTGGTGGTCACCACGGTCCGCTCGCTCGTACAGCCGATGGCGCCCGGGCTGGGGTCCACCGAACCGATCACCCTGCGCGAGGGCGCGGAGATCGACTTCGACCACCTGTTGGCCCGATTGGTCGAACTGGCCTACGTCCGGGTCGACATGGTGGGCAAGCGCGGCGAGTTCGCCGTGCGCGGCGGCATCCTCGACGTCTTCCCCACCACCGCCGATCATCCGGTGCGCGTGGAGTTCTGGGGCGACGAGATCACCGAGCAACGGGCGTTCTCGGTGGCTGATCAGCGCAGCCAGCCCGAGGTCGACGCCACGGTGGTCCACATCCACCCCTGCCGCGAACTCATCCTCACCGACGAGGTCCGCGCCCGGGCGAACGACCTGATCGACCCCGGCGGACCGGACTCCGACCGATCACTCACCGAGATGCTGACCAAACTCTCCGAGGGCATCCCGGTGGAGGGCATGGAGGCACTCATCCCGGTACTGGTGCCGGGGCAGATGCAACTGCTCACCGAGGTCATGCCGTCAGGCACCCACGTCCTGGTCCTGGACCCGGAGAAGGTGCGCACTCGCGCAGCCGATCTCGCCAAGACCGGTGCGGAGTTCCTCGAGGCGTCCTGGACGGCGGCGTCGGTCGGTGGCGATGCTCCCCTCGACGGCACCGCGCCGGGTACGCCGCTGGGCGGGGTGGACCTGCAGGCCAGCAGCTACCGACCACTCGCCGAGGTGCAGGACACCACCATGGCCGCGGGTCGGCCGTGGTGGACCATGTCGCCACTGGAGTCCGCGCCCGACCTCGACGACGAGACCGCGGTACGTCTCGACCTGACCGCCGGACCGGCGCCGCGCGGTTCCGAGGACGAGGTCGCGACGACCTTCGCCTCGCTGCGCGCGCACGTCACGACCGGTGGACGCGCGGCCATCGTGGTGCAGGGCAAGGGAACCGCGCAGCGCTACCTCGAACGACTCGGTGAGGCGGAGGTCCCCGCCGAGATGGTCGACCCCGGTTCGACGCCGGCCGTCGGGATCGTGTCGGTGATCTGCGGGTCGTTGCGCCGCGGTCTGGTGTGCCCCGACGCCCGTCTGGTCGTCGTCTCCGAGGCCGACCTGACCGGTACGCGGGTGGCGAACGTCCGCGACGGCAAGCGGATGCCGGCCAAGCGCCGCAACCAGGTCGACCCGCTGGCCCTGACCGCCGGCGACCTCGTGGTCCACGATCAGCACGGCATCGGCAAGTTCGTCGAGATGATCGAGCGCACGATCGGCGGCGCGCGTCGCGAATACCTGGTGATCGAGTACGCCCCGGGCAAACGCGGGCAACCGGGTGACCGACTCTTCGTGCCGATGGACTCGTTGGATCAGCTGTCGCGCTACGTCGGTGGCGAGGCGCCGTCGCTGTCGAAGCTGGGTGGGTCGGACTGGCAGAACACCAAACGCAAGGCGCGCAAGGCGGTTCGCGAGATCGCCGGTGAGCTGGTGGCGCTCTACGCGGCCCGGCATGCCGCTCCGGGACACGCTTTCGCCCCCGACACCCCGTGGCAGACCGAGATGGAGGACGCGTTCGGTTTCACCGAGACCGTCGACCAGATGACGGTCATCGCCGAGGTGAAAGAGGACATGGAGAAGGCGGTCCCGATGGACCGCGTGATCGTCGGCGACGTCGGGTACGGCAAGACCGAGATCGCGGTCCGCGCTGCCTTCAAGGCCGTCCAGGACGGCAAGCAGGTCGCCGTGCTGGTGCCGACGACCATTCTGGCGCAACAACATCTGCAGACCTTCACCGAGCGCATGGCCGGTTTCCCGGTGACCATCGCCGGGCTCTCGCGGTTCACCGACGCCAAGGAATCCCGCGAGGTCATCGACAAGATGGCCCAGGGCGAGGTCGACATCGTGGTGGGCACCCACCGGCTGTTGCAGACCGCGGTGCGCTGGAAGGACCTCGGACTCGTCGTGGTCGACGAGGAGCAGCGCTTCGGTGTCGAGCACAAGGAACACATCAAGTCGCTCCGCACGCACGTCGACGTCCTGACGATGTCGGCGACGCCGATCCCACGCACCCTGGAGATGTCGATGGCGGGCATCCGGGAGATGTCGACCATCCTCACCCCGCCGGAGGAACGCCACCCGGTGCTCACCTACGTCGGTGCGTACCAGTCGAAACAGGTCGCCGCGGCGATCCGTCGCGAGATTCTGCGCGACGGCCAGGTGTTCTTCGTGCACAACCGCGTCAGCTCGATCGACAAGGCCGCCAAGCAGATCCAGGACATGGTGCCCGAGGCACGCGTGGTCGTCGCACACGGGCAGATGGGCGAGGACCAGCTCGAGCGGACCGTCGCCGGGTTCTGGAACCGCGAGTTCGACGTGCTGGTGTGCACCACCATCATCGAGACCGGCCTGGATATCTCGAACGCCAACACCCTGATCGTCGACCGGGCCGAGGCGCTGGGTCTGTCGCAGCTGCACCAGTTGCGTGGCCGTGTCGGCCGCAGCCGCGAGCGCGGCTACGCCTACCTGCTCTACAGCCCGGAGAAGCCACTCACCGAGACCGCCTACGACCGGCTCTCGACGATCGCGCAGAACAATGAACTCGGCGCGGGAATGGCTGTGGCGCTCAAGGACCTCGAACTGCGCGGCGCGGGAAACGTGTTGGGCGCCGAGCAGTCCGGGCACGTCGCCGGGGTCGGTTTCGATCTCTACGTGCGGTTGGTCGGTGAGGCGGTGGAGGCCTACCGGGCCGCCGCCGACGGCAAGACGATCGTGTCGGAGGAGACCCGCGAGGTGCGGATCGACCTCCCGGTCGACGCGCACATCCCGGCCGACTACGTCGATTCCGATCGGCTCCGGCTCGAGGCCTACCGCAAGCTCGCCGCCGCGCTCGACGACGGTGACATCAACGGGATCGTCGACGAGTTGCTCGACCGCTACGGACCGCTGCCCGAGGAGGTGTCGCGGTTGGTGTCGGTGGCGAAGCTACGACTGCTGGCACGCGAGCTCGGGGTCACCGAGGTCGGTGTCGCCGGAACGCAGCTGAAGATCGCGCCGGTCACCCTCCTCGACAGCCAGCAGATCCGGGTGCGGCGACTGTTCCCCGGGTCGAACTACCGCGAGACGACGTCGGTGCTCACGATGCCGATCCCGCGCACCGCGGGTGTCGGCAGCACCCGGGTGCGCGACGTCGACCTCATCCAGGTGGTCGCCGATCTGCTGCTCGTGATCAACGGTTCCGACCCCGGATCGCGCGACATGCGCGGACCGACGGTCGACGATCGTCCGGCGTCGTGACCGAGCCCTCGCCGCGCCCGGGGGCGGCGCTGCTCGACGCGGTCGCGTTGATGGACCGTCTGCGCCGCGACGGGCCATGGGAGGCCGCGCAGACGCACGACTCGTTACGGCGTTATCTGCTCGAGGAGACCTACGAGCTGCTCGACGCGATCACCGGCGGTGACCGGGACGATCTGATCGAGGAGCTCGCCGACATACTGCTGCAGGTGCTCTTCCACGCGCGTATCGCCGCCGATCACCCGGAGCACCCCTTCGACATCGACGACGTCGCACGGGCGTTCACCGCGAAGATCTCGTCACGCACCGCGGGGGTGCTGGCGGGCGAGACCGATCTGGAGACCCAGCTGCGGCAGTGGGAGGAGAGCAAGGCCGCCGAGAAGGCGCGGGAGTCCGTGCTCGACGGTGTCGCGGTGTCGCAGCCGGCGCTCGCGCTGACCCAGAAGGTGATCGAGCGGCTCGACGCGGCGTCGTTCCCGCGCGACCTGATCCCGGAATCGTTGTTGACCATCCACCTGGCCGCCGATCTGTCCGTCGACGCCGAGGTCAGCATCGAGGACCGTCAGCGCAATCGCCTGGGCGAGTTCATGGTCGGTGTCCGGCGGGCCGAGGCCGCCATGCGCGCGGCGGGGGAGTCGACGCGATCCGCGCAGGTCTGGCGCGATCACTTCCCGCGCGACTGATCACTCGTCGGTGGCCGGCGGATCGAACAGCAGGATGTCGTCGGCAGGCAGCCGCAACGGGACCTCGGTGAACCGCTCGAAGTAGTGCGGATAGGCGGCGCGCACCCAGACCTGCGTGTCGTCGAGCTGGGTCATCGCGATCCGCCGCCACAACCAATCATCCTGCGGGCGGGTGAAATCGGTGTCGCGGGTGATCGGTATCGGCGCCCGCGCCCAGCAGGGTGCCGTCAGCGATGCGAGTCCACGCTCCAGCAGGACGTCGTAGGCGTCGGCGATGTCGATACCCGCGGCGACGACCTGACCGACGGGGTTCACCGCGTCGACGGTCTCGTCGTCCGGCTGATCAGAAACCGTCCAGCCGACGATCTCGCGGTCGGACGGTCGGCGTACCGGGAGGCGGCCACGCCAGCGATCGATGTCCACAGATCCACCGTACCGACGGACGAGTCAGCAGTCTTTCCCGCTGAGCGGGAAGAACTGCCACCGATCACGTGAACAGGTGCTGGCCCCACCACTCGCCGGGCTGTAGTCCGGGCGGACAGGCGAACAGCGCGCTGCCGTTGTGGGTGAGGTACTCCATCATCGCGTCCTTGGAGGCCAGCTGCTTCTGCATCGGGACGAACTGGCTGTCCGGATCGCGGCAGTAGGCGATGAAGAACAGTCCGGCGTCGAGGTGCCCGAACCCGTCGGACCCGTCGGTGAAGTTGTAGCCGCGGCGCAGGATCTGGATGCCGTTCAGGTTGTCCGGGTGGGCGAGTCGGACGTGCGCGTCGCGGGCGATCATCGGGCCGTCGGCGGTGGCCACCGCGAAGTCCGGGGTGTCGTCCTCGCGCGTCATGCCCAGGGGAGCGCCTGCACCCTTGGTGCGGCCGACGATGGCCTCCTGCTCGCTGAGGTTGGCGCGGTCCCACGGCTCGATGTCCATGCGGATGCGGCGTGCGACGAGATAACTGCCGCCGGTCATCCACTGCGCCGGGGCGGCGTTGTCGGCGGGATCGACCCACACCCAACGGTTGACCACATCGGTCTGCTCCGCGCGGATGTTGGCCGTCCCGTCCTTGAACCCGAACATGTTCCGCGGGGTCTGCTGGCTCACGGTGGTGGTCGAGGTGCGGCCGAAACCGAGTTGCGACCACCGCACGCTGACCACGCCGAAACCCATCCGGGCGAGGTTGCGGATCGCGTGGACCGCGACCTGGGGGTCGTTCGCGCAGGCCTGCACGCAGATGTCGCCGTAGCTGCGCGACGGTTCGATGGCGTCCTTGGCGAACGCCGGGAGATCCTTCAGCGCATCGGGTTTGCGGCTTGCGAGGCCGAAGCGGTCGGGACGGTCGGGGTCCGACGCGCTCGGACCGAACAGGCCCGGCCCGAACCCGACGGTCAGGGTGAGCGACGACGCGTCGAGTCCCAGCGCCTCGCCGGTGTCGGCGGGCGGGTTGTACTCACCGTGGTCCACCGCACCGCCGTCGACCGTCTCGTCGCCCCTGGTCATCCGCTCGGCGGCAGCGGTCCACCGCTGGAGCATGTCGATCAGGTCGTCACGCGAATCGGTGATGACGTCGAACGACGCGAAGTGCAGACGGTCCTGCGCCTCGGTGACGATGCCGGCCTGCCGGGTTCCCCGGAACGCCACCACGTTCGACGTCGATGAGTCGTCGTCGGCCAGTCGTGCGGCGGTGACCCCGCCCGCGGCCGCGACCACCACCCCCGCGCCCGTCGCCCCGAAGAGCGCGCGACGGGAGAACCGCCGTTTGTTCGTCGGTTCGTCGGGAGCGGGGGTGGGTTCGGTCACTGCTGCAGAACCAATCCCGGCACCTGGCTCAACGACTGCGAGAGTGCGTCGATCTGGTCGGACAGCGACTTGCGCTTGTCCGCGGGCACCGTGTCGTAGGAGACGTATCCGTCGCCCGAGCGGAACGAGTTGATGTCGTTGCGGATGGTCTGGAACTGCGCGGTGATCTTGTCCATCAGCTGCGGGTTCTTCGCCGAGATGATCGGCTGCAGATCAGCGATGAGCGTCTCCGAGCCGTCGATGTTGGCCGCGAAGTCGAACAGGTCGGTGTGCGAGTAGCGATCCTCCTCGCCGCCGACCTTGGTCGCGGCGATCTCGTCGACGAGGGCCTGCGGGCCCTTGACGAACGACTGCGTCTCGAAGGTGAAGTCCGGCTTGGCGACCTCGGTGACCAGCCGGCCCACGTCGGTGTTCAGCTGCGCCGCGATCTTGTCGATCTCGGGCTTGGTGTCGGTCTTCTGCGCGTTGGCGAGGTCGGCGGCCGCGACATCGCTGCCCTGCTCACCAACGTCGGACTGCTTCGGCGGCCACAGGAACCGCTCGAGACGGTGGAATCCGGTGAACGGCTCGGTGCCATCGGCGGTGTCGTCCCACCGCATGTCGATGGCGGGGTCGAGATCGGGGAACGACTCGGCGACGGGCTCGATGCGCTCGTAGAACGTACGCGTCAGACCGAACTGGGCGCGGGCGGCGTCGAGGTTGCCGGCGACGATGGCGTCGGTGAACGTCTTCGTCTGTGCCTGCAGGCCGTTGAGCTGCCCACGGACGTAGGTGAGGTAGGTCTGCTTGGCGGTGGTGACGCTCGCCGGAGCCTCCGACTTCTCTTTTTTCTCACCCGAGACCGTCAGGTCCTTGCGGATGCCGTCGCCGACCATGCCCGGCTTGCACGCGACCTGGTAGGTGGCGGGGTCGACGATCTCGACGGTCAGCTTGCCGGTGAGGCCGGGGCCGATGTTCTCGACCTCGCCCAGCACACGGTTGTTGTTGCCGTAGACGTAGAACTCGGTGACCTTGTTGCCGTTGTTGTTGACCGTGAAGTCGACGTTGCCGGTCTGTGCTTCCGAGGTCGCGAGGTCACATGAGTTGTCGGTCGAGGTGACCGCGATCGTTCCCTCGGAGTCCGACGACGCCTTGTCGGTGCAGGCGGCGAGCAACAGTGGTGCAGACAGCGCCGCGCACGCGACGGCGGTGGTGATGACCCGTGATTTCACACCGGTTCCCTTTCAGTGCCGGCGCCTATGCGGCCGGGGTCTCTACTTTCGACGTCTCGGCGGGGCTCGGGCTGGAGCTCTGCGGACGTCGAGGGCGGAAGAACAGGGTCATGACGACGGCGAGGTAGATGACCCAGCCGATCACCTGGAGCAGGGTCGGATCCGGTCGGAAGTTGAAGATCCCACCGAGAAGCGTTCCGTACCAGGACGACTGGTCGTACACCGACGAGAAGTCGAACGCGCGGGTGTTCAGTCCGGGCAGCCAGCCGACGGTCTGGATCGCGCGGATGCCGTAGGCGAGGATGCCTGCGGCCACCACCACGAGGAACGCGCCGGTGTAGGTGAAGAACTTCTGCAGGTTGATGCGCACGGTGCCGAAGTAGAGGCCGATGGTGATGGCGACCGCGATCACGACGCCGATCAGCAGTCCCACGAGCGGCCAGCTGCTGCCGGATGTGTTCTCGGCGTACCCGACCATCAGCAGCGCCGTCTCGAGTCCCTCGCGGCCGACCGCCAGGAACGACAGGGCGAGAACGGCAGGCGCCCCGAGTTCCAGGGCGCGACCCATCCCTGCCTTGAGGTCGCCGGAGATGTGCGCGGCGGCACCGCGCATCCACAGCACCATCAGGGTGACGATGACGACCGCGACGAGAGACGCGACGCCCGCCACCGCCTCGGCGGCGAGCCCGGAGATCGTAGAGGTTCCGTAGTGGATGCCCGCGAACACCGCGAGGACCATCACGACCGCGATCGCGACACCGGTCCACACCCACTTGAGCGAGTCGCGGCGGTCGGACTTCACGAGGAACGCCACCAGGATCATCACGACGATGCCGGTCTCGAGGCCCTCACGGACCCCGATCAGCCCACTGCCGAACAACTGCGACAAAACGGACGGACCCGAGGATGCTGCGGCGAGGACGGCGCTGGAGGCATCGATCATGTCGCGTGTCCTTCGAGGATCAGCGAACCGTGCAGTGCTGCAGCGATCCGAGGGGAGCCAAGCCTACGCATCGTTCGGTAAGCCTAACTTGGGGAGAGTACCCCGATGCGGCGTGGGAACCATAACCAATCCCGACCAGTTGGCATTGTGAACAAACCACACGACATCTCGGAGAGGGGACGTGGCGTGAATCCGTTGACCAGGGCCCGACGCGCGGTGGGCACCGCGGCGATCGCCTGCGTGGCCGCGGTGACCCTGGCGTCGTGCGTCGACCTCCCCGGCCGCGACTCGGTCGACATCCCCGAGGGTCTCCCGCCGGGCGCGGGTGCGCCGATCCCGTTCCTCGACATCAACGCCCCCGGACGCACCGCCGACCGGTTGGCCACCTGGGCCACGCCGCTCGCCGAATCGACCGGTATCCCGCGCATCTCGCTGGAGGCCTACGGAAACGCCGCCGAGATCCAGCGCCAGCAGCGACCCGAGTGCGGCATCGCGTGGACCACGCTGGCGGGTATCGGTGGGGTGGAGAGCAAGCACGGCACGTACCGCGGAGCACGTATCGCGGCCAACGGTGACGTCGCCCCGCCCATCCGCGGTGTGCTCCTCGACGGCACCAGCGGCAACGCCAGGATCGCCGACACCGACGGTGGTCAGCTCGACGGTGACGCGACACTCGACCGCGCGATGGGGCCGTTCCAGTTCATCCCGGAGACGTGGAAGCGCTACGGCGTCGACGCCAACGGTGACGGCGTCGCCGACCCGGACAACATCGACGATGCTGCGCTGTCAGCCGCGCGTTATCTGTGTGTGTCGGGCAAGGACCTCACGACGCCCGAGGGCTGGGAGAAGGCGGTGATGGTCTACAACCGCTCGATGCAATACGTGCTCGACGTCCGGGACCACGCCAACGCCTACTCGGTGAACGTCGCGTTCTGAGCGGTGTCGGTGAGATGACGCTCGGCGAGCCAGCGCCGGACACCGCGGTGTTTGGCACTAGTCTTTGATCCGACGTCGTCATCGGAGTCAGTGGTCGGTGCCCTCGCCTGGCACCGAGGCCGAGAACGTTTCGAACAACGAAGGGGCAACAGTGGCCATCATCGAACAGGTGGGAGCGCGAGAGATCCTCGACTCCCGCGGAAATCCGACTGTCGAGGTCGAGGTCGTCCTCGATGACGGAACCTTCACCCGCGCGGCGGTCCCGTCCGGCGCGTCGACCGGTGAGCACGAGGCCGTCGAGCTCCGCGACGGTGGCGACCGCTACGGCGGCAAGGGCGTCACCAAGGCCGTCGAGTCGGTGCTGGGCGAGATCGCCCCGGCCGTGATCGGCATCGAGGCCGACGACCAGCGCGTGGTCGATCAGGCCCTGCTCGATCTGGACGGCACCGCCGACAAGTCCCGCCTCGGCGCGAACTCGCTGCTCGGCGTCTCGCTCGCCGTGGCCAAGGGCGCGGCCGAGTCCGCAGGCCTCCCGCTCTTCCGGTACATCGGTGGGCCGAACGCCCACATCCTGCCCGTCCCGATGATGAACATCATCAACGGCGGCGCCCACGCCGACAGCGGTGTCGACGTGCAGGAGTTCATGATCGCGCCGGTCGGCGCACCGACCTTCAAAGAGGCCCTGCGCTGGGGCGCCGAGGTCTACCACTCGCTCAAGTCGGTGCTCAAGGCCAAGGGCCTGTCCACCGGTCTCGGCGACGAGGGTGGCTTCGCCCCCGACCTCGCGGGCACCAAGGCCGCGCTCGACCTGATCCTCGAGGCCATCACCAAGGCCGGCCTCACGCCGGGACGCGACATCGCGTTGGCCCTCGACGTCGCGGCCACCGAGTTCTACACCGCGGGAACCGGGTACGCGTTCGAGCGCGAGACCAAGACGGCGCAGGAGATGTCGGCGTTCTACGCCGAGCTCGTCGACGCCTACCCGCTGGTGTCCATCGAGGATCCGCTCGACGAGAACGACTGGGACGGTTGGGTGTCGCTGACCGAGTCGATCGGCGACAAGGTCCAGCTCGTGGGCGACGACCTGTTCGTCACCAACCCCGAGCGGCTCGAGGACGGCATCAACAAGGGAGCCGCCAACGCGCTACTGGTGAAGGTCAACCAGATCGGCACGCTGACTGAGACCCTCGACGCCGTCGCGCTGGCCCACAACAACGGCTACAAGACGATGATGAGCCACCGGTCGGGAGAGACCGAGGACACCACCATCGCCGATCTCGCCGTGGCCTGCAGCTGCGGACAGATCAAGACCGGCGCGCCGGCACGCAGCGAACGCGTCGCCAAGTACAACCAGCTGCTCCGTATCGAAGAGGGACTCGGCGACGCCGCGCGCTACGCGGGCGATCTCGCGTTCCCGCGTTTCTCGTTCGAGAGCTGAACCGGGAACTGCCATGGCACAGCGGAAGAAGCCGGACGGTCGGACGCGTAGGACTGCGCGTCCGACCTCGGGTCGCCGTGTCGAGGGCAGGCGCGAACAGCGACGCGACCTCCGCCGGACCGACAACGGTCGGGACGCGCGGACGTCGGCCGATCGCGCGGAGGTCGCGTCCGGGAGCGGCGTCGTCGACAGCGCTCCTGCGACGGGACGAGTCCGCGGCCTGAGTCCCAAGCGCGCGGTCGTCCTCGCGCTGGTCCTGAGCGTCGTGGCGCTCACGCTCGCGGTCCCGCTGCGGACCTACTTCTCGCAGCGGTCCGAGGCAGACCAGCTGCGCAGTACCAACTCCTCGCTGCGACAGGAGGTCTCGGACTACCAGGCCAAGGTCGACGAACAGAGCGATCCGGCGAACATCGCCGCACTGGCCCGCGACCGGCTGCAGTTCGTCATGCCCGGGGACAAGGCGCTGGTGATGCAGTTCCCCACCGCCCCGGAGAAGAGCGACGAGCAGAAGCGCGCCGAGCGTCGGGCGGGCGATCCCTGGTACTCGCAACTGCTGGAGTCGGTGTCGACCCCGGCGGAGAAGTGAGCCCGCACCGGTGACCTCTGTGTCTCAGGCGGACCTCGATGTGGTCGCCGAGCAGCTCGGCCGTGAGCCACGAGGCGTGCTCGCCGTCAGCTACCGCACCCCCGACGGGGTGCCCGCGGTCGTCATGACGGCGCCTCGGCTCCCCGACGGGACCCCGTTCCCGACGCTGTACTACCTGACCGACCCGCGACTGACCGCCGAGGCCAGCCGTCTGGAGTCGGCCGGTGTCATGCGGGCGATGAGCCTCCGCCTGACCACCGACACCGACCTGGCGCAGCGATACCGCCGCGCACACGAGGCCTACCTCTCCGAGCGGGACGAGATCGACTCCCTCGGAACAGATTTCACCGGAGGCGGGATGCCCGATCGCGTGAAATGTCTGCACGTGTTGATGGCGCACTCGCTGGCCAAGGGGGTGGGGGTCAACCCGCTCGGGGACGAGGCGGTCGCGTTGGCCGCACAGTCGCGACTGCGGGGGACCGCACTGCCTGCGGACTGGCCGCAGGTGTCGGACTTCCCCGACCTGACCGAGGGCGACGAGTCGTGAGCATCGTCGCCGCGGTGGACTGCGGCACCAATTCCATCCGACTGCTCATCGCCCGACGCAGCGACGACGGACTCGTCGACCTGCATCGCGAGATGCGCGTCGTCCGACTCGGCGAGGGCGTCGACGCCACCGGGTCGTTCACCGACGCCGCCGTGGCCAGGACCCGAGCGGCCCTGGCCGACTACGCCGCCATCATGGCCGACCACGACGTCACCGCCGTCCGGATGGTCGCGACCTCGGCGACGCGCGACGCGTCCAACCGCGACGAGTTCTTCGACATGACCCGCGAACTGCTCGACCCCGTCGTCGCCGGGTCGGTGGCCGAGGTCATCACCGGCGACGAGGAGGCGCGGTTGTCGTTCGCCGGCGCGGTCGGCGAGTTCGACGCGGCCGACGGACCGTTCGTGGTCACCGACCTCGGTGGCGGGTCGACCGAGGTCGTCCTCGGCCGCGGAGGCGATGTCACCGCAGCGTTCTCCGCGAACATCGGCTGCGTTCGTCTGACCGAACGTGTGCTGGCGTCCGATCCGCCGACCGCCGACGAGATCGCCACGGCGCGCGGCGTCGCCCGCGAGGAGTTGGCGCGCGCGTTCGCCGCGGTGCCCGTCGCCCAGGCGTCGACATGGGTCGGTGTCGCGGGCACCATGACAACCCTGGCCGCGCTCGCCGCGGACCTGTCGACCTACGACCCCGACCTCATCCACCGCTCACGGGTCTCGTTCGAACGGCTGCGCGAGGTCTGTGAACAGTTGATCGTGATGACCCGGGCCGAACGCGCGGCGCTGGGCCCGATGCACCCCGGCCGAGTCGACGTCATCGGTGGCGGTTCGCTGGTGACCCTGGAACTCGCGCGGGTGCTCGAGGCCGAGGCGGGCATCACCGAACTGGTCGTCAGCGAGCACGACATCCTCGACGGTATCGCGCTGTCGATCAGCTGAGCCCGCGTGGTCCCGATGGCGTCAGGCGGGCTGGCGCAGCGAGATGTTGTTGCAGGCCTCACACACGCTCTGCGGAATGACCCCGCGACGCTGCAGGAAACCGAAGATGATGCAGCCCAGGCAGATTCCGAACACCGACTCGAGCAGCGCCGCTATCACGACGAGGCCGACGGTGATCTGCGCCGCGAGACCGTGGCCGAGCAGGCTCAGCACCAGAGCGACGCCGGTGATCGTGAGGCCGATGGCCTGCGCGAACCGTTTCGGCGGACCCGGGACCATCTTGGTCAGACCGAGCCTCGGCACGATCACCCGCACCGAGAGCTGACCGAACGGCGACAGCGTCGGCCCCGAGATGACGCGGAGCAGGAAGCCGGCGGCGAGGACGGCGTACAGCGCCGGGTGGTTCACGGCGATGGTGACGACCGCGAGGATCACCACGAGTCCGGCGGTGGTCCGAGCGGCGTACTCGTTGACCGGGTTCGGGAACTTCAGCGATGACGGCAGCACGGCATCGACGGTAGTGGGGTCTGACCTGCGCGACAAGTATTCGCCCACGGTGGTGCTTTGTCCCACATCGGGAATGTTTTCGTCGATCGAGGGGTCAGGCGGTGACGGGCTCCTCCTCCTCGTCGACGACGGTCTCGAGGTGCGCCTTCACCTCGGAGATGCCGGGCAGCAGCGCACTGCACAGCGCCGCCAGCGCGTAGCCGATGATCGGCACCCACGCCGCGATGGTCAGCGCGTGGAGGAGTTCGGACTGGGTGTAGCGGCCGGCGCCGCCGAAGAACAGCACCCCGGTGACCGCGATACCCAGTGCGCCGCCGACCTGTTGGAACGTTCCGAGTACACCGGATGCGGCCCCGGAGTCCGCGGCGTGGACCGTGGCGAGGGCGATGTCGAGGAGGGGGACGACCATCACGGTGAGACCGATGCCGGCGATGGCCATGGGGATGACGGTGTCCCACGCCGAGTAGTCGGCGCCGGTGGAGTTGAACACGTAGATGGTCCAGGCCGTGCCGACCGCCATCAAGGTCCCGCCGATCGCGGGCAGGATGCGCCCGAGACGGGCCACGAGCGCCGCCGCCACGCCGGCCGCGAGCGTCGCGCCGATGCTGAACGGCAGCGTCAACGCCCCGGAGACGATGGCGGTGAACCCCAGCCCGGTCTGTACGTACAGCGCCAGGATGAGGAAGAACGAGTTGATCGACCCCTGGAACAGGAACTGGATCGTCAGTCCGCCGGTGAACCCTCGGTTGGTGAACAGCCGCAGCGGCATCATCGCGCTGTCCGCGCCGTGTCGCCGTTCGTTGAGGACGAACAGCGCGAGCACAACCGGCGAGAGGGCCATGAGCAGGTAGGACCAGATCGGCCAGCCGAGCTGACGCCCCTCGACGAGCGGGTAGACGATCAGCAGGATCCCACCGACCGCGAGCAGCACCCCGAGTGGATCGAGTGGGGAGGGCCGGTCGGCCTTCGAGTTCGGGACGAGCACCAGCGCGGCGATCACGATCACGATCCCGATCGGGATGTTGATGAAGAAGATCGAGCGCCAGCCGCCACCGATGGGGTTGTTGGTGACCAGCCATCCGCCCAGGACCGGTCCGATGACGGCCGCCATCGCGGTGATCACACCGATGACGGCGAAGATCGCGGCCCGCTCCCTGGGCTTGTAGAGCGCCTGGACGCTGGCGAGCACCTGCGGCACCATCAGACCCGCGAAGAGTCCCTGGGCGACCCGCGAGGCGACGAGGGTCTCGCCGTTCTGGGCCAGGGACGCGGTCAGCGACGCGAGCGTGAACCCGGCGATGCCCGCGATGAACACCCGTTGACGGCCGTAGCGGTCACCGAGCCGGCCCGAGGTGATGAGGACGCCCGCGAAGGCCAGCACGTAGCCGCTGACGATCCATTCGAGCTGTGACGGTGTGCTGCCGAGGTCCTCGCGGATCGCGGGCAGGGCCACGTTGACGATGGTGACGTCCATGAGATCCATGAACATCGCGAACGTCAGAACGGCCATGGCCAGGCCGCGAAAGCGGGTCATGGGGAGGAGCGTAACGGCCAGGTCGGACGAATGTACGACCTGACCGAACCCGGTCGACTAGGAGCGACGTTCGTCGGGCAGGTATTCGCCCTGGGTGTCGATCACGTCGTCGGGGGAGGGGAGTTGGGGCAGGTCGTCGAGGTCGCCCTCGTCGATCTGTGCCTTCTTCGCCGCCTCGCGCATCTCCACGCCGTCGGCGACGAGGTCGCCGATCTCACGGGTGATGTCGACGATGGCCCCGGTGATGATGGTGGCGATACGTCCGACGTGCGAGGCCGTCGACTCCACGGCCTCCTGCAGCAGGTCCTTGTTGCGTTCGAACTTGCCGACCATCGGCTACACCACCCTCATCGGTCCGGGGCCGTCACCGTGTGCGGGCCGCCTCGCGGCGGCCCCACACACCGATCAGGCGACTCCCTTGCGTTCGCGCTCGACCTTAACACTGAAGTTGTTGTCGTCCTCGGTCCAGGAATTGGGCAGCGAGAGCTTCGCGATCTTCTTCCAGGTGGAGAAGATCTGGTGGCTGAAAGTGCCCGTGTTGTAGGGCAATCCGTGCTTCTCGCAGATCGCGCGTACCTCGGGGGCGATCTCCGGGTACCGGTTGGCCGGGATGTCGGGGAACAGGTGGTGCTCGATCTGGTGCGACAGGTTGCCGCTCATCAGATGGAACAGCGGGCTGCCGCTGATGTTCGCCGATCCCAGCATCTGACGCAGGTACCACTGGCCCTTGGTCTCGTTCTCGCACTCCTCGGGGGTGAACGTCTGCACGCCCGACGGGAAGTGTCCGCAGAAGATGATCGAGAACGTCCACAGGTTGCGGACCAGGTTGGCACTGACGTTGCCCGCCACCGTGATCGGGAACAGCGGTCCGGTCAGGGCGGGGAACACGATGTAGTCCTTGAGGACCTGCTTGCTGGCCTTGCGCCACATGCCCTTGACGATGCCCTTGACGTCGGTCCACTTGCGCTTGCCCTGGATGACGTTCTCCGCCTCGAGGTCGTGGAGCATGACGCCCCACTCGAAGCCGACCATCAGCATCGAGGCCCACAGCAGGTTGCCCAGGTAGTACGGGTTCCACTGCTGGTCCCGGTCCATCCGCAGGATGCCGTAGCCGATGTCGCGGTCCTCGCCGACGATGTTGGTGAAGGTGTGGTGCAGATAGTTGTGGCTGTGGCGCCACTGATCTGCCGGGCACACGGTGTCCCACTCGAACTCACGCGAGTTCAGCGACGGCTCACGCATCCAGTCGTACTGGCCGTGCATGACGTTGTGGCCGATCTCCATGTTGTCGAGGATCTTCGACACCGCGAGCGAGCCGACACCGGCGATCCAGGCCGGCGGGAACCAACCGAGGTACGCCAGACCACGCCCGGCGATCTCGAATCCGCGCTGCGCCTTGATCACCTTGTAGATGTAGTCGCGGTCGGACTGGCCGAGGTCGGCGACGATGCGCGCACGCAGTTCGTCGAGTTCGCGGCCCAGGGCCTCGACCTCCTCGTAGGACAGGACCAGTTCGGTCTTCTTCGATGCGGTCGACTTCTCGTCCGACGCGGTGCTGGTGGGAAGCTGCATGATCGTCATGGTGTCTCCTCTTAGATGTCGATCTCGACGTCGCCGACCGGCGCGGAGATGCAGAGTTGGATGTGGGTGTCGGAATCGGTGTCGACGTCCCCGGTGAGCACGTTGCGGGTGCACCCGGACTTCTTCACCGCGCTGCAGGAGAAGCAGATGCCCATGCGGCACCCGAACTCCGGTGACAGACCCGCGGCCTCGGCCTGCTCGAGGATCGTGTGGCCGTCGTTGTCGGCCGACCGTCCCGAGGACTTGAACGACAGCGTTCCGCTGACCGGCTCGTCGGGGTCGGGGGCCAGTGACGGGGCGGTGAACGCCTCGCTGTGCAGTGCGTCGTCGAGATCGCGCTCGGTGTAGAACTCCCGCACCGCGTCCATCAGGCCGGCCGGGCCACACAGGAAGGTCTGCGCCCGTGCGAAGTCGGGCGCGAGTTCGGTGAGGTGCTCCGGGCTGAAGTGTCCGTTCGGACCGTCGGTGTCGGTGTGGCGGGTGAAGACGGTGTGGACGCTGATCGACGGGTTCGCGGCGGCGATCGCCTGCAACTCGTCGGCGTAGACGGCGTCGGCAGGCGTGGTCGCGTAGTGGATGAACACAGTCGAACCGGTATGCCGTTCGGCCACGAGCGTGCGCAGCATTGAGAGTACAGGTGTAATCCCACTGCCCCCGCTGATGAAGACGGTCTGTTCGGGTCGTCGCTGCGGCAGGACGAAGTCGCCGGTGGCGGGCTGTAGGCCCATGACGTCGCCGATCGCCGCGTGGTCGCGGAGATGGCGGGACACGAAGCCGTCGTCGTGCGCGGTGATGGTCAGCTCGATGAAGCCGTCCGGTCCGCACTCGGCGTTGGCCGGCGAGAAGCACCGGGTGTGACGTACACCCTTGATAACGGTGCTGAGCTGGATGTACTGGCCGGCGCGGAAGCCGGACCACTGTCGTGTGGGCGCCAGGGTGAGCGTCACGGTGCGGGCGGTGTCCCGACGGACGTCGACGACGCGACCACGCAGATCGGTCCACGTGATCATCGGGTCGACGAGTTCGAGATAGCGGTCCACCGGGTGCGGTGCCAGTGCGGCCTCGATCACCGAGCCGAGCATCGCCGGAAAGCGGTCGAGCATCGCTGCCTCCAGAGGGTGCGAGAGTTGGGCTGTACCGTTCATCGAATTTCGGTGAACACTTGTACACGGATAGTGTGCCACTCCGCAGGGTGCGATGGTCAAGCATCGTGGGATGTAACAACCGTCACAGGGCCGGTTCTCCTACACTTGCCACCGTGTCGCGGTCCAGAAATCCCGCCTCGCCTCCCCGACCGCCGACCCGGTCGGCTGCGGTCGATGCCTCCGAGAGTCGGTCAGCGCGCAAGGGTCGTACCCGGCAGGCGCTGCTCGACGAGACTCTCGCGCTCGTGTCCGACCGCAGTTTCGCGAGTCTGAGCCTGCGTGAGGTGGCAAAAGCCGCGGGCATCGTCCCCACCGCGTTCTACCGACACTTCGCCTCGATGGAAGATCTCGGCGTCACCGTGGTCGAGGACTCGATGCGGGTGCTGCGCAAGACACTGCGTGAGGGTCGCCGCGATCTCGCCACCCGCAACGCCGTACCCACCGTGAAGAGTTCGGTGGCCATCCTCGTCCAGCAGGTGCGCGAGAACGAGGCCCAGTTCCGGTTCCTCATCCGCGAGCAGCACGGCGGGGTGTCGGAGATCCGACGGGCCATCGACACCGAGCTGCGCCTGTTCGTCAAGGAACTGGCCATCGATCTGTCCCGGATACCCGAGCTCGCCCGCTGGGGTGCGGAGGATCTGGAGCTCGCCGCCGATCTCATGGTGAACGTCCTGCTGCAGGCGGTGGCCGAGATGCTCGAGGCCAACCGACGCGACAACGGTGACGATCGCGAGGTCACGGCGCGCTCCGAGCGCAAGCTGGTGATGGTCATCCTCGGCATGAATTCGTGGCGCACGTCCCAGCAATAGTCGCGCGTCGGTGAGAAACTGCCTGTCATGACCGGCGACCCGACACCGCCTGACCCCGAATACCCTGACGCACCGCCGCCGCCCGGCCACGTGGGCCCGTCGCGTGGGGTCATCATCGCGCTCGGCGTCCTGATCGTGGTGTTCGTCTTCGGGTTGGCGGCCGTCGTCGGGTACCTGGTGCTCGGCCGATCCGATTCGGGCGGTTCGTTCCCGACCACGGCGCCGATCGCGTCGACGTCGACGGTCACCGCGACGCCGTCGGTGACCGGCGAGCCGCCGGTCACCACCACCCGCAGCACCACGAGCAGTTCGCCCTCGAGTACCAGGTCCACGCCGGTGACCACCGCGGACGGCGCGCCGGAGGGGTCGCGGGCGTGTCCGATCCGGTACGGACGAACCGGCCTCTACCGTGCGTCCTCGGTCGGGTCATCGGCCACGACATGTGGTTTCGCCGAGCAGGTCCGACTGGCGTACTCCGACAGCGGGCGCCCCGGTCAGCTGCCGCGCACGGTGCGGGCGACGAGTCCGGAGACCGGGGAGCGCATCGCGATGATGTGCGCGGCGCAGGGGCAGATCGTCACCTGCAACGGTGGCGACGACGCTGTGGTGTACCTCTACTGATCGTCCGGGCGCGACGGTTCAGCAGACCGCGGCGCCGGTGGGCGGTGCCGTGTCACCCGGTCCGCCGGCGTCCGCGCGTGCCATCAGCGCGGTGAGGTCGGCGTCGAACACGGGCGAGTGCGAGATGAAGCTGACACAGCCGCCCTGGTTGTAGCCGCCGACCAGGCCGATCGTGGTGGCGCGTCCGGTCATCCAGGGGGATCCGCTGGTCCCGTCCACCAGTCCGCGGCAGGTCACCGTCGGTGAGTTCCGCGCCTCTCGGGTGCGACCGCGGCATCCGATCGGGGTGTCGCCCGACCCGGCGCCGTACCCGACCACCCGGATGGCCGTGCCGATGCCGAACGAGCCGATGCCGAAGCCGCGGCCGGTCACCGACTCGAGCGTCCGATGTGCGGTCTGCGGGTCGGCGCGCACGCGGAGCACCGCGTAGTCCCGGTTGACGTCCTGGCCGGTGAGCCAGCCGGGATCGAGATAGACCGAGGTGACCGTCCACCGACCGAAGGGGGCCTGCGACGCCCGGTACGCGGGGACGTAGGTGATCGGACCGGTCGCGCCGGTCAGACAGTGTGCCGCGGTGAGTACGAGGTCACCGGAGCGGCTGTGGACCGATTCCGCCGTGCACGTGTGTCGATCGGTGTCGCCGACGAACAGTGCGCCGATCTTGCGGTTGGCGTGAACGTCGATCGACGTCGACGAGGCGGCGCCGCCGATCAGGGCCGAGGCCACGATGACCACCACGAAGATCATCATGTGCCGCATCGCCTGATGCTATCGATGGCGGCGCTCGACTGCGCTGGTCAGCCGGATTCGTGGGTCAGTTGCCTGCTTCGGGAAGTCGGGTCGTGTCCACGACCAGGATCTCGCCGGAGTCCTGTTTGCCGTCGGGCAGGATCTTGGGTTTCAGCGCGAACGGCGGGGTGTCGTCGGCGAGGCCCGCGAGTCCGAAGTCGCTGTCGTTGGAGATGACCAGGGTCGACCCGCCGTCGAGGACGGCGACGCCCTCCACCTTGTCGTGGCCGAAGAACGCCCCGGACGGGTCGATCCGGGTCACCAGGGCGCCCAGATCGAGGTCGAGCTTCTTTGTCGCGGTGATGATCCCGGCCGTGCGCAGCGTCTCGATCGCCGCGGTGTCGGTGCCGACGCCGACCGTGGTCTCGATGGCGCGCCCGGCGATCTGCAGGCCGCCTTCGTCGGCGACGTACCGTGCTCCGGGAACCGTCGACCGCGGTCCGACGTCGGTGGCATCGGCGATGTCGGCGACGTAGAGCTTCTTGTCGGCTCCGGGCTCGAGCCGGCCGTCGCGTTCGTCGACGATGAACCGGGTGTTGCTCAGCGCGGTGATCTCGGAGACGGCGACCTTGGTCTTCTGCGGGTCGGTCAGCGGGTACAGGTATTCCGACACCGCCCTGGTGGTCAGGTTCACCGTGACGATGCGGGTCAGCGGAACGGATTTCGCGGATCCCTTCAGCCCCGGTGTCTTCAGGGCGGACTGCATGACGCCGACGAGCGTGCTGCCGTCGGGGGTGACGGTGAGACCCTCCATGCCCTGGTTCGGGGTGCGCAGCGACAGCTCCCGTGGCAGCGTGCCGTCGAACGGCGACAGGCGGGCGATCTCCTTGCCTGTGGCGTCGAAGTGCACGATGTAGGGGCCGTATTCGTCGGACACCCAGAAGGTTCCGTCCGGCAGCGCGACGAGTCCCTCGGTGTCGAGGCCGTGGTCGGATCGCGGCAGCGCGCGGCCGTTGATGTCGACGAGCGATTCACCGGTGTCGGCGCGTGGGTCGACGAGACCGTTCAGCGGGGCGCCGTCGGTGCCGGAGAGCGTGATCGTCCTCGTCAGTTCGGCGCGGCCGTCGGACAGACGGAACCGACCGATGGCCGGATGGAAGTCGGGGATCGGCAACACCTTCTCGGTGTCGGTGCGGCCGTCGACGTTCGGTCCGCGGTCGGTGAGTCCGTAGAACTCGTCGCGCGAACCGGGCACTGGGGTGAGAGCGGACCCGAAGGCGCTCCCGCCGATCGTGACCCCGCCGATCGTCGCCAGCGGCGGGATGTCGGTCGTGTAGAGCCGCACCGCATCGCGGGCGCTCGCGGTGGCGCCGGTGGTGGCGGTTCCGTTGTCGGATCCCGTCGTCGGGTCCGGGGACGACGAACAGGCGCTGGATGCGACAACCGACGCGATACCGGCGGCGAGCAACAACTTTCGAACCATGTGCATCGGGCAGGGGTACCAGTCGCGGTCGACTCGCAGGTGGCGTGTGGGTGAACACCGTTCGCCGCGGCGTGCCCCCGTCGTTCATCGGCTCGGCATAACTTCCTGCCCATGAGCCGGACTCTTCTGCCCCTGTCCCTGCGCGTCGTCGTCACCGCTGTGGCCACTGTCGTCTCGATCAGTGCCGCGGCCGGGGTCGCCGCCGCCGACGCGAACGCCACCCCGGACTACGAGGTCAAGCTGGATCTGTTGGCCTCGGCCCTGGACAGCTCGGGAGCGCCGTCGGCGGCCGTACGTAGTGCGTTCGGGCTGGCGTCGACCGCGTCGTCGCGGTCGTACGAGTACTTCGACACCAGCGCGCGAGCGCTGAAGGGTCAGGGCTGGAGTGTGCGGCTGCGCCACAAGAGCGGCAAGGACCTGGAACTGAACTACAAGAAGCGATTCGACGTGTCGAACGGCGACGTGACCTCGGCTCTCGACGCCGCCAACCGGGCCGGCTTCGATTCGTCCGACACGAACTACGACGCCCAGGTCGACTGGGGGTACAGCCAGCAGGAGCTCAGCTTCAGCAACGACAAGTCGGCGAGCGGGTCAAGCTACTCCGGGACGTCCCTGCCTGCGGTGTCGACCGCGCGGTCGCTGCTGGTGTCGAACATCCCCGGCAAGCTCGACGACTGGACCGCGAAGCACTGGGGGACCGACCGCCTGACCGAGTCGGGGGCCCACGGCCCGGTGACGACCAAGGTCTACAGCGGTTCCTGGCAGGGGACCGAACCGAGCATCGAGGTGCTGACGGTCCCCGCGGCGTCGGGCAGCGGGACGCAGACGGTCATCGAGTTGTCGTTCACCGCCGACACCCGTTCCGAGGCGTCGGCCCTGCGGGCGAAGGCCATCTCGGTGACCGACTCCAACGCCTGGCTGTACCACGGCGACATCCTCAAGACCGATCTGATACTCGACCGCCTCTAGCCGGTTCCGGTCCCGCCGAGTCGATTCAGTTCAGCGCCCACTTCACGCTGACCGAGACGTTGATGGTCTGCTGTCCCGGTTCGATGGGGACCGCCAGGCTCGACGATGCGCTGCGGTCCGAGTTCGCCGACTGCTCCTGACCGCTGATGTTCTCCGAGATCGACAGCACCTTCCCGAGGTCGCTGTCGGAGAGCTTCGCGTACTGCTCGGCACGGTCCTTCGCGTCGGCGAACGCACGGGACCGGGCGTCGGTGAGCAGTTTCGAGTTGTCGTCGACCCGGAACGACACCCCGGACAGTCGAGTGGCGTTGCCACCGGCCGACACCGCGTCACCGAGGACCGTGGACGCCTTGGCGAGGTCGCGGACGGTGACCCGCAGCGTGTTGGTGGCCTGATACCCGGAGATCGCGTTGCTGCCGCCCGGGAGGGCACCCGCATACTGCGGGGTGATGGAGACCTGCTGGGTCTGCACGTCCTTGCGGTCGACACCTGCCGACACCACCGCGTCGGTGACGGTGCGAACGCTGCTGTTGGCCTGCCCGATCGCCGCGGTCACGTCGGTGGCCTGGGTCTCGACGCCGATCTGCGCGGTGAGCGTGTCCGGGGTGCCCTGCACCTCGCCGACACCGTTGACGGTCACCGCGGGCGGCCCGTCGGCCGAGGACGATGCGGGCGAACTGTCGCTGCCGCAGGCTGTGACGGCCGCCAGGGCGAACAGGAGGGCGCCGGCGCCGAGTGCCTGCGAAACCGGTCGATGTCGTGTCATCGGACCAGTGTCGCCGATGCCCTCGGACACCGACCGATGAATCGAACTAAAACGTGTTCTGGTTCTGATCTCCCGGCGTAGCATCCACAACCACCGTCGATCAACGACGATTCGTGGTGGACGATTGGGATCGATTGTGGCCGATGATATTTCGTTTGTAGAGCAGAGCGATGTCGCCGACGCCGATCACGGTGACGTGGCGCGCCCGAAGGAGTCGCAACGCGATCCGGTGATGCTGCGCGAACGGCTCGGTGTGTGGTTGACGGGTGTGCAGGGCGCTGACGCGATGATCGAGGACCTGCGGATCCCGTCCGCGAACGGCATGTCCAGCGAGACCATTCTGTTCGATGCGCGATGGTCAGGGCAGGTGCACCGGCTCGTCGCCCGCGTCGCGCCGCTGGCCGAGTCCGACCCGGTGTTCGCGACCTACGACCTCGACCGTCAGTACGCGGTGATGAGGCGAGTGGCCGAGACGACCGAGGTGCCCGTGCCCGCGCTGTTCTGGTCGGAACCCGATCCGGGCCCGCTCGGGTCGCCCTTCTTCGTGATGGAGCGGATCGACGGTGTCATCCCGCCCGACGTCATGCCGTACACCTTCGGTTCGTGGGTGACCGAGGCGAGCGACGACGACCGCGCCCTGCTCGAACGCAGCGCGGTCGAGACCATCGCGGCGATCCATGCGACACCGGTCGATGACGATCTGCTCGAGGCGCCCGGTGACGGCGAGACCCCGCTGCGCGCACACGTCCGAAGGCTCCGGTCCTTCTACGAGTGGGCCGGCGACGGACACCCGCGCTCCCCGTTGATCGAGCGGGCCTTCGGGTGGCTCGACGACAACATCCCGGCCGAGAGTGCCGCCGCACTGTCGTGGGGAGACGCGCGCATCGGCAACATGATCTTCGACGAGTTCCGGCCGGTCGCCGTGCTGGACTGGGAGATGGCCTGTCTCGGTCCGCGCGAGCTGGACCTCGGATGGACGATATTCCTGCACCGCTTCTTCCAGGACATCACGGAGATGGCAGGCCTGCCCGGACTTCCCCACTTCCTCGGACGAGCGCGGGTGGCCGAGATCTACCGGGAGGCAACCGGATACGAGGTCCGGGATCTGGACTTCTACATCACCTATGCCTCGATCATCCACGCGGTGATCATGTACCGCATCCAGATCCGCGCGATCGCGTTCGGGCACGCCACCGTCCCCGACGATCCCGACGACATGATCATGCACCGCGCCACGGTGGACGCGATGATCGCGGGAACCTACTGGGCCGACGAGGATGACGAGGGCAGCGGGTCATGACACCGACCGCGACCGCGACAGCGATATCGACAGGGACGGCGACCAGGCGATGACCCTCTCGAGCATGGACGACTACCCCGTCCACCAGGTCGCCGAAGTGATCCGCCACCCGGGCACCTCCGACCGCAACTTCTACGACCGCTACTACTTCAACTGTCACGGAGGCGATCCGACACTGCCGTGGCTGATCGTCGGCTTCGGTGTCTACCCGAACCTGGGCGTCACCGACTGCTTCGCGGTGCTGCGACACGGCGGCGACCACCGGGTGTTCCGGGCGTCGCGCGCACTCGGGGCCGAAAGATCTGATCTCGCGGTGGGGCCGTTCCGTATCGAGATCGAGCAGGGCCTCGAACGTCTGCGACTGGTCCTCGACGACGACAACGTCGGCATGTCGTTCGACCTGACGTTCACCGGGATCAGCCCGGCGACGCTGGAGGCCAGGCACTTCCAACGTCGTCTCGACCGGGTGTTCATCGACACGATGCGTTTTGTGCAGACCGGATCCTGGTCGGGTCGGCTGACGGTCGCCGATGAGTCCTTCGACGTCACCCCGGACACCTGGCGCGGCAACCGGGATCGATCCTGGGGTGTGCGTCCCGTCGGAGAGCCCGAGCCACCCGGTCGTGCGGTGACCGAGACGCACGGGTCGTTCTTCTGGATCTACGCCGTGATCGCGTGCCGGGACTACTCCATCGTCGTTCTGCTGCAGGAGACCTCGACCGGCGAACGGGTGGTCGACGAGACCCAGAGGATCTGGCACGACCGGGACCGGCGCGCCGAATGGCTGGGACGGGTCGAGCACACCATCACGTTCCGGCCCGGCACACGCGAACCGACCGCCGCCACGCTGGTCTTCACCCGTCCCGGAGGTGCGGTGACCACCGTCGAGTGTGTCCCGCAGCTGGCCAACTTCCTCGGTTTCGGAACCGGATATGGACTCGAACAGGACTGGCGGCACGGGATGTGGCAGGGCGAGCTCGAGGTACAGAACAGCCACACGCTCGTCGCCGACCTCGACGACACGATGAAACTGTTCTGCCCGATCGACCATCTAGCCGAGTTCACCGTCAGTGACGGCGAGTCCAGTGAACATGCCCGGGGCCTGTTCGAGTTCGCCGTGATCGGACCGCACGAGCAGTACGGCTTCACCGACTACACCGACGTCGCGGAGTGAACTCGATTCTCGAGCCATCTCGTGATCACACTGTGTAGTTGTCAAAGTGCTGATGCGGTCCCGCCGGGGCGGGTGCATGTATTCGGGTGGTCTGGGTGGCGGCTCTGGAGTTCAGGCGGCGATGGGGTCGTCGAGTCGCATGGTTCTCCGGTTGTAGGCGGGTAGTGGTCGTTGTTGTGGGTCGACGGTGGTGGGTGGGATGAGCCAGGGGTGTCGGTCGGCGCCCATCACGATGTCCCAGCCGTTGTGGTGGACCGCGGTGTGACACGACCGGCAGAGCAGGCACCCGTTGTCGACGGTGGTCGGCCCGCCGTCGACGTGGTGGACGATGTGGTGGACGTCGCACCACGAGGCGGGTGCCCCGCATTTGATGCAGCCGCGGTCACGTAGGAGGACGACTTTGCGGGCGGCCCCGGTGAACAGGCGTTCGGGTGCGGTGACCGAGACCGGTGCTCCGTTGAGGTCGAGTCCGACGCCGGCCAGCCGTGCGTCGCACGAGAGGAGTTTCGCGGACAGTTGCGTGATCGGCCCCATCCACGTCAGCGACGCAGTGCCGGCGGTGAGGGTGGTGGTGTCGACCTCGACGGGGATGGTCACCAGGATCTCGGTGCGCGGCGGCCCCGACAGCGCATCGGGAGCCAGTCCGCGAGAGCCGACTTCCAGTAGCTGCGCGAATGCGTCCGCGCGGCGGCGAGTGGCGGGCCGAAGGTCGTCGGATCCGTCGGGTTCGGATCGTGGGCGTGATGCGGTGTCGAGTGCGGTGATCAGGCGTTCGCCGGTCAGTGCGTCGAGCTCGAAGGTCCCCCGGAGTCGTCCGTCGTCACCGGCCCGCCAATCCAATTCATTGAGGGACGAGTCCTCCGCGGGCGGCAACCGGTCCGGATCGTCGGCGTTGGTGCTGTCGGTTGTCAGCTCGATCGCGACTGCGCGTGCCCGTTCCACGATCTCCGCGGGCGCGGTGCCGGCGACCGCGTGGCCGATCAGACTGCCCTCCAGCGCGGTGATGGCCTCAGAATCCACGGACTCCCCGGTGCGGCGCGCGACGTGCTCGACACCCCGGGCGACCGCGTCGAGGTGCTCAGCCGACACCGACCCGTTGCGACTGTGGCGGGACAACCGCGGTAACACCTGCAGTGCCCGCCCGAGCCGGATCAACCTGGACGCGACAGCGGGAGCCAGACCGTTGGCACACAACAACTCCCGTAGCGACATACCCGACCGCTTCGCGGTACCGACGCGCTCGGCCTGTGCCGTCAACCGCGCCAACAGATCGTCAGCCACCGCGCGTAGTGCCACAGCACCTCGGATCGCGTCCACGATCAGCTTGTCGACATCAGCGACAACTGTTTCTCTACAACCGTATTCATCGACAACTGCGTTGGCGATGTCGGTAAGTGTTCCCCCACTCATGACTCCATCGTACACATGTTCGAACGAGGTGCAACCATTGAATTTAGTGAATCATGTTGAACACCAGTAAATTACAGCGATCTGAACGACGAGCGCGGCAGTGTAGATCAGCCCTACGACATCTCGCGGCCGTGCAGACGCGTCTGTCCACAGGCCGCGTGAAGCGCATCGAAACGACGGCGATCCTGCGGGTCGCCAGCCCGATCGACGCCGCGGTTCGACAGCTCGTGCTCGCGATCGTGCGACCATGGGGCGATGGGTAGACGGACGCGATGGTGGTCAGGGTTCCTGCGTTGGCGGCCGGTTGTTCGGGACACACTGATTCTCGCCATCTACGGCCCATTGATCATTCCGAGAGTGCTGTCGACCCCTTCGTGGTGGGAGTGCATCCTCTTCGCCCTGTGGTTGGCGATAGTCGTCTACATTCCGTTCGAGGTTCGGAATACATGGCGCGATCGCAACAAGCCTCTGAATCGAGGCCTCATGGGGCCGTCGTCGATCCCACTCGACGACATCGACGAGGACACCGTGCACACCATCACCGCGCGTCACGGCGAGCGGGTACCTGCCGTCAAGGAACTCCGCGAGACCTATCCCGGTCTGAGTTTGCTCGACGCGGCCCAACTCGTCGACCGGCACCGAAAGACGTGATCATCGCGGCCTGGCCTGGGTATCGTGGCCACGGTGAAGAATTCGTGGGCGCGGTTCACCACGCAGGAGCGACTCGCGATCTTCAGCTTTGTTCTGCTGGCCGCGGTGTTGGTGTATCTGATCGCTTCGGTGGCGTTCTGAGAGTTGATGACACAGAGGAACACCGTGCGCGATGACGATCTCCCCATCGACAACGGCATGAGGCCGGTTGATCGAGTAGACGTCCATCGCCGCAGATGGTGGCTCCATCCGGAGGTCTGGCTGTTGGAACTGGCCAACATCGCCGTCCTGTTCGGCGTGTGGGTCGTGCACGACGACTTCGCGATCAGCCTGTGGGTCACCGTGCCCGTCGGCTTTGTGCTCATCCTGCTGATCGACGCGCGGGTGCGCCATCTCGCCCGCATAGCGCGATAGTCGGCAGCGCGGCACGACTACGGGGCCGGATGCACCATGGCGCCGGCGCCCGCACGTGCGACGAAGGCCCGCGGTCGGGGAAACCCCGCGGCCTCGACCTCCTCGGTGACCGCGTCGACCATGGCTGTCGCGCGGGTCGACTCGACCAGTGCGATCACACACCCGCCGAAACCACCACCGGTCATTCGTGCGCCGAGAGCGCCTGCGCGCAGTGCCGAGTCGACGATCAGATCGATTCCCGAGGTGGTGATCTCGAAGTCGTCGCGCATCGACGCATGGGATTCGGTCATTTTCGCGCCCACGCGGACATAGTCCCGATCACGCAGTGCGGTGCATGCGTCGAGTACCCGCTGGTTCTCGGTGACTACGTGTCGGGCACGTCGACGGTCGGTGGGATCGGTGATGGCGCTCAGCGAAACGACGTCAGTGACAGCGCGCAGTGATGCGACCTCCAGTGCGGCGGCCGCCCGCTCGCACGACGCCCGGCGTTGTGCGTACTCGCCGCCGGCGTGCCCGTGTGAAGACAACGAATCGAGGACGACCAAGGCGATGCCTGCTGAATCGAGTTCGAACGGAACGGGTTCGACGTCGAGGGACTCGAAGTCGATCAGCAGCGCGTGGTCGGCCAGGCCGTGCAGTGAGGCCAGTTGATCCAGCAGTCCCGTCGGCGCACCCACGTAGTCGTTCTCGGCGCGCTGTGCGGCCCGCGCCCAGGCGAGCTTGTCGAGTGTGGTCTCGGTGGCTGCCGTGAAGGCGCCGATCGCGGCGCATTCCAGGGCTGCCGACGACGACAGACCCGCGCCGACGGGCACCTCACTGCTGATCGTCATGTGCCCACCCGGTACCGCGATCCCGTTCTCTCGCAACGCCCACACAAC
Organism: Williamsia maris; assembly: GCF_024171815.1. Taxonomy (GTDB): domain Bacteria; phylum Actinomycetota; class Actinomycetes; order Mycobacteriales; family Mycobacteriaceae; genus Williamsia_A; species Williamsia_A maris. The sequence continues at coordinate 300,916 of NZ_JAMTCJ010000001.1, read as the reverse complement.
ACCCGCGACGTATGCCGACCACCCCGTCACGTCTCCCGGCCGGGGTGAGGTGCTCACGGTGGCGGTGCCGTGGTCGTCGGCCTCGATGACGATCGTGGTCGAGTCGTCCGGCGTGAGGCCGACCCGGGTGCGTTGCTCCAGCGCGATCGGCAACGCGAAACCGCCGTTGTAGTCGGTGTGTTCGCCCAGCAGGTTGACCCGGCCCGGTGCCGAACACACCACCGTGGGGCTCATCGTTCTCCCGCGGCGTCTCGTTCTCCCGTGGCGTCGGCGACGTCGCGTAGACGAGCCGCGATGCTCTCCGGCGTGACGTCGGTGATGAACGCGTCCATGGCGGACTCCGATCCCGCGAGGAACTTGAGCTTGGTGGCGCTGCGGCGAACAGACATCAGCTCGATGTGGAAGTAGCCCTCCCGCTGCGCGGGATCTGACGAGTACTGATGCAGCGCGGAGATGTACGGCAACGGTGTCGGGTGCAGCGCGTCGAACCGGGTGAGCACGTCGAGGTAGACCGCGGTCAGTGAGTCGATCTCGTCGTCGTCGAGGTCGGTGAGGTTGTGCACCTTTCGATTCGGGTAGATGTGTACCTCGACGGGCCACCGTGCGGCGAACGGCACGAAGGCGGTGGTGAGCTCGTCGCCGGCCACGACACGACTGTTCTCCGTGCGTTCGGAGGCCACGATGTCGGCGAAGAGATTCGTGTCGTGGTCGCGACGATGGGCGTCGGCCCGATCGAGCATCGAGCGGGTGCGTGGCGTGAGGTAGGGGTATGCGTAGATCTGGCCGTGCGGGTGGGTGAGGGTCACGCCGATGTCCTCACCGCGGTTCTCGAAACAGAACACCTGCGCGACCCCGGGGAGGGCGAGCAGCGACCGGGTGCGGTGGCGCCACGCCTCGACCACCAGACGCGCGTGGGCGTGGCTCAGCGACGCGAACGACGCGTCGTGATCGCTGGAGAACGAGATGACCTCGCATCGGCCGTACCCCTCGGCGGCGGTCGGCACGTCGTCGAGCGGTTGCGGCAGAACGAAATCTGATCCCGCGGCGGCACCGGACAGACTGGGGAACCGGTTCTCGAACACGACGACGTCGTAGTCGGCCGCGGGCACCTCGCTGACGGCGCCGGTGGCCGAGGGGCACAGGGGGCATTGATCGGCGGGTGGCTTGTAAGTGCGGTCCTGCCGCAGCGCGGCCACCGCCACCCAGTCGCCGGTCGCCCTGTCGAAGCGAACCTCGGATGCGAGCCCGGCGCGGTCGGGCAGGGGGCGGACGTCGGGTACGGGATCGGGACGGTGTCCCGGTAGCGCGAAGAACAGGATCTCGCGGCCATCGGCGAGAGTGGCGTGCACCGGGGGCGCGGCGTCGGCGCCGGTCATGTCGGTGTCCGATCGTGGTCGACAGGTGCGATGCGCAGGTCGGTGATGTGGTCGGCGAGCTCGATGCGCGCCGGTTCGGGCAACGCGGTGTCGGTGACGAGGGTGTCGACCCGACTCAGCGGCGCGATCACGTTCGCACCGACCTCGAGGTACTTGGTGTGGTCGGCGAGGACGATCAGGCTGCGACCGATGTCCGCGAGCCGTCGGTTGGTCTGCGCCTCGGCGATGTTCGGTGTGGTCAGGCCCGCCTCGGGGTCCACCCCGTGCACGCCCAGGAAACTCACGTCGACACGGAAAGTCGACAGCGCGGCGTCGGCGATCGGCCCCACCAATGCGTCCGACGGCGTGCGTGAACCGCCGGTGAGGAACACCTCGGGGTTGCTCGGGGACTGGGGGCGCTGGGGATCGGTGAGTTCCTGGAAGATCGAGATCGAGTTCGTGACAACGGTGATCGACGAACGCTCGCCGAGAAGGCGGGCGAGTTCAAGTGTGGTCGTGCCCGCACTGATCGCCACGGTCATCCCGTTCTCGATGAGTTCGAGTGCGGTGTGGGCGATCGCAATTTTCTCGGCCCGCTGCTGGGTGGCCTTGATCGCCGACCACGGTTCCTCGCCACGGTTGTGCCGCGACACCGCGCCGCCGTGCACCTTGTGCAGGGCCTCCCGGTCGTCGAGGGCGTCGAGATCGCGGCGGACGGTCATCTCCGACACCCCGAGATCGGCTGCGAGAGAGGCGACCCGAACGGTGCCGTCCCGCTGCAGGGCGTCGAGGATCCAGCGGCGGCGCTCGACTGCGAGCATCAGCACCTCCTGAATCGGCGGGGTCGGTGGTCGAACAGTATCAAACATCGTCGGTGTTGCTAATTGTTCGGAAATGTGTGAGGTTGTCTGGGCTAGTGACCCAGCTCACCGCCAACAAAGGAGTTGTCGAATGAACCTCGCGTCGGGCAACGTGCTCCGCCTCGATGCCGGAGCCCTGGACTACGTGTTCATCGCGCTCTACTTCGTGTTCGTGCTGGGGATCGGTTATCTGGCACGCAGCCAGATCTCGTCGAGCCTGGACTTCTTCCTCTCCGGTCGCCGACTGCCGGCCTGGGTCACCGGGATCGCCTTCGTCTCGGCCAATCTCGGCGCGGTCGAGATCATGGGCATGTCAGCCAACGGCGCGCAGATCGGCCTCGCGACGATGCACTACTACTGGATCGGTGCCATCCCCGCGATGCTGTTCCTCGGCGTCGTGATGATGCCGTTCTACTACGGCTCCAAGGTGCGCAGCGTTCCCGAGTTCATGCGGCGTCGCTTCGGCACCGGCGCGCACCTGGTGAACGCGATCAGCTTCGCGGTGGCCCAGGTGCTCATCGCGGGGGTCAACCTGTATCTGCTGGCGACCGTCGTCAACGTGATCCTGGGCTGGAGCCAATGGGTCTCGCTCATCGCCGCGGCGGCGATCGTGCTGACCTACACCGCGCTCGGCGGCCTGTCGGCAGCGATCTACAACGAGGTGTTGCAGTTTTTCGTCATCCTCGCGGCGCTGGTGCCGTTGACGGTGATCGGTCTGATCAAGGTCGGTGGCTGGAACGGGATGAAAGAGAAGATCGTGGCCACCACCACCGATGGCAAGGTGACCGCCACCGTGGGCGACCAGATGTCGTCGTGGCCCGGAAATGCCCTGAGCGGCTTCGACAGTCCCGTCTGGTCGGTGATCGGCATCGTGTTCGGACTCGGTTTCGTGCTGTCGTTCGGGTACTGGACCACCAACTTCGTCGAGGTGCAACGCGCCATGGCCTCGAAGTCGATGTCCGCCTCGCGCCGCGCCCCCATCATCGGCGCCATCCCGAAGATGTTCATCCCGTTCGTCGTGGTGGTGCCGGGCATGATCTGCGCAGCGGTCGTCGGCGACATGATCTCGCTCAAGAACGGCCCCAACGCCGGTGGCGTCACCTACAACGACGCGATGTTGCTGATGATCCGCGACATCCTGCCCAACGGCCTGCTCGGTGTGGCCGTGGCCGGGCTGATCGCGTCGTTCATGGCCGGCATGGCGGCCAACATCTCGGCGTTCAACACCGTGTTCAGCTACGACATCTGGCAGCAGTACATCGTGAAGAACAAGCCGGACAACTACTACATCGGCGTCGGCCGTCTCGCCACCGTCGGTGCGACGATCCTGGCGATCTTCACCGCACTGATCGCATCCGGTTACTCCAACCTGATGGATTATCTGCAGACCCTGTTCGGGTTCTTCAACGCGCCGTTGTTCGCGACGTTCCTGTTGGGCATGTTCTGGAAGAAGATGACCCCGACGGCCGGCTGGATGGGGTTGGTGGCCGGAACCCTCTCCGCCGTGACAGTTTTCATCCTCTCGAAGGTCGGGGTGATCAACCTCCCGGGGCAGGGTATGCCGTTCGTCGCGGCGTCGGCGGCGTTCGTGGTCGACATTGCGGTCAGCGTCTCCGTCAGCACGGTGACCACCGCGAAACCGGTGGCCGCGCTGGTCGGCCTCGTCTATTCGGAGACGCCGAAGTCGCACTTCACCGATCCCGAGGACGCGAACAACCCGTGGTTCAAGCGGCCGGTGCCGCTGGCCGGTGTGGGGCTCGTGCTCGTCCTCGCACTCAACCTCGTCTTCCACTGACGTCTCACGAGATCAGGAGTCATCATGATCACCCCCGACACCACGCCCGGCGCCAGTCGGAAGACCCGGATCCTGGCCCGGCTGTTCGACATCCGGAACATCATCGCCGCCCTCATCGGGATCTACGGCGTCCTGTTGGTCCTCGCCGGCCTGATGCCCGACGCCTTCGGTACCCGTGAACACCAACCCCGCGACGCGAATCGCGTCGACATGGCCGCGGGCACCGATGCCAACACCTGGGTCGGGCTGATCATGGTGGTGGTCGCCGCGGTGTTCGTCATCTGGGCGCTGTGGCGTCCACTGGTGAGCGACGCCGATGCCGACGGCGAGCAGAAGGCGACGATGTCCTGATCTCCTCGGCGGCGCGTCCGATCCTGCGAGAACACACGATCAGGATCGTCACCGCAGCAATGGCATACACGACATAGCTCACCAGGCTGACCACGAGCTCGCCGGCTCCGGTGCCGTACCCGCCGAAGAATGCGCGCCAGGTGTAGGTCAGTACGAGACCGGCGGCGACGGCCAACCGGTGGTTCGCGGTCCATTCGGCGGACCGCGACCACCAGGCGACCGACGCTCCGAGCACGGCGAGTGACACCACCATCCCGGGAACCGCGACCCACGCGATGCCGGTGTGGCCCGCCACCTGGAACGCTCCCGCGCAGACCAGGACGACGCCGGCGACCGACCACGCCGAGGGAGCGAAGCGGCCCGGTGTCGTCGGTGACTGACTTCGGGGCAGGTTCACGGCCAGGGCGACGAGCGCGGCGACGATCACCGCGCAGGTGACGAGCTGTGCCGGCGATGCCAGGAAGTCGCCGTAAGCCGGGTAGTTCGTGGCGAAGGTGACCCCGGCGCCGAGAACGAGGAGCACGCCGATCACCGTCAGCGCCCGGTTGCTCAGCCATGGGGTGGTTCGTCGATCAGGTTGGGCCTCCTCGATCAACGCGATGGGCGCGGCCACGCTCCACAGGACATGCAGGCTCAGGACGAAAATGGTCCAGGGCAGTCCGATCCCGAGCGCGGCGATGTGGCCGGAGTCCAGGAGGCGGAGGTCGGCGTAGTCCGGGTTGAACAGCGACATCGTCAGCAGTCCCTCCTCCGCGACGCCGAATGCGAGTCCGAGCAGCAGGATCGTGGGCCATCCCCGGTCGAGTCTGCGCGTGACCTCACGGATCATCACCGCTCCGGCGCCGTACCAGAGCGAGAGCGGCAGGATCAGCGGCAGCAGGTAGATCGGGAAATCGCCGAGGAAGAACTCGGCGATCAGGGGAGCCAGGAAGAACAGTCCGACAACGGGATTGCGACGCCATCTCATGTCACCGACTCTGGTCGGGTCGGCGACGAGGCGACAGTGACACCTGTCATGGATCCGCCGGTGCAGGTGTCACATGGCGATGTCCGCGCCGCTCAGGCGGGCACGCCGACCATCTCCGCACTGACCTCCCAGAGGCGGCGCGCCAGGTCGGCGTCGTAGGCCTGCTTGTTGGTCTTGCGCACCTTGTGTTTGATGTAGAACTCGCCGGACTGCCAGTCCTCACCGGCGGTGCCCTGCGCGAGCCACACCAGCGTCCGCGCGCCCTTGTCCGGGCCGATCATGGCAAGTCGGCGCAACGGAGTCGCGTAGACGAAACGCATCGGACTGGTCGTGTCGGACGCGAAATTCGTCGCCACGTTTCCCGGGTGGAACGCCACCGAGGTGAGGCCGCGGTCGGAGAACCGTCGGTCGAGTTCTCGGGTGAAGAGGATGTTCTCGAGTTTGCTGTCGCCGTAGGACTTGTGCGGTGAGGGGTTCTTTTCGTTGTTGAGGTCGTCGATGTCGATGTCGCCGAAGAGTCGGGCGCCGATACTCGAGGTGTTGACGACCGCCGCGCGACTGGAGATCAAGGTGTCGAGCAGAAGGTTGGTGAGCAGGAACGGCGCGAGGTGATTCACCTGGAAGGTCTTCTCGAAGCCGTCGACCGTGCGCGCGGGCTGTCCGAACATCCCCCCGGCGTTGTTCGCCAGGACGTCGATCCGTGGGTGCGCCGCCTTCAGCGTCGACGCCAGTCCACGCACCTCGGACAGGTCGGCGAAATCGGCGACGTGGAACTGTGCGCCGATGGAACCCGCCACTGCCTTCGTCTTCTCGGCGGAGCGTCCGACGACGATGACCTCGTCGCCCTTGTCGGACAACTGTTTCGCCGCCGATGCGCCGATGCCGTCACTTGCCCCGGTGATCACGATCGTCTTCGCCATGTGGTTTCGCGCTTTCGCCGTGCTGAGGTGCGGACGGGTACAACGGTAGTCGGTGTCGACGAAAGGTAGATCTGATGACGTTGCGAGTGGCTCTGTTGGGAACCGGTCTGATGGGAGCGGGAATGGCGCGGAGCATGCTGCGCGCCGGACTCGATGTGACCGTCTGGAACCGGTCGGTGGACAAGACCACCGACCTCGGTGAGGCCGGGGCGCGGGTGGCCACCGATCCGTCCGACGCTGTTCGCGACGCCGACATCGTCGTGACCATGTTGTTCGACGTCGAATCGGTCGAAGCAGTGATGAGCGAGGCCATCGATGCCATCGCAGACGGCGTGCCGTGGGTGCAGACCAGCACCGTCGGCATCGCCGGTACGGAGCGTCTGGCCTCTCTGGCGAGCGAGCATGACGTCACGTTCGTCGATGCCCCGGTCTTGGGGACACGCGCACCCGCCGAGAACGGCGCCCTCACCGTGCTCGCGGGCGGTCCGGTCGACGTGCGCGATCAGGTGGCACCGCTGTTCGACGCGATCGGCTCGACGACGGTGTGGGTCGGTGAGAAGGCCGGTGACGGGCATCGCCTCAAGCTGGTCGCCAACTCGTGGGTGCTGTCGATCACGACCGCGACTGCACAGGCGGTGGGAATGGCGCAGCATCTCGAGATCGATCCGCGTCAGTTCCTCGACTCCATCAGCGGCGGCCCGCTCGACTGCGGCTACGCGCAGCTGAAGGGCGACGCGATGATCACCGGTTCGTTGGACCCCTCATTCGCCCTGGATGGCGCCACCAAGGACAGCGGCCTCATCGCCGACGCCATGGAGGGTGCGGGCATGGACGCATCGGTCATGCGGGCCATCCGCTCACGATTCGCGGCCGCATCCGACGCCGGTTACAGCGACAGCGACATGGCCGCGGTCATCCACGGTTTCGAGGCCTGAACCGCGCGGCTAGGTGAACAGCTGGAATGCGTCGAAGATCACTGCGATTCCGCCGGCGACCGCGAGAACAATGATGATGCCCACGATGATCATCACCGTGATGATGGTGGGGGAGAACCGCTTCGGCACGGTCTGACGGCCGTCCGACTCCAGCGAGGTCGATCCGCTGTCGGGGGGCGTCGCGCCCGGGGCGAGTTCGCCGCCGGACTCGAGGTCGGCGTCGGGCTTGTACGGGTTGGGCTCGGTGGTCATATGACTCCTGAACTGAGAATTCGTCCGCTGCCGTCGGATCGGCGCAGTGGGTGAGAGTTTCGAGGTGGGCCTGGCTCTGTTGTGAACCTGCGACCGTGCGATGGGCTCCGCACAACATCGCCGCGTCTGGGCGACCGGAATGGGCATGGGAGCTTCCCGCGTCGTAGTACCCAACGGTACGCCGTTCGGACGACGTTCTTGAACTTCCTGTCCAGTAATCCGGTCGCCGGATGTGTGCATCTGGTCTCATGTGATCTCGGTCGCTGGCCGGAATCATCGGCTACTGGTCTAGGGTTCCATTATTGAACATTTGGTTCACTTGGTGGAGATCCTGAGGAGGACGCATGACTCACGACGACACACACGGTCGGATCACCCATGCCCGCAACGCAGCGGTGCTGAGCAAGGTGGGTTCGCTCGCGGGCGCGCTCGGCGTCGTACTCGTGGCCCTCGGTGTGGTCGGTCTGCTGACCGGGCGCACCGTCCTCGGCGTCATCGCCGTGGTGGTCGCAGTGGTGCTGTTCGGCGTGACCGCGGTCGGCACCCGCATCAATTCGCAGGCGCGACAGGATCCCGGGGCGCAGAAGCGATCGAGTCGACTCCGTCGGGCCCGCTACCGCAGCGCTTACCCGGCGCATCAGCAGCAACAGCAGACTCAGAGCGCCGGTACCGAGGACCGTCCGGCCGAGTGACGCGTCACCAGGTCTGTTCTGCCGAGCGGACCAGCATCTCGTTCACTGCCACTCGGCGATCCCTCGTCACCATGTAGGTGACCGCGTCGGCGATGTCGTCGGGTCGCAACGGCACGATGGCATCGACGTTCGCCCGCATCGCCTCCCGGGCACCGTCGCGTACGTGGTCGAGCAACTCGGTGTCGACGGTTCCCGGCTCCACGACCCCCACGCGAATCCGCGCGGCCAGCAACTCCTGGCGTAGTGACTCGCTGAACGCATTGACCCCGAACTTGGTCAGGCTGTAGATCCCGGTGCCCGGGCGCGCGACCCGGCCGGCCGTGGAGCTGATGGTGACGATGTCGGCCACACCGCGCGGGGAGTCTCTCGCGGCGTCGGTGAGATGTCCGATCGCAGCCCGTGTGACGTACAGCAGTCCACGAACGTTGATGTCCAGCATGCGGTCCCACTCACCGTCGGGCGCATCGGCGATGGGGCCCGACAGCATCAGTCCCGCGTTGTTCACGAGGATGTCGAGCCGCCCCGATTCCGCGACGACGCTGTGCACGGCTGCCTGCGCCCGCGCCTCGTCGGTCAGGTCGGCCTCGACCGCGAACGCGCTGCCGCCCGCGTCGGTGATGTCGGCGACCACCTGATCCAGGCGGTCACGGCGGCGCGCGACGAGCGCCACCCGTGCGCCACGGGCGGCGAGCGACCGGGCGGTCGCGGCTCCGATGCCACTGCTCGCTCCGGTCACGAGGGCGGTGGTGGAGGCCAGTTCTGTCGACACGGGTGCGCCTTTCGATGGTCGTGCGGTGGACCGCGAGTGCGGTGGTCACCGGTCCGTTCGGTGTCGCGGGTGATGGCCCACCGATGCGACGCAGGTGCCCGACCCGTCGGGGCGACGACCAGTGCCCCCAGTCGGACTCGAACCGACACTGGGCGGATTTTAAGTCCGCTGCCTCTGCCAATTGGGCTATGGGGGCGCTCGGCTCGCGACGTCCATGCGGCCGACAACCAGAATCTCACGGTCGCGCATCGACCCGCCGACGAGGTGAGAGACTGTCGGGCGTGACATCGGATGCGGTGAGTCGACCCGACGATGTCCGTCGCACCCGCGGCCGCCCGCCGGGACCCGGCGTGGACCTCCTCGCACGTCGCGAAACACTCCTCGACGCCGCCGAGTCGGCGATCGGCGTCAACGGCATCGAGTTCAGCCTCGGTCAGGTGGCCGACCTGGCCGGCCTGACCCGGTCGGCCGTCTACGCGGTCTTCGAGGACAAGGACGACCTCGTCGCGTCGCTGACGCGACGACACACGGCTCGGATCACCGGCCATCTCGGTGCGGCGGTCACCGGCGCGCCCGACCTGCAGGCCGCAACGCGTGCCGCGGTCGAGGTCCTGGTCGAGTGGGTCGAGAGCGAGTCGTCGCTGGCGCCGGTGCTGATGCCGCAGATGCATCGAGGGGTGGGCCACTCGGCGATCACCGGATACCTGGAGACGTTGCTGGAGCAGGGGTTCGCGACCCTGGGGAGCGACGTCCGCGCGGCCGGTCCGTGGGCACGCGCTCTCATCGGCGCGATCTCGGTCACTGTGGGATGGTGGGTTCGCGAGCGCACCATGGATCGTGACGAACTCGTCGACCATCTGACGAACCTGCTCTGGTCCGGCTTCCAGGGAGCGCAACCGTCTCCCGACCCTTGACTCCCGACCCCGAAATAGACACCATGTCTTTTGTGCCTTTCGTACGCGTGACCGACCTCTGCCCGCGGTGAGTCGACGTGACGCGTATCGATGTGGCGACGCAGCTCGCCTGTAGCGCCGAGCAGGCCTGGGGACTGCTCACCGATCCCGATCTGAAGACCATCTGGTCTGCGGCGCCCTTCCATGTCGAGGACGTCGGCGAGGACGACCGATGTGATCGCGCGGGAGCGTTGCGCGAGGTGGAGATCTCCGTGCCACTGCGTACCCGGGTACACGAGGTGGTGACGGTGGCCGACGAACCCCATCGGCTCGACTACATGGTCTACAAGGGTGCCCCGCTGCTCCGAGATCACCACGGCCGCATCGACATCGAGACGACGCCCGCGGGGTGCGCCGTCCGATGGACCGTCGACGTGTCCTTCACGACGAAGCTCGGCATGATCGCGACGCCGAGCCTGCGGCGCGAGATGGAGAAATCCCTCGCCGGGCTCTCCGAGCAGTCCAAGCTGATGCCGCCGCCGGCCGTGGTGACCACGCGTCGGCCGCACCCCGCTCGTCCGCGCCGAACGCCGGCGTCGGTGTTGCGCCCCGAGGTCGACCGCCAACTCGGCCATCAGCGACTGATCGCCGACGAGTTCGCGCGCACCGGTGACCCGAAATACTGGCTGGCGCGCAGTCATGTGCTCGCGAACGAGGAGGCGCTGGCGCTCGTCGACGCGCGCGTCATCGAGAACCCGGACTGGCTGCTGCACGTGATGTCGACGCTGCATCGCCGCTATGTGTCCAATCTGCACGCCTACCGCACCGGTGGCCCGATCTCGCCGACGTGGCGGTCGGCCTGGGCGCGATGCGAGGAGACCTCGCCGCGTCGGGCTTTCGGCGGCGTGCTCGCCGGAATCCGGGCCGGGTCGCGGGCTCATCTCGCCGAGGACACCCCCGCTGCTCTCGCCGAGGTGTGGGGCGTGAACTACCGCGACACGAGGCATTACAAAGAGTTCCGAGCCGACTACATACGTCTGTCGAGTCTGCACGGGACATGCGCCGACCGTCTCCTCGCCGAACTGCCCGCCGACCTCGTCCCGCGTCCACTGCGGCTGTCGCGACTGCTGTCGCCGGAACTCCGCGACATGGTCGTCCGTCGGGTCTACTACGACATCGAGGTGGACCGGATGCGGGCCTTCGACCGCGGCTACGACATCGCCCGGCGGACCTTCTGACGTCGCAGTGTTAACTTGACGCCGTCCACCTGTGTCGGCGCCGAAGGAGCACCACGATGCTCTCCCGTCTGACCAAGGGTGTCATCGCCGCACCTCGCCGCGTCCTGCTGGTCACGCTGGCGATCCTGGTGGTCTGTGGTGCACTGGGGTTCGGGGTCGGGTCCGCCCTCTCGGCCGGCGGCTACAGCGACCCCACGTCGGAATCGGCCCGCGCCGGTGCGCAACTCGGTGAGACGTTCAACCGCGGCGGTCTCCAGGTGGTCATAGCGCTCCGCCTCCCGACGACCGGCGACATCTCCCAGGACCCGACCGCCCTCGGGGTCGCGAAACAGATCACCGACACCCTCGAGACCGAGACGTTCGTCCAGCAACCGGTGCTGTCGCTGTGGCGCAACTCCGATCTCGCCCCCGCGCTGCAGAGTGCCGAGGGGTCCACCGGCCTCATCGTGTTCACGGTGTCGGGCGGTGAACGCGACGGTGCACTGCACGCGCAGGCCATCGACGACGAGTTCGCCGGGGGTCGCTCGGGGATCACCGTGACCGTCGGCGGTGAGGCCCTGGTCTATCAACAGATCAACGACCAGACGTCGCGCGACCTCGCCATAGCGGAGGCCATCGCCATCCCGATCAGCTTCTGCCTGTTGATCTGGGTCTTCGGCGGGCTGGTCGCGGCCGCCATCCCCGTGGTCATCGGCCTGATCGCCATCATCGGGGCGGCGGCGATCCTGCGCATGATGACGTTGTTCACCGATGTGTCCGTCTTCGCGCTGAACCTGGCGACCGCACTCGGGCTGGCCCTGGCCATCGACTACACGTTGCTGATCATCAGCCGTTATCGCGAAGAACTCGCCTCCGGGCGGAAGCGTGAGGACGCGTTGATCCGCACGATCAGCACCGCGGGACGGACGGTCCTGTTCTCGGCGGCCACGGTCGGGTTGTCGTTGTGCGCCATGGCGATCTTCCCCATGTACTTCCTGCGGTCGTTCGCCTACGCGGGCATCGGGGTGATCATCGTCGCGGCCGCCGCCGCACTCATCGTGACCCCGGCGATCCTGTTCGCGCTCGGTGACCGGGTCGACGCGCTCGACGTCCGCCGACCGATCCGTCGACTGCTGCGCAAGCCGCCGCCGGCGGCCATCGACCCGGAGGACTCCGCGTTCTACCGGTCGACGAAATTCGTGTTCCGACATCACCTGGTGGTCGGGGTGTCGATCATCGCCTTCCTGCTGCTGCTCGGCGCGCCCTTCCTCGGCATGAAGGTGGGGTTCCCCGACGAGCGGGTCCTGCCCACCTCGGCGTCGTCGTTCGAGATCGGTGCGCAGCTCCGAGAGGACTTCCCGCAGAACGCGAGTGTGTCGATCACCGCCGTGCTCCCCGACGTCGGTGGCGACGCGGCGGCGAACTCCGCGGTGGCGGCCTACGCCGACACGATGTCGCGGATCGCCGACGTCAACGGCGTGACCACCGCACAGGCGGCCTTCGTCGACGGGCAGGAGTTCGCGCGCGGCGACCCGGGGGCGAGCATCGACCGCGCACAGTTCGTCACCGTCGCCACGTCGCTGGATCCGTTGTCGCGCGCGGGTTCCGACCAGCTCGATGCGTTGCGTGCGGTGCCGACACCGGGCGGTACGCAGGTCCTGTTCACCGGATTGGCGCAGCAGAACCGCGACAACGTCGACGCCATCGTCGACCGACTGCCGCTGGTGCTCGGCCTGATCGCCGTCACGACCTTCGTCCTGCTGTTCCTGCTCAGCGGGAGTGTCCTGTTGCCACTGAAGGCGTTGGTGCTCAACGCGTTCTCGTTGAGCGCCACGTTCGGTGCGATGGTGTGGATCTTCCAGGACGGTCACCTGGGCGGGTTGGGCACCACGGTGACCGGTTCGCTGGCCGCGACCATGCCGGTGCTGATGTTCTGTATCGCGTTCGGGCTGTCGATGGACTACGAGGTCTTCCTGCTCTCGCGGATCCGCGAGGAGTGGCTGCGCACCGGGCAGGCGACCCGCGCCGACAACGAGCAGGCGGTGGCCATGGGACTCGCCCGCACCGGCCGGGTGGTGACCGCCGCAGCGGTGCTGATGGCGATCGTGTTCGCGGGCATCATCGCCTCGCAGGTGTCCTTCATGCGCATGTTCGGACTCGGACTGATGCTCGCGGTGCTCGTCGACGCCACGCTCGTGCGGGTGCTGCTGGTGCCGGCGTTCATGCGGTTGGCCGGTCGGGCCAACTGGTGGGCGCCGGGTCCGCTGCGCAGATTCCACGATCGCTTCGGGCTGACCGAATCCGACGGCGACGACCCCGATGCCGCAATCGATCCCGCCCCTGCCGTACCCGGTCGTGCGTCCACCCGCCTGCGCTGATGTCGCCGGGTCGGCCCGGTCAGCGGGGCAACGACAGTTCGGCGCGGAGGAATTCCGACATCACCTCGGCGGTGCGGTCCGGCCGGTCGAGCATCGTCAGGACGTAGGAGTCCTCGATCTCGACGAGCCGTGCGTCGGGCAGCAACTCGGCCAGCGCGGGGCCGTGCGCAGCCGGCATCATCCGGTTCTCCGGCGCCCAGATGATCAGCGCGGGTCGGTCGAAGCAGGCGAGCTTCTCGGTGTCGGCGATCAGGGCCTGTCGGTCGAATCGGGTCAGCGCATACCGGCGGACATCGGATCGGACGCCCGCCGACGCCAGGGCGCCGGCGGTCCACCGTTCCACGATGTCCTGCGGGATCTCGCGAACGGCCATGTCGCCGAGTAGCAGTCGCATGCGTCGGAGAAACGGGATGCGCAGCTGCCAGGCCGCGAACCGGATGCCGCCCGGGGTGTGTACGGCCACCGCGACCATCTTCCCCGCCAGCCCCGGTGGGAAGTTGTCGTACGCCTCGCACGGCAGGACGATCATCCGCCCGACCCGCTCGTCGCGTCCGCGGGCGGTGAGGAACAGCGGACCGCCCCAGTCGGTGACGACCAGGGTCACGTCGCGCAGGTCCAGCGCGTCGAGGAACTCGGCCAGCAGGTCGACCATCGCCGCGAGCGTCAGGTCGGCGTGCGGCGACATCGGTACCCGGTGACCACCCAACGGCAGCACCGGCAACACGTATCGACACGACTCCGGCAATCGGGGGAGGACCAGATCCCACTGCGCGTCGTTCATCAACAGACCGTGCAGCAGGACGACCGGTGGGCCGTGCGGGTCCCCGGCCTCGGCGTACTCGAGGAGCCCTGCGCTCAACTCCACCGACCGGCGGTCCCGGTTCCCGACGTGCATGAGGCTCCCTCTCGACGAATCCGCTAGAGCGATCATTCTAGAACTATCATTCCAGTGAACACCATAGAAAGGCAGCGGCCATGGCGAGATCCACGCGGGAGTCGATCCTGACCGCGACCGCCGAGTTGATGCGCCGCCAGGGATACGCCGCGGTGAGCATCAAACAGATCGCCGCAGGCTCCGGCGCGCCGATCGGTTCGATCTACCACCACTTCCCGGGCGGCAAGACGCAGATCGCCCGCGAGGCGCTGGTCGACTCCGGGGCCGCCTACGCGGTGCTGATACCGACCCTGATGGAGGGACACGACGATCTGGGTGAGGCGATCGCCCACGCATTCCGCGCGGCCGCGGAGACGATGGAGTCGACCGGATTCGCCAACATGTGCCCGGTCTCCACGGTGGCGGGCGAGGTGGCCGACTCCGAGGAGTCGCTCCGAGTCGCCGCCGCCGAGGTCTTCGAGTCCTGGGTGAGCGGTGCGGCAGAGCACTTCGCCCGGCGGGGCGTCGACGCCGACGCGGCCCGCGAGGTGGCGATCTCGGTGATCTGCGCCCTCGAGGGCGCCTTCGTCATGGCCCGCACCACGCGCAGCACCGAACCGCTGCTCGCCGCGGGTGCCGCGGTCGCGCATCGCCATCGCGGCGTGCGACTGACCGACGGGCACGCGGTCGCTGCGCCAATGGTCAAGAGTAGGTAAAGTCGGTCACGGAACTCGGACACCGTGTCGATCGTTGACGTGACAGTCGCTCACGGTGACACCGGAAGCCACTGACGGCCATGGGCAGTGTTGAACGAATTGATCGAGCCGATCGAACTTAGTGAAGGGACCAGACGGTGCGAGAAAGTAGCAATCCGGTCATGCGGGGTGTACTCCGCGACAACCAGAAGAATGGTGGTTACGCCGGGTTCGGAACCGGGATGGCCGGGGCCGGCCAGGGCGCCGTGATGGGCCAGCAGCTGGGCCAGCCGCAGCAGACCGACCCGTACGCCCGCCCCGGGCAACCGGTCGGCGCCCGGTCGATGACCATCGACGACGTCGTCACCAAGACCGCGTCGACGCTCGGCGTGCTGATCGTCACCGCCCTCATCTCCTACTTCCTGATCCACCAGAACGAGGGCCTGGCGATGCCGCTGCTGCTCGTCGGTGGCCTCGGCGGATTCGTCCTCGTCATGATCGCGACCTTCGGGCGCAAGCAGGACAACCCCGCCATCGTGCTCTCCTACGCGGCGCTCGAGGGTCTGTTCGTCGGTGCGATCTCGTTCGTCTTCGCCAACTTCGTCGTGGCGGGCGACATCTCGGCCGGGATGCTCATCGGACAGGCCGTGCTCGGCACGTTCGGTGTCTTCGGCGGCATGCTGATCGTCTACAAGACGGGCGCCATCCGCGTCACCCCGCGCTTCACCCGCATGCTGTTCGCCGGTCTCGTCGGCGTCATCGTGCTCATCCTGGCCAACCTGGTCGTCGGGTTCTTCAACGGCGGTGAGGGTCTCGGCCTGCGCAGCGGTGGCCCGATCGCGATCATCTTCTCGCTCGTCTGCATCGGTCTGGCCGCGTTCAGCTTCCTGATCGACTTCGACTCGGCCGACCGTCTCATCCGTGCCGGCGCGCCGGCCAAGGCCGCCTGGGGCATCGCCCTCGGCCTGACCGTGACCCTGGTCTGGCTCTACGTCGAGATCCTGCGACTGCTGAGCTACTTCAACTCCGACTAGTCATCGGGCACCACGCAACTGATCGACAGCGGCCCCACACCCGGCGGGTGTGGGGCCGCTGTCGTGTCCGGCCGCGATTATTTTCCTTGCGCGCACGAGTCATACCCGGCGACACTCTTTCCAGCTCACGAAGAGGGGACCCATGACCATCACGCGTACCGACGCGACCGACCGACTGACTCGCGACCACGTGCTGGTGATCGGTCTGCTCCTGGTCGCGACGTTCGTCGTGATCCTCAACGAGACGGTCATGAGCGTCGCGATCCCGGTGCTCCAGGAGCAACTCGGCGTCCCGCCCAGCGTCGGTCAGTGGCTCACGACGGTGTTCATGCTGACGATGGCGGTCGTCATCCCGCTGACCGGTTTCCTGATCCAGCGGATCGGTACCCGTCCGCTGTTCATCACGGCGATGTCGTCGTTCACCGCAGGAACGGTCCTCGCGTTCGTCGCGCCCGGCTTCGAGGTGCTCCTCGTCGCGCGGGTCGTGCAGGCGGTGGGAACGGCGATCATGCTGCCGCTGTTGATGACCACGGTCATGACCCTGGTCCCGGAGAACCGCCGGGGCGTGATGATGGGCAACATCTCCGTCGTCATCGCGGTGGCACCCGCGCTCGGCCCCACACTGTCCGGGCTGGTTCTCGATCACCTGGGGTGGCGCTGGATCTTCGGCGTGATGATCCCCATCGCCGTCGCGGCGCTGGTCGTCGGCGCGGTCTGCGTGCGGTCGGTGTCGCCGACGGTGAGCGTCCCGATCGACGTGGTGTCGGTGCCGATGGCGATCCTCGGTTTCGGCGGACTGGTCTACGGACTGGTCGGCATCGGGGAGGCCGCCGACCACGGATCGGCCGTACCCGTGTGGATCCCGTTCACCGTCGGCGTGATCGGGCTGTGTGCGTTCGTCATCCGGCAGTTGCGGCTGCAGCGGACCGACCGTGCGCTGCTCGACCTCCGGGTGTTCGCGTCGTTCCAGTTCTCGCTGGCGATCGTGGCGATGGTCGTCGCGATGTCCACCATGATGGGGACGTTCATCGTGGTGCCGTACTTCGCGCAGGCGGTACTCGGCTTCAGCCCGTTGTCGACGGGCCTGCTGACCCTGCCCGGTGGTCTGCTGATGGGCATCGCGGGACCCGTGGTCGGACGTATCTACGACCGACGCGGACCGCGGGTACTCGTCATGCCCGGAGCGTTGCTGATCACCGCCGGGGTGTGGCTGCTCACCACCATCGACACCACGACGTCGGCCTGGCTGCTGACCGGGGCCAACATGACCCTGTGCCTGGGGCTGGCGGCGACCTTCACCCCGCTGATGACGTCCGCTCTGGGATCGGTTGCGCCGGCGCGCTACTCGCACGCCTCGGCCGCGCTCGGCACGTTCCAGCAGGTGGCAGGCGCTGCAGGCACGGCGTTGTTCATCACCGTGATGACCGTGGTCGCGGCCGACGGCCGGGCCGCGGGCGTGGCCGACGCGCAGGCGATCACCGACGGTGTGCGGACCGTCTTCACCGTCGCCGGTGTCCTCGGCCTCGTGCTGATCGTCATCGTCGCGTTCGTGCGGGCGCCGAAGTCGTCGGTACACCCCGAGCACACGGACGTCGGCGAGACGCTCCCCGACGAGACGAGCCCCGCACCGACGATCTCGGTGCAGGGCTCGTCGGACGAGTTGACGCGACTCAGCTGAGGCGCTCGAGCACCATCGCCATACCCTGACCGCCACCGACACACATCGACTCGATGCCGAAGGTCTTGTCGTGGGTACGCAGGTTGTTGATCAGCGTGGTGGTGATGCGGGCGCCGGTCATGCCGAACGGGTGACCCAGCGCGATCGCGCCGCCGGAGACGTTGAGCTTGTCGTGGTCGATGCCGAGTTCGGCGGCCGAACCCAGCACCTGCACGGCGAACGCCTCGTTGATCTCGACGAGGTCGATGTCGGAGATGGTCTTGCCCGACAGGCGCAGCACCTTGCGGATCGCCTCGATCGGACCGAGGCCCATGATCTCCGGCGACAGGCCGGTCGCCGCGGTGGCGACGATGCGCGCGAGCGGCGTGAGGCCGAGCTCCTTGGCCTTGGTGTCGCTCATGATGACCAGCGCGGCAGCGCCGTCGTTGAGCGGGCAGGCGTTGCCCGCGGTGATCGTGCCGTCCGGACGGAACACCGGCTTGAGCTGCGACACCTTCTCGTAGGTGGTGCCGGCGCGGGGACCGTCGTCGGTGGACACGACGGTGCCGTCGGGCAGCGTGACCGGATCGATCTCGCGCTCGAAGAAGCCCGAGTCGATGGCGGCCTCGGCGCGGTTCTGGCTTTGCACACCCCAGCGGTCCTGGTCCTCACGCGAGATGCCGGTGAAGCTGGCGACGTTCTCGGCGGTCTGGCCCATCGGGATGTAGACGTCGGGGATCAGACCCGCGCCGCGGGGATCGGTCCAGACCGGGGCGCCACCCTGCGAGTTCTTCTCGGTACGGGCCTGCGCGTCGGCGTAGATCGGGTTCTTGCTGTTCGGCCATCCGTCGGAGTTGCCCAGTGTGCCGTAGCTCGAGACGCTCTCGACACCGGCGGAGATGAAGACGTCACCCTCGCCGGATCGGATGGCGTGCAGGGCCATGCGCGTGGTCTGCAGCGACGACGAGCAGTAGCGGTTGACGGTGACACCGGGAACGTGGTCGAGACCGAGCTGGACGGCGACGACGCGGCCGATGTTGAAGCCACCACCACCACCGGGCTGACCGATTCCGAGGTGGATGTCCTCGATGTCCGCTCGATCGAGCTCGGGCACCTTGTTCAGGGCCACCTCGATCATCTGGGCGGCGAGATCGTCGGGACGCATGTCCTTGAGCGACCCCTTGACCGCCCGTCCGATGGGCGATCGTGCGGTGGAGACGATGACGGCTTCGGGCATGACGTGACTCCTCGTGTGTGCGCGACAGGACTGCGAACCGGACGTTACGCCATGCTCCGACCGGTGGAGCGATCGCTCCCGACCGTCGCGTCCGCACGTCGGCGGCGCAATCGGACCGGTATGCCGAGCCGTCGACGAACGCGGACGACCAGCCGGTTGTTCTCCGCGAACTCCGACACCTCCGGGGGATCGGGAAGCGGACCGGTACCCCATTCGCCCAACGATGCGAGCACCTCGGGCAGCAGCGTCTCGGCGGCGAGTTGGTACCCCGCCGCCGACGGGTGGTAGTTGTCCGACGAGAACATCCGGTCGGGGGACGCGAGGAACACCGGCGACAACAGGTCGGCCAGCGGCACCGGTCGGCCGCCCGCCGCCCGCACCTCGTGCGTCTGGGCCGCGGCGAGCCGGAAGCCCCACTGGCGCAACACCGAACGCAGCGGCTGCGGGATTGCCGTCACCACGCCGAGATCCGGGCAGGTGCCGACGATGACCTTCGCGCCGACCTCGACGAGACGTCGGACCGCCGATCCGACCCGCTTGGCCGCGGGTGAGGGCGCGTTGACGGCGGTGATGTCGTTGGCGCCGATCAGGATCACCGCGACGTCCGGTGGCTTCCCTGCGATGAGCATCGCGTCGACCTGTCCGGACAGCCCGCGCGAGGTGGCCCCGACGATGGCCTTCGTGCTCAACCGCACCGACCGGCCGGTCTCGCGGACCACCATCCGCGTCAGGGCCACGCCGGGGGTCTCGTCGGCCGATTCCGCGCCGAGCCCGGCGGCGGTGGAGTCGCCGAACACCATCATGTGGATGTCGGCGCTGACGCGCGGGGTGACCCGGATCGGACCCGTTCCGTCCGGTCGATAGATGCCGTCACCGTTGGGTGCGTTGTCGGTGCGGTGGGGGATCACCGCGCGCGCCGCGCGCGCCTGACCGTTGAGGAAATTCCACGCTGCCCACCCGGCCCCGGCGCTGCCCGCGGTGGCCGCGATGGACGCGGTCACGTCGCGGACCACTCGCCGTCGGGATGCTGGCACACCCCGAGCCTATCGGTGTGGGAGAAAGTTCAGCGGTACGCCGCAACCGCGTCGGCGCCGATCTGGAACGATGGAGACATGCGCATCGCAAATCACGTCGTCGACCTCGTCGGCGGCACCCCGCTGGTCCGTCTGAACTCGGTTGTCACACCGGGTTCGGGGTTGGTCGCCGCCAAGGTCGAATACCTCAATCCGGGTGGGTCGTCGAAAGACCGCATCGCCGTCAAGATGGTCGACGCGGCCGAGGCCTCCGGGGAGCTCAAGCCCGGCGGCACCATCGTCGAACCGACCTCCGGCAACACCGGTGTGGGCCTGGCGCTGGTCGCCCAGCAGCGCGGTTACCACTGCGTGTTCGTGTGCCCCGACAAGGTCGGCGAGGACAAGCGCAACGTGCTCAAGGCGTATGGCGCCGAGGTCGTGGTGTGCCCGACCGCGGTGGCCCCGGAGGATCCGGGCAGCTACTACAGCGTCTCCGACCGGTTGGTCCGTGAGATCGAGGGTGCGTGGAAGCCCAACCAATACGCGAACCCGGCCGGCCCGCAGAGCCACTACGAGACCACCGGCCCCGAGATCTGGGACGACACCGACGGCAAGGTGACGCACTTCGTCGCCGGCGTGGGCACCGGCGGCACCATCACCGGCACCGGTCGCTACCTCAAGGAGATGTCCGACGGTCGCGTGAAGATCATCGGCGCCGACCCCGAGGGTTCGGTCTACTCCGGCGGCACCGGTCGGCCCTACCTCGTCGAGGGTGTCGGTGAGGACTTCTGGCCCAGTGCCTACGACCCGTCGATCCCGGACGAGATCATCGCCGTCTCCGACGCCGACTCGTTTGACATGACCCGTCGCCTCGCCCGCGAGGAGGGTCTGCTGGTGGGCGGATCCTGCGGCATGGCGATGGTGGCCGCGCTCAAGGTCGCCGAGCGTGAGGGGCCGGACGCGATCGTCGTCGTCCTGCTGCCCGACGGCGGTCGCGGCTACATGGGCAAGATTTTCAACGACAAGTGGATGAGCAGCTACGGATTCCTGCGCACCCCGCTCGACGGCAAGGACAAGGGCGACCCGTCGGTCGGCGACGTGCTGCGCGGCAAGTCCGGCTCGCTTCCCGACTTCGTGCACACCCATCCGGCGGAGACGCTGCGCGACGCGATCGAGATCCTGCGTGAGTTCGAGGTGTCGCAGATGCCGGTGGTCGGCGCGGAACCGCCGATCATGGCGGGTGAGGTGGCCGGCGCGGTCACCGAGCGCGAACTGCTCAGCGCGGTGTTCGAGGGACGCGCGACCCTCGCCGACCCGGTGTCGTCGTTCATGGGCGAGCCGTTCCCGCTGATCGGTTCCGGCGAGCCGGTGTCCGCGGCGACCAAGGCGCTGTCGGAGTCCGACGCGCTGATGGTGGTCGAGGACGGCAAGCCGATCGGTGTCATCACCCGGCACGACCTCCTCGCCTTCGTCAGTTCCTCACCCAAGATCGGAGCCTCGTCATGAGTGAACAGCGCAGCCGTGTCGACGCCAGCAACTGGCAGGGCTTCGGCACCAAGGCAATCCACGCGGGGTACGAGCCCGACCCGCTGACCGGCGCGGTCAACGTCCCGATCTACGCCAGCTCGACCTTCGCCCAGGACGGCGTCGGCGGCATGCGGGGTGGGTTTGAGTACGCCCGCACCGGCAACCCGACCCGTCAGGCACTCGAGGGCAACCTCGCTGCGATCGAGGGCGGTTCGTACGGTCGCGGTTTCGCCTCCGGCATGGCCGCGACCGACGCCCTGCTGCGCGCCACCCTGCGTCCCGGCGATCACCTGGTGATCCCCAACGACGCCTACGGCGGCACGTTCCGACTCATCGACAAGGTGTTCACCCAGTGGGGGATCACCTACTCGGTGGCGGCGGTCTCCGATGTCGACGCGGTGCGTGCGGCCATCACCCCCGCGACCAAGCTCGTGTGGGTGGAGACACCCACCAACCCGCTGCTCAACATCGGTGACATCGAGGCCCTGGCCGGCGTCGCCCACGAGGCGGGCACGAAGCTCGTGGTGGACAACACCTTCGCCTCGCCCTACCTGCAGCAGCCGCTGCGACTCGGTGCCGACGTGGTCCTGCACTCCACCACCAAGTACCTCGGTGGACACTCCGACGTCGTCGGTGGCGCCCTGGTCACCGACGACGAGCAGCTCGACGCAGATCTGGCGTTCCTGCAGAACGGCGCCGGCGCGGTCCCGGGACCGTTCGACGCCTACCTCACGATGCGGGGCATCAAGACCCTCGCGGTGCGGATGGACCGGCACAGCGACAACGCCGAGAAGATCGTCGACTACCTGCAGTCGCACCCCAAGATCGAGTCGGTGCTCTACCCCGGCCTCGAGTCGCACCCGAACCACGCCGTCGCGGCGAAACAGATGAAGCGTTTCGGCGGCATGATCTCGGTCCTGGTCGCCGGCGGGGCCCCGGCCGCCCAGGAGTTCTGCGCGAAGACCGAGATCTTCACCCTCGCCGAGTCGCTGGGCGGCATCGAGTCGCTGATCGAACATCCCGCTGCGATGACGCACGCCTCGACCGCCGGTTCGCTGCTCGAGGTGCCCGCGAACCTCGTGCGTCTGTCGGTCGGGATCGAGGACATCGACGACCTCCTCGGTGACGTGGAGAACGCGCTCGGCTGACCCGTTCGTGAGTGTGCGGCCGTACGGCTGCGCGACAAGCCGCCCGTGAAGCTGAGAAACTGCTTAGAATCCGCGGGTGGAGTACCGACTTCTCGGACACATGGTGGTGCGCGCCCACGGGCGTGACCTCTCCGTGGGCGGGATCAAGCAGCGGGCGGTACTCGCGATCCTGTTGCTGAACGCCGGGTCGAGTGTCGACCTCGACACCCTCGTCGACCTGGTGTGGGACGACACCCCGCCGGCCAAGCCGATCTCGTCGGTCCGCGCCTACATCGCGAACCTGCGCCGAGCCCTCGCCGACGGCGATCCGACCGGGGCACGGGCGCTCGTGACGGACACGACCGGCTACCGCCTCGACGTCGCCCCCGACGAGCTGGACACCGCCACGTTCGAGCGGCTGACCACCGAGGGCAGGCAGGCCCTGACCGTCGGTGACGCCGCCCGGGCCGAGGATTCGTTGCGTGTCGCGCTCGACCTGTGGCGCGGGCCCGCGCTGTTCGACTTCCGCGAGCACCGGTTCGCCGACGCAGCGGTCCACCGTCTCGGTGCCCTGCGGACCATGGCCGCCGAGGGGCTCTACGAGGCCGGGCTGCAGCTCGGTCGCGACGCCGAATTGATCCCGGGGCTCGAGGAGCAGGTGCGCATCGACCCCCTGCACGAACGGCTGTGGGGACAGTTGATGGTCGCGTTGTACCGGTCCGGACGGCGCGCGGAGGCGTTGGGGACCTACCAGCGGGCCCGGACGGTGCTCGACGAGGAACTCGGCGTCGCACCGGGCGCCGCCCTCGAACACCTGCGGCGTGAGATCGCCAGGGAGTCCACCGAACTCGACTACGCACCGCTGCGGCTGGAACTGCGGACCGCGGTGGTCGACACGCCGCGCAACCACCGGATCGTCGGCCGCGACCGCGAGTTGTCGGTGCTGGCCGACCTGGTGTCGGCCACGCCACGCGGGCACGGCGCGATGACGGTCATCCGCGGTGACTCCGGCACCGGCAAGTCGTCGATGGCCGCGGCCGTCGTCGACGACGCCCTGGAGCAGGGATTCGTCTTCGCGTGGTCGACGCAGACCGACGGTGTCCGCGAACCGCCGATGTGGACCTGGGTGCACATCGTCGACCGCCTCGTCGAACACGCCGACCCCGACGCCGTCACCCGCGCGACGGCGTTCGCCCCCGACCTCCTCTCCACACGGGGGCCGGGATCGGCAGGCCCATCGACGGATTCGACTGCGGCATCACGCTTCGAGGGCGCTGATCAGATCGCGACCGTGATCGCCATGCTGGTCGGCGCGACGCCGACCGTCCTGGTCCTCGACGATCTGCACCGCGCGGACCGTCCGACCCGTGAGGTGCTCGAGGTGCTGTCACATCGCCTCCGCGAGGTCCCCCTGCTCGTCGTCGTCACCTGGCAGGACGCGGGACCGGATCGGCCGCTGCGCCCCAAGGCCTTCGACCGCCTGCTGAGCAGATCCGACACCGTGACCATACGACTCGGACCGCTCAGCCCCGAGGCCGTCGGCGAACTCCTGACCGTCGAGACCCGCGTACGCGCGCATCCCGATCTGGTCGCGGCCATCCACGACCGAACCGGGGGCAACCCGTTCCACACCCGCGAACTGGCCCGATTGCTGTACGCAGGCGGTCACCTCGACGCCGACACCCGGCGCATCGACATCGCCGTCCTGCCCGACGCGGTGGCGGGGGTGGTGCGCCGACGGCTGGCCGGACTGTCGCGACGCACCCGGGATGCGCTGAGCGTGGGGGCGCTGCTCGGGGTCGTCATCGAATCGGCGTTGCTCGCGCAGGTGCTCGACATCAGCGACTCCGAACTGCGCGAACTCCTCGGTCCGGCCTGCCGCATCGGTGTGCTGACCCCGAGTGCGCTGGCGCCGCAACGGTATTGGTTCACCCACGCGGTGATCCGGCACGTGTCCGCCGACGACCTGCCCGCGGACCGTCGCGAGTGGGGGCACGCACGCATCGCCGGCGCGTACGCGGCACGGGCCGACGTGGGTGCCTACGACCAGACCATCGCCGCCGCCGACCACGCGTGGCGGGCGGGGGAACAGCTGCAACCCGAGGTCGCGGCGGGCCTCATCGACCGTGCGCTGCAACACTCGGTGACGCGCGCCGAGTACCAGGACATCGCCGATCTCACCGAACACGCCCTCGACATGGCGCAGCGGATGCCACCCAGCGACTCCCGGCTCGAGCGCGAGGCCAGACACTGGATGCAACGGGCGTCGGTGCTCGCCGTCCTCAAGGGACACACCTCGACCGAGGCCGAGGAGGCGCTGGCGCGGGCGTTCGAGGTCGGGTCGGCGATGTCGTCGACGTCGCTGTTCACCTCGGCGGTGGCGCTACGCTGCGCGATGCTGGTGGGGACCGCCGGCTATCGCGAGGCTGCCGCGCTCGGCGAGAAACTCATCGTGACGTTCGATGCCGGCGGCGACCCGGCGGCCGGGGCGGCCGGGTTCTACGTCCGGGCGGTCGCCGAGCTGATGCGCGGGGAACCCGCCGCTGCGGTGCGCACCGTCGAACGGCTGCAGACCGAGGTGCCCGCGGTTCCCGCTCGCGACAACCTGTTGCTGTTCGACGTCCGGGCCTTCGGGGTCGCAGCTCTGGCCCACGCCACCCTGGGCGATGCCGTGACGGGTCGGGCCATGGCGCACAACGGGATCCAACTGGCTCGATCCCGATCGAACGCGTTCGCCGAGGCGATCATCTCGGTCAATGCCTTGCAGGTCAACGCGTTCTGCGGGGTTGTGCCCGGCACCGCCGCCGAGGCCGATGAGCTGATCGGGGTGCTGAACCGGGCCGGTGCCGTGGATCTCCTCGGCTCGACGCAGATCATCGCCGGGTGGGCGCGCGGCATGGCCGTCGGCGGTCCCGACACGACCGGCGCCATCCGCGAGGGCCTCGCGCACCACACCTCCGGCGGCATGCGGATCTTCGCGCCGTTCTACCTGCGGCTGCTGGCCGAGGTCGAGAACGCGCACGGTCACATCGACGACGCCCGCGCCTCGACCCACCGCGCCGAACTGATGGCGCACGCCACCGGTGAGATGGCATGGGAGAGGCGACCGTCGGTGAACCGCGGGCTCCGGTCCACCGACGGTCGCGTCGTCGACGGTCACTTCTCCGGCAACGCCGGCTGAGGAGTTCGCCGTCGCGCTACTGCGTGATCGTCGCCTTGTCGATCGACTGGGCCGCGGTCTGCAGGATCTCCGACTGCGCCTGATCGCTGGTTCCGTTGAGCTGCAATATGTACACCGCTCCGTCGCCGGGGATGACCACCGTCTTCTGGGCGCTCAGCGCCTTGGTGCCCTCGAGGTCGTAGTTGGCCGCGATCTCGTACGCGGGGTAACCCGACAGGGTGGCGGTCTGTTCGTCGAGAACCTCGGCGTCCTTGAGGTTCTTGACCTCGCCCGACGCCGCATCGATCAGCTTCTGCGGGTCGACGGTGCCCTCGAGTCGCGACAGCAGGGCGACGAAGTTCGGGGTGTACGACGCCGACGACGCGTCGGGCCCGGTGTATTCGATTGCGGCGTAGGCGTAGTCCGGGGTCTTGTCGCCCGCAGGGGTCCACCCCTCCGGGATCGGCAGGTCGATGGTGGGCGCGGTCGTGTCGCCCATCTTGATCGGCGTCTCGGTGATGTTGTTCTGCTTGATGTAGTCGGCGATGGTGACGTTGGCTCCGGTCGCGTCGACCGATCGGGGGGTGAGCTCGCCGGTGGACGGTGCCGCCGCGCTGGAGGTCGAGCTCGGGGCGGATGAGGACGTGGACGATCCCGACGCCGAGTCGGAGCTGCTCGAGCAGCCGGCGAGGACGAGGGTGAGTGCTGCGCCGACGACGACGGTCGCCGATCCGATCTTCGTGAGTTTCATGGTGGCAAGATAGAGATCGCGAATTGGAAACCGATTGGATCGCCGCCGCCGAGCTGTCCATGATTTGTTCAACCCCACCACGGTTGACTGCGCGACATGCGCCTGAACCGAGTCCGCCCCGTCGTCGTCATCGTCGCGACGGTCGTCACGATCGCGACCGCGTGCTCCTCCGGGCAGACCGGTGGGCCGCGCCCGCAGGAGTCCTCGGCGTCGTCAAGCGTCCCGGCGGTGCCGATCATCGGCGACCGCGCCGACCCCGTGAACGTGATGGTCGCGCAGTCGATCGCGCACATCCAGGACTACTGGACGACCGAGTACCCCCGGGTCTACGACGGCGCGGCATACCAGCCGGTCACCGGCGGCTTCTACGCGGTGGACCCCGGTACGGGTCCGCTGCCGCCGTGCGCCGAGACGGCGTCCGACATCGCGGGCAACGCCTTCTACTGCGCGACGAAGGACGTCGTCGCCTGGGACGCGGCGGGACTGCTGCCCGAACTGCGGAAGACATACGGCGACTTCGTGATCCCGGTGGTACTGGCCCACGAGTGGGGGCACGCGCTGCAGGCTCGATCGGATTTCGACGGCATGACCATCACGCGGGAGATCCAGGCCGACTGTTTCTCGGGGGCCTGGAGCCGGCACGCCATCGATTCCGGTGAGTACCGCGTCTCGAGTGTCGACCTCGACCGCGCGCTCGCCGGGTTCCTGTCCCTGCGGGACGAACCCGGAACCGCGGCAGACGATCCCTCGGCCCACGGCAGCGGGTTCGACCGCATCAACGCGTTCCAGAACGGATACGAGAACGGCCCGACCACGTGCGCCGGCTACCGCGACGGTGCGCCCGCGGTGGTCGAGCTGCCGTTCGGCAGCGCTGCCGACGAGGCCGCGGGCGGGGACGCGCCCTACGACGACATCATCGCCGGCGTGCCGGTCGACCTCGAGGACTACTGGTCACAGGTCTACCCCGAGCTGACCGGCAAGCGGTGGACGCCGGTGCGTCGCGTCGTCCCCTTCGGATCACGGGCCCCGGCGTGCGGTGACACCTCGGCGCAGGGATACCTGCTCTTCTACTGCGTCCCGGACAACTACGTCGGATTCGAGGATGAGTCGATGCAGGGCTTCTACGCCGAGGGAGGCGACTTCGCCGTCGCCGCGCTGCTGGCTACCCAGTGGGGGATCGCGGCACTGACGCAGATGGGGGATTCGTCGGACGAGGCCATGAGTTCGCAGCGGGCGGACTGTCTCGCGGGGGCCTGGACCGCGAGTGTGCTGCTGCAGAACCGGGACGCGACGAGCGGCTACTCGCTCTCGCCCGGAGACCTCGACGAGGCCATCGAGGCCCTGCTGACCTTCCGAGGTCCCGGCGACGCCGACCGGCAGGGCGCGGGATTCGTGCGGACCGAGGCCTACCGCAGCGGCGTGATCAACGGCGCGAAGCCCTGCCTCGCAACGTCCTGAGGTCGGCGGGGCTCGCGGTCCCGCGGTCGACCGCGGTAGCGGCTACCGTCGAGAAGATGTTGATCACCGCCGAGCAGATCGATCGGGCCGTGGCCCTGTTGGCCCCCGTCATGCGACGCACGCCGATGGTCGCCTCCCGCGCGCTGTCGGACGCCTGTGGGCACGAGGTGTGGCTCAAATGCGAGAACCTGCAACGCACCGGGTCGTTCAAGCCCCGCGGCGCGTACGTGCGCATCTCGGGGCTGTCCGACGAGCAGCGCGCAGGCGGGGTGGTCGCGGCGAGTGCGGGCAATCACGCGCAGGGGGTGGCGTGGTCGGCCTCGACGCTGGGCATCAGTTCGCGCGTCTACATGCCGACCGGTGCATCGCTGCCCAAGGTCACCGCCACCCGTGCCTACGGCGCCGAGGTCGTGTTGGCCGGTGAGATCATCGACGAGAGTCTTGCGCATGCACAGCAATTCGCCGACGAGACGGGCGCGACACTCATCCATCCCTTCGACCACGAGGACATCGTCGCCGGACAGGCGTCGGTGGGGGTGGAGATCGCCGCGCAGATGCCGGACGTGGGGACCGTGGTCGTCCCACTCGGCGGTGGTGGTCTCCTGGCGGGGCTCGCCATCGCGGTCAAGATGGCCAAACCGGACGTGCGGGTGATCGGTGTGCAGGCCGAACAGGCTGCGGCGTGGCCGGATTCGCTCGCTGCGGGCGTACCCACGCGGGCGGTGTCGATGAGCACGACGGCCGACGGGATCGCGGTGGCGATGCCCGGTGCGGTGACGTTCACACACGTGACCGAGTTCGTCGACCAGGTGGTGACGGTCAGTGAGGACGCGATCAGTCGCGCGGTGCTGATGATGTTGGAGCGCGCGAAGCTGTTGGTGGAGCCGGCGGGCGCGGCTGCGGTGGCCGCCATGATGAACCCGGTCGGGCTGGGGTTGGTGGGGCCGGTCTGTGCCGTGCTCTCGGGCGGGAACGTCGATCCGCTGCTGCTGTCGCACCTGACGACGCACGGACTCCAGGCGGCCGGACGCTATCTGACCGTGGCCGTGACGGTTCCCGACCGGCCGGGCGGGCTGGCTGCGCTGCTGGAACTCCTTCGGGACACCGGCGCGAGTGTCGTCGACGTGATCCATTCGCGGGTGTCGGGGGAACTCCGGCTCGGGGAGGTCCAGGTGACCGTCAGCGTGGAGACACGCGGGCCCGACCATCAGCACCTGGTGCGTACCTCGCTCGCGGATGCGGGGTATCTGGCCGGCTGATTCAGGCGACGGCGCTGTGCTGCGGTGCCGGGACCAGTCGGCGTGCGGCGGGTCGGACCGGGAGGCGGTGCACCGACGCGAACCGTTCGGTGGTCGCGGTGATCTCGGCCGGGATGATCACGTCGGCGGGGCCCATCACGGCTTCGGCGCGGGCGCGGAGACGGGCCGCCTCGGCGGGATCGTCGACGTCACCGACGAACACCGCGGCGCGTCCGGTTCCGTAGCCGCGGACCGCGTCGAGCAAGGTGCCGACATCCGGTCCGAGGACCGCGACGCGGCACCCCCGGCGAAGCAGTCGTTGCGCCAGGGTGCCGGCGTCGGAGTGGGTGCTGATCGTGAGAATCACTGTGCTGGTCATGTATTCCATGACACTCGCGGTGTCTAAAGAATCTCTGTTGCCCCTGTGAAAAGAGGACCACGAAACTCTGTCAGGCGGCCACAGGATGATCGGTGGCGCACTCGATGGCGTGCAGACGCCACGGGGTCGACCCGAAGGCGCCGGCCGGGTCGGTCATCACCGTGACCGGTCCGAGCCGACGCTCGACACGGTCGATCATGGACCGCACCTGTGCCGGGTCGGCGAGATCGGCGACGATGGCCATGGTGTTGTCGACATGGCCGGTGACGAGCGGTACGAGGTGACCGGCCGAGGTGCCTGCGACGGCGACGCGGTGACCGCGCCCGATCAGATCCCGCGCCAGTTCGGCACCCGAGTGATCGGCGACGGCGACGACGATGACGTCATCGGTTTCGGGGGTGTAGGCGGTTGCCATGGTGGTGTTCCTCTCGTGGGGTGGACTTCTCACCTCACGAAACACCGACCGACTGTGGACGGTCTGCGCCCCACCTGTGTGTTTCGACCACAAAGCACTCGGTAGCCGTGTTCTGCGGGAGAACAGCGGCTACCGGGTGCAGGGTGGATCAGGAGTGGTACGGCTCCGCGCTGAGCAACGTCACCTTGACGGTGGCGCCGCTGGGCACGGTGTACTCACGGGAGTCGCCGACGGAGGCGTCGATCAGCGCGCCACCGAGCGGCGAGCTGGGCGAGTAGACCTCGAGCGTCTCGGCCTCGGCACCCTGCTCACGGGTGGCGATCAGGAACGTCTCGGTGTCGGACTCGTCGTCGTCGTAGTAGACCTTGACGACCGATCCGGGCAGCGCGACGCCCGACTGCGTCGGCGTCTCACCGACCTTGGCGTTGTTCAGCAGTTCCTGGAGCTGGCGGATGCGAGCTTCCTGCTGGCCCTGCTCATCGCGAGCGGCGTGGTATCCGCCGTTCTCCTTCAGATCGCCCTCTTCGCGACGCTCGTTGATCTCGGCGGCGATGATCGGACGGTTGGCGATGAGCGAATCGAGTTCGTCTTTGAGCCGATCGTGGGACTCCTGGGTCAGCCAGGTCACCTGTGTATCGGTCATCGGTGTCACTCCTTCTATCGTCGTGCCCGCGAATCGGGCCGCAGTGCCCATCGCCTGCAGGCACCTGCAAAATGCAGCAACACGGCCCCTCGCGGGACCGTGTGTCGATCCATACTACCAGGTCTGCCGGGTGACGAGTGTGTTCCGTCGTCTGATCGGGCCCGCCGGGCGTGCGGACTCAGGCCGTCGACGGCGCGCGTCCCAGCGCCTCCTGATAGCTCGGCTCGGCACGCTTCAGGGCGGCCACGACGGCGTAGGTCACCGGCATGACGACCAACTCCACGAGCGTCTTCCAGACGAATCCGATGACGGTGTAGTTGACGAAGTCCTCCCAGGTCGAGATCCCGAGGGCGCTGGCAGCGATGGAACAGAACACGAGGGTGTCGAAGAACTCGCCCACGACCGTCGACCCGATCAGACGGGCCCACAGGCGCTTCTCGCCGCTGCGTTTCTTCATGGCGACGAGCACGTAGGAGTTGAGGAACTCGCCGACGACGTATCCGGCGAGCCCGGCGAGCAGGAACTGCGGCACGACCCCGGCGACGGTCTTGAACGACTCCTGGCCGTCGTAGAACGGCGCGGCGGGGAGTTCGATGGTGATCCAGAAGCAGATCGACGCGATGAGCAGGACCGCGAAACCGCTGAAGATGACCCGGCGCATGGCGCGGAATCCGTAGACCTCGCTGATCACGTCCCCGAGGACGTAGGCGAGGGGGAACAGGTAGAAGGCGCCGTCGGTGACGAGTCCGTGGACGGCCAACGGACCGATGTCGAAGTTCAGGGAGGGGAACAGCAGCACGCCCTTGGTGCCGGTGATGTTGCTGATGATCATCACGCCGACGAACAGCGCGACGAGCATGGGGAAGTAGTGGCTGGAGAGTGAGGCGAAGGCCGGTTCCGCCGGGCGTGCTGCCCGCTGATCGCTGTCAGATCGCGAAACCGGCTGCCCAGACTTGGCAGTGGTCATGGTGGCCAAGTATGCCGTGTCCGAGACGACGCGGGTCCCCGCGTCAGCACTGACCGAGTGTGACCCCGTACGGCAGGGAGCCGTCCATGACGACCGCGGAACCGTTCCACCGGAACGTCACCGTCGCCGACCCGCTGGGGCGTGCGCTGATGTCGTTCCCCTGCAGGTATCGGTACCGGACCTGGATCGAGTTCGGCGTCGATCCCAGGACGGTCTGATAGCCCGCGTTGCACTTGATCCCGGTGCCCTGGAAATAGCCGTTGTGGTAGATCAGCAGCTGCATCGGTGATGACGCCGTGGCGCCGTTGGTGTCGAGACCCACCCAGCTCAGACCGGGGCAGCGCGTCCCGCCCGACTCGCCTCGTACCCAGTACGCATCCCGGGTGCGGGAAAGCGGCCCCGCGATGCGGCCGATGTCGGCGGCCACATCGGGTGTGGCGCAGTCGGGCGTATTCGGCGTGGCGACGGGATCCACTGTGGAGGTGGCGGTCTCGGCGCCGTCGGACTGACCTGTCGGTCCCGGTTCGCCGGCCGTGGCCGGCGTCGACGAGGGTGCGGCGGTGATCGTGGAGGTGACGGTCGGCGTCTGCGCGGTCGGTGTGTCGCTGCCGCACCCGGCGAGCATCGACATCGCGCCGAGTGCGAGAAGTGGTGTGCTGAAACGGATCATGGAACGCATGTGGTCTCCTGTGGATCGGACTCGGATGATGGGCATGTCAGCACTTCCCTTCGGTGAACGCGTACGGCAGTGAGCCGTCCATGACGACGCGAGAACCGTTCCAGCGGAACGTGACCACGACCTTGCCGACCGGGTTCTGGGTGCTCTGCTGATCCGGGTTCGCGACGTCGACGTAGCTGTAGCGGACGGTGATGGCGTCGCGGGTGGTGGCGAGCACGTACTCCCCATGCCTCGCCTCACAGGTGATTCCGGTGCCCTGGAATCGTCCCGCGTGGTAGATCAGCAACTGGTGCGGTCGGACCGGACTCCCGCTGATCGTGGAGTCCAGCTCGATCCAACTGAGTCCCGGACACCACACGCCGCCCGAGTTGTACGCACGCCACCGTCCCTGCGGTCGCGGGGGCGGGATGGAGGCGATGTCCCGCTCGGCGGCAGCCGCGGCGCCGATGTCGGGCGCACAACCGTCGGTGTCGCCGAGTGCGGTGGAACCGCCACGGGCGTCGACGGTCTCGGTCGCCGACAAGGGCGGGAGTTCGGTGGTCGACGGGGCGACGGAGGTGGGTGCCGGGTCCGCCACGATCGTCATCGTCGCCTCGGATGCGCGCGGCAGCGCATCGTCGGCGCCACAGGCGGCGACAACGGCCACCGCCACCACGACGGCGGCGGAGAACAGCGCGATGGAGGGCGTCAGTCGCCGGAACCCGGGTGAGTCGACCATGTTCGTTGTCCTCTACGTCCGAAGCCAGGGGTGATGCTGGTATTTCGGAGTACCGCCGCGGTTCGTTAGCGCACGGAAAGGACTGAGATCAATCCGTTATCGTTCGTCGGCCGATCGGACGACGGGGGAGCCGGTCTAGTCGGCCGGGGCCTGCAGATACGCGGGTACGTTCTCGGTGCAGCCGAAGACCTCGCCGATCGCCGGTGGCTCGGACGTCCGGACCTGCGACTTCACCCCGGTCTGCTGGGCGTTGCTGCCCGGGATCAGGACCTCGCGCCGTCCGGTCTCCGCCCCGTCGCGCGACCGGGCGCGGATCACACACGCGGCGGGTCGGCGCGGGTCGCTCCGGGTGACGGTGAACTGCACGTCGACCGTCGACTCGTCGATGACCTGGTAGCCGGTGGCCTCGCCGGACACCGCGGGATCGGCGAACTTCGAGTAGCCGAGGTAGGCGGTGGCCACGCCCGCGACCACGACGAGCACCGAGAGCCCGATCAGCCAACGTCGACGATTGCCCGCCGACCGCTCGGTGGGGTACCGGCCGGGGGGAAGTGAGGGACCGGTGCTCATGGATCAATACCTACCATGAGATGCGACGGGCGCATCCCGCCACCACACCGGGCAGGTGTCGGTGGGAGGATTGGTCGGTCGAGGGAATGAGCACGCCCAGGGGCTCGTCCGGTGGCAGATGAAGGTGAGGACGTTACAGGTGAGTGGACTTCGGCTCATGGCGGTGCACGCGCATCCCGACGACGAGTCCAGCAAAGGTGCCGGGACGATGGCCAAGTACTCCAGTGAGGGGCACGAGGTTCTCGTGGTCACCCTCACCGGCGGTGAGCGTGGCGACATCCTGAACCCGGCGATGGATCTCCCCGGCATCAAGGACCGCATGCCGGAGGTGCGCAAGGAGGAGATGGCCAAGGCCGCCGCCGCACTCGGCGTCTCGCAGGTCTGGCTGGGCTACATCGATTCCGGTCTGCCCGAGGGTGATCCGCTGCCGCCGCTGCCCGAGGGCTGCTTCGCCCTGGTGCCGCTGGAGGAGTCGACCGAGGCCCTGGTGAAGGTCGTCCGCGACTTCAAGCCGCACGTGATGATCACCTACGACGAGCGGGGCGGGTACCCGCACCCCGACCACATCCGGTGCCACGAGGTGTCGATGGCCGCGTACGAGGCGTCGGGCGATCCGGAACGTTTCCCGGACGCCGGTGAGCCCTGGACGGTCTCGAAGGTCTACTACACACACGGCTTCATCCGCGACCGCATGGTGCGTTTCTCCGACGAGTTCGAGCTCCACGGCCAGGAGAGCCCGTACAAGGAGTGGCTGTCGAACTGGGATCCCAGCCGCGGTGACCTCATGGGTCGCGTCACGACGCAGGTGACCTGCGGCGAGTTCTTCCCGCAGCGCGACGAGGCCCTGCGGGCCCATGCGACCCAGATCGACCCGAACGGTGTCTTCTTCGCGGTGCCCATGGACTGGCAGCAGCGCCTGTGGCCGACCGAGGAGTTCGAGCTGGCCAAGACCCGGGTGACCACCGCCATCCCCGAGACCGACCTGTTCGCGGGGCTCGACGACGCGGAGGCGACGTCATGACGTCGGTGACCCTGGCCGCCACCGAGATCCTCGCCCGCGACGCCGACGGCCCCGAGTTCGGCAAGGCGTCCCCGCTGGGTCTGTTGCTGGTCCTGCTCCTGCTGGTCGGCACCATCTTCCTGATCCGCTCGATGAACAAGCACCTACGCAAGCTGCCGAGTTCGTTCATGCGGGGCGAGCCCGGTCCGGACCAGGCCGCCGACGAGGGCACCGACAGCGCGGGGCTGCTGCCCGATCAACCCACGGACGGCGCGCCCGCCACCGACGACGCGGCCCCCGGACGCGACGAGTCCGGCCGGAACCACACCGGCTGAGCGACCCACCTCACGACGATGCCCCCTCGATCTCTCGAGGGGGCATCGTCGTCGTGCGCGGGAGATCAGGACAGTGTGAAGGCCGGGTTCGGCTGAACCGACAGGCTGTTGATCTTGCAGTTACCCGAGAGCGACTGATCGGTCGAGGTCAGCGTGTTGGTCATGTTGTCGAACGATCCGGCCAGCGTGGCCGGTCCGCAGTTGGAACCGAGGATGGAGAAGCCGACGTTCGAGACCTCGCCGGTGGTGGCGCTGGTGGGGGTGAGGGTCCACGGCAGGCCCTTGATCACGGGCACGTTGCAGAGGCGGTTGGTTCCGCTGACCTGGGCCGCGGTGATGGTCGCCGAGGCGCCGTCGGCCGCGGTGGAGCCGGTCAGGGTGATCGAGCACGACACCGGGACGTTGAACGACGCCGGCGAGGTGACGACGATGGATCCGGGCGCGGTGAACGCGGTGTTCGCGGGCGAGATCGTCGCGGCACCGGCGACGCCGGCTCCCAGCGTCGCGCCGATGACCGCGACGGTCGCCGCTGCGGTTCCGACTGCGGTCGCGAATGTGCGCGAGCGAGCTGAGGTGTTGAACGTCATCTTCGGTGTCCTCCATGTGCGAGAAGAGCTCGTGAGTGGCGGCCGGTGGTCCGGCGCCACAAAGGACGTTAGGAGAACGAAGTAGGCGATAATTCCGTTTCCGTAGTTCTTTATGACAATTAACGAACTTGGGTGCCCGACAACCGGATGTGGCACGGGCGTCCGATCGGGTGCTACTTTCGATCTCATGATCTCCGTGACGCGCGCCTATCGCTGGCGTCGTTTTATCGAGGCTCCGGGTGGAGTCGACGATGGAGCGCGCCGCTGACGCACGCGTGAGATCACACCCCCCGGAGCCCCGAGCAGCGACCACATGGTCGCTGCTCTCCTGTTTTTCAGGGCACCGGACGACTCCCGCACGGGTGCCCTTCCCCCAGAAAGGCACGCCATGACCAGCGGACTCACCACCGCGCCCGACACCGGGACCTCGGATCGACGAATCCGGTCCTTCCGCACCATTCCCTCGCCGGAGGCCCTACGCACCGAACTACCCCTCACCGCCGAGCAAGCAGTTGCCGTGCGCCGCGACCGCGCCGAGATCGCCGACATCCTCGCCGGCCGAGACGACCGCCTCCTGGTCGTCGTGGGCCCCTGCTCGGTCCACGACCCCGTCGCCGCCCTGGACTACGCCCGACGTCTCGCGGTGGTCGCCGAGCAGCACGTCGATCAGCTCAAGATCGTCATGCGCGTCTACTTCGAGAAGCCGCGGACCACGGTCGGCTGGAAGGGTCTCATCAACGACCCGGGGATGGACGGCAGCTTCGACATCGAGCGCGGATTGCGTACCGCGCGAGCACTTCTGCTCGACGTCATCGACCTCGGGTTGCCTGTCGGTTGCGAGTTCCTCGAACCGACCAGCCCGCAGTACATCGCCGACGCGGTCTCGTGGGGTGCCATCGGCGCCCGGACCACGGAGTCGCAGGTGCACCGCCAACTC
This sequence comes from Williamsia maris, assembly GCF_024171815.1. Taxonomy (GTDB): domain Bacteria; phylum Actinomycetota; class Actinomycetes; order Mycobacteriales; family Mycobacteriaceae; genus Williamsia_A; species Williamsia_A maris. The sequence goes on along the minus strand of NZ_JAMTCJ010000001.1, from coordinate 264,531 downwards.
GCCTCGGGGCTGTCCATGCCCATCGGTTTTAAGAACGGGACCGACGGCGACGTCCAGGCGGCGATCGACGGGGTGCGCGCGGCCGCGGCCGAACACGTGTTCTTCGGCGTCGACGACGTGGGGTCGGCAGCCGTCGTCGCGACCGTGGGCAACGGCGACTGTCACGTCATCCTTCGCGGCGGTCGGGCCGGGACGAACTACGACGCCGAGTCGGTGGCCGCCGCGGCGAACCGACTCGCGGCGCAGGGGCTGCCCGCCCGGCTCATGATCGACTGCTCACACGCCAACTCGCACAAGGACCATCTGCGGCAGGCCGTCGTCGCCCTCGAGGTCGCCGACCAGATCGGCCGCGGGCAGGGCGCAGTCTCCGGAGTGATGCTCGAGAGCTTCCTCGTCGCGGGCGCCCAGTCGCTCGACGGCAGGTCGCCGGGTGATGCGCCACTGGTCTACGGGCAGTCGGTCACCGACAAGTGCATGGATCTCGCCAAGACGGTCGAGGTGATCGAGTCGCTGGCGGGCGCGGTGGTCAGCCGGCGGTGAAGACGACGAGCCAGACCGCGACATAGTGCACCAGCGCTGCGATCACGGTCGCGGTGTGGAAGAACTCGTGGTGGCCGAACGTCGACGGCCACGGGTTGGGCCACCGCGTCGCGTAGAGGACGGCGCCCACCGTGTAGAACAGGCCGCCGACGGCGAGCAACACCATGACTGCGACGCCGGCGCGGGCGGTGAGCTCGGGGGCCACGAAGATGATCGTCCACCCCAGGATCATGTAGAGCGGCACGCCGAGCCAGCGCGGCGCGCCCGGCCAGATCATCTTCAACGTGACCCCGGCGAGGGCACCCGCCCACACCACCGCGAGCACGACCCACTTCTCGGGAGCGGACAGTGCCAGCACGCAGAACGGGGTGTAGCTGCCCGCGATGAAGATGAAGATCATCGAGTGGTCGGCGCGTTTCATCCAGGTGCGCGCGGCCACCGTCGACCAGTGGACGCGGTGATAGGTCGCGCTGACCCCGAACACACCGCAGACCGTCAGGGCGTAGATGCCGCAGGCCAACGCGGCGACCGGACCGGTCATCGCCCACGCGACGGCGACCAGCGTGGCGCCGGTGATGATGGCGACGAATCCGGAGTACAGGTGGATCCACCCGCGCATCCGGGGGCGGAGATCGGCGAGCACCGAGAGCTCTGCGAGATCCTGTTTGCTCGTCTCGATGACGATCGCACTCACCTCCGCGACGGGCCGGACTTCTTCGGACAAACCTACGCTACCGTAGGTTCTGCCTGTGGGGCCTGAACCGGCGGTGAATTCACGAGTATCCTCTCGTTGCGTGGAGGAAGTCCGAGAACGCGCCGAACCTGTGGAGCCCATCCGGTGAAATTGATCCCCGGACAATTCCGCATCCCGCTCTATCGGGTCTACGAGACCCGGCTGGTTCAACTCATGGACCCCGAGCGGATGCCCCGACACATCGCGATCATCTGCGACGGGAACCGACGCTGGGCGCGGGAGGCCGGTTTCGAGGACGTGAGCCACGGGCACCGCGTCGGCGCCCAGAAGATCGCCGAGATGCTGCGCTGGTGCACAGAGCTGTCGATCGAGACGGTGACCATCTACCTGTTGTCGACGGAGAACCTGCAGCGCGCTTCCGAGGAGCTCGACGCGCTGATGCAGATCGTCCCCGACATCGTCGACGAGATCGCCGCACCCGGGCAGGACTGGAAGGTCCACATCGTCGGCACGCTCGATCAGTTGCCCGAGCCCGTCGCCCTCCGGCTGCAGACCGCACAGGAACGCACCGTCGACAACACCGGGATGCACGTGAACGTCGCGGTCGGCTACGGCGGTCGTCAGGAGATCGTCGACGCCGTGCGCTCACTGTTGGTCGACCGGTTGGAATCCGGGGGTGACGCGGCCGACCTCGTCAAGGCGGTGTCGGTGGACGCGATCGACGCGCACCTCTACACCAAGGGACAGGCCGACCCGGATCTCGTGATCAGGACCTCGGGCGAACAACGACTCTCGGGCTTCCTGCTGTGGCAGAGCGCCTACTCCGAGATCTGGTTCACCGACGCCTACTGGCCGGAGTTCCGACGCGTCGACTTCCTGCGCGCCCTTCGCGACTACGGTGCCCGCAGCAGGCGGTTCGGCCGCTAGCGCCTCGGGGTCAGATCTTTCGCAGCCGCACGCGGTTGATCGCGTGGTCGGCGTCCTTGCGCAGCACCAGGGTCGCGCGCGGGCGCGTCGGCAGGATGTTCTGCACGAGGTTGGGCAGATTGATCCCGTGCCAGATGTCGCGGGCGGCCGACGTCGCGTCGTGATCGCCGAGCGACGAATAGCTGTGGAAGTGCGAGTTGGGATCGGCGAACGCCGTCGACCGCATCGCGAGGAACCGGTGCACGTACCAGTCCTCGATGTCCTCGATGCGGGCGTCGACGTAGACGGAGAAGTCGAACAGATCCGACACCATCAGCCGCGGTCCGGTCTGGAGCACGTTGAGCCCCTCGAGGATGAGGATGTCCGGTTGCTCCACATGGTGTTCCACGCCGCGGACGATGTCGTAGCTCAGGTGTGAGTAGACCGGCGCCGGGACGTCGACCGCGCCTGCCTTGACCTCGGTCACGAAGCGCAACAACGCCCGTCGGTCGTACGACTCCGGAAAACCCTTGCGGTGCATGATCCCTCGCCGTTCGAGTTCGGCGGTGGGGTAGAGGAAGCCGTCGGTGGTCACGAGGTCGACCTTGGGGTGGGCGTCCCACCGGGCGAGCAGCGCCTGCAGCACGCGCGCGGTGGTGGACTTGCCGACCGCCACACTGCCCGCGACACCGATGACGAACGGCACCTGACGTTCGGGCTGACGCTCGCCGAGGAAGGTCGAGGTGGCCGCGAACAGTCGTTGCCGGGCGGCGACCTGCAGATGGATGAGACGTGACAGGGGCAGGTAGACGTCAGCGACCTCGGAGAGGTCGATCTGCTCGCCCAGCCCGCGCAGACCGCGGAGCTCTTCCTCGTTCATCACCAGCGGGACCGACTGACGCAGCTTCCGCCACTGCGCGCGATCGAGCTCGATATAGGGGCTCGGTTCGGCTACCCGTGACATGCAAGCCTCTCGGCCGGACGTACGGGCCGTTCGGCAGACTCCGGCGGCATGGCACATAGTCTCGCCAATCGGCGCGGGATCCGAAACTCGGGGGTCGTTTGGGTAGCGTCGACGTCGTGGATTCCGAGTCGTTGATCACTGATTACCTGCGCGTCGGTCTGGCGTTCGACCGGCTCGAGGAGGGCTTCGTCGACGCGTTCACCGGCGACCCGCGCCTGCGTGCCGAGTCGGTGAACAGCCCGGCCCCCGACCCGTCGGAGCTGGCCCGACGGATCCGCGGCCTGTGTGCCGACGTCACCGCATCCGACCTGCCCAAGCAGCGTCGTGCGTTCGTCGCCGCGCATCTCGACGCCATGGAGTGCTCCGCCCGCCGGTTCGCGGGCGAGGAGATCGGGTTCGTCGACGAGGTGCGCCACTACTTCGACGTCGACATCGCGCTCGGCGATCCAGAGGACTATCGACGCGCCCACACGGCGCTGTCGGAAGTGCTCGGTGGATCCGGCGACCTCGCCGAGAGGTACGCCACGCACCGTGCGAGCGACGAGATCCCCGGTGATCGGGTCGCCGACTGCGTCGCGGCGTTCAGTTCGGCGCTGCGCGAACGCGTCCGGGCCTCCCATCCGCTGCCCGACACCGAGATCGTCGAGTTCGAGGTGGTCACCGACAAGCCGTGGTCGGGGTTCAACTACTACCTCGGCGACTTCCGCTCGCGGGTCGCCATCAACGTCGACCTCACCCAGCACATGGCGTCGTTGCCGCACCTGATCGCGCACGAGGCCTACCCCGGGCACCACACCGAGCACTGCCGCAAGGAGGAGATCCTGGTGGCGGGCGGCCAACGGGAGCAGAGCATCTTCCTGGTCAACACCCCGCAGTGCCTGATGGCCGAGGGGTTGGCCGACCACGCGCTCCAGTCGGCGATCGGTCCCGACTGGGGGCTCTGGGCCCAGGAGATCTACGCCGACCTCGGTCTGCGCTTCGACGGCGACCGCGCGCAGCGGATCTCCCGTGCCACCGGCGGACTCCTGGGCGTCCGGCAGGACGCGGCGCTGCTCCTGCACGATCGCGGCGCCGACCACGACACCGTCGCCGAGTACCTGCAGACCTGGCTGTTGGCGTCGCAGCCCCGAGCCCGTCAGATGCTGCGATTCCTGTCGTCACCGCTGTGGCGGGCCTACATCACCACCTACGTGGAGGGCTACCGACTGCTGGGGACGTGGCTCGATGCCGACGCGGACGGGCCCTCGGGTCCGGGCCGATCCGCCCGGTTCGGGCGGCTCCTCGACGAGCCGCTGACCCCGGCGGCGTTGCGGGCGGAATTGGCGCAATAGACTGGTCGGCATGACCGCGCAGGATCTGAACACCGCGTCCCTGGCCGAACTCGATCCCGACGTCGCCGCCGCGATGAACGGTGAGCTGAGCCGACAGCGCGACACGCTCGAGATGATCGCCTCGGAGAACTTCGTCCCCCGGGCGGTTCTGCAGGCGCAGGGCAGCGTGTTGACGAACAAGTACGCCGAGGGTTATCCGGGTCGGCGCTACTACGGCGGCTGCGAGTACGTCGACGTCGTCGAGAACATCGCCCGCGAACGCGCGAAGTCGCTGTTCGGCGCCGACTTCGCCAACGTCCAACCGCACTCGGGCGCGCAGGCCAACGCCGCCGTCCTGATGGCCCTGATGAACCCGGGCGAGAAGCTGCTCGGGCTGGACCTCGCGCACGGCGGACACCTCACCCACGGCATGCGGCTCAACTTCTCCGGGAAGCTCTACGACACCGCCGCCTACGGGGTGAGCAAAGAGGACTACCGCATCGACATGGACGAGGTCCGCAAGATCGCGGTCGCCGAGAAGCCGAAGGTGATCGTCGCCGGCTGGTCGGCCTACCCGCGCACGCTCGACTTCGAGGCGTTCCGGTCCATCGCCGACGAGGTCGGTGCGTACCTCTGGGTCGACATGGCGCACTTCGCCGGCCTCGTGGCAGCGGGACTGCACCCGTCGCCGGTGCCCTACGCCGACGTCGTCACGAGCACCGTCCACAAGACGCTCGGTGGCCCACGCTCCGGCATCATCCTGGCCAAGCAGGAATGGGCCAAGAAGCTGAACTCCGCGGTGTTCCCCGGCCAGCAGGGTGGACCGCTCATGCACGTGATCGCCGCCAAGGCCGTCGCGCTGAAGATCGCGGCCACCGACGAGTTCGTCGACCGCCAGCGCCGCACGATCGAGGGCGCACAGTTGCTGGCCGAACGACTCACCGGCTCGGACGTGTCCGCGGCGGGCGTGTCCGTCCTCACCGGCGGCACCGACGTCCACCTGGTGCTCGCCGATCTGCGCAACAGCGAGATGGACGGCCAGCAGGCCGAGGATCTCCTGCACCAGGTCGGTATCACGGTCAACCGCAACGCCGTTCCGTTCGATCCGCGCCCGCCGATGGTGACCTCCGGGTTGCGTATCGGTACGCCCGCTCTCGCGACCCGTGGTTTCTCGGCCACCGAGTTCACCGAGGTCGCCGACATCATCGGCACCGCGCTCGCCGCCGGCGCGTCGGCCGATGTGGCCGCGTTGCGCGGTCGGGTCTCGCAGCTCGCCCTGGATTTCCCGCTCTACGAAGGACTCGAGGAGTGGGGCATGCTGAGCACCGGGGTGCGCGCGTGAAAACCGCGTTCGTTGGCTTCCGTCCCGCCGATTCTCTATCGTGTTTCGCGTGAAGAACATTGCCTACGACGACCTGATCCTGGCTCTGGAGAAGGCTCTGCCGGAGATCGCCGCCGCGCACGAGGAGGATTCCATCACCTGGAATCCACACGACCTGGTGCCGTGGGACGAGGGACGCAACTTCGCGTTCCTGGGCGGATCTGACTGGGACGCCGCCGAATCGACGATGTCGGCAGAGGTCCGTGCGGCCGTTCTCGCGTTGCTCCTCACGAAGGAGAACCTGCCGTCGTTCCACCGTGTGCTCGGGCTGCACTTCCCGCCGTTCTCGGAATGGCGTGATCTGGTCGGCCGCTGGACCGCGGAGGACAACCGCCACTCGATCGCTCTACGCGACCACCTCGTGGTGACCCGCCAGATCGACCCCGAGGGACTCGAGGCCCTGCGCCTCTCACACGTGACCCAGGGGTATCAGCAGAACAGCGATTTCCGTGAGTCCACCGGACCCGCGTTGGCGCTGGCGCTGATGGCCGTGCACGAACTGCAGGCCTCCCGATTCGCACGCGCGCTCGCCGAGAAGGTCGAGACGAAGAGTCTGGCCGACATGCTCGGACTGGTCGCCAAGGACGACGAGGTACAGGCCGCGACGTTCATCGCGTTCCTCAACGCCGCGCTCAACGCCGAACCCGACGACACAGTGCTCGCCGTCGCCGCCGCGGTCAACGCCGCGGTGCCGATCGGTGCCGACATCGCGCACTTCGAGGCGGAGTACGCGCTGCTCGGCGAGTACACCGACTCGTCGGTGCTCGGTGGTGTCGCGAAGAGCCTGGTGTCCGCGCTCGGTCTGAACTCCCTCGACGGTCTCGGCGCGGACGCGGAAGCCGCCCGCCAGGAACTCTTCGCCCGCGCGAACGCATGACCGCCTAGGCGGAGACGTCGGCCTGGGGTCGGCCGTCGGGGATGGTCACGACTGCCCTGCGGTGCAACGGGTTCCGCGGATCGGCGATCGAATCGGTCACCCGGAACTCGGCCTGCCACTGTGCCCGCGTCAGTCGGTTGAGGACGTATCCACGCTGGGCGTTGCCGAAGCGGACGTGCGGTGACGCGGCCTTGAGCTGCTTGTCGCTCGCGTCGCTGTCGGCACCGTCCTTGCCCGATGCGATCGATGTCCCGGCCAGTTCGATTCCGACGGTGGGGGATTCGCGGGTATAGGTCGACCGGAGGTCGGACACCACACTGCGGTGGATGTCGCCGACGATGGACACCAGGTTGCGAACCTTGCGGTCGCGGGCGCCGTCGAGAATGCGGACGCGTGAGGCCTCGTACCCACTCCATCCGTCCATGCTGACCTTGCGTTGTCCGTCGATGTCGCGGGCCAGATCGGCGATGGTGGTCTGGTGCGCCAGCACGTTCCAGCGGCGACGGCTCGAGCCCAGGCTGTCGAGGATCCATCGTTCCTGGCGGGCGCCGGTGATGGTCCGACGGGGATCGGCGGTCTGCGCGTCCTGCGGAGAGTCCATGTCGCCGTTGACCTGATCGCTGCGGTACTGACGCGTGTCGAGGACGTCGAAGCGCGCGAGATCGCCGAAATCGAAGCGGCGGTAGGCCTGGACGTCGGGTCCGAGCGGACGCTGGGCCGCGCGCACCGGGGTGTTCTCCCACCACGCCTTCATCGCCTGGGCGCGCCGAGCCAGGAACTGCGGGATCGGCGCGTTGTCCTCGGAGATGGGCCCCGCCCAGTTGTTCTCCACCTCGTGGTCGTCGAACACGGTGATGAACGGGCTGACGCGGTGGGCGTGCTGCAGCTGTGGGTCGAGCTTGTAGAGCGCGTACCGGTCGCGGTAGTCGTCCAGCGTCATCATCTCGGTCAGGCACGACGCGGGCAGCGCCGCGGTGTTGCGGCGCCCGCCGCCTGCCGGGATCCCCTTCTCGTAGACGTAGTCACCGAGATGGAACACGACGTCGGGTGCGAACGACGCCATGTCCTCGTAGGCGTTGAAGAACCCGTCGCCCCACGACTGGCAGGACGCCCACGCGAAGGTCAGCGCGGACAGTGGGGACCCGGCCGCCGGCGCCGTCCGGGTCCGTCCGACATCGGAGATGTGCGGTCCGGATCGGAACCGGTAGAAGTACTCGCGTGCCGGGGTCAGGCCCCGGACGTCGACGTGCACGCTGTGTCCGTCGGCGGCGGTCGCGACCACACGTCCGCGTCGGACGACCGATGTCATCTTCTCGTCGGTGGCGAGTTGCCACTCGACCGGGACCGATGCCGCCCCCATCCCGCCACCCCGGGACAGCGGGGCCGACGCCAGTCGGGTCCAGAGGACGACACCGTCGGGCAGCGGATCGCCGGACGCGACGCCGAGGGTGAACAGGTGGTCGCCGGACGACGGCGCGGTGGCCAGGGGAGCGGCGTCGGCGAACAGCCCGGGTGTGAAGGCCAGCGCCCCGGCGACACCGGTCCAGGTCAGGAAGCGACGGCGGTTCACCCCGTGGCGGATGGACTTGTCGGCGTCGACGACGACCGAGGGCGCGAGGATTCGAGGGCTCATGGTGATCCAGCCGACCAGGTTGCGTTGACCGTCGCGGGTCGCTGCGGGGGTGGGTGGATGACCCGCGCATGAACTCGGATCGTCCGCGCGTCACCGGATGAACACCGGTCGAACACGGCGGTTCACCGCGTTACGTGTTGTTCACGGACACGCGGGCGGCATGACGCGAAGTCCGGGTCCTCCGGGCGTAGCTTGGCGAATGACGGATCGCGGGGAAGTGGTCCGTCCGGGAGGTTCTATTCGTGGTTTTCCTCACACACCGCGAGGGGACCGGCCCCGGTCTCTGTACCGGCCCGGTCCTGTCGAAACTGCTTGCACGGGAGCCGTGCCGGCCGAGGAGCCCTTCGTGACCACACGCACTTATGTCCTTGACACCTCCGTGCTGCTGTCCGACCCGTGGGCGGTGACGCGATTCGCCGAGCATCGCGTCGTCCTGCCGCTGGTGGTGATCAGCGAACTCGAGGGCAAGCGGCATCACCACGAGCTGGGATGGTTTGCGCGCGAGTCGTTGCGGATGCTCGACGATCTGCGAATCGAACACGGGCGCCTCGATCTCCCCGTCCCGATCGGCGACGACGACGGGACCGTTCAGGTCGAGCTGAACCACACCGACCCCGCAGTCCTGCCCGCCGGCTTCCGCACCGACACCAACGACTCACGAATCCTGGCCTGTGCGTTGAATCTTCGGGCCGAGGGCAACGATGTCGTGCTGGTGTCCAAGGACACCCCGCTGCGGGTGAAAGCAGGCGCGGTGGGACTGGCCGCCGACGAGTACCACGCCCAGGACGTGGTGGTGTCGGGGTGGGCGGGGATGACCGAGGTCGAGGTGGACCCCACCGACATCGACCGGCTGTTCGCCGAGGGTGTGGCCGATGTCGATGTGGCCCGGGAACTGCCGTGCCACACCGGGGTTCGACTCCTCGGCGGTTCGTCGAGTGCACTGGGCCGGGTCAACGCGGACAAGCAGGTGCAGTTGGTCCGCGGCGATCGCGAGGCGTTCGGGCTGCGCGGTCGGTCGGCCGAGCAGCGGGTCGCGCTCGATCTGTTGCTCGACGAGAGCGTCGGGATCGTCTCGATGGGCGGCAAGGCGGGCACCGGTAAGTCGGCGCTGGCCCTGTGCGCCGGACTCGAGGCGGTCCTCGAGCGTCGCACGCAGCGCAAGGTCGTCGTGTTCCGTCCGCTCTACGCCGTGGGCGGTCAAAATCTCGGGTACCTGCCCGGCAGTGAATCGGACAAGATGGGCCCCTGGGCGCAGGCCGTGTTCGACACCCTGGAGGGATTGGCATCCACCGAGGTGATCGAGGAGGTGCTGAGTCGGGGGATGTTGGAGGTCCTGCCGCTCACGCACATCCGCGGCCGGTCGCTGCACGACTCGTTCGTCATCGTCGACGAGGCTCAGTCGCTCGAACGCAACGTCCTGCTCACCGTGCTCTCGCGTCTGGGCTCCGGCTCGCGGGTGGTCCTCACCCACGACGTCGCCCAGCGCGACAACCTCCGCGTCGGCAGGCACGACGGGGTCGCGGCGGTGATCGAGAAGTTGAAGGGGCATCCGCTGTTCGCGCACATCACGCTGACCCGGAGTGAGCGGTCGCCGATCGCGGCGCTCGTGACGGAGATGCTGGAGGAGTTCGCGCCGGGAGCGTGAAACTGACCGTTGGCTCGTGACTCACGTCACCACGCCGGTCGGTGACCGTATCAGTGCAGTGTTGTGACCCTGTCGATATCGATCATCGACCGGCGTGGCCGGATACTTCTATGGTGTTCGAGTTACGAGAGTTGTTCAAGTGGCGTGTGTTGTCTCCTGCTATCGCGGCCGGGGTGGTGATGATGGCCGCGTTGTCGGGTGCTGTGGGGTTGGCACCTGCGAACGCGGCGACGGTCGTCTCGCCGGCGGATTTCCCGAGCACCGCGCAGATGGTCACGGTGATGTCCGACGAGCGGTCGGACACGACCGCCACCCTCACCGCGTGGGACAAGGTCGACGGCGCCTGGAAGGCCACCATCGGCCCGGTCAAGGCGTTCGTCGGTTCGCAGGGGATCGGCGCTCCGCGGGACAACGTGCCGCGCACGCCCGAGGGCACCTTCGCCTTCGACCAGGCCTTCGGTCGCCAGCCCAACCCGGGCACGAAACTGCCCTATTTCCAGGCTGATCGACAGGACTGGTGGGACGAGTTCCCGTCGTCCCCGACCTACAACACCCACGTCCGCCAGGTGAAGAGCCCCGGCGGCGACAGTGAGAACCTGTACGACAGCGGCCCCGTCTACGACTACGCGGTGAACATCGCGCACAACCCGCAGCGCCGTCCCGGTTACGCGTCGGGCATCTTCCTGCACGTCACCGACGGCTCGCCGACCCAGGGATGCGTCGCGGTGGACAAGGCGACGATGGTCTCCGTGCTCAAGTGGCTCGACCCGAGCAAGGATCCGGTCATCACGATCGGGTTGAACGCCAACCAGGCCTGACATTGCCGACCAAGCTCCCGATTTTCCTGTGAGCCTGCACTTTCGATGCGCTGGATTCACGCTGGTGATGTAACAATGTTCCGCATGTCACGGCTTTCTCTGCGAACTCTCATCACCGGCGTGATCCTCGCGGTCACGCTCGGGTTCTCGACCGTTCCCTCCGCATCGGCGGCACCGCTCGCGCCGGCGGCCGGGTACGGCTTCTCCGGTGGTGCGGATCTGCTCGCGCTGTCGCAGGGAGACCTGAACCGCGAACTCGACGCCGTCGCGGCGACCGGTGCCCGGTGGTTGCGTGTCGGTGTCGACCGCAGCCAGATCGAGACCGGCCCCGGCGTCTACAACTGGAGCACCTCCGACCGGGTCATCAACGCGGCCCGTGCGCGTGGCCTCACGGTCCTGGCCGTGATCGCCTACACCCCGATCCTGCAGGGCGGCGGTCTCCTCCGGACCGCACCCCCGGCCAACGTCAACGACTTCGCCGTGTTCACCTCGCGTGCGGCACAGCGGTACCAGGGGCGGGTGTCGAACTGGGAGATCTGGAACGAGCCCAACCTCCCGCTGTTCTTCGGCAACGTGCCCAATCCGGCGTTGAAGTACACCCAGTTGCTCCGCGCCGCCTACCCGGCGATCAAGCGTGTCCAGCCGCGCGCGACCGTGATCGCGGCCGGCCTGAGCCGTCAGATCGGGGCGCTCTCACCGCCGGCCTTCATCCAGGCGATGTACCGCTACGGGGCCAAGGGCTTCTTCGACGCGGCGGCCATGCACCCGTACACCTTCCCGGGTGGACTGCGCGCCAACCAGGAGAACGGGATCTCCGACATCGCGGTGGTCCACGCGATCATGTCGCGCAACGGCGACGGCGGGAAGAAGATCTGGTTCACCGAGTTCGGCGCGCCCACGAACGGCCCGCGTTTCGGCGGCAACACCCCGATCCAGCAGCGCGACCAGATCCGCGACACGTTGGCGTTCCTGGCCCGTCTGCCGTACTCCGGACCGGCGTTCATCTACAGCATCCGGGACACGGCGGGCGATCCGCAGTCACTGGCGAATCGGGAGACCCGCTTCGGGGCCCTGCTGACCTACGACTACAAGCGAAAGCCCACGTTCGACCTGCTGCGCCGCTAGCGGGCGATCCCGCCGCTTTCACAGGGTGGGGAGTCGAGTTAGGTACTGCTAGCCTAACCAGCTATGTCCGACGTCGTCCTGGATCCTCCAGGCCTCACCGAGCCCGTGGTTGCCCGTGTGCCGAGACCGCGCGCACGAAAACGGCGCACCCGCAAACCCGTTCGCAGGGTCTGGTGCTGGCGCACCGGTGGTCCTCGCTCGTCCTCGGACTCGTCCTGGTGGTGGTCTGCACCACCGGTGCCTCCCTCGTCTACGCGCCGGAACTCCTCAGGGCCACCAACTCCGACCTGTTCGCGTCGACCGCGGCCGAGCGGCCGGTGGGTTTCGCAGCGGCCTTCGACGCTGTACGCGCCGCCGACCCCGGGTTCGCCACGTCGTACGCATCCGAGAAAGACGGTGTGTACGTTCTGTTCTCCGACGACGCGACATCCAACGAGGCCTACTTCGTGGACGCGGGGACCGGCGCGATCAACGGTCACGGTGACATCTACGGCGGCGTCATCGGGTTCGGAGTCAACGTGCACGACTGCGGTCTCACCTGCGAGGCCTACCCCGGATACCTGCCCTGGTTGAACGAGGCGTCGCCGTTGGCCGGGTTCGCGGCGACCGCGGACATGACGTGGGGCGGACTGATCCTCGCCGGCACGGGCCTGCTGCTGTTGGTCCTGGCGATCAGCGGATTCGTCCTGTGGTGGCCGGGAATCCGGAAGTGGCGCCACGGTTTCCGGGTGCGGCTCGGACGGGGCCGCTTCGCCCGTGACTACGACCTGCACAACGTCATCGGTATCGTCGCCGCTCCGGCGTTGCTCGTCTGGGCGCTGACCGGGATGAACTTCGAGATCCCCGCCGTCACCGACCTCTGGTACTCGACGACCGGAGGAACCGCGGCAGCCGACGACGCCTACGAGATGGAACCGTCGGGGACGACCGGCCCCGGCATCACCCTCGCCGCAGCCTCCGCGGCGGCGACCTCGGCGTTCCCCGGTTCCGTGGTGACGGCGGTGACGTTACCGGCCGACACGGACGGCTACTACGGCTTCACTCTCCTCGACCGCGGACCCGACGGGACGGACGCCGACCTGTGGGCCCACAGCCCGACCTACCACGGCAACCGCTCGGTCGGGGTCGACGCCCACGACGCGACCGACGTGAAGGTGATGAGCGGGACCCCGGACGGTCTCTCCACCGAGATCATCGAGCAGTGGGCCCAACCGATGCTGCACTACGGCGTCTCGGTCAACCCGTGGTGGCGGTCGCTGTGGTTCCTGTTCGGCCTCACCCCGCTGATGTTGATGATCACCGGGGTGTCGACCTGGCTGTTCCGACGGGGAACCACCAAGCGCAAGAAGCAGGCTCGCGCGGCGCGGGACGCCGGCCGTTCTGCTCCCGCCGGGGCATGAACCAGACGGTCGCCCTCGCGGTGATCATCTGGGCGGGCGCGGCCGGGCTGTGGTTCCTCGGACGGGCGGTGCTCGGACCGGCCACGGCGCCGTCCACACTGCCCATCACGATGCTCTGGGTGGCCGTGACCGCCTGGCTGGCAACCGGTCTGGTGGCATGGGTGACCGGCACGCCGCCTGCACGCCCGACAGTATTCGCCGGGTACGCGGTCACCGCGGCCGCGATCGTCCCGGTGGGCATGACTCTCGCCGGTCGGCTGCGCGGCAGGCAGGCCGACCTGGTGCGTGCGGTGGTCGTCGCGCTGCTCGCCTTCCTCTGCTATCGCAGTGAGGCGGTGTTCCTCTGAGGCCTCCCGCGACACAAATCCGTTACCGCGACCGAGATCTCGGTCGCGGTAACGGATTCGAGTCGCGGGAACGGTCCCGCAGCGCTCAGCGCTTGTGGTCGAGGTTGGCCATCTTCAGCACGTCGAGCCGGTTGTCGAGCTCGGCCTCGCTCAGCGTGTCGCCGATGAGACCGCGATCGATCACCGTCTGACGAATCGTCTTGCCCTCCTTGAGGGCCTGCTTGGCGACCGCGGCGGCCTCCTCGTACCCGATCGCGCTGTTGAGCGGCGTCACGATCGACGGGGAGCTCTCGGCGAGGGTCTTGAGATGGTCGACGTTGGCCTCCAGGCCGGCGATGCACCGGTCGGCGAACAGGTGGGAGACGTTGGCCAACAGCTTCAGTGACTCGAGGACGTTGCGGGCCATCATCGGGATGTAGACGTTGAGCTCGAACGCACCGTTGCCGCCGCCCCAGGTGACCGCGGCGTCGTTGCCGATGACCTGCGCCGCGACCTGCGTGACCGCCTCGGGGAGAACGGGATTGACCTTGCCGGGCATGATCGAACTGCCGGGCTGAAGATCGGGGAGCCGGATCTCGCCGAGACCGGTCAGCGGCCCCGATCCCATCCAGCGGACGTCGTTGGCGATCTTGGTCAGCGACACCGCGACGGTCTTGAGAACGCCGGACAGCTCGACGAGCCCGTCGCGCGCGGCCTGCGCCTCGAAGTTGTCGACGGCCAGCGAGAGATGCTGCACGCCGGTCTGTTTGACCAGGTCGGCGACGACCTTGGTGCCGAACTCGTCGGGCGCGTTGAGCCCGGTGCCGACGGCGGTGCCGCCGATGGGCAGTTCGCCGACGCGGACCAGGCAGGCCTGCACGCGCTCGACCCCGGCCTCGATCTGGCGGGCGTAACCACCGAACTCCTGACCCAAGGTGACCGGGACGGCGTCCATCAGGTGGGTGCGACCGGACTTGACGACCTCACGCCATTCGATGGCCTTGGCCGCGAGGGCCTCGTGCAGGTGCTCGAGTGCGGGGATCAGGTCGGTCGCCGCGGCCTCGGTCGCGGCCACATGGGTTGCGGTGGGGAAGGTGTCGTTCGACGACTGCGACATGTTGACGTGGTCGTTGGGGTGCACCTCGACACCGGCGGCCTTCGCGATCGAGGCGATGACCTCGTTGGCGTTCATGTTCGAGCTGGTGCCCGAGCCGGTCTGGAACACGTCGATCGGGAACTGGTCGTCGTGCGCACCGGAGGCGATCTCGGCGGCGGCGGCGATGATCGCGTCGGCCTTCTCGGCGTCGAGCAACCCGAGATCCTTGTTCACCTGCGCGCACGCGGACTTGAGCAGCCCCATCGCGCGGATCTGCGTGCGCTCCAGCGGGCGGTGGGAGATCGGGAAGTTCTCGACCGCACGCTGGGTCTGGGCCCGCCACAGTGCGTCGATGGGTACCCGGACCTCGCCCATGGTGTCGTGTTCGATACGGAACTGCGGTGTGCCGTCGGCGTCAGAATCACTCATGGACAACGACCTTAACCGAAGTCGATGGTCGCGAATTCACGCAGCTTGTCCACCTGGTGGAAGCCCTCGATCCGTCGGATCGTCCCGGACTTCGACCGCATCACCAGCGAGCGGGTGGTGGCGCCGGTCGAGCGGTAGCTCACGCCACGCAGCATGTCGCCGTTGGTGACGCCGGTCGCGCAGAAGAACATGTTCTCGCCCTTGACCAGGTCGTTGGTGGTCAGCTTCTGGTCGAGTTCGAGGCCGGCGTCGAGCGCCTTCTGGCGCTCGGCCTCGGTCTGTGGCCACAGTTTGCCCTGGATCTCGCCGCCCATGCACTTCATCGCGACGGCGGTGATGATGCCCTCGGGCGTGCCACCGATGCCCATCAGCATGTCCACCGAGCTCTCCGCCTGCGCGGCGGCGATCGCACCGGCGACGTCACCGTCGGAGATGAGCCGCACCTTGGCGCCCGCAGCGCGGATCTCGCCGATCAGATCGGCGTGACGGGGACGGTCGAGCACGACGACGGTCGTGTCGGCGACGGCGATGTTCTTGGCCTTGGCCACCGAGGTGACGTTCCACTCGACGGACTGGTTGATGTCGATGGCGCCCGCGGCCTCCGGGCCGACGGCGATCTTCTCCATGTAGAACACCGCGGACGGGTCGTACATGGTGCCGCGCTCGGACACCGCGATAACCGCGATGGAGTTCGGGCGGCCCTCGGCCATCAGCGTGGTGCCGTCGATCGGGTCGACGGCGACGTCGACCTCGGGTCCCTCGCCGTTCCCGACCTCTTCGCCGTTGTAGAGCATCGGGGCCTCGTCCTTCTCGCCCTCGCCGATGACCACGACGCCGCGCATCGACACTGTCGACAGCAGCTGGCGCATCGCGTCGACCGCCGCGCCGTCGCCGCCGTTCTTGTCGCCGCGTCCGACCCAGCGTCCGGCCGCGAGCGCCGCTGCCTCGGTCACCCGGACCAGCTCCATCGCCAGATTTCGATCCGGGGCTTGCGGGGAGCGGACGGGGTCGGACATGGAGGCCTCCAGTGCTCGGTCGCGCGTGGTGGGAGCCCACGGCGGGTGTGGTGCTCATCCTTTCATGGGCGTGCGTGGATACTGGTCTCGTGGCTGCCAAACCCCGGATACTGACCGATCACAAAGACATGATCTGGTCGCTGATCCCGCTCATCGCGATCTGTGCGGTGATCGCGGTCGTCTCGGGTAACTGTTCGGTCGGTCTGACCGGCGGGGCGCGCGACGACAAGACCCCCGCCTACGACGTGACCGCCGGCCTGACCGCCGACGCCCAGACGATGTCGTTCCCCATCCGGCTACCCGAGACCCCGACGGACTGGAAGCCGAACTCCGGTAGCCGGGGCGGTATCGACGGCAAGACCGTGAGCAACGCCGGTTACATCACCGGAGACGGCGTGTACATGCAGCTCAGCCAGACCGACGCGACCGAGGACTCCCTCGTCGGGTATCTGAGCACCGGGCAGGTACTGGGCCGCGGGGTCATCGAGGTCGGCGGCGCGCAATGGGTCCGATACGGCGCCGACGACGGTAAGTCGGTGTGGGTCACCGACACCAGGGACACGCGTATCGCCCTGTACAGCAAGGCGAACGAGAGCGACTTCCAGACGTTGGCGTCCGCGGTGACCTCGGCGAAGGTCCTGCAACCGCAACGGAACCGGCCGGTCCCCACCGGATAGACCGGCCCGACTCAGTCGTCGGTGTCGTCGTCCAGATCGCCGTCGTCATCGTCGTCGACGATGTCGGAGTCGGTGTCCGCATCGACATCGCCGAGCGCGGTCTCGATGCGCCTGCGCGCACCCTCGAGATGTTCCTCACACCGGCGCGCCAGCGCCTCACCGCGCTCCCACAGGGTCAGGGACGCGTCGAGGTCGAGACCGCCCTGCTCCAGGGTGCGGACGACCGCGACCAGTTCGTCGCGGGCCTGCTCGTAGCCGAGCTCGTCGACCGAGGGCTCCTCGGTGTCGGCGTCGGTCTTGCGGGTGGCCATCTATGCATCCCTCTTCTTGTCGGTGCCCATCACCGCGGCGCGCATGGCACCGTCGGCGACTCGTACGCGCAGCTGCGACCCGATGGGCATGTCGCCAACGGACGCGACCACCTCGGGTGGATCGTCGCCGTGTATCCGCTGCACCACCGCGTATCCGCGGGCCAGCGTCTGTGCCGGCCCCAACGTGGACAGTCGGGCGGCCAGGCTCTCGACCCGATGCTCCTCGTGTCCGACGAACCGCGCGACCTCACGCCGCACCTCGCGCAGGGTCCGGTCGAGCGATTCGGTGCGTTCGTCGATCATCCGCAGCGGGTCGGCCAGCACCGGCCGGGCGCGCAGACCGAGCAGCCCCCGGTGTTCCCGCGACACCCAGTTGCGCAGTGCGCCCGCAGTTCTCGCACGGAGCTCGTCGATCAACGCCAACTCGGCGGCCACGTCGGGGACCACTCTCTTGGCGGCGTCGGTCGGTGTCGCGGCCCGGAGGTCGGCGACCAGGTCCAGCAGCGGGTGGTCGGGTTCGTGCCCGATCGCCGAGACCACCGGCGTCCGCGCCTGCGACACCGCGCGCAGCAGCGTCTCGTCGGAGAACGGCAGCAGATCCTCGACGCTGCCCCCGCCGCGCGCGATGATGATCACCGACACGCCCGGGTCGGCCTCGAGTTCGGCGAGCGCACGCAGGATCGCCGGGACCGCGGTCGGTCCCTGCACCGGGGTGTTGCGGACCTCGATCCGCACCGACGGCCACCGACCCTGCGCGACCGAGAGCACGTCGCGTTCGGCGGCGCTGGAGCGACCGGTGATCAGACCGACACCGTGCGGCAGGAACGGGAGCGGCCGCTTGAGGGCCGGTTCGAAGAGGCCCTCGGCCGCGAGCAGTCGACGGAGGCGCTCGATCCGCGCGAGCAGTTCGCCGATGCCCATCGGTCGGATCTCGGTGACGCGCAACGACAACGTCGCGCGGCCGGTGTAGAAACTGGGCCGTCCGGCCATCACCACGCGGATGCCCTCGGTGAGCGGGACCTCGCAGCGATCGAGCACGGCGGGCGAACAGGTCACCGATATCGAGATGTCGGCCGACGGGTCACGCAGCTGTAGGAACGCGGTCTTCGACCCGCGACGGCTGATCTGGGTGATCTGGCCCTCGACCCACACCTGACCGAGGCGGTGGATCCAGTCGGCGATCTTGGTGTTGAGCGTGCGTACGGGCCACGGGTCCTCCGGCGTGGACTTGCCGGGCCCGCTCATCGCAGCGATCCGGGGTGGATCGACGCGCTCACTTGCCTGCCGCGGCCGTGATCCGGTTGTCGAGCATCGTCTGGAACGGGGCGCGGCCACGATGGCTGCGCTCGTAGTCGGCGAGCGCCCGCAGGTCGTCGAGGTCGACCGAGCGGATCTTGGAACGGAGTTGCGCCAGGGTGAGCCCGTCGTAGTCCAGGTACTCGACGATCTCGGGGGCGTCCGCGGACGGGGCGACCGGTGTCGCCTCGACGTCGGAGCGCACGACGTTCTCGGGAGCGGAGCTGTACAGCGCGAACCGCCCGGTGTTCGACGGCGCGGCATCGTCGTTCGCCGAACCCGTGTCGCCGGTCGACGGCTTCGCGGGAGCGGCCGTGGCCGCAGGAGCCTTCTTCGCAGGAGCATTTTTCGCGGGGGACTTCTTGGCAGGTGCCTTCACCGGCGCCTTCGTGGCCTTCGCCGGGGGAGTGGGCTCGACCGTGTCGGCCTGCTCCGACGGCATGTCGGCGGGCGTGGGCTCGTCCGGGCCGGTCGGGATGTGGCCGGGGGTGGCGCTCCCGGTGGGCGCGTCCTCGCTCGCCGCGGTGGCGGTCGGGGCAGCGGTGATCGGAGTCACCGTCGCGGTCGTCGAGGTCGATTCGGAGTCGCTCGGCGCCTGCGACTTGGGGTCGTGCGTCACATCTGCAGGCGCGTCGTCGTCGAAGGTCGCCCACTCGGGTTCCTCCTGTGCGCGGTGGAACAGCGCGTCGAGGACCTCGTCGCCCTTGATGGCCAGTTCGGCGATTCCCTGCTGGAAACGCATTCCCGCCTGCAGGGTCTGGCTGACTGCGGTCATCGGGAGGGTGACGGCGGTGCTCGGCAGCTTCCGGGTCTCCTCGATCGCGGTCACGATGAGCCCGGTGACGACACGAGCCGCGAACGGTGGACGAATCATGGGTCAACTCTGCCTCATCGCCACGGTGGTCACCACAAATGGGGTGAGAAAGGCACGTAGTCTGGAGCCCATGACCGCCAAAAAAGTACTTCTGGCCGAACCCCGCGGATACTGCGCGGGAGTCGATCGGGCGATCGAGACCGTGGAGCGAGCCCTCGAGAAGCACGGCGCGCCGGTCTACGTGCGCAAGGAGATCGTGCACAACCGGCATGTCGTCGAGACCCTGACCGAGCGCGGCGTGATCTTCGTCGAGGAGACCGACGAGGTGCCCGAGGGTGCGCTCGTCGTCTTCTCCGCCCACGGCGTCTCCCCGGCCGTGCACGCGTCGGCCGCGGCACGCAACCTTCGGACCATCGACGCCGCCTGCCCCCTGGTGACCAAGGTCCACCAGGAGGCCAAGCGGTTCGCCCGCGACGACTTCGACATCCTGCTCATCGGCCACGAGGGCCACGAGGAGGTGGAGGGCACCGCGGGTGAGGCGCCCGAACACATCCAGCTCGTCGACGGCCCGGCCGGCGTCGACGCGGTCGAGGTGCGCGACGAGTCCAAGGTGATCTGGCTCTCGCAGACCACGCTCTCGGTCGACGAGACCATGGAGACCGTGGGACGTCTGCGCGAGCGGTTCCCGCTGCTGCAGGACCCGCCCAGCGACGACATCTGCTACGCCACCCAGAACCGCCAGGTCGCGGTCAAGGCCATGGCCCCGCACTGCGATCTCGTCATCGTCGTGGGTTCGACGAACTCGTCGAACTCGGTCCGGTTGGTCGAGGTCGCCCTGCAGGCAGGCGCCCGAGCGTCGAAGCTCGTCGACTACGCCCGCGACATCGACACCGCCTGGTTCGAGGGCGCGCAGACCGTGGGCGTCACCTCCGGCGCATCGGTGCCCGAGGTCCTGGTCCGCGGCGTCGTCGACCTCCTGGCCGAGCACGGCTACGGCACCGTCGAGACGGTCACCACGGCCAACGAGACCCTCACGTTCGCGCTTCCCCGGGAGTTGCGCCCCGCCCGCACCGCCCGCTGACCCGTCGGCGATGGCCTCCACCGAGACGGCGTCGCCCGCGGCTGCGGCCGGACCGTCGTCCCGTCGGGCCATGGTGGTCGACGTCGCCTACTCCCGCCTCGAAGTGGCCGGTCGGCCAGGTCTGCGCATCGGCCCCCTCGTCGAATCGATCAACAGCCCGTACGTCGTGGTCAACGGCGTCCGCAGACCTGCTCGCGAGGCCTGGACGGCGGTGTTCGCCGACGCGTTGACCGGCGCCGATCCGCAAGCGATCACCCTCGCCCACCCGACCGCGTGGGGCACGCTGCGCACGTCGTTGCTCACCGAGGCGATCCGGACGGCCGTCGATGACCGCGTCGCACTCTCGGTCGTCCCGCGAGCCGTCGCCATCGCGCAGGCGCACATGGAGTCCTCGGCGCAGATGTGTGTCGTCGCCGAATGTCATGACGGTCGCCTCGACGTCCACCAGTTGACCCGCGACGCCGGCCACTGGTCGGTGACGGCCACGTCGGTCTTCGACGAGACGCTGGACGACGACGAGGCCGCGGATGCTCTCGAACCCCTCGTCGGTGACGCCGTGGAGGCGATCCTCGTCGACGGCGACAACCGCGATCGGGTGGCCGCCACGCTGGGACTGTTCGACGAGCACACGCCGACCGGCCGCATCGCCGCGGTCGAACGCGTCCTGCTGCACCGGCACGGCGGCACCCGGCAACCCGCGCCGCCGCTCACCTCGGCTCCCGTCGGATCCGCCGCGCCCCGGTCCCGGGCCCAGACCGTCGCGATCGTCACCGCCGCGTCGGCCGTCCTGGTCGCCGTGCTCGTCGCGGTCATCGTCGTCGCGCCCTGGCGCACCGACACCGACGACGCGCAACGGCTCGCCGACACCGCCCGGGCCGACCGGACCACCGGCGACACCCCGACTCCCGCCGGGGTCACCGCGGACGTCGGCCGGGTGTCGGTGACCGTGCCCGCGGGGTGGCGCCGCACCAGTGATCCCGCCGACGACGACGGAGCCGTCCCCTTCACCACGTTCGCGGCGCGCTCGGACGACCGCCGGATCATCCTGGTCCAGAACTCGGTGCGCTCCGACTCCACCATCGACACCGTGGCGGTCAGCCTGCGCAACCGTCTGGACCAGCGCGGGACCGACGTCGTCACCGAGTTCTCGCCGCGGACCCGCTACGGCGACCGCGACGTCATCGGCTACCGCGAGACGCCCGTCTCGGGCGGGCAGATCCGCTGGTACGTGGTCGTCGAGTCCGCGCTGCAGGTCAGTGTCGGGTGTCAGGACGGCGGTCAGGGCCAGTCGGTCGACGCCGAGTGCCTCGCGGCCGTCCGCTCGGTCGCGATCGCGCCCTGAACGCGTCCGTGGCGAGCATTTTGACTGGTCAGACCCCGACACGTACTCTGGACCGCTGGTACGCGGCACACACCGGGTCCCGGGTCCCCACTGGTCGCCGGGAGCACCCCGCCGTCGTATCTGACCAGCCCCGATCACACGGAACGGATCACACCTGTGTCCACCTATACCCCCAAGGCCGGTGACATCACGCACGCGTGGCATGTCATCGACGCCACCGACGTGGTGCTCGGCCGCCTCGCCGTGCAGGTCGCCACGCTCTTGCGCGGCAAGCACAAGGCGACCTACGCCCCCCACATGGACGGCGGCGATTTCGTCGTCATCATCAACGCCGAGAAGGTCGTCCTGACCAGCAACAAGGCGGAGCGCAAGCTCAACTACCGGCACTCGGGTCACCCGGGTGGACTCTCCTCGCGCACCACGGCCGAGTTGCTCGCAACGCAGCCCACGCGCGTGATCGAGAAGGCCGTCGTCGGCATGCTCCCCAAGACCAAGCTGGGTCGCGCCATGAGCAGCAAGCTCAAGGTCTACGCAGGCCCGGATCATCCGCACGTGGCGCAGAGCCCCGCTCCCTTCGAGATCAAGCAGGTGTCCCAGTGACCGAGCCCATCGCAACCGAGACCCCCGAGGTCGAGACCCAGTCCATCGGCGACTCCGTCGCTGACTCGTCCGTCGAGGTCGCCGCCGACGACTACGTGGTCGACGAGACCACCGGTGCGGCCACCGATGCCGGCGAGTACGTCGAGCCGGCCGCCCCCATCGTGCTCGACGGACCCATCGTGACCGTCGGCCGTCGTAAGGAAGCCGTCGTCCGCGTCCGCGTGTCGCCGGGTACCGGTGGCTTCACCCTCAACGGCCGCAGCCTCGAGGCGTACTTCCCGAACAAGGTGCACCAGCAGCTCATCAAGGCGCCGCTGGTGCTCGTCGAGCGCGCGGAGTCCTTCGACATCATCGCCAAGCTGCACGGTGGCGGCCCGTCCGGACAGGCAGGCGCACTGCGTCTCGCGATCGCCCGCGCACTCATCGAGGTGCAGCCGGACGACCGTGGCGTCCTGAAGAAGGCCGGTTACCTCACGCGTGACCCGCGTGCAGTGGAGCGCAAGAAGTACGGCCTCAAGAAGGCCCGTAAGGCCTCGCAGTACTCGAAGCGTTGATCCCGGCGCTCACGCGCGGATCCTTGCTGTAGGTCGTGGCAACGAGCAGGTGTTCAGGAACGTCTGGACACCTGCTCGTCTGCGTTCACGGTCACCTCGATGCGCCGGTGTCGCCACCGGCGCATCGCATCCTCGAAGACGAATGAGGGGGAACAACGTCGATGGGACGACTCTTCGGTACCGACGGTGTTCGCGGACTCGCGAACGTCGACCTCACCCCGGCTCTCGCGCTGGAGATCGCGCGCTCGGCCGCACGGGTGTTGGGCCCGACGGCCGGTGACGGTCGGGCCGTCGCCGTGGTGGGACGCGATCCACGCGCCTCGGGCGAGATGCTCGAAGCCGCCGTCTGCGCGGGTCTGGCCGCCTCCGGCGTCGACGCCCTCAGGGTCGGTGTGCTGCCGACCCCGGCCGTCGCGTTCCTGACCGCGCACCACGGTGCGGCGTTCGGCGTGATGATCTCGGCCTCGCACAATCCCATGCCGGACAATGGCGTCAAGCTCTTCGCCGCCGGCGGGCACAAGCTGCCCGACGACCTCGAGGCGCAGATCGAGTCGGCGATGGCCGATCCCGCGTCGGCGTGGACCGCGACCGGTCCGGTCGGATCCGACATCGGCCGGATCGCCGACGCCGTCGACCCCGAAGTGCCCTACCTGGCGCACCTGGCCCAGACCGTCCCCACCCGGCTCGACGGCGTCACCGTGGTCGTCGACTGCGCCCACGGAGCCGCGAGCGCGACGGCACCGGAGGCCTATCGGGCCGCGGGCGCGCGGGTCATCGCCATCAACGCCGCACCCGACGGCCTCAACATCAACGACCGCTGCGGGTCCACGCACCTCGACGTGGTCCGGGCGGCGGTCCTCGAACACGGGGCCGATCTCGGCCTGGCCCACGACGGTGACGCCGATCGGTGTCTCGCGGTCGATCACACCGGCGCGGTCGTCGACGGCGACGCGATCCTCGCCGTCCTCGCGCTCGCGATGAAGGACTCCGGCTCACTTGTCGCCGACACCCTCGTGGCCACGGTGATGAGCAACCTCGGTCTGCACATCGCGATGCGCTCGGCCGGGATCACGGTGCGTACCACCGGGGTCGGCGACCGCTACGTTCTCGAGGAGTTGCGCAGCGGCTCGTTCAGTCTCGGGGGAGAGCAGTCCGGCCACGTCGTCCTGCCGTCGTTCGCCACGACCGGCGACGGAATCCTCACCGGTCTCACGCTGATGGCGCGGATGGCGGCCACCGGTCGTTCGCTCGCGGAGCTGGCGTCGGTGATCACCGCGCTGCCGCAGGTTCTCATCAACGTGCCGGTGCTCGACAAGCACTCGGTGGCCATCGCCGAGTCGGTGCAGCAGGCCGTGCTCGCCGCCGAGGTCGAGCTGGGGGAGCAGGGCCGAGTCCTGTTGCGCCCGTCGGGAACCGAGCAGCTGGTGCGGGTGATGGTCGAGGCGACCACCGAGCCCCACGCGAAAGAGGTTGCCGGGCGGATCGCCGACGTCGTCGGCGCGGTCGGTCGATGAACGGCGGAGCGATGAATGCGGACCTGAACCACGACGCGGTCCTCTTCGACTTCTCCGGGACGCTGTTCCGTCTGACCGAGCGCGACGACTGGTTCGCCGAGCTGCACGATGCGGTGGGCAACCCGATCGACGGGGCGTTGCAGGCGGAGCTGATGCGACGGATGACCGCGCCCACCGGCGTCCCGGCCGAACTCGACGCCGAGTCGACCGACGCCTGGCACCGCCGCGACCTGGATCCGGGACTGCATCGAACGGCGTACCTCGCGATCCTGCGCGCGTCCGGGCTGACGGCACCCGGCCACGCGGAGTCGCTGTACGCGCGGGTCGCCGACCCGGAGTCCTGGCAGCCCTATCCCGACACGGGCGAGGTGCTCACCCTGCTGGCCGAACTGGATGTGGCGGTCGGCGTCGTCAGCAACATCGCCTTCGACCTGCGACCGGTGTTCGCCCTGCACGGCTGGGACCACCTCGTCGGAGCGTGGGCCCTGTCCCACGAGGTCGGGATCATCAAACCCGACGCGGGAATCTTCACCGCCGCACTCGACGACCTCGGTGTGGCCCCCGAGCGGGCCCTGATGGTCGGCGACAGTGTCGAGGCCGACGGCGGTGCTCGTGCGATCGGATGCGCGTTCGCGCACGTCGAGCCGCTGCCCACATACCAGCGACCCGACGGACTCCTGGGCGCGGTCGCCTCCCTCGCGATAATCTGACCCGATCAGTCGCCCGAAACGGACAATCGGGCACCGACGACCGGAACCGATCGAGTCGTGGGTGCGTCAGATGGTCCAGGGCGCGGACGACGACGCCGTGGTCAGGGGGTTCGGTGTGAGTGATGGGATTCGGATCGATCCGTCGGGGGTCGTCGCTGTCGGACATCGTCTCGACGCAGCCGTCGACGCGCTGACCCGCGCCGTCGCCGAGACCGACGCGGCGCGTTTCGGTCCCCACTCGGTCGCGGCCGATCTCCGCGAACACGGAGTCGCCTACACCGCGGGCATGCGCGATCTGAGCGCCGTCGTCGACGCGATGGCGGGATCCGTCGCGGAACTCGTCGACCACCTCGATGTGGCCGCGCGCGCCCTGCACTCGACCGACGCCGATGTCGGGACGGCGATACGCGCCGTCCGCGGGGCGCCGTGACCACCCGCGCGGCCGCGCTCGCCGGCCTGCAGTACTTCTCCGACGTGCGCGCCATCGCGGCGCAGGTCGGTGTCGCCGTACCGGGCGATGCGGCGATCGCCGCCCGATTCGCCGCGACCGACAGCATCGACCTGACCGCGCTCGCCGATGACGCCGTCATGCTCGACGACGTCATCGTCACGCTGGGCGGCGCGGTCGACTCCGCCCATGACGTCCGTCGTGGGCTCGCAACCGTCTGGCACGGTGCGGCGGCCGAAGCGGCCGACGCGGCGGTCGGTACGCATCTCCGGACGGCGAGCGATGTGGTCGACGGGGTACGCACGGTGTCGGCGACCGTCACCGCCGCGGCCACCGCTCTGGGGCGGGTGCAGGGGTCGAAGCATCGGACGCTGGCGATGCTGCAGGCCGACAACGTTGCGGGACAACCCATGTCGACCATCAGTGCCGAGGACGTCGCCGCCGACCCCGAACCGTACCGGGCCGACATCGTCGGCGCGGTCGAACTGTTCACCCGCACCATGGACGTGGTCGATGCCGCCGCCGCGGCGATCCTGGCCACCCTCACCGACTCGTTCCGGGCGCTGCCCGCACCGCACGAGATCGGACCGCGGGCGAGCCTCCGACCCGGGCAGCGTTCGGGTCCGCGACGGGACCCTCGCGCGCGCCGTCGCACCGACATCGTCGTCACCCCGACGGCGGGCGGCGGTCGCGGTCGGGGCGGGCCCGATCCGGATGTCGTCGTCGCCGCCATCTCGGCAGGCGCGACGATCGCCGGTGCCGCCATCGCGGCCGCGTCGTCGGTGGGCACCGCCGCGACCGGAGGTGTGGGGGCGGTGCTGACCCACCTCATCAACGCAGGCAGCGACCTGGGCGACGGCCCTGACGGCGACGACCGTGCGATCGTGCCGATCGTCCCCGGGCGCACCGAGCCGGAGGCCTCCGTGGGCGAGGGCTCCTCGCGCGCAACCGATCCGATCGCGCCGACCGCTGTCGTACCGGTGCCCGTGGCACCGCAACCGCTGCTCGGCGTCGAGCCGTCGTCACCGACAGTTCGAGGTTTCGAGTCGGAGACGGTGCCGGAGGTGCCCGCCGCCGTCCTGTCGCCGGACACCGACGACCGGTCACCGTCGACATATACCGCCGACCCGCCGTCACCGGGCACCGCAGAGGCGTGGGGCGTCCCGTCGGTGGGTCCGCGTCAGCGTGACCGTGAGCAGTCTCGGGGTCGTCCGGACCCCGATGACGGCGGTGGACTCGCGTTGGCGGGTGACCGATGAGGCCGGCCGATCAGATCGAGGCGACCGCCGACCGTGCGGTCGCCGACCTCACCGCGCTCCGCGCCACCCACGCGAGACGCAGACAGTCGCGCGCCGACGACGCAGTCGTCGACGAGGACGGTCAGACGACCGTCAGCGACGAAGCAGACGACTGACGGGATCGAGATCCTCGATCTCCGCGGTCGCAGGGTCGACGGTCTGCAGCTTCCCGAGCGCCGTCGAGGGGTCGCCGAAGTCGGAGTAGGTCTTGTCCGGTCCGAGATGGGCCAGCAGGAATCCCGCGAGCACCGCGCGTGAGGCCCGCTGGGTCTTCTTGTCGTCGGAACCGTCGCCGAGGCGTTTTCGGATGCTGAAACCCTCCGCGAGCCCGCGGTTGGTCGACTTGGGCACCGTCCGCAGCGACACGCCGTCACCCTGCAGCGCGTTGCGCAGTGCGAGTGCGTTCGACGTCACACCGTCGAGATCCTTGGGCGCGGCCAGGATCAGGGCGGGCACCCGAGCCCGGTGCGCGGCGGGCAGCACCGCGGGACTGGTGGGGGCGGGGAACAGGGCGGCCAACGCCTTGGCGCGCGACGAGTTGCCCGCGGCGAGCACCGCGGCCGACGCGCCGAGCCCGTGGCCGGCCAACCCGAGTCGCTCGGGGTGCACCGTGATGTCGCCGGATCCCAGGCGCACGCTGCTGATCACCTGCAACGCGGTCTCCAGGTCCGCGGCGAGCGCACGGTCGGACGCCAACGGACCGCGCTCGGTGTCGGGTACGGCCACGACGATCCCCCACGAGGCGAGGTGCTCGAGGGTGTCGATGTACTGCTTGCTGCGGGTCAACCAGCCGTGGCCGAACGCGATACCGGGCAGGTTCGTACCGGATTCGGGGGTGTAGACCACCCCGGGCAGACCGACGATGGCCATGTCACCGCGCAGGACACGATGTGGTCCACGTCGCTGTAGCTGCCCGAACAACTTCTTCACCGAGGTCACCCACACGACCCTATGGCACCAGGGGAGCAGATCGGACGGTCCTACCCCCAGTACCCTGTGACGAATGTGCGGAATCGTCGGATACGTGGGAAACCGGGATGCTCTCGAGATCGTCGTCGAGGCTCTCCGGCGGATGGAGTACCGCGGGTACGACTCGGCCGGGGTCGCCATCCTCGACGGCCACGGTCACACCGCGGTGGAGAAGAAGGCCGGCCGTCTGGAGAACCTGGACAAGCAGTTGGCGACCGTCGGGCGCAGTGAATTCGCCGGGACCAGCGGCATGGGGCACACCCGGTGGGCCACCCACGGCCGTCCCACCGACCGCAACGCCCACCCCCACACCAGCCGGGACGGCAAGTTCGCGGTGGTCCACAACGGGATCATCGAGAACTACGCCGCGTTGCGCGCGGAGGTCGAGCGCGCCGGGATCGAGTTCGGCTCCGACACCGACACCGAGACCGCGGTGCACATGCTCGACCTCGAGTACGCCTCCGGCGAGAACGCCGGTGACTTCGTGGCCAGCGCCTACGCCGTGCTGGGCCGACTCGAGGGCGCGTTCACCCTGGTGTTCACGCACTCCGACCACCCCGGCACGATCGTCGCCGCCCGCCGGTCCACCCCGCTGGTGGTCGGTGTCGGCGAGGGCGAGATGTTCGTCGGCTCGGATGTCGCCGCGTTCATCGAGCACACCCGCGAGGCGGTCGAGCTCGGCCACGACCAGGTCGTCGTCATCACCGCCGACAGCTACACGATCACCTCGTTCGACGGCACGCCGCAGGAGGGCAAGCCGTTCCACATCGACTGGGATCTCGCCGCCGCCGAGAAGGGCGGTCACGACTTCTTCATGCTCAAGGAGATCGCCGAGCAGCCGCAGGCGCTCGCCGACACCCTGGTCGGTCACTTCGAGAACGGGCGCATCGTCCTCGACGAACAGCGCATCACCGACCAGGACCTCCGCGACATCGACAAGGTGTTCGTCGTGGCCTGCGGTACGGCGTACCACGCCGGTCTGCTGGCCAAGTACGCGATCGAGCACTGGACCCGCCTGCCGGTCGAGGTCGAACTCGCCAGCGAGTTCCGCTATCGCGACCCGGTTCTCGACCGGTCCACCCTCGTCGTGGCCATCTCGCAGTCGGGGGAGACCGCCGACACCCTCGAGGCGGTGCGACACGCCAAGGAGCAGAAGGCCCGCGTCCTGGCCATCTGCAACACCAACGGTGCGCAGATCCCGCGCGAGTCCGACGCCGTGCTCTACACCCACGCCGGCCCGGAGATCGGCGTCGCGTCGACCAAGTGCTTCCTGGCGCAGATCGCGGCGGCCTACCTCGTCGGTCTGGCGCTCGCGCAGGCCCGCGGTACGAAGTACCCCGACGAGGTTGCCCGTGAGTTCGCCGAGCTGGAGGCCATGCCGGCGGCTGTCGAACAGGTGTTGGCCACCGTCGAACCGGTTCGCGCGCTGGCCCGTTCGCTGGCGACCAGCCCGACGGTGCTGTTCATCGGCAGGCACGTCGGCTACCCGGTGGCGCTCGAGGGAGCGCTCAAGCTCAAGGAGCTGGCCTACATGCACGCCGAGGGGTTCGCCGCCGGTGAGCTCAAGCACGGGCCGATCGCGCTGATCGAGGACGGTCTGCCCGTCATCATCGTGATGCCGTCGGCCAGTGGCCGGCCGCTGCTGCACTCGAAGATGGTCAGCAACATCCGCGAGATCCAGGCGCGCGGCGCACGGACCATCGTGATCGCCGAGGACGACGACGTGGCGGTCGGTGCGTTCGCCGACCACCTCATCCAGATCCCGCGTGTCCCGACGTTGCTGCAGCCGCTGGTCTCGACCGTCCCACTGCAGGTGTTCGCCGCGGCGGTCGCCCAGGCGCGCGGCTACGACGTCGACAAGCCGCGCAACCTCGCCAAGTCCGTGACGGTGGAGTAGGGCCGTGCTCGGCTACCACTCCGCCGACGAGATCCGTGCCGCCGAGGCGGCGACGGGCGACCTGCTGGCGTCCGGTGTCCTGATGCGACGGGCCGCCGCCGGTCTCGCCGGGGTGGTCGCGGCCGAACTCCGCGCTCGCCGCGGTGCGGTGTACGGATCGCGCGTCGGACTCGTCGTCGGTGCCGGCGACAACGGTGGCGACGCCCTGTTCGCCGGGGCGAACCTGCGCGCCCGCGGAGTGGCCGTCACCGCGGTGCTGCTCGCGCCCGACCGCGCGCACGCCGCCGGTCTCGCCGCCTTCCGCCGCGCCGGTGGTCGTGTCGTCGACGCTCTCGGACACGATCTCGACCTGGTCGTCGACGGGGTGGTGGGTCTCGGTGGCTCCGGCCCCCTGCGCCCCGCGGCCGCAGCAGTTTTCGAGCACGTGCGCGCGCCGGTCGTGGCCGTGGACATCCCGTCGGGCGTCGACGCCGACACCGGCGTCGTGCACGACCCGTCGGTGCACGCCGCGGTGACCGTCACCTTCGGCGCCCGACGCCGCGCGCACATCCTGGCCGCCGACCAGTGCGGTCGGGTCGAGTGCGTCGACATCGGCATCGATGTACCCGGCGCGCGGATGGTCGCCCTCGACGACCACGACGTCGCCACGAACTGGCCGGTCCCGGGACCGGCGGACGACAAGTATTCCCAGGGTGTCACCGGGATCATCGCCGGCTCCGACAGGTTCCCCGGCGCGGCAATGCTCTGCACCGGCGCCGCGGTCGCCGCCACCTCGGGCATGGTCCGCTATGTCGGCACGGCCGCCGGCGACATCCTCTCGCGCCACCCCGAGGTCGTCGCCGCACCGGACCTGGACTCCGCTGGGCGTGTGCAGGCGTGGGTCATCGGGCCCGGGGCGGGCACCGACGACGACGCCGCCGACAAGGTGCACAGCATCCTCGCGACCGATCTCCCGGTGCTGGTCGACGCCGACGGGTTGACCGTTCTCGCAGCGCATCTCGACTGGGTGCAGCAGCGCGAGGCGCCGACCCTGCTCACCCCGCACGCGGGTGAGTTCGCGCGGCTGGCCGGCGCCCCGGTGGGCTCCGACCGCGTCACCGCCGTCACCGACCTCGCCACGCGGCTCGGTGCCACGGTCCTGCTCAAGGGCCGCATCACCGTCGTGGCCGACGGGGCCGGGCCGGTGTTGGTCAACGACGCGGGCGCCTCCTGGGCGGCGACCGCGGGCGCCGGCGACGTGCTGTCGGGTCTGGCGGGTGCCCTGCTCGCCGCCGGCCTCACCGCCCGGGTGGCCGCCGCGTCGGCCGCGCGGGTCCACGCGCACGCCGCCATCCTCGCCGCGCGAGGGGACGACGACACCTCCGCGGGCGCTCCCATCGGTGCGTCGGACCTGCTCGCGGCGATCCGCCCGGCCATCCGCGAGATGCGTTCGGTCGCATGATCGTCGACGACATCGCGGAGCGTCCCGCGCTCGAGGCGACCATCGACCTCGCCGCCATCGCCCACAACGTCGAGGTCGTGGCCCGGCGGTCGGGGGCAGCCGTCATGGCCGTGGTCAAGGCCGACGGATACGGCCACGGCGCGACGCCGGTGGCACGCGCGGCGCTCGCGGCCGGCGCGACCGACCTCGGGGTCGCGACCGTCGCCGAGGCACTCGCGCTGCGCGCGGACGGCATCACCGCGCCGCTCGTGGCCTGGCTGCACACCCCGACCACCGATTTCGCCCCGGCGGTCGACGCCGGGATCGAACTGGCGGTCTCGTCGACCCGCCAACTCGACCGGGTCATCACCGCGGCGGCG
This sequence comes from Williamsia maris, assembly GCF_024171815.1. Lineage (GTDB taxonomy): Bacteria > Actinomycetota > Actinomycetes > Mycobacteriales > Mycobacteriaceae > Williamsia_A > Williamsia_A maris. The sequence goes on along the minus strand of NZ_JAMTCJ010000001.1, from coordinate 233,060 downwards.
CACGTCGGTGAAACCGCGGTCCTCAGCGTCAAGATCGACACCGGCCTGGCCCGCAACGGGGTCGGCCCGCAGGAGTGGCCCGACCTCCGTGACGCTCTTGCCAAGGCTGTAGCCGATGAGTCGATCGTGCTGCGGGCGGCGATGTGTCACCTCGCCCGCGGTGACGAACCGGAGCACCCGCTCAACGACGTCCAGGCCGCCCGCCTCGACGAATGTGTCCGGGAACTCGACCGTCTCGGTGTCGCACCACAGGTCGTGCACATCTCCAATTCGGCTGCGGCGCTGGCCCGGCCGGATCTGTCGCGGGATCTGGTGCGGGCGGGCATCGCCGTCTATGGCACCTCGCCACTGCCGGAGGGCTACGGGCTGATCCCGGCGATGACGCTCTCGGCGGAGGTCTCGATGGTCAAGAAGGTCTCGGCCGGGCAGGGGGTGTCGTACGGACACACCTGGACCGCACCGCACGACACGACCCTCGCGCTGCTGCCCGCCGGGTACGCCGACGGTGTGCCGCGACTGTTGTCCAACCGTCTCCGGGTACAGATCAACGGTCGCTCGTACCCCGGTGTCGGACGGATCTGCATGGATCAGATGGTGATCGATCTCGGCACCGACAGCGATGTGACGGAGGGGGATCGGGCCGTGCTCTTCGGATCCGGTGCCGACGGGGGCACCACCGCCAAGGAGTGGGCCGCCACCATCGGCACGATCGACTACGAGATCGTCTCCGGCATCCGTGGACGGGCGCAGCGTCGACACGTGACCTCGGCGGTGTCCGGCGTTCCGGAGGTGCGCAGATGAGCGCCGACCGACCGCAGCGACTCGGGATCCTCGCGGGCGCCGCGGGATTCGCCGCTCTGGGGGCGGTCGCGATCGGCGGGGTCGCCCGCAACGTGACCCGCCGAGCCGACGCGCGCGTCGACCCGAACTCGATCGAGGACTTCCGTGCGATCTACGCCGACCGCGCGAGCTTCGCGACGGCCGACGACGGTGTCCCGCTGGCCATCCGCGAGGTCGGACCGGCCGACGCCGCGGTGACCGTGCTGTTCTCGCACGGTTTCAGCCTGCGCATGTCGAGCTGGCACTTCCAGCGTCAGCAGTTGGCCGCGGTGTGGGGCGACAACGTGCGGCTGGTGTTCATGGACCACCGCGGCCACGGCCGATCGGGGGCGGCGCCCGCGCACACCGCCACCATCACCCAACTCGGCGCCGACATCGACGCCGTGATCCGATCGGTAATCCCCGACGGCCCGGTCGTGCTCGTCGGCCACTCGATGGGAGCGATGGCCGTCATGGGTCTCGCGACCCGCGCACCGGAACTGTTCGGCGACAAGATCATCGGCGTGGGGCTGATCGCCACTGCGGCGCGGGGGATCACCGAGGCGGGCCTCGGTCGGGGTCTGCAGAACCCGCTCGTCGACGCGTTCCGTCTCTCGGTGCGGCGGGTCCCGCGGGCGGTCCGCGCCGGCCGCGGCGTCACCCGTGCCGTCATGACGCCGGTGCTGACCGCCGCGAGCTTCGGGTCGACCTTCCATTCGCCGGCACTGAGCCAGTTCGTCGCGGCGATGATCCAGAACACCCCCATCGACACCGTCGTGGACTTCCTCCGGTCGCTGGAGAGTCACGACGAGAGCGCCGCCCTCGCCGTGCTGTCGCGCATCCCGACGCTGGTCGCGTGCGGCTACGAGGACAAGGTCACCCCACTGCCCAACTCGGTCGAACTGCACGGTGCGCTGGCCGACTGCGAACTCGTCGGCGTGCCCGACTGCGGTCACCTCGTGCTGCTGGAACGACCCGAGGTGATCACCGAGGCCATCGAGCGGTTGGTCCAGCGGAGCGTCCGGTGAGCGAGGACGCCCACCCCGCGGAACCGTCGAACCGACGGACCCTGACGACTGTCGAGGACACCGAGGCGTTCGGCGCCGAACTCGCCGCCGATCTGCGCGCCGGTGACCTGGTCATCACCGATGGGCCGCTGGGGGCGGGCAAGACCGCCCTCGCCCGCGGGATCGGCGCCGGTCTCGGGGTCGCCGGACGCGTCACCTCGCCGACGTTCATCATCGCCCGCGCACACGCCCCCGGACATGTCGGCGGCGTCGGGATGGTCCACGTCGACGCCTACCGACTGGGCTCGACCGGCGGCGACGTCCTCGCCGATCTCGACGGGCTCGACCTGGACACCGAGATCACCGACAACGTCGTGGTCGTCGAGTGGGGCGCGGGGGTGGCCGAGCGTCTCTCCGACCGTCACCTGCTGGTGCGGCTACGGCGCGAACCGGACTCCGACGTCCGCACGGCCACCTGGGGCTGGGTCCGGTCTCCCGACGGTTCCGCATAGGCTGGATCACCGTGCTCGTTCTGGCCGTCGACACCTCCACACCCACGGTGACCACCGGGGTCGGGGAGGTGACCCCGGACCGCGCGGTCGTGCTGCGCGCCGAGCGTCGGGTAGACACTCCGCGCGGGCACGCCGAGATCCTCACGACGCTGATACTGGAGTGCCTCACCGAGGCCGGGGTCGCGCGATCCGATCTCGACGCGGTCGTTGTCGGTGCCGGCCCCGGACCGTTCACCGGCCTCCGCGTCGGCATGGCGACCGCCGCGGCGTTCGCCGACGCCCTCGCGATCCCGCTGCAGGGGGTGTGCTCGCTCGACGCGATCCGATCCGACGCCGGCGCGGGACGTGTTCTCGTCGTCACCGATGCCCGCCGCCGTGAGGTGTACTGGGCGCTCTACGGTCCGGACGGGCGTATGGCGGGCCCAGCTGTCGACACCCCCGCCGACCTGATCGGGCGGTTGCGCGGTGAGACGGTCGACCTCATCGTCGGATCGACCTCGCACACAGCGCTGTTCGGCGAACCGACCGACGATTCGATCAGCGCACCGACCACCACGGGACTCGTCGCCGCGGCACGCGACGCCCTGGAGTCCGGTGCGGCCCCCGAACCCGTCGTCCCGCTGTACCTCCGCCGCCCGGACGCCGTCGAGTTGAAGGACCGGAAACGATGATCGGACCACTGCGCGCGACCGACGCGCCCCGCTGCGCCCAACTCGAGGCCGCCATCTTCGCCGGTGACTCGCCGTGGCCGGTCGAGGCGTTCACCGCCGAACTCGCGTCACCGCACAACCGATACTTCGCCGTCCGTGGGGACGACGACGTACTCATCGGATACGCGGGCGTCTCGATCCTGGGTCGGACCGGGGACCACGAGTGCGAGATCCACACCATCGCCGTCGATCCCGCCCACCGCGGCGGTGGGCACGGCCGGGCCCTGATGGCCGAGATGCTCGCGGTTGCCGACGAGGTGGACGCCGAGGTGTTCCTCGAGGTCCGCACCGACAACGACCGCGCCATCGAACTCTACGAGCACAACGGCTTCGTCCGGGTCGGTCTACGCAAGGGCTACTACCAGCCCAGCGGCGCCGATGCGTACACGATGCGGCGTCCGCGCGGAGGGGCGTCGTAGATGATCGTCATGGGTATCGAGAGTTCCTGCGACGAGACCGGTGTCGGGATCGTCGAATGGAACGACGACGCGACGACCACCCTGTTGGCCGACGAGGTCGCATCCAGCGTCGACGAGCACGCGCGCTACGGCGGCGTGGTGCCCGAGGTGGCATCGCGTGCCCACCTCGAGGCGATCATGCCGACGATGCGGCGGGCACGGTTAGCGGCGGGTGTCGACCGACCGGACGCGATCGCGGTGACGATCGGTCCCGGCCTCGCCGGGGCACTGCTCGTCGGTGTCGCGGCGGCGAAAGCCTATGCCGCGGCCTGGGATGTGCCGTTGTACGCGGTCAACCACCTGGGGGGACACGTGGCGGTCGACACCCTCGAACACGGACCGATGCCTGCGTGCATCGCGCTGCTCGTCTCCGGCGGGCACACCCACCTGTTGCGAGTGGACGATCTAGGGGCGCCCATCATCGAACTGGGGACGACGGTCGACGACGCGGCAGGGGAGGCCTTCGACAAGGTCGCCCGGCTGCTCGGACTCGGCTACCCCGGCGGACCGGCCCTCGACGCCGTTGCCGCGCAGGGCGATCCGGCCGCGATCCCGTTCCCCCGCGGCATGACCGGACCCCGTGACGCACGCTATGACTTCTCCTTCAGCGGCGTGAAGACCGCGGTTGCCCGCTTCGTCGAGAAGTGTGAGCGCGCGGGTGACGCCGTGCCGATCGCCGATGTCGCCGCGTCGTTCCAGGAGGCGGTGGCCGACGTGTTGACGCGCAAGGCGATGCGGGCGTGCGAGGACACCGGCGTGGACACCCTCGTGCTGGGCGGCGGTGCGACCGCGAACTCGCGGATCCGATCGCTCACCGCGGCGCGGTGCGCGGACGCCGGTGTGACGCTTCGTATCCCGAAGCCGCGCCTGTGTACCGACAACGGTGTGATGATCGCGACGCTGGGAGCCCACGTCATCGCCGGGGGAGCGCCGCCGTCGGCCCTGACCGTGGCTACCGACCCGGGGATGTCGGTGCAGATCAGCGCCTACTGAGTCGTCTCGGTTCGATTCCCCACTTCGCGTGGTGGGCCCTCGTTCCTCCGTGGTGGGCCGTCGCTGACGCGAGTTGGGCCGACGTCGCAGTGCGTTGGGCCGTTGTGTGCGCCGGTTGGGTGCGGGTCAACCTGTCGGCGTCGGAACGGCCCACCACAGGCGCACCGCGGCCCAACACGCGGCAACAAGGGCCCAACAGCGGGGAGTGACCGCCCAACACGCGGTGACAAGGGCCCACACGCGTGAACGGGGGCCCGACAGCGGGCAACAAAGGCCCAACAGCGGGGGACGAGGGCCCAACGGGCGAGGGGTCAGGAGTCCGTGCGGACCGAGCGCATGACATCGACGAAGTCGTCGGCACCGCAGAGTGACGACCCGTCGGTGTCGACCGCCTGACTGCGCAGGATCGACCGCTGGGTGGGGCGCGCCGACTCGTACCGGGCGCATCCGGAGTCGGTCAGTTCGGCGAACACCGAGCGACGGTCGTTCTCGCACATGGATCGTCGGGCCAGTCCGCATTTGTCCAGTCCGGCGACCAGACGGGACAGCGCGCTCTGACTCAGATGTACCTGCGCGGCGAGTTCGCTCATCCGCAGCTTGTTCTCCGGCGCCGAGGCGAGGAGCTCGAGGACCTCGAACTCGCTGCCGCTGATCTGGTGCCCGGCCTCGAGTGCGCGGTCGATCTCGCAGTGCAGGCGGTGATAGCGAACGGTCAGTTGATGCCACGCGGCGGCGAGGGCGTCCTCGTCGCACGGACCGGCAGCCGGGGCGGGTGTCGCCGACGCATGCTCACCGATGGACATGCCCCGCAGACTATCACATGTCAACTCATTTATTGCACTGACATTATTTGTAGACACATTGAATGCATGTGCATATAGTCCTCCGCATGACTCTGGAACTCAGTGATTCATCAGGAAACGAGACCGACGTGCGCACCGCGTCGTCGGTGGATGGGGGTGGGGCGGTTTCCTCGGTCGTCACGACGGCGCGGGGATGGTCCACGGCGACGTGGGTCCTGCTGGTGGTGTTGGCCGGGGCGCTGTTCCTCGACGGGCTCGACGTCTCGATGGTGGGGGTCGCCCTGCCGTCCATGGGCGCCGACCTCGGTATGGACCAGTCGCAACTGCAGTGGATCGTCAGCGGCTACGTGCTCGGATACGGCGGCTTCCTGCTGCTGGGCGGACGCGCCAGTGACCTGTTCGGCAGGCGGACGGTGTTCCTGGCCGCGCTCGCGGTCTTCGGCGTCGCGTCGGTGATCAGTGCGCTCGTCGAGGTCAACTCGGCCATCGTCGCGCTGCGCTTCATCAAGGGTGTGGCCGCGGCATTCACCGTGCCCGCGGGCCTGTCGATCATCACGACGACGTTCGCCGAGGGGCCGGCGCGCAACAAGGCGCTGAGCATCTACACGGTGTGCGGTGCGAGCGGCTTCTCGCTGGGCCTCGTCTTCGGTGGGTTGCTCACCGAGGTCGGCTGGCAGGCCACCCTGCTGTTCCCGGGCCCGGTCGCGGTCTTGTTGCTCATCGCGGGCATCAAGGTCATCCCGTCGGTCCCGCGCCCCGCGGTCAACTGGGGACACCTCGACGTGGGCGGTGCTCTCACCAGTACCGGCGCGCTGCTGATCGTGGTCTACGCCGTGGTCCGCGCACCCGACGTCGGCTGGGCCGCTCCGTCGACCGTCGGACTGTTCGTGGCGTCGGCCGCGCTGCTCGTCGCGTTCCTCACCATCGAGGCCCGACACCGCAACCCGCTGCTGCGCCTGGGGATCCTGCGCTCGCTGACCCTGGTGCACGCGAACATCTCCGCGGCGGTCATGTTCGGCAGCTACGTCTCGTTCCAGTTCCTCGTGACGCTGTACCTGCAGGACTCGCTCGGCTGGTCGCCCATCGCGATGTCCCTCGGGTTCCTCCCGGCCGGCCTGCTCGTCGTCGCGAGTGCGTTCGGCATGGACCGCGTGCTCGACCGCGTCGGCACCCCGATCCTGATCGCGATCGGGCTGACCGCCTTTGTCGCCGGCTACCTGCTGTTCCTCCGGGCGCAGCCGGGCATGGGGTACGCGAACTTCCTGCTCCCGACGATCCTGCTGTTGGGACTGGGCTTCGCGCTCTGCTTCCCGGCGGTGAACTCGCAGGCCACCGCCGGTGTCTCCGACGCCGAACAGGGCCTGGCGTCCGGTCTGGTCAACACCAGCATCCAGATCGGCGGGGCGATCATGATCGCCGTGGTCACCGCGATCACCGCCAGTTCGGGTGGGACGCAGGTGCCCGGGGAGATGATCGGCGGCATGCCGACCGCGATCACGGTCATCTCCGTGCTCTCGATGCTCGGCGTGGCCGGGAGCCTGGCCGTGATCATCCGCCGCCGGCGTCCGAGCACGACGCCGGCCGCGGTCTGAGGATCATGTGGAGGCTGGCACTCAGGGGTACTTGAGTGCTGGCACTCGCATGTATAGAGTGCCAGGTGGCACCGAGTGCGGTTACGGCTCCCGCGACGACGCAACCGAGCTAGGCGCCATAAGCATTGCATCGACTCCAAAGAGGTCGGACGCACCGTCCGGCCCAGAACCCCGAAAGTGGAGGGCTCACATCGTGGCGAGCGTGAACATCAAGCCGCTCGAGGACAAGATCCTCGTCCAGGCCAATGAGGCTGAGACGACGACCGCCTCCGGCCTGGTCATCCCTGACACGGCGAAGGAGAAGCCCCAGGAGGGCACCGTCATCGCCGTGGGCGAGGGACGTGTCACCGAGCAGGGCAACCGGGTCCCGGTCGACGTCAAAGAAGGCGACACCGTCATCTACAGCAAGTACGGCGGCACCGAGATCAAGTACTCCGGCGAGGAGTACCTGATCCTGTCCGCACGCGACGTGCTGGCAGTCATCTCGAAGTAGTCCTCATCCGCAGGCTTGTATGAGCCTGTCGAGGACGACCCGCCCCGGACACTCCCTGCTGGGGAGTGGCCGGGGCGGATTCGTTCCACCTGCTCGAACTCACAGCACTGCATTGACTCCTGAAGGAGCTAGCGACCACATGTCCAAGAAACTCGAATTCAGCGACCAGGCCCGGCGCTCGCTGGAACGCGGCGTCGACAAGCTCGCCGACACAGTCAAGGTGACCCTCGGCCCGCGCGGCCGGCACGTGGTCCTCGCCAAGGCGTTCGGCGGGCCGACCGTGACCAACGACGGCGTGACCATCGCCCGCGAGATCGACCTCGAGGACCCGTTCGAGGACCTCGGCGCGCAGCTGGTCAAGTCCGTCGCCACCAAGACCAACGACGTCGCCGGTGACGGCACCACCACCGCGACCGTCCTGGCCCAGGCCATCATCAAGAACGGCCTGCGCAACGTCACCGCCGGCGCCAACCCGATCGCACTCGGCTCGGGCATCTCGCAGGCCGCCGACGCGATCTCGAAGGCCCTGCTCGCCGCCGCCACCCCGGTGGAGGGCGAGAAGGCGATCGCCCAGGTCGCATCCGTCTCCTCGCGTGACGAGGAGATCGGCGCCATGGTCGGCAAGGCCATGTCCGAGGTCGGCGTCGACGGTGTCGTCACCGTCGAGGAGAGCTCGGGACTGAGCACCGATCTCGAGATCACCGAGGGCGTCCAGTTCGACAAGGGTTTCCTCTCGCCGTACTTCGTCACCGACGTCGACAGCCAGGAGGCCGTCCTCGAGGACGCCAGCGTCCTGCTCTACCGCGAGAAGATCAGCTCGCTTCCCGACTTCCTCCCTCTGTTGGAGAAGGTCGCCGAGGCCGGTAAGCCGCTGCTGATCATCGCCGAGGACATCGAGGGCGAGCCGCTCTCGACCCTGGTGGTCAACTCGATCCGCAAGACCATCCGCGCGGTCGCGGTCAAGGCGCCGTTCTTCGGTGACCGTCGCAAGGCGTTCCTCGACGACCTCGCCGTCGTCACCGGCGCCACCGTGATCAACACCGACATCGGTCTAAGCCTCGCCGAGGCCGGGCTCGACTCGCTCGGTTCGGTGCGTCGCGTCGTCGTCACCAAGGACGCCACCACCATCGTCGACGGTGCCGGCACCGCCGAGGCCATCTCGGCGCGCACCGATCAGCTGCGTCGCGAGATCGAGGCCAGCGATTCCGACTGGGACCGCGAGAAGCTGTCCGAGCGGCTGGCCAAGCTGTCCGGCGGCGTCGCGGTGATCCGCGTCGGTGCGGCGACCGAGACCGCGCTCAAGGAGCGCAAGCACCGCGTCGAGGACGCGGTCGCCGCGGCCAAGGCCGCGGTCGAGGAGGGCATCATCCCCGGTGGCGGATCCGCCATCGTCCAGGCGTCGGAAGCTCTCGACGAGCTGGCGGCGACCCTCACCGGCGACGAGGCACTCGGTGTCGCCGTGGTGCGCTCGGCGGTCCGGGCACCGCTGCACTGGATCGCCACCAACGCCGGCGCCGACGGTTCGGTCGTCACCGCGACCGTCGCCGCCGCGAAGAAGGGACACGGCTTCAACGCCGCGACCCTGACCTACGGCGACCTGCTCGCCGAGGGCATCGTCGACCCGGTGAAGGTCACCCGCTCGGCCGTCGTGAACGCCGCGTCGGTCGCCCGCATGGTGCTCACCACCGAGAGCGCGATCGTCGACAAGCCCGCCGATTCCGACGACGATCACGAGGGACACGGCCACCACGGCCACAGCCACTGACCGGAGGTCGAGGCTGAGCAAGTCTCCTGACACGAGGGGCATCCGGATTTCTCCGGGTGCCCCTCGTTCGTCGTCGTGGGCGGAAACCTGAGATGGGGTCGCCCGTTGACAGTGACTCCCAACGCGGGATAGACATCCGGTATGCCGGAACCACACGCGGGCACATTGCGCGAACGTCAACGCGCCCGCGTGCGCGAGGACATCCAACGCGCGGCCCTCGCGCTGATCGCCGAGCGCGGCTACGACTCGGTGAGCACCGAGGAGATCGCCGCGGCCGCGGGGGTGTCGATGAGCACCTACTTCCGATACGTCCCCACCAAGGAGGGGCTGCTGCTCGACACCGTGCGCGGCGGTGGGGCGGCGATCGTGCGCGCGTTGCGGGCGCAGCCGGAGCACGAGACCGCCCATGCCGCCCTGACCGCGGCGATCACCGCACGCATGTCGGCCTTCGACGACGTCGATGTCGACCACTGGCGGACCGCCGTGCTCAGCGCACCGCACCTGCTCGAGCGCGTCTCGCTCATCGGGTCGTCCGACCGGGCGGCACTCGTGGACCTGGTCGCCGCGCGCATCGGTGTGTCGTCGCAGGACAGCGTCCGACCGGGACTGATGGTCGAGGTCTTCCTCGCCGCAGGCGAATTCGCCTTCCATCGATGGTTGACCGCGCCACCGGGTCGGATCCGGTTGTCGGAGTTGGTCTCCCGATGTCTCGTTCTCATCCCACCCATCGACGACGAAATGTGATCAGATGACGGCGACAGCATCCCCGATCCCCTCGAGCCCACACGAGCTGACCGGCCGGTGGCTCGAGTCGGTCCTCGGTACCGACGAGCACCCGGTGTCCGTGGACACGGTGACCGTCGACCCGGTGGGCACCGGCCAGACGGGCGCGACCTACCGGCTGACCGTCGTCTACACCGACCCGACCGAGTCGTCACCGACCACGCTCGTGGTGAAGCTGCCGTCGCAGGACGCGGGCGTGCGCGAACGGGTGGCGCTGGGATACCGCTCGGAGCACGTCTTCTACTCCCGCGTCGCGGACACCGTCGCCGTCCCGGTCCCGGACTGTCTGCACATCGACATCAGTGACGACGCTGCCGACTTCGTGTTGGTGCTGGCCGATCTCGCGCCTGCGGTGCAGGGCGACCAGATCGCCGGGTGCTCGCCCACGCAGGCCCGTGCGGCCGTGGCGGCCCTGGCCGGACTGCACGGCCCGCGATGGTGCGACCCGACCTGGCTGACCCTCGAGGGCGTCGTCATGCCGGTGCCGGACGCGGCCACCGCCGACGGGTTCGGCGAGATCGCGCGGATCGCGACCACGACCACGATCGAACGGCTCGGCGCCTCGCTCAGCGACGCCGACCGCGCCACGCTCACCGAATCCGCCGACGCGATCACGCCGTGGCTGCTATCGGACACCGAGCGGTTCTCGCTGCTACACGGCGACTTCCGACTCGACAACCTGCTGTTCCACCCGGAGACCGACGAGGTCACGGTGGTCGACTGGCAGACGTTGAGCGTGGGGCTGCCCGCGCGCGACCTCGCCTACTTCATCGGCACCAGCCTGGACCCCCATACCCGAGCCGAGCACGAACGCGACCTGGTCTGCGCCTACCACCAGGCGTTGTCGGGACACGGCGTGACCGGATACGACGCCGAGACGTGTTGGCGCGACTACCGATCCGGGATGTTGGCGATCCCGCTCATCACCACCCTGGGGTTCGCCTTCGCCGCCGGATCCGATCGCGGCGACGACATGTTCATCGCCATGATCGAGCGCGGCTGCGAGGCGATCCGAGAACTGGGGACCCTCGATCTCATCGGCGACCGGCCGTGACCCCGCGCTTCCCGGAGCTCGGGGCGTACCTGCTGGCGGGGCAACCAGACAGTGTCCGCGACATCGTCGACGAGGTACGCGGCGCACAACGACTGGGCCTGGGCACGGCGTTCATCTCCGAGCGCTACAACAAGAAAGAGGCCGCCGTCCTCACCGGCGCCGCGGGTGCGGCGAGCGACGACATCGGTATCTGCACGGCCGCGACGAACCACAACACCCGCCATCCGATGGTCACCGCGGGTATGGCGCGCACGGCCCGGGATCTCACCGGTGGCCGTTTCACCCTCGGACTCGGCCGTGGGATCCGACTGCTGCAGGACGCCTACGGGATCCCGCCGATCACCACCGCGGCCATCGAGGACTTCGTCGGCATCATGCGGGCGTTGTTCCGCGGCGAGACGCTCATCGACCACGACGGCCCCGCCGGGAGGTTCCCGGTCCTGCACCTCGACGCGTCGCTCGACGAGTACCTGCCGATGGCGCTGGTCGCGTTCGGACCCCGCACGCTCGAACTCGGCGGCCGCCTGTTCGACGACGTCATCCTGCACACCTACTTCACCGACGAGACCACCCGGAGGTGCGTCGAGACCGTCAAGACCGCGGCGGCGCGCGCGGGCCGTGATCCGGATCGGGTGCGGGTGTGGTCGTGCCTGGCCACCGTCGGCGATCACGTGCCCCACGCGGACCGGTTGCGCAAGACCGTCGGACGTCTGGGCACCTATCTGCAGGGATACGGAGCACTGATGGTCGAGACCAACCGGTGGGATCCCGCCGTTCTTCAGCGTTTCCTGACCGATCCGGTGATCAGCGGCGTGGCCGGGCTCGACATCGTCGGCACCCCCGATCAGCTCGAACACGCCGCCACGCTGATCCCCCAGGAGTGGTTGGCCGCGGCCGCCACCGGGACACCGGAGCAGTGCGTCACCGCCATCCGGCGCCAGCTCGACCTGGGTTGCGACGCGGTGATCCTGCACGGGGCCACACCGGGCGAACTCGAACCGATCATCGAGGCGTACGCACGTCCGTAAAGCGGTCACCGGTCACGGACACGCCTCGAGGGGCACCCGGATACCGGATGCCCCTCGAGGTGTCGTGTGTCTGTGGGCCGATCAGCCGGCCATGCGGCGACCGACACCGCGCTTCATCAGGATCCCGCGCTCGGACTCGGAGAGTCCTCCCCAGATGCCATACGGTTCGGCGACGGCGAGTGCGTGCTCACGGCACTGCGCGATGACCGGGCACTGGTGGCACAACTCCTTGGCGCGACGCTCGCGGTGCGCTCGTGCGCGACCGCGCTCACCGTCCGGGTGGAAGAACATCGACGAGTCGACGCCCCGGCAGAGTCCCTTCATCTGCCAGTCCCAGATATCCGCGTTGGGTCCGGGAAGGCTGTTTGGTTGCGGCATCTGCTGGCTCCTTGAACTGCCGAGATCGGCGTGAACTGGTTGGGTGAAGCAGTTCTCCGTGGTCGAGTACGACGTTGTTCCCGTCCGACTTGATCTAGGTAAGCAAACCGTCGAAAACGAGTCAACAAGCCACCCAGCCTGCGGAAAAGGGCCCGAGATCGACCAGATGTTAACGGTGGGTTGCCAAGTTCTGTCATGCTGCGACTCCCACAAACGGACCACGGTCAGCATTTCCGGCGTCGGTCAAAATGCTCGTCAGGCACGGTAATTCGCGGTCGGTGGTGACCCTGTCGGTGCGCCCGGAAGCGGTGGACAATTGCCCGTTTGCGTGGGCTTGGGTTACATGGAATACATATTCGGGTGACATGTCGGTGACATCGCGCGACATTCTTCCCGCGTCAACAGAAGGTTAATTTCTCGCTACATCGACGAGCGCAGCACGATATACCCATGAATGACCATCTGCAGGCCGTCGCGTTCGGATCCCGACCGGGGTCCGCGCACGCCCCGACGCGTGCCGCATACGGCGATGCGTCGGTCGATTCGTGGATGCGCGCGGTGGCGGCGGGCGCCCGCGGCCACTACGCCGCCGCATCGGCGGAACTCGACCATCTGTGTGCGTCGACGACGGGCAGGACCGTCCGTTCGCTCGCGTCCTCCACACGGGCCTCGCACCTGCGACAGGCCGGCAGGCATGCGGCGGCACGGCGGTACGACGGCGAGGCGCTCTGGTGGTCGGCCGGCGGCGTGGCCGACACGATGACCCGGGCGGCGACACTCGACGCGCTGATCGGGTTGGCCGCGGACAGCCTCGGCACGGCCCACTTCGATCTGGCCGATCGGTTGCTGGCCCGGTGTGCGGGCCCTCTGGCCCTCGTCGACGACGACGAGGGATGGATCTGGTCGGGTCGGCTTCGGCTGCGACATCTCTGGGTCCGGACCGAGTCGGCCCTGTATCGGGGTGACGCACACCGGGCTCGCGAGACGATGGCCGACCGCGAGGAGTTGCTGCGCGCGTGTCCGTCGGTGCGACATCGGATCAAGACAGAGTTGATTGCCGCGGCGACGTCGGCCGCCACCGGTGACACCGGCGAGGCGACCCGGGCGGCCACCGACTGCGCCGAGGCGGCGCGAACGCACGATCAGTTGCCGCTCGAATGGGCGGCGACCGCTCTGCTGGTCGGGATCGGGGCCTCCGGCGGTCGGGACGAGAGTCTCGTCGCGTCCGAGGCCCGTCTGCGCGCGGAACTGAACGCCCGTGGGGGCGGATTCACGCCCGTATGAGCGTGTGCCCGGTCATCCCGTGACCCATCTGTACCCGTGGTCACGATTTTCCCGGGCGCCGCTCGCTAAGCTGACGAGCGACTTCCACGACCACGGCCTGATGACCTGGTCGTACCGCAGACCCGTTCGTTCGGCCACATGTAACGCAGGGACCCCACTCGACGATGATCCTCACAGGTGACGAGTTAGATCGCGCTGTCGCCGCCGCAGGGCGGGGCAGCCGGTCAGCTCTCTCTGATGTTCTCGAGAGTGTTCGGCCCCTCGTGGTGCGGTATTGCAGGGCGAGGGTGGGGGCTGGTGAACGGCATTCGCTGTCCGCCGACGATGTGGCGCAGGAGGTCTGTATGGCCGTGATGACCGCGCTGCCCAGGTATTCAGACCAGGGGCGGCCGTTCATGGCCTTTGTGTACGGCATCGCCGCACACAAGGTCGCCGACGCACATCGTGGGGCCGCCCGGGTCAAGGCCGATCCCGTCGAGACCATCCCCGAGGCGATGGATGTCGACGACGGGCCGGAGCAGATGGCCCTCAACGCCGACGCGAGTCGGCGCATGAGTGAGCTGCTCGACCGGCTCCCCGAGAAGCAACGCGAGGTCCTGGTCATGCGGCTGGTGATGGGGATGTCGGCGGAGGAGACCGCCGAGGCGGTCGGCAGCACCGCGGGAGCGGTGCGCGTCGCGCAGCACAGAGCGTTGAACAAGTTGAAGAGCGAGATGATGAGAGCAGGTGAGGGCAGATGAACGACCGTGACTATCCCGTGTCCTCACCCGAGGATCCCGACGACGCGACCCCGATCGACCTCGCGTCGCTGCGCGCCGACGACCGGCTGCTGGACGCACTGTCCCGCAACCAGGTCCCGGGCAGCGGACTGGACGGTTCCGCCGACTACCAGTTGGCGTCGCTGTTGGCCGAGTGGCGACACGAGATCGATGCGCGACCGATGCCGATCGGGCCCACCCTCGACGAGGTCGAGGCCGAGATCGCACGGACCAGGCGCGCCGGGTCGCGCCACACCACGTTCAAGCGCCTTCGGGTGCTGAGCGGTGCGGCCGCGGTCGCCGTCGTCGCCTTCGGGGCCATCACCGTCCTCGCCCAGAACTCCAACCCCGGCGACCCGCTGTGGCAGGTCAAGGAGGCGATGTTCGGCAGCGCGGCGAGTCAGACCGTCGCCTCGGCGAATGCACAGTCGAACCTGGAGAAGGCCGAACAGGCACTGTCCTCCGGCGACAACCGTCAGGCCGCACAGCTCGTCGCCGACGCCCAGAAGCAGGTGGGCGGCATGAGCGGGAACGACGCCCGCCAGCGGATGCAGGACTGGGTGCAGCGGCTGGCCACCCAGGTCGGTCCGATCCCGGACAACCCGTTGACGTCGCTCACCTCACTCCCGTCGGTGTCGGGTCTGCCGCCGCTCCAGTTGCCGTCGGATGTGGTCGTCCCGACCATCCCGTCGAACATCCTGCAGCGTCAGCGCGAGATGCAGGCCCGGATCAACCCGTCGCAGCGACCGACGAAACAGACCACCCGGCCGTCCTCGCCGGTGACCACCACACCGCAGGCGCCGCCATCGTCGTCCACCCCGGCCGATGACGAGACGACCACCACGACCACGACGACCACCCCCTCGTCCGGCAACTGAGTCCGCAGACGAACAACGGCCGACGGTGATCCCGTCGGCCGTTGTCGTGTGTACCCGAGGTGCGTCGAGTGTGGTCGTGACGATCAGTCGTCGTCGGAGGTGTGCATCATCGCGTCGGCGTATCCGCGGCAGTAGTCCCAGGTGACGTAGGCGTCCGGGGACGGGTCCACGGCGGGCTCGTGCGGACGCACCGTGCCCTCCACAAGGAGCTGCAGCAGGTTGGCGCGCAGCATGTCCCAGTCGTGATAGTGATCCTGCTGGCAGTCCTCGCAGACCACGACGAGTCCGCGCACCCCGCGACGGGCCAACAACGCCTCGTACACGGCCAGATCCGCGAGATCCTCCTCGACCGCGAGGCGCTCGTCGGCGTCGAGCGGCTGTGCCGGCTCGACCGAATCCAGAGCAGCCGACGGATCGCCGCCCGGATCGTCGGCGAAGGGGTCCGGGGGCAGTCCCGGCGGCAGGTGGTCACGCACACGACCACCGTAGTCAGCGACCGTCACGCCGCGCCACTCTCCCGCGCGCGCCGAGCGGAATTCGTGCACAGGGGATCGGCTTATACGATGGACCGAAGTACTTCGCCCGAGTGCACTCGTTCCCCATTCACTCGGCACTCACCAGAGAGGCGCACTGGCGATGACTCACCCCACAGACCGCAACGGCTCATCCGGAACGGCCCCTGTCGTCCCCGCGGTGCGGACCGGCGGCGACGACCCCAACAAGGTCGCCATGCTCGGCCTGACCTTCGACGACGTCCTCCTCCTCCCGGCGGCGTCGGACGTGATCCCCAGCGAGGTCGACACCTCGTCGCAGGTGACCCGCGAGATCCGACTCAAGGTGCCGCTCGTCAGCTCGGCCATGGACACCGTCACCGAGTCGCGGATGGCCATCTCGATGGCCCGCGCCGGTGGCATGGGCGTCCTGCACCGCAACCTGTCGATCGACGAGCAGGCCGGGCAGGTCGAGACGGTCAAGCGGTCCGAGGCCGGGATGGTCACCGACCCGGTGACCTGCGGCCCCACCAACACCCTCGCCGAGGTCGACGCGATGTGTGCGCGCTTCCGTATCTCCGGGCTGCCCGTCACCGACTCCGACGACAACCTGCTGGGCATCATCACCAACCGCGACATGCGTTTCGAGGTCGATCAGAACCGCCCGGTGTCGGAGGTCATGACCAAGGCGCCGCTGATCACCGCCCAGGAGGGCGTGTCGGCCGAGGCGGCGCTGGGGTTGTTGCGGCGCAACAAGCTCGAGAAGCTGCCGATCGTCGACGGCAACGGCAAGCTGACCGGCCTGATCACGGTCAAGGACTTCGTCAAGACCGAGCAGCACCCCGACGCGACCAAGGACTCCGACGGACGCCTGCTGGTCGGTGCGGCCATCGGCACCGGCGACAGCCAGTGGGCCCGAGCGATGGCGCTCACCGACGCAGGCGCCGACGTGATCATCGTCGACACCGCGCACGCCCACAATCGCCTCGTCCTCGACATGGTCGCCAAGCTCAAGGCCGAGGTCGGTGACCGCGTGCAGATCGTCGGCGGAAACGTCGCGACCCGCGAGGCGGCCCAGGCCCTGGTCGACGCCGGTGCCGACGCGGTGAAGGTCGGTGTCGGACCGGGATCGATCTGTACCACCCGGGTCGTCGCTGGCGTCGGTGCACCGCAGATCACCGCCGTCATGGAGGCGGTCGCGGTGTGCAAGCGCGCCGGTGTCCCGGTGATCGCCGACGGCGGCCTGCAGTTCTCCGGTGACATCGCCAAGGCGCTCGCCGCCGGCGCGTCGACCGTGATGTTGGGGTCGTTGCTGGCGGGAACCGCGGAGGCCCCGGGTGAGCTGATCCTGGTGAACGGCAAGCAGTTCAAGAGCTACCGCGGCATGGGCTCGCTGGGCGCTATGCAGGGCCGCGGCGACCGCAAGTCGTTCTCCAAGGACCGCTACTTCCAGGACGACGTGCTCTCGGAGGAGAAGCTGGTCCCCGAGGGTATCGAGGGCCGGGTCCCGTTCCGCGGACCCCTGACCCAGGTGATCCATCAGCTGCGCGGCGGTCTGCGTGCCGCGATGGGCTACACCGGCGCAGCGACCATCGAGGACCTGCAGCAGGCGCGGTTCGTGCAGATCACCTCGGCGGGTCTCAAGGAGAGCCACCCGCACGACATCACGATGACCGTCGAGGCGCCCAACTACTATTCCCGGTGATCGCGCTGCGATCGTCGTAGACACATCGCCCGACCGGGTCCCGGTCGGTTGAACCATGGTTGACAGAAGGGCGCATCGGTGCGAGATCTTGTGGACATCGGCATGGGCAGAACCGCCCGGCAGACCTTCGAGCTCGACGACATCAACATCGTCCCGTCGCGTCGTACCCGGTCGTCGAGCGAGGTGTCGACCGCGTGGCAGCTCGACGCCTACCGGTTCGACACCCCGATCCTGTCGCATCCCACCGATGCCCTGGTCTCACCGGAGTCGGCGATCGAACTCGGCCGACTCGGCGCGCTCGGTGTGCTCAACGGGGAGGGGCTGTGGGCCCGGCACCGCGACGTGGAGGCGAAGCTCGCCGAGGTGATCGCGATCGCGGTCGACGACGTCGATCCGGCCGCGGCCATCCGTCGGCTGCAGGAACTGCACGCCGCACCGCTCGACACCGGTCTGCTCGCCGAGAACGTCGCCCGCGTGCGCGACGCCGGCGTCACCACCGCGGTCCGGGTCAGTCCACAGAACGCGCAGGAGCTGACCCCCGCCCTGGTCAAGGCGGGGATCGACCTGCTGGTCGTGCACGGCACGATCATCTCCGCCGAGCACGTCTCGCACGACGACCGGGAACCGCTCAACCTCAAGACGTTCATCAGCGAACTCGACATCCCGGTGGTCGCCGGCGGCGTGCACGACCACCGCACCGCACTGCACCTGATGCGCACCGGCGCCGCGGGCGTCGTGGTCGGATACGGGTCGGCCGCCGGCTCGACCACGACCGGCGAGGTGCTCGGTATCGGTGTCCCGATGGCGACCGCCATCGCCGACGCGGCCGCCGCCCGTCGCGAGTACCTCGACGAGACCGGTGGACGGTACGTCCACGTCATCGCCGACGGCGACATCCACTCCTCGGGCACTCTCGCCAAGGCGATCGCCTGCGGCGCCGACGCCGCGATGCTCGGCACCCCGCTGGCCGCGTCGGCCGAGGCCCCGGGTCGCGGCTGGTTCTGGACCGCGGCCGCGGCGCACCCGTCACTGCCTCGCGGCGCGTTGCTGCAGGTCGCCGGCGACGAGGACCGTCCGCCGCTCTCCGAGGTCCTGCACGGGCCGTCGTCGGAGCCGTTCGGCCAGCTCAACGTCGTGGGTGGTCTGCGGCGGTCGATGGCCAAGGCCGGCTACTCCGACCTCAAGGAATTCCAGAAGGTCGGGCTCACCGCCTGCAGCTGATCGACCCA
Source organism: Williamsia maris (assembly GCF_024171815.1). Lineage (GTDB taxonomy): Bacteria > Actinomycetota > Actinomycetes > Mycobacteriales > Mycobacteriaceae > Williamsia_A > Williamsia_A maris. The sequence continues at coordinate 214,320 of NZ_JAMTCJ010000001.1, read as the reverse complement.
TGTCGTCGCGGGTGTCGCCGGATCGCGGACCGGGCGGGTAGCATTTTGTCTGTTAACGGCAGTCACAGAGACTTGTGACACAGCCGCGGTACGCGAGACAGCCCCCGGCACGGCGAGAGGTTCTCCCAATGGCGCACGACTCCACTGATTTTGACGTCCTGATCATCGGTTCGGGCTTCGGCGGCAGTGTCAGTGCACTGCGCCTGGTGGAGAAGGGGTATCGCGTCGGCGTGATCGAGGCGGGACGTCGCTTCGAGGACTCCGATCATGCGAAGACCAGCTGGCGTCTGAACAAGTTCGTGTGGGCACCCAAGCTCGGCCTGTACGGCATCCAGCGCATCCACATGCTGCGCGACGTCATGGTGCTGGCCGGCGCGGGTGTCGGTGGCGGTTCGCTGAACTACGCGAACACGCTCTACAAGCCGTCGACGCCGTTCTTCACCGATCCGCAGTGGGGTCACATCACCGACTGGGACGACGAACTCACTCCGTACTACGACCAGGCTCGTCGCATGCTCGGCGTGGTCACCAACCCGACGTTCACCAACTCCGACCGGGTCATGAAGGACCTGGCGCAGGAGATGGGGGTCGCCGAGACGTTCGTACCCACATCGGTGGGTGTGTTCTTCGGCGCCAAGACCGGCGGCGACGGCGCCCCGGGGGCGACGGTTCCCGACCCGTACTTCGGCGGAGCCGGTCCCACGCGCACGGCCTGTACCGAGTGCGGATCGTGCATGACCGGGTGCCGGGTGGGTGCGAAGAACACCCTGCTCAAGAACTACCTCGGTCTCGCCGAGAGCAACGGCGCGCAGATCCTCGATCGCACGACCGTCACCGGGCTGCACCCGCACGCCGACGGGACCTGGTCGGTCGAGACCGAGCGCACCGGGACCTGGACGAAGCTGCGCGCCCGACGTCGCACACTGACGGCGGGCCAGGTCATCGTCGCGGCAGGCACCTACAACAGCCAGAAGCTGCTGCACCTGGCCAAGGACGACGGGTCGCTGACGGAGCTGTCCGACGCACTCGGCGAACTCACCCGCACCAACTCCGAGGCGATCCTCGGCGCGATGCGCACCAAGGTCGATCCGACCGACGACTTCTCCGAGGGTGTGGCGATCACGTCGTCGATCCACCCCGACTCCGACACCCACATCGAGCCCTGCCGATACGGCAAGGGGTCCAACGCGATGGGGCTGCTGCAGACGATGCTGACCGACGGTGAGCCCGGCCGGAACCGGTTCCTCAAGTTCCTCGACGAGGTGCGCAAGAACCCGTTCGCGCTGCTCTCGCTGATCAACGTCCGGAAATGGTCGCAGCGCACAGTGATCCTGCTGGTCATGCAGAACAAGAACAACTCGCTGACGACGTTCGTCCAGAAGTTGGGACCGTTCCGCTTCGTCAACAGCCGACAGGGCCATGGCGAGCCCAACCCCACCTGGATCCCGAAGGGCAACGAGGCGGCGCAGCGTGTCGCGGCCAAGCTCGGTGGCCTGGCCGGTGGCACCTGGGGCGACGTGTTCAACATGCCGATGACCGCGCACTATCTCGGCGGCTGTGTGATCTCCGACAAGCCGTCGACCGGCGTGATCGACCCGTTCCACCGCGTCTGGAACTACCCGACCCTGCACGTGACCGACGGATCGGCGATCAGCGCCAACCTCGGTGTGAACCCGTCGCTGTCGATCAGCGCGCAGGCCGAGCGCGCGATGTCGTTCTGGCCCAACAAGAACAGCGTCGACACCCGACCCGCGCAGGGTGAGGCCTACCGTCGCATCACCGCGGTCGCGCCACAGTCGCCGGTCGTCCCCGAGTCGGCGCCGGGCGCGCTGCGTCTGCCGATCGTGGCGATCACCAACGGCACCGCGGCACCGGCCGACGGGGCATCGCTGTTCCCGGCCGCCGGAGTGCGACGCGACGGCGTGAGCGCCTGATCGGTCGCACCGTAGACTCACACGCGTGAGCGCAGCCCCTGATCCGGTCGAATCGGCCGCACCCCGCCCGGTCCTCGTCGTCGATTTCGGCGCCCAGTACGCGCAGTTGATCGCACGTCGGGTCCGCGAGGCCCGCATCTACTCCGAGGTGATCGCGCACACCGCGACCATCGAGGAGATCACCGCGAAAAACCCGGTCGCCCTGGTGCTCTCGGGCGGACCGGCGTCGGTCTACGCCGACGACGCACCCGGCCTGGACCCCGCGGTCCTCGACCTCGACATCCCGGTGTTCGGCATCTGCTACGGCTACCAGGCGATGGCCAAGGAACTCGGCGGCGTGGTCGCCAACACCGGCGGCCGCGAGTTCGGTCGCACGACGCTGTCGTCGATCGGCGAGTCGGTGCTGATGGCAGGCACCCCCGAGACCCAGCCGGTGTGGATGAGCCACAACGACGCCGTGCAGGAGGCCCCGGCCGGCTTCACGGTCACCGCGTCCACGCCGGGTGCACCGGTGGCGGCGTTCGAGAACCTCGAGCGTCGGATGGCCGGGGTGCAGTACCACCCCGAGGTGATGCACACCCCGCACGGACAGCACATCCTGACGAAGTTCCTCTACGAGATCGCCGGCCTCGAGGCCGACTGGACCGCCGCGAACATCGCCGACGCCCTCGTCGAGCAGGTCCGCGCCCAGGTCGGTGACGGGCGTGCCCTGTGCGGGCTGTCCGGCGGCGTCGACTCCGCGGTGGCCGCCGCGTTGGTGCAGCGGGCCATCGGCAACCGGCTGACATGTGTGTTCGTCGACCACGGGCTGCTGCGGGCCGGTGAGCGCGAGCAGGTCCAGACGGACTTCGTCGCCGCCACCGGTGCCCGTCTGGTCACCGTCGACGCCGAGGAGACGTTCCTGCGGGAGTTGGCCGGACACAGCGATCCCGAGACCAAGCGCAAGATCATCGGCCGCGAGTTCATCCGGTCGTTCGAGGGCGCGGTCACCGACGTTCTCGACGGCAGCGAGGGCACGGCCGGCGCCGGGAGCGAAGCGAGCGGGCCGCAAGCCATTGACTTCCTGGTCCAGGGGACGCTGTACCCCGACGTCGTCGAATCCGGTGGCGGCACCGGAACGGCCAACATCAAGAGCCACCACAACGTGGGCGGATTGCCCGAGGATCTCGAGTTCTCGCTGGTCGAGCCGCTGCGGTTGCTGTTCAAGGACGAGGTCCGTGCGGTGGGGCGTGAACTCGGTCTGCCCGAGGACATCGTCGGTCGCCAACCGTTCCCCGGACCGGGCCTCGCGATCCGGATCGTCGGCGAGGTCACCGCAGATCGTCTCGAGACCCTGCGCGCCGCCGACCTCATCGCCCGCGAGGAACTGACCAGCGCAGGCCTCGACAACTCGATCTGGCAGTGCCCGGTCGTGTTGTTGGCCGACGTCCGGAGTGTCGGTGTGCAGGGCGACGGCCGCACCTACGGCCACCCGATCGTGCTGCGGCCCGTGTCGAGCGAGGACGCGATGACCGCCGACTGGACCCGCGTGCCGTACGAGGTGCTGGAGATCATCTCGACCCGCATCACCAACGAGGTCGCCGAGGTCAACCGGGTCGTTCTCGACGTGACCAGCAAGCCCCCGGGCACGATCGAGTGGGAGTGACCCGCCACCAGTTGGGCACGTAACCCCGCCAGTTGGGCACGTAAACCCGTCACCTGGGCACGTAACGTCGCCGGGCTCAGGTGCCCACCTCGCGTCAGCGGTGTCGGCCGCTGAGTCCGCCGACGACGATCAGCACCGCGCCGATCAGGACGGCGACGCCGACCACGCCCCAGCGCACCGCGCCGGTGTCGGCGATGTCGGGCGCGCCGGCCAGTGCCCAGACCGCCACGGCGAGCCCCGCGACACCGACTACGGCCTGGGTGGGGGAGAAGCGGCGGTCATCCACGGCCGACCTCCACGTGTCCCACGATGCTCGATGCGTCGATGTCGAGCACCGGTCCGGCGGGCCCGTCCGAGCCACCGTCGAGTCCGGTCCGGCACGTCTCGTCGCCGATGGTGGTGCGGCACCGCACCTTCAGGTTCATCCCGGCCGGCGCGAGCACGACGGCCTCACCCAGTCCGACGCGCAGCCGTACCGATCGGTTGCCCGTCAACGACACCGACCGGAGGTCCAACGTCGCCGAGCCGACGGTGAGTTCGTAGCTCGGGTCGATGTCGGACTCGGTGACCGGACGCCAGTCACGGTCGCCAACGCCACCGCCGGGTAGGGAACCCAGACCCGAAGCGGCAGAGGTGAACACCACCACGACGGCCAGGATCACCGCGACCGGGACGAGACCCGGACCCCTGCGGGTGACCGCCCCGATGAGCAGGCCGATGCAGACGACGCCGAGGGCCAGCGCGGCGATACGGGCCGGAGTCAGGGCGCCGACACCGGCGAACGCGGCGGTGGCGGCGCCGGCGGCGGCGAGCAGCGCGACGCCGAGGGTGATCGGGGTGAGCGCAGAGCGGCGTCGCATCGGCGCGGGAGCCGGAGCCACCGACGGCTCGGGCAGATCCCAGGCGAACGGGGCCGCCCCGAGCGGGTCCCACGCCGGTGGGGTCGGGGGGCCGGGCGGGGCCTCGATCGGCTTCTCGAGATCGACCCGCTCTGTCGGGACGGTCGGCGCGTCGCCGACGCCGGGTGCATCAGGAGTCGACACCCCGGAAGCCGTTGCCGCGGTGACGTTGTCGGCCCAGGCCTTCGGCACCCATCGGGTGAAGGTCTCGGTGGCGACGATGGGTGCGGTACCGATGGTGTCGGCCGAGGTGCCCGGCTCCGCGTCCGGGCTGCGCTGGTAGAGCAGCCACCACCCGAGCAGCATCAACGCGGCGCCGAGCAGGCCACCCGAACTCCACGCGATGTTCGGGGTGAACGACGTCACGACGATCACCGCGATGACGATCAGCACGATCGTCGGTGGATGCGAACGGTGCCGCGCCCCATCGAGGTCGGGACGCCGACCGTGACGGTGCTCGCGACGGGCTCGTCGGTACTCGGCACGGGCCCGCCGGTACACCGCCTTGCGTTCCCCGCGGTTCATGTACTCCGAGGGTGCGTCGTCGCCTGCGGGGAGTGTGATCCATGCGAGTACGTACATGATGACGCCGCTGCCGCCGAAGAGGGTGGCGACGACGAACGCGATCTTGACCAGCGTCGGGTCCACCCGATACCGCCGCGCGATGCCGGCACACACCCCGGCGACGGTGCCGTCGGCGTTCGGCCGTACCGGTCGCGTGTTCCACATGCGCAGCAACGATTCGGCACTCGGTGTGGCGGTTGTCGTGTTCATACCGATCATCTTCACCGGCGCGCTGCCCTCCACACCATCAGGATTCACCCTGAAATCGGCCCCGACCGCGACACCGGACTCAGGGCTCTCCCTGATGTGCGGGTGCGGACTCCCGTGTCAGTATCGACGTGTGGACGCACCGGCACGCCAACGCTCATCCGACAGTGGCTCGACGCCGCTGCCCGAGCGCATCGCGCGTCGCGACGCCGGCCGCATCATCGGCGGTGTCGCGGGCGGCGTGGCCGACCACCTCGGGGTCGACCCGGTCCGCGTGCGCATCGTGTTCGTCGTGCTCAGCGCGCTGGCCGGGGCCGGGGTCTGTGCCTACGGACTCCTCTGGTTCTTCTGCCCGCCCGGCTCGGACACGACACCGCCCGCACGCGGGGAGCGAACCCAGGCGTACGGACTGGCCGTGGTCGGCATCGTCGCGGTGATCGTCGTCGGTTTCGCGGCGTCGGGAACCCCGGCCGAATACTTGGTTCCGCTCGTCGTCGTCGCCATCGGTGCGACCCTGGTGTGGCGTGAGTTCGATTCCCCCGAACACGCCTCGCCCGCCAACGATTCGCGCAGCGCGGTTCTGACGTGGACGCGAGTCATCGGTGGCGGGGTCCTGGTCATCGCCGGTCTCGCCGTCGTCGTGCTGGCCACGAACCGGTCCTTCGGTGGCCTCAGCGCGACGCTGTTGGCCGTCGGGGCAACCCTTCTCGGGGTGGTGCTGTTGACCGTGCCCCTGTGGATGCGCATGTTGCGCACCGTCAACGCCGAACGCGCAGCACGCATCCGCACGGCTGAGCGCGACGAGATCGCCGCGCACCTCCACGATTCGGTGCTGCAGACGTTGGCGCTCATCCAGAAACAGGCCAACCGTCCCGACGAGGTCGCCCGGCTGGCCCGCGGCCAGGAGCGCGAACTACGGCGCTGGTTGTTCGGAGAGCGGGAACGCTCGGGCAGTTCGCTGGCGGCCGCATTGGAGATCGTGGCGGGCGACGTCGAGGACGCCTACGGCATCGAGGTCGACGTGGTGACCGTCGGCGACCTGGCCTGGCCGCGGGGCGCCGCCGCCACCGACGTCGCCGAGTCGAAACGATGGGCGGCCCTGATCGGCGCGACCCGTGAGGCACTGATCAACGCGGCCAAGCACTCCGGGGAACGCAAGGTCGACGTGTTCGCTGAGGTGACCGGTGACGCGGTCGACGTCTTCGTCCGCGATCGCGGGCGCGGTTTCGACCCCGACCGGATACCCGATGACCGGCAGGGCGTCGCGAAGTCGATCCGCGCGCGACTCGAACGCAGTGACGGAACGGTCGTCATCAAGACCGGGCCGGATCGGGGCACCGAGGTGGCGATGTCGATGCCGCGCCGCGAACACACCGCCGACCCGATGACCCAGAACGAGAAGAGGAATCGATGACCGTGCCCACCGACACCGCGGTGTGTCGCGTCTTCCTGGTCGACGACCACGCGGTGTTCCGCTCCGGTGTACGCGCCGAGCTGTCCTCGGAGGTCGGTCTCGAGATCGTCGGCGAGGCCGGGAACGTCGCCGACGCCGTGAACGGGATCGTCGCCACCACACCGGATGTCGTGCTCCTCGACGTGCACATGCCCGACGGCGGTGGGGTGGCGGTCGTGCGCGGTGTCGCCGATTCCCGCATCGACACCCAGCCGGTCTATCTGGCGCTCAGCGTGTCCGACGCGGCCGAGGACGTGATCGCCACGATCCGTGCAGGCGCCCGCGGTTACGTCACGAAGACCATCGCCGGGGCCGACCTCGCCGACGCGGTGCGTCGCGTCGCCGACGGCGACGCCGTGTTCAGTCCTCGCCTGGCCGGTTTCGTGCTGGATTCGTTCACCGGACGCTCCGCTGCCCCGGAACCGCATCTCGACCCCGAGCTCGACTCGCTGACGCCGCGCGAGATGGAGGTCCTGCGGTTGCTGGCCCGTGGCTACACCTACCGGGAGATCGCCGAGGACCTGGTCATCTCGATCAAGACGGTCGAGACCCACGCGTCGAACGTCCTGCGCAAGACGCAGCAGTCCAACCGCAACGCACTCACCCGGTGGGCCGCCAACCGGCACATCAGCTGACGAACAGCTCCGCTGGTTCTGCCAGCGGACGCACAGTGCAGCAGCGGCGCCCGTACAGACAGCGCTCCTACCTTCGGTCAGGTCGGCAAGAGATGCCGACCACGATGAAGGAGAACGACATGGCATACCGCAATCAGCCTGTGGCACAGCAGACCCCGACCCGCACCAAGCGCCGGCAGCGCACCTGGGATCCGCGCCGCCGTCAGTGGCTGTGGATCTGGCGCTGACCGCTGCGCACAACCGAACGCCATTCCGGGGCCCGTTTCGACGGGCCCCGGACGTGCGTCCACCGACCGAGCTCGCACCCCGAAGGATCCCCTCGTGACCGTCATCGCCGCCCTCCGCCGTTTCGCACCCCTGCTGCGCCCGGACCTGCGGTCTCTCGCGATCGCCGCTGTCCTGCTGACGATCTCGGCGGGCTGCGAGATCGCGGCCGTGTTCTTCCTGTCCGATGTGATCGACGGCGCCCTCACCTCGGACTCGATGCAGTCCTTCGCGCTGTCGGCCGCGGTGTGGTTGGTCATCACGGTGGTGGCCGCGGGCGCCGATTACACCGGTCTGCTGACCGCTGTCGGGACGTCGGAGCGATTCGTGCTGCGGCTGCGCAATCAGCTCTACGCCCATGTACAACGCCTCAATCCGCTCATCCACCGCCGCTACGGCCTGGGCGACATGGTCACCCGACATTCGAGCGACATCGAGGCGGTCGAGCACATGACCGGATCGGGGTTGCTGCAGCTGGGCGTCGCCCTGCTGCACGTGATCGGGCTGCTCGTCGTCGGGTTCGTCCTGAGCTGGCAGGTGTCGCTGGTCGCCGTCATCGCCATCCCGGTCCTCAGTGCGCTCTCGGCGCTGTTCAGCAGGGCCCAGACGCGGGCCGCACGCGATGAGCGTGCCGCCACCAGCGCCATCGGTGTCGCTGTGCACGAGGGACTCGCAGGCATCGAGACCACCGTCGCCTACAACCAGCAGAAGCGCGAACACGACCTGGTCGATCGCCACGGACGGTCCTGGATGCGTGCCCGACTGGCCCAGACCCGGGTCGAGGCCGGGTTCGGCTCGGTGCTGTCGGTCGGACAGATTCTCACCATGCTCGCCATCGCGGTGGTGGGCGCGTGGCAGATCCGGCTCGGACATCTCACGGTCGGCGAGTTGATCGCACTGACGGGCTACCTCGGCTACCTGTACCCCAAGGTGCAGGAGATCGCCGAGCTGCGGTTGGCGGTCGCCGCCGCGGTGGTCAGCGCCGAACGCGTCGCCGAGATCCTCGACATCACGCCCAGCGCAGCCGATCTCGACGACGCCCGTCCCCTCCCGAGCGGCCGCGGAACGCTGGAGCTGCGCGGCGTGGGCTTCAAGTACGACCGTCCGCTCATCACCGACGCGACCTTCACCGTCCGCCCCGGGTCCATCACCGCGCTGGTGGGACCCAGTGGCTCGGGCAAATCGACACTGGCCGCACTCGTCGCCCGCTTCGACCGACCACAGTGCGGGGTCATCACGCTCGGCGGCAACGACATCGGCGTCCACACCGCCCACTCGGTCCGCGAACAGATCACCCTGCTGCCACAACAGGTGGTGATCCGTGCGGGCACGGTCGCGGAGAACATCGCCTACGGCACACCGGGTGCCGACGAGGCGGCCGTCGTCGCCGCGGCCCGCGACGCCGATGCCGACGGATTCATCCGCGGACTCCCCGACGGCTACCGAACGCAGCTCGCCGACGGCGGTCTACGACTCTCGGGCGGACAGCGACAACGGATCGCGATCGCGCGGGCGATCCTGCGCGACGCCCCCGTTCTCGTCCTCGACGAGCCCACCGCGGGTCTCGACGACCACAGCGTGGACCGGATCATCGGGCCGCTGCTCCGTCTGGCCGCGGGACGCGCGACGTTGCTGATCACCCACGACACCCGTCTGGCCGCGTTGGCCCACGAGACGGTGGAGATGCGCGCCGACGGGCGGACCCGGCGCCGTCAGAGGGCGACGATGAGCACGATCATCAGCAGCACCAGCACGACCACGGCGGCCACGCCGATCGTCGCCGGTGAGATGGGCAGGGTGGGCGCGGCCGGCCGGTCCGGCGACGGGGGCGGTGTGGTCGCTGCCGCGGGAGCCGGAGCGGGAGTTGGAGCTGTCGGTGTCGGTGTCGGTGGAGTGGGCTCCGGCACGGGACCGGCGGCGGGTCGTGTCGCGGTCGGGTGCACGCGGGCGGCGGGCAACCCCGACTCGGTCCGCGGAGACGACCGGTTCGACCGCGTCGACGACCGTCCCGAGAGCCCCCAGATCGGGATCGCGCTGTCGTTGCGGGGCAGGGGCGACTGGAGCACGGCGCCCACGTTGCCGCCGGGGCCGGCGGCGATGCGCGCCAACTGATCTCGGGCCTGCGCCATGGTCGGTCGACGCGCGGGGCTCGGCTCCAACATGGCGAGCAGCGCAGGCGTCAGGTCGCCGGCCCGGGTCGGGGGAGTGATCTCGCCGCGAGCCACCCGGTGCAGCAGGACCAGCGAGTCCTCGTCGACGCCGAACGGCGGCTCACCCTCCACGGCCGTGTAGACCGTGGCGCCCAGCGAGTAGACGTCGGAGGCCTCGGTGGGCTCCCCGCCCCGGGCGAGCTCCGGCGCGAAATATGCCGGGGTACCGGTGATCACACCGCTCTCGACGTTGGCGACGTCGTCCTTCGCCCGGGAGATGCCGAAGTCGGAGATCTTGACCGTGCCCGCCGCCCGGCCGGTGTTGGCGATGAGGATGTTGCCGGGTTTGATGTCGCGGTGCACGATCCCCTCGGAGTGTGCGGTGGCCATCGCCGCGGCCACCTGGGCCCCGATGTGGGCGGCGTACCCGATCGGCAGGGTCGTGGTGGTGTGCAGGATCTGCGCGACGCTGCGCGACGGCAGGTACTCCATGACCAGCCAGGGTTCGCCGCTCTCGAGTGCGAGGTCGTGCATCGCGATCGCGTTGCGATGACTCAGTCGGGCCGCCATCCGACCCTCGCGCAGCGCCCTCGAGCGGACGTCGCTCGCGGACTCCTCGGTCAGGCCCTCGGTGGACACCACCTGCTTGACCGCGACCTCGCGCTCGAGCAGCTGATCGGTCGCCAGCCAGACCGCGCCCATCCCACCACCACCGAGTTTGGACCGGAGCCGATAGCGTCCGGCGACGAGAAAGCCGGGTCCGGGAACCTGTCGGGGGTTGTGGGGAACGGTCACGACCACAAGATTAGTGGACGCCACCGCGAGTCGTTCGGACGTGCGACACGCGAGGCGCGGCCGGGTCGTCAGCGTGCGATGTCGAACGGGGTGAGCACCGCCGCGAGCTTGTCGGGATTGCGGACGGCGTACACGCCGGTGACCGCACCGCCGACGATCTCGAGTACGAACACCGAGTCGACCACCCCGCGCGACGAGATCACCAGCGCCGGGCCACCGTTGTAGATCGCGGATTCCAGACCGAGTTCGGGCATCTCCCGGCGGGCGATGCCGATCAGGAACCGTGCGATCTTGTCGGCGCCGTGAATCGGTCGACGCGCCGCGTTGACCTTGCCGCCACCGTCGGAGATGAGTATCGCGTCCGGCGCGAGGATGTTCATCAACCCCTGCAGGTCGCCGGAGAGGGTGGTGGACAGGAACGCTGTGGTGATCTCCTCGACGGCGGCCGGTGTCGACTCGAAGCGTCGGCGGCGGGCCTGCACGTGGGACCGGGCGCGACCCGCACTCTGGCGGACGGCGTCGACGGACTTCCCGACGGCCTCGGCGATCTCGGAGTGGCTGAAGCCGAACACCTCCCGCAGGACGAACACGGCCCGCTCGTCGGGACCCAGCGACTCGAGCACCACCATCATCGCCATCGAGACCGACTCGCTCAGTACGACGTCAGCCTCGGGATCACCCGCGGCGCCGCTGATCTCGGGCATCCGTAGCGGCTCGGGCAGCCACGGTCCCACGTACTCCTCACGACGGCGCGCCGAGGCCCGCAGCGTGTTCAACGACTGCCGGGTGACGATCGACGCCACGTAGGACCGCACGTCGCGCACCGTGTCGAGATCGACGGCGGCCCACCGCAGATAGCTCTCCTGCAGGATGTCGTCGGCGTCGGTCGTCGACCCGGTGATCTCATAGGCGATGGTGAACAGCAGCGGACGCAGGTGGGTGAACGTGTCGGCGTGCGTCGTCTCCCCGGTCATCGGCGCGGGCCCTTCGTCCACGAGTACGAACCGCCGCGTCGGCCTTCACCGGCCATCCATCGCAGCGTCATCCGGCACACCTGCTCCTTGACCACCGCGCCGGCCCGGCCACCCACCAGGATCGGTGCAGGACGGTCGTCGCGGTGGGTGGCCACCACGGTGCCCGCGGTTCGGCCGAGGCTGATGCACTGGGCGGCGAAGCCCTGGTCCACCGGCGCGGGGGTGTCGCCGTCGAGCAACGCGCGCACGGTGTTCGCGGCCTGCGCCCCGAGCGGCAGCGCCGACTGGCAGCTCATCCGCAGATCGCGTCCGGCCACCGTGATCGCATCGCCCGCCCCGATGACGTGGGGATCGTCGACACCGACGAGGTCCGCATCGACCATCAACCGGCCGATGGGGTCGGTGCTCAGTCCGCTGCGCGCCGCGAGGTCGGGAACGGCGAATCCGGCTGTCCAGACGGTGATGTCGGCGGCGATCACCCGACCGTCGGTCAGGACGACCTTGGTGTCGGTGACCTCACCGACGGGTGTGTGCTCGATCAGGTCCACACCGAGTCGGCGCAACCGCTTCGTCACCGACGCGCCGCCGCGGGCTCCGGCCGACGGCACCACCCCGGTGCCGCAGATCAGCGTCACCCCGAGATCGTCCCGCGCCTCCGCGACCTCCGCGGCCATCTCGACACCGGTCAACCCGCCACCGACCACGACGACCGATGCGCCCGCGGGGGCGTCGGTCAGGGCGGCCGCCAGTCGGGTCGCGTCGTCGAGGTCGGAGACGGTGTGGGCGAACTCGGCGACACCGGGAACCGGCGCCGAACCCGCCGCGCTGCCGACCGCGTAGATCACCCGGTCGTAGGCGATGATCTCGCCGGTCGAGGTGAGCACCGTGCGAGCCGACACGTCGATACGGTCGACCGCCGCGATCACCCGTTCGATGCCGGGGTGCAGCAGGGTGTCGTAGCCGACGGTGGCCCCGCCGGTACCCGCGGCGAGTTGGTGGAGACGGATGCGCTCGACGAAATCGGCGTTCGGGCTGATCAGCGTGACCGCGGCGGTGTCGGTGGCCGCCAGACGGTTGGCCGCCATGGTGCCGGCGTATCCGCCGCCGACCACCACCACATGTCGGTTGTCGCTCGTGCGTGTGTTCATCGGACGCTCCTCGTGGACCTCGTGGGGAATTCTCTCCCCCTTGAGACACCGCGGGTCGCGCAAACGTGACAATGCCGCCCTACTGCTCGGTGATGAACCTCGTCCGCGCGGCCACCCACTCGTGCAACACCGCGTCCGACGGCACCACATCGCCGACCGCGGAACCGCGATCGGCTCCGCGGATCTCCTCGTGCAGGTGTTCCATCGTCGCGTCGAGTCGATGCGCGGTCTCGGCGGCCTGGCCGAGTTCGTCGAGCAGATCCTGGGGCACCTCGGTGGCGTACTTGTAGTAGATCTTGTGCTCGAGACTCGCCCAGAAATCCATCGCGATGGTGCGGATCTGTACCTCGACGACGACCGGGACGACCCGGTCGGACATGTTGACCGGCACCTCGAGGAGCACGTGCAGGCTGCGGTAGCCGTTGGGTTTCGGGTTCGCGATGTAGTCGCGGACCTCGAGCACGGTGACGTCGTCCTGCCGCGAGAGCATGTCCATCACGTGGTAGACGTCGGAGACGAACGAGGTGGTCACCCGGACCCCGGCGATGTCGGTGATGGTCGCGCGGATGGCCTCGAAGGACGGAGCGCACCCCTTGCGCCCGATCTTCGCGAGGATGCTCTCCGGTGCCTTCAGCCGCGACGACAGGTTCTCGATCGGGTTGTAGTCGTGGAGGTGGGTGAGCTCGTCCCGCAGGATCGTGATCTTGGTGTTGACCGTGTCGATCCCGAATTTGTACTGCATCATGAAGCGCGCGAAGTCATCTCGTAGTTGATGCAGGTCGGCCAGATCGGTGGCGGGCAAGAGGTCGGTCAATCGCGCGTCGGCTCGGCGATGGTCGGGTTCACTACGGCTCACGTCTGCACTCTACGGTCGCGGCCCGGTGCGCAGATGCGCTCGTTCGCCCTGCTTGCCGAACAGTGCCAACACCTCGGCGGGGTGGGGTCCGGAAGCGCCGAGCCAGTGCGGCACGTGTGTGTCGAACTCGGCGGCCTCGCCGGGCGTCAGGATCAGGTCGCGATCTCCGAGGATCAGCCGCAGCCTGCCGTCGAGCACGTAGAGCCATTCGTAGCCCTCGTGGGTCCGTAGTTCCGGGACCGGGGTATCCGGCGCCACCGGCAGGATCATCTTGTAGGCCTGCAGACCGCCGGCGCGTCCGGTCAGCGGGATGAACGTCAGCCCATGACGTTTCGTCGGTCGGAGGACCACGCGCGGATCGCCGGTACGGGGAGCGCCCACCAGGTCGTCGAGTTGCACCCGGTACGCGCTCGCCAAGGGGAGCAGCTGTTCGAGCGTCGGCCGGCGTTGACCCGATTCGAGGCGGGAGAGGGTGCTGACCGAGATGCCGGTGGTCTCGGAGAGGTCGGACAGGGTGATGTCGCGCTGGTTGCGGAGCGCACGCAGGCGTGGCCCGACGGCGGCGAGTACGGCGTCGGTGTCGGTGGTGGGATCGTCCATACCGATCACTTTGCCAGATCAGCAACAAACGTTGCCAGTCTTCGGGGTGTGGTCGCACAGTGGGGACAGTGCGAATCGAGCAGAGGAGAGATCGATGGACGAGATGATGGACGTGGCCGTGATCGGCGGCGGTGCGGCAGGGCTCGCAGCAGCGGTGACGGTGGGGCGTCAACGACGATCGGTGGTCGTCGTCGACGCCGGGTCGCCGCGCAATCTGCCCGCCGACGGGGTGCACAATTTCCTGACGCGCGAGGGGATCTCGCCCACGGAACTGGTGACGACCGGCCGCGCGGAGGTCGAGCTCTACGGCGGTCGGGTGATCAGGGGCACCGCGTCACGCGTCGACGGCGGGGTCGGGGACTTCACCGTGACGCTCGACGACGGGGGCACCGTGCGTGCGCGTCGTCTGGTCGTCACGACCGGTGTCGCCGACGAGCTCCCCGACATCGCCGGGCTGTCGCAGCGATGGGGTCGTGACGTTCTGCACTGCCCGTTCTGTCACGGCTGGGAGGTGCGCGATCGGGCCATCGTCATCATCGCGACGAGTGCGATGTCGGCGCATCAGGCGCACATGTTCCGGCAGTTGAGTGCCGACGTGACCATCGCGCGGCACACGGCGCCGGAGTTCGGCGGCGAGCAACTCGAGGCGCTCACCGCCCGCGACATCGGTGTCGTCGACGGCCTCGTCACCGAGGTGGTCGTGCGCGACGATCGGATCGTCGGGATCAGGCTCGCCTCCGGGGTCGAGGTGGCGTGCGACGCGGTGGTCGTCGCTAGCACCGGGCGGGTCGGCGGTGCGGTGGTGGAGTCGTTGGGGCTGACGGTCGAGGAGGTGCGGGTGGGCGATCACCTGATGGCGACCGTGATCGCGACCGATCCGATGGGCGCGACCGGGGTCGCGGGGGTGTGGGCGGCCGGCAACGTCGCCGACGCGCGCGCGACCGTGGTCGCATCGGCCGCGGCCGGGGTGAACGTCGCGATGGCCGTGCACGCGAGTCTCATGGAGGACGACATCGCCGAGGCGGTCGCGGCGCGGCGTGCGATGACCCCCGTCGGGTAGCGCGGGGGTGCGGACCGCCTCGTCAGCGGCTCGCGATTGACGGTTGTCGGACCCCGGACCTACGATCAGAATCGAAAACATGTTCGAACTGTCGTGAGTGTTCGCACCTTCCCTGTGCACACCTTCCACGCGGCCCTGAGTCGGTTGAGGAAGTGCCATGTCGCCTGTGAGCGTTGGGAAAATTGATACCGGAGAGACGGTAGAGGACACTGTTGCGCTGCTGCGCGCACGATTGGCGGCGGCGTCGACGGGACGTACGAAATCGGTTGTGCCGCAGAATCAGCAGACGGTCACGGTGTCGGCGTCGGAGCAGCGCGCGCGGGAGTTGCTGCCGATCCCGGAGGTCCTCGCGGAGCTGTTGCCCGGTGGTGGTCTCGCCCGCGGCTCGGTGGTCTCGGTCGACGGCGCACGGTCGATGTTGCTGTCGATGATCGCCGCCATCACGGCCGCGGGCGGCTACGTCGCGGTGATCGGTCAGCCGCATCTGAGCCTGCACGCCGCGGCCGAGATGGGGGCCGATCTGTCCCGCATCGCGACCGTCGACGGAGCGCCCGGATTCGATCCCGTGGAGGCGGCCGCGGTGTTGCTCGACGGCCTGGATCTGGTGGTCGTCGGACTCGGCGGTGTCTCGGTCCCGCCGTCGCGATCGCGGGCGGTGATGGCCCGGGCGCGGGCGAAGGGGGCCGCCCTGGTGGTCACCGACGGACGGTGGTCCGGCGTGCAGGCGTCGCTGACCGCACAGGTCGCCGACTACCGGCACCTGCCGTTCCGCCATCTCGGGCACGGTCGCATCGCGGGGATGTCGCTGTCGGTCGAGGCGCGCGGACGGGGTACGCGAGGCAGGCATGCCCGCGTCGACGTGGTGCACCTCGACGACCGCGTGCAACTGGTCGCGGCCGGTTCGGCGGCCGCCCCGGTGAATTCTCCTGCGGTGGCGCCGGTGTCGCTGTCGGTGGCGAACTGATGGGGGCCCACTGATGGCCGGGCGGCGCACCCTCGCGGTGTGGTGTCCGGACTGGCCCGCGGTGGCCGCCGCGGCCGACGCCGACATGTCCCCGGACCAGCCGGTGGCGGTGATCTCGGCCAACCGGGTGGTCACCTGTTCGGCGACCGCCCGCGCGATGGGCGTCCGACGCGGGATGCGCAAGCGAGAGTCGCAGGCCCGGTGTCCGAGCCTGCATGTGGTGACCGTCGACGCCGGCCGTGACGGGCGGTACTTCGACCCGGTGGTCGCGGCGGTGGCCGAGGTGATCCCGACGGTCGAGGTGTTGCGGCCGGGGTTGATGGTGTTGCCCGCAGCCGGCGCGGCCCGGTACTTCGACGGCGAGGAGGTGGCCGCCGAGAAGCTGATCGACGTGATCTCCGCCTGCGGGGTGGAATCGCAGACGGGGATCGCCGACGAACTGTTCACCAGCGTCGCCGCCGCCCGTCACGGACAGATCGTCCCGACCGGCTCCGACGCGGAGTTCCTTGCCGACCTGCCGATCTCGGAACTCGGTGCGGAGCCGAGTCTGTCCGCCGCCGACCGCGATCAGTTGATCGATCTGCTGTGGCGGCTCGGGGTGCGCACCATGGGTGCGTTCGCGCAGTTGGCGTCGAGTGATGTCGCTACGCGTTTCGGATCCGACGCCGTGGTGGCCCATCGTGCCGCCCGTGGGATGCCGGGCCGAGCGCCCTCGGGTCGTCTGTCGGCGACCGATGTCGTCATCTCCCATGAGTGCGATCCGCCGATCGACCGGGTCGATGCGGCCGCGTTCGTGGGGCGACGGTTGGCCGACGAGTTGCATCGGGCACTGATGGCGGCCGCGGTGGCCTGCACCCGACTCACCGTGCACGCGACGACCACCGGTGGGCAGCAGTCCTCGCGCACGTGGCGCTGTGCCGAGCCGTTGACCCCGGAGGCCACCGCCGACCGCATCCGCTGGCAACTCGACGGATGGCTCAGCGGCAAGGCCGGGGACCGTCCTGATTCCCCCATCGTGTCGTTGCGCCTGGAACCGGTCGAGCTGGTGGATTCCGGTGCACTGCAGTTCGGTTTCCGCGGCGCGGGCATCCCCGGCGGGGACGGCGAGGTGGCCGACCGGGCCCGACGCGCACTGGTCCGGGTGCAGGGACTGCTCGGTGGCGAGGCGGTACGGGTGCCGGTGCGCAGTGGTGGTCGGGGTACGTCCGAGCGGATCACCCTGGTCCCGCTGGGTGACGAACTGACCCCGCGTTCCGACCCTGATGCGCCATGGCCGGGTCGGGTTCCCGAGCCGGCCCCGTCGGTGTTGCTCAGCGCCCCGGTGCGGGTGTGCGACATGTACGACGAGCCGGTGCAGGTCACCCGGCGCGGGGTGTTCAGCGCCGAGCCGACCACGGTGATCTGGGGATCGCGTACCTGGGAGCTGCGGTGGTGGGCCGGTCCGTGGCCCGCCGACGAGCGCTGGTGGGCCAGTCCCTCCGAGCAGGTGGGAACACACGCGAGAGCCCAGGTCCTGCTGGATGATTCGCGCGCACTGCTGCTGCGGTACCAGCAGCAGAACTGGACCGTCGAGGGGGTCTACGAATGAGTCGGGATCAGTTGGCCGTCGGGTTCGCCACCACACCGAGGAACAGCGGCAGCGAGGTCGAGGTGTCGACGATCTGGTACACGAACGGGCGGTCGGCGTCGAAGGTCTCGGGCTGCTCCGGGGGAAGGCCGGTCGTCGTCATCGCGACCTGTGTGACCGCGGCGGCGACCGTGCCCTTCTCGCCGACGGTGATCGTCGCCGACTGCGCGGCACCGGAGACGAACACGTCCTCACCGATCGCGCTCAGATCGGCGTCGGAGGTGAACATCCGTCGAGCGCCGAGACCCTCGAGCACCGGCGCCAGATCGACCGTCTGCTCGATCTTCCAGCGGGGCATGGTCACCGACACCTCGGCGGGCCGGGCCCGCTTCAGGCCGTCCGACACCGCGCCGAGTACCGCGCCGGAGAGCGTGGAGCCCACCGAAGCGCCGACGTCGGGCAGCACCACCTGCATGGCCAGACCACCACCGCCGTAGGGGAGTTCGAGCGCAGTCCACCCAGCCCCGCGGGCGAGTCGGAAGTCGTCGGTCTGCGACATCATCGCCGTGGGGACCGTCCGACCCGGGCCGGTGGTGAACGTGCCGTCGTCGATGGTCTGAGTGAACGGTCGGTCCCAGGCGGCCCCGAGATACACCGTGCTCAGCAGGCTGAACACGGTCTCCGGATCCGGCGGCACCGGCGCCTGGGTGATCTGACCGCCGGTGT
Source organism: Williamsia maris (assembly GCF_024171815.1). Classification (GTDB taxonomy): domain Bacteria; phylum Actinomycetota; class Actinomycetes; order Mycobacteriales; family Mycobacteriaceae; genus Williamsia_A; species Williamsia_A maris. Next base: position 195,879 of record NZ_JAMTCJ010000001.1, on the reverse strand, counting down.
TGACCGCGATCCATTCGTTGATCGCGTTGGCGGCCTGCGGGGTCCGGAAGTCGATGGGGTAGACGCCGGTGTCGAAGAACGAGCTGAGGTCGGTGAGATACTGCCTGCCCAGGGAGGAGGACTTCTGTACGAAGGCGCCGGTGCCCTGCCGGTAGACCGGTGGGGTGGGCGGGTTGTCCTCGTCGACAGTGCCGGGGTCGCCTCCGATCACGTCGAGTTGCCCGAGCAAGGCGGCCAGGGCCTTCGGTCGGTAGGGGCCGAGGGCCCGGTCCAGCTCGTCGGCGGTCGTCCCGTCGGCACCCGCCCGGACCATGCCGAGCGCGGTCATCGCACTCCACGGCGACACCACCCGGTTGGTGCCGCCGGTGTCAGGCTCCGCCTGCGCGAGGGCGACACCGAGATCCCGCGTCGCCGTGACCACCTCGGCCGATTCTGCACGGACCTGGTCTATGCCGATCTGTTGAAATGTCACGCTGGGCGCCTTACTGAGCTGTGCGGTGGTCGGGGGCGCCGGATCGGTGGCACACCCGCTGAACAGCAGCACGCCAGCGACGCCCACCGACAGGCCGAGTCGGCGACGAGAGGACATGCCCACAGTGTGCCCGACCCCGATCGGTGCCTTGATCAGGTGTTGGCACCCCGCGCCATGACCGACCACCGGTCGACGACCGCACCGCCCGCCGTCACCACCAGGTCGTCGACGAGATTGACGGTGATGCAGACGTGGTTCGGGGCCACCCGCAGCACCGAACCGAGTTCGGGGACCACGGTGTCGGTGACCACGGTCGCGTGATGCTCCGACAGCGCCACCACGCGCGCATCAGGGTGATCGAGCAGGAGTCCGAACCCGCTCACCCACTCGGGTCGCTCGGTCCCGAGTATCTTGCTGCCACAGTCGAGCACGAACCGTCCCGGCTCGCGATGCACCACGGTCGCCATCACCATCAGCGAGACATCGGTGATGCCGGCTCGCCCCAACGCGACCTGCTGGGCGTCGTTGAAGGGGTAGACGCCGGGGCGCACCTCGGTGAGGACGCCTGCGTCGGCGAACTCCACCGTGGGGGTCGATCCACCGCTGCGGACCACAGGGTCGACCCCCACCGACGTCACCGCGTCCGCGGCGGTCGAGAGCGCTGCGGACTCCTGATGGGCGGTCTCCTCGCGATGGCCGGGCCGATAGCCGTGGCCAGGGAACGTGAAGACCCCCACCACCCGTAGACCGACCGAGAGGGCCCGTGCCGCAACCGAACCCGCCCGCGTCGGGTCGCATCCGGTGCGGTGCTGACCGCTGTCGACCTCCACCAGGACCTCCACGGCGTCCCGCGCATCGCCGAGTGCGTGCGCCATCGACTCTGCACCGGCTGCGGAATCGACGGCCAGACGCAGTGCTGTCCGCTCGGACAGTTCGCGCAACCGCGCGCCCTTGTTCTCGGTGAGCCAGAGCGGATAGGCGATGAACAGGTCGTCGATCCCCGATCGGGCGAATGCCTCGGCCTCGCCGATCGTCGCGACGGTCAGTCCGACAGCTCCCGCGGCCACCTGGCGTCGAGCGATCTGCGCGCACTTGTGGGTCTTGCCGTGCGGGCGCACCGCCATGCCTGATCCGGCGGTCTGCGCGGCGAGCGCGGCGATGTTGGCGTCGAGCACGTCGGCGTCGACTGCCACGTACGGGGTGTCCGGTGTGTCGCCGGAGAACGCGTCGGTCACCAGTGCACCCCGGGAACCAGGTTGAGCGAACGGCGGACGACCCGACGCGCACCGCTGTCGACCACCGCGGACTTCACCGGATGGGCCACGGCCTGCGCACGGTCGCGCACGCCGTGCACGATCGACATCGTCGGCGACACCGGTGCCGACGACGCAGCGGTGGTGCCGTCGGCGGGCACCACATCGGTCGGCTCGGTCTTTCCCTGTGCCGCAGTCGATTCACCGAACAGCAGAAAACCCTGGTGTTGCAGTCGAGCGGTCACACCGGGCAGGAGGAACTGGCCGACCTGCGCCAGCGTGCCCAATGGCGTGTCGATGCGTTTGGGCTTCTCCACGATGCCGCGGACCACGATCGCGGCGGCCTTCTCGGCCGTCAGCGCCAGGGCCTTGTCGTAGGAGTCGGTGGGTGCGATCATCCGGGTCCTGGTCAGCGGCATGTGGATGTTGGTGAACGTGACGTGATCGGACAGCGTCTCCGCCGCGGTGATGTCGCTGAACGCCTCCAGCGCAGATTTCGACGCGACGTAGGCGGCAAAACGCGGGCCGCGCGCCTGCACGCCGATGCTCGACACGTTGACGATGTGGCCGGTGCGCCGACCGGTCATGTGCGGGAGCAACGCCAGCACCATCTCCACCGCACCGAAGTAGTTGACCGCCATGGTCCGGTGGTAGTCGTGCGAGCGGTCGGTGGCGTTGATCGTGGCCCGTCGGATGGACCGTCCGGCGTTGTTGACCAGGACGTCGACGTGATCGTGCTCGGTCAGGATGGTCTTCACGGTCACCGCCACGGCCTCGGGATCGGTGATGTCGCAGACGTAGGCGTGTACCGACCCGGTCGGCACGTCGGTGTCGGACGGCGCGGTGCGCAGGGCGGAACCGATGTCGCGCACCGCGGCGTCGAGGTCGTCCTGTTTGCGGGCGAGGACGAACACCGTGGCGCCTTTGCGCGCACAGATACGGGCGGTCTCGAGTCCGATGCCGGCCGATCCGCCGGTGATCAGCACGTGCCTGCCCACCAGCGGACCGCGAGGGTCGGTGCGGGAGAACCGGGTCGGGTCGAGATTCTCGGCCCAGTAATCGAAGAGTCGCGGGCCGTACTCGGCGAGATCGGGCACCGAGACGCCGTACCGATCGAGCACCGGGGTGGTCCTCGCAGTGGTGAACACGGCGGGCAATTCGGTGGTGTCGAGCACTGCGGGTGGGATCTTCTGTTGCAGCGCAACGAGATCGCGCGCGGTCCGGATCACGCCGCGGCTGCTGCCTGCCACCACCGGGGCGACGATGCGTCGGGGGATCACGTCGAGTCCACGGGGGCCGCCGAACGCCGGCGCCACGGCGTTGTACAGATCGGTGATCGACCGCTTGTCCGGGTCGACGAGGTGGTACACCCGACCGGTCTGGTCCGGTCGGTGTCCGAGCAACGCGACGATCGCGTCGGCCACGAAGTCGACCGGCACGACATTGGTGTTCCCGAGAGCGGGCATCGGAACCGTTGCGCGCGAGGGCAATGCACCCAGGCGACGCAGATGGCCGAAGAAGTAGTAGGGACCGTCGATCTTGTCCATCGCGCCGGTCGTGGAGTCGCCGACCACGATCGACGGACGGTAGACGCGCCACCGCAGACCGGATTGTTCGCGGACGACCTTCTCGGCCTCGAACTTGGTGCGGTGATACGGCGTGGGGAAGCGCTGACCGAGATCGAAATCGTCCTCGGTGTACGTGCCGCGGTGATCGCCCGACACCGCGATCGACGAGACGTGATGCAGCATCGCGTCGTGTGTCAGTGCGAAGTCGACGATCCGGGAGGTGCCCTCGACGTTGGCGGCCTGCTGACTGATCGCGTCGGCGGTCATGTCGTAGACGGCTCCGAGGTGCAGCACGTGATCGATGTGGTCGGGGATCGCGGCGTCGTCGGCGATGCCCAGCGCGTCGGCCGTCAGATCGCCGGGCACCAGGTGCAGCCGATCCGCGCCGTCCCACCCGTCGATGATGTCGGAGAAACCCTCGATCGTCCGCGGGCGAACCAGTGCGTACACCGTTGCGTCCGGCTGCGCCGCGAGGAGGCGCGGGAGCACGCGGCGGCCGATGAAACCGGTCGCACCGGTGATGAAGTAGCTGGTCATGGCACATCCTGACGACGTCATGATCGGGACTGACCCGTGTTTGTGTTACGAGAGTAACAGTAACTTTTGTACGGCGACCGGATCAGTCGGCCGGGATCAGGCGGGGGACGAGTCGGACGTAGGCGATCATCCCGATCAACTCGACCAGTGTCTGCGTGACCACCACGACCGGCGCCGGGGCCAGGGCTGACGGCAGGGCCAGCGCGAGCGGTAGCACCACCAGCGAGTTGCGGGTGGCACCGGAGAACACGAGAGCGCGACCGGCGGGGACGTCGAGTCGGGCGACGGCTGCCGCGGCGCGTCCGAGGACGGCCATGACCACCAGGAAGGCGACGAAGACGGTGGCGGCGCCGACGAGGTCGGCCCAGCGCGTACGGACGGCGTCGATCTGCGAGGCGACGACGACGGCCAGCGTCACCATCATGATCGGGACCATCCCCGCCGCCATCGCTTCGGTGACCGCCGTGGCGAACCGATGCCGACGCGCGAGCGCCTGGGTGGTCGCGGCGAGGGCCATCGGTACGACGATCAGGATCACGAAGGCCTCGACGAACGGCGCGATCTCGATCGTGTCCACCACGTCCGCGCCCACGAACAACCAGAGGTAGAGCGGGAGCAGCACGATCTGCAGCAGCATCAGCGCAGGTGCACCGGCGAGGAGTCGCTCGGACGCCGCACCGGCGAGTCCGCTGAAGACGATCACGTAGTCGATGCATGGCGCGCACAGCACGAGGACGGCGCCGACGAGTACGGCCCGATCGTCGGCGACGAACCGCGTGAGCGCGAACACCACGATCGGGACGAGGGCGAAGTTCAGGACCACGGTGCCGACGAGGAAGCGGACGTCGCGCAGAGCGGCGCCGATCCGTGCGAACGGCACGGCCAGGAACGTGGCGTACAGCAGGACGATCAACGCGGGGTTGATCGCGTGTTCGACGGTCGGAGCCGCGCCCGGGGCGGCCAGGCCGAGCGCGGCACCCACGGCCAGGGCCAGCAGATAGAACGAGATCTGGAACCGCTCGAGGGTGGCGACGACCCCGCGTCCGGGCCACGGGGCATGCATGGGCAACAGACTAAACCGGGCCGAACCGGGTCGAATATGTGTTCGAATCCCGCTACCATCGGGTGTGGGTTGGAACGAGGGCCCGCCCACCTGGGCGGAGATGGAGCGGGTGCTGTCCGGGCGCCCGAACAACGGTGGGCGGCCGGGCGAGACGTTCCCCGGCGACGGTGGCGACAGCCCCGCCTGGTCCCGGAAGCGTGACCCGTTCCAGGCCGACGACAGCGCGCGGGGGCGGAGCACGACGCGCTACGCCGAACTGCATGCGCACACCTCCTACAGCTTCCTCGACGGCGCCAGCTCGCCCGAGGAGATGGTCACCGAGGCGCACCGACTCGGACTCGAGGCGCTCGCCGTCACCGATCACGACGGTTTCTACGGTGTGGTCCGGTTCGCCGAGGCCGCCCGCGAGTGGCGACTGCCGACGGTGTTCGGCGCCGAACTGTCGATGCAGCACGACGCGGCACGTACCGGCGTCAACGACCCGGAGGGCAGTCATCTGCTCGTGCTGGCCAGGGGGCAGGACGGGTACCGGCGGCTGTCGCGGCAGATGGCCGCCGCACACATGGCGGCCGGTGAGAAAGGTCTGCTGCGCTACGACATGGACGAGTTGGCCACCGCCGCCGACGGGTCGTGGCTCATCCTCACCGGGTGCCGCAAGGGGACTGTGCGCCAGGCCCTGGCCACCCGGGGGCCCGAGGCGGCCGCACACGAACTGCGGCTGCTGGTCGATCGATTCGGCCGTGACAACGTCGCCGTCGAACTCACCACCCAGTCCATGCCGACCGACGACGAACGCAACGCCGCCCTCGCCGAACTGGCTGCGGCACACGGTCTCGTCACCGTCGCCACCACCGGTGCCCACTTCGCGGGCCCCGACCGCCGCCGACTCGCGATGGCCATGGCCGCGGTGCGCGCCAGGGCGAGTCTCGACGAGATCGCCGGATGGCTCGGTCCGGTGGGCGGTGCCCACCTGCGCAGCGGCGACGAGATGGCGCGGTTGCTGGCCGCCCACCCCGAGGCCATCGACAACTCGGCGCAGATCGGTCGCGACTGCGCCTTCGAGTTGCGCCTGATCGCACCGGAACTCCCGCCGTTCGATGTCCCGAACGGGCACACCGAGAAATCGTGGCTACGCCATCTCACGATGGCAGGCGCCGCGAACCGCTACGGGCCGCCGACGTCGAACCCGAAGGCGTACAGGCAGATCGAACACGAGCTCGCGGTCATCAACTCGCTGAACTTCCCCGGGTACTTCCTGGTCGTCCACGACATCGTCGACTTCTGCAAACGCTCCGACATCCTGTGTCAGGGCCGGGGGAGTGCCGCGAACTCCGCGGTCTGTTACGCGCTCGGGGTCACCAACGTCGACCCGGTGCGCAACAGTCTGCTGTTCGAGCGCTTCCTGTCCCCCGAGCGGGACGGTCCGCCCGACATCGACGTCGACATCGAGTCCGATCGGCGCGAGGAGGCCATCCAGCACGTGTACGCCAGGTATGGCCGTGAGTACAGCGCGCAGGTCGCCAACGTCATCACCTACCGCGGGCGGTCGTCGGTGCGGGACATGGCTCGCGCACTGGGCTATTCGATCGGCCAGCAGGACGCGTGGAGCAAGCAGGTCAGCCGGTGGGGGCGCACCGTCGACGAGGAGGAGAACCCGGAGCACGAAGTCCCTGACGACGTCATGGACCTGGCCGGGCAGATCGCGGGCATGCCGCGACATCTCGGGATCCATTCCGGGGGGATGGTCATCTGTGATCGCCCCATCGCCGACGTGTGTCCGACCGAGTGGGCCCGGATGGCCGGCCGCAGCGTGTTGCAGTGGGACAAGGACGACTGTGCCGCAATCGGTCTGGTGAAGTTCGATCTGCTCGGGCTCGGCATGCTCTCGGCGCTGCATTACGCCATCGACCTCGTCGCCGAGCACAAGGACATCCACGTCGACCTCGCCCGGATCGACCTCGCGGAGACCGCGGTGTACGACATGCTCTGCGCCGCCGACTCGGTCGGTGTCTTCCAGGTGGAGTCGCGCGCGCAGATGGCGACGCTGCCGAGGCTCAAGCCGAGACGGTTCTACGACCTGGTGGTGGAGGTGGCGCTGATTCGCCCCGGTCCCATCCAGGGCGGGTCGGTGCACCCCTACATCCGCCGTCGCAACGGGCTCGAGGTCACCAGTTACGAGCACCCGTCGATGAAGACCGCGCTGGAGCGCACGCTGGGTGTGCCGCTGTTCCAGGAGCAGCTGATGCAGTTGGCCGTCGACGTCGCAGGCTTCGACGCGGCCGAGGCCGATCAGCTGCGTCGCGCGATGGGGTCGAAGCGCTCGCCGGAGAAGATGCAACTCCTCAAGGAGCGGTTCTATGCCGGTATGGAGCAGACCCACGGCATCGTCGGCGACGTGGCCGACCGCGTCTTCGAGAAGATGGCCGCCTTCGCCAACTTCGGTTTCCCCGAGAGTCATTCGCAGAGTTTCGCCGCGCTGGTCTTCTACTCGTCGTGGTTCAAGCTGCACCACCCCGCGGCGTTCTGCGCGGCGCTGCTACGGGCGCAGCCGATGGGGTTCTATTCGCCGCAGTCGCTGGTGGCCGACGCCCGCCGACACGGTGTCCGCGTGCACGGTCCCGACATCAACCTCTCCCTGGCCCACGCGAACCTGGAGAACGACGGGCTCGACGTCCGGATGGCGCTCGGTTCGGTCCGACACATCGGCGACGAGGTCGCACAACTCGTCGTCGACCGCCGGGTGGCCGACGGTCCGTACCGCAGCCCGGCCGACCTCGCTCGCCGCGCCGAGCTGAGCGAACGCCAGCTCGAGGCGCTCGCCACCGCAGGCGCATTCGACTGCTTCGGCGGAACCCGTCGACAGGCGCTGTGGGACGCGGGTGCGGCGTCGTTGGAGCGGGCCGATCATCTGGCGTTGCAGGCGTCGGGTGTGGCGCCGACGCTGCCCGGCATGACCGACGTCGAACTCGCCGCGGCCGATGCGTGGGCCACCGGCGTGACGCCGACGGTCTACCCGACGCAGTTCCTGCGACCTCGGCTGTCGGCGATGGGCGTCGTCCCGGCCGACGGGTTGCTGTCGGTGCGCGACGGATCCCGGGTGCTCGTCGCGGGCGCCGTCACCCACCGTCAACGACCGGCCACCGCCTCGGGGGTCACGTTCATCAACCTCGAGGACGAGACCGGCATGGTCAATGTCGTCTGTTCGGTCGGATTGTGGAAGCGGTATCGCAAGCTCGCCCAGAGCGCGACGGCCCTGATGATCCGCGGAACGGTGCAGAACGCCGAGGGTGCGGTCACCGTCGTGGCCGAACATCTGCAACGGCTCGACCTCAAGGTCGGTACCCGATCCCGCGACTGGCAGTGATCGTCCGTGGCACCATCGTGGGCGATGGACGGCGGGCGAGGTGAGAGTGGGTCGTCACGACCCGTCTCAGGGGTAACCCCTGGGTACACCGCACAGTTGGTCCCTGCGTCCGACGCCGGACGGCACGCTGCGCGTGCTTCGCGGCGCCGCTTCACGAGTTGCTGGTCACCTCGCCCGCGGTCCATCGCCACTTCGTCGTCGATCGTGCCCGGGTTCGCGCGTGGATGAGCCGGAGTTCTCGATAGAGGAGGCCGCTGAGATCGCCTCGTACGTCGACGCCCATCTCACCGGATGGACCTGGCCGGAAATGCAGCGCGCCCTCATCGGTGCCGGTGTGAGGGCGGAGCTCGCCGACTCGGTGGGGCAACGATTGTTCGGCGTCGAAACCGATGACGCCAATGAGCATGACATCGAGAGCCGAATCGTCGCAGCGTTGCGTGATTGGACGGTCGCGCCTCCGGTCGTCGAGCCGCCGCCGCCTACCGTCCTCGTGCTCGCCGAACCCGCATCGACCGGTCGGGTCCCCGAGGACCTGCCCGACATCTACGACGTGGAACAGCTCGCGCACTGGCTGAACTTCACGGTCCGCGAGCTCGAATGGTTCGCCGACCGCGGCCGATGGTTGCGTCAGGCGCGAGAACCGTTGCGGCACTATCGCGTGTTCCGCGTCGAGAAGCGGGACGGGTTCCGGATCATCGAGGCCCCGAAGCCTCGCATGCGCGAGACCCAGCGTCGACTGCTGCGTCGTCTGATCGAGCGGATCCCGGCGCATCCGGCCGCTCGCGGATTCGTACGTGGATCGTCGACGGCCGCGTTCGCGTGGCCGCACACCGATCGTCCGGTGGTGCTCCGAGTCGATCTGCGGCACTGCTTCGAGTCGATCGACGCCCGACGGGTCCGACGCGTGTTCTCCGGAGTGGGGTATTCGTCGGCGATTGCCCGGATCCTCACCGAACTCTGCACCACCGCGACTCCGCCCGATGCGTTACGCGGTCTCGACCCGATCCACGCCGGCCTCCTGCGCGAGCGCCATCTCCCGCAGGGTGCGCCGACGTCGCCGCACCTCGCGAATTTGGTTCTGCGCGGTCTGGATCGGCGCCTGGCCGGGTTCGCGACGCGCAACGACCTGCGATACACCCGCTACGGTGACGACCTCGCGCTCTCCGGCGACCGGATGGACGCCGATCGGGTGTTGTGGACCGTGCTGCGCGTCGTCGCCGACGAGGGTTTCACCGTGCACCCGGCCAAGACGCGGATCATGTACGCACACCAGCAACAGCGTCTCGCGGGTCTTGTCGTCAACGATCGCCCGCAGGTGTCGCGCGCCGATCACGACGCACTGCGGGCGTTGCTGCACAATGCGATCCGAACCGGCGGGGCCGCCCAGAACCGCGACGGACACGCCGATTTCCGGGCCCACGTCTACGGGAAGATCGCCTGGATCGGTGCCACGAGCCCGGCCCGGCGAGACAAACTGCTCGACATGGCATCCCGCGTCGTCTGGTGATCCGCGGGCCGGGTGTGCCGCCGCGGCCCGGACACGCGCGTCAGACGGCGCCGTCGAAACCGTTCTGACGCCAGGCCTCGTACATGACGATGCTCGCGGCGTTGGCGAGGTTCAGTGACCGGCGGCCGGCCAACATGGGGATACGCAGCCGCTCGGTGACGTGCGGATCGGCGAGCACCTCGGCCGACAACCCGGTGGGCTCTGGTCCGAACAGCAACACGTCGCCGGGTCGGTACTGCACCTCGGTGTGGAACTTCTCTGCGTGGGCGGTGAACGCGTAGACCCGCTCGGGGGCCAGCGCCGCCCAGGCGGCCGCGAGATCGGCGTGGACGGTCACCGACGCCATCTCGTGGTAGTCCAGGCCCGCGCGCTTCACCTTCGCCTCGGTCAGGTCGAACCCCATGGGTTCGACCAGATGGAGCTCGCAGCCGGTGTTGGCCGCCAACCGGATCGCGTTGCCCGTATTGGGCGGTATGCGGGGCTCATGGAACAAAAGTCGGAACACAGGCGTCTACATTGCCTGACCACCCGTCATCCCCGGGTGCTCAGGGGAGGGATCGGCCGATCCCGGGAGGTGCGACGATCATGACCGGTGTCCCGCGCGCAGGCGCGTCCGCCACGTGGCGCTACGTGCGCTCCGCCCCGGGCACCTTCATCTGGTTGGCCGTCCTGTTCGTCACCACGGTCATCGCGCACCGCGTCGGTCACGACCAGCTCACCGACATCCTGCAGAACCGCTCCACCAACCTGCGGCACCTGATGCACGATCCGCTGCCGAGCCTGTTCCGGAGCGCCTTCTGGATCGACGGCAACGGCTGGTTCGTCTACGTGCTGCCCTACGTACTGATCCACGCCACCATCGAACGGTGGCTCGGCACCGTGCGTTGGCTGGCGGTCGTGGTCATCGCGCACGTCGGCGCGACCTACATCAGCCAGTCGGTCCTGCTGTGGGCGATCAACACCGGTCACGCACCGCAGAGCGATCTCAACGTCATCGACATCGGCGTCAGCTACGGACTCGCAGGCGTGGCGGGGATCCTGGTCTACCGACTCCGCGGACCCTGGCGGTACGGCTACCTGGTGGCACTTCTCGTGGTCGCGGCCAGCCCGGTCGTCTGGCCGCTGCTCAACGGCAGCCACGGCACCTTCACCGACATCGGGCACCTCTGCGCCGTCCTCATCGGCCTGCTCTGCTACCCGTTGACCCGCGTGGGCCGGACGACGCCGCTGCGCGTCGAGCTGCCCCCGGTGTCCGCGCACATCGTCGAGCGCACCGTCACGGAGGCGAGCCTGCCGCCGGTCTCGCCGCACCTGCTCGAGCGGACACTGTCGGTCGAGTCGGTGTCGTCGCCGCGTGATGCACTGGGGACGTGACCGACCACATCGACGAATCGTTCGACGAAGCCGACCTGAGCGAACGACAGTTCACACACGACACCTTCGAGAACTGCACCTTCCGTGACGCCGATCTCCGGGAACTGAGCACCGACACCGTCGTGTTCACCGACTGCGACTTCTCCGGCGCCAACCTGGCCGACTCACGGCACCGACAGAGCGCGTTCCGCAACTGCACGTTCCGACGCAGTCCGATGCCCTCCGCGGTCTTCTCCGACTGCAGCCTGATGGGTTCGATGATCTCCGAGTCGCTCCTGCGGGCGGTGACCATGACCGACTGCGACCTCACGCTCGTGTCACTGGGTGGTCTGAAGATCCACAAGGCGACATTGCGGGGCTCTCGCCTGCGTGAGGTCAACCTGTCGGGGACGAGCCTCGTCGACGCCGATCTGACCGATGTCGACCTGTCCGGGGCCCGCGCGGTCGGGGCCACGGTGACCGGCTCGGACCTGCGGGGCGCGCGCGTCGAGGCGACGTTCTGGCTGCAGGCGACGGTCACCGAGACCACCGTCGATCCGGCGCACGCCGTCGATTTCGCCGTGGCGCACGGGCTGAGGTTGGGCTGAACGGCGCGGTCGGGGACACTGGTCGGGTGACTGCGACTGCACTCGACGGCAAGGCCACCCGCGACGAGATCTTCGTCGACCTGACCGAACGGGTGCGCGTACTCGGCGAGGCGGGCATCACGCCCGGCCTCGGCACGGTCCTGGTGGGCGACGACCCGGGATCGCAGGCCTATGTGCGCGGCAAGCACGCCGACTGCGCCAAGGTCGGCATCGCCTCGCTCCGACGCGACCTGCCCGCTGACACCACCACCGAGCAGCTCAACGCCGTCATCGACGAGCTGAACGCCGATCCCGCGTGTACCGGCTACATCGTCCAGTTGCCGCTGCCCCCGCAGCTCGACGACAACGCCGCACTCGAGCGCATCGCCCCGGAGAAGGACGCAGACGGTCTGCACCCGATCAACCTGGGTCGCCTGGTCCTGGGGACCGAGTCGACGCTGCCGTGTACCCCGCGCGGCGTGGTCCACCTGCTCCGCCGCTACGACGTCCCCATCGCCGGCGCCCGCGTCGTGGTGGTCGGTCGTGGCGTCACCATCGGTCGTCCCATCGGCCTCCTGCTGACCCGGCGCAGCGAGAACGCCACGGTCACGTTGTGCCACACCGGAACCGCCGACCTCGCCGCGGAGGTCTCGCGCGCCGACATCGTCATCGCGGCCGCCGGTGTCCCACACCTGATCACCGCCGACATGGTGAAGCCCGGCGCCGCGGTGCTCGACGTCGGTGTGAGCCGCACCGACGCCGGACTCGTCGGCGACGTCGCCCCCGACGTGTGGGAGATCGCCGGGCACGTCTCGCCGAACCCGGGCGGGGTCGGGCCGCTGACCCGCGCGTTCCTGCTCGTCAACGTGGTCGAGCGCGCCGAGAAGCAGATGGCGGCAGACCGGGCGCAGGCACGATGACCGCGGACCGCCGCTCCGACACCGACCGACGGGATGCCGCGGTTTCGTTCGGTCGGGCGCGGCGCGTCCGCGCGATCGTGGTGCAGATCCCGTTCGTCATCGTCCTGATCTTCGTCGGGGTCGCCGTGGTGTTCCTGCTGCTCGATCGCTGGCGACGCGGTGCGTTCGTCTTCGGTGCCGGAGCGGTCCTGGCCGCCCTGCTGCGCGCGGTCCTGCCCACGTCACGCGTGGGATTGCTGCAGGTCCGCAGCCGCGTGTTCGACGTCGGGGCGATGGCCGCGGCGGGCGCGGCGATCCTGTGGCTGGCCACCTCGATCGACCCCCTGGGGACCGACTGAGGCACTCGTCACGGCAAAACATGTGGTGCTCGCCGTGACCAAACTGTTACCGTTGAGACATATGACTTCCGGTCCTGGTACCACTCTTGGCGTCTCTGCCGGTAACGGCATGATCCACTGTGCCCTCGTCACGGTGGACGACGCGGGGCAGCGGTCGGTCGATTCGCGTGTCATCGATGTCGACCCCACCGACCGCCTCGATCGCGCGGGACGGGTCAACTCCGGCATCGACCTGATGCTCGACCGCGCACGCAGCAATGACACCACGGTGGGATCGATCGGAGTGGCGTGCCGCACCACGGCGCAAGGTCGCGAGATCGCCTCCCGTGGCACCGGCCCGCGTCGCCAGATCCACCTCGTGGGTGATGCCGAGTCGGTGGCACGTGCACTCGCCGAATCCGGTGAGATAGCAGCACATCCCGAGGTCGTCGTCGTCGACTGCGGCGACAGCGGTGTGACGATGTTCCGCCTCGACACCGCGACCGGTGCCATCGCCGACATCACGCGATCGACCGCCATCTCCGGATTCGCGCTCGACGCCGCACTGGCCGATCAGGTCACCGCTCGGACGAGTCCGATGACCTCCCGGGCCGGCTGGGCCGCACTCGTGTCGGGTTGTCGCACGGCCAAAGAGGATCTCTCGGTCGAGGATTCGACCACCTTCGGGGTCGCGGGGGTCGATCGCGAGATGTCGGTGGCGATGCTCGGGGCGGCGATCGCCACGATGGCCGGGGCGTTGGTCGCCGAGCTGACCGAGTTCGTCGACGGTTCGTCGGTACCCGTCGTCCTCGTCGGTGGCCTCGCGAACATCCCTGCGCTGCACGACATCGTCGACCGCGAGAACCCGACCGAGGTGATCCGGCCGCGGTCGCCGGAACTGTTGTGCGCCATCGGCGCCGCACTGCTGGCCGGGTCGGGCACCACGGCCCCACTCCGACTGGCGTTCATCGGCGGTCGCCGCCACCGGGACTGGCTCTCCGCGGTCCCACTGGCCATCGTCGGGGCCCTGCTCGCGGGCACGATGCTGACCGTCTACGCCGTTGGCGCCGCCCTCACCGGCAACTCGTCGCCGGAGGTGTTCACCCCGACCGGGCCTGCGTCCTCGGTGGTGAGCGAGCCGACCGTCGACGCTGCCTCGGCGACCGCCACCTCGGCGACGTCGATCTCGCCCGCCCGATCGGTCGCCCCGGCGATACCCGAGGTGTCGTCGACGGCCGCTCCGCAGACCACGACCGAGGAAGCGCCGGTGGAGACCATCGCGCCTCCATCGTCGCGGGTGCCCAACCGCCCCGGTTGGGCGACAACGGAACTGCCGACGATCACGCCCTCGTCGCAGGTCCCGACGTCCACGATCACACCCGAGAGTTCGGCCCCGACCACCGGCTCACCACTCGCTCCGGGCTCCCCGTCGGGCTCGACGAGCCCCTACTCGGGGTCGGTCACCCCGCCGCCGGGAGAGGCGCCGACGCGCACGCTGACGCCGTACCCGAATCCGTTGAATCCTGCCCCGAATCGCTCCGTACGAACAGCACCGACCACCGCGCCGGTCGGCTGACGCCGCACGCATCGGGTCGATGCGATCAGCGGCGCGCGAGTTCCAGGGTGCGCTTGAGGAGATCGGCGATGGCGTCGAACTCGGTCAGGAACCCGTCGTGTCCGTTGTCGGAGTGCACGATCTGCAGTCCACCGACGCAACCGGGCATGAGCTCGGCCAGCTCGGCCTGGGTACGTAACGGGTAGAGCCGGTCGGAGGTGATACCGCCGATGACCACCGGCACATGGCAGCCCTGCAGGGCCGCCCGGGTACCGCCGCGGTTGCGTCCGACGTCGTGGTGGTTGAGCACCTCGCTGAGCACCACGTAGCTGCCCGCATCGAACCGGGCGACGAGCTTGTCGGCCTGGTGCTCGAGGTAACTCTGCACCGCGTACCGTCCTCCGGTCAACGGATCCTCCTCGCCCTGTGGCTGATTGGCGAAGCGGCTGTCGAGTTCGGGTTCGGAACGGTAATACATGTGCGCGATCCGGCGTGCGATGCCGAGGCCGGCGGTGGGTCGGTCCGGTGTGGCGTGGTAATCGCCACCGCGCCAGTGCGGATCGGCCTTGATGGCGGCGATCTGCGTTGTCTGCGTACCGATCTGGTCGGCGGTCGCCCGTGGGCCGACGGCCAGGATCAATGCGCTGCGCACGCGGTCGGGAAAGCCGATGACCCACTCGAGGGATCGGGCTCCGCCCATCGAACCACCGAGAACCGCTGCCACCGAGTCGATCCCGAGCGCATCCATGAGGGCGACCTCGGCCCGGACCTGGTCCAGCACGGTGATGTTCGGGAAGCGCGACCCCCAGATGTTGCCGTCGGAGTCGGGGGAGGAGGGGCCGGTGGATCCGTTGCACCCGCCGAGAACGTTCGCCGAGATGACGCACCACTCGTCGGTGTCGACCGCGCAGCCGGGTCCGATCAGGCCGTCCCACCAACCGGGGGACAGTTGACCGGGACCGGCCGGGCCGGTCACGTGGCTGTCGCCGGTGAGCGCGTGCAGGGTGAGCACGACGTTGTCGCGGTCGGGCGAGAGTCGACCCCACCGCTGGAACGCCAGGGTGACGTCGTCGATCCGGTCGCCGTTGTCGAGCGAGATCGGACCCACGGACACGCCGGTGAGCTGACCGTCCGGGAGGGTCTCCCAGTCGGATGACGTCTCAGAGGGTGCGGACACCGCGCGTGTCCGTGGATCGATGCTCACAGTTACTCGGCTGCTCCGAATCCTGTCTCCAGATCGGCGATGATGTCGTCGATCCCCTCGATACCCACCGCCAGGCGCACCAGCCCGGGGGCCACACCCGCGGCGAGCTGCTCCTCCGGGGTCAGCTGCGAGTGGGTGGTCGAGGCCGGGTGGATGACCAGCGAGCGCACGTCACCGATGTTGGCGACATGGCTGTGGAGCGTCAGGGCGTCGACGAATCGCTTGCCCGCGTCGACGCCACCGACGATCTCGAACGCCACGATCGCGCCCTGACCCTTGGGGGCGAGCTGCTGACCGCGCTCGTACCACCGCGACGACTGCAGGCCGGCGTAGGCCACCGCCTCGACCTGGGCATGCCCCTCGAGGAACTGCGCGACCTTCTGTGCGTTCTCGACGTGCCGCTCGATCCGCAGGCTCAGGGTCTCGAGGCCCTGCGAGATCAGGAACGCGTTGAACGGCGAGATCGCCGCACCGGTGTCACGCAACCACTGCACACGGGCCTTGAGCGCGAAGGCCGGAGCGCCGAGGTCGGCGAACACCGCGCCGTGGTAGCTCGCGTCGGGAGTGGTGAACCCCGGGAACAGGTCGACACCGTCGCGCTGACCCCGCCAATCGAACGTGCCGCCGTCGACGATGACGCCGCCGACCGCGGTGCCGTGGCCCCCGAGGTACTTCGTCGCGGAGTGCACGACGATGTCGGCGCCGTGCTTGAGCGGCTGGATCAGGAAAGGAGTGGCGACGGTGTTGTCGACGATGAGCGGGATCCCGTTCTCGTGCGCGACACCCGAGATGCCGGGGAGGTCGAGGATCTCGTTGTTGGGGTTCGAGATCGTCTCACCGAAGAATGCCCGAGTGTTCGGCTTGACCGCCGCGCGCCAGGAGTCGAGGTCCTCCGGGTCGTCGACGAAGGTGACCTCGATGCCCAGCTTCGGCAGCGTGTAATGAAAGAGGTTGTAGGTGCCGCCGTAGAGCCGCGGGCTGGACACGAGGTGTCCGCCGGTCTCGACGATGTTGAGGATCGAGTAGGTCTCCGCGGCCTGACCGGACGCCACGAGCAGCGCCGCGACGCCGCCCTCGAGAGCGGCGATGCGCTGTTCGACGGCATCCTGCGTCGGGTTCATGATGCGGGTGTAGATGTTGCCCGGCTCGGCGAGTCCGAAGAGGTCGGCGGCGTGCTGGGTGTCGCGGAACGTGTACGAGGTGGTCTGGTAGATCGGCAGTGCGCGTGCCGAGGTGGCCGCGTCTGCGGTCTGGCCGGCATGGATCTGCTTGGTCTCGAAGGACCAGTTCAGGGTGGGATCCTCGGGCTCGAGGGTGCCGTCGTACGGGAGGTCAGACATCTGAAAGGAGCTCTCTTTCGGTCGGCCGGGCAACAGTGCCCGATGTGGGTCCGACCTTCGGACCCGCGCTTGCCGTGGCCCCACCGCGTGCGGTGGGCGTCCACAACCCGGTCAATCACCCGGAGCACCCCACCGCGGTTGGAGGGTTGCCGATCAGCTAGCCGGGGCTTGTCGCTGACACTCATGACCTGGCGTCAAGGATATAACACCGGGAATTCACGGACGGAAGGCTCTGACGCACCCCGATCGCAACCGCCCGCTGCCTTGCATTCCAACGGTCGAGGAGGTCGGTGCGGAGGGGGTCGCCACGACCTCGCGTCGAGTGGAGAAGAATGTTAGCGAAAATACATTCAATGCTTTCATGTGTGTATTGTTCGCGCTGATTGTTCGCGCGTTCGAACGATTTCACACAATGGCGCGAGGCCATATTCTCGGGAATCACGGGTGCTCGTACCCGGCACCGTAGGAAAGTGGTTTCCGTAGTGAGAATCCTGCAGGCTCGACTCGCGCTCGCCGTTCTGTCTGTGTCGATACCGGCCGTGTTGGTGCTGTTCCAGGCGGATGTGGCGTCCGCAGCGGATACCCAGCACTCCACCTGCCCGACGTCGGGAAAAGTGTTCATCGTCGACGGAACAAATGATGACCCGTCGAATTACCACACCAGGGAGATAGCCGGGCGCTACCCCGGTTACGACGTCGAGCACGTGAATTACCCCGCGACGGTGTGGCCATTGGGCGCGACCTCCTATGCGGCGAGCGCGGCCGCCGGCCGCACAGCCGTGCACGACGGTGTGGTCAGCTACCGGGCCACTTCCGGGTGCGCAGAGAGCCCGGTCGTCATCGTGGGTTACTCGCAGGGCGCGGCCATCGCCGGCGATGAACTGCACGCGCTCGCCACCGACCCGCACTCATCGGTCGCAACCCGCGACAGCCAGGGTGCACCGATCGTGTCCGGTGAGCTGTACTCCGATCCGCGGCGGACCGGCGATGCACGAGGGCGCGGAGTCGAGTTGTCGATGATCGGCGTCATTCCGGGCCTCGGTATGCGCGGACCGCGAGGACCCGGAGGATACGGAGACATCCCCGTACTCGACGTGTGTGTCGACGGGGACCCCATCTGCGATCTACCCGACCCGCTGCACGATCCACTCGGTGCCATCGACGCCCTGCTCGGGTTCGGGACCAAGCATTTCGAGTACGGCCAGTACATGGCGGACCCCACGGCTCTCGGACACGGTGCCATGCCCACCGGATCGGTCCTGATGGCGAGGCCGACGGCCTTGTCGATCCTGCTCGCCGGCGTCGGGGTGCATGCCCTCGACGGCGTACCCACCTTCTACATTCCGCTCGGGTACCCCGAACTGGCGCGGTTTGCACCGGTGGTCGCGTTCTTCCAGGCCAGGGGGCTGCAATACCCGGACCTGGGCCACGGGGCGACGCTCCCCGATCTCCTGACGATCGGTACCGCGCTCCGGGGCGACCCGGCATCGCAGGCGCGGTTGCTCGTCTCCCTTCGTGGGATCGCCCGGTTCCCGGTCCGGTTCGTCGCCGACTGGACCGCGGTCGTCCGGGACCGCGTCGTCGGCGATGTGCCCGCCACCGCACCCGTTCAGGGTCCCGCCGCGAACGCTGACCCCCCGACGACGCCCATGCCGCCTGAGGTGACCTCGAACGTCGACCCGAGCCCGGCGACCCCGCGCCCGACGACCCCGCCCCCGAGCAGCACCCCTACCGGTCCTCTGCGTACAGCCGTGCAGCACCGGCTCGGTGAGGTCCTCACGAGGTTCCGGCCGTCTCCCGCCCCGTCGAGCTCGGCGAAGCCGTCGCCGTCGAGCGCGACCCCCGACCGCACGACGAACACGCCGTCGCCCACCTCCCACCCGGACCAGTCGTCGACCACTCACGACTCCGACACCGGCGCCGCTGCCGCATCCTGAACCGGGCCGGGTGTGAAGCAACTCACCCGCCTCTACGGAATCTTTCTCACACGGTCGGCCGTTGAGGTGACTCGTGGCGCCCGCTGGTGTGCGCCCTCTCATCGCAAGCGGACCTGACGGTTCATCCTGTGTGAAAGGACTGCGCCATGACCACCGCGCTGCACACCGACGCCGACTCGACCTCTGCGGCGGTGACCCGCACCCGACGGGTCGCGATCCTCGCGCTGGCCCTCGGCGGCTTCGGCATCGGAACCACCGAGTTCGTGTCGATGGGACTGCTCCCCAACATCGCCGGTTCGCTCGACATCAGCGAACCCACTGCCGGCCACGTCATCTCCGCGTACGCGCTCGGCGTGGTCGTGGGCGCACCCCTGATCGCCGCAGCGACCGCACGGATGTCCCGACGGACCCTGCTCATCGCACTCATGGTCGCGTTCGTCGTGGGCAACGCCGCGACGGTCTTCGCGCCCACCTACGGGACGTTGATGGCGGCCCGGTTCGTCGCGGGTCTGCCGCACGGTGCGTACTTCGGTGTCGCCGCGCTGGTCGCGGCCCACCTCGCCGGTGCGGGCAGCCGCGCCAAGGCCGTCGGCCAGGTGATGATGGGCCTGTCGGTCGCCAACGTGGTCGGTGTCCCGGCCGCGACCTGGCTCGGCGACTCCCTCGGCTGGCGGACCGCGTTCGGTGTCGTCGTCGTCATCGGACTGCTCACCATCGCGGCGCTGATCCGCTACCTGCCCCCGCTCACGGGCATGACCATGAGCAACCCGATGACCGAGCTCGGCGCCCTCGCCCGCCCGCAGGTGTGGTTCACCCTGCTGATCGGGATCGTCGGTTTCGGCGGCATGTTCGCGTTCTACACCTACATCCACACCACCCTGACCGACGTCTCCGGACTACCCGGTGGACTCGTCCCGATCGCGCTGATGCTGTTCGGGATCGGCATGGTCGTGGGCAACATCGTCGGCGGAGCGCTCGCCGACCGCAACGTCGTCGGGACCCTCGTGGCCGGACTGGTCTCGATCGTCGTCGCCCTGCTGGCGTTCGTCGCCGTGGCGGGCAACGTCTGGACTGCGCTGGTCCTGGTCTTCGTCGTCGGCGTGACCGGCTCGGCGTTGGTGCCGGCCCTGCAGACCCGACTCATGGATGTCGCCGACGACGCCCAGACCCTGGCCGCCGCTCTGAACCACTCGGCGCTCAACGTCGCCAACGCCGGCGGCGCGTGGCTCGGTGGTCTGGTCATCGCAGGCGGGTTCGGCTATCGCGCGCCGTCGGTGCTCGGGGCGGGGCTCGGGGTCGCCGGGCTGGTCATGCTCGCGGTGGCGGTGTTCGCGCAGCGGCGCACCACGGACAAGGCGAACTCCGTTGCGGCCGAAATCGATACGCCGGTAGGCGTCCACTAGTCTCGCGGCCGTGCCCTTCACGATCACCACAGCCAACGTCAACGGCGTCCGCGCCGCGGTCAAGGAACGCAATCCGCACAACCCCGGGATGTTGCCCTGGTTGGGTGCGCCGACGGGCGTGCGCTTCGTGCTGATGCAGGAGATCCGCGCCACCGAGGAGCAGGCCCGTGAGGCCCTGGCCCCGGCCCTCGACGACGGCTGGCACCTGTCGATGGTCGACTCCTCGGTCAAGGGCCACGCCGGTGTCGGGGTGTTGAGCACCGTCGCACCCACCGCGGTGCGCCGGGGATTCGGTGATGACGAGTTCGATCACACCGGCCGGTACCTGGAGGCGGATTTCGCCGCCGCCGACGACCGACCCCCGCTCACCCTGGGGTCGTTGTACCTGCCCAAAGGCGCCTCCGACGGACCCAAGCGGGACGACAAGTTCCGGTTCATGGACTCGTTCGCCGCACACCTCGACACGGCCGCGCGCAAACGCCGTGCGGTCGTCGTGGGCGGCGACTGGAACATCGCACACACCGAGCTCGATCTGAAGGCCTGGAAGACGAACTCGAAGAGCCCCGGGTTCCTCCCCGAGGAGAGGCAGTGGATCGCCGACCTGCTCTCCGGTCGGTGGACCGATGTGGTGCGCTCGCTGAGCGGTGACGAGCCGGGACCGTATTCGTGGTGGTCGTGGCGCGGCAAGGCCTTCGACAACGATTCGGGCTGGCGGATCGACTACCACCTGGCCAACGCGGCGGCGGCGAAGCTCGCGACCTCGACACGCGTGGAGCGGGCGGAGGCCTACGACCGGCGCTGGTCCGACCACGCGCCGGTCACCGTCGAGTACGCCTGAAAACCTGTTTGTGCACGGATGGAAGAATCGACAACCATGACCAGCCCCCGGGTACTGTCCGGTATCCAGCCCACCAGCGACTCGTTCCACCTCGGCAACTACCTGGGCGCGGTTCGGCAGTGGGTGGCGCTCCAGGACGACTTCGAGGCGTTCTACTTCATCCCGGACATGCACGCGATCACCGCGCCGCACGATCCGGCCGCGCTGCGTGAGCGCACGCACGTCAGCGTCGCCCAGTTGCTCGCCGTCGGTGTCGATCCCGAGCGCGCGACCGTCTACGTGCAGTCACACGTCCCGGAGATCGCCCAGCTGACCTGGGTGCTGTCGTGCATCACGGGATTCGGCGAGGCGAGCCGGATGACCCAGTTCAAGGACAAGTCGGCCAAGCAGGGCGTCGACACCGCCGGCGTCGGACTGTTCACCTACCCGATCCTGATGGCCGCGGACATCCTGGCCTTCGGAGTCGATCGCGTACCGGTCGGGGAGGACCAGCGCCAGCATCTCGAGCTGACCCGAAACCTGGCCCAGCGGTTCAACTCCCGGTTCGGGGAGACGTTCGTCGTCCCCACCGCGCACATCGTCACCGAGACGGCCAAGATCTACGACCTGCAGAACCCGACCGCGAAGATGAGCAAGTCGGCCGACAGTGACGCCGGACTGATCAACCTGCTCGACGAGCCGAAGCGATCGGCGAAGAAGATCCGGTCCGCGGTCACCGACAACGAGCGTGAGATCCGGTTCGACGTCGAGAACAAGCCCGGTGTGTCCAACCTGCTCTCCATCCAGTCCGCCCTCACCGGAACCCCGATCGCCGACCTGGTGGCCGGATACGAGGGCAAGGGATACGGGGATCTCAAGGTCGAGACCGCCGACGCACTCGTCGAGTTCGTCGAGCCGTTGCGGGGTCGGGTCGCCGAGTTGCTCGCCGACCGGGGCGAGCTCGACGCGATCCTGGCGCGCGGAGCAGCACGGGCACGTGACGTGGCCGCGCAGACGCTGGCAACCGCCTATGACAGGGTGGGGTTCCTGCCGAGGACGTAGCTCGGTGAGGCACGCAGCAGCCCACCCGCCGACGAGCAGGGAGCGATGATGGCCGACACGCAGAAGACCACGACCCCCGAGACCGCGGAGTCCTCCGACGACACACCATCCCGCCTGGAGACGTTGCGGGCGAGGTATCCGTGGCTGGACCATCTGGTCCGCGCAGGCGGCCGCTATCAGAGCAGCAAGGGCGACTTCTTCGCCGCGGGTGCGACGTACTTCAGCATCCTGGCGCTGTTCCCGCTGCTGATGATCGGGTTCGCCGCGGCCGGCTTCGTGTTCACGGCGAGCCCCGGCCTTCTCGACGACGCGAAGAACAAGATCGCCGACTCGGTCCAGGGCGACATGGGCAACCAGCTACAGGACCTGATGGACCAGGCCATCTCGTCGCGTGCGTCGATCGGTGTCATCGGGCTGGTTCTCGCGATCTACTCCGGCCTCGGGTGGATGGCGAACCTGCGCAACGCGCTGACCGTGCAGTGGGGGACCGAGCCGCCGTCGTCGTCGTTCGTCAAGACCAAGGTCGGTGACCTCGGAGCGCTGCTCGGACTGTTCGTGGCCCTGGTGGTGTCGTTCGGACTGTCCGCGCTCGCGGGCAGTGGCCTGACCACCAAGCTCCTCGAGCTGGTCAATCTCGACCACCTGCCAGGTGTGTCCATCCTGATCCGGGTGCTGTCGATCGTGGTCTCACTCGCCGCCTCGACGCTGCTGTTCACCTGGGTCATCGCGCGGCTGCCGCGGATCCCGCTGCCGTACCGCAACGCGGTCAAGGCGGGTCTGCTCACCGCCGTCGTCTTCGAGGTCTTCAAGTTCATCGCGACCTTCTACCTCAAGGGCGTCACCAGCGGCCCCGCGGGCGCGACCTTCGGCCCGATCATCGGCATCATGGTGTTCGCGTTCTTCACCACCCGCATCATCCTGTTCGCCACGGCCTGGGCGGCCACCGACGAGGCGAACGCCCGCTTCGAGCAGACGGCGGTCCCCGACCCCGTCACCATCGCGCCGACCGTGGTGGTCCGACCGGAGCCGTCGCCCACCGCCGTCGCGGCGTCGATCGCCGCCGGTGCGGTTGCGGCGCTGACGTTCTCGCGGTTCCGCTCGCGCCGGAGGTAGCTGTCAGCGCCGCTCAGTGGGAGCGGCGGTTGACGCGGATCGCGGCGTAGACCAGACCGATCACGACGAGTACTCCGATACCGCCGAACAGCAGTCGGTCGGTCCAGTCCGAACCGCCGGGCCCGTCGGGGGACGAGGGGTACGCCAGATTCCCCGACCGGTCCGCGCCGGCAGACGCCGACGGCGAGGTCGACGCGCCGGCACCCGCGGGGCCCGACACCAGTGTCCCCACCGACGCCTGTGCGCCGGTTGCGAATCCGAGGTCCAGTAGCGCCTTCGCCTGATCCCAGTACGAATCGCCGGCCTCGTTGAGGCCGTACATCTGCACCACGATCAGGCTCCGGCCGTCCCGCTCGACCGCGCCGACGAACGTCTTACGGGCATCGTCGGTGTAACCGGTCTTCCCGCCGATCGTGCCGGGGTACTGGTCGAGCAACAGTCGGTTCTGCGTCTGCATCAGATACCCGGGATGATCCTTGTCGCCGGGGACGTCGGCGAGTTTCGGGTATCCCGGGAACGGCGCGCTCACGTTCGACACGAGCTCGCGGAACGTCGAGTTCTTCAGCGCCGCACGGAAGACGAGGGCCAGATCGTAGGGCGACGTACTCATCCCGGGGGCGTCGAGGCCGGACGGCGACGCGGCGCGGGTGTCCTCGGCGCCGAGGTCGTGCGCCATCTCGTTCATCTTGCCGACGGCGACGTCGTAACCGCCCAGTTCGCGGGCGAGGGCGTTGGCGCAGTCGTTTCCCGACACCATCAGCAGGCCCTGCAACAACTGCCGCACGGTGTAGGTGCCGCCGGGACCGATGCCTGCGGAGTCACCCTCCATGCCGTAGTCCTCCCGCGTCCCGATGACGACCTTGTCGAGGTCGAGTTCGTCGAGCGCGACCAACGCCAGCAGGGTCTTGATGGTGCTGGCCGGTCGGTAGCGACCGTGCGGGTCCTTGGCCGCGAGGACCGCGCCCGATCCGGCGTCGGCGACGAGCCAGCCGGCCGAGGTGATGCCACGCGGGATGGCATTCGGTGACCCGGCCGTCACGACGCCACACGCCGAGAGTCGCTCACCTCCGACCGTGGGATCGGGGACCGGCAGCGGCGCGGGGGCGGCCTGGCCGGCCGGTGGCACCTCCGAGGAATCGACCGCGGCCGCGGGCTGCGACCGGTACGGACAGCGTTCGGTGTTCGGGGTGGAGGGCGCGGCGACATCGGGGGTCGCGACCACGGGGTCGGCCTGGGCGGGTGCCCCGACCGCGACACACGCCGCGAGCAGGGCGGACGCGACGAGAACGCGGAACGAGTGCGAGACCGGGGACATTGCTGTCGAACGTACCGCGCGAACGAACGCAAACCCGGTATATCAGGACCGTAAGAACTCGGCGGCCCGGCGACCCCAGCCGCGGATGGCGTCGGGGTCCTCGGCGACCTCGAGGGTCGACGCGGCCAGCGTGTCGGCCAGCAACTCGGCCGTGCTCACGGGGTGTCCGGGGTCGGTGGCCCACGGCAGGAGCAACGTCGGGTGCCCCAGACCGGCCAACTCCGCGGTGTCGGGGAGATCGGAGATGGCGGCCCCGCGCAGCACCGACGGCAGCAGGTCGATGCCCACCGACGGCCGCTTAGGCTCGTCCGCCCATCCGCCCGCGGTGAGGATCTCCGCCTGCGGCTGCTCGGCCATCGCAGCGACGAACGCGTCGATGTCGTGCTGCTCCGCGATCACCGCCGCGGCCAGATATCCCTCGACCTGGGCGGCTCGCGTCTGCCACGCGGTGGGCGGGATCGCGAGCACCAGCCGTCGGAACCGGTCGGGGCGGCGGAGTGCGGCCCACAGGATGGTCGCCGTTCCCATCGAGGCGCCGATGGCGTCGACCGGGGCGTCCGGCGACACCGCGTCGATCAGCGCCAGGAGGTCGTCGGCCAGCGTGGTCCACGCGTAGTCGGCCGGTTCGGGGCGTCCGCTGGACTCGCCGTGACCTCGTGCGTCGTACCGCACGAGCTGTGTGTCGACGTCGTCGACGGCAGACCAGTCGAAGATGCCGCCGGCGTCCTCGTCGGAACGACTCGAGGTCAGGCCGTGCGCGGAGATGACGACGCGTCTGCCGGCGTCGGTCGGGGTGGGGGCAAAGACGAGGGCCGTCCCGGGCAGGGGGAGCTGGGCATCGGACATGGTCCCAGGGTAGGCGGAATACCGGTGCGCGCACGTGGGTTGAGCACCCATGACGGTGCCCGACCCACTGCCCCGGGTACCACCCCATTTGCCGCCACGAGCGGCCTTCTGCCGAGAGGCGCAATGGCGGGCACCGTCACCTACCTCAGATCAGCGAGTACGCCTCGGTGAGCACCGAGCGCAGGATCTGCTCGATCTCGTCGAACTCCGACTGACCACAGATCAGCGGGGGTGCGAGCTGCACCACCGGATCGCCGCGGTCGTCGGCGCGGCAGTAGAGCCCCGCCTCGAACAGGGCGTGCGACAGGAACCCGCGCAGCACCCGCTCGGACTCGTCGGCGGTGAACGTCTCCTTGGTCGCCTGGTCCTTGACCAGTTCGATCCCGTAGAAGTAGCCCTCGCCGCGGACGTCGCCGACGATCGGCAGATCCTTCAGCCGCTCCAGGGTCGAGCGGAACGCGCCGGCATTGTTCTTGACGTTGTCGTTGATGCCCTCGCGCTCGAAGATGTCGAGGTTCGCCAACGCGACCGCCGCCGAGACCGGGTGTCCGCCGAAGGTGTAGCCGTGCGCGAACGAGGTGATGCCGTCGTCGAACGGCTCGAACAGTCGGTCGCTGGCGATCATGGCGCCGATGGGGGAGTACCCCGACGTCATTCCCTTTGCGCACGTGATGATGTCGGGGACGTAGCCGAAGTCGTCGCAGGCGAACATCGAGCCGATCCGTCCGAAGGCGCAGATCACCTCGTCCGACACCAGCAACACGTCGTACTCGTCGCAGATCTCGCGTACCCGTTCGAAGTATCCGGGCGGGGGCGGGAAGCATCCGCCCGCGTTCTGCACCGGCTCGAGGAACACCGCGGCCACCGTCTCCGGTCCCTCGAACTCGATGGCCTCGGCGATCCGGTCAGCGGCCCAGCGTCCGAACGCCTTCGGGTCGTCGCCGTGTTCGGTGGCGCGGTAGATGTTCGTGTTCGGGACGCGGAACGCGCCGGGGGTCAGGGGTTCGAAATCCTGCTTCATCGCCGGGATCCCGGTGATCGCGAGCGCTCCCTGCGGGGTGCCGTGGTAGGCGACCGCACGCGAGATCACCTTGTGCTTGTACGGCTTTCCCTTGAGCTTGAAGTACTTCTTGGCCAACTTCCACGCGCTCTCGACCGCCTCGCCGCCGCCGGTGGTGAAGAAGACGCGGTTGAGGTCGCCGGGGGCGTAGTGGGCCAAGCGCTCCGCGAGTTCGATCGCGGGTGGCGTCGCGTAGGACCACAGCGGGAAGAACCCAAGGGTCTGCGCCTGGTTCGCGGCGGCGCGGGCGAGTTCCTCCCGGCCGTGGCCGACCTGCACCACGAACAGGCCCGACAGGCCGTCGATGTAGCTCCGTCCGCGGTCGTCGAAGATGCGGACACCCTCGCCCCGGGTGATGACCGGTGGGGTGATGCCCTCGCCGTGGCGGGCGAAATGCCCCCACAGGTGTCGGGCGCTGCGGGCCCCGAGATCGGTACCTGCCGCATCGGAGTCGGACGTGACGGGAAGTGGTGTGGTTGTCATCGGGTACCCCAGTTGTATTGCTGTTTGACGAGTTTCAGGTAGACGAGCGTCTCCGTGCCGGTCACGCCCGGTTGAGTGCGGACCTTCTGGTTCAGCAGTTCGAGCAGGCCGTCGTCGTCCTCGCACACCACCTCGATCATGATGTCGAACGATCCGGCGGTCAGGACCACGTAGTCGATCTCGTCGATCTCGGCGAGCTTCTCGGCGAGCACCACCGAGTCGCCGGTGCAGCGGATACCGATCATCGCCTGCCGGGCGAAGCCCACCTGCAACGGATCGGTGACCGCGACGATCTGCAGAACGCCACTGTCGCTGAGCTTCTGGACGCGATTGCGGACGGCTGCCTCGGACAGACCGACCGACTTGCCCACCGATGCGTAGGACCGACGACCGTCGGTCTGCAACGCCTCGATGATCTGTTTCGAGACATGATCGAGGTCCTTGGCCACGTGGCCATGGTGACGGATTCCGTAGTTTTCCGCAAGAAAAGCCGCCGATTCGGTCGTTCAATGGTCACTTTCGTGGCGGATTCCGTCTTCGGTCGCCTACCATCAGGCCATGTCGACCACTCTGCCCGCAGGTTGGGTGTCCGGTGCCGCGTTCGTCGCCACCGGCGCCCAGCACACCGTCATCGATCCCGCGACGGACCGGCCGGTCGCGTACATGGCGCTCGCGACCGCCGCCGACGTCGACGCCGCGGTGGCCGTCGCGCGCGCCGCCCTCCCCGACTGGGCCGGTGCCACCCCGGGTGAGCGCAGCACCGTCCTCGGGCGCCTGGCGCGGCTGATCGAACGCGACTCGGACGCCTTCGCGGCCGAGGAGGTGTCGCAGACCGGCAAGCCCATCCGCCTGGCGACCGAGTTCGACCTGCCCGGCGCCGTCGACAACACCGACTTCTTCGCCGGAATCGCACGCAATCTCGAGGGCAAGGCCAGCGCCGAGTACTCCGCCGACCACACCTCGTCGATCCGGCGGGAGGCGATCGGTGTCGTCGCGTCGATCACGCCGTGGAACTATCCCCTCGGCATGGCCGTGTGGAAGGTGATGCCCGCGTTGGCCGCCGGCTGCACGGTGGTCCTCAAACCCGCGGAGCTGACCCCGCTGACCACCATCAGCCTCGCCGCCCTGGCGACCGAGGCCGGTGTGCCGAACGGCGTGCTCAACGTCCTCACCGGGACCGGCGCGGAGGTGGGCGCGCATCTCGCGGGCCATCGCGGCGTCGACGTCGTGACCTTCACCGGCTCCACCGGTGTGGGACGGCGCGTGATGGCGGCTGCGGCCACGAACGGCACACGCGTACAACTCGAACTCGGCGGAAAAGCGCCCTTCGTGGTGTTCGACGACGCCGACCTCACCGCGGCCGTCCACGGCGCGGTCGCCGGGTCGCTCATCAACGCCGGGCAGGACTGCACCGCGGCCACCCGCGCGATCGTGGCACGGGATCTCTACGACGACTTCGTCGCCGGGGTGGGTGAGTTGATGGCCCGCGTGCGTGTGGGCGATCCGTCCGACCCCGCGACCGACATGGGTCCGCTGATCTCCCGGGCGCACCGCGACAAGGTGGCCGCGATGGTCGCGCGCGCCACCGATTCCGGGATCCGGGCGGTCACCGGGGGATCGGTACCGGACGGGCCCGGCGCGTACTACCCGCCCACCCTGCTGGCCGACGTCGGTGAGGACGCGGAGGTCTACCGCGACGAGGTCTTCGGGCCGGTGCTCACGGTCAGCGCGTTCGACGACGACGACGATGCGATCCGGCGCGCGAACGACACCGACTTCGGCTTGGCGGCGTCGGCGTGGACCCGGGACGTCTACCGCGCGCAGCGCGCCGGACGTGAGATCCACGCCGGCTGCGTGTGGATCAACGACCACATCCCCATCGTCAGCGAGATGCCGCACGGCGGCTTCGGCGCCTCCGGGTTCGGCAAGGACATGTCCGCCTACTCGCTCGACGAGTACCTCAGCGTCAAACACGTGATGAGCGACATCACCGGCGTGGCCCACAAGGACTGGCACCGCACGGTGTTCACCCTGCCGAGCGAGGGGTGACCGCGATGTCGGCATGGCTCGAGGAGCCGACCCAGCGCGGGGCCGCGATGGTGGCAGACGCGGTCCGCGCACCCTACTGGCTGGACCGTCCCGAACGACCCGCCGCACGTCCGGGTCTGGGGACCGACACCGACACCGACACCGACCTGCTGATCGTCGGCGGCGGGTTCACCGGGCTCTGGACCGCCGTGCAGGCCGCGGAGGAGAACCCGGATCGGCGGATCCTGCTCGTCGAGGGCGCACGCATCGCCGACGGTGCGTCGGGCCGCAACGGCGGGTTCTGCTCGGCCAGCCTCACCCACGGCCTCGCCAACGGGGTTGCGCGATATCGCGACGAGTTGCCGACCCTGCTGCGTTTCGGTGTCGAGACCCTCGACGACATCGAGGCGGCCCTGGAGCGGCTCGGTGTCGACGCCGCCGCCGAACGGGTCGGGGAACTGGACATCGCGAACTTCGACTGGCAGGTCGACGATGTCCGCGAACACGTCACCGAGGCCCTGCTCTACGACCAACCGGCCACCTTCTACGGCCGTGACGAGGCCAGGGCGAGGGTGAACTCGCCGATGGTCGCCGCCGCCGCACACGATCCGAACGTGATGATGGTGGACCCGGCCAAGCTCGCGTGGGGTCTGGCCGCCGCGGCCGAACGTCTCGGTGTCCGGATCGTCGAGAACACCGAGATCGTGTCGCTGCGGCGCAGGCGGGGCTCGATCCGCGCGCGGACCGCCGCAGGCACCATCACCGCAGGCCGCGTCGTCGTGGCCACCGCCGCCACACGGCCGCTGCTGCGGCGCAACCGCTGGGCGATGGTCCCGGTGTGGGACTACGTCCTGATGACCGAACCGCTCACCGCCGAGCAACGGGCCGCCATCGGATGGTCGGGTCGGGAGGGGTTGGCCGACAGCGGATCCCGGTTCCACTACTTCCGACTGACCGTCGACGACCGCATCCTGTTCGGTGGATGGGACGCGGTCTACCACTACGGTTCGGACCACGATCCACGCCACGCGTACGACGACGCCGAGTTCGCGCTGCTCGCCGAGCACCTGCTGCAGATGTTCCCGCAGCTCGACGGGATCGGGATCAGCCACGTGTGGGGCGGGGCCATCGACACCTGTTCGCGGTTCTCGGCCTTCTGGGACACGAGTATGGGCGGCCGGGTCGTGTCGGTCCTCGGTTTCACCGGACTCGGTGTCGGCGCAGCACATTTCGGCGCGCGCACCGCACTCGATCTCGTCGACGGCCGGGACACCGAACGCACCCGCAGTGCCATGGTCCGCAGCCGGCCCATCCCGTTCCCGCCGGAACCGTTGCGCTGGATCGGGATAACCATCACCCGCAAGGAGTTCGCGAGGTCCGACCGACGGAAGGGCCGTCGCGGACTGTGGCTGCGCGCCATGGATGCCGTCGGACTGGGTTTCGACAGTTGATCGCTCCGCGATCGGGTTCGACAGCTGATCGCTCCGTGACGGTTTCGACGGCAGAACGATTCGCGTACGTTGGATTGCATGAGCAATCAGACGAGTGTCACGGTCGAGCGTCTCATCGACGCATCCGCGAAGGACATCTTCGAGATCCTGTCCAATCCGAAACGCCACGTCGAACTCGACGGATCCGGGTTCGTCCGCGGTGATGAGAACGGCGAGCGGATCAGCAAGGTCGGCGACGTCTTCACCATGAACATGGACGGTCCGCACATGGGCGGCGAGTACAAGACCGACAACCACGTCAGCGGTTTCGTCAACGACAAGCTGCTCGCATGGAAGACCGCGCCCGCGGGCACCGAGCCTCCCGGGTGGGAGTGGCTGTGGGAGCTCGAGCCCCAGGGACCCGACGCCACCCTCGTGCGTCAGACCTACGACTGGTCGAACGTCACCGACAAGGAACTGCTCAAGCAGATCTCCTTCCCGCTGGTCAGCGAGAAGGAACTCGAGGACTCCCTCGGACGCCTCGCAGCGGCGACCACCGGCGCATAGCCCGTCCGCCGGGCGATCACTCGCCCGACTTGGGGACCACGATGATCGGCGCGGTGGTTCCGCGCAGGATGCGTGCGGCGGTGGATCCGAGGAACGCGCGGCTCGGTGGCCCCAGTCGGGCCGAGCCGACCGCGACGATGTCGCCCTCGGTCCACCGCAGCATCTCCATCGCCTCGTCGAGGGTGTCACCCTCGGCGACAACGGATTCGATCTTCTGCGTTGTCTCGGCACCGTCGCGTGCCTCGTCGAGGATGGCCGTGGCCGCCGCCACGTGACGCACGCGGGTCTGCGACGAGGTCTCTGAATCGGCCAACGGCCCGTCGTCCAACGACACCAGCGACACCAGCCGGATCGACATCCCGGCCTTCTCGGCGAGGGACAGCGCGAACGGGAGCGGGTTGTCGCCACGGGTCGTGGTGGGTACCGCCACGGTGACCGACGTGAGCGGGACATCCGCGCGATCGGAATATCCGCGGGGGGCCAGCGCGACCGGCAGCGGGGAGCAGTGCACCAGTTCGGAGCTGATCGAGCCGAGGGTGTGTCGCCCGAACAGCCCATCTCGAGTCCCGCCGACGACGATCATGTCGGCCCCGGTGGCGGCGGCGAAATCGATCAGCCCCTCCGTGAACGACTCGGCCACCGGCGCATGCAGTTCCACCCCGACTGCCTCGGGTACCAGCTTCGCCCCCTGCGCCAGCCACTCCTGCGCCCGCGCGACGAGCATGTCCTGGTAGGCGGCGCGACCGGGCGTGCCGTCGGGTTCCTCGGATCGAACCACGCACACGAGATCGACCGCGGCGCCGGTGGATTCGGCCAGCGCGACCGCGAGCGCGACCCCGTCGTCGCCGGACTGCGTGGCGAGATAGCCGACGGTGATGCGGGGGTGGGTGTCAGTAGACATCGGGGACCTTGACCTCGGTGGTGGCGTTGAGGGTCTTGCCGCGGAAGAAGTCCTTGCCGCCGGCGACGCACAGCAGCATCAGCGGGATGCCCAGGACCAGCATGCCGACCCCGAGGATGAACACGCCACCGATCCCGCCGAACGACGTCGAGCCGTAGTCGGGCTTGATCATGTCGATGGAGCTCTGCACGAACGCCCACGTCATCGCGAGCGCTCCGAGCAGCGGGAACAGGCCCCGCATGAAGAAGTGTCGGACGGACGTGAACAGCGAGCGTCGGAAATACCAGACGCAGGCGTAGGCGGTGATGCCGTAGTAGAAGGCGACCGCGAGTCCGAGCGACGACACCGAGTCGCCGAGCGTGTTCTCGCTGGCCAACGCCAACACCAGGTAGAAGAACAACGCGGCGGCACCCATGACCGCGGTACCGAACGCCGGCGTCATGTACCGGGGGTGGACCTTGGCGAATCGCTGCGGGATCGCCTTGTAGACCGCCATCGACAGGGTCCCCCGGGCAGTCGGCAGGATCGTCGACTGCGTGGACGACAGCGCCGAGATCGACACGGTGAGCAGCAGCAGCGACGACATCACGACGCCGGCCACGGGCTTGCCCAGGATGGTGAGGACGTCGTCGGTGTTGTCGGGATTGTTGAGGCCGATGCCGGTGTCGCCGAAACCCGCGAATGCCTGCACCGCGTAGGCCACGAGGACGTACGTGCAGACCAGGATCAGTGTGGTGAGAACGGCTGCGCGTCCGGGGGTCTTGGTCGAGTCCTTGGTCTCCTCGCCGACGGCCAGGCAGGCGTCCCAGCCCCAGTAGATGAAGATGCACAGGATGATGGCTGCCGCGAGCGACGAGGACGAGACCCCGCTGGGCCACAGCCAACTCCAGCTCGGGGTGATGGCCTGCGGACCGGCCTTGTCGAAGCCGACCTTCACCAGGGCGATGACGCTGGCGACGATCAGCACCCCGAACTGCACCGCGATGAGGACGTTCTGCATCCGCTCGCTGATCAGGATGCCGCGGATGCTCACCCACGTCATCGCGATGATGAAGAAGCACCCGACACCGACCTTGACGAGCAGGTTGTCGGCCAGCGACTCGAGTCCGAGGAACTTGAACATGTAGATCGCGGCGATCTCGGCGACGTTGGCCAGCACGATGATCGCCGAGACCGCGAGGCCCCAGCCGCCCATCCAGCCGATCCAGGGTCCGAACGCCTTGGTCGCCCACGTGAACGTGGTGCCGCAGTCGGGGGTGTCCTCACCGAGTTCGCGGTAGGCGAAGGCGATGAGCAGCATCGGGATGAAGGCGAGGACGAACATCGCCGGGGCCTTGGTCCCCACCTCGGCGACCACGAAGCCCAGGGTGGCGGCGAGGCTGTAGGCCGGTGCGACCGCCGACAACCCGATCACCACGTTCCCGACGAGCCCCAGGGATCCCGCTCGGAGTCCTTTGTCGGACGACGGTGCCGGCAGCGTGGACACCGGCTTTGATACGGCCATGCGCAGACACTACGATTTCCGCACCCAGTCCGCGCTCGAACGACGGATTTGTTTTCGATGCGGTAACACAGCGACTGAATCAGTCGTTTTTACCCGCGCTAACTGCTGGATCGCTCGACCGGCCGCACCGCATCGTGGTGCGGCTATCGTCAACGGGTGATCGATGCACTGGTCGAATGGCTGCTGGACCTCCCCCCGTGGGTGGCCCTGCTGATGGCTTTCCTGTTCCCGGCCCTCGAGGCCTCGATCTTCGTGGGTGTGGTGGTGCCCGGTGAGATCGCCGTGCTCATCGCCGGCGTGATCGCCAACGGCGGTCGACTCGAGCTGTGGCAGGTGCTCGTGGCGGCCTGCGCGGGCGCGATCATCGGTGACTTCGTGGGATTCGAGGTCGGTCGGCGCTGGGGCGCGGCGCTGCTCGAGAAACTCCCGAAGCGCCTGGTCAAACCCGAACACGTGGAGCGCGGTCGGGAGGCGTTGCGCAAGCGCGGTGCCGTGGCGGTGCTGTTCGGTCGGTGGATCGCCGCGCTGCGCGCGCTCATCCCCGGGCTCGCGGGCATGTCCGACGTCCGACTGCGCACCTTCGTGATCGCCAACGCGATCGGTGGGACCATCTGGGCGTGCGTCGTCGGCTCGTTGGGTTACATCGCGGGCAAGTCGTACAAGACCGTCGAGAAGGATCTCGGCTACACGTCGTACGTCTTCATCGGGTTGTTCGTGGTCGCGATCATCGCGCTCGTGATCCGCAACCGCGTCAAGAAGAACCGCACCCCGGCACCTGCGCTCGATCAGTCCTGATCGAAGACGATCACCTGGCGGATCGCGGCCCCGTCGGCCAGCGAGTCCATCGCCGCGTTGATGTCGCGCAGCGCGATACGCGAAGAGATGAGTTGTTCGACGGGCAGCTTGCCCTCACGCCACAGCTGCTCGTAGATCGGGATGTCCCGACTCGGCACGGCCGATCCCAGGTAGCTGCCGACGATCGTGCGGGCCTGGGCGGTCAGCCCCAGCGGTGAGATCGACGAGCGGGCGTCGGGGGCGGGCAGTCCCACCGTGACGGTGATGCCGCCCGCCGCGGTCGCCGCGACCGCGGTCTCGAACGCCCGTGCGTTGCCTGCCGCCTCGATGACCACCGCCGCGGTGATGCCCTGCTCGACCAGTTCCGCAGGCGTGTACACCGCCGACGCGCCCGCCGCGGTGGCCGCGGCGAGTTTCTCCTGCAGTGAGTCGACGGCGATGACGTCCCCGGTGCCCAACGACACCGCGGTCAGGACGGCCGCCATGCCGACGCCCCCGAGTCCGACCACCATGACCGTGTCGCCCTGCGACGGTTTACCCGCGTTGATGACCGCGCCGCCGCCGGTGAGCACCGCGCAGCCGAGGACCGCGGCCACCTCCGGCGGGACGTCCGCGCCGACGGCGACCGCCGAGCGGCGGTCGACGACGACGTGGGTCGCGAACCCGGACACGCCGAGGTGATGGAACACCTCGGAGTCGTCGGTTCCGTGCAGACGCTTGTCACCGCCCAGCAGGGTGCCCGCGTTGTTTGCCGCCGATCCAGGGGCGCAGGGCAGGCGTCCGTCGGTGGCACATTCGGCGCACTCACCGCACCGTGGCAGGAACGCCATCACGACCCGGGTGCCGATCTCGATGTCGTCGACGCCGGCGCCGAGTGACTCCACGATCCCGGCCGCCTCATGGCCCAGCGCCATCGGCAGCGGTCGGGGACGGTTGCCGTCGACCACCGACAGGTCGGAGTGACAGACGCCGGCGGCCTCGATCCGGACACCGATCTCCCCGGGACCGGGATCGTCGAGTTCCAGGGCGGTGACGACGAGCGGCTCGGATTCGGCGTAGGGACGGGTCCGGCCGGACTCGACGAGAACGGCTGCATCGATCTTCATGACGGGGCCTCGGTCTCTGCTCCCGCGAGCAGGTTGCGGATCGGTGGGGGGATGGCGACCGGGCGCCGGGAGTCGGTGTCGACGTAGACGTGCACCCAGCTGCCCCGGGCGGCGATCGTGGCGTCGTCGCCCTCGGCGTCGACGAGCCCCAGATCGTAGGTGACGCTGGAGTTCCCGAGCCGCGCCACCCGGATCCCGATCCGTAGCGGATGGGGGAACTCGACGGAACGGAAGTACCTGCAGCCGGATTCGACGACCACACCCTGTGCGGACGCGCTGACCGGGTCGATGCCGGTCGCGCCGATGATCCATCCGTTGATCGCGGTGTCGAAGAGCTGGTAGTACACGGCGTTGTTGAGGTGGCCGTACATGTCGTTGTCGGCCCAGCGGGTCGTCACCGGCCACAGCACCGGGTAGTCCGCGGCGGTGAGCTCCCGCTCCGACGGCTGGTCTCGCTCTGCCACGTTCGGCGCCCCTTCGATTGCTCTGGCCGTCCCGGTGGGAGACGATGGTCGGCGATGAACCCGCCACCGAAAACCGACAGCGATGTCGATGCCGAGGATATCGGCTCGCGCATCGACCCCGTGCTCGCCCGCAGCTGGCTCCTGGTCAACGGGGTGTCGTCCGACCGTTTCCAGGCGGCCGCACACTCCCGAGCCGACATCGTCGTCCTCGACATCGAGGACGCCGTGGCCCCCAAGGACAAGGTCTCCGCTCGCGGCAACGTCATCGACTGGATCGCGGCGGGCAACTCGGACTGGGTCCGCGTCAACGGCTTCGGCACGCCCTGGTGGGCCGACGATCTCGACGCGTTGCGTGCGGTGGGGGAGAGTGGCGCCACCGTGGGCGGGGTGATGTTGGCGATGGTCGAGTCGGTCGACCACGTCACCGAGACCGCCAAGAAGCTCCCCGGGGTGCGCATCGTCGCCCTCGTCGAGACCGCGCGCGGCCTCGAGCGCATCAGCGAGATCGCGGCCGCGAAGGGGACGTTCCGGCTCGCGTTCGGGATCGGCGACTTCCGCCGAGACACCGGTTTCGGCGACCAGCCCGCCACGCTGGCGTACGCCCGATCACGGTTCACCATCGCCGCCAAGGCCGCGCATCTGCCCAGCGCGATCGACGGTCCGACCGTCGGTTCCTCGGCGCTCAAGCTCAGCGAGGCGACCGCGGTCAGTTCCGAGTTCGGCATGACCGGCAAGATCTGCCTGGCCCCGGACCAGTGCGCCGCGGTCAACGAGGGACTCTCCCCCTCACAGGAGGAGATCGCCTGGGCGCGCGAGTTCTTCGCCGAGTTCGAACGCGACGGAGGCGAGATCCGCAACGGATCCGACCTCCCGCGCATCGCACGCGCGACCAAGATCATCGACCTCGCGCGCTCCTACGGCATCGAGATCCATCCCGATCACGACGATCCCGATCACGCGCCGGCACCGTCGGACACCTACCACTACTGATCCGAGCCGCCCGGCGCCGTCTCGAAAAGGGCGGTGTCGCCGGGCGCGACGGTGACCGTGATCGTCCCGTCGGACCCGACCGGGACCACCGCGCCGGTCCACGCGTCGTGCACCGGTCCGGATGTGGTCGGCGTGAACGACATCTTCGTCGCGGTGGCGCCGCGATTGCTCAGCGACACCGCGCGCCGACCACCGGAGAGTTCGCGGGTGCGCACGCTGCCGTCGGCGGTCGTCGACGTCGCCGGATGCGCGCCCGGATCCTGGTCGATCGCGAGGACCCCCGGCGTGCGCAGCAGCGCCGCGGTCGCGGGGTCCATGACGGTCAGGTCGTTGCCGGCCACGAGCGGCGCGGCCATCATCGCCCACAGGGCCAGGTGTGAGCGCTGTTGTGCCGCGGTGAGACTCGTGCCGACACCGATCTCGAGCATGTCGAGATCGGTCCACCGCCCCGCCGACACCCGGGGGGTGGCGTCGGCGGAGGCGTCGATGATGTCGGCGACGCCCTGATAGCCGCTCGATCCGGTGTCGGTGGTCCACTGCGGGCTGATGTCGTTGGTCAGCCGGGTCATGGTCGCCACGCCGCCCCAGTCCCAACGCGCGCCGGGCACCTCGCCATTGCTCGTCACGCCGCTGTTGGGGTTGATGCTGTAGACCATCGGTCGCCCCGTGGCCCGGATGGCGTCGCGCATCGCGACGAAAGCCTGTTTCTGGTCGGCGAGATCGGAGTTCGGCGAGCACCAGTCGTATTTGACGAAGTCCACGCCCCACGACGCGAACGTCCGTGCGTCGGTCGCCTCGTGGCCCGCGCTGCCGGTTCGTCCCGGGTAGGTGCCCGAGAGCTGGGCGCACGTCTGCTCGCTCGCGCCTGCGTAGATCCCGAAGCGCAGGCCGCGTTCGTGCAGGTAGTCGCCGAGTGCGGCCATGCCGGACGGGAAACGTTGCGGCGACGCGGTCAGGGTGCCGTCGGCGGCGCGTTGCGGGGAGTACCAGCAGTCGTCGACCACCACGTACCGGTATCCGGCCGCGGCGAGCCCCGAGGAGACCAACGCGTCGGCCTGCGCTCGGATGGTCGTCTCGTCGATGTCGCACCCGAACGAGTTCCAGCTGTTCCAGCCCATCGGCGGAGTGGCCGCGACACCCGGGATCGCCACCGCCGCGTCGTCGATCTGGGAGCCGGGTGCGGGGGCACAGGCGACGGCGACGCACAGGGCGGCACCGGCCGCGATCGCCCTCGCCGTTCGGGATGTCCTCACAGGCCGCGAGTGTAGGCAGCGACCCTGGCAGGTTTCCCCTCGCGAATCTGTGAGGTCGGTGTACTAGCGTTGTCCAGATGGTGGCCCGCGTCGATGCGCTGCAACGACGCAATCGCGTCGTCGGCTACGTGATCGGCGTGATCTACAAGTTCATCGACGACCAGGGCGGTTATCTCGCCGCGTTGATCACCTACTACGCGTTCCTGTCGCTGTTCCCGATCCTGCTGCTGGTGACCACGATCCTCGGGTTCCTGCTCGCCGACGACCCGGCCATGCAGGCCAGCCTGCTCGACTCGGCGCTGGGGGAGTTCCCCATCATCGGCGACCAGCTCGGTCAGCCCCGACAGCTCGGCGGTGGGACCGCCGGTGTCGTGATCGGTGTGATCGTGGCGCTCTACGGCGCGTCCGGCATCGGACAGGCCGCACAGAACGCGATGAACGTCGTGTGGGCGGTGCCGCGCAACTCGCGCCCCAACCCGTTGCTGTCGCGGCTGCACAGCCTGCGTCTCGTGGTGGTGTTGGTGATGGCCCTGGCCGCGACGACGGCGTTGTCGTTGCTCGGCAATTTCTTCGATTCCCTGGGCGCGCTGTCCAACTGGGGCCTGACCATCGCCGCGGTGGTGTTGAACTCGTTCATCTTCTCGCAGGGCTACCGGATCGGTACCGCGCGGTCGCTGCGACTGCGCGATGTCGCACCCGGAGCCATCGTGATGGCGGTGGCCTGGCAGCTGCTGCAGAACTTCGGCGCGGTGTACGTCGGCGGAGTGGTCCGCAACGCCAGCGCGACCAACAGCGTCTTCGCCGTCGTCCTGGGCCTGCTGGCCTTTCTCTACCTCACCTCGGCGGCGGTGGTGTTCTGCGCCGAGATCAACGCGGTGTGGGTCAACCGGCTCTTCCCGCGCGCCCTGCTCACCCCGTTCACCGACGCGGTCGATCTCACCAAGGGTGACCGTCGGGCGTACACACAGCAGGCGAAGGCGCAGCGCGCCAAGGGCTTCGAGCAGATCGTGGTGCGCTTCGACCAGGACGACGAGAAGACGCCGCGGGACTGATGTCCCACGGCGTCTCGTGTCGATCTCCGGAGCGGTCTAGCGCGAGAACATCAGCGCGCGCTTGACCTCCTGGATGGCCTGCGTGACCTGGATGCCTCGGGGGCACGCGTCGGTGCAGTTGAAGGTGGTGCGGCAGCGCCACACTCCGTCGACCTCGTTGAGGATGTCGAGACGCTCGGCGGCACCCTCGTCGCGGCTGTCGAAGATGAAGCGGTGCGCGTTGACGATGGCCGCGGGGCCGAAGTAGCTGCCCTCGTTCCAGAACACCGGGCAACTCGTGGTGCAGCACGCACACAGGATGCACTTGGTGGTGTCGTCGAACCGGGCGCGGTCGGTGACGCTCTGGATGCGCTCACGGGTCGGCTCGTTGCCGCTGGTCATCAGGAAGGGCTTGACCTTGCGGTACGCGTCGAAGAACGGCTCCATGTCGACGACGAGATCCTTCTCGACGGGGAGACCCTTGATGGGCTCCACCGTGATGGTGATCTCCTTGTCCTTGAACGACCCGTCCTTGTTCTTGGGCAGCAGGTCTTTCATCAGCAGCTTGCACGCGAGCCGGTTGACGCCGTTGACGCGCATCGCATCGCTGCCGCACACGCCGTGTGCGCAGCTGCGACGGAAGGTCAGGGTGCCGTCGAGGTAACCCTTGACGTAGAGCAGCAGGTTCAGGAGGCGGTCGGTGCCCAGTGCGGGGACGCGGAAGCTCTCCCAGCCCTGTGCGTCGGGATCCTCCGGGTTGAACCGGGCGATCTTGAGGGTGACCATCGTCGCCTCGTCGGGGACGGGTGGCAACGGCGGATCATCGGTCCGCGGGTCGCGTGCGATGTCGGGGGCGGTGGTCATCAGTACTTGCGCTCCATCGGCTCGTAACGGGTCTGCACGACGGGCTTCCAGCCCAGTTCGATGTCGGAGAGGAGCTCGGTGCCCTTCTTGTACGCCATCGTGTGCCGCATGTAGTTCGTGTCGTCGCGATCGGGGTAGTCCTCGCGGGCGTGTCCGCCGCGGGACTCCTTGCGGTTGAGCGCGCCGACCACGGTCACCTCGGCCATCTCCAGGAGGAAGCCGAGTTCGATGGCCTCCAGGAGATCGCTGTTGAAGCGGGTTCCCTTGTCGTGCACGCGGATGTGGTTGTACCGCTCCTTGAGTGCGTGCACGTCGGTGAGGGCCTGCTTGAGGGTCTCCTCGGTGCGGAACACCGACGCGTTGGCGTCCATCGACGCCTGCAGCTCGGTGCGGATGTCGGCGACACGCTCGTGGCCGTGCTCGGAGAGCACCAGCTCGAGCCACTCGTCGACCATCTTGGTGGGGGTCTCGGGCAGCTCGACGAACTCGGCCGACGTCGCGTAGTCGGCGGCCGCCATGCCGGCGCGACGGCCGAACACGTTGATGTCGAGGAGCGAGTTGGTGCCGAGGCGGTTCGAGCCGTGCACCGAGACGCAGGCGCACTCGCCGGCGGCGTAGAGCCCCTTGACGACGGTGTCGGCGTCGGAGAGGACCTCACCGTGGATGTTGGTGGGGATGCCGCCCATGACGTAGTGGCAGGTAGGGAACACCGGCACATACTCGGTCACCGGGTCGACGCCGAGGTAGGTGCGTGCGAACTCGGTGATGTCGGGGAGCTTCTCCTCGAGCACCTCCGCGCCCAGGTGGGTCACGTCGATGTAGACGTAGTCCTTGTTCGGACCCGCACCGCGACCTTCCAGCACCTCGAGCACCATCGACCGGGCGACGATGTCACGCGGTGCGAGGTCCTTGATGGTGGGGGCGTAGCGCTCCATGAAGCGTTCGCCGTCGGCGTTGCGCAGGATCCCGCCCTCGCCGCGGACGGCCTCGGAGATCAGGATGCCCAGACCGGCCAGACCGGTCGGGTGGAACTGGTGGAACTCCATGTCCTCGAGCGGCAGGCCCTTGCGGAACACGATGCCCATGCCGTCGCCGGTCAGGGTGTGCGCGTTCGAGGTGGTCTTGAACATGCGTCCCGAGCCACCGGTCGCGAAGACGATCGACTTGGCGTGGAAGACGTGGATCTCACCGGTGGCGAGCTCGTAGGCGACGATGCCGGTGGCGACCTGCTCGCCGGCCTCGTTCTCGCTCAGGCACAGGTCGAGTGCGTAGAACTCGTTGAAGAACTCCACGTCGTGCTTGACGCAGTTCTGATAGAGCGTCTGCAGGATCATGTGGCCGGTGCGGTCGGCGGCGTAACAGGCACGGCGGACCGGGCTCTTGCCGTGGTCGCGGGTGTGTCCGCCGAAGCGACGCTGGTCGATCTTGCCCTCGGGGGTGCGGTTGAACGGCAACCCCATCTTCTCGAGGTCGAGGACGGCGTCGATCGCCTCCTTGCACATGATCTCGACGGCGTCCTGGTCGGCGAGGTAGTCGCCGCCCTTGACGGTGTCGAAGGTGTGCCACTCCCAGTTGTCCTCTTCGACGTTGGCCAGCGCGGCGCACATGCCGCCCTGAGCCGCGCCGGTGTGGCTACGGGTGGGGTAGAGCTTGGTCAGCACGGCGGTACGGGCTCGGGGACCGGCCTCGATGGCTGCGCGCATCCCCGCTCCACCGGCGCCGACGATCAACACGTCGTAACGATGTTCCTGCATGTGGTGTCTCCTCTGCGAGACTGGTGAGGGTGGTTGAACTACACGTTGAAAGTGAGGATCGCGTACGTGCCGAGTCCCACGGTGAGGATCATCGACAGCGCGAGAACCACGTTGAGCCAGAAGCGCGTGGAGTCCTTGCGGGAGTAGTCCGCGATCACGGTGCGCACGCCGTTGCCTCCGTGCAGCTGGGCGAGCCAGAGCATGGTGAGATCCCAGACCTGCCAGAACGGCTGTCCCCAGCGCTGTGCGACGAACGCCGAGTCGATCCGGTGCACGCCGTTGTCGAGGGTCAGCATGATCGTCATGTGACCCAGCGTGAGGATGATGAGCGCGAGTCCGGAGAAGCGCATGAACAGCCATGCGTTCTTCTCGAAGTTGCCGCCCTTGGGACGACGCGGGGAGCGCGGGTTGTCCAGGCTCGCCGGGCGGTCGTGTGCGGTGCCAACTGTTTTGGCGATGTTGGGTGCTTGCGAAGTGGTCATCGTGTCCCCGCCTCTACAGGTTCTGGATCAGGAGCTGGAGCATCCGGACCGCGCCGGCGGCGAAGACGATCACGAAGACGCTGAGAATGGTCCAGAGCATCTGGCGCTGGTACTTCGGGCCCGTGGACCAGAAGTCGATCAGGATGATCCGCACGCCGTTGAGTGCGTGGTACAGCACGCAGGCGACGAGACCGATCTCCATCAGGCCGATGATCGGGGTCTTGTACGTGTCGATGATCTTGTCGTACGTGTCCGGGTTGACGCGGATCATCGCGGTGTCCAGGACATGGACGAAGAGGAAGAAGAAGATCGACACGCCGGTGATGCGGTGCAGGACCCACGACCACATCCCCGGGTCCCCGCGATACAGGGAGCGGCGGCGCACCGGATCCGGTGCGACCTCGGTTTGAGTACTCATCAGGGGACTGGCCTCCAACATCGTCGATGGATGCGTTGAGCCGCGGTGCTCCGGCTCGGACATGCCTACCTCAACGACTTTAAACCTATGCTGAGCGTTGCAAGAACCGGCCCGAGTTCTCGATCGGTCCCGATTCTCACGAATTAGGTTTGCCTTACATCACTTCCATCGCAGCTCAGTGCGGGAGTCGTCGGATCCCCGTGCGGGAGGAGACGCCGGGATGTCGACCTCGATCGACTGGGATCTGTTGCGCACCAAGGCAACAGAGATCATGGTCCACGCATATGCGCCCTACTCGGACTTCTCGGTGGTCGCCGCTGCCCTGGTCGACGATGGACGGATAGTCCTCGGATGCAATGTGGAGAATGTCTCATACGGCCTCGGCCTGTGCGCCGAATGTTCGCTGGCAGGAGACCTGCGGCGTACCGGTGGGGGACGTCTTGTCGCCCTGTCGGTGACCGACCGACGAGGCCTCGCGCTGATGCCGTGCGGCCGGTGTCG
Organism: Williamsia maris; assembly: GCF_024171815.1. Classification (GTDB taxonomy): domain Bacteria; phylum Actinomycetota; class Actinomycetes; order Mycobacteriales; family Mycobacteriaceae; genus Williamsia_A; species Williamsia_A maris. Next base: position 152,715 of record NZ_JAMTCJ010000001.1, on the reverse strand, counting down.
ACAGATCCTCTTCGAGCACGGCGGGGCGGCGTTGCTCGTCGACCACCGCGACGGTCCGCTTCCCCTCTCGGCGCTGCTGCCGCACGCGTTCGGCCCCGACGACATCGCCGCCGCCCGGGATGTCGACGCGTGAGCACCCACGACGCGGTCTCGGTGATCGCCGCCAAGCGGGACGGCCATGCCCTCACCGACGGCCAGATCGACTGGGTCGTCGACGCCTTCACCACCGGAGCCGTGGCCGACGAGCAGATGTCGGCACTGGCCATGGCGATCGTCCTGCGCGGGATGGATCGGCGGGAGATCGCCCGCTGGACCCGGGCGATGATCGCCTCCGGCGACCGCATGGACTTCGGGGCGCTGCGTCGAGACGGCCGGTCACTGCGCACCGTCGACAAACACTCCACCGGCGGTGTCGGGGACAAGATCACGTTGCCGCTCGCCCCGCTGGTCGCCTCCTACGGCCTCGCGGTGCCGCAGCTGTCCGGCCGTGGGCTCGGCCACACCGGCGGCACGCTCGACAAGCTGGAGTCGATCCCGGGGTGGCGCGCCGACGTCACCGCCGCCGACATGATGACCCAGCTCGAGAACGTCGGGGCGATCGTCTGTGCCGCCGGGTCCGGCCTGGCCCCCGCGGACAAGCGGCTCTACGCGTTGCGCGACGTCACGGCGACCGTGGAGTCGATCCCCCTGATCGCGTCGTCGATCATGAGCAAGAAGATCGCCGAGGGCACCGGTGCGCTGGTACTCGACGTCAAGGTCGGCAGCGGCGCGTTCATGAAGTCGATCGACGACGCGCGGGAACTGGCCGAGACCATGGTCGCGCTCGGCGCCGACGCCGGGGTCGAGACCGTCGCACTGGTGACCGCCATGTCGACGCCGCTGGGATACACGGCAGGCAACGCCATCGAGGTGGAGGAGTCGCTGGAGGTCCTCTCCGGCGGCGGCCCGGACGACGTGGTCGAACTGACGCTGGCGTTGGCGGCCGAGATGCTCGCCGCAGGGGGCATCGACGCCGACCCCGCGACCAACCTGTCCAACGGTCGCGCCATGGACAGCTGGCGGGCGATGATCGCCGCTCAGGGTGGCGACCCGGATGCGCCGCTGCCCAGGGCCGATCACCAGGAGGTGATCACCGCCGAGCGCGACGGCGTCGTGACGCGACTCGACGCCCTGGGCGTCGGGGTGGCCGCATGGCGACTCGGTGCGGGGCGCGCGCGGCAGGGCGAGGACGTCCAACACGAGGCCGGGGTCCGCTGGCACGCCCGTCCCGGCGACCGCGTCCACGCCGGCGATCCGTTGTTCACGTTGTCGACGCAGACCCCCGAGCGGTTCGCCTCGGCGCGCGAGGCGCTCGCCGACGCGGTCACCGTCGCCGACGCGCACGACGGTGTGAGCGATCTGGCGGGGACACTGATCATCGATCGCGTTACCGTCGGATCATGACCGATCTCCGCGCCGTGGCGCCTCTCGATCCCGGTGCACTCCGGCTGGCGCCGAAAGTGTTGCTGCACGACCATCTCGACGGTGGACTGCGTCCGGCCACCGTGCTCGACCTCGCCCACGAGGTGGGCTACGGCGACCTGCCCGCCGACGACGCGGACTCCCTGGCCCGCTGGTTCCGGGAGTCGGCGGACAGCGGGTCGCTGGTCCGGTACCTGGAGACGTTCACCCACACGGTGGCGGTCATGCAGACCGCGGCCGCGCTGCGTCGGGTGGCACGCGAGTGTGCCGAGGACCTCGCCGACGACGGCGTCGTCTACGCCGAGGTGCGCTTCGCCCCCGAACAACACCTGACCGCCGGGCTGTCGCTCGACGAGGTCGTCGAGGCGGTGCTCGATGGGTTCACCGAGGGCGTGACCGCCGCCGCGGCGGCCGGACGGACGATCGTGATGCGCTGCCTGGTGACCGCGATGCGTCACGCGGCCCGCTCCCGGGAGATCGCCGAACTCGCCGTCCGGTTCCGACACCGCGGCGTGGTCGGCTTCGACATCGCCGGCGCCGAGGCGGGATATCCGCCGAGCCGTCACCTCGATGCCTTCGAGTACATGCGCGCCAACAACGCGCCCTTCACCATCCACGCCGGCGAGGCGTTCGGGTTGCCGTCGATCCACGAGGCCATCAGCTTCTGCGGCACCGACCGGCTCGGTCACGGGGTCCGGGTCATCGACGACATCTCGCTACCCGCGGGATCCGACCTCGCCGCGCACGCCTTCGCCGGGGCCGAACTCGGCGACGTCGCGAACTACGTCCGGGACAAGCGGATCCCGCTCGAGCTGTGCCCGAGTTCGAACGTGCAGACCGGTGCGGTGGCGAGCATCGCCGACCATCCGTTCAACGTGCTCGCACGGCTGCGTTTCCGGGTGACGGTGAACACCGACAACCGCCTGATGAGCGACACGTCGATGAGCAAGGAGTTCACGACTCTGCACGACCAGTTCGGTTACGGCTGGGCCGATTTCGAACGCTTCACGGTCAACGCCATGAAGTCGGCGTTCGTACACTTCGACGAGCGGCTCGCCCTCATCGACGACGTGATCAAGCCGGGGTACGCCGTCCTGATCGGGTGACGCGGACCTACTTCTTGGTCAGGCGGCCCTCGAGCTCGTGGACCAGGGCGCGCCACGCCTCCGACTCGTTGTCGAACGGGCCGCTGGGCGCGAGCCGCTTCGGGTCGGGGTTGACGGCGTAGCTGACGAAGAAGCCCAGCGGTGTCGTCGACCCGAGTGCCTCGCTGACCGAGTCGTCGTCGGCGAAATCGGCTGCGTCGTTGAGCAACTCGACGGCGAGCTCCAACTGCTTGCGGTCGATGCGGCGCGGGCCGTCGGCGATGTCGGCGGCCAGGCCGGGGAAGACGTAGACGTTCTCGTCGAACACGTCGACCTCGAGCGAGCCGTCGGTGGCCGCGACCCGGACCTCCTCGAAGGTGCTCACCTCGGACAGCTCGTGGTCGTCGTGGTCGGCGATGAAGCGGGTCAGCGCACGCTCGGAGGTGAAGACGAAGATCTTGCCGTTGCGGCCCAGGAAGATCGGGTCGTCGCCGAGGTAGCACCGGAGGGTGAGGTACTCGGCGGCGTCGGTGACGATCCGGATGGGGTCGATGCCGACACCGGCCCAGAAGTCGTCCTCGAGGTCGTCGTCGTCCTCATCGGCCTCGTCGTCATCGTCATCGTCATCGGTGTCGTCGGCGTCGGCAGGCGTGGACTCGGTTCCGGTGCCGACGATCTCGATGTCGTCGTCGTCGGGTTCGTCCTCGTCCTCGGCGCTCGCGGCGGCCTCCAACTCGGCCTCGGCGGTGGTGACCGCGGTGGCGTCGACGTCGGGGGTGGAGATGACGTCGTCGATCGCGTCGACCACGTCATCCCAGTGCTTGTCGATGAGGCCGCCGATGCGTCCCCACAGTTCCTGTCCCTCTTTGCCGATGAAGTTGCGGGTACCGGTGGTGACCGCACCGAGGATCGGGTTGCCGTTGAAAAACTTGGTGACGGTGGCCAACTCGCAGACCTCGCCGATGATGCGGACGATCTCCAGGACGTCCTCGAGCTCGGCGATGACCTCGGGAGTGGGATCCTCCGACGCCAGTTCGGGCACACCGATCAGGTCGTAGGACTTGTCCTCGGCCGGAACCAGTTCCTCGGCCTTGAGACCGACGACGGTCTCCCAGGCCGGGTGCTCGACGAGGTCGTTGTCGTCGTTGTTGCGGATGAACGCGACGAGTTCGGCGACGCCGGGGAATCCGTAGAGATCTTCGTCGAGACCGAGGAACGCCTCCCATTCGTCGTCGCCTTCGCGCCAACGGGGCGCCCAGAGGGTGAACGCGTTTCCGTCGGTCAATCCGAGCTCGATCGGTACGATGTCTCCGGCCATGGGGATGAAGCCTAATCATTGGTTCTGTGAGCGGGCCAGTGGCCCTGGTCGTGGCCTTTCCGGCGATGTCAACGGGGACGATAGAAGCCCTCGAAAGCCTGGTCGAGGTTGTTCGTGCGCACCGGTGAGACCTGGACCGGGTTGCCCGCTTCGACCATCTGGTCGTTGCCGACGTACATCGCCACGTGTCCGGACCACACCGCGAGGTCGCCGGGCAGCAGCTCGCCGCGGTCGACGCGGTAACCCGCGGTGTCCTGGTCCTGGGCCAGTCTCGGCAGTTCCACTCCGGCTTGCCGATACGCGTACTGGGTGAGGGCACTGCAGTCCAGACCCCGCCCGGGAGTCGTGCCACCCCAGACGTAGGGGACACCACGCTGTCCGAGCGCAGCGCGTACGGCGGTGGCCGCGCGCTGGTTCGGGGCGTAGGCCACCGAGCCGTCCGGCAGGGTGATCGGGACCGCGCCGGGGGTCGGTGGTCCGCCGGACCGCGACGCCGCGGCGTCGGGCCGGTCGTGGGCGGCGGGGCCGACCGACGCCGACCGGGTCCGGGCCCCGCCCGTCGCGATCGGGCGTTTCGCCGGAGTCCTCGCGGCATCGCCGACGGCGGCGGCGACCCCGTGCGCGGTGCCGGGTGCCACCGTCCGCCCGATCGACAGCAGTCGCCGCGACTGGGCGTCGAGTTCGGCCCGGGTGCGCTCGACGACGGCCAACGCCCGCTGGAGGTGGGTCGCGGCCACGGGCAGGATCATCGCGACGCCGGTCGGTGTGTACAACGCGGGACCCATCGCGTCCGCCGCGTGCACGAACGAGTCGAGTGTCCCGCGCAGTTCGACCGCGGCCCGCCGAACCGATCGCGCCGCGTCCTCGATCACCGACGTCAGTGTCCGACCGTCCTCGCCGGCGTGTCTCGTCTGCGAGCGATGCCGTCGCAGGATGGTCTGGGCGTCGTCACCGGCTGTCGACTCCCAGTCCTCGAGCGCGGCGTCGAGTGCGTGTCGCAACCGCGCGTCCGTCCGCTCGAGCTCGGCGGTCACCTCACGCACCGACACCGTCGGGTCGGTGACCGAGGTCGACCCCGTCCCCACCGAATCGAGCAGCGTCCGGATCGGTGCCGCGAGCGCGTCGACCGGGGTCATACGGTGGCCGCGATGCCGGTGCCCGCGTCCTCGTCGGTGGTGCGATACGCCGCGCCTGCGGCACCGACGTCGTGCGCGATCCGGTGTGAGCCCTGCGCCATCGCACCGACCAGCTCGCGGTACCGGTGGGTGGCCGACTGTGCGGTGGCCGCGAATTCCGTTCCGATGATGCCGAATACGACACCGAGTGCGATGGCGTCGAGGTCGGCGCGCGACACGACCGAGTCGATGTCGGAGGCGACCGTGGCGTGGGTGGCGGCCACCGAGGTGAGAGTGGTCGGTTCGACCGAGATGGGGTTCATGGGTGGTTCGACGTCGCGCGCGACCGGACGGTTCCGACCATTACCATTGCCGAATGGATGTCACCGTCGTCGATCACCCGCTGGCACGAGCACGACTGACGACCCTGCGTGACGAACGGACCGACAACGCGTCGTTCCGCGGCGCGCTCGCCGACCTCACGCAGATGCTGATCTACGAGGCACTGTCCGGCGCCCCGGTCGCCGACATCGAGATCACCACCCCGGTCGCGACGATGACCGGCGCGAAGCTGGCGAGCCCGCCGTTGCTGGTGCCGGTGCTGCGCGCAGGACTGGGGATGGTCGACCAGGCACACGCGATGGTCCCCGAGTCGAACGTGGGTTTCGTCGGCATCGCGCGCGACGAACAGACCCACCAGCCGGTCCCGTACCTGGAGTCGCTTCCCGACGACCTGTCCCGCACAACGGTGTTCGTGCTCGACCCCATGCTGGCGACGGGCGGCTCGATGCTGCACACGATCGAACTGCTCGTCGGTCGTGGCGCCGTCGACATCACCGCGGTCTGTGTGGTGGCCGCACCCGAGGGTGTGGCCGCACTGGCGGATTCGGGACACCCGGTCCGACTCGTCACCGCCGCGGTCGACGAGGGACTCAACGACAACGCCTACATCGTGCCCGGCCTCGGCGACGCCGGCGACCGTCAGTTCGGACCGCGCTAGCAGGCGCTGGAGGCCCGCTGCGACGACATCGCCGACCACCGCCCGCCGTCGCGGCGCAGCACCACCGGATGTCGGAAGCAGTCGCTGATCGACGCCGAGGTGAGTGCCTCGTCGACCGGTCCCTGCGCCGTGGCGAGACCGTCGCGCAACAACAGGGCGTGGGTCGTGCTGGCGGGCAGATCCTCGAGATGGTGTGTTACCAGGATGCTCGCGAGGTCGCGGACCTCCGACCGCAGCTGGTCGATCCCGATCAGGAGTTGTTCCCGAGCGGCCAGATCGAGACCGGTGGCCGGTTCGTCGAGCAGCAGCAGGGACGGTCGGGCCATCAGCGCCCGGGCCACGAGTGCCCGGCCACGTTCGCCCTGACTCATGGTGGTCCACACCAGCGACCGTCGGTCGCCCATTCCGAGCACGTCCAGCAGGTCGTCGGCATGCCGGTGTTCGGCCGCGGTGTAGGTGCGTCGGGCGTCGAGTTCGGGGGTGTTCGTGAGCCCGGTCAGCACCACGTCGTGGGCGGCGAGCGGCAGGTCGAGTCGGTGCCGGGGGTCGACGTGACCGATGTGGGTGCGTAGTTCGCGCATGTCGACCCGGCCCAGCCGTTTGCCGAGGACGTCGACGGTGCCGCTCGTGGGGTGACCGAACGCCCCGAGGATGTGCAGCAGTGTCGACTTGCCCGCGCCGTTGGGGCCGAGCAGTGCCCAGTGTTCCCCGGCGGCCACGTGCAGGGTGATGTCGCGCAACAGGAATCGCCCGCCGCGGACCACGTCGATCCCGGATGCGGAGACCACCGTCGACGCCTCGTTGTCGGTCATGACCCACCTTCTGCGAGTTGCCCCGCCTCGTTCTCCAGACGGGCCAGCAGTGCGTCCGCCCGTTGCTTGTCCGCCGGCAGATCACCTCGGTCGGCCGGCGCGAGCGCCGCCTCGAGATAGAACTTCAGCTTGGGTTCGGTCCCGGACGGTCGGGCGATGAGCCGGATCCGCGCGCCCTGCGACGACCCGGTGAACGCGACGGCGTCGGTCCGCAGTTCGTCGGAGCGGGTGGCGTGATCGGTCATCTCGACCGCGACGCCCGCCAACTCCGTCGGCGGGGTGGCGCGGAGTCGGGCCATGGTGTCGGCGATGTCGGACAGACGCTCGGCCCGGATCGCGACCTGCCCGGTGCGGTGCACGCCGTGATCGACGAACAGATCGTCGAGAGCATCGCCGAGAGTGCTGCCCGCGGCCGCCCGGTCGTGCGCGACGACCGCCAGCGCCACCGCGGCACTGATCCCGTCCTTGTCCCGCACCGCATCCGGGTCGACGCAGTGGCCGATGGCCTCCTCGTAGGCGTAGCGAAGGCCCTCGCCGGCCTGCACCAGCCACTTGAACCCGGTGAGCGTCTGCACGTGCCGGGCACCCGCGGCGGCGGCGACCGCGGCGAGCAGGCTGCCCGAGACGATGGTGCTGGCGACCAGGGCCTCGGTCGCGGACTCGACCGGAGAGGTGTCCTCGGCCAACACGGCCGATCCGAGCAACGCCCCGGTCTCGTCCCCGGTCAGCATCCGCCACCCGCCGTCGACGACGGCGCCGACCGCGCACCGGTCGGCGTCGGGGTCGAGCGCGATCGCGATGTCGGCGTCGTGCCGACGGGCCAGTGCGAGAAGCAGATCCGATGCCCCGGGTTCCTCCGGGTTGGGGAAGGCGACGGTGGGGAAGTCCGGGTCGGGCGCGAACTGCTCGTCGACCACCACCACGTCGGTGAACCCCGCGCCGGCGAGTGCGCGCAGCGCGAGGTCGCCGCCGACGCCGTGCATGGGGGTCAGCGCGATCCGGATCGACGAGTGGCGGGTCCCCAGTCGGGACGCGATGCGGGCCAGGTAGCGATCCGGTGCCGCGGTGGCGCGGGGATCCGGCTGCGGTGCGGTGGTGGGAGCGGGGTCGCTCGGCGGGGTCGCGTCGGCGTCGATGAGCGACTCGATCTCGGCGTCGGCGGGCGGGATGAGTTGGGCCCCACCATCGAGGTACACCTTGTAGCCGTTGTCCGCGGGCGGGTTGTGCGACGCCGTGATCATCACGCCGGCGGCGGCACCGAGTTCGCGGGTCGTGAAGGCGAGGACCGGGGTGGGCAACGGGGAGTCCAGCGCCACGACGTCGAAGCCGGCCTCGTCGAACGCCGCGACCGTGGTGCAGAAGAACTCCGCGGACCCGTGTCGGGCGTCCCGGCCGACGACCACGGTCGCGCCGCGGTGCCCGTGGTCGAGCAGCCACTGCGCCAGCGCGTCGGTGGTGCGCCGCACGACGTCGACGTTCATGTGGTCGGTACCGGGTCCCACCCGACCGCGCAGTCCCGCGGTACCGAAACGCAGTCGGGTCACAGCCGCTCGATGACCTGGGCCAGCAGGGTTCCCATCGCGCCGGCCGAACTGCGTCCGACCTCGAGGACCTCGGTGTGATCGAGTGGTTCGCCGGTGATGCCCGCGGCCAGGTTGGTGACCAACGACATCCCCAGCACGTCGAGGCCGGCGGCACGCGCGGCGATCGTCTCGTGCACGGTGGACATCCCGACCAGGTCGGCTCCCATGGTGCGCAGCATCCGGATCTCCGCCGGAGTCTCGTAGTGCGGGCCGGGCAGACCCGCGTAGACCCCGTCGGTGAGGTCGGGGCGCACCGATCGGGCGATCTCGCGCAGACGCGGCGTGTACGCGTCGACCATGTCGACGAACTGCGCGCCGTGCAGCGGCGACCGTGCGGTGAGGTTGAGGTGATCGCTGATGAGAACCGGTTGACCGACCGACATACCGTCGCGCAGACCACCTGCGGCGTTGGTGAGGATCACCGTGTGTACGCCGGTCGCCGCGGCGGTACGGACCGCGTGTACCACGCGCGCCAGGGGATTGCCCTCGTACGCGTGGGTACGCCCGAGCAGCACCAACACCCGTCGCGTCCCGATGGCGACCGAGTGCACGACCCCGGCGTGCCCGGCCGCGCGCGGCGGGGTGAAGCCGGGGATCTCGGCCATGGGGATCGTCGCCGCCGCGCCGCCGAGGGTCTCGGCTGCGGGCGCCCACCCAGATCCGAGCACCACCGCGACGTCGTGCGCGGCGACGCCGGTGCGTTCGCCGATCACCGCGGCCGCGGCGGCCGCCGCGGCGTCTGCGTCGACGGTCGGATCGGTGACGGTGTTCGGCCGGGTCATGGACAAAAGGGTAGAGCGATCCCGACGGTGCGCACGACCTGAGCCCGCTCGGCTGCACACGATATGGTCGTGCGATGCCGTATCTGAGTCGAACCGATGCCGTGTGGGAGCTCTACCTGGGCGCCGAGGATGCCGAGCTGGATCCGGACAATCCGGAGAACCGGTTCGGATCCGCCTGGATGAGCACCGTGCACGGTCTGCTCGACACCGTCGAGAAGGAGCCCTCGGGCGCGCTGGTCATCACCGCCACCGGCAAGTACTTCAGCAACGGGCTCGAGATCGCCGAGATCACCGACCCGTCGAGGATCGACCCGTACATCGACCTCGTCCACGGGCTCTACGCCCGCCTGCTCTCGTTGCCGGTCGCCACCGTGGCCGCGATCAACGGTCACGCCTTCGGTGCCGGTGCGATGTTGGCCCAGTGCGCCGATCACCGTGTGATGCGGACCGAGCGCGGCTTCTGGTCGCTGCCCGAGGTCGTCCTCGGGATGCCCTTCCCGGTGGGCATGACCTCGCTGCTGCGTGAACGCATCCCGAACGCGACGGTGACCGAGGCGATGACCACCGGACGCCGCTACGGCGGCGTCGAGGCGGCCGAGTTCGGCATCGTCGATCAGGCGGTCGGCGCCGACGACCTGCTCGCCACGGCCCGTGCGGTCGCCGCCGACCGGGTGCCCTTCGCGGGCCCGAACCTGGCGGTCATCAAGAAGGGCCTGCGACGCACGCTGCTCACCGACCTGGCGACCCCGTCGGCCAACGGTTCGTGAGTCCGATCAGATCGGGTCCTGAGGCGATGCGGCACGTCGACGAGTGGCTCGCCCGGCACGGAGAAGAGCTCATCGGCTGGCGGCGAGACCTGCACGCGCACCCGGAGCTGTCGCGACAGGAGTTCCGCACCACCGACTTCGTCCTCGCCGAACTCACCGCCGCCGGACTGTCCCCGCAACGACTCCCGCTGGGCACCGGCGTGGTGTGCGACCTGGGCCCGGCCGGCCCGGTGATCGCCCTGCGCGCCGACATGGACGCGTTGCCGATCGCCGAGCGGACGGGGCTGCCGTTCGCCTCGACGGTCGACGGGGTGTCGCACTCGTGTGGACACGACGCCCACACCTCGATCCTGATCGCGGTCGCGAAGATCCTCGCCTCGGCGGGTGATCTCCCCGTCGGCGTCCGGCTGGTCTTCCAACCGGCCGAGGAGGTCATGCCGGGTGGTGCTCGGGACGCGGTGGAAGCCGGTGTCACCCAGGGCGTCTCACGGTTCTTCGCGCTGCACTGCGACCCGAAGCTGGAGGTCGGCAAGGTGGGCCTGCGGCAGGGGGCCATCACCTCCGCCGCCGATCACGTCGATCTGCTGCTGCACTCGCCCGGCGGTCACACCTCACGACCGCACCTGACCGCCGACCTCATCCACGCGATGGGCACCGTGATCACCGGTCTGCCCGCCGTGTTGTCGCGGCGCATCGACCCGCGCACCGGGACCGTCATGGTGTGGGGCGCCGCGCACGCGGGCAACGCCGCCAACGCGATCCCGCAGGAGGGGCGCCTCAAGGGCACCGTGCGCACCGGCGACCACGCGACCTGGGCGTTGCTCGAGCCACTCGTCCGCGAGGTCATCGGCGGACTGTTGGCCCCGTTGGCCGTGCCGTACGAGCTCAACTATCACCGCGGGGTACCGCCGGTGGTCAACGACGTCGAGGCGACCGCGATGCTGCACCGGAGTGTCGCGGCCATCTCCGACGACGCCGTCGCCGACACCCCGCAATCCGGTGGCGGCGAGGACTTCTCCTGGTACCTCGAGCACGTACCCGGTGCGATGGGGCGACTCGGCGTCTGGAACGGCGCGGGATCCCCGGTGGATCTGCATCAACCCAACTTCGACCTCGACGAGCGCGCCCTCGCGATCGGGGTTCGTACCCTCGCCGGTCTGGTTCTCGGGGCGCCGGCGGCCTAGGACGTCACCTGCCGGTCCACACCGGGGCGCGCTTCTCCATGAACGCGACGATGCCCTCGACGGTGTCCGACGAGGTGGTCAATCGGGCGAGGGCCTCCTCGGTCTGTTCCCAGCCCTGGGTCTCGGTCGGGACCGCGCCGTCGACGATGCCGCGTGCGACGACCTTGCTGGCCTGTACGGCCAGCGGGGCGCACTCGGCGATCGTGTCGGCGAGTTCCAGTGCCGCGGTGACGACATCGGCGGCGGGGACGACCCGGTTGACCAGGCCCCATCGTGCGGCGTCCTCGACGGGCAGGGGTGTCCCGGTCAGCAGCAGTTCCATCGCGATCGCCCGGGGGATGGCCGAGACGAGGCGGAACACCCCGCCGGCTCCGGCGATGAGTCCGCGACGTACCTCGGGCAGACCGAACGTGGCCGTGTCGGCCGCCACCACCAGGTCGCCGGCCAGTGCGAGTTCGGTGCCGCCCCCGAGCGCGTTCCCGTTGACCGCGCAGATGATCGGCTTGGTGATCGGGTGTCGGACGACGCCGGCGAATCCCCAGTGTGCGGTGTCGGCGGGGGTGATGCCCTCCGGTCCCGAGGTGCCGAGCGCCTTCAGGTCGGCCCCGGCACAGAACGTCGCCTCACCGGCACCGGTCAGCACCACCGCGCGTACCGACTCGGTCGATTGCGCTGTCTCCCAGGCTTCCCCGAGAAGCTGATGGACCTCGGCGTTGATGCTGTTGGCCGCCTTCGGGCGGTTGATGGTCACGAGCAGGGTGTGTCCGCGCTGCTCGGTGAGTACCACTGCGGTCATGTGTGCGCCTCTTCTCGGATGGTCACGGCGAGCCGGCCGTCACGGTCGATCACGTGGATCGCGATGCCGACGAGGCTGCGTGCCCCACCGTCGGTGTGGCCGAGGAGTTCGGCGGCGCCGGACGGGTCGGTGTGCCCGGCCACCCTGCGTCCGTCCGCGGTCTCGGCGATGATCACCGCCGTTTTCGGGGTGCCGTCGCGGTCGTATTCGACGGTGGCGGTGACGATCTCGGCGTCACCGTCGTAGCTAACCGCCAGTTCCGGCGCCGACGACGTGATGCGGACGTGCTCCGGATCGCCGATGTAGCCGTCGGGGTGCGCGGCACGGGAGAGCAGGACCGTGTGCTGGTAGGTGAGGTAGCCGCCGTTGGCGTGCACCATCGCCACGGTTCCCGGCTCACCGGCCCGCAGGAGTCGGGTGATCTCGGCGACGGCGTGCAGCGAGTAGCTGTTGAGCGGACCGCCGAACGAGCAGTGCCCGCCGAGGACGCTGGGCACGAACGAGTCCGGCAGATCGAGGGCGCGCAGGAGCAGTTTCGGCACGATCGGGAAACAGCTGTAGGCGTCGACGATCCCGACGTCACGACCGGTGATCCCGGCGCCGGCCAGGGTCCGATCGACCGCGGACGTCAGTGCGGGGGAGTGCCCGAAATGCTCCCGTGCGACGACGTCGGGAGTGTCGGTGGCGCCTGCGCCGCCCCACAGGTGGACGACGCGATCCTCGGCCACGCCGAGTTCCCTGGCGACCGCGAGTGAGCAGATGATCACGGCAGCAGCCTGATCCACGAACGGCATGGCGTTCATCATCAGTGGGTAGGTGTCACTCACCGACCGGTTGCGGGGTCCGACCGTGGCGATCTCGTCGGCGCTGCGGACGGTGGGTGTCCAGGCCACAGGGTGCTCGGCGGCGATCTCGGAGAAGCGCGCGTACATCGTCGCCGACTCCCGCAGGGTCTCCTGCGGGGTGAGTCCGCGGTCGTGGCCGAAACGGTTCTCGAACAGCGGGTACACCCGGGTGGGCGCGACGACGTTCGCCCGGCGCATGTCGTCGCTGCCGAGGTCGTCGGTGCTGAAGTCGGGCGGCCCGCCGGGCTCGCGGAGCCAGCCCTGCCCGATCGGGTCGAGGCCCGCTTTCGACAGGGCGCGGGTCGACGCCGCGGACTCGCCGCCGATCAGCAGGGCCACCGACGTGGTCCCTGCGGCGATCTGCGCGCCGATGCGGTCGAGCAGGGCCGCGGGCCAGTGCCCTCCGATCGAGCTGGTGTGGGTCTGCGGCGACGCGGCGCCGACGTGGCGGCCGATCAGGCCGGGGAGGTCGTCGTAGGACCAACTCGCGGTCTTGACCGCGTAGATGGTGTCGATCCGCGGCCCGAGATCGGCGACGCCGGTGTCCGCGATCGCGCCGTCGGTCGCCTCGGTGATCAACGCGGCCGGTTCCCGCGGTTCGGCGGTGACGCCCGCACCGCCCGATCGGAGGTCGGACACGCCGATGATGACGGGGACTGTGCTGGGGTCTGCCACGTGGTCGACCGTAATACAGACAGTGACTGTCTGTAAAAGGTGTCCGGCTGTGATTCAGGCCTCGACCAGCGCCCGCAGGACGGTCTCCACCACCAGTTCGGAATGCCGGGGGGATGCGTCGGTCTCCGCGTCCCGGTGGGGATGGGAGAACAGAGCGTGGCTCAGCACCGCACCGGTGACCAGCTCGAGGAGCAGCGTCGTCGACGTCGTCGGCGGCAACTCGCCGCGCGCGACCGCGCGACCGACGATCCGTCGGGTCGTGACCAACCGGCTCTGGTTGAGGGTGTCGGTGAGCTGGGCCAGCAGGTCCGGGTTGACCATCGCGTCGAGGGTCACCCGGATAGAGACCAGTCCGGCGAGTTCGGCGTAGCCCCGCGCGAGCTGATCGGACAGCTCGATCAGGTCGCCGCGGACCGAGCCGGTGTCGATGGGAGCGGGCAGCGGACTGCGCGCCTCGAGCGCGGCGACGAGGAGGTCTTCCTTGCTGGACCACCGCCGGTAGAGCGCTGCTCGTCCCACCCGGGCTCGCCGGGCGACGGCGTCGAACGTGAACCCCCGCCAGCTGGTCTCCCAGTAGACCTCGAGGACGGCGTCGAAGACACGGACCTCCATGTCGGCGTCGCGGGGTCGGCCGCGACCACGCCGCTCTTCGAGGGACATGTGAGCAGGCGACTCAGGTGTCGAGCGTGTCGCCGGGGCCGGGCCCCACGTTGCGGGCGTCGCGGACACGCAGCGCGTGCACGTAGTCGGCCGGAGCGCCCGCGATCTCCGCGGCCTCCGACATCACGCCGAGGTAGCGCGCCGAGGGCAGTCCACCCTCGAAGGCGTCGAGCACGTAGAGCCACGCCAGGACCGCGCCGTCGTCGGTGTGCACCCGGGCGCGGATCTTGCGGTGGATCCCGAGCTCGGATCCCTCCCAGCTGTCCAGGGTCAGTTCGTCCTCGGAGGTGACGTCGTAGAGGACGACGAACACGCGCGCGTCGGGGTTGTCGGGGTCCTCGGTGACGGTGGCGAGAGCGCCCTCCCAGCCGATGTCACCGCCGCCGAACGTCAGCCGCCAGCCGTTGAGCCAACCCGTACCCGACATGGGTGAGTGCGGGGCCCGTTCCATCATCTGGTCCGGGTGCATGTTGGAGCCGTAGGCGGCGTATATCGGCACGGCGAAAGCCTAGATGAGCCCCGGTGGCCATGTGAGAGCGCGGTCGGCGAAGTCGGTCATGGATCGACTAGCGTTTCCTCGCGAGGCATGTCCACAAGACGGGCCGACCACGAACTCACAACCACAGGAGTGATGTCAGCAGTGACCAGGATCGCGATCATCGGCGGCGGGCCCGCGGGATACGAGGCCGCGCTCGCCGCGACCGCCTACGGCGCGGACGTGACGGTTGTCGACTCGGACGGGATCGGCGGCGCGTGCGTGCTGTGGGATTGCGTCCCGTCGAAGACCTTCATCGCCTCGACCGGCATCCGCACCGAGGTGCGTCGAGCGGTCGACCTGGGCATCAACCTGCATCACGACGACGCGCTGGTGTCGCTGCCGCAGATCCATCAGCGGGTCCGCGACCTCGCCTTCGCGCAATCCGCCGACATCCGGTCCCGACTGGTCAGCGAGGGCGTCCACCTGGTCGCGGGCCGCGCACACCTGGGCGACGCCGAGATCGGCATGTCGACGCACCGGGTGATCGTCACGCCGGTCGGCGAACGCGCCGACGGTGTGGAACCCGATCCCGAGATCACCATCGACGCCGACGTCGTCCTGATCGCGACGGGCGCCTCACCGCGCGTGCTGCCCGACGCGCAGCCGGACGGGGAACGCATCCTCACCTGGCGTCAGCTCTACGACCTCGAGGAACTGCCCGAGCACCTCGTGGTGGTCGGTTCCGGTGTCACCGGCGCGGAGTTCGTGCACGCCTACACCGAGCTCGGTGTGCGGGTCACGCTGGTCTCGAGCCGCGACCGTGTGCTGCCGGGTGAGGACGAGGACGCCGCGCTCGTGCTCGAGGACGTCCTCGCCGAACGCGGTGTCACGCTGATCAAGCACGCTCGCGCCGACGCGGTTCGTCGCACCGACGATGGTGTCGACGTGCATCTCGCCGACGGCAAGGTCGTCTCGGGATCGCACGTGTTGATGACGGTCGGATCGGTGCCCAACACCGGGGGCCTCGGACTGGAGAACGTCGGCATCGAGCTGTCGAAGGGCGGCTACCTCACCGTCGACCGGGTCTCGCGGACCACGGTGCCCGGCATCTACGCCGCCGGCGACTGCACCGGGCTGTTGCCGCTGGCGTCGGTGGCGGCCATGCAGGGGCGCATCGCGATGTACCACGCGCTCGGCGAGGGTGTCGTACCCATCAAGCTCAAGACCGTCGCGTCGGCGATCTTCACGCGCCCCGAGATCGCCACTGTCGGCGTCAGCCAGCAGGCCATCGACGACGGCGAGTACCCGGCCCGCACCGTGATGCTGCCGCTGTCGACGAACCCGCGGGCCAAGATGAGCGGGCTGCGCCGAGGCTTCGTGAAGATCTTCTGCCGCCCGGCCACCGGTGTGGTCATCGGAGGAGTCGTGGTGGCCCCCAACGCATCAGAGCTGATCCTGCCGATCGCGCTTGCGGTTCAGAACAAGCTGATGGTCAACGACCTGGCCCAGACCTTCTCGGTCTACCCCTCGCTCACCGGGTCGGTGACCGAGGCGGCGCGACAGCTGATCCGCCACGACGACCTGGACTGACCTGTCCCGACATCTGGGAAACCGCTTTCACCCTGTGGAATGCGGGGCGTAGCGTGAGCGACGGGACATCCCCCGTCATCTGGTGACCACACGTATCACCGACTCACCTCGTACTTCCCTGGAGTCCCACGTGTCCGCACCCGTCACCCCGTCCGCCGCCCTGTCCAACGTCCGCGGTTCGGCGATCCGCGACCTGCTCAGCCTCACCGAGCGCCCCGACGTCCTCAGCATGGCCGGTGGTCTGCCCGCCACCGAGTTGATCCCGCAGGAGCGGATCGCCGTGGCCGCACAACGCGCGGTCGGTGATCGGGACCTCCTGCAATACACGGTCAGTGCCGGTCTGCGTGAGTGTCGCGACGCCGTCGCGCGGTACGAGGGGATCGACCGTCCCGAGCAGATCCTGATCACCCACGGGTCGCAGCAGGCGCTGTTCCTGCTCGCGCATGCACTCCTCGATCCCGGCGATCTCGTCGTTGTCGACGACCCGGTGTATGTCGGTGCGCTGCAGGTGTTCCAGTCGGTGCGCGCCGACGTCCGGGGTCTGCCGCTGACCGGCAGCGGCATCGACACCGACCTGCTCGAGCAGTGGTGCGCGGCCGGAGCGCGTCCGGTGATCGTCCACACCGTCAGCTCTTTTCACAACCCGGGCGGCGTGACCGCAGACGACGGGAGACGAGCCCACCTCGCCCGCCTCGCCGAGCGCTACGGTTTCTGGATCATCGACGACAACCCGTACGGCCGCTTGCGTTTCCGGGGAACAGAACCGACCCCGTGGCGAGACTTCGGTGACCGCGTCATCAGCCTGGGCACCGTGTCCAAGATCCTCGCGCCGGCACTGCGCGTCGGATGGTGCGTGGCGCCGACGGCGGTGATCGCGCTCGTCGAGCGCCTGCGCCAGGGCGCCGATCTGTGCGGCTCGACGTTCACCCAGTCGATGGTGGCCGATCTGCTGGGCGACGACGCGTGGCTCGACGGCCACGTCGCCGTCATCCGCGACGCGTACCGTGTGCGCGCCGCTGCACTGGTCGATGCACTCACGATGCACCTCGGATCGGCGGCGGAGTTCACCGCGCCGGAGGGCGGCATGTTCTGCTGGGTTCGACTGCCCGGGGTCGACACGACCGCTCTGCTCGACACGGCCGTCGCCCACGGCGTGGCCTACGTCCCGGGTTCGGCGTTCGCGGTCTCCCGAGACGCTGGTGACTGTCTACGACTCAGCTTCGCCGCCCTCGCGCCCGACGACATCGACCGGGCGGTGGCCCACCTGGCGGCGTCGCTCGGCTGAGTTCCGCCGAGCCGTCAGGCGTGTCGTGCCCGCAGCACGACGTCGTGGGTGTGGCGTCCGCCCCCGGCGGCCACGTCGCGGGGCCGCCGGGTGTCCAGCTCGACGAGCCAGTCACCCTGCAGGAGCGCGCAAACCATGTCGGTGGTCCCCACGTAGTCGGCGGGGTCGAAGCCGTGCGCCCGTGCCGTCTCGGCGTCCATGTCGGCGTGGTGGACGACGAGGAGGAGTCCTCCCGGTGCCACCGCTGCCATCAGGGCGTGCTCGGCTCGGCGATCGGGGGAGCTGGGCAGCGCCGGGTAGTGCACCGTCACCAGGTCGAACTGATCGGACTCCGCCAGTCCGGAGAGGTCGGACAGGCGCCACGTCACCTCGACCCCCGCCTGCCGGGCGGCCTCGGCACCGCGGTCGAGGGCCACGCGGGACACGTCGAGTGCGGTGACCGTCCAGCCCTGCTGCGCCAACCAGATCGCGTCGGCGCCCTCACCGCAACCCACGTCGAGGGCCCGGCCATCGGGCAGTTCGCCGACCTCGGCGACCAGGGACCCGTTGGGTCGACCGCTGAACAACTGTTCGGAACTGCTGAAGCGTTCGTCCCACTCCGCAGCGACCGTCTGTGCATCCGTCATGGGTGCAGCCTGTCGGACGAGACGTACCCGGCGCCAGCAGTGTTGCCGTTCCGGCAAACGTGGGGCCCGTCGGCGCGGCGCCGTCGTGCGTTCCGCGGAACGCACCTGACCTAGTGTCAGGAGATGAGCAAACAGTGCGTGTTCTGCGACATCGTCGCCGGTGACAGTCCGAGTGTGACGGTGGCCGAGGACGATACGAGCCTTGCGTTCATGGACATCAACCCGGCGTCCGACGGGCACCTGCTGGTGATACCGAAGCGGCACAGCACCGATCTGCTCGACATCCCGGCCGAGGACCTGACCGCGGTGACTCTGTCGGCTCAGCGCATCGCCGAGGTGGCCGTCCGAGAACTCGGTGCCGACGGCGTCAACCTGCTCAACTGCTGCGGGGCCGACGCGTGGCAGACCGTGTTCCATTTCCATCTGCACGTCATCCCGTGGTATGTCGACAAGACCAGAGATCGCCTGACCCTGCCGTGGGCACCGACGCGGGGGCGCATGGACACGATCGCCGAACTGGGCGCCCGGCTCAGTGCTGCCGCGAACTGATCAGGCGGCCATCGCATCTGCCGGTGTGGTGTCCGCGGCTTTCTCCCGCGCGCGCAGCGCCCAGATGTGGGTGAGGACATCCGTGGCGTAGGACAGGTCGAGCTTCTCGCCGCCCCAGTTGGGCACGATGGCTGCCGGAGCTATGGTGCGGTCGGGGCGGAACCGGGGTTCTGCGGCGATCGGTGGCGCCACCTCGATGAGGTCGCCTGCGGCAGTGTGGAACTCGAACTGTTGCGGCGCAGTGGGGACGATGCTGAATTCGTCGCGGTGCAGCCGACGGTGGTGCTCGCCCAGCAGCACGAGGTCGTCGAGATTCGTGGTCCCACCGTGTGACCAGAAGGTGACGTGGTGGACGTGTAGGAATCGGGTGCGGCCACAGCCGGGCATCGTGCAGCAGCGGTCCCGCATGAAGACCGCCCGGATCTGTGCCGGGCTGGGTGTGCGGCGTCGGCGTCCCCAGGCCAGCACGGCGCCCTGCTGCACGCGCACCGCGCGAACGATGGCGTCGCAGCGGGCCTCGTCACGCTCGTGGGTGTCGAGCGGTGGGCCGTCGTCGATGTGCGCGTCGCCGGTGGCGGAGTCCTCCACGATCAACACCTCGGCGCCGGGGGCGGTTTCGGGGACGTCGATCATGTCGCAGGCGATGTCGGACATCGCAGTGACCGCAGGCGCGATGTTCGACGGGACGTTTCGCCACAGATCGGTGGGCAGGCCCGAGTCGTCCGGCGATCCCGGCGATTCCGGTACATCGGGATCGTCGACGGTGCGGGTCCGTTCGTAGTCGCTGCGCACGACGCCGGCAAGGAACCGTGCGCCGTCGACCGGGTTGAGCCGCATCGACACTCGTAAGGTCCCGTCGTCGTCCCAGTTCCACCCGGCCGTGGATTCGGCGGGCGCGGCGTCGGGTGCCCCGCGCCGGTTGATGGTGCGCAGTCCACGGCAGAGACGTTCGACCTGTTCGGCGGTCGACGACAGAGCGATGTCGACCAGTTCGGGTTCGCTGTCGGCGGTGGCCACGCGTGAGACGGCGCGCACCTTCGAATAGGACAGCCGCCCGTGCGCGAATGCGTCGTGCAGGTGTGGGAGGCCGGCGAGCGCATGGGCGACGCGCAACTGATCCTGCGCGGTGCGTCGCGACAATCCGGTCTTCCACGACAACCACTGTGCGCACGACCGGATGTTGACGCCGTTCCACGCGCCCCGGGTGTCGAACTCCCGCAGCGCATCCAGGAACGTGCAGGTCTGTGCGGCCAGCTGGCCGGCGTGACCGATGACCGTGTCCTCGAGTTCCCCGTCTGACATGTCCACGAAATCCATTGCCATCCCTCCCCGGATGTGATGAATCTACTGGGGAAGAATACCGACGGGCACCGACAAAAACGTTCCGCTGAACGCGGTGTGGATCAGCTAAGCGGCCACGACGTACCGGTCTGGCTCTCGGCCATCTCCCACAGTTGCCGGGCGGCGGCGAAATCGCAGGCGTTGCCGGTTCGCCCGGCCAGAGTGGGGCCACCCTTGTAGCCGAAACGGCTGTCGATGCCGACGTAGCTGCCCGGCGGGATGGGCTCGCTGAGGCAGTAGAGGGTGGGGCCGGCGCCGGCGTCGATGTCGTTGGCGAAACGGTTGGCGACCACCTGGACACCCTTGTGGAAGGTCGACATCAACGGGGTGTCGGAGACGTTCGAGATGTTGGAGGCGACCCATCCCGGGTGCGTCAGCTGGGAGGTCACCGGCGACCCCGATTCGCGCAGGCGACGGTCGAGTTCGAGCCCCCAGAGCATCACGGCGAGCTTCGACCGTGAGTAGGCGCCCATGATGTTCCACTTCCGCGACGTCAGGTGCAGGTCGTCGAGACGAATGGTGGCTTGCTTGTGGGCGTCGGACCCGACGTTGATGATCTGCGAACGGACGCGGGGGAGAATGAGGTTGGTGAGCGCGAACGGTCCGAGGAAGTTGGTCCCGATCGTCTTCTCGAACCCGTCGGCGGTCTCCTCCCGGTTCTGCGAGACGAGCCCGGCGTTGTTGATCAGGATGTCGACGTCGTCGTCGAGCCGCTCGGCGAATGCCCGCACCGACGCCAGATGCGAGAGGTCGATGTGCGCTACCTCGGTGGACCCGCCGATCTCGGTGGCCCGCTGCGCACCCAGTTCGGTGTTGCGGACCGCGAGGATGACGTGCGCGCCTGCGCCGGCGAGAGCGTGGGCGGTTGCGAGTCCGACACCGTTCGTCGCGCCGGTGACGATGATGCGTTGACCGGTGCGATCGCCGAGGCGAGCCGGGGTCCAGTGCTGATCGGAGGGCATGAGCCCAGGGTAGGGCAGCCGGTACGGCCGGCTCAGTCCTTCCAGGGGCCGACGCCGCCGACCTTCTCGATCCGGATGCGGGTGATGTATCCGGGCGGCGCGTCCTGCGGCGGGAAGCCGGAGCCGGCAGGTGCGAGCGAGGCCGCGAGGTCGGACAGCAACTCCGGCGCACCGCCCTCGATGATGTCGGCTGTGCCGTTGATCGCCAGGTAGGGCGTCATGAGGGCCGCAGGGTCTGATCCCACGATGGTGACTGCGACGCGCGGGTCACGGCGGACGTTGCGCACCTTCTGATACACCCCCAGGTGGGCAGTGAGCAGCTCGTCGCCCTCGGGCGTCGAGCGCAGCGCCACCCAGACGACCGACACCTGCGGGCCGCCGTCGGGGTTCAAAGTCACGAGGGTCGCGTCGGCGCCGGATCCGACCAGTGCGCGCGCCGAGTCGTTGAGTCTCATGGGACATCCAAGGCCGCCCGAGGAGCGGGTATTCCCGACCGTCGACTCAGGTCTGACAGCGGGTGCAGTGGTAGAGGACCCGTTCCTCGCTGTCGTCCTCACCCAGGAAGTCCCGGCTGATGGGCGTACCGCACCGGAAGCACGGCTTCCGTCCGCGTCCGTAGACGTAGTAGCGCTTGCCGTTCACGTTCACGCCGGTCGTCGTGCGGATGCGGGAACGGTTGGCCTGCAACAGCCTGTGACACAGGTCGACCATTGCAGGGATGTCCACGTCGGCCACTTTCCTGCGCGGGTCCACCCCGCGCAGGAAGCAGGCCTCGCAGCGGAAGACGTTGCCGACGCCCGCCATCAGATGCTGGTCGAGCAGCGCGAGACCGATGGGTCGATCGGGGTCGCGCATGAGGTTGGCGACGGCGACGTCGGTGTCCCAGGTGGGGCCGAGCAGGTCGGGGCCGATGTAGGCCAACGCGCCGTCGGCGTCGGTGAGCATCTCGCAGATCCCCATCTCGAAGGCGACCGCCTCGTGGGTGTCGGTGCGCAGCACCAGCCGTGCGTGGAAGGCGGGGCGACGCCACTTCGTCCCGATCGGGTGGACGTGCCACGCCCCCTCCATCTTCAGGTGGGTGTGGATCGAGAGGTCGTCGCCGACGTCGATCAGATGGTGCTTGCCCACCGAGCGCACCGATTCGACCGTCCGCCCGCTCAGATCCACCGTCGCGAACCGCGGAACGCGGAACTGGCAGTGCGCGATCACCTTGCCCTCGAACGCTGTACGAACGCGTGCGGCGGCCTGGTACACGGAGTCGCCCTCGGGCACCTCAGCGCACCATGTGCCGGAGTCGGATGCCCCGCGGTGTGGCCGTGAACCCCGACTCGGTGAGTGCGGTGGCGAGATCGGTGCCGAAGATCGGATCGCCGTCGACACGTTCGATCAACAACCGGCTGACGCCACCGGACCGTACGGTCGCCGCGAGTGCGGTGGCCGCGGGTACGAGGTCGGCGGCACGGTCGCCGAAGGTCAGGACCGTCTTACCGCCCCGCTCGACGAACAGGGTCAGGCGCCCGTCGACGAGCACCACCAGAGCACCTGGTTTCCGTCCGGGGCGGTGCCCGGCGTTCTCGGTGTTCGTCGACTCCGGCCACGTCAACGCCGCGCCGAACGGGTTGGCGGGATCGGTTGCGGCGAGCACGGTCGCGTTCTGCGGGCCGGTGCGATCGTCGGTCGCGTCCTCGGTGTGCTCGCGCAACGCGTCGACGGTGCCGGTCGCCGCGAACTGGGCGCCGCCGAGACCGTCGATGTAGTACCCGCGGCGGACCTTACCGCTGTCCTCGAAACCGCTGAGCGCCTTGTAGATCCGCGCGAATCCACCCAGCACGCCCTCGTTGCTGACCGACCCCTTGGTGACCACGCCGTACCGCTCGAGCAACTGCTCGCAGATCCCGTGCGTCGACACCGTCGGGTCGTCGACGCGGGCATCGAGGGCGAACCACCGACCGGCGACGGTGGGAGGCGTCTGACGCAATGACATCTGCGACTCGCTGAGGTACCGGGTGGACAGACGGTGCCCCCGCAGGCGCGGTGCCCGGCCGCGGCTGCGGTGCGCGGGGGTACCGCGCGGCGTACCCGGCGACTTCCGTGGACTGAGCAGCGCCCGCACGGGCGCGAAGGTGTCGTTGCTGATCTGACCGGCCCACACCAGATCCCACAGGGCGCGCTCGAGATCGGCGTCGTCGGGCACGGGACCGTCGTCGGCGCTCGCCGGGGCCAGCTGTCGGAACTGGTAGGCACCGCCGTGTTCGAGGTGTCCGAGCAGCCCGCGGTGGACCTCGGTGATGTCGATCTCGGCGGGTTCGGGCAGGGTCAGGGGTGCGAGGTCGGTGGGGTGCAGGCTGATCCAGCCGTCGGCGGTACCGAGCCGGCCGTGTCCGGCCCAGGCCACCTCGCCACCCGCCATGAGTTCGTCGAGCATCCCCGCCCGGTAGTCGGCGACCCGGGCGGGCAGGATCAACGACTCCCACGCCGACGCCGGGATCGGTACCCCGGCGAGTTGGTCGATCACGGTGGCGACGCCGTCGGCGCCGCGCAGGGGCTTGCGGGACTCGCTCGCCTGCGAATCGGCGGGGCGCAGATGCTGCCAGTCGAGCAGGAACCGGGAGAAGGCGTCGACCGAGACCGGGGCGATCTCGGCGCGACTCGCGGCCAGCGAACCCCGGCGGATCTGTGCGAGCACCTCGGTGTTGCACCACTGCTGTGCGTCGGGTGTGGCGTCGGCCGGCTCCGGACGGAAGTCGCCCTCGATGACGCGGCGTTCGGATGCCAACCTGCGCAACGTGTCCCGGACGACCGCGACCGGGATGCCGATCGAGGACGAGGCCTCGGCCACCGTGAACGGCCCGTGGGTGCGGGCGAAGCGGCCGACGAGATCGCCGACGGGGTCGGGCACCGGTTCGCTGAACGCGGCCGGGACGCCGAGCGGCGCCGGGATCCCGAGCGCGTCGCGCAGACGGGCGGTGTCCTCGATGGCCGCCCACAGCACCGCGCCGGCGTGGTTGACCGAGATGACCCGGTTGGTCAGCTGCAGGTTCTCGACCAGCTCGCGTGGGGTGGCGGGGGAGTCGGTGAGGGTGAACCGCTCGGCGATCTGCTCGTCGGTGAGCGGCCCGAGCCAGCGCAGCAGGTCGGCGATGCCCTCGGCGTCGTGCGCGCGGCGATCGGGGTGGGTGCGCTGCAGCTTGGTCTCGACATCGGAGATGACCGCGGGGTCGAGCAACTCGCGCAGGTCCACTCGCCCGAGGAGCTGGGCCAACAGGGCGGTGTCCAACGACAGCGCCGCTGCACGCCGTTCGGCCAGCGGGGCGTCGTCGGCGTACATGAACGCACCGACGTAGCCGAACAGCAGCGACGCCGCCAGAGGGGATGGGGAGTCGGTCTCCGTCTCGACGATGCGGATCTTCCGCGTCGAGATCCCGGTGAGCAGGTCGGTGAGCGCGGGCAGGTCGTAGACGTCCTGCAGGCACTCGCGCATCGTCTCGAGGATGATCGGGAACTGCGGGAACTTGGCTGCGACGGAGAGCAGCTGGGCGCTGCGTTGGCGCTGCTGCCACAGGGGGGCGCGCTTGCCGGGGTTGCGGCGGGGGAGCAGGAGCGCGCGCGCCGCGCACTCGCGGAACCGGCTCGCGAACATCGCCGACCCACCCAGCTCCTCGGTGACGATGTCCTCGATCTCGTCGGGGTCGATCACGAACAGCGACGCGCCGGGCGGATCGTCGTCGGTGTCGGGCAGACGCACGATGATTCCGTCGTCGGAGGCGGTGGTGGCGCCGTCGAGTCCGAGACGATCGCGCAGACGCGCGCCGATGGCACTGGCCCACGGAGCGTGGACACGCAATCCGTAGGGCGAGTGCAGGATCACGCGCCAGTCGCCGAGTTCGTCGCGGAAGCGCTCGACGACCAGGGTGCGGTCGGTGGGCAGGTGCCCGGTCGCGTCGCGCTGTTCGGCGACCAGCGTCCGGAGGTTGTCCCGCGCGTAGTCGGTCAGACCGAGCTCGCGTGCGCGGTCCTCGAGCACGGTCGACGTGCCCGAACTGAGGTCGTCGGCGATCTCGCCCATGAACTTGCCGATGGCTGCACCGAGTTCGCTGGGCCGACCGACCGCGTCGCCGATCCAGAAGGGGAGTCGGCCGGGTTGGCCGTATGCGGGCGAGACCAGCACCCGGTCGTGGGTGATGTCCTCGATGCGCCAGCTCGAGGCGCCGAGCGCGAACACGTCGCCCACGCGGGACTCGTACACCATCTCCTCGTCGAGTTCGCCGACGCGCGTGCCCTTCTCGCCGACCATGAACACGGCGAACATGCCGCGATCGGGGATCGAACCGCCCGAGGTCACGGCGAGACGTTGCGCGCCCGGCCGGCCGGAGATCGTCGACGCGTCGCGATCCCAGACGACGCGGGGCCGCAGCTCGGCGAACTCGTCGGACGGGTAGCGCCCCGACAGCAGGTCGAGGGTCGCCTCGTACGCCGACCGGGGCAGCGTCCGATACGGCGCGGCGCGGCGCACCGTCTCGAACCACGCCTCGACGTCGAGCACGTCGACGGCGCTCGCCGCCACGGTGTGCTGGGCGAGGATGTCGAGCGGGTTGGCCGGTATCGCGATCTCCTCGATCAGCCCGTCGCGCATGCGGGAGACCGCGACCGTGCTGTGGATGAGATCGGCCCGGTGCTTGGGGAACAGCACCCCCTTGCTGATCTCGCCGACCTGGTGACCGGCGCGACCCACCCGCTGCAGCCCGCTGGCCACCGACGGGGGTGTCTCCACCTGGATCACGAGATCGACCGCACCCATGTCGATACCGAGTTCCAGCGAGCTGGTCGCCACGACGCAGCGCAACCGGCCGGCCTTGAGGTCGTCCTCGATGAGTGCGCGCTGTTCCTTCGACACCGACCCGTGGTGGGAGCGGGCCAGCAGCGGTTCGGCGCCGGAGCTGGCGCCGCTGCCCATGACATAGGCGGGCGCCCCGCCGGGCACCGACGTGTTCGGGCCTTTCTCCGCCGGATCGCCGATCCGCTCGGCGTGGATCTCGTTGAGCCGCGCGGTGAGCCGCTCGGACAACCGTCGCGAGTTGGTGAAGACGATGGTGGACCGGTTCTTCTCGACCAGGTCGACGATGCCGTTCTCGACGTAGGGCCACAGCGATCCCGCCGTGGGCGCGGTCTCGTCGTCGAACTCCCCGACGCCGGGCGGAGCGGGGATGTTGGCCATGTCCGGGACCGGGACGTCGACCTGCAGATCGAACGTCTTGGCCGCGGGCGGCGAGACGATCGTGCACGGTGCGGCCCCGGCCAGGAACCCGGCGACGCGGTCGGCCGGGCGGACCGTGGCCGACAACCCGATCCGCTGGACCGGGGCGGCCAGCAGGTCGTCGAGCCGTTCGAGGGACAACGCGAGATGTGTGCCCCGCTTGGTGGCCGCGACGGCGTGCACCTCGTCGACGATGACGGTGTGTACCGACGTCAGCGTCTCGCGCGCCGACGACGTCAGCATCAGGAACAACGACTCGGGCGTGGTGATGAGGATGTCGGGCGGGGTGCGCAGCAGCAGGCGGCGCTGCGCGGTGGGGGTGTCGCCCGATCGCACGCCGACGGTGATGTCCGGCGCGGGCAGCCCCAGGGCGACCGCCGACCGGGTGATCCCGGCCAACGGTGCCCGGAGGTTGCGCTCGACGTCGACCGCGAGGGCCTTGAGTGGGGATATGTAGAGCACGGTGGTACCCGTGCGGGAGGGAGCGTCGGGCGCACCCGGTGTCGGAGCGGCGTGTTCGGATGCGAGGCGGTCGAGCGCCCAGAGGAACGCCGAGAGGGTCTTGCCGGATCCGGTCGGGGCCACCACCAGGGTGTGGGCGCCGTCGGCGATGGCGTTCCACGCACCGATCTGAGCCGGGGTCGGGGCCGTGAACGCACCGGTGAACCAGTCGCGGGTGGGCGCGCTGAACCGCGCGAGCACGTCGGCAGCGACGGTGGTGGTCATCGGTCCATGATCCACCACACCTGTGACAACTCCGCCGTCTCGCCGGGCGATGCGTATTGACCAGCGGTGATGGTCGGCAATACAGTCATGCGAGCTGTGCGCGGGGAACCCGGTGAGAATCCGGGACGGTCGCGCCACTGTGAGGTCGCCGACGAGGTGATCGAGTCAGGTATCCGCGCACGGCACACATCACCCCCACGACACGGGACGCGCAATCCCGTTGAGGAGCTCCATGTCGAACGCATCTGTCGCCACCGCGAACCGCCGGGCCGTCCCCGGCTCGCTGGTTCTCGACACCCCGGACATCTCGCTGGTCAACACCGCGCTGTGGCTCACCGCCACCACCGCGGTCGCGGCACTGGCCTACTACTTCCTCGGCTACGACCAGGGCGCCGTCTCGATGTTCGGTGCCGACACCCACGTGCACGAGTTCGTCCACGACGCCCGTCACTTCCTCGGTTTCCCCTGCCACTGAGCACCCCACCGGTCGTAGCGAAGGAAGTCGACAACTCCATGGAGAAGAAATTCATCGGCGCCGGACTCATCTCGGGTCTGGTCGCCGGATTGTTCGCGTTCGTGTTCGCTCGGATCTTCATCGAGCCACAGGTGGTCAAGGCCATCGATTACGAGGGTGGCCGCAGCGCCGCCGAGGAGATGCTGGCGGGCGGGCATGGAGGCCACGAGCACCCCGAGGTCTTCACCCGCTCGATACAGGAGAACATCGGTGCCGGCGTCGGCTCGATCGTCTTCGGACTGGCGATGGGCGCGATCTTCGCGGTGATCTTCACCGTTTTGTGGGCCTACGTCGGTCGTCGGTACCCGTCCGTCGATCCTCGTCTCGTCGCCGGTCTGCTGGCGTTCGGCGGGTTCATCGCGGTCTATCTCGTGCCGTTCGGCAAGTACCCGGCCAACCCGCCCGCCGTCGGCAACGACGACACCATCGGCTCGCGCAGCGGGTCCTACCTGACGATGACGCTCGTGTCGTTGGTCGTCGCGATCGCCGCGGTGGTCCTGGCGTTCTGGCTGTTGCCTCGCATCGGCGGCCTGTACGCGCTGATCGTGTCCGCGGTCGGCTATCTCGCGATCGTCGGTGTCGCGATGGCGCTGCTGCCGAGTTTCGACGAGGTGCCCACGGCCCTGACCGCTCCGGACGGGGCGATCGTGTTCCCGGGCTTCCCCGGTGACGTCGTCGGTACGTTCCGCTTCTACTCGATCGCCAATCAGATGATCCTGTGGACGGTCCTCGGACTGGTCTTCGCGGTCGTGCTCACGCGGCTTGCGACGCGCCGCACCACGCAGGCGGCCGCGGAGTCGCTTCGCTGACCGTCCGGGTCATCGCCGCCGGACGGACCGGTCCCAACCGGGACCTGAGATTCGGATCAGAACACCACGACCTCGACGAGACCGGCCGGCGCGACTGCCGCCGGCTCGTCGAGGGATCGGCGGGTCTCACGTCGGTCGGTGTGGCGTTCTGCGGGCCGGAGGCGTCGGTGGTGCAGACCGCCGACCTACTGGGCATCCACGCAGGCGTCGACGCCGGTCTGTGTTCGCTCGATCTCGGGCGCTGGCAGGGTCGCGCACCAGAGGACATCCCCGTCGGCGAACTGCGTGACTGGTTCACCGACGTCGCCTCGGTGCCCCACGGCGGAGAGAGCATCGCGGATTTCGTTGCGCGCATCGGTGATTGGCTCGACCGGGCCCGCAGCCCCGAGATGATCCTCGTCGTCTCGATGCCGGTGGCGCAGGCCGTGATCGCGTGCGCCACCCACGGCGGCCCGCATGACTACTGGTCCATCGAGGTGGAGCCGGCCTCCGAGCACACGGTGTCCCTGCCACTGGACAGTGGCGGGGATCGGTGTCACTCTGATACACAGAAATGAAGCAAGTTTCACTTTTTGTTTCATCGATGCCCATCAGTGACGCCATCAGCGCCGGAGGAATGCCCCATGTACGAATGGTCCGAAGAAGATCTCATGATCCGCGATGCCCTGCGCGGGTTCATCGACAAAGAGGTCCGACCGCACCTCGATGAGCTCGAGACCGGGGTGCTCCCGCCCTACGACATCGCGCGGAAGCTGTACACCACCTTCGGCGTCGACCAGATGGCCCGCGAGGGTCTGGAGAAGGAGCTCGAGTCCGAGGCGACCGGGGCCGCGAAGCCGGCCACGGTGAGCGGTGGGATGGGCGACAGCACGTTCATGCTGCTCAACACCGAGCTCGCGGGCGTCAGCCTCGGCATCATCGCGTCGCTGGGCGTCTGCCAGCTCACCATCGGCACCATCCGCTCGAAGGGCACCCTGGCGCAGAAGAAGCGCTGGCTCCCCGAACTCGTCACGTTGGAGAAGGTCGGCTCCTGGGCCATCACCGAGCCCGACTCCGGTTCGGATGCGTTGGGCGGCATGAAGACCACCGTCAAGCGCGACGGTGAGGACTACATCCTCAAGGGCAACAAGACCTTCATCACCAACGGCCCGTACGCCGACACCATCGTGGTGTTCGCCAAGCTCGACGAGGGCGACGGCACCCCGATCCGCGATCGCAAGGTGCTGACCTTCGTGCTCGACAAAGGCATGGAGGGGCTGACCCAGGGCAAGGCGTTCAAGAAGATGGGCATGATGTCCTCGCCCACCGGTGAGCTGTTCTTCGACAACGTGCGCGTGTCCAAGGACCGTCTGCTCGGCGAGACCGAGGACACCGGCGCGGACAAGCGGGGCGGCGAGGGCGCGAAGGCCGGCTTCACCACCGAGCGGGTCGGCATCGCCGCGTTGTCGCTGGGCATCATCAACGAGTGCCTGCGCCTGTCGGTCGACTACGCCCGCAACCGCACCCTGTGGGGCAAGAACATCGGCCAGTTCCAGCTCATCCAGCTCAAGCTCGCCGAGATGGAGATCGCGCGGATCAACGTGCAGAACATGATCTTCAGCGCGCTCGAGCGCGGCAAGGACGGTAAGGCGATCAGCCTGTCGGAGGCGTCGGCGATGAAGCTCTACTCGTCGAAGGCAGCCACCGATGTGGCCATGGAGGCCGTCCAGCTGTTCGGCGGCAACGGCTACATGGCCGAGTACCGCGTCGAACAGCTCGCCCGCGACGCCAAGTCGCTCATGATCTACGCGGGCAGCAACGAGATCCAGGTGACCCACGTCGCGAAGGGCCTGCTGGCCGCGAAGTAGTCGCTCACCAACGAGACGACCGCCGAGCCCTCAGGGCCCGGCGGTCGTCTCGTCTTCTACGTCTGCGCTCAGGCGCCGATCGCACGACCGAGCTGCGGCCAGGACCGGTGCAGCTCGTCCTGCCAGTAACCCCACGAGTGCGTGCCGCCGCCGGGGAAGTGGAAGGTGGCGGGGATCTTCAACTGGCCCAGGCGCTCGGCGAGCTGATGGGTGCAGGCGTTGGTCGCGGCCTCGATCGGACCACCCAGGATGATCTGTGAGCCGAGGTCGGCACCCGGGCGCAGGTCCGCCTGGTTGTCGTACTTGCCGGGCAACCCGCTGCCGCTGGAGATGTAGAGGCTCGTCCCACGGAGCTTGGGTGCGGTCACCAGGGCATCGTGGTTCGTCCAGCCCGGTCCGGGGTAGCGACCCCACATGTTGGTCACGTTGGCGCCGCCGCGGCTCTCCACCACGAGACGGACGTAGGCCTGACCCGCCGGGCTCGACGACGCGGCGCAGCCGCTGTAGGCGCCGACCGAGCGGTAGAGACCGGGGTGTTCGACGGCCAGGTTCAACACCGACGACGCCGACGACGAGATGCCGGCGATGGCGTTGCGCCCGGTGGTCGCGAACGCCTGGTCGATGATGGTGGGCAGTTCCTTGCCGAGGAACGTCGACCACAGCGGCTTGCCGAGCACCTTGTCGGTGCGCTCCCAGTCGGTGTAGTAGCTGTAGGCGCCCGCGTTGGGAGTGATGACGTTGACGTTCTTGTCGGAGAAGAACTTCACGACGTCGGTCTGTCGCTCCCAGGTCGCCGCGTCCTCGCCGCCGCCTGCGCCGTTGAGTAGGTAGAGGGTCGGCCGCGGAGCGCTGCGATCCTTCGGCAGGATGACCGAGAGCGGGATGACCTTGTTCATCGCGGCCGAACGGACCTCGATGTTCAGCTGCCGATCACCGGTCTTGGTGACCGTGACGAGTTGTGAGCCGTCCGCCGACTTCGCGCCGGGAACGGGGAGCGGGGCTGCGGTCGCGGTCGGGACGGTGACCGTCCCCGCCAACACGACTGCGGCGGCCGCCGCTGCGGTCAGCAGCGCGGTGCGCACACGGGCAACCGGGGTCCGGTGAGACAAGGGTCCAGGCCTTTCGAAGGAGGTTGGTCGATCCTATCCTCGACTATCGCTCGCGGACGCCAAGGTCTTACAGTTCGGCCGAAGGGTCGACAGTCAGACCCAGTGCGCCCTCGACGAAACGGGTGACCGCCGCGCTCCCCACGGCGAGAGCCTCGGTGTGATCGGCGCGGTGGGCCGAGGTCAGGCGCGCGTGATCTGGCCGGCGGTCGTCGGTGGTGACCGCGATCAGTGCGATCAGCTCACCGGTGGTCGGTTCGCAGACCGCCCAGGTGAACCGCGACTCGTCGGCCCACCACGAGGCGGCATCGACCACGAACTGCGCGGGTGAGCCGCTCGCGGTGCCGAGCAGACCCGTCTCGGCGAGCGCGGGGACGTCACTGACCCGTTCGTCGTCGCGGAGCGCGCGCAGGTACCACGCGCCGGCGTTGATCTCCACGGGTTCCATCGCGGAGACCGGGCCCGGTGCTACTTGAGCTCGAGCAGGACGGTGCCCTGCGTGACCGCGGATCCGGGCTCGACCGACAGGCCGGTGACCGTGCCGTCCTTGTGCGCGGTGACCGGGTTCTCCATCTTCATCGCCTCGAGCACCACGACGAGTTCACCGGCGGTGACCTCCTGGCCCTCGGTGACGGCGACCTTGACGACGGTGCCCTGCATCGGTGCGGCGACGGCGTCACCGGACACGGCCGCGGCTCCGCCCTTGGTGCGGGTGCGCGACTTGGGCTTCTTGCGGACGGCGCCGCCTGCGGAGCCGTTGGCGCCGGCCAGGGCGAGGTCGCCGGGCAGGGAGACCTCGACGCGACGGCCACCGACCTCGACCACCACGTTGTGTCGCGGCGCGGAGTCGTCCTCCTCGATGGGCTGACCACCGGTGTACGGCTCGATCGGGTTGTCCCAGTCGGTTTCGATCCACTTGGTGTAGATGTCGAACTTCTCCACGCCGTTGTCGTCCACGGACGCCATGAAGGCGGGGTTGGAGACGATGTGGCGGTGGAAGGGCAGCACGGTGGCCAGTCCCTCGACCTGGAACTCGGCGAGGGCGCGGCGCGAGCGCTCCAGCGCCTGTTCGCGGTTCTCGCCGGTCACGATCAGCTTGGCCAGCATCGAGTCGAATCCGCCGCCGATGACGTCGCCCTGGACGACACCGGAGTCGACGCGCACGCCGGGGCCGGTCGGCTCCTTGTAGACGGTGAT
The DNA here is from genome assembly GCF_024171815.1 of Williamsia maris. Taxonomy (GTDB): domain Bacteria; phylum Actinomycetota; class Actinomycetes; order Mycobacteriales; family Mycobacteriaceae; genus Williamsia_A; species Williamsia_A maris. Next base: position 120,348 of record NZ_JAMTCJ010000001.1, on the reverse strand, counting down.
GGGGCCGGGGGCGGGCAGGAAGTTGCGTCCCGCGTCCTCGCCGTTGATGCGGAACTCGAAGGAGTGTCCGCGCGGTGTGGGGTCCTCGGTGAACTCGAGCTTCTCGCCGGCGGCGATGCGGAACTGCTGGCGGACGAGGTCGATGCCCGCGGTCTCCTCGGTGACGGGGTGTTCGACCTGCAGGCGGGTGTTGACCTCCAGGAACGACACCAGTCCGTCGGAGCCGACGAGGAACTCGACGGTCCCGGCACCGTAGTAGCCGGCCTCGCGGCAGATGGCCTTGGCCGAGGAGTGGATCTTGTCGCGCTGCTCGGTGGTCAGGAAGGGCGCGGGGGCTTCCTCGACGAGCTTCTGGAAACGTCGCTGCAGCGAGCAGTCGCGGGTTCCGGCGACGATGACGTTGCCGTGCTGGTCGGCGATCACCTGGGCCTCGACGTGACGGGCCTTGTCGAGGTAGCGCTCGACGAAGCACTCGCCGCGACCGAAGGCCGACACGGCCTCGCGGGTGGCCGAGTCGAAGAGCTCGGGGATCTCGGCGATCGTGTACGCGACCTTCATCCCGCGGCCACCGCCACCGAATGCCGCCTTGATGGCGACGGGGACACCATGCTCCTCGGCGAACGCGACGATCTCGTCGGCGTTCTTGACCGGGTCCTTGGTGCCCGGCGCCATGGGGGCGTCGGCCTTGAGGGCGATGTGGCGTGCGGTGACCTTGTCGCCGAGGTCGCGGATCGACTGCGGCGACGGGCCGATCCACACCAGGTCGGCGTCGATGACGGCCTGGGCGAAGTCGGCGTTCTCCGAGAGGAAGCCGTATCCGGGGTGGATGGCGTCGGCGCCGGACTTGGCGGCGGCGTCGAGGATCTTGTCGAACACCAGGTACGACTCCGCGGAGCTCTGGCCGCCCAGGGCGAAGGCCTCGTCGGCCAGCTTGACGAACAGTGCATCGGCGTCGGGCTCGGCGTAGACAGCCACGCTGCCCAGGCCCGCGTCGCGCGCGGCGCGGATCACCCGGACGGCGATCTCACCGCGATTGGCGACGAGGACTTTGCTGATCACCGGACTGGCATGACTGGGCACTTGTTCTCCTGTGGCGATGTGACGCGGATGTGAGGTGCTGGCAACGAAAAGTACCCTAACGCACCGAGCGATTGATCGGTTCGGCGGTCAAGTGTTGTGTGGCGCGAAGGTGCTCTGATCGCCGATACCGCGCACGATGTCGCCGAAGGTGACCAGGAAACGACTGACCTCACCGTGCGCCGGACCCGCCGCCGGGAACCGGGCCGAGATCCGTACCCCGGACGGGGTGCGGTTCACCCAGATGAACACCTCGTCGGTGGAGTAGCTGTGGCTGCGGAGCACCCGCGCGCCGCCGGCGTCGGCCTCCGCGGCGTTGGGCGCGTGCCGGGTGTCGATGAACGACACCACGAACTTCGGTTCCCCCTCGTACGCCAGCAGACCCGCCACGCGCAGGAAGGGGATCCCGGCGGCCACCCGCGCCTGTCGCAGCTCGGCGGTCGCGCGGTCGATGAGCTGGTCGAACGAGACGACGCCGGTGGTGTCGAGGTACAGCGGCGAGACCGCGACGAACCAGCCGAGGGCGCCGAGCCAGCGCCCCTCGGAACGCGTGTGCCGTGGCGTGATGCAGCGGAACTCCTCGCCGCCGCCGACCTCGCGGTAGGCCAGCGCCAACGCCGACAGGATGCCCGCGAACAGGTTCCCCCCGGCCGCCGAACACACCGCGGTGAACCGGTTGGCCGCGTCGTCGTCGAGCAGCTCCATGGTCACCGAGGACTGGGGCAGGGCGGGGGCGTCGGTGCCCTCCTCCGACGTCGGCTGCGGATCCGGCGCCGATGTCGCGAACCGCGGCATCTGTCGATCGGTCGAGAGCAGGTAACTGTCCCAGGCGGCGACCGCGGGGTGGTCCCGCTCGGCGGCGTCGGCGACGCGACGTTCCTCGGCGCTGAAGTCGACGTAGCTGCCCACCGGGGGCAGATCGGGTTCCCGACGTTCGCGGGCGGCACGGTAGAGCTCGATGAGCTCGTGCTGGGCCAGGATCAGTGAGTAGCCGTCGAGCAGGGAGTGGTCGCCTGCGAACAACAGCGTGAAGGTGCGTTCGCGCGCCACCGTGGCGAACAGGTAGGCGGGCCACTGCAGGGGTGCGGTGGCGCGGTCGAAGGTGCCCGCGAGCTGATCGAGCAGCGGACCGGCCTCGGCGTACCACCGGACGCGCCCCATCTTCAGCGCCACCGATCCCGGCGGGGTCGACAGTCGCGCCATGCCGGTGTTCTTGATGATCACGTGGCTGCGCAGCACCTCGTGCCGGTCGATCCACCGGGTCAGCGCCGAACGGATCGCCGGTACCGACATCGGTTCGTCGAACTCGATGGCCAGCCCCAGCCAGGACTCGCGGCCGCCCTCACGCTGTGTGCGCCATCGGTATTCGAGCGCACCGCGCAGGTGCAGTTCATGATTGTGCGACGTCGGGCGGGGGTCGCTGTTCCAGTTCGCGAACCCGCCCGGGGTGTGCGGTGACCATTCGACCAATCCGCCGGGGTCGACGGGTTGGTCCATCATCTGGATGAACTTCATGGCGGGCGGCGGTGACGACTACGGCTGCGATGCCGGGTTCGGGTCACCGGCCTGGGCGACGATCTGGTTCTTGATGCGGGCGAGCATCCCGGCCATCCCGCGCAACCGCAGCGGGCTCACCGCCTTGTCCAGCCCGAGGTCGTGATAGAAATCCGCGGGCACGGCGAGGATCTCGTCGGCCGACGCCCCGTTCAGCCCCTGGTGCAGGATGGACGCGAAACCGCGTGTGGTCGGGGCCTCCGGCGGGGCGCTGAAGAACAACTGCACCGACGATCGGTCGGCGGCGTCGACCGAGAGAAACACCGGCGACTGACATTCCGGAACCGGCTCCATCGCGGCGGTCGCCAGGGTGTCGGGCAGTGCGGGGAGCTCGGAGGAGAACTCCAGCAGCAACGTCACCTTGTCGGACTCACCCAGCGCCTCGAAGTCGTCGACGATCTCGGCGAGCGCGGCGGGCACCGTCACAGCGTGCCGGGGTCGTCACCGGTGACGATCGGTGCGCGCACCGCATTGCCCCACTCGGTCCACGAGCCGTCGTAGTTGCGCACCCGGGAGAACCCGAGTAGGTGGGTCAGCACGAACCAGGTGTGCGATGAGCGCTCACCGATGCGGCAGTAGGCGACGGTCGGCTGATCCGGTGCGAAGTCGCCGTAGATCTCGTCGAGTTCGGTGCGGCTGCGAAAGCGCCCGTCCGGGGCGGCGGCCTTGGCCCAGGGGATGGAGACGGCGGTCGGGATGTGGCCGCCGCGCAACGCACCCTCCTGCGGGTACTCCGGCATGTGGGTGCGCTCGCCGGAGTACTCCTGGGGCGAGCGGACGTCGATGAGCGGCTCGGACCCGATGATCTCGCGGATCTGCGGGGCGAACGCGCGGATCGTGCTGTCGTCGCGGTCGACCACCGGGTAGTCCGATCGCGGGTACTCGGGGACCTCGAAGCTGGTCTCACGGTCCTCGGCGAACCAGGCCTGCCGTCCGCCGTCGAGCAGGCGAACGTCGGAATGGCCGAACAGGGTGAACACCCACAGGGCGTAGGCGGCCCACCAGTTGGACTTGTCGCCGTAGATCACGATGGTGTCGTCGCGTCGGATCCCCTTGGCGCGCATCAACTCCGCGAACTGGTCGCCGTCGATGTAGTCGCGGGTCACGGGATCGTTGAGATGCAGGTGCCAGTCGATCTTCTGCGCGCTCGGGATGTGGCCGATGTCGTAGAGAAGGACGTCCTCATCGGACTCGACGACCTTGAGTCCGGGGGTCCCGAGGTTGGCGCTGAGCCATTCGGTGCTGACCAGTCGCTCGGGGTGAGCGTAGGCGGCGAAGCCCGGATATGGGTCGGTCTGGACGGTCACGGCACGGCTCCCGGGGCTTGAGGTGGGCGGACGAGTACGCGTCCGAGCCTAGTGGTCACCGTCCCCGCGCGTCGCATCACCGCGGTCGAGATCAGATGATCGAGCGAACGACGAACTCCAGCTCGGCGAAGAACGCGCCCAGTTGGGTGTGGGCGGTCGGTGTGTCCGGGTACCGGCTCCGCAGCGCGACGCCGTCGTCGGTCCGCGAGACCCAGAACTGTGCGTCGTCGGCGGTGGTGACGTTGGAGATGTGGTGCGCGTCGATCGTGGCGTGGGCGGCGGCGCCGGGGAGTCGGCGGTAGTCGATGTAGGAGACCATGAAGATGTCGTTGCGCAGGCAGGTGAGACCGCCGATCGCCTCGAGGACGTGGGGCACCGGGATCTCGCCGAGTGCGACGGCCGACCGCAACGCCGGCCCGGTGGCGGCGAGGGTGTCGAGGACGTCGTCTGCGCAGCGCACGGTCAGCGGGGCGTTGGTGGTGAACCAGCCCACCGCGTTCTGCCACAGCCGGGAGCGACGCGTGTGCATCGGGAACAGCACCGACATCTCGCGCCCGGCGCCGAGGTTGTGCGCGGCCTGGGCCATCGCCGCCAGGACGCCCGCGAACACGCTGGCGCCGTTCTCGCGACACACGCGCTCGAACGCGTCGAGTCCGGTGCGGTCGAGCACCTGTCTCAGGTCGACGGCCTGGGGTGCCTGTTCGCCGGGGGCGAGTCCGAGGTCGAGCGGGAACGACGGCGGGGTGTTGCGGTGTCGCTCGAAGAACTCGAGCCATCGCGCCATGGCCGGGTGGGTGCGGTAGTCGCGATCGTCGTCGGCCTCGGCGGCGCAGTAGTCGACGAAGCTGCCCGCCTGCGGCAGGCGCCGGGGGCAGAACCCTCCGGGCTCGGCGAGGCATCCCTCGTACAGCTGGTGCAGGTCGTCGATGACGATCGCCATCGAGTAGGCGTCGACGTGGGCGTGGTCGAAGCCGCAGATGATCGTCGAACGATCGCTGCGGTCGACCGCGGCGAGCAGGTAGCTCGGCGGTCCGAGCATCGGGCACGAGGTGTTCAGGGCGTCCCACAGGTGGGTGCGGAGCCCGTCGGAGTCGAGCCCGACCACGGGCGCCGCGGCGTCGAGCCCCAGGGTCGCCGGGTCGTGCAGTCGTCGGACGATGGCGCCGTTCTCACGGGTGAAGCCGCTGTGCAGTGTGCCGTGGCGGGCGATGAGCATGGCGTACGCCTGCTCCATGGCCTTGAGATCGATGGGCCCGTCGATGTCGAACGACGCCGCGAGCCACGTGCTCGGTGCGTCGTCGGAATCGCCTGCGGAGGCGAGGTGGAAGCTCTGGTTGAACGACGGTGGGACTGCCGAGACGACCGGCGTGCTGTCCGACGAGTTCACCGACCAGGTGTGCAGTGTCCCGCCGACCGGGGTGAACCGGTCAATCGTGGTGACGCGCAAGGCTGGGCTCCCTCTCGGTGACCGCGGTCGCGATCACGTGGTCGCCCTCGGCCACGACCGCCGCGAACACCTCCCGCAGTCGTCGGTGGTAGCGCGCCAGGCGCCGCTGGGCGGTCGGTGTGTCCGGCGTCTGGGTCCCGACGTACACACCGGAGTCGTCCCGGTTCACCCACATGGACGCATTCGAGGTGCGTCCCTCGCCGGTGGTCTGCATGCCGCGGTCGTATACCGCGGTGCCTGCCATCGGGAACCGGCGGAAGTCGATGTAGGAGAGCAACTGCGGGGTGATGAGCACGTCGCCGCTCTGCGCGCCGCTGGCCAGGAGTGAGCCGAGCACGGTGTGCACCGGCACATCCGACAGCGACTTGCCGACCTCGCACCCCTGCTGCGCGGCGGACACCAGTTCGGTGAACGTCCGGGCGGGCGTGATGGGGAACGACACCGGCGCGAAACGGCAGAACCAGCCCTGCGAGAGCTCGCTCCCCGCGAGAGCGCGATCGCTCAGTGCGGTGATGCCGAAATAGCTGTCCACCCCGGCCAACTCGTGATCGACGATCGCCAGGGCGGCGATGATGCCGCCGATCATCCGGGCGCCGTGATCCCGGCAGATCCGGTCGAAGACCTCCGCGCCGGCGGCGTCGAGGACGTCGAACTTGATCGGGGTGACCGGTGCGGTCTCCCCGGGGGCCAGGCCGAGGTCGAGGGGGAACTGGGGCATCCGGTTGCCGTGGCGCGCGACGATGTCGACCCAGCCACGCACCTCCGGCGACGACTCGGTGAGCGTCTGCGCGCGGGCGCGTTCGGCCACCACGTAGTCGAGCTGGGATCCCGCGGGTGCCGACGTGAACGGGCCGACGTCGGTGCCATCGCGTTCGGAGAGGTACAGGTCGGCCACCTCGGCCAGGACGAGAGCCTGGGAGATGCCGTCGCTCAGCGCGTGATCGCAGCCGTAGTAGAGCGTGAAGCCGTCGGCGCGGACGATCGCACCGGCGACGAAACCCGGCCAGCTCAGAGCGTTGGCGTTCTGGCTGAAGCGTTGCTCGACGTGGTCGGAGAACCGACGCGCCAGCGGCGCCGCCCCGTCGTCGGCCCGAAGATATCCGTAGTCGTCGACCGAGCCGACGGCCGTCGCCTCGAAGGCTATGTCGGCCAGGGCCACCATGTGCCGGGTGACCGCCCCGTCGGTGACGTCGAACCACGACCGCAGCCCGTCGTGCCGCGCGACGAATCGCCGAAAGGCACGGGCCAGCGCGTCGGCGTCGAAGTCGCCCTCGACCTCGGTGGTGGCGGCGAGGTAGGCCTTGTGCGCGTCACCGCGCGCCGCGGTGGCCGCCGATCCCCGCAGGTGGTTCTCCTGGAGGAACGACGCCGGTGTCGGGTGGGCGAGCGCCGAGCCGGCGGCGGCCACCGACGCGGCCGTCGCCGTGAGCTCCACCAGGCGGCCCCGTGCGGGTTGCCAGTGCGAGAGCATGTCGATCATCATCGCGATCAGCTCGCAGCCACGAGATCGTCGGCGCTGAGCCGGGTCTGGTCGGTACCGGCCGCGGCGAGCCGTGCCAGCACCGCGGTGAAAGAGTTCAGGTAGTCGTGCACACCGGCGGTCGCGACCGGGTTGCTCGGGAACCGCGCCGAGACCGAGATGCCCTTCGGAGACCGGACGATCCAGAGGTAGACCTCGTCGTCGGATTCGGCCGCTCCGCGCAGGGTTCGCGCACCCCAGCGGGACCAGTCCTGCGCGGCCGGGATGAAGCGGGCGTCGACGTAGGACACGACGAACCGTGGCACCTCCTCGACGCCGATGAGTTCGGCAATGCGTGGGTACGGGAACTGCGCCAGGTCCTTGTGCGCGGTGACCGCGCCGCCCGCCCGCGACAGGCAGTCGTCGAACGACTCCACCCCGCGCACGTCCACCTCGATCGGGATCATCCCGACGAACCACCCCACCGACGAGACGTACTGCGCCTGGTTGCGGGTGTGCATGGGCATCGCGAACCGGGTGACGTCGGCGCCGGCGACCGTCCGCGTGGTCAGCGCGAGCGCGGCGAGCACGGCGGACTGCATGGAGTGTCCGGACTCGCGGGCGCGGCGGTTGATCGCGTCGGACTGCGTGGCCGACAGGACCCAGGACGATGTGCCGCTCTGGTGTCGGCGGTGCGACGAGCTCGGGCCCGTGACCGGGAGTGGGAACGCGGGGAACCGGCCCTCGTCACGCGCGAGGAAGCGACTCCACACGTCGACCGCGCGGTGCTCGGCGTCGAGGGCCTGTCCGACCACCCGCTCGTCCACGCTGAAATCCAGATGACTTCCCGCCATGGGTAGTTCGGGGTCCTGCCCCGCCAACTCGCATTCGTAGATGCGCTGGATCTCACCGATCGCGAGGAGCATGGAGTAGGCGTCCATCACCGAGTGGTCGGCGCCGAACACCAGCACGAAGGAGTCCTCGGCGGAGTCGGTCTGGGCGATGGTGACCGCCAGGCAGTGCGGCCACTGCAGCGGGGACAGTCGCTCGAAGAGGCCGACGAGGTGTTCGTGAACCCTTGTGCCCGTACGCATGTGACCGACGACGGTGCCGGCCACCTCGACATCGGAGGTCGATCGTCGGCACAGGCGGACACCGTCGTCGTCGCGGGTCTCGGAGACCGTGGTCCGGAAGACCTCGTGCCGACGCATCCACACCGTGAGGGCGCGGGCCACCGCGTCGGGGTCGTGGCGATGCGGGATCTCGAACGCCGCACCCAGCCAGGACCCACGTTGGTGCCCGTCCTCGGGTGCGGTGGGCGGATGGCAGGTGCTGCCGCGCCCGCAGTAGTCCTCGTGCAGGTAGCTCAGTGGCCGGGTGTCGTGCACCCAGGCGCTCTCGTCGTCGACGAGACGTGGAGTCCACTCCGTCAGCTGTCCGGCCGGTAGGGGGTAGTCGGCCAATTCGGTGAATTCCACTTCAGCCTCTCAGATTTCGCGCCGATGGTGGTCCTGGGCATGAGCGACACGCATCGAAGGTGTCGTGCGGTCGATCCCGGCAGCGCTGCCGAGCCCGTCGGATGCCCCGTTCGTTCGGAGATGCCCGATTCGGGGGTGAGCAAATGGTAGGCAGACCGGGCCGATGTTGTTTACCTGGGTAACGAGTGTTCTTCATCACTGATGGGCCGGTCCGGACCGTCACACGCCCCCGGAGGAGTGTTCAGATACCTCAGATCGCGTTGCTTGCAACGGCTTTCGGATGACGGTGAGGACGATCACCGAAAATCTCGACGCCACAGCGACTTCGAGATCACGCGGTCCTTTGAGTCATCGAGATCGCATCCGTGTAACGGGCGTGTGACATCGCGCCGTACATCCGAACAAGAACGACCGATGCGGCGCGCTTCGCGCCGATCAGCGCCGCCGACAACGTGAATCGGCACCTACACTTTGCCCAGATCGCGCACACGACAGAGGTTCTGACGGCGACACTCCACGATGTCGCGACGACTCGATCGAGGGGACACACATGACACCGGGCGATCGGCCGGCCATCGAGACCCACGCACTGACCAAGACCTTCGGGTCGATGAGGGCGGTGGACGGGGTCGATCTCGTCGTGCCACAGGGAAGTGTGTACGCGGTGCTCGGCCCGAACGGAGCGGGCAAGACGACCACGGTGCGGATGCTCGCGACGCTGTTGCGTCCGGACGGCGGCAGCGCGCGCGTCTTCGGCCGCGACGTGGTGGCCGAGGCCACCGAGGTGCGATCGATGATCGGCGTCACCGGGCAGTACGCCTCGGTCGACGAGGACCTGACCGCGACCGAGAACCTGATGGTCTTCAGCCGGTTGCTGGGGCGCTCGCGTCGTCACTCGCGGGCCCGTGCGCACGACCTGCTCGAACAGTTCGGTCTGCAGGAGGCCGCGTCGAAGACGTTGAAGAACTTCTCCGGCGGCATGCGCCGGCGGCTCGATCTCGCCGCCAGTCTGATCTCGCGGCCGCCGTTGCTGTTCCTCGACGAGCCCACCACCGGGCTCGACCCGCGGACGCGGGCGCAGATGTGGGACACGGTGCGTCAGCTCGTCGCCGAGGGGTCGACGATCCTGCTGACCACCCAATACCTCGAGGAGGCCGACCAGCTCGCGGACCGCATCGCGGTCATCGATCGCGGCAGGGTGGTGGCCGAGGGGACGGCCGACGGACTCAAGTCGTCGGTCGGCAGTTCGGCGCTCGTGCTCACGCCTGCCGAACCGACGGCTGTCGCACTCGCGTTCTCCGTCGCCGAACGGCATGTGCCGACGGGTGCGGTGACCGCCGCGGGCGACGGAACCCTGACCGTGGCCCTGACCGACCTCGCGGTGGTGGGCCGAATCCTGGTGGCGCTCGGTTCGGTGGGCATCGAGCTGGCCGAGGTGAACGTGGTCAAGCCGAGTCTCGACGACGTGTTCTTCTCGATCACCGGCGTCGGAGAGGACGCAGCATGACCGCCATCTCGACGGTGTCGCACATCGACACCCCCACGCCCACCGCCCGTCAGGTGACCGTCGTCGAGGCGGTCACCCAGTCGGCCACCATGGCGGGCCGGGGACTGCTCAAGATCAAGCACAACCCGCAACACCTGTTCGACGTCATCGTCCTGCCGATCGTGTTCACCGTGATGTTCTCGAGCATCTTCGGCGGGGCGATCGCCGGTGACGTGACCGGTTATCTCCCGATCCTCATCCCCGGGGTTCTCGTGCAGGTCGCCCTGGCGGCCTCGGTCACGACCGGAGTCCAGTTGCGCGAGGACATGAACAAGGGGGTCTTCGACCGCTTCCGCACGCTCCCGATCGCCCGGATCGCGCCGCTGGCCGGATCGTTGCTCGCCGACGTGCTCCGCTACATCGTCGGTACCACGATCACCGTCATCGTCGGCCTGTTCATGGGGTACCGACCGGGCAGTGTGGTCGGGGTCGTTCTCGCCTGCGTGTTGGTCGTCGTGGTCGCGTTCGCGTTGAGCTGGATCTTCGCGCTGATGGGGGTCGTCATGGAGAAGGCGTCGACGGTGCAGGGGGTGTCGATGCTCGTGTTGATGCCGCTGACGTTCATGTCCAACGCCCTGGTCCCGGTGGCGACGATGCCCGGGTGGATGCAGGCGTTCGCCGGGGTGAACCCGGTCTCGCACCTTGTCTCCGCGGTACGGGAGATGGCCGACGGGATCTACGGGATGCAGATCGCGTGGTCATTGCTCGGCGCGGCCGTCGTGCTGATCGTGGTGGCGCCGTTGACGTTGCGGGTCTACATGCGCCGCGCGTGAGGCGTGGCGGTACGACTCAGGGCATGATGCGGTCGGTGGTCCGCCGCAGCAGGTGACGCGGCGCGAACGTCCGCGTCTCGACGTCGTAGCTCCGGATCAGGATCAGCCGGGCGGAATGCACCACTGTCACCCACGGGACGTAGAGCGTCAGCGAACCGAGCGCGAGTCCGTATCGCTTGTGCAGCAGGAACGTCCGCGGTAGGAAGCTCATGTAGCGGACGAACGAGCCGACGCTGCTCTCCATCCGGCGCGGCGACACCCCGACCCCGAGATGGGGCAGGAAGGCGTTGCGGCCACCGATCTCGCCGACGCACAACCCGGTGTCGACATCCTCGAAGATGTCGCGGCGCATGCTCACCGATTCGCGGATGGCCAGCCACGTGTCGCGTCGGAGCACCATGTTCGACCCGTAGAGCACGAAGACCGGCTTGACCTCCGAATTCCTGCTGTGGCGACGTGCGGCGAACGGCAGGAACGCGATCCGCTCCTTGATCCGCGACATCGCGTCGCCGTAGGGGAGGCCATAGGCCTCGCCGCGACCGCACAGGGCGGCCCACCGGCCGTCGGTGTCGGCGTCGAGGAAGTCGACGATGTCGGCGGCCCAGCGCGGTCCGACCATGGTGTCGGAGTCGATGCGGGCGATCGCGGTCCCGGTGGCGGCGTCGAGGCCCGCGTTACGCGCGAACACCAGTCCCTGACTCTCCTCGGAGATCATCCGGACAGCCGGGTAGCGGTCGACGTACGTCGCGACGATGTCGACCGTCTTGTCACCGGAGTTGTTGTCCACCACGACGATCTCGTGGATGTGATCGAGCTGGGGCAGCAGACGGTCGAGGCAGTCGGCGATCACGTCCTCCTCGTTGTACGTGGGAATCACCACGGACAGCAGCGTCGTCGACATTCTTTCCTCACCCCCGGTCAGGCGTCGTGCGCGTGCGGTGAGAAGGTTCGCCGTGCACACGACACGCCCTGACCCTAAGCGATCCCGGGCGCGGCGGCCCGGCGACGACCGCTGATCGTGGTGGTGATCACCCTCGGGTGAGCACGGTGGACTCGATGATCTCGACAGCGGCGTCGACGGCCCGAACCGGATCGATGAGCCGACGGCTCACCGCCTGCGCCGCGGCCCTCGACGCGGGCGCGAGGACGGTGTCGATCGAGTCGCGCAACGTCGTCTCGGTGAGTGCGGCGAGCGGACCGCTGATCCCGGCACCCGCGTGCGTCACCTGCTGTCCCCACATCGGCTGATCGGCGCCCAGCCAGCAGATGACGGCGGGCAGGCCGGCACGCAGCCCGGCCGCTGTGGACCCGGCGCCCCCGTGATGGACGGCGACCGAGCAGCGGGGCAGGACGGTGTCGTGGTCGACACTGCCGACCACGTGGATCCGGTCGTCGGCGGCGTCGGACATGAAATCGCTCCAGCCGGTCGCGACGAGCACGCGGTGTCCTTGGGTGCCCCGCACGATGGCGTCGGCGAGTCGGGCGGGATCGTCGACGGTCATGCTGCCGAACCCCACGTAGACGGGTGGTTCGCCCCCGTCGAGCCAGGTGTTCAGTGCGGTGGAGGGTGCGTCGGCTCCGACCAGCGCTCTCGTGTCGCCGGTGAGGTTGAGGAACCCGACCAGCGGACGACTCGCACCCCATTCGTCGGACAGTCCCGGGAACAGGGCGGGATCGTAGGCCTGGATCTCGGGCACGCCCTGGTCGGCGATCCGACGTGCCGTTGACCTGCGGGCCGGCCGTAGGCCGAGGTCGGACCGCAGACGGTTCTCCCCGCTGCGGCTGGTCTGCCACAGGATCTGCTCGAGCAGCCGCCAGGATGCTCGGGACACCGACGCAGGCGGGTCGAGGCCCCACTGCGCGAGCGGCGAGGCCGCGCCGTTGGTCCGCATGGGGCAGTAGTGCACGGGGAGGTAGGGCACACCGAGCGCCTCGGCCGCGGTGAGCGAACGCTCCTGCCCGACGCTGCCCCCGACGATCGCGTCGGCGCCGGTGCAGATCTCGACGAGTTCGGCCGCAGCCGCGCGACTCCCCAGGTGGGTCACCTCGGCGACGGCGCGCATCCGCGACACGGGGTTGCGCGACTTGAGGTCTCGGGTGACGAGGTCGGAACCCAGCAGCGCCCTGGTGTCGGCACCGCACGGCTCGGCGCGGACACCCGCGGCCCGCGCGAAGTCAACGAGATTGGGTGGCACGGCCATTCGCACCGTGTGGCCCCGCGCAGCCACCGCGACGGCCAGCGCGACGCCGGGCTGGACATCGCCGCGGCTGCCGTTGAACGACAGGACCAGTTCCATGGACAACACCGTAATGGTCCCGGCCCTATGCTCGGGACCATGCGGCGTCTCGAAACCCAGGACATGACTTACTGGTTCGTCAACCGTGCCTTCGACTGGTCGGTGGTGCTGCAGCTGGTGTGGACGTTCGACGACGTGGTCGACGCGGGGGACCTGGCCCGGATGAACGCCGCACTCGGCACCGGCTCCCTCAACCGCCGGGTGGTGCTGCCGTCGGTGCCGATCGCCCGTCCGCGGTGGTCGCACTCACCCGAGACGCCCGATGTGGTCATCGACACACGGCCGATCGCGTCCGACGGGATCGAGACGTGGGCCGACGCGGAACTCGAGACCGTCACACTCGACCCGGTGACCGGCTCGACGTGGCGGCTGCGCGGGACCCCGACCGCCGACGGCGGGTTCGTCGTGTCGTTGACCGCGCTGCACCTGGTCGCCGACGGACGCGGGATGGTGGCCGCCGCGGTTGCGGCCGCGACACCGGGTGGTTCGGCGGATCCGATGCCGGTCGCCACCGGGCGCGCACTGCTCGCCGACCTCGGCGACGTGGCCACGGTCGTGTCGCAGGCCGGGGTCGGCGTCACCAGGGCAGTGACCGGTGCGCTCATGTCGCGAGCCGACGACGGTCCGGGTGCCCCGATCCGGGCCGTGCGTGCGCCCATGCACGAACGGTCCCCACGGGCACACACCAGCTGGGCCGTCGTCTCGGTGTCCGCGGCGGAGTGGGAGCAGGTGGCCCGACGCCACCACGGCACGGCGAACATCCTGTTCGTGGCGGTCATCACCGGTGCGCTGCGCGCTGCGGGGCACCTCCCGGCGGACGAGCCCGTCAAGGTGGGGATACCGGTCAGCCAGCGAGCCGAGGGCGACGACCGTGCGAACGCCACGGCGGGGGTGTCGGTGATGGTCCTCGACGAGGCCACCGCAGGGGGAGATCTGACCGCCCTGCGACGACTCTGCAAGCAGGCCTACGAACGTCTGGCCGCGGGAACGCGACCCGCGATGATGCACCTGCGACCCCTGATGAACGTGCTGCCGGTCTCGGTGGTGGCGAAGGTCGCGACCGCGGGTGACGGGATGCCCGACGTGATGACCTCGAACCTGGGCGTCTTCGGACCCGAGGTGGCCCGCATCGGCCGGAAGACTGCCTCGTCGGTGGCGTTCCGCGGCGACGCCCAGGGGGTGGACCCCGACCGGCACCACCGGTTCGGCGACGGGTTGCAGTCGTGGTCGGTGCAGGTGGGCGACACGCTGACCTTCTCGGTCGCCGCCTTCGACGCGACCGCCTTCGCCGACGCCTCGCAGCTGCGGGCGGGCATCGCCGCCGAACTCGACGCGTGGGGTGTCGTTCATCGCATCCGGTGATCACGCGCTGCGGTGATACGCCAGGGCAACTAGTGTCGAGCGGGTGTATCGCGTAACGGGCAACGACGAGTCATACCTGTTGGCGGAGAGGCTCTTCGGGATGTCCGCGCCGATCCAGTACTGCTGGATCCTGCCCGCCGACCCCGGTTCGGTGGCGCTGCACGACCTCAACGATCAACTGGCGCAGGGGATCCTCGCACGCCGGGTGGTCGATGCCCGGGTGCCGTTCGCGCGGGCACGGTGGGTGCGGTGCGACTCCTCGCCGCAGCCGCGCCTCGCCACCGACCCGGTGGAGGACTCGTCGACCTCCGACTGGTTCGACGCCCGCGTGCGCACGACCCGTCTCGACCCGACGTCGGGGTACGGCTGGCAACTCGACGCCGCACCCACCTCCGCCGGCCGGTGTGTGGTCTCGCTGCTGGTCTCGCACATGACCTCGGACGGCCAGGGCATCTACCGTGCGCTCGCGGCGGCACACGCACACAGCTCGACGAACCCGTTGCCGCCGGCGGCCGTGACCACCGGGTCGGCCGGTCTCCGAGCCGATCTGACCGACGCGGCCGGTCAGATCGTCGCCGCTGCGCGGTCGGTGGCCGTCATCGCCGGGGCCGCTCTCGCCGCGCGCCGGGGTGCGACCGACCCGCCGTCGAAGCCCGAACCGGTCACCGCCCCGCCGCCGGTGGCGACTCCGGTCGCCGCACACGATCCCGCCCCGGAACCGACCCTGGCGATCTACGACCTCGATCGTGCGGAATGGGCGGCGCGGGCGGCGGAGTTCGGCGGGACCTCGAACAGTCTGTTCACCGGTGTCATCGGCGGACTCGTCCAGCGGGCCGGGATCCAGGTGACCGACGGTGTCCTGCGCGTGTGCATCGCGGTGAGCAAACGCGAGGGTGACGACGACGATCGTGCGAATGCCTCCGGGGGAGTGTGGATCCGGGTCCCGGGTGCCATCGGGCCGGAGGTGGGACTCGGCGGGATCAGGGCCCTGAGCAAGCAGGCCTTCGTCGACTATGCGAACTCCGGCGACCGGCAGGTCGCCGACAACGTCCAGCCGATCGTGCGTCTGCTTCCGTCGGCGGTCATCGGTCGGCTGATGGCGAAGCTCGTCGGCCCGGACACGACGGTGTCCAACCTCGGGGAGGCGCCGGCGACGGCACTCGACATCGGTGGGGTCACCGCGGAATCGTTCGTCATCCGCGCCCTCATGCAGGGGCAGCCGGCTCAGGTGCGCCGTGAGAAGGGCCCGGCCCTGGCAGCGTGGGCGGTCGAGTACGGCGACAAGGTCAGCGTCGCCTTCTTCGGCATCGACCCCGACCATTTCGGCGACGCGGACGCACTGCACCGCGACATCACCGCCGAACTCGACCGCTGGGGCCTGTCGCACTCGGCCTGGTGAGGCGGCTGACGTGTCCGGCGGTCCGGGCTCAGACGGGTGAGGTGAGCAGCGACGCGTGACCGTGCCGCAGCTGATCGGTGGCGATCCGGATCAGGTCGTCGACCAGCGTGTGCACCACCGTCGCGGCGGTCTCGGTGTCGGGGAAACGGGCGCGCAGGTGCACGCCGTTCTCGTCCCGCCAGAACCAGAGCTGCAACGTGTCGGCGCGGCCGTCGCTCGAGACGTGGTGGACGTTCATCGTCGGCAGTCCGTCGAAACGCCGGTAGTCCAGGTACGACACCATGAACACGTCGTGCCGGGTCTTGCGCAACCGGTGCCCGAACGTGCCGTACACCGTGGTCAGGTCCACCTCGGCGAGTGGCAGGGCCGCGGCCAGGGCATCGGTGGCCGACCGCATCGCCGAGACGAGATCGTTCGACGCGTCGAGGACCAGTGGCGCGTTCGCGACGAACCAGCCGACCGACCGCGACCAGGTGTCGGTACGCCGGGTGTGCACCGGCAGGATCAACGGCAGCTTCTCCGGACCGCCGAGATCGCGGGTGGCCAACGCCAGACAGGCCAACAGGGCAGGGTAGAAGCGGATCCCGCGCTCGGCGGCGGACGCGGAGAACGTCGCGGCGTCCTCGGCCGACAGGACGGTCTCGACGTGGATGCGTGCGGCCGCGAACTCGCCCTCGGCCACCCCGAGATCGATGGGGAACTCCGGGACGTGCCAGTCGGTGGCGGACAGGAAGTCGTTCCAGCCGACGATCCGGGCGTCGCTGTCGGACAACTCGCCGCACGCCTCGGCGGCCTGGTGCTCGAGGAAACTACCGGCCGGACGCAGGGCCTCGCCGCGGTAGGCGTCGGTGAGGTCCTCGGCGATCACGGCGAGGGAGTGCGCGTCGACGTAACAGTGGTCGAACGCGCAGATGATCGTCGTGGTGTCGCCGTGTTCGAGTGCGGCGAGGACGTGCGAGGCGGGGGACAGTGCGGTGCACCCGTCCACGATGGTCGAGGAGATGAGTTCTTTGCAGGTCGCGGCGTCGACGTGTTCGACGGTCTCCGCCGCCGACACCGTCAGACCGCCGGGTGCGTGCAGCAGTCGGCGCACGTCGCCGTCATCGTCGGTGACGAAGTGCGCGCGCAGCACCTCATGGTGGTCCAGAACGGTCTCGAACGCATGCTGCACGGCCACGAGATCCGGTGCGGGCGAGTCGATGTCGAAGGTGACGGCAAGCCAGCCCGAGGCGCCGTCGGCGACCGCGTCGAGGTGGAACCGCTCGTTCTCTGACGGACCGGTGGCGTGCCGGACCGCGACACCCGAGGCCGTTGTCGCCCACCGGTGCAGACGTCCGGCCGGGACGTCGAGGTTGGCGAAGGTGGTCAGTTTCATCGGTCACCCACCGTGGTCGGCACGAGGTCGGCGCGCGAGGCGTGTTCGGCGAGAACGGCACCGACGCGGTCGTGGAGTTCGGTCACCGAGGCGCGGGCGGCGGCGGTGTCGGGCAGGTGTGACAGCAGACGGAGACCGTCGCTGTTCCGGTTGATCCAGAGGTTGGCGTTGCGGGTGCGGCCGACGCCCGGGATGACCTGACCGCCCGCGATCTCCGGCGAGGTCTCGTCGGCGAGTCGCCGGAAGTCGAGGTAGGACACCATCTGTGGGCTCCCGTCGTCCGGGACGAATTCGCCCTGCGCGGCGAGCAGTCCCAGCACCGCATGCACCGGAACGGCTTTGAGGTCACGGGTGCGGCGCACCGCGTCGGAGGCGATCAGTACGAGATCGTCGAAGTCGTCACCGGCGTCGGCCCGGAAGGCCACGGGCGCGAAGGTGCACAGCCATCCCTGTGTGCCGGGGAGTTCCGGATCGCGGGTGGAGAGGACCGTAGACGTGAAATAGGCGGGGTCGCCGGTGATCTCGTACTCCGCCCGGGCCAGCGCGGCGAACAGGAGGCCGAGCAGCGAACCGCCCAGTGCCCGCGCGCGACGCTCGCATGCGGCGGTCGCGTCGGCGGAGGCGAGGGGACGGTCGATGGCGATCGCGTCGAGGGTGCCCGGTCCCGTCAGACCCAGGTCGAGCTTGGATCGCGGCACGGTCCGTCCGTGGTCGGCGAGGATCGACCGCCACGTCTCGACCCGCGGGTCGTCGGGCGACACCTGCGCGGCCCGGGCGTATTCGTCGGCGATGTAGTCGAGATGGCTGCCTGCGGCGAGAAGGTGTGCGGCGGTGCCGTTTCGATGCGCCCGGTACCGCTCGAAGAGCTCGCCGAGGGCACCGATGGACGCGGTCCCGTCGGTGTGCGAGTGATCGGACACGACGTAGAACCCGAACGAGTCACCGGCGTCGACCGCACCGAAGACGACCCCGGGCAGTCGGTCGTGGACCGCCTCGGAGTCGATGCGGGTGTGCAGACGGTCGATGAGCGTGGCGTGATCGCCGGACGGCCCGGTGCCGACGGTGTCGAACTCGATGCTGTCGGGGTCGGCGACCCGCCGGACGATGGCGTCGTCCGACACCTCGAAGAAGCTACGGACCTCGTCGTGGGCACGGACGAAACCGGTGATCGCCGCTCGCATGGCCGCACGGTCCAGTGGCTCGTCGATGTCGGTCACCATCATCACCACGGCACGGTGCGGTGCGCCGGTGGCGCGCTTGGCCGTCGCCGCGACGAGGTGGTCACGCTGAAGGAACGAGGGACCCACCGGGTGTGTCGGTGCGCTCGCGGCGACGGCATCGCCGTCCCGGAGTCGCCACTCGACGAGTTCGCCTGCCGCGGGATCCCACCCCTGCAGCGTGCCCGCGATCACGACGTGAGGCCGCCCGGTTGCCCTCCCGGGGCAGACATCGCGGTCTCGACGTCGAATCCGGTGTCACCGGCCTCGACGATCTCGAGGAGTACATCGTTGAAGGTGCGCAGGAACCGGTGCACGTCGTTGGCGCCGGGGTGGTGGCTGGGGAACCGGGCCGAGAGGTTGGTGCCCGTCGGGATCCGGTTGATCCAGAAGTAGACCTCGTCCGACGACGCGCAGGCACTGCGGAGCACGCGGGCGTCGTGGGTGTCCCACTGGTCGGCGCCCTCGGCACCGCGGAGGTCGATGTAGGAGACGACGAACTGCGGCGGGGTGCGGTGCCCGATCAGGTCGGCGATCGGGTGGAACGGCACGGTGCCCAGGTCCTTGTACTCACGTGCGCACTCGGCGACCGGGCCGATGGCCTCGGAGAAGGTGCGTGCGGCCCCCGGACGCAGGTGGACCGGGATCAGGCCGACGAACCATCCGGCGGCCTCGCCCCACTGCAGCTCGGTCCGGGTGTGCACGGGACTGATGAAGCGCAGGTCCCCGGTGCCCGAGAGTCGGTGCGTGGTGATCGACAGTGCGGTGTAGATGCCTGCGGCCATGTTCGCGCCCGCCGCCTTGGAGGCGCGGTGGAACCGCTCGGTCTGCTCGGCGTCGAGCAGCCAGGTCGACAGACTGCCCTGGAAGCGTGAATGGGTGGTCTCGACCCGGGTGAGCGGACCGACCTGGGACTGCGACGCCGGCAGCGCACGCGGGAACGCGGGCATCGGGTCCGGCTGCGTGATCGACGTGGCGTCGGAGTGCGCCTGCAGGAAGTTCGCCCACCGGGTGACCTCGACGGTGTCGGCGGCCAGACGGGCACCGCTGGCCCGCTCGGCGTGGCTGAAGTCGAGGTAGCTGCCGAAGGTGGCGAGGGAGTCGTCGTGGCCCAGCAGTGCCGACTCGTAGAGCCGCGTGAGCTCCTTGATCGCGAACACCTGCGTGTAGGCGTCCATGACGGTGTGGTCGGCGCCGAACACCAGCAGGAACGATCCCGGGGTGTCCTCGGGCTCGACCGTCGTGACCAGGCAGTGCGGCCAGGCCAGCGGGCTGATGCGGGTGTTGAACAGCTCGTTGATGCGCTCGTAGACCGCGCTGCTGGTCGAGGGCTCCTCGTCCCGTGCGATCGCGATGCTCACCTTGTCGGCGGCGATGATGCGGCGTCCGAACTCGTCCTCGAGGTGGTTGGCGTCCACATCGGGGTGCCGGGTCACCGTCGAGCGGAACGCCTCGTGCCGGGCGAACCAGCGCTGCAGGGTCGCGGCCATGGCGTCGGCGCAGAGCGGGTGGTCGATCGTGAACGCGGTGCCGATCCACTGGCTGTACCACTCGTCGCCGACCTCGTGGGCGCGGCGTGCGTGCTCGAGGTGGACGTAGGACAGTCGGCGGTCGTCGTCGGCCCAGTCGTGGTCATCGGCGGCCGGCGTCCACTCGGTGACCGTTCCGGCCGGGAGTGGATAGTCGGCGAGCTCGGTGTACTCCATGGGGAGATCTCCTTACTGTCCTGGCACATTTCTGACCTGGCGCATTGACGATCCCCCCAGAGCCCCCGCTCCGCAGCCCTGTCGAAGGACTCCACTCCACACCAGACACTAACGTGATCGCCGTTGATTTTTTCGGTGTCGAGTGAGTATTTAGCCTGTGAAAGTCTCAGTGCGCAAGTGCCTGTGACCATCCGTCGGTAAATGTTGTCACCTATTACGTATCCGTCAACAGATCTTTGTTTACTGTTATCCGGTTACGCCCAAACCGCGCGAAAGCGTCGGCCAGCTGCGATGCATTTGGTCGTTCCAATAGGGCCAGGAATGCGATCCCCGCGCCTCGAAGTCGAAGGTCGCCGGAATCCGCTTGGCGGCGAGCGTGTCGGCGAGGCGGTGGGTGCAGAAGTTCGCGCCCGCCTCGATGGCGCCGCCCACGATCAGGCGGTCGGCGGGATTGGTGTTCCCGGGGTAGTTCGGTGCGTCGTAGGGCCCGGGCAGGCCGCTGCCGACCGAGACGTAGACGGCGGAGCCGCGGAGCCCGTTGGCGTGCAGCAGGACGTCGTGCGCGGCCCAGGCCGGGTTGTTCGGCGCACCCCACATGTTGGTCGCGTCGCCGCCGAAGGCCGCGACGATGGCGCGCGGGATGCCCTGCGAGACGATGTCGGCCGTCGAGTAGCAGCCGCTGTAGGACCCGACCGCCTTGAAGTACCCGGGCTTGCGCGCTGCGAGGGTCAGGGCGGAACCTGCACCCATCGACAGGCCGGCAACACCGTGAATCCCGTTGCCGGAGAACTGCTTGTCCAACAGGGGTGGCAGCTCGCGGGTCAGGAAGGTCTCCCAGCGGTAGCGCCCGAGCTTCGGATCGTCACGCTGCCAGTCGGTGTAGAAGCTGCCGTTGCCCGCGAGCGGGAGGGCCACCGTGACGTTCTTGTCGCGGAAGAAGGTGGCCGCGTCGGACTTGCGCAGCCACATGCTGTTGGTGGGGTCCTCCTCGCCGAGTCCGCTGAGCATCGTCAGCACCGGCCGGGGGCCGCGCGCGACGCTGGGGACGAGGACCTGGACCTTGATCGTCTTCGCCATCGACGCCGAGTACACGTAGACGCCGTACTGGGTCGGCCCTTCTCGGGCGACGCGTTCGATCGTCGAGACCGAGGGCGACGCGGCTGCGGTTGCAGACAGGGATGTGACGACGCACAATGATGTCATCGCTGCGATGACAAATGTCACAAAACGCCGTGATCGCAACGGCCGAGTCGAGTTCATCATCGGAGATGTCCCCGTTTCGCGGCTGATTCCTGAATGCATCAAATGTCCTTACGTGAGTTGAGGCACAGTCTCGCATAACCGATACGAACGCACGATCTCAGGATCCGAGGTGGACGGTACGTCACACCGTCTGCTCGAGTATTTCCGCTATTGCCGTGATGGCGTCCGCGGGGTCGATCATTAGTCGTGCAAATGTACGACTCCGCTGCGCGGTCCCCGGGTCGAGAATCCGGCGGATCAGGTCGGGCAGCACGTCGTTGTCGTCGGCGTGCCGGATCCCGCACGTGGCCCCCAGGCCGGCGTCGCTGATCGCGCGACCCCACATCGGTTGATCGGCGCTGAACGCAGCGATCAAGCTGGGGACACCCGCCCGCGCGCAGGCCCCGGTGGTGCCGGCGCCGCCGTGGTGGACCGCGGCGACGCATCGCGGCAGCACGAGCCCGTGGTCGACCGCGCCGACCACCAGCACCTCGGGACCGTCGAGACGCCCGGCGACGGCCTCGGCGTTCGGTCCCGCGCACAGCAGGACGCGGTGTCCCTGTGCACGGATCGTCTCGACGAGATGGGTGAAGGTTGTCGGGGCGTCGGCCAGCGGCATGCTGCCGAACCCGACGTACACCGGAGGCGGCCCCTGGTCGAGCCACGTCGACACCGTGTCGTCGGCGCTCGGATGATCGCGCGCGGGTGCGGGCGGTGTCACGAACCCCGTGAAGGGGCGCTGCGGCCCCCACTCGGCGGCGAGCGTCGGGAACAGGCCGGGGTCGTACGCCTGGATCTCCGGGCTGTCGGCGCTGCGGAGTCGGTTGCCGAGCGGCCCGGAGGCGGGGGCCATGCCCAATCGCTGTCGCAGGGCGACATCACCGCGTCGCGCCGAACCCCACCAGAAGGCGTGGTCGACGAGTCGCCAGACGGCCTCGCTGAGCACCGGTACCGCACGCAGCGCAGCGAGTGGTCCGAGAGGCACCGGAACGCTCCGGCTCGGCCGGACGGGGCAGTAGTGCAGGGGAACGAACCGGGCGCCCCGGTGCTCGGCGACCGTCGCACCGCGTTCCTGGCCCATCAGTCCGGTGACGACCAGGTCTGCTCCGTCGGCCATCTCGAGCAGTCGGTCGTCCATCGTGGCCGCCCCGAACTCGGTGACCTCGCGGATGGCTCGTGCGCGGGTGCGCGGGTTCGGTGACTTCAGGTCGCGTTTGATCAGCGGGGACCTGAGGAGGTCGTCGGTGTCGGGGGCGAACATCTGCGCGTCGACACCGTGGCCGCGGGCGAAGTCGACGAGGTTCTCCGGGACGCCGACGACCACCTCGTGGCCCCGCGACGTCATCTCCAGAGCCACGGCGATGCCCGGCTGGACGTCACCCCGACTGCCGTTGAGCGCCAGCGCGAGTCTCATCCGATCACCACTCCCGCGGTGTCAGGGACCATCGGGCCAGCTCGGCGTGCAGGATCGGCGACAGCGAGGTGCGCCCCAGGCCGTCGGGATCCAGCCCGATCACCGACACCGTCGTGGTCTGGCCGGTGTCGTTGACCCAGGCGGCCAGGCCGCCCCGCAGCTCCCGCAGACGGGCCGTGCTGATCGCCTGGGTGGTCGACCGGGTCACGATCCCGTCGGCCCGGTTGGGATCGCCGAGCCCGGCCAGGTGGTCGTCGAGGGAGCCCAGGTTCGAGGCGAGTGCCAACGGGGTGGTCGCCCCCTTGCTCAGCGCGGCCACGGCGCGGTCGCCGAGGGCCTGCATCATCGGCTGCAGCCGCACGAACGTGCCCGGGCGGGCGGTGCGCTGGGCGTAGACGTCCTTCGACAACGCGCGGATGGTCGCCAGGTCCTTGTCGCGGGCCGCCGAGGCCGGGACATCCAGCGACAAACCGAGCGTGGCGTTGGCCCGGTCGTCGGGAACGCCGCCGCGCAACGACATCGGGATCGAGATCCGGACGACGTCGTCGTCACCGGCACGGCCACCCGCGACGAGCATCCCGACCACGATCGCGATGAACAGGGTGTTCGACGAGCCGCCGGACGCGGCGGCCACCGCCGCCCACTGCTCGGTCGGGACGCCGACGATGCACACCGGGGCCAACGCGACGTGGTCGTCGGGCGCGGCGTCGGGATCCCGGGGGACCACCCGGCTGGTCCGTGCCGACAGCGGGGCCTGCCCGGTGCGGTCGTCGTTGCCGTCGGACGGTGATCCGGCGGTGCGTGCGGAGATCGCGCCGCGCGCCAGGGCAACGAGGTTGCTGGTGATGGCGCCTGCCTGCGTCGCGGCGTCGACGGCCTGTTCGATCAGCCCCGGCGACCGGGCTGCGAACGAGGTGGCGGCGGTGGTGTCGAGGGCGGCGCGTACGGCGTCGATCACCGCGGAGCCGTCGCCGGCCGCGTGCGCGACGCACAGCGAGACGACCGCGCCCCCGGAGGCCAGCGGTGCCGAGCGGAGTTCCCAGACCGGGCCCTCGGTCAGATCGAGCGGTCGCGACGCGGCCGCGTCGATCCACGCGACCACCGCTCCCTCGGCGACGGGCTCGGTGTCGGCCACCCGACGGCCCGACGCGGCCCCGGCGCCGACCCAGTGATCCCGTACGAGCGGGAGGCCGGTCCGTCGGAGCAGCCGTCCGAGCCGACCCGACGCCAACCGACCGAACAGCTGCTCCAGCTCGCGCTCATCCGGTGCCGACGTCAGACGCCAGGCGATCTGGTTGACGACGGGCACACCCAGGGCGCGGTCCATCCTGATGAACAGGTCGTCGTCGGCGGTGGTGCGCAGCACGGGTGGTGTGCGGTCGGGCACGTCGTTCCTCCAGCGTCGAGGGCGTCGGTGGGCGCGCTCGTCAGAGCTTGCGCAGGTAGATGCGCACGGTGAGCGGTGTCGCGATCGCCATGATCAGCAGCGAACCGAGAACCGAGTAGACGAGGTGGTGGTCGACCTGTCCCTCGTTGGAGAGCAGACGCACCGCGGAGATCAGCTGCGAGAGCGGGTTGACCTCGGCGATCGGCCGCAGCCACCCGGGCAGGGTGCTGGTGGGGACGAACGCGTTGGACGTGAAACCCAGGATGGTGAGCAGCAGTGCTGAGAAACCCTGCACGGCCGAGGCTTTCGTCAGTACGACCCCCATCAGGGCGAACACCCAGCTCAACGCGAACGCCGAGAACACGACCAGGGCCGCCGAGGCGAGCACCCCCAGCGGGCTCGCCGGTCGGTATCCCATCGCCACGCCGGCGATGACGGTGATGACCACCGCGATCAGGTACCGCAGGTTCGCGGCCACCAGTCCGCCCGCCAACGGTGCGATGCGCGAGATCGGCATCGACACGAAGCGATCGAGCATGCCCTTGTCGATGTCCTCACGCAGTTGGATGCCTACGACGACGGTCGAGGTGATCGCCACGTTGACCAGCACGCCGGGGATCAGGGTGGGGAGGTACGTCGTCACGTCGCCGGCGATGACACCGCCGAAGATGCTGCCGAACAACACGGTGTAGATGATCGGCACGATGATGACGTCGACCAACAGCTGCGGGGAGTGCTTGAACTTGAGCAGGCCGCGTCGCGCCAACGTGGCGGTGTCGCGGACGGCCTTGCCCGCACTGATGGTCTCGGTGACCGTCGCCGTGGGGATCGCCGCGAACACGTTCTCGGTCGATGTCATTTCTGGCTCCGGTCTTCGGTGAGGGCGAGGAAGACCTCGTCGAGCGAGGGCGAGTGGACGCCGAACTCGCCGACGGTGATCCGGCGTGCGGACAGGGCCGCGATGACCTGTGCCGCGCGGGCGGAGTCGGGGACCGGTGCGGTGAGCTCACCGGTGCGGCGGTCGATGTCCACCGAGTGGCCGAGGAGTTCCTGGATGGTCGCGGCGGCGGCCTGCGTGCTGCCGGGATCAGCGAGACGGATGGACAGCGAGAAGCTGCCGACCGACCGCTTGAGCGTCTCGGGCGTCCCGCGACCGACCACGCGGCCGTGGTCGATGACGACGAGGTGGTCGGCGAGCGCGTCCGCCTCGTCGAGGTACTGGGTGGTGAGGACGACGGTGGTCCCGGCGGCGACGACGTCGCGCACGATCTCCCACAGCTGTGTACGTGTGCGGGGGTCGAGCCCGGTGGTGGGTTCATCGAGGAACAGCAGTGCGGGGCGGTGGATCATGCTCGCCGCGAGGTCGAGGCGACGGCGCATGCCGCCGGAGAATCCCTGCACCGGGCGGGTCGCGGCGTCGGCGAGACCGAACTGGTCGACCAGCTCACGTGCCCGCGCGCGGGCCTGCGATCCCTTCAGGCCGAGCAGTCGACCGTAGATGTCGAGGTTCTCCAGCGCGGTGAGGTCGTTGTCGACCGACGCGTACTGACCGGTGAGCGAGATCAGGGAGCGGACGGCGGTGGAGTCCTTGGCCACGTCGCGGCCCAGGATCCGCACCTGGCCGGCGTCGGGCCGCAACAGTGTGGCCAACATCCGCACGATGGTCGTCTTGCCCGCACCGTTGGGGCCCAGCAGGCCCAGCACGGTGCCCTCCGGCACGACGAAGTCGACATCGTCGACCACCCGGTGCTCGCCGTAGGTCTTGGTGAGGCCGGACACCTCCACGGCGAGCGGACCGACGGGTCGGGGTCGCCTCGGTGGAGCCTGCTCGATCGGTGGCTGCCGCATGGGTGCCGGTCGAGCGGGTGCCGGTCGAGCGGGCGCCTGCCGCACGGGTGCGACAGGGGGCGCGAACGTCTCCTGCGGTGCGAAGACGAAACCGTCGGACGTGTCCGCCGCGTCGTCGTCGCGTCGAGAATGTCGTCCGAGACGCTGTTCGGTCATGACTCGCTTTCCCCCGCGATGGTCGGCATCGGGCCGAATTGTGCGCTCGCTGCTGATCTCACCGACACAGGCTAGCGGCCCACGCCCATGCGCACCGTGCGCCACATCACCGACGCGGCCGGGGGACGCTCAGTGGGTCCAGAGCTCGGACAGATGTACGTCGAGTTCGGCGAGCAGTCGTCGGACGAGCGGGAGGCCGATACCGATGACCGAGGAGGGGTCGCCGTCGATGCCCTCGATCAGCCACCCGCCCAGACCGTCGAGCGTGAACCCGCCCGCGACCTCGAGCGGTTCACCCGAGGCGACGTAGGCGTCGATGGTCGCCTCGTCGACATCGGCGAATCGCACCACCGTGGACGACACCGCCTGCGCGTGGCCGTCCGGTGATCCCGGGGTCACCCGGATGACGCAGTGGCCCGTGAGCAGCTGCGCCGACCGTCCCCGCACCGACATCCACTGCGCGCGTGCGACATCGGCGGTGTGCGGCTTGCCGGTCAGCCGGCCGTCGACGAGAAGCATCGAGTCGCAGCCGATCACGACGACGTCGGCGGCGATCTCCGGATCGTCTGCGACGGTGGCACGGACCGCCTGCGCCTTGGCCGCGGCGAGCGCGGCGACGACCTGTTCGGGATGCGCATCGACACCGAGACCCGCCGCGACGGCGTCCTCGTCGACATCGGAGACACGGACGACCGGTGCGATCCCGGCCGCCCGCAACACCTTCAGTCGGGCCGGCGACGCCGATCCGAGGACGACCTGGATCGGCGTCGACGACTCAGTAACCGAACCTCAGGTTGACGAAGTTCAGGGGCGCGAGCGGCTCCGCGGGACGGAGCCGGTCGGTCGGGGTGCCCCACAGGTCGCGCGGACCAGAGGCGGGCGCCTCGCCCGAGCCGGTCGCGGCGGCCAACACGGCCACGATGCTCGCCACGTCCTCGTCGGAGGGGTTCCCCTTCACGATCCGGAACACCGGCGCGGACTGCGTTGTCGCGTCGGCCTCGGATGCGGTGGTCTGTTCGTCGTCCGCCGCGGTCACAGCGGGATGTTCCCGTGCTTCTTGGGCGGGACGGTGACCATCTTGCGCTCGAGCA
Source organism: Williamsia maris (assembly GCF_024171815.1). Taxonomy (GTDB): domain Bacteria; phylum Actinomycetota; class Actinomycetes; order Mycobacteriales; family Mycobacteriaceae; genus Williamsia_A; species Williamsia_A maris. The sequence goes on along the minus strand of NZ_JAMTCJ010000001.1, from coordinate 93,213 downwards.
GTTTGAGCGCGGTCGCGATCTGTCCGCGGGTGTGCGACGGCGGGATGACCGCGTCGACGTAGCCGCGCTCGGCGGCGACGTACGGGTTGACCAGCGTGTCCTCGTACTCCTGCTGCAGCTCGAGGCGCAGGGCGTCGACGTCCTCGCCGTTGGCCGCGGCCTCCTTGAGCTTGCCGCGGTAGACGAAACCGACCGCACCCGAGGCGCCCATCACGGCGATCTGGGCGGTGGGCCACGCGAGGTTGACGTCGGCGCCCATGTGCTTGGACCCCATGACGTCGTACGCGCCGCCGTACGCCTTGCGGGTGATGACGGTGATCTTGCCGACGGTGGCCTCGCCGTACGCGTACAGCAGCTTCGCGCCCCGTCGGATGATGCCGTTGTATTCCTGCTCGGTGCCGGGCAGGAAGCCGGGCACGTCGACCAGGGTGACGATCGGGATGTTGAAGCAGTCGCAGGTGCGGACGAACCGCGCCGCCTTCTCCGAGGCGTTGATGTCGAGACACCCGGCGAACTGCGTGGGCTGGTTCGCCACGATGCCCACGCTGCGACCGTCGACGCGGCCGAATCCGACGATGACGTTCCCGGCGTAGCCGGACTGCACCTCGAGGAACTCGTCGTCGTCGAGGATCCGCGCGATGACCTCGTGCATGTCGTAGGGCTGGTTGGGCGAATCCGGGATGAGGGTGTCGAGCTCGAGGTCCTCGTCGGTCAGGGTGTCCTCGATCGAGCCGGCCGCGGGAACGGCGACCGGGAGACGGGGCGCCTCGGCGCGGTTGTTGCTCGGCAGATAACCGAGGAGGTCCTTGACGTAGTCGAGGGCGTCCTCCTCGTCGGTGGCGACGTAGTGCGCGGTACCGGACTTCGACATGTGCGTCTGCGCGCCGCCGAGGTCTTCCATCGTGACGTCCTCGCCGGTGACGGTCTTGATCACGTCGGGGCCGGTGATGAACATCTGGCTCGTCTTGTCGACCATCACGACGAAGTCGGTGAGGGCGGGGGAGTAGACGTGTCCGCCCGCGGCCGCACCGAGGATCAGCGAGATCTGCGGGATGACACCCGAGGCACGGACGTTGCGGTGGAAGATCTCGCCGTACAGCCCCAGCGAGACGACACCCTCCTGGATGCGGGCGCCTGCACCGTCGTTGATGCCGATCAGCGGCCGGCCGGTCTTGATCGCCAGGTCCATCACCTTGACGATCTTCTCGCCGTAGACCTCGCCGAGGCTGCCGCCGAAGACGGTGGAGTCCTGGCTGAACACGCAGACCTCGCGGCCGTCGACGGTGCCGTATCCGGTGACCACGCCGTCGCCGACCGGGCGGCGCTCGGCCAATCCGAAATTCGTGCTGCGGTGGCGGGCGAGTGCGTCGAGTTCGACGAACGACCCCTCGTCGAGCAGATGGGTGATCCGCTCGCGCGCGGTGAGCTTTCCCTTCGCGTGGGTCTTCTCGACCGCGTCCTCGCCGACGGGATGCTCTGCCTCGGCCAGGCGACCACGCAGGTCAGCGAGCTTTCCGGCGGTGGTGTGGATGTCTGGCGCGCTGTCTGCGTCGCGCGAGGCTGTTGTCATGGCATCGATGCTAACGAGCGTGCGCTCGGTCGTGCCTACCGGCCCAACCTGAGTGTTGTCTCATGTTTGCCGATCCGGGCCGTCCGGCGGCGTCGGTGACGGCCCTACGCTGACCGCATGACGTCGCACCCCGATCCCCGCGCCCTCGACCCGGAACTGATCGGTCGGGCGGCGGGGCCGTCGTGGCGTTCGATCGAGGTGGTGGCGCAGACGGGGTCGACCAACGCCGATCTGGTGGCTCGATGTGTCGACACCGACGCCGTCGGACAGGTGCTCATCGCCGACCACCAGGTGTCCGGGCGCGGACGTCACGGACGTGTCTGGTCGTCCCCACCGGGCGCGCAGTTGGCGATGTCGGCGGCGGTCGGCTCCGGCGGGGCGGCGGCCGCCGGGGTCCTCGGATGGCTGCCCCTGCTGACCGGAGTCGCCGCGGTGCGCGCTATCCGGACGGTCACCGGGGTCGACGCCGTGCTCAAGTGGCCGAACGACGTGCTGGTGGACGGGTCGAAGGTCGCGGGCATCCTCGCCGAGTTGGCGCACGGCACCCATCCGGCGGTGGTCATCGGGCTCGGCATCAACACCGGTCTGCAGGTCGCCGACCTACCGGTACCCACGGCGACGTCGCTGAACCTGCACACCGACACCCCGGTGGACCGATCCGCGCTCGCCGGCGCGGTGCTCGCCGAACTCGCCGAGGGGGTGCGGTCGTGGCCGGACGACATCGCCGCCCTGACCGCGGCCTATCGCGAGGTGTGCGCCACCATCGGCGCCCGGGTCCGGATGGAACTACCGGGGGACCGGTCGATCGTCGGGATCGCCCGTGACGTCGACGAGTTCGGTCGGATCGTCGTGCTGGCCGACGGGGCGGATCACCCCACCGCGCTGGCCGCCGGCGACGTCACTCATCTCCGGGCGATCCGGACCGACTAGTACTCGAGGCTCTTCGAGCCCATCGCACGGACGAGGAACAGGATCGGCAGGCCGATCACGAGGTGCATCACCGCGGTGCCGATCGCCGAGGTCCACTCCTGTGAGAGCAGCAACGGCAGCAATACGGCCGCGACGATGAGCAGACCCACGATCCACCCGAAGAACTGATCCGGCGACGGTGTCGTCAGCTGCAGCACGTACCAGAGCGCACCCGCGAGCAGCGCGCACAGCGCCCCGACGACGGCGAACCAGTACTCGTCCTGCGCGACGGGGTTCCAGACCCCGAGCTTGCCGGTCTCGGTGATCCGCTGGCTGATGACGCGGATGATCCAGGCGACCAGCCAGGCCGCGAGCGCGGTCACGACCGCGGTGGCCAGTACGCCGCCCGCGAACAGGCCGGCGTTGATGCGGGGTCCGCGACGCGGCGGCTTGGGGGCGCGTGACCGGGACCGCTCGGCGGCAGGCGCCTGATAGGGATCGGCGGTCCGGCGACGGTCGTCGTAGTAGTTGTCGGCCGCATAGCGATCTCCGGCGTAGGAGTCCTTGCCGTACTGGGCCTGGCCGTACTGGTCGTTGCCGTACTGGTCTTGGTAGGGCTGCTGTTCGTACGCTCGTGTGCGCGGGTCTCGAGGATCGTTCGGGTACATCGGCACCTCCCTTTGACGCAGAGTGTAGCGAGTCACACCCAGGCGGCCCGACCTCTCGACTAACTTCTACGCATGGGGTATCCGGAGAACATCCTCGCCGAGGGCGAGCACGTGGTGCTGCACCGTCATCCCCACTGGAAGTGCCTGGTCCTCCCCACGATCGTGTTCCTGCTGGTCACAGCGGCGGCCGGCGTGGCGGGTGGCTACACCACCTCGTCGAGCCTGGACGGCACCGCCGAACTCGTCGTGTGGATCGTGATCGCGGTGGTGTGGCTGGCCCTGGTCGTCTGGTTCTTCCTGCGCCCACTGATCTCCTGGCGCACAACGCACTTCGTGCTGACCGACCGTCGGGTGACGTTCCGCAACGGCATCCTCACCCGCTCCGGCATCGACATCCCGCTGCAGCGCATCAACTCCGTCGAGTTCCGGCACGGACTCGTCGACCGCATGCTGCGCACCGGGACGCTCATCATCGAGTCCGCATCGGACGACCCGCTGTCCTTCGACGACATCCCGCAGGTCGAGAAGGTGCACTCGTTGCTCTACCACGAGGTGTTCGACCGGGGCGACGGTAACGTGAAAACGTGACGGACGTACTGCTGGCCGAAGACGACGAGGCGATCGCGGGCCCCCTGGCCCGGGCGCTCACCCGTGAGGGCTACGGGTGCGAGATCGTGACCACCGGCCCGGACGCCCTCGAGCGGTCCAAGGACACCCGGTTCGAGCTGCTCGTGCTGGACCTCGGACTGCCCGACATGGACGGACTCGAGGTCTGCCGTCGGGTGCGCGCCGCCCGTCCGCAACTCGCGGTGCTGATGCTGACCGCCCGTACCGACGAGGTCGACTTCGTGGTGGGTCTCGACGCGGGCGCGGACGACTACGTCGGCAAACCGTTCCGACTCGCCGAGTTGCTGGCCCGTGTCCGTGCGCTGCTGCGCCGCAAGCAGGGCGTCGACCTCGTCCTGGAGGCCGGTGACATCCACCTCGATGCCCGTGGGCGTCGGGTGCTCGTCGCAGGCAAGGACGCGACCCTGGCCAACCGCGAGTTCGACCTGCTGCGCTTCCTGATGGAACGCGGCGGCGAGGTCGTCAGCCGCGAGGAGATCCTCACCGAGGTGTGGGGATCGGCCGACCTGCGGTCGTCGAAGACCCTGGACATGCACGTGTCGTGGCTGCGCCGCAAGATCGGCGACGACCAGTCCGGCCGCAAGAAGCGCATCGTCACCGTCCGCGGTGTCGGCTTCCGATTCGATCCGGACTAGAGCGGCCGTGCGCAGGCGAATCCTGTTGTCGATGATCGCGATGGTGGTCGGGATCGGCCTGCTCCTGGGCCTGCCGCTGATGTTCACCGCCTGGTGGTGGGTCGACGATCTGGCTCATCAGGATCTCGATCAACGGCTCAAGCGTGTGTCGAGCGAGCTCATCGACCAGGAGGTGGCCGGCCGTGAGGGTCCGGCCTCGATCGACAGCGCCCCGTTCCGCCTGTTGCTCCCGGCGAACGGACGGCTCGAACTGCAGTACCCGGCCGCACCGGGGGAGACCGACCGCACCGAGATCGGTTCGCCCATCGGCGATTCGACGGTGAGCGAGTCGGTGAGCCTGGGTGACGCGGGCGCCATCACGATGGAGATCCCGCTGTCGCAGGTGCGCAGCAACCAGTGGACCGCCGTCGGTGTCGTCGCACTGGTGCTGACGATGTCGGTGGCCGCGGGTACGGCGGTCGCCGCGTTCACCGCCAAACGGCTGGCCGATCCGCTCGAGGAACTGGCCGAGCGAGCGTCGAGCATGGCCCAGGGCGACTTCCACTCGGCGTGGAAGGCCCACGGCATCGTCGAACTCGATCGCGTCTCCAGCGCGCTGGAGGTCGCGAACCGGGAGATCGCGCTCCGCCTCGAACGGGAGGGCGAGATCGTCGGCGAGGTGTCGCACCAACTGCGCAGTCGACTCACCGCCATCCAGCTCCGACTCGACGAGCTCTCCCTGCACGATGACGCCAACGTGGTCACCGAGGCCGAGGCCGCCCACGAGCAGGTCGAACGACTCAACCGTGAACTCGACGAACTGATCTCGGTGTCGCGCGACTCCGCGGTGGTGCCCAAGGGGCCGATCCCGGTGCAGTCGGCCATCGATCCGCTCGTCCGCGACTTCACCGACTCGTTCGCCCAGGAGGGCCGGTCGCTGGCGGTCACCTACGCCGGTGACACCACGGCGTGGTCGACACCGAGCCGTCTGCGTGAGGCGGTCAGCGTGCTCATCGACAACGCGCTGCGCCACGGTGACGGCGACACCCTCGTCGACGTCGCCGAGTTGTCCGGGGCCGGGATGCTGCGGGTGTCGGTGTCCGACGAAGGCTCCGGAGTCCCCGACGAGCTCGTCCCGCACATCTTCCGCCGCGGGTACTCCACCGGGGGATCGAGCGGGGTGGGGCTGTCGCTGGCTCGCGCCCTGATCGAGGCCGACGGCGGCCGCCTGGACCTGGCCGCACGCCGTCCGGCCACGTTCACCATCGTGGTGCCGACCGGGGAATCGGGCCCCTTGTCGGGACCGCGTGAGCGTCCGGTCGGTGCCGCGCGCGAACCCCGCTGAGGTTCTACGGGCCGGGCCTCACGAGCCGAGGTCTTACGAGACCGAGTCGGACTGCGAGGCGGGTTTGTTCTCGGGCAGCGTGACGTGGCCGGTGGCCAGCGCCTCGATCTCCTGGTCCTCGTGACCCTGCGTCTCCGGGAACGCGAACTTGCGCAGCGCCCAGAACCGGAACGCGAGCTGCAGGACGTTGCCGATGACGTAGCCGAGCACGAAGTCGATGACCACCAACTGGGCGACGCTGGCGTGGTTGCGCACGTCGAACAGGTTGTTGGCGATGAACAGCGGCGCCGCCTGCAGGATGACGCCCATCCCGCTGATGACGAAGAACAGCAGGACCTCGTGGTGCGTCTGACGACCACCACGGTTCTTGAAGGCCCATTCGCGGTTGAGGAAGTAACTCAGAACCGTCGCGAGGGTGCTCGCGATGACCTTCGCGACGACCGGCTTCTGCTCGAGAACCGACAGGCTCAGGCTGTAGAAGATCGCCATGTCGAAGATCATCGTGGACCCGCCGACGAGCGCGAACTTGATCAGTTCGTGATGACGGAGCGCCAGCCGCTGTACCGGCGCTGGGGTACGGGCCATCAACCCGTCGATGAACGACACAAGTCCAGAGTGTACGAAACTATCGCGCATTCGCCCCCATCGAACGGGCTGACCGGGCGCTTTGGGTGTGTTGTGCGGTGGTCGTGACACCATTACCGCCGTGAGCAGTGAGACCCCCGAGAGTCGGCGTCCGTCCCCGAGCAGCGGCGGTATGCCCGTCGTGGCGATGGTGGGTGGCGGGCAGTTGGCCCGGATGACCCATCAGGCCGCGGTGGCGCTCGGCCAGCGGCTGCGTGTCCTCGCCGCCTCGCACGACGAACCGGCCGCGCTGGTGACCCCGGACGTCGTCCTGGGCACCCACACCGAACTCGACGATCTGCGACGACTGGCCGACGGCGCCACCGTGGTCACCTTCGACCACGAGGGCGTCCCCACCGAGCACCTGTTCGCGCTGGTCGAGCAGGGCGTCACCGTCGCGCCGCCGCCGCAGGCCCTGCTCTACGCGCAGGACAAGCTGGCGATGCGCCGTCGGTTGTCGGAGATGGGCCTGCCGATCCCCGATTTCGCCGATCTGGCGCCGGCCGACGACGCCGCGGTCGACGCGCGTGCAGTCCTCGACGACTTCTGGACCCGGCACGACGGTCAGGTCGTCCTGAAGGCGATCCGCGGCGGGTACGACGGCCGCGGGGTCTGGATGCCCGACAGCCTCGACGAGGCCCGGCAGATCCTCGCCGACTCCCGCACCTCCGACTCCGCCCTGATCGCCGAGCAGAAGGTGTCGATGCGTCGCGAGTTGTCGGCGATGGTGGCCCGGTCGGAGTTCGGCCAGGGTGCGGTGTGGCCGGTCGTGGAGACGGTGCAGCGCAACGGGCAGTGCGCCGTGGTCATCGCGCCCGCCCCCGACCTGTCCGACGACCTCGCCGAGGAGGCGGAACGGATCGCGCTGCGGCTCGCCGCCGAACTCGGCGTGGTCGGTGTGATGGCGGTCGAGCTGTTCGAGACCGCCCAGCCCGGACCCGACGGCGGTCGGCTGTTGATCAACGAGCTCGCGATGCGCCCGCACAACAGCGGGCACTGGAGCATGGACGGTGCTGTCACCGGCCAGTTCGAGCAGCACCTGCGAGCGGTCCTGGACTATCCACTCGGTGACACCCGCAGTCGTGCGCCCGTGACCGTGATGGGCAACATCCTGGGCGCGGCGCAGGCGCCGGCGATGTCGATGGACGAGCGGCTGCATCATCTGATGGCGCGAATGCCCGACGCGAAGGTGCACCTGTACGCCAAGGGCGAGCGTCCGGATCGGAAGATCGGTCACGTCAACGTCGTCGGTGGTCCCGGCTCGATCACCGACCCCGACTACGTGGCCGCCGTGCGTGAGCGCGCCGAACGGGCCGCACACTGGATGTCGAACGCGGTATGGACCGACGGATGGGATGAACACAGCGATGGCTGAATCGACGGGACCCGCCCCCGCGGGCGATCCGGTGGGCACCAGCCCGTCGGGGCCGCGGGTGGGTCTGATCATGGGCAGCGACTCCGACTGGCCCACGATGGAGGCCGCGGCGCAGGCCCTCGCCGAGTTCGAGGTGCCGTTCGAGGTCGGTGTCGTCTCGGCGCACCGCACGCCGCAGCGCATGCTCGACTACGCCGCGGGAGCGGCCGATCGCGGGATCTCGGTGATCATCGCCGGCGCCGGTGGTGCCGCGCACCTGCCGGGCATGGTGGCCTCGGCGACGCCGCTCCCGGTGATCGGCGTGCCGGTCCCGCTGAAATACCTCGACGGGATGGACTCACTGCTGTCGATCGTGCAGATGCCCGCGGGCGTCCCGGTCGCGACCGTCTCCATCGGCGGTGCCCGCAACGCGGGTCTGCTGGCGGTCCGGATCCTCGCGACAGGTGATCGGGTCCTGCTGGCGCGGATGCAGGCGTTCCAGCGTGAGCTCGAGACGGTGGTGCTGGAGAAGGACGTCGCCCTCCGGCGCACACTGCTCGGCGACTGACCGCCGACCGTCCCGATCACCGACGCCCGCCCTCCCGTGTTGGGCCGTTGTTCTCCCGTGTTGGGTCCTCGTTTGACCGCGTTGGGCCCTGGTTCCCGCGCGTTGGGCCGTTGTCACCGCCTGTTGGGTCGTCGTTGCCCTCACGGGCGGTAGCCACGCTGCCGCATCGCGTTCTCGATGGTGTTGATCACCGCGCAGGGGTCGCGCGACAACAGGGTTCCCGCGACCCGGATCGCCTCCCAGCCCCTGTCGCGCGCGGCTCGATCGCGACGTGCGTCATGGGCGCGTTGCTCGTCGGAGGTGTGGAATTCGATTCCGTCGTAGTCGATTCCGAGCTTGTATCGCTTGTAGCCGAGGTCGAACCGGGCGATCATGCGGCCGTCGGTGTCGGTCAGCACGATCTGCGAGTCCGGTCGCGGTAGATGGTTGCGGATCATGACCAGGCGCAGCCAACTCTCACCCGGTGATTCCGCTGCGGGGTCGATGTGGTGGATGAGTTCGCGCATCTGCGGGACTCCGTGGGTTCGCGGGTGTGCCCGGGTGTAGGACCACAGCTCGGTCAGACTCAGCTGCGTCGCCCGCACGAGATCGTCCAACCGCGCCAGTGCCATCCAGTCCGGGCGTCGCCGGCCGAGGTCGTAGGCCGTCCGCACCGGTGACGTGACGCGAATACCCTCGACCATCTCGATGTCGCCCGGTCCGAGTTGGTCGGTGCGGATCACGCGGACCGATCCGCGCATCCGTCCCTGACCGTCCAGACCTCGGATGAGTTCCACATCGTGGTCCTCGTCGACGAACGTCGTGCCGTGCAGGATGGCCGCGCTCAGTCCGGCCACCACGGCGCCGTCGCCGGCTCTCATGGCCGCGGCCCGGATCCGGTCTGTCGTCGACAGTTCGGACGCCAAGGGCGTGTAGATGCCGCGGTGCAGGCGGTGGTGATCGCGGCGGACGTCGGTCGCATGTGCGTCGGACCGGATGATCCGCCCTGAGGATTCGGCGGTGGGCTCGGGAGATGTCATGCGTTGTTCGACGCACGGATCGCCAGAACGGTTCAGTGGCCCAACACGGAGGAACTAGGGCCCAACACGGAGGAACGAGGGCCCAACACCGAGGAACGAGGGCCCGACGCGGGGGCGGGGTCAGGCGGGGGTCAGCAGCCGCCTACGGAACAGGTCGAGCACCTCGTCCAACGCCGCGCGGGTCGGCTGGCCGGGCTCGTCGATCAGTCCCTCGGTGACCACCGAGTGCGGCGGTCCCATCGCGTCCGGGTTTGCCGAGGAGTCCGGGAGCTCGACGGCGGTGAACGCGTCGCCGAGCTGTTCGCGCAACCATCCGAACCGCGCGGACGGGCACATCCGATCGCCCTGGAAGCGGAGCCCGAGCACGGTCAGATCTCCGGCGGCACAACGCCCCCTGACCTTCTCGAGGTCTCCGGGGTCGATGTCGATGGAGCGGGCCCGCCGGCCCGACATCGCGAACGGCAACGACGGCTGCGACAGCACCGGCGCGATCAGCCGGTCGTCCGCGGCCATGGCGAGGGCGAACCCGCCGGTGAAGCACATCCCGATCGCGCCGACGCCGGGTCCGCCGCAGCGCGCGTGCTCCTGGGCGGCGAGTGCGCGCAGCCACGTCACCACCGGTGACGACTTGCCGGTGGCCAGGACGGTGAACTCGCGACTGATGCAGGCGGGGACGATCGCGCGGGTGATGGTGGCGACGGCGCCCAGTGCGGGGATCCGTGCGTCCATCGGGTCCTTGCCGTCGGCGCCGAACAGGTGCGGCATGACCGCGGTGCACCCGATGCCCGCCACCGTCCGCGCGAAGTCGGCCACCTTCGGGGTGATGCCGGGCATCTCGGAGATGACGACGACCGCGGGCCCGGTGCCGAGGCGGTAGACCGGGGCCGTGCGGCCGTGTGCGCTGAACTCGGTACGGTCGAAATCGGCCAATGTGTCGTTGCTCACCGGCGCCGTCCTTCGTGGGTGGTCATCCGGTCAGCCTCGCATCCGGGGCCGGGGCACACCACATGATCTGGGTTACCCGTGAGTAACTATTTCGATCACCGGCGCTAGCATGAAGAGGACGTATCCACCGGTCCACCACAGTTCGCTAGGAGTTTCGCCGATGTCGGGTAACCCGGATTTCGACCTGTTCTCACTGCCCGAGGAACACGACGCGCTGCGTGAGGCCATTCGTGCGCTCACGGAGAAGGAGATCGAGCCGTACGCGGCCGACGTCGACGAGAACTCACGCTTCCCGCAGGAGGCGCTCGACGCCCTGAATGCGTCGGGCTTCAACGCGATCCACGTGCCGGAGGAGTTCGAGGGTCAGGGCGCCGACTCGGTCGCCGCGTGCATCGTCATCGAGGAGGTCGCGCGGGCCGACGCATCGGCCTCGCTGATCCCCGCGGTCAACAAGCTCGGAACCATGGGGCTGATCCTCAACGGCTCCGACGAACTGAAGAAGCAGGTGCTGCCCGATCTCGCGACCGGAGGCGCCCTCGCGTCCTACGGCCTGTCCGAGCGAGAGGCTGGTTCGGACGCCGCCGCGATGCGCACCCGTGCCAAGCAGACCGCCGACGGTTGGGTGCTCAACGGCGCCAAGGCGTGGATCACCAACGGCGGCAAGTCGACCTGGTACACCGTGATGGCGGTGACCGACCCGGAGAAGGGTGCCAACGGCATCTCCGCGTTCATGGTCCACAAGGACGATCCCGGCTTCTCGACCGGCGGCTACGAGCGCAAGCTCGGTATCAAGGGCTCACCGACGGCGGAGTTGTACTTCGAGAACTGCGAGATCCCGGCCGATCGCATCATCGGCGAGCCGGGTACCGGCTTCAAGACCGCCCTGCAGACCCTCGATCACACCCGTCCCACCATCGGCGCGCAGGCGGTCGGTATCGCGCAGGGTGCGTTGGACAAGACCATCGAGTACATCAAGGACCGCAAGCAGTTCGGCAAGACGATCTCGCAGTTCCAGGGCGTCGAGTTCATGATCGCCGACATGGCGATGAACATCGAGGCGGCGCGGTTGATGGTCTACACCTCGGCGGCCCGCGCCGAGCGCGGTGAGAAGAACCTCGGTTTCATCTCGTCGGCCTCGAAGTGTTTCGCCTCCGACGTCGCCATGAAGGTCACCACCGATGCGGTGCAGTTGTTCGGTGGGGCCGGCTACACCCGCGACTTCCCGGTCGAGCGGATGATGCGCGACGCCAAGATCACCCAGATCTACGAGGGCACCAACCAGATCCAGCGGGTCGTGATGTCGCGCGCCCTGCTGCGCTGACACCCGCGGTCGTCACCACGGCGACCACGACCCACGACGGGGCCATCGCGATTACGAGAGTGTCGCGGTGGCCTTTTCGCTCGCCGCACGATCGGTGAGTCGGGCGACGTCGGGATTCGCGATCTGCACCAGGCTCGCGCCGGCGACCGTCACCGACAACAGGTTGGCGACGACATTGTCCGCGGTGTCCCAGTGCCGGGTGGACACGATGCGCGCCCCGGGACCGATGTCCGCGGTGGTTGCGAAATCGCGTGCCGCGGAGATGACGTCGGTGGTGTCGCGGCCCGCGAGGGCGAGCGGTCCCGCCACGACGGGGGCGAACTGGTCACCGTGCACCCGCACCGCGGACCCGAAGTCGGTGATGCCGATGGGCAGACCGGGTACGGGCCGGGCGAACGGGTCCAGCGGCGCCACCGCGACCTCGCCCCCGTGGTCGTTGGCGTCGAGACGGTCGATCGAACAGAAGGCGCCCGCTGCTGCGTCGGACGGACCGATGACGACCTCGCATCCGGCCCACCACGCGCCGAGCAGGATCGCGAACGTCTGCCAGTGGACGGGCAGGTCGACGGCGACCAGATCCCCCGGGGCGAGCCCGAACTCGTCGCGGATCATGTTGGCCGTCTTGGCCGCCCAGTTCGCGGTGGTGATGGTGGACAGCTCGGTCCGCTCACCGCTCGCGTCGTCGTAGAAGGTGATCAACGGGCCCGCGGGGTCGTGCGCCATCGCGTACGCGAAGACCGCGTCGGTGACCGTGGCGTGGGTGGTGGGGGTCATCGGCACGACGCTTTCATCAGTTGACGCATTGCGGCCCGGAACCGGCGGCGGTGATCGGCGGGGCGGTGGTCGCGGCGGCCGGGGTCGCCGGCGCGGCGCCATCCTGCTGCCCCTGCGCGCCGGTGTCGCTGATCGACCCGGGGCCGGTGTAGGAATCGGTGAGCACCAGGCGGAGGTGTCCCGACGGGACCGAGCCGTCGACCCGGACCGGCAGGCCGCCCATCTGCTTGGCCAGATCGGTTGCGCCGGCGTTGTTCTCCGACGTCGCGATGTAGCTGTCGGCGTCGTTCGTGCCCTTGGTGTCGGTCGTGCCGCGGGTGTAGCCCTTGGCCGCGACGATGCCCGAGACGTTCGTCGCGAGTCCGTCCACGGTCCCGGCGTTGGTCACGTCGACGGTGTACTCGTCGCGCGCCAGGGCGCCCTTCTTCGACGTCAACAGGGCCGCGGTGAACCGGTGCACGGCGGCCGGGTCGACGGTGACGACCGACTGCTCACCGTCCTCGCTCCAGCCCTGCTCGTCGGTGACCGGGATGGTCGCGAACTTCACCTTGCCGCCGGTGAGGTCCTTCAGTTGCTCGACGAACTTGAGGATGTCCCAGTTGTCGTCGATGACGATGGACCGCGACACCGCGTCCTGCAACGCGCTCAGCTTGCCGGGATCGGTCAGCGTCCCGGCCGAGAGCACCTTCTGCGCGAGTGAGGCCATGAACACCTGCTGGCGCACGATGCGGTCGAGGTCGCCGCGGGGGAGGTCGTGACGCTGTCGGACGAAGCTCAGGGCCTTGGCGCCGTCGAGGGTCTGTCGCCCCGCCCGGAAGCGCGCACCCGACAGGGGCTCGTTCACCGGGTTGCGCAGGCAGACGTCCACACCGTTCACGGCGTTGGTGAGCAACACGAACCCGACCAGTCCGACCTCGGCGTACCGATCGACCTGCACGCCGGTCAGCTGCGCGACGGTCTGGATCAGGGCCTTGCGGCCGGCCACCGTCGCCTCCTTCTCGGCCTCGGCGGGATCGGTACCGGCCTCGACGAGCGCGGCCCGCTTGGTCTCCTTGGTGGCGCCGTAGGCGGCGTTGATCTTGCTCATGCCGATCCCGGGGACGTCGACGTAGGAATCGCGGGGGATCGAGATCGCCGTCGCCGACGACCCGTCGTTGGGGATCCGGATCAGCAGGATGGTGTCGGTGTTGGTGGCGACCTCGTCGCCGGCGTGCAGCTGGGCGGCCTCGGACGCCGACAGCGGGTTGCCCTGTGCGTCGACCCGGGAGTCGGTACCGACCATCAGGATGTCGACGGCGCCGTCCCGGCCGTCACCGAGTTGCAGTCCGTCGAGGCGGGTCACCCCGTTCTGCAGCGAGGTGATGCTGCTCCACGCGAACCCCGTGATCAGCAGGACGACCACCGACAGCAGCGCGACGGCGACCCGTCCGACGTTGCCCGACAGGGTCAGGGCGCCGTTACGGGGAGGCCCGACCGGTGGGGTGGGCGCCTGCGCCGGGGTCGGGTTGCCCGACCTCGGGGTGGTGCCGGGTGCCGCGGCGGCTCGCGACGACGCTTGACGCGCGCCGGCTCCGGATCGGGTCGCACCGGTCGACGGACGGGGCCGACGCCGTTCGCCGGGGTCCCGGGGTGCGGCACGACGCGCACGCCGATCGTCGGGTGGCTGGTGCACGTGACCCTTTCGACTTCTGAGATGGCAGAGATGTACTGGCTGTTCCCCGGGGTCTCACGCTACTGGGGGTGACGGGGTCGATCGGGGAGCGCAACGCCGGGCGGCGGGGTCCAATATGCTCACGGCGATGTCTGACCAGGAGGGGCGGGTGTGACGAATTCGACGAGACCGGGCCGGTTGTTCGTCACCGGCGCCGGGGGGCAGGTCGGCCGTCTGCTGGCCGCCACGCCCGGGGCGATCGGACTCGGTCGCACCGACCTCGACATCTCCGACGCCGGCGCGCCCGCACGGGTCCTCGCCGACCTGGGGCCGCACGACGTGGTCGTGAACTGCGCGGCCTACACCGCGGTGGACGCTGCGGAGACCGATGTCGCGATGGCCGAGGCCGCCAACGTCGCGGGTCCCGCCGCGCTCGCCCGCGTCACGGCGGCCGCGGGCGCCTGGCTGATCCACCTGTCCACCGACTACGTCTTCTCCGCCCCCGCGACCAGGGACCGGCCGTTGGAGCCGGCCGACCTCGATCCCGACGCGACGCCGGCCACCGTCTACGGGCGGACCAAGCTGGCCGGTGAGCGCGCCGCGCGCGCGGCCGACCCGCGGACGACGATCGTGCGGACCGCGTGGGTCTACACCGGCGCCGACAGGGGCTCCGACTTCGTCTCCACGATGCGCCGCCTCGAGACCGAGCGCGACACGATCGGGGTGGTCGACGACCAGATCGGGTCGCCGACCTACGCCGTCGACCTCGCCGCCGGGCTGCTCCAGCTCGCGCAGACGCCGCCCGACCACCTGTCCCGCGTGACGGGTGCCGTGCTGCACGCCACCAACGCGGGCCGATGCAGCTGGTTCGACCTCGCCCGGGCCGTGTTCGTCGGTGTCGGGGCCGATCCCGATCGCGTCCGACCGGTCACGACCGCCGAGTTCCCGCGCCCGGCACCACGTCCGGCCTATTCGGTGTTGTCCGGCGTGTCGTGGGCGGATGCGGGGTTGCGGCCGCTGCGCGAGTGGCGCCCCGCCCTGGACATGGCGCTGCACACACGTTCGTTACCCTTGCCCCGTGACAGCTGAGTTGGCCGTGGTGACGGTGACCTATTCCTCCGGCGACCACCTCTCCAACTTCCTGCGCAGCCTCTCCACGGCGACCACGGTCGAACACGAGGTGGTCATCGCCGACAACGGATCCACCGACGGCGCGCCCGAGGCCGCCGAGCGGGACTTCGACAACGTCACCCTGCTGCGTACCGGGGCCAACATCGGCTACGGCGGCGCCTCGAACCGCGCGGTCGCGGCGACCGATCCGGCGACGGAGTTCGTGATCGTCGCCAACCCCGACGTCGAGTGGGTGCCCGGTTCCATCGACGAGATGCTCGCCGTCGCCCGCCGATGGCCGCGCGCCGGAGCGGTCGGACCGCTGATCCGTGAACCCGACGGCACGGTCTACCCCTCGGCGCGCCGCGTCCCCGACCTCGTGTCGGGAACCGGACACGCCCTGCTGGGCCGGGTGTGGAAGTCGAACCCGTGGACCGCCGGCTACCGACAGGACGACGAGGCCATCGCCGAGCGCACCGTCGGATGGCTCTCCGGTTCGTGTCTGCTGCTGCGCCGCGCGGCCTTCGAGTCGATCAACGGCTTCGACTCCCGCTACTTCATGTACATGGAGGACGTCGACCTCGGTGACCGCCTCGCGCGCGCGGGGTGGCTCAACGTGTTCGCACCCAGCGCCGAGGTGATCCACCGCAAGGGCCACGTCGCCGGTGAACAC
This sequence comes from Williamsia maris, assembly GCF_024171815.1. Taxonomy (GTDB): domain Bacteria; phylum Actinomycetota; class Actinomycetes; order Mycobacteriales; family Mycobacteriaceae; genus Williamsia_A; species Williamsia_A maris. Next base: position 77,441 of record NZ_JAMTCJ010000001.1, on the reverse strand, counting down.
CCGGAACTGATGCTGCCCGCGCACCACGAGAGCGCCTACCGCTTCCAGGCCGACCGGCATCCGGGAGCACGCTGGGCCCCGCTGCGGGCGGGGCTGCGCGCCGGCCTGTGGGTTCGGTCACGAATGGCGGTCGCATCTGCCCGACGGACCACGACCAGCCGGCCGGATTCGCCTATCGTGAATCCACCATCGACACCTCCGAGGGAGGCCTGAGTGTCAGAGTTCGACAGCGCTGCCGACAAGTCGGCAGGCGCACCCGCCGTTCAAGCAGTGATCCTGGTGGGAGGCAAAGGAACTCGGCTACGCCCGCTGACCCTGTCGGCGCCCAAGCCCATGCTCCCGACCGCGGGCGTGCCCTTCCTGACGCATTTGCTGTCGCGGATCCAGGCCGCGGGCATCACCGACGTCGTGCTCGGCACCTCGTTCAAGGCCGAGGTGTTCGAGGACCACTTCGGTGACGGCTACAAACTCGGGATGCAGATCCGCTACGTCACCGAGACCGAGCCCATGGGCACCGGCGGCGCCATCCGCAACGTGCTGGGCGAGCTGACCGCGGACACGATCCTGGTGTTCAACGGAGACGTCCTCGGCGGCACCGACGTACGGGCGGTCCTCGACACGCACCACACCTCCGGCGCCGACGTCACCATCCACCTCGTGCGGGTCGGCGACCCCCGCGCGTTCGGATGCGTCCCCACCGACGACAACGGTCGCGTGACCGCCTTCCTGGAGAAGACGCAGGATCCGCCGACCGATCAGATCAACGCCGGCTGCTACGTCTTCAAGCGGTCGGTCATCGAGGAGATCGACGCCGACCGTCCCGTGTCGGTCGAGCGCGAGGTGTTCCCGAACCTGTTGGCCCACGGCCGTCACGTACACGCCCACGTCGACGCGGGGTACTGGCGCGACATGGGTACCCCCGAGGACTTCGTGCAGGGCTCGGCGGATCTGGTGCGCGGCATCGCCCCGTCGCCGGCGCTGTCGGGTCAGCGCGGCGAGTCCCTCGTGCACGAGGGTGCGGGCGTCGCCCCCGGAGCCGTCCTCATCGGCGGCACGGTCGTCGGGCGCGGCGCGGAGATCGGCGCGCGGGTGCGTCTCGACGGTGCCGTGGTGTTCGACGGCGCGGTGATCGAGGCAGGCGCGGTGGTCGAGCGCAGCATCATCGGTTTCGGCGCCCGGATCGGTCCCCGAGCCCTGGTCCGCGACGGCGTGATCGGTGACGGTGCCGACATCGGCGCACGCTGTGAACTGCTCCGCGGCGCCCGGGTCTGGCCCGGTGTGACCATCCCCGACGGCGGGGTGCGCTTCTCCACCGATGTCTGACACCGAACCGGCCGTGCGCCGGTTCGTCGTCATCGGCGACTCGTTCCCCGAGGGGGTCGGGGACCCGGAACCGCGCTGCCCGAACGGGGTTCGTGGCTGGGCGGATCGGATGGCCGAGGTGCTCGCGCGTCGTACCGTCGAGACCGGTGTCGCACCGACGCGCTATGCGAACCTCGCGATCCGTGGGAAGTTGCTCGGCCCGGTCGTCGACGACCAGCTCGAGCCTGCGGTGGCGATGACCCCTGATCTCGTCGGGATGTGCGCGGGCGCAAACGATCTGCTGCGCCCGTCGGTCGACATCGACGCCATCATCGCGCGCTACGACGACGCGTTGGGCGCCCTGGTCGACACGGGTGCGCGCGTCTTCACGTTCACGGCATTCGACACCGGGGGCCGACCGCTGTTCGCCGCGATGCGCGGCCGGTTCGCGATCTACAACGAACTACTGCGCGAGGTCGTCGAACGTCGCGGCGTGGACCTGGTCGACTTCTGGCGCATGCACGAGTTCTCCGACCGCCGGATGTGGGAGTTCGACCGCATGCATCTGTCGTCGGCGGGCCATCACCAGATGGCGATCCGGGTGTTGGAGTCGCTGGGCATCGACCACGACCTCGTGCCGGTGGCGTTCGGTCCTCCCGAGACCATGACGGCGGCGCAGCGGCGAAAAGACAACCGTCAGTGGGCCGCTCAGGCGGCCGCGCCGTGGATCGGCCGGCGACTGCGCGGCCGGTCCCGCGGCGACAACATGGCCCCCAAATACCCGGATCTCACCGAGTTGGTCCCGGCGACACGGTGATCGACGCGGCGGTCCGAGGGTGGTTCAGTCCAGCGGAGCGGGACGCTCGGCCCTGGTGGCCGCGAGCAGTCCGCGTCCGAGCGGGATCACCACCGGCAGCAGCGCATCGTCCTCGGAGATGAGCAGTGCGGCCTCTCGCGCCGCGACGGTGTCGGGGTCGGTGGCCGACGGGTCGGCGATCCGGCCGTCTGCTGTCGCGTTGTGTACCAGCAGGACACCGCCGGATCGCAACAGCCGCAACCCCTCACGGACGTAGCGCGGCTGGTCGATGACGGCGCCGTCGACGAAGACGAGGTCGTAGGAGTCGTCGGCGAGGCGGGGGAGCACCTCGGCGGCGCGGCCGTTGATCAGTCGTGTCCGCGAGGCCGCGACGCCGGCGGCGGCGAATCCGAGCTTGGCCGCGCGTTGGTGTTCGGACTCCGGGTCGATCGTGGTGAGCACCCCGTCGGCGCGCATCCCGCCCAGCAGCCACAGACCGCTGACGCCTGCGCCCGTACCGATCTCGACCACCGACCGTGCGTCGACGAGCCGGGCGAGCAGGCAGAGCGCCGCGCCGACGGCGGGGGAGATGGCGGGCGCGCCGAGCTCCTGGGCGCGTTCGCGGGCCGCGATCAGCGCGTCGTCCTCGGCGATCGCCGACTCGGCGTAGGCGCGCAGCGAGTGGGGATCGGGTGGGTTCTCACCGGTGGTGTCGGACACAACGATGAGGCTATCCCCCGTGCCGCCGGAGGAGAGAACGCGACTCTCAGGGAAACCTCAGCTCACTCACACTGCTTGCACACGCCGATGTACCAGAGTCATCACCAACAGCAGATGCGGTGGTCTCGGGAACAAACCCTCAGGGGCTCGAGTTGCCAGCAGTGATCCCCACATCTCACCAGAGGAAAGTGGAGCCGCGCAGATGACCGAATCTCCCCAGCTCAGCAACGACACCGACGTCACCGTCGTGGGAGGAACCGCGCGCTTCGACGAGACCGGCGACGGCGCCCTGATGCCGTCCTGGGACGAACTGGTCCGTGAGCACGCCGACCGCGTCTACCGCCTGGCGTACCGGTTGTCCGGCAACCAGCACGACGCCGAGGACCTCACCCAGGAGACCTTCATCCGGGTCTTCCGCTCGCTGTCGAACTACCGCGCGGGCACGTTCGAGGGATGGCTGCACCGCATCACCACCAACCTCTTCCTGGACATGGTCCGGCGCCGCGCGAAGATCCGCATGGAGGCGCTGCCCGAGGACTACGAGCGCGTCCCCGGCACCGCCCCCGACCCGGAGCGCGTCTATGTCGAGGCAAATCTCGACCCCGACCTGCAGCAGGCGCTCGACGCGCTGGCCCCGGAGTTCCGTGCCGCGGTCGTGCTGTGTGACATCGAGGGCCTGTCCTACGAGGAGATCGCCACCACGCTCGGCGTGAAGCTCGGGACCGTGCGCAGTCGCATCCACCGCGGCCGCCAGGCCATCCGCGACCACCTCGCGTCGAACGGCCACACCAGCAGCCGTTCGGTCGCCACCCCGGCGCTGTAGCCGCACCCCCGGGAACCCTGCGGGCTCCCGGTTCGTTGATCTCGAGGTCGGGCTGATGGATGCTCGGCACGCCGGATGTGGGTTCGCTATCGTGGTCGATGGTCCGCGAGCAGCGGGCCACTCCCATCCGGGCCGAATCGCGAAGAGGGGTGATCGAGATGACCGACCGAAATCGTTGGACACCTGCGAACTCGTCGTTCTCGCCGAACGCGTCCTACCGTGCGCCCGGCTCAGACGGTGGCCGGTCGTTCGCATCGACCGATCACCTCGCCACCGAGGCGATCGCCGCGTACGTCGACGGCGAACTCCGGATGAACGCCCATCTCCGGGCCGCCCGTCACATCTCGGCCTGCACCGAGTGTGCCGCCGAGGTCGAGGCCCAGACCTCCGCCCGCAGCGCGCTGCGCTCCTGTGCCGACGTGACCATGCCCGTCGATCTGCTGGGTCAGCTCAACCAGATCCCCACCCGTGAGATCGATCTGCGCAGCGCCCTGGCGCGTCGCGAGGCCGAGCGCACCGACGAGCGCCGCGTCCCGCGTGGTCCGCTGTCGGCCCCCGGCTTCCCCATCCACCGTCCGAGCCGGTGGCGTAATCGTTGACCTCTGATCAGCAGTCCGGCGGCCCCACACCGTCGGACCCCGGTCCCGACGGTCCGTCACGTCCGCCCACGGGCGAGTCGCAGCCGACGCAGCGTCGTCCTCGGCACTCACCGATCTCACCCCAGACCGTGGCCGTGTTCGGGCGACCCGACGGCGTGGCCGGATCGTTTGCCGCCTCCGACCAGGTTCGCACCGGACCGCGACAGCCCGTGGTCGCCGACCCCGACCCGGTGCTGCGCGAGGCCTTCGCCCGACCGTCCGACGACACCGCCTCGCTGCAGCGCGACCCGGACTCCCGGTTCGGCGAGACCGAGCAGCCCCCGGTCCCCGCGGACCCGTGGCGCGACCCGGCCAGCATCGCCGCGATGGACCGCCCGGCGGTCGACCGTCCGACCGCTCCCGTGCCGACCGTTCCCGGACGCAAGCTCGGCGCGCGTGAACTGCTCTTCGACCGCATCGTCAGCTGGCGGGCGTTGGCCCTGCTCGCCGTCATCGCGGTGCTCATCGGCGGCATCGGGGGCCTGCTGGGCCGCGTCACCGCCGAGGTGACGCCACCGTTGAACTCCGACTCGGTCTCACTCGGCAAGGGCGAGTCCACCCCCGGCGGAAATCGGGGACAGGTGGCCCGCGTCGCCTCGGCGGTCGAGAAGGCCGTCGTCGCCATCACCGTGAGCACGTCGAGTGCGGTGGGCACGGGGTCCGGGGTCGTCCTGGACAAGAACGGCTACATCGTCACCAACAACCACGTGATCTCGCTCGCCGCGACCCAGAAGGCGAAGCTCGAGGTCACGTTCTTCGACCGTCAGCGGGTGCCCGCCCGCATCGTCGGCCGCGACATCCGCACCGATCTCGCGGTGATCAAGGTCGACAACATCGACAACCTCACCACCGCGGCCCTGGGCAACTCCGACGACCTGGCCATCGGCCAGGAGGTCATCGCCTTCGGATCGCCGCTCGGTCTCGATCGGACCGTCACCAGCGGCATCGTCAGCGCCACCCACCGTGCGGTCCCGCTGCGCCCCGACGACACCTCCGACACCAACGCCGTCATCGACGGGATCCAGACCGACGCCGCGATCAACCCCGGCAACTCCGGTGGACCCCTGGTCGACGACGACGCCAAGGTCGTCGGCATCAACACCGCCGGCCTCGTACCCGGCGGTGGTTCCATCGGTCTCGGTTTCGCGATCCCCATCAACGAGGTCCGCGGTATCGCCGAGGAACTGATCCGCGACGGTCGCGCCGTGCACGCCCAGATCGGCGTCAACACCAGTTCGGTGCGCAACGACCGGGTGCTCGGCGCCCAGGTCCGCAACGTGGTCGACGGATCGCCCGCACAGCGCGCGGGGCTGCGTGAGGGTGACGTCGTCACCGAGTTCGACGGACGCCCGATCGACGGCGCCGACGAGCTGACCGTCGCCGAGCGCACGTCCACACCGGGCAAGAGCATCCCGATCAGCTACTGGCGCGACGGGCGGACCTTCGACACCACCATCACGCCCGCGACCGACGCCTGATCGTCTCGCCGAGACCCCGGAGTAGCCTGAAACCGTGTTCAGCAGCGTCGGTTGGGGAGAGCTCCTCATACTTCTGATCGCCGGTCTCGTCATCCTGGGCCCGGAACGCCTTCCCGGAGCCGTCACCTGGAGCATGAAGTCGCTGCGTCAGGTGCGCGAGTACGCCACCGGCGCGACCAGTCAGCTCAAGGACGACCTGGGTCCCGAGTTCGAGGATTTCCGGGCGCCCCTCGCCGAGCTCAACCAACTGCGCGGGATGACTCCGCGGTCGATCATCACAAAGCACCTGCTCGACGGCGACGAGTCGTTCTTCACGGGCAACTTCGACGACACCACGAAGATCAAGCCGGTGTCGGCGCCGATGCCCGAGATCACCCCGGCTCCCGCGGTGTCGATGGACAAGACGTCGGTCGCCAAGGCGACCACGAACGCCGCGGACCCGGCCTTCGACCTGGACCGACCGGCCACACCGCCGCGTCGCGAGGTCACCGACTGGGACGCGACCTAGCCCCACCCCCGGACACGGGACGCGCGCGCCGTCTAGAGGTTGCGCGCGGTGTCGATGCCCAGGCTCATGCCGGCCAGACCACGCCTGCGGACCGCCAGACGCTCGGCCACCTCGAGCAGCGCCGAACCCGCGGCCGACTCCGGCGCCGAGAGCACCAGCGGCATCCCCGAGTCGCCGCCTTCACGCAGGGCGGTGTCGAGCGGGATCTTGCCCAGCAGAGCGACGTCGGAACCGACTGCGCGGGTGAGGCGTTCGGCGACGATCTCGCCGCCGCCGGAACCGAACGGCTCGATCCGGCTGCCGTCGGGCAGCTCCATCCACGACATGTTCTCCACGACACCGACGATCTTCTGACGCGTCTGCAATGCGATCGCGCCCGCGCGTTCGGCGACCTCGGCGGCGGCCTGCTGCGGGGTGGTGACCACGAGGATCTCCGCACCCGGGATGAGCTGGGCGATCGAGATGGCCACGTCGCCGGTGCCCGGGGGCAGGTCGAGCAGCAGCACGTCGAGGTCGCCCCAGTAGACGTCGGCGAGGAACTGCTGCAGGGCACGGTGCAGCATGGGTCCGCGCCACACGACCGGCGTGTTCCCGCTGGTGAACTGCGCGATCGAGATGAACTTCACGCCGTGCGCCATCGGCGGCATGATCATCTTCTCGACCTGGGTCGGCTTGGCGTCGTTGCCCATCATCCGGGGCACGGAATGGCCGTAGATGTCGGCGTCGAGCACGCCCACGGTGAGACCGCGTCGGGCCATCGCCGCGGCGAGGTTGACCGTGACGCTGGACTTGCCGACGCCGCCCTTGCCGGACGCGACGGCGTAGACGCGGGTCAGTGAGCCCGGCTGGGCGAAGGGGATCACCGGTTCGGCGCGATCACCGCGCAGGGACTTGCGGAGTTCGGTGCGTTGCTCGTCGTCCATGACGTCGAGTTCGACGCGGACCGCTCCGACACCGGGCACGTCTGAGGCCGCGTTCGTGACGCGCTCGGTGATCTCGGTGCGCAGCGGGCATCCCGAGGTGGTCAGGTAGATACCCACGTCGACACTGCCGTCCGGCGCCACGGCGATGGACTTGACCATGCCGAGATCGGTGATGGGTTTGCCGATCTCGGGATCGGTCACCTTCGACAGCGCGATCCGGATCGCCGATTCGGTGTCCGCGGGGGTTCGTGGGGAGTAGTCAGTCATCACCGACCAGAGTATCCGCCGCGATGAACGGGCCGGACCGGCGTCCGGCTACGCCAGGGCGAGCGCGGGTGTCGGGCGCAGTGTCAGCGAGCGAACCGTGCAGGTGCCGGTGCTCTCCGACGTCGTCGTGAGGGCCTCGGTCAGAGCGCCGGTCAGGACGACGGGTCCACACCGCGCCCCCAGCGCGTCGACGCCCACGTTCGACACCTCGACGGCCGTTGCGCTGGTCGGAGTCACCGTCCAGGGGATCCCCGCGGTACGGGCCAGGCCGCACAACGCGTTGGCGCCGCGGATCGCGGCCTTGCTGATGGTCGCGGTCGTCCCGTCGGTGCTGGTCTCGCCGGTGAGGTCGACCGTGCAGCTGACCGGCCCGGCCGGCGACGTGACCACGATCGTGGCCGGGGTGGTGAACCGGGTGCTCACCTTCGCGAAACGCGCGGCCGGTCCGTCGGCGGTGGACGGGGTACCGGGGGCCGACGGTGCGCCGGGGGCCGACGGTGCGCGCGGACGCGAGCCGGGCGCGGTGACCGGCGCGGACGCCTTGGTCGAGGGCGGTCGCTTCGGTTCGAGGATGCCCGTGGTGGGCATCGCCCCGGTGGAGTACGCCAACGCCCAGGTGAGGACGTTGGTGGCGTACTCGACGGAGTTGTTGTAGCGCAGCACCGAACTCACGCGGTGCGAGGCGGACATGATGTCGGTGACCCCGGAGCAGAGGTAGCGGCCCGCGGCGAGGGTCGCGTCGAAGATGTTGTTCGGATCGGCCTTGCCGTCGCCGTTCGCGTCGGTTCCCCACGCCGCCCAGGTGCTCGGGATGAACTGCATGGGTCCCATCGCCCGGTCGTGTGTCGCGTCGCCGTCGATGGCGCCCTTGTCGGTGTCGGTGATGACGGCGTTGCCCGCGAGGGTGCCGTTGAGGAGCGGACCCTCGATGGGGTTGATGGTGGTCCCGGAGGCGTCCACCGATCCGTCGCCCGCATGACCGGACTCGATGCGTCCGATCCCGGCGAGCAGGAACCAGGGGAGTTTGCAGGCGCTGTTCTCCGCACCGACACGGTCGGCCGCGAGCTTGTAGGCCTGCAGGACGAACCCGGGGATGCCCAGCGGTCCGGGCGGCAGCGTGGGTGCGAGCGCGCGGAGCGCCTCGACGGCCGCGGCGGGTCGCGCGGCAGGCGGTGCGAAGCCGGCCGGCGTCCTGGTCGTGCCGGGGAGGACCTGGGCGACGGGCGCCTCGGCGCGGACCTCGGCCGCCGCGGCCACCGACGCCGGTTGACGCTGCGCGCTCGAGGTGGCGGCTCCGAGGACGAACACCCCGATCAGGATGCTCGCGACACTCAACGACACCGCGCGACGCGGGAAGTGCTCACGAACGGAAGGGGGCACGGAAATCCGAGACACGTTGGGAAAGCTCCGTTCTCGCCGATCTTCACATCATCCCCCGACCCGGGACTGTGACCCACGATACATATGTGGTCACGGTGACGTAGCGGATCGGTCACAACCGATCGACGATGTTCAATCGTCGATCGGGTCGCGTTTCGAGCCGGCCTTGGACTCGCTCTTCTGGCCCTCGGTGTTCTTGCCCTCGGAGTTCCGGCGTTTCTCGGCCTTCTTGAGCTGTGTGGTCATCTCGGTCAGCAGGTCGTCGAGTTCCTTGCGCAGGTAGTCGCGGGTGACGGTGTCGCCGACGGCCAATCGCACGGCGGCGAGCTCGCGGGCGAGGAACTCGGTGTCGGCCTTGGTCTGCTCGGCCCGCATCCGATCCTCTTCGAGCGCCACCCGGTCGCGGTTCTCCTGCCGGTTCTGCGCGAGCAGGATCAACGGGGCCGCGTAGGCGGCCTGGGTCGAGAACGCCAGGTTGAGCAGGATGAACGGGTACGGATCCCAGCGGATGCTGATCGCGACGAGGTTCAGGGTGATCCACACGATGACGACGATGGTCTGGATGCCCAGGTACCGGCCGGTCCCGAGGAAGCGGGCCAGCCGTTCGCTGTAGACGCCGACGATGTCGGAGTCGAGGTGGAAACGGAACCGCCGGCGCCCGCTGCGAGGGGTGTCGAGCTTGCCGCGCGTCGTCCGCGACGCGTCCGGGCTCACGGAGCGACCTCGGCGGCCGCGGTGACGTCCTGCGGCTCGGTCTCACGCCAGTCCTCGGGCAGCAGATGGTCGAGGAGATCGTCGACGGTGACCGCGCCGAGCAGATGGCCCTCCTCGTCGACGACCGGTCCGCACACGAGGTTGTAGGTCGCGAAGTAGCGGGTGACGGTCTCGAGCGAGTCCTCGGGATTGAGGTGTGCGAGGTCGGTGTCGAGGATGCCGCCGACGAGGTTGGCGGGCGGCTCGCGTAGCAGCGCCTGCAGGTGCACGCACCCCAGGTACTTGCCGGTCGGGGTGGCCGTCGGCGGTCGCACCACGAACGTGAGGCTCGCCGACGCCGGCGTCAGGTCGATGTTGCGGGCCCTGGCCAACGCCTCGGCGATCGTGGTCGACGCGGTCACGACCAGCGGTTCGGGCGTCATCAGGCCGCCCGCGGTGTCGGGGGAGTGTGAGAGCAGTCGGCGGACCGGCTCGGACTCGACCGGATCCATCAGCTGCAGCAGTGCCTCGGCCTCGACGTCGGGCAGCTCGCCGAGGAGGTCGGCGGCGTCGTCGGGGTCCATGGCTTCGAGGACGTCGGCGGCGCGATCGACCTCCATGCGGCCGATCAGCGAGGTCTGGTCGTCGGTGGGCAGCTCCTGGATGACGTCGGCGAGACGTTCGTCGTCGAGCGCCGCGGCGATCTCCATCTGTCGCTTCGGCGGCAGCTCGCGCAGGGCGTTGGCCACGTCGGCCGCACGCATGCCGTCGAACTGCGAGAGCGCTTGCGCGACACCTTGTCCAGGTAATTCGAGGGCACTGTGGGTGAGGCCGCGGACGGTGTTCCAGTCCACGACATGCGTACCGCCGCGGCGGCCGAGTCGCGACCGGAGACCGCGCACGGCGACCCGCGAGACCGTCCAGTCGCGGGTCCGGTTGCGCTCGATGCCCAGGTCGACGACCGTCGCGTCGGTGGTCGCCAGCTCCGGGAGGTCGGGATCGACGATCCGGACACGGGAATCGAGGATCTGACCGATCGCCAGCGCCTCGCCGGGGCGCAGGTTGAGTCGACGCATGCTGACGGTTCCGGTGTTGAGCGTCACGGAGTTCGGTTCGATGGTGGTGACGCGCAGCATCGGCACGAAGATCCGTCGCCGCGTGGACAGCTCGACGGCGAGACCGAGCGCGCGCGGCTGGGCGGTGTCGTACCGCAGGGCGAGCACGAGGTCACGCACCCGACCGATCGATTCGCCGTCGGGGCCGAGTACCGCCAGGCCCGCGAGCCTGGCCACGAACACCTTGCTCACTGCTGCCATGGCTGTAAGGGTAGTCATCGCCCGTTGTGAAGCCGCTCGCGGAGAGGTCCATACGCATGCAGACACAGTCGTCGCCGGGTTCGCGACGGTCGGTGCTGGCCGTTCCCGGCAGTTCGGCCAAGATGCTCGGCAAGGCGCGCGATCTGCCCGCCGACGAGGTGTTCTGCGACCTCGAGGACGCGGTCGCCCCGAGTGAGAAGGAGGCCGCCCGCGCGACGATCGTCGAGGCGCTCGCCCATCCCGGATGGGGCAGGCAGCGACGGGCGGTGCGCGTCAACGGGTGGTCCACACCCTGGACCCACGACGATCTCATCGCGGTCGTGAGCGGCGCCGGCCCGCACATCGACTCCATAATCCTGCCGAAGGTGCGCTCGGGTGCGGAGGTCGTCGCGATCGACCTGCTGCTGACCCAGCTCGAGACGAAGTACGACCTCGTGGCGTCGGCCATCGGGATCCAGGCGCAGATCGAGGACGCGACAGCGCTGACGAAGATCGATGAGATCGCCTCGGCCAGTTCACGTCTGGAGGCGCTGGTGCTCGGACCGGCGGACATGGCGGCGAGCCTGGGGATGCGGACGCTCACCACCGGGGAGCAGCCCGAGGGATACGAGCGCGGCGACGCACACCACCACGTGCTGATGTCGGTGCTCATCGCCGCCCGAGCACACGGGCTCGCCGCGATCGACGGCCCGTACCTGGCCATCGAGGCGCGGGATGCGTTCCGTCGCAACGCAGCTGCGGTCGCCGCCCTGGGATTCGACGGGAAGTGGGTGATCCACCCCAGCCAGATCGAGGACGCCAACGCGGCCTTCGCGCCTCGTCAGAGCGACTACGACGCCGCCGAGGACCTGCTCGACGCCTATCGGGAGGCGACGTCGCGCCCCGGTGGCGCACGCGGCGCGGTGCGTCACCGCGGTGAGATGATCGACGAGGCAAGCGCTGCGATGGCCGAGGTGATCGCACAGAAGGGCCGCGCCGCCGGCCTGCAACGAGAGGACCACCAGACATGACCAACCCGATGCGACCCGGGCCCGCCCGCGGTACCCCCGGACTCCCCACGCCGCCCACCGGCTGGCCGATCGGCTCCTACGGCACCTACGCCGAGGCGCAGAAGGCGGTCGACTACCTGTCCGACGAGAACTTCTCGGTGGAGGACGTCACCATCGTCGGTGTCGATCTCATGCAGGTCGAGCGGGTGCTCGGCCGTCTCACCTGGGGCAAGGTGATCGGCGGCGGCATCGTGTCCGGCGCGTGGCTCGGACTGTTCTTCGGTCTGCTGGTGAGTCTGGTGGTGACCGGGAACGCAATCGTCCCACTGATTTTCGGACTCGTCGGCGGCATCGTCTTCGGTGTCATCTCGACCTCGATCCCGTATGCCGCCACGCGCGGGCAGCGCGACTTCGCCTCCACCATGCAGCTGGTTGCCGGTCGCTATGACGTGATCTGCGATCCCAAGAGCGCCGAGAAGGCCCGCGACCTGTTGGCGCGCACGTCGATCTGATCGGACCGCGTTACCACACCCGCCGCGATTCCCGACGCCGATCGCGCGGTGCGGCGCGGGCTCAGCCCGACTGGATGTGGCCGCACGGCGGCAATTTCGCATCCAGTTGGGACGATCATGCCGAATGTGTTGCGCGTCACGAATTGCCACATATAACGTAACGCCTCAGGCATTCGAAGGTGCACGCCGATCGTTGGTGCGTGTGCTCCGGTCGCAAGGAGGCGCACGTGGCGGGGAACAGGGTTTTCGGGGGCGGGCCATCCCGTCCGCACCAGGGGGGATTTTTTCGTCGCCCCGGTGCGTCGAAACTGATCGTCGCGGCGGTCGCGGCCGCGGTGGTGATCCCCGGGGTCAGCGCGTGTGGCTCCGGCTACACCACGGGCACGTTGAACGCGTACGCCCCGGCCGACGGCGCGACGTTCATCGACCAGGTCGGCAAGAAGTGCAGCGCCGCGTCCAACGGTGAGTACAACATCGTCACGCACGCGCTTCCCAAGGCGGCCGACGACCAGCGGTTGCAGTTGGCGCGTCGGCTCGCGGGTAACGACGCCGGCCTCGATCTCATGGGCATGGACGTCGTGTGGACGGCGGAATTCGCCGATGCAGGGTGGTTGGAGCCGGTTCCGAGTGATCTGGTGTCGCAGATCAGCAAGGAGTCCCTGCCCGGACCGCTCGCGACGGCCGAGTGGAAGACCAAGGACGACAACGACAAACGTCTCTACGCGATCCCGACGTGGACCAACACGCAGCTGCTCTGGTACCGACCCGACGTCCTCAAGCAGTATCTCGGCACCACCACGCCGCCGGCCACCTGGGACGAGGTGCTCGCCGCCAACGAGAAGATCCGCACCGCGTGGAAGGGACCCGGCCCCGCGCCAAGTTACGTCGAGGTCCAGGGCGCCCAGTACGAAGGGCTGATGGTGTGGTTCAACACGCTGCTGGCCAGTGCGGGCGGCGAGGTGGTCGACCCTGACGATCCGTCGAAGATCACGTTGAACGACACCCCGGAGCATCGTGCGGCGACCGAGAAGGCGTTGGAGATCCTGCGTTCGGTGGCCCGCGCACCGGGTAGCGATCCCTCGTTGAGCAACAACAAGGAGAACGAGGGACGTCTGGCGATGGAGAACGGTCTGTCCACCTTCCAGGTGAACTACCCGTTCGTGTTCCCCAGCATGAGGTCGAACGCCGCGGCAGGCGACGTCGCCTTCTTCCCCGAGATGAAGAAGTACGCAAACCTCTTCGCAGATGCGGACAACCCGCCCAAGGATTCCGAGTTGGGGCCGGTGAACAAGCTCGTGCGCACCCGGTTCGATTTCGCCCGCTACCCCGGGGTCAACCCGGGTACCCCCGCCAAGGCGACCGTCGGTGGTGTGAACCTCGCGGTGGCGAGCACCTCGAAGCAGAAGTCGTTGGCCTTCAAGGCGGCGCAGTGTCTGACGAACTCCGACGCCCAGAAGGTGTACTCGATCAGCGGTGGCACGCCTCCGACGATCGCATCCATCTACGACGACCCGGATTTCAAGCAGACGTACCCGATGGGTGACGACATCAAGGCCCAGCTCGAGGCCAATTCGTCGTCGATTCGCCCGGCTTCACCGGTCTATCAGGCGATCTCGACGCTGCTCGTCGCCAAGCTGAGTCCGCCCGGTGGGCTCGACCCCAAGTCCGGCGTCGACGTGTTGGCAGACCAGGTCCGCAAGGCAATCGACGGTAAGGGACTGATTCCATGACAACTGCCGATGGCGGGCTCACGCAGCCCGGCGGGCGGCACGCGCGCCCCGATGCCTCCGGCCCGACGCGGTCGCCGGCCCAGGCCCCGGCCCGGGCCGACGGTGGGGGAGCACCCCCCACCGCCAAGAACGTCAGTGACGGCAAACGCGCCGAGCGTCGACTGGGCCTGATGCTCATCGCACCCGCCGCGATCGTCATGCTCGCCGTGACCGGGTATCCGATCGTCTACTCGATCTACCTGAGCCTGTTCAAGGCGAGCCTGTCGGCGCCGGGTGAGAGTGAGTTCGTCTGGTTCACCAACTACGCGACCGCACTGAGTGACAGCTACTGGTGGACGGCGTTCTCGGTGACGCTCGGCATCACCGTCGTGTCGGTGGTGATCGAGTTCGTGCTCGGTCTGGCGATCGCGCTGGTGATGCACCGCACCATCTTCGGCAAAGGGCTGGTACGTACCGTCGTCCTGATCCCCTACGGCATCGTCACGGTGGCCGCGGCCTACTCGTGGTACTACGCATGGACGCCCGACACCGGGTACCTCGCGAACCTGCTGCCCACCGGTTCGGCGCCGTTGACCCACCAGATCCCCTCTCTGGCGGTGATCGTTCTCGCCGAGGTGTGGAAGACGACGCCGTTCATGGCTCTGCTGCTGCTCGCCGGTCTGGCGTTGGTGCCCGACGATCTCCTCAAGGCCGCACAGGTCGACGGAGCGGGTGCGTGGACCCGTCTGATCCGCATCACCATCCCGTTGATGAAGCCGGCGATCCTCGTCGCGTTGCTGTTCCGCACGCTCGACGCGTTCCGCATCTTCGACAACATCTACGTGCTCACCAAGGGTGCGAACACGACGTACTCGGTCTCTGTTCTCGGCTACGACAACCTGTTCAGGGCGTTCAATCTCGGTGTGGGATCAGCGATCAGCGTGCTGATCTTCCTCACCGTCGCGATCATCGCCGCATTGTTCATCAAGGGATTCGGCGCCTCGGCGCCCGGGTCCGACACCGAGGGGCGGTAGGTCCGAGCATGAACCAGACTGCTGGACGCAAGGTCGGTTGGTCCGTCATCAATCTGCTCGTCGTGCTCTACGCACTGATCCCGGTGCTGTGGATCGTGAGCCTGTCGTTCAAGACGACCGGCCAGGTGACCGACGGCAACTTCATCCCGAAGAGCTTAACCCTCGACAACTACAAAGGCATCTTCGACACCAGCACCTTCACGAGCGCGTTGATCAACTCGATCGGCATCGGCCTGATCACCACGTTCATCGCGGTACTGCTGGGCACGATCGCCGCATACGCGGTCGCGCGCCTCGATTTCCCGGGCAAGAAGCTGTTCATCGGAGCGGCACTGCTGATCGCCATGTTCCCGCAGATCTCCCTGGTGACACCGCTGTTCAACATCGAGCGGAAGATCGGCCTCTTCGACACGTGGCCGGGCCTGATCCTGCCGTACATCACCTTCGCGCTGCCGCTGGCGGTGTACACGCTGTCGGCGTTCTTCCGGGAAATCCCCTGGGAGCTGGAGAAGGCGGCCAAGATGGACGGCGCCACACCGGCTCAGGCGTTCCGCAAGGTGATCGCGCCGCTGGCCGCACCGGGCATCGTCACCGCGGCAATCCTCGTTTTCATCTTCGCCTGGAACGACCTGCTCCTGGCGATCTCACTGACGTCGACCGAGAACTCGATCACCGCCCCCGTGGCGATCGCGAACTTCACCGGTGATTCGCAGTTCGCCGAGCCGACCGGCTCCATCGCGGCGGCCGCCGTCGTCATCACCATTCCGATCATCATCTTCGTGCTCTTTTTCCAACGTCGAATCGTTGCCGGCCTGACCTCCGGCGCTGTGAAGGGATAACCATGGCCGACATCGTTCTCGACAAGGTGACCAAGAAATACCCCGACGGTTCGCTGGCGGTCAGCGAGGTGAGCATCGACATCGCCGACGGCGAGTTCGTGATCCTCGTCGGGCCGTCGGGCTGCGGTAAGTCCACGACGCTCAACATGATCGCCGGTCTCGAGGACATCTCCTCGGGCGAACTGCGCATCGGCGGGACCCGCGTCAACGAGAAGGCCCCGAAGGATCGCGACATCGCGATGGTCTTCCAGAGCTACGCGCTGTACCCGCACATGACCGTGCGCGACAACATCGCGTTCCCGCTCACGCTGGCGAAGCTGTCGAAGTCGGAGATCGCGGCGAAGGTCGACGAGGCCTCCCGGATCCTCGACCTCGGTCAGTACCTCGATCGCAAGCCGGCGAACCTCTCTGGTGGTCAACGACAGCGCGTCGCGATGGGACGCGCGATCGTGCGCGATCCCAAGGCCTTCCTGATGGACGAGCCGCTGTCGAACCTCGACGCGAAGCTGCGCGTGCAGATGCGCACCGAGATCTCGCGGTTGCAGCAGCGACTGGGCACCACCACGGTCTACGTCACCCACGACCAGACCGAGGCGATGACCCTCGGCGACCGTGTCGTCGTGCTGCGCGGCGGACACGTCCAGCAGATCGGATCACCGCAGGAGCTGTACTCGAATCCGGCGAACCTGTTCGTGGCCGGCTTCATCGGCTCGCCCGCGATGAACTTCCTGCCGGGCACGCTCACGGCCGGCTCCGTGCAGACCGCGATCGGTGAGATCGTCGTCCCCGATCACCAGAAGGTCGTGTCCAACGCCCAGTCGGTGCAGAGCAACGGCGAGGTGCTGGTGGGTATCCGTCCCGAGCACTTCGAGGACGCGAAACTGCTCGACACCCTGGCGCGCGGCAACGGTGGCACCTTCGCCGCCCACGTCGAGGTGCTCGAGTCGATGGGCTCGGACAAGTACGCCTACTTCACCGTCGAGGGCCAGCGGGCCTCGAGCGATGCGTTGGCCGAACTCGCGGCGGACTCCGGCGCCGACTTCGGGTCCAACCAGCTCATCGCGCGGCTCTCCCCGGAGTCGACGATCAGCAAGGGCCAGTCGGCGGAGCTGTTCTACGACACCTCCAAGGTCGCACTGTTCGATCAGGCCAGCGGGCACAACCTGCGTCTCTAGTACCCGCGACCGCAGTCACCACCACGCCGCGTCGTCTCGCCCTCAGGGCAGGCGGCGCGGCGCGCTGCTGCGCAGCTCGTCGATGATGTCTTCATCCCAGACATGTTTGCGCACAAGGCGATAGCGCTCGCCGGCCAGCCACTTGTACAGCTCGGCGTCGCTCGTGACGCCCGGCAGGACCTCGGCGCGGCGCGCCATCCGCACCACCGGCAGGAACTCCTCGCCGAACCATCGGCGGGCGATCTCGCCACGGGAGAGGAACTCGCCGATCTCCTGTGTCAGCCGGAACCCCCACGCCTCGACGGCCTCGGCCAGCTCGGCGTAGTGGAACGGGTCGTCGAAGGTGATCGCGTCGGCCTGCTTGCCCGCCAGCGGTACCCGAGCCAGGAACAGGCGGCGGTGGTCCTTGAGCAGCAGGTCGGACGTCGCGTTGATGCCGTCGGGTGAGATGCGGGTGTGGATCTCGGTGACGTAGGCGTCGAGCGTCTTGATGCGACGGGCGATCGCGATGGACACCCGGTGGTGCCCGTCGACGACGAAGTGCATCGACCCGATGCGGTAGAGGATGATCGGCGGTACCGATTCGCCGCGTCGCTGCGCGGCCGCCAGACGCTGCCACCGCGCTCGCACGCGTGCGGACGTGGGACGGAAGTACCGGTCGAAATCCCTTGTGCGGTCCACACTCCCGACGATCGTGGAGACCTCCACGACCACCAGGCCGACGTTGGTCTCACCGGTGCGGCCGAGCGCGGCCACGACCTCGTCGAACGGCAGGATGGTGTTGACGTCGGCGGGCGCCCTGGTGAACCACGCCGACAGGCGCGCGAGTTCGGCCTGTCTGCGCAGGCGGGTGAAGTCGTTCTCGGCGTCCGCGTCGGGGAACCCGGTGTCACGAGCCATGTCTGCGCCTCCGCACGGATATCCGACTACCGCCGGCGTCGATGTCGAAGACGGTGTAGCCCACGGTGTTCATCGACAGCGCGCCCGCCTCCGATCCGTCCACGGGGATCTGCAGATCGGCCGGGGTCATCCCGTACGGGTGGATGTGGCCGTGGACGAGGGCCTGCGGGCGGAGCGTCCGGACCAACCCGACGAGGCAGCGGAAACCGATGTGCGGGCCGTCGTCACCGTCGCCGTACCCGCGGGCCGGACTGTGGGTGAGCAGGATGTCCACCGGCACCGAGGAGCGTCGGGCGAGTCGTTGCCGCCACCGCAGCCGGTTCGCCCGGCGCCGCTGCGCGGCCTCGCGGTACTGGTTGGGGCCGTCGTTGTAGCGGATGGAGCCGCCCAGCCCGGCGATACGCAGACCCGCCACGGTGACCACCCGGCCGTCGGCGTTCACGGCGCCGCGCGGGCCGGGGTCGGGTGCCGGGAGGCCTGCGCGGACCCATCCGCCCCGGCCACGACGGAAACCGGAGAGGTCCCGATCGTGGTTACCGGGGACGAAGACACAGGGGGCGCCGCTGCGGGTGGAGAGCGTCTCGAGGTAGTCGAAAGGCAGGTCGCCGGCGCCGAGGATCAGATCGGGGGCGAGTTGTTCGACGAGACCGCAGGTCAGTGCATCGACCACCTCGTCGGCCACCGCGAGAACTCGCACCATGTGTCGAGGCTACCGGCAGGGAAGGTGTTGACTGATGACGATGAGCGAGCACGTCACCGATCAGATCACCGGCCACCTGCGGTCGGTTCTGTCCGCATCCCCGCAGAAGGCGTCCGTCACGTTTCTCGGCGTGGAGGCGGTGGACGTGCTGCGGTTCGAGACCGACACGCAGGTGGTCTACGCCAGCGTCGGGTGCGCCCGACACCCGATGACCGATCCGACCGACCTGGCCGCCGATCCGCTCCGCGGCCCGCGCGCGGAGATAGTGATCAGGATGGCGCAGAAACGGGAGTTGCCCGGACTGCACCGCAGCCTGGCCCTGCTGGCCGCCGCGCCGTCGGTCGAGGGGATCGTGCTGGTTCCCGACGCGCTCATCGACCTGGGCGAGCCCCTGTGGTCGGGATCGTCGTGCACCGCGGTGGTTCTCGAGCCCGACGACATCGAGGACTGCCCGCTGCCCGATCCGATGTCGGCGGTGACGTTCCTGCGCGCCGTGCCGGTCACCGGCAACGAGGCCGCGTGGGTCCGACTCCGGGGGGTCGAGGCCCTGCGCCGCGCCTGGGACGAGGCCGGGATCGACGTCGCCGACCCCGATCGGATCGCCGCCGATCCGGGCGCAGTCTGAGTCCTCAGAGCCAGTGGTTGCGCCGGAAGGTGCGCCACAACAGCACCGACACCACCGCGAGAAACGCCAGCACGCAGTAATAGAAGTAGTGCCAGTGCAGTTCGGGCATGTTGTCGAAGTTCATGCCGTAGATGCCCGCGACCATGGTGGGCACCGAGGCGATCGCCACCCACGAGGTGATCTTGCGCATGTCGGTGTTCTGCTGGATGCCGATCTTCGCCGAGGCGGCCTCGAGCAGCGACGTCAGCACCTCGTCGAAGGTGCTGATCTGCTCGGCGACGGTGGTGTGGTGGTCGAGCACGTCGCGCATGTAACGACGCACCTCCTTGGGACACAGTTCGTTGTCCGGCGAGGTGAGCCGCTGCAGCGGGACCGCGAGCGGCGCCACGGCACGACGGAGTTCGGTCATCTCGCGCTTGAGCAGGTAGACCGAGTCGATCTCGATGAGACCGCCGGGGGAGAAGATGCTCTCCTCGAGGGAGTCGAGGTCGGTCTCGACCGCGGCGGTGACGTCGAGGTAGGTGTCGACGACGTAGTCGGCGATGGCGTGCATGACGACGTAGGGCCCGAGGGCGAGACGATCCGGGCGCGACTCGAGTGCGTGCCGGACACCCTTGAGCTCGGTGAAGTCACCGTGCCGGACGGTGATGACGAAGTCGGGGCCGACGAAGATCATGATCTCACCGGTCTCGACCACCTCCTTGGTGGTGCTCAGCGACTCGTGCTCGACGTATTTCACGGTGCGCAACACGATGAACTGGGTGTCGTCGTAGCGTTCGAGCTTCGGTCGCTGGTGGGCGTGCACCGCGTCCTCGACCATCAACTCGTGCAGACAGAAGGTCTCGGCCACGCCGTTCATCTGCCGGTCGTCGGGAGCGTGCAGTCCGACCCAGACGAAGCCCTCGCCGGTGGCGCGGACCTCGGCCAGCGCCTCGCTGTACGAGCGTCGCCCGGACATACGGGTGCCGTCGACGTAGACGGCGCAGTCGACCACCGCACGGGCAGGCGGGATCGGGACCTGCGGTCGGGGTGCGCCCCCACCGCTCGGTCGTAGTGACGGCAACGACGGCATGGTGGGACCTCCTCGGGCGTGCGGTGCATCGCGTGGCCGCGGGGCGTGGCGGCCGCGGCCGATGGCCGCGACGCCATGGTACGGCCGCGGTCGGCGTGGGCCCTACGGGTAGCGTGTGCGCCGTGCCGAACACCGTCGTCAACGATGCCAGCGAATCGACCACTGCGAGCCCGACGCCGGTGGACATCACCCGCGACGACATCTTCGCCGGCCACGAGGGTGGCAAGCTGTCGGTCTCGATCACCGCTCCGCTCGACACCCGACGCGCACTGTCCATCGCGTACACGCCGGGCGTCGCGGAGGTGTCGCGGGCCATCGCCGCCGACCCCGAACTCGTCCGTCGCTACACCTGGACCGATCGCCTCGTGGTCGTCGTGAGCGACGGCAGCGCGGTCCTCGGTCTCGGCGACATCGGTCCGCGTGCCTCGCTGCCGGTCATGGAGGGCAAATCGGCCCTGTTCAAGAGCTTCGCCGGACTGGACTCGATCCCCCTCGTGCTCGACACCCAGGATCCCGACGAGATCGTCGAGACACTCGTCCGACTGCGTCCGTCGTTCGGTGCGGTGAACCTCGAGGACATCTCGGCCCCACGGTGTTTCGAGATCGAGAAGCGTGTCATCGAGGCGCTGGACTGCCCGGTCATGCACGACGACCAGCACGGCACCGCGATCGTCGTGCTCGCCGCCCTGAAGGGTGCGTGCACCCATCTGGGGCGTGACCGCCGCGACCTGAAGGTCGTCGTCTCCGGCGCGGGCGCGGCCGGGGTCGCCTGTGCGAACATGCTTCTCGCGGACGGGATCGCCGACGTCACCGTGATCGACTCCAAGGGGATCGTCTCCGCCGACCGGACCGACCTGCACGACGTCAAGGCCGACCTCGCGAGCCGCACCAATCCCGAGGGGCGCACCGGTGGCATCGCCGAGGCGATGGTCGGGGCCGACGTTTTCCTGGGGCTCAGCGCCGGGACGGTGTCGGAGGAGGCGCTTGCGACCATGTCCCCCGGGGGCATCATCTTCGCGCTGTCCAACCCCGACCCGGAGGTCCACCCCGACATCGCCCGGAAGTACGCCGCGGTCGTGGCCACCGGGCGTAGTGACTTCCCGAACCAGATCAACAACGTGTTGGCGTTCCCGGGTGTCTTCCGGGGCGCCCTCGATGCCCGTGCCCGACGCATCACCGAGACCATGAAGATCGCCGCCGCCGACGCGATCGTGGGGGTGCTCGGCGGTGAGCTGGCCGCCGACATGATCGTCCCCAGCCCGCTCGACCCCCGCGTGGCGCCCGCGGTCGCCGCCGCCGTGGCGGCCGCGGCCGGCGAGGTGTAAGTCGACACCGTGAGGCTCCCGTCCGTTCCCGTCCGTGCCGTGCAGACCGTCGTGGTGCTGCTGGCGTTGGTGATCGCCGGTGTCGCCTGCGGCGACTCGTCCGATACCGACACCGACCTGGTCATCGGGAGTGCACCGGGCGCCGCGCCTCGGGTGGCGGCGCAGATCTACGCGGAGGTGTTGCGGCACAACGGCGCCGCCGTGGCGTCCGACGTCGTGACGGCGAGCTATCCGCGTCTTCTTGCGGGTTTCGACTCCGGTCGTGTCGACCTCTTCCCTGCGTTCACCGGCACCCTGCTCGCCGAGCTGGCGCCCAACGCGACCGACACCGGTTCCGACGCCGTCTACTCGGCGTTGAACAGCGCTCTGCCGCAGGGCGTCTCGGTCGGTGACCCGACCCCGGTCTCCGATCAGCTACAGGTGGTCGTCGCCGCGTCCCTGGCCTCGTCGCGCGACATCGACGAGCTGTCCGAGTGCTCTCGGTTGCCCGCGGGGTTGCCCGTGGTCGGCGACCGCGCCCCCGACCCGGGGACGCTCGCGGCCCTCGGCGGCGTGGGCTGTCGCTTCGGGCCGTTCCGCCAGGTCTCCAGCGTGTCGGAGGTGGTGTCGGCGGTGACCGGCGGGAACGCGGTGGGTCTCGTGTCCACCCTGTCGACCGCGGGCACCGACGCGAACCTGCAGGCGCTCGCCGACGCCGCACAGCCGAGCAGCGGACGCCCGCTGGCCCCGGCCGCGCCTGCCGACGCCGCCGAACAGCCCGCCATCCGCGCGGAGAACCTCGTCCCGGTCTTCTCGACCGCGGCGCTGACGCGCGATCAGATCAAGGCCATCAACAAGGTGGCCGGCGAACTGACCACCGCGGACCTCGCGACGATGGCCGAGCGCGTCTCCGGTGATCCGGGCAGCGTCGGCACCGTCGTCGACAACTGGCTCGGCGAGCACAGCCTGTAGCCGTGCCGGACATCAGCTGGTGGGGACACTCCACCGTCACCGTCGCCGACGGCGGGACCCGCGTGCTCACCGATCCGGTGCTCACCGGAGGCGTCGCGCACCTGCGCCGTCGACGCGGTCCGGTGCCCGCGCCCGCCGCCCGCGACGCCGACGTCGTGCTCATCTCACACCTGCACTCCGATCATCTGCACGTGCGGTCCCTGCGGTCGCTGGCCGACGACATCCCGCTCGTCCTGCCCCGGGGCGCACGCGCCGCGGTACCCGGTCTGCGACTGCTCGCCGATCGGGACATCCGTGAGGTCGTACCCGGCGACGTCGTCGAGATCGGGTCGGTCCGGATCAGGGTGGTCCCCGCCGAGCACGACGGTCACCGGGTCCCGTGGGCACACCGCACGGTCACCCCGGTGGGTTACGTGATCGCCGGCACCGCGGTCACCTACTTCGCCGGCGACACCGACCTCTACGACGGGATGGCCGCCGCGGTCGGCCCGTGCGACGTCGCGCTGCTCCCGGTCGGCGGGTGGGGTCCCGGCCTCGGGGAGGGGCACATGAACTCGGCACGTGCGGCGCAGGCCGCGGCACGACTCGAGGTCGCCGACGCCGTCCCGATCCACTTCGGGACCCTCTGGCCGATCGGACTCGATCGCGTCGCACCGGACGAGTTCCTCCCACCGGGCGCGCAGTTCCGTGCCGCCGCGGCGCAGGCCGCGCCGGACACCACGGTGCACGAGCTCACACCGGGGCAGACACGCTCACTCGGAGGAGTTGCGCGCCGCTGAGACCCGCAGGGCCCGTCCCGCACGGCGTCGCAGCACCCAGATTGGGAACGGCTTGCGCTCCCGCAGGATCCGCAGCATTCGATAGCGGTCGTAGAGCGTCACGATCAGTGACAGCAACAGCAGGAAGAACAGGGCCGGAATCGGTGTGACCGAGGCCCCGCCCGGTGTCGGGAGGACGACCAGCGCCGCGACCACGCCCGCGTTGATCGCGCTGACGGCCACGAACTGCGCCAGTGTCGAACTCCACTGCGCCCCACGTCCGGCGAGCCAATGGCTGACCACCGAGTTGGCGACGATCAGTATCGCGACCGTCACCACGATCTGGGTACGGGTGGCGTTGACGCCGGGCAGGATCTGCGAGAACACGATGAGGATCATCGAGACCAGGATGATCTTCTCCAGCAGGGGTCCGCGGACGAACGCGTTCTGGCGGGCCCGGACCGTCGGCGGCACCTGGTCGACGTTGCCGCCGCGAGTGCGTTGTGAGACATCGAATCCGAACGGCCAGTCACCCGACGGGAGACGTCGCAGGCCGATTCGGGCGAGCACGACCAGGACGACGGCGAGCACGATGACGAGGCCGATCACCCAGAGGCGGTTGGTGACCGCGGTGCCCCAGCCGTCGGTGAGGGCCACCCCGAAGACCTTCGTCTTCAGTTCGTCGGTCACGTCGAGTTCGGCGATGTGCAGCCACCACTCCTGGGGCAGCTTGATGATCACCCAGATGCCGACCGCCAGCGCCAGCAGCAGACGTCGGCGCATCCGCGTGGGCGACCAGTGCGTGCGCACCACCTCGTAGGCGATGAAGAAGTACTCGAAGGTGTTGGGGAACACCAGGAGCAGCCAGCGGGCGTCGCTGAACTCGAACAGCACGACGCCGATCAGGCGGTAGTAGAACAGGAACCGCGCGATGCCGAACGCGAACGGATCCGACCAGTTCTGCAGCGTCGAGAGATACGCGATGGCCAGGTAGTAGACGTCGAGTGCCTTGTCGTACTGCTGGTATCCGTCGATGTCGAGTCCGGGCACCTGCTGGAAGACGGTCTGGTCGACCGCGTCGAGCACCAACGACGCGATGATCGCGGGGACCGGGAACCGGGGGATGAACAGCGGGACGATGAGTCGAAGAGCCACGACCGCCAACACCACCGCTGTACCCACCGCAGAACCCTATCCTCGGGTCCTGCGGCGGACGCGATCAGGCCAGATGTGAGCGCAGAAAACCACCGAGGTGGTCGACGGCGTCGGCTGCCTCGCGGAGCATGCCTGCCTGCTGGTGCCCGACGTGCCAGAGCCGCGGGAACTCCATCAGATCGACCTCGACGTCGGACGCGCGCAGCTTCTCGGTGAACCGGATCACCTGGTCGTACAACGCCTCCCGCTCACCGATGTGCACCACCGTCGGAGGGAGCCCGGTCAGGGTGCCGTGCAGCGGCGCATAACCGGGGTCCGTCGGATCACCGTCGGCGAGGTAGGCCGCCGCGCAGAACCGTGACCACCGCCGGTTGACCACCGAATCGGTCGACCACGTCTCGTGGCTGTCGTCGCCGGGGTCGACCCACGGCGAGATGAGGCCCAGCGCCGCGGGGCGCAGATCGTGGTCGTCGACGAGTCGGCGCGCGGTGGCGACCGACAGTCCGCCGCCCGCGGAGTCGCCGGCCACGGCGACCGTGTCCGGGGAGAACCCGTGGTTGTCGACCAGGTCGCGGAACGCCGCCACCGCATCGTCGACGGCGGCCGGGTACGGATCCTCCGGCGCGAGCCGGTAGTCGATCAGGTACAGCGCGGCGCCGGTCACCGCGGCGAGGTGCGCGGCCAGATGGCGATGCGAATGCGGCGACCCGAGCGTGTACCCACCGCCGTGCAGGAACAGCACGGCACGGTCGGTCTCGCTGGCGCCCACCGTCACCCGCTCGGTCGGACGACCACCCAGGGTGAGGGTGCGAACGACGGTGTCGCGGGGCAGTGGCTCGATGTCGAGCGCGCGGTCGGCCGCGGCACGTTGCAGAGACAGCGGCAGACTCGGGTGGAGCATCGCCCGGTACATCAGCCGGGTGAGCGGCTCGACCACACCGATGGGGAGCTTGGGGCCGGCGGGCGTGTACGTCATCGCGGCTTCAGCATCGAGCCGCTGACCTTCGCGGTCACCGCCTGGTACTTCGAGGCGGTCAGCCGCACGACGAGGTCGAGGATCTTCGCGTCGGCGCCCACGAGGACACGCGCACGGTCCTTCTCGACCGCGTTGATGATGATCTCCGCCGCGCGCGGAGAGGTCGTCCGGGCCAACTTCTTGTCGAACATCGCGGCGAACTGCGCCGCGTCGCTGCCGTCGGCGACGGTGGCGTTGCGGGCGATGGCGGTCTTGATGCCACCGGGGTGCACGCAGGTCACCTTCACGTTGTGTCCGGCGAGCTGCATCTCCTGGTTGAGCGACTCGGTGAAGCCGCGCACCGCGAACTTCGCCGCGTTGTAGGCGCTCTGACCGGGGATGGCGAGTATGCCGAACAGCGAGGAGGTGTTGACGATGTGGCCGTCACCGGAGGCGATCACGTGCGGCAGGAACGCCTTGGTGCCGTTGACGACTCCCCAGAAGTCGACGTCCATCACGCGCTCGTAGTCCTTGAACGAGGTCTGCTCGACCTCGGCGTGGTGCGCGATGCCCGCGTTGTTGAACACCACGTTGACCTTGCCGTAGTGGGCGACCACGGTGTCGGCGTACTCGAGCACCGACTCACGCTCGGCGACGTTGAGCAACTGCGAATGGACCTGCGCGCCGCGGCTCTCGAGCATGGCCACCGTCTCGTCGAGACCGATGGGGTTCATGTCGGAGATGGCGAGCTTGGCACCCTTGGCCGCCAGCTGGAGCGCGAGGTCGCGTCCCATACCCGAGGCGGCACCGGTGATGACCACGACCTTGCCGGCAAAGTTCTTCACGGTGTCAGTTCCCCTTCAGGATTTCGCGTCGGCGGTCGCGGTGACACGTGTCGTGTCGTAGGCCGCGATGTCGAAGTTCTTGGTGGCCTTGCGGTAGTTGAAGGTGAAGCCGGGCCACAGCGTGGTGATGTTGCCGAACTCGTCCTTGTACCAGCTCGCGCAGCCGCCGTTCTCCCAGACGCTGGTCGACAGCGTCTTCTGGATGGACTTGTTGTAGACCTTCTCGTCCTCGGCGCGGACCTCGGTGCGGGTGATGTCGTTGCGCTGGGCGGTCTTGAGGAAGTCCACCAGGTAATTCAGCTGCGACTCGATCATGAACACCATCGAGGTGTGGCCCAGTCCGGTGGCCGGACCGACCATCAGGAACAGGTTCGGGAACCCGTGGATCATCGAGCCCTTGTAGGCCTTCATGCCGGACTTGGCCCAGCTCTGCGCGAGGCTGTCGCCGTCCTTGCCCACGATGTGTTCGAACCCGGGGGAGTCGGTGACGTGGAAGCCGGTGGCGACCACGATCGCGTCGACCTCACGGGTCACGCCGTCCTTGGTGACGATGCCGGTCGGGGTGACGTGATCGATGCCGTCGGTGATGACGTCGACGTTGTCCTGCCCGAGCGCGGGGTAGTAGGTGTTCGACAGCAGGATGCGCTTGCATCCCACCTTGAACTTCGGGGTGACCTTGTCGCGCTTGACGGCATCGGAGATCCCGCGGCGGATGTTGGCCTTGCCCGCGGCGTGCGCGGGGCGCAGGACGTTGGGCCGGTGGGTGAGTCCGTAGGACACGAGCTCGTGGGCCAGGTAGATGCCGGTGCGCGAGAGACGCTGTACGCCGGGCACATTGCGGAACAGCCAGTGCTCGAGACCGGTGTACTCACGGTCGGCACGCGGCAGCACCCACGGGGCGGTGCGCTGGTAGACGTCCATGTGCCCGATCTTGGGGGCGAGCTCGGGGATGATCTGGATGGCCGAGGCGCCGGTGCCGATCACGGCGACACGCTTGCCGGTCAGGTCGACGTCGTGGTTCCAGCGTGCGGAGTGGAAGATCTCGCCCTCGAAATCGGCGATGCCGGTGACGTCGGGGAGTCGCGGCTCGCACAGCGGGCCGATGGCGCCGATGAGGATCTCCGCGCGGACCTGCGAGGCGCCGGTCTCGGGGTGGGTGATGTCGACGATCCAGCGGTTGTCGGTCTCGTTCCACACCGCGTTGGTGACCTCGACGCCGAACTTCGTACGACGGTGCAGCTCGTTCTTCTCCGCGACCGCGTTGATGTAGGCGTGGATCTCGGCCTGCTTGGAGAACGACCGCGACCAGTTGGGGTTCAGCTCGAACGAGTAGGAGTAGAGGTGCGAGGGCACGTCGCAGGCGGCACCCGGGTAGGTGTTGTCGCGCCAGGTGCCTCCGAAGTCGGAGCCGCGGTCGAGGATCAGGAAGTCCTCGAAGCCGTTCTGCTGCAATTTGATTGCAGCACCCATGCCGGAGAAGCCGGCGCCGACGATTGCGATCTTGACATCGTTCATGGGTACGATCCTACACCCTATTGACGACCCGTCAATAAGCTATTGACACCAATTCAGTACACTCGTCTCCATGACGCAGGCCAAGCGCACACGGATGAGCCCGGAGGCTCGGCGTGAGCAGCTGATCGAGCACGGGATGTCGATGCTCGCCGACCGCACGTTGGATCAGGTCACCATCGATGCCATCGCCGAGTCGGTCGGTGTGTCCCGCGCGTTGCTGTTCCACTACTTCGAGTCCAAACAGGACTTCCACGTGGCGATCGCCCGTGAGCAGAGCCGACAGATGTTGGCGTGCACCGAGCCCGATCTGACGCTCGCGGACCCGATGTTGATCCTGCGTGGGTCCATGTCGGCGTTCGTGGAGTACGTCTCCGAACACCGGCACGTCTACGTCACCCTGCTGCGCGGGGCGATCGGAGCCGACCCGGCGATGCAGGAGGTCTTCGAGGAGACGCGATCGGTGATGGCCGAGCGGGTGTTGGCCCAGGCCTGGACACTCGACCTGCGGCCGACGCCGCTGGTGCGGATCGCCGTCGACGGCTGGATGGCGTTCGTCGAGGAGGTCACCGTCGCGTGGCTCACCGGCGACGACGACATCGAACGCGAACACCTGCTCGACCTGATCACCTCGTCGCTGCCGCTGCTCGGGGGAGCAGCGGCAGCGAGTGAGTGACTAGCCGAAGGCCTTGTCGATGATCTCCTGCTGCTCGACGGCGTGGACCTTGCTCGATCCCGACGACGGTGCCGACATCGCGCGACGCGACACCCGCTTGAGCGACGAGAAGTACTCGGGCAGGACCTCGGGGAGGTTCAGACCGAAGAACGGCCACGGCCCCTGGTTCGCCGGCTCCTCCTGAACCCAGAAGAACTCCTGCACGGCCGGGTACTGCTCCAGGATCTGGCCCAGTCGGCGATGCGGGATCGGGTAGAGCTGCTCGATGCGGATGATGGCGACATCCTCGCGGCCCTCCTTCTCCTTGCGCGCGGCGAGTTCGTAGTAGAGCTTGCCGCTCACCATGAGAACGCGGGTGACCTTGTCGCGCACCTTCTGATCGGTGATGGACGGGTCGTCGATCACCGACTTGAACTTGCCCTCGGTGAAGTCCTCGACCGGGGAGACGGCGGCCTTGTTGCGCAGCATCGACTTCGGCGTGAAGACCACGAGCGGTCGGCTGATGCCGTCGAGCACGTGACGACGCAGCAGGTGGAAGTAGCTGGCCGGTGTGGACGGGACGGCCACGGTCATCGAGCCCTCGGCGCAGAGCAGCAGGAACCGCTCGATCCGGCCCGAGGTGTGGTCGGGTCCCTGGCCCTCGTGGCCGTGCGGCAACAGCAGCACCACGTCGGAGAGCTGACCCCACTTGGCCTCGCCCGAGGAGATGAACTCGTCGATGATCGACTGCGCGCCGTTGACGAAATCGCCGAACTGCGCCTCCCACAACACGAGTGAGTCGGGGTTGCCGACGGAATAGCCGTACTCGAAGCCGACGACCGCGAACTCGCTGAGCGCCGAGTCGTACGCGTTGAACCGTCCGCCGGAGCGCTCGCCCTCGGTGGACACGAGCTGGTTGAGCGGCGTGTACTCCTCGCCGGTCTTGCGGTCGATGATGACCGAGTGCCGCTGGCTGAACGTGCCGCGACGCGAGTCCTGGCCGGACAGACGCACCGTGCGCCCCTCCTCGACGAGCGAACCGAAGGCGAGCAGTTCGCCGAACGCCCAGTCGATGTGGCCCTCGCGGGACATCTCCTGGCGGCGGGTGAGCACCGGCTTGACGCGCTGGTGGACCGAGAAACCCTCCGGCACGTTGCCGAACGCATCGCCGATGGCCTCGACCGTCGCGCGGTCGATGCCGGTCATCAGCTTGGTCGGCAGAGTCTGGTCGGACTCGACCGACGGGCTCGGCGCCGCCTGGTACTTCTCGAGTTCCTTGACCTCGTTGAACACCCGCTCGAGCTGGCCCTGGTAGTCGCGCAGGGCGTCCTCGGCCTCCTTGGTCGAGATGTCGCCACGACCGATCAGCGCCTCGGTGTAGCTCTTGCGGACGCCGCGCTTGGTGTCGATCACGTCGTACATGGCCGGCTGCGTCATCGAGGGGTCGTCGCCCTCGTTGTGGCCGCGGCGGCGGTAGCAGACGAGGTCGATCACGACGTCCTTGTGGAAGGCCTGCCGGTAGTCGACGGCGAGTTTCGCGGCCCACACGCAGGCCTCGGGATCGTCGCCGTTGACGTGGAAGATCGGCGCACCGATCATCTTGGCGACGTCGGTGCAGTACTCCGACGACCGCGAGTGCTCGGGTGCGGTGGTGAAGCCGACCTGGTTGTTGACCACGATGTGGACCGTGCCGCCGGTCTGGTAACCGGGCAGCATCGCGAGGTTCAGGGTCTCGGCGACCACGCCCTGGCCGGCGAATGCGGCGTCACCGTGCAGGGCGAGCGGCAGCACCGTGAAGGCGTCGTCGCCACGGTCGAGCAGCTCCTGCTTGGCGCGCACCAGTCCCTCGAGGACCGGGTCGACGGCCTCGAGATGGGACGGGTTGGCGGTCAGCGAGACGTTGATCTCGTTCTCGCCGAACATCTGGTAGTACTTGCCCTCGGCTCCGAGGTGGTACTTCACGTCACCCGAACCGTGTGCCTGCGACGGGTTCAGATTGCCCTCGAACTCGGTGAAGATCTTCGAGTACGGCTTGCCGACGATGTTGGCCAGGACGTTGAGCCGGCCGCGGTGCGGCATGCCGACGACGACCTCGTCGAGGCCGTGTTCGGCGCTCTGGTCGATGACGCCGTCCATCATCGGGATGACCGACTCGGCACCCTCGAGCGAAAAGCGCTTCTGCCCGACGTATTTGGTCTGCAGGAACGTCTCGAAGGCCTCGGCGGCGTTGAGCTTGGACAGGATGTACTTCTGCTCGCCGATCGGCGGCTTGGCGTGCTTGATCTCCACCCGCTCCTGCAGCCACTGCTGCTGCTCGGGTTCGAGGATGTGGGTGTACTCCACCCCGACGTGGCGGCAGTAGGCGTCGCGCAGCACCGACAGGATGTCGCGGAGCTTCATCGTGTCCTGGCCGTGGAAACCGCCGACCTTGAAGTCCCGGTCGAGGTCCCACAGCGTCAGGTCGTAGGTCAGCACGTTGAGGTCGGGGTGTGCGGTCCGGGCATCGGAGTCGATCATCAACGGATCGATGTCGGCCATCAGATGGCCCCGGTTGCGGTACGCCGCGATCAGTTCCAGCACCCGTGCGTTCTTGTCCACGGCGGGCGACGCGATGTCCTTGCGCCAGCGGATCGGCTCGTACGGGATGTGGAACGCGGTGAAGATCTGGTCGAAGAACGCGTCCTCGAGCAGCAGGTTGTGGATCGTCCGCAGGAAGTCGCCGGACTCCGCACCCTGGATGATGCGGTGGTCGTAGGTCGAGGTCAGCGTCATCAGCTTGCCGACGCCCATCTCGGCGATCCGCTCGTCGCTGGCCCCCTGGAACTCGGCGGGGTACTCCATCGCGCCGGCGCCGATGATCGCGCCCTGGCCCTTCATCAGACGCGGCACCGAGTGCACGGTGCCGATGGTGCCGGGGTTGGTGAGCGAGATGGTGACGCCCGCGAAGTCGTCGGCGGTCAGCTTGCCGTCACGGGCGCGCCGGACGATGTCCTCGTACGCGGCGTGGAACTCGCCGAACTTCATGTTCTCGGTGTGCTTGATGGCCGCGACGACCAGCGAGCGGCTGCCGTCCTTGCCGGGCAGGTCGATCGCGAGACCGAGGTTGATGTGGGCGGGCGAGACCGCGTTGGGCTTGCCGTCGATCTCGTCGAAGTGGCGGTTCATGTTCGGGAACGCCTTGACCGCCTGGACGATCGCGTAGCCGAGGATGTGGGTGAACGAGATCTTGCCGCCACGCGTCCGCGCGAGGTGGTTGTTGACCACGATGCGGTTGTCGATCATCAGCTTCGCCGGGATCGCACGCACGCTGGTGGCCGTGGGGATCTGTAGCGACAGCGCCATGTTCTTGGCGACGGCGGCGGCCGCGCCGCGCAGGATCTTGGAGCTGTCCTCGTTCTGCACGGGGGCGTCACCGGAGGGCTTGGTCTCCGACTTCGACGACGTCGCCCCGTTCTTCGCGGCCGTGTCCTTCTTGTCGGTCGACTCCTTCTTCGGCACCGTGCCCTTGTTCGGGTTCGGGGCCTTGCTGACGGCCTTCTCGACCGGGACGGTCTTGGTCGCCGGCGAGGTGCGGGTCGACGGAGGCGTGATGTTGCTACCCGCGGAACTGTCGCGGCTCTGCACCGCCTGCCCGGATGCGGCCTTCGTCGCGGGAGCCTCGCTCACCGCGCTGGCCGGGGCGTCGGCACCCTTCTCCGGGGCGGCCGACGACGCCACGGGCTTGCTTGCCCCGGTGCCGTTGCCCCCCTTGGGAGCTCGCTTCCCCGCGCCGTTGCCGTTCGTCGCGGCGCCGTCCTCGGTCTTCGGCTCGTAGCCGGCGAGGAACTCGTGCCAGCTCGCGTCGACCGAGTCCGGGTCTTCGCGGAATCGCTGGTACATCTCGTCTACCAGCCACTCGTTCTGTCCGAAGTCTGAAACCGAACTGCTGCTCACGGCAGAATCTCGCCTCTATTCCCTGATTGATCTGTGTGTCTGGTGGGCCCGGTTGTACAACAACGCCTGACCACCAAAGGTTAGTCCCCGCTCACACACGATGCACACGGACCTGTCGTCGTGGATCGGTGCCGCTCAGCGGAGTGTCGAGGCGCCGTCGACTCGTGTGACACCCGCGTCCCAGAGCTCGCGGTACTTCCCGTTCAACGCGAGTAGGTCGCCATGGGTTCCGAGCTCGGTGATCCGACCGTCGGCGACCACCGCGATCCGGTCGGCGCGGGCAGCGGTCGCCAGACGATGGGCGACGATCACCGACGTCCGCGACCCGGTGAGATGTCTGCCCGCGGCGAGCACCTGGCGCTCGGTGGCCTGGTCGAGCGTCGCGGTCGCCTCGTCGAGCAGGAGGAGGTCGGGATCGACGAGTTCGGCCCGGGCGAGCGCGATGAGCTGACGTTGCCCGGCGGACAACCCCTGGCCACGCTCACCGACGCGGTGCAGCATGCCGCCGCGCAGTCCGGCGATCATGTCGACCGCACCCACCGCGGCGGCCGCGGCGGTGATCCGGTCACGGTCGGCGTCGGGTCGGCCGTAGGCGATGTTCGAGGCGACCGTCCCGGTGAACAGATGTGGCTCCTGGGGGACGACGCCGAGACGGGACCGGTAGCGGTCCAGCGGGTAGTCCCGGATGTCGCGACCGTCCATGCGTACCGAGCCCGAGGTCGGGTCGTAGAAACGGGCGAGGAGCTTGACGATCGTCGACTTGCCCGCACCGGTCTGGCCGACCAGGGCCAGCGAGCTCCCGGCGGGCAGATCGATCGACACCCCGCGCAGGGCGTCGTCGGTCGCGGTCTCGTACCGGAACCGGACGGCGTCGAGACCGGCGTGACCGCTGAAGTGGGCGCCCGTCTCGACCGTGGACTTCACCGCGGGATCCGCATCGGCACCGACGGCGACGCTGCTCTCGGTCCGCAGCAGGTCCCCGATGCGGCGCAGGCCCACGACCGCCTGCTGATAACCGTCGAACACCTGCGAGAGCTGCTGAACCGGCCCGAACAGCATGCCGAGGTAGAGGACGAACGCCACGAGTGTGCCCGCGCCGGTCGCCCCGGTGCTCACCTGGTGCGCCCCGAATGCGATGACGCCGGCCGTCGCGAGATCCGACGTGAGGGTGATGAACGGGAAGTACAGCGAGATGGCCTGCTGGGACACCATCCGTGCCCGGACGTACTCGGCGGCGCGGCCGGCGAACCGGGCCTCGGCGGGCTCGGTGTGCCGGTAGAGGATGGTGGTGCGCAGCCCGGCGACGTTCTCCTGGAAGTCGGCGTTGACAGTGCTGACCAGTTCGCGCGAGCGGGTGTAGGCGCGCGAGGAGACCCGCTGGAAGATCACCGTGGCGACGATCAGCGGCGGGAACACCAGCAGCATCAGGGCGCCGAGACTCGGGTCGGTGAACACGAGCGCGACCGCGACCCCCACGATCGTCAGCACCGCGACCACCGCGGTGGACAACCCGGTCTGCAGGAACGACGACAACGCGTCGATGTCGGTGGTCATCCGCGTCATGATCCGACCCGACAGTTCGCGCTCGTAGTAGTCCAGGCCGAGGCGTTGCAGATGGGCGTAGCTGCGGATGCGCAGGGTGAACAACACGCGTTCACCGGCCCGCGAGCTCATGATCGTCATCAGTGACGTCGCGACCCAGCCGACGGCGACCAGCGCCAGGCCCACGCCCGAGGCGATCCACAGCGAGGTCAGGTGCTCGGCGGTGGCGGCGTTGACCCCGATCCGCGCGATGGAGGGGAACGCCAACCCGACGAGGGTGTCGACGGCGATGGCGACGATGGCCCCGGCGAGCAACCAGCGCACGGGGGAGAGCATGCGGCGCAACGAGAATTGCGGATCGTGGGCGCGGGCGGCCGCGACGTCGATGTCGGGTTCCTCGGTCGCGGGCGGCAGTGCCGCCACCGCGTCGAGGACCGCAGGGGTCGCGGGCATCGAGCCCAGCGCGCCGGCGACACCGCCGCCACCGCCGCCGCCGCCGCCGCGTCGACCCGCGCGGGCGGGGACGCTTGCGCCGGCCCGGGCCCCGAAGCCGCTGCCGTCGGTGGAGGTCGACTCCAGGGCGGACGGCCAGAGCGCGTCGTCCGCGGGGGTCTCATGTGTCATCACCACGTCGGAGTCGAGATCGTCGGCCGGGTCGGCGGTGTGCGACATCAACGAACGGAACAGTGGGCAGCGCGCGTCGAGTTCCTCCGGCGTGCCGGTGTCGACGACAACGCCGGCGTCGACGACCACGACACGGTCGGCGAGGGTCAGCGTCGACCGTCGGTGGGCGAGCAGGATCATCGTGCGACCCGGCGAGCTGCGCAGCGAGCCGAGGATGGCGGCCTCGGTGGTGGCGTCGACCGCCGAGGTGGCGTCGTCGAGGACGAGCAGCGGGGGATCGGCGTAGAGCGCCCTGGCGACGGCGATGCGTTGTCGCTGTCCGCCCGAGAGGGTCAGTCCGCGTTCGCCGACGACGGTGTCGTACCCGTCGGACAGGGCGGTGATGAAGCCGTGGGCGCTGGCGCGGCGCGCGGCCTCCATCACGCGTGCACGACGCGGTGCGTCCGGGACCTCGCCGGTCTCGTCGGATTCCGGACCGAGCGCGATGTTCGCCGCGATCGTGTCGGAGTAGAGGAACGGCTCGTCGACGACAACCCCCACGGTGGCGTGCAGCGCGTCGGGGGACAGGCCCGCCACGTCGAGAACGCTGCCGCCCGAGATCAGTTCGACCGCTCCGCTGCGCGGACGGTGGACCCCGCCGATCAACGCGGCGATGGTGGACTTGCCGGATCCGGGCGGCCCGACGACGGCGACGCACTCACCGGGCCCCACCTCGAGATCCAGCCCGGAGAAGACCTCGCGCCCTCCGTCGGCGGGGTCGTCGTCGAACCCGAAGTGCACGTCGCGCAGCCGGAGTCCGACCGCGCCCGCGGGAACGGTGCGGGTGTTGGCCAGCGCGGGATCGGCCGGGTGGTCGATGACGTCGTAGACGCGCTCGACTGCGGCGCGCGCCAACTGCGCGGAGACGATGAGATTGGTCAGCAGTCGCGCCAGCGACGTCATCGTCGTGATGTAGGTGGCGAAGGCCAGGAACGTGCCGACGGTGATGTCTCCGCGGGCGGTCAGGTATCCGCCGAGCGCGATGACCCCGACCATCGCGACCTGGGGGATCGCGCCCATGGTCGGGGTGAAGCGTGAGTTGATCGCCGCGGCCCGCATCCGTTGCGAGAACAGCCGTCGGCCATGACCGACGAGCTCGTCGACCGAGCGTCCCTCCTGGCCAAATCCCTTGACCACCCGGACGCCGGTCACCGTCTCCTCGACGTGTTGGGCGACGTCGGCCGCGGACTGCTGGGCCGACCACGTCGCGGCGAACAGGGCCTTGCGGGTCCGGAACGCGACCACCGCCACCGCCGGGATGACCAGCAACGCGACGAGCGTGAGCAGCGGCGAGAGGTAGGCCATCACGCAGAACGCCAGAACCACTTGGACCACCGCGCCCAACGACAGCGGCACCATCGCCAGCAGCCCCTGGACCAGCTGGAGATCCGAGATCGACCGCGACACGACCTGTCCGGTGCTGATCGAGTCCTGCGAGGCGCCGTCGAGGCGGAGCAGGGTGCTGAGCAGCCCACGACGCAGGGTGTTCTGGACGGTCAGCGACAGGCGACCTGCGGTGAGTCGACGGACGTACTGGGCGCCGAATCTGATGACACCCAGACCGGCCAGCGCCGAGGCGATCGCCGCGATCGAGAAACCGTGCGAGGCGACACCGGTCGCGTCGTCGATGGCCGCCTTGGTGAGCAGCGGTGCGCCCAGGTCGATCAGGACGCCGACGCCGGTGACCGCCAGGGTGATGGTGACCAGCGCCCGGTTGCGCAGACACTCGGCAACCAGTCGCGCTATCCAGCC
Source organism: Williamsia maris (assembly GCF_024171815.1). Classification (GTDB taxonomy): domain Bacteria; phylum Actinomycetota; class Actinomycetes; order Mycobacteriales; family Mycobacteriaceae; genus Williamsia_A; species Williamsia_A maris. The sequence goes on along the minus strand of NZ_JAMTCJ010000001.1, from coordinate 40,996 downwards.
ACCGTTCACCGATCTCCCGTGTCGATCGCCGCCTGACCGTGCGCCGATCCGTCGACCACGGTGCCGTCGACGATCCAGTTCGTCGGGGCGGGACCGAACGCCGTGCGGGAGTTCTCGATGATCTTCTTGCCGAGCATGCGGTTGCCGACACCTCCGACGGCTGCACCCACGCCGGCCGGGAGGAGTTTGCCGACCATCAGCGGGGCCCGACGGGCCGCGTACTTCTTGATCAGCTTCTTCATCAACGCCTTGTTCAGGTTGCGTAGTGCCGGGGTGGGGATCGCCCCGCCGGCCACGCGACCGAGCGCATTGTTGCTCTTGGTGCCCAACGCCTTACCGAGAGCGAGCACTCCCTGCTCGCCGAGGACGACCGCGAGCACCAGTGTCTTGCGGCGTTCGCTGTGGTCGATCGGGATGCCGTGCACCTCGGCGACCGCGAGAGCCAACAGCGACGACGCCTCGACGAAGAAGGCCGACTCGCCGCCGAGGGCGGCGATCGAGGCGATGGTGCCGACCCCGGGCACGGCGGCGGCCGCGCCGACGGCGCCTCCGGAACCCATGACCGCCGTCAGGTACCGCGATTCGAGGCGGTCGATGATCTGTGCCGGGGTGTCGTGCGGGTTGGCGTCGCGCAGTCGACGGACGTACGCGGCGACGGCCGGCGCCTGCAGCCGTTGGGCGCGGTCGATGATCGACACGATCGCCCCCGAGCCGCCGGACTGCTTCTCGACCGCGGGGGGCGTCGAGCCGAGATCCGACGAGCTCATCGGGGCGCCGAGTCCTGTGCCGCGACGACTTCGCCCTCGACCGGGGGCGACGGCGGGGTGCCGTCACCGAACGGGCGACCACCCAGTTCCTCGCGATGGTGCGGGGTGTTCCATCCGCGCAGATCGGGGCCCTGAGGCACGATGCCGGTGGGGTTGATGTCGCTGTGCACGATGTAGTAGTGCTGCTTGATCTGGGTGAAGTCGGTGGTGTCGCCGAAACCCGGTGTCTGGAACAGGTCCCGCGCATAGGCCCACAGGACCGGCATCTCGGAGAGCTTGGAGCGGTTGCACTTGAAGTGCCCGTGATAGACGGGATCGAATCGGGCCAGCGTCGTGAACAGTCGGACGTCGGCCTCGGTGATCGTGTCGCCGACGAGGTACCGCTGGGTGGCCAGGCGGTCGCTGATCTTGTCGAGATGACTGAAGAGCCGCGCGTAGGCGCGGTCGTAGGACTGCTGGCTGCCTGCGAACCCGCAGCGGTAGACGCCGTTGTTGATCTCGGTGAACACCCCGGCGTTGACCTCGTCGATCTCGGCGCGCAGGTGCTCGGGGTACAGCTGCGGGGCGCCGTCCCGGTGGTGATCGGTCCACTCCAGGGAGAAGTCGATGGTGATCTGCGGGAAGTTGTTGGTCACCACCTGACCGGTGGGTACGTCGACCATCGCGGGCACGGTGATGCCCTTGGGGTAGTCCGGGAATCGCGCCAGGTAGGCGTCCTTGAGTCGCGGGATCTGCAACACCGGGTCGAGTCCGCCCGGGTCGAGGTCGAAGGTCCAGCTGTCGGCGTCGTGCGTGGGGCCGCACAGTCCCATCGAGATCGCACCCTCGAGCCCCAGCAGGCGTCGGACGATGATCGCGCGGTTGGCCCACGGGCACGCCCGGGCCACGACCAGGCGGTAACGGCCGGCCTCGACGGGATAGCCGTCGGCCCCGTCGCGCGTGATGCGGGTCTCGATGTAGTTGGTGTCGCGGACGAAGTCGGCGCCCGGCTCGACGTACTTCCCGGGATTCGACTCGGTGGCGGTGTCGTGGGTACTCATCGCCATCCAGATTAGCCCGTGCGCGGACACCACTTGCGGTTCGCTGATCGGTCTGCGATTATTCCGTCTGGAATATTCGGGACAGCACTACAGGAACGGGAGGGTCGATGGCGGCCGAACTGACGCCTCTCGCGGTGATGATCCTGGGGTTGACGGCAGAACGTCCGATGCACCCCTACGAGATGGTGCAGACCCTCATCGCTCGCAAAGAGGACCGTTTCGCCAACATCCGCCCGGGCTCGCTCTACCACACCGTCGACCGTCTCCTGGCCCGAGAGATGCTGCAGGTCAACGAGATCGAACGGTCCGGCAATCGTCCCGAGCGGACGGTCTACGCCATCACCGCCGCGGGGTCGCAGGCCCTGCGAGCACGTCTGTCGGCGATGCTCGGCACCCCGACCACCGAGTTCCCCGAGCTCTACCTCGCGCTCGCCGAGTCGCACGAACTGCCGCGCGCGGAGGTGATCGACCTGCTGGATCGGCGGCTCGACGCGATGTCGGACGAGCTGGACTACTACCGCAGCGCACGCACCCAGGCGACCGATCGGGGGGTGTCGGAGATGTTCCTGCTCGACGTCGGCTGTCGCTGCGCGACCCTCACCGCCCAGCTCGACTGGCTGCGGTCGGTCCGCGATCGAATTGTCGACGGCTCGTTGCCCTGGATGGACCACGCCCGTCGCGGCCACGGCGCACCACCGTGTCCCCTGGCGGGCGAGGACTTCTCGGCGATTGTCGGCACCCCGGCGCACCATGCAACCCACACCACCCCCTCCACCCACACGGAAGACGTGACGACATGACCGACACCACCAGTGCTCCGCCGGCGTTCAAGCCGGTGACCGACCGCCCGTGGGCCGCGCTCGGCGCGCTCTGCCTCGGGTTCTTCATGATCCTGGTCGACATGACGATCGTCGCGGTCGCGCAGCCGAAGATCCAGGAGGGACTCGACACCGACTTCAACGGCGTCATCTGGGTCACCAGCGCCTACCTCCTGACCTACGCCGTGCCCCTGCTCATCACCGGGCGCCTCGGAGATCGCTTCGGCCCCAAGCTGATGTACCAGGCCGGCCTGGTCGTCTTCACCATCGCCAGCGTGTGGTGCGGACTCTCCGGGTCGATCGGGGAGCTGATCGCGGCGCGTGCGCTGCAGGGCATCGGCGCGGCCCTGATCACCCCGCAGACGATGTCGCTCATCACCCGGATGTTCCCGGCCGAACGCCGCGGCGCGGCCATGGGTGTCTGGGGCACCGTCGCCGGTGTCGCCACGCTGGTCGGACCACTGCTCGGTGGCGTCCTCGTCGACAGCCTCGGGTGGGAGTGGATCTTCTTCATCAACGTGCCCGTCGGCATCATCGGCGTGGTCCTGGCGTGGTGGCTGGTCCCGACCGTGGACACGCGGGTCCGTCAGTTCGACGTCGTGGGCGTGGTGCTGAGCGCAGTGGGATTGAGCGCCTTGGTGTTCGGTATCCAGGACGGCGAGAAGTACGACTGGGCGGCGTGGATCTGGGTTCTCGTCGGCGGAGGTGTCGCGGTGATCGGGGTGTTCGTCTGGTGGCAGTCGAAGATCCGTACCGAACCACTCGTCCCGCTGTCGCTGTTCCGCGACCGCAACTTCTCGCTCTCCAACGTCGGCATCGCGGCCATGGGTTTCGCGACGTCCGGGTTGATGGTCCCGATGATGTTCTACCTCCAGCTCGTCGGCGGGATGACCCCGACGCAGTCGGCCCTGGTCCTGGTACCGATGGCGCTCATCACCGGGGTGCTCGCGCCGTTCGTCGGCCGCATGGTCGACACGACCCATCCGCGCTACATCATCGGATCCGGCCTGTTGCTCAACGCCATCGCGATCGGTTGGCTGGGCATGATCGCCCGGCCGGACACCCCCGTGTGGATGCTGCTCCTGCCCGTCAGCCTGATGGGTCTGGCGAGCGCCGGGATCTGGGCGCCGTTGGCGGCCACCGCGAACCGCAACCTCCCCATGGCGCAGGCCGGGGCCGGGGCCGGGGTCTACAACACGATGCGAGTCGTGGGATCGGTGCTCGGCAGCGCGGCCGTCGGCGCGCTCCTGCAGACCCGTCTCGCCGCCGAACTGCCCGGCGTCGGCGGCGCCGTGCCCCATGACGTCGACCGGCTGCCCGCCTTCCTGCGTGACGGATTCGCGACCGCGATGGGCCAGGCCATCTACCTGCCCGCCGCGGTCCTGCTCCTGGGCGTCGTGGCGGCCGTGTTCCTGGCCCGCCCCCGGCACCTGGGGTCCCCGCCCGCCGCGGTCGCGGAGACGCCGACCACACCCGTGGCGCAGTCGGTTCCGGCGCCGACGGCCTGAGCCGACCGGGGGCGGCGTCGCCCCTGGTTGACGTGCCCTTCGGCAGTCGGTTGTACTTGCAACCATGTTGTCGAGACTGACCATCGGCGAGCGGCGCGATCAACTCGTCGAGTGTGCGCTGGGGCTGGCGCAACGGTCGGGGATGAACTCGGTGACCGTGCGTGCGGTGGCCGAGGAGGCCGGGGTGTCCCTCGGTGTCGTGCACTACTGCTTCGCCAACAAGGACGAGCTGATGGCGGCGATGGTCGAACGCGCCGTGGCGACGCACCTGCAGGCGTTCCTCACCATCGAGCAGAGCCCGGACGATCGGAGCGAGATCCGCACGGGCAGTGCGGCTCTGCGCACGATGCTGTCGGACACCCTCGCCTCGGCGCTGATGCTGGCGCGTGATCACCCGCAGCGGTGGCTGGTCCTCATCGAGTCGACGGTGGTGTCGTTGCGGGCGCCCGACTCATCCGGGTCGGCGTCGGCCGCCCTGCGGCAGAACGCCCTGGCCGAGCAGTACGGTCTGCAGTTCCTGAACGAACTCGGGGCGCGCAGCGCGATGACGTTCGACGGGAACGAACGCGACGTGGTTCGTGGTGCGCTGCAACTGATCTACGGGATGATCCAGTGGTGGTTGGTCGACCGCGACGACGAGGCCGCGACCCGCTCGCTCGACCTGCTCGCGGGCTGGATCACCGATCGTGCGACCCCGGTGGTCGCGGTCCTCAACTGACCGAGACGTCGATGGTGTGCAATCCGGTCGACCCGTCGGGGTCCGGCCGCGACACGACCGCGGACTGCTGCCGGCCCTCGCCGTCGATCGCGCGGACGGTCAGGGTGTGGTCGCCGGAGGTCGCGTCCCAGTCCCAGCTCCACAGCCGCCACGTGTCGATGTTGTCCGGGGCCAGCAGTCGCGCGCTCTGCCACGGCCCGTCGTCGACCTGCACCTGCACGGCGTTGATCCCCCGGGGCTGCGCCCAGGCGACACCGCCGACGGCCACGCGGCCGGCGTTCACCGTCGCGGAGTCGCGGGGGACGTCGATCCGTGAGCTGGTCTTGATCGGCCCCTTCTCCGACCACCCGCGTGTCGACCAGTACGCCTTGGCGCGGTCGAAACGGGTGACCTCGAGCGACACAACCCATTTGGTCGCCGACACGTAGCCGTAGAGCCCGGGGACCACCATGCGTGCCGGGTATCCGTGCTCGATGGGCAGCGGCGTGCCGTTCATGGCCACGGCCAGCAACGAGTCGCGGTCGTCGGTCAGTGCCTCGATCGGGGTGCCCGCGGTGAATCCGTCGGAGCTGGTCGAGAGCACCATGTCGGCGTCGTCGGACGGGCCCGCCATGGCGAGCAGGTCGCGCAGGCGGTAGCCGGTCCAGGTCGCGTTGCCGATCAGGTCGCCGCCGACCTCGTTGGACACGCAGGTCAGGGTGACCATCTTCTCGATGGCCGGCATGCGGCGCAGCGACGCCATGTCGATCCGCACCTCGCGGTCGACCATGCCGTGGATCCGCAGAGACCAGGCGCCGCTGGTGAGCTGCGGCGGCTGCAACGCCGTGTCGATCCGGTAGAAGTCGCTGTTGTCGGTGACGAACGGGGTCGCGCCCCCGTCGTCGTCCGCGGACTGGTCGATGGTGTTGACCGCCCGGGGCACCGAGAACGCCGAGCGATCCCGGCTGACGTCGTTGAAGAAATGGTCGAGCGCGCTGCCCGCGACCCCGGTGACCACCGCGGCGGCACCCCCCCCGGATGCCCCGAGCAGGAACGCGCGCCGATCCGGTCCCTGTTCGGCATCCCCGCTGTCGGTCTCCCCGGTGGCGGGGGAGTCCAGCCGGACCGCCATCACACGCAGGAAGGTGATGCCCGCGGCCACACCGAGGACCGTGGGCAGGAACCACCAGACCCCTGCGGCCGGTCGCGTCACCGCCGCGGCCACACCGAGTGCCCCGAACGCGGCGAACAGCGCCGACCCCCACCGGCGTCGCGACGTCTCCAGCACACCGGCGAGGACCGCCAACAGCGCGACGATCACCCCCATCCCGACGAGCAGGGCGGTCTTGTCGCCGGTGCCGAAGGTGCTGATGGCGGATTCGCGAACCGGCTTGGGCGTCAGGTCGATCACCGCGGAACCCACCGCGAACAACGGTGCCGCCGCACGGTCGAACACCGCGGCCACCAGCTGTCCCACGCCGACCGTCAGCCCGGCGGCGACGATCCCGTTCACCGCGCGCAGAACCGTCACCGGCGGGCGCGGCTGCGTGGGGGTCGGGGTCTCCTGGACTGATGTCACCTGATCCAGTATCCACACGACGCCCACCCGAGTGATGAACGATCGTTCATCGCCGGATGTGATGAGGCCGCGCACGGCACGCCGCCGTCGGGTCCCGACTCTGTCGGGGCCCGGTCGTACGGTTCTCTCATGCGCATCCTGCACACCTCCGACTGGCACATCGGTCGGACCTTCCACGGCGTGGACCTGCTGGAGGATCAGCGGCGTGCGCTGATCGGACTGGCCGATCTCGTGGCGGCGGAGTCGATCGACGTGGTGGCGGTGGCGGGCGATGTCTATGACCGGTCGGTGCCCAGCGCGGACGCGGTGACGGTCTACGACGCCGTGCTGGAGGCCATCCGCGCGGCCGGCGCCCAGATCGTCGTGACGTCGGGCAACCACGATTCGCCGACGCGCCTCGGCGCCGGTTCGGGTTTCGCCGCTGCCGGTGGGCTGTACCTGCGCACCTCGGTGGCGGGCATCGCCGATCCGGTGGTCATCGCCGACGAGCACGGTGAGGTGGCGTTCTACGGGATCCCCTACCTGGAGCCGGACGTGACGCGGGCCGCGCTCGGTGTGCCGCAGGCGCGTAGTCATTCCGAGGTGCTCGACGCCGCGATGGGGCGGGTCCGTGAGCATTTGGCAACGCAGCCGCGCCGATCGGTCGTGCTCGCCCATGCCTTCGTGGTGGGTGCCGTCGCGACCGGATCGGAGCGGTCGATCTCGGTGGGCGGGGTCGAAACCGTTGCCGCGGCCACGTTCTCGGGGGCCGACTACGTCGCCCTGGGGCATCTGCACTCACCCCAGACCGTCACCGAAACCGTGCGCTACAGCGGATCGCCGCTGCCCTACTCCTTCGGAGAACGCACCCACGACAAGGGCGTCTGGATCATCGATCTCGACGCGGACGGGGTGTCGGGGATACGTCCGGTCCGACTGCCGCTCGTGCGGGGGCTCAGCCGTCTGACCGGCACCCTGTCCGATCTCGTCACCGCGCCCGACCACGCAGGCGCCGAGGACCACTACGTGGAGGCCATCCTGACCGATGTCCTGCGGCCGACCGACGCGATGCGCACGTTGCGGGAACGGTTTCCGCTGGCGGTGCACGTCGAGTGGCAGAGCCCACGCGTCGAGGCCGGGATCGACTACCGCGACCGGATCCGGGGCCGGTCCGACAGCGAGATCGTCGCGTCCTTCGTCACCGACGTCCGCAGTGAACCGAGCGCACGCGAACTGTTGCTGCTCGACTCCGCCGTCCGTGCCGTCGGCGGTGACGCCGAGACCGGACCCACCGAGCTGATGCTGTTCGACGTCGGATCCGAGCTCACGGCGTGAAGCTGCACTCACTGCAGATGCACGCGTTCGGGCCGTTCGCGGCCGACGCCGAGGTCGATTTCGACGCTCTCGGTGTCGACGGTCTGTTTCTCCTGCACGGTCAGACCGGGGCGGGCAAGACCACGGTGCTCGACGCCGTCGCGTTCGCCCTGTTCGGTCGCGTCCCCGGCGCCCGCGACGACGGTCGTCGATTGTTGTCCGATCACGCGATACCCGGTGACTCGCCGTCGGTCACGCTCGAGGCCACCATCGGCGGCCGACGACTCCGGGTGACCCGCAGTCCCGAACACCATCGGACCAAGAAGCGCGGCACCGGGCTGACCAAGGTGAACGCGGCAGGCACCCTGGCCTGGGTCGACGGATCGGGCCCGAACCTCGCGAGGCTGCCCGAGATAGGTGAGGTGATCACCCGCATCCTCGGGATGAGCGCCGACCAGTTCTTCCAGGTCGTGTTGCTCCCGCAGGGGGAGTTCGCGCGTTTCCTGCGCGCCTCGACCGACGACCGGGAACGGCTGCTCGAGCGACTGTTCGAGACCGAGCGCTTCAACGACCTCGAGGGGTGGTTGCGCGAGCGGGCACGAACCAGCCGCGCCGAGCTCGAGGACAAGGGCCAGGCGGTGGACCGTCTGGCGGGCCAGATAGCCGTGGTGGCCGACACCCCGCAGCCGGTCGAACCCGACTTCGACTGGGCGCAGGGACTTCTCGACTCCGCCCGCGCCGAGGTCGCCGCCGCCGCGGACGCTCTGGACACGACCCGGGAGTCGGCGCGGGCGGCCGACCGCGCGCACGCCGACGCGCGGCATGTCCACGAACTGCACCGACGAGGCCGAACCGCGCAGGCGCAACTCGCCGCGCTCGAGGCGGAACAGGCGACGATCGCCTCCGCGCAGACCATGATCGACGCCGCACGCCGCGCCGAGCCGGTACGCGCGGTGGCCGCCGAACACGAACGTGCACAACAGGAGTGCAACCGTGCGACCTCTGCCCGGGAGCAGGCGCACGCCCGACTCGCGGCCACCGACGACGGCGCGGCGCTCGCGCGCAGCCTGTCGTGGCCCCCCGCGCCCACCGACCGCGCCATGATCGAGGACGCGATGGAGCGCTGGACCGCGGAGTCCGGGCGTCTCGAACCGCTGGAGAAGCGGGTCGGTGATCGCCCCGACCTCCTGCGGTCGATCGACGACATCACCGCGGCCCGCGTGCGGGCCGACGAACAGATCGTCTCCGTCGACGAGGCGGTGGAGTCGGCGCCGCGTCGACGCGCCGAATCGGAGAAGGCCTTGGCGGTGGCCGTCGCGGCGAGCGCCCGACTGCCCCAGCTGCGCACCGAGGCCGCGGCAGCCGAGGTGGCCCGGACCGCGCACGCCCGACTCGAGCGCCTCGACGCCGACGCCGAGCGCGCACGTACACAGGTCGCGTCCTACCGTGATCGCCATCACGTGGCCCGCGAGCGTGTGCTGGACCTGCGGGAACGCCGCATCGCGGGGATGGCCGCGGAGTTGTCGGCCGGTCTGCGCGACGGTGATCCCTGCGCGGTGTGCGGCGCCACGGAACACCCGGCACCCGCGGTGACCGCGGCCGAGCACGTACGCGAACAGGACGAGTTCGACGCACGCGCCGAAGAGAGGGCCTGCGAGACAGACCGCACCACCGCCGAGCGCGCTCTGGCCGCCATCGAGACCGATCGTGCGCTGTGGCACGAGCGCACGGGTGGCGTCACCGCCGACGAGGCGACCGCGGAGGTGGACCGGATCGCCGGCGAACGTCGCCGCGTCTCCCAGGAGGCACACGCCGAGGCGATGATTCGCGCCGACATCGCCGCGCTCGACGCCGACACCGAGCGACTGCGCACCGACCGGACCGCTCTGCAGACCCGCGTCGTCGAACTCCGCGAACGCGGGGCGCACCTGAATCAGCGGCTCGCCGATCTCGACGTCGAGACGGCGCAGGCAACTGACGGCACGACCACCGTCGGCGACCGCCGACGAGCGCTCGTCGGCGTGTGCGCCGCGCTTGCCGCGGTCCGCGAGACCCGGTCAGACGCTGCGGCCGCGGACGACCGCGTGCGCGACTGCACGACGCGCCTCGAGGATCTGCTCGGCGAGACCGGTTTCGACTCCGTCACCGCGGCCCGCGCTGCGCTGCTGGCGCCGGCCGAGATCACCCGCTTCGAGAAGCAGGTCCGACAGGCCTCCGACATCCGGGCCGCGGCACAGGCGACGGTCGAGGACCCCGAGGTCGCCCGGGTCATCGGCACCGACCGTCCCGACCTCGACCGGCTCGAGGTCGAGCGGGTCGATGCCACCGCGGCGGCGACGTCGTCCGCGACGCGCCACGCGGGCGCCGTCGCGACGGCCGCGAAACTCGAACCCCTCTGCACCGACTTCTGGTCGGCGATGTCGGTGCTCGCGCCGGCGGTCGCGCGCGACGCCGAACTGCAGGGTCTCGCCGAGTTGGTGGCGGGCCGCGGTCAGAACTCGCGGCGGATGTCGCTGCGGTCCTATGTGCTCGCCGCCCGCCTCGAGGAGGTGATCCTCGCCGCGTCGTTCCGTCTCCGTCAGATGTCATCGGGCCGTTACGAGTTCGCGCATTCCGATGCTGCCGCGTCGCGAGGTCGCCGATCGGGTCTGGGTATCGAGATCCGCGACGAGTACACCGGCGCCGTCCGCCCGGCGAACACCCTGTCCGGTGGTGAGACGTTCTTCGCGTCGCTCGCGCTCGCGCTGGGCCTGGCCGACGTGGTCTCCGCCGAGTCCGGCGGCCGCGTCCTCGACACCATCTTCATCGACGAGGGTTTCGGCACGCTCGATCCCGAGGCGCTCGACCTGGTCATGGGTGTCCTCGACGAGTTGCGCTCCGGCGGACGGGTCGTCGGGGTCGTGAGCCACGTCGACGAGATGCGTGCGCGAATCCCCGCGCAGTTGCGGGTGATTCGCGGCGAAGGCGGGTCGGCGCTGCAGATGATCGGCACCTCCGCCCAGCGGTTTGGGTGAGTGACGAGCCGTGCGATAGTCTGGCTCTCGCCCGTCGAGCCCCCGTAGCTCAGGGGATAGAGCGTCCGCCTCCGGAGCGGAAGGCCGCAGGTTCGAATCCTGCCGGGGGCACACATCCCACTAATCTGGCCACATGAAGTTGGCACTGTCCTTCTACGGCAGCAGGGGCGATATCCAGCCGGGCGTGTGCCTGGGCCACGAACTCGCCCGACGCGGTCACTCCGTCACGATGCTGGTCCCACCCAACTACGTGTCGTTCGCCGCATCCATGGGGCTCGCGGCGCGGCCCATCGGTCTGGACAGCGAGTCGTACTGGGAGAGCGATCGATCCCGTGAGCTGTTGGCCACCCGCAACCCGGTGCGCAAACTGCGGTTGGCCCAGCAACAGGTCGCCGAGGGGTTCGCCCGGTTCGACGCCGATCTCGCCGAGACCGTCACCGACCTGGCCGCCGAGACCGGGGTGGACGGGCTGATCAGCGGGCCGCTGGGACAGGAGCGCATCCACGCCCTCGCCGAGCACCTCGGGGTGCCGATGGCCACCATGCGGTTCTGCGCCATGTCGGAGAACGGGGCCATCGGCGCGATCCCCACCTCACGCGCCCTCCCGGCAGCGGTCAACCGGGCCTCGTGGCGCACCGCCGACGCCATCACGTGGACCTTCGGCAAGGGACCGGAGAACCGGTTCCGGGCGCGCCTGGGGCTGCCCGCCGCCCGGCAACGACTCCCACATCGCCTGCAGCGCGACGAAGTCGTCCAGTTGCAGGCCTACGACCCGGTCTTCTTCCCCGGTCTGGAACGGGAATGGGGCAGCGAACGCCCACTCGTCGGCTTCCTGGACCTGCCCGCCGACGAACGGGCGGCGGTGGGCGAGGACGTCGCCACCGACAGCCCGCTGTGGGCGTGGCTCGACGCCGGACCACCGCCGGTGTACATCGCGTTCGGCAGTGCGCCCCTGTCCGATCCCGACGCCGTCCACGCCGCGATCGGGGAGACGGCCCGTGCCCTGGGTGTCCGAGCTCTGGTCGGCGCACGGGGTCGCACCGAGGGGGTGGCCCCCGGCGATGACGCCGTCTTCGTCGCGGGTCGAATGAACCACGCGACGGTGCTGCCACGGTGTCGCGCGGCCGTGCATCACGGGGGAGCGGGGACCACCGCGGCCACCGTCCGCGCCGGCCTGCCGACCATGGTCGCCTCCGCCGGGGCCGATCAGGCCCACTGGGGCGCGGCGGTCACCCGACTCGGGATCGGCACGTCGACGCGGCTGTCCCGGCTCGACACGACGACTCTCACCGATGGTCTGGAGGTGCTGTTGCGACCGGACACCATCCGGCGCGCGGAGGCGGTCGGGGCGCAGATGATCGAACCCGCCGCGGCCGTCAGCACGGCTGCCAACGCAGTCGAGTCGGCGTTCACACGGACGACCGTGTGAACGCCGACTCGATGGTCGTGCGTCGGGGCGATGTGCCCCGGGTGGGTGTCAGCCCTTGACGCAGGTGAACTGCATGACGTCGATCATGTCCTTGCGGAACGACGCGGCGCAGCCACTCAAGTACTTGACGTAGGTGTTGTAGTTGGCGCGGCCACACAGCTCGATGGCCTTGTCACGGTTCTCGCCGAGGGCCTTGCTCCACGCGTCGAGGGTGCGGGCGTAGTGCAACTGCAGCGGCTGGATCTTCTCGACGGTGAACCCGGCGTTGGTCGCGCCGTCGGTCACCTGCTTGGGCAGCGGGAGCTGACCGCCGGGGAAGATCTCGGTAGCGATGAACCGCAGGAACGCGAAGTCGTCCTTGCCGATCTTGTTGCCGGTCTCGTGGTGGTGCGACAGGCCGTAGGCGGTGATGGTGTGCAGCAGCATCTTGCCGTCGTCGGGCAGCGCGTTGTACGCGAAGTCGAAGAACTGCTTGTGACGCTCGAAGCGGAAGTGCTCGAAGGCGCCGATCGACACGATGCGGTCGACCTTGCCGTCGAACTCTTCCCAGCCCTGCAGACGGATGTCGCCGGACAGGCCGGTCTCGGCCGCCTTGTCCTCGACGAGCTTCTTGACGTGGCCGTACTGGTTCTTGCTGAGGGTGAGTCCGATGACGTTCACGCCGTACTTCTCCATGGCCCGCAGGGCGGTGGCGCCCCAGCCGCAGCCGACGTCGAGCAGCGTCATACCCGGCTCGAGGCCGAGCTTGCCCAGCGACAGATCGATCTTCGCGATCTGGGCCTCGTTGAGGCTGTAGTCCTCTTTTTCGAAGTACGCACAGCTGTAGGTGCGGGACTCGTCGAGGAAGAGTGCGAAGAAATCATCGCTCAGGTCGTAGTGGGCCTGGACGTCCTCGAAAAACGGCGTTTCGGTGGTCAAAACGGAACCTCTCTGGTGTGGACACCCCGGCGACGATGCCGGTGCGTCATGGGTGTGGCTCTGTGGTGCTGACTGGGTTATCGGTTCATTCGAAAGCGCGGTTCATCTCAACTGCACCGTGGCAACCGCGCGCCCGAATATCCGCTTGCCCCGGAAGGTCGCCTGGATCGCGATGGTCGCCGTCTTCGCCTCGCTGTCCAGCGATTTGACCCGGCCAGTGTATTCGACCTCGGCCGGGGCGTCATCGGCCACGTAGGCGATGCCGGTGAATCGGACGCGATAGTCGCGCATCGCGGCCGGGTCGCCGAGCCATGAGGTCACGAAACCCGATCCCATGCCCATGGTCAACATGCCGTGGGCGATGGTCGTCTCGAGTCCGATGATCTCGGCGACCCGATCGCTCCAGTGGATGGGGTTGTAGTCGGCGGAGATGCCCGAGTAGTTCACCAGGTCGCCGCGGCGCAGCGTGATGGTGGTGGTGGGCAGTTCGTCGCCGACCGCGAGGTCGTCGAAGGTCGGGACGGACGGGTCGAGCGGCTTGTCCCAGGCGATGTCGGTGAACGACGGTTCGCCGTCGATCTCGCTCCACGACGTCGTCGTCGGTGCGACGAAGTCGCCCATCATGACGTCGGTGAGTGCGGCGTTGAGTGCCGGCTCGGTCTGCGCCCCGCGGCGGCCGGCCGCGGTGGTCTGCAGGGTCTGGATCAACTCGTCGTGCTCGTTGACCAGGAGTCCGGAGACGGTGATGGTGTCGCCGCCCGCCTTCTGACGGATCGGGGCGAGGCCCATGATCAGACGGAGACGGTCGCCCGCATGCAACGGACGGTGGTACGTGAACACCTGATCGGTCTGCACGAACGCGCTGGTGTCGTATTCGGTGAGGACGTTCTCCATCAGCCAGTTGAGGCCGGTCCCGGCGAGTCGGGCGGTGAAGGTGAGCGGCGCGACGAGCGACGTGTGGCCGCGTTTCGCGGCGAACTCGTCGTCCCAGTGCACGAGATGCGCGTCCTTCATCGAGCGCGCGAACTCGCGGATCTCCTCACGGCCGATCTGGTAGTGATCGGACGGCTCGTAGTACTGCGTCCAATCCCGATCGGCGGAGCTGACGTCGGCGGCCTTCACGACGCGCCCTCGACGCAGGTCGTCGGCTCGTGCGGACGGAACGGACTCAAAATACCCCCAGGTGCCGGTGATCTCGGTGGACGACGGTGTGCCGGCTGCTGCACACACACGCCCGACATACTTGCACATCCTGTGACGTGGCCTACTCGACGGTTAGCAATCCTCAATGATTTCGAGGGCCGCCGAAGGTCAGTTCATCGGAAGCTGGCTGCCACCACGCTCGGCGAGCATCTTCGCGAGGGTGTCGGCCTCGTTGGTCTGGATGTTGATCATCTGCTGCGCCAACTCCCGGACGTAGGGCTCGGAGACATGGTCCTTGTCGACCGCGTACTCCATCATCGGCAGACCCCCGCGGTGGTGTCGCAACATCAACTGGAGGAAGTCGATGTCCACGGCGGCGCCCCGCAACGACTGCAGGGTCGCCATCTCCGATGCGGTGGCCATGCCGGGCATCAGTGGGGTGCTGACCCCGTTGCCCGCGGTCATCTGCGCGGCCGACATCTGGCCCATCGACCCCGCGTGGTCGTGACCGTCGGAGGACATCCAGGTCATCGCGGTTCCCGGGTTGTCCAACGGCTGGTCCCACCGCGTCAGCCAGGACTGCATCTGACCCATCTGGTTGGTCTGCTGGGTGAGGATGTCGTAGGCCAGCGCCCGCACCTCCGGCGACTGCGCCTGCGTCAACGCGACCTTCGCCATCGCCACGCCCTGGGAATGGTGGGTCGACATGTCCTGTGCGAACCCGACGGCCGCCGAATCCGCCGCCGGGCGGTCGGTCCCACCGCCGCCGGTGCGGATCATGAGCCCGATCGCGACACCGACCAGCAGGAGAGCGACCGCGCCGAGGACCAGCAGCGCGGGCAGCTGTCGCTGCAGTGGGGAGCGTCGGTCGGACCGCTCCGGGGCATCGGAGGGCATGCGGTCGGTGGAGGCGTCGGTCGACATGTCGGATCAGCCCGCCGGAGCCGGGGTGGGAGCCGGGGCAGCGGGTGCGGTCGCGGCGCCCGAAGTCGTCGGCGCGGCGGGCACGCCGGCCTCGTTCGTGGCCTGCTGGGTGCCCTCACCGGACATCGGGACCGCGTTCGCCGGAACCGGACCGGAGTCGGCGGGCGGCGGGTTGCTCGGATCGAAGCCCTGTCCGACGAGCGCGTCACAGGTGGCGCCCACCTCGGGGTACGCCGACTGCTGCGGCTGGCCCGGGTAGACGTTGGTCTGCGAATTGCGGCGCAGGGCGGTGATGAACTCGTCGACGCGGCTGTCGCCCGCCGAGTCGAGCTTGAGCTGATGGCCCCACGACTGCAGCGAGATCGGGCTGCTCAGACCCGGGTACGGCGAGAGCAGGATGTACTGCTGTCCCTCGACCTTGCTCTTGAGCTTGTCGAGATCGCCCGAGGCGATGGTCTCTGGGTTGTAGGTGATCCAGATCGACCCGTGCTCGAGCGCGTGCACGGCGTTCTCCGAGCGCAGCGGGTTCGGGTAGACGATCCCGGTACAGGTCGCCCAGATCGCGTCATGTGGCCCACCGAACGGCGGCGACTGGTCGTAGGCGACTCGCTGGGTGGGTGCGACGTGCTGCCCGGCCGGGTAGAACACCTTGGTCACGCCGTTGATGTCGTCGGACGGATCGGGGTTCGAGGCGCTCGGGACGAACTTCTGGGCCTCTTCGCGGTCGATGTACTTCGGCGCGAGGTAGGCGGCGAGGGCTCCGACGATGATGAGCACCACCACCACGGCCCCGACGGTCATCCACGGGACCTGCCTGCGGCCGCCCGCCGTGACCGAGGGAACGGTGCCGGGCTTGGCGGGACGCTTGCCGCGTCCGGGCTTCTTCGCCGGACGCTTCTGCGCGGGCCGGGGGTCCTCGGGGGCCATCAGTACCTTTCTTCACGGTTGCGCCGCACAGTCTACTGGGCACGCTCACCCTCACCCGCCCGCCGCGCGACGGGCACGGATGCGATGGTGATGGCGCACCGCGGGTGTCGGGCCGCGACCTGCGGCCAATAGGATGGTCAACCGTGACTCCCGCCGATCTGTCTGCCGTGCTGCGTGACGCGACCACGACGGTGCTGACCCGACGAGGGCTGGATGCGTCGGTGGTCCCGGATGCGGTTGCCGTCGAGCGTCCGCGCAACCCCGACCACGGCGACTACTCCACCAACATCGCACTGCAGCTGGCCAAGAGATTCGGTCTGTCCCCGCGTGACCTCGCCGGTTGGTTGATCGAGGAACTGTCCACCACCGACGGCATCGCCTCGGCCGACGTCGCCGGGCCCGGGTTCGTGAACCTGCGACTCGCCGCCGCCACCCAGAACGTCGTCGTCGCCGACGTGCTGGCCGCCGGCGTCGAGTTCGGTCGCGGGGTGACCCTCGCCGATCGCTCGATCAACCTCGAGTTCGTCTCGGCCAACCCGACCGGTCCGATCCATCTCGGTGGAACCCGATGGGCGGCAGTGGGAGACGCGCTGGGTCGCGTTCTGTCGGCGCAGGGCGCCGCGGTGACCCGTGAGTACTACTTCAACGACCACGGCACCCAGATCGACCGTTTCGCCCGCTCGCTGCAGGCCGCGGCGGACGGCGCGCCGACCCCCGAGGACGGCTACGCAGGGGCCTACGTCGGCGAGATCGCCGACCGGGTGGTCGCGAAGAACCCCGGCATCGCCGCGCTGCCCGAGGCCGAGCGCCTCGAACGCTTCCGCGCTGACGGAGTCGAGTTCATGTTCGACCAGATCAAATCGAGCCTGAGCGAGTTCGGCACCGTGTTCGACGTCTTCACCCATGAGAACGCGATGTTCGACTCAGGTCTGGTCGACGAGTGCATCGCCGAGTTGAAGGCCAACGGCAACCTGTACGAGAAGGACGGCGCCTGGTGGCTGCGGTCGACGAGCTTCGGTGACGACAAGGACCGCGTCGTCATCAAGAGCGACGGCGAGGCGGCCTACATCGCCGGCGACATCGCCTACTACCGCGACAAGCGTCGACGCGGTTTCGATCTGTGCATCTACATGCTCGGCGCCGACCACCACGGCTACGTCAAGCGTCTCAAGACCGGTGCGGCCGCACTCGGCGACGACCCCGACACCGTCGAGGTCCTCATCGGACAGATGGTCAACCTGGTCCGCGACGGTGTCCCGGTGCGCATGAGCAAGCGTGCGGGCACCGTGATCACCCTCGAGGATCTCGTCGACGCGGTCGGGGTCGACGGCGCCCGCTACTCGCTGATCCGGTCGTCGGTCGACGTCAACCTCGACATCGACCTCGACCTGCTGACCACCCAGTCAAACGAGAACCCGGTCTACTACGTGCAATACGCGCACGCACGGCTGTCGGCGATCGCCCGCAACGCCGCCGACCTCGGTGTGGTCGCCGACTCCGTACACCTCGCCGAGCTCGTCGACCCGGCCGAGGGCGAACTCATCCGGACCCTGGCCGATTTCCCCGCGGTCATCGCCACCGCCGCGCAGCTGCGCGAACCGCACCGGGTCTGCCGCTACCTGGAGACCCTCGCCGGGACCTACCACCGGTTCTACGACCGGTGCCGGATCCTGCCCCAGGGTGACGAGACCGCCGGACCGGTCCACGCGGCCCGACTGGCGCTGTGCTCGGCGACCCGACAGGTCCTCGCCAACGGACTCGACCTCGTGGGCGTGAGCGCCCCGGAGCGGATGTGATGACCCACCCAGCCGGGCCCCGCCACGCCGAGGGCGTCAACGCCACCCGTCGATCCGAGAGTCCCACGGGCGCAGCCGAGCTCAACGCCCTGCCCGCAGCGGTCTGGCCGCGCAACGCCACCCGCGCCGCCGACGGGGTCGTCACGCTCGCCGGAGCGCCCGTGACCGAGCTCGCGCAGGAGTACGGCACACCGTTGTTCGTCATCGACGAGGACGACTTCCGGTCGCGCTGCGCCGACATGCTCGCCGCGTTCGGGTCCACCGGTCGGGTGCACTACGCGTCCAAGGCGTTCCTGTGCGGCGAGATCGCACGCTGGGTCGACCAGGAGGGGCTCTCGCTCGACGTGTGTTCGGCGGGTGAGCTCACCGTCGCGATGCGCGCCGGGTTCCCTACGCACCGGATCGCGTTGCACGGCAACAACAAATCACCCGACGAGCTGGCCCTCGCGGTGACGTCGGGGGTCGGGCACATCGTCGTCGACTCGGCCATCGAGATCGACCGACTCGACGCCGCCGCGGGTGACGCCGGGATCGTCCAGGACGTGTTGATCCGTGTCACCGTGGGCGTCGAGGCGCACACCCACGAGTTCATCTCGACCGCGCACGAGGACCAGAAGTTCGGTTTCTCCCTGTCCGGGGGCGTCGCCATGGACGCGGTTCGGCGGGTGTTCGACACCGACAACCTGCGACTGGTCGGACTGCACAGCCACATCGGATCCCAGATCTTCGACCTCGACGGGTTCGAACTCGCCGCGCACCGCGTACTCGGGCTGCTCCGCGACATCGTCGCCGAGTTCGGGGTGGACAAGACCTCGCAGCTATCGGTGCTCGATCTCGGCGGTGGACTGGGCATCTCGTACATCCCCAGCGACGACCCGCCGCCGATCGAGGTGGTCGCGAGCACCCTCGCCGACATCGTCGCGCGCCAGTCCGAGCAACTGGGCCTGCCCACGCCGATCCTCGCGGTCGAACCCGGCCGCGCCATCGCCGGCCCCGGGACCGTGACCGTCTACCGCGTCGGGACCGTCAAGGACGTCGCGCTCGGCGGCGGCACCCATCGCCGCTACGTCTCCGTCGACGGCGGGATGAGCGACAACATCCGTACCTCGCTCTACCAGGCGGAGTACGACGTCCGCCTGGTCTCGCGCACCTCGGACTCCGACCCGGTGCTCAGCCGGGTCGTCGGAAAGCACTGCGAGAGCGGCGACATCGTCGTGAAGGACTGCTGGCTCCCCGCCGACGTGGCCCCCGGCGACCTGCTCGCCGTGGCTGCGACGGGTGCCTACTGCTACGCGATGTCGAGTCGCTACAACATGTCGATGCGGCCGGCGGTGGTCGCCGTCCGTGACGGCGCGCCGCGGCTGGTGCTGCGTCGTGAAACCGTGGAAGACCTTGTGAGCCTGGAGGTGACGAGATGAGCGACCGAACCGGCCGACCCATCGGTGTGGCGGTACTGGGGATGGGCAATGTCGGGGCCGAAGTGGTCCGGATCCTGCTCCAGAACTCTGACGATCTACGTGCCCGCGTGGGCGCGCCCATCGAGATCCGCGGCGTCGCGGTCCGCAACCTCGACAAGGCGCGTGCCTGCGCGACGTCGTTGCTGACCGACGACCCGGCGAGTCTGGTGGTCCGCGACGACGTGGACATCGTCGTCGAACTCATCGGCGGGATCGACGTGCCCCGCACCCTGATCGCGACCGCGCTCGAACACGGCAAGTCCGTCGTGACGGCGAACAAGGCGCTGCTCGCCGACTACACCGGCGAGCTGGCGACCCTGGCCGCGTCGGCGAAGGTGGACCTCTACTTCGAGGCCTCGGTGGCCGGCGCCATCCCGGTGGTGCGTCCACTGATGCAGTCGCTGGCCGGTGACACGGTCCAGCGCGTCGCCGGAATCGTCAACGGCACCACCAACTTCATCCTCTCGGCCATGGCCGCCGACGGCGACGACTACGACGTCGTGCTCGCCGAGGCCGGCCGTCTCGGCTACGCCGAGGCCGACCCGACCGCCGACGTGGAGGGGTACGACGCCGCGGCCAAGGCGGCCATCCTCGCCTCGATCGCGTTCCACACCCGGGTCACCGCGAGTGACGTCTACCGCGAGGGCATCTCGTCGATCACCTCCGACGACCTCGTCTCCGCGGCCACGCTGGACTGCACCATCAAACTGCTGTCGATCTGCGAGCGGATCAACGACTCCAGTGGGCGGCAGCGGATCTCCGCACGGGTCTACCCCGCACTGGTTCCCCACACGCACCCGTTGGCGTCGGTGAACGGGGCGTTCAACGCCGTGGTCGTCGAGGCCGAGAACGCGGGCCGGTTGATGTTCTACGGCCAGGGTGCCGGCGGCGCCCCGACCGCGTCGGCGGTGATGGGCGACCTCGTCATGGCCGCCCGCAACAAGGTGCACGGCGGACGCGGACCGCTCGAGTCCACCTACGCCTCACTGCCGATCGCGCCGATGGGCGACGTGAACACCCGCTACTACGTGTCGATGAAGGTCGCCGACCGACCGGGCGTCCTCTCGACCGTGGCCGGCGAGTTCTCCAAGCGCAGCGTCAGCATCGCCACCGTGCGTCAGGAGGGGGCCGACGAGAACGCGCGCCTGATCGTGGTCACCCACCGCGCGCCGGACTCGGCGCTCTCGGAAACCGTTGACGCACTGAAGGATCTCGACTCCGTACTGAGCGTGTCGAGCGTCCTCCGACTGGAGGGAACCGATGACTAGCAAGACCACCCCGGTGCACTCGGCCTGGCCCGGCCTGATCGAGGCCTACCGGGATCGTTTGCCGGTCGAACCGGACTGGAAGGTGATCACCCTCCTCGAGGGTGGCACCCCGTTGATCGCCGCCCGGCACCTCTCGGAGCTCACCGGTTGCGAGGTGTACCTGAAGGTCGAGGGCCTGAACCCGACCGGGTCGTTCAAGGACCGCGGCATGACGATGGCGGTCAGCAACGCCGTCAACCAGGGCAAGACCGCGGTGCTGTGTGCGTCGACCGGCAACACCTCCGCATCGGCTGCGGCGTACGCCGCCCGAGCGGGCATCACGTGCGCGGTGCTGATCCCGGAGGGCAAGATCGCGTTGGGCAAGCTCGCCCAGGCGGTCATGCACGGCGCCAAGATCATCCAGGTGCAGGGCAACTTCGACGACTGCCTCGAACTCGCCCGCAAGGCGACCGCGGAGTTCTCCGAGATCGAACTGGTCAACTCCGTCAACCCCGCGCGCATCGAGGGCCAGAAGACGGCGGCCTTCGAGATCGTCGACGTCCTCGGTCGCGCTCCCGACGTGCACGCACTCCCGGTCGGCAACGCGGGAAACATCACCGCGTACTGGAAGGGCTACGACGAGTACCACTCCGACGGCATCACCGACTCGCGTCCGCGGATGCTCGGTGTCCAGGCCGCCGGTGCCGCCCCGCTGGTGACCGGTCAGCCCATCAAGAACCCCGAGACCATCGCCACCGCGATCCGCATCGGTTCGCCGGCCAGTTGGGATCAGGCGCAGGCGGCCAAGGACTCCTCGGGCGGCCAGTTCCGTGCCGCGACCGACGAGAAGTTGCTCGAGGCGTACCGGTTGATCGCCCAGCGTGAGGGTGTCTTCGTCGAGCCCGCATCGGCTGCGAGCGTCGCCGGTCTGCTCGCCGCGCGCGCCGACGGCTGGATCAGCGCCGGGGAGACCGTGGTCTGCACGGTGACCGGCAACGGTCTGAAGGACCCTGACACCGCGCTGGCAGGAATGCCGACGGTGCAGGCGATCGAGGTCGACCCGAGTGCGGTCGCCCGCGCTCTCGACCTCGGCTGAGTCGGCGATGTATTCGGTTCTGCCGCAGGGGATCACGGTCGAGACCAGGGTTCCCGCGTCGTCGGCGAACCTCGGTGCCGGCTTCGACTGCCTGGGTCTCGCCCTCGACGTGTACGACGATCTCACCGTCTCCACCGCGGAGTCGGGTGTGCGAGTGTTGGTCACCGGCGAGGGGGAGGGGGCGGTCCCGCTCGACGACACCCACCTGGTGGTCCGTGCCCTACTGCGTGGGCTGGAGGCGGGCGGCGTCACCGCACCCGGTCTCGACATCCTGTGCACCAACGCGATCCCGCATTCCCGCGGACTGGGATCGTCGGCCGCGGCGGTCGTCTCGGGCCTCGCCGCGGCGTCCGGGTTGATGGCGAAGAGCGGTGTCCGCGCGGGTTTCTCGGCCGACGAGCTGATCCAACTCGCGAGTGAGTTCGAGGGCCATCCCGACAACGCCGCCGCGAGTGTGCTCGGCTCGGCGATCGTGTCCTGGACCGACGTGATCGACGGTCGGCCGCGGTACCAGGCCCGCCGACTGGAGGTCCACCCCGCGATCCGGGTCACCGGCTTCGTGCCCGGAACCGAGTCCTCCACCGCGCTGACCAGGGGATTGCTGCCCGACGCCGTGCCGAGAGCCGACGCCGTGCACAACCTGAGCCGCAGCGCGCTGGCCGTGGTCGCGTTGACCACCGATCCGAGTTGCCTACCCGCGGCCACCTCGGACCGACTCCACCAGACCTACCGTGCCCCGGTGTTGCCCGAGACGACGCGGGTCGTGGCCGAACTGCGCGGACGGGGCGTCGCGGCGTTCGTGTCCGGTGCGGGGCCGTCGGTGATGGCGCTGCACGATCAACCGCTGCCCGAGCAGTCGCTGGCGATGGCCGCAGATCTGGGCTTCCGGGTCCACGACCTCACGATCGCGGGACCCGTCAGCGTCCGCTGAGATCTCCCCCGTCGACGACACGCCGGCGCAGGGTGTTGCCGGATCCGACGGATCATGGTTAGCATGTGGTTGTCTTGCCGTGGACGTGTCGTCCAGGCCGTGCTTTCTTCGATCACCGTTTGGTGCACATTTTCCTGGTGCCCACCCGTCATCCGGGCCCTGCCAGGGAACTCACAGCTTTCCGGTCAACGATCGAGGTCGAGCGTGCGTCGCCGGATCACGATGACGGCAGATCACACCACTTGAAGCCCGCCGGTCCGGCGGGTTCGACATCCTCTGTCGCCTCGACGGGGATGATCAAGACCCATCGCGGTGCGCAACTGCGGGGGAACGAAAGGAAATCCGTGACCGATACGGACCTGATCTCAGCGCCTGCCGATGACGCGGCGCCCGAGTCAGCGGGAGACACTCCCAGCTCACGACCGGCCAAGTCGGGCTCCGCACGTGGCGGTGGCCTCAGCTCGATGGTGCTCACCGAGCTCCGTCAACTGGCCGGCGAACTGAACATCAAGGGCACGTCCGGGATGCGCAAGGGCGACCTGATCGCCGCCATCGCCGACCGTCAGGCCGGCGCACCGTCGACCCGCCCCACCAAGGAGCGCGCCACCGCGGTGGCCGACGCCCCGTCCGCCGACGCGACCGTCGAGCGCACGAGCAACACCGCCCCGAAGGCCGACGCCGCGCCCACCACAGCGCGGAACGGTGCCGCGACCTGGGCCGACCAGAGCGCCGCGACCGGGGCCGATGCCGCCGCGACCACATCGCGGGTCGACACCCCGAGCACCGACCGGCCCGCAGGCGACGCCCCCGCCACCGACGCGACCACCGAGTCGACCGAAGCGGGCGGCGATCGCACCCGCCGCCGCAACCGGGACAACGGCGGTCGCGAGAACAACCGCGACGGCGCCAACCGCGACGGCGCCAACCGCGACAACGGCAACCGCGACACCAGCACCAAGGACAACGCGAACGGCGCCGGCGGACAGAAGTCCGACCAGGGCCGCGGCCAGGGCGGATCCGATCGCTCCGAGTCCGGCAACCGCGGCGACAACACCGACGGCGGAGGTCGCGACAACAACCGTGAGGGCGGCCGGAACAACGGCAACCGCGACGGCAACCAGGGCAACCGCAACGGCAATCGCGAGAACAACAGCAACCGCGACAACAGCAATCGCGACAACAACAATCGCGACGGCGGCGGCAACGGCAACCGCGACAACAGCAATCGGGATCAGCAGAACCGCGACAACGGTCCGCGGAACAACGGTCCTCGCGACGACGATCCCGACGGCGAGGGCAACGGCCGCGGACGGCGGGGGCGTCGATTCCGCGAGCGTCGCCGTGGACGCGACCGCGACGGGCAGGACGGTGGCGGCGGCAACAACGATGTCAGCGTCAACGAGGACGACGTGTTGCAGCCGGTCGCCGGCATCCTCGACGTCCTCGACAACTACGCGTTCGTCCGGACCTCGGGCTACCTGGCCGGACCGAACGATGTCTACGTGTCGATGAACCTGGTCCGCAAGAACGGACTCCGCCGGGGTGACGCACTCACCGGTGCGGTCCGACTGCCGCGCGACGGTGAGCAGAGCAGCCAGCGTCAGAAGTTCAACCCGCTGGTCCGACTGGACTCTGTCAACGGAGCCGAGGTGGAGGCCGCGCGCCGCCGCCCGGAGTTCAACAAGCTGACGCCGCTCTACCCCAACGAGCGACTCCGCCTCGAGACCCGTCCGGAGCAGCTCGACACCCGCGTCATCGACCTGATCATGCCGATCGGCAAGGGCCAGCGCGCACTGATCGTCTCGCCGCCCAAGGCCGGTAAGACGACCATCCTGCAGGACATCGCGAACGCGATCTCGATCAACAACCCCGAGTGCTACCTGATGGTCGTGCTCGTCGACGAGCGTCCCGAAGAGGTCACCGACATGACCCGCTCGGTCAAGGGCGAGGTCATCGCCTCCACCTTCGACCGGCCGCCGTCGGACCACACCTCGGTGTCCGAGCTGGCCATCGAGCGCGCCAAGCGCCTGGTGGAGAACGGCAAGGACGTCGTCGTGCTCCTCGACTCGATCACCCGGCTCGGCCGCGCGTACAACAACGCGTCGCCGGCGTCCGGACGCATCCTCTCCGGTGGTGTCGACTCCACGGCTCTGTACCCGCCCAAGCGGTTTCTCGGTGCGGCGCGCAACATCGAGAACGGCGGCTCGCTGACGATCATCGCCTCGGCGCTGGTGGAGACGGGATCGACCGGCGACACGGTCATCTTCGAGGAGTTCAAGGGCACCGGCAACGCCGAGCTCAAGCTCGATCGCAAGATCTCCGAGCGTCGGGTGTTCCCGGCCGTCGACGTCAACCTCTCCAGCACCCGCAAGGACGAGCTGATGATGTCGCCGGACGAGTTCGCCATCGTGCACAAGCTGCGCCGCGTGCTCTCCGGGCTCGACTCGCAGCAGGCGATCGACCTGCTGATCTCGCAGCTCAAGAAGACCAAGACCAACATCGAGTTCCTGATGCAGGTCCAACAGAACACGCCGGGTACGAACAACGACTGACCCGGACTCGCCGCCGGAATAGATGCAGGTCTGTCCCGGTTGAGTCCATCAGTCGAGCAGATCGGCCGAGGGAATTGCAGATTGGTTTTCCCGGGTCCCGATCTGGCATACTCGGCCCGTTGCGCGCCAGCAGGTGGCGCGCTCCATCAAGTCCGGTTCCGGTTCACACCGTCCACCGCGTGGCACTCGCCACGTCGGCGTCGGTGACCCGGCGACCATGAAAGGGACACCAGATGCAGCAGGGTATTCATCCCACCTACGTCGACACCACCGTGGTGTGCGGCTGTGGGAACACCTTCACCACCCGGAGCACCAAGGAGAGCGGCCAGATCTCGGTCGAGGTCTGCTCCCAGTGCCACCCGTTCTACACGGGCAAGCAGAAGATCCTCGACACCGGTGGACGTGTCGCGCGCTTCGAGAAGCGCTACGGCAAGCGGCCCGCCAAGGGCGCAGCCGCCACCGAGGCCGACGCCTCCAACTAGCCCGTCCGTCGACGCCCGTCCCGTGCACCAGCGCGGGGCGGGCGTCTTCGCTTTGTCCACCCCCGAGAAGTCCGGCAGAACGGAGTCGACCCGTGACCGAGAAGTCCGTGGGCACCGCCATCGATGACGTGTTGTCCGAGTACTCGGGCCTGGAGACCCAGCTGTCGGACCCGTCGCTGCACGACGACCCCGCCGCCGCCCGTCGTGTCGGCAAGCGGTTCGCCGAGCTGGCACCGGTCATGAGCACCTACACCAGGCTGGCCGCCGCGCGGGACGATCTCGAGGCCGCGCGCGAACTGGCCGACGACGACGCGTCCTTCGCCGCCGAGATCCCCGAACTCGAGCGGACCGTGTCCACCCTCGACGCCGCCCTCACCGATCTGCTGGCCCCGCGAGACCCGCACGACGGCGACGATGTCGTGCTCGAGATCAAGTCCGGGGCCGGTGGCGAGGAATCGGCTCTGTTCGCGTCCGATCTGGCCCGTATGTACCTCAAGTACTGCGAACGGCACGGGTGGAAGGCCCAGATCCTGGGTGTGACCGAGTCCGATCTCGGGGGTTACAAGGATGCGACGCTGTCGATCAAGTCGCCGGGGGATTCGCCCGACGGAGTGTGGGCACGTCTGAAGTTCGAGGCGGGCGTGCACCGCGTCCAGCGGGTCCCGGTCACCGAATCGCAGGGTCGGATCCACACCTCGGCCGCGGGCGTCCTGGCCTATCCCGAGCCCGACGAGGTCGAGCAGATCGAGATCGACGAGTCCGACCTGCGTATCGACGTCTACCGGAGCTCCGGCAAGGGCGGTCAGGGCGTCAACACCACCGACTCGGCCGTCCGGATCACCCACCTGCCGACCAACATCGTCGTGACCTGCCAGAACGAGCGGTCACAGCTGCAGAACAAGGCACGGGCGATGCAGGTGCTCGCCGCGCGTCTGCAGGCCGCCGCGGAGGAGAAGGCGCAGGCCGAGGCCTCCGAGGGACGTACCGCCCAGGTCCGCACGGTCGACCGGTCCGAGCGGATCCGTTCGTACAACTACCCGGAGAACCGGGTCACCGATCACCGGATCGGCTACAAGTCGAACAACCTCGACGCCGTTCTCGACGGGGATCTCGACGCACTTCTCGACGCCCTGGTCGCCGCCGACAAACAGGCGCGCCTCGAGGCCCAGTGACCACCGGGTCGCGGTGAACCGCGCGGTCATCGCCGCGGCCGCCGACCGTCTGGCCGCGGCCGGCGTCGACTCGCCCCGTGTCGACGCGGAACTGCTCGTCGCCCACGTGCTCGGTGTCGACCGGGGTCGGTTGATCGCCGCGGCCGACCTGACCGACACCCAGACCGCCCTTCTCGACACGTGTCTGGACCGACGAGCCGCTCGTGAACCCCTGCAGCACATCGTCGGCTCGGCGTCGTTCGGGCCCGTCGACCTCGTCGTCGGCCGCGGTGTCTTCGTCCCGCGGCCCGAGACCGAGGCAATCCTGGAGTGGGCGGGCGCGGTCTGCGCGTCCGTCGACAATCCCCGCGTGGTCGACCTCTGCAGTGGCAGCGGCGCGCTGGCGATCGCCGTCGCCACCATGGTCCCCGACGCGACCGTGGTCGCCGTCGAGAACGATCCCGACGCCCTGATCTGGCTGCGCGCCAACGTCACCCGCACCGACGACGGGATCCGTCGGCGTCTTTCGGTGGTCCACGGCGACGTCCGCGCCCCTGATGTCCTCGACCCCGACACGGCCGACGTGGTGGTGGCCAACCCGCCCTACGTGCCCTCCGGTGCAGACCTCTCGCCCGAGGTGATCGAGTACGACCCCGCGGTCGCCGTGTTCGGTGGCGTCGACGGGATGTCCGTCATCACACCGATGATCGGTCTCATCGCCCACGCCCTCGTGCCCGGGGGGCGGTGCGCGATCGAACACGACGACACCACCGCCGACCTGGTGGTGGCCGAGCTGCGTCGACACGGGGCCTTCGACGAGATCGAGGCGCGGACCGACCTCGCCGGGCGTCCCCGGTACGTGACCGCCCGACGCACCGCCGAGGCGCCCGACGATGACGTGCAAGGATGATCGCGTGAGCACTGTGTTCGATTGCAACCAACCGGATTCGCGGAGCGCGGGGGTCCGCGCCGCGGTCGGCGCCGTCAAGGCGGGACGTCTCGTGGTCATGCCCACCGACACGCTGTACGGGTTGGGTTGTGACGCATTCGATTCCGAGGCCGTGACCAGCCTGCTCGCGACCAAGGGACGCGGACGGGACATGCCGGTGCCGGTGCTGGTCGGATCGTGGGACACCATCGACGGTCTGGTGCTGTCGGTGTCGACCCGGGCTCGTGAGCTGGTCCGCGCCTTCTGGCCCGGGGGATTGAGCCTCGTGGTGGAACAGGCCCCGTCGCTCGCCTGGGATCTGGGCGACACGCAGGGGTCGGTGATGCTGCGGATGCCGCTGCACCCGGTCGCCATCGAGGTGTTGCGCGAGGTCGGCCCGATGGCGGTGTCCAGCGCGAACCGTTCCGGACAGCCGCCCGCGACCACCTCGAGCGATGCCCGCGACCAACTCGGCGACGACGTCTCGGTCTACCTCGACGGCGGCCCCGCGGCCCATGCGACGCCGTCCACCATCGTCGACCTGACCGGTGCAGCGCCGACCATCCTGCGCGAGGGAGCGGTCACCGTGGAGCAGATCGCCGAGGTCCTCGGCATGGACGCAGCCTCGCTGCGAGCCTGAGTGGGGCGCGCCACCCGCACTAGTAGCGTTGAGCCGTGATTCTCGCCGAGGCAGCCAGTAGCGGGGCGGGAGTACCGCTGCGTGAGCTGATGCTGGTCGGCATCGCGGCTGCGGTGATCACGTATCTGGCCACTGGCATGGTGCGCGTGGTCGCCACCCGCACCGGTGCGGTCGCAGTGCCCCGCGTGCGCGACGTGCACGCCATCCCCACCCCCCGTCTCGGTGGTGTCGGGATCTTCACCGGCGTACTGGCCGCCATCGTGCTGGCCCAGCAGTTGCCCGCCCTGACCCGCGGGTTCGCCTACACCCACGACATGGATGCGGTGGTGGTGGCGGGATTCGTCATCGTGGCGGTCGGCGTCATCGACGACCGCTGGGGTCTGGACGCGCTGACCAAGTTCGTCGGACAGCTCACCGCGGCCGGGGTGCTGGTCCTCATGGGTGTCAGCTGGACGGTCGTACCGGTCCCGTTCGGCGACATCGGCACGGTCGTCCTCGATCCTCTGCAGTCCGGTCTGCTCACCATCGCCATCACCGTGGCGACGATCAACGCCATCAACTTCGTCGACGGACTCGACGGACTGGCCGCCGGTCTGGCCGTGATCGCCGCCCTGGCCATCCTGCTGTTCTCCATCGGCCTGTTGCGCGACCAGGGCGGTGACGTCAGCTACTACCCGCCGGCGATGATCGCGGTGAGTCTCGCCGGAGCGTGTCTCGGGTTCCTCCCGCACAACTTCCAGCCCGCTCGGATCTTCATGGGTGACTCCGGCTCGATGCTCATCGGGCTGATGCTGGCCACCGCCTCGACCAGTGCCTCGGGTCGTGTCGCCATCTACGCCTACGGGCCGGCCGACATCTTCACGCTGCTGTCGCCGCTGATCCTGGTCGCCGCGGTCATGTTCATCCCGATGCTCGACATGCTGCTCGCGGTGATCCGCCGCACCCGTGCCGGTGTCGGTTTCTACACCCCGGACAAGATGCATCTGCACCACCGCCTGCTCGAACTCGGACACTCCCAGCGTCGCGTCGTCCTGGTCATCTATCTCTGGGTGGCGGTCCTGGCGTTCAGCGTGGCGGCCAGTACCGTCTTCTCGGTGACCGTCGTCGCGCCTGCGCTGGCCGGGGGACTGGTCATCGCGATGATCGCCACGGTGGTCCCGCGACTCCGCCGACGGCTCGTCGGTGCACGCGCGAGTGACGCCTGACCCGCGGGTATCCGGTGAAACGGACAAACTATCTGGTGTAGTACTATTACCCGTAGTAGGAAACTCGCCGACGGGGAATATTCACCGCACCAACATGCACCCCACGTCAGACGCCCGAAAGGGTGTTGGTAGTGTCACAACGAACCGGGAGCTTACGTCCGCTTTACCCGAGCGGCTCGCACGCTCGATGGACGCCGCCCACACCAAGCACGACCACTGGTGCTCGACGACGAGTACCGAGCGCTCCGACCTGAGGAGAGGCAGATGACGACATCAGCCCCAGACTCGGCACCGGTCTATTACCCGGAGATCCCGCTCAGTCTCGCCCGTCCCGCGATCATCGCGTCCGTTCTGGCCGTGGTCGTCCTGGTGATCAGTGGGTTCCTCGGCCACATCTTCTTCGGCGTCTGGTTCGCCGCAGGTCTCGTGCTCTCTCTTCTCAACGCCAAGATGGTCCAGGCCTCGGTCGGCGCGGCGACGGCGAGTGACACCCCGCGCAAGAAGCCGGTTGTCCTCAACACCGCCGTCCGCCTCGGTCTGATCACCGTCGCGGCGTTGGTCATCGCATTCTTTTTCCGCCCCGACGGTCTCGGCGTGATGTTCGGGCTCGCTCTGTGTCAGGTGATCGTGGTGTTGTCCACGGTGATCCCCGTGATGAAAGGACTCCGCAAGCAGTCATGACCGTAGTCTTCAACCTGGCTGCTGAAGCCGAAGAATCCGATTCCAAGATCGAGGTCGGGCACCACACCGTGGTCGACTTCCTCGGAATGTCGTTCAACCTCGACACCATCCTCGGCACGTCCGTCGCCGCGATCATCCTGATCGGTCTCGCGTTCTTCCTGCGGGCCAAGATCACCTCTCGCGGTGTCCCCAACGGGGTCCAGCTGTTCTTCGAGGCGGTGACCAATCAGATGCGCGGACAGATCGAGAGTTCGATCGGCATGCGCGTCGCGCCGTTCGTCCTGCCGCTCGCGGTCGGGCTGTTCACCTTCATCCTGATCTCCAACTGGCTGGCCGTGCTGCCGGTGCAGTACGGGAACTCCGAAGGTGTGGCGGGGGAGTGGCTCAAGCCGCCCGCCTCCGACATCAACTTCGTCTACGCACTCGCACTGACGGTGTTCGTCTGGTACCACGGTGCCGGTTTCCGCAAGCGCGGTCCCATCGGCTACCCGATCAAGCTGGTGAAGGGGCACGTCATCGGACTCGCGCCGATCAACATCATCGAGGAGATCGCCAAGCCGGTCTCGCTCTCGCTGCGACTCTTCGGCAACATCTTCGCCGGCGGCATCATGGTCTCGCTGATCACGCTGTTCCCGCCGTACATCATGTGGGCCCCCAACTCCGTCTGGAAGCTGTTCGACCTCTTCGTCGGACTCATCCAGGCCTTCATCTTCGCCCTGTTGACCATCCTGTACTTCAGTCAGTCGATGGAATCCGAGGACGCGCACTAGAACCACGGTCCGGCACCCGTCGGACCCGACCCGGCCGATTCCGATCGGCCACCACGACCTGGTTGATGACATCATCGGCCGGCACCACAACTGGTATTCCGATGCCAGTACACCGAAAGGGAAAAGTCACATGGATCCAACGATTGGAATGGGTGCACTGATCGGCGGCGGCCTGATCCTGGGCGGCGGCGCGATCGGAGCCGGCATCGGCGACGGCCTGGCCGGTGCTCAGCTGATCGCGGGAATCGCCCGTCAGCCCGAGGCGCAGAGCCGACTGTTCACCCCGTTCTTCATCACCGTCGGTCTCGTCGAGGCCGCGTACTTCATCAACCTGGCGTTCATGGCTCTCTTCGTGTTCGCCACCCCGATCTCGGCTTCCTGACACGTCGGGGACCGGGTAGACACGGAACAGGTAACGCACCATGGCGCTCGCCGCACAGAACTTCCTCATCCCGAACGGCACGTTCTTCGTCGTCCTGATCATCTTCCTCATCGTTCTCGCCGTGATCGGCAAGTTCGTCGTGCCGCCCATCAAGGCGGTGCTCGAGGAGCGCGAGGATCAGGTGACACAGACGTCGCAGGACAACCGTGCCGCCACCGAGGAATTCGAGCACGCCGAAACGGAATACCGCGAGGCGATGAAGTCGGCTCGCGGCGAGGCCACCGGTATCCGTGACGAGGCTCGCGCGAAGGGTCGCGAGAGCCTCGACGAGATGAAGCAGCGGGCAACGGCAGAGGCGGATTCCGTTCTCTCCGAGGCCACGACGCAACTCAACTCCCAGGGCGAGCAGGCGGCGACGCAGGCCCGCTCCGAGGTCGGGACCCTGTCGGCGGATCTCGCCAGCCGGGTTCTCGGCTTCGATGTGACATCCGATTCGACACTCGCAGCTTCGGTGGACCGGCTCTCGGCCGACGCCCCGCAGCCCAGCGCGAAGGGAAGCTGACTCCATGGGAATCTTCTTGGGGCAACTCGTCGGCTTCATCGTCATCGTGTTCGTTCTCGTCCGCTACGTCGCACCTCCGGTCCGCAAGGCGATGAAGTCGCAGCAGACCACGATCGCGACGCAGATCGAGGAGAGCGAGAACGCGAAGAAGCGACTCGCCGAGGCCAAAGAGGCCCACAAGAACGCCGTCGAGGAGGCACGGGCCGCGGGGAGTCAGATCCGCGAGGACGCCCGCGCCGACGCACAGGCCATCTCCGAGGAGATGTCGGTGCAGGCCGATCACGAGGTCAAGCGCATCACCGAGCACGGCAAGGCGCAGGTCGCACTCAACCGCGCGAGCCTGGTCCGTCAGCTGCGCAGCGATCTCGGACTCACCTCGGTCGAGCTCGCGGGCAACCTGGTCCGCGAACACCTCGACGACCCGGACGCCCGCGAGAAGTCGGTCGACCGCGTGATCGACGAGTTGGGGGAGATGGCGTCCTCCGGTGAGGCCTCGGGGTCCACACGGATCTCGGCGCCGGCCGACCTGGTCGGGGTGCACTCGATGCGCGCGGCCTCGCGGGACTCCGTCAAGAAGCTGTCGGACGAATTCGACCGTCGCGTCGAGTCGTTGGACGATTCCGGCCTCCGGGACCTCGCAGGCGAACTCGCCGACGTGGTCGCGCTGCTCGGGTCGGAGCCGGTGCTGCGCAAGCACCTGGCCGAGGCCTCGGACGACGCCGACGCCAAGACCGGCATCGTCGACAACCTCTTCGGCTCGAAGCTCGGGGAGGACACCCTCGCACTGCTGCGCAGCGCGGTGGTGGGCCGGTGGTCGGCGACCAGCGACTTCACCTTCGCCATCGAGCGTCTGGCACGGTTCGCGCTGCTGATCGTCGCCGAGAAGGCGCGCACGATCGACAACGTGGAGGACGAGCTGTTCCGTTTCGGTCGCCTGTTGGTGGCCGAGCCGAAGCTCAGCGCCCTGCTCTCCGACGTCAACGCACCCGCCGGCAAGCGGCTCGAACTCCTCGACACCGTGGTGGCGGGCAAGGTCGACGACGTCACCAAGGCAGTTCTCGACCAGACGGTCCGGCTGCTCCGCGGCCAGGCCGCCGCATCCGCGGTGTCCGATCTGGCCGAGCTCGCCGCGGCTCGTCGAGGCGAATCGGTTGCCCATGTGGTGTCCGCATCGCCGCTGACCGACGCCCAGGAGGAGCGGCTCACCGCAGTGCTCGGGCGCATCTACAACCGTGAGATCTCCACGCAGGTGGAGATCGACCGCAGCCTGCTCGGCGGCCTCCGGGTCGCCATCGGCGACGAGGTCATCGACGGAGACGTCGCGACCCGACTGGCCAAGGCTGCCGAAGAGCTGCCCAGGTAACTGCCGCACCGCGGCTCCCACCACCACCACATACCCACCCCAACGCAAGGAAGACGAATACTCATGGCGGAGTTGACGATCTCATCCGACGAGATCAAAGGCGCGATCGAGCAGTACGTCTCGACGTTCACGGCCGAGGCATCCCGCGAGGAGGTCGGTGTCGTCACCGACACCGCCGACGGAATCGCCCATGTCAGCGGTCTCCCCGGCGCGATGGCCAACGAGCTGCTGGAATTCCCCGGCGGCGTCCTCGGTGTCGCGCTGAACCTCGACGAGGACGAGATCGGTGTGGTCATCCTCGGTGACTACGAATCCATCGAAGAGGGCCAGCAGGTCAGCCGTACCGGCGGCGTGCTCTCGGTCCCGGTCGGTGACAAGTTCCTCGGCCGCGTGATCAACCCTCTCGGGCAGCCGATCGACGGTCAGGGCGAGATCGAGTCGTCCGAGACCCGCGTGCTCGAGCTCCAGGCGGCCAGCGTTCTCGAGCGCCAGCCCGTCGAGGAGTCGCTCGCGACCGGCATCACGGCCATCGACGCGATGACCGCGATCGGTCGCGGACAGCGCCAGCTGATCATCGGCGACCGCAAGACCGGCAAGACCGCGGTCTGCATCGACGCGATCCTGAACCAGAAGGCGAACTGGGAGACCGGTGACCCCGACAAGCAGGTCCGCTGCATCTACGTCGCGATCGGCCAGAAGGGCTCGACCATCGCCGGCGTCAAGAAGGCGCTCGACGACGCGGGAGCTCTCGAGTTCACCACCATCGTCGCCGCGCCCGCGTCCGACTCGGCCGGTTTCAAGTGGCTCGCGCCCTACACCGGCTCGGCCATCGGCCAGCACTGGATGTACGAGGGCAAGCACGTCCTCATCGTGTTCGACGACCTGACCAAGCAGGCCGAGGCCTACCGCGCCATCTCGCTGCTGCTGCGTCGCCCGCCGGGCCGCGAGGCATACCCCGGTGACGTCTTCTACTTGCACTCTCGTCTGCTGGAGCGTTGTGCCAAGCTGTCCGACGAGCTCGGCGGTGGCTCGATGACCGGACTGCCGATCATCGAGACCAAGGCCAACGACGTCTCGGCGTTCATCCCGACCAACGTCATCTCGATCACCGACGGACAGGTCTTCCTCGAGTCCGACCTGTTCAACAAGGGCGTCCGACCGGCGATCAACGTCGGTACCTCGGTCTCGCGTGTCGGTGGCGCCGCGCAGACCAAGGGCCTGAAGAAGGTCAGTGGTTCGCTGCGTCTCGAGCTCGCCCAGTTCCGTGAGCTGGAGGCCTTCTCGGCCTTCGCCTCCGACCTGGACGACGCCTCGAAGGCCCAGCTCGAGCGTGGTGCCCGCTGGGTCGAGCTGCTCAAGCAGGATCAGTACAGCCCGGCCGCCGTCGAGGACCAGATCGTCGCGATCTACCTCTGCGGTGAGGGCCACTTCGACTCGGTCCCGGTCGAGGACGTCAAGCGTTTCGAGAACGAGCTGCTCAGCCACCTGCACCACAGTGCGACCGGTGTCTACGACTCGATCGCCGGCGGCAAGGCGCTCTCCGACGACCAGGCCGAGGCCTTGGTCGACGAGACGAACAAGTTCAAGCAGGGCTTCCTCGCCAGCGACGGTTCGCGCGTCGTGAACGAGGAGGAGTCGGACTCGTTGGACCCCGAAGAGGTCACCAACGAGGAGATCAAGCTCAAGAAGAAGTCGTAGGACCCATGAGAATCCGTGACCGTGTGGCCAACCCGAAGGAGGTGTGAGGCAGCCGATGGCGAGTATTCGTGAACTGCGCTCACGCATCAGGTCGGTTCAGTCGACGCGCAAGATCACCAAGGCGCAGGAGCTGATCGCGACCTCGCGTATCACCAAGGCTCAGGCCCGCGTGACGGCGTCGAAGCCGTACGCCGAGGAGATGACCTCGGTGCTCTCGGAGTTGGCCAGCAAGTCGGCCACTCTGGATCACCCGTTGTTGGTCGAGCGTCCGGAGCCCAAGCGCGCCGGCGTGCTCGTCGTCACCAGCGACAGCGGCCAGTGCGGCGGTTACAACTCCAACGTCCTGCGGGCCACCCGTGAGCTGTTGGCGCTGCTGCGCGACGAGGGCAAGGACCCCGTCATCTTCGTGATGGGCAAGAAGGGGCTGCGGTACTTCACCTTCCGCGACCTCGACGTCGAGGGATCGTGGACCGGGTTCTCCCAGCAGCCGCGCTACTCCGACGCCAAGACGGCGACCGATCGCCTCGTCGACCTGTTCGTCGCGGGGTCGGGCACCCAGGTCGACGAGACCGAGGAGCACCACGCTCTCGAAGGTCTCGACGAGCTGCACCTCGTCTACACCCGGTTCGTCTCGATGCTGAGCCAGGTGCCTGAGGTCCGTCGGATCGCACCCCTGGTGGTGTCCGAGGACGACGAGGAGTCGGGCGATTCGTCGTCGAACGGTGACGACTCGTCGACCGGGGCTCGCAACTACTCGTTCGAGCCCGGAGCCGAGACTCTGCTGTCGGCCCTGCTGCCCAAGTACATCGCCACCCGGGTGTACGCCGCGCTGCTCGAAGCGGCCGCGTCGGAGTCGGCGGCCCGACGGACCGCCATGAAGGCGGCGACCGACAACGCCGACGAGCTGATCACCGACCTGTCGCGTCAGGCCAACCAGCTGCGTCAGGCGCAGATCACCCAGGAGATCAGTGAGATCGTCGGCGGCGCCTCCGCTCTCGCGAAGTAGAACCGCGGCGGCAGCCGCACCCATGACACATCGAGCTGTATCGGCCCTCCAAGCCAGGAAGTGACCAACAATGAGCACTGCAACAACTGAAGCCCCCCAGGGCTCCTCGGCCAAGGACACGGCCGGGCGCGTGGTCCGCGTCATCGGACCCGTCGTCGACGTCGAGTTCCCCCGTGGAGCCGTACCGGAGCTGTTCAACGCGCTGCATGCGGAGATCGCTCTCGAGTCGGTCGCCAAGACGCTGACCCTCGAGGTCGCCCAGCACCTGGGTGACAACCTGGTGCGCACCATCTCCATGCAGCCGACCGACGGTCTGACCCGCGGCACCGAGGTCGTCGACACCGGCAAGTCCATCTCCGTCCCCGTCGGCGACGTCGTCAAGGGTCACGTGTTCAACGCCCTCGGCGACTGCCTGGACTCCCCGGGCACCGGCCGCGACGGCGAGCAGTGGAGCATCCACCGCAAGCCGCCGCCCTTCGACCAGCTCGAGGGCAAGACCGAGATCCTCGAGACCGGCATCAAGGTCATCGACCTGCTGACCCCGTACGTCAAGGGCGGCAAGATCGGTCTGTTCGGTGGTGCCGGCGTCGGCAAGACCGTGCTGATCCAGGAGATGATCACCCGTATCGCCCGCGAGTTCTCCGGTACGTCGGTGTTCGCCGGCGTCGGTGAGCGCACCCGTGAGGGCACCGACCTCCACCTCGAGATGGAGGAGATGGGCGTTCTGCAGGACACCGCCCTGGTGTTCGGTCAGATGGACGAGCCGCCGGGCACGCGTATGCGCGTCGCCCTCTCGGCCCTGACGATGGCCGAGTACTTCCGCGATGAGAAGCACCAGGACGTGTTGTTGTTCATCGACAACATCTTCCGTTTCACCCAGGCCGGTTCCGAGGTCTCGACGCTGCTCGGCCGTATGCCGTCCGCCGTCGGTTACCAGCCGACCCTGGCCGACGAGATGGGCGAGCTCCAGGAGCGGATCACCTCGACGCGCGGTAACTCGATCACCTCGCTGCAGGCGATCTACGTCCCCGCCGACGACTACACCGACCCGGCGCCGGCGACCACCTTCGCCCACCTCGACGCCACCACCGAGCTGTCACGTCCCATCTCGCAGCTCGGTATCTACCCGGCCGTCGACCCGCTGACATCGACCTCGCGCATCCTCGAGGCATCGATCGTCGGTGACGAGCACTTCCGCGTCGCCAACGAGGTCAAGCGGATCCTGCAGAAGTACAAGGAGCTGCAGGACATCATCGCCATCCTCGGTATGGACGAGCTGTCCGAAGAGGACAAGGTCACCGTCCAGCGTGCACGTCGCATCCAGAAGTTCCTGGGGCAGAACTTCATCGTCGCCGAGAAGTTCACCGGCCAGAAGGGATCGGTCGTCCCGCTCGCGGACACGATCGAGGCCTTCGACCGCGTCTGCAAGGGCGAGTTCGACCACCTGCCCGAGCAGGCGTTCAACAGCTGTGGCGGACTCGACGACGTGGAGGCCGCGGCCGAGAAGATCTCGGGGAAGTGACGCGACCTCATGGCTGACACAGGCTTTCCGGTCGAGGTCGTCTCGGTGGAGGAGCGTCTCTACTCCGGCGAGGCCACCTTCGTGATCGCACAGACCACCGAGGGCGAACTGGGCATCCTCAACCACCACGAACCGTTGCTGGGCGAGCTCATCGCCGGCGGGTTCGTGGTCATCGAGCAGACCGACGGGACCCGTCGCGTCGCGGCGGTTCAGGGCGGTTTCCTCTCGGTGACCGGTGACGCCGTCACGGTGCTCGCCGAGTCCGCCGAATGGGCCCGGGACATCGACGCCGACGCCGCGCGCGCCGAGCTCGAGTCCGCCGAGGAGGGTTCCGAAGAACACGATCGCGCACTCTCGCGGATCCGAGCTGTGGAGCAGCTCACGCAGGAGAAGTGATGTGCACCTCGCCCGGTGCCATGACCAGTCAGGTCGTGGCATTGTGGTGAGGACAGCGACACGTACACGTCGATCCCCGCAGCCTCTCGAGGCATGCGGGGATCGGTGTATGTCGAGCCGGTCGCACGGTACGAGATCAGGCAGGAGCACACGATGTCGCTGATGGTTCTCGTCGTGTGTGTCGTCCTGTTGGTCGTCGTGGCGGTGTCGGTGCTCGCGCTGGTGGGATTCCGCGTGATGCGGTTACGGAGCCGGGGCACCGCGGTGCTGCTGCGCAGCCTCCCCGCCGGCGACGACCGGGGGTGGCGTCACGGCATCGTCCGCTACGACGACCACTCGTTGATCTACTACCGCTTGAGCAGCCTGCGAACCGGACCGAGCGAGGTCATCCCGCGCCAGGCGATCGAGACACGGGGGCGCAGGCAGCCCCGCGGAACCGAGGTCGAGGTGATCGATGCGATGACGATTCTCGAGATCGACGCCGACGGTTCGGGTTTCGAGCTCGCGATGGCCTCCGGCGCGGTCACGGCGTTCCAGTCCTGGGTTGAGTCACGCCCGCCGGTGCGGTCGGTCCGCCGACGTTCCGCCTGACCCTCACTCGTCTTTGACGGGCGGCCGTTGCCGCTGACCCCCGGGAGTCCAGAGGACATCGCCGTCGGTGTTCACCGCACGGGACATGATGAACAGCAGGTCGGACAGCCGGTTCAGATACTTCGCAGGCAACGCCGAGGTGTTGTCTGGGTGCGCGGTGACCGCGGCCCACGCCGACCGCTCGGCTCGCCGCGTCACCGTTCGCGCCTGGTGCAGCAGTGCGCTGAGCACGGTCCCCCCGGGCAGGATGAACGACGTGAGTGGCTCGAGTGGATCCCCGAACTCATCGCACCAGGTCTCGAGGGCGTCGACGTAGCTCTGCGCTATGCGCAGCGGCGGATACTCGGGGTCGTCGACCACGGGCGTGGCGAGATCAGCACCCGCGTCGAAGAGATCGTTCTGGATCGTGGTCAACACCGCGCGCACGTGGTCATCCGGCGCTCCGAGGGCGATCGCCGCACCGATCGCCGCGTTCGTCTCGTCGCAGTCGGCGTAGGCGACCACCCGCGCATCGGTCTTCGGAACCCGCGAGAAATCGCTGAGTCCCGTCGTCCCGTCGTCGCCGGTGCGGGTGTAGATGCGGGTGAGGTGGACAGCCATGAGCGCAAACCTACCGGCTGCGTCGGCGTCGGGGAGTGCGGTGAGTTCCGCCCGCGAGCAGTGTCGATGGCGTGGGTGGATAGGCTCGGGTCGTGAATGATCGCTTTCTGGTGACCGGCGGCGCACGCCTGTACGGCGAGGTCTCGGTGGTCGGCGCCAAGAACAGCGTCCTGAAGCTGATGGCGGCGGCGTTGCTGGCGGAGGGGCGCACGACGCTCACCAACTGCCCCGAGATCGCCGACGTCCCGTTGATGGCCGACGTCCTGCGCGGATTGGGCGCCGTGGTGACCCTCGACGGCGAGACCGTCACCATCGACACCCCCGCCGAACCCAAGTTCCACGCCGATTTCGACGCGGTGAAGCAGTTCCGAGCCTCGGTGTGTGTGCTGGGCCCGCTCATCGCCCGCTGTCGGCGTGCCGTGGTGGCCCTGCCCGGTGGTGACGCCATCGGGTCGCGGCCGCTGGACATGCACCAGGCCGGACTCCGCGCACTCGGTGCGCACAGCACCATCGAGCACGGATGCGTTGTCGCAGAGGCAGATTCGCTGACCGGCGCAGCGATCGCACTGGAGTTCCCGTCGGTGGGGGCGACCGAGAACATCCTGATGGCGGCCGTCCTGGCCGATGGAACCACCACCATCGACAACTCTGCGAGAGAACCGGAGATCATCGATCTCTGCGTGATGCTGAAGCAGATGGGTGCCCAGATCTCGGGGGAGGGGACATCGACGCTGACCGTCACCGGGGTGCAGCGGCTGTCACCGACCACGCACGTGGTGGTGGGCGACCGCATCGTCGCCGCGACCTGGGGAATCGCTGCCGCCATGACCAGGGGAGACATCCGGGTGACCGGAGTCGACCCGGCTCACCTGCAGTTGGTGCTGAACAAGCTGGTCGATGCCGGCGCGGAGGTGGAGAGATTCGCCGACGGATTCCGTGTCCACCAGACGGACCGGCCGCGTGCCGTGAACTTCTCGACGCTCCCGTTCCCGGGGTTCCCGACCGACCTGCAACCGATGGCGATCGGACTGGCCGCGGTTGCCGAGGGGATGTCGGTGATCACCGAGAACGTCTTCGAGGCACGGTTCCGGTTCGTGGAGGAGATGGTCCGGCTGGGTTCCGACGCCCGGACCGACGGTCATCACGCGGTGATCCGCGGGATCGAACAGCTCTCGAGTGCGCCGGTGTGGTGTTCCGACATCCGGGCCGGCGCCGGCCTCGTGCTGGCCGGTCTGGTCGCAGATGGGGTGACCGAGGTGCACGACGTGTTCCACATCGATCGCGGATACCCCGAGTTCATCGGCAAACTGCGGAGTCTCGGAGCCGAGATCGAGCGCGTCAGCGCCTGATGACGTCGCCATCCGCCCGTCGCAATGTGGTGGGCGTCACCGAAATCAGTTGCGAGATGGTTGCTTTCAAGACCGTCGAATCGAATTGGTACGGACGTGCTGACCTGCGGGGAACGTTTTTCCCGGGTCTGTGACCAGGCGATTTGACGGGCTGCTCGCAGGCCGCGTAACTTCTTTCAAGTCAGCGCGCCACGGCGCCTCCCGGGAAGCAAGAATCCGGGACTGGGAAACCGGGCTCAGCGCAGACCACCCAATGCGACACAGCAACTGCGAAAGCGGTTGTGATCGCTGCGGGGCCGAACAGAATCACCGAAGACCTCGACCAGACACTGGTTGACCGGCCCTCACGACTCTGCTAGGCTGGAAAAGTTGCCCCGGAGACGGGATGACATCCTGAACAAGCTTTCGGTAGCAGGCTCCGACGAGGAGTTGAAGCGCCGCGGGTGTGTGTTCTTTGAGAACTCGATAGTGTGT
Organism: Williamsia maris; assembly: GCF_024171815.1. Taxonomy (GTDB): domain Bacteria; phylum Actinomycetota; class Actinomycetes; order Mycobacteriales; family Mycobacteriaceae; genus Williamsia_A; species Williamsia_A maris. The sequence continues at coordinate 60 of NZ_JAMTCJ010000001.1, read as the reverse complement.
TGATGGATTGTTAATGCCAATTTTGTTTGGTGCTGCATTCTGCATGCGTTGGTGTGTGGG